>NZ_JAMGSQ010000001.1:0-5158939 GCF_023516815.1 Kosakonia sp. R1.Fl | reverse complement strand
CAGCGCTGGCGCCTGGTTACCGGAGAGACGTTCCTGGTAGGACATCCCCGTCCAGTCATAGCCGATACCGGTAGGCAACTTGCTGGCCAGCTCTTCCATCATGGCCATCGCTTCACCGGTACTTTTACCCGGAGCTGCCTGACCAAGAAGTTCCATTGACGGCAAACCGTTGTAACGTTCCAGACGCGGTGAACCATATTCCCAGTGCGTGGTCGAGAAGGCCGAGAACGGCACCATCTGACCATCGGCTGCACGGACGTACCAGTTACCGATGTCGCTTGGCAGCATGCGGTATTTCGCCTGCGACATCACGTACACTTTCTTCACGCGACCACGGTCGATGAAGTCGTTAACGTAGCTCCCACCCCATGCTGCTCCCAGCGTGGTGTTGATATCGCTAATTGATACGCCCAGCGCCTGCGCTTTTTCCTGATCGATATCGATCTTGAATTGCGGTGTATCTTCAAGCCCGTTAGGACGCACGCCGACCAGTAGATCCGGATGCTGCGCGATTTCACCAAACAGCTGGTTACGCGCTTGCGTTAACTTCTCATGGCCGAGGTTAGCCTGGTCGATTAACTGGAAGTCGAAGCCGGTAGCCGTACCCAGCTCGACAATCGCTGGCAGGTTAAAGGCGAAGACCATCGCATCTTTAATTGACGCAAAGTGCGCACTGGCACGGCCCGCAATGGCCGGAACCTTGTTCGCTTCACCGGGGCGTTCATCCCAGTTTTTCAGCGAAACGAATGCCAGACCGGTGTTCTGACCGCGACCGGAGAAGCCGAAACCGTTAACGGTAAAGACGGAGTTAACGTTGTCTTTCTCGTTTTCCAGATAATATTTCGTCACTTCATCCAGCACTTTCTGCGTGCGTTCTTGAGTCGCACCCGCAGGCAACTGAGCCATGGTCAAAAATACACCCTGGTCTTCATCCGGCAGGAACGAACTTGGCAGACGCACAAACAGCACCGCCATGCCCGCAACGATAATGATATAGAGCAGCAAATAACGACCGGTGCTGCGCAGGATGTTGCCCACACTGTCGGTGTAGTGGTGCGTGCTCTTCTCGAACATGCGGTTGAACCAGCCGAAGAAGCCTTTTTTGCCTTCGCCGTGATCGCCTTTTGCGACCGGTTTCAGCATCGTGGCGCACAGCGCTGGCGTCAGGATCAACGCCACCAGTACAGAGAGCACCATCGCAGAAACGATGGTGATCGAGAACTGGCGATAAATCGCGCCGGTAGAACCACCAAAGAAGGCCATCGGGATAAATACGGCTGACAGAACCAGCGCAATACCGACCAGCGCGCCCTGAATCTGCTCCATCGAGCGGCGTGTCGCCTCTTTCGGCGGCAAGCCCTCTTCCATCATCACACGCTCGACGTTTTCCACCACCACGATAGCGTCGTCTACGAGTAGGCCTATCGCCAGCACCATACCAAACATGGTGAGGGTGTTTATCGAGTAGCCAAACGCGGCGAGGATGGCGAAAGTACCGAGCAGCACCACCGGCACCGCGATGGTTGGGATAAGCGTTGCGCGGAAGTTCTGCAGGAACAAATACATTACCAGGAACACCAGCACGATCGCTTCAACCAGCGTTTTCACCACTTCGTTAATCGAGATCTTAACGAACGGGGTGGTGTCGTACGGGTAAACCACTTTCAGACCGTGCGGGAAGAACGGTTCCAGTTTGGCAATAGTCGCGCGTACTGCCTCGGCGGTATCCAGTGCGTTCGCGCCGGTTGCCAGTTTAATCCCCAGACCGGCTGCCGGTTGACCGTTGTAGCGGGCGATAACGTCGTAGCTTTCGCCGCCCAGTTCGATCTTCGCGACATCACGCAGACGAACCTGCGAGCCATCGCTGTTCACTTTCAGCAGGATTTTGCCAAACTCTTCGGTCGAGGTCAGACGGGTCTGCGCGATGATGGAGGCGTTCAACTGCTGCCCTTTCACCGGCGGTGTACCGCCTAACTGACCTGCCGCTACCTGGGCGTTCTGCGCTTTAATAGCCGTAATCACGTCAACCGGCGTCAGCTGGAAGTTATTGAGTTTGTTCGGATCCATCCAGATACGCATTGCATACTGCGCACCAAACAGCTGAACATCACCCACGCCCGCAGTACGGCTGACCGGATCTTTAATGGTCGCGCCCACATAGTCGGCGATATCTTCCTGCGTCATTGAGCCATCAGTACTGATCATACCGAGAACCATCAGGAAGCTACTGGATGATTTCTCAACGCTAACACCTTGCTGCTGTACTTCTTGCGGTAACAACGGCATCGCCAGTTGCAGTTTGTTCTGCACCTGAACCTGCGCGATATCCGCATCAGTACCGGAGTCGAAGGTGATAGTGATCTGCACCGTACCAGAGGAATCACTGGCAGAGGACATATACAGCAGGTTATCGATACCGTTCATGTTCTGTTCGATAACCTGCGTTACGGTATCCTGCACCGTTTTCGCATCAGCACCTGGGTAGGAAGCCGTGATCTGAATTGCCGGTGGCGCGATCGTTGGATACTGCGCTACCGGCAATTTGAGGATCGAAAGCGCCCCCGCCAGCATGATGATAATCGCGATAACCCACGCAAATATGGGGCGATCGATAAAAAACTTAGCCATGTCTTAACGGCTCCTGTTTAAGTTAAGACTTCGGTTTTTCTGACTGGCCGCCGGCCTGGGCTTGCTCTTTATTGTCAGAAGTCACTTCCTGCGCTTTCACCTGTGCGCCCGGTTTGACTTTTTGTAAGCCCGTGATGATCACGCGATCGCCGGTTTTCAGGCCATCCGTTACGAGCCATTTGTCGCCAATGGCTTGGGTCGCAGTGATATTACGGATTTCAACTTTGTCACCTTCGCCCACAACCATCACCGTTGCATCGCCGCGCGGTGTACGGGCAACGCCTTGTTGCGGAACCAGCATCGCGTTCGGATTTACACCCTCTTCAAGCCTGGCGCGCACAAACATGCCCGGCAGCAGAGTGTGGTCAGGGTTCGGGAACACCGCACGCAGCGTGATAGAACCGGTGGTTTGGTCAACGGTCACACCGGAGAACTCCAGCGTACCAGTCTGCGAATACTGAATGCCGTCATTGGTGACCAGTTGCACTTTCGCTTTGCCGTTTTCCTGTTTCAGAGAACCATTGGCCATCTCTTGTTTCAGGCGCAGGAAGTCGTTGCTCGACTGGGTTACATCAACGTAGATCGGGTCAAGCTGCTGCACGGTAGTCAGCGCAGTCGTTTGCCCACTCTGCACTAACGCGCCTTCCGTTACGGTCGAGGTACCGGTGCGGCCGCTAATTGGCGAGGTCACTTTGGTGTAAGCCAGATTGATACGCGCGCTTTCAACCGCTGCTTTTGCGGCGACAACCGACGCATTAGCCTGCTGTGCATCCGCCTGCGCGGTGTCGTAATCCTGTTGGCTGATGTACTTGGTGCCGAGCAGCTTTTTATAACGATTCACGGTCATCTGCGCGATATTCGCAGCAGCTTGCGCTTTAGCAAGATCGCCTTTCGCGCTGTCGTAAGCCGCTTGATAAGTTGCCGGATCAATCTGATAGAGCGAGACACCTGCTTCAACGTCACTGCCTTCGGTGAAGTTGCGTTTTAAAATAATGCCGCTAACCTGCGGGCGGACTTCCGCAATGCGGTACGCACTGGTTCTGCCCGGCAGTTCTGTGGTGATTTGCAGAGGTTCAGTTTTGACCGTTACGACGCCAACTTCTGGCATCTGGCCTGCTCCCTGCTGCGCAGGTTTTTCGTCACATCCTGTAAGCGCTAAGCTGCCCGAAAGCATCAGAACGACCGCCAGAGGCGTTAACCCTCTGTTTTTGTTCATAAGTAAACCTCGAGTGTCCGATTTCAAATTGATCAATGGATCAATGGCCCAAAAACCCATTGCTGCGTTTATATTATGGTCGTGCTATGGTACAAACATTCACAAATGTATGTAAATCTGACTCCTGTAAATTCACCAACATATGGCACGAAAAACCAAACAACAGGCGCTGGAGACTCGTCAGCACATTCTTGATGTCGCCATGCGTCTGTTTTCGCAGAATGGCGTTTCTGCAACGTCGCTGGCTGAAATTGCGCAGGCGGCAGGCGTGACTCGCGGCGCGATTTACTGGCACTTCAAAAACAAGTCGGATTTGTTTAGTGAAATATGGGAGCTATCAGAGTCCAGTATTAGCGATCTTGAGACTGAGTATCGGGCAAAATTCCCCGGCGATCCACTCTCTGTATTAAGAGAAATATTGGTTTATATCCTTGAAGCAACAGTTGTTGAAGAACGGCGTCGCTTAATGATGGAGATCATTTTTCACAAATGTGAGTTTGTCGGCGAAATGGCAATTGTGCAAGAAGCGCAGCGGAATTTGTGTCTGGAAAGTTATGATCGAATCGAGCTTACACTTCGCGAATGTATGCAGGCAAAATTGCTGCCGGACAATTTACTGACCCGCCGCGTCGCAGTGCTTATACGCGCCTATGTTTCGGGAATTATGGAAAACTGGCTCTTTGCGCCGCAATCTTTTGATCTCAAAAAAGAAGCGCGTGATTACGTTTCTGTCTTGCTGGAGATGTGCCAGCTCTGCCCGACGCTACGCGCTGAGCAGCACGCGCTTAACGCATAACATTACGAGCCGCCAGGATTTCTCCTGGAGGCTTCTCACTTCGCTAGGTTGTTGCATAACAGCGTGATATTCTTGCGCACGTGGCTATTCCGGCCGCCTTCCCGAACAGAAAACGATCGCTCAAATTATGTTGCACAACTATCGCACGCGAAACACGTTCGCCGCTTTTGCCGCCGCATTGTTTCTTGTCATTATTTGCCTTGCGAGTAACGTCGCCCGGGCGCAGACAACCAACGATTTGCCTTCCCGCACCGATGTGCAAAGCCAGCTTGACGCGTTGAATAAGCAAAAAGAGCACTCCGCGCAGGACAAATTGGTTATCCAGGATTTAACGGAGACGCTGGACACGCTCGACAAAATTGACCGGGTCAAGCAAGAAACCGCGCTGCTCAAACAGAAAGTTGCCCAGGCGCCAGACAAACTGCGCCAGGCAACGGATGCGCTCAACGCGCTTAACGATAAAGACAACGACGACGAGACGCGTAAAACGCTGGCCTCGCTCTCCCTGCGCCAGCTGGAATCTCGCGTTTCACAACTGCTGGAAGATCTACAAACCGCGCAAAATGACTTATCCAATTACAACAGCCAACTGGTGTCATTACAGACTCAGCCGGAGCGTGTGCAGAATTCTATGTATTCCGCTTCGCAGCAGCTGCAACAAATTCGCAACCGTCTGAATGGCACTGCGGCGGGTGAAGGCGCACTGCGTCCTTCGCAGCAAAATCTGTTGCAGGCACAGCAGGCATTGCTCAATGCGCAGATCGAACAACTGCGCAAAAGCCTGGAAGGCAACACGGTATTGCAAGATACGCTGCAAAAGCAGCGTGATTACGTCACTGCGAACAGTAACCGCCTTGAACACCAGCTCCAGTTATTGCAGGAAGCGGTAAACAGCAAGCGCCTGACGCTAACCGAAAAAACCGCGCAAGAAGCGGTTACGCCAGACGAAACGGCGCGCATCCAGGCGAACCCGCTGGTAAAACAAGAGCTGGATATTAACCATCAACTGAGCCAGAAATTGATTGCCGCGACAGAGAGCGGTAACGCGCTGGTGCAGCAGAATATCAAGGTGAAAAACTGGCTCGATCGTGCGTTGCAGTCTGAGCGCAATATAAAAGAACAGATTTCCGTATTGAAAGGCAGCTTACTGTTGTCGCGTATTCTCTACCAGCAACAGCAGACCTTACCGTCGGCGGATGAACTGGAAGATATGACCAACCGCATTGCGGATCTGCGTCTTGAGCAGTTCGACATTAACCAGCAGCGCGATGCCCTGTTCCAGAGCGATAACTTTGTCGCCAAGCTGGAAGAGGGGCACCAGGCCGAGGTTAACGACGAAGTCCATGACGCGCTGTTGCAAGTGGTGGATATGCGCCGCGAACTGCTCGATCAACTGAACAAGCAGCTTGGCAACCAGCTTATGATGGCCATCAACTTGCAGGTGAATCAGCAGCAATTGATGAGTGTGTCGAAAAGCTTGCAAGAGATCCTGACCCAGCAAATCTTCTGGGTGAACAGTAATAAGCCGATGGACTGGGAGTGGTTCAAATCTTTCCCGAAAGCGCTACGCGACCAGGTTAAAAGCACCAAAATCACCGTTAACTGGGAAAAAGCCTGGCCAGCGGTGGCCATTGCCTTTCTGGCCGGTTTGCCATTATTACTGATTGCCGGGGTGATTCGCTGGCGTTTGCGCTGGCTGAAAAGCTACCAGGCGAAACTCGCCGCCCAGGTCGGACAACTGCGTAGCGACAGCCAGTTACATACCCCGAAAGCGATTTTTATCGATCTGATTCGTGCCTTGCCGGTCTGTTTGCTGATCCTGGCAGTCGGCCTGATCCTGCTAACCATGCAGTTAAACATTAGCGAGCTGCTGTGGGCATTCAGTAAAAAACTGGCGCTGTTCTGGCTGGTATTTGGCCTGTGCTGGAAAGTGCTGGAAAAAGACGGCGTTGCGGTCAGCCACTTTAATATGCCCGCCCAGCTTACCAGCCACTGGCGTCGGCAGATTGTGCGTATCAGCCTGGCATTATTGCCGCTGCACTTCTGGTCGGTGGTATCAGAACTTTCTCCGCTGCATCTGATGGATGATGTGATCGGGCAGTTTGTCATTCTGATCAACTTGTTGGTGATCACCGCGCTGGTGTGGCCGATGTTCCGCGAAAGCTGGCGTGATAAAGAGTCGCACAGCATGCGTCTGGTGACAGTTACCGTGCTGGCGATTGTACCCATTGCCTTAATGGTGCTGACGGCGACGGGTTATTTCTACACCACGCTGCGCCTCTCCGGGCGCTGGATTGAAACGGTTTACCTGGTCATTATCTGGAACCTGCTTTACCAGACGGTGCTGCGAGGCTTAAGCGTAGCGGCACGCCGTATTGCGTATCGTCGTGCGCTGGCGCGTCGGCAGAATATGGTGAAAGAGGGCGCGGAAGGGGCTGAGCCGCAAGAAGAACCGACCATTGCGCTGGAGCAGGTTAACCAGCAAACATTGCGTATCACGATGTTGGTGATGGTCGCGCTGTTTGGCGTGGTGTTCTGGGCGATTTGGTCTGATTTGATCACCGTTTTCGCCTATCTCGACAGTATCACCTTGTGGCATTACAACGGCACTGAAGCCGGTGCGGCGGTGACGAAAAGCGTGACGCTTGGCAGCTTGCTGTTTGCGGTGATTGTCTTTGTGGTGGCATGGGCGTTAATCCGCAACTTACCGGGCTTACTTGAAGTGCTAATCCTCTCGCGGCTGAATATGCGCCAGGGCTCGTCTTATGCCGTCACTACTATCCTTAATTACGTCATTATTGCCGTTGGCGCGTTAACCGTGTTCGGCTCGCTTGGCGTCTCATGGGATAAACTGCAATGGCTGGCAGCCGCGTTGTCGGTTGGTCTCGGGTTCGGCTTACAGGAAATTTTCGGTAACTTTGTTTCCGGCCTGATTATTCTGTTTGAACGCCCGGTTCGCATAGGCGATACGGTAACAATTGGTACATTCTCCGGTACGGTCAGCAAAATCCGTATCCGTGCCACCACCATTACCGATTTTGACCGCAAAGAGGTCATCATCCCGAACAAAGCGTTCGTCACTGAGCGTCTGATTAACTGGTCGTTGTCCGATACCATTACCCGCGTGGTGATCCGCATTGGCGTGGCGTATGGTTCAGACCTCGACAAGGTGAAAAAAGTGTTGCTGAAAGCGGCGATGGAGCATCCAAAAGTGATGCACGATCCGGAACCGTCCGTCTTCTTCACTACTTTTGGTGCCAGTACGCTGGATCACGAGCTGCGTCTGTATGTGCGTGAACTACGCGATCGCAGCTATACGGTGGATGAGCTCAACCGCACCATCGATAAACTGTGTCGCGAGAATAATATTGATATCGCCTTCAACCAGCTGGAAGTGCATCTGCGTAATGATAAAGGTGATGAGCTGACCGAAGTGAAGCGTGAGCTAAAAGGTGACGATCCGACACCGTCGGTCGCACAGTAAAAAACGTGGCCCCTCTCTTACGGGAGAGGGGCTGACAGTTGTTTGTTTTCAAAATCTTTTTTAACAATCTCCAGCGCCTTCAGCACCAGCTCAGGCGCAATATCATGCTGCTCCAGCAACATAATCAAATCCACCGCCAGCTTGACCTCATCCGGGGCATTTTCCAGTGACATTCTCTCTCCTGGGTTAACGGGTTAAGCGCGTCAGCACGCCTTCGATCTTCTCCAGCGCATGGCGGCAACGGGTGAGCCTGCCGGCAAACGCTTCAACTTCCTTCTGCAACTGTTGCTGTTCAACAAGCGTCGTGACCGAGCGCAAACGCTGTTCGCGTTCTTGTTTCATTGCCAGCAGCCGACGCTCATACTCCTGATGCTTCAGGCGTCTGCGTTGCCAGCGTGCGATGCCCGGCGATGCGTGATCCCACTCGCGCAACGACCAGACGGCACTTTCACGCGTTAACGCCGCGATTTGCGCGGTCAAATGCTCCGCCAGCCAGACCACTTGTTCTACCCGCCCATGCTCAACTGCGTGGCGTAACGCCACCATATTCGCTGTACTTTCATCAAGATAAGATTGCATCCGCGTACTGCGGGTTTGAAAAAGATGCCTGTCAAAACGGGCGCTAACCGTGGCGTGATGCGCCAGCGGTGCGACCTGCTGGCGTAGCGTCGCGAGTTGTTGTTCCAGCCTCTGTAAAAGCACGGCGCTTTTCACGCGTCTTCCCCCTGTAAATCATCCTGACTGTGCTACATTAGCCGCTCATCCTGATAACGATTCGCATTATGCAACGCACTATTTTAATCATCATAGGCTGGTTGGCGGTAGCCCTTGGTACGCTCGGCGTGGTGTTGCCGCTGCTCCCAACCACTCCTTTTATATTGCTGGCGGCATGGTGCTTCGCCCGCTCTTCGCCGCGTTTTCACCAGTGGTTGCTCTACCGTTCCTGGTTTGGCGGCTACCTGCGCCACTGGCAGCAGTACCGCGCGATGCCGCCGGGCGCGAAGCCGCGCGCGATTGCGCTCATCCTGGTTACGTTCGCCATTTCATTGTATTTCGTGAAGATGCTATGGGTTCGAATTCTGTTGCTGTTCATCCTGGCCTGTCTGCTTTTATTTATGTGGCGCATTCCGGTGATTGACGCAAAGCAACAAAAACCATAAAGCGCAGCGAAGGCAGTTGCAATTGTGGCGGACTGCCAGTAAATTCGAGCGTTTTCGAGCACGGGTGCGGCTGATTAAATGTTAATCAGTGGTTACATCAAGCCTTCAACGCGCGTACCGTGAGTAATACCGTTTCTATCAGGCAAAAAATCCATGACAGCGACTGCGCAGCAGCTTGAATTTCTTAAAAACAGCATCAAAAGCATTCAGGATTACCCGAAACCGGGCATCCTGTTCCGTGATGTCACCAGTTTGCTGGAAGACCCGAAAGCGTACGCTCTCAGCATTGAACTGCTGGTTGAGCGTTATAAAAACGCCGGGATCACCAAAGTTGTCGGTACCGAAGCGCGCGGCTTCCTGTTTGGCGCGCCGGTTGCACTCGGTCTGGGCGTCGGTTTTGTTCCGGTGCGTAAACCGCGTAAACTGCCGCGCGAAACCATCGCCGAAAGCTATGAGCTGGAGTATGGCACCGATCAGTTAGAGATCCACGTTGATGCGATCCAGCCTGGCGATAAAGTGCTGGTGGTGGACGATCTGCTGGCAACCGGCGGCACCATTGAGGCGACGGTAAAACTGATTCGCCGTCTGGGTGGAGAAGTGACCGATGCCGCATTCATCATTAATTTGTTCGACCTTGGCGGCGAACAGCGCCTGCAAAAACAGGGCATTAACAGCTACAGCCTGGTGCCGTTCCCGGGGCATTAATCGCGCTGTGTACGCCAATTACCTCCATTCCTCACGCCTGAGGGATGGAGTGTATTCACAGCATGGCTGTGTTAGCATTATCCCTTCGTAAATCCACCTTCCAGCGTTTCAGAGCCTGCCAATGAGTTATCAGGTCTTAGCCCGAAAATGGCGACCACAAACTTTTGCTGACGTCGTCGGCCAGGAGCATGTGCTGACCGCACTGGCGAACGGCTTATCCTCAGGACGCATCCATCATGCGTATCTGTTTTCTGGCACCCGTGGTGTCGGAAAAACCTCTATTGCCCGCTTGCTGGCGAAGGGGCTTAACTGCGAAACCGGCATCACCGCCACACCGTGCGGTGTCTGTGATAACTGCCGCGAAATCGAGCAGGGCCGCTTTGTTGATTTAATAGAAATTGACGCCGCCTCGCGCACCAAAGTGGAAGACACGCGCGATCTGCTGGACAACGTACAGTACGCACCGGCGCGTGGGCGTTTCAAAGTTTATCTTATTGATGAAGTGCATATGCTCTCGCGTCACAGCTTTAACGCGCTGTTAAAGACGCTGGAAGAGCCGCCCGAACATGTCAAATTCCTGCTGGCGACCACCGACCCGCAAAAACTGCCGGTGACCATTCTCTCTCGTTGCCTGCAGTTCCATCTTAAAGCGCTGGATGTCGACCAGATCCGTAACCAGCTCGAACATATTCTCGACGACGAGAAGATCGAACACGAACCCCGCGCGCTGCAACTGCTGGCGCGCGCCGCTGACGGCAGCCTGCGTGATGCGTTGAGTCTGACCGACCAGGCGATAGCCAGCGGCAATGGCCAGCTTTCCGCTGAAGTGGTTAGTTCAATGCTCGGCACGCTGAATGACGACCAGGCGCTTTCGCTGGTTGAAGCGGTCGTCGCCGCCAATGGCGAACGTGCAATGGCGCTGGTGAACGATGCGGCCTCGCGAGGCGTTGAGTGGGATGCGTTGCTGCTGGAAATGCAAACGTTATTGCACCGTATCGCGATGGTTCAGCTTACTCCTTCGGCGCTTGGCAGCGATATGGCGCCGGTTGAACACCGTCTGCGTGAGCTGGCCCGTACGGTACCGCCCGCCGATGTGCAGCTCTATTACCAGACGTTGCTGATTGGCCGCAAAGAGCTGCCGTTTGCGCCGGACAGGCGTATGGGCGTCGAGATGACGCTGCTGCGCGCGCTGGCTTTCCACCCGCGTATGCCGCTGGCCGCGCCGGAAGCTCCACAACACTCTTTTGCTCCCGTGGCACCCACGGCGGTAGTCTCGCCGCAGCAGGTTGCTGTCGCACCGCAAATGCCTTCGCAGATGCCGCCGCCGCAAGATGTACCGATGCCCGACGCGACCAGCCAGGTGCTGGCGGCGCGCAGACAACTGCAACGCGCGCAGGGAGCCGACAAAGCAAAAAAGAGTGAACCGGCAGCCGCAACCCGCGCGCGGCCGGTGAGTAACGCCGCGCTGGAACGACTGGCTTCGGTGACCGAGCGCGTGCAATCGCGTCCGGCTCCGTCGGCGCTCGAACAGGCTCCGGCCAAAAAAGAAGCCTACCGCTGGAAAGCGACAACGGTCGTGGAAACGGTAAAAGAAGTTGTCGCTACACCAAAAGCGTTGAAAAAAGCGCTCGAGCATGAAAAAACGCCAGAGCTGGCGAAAAAACTGGCGGAAGAAGCGATAGAACGCGACGCCTGGGCGAAAGAAGTCAGCCAGCTCAAATTGCCGAAACTGGTCGAGCAGGTTGCGCTGAACGCCTGGAAAGAGCAGGACGGCGAACGGATATGCCTGCATTTGCGTAGTTCTCAGCGCCATCTAAACTCGCAGGGCGCGTTGAAAACGCTGGGCGAGGCGCTGAGTGAATTACATGGCGCGGCGGTTGAACTGACTATCATTGAAGATGATAATCCGGCAGTGCGTACGCCGCTGGAGTGGCGCCAGGCAATCTATGAGGAAAAACTTGCGCAGGCGCGCGAGTCGATCATTGCGGATAGCAACATACAGACGCTGCAACGCTTTTTCGATGCGGATCTGGACGAGGAGAGTATCCGCCCCCTTTGACGGGCAGCTGCGGCTACCCGTTTTCAACCCTGAATGTGACTTATCACTCTGGTTAGTCACCACAGCTAAAGAGAGAAGCCTATGTTTGGAAAAGGCGGTCTGGGTAACCTGATGAAGCAGGCCCAGCAGATGCAAGAAAAAATGCAGAAAATGCAGGAAGAGATCGCGCAGCTGGAAGTGACCGGCGAATCGGGCGCGGGTCTGGTGAAAGTGACCATCAACGGCGCGCATAACTGCCGTCGCGTGGAGATCGATCCGAGCCTGCTGGAAGACGACAAAGAGATGCTGGAAGATCTGGTTGCCGCTGCTTTTAACGATGCCGCTCGCCGCATTGACGAAACGCAGAAAGAGAAAATGGCCTCCGTCTCTTCCGGTATGTCGCTGCCGCCAGGCTTTAAGATGCCGTTCTGATGCAGACCAGCCCGCTGTTAACGCAGCTTATGGAAGCACTGCGCTGCCTGCCGGGCGTTGGCCCGAAGTCGGCGCAGCGTATGGCGTTTACGCTGTTGCAGCGCGATCGCAGCGGCGGCATGCGGCTGGCACAGGCGCTCACTCGGGCAATGTCGGAAATCGGCCACTGCGCCGATTGCCGCACATTCACCGAGCAGGAAGTCTGCAACATATGCAGCAACCCGCGCCGCCAGGAAAACGGTCAAATCTGTGTGGTGGAAAGTCCGGCAGATATCTACGCCATTGAGCAGACCGGGCAGTTTTCCGGTCGTTACTTTGTGCTGATGGGGCATCTGTCACCGCTCGACGGTATCGGCCCGGACGACATTGGCCTTGACCGGCTGGAACAGCGTCTGGCGTCCGAGAAAATCCAGGAGCTGATCCTCGCCACCAACCCGACGGTGGAAGGCGAAGCGACCGCTAACTATATTGCTGAGCTTTGCGCGCAGTATGGTGTGGAAGCCAGCCGTATCGCCCACGGCGTGCCGGTGGGCGGCGAACTGGAAATGGTTGACGGGACGACGCTGTCGCACTCGCTGGCCGGCCGCCACAAGATTCGTTTTTAACCAAACGGAGGCAGAAATTTTTGCCTCCGCTTGAAAATTCCCGCCAATATCCCCACTTCTCCCTCAACGCATTTTTACCTTGTAAATGGCATTGTTGAGGTTTTCCCAATGAAAGGACAAGAAACTCGCGGTTTTCAGTCTGAAGTGAAACAGCTTCTGCACTTGATGATCCATTCTCTTTATTCGAACAAAGAAATCTTCCTGCGTGAGCTTATCTCCAACGCCTCGGATGCGGCGGACAAACTGCGTTTCCGCGCGCTGTCCAAACCGGAACTGTACGAAGGTGATGGCGATCTGCACGTGCGCGTCTCCTTTGATAAAGAGAACCGTACGCTAACCATTGCCGATAACGGCATTGGTATGACGCGTGATGAAGTGATCGACCACCTGGGGACGATTGCAAAATCGGGCACCAAGGCGTTTCTGGAATCAATGGGTTCCGATCAGGCGAAAGACAGCCAGCTGATTGGTCAGTTCGGCGTCGGTTTCTATTCGGCATTTATCGTTGCCGATAAAGTGACCGTGCGCACCCGCGCGGCGGGTGAAAGCGCTGAAAACGGCGTGTTCTGGGAATCCGAAGGTGCGGGTGAATACACCGTTGCCGATATCACCAAAGCCGATCGCGGCACCGAAATCACGCTGCATCTGCGTGAAGGGGAGGATGATTTCCTCAACGACTGGCGTGTTCGCTCGATCATCAGCAAGTATTCCGACCATATTGCGCTGCCGGTAGAGATCGAAAAACAGGAAGAGAAAGACGGCGAAACCGTGGTTTCCTGGGAGAAGATCAATAAAGCGCAGGCCCTGTGGACGCGTAACAAAGCGGAAATCAAAGACGACGAATACAACGAGTTCTACAAACATATCTCCCACGACTTTACCGATCCGCTGATCTGGAGCCACAACCGTGTGGAAGGTAAACAGGAGTACACCAGCCTGCTTTACATTCCGTCGCAGGCCCCGTGGGATATGTGGAACCGCGATCATAAACACGGCCTGAAACTCTACGTTCAACGCGTGTTTATCATGGATGAAGCCGAACAGTTCATGCCGAACTACCTGCGCTTTGTGCGTGGCCTGGTCGATTCCAACGACCTGCCGCTCAACGTTTCCCGTGAAATCTTACAAGACAGCAGCGTGACGCGCAGCCTGCGCACCGCGCTGACCAAACGCGTACTGCAAATGCTGGAAAAACTGGCGAAAGATGACGCGGAAAAATACCAGACCTTCTGGCAACAGTTTGGCCTGGTACTGAAAGAGGGCACGGGCGAAGATCACGCGAACCTGGAAACCATCGCCAAACTGCTGCGCTTTGCCTCCACGCACAACGACTCTTCCGCACAAACTGTGTCGCTGGAAGAGTATGTGTCGCGCATGAAAGAAGGGCAGGAAAAAATCTATTTCATCACCGCCGACAGCTACGCTGCGGCGAAGAGCAGCCCGCATCTGGAGCTGCTGCGTAAGAAAGGCATCGAAGTGCTGTTGCTTTCCGATCGCATCGACGAGTGGATGATGAGCTACCTGACCGAGTTCGACGGCAAGCCGTTCCAGTCAGTTGCCAAAGCCGACGCTTCGCTGGATAAACTGGCAGACGAAGTGGATGAAAGCACAAAAGAAGCTGAAAAAGCGCTGGAGCCGTTCGTTGAGCGCGTTAAAACACTGCTCGGTGAGCGCGTGAAAGAAGTGCGCCTGACTCACCGTCTGACCGATACGCCAGCCGTGGTGGTGACCGATGCTGACGAGATGAGCACCCAGATGGCGAAACTGTTCGCCGCGGCGGGTCAGAATGCACCGGAAGTGAAATATATTTTCGAGCTCAACCCGGATCACGCCCTGGTGAAACGCGCGGCTGATACACAAGACGAAACCCAGTTTAAAGAATGGGTCGAGTTACTGCTGGATCAGGCGCTGTTCGCCGAACGCGGTACGCTGGAAGATCCGAACCAGTTTATTCGCCGCATGAACCAGTTGCTGGTTTCATAAGCAGAAACTTGTCGATCAGGGAGGCCTCAGGCCTCCCTTTATTATCTTCACCCCCCGCCTCCTGGTTCCCTCCGATGTTACCGGGCACTTTCCTCTCTGACTCGCACACACCTTAAGAAAACGTATCATTAACCGTTTCAGCCGATCCCGCTTCCTTGAGCGCCGGTCGTTCTGGTGTTATCTTTTAGCGCTTTTTGAAAAATTGAACCAACATTTGAGGGGATTTTCGCAATGCGTATTATTCTGCTTGGCGCTCCGGGCGCGGGTAAAGGAACTCAGGCTCAGTTCATCATGGAGAAATACGGTATTCCGCAAATCTCTACCGGTGACATGCTGCGCGCCGCTGTTAAATCTGGCAGCGAACTGGGCAAACAGGCAAAAGACATCATGGACGCGGGCAAGCTGGTCACTGACGAGCTGGTAATCGCGCTGGTGAAAGAGCGTATTGCCCAGGAAGATTGCCGCAACGGTTTCCTGCTGGACGGTTTCCCGCGCACCATTCCGCAAGCGGACGCGATGAAAGAAGCCGGGATCAAAGTCGATTTCGTGCTTGAGTTCGACGTACCGGACGAGCTGATCGTCGATCGCATTATCGGCCGCCGCGTTCACGCTGCTTCCGGTCGCGTTTACCACATCAAATTCAACCCGCCGAAAGTGGAAGGCAAAGATGACGTGACCGGCGAAGAGCTGACCACGCGTAAAGACGATCAGGAAGAGACCGTGCGTAAACGCCTGGTGGAATACCATCAGATGACCGCGCCGCTGATCGGCTACTACCAGAAAGAAGCGCAGGCGGGTAACACCCAATACGCTAAAGTTGACGGTACCAAAGCCGTTGCTGATGTACGCGCAGAGCTGGAAAAAATCCTCGGCTAATTGCGCCCGCTCACCCGGAGTCTCCGGGTGAGAATTTTTCTCATCTTACCTATCGCAGCAATGGGTTCCGTTTAACCGCTTTTACGCTACAATTACCAACCATTCAAAAGGTTAAGAGGCGTGAATGAGTCAGGCGAAAACCGGCATCCTGCTTGCCAATCTGGGCACTCCCGATGCCCCGACCCCCGAAGCGGTGAAACGCTATTTGCGGCAATTTTTAAGTGATAAACGCGTTGTCGATACGCCGCGCTTGCTGTGGTGGCCGCTACTTCGCGGTGTGATCCTGCCCATTCGTTCTCCCCGCGTCGCTAAACTCTATCAATCTGTGTGGATGGAAGAGGGCTCACCGCTGATGGTTTACAGCCGCAGGCAGCAGCGGGCACTGGCAGCGCGCTTGCCGGACGTGCCGGTGGTGCTTGGCATGAGTTACGGTTCGCCGTCGCTGGAAAGCGCGGTCGATGAACTGCTGGCGCAGGATGTCGAGCATATTGTGGTGCTGTCGCTCTACCCGCAATACTCCTGTTCCACCGTTGCGGCAGTGTGGGACGAGCTGGCACGCATTCTGGCGAAAAAACGCCATATTCCGGGCGTCTCTTTTATTCGCGACTACGCCGACAACGCGGATTACATCGCTGCGCTCGCTAATAGCGTGCGAGCCTCGTTTGCGCAGCATGGCGAGCCGGATTTATTGCTGCTCTCTTACCACGGCATTCCGCAGCGTTATGCGGCAGAAGGGGATGATTACCCGCAGCGCTGTCGCGATACCACGCGCGAGCTGGTGTCCGCGCTCGACTTACCGCCGGAAAAAGTGATGATGACGTTCCAGTCACGCTTTGGCCGCGAGCCATGGTTGACGCCATACACCGATGAAACGCTGAAAATGCTCGGCGAGAAAGGTGTGAAGCATATTCAGGTGATGTCACCGGGCTTTGCAGCTGACTGCCTGGAAACGCTGGAAGAGATCGCCGTGCAAAACCGCGAATTCTTCCTTGAGGCCGGTGGCGAAAAATATGAGTACATTCCGGCGCTTAATGATTCTCCTGAACATATCGAGATGATGGTCAATCTGACCGCAAAATATCGCTGATCGCAGGGCGGGCTGAGAGTGTGTTAACATTCCCAGCCCGAATGTATAGCGCTTATTACAATCATGAAATTTCCCGGTAAACGTAAATCCAAACACTATTTCCCCGTTAATGCCCGCGACCCGTTGTTACAGCAGATTCAGCCCGAGAGCGAATCCGGTACGTGTTGGGTGGTCGGTATCGATCAGACGCTGGTGGATATCGAGGCGAAAGTGGATGATGCGTTTATTCGCCGTTACGGCCTCAGTGCGGGTCATTCTCTGGTTATCGCCGACGATGTCGCGGAAGCGCTCTATCAGGAACTGGTCAGTAACGATTTGATCACGCACCAGTTCGCGGGTGGCACCATTGGCAACACCATGCATAATTACTCGGTGCTGGCGGATGACCGCTCGGTGCTGCTTGGCGTCATGTGCGATAACGTGAAAATCGGTAGCTATGCCTACCGCTATCTGTGTAATACCTCCAGCCGTACCGATCTCAACTACCTGCAAGGCGTCGATGGCGCCATTGGTCGTTGTTTCACGCTGATTAGCGACAGCGGTGAGCGCACCTTTGCTATCAGCCCTGGCCATATGAACCAGTTGCGCCCGGAGAGCATCCCGGAAGCGGTGATCGCCGGGGCGTCCGCGCTGGTACTCTCCTCTTACCTGGTGCGCTGTAATCCCGGCGAGCCGATGCCGGAAGCCACTATGCAGGCGGTCGCGTACGCCAAAAAGCATAACGTGCCGGTGGTGCTGACGCTGGGCACCAAATATGTGATTGCCGATAACCCGCAGTGGTGGCGCGATTTCCTCAAAGAGAACGTCTCGATTCTGGCGATGAATGAAGAGGAAGGTCAGGCGCTGACTGGCGAAAGCGATCCGCTGCTGGCGGCCGATAAAGCGCTGGACTGGGTTGATCTCGTCCTGTGTACCGCAGGCCCAATTGGTCTGTATATGGCCGGTTTCACTGAAGACGAAGCGAAGCGCAAAACGCAGCATCCGTTGCTGCCGGGGGTTATTGCTGAATTCAACCAGTATGAGTTCAGCCGTGCGCTGCGCCACAAAGATTGTGAACATCCGCTGCGCATTTACTCGCACATTGCGCCGTACATGGGCGGGCCGGAAAAAATCATGAATACCAACGGCGCGGGCGATGGCGCGCTGGCGGCATTGCTGCATGACATTACCGCCAACAACTATCACCGCACCAACGTGCCGAACTCCAGCAAGCACAAATTCAACTGGTTGACGTACTCTTCGCTGGCGCAGGTGTGCAAATATGCCAACCGCGTCAGTTACCAGGTGTTGAACCAGCACTCGCCGCGTTTAACGCGCGGTCTGCCGGAACGCGAAGACAGCCTCGAAGAGGCGTACTGGGAACGTTAAGATGATTGCCCGACGACGCCGGGCAGACAAGAAGATGAGACAGGGCCGGAGCCGCGTAAGCACTCCGGCTTTTTTGATTAACCCGTTACCGCTTCTTCGACCGGCGGTTTTTCCAGTAATGTCAGCATGGTGTTGGCGATTTCACGCTCGCCCATGACCACCTGATTCGCGCCACGTTCGGTGATGTAATCCACTTCATCGTCGTAGTGCGCGCGGGCGATAATTTCAATATGCGGGCACTTCTCACGCGCGGTGGCGACAATCTCCCCGGCTTCATAACCGTTTGGAATGGTCAGCAGCAGCCAGCGGGCGCAATCAAGATGCGCCAGGTTCATTATCTCCTCGTTGGCCGCATTGCCCAGCACGGCGCGAATACCACGCTCACGCAGTTCATCCACGCGAGTACGTGACGTTTCAATCACCACCAGCGGAATGCCCTGCGCCATCAGTTTTTCACCCAGCAGGCTGCCGACGCGGCCAAAACCTACCAGCAACGCGTGGTTGCAGATATCCACCGGGATCTGTTTCTCTTCTTCGATGGCCTCTTCCAGCGTTTGCTCTTCCAGCGTCTCGGTTTTATCGAGGTATTTTTCCAGCAGGGTAAACAGCACCGGGTTGAGCATAATCGACAGAATCGCGCCCGCCAGCACCAGATTTTGCCCGGCCTGCGGCAGCAGGTTCAGCGACATGCCGAGGCCCGCCAGAATAAAGGCGAACTCACCGATCTGCGCAAGGCTTGCGGCAATGGTCAGCGCGGTGCGCGGCGAGTGCCCAAACATGCGCACCAGCAGGAATGCGGCGACGGATTTACCAAAGATGATGATTGCCAGCGTAGCGAGCACCGCCAGTGGCTGCTCAATGAGCACCAGCGGATCAAACAGCATACCGACGGAGACAAAGAACAGCACCGCAAACGCGTCGCGCAGCGGCAGCGTATCGTGCGCCGCACGGTGGCTCAGCTCGGATTCGTTCAGCACCATCCCGGCGAAGAACGCGCCCAGCGCAAACGAAACATCAAACAGCTCCACCGCGCCGAAGGCGATACCGAGCGCCAGTGCCAGCACGGAGAGCGTAAACAGCTCGCGTGACCCCGTTGCTGCGCTGCGTGCCATGATCCACGGCACCAGCCGACGGCCAACCAGCATCATGATGGCGATAAAGGCCACCACTTTACCGATGGTGATACCCATATCCACCGCCAGTGACGCCAGTCCGACATTGCCTTTTTCCACCATTCCGGCGACGGCAGGTAGCAACACCAGCGTTAACACCATCACCAGATCTTCCACAATCAGCCAGCCGATGGCGATTTGCCCACGCTGGCTGTCGATAAGCTGCCGCTCCTCAAGCGCACGTAGCAGCACCACGGTACTGGCGGTGGAGAGACAGAGCCCAAAGACGATGCCGGTCATCAGTGACCAATCCAGCATTGCGGAAAGCGCCATACCCAGTAGCGTCGCCACAGCAATCTGCGCGATCGCACCGGGAATGGCGATGGACTTTACCGCCATCAGATCCTTCAATGAGAAATGCAGCCCGACGCCGAACATCAGCAAAATCACACCCAGCTCCGCAAGCTCAGGCGCGAGTTGAGTATCGGCGACAAAACCTGGCGTAAACGGCCCGGACAATACACCCGCTAACAGGTAGCCCACCAGTGGCGAAATACGCAGTTTATTGGCAAGCATGCCGAGGATAAAAGCGAGCACAAGGCCGCCGACAATGGTGGTGATAAGCGGTGTGGCGTGATGCATTCCGTCTCCTTTCGTTGGTGCGTGGATCCCGCAGTTAAAAACCGACTACTGCGTTACAGTTTATGACAATTTTCGTCAGTATGTTTATGAATAATTGTTGAATTATGAAGAAAATGGCAATTTAACTGAAAAAAGATAGCCTGCGGGGTATCCGTAACAGAAATCACGCGCCAGGTGCAGACAGACAAGAGAAAGCAGCGGCCAAAGTACCACTTTGGCCGTGAGGAAATCAGTGTTGCGGGCGGTTATCGGGCAGGAATATGGTCAGGATCCCGAGTAATGGCAGGAAAGCACATATTTTATAGACCAACTCAATACTGGTATGATCGGCAACCAGCCCTAACACTGCTGCGCCAAGGCCGCCCATCCCGAAGGCAAAACCAAAAAACAGCCCGGAAACCATGCCGATACGGCCCGGCAACAGCTCCTGCGCATAGACCAGAATGGCTGAAAAGGCCGAGGCGAGCACAAAACCAATAATCACCGTCAAAATCCCGGTCCAGAAGAGGGTTGCGTAGGGTAAAAGCAGGGTAAACGGCGCGACGCCGAGGATTGAGCCCCAAATTACATATTTTCTGCCAATCTTATCACCCACAGGCCCGCCAATAACCGTGCCTGCCGCAACCGCAAACAGGAAGATGAAGAGATGCATCTGGGCGTTTTGCACCGACAAATCAAATTTTTGCATTAAATAAAAGGTGAAATAGCTGCTAATGCTCGCCATATAGAAGTATTTCGAGAAAATCAGGATTAGCAGCACACAAACCGCCAGCACCACTTTATTACGTGGCAGCGGATTGATCACGGAAACGGGCTTTTTACCTTTATTCACCCGGTGCTGCGCGGCGTACCAGCGGCTTACCTGCATCAGCACAATAATCGCCAGCAGGGCAGCCAGCACAAACCAGGCAACATTGCCTTTGCCGTAAGGCGCAATGATCACCGCCGCCAGCAATGGCCCAAGCGAGGCACCAAAGTTGCCGCCGACCTGAAAGATGGATTGCGCCAGTCCGTGACGTCCGCCAGACGCCATGCGCGCCACGCGCGACGATTCCGGGTGGAAAACCGATGACCCCGTTCCAACCAGCGCAGCGGCAATCAGCACAGTGGTAAAACTGCCCGCCAGTGCCAGCAGCACCAGACCGCTTAAGGTGAAACACATACCGATGGGCAGCGACCACGGCATCGGGTGTTTATCGGTCAAATAGCCCACCACCGGCTGGAGCAGCGAGGAGGCGACCTGAAAGGTCAGCGTGATAAAACCGATTTGTACAAACGACAATGCAAAGTCGGCCTGCAACAGCGGATAAATCGCCAGCAGCAGGGATTGGATCATATCGTTGAGCAGATGCGAGAGGCTGATAGCGCCAAGAATACCGAACGAGGTGCGCGCAGCAGGCGATGTCTGCGACGTTTCACTGATTGCCATAAATACCACGTATGTTGTCAGAAGAGGCTAAGGATAAAGCACGGTAATGATTCTTTGGTTACCATACCTTTGCTGAAAGTTTGAAGGAAGTTGCGATTCTGAATACATATTTGTCTATTATTTGCAGGCGCTGTAATTTCTCCGTTTATCAATGGGTCAGGGAGGGAAGCATGAGATTGTTAAAGAAGAGCATTACGCTGGGGCTGCTGGCGGCGATGGGCGTTGCCAGCTGGCAGGTACAGGCTTACGAGCAGGATAAGACCTATAACATCACCATCCTGCATACCAATGATCATCACGGTCATTTCTGGCGCAGTGATTACGGCGAATATGGTTTATCGGCGCAGAAAACGCTGGTTGATGGCATTCGCAAAGAGGTAGCGGCCGAAGGCGGCAGCGTGCTGCTACTGTCCGGCGGCGATATCAACACCGGGGTGCCGGAATCGGATTTACAGGATGCCGAACCCGATTTTCGCGGCATGAACCTGATTGGCTACGATGCGATGGCCGTAGGCAACCATGAGTTCGACAACCCGCTAAGCGTACTGCGCCAGCAGGAAAAATGGGCCAAGTTTCCGTTCCTTTCCGCCAACATTTACCAGAAAAGCACCGGCGAGCGCCTGTTTAAGCCATGGATGATGTTTAATCGTCAGGGGCTGAAAATTGCCGTTATTGGGTTAACCACCGACGACACGGCGAAAATCGGCAACCCGGAGTTTTTCACCGATATCGAATTCCGCAAACCGGCCGACGAAGCGAAGCTGGTGATTGCTGAGCTGAATCAAAATGAAAAACCGGATGTGATTCTGGCGACAACGCACATGGGCCATTACGACAACGGCGAGCACGGCTCGAATGCGCCGGGCGATGTCGAGATGGCGCGCAGCCTGCCAAAAGGCGCGCTGGCAATGATTGTGGGTGGTCACTCACAAGATCCGGTTTGCATGGCGTCTGAAAATAAAAAACAGGTCGATTACGTGCCCGGAACTCCGTGTGCGCCGGATCAGCAAAACGGCATCTGGATTGTGCAGGCGCATGAGTGGGGCAAATATGTCGGCCGCGCGGATTTCCAGTTCCGTAACGGCGAGATGAAACTGGTACGTTACCAGTTGATTCCGGTCAACCTGAAGAAGAAAGTCACCTACGACAACGGCAAAAGCGAGCGCGTACTTTACACGCCGGAAATTGCCGAAAACCCGCAGATGCTCTCCCTGTTAACGCCGTTCCAGAACAAAGGTAAAGCGCAGTTAGAGGTGAAAATCGGTAACGCGAATGGTCATCTGGAAGGCGATCGCAGCAAAGTGCGTTTTGTGCAAACCAACCTCGCACATGTGATCCTCGCCGCGCAAATGGCGCGTACCGGCGCGGATCTGGCGGTGATGAGCGGTGGCGGGGTGCGTGACTCTATCGAGGCGGGCGACATCACTTACAAAGACGTGCTGAAAGTGCAGCCGTTCGGCAACACGCTGGTGTATGTCAACCTGACCGGTAAGGAGCTGACGGATTACCTCACCGCGGTGGCGCAAATGAAGCCGGATTCAGGCGCGTATCCGCAGTTCGCCAACGTCAGTTTTGTGGCGAAAGGCGGCAAGCTCAATGATCTCAAAATCAAAGGCGAACCGGTCGATCCGGCGAAAAGCTACCGCCTGGCGACGCTCAGTTTCAACGCAACCGGCGGTGATGGCTATCCGCGTCTGGATGATAAAGCAGGCTATGTGAATACCGGTTTTATTGACGCTGAAGTGCTGAAAGAGTACATCCAGAAAAACTCACCGCTGGATGTGAATGCTTACGAACCTAAAGGGGAGGTGAGCTGGCAGTAACCAGCTCCTCATTCGTCAATCGCGGCGGGCGATATCGGCAAATTTCGCGTCCAGCATTTTTGCCAGATCGCTCGCCGCCAGTTCAATATCCAGACCGCGTTTACCGCCGGAAACATAAATGGAAGCGAAGCCTTGCGCGGGGGCATCAATTAGCGTCGGCAGACGTTTTTTCTGCCCCAACGGGCTGATGCCGCCTACCAGATAGCCGGTGGTGCGCTGGGCGACCAGCGGATCGGCCATATCAACTTTTTTTGCGCCAAGCGCTTTGGCGACTTTTTTCAGATCTAACTGCCCGGCAACCGGCGTGACCGCAACGGCAAGATGTTTCATATCGCCATTGATCGCCACCAGCAGCGTTTTATAAACCTGGTCGGCGTTCAGCCCTAGTTTGCGCACCACTTCATCACCAAAGTTGGTTTCATTGGGATCGTGATCGTACGTGTGTACCTGAAAGGGAACCTTGTTTTTTTCGAGTAACTTCACGGCGGGTGTCATAATAATCCTTCTTACCACGGTCATCTCACGGCGCTTAGCATACGCCTGCTCGCGTGCGCGAAAATAGTACCATCTTGCGCTATTGCGCCGCTCTTTCGCGCAGCAACGCCGGTAAATTCCCTTCGCCATATAGATGCAGGGCACCTGCTGCCACCACATAGCGCCCTGGCGGCAGCGCAAACAAACGCTCGCGCCACGCCTGGTTGCGCTGGTGCATCAAAACATCATGCAGCGGCTGGCTGAACGTTGATGGCAGCGTCAGTTCATCTTCCGCAGGCGGATTTTCCAGCCACCAGCTCATCATCACCTGCAATAAACGCGCATTTTCATGCCAGTGGGTCAGGGTATCCTGCAACAGTTCATTTCCTTCGTCCGGCAACTTGCGCAGGATATCCAACTGGCTGCTGGTGCCTTCCAGTTCCATCACTTTCACCTGATAGTGCTGCGCCGCCTGCAACAACTGGTAGTCGATGCCGTACTCCGGGCGTAGCCCCAGCCGCTGCGCCTGCGTGGCCTGCAATACCAGCGCGATATGCCAGGCGGGCCGCTGGTCGAATTCATCTCGGTGAAGCGACAGGGTTTGCAGCGTGTTGTCGAGCTGGGCAAGAAGTTCAGGGGGAAGGCGTTGCTCGAGTGGTTCGGCGGGTGGCAGATTGTCGAACGGTGAATCCGACCCGGCGATATCGGCTTCCACGATAAGCGCGTCGGCATCGCGCAGTTTTTGCAGCAGTTGTGCCGGGAGCGGCGACATACCGTAGGTGCCCATATGAATACTGCCCACCAGGTGCAGATGGCGGCCGCCGGGCAAATCCACATCCAGTGCAGGCCAGCGGTAATGAGGCACACGAAGCGCAAGAAAAAAGGTTTTCAATCGTTGAAACAGGCTCATACGCGCTTCCTGAGTGAAAAATCTCATGCTAGCGCGCGCGGCCAGAAGGTGCAAACCCCGCCGGATAAACGGCGGGGTTGTGGCATTTACTGATGAGGTTTAAAGCGCAATAACCGGTTGGCGTTACTGACCACGGTAATGGACGAGAGCGCCATTGCCGCGCCTGCGACCACCGGATTGAGCAATGTGCCGGTTAGCGGCCAGAGAATGCCTGCCGCAATCGGAATACCCAGCGAATTGTAGACAAACGCGCCGAGCAGGTTCTGTTTCATATTGCGCAGCGTCGCTTTGGAGATCGCCAGCGCATCGGCAACGCCCAGCAGGCTGTGGCGCATCAGCGTGATGGCGGCAGTTTCAATTGCCACATCGCTGCCACCGCCCATCGCGATCCCCACGTCGGCCTGCGCCAGCGCGGGCGCATCGTTAATGCCGTCGCCAACCATCGCCACCTGGCGGCCTTGCTGTTGCAGATTTTTGATCGCCTCGGCTTTGCCATCCGGCAGCACGCCGGCGATCACCTCATCAATACCCGCCTCTTTAGCGATAGCGTTGGCGGTGGTGGGGTTGTCACCGGTCAGCATTACCAGGCGGTAGCCTTCACGGTGCAGGCGTTGCAGCGCATCGATGCTGTCTTCGCGTAGCGGATCGCGGATCGCCAACAGCGCCACGGCTTTCCCGTCAATCGCCAGCAGTACCGGCGTGGCACCCAAGCTTGCCTGAGCGTTAAGCTCTTCGTCAAGCGCGCGGGTATCCACGTTTTGTTCAGCCAGCAGCGCCTGGTTGCCAAGCAGCACACTGTGCCCGTCGACCTCACCGCTCACGCCCAGCCCGCGCAGGGTGCGGAACTGACTGACCATAGGCAGCGTTTCCGCGCCTGCTTTTTCAATAATCGCTCGCGCCAGCGGATGGCTGGAACCTTGCTCCAGTGCCGCCGCCAGGCGCAGTGCCGTCGCCTCGTCGAAATCCCGCGTTTTTACACTCACCACTTCCGGTTTGCCGCGCGTCAGGGTGCCGGTTTTATCAAACACGATGGTATCCAGCGTGCTGGCGCGTTGCAGCGCATCGGCATCGCGAACCAGCACGCCAAACTCCGCCGCGCGACCGACGCCGGAGATAATCGACATCGGCGTTGCCAGCCCCAGCGCACAAGGGCAGGCGATGATCAGCACCGTGGTGGCGATGACCAGCGTATAGACAATTTGCGGCGCAGGGCCGAAGACGTACCAGATAGCGCCGCTGAACAAGGCGATAGCGACCACCACCGGCACAAACACGGCGGAAATACGATCGGCAAGCTGGCCAATCTCCGGCTTACTGCTTTGTGCCTGGCGCACCATGCGAATAATGCGCGACAGCGTGGTGTGGCTGCCGACGGCGCTAGCGGTAAACAGCACGCTGCCGTCCTGCACTACCGTCCCGGCATGAATGCTCTCACCGGTGCTTTTCTCCTGCGGCACCGGTTCGCCGGTAAGCATGGCTTCATCGAACCAGGCTTCGCCCTGGCTGATTTCACCATCCACCGGCACGCGATCGCCCGTTGTCAGGCGCAGCGTCATACCCGGCTGAACGTTCGCCAGCGGTACATTTTTCTCGCCGTCGGCGGTGATCACGCGTGCGGTGGGCGGGGTTAAATCTAATAACCGCTCAAGCGCTTTAGACGAGCGCTGTCGCGCGCGGGCTTCCAGCATGTGGCCGAGGTTAATCAAACCGATGATCATCGCGCTGGCTTCGTAATAAAGGTGACGGGCTTCCATCGGGAACCACTGCGGCCAGATATTGACGCTCATTGAATAGAGCCAGGCCGCGCCTGTCCCCAGCGCCACCAGCGTATCCATGGTCGCCGTGCCATTACGCAGGCTTTTCCAGGCGCTGGCGTAAAAATGGCCACCCGCTACGATCATGACCGCTAGCGTGACAACACCGAGCATGAGCCACAGCGTGCGGTTGGCGTCGGTGACCATCATGTTATCGCCGAGCATGCCCCACACCATGATCGGCACGCCAACCAGCAGCGCGACAATCGCCTGCCAGCGGAAGCGTTTCATGGTGGCGAGCGCGGTTTCCTGCTGGCGCTCGCGGCGTTTGATGTCATCTTCAATGGCTTCAGCGCCGTAGCCTGCGTTCTCTACGGCGCTGACTAATTCAGCGGCGGGGGCACTGCCCATAACCAGCGCGGTGCGCTCCGCCAGATTGACCCGTGCCTGCGTAACGCCCGGTACGGCCTGTAAGGCCTTTTGCACCCGGGAGACACAACTGGCGCAGCTCATGCCGTTGATCAACAGTTGTTGGCTGTCATCAAGCTCGCTGGCTGCCGGAAGCTCAGGTGTGGCCGCTGTCAGTGCTTCCGACGGGAGTGATGACTCTGCCAGCGGTTTAGCCTTTGGGTGGCTTAAGCTCGCACCATATCCGGCTTCTTTGATGGTTTCGATCAACGCGTCAGCACTGGCGCTGCCGGTGACTTCCGCACGTTCAATCGTGACGTCTGCCTGTTCTACATCCGGGCGTTTTTCCAGGCTCTCTTTGACGCGTTTTACGCAATGGCCGCAGGAGAGGCCATCCAGGTCTAGCGCTATGGTATGAGACATACTTAATCTCCTTGGTTGTGGTGCTTCAATAGTGACTGTGTAGAAGCTTAAACCTTCCATCAAGGGGAAGGTCAAGGTTTTATCATCACAAAGAGGCGACAGGTGTTCCATAAACGACAAACCCCGCACAAGGCGGGGTTTGTTGATTACTGACGGGGCAAAACTCAACCGTATTTACGGGCAAATTCCTGATCGGAGTTGCACAGATAAATAATAAATTCGATGAAAGAGATGATCGCCGGAATAAAGGTCCAGCAAAACAGAAGATAAAGGATCCCCTGCCATGGTTTCCCTAAATAAAATTTATGCGCGCCAAATCCACCTAAAAAGAAGGCAAACAGCGCAGCAGAAATTCGGCTTTTCTTCCCGGCGGTGTTTTGAGGCGCGCCGCACTGCGGGCAAGCCACCGCTTCTTTATGTATTTGCTTTCCGCAACCACGGCAAAACGCCATATCACTCATAACCACTCCTGTGTGTAAATCATTTATCATTCTTAGAAATATCCGACCACATGTTATAGCGAAGCGGCAAGGTGGGTAAATAAAAAACCATTAACAATATGGATATATTTGTTTTATTACATAGCAGCCATTTATAGTGATTAGCGCAGGTTCTGGCAGTGAGGGGGAAAAACGTGAATATCAGCGATGTGGCAAAAAGAACCGGTTTAACCAGCAAAGCGATTCGCTTCTATGAAGAGAAAGGGCTGGTGACACCGCCGCTGCGCAGCGAAAACGGCTACCGCAGCTACAACCAACAACACCTGAATGAGTTGACGCTGCTGCGCCAGGCGCGGCAGGTAGGATTTAATCTCGAAGAGTGCGGCGAGCTGGTGAATCTGTTTAATAACCCGGCCCGTCATAGCGCAGATGTCAAAGCGCGCACGTTACAGAAAGTGGCCGAGATCGAGCGGCATATTGGCGAACTGCAACAGATGCGGGTACAACTGCTGGCACTGGCGGATTCCTGCCCTGGTGACGACAGCGCCGATTGCCCGATTATTGATAACCTTTCTGGCTGCTGCCACCACGCGAAGGGTTGAGCATAAATGTTACCGTGCCGCGATACCACGGGGAGGCGGCGAGTTGCTGCTCTTCGCTGATATCACGCACGCCGTTCTGCACCAGACCCAATTTAAACGGGATGCGTAACGCTAAAAGTGTGGGCAGGTAGTCGGTGTAATTCGCAACGGTGCTGCGCCCCTGATAGCTCTGCACCACCAGTTCATCTACCGGCAATGCGTTAAGGGTTTGCACGCTGCCGGTTTTCGCCCAGTCCAGTAAACCGGTGACGCCCAACGCGTGGCGACGGCGTTTTTATCACTCCCTGAATTATTGTTATTCGTTTACGGCTTTGATGCGTAAGGTGATGCCTTCAACGGCCGTTACCTCAACGCGCGTTCCGGCAGCGAGATCGTCGTCGGCGCTGACCGGCCACGAACTGTCGCCCACGCGCATATGACCTCGACCGTTCACCAGTGCGTTATCAAGCTGGAAGCGGCGACCAATGAGCTGTTGCCCACGCAGGTTCAGCGACGCGTCGGCGGGTTTTTGCTGTTTTACCCGCCGCGAAAGCCATTGCCACCACAGCCAGGCGGCCAGCATGGTCAGCACGGCGAACAGTACACCCTGCCACTCCCAGCCGAAGGGAATAACCCACGCCAGCAGCCCGGTGACCACCGCCGCGACGCCGCTCCACAACAGATAGCCGTTACCGCCCAGCATTTCCGCAGCCAGCAATAGACCGCCAAGCACCAGCCAGGCGAGGTGTGTATGTTCGAGCAGCAGGGCGGCAATCATTTTTTACGCTCGCCGGCGCTGTCTTTCACCAGTTCGGCGATCCCGGCGATCGAGCCCATCAGGCTGCTGGCATCCAGCGGCATCATCACCACTTTGCTGTTGTTCGCCGAGCCAATTTGTTGCAGCGCGTCGGTATATTTCTGCGCTACAAAGTAGTTCACTGCCTGAATATCCCCGGCGGCAATCGCTTCAGAGACCATCTGCGTAGCACGGGCTTCGGCTTCTGCCGAACGTTCACGCGCTTCTGCCTGCAGGAACGCCGACTGGCGATCGCCTTCCGCTTTGAGGATCTGCGACTGTTTTTCCCCTTCGGCTTTGAGGATCTCCGCCTGACGGATCCCTTCAGCTTCAAGAATGTAAGCGCGTTTGGTACGTTCCGCTTTCATCTGCGCATTCATCGAGGCAATCAATTCCGCCGGTGGGCGCACATCGCGGATTTCAATACGCGTGACTTTTACACCCCACGGATTGGTGGCTTCATCCACAATATGCAACAGACGGGTGTTGATGCTGTCGCGCTGTGAGAGCATTTCGTCCAGCTCCATTGAGCCGAGCACGGTACGGATATTGGTCATGGTCAGGTTGATGATCGCCAGTTCCAGGTTGCTCACTTCATAAGCGGCGCGCGGGGCGTCGATCACCTGAATAAAGCACACCGCGTCTATGGTGACGTTGGCGTTGTCTTTGGAAATAACTTCCTGCGAGGGGATATCGAGAACCTGTTCCATCATATTGATCTTACGACCAATGCGATCCATAAACGGCACCACCAGGCTTAAACCCGGTTGCAGCGTGCGGGTGAAACGACCAAAGCGTTCCACGGTCCACTGGAAGCCTTGCGGGACGATTTTCACACCGGAGATAACCACCACCAGCGCGACGAAGATAAGAACCAGAATGACGATTGGCATCAAAAAAACCTCCTGTTTAATTTGATGCCATCTTAGCCCGAATTAGCGATTAAAACAGCGCGATCGCCAAATTTAGCAGGGGAATTAGTAGAGCAGGGAGTAGAGCTGGCGGCGGTATTTCGATGCCAGCGCGTCGCCGGTGCCGAGCGCGGCCAGGATCTCTTGCAGCATTTTGCGCGCTTCACCATTAGCCGCCGCCAGATCTTTGCGCAGATGGCTAAACAGCAGTTCGAGCGCTTCTTCATTGCGGCCCACCTGGTGCAGTTGCAGCGCCAGTTGTGTTGCCAGCAGCGCGTCCTGCGGGTTGTCTGCAACCTGCTGTTGCAGTTGCTGGATTTCCGGCGTATCCGCGGCTTTTTTCAGCAGTTCGATCTGCGCGATAAGCCCCTGGTAACGGGTGTCTTGATCCTGTAACGGAACCGCTTTGAGCGCCGCTTCGGCTTCATCCGCACGGTTCAACACAATCAACGTTTCTGCCAGCAGCAGGGTGATTTCGCTGTTTTGCGGTGCTAACTGGCTGGCCTCTTTCAGCAGCGGCAGGGCGTCGATGTGCTTGCCTTCCTGCATCAGTTGCATGGCTTGTTGCGCTTTCAGCTCCTCTTCGCGCGGCAGCACTTTATCCAGCAGCGCGCGAATCGCTTCTTCCGGCTGTGGTCCCTGGAAACCGTCAACCGGCTGGCCATTCTGGAACAGGTAAACAGTAGGAATGGCGCGTAAGCCAAACTGCGATGCCACCATCTGCTCTGCGTCGCAATCGACTTTCGCCAGGATAAACTGCCCGTTGTACTGGGCGGCGAGGTTTTCCAGCACCGGCGTCAGTTGCTGGCAGTGCTGGCTGCGTTCGGACCAGAAATAGAACAGCACCGGTGTGGCAACGGATTGCTCAAGCACCTGTTGCAGGTTCATTTCGGTAATATTGACAATATTCTGTGCAGACATACTAAGTTCTCTTTATTTCACTGTTTCGTCATACATGGGGGACGGGCTTCGCGCCTTCAACTCACCCGTGCAAAATTTTATCCATCATGCGCGTTGGCAGCAGGCGTTTTAAAAAGGTCACCGCCCATGTCACCAGCGTTACCGGATAGCGCACTTTCGGGTTGCTGCTCTCAAAAGCATGGCGCACTTTGGCGACCACTGCCTCCGGCCCCAGCGTAAAACGTGCGGCGATGCCGGGGTTTTCCACCGGTTTATCGCGTTGTGTCTGATTCACGTTGTCGGTAAAGCGCGTGCGAATCGGGCCGGGTTCAATCAGACTCACTTTGACACCCGTATGGCGTAGCTCCATTCGTAAAGCGTCCGACCAGGCTTCCAGCGCATACTTGCTGGCGGCATAAGCGCCGCGGCCTGGCGTTGAGATCAGCCCCATCACCGAGGAGGTCATCACGATGCGCCCCTCGTCGTGCGGCAGCATCGCAGGCAGCAGCAGCATGGTGAGCTGGTGAGTGCCAAAAAAGTTACTGGAAAATTGCTGTTCCAGCTGTTCGCGGCTGATGGTATCGAGCGGGCCATAAACACCGTATCCGGCGTTATTGAAGATCCCGTACAGGCGATTGTCGGTCAGCGCTATCACTTCGGCGGCGGCGCGTATCACGCTTTGCGCGTCGTCAAGATCGAGCAAAATGCCGGTAAAGCCTTCGCTTACCATCCGGGCGACATCGTCCGGTTTACGGCAGGCCGCCAGCACGCGAAAACCCTGACGCTTCAGTTCGCGTGCGCTTTCCAGCCCGATACCGCTGGAACATCCTGTTATTAAGACTGCTTTTTGCATAACTTTACCTGGGGGCGTGCCTGAACAATCAGGAGTCGTGGTTAACTAAAGGCGCCAGTCGCGTTGCCATCCAGTCTGCAATAAACGGCTGCGCATCGCGGTTGGGATGGATGCCATCATCCTGCATCCATTGCGGTTTCAGATAGACCTCTTCCATAAAAAATGGCAGCAGAGGAACATCCAACTCCTTGGCAAGCTTAGGATAAATGGCGCTAAAGGCTTCATTATAGCGGCGACCGTAGTTGGCAGGGAGCCGAATTTGCATTAACAGCGGTTGCGCGTTGGCGGCTTTCACCGCCTGCATCACCTGGCGCAGCGTTTGCTCTGTTTGCTGCGGCGCGAAACCGCGCAGACCATCGTTACCGCCCAGCTCCACCAGCACCCAGCGCGGTTGATGCTCTTTTAGCAGTGCAGGCAGGCGCTTCAGCCCTTGCTGCGAGGTGTCGCCACTAATGCTGGCATTGATGACCGTCGGTTTTTGCTGCCATTTGTCATTGAGCAGCGCAGGCCACGCGGCATTCGCCGCCATGCGATACCCGGCGCTCAGACTGTCGCCAAGAATCAGTAACGTGTCCGCCGCCGCGGCGCGAAAGGTTAACAAAAGCAAAAACAGGAAGGGCAAATGCCAGCGGAAAACATTGTTGAAGTTCATCATCTTAAGAAGTCCGTCGGTCAGGGGGAGCATGAGCTTTCCATCCTTACCGGAGTTGAGCTGGTTGTCAAACCAGCCGAGACCATCGCCCTGATTGGCGAATCCGGCTCCGGCAAGTCTACTTTATTAGCGATCCTCGCCGGGCTGGATGACGGTAGCAGCGGCGAGGTTAACCTGCTCGGCAAACCTCTGCATACGATGGATGAAGAGGCGCGCGCGCAACTGCGTGCGCAAAATGTCGGCTTTGTTTTTCAATCTTTTATGCTCATTCCCACGCTAAATGCGCTGGAAAATGTCGAACTCCCGGCCTTACTGCGCTGCGAAAACAGCAGTGAAAGCCGCAGTAGCGCGAAAGCGTTACTGGAAGAGTTAGGGCTGGGTAAACGGCTGGATCATCTGCCAGCACAACTCTCCGGTGGTGAACAACAGCGGGTGGCGCTGGCTCGCGCGTTTAATGGTCGACCGGCGGTGCTGTTCGCCGATGAACCTACCGGCAATCTCGACCGGCAAACCGGCGATAAGATCGCTGATTTGCTCTTTTCCATGAATCAACAATATGGCACCACGCTGCTGTTGGTAACGCACGATCCGCAGCTTGCCGCGCGTTGCGATCGGCGGCTGCGGCTGGTCAATGGTGAACTGCGGGAGGAAGCATGATAGCCCGTTGGTTCTGGCGTGAATGGCGCTCGCCGTCGCTGCTGATTGTCTGGATGGCGCTAAGTCTGGCGGTGGCTTGCGTGCTGGCGCTCGGCAACATCAGCGATCGCATGGAAAAAGGGCTCAGCCAGCAGAGCCGGGATTTTATGGCGGGCGACAGAGCGCTGCGCAGCTCTCGTGAGATACCCCAGGCGTGGCTGGATGAAGCGCGAAAAACAGGGCTGCGAGTCAGCGAACAAATCAGTTTTGCCACCATGACCTTTGCTGGCGACACACCGCAATTAGCCGATGTGAAAGCCGTTGATGACATTTATCCCCTTTATGGTGAGCTGCAAACCCGCCCGGCGGGGTTAAAACCGCAAGCGGGAACGGTGTTACTGGCGCCACGGTTAATGGCGCTGCTCAATTTGAAAACCGGTGATGCTATTGATGTGGGCGATGCCACATTGCGTATCGCCGGGGAAGTGGTGCAGGAGCCGGATTCAGGCTTTAACCCTTTTCAGATGGCACCACGTCTGTTGATGAATATCGCCGATGTGGCGAAAACCGGCGCGGTGCAGCCGGGTAGCCGCGTCAGCTGGCGGGTGAAATTTGGCGGCACGCCTGCGCAGTTAGATGCCTACGAAAAATGGTTGCTGCCACAGTTGAAACCGGAGCACCGCTGGTACGGGCTGGAGCAGGATGAAGGCGCGCTGGGCAAATCCTTGCAGCGTTCGCAGCAGTTCCTGTTGTTATCCGCGCTTTTAACGCTGCTGCTGGCGATAGCTGCCGTCGCGGTGGCGATGGGGCACTATTGCCGTAGTCGCTACGATCTGGTGGCGGTACTGAAAACCCTGGGCGCGGGCCGTGCGCAATTACGCAAATTGATTGTCGGGCAGTGGTTAATGGTACTGGCGTTGTCCGTGGTGACCGGTGGCGTCATCGGACTGGTGTTCGAAAGCGTATTAATGGTGCTGCTCAAGCCAGTGCTGCCTGCCGCGCTGCCACCCGCCAGTTTGTGGCCGTGGCTGTGGGCGGTCGGGGCGATGGTGGTGATTTCGCTGCTGGTGGGGTTGCGACCCTATCGCTTGCTGCTGGCGACGCAGCCGCTGCGTGTGCTGCGACGTGATGCGGTGGCCAATGTCTGGCCGCTGAAGTTCTACGTGCCGGTGATCTGCGCGGTAGCCGTGCTGCTACTCGGCTGGCTGATGGGCGGCAGTATGCTGTTATGGGCCGTGCTGGCGGGCGCGGTGGTGCTGGCATTGCTGTGCGGCGTGGTGGGCTGGCTGCTGCTTAATGTGCTCAAACGCCTGACATTTAAAGCGCTGCCGTTGCGTCTTGCGGTGAACCGGCTGCTGCGTCAGCCGTGGTCAACGCTGAGCCAGCTTGCGGCATTTTCGCTCTCCTTTATGTTGCTGGCGATGCTGCTGGTGCTGCGCGGCGATCTGCTGGACAGGTGGCAACAGCAGTTACCGCCGGAAAGCCCGAACTACTTTTTAATCAATATCGCGCCGGAACAGGTGACACCGCTGAAAGCGTTTCTTTCTGAGCACCATGTTGACGCCCAGGCATTCTTCCCGATTGTGCGCGCGAGGATGACGCAAATTAACGGTCAGTCGACGGAGGGCAACCAGGATGAGGCGCTGAACCGCGAACTCAATCTCACATGGCTTCAGCAGCGCCCGGATCATAACCCGGTCACCGCCGGACACTGGCCGCCGAAAAACGGGGAGGTCTCGGTTGAGGAGGGGCTGGCGCAGCGGTTAGGCCTGAAGCTGGGCGATTCCGTGACGTTTATGGGCGATACGCAGGAATTCAGCGCCACCATCAGCAGCCTGCGCAAAGTTGACTGGGAAAGCCTGCGGCCAAACTTCTTCTTTATCTTCCCCTCGGGTGCGCTGGACGGCCAGCCGCAGAGTTGGCTCACCAGTTTCCGCTGGCAGAACGGCAACGGCATGTTAACTCAACTGAACCGGGAGTTCCCGACCATCAGCCTGCTGGATATTGGCGCGATTTTAAAACAGGTCGGTCAGGTGCTTGAGCAGGTAAGCCGGGCGCTGGAAGTGATGGTGGTGCTGGTCACGGCCTGTGGTGTGTTGCTGCTGCTCGCGCAGGTACAAGTCGGTATGCGTCAGCGTCACCAGGAGCTGGTGGTTTACCGCACGCTCGGCGCGGGCAAGCGGCTGCTGCGAACCACGTTGTGGTGTGAATTCGCGCTGCTGGGGCTGGTCTCCGGGCTGGTTGCGGCGATGGGCGCGGAAACTGCGCTGGCGGTGCTGCAAACCCGCGTGTTTGACTTTCCGTGGGAGCCGGACTGGCGTTTGTGGGCAACGTTACCGTTGTGCGGCGCGCTGTTGCTTTCGCTGTGCGGCAGCTGGCTTGGCGCGCGTTTGCTTAAAGGAAAAGCACTGTTTCGTCAATTCAGTAATTAATCCCTTCATCAATATTTGCTCAACGAAACGCATGCCGATAATTCTATCGGTGTGCGTCTGTTTCAAAGTGTAAAAGTTCCCCTGGCAATTGTTTACCAGCACAAAACAACAAAAAAACCCCACCAAATAGAAGCTCTTAGACGTTAATATTTCGCCGCTAGTAACTTACTAGTGGTGTCTATCCATCAAGGAAAAACCATGAAAATAAAAACAACCGCTCTGGCGACAGCCATCGGCGCAGCAGTGGCTTTGACGTCTTTCGCAACTCAGGCGGAAATTACTGTACTTAAGCAAGATCCGCAGGCCGGTAATCCGTTAAGCCGCCTGAACTTCACCGTTGGTGGTTCTATTCGTCCGCAATTCGATAACATGATGGGCGACGGTGATAAAGGCTCTTTCAAACGCAATGGTTACGATGGCGGTACTCGTTTCCGTTTCGCGACTGATTACTACCTGTTCGATGATATTAGCTGGGTTAACTACTACGAACTGGGCGTGAACATTCCGGCACTGTTCGACTGGGATAACCACTATGCAGACGGCGCGCATAACACCACTCGCCGTATGCTCTACACCGGTCTGAAAAGTAAGACCTGGGGTACCATGACCTTCGGTCAGCAGAACAGCGTGTACTACGATGTGGTCGGTGCGAAAACCGATATCTGGGATTACGACATGAAAGCCCAGGCTTCCGGTAACGGTATCAACGGCGATTACGACGGTTCCTACCGTTCACGTAAAATGCTGAAATACAAAAACACCTTCGGTGATGCTGACATTTATGCATCTTACCTGTTCTCTGATAACGATCTGCTGCGTGGCAATGGCCTGCGTTACAAACGTAAAGGCGGTGGTTCTCTGGGCGTGGATTACCACATCGCCAAAGACCTGACATGGGGTACGGCGTGGAACTACACCCAGGCCGATATGCGCAACGTCAACACCGGCGGCAGCGATACCTACAGCCAGAATATCTATGGCACAGCGCTGAGCTGGACGCCGGATAACTGGACCTTCTCCTTCGGCGGTGGCTGGTACGAAAACTATCTGACCACCGGTAAAAAAGATATTCATAACTACTTCGCGGGCGACGCGTGGGGTATTGAATATTTTGCCGGTTACAAAATCCCGGTCGGTCAGTATGCGCTTAAATACGTACAGCCGTACGTCATGGGCGACCGTCTGCAATACACCACGGGTCGTGATTACCAACGTATTGATAACGGCGTGGGTGTAACCTTCCAACTGGATTACGGTTTCCGTGTCGATTACGAACACGTATTCACCTCCAGCACCGACGACCTGGGCGACATGAACATTGTTCGTCTGCGTTACGACTTCTAAGAAGTCTGCATCCGCCGGGTTTAACGCTTCGTTTAAATCCGGCATTGCTTAGCAATAAAAAGCATAACGAGAGGCCAGAAATCCCATTAAGGGCAGGGCTTTTCGTTATGCTTCATCGCCTTACCCCGCAAAGATCTCTCCGCCATTCAGTGACATAGTTCACAGCATGTTGAATTTATTTCAATTACCGCTGCGCTGTGTTTATGCCATCTTATTCAGCAGCCTTATCAATCAGGTGAAAATGGAACGCGCCGCACTGTACGTCGCGTCACACAACAGCTCAACTCGTTAGGGAGAATTTATGGGACGTCGTCTCAGCTTGCGCGCGACCTTTGGCGCATTACTTCTGGCCTGCGGCTTACCGTTTGCTCATGCCAGCAGCGATCCGCATACCATTGTTTTCGGTGTCGCACCTGGACCATACGGCGATATGGTGAAACAGGCGATTGCGCCGTCGCTAAAAGAGAAAGGTTATAAGGTAGTGGTGCGTGAATTTAGCGATTACGTACAGCCAAATATGGCGCTGGCGAACGGCAGTATTGATGCCAACCTGTTCCAGCACAGCCTCTATTTTGACAAATTCACGGCTGATAAGGGCCTGAAATTAACTAAGCTGATTACGGTGCCGACGGCGGGCATGGGCTTTTATTCACGCAAAATCAAAAGCCTGGATGAGTTGAAAAAGGGCGACATTGTGACGCTCTCCAATGACCCGACCAACCTGGCGCGCGGGCTGCGTTTCCTGCAATCGCTCGGCCTTATCACTATCAAAGATAACATCGACCCGACTAAAGCCTCCGAGCGCGATATTGCCAGCAACCCGAAAGGGCTGGTGTTTAAACCGCTGGAAGCGGCGCAACTGCCGCGCACGCTGGACGGCGTGACCGCGTCGCTGGTGAATGGCAACTTTGCTATTGCCGCCGGGCTGAAACTCTCCTCTGCGCTCAAACAAGAGCACCTCGATGAGAACCTGAAGAACATCATTGCGGTGCGCACGGAAGACGCCGACAAACCGTTCGCGAAGGATATTGTCGAGGTGGTGAAATCGCCGGCTTATCGCGCGGTGATTGACGATCCGAACAATGTTTACGGTGCGTTCCAGAAACCAGACTGGATGCAGAGCGCGGATAAAAAGTAACACTCCGGCTGATTTGACGGGCAGGCTGCGGCCTGCCTTTTGTCGTTTGAGGTTTGCATGATTGAAATCGAAAAAGTATGCGTGGATTTCCCCGCAGCGCGCGGCAGTACGAGCGCGACCCGGGCGGTAGAGGATGTCACGCTGCGTATTGCGCCGGGAGAGATCTTCGGCATTGTCGGTACCAGCGGCGCGGGCAAAAGTACGCTGCTGCGCACGCTGAATGCGCTACAGCGCCCAAGCCAGGGGCACGTCAAAATCAATGGTGTGGCTATTTCGGCGCTGGAAGGCATCACATTACGCAAAGCGCGTCAGCGCATTGGCATGATATTCCAGCACTTCAACCTGATGCATACCCGCACCGTGGCGCAAAATGTGGCTTTCAGCCTGAAAGCGGCGGGGTGGGAACGCAGCAAAATCGCCCCGCGCGTGGCGGAGATCCTGCAACTGGTAGGCTTAAGCGATAAAGCCACTCGCTACCCGGTGCAACTCAGTGGCGGGCAGAAGCAGCGGGTCGGTATTGCGCGCGCCATCGCTAATCACCCGGATGTATTGCTGTGTGATGAACCAACCTCGGCGCTGGATCTGGAAACCTCCGCGACCATTCTGGCCCTGCTCAAGCAGATCAATGAACAATTGGGGATCACCATTGTGCTGATCACCCATGAGATGAACGTGATCAAATCGATCTGCGATCGTGTGGCGGTGATGTCCGGCGGCAAAGTGGTGGAAGAGGGCGACGTGTTTGATATTTTTGCCCATCCGCAGCATCCCTTCACTCGCCAACTGGTGGCGCACACGCTGAATTTGACCTTGCCGGAGCGTTTGCAACAGCATCTGCCGGGGCAATTACTGAAGATCCTGTTTATTGGTGATTCCGCAGAGCAGCCGGTGCTTTCTGACGCGGCGGTGAAATTTGGCGTCGCGGTTAATATCCTGCACGGCAAAATTGAGTATATCGGCGAGCGGGCGCTGGGCATCTTGGTGGTGCAACTGACGTCGGCGGAAAACCCGGCAGCAGTGAGTGACGCCGTGGACTATATTCGCAACCGTACCGCGCAGGTGGAGGTGATCCGTGGATGATTTACTGGCCGATCTGAGCCTCGCCTTTGGCGAAACCTTCCAGATGTTAAGCATCTCAACGGTGCTGGCGATTGTCGGCGGTTTGCCGCTCGGTTTCCTGATTTTTGTTACCGACAGGCACCTGTTCTGGCAAAACCGCGCGGTCTATCTGGTGAGCACGGTGCTGGTGAATATTATCCGCTCAGTGCCGTTCGTGATCCTGCTGGTGCTGCTGTTGCCGGTGACGCAGTTTTTGCTCGGCAACACCATTGGGCCGATTGCCGCGTCAGTACCGCTGTCTGTGGCGGCGATTGCCTTTTATGCGCGGCTGGTCGATAGCGCCCTGCGTGAGGTGGATAAAGGCATTATTGAAGCGGCGGAAGCCTTTGGTGCCAGCCCGCTGCGCATTATCTGTACCGTGCTGTTGCCGGAAGCCAGCGCGGGTCTGCTGCGCGGCCTGACCATTACCCTCGTCAGCCTGATTGGGTATTCCGCGATGGCCGGGATTGTCGGCGGTGGTGGGGTGGGCGATCTGGCGATCCGCTACGGCTATTACCGTTATGAAACCCAGGTGATGATCGTCACGGTGATCGCCCTGATCATCCTGGTGCAGATAGTCCAGGTACTGGGCGACTGGCTGGCGAAACGCGCCGATAAACGCGATCGCCATTAAGGATTGTGTGCTGCCAGCCAGGCCGTTACTTCTGCAAAAGTGCCGCGAAAGCGAATGGCTTTCGCGCGCTTTTCAAGCTGGTAGCGGTACATCGGATCGTAGTACTCCTCCAGCAGCGGCACCAGCCACGCGAAGTGTTCCTCGGTACTGCCGCTGCGCTGCTGCTGGCTCAGCGCGTTCTCCAGATGTTGCGTCAATTCCGCGTAGCGCTGTAATCCCAGACGGCGGCGAATGGCAAAAAGCCCGTGACGCAGATAGTCGGCATACTGACGCCAGCCCTCTTCCTCACCGTCGCGGGTGATAAACGCCGCGTGCATCTCTACGAAATAGTCGACGCGCAAACGCTCCAGGCGTTGTGCAAAGGGATCGTCCACTACCACCAGCGGCGATTGCGCCATTCTCTCGCGCACTACCTCTGGCAGGTGATTCGCCCCAATCGCGGCGCTTTCGTCTTCCAGCAGCCAGAACGCGGGCGTCACTTTCAGTAGCGCCGCTGCCAGCTGGTTTTCGAAACTGGCCTGCGAGCGCTGCGGTTGCAGCGTCCGGCCAAACGAGGAACCGCGATGCCGGGCGAGTCCTTCAAGATCGATACCGTTACGCTGTGAACGCACCAGCAACGTTTTGCCACTCCCTGTGCAGCCACCCACCAGCATCGCCGGGCGTTGCATGCACTGTTGCGTTGCTTCGATGGCGGCCTGGCGCAGCGCTTTATAACCACCGACCACCAGCGGATAGTGAATCTGGCATTCTCGCAGCCATTGCTGAACGATATGCGAACGCTGACCGCCGCGGGCGCAACAAAGATAACCCTTGGGATATTGCGCACAGGCTTGCCGCCATGCTTCGATGCGTTGTTCGCGGGTTTCGCCATTGACCAGTTGATGCCCCAGGCGAAGCGCGGCTTCTGCGCCTTCGCGTTTATAGCAGGTGCCTACCGCTGCGCGTTCATGGTCGTTCATTAAGGGCAGATTGATGGCGGCGGGCATGGCACCTTTGGCGAACTCAACCGGTGCGCGAACATCAATAAGAGGTGTTTCATCCCGCAGGAGGGCGAGATAATCCGTGGCGTTGTTCATTGGGCTTCCTTCTACAAAACGCTGGTGGTAATCCCACCAGCGTGCAGATTTTACGCCCCGAACAAGGGAGATCAATTCCCCGGACGGAGATTACTGCAGTTTTGACTGTGCCCAGGCAATGCCGCTCGCGTACTCGGGCGGCAGCAGCGGCACCAGTGCTTCCAGCGTGGCGCTCAGACGCGCGGTGTCATCATCGTTCAGGTTCAGATGGCCTACTTTGCGCCCCGCACGCACCTCTTTGTCGTACCAGTGCAGATGTACGAGCGGCAGCTTCAACCAGTCGTAGTTCAGATCGCTGCCAATCAGATTGATCATCACCGACGGGCTGTTCACCACCGGCGGCGGCAACGGCAGATCCACCACCGCGCGCAGATGCAGTTCAAACTGGCTGATAGATGCACCGTTCTGCGTCCAGTGACCGCTGTTGTGCACGCGCGGCGCCAGTTCGTTAATCAGCAACCCACCGGGTGTGACGAAGCACTCCATCGCCATCACGCCAACATAGTTCAGCTCATGCATGATGGCGGAAAGCATGTCTTCCGCCTGCTGTTGCTGGACGGCGTTAGTCTGCGGGAAAACCACGCTGGTACGCAAAATGCCATCCTGATGCAGGTTATGCGTCAACGGGTAGAAAACGGTACTGCCATCACGCGTGCGCGCGCCGACCAGCGATACTTCACCAGAGAAATTGATGCCCTGTTCAACAATGCACTCGCCGTAGCAGTCGTCCGGCAACTGATCCGTTTCGCCTGTGCGTAAACGCCACTGCCCGCGACCGTCATAGCCCCCCACGCGGCGCTTAACAATCGCCAGCTCGCCCAGGCGGGAAAACACGGCGGGCCATTCGCTTTTATCCGCCAGCAACTGCCACGGTGCGGTAGCCAGTTCGAGTTTGTCGAATAACTGTTTTTGCGTCAGGCGATCGGCAATGATCGGGAACACATCACGGTTAACAAACGCCGGATGACGCGCCAGCTCGCGCGTTAACGCTGTTTCCGGCCAGCGCTCAATTTCAGCGGTGATAACACTCTGCTGAAACGGCACCGCTTCCGGCGCGTCATCCAGCCCAACCGGCCAGACCGCGATGCTGAGTGGTTCACCGGCCTGGCGCAACATCCGGCCAAGCTGGCCGTTGCCTAATACGCAAACCTGTTTCATGCAGCGCCTCTCGGATCCGGATTATCCAGCACCTCATCGGTCTGGGATTTGCGCCAGTCTGTCAGACGCTGATGCAGTTGCGCATCATGCTGCGCCAGGATCTGTGCGGCCAGCAGCGCGGCGTTGGCCGCACCGGCTTTGCCAATTGCCAGCGTTCCCACCGGAATGCCGCGCGGCATCTGCACGATAGAGTAAAGGCTGTCCACACCGCTTAACGCAGCGCTTTGTACCGGCACACCCAGTACCGGCACCAGTGTTTTCGCCGCGATCATGCCCGGCAGATGCGCCGCGCCGCCGGCACCGGCAATAATCACCTGGTAACCGTTTTGTTCCGCACTTTCGGCGAAGCTAAACAGTTTATCCGGGGTGCGGTGCGCGGAGACGATTTCAACATGGTGCGGAACGTTCAGGGTATCGAGGATTTCTGCGGCGAACTGCATGGTGGCCCAGTCGCTTTTCGAGCCCATAACAATGGCGATGCGCGCCGGTTGGTTGCTTGAAGACATACGTCTCAAAACTCCTGTGGGTGTGCTTCAGACTACATAAGAGGGCACAGAGAATAGCATGTAAAACGGGCAAGGAAAACGGTTGCGTAGCGATGTTTCGCGCGTTTGACGCGTAATCACAAGCGTATTCAGAAAGGGAAATGAATCAGTTCGACATCGCTTTCACTGACGCGCACCATCGAGCCTTCGCTGTGCCATGCGCCTAAAACGGCACGGAATGCGGGCGCGTTATTCGCGGTAAGTTCATGCACTGCCGGGCGATGGGTATGACCGTGGATCAACCACTGCACCTGGTGTTTTTCCATGGCTTCCACCACGGCGTGCTGGTTTACATCCATAATCGAAAGCGACTTGCTGCTGTTAGCGGCTTTACTACCGGCGCGCATTTTCGCGGCGATACGTCGGCGAATAAACAGCGGCAGGGTAAGGAACAGCTTTTGCAGCCAGGGTTGGTGCACTTTGGCGCGAAAGGCCTGATAACCGGCATCATCGGTACAGAGCGTGTCGCCATGCATAATCAGCACGTTACGGCCATACAAATCGAGCACCTGTTCCTGAGGTAACAACTGCATACCGCAGGCTTGCGCGAAACGTTGGCCGAGCAGGAAATCGCGGTTGCCGTGAATGAAGTAGCAAGGAACGCCGCTGTCGACAACGGCTTTGATCGCCTGAGCAATTTGCTGATGCAGCGGGTTTGGATCGTCGTCGCCAATCCACGCTTCAAACAGATCGCCCAAAATGTAGAGCGCATCGGCTTCACGCGCTGTACCGGCCAGAAAACGCAGAAAACCGGCGGTGATCGCCGGTTCTTCTGTTTGCAGATGCAAATCTGCGATAAAGAGTGTCGCCACCAATTACTCGCTGACGTCCACGCTTTCAATCACCACGTCTTCTTTCGGCACGTCCTGGTGCATGCCGCTGCGGCCGGTGGAAACGCCTTTGATCTTATCAACAACGTCCATACCTTCAACCACTTCGGCAAACACGCAGTAGCCCCAGCCCTGCATGCTTTCGCCGCTGAAGTTCAGGAAGTCGTTATCAGCCACGTTGATGAAGAACTGCGCGGTAGCGGAGTGCGGAGCCTGAGTACGCGCCATTGCCAGCGTACCACGGGTGTTTTTCAGACCGTTGTTGGCTTCGTTTTTGATCGGGTCTTTAGTGACTTTCTGGTTCATGCCCGGTTCGAAACCGCCGCCCTGAATCATAAAGCCATTGATAACACGGTGGAAAATCGTGTTGTTGTAGAAACCTTCACGGCAGTAGTCCAGGAAGTTTTTAACTGTTTCAGGCGCTTTGTCATCAAAGGTTTTGATTACGATGTCGCCGTGATTAGTGTGGAAAGTAACCATTATTGCATCCTGTTCTGATAGTGTAGTGCGTAGACCCGCCAGTGGGTCAGAGATAGTCGCTTGTTATAGCATAACCGCGAGGCTGGATCACCTTGCAAAGTGTGCTGCTTCGGGTTTGAATTACGGGTAATATATGCGGTTTTCGTTCCACACACGTCCACATGGAATCTTCGATGTTAAAAATCTTTAATACACTGACGCGCCAAAAAGAGGAATTCAAACCTATTCATGCCGGGGAAGTCGGCATGTACGTGTGTGGTATTACCGTTTACGATCTCTGTCATATCGGTCACGGCCGTACGTTTGTCGCCTTTGACGTGGTATCCCGCTATTTGCGCTTTCTCGGCTATAAGCTGAAATATGTCCGCAATATTACCGATATTGACGACAAAATCATTAAGCGCGCTAATGAGAATGGCGAAAGTTTTGTCGCGCTGGTCGACCGGATGATCGTTGAGATGCATAAGGATTTTGACGCGCTCAATATCCTGCGCCCGGACAGCGAACCGCGTGCGACGCATCATATTCATGAAATTATTGAAATCACTCAGCGCCTGCTGGAACGCGAACATGCTTACGTTGCTGAAAACGGTGATGTGATGTTCTCGGTGCCGACCGATCCAACTTACGGTCAGCTTTCGCGCCAGGATCTGGATCAGTTGCAGGCGGGTGCTCGCGTCGAAGTCGCGGAAGTAAAACGCAACCCGATGGACTTCGTGCTGTGGAAAATGTCCAAGCCCGGAGAGCCGAGCTGGTCGTCGCCGTGGGGCGAAGGGCGTCCGGGGTGGCACATTGAGTGTTCGGCGATGAACTGCAAACAGCTGGGTTCGCATTTCGATATCCACGGTGGCGGTTCCGATCTGATGTTCCCGCACCACGAAAACGAAATCGCCCAGTCAACCTGTGCGCATGACGGCGAGTACGTAAATTACTGGATGCACTCCGGCATGGTGATGGTTGATCGCGAGAAGATGTCAAAATCGCTCGGCAATTTCTTTACCGTGCGCGACGTGCTGAAGTATTACGACGCGGAAACTGTGCGCTACTTCCTGATGTCCGGTCACTATCGCAGCCAGTTGAACTACAGCGAAGAGAACCTGAAACAGGCGCGCTCTGCGCTGGAGCGTCTGTACAACGCGCTGCGCGGTACGGATAGCAATAACGCAGAGGATCGCTTTTTCTATGACGGTGAATTGTTCCAGAAACGCTTCTGCGAAGCGATGGATGACGACTTCAACACCCCGGAAGCCTATTCCGTGCTGTTTGACCTCGCGCGCGAAGTGAATACGCTGAAGCATGACGGGGATGCGCTGGGCGCAAATGCGGCGGCGAAAAAGCTGCGTGAACTGGCGGGCGTTTTGGGTCTGCTGGAGCAGGATCCGGATCTCTTCCTGCAAAGCGGTGCGCAGGCGGATGATAGCGAAGTGGCTGAGATCGAAAAGCTTATCCAGCAGCGCCTCGATGCGCGTAAAGCGAAAGACTGGGCGGCAGCCGATGCCGCGCGTGACCGTCTGAACGAGATGGGTATCGTGCTGGAAGATGGCCCGCAGGGCACGACCTGGCGTCGTAAGTAAGAAAAAAAGCGGCTTCGGCCGCTTTTTTGTTGTCCCTGCAAAACTACTTGCGGGGGCGATTTATCCTCGCCGCATTTTCCACAACAGCAGCATCAGAATCACACCCGGCAGCCACACCCACAGCAGCTCCGAAATAATCACCTGATGACCATACGGCGTGTTGTAGCGCGACAGCGCAAACGGCGCGACTTTGATCACCTGCCACGGCGCAAAGAAGCGTTCATCCGACCATGGCCACAGCCAGCCGACGCCTTTTCCACCGGTAGTGATGGAATCCAGCAGGCTGTGCGACAGCAACGACACGGTGAGAAACGCCCAGCAGCGCGCCAGACTCGCTTTGAAGTATTTTCGCCCAAGGCAGGTCACCAATAGCGGTACCACAAAAGCAAACAGCAACGAGTGGGTAAACCCGCGATGACCGAAAACATTGCCATAAGCGACACCGAATTTAAATGCCAGCACGTCGGCATCGGGCAACATAGCAAGCCCTATCCCCGCCAGTAGTAAGCCGCGAGGGATCACTTTACTGCCGAGCCCTAATCCCAGACAAAGCGGGACAGCAGCATGTGTAACAATCGTTGGCATAACGCAGGTCTCTGAAGAAAAACGAAATTATAGCCGAAGCGCCAGGCGGGTAAACGGCGGGGTTTTCTGAATCTTTTGTCGTCAGAAGAGGGACTGGCGGGTTTTAAGCCGATGCCAGTTTACAGCCCGTGAGTACGTTGTTGTTTCTGCGTCGTGTGCAGATTACGCAGACTCGCGAGCAATCAATTGGCCGGAAAGCGTGATGCGCTGCGTTTGCAACTCAGGCTCTTTCAGCTTGCGAATGATCAACCCCGCCGCCTGGCGCCCGGTCTCTTCGCTGGCGGACGAAACATAGGTAAAGGAAGGCGAGGTGAGATTGACGTGCAACATATCTTCAAAGCCGACGAGCGCCACTTGTTGAGAGAGGAACACATCTTTGCCCACCGTATGCCCGGTTTGGTGGATCCCGGCGATGGAGCCAATCATGGCATCCGGCGAGTGGCAGAGCAGGGCGGTAATAGTGCTGTTTTTTTCCAGTAACTGGCGCACTGCGTAACTCGCCGCGCGGGTATCGTCGCTGCAGGCCGGAGTGGCTTCTTCGCGTACTACCAGCCCGTTCTGCGTCATTGTGGTGCGAAACCCCAGCAGACGCTGCTGGCGGATTAAATCGCCTTCAATACCGCCAATATAAGCAATGTTGCGGTGCCCGCGCTCGATGAGATACCGCGTCGCCAGGCTGGCGGCCTGACGGTTATCGCGCATGACCAGATTGCACTCTTCATTGAGCAACGACTGCGACACCACCACCAGCGGCTGCGGGCAGTCGCGAATTTGGGCGGGAAGCGTTGAGCTGCGCGTATCGGAGGCGAGATAAATCACCCCGGCAACCCCTTGTTGTTTGAATGACAGCAGGCAGCGTTCCAGGTGATCGCCATCGTTGAGCGGCTGACCCAAAAAAACCATGTAACCCTGTTTTTCCAGCTCCTGCACGATGCTGGCCATCACTTTTATTGAGAAGCTGTCGCTGAAATCGCGCAGGATGAGCCCAATCAGGTTGGAGGTATTGGCACGCAGATTCGCGGCAGCAACGTTGTGAACATAGCCGAGCGCATCAATAGCGGCATGGACTTTAGCGATCGTCGCCTGTGAAATTTTCCCTTTCTGGCGCAGCACCAGCGAGACGGTGGAGACAGAAACGCCCGCCTGTTTAGCGACATCAATGATGCTGACTTTCTTCAAACTCGCTCCCTGATTTTCCCGGTTTTCCACCTGATATGGCGCGTGCTGGACGCGCCAACCCGGTATCTTATTATTTGCCGATCATTGTGGACATGGTCTGGGCGATAAATTGCGCCCTCGCACCGAAAATAACCTGAATACCGCTATCGCCAACAAATACCACGCCGCGCGCACCCAGGCCGTTAAGGCCATCTTTATCCACCATTTCGCTTTTCGCCACTTCCAGGCGCAAGCGAGTGATACAGGAACCGACGGAGTCGATGTTCTGCGCGCCGCCCAGCATGGCGATGATCTCGGTTGCCAGTTCGCTGTCGGTTTTATCATCTGCCACGGCGGTAACTTCTGTGCGTCCCGGTGTTTTCACGTCGAAGCGGCGGATCACAAAACGGAAGGTGAAGTAATAAATCAGCGCCATCGGGATGCCAACGATCACCGCGTTAAGGAAGTTGGTCTGATAACCGTTAAACGACGGCAGGATGCCGAACGATAAGTAGTCGATAAACCCGGCAGAGAAGGATTTCGCAATGTGCGCGTGCAGCAGGTACATCGTCATATACGCCAGACCGGCCATGATGGCGTTAAAGACGTAGAGAATTGGCGCAACGAAGATAAAGGTGAATTCAACCGGCTCGGTAATGCCGGTCAGGAAGCAGGTCAGTGCGGCAGAGAAGAGAATACCAAACGCGATCTTCTTATTGCGGGTGTGCGCTTCGTGGTACATCGCAAGGCAGGCTGCAGGCAGCGCAAACAGCATCAGCGGGAACTCACCCTGCATAAACTTGCCGGCGTTCTGGTAGGTATCGCTGCTAAAGGATTTCACCCCTTCTTCCAGCATTTTGAACCAGATAGTCTGATCGCCATGGATCACCTGGCCGGCCTGCGTGGTGTAATCGCCAAACGAATACCAGAACGACGGATACCAGATATGGTGCAGACCAAGCGGGATCAGCGCGCGTTCCACTAAACCGAAAATAAACGTCGACGCGGCCTGATTATCACCGTTGACGATCACGGAAAGTGCATCGATGCCCGCCTGAATATGTTGCCAGACATAGGGCAACAGCAGGCCGAGCACAAAGGATAAGAACGCGGTAGCGATAGCAACAAAACGCTTACCAGAGAAGAAGCCGAGGAACTCCGGTAACTGCATGGTGTGGAAGCGGTTATAACACCAGGCGGCAAGAATACCGCAAATCAGCCCGCCAAAAACGCCCATTTGCAGGGTTGGAATGCCGACCACCATGGCATATTTTCCGCCCTGCGAGGCCATTTCCGGCGTGATACCTAACATGGTGCCGATAGTGATATTGGTAATAAACACCGATACCGCGGCTGAAAGCGCCGCAATGCCCGATTCTGAAGCGAGACCAACCGCCGAACCGATGGCGAACAACATCGGCAGGTTATCGAAGATAACGCCACCTGCGTTCATCATCAGCGGCAAGTGAAATTTATCGCCGAAAGCGAGTAACAAGCCTGCGGCTGGCAGCAACGAGATTGGCAACATTAACGCGCGACCAATCATCGACAACTTAGACAATGATTTAACAAACCCTGATATCAGACTCATGCTGATTTCCCCCGAAGTAGCGCTCTTTTGGCGCTGTTATTGTTAGTAGAACGTTTTAGTAGAACGTTCTACTCATCGTGAGATAAGTCGTAACGGGCTGCAACTAAATTTTCACATTTAGCCAGATGAATTAATGATTCTTTGAGGTTGATCGGTAATTAACCGTGATGACGACAGGGGGAAGGAGAAAGAAGGTGCCGGGCTGCGGTGATGCGACACCCGGCTTGCTACGCGTGATTACGCGGTGACGGTAACGCTCTGGCCTTCAAAACTCACCGTTTGACCGGCGACGATTTTGCAGCGTTTGCGGGTCTCAACCGTGCCATCCACTTTGACAAAGCCATCGGCAATGGCGATTTTCGCCTGTGCGCCGCTTTCGCTCCAGCCTTCGAGTTTCAGCAGATCGCACAGCTCAACGTGCGGATGTTTACCGAGAGAAAATGTTGCCATCTTATACGCCTTTTACATCATGGTATTCTTCACACGCCTGCAGCGTGTTCTGGATCAGGGTGGCGACCGTCATTGGGCCAACGCCACCCGGTACCGGCGTAATATACGCTGCTCGCGCGGCGGCTTCTTCATAAATCACATCGCCGACGACTTTGCCGTTTTCCAGACGGTTAATACCGACATCAATCACAATCGCGCCTTCTTTGATCCACTCGCCGGGAATAAAGCCCGGTTTACCCACGGCGACAATCAGCAGGTCGGCGTTTTCAACGTGCTGGCGCAGGTTTTTAGTGAAGCGGTGCGTCACGGTGGTGGTGCAACCGGCCAGCAGCAGTTCCATGCTCATCGGGCGACCAACGATATTGGACGCGCCAATCACCACGGCGTTGAGGCCGAAGGTGTCAATGTTGTAACGCTCCAGCAGCGTGACGATGCCGCGCGGCGTACAGGGGCGCAGACGCGGCGCGCGCTGGCACAGGCGGCCTACGTTATACGGGTGGAAACCATCTACGTCTTTGTCCGGCGCGATGCGTTCCAGCACTTTCACATTGTCGATGCCCGCAGGCAGCGGCAACTGCACCAGAATACCGTCAATGGCGGTATCGGCGTTCAGCTTGTCGATAAGCGCCAGCAGTTCCGCTTCGCTGGTAGTTTCCGGGAGATCGTAAGAGCGGGAGATGAAACCCACTTCCTCACAGGCTTTGCGCTTGCTGCCGACATAAATTTGTGATGCCGGGTTGCTGCCAACCAGTACGACCGCCAGGCCCGGAGCGCGAAATCCTGCCGCGACGCGCGCCCGAACTTTTTCAGCAACCTCAGAGCGCACCTGCTGCGCAATCGTTTTACCATCAATAATCTTTGCTGCCATCAGAGAGAGGATTCCATCTGTCATATCAACTAAGGGGATGGCGGCTATTTTGTCAGAAGCGCGGCGCGCTGTCAGTTACCGTTTGCGGATTTCGCCACCGCTGCGCCTGAAATCGCGGCAGATCAAGGGCTTCGCCGTCGCGGGTTGTTAACCAAATTTCAACAACTCATCACCCTTAAGAAAAGCGAGTATTAAGCCACCGTTACAGGCATTTACGGCTATTTCTTATCCGTTTTATAAATAAAAGCCAGGCCTTTTCCTAAGCGCTAATAAGAACAGACCTGGCGTAATGACAGTATTGGCGAATATTTTAATTTTTACGCAATCCCTATTGTTATGTTGTGGCTAGTTGTTCTGTCCACAGAGAAAATATCGGGTGTTTTCCCAGGGGAGAAATGGGAAGCGAATAAGTTGTTCCCGATGCGTTATATCTTCACAGGAAAAGGTTTTTTCATCTGGTATTTAGCGTAAGCAAGTCTCAAACGGTTTTCGGCAGGATGTCGGAATCGCAACTCTTTATTTCAAGGAAAATAGTATGAATATGAAATTAATGGCTAGTTCTGTTGCTGCTGGATTGATGCTGATGGCGGGAGCCGTACAAGCAGACACCGTAAGCGGCGGTAATGTGCATTTTGAAGGGGAACTGGTGAATGCAGCTTGCGCTGTCAGCACCGCTTCCGCCGATCAGACCGTGACGCTGGGGCAATATCGCACCGCCTCCTTCACGGGCGTAGGGGCTACCAGCGGATCGGTGCCGTTCAACATTGTGCTTAATGATTGCGATCCAAATATCTTCCCGACGGCTTCCGTCGCGTTTTCGGGTCAGGCCGATGCCACCGATACTACTCTGCTGGCGCTAACCTCCGGTGACAACAGCACAACGGCAAGCGGTGTGGGTATTGAAATCCTTGATAACGCCTCTAAAACGCTGAGCCCGGACGGCGCGAGCTTCTCCACCGCACAGGATCTGCTTGTAGGCACCAACACCTTGCATTTCTCCGCACGTTACAAAGCCACCAGCGCGACCGCGACACCAGGGCAGGCAAATGCGGACGCGACGTTCATCATGAAATACGAATAACCCATTACTTCAGGGATGACACGGCCTCAGGGATGAGGCGCTTAATAGCGTAATGCGAGAAATTACCCATGATGAGGACAGGGCTCACACAGGCATTCATGTTGTGCATGATGCCTTTGCTGGCAAGGGCGACAGTCGTTGATGGTGGACGCGTTCACCTGCGCGGATCGCTGGTCAATGGCGCATGTGCGGTTGCGCCAGAGAGTGAAGATTTACATGTGCAGATGGGGCAACACCGTACGGATGCATTTTCCGGCATCGGCAGTTTCTCCCCCATAAGCACCGGGTTTGCGTTGCGTTTGACGGCGTGTGATGCGGATGTCTCCCGCTATGTCGGCGTGGTGTTTTCCGGGCAAACGCCACCGGAAGATCCGCAAGTTTTTGTCGCACACGGCACGGGAGGAGAGGGGGCTGAGGGCATAGGGTTGGCGCTGTTTGATCAACAGCAGCGGCAAATTATACCCAACAGCATGCCGCATGCTTATTCCCCGCTGGTAGCCGATGAAATCACACTGCATTTTTCCGCACGCTACCGGGCGATTAGTGAACGTATTTCACCCGGATACTTGCGTTCCGATGTCTGGTTTACCCTGGTCTACCCCTGATGTATTTCTTGCGACCATCATAATATTCTGAAGAGTTATTTTCGCTATGAACATTTTTTTTAAACCAGGTTGGCTTGCCAGCTTTTTATTATCCATCGCGCTGCCGGTAAACGCCGCAGGTGGAATAGCACTTGGCGCAACCCGGGTTATTTATTCTTCCGAGGATAAACAGACCTCGCTTTCTATTTCTAATAGCGATAAGAAAGCACGTTTTCTGGTGAATTCATGGGTGGAAAATAGCCGAGGAGAAAAAGAAAAAACGTTTGTCGTGACCCCACCGCTTTTTGTTAGCGAGCCGGAAAGTGAAAACACGCTGCGTATTATTTACGCCGGGCAACCGTTACCCGACGACCGCGAATCTCTGTTCTGGTTGAGTGTAAAAGCGATTCCATCGGTGAACAAAGAGAGTGCCACGGACAAAAACGTGCTGCAGTTGGCTGTTCTCTCTCGCATTAAGCTATTTGTTCGGCCGAAAAGTCTATCCGGGTTAACAGACGATGCGCCTGCGAAACTGCAGTTTTCGCGTCTCGATAAACACCTGAACATCACTAACCCCTCCGCGTATTACATCACTTTGGTGAATGTTCATATCGGCAAACAGAGGCTCGACAATGTCATGGTCGCGCCCAAAGGCCGTGCGCAGTTGCTTATTCCACCCAATGTTCAGGGCGGAGTGACTTTCCAGACGGTGAATGATTACGGCGCGCTGACGCCAGTGAAAACCGTTGGTCTGCCATAACACGGACAAATGACAGGGATGCTTATGAATAAGCGCACGTCTCCTTCAGCTTACTCGCGGCTGGCGTTGTCGCTGCTGGCAGTGTTGCACCCGGCAATGAGCCGTGCAGAGAACTACTTCAACCCGGCGTTTTTATCAGAGGACGCCGCTGCCGTTGCCGATTTGTCGCGCTTTGAAAAAGGTAACCAGCCTCCGGGCGTTTATCGGGTGGATATCTGGCGCGACGGTGAGTTTATCGCCACCCAGGATCTGCGTTTCGCTATTGCCCCGCAGGGGGCGGCACCCGCTTCCGGCGGTCTGATGCCATGCTTCACTCCCGATTTGCTCAAGCGGTTGGGCGTTAATATCCGCGCTTTTCCGGCGCTGCTCATCGACAAGGGCGAAACCTGTATCGATATCACCACCGCCATACCGGGTGCTGAAGCTGATTTTGATTTCTCAGCAATGCGGCTGAATATTGGCTTACCCCAGGCTTCGATGCTGAACAGCGCACGCGGTTATATTCCAGCAGAGGAGTGGGACGATGGCATTACCGCTGCGTTGCTTAACTATAGCTTTACGGGTAGCCACAGCCCCGGCAGCAATAACGGTTTCCTGAGCTTACAAAGCGGGCTGAATTATGGCGCATGGCGGTTGCGTAATAACGGCGCCTGGCGTTACAGCAGTGGCGGGAAGGAGCATACCCGCAGCTGGAGGACCATTGGAAGCTGGTTGCAACGTTCCCTTATCCCGCTGAAAAGCGAGCTGGTGATGGGCGACAGTAATACCGGCAGCGACGTGTTTGATAGCCTCGGTTTTCGCGGGGTGCGCCTTTACTCTGCCGACAATATGTTTCCCGATAGCCTGCAAGGTTACGCGCCAACCGTACGCGGCATTGCGCGTACGCCTGCCAAATTAACCATCCGCCAGAACGGGTATGTCATTTATCAGAGTTATGTTTCGGCGGGCGCTTTTGTTATTTCCGATCTGAACCCAACCTCATCCAGCGGCGATCTGGACGTTACCGTGGATGAAAAAGATGGCAGTCAACAACGTTATACGGTGCCGTATTCGACGGTGCCGATCCTGCAACGTGAAGGGCGCTTTAAATATGACCTCGTGGCCGGGAATTTTCGCAGCGGCAACGATCAACAATCTTCCCCATCTTTTATTCAGGGCAGCGTGATCGGCGGCCTGGCGGGTGGTTACACCGCCTATGGCGGAACTCAACTGGCGAAACGCTATAACGCCTTTGTGATGGGCGCAGGCAAAAACCTTGGTGGCTGGGGGGCGATATCGTTCGATTTTACCCAGGCACGCAGTGAACTGGCGGATGGCAGCACACATCAGGGGCAATCGTTGCGCTTTTTGTATGCCAAATCTCTCAACCAGTACGGCACCAACTTTCAGTTGCTCGGCTATCGCTACTCGACGCGTGGTTTTTACACACTGAATGATGTCGCTTATCGCCGCATGGAGGGTTATGAGTATGAAGACCAGGACGAGAGTGAGGGGGGAAAACAGCCAAAGCCGGTGCTCGTTAGCTACCACAACCTCAACAACAACCGAAAAGGGCGCTTTCAGGTCAATATCTCGCAAAACCTGGGGGATTACGGCTCGTTGTATATTTCCGGCAGCCAGCAAACTTACTGGAACAACGTTAAGCCCAGCAGTTGGTATCAAATCGGTTACGCCAGCGGCTGGCGGGGGATGAGCTACTCGCTCACCTGGTCGTGGAGCCGCTCACCCGGCATCAATAATACGGATCGTATTATTGCGTTGAATCTTTCCGTGCCGTTTAGCGCTCTAAGCGGGCAGCGCTACAGCCGGGGAAGCGCGCTGGATCGCACTTATGCCAACCTTAACGCTAGCCGTAACAGCAACGGGCAAAACAGCTGGCAGAGCGGGGTAGGCGGCACATTACTTGAAGGACGCAACCTCAGTTACATCGTAAGCCAGGGGCACAGCAGCACAAACGGTTACAGCGGCAGCGCCAATGCCAACTGGCAGGCCGGCTGGGGCACGCTCGGCCTTGGTTACAACTACGATCCCTACCAGCACGAATATAACTGGCAACTTGGCGGTGGCGTGGTTGCGCACGCCGACGGGGTGACCTTTAGCCAGCCGCTTGGCGATACCAACGTACTTATCAAAGCACCGGGCGCGCAGGGCGTGCGGGTGGAAAATCAGACCGGGGTGCAAACCGACTGGCGAGGCTACGCGATTGTCCCTTATGCCTCCGTTTATCGTTACAACCGCATTGCGCTTGATACCAACACGATGGATAACCACACCGATGTGCAAAACAGCGTCAGTAGTGTCGTGCCGACGCAGGGCGCACTGGTCCGCGCCAGCTTTGACACCCGGATTGGCGTCCGCGCACTGGTTACGCTGATGCGCGGCGATCGCCCGGTGCCGTTTGGTTCGGTGGTGCGTGAAACCGGAAGCGGCGTGACCGGCATGGTGGGCGAGGACGGACAGGCGTACTTAAGCGGTTTGCCATTACTGGGGGAACTGCTAGTGCAGTGGGGAGACGGCACACACTCACGCTGCCTGGCACGCTACGCCTTACCGCAAGCCAGCCTGCAACAGGCCGTGGTGATGACTAGCGCCCGTTGTGAACAAGGATGATTTTATGAACAGATTTCATGCACTGCTTTGCGGCTTGTTGTTACTTGCAGCGATGTCGGCGCAGGCCACGATTTGTGTGAACGCGAAAGGCATACCGACAGATATCTATTATGACCTGTCGAACCTGTTTACCAGCGGGAACAACCATGTTGGAGAAGTTGTGACGTTGCCGGAAAAATCCGGCTGGGTTGGTGTCCAGGCTATCTGCCCTGCCGGCACCAAAGTGAATTATACCTACCGAAGTTATGTCTCTGACTTGCCGATACATATCATCGATGGCGGTTACAAATACATGAGGTTAAATGATTATCTGGAAGGGGCGATGAGCATCACAGATGATTACGCCGGCATCTTTTTCCCGCCGAGGAATTTTATCCGCATGGGGACTCACCCTAACGTCCCCAATCAGAAGCCATTTGGCGTAATGGATTCGAAGCTCATCTTTAAACTTAAAGTGGTGCGGCCGTTTATCAATATGGTGCCGATCCCGCGCCAAACCATGTTTAGGGTGTATGTCACCAGTACGGACACCGATGCGCTCGCGGTACCGGTCTATACCATTAGCTACAGCGGCAAAGTGGAAGTGCCGCAAAGCTGCAAACTCAATGCAGGCCAGGTCGTTGAATTTGAGTTTGATAAAATTGGTGCCGCGCTCTTTAGTCAGGCTGGGCCAGGAAATCGCCCGAACGGCGTTGATCCGCAAATAAAAACCGTAGCAATAGAGTGCACGAATGTTGACGCTCAGGCCTATCTTTCGATGCGTCTGGAAGCGGAAAAAGTCAGTGGGCAGGTGATGGTTTCTGATAATCCTGACGTGGGGTTTGTCGTCGCTGACCGTGAGGGGAACCCACTTACCCCCAACATGTTGGGTAGCAAAATTCCTTTCCAGCTTGATGACAACGCTTCTGCGCGTGTTGATATCAGTGCGTGGCCGGTGAGTGCCACAGGCTTCAAACCCGCCGAGGGTGATTTTGTGGCGCGGGGCTATTTGCGCGTTGATTATGATTAAGGGGTCATGATGTTTATCAAACCGCACCATCTCATGCTCGTTGGGTGCTGGCTGAGCCCGTTTGCGACCGCCGATACGCCGCTTGGGGAAATTAACATTCAGCTACGCGCGACGGTGGTGGACTTCACCTGTTATGTCGAGACGGCTGACAGCGACAAAACGGTGCAATTAGGCCGTTGGCCCACTAAGCAGTTGCAAAATGCCGGTAACACCACGCCCCCGGTGCGTTTTAGCTTACGATTAGCCGGGTGCCCACCGGGTAGCGCGTCGATAACATTTTCGGGCAGAGCCGCCAGCAACCCGGCACTGCTGGCGTTAAAAGATAGCGTGATGGCGCAGAAAGTGGCTGTCGAGCTGCGCGACAGAGATCGTACGCCGCTAGCGCTGGAGACAGCCAGCCAGGAGATAGCCGTGGACAGCAATGGCAATGCAACGCTGCAGTTCTACGCAAATTACATTGCGCTGGCAGATAATCCTGCACCCGGCACAGCAAATGCCGACGCGACTTTCGCGATTAATTACTATTAACTTCTTTTCAAAAAATATGCCCGGGAATTTTTTCGGGCATATATCGCTAGAGCAGTTCGTGTGATTTGGCATAATCAATTAACTCGACGATAGTATGCACGCCGAGTTTCGAAAAAATATTCGATTTATGAGCGCTGATCGTCTTGTTGCTTAATAAAAGTTGTTCCGCAATCTCTTTGTTTGATAATCCATTGGCCAGATAGCGCAATACAGTGACTTCTCTATTAGAAAGCGGCATATCTCGCTGCTCCCCTTTCTTCTTACCCGGTTGGTTTATATAACTCAGCGTCTCTGATGGGAAGAAGGAGTATCCGGCAAGAATCATCTTTACTGCGTTATAAATATCGTTGAGTTCTTTCCGCTTACTGACAAAACCATTCGCACCAGCGCGAATGGCGCGTGCTGCATAGAATGATTCAGATTTTGATGATAAAAAAAGCACGTTGACATCTTCCCGTATTGCTTTGATTCTTCTCAGTAAAGTAAATCCATCTGTTTTAGGGAGTTCAATATCCAGAATAACCAGATCAACGGGCAGTGTACGGATATAATCAAGCGCCGCGCGGCTATCATCCGTTTTTAGTACCACTTTTACATTCTGGTTTTGCTCTAGAAGCACCTCTATCGACATTCTGACAATAGGATATTCGTCCATAATGATAACGGAAGCCGGTTTCATTTTTTTGCCTCAGTTTGTTTTTTATGCCACGCCTATGCGTAAGTGCGAAAGACGTCGAAAGGACTAATGTAACTTCAAATATTCTATGAGGAAGAATAATTCCCTGGGAAACCGATAGCATCCTTACTCGCTAAGTTATTTCCACTCGTCACCTACGCATGTGGAGAATATCAATTACGTGCTAATACAGAGAGGTATCGTAATTATTAATAAGTCACTGTAATTATACCTGGGAAGCTCTGACAGAAAAGCGTTAAGAGTTCATAAAGGCTATTTCTAAATATGAAGTTCTGAGAGCAATAATGGTCGGTTGAATATTTGGTATGATAGTTTAATGATTTTGGTAAATGTGGTTTTTTACCCTTTTTTTAATGGTTAAAACAATGCAATTATTTGATTGTTTGCTTATTGTTAATAGCTGTGGTCGCTATTTCATTGCTATAACCCCGAATAACCATGTGCGAGTTGGGTGAAATCTGAGGGGATTTAAAAAAGGGGGCAACGCCAGGAATAGTTGCAATTGTTGGTTTTATGTAAAAAATTTCCCCGGCAAGAAAACTTGACTAAGTAATTTCTTAGCCGAGAAGGATGGCAACGGCTGTTATCCCCAATAGTGATTCGCATCAATCGTTAAGCGATGCAGTAAATGAAGCAAACTTTGACGATCGGGCAACCCAAGTTGCCTTAGTTGCGTGTTGAGGCGATAAACAATGCGATGGTAAGGCAGATTGAGTAGGTGAGCGATATGTTTCAGCGTCTTTCCTTGCGCCAGTGCGGTGAATATCTGCCACTCTACCGGCGGGAATTTGCGCGAAACATCAACAGGCGAGGCTGGAGTCAGTAGCGCCTGCCTGAATGGCGTGACGGGGAGATCCCGTTTTAATACGCGAAAGGGGCCCGCAGCGCGCAGGAAATTGAACAGTGGCGTGTCGCTTTTTGTCGCTAACAGATAGATATGAAGTTTGCGATTATGTAAAGCGAGTTGTCGCAGGGTTTCCAGTGCGCTAAAACGGGATGTGAGCAGGCTTTCCATATCCACGATTAGATGCGAGAGATGCGGCTCTGCGAACCGATGATGTGCTAAATCGAGTGATGAAAACACGGCGTTGCGTTTACCGGAAAAGAGGCCTCTATTCCATGCATAACTGAGAAAGCTATCGGTTGAAATCAATATCTGGTTGATGATGCATTCAGGCAGGGCGAAACTGAGCTGCTGAGTAAGATATTCCAGCCTGTCAAACACTGGCGGCGGATATTCCCGATAAGGTAAAGCCCGGTGATCAGGTCTGTGACGGCGATTTTTTTCCCGGCGGATGAAAGTTCGCATTTTCCCTCGCAAACGTATTTCACTTTTTCTGACAGAAAAGTGTTGGCCAAAAAAAACCATGCGCAAACTGTGCGCCCGGCTGTTGTGTTGTAACGGGTTGTGGGGCTGTTTCGCGCCATTGAATGGATGCCATGTGGGCAAATTGACGGTCCTGATTCATGCCTGGTTTGAGAATATCGGACGTATAAAGGTGCTGCCAGGTTGTCGTTTTATCAACCAGTAAACCGGATGTATGCCAGCCTGTATTAACAAAAGCTTCTGGCGCTTCCCGGGTGAGATCATCCGGACAAAACGCGGCACCAGACGTGAAAAATACATGCGAGTTCAGCGGGCTGACCGTTAAATCAGCGCGATATAATATCGGTATATCCATAAACGAGAGGGTATAAGGCTCAGAATTAAGCGGTAGATTAGGCAAGCATTGGCTTGTTGATTCCGGCAATGTTACGTTTCGCGTCTGGTCGTGTATTAACCGCAGCGCAAACGACCAGTAATCATGTTTAACGCTGTTTCCGGTCGCGAGAATAGTCGGCTGACGGTTAAGCACACCATCATTATTATCGCGCTGTTTAATCGGTTCTGATTTACGTTGATAACCCCAGCCTTTTTTTTGTTTCGCTCTATTTGTCACGTATAGGCTCCATTACATTAGTTAATGGAAACATTTTGACCTTCATAAGTCAGTGGATATAGGCGCGAATACTTAAATAAACATGGGACTTTTCCCAGGAAGCGATCAGGATAAGTAGAAAGACCAGGTATTTTCGGGCATAAATGGGACAGGTGTTGCGAAAACGTGCAGCGTCGTTCACTAAGCAAGCAACCAACGGAAAATACATTGACTCACCAGGCGCTGACCGTATAATTCCAGGCGTTTCCACCTCAACGGTGAGCATCCACGTAATGCGCCCTTAGCTCAGCTGGATAGAGCAACGGCCTTCTAAGCCGTAGGTCACAGGTTCGAACCCTGTAGGGCGTACCATTACGAGTCAATGAGTTAGAAGCAAATAAAGAAAAAACCGTCACGATGCAAGGTCAGGTAACGGGCCAGGTATAAATCTCAACACGGCTCGCCTTTATGGCTACTTTCCCATCCCTCCATTTTCCGAAGAACAGCTGACGGACCCGCCGGGCTGTATTAACCCGTTCGTCCATATGTCTAAGGTATCGAACTGGAAATGCTTGATGGCGTTCAGACTGCCATGCGCGACTATCGTGAACGTTCATTTTCAGAACTGTCGGGTGAGTGAAGCATCAGGTCTTTTACCTGACTTTGGTACGCGCGCCGACATTTCTGACCATAACAACTGCGACAACACAGCAATGGATAAAGTGGAGAAGAAATGATGATGACTTCCCCTCCACTTCAGAACCACGCCTGGAGAGAGGTTAAATCTTTGTTCCTACAATTCTTGAGGCAATAGCTTTCGCCGCTTCAAGCTTTGCTTTCCCTGCTTCAGAATGCGTGCCAGATTCAAATGCTTTGAAGTTAAGCTCAATGTTCTCTACGGCTTTATCGATGAACACTTGCGGCAACTCTGAGCAAATGGACTGAAAAATGATTTCATACGCTAAAGCACGACACTGCAGGTCATTAATCGCGTCTTCTACTGGCTTCATAACCTCTCCTTAAGAAATACTGTGGTGCTCACTGACAAACAAGAAATGTTCTGTCGCGAATATCGGTGTGATGTGAATATTTAATATCGTTCAGTTAGGCAAATAAAACCAGTGGCGCCACGGCCAAACCGGATCGGGATAACATTAGGACGGCGTATCAGCCTGGATTGATGTCAGACGGTAAGATTGCATCACCATCGACATGTTCGATGTTTCCAGCGCAGACATGCTGAGCCTGCTCTGTAGGATGATTTCCCCCTCCGGGAGCGAATCGAAACATCAGCCATCGATTCACTGATCGCAAGGGATCAATGCTACCAACAGATTGAGTGGCTTTGCTGCTGGCTGGCAATGAAAAAAGCTAGTCATACGCAGGCCTTATGCATTGTGGCTGGGTTCGTAGATCATGTGGTGTTCATGACAAACGTTAGGGTAAAAAGATGGCACGGTAGCCGCGCAAATAAAAGGCCGGATGTTTATCTTTCCAGCCTTATGGTTAATAACCGCATTGCGTCAAATTTTATCGGACGCGCCCTTTAACGCTTCTATATCAATTTCAGCGTCGTTTGTTTCAAGCAACTGAGTTAACTGAATAAGATTGTTAAATTCATTCATAAGTAGTTCCGCATCTGATTTCAGCGGAATATCAGCCGCATCGAGCGCTGCGTTAATCGCTTTTTTTACATTATCAAGCATTTCATTCATGCCACCGTTTTTGCCAAGTGTCAGCATCAACGCCCCGATAAGTAAAGACTGAGCTTCCACTTTGGCCGCAAGCAGCTTGGCTTCCGCATCCATTTTCGAGATTTTTGCAATCACACCGAGTATTAAGTTTTTCATAAGTGCCCCTGTTATTAGCCGCATCACCCCTGAATATATTATGGTCGAGATTTCTATAATGAAGGATGAAATAGTTTTGTGGTAGTTATACATCCTTTCAGCATCAGGCTGGACCAGTTCATAGATTAATTAATTGATATTTATAGATTTATTGATGATGGACAGAGCGCGCACGGCAACCATAGCCGTTCGCAGCCACTGATGTGGGTTATTATGGCTGGGGCTACAACATTGAAAGCACACGCTACTCGGCTTAAAGCGAGCGAGATGCTTGCGATCGGTGCCGACTGGTGAGTTTTTCGGTGTCAGCTTGTGAGCTACACCGTTGATGAGGGTAACGACTGAACGGTTGCCGAAGTGTTAGGGCAGTTCTGCGGCTTTACCCAGGCAATCCTTCTTCGCATGCTGATCAACGGTTACTTAAGAACGATTATGCTGGCGTGATTCTGACCGAAATATTTGCCGTGGCGTTCATTGTCAGGAACGCACAGTTCGATAACCGGCCCTGATATTTCGACCGGTTTCTCAACATAGCTCGGTTTTAAGCGAAAGCGGCTTTGTCCTGATGGAAGATTTTACTGCAGTGCGGGCACATTAATGCGGCGCCTTTCTGGACTCGGGAGAAGCTGTGTTCTGACTGTTGTGAACAGTGAGGGCAGGTGCATTTGGTGAGGAAGTTGCGATTGTTTTTTGAGTCTTTGCGTTGTGGCATAGAGTATTTCCTGATAAATGGCCTGCAACCATACACTATCCCTGAGCATTTTGCCCGTAATCCTTTTGCACAGCGCCAGAATCGTGTGGCTTTTTCATTTTGCCGCTTGATGATGGGGCGTCACAGTAATGAACTACAGCTACGTCCAGCTGGTTACACATTCTGCGAAAGCATCTCTTCGCGTTTATATGTGCTGGCAAGGCTGCCTACCAGGAACAGGATAAGAAAAAGGCCCGCATGCGCGGGCCGCAGAGGAAGAAGAAAAGCTATCAAGCCTGATGTTCAATGGCTTTTTGCGTATTTTCAATGGCAATCTTACGCGGTTTTTCACTCTCGGGAATTTCCTGATAAATGGACACCAGCAATATGCCATTTTCCAGTTTTGCGTTGCTCACTTTTGTATGTTCCGGAAGTGAAAAGCTCAAACGGAAATCCGCGCGGCGAATACCTTTATATATCCAGCCCTGCTCATCATGGGTTTCATTTTCTGCGCGTTTACCGGATACATTTAGTACCCCGCCGACGGTCTCGATTTCGAGTTCGTCTTCTTTCCAGCCGGGGACACTTACGTGGAGCTGATAATTGCTTGCATCGACTTTTTTCAGGTCATAAGCCGGTAATGATGCCACCGGTGAGTCGCCAGTTAACTGGCTGAAAAGCCGGTCGATACGATTGAAACGGTCAGCAAAAACAGAGTCAGTAAAACCGGGGAGTGCTGACAAGGTTTTGAGTGCCATAACTTAACCTCCTGAATAATCAATTCAAAAGTTCAACTTAAAGGCAAGCTTTGCTTGTCCGCTTATATAAATAATTCCTTCAACACATTTTTCAAGACCACAAATAGAAAAATTTTTGCCTGCATCGAATGGCGAACTGCGTGGTTGAGTGCACATGAAATGGCTGCTGGTATGCAGGAAATAACGGGCCTGTAATATGAAGGGAAAAGAAGTTGTTAATGCAAACGTACCTCTGCCGCTCGGCTTTTTACATGGGCCGCAGCGTGAGTCGTTCGGGAGGATATAACCTATTTCATTTCAGTGGAAAGGGGAATTAACGTCGAAAAGAAAAGCCCCTCAGGAATAGGAAATCCGGGCTGCTCCTGAGGGATGCAAATGCATATTCGTTACGTTTGTTAGTTTGCTAATTATTACTTTTCTGGCAATGAGATTGTTCTCATTTGTAATCGATTTCTGATAGGAACTGGCTCTCTATGTAATTGGTTTAATTAATGGTTTTTGAACTGGCAGAGCGACAGAAAATAACTATAGTTAACGCGCTATCATCGTTAACCCTATTTTCCCTGGTGATGTTCTTCTACCGCTCTGTCCGAGCGGTTTTTTTTGCCCGGATTTTAGCTATCACTCAGTGCCATAAACGTTTCTTCGCAACTGACATAAAGAGCAAATGGACAACCAGCACAATCACCGGCGTTGTAATCGCACTCTTTATCCTCATTTTTTTTGCTGCCACTCGACAGGTATCTTTTCACTAAGCTCACTGAAAATCCTATCTCCCGCCCGATAATTCCTTTTAACGCGCGCCTGCTGTTTATTTCAAATACTTGCCATAACCTCGTTTTACGAGGCGGCTTGCAACGCGTTTACGTTTTCATCCTCTCGCTCAACTGTGTATGCTTGGTCTTTGCTGGTAAACCCGAAGGAGAAGGTAATGTTAGAAGGGTATTTTGATCTTGATGGGGCGACAGGGGATGAGGCGGTAGAAAACAGAAAGCGCTTATTAGCTGTACAGGCAGCGCTGGAAATTTCAAAGGCGGCAGTTTCTGCAACCACGGCCAATTCGGGCATTCGTAGCCAGATGGATTTACGTAACGTCTCGCAAGAGGTCGCTACCCTCGCCGATGCGATTCAGGATGCGTTAGAATCTGACCTGTAAACCTACCGCCTGAGGGCGGTTTTTTTGTTTCCTCTGGCTTTCATTTCCCACGACTGATTACAACTGCCGGGACAGGTTTGAACATCCCTGACACTTACTGACGCTTTCTCTCTCAGAATGTTGCCTGTTAACTCTCTCTTGAAAGGTATAGGCATGATGGGAAAAAAGTTAAGCGTAGCCTGGTTTTTTCTGCTTTTGACGTTCGCCTCTACAGCCAGTTCGGCGGCACCCGCTTTCCCACAACTTTCCGGGCAAAATCACTATATAAGGCATGTCGCTGGAGATATTGCAGAAAATCCTGATGAGCATGTACAGGAAAAAATTGAACGATTTGTTTCCAGTAAATATTAAATAAGCGACGTTCCCGCTCTATTAATTAGTATGTGATAAAAATCAGAATATAACCTGCGGCAAAAAATGAATTGCTGCAGGTCTTTTTTTGCTGGCGACAATGTTGATAGTGGAAATTACTATTTCTGCCCAGTGAGTTATTGATTTGGAATAACGGAGATATGTATGGCTACAATGACTGACTGGCAAAAAGTCGCGAATAAAGAGCTCAGCCGTAAGGGAAAAAGCGTTGAATCGCTGGTCAAACTGACGCCAGAGGGCATTGCGATTAAGCCTTTATATACTCCTGATGATTTGAACACGCTGGAAATTACCGGTACGTTACCGGGTCTTCCACCTTATACTCGCGGGCCGCGCGCCACAATGTATACCGCCCAACCGTGGACGATACGCCAGTACGCCGGGTTTTCAACCGCCAGAGAGTCGAATGCGTTTTATCGGCGTAATCTCGCCGCCGGGCAGAAAGGGCTTTCCGTTGCGTTTGATCTGCCAACACACCGGGGATATGACTCGGATAACCCGCGCGTGTCGGGCGATGTAGGAAAAGCGGGGGTCGCTATTGATACCGTGGAAGATATGAAAATACTCTTCAACAATATTCCGCTGGATAAAATGTCGGTATCGATGACGATGAATGGTGCGGTTTTACCTATCATGGCGTTTTATATTATTGCAGCGGAAGAACAGGGTGTTTCTCCTGAAAAATTAACCGGTACTATTCAGAATGATATTTTAAAAGAGTATCTCTGCCGCAATACTTATATTTACCCACCTAAGCCATCCATGCGGATTATTGCCGATATTATTGCCTGGTGCTCCGCCAATATGCCGCAATTTAATACTATTAGCATCAGCGGTTACCATATGGGAGAAGCGGGTGCTAACTGTATTCAACAAGTCGCGTTTACCCTTGCGGACGGCATTGAATATATAAAAGCCGCGCTCTCCGCAGGCCTGAAGATTGATGACTTCGCGCCGCGTCTCTCTTTCTTCTTCGGTATAAGCATGGATCTGTTTATGAATGTCGCCATGCTGCGCGCCGCGCGCTATTTATGGAGTGAAGCCGTTAGTGGGTTTGGCGCGACCAATCCGAAATCGCTGGCGCTGCGCACTCATTGTCAGACATCCGGCTGGAGCCTGACAGAACAGGATCCCTACAACAACATTGTTCGCACCACTATTGAAGCGCTTGCGGCGACGCTTGGCGGTACCCAGTCTCTGCACACCAATGCGTTTGATGAAGCGCTGGGGCTACCAACGGATTTTTCGGCGCGTATTGCGCGTAACACGCAAATTATCTTGCAGGAAGAGGCGGAGATTTGCCGTACCGTCGATCCGCTCGGAGGCTCCTATTATGTCGAATCTCTGACCGATCAAATCATAAAAGAGGCGCGGGCAATTATCCGCCAGATCGATGATGCCGGAGGGATGGCGAAGGCTATCGAATCGGGGCTGCCAAAACGCATGATTGAAGAGGCCTCCGCGCGCGAGCAATCGCTTATCGACCAGGGGAAACGCACCATTGTCGGTGTTAATAAATACAAGCTCGATAAAGAAGCGGTAACGCCGATACTGGAAATCGACAATGTAAAGGTGCGTAACGAGCAAATCGCCGCACTTGAGCAGATCCGCGCCACGCGTGATTCCGCTGCCGTTCGTGATGCGCTGTCTGCGCTGACCCATGCGGCTCAACACAACGAAAATCTGCTTGCTGCGGCGATTCAGGCTGCACGGTTGCGCGCGACGCTTGGCGAAATTTCCAGCGCGCTGGAAGCGGCGTTTGACCGTTACCTGGTTCCCAGCCAATGTGTTACGGGGGTGATCACGCAAAGCTATCAGCAGGACAGCGAAGCAGCGGCTGAGTTCGACGCCATAATTACGCAAACGCAACACTTTCTTGCTGAACATGGTCGTCGTCCGCGCATTTTGATTGCGAAAATGGGGCAGGATGGGCACGACCGGGGGGCAAAAGTCATAGCCAGCGCGTACTCCGATGTGGGTTTTGATGTCGATCTCAGCCCTATGTTCTCCACTCCGCAAGAGATTGCCCGGCTGGCTGTGGAAAATGATGTGCACGTGGTTGGGGCATCGTCGCTGGCGGCAGGTCATAAGACGCTAATTCCTGAATTAATTAACCAGCTAAGAAAATATGGTCGTGAGGATATTTGCGTGATTGCTGGCGGCGTGATCCCGCCACAGGATTATGACTTCCTGCGTGAACGTGGTGTGGCAGCGATTTATGGCCCAGGTACGCCGATGCTGGAAAGCGTGCGCGATGTATTGAAGCGGATTAGTCAGCGCCATGATTAATGAACAAACCCTTGATGAATTCGTTCGCCAGTTACGCGCGGGCGATCGCGTAGCGCTCGCGCAGGCTATGACGCTGGTGGAAAGCCAGCTTTCACGGCATCAGAGGCTGAGCCAGCAATTGCTGGACACGATTATGCCGGCGACAGGTAGGGCAATACGCATTGGTATCACCGGGACACCCGGATCCGGGAAAAGTACCTTTCTTAATGCCTTTGGCATGATGCTCGTTGGCCAGGGAAAGCGGGTGGCAGTTATTGCGGTCGATCCCAGCAGCCCGCTCAGCGGAGGCAGTTTGCTGGGTGATAAAACCCGTATGACAGAACTGGCCAGAGCCGATGCGGCGTTTATTCGGCCGGTGCCCTCCGGCGGAGCTATGGGGGGGATCAGCCCGCACGCTGGCGAATTGATACTGCTGTGCGAAGCCGCTAATTACGATGTGGTGATAGTGGAAACGGTCGGGGTTGGCCAGTCTGAAACGGAGGTCGCAGGCATAGTCGATTGCTTCGTTTCGCTGCAAATCGCCGGTGGTGGCGATGAGTTGCAAGGCATTAAAAAAGGCATCATGGAAATGGCCGATATCATTGTTATCAACAAAGATGATGGCGACAACCGCGCGGCAGTCGCCATTGCCCGGCAAATTTACGACAGCGCGCTTGCTATCGTTCATCACAAATATCCGCAGTGGCGACCCGCAGTGTTGAGCTGTAGCGCACTGGAAAAGCGTGGCATAGAGGATGTCTGGCAGGCAATTGTTCATTTTTACGATGTGATGACAAAAAGTGGTCATCTCCCATTATTGCGTCAGCAGCAGACGGTGACGTGGCTACGAAAACAGGTGGAAGAAGAGGCGATGCGCCAGCTTTATGCCCACCGCGCTTTCCGTGAAGATTTCAACCAAACGCTTGATGAGGTGAAAAATCATCAACAAGCGCCGCGTACATGCTTACAGCACATCCGTGAATACCTTCAGCAACACTATTTTCCACAGTAAAAAGGAATTGATATGTCGTATGAGTATGTGGTTGTAAACATTATTCAAAAAGTGGCTGTCATTGAGTTTAATTACGCGCGCAAGCTTAATGCTCTCAGTAAGGTGTTTATTGATGATTTGATGCGGGCGCTGGAGGATCTTAACAAACCGGAGATCCGTTGCGTGATCCTGCGCGCGCCGCACGGCGCGAAAGTCTTTTCCGCCGGACATGATATCCACGAGTTACCCTCGGGGCGGCGTGATCCTCTCTCTTATGACGACCCGCTACGCCAGATTACCCGCATGATCCAAAAATACCCGAAGCCCGTGATCTCCATGGTGGAAGGAAGCGTCTGGGGAGGGGCGTTTGAAATGATCATGAGTTCTGATCTCATTATTGCCGCCAGTTCTTCAACCTTCTCTATGACGCCCGTTAATCTCGGTGTTCCTTATAACCTGGTCGGTATCCATAACCTGACGCGCGACGCCGGGTTCCATATCGTTAAAGAGCTGATTTTCACTGCGGCACCCATCACGGCGCAGCGGGCGCGGGAAGTTGGCATTTTGAACCATGTTGTCGACGCCAGCGATCTGGAAGATTTCACCTTGCAGATGGCGCACCAGATCTCGGAAAAAGCCCCCCTTGCCATTGCGGTAATTAAAGAAGAGCTACGCGTGCTTGGTGAAGCACATACCATGAATTCTGATGAGTTTGAACGTATTCAGGGTATGCGTCGCGCCGTTTATGACAGCCGGGATTATCAGGAAGGAATGAGTGCGTTCATGGAAAAACGTAAGCCGAACTTCCTTGGGCAATAATTAACGGAGACGATCATGAAACCATCCTGGCCCCGGCTGAGCGCCGACGAAGCAGCAGAAATCATCCAGCACAATGACATGGTTGCTTTTAGTGGTTTTACTGCAGCAGGTTCGCCCAAAGCGCTTCCCGCCGCCATCGCACGTCGGGCACGGGAGCTACATCTACTGCAGCAACCTTTTCAAATCCGTTTGCTGACCGGCGCGTCCATTAGCGCGGCGGCTGATGATGCGTTATCGGAGGCGGACGCGGTCAGTTGGCGCGCGCCGTATCAGTCCGCAACGGGAATGCGACAAAAAATCAATCAGGGGCAGATTAAGTTTGTTGATCTGCATTTGAGTGAAGTTGCGCAGATGGTGAACTACGGTTTTTTTGGCGATATTGATATCGCGGTGATTGAAGCCTCTGAGTTGACATCCGATGGCAAAGTATGGCTTTCCAGCGGGATTGGCAACGCGCCGACCTGGCTTAGAAAAGCGAAAAAAATCATCATTGAGCTTAATCACTACCACAGCCCGCGGGTGGCTGAACTCGCCGATATCGCCACGCCCGGCGCGCCGCCGTATCGCCACAGTGTCGCTATTTTTAGCGCGTTGGACAGGATTGGCCTGCACTATGTTCAGGTGGAACCCCAAAAGATTGTGGCGGTGGTGGATACTGAATTACCGGATTCCGGTAACGTGCTGGATGGCGCAAAACCTGTCTGCCAGCAAATTGCCGACAACGTGGTGACGTTTCTGCTGCATGAAATGGCGCAGGGGCGTATTCCGCGCGAGTTTCTGCCGTTACAAAGCGGCGTGGGCAATATTAATAATGCCGTGATGGCACGGCTCGGGGAAAGCCCCGACATCCCGGCATTTATGATGTACTCCGAAGTGTTGCAGGAGTCGGTAGCGCATTTACTTGCCGCAGGAAAAATCCTCGGTGTCAGCGCATCCAGCCTGACCGTTTCAGACAAGACGCTGCGTAACATTTACGACAACATGGATTTTTTCGCCAGTCGTATCGTTTTGCGACCACAGGAGATTTCCAATAACCCGGAAATTATCCGCCGCCTTGGAGTCATAGCGCTAAATGTCGGGCTGGAATTTGATATTTACGGACACGCCAATTCAACGCACGTCGCGGGCGCTAACCTGATGAACGGGATTGGTGGCAGCGGAGACTTTGAGCGTAATGCTTATTTGTCGGTGTTCATGGCACCCTCGATTGCCAAAGAGGGAAAAATTTCTTCCATTGTGCCGATGTGCAGTCATGTTGATCACAGCGAGCATAGTGTCAAAGTGATCATTACGGAGCAGGGCATCGCCGATCTGCGCGGGTTGTCGCCAATTGAGCGCGCCCGCACCATTATTGATAATTGCGCACACCCACTCTATCGGGATTACCTTCATCGCTATCTGGAAACTGCTCCAGGCGGGCATCTTCATCACGATCTTAGCCGCGTATTCGAATTACACACGAATTTACTGAATACAGGATCGATGCTCGGCTAAATTGCACGAATCGTCGCGATCGTCATTAATACACTGACAGACTTCCGCGGTGTGCCGATGGTTTTTCAACGAATACAGGTATTCCTGCATATACATCGGTCCGTTTGGCGCATCGAAATATCGCAGTGTGGTGGGGTTAACCAGATGCCAGGCGAAATAGGGGATCACGGTAAGAAACTGCCCGCGTTCCACCGCGCTGATTTTGGCCATAAAACTGTAGGCCCGGTAGATAACGGTTGGGTGGATCCCGCAAGGGCGCATGTGAGAATCGAGCATGGCTTCAAAATTCGCGCGGTTCTGAAAACGCATCTGCAACCACGGGAGTTCACGCAGCAACTCCTGCGGCTGTTTTTGCTCATAGCGTCGGGAAACTAAAAATCCCAGACGCAGCGGAGGCAACTCGGTGGCAGTGAGGTTCTCCAGACCCAGAACACGTGGGGAAACCTGCTGGGGAGAAATAATAAAATCAAGCTGGTGGCCAAGCAGGTCGTCAATCACGCCGTTGTCACTGAATTCGATGGCCTGCGTGCTGATATTGTCATATTTATCCCCCAGGCTTAGCAGTTGATCGAAAATGATGGTCGGATAGGTGTTGTCGACGCCAATAACGATTTTGTGTGAGCGCAGGGCGGAAAAGTGAAGCTCATTTTCAATTGCTGATAAGCGCTCATAAACCGGGAAAAGTTTCTGATAAAGCTCCTGCCCGGCTTTATTCAAACGGATACTGTTATCTTTGCGGGTAAAGAGCGGATAACCAATCTGCTCTTCCAGCGAGACAATGCTTTTGCCAAACGGCGACGCAGTCATATGTATTTTTTCTGCCGCTCTGGCGATGCTTTTCGTCTGCGCCAGTAAAATGAAATTGCGCATCCTTTTGGAAATAAAAATAGAGTTGCTCATCTGAAAATCCCTCTCTGACTCAATAACCAATGCATATGGCCATCCGTGCCATCATTAGCATGCTATTTATTGCTGCCAGCAATGGTATAACACTGCTGTCTGGCACGAACCAGTGGCATCAATGCAGAGTGGAAGGAAAGCCGCAGTTATTTGCGGCTTTTTCAGATTATTTCTTCAGCAGTCGCGGCAACTGGTTTTCCAGTTCAAGCAGACACGCATCCATCATTTTCTGCGTTTCTTGCGTCACTTTTTGGTAATTATTCGCCCGCCAGTCGGCCAGCGGCGCGGTTTTCACCGTTGGCGCACATTCTGCTCTCACAAAAGCACTCAGCACATTGCCATCTTCGGCGCGTTTATAGAACAACACGCGGTAGGCCAGATCATAATTACTGTTTCCAGCAGACATATCTGTGTAGACCAGCGACCACTGCGCTGCTGCGATATACAGCGGCTGTTTGTAGGCATAATTGCCGCCCTGTTTATCGAGCCATTCGCGAATTTTCACTTCAGCTTTTGGGCTTAAATAGCGCGATGTCGGTTCCGGCATGGAATCTATCGCGTTGCCTTTATAGCTATTTTTATCAAAGGCATCGCCGCTGCCCGCACCGCCACCAAGTGCTGCGCTGAGTAACGAAAGCCCCATGCCGGTGCCAGCATGGGCGGGGCTCACTTCGCGAAGTTTCACATCCGGGTAGCGATTGTTATTCATTTCAAGCGGGCTAAAAATGGTGGCAACCTCAAGTGTTGTACCGTTGGTGGCTTTTACCGGGTGCGTACTGGTCCCCGCACATCCTGCCAGCAGGGCTACAGAGAGTACGCTGAGCGCTAATGCTTTAACTTTCACTTTTTTTCCTTCTTTTTTCCGTTTACAACGTTTAATCCAGTGGACCGGTTCGGTTAGTGAATACGCCGGGAGCCTGACTTGAGCAAAAAGTGGCTAATTAAGATAACGGCCTGGTTTAAATAAGCTTTAGATGGGATTTGGCACTGAGTTTTCATCTTTATTGGTGCAAATCAAGGAATCTATGAGTGCTTTCGTGTGGAGAAAGGCATGGCAAATTATGTGGTCAGCGTTTCAGATCAGGCAGTCGCGGCAGATTTTTTTCCGGTGGAACAAGGCCTGAACGCTTTTAATGATGAGATCACCGGCATCAGCGATCGTAAGCCTTTGAGCGTACTGGTCAAAGATGCTAATACTGGTGAAGTCATTGGCGGGATGATTGGTCGCACTTCACTGGGGCTGCTGTTTATTGATCTGGTTTATCTTCCTCCAGCGCTTCGTGGACAACATCTTGGCGAAACACTACTGCGGCAGTTCGAAGAGGAAGGGCGACAGCGCGGCTGTATCTCCGGTTTCCTTTACACCATTAGTTTCCAGGCCCCGGAGTTCTATAAAAAGAATGGTTGGCAAGAGTTTGGCCGGATAGATTGCCTGCCTGAGGGAACCAGCCGGATTTTTCTGCGCAAACAGCTTTAAGAAGCTCAGCGGAGCCACCTTTCGGTCATCACGGGCATTCGCCGAATGCCTGTACAATAACCCTCTCATTCATGCAGGTTTGTACAAACTCTACTCATTTGTTCCGCTTTAAGTCTATTTATTAAGAAAACATTAGTTTGCATTTTATTTAAGTATTGTTTTTGGGATACGGGTAACAAATTTTTATTAGGTATCATTGAAATGTTTGTGGCAAAGTTTCATGCAAAATGTATTATTGATTATGGGTGCTACAGTAAATTCTTATATTCTTTTGTGAAGCAATGAATAAATCTTATATTTCTGAACTGCAAAAGATGTCTCTGGTGTTATTTTTAGCGAACAGGGGCGTCTGCAATATATTCGCTGATAATGAAGGAGATAAGCATACTTACAGCAGCTCTCCTTTCACGAAAGCGTGGTTTTTGGATCATACTCACCGGATACATGTCCGTCATTTTGGCCGCATATGGCGGCTACTAAAAAAGCGTGACACGGAGGCGACAAGCCGCACAGCACTTGAAGCCTACTCGCTTTATGTCAGTGACTGTCTGCTGGAGTTACAGTCTGCTCCGGTGTTGACGCTGGTTCAGGGTTGGGTGTTAATCGAGGCTTATGAGAAGTGCCTTGCCTGTAGCGATGGGTGCGAACCTGTATGCTGTTTTGGCGAGCAATCCGCGCCTTCTTTACTGGAAAAATATATATATCAGTTGTGTTTCGAACCTGATTTGCAATTAGAATCCGGTTTATTAAAGCAAGCCTGTTTAGCGAGTTGGAATAATTCTTATTTATTAAATATAACGCAACAGCTTAGCGATTAATTTTTGATAGCATCTATATAGATAAAGGATTCGAATTCAACATTATTTCTTCTGCTGTATGTCAATGTTCCCGGTAAAATATTTCCACCAGTAGCAAAAAATACATGTACAACCCTGCAATGGATTGCACGGTTTGCAGGATACTGATCACACATCCATGATTATCATCACAGTTCCCGTTTTGAAGGCTTGAGCCGCCTCGTCTGATTCGTTATAAGAGTTCCCAGGGCGTAATCAGAAGAAAACTGAGCGAAACCTGATTCCATTGTTGCCTTGCGTGGCGGCAATGGAGTCAGGTTTTTTTTTGCTTTTTTTCGGGCGCACTCCTCCGGGAAGAACATCTGGGTTAAACAGTGAGAAAGCTGAAAATGAAAGTAGAAAAAATACTCAGCAACAACGCTGTCCTGCTCACCAATGCACAGCAAGAAGAGATCGTGGCCATTGGGCGGGGCATTGGTTTTGGCAAAAGACCGGGCGATAAGGTCGACAACAGCCAGATTGAAAGCCAGTTCGTCAAAAAGTCGGAAGGACTGGCGGATGTCCTTTCGCAACTGCTGGCGGAAATTCCGCCCCCTTATCTGGCGGTCACGCAGCAGATCATTGCGCTGGCTCAGCAGCGGCTGGCGATCACCGTGCAGGACACGCTGTTCCTGGCGTTAAGCGATCATTTAAATTTTGCTATTCAGCGGCAAGCTAACGGACTGGTGATTAAGAACTTTTTGCTGTGGGACATTAAACGTTTTTATGCCCAGGAATATGCGGTGGGGCTTGAGGCACTGCAGCTTATTAACAGTAAACTCGGCATTAGCCTGCCGGAGGATGAAGCCGGGTTTATCGCCCTGCATCTGGCGAACGCCAGGAATAACAGCGATATGCAAAGCACCATGCAGAGTGCCACCATCATTAAAGATGTGCTGACAATCCTGAAATACGATCTGCACCTGACCTATGACGAAGAGTCGCTAAATTATCAGCGGCTTATCACACACCTCAAATTTTTCGCACTGCGTTTGCTGAACCGCAATACCGTCGCGCACGGCGACGACAGCATCTATCAGGGGATCACCGGCATGATGCCGGCCGCCTATGCCTGTGCGATGAAAGTTAATGATTATGTTGAAAAAAATTACCAGTGCCAGCTCACCACCGACGAAGTGATGTTCCTGACGATCCACATCAATCGCCTGAGCGGTGGTTAACGGCGGCAACATAAAGGAGAAAGTAACGATGCAAATGAGGTTTCCCGAAGGTTTTCTGTGGGGTGGCTCGGTCGCCGCAAACCAGGTCGAAGGCGCATGGAACGAGGGAGGAAAAGGCGTTTCCACTTCCGATCTGCAACCGCAGGGAATACACGGTAATGTCGTTGAACGTGACGCGAACAGCACCGGTATCAAAGATGTGGCCATCGATTTTTACCATCGCTACCCGGAAGATATTCAGTTATTTGCTGAGATGGGTTTTAAAGTATTGCGCACCTCGATTGCCTGGACGCGCATTTACCCAAATGGCGATGAAAGCGAACCAAACGAAGCGGGACTGGATTTTTACGACCGGCTGTTTGATGAAATGGCGCGCTATGGTATCCAGCCGTTGATCACGCTTTCACACTACGAAATGCCTTACGGGTTGGTGAAAAACTATGATGGCTGGAGTAGCCGGAAGGTAATCGATCTGTTCGAGCGCTACGCGCGCACGGTCTTTACCCGCTATCGCGATAAAGTGAAATACTGGCTGACGTTTAACGAAATCAACATGGCGTTGCATGCGCCGTTTACCGGCGTTGGGCTTGCGGGGGAGCGAAGCAAGCAGGAGATCTATCAGGCCATTCATCATCAGTTGGTGGCGAGCGCCCGTGCGGTAAAAGCCTGCCATGAAATCATCCCGGATGCCAAAATCGGCAGCATGTTGCTGGGTGGCATTCGTTACCCGATCACCTGCAAACCGGAAGATGTACTGCAATCGCAGCGTGTAAATCGCGACTGGCTGTTTTTTGGCGATGTTCAAGCGCGTGGTGCTTATCCGGCGTGGATTGGCCGCTTTTTCCGCGAAAATAACATTTCGCTCAATATCACCGGGCAGGATGAACAGGATCTGCAAGAGACGGTCGATTTTATCTCGTTCAGTTATTACATGAGCGGTTGCGCCGCCGCGCAGCCGGAGCTGTATCAAAGCTCGCGCACCAATATTATGCGCATGATCCCCAACCCGCACCTTGAAAGCTCCGAGTGGGGCTGGCAGATAGACCCGCAAGGGCTGCGTTTTTTGCTCAATGAACTGCACGATCGTTACCAGAAGCCGCTGTTTATTGTGGAGAACGGGCTGGGGGCGAAGGATGTCCCCGCCGAGGATGGCTCGATTGAAGATGATTACCGCATCCAGTATTTGCAGGCGCATTTGGTGCAGGCCAGAGAGGCGATTGAAGATGGCGTGGAACTGCTGGGGTATACCAGTTGGGGGCCGATTGATCTGGTCAGCGCCGGAACCGCGCAGATGTCGAAACGCTATGGCTTTATCTATGTGGATCGCGATGATGCCGGGAATGGCACGCTGGCGCGTCGGCGTAAGAAAAGCTTCTTCTGGTATCGCGATGTGATCAGCAGTAATGGGGAAACGTTAGCGCCGTAGTGTGAGTGCAAACTATGCCGGATGTGGCTTACGTCCATCCGGCATTTGTCGTTTATGGCGTCACGGTGACAATCGCGCGGCGGTAAGCGAAAAGTGACGGCGTGCCATCATCCTGCACCTGCAAGATGATGTGGAATGGCGTAGCGGTTTTAACTGGTGGCGCGGTAAAGCTGGCATCAAGTGAGTCACTGTTCTCAAGCGTCAGTTCTGGTGCGAAATGGATGCCCATACTGGTGGCAGTGGGTTCTTTATATTGCCACCAGTGATAACTCAGGCGGTTGTTATCCGGGTCATGCGAGCCTTTCGCCGAGAGTTTCACTATCTCGCCGGGTTTCACCTGCAATGTCACAATCTCCGTCCCGGGTTTACCGTTGAGCACCAGTTGCGGGTTGTGGTTCACCTTTTTCACCCCGGCGTTAACGCTCCATGCCATACGCGCGGCAAAATCATTCTGGAACGCTTCGCGCCAGCGCCAGATAGTGGCGCTGGCGGTGCGGCGGCTTTTACCATCAATGCCGGTCACGGTATCAGACGTGCTGGTGCGCAAACCGCTGCGACTATCAGGATTGACCGCTGCGTAGCGTCCGCCCCAGCCGCCATACTCCGGGTGTTCCGGCGCATTCAGCCCGTTATTTAACAAGTAGAGAAACGAGGGCGTATCGCCTTCCATGGTGTACTCGATCGCCGGGTAAACCGCGCCCAGCGGCCCTTTGTTGCGAATATTTTTCGCCAGCCAGTCGTTGTTGACCTGGCGCATATCGCCCCCTTCGGCATAGCGCGACGACATGCCTGTCCAGGTGGCAATAAAGTAATCATTCCATGCGTGAATACTGGTGATATAGCGCAGATCCGGGAACTGCGCGCGGATCCACTCGCCGGTATTATCTTGATCAGAAATGGCATAGACGCGGATCTTTTTCACGAACGCTGCTACTTCTTGTGATGAACGCGTCGCGCGCACATCGTACAGTGCCTGTGCCAGATCGACCGCGCCGCCCCAGACATCAATCCACAACGGACGCTCATCGTGTTTATCCACTGCGTTGATTATCAGTTGTGACGCCGGTGTGGATTTTCCCGCGCCGACATAATCCATGCCGTAACCGGCGCGACCAGCACGCACTACGTCGCGCAGCGCATCGGCGCTGGGGTAACCGTTGGCATGTTTGCGTAAATTTGGCAGCACTTGCTCATACGCATCAATGCGTTTGAGCATCATCTGCGGATTCACTTTGTCACGCAGCCAGGTGGAGGTGGTGGCTACCAGCCCTTCGACATCAAACTGATTGCTGTAAACCAAAAAACGCACCAGCGACTGTGAATCATCGGGCTCGTTGCCGATATCAGACAAAATCAGGATGCGGGTTTTTCCGGACACCGGCTGTTCCGTGGTGGCTTGTGTTGTTGTGCTGGCTGCGCCAAGAGAGAGCGCCAGTAACGTGCTTAATAGCGTTCTTGGAAGTGACATGGAGTTTTCCCTATCTTAAAAAACAAAAAACCTGCTTTCCGTTGCCTGGCGGAGCAACGGAAAGCAGGTTTCGCCAAAAGGAGATGTAACGTCCTGTGGGCATGGTTATAAAAAGAGTCGTTCAGGCAGGCAACGCATAATATTGATAAATGTGACCGGTGTTCTGTATTTGTCTGGTTGTTTAATTCCGGGTCAACGCTATTTGCGTGATGATTTTCACAAATTGATCATTTGCGGTGGTAATTGCCCGCGCGGCTTGTTAGAAAGAGGGCGTTAGTTAAGGACGTCACCAGAGAAATTCTGGGCGAGACCTGGATAAAGCAGTGTGTTTACACACTATTTTATCCAGGTTTTTTTTTGCTTTTTTCCAGCTGACCAGCGGATGCAGGCAACACCAGGGTGACCTGATTATTACTGTCGTTTGTGAAACGGGAAGTCTCATTATGAATAACAAAGTACTGGCAGAAAATATTCTGCAGCTGGTAGGTGGAGAGAGCAACGTTGCGACGCTGGTGCATTGCGCGACGCGTTTACGCTTTAAAATCATCGATAACAGCAAAGTGCGGTTGGCCGAACTTGAAGCGCTGGAGGGCGTCATTACCGTGGTGAACGGTTCAGGCCAGTTACAGGTGGTGATTGGCAACCGCGTGCCAGACGTATTCCGCGCGTTTGGCGCCATCTCCGGATTACTGGAGGATGATAAAAAGAAACAACCTTCGGAGCCGTCGCAAAATACAGCCTCGCTGTTAGGTCGTTTGATCGATTTGGTCGCCGGGATTTTCACGCCATTATTAGGTGCGATGGCCGCAGCCGGTGTGCTAAAAGGCGCGCTGGCGATTGTGCTGGCGGCCGGATGGCTGAGCAATAAAGAGAGCACCTATATTATTTTGCATGCCGCATCCGACAGCCTGTTCTATTTTCTGCCGATGCTGTTAGCCATCACCTCTGCACGTAAATTTGAAACCAATATCTTTGTTGCCGTGTCGATCGCGGGCGCGCTCATTTACCCCAGCATTCAAGGGTTATTTGATGGCGGCCAGCCGGTGAGTTTTTTTGGCCTGCCGGTGGTGATGATGAAATATACCGGTTCGGTGATCCCGATTATTTTCAGCGTCTGGCTGATGTCGATAATTGAGCGTTTTCTCAATCGCCATATTCATGAAAGCGTGCGCAATATTCTGACGCCGTTTTTCCTGCTGACGTTAATGGTGCCGCTGACGTTAATGACTATCGGGCCGATTGGTATTTCGATCAGTGAGCTTGTCGCCTCTTTATTTGTTTCGATTTACGGCTTCAACCCGATTATCGCCAGCGCGCTAATGGCTGCCGCCTGGCAGGTGTTGGTGATTTTCGGCGTGCACTGGGGCTTTGTCACCGTCTTTATCAACGATATTTCGGTAATGGGACACAGCTTTCTTAAAGCCGCCTCCAGCCCCTCGGTTTTCGCCCAGTCCGGTGCGTTACTGGCGGTGATGCTGCGCGCGAAAGATAAAAAGCTGAAAGCACTGGCGGGCAGTACCTTTATCGCTTCGTTGTTCGGCATTACCGAACCGGGTGTCTACGGCGTCACCCTGAAACTGAAAAAACCGTTTATCTGCGCGGTGATCGCGGCGGCCTTTGGCGGTGCGGTGGTCGGGTATGCCAAAAGCTCGGCGATTTCAATGGGGATGCCAGGGCTGCTGACGCTGCCTATTTTCTACGGCGACGGTTTTATCGGCTTTCTTATTGGCTGCGGCGTGGCGTTTATTGGCAGCCTGGTGCTGACGTTGATCGTGGGTTTTGACGAACCTTCCGCGCAAGCGATGCCCGACGCGTCGGCGAGTGAAAAAAAGCATCCCGCACATCAACCGGTAATGCCGAAAACCGCTGCGCTGGCTCCTGAGCAGATTACCGCACCGGTTTCTGGCGCGTTAATTCCGCTGGCTGAAGTGAATGATAAGGTTTTTTCGACAGGCGTTGTCGGGCCGGGTTTTGCCATTATTCCTGATGAAGGACGAGTTTATTCCCCGGTCGACGGCCATATTGCCAGTACCTTCGCCAGCGGCCATGCCATTGGCATTCGCTCCACGGCGGGCGCGGAAATACTGATCCACGTCGGGATTAATACCGTGCAACTTGATGGGCAATATTTCCATATGCAGGTGAACGAAGGCGATGAAGTCAAAAAAGGCCAGCTTCTGCTGACTTTCGATCTCAATGAAATTAAACAGGCCGGTTATGACACGGTGACGCCAGTGGTCATCACCAACAGCGAAGCCTGGCGCGAATTACATATTAGCGATAAACCCCATTCCCGCTTTGGTGAGCCGGTAATGGCGCTCCTGGTGTAACGCCCGCTGCTGGCGGGAGGCTATTTGCGGCGGGGGCGGTTGTCGCCGCAACCTATTAAAAACGTGTTTATGCGTTAATTGATCTACCCCCACAGGACGTTACTGATTTTATTCAGGCGAGACCTGCAACTGATGGAGCATTTTCCGTCGGTTGCGGGTCTTTTTGTTTTCTGGGGGCAATACTGAGGGGAACTCATGAAAGTGAATAACATAATTTCTAAAAAGACGTGTATTGCCGTGTCGTTATTATCCTGTTACGGCGTAAGCAGCGGGGTAATGGCGCAGCCGCTAACGCTTGAACAACGCATGGCGGCGCTGGAAGCGCAGTTGCGCGTTACGCAGCAGAAACTGCAAACCTATGAAGAAAAAGAGCACGCGCAGCAACGCAACGTGGCCTCATCAGCCGTGCCTGCGGCGCAATCTGCTACGACGGTTCAGGCTACGGCCGCGCAGGATAAAACGGAGCCGGAGCTGTCGGCAGGGACACTGAAAAAAATAAGCCAGTATGTGCAGGATGATACCGGCTTTAAATATTCCGGTTATTTCCGCTCGGGTTGGGCAACCACCACCAATGGCGGACCAAAATCCTGGGCAGTGGGATCGCTTGGGCGTTTTGGTAACGAATATGACGGTTGGTATAACTTGTCATTAAAGAAACGAGCATGGCGTGATGGCGACAAATCTATTTGGGCGAACGTGCAATTTGAGGGCGATCTCGGGTTAACCCAGAGCAATGAATCCTTTGAAAAAGGGATGTCCGGCGGCGGTATGGGCAAATTGAGTAAGCTCTATGTTGAAGGCAACGGGCTACTTCCTTTTGCGCCAGAGGCGTCGGTCTGGGTGGGGAAACATACGCTGCCACAATATGAAATTCAGCTTCTGGACTGGAAAAGCAATCGCACACTTTCTGGTGCAGGCGTAGGGATAGAAAACTGGAAGCTGCCGGTTGGCGCACTCAGTATGGCAATAACGCGTAATGATATTGATAACTACAGTACGGTGTGTGCGGCAGGTTCTTCCAGCTGTAGCGATACCACGCAGGTTAACGTCAATATCGCGGAAGTTCGCTACAAGAATCTTCCTGTCAGCGAAAATATGACGCTGGAGCTGGGGGCGAAATATGCATTTGCTAACCAGACGGATGAGCAGAAAAAAACGCAGGCGGATAATGACTATTATCAGGTGAAATCCTCCTGGCTTGGACAGGCGATTTTGCGTAACCCCATTCTGAAAGGTTCAAATGAATTGACGCTGCAAGTGGCGAATAACTCCCTTGCCAGCCAGTTTATGAATATTTCCAGCGCCAATCCGGATTTTGATTACAACAGTTCTTATTACGGTATTCACAGCGGCGGTATTGGCTGGCGGTTAGTGGATCAGGGAGAGTTCTATCTGGGTGAGAAAATTATCATGGCGCACGCGCTGGTGTATGGTCGCGGCCACGATCTTTACTCGACATATACCGGCGCGCATACGGATTTTACCACCGCGCGGGCGGTTATTCGTCCGTCATGGATCTGGAATCAAAACATGCAGACGGCGCTGGAATTGGGGTATTTCACGCAGAAAAATCGCGTCAATAATTCCACATCGGATGAATCTGGTTATAAGGTGACGCTGGCGCAGGTGTATAAAGTGGATACCAGCATTCTTAATTCCCGACCTGAACTTCGTCTCTATAGTACTTACCTGAAAGCGTTAGAACATGAGATCGATAGCCAGACCTTTAACGACGGTAAGGATTATCAAATAAGTTTTGGTGTGCAGGCTGAAGTGGTCTTTTGAACAACAAAAACAGAATCCCCGCCGTGGCGGCGGGGAACAATAACGCATGCAGATGTTGCGTTAGAAAGCGATAAAAATGCAGGGTGGGATAAAGACAAACCCTTTATTTTTAGATGGCAAAATCTTCCAGTTTTTTACCGTCTTCCAGTGCCTTGGCAATCACTTTCGGTGTGCGGCCCTGGCCGGTCCAGCTTTTTTCCGTGCCGTCTTCATCAATATACTTATATTTGGCTGGACGTGGTGCACGAACAGATTTTGATTTCGTCGTTTGTCCTTTCAGCGAGGATAAAAGTTCGGTTGGATCGATACCTTCATCCAGCAGTTTTTGACGAAACGCAGCCAGCTTGGCTTCTTTCTCTTCTTGTTCTTTACGTAGAGAAGATTCTTCTTCACGACGTTCTTCAACAACAACTGACAGTTTTTCAAGCATCTCTTCAAGAGCTTCAAGGGTAAGCTCACGGGCCTGAACTCGCAGGGTGCGAATGTTATTAAGTGATTTAAGTGCTTCTGACATAGCGTCACTCCGTGTGCGGAAAAATGAATAATCTATCGGAATTAATTTTTAGTGATAACGACATAAAAATCAATATGGAATTATAGGTTTTAGCAAATATATATGTGATTTTGCAACCCTATGACTTTGTAGGTATCTCGCTAAGGGTAATTTAGTAACAATGCGGCATTAAAAAAGCCACAGAATTTAAGGGTTATTTTTATCGGAATCGTTAGTAAATGCCGCTTGTTCATCATGAAATAACCTATATCTTTGCATTGACTTTCGCTTGTCAGGGGCAGATTTTTCTTAACAAAGAGTCATTACAGGTATAGCGCCTGTTTCAAACGGTAAAAGTTATCTCTGAACTGGCGCGTTTTTTCTTTTTGATTTGCGTTAGCGCAAGCGGCAATTTCAGCACTGCTAAATGTTTCATTAAACATGACCACATATTGATGGCTCAGGTTCCTGCACAATAAGTAGCTAAGGAATTTTGCCCGCGTCAGGCATTGTTGAGAATATTCTCGATTGGTGGCAAGCACGGCACGCTCCAGTTCATATCGGAAGTCATAAAAATCCACCTTGTTGACCGTCAGTTGTGGTTTCTTTTTCATACTCATCTTTTAATTACATACAGTAATAATTGCCTTGCTGGATATCGCGCGTTGCGTCGCACGCAGCGTGTCGCATAAATGATGGGAGGCGGGTTTTATCCTGTTAGCGGGTTTTTCTGATATTAAACTGAAACTGCCTGGCCTTAACGCGACCCTATTTTTTAAAGGCTTCAGCCTGCGAGAAAACGAGCGGCGACATGAATTGCAGCGCGATAACTGTGTAATAACGAATAGGCTAAAGCGGCTTGCTGTTACGTTTTGGGGCGGTGTAAAACTGAACTTTACAACCAGAGCCGGGGATATTGGGTTCTCTGCGGGTTCAAAATAGCCGGTGCGATCGCGGCATGCATTTTGTGACACCGCACTTTCCTGTTGTGTATTTCCCTGCCGCCAGGCGTCGCCATATTTACCGGACAATGTTCTGATATCCATTTCCACGCGGGCGTTAGCTGCGCTGCTATGGGTTTTACTTTCGTCCTGGTGGTAGTGAGTCAGTACACTGTAGATAACCGTGCTAGTCGTCTGGTAGCGCTCACGTTTGGCGATATTTAACTGCTGTTTATCCGGTATCAGACTAACCTGAATGGAATTAATGACAAAACGCGCATAACCGCCGTGGCGATAATCATTGGGCAATGTTTCACTGTTCTCGTGCCGTTTTTGTTGTGAGTATTCCCGGGCGGCGATAACTTTCCACCCTGAAGCTGGAGCGCGTAATTGCCGCTGGTTTCGCGCTATTTCCTTACTGACCGTTTGGTTAATAATAATGCGGATTCGTACTAGGTTGGCCGCTATGGCTTCTGCTCGGGTTTTTATAAACTTAGGAAGCAGCGCGTCGACATGCTGTCGCCCGGCAGAATGAAGAGTGTTGATTTTATATGCGCATATGGCGTGAAGCCTAAAAGGAGAAGACACGTAACCAGCGATAATTTTGCATTTTTTCAACATGACATTTCGTCTAAAAGAGAGAGCAAAGGGCGCGGTTGCTGGCTTTGGTTATGAGTCGTTTCTTAAGTAAAGAGAATCTGCGCACCATAAGCCGAATGAAGCGGCAGGATCACATTTAATTATGATGAAAGGATGGAGGAAGAATGGATATCTGGCGCAGCAGAGAAGCCATTTTCACTGTGCAATTTTAAAGAGATATGAAAACTGTTTCGTCGCTTGCAGTTAAATCTAATGCGGCTATTTAGTTGATAGTGAAAAAGCTCGGGTCACGGCCAGGAACTTATGCATCTTGTGTGCTTCGCATCCTAAAAGCATATGACCGTAGTTTGTTAGCGGAAATAAATACACCAGGAATAAACGATGCGGCAGTCGGTTAAATAGCGTGGCGCTGTTTTCTGCGACAGGATTTTAATTTCACGGGTGGAGTTGAACGAGTAAAACACCTTCATGCATAGCATAGCGATGAATGATAGCGATAACACCTTCGCGACGCCTGAAAGAGTGGAGTCCCCCCTCCACCGCACACAGGCGGTTGGGAAATGGAAGGGGGGAGAGGTACGACTTAACGAAGAGTGGCATTGCACCACTGTTGAGCACGGGCGGAATTCATTTCCATCAACGTCAACGGCGCTAATCGTAGCCCCGGAAGGTGAAAGCAATATGCGCAAGTCATGGAGATTTTGTCAGAAGATATAACGCGCAAGCGTTAAAAAAAGAGAAGCCGCCACTGATGGGTTGCGGCCTGGTATCGGCCTGGTAAACACATCGTCACCAGGCTTGTCAGATATCAGAAGTGCGTATTCACACTGACATAGAATGTTCGCCCTGATTCGTTATACGTTTGCGCTCCCGCGCCATATAACCAGGCGCCGGTAGTCGAGTTACCCGTGGTTTGCGCATTGCCCGCGCGGTAGTGACGATTATCGAAGAGGTTATCCACGCCGCCGGTCAGGCTCAGGTTTTTATTCACCGTCCAGGTTGAACTCAGACCGACAACGCTGTAAGGGCTCACTTCGTTCAACTCACTGCCAGAGACGGATTCACCTTTATAGTTAAAGCGTTTCGGCTTCTGACGACCATACCAGGTAAAGGTGCCTTGCAAGGAGAGATCCTCGCGCACCTGCCACTCCAGAGCGGAATTCAGCGTAAACTGCGGGATAACCGACAAACGGTCGCCGGTGGTTTTGTTCTTACTTTGCAGCATCCACGTCATATTATTGGTCCAGTTAATGGTTTCGCTAACCGGCACATTCAGCGTGCCTTCCAGCCCTTCCACCAATGCTTTCGGCACGTTCTGCCACTGGTAAATATTCGTCGTGCCATTGCTGGCGGTGCCAACGGCAGAATAGCCGGATTCAATCTTGTTGCGGTAATCGTTACGGAAGTACGTGATACCGCTCTGGAAGCCGTTGTGCTTATATTCGATGCCAATCTCTTTGTTGACGCTGGTTTCCGCTTTCAGGTCGTTGTTACCCATCAGGTAACAGGCAGCGCTACTGGCGTAACACCCCTGGCCGTTGCTGTAGAGGATGTAGTTCGGGTTAAGCTGATAAAGATTCGGCGCTTTATAGGCGCGGGCGATCCCCAGTTTCAGCGTCCAGTCTTCGGCAAGCACTTGCGACAGGTTCAGCGATGGGCTCCAGTTATTACCCACAATACTGTGATGATCGAAGCGCAGCGCTGGCGTCAGCATCGTGCTTTCGGTCAGTGCCAGATTGTCTTCGGCAAATAGCGAGAAAATCTCTGCGCTGCTATACGGGCTGCGGTCGGTGCTGCTGATGCCGTCTATTGATCCATAGGAGAGCGACTGGGTGTTGGAGACACCATCTTTCATTCGCTGCTGGTTCCACTCGGTTCCCAGCGTCAGGTTTTGCTCCACCGCCAGGGTAAACGGAATATTCACCTCGCTGTGCAGCAACACATCTGCGAGATCAATATCGGCAAATTTATCGCTGGAGAAAATGCCCTCTGTACCGCCCGCCAGCCCCTCGCTCATCCGCGAATTACGCGTATGTTCGTACTGCGCATAAGTGTTGGTGGTTACACCGCTGTCCCAGCCGCCGGTCCATGTCAGCGCATAGGTCTGGCGATAAAGGCGATTGGTCTCTTCACCATATTTGCTTTTTACCAGCGTGCTGGTGTTGGTGTTTTGCGTATCACCCGCGTAGAGATTGCCCTGGCGGCTATAGCCGGATTCAAATTCCAGCGCCTGCATTGGCGCGAATTCCCAGCGCACTTTGCCGTGGATATCTTTATTGACGACCCCTTCGCGACCGGCCGGGTACGATCCGGCATACGTACCCGTGCGCGCGGCTTCGTGCCCGGCGTTGATATCCTGCGCGTCAGCCTGGGTTTTGCTCAGGTTACCCCACAGGTTAAAACTGACCGTATCCGAAAGGGGACCATTAAGGCTGAAATTGGTGCGTTTGGTTGACCCCTCTTTGCGGTGTTGCGGCGCGTTCAGATAGGTATTCCATGAGCCGTGCCACGCATCAGAAGTGGGTTTAGTCACGATGTTGACCACACCGCCCATCGCGCCATTGCCATAGCGCGCCGCTGCCGGGCCGCGAATCACATCAATATGATCGATCATCTCTGCCGGTACCCAACTGCTGTCACCACGGCTATCACGATCGCCACGCCAGCCATAACGCACAGAATTGCGGCTGGTCACCGGTTTGCCATCCACCAGTATCAGGGTGTTTTCGGGGCCCATGCCGCGAATATCGATCTGCCGGTTATTACCACGTTGGCCGCTGGTGGAGTTGCCGGTCAGGTTAACGCCTGGCTGTGTGCGGATCAGTTCCGAGACATCGCGTGCTGGTGGGTGCTTGCGGATCTCCCCGGCGGTGATAGTGGAAACCCCCGAGGCCTGCAACGTCTGTTTCGCCGCAGTGACCACCAGCGTGTCTTCATTTTGCGCGGCGGCGGTGTTCTGTGGCGTATTGTCAGATGTCGTGCTGGTTTGCGCGGCATACGCCGGAAGCACCAGCCCCCACAGCGCCACGTGAACCAGCATGGTCAGCGGATAATGCGAAGTGTGTTTCATGCCATTTTCCCTGTTTTCTTTTTTTGCCCGCTCCTCATTTTTCAGGCGTAGCGAGGCCGCGTGCAGCCACGGCTATTATTTACGCCAGTAAAAAGAGTGAACGCGAGAGAGGTTATTTACATGACGGGATTAGCAGAGCCTCTGCAATATAATCATGTCGGGCTGACGGTAGTGGAAACGGGATCTGTTATCAAGTTGAGAATGATTCACATCTGGATAAAATTGTTTTTTATTTATAATCAATCAGTTAGAATTGTTTTTGTCTGGCATTTACGCCATGAAATATAAATGGCGTACATGCAAAATCACCGTAAATCCCCATTGCGTTCATATTGTTTCCACGATGTTTACACTATGCCATTTATCTGTTCAGGCTTATTTCGCGGTTATTTTCCCACCCGCTGGGGAAATATCTCCAGCAGCCAGTCAATAAACACACGCAGACGATGTGTAACATGGCGGTTTTGTGGATACACCACATGAAAAGGGTACGGCTCTGGCCGCCACGGGCGCAGGATCTCCACCAGCGTGCCCGCTTTTAACGCCGCACCGAGTGAATAACTGAAGGTCTGGATAATCCCCAGCCCCGCCATCCCGGCAGCGAGATGCGCATTGCTCTCATTAATACCAATCCGGTGCGCCACTTTAATTTCGGTTTTCTCGCCATCGCGCTCAAAGCGCAACGGAAACGCCCGGCCGGTTTGCGGCGAGAGGTAGCTGACCAGCCGGTGACCGTTTTTTAGCTCCTCCGGGTAGGCCGGCGTACCAAATGTTTTCAAATATTCCGGCGTTGCGCAGGTGATGAGCGTGGCAGAACCAATACGGCGGGCAATCAGCGAGGAGCTATCCAGTGGCCCGCCACGGATCACGCAATCCACATTATCGCTAATTAAATCCACCGTGCGGTCGGCAACGCCTAAATCGAGGCGAATATCCGGGTAACGCGCCAGAAAATCCGGCAGTGCGGGGATCAGCACATCTTTCGCCGTGGAGCCACCAATATCGATGCGAAGCTGCCCGCCTGGCGTGCCGCGTGCGGCATTGAACGAACAATCGACATCTTCGAGATCGCGAAGAATTCGGGTTGTTTTTTCATAGTAGTCGCGTCCTTCCGGCGTCACCGTCACGCGGCGGGTGGTGCGCTGCAATAACCGCACACCCAGGTGCGCTTCCAGTTCCTGCACCAGCTTACTCAATGTCGCGTTGGGCATCTCCAGCGAATCCGCCGCGCGGGTAAAGTTCCCCGCTTCGACCACGCGGGCGAAAGCGCGTATTGCCAGTAATTGATCCATGCGAGTTCCTCCGTTGCTGTGATGTTGATTATACACAGTGGTGAATAGTCATTTTCATTTTTCGCTATTTTTCAATAAAAACGGGAGGGGTAGAGTTGCGCCATACCTGAGACGGCAAACGAGTTTGCCGCAGGCACATCCCCTAACTGAACCGAGGAATACAACATGAGCACACAACTGAATGGCAAAATCGCACTAGTGACTGGCGGGACAAGCGGCATTGGTCTGGCAACCGCACAAGAGCTGGCAGAGCAGGGTGCGCGCGTCTTTATTACCGGGCGTCGCCAGGCCGAGCTGGACGCGGCGGTTGAACGTATTGGCTCCAGCGCCACGGGGATCCGCGCCGATGCCTCGGTGATGGCGGATCTCGATGCTGTGTTTGCCCAGATTGCGAAAAGCGCCGGGCGGCTCGACGTTCTGTTTGCCAACGCTGGTGGCGGCGACATGCTGCCGCTGGGAGCGATTACTGAAGAGCATTTCGACCGCATTTTCGCCACCAACGTACGCGGCGTGCTGTTTACCGTGCAAAAAGCGCTTCCGCTGCTGGTGAACAACGCATCTATTATTCTCACCGGTTCGACAACATCGGTGAAAGGCACCGCCAGTTTCAGCGTTTACAGCGCCAGTAAAGCGGCGGTGCGTAACTTTGCCCGTTCATGGGCGCTCGATCTGCAAGGGCGCGGTATCCGCGTTAACGTGGTTAGCCCTGGCCCAATCCGCACGCCGGGTTTAGGTGAACTGGTGCCGGATGAGCATCGCCAGGGCTTGTTCGACGCGCTGGCAGCCCAGGTTCCGTTGGGCCGCTTGGGTGAACCGCAAGAGATTGGCAAAGTCGTGGCGTTTCTCGCTTCGGATGCTTCCAGCTTTATCAATGGCGCTGAGCTGTTCGTCGATGGCGGCATGGCGCAAATCTAATTTACCGCGCCGGGCTGGCCGTCGCTGTGCCAGCCCGCAACGCAGGAGCAGAACATGAACACGTCCGCGCTTTTGGTCGCTCAGCGACTGATCGACAAACATTTTGTTATCTGGAATGGCGCACACCCTGAACAACAGATCGCTACCTTTACCGAGGTCTATACCGACGATTTTTTCGTGGCGGATTATGCCGATGTGGCAACCGGGTTTCAAAACGTCGCGGCGCTGATTGCTCGCGTGCAGCGTGAGCATCCGGGGTTTTCCTTCACCCCCGATCCGGTGACGTGGAACCACGGTTTAGGGCGTGTCACCTGGGGTTATGGCCCGCAGGAGAACCCGAACTTGATACGCGGTGAGGATATTTTCACCGTGCGCGATGGCAGGCTTGCCAGCCTGTGGGTATTTATTAACACGCCGTAACGGTCGGCAAGCCGCACCATTCATTGCCCATTGAGGATTCATTATGAACATACCTGCAAACCTGCGTTTTTCCAGCGCCGACCATAACAAACTGCCTGCTACAGGTATCGTTGTTAGCGCTTACTATCGCGTCCATCCTGAGGACAGGAAAACCTTTATTGATGCCGTGGTGCCGGAAATGGCGGCGGCGCGCAAACTGCCGGGCTGTATCTATTATGCTTTCGCGCAGGATTTGACCGATGCCAACGCCTTTCACCTGGTGGAAGGCTGGAAAGATGAAGCCGCCTACCAGCGCCATGAAAACGCGACAACCTTTCTGCAGGCCCTGGCGACGGTAGTTAAAAATGTGCGCATCCTTAACCGCCAGGGTGTTCGCTACGATGTTGCCCTGCAACACGTGGATGATCCGCGCGGCAAAGTGGCCTGAGCCGCTGCCGCATTAAGCGATTTTCAGCAATAGCTAAGCCATTTAAATACTTTGTTATTTCCAGCGTTCTCTCACATCGTGGCGATATGAGAATGCGGGGAGTCACACGTGAATGGCGAAAAGCAGCGCGGTCTATTTAGATGAACAACAGCGAGCCGCTGTCCGGCGGTTATCGCGCAGCTGGCTGTGGCGCAGCGAGCTGCCTACCTGGCTGGTGATTGTTACCGTGTATGGCGGTTGGTTCGGCACGCTCGCGCACTGGAAAATGCTCGGCCTGTTGCCGGCAACCGCGCTTCTGATCCTCTTCACCACCTGGTATTTGTCGGTGCAGCATGAGCTGATCCACGGGCATCCTACGCGCTGGGTCTGGTTTAACCAACTGCTGGGGATAATGCCGCTGGCGGTGTGGTATCCGTACGGCATTTATCGCGATTCGCACCTGGCTCACCACCGTACGCACTTACTGACGCTGCCGGAAGATGATCCAGAATCCTACTATTTTTCCACTCAACACTGGCATCGCCTGACACGCTGGCAGCGAAAACTGATTCAGTTGCGTAATACTTTTGCTGGCCGTTTATTGCTGGCTCCGGCGCTGGATATTGCGCATTTGCTGGCGGGAATGGCGGCGGCATTTCGCATGCGGCAAGGCAAAACCATGTTGATGTGGCTGGTACACGGTGCGCTGTTGGGTGTGACCTTTGCCTGGATAAGCCATTGTGAATTTTCCGTTATCTGGTTTGTGCTGGCGGTGAGTTATCCGGCGCTGGCTATCACGAAAGTGCGTTCTTTTCTCGAACACCGCGCCGCAGACGATCCGCTAGCGCGTTCGGTGATCAACGAAGCCGCGTGGCCGTGGCGTCTGCTGTTTCTTAACCTCAACTACCACTCCGTGCATCACGATCTGCCCGCCGTGCCGTGGTACGGATTGCGAACGGTTTACCTGCGGGACAAAGCGGCGTACCAGCAGCGCAATAGCGGGTTTCTGGTGCGCGGCTATAGTGAATGGTTACGGCAGTTTTTCTTTACTCCGGTAGAGGTCAATGCACACCCCGCAAGCAAAATACGCAGTGAATAACATTGCCCTGCCGATGTATAACATCGCGCAGCCAGAAACCGCCGCGCTGGGCCAGGCATTGTGCGAACTTCTGGCGGAGCGCGGACTCCCGGCGCAGCAGATTTGGCCGCAAAGCGACCTGCTTACCCACTGGCGGCGTGACGATGTGCTGCTCAGCCAGACCTGCGGCTACCCGCTGGTAACGCAACTACCGGATGTGCAACTGGTTGGCTGCTTTCACTACCTTGCACCAGGCTGCGAAGGTTTTCGCTATCGCAGCCTGCTGGTGACGCGTGATGAGGAACGCGCTACTTCGCTGGCGGATTTTCGCGGTCGCCGCGCAGTATGTAATTCCGCCGATTCGCAATCAGGTTATAACGTGCTGCGTTATCTGGTTTCGCAGCTTGCGGGCGAAGGGCGATTTTTCGCTGATGCGCCCCATTTCAGCGGCAGCCACCGGCAATCGCTGGCGGCGCTGCACAACCGTACGGCGGATATCGCCGCCATCGACTGCGTGACGTTCGCCTTATTACAGCGCCACGAACCTTCGCTGTTGCGCGGGCTGCGTGTGATAGCGCAAAGCCCGTTAGCACCGGGGCTGCCGTTGATCACCTCGCAACGGAGCAGCGCCGCCACGCTCGCATCAATAAGAGAGGCGTTGCAGCAACTGGTCAGCGACGCGCGTTTTCGCGAAACCTGTGCCGCGGCATTGATTGGCAGTTTTAGCGTGGTCACGCGACAGGACTATGCTTTGTTGTTGAGATGGCGGGATGAGGCCGCAGCACGCGGCGTCACGCAGCTCTAATTCGTCAGTTATTTCACTGTATTATCAAAGGTAAATGCCGTGAAAAGGGCACGTGCCGCCAAAGACAAGCCCGAAAAATTGGCTGAAAGTCATGCAAACCATTCACACTGTTGCCGTCCGGGCGTGCCCTTTGCGAAACCGGAAAAGGATGAGATATGAGTCAGTTATTCACCGAAGTTACTATTGGCGACGTTGCGCTGGATAACCGCATCGTTATTGCCCCGATGTGCCAGTACTCCGCCGAAGAAGGAAAAGCGACCGCCTGGCATCGCATTCATTTAGGTAACCTGGCGCTCTCCGGCGCGGGGCTGCTGATAATCGAAGCCACCGCCGTTGAGCCGCAAGGGCGAATTTCGCCGCAGGATCTCGGCCTGTGGGATGACGAAACCGAGCAGGCGCTGCGCGTGGTGCTGGAGGATATTCGCCAGTACTCACCGGTGAAAATCGGCATCCAGCTTGGGCATGCCGGGCGTAAAGCGTCGGTCAGCGCGCCCTGGCTGGGAGGCAAACAGCTTTCGCCACAAGAGGGCGGCTGGCAAACGATCTCCGCCTCCGCGCTGGCTCACGACCCGGCAGAACATCCACCGCTTGAAATGACAAAACAAGATTTGGCGCGGGTTAAACAGGCGTTTGTCGACAGCGCCTTGCGTGCGGTGGCGCTGGGGATTGAGGTGATTGAGATCCACGCGGCGCATGGTTATTTGCTGCATCAGTTTCTCTCGCCGCTCTCCAACCAGCGCAGCGACGAGTATGGCGGCAGCCTTGAAAATCGCCTGCGTTTCACCCAGGAGGTGTTTAGCGCCGTGCGTGAAGCGGTACCGGCTTCCGTTGCCGTAGGCATTCGCATTTCGGCGACGGACTGGGTAGAAGGTGGATGGGATCTGGAACAATCGGTGGTTCTGACGAAAAAAATTGAAGCGCTGGGCGGCGCATATGTTCATGTCTCCAGCGGTGGGCTTTCACCGTTGCAAAGCATTAAGGTGACGGCGGGTTATCAGGTGCCGTTCGCCAAAGCGTTGCGCCAGCAAACCAATATGCCGGTGATCGCCGTGGGGCTGATTACCGAGCCACAGCATGCGGAAGCTATTTTGCAACAAGGGGAGGCCGATCTTATCGCGCTGGCAAGAGGCGCGCTCTACGATCCACGCTGGCCGTGGCATGCCGCTGCCGCCTTGCACGGTGCGGTACATATCGCGCCGCAGTATCGCCGCGCCGAACCGCACGGTGTGAAAGGTACGGTTAAATAACACATAAATCGGTGAGCTTGCTATTCTGCCAGGCTCACCGCTATTGGTCCGCTAAACGCCTTTACGCACCAACTCTGCCGCTTTGAGGAATACGTCATCTTCTACGCCATCGCCCCGGTTTCTGCCCTGCCGTTCAATCTCCTGCACGATGCTGTCGCGGTTAATGGCTTTGCGTTCTGAAACCAGGCCGATCACGGCCGCGCCAATGGCTAATCCAATGAGTCCCGTGTGCTCATCATTGAACTTCATGCGTTATCCCTCCCCGATTTGTCTACAGAGAAATTTAGCACACAGATATATTTCCGCCATTTATCAAAATCACAACGTAATAGGTGTATTAGGTATTTCTAATAGCAATAAAAAAGCCCGAAGCGTGAAGCCTCGGGCCTGGTGAGAGGGCAGAAATTTACTTAGAAGGATTGCCAGTTATCGCGGCTCTCACCTGTTGATGAGGAAGCCAGCGCCAGCTGCGGCGATTGACGCAACGTGCTTCTGCCTGGCTGCGCGCCACGGCGGTTCTCTTTCACGCCGGAATCAAACATGGCGATGGTTTTATTCAGCCGCTCAGCCTCTTTTTCCAGCGAGACGGCGTTAGCTTTCGCTTCCTGTACCAGCACGGCGTTTTGCTGTGTTACGCCGTCCATTTCGGTCATTGCCTGGCCAATCTGGTCGATACCACGGCTTTGTTCATCGGAGGCGACGGAAATCTCTGTCATTAATTTATTCACATGCTCAATGGAATTGATAATCACCGACATGGCGCCACCGGCTTCCTGAACCTGTTCGGCCCCGGTTTTAACGCGGGAGACGGATTCATGAATCAGCGTTTCGATCTCTTTTGCCGCCTGCGCACTGCGGCTTGCCAGCGCACGAACTTCACTGGCGACCACGGCAAACCCACGGCCTTGCTCCCCGGCGCGCGCCGCTTCAACTGCCGCGTTCAGCGCCAGCAGGTTGGTCTGGAACGAAATGCTGTTGATAACGTTAGTAATGTCAGCAATTTTCTGCGAGCTTTCGGAAATCCCGTGCATGGTTTTCACCACGGTCGCGGTAATTTCGCCGCCTTTTTGTGCGGTGTGTTGCGCGTTTTCCGTCAGTTTACGGGCTTCGCGCACATTCTCCGCGTTGTTACGCACGGTGGAGGTAAGCTCTTCCATGCTGGCGGCGGTCTGTTGCAGCGCGGCGGCTTGCTGATCGGTACGCCCGGAAAGCTCCTCGTTGCCTTCTCTGATTTCATTTGTGCTGCGGTAAATACTGGTAGAACTCTCCTGAATAGTTTCCACCGTGTTTCTCAGACTCTCCTGCATGGTGCGGATGAATGGAATCAACTGGCCCGCACAGTTACGACCAAATTCATGCAATTCGTGATTCAGTTTACCGGCGGCCATGGTTTCCATATGTGTCTGGATCATGCGCAGCGGTTTGACCAGGAAATTCACCAGGTAGCGGTCGGTGAGAAACAGCGTCAAGATACCGGCAATTAAGGCGGCAGCGAGCACGTATTTATTAAAAATCACCTGTGCCTGAGTTTGATCCAGTAAATCGTTGGACTGAATCGCTTGTGTGTATTTTTCCGCCGTTGCGCCAAACTGCACGCTCAGTGGGGGATAGGTTTTACGAAATAAGTCGCGAAAGGTATCCGGTTGTTTATTTTTGGCGGCATTCAGCATTGGCACAATGCCGTTATTAAGCAGGGCGTCCCAGTCGCGGATCATGGCGGCAACGGTTTCACTATCAACACCTGGGTGCTGGCTGGCGCGAAACTTCGCCAGCATATCCTGGGTAATGGCCAGTGCTTTTTCAGCGGAGGCGAAGGTTTTATTCGCATTCTCGTCATCGCCGGTTTGCTGGTAATCCATGGCGCGCAGCATGCGGGTCACGGTGCGGAAATATTGATCGTTTCCTTTCACCAACAAGGCGTAGACATTTTTTTGCCCGGCGTTTTGCGTCAGTAATTGGTCAATGGTCGAAAAATTGTGAAATGTCAGGACGGTTGCCAGTCCCCAAATAATGCTGAAAAGCGATAAAATGATGATCAGCATTTTGCGGATAGTTATGTCGCGAAGTATTTTCATGTTGTTTCCCCGGTAATAAAAATTACCCTCAGGTTGGCATTGGCCCAGCTCTCTGGCTATTTCACCCTCCATGACATTTTGACCAGAACGCGATTGGCGTTAATAAAACGGTCTTTTAACTTTTTGAAAAGATGTTCTATTTTGTGAATGTTGATTTCAATCAACTTAAATATAATTAATCAGAGTGCAGAATATTATTCCTGGACTTCGATCACATAAGTTATCTGAATTCATAATAGCCGTCTATTATTTTTCAGCAATTACTTGAAAAGGTTATTTCTATCGGCTACCAATATTGATTTGAATTAAGTCTTATTAAATTCAATTTGATGGTTATTTCTTCGTGGCCGGATAATAAGGTTGCTATCTTATTTAATCTGCGGAAAATAAAATTGCGTGCTAATAATACGCAGGAGAAATGCCGGATTGTTATATCTGGCTTTGCGGTGATTAATACATTTTTTGTTCGACATTATCGCTGATAAGGCGTCATGAACACCGCCAGAATAGCATGCGAAGAGCAAAACAAGGCGCAGGAAAACCTCCCACGGGCGCGCCGTGAGAGGTGAGGGGGTTACTTTTTACCGTTAGGTTTCAACTGCTCACCCGGTTTGAGCATGAACAACTCATCATCGCGGGTGGAGTAGCGCACGGTGCCATCGGCCAGCAGATATGCGCCTTCGGTAAAGCCCGCGCCGTTGATAAATGGCGCAACCGCATCAAGTTTGCCGCGCATGGCCGCTTCCAGCGCCAGCAGTGCATAAGGCGCGATATTGTCGACATTGGCATAGATATACTGGGGATCATCGATGAAAAAGTTATTCAGCCGTTTCGTTGCCAGAATATTGTCCGCCACTTTATCAGCCAGCGTCAGGTATCCTTTGTCGCCAGTAGATTGCCAGAGATCGATCAGCGCAAAAATGGCATATGGCTCGCTGTTTTTGGTGTTCAGATCCAGCTTGCTGTTTTTACCGCCCGGCTCACCGATATCACCCAGCCCCTGGCCTTTGGCAATGCCGCGCGCCACTTTCCACATCTCTGCGTCCGGTGCCAGTGTCCAGGCGCGGGCATAAGAGAGCAGGAATTCATTCCCCGCCGGGTAAGGCTTCAACACGGTGCCTTTCTTGCCGTAGTAACCATCGCGCGGCAGCGTGTAGTTCGACAAGTCGGTGCCGTTTGCCAGCATCGGGCGGAAGGTGTTGGTTTTCTCATCATAGGCGTAATGCGCAAAGGCTTTCAGGCCATCAAGCGTCCACTTTTTGATGTCGTTGCCATCCGCGCCCAGCGATTTTGCCAGCGCTAACTGCATCAGGGCGTTTTCGGAGTAGAGCGTGCTGGTGCGGCCTTTCAGCATCATATTGCCTTCCAGCGCGTCGGAGCCAAATTCCGGGCCAAACTGACGCTGTGCGCGATCGCCATACTTCGAGTTAGTATCCGTGTCGTCGGTGGTTTCGGCGCGTTTCAGTGCTTGTGTAAACTGATAAACACCCAGCCCGGTCTTTTTATCGCGCGGCAACACATACTGCTCCGCCAGTCGCTTCGCCCAGGTGAGCGCGCCTTTTTCACCATCGTATTGATACAACAGCGAAGCAGAATAAATTAAGTCATTGCCGGCGTTAAGAAAGCTCAGCCCTTTGGTGGCGAAGAACGGCGGTTGCTGTTCAAAATGGCTGGCCCACAGTTTGCCCATCTCTTTGCCGTATTCACCGTGGCGGCTGGTTTCGAGGATTTTCCAGTCGTACACATGTGCGTTCCAGAACGCGCGGATAAAGCGGGCGGTTGCCGGTTTATCCACGGCAAACATCAGGTCGTAGTATGGATAAGCATTTTTCAGTTCATGGACCATCTCTTTTTCGCTTGGCCCTTGTGGTTCAAGCGTTTTCAGATCGATAAAGCGGTGCCCGCCCCATAGCAGCAGCCCGTTTTTGTCCTGGTAGTGCTGGAAGTAGTAACGGACATTATCTTCCGCCCGCTTTTTATATTTCGCATCTCCCGTCAGGTTGCTCAGGCCAACCAGCACGCGCATCAGATTCTGCTGTGCGGAGAAGTTGGAAAGTACCGCCGTTTTTCCGTCCGGAAAGACCCACTCCATCTGCTTACCGGTGCGTGGATCAACGCCATCCGCCAGCAGCGGCACATTGCTGTGATATTTGTCACCGGCTTTCTCGATGACCGTATCGGCAAACGCTTTTACACTGCTTAACCGCGCGCTCTCCTGCGCAAATGCCGTGCAGGAGAAGGTACCGAGAAGACCGACCGCCAGTGCTATTTTTGACAGTTTCATTATTCGCCTCTTAGATAAAAATAAGGATTTCTGCCGAAACCCTTATTTATGTTTGCTACCCTGCAATTATTTATTAGAAATTATATTTCACGCCGACACGATAACGTGTCTGACGCTCATCGGTATATTTGCTGCCGGAAACGTTGCCCACCGCAATATACGGCGACCAGTTTTTATCAAGTTTGTATGTCAGTTTGAAATCGTGCGTCCAGTCGTAGTTTTCATTATCTGCAATCAGCACGCCAGCGGATGTGGCGTGTTTGTAATCCAGTTCGTAATCGAGTTGGTAATCACCAAAAATTTTCCACGATACGGCGGCAGTGAGGTTATAGCCGTTTTCGCTGGTGTCTTTTGCCGTGCCGATGTTGTTGGAGTTACGTTTGAAGTACGGGCGGTAGCGCAGCGTTGCGCCAACGTCATTGCTAAAGTTCATTTTGCCGCGCAGGTACGGGCGATAGTTGTTCGACGTGGAGCTACTGTCGAGTGAGAAACCCGGCTCAATCTGGAAGGTGGGGTTAATTTTATAGACATAGCTGGCAACCACTTCGGTACCATTACTTACTGTTTCGTGGTACGCCTTATCTTTATTTTGCGAACCTTTCCATTTGCCTTCCAGCGATAAACCAAAACCGTTAGCAAAACGGTGCGACATTAATAAACGATCTTTGTGATTATTACCGCCGCTATCATTTAATTCATGGCGATAATCAAATGTTACCGCCTGGGCGGCAATACTGATAAAAGGTACAGTAACTAATAACAAAGTGCGCAACATAATATCCCCTATTATTTATAGTCAAAAGGTACAAGATGTTCTCTGCGAAAAATGCAGATAGTTTTAATTCAAAGAGGAATGGTAAATTCACTCTCAGTGCAAATTGATATAATTAGCAAGCATAATAATTATTCCGGATATAGTTTCGTGACCGTTATTACTGATAACAACAGCAACGCTAACGTTACTTTTAAAGTGGCGTGTGGTGCCGGGTGCCTCCCGGTGAATTGAGTGCCGATCGCCTCAATCCGTCCATAAAAATGAAACTTTATTGAGAATAACCTCATATCAGCATGACCCCTCCGCTTAGGGGGATTCACCACACAAAATACGGTTTTGTCTGCATCAAGATATCTTCATCCTATCAAGTGGAACGGACTTTTACACATTTTGAAATAGTGTTTTGAGACTGAGATCGAACATTTAAAAGTAGAATGAAAATTAATATTTTGCCGGTTATAAAGATAATCTTAATTGGATGAAATCATTTAAAATCAAATGAATAAGCTAGCTACATACAAGGACGTATGTATGTGGTTTCGTACGCTTTAGTGCGGTAAATAAATAGCGCAGTAAATTTATTCCTGGAATAAAAGGCGAACATTTGACACAAAATGCAATACACTGAGCACATCAGGGAGAGTATGGAAAGGAAAATCAGGGTGATTTATGTTGTCGCAAACTAAACAAACATTAAACGAGCCAGCATCACGCTTGATCTGACTGAACACATCCCGCACATTCAGGAAAAAAGACCATGCCTCCGTTAGCGGAGAGGAAAATAATAAAACATTACCCTCTGGAGTACCTACATGACTATCTACGGGAAGGATCGCCTTTTCATTTATGGTATTGAGAAAATACTCAGACAACTTAACAGGGAAAAGGGCAGCCGTTTTTGCAGTGGTGCGCCTGCTATATATGTCACCACGGGAATGGACATCGTGGAAATGTACTCGCTGTTTTTCTCCCGTCCGCCCGCGCACTACTCTATTTTTATCTCCTCAGAACGCCATTTTGACTCGCTGTCGCTACTTTTCCCGGGCCTTGTGAAACTCTGTCTGGCCGAAAGGTTACGCGTCGAAGAGTTGCGTCAGGCGCTGGAAGTGATGAGCTTGTTATCTGCACAGAATCAGCAGCCGGGTTACAACCACGGTGCGTTTAAATTCACCAGCGCCGAACAGCAAATAATGCGCCTGCTGCTGCGTGGATATTCTGTGGAGGATATCGCCCGCATTCGCGGCGTCAGCCCGACCACCGTCAGCGTACAGCGCAACGGGTTAATGAAGCGCACCGGTACCAAAAGTTTGCAGGCGCTTTGTTCGCTCTATACCGCAATGCGCGCATAAAAAAAGCGCCTGGCCGGCGCTTAACAACACAACCTGGTGTGGGCAAACAGCCTCAGCATGTGGCCAGTAAAAAGTCGCTGACGGTCTTCATGCACAACGGCCGCTCTTCGACGTGGGGCATGTGGCTTGAGGATTCAAAAATCACCCACTGCGCCCCGGTAATATGGTCTTTGAAAGGCTGCACAACTTCCGGCGTGGCCTCGTCGTAGCGCCCGGAAATCAACAAAGTCGGCACGCGCACTTGCTTTAACCGGTCGATAATCGTCCAGTTTTTCATGCTGCCAATGACGTGGAATTCGGTGGGGCCATTCATCGCGTGGTAAACGGTAGGATCAGCTTCCATGGCGTCAAAGGTGCGTTGCACCTCCGCAGGCCACGGGTCGAGCCGACACACATGGCGCTGATAAAATACCCGGCTTGCCGCTTTATACTCTGCGCTATCCACCGTACCCGCCGCCTCGTGGGTCAACAACGTGTCCTGCACATCCGGCGGTAATTGCGCGCGCAGCTTCGCCGCGCCTTCCAGCCATAGCGCCATCGAGGCCGGTGAGTTGGCGATCACCATCGCTTTCAGCCCCTGTGGCTGCGTCACCGCATGTTCTGCCGCCAGCATGCCGCCCCAGGACTGGCCGAGCAGCGCGTAGTTATCGGCAATTTCCAGCGCCTGCAGCAGATGGTTGAGCTCATCAAGAAAAAGGCCGGGTTGCCAGAAATCGGGGCTTTTATCCGGCAGATGGGTTGAACGACCATTACCCACTTGATCGTAGTGGATCACCGCCCGTCCGGTTTCAGCGATATCTTTGAACGCATCAACGTAGTCGTGAGTACAACCGGGGCCGCCGTGGGCCACTACCAGCGGCGTCTGCCCGTTTTGCAGATCGCCGCAGATGCGAAACCAGGTCTGATACTCCCGGAAGGGAACGTAGCCTTCGCGAATGGTATACATAGTTGACGTCTACCCTGTTAAGTGAACTGGCTTTCAGGGTAGAACGCCGAAGGCGGCGCTGAACACTAGCAAAATTGCTAGTTATTAGCTGTCGAGCAGACGGTAGTGCAGCGCCCGCACCACCGCCTGTACGCGGTTGGTCGCGCCAAGTTTTTTCGCCGCCGTATTCAGATGCAACGTCACGGTTGCCACCGAGCGGTGCAGCTTGCGGGCAATCTCTTTCGCCGTTAATCCTTCGGCTGACCACGCCAGGCACTCGCGCTCGCGGTTGCTTAATTTGACATGGCGGCACGTGAGCATCGAGGCGTCAAACAGCGGGAAGGCAGACTCCTGAAAACGGTGGGCGATAAACGTTAATTGCGCCAGCGTGTCGCTGATATCGCGCGCTTGCTGCTGGCTGGCAACAATGCCGGTCAGGGTGACAAACCCGCCGTGTGGCAAATGCAGCGGCACCGTGGCACCGCAGGGCATATTGTGGTCGCGCATGTAATGCGTCACTTCCTGGGCGTTATCATCCAGCCTGCCATGCAGCGCCCCGCTGTCAGGGCGTTGATAGGACCAGACAAACGGCGCGCAGCTTTCCAGTGCGAAGTGTTGCACCGGGTCGACCTGGTAGTAACCGCGCTCGCACCACAAACGACGCATATCTTCCGGTACGTTACGCATCTCCAGCAGAGACGGGGTAATAAGCGCCCCTTCCAGCGAGCGCGGAACCGGCGTGTAGTCATAAATCACCGCGTCAAAACCCAGCGCCTGCGTCTGGGTAAATAGCCCGGCAAACGCCTCCTCAAGCCTGCTGCCATTAGCAGCAGCAGGGTTTTCAATGTTTATTCGCATCATTCCCCCTCATGGTTGACGGTGCCACGCCACGGGCACGCTTTGTGCAGACTTCTCCCGTAGCGTGAGGAAGGTATGCAATTCCGGTGCCGTCACGCGGGAGAGGCAAAACTAGTATTTTTGCTAACTACCCAGCCTCCATTGATGCCGCTAGCGTAAAGAAAACGCCCGACAAACAAGGCCGGGCGCAGATAACCAGGGGAGTGGCGCACCATCGCGAGGCGTTTTTTTAACCTTACGACCTCGCATGCACCACAGGAGAATGCTGATGCACCGTTACCGTTTTCTGTTATTCCGGCCATTGCAGCTACTGCCGGTGTTGTTGGGAATAAGCATCATCACCTTTGCGATGGTGCGCGCGATCCCCGGCGATCCGGCGCGCATCCTGCTTGGTGTGCGCAGCACGCCAGCGGCACTGGCGCGCATCCGTGCGCAGTTCGGTCTGGATGAACCCCTGTGGGTACAGTATGGCTACTTTCTGCGCAATCTGGTGCAGGGCGAGCTGGGAAAATCGATCGTCTACCGCATCGATACCCTAAAACTGATTAGCTCCCGCCTTGAACCTACTTTGTGGCTGGTGCTTGGCAGCGTGCTGCTGGCAGTTATTTTTACGGTGCCGTTGGCCGCGCTGGCGGCGCGTCAGCGTGGGCGCATCGCCGACCAGCTTATTCGCCTGTTCACCACCGCCGGCCTCGGTTTCCCCGCCTTCTGGCTGGGCATCATGATGATCATTGTTTTTAGCGTGGTGCTGGGCTGGTTCCCGGTTTCCGGTTACGGCAGCGATTTTGCCGACCAGTTGCACCATATGGTGCTGCCGTGTCTGACCGTCGCGCTGGCGCTGTCGGCGGTGTTGATCCGCAACCTGCGCGCCAGCCTGCTGATGGAGATGAGCAGCGATTACGTGATGGCCGCCAGAGCGCGCGGGCAGCGGGAAAACCGCATCTTCTGGCGGCATGTGTTACCCAACTCACTGGTGCCGACGCTAAACCTGCTGGCGGTGAATATCGGCTGGCTGATTGGCAGTACGGTGGTGATTGAAAGCGTGTTTGCCATTCCGGGCCTGGGGCAACTGCTGGTAAAAGCGATTTTCAGCCGTGACTACATGGTGGTGCAGGGCGTGGTGATGGTATTTGCCCTTGCCACGGTCGCCGTCAACTTGCTGGCCGACGTACTGACGGTAGCGCTGGATCCGAGGGTGAAACTATGAGTGCTATCAGCGTACTGACCGTGTTACGCCGCCGCGCTATTCCACAGCAGCATGCCCTTGGCGTTGGGTTGTTGATTGTCGGCTTGTGGCTGTGCGTCGCGTTATTCGCCCCGTGGCTGGCACCGTTTGATCCGATAACCCAGGATGCGACCGCCAGCTTGCTGCCGCCAGGGAGCGCACATCTTTTTGGCACGGATAACTTTGGCCGCGACATCTTCTCCCGCGTGCTGTGGGGCGCGCGGGTGGATCTGCAAATCTGTCTGCTGGGCGTTATCTTTCCGTTTCTGCTCGGCACCACGCTCGGCGCGCTGTCAGGCTACCTGGGTGGCGCGGTGGATGCGCTGATTATGCGCATTATCGATATCGTGCTGGCGTTCCCGTTTCTGGTGTTGATGCTGGCGATTATCGCCATTCTCGGGCCGGGTCTTGGCAGTTTTTACATCGCGATGGCGATGGTTGGCTGGGTCTCTTACGCCCGGCTGGTGCGGGCGCAGGTATTAACCCTCAAGCAGCGTGATTTTGTGCTGGCGGCGCGTAGCCTCGGCTATGGTCATGCCCGCATTCTGTTTCGCCACTTGCTGCCTAACGCCATGACCGGCGCGCTGGTGTTTTCCATGTCGGATTGTGTGCTGGTGCTGTTAAACGGCGCGGCGGTGAGCTACCTCGGTCTTGGCGTACAACCGCCGACGGCCGAGTGGGGGGTGATGGTGGCAGAAGGGCAGAGTTTTATCACTACCGCCTGGTGGATAACCACCTTTCCGGGGCTGGCGATTGTTCTGCTGGCAATGGGCTTCAGCCTGCTGGCGGATGGTCTTGGCGACAAACTGGGAGCGCGCGTATGAGTTTACTAAACGTCTCGCAATTGACCATTTCCCGGGGGGATGATGGCGCGCTGGTGGATAAGGTCTCTTTCCGGCTGCAGGCCGGGGAAATGCTGGGGCTGGTGGGCGAGAGCGGTTCCGGAAAAACCGTGACCTGCCGGGCGCTAATGCGACTGCTGCCGGGGCAGGGATTGACGATTAGCGGTGGCGAAGTGTGGTTTGGCGGGCGCGATCTGTTGTCGCTTAGCGAAGCGCAGATGTCGGCGGTGCGCGGACGGGAAATTGGCATGATTTTCCAGAACCCGGCCAGCCACTTAAACCCGGTAATGACCATTGGCGAGCAGATTGCTGAAAGCCGCCGCCTGCATTTCGGCGTTAACCGTCGGCAGGCAAAAGAGGATGCCAAAGAGCTGCTGCGCCAGGTGGGCATTCCCGATCCGCAAAACCGCATTAACAACTATCCGCACGAATTTTCCGGCGGTATGCGCCAGCGCGCGATGATTGCCGTGGCGCTGGCACCGGAACCGTCGCTGCTGATTGCCGATGAGCCGACCACCGCGCTGGATGTCACCGTGCAGATGCAGATCCTGCGTTTGCTCAGCACCCTGCGCGAGCAGTTAGGCCTGGCGGTGGTGATGATCACCCACGATCTCGGCGTGGTGGCGCAAACCTGCGATCGCATTGCGGTGATGTACGGCGGGCGTTTATGCGAAGTGGGCGGCAAGCGCGAAGTGCTGGCGCAGCCGTTGCACCCGTACACGCGCGGATTGATTGATTGCCAGCCCTCCAGCGAAGGTGGGCAGGGACGGCTGGTCACCATCAATGGACAACCGCCGCTGGCAGGGAGCTTCCCGACCGGCTGCCGCTTTCATCCACGTTGCCCGCAGGCGAGCAGCGCGTGCCAGCAGCAGCCTTCGTTACTGTTCGGGCGCGACAGCCTGACGCACGCGGCAGCGTGCCATCACGCCTTACAGCCACTGACTCAGCGGGAGGGATAATGTCGACACCGGCAAACTGGCCTTTGCTGGAAGCGGATAACGTCTCAGTCACGTTTCCGGTTTCCGGCGGGTTGCTCGGCAAAAAACGCGTGGTCCACGCGGTAAACCAGGTGACGCTCAAAATCCACGCGGGTGAAACGCTGGGATTAGTGGGCGAATCCGGCAGCGGTAAAAGCACGCTGGGGCGGGCGTTGTTGCAGCTAGAAAAGATCAATGATGGTGAAGTGCGTTTCGATGGTCACCGCGTTACTCACGGTCTGAAAAGCGACATCGCACGGCTGCGCCTGCAAACGGCGATGATTTTTCAGGATCCGTTCGCCTCGCTTAACCCGCGGCAGACAATAGGTGAGAGCATCAGCGAAGTGCTGCGCGTCCACCAGAAAGTGCCGCGCGACCGGATTAGCGCACGGGTTGAAGAACTGCTGACGTTGGTCGGCTTGCGCCCGGAGCACGCCGCAGCCAAACCCGGCCAACTGAGCGGCGGGCAGTGCCAGCGGGCGGGGATTGCGCGGGCGCTGGCGATCGAACCCCGGTTGATCGTCGCCGACGAGTGCGTGGCGGCGCTGGATGTCTCCATTCAGGGGCAGATCGTCAATTTGCTGATGGATCTGCGCGAAAAAATGGGGCTGGCGATCCTGTTTATTGCCCACGATCTGGCGATTGTGCGCCGCCTGTGCGATCGGGTGGCGGTGATGTACCTCGGGCGGATCGTCGAAGAAGGCCCCGCAGAAGCCGTCTTTGCCCATCCGCGCCACCCTTATACCGCTGCGCTGGTCTCCGCCATCCCGGAAATCGATCCGGATAAACCGTTGCCGCAGGAGACGCTTACGGGCGAGCCGCCGAGCCCGGTTGCCATTCCACAAGGTTGCGCCTTTCATCCGCGCTGCCCTTACGCGCAGGTGCAGTGCCGCACCGGCGCATTACCCCCGACCCGGCAGATTGCCGATCACGCCTGGACCTGTGTGCTGACGCACGCAGGCGAGAAGAGTGTTTTTCCTTTGACTGAGGGATCCTTTGATGAAGCACAAGCAAGTTAAGTTATTGGCAGCCAGCGTTTTTCTGGCGCTCAGTGTGGTCAGTGAAATGGCGCAGGCGGCTGGCGTTCTGACGATTGGCCGTCGGGAAGACAGCACCACGTTTGATCCGATCAAATCGGCGCAGAACGCGGATAACTGGGTCTTTTCCAACGTTTTTGATCCGCTGGTGCGCGTCGATAAAACCGGCACCAAACTGGAACCGGGCGTGGCGGAAAGCTGGACCATTTCCCCGGATGGCAAGGTCTATACCTTTAAAATCCGCGATACCAAATTCTCTGACGGCACGCCGGTAAGCGCCAGCGACGCGGCCTTCAGCCTGCTGCGCATTCGTAGTGATGAAGGATCGCTCTGGCGCGACTCGTACAGCATTATTGATAAAGCCGAAGCGCCGGATGCGCGCACGCTGGTGGTGACGCTGAAATCACCCTCTGCGCCGTTCCTGTCACAGCTGGCGCTGCCGAACGCGTCGGTGATCTCCGAGAAAGCGCTGAAAGCCGAAGGTGAAGAAACCTTCGCGGAAAAACCGGTCGGTTCCGGCGCGTTCAGCGTAAAAGAGTGGGTGCGCGGCGAAAAAATCGTGCTGGTGAAGAACCCGAACTACTGGCAGGCGAAGAATGTCAGCCTTGATGAAGTGGACTGGCTGACCATCCCGGATGACAACACGCGTATGTTGAAAGTGCAGGCCGGCGAACTGGATGCCGCGCTGACGGTGCCGTTCTCGCGCATTGCCTCGCTGCAAAAAGATAACAACCTGAAGGTGGAGCTGGATCCGTCAACCCGCGAAGATCATCTGCTTATCAACCATTCGCACGGCGCGCTTGGCAAAGTAGAGGTGCGCCAGGCGCTGGACTTTGCCATCGATAAAGACGCGATTGTCAAAACCGTGACCTTTGGTTACGGCCAGGTGGCGAACTCCTATGTTCCGGCCGGTGCGCTCTATCACTACAACGACAATTTGCGTCGCCCCTACGATCCTGAAAAAGCGAAACAGATGCTGAAAGCGGCGGGCGCTGGCGATTTGACGCTGAATTATGTGGTTAACGCCGGGGATGAGGTGGATGAGCAAATAGCCATTTTACTGCAACAGCAGCTGGCGAAAGCGGGTGTTAAGGTGAACTTGCAGAAAGTTGACCCCAGCCAGAGCTGGGACATGCTGGTGGCCGGTGAGTACGATATTTCGGTGATGTACTGGACCAACGACATTCTCGACCCGGATCAGAAAACCACCTTTGTGCTCGGCCATGACACGAACATGAACTACATGACGCGTTATAAGAACGACAAAGTGAAAGCGCTGGTGGCAGCGGCACGTGTCGAAATGGATGCGAAAAAACGTGAACAGATGTATATCGAGCTGCAAAAAATGGCGAAAGCTGATGTGAACTGGATCGATCTCTACTACAGCCCCTATCGCAATGTGACGCGGAAGAATATTGAAAGTTTCTACCAGAATCCGCTGGGGCGTTTCTTCCTTGAAGATACGGTGAAAAAATAGAACAGGCTGCCGGGTGCGCATTGCGTCACCCGGCGTACGCTTAAAACATCACCGTATGCAAAACGGTGCGCACCAGTATCCCGACAATCGCGCCCGGCAGTGCAAAACGGAACAGACGCACAAAGCGGCTGGCGATGCCGAGAAAAATGCCAATACCGGGCAAGTCCAGCGTCTGCACCAGAAAACCTGCCGAGGCGTTGATTTGCTCAGCCGTTAACTGCCCGTGCTGCACCATTTCGGACGCCACGCCAAAATACGCCGTCCCGCCCGCCAGGCATTTGGTTAACGCCAGCAACACATACACCGTGGAAATATGGAAAAACGATAACAGCGGCGTGAGCAGCGTGGTTAAGGCTTCCACGACGCCTGCAGCTTTCAATAATCCCACCACCGTTAACGACAGCAGCAACATTGGCAGCGAACCCAGCGACAAACGAATGGCATCTGCCCCTGCGCCGTTAATCACCGCAATCAGACCCGCGCGCGGTTTATCCTGGTGCAATTCGCCCTCTTCGTCGCGCAGGCTGGCAGCGGAGAGTTTTCGCCCCGACACATAATAGGTCAGCGTGGAGGCGGCAAGCCCGCCGATAAGTGAAATCATAATCGCCATCCCCCAGTGCAGGCCGAACGGCGTTAGCGGGTAAAAGACGTTTGCCTGACCCATGGCGAACAACATGGCCAGCGTGGCGGCGAGATGGCGGTCAGAGGTGCCTCTTCTTTCCATAATCGCCAGGGCGGCGAGAGGCGCGGCGAAACTGACAAAGTTAAGCTGGATAAGGGCGAAAATCCCCATTCCGCTGATACCAAAAGGTTTCAGAACGGGGGAGGTAAGGCGCACGATGCCATCTAAAACCCCTTTCTCCTCCAGGTATTTCATCATGATGAGCATCACCACCATGATGGGCAGCAAGGTGTACAACGCAACATCTACGGAAACCTTGCCCGCCGACATGATGATTTCAATGATATTCATTACTGACTCCGGTGAATGTTTTCACCGCTATAGTACACCCGGCAACGGTTTGGCCGCCGCTTTCACCCCATTGTATTTACTTATTTTCTTTGCAGAGTCGTCGGTTTTACCCGAGCTACGTGATCTGGTAGGTGGCGCGATAAAGCCCCACGAAACGTGGCATTCTGGAAGAAATACAAAGAGATAGGCCGCGCAATAAAAAGAACGGTCGGCATGGCAGTGGTCGGCGTCGGGAAAATTTCACTTAACGTTCAGCCAACTATGCCGATAACCCGATTTTATGCCTGGAACACAGTGGGATGATTCGAGGTTACCGATGGGACTGAATATTTTTAAAGCACACAAGCAAAAAAAAGAAGCTGAAGAGATTGTGGTGGATGCGCGTTTTAAAGCGCGGCTGGCGGAAGAGGGGCTGGAAGAAGCCAGAAATACATCGTCAACGCTCATCAACACGCTGCTCGATCAGAAGCAACGCTATGCGGATGTCATTATCCCTGAGGCCTTGTCGGTGCTGGAGAAGTGCCAAAAAGTTAACCGGCTGGAGACCAAAGTCTCCCAAGATGTGTTAGATAATTTTGCCCGCTACGACGCGCCGCAGTTGCAAACCCAGTCGGTAAAAATGACCGAAATCATTGGCACCGGGGTGAAAGGGACAGCGACCGGCGCGGCGCTCGCCCTCGGCTCGATGAGCGCGGTTTCGACATTCGGCGCGGCCTCTACCGGCACGGCGATCGCCTCGCTTTCCGGCGCTGCCGCCAGTAACGCCACGCTGGCCTGGTTTGGCGGCGGTGCGCTTTCCGCCGGTGGCGCAGGGATCGCCGGTGGCACCATGGTGCTGGGCGGCATTGTGCTGGCTCCGGTCGCCATTTTCGCGATGATGAAATACAGCCAGAATGCGGAAAAAAAACTGACCGAAGCGTATGAATATCGCAGTGCGGTTAACAAGGAAGTGGCAAAAATCAATGCGGTGATCGAAGTGGCGCAGGCCATTAACCAGCATATTTCGCTGTATGCCTCGACCATTGAAGGTATTGCTCAGCGCCTGAAAACAAGTTACCAGATGCTGGATCAGGCGCTGTCAGCCAACGTTGCGCACGAGCGTGTCGTTTTCCTGAAACTCCAGACCGTACTGCTGGTAAAAGCGATGAAACAGTTGCTGGCGATACGTCTGGTGGATGATCAGAATAGCCCAACGCAGGAATCCGTGACGGTGGTTTCCCATGCGCAGGCCTTCACCGAGGAGCGTGTGAATACGCTGGTGACAAACCTGATCGCTGCAAATGATCACATGACCATGACCAGCGATGTCTCTTCTCTCGCACCTGGCGAGCAGAGCGCGCTCTATTTTTGGCTGGCTGACAGCCAGCGGCGCAAAGCAACTGCCGATGATGATGAACCCTCGTTTCTGGTGTGGATGGTGCTGTGCCTTCTTTTTGGCGCGCTGGGGTATTACCTGCACAGCATTGAGTGGACTTACACCTCGCTTGTTGCCTTTTTGTTCAGTTTCACCGGCTTTTCCGGGGCGTTAGGTCGTCTGTTTAATTTTGACAGCTCAGGGCTGGTGGGAACGGGCATTCTGGCCCTGATGGGATACGCAGCTTATTTATTCTGGTGGGCATAATATGAAAGCACTGTTTAACGCCTCGAAAGTGGCGGCAAAAGCGTCGCCATTACAAGCGGCATCGGCGGCGAAAGAGATTTTTGACGCCTGGCGTGATTTACAAAAATACCGTGCGGAGCAGGAAACGGCTCGCCATCAAATCACCCAGGAGACCGAAGTACAAATTGCGCGGATTCAGGCGCAAAAAGAGGTGTTGTTGCAGGCGTTGAATCAGGATTTCGCGCTGCGCCAGACCTCGCTTACCCAGACGTTTGCCGTGCTGGACAAAGCGCTGGAAACGAACAATCTGGACCTGTTAGATAAATCGTTAGGCGCGATTGTGGCCATCACCCAGCAATCTTCGGTGGTGTCGCTGAAAACGTTACATGCCACCTTGCAGGACAGCCGCAACGTGATTGACCTTTAAGCCCGCTTTGCGCCAGAACCGTGCCGCGTTCTGGCGCAAAAGCGTTCATAAAAAGTGAATATGCTTTTTGCCGTGATCGGGTGAGATCTCAATGCGCGCCCGCACCTGAAATACCTCGGACAGCATCGCTTCCGTGAGCACCTCATCCGGCGTGCCGCGCGCCACAATCTGCCCTTTTTGCATCACGATCAGCGCATCGCAGAACATGGCCGCGTGGTTCAAATCATGGATCGCAACAATGCTGGTTACCGGCAGTTCGCTGATAAGGCGCATTAACTGCATTTGATGATGAATGTCGAGATGGTTGGTGGGCTCGTCGAGCAAAATCTCGCTCGGCGCTTGCGCCAGCGCGCGGGCAATATGCACCCGCTGACGTTCGCCGCCGGAGAGGCTTTGCCAGCCCTGCTCGCTGTGTTCAAGCATGCCCACGCGCTCAAGTGCCGCCGTGACTATCTCATCATCACTGTGCGACCACGGGCTAAACGGCGAGTGGTGCGGAATGCGCCCCAGCTTTACCACATCGCGCACGCGAATATTAGCTTCCGTCGCCGCGTGCTGCTCAACAAACGCCACCCGCTGCGCCAGCGCTTTTTTTCTCAGCGTTGCGACATCGCGACCATCCAGCATCACGCTGCCGTCATCCGGGCGGCGCAGCCCGGCCAGAATACGCAGTAGCGAGGATTTCCCTGAGCCATTCGGCCCCAGCAGGCCCAGCGTCTGGCCCTTTGCTACCTCAAGCGAGACGTTATCGACAATGGTTTTTTTCCCTGCCCGCCAGCAGAGGTTTTTGGCGCTGATACTCATGCGAATTTCCTTGAGCGATAGAGAATAACCGCGAAGAACGGCACACCCACCAGCGCGGTAACCACGCCAACCGGCAGGCTTTGCGGCGCAATCAGCGTGCGCGAGGCAATATCCGCCAGCACCATTAAAATCGCACCGGCCATCGCACACGCCACCAGTAACTGGCGGTGCAGCGGCCCGATGAAATAGCGCATCACATGCGGTACCACGAGACCCACAAAGCCAATGGAACCCGCCATGCTGACAATGGTGGCGGTGATGAGTGCGGTAACGGAAAAGAGAATCAAGCGTACCGCTCCTACCGGAATGCCCAGCGAGGCGGCAGCGTCATCGCCAAAGGTAAAAGCATCCAGCGCTTTGGCGTGATACAGGCACGCCAGCAGACCAACGATAACCACAACTAACACCAGCTGGAATTCCGGCCAGCGCACGCCGCTGAAACTGCCCAGCAGCCAGAACATCACATCCCGCGCTTGCTGCGCGCTGGCGGAGGTGCTGATGCTGTACGCGGTGATGGCGTTGAAAAGCTGGGACGCCGCCACCCCGGCGAGAATGGTGCGTTCGTTACCGCCGCGCGCGCCGTTAGTCAGCACGGCGACAAACAAAAATGCGGCAAACGCGCCAACAAATGCCCCGGCGGAGAGCGACACCGCGCCCGCGCCGAGACCTAACACCACCACCGATACCGCGCCGGTGGATGCCCCGGCGGAGACGCCCAGCACATAAGGTTCTGCCAGCGCGTTTTTCAGCAGGCTTTGCAGTACCGCGCCGCAAATCGCTAACCCGGCGCCGCAGCAGGCGGCGACCAGCGCGCGACTTAAGCGGAAGTCCCAAATCACCGTTTCATGGATACGGTTTAGCGGCTCACTGGTCAGCCCCAGTTTATTGCTGACGGCGTAAAAGGTGGTTCTCAGCGGAATCGCCAGTTCGCCGACGCCGACGCTGACGGCAATCACCAGCCCGAGCAGCACCAGCGATAACAGCAAGAGTACCGCGTGCTGCGCTTTTTTAAGCGCAGCAGATGAGGGCGTGGTCATTTATCCAGCCCCAGCTTCTCCAGTTGCGCACCCACTTGTTCTGCGCCATAGAACGTGCGGATAGTCGGGTTCATCGCCTGGCCGTCCATCACCACGATATGGCCTTTTTTCACCGCCTCAAGCTGGCTAACCGCCGGATCGCTTTTCAGGAATTTGATTTTCTCTTCCGCACTGTCCAGCGTCCAGCGGTTACGATCGAGACTGGAGACAACAATCACATCCGGGTTAGAAGCAATAATGCTTTCCCAGCTGAGCGTCGGCCACTCGCTTTCCGAGGTGATAGCGCTGTGCCCGCCCAGCAGGCTGGCGATATAACCGGACGCGCTGTTCTTGCCGCCGACATAGGCATCCGCTGAGGGCGAGGCGCTGGAGAACCAGAAGACAAATGACAGGTTTTTCTTGCCGTGGCCGAATTTACTGCGCAGCGCCTCTTCACGCTGTTTGAACTCGGCAATCAGTTTCTCGCCGCGATCCTGTACGTCGAAAATTTCGGCCAGATCGCTGATCTCTTTGTACAGCAGCGACGGGTTCCACAGGGTATGACGGCTACCGTAAATATCGCCGTTATCCTGTTTGGTTGCGCAGACGCCTGGCGAGAGGTAACTGTTTGCGCCAATCGCGGACAAATCTTCGCGCTTCGCCACTTTGCTATCCGGCCCCAGCAGGATCGGCAACTGGGCAGCCACGAAATCGGGCTCCTGGGCAATGATCGACTCAAGCGTTGGGATCTCGACCGTCAGCACTTTCACTTTGGCATTCTGCGCGGCAAGCTGCGGCAGCACTTTGGTCGGCCAGAACGCGCTGGCCACCATTTTGTCCTGCAAGCCGAGCAGCAACATGATTTCTGCCGTGTTTTGCCCCAGCGCCACCACGCGCTGCGGCGCTTTGTCGAACGTGACCTGCACACCGCAGTTTTCAATGGTCAGCGGATAATGGGTGGCTTGCGCCAGAGCGGAACCCGCAAACAACATCCCCAGTGCAAACAACGATTTTTTAAACATTGGCATCATCATGACCTTGAGAAAGTATTAGTTTTGTAAATGCAAATCATTCTTATGGCGGCTCTTATACCGAGCGGCATGGGCCTTGTCAATATGGGGGATTATCAATGAACACCTTGTTTTCAATGTGTGTTTAAACAGAGTTGCCAGCAGGAAATTTCCCCGGTATTAAAGACCCTTGCGCGTTTTGCTGACCTGGATCCTTCATGCTTGCCCAAATTTCTGCCCCGTTGAAAGTGACCTCGCCGTATCTGCTCGCCGGTAGCCAGCTGATTTTTAATATCGGTTTTTATGCGGTGGTGCCGTTTCTGGCGATCTATCTGCGCGACGATTTGCTGCTTTCCGGCTCGTTGATTGGTTTGATCATCGGCCTGCGCACGTTCTCTCAGCAGGGAATGTTTTTATTAGGCGGCGCGTTATCCGACCGCTTTGGCGCAAGGATCATTATTCTGTGCGGCTGCGTGGTGCGTATCAGCGGGTATCTGCTGCTGGCGTTTGGCGGGGAGCTGCTGCCGGTGGTACTGGGTGCTTGTTTAACCGGTGTTGGCGGGGCGCTGTTTTCTCCGTCCATCGAAGCGTTGCTGGCGAAAGCGGGCACGCAGAGTGAAAAAGCGGGAAAGCGCAGCCGCGCGGAGTGGTTTGCGCTGTTCGCCATTTGCGGCGAATTGGGCACGGTGCTCGGGCCGCTGCTGGGTTCGCTGCTTGCCGGTTTTGGTTTCCAGCGTGTGGCGCTGGCCGGGGCGGGCGTGTTTATGGTTGCGCTGCTGGTGCTCTTTTTCTGCCTGCCGGGTGGCAACGGGAAAACGGAAACGCTGCATGTGCTACCGTGGTGGAAAACTTTTCGCAAACCGCGTTTTGTCGCGTTTATGGTGGCCTACAGTGCTTACCTTTTCAGCTATAACCAGCTTTACCTGGCGTTGCCGGTTGAGCTGAGCCGATCGGGCAGCAGCGAGAAAACCCTCGGCCCGCTCTTTATGCTGGCGTCGGTGCTCATCATCACGTTACAGATGCCGCTGGCGCGGCTTGCCCGCCGTGTTGGCGCGGCACGCATGTTGCCGGTGGGGTTTGCGCTACTGGCTGCGTCATTTATCAGCGTTGCACTGTTTGCCGCGACACCGGCACCGGAAAACTGGCAGCGCTATGTACCCGCCGCCTGCATGGTGACGCTATTAACGCTCGGGCAAATGCTGATTGTTCCGGTGGGGAAAGATTTGGTGCCGTGGTTTGCCGATAACCAGAACCTTGGCGCGCATTATGGCGCACTGGCATCGATGGGGGGCGTGACGGTGCTTGCGGGAAACTTCCTGTTAGGCGGGCAACTGGATAACGCGCTGACCCCTTCTGCGGCGGCGAGTGTCGCCTGGCTGTGGCTGGCGCTGATCCCGTCGCTCAGCGCACTGGCCATGATATTTATCTGTCGCCCGATGGCGCAACACGCCGGGCGTTAGCTGCCCGGTGTGGCGTAACCGCCAGCGATAAACCACGTCAGAAAGGCGACGGCGACAATAAAAACCAGGATAGGAAACGCAATACCAATTCTCATAACACCTCGTTACGCTGTCGCCAGCATGAACACGCACCAAACCGCATCGTCTGCGGGCAGACAACGTTAGCACAAACGCGGGCAAAAAATTACCGCCTCAGCGGTTAAAAACGGCTGCGATTTGCCTGCTCGACGGTAATTTTCAGGTAGCTACTGGCGATATGCTCGCGAAAATAGTTTTCCTGCTCGTGGCTCATCAAAAATGCCTGCCAGGTTTTGGGCGGCACGCCAAGATATTGCTCAACCCGGCCGTTGCTGTGTTCAAGCTCAAGTACGCTTGAGTTGGGATCGTATCCGGCAGCGCGCAGCGCGCGGCAGGAAAGGGGATGTCTTTTCATAATGTGTTCTGCTCAACGTCAATGTCAAAGTGGCACTTCTGCTATTGCTATCGGCAGCCGACGCGGAAAATTTACACTGCAGCCAGGGATTTAGCGCAGTGCCGTTTACCCTGCGTTTATTAAAACAGTGTGTCAGGCACAGAACGGGATGCGCATTGCGCGTCATTTCGCGGCGTGAATCAGATGCAGGCAGGCCGTTTCACCGCATGACTGTAGCCGTCCGGCCGATCGGGAAGAGGGCAGAACCGGTGCGCAAAACGTCATGACGCGCGTTAACAAAAGGGAATAACCGGTTCAGTGATGTTATTGATGACTTCACGCGTTAAACAGTGCCCTCACTAAGCAGGAGGGCACGTTTTTCGCGACGAACAGGTGCAGACGATCCGGTTAGCTGAGTAATGAGATCCAGTCGCTGGGTATATCCGTAAAAAAGGTGGCTTCCTGCGTGGCTGTTCTGGTACCAACGATAACGTATTGGCTTAAATCAGGGTTCACGTTGGTCAAAATATAGTAGGGCTTGCGTCCATACATATGCCCTTGATCGGGCAGTTGTGCCCCCACGCTGCCGTCGAGATTAAATTCAAAAAACAGCGCACTCTTTGGGGCGGTGATGCGATATTTATGTGTGCCATAAGATGCGCCATCTTCGATACATGAGGTCGAGACAGAATCCCCTTTCGAATTACTTATGATATAACCGCCAATATCCGCGAGGCTTTTAAAACCGTTGGTGACAATAAGCTGCTGAATATAAGCAATAGCCTGAACTGGCGTTCGTCCCCGGCACGATTCAATGCGCGGCTGGAACCCGGTTTTTTGTATTTCGGAAATAACACGGTTATCACCGCGATAATAAATAGATGGCATCTCTTTATCTCCTCATGATTACGATGGGTGTTTATCGTGCACTGCTGGTATTTAATTTTGGTTATCGGATGCGCAACAAAAAAATAACGCGCCTCTCACTGGAGATAAACGGTCTGTATAGTGACGTCATATTTATATCAACCTATTTGAGCTGATTTAAATATTATCCGCTACCGTGTGCTCATCCGATAATCACTTAAAGATAACAGTAGCAATAAAAAAACAAATCGGGTTTTTGGCGTAGACCTTTTATCCGGGGCGGGTAACGTGTCGATCTGATCGCATCACATCTGTTCTTGCTTGGAGGAAATAAACAGGATTCACTCTTTTATGATGTCGATAACATACTGAATAAAATGTGAAAATTAATTGCTGAGGCATTCAGTCACCCTAAAAAGCACTGGCGAACTCGCGCCAGTCTTTTTTTGGGGCAAAGCATTCATCTTTGCACTGAAGGTCTTTTATTCGTCGTGATGGGGAGAAACTACGGTAGCCTTTACAGCGCGCAGCTTTATAAATGCATGCACAACAGGGATTGTGTAAACCACAAATAATAGACAGTTAGCTGCAAATAATAGTGAGGTGTAAATATCGATCGTCAATAAGGTGTCCAGTGAGCCGATTTTTACTATTACATCCAGTATTAACCTGCAGAACAGGCTGGAAAGATAATAGTGCGCGTAAGACAGAAATATGAAACAGAATAAAAGCGTGTAGTTATAGCTATTGTCTGTTTTACTTATCCTGAATGAGCAATAGTAGTGGTTTAACAAAAATAATAGTTCTTTATTATTTGATGCAAATAACAGCACGGCAAACACCGAGCACATGACTATTGTGAAGACATTCTGCACCTGGTACGTGAAGGGTAAATCTGCCATCACCGTAGAATATGAGTAAGCATAATAGCCAATCGATAAAACAGACAGCAGTAACAATATTTTTCGTATCATTTTTCTCATCCACGGTTTCCCGCTCAAAACACATTCAGGTATTTGCATTGCCAAAGCATTGGCCCACCGATATGACTAACGGCACACCGCCTGTAAACTTTATGCATAAATTGCAGGCGCGAAGATAAGAAGGTGCCGTAAAGCGCAGTACGCCGATGAGTAATATTGGGTGCGCAGGAATGGCGCTGTTGGTTGAAAACCGAGGCAGCAAAGCGCCGGGCTTCATGTGCCTCTTTCGGCATAACAGCCATTTCATGATCACGTGAAGCGTCACAGAACCCGGACTTACACGAAAAGTAGTCAACTCAAAACACAAGGCAGGCGCGGAAGGCTATTTTGCCAGGCGTATTTCTGAAACAATGCGCGTTACGTTTCACAAATCGAACAGGTGAACAGGTGAACAGATGGACAGAGTGATGGCGGTGGTGGTGTTTAATCGCATCTGCGAGTTGGGAAGTTTGAGTGCCGCTTCGCGGGCGCTGGGCATTTCTCGCCCGATGGTCAGCCGCTACCTTGATGAAATGGAAAAATGGGCGGGTGCCCGGCTTATTCACCGTTCGTCTCGCCGCCTGACGCTGACGCCTGCCGGGGAAAATACGTTACAAAAGACGCGGCAACTCGCGCCGCTGTTTGGTGATATTGAAGGGCAATCGACGCGGGAAACCCCCTCCGGCACATTGCGCGTTGCCTGCGCCCACTTCACGGCCAGCCACATTATCGGGCCGGTGCTGCCGGGTTTTCTGGCGCGTTACCCGGCGTTAAGAATCGAAGTCGAAGTGGGAAACCACCCGGTCAACCTGATTGGTGAACGCATCGATTTGGCGATTCGCATCACCAATAACCCGGAAGCAGGCGCGATAGCCACGCGTCTGGGCGAGTGCCGCTCGGTACTTTGCGCATCGGCGGATTACCTACGCCTGCACGGTACACCGCACACGGTGCACGAGCTTGAGCACCACAATTGTCTGCACTACAGCGGTTTCGCCGGGCAGTCATGGCACTTTACCGACAGCGCACAAAACAAGTGGGAAGTGATGGCGAACGGTAATCTGAGCGCGGGGATCTCCGCGGTGCTGCGCGATGCGGCGATTGCCGGGTGCGGGCTGGCGCTGGTGCCGGAACGGGAAGCGCAGGAGGCGCTGAATAATGGCCAACTGGTCAGGGTGTTACCCGATCTCGAACCGCAACGGCTGGGGATTTATGGTCTGTACCAGTCTCGCGAACATCAACACGCCGCGCTGCGGTTGTTTATTGATGCTATCCGCCAGCAGTTAACCAGCGCGACAGAATAAATTGCCATTTTATATGGGGAATTCGCCGTGCAAGGACGATGAAAAATCTAAATATAATAGCGGTGTTGCGTACTCGTGCTGGCAATGCGCGGCAGTGCCATTGTTTTCCTTAGGTTTAATCTCATCATTAGCATTTAATTATTTGTGCTGTTGAGGCCAGTCTTATTTTTTGGTCAGCTATTGACGGCTGCGGTTATTTATCGGTTAAATGAAAGCCCGCCCGTTGTGAGTGAAACTAAAATGGTGATGATGAACCTGGCCTTGATAGGCGTGCTGCTGATCGTTATCGCGTATTCTTTTTACAGGCACTTTCGACTTGTACGCTCAAGAAAAGTGGGTCAACCGCGCAAATACGGCAAAAAGACTTAACGATATTTAATGTGAATTGCCTTTTTATCGATGGGATAAAAAGGCAATTTCATGTTGCGTCCTGGTTTTTATTTTGCTGAGTGTTGTAGTTGTTTTTTTTCTTAGCCGTAAGCGACCATTCTATTTATTTGCTCGCCCGGCGGCATAAAAAGTGGATCTTCACTCGTACTCTCATTTAATGTGGAGTCGGTAAAGGAAAAAATGCTGAACGCATAGAAAATGTCAATCTTTGTACTCGCGGAGATTTTCTTTTTTATGTTGTCCTTATGCGATGAAACGGTTTTTTTGTTGATGTTTAATAGCGTGGAAATTTCCTCATCACTTTTTTCGTAAATCATCTCCTTAAGAATCGCAATTTCGCGCCTTCCAAGACGAATCGTCTTAACATGCTGGCTGACTCTTCCGTAAACAAATTCGGTTAATATGTCCATTAAAACACTGACCGGAACTTTATCGGGTATCACAATCATAGGCGTATGTGCCAACGTAAAGGGTATAAAATTACCTTTGGTCACCACTAATGTTCCCCGGCCAGAATAAGGTGCTGTAAAGTTAATTCCAATGTGCAAACCACTGCCGTTTCTGATTTCATTAACTAATTGAGTGATGCCTTTTTTGGTATAAGAACAGGTGATTTTGCATAATATGACATCTATTTTTCTTTCCATATTACACCCTCCTGGAGCGTCTGGATGTGCGTGTGTAAAATTTGCAAGTTTGAAATTTTTCTCAATCCTTTGTTGTGCTCTTCTATGTCTTCTTTGATCTCTATCATACTGCTAAAAAATTGTTAACTGAGGATTGTCTTATTTTTATTTTTAAGCGAAATGTGCCTCCGTTGAGATAATTTAGTTTTGCTGAGGAATCTCCCATTTGTTTTCATATTGTCGAGGAATGTCCTATTTTGCGATCCACTTTTGTGACGGCGATTTAAAGTGCTGGTGATCCCAAAATAAATATGAGGACAGGGTTATGGTGCTTTTAAAATACATTATTATCGCTTTCGTATTTGTTATTTCTGAAATTTGCTACGCAGCGCCCGCAGAAGAAGGAAAAGCCGCCGGGGAGAATGCAGCGGAATATGCAGTTGGCAGTTCAGCCGTCACCGGCGTGGCGGTTGTTACCGCAGTCGCCGGTTTGCTTTTATTATCAATGGGCGGAGGAAATGACGGCAGTAATACCTCAACCAATACCACCACGACGACAGCGCCTGCCAATTAACGGTGACGCTTTTTAAAATTCGCCACGCCAGGGTCTTTGAGGGTTTACAACGGAATGCTTAATCGCACCGGAAGGTGTGAGGGGACGCGTCATGCCGACGCGAGCCGGTAGCAGATCGGCAGTGGAAGGTTCAGCGGGAACGGTGGGAATTGAGCAGGGGGACACAGAGGTCCCCCTGATTTTGTTCATGGCGCTGCGTTTAATTCAGCATACCGAGCCTGGCTCGAATGGAACCATGACGCAGGTGATGGGTAAATTCTGAGGCATAAACAAAGTGCTACGTGTGGCGATCACCACGTCATCTCGCCGCTATTCACTTTTGCGCTCAGTTCCAGTGAACCCGCTTCTGCCAGCTTCGGATAAGCGGCGCTCATTGCTTTGATAACGCCCGCAGAAGTTTTATTCGCTTTCAGCGCCTGCTCGAAGGTATCGAGGTAATGAAGGGTAAACGTAATGGCCTGGTCACCGGCGGGGCGCGCCCCCAGATAATGACCGGGGATTACCTGCTGCGGCTTCAGGTGTTGCATTTCACTCAGCACTTCACGCCACTGCGCTCGTGCAGCCGGGTTTTGCGTGTCGGCGCTCCAGACGTGAATGCCGTTGGAAATCGCCGTGCCGCCGAGAATGGCTTTATTCGCCGGGATCCAGACATAAGCCGCATAACTTTGCGGATGGCGCAGCTCCAGCGTTTCACCATCGATAGTAAAGTGGGTCGCCGTGGTCGCTGTCGGTACGGTTAAGGTGTGCGGCGCGCCGTCCTTCATCTGCGGTCCCCAGTACGCCAGCTTGGCCTCTTTTGTCGCTTCGATATGTTTCACCACCTCAGGTGAGGCAACCACCTTGACCTGCGGCCAGGCTTTAACGATCGGTTCAAGGCCAAAATAGAAATCCGGATCGCCGGAGGTGATCACCACTTGCTTGAGCGTTTTGCCGCTGGCTTTGATCATCTCCACCAGTTTTTTGCCATCTTTGACGCTGAATTGAGCATCAAACAAAATCGCTTCCGTAGGACCGGAAACCAGCGTGGATGAGACGGCGAAAATCGCCTTTTCCTGCGGGTTATAAACCTGCAATTCTAACGGTGCGGCAACAGAAGAGGCGCTGGCGAGCATCAGCAATACGCCGGGTATTTTATGGTTCATGGTGGAATTCCTTTAACGATATGTTTTTACGAGCGCTATAAATGCATCCGGGTTGCCGTAATACTGGCCAACCGGAAGCAGCGTGTAACGGCCATCTTCCTGCACCAACACGGCGCTGGGAAAACCCGCCCCGGCGGCTTGTGCCATCACCATGCGGCCATATTGAATAGCGGCGCGGGCTTCGCTTTCCGCCACCTGGCCGTTGACAACAGGCAGACCGGTGGTGTGCTGAATCACCGTGTTGACTACCTCATCGCGGGTGATATCACGGCCATCACGATACCAGGCTGTCTGAATGGCGTTCAGAAAGCACAGCGCGTCGGTCGGTTCGCCAAATTGCTGTAAGGCTAACAAGCCGCGAGTGGCAGGCAGCGAATCGAGCAGCAACCCGTCGCGGGCGAGCAACTCTTCTTTATAAGCACGGCCAAACGGCATACCGGTTACTTTCGCGATCCGATCATCATGTTCGTGCACATGGGCCAACCAGTCGGCGTCCAGGCGGCGGCGCTGCGCGTCGATAAACAGGCCGCCGGGCAAAATATGTTGTCGTTCAGTGAAGTGTTCAGCCGTGCGGTTAATCAGCGGCAGTGCGCCATAACTCCAGCCGCAGAGCGGATCGATTATCCAGTACAGTCCAGCCTGAAATGCCATGGTTATTCTCTCTTGTTGTGCAGGTGCCGCCCATTGTAGGCACATTGGCGGTGAAGAGAATTCCCGTAACCGGACATGCAGCGTTTCGTAAAACGATCAGATAACCACGCCATGACGACAAAAATGCCGCAACGGCGCGGCGTTAATGCCCGTGCCTGGTGTTTCGTGCGGCGGCCCAGAGCTTGTACTGCGCAGGTGTCATGTTGATGAGCTGGCTAAAGGCTTTGCGAAACGCCGTATCTTCCGTATAGCCACACGCGGCGGCGACGTGCCTGATATTGGCTGACGGGTTTTCAAGCAGCAAACAGGCCGATTCAATGCGCACGCGCGTAATAAAATGCTTGGGGCTTTCGTGGGTTAAATCGGCCAGTTTTCGGTGCAAGGTGCGCGGGCTGAGGTTCAACGCGCTGGCGAGTTGTTCGACGGTGATGGCCGGGTTTTCATAGCGGATAAGCTGTTCGGCGCGCAGTAACAGCGGATCAATCGTATTTAAAAAGCCGCGCGGCGCATAGATTTGCTGGGAGAGTGGCTGGCTGTCGGCAACGGTCATATCCGCTGCCATTCTGGCCACCTCGTCCCCGGCATGCTGGCGAATAATGTGCAGCGCCAGATCCACCCACGACAGCGGTCCGCCGGTGGTGATCACGTTGCGCTCTTCGATTAACGCCTTTCCCCACACCATTTTGGCGCGCGGATAGCGAGCGCGGAAAGTGGGATACAGCCACCACGTGGTGGCGCACTCTCTGCCATCCAGCAATCCGGCGTCGCCCAGCAGATACCCCCCGGCACAAGCGCCGCCAATTTTCGCACCGCGCTGATGCTGTTGGCGCAACCACGCGACGGCCTCCGGGCTGGTGAGCGCAGGCAGTTTATTACCGCCGAGTGCCATGCCGCAGGCCAGAATCACATCGGGCGCGCTGATGCTGGCAAACGCGCCATCCACCGCAATCGTACGACCTTGCGCGTCCGCGACCGGCTTCCCGTCAGGGCTGACAATGGCGATCCTGAACCGGCTGGTCTCAATGCTGGCGGGAAGAAGCTGGTTGGTTATCCAGAACATATCCGCAAGCCCGGTAATTGCTGACATCATGCTGCCTGCCGTGGCCATTATTGCTATCTGCATTGTGGTTCTCCGCCTGATGTCTGACTTTGCCTGTTTAATGTCAAGTTCGCCATCTTACCACGCCAGGTTGCTCTGATTACACTCTCTGCATTGTGTTTATCACTTCATCAATACGTGGCGGGAGAGAACATGCGCAACGCTTTTCGCAAAGGAAAACGGTTTATCACGGTGGCGTCATGTGCGGCCATGCTGAGCGTGATGTCGGCGCAGGCTGTCGCACAGCCGATTAAAAATATTGTCCTGGTTCACGGCGCGTTTGCGGACGGCTCCAGTTGGGCCACCGTGACCAAGCGTTTACAAAACATGGGCTACCACGTTTCGGCGGTGCAAAACCCGCTGACCTCGCTGGATGATGATGTCGCCGCCACCGAACGTGTGCTGGCGCGCCAGCATGGCGATGTGCTGCTGGTCGGTCATTCGTGGGCCGGTGCCGTTATCAGTCAGGCCGGCAATAACAGCCGCGTACGGGGGCTGGTCTACCTTTCGGCGCTGGCACCGGCAACGGGGGAATCCGTGACGGATTTGCTGGCACGGCTTAACGCGCCAATGAGAGGGTTAACGCCGGATGCGCAAGGGCTGGTGTGGTTAGATGATGCCAGCCAGTTTCAACAGGTGATGGCGAATGATATCTCAACCCGCAATGTTCAGGCGCTGGCTGCGGTTTCACAACCGATCGCCCTCACGGCATTTCAGGGAAAAATCACCCATGCCGCCTGGGAAAATAAACCGAGTTGGTATTTGCTTACCGAAAATGATCATGCTTTGTTACCTGCCGTTCAGGAGAAAATAGCCAGACAGATCCACGCCACCGTATATAGCGTTAACAGTTCACATTTATCTATGGTTTCGCAACCCGAAGCGGTGGCGAAATTTATCGATACTGCCGCTAAGTCCTTTAAATAACTATTGTGTTTATTTTCGGAGAGTATCATGAAGATTCTGCATATTGATTCCAGTATTTCGGGTGACTATTCCGTCACGCGCGCACTTTCCGCTGACGTTATGCGGGAAATAAAAGCCCATTATCCGCAAGCGGAAATAACCTATCGCGATGTGGTTCGCGACGAAATAAGCCATTTAACCGCAGATATCGCCGCTGGATTTCGCGTTGTTCCCGGTAGTCAACCGACAAGCGACAGGCAGCCGGAGCACCAGATTTCACAGCAACTGGTCGATGAATTCCTGGCCCATGACCTGATTGTTATCGCGGCACCTATGTATAACTTCTCTGTTTCCAGCCAGTTAAAAGCTTGGCTGGACAGGCTTGCGCAACCGGGAAAAACCTTTCAGTACACCGCCACCGGGCCGGTCGGACTGGCGGAGGGAAAACAGGTGTTGATTATTTCGGCGCGCGGTGGCTTTTATTTACAGCCACCTTTTGATGGCATGGATTTTCAGGAAAAATATCTTCGTGCGTTTTTTGGTTTCCTGGGTATTGACGCCCTTCATACTATCCGCGCAGAAGGTACCTCGAAAGGTGATGATATAAAAAACCAGCAAATTGCCGCCGCGCGATCGGCAATTAATAACATTATTGCTGCGCTGCCATTACATTAACCTGCGGAAAATAAATTATGTTATATGCAATTACGCTTACTTACGCCAGCGAACCCGATATTCTCGGCGCGTATGTTGATGCGCACAAATTGTGGCTGGGCGAGATGATCAAAAAAGGGCATATTATTTTCGCCGGGCCGCTGCAAAATAAACCGGGTGGATTTATCCTGGCGACGGCCAGCGACAGCCAGAGCCTGGAAAATGAAATAGAACGCGATCCTTTTGTCAAATTTGGCCTGGTCAGCGTCGATATTGCGGTTATCGAGCCTGCTATTTGCTCCACACATTTCCTGCGTGAATGGGCAGGAGAGGCAAAAGCGCTATAGTCTGGATGAACGTCGGTGCAGGGGAGGCGACGCTCAGCCGCCCCCCTTTTGCATTGCAGGTCGTTCATGAGGGGTACGCGCAGGCATCTTTCCCCGCGACGAGAGATCCACACTCTGCATGCCATTTGGCATTGCAGAACGGACATTTCTGACAAAATTATTATTTTCGCGTCATGTTTGCGTAAGTATCACTCCGCTAAGGTGGATGCTCCTGTTCTCAAGGAGGTTTCAACCATGGGTATGCAACACGCGGTAATTCTTGAGATCCAGCAATGGATTGACGATAACCTTGAAAGGCCGCTGCGGATCGAGGATGTCGCCACGCGGGCGGGGTATTCGAAATGGCATCTTCAGCGTCTGTTCCAGCAAGTAATCCAGATACCACTCGGGATTTATATCCGCGAGAAGAAGCTGGAAAGCGCCGCGCATGAACTGCTGGCGACTGAGCAGTCGATTATGGCTATCTCCACCAAATACGGTTATGACTCGCAGCAGACCTTTACACGCACCTTTACGCGCAAATACCAGATGCCGCCCGGCGTCTGGCGACGTCAGCATCAGCGCCAGGAAAAGTGGGCGTGATGAAAGGAAAACGAGCGGAAAATGAAGGTGAAAAAAAGGCGGCCTGTGCCGCCTTTTTACTGGTTTAGAACTGGTAAACCATACCCACAGCGACTACGTCATCAGTGTTGATGCCGGCGGCGGTGGTGAATTTATTTTCATCAATCAGGTTGATTTTATAATCAACAAACATGTTGAAGTTCTTGTTGAAGTAGTACGTGGCACCGAGATCGACATATTTTTCGATATCCTGATCGCCATATTTATCACCCGCGCTGTTGCTGCCAATATTCTTCCCTTTCAGCGCGTTATACGCCACGAATGGCTGCAGGCCAAAGTCGAACTGGTAGCTGGCGTACGCTTCAAAAATCTGCGATTCGTTGGCGTAACCGTAGGCGGTTGTCGTATCGGAAGCACTGCCAAAACGCGAAGCGTTATAAGCCTGAGTAAACATCGCCGCCAGATAGATATTATTGGCGTCATATTTAATCGCGCCAGAATAGGCTTCGGCGCGATCGCCATCACCGAGAATATTGGTAGCGGTATTTTGTTGTTCGGTACGTTTGGCGCTGGTCATGGCACCAACAACGCTTACGCCCGCGCCAATGTTATATTCCACGGATAAGCCGTAGCCGTCGCCGTTTTGACGTAATACATTTCGACCGGCGCCGGATTCGCCGCCGCCATCATTTTTACCCTGGTATTGCAGGGAGAAATTCAGGCCGTCAACCAGACCGAAGAAATCCGTATTACGGTAGGTCAGCATGCCGCTGCCACGGCTAAACATAAATTGGTCAGAACCGTATGTCATGCCATCGAATTCTGGCTGCATATCGGTATAACCGAGGGAGTCATATAAAACACCTTTGTTACGGCCATAATCCACTGAACCGTAATTGGCGAATTTTAACCCGGCGAAGCCATAACGCGTGCGTGGCGTATTGGTATCACCTTCCGATTTATTGGCGTCAATATGCATCTGCCACTGGCCGTAGCCGGTCAGTTGGTCGTTAATTTGTGTTTCACCGCGAAAGCCAAGACGCATATAAGTCTGGTCGCCATCCCAGCCGCTGTTATCAGAAAAATAATGTTCTGCTGATACCAAACCATATAAGTCTAACTTATTACCGTCTTTATTATATATTTCCGCCGCCTGTACTGACGAGCACAGTACCGCAGCAGAGACGAAAAGACTCAGTTGAGAGATTTTCATATAAATAAACCCTTGATGTTTGCCACTGTGTTTTTTAATAACAACAAGAATACATTGCCACTTATGAGAGTGGCTCATGGATTATTCAGGTTGTAAGATATTGTTTATCACCTGAGTTCTTCTGGTGTAAATATTTAAATTCGTTTTAGCACATATTGACAAATATCGGCTGGAACTTTTTCTGGGGGCTATTTTTAATCGCACAGATCGCTAATATCAACCCGCGTTTGATCGGTTACCGTTAACACGCTTTATTAACCTCATTGCATTTTTTGTGTCTACTGTTACTTTTTTCTCTATCCGGGGGTAATGCCCCCGGCTTTTATTGGCGAAATGTGCGATTAAATATGCTGGTTGATTAAGTGGTTATTTAAAGCGGGTAATAAAAGCAGATGTTTAATTATTAAATATCTGCCGCTGCTGCATGGTTAATTTTAATGGTGTTTTAGCGCGTTTATGCGTGGTGAATAATAAAGTGTATCGATTAAGTAATACGGCTCATTGCGCTTATGAGTATGGATCATTAAAAAGAGGGGGCTGGCGCTTATTAACATAAACAGAGGTGACCTGCTTCACGATCAGAGCCCTTTTATTACGGAATTAGTGAATTATAGACATATATTAAAACTCGGCCGAAGTGTAGCATAAACGCTATTTTCATGGTCTGGTCACGGGGCGAAAATGCTGAAAGATAATTTTAACGATCTCTTCTATTTAATTGTGGTGGCCCGCGAACGCAGCTTTACTCGCGCGGCAGCGAAATTAGGTGTCTCGCAATCGGCGCTCAGCCATGCTATTCGCGGGCTGGAAGAGCGTCTGCAAATTCGTCTGCTTACCCGTACTACGCGCAGCGTCGCGCCCACCGATGCAGGCGAGGCATTAATTAATAGCATTGGTCCGCGCTTTAAAGAGATTGAGGAAGAACTGATTGCCTTAACCGATATGCGCGATCGCGTTGCCGGCAATATTCGTATCACGCTTGGCGAGCACGCGTTGCATTCTACGGTATGGCCAGCCATCAAGCCTTTTTTAGACGCTTACCCCGATGTGAAAGTGGAATTAACCATCGATAACACCCTGACGGATATTGTCTCTGAGCGCTACGATGCCGGCATTCGCCTTGGTGAACAGGTTGCCAGAGATATGGTCGCGGTGCGAATTGGCCCCGACTGGCGCATGGTGGTGGTTGGCTCGCCGGGTTATTTTTCCCGCCATGGTAAACCGCAAACGCCGCATGATTTACAGCAGCACAACTGTATTAATATGCGCCTGCCGACGCTCGGTGGGCTGTATGCCTGGGAGTTTTCCAAAGACGGTCAGCCAATGCGTGTGCGCGTGGAAGGGCAATTAACCTTTAATAATCTGGCTTCCAGAATCGAAGCGGCAACCAGCGGTTTGGGGCTGGCGCTGGTCCCGGAAGATTGCGTGGCGCAGGCTGTTAGCGAAGGCAAGCTTGAAACGGTGCTCGACGACTGGTGTGAGCCGTTCCCCGGCTATTATCTCTATTATCCCAGCCGCAAACAGCACACTGCCGCGTTTACCTTATTGATTGACGCGCTGCGTTACGCTTAATTGTCTGGCTTTACAGAATGGGATAATCAACCGCGAGGTGTTGCTGAAAAAACGTCTCCCGGCAATAAAGCGTCAGCACCTTTTCCGGCGGAATAAGATAGCCTTTCCCGGCTACGCGCAGAATAAAATCATCGGGCAAACCGAATACCGCCAGTTTACGCTTCAGGTTGTTCATCACTTGCCACAGCCGCTGGCTTGAACAACTTAATCCATTATTTTCCCATACCTGAATCTGCAGCGTTTTGTCGGCCACAATATTCCCCACGGCGTGCGCCAGCAGGTAGGTCAGCAGGTTACTCATGGTGTTACGTAAATAGGTGCAGCTACCGCGGATCGCGCAGGTTGTCAGACTTTGCTTATAAGGCACGAATTCCACCTGATATTCGTTACCGAGGCGATATCCATATACCGTTAACTTTTCCATGATGCGCGTCCAGTGATCAGCCGAGTGAACCAAAGCAGCGGTGTACATACACCCTACTGATTAAATCGGCTGTCTGGCGCAAAAACTGAAATGATCAGCTGACGTCTGACGGGATAGCGTTGGTCCATTTGGTGGCGGCTTTAATCAATTCCGCCACCATGCTGCGGTTAAAACCCAGCCGATGGCCGAGCGCGCTGACCTCTTCCCAGTTGTGATTTTCGTACAGCTCAATCAGTTGCAGATAAGGGTAGAGCGGCCCTTTTTGCTCTTTTAGCGCCATCATTACACTGGCGGAGATATCAATCTGGCTTAACAAATCTGCCATCGGCATTTCAAAAATGCTGTCGAGCTGTGAAAACAGACCGACGATAAACGCGTCATCGGCGGAGTGACGGCTGATGGAGTGCGCCGAGGCCAGCTCGCAAAATTTGGCGCGGATCAGGCTCTGGTAGTAAATGTCGTCAGTCTTTACTTTGTTGACCGAGGTCAGGCAGGAAACCAGCACAAAGCGGCGTAACTCGTTGGTGCCAAGGTAAAAAATTACGTCCTTTAACGACTGGCTGCGGAAGTTTTTAATCCCGCGCGCGTTGAAGACAATATTTTGTGCATAGCGCATGATCTTAAACGACAGCGCCAGATCCTGTTTCAGCAGGGCTTCGATTCGGCCAAAATCCGGCGAATCGGCATTCACCTCTTTCATCAGTTTTAAGGTGATTTCCTGATTCTGAAACAGTTTATTGGCTGAATGGATCACCGGCTTGCTGAAAAAATGCCCCTGAAACAGCGTGCAGCCCATATTGCGAAAACACTCGTACTCTTCCTGGGTTTCCACCTTTTCGGCAAGAAATATCGTGTCATTCAGCAAATGGGCTTTGTCATTGATATAGCCGCTTATTTCGTCGGGCGTATTTTCCCGCACATCGAATTTGATGATGCTGATATAAGGTAAAAAGGCGTTCCAGGTGTCGCCTAACGCGAAGTCATCGAGTGCGATGCGAAAACCTTGCGCAGAGAGTTTTTTTACCGTGTTGAGCAACTGAGGCGTGGGTTTGGCGGTTTCGAGGATTTCCACAATCACGCGATCTTTTGGCAAGGTTTCCGCCATTCCCTGCACCAGCAGTTCATAGGGGAAGTTAACGAAGATCGCGCTGTACTCTTTCAGGCGGCCCAGCGGCGCGCCGAGAAACTGTTCGACAATAATTTGGGCAGTGGCGTACTCCGGCGTAACGTCGGGAAACCGGTTCGTCATACTGTCTCTGAACAACAACTCGTAACCGACTGTGTTCATATTTGCATCAAAAATCGCCTGCCGGGCGACAAAAGAGAACATGCGATACTCCACTTACAGATGCCTGCAAATCTTAAAATAGTCGGTAAAACGCAAATCTGAACCGGTCAATCCGCGCCATTTTTACGCAGGGTAAAATGGAAGCCTGGACGAAAACAGGAAAGACGCAAGTCGGACTTAAGGAAGGCAGTATCTTTTGTAAACGTCTGAAGGATTTAAGTCAAATTCCGAATGGCGCAATCATAACGCATTGCCTCTTTTATCGACAATGGCGGCGAAAAAATCATCAATTTTGCGCTCGCATCGCGATACGCGTCACGCTTCGTCTGTTTTTTTCGGCACGCAAATTGTCATCCCTTGCTGACAAGTGACCGCCGTCACGCGGGGTTGCGCGAAGATCCGGCAAATTATGACCAGCATCAAAAAACAGAAAATTGCAACGAAAGGGCTATTGTTAAGAACATTCCGATGGACTATTGTGGTCTCACCCCATAAAGAGCTAACGCCACCTAAAAGAGTGAGTGCCGGAGATAAGCGCCGGGCGGGGTAAAACGATTAAACACCCAGGAAAAAAGAATAAAAGCAGGCCCCGGCATTTATGCCGGGGCGTTTTATTTTGTGGCTCAGTACAACTCAGGTTTAATCCCGGTCGATGGCAAACGGCTGCCAGGCCTGGCGCACCGGCATCACTTCTACACGGTTAATATTCATATGATCCGGCAGGGTGGCGATGTAGAACATCTGCCCGGCAATATCCTGCGCGCTGAGCGGCGTTGTACCGCGATACAAATTATCAGACGCCGCCTTGTCGCCTTTGGTGCGTACGAGGGTAAATTCCGTTTCGGCAATTCCCGGCGCAAGATCGGTTACCCGCACGCCCGTTCCCAGTAAATCGCAGCGCAGATTGTAGCTAAACTGCTTCACAAAGGCTTTTGTCGCGCCATACACATGGCTGCCAGGGTAGGGCCACTGCCCGGCGATAGAGCCAATATTGATAATCGATGCCCCCGCGCCGTGTGCAATTAGCGTGGGTAGCAGCGCGTGTGTCACATTTACCAGCCCGGTGACATTGGTGTCGATCATTGTTTGCCAGTCCTGCAACTCCACTTTCTGGGCGGGCTGGGGGGCGAGCGCCAGCCCGGCGTTATTGATAAGCGTCGTGATATCGGCAAATTCTGTAGGCAGTTCGGCCACCGCTTTTTTTACCGCGGCGTTATCGCGGACATCGAGTTCAATAATGTGTACCGGCACCTTGCCATGCAGGCGTTCTTTTAGGTTTTCCAGACGCGTAAGCCGACGCCCGCTCAATACCAGCGCCCATCCGGCATCGGCAAAAACCTGCGCCGCCGCTTCGCCAAATCCGGATGTCGCGCCGGTAATGAACACCACGTTTCTTGCTGCCATTGTTCTCTTCTCCTGTGCAGGGTTATTGCGCCACTATAAAAATCCTCACGCCTGCCAGACAGTGCCAGTTACGCCACTGACGTGTGACACGGGTGTCACATCCCGCGAAGCCGACTGGCTCTACCCGCCTCTTTATGGCGCGCAGCATGATGCAGACAACAACAACGGCATGAGAGGATCTGGCATGAAACTGGCACTTCACAACGAGATGGCGATAACGAACGACGACGTGCGTCAACTGGACCGGTCATATGTGTTTCATTCATGGTCGATGCAGGGCAACCTCAACCCGATGGTGATTGCCGGGGCGCAAGGCTGCGAGCTGTGGGATTACGACGGTAACCGCTACCTCGATTTCAGCAGCCAGTTAGTGAACGTCAATATTGGTTATCAACACCCGCGCGTGCTGGCGGCGATGAAAGCGCAACTGGAAACGCTGGTAACCATTGCCCCGGCCACCGCCAACCTGGCGCGCGGCGAAGCGGCAAAACGCATTGTTGAGCTGGCGCCGGAAGGCTTCAGCAAAGTCTTTTTCACCAACGCCGGGGCGGATGCCAACGAAAACGCCATTCGCATGGCACGGTTGTACACCGGGCGTGACAAAATTTTCTCTGCCTATCGCTCTTATCACGGCAACACCGGCAGCGCCATTGCGGCGACCGGCGACTGGCGGCGTGTGCCAAATGAATATTCGCGTGGGCATGTTCACTTCTTTAACCCGTACCTGTATCGCAGCGAATTTAATGCCACCAGTGAAGCCGAAGAGTGCGCGCGCGCGCTGGCGCATCTGCGGCGCATGATTGAGTGTGAAGGGCCGTCGTCGATTGCGGCGATCCTGCTGGAGTCTATTCCTGGCACAGCCGGCATTCTGGTGCCGCCAGCCGGGTATATGCAAGGCGTGCGCGCGCTGGCTGATGAGTTCGGCATTGTGCTGATCCTTGATGAAGTGATGGCCGGTTTTGGCCGTACCGGTAGCTGGTTTGCTTTCGAACAGGATGGCATCGTGCCGGATCTGGTCACCTTTGCCAAAGGGGTGAATGCGGGCTATGTGCCGGCGGGCGGTGTGCTGATTTCCGCGCCGATTGCGCACTACTTTGACGACCACTTCTTCGCCGGTGGGCTGACGTACTCCGGGCATCCGCTGGCGATGGCGGCGATTGTCGCCACGCTTGATGCGATGAAAGAGGAGAACGTGGTGCAGAATGCAGCCGAGGTCGGCAACGGCGTTCTGCGCCCTGCGCTGGAGGCACTGGCAGCAAAACATCCGCTGATTGGCGAGGTTCGTGGGCGCGGCATGTTCCAGGCGCTGGAGCTGGTGAGCAACCGCAAAACCAAAACGCCTTTAGCCGCGACAGAGATGGCTGCGATCAAGGCGGCGCTAACCGGAGCCGGAATGTTAACTTTTGTTGTCGAAAACCGCATTCATGTGGTGCCACCTTGCATAATGAGCGCGAAAGAAGTCCAGCAGGGAATGGCCATTTTTGACCAGGTTTTGGCTCAATTTGGCCACTTTGGTCAGTAAGTGTAAAGGCATCAGACTATTCTGATGCCAAATCTGGTCAGTCCTCTGATTTCAAAGAGATTTTTCTCCACTTACCCCCCAATTTTAGGCACTATATTCCGGCCTTAACTGCTGCTAAAACTCTCTTTTTCTATTTAACTTTTTTGCCTGGGAGAAAAAAGTGCCGGAATTGAATCATTATGGTCAAACCGTCGGTGACAGGTTGCCGCACTGGCACGGCGTCCAGCCGCTGCCGCGCAGCGTGTTGCACGGACAATACTGTCGGCTGGAACCGCTTGACGCCAGGGTACACACGCACGATCTTCTGTGCGCGTATTCTCAGGCGGAAAACGAGAGCGACTGGACATGGCTGGCGGGTGAGCGCCCACAAACCGTGGACAGCATGGCGCAGTGGGTGGTGGGAAAAATGATCGACACCACCATCGCGCCTTTCGCCGTGGTGGCGTGTGCCAGCGGTGAGGCGCTCGGCGTTGTCGCCTGGCTTGCCATCAACACACAAAATGGCTCGGTGGAAATCGGCCACGTCACCTGGTCACCGCGCATGAAAAATAGCGTGCTGGGAACGGAAGCCATCTGGCTGATGCTGCGTCACGCTTTTGCTTGTGGTTACCGCCGGGTGGAGTGGAAATGTGATGTGCTCAACGTCGCTTCCCGCCGCGCCGCCGAACGTCTCGGCTTTAGCTGGGAAGGGCGTTTCCGCCAGCACATGGTGCGCAAAGGACGCAACCGCGATACCGACTATTTATCGATGCTGGATAGCGAATGGCCGCAGCGCGACGCGGCGATTTCCGCCTGGCTGGCGGCCAGTAATTTTGACGAGCAGGGCAGGCAAAAACAAAAACTCAGCGCCTTCTTTGCTCCTTTATCACCTTAATAAACATGGCATCGGTATCCGCCGATGCCCTCGCTTACCCCTTCTGCGCGCCACGCAACACGACATCTTTTACCGATGTAAACGCCTGCCAAATTATCGCTTTACCTCCGTTTAAAAAGTTAAGCCACGGTAAACTACGTGTTATCACCATTTCAATAGAAAGGTTATTGCCTTACTTCTTTTTATTCTTAATTAACCCGGAAACTTAGCCGATGGGGTTTATGACAGCGAGGAGATCGCTGCTTTAAAACGTTATTTCACAACTATTTACCGGGGTTTTTATGCACTTTATTCGAAATCTAAAAATCAAGGTCGCGATGCTGGCGATCCTGGTCATTTTCACTTTGCTCTGGGGCGGTGTCTCGTTTTATTCGTTGCATGCGTTGAGCGCCTTAACCGATGAAGTGGAACTCACCAACGTTCAGCAAATTAACGGCGACATCATCAACAACGCCAGCGATCGCTACTACCAGGTCAAACTGCTGATGGACCGCGCGCTGGTTTTCCAGGCCAATAACGATACGCAAAATTACCAGCAAACCCTCGATCGTATCGGCAAAGATATCGATTTTCTGCAAAACGGTCTGAATCAGTTCAAAGTGACCGATCATGCGAATATCAGCACCGAGGCCATCGATAATATCTATAACAGCTCGTTGAACCTGTTTAATCAGGCCATTACGCCGATGTTCGCCGCCGTTAAAGCCGACAATGCCGAGAGTTATAACCAGTTGTCGAAAGCGCAGTTCAGCCCGCTGCGCAGCGGATTCTCACAGGCGATTGTCGCGTATAACCAGCAAATTCACGATCTGAAATCCGCCGCTAACGCGCGTATTGCCAGTTGGGTTTCGCTGACGCGCGCCATCATTATCATCGCCATGATCATTGGCCTGGCGATGCTGGTGATGTCCGAGCGCTACCTGGCGCTGTGCCTGGCGCGCTCGCTGGAGTGGGTTAAGCAACATCTGCAGGTGTTGTCGGTGGGCAAGCTGGATAAGCCGACAAAAGATCTGGGCAACAACGAAGTGGGGCAACTGATTCCCTATCTGGAAACTATGCAGAACAACTGGGTGAACACCGTTACGCAGATCCGTAACAGCGCGGGTGAAATTTACCAGGGGGCGAGCGAAATTGCGTCCGGTAATACCGATCTCTCTTCTCGCACAGAAGAACAAGCCGCCGCGCTGACGCAAACCGCCGCCAGCATGGAAGAGCTGAGCGCGGTGGTCAAACAGAACGCCGACAACGCCAGCGAAGCCAGCAACCTTGCACACGTGGCGTCAGCCGCCGTGAACACAGGGGAAGAGCGCGTGCAGGCGGTCATCGCCAGCATGAAAAATATCACCAACAGTTCGCAGAAAATCACCGACATCATTAACGTCATCGATAGCATTGCATTCCAGACCAATATCCTGGCGCTCAACGCCGCCGTTGAAGCGGCGCGAGCCGGTGAACAGGGGCGTGGTTTCGCGGTGGTCGCCAGCGAAGTGCGAAACCTGGCGCAGCGAAGCGCTGGAGCCGCGAAAGAGATCAAAGTGCTGATCGATGAGTCGGTCACCAACGTCAACAACGGTTTTGACCAGGTGACGCTGACCAGCGAATCGATGGATAACATTTTGCGTTCGGTCACCAGCGTGACGGATATCATGGGCGAGATCGCCTCGGCGTCTATTGAGCAGAGCAAAGGGATTAGTCAGGTCGGCACGGCGATTTCGCAGATGGACAGCGTCACGCAGCAGAACGCCGCGCTGGTGGAAGAATCTTCCGCCACTTCCGCTTCGCTGGAGCATCAAGCGTTCCAGTTAACGGAAATTGTCTCGGTGTTTAAACTGCCGGGCGATGCAGAGCAGGGGGCTACCGGCAAACCGTCAGCGGCTGCGCCAAAAGCGGGGAAAGCCTTGCGCCGACCTGCGCTTGCAGGCGGCAGCAAAGCGCCGGAACATGACTGGGAAGCGTTCTGATAAACCCTGCCCGGCGGCATTGTCCGGGCAATAGATAAATCCGGCACGCGCACCGTTTCGGGTGGCGTGCCGTTTTCATTTTGCCATCGCTTGATAACGTAAGTGCCCTTCTCCCCGTGGGGAAGCGGGGGATCTTCCGGCGGGGGAGAGGGCGGATAGCGGTTAGAAGCGGGTATTTACCCCCATATACCAGGTGCGGCCCGACTCGTTATACGTTGCGGCACCCGCGCCGTACATCCAGTTTGCTCCGCCGCCGGTGGTCTGGGCGTTACCTTCACGCCAGTGACGTTTATCAAACACGTTGCTGACACCGCCCGTCAGGCTGACGTTTTTGGTCACGTCCCAGGTGCCACTCAGGCCAACGATGCTGTACGGGCTCACTTCGTTGGTGGCGGAACCGGTCACGCGGTTACCTTTGTAGTCATATTTCTTCGGCTGCTGTTTACCGTACCAGGTAAAGGTGGATTGCAGCGAAACATCCTGAGTAACCTGCCAGCTCAGCGTCGAGTTCCAGGTGTATTCAGGAATGATCGACAGCCGCTCACCGGTGGTTTTGTTTTTGCTTTGCAGCATGTAGGTGACATTGTTGGTCCAGCTTACCGTCTCGCTTACCGGCACATTCAACGCACCTTCTAACCCTTCCACCACCGCTTTCGGCACATTATCCCACTGGTAGATATAGGTGTTCAGGTTTGAATTGCCGCTCTTGATAGAGGTTTGCCCAACCGGTGAGTAGCCTGACTCAATCTTGTTGCGGTAGTCGTTACGGAACCAGGTGACACCCGCCAGCCAGCCGTCACGTTTGAACTCCAGACCAATCTCTTTGTTGATGCTGGTTTCCGCTTTCAGATCGTCGTTACCTTGCAGATAACAGCCGATATCTCTGCCGTTAGCATCCACGGTGACCGCGTAGCAACCCTGACCACGGCTGTAGAGAATGTAGTTCGGGTTGGTCTGATACAGGCTCGGTGCTTTGTACGCGCGGGCGATGCCCATTTTCAGGGTGAAATCATCGCCCAGCCCCTGCGACAAGTTCAGCGACGGGCTCCAGTTGTTGCCAACAATCGTGTGGTGATCAAAGCGCAGCGCCGGGGTCAGCATGGTGCTGTCGGTCAGCTCAATGTTGTCTTCGGCAAACACCGAGAAGATATCCGCATCGGAATAGGGGCTACGGCCGGTGCTGCTGTAACCCGGGATATTGCCGCCCATAAAGGTCTGGGTATTCGAGGTGGAATCTTTCATGCTCTGGTGATCCCACTCGGCGCCGAGCGTCAGGTTCTGCTTGAACAGTAGCTCAAACGGTACGCTTGCTTCGCTGTGCAGCAGCAGATCGCTGTAGTCGATATCAGAGAATTTTTGCGCGTTGAACAGGCCTTCCGTACCGCCCGCCAGCCCCTCCGGGATGCGCGAGTTACGCGTGTGTTCATAACGCACCCAGTTGTTGGTGGTAACGCCGTTATCCCAGCCACCTGTCCAGGTCGCCGAGTAGTTCTGGCGATAAAGACGGTTGGTCTCTTTGCCATAGTTATCATTGACGTAGTTATTGGTGGTGCTGTCGTTATTGGTGTTCTGCGTATCACCCGCGTAGAGGTTGCCCTGGCGGCTGTAACCGGCCTGCAACTCCAGCGCCTGCATCGGCGCAAAATCCCAGCGCACAACGCCGGTAATGTCTTTGTTGATCGAACCTTCACGCCCGGCAACGACGGTGTTGGCGTAAGTGCCGGTGCGTTCGGACTGGTGATCTTTGTTGATGTCCTGTGCGTCGGCCTGGGTTTTGGCCAGGTTGCCGTAAAGACGGAAGCTAACATCGTCGCCGAGCGGGCCACTCAGGCTGAAGTTGGTGCGTTTGGTTGAACCTTCATCTTTGTGTTCCGGCGCGTTGAAATAGGTATTCCACGAGCCGTGCCATTCGTCAGTATTCTCTTTTTTGGTGATGATATTCACCACGCCGCCTGCCGCGCCGTTACCGTAACGCGCCGCCGCCGGGCCGCGAATCACTTCGATACGCTCGATCATTTCCGGCGGCACCCAGTTGGTATCGCCACGGCTATCGCGCTCACCGCGCCAGCCAAGACGCACGGAGTTACGGCTGGTGACCGGTTTCCCATCCACCAGAATCAGGGTGTTTTCCGGGCCCATGCCGCGAATGTCGATCTGGCGATTGTTCCCGCGCTGACCGCTGGTGGCGTTACCGGTTAAGTTCACGCCCGGCATGGTACGGATAATTTCGGAGACATCACGGGAAGGCGGGTTCTTACGAATTTCGTCTGCCGTGATGGTGGAAACGCCCGGTGCCTGCAAGTTTTGCTGCTCCGCCGTGACAACAATCGTCTCTTCGCCAGAGGTGGCGCGGGTTTCTGCCGCCAACGCTGGCACAGCAACGCCGTAGATCCCCAGATTGACCAGAACGGCCAGGGATTTGATTTTGTTATTCATTTTTTACCTGCATTTCGTCGCCGCATCCCCGGCAAGTCCTTTCCCAGGGGGAGAGGAGGCGGCATGATGAAGCCAGCACGTAGCGAGGCGCTCACTCCTGAGAAAATTCGCCCACGGCGGCCGTTTTAAGTGAAAGACGCGCTTCCCACAGCGCGCCAATACGCTATTGCAAATGAAAATAGTTATCAATAATATTATCGATATTTTTTGATCTGCAAGCAAAAATTTCCACAGCATATTTGAGGTTAAAGCCGTGACGTCAACAACGGGAAGTGATGCCTGGTGGGAGTCAAAACAGGGGCCCGAATGGGTCAAAGACGCGCAGGGAAATTATGAGGTCACGTTCTGGTGGCGCGATCCTGCCGGGACAGAAGCCACCTCGCGCGTGCGCCGGGTGTGGATCTACATTACCGGCGTGACCGATCACCATCAAAAATCGACGCCACAATCGCTGACGCGCATTGCCGGAACCGATGTCTGGTGCTGGAAAACCACGCTTGCTGCCAGCTGGCGCGGCAGCTACTGCTTGATTCCTTCGCAAAACAGCGACGATTTTTCCGCCGACGTTTTCACGATTACGCCGCCGGATCGCACCGCGCTGCGCGAAGGCTGGCGAAAACTATTGCCGCGCGCAATTGCCGATCCGCTCAATCCGCAAAGCTGGCGCGGCGGGCGCGGCCATCCCGTTTCGGCGCTGGAAATGCCCGATGCGCCGTTACAGCCGGGCTGGCGCGAAACGGATACGCCATTCAACGAACCGCAGCGCCTGCAATGGCGCAGCGCGCGCCTGAACAACACGCGCCGCGTCTGGGTTTACACCACCGGCAATAGCGATAGCGCTGAACGCCCGCTGGCGATCCTGCTCGACGGGCAGTTTTGGGCGCAAAGCATGCCGGTATGGCCCGCGCTGGCTACCCTGACAAACGCCGGGCAACTGCCTGACGCGGTATACGTGCTAATTGATGTGATTGATAACACCCACCGCAGCCAGGAGTTGCCGTGCAATGCCGATTTCTGGCTGGCGGTACAAGACGAGTTATTACCGCAGGTCCGTGCCATCGCGCCATTCAGCGACAGCGCGGATCGCACCGTGGTGGCCGGGCAGAGTTTTGGCGGCCTGTCGTCACTGTATGCCGCGCTGCACTGGCCGCAGCGGTTTGGCTGCGTGTTGAGCCAGTCCGGATCGTTCTGGTGGCCGCATCGCGGCGGCGAGCGTGACGGCATCATTATCGAACACCTTAAAAACGGCGAGTTGAACCCGCAAGGCCTGCGCATTGTGCTGGAGGCCGGGGGGCGCGAACCGCTTATTTTTCGCGCCAACGAGGCGCTTTTTTCCCTGTTACAACGCACACAGCAGCCGGTTTTCTGGCGTCAGGTTGACGGCGGACACGATGCGCTTTGCTGGCGCGGCGGGCTGACCTCCGGGCTTATCACCCTCTGGCAGCCGCTTACCCGCGCCCGTTAATCGCACCTTTCTACGACAGGAGTTTGCTATGGAATTCACCAACCCCTTCGATAACCCGCAAGGGCAATTTTATATTCTGCAAAATACCCGGCGGCAGTTCAGCCTGTGGCCCGCGCAGTGCGCGCTTCCCGCAGGCTGGAACGTGGTGTGCGAGCCGCAACCGCAGGATGCCTGCAACGCTTGGCTGGCGGCAAACTGGCAAACATTGACCCCGGCGCACCATGCGCAATGAGGAGCGGAAAATGACCCAACGTTTACCGCTGGTCGCCGCACAGCCGGGGATCTGGATGGCGGAAAAACTCTCCACGTTGCCCAACGCCTGGAGCGTGGCGCACTATGTCGAACTGAAAGGTGATATTGACGCCGCGCTGCTGGCACAAGCGATTGCCAGCGGTTTGTCGCAGGCCGATACACTGCGTATGCGCTTTGAGGAAGAAAACGGCGAGGTGTGGCAGTGGGTCGACGAGGCACCTGTTTTTGCCCTGCCGGAAATCGTCGATCTGCGTGATAGCCGCGAACCGCACGCTACTGCATTACAGATAATGCAGGCCGACCTGGCGCAAAACCTGCGCGTGGAGAGCGGCAATCCGCTGGTTTGCCACCAATTGTTACGCGTGGGCGAGCAGCACTGGTACTGGTATCAGCGTTATCACCATTTACTGGTTGATGGCTTCAGTTTTCCGGCCATTACCCGCCAGATTGCTGCCATTTATAGCGCATGGCGGCGCGGTGAGGCAACACCGACATCGCCCTTTACGCCGTTTGCCGGGGTGGTGGAAGAGTACCAGCGCTACCGTGAAAGCGATGCCTGGCAGCGCGACCGCGCTTTTTGGGCACAGCAGCGCAGCGCGTTGCCCTCGCCGGTTTCGCTTTCCGATACGCCATTGCCGGGGCGTGCGGCAACAACCGATATTTTACGCCTCAACGTGGCGATGGATGCCGGGGCATTTCGCCGCGTAACCCAGGCTTTTAGCCACAATTCACCCGCCGATCTGGCGCTGGCGCTGGCCGCACTGTGGCTTGGTCGGCTGTGCGGACGCACCGATTATACCGCCGGGTTTATCTTTATGCGCCGCATGGGTTCGGCGGCGTTAACCGCCACCGGGCCGGTACTCAACGTGCTGCCGCTGGGCATTCATCTGGATGGCACCCAAACGCTCTCCGCGCTGGCAACGACGCTTGCAGGCAGCCTGAAAGCGATGCGTCGTCACCAGCGTTATGACGCCGAGCAAATTGTGCGCGACGCCGGACGTGCGGCGGGTGATGAGCCGCTGTTCGGCCCGGTGTTTAACGTCAAAATGTTTGATTACCTGCTGGATGTTGACGGCATTAAAGGCACCACGCACACGCTGGCGACCGGGCCAGTCAACGATCTGGAAATCGCCCTGTTCCCGCACGAAGAGGGCGGGTTGTCGCTGGAAGTGCTGGCGAACCGCAGCCGTTATGATGAATCCACCTTAAAAACGCACGTCGGGCGGCTGGCGCATCTGCTCACGCAGTTTGCCGAAAATCCACATCTGCGCTGCGGCGATGCTGAGTTGCTCTTATCGCCCGAAGCACAGCGGCTGGCAGACATTAACGATACCGGCAAGGCGCTGCCGACTACCACCTTAAGCGCGTTGGTTGCCGCGCAGGCAGCGAAAACGCCGGATGCACCCGCGCTGGCGGATGCGCAGTGGCAATTTAGCTACCGCGAAATGCGCGAGCAGGTTGTGGCGCTGGCGCACCAGCTTCGCCAGTTTGGCGTACAGCCCGGTGACAGCGTGGCGGTGGCACTGCCGCGCTCAGTGTTCCTGACGCTGGCGCTACACGGCATTGTCGAAGCGGGTGCCGCCTGGCTGCCGCTGGATACCGGTTACCCGGATGAGCGGCTGAAAATGATGCTCGAAGATGCCAAACCGCGATTGCTGATCACCGCGCAGAACCAACTGGCGCGCTTTGCCGATATTCCCGCGCTTCGCCATTTCTGCTTCGAAGCTCCGCTGGAAACCCACGGCAGCGACGCGCTCAATCTGGCACGTGCGGAGCATACCGCGTACATCATCTTCACTTCAGGCTCCACCGGGCGACCAAAAGGGGTGATGGTCGGGCAAACCGCCATCGTCAACCGACTGCTGTGGATGCAAGAGAGTTATCCGCTCACCGCGCAGGATGTGGTGGCGCAGAAAACGCCGTGCAGTTTTGACGTGTCGGTGTGGGAGTTCTGGTGGCCGTTTATCGCCGGGGCAAAGTTGGTAATGGCAGAACCGGAAGCACATCGCGATCCACAAGCGTTGCAGGACTTCTTTACCCATTACGGCGTGACCACCACGCACTTTGTGCCGTCGATGTTGGCCGCGTTTGTCGCCTCGCTCACACCGGAAAGCGCGCAGCGCAGTTGCCGCACGCTAAAACAGGTGTTCTGCAGTGGCGAAGCGCTGCCTGCCGATCTCTGTCGCGAGTGGCAGCAGCTGACCGGCGCGCCGCTGCATAATTTATACGGCCCGACGGAAGCGGCTGTCGACGTAAGCTGGTATCCGGCACATGGTGACGCGCTGGCGGGTGTGCGCGGCAACAGCGTGCCGATTGGTTTTCCGGTATGGAACACCGGGCTGCGCATTCTGGACGCAATGATGCGCCCGGTACCGCCGGGCGTGACGGGCGATCTCTATCTCACCGGCATCCAGTTGGCGCAGGGCTATCTTGGCCGCCCGGATCTCACCGCCAGCCGTTTTATCGCCGATCCCTTTGCCGCAGGCGAACGGATGTATCGCACCGGCGATGTTGCGCGCTGGCTGGAAAATGGCGCGGTTGAATACCTCGGGCGCAGCGATGACCAGTTGAAAATTCGCGGTCAGCGCATTGAGTTAGGCGAAATTGATCGTGCCATGCTGGCGCTGCCAGACGTGGCTCAGGCGGTGGCACATGCCTGTGTCTTCAATCAGGCTGCTACCAGCGGCGGCGATGCGCGCCAGTTAGTCGGTTATGTGGTTTCAGCCTCCGGGCAGCCGCTGGATGCGACGGTGCTACTGGCGCAACTGCGTGAGCAATTGCCGCCGCATATGGTGCCGGTGTTGCTGGTGCAACTGGACGTGCTGCCGCTGAGCGCCAACGGTAAGCTCGACAGAAAAGCGTTGCCGCTGCCGGAACTGGCGGTGCAGCCGGGTGGCCGCCCGCTCAACGCCGGTATGGAAACGCTGATCGCGCAGGCATTTTCCGGTTTGCTCGGGTGCGAAGTGAACGACGCGCAGGCGGATTTCTTCGCGCTCGGCGGGCATTCGTTGCTGGCAATGCGGCTGGCGGCGCAACTGAGCCGCGAGTGCGAACGACAGGTTACGCCCGGACAAATCATGGTGGCTTCCACGGTAGAAAAACTCGCCGCGTCGCTCGAACAAACGCTTTCGGCGGAACAGACCGGGCGGCTTGGGCTGGAAACGTTGCTGCCTCTGCGCGAGAGCGACGGTCCAACCCTGTTTTGCTTCCATCCGGCGTCCGGTTTTGCCTGGCAGTTTAGCGTGCTCGCCCGTCACCTTGCGCCGCGCTGGTCGATCATCGGTATTCAGTCACCACGACCGGATGGGCCGTTGCAACAGGCCGCCACGTTAGATGAGGCTTGTGAGCAACATCTGGCGACGCTGCTGGCGCAGCAGCCGCACGGGCCATATTACCTGTTGGGGTATTCGCTCGGTGGAACGCTGGCACAGGGCATCGCTGCGCGTCTGCGGCAGCGGGGTGAGGCCGTGGCGTTCCTCGGGCTGCTCGATACCTGGCCGCCGGAAACGCAAAACTGGGCCGAGAAAGAGGCGAACGGCCTGGATCCAGAAGTGCTGGCAGAGATTGACCGTGAGCGGCAGGCGTTTCTCGCCGCGCAGCAGGGGCAAGCCTCCGGTGAGCTGTTCTCCGTTATCGAGGGCAACTATGTCGATGCGGTTCGCTTGCTGACCACCGCCCACAGCCTGCCATTTGACGGGAAAGCCACGCTGTTTGTCGCCGAACGCACGTTACCCGCAGGCACCGATCCGCACACCGCCTGGGCACCGTGGGTTCGCGAACTGGAGGTTTACCGTCAGGATTGCGCTCACGTGGAGATTATCTCGCCGCAGGCGTTTGAGCGTATTGGCCCGGTGCTAAGGGAAGTGTTGGGAGAATAGGTGTCTCAGCGTTTATAAGGGGCGCGCACGCCCCTTTATCCTGTTTTGCGCGGAGAACCGCTGAAACCAGAAAATAGCGGGTGAACGGAACAAAATCGTCGCCATAATAAATATCGGGTAAACACCACCCCGCAATGCATTTACCTGCCGCTACGCCCGAGCGGCACCACCAGCGGGGTATGGGCGATGGGATCGTCAATGATCATGCAGCGCATGCCATACACCGCCTCAATCAGATCTGCGGTCACAATCTCTTTTGGCGCGCCCTGCGCCACGATTTTACCGTCGCGCAGCGCAATCAGATGGGTGGCGTAGCGGCAAGCCTGATTCAAATCATGTAGCACCGCCGCCAGCGTATAGCCCTGTTCGCGGTTCAGCTCACTTAACAGTTCCAGCAAGTCGATTTGATAGCTGATATCCAGCCAGGTTGTTGGCTCATCAAGCAGCATGATCGCCGTCTCTTGCGCCAGCACCATAGCAATCCATGCCCGCTGACGCTGCCCGCCAGAGAGCGTATCGACACTCTGCGTAGCCAGGCTTTCCACCCCGGTGGCCCGCATCGCGCGTTGCACGGCGTCGTCATCCTTTTTGCGCCAGCGGGTGAACAGCGGCTGGTGTGGATAGCGCCCGCGAGCGACCAGTTCCTGCACGGTGATATCGCCGGGCGTGGTGGCGTTTTGCGCAAGCAACCCTATGCGGCGTGCCACCTCTTTGCTGGCATAGCGCTGGATCTGCTCGCCATCAAGATAAACATGGCCCTGCGCGGGCGTTATCAGGCGGCTCAGCGTGCGCAGTAAGGTGGATTTCCCGCAGCCGTTAGGGCCGATAATGGCGGTGAAATGGCCGTCGGGGATCGCCACGCTTAAGCGTTCGGCAACCACTTTTTTGCCGTAGCCAAGGGTAAGCGTTTCGCCGCGCAAACGGGCAGATGAATCGGTCATTTCTTACGAGACTCCTGAATTAACAAGGCGATAAGGTAAATACCGCCGAGGCTGACGGTCACCACGCCGACCGGCAACTGGTAAGGCGTAAAACCTCGCTGGGCAATCATGTCTGCCAACAACAACAACACCGCGCCGCACAGTGCGGACTGGGTTAACCCCCAGCGCGCAGTGGCGCTAACCCGACGGGCGATATGCGGCGCGACCAGCGCAATAAACGAAATCGGCCCCGCCAGCGCGGTTGCGGCGGCGGTGAGTGCGACGGCTACCAGCATGAGCATCAGGCGTGAACGTTCTATGCTAACGCCAAGCGCGCAGGCGCTGTCATCGCCCATTTCCAGCAGCCGCATCCGGCGTGCCAGCAGCGCGGCAAAAAGAAACATCACCAGCATGATCGGTGCGGAAGGGACGGTTTTCGCCCAGGTCAGGCCATTGAGCGACCCGGCGTTCCACAGCCCGGCGGAGAGCGCGGTTTCCAGCGAGGCATGCAGCAACAGCCAGGTATTAAACGCCACCAGCATTGCGCGCACGCCAATACCGACGATGATCAAGCGGAATGTCTCAATGCCGTTACGCCAGGCCAGTAGCCAGACCACCAGCGAAGTGAGCATACCGCCGACCATCGCCGCCAGTGCGATAGCGGCCAGATGCTGGCCAAACAGCACCATCGCTACCAGCACGCCGCTCCACGCGCCGGTGTTAAAGCCCATCACATCCGGGCTGCCGAGTGGGTTACGCATCAGCGACTGGAAAATCGCGCCGCTCACGCCAAGCGCAGCGCCCACCAGTAGCGCCATCAGCACGCGCGGCAAGCGCCACTCCATCACCACCAGTTGCATGGCACGCGGCGCGTCGCCGGTGAGCACGTCAAGCACCTGTGAAAACGCCAGCGTCACCGAACCGCTGCGTAAACCCCAGGTAGCTAAAAGCAACGCGGCAATAACCATGAGCAAGCAACTGCCGAGCAGGCGGCGGGAGGGCGCCATCATAAGCCGCCTCCGCGCGCGCGGCGCACCAGCACAATCAACACCGGCGCGCCGATAAAGGCACTGACCACGGAAACCCGCAGTTCGCCCGGCACCAGCAGGCGACCAATGATATCGGCAAACAACAGCAGGGCTGGGGTGGCAATCAACGTGACCGGCAGCGACCAGCGGTGATCCGCGCCCACCAGCCAGCGCGCCATGTGTGGCATCATCAGGCCGATAAAGGCAATCGGGCCGACAACCGCCGTCGCGCTGCCGCACAGCACCGTGATCACCACTAAACCGAGCAACTGCGTGCGCGCCACACGGCTGCCCAGCGCCGTGGCGGTGTCGCTGCCGAGGCTCAGGCTATTAAGCGCGCGGCTCAGCATCAATGCCATGAGCGCAGCCAGCAGCACCGGGATCAGAACAATTTTTAGCGTTTGCAGGGTGCGGATATCGAGCGAACCGGCCTGCCAGAAGCGCAACTGGTCATAAACGTCGGCGTTAAGCAATGAAATACCGCTGGATAATCCTTCCAGCACCGCCGCCAGCGCCACGCCCGCCAGCGTCAGGCGAACCGGGCTGAGTTGCCCACCACCCTGGCTGCCGGTAAAAGCGACCAGCAGCGACGCCGCCAGCGCGCCGCAAAAGGCAAGCAGTAGTTGTTCGACGGGCGTGACCGCGCCCAGTAGCGCCGCGCCGAGCACAATGGCGAAGCTGGCACCGGCGTTAACGCCGAGCAAGCCAGGATCAGCGAGCGGATTTCGCGTGAGGGTTTGCATTAACGCACCGGCAATGCCCAGCGCACCGCCCGCGAGTAAACCTGCCAGCGTACGCGGCAAGCGGGCATCGTTGATGATGGTGCAGTCCGCGCTCTGGCAGACGCCAGTCAGGGCGTCAATGACGACCGAAGCGGGCAGAGGTTTTGCGCCAACAAACAGGCTGAGTGCAACGGCGACAGCCAACAATATCAATAACCCGGCGAGGGCAACGGGGCGCGCCGGGAAAGCAGAACACGACATAAAACGTCCCAAATTTGATAATGATATTAATTATCGTTATCGATCTTGTTTTGATATGTTACCATGCGCAGCCTGCGAATGGACATAGAAAGTGTGTATTTAAGGCATTGGAATGAAGCAACAATCCTGGCTGTTGAACCTGAGTCTGCTGCGTACGCATCCGGCTTTTCGCGCGGTATTTCTGGCGCGTTTTATCTCAATTCTCTCGCTGGGCTTGTTGGGCGTAGCGGTGCCGGTACAAATCCAGACGATGACCCACTCCAGCTGGCAAGTTGGCCTTGCCGTTACGCTGACCGGTAGCGCCATGTTCGTCGGTCTGATGTGTGGCGGGGTTCTGGCGGATCGATTTGAGCGCAAAAAACTGATTCTGCTGGCGCGTTCCACCTGCGGCGTCGGTTTTATCGGCCTGTATCTGAATGCGTTGTTGCCGGAGCCTTCGCTGCTGGCAATTTATCTGCTCGGTTTGTGGGATGGTTTTTTCGGCGCGCTGGGCGTAACGGCGCTGCTGGCGGCGACACCGGCGCTGGTCGGGCGTGAAAACCTGATGCATGCTGGCGCCATTACCATGCTGACGGTGCGGCTGGGTTCCGTTATTTCGCCAATGTGCGGCGGTTTGCTGCTGGCGACCGGCGGCGTGGCGTGGAACTACGGGCTGGCGGCGGCAGGCACGTTTATCACCTTGTTGCCATTACTGAGCCTGCCTGCATTACCACCACCGCCACAACCGCGCGAGCACCCGCTGAAATCGCTCCTTACCGCCCTGCAATTTTTACTGCATAACCCGTTGATTGGCGGCATCGCGCTACTTGGCGGGCTATTGACGATGGCAAGCGCGGTGCGCGTACTCTACCCGGCGCTGGCGATAAGCTGGAATATGTCGGCGGCCGAAATTGGCTTGCTGTATGCCGCGCTGCCGCTCGGTGCGGCCATTGGCGCGTTAACCAGCGGCAAACTGGCGCACAGCGAACGCCCCGGCGTGATTATGCTGCTGGCGTCCGTTGGCGCGTTTATCGCCATCGGTTTATTCAGCCTGATGCCCGTCTGGGCGCTGGGCGTGCTGTTTCTGGCGCTGTGCGGCTGGCTGACGGCGGTGAGTTCGCTGCTGCAATACACGCTGCTGCAAACGCAAACTCCGGAAGCGATGCTCGGGCGAATTAACGGCTTATGGACGGCGCAAAACGTCACGGGCGACGCCATTGGCGCGGCGCTGCTTGGCGCGATGGCGTCGATGATGACGCCGGTTTCGTCGGCGAGCATCAGCGGTTTTGTGCTGGCGATAGTGGGTGTGTTGCTGGTGATGGCGCTCGGCGAGCTGCGGCGTTTTCGCCAGGTGCAGCCCGCCGCGGAAGCCTGATTAACCAAACAGCGCCGACAAGCGTTGCAACACGCGGGTGGCGCTGTAGTAATCAAGGCGGAACGTTTCCGCACCCAGCGCGTACACGCGGTGGTTTTGCACCGCGGGCAGGTGCGCCAGTAATGAGTTCTGGCCGAGTGCATCCGCGTCTTTCTGGTCGCTGGCAAACAGGAACAGCGCTTCGCCATTCAGCCCGGCGGCCAGGTTCTCTCCGCCCAATTGAACGATGTCATGACGTTTCCCCTGGCTCTGGCTGGTGTGCAGATTCGCCGGTAACGGCGCGAGGGTAAAGCCCAGTTGCTGCATCAATTTTCCCTGCGCGGACTCTTCAGTCCATAGATTCGCGCCGTGCGCCGCCGGGGTATAAACCAGCGCGGTGACCGGCTGAGGTGGCAGTTTCATGCGGGCTTTAACGTCAGCAAGCTGTTGATTGAACTGGCTGATACGCGCCGCTGCCTCTTTTTCGTGACCGGTGATTTCGCCAAGCTGCGTTAACAGCGCCTGCCAGCTTTTGTCGTCGTAGTTGATGATAAGCGTCGGAGCGATGGTCGATAGCTGATCATACAGCGGCAACGCGGAGTCGCCGCCGGTGGCGCTGATCAGGATTAAATCCGGCATCTGCGCGGCAACGGCTTCAGCGTTGGCTTCACCGATGTAGAGACGCGCGACATTGCGCTGTTTGGCGATATCGCCCCACTGGCGCAGAAAGCCCTGTTCGTCGGCGAAACGGTTATTTAGCGTGGTTGCGCCGCTGGCGATAACCGGCGCGTCAATCGCCAGTAGCGAACCGGTGAGCGTCACGCTGGTGGAAACAATGCGCAACGGCTTGCTGGTAAGGGCGTGTGCTCCGTGGCTGTCGGTTATCTGGCGAGGCCAGTCGGCGGCGGTGGCTGAGGTTAGTCCTAAAACAAAAAAGCTCAAAAACACTAAGGGCTTACGGCTCCATAAAGAGAATCTCACAATGCGTATCCTGTTTTTGTTGAGGTTAATGCTTCTCATTTTCATCGTTGGATGAAGCAGATGCAAGCATTAGCGCTGCGGGCGACGAATCTGCTGTTGACAGAGCGGGGCATAACTTTTTATCTTACTGCGACAAAACACAAATGATAATCATTATTAGTTCATTTATCATTGTTGGAGAATGATATGGATACGTCCCTGGCTGAGGAAACCCGGCAGTCTGTGAATACGCTGGCCGCAGATCAGTTTTTCTTTATGTCGCCGTACCGCAGTTTCACAACTTCCGGGTGCGTGGCGCGTTTCTGCGAGCCTGCCGTGGGCGGCGATGCGCCTGACAGCGCTTTCCAGCAAAAGCTGGCGCAAGCCTTTGCCGATGCGAAAGCGCAGGGCATTACCCGCCCGGTGATGGTAGGGGCGATCCCGTTCGATACCACGCAGCCGTCTGCGCTGTTTATCCCGCACACCTGGCAAACTTTCTCCCGCCCGGAGAAACAGCGATCCGCGCGCTATTTTACAAGTGGCGCGATGCCGAACGTCACGGCGCAGCAGGCGATCCCGCCGCAGGAGACGTTTATGCAGATGGTGGCGAACGCCGCCGCCCGCACCGCCACGCCGGAAGTCGACAAAGTGGTACTCTCGCGTCTGATTGAGTTAACCACCGACAGCCGTATCGACAGCGGAGTGCTGTTAGAACGCCTGATCGCCCAGAACCCGGCCAGTTTCAACTTCCACGTTCCGTTGCCGGATGGCGGCGTGCTGTTGGGCGCAAGCCCGGAATTGTTGCTGCGTAAAGAGCAGGAGCACTTCAGTTCTCTGCCGTTAGCCGGTTCCGCTCGCCGTCAGCCGGACGACATTCTTGACCGCGAAGCGGGCAACAAGCTGCTGGCTTCGGAAAAAGACCGGCACGAACACGAACTGGTGACGCAGGCGATGAAAAACGTGCTGCAACCGCGCAGCCAAACCCTGACATTGCCGGAATCACCGCAACTGGTCACTACCCCCACTTTATGGCACCTGGCCACGCCGATCACCGGCACCGCATTAGCCGGGGAGAACGCGCTGACGCTGGCCTGCCTGCTGCACCCGACGCCCGCGCTGAGCGGCTTCCCGCACCAGGTAGCGAAACAGGTGATTGCCGAGCTGGAGCCCTTCAACCGTGAGCTGTTTGGCGGCATCGTTGGCTGGTGCGACGCCGAGGGTAACGGCGAGTGGGTGGTCACTATTCGCTGCGCGCGGCTTCACGATAACCGCGTTCGTCTGTTCGCCGGTGCCGGGATTGTTCCGGCCTCTTCGCCGCTTTCCGAGTGGCGCGAAACCGGCGTCAAGCTGACCACCATGCTGAACGCATTTGGTTTGCACTGAGGATCAACCATGACCATTCCTTTTACCCGCTGGCCGCACGAGTTTGCAGATCGTTACCGTGAAAAGGGCTACTGGCAGGATTTACCACTGACCGATATTTTGGCCCGCCACGCGCGCAGTGACGCCACGGCGGTGATCGAGGGCGAACGCCGCTTGAGCTACCGCCAGCTCAACGCTGCCGGAGACAATTTGGCCTCGGCGTTACAGGCGCAGGGCATCAAGCGCGGGGAAACCGCGCTGGTGCAACTGGGCAACGTCAGCGAGTTCTACATTGTTTTCTTCGCGCTGCTGAAAATCGGCGTGGTGCCAGTCAACGCGCTGTTCAGCCATCAGCGCAGCGAATTGAACGCGTATGCCGCGCAAATCGCGCCGGCGCTGCTGATTGCCGATCGCGCGCATACGCTATTTGAGAATGACCATTTCCTCACCGCGTTTGTTGCACAGCACCCGTCGGTGCGCACTGTGCTGCTGCGCGGTGACAGTGGCGAGCAGGCGCTGGAAAACGCCATTGCCCGCCCGGCAGATAATTTTATCGCCACGCCAACGCCCGCCGATGAAGTGGCGTTTTTCCAGCTTTCTGGCGGCAGCACCGGCACGCCAAAACTTATCCCGCGCACGCACAATGATTACTACTACAGCATTGTGCGCAGTAACGAGATCTGCGGATTTAACGCGCAAACCCGTTACCTCTGCGCGCTGCCGGCGGCGCACAACTACCCATTGAGTTCACCCGGCGCGCTTGGCGTTTTCCACGCCGAAGGCTGCGTGGTGCTGGCTGCCGATCCGAGTGCCACGCTCTGCTTCCCGCTGATTGAAAAACACCAGATTAACGTTACCGCGCTGGTGCCGCCGGCGGTAAGCCTGTGGTTACAGGCGATTGCCGAGTGGGGCAGCAATGCGCAACTCGCCTCGCTGCGGCTGTTGCAGGTCGGTGGCGCGCGGTTATCGGCAACGCTTGCGGCGCGTATTCCTGCGGAGATCGGCTGCCAGTTGCAGCAGGTATTTGGCATGGCGGAAGGGCTGGTGAACTACACCCGTCTGGACGATCCCTTTGATCGCATTATCAACACGCAAGGCCGCCCGATGTGCCCGGATGATGAAGTGTGGGTGGCGGATGAAAACGGCAATCTGTTGCCGCCAGGCCATGTTGGCCGCCTGATGACGCGCGGCCCGTACACCTTTCGCGGCTACTTTAACAGCCCGGAACACAATGCCAGCGCCTTTGATGAAAACGGTTTTTACTGCTCCGGCGATCTGATTTCGGTAGACGAGCAGGGCTATATCACCGTGCAGGGGCGCGAAAAAGATCAGATCAACCGCGGCGGCGAGAAGATTGCCGCCGAGGAGATCGAAAACCTGCTGCTGCGCCATGAGTCGGTGATCCACGCTGCGCTGGTCAGCATGGAAGACAGCCTGCTGGGCGAAAAAAGCTGCGCTTACCTGGTGGTGAAAACGCCGCTGCGCGCGGTAGCTGTCCGCCGCTTTCTGCGCGAGCAGGGCGTTGCCGAGTTCAAACTGCCGGATCGCGTGGAGTGCGTGGACGCGCTGCCGCTGACGCCGGTGGGTAAGGTCGATAAAAAACAGTTACGCCAGTGGTTAGCGCAACGCGCACCGGCGTAAAGGAGAGAAGATGGCGATTCCAAAACTACAGGGCTACGCGCTGCCTGGCGCGGCCGATATCCCGCAAAACAAAGTGAGCTGGCCGTTTGAGCCGGAACGTGCGGCGCTGCTGATCCATGATATGCAGGATTACTTTGTTAACTTCTGGGGCGAAAACTGCCCGATGATGCAGCAAGTGGTGGCTAACATCGCCGCACTGCGCGATTTCTGCAAGCAAAGCAACATTCCGGTGTACTACACCGCGCAGCCGAAAGAGCAGAACGATGAAGACCGCGCGCTGCTCAACGATATGTGGGGGCCAGGCTTAACCCGCTCGCCGGAGCAGCAAAAAATTGTTGCACAACTTGCGCCGGATGAGGCCGACACCGTGCTGGTGAAGTGGCGTTACAGCGCGTTTCACCGCTCGCCGCTGGAGCAGATGCTCAAAGAGACCGGCCGTAACCAGTTACTCATCACCGGGGTGTATTCACACATTGGCTGCATGACCACCGCCACCGATGCGTTTATGCGCGATATCAAACCGTTTATGGTCGCCGACGCGCTGGCAGATTTCAGCCGCGAAGAGCATTTGATGTCGCTTAATTATGTCGCCGGGCGTGCTGGTCGCGTGGTGATGACACAAGAATTACTGCCTGTGCCGGGCAGCAAAGCGGCATTACGCGCGCTGATCCTGCCGCTGCTAGATGAGTCCGACGAACCATTAGATGACGAGAATCTCATCGACTACGGCCTTGATTCCGTGCGCATGATGGCGCTCGCCGCGCGCTGGCGCAAAATACATGGCGATATCGACTTTGTGATGCTGGCGAAAAACCCGACCATTGACGCCTGGTGGACGCTGCTTTCCCGCGAGGTGAAATAATGGCCAGCCTGGATTTTACCGGCAAAGTTGTCTGGGTGACCGGGGCCGGTAAAGGTATCGGTTATGCCACGGCGAAGGCGTTTGTCGAGGCGGGCGCACACGTGACTGGTTTCGATCTGGCTTTTGGCGGCACGGATTACCCTTTCTCCTGCGAAGTGCTGGACGTTGCCGACGCCGGACAAGTGCAGGCAGTTTGCCAGCGCGTGCTGGCGCAACGCAAACGACTGGACGTGCTGGTGAACGCCGCCGGGGTTTTACATATGGGCGCCACCGACGAACTGACAGCGCAAGCCTGGCAAAACACCTTCGCCATTAACGTTGGCGGCGCGTTTAACCTGTTTCAGCAGACGATGGCGCAATTTCGCCGTCAGCAGAGCGGGGCGATTGTCACCGTCGCCTCCGACGCGGCGCACACACCGCGTATCGGCATGAGCGCCTATGGCGCATCGAAAGCGGCGCTCAAAAGCCTGGCGCTCACCGTCGGTCTTGAGCTGGCGGCAAGCCATGTGCGCTGCAACATTGTCTCACCGGGATCGACCGACACCGACATGCAGCGTTTACTTTGGGTGAGCGATGGCGCCGAACAGCAGCGTATTCGCGGTTTTGGCGAGCAGTTCAAGCTCGGTATCCCGCTGGGGAAAATCGCCCGTCCGCAGGAAGTGGCGAACACCATTTTGTTCCTCGCTTCCGATCTGGCAAGCCATATCACATTGCAGGATATCGTGGTGGATGGCGGCTCGACGCTGGGGGCGTAGATGATCTGGAAACGTCATTTAACCCTTGATGAACTGAACGCGACAAGCGCCAACACGCTGGTGGCGCATCTCGCGATTACTTACACCCGCATCGGTGATGATTTCCTTGAAGCGGAAATGCCGGTAGACAGCCGCACGCATCAACCGTTTGGTCTGCTGCACGGTGGTGCCTCGGCGGCGCTGGCGGAAACGCTGGGATCGATGGCGGGCTATCTGATGACCCGCGAGGGTCAATGCGTGGTGGGCACGGAATTAAACGCCACCCATCACCGCCCGGTTTCGCAGGGTAAAGTGCGCGGCGTTTGCCAGCCGCTGCATCTTGGTCGGCAGAACCAGAGCTGGGAAATTGTGGTGTTTGACGAACAAGGCCGACGCTGCTGCACCTGTCGTCTCAGCACGGCGGTGCTGGGGTAGTTTCGCCCTCTCCGTAGCGGGAGAGGGTGCAATCTTGCGATCCCGGTAACACAATCAGGTAAATGCCTGGTGGCAGGGCAAATTTCCCATGTTTCAAAGTTGTTAAAACCCGCGAGTTGATATAGATACAAAATGTAACATCTCTCTGTCTCTCAACGGATACCCGCTATGAACAACTCAGGGAAATACCTTATTTGGGGCGTGCTGTCGCTGGTTGGCGCATTTGCCCTCGGCTATATCGCGCTTAATCGTGGCGAACAGATCAACGCGCTGTGGATCGTGGTGGCCGCGGTCTGTATCTACCTTATCGCTTACCGTTTTTACGGCCTGTATATCGCTAAAAATGTGCTACAGGTTGACCCGACGCGCATGACGCCGGCGGTGCGCTACAACGATGGTCTTGATTACGTGCCGACAGACAAAAAAGTGCTGTTCGGTCACCATTTTGCGGCGATTGCCGGCGCAGGCCCGCTGGTGGGGCCGGTGCTGGCTGCGCAAATGGGGTATTTGCCGGGCATGATCTGGATCCTCGCAGGCGTAGTGCTGGCCGGTGCGGTGCAGGATTTCATGGTGCTGTTTATCTCCACCCGTCGGGACGGGCGTTCGCTCGGTGAGATGGTGAAAGCGGAGATGGGGCCGACCGTTGGCGTGATTGCGCTGGTGGCGACCTTTATGATCATGGTGATTATCCTTGCGGTGCTGGCGATGATTGTCGTCAAAGCGCTGACCCACAGCCCGTGGGGAACCTATACCGTCGCCTTTACCATTCCGCTGGCGATTTTTATGGGTATCTACATTCGCTATCTGCGCCCCGGGCGGATTGGCGAAGTGTCGGTGATTGGCCTGGTACTGCTGGTGTTCGCCATTATTTCTGGCGGCTGGGTGGCGGCAAACCCGGCGATTGCACCGTACTTTGATTTCACCGGCGTGCAGTTGACGTGGATGCTGGTGGGCTACGGGTTTGTCGCCTCAGTGCTGCCGGTGTGGCTGCTGCTGGCGCCGCGTGATTACCTTTCTACTTTCCTGAAAATCGGCACCATTATCGGCCTGGCGATTGGCATTCTGATCATGCGCCCGACGCTGACCATGCCTGCGCTGACCAAGTTTGTTGATGGGACTGGCCCGGTGTGGACCGGTAACCTGTTTCCGTTCTTGTTTATTACCATTGCCTGTGGCGCGGTTTCCGGCTTCCATGCGCTGATTTCCTCCGGCACCACGCCGAAAATGCTCGCCAGCGAAGGGCAGGCTTGTTTTATCGGTTACGGCGGCATGCTGATGGAGTCGTTCGTGGCGATCATGGCGCTGGTGTCCGCGTGCATTATCGACCCAGGTGTCTACTTCGCAATGAACAGCCCGATGGCGGTATTAGCGCCTGCCGGCACCACCGATGTGGTGGCCTCAGCGGCGCAAGTAGTGAGCGGTTGGGGCTTTAGTATCACCCCGGATGCGCTCAGGCAGATTGCCAGCGAAGTGGGCGAGCAGTCGATCATTTCCCGCGCGGGCGGCGCACCGACGCTGGCAGTGGGCATGGCTTATATCCTGCACGGCGCGCTCGGCGGCCTGATGGATGTCTCGTTCTGGTATCACTTCGCCATTCTGTTTGAGGCGCTGTTTATTCTGACAGCAGTGGATGCCGGGACACGCGCGGCGCGCTTTATGTTGCAGGATCTGCTGGGCGTGATTTCACCGAACCTCAAACGCACGGAATCGCTGCCCGCGAACCTGCTGGCGACCGGGCTGTGCGTGCTGGCGTGGGGCTACTTCCTGCACCAGGGCGTGGTTGATCCGCTCGGCGGTATTAACACCCTGTGGCCGCTGTTTGGCATCGCCAACCAGATGCTGGCGGGCATGGCGCTGATGCTCTGTGCGGTGGTGCTGTTCAAGATGAAACGCCAGCGTTATGCGTGGGTGGCACTGCTGCCAACCGCCTGGCTGCTGGTTTGTACGCTCACCGCAGGCTGGCAAAAAGCCTTTAGCCCGGATGCGAAAGTCGGCTTCCTGGCCATCGCCAATAAGTTCCAGGCGATGATCGACAGCGGCAATATTCCGGCGCAGTATACCCAGTCTCAACTGGCGCAACTGGTGTTTAACAACCGTCTCGATGCTGGCTTGACCATCTTCTTTATGGTCGTGGTGGTGGTACTGGCGTTCTACTCGCTGAAAACCGCGTTGGCGGCGCTGAAAGACGATAAAGCGACGGCGAACGAGACGCCGTACCAGGAAATGACGGGCGACGTTGAGCAGATTGTCGGTCAGGCAAAAAGTGTGCATTAATCGCGTAACGCGGAGGGATTATGTTCGATACGCTTTCAAAAGCCGGGAAGTATTTAGGCCAGGCGGCGAAAATGATGATTGGCGTTCCGGATTACGACAACTATGTCGAGCATATGCGCGTGACGCACCCGGAGCAGACACCGATGACCTATGAGGAGTTTTTCCGCGAGCGCCAGGATGCGCGCTACGGCGGGAAAGGCGGCGCACGCTGTTGTTAATACGCGTCTTGCTTAAAAAGCGGCGCATATGCGCCGCTTTTCTTTATCTACAGAAAACCCCCAGCCAGGCTGGTGCTTCCGGAAGCTTTCAGCTTTAAGCCAGTTATTTACGCCGCGATCAGGCGTTGGTGCCGCCATCAACAACAATATCCGCACCGGTAATCTGCTTCGCCGCCGGGCTGGCGAGGAAAGCGACCGCTTCGGCGATATCCTGCGCTTCACCATAATGCCCGAGCGCAATCATACGACGCTGCTCTTCCGCGCCTTCGCCGTCCGCCGGGTTCATATCGCTGTCCGTTGAACCGGGTTTCACCATATTGACGGTGATCCCGCGTGGGCCCAAATCCCGCGCCAGCCCGCGTGTTAATGAGTTCAGCGCGGATTTGGTCATCGAATAAATGGCGATATCTTTAAACGGCACGCGATCGGAAAGGCAACTGCCGATATTGATAATGCGCCCGCCGTCCGGCAGATGGGCAATCGCCGCCTGCGTTGAATAGACCACGCCGCGAATATTCACGTCGATCATCGCATCGATATCCTCCTGCGACATCGCTTCTAACTGGCCGCCGCGCGCGATGCCGGCGTTATTAACCAGAATATCCAGCCCGCCGAGTTGCTGCACGGTTTGATCCACGGCGGCGCGGGCAGCTTGTGGTTCGGCGCTGTTGGCCTGGATCGCCACGGCGTTACGCCCCAGCGCGCGGATCGCGTCCACAACGGCTTGTGCTTTATCGGCGGATTTCTCCCAGGTAATGGCGACGTCCGCTCCTTCCCGCGCCAGCGTTAAGGCGATGGCTTTTCCCAGACCGCGGCTCGCGCCGGTGACCAGCGCGCGTTTTCCTGCAAGTGAATGTGACATGGTGGCTCCTGAATTATGTGTCGATTGATACATAATTAAAATAAACAGGCTTCCATACATTCGTCAATCTTATTAATATACCGATCAGCACAAAATGCGAGGAGGCGAAAGTGAGCCGGGGAAGACCACGGGAATTTGACCGTACCGAGGCGCTGAATAACGCGATGAAACTCTTCTGGCAGAAGGGGTACACCGCGACATCCATGAACGATCTGTATGAGGCGATGGGCATTAAATCGCCCAGCTTGTATGCGGCGTTCGGTAGCAAAGAAGATCTCTACGATGAGGTGTTGCAGCACTACGAACAGTGCGTTGCGCCAGCGATCTGGGGCGATATGGCAAGCGAGCCATCGCCGAAAAAAGCCATTGCGGCGTGGCTGGAGCGATCGGCTGAGGTGTTAACCCGCTGCGATTTGCCGCATGGCTGCATGGTGACGCTGTCCGCGGTTGCCAGCGAAGGGCATGAACGGTTGGGCGAGCGGGTTCGTCAGTTGCGTAATGGCGGCGTTGCGCAGCTAAAAGCGCGCCTGAGCGAGGCGCAGCAGCGCGGCGAGTTACCTGAGACCACCGATATCGATGCGCTGACCCGGTTGTATGTCAGCATTCAGCAGGGGATGTCGATTCAGGCGCGCGATGGCGCGAGCCGGGAAACGCTACTCGGCGTCGCGCGTATGGCAATGGGATTGTGGCCTGCGCCGTAAAAACAGGCCACCGAAGTGGCCCGTTGCGTTATGGCTGAGGGAAAACAATATTATTGCCCGGCGCTTCGCGGTGCAGATGGATAAAGTTCAGGTGGCGCTCGTACTGATCCAGGATGTCGATGATCACCTGCTCTTTGTTGTAGTCCATTAAATCATTGCCCTGGCTGCCCTCCAGCAGGAAGGTTTCCAGCCGGAAGTAGTGCGATTTGCCGCTGCGTGCGCGGTAGGTAAAGCCCGGTACGGAGTATTGCTGCGGCCACACCTGGTAGACAAAATCCTGCTCCTCACCGAGGTGGACGCGCAGATCCAGGTAGCCCAGCGGCTGGCCTTCTTCCGGCGCGACATTTTCAAGCGATACCCGTCCGCCGCGCAGTTCCAGCTCTTTTGCCACATCCTGCATTGCCGGGTAAATCACTGTTTCCATCATCTGCCGGGTGTAATGCGTGCCCGGATAATTCATCAGCCGCGAGAGGCGTTTTTTCCAGCTCAGGCGATCGTTGCTCGCCGGAATATAAGGTGCGGTTTCGCGGCTGGCGCTGGCACGGCGGTGATCTTCCACCTTCAGCGATTTATACAGCCCGGCCATAATAAAGAAGATCACAAAACTGAACGGCAAGCCCATGATCACCGTGGTATTTTGCAGCGCGGAAATACCGTTGGTCATTAGCATGCCCATGGTCAGCACGCCGATGGCGACCGACCAGAAAATCCGCAGCCAGTTCGGCGCATCGCTATTGATATCTTTCAGCTTCGAGGTGAAATTGCCCAGCACCAGCGAGCCGGAATCCGCCGAGGTGACATAAAACAGCAGGCCGGTAATGGTGGCGACAGAAGCGCTGAGTTTAAACGCCGGGTACTGCGCCAGCAGGCTGTAGAATCCGCGTTCGGCATGGGCGATCACCTCCTGGGCGAAACCGGCATCGCCGTGGATAATTTCATACAGCGCGGCGTTACCAAACACCGACAACCACAGCAGGGTGAAGGTGAACGGAATGATCAGCGTGCCGAGCACGAACTCGCGAATGGTGCGCCCGCGGGAAATACGTGCGAGGAACAGCCCGACAAACGGCGACCAGGCGACCCACCAGGCCCAGAAGAAGAGCGTCCAGCTGTTCATCCACTGTGTCGGGCGATCAAACGCAAAGGTATTGAGCGTCATGCCCATAAAGCGGTTGATGTAATCGCCGACGTTGAGCACCAGCGCGTTGAGCAGGAAATCGGTCTTGCCCATAAACAGCACGAACAGGATCAGCCCGAGCGCCAGCGCCACGTTCAGTTCCGAAAGGATGCGAATGCCTTTATCCACCCCGGAGGTGACCGAAATGGTAGCGATCACCACCGACAGCACAATCAGCGCCATCTGCGCGGTCAGCCCTTCCGGCACGTCGAACAGCACTTTCAGCCCGTAATTAAGCTGCACCACGCCAATACCGAGCGTAGTGGCAATACCAAAAATGGTGCCGATCACCGCGGCAATATCCACCGTGTGACCAATCGGGCCGTTAATGCGTTTACCGAAAATAGGATACAGCGCAGAACGAATAGTGAGCGGCAGGTTATAGCGATAGCTGAAGTAGCCCAGCGCAATGCCCATCAGCGCATACATCGACCAGCCGGTTAAGCCGTAGTGGAACAGTGTCCACACCATCGCCTGACGCGCGGCTTCCATCGTCTGGCCTGCGCCTTCCGGGGGCTGCATATACTGCGTGACCGGCTCCGCGACGGAGAAAAACATCAAATCGATACCGATCCCGGCGGCAAACAGCATCGCCGACCAGCTCAGCAAACTGAACTCCGGCTTGGACTGCTCCGGCCCAAGTTTAATCGCCCCGTAGCGCGAGCAGGCCATATAGATAACAAAGACGATATACAGCGTTGCGGCCAGCATGTAATACCAGCCAAAGGTGGATGACACCCAGTTAACGGTGGTCTGAATCCAGGCTGCGGCTAAATCGCTGTACAAAATGGTGACCAGTGAAAATGTCAGAATCAGTCCGGCAGAGGTGTAAAACACCACGGGATTGATTCTGTCTTTTTCACTGGCAGGTGGATTAATCATCGGTTACCTCTGGTTAATTTCCTGTAATTTTTCAAAAGATTAACGCCAAACATCGGTTGTTTTATCGCGTTTGCTCCTCTCTGTTCTCACGGTTTGCGTCGCCGTATTTAGCTTATACATTCCCGCTTCGTTTATTTAACAATTGAAGCACAATATCCTAACAAAATCTTTTTTTATATTGAACGTGCAATCAAAAAAAGATTAAATAAGGCCCTTACATTGCGGTGGAGATGGAGCCATGCCAAAGGTGGGAATGCAGCCGATACGCCGTCGGCAGCTGATTGATGCGACCCTGAGTACCATTAACGAAGTAGGAATTAACGACGCCACGATTGCGCAAATTGCGCGCCGCGCTGGCGTATCGACCGGCATCATCAGCCACTACTTCAGGGACAAAAATGGTCTGCTGGAAGCGACCATGCGCGACATCACCCGCCAGTTGCGCGACGCCGTGGCGCAGCGATTAAAACCGCTCGCGCAGGCCAGTACCGAAACGCGTTTGCTGGCGATTGTCGAAGGCAATTTTGATGACAGCCAGGTCCACAGCGCGGCGATGAAAGCCTGGCTCGATTTCTGGGCCAGCAGTATGCATCAGCCGCAGCTTGGTCGCCTGGAGCGCGTCAGCAGCCGCCGACTGTTCTCCACGCTGGCGGCGGAGTTTCGCCGCGATCTGCCGCGTGAACAGGCACGGCTGGCGGCGCATGGCCTTGCCTCGTTGATCGATGGCCTCTGGCTTCGCGCGGCGCTGAGCGGCAAACCCTTTAACCTGGACATTGCCAGAACGCTCACCACCCAATTCATTCGCCAGCAACTGGCTGGCGCGACGAATCACTGAGAAGGAGGAAGTATGTCCCGATTCGCAGAACAGCAGCTCTATATCCATGGTCAATACGTCCCGGCTGCGGCGGGTAACACATTCCAGACCATCAACCCGGCGAACGGCGAGGTGCTGGCCGAGGTGCACGAAGCCGGGCAGGCCGATGTCGATCGCGCCGTTGCCAGTGCGCAAAAAGGGCAGAAAATCTGGGCCGCGATGACCGCCATGGAACGCTCGCGCATCCTGCGCCGCGCCGTCGATATTCTGTGCGAGCGCAATGATGAACTGGCGGCGCTGGAAACGCTGGATACCGGCAAACCGCTGAGCGAAACCCAGGCCGTTGATATCGTCACCGGCGCGGACGTACTCGAGTATTACGCGGGGCTTATCCCCTCTCTTGAAGGCCAGCAAATTCCGCTGCGCGACACCTCGTTTGTCTACACCCGCCGCGAACCGCTTGGCGTGGTGGCCGGGATTGGCGCGTGGAACTACCCGATCCAGATTGCGCTGTGGAAATCTGCGCCTGCGCTGGCGGCCGGTAACGCCATGATCTTTAAACCGAGCGAAGTCACGCCGCTCACCGCGCTGAAACTGGCGGAAATTTACAGCGAAGCTGGCGTGCCAGACGGCGTATTTAACGTGCTGAACGGTAGCGGCGCGGTGACCGGACAGTTGCTGACCGACCATCCGGGTATCGACAAAGTCTCTTTCACCGGCGGCGTTGCCAGCGGCAAGAAAGTGATGGCGAATGCGGCTGGTTCGACGCTGAAAGACGTCACCATGGAGCTGGGCGGTAAATCACCCCTGATTATCTTTGACGACGCCGATCTCGATCTCGCCGCCGATATCGCCATGATGGCCAACTTCTACAGCTCCGGCCAGGTGTGTACCAACGGCACGCGCGTGTTTATTCCGAAGGCCTTGCAGAGTGCGTTCGAAGCGAAAATTGTTGAGCGCGTGGCGCGCATTAAAGCCGGTAATGTCAACGATCTGAACACCAATTTCGGGCCGCTGGTCAGTTTTGCGCACCGCGACAACGTAATGCGTTATATCGAAAGCGGCATCAACGAAGGCGCGCGCCTGTTGTGCGGCGGTAAGCGTCTGACCGGCGGTGACTTCGACCACGGGGCGTGGGTCGAACCCACCGTATTTACCGACTGTCGCGATGAGATGACCATCGTGCGTGAAGAGATCTTTGGTCCGGTGATGTCGATTCTGACCTATGAGCGCGAAGAGGAAGCGGTGCGCCGCGCCAACGCTACCGATTACGGCCTGGCGGCGGGCGTGGTGACACAAGATCTTAACCGTGCGCACCGCGTCATTCACCAGATTGAAGCGGGTATCTGCTGGATCAACACCTGGGGTGAATCCGCCGCCGAAATGCCGGTGGGCGGCTACAAGCACTCCGGCGTTGGGCGTGAAAATGGTCTGATGACGCTGCAAAACTATACGCAGGTCAAATCCGTCCAGCTCGAGCTGAGCCGTTTTCAGTCCGTATTTTGAATAAAGTTTTAACCTGAGGAGCGACGAATGGAATTTGATTACATCATCATTGGAGCCGGATCCGCAGGGAACGTTTTGGCAACAAGACTGACCGAAGACAGCGATGTCAATGTACTGCTGCTCGAAGCGGGCGGTCCCGATTACCGTTTTGATTTCCGTACGCAGATGCCTGCGGCGCTGGCTTACCCGCTGCAGGGCAAGCGCTACAACTGGGCCTATGAAACGGAACCTGAACCGCACATGAATAACCGCCGCATGGAGTGTGGGCGCGGTAAAGGGCTGGGCGGTTCATCGCTGATTAACGGCATGTGCTACGTGCGTGGCAACGCGATGGATCTTGATAACTGGGCGCAGCAGCCGGGTCTTGAGCACTGGACCTACCGCGACTGTCTGCCCTATTACCGTAAATCGGAAACGCGCGATATCGGCGCGAACGATTACCACGGTGGCGACGGCCCGGTCAGCATCACCACCTGCAAGCCGGGCAACAACCCGCTGTTCGCCGCGATGATCGAGGCGGGTGTACAGGCCGGTTACCCGCGCACTGACGATCTTAACGGCTACCAGCAGGAAGGTTTTGGCCCAATGGATCGCTTTGTCACGCCGAAAGGCCGCCGCTCCAGCACCGCGCGCGGCTATCTCGACATGGCAAAAACGCGGCCGAACCTGAAAATCATTACTCATGCCACCACCGATCGCATTCTGTTTGAGGGGAAACGCGCTGTCGGCGTGGCCTATTTGCAGGGCTCCAGCGACACGGTACATGAAGTGCATGCGCGCCGGGAAGTGTTGCTCTGCGCGGGAGCGATTGCTTCGCCGCAAATTTTGCAGCGCTCCGGCGTCGGTGCCGCTGATCTGCTCAAGCAGTTCGATATTCCGCTGGTGCACGATTTACCGGGCGTGGGCGAAAACTTGCAGGATCACCTGGAAATGTACCTGCAATATGAGTGCAAGGAGCCGGTGTCGCTCTATCCGGCGCTGAAGTGGTGGAACCAGCCGAAAATTGGCGCGGAGTGGCTGTTTAACGGCACGGGTATTGGGGCCAGCAACCAGTTCGAGGGCGGCGGGTTTATCCGCAGCCGCGAGGAGTTCGCCTGGCCGAATATTCAGTACCATTTCCTGCCGGTGGCGATTAACTACAACGGCTCAAATGCGGTGGAAGCGCACGGCTTCCAGTGCCATGTGGGTTCGATGCGCTCGCCAAGCCGGGGTTTTGTGCGTCTGAAATCGCGCGATCCGCGCCAGCATCCGGCGATCCAGTTTAATTACATGGCGCATGAGCAGGACTGGCACGAATTCCGCGACGCGATTCGTATCACCCGGCAGATCATCAACCAGCCGGCGCTGGACAAATATCGCGGGCGGGAAATCAGCCCGGGCATTGAGTGCCAGAGCGATGAGCAACTGGATGAGTTTGTGCGTAACCACGCCGAAACCGCCTATCACCCGTGCGGCACCTGCAAAATGGGCAGCGATGAGATGGCGGTGGTCGATGGCGAAGGGCGTGTTCACGGGCTGGAAGCTTTGCGCGTGGTGGATGCCTCGATCATGCCGCTGATCATCACCGGTAACCTCAATGCCACCACCATTATGATTGGCGAGAAGATTGCCGATAACATCCGTGGCCGCACGCCGCTGCCGCGCAGCAATGCGGATTATTTCGTGGCGGGCGATCGCCCGGTTCGCGGTACACCGCTGCGGGCGTAAAAGAAAATGCCGCCGGTAAGGCGTTACTTACCGGCGGCATTACGTAAAGAAGGGCGATTAGCGCGACAGCGCTTCCACTTTTTCAAACGCCGCGCGCAGCGTATCGGCAGAGAGTTCCACTGGCAGGTAGTGAATCGACTCCACCGGGCGCAGAGTGTGAGCAATCACTTTATCCAGCTCCGCGCGGTTATTAATGTCCACGTCCAACGCTGCCAGCGAGGTCGGCAAGTTGAAACGCTGATAGGCGTTAATCAACTGCGCCAGCACATCGTCCTCGCCGAGCAGGGCGCTCTGCACCAGAATGCCATACGCTACTTTGGTGCCGTGCAGGAACTTCTCCGTTTGTGGCAACACGGTTAAACCGTTGTGCACCGCGTGTGCGGCGGCAACGCGGGTGTAACGCTCGCCCAGCCCGCCGACCATCCCACCCCCGGCAATAATCGCATCCACCACATCGCGAAATGCCTGCGTCAGCTCGCCGCGCTGCTGGTCAGCAAGAGCTTGTTCACTGCTCTGTAGCAACACATCGCGGATCGCCAGTGCGCCGTTTAGCCCCAGACGTACGGTGAGCGGCAGCTTTTCTGGTTGTGGTGCCAGCACTACCGCTTCATACCACTTCGCCAGCGTATCGCCGATACCTGCCAGCAGATATTCCGCAGGCGCATTAAGGATGATTTGCGGTTCAACCAGCACCAGAAAATTGGCGTCGTCGAAAATTTCAAAGTGCAGCGCCTGACCAGCCTCGTTATACCACACCGACAGCGGCGTCCACGCCGCACAGGTGGCGGCGATGGTCGGAATGGCGACCACCGGTAAACCAAGACGGCGCGCCACCGCTTTGGCGGTATCCAGCAAGGCGCCGCCGCCAAGCCCAATCACCACCGCCCGATCGTCGCCTGCCTGCTGCGCCAGTTCGTTCACGTCATGCTCGCTACAGTGGCCTTTAAACAAAATGTGTTTCGCGCCCGGCGTGTTAAACCCTTGCGGCAAAAACGCTTTTGCCCCGGCAAAGGCGCGCTCGCCATAGATCCATACCGCGCGCGCCAGTTGTTCTGCGCTGAAGAAATCATGCAACCGCGCGAGGCTACCGGCGTGGGAAAAGTAGTTGGCCGGGCCGGGTACGACGCGGATATCAGTGCTGCTCATGTGTTGTGTCCTTGTGCGTGATCGCTAACCCGATGTTATGTCTGGACATCCGGATGGCTAATAATATTTAGCTTTATCTTATGCATTTTCTGTCGTTGCCAGTCAAGCGAGGCTGTGAAAAATTCGTTAAATCAACCTATTAATTGCAGGAACAGCGTGCGAATGAGCAGCAACCACCTCGAAATGCGCGGCATAAGCCTGGCCTTTGGCGGCTTTAAGGCGCTGTCGCATGTCAATTTCTCCCTGCGCGGCGGTTCGGTGCATGCCTTAACCGGCGCGAACGGCGCGGGGAAATCGACGCTGATGGCGGTGCTGTGCGGCACGTACGACCATTACGAAGGCGAAATCGCCATCAATAACCAGGCGGTGTCGATTCGCACCCCGCGCGATGCCAAACAGCTGGGCATTCATCTGGTGCAGCAGGAAGTGGATGTTGCGCTGATCCCGGGTTTGAGCATTGCCGAGAACATCATGCTCGATAAGCTGGCGGAAGGCGGACATCGTTTCCGCTGGGGCGAGATCCGAAAATCGGCGCGCGAGGCGCTGGCGCAACTCGATGTGATGTTTGATGTAAGACGTTCGATCGATAGCTGCACGCTGGCGGAGAAGCAGCAGATCCTGCTGGCGCGCGCGCTTTCGCACCACTGCCGTTTTTTAATTCTCGATGAACCCACCGCGCCGCTCGACCAGCATGAAAGTGAGCGCTTGTTTACCGTGGTCAAACGCCTGCAACAGCAGGGCATTGGCGTGGTATTTATCTCGCACCGCATCCACGAACTGAACGCGATTTGCGACACCTTAACGGTGCTGCGCGACGGAAAATTAATTGAATCCGGTCCGATGCATGCCCTGAGCGGCGAAGCGATTGTCGAGAAGATGCTCGGTCATGAGTTGAGCGACATCTACCCGCCAGCCCGTCCACCGCACAGTGATGAAGTGCTGCTAAGCATTGACGGTTTGCACGACGAGGGGCTGCTGAAAGATATCTCGCTGCGCCTGCGTAAAGGGGAAATTCTCGGCATTGCTGGTCTGGCGGGTGCGGGGAAAACCGAGCTGTGTAAGGCGCTGTTCGGTGCGAGTAAAAGCCGAATCAGCCGTGGCGAGCTGAATAACCAACCGTGGCGGCCGCGCGATCCGGCCGATTCCGTGATGCGCGGGCTGGCGCTGGTGCCGGAAGAGCGGCGCAAAGAGGGCATTTTTATTGATGAGTCGGTGAGCATGAATTTGTCCATTAGCGCGGATAACAGTTTCTCGCGCTGGGGCTTTTTCGCGCATCGCCAGGCCTGGCGCTGGGCGCAGGAAGTGATTGCCCGCGTTGGCGTGCGCACTACCGGGCCGGGGCAAACGCTGCGCCGTCTTTCCGGCGGCAACCAGCAGAAAGTAGCGATTGGCAAATGGCTGCGCGGTCACGCCAATGTGGTGATTTTCGATGAGCCGACCAAAGGCGTGGACGTGAAAGCGAAAACCGACCTGTTCCAGTTGATTGATGGCCTGGCGCGCGAAGGCAAAGGGGTGATTTACGCCTCGGGTGAATTCGCCGAACTGGTGGGGTTGTGTGACCGGATTTGTGTGCTGTGGGATGGGCGCATTGTTGCGGAAGTGCAGGGCGAGGATGCCCGCGAAGAGACGCTTCTTTATTATTCCACCGGAGGAACGGCGCCGTGAGTAAGGCCCTTTCAGTCAATGCGGCGGCGACGCCCCGCCAGCAGTTTTTTGATTTTCTCTATAAATGGGGCATGTTGCTTACCGTGGTCGCGCTTGTCGCCATTTTTGGCGTGGCGTCGGACAACTTCCTCGATCCCTTCAACATCATCAACATTTTGCGATCCATCGCCATCGTCACGGTGATTGCGATTGGTGTCTCTATTTCGCTGACCATCGGCGGGTTTGATCTCTCGGTCGGTTCCACCGCCTCACTGGCGAATGCGCTGGTGATTTCACTGTTTGTCTGGCACGGCGTTGGTACCACCGAAGCCATCATTATCACGCTGGCTCTCTGCACGCTGGTGGGCTTGTTCAATGCCTTTTTAATTGTGGTTCTGCGCATTCCCGACATGCTGGCGACGCTTGGCAGCCTGTTTGTGATTCAGGGTGTGGCGATGACCTACAGCTATGGCGGTTCGATTACCGAAAATATGGTGCTGCCGAGCGGCGATATGGCGGAGGGCACCATTCCGGCGGCGTTTGGTCTGCTCGGCCAGGTGCCGACCATTGTGATCATTATGCTGGTGGTGACGGTTGTCGCGCAGTTGGGTTTGTCGCTGACCACCCACGGTCGTCGCATGTATGCCATTGGCGGCAACCCGGAAGCGGCGCGCCTGTCCGGCATTCGTACCACGCGCTACAAAGTGGCGGCATATGTTATCGCCTCGCTGCTGGCGGGGCTGGGCGGCATTCTGCTGGCGTCACGCATTGGCTCTTCGCAGGTCAACGCCGGTGGCGGTTATTTGATGGATGCGGTGGCGGCGGCGTGGATCGGTTTCTCGCTCGCCGGTTCCGGCAAACCGAATGCGCTCGGCACGCTGGTGGGGGCGGTTATTCTCGGCGTGCTGCAAAACGGGCTGGTGATGCTGTCGGTGCCCTATTACGCGATGGACATTATTAAGGGGCTGGTGCTGGCCGGTGCCCTTGCGTTGACTTACTTCCAGCGTCGTTAATTCTTCAGGGGAAAACAGATGAAAAAAATTGCACTCTCACTGCTGGCGCTGGGCTTACTGAGCGCGCTGCCAGGACACGCCACCACACCTGCGCCGGTGCCGGACGCCATTGCTAATCACCACGGCCCGATACGCATTGCGCTTATCCGCAACCTGGGTTCAGACGATAACACCACCCAGTTTGTCTCCGGCGCGTTGCAGGAAGGTAAAAAACTCGGTTTTAAAATCAGCACGTTTTTGAGCAACGGTGATGACGCCAAATTCCAGGATTTCGTTAACCAGGCGATCAGTCAGAAATATGACGGCATTATTCTGTCGCAGGGGCGCGATCCGTACTCCACCGATCTAATTAAAAAAGCGGTGGCAGCGGGCATCAAAGTGGCGGTGTTTGATACCGCTGTTAACGGTGAAATTCCGGGCGTGACGGTGACACAGCAGGATGACGCTTCGCTGACCAAACTCTCTTTTGGCGAGCTGGTGAAAGATTTCAACGGCAAAGCCAACATTATCAAACTGTGGGTTGCCGGTTTCCCGCCGATGGAGCGCCGCCAGGCCGCCTACGCCGAGCTGCTGAAAGCCAACCCAGGTATTAAAGAGCTGGAGTCGATTGGCGCGGTCTCTTCTGATGTGCAGGGCGACACGGCTAACAAAGTGGGCGCGGTGCTGGCGAAGTACCCGAAAGGACAGATTGATGCGATCTGGGGCACCTGGGATGCCTTCAGCCAGGGCGCGTATAAGGCGCTGAAAGAGAACGGTCGCACCGAGATCAAACTCTACAGCATCGACGTTTCCAACCAGGATCTGCAACTGATGCGCGAGTCGGGCAGCCCGTGGAAAGTAAGCGTGGCGGTGGATCCGAAACTGATTGGTGCCACCAACGTGCGCCTCATCGCCAATAAAATTGCCGGTGAACAGACCCCTGCGACCTACGATTTTAAAGCCGCTGCCATTCCGCAAGCGCTGCTGGCAAGCCAGCCGGGCGCGGTGAATGTGGCCTCGCTCGGCAAAATCATTCCGGGCTGGGGCCAGACGGAAGATTTTATCGCGCCGTGGTTCGCCACGCTGGAAGCGAAAAACAAGTAAGGAACGGACATGGCGAGTGAATTACCGCGTCCTGAATACAGCCGCAATATGCGGCTGATTGGTCACAGCGATCAGGGCGGTCGCCCGGACGGTGTGCAACTGATGGTACACCGTGGCTTTGCCTATATCGGGCATATGGTGTCGCAGGGGTTTTCGATAGTGGATGTGCGCGACCCGAAAAAACCGAAAGCCGCTGGTTACGTACCGGCACCGCCGGGCACCTGGAATGTGCATCTGCAAGCCCACGACGATCTGCTTTTAGTAATCAACGCGCGCGATCTGTTCGCCGATGCGCGCTTTGCCGATGAAAAGGTCTACTACACCCGCTCGGTCGGCGAGACGGTCAGCGATGTGCAGGACAAAGGCTGGAGCGCCGGGCTACGCATTTTTGATATCTCCACGCCCGATAAACCGCGCGAAATCAGCTTCCTGTCGCTCAACGGCATCGGCATTCACCGTATCTGGTATGTGGGCGGGCGCTGGGCGTATGTCTCGGCGCTGATCGACGGCTTTACCGACTACATTTTCCTGACCATCGATCTGGCCGATCCGCATAAACCGCAGGTTGCCGGGCGCTGGTGGCTGCCGGGAATGAACCAGGCCGCAGGGGAAACGCCAGCGTGGCCGGAAGGCAAACGTTATGCGTTACACCACGCGATTATCGCCGGGGATACGGCGTACGGTAGCTGGCGCGATGGCGGTTTAACGCTGCTGGATGTGAAAGACAGAACCCAGCCGAAGCTGATCAGCCACCGCAACTGGAGCCCGCCGTTTGGCGGCGGTACGCACACCGCGCTACCACTACCGGACCGGGACTTGCTGGTGGTGCTGGATGAAGCGGTGCTCGACAATCAGGAAGATGGCGAGAAGCTGATCTGGCTGTTTGATATTCGTGAGCCGTCAAATCCGGTAAGCATCTCCACCTTTCCGCAGCCGGACGAAACCGATTATGTGGCGAAAGGGGCGCATTTCGGGCCGCACAACCTGCACGAAAATCGCCCCGGCAGCTTTATCAGCTCGACGCTGATTTTCGCCACGTACCAGAACGCGGGCGTGCGGGCTTACGATATTTCTAACCCGTATCGCCCGGTGGAAACCGGGGCGCTGGTGCCTGCCGCGCCAGCGAAGATGATGGATACGCGGCCTGCACGCCCGCGCGTGATCCAGTCTTGCGATGTGTTTGTTGATGCGAACGGCATTATCTACAGCACCGATTACAACGGCGGGTTGTCGGTGATTGAGTATCTGGGGTAGTGAGGCCCTCTCCCCCGACAGGGGGAGAGGGCTGCGTTAGCTGTACTGGCGCACGCGGGCAATCAGCTCATCGACGTTCTCAATGCGCTCGGCGATGACAATCAGCGCTTTACCGAGCGTGATGGCGTGGCGCAGGCAGGCGTGGCGCATTTCTTCATCGTTGATGGTGTCGATATCGGCGACGTGTGAAAGCCCAACGCTGCGGCGAATCAGCTCCGTGCCGCAAAAACCGATTGCGTCGGTCCATACTTTTTTCAGGAAAGCGCTGGCATAGCCCGGTTGTGCTAACGCCGCGTCGCGGGTTTTCTCGCTCGCCAGCGCCTGGAAGCGTTCGGCAAAGGTGGTCCATAGGGTTTGAATATCGGCCAGACGCTGTTCACGCGCGCTGGCCGCATCGCGAATGCCCAGATGGCCTGGTAAACCGCAGTAGTTGAGCAGCAGGTTGCCGATGGCGGTGCCGATATCAAAACCGATGGGGCCAAAGTAACCAAACTCGGCGTCAATCGCCTTCAGGCTACCGTCGGCGACAAAAATCGAGCCGCTGTGAATATCGCCGTGCAGCAGTGCTTCGGCGTGAGAGAAGAAGCGGTGCTTTAACGCCGCCACCGCCAGTTTCAGTTGCGCGTCATCGCGCAGGGCGGCGACCTCCGTTTCCAGCGCAGCCGGGTAGTTGTTGCGCTCATGGACCTGGTAGGGATCGTTGAAGAACAGATCTTCAGTGATTTCGCACATTTCCGGGTTAATGAACTGTGCGACCTGCGCTTTTTTGTCATGTGGATGGAGGTAAAAATCACTGGTGTGAAACAGCACCTGCGCCAGGTATTCGCCCAGTTGCGCAGCCGCTTGCGGGTAAAACACATTGTTAATGAGCTCGCCGCGCCAGATTTTATGATCGGAGAGATCTTCCATCACCATCACCGCCAGTTGCGGGTCGAAGTGGTGGATTTTTACCGTATGCTGCGGGCTGTGCTGGTAATGTTCGACCAGCGTTTGCGCTTCCAGCCGGGCGCGATCAAGCGTTAACGGCCAGGATTCACCCACGCAGCGCACATAGGGCAGCGCCTGTTTGACAATAATGCGGCTCACACCCTGGGTATCGAAAATTTTGAACACCAGATTGAGGTTACCGTCGCCCACCTCCTGCGCGTCCACCAGTTCGGACGGGTTGTCCAGACCGCCAAATTGTTGTGCATACGCCACGGCATCGCGGGCGGAGAAGGTACGGTATTGCGACATTGCCTCGATCCTCTTTTGCTAATAAAGCCATTTAGACGTCTATACATCCGAACGTCATCCTGACACAATACGCTACAACAACGCAACAGGGATTTAACGCAATGCAGCCATTACAGACCACCAGCCTGCGAGTCGCCGACAATCAATTATTTATTCTCGACCAACAGGCCTTACCGCAGCAGAAACAATGGTTACCGGCCAGCACGGTAGAGGATCTTGTCGGCCATATTCATGCCCTACGGGTGCGCGGCGCGCCGTTGATTGGCCTTTCTGCCAGCTTATTGCTGGCGCTGCTGGCAGAACAGGGCGCAAACCGCGACCAACTGGCGCAGGCGCTGGAAACGTTGCGCGCGGCGCGCCCAACGGCGGTGAACCTGATGAATAACCTTGATCGCATGAAACAGGCGCTCACGCAGGAGCATTTTGTGGCGGCGTTAACCGCCGAAGCGCTGCGGCTTATCGATGAAGACAAACAACTGTGCGGCAACATTGCGGTGGCCGGTAGCGCGCTGGTGACGCCGGGCAGCCGCTTGCTGACCCACTGCAACACCGGTGGGCTGGCGACGGCGGGTGTCGGCACGGCGCTGGGAGTCATTGCGTTCGCTCATCAGCAGGGCAACGTGGCAAATGTGTGGGTGGATGAAACCCGTCCTCTGTTGCAGGGAGGGCGTTTGACCGCCTGGGAACTGGGTGAGCTGGGCGTGCCGTATCAGTTAATTACTGATTCGATGGCCGCCAGCCTGATGGCGAAAGGGCAGGTGGATGCGGTATGGGTTGGCGCCGATCGCATTGCCGCCAATGGCGATGTGGCGAACAAAATCGGTACCTATTCGCTGGCGGTACTGGCGAAATTCCACCACGTGCCGTTTTATGTGGCTGCGCCGCAAACCACGCTCGACCCGCACTGCCCGAACGGTGATGCCATACCCATTGAGCAGCGCGCTGCCGCAGAGGTGACCGGGGTGGCCGGGAGTTTTGGCGCAGTGAACTGGGCGCCGGAAAACGCGCGGGTTTACAACCCGGCATTTGATGTCACACCGGCGGCGCTCATCAGCGGCTGGGTACTCGACAGCGGCGTGGTGACACCTGCCGATGTGGCTAACGGGATATTCCAGCCACGCTAAGCGTAAACCGACAGACCGGATAAACGTTATCCGGCCTCAACACCGCCGTCTGCTTGTCAGATGGCGGTGACTTATGTGATCAACCGTGCCGATCACACACAGGGCCCGGTGGCGCAGCCGTAGATCATAATTAACGGAAACGCGGGGATCAGTAAGGGGGCCACCCACGAGACGTTCTGTTCGGTGGTGTCGTTAATTGTCACGGTCACCGGTTTTTCCAGCATACGGGTGTCGGGGCCGGGCGGGTGTTGCAGAATATAGACCACATCCCCCTGCGCTCTGAAGGTCACCACCAGCTTTTTATTCGGTTCAATAATGTTTGCGCCATAGTGATAACGCAGGCGCTCAATTTGCGCGGCACTGAGCCCGGAGGCGTCAACCAGCGCTTTGTACTCAGCCGTCACCTTTTTATCTTTCACCACAAAGTTAACGGCAACGCCGGGAACATGGCTGGCAAACTCCTGATAAAACTCAGCGTACCGGGCGTAGGCATCAGCACGGGGATCGTTACGGATGAAGTTGTAGGCGTAATGGTCGGAATAGGCGGTGATGCGATCCTGGCGCACTTCAAGTTCAGTGATTTTGTCCCATTTCGGCATTGGCGACGTCGTCGCGCAGCCCGAAAGCAGCACGATAACTATCAACATAATGAATTTTTGCATGATGACCTCCCTGTATGCCGCAGCGGCGCTGGCAGCATACACGCCTTGCGGCGTGTCACAAAGGGAGGCTACTGGATTGGGTAGGGGAAATTCAGGTCGCCGGGTGCAGCAAAATCACATCCTTATCAATGGTGCTGGCCTGGCTTTGCGGCGCCGCGGCGTTTTTGTCATAGCGCGGCGGGGTGATCACCGGATAGACAAAACTGCCCAGCTCGCTGCACTGCTCAGGCGCATTCGCGCCGGCATAAAACAGATAGTACTGACCGGAATCCGGGAAAAAGGCTAAGTTGTCGCCGTTACCAAACGTGGTGCTCCAGAACGGGACGCCCGCTTTGGTTTTGCTGCGCTCTTTGCCCGCCGCGACCTGGAAATGGTCGCTCCACTTCATGGTTATCAGGTTGTAGTTAAAAAAAGAGACCGTCAGGTTGCCGCGTGTCGGGCAGTGAAGTCGGACGGCATCATCCGCCCGCACGCTGGAAATAAAGGTTATCAGCAATAAAAGCAGGGAGTATTTCATCGGCGGTTTCCGCAGGTTTTTGGCAAAGCACGAAGGTAATCCATCGCGGCGGTGAAAATCCGTAAGAAACGATGTCAGCAAAAGAGAAAACGAGTCAGGATGTTAACGCGGGGTTGCGGTCAGCCTATTTTTTGATGTTGTATATGTTTCGTTTATTTTGACATGATAATAATTATCAAAATCATTAATATCTGACTATCTGCAGGGTTGTTTTTTTATGCAAGGGAAATCAATCTTTACGTTCGTGCTCTCCGCTTTACTCGCTGTTCCCATTCTGGCGCACGCCACGCAATATCCTCTCACCGTAACCGATTTCGATGGCCGCAAAGTGACCATTGAACACGAACCGCAACGCATTATTTTGCAGGACGGGCGTGACATCATGACGATGGCGCTGCTGGATCGCGACAATCCGTTTAAACGGCTGGTGGCGTGGAATAATCTGGCGAAAAAACAGGACATTGCCACCTGGGAAATGCTGAAAACCCAGTGGCCGGAAGCGACCCGCATTATGGACATGGGTTTTAGCGATAAAGGCAATGTTGATCTGGAAAGTGTGCTGGCGAAACAGCCGGATCTGATGATTGCGCAGTTGCGCGCGAAACCGGCGCTGGCCGATAGCGGCGTGCTGGCTAAACTGACCGCGCTGCACATTCCGGTGCTGTTTGTTGATTATGAAGTGAACCCGGCAAAAGACACCGCGCCGAGTATCGATCTGCTGGGTAAAGTGATTAACCGCGAAAGCAACGCGGCGGCCTACACCTCCTATTATCGTCAGCAACTGGCGGCGATTGAGCAGAAAACCGCCGCCATCAACCCAAAACCGAAAGTATTCGTCGAAGCGCTGGCCGGTAACGCGGATAGCTGTTGCTTTACCCACGGGCACAGCGGTTGGGGCGGGCTGGTTGAAGCGGTCGGCGCGAAGAACCTCGGCTCTGAACTGCTGCCGGGCGCAACCGGGTTTATCTCGCTGGAGAAAATCATCAGCGCCAACCCGGATGTCTATATCATGACCGGCTCTAAACGGGGCAACAGCCAGGTACTGCCGCTCGGGCTGAACGTCTCACAAGATGAGGTCAATAAACAGGCGCAGGTGCTGCTGCAACGCACCGGTGTCGCGCAGATCCCGGCGGTCAGCGCCAAACGTGTGTATGGCGTTTACCACCACTTCTATAACCATCCGTACAACATTGTCGGCATGGAATATCTGGCGAAAGATATCTATCCGCAGGCGTTTGCGGATTTGAACCCGGATGCGACCTACCATCACATCATCAAAAACTTCACCACACTGCCGGATAACAACTTCGTCTATAGCTGGCAGCAGGGCAAATGAGTACCACGCTGGAAACAAGCGAGCAGAGGCAGGAAACGGCTGCGGACAGCCTGATGCTCAATTACCGCGTGATCCTTCGCCGCCGCGTCAGTTTGCTGGCGCTGCTGGTGGTGTTCATTGCCGCCTCAATGCTGCTGGATTTCACCCTCGGCCCCTCCGGTTTGCCGCTGGATACGCTGTGGCAAACGCTGGTTGACCCGGCGAGCGCCGATGCCGGAACGCGGGTGATCGTCTGGGATATCCGCATGCCGTACGCGCTGATGGCAATCATTGTTGGGCTGACGCTGGGGCTGGCGGGCGCGGAGATGCAGACCATCCTCAACAACCCGCTGGCGAGCCCGTTTACGCTGGGCGTGTCGTCGGCGGCGGCGTTTGGTGCGGCATTAGCGATTGTGCTTGGCATCGGCATTCCCGGTGTTCCGGCACAGTGGTTTATCTCGGCGAACGCGTTTATCTTCGCGCTGCTGGCGGCGCTGTTGCTGGACGGCATCACCCGCTGGACGCAGGTGGCGACGTCGGGCGTGGTGTTGTTCGGTATCGCGCTGGTGTTTACCTTTAACGCGCTGGTGTCGATGCTGCAATTTATCGCCAACGAAGACACGCTGCAGGGGCTGGTGTTCTGGACCATGGGTAGTATTGCCCGCGCGTCATGGGAGAAACTCGGCATTTTGCTGCTGGCGCTGGCGGTGATCATGCCGCTGTCGATGCTCAGCTCGTGGAAGCTGACGTCGCTGCGCCTCGGCGAAGATCGGGCGATAAGTTTTGGCATTAACGTGCGTCGTCTGCGGCTGGCGACGCTTTTGCGCATCAGTATTTTGTCAGCGCTGTCGGTGGCGTTTGTCGGGCCGATTGGTTTTATCGGCCTGGTCGCTCCGCATATCGCCCGCATGGTGTTTGGCGAGGATCACCGTTTTTATCTGCCCGGTAGCGCGTTGATTGGCGCGCTGGTGTTATCGCTGGCTTCTATCGTTTCCAAGAACCTGATCGACGGGGTAATTATTCCGGTGGGCATTGTCACCTCGCTGGTTGGCGTGCCGTTCTTTATCACCATCATTGTGCGCCACCGGGGGAGTGTATGAGCCAGAGCGGCCTGAGCCTGCGCGGTTTTGGCGCGGGCTATCACAAGCGACAGATTATTCGCGATCTCAATATTTCCCATTTGCCGCGCGGCAACGTGACGATTCTGCTTGGGCCAAACGGCAGCGGCAAATCGACGCTGCTGCGGGCAATGGCCGGGCTGAACAAGGCGCAAGGGGAATTGCTGCTGGATGGCGAAGACGTGCTCAGCCAGCCGTTTGCAAAACGCGCCGAGCAGGTCGTCTATCTGCCGCAATCGCTGCCAGCGGGCGTTCATTTGCATGTGCTGGAGTCGATTATCGTCGCACAACGTGCTTCCGGCGGCTTACACAGCGCGGCAAAGCAGGCGGAAGTGATGTCGCTCCTGCGCCAGCTCGGTATCGAGCATCTGGCGCTGCACTACCTCGACCAGCTCTCCGGCGGGCAGAAACAGCTAGTCGGGCTGGCGCAATCGCTGATCCGCCAGCCTTCACTGCTGTTGCTCGATGAGCCACTCAGCGCGCTGGATCTCAACTACCAGTTCCATGTGATGGATCTGGTGAAGCGGGAAACGCGCAGCCGCAATATCGTCACCGTGGTGGTGGTGCACGATATCAATATCGCGCTGCGCCACGGCGACCATGTGCTGATCCTGAAGCAAGGTGAGTTAGTGGCGAACGGCGTGCCGGGCGAGGTGATAACGCCGGAAAGCCTGGCGCAGGTCTACGGTGTACGCGGGCGCGTGGAACCCTGCTCGCAGGGGATGAAGCAGGTGATTATTGACGGTTTAACCCAGCAGGCAAGCTAGCCTCAACGCGCTGTCCAGTGCGGCAAAAGGTAAACCGTCACCAGCGTTGACGCGGGTGCTGCGCGTAGTGGTGCAGCACGGCTTTATAGGGTTCGGTGCGGGCGTCGGGATGCTGAATAATCGACGCCAGCAGCACGGCAATGGCGTTGTCGTATTCGCCAAGATTGTGCAGACACAAAGCATAAAATGGCCGCACTTCGGTGGCCTGCGGCCAGCTTGCCATGATCTCTTCAAACAAGCTTTTCGCCTGTGCGTATTTGCCAAGACAGCGCCACGTTGACGCCAGGCCGAACTGCGCGTCGAACTTGTCTTCACCGCGTAATCCCGCTTCGAGCGCTGCCATGTAGTGAGGCTCGGCGTCGCGCTCTTTGCCTTCGTTATCATACGACCAGGCGATATTGAGCAACGCCTGCGCACGCAGCGCAGGCTCTTCTGCCAGCGCTTGCAGCGCCTGACGGCTTTTATCGTGTTGACCCTGTTTGCGCAGCGCAATCGCTGCCTGCAATCTGCTATCCATCGTTTTCATCCATTAAGCGTGTCTGAACGTTATAAAGCAGGCGACAGGCAGCGACAAGATTAGCGCGCGCTGATTCGCCAGATAGCGTTACCGGCATCGTCGGCAATCAGCACGCCGCCTTGTTTATCCATCGCCAGCCCGACCGGTAGCCCGCGCACCTGTTTCTGGTCATCGGTAAGAAAACCGGTCACCACCGGTTGCGGTTGTCCAACCGGTTTGCCGTTGGCAAATTTCACCCACACCACCTGGTAGCCATTGAGCGGCTTCCGGTTCCAGCTTCCGTGCTCGCTGATAAACGCGCCGCCGCGATACTGCGGCATGTTGTCGCCGGTATAGAATAACAAGCCAAGTGGGGCGACGTGCGAGCTAAGCGCGTAATCCGGTTTGATGGCCTGCGACACTAAGTCCGGGCGCGGTGGTTTGACGCGCTCGTCCACGTGCTGCCCAAAGTAGCTATATGGCCAGCCGTAGAAACCCTTCTCTTTTACCGATGTCATGTAGTCCGGCACCAGATCGGATCCGATTTCATCGCGTTCGTTGACGATCGCCCATAACGCACCGCTTTCTGGCTCCCATTGCAGCCCGGTCGGGTTACGCAGCCCGCTGGCATAAATGCGGCTTGCACCGGTGGCGGCATCCACTTCCAGCACCGCTGCGCGGCGATACTCCGCGCCGATGCCGTTTTCGGTGATATTGCTGTTGGAACCCACGCCCACATAGAGTTTGCTGCCGTCGGGGCTGGCGAGCAGGGATTTCGTCCAGTGATGGTTAATTGGCCCACCGGGCAGTTCGGTGACGGTTTCTCCCGGCGCGTTGAGGGTGGTTTCTCCTTGTTGATACGGGAATTTTACCAGACTGTCGGCATTGGCGACCCACAAGGTATTTCCAATCAATTGCATGCCAAACGGTGAGTGCAGGTTTTCAATAAACGTGTGCTTTTGCCATGTGCCTCCAGCGTTACGCAACAACGTGATGCGGTTACCGCCGGGGCCGCCTTTGCCGGAGGCTTTTTGCACCAGACCCATAATCAGCTGTTTCGGGCGCGTGGTCGGTTTTTCCGGGGCATTGGCTTCGGCGACCAGAATGTCGTTATTCGGCAAAACGTACAGCTGGCGCGGATGCAGCAAGCCATCCGCCACTTTTTCAATTTTTAACCCCGCTGGCACTTTTGGTGTTTCGCCCGCTTTCCACGCCACGCCTTCCGGCACCTGCATCGGCGGTAACAGGAAATTCTGCGCTTTAGGTAGCTCCGGCTCGGGGCCAACCTGCTTCATCGGGTCTATGTTTGCTCCCTGATCGCAGGCGGTGAGCAGGGCGGTGAGCGCGGCAACGGTCAGTAAGCGATGAGGCATATTCATGGTTTGTTTCCTTACTGGACACGCGTGCGCAGGGCGAGTTGAAGATGGGCAATCAGCAGCAAAATCACCACCGCCGTTGAGAGGATCACGCCAAGCGGTACCACCGCGTAAGCATCCCGGCTGTGTACAAAGGCGTTAAAAATCGCCAGCACAATTGCCAGCAGCCAGAGCCAGAAATGGATTTTTTCCGCGTTTGTAACGCTGTGGCGCTGCGTTACCCAAACCTGCACAAGGTTGATAAGCCGGGGAAGGATGGCAATCAACAAACCGATGGCGATAAGCCAGCTTGCCGCGTCGGTCCACATGATTTGAAAGGTTTTGAGGTACAGAATATCGAAGATCCACGCTGCCACAAAAAAGCCGGTGGGGAGCGGGTTAAAGAGTTCGTAAAGCGCAAGCGTCGCGCGCGATGACCCGGAGAGTGTTTGCATTGGTCTTTCCTTTTGGTGGAAACAAGCGGGATAAGCCACAGGATCTGCTTGTTAAAGGGTAGACCGCTTACACAAAATTTAATTAATTTTGCTTATGTGTTGCGTTTGTTCCACTCACGTCGCGCTATTCCTGCGCGTCTCAATTTCGCCTGGAAAACATTCACTTTACATTCTTTTATCGATAATGATAATCGGTATCAAAATGTTTCTTATTGTTGTCATTTGATTTTGTTACGGAATCATCCCCGCAAACGGTGGGGAATAATAAAAATTGAGGGTTGTTTAGATGAGAGTTTCCCCTTTGTACGGCGCGATGGCTCTGCTTTTCGCCTCGCCACTTTATGCGCAGGATGCGAAAAACAGCGATGATGAACTGATTGTGACCGCCACCCGCACCGACGGTTCGCGTAATGATTCCCCGCAGGTCATCAAAGTCATCAGCGAAAAAGAGATTGCCCAGCAGCGGCAAATCACCTCCGATACCTCGCAGATCCTCAGCAATCTGCTGCCGTCGTTTTCACCGTCACGGCAGAAAATGTCCGGCAGTGGCGAAACGCTGCGCGGGCGCACACCGCTGGTGATGATTGACGGGATACCGCAATCAAACCCGCTGCGCCCGACCGGGCGCGAAATGCACACCATCGACGCTTCGATGATCGAGCGCATTGAGGTGATCAAAGGGGCGAACGCCAGCAACGGCGTCGGCGCGACGGGCGGGGTGATCAACATCATCACCAAACGCGCGAAACCGGGCACCGTCAACCAGCATGTCAGCGTGGAAACCACCACGCCCACCGCGGAATTTAACCGCGATACGCTTTCCTATAAAACCAACTACAGCATCAACGGCAGCGAAGAGTACATCGATTACCTGTTCGCCCTGAGCTATGAAGATCAGGGCCTGTTTAAAGACGCCGACAACCACGCGATTGGTGTGGATAACACGCAGGGCGATTTGATGGACTCCCGTGCCTGGGATCTGCTGGCGAAAGTGGGTTACTGGCTGGATAACGATCAGCGCGTACAGTTGAGCCTTAACCGTTACCGACTGAAAAACAAAGACAACTATGTCAGCGTGCGAGGCGATCGCGATGAGGGTGTATTAACCACCTCGAAAAAAGGTAACCCGCCGGGCAGCGCGCCGCACAACGATGTGTGGACGGTCGGCGCTACCTACGATAATTACAATCTGGCAGGTATGAAGCTGACGGCGCTGGCCTATTATCAGCGTTATGAAGCGCTGTTCGGCGCGACCAATTCCTCGTCGTTCCAGGATCCGGCTATTGCTCCCATTGGCACGTTGTACGACCAGAGCCGTGCGTATACCGATAAGTACGGCAGCAAAATCGCGCTCACCAAAGACGATCTCTGGGATGACCGCATAAAAGCGACGGTGGGTTTCGATACCCTGTTTGATAATTCGAAACAGGATTTATGGGCCACCGGGCGCACCTACGTGCCGGAAATTAACTACACCGATCTGTCACCATTCCTGCAACTGGAATACACGCCAGTTGAATCGGTGAAATTAAGCGGCGGCGTGCGCTATGAATACGCCCGGCTGAATATCGACAGTTATCAAACCGTGTGGGCCAACGACCGGGTAACCGTGGAAGGTGGCACGCCATCGTTCGACCAGACGCTGTATAACGCCGGTGTGGTCTGGACACCGATTGAACCGTTAAGCCTGTTTGCCAGCTACAGCGAAGGGTTTACCGTGCCGGATGTCGGACGCGTGCTGCGCGGCATCGACACGCCGGGCATCAAACTGGATGATTACAACGGTCTGAAACCGATCGTCACCAAAAACAGCGAAATCGGTTTTCGCGTACAACACGCGCCGTTTGATTTCGAAGCCAGCTACTACCAGTCCACCTCGAAGCTCGGCAGCCGCGTTGAACTCGTCAACGACGCGTTTGTCGCCCGTCGCGAAAAGACCGAGATTGACGGTGTAGAAGTGAGCGCCGGTTACAGCCCGAATGCCGATCACAAATTCACCGTGTCGTGGTCACACATGCGCGGTCGTTACGACAGCGATGACAACGGCAGCCTGGATGCGAAACTCGATGGCTTAAATATCGCCCCGGATCGCATCATCGCCAGCTGGTCGGCAAACTGGAATGCGCAACTGAGCACCTTCCTGCAAGCCAACTGGGCGCTCAGCAAGACATTCGACGATGCGGAAAAAGACTTTTCCGGTTATGCGCTAGTGGATGCGGCGGTCGGCTACAAGCTGCCGTACGGGCAGGTGAGCCTTGGGGTTTCTAACCTACTGAATAAACAGTACATCACCTACTATTCGCAAAGCGCGTCAGTCGATCCGGATCGCTATTTCGCCGGTCGGGGTCGCACCGCGACGCTGGGCTACAGTCTCGATTTTTGAGTGTCACCGCCCCGGTTAGCGGGGCGGTTTGAGTGGATGATGAAAAACGAACTCGCTTTCTCTCTTTCGCGCCGACGCAGCTTACAGGCGCTACTGTTGTGCAGTGTCTCACCATTGCTGTTTGCCAAACCCGGCGTACCGCGCGCGGTTTCTCTGTTTCAGGGGGCCACCGACAGCCTGGCCGCGCTGGGCGTTACGCCCTGCGGCATTGTTGAATCCTGGGCGGAAAAACCGGTGTATCGCTATTTGCGCCCGCAGCTTTCCGGCGTGCCGCAACTGGGGCTGGAGACGCAGCCTGCGCTGGAAAAAATCGCGCTGCTGCAACCCGATATCATTTTCGCTTCCCGCTTTCGCCATCAGGATGTCGCGCCGCTGATGGCGAAAATCGCACCTGTTACGCTGCTCGACGATGTCTTTGAATTCAAAAAAACGCTGACGGTGGTGGCGCAAAAACTGGCCCTGACAAACGCCGCCGCGCAACTCCTTGAGCGCTGGGATGCGCGTATCGCCACGCTGCGCAGCCTGCTGCAACAACGTTTTGTCGGGCAGCGTGCGCCGCAGGTGTCGGTAATTGAAGTGCGCCCCGATCACATTCGCAGCTATGTGGCGAACAGCTTTCCCGGCTCGGTGATGTCTGAAGTGGGATTTGCCTGGAATGCGCAGACCATGAAGGCGCACAGCGCGTCGTTGCGCTTTTCCAGCATGGAAAATATTCCGCTGCTGGATGCCGATCTGTTTTTTATTTTGCTGCGGGCCAACAGCCCGGCCATCACCCGCCAGTACCACACCCTCACCGCGCACCCGCTGTGGCAGCAACTGCGCGCGGTGAAAACGCGGCAACTGTGGGAAGTGGATAGCGTGCCGTGGAGCTTATCTGGCGGCATTCTTGGCGCCAACCAGATCCTCCGTGATGTTGAACAGGCGCTCAACCGGGGGCGCGTATGAGCGGGCGTTTTCTGCTCGGCGGCCTGCTGCTGGTAATGCTGATGTTGCTCAGCATGATGACCGGCGCGCGGTTTTATTCACTCACCCAACTGACGCAGGCGCTGCTGCATGCCGATCCCACCAGCGCGGTGGATATCATTATTCGCACCTCGCGCCTGCCGCGTACAATGCTGGCTGTTGGCGTTGGCGCGTTTCTCGCCGTGGCGGGGGCGTTGATGCAGGCCTTGACCCGCAATCCGCTGGCCTCCCCGGGGTTGTTTGGTGTCAATGCGGGCGCGGCGCTGTTAATTGTGCTGACGGGCAGTTTTTTTGCCATCGGCGATCCGTGGATCACGCTGCTGCTGGCCTTTAGCGGTGCCTGCGCCACCAGCACGCTGGTGTGGTTTGCCAGTAAAGTCAGCAACGGGCAGCTTAATCCGCTGCGGCTGGTGCTGGCGGGGGTGGCGATCACCGCGCTGTGCAATGCCTTTACCCAGGCCATTCTTGTTATCGATCAGGAAAGTCTCGACACCATGTTGTTCTGGCTGGCCGGTAGCCTTGCGGGCAATGACGTACAGCTCGTCTACCCGATGCTGCTCCCCGGTGCGCTGCTGGTGATTGCCGCCTGCTTTTTCGCCGGGCAGATGAACGTGCTCAACGCCGGAGAAGAGATTGCCCGTGGGCTGGGGCTGAACATCGCGCTGGTGCGTCTGCTGGCGAGCATGCTGGTAGTAGGGCTGGCGGGTTGCGCCGTGGCGCTGGCGGGAAATGTCGGTTTTGTCGGCCTGATGGTGCCGCATATGGCGCGCCAGTTATTTGGCAGCGACCTGCGCTATACGCTTCCGGCCTGCGCGCTGCTCGGCGCGTTACTGCTACTGGCCGCAGATATTGCCGCGCGGGTGGTTATTTTGCCCCAGGAGCTGCCGGTCGGGGTGATGACCGCACTGATGGGCGCGCCGTTTTTTATCCTGCTGGCGCAACGCAGGGGGAACCATGCCGGATAGTCAACTTTTGCGCTGCGGGCCATTTTCCCGCCACTACTCCCGGCGTTTATTGCCGCTATTACTCGGCTGTACGGCGATGACGTTGCTGGTCGCGCTGGTGGCACTGAACACTGGCGATGTGGCGATCTCGCTGGCGCAAACGCTTCGGCTGCTGGTGCAGCCGGATGCCAGCGCGCACAGCTTTATTCTGCACCAGTTGCGTCTGCCGCGCGTGGCGCTGGCGATGCTGGCAGGTGGCGGGCTGGGGCTTGCCGGGTTGATCCTGCAAACGCTGGTGCGTAACCCGTTAGCTTCGCCGGATACGCTCGGCGTGACCGCCGGGGCGAGTGCCGGGGCGTTGCTGTGGCTCTCCTTTTTCAGCCTGCAATATGGCAGCGCGCCCTTGCCGTACGCGGCGATGGGCGGCGCGGCCTGTGCCGTCGGGCTGATCTTTCTGCTGTCGTGGCGCAGCGGTTTGACACCCTTGCGGCTGATCCTCACCGGCGTTGGTGTTTCCGCGCTGGCGGGCGCGGTAGTGACGCTGGTGCTGGTCTTCAGCCCGCTGACCACCACCTTTTCCGCCTGGGTATGGTTGAGCGGCAGCGTGTATGCCGCTACATGGGACAAAGTGTTGCGCCTGCTGGCGGTGTATGTGTGGGCGTTGCCGGTGCTGCTGTCTCTGGCGCGCTACCTGAAAACCCTGCAACTGGACGACTCGCTGGCCATCAACCTTGGCGTACGGGTGCAGCCGCTGCGGGTGCTGTTACTGCTAAGTTGTGTGGTGCTCTCCGGCGGGGCGATTGCGCAGGTGGGGGCGATGGCGTTTGTCGGGCTGATTGCGCCGCACCTGGCAAGGCTTGTGGTGCGCAATGGCTTTTTCGGCCAGGCGTATGTCACCGTCTGTAGCGCGGGCAGTATGGTGGTTATCGCTGACCTGTTCGCCAGAACGCTATTCCGGCCTGCTGATTTACCGGCAGGGATTTTTGTGGCGCTGGCCGGTGCGCCGTTCTTTTTGTGGCTGCTGATTCGGCAGCGGACGTAATTTGATGGGGAAAATGTGTCTCTCTCAACGCAAAAACTGAGCGTCAGCTATCAACAGCGGCAGGTGATTAACGCGCTGGATTTAACCCTGCCTGGCGCGAAAGTCTCGGTGCTGATTGGCAGCAACGGCTGCGGCAAAAGCACACTGCTTAAAGCCATGGCGCGCTTGCTGACGCCGCATTCCGGCACCGTTATTCTCGATGGCCTGGACATTCACGCCAGCAATACGGCGGAAATTGCCCGCAAGCTGGCCATTTTGCCGCAAACGCCTGTTGCGCCGGAAGGTATCACGGTGCGTCAACTGGTGAGTCTGGGGCGTTTTCCGTATCAGAACTGGCTGCGCCAGTGGTCGCAAGAGGATGAGCAGCAGGTGAATGCCGCGCTGCGCCTGACCGCAACCGACGCATTGCAGCATCGCACGGTGGATGCGTTATCCGGCGGGCAGCGCCAGCGCGTGTGGATTGCCATGACGCTGGCGCAGGCCACGGAGACACTCTTGCTGGATGAACCGACCACCTATCTCGATCTGGCGCACCAGATTGAGATCCTTGAACTGTTGCGCCAGCTCAACCGGCAGCAGGGCAAAACCATTGTGATGGTACTGCACGATCTCAACCTCGCCTGCCGCTATGCCGATCACCTCGTCGCCATCCATGACGGGCGGGTTTATGCCGAGGGCGCGCCGCAGCAAATAATGACCGAAACGCTGGTCAACGAGGTGTTTAATCTGCGCTGTCGCATCATCGACGATCCTTTCTTCCACACACCGTTGTGCATTCCTTTTCCGGGAGCGTCCGATGCTGACGGTTGAAGAGCGTTCGTACCTGCAACACACTTTCCGTCTGCGTTCGCGCTCGCAAGCCGATGCGCGCAGCGTACCGGCACAGGCGCTGCTGGATGCACAAAACTGTCGCGCGCTGTTAGCGCGGGTGATGCCGCTGATTGGCGCGCCCGATCTGGCGATTGCCGCGTCGCTGCTCGCCAAACGGCTGGCATTCCTCGCGACCGGCAATGTGCTGTACGCAATGAGCGTGTTTGATAAAGGCTTGCCGTTAAGCCTTTACGCCAGCCGGGTGGAATATGCGCACGACAACGGGCTGTGGAGCTCGTCGCTGCCGGTGGATGTTGAAGTAACGCATTACCTTTCCGGCCAGCGCGACGCATGGCGCGAAACGGTGGTTGGCGCGTTGTTTCGCGACTATTTAGCGCCGTTGTGGCAGAGCCTGGCGCGGGTAAGCGGCCTGCCGGAAGCCATTTTATGGGAGAACACCGCCGTGCGCGTTTACTCGCTCTACCAGGGGCGAATGGAGGGGCTGAACGCGCAGCAGACGCAGCGCCAGCAGGCGGATTTCGCCTGGCTGCTGGACGCCGCTGCGCCAGATCTGTTTGCTGCGCCCTGGAATCCGCTCAGGCGCTTTCGTCGGCCTGCGCAAAAGAGCGCAGCGGGCAAGATGGTGCGTTTTCGCCGCACCTGCTGTTTTTATTACAAAGCCTCAACGCCGGTCGAGTATTGCCATAACTGCCCGCTGTGCCGGGAGAAATAAATGACAGCGAGCGCGGCGGTGATTAAGGTAATGTCACCCTGCAACATAACAACGGTCGCGCCGTGAAACAGACATTCGCCCTCGATTTTTCCCAACGCGCAGTGATCCCCTACGCCCATGATTACCGGCACGGGGAGCATGAGCACTGGCATACCCATCCGTGCGATCAACTGATCCACACCCTGAGTGGCGTGATCCGCGTGGAAACGCAGCAGGGCATGTGGATTGTGCCGCCAGGCCGTGGCGTGTGGATCCCGGCGCAGGTTTCTCATGCGCTGCGTATTGACGGGGAAGTGCAGGCGCGCGGCGTGTTTGTCGAACCGCTGGCGCGGGCTGATTTACCGGTGGTCTGCCAGGTGGTGCGGGTCAGCGATTTGCTGCGCGCCTTGATTCTCAATGCGCTGGAATTGCCACAGGCGTATCAGGCTGGCAGCCGTGCGGAGCGCATTTACGAACTGATTCTGGATGAAATCCGCCTGATGAATACGCTGCCGTTTTGCCTTCCGGAACCCACTTCCGCGCGGTTAAGGCAGCTTTGTGACGCGGTGCGGTGCGATCCAGCGGGTGAGTGGACGCTGGAAAATGCTGCCCGCCAGGTCAACATGAGCGGGCGCACCTTGTCGCGCCATTTCTATCAGCAGACCGGCTTGCAGTTCAGCGAATGGTTACGGCGGGCGCGTTTGCTGGCGGCGTTAACCCGGCTGGCGCAGGGTGAGCCGGTCACGCAGGTGGCGCTGGAGTGCGGCTACGCCAACCCCAGCGCGTTCAGCGCTATGTTTCGCCGGGTGATGGGTGTACCGCCCGGCGATTACTTTACTTCGTAATGAACGGCTGAGCGGCATTTAACACCGCCTGCAACGACGCACGGGTAATGTCGCTATCGATACTGACGCCCCAGGCGCGCGCGCCGTGTTTATCCTCGCAGCAGACATAGGCGACCGAGCGGCTGTCGCTGTGCTTGCCGAGCGTATGTTCGTGGTAGCTCTCAATGTTGATCTCCACCTGCAAGCTGCGGCACAGGGCGGTGATGGCGGCGGAAAGAAAGCCGTTGCCGCTGGCGTCGAGTTTGAGTTTTTTGTCGTGGCAAAGGATCTCCGCCTGTAACGTGGTGCGCTGCCCCGGCTGGTTGGTGCAGACATATTCAATCAGTTGCAGTGGCGGGTGTTCCACCAGCCCGTAAGACTGGCGAAACAGGTTCCAGATAGCCATTTGCGACATCTCTTTTCCGTCCGCATCCGCCGCGTTTTGCACATACTGGCTGAATTCCTGCTGAAGTTTGCGCGGTAAATTCAGGCCGTGGTTCTGCTCCAGCAGCCACGCCGCGCCGCTCTTGCCTGACTGGCTATTGACGCGGATCACCGCTTCATAACTACAGCCAATGTCTGCCGGATCGAGCGGCAAATAGGGCACTTCCCAGAAGGCATTCGGGGTGTTTTGCCGTGCGGCAAAGCCTTTTTTAATCGCGTCCTGGTGGGAGCCGGAAAAGGCCGTGAACACCAGTTCTCCGGCATAAGGATGACGCGGCGCTACCGGCAACTGGTTGCACTCTTCGACGATCTCAACCACTTTTTTCATCTGGCTAAAATCCAGCTCCGGCGCGATGCCCTGGGTATAAAGATTCAGCGCCAGCGTCACTAGGTCGGCATTGCCGGTGCGCTCGCCGTTGCCAAACAGGCAACCTTCCACGCGCTCCGCACCGGCGAGCAGCGCCAGTTCCGCACTGGCAATCCCGGTGCCGCGATCGTTATGGGTATGCACACTGATGCACACCTGCTCGCGGCGCGAGAAGTGGCGGCAAAAATGCTCAATCTGGTCAGCATAGACATTTGGCGTGCTCACTTCCACCGTGGCGGGCAGGTTAACGATCATCGGTCGTGTCGCGCCCGGTTCCCAGACATCGGCCACCGCTTCGCAAATCGCCAGTGCAAACTCCGCTTCGGTAAAGCAGAAAGTTTCCGGCGAGTACTGGAAAACCCACTCAGTTTCTGGCGCGTTTTCACAGAGGCTGCGGATTTGCCGCGCGGCGTTTACCGCCAGCGCGATAATCTCTTCGCGGCTCTGGCGAAAGACCTGCTCGCGAAACACCGGGGCGGTGGCGTTATACAGATGCACGGTGGCGCGCTTCGCGCCTTGCAGCGCAGCAAAAGTGCGGGTAATCAACTCTTCCCGTGCCTGGGTTAACACCTGTATGGTCACATCGTCCGGAATACGGTGTTCCTCAATCAACTGGCGCACGAAATTGAAATCCGTTTGCGAGGCGGACGGGAACGCCACTTCAATCTCTTTAAAGCCGCAGTCGAGCAGCAATTGCCAGAATTTGAGCTTACGCGCGGCGTCCATTGGCTCGGCAAGCGCCTGGTTGCCGTCGCGCAAATCGGTCGAGAGCCAGCGCGGCGCGCGGGTCAGCGTGTTATCCGGCCAGCGGCGATCGCGCAGCGTTACGGGCATGTGGCGTTGATATTTTTCAGCAGGGGTCGTTAACATTTTTTGGGTCTCCGCAGGGTGTGGTGTCAGTTTCCACGCCGCGACTATTCGTCGCCCCCGCGCAACGGACAACCTGTTGTGTAAAAGTGACAACCTGAGCGAAAAGCCGTACGGCAGTAAGAATCCGGATGAAAAACGCCATACACGCGGCAGGGTTTCTATACTTGGCTGCGGAGGTACGAAATGAAAAAAATGCTGTATTCATTATTCGCAAGCCCGGACCGATTGTTACAGGTGATGAGTCACAACGACATTCAGGATGCCATTGAAGATGGCGAACGCATTGTGGTTGATGCCGATGGCAATACCTCGGTGAATATTCATTGCCAGCGCGTACAGGAAGATTTCAAACGCCACGTCGACACGTTGAAGAGGGCGTAGCATGGGAACCGCTATCTTTATGGTGTTAATGGTTTGTGGCTACTGGTATACCTCGCACGATCTCTCCACCCGTTTTAAATTCAAACGCAGCTTCGGCTGGGATGTTTACTTCCTCGTGGCGCTGTATGGCTGCGTCTTCGTGTTACAGGGGATTCTGGCGACGGGGCTACTGTGGCTGTGTTTGTTGATCACCTCTGCGGTGATGAACGCATGGCCAGCGGTGTTTGGCCCGGAGCAGCATCACCTGCATATGAGCTTTATGAACTGGAGCTTTTTAGGCATCCAGGCACCGGTGGTGATTATGCTCGCCTTTGCGGTGCTGTTTTGCCTGTGGCGCTCGAACTGGTCCGGCAGCGCCAGGCTGGACAGCAACGGCCGCCGCGAGCTGTATAAACACCTTTCGCGCGCCAACGGCGTGGAAGGGCTGATTTATCAGTGTATGGAGAAGGGCGATCTGGCGTGGATCACGCTCAAATCGCAGCGCATCTACATTGGCATGATCCACACAGCTACCTTTGATAGCGGCGATGCGAACAACATTGTGTTGATCCCCATGCTTAGCGGCTATCGCGATGAAAGTACGCTCGATCTGCATGTCGAGCATAACTACAGCGCCTGGTACGACAAGCACGGTATTGATCTCGCTTCAGAACCACGCTCGGCGCTCGATTTTCGCAAAGTACTGCTGCTCTCGCAGGTGGAAAGTTTGTCGCTGTTCGACCCGGCACAGGTGATGGCGATGGGCATCAACCGCGTACCACCTCAGGATTGACCCCGCAGACTGGCCGGGTCAGCACACGGCTCCCCGGCAGAATATCCTGCTAATCAATTGCTTATTTTCGTTTGTGAAAATATGCAACGAGATATGTCCGAAATGATAAAGATTTATCTTAAGGTGACGATAACCATATTGTTACGGCGCATTTACATAATTCTGCAATAGCGACAGTTCAGACCTGTTGATCTGCAAGAGATGTAACGTTGCTTTGCAAAGAGCAACTTGCGAGTAAACACCCCATTACTCTTCTTGCCATCACAGGAATGATGCTCATGACATCATCGTTTTGCCGTTCTTCAGCTCAGCACCAGGGCAGTAACACGCCACCGGTTTTTACAAAACGTTTTATCGCGCTGTTTGTCAGTGCCCTTTGCGCAGCCCCCGCGCTGGCGGGCGAGTTGCCCACCGGCGCGAACGTTGCAGCGGGACAGGTCTCCATTGGGCAAAATGGTTCCGCTGTTACGGTGAACCAGCACTCCAGCACGGCGATTGTTAACTGGAACAGTTTCTCCGTCGGCAAGGGCAATTCGGTCGATTTCGTTCAGCCGAGCAGCTCTTCCGCGATTCTTAACCGTGTCACTGGCGCAACAAAATCCACCATTGCCGGCTCGATAACCGCCAATGGTCAGGTTTATCTGGTGAACCCGAACGGCATTGCTATTACGCCGGGCGGCACGGTGAAAACCGGCGGCGGCTTTGTTGCCTCGACGCTGGACATCAAAGATGAAGACTTCCTCAAAGGGAAGCGCGTCTTCACCGGCAACGGTTCATCGGCTGAAGTGAGTAACGCAGGCGTGATAAGCGTTGGTCGCGGCGGCTATGCCGCATTGATTGGCGGCAACGTCAAAAACGACGGTTTAATCAACGTCCCGGTCGGCAAAGTGGGGCTGGGCGCGGGGGAATCTGCCACCCTGGATCTCTCCGGCGATGGTTTCCTGCAGGTCGCTGTACCAAGCAATTCCGGCATGAAAGAGGCGCTGATCCAAAATAGCGGCACGGTGTCAGCACAGGGCGGCTCGGTGGTGATGACGGCTGCCACGGCGCGCAATGCGGCGCGTAACGCCATCAACCTGAGCGGCGTGGTTGAAGCCGACAGCGTCAGCGGCCAGAACGGCTCCATCGTCATTGGCGGCGGCGAAGGCGGCAATGTGACCCTTTCCGGTACGCTGAGCGCAAAATCGAGCGACGGCGCGGGCGGGAAAATCACTGTCACCGGCGATAACATTACGCTGGCGGGGGCGAAAGTGGACGCCTCCGGCAAAACCGGCGGCGGTAACATTAACATTGGCGGCGAACGCCAGGGCAAAGGCAGCACGCAACGCGCAACGAACACACAAATCGACAGCACCAGCCGTATCAGCGCCGATGCGACAGCCCAGGGCAATGGCGGCGATGTGGTGGTGTGGTCGGATAACCAGACGACGTTCAGCGGTAAAATCAGCGCACGCGGCGCGGGCACCGGCAAAGGTGGCGAAGCGGAAGTCTCCGGTAAAGCCAAACTGGCCTATACCGGCAGCACCGATCTCTCTGCGCAAAGCGGCAAATTCGGCAATCTGCTGCTGGATCCGCATAACGTGGTCATCTCCACGGCGGCTGACAGCGGCACCGGCTTTAGCGCCAGCGCGGACGACAGCGTGATTAACGTGACCACGTTACAAAACGCGCTCTCGACCGCCAACGTCACGGTCTCCACCGGTTCGACCGGCAGCCAGAATGGCGACATTACGCTTGCCGCGAACCTTGGCTGGACGACCGACACCACCTTAACGCTGGCGGCGGCTGGCAACATCATTCTTAACGGTAATATCTCGGCGACCGGAGCGAATGCGGGCCTGGCGCTGAACTATGGCATCGGCAAAGATTACACGCTGCTCTCGGGCAAACAGATAACCATCCCCGGCGCAAATGCCTCATTGACCATTGGCGGGCAGAATTACACGCTGATCCGCACGATGGCGGATCTCGATGCCATTGACAGCACCGGGCTTGGGGGCAAATACGCGCTGGCGCAAAACATTCTTGCCATCGGCAACACATATACCTCTTCACTGGTTGGCGTCTCGTCCAGTGCGCCGTTTAGCGGCATCTTTACGGGGCTTGGGCACACCATCTCCAGCCTGACCATTAACAGTGCGGATACCTATGTTGGCTTGTTTGGCTATAACACCGGCACCATCCGCAACATGGGGCTGAACTCGGCGCAGCTCACCGCGTCTTCGACATCGCCGTTCTACGCCGGACTGCTGGCAGCCTACAACACCGGCACTATCGCCTATTCTACGGTGCTTGGCTCATTGACCCGCTCGTCCGATGCCACAGCCTACATGGGCGGGCTGGTGGGTAACAACGCCGGGCAGATCTCCTACAGCCGTTCCGGGGCGTCAATTACCGCGACGAACAGCTCTAACTGGTCTTACTGGGGTGGACTGGTCGGGCAGAACAGCAAAAACATTACGCAAAGTTATTTCGACGGCTCCCTGAACCTCTCCGGCACCAGCGGCAACGGCTTGCAGTATGTCGGCGGTCTGACCGGCTACAACATGGCGGGCGGCACGATTAGCGCAAGCTACGTTTCCGGTAGCGTGACCGGCAGCGGGATGGGCGGTGCGATTGGTTATGTCGGCGGGCTGACAGGCAATAACGCCGGGAGTATCACGAACGTCTACTCCTCCGGCGTGATTAACGCCGGTTTGAACGCGCAGGCAGGCGGGCTGGCGGGCAGTAACACCGGAACGATCAGCAATAGCATTGCAACCAATACCATCAATGTGACCTCAACACCCAGCGCGATTGGCGGGGTGGTCGGTTCCAAAAGCGGGAGCGGAACGCTAAGTAACCTCTACTGGAACAGCGATAACGTCGCGGCAGGCATCGGGCGCGGTGCGAACGGTACGGAAGCCATCACCGGTTTAACCACCGCGCAAATGAACAACAGCGCGAGTTTTATCGGGCTGGATAATAAAGCCTGGGCGCCGGCCACTGGCTCCGCCATGCCGGCGCTGTTCGGCGTGTCCGGCATTGTTGGCGTGGCGCAAACCGCCATCTATGGCGCGAATCCGATTACAACTTACTACGGTGCCGGCTTCTGGAACGCCATCAGCGGTAGCCTGACGAACGGGCTTAGGAGCACCGATAACGTCGGCAGCTATGCGCTGGATACCACCGGTGTCAGCGCGCTTAAACCCAACGGGCAGCCAGCCAGCGTTGTGGGCGTTGGCGCCACGGTGACGCCAGCCACGCTGACCATCAACGTGGATAATGCCAGCAAAGTGTATGGCCAGTTCCCGGGAAGTGTGAACTACTCCGCGCAAGGCCTGGTCAATGGCGACTCCGTGAACGGCTTGACCTATACCAGCCTGGGTTTTGCCACTACGGCTAACGTTGGCAGCTACAGCATCGTGGGCAGCAACGTGACGGGTACCGGGCTTGCCAACTACAACGTTGTCTATCGCAACGGCAATCTGACCGTCACACCCGCGACGCTCACCATCACTGCCGATAACGCCAGTAAGGTTTACGGCGATGCGGCGAACTTAAGTGGCTACAGCATTGTGGGCTTGTTAAACGGCGATACGGTAACGAATGTCGCCCTTAACAGCGCAGGGGCCGCCATCACCGCAGGCGTGGGCAGTTATGCCATCAACGCCAGCAATGCGAACGGCAGCGGCTTGTCGAACTACACCATCAGCTACGGTGCAGGCTCGCTGAACGTGACGCCAGCACAACTGGTGATCAACGCCGGCAACGCCAGCAAAACCTACGGCGACCTTATCAGCCTGAGCGATTACAGCGTGCTCGGTCTGCTCAATGGCGACACGGTGACCGGCGTGGCGCTGAGCAGCGCAGGTGCAGCGGCGACGGCTAATGTTGGTAGCTATGGCATCAATGGTAGCGGTGCCACCGGCAGCGGTTTGTCCAACTACGTTATTAGCTACAACGGCACGCTGAATGTCACGCCTGCTGCGCTGACCATCACCGCGAATAGCGGCAGCAAAACGGTCGGTAGTACCGCGCAACTGGGCTATAGCGCAAATGGCCTGCTGAACAGCGATGCGATCGCGCACGTGGATGTCACCAGTGACGGCGCAGACAGCTCCGCCATTGCGGGCAGCTACGCAGTGATTGCCGCCAATGCCACCGGTAACGGGCTGGGTAATTACACCATCAACTATATCGACGGAACGCTTGTGGTGAATGACCAGCCGGGCACGCCAACCCCGACGCCGACATCAACACCGGTAGCGACGCCGTTAGCCGCCACCATTGGCAACCGTGTCTTTGCGCAGGATGTGACGCGTCAGTTAACCGGTAACACGATGCTGGTGACCCATGATGCCAGCAGCGCTGGTAGCGCGGATAACACGGTTATCGCCACGGCGGATCCTCGCCTGGCGGGTGCGGTTTGTTCCATGGGCGCCGATTTGGCCCTTTCCTGCTCCGGCAAGTAAAAATAAGAGATAACTCATGCGTTTATTTTCACACTCTTCACTTTTAGCACCGACATTGCTGAGCCTGAGTATCGCCGCGAGCTTACACGCAGGAGCCGCGATGGCGGCGCCCAGCGCCGGTCAACTGGTACAACCTTCTTATGCGCCGGTTCAGCAGCACACCGGCGGCGGCATTACGCTGCCTGCCACCACCGGCCTTACTGCGCCGAACGGCGCGGAAAAACTGTTTGTCACGCCAGCCGGTCTGCTGGTTGAAGGCGGTTTTCCGCAGTTAGCGAGCGAAACTACGCGCATTGAATCGCGCGTCAAAGGTCGCCGCGTCTCTGCCGCGAATTTGTTTGCCGCCGCGCAGGAGCTGGAAACCGCCTACATCAAAGCGGGTTACTTGCTGGCGCGCGTCAGTCTGCCGCCGCAACAGATCAAGGATGGTGCGCCGCTGCGTGTGGTGATTACCGACGGCTATGTGGAAAAAGTGGATGCCTCTGCGCTGCCGGATACCGCGCGCCGCCGGGTGGAAAGCCTGTTGCAACCGCTGGTGGGCGAGAAACATTTAACCCGTAAAGCGCTGGAGCGGCGTTTGCTGCTGGCGGGTGACACACCGGGCGTGATGCTGAAATCGACCCTCAAACCGGGCAGCAAACCGGGCTCAACGGTTCTGATTGTTGATGGCCGCTACGATCCGGTTGCCGGGCTGGTAACGTTTGATAACGGCCTTTCTGACGAACTGGGTAAATACTCACTCGGGCTTGGCGGGCAGCTTAATAACCTGACAGGCTTTGGCGAGCAGGTATACGCGCGCCTGAACGGTTACCCGCGCGGCGATAACCCGTTTACGGATACGCAGCCGCGTAACCGCCAGTGGGCGCTCGGCGTGGTTGTACCGCTTGGCACAGATGGTTTGTGGATGAACGTCGAAGGGGTGGACAGCCGCACCAAACCGAAAACCGACAGCGGGCTGACCTCGCGCGATCATTTCCAGCGCCTGTCGACCCGCCTGGGTTACCACTGGGTGCGTGCGCGTGATTTCAACACCTCGACTCTGCTGTCGCTGGATGTGCAAAACGAAACGCAGCACTTGCAGTTCAATAACAACGACGTGCCGTTCACCGAGGATCATCTGCGCATTGTACGCGTGGCGCAGTCGATGGATTACACCACCAATTTTGACGCGCGTTTCGCCTCCAGCCTGACGGCCTCGTTTGGTATCGATGGTCTGGGCGCACGCCACGGCACCATCGATCTGCCGATGAGCCGAAACGGTGCCGATCCCGATTTCCAGAAACTGGAGCTGACCATGAACTATAGCCAGCCGCTGGTGGATGGCAAAGTACAACTCTCCCTTTCTGGCCTGGCGCAGACCTCGTTTGACCAGGCCCTGCCGTCCTCTGAGCAGGCTTCACTTGGCGGCAGCAGTTGGCTGTCGGCGTTTGATTCCGGCACGGTCAGCGGCGATAGCGCCCTGGCCGCGCGTGCTGAAGTTGGCTTACCGCAGCCGCTGGGCGCGTTCTCCTGGGCACCCGATCTTGGTAGTGCGGTAATGCCATACGTCTTCGGTTCGCTGGGTTCGGTAAGCCAGGCAAAACCGACAGCGCTGGAGAAAAAAGAGGTGCACGGTAGCGCGTACGGTGCCGGTTTGCGCCTGAGCGCCAGCCAGGCCGCCAGCCCGAACAGCGCCTTGTTGACGCTGGAATACGCGCGCGGCAATCAAAGCGGCGAATCGCAGGACAACCGCTTTAACCTCAGTCTGCTGACCTTTTTCTGAGCCACGCACTTTCCCGCGCACCGCCGGGTGTGCGGGTTTCTTTCCCTCCGCTAAAAAACTGCGCTATCCCGTTCAAGGGATAGCCGTTGCTTTATTCCGTTGTCGGGAACATGATGTTTTGCCACAACAAACGTCCTGAATGTGTGTCTGCTCAGCATAAGGAGCTTGCAATGAACGACATCTTTCTCTTCCTCAGCGTTGGGATGCTGGTGTTAATGATGGTTGCCATTCCGCTGGTGCGACAACGTATTAAACCCAATCGTTTTTACGGTGTGCGCACCGCGTTAACCTTGCGGGATGACACGGCCTGGTATCGGGCGAACCGCCTTTTTGGCAAGGTGATGCTGCTCTGCGGTGTGGGATTTTTTCTGCTTTCGGCGCTGCTTGGTAACTGGCGTGAAAACGCGAGTAACGCAATGATCAGCATCATGCTGTTTTTGCTGGCGGTATCTGTGCCGGTGGTTTGCGCGCTGGTCAACGAATCGCGGGAGAAGAGAGGATCGTAATGCGCGAATGCATTAAAACCTTTGGTGCGCGTTTTGCTGGCCGCGTTAATGCAGAGAAACTGCGCTTTGCCATTGAGTACGTCGATTTCGGTGAAAGCGGCTTAGCGTTTGAAACAATCTGCGATTATATCGTCGAAGAAGACGCGCCCATCAGCGAAGAGGAGTACCGCCTCGCGGTGGACATTTTTCACCAGATGAAGATGAAATGGGGCGCTGGCAGCCTTGAAGATATGAAAGCGCTGATCGTGAAAGATCCAGGCGCAGAGGCGTGATGCGTTATCAGGCATGGCTTAACGCGGAGGCCAAACATCGCCTGGCGGCGATGTTTAATGAGAGATCACCACACTATCCGACCGATAACACCGCGTTTGTTAGCCATTTACCTGAAGCATTAGGCTTACTGTAAAAGCCGGGAAACACGAGCGCCTCCCGGCATCCGTTGTTACAACTTAAAGGCATTCACATCGTTAAGCAGTTTACCGGCCTGGTGGCTGAGCGAGTTCGCGGCAGTGGCCATCTCTTCAACCATCGCGGCGTTCTGCTGCAAGTTGCCCTCCATCTGGCTGACCGTCACGTTAACCTGATCAATACCGTGGCTCTGTTCGGTTGAAGAGTTATTTACCTGGTTTATCAGCACCGTGGTCTCATCAACCGCGCCCAGCGCCTCGTTCATCCGCGTAGTCACGTTGGCGGCATAGCTGACGCCCTGACCGACATTTTTAATCGCCTCGTCGATTAAGCCGCGAATATCGCGCGCCGCTACAGACGAGCGTTGCGACAACGAACGCACCTCACCGGCGACCACGGCAAAGCCTTTACCCTGCTCACCGGCACGGGCAGCTTCCACCGCTGCGTTGAGCGCAAGGATGTTGGTCTGGAAGGCGATGCCATCGATAATGTCGGTGATTTCAGAGATTTTCGCCGAAGAAGCTGAAATATCGTCGATGGATCTTTGCAGTGAACTCAGCTCACGATGGCTTTCATTGACCATGGTTTGCACGCGGCCAATAAAGGCATTTGCCTCTTTGGCGTTGTCCATATTGTGCCGAACCGTGGCCGACAATTGGTTCATGCTGGCGGCGGTTTGCTCCAGCGACGAGGCCTGTGATTCGGTACGTGACGACAGATCATCATTGCTTTTGGCGATTTCGCTTGCCGCGACATCCACCTCGTTGCTGGCGTCTTTCACGCTGCTTAATACTTCGCGGATTTTGTCCACCAGATTATTAAAACTGGCAGCGGTTGCGCCAAGTTCATCTTTTTTATTGAGATCCACTTTGACGGTCAAATCCAGCGTGCTGCTGATGGTTCCCATGCTATTTTGCAGACTTTTTAAACCTTTATTTAAATAAGTCAGGATCGTAGAAGCGAATACGCCAATTAACACCAGTAAAAAGATAATGGTTCCGACCAGTAACCAGAAGGTATTGATATATTGCGTATGGTTATTTTCGGCATACTTTTGCGCGATATTATAATTATGTACCAGCATCTCTTTTAAATTGGCGCTAAGCGCAACAGAGGCATTAGCAGTAATACCGCCATCCGACACCATTTTGCGTGCTGCTTCAATACCTTCGCTGTGATAAACGCCGACCATCGATTCTGCTTTTTGCAGATAGTCATCAAAGGAATCCTGCGTTTTTTTCAATAACTGACCATCAATATCATCGCTAATAAGTTGCTCGCGATAATATTTAAATATCTCATTGGTTTTATTTAACTCATCTTTCGCTTGCGCCATATGTTTGGTGAACACGGCTTCATCGTTTATCAGCAGGGACATCAGGATCTGCCGGCGGGCTTCTTCGCGGTGTTGTACTGCTTCGCTGAGCTTACTGATACTCGGTAAACTATTTTCAACAACGTAATCGAAACGTGATTGCGCATTATCTAATGCCCGGATGCTAAGACCACCGAGCACAATCATGGCAACAAATGTAATAGCAAACACGACTAATAATTTCTTAAGAATGGTCATAATAGCCTCAGGTACTTTCCATATCCGGGGGAACACTATTTTTATCGGCGACTAAAGTGAAACCTTCATAGCGAAATGAATAAAAAGAGAGGTGGGGTTTTGTTTTTTAGTTAGCCAGTTAACATACGTTAAAAATGCCCATAAAATACAATCGGTAAGCTTTTTAATAAAAGATAGGTTGCCGGGTTTATATAATATATTCATGTTGGATTGTAATTGATTAAGTAATATATCCTGTATTTGTTTCCGATATTTAGTGGCATCATTTAGCTGCGCTGAAATATCATGTAGCAAAGCAAATTACTTATGAGGGAAATAATTAGAGAAGCGATATTTCTAACGGTGTGCGAGCTTTCCGTGTTCTGGCAACCGAAACGTATGTACTTCTCGTTCGGTCGCCTGTGTTGCAGGTTGTCACCGGATGGGAAACGAAACGGTGATCCCCGGTGGAAGCATGGCGAAACTAGCTCAAGTCGTGCAGATCTTTCTCCAGCAACGGCGTGAGCGCCATTTCTGAAAACGCGACTTCCAGCCCTGCTCGTTCCGGCGTGCAGCACATCACGCCAACGGCGCAACGCGAGTGGGGAAAATGGCACAAGCGCAGCAGTGGCCAGACGCGCCCATCGGTGGAGTATTGCAGCCGCAGCGCGTCGCCTTTGCGGCTCAGGCGCAGCCAGAAATCGCCCGCGTCACCCGCAAAAATACCGGTCGCCCAGTCCGAATAACCTTGTGTCAGCACGCTGCCGATGGCGGGCGCGCCATCGTTGAACTCGATCCCGGCTTTTAGCCAGTTCTGCTCGTCGGCGACCAACAACACACCCGCCTGGTCATACAGCTCGGAAAACCGCGCCTGAATCCGCACCTGAAAGGTGAAATCACCCGTCACATCACGCACAAAACCGTGGCCGCTGAAGCGCTCAAACCCGTACCAGGTCTTGCGCCAGAAATCGGTGCTGCCATCCGTGACCACTTCCATTTTGCCCTGCGTTTCACGCCACTGCTGCGGTTCGTTAATCCAGTAAAAATCACCCGTCATGTTTCGCTCCTTTATCTGTGCTGGCGGCTTACAGAGTGTCGCTGGTGGCGGGGGAGATTGCCAGTGGGTGGTGCGGTCTATTACGCAGGGATCACAAATGTTTGGCGGCAAGAAAGGCGCGGCGGGGAGTAATGAGGTAGCGTTAACAGATAGCAAGTGTTGCGATGCAAAAGAGACAGGAAGAAGCCGTTTCGAAAGTGTGAAAAGGAGTGTGGCAAATGACAACTGTCTATGCGCAAGAGTACCGACGCGTTATCACGGCGCTTAAAAAAGCTCGCAAAACAAGGGATATCACGCAGGCGAAACTTGCCGAAGTGCTAGGTCGCCCACAATCCTTTATCGCCAAAATCGAGCAAGGCGAGAGAAGGCTGGATGTGGTGGAATTTGTCCACCTGGCGAGACTGATAGGGCTGGAGCCAGAGGAGATAGTGAAGGGGATAGGGTAATTCGCTATGGCTGGAGAGCGTTCACTCTTCGAACAGGCGCTCAATAGATTTTGTCGGATAGAACAGCGAATGCTGATTACCATCGGCTAACGGAATGAAGCCCAGTTTTTCATAAAATTTTTTGGCATTGTCAGTGAGCGCCTCAACAAATAACCCATGGACACCGACGGCAAGTGAGGCGCGGTAAACCACTTGCATGGCATGCGCGACCAGCATTTCTCCCCAGCCGTTTCCCTGGAGTGATTTATCGATAGCCAGACGACCTAACATCACGCACGGAACAGTGCGGTAAGGCAGCTTTTTTTGCTGCGTTTTCGTTGGCAGTTGCTCTTTCTCGAAACTCCCGCCCGACAACGTGTAATAACCGAAAACGCGCGGCCTGGAGGCAACTGTTTGCAGGATATAGGCGCGTAAAATTTTTCCGTTGTGCTGGCGCTTGAGATGCTGAGTTAAAAAGGTGTTGAGCGAGATCTCACCACAATCAAAACCACCCGTTTCATACTCTGTCTCTCCTGAGAACATCTCAATGGTCAGCTTGTCCACGATTCACTCCCTGTTTTGCAGACGTTTTGCGGCGCGTTTAAGCTTGTCGTTCGGTGCGGGTGGGTTTTCGATAGCGTCCATCACCCGGTTCCATGACGCTTCATTCAGAACCAGACGGCGATGCTGTTCAATGACTTCTGCGGCATGTTCCGAGGCGCTGCTCACCAGAAATTGGGTGATCGTCTGGTTGGTCATTGCCGCCGCTTCTTCGATCATTTTTTTATCCTCGTCGGTCAATCGCAGATCGATGCGCTGCTTTTTCAGTGCGGGCATAGTGTTACTCTCCCTGGCAGCCTGCTTTATGCAGATCTACCAATAATCTTGTCAGTTTATGTACGGATTTAATCCGTACATAAAGATAAGATTGGACAGCGCGAATTGCAACGCAAAATGGGGGCTCATCGCAAGGCGTGGAAAACGAAAAACCGAGCAGGCTCCCAAAAGCGCTAACGGGAGCCTTGTGGGGTTAGATCAGATACTCTTCTGCGTCGATTTTCCGTTCAGTCATTTGATGCGATGAAAGAAGATGGCGCGCCAACAAAGCAGGGTGTAGCAAGCGGTTGCTGCGTTGGGAATGGGATCGACGTGATATACAGAAAAGTAATCCTTTAGATGCCTGTATGGAGGTTAGATAGCCACCATGAAAATCTAAAAATAGGGCTCCAAAAGGAGCCTTATTATCACGCCAACCGCGGATACCCGTCCGCAATTTCACTGCCGGTAAACTGCGCGATCCAGCCCTCTGGGTTATCAAAAATCCTGATCGCCGTGAAGTTCGGCTCGGAGCCCATATCAAACCAGTGCGGGGTTCCGGCGGGGACGGAAATCAGGTCGTTTTTCTCGCACAGCACCTGGTAAACGTCACTGCCGATGTGCAGGCAAAACAAGCCCGCGCCTTCCACAAAGAAGCGCACTTCATCTTCACCATGCGTGTGTTCGTTAAGGAATTTGGCGCGCATCGCCTCTTTCTGCGGGTTGTCGGCGCGCAGGCTGATCACATCCCAGCTCTGATAACCTTTCTCGGCCACCAGTTTGTCGATGGCGTGCTGATAAGCGGTGATCACCGTCTCCGGTGTCGGGTTTGTGCCGAGATCGCGGTCGGCCTGCCAGCGTTCAAAACGCACACCTTTGGCGTTCAGTTTTTGCTGGATCTCTGCGGCGTCGGTGCTGTGCCACACCGGCGTGCCGGCATCGGTATCGGTGTAAATCGTCAGTGCGCTCATGAAGGGATCTGCTCCGGCTTAATGTTGCTGAAAGAGGGAACCTGGTAATGATGGCTGGCTGCGTCATCATCGCCGCGAATCAGTTGCGTGGTGCGAAAACCTGCCGCTTCGGCGGCGTCCAGCTCCTGGTGAATATCGGAGAGGAACAAAATGGACGCGGGCGGCAGCCCAATCTGCGTCGCAATATTGCTATACGATTGCACGTCGCGTTTCGCGCCAACCAGCGTGTCGAAATACCCGCTGAACAGAGGAGTAATATCACCTTCGTCGCTGTAGCCAAATAACAGTTTTTGCGCCGCCACCGAGCCAGAGGAATATACATACAGATCAATACCCTGTGCTTTCCATTTCTCAAGCTGGGGCAACACGTCCGGGTAAAGGTGGCCTTTGAAATCGCCGTTCACATAACCGTCGCGCCAGATGATGCCCTGCAACGCTTTCAGCGCCGTTGATTTGCGATCTTCATCCATAAAAGCAAACAGCACCTCAATCAGTTCGGCGGTGCTGGCTTGTGGCTGGGCGATCTCTTCCCGCAGATTTTCCAGGATGGTGCTCACCGGCTCGTTGTACTGCTCCGCCGTGACAAACGCTGCCAGGCGCTCGCGGGCGTAAGGGAACAGGACGTTATGCACAAAACGGATATCACTGGTGGTGCCTTCAATATCGGTAACGATAGCGCGGATCATGGTCTCTCCAGCAGGCGACGCTGCATTTCGCATTCAAATAAAAACTCCAGCCCTTCCAGGTGGCGGCGGGCTTCGGCGACATCGCGCCCCCAGCAGGTTAGCCCGTGGCCACGCAGCAGAAAACCATAGCGCAGCGGATGGGTCTGCGCATAGTCGGCGATGCGAGCCGCCAGCGCGTCGATATCCTGGTCGTTGTCGAAAATGGCCACCGGCACGGTGTCCAGGTGCGTGGTCTGGCCGCTCAGGGATTTTTGCATCTCAAAACCGTTCAGCAGCAGGGCAGGGGATTTCTCTACCCGAGACAGCACCGTCGCGTTCACAGTGTGTACGTGCAGCACTGCGTTGGCCTGCGGGTAGAGGCGGTAAATCAAGGTGTGCAGACCAGTTTCCGCCGAGGGTTTACGACCGGAAGGGGCATGGTTATCGGCAATCGACACCTGCAAAAAATCCGCCGTGGTCAGGCTGCCTTTGTCTTTGCCGGATTCGCTCAGCCAGCACCAGTCGGCGTCCTGGCGCACGGACATATTCCCGCCGGTGGCGGGTGCCCAGCCTTTCGCACCTATCCAGTGGCAAGCGGCAACGAGTTGTTGGAGTTGCAGGTTGTCTGTCATCACCCTTCCTTATAAGGAATATTGTTATCGTATAGACGTCTAAGCGTCTTGATTGCCAAATACTAGCATCGTGTTATAGTGGCGGCAACACGCGTATAACAAGCAGGCAGATAATAATGAGCAATAACGCACTGATTCCACAAAGTAAACTTCCCGCGCTTGGCACCACCATCTTTACGCAAATGAGCGCCCTGGCGCAGCAGCACCAGGCGATTAATCTGTCGCAAGGCTTCCCGGATTTCGACGGCCCGCGCTATTTGCAGGAGCGGCTGGCGTTTCATGTGGCGCAGGGGGCGAATCAGTACGCGCCGATGACCGGTGTGCAGGAGCTACGCGAAGCGATTGCCGATAAAACAGCCGAGCTGTACGGCCATAAACCGGACGTGAATACGGACATTACCGTTACCGCCGGGGCGACAGAAGCGCTGTACGCGGCGATCACCGCGCTGGTGCGCCAGGGTGATGAAGTTATCTGTTTTGATCCGAGCTACGACAGCTATGCGCCTGCGGTCGAGCTTTCCGGCGGGGTGCTGAAACGCATTGCGCTGCCACCGCCGCATTTTCGCGTCGACTGGCAGCAGTTTGCGGGGCTGCTCAGCGATCGCACGCGGCTGGTGATTTTGAACACGCCGCACAACCCGTCGGCGACGGTGTGGCAAAAGGCGGATTTCGCTGCCTTGTGGCAGGCGATTGCCGAACGCGAAATCTATGTGCTGAGCGATGAAGTCTACGAGCACATCTGTTTTGCCGAAGAGGGCCATGCCAGCGTGCTGGCGCATCCGCAACTGCGCGAGCGGGCGGTGGCGGTGTCGTCATTTGGCAAAACCTACCACATGACCGGCTGGAAAGTGGGCTACTGCGTAGCGCCTGCCGCCATCAGCGCGGAGCTGCGCAAGGTTCATCAGTATCTGACGTTCTCGGTGAATACTCCGGCGCAACTGGCGCTGGCGGATATGCTGCGCGCCGCGCCGGAACATTATCGTGAGCTACCGGAGTTTTACCGCGCGCGGCGCGATGTGCTGGTCAATGCGCTCAGCCGCAGCAAGCTGGAGATTCTGCCGTGTGAAGGCACCTACTTCCTGTTGGCGGATTACAGCGCGATTTCCGATCTGGATGATGTGAGTTTTTGCCAGTGGCTGACCAAAGAGGTGGGCGTGGCGGCGATCCCGCTGTCGGTGTTCTGCGCCGATCCTTTCCCGCACAAGCTGATTCGTCTGTGCTTCGCGAAACAGGAATCGACGCTGCTGGCGGCGGCAGAGCGACTGTGTAAGCTGTAACAGGTTAACGGCGGTGCTGCCTGCGCCGCCGTGACTGCTTTATTTCTCGCCCATAATCGTGTTCAGTTTTTCCGCGTCCGGCAAACCGACTTCCTGCTGCAACACATTGTCTTCATTCATGTAGTAAATGGCCGGCGTGGCGTTCGCACCGAGATCGTCCATAATTTTCTGGTTGATGTTGAGCTTTTTCATCATTTCCGGCGGTACGCTTTTCGGTAACGTCAGCGCCATTTTGCCGTTCGACTGCTCAAAGTCGTGCCAGCTTTTCGCCGGATCTTTTGCGCTCATAATCGCTGCCGCGGCCGCCGGGCTTTCCGGTTTGATCACGCCAACCAGCAACGTGCGGATCTGCACTTTGCCGGACTCCACCCACGGGCGCGCCTGCTGCCAGAACTGTTTGCAGTACGGGCAATACGGGTCGGCAAAAACGTACACCACGCGCGGTGCCTCTTTTTTGCCATCCAGCAGCCAGTCGGCTTTTTCCATCTGCTGCCACAGCGCACGGCCTGCCGGGGCGTAAATCTCTTTGGCGATCAGCTTTTCGCTCAGGTTGGTGCCTGCATCGTCGTACATGTAGCCGGAGATAGCGTGTTTGCCGTCCGGCGTGACATAAATGGTGACGCCCATTTCCTGATATTTACCGAGATAGCCTTTCATGCCGCCCGGTGCGTCAAAGGATTTGATAATGGTGATGCCTTGTTTTTCAATGGCTTTTACCGGCGCGGGCAGTTCTTCGGCGTGCAGAGTCAGCGGGAGCAGGGTCAGCATTAACAGGCGCTTGAGCATAAAAATCCTTATAAAAACAGTGGGAAAGAGCAAGGGTAGAGAAAACCTATCACAACCATCGGTAAGATCGCCGGGCAAGGCATTGTCCTCACGTGCCCGCAGTGGTGTAATCAACAACGCTTGATGACCAACAGGTTATGAGCGCAACGCAAAGCCAGCTTGCTGGCGCTGAAGTTACCCACGGGTATTTCAGGTATCGAGGCCACCCGTCGCGGTGGCCTTTTTACTTTTGGCAATTCAGCCGTTCACAAGGTTGCTCGTTGCGGGTTGTTAGCTAACACTTATTGATTTGATAAAGCAAACGCATTGGCTCAATCAATCGAAGTTCGTTAACTTACACCCCAACGAAAACACGGAGGAAGTATAGATGTCCTTAATTAATACCAAGATTAAACCTTTTAAAAACCAGGCGTTCAAAAACGGTGAGTTCATCGAAGTAACCGAGAAAGATACCGAAGGCCGCTGGAGCGTCTTCTTCTTCTACCCGGCTGACTTCACCTTCGTATGCCCGACTGAACTGGGCGACGTGGCTGACCACTACGAAGAGCTGCAGAAACTGGGCGTGGACGTTTACTCTGTTTCCACCGATACCCACTTCACCCACAAAGCGTGGCACAGCAGCTCCGAAACCATCGCGAAAATCAAATACGCGATGATCGGCGACCCGACTGGCGCCCTGACCCGTAACTTCGACAACATGCGTGAAGATGAAGGTCTGGCCGATCGCGCCACCTTCGTTGTTGACCCGCAGGGCATCATCCAGGCTATCGAAGTCACCGCTGAAGGCATCGGCCGCGACGCATCTGACCTGCTGCGTAAAATCAAAGCAGCACAGTACGTGGCTTCTCACCCAGGTGAAGTGTGCCCGGCGAAATGGAAAGAGGGTGAAGCGACGCTGGCTCCGTCCCTGGATCTGGTTGGTAAAATCTAAATTTCCTGTCGTCTTTCACGCCATAGCGGCGTTGGCGTCGCCTGCTCGCCCCGGTCACTTACTGGTGTAAGCTCCCGGGGGCGCTCAGGCTAGCCGCCTTGCTCTGGCGCGAAATACTGGGGAAATTATCTGGCAAACGGGTACTTTTGGGTGCCCGTTTTATTCAGCACCATGATGCAAGTTGCATTGATGCAGCCTTAAACAATTCGGCTTGCATGATGATGTTTTTAGGGAGAACGTTATGCTCGACACTACTATGAAAACCCAGCTCAAAGCCTATCTTGAGAAACTCACCAAACCTGTTGAGCTGATTGCTACGCTGGACGACAGCGCGAAATCGACAGAGATCAAAGAACTGCTGGGCGAAATCGCTGAACTGTCAGACAAGGTCTCCTTTAAAGAAGACAACAGCCTGGCGGTGCGTAAACCGTCGTTCCTGATTACCAACCCTGGCTCGCACAATGGCCCGCGTTTTGCCGGTTCGCCGCTGGGTCACGAATTTACTTCTCTGGTGCTGGCGCTGCTGTGGACCGGTGGTCATCCGTCAAAAGAGGCGCAGACTCTGCTGGAGCAGATTCGCGATCTCGACGGCGACTTTGAGTTTGAAACCTACTATTCGCTCTCCTGCCATAACTGCCCGGACGTGGTGCAGGCGCTGAACCTGATGGCGGTGCTGAACCCGCGTATCAAACATACGGCGATTGATGGCGGTACGTTCCAGAACGAAATCACCGATCGTAACGTGATGGGGGTGCCGGCCGTGTTCGTTAACGGCCAGGAGTTCGGCCAGGGGCGTATGACGCTGAGCGAAATTGTCGCCAAAATTGATACCGGTGCGGAAAAACGCGCGGCGGAAGAGCTGAACAAGCGTGACGCTTACGATGTGCTGATTGTCGGTTCCGGCCCGGCAGGTGCGGCGGCGGCGGTTTACTCAGCGCGTAAAGGCATTCGTACCGGCCTGATGGGCGAGCGTTTCGGCGGCCAGGTACTGGATACCGTGGATATTGAAAACTACATTTCTGTGCCGAAAACAGAAGGCCAGAAACTGGCGGGTGCGCTGAAAGCACACGTCTCGGATTACAACGTCGACGTGATTGACAGCCAGAGCGCCAGCAAACTGGTTCCGGCTGCGGTGGAAGGCGGTCTGCACCAGATTGAAACCGCGTCCGGCGCGGTACTGAAAGCGCGCAGCATTATCATTGCCACTGGCGCGAAATGGCGCAACATGAATGTGCCGGGCGAAGATCAATACCGCACCAAAGGTGTGACTTACTGCCCGCACTGCGACGGCCCGCTGTTTAAAGGCAAGCGCGTGGCGGTGATCGGCGGCGGTAACTCCGGAGTGGAAGCGGCTATCGATCTGGCGGGGATTGTCGAGCACGTAACATTGCTTGAATTCGCCCCGGAGATGAAAGCTGACCAGGTGTTGCAGGACAAAGTGCGCAGCCTGAAAAACGTCGACATTATTCTGAATGCGCAAACTACCGAAGTGAAAGGCGACGGCAGCAAAGTGACCGGTCTTGAGTACCGCGATCGTGTGAGCGGCGATGTTCACAGCGTGGCGCTGGCGGGGATTTTTGTGCAGATTGGTCTGCTGCCGAACACCACCTGGCTGGAAGGCGCGATTGAGCGCAACCGCATGGGCGAAATTATTATCGACGCGAAATGCGAAACCAGCGTGAAAGGCGTGTTTGCCGCCGGTGACTGCACCACGGTGCCGTACAAACAGATCATTATTGCCACGGGTGAAGGTGCCAAAGCCTCTCTGAGTTCCTTTGACTACCTTATCCGCACGAAAACTGCGTAAGCAAAAATAAGAAAGTAAACAATACCTGCAAATGTAAAGAGGCTACCGTTGGTAGCCTCTTTTTTTTACGCCTGCGCGTCTTTATCTCACCACCAGCACCGGAATGTGCGCGTGGCGCACGATATTCGCGGCGTTCGAGCCGAGCAGGTGGGTGGAGATGGACGGATTGCGCGAGGCAATCACCACCATATCAGCATTCAACTCTTCGGCTAACTCATTGACCACATCGCGCACGTTCCCTGAACGGACATGAACATGAATGCGTGAAGAATCAATGTGAAAGTGCGTGATCATGGTACTAAGGCGTGTTTGCGCTTCCTGATGCAGATGCTCTTCGAAACGGCGTATATCAGCGGCGAAACGGTGCAGACTCAGGCTGGCGGAGGCGGGTAAAACATGCAAAAGATGGATAACGCCTTCACTCTGAGCGAGAAATTCAGCGTGACGCACGGCTTTGTCGCTTAACTCCATTTCGAAAACATCGACCGGCATAATGATTGTCTGATACATAAACGTTTCTCCCTGTAGATTATGTCCTTCTGATTGAATCATAAACGGGAGGAATATTTTGCTGCCTGGATGGCAAATCTGAAGAATAAACGGGCGGGAACGGAAAGAGGATGCGGGCGCATCCTCTGCATAACAACGCAGGGCGGGGCTTAGCGCATGAAATCGCCTGCGGCTTCGGGCTGGTACAGCAGTTCGAGTACTTCAAGGTCGGTGCTGGTGCCGCCCGGCAGTTCCCAGTGAATGGTATCGCCAACGCGCAAACCCAGTAGCGCTGCGCCGACAGGCGCAAGCACCGAAAGCTGGCTGGCGCTGTCGGTCACATTCGCCGGATAAACCAGCGTGCGCACGCGCTCTTCACCGCTTTTCAGCTCACGAAATTTTACCGTGCTGTTCATTGTCACCACATCGTGTGGCATCGCTTCTGGCGCGCACATCTGGGCGCGATCCAACTCTTCATTTAGCGCATCCGCGACCGGCAGGTTAGCGTGAGCGGGCTGCTCAAGCAGACGGTCGAGGCGCTCGGCGTCTCGCTCATTAATGATAATGGCAGGTCTGGACATCTGGTACTCCATGTCAGGTGATTGATCCAAAGAAAAACCCTCGCCGACTGGCAGCGAGGGTTTGTCTAAAGGGGATGATACTGACACGGCAGCGCGCTGTGAAGTGATGCCGCGCACATTTGCCGGAATTATGATTTATCAGTAGCCCGCTTTATCAATCACGAAGCTGTTTCCGCAATTGCCGGGATGCGGTTGCGGCAGCAAAGAGGTGGCTGCGAGCGGTGCATTTATCGCCCCGGCTTTGATGGCGATCTGCATTTCCGTCAGCCACGCCGGGTTGCCGCTACAGGTCAGTTTCACCGCTTTTACGCTTTGATCGCCATACGCTTTCGCGACGGCGGCGTTGAATGCGTCACGGGTGACGGTTTTCCCGTAGTTTTCCGCCAGAAACTGGCCGAGCGCGCTCTGTTTGATTTCCGTGTCCAGGCGTACCATCGCGCCGAAATAGTCGTCCGGATCGAAGCCAAAACAGACGCCGTGCTTGGCATATTCATAACGCTCAAGGCAGGTGGTACTGCCCGCGCCCGGCATCACGGCGTTGAGTTTATTGGCGACTTCCAGCGACAAGCCGGTTTCCGCCGCGGCGCATTTCTGGCTGGCTTTCGCTTCCGGCATGTTTGGAATCGGACGCGTGGCGCAGCCGAAGCGCATCCAGCGGCGATCGTCGACGCCGCGCGCGGCGATGGATTTCGGCAGGCCAGGCCACAGACCATGCACGGTCAGATAATCGGCTTTGTTGGCGGGTTCTTTTTGCGGCCGGCACTCATCGGGCTCATTGCGACCTTGCGCGTGCAGGCTCTGGCAAAAACCGGTTTGCCAGGAGAGCGCCAGAACATAGCGGTCAAAGTCACCATACTGTGTGGGCTTGAGCGGTGCGGCATAAGCGACGGAGAACAGCGTTGCGACAAGGCTTGCGCAGGTGAAGAATCCCTTTATAAACATATCGGTTCCTGATGGATGTATCCGGGTAATTGCCATGCGTTATTAAACCATAAAAAAAGCGCCGGGCAGGCGCTTTTTCATAAATGGTATTTATAAATTAATGTACTGCGACACCCGGGACTAATACTTCGGTGGCGATGATCACCACAATCAGACCGACGATCACTGGTACCGAAGTCCGTTTTACCACTTCAAACGGGGATATGTTCGCCATCCCTGCCACGGCAACCACCACACCGGAAACCGGAGAGATGGTGCGACCAAGATTGGACGCCTGCAACATTGGAATCGACAGGTACGCCGGGTTGATACCGGATTCGTGCGCCAGTTTCGGGATCATCTCGACAAAGGCGTAGAACGGCGCGTTACCGGAACCGGTGGTCATTGCCGCCAGCATGGTCAGCGTGACTAGCACCAGCATCAAAATAATGCTCGCTGAACCGAACGAGGTGGCAATCGAAATCAGGCTCTGGATAAAGCCAATGGTGCTTAAGCCCTGGGCGAAAACCCCGGCGGCGACCAGCAACATCACCACACCAGCAAACGCGTCAGCCATACCGCGATAAGCTACTTCCAGCCCGGAAAAGACGTTTTGTGTATTGAAACCACGTAAAAATTCCAGCACGGCCGCCAGCAACATGCAAATCACCAGAATGGTGATGATATGCAGTTCCGGGCCCCATTTGCCGTCGAAAATCAGCACGCCGATAATCGGCGTAAACGGCAGAATGGCGTAGAAGGTGGGCGCGTTGGTGGTGATGTCTTTCACATCCAGCATTTCGCTGACGATATGCTCTTTTTTATCCAGGTAGCGCTGCCAGAAAAAGTGGGCAATCGCCATGGCAATAATCGCTGCGATAGAGATGGGCAGGGTGGTTTTAAACGCGAAGTCGATAAGCGGCATCTCTGCGGCTTTCGCGGCCAGCACTACGTCACCGGAGGTGGGCGAAAGAATGATTGCTGCCGGAGAAGCACAAATGGCTGCCGCCGCACCACGGCTGATACCGACGTTGACCATCACCGGGAACAGGGTTGCCATCAACAGCACGCCAAGGCCGGTTGCGGAAGAGACCGCCAGCGACATCAGGCAAGCGACAAAATAGGCGGCAATCATCAGCAGGTAAGGCGAGTTGATAAAGCGCAGCGGGCGCGAAGCCAGCTTCACCACCATGTCATTGGCGCCGATGTGGGTCATATAAGCGGCAAACCCGCATAGCATCATGATCATCATGCCGAGATCGCCACCACGACTCATCAGCAGGATTTTAATGTATTCGACAATATCGGTAGCGCTATAGCCAGTGCTGGTGGCGCTGCCTGGTAATATTTTGTGGCCCATCAGCGCGCTGACAATTAATAGCGCCAGACCGCCGACAAACAGCACGCCGGTGGCGGAGTAGCCTTTGATGATGTAGCGCGCCACGCCGACAATCACCACCACGCCTATCAGCAGTTCAATGAGTGTTAATAACATGTTGTTGGCCCCGGAGGTTGACCTGAATAAAAAGTAAGTAAAAAAACTGGCAACGCAATGTGCCGAATAATAGCCAGCGGGTAGATGATTAAAATCAACAAAGCGATGTGTTGAGCGAATAATCGCGTCAATTTGTTATCACCCCACTTAATTAATACTGCTTAAGTAATAATTGGGATTAATAGGAAATGATAAATTTGTTATTTAAAAGGTGCTGATAAGTTAATGAATTTAACGGTTTCGGTTGCGCTTTATTTCCGGGCGTAAATTAGTTAAAAAACGCTTTAAAATTAAAAATAATGCTGCTTATACTCGCCGTTACTTTCCTTTCACCCATGGCGACGTTATGCACGCAGGCTGGCTATACCGATTGCGCTTTATTAAGCGGCATCTGTTGATGCTGATTTTGGCGTTTGGTTGGCTGCTGATTCAAAGCCAGGTAGCAATTGCTTCGCATAACTGTGATTTAAGCGTGCAGGGTGAAAATGTGATGGTTCAGCATATGGACCATCGAATGGCGATGCCCGACAGTGCGCCGCAAATGGACATGATGAAAACGCCGCTGTGCGAAAAACATTGTGTGCCGGATCTGGCGCAAAAAGACACCGATCACGCTTCACTGGTGGCGCTGCCCGTTTCGCTGACGCTGGCGGTCGCGGAACCAGTTTGTGTCTCCGTTACGCATGACGGATGGTCGTTACCCCCTCCCGCGATAGGCCCGCCGGCAACGATTCGTTTTTGCCGGTTCCGTGAATAAAAACCTGTTAATGCATTGAATTTTATTAATTTCATTGTCTAACAGGAGTTTTATTATGCGTTCTTCTCTTCTTTGCATGCTCTCTGGCGTGCTGTTTTTCTCCCTTGCCGCTCACGCGGAAGATATGCCCGTAATGCACGGCATGCACGATATGTCTTCGCATGGTGCCATGCACGCACAAGCGCAGACCTATCAAAGCCAGGGCGTTATCAAGAAAATTACCCCCGATGCGATTTCTATTGCCCATCACGCTATTCCCGCGCTGAACTGGCCGCCAATGACCATGCAGTTTGCCCTGGCCAAAGGCAGCACGTTTGCACCGGTGAACGTGGGCGATAAGGTCGAGTTCAGCTTTGTGCAAAGCGAAAACGGTTATCAGCTCGTTTCATTAACGCCGCAACGCTAACCGGGGGCAACAATGAAACGTTACTCGCTGAGCCTGCGGCTCGGTGGGGTGTTGCTTGGACTGATGTGCTCCGCCGCGCAGGCGGAGTCACTGACGCTGACGCAAACCCTTGCCGCCGCTGAGCGCTATTCCGCCGAACTTTCCGCTAACCGCAACGAAGCGCAGGCGCTGGATGCGATGGCAGATTCTGCCCGCCAGTTACCCGACCCGAAGCTGAAATTCGGTATTGAAAACGTCCCGGTACAGGGCAACAACGATCGCCGTTTAACCCGCGAAGGGATGACGATGCAGCGGATCGGGATCATGCAGCAGTATGTCAGCGCCGAAAAACGCGATCGTAAAGCCGATACGTTGTTAGCTGAAGCGCAAAGTGTTAGCGCCAAATCTGCCGTCGTACGCGCCAATTTACAGCGCGACACCGCCCAGGCGTGGCTCGACTTAGCGCTTTCACAACAGGCGTTACAGACCGCGCGCAAACTGCTGGCAGAAACCGAACGCCAGCAGGGCGCTCAGCGCGCCAGCGTGGGAGCGGGCAATGCTGCACCTGACAGCGTGCTGGCTTTCCGGGTTGGCCTGAGTGCAATGCGCGACAAGCTCACGCTCGCCGAACGCGATGTGCACCTGGCGCAAACTCGCCTGGCGCAGTTGACTGGCGAGGATGTGAGTGCCGTTTCCGGCGAGCTTCCACGGTATCAACGTCTGCCTGCGGATGAAAAAACGCTGGAGCAGGGCATCGCGCAGCATCCGGACATTATCGCTGCGGCCAGTATGGCTAACAGCGCGAAAGCCCGTTCCGCCGAATCCGCCATTGCCGCTATTCCGGATGTCGAGGTGGAAGTGTGGTACGGACGCCGCGCCGAAGGGTATGAAGATATGGCTGGGGTGATGTTTACCGTCGATCTGCCGCTGTTCCAGTCGCACCGTCAGGATAAAGATCACGCCGCTGATGTTTCCCGCACTATGCAGGCTAACGACCAGTTGGCGCTGGCTGAGCGCGATCACGCCGCACAGCTGCATTCACTCATTGCTGAATATAACGCTGCGCAAACCCTGTGGATGCGCCAGCGTGACGAGGTGCTGCCGCTGGTTCGCCAGCGTGCCACGTTACTGGCGGCGCAATACCGTTCCGGGCAGTCGGATCTCTCCGCGTTACTGGAGGCCCGGCGTAATGTGCTCGATAGCGAACTGGCCGCGAACCAGGCCGAAAAAGAGATGGCGCAGAAATGGGCCGCAATCCGCTGGCTGATCCCGCAGGAGTTAAGGTAATGAAAAAAACGATTTTAGCCGTCGTGATTGCGGCTTGCCTGGCGGCGGGCGTTGGGTATTTCACCGGTCGCCAGCACAGTGCGCCTGCGGCTTCCGGCGAGCCGACGCCGCAACGAAAAGTGCTCTACTGGTACGATCCAATGGTGCCGGATCAGCGTTTTGACAAGCCGGGTAAATCCCCGTTTATGGATATGCCGTTGGTGCCACGTTATGCCGATGAAACACCTGCCAGCGGTGGCGTCAGCGTCAGTGCGCAACAGCAGCAAAACCTGGGGATGACCACGGCGAAAGTGGAAAAACGCGCGCTTGCTGACGCGTTTTCCGCCTTTGCCACGGTAACCACCGATGAGCGCAGCATTCAGAGCGTGCCGTCTCCGGCGGCGGGCGTGGTGGAAAAACTGTTTGTCCGCGCGCCGCAACAGTGGGTGAAAAAAGGCGAAGCGCTGGCGCAACTGTGGATCCCGCAATGGACAACGGCGCAGCAGGAGTATCTGGCGGTGCGCCAGTTGGGCGATGGTGAACTGACGCGTGCAGCCCGTGAGCGGCTGGCGTTGCAGTTTATGCCGGATGCCATTATTCGCGCGGTTGAGCGTAGCGGGAAACCGCAAACCCGGCTCACGCTGCGCGCCGATCGCGACGGCTATGTGGTGAAACTTGATTCCCGTGAAGGCGCGCAAGTTGCCGCTACGCAAGTTCTCTTTGAGCTGGCGAGCCTTGATCCTGTCTGGCTGGTGGTCGATTACCCGCAAAGCCAGGCGCAGGCACTTACTGCGGGTAGCGAAATCATTGCCACATCTGGCAGCTGGCCGGGCGAGCAGTTTCATGGCCGCGTCAGTGAGTTGTTGCCGCAGCTTGAAACCACCACCCGGACGCTGAAAGCCCGCATCGTGCTGGATAACCCGCAGCAAAAACTCAAACCCGGCATGTTCCTGACCGTCACGCAGCCTGCTTCGGCGCAGCAGCCTGACGTGCTGGCTATTCCGGAAGAGGCGCTGATTGAAACCGGTGCGGCAAGCCGCGTGTTACTGGCGACGGGGGACGGTCATTTCCAGGCGGTTAATGTCACCACCGGGCGTACGGCACAGGGCTGGACCGAAGTGCTGTCCGGGTTGCAAGAGGGCGATAACGTTGTGACGTCCGGCCAGTTCCTGATCGATTCGGAAGCGAGCCTGCGCAGTGCTCTGCCGCAGCAACAGACACCGCAGGCGGCGGTGAAGAACGTGCAGACTTACGAATCAACCGGGGTGGTGAAAGCGATTGAGGCGGGCAGCATCACGTTATCGCACCAGCCGATCCCGGCGCTGAACTGGGGCGCGATGACAATGGATTTCGTGCTTAAGCAGCCTGAACCCGCCATCAAAGTGGGCGATAAGGTGATGTTCAGCTTTACGCTCGATGACGAGCAGGGTGCTGTCATTACTCATCTGATGCCCACGCAGGAGACGATGAAATGATTGCTGCCGTGATTCGCGCCTCGCTGCGTAACCGCTTGTTAATTCTGCTGGCCGCGCTGGTGCTCACCGGCTGGGGGATTTGGTCAATCCAGCGCGCGCCGCTGGATGCTCTGCCGGATCTCTCCGATGTACAGGTGATTATTCGTGCCAGCTATCCGGGTAAAGCGCCGCAACTTATTGAAGATCAAGTGACTTATCCGTTGACTACCGCCATGCTTTCCGTGCCGGGGGCGAAAACGGTGCGCGGCTATTCGATGTTTGGCGATGCCTATGTCTATGTGCTCTTTGATGATGATACCGATCTCTACTGGGCGCGTTCTCGTGTGCTGGAGAACTTAAGCCAAATCCAGTCTTCATTGCCTGCGGGCGTGAACGTTGGGTTAGGGCCGGATGCAACCGGTGTGGGCTGGATTTATGAGTACGCGCTGGTGGATCGCAGCGGTAAACATAATCTGGCGGATTTGCGCGCGTTGCAGGACTGGACGCTGAAATTTGAACTTAAAACCGTGCCGAACGTTGCGGAAGTGGCAAGTGTTGGCGGTATGGTTCGGCAATATCAGGTTGTGCCGGATCCCGCGAAAATGCGGGCGCTGAATATTACCCATGAACAGATAGTCAGCGCTGTGCAGGCGGCGAACCAGGAGAGCGGCGGTGCGCTGCTGGAGATGGGAGAAGCCGAATTTATGGTGCGCACCACCGGTTACCTGCGGCAACTGGCAGATTTTCGCCAGATAGTCATTGCCAGCCGGGACGGTGTGCCGGTGATGCTTTCCGATGTGGCGACGGTGCGCCTTGGGCCGGAACTGCGCCGTGGCGTAGCGGAATATAATGGCGAAGGCGAAGTCGCGGGCGGCATTATCGTTATGCGTTATGGCAAAAACGCGCTCGATACCATTCATGCGGTGAAAGCGAAACTCAGTGAGGTGCAAAAAACGCTGCCCGACGGTGTGGCGATCGTGCCGGTCTACGATCGCTCGACGCTGATTGAGAGCGCGGTTGAAACGCTGACGCATAAATTGATTGAGGAATTTATCGTTGTTGCGCTGGTTTGCACGCTGTTCCTGTTCCATTTCCGTTCGGCATTAGTGGCAATTGTGTCACTGCCGCTGGGGATCCTCGGCGCGTTTATCGTCATGCATTACCAGGGCATCAACGCCAATATCATGTCTCTTGGCGGGATTGCGATTGCTATCGGCGCAATGGTGGATGCGGCCATTGTGATGATTGAGAACATGCACAAAGTGATGGAGCAGTGGCGGCACGATAACCCTGACCGCCAGCCGACCGGTGCGGATTACTGGCATTTTTCAGAACAGGCGGCAGTCGAAGTGGGACCTGCTCTGTTTTGCAGCCTGCTGATTATCACCTTGTCGTTTATTCCGGTATTTTCACTGGAAGCGCAGGAAGGGCGTATGTTCTCGCCGCTGGCGTTCACCAAGAGCTGGGCGATGGCAGTAGCAGCCGGGCTGGGTATCACGCTGGTGCCGGTGCTGATGGGCTTGTTTATTCGCGGCAAAATTCCTGATGAGAAAGCCAACCCCATTAACCGTTTCCTGATCCGCATGTATGAGCCGCTGCTGGATAAAGTGCTGGCGTGGCCGAAAGCGACGCTGGCGGTGGCACTGCTGTTGTTGCTGGCAACGTTATGGCCGTTGAGCCGGTTGGGCAGTGAGTTTATGCCGCCGCTTAACGAAGGCGATTTGCTGTATATGCCGTCGACGTTGCCGGGGATCTCTGCGCGCGAAGCCGGGCGTTTATTGCAGCAAACCGACCGGCTGATTAAAAGCGTGCCGGAAGTGGCGAGCGTATTTGGTAAGGCCGGCAGAGCGGAGAGTGCAACCGATCCCGCGCCGTTGACCATGGTGGAAACCACCATTCGCTTTAAGCCACGTGACCAGTGGCGAGCATGGATGACGCCGGAAAAACTGGTGGAGGAACTGGATAAAACGGTCAACGTACCGGGCATCGCCAATGTCTGGGTGCCACCTATCCGTAACCGCCTGGATATGCTGGCAACCGGGATTAAAAGCCCGGTGGGGATTAAGGTGAACGGCAATAATATTGCTGATATTGAACGTGTGGCGCAGCAAATCGAGCAGGTGGTGAAAACAGTGCCAGGCGTAACATCGGCACTGGCCGAGCGTCTGGCGGGGGGGCGCTACGTCGATATCAACATTAACCGGCAGCAAGCCGCGCGCTATGGTGTGTCGGTAAAAGAGTTGCAGTCGCTGGTCTCTACGCTGGTTGGTGGGGAAAATATTGGCGAAGTGCTGCAGGGGCGGGAGCGGTATCCTGTCAATGTACGTTACCCGCGAGAAATACGGGATAACGTCGATGATTTGCGTAAATTGCCGGTGATCACCGAAAATGGCAGCCAGATCGCGTTAGGTGAACTGGCGGATATCGTGGTGAAAGAGGGGCCGCCGATGCTGAAAAGCGAGAACGCGCGCCTCTCGAACTGGATATACGTTGACCTGCGCGGTCGCGATTTGAAATCGGCAGTGGATGAGATGCAGCAGCGGGTGGCACAGCAGGTGAAACTGCCGCAAGGGGTAACGCTTTCGTGGTCCGGACAGTTTGAATATCTGGAACGCGCCACGGCAAAATTGAAAATCGTTTTGCCGGTTACGCTAATGATTATCTTCGTCCTGCTATTTATTACCTTTAAGCGTATATCTGATGCCCTGTTAATAATGGGGACATTGCCATTCTCGTTGATTGGCGGTGTCTGGTTATTGTGGCTGCTGGGATATAATTTGTCAGTTGCGGGAGCCGTAGGCTTTATTGCTCTGGCCGGGGTGGCGGCGGAGTTCGGCGTTATTATGGTGCTCTATCTTAATCATGCACTTCAGAAATATCGCACACGTGAACCGGATGGGGGGAATAAGGTGTTGCTACAGGCGATCCATGAAGGTGCGGTACTCCGCGTGCGGCCAAAGGTAATGACGGTTGCGACGATTATGGCAGGGCTGCTTCCCATTATGTGGGGCGGTGGCAGCGGTTCGGAGGTGATGAGCCGTATCGCCGCTCCCATGATTGGCGGCATGATAACGGCACCCTTGCTGTCGATGTTGGTTATTCCGGCGGTTTATTTCTTACTGCATCGCAAACGTTAGTCGTTTTTTTGCGCCCCTGTGATGGGGCGCAGCTAACCCTATTCTATGTTAAGTGAGGTAAATACTGCGATTATTCCGTAGGTTTTTTCAGAATTAATCCGATCTCGTTAAGGAACTATTCAGATAACATGCCCAAGAATAAACGTCGTTGCGTAATATGGAATAAATACGGTGTCTGTAAATAAGAAGTTTTTAGCTATTTTTTTGTCTTTGTTTTGTCCGTTTTCGGTGGTTACCACAGCAGTTGCTGCAGAGAACTCCTGGTTCTCGAGTTTTACTGACAATGTGAAGCAAACCTGGCAGCAGCCAGAGCATTATGATCTCTATGTTCCTGCTATCACCTGGCATGCGCGTTTCGCCTATGACAAGGAAAAAACGGACCGCTATAACGAACGTCCGTGGGGCGCGGGTTTTGGTCAGTCACGCTGGGACGAAAAAGGGAACTGGCATGGCCTCTATCTGATGGCATTTAAAGATTCATTTAACAAATGGGAGCCGATTGGCGGCTACGGGTGGGAAAAAACATGGCGCCCGCTGGCAGATGATAATTTCCGTCTGGGATTGGGTTATACGGCCGGGTTTACCGCGCGTGATAACTGGAAGTACATTCCTATTCCGGTGTTGTTGCCGCTGGCATCTATCGGCTATGGTCCGGCGACCTTCCAGATGACCTACATTCCGGGCACCTACAACAACGGTAACGTTTACTTTGCCTGGATGCGCTTTCAGTTTTAACTGCAAATGCGGTGTTAACGCGGTGTGCAAATTTTAATCATTGCCTAAAATGCGGAATAAACTCACTTTTGCAAAAAAGTTAGCGACATTTATCACTTTTTCACGAATAACGACTGGACAAAAGTCGTCACAATTGTTGTACTGATACCCGACACAGCATTTGTGTCGATTTTTCATGTAAAGGTAATTTTGATGTCTAAGATTAAAGGTAACGTTAAGTGGTTTAATGAATCCAAAGGATTCGGTTTCATTACTCCGGAAGATGGCAGCAAAGACGTGTTCGTACACTTCTCTGCAATCCAGAGCAATGGTTTCAAAACCCTGGCTGAAGGCCAGCGCGTTGAGTTTGAAATCACTAACGGTGCCAAAGGCCCATCTGCTGCGAACGTAATGCCTGTTTAATTCAGCTACGTACGTACAGTAAGAATTCCAAAACCCGCCGTAAGGCGGGTTTTTTTATGCTTTCAATTTGCGTTAACCGAGGTAAACAACCAAAACGCCAATGCCGTCATGGCAAACGAACCCAGCAGGTTTACCGCCACATTCAGCAGCGCCCAGTTAATTCGCCCCTCCTGTAACAAAAACACCACTTCAGCGGAAAAGGTAGAAAAGGTCGTCAGCCCACCACAAAAGCCGGTGGTTAACAGCACTTTCCAGACGGGCTCGATGTGCGTCATACGATTGAACCACGCTAAACCCATACCGATAATAAACGCGCCAAGCAGGTTGGCGGTGAGCGTACCAACAGGAATTGCCTGATGTGCCGGATTAAGTTTCATGCTTAACATCCAACGCGCGACGCTGCCGGTTCCACCGCCAATAAATACCGCTAAAAGAAGTTGTAACACCGTGAGATCCTGCTATTTGATTTGTTAGAGTGTTGAGTTTAGCGTCGCGGCTATTTTCTGGCTATCGCGACGAAGCGAGAGGACTATAGATGATTGTTGCAGCCGGGCAATTTGCGGTCACGCCAGACTGGCGGACCAATGCGCAGACATGTGTTGCGTTGATGGCACAGGCGGCAGCGCGTCAGGCGTCGCTGCTGGTGCTGCCAGAGGCATTACTGGCAAGAGATGATGCCGACCCCCACCTTTCGGTCAAATCGGCGCAGAGGCTGGATGGCGGCTTTCTGAGCCTGTTGCGTACGGAGAGCCAGCGTAACGCGTTGACGACGGTGTTGACGGTGCATGTTCCGTCAACCGAAGGCAGGGCAGTTAATACGCTGGTGGTATTGCGCGGTGGAGAGGTGATCGCGCAGTATGCCAAGCTGCATTTGTATGACGCCTTCAATATGCAGGAGTCGCTGCGAGTGGACGCCGGGCACGATATTCCTCCGTTGATTGATGTGGAGGGCATGAAGGTCGGGTTGATGACGTGCTACGATTTGCGTTTCCCGGAACTGGCGTTGTTGCTGGCGCTGCAGGGGGCTGAACTGCTGGTGTTGCCTGCCGCCTGGGTACGTGGTCCGCTCAAGGAACAGCACTGGGCGACGCTGCTATCAGCAAGGGCGCTGGACACAACATGTTATATTGTCGCGACCGGCGAATGCGGCAATAAGAATATCGGGCAGAGCCGGGTTGTTGATCCGCAGGGCGTGACGGTTGCGGCGGCAGCAGAAGCGCCACAGCTGATTTTCGCTGAAGTCACGTCTGAACGCGTGGCGCAGACGCGCGAGAAACTGCCGGTGTTACGCAATCGTCGTTTCGCTGTACCGCATTTATTGTGATGTTTTTTTAAACAACACTTGATTCATCTCGTTACACATTGCTATTGTGTGCGCGCGCCGAATGACCGTTAATGAAGTCTGGTTATAATGGCGTTTTATGTAGCCTGTTTTACGAAAGAAGGTATCTATGGGTGAGATTAGTATTACCAAACTGCTGGTTGTGGCCGCACTGGTTGTTCTGCTGTTTGGAACCAAAAAATTGCGTACGCTCGGCGGTGACCTGGGCGCAGCCATCAAAGGCTTTAAAAAAGCCATGAATGATGATGATGCAGCGAAAAAAGCTGACGAAGTCACAGCAGAAAAACTCTCTCACAAAGAGTAACAGCGGCTTTGACAGGCGAAAAAAAACCGGCGCAGAAGCCGGTTTTTTTGTTTGCAGTGTAAGCAAGTGTTACTTCACTTCAATGCCTTTTGCCTGCAGATCTGCATGGTAAGAGGAACGAACGAACGGGCCACAGGCTGCATGGGTAAAGCCCATCGCCAGCGCTTCCTCTTTCATTTCGTCAAACTCATCCGGGCTGACATAGCGCTGTACAGGCAGGTGGTGGCGGCTTGGCTGTAAATATTGGCCCAGCGTCAGCATCGTCACGCCGTGACGGCGCAGATCGCGCATGACCTCGATGATCTCTGCGTTGGTTTCGCCTAAGCCAACCATCAAGCCTGATTTCGTCGGGATTTCCGGATGCGCTTCTTTAAAACGCTCCAGAAGTTTCAGCGACCAGTTGTAATCTGCGCCCGGGCGAACCTGGCGGTAAACACGCGGCACGTTCTCCAGGTTGTGGTTAAACACATCCGGCGGCGTGGCGGTGAGGATATCCAGCGCACGATCCATGCGGCCACGGAAATCTGGCACCAGCGTTTCGATTTTGATCGATGGGCTTTTTTCGCGGATGGCGGTAATGCAATCAGCAAAATGCTGAGCACCGCCATCACGCAAATCGTCACGGTCTACAGAGGTGATAACCACATAACGCAGCGCCATATCAGCAATGGTTTGCGCCAGTTTTTGCGGCTCGTTGGCATCCGGTGCCACAGGGCGGCCATGTGCCACATCGCAGAATGGGCAACGGCGCGTGCAGATAGCGCCAAGGATCATAAAGGTTGCCGTACCGTGGTTGAAACACTCAGCAAGGTTCGGGCAGGAAGCCTCTTCGCACACAGAGTGCAGCCCATTTTTACGCATGGCTGCTTTAATACCCTGGATACGGGAAGAGTCGGCCGGGAGTTTGATTTTCATCCATTCCGGTTTTCTTAACAGGGCTTCGCGCTCTGTCGCCACATTTTTAACCGGGATAAGCGCCATTTTATCGGCATCGCGGTACTTAACACCGCGTTCCATCACAATGGGTTTACTCATAGCGTGCGTGTTCCAGTTGCGGATAACGAAGTAAGCATTTCAATTCAAATGGACGTTGTATTTATCAACTATTTTTGAATTAAGTTGCGTGCAGTATACCATTGATGGGGGATAGAAAGCAGCCTGACAACGGGGCAATTTGTAAAATAGTTGTTGTTTTGTGCCGAATGCCCAATAAGGGTTAGCGCTTTCGCCAGGCACGGACGGGCGTTAAAAAGCCCGTCGGATAACATTAATGACGCTTTCCAGTACCGGGTCGCGCAGGCTCAACTTATTGTAAAAAAGTGAGATTTCAAGCTGCTCGCTGCTGATTGGCGGGTAATCAATTTCAACCAGCGGCCAACAGCCACTGAATAACTCAAACAGCCGCGCCGGCATTAATCCCAGCATATCGCTGTTGCCGATCAGTGCCGCAATCGTAAACATATTGTAACTGCTGAAGCTTACCTGACGCTCAGGAAAAAGATCCTGTACACGCTGGCGAAGCCCGCTAAGATTTTGCCCTTCCAGCATCAGCAGCGTGTGTTCGTACTGCTGTAAAACCGCTTCATTAATCGGCTCATTTAAACAAGGGTGTCCTTTGCGGCAAACCAGCATGACACGGTCGCTATAGAGGACGTGATGATTAATGGTACGAGAGCCTGCAATGTGCGTATCAATAATTAAATCGGTTTGAAACTGGCTGAGCTGGCTTTCCGCATCGTTAACGGGAATATTACGCATCATCAGATGCGGCGAACTCTCTTTTATTGCCTGGAAGATAACAGGTATAACTAATGCACCAATCGATGGTGGCGTGCCGATGGTAATCGTACGTTGTTTGTCATAACTGCCGGTCAGATCTAATGCGCCAAGAATAGACTCCAGCCCCTGACTGATATATTCGTGCAGATGGGAAGCATAAGCCGTAGGCGTCACGCCCTGGCCTTTACGAATGAAAAGCGGATCGGGAAATATTGCGCGTAATTTTTGAATGGACTGGCTAATTGCGGAAGGCGTTAAATTGAGCACTTTCGCCGCGTTGACTATCCCTTTGTGAACATATACTGCCTCAAAAATGGTCAATAAATTGAGATCAATATTGCGCAGCGTTCTGAAGACTTGCGGCTTATCATCGTCGGGGCGCACGGTTATTCGCTTTTCCTGCAGGTTATTATTATCCACGCTTGTGCTCCGTATTCATTCAAAAACTGAATGATAGTTGAATTTATTTTTTTTGTTGATTATTAACTTGAGTAAACATCCTGTCTCTCGTCATCATGACGTAGTTTTTCATCGCGAGGCCAGGCAATACACTAAAAAAGATTGGACTGGAGCGTGTATACAAAGCCTGGCAACGTGCTTTAATGCTAATTATCCCGACAAAGCAGGCAGGTTGAAAATAGAGAATATGGCTTCTATTGTAAAGCGCTAACAGGCCAAATAAATAACTACCCGCACAAAATGCGGGCTTCTATACATGATATATTAAGCGCTCATATATTGATGCGGTGGATTGTTTAGTAGCGCTAAAAATTGCTGGATAAGAATCGTCCTTAATTTATCCATATCGCTATTTTCCACCAGTTGGCTGACCTGGGTCATTTCCATACCGGCGTACCCGCAAGGGTTGATGCGCATAAATGGCGCCAAATCCATATCGATATTCAGCGCCAGCCCATGAAATGAGCACCCTTTACGGATCCGCAGTCCCAGAGAACAGATTTTCTTGCCTTGCACATATACACCCGGTGCGTCAGCACGCGCCTGGGCGTCAATGCCGAGCGTTGCCAGCGTATTGATAACCGTATTTTCCAGCAATGTGACAAGCTCGCGAACGCCTACTTTTCGCCGCTTCAGGTTAATTAATACATACATCACCTGTTGGCCTGGCCCGTGGTAGGTTACCTGGCCGCCGCGATCGCTCTGGATCACGGGAATATCGCCCGGTGCCAGCACGTGTTCGGCTTTGCCGGCCTGGCCTTGCGTAAAGACGGGGTGGTGTTCTACCAGCCAGATTTCATCCGGCGTCATCTCATCACGAGCATCGGTGAATTCATGCATCGCCCGAGAAATGGGATCATAAGGCTGCAAGCCAAGATTGCGGATAAGAATGGTGTCCTGAGACAAAACGGCATCCCCGGGAGAGAAAAAGAGTGGGGGGAGTATATCACAACGAAGACGTTACCCGAATGGCTCCGGGTAACGTGATGAACAATTACAGCACCATACGAACAATTTCGATATTGCCGAGTTCTTCGTAAAGCGTCTCTACTTGTTCAATATGCGTAGCGTTAATGGTGATGGATACCGAGTGGTAATTGCCTTTGCTGCTCGGTTTTACCTGCGGAGAGTAATCACCTGGCGCATGGCGCTGTACCACTTCAACCACCAGATCAACCAGCTCTGGTTTCGCCAGACCCATCACTTTGTAAGTAAAAGGAGTCGGGAATTCAAGCAGTTCTTTAAGATTGGTTTTCATGTCAGCTCCGGCGTAAAAAATAAGAACTCCTGCCGCAAGGGCAGGAGTTTTTCTGAGATGCTAAGTATATGGGGACGGAAATCACACTTTCAAGTGTTCAATTTTTAGCCAAACCAGTGATGGAACATCAATTTAATGTAATCAATGATTTTGCCGAAGAAATTGCCTTCCGGGATCTCCTGCAGCACCACCAGCGGGCGTTGCTCGATGGTTTTACCATCCAGCTGGAAGTTGATAGAGCCAACCACCTGATTTTTCTGCAGCGGTGCGTGCAGTTCGCTGGTGTTCAGCACATAGCTGGCTTTCAGATCTTTCATGCGACCACGCGGAATGGTCAGGTACACGTCTTTATCAACGCCCAGCGAAGCGCGATCGCTGTCGCCAAACCATGCTGGCTCTGAAGCAAACTCTTTACCGGCTTTAATTGGGCTTACGGTTTCAAAGAAACGGAAGCCCCAGGTCAGCAGTTTCTTGCTTTCGGTTTCACGGCCTTTAAACGTGCGACCACCCATCACAGCAGAGATCAGGCGCATCTGGCCTTCGGTTGCTGATGCCACCAGGTTATAACCCGCTTTATCGGTGTGACCGGTTTTAATCCCGTCGACATTCAGGCTGTTATCCCACAACAGGCCATTACGATTGGTCTGGCGAATACCGTTAAAGGTGAACTCTTTCTCTTTATAAATGGAGTATTCGTTCGGCACATCGCGGATCAGCGCCTGACCAATCAGCGCCATGTCACGCGCGGAGCTGTACTGACCATCAGCATCCAGGCCGTGTACGGTCTGGAAGTGGCTGTTTTGCAGGCCCAGCGCTTTAACGTAGTTGTTCATCAGACCGACAAACGCATCCTGGCTGCCCGCCACATAATCGGCCATTGCCACGCAAGCATCGTTACCGGATTGCAGGTTGATACCACGGATCAACTGGGAAACCGGCACTTGCATACCAGGTTTCAGGAACATCAGCGAAGAGCCACGGAACACCGGGTTGCCGGTCGCCCAGGCGTCGTTACCAATCGTGACCAGATCGCTGTCTTTAAATTTGCCCGCTTTCATGGCCTGGCCAATGACATAGCTGGTCATCATTTTGGTCAGACTTGCCGGATCGCGGCGTGCGTCGGCGTTTTGCTCAGCCAGCACTTTGCCGGAGTTATAGTCGATCAGGATATAGGATTCCGCGTCAATCTGCGGAACGCCCGGGATCATGGTCTTAATATTCAGGTCATCGGCATGCGCAGCGGAAAGAGAAGCTGCAGCCAGCGCCGTGGTGAGCGCCAGGCGCTGCATAAAACGAGCGGAAAAAGTGGTCTTCATGGTCGAACAACGACATCCGTGATGGAGTTAAAAAAAGTGCCTTACTATAGCAAAAGCTATACCTGCAGGCATCTGACTTTCAGCATGACTTTGTTAATGTTGCTGACATAAGTTGACAAAGTCAGACGCCTTAGCAAGGTTACTGGGCGTTCGTGACGAATGACTGCAACTGCGCCTCGTTTTGCAGACGCTGCTGCAAGGCGCTGGCGTCCGCTTTGTTGCTAAACGGCCCTAACTGTACGCGCCAGACAGCACCGTTTTGCGTGACGCGGCCAGGAACCGCAAACTGCTGCGCCAGGCGCTGCTGATATTGCTGCGCACGCGTCTGATCGCTGACGGCTCCCACCTGCACCATATATCCGCCACTGCTTGCCGCCGCAGCGCTGCTGGCAGGCGCGGCCGTATGTACGTTGCCCTGTACCGAACCCGGTGCTGTAACAGGCGAAGTGCGCGTTGGTGTGTAAGTTTGCGCCGCCGGAGCAGTCTGCGCGGCCGGCGTAGCCGTTGGCGTTACAGATGCTGTTACAGGTTGCGCTGCTGTCGCGGTGGAAGTATTAGCGCTTCCTTCCAGCACGCCAGAGGCGAGCGGGGTCGGCGCGCCCAGGAAGCCGCCGCTACGTACCGGCGCAGCAGTGGTGTCGTCGCTTTTCAGCGTATCATTGCTGATCGCATGTACATTGCCCTGCGGTTCTTCAGGCTGTGGCGCCGAAGAGACGCTGCCGAGACCGCCGCCAAGATCGGGACGCGCAGGCAACGCGTAGGTTTGCTGTGCAACTTTCGTACACGCCATACCCGGGCCGGAAAGGGAACCATCCTGCGCAACGATAATCGGATCGATACGCACTTTGGTGTTATTGGAGGTGTTCAGTCGATCCGCTGCCGCGCGTGACAGGGAAATTACGCGATCGTTACCGTAGGGCCCGCGATCGTTAATACGCACCACGATCATGCGACCATTCGCCAGGTTGGTGATACGCGCATAGCTCGGAATGGGCAGCGTCGGATGTGCTGCGGTAAGCTGCATTGGATCGAACGCTTCGCCGGAAGCTGTCAAATTGCTGCCGGGTTCGGCATCATAAATGGCAGCTAATCCCGCCTGGCTAAAATTCGCCGGATTCTGCACGATTTTGTAGCGCTTACCGTCGCGTTCATAATCCTGATTCGCCGTGGCGACAGGCGCTTCGTAATGAGGCTCCGCACCGCTAATTTCAACGACAGGGCCGTTACACACCGCAGGTTGCGGCGCTACGGTCGTCTGCTGCTGACCATCATCGTTCGAACATGCCGCCAGTAATCCTGCTGCTATGCAGATCCCAAGCCATTGCTTACGCATTGCCCACCTCTTATACGCTCTTTGACAACATTTTCCTGTGGGTATGGATCGACATAACGATACCAAACCCGGCCATGAGTACGATCAGGGCAGAACCCCCGTAACTGATCAGTGGCAGCGGTACGCCCACCACCGGCAGGATACCGCTCACCATACCAATATTTACGAACACATAAACGAACAAAATCAACATTAAACCACCGGCCATGACGCGTCCGAACGTGGTTTGCGCCCGCGCAGCAATCCACAGCCCACGCATAATCAGCAATACATACAGCGCCAGCAAAATCAGAATACCGATGAGGCCCAGCTCTTCTGCCAGCACGGCAAAGATAAAATCGGTATGGCGTTCGGGCAGAAACTCCAGCTGCGACTGGGTTCCGTGCAGCCAGCCTTTACCACTCAGACCGCCGGAGCCGATGGCGATTTTTGACTGAATAATATGATAGCCCGCGCCGAGCGGATCGGTTTCCGGATCGAGCAGCATCATCACGCGCTGGCGCTGATAATCATGCATCAGGAAGAACCACAGCACCGGGATAAATGCCGCTACCAGCACGGCGGCAATGCCAATCAGCCGCCAGCTTAACCCGGAAAGAAACAGCACAAACAGCCCGGAGAGCACCACGAGGATGGAGGTTCCCAAATCCGGTTGAGCCGCCACCAGCAGCGTTGGCACGAAAATCAGCGCCAGCGCGATAGCGGTATTCTTCAGCGAAGGCGGGCAGACATCGCGGTTAATAAAGCGCGCCACCATCAACGGTACGGCAATTTTGGCGATTTCCGAAGGCTGGAAACGCACTACGCCCAAATCGAGCCAGCGCTGCGCGCCTTTTGAAATAGCGCCGAAGGCATCCACCGCGACAAGCAAAACGACGCAGAAAATGTAGAGATAGGGCGCCCAACCTTCATAGACGCGTGGCGGCACCTGCGCCAGGATGACCATGATAATCAACCCCATGGCGATCTGACCGATTTTGCGCTCGGTCATACCGATATCCTGACCGCTGGCGCTCCAGATAACAATCGCGCTGTAAAACAGCAGCGCGAGGATAATCAGCAGCAGCACCGGATCGATGTGGATTTTATCCCAGAACGATTTCTTGTTCGGATTATCCGTCATGTTATTGGTCCTCCACTGCTGCCGTAGACGGGTTTTCCGTTGGCAGCTCGGTGTTGTTATCGCCAAGCATAATGTGATCGAGGATCTGGCGCATTATCGTACCCACCGCCGGACCAGCACCACCGTTTTCCAGAATGACGGCGACGGCGACCTGCGGGTTGTCGTAAGGCGCAAATGCCGTCATCAGTTTATGGTCGCGCAGACGTTCGGCAATACGGTGGGCGTTATAGGTTTCGTTGGCTTTCAAACCAAAGACCTGGGCGGTACCGGATTTCGCCGCGACTTTGTACGGCGCGTTGGCGAAATACTTATGACCCGTACCGTTCGGACGGTTGGCTACTCCATACATCCCGTCTTTGGCAATCTCCCAGTAGCCAGAGTGAATATCACCCACCGGCGGCTGTGCCGGCTGTTGCCACGGCACTTGTTTGCCATCTTCTACCGTGCTCATCAGCAGGTGCGGCACTTTAACAACGCCGTCATTAATCAGCGTCATCATCGCTTTGTTCATCTGCAATGGCGTTGCTGTCCAGTAACCCTGGCCGATCCCTACCGGAATGGTATCGCCCTGATACCACGGCTTTTTGAAGCGCTTCAGTTTCCATTCACGGGTTGGCATGTTCCCGGCGCGCTCTTCCGAGAGGTCAACGCCGGTATAGTGACCGTAGCCAAATTTGCCCATCCATTCTGCCAGGCGGTCAATGCCCATATCATAGGCGACCTGATAGAAGAAGGTATCGGCGGACTCTTCCAGCGACTTGGTAACATTCAGGTGGCCGTGACCCCATTTTTTCCAGTCGCGGTAACGTTTTTCCGAGCCGGGTAATTGCCACCAGCCGGGATCGAACAAGCTGGTATTGCGTGTGATCACCCCGGCGCTGAGTGCGGAAACGGCCACATACGGTTTTACCGTCGACGCAGGCGGGTAAACCCCTTGTGTGGCACGGTTGATCAGCGGTGTATTTGGGTCGTTTAACAGTGAAGAGTAATCTTTGCTGGAAATGCCATCGACAAACAGGTTCGGGTCGTAGCTTGGCATCGACACCAGCGCGAGAATGCTGCCATTGCGTGGATCGGTTACGACCACGGCGGCACGGCTGCCGGCGAGCAGCGTTTCAATATATTGCTGGAGTTTTAAATCCAGCGTCAGATAGATATCATGGCCGGCCTGCGGCGGCACCTCTTTGAGCTGACGGATCACGCGGCCGCGGTTATTGACTTCCACTTCTTCATAACCGGTCTGACCGTGCAGCACATCTTCGTAATAACGCTCAATACCCAGTTTACCGATATCGTGGGTGGCGGCGTAGTTTGCCAGCTTGCCCTCTTTATCCAGCCGTTCGACATCTTTATCGTTAATTTTCGACACGTAGCCAATAACGTGCGTCAGCGCGGAACCATACGGATAAAAGCGGCGCTTATAGCCCTTGACCTCAACGCCGGGAAAACGGTACTGGTTCACCGCAAAGCGCGCCACCTGAACTTCCGTGAGGTTAGTTTTTACCGGGATTGAGGTGAAGCGGTGCGAGCGTGAGCGCTCTTTTTTGAAGTTGGCGATATCGTCGTCGTTCAGATCGACCACATCGCGCAGGGCATCCAGCGTTTGCTGCACATCATCGACTTTCTCCGGCATCATCTCGACCTGATAGATGGTGCGGTTCAGCGCCAGCGGCGTGCCGTTGCGATCGTAGATAATGCCGCGGCTTGGCGCGATAGGCACCAGCTTGATGCGGTTTTCGTTGGAGCGGGTCTGGTAGTCCGCAAAACGGACGATTTGCAGGTTATAAAGGTTGGCTACCAGCACGCCGGTAAGCAGCAAAATCCCCGTAAAAGCGACCAGCGCCCGGCGCACAAACAGCGCGGACTCAGCCGTATAGTCGCGAAAAGAATTCTGTAATTTCATCCGCTGCTTAATCTACCCAAGACTCGTCGTTACTCACGGTGATAAGGATGGTTGGTGGTAATACTCCATGCGCGATACAGGCTTTCGGCAACCAGCACGCGCACCAGCGGGTGAGGTAACGTTAGCGCAGAGAGTGACCAACTTTGTTCTGCCGCCGCTTTGCAGGCCGGGGATAACCCTTCCGGCCCGCCAATAAGCAAGCTGACATCGCGCCCGTCTTGCTTCCAGCGTTCCAGTTCGTTTGCCAGCTGCGGCGTATCCCAGGGTTTGCCCGGAATATCGAGGGTAACGATACGATTTTTGCCAGCCGCGGCCAGCATCAGTTCACCCTCTTTATCGAGAATGCGTTTGATATCTGCGTTCTTGCCGCGCTTTCCCGCCGGAATTTCGATTAACTCGAACGGCATATCTTTTGGAAAGCGGCGCAGGTATTCACTAAAACCTGTCTGTACCCAGTCCGGCATTTTCGTGCCGACGGCGACCAGTTGCAGTTTCACGCGTTAACCCCAGAGTTTTTCCAGCTCATACAGGCGACGGCTCTCTTCCTGCATGACGTGGACAATCACATCGCCTAAATCGACAACGACCCAGTCCGCGGCGCTTTCACCTTCGACACCCAACGGCATCATGCCGGCGGCGCGCGATTCCTGCACCACATGATCCGCAATAGAGATAACGTGACGCGTAGATGTACCGGTGCAGATAATCATGCAGTCGGTGATACTGGATTTACCCTGAACGTCAATGGCGACGATATCCTGACCTTTCAGGTCATCAATTTTGTCGATAACAAAATCCTGGAGTGCTTTACCCTGCAAGTGTTCCCCCTGGGGTGAGTAAAAAATGTACTGTTAATGAACGGCCTGACATTATACCTGAACTGCATCAATTGTCGGGGTATGAGAGACCCGGCAAGTTTAAAAGTTGGCTATCATCCCATCACGGGCGCGTGATTGCATTGCCATTTTTGTAAAACAATTTCTGCGCGCGGAGGATAACAGCCTGTGAGGGCGTGTCAATGACCGAATCAGCGGCGTGAATAGGATGCATGAAAAACAGGCTATGCATCGTCCGCGTGCCATGCTGCCCGGCTATTTAATACCCGCAGCGTGGCGAAATCATCATGGATATCAATAGCGCTCCAGCACCCTTGATCAACACGAAAATGCCACAGTGACGCAGCAGGCATGTTGAGCAAACGGGCGATTAACAAACTCAACACTCCCTGATGGCTGGCGATCAACACGTTCTTGTGCTGACTTTTTATATCGGCAACGAGCGCAATAACTTGCTCAATTCGTGCAGAAAATGCCTGAAATCCTTCACCATTGGTTGGAACGGCGTGCTGCCAGTCGGTACACCAGGCGGCATAGCTTTGCGGATCTTCTCGCGTTAAATCGCGATGATGGCGCATTTCCCAGTCGCCAAAAAACATCTCATTGAGTAATGGTGTGGTATGAACGGTCAGCGTGCGCGATTCCAGCACGCGCGCGGCCGTCTGCTGCGCGCGCTCCAGTTCGCTACACAGCACATAATCGAAGGGGACATGAGTGAGTAAATCGCGCAGAGTTTTCGCCTGCGCCAGCCCCTTGGGCGTCAGCGGCGTCGGTGAATGGCCGCTATAAAGCCCGGCGACATTCGCTTCGGTTTCTCCGTGGCGTATCAGCCAGAGTCGCATGATGGTCTCCCGTCTGGATTTGTGCGCAAAGTTTACCATCGCGCCCTCAATCACGGCCTCTTTTTCGTTTAAGATAACGGCTTTTAACCGGAGCGGAAGATGGCTTTGTTTCACAGTGCGCACGGTGGCAACACGCGTGAGGCGGCAGCACTGTTGGGGATATCAGCGGAGCAGTTGCTTGATTTCAGCGCCAACATTAACCCAGCTGGCATGCCGGCATCGCTTAAACATGCGTTGCAAAATAATCTGTCGCTCGCCGAGCGCTATCCGGATGTTGAGTATCAGCGTCTGCATCAGGTACTGGCGGCTCATCACCAGGTGCCTGCTTCATGGATACTTGCCGGAAATGGTGAAACGGAAGCGATCTTTGCGCTGGTCAACATGCTTAAGCCACGTCAAGCGATGCTGATAACGCCTGGGTTTGCCGAGTATCGCCGGGCGCTGGCGTTGGTGGACTGCGGGATTCGCGACTATCAATTACGTGAGACTGATGGCTGGCAGCTTACCGATGCGCTGCTGGGCGCGCTTAGTGCCGATCTCGACTGTTTATTTCTCTGTACACCGAATAACCCCACCGGTTTGTTGCCGGACGAGTCTCTGCTGCACGCGATTGCCGCACGTTGCGAAGCGCTGGGAATTACGCTTGTCCTCGACGAAGCCTTTATGGATTTTATTGCCGAACGCGAAGGTTTTATTCCTTATCTGGTAAACAATCCGCACGTTTGGGTGCTGCGTTCACTCACCAAGTTTTACGCCATTCCTGGCTTGCGATTAGGGTATGTGCTGGGCAGCAATGAACAGCAAGTCAGGTCTATGCGCGATGCGCAGATGCCGTGGTCCATCAATGCCTTTGCCGCGCTCGCCGGTGAGGTGATTTTGCAGGACAGTGACTATCAGCAGGCAAGCTGGAACTGGCTCAATCAAGAACGTCCGCGTTTGTTCGCCGCGCTGAGCGCGCTGCCGGGGTTAACGGTCTGGCCAGGTTGTGCAAACTATCTTTTTATGCGCTGTGACGTGCCGGAGATAGAGTTACAACAGGCATTGCTTTCCCGCCACATTCTGATTCGTAGCTGTGCCAATTACCCAGGGCTGGATGCGCGCTATTACCGTGTGGCGGTGCGAAGCGAAGGGGAGAATGATCGGCTTATCGCTGCCATGACGGCGGTGATCAGCGGTACAAACCCTGCTCGTTGATATATGCCATGACGGACTCAGGGAGCAGATCATCACACTTTTCGCCGTGCTCCAGCCGTTCACGGATAAGCGTCGCCGAAATGTTGAACCACGGGGTTTCGGCAAGGTAAATCCGTCCGGCAGGTAAAACATGCAGATCTTCAGGATTGGTGGTGAGATGGGCTTCCAGCCACTGCTGATGCGCGTCCTGCTCCATCGTCAGCGGATAACCCGGGCGGCGGCAGACAATCAGATGGCAGTTATCCAGAATGGTCTCGTAGTGGTGCCAGGTGGGGAAAGTCAGCAGTGAATCCTGACCGATGATAAACGCCAGTGGGCGCTGCGTACCTTGCTCTTCCCGCCACGCCTGCAAGGTTTGCGCCGTATATGAAGGGGTATCGCGGCGCAGTTCGCGCTCATCAAGGGTGAATAAGGGCTTGTCGGCAATGGCCAGCTCGACCATTTTTTTGCGTTGCTGGCTGCTGGCCTCCGGTTGTGCACGGTGCGGCGGCACGTTATTGGGCATGATGATCACCCTGGAAAGGCCAATCTGGTTCGCCAGCGCTTCCACAGGTTTCAGGTGCCCATAATGGACCGGATCAAATGTACCGCCAAACAGTGCCTGCAACTGATTCATATCAACCATCAATAAAAACGTCTGCCAGTGCCTTATGACAGAGTAGCAGAGAAAGCCCTTCAAGCTCGGCCCAGACCGACTGCCCAAAATCCTGCTTCACAATCAGCTCAATGCGGCTCAGCAAATGGACTGCCTGGCGTAACTGATCGAGGCTCAGGCGATTAAGCGCATCGCCCATGACACCCCGGCGGTTTTGCCACACCCGATGCTTGTCAAACAGCGCACGCAATGGCGTGTGTGCTGACTGGCGTTTCAATGTCACCAGCAACAGCAATTCCCGTTGCACAGTACGCAGCAGGATCACCGGCTCACACGCTTCCAGTCGCAACTGGGTGAGAATGTGCAACGCGCGTTTGCTTTTCCCGGCAAGTAGCGCATCAACCCAATGGAAAGGAGTGAAGTGCGCTGCGTCGTTTACCGCATGTTCCACGCGGGGCAGGGTGAGTTTGCCATCCGGCCACAGTAGCGCCAGGCGTTCCAGCGCTTGTGCCAGTGCCAGTAAGTTTCCTTCGTAGCAATAACAAAGTAACTGATTGGCGGCGTCGTCCAGTTCCAGCTTGTTTTGCTTTGCTCTGGCGGCAACCCAGCGCGGCAGGTTCGCCTGTTCCGGTGTCTGGCAGCTTACCTGCACGGCACGATTATTTAACTGCGTTATCCATGCCGCATTTTCCTGCGCTTTGGTGAGCTTGTTCCCGCGAACCGTCAAAATGAGGTCGTCATGCAGCAGGCTGACCAGCTTTGCCAGCTGTTCATTGATAGCAGCGTTTGGGCCATTTTCGGGCAGCTGTAACAGTAACGTCTGACGGCTGGCGAACAGACTCAATGCCTGGCAGATGGAGAAAATCGCATCCCAATCCGTGCTGGCATCCAGTGTGAAGGTATGGTGTTCGATGAAACCCTGTTCAGAGGCGACCTGACGCACAGCGTCCTGACTCTCTTGCAACAGCAGCGGATCATTACCGAGGAGTAAATACGCTGCGCGCAGCCCTTCATTAAGCTGCGCGCGGAGTTGTTCCGGATACAACCTGAGCATTAGCTACCCGGTTGCGTGGAAGAGGAGCCAGTCGTCGAGGTGGCGGCGTCCTGCGTGCTTTTCGCATCTGCCGTATGTACGCTAGGCAGCTTACGAATCAGTTGTTCGGCTGCTTTGTCGTACATCTCCTGAACGATCATCTCCTGCTCTGCGGCTTTCGCCAGTGCCGTCTGCGGGTTATCAAAGAAGGAACGATAAACTTTGGTATTGATCGGGTAAATATCATGACCCGGGATCAGTACGCTGGCGTTTACGGTCAGCACCATTTGATATTCCGCAGTTCGGCCATCCTGGAAAACAGAAGCCGTGTCACGGGAGAACGTTACGGCACCAAGACGCAAAGAAGGCACATCCTGACGTGTGGACGTTTTCTCCAACAGTTCGACGCCATTCAGGCGCAACTGGCTGCGGATCGCGCGGCTCAGCGGGCCATTCGGATCCCCGGAGTCAAAGAACATCGTTTTCATTTCGCTCGGCACCTGCGTGGTATTACGCAGATGCCAGCCACATCCGGCGGTGATGAGCACCGCCAGTGATACGAACAATGTAGCCAGATATCGCACGCTTCCTCCCGCGCTTAGCCAACGACCAGATTAAGCAGTTTACCCGGTACGTAAATCACTTTACGCACGGTCACGCCATCAAGATATTTTGCTACCAGATGTTCCTGGCCTGCACGTTCACGCACCTGTTCTTCTGTCGCGTCAACGGCAACAGTAATTTTACCACGCACTTTACCGTTGACCTGAACGACGACCAGCGTGGTGTTTTCCACCATCGCTTTCTCATCAGCCTCCGGCCACGGTGCATTGTCTATATCACCTTCGCCGCCCAGTTCCTTCCACAGCGTGAAGCTTGCGTGCGGGGTGAACGGGTTAAGCATACGTACCACCGCCAGCAGAGCTTCCTGCATTAAGGCGCGATCTTGTTCGCTCTCCTGCGGCGCTTTCGCCAGTTTGTTCATCAGCTCCATAATCGCCGCGATAGCGGTGTTAAAGGTCTGACGGCGACCGATATCATCGGAAACTTTGGCAATGGTTTTATGTACGTCGCGGCGCAGGGCTTGCTGATCTTCACTCAGCGCAGCCAGATCCAGCGCGGCAACAGCACCCTGAGCGGTGTGTTCGTAAACCAGTTTCCAGACACGTTTCAGGAAGCGGTTCGCCCCTTCCACACCGGATTCCTGCCATTCCAGTGTCATATCGGCTGGCGATGCAAACATCATAAACAGACGCACGGTGTCCGCGCCGTAACGCTCAACCATTTCCTGCGGGTCGATACCGTTATTTTTCGACTTGGACATTTTGCTCATGCCGGTATATACCAGCTCGTGGCCCGCCGGATCGGTCGCTTTGACAATGCGGCCTTTCTCGTCACGTTCAACAATGGCATCTTTCGGCGAAACCCAGTTACGCTCACCGTTTTCACCCACGTAATAGAAGGCGTCGGCCAGTACCATGCCCTGGCACAGCAGCTGTTTCGCAGGCTCATCGGAGTTAACCATACCCGCATCGCGCATCAGTTTGTGGAAGAAGCGGAAATAGAGCAGGTGCATGATGGCGTGTTCGATGCCGCCAATATAAATATCTACCGGTAGCCAGTAATTTGCCGCTTTCGGGTCGAGCATGCCTTCGTTGTGCTGCGGGCAAGTGTAACGCGCATAGTACCAGGACGACTCCATAAAGGTGTCAAAGGTATCGGTTTCGCGCAGTGCCGGTTGGCCGTTAACGGTGGTTTTCGCCCACTCAGGATCGGCTTTAATTGGGCTGGTAATGCCGTCCATGACCACATCTTCCGGCAGGATAACAGGCAGTTGATCTTCCGGCGTTGGAATAACGGTACCGTCTTCCAGCGTCACCATCGGGATTGGTGCGCCCCAGTAACGCTGACGGGACACGCCCCAGTCGCGCAAACGGAAATTCACTTTGCGCTCGCCCACGCCTTTGGCCGCCAGTTTGTCGGCAATGGCGTTAAACGCAGCGCTAAAATCGAGGCCGTCGAATTCGCCGGAGTTAAACAGCACACCTTTTTCGGTCATCGCGTGTTCGCTAAGATCCGGCGCATTGCCGTCTGCGTTGAGAATGACCGCCTTGATCGGCAGATTGTATTTAGTCGCAAATTCGTAGTCGCGCTGATCGTGACCCGGAACGGCCATCACCGCACCGGTGCCGTACTCCATCAGCACAAAGTTTGCCGCCCATACCGGAATCGCTTCCCCGGTCAGCGGGTGAATGGCTTTCAGGCCGGTATCAACGCCTTTTTTCTCCATCGTCGCCATATCGGCTTCCGCAACTTTGGTGTTACGGCATTCATCGATAAAGGACGCCAGCTCCGGTTTACTCGCGGCAGCCTGCTGCGCCAGCGGATGACCCGCCGCAACGGCCAGATAGGTTGCGCCGATAAATGTGTCCGGGCGGGTGGTGTAGACCGTCAGTTTCTGGTCGCTGTTCTGCACGTCGAAGGTGATCTCCACGCCTTCAGAACGGCCAATCCAGTTGCGCTGCATGGTTTTCACGGTATCCGGCCAGTGATCCAGATTATCCAGATCGTTCAGCAGTTCGTCGGCATAAGCAGTGATTTTAATAAACCACTGGGGGATCTCTTTACGCTCAACTTTGGTATCACAGCGCCAGCAGCAGCCGTCGATAACTTGTTCGTTTGCCAGCACGGTCTGGTCGTTCGGGCACCAGTTCACCGCAGAAGTTTTCTTATAGACGAGCCCTTTTTTGTACAGCTCGGTGAAGAACTTCTGTTCCCAACGGTAATATTCCGGGGTGCAGGTCGCCAGCTCGCGGCTCCAGTCATAGCCGAAACCCAGCATTTTGAGCTGGTTTTTCATGTACGCGATGTTGTCGTAAGTCCACGGTGCCGGTGCGGTGTTATTTTTTACCGCCGCGCCTTCAGCTGGCAGACCAAACGCATCCCAACCAATCGGCTGCAGCACGTTTTTACCCAGCATGCGCTGATAACGGGAGATCACATCGCCGATGGTGTAGTTACGGACGTGGCCCATGTGTAGTCGGCCAGAAGGATAGGGGAGCATCGACAAGCAATAGTATTTCTCTTTGCTCTCGTCTTCAGTGACTTCAAATGTGCGCTTCTCTTCCCAGTGGCGCTGTACTTTGGATTCTATCTCTTCCGGGCGGTATTGCTCTTGCATGGCAGCCAGTAGTCCTGTTTTTGCTACAGCTACAAATGTAGCGTTGTTACGTGATTTTTCGAAAGGCATAGCATAGCCCAAACGCCACTCTCAAAACAGCCTTTCCGCGAGGCGGGAATGAAATTGCCGCAGCCGTTGGCAGCGAATTTTTTGTCGACAGTGCGGGCGAGTCGGCACAGCGAGTAAGAAATAACGTCTACCATTAGAGAGAGTTACTGAACCGGGAGGCGAAACGATGAACAAGGTTGCTCATTTTTACCGTGAACTGGTGGCGGCGTTGACCGAGCGTTTACGCAATGGAGAGCGTGATATTGACGCCCTGGTTGAACAAGCGCGCCTGCGCGTGGCGCAAACCGGAGAGTTAACGCGCACGGAGGTTGACGAGCTGATGCGCGCCATTCGCCGCGATCTGGAGGAGTTCGCCCTCAGTTACAGCGAAAGCAAGGAGGAAGTTACCGACAGCGTATTTATGCGGGTGATTAAAGAGAGTATCTGGCAGGAGCTGGCGGATATCACCGATAAAACGCAGCTTGAGTGGCGTGAAGTGTTCCAGGATCTCAATCACCACGGTGTCTATCACAGCGGCGAAGTGGTAGGACTCGGGAATCTGGTCTGCGAGAAGTGCCACTTTCATCTGGCGGTCTATACGCCGGATGTGTTGCCGTTATGCCCGAAATGCGGACATGACCAATTCCAGCGCCGCCCGTTCGAACCGTAACCCCAAAAGCGCCTGCCCGAAGCGGGCAGGCGCAGGCTGTTAATGCAGGATTTTAGCGAGGAAGTCTTTCGCACGTTCGGATTTCGGATTATCGAAGAAGGCGTCTTTCTCTGAATCTTCGACAATTTTCCCCTCATCCATAAAGATCACCCGGTTCGCCACTTTGCGGGCAAAGCCCATTTCGTGGGTCACCACCATCATCGTCATGCCTTCGTTCGCCAGTTCAACCATGACATCCAGCACTTCGTTGATCATCTCGGGATCGAGTGCGGAAGTCGGCTCATCAAACAGCATCGCCACCGGATCCATACAGAGTGCACGGGCAATCGCCACGCGCTGCTGCTGGCCGCCGGAGAGCTGCGCCGGGAACTTATTCGCATGCGCTGACAAACCAACGCGCTCCAGCAGCTTGAGCCCTTTTTCCCTTGCAGCGGTTTTATCACGCTTCAGCACTTTTACCTGCGCCAGCGTCAGGTTTTCGATAATCGACAAGTGCGGGAACAATTCAAAGTGCTGAAACACCATCCCAACGTGAGAACGCAACTTCGCCAGATCGGTTTTCTTGTCATTCACTTTGGTGCCGTTGACGACAATCTCGCCTTTCTGCACCGGTTCCAGACCGTTGACGGTTTTTATCAGCGTGGATTTACCGGAGCCGGACGGCCCGCAAACCACCACCACTTCGCCTTTTTTCACTTCGGTGGAGCAATCGGTCAACACCTGAAAGTGACCATACCATTTAGAAACATTTTTCAGGGAAATCATTAGACGGTCCTTTTCTTCAGCCAGCTGACCAACAGCGAAGCACTAAGACTGATAACAAAATAAACTGCACCGGCAAACAGGATCATTTCGACCTGCGTACCATCACGCTCGCCAATAGTAGATGCGGTGCGGAAGAAATCCGCCAGACTCAGGACATAGACCAGCGAGGTGTCCTGGAACAGCACAATACCCTGAGTAAGCAGCAGCGGCACCATGGCGCGAAACGCCTGCGGCAGGATGATGAGTTTCATCGACTGCCAGTGCGTCATCCCCAGCGCCAGTGCGGCACTGGACTGCCCGCGGGAGATACTCTGGATGCCGGCGCGAATAATTTCTGAATAGTAGGCCGCTTCAAACATTGAGAAGGCCACCATCGCGGAAATCAGGCGGATATCGGTTTTCGGTGACAGGCCAAGCACGTTTTGCAGAAAGCCCGGCACAATCAGATAGAACCACAGCAGCACCATGACCAGGGGAATGGAGCGGAACACGTTCACGTAGCTCTTGGCGAACCAGCGCAGCGGGGCGAATGTCGACAGACGCATCACCGCCAGCAGCGTTCCCCAGATTATGCCGACCACAATAGCAATAGCGGTGATTTTCAGCGTCACCACCAGCCCGGCCCACAGATAGGGCAGGGAAGGGATCACAGAACTCCAGTCAAACTCATACATGATTATTTGCCCCCCATATTGCCCGGCAGGCGAATTTTGCGTTCAACCAGGTTCATCGCCAGCATGATGATGGCGTTAATCACTACATACGCGACGGTGATGGCAGTGAAGGATTCCCATGCGTGTGCCGAGTAATCCAGCAGTTTCCCCGCCTGCGCGGCCATATCGACCAGGCCGATAGTGGAGGCGATGGCTGAGTTTTTTACCAGGTTCATCATCTCCGAGGTCATTGGCGGCACAATCACGCGATAAGCGTTTGGCAGCAACACATAACGGTAGGTTTGCGGCAGCGTCAGCCCCATTGCCAGGCCGGCATTTTTTTGCCCGCGCGGTAGCGACTGAATCGCCGCGCGTACCTGCTCGCAAACGCGAGCGGCGGTAAACAGCCCAAGACAAATCATTGATGAGAGGAAGAACTGGATATTCGGATCCAGTTCTGATTTGAACCACATGCCGATATCTTCTGGCAGTAGTTCCGGTACCACCAGGTACCAGGTAAAAAACTGCACAATCAGCGGCACGTTGCGGAACAGTTCGACATAAAGGGTGCCAATGCCGGACAAGAAACGGTTAGGGACGGTGCGCAGGATGCCAAACAGGGAACCGACCAGGAAAGCGATAATCCAGGCCGTCACGGAAAGCGCGATAGTGACCTGAAAACCACTCCATAGCCAGCCAAGATAGGTGGTGTTGCCGAACGGGGCCTGTTGCAGGAAGATCCCCCAGTTCCAGTCTATGGACATAAATCTACTCCGGAAAAAAAAGGGTAGCAGCGCTACCCTCGAAGATTGTGTGAAGAGCGAGTTTTCGTGTTGAGTGGGGAACGACCACTCAGCATATAGTCTGTCCGTGCTACTTCGACAATCGAGAGGGCAGGTAAACCCGCCCCTAATGGTTTTAATTAGTTCAGAGCTTTGTCATTCGGTTCTTTGAACAGCGCTTTCATATCGTCAGAGAGATCGAAATTGAGGTTCATGTTTTTTGGCGGAATTGGGTTTTTAAACCATTTATCGAAGGATTTTTCCGCTGCACCGGATGTCTGCAACTGAGCGATGGTGTCATCCATCAGCTTTTTGAACTCAGGATCGTTTTTACGCAGCATACAGCCATAGGCTTCTTTTGATTGCGGCGTGCCAACGATGTCCCAGTTGTCCGGTTTTTTCGCTTTCGCACGTTCACCCGCCAGCAGCGCGTCATCCATCATAAAGGCCACCGCACGGCCGCTTTCCAGCGTACGGAACGAGTCGCCATGGTCTTTCGCGCTGATAATGCGCATATCCATTTTCTTCTCGTCGTTCAGCTTGTTCAGCAGGATTTCTGAGGTAGTGCCGGAAGTCACAACAACCGCTTTGCCTTTCAGGTCGGCGAAGTCTTTAATCGGGCCGCCTTTTTTTGTCAGCAGACGTGTGCCAACCACGAAAATGGTATCAGAGAACGCCGCTTGTTTCTGACGTTCAACGTTATTGGTGGTGGAACCACACTCAAAATCGAAGGTGCCGTTTTGCAGCAGCGGGATACGGTTTTGTGAAGTAATTGGAATCAGTTTTACCGCCAGATCCGGCTTATTCAGTTTTTTCTTCACCGCTTCAACGATAGCGTTGGAGTAGTCCTGGGAGTAACCCACGACTTTTTGTTCATTGTCGTAGTAGGAGAACGGTACGGAAGATTCGCGGTGACCGACGACGATAACGCCGTTTTTAGCAATTTTAGCCAGTGTAGCTTGTTGATCGGCCGGCGCTGCGTCGGCAGGTTTTGCATCTTCAGCATGCACCAGACCGGCGGACAGTCCCATCACCAGCATCGCGGCGGCCAGTTTACGTAATTGCATATCCAGACTCCTTTATCGTCAGCGCCAGAGACGCGTATTGATACCCATTGTGTGTATTGTGTTTTTGTTGTTCTGCGACAATATCGTGCAGTGTCGTGTGTGTTTGTTACATTCAGTCTGGCTTAATGTAAAGATTTTGCTGCGGTATTGTTTATTTTTGCGAGGCGCGCCGCACCGTTTAGAGGCAAAAATCTTCCATTGCACCAGATTGGTGCTGCTACTGTTTCCTGCTGGTGCGACATAAGTTGCACATAAGCGGATTACATAGCTGCCTGATAGATATAAGCAAACCGCATGCCAAAACGGCTTAATCGTAAATTTTGCGTAGCGAAGAGAGGATGCCCGGCAAGCAGACCGTCACCGGGCAGAACAACGAGGAGAGGGATTAACGGCGGCGCTGACGCAAGCCCATCACCAGGGCGCCAAAGCCGAGCAGCGCGGTGATAATCCACAGCGGCCAGTTGCCCGTGCGGGCATACGGCGTGAGGCCAGAGGTTGGGGTCACCTTCGCGGTTAATACTTCGCGAGTAAATTGCGGGATCATCGCCTGGATTTCACCCTGCGGGCCAATGACCGCGGTGATGCCATTATTGGTGCTCCGCAACAGCGGGCGCGCTAGTTCCAGCGCACGCATCCGCGCCATCTGGAAGTGCTGCCACGGGCCGATGGATTTGCCAAACCAGGCATCGTTCGAGATGGTCAGCAGGAAATCGGTATCCGGGCGGAAATTATCACGCACCTGCTCGCCAAGGATGATTTCGTAGCAGATTGCCGCCGTCAGCGTTAGCCCATGCGCCGCCAGCGGAGGCTGTACATAAGCGCCACGGCTGAAGGAGGACATCGGCAAATCGAAGAAGGGTGCCAGCGGACGCAGAATCGACTCCAGCGGTACAAACTCGCCAAACGGTACCAGATGGTTTTTATTGTAGCGATCGCTTGAGCTGTAGCTATAAGCGTTGTCTTTGCCCAGTGTAATGATGGTGTTGTAGGTATCGTAGCGGTTTTGCTTATTGAGACGTGCATCGACAATCCCGGTGATAAGCGTACTGTTGTTTGCCCGCAGCAGATTATCCATGGCGCTTAAAAAGCGTTGCTGGTTAATTTCCAGATCCGGAATGGCAGACTCCGGCCAGATAATCAGCTGCGATTTACCCATAACCTGCTCACTGGCTTCGCTGTAGATTTTCAGCGTATTGAGCAGCTGGTTTTCGTCCCACTTCATCGATTGTGGAATATTCCCCTGCACCATCGACACCTGAGTGGTGCGCTCCGGCAGCAGTTGATACCACTGGATATAACGCAGCGGGAAGGGTAGGGCGAACAGCACGACGGCGACAACCAGCGGGCGCAAGCGGCGCTGAACCAACGCCAGCACTACCAGACCGCTCACCACCATCAGTAAGAAATTGATTGCTTCAACGCCAAGCACCGGCGCGAGGCCTTTCAGCGGCCCATCTATCTGGCTGTAACCAAACTGGAGCCACGGGAAACCGGTTAGCACCCAGCCGCGCAGGAACTCGGTAATTTGCCAGATGACCGGCGCGGCAACGGCCAGGCGCAACCAGGTAGTATGCGGCCACAGACGCGACAAAATACCGGCGAACAGTCCGGTGTAGAGCGACAAATAGGCCGCCAGCAGTACCACAAGGAAAATATTGACCGGGCCTGGCATGCCGCCGAACTGGGCGATGCTGACATACACCCAGTGCACGCCACTGCCAAACAGACCAAGCCCCCAGAAATAGCCAATCCAGGCAGCCTGCAACGGGCGGCGATTCAGGGTTAAACCCTGCAGACCAATCAGAGAGATAAGTGCGGCGGGCCAGAAGTCATAAGGAGAAAAAGCCAGCGTTCCGCTGGCTCCGAATAACAACGCCAGCAGCAGGCGTATGCGCTGGCGCTCAAACAATGCGGCAAATACCATTTACATTACTCATCCAGTTTCGGTTGCGGAGAATCATCCGGCATTCTGACATGGACCTGAATAATACGTCGACTATCAGCCATAGCGACCTTGAATTGGTAACCATCAATGTCAATCGATTCGCCGCGCGCAGGCAAGTGACCAAACGCCTGCATCACCAGACCGCCAATGGTGTCTACTTCATCATCACTGAAGTGGGTGCCGAAGGTTTCATTGAAATCTTCAATCGGCGCCAGTGCGCGTACTGTCCATGTATGGCGGCTAAGTTGGCGGAAATCGATATCCTCTTCTTCGTCATATTCGTCTTCGATTTCGCCGACAATAAGCTCGAGAATATCTTCAATCGTTACCAGACCAGAAACGCCGCCGAACTCATCAATAACGATAGCCATATGGTAGCGCTGGGAACGGAACTCTTTCAGCATGCGATCAACACGCTTGCTTTCCGGCACCACTACCGCCTGGCGTAACACTTTTTCCATGCTGAACGCTTCGGCGTCGCTGCGCATAAAAGGCAGCAAATCCTTAGCCATCAGGATCCCTTCGATGTGATCTTTATCTTCGCTAATCACCGGGAAACGCGAGTGGGCAGACTCGATAATGACATCGAGGCATTCGTCCAGCGTCTGGTTGCGTTTCAGGGTAATCATTTGGGAGCGGGGGATCATGATGTCGCGAACGCGCTGGTCCGCAATATCCATTACCCCTTCCAGCATGTCGCGCGTATCGTTGTCGATAAGCTCGTTCTGCCCGGAGTCTCGGATCAGTTCCAGCAGTTCATCACGGTTTTTCGGTTCGCCGTGAAAGAGCTGGCTGAGTAAAAGGGAGAAGAATCCCTTTTTGTTGGTGGTGTTGTCGCTACTGTGTGAGTTATCGTCGCTCATGGCGTCGTGTGGGTTCTCGTGTTGGTTAATCTGTCGCGCGTCGCGCGTAAACTCAGCGCCGGACGGCATTTTTAGCGAGTGGAGCGCAGCAATCTGCGCGCCAACTTACTCTTTCTCGGAAATGTACGGATCCTCATAGCCCAGAGCAAGCATTATCTCTGTCTCGATCCCTTCCATCTCTTCGGCTTCATCATCCTCAATATGATCGTAACCGAGCAGGTGTAAACTACCGTGCACCACCATGTGCGCCCAGTGCGCGTCCAGCGGTTTGCCTTGCTCCTGGGCTTCCTCTTCGACAACCTGGCGGCAAATGATCAAATCGCCAAGCAGCGGCATCTCGATGCCCGGCGGCGCTTCAAACGGGAAAGAGAGCACGTTAGTTGGCTTATCTTTTCCGCGGTAGGTCAGGTTCAGTTCATGGCTTTCCGCATTGTCGACCACGCGAATGGTGACTTCCGCTTCTTCCTGAAACTGCGGGATAACGGCGTCAAGCCACTTCTGGAACTGCGCTTCTTCCGGCAGGCCGCTGTTATCTTCACACGCCAGCTGTAGATCAAGGATCACCTGACTCATTTCTGCTCCTGCTCCTGGGCTTCGCGTTTGCGCTCGGCGGCCAGTTCTGCTTTACGTTTCTGTTCGGCCTCTTCCCAGGCTTCATAGGCGATAACGATACGGGCAACCACCGGATGGCGCACCACATCTTCGCTGTGGAAGAAGTTAAAGCTGATTTCGTCGACGTTCGCCAGCACTTCGATGGCGTGACGCAAACCGGATTTGGTGTTGCGCGGCAGGTCAATCTGCGTGACATCGCCGGTAATCACCGCTTTGGAGTTAAAGCCAATACGTGTCAGGAACATCTTCATCTGTTCGATGGTGGTGTTCTGACTCTCATCAAGAATGATAAACGCGTCGTTTAGCGTACGGCCGCGCATATAGGCTAACGGCGCGACTTCAATGACGTTGCGTTCAATCAGCTTTTCGACGCGTTCAAAGCCAATCATCTCAAACAGCGCGTCATACAGCGGGCGCAGATAAGGATCGACTTTTTGGCTAAGATCGCCGGGCAGGAAGCCGAGTTTTTCACCTGCTTCTACCGCCGGGCGCGTCAGCAGAATGCGGCGTACTTCCTGGCGTTCCAGTGCATCCACTGCTGCGGCGACCGCGAGGTAAGTTTTACCGGTGCCCGCCGGACCCACGCCGAAGGTGATGTCGTGATCGAGAATATTGGCGACGTACTGCGCCTGGTTCGGCGTGCGCGGTTTAATCACACCACGCTTGGTCTTGATATGAATCGCTTTGCCGTACTCCGGCACACTCTCGGCGCTCTGCTCCAGCACGCGCGCTTCTTTGATAGCCAGATGGATCTGTTCCGGTTCGATATCCTGGATCTGGCCGCGCATCGGCGCGGTATCGACATACAGGGTGCGCAGAATATCGGCGGCGGCATTAACGCAAATTTCGCGTCCGGTGAGTTTGAAGTGATTATCGCGGCGGTTGATTTCGATGCCCAGTCGCCGCTCCAGTTGTTTGATGTTGTCGTCAAACGGGCCGCACAGACTTAGCAGACGTGCGTTGTCCGCTGGCTCAAGGGTAATTTCACGCGTATCTATATTCAAACTGTTCCTCTTTTCGATAAGTCGAGGGCTATGCCCATTAGGGAATTATTCACGGCATATAAAGAAGTCGCAAGCATTGCGCAAGATGTTGGGGTCGGCGAGGGGAAAAGCAAGGCCTGCCAGAAATGGCAGGCCGGTGGTATTACGGTTGGTACAGACCGACGCCGAGGTCGTTCTCTTTACGCGTACGGGCAATAACAGATTGTGGCGATTCCACCACGCGCAGACCCATTTCTTCTTCGGTACGCACCAGCACGCCGCGCAGGGAATTCGGGTAGACATCGACGATTTCCACATCGACAAATTTACCGATCATCTCTGGCTTGCCTTCGAAGTTCACCACGCGGTTATTTTCGGTGCGACCGGACAGCTCCATGATGTTCTTACGCGAAGTCCCTTCCACCAGGATGCGCTGCGTCGTGCCGAGCATACGGCGGCTCCAGGCCATCGCCTGCTGGTTAATACGCTCTTGCAGAATGTACAGGCGCTGTTTTTTCTCCTCTTCCGGCACATCATCTACCATATCGGCAGCGGGCGTGCCCGGGCGTGCGGAGAAGATAAAGCTGTAGCTCATGTCGAAGTTAACATCGGCAATCAGCTTCATGGTTTTTTCGAAGTCTTCAGTGGTTTCACCCGGGAAGCCGACGATAAAGTCGGAGCTAATCTGAATGTCCGGGCGTGCTTCGCGCAGCTTACGGATGATCGCTTTGTATTCCAGCGCGGTATGCGTGCGGCTCATCAGATTCAGTATGCGGTCGGAACCACTTTGCACCGGCAGATGCAGGAAACTCACCAGCTCCGGCGTGTCGCGATAGACGTCAATGATGTCATCGGTGAACTCAATAGGGTGACTGGTGGTGAAACGGATGCGATCGATACCATCAATTGCCGCCACCAGACGCAGCAGTTCGGCAAAGGTGCCGATACTGCCGTCAAAGTTCTCACCGCGCCAGGCGTTCACGTTCTGGCCGAGCAGGTTCACTTCACGCACGCCCTGCGCCGCCAGTTGCGCGATCTCAAACAGGATGTCGTCGGCAGGGCGGCTGACTTCTTCACCACGGGTATAAGGCACCACGCAGTAAGTACAGTATTTGTTACAGCCTTCCATGATCGACACAAACGCGGTCGGACCTTCGGCGCGCGGTTCCGGCAAACGGTCAAATTTTTCAATTTCCGGGAAGCTAATATCGACAACCGGGCTGCGGGTGCCGCGTACGGAGTTGATCATTTCCGGCAAGCGGTGCAGGGTTTGCGGCCCAAAAATAATGTCGACATAGTGCGCGCGCTGGCGAATATGATCGCCTTCCTGAGACGCCACGCAGCCGCCAACCCCGATAATCAGATCGGGGTTTTTCTCTTTCAGCAGCTTCCAGCGACCCAACTGATGGAAGACTTTTTCCTGAGCCTTTTCACGGATTGAGCAGGTATTAAGCAGCAGCACATCCGCTTCTTCCGCCACCTCGGTCAGTTGATAGCCGTGAGTGGCATCCAGCAGATCGGCCATCTTCGATGAATCGTATTCGTTCATCTGACAGCCCCAGGTTTTTATGTGGAGTTTTTTTGTCATCGACTTGCTCTTGCTTAAGTTCGTATACGCTGAGTATGACGGGTATCAGCCAGGATTGCAGGCCGCGTATTGTAATGCTTTGGTCGCGTGCTGACCAGTATGACGGTTGTCAGCCTCACGGGGTAAAAAATCCGGTAAACTTAACGGATTCTCGTTGAAGGACAAATAGCCATGACAAATCAATCCACTGAAGTTGCCATCGTCGGCGGCGGAATGGTCGGCGGAGCGCTGGCGCTGGGGCTGGCACAACATGGTTTTGCCGTGACCGTGATTGAAAAACAGGAACCCGCGGCGTTTGATGCAACGTTACCGCCGGACGTACGCATTTCGGCAATCAGTGCCGCATCGGTGGCGTTGCTGCGCGGGCTGGGCGTCTGGGAGAACATTCAGGCCATGCGCTGCCACCCTTATCGGCAACTGGAAACCTGGGAGTGGGAAAATGCGCATGTGGTGTTCGACGCTCGCGAGCTGAAGTTGCCGCTGCTCGGTTACATGGTGGAAAACACGGTGCTCCAGCGTGCTCTGTGGGAGGCGTTACAGGCGCACCCGCAGGTAACGCTACTTACGGCGAAAGAATTAACCGCGCTGCATGCGCACGATGCGCATCAGCAATTAACGTTTGCGGATGGTGACACGTTAACGGCGAAGCTGGTGGTAGGGGCCGATGGCGCGAATTCCTGGGTACGGCAAGCGGCGGGGATTGGCATTCACGCCTGGCAGTATCAGCAATCCTGCATGCTTATCACTGTTCAATGCGAACACGAAGCGGGTGACAGCACCTGGCAGCATTTTACGCCTGATGGCCCGCATGCCTTTTTACCGCTGTTTGATAACTGGGCATCGCTGGTGTGGTATGACAGCCCGGCGCGTATTCGTCAGTTGCAGACATTAACGATGGCGCAACTGGAGCAGGAGATTGCCCGACATTTCCCGGCGCGCTTAGGTGCCGTTAAACCGGTTGCTGCGGCCTCTTTTCCGCTGACTCGCCGCCATGCGCTGCAGTATATCAGGCCGGGGCTGGCGCTGGTGGGCGACGCAGCGCATACCATTCATCCGTTGGCGGGGCAGGGCGTAAATCTGGGGTATCGCGATGTGGATGCGCTGCTGGATGTATTGACCAGCGCGCGTACGCAGGCGGAAGACTGGGCCAGCCACGCGGTGTTGAAGCGTTATCAGACGCGACGTATGGCGGATAATTTTATTATGCAAAGCGGGATGGATCTGTTTTACGCCGGGTTCAGTAACTCCCTCGGCCCGGTGCGCCTGCTGCGCAATATTGGTCTGATGGCGGCGGAACGCGCTGGTGTGTTGAAACGGCAGGCGCTGAAATACGCATTAGGATTGTAAAAGGTCTGCGGGCGCTGCGCCCGCAGTACTCACATAATTGCCAATAACTTATCCAGTGCCGTGTGCGCGCCTTTTTTGTCGATAAAAAAAGCCTGATACCCCTCAATCCCCTCAACCTGTTGCAGTGCCCATTCGCCATTGTGCATTTTGCGCAGCAACCGCACTGTGCGGTAAAGCGGCACCAGCAGAATAATCAGCGCCACGAAGGCTGCCGCCCCATAGCTCGTGGAGAGCGGGTTTGCGCTGGCCTGTTGCGCCAGTAACGCGACAGACGCAACTTGCAGCACGAGCCTGGCGAGCAGTGTCCGCATACAGAATTGCTGAAGGCGCTGTGGCGTAGAGAAGCAGGGATTTTTCAGCGATGAGCGTGTTTCCTGCACCGGAATGCCCTGCACATACACCGTCCAGTGAGTTGTCTCCTTCAGCAGCATGGCCTGGCCGCTTTCGCTCAACGTATGCAGACGCATGGATATGACAACCGGGAAGATCAACCCCATACAGAGGCCATAAAAGATCGGCGCGGAGAGGCCCATAAAAGCAAGACCGAAACCGGTGACCACAAAAAGTAAATACAGCGGGGCATAAATTAGCAGGGCAGTGTTTTGATAGTTCATCATGCTGGCTCAGAGGAGAGTGGCGGGTAAATTACCATACGGTTTATGCAGTGATTAACTACCAACATCCGGGGATATGCAGAAAACAAAAAAGCCCGCCGAAGCGAGCTTTTTTGTTTTGTTGGCTGGGGTACGAGGATTCGAACCTCGGAATGGTGGAATCAGAATCCACTGCCTTACCGCTTGGCGATACCCCAAAAATGCGTTCACAAAAGCAAACGTCTTTGAGATGGCTGGGGTACGAGGATTCGAACCTCGGGATGGTGGAATCAGAATCCACTGCCTTACCGCTTGGCGATACCCCAACAAATCTTTTTCAGGTTTAACGTCTTAACATTAGACCTTAAATATGGTGGCTACGACGGGAATCGAACCTGTGACCCCAGCATTATGAGTGCTGTGCTCTAACCAGCTGAGCTACGTAGCCAAGTTTTACTACTTTCCCAGTCATCGACTGGCTGGGGTACCTGGATTCGAACCAGGGAATGCCGGTATCAAAAACCGGTGCCTTACCGCTTGGCGATACCCCAACGACTAGTGCGTTTCGCAGGAGTCGAAGAAGAGATGGCTGGGGTACCTGGATTCGAACCAGGGAATGCCGGTATCAAAAACCGGTGCCTTACCGCTTGGCGATACCCCATCCGTGCAACGCTTACCCGGGAATGGTGCGGGAGGCGAGACTTGAACTCGCACACCTTGCGGCGCCAGAACCTAAATCTGGTGCGTCTACCAATTTCGCCACTCCCGCAAAAAAGATGGTGGCTACGACGGGAATCGAACCTGTGACCCCAGCATTATGAGTGCTGTGCTCTAACCAGCTGAGCTACGTAGCCATCTTTTTTCGCGTTACCTTATCGGCGTTGCGGGGCGCATTATGCGTATTGGGCCTTACAGCGTCAATACCTTTTTCATCGAAAATTGCCGGAATGTGACTGTTTGGTTAGGTTGCGAACAGCATGACGCTTTATTGGGCGAAAATTGATTTTATTCATTAAATCAGCGCACAAAAAACAACAGGCCCCGCAGGGCCTGTAAGAATAGCCATTACTTATTAATAAGCTGACTGGTGAATACCAACCGCGCGACCTGACGGATCGTTCATGGTTTTGAAAGCTTCGTCCCATTCAAACGCTTTTGCGGAAGAACAGGCAACGGACGGGCCGCCGGGAACACATTCCGCCGCGCTTGCCAGCGGGAACAGCTCTTCAAAAATTTCGCGGTACAGATACGCTTCTTTCGATGCTGGCGTGTTGTACGGGAAACGGTAGCTGGCCGTTGCCAGTTGTTGATCCGTCACCTGCTGCGCCGCAACTTCTTTCAGCGTATCGATCCAGCTATAACCCACGCCGTCGGAAAACTGCTCTTTCTGGCGCCATGCCACGCTTGCCGGCAGGTAGGACTCAAAACATTCGCGCAGAATGTGTTTCTCCATTTTGCCGTTGCTGCCGCACATTTTGTCTTCCGGGTTGATACGCATCGCCACATCGAGGAATTTTTTATCCAGGAACGGTACACGCGCTTCCACGCCCCAGGCGGACATCGCTTTGTTTGCACGGGCGCAGTCAAACATATGCAGCGCCTGCAATTTACGCACGGTTTCTTCGTGCAGCTCTTTGGCATCCGGCGCTTTGTGGAAATAGAGATAACCGCCAAACACTTCATCGGAACCTTCGCCGGAGAGCACCATTTTGATGCCCATCGCTTTGATTTTACGCGACATCAAATACATCGGCGTCGAGGCGCGAATTGTCGTCACGTCATAGGTTTCGATGTGGTAAATCACATCGCGAATCGCATCCAGTCCTTCCTGCACGGTGAAATGAATTTCATGGTGCACGGTGCCAAGATGGTTGGCGACTTCCTGCGCCGCTTTCAGATCCGGCGCGCCTTTCAGACCCACAGCGAAGGAGTGCAGTTGCGGCCACCAGGCTTCTGATTTCTCCTGATCTTCAACGCGACGGGCTGCGAATTTTTTGGTGATCGCGGAAATGACCGAAGAATCCAGACCACCCGAAAGCAGCACGCCGTACGGCACATCGGACATCAGGTGGCTTTTCACCGCGTCTTCCAGCGCCTGGCGCAGTTCCGCTTTATCGGTCACGTTGTCTTTTACTGCATCGTAGTCAAACCAGTCGCGCTGATAATAAGAGCGGATTTCACCATCTTTGCTCCACAGGTAGCTGCCTGCCGGGAACTCTTTAATGGTGCGGCAAACCGGCACCAGCGCTTTCATTTCTGACGCCACGTATAAGTTGCCGTGTTCGTCGTGCCCCATATACAGCGGGATAATGCCGATATGGTCGCGGCCAATCAGGTAAGCATCTTTTTCACTGTCGTACAGGGCGAAAGCGAACATACCTTGCAAGTCGTCGAGGAACTCCGGCCCTTTTTCCTGATACAGCGCGAGGATCACTTCACAGTCAGAACCGGTCTGGAATGCGTAACGGTCGCCATATTCTGCGCGCAGCGCCTGGTGGTTATAAATTTCACCGTTCACTGCCAGCGCATGTGTTTTCTTCTCGTTGTAGAGCGGCTGTGCCCCGGCGTTAACGTCAACAATAGACAGACGTTCATGCGCCAGAATGGCTTTATCACTTGCATAAACACCGGACCAGTCCGGGCCGCGGTGGCGCATCAGTCGGGATAATTCCAGCGCTTTTTTACGTAATTCGACTGCGTCGGTTTTAATATCCAGTACGCCAAAAATTGAACACATAGACTTCTCCGTTAACCTTGAGTGCAAAGCTGTAATGTTGTGTGCTTGCAGTCAAAATGCCGCAAAAACGGGGCAGCGCGCAAGCCTTTTACCGCGCTGAAAGTAAAAAGTTCAATGATGATTATTGAATGCTGAAAAAAGAGTATGTATAAGACTCTGTTATTGATGAATCGGCAAAATAATGCGCTTTTTATTGAATGGTGTTCTTTTTGGCAGGGGCGAAAATAAAAAACCACGCCCGAAGACGTGGTGACGTTTAGATAACGTCGATTTCGGCGACCGAGGGGTAAATCCACGACGGGCGAAACGGCATGCTGTCGATATCATCGATGCGCGACACGCCAGAGAGTACCAGGATGGTTTCAAGCCCGGCCTGAAAGCCCGCCAGGATATCGGTGCGCAGGTTATCACCCACAATCACCGTCTGTTCGGAATGCGCCTGCATGGTATTCAGTGCTGCGCGAATGATCCACGGGCTGGGTTTGCCAACATAGAAAGGTTTACGCCCGGAAATCTTTTCGATGCCGGCGCACAGCGCGCCACAGGCCGGATAATACCCACGCCCGTGGGTGTCAGGGTTGGTGGCGATAAAGCGCGCGCCGTTCGCAACGAAGAACGCTGCTTTATGCATCATTTCCCAGTTATAGGAGCGGGTCTCGCCAACGATGACAAAATCCGGGTTGATATCGGTAATGGTAAAACCAGCTTTGTAAAGCTCGTGGATCAGGGCGCCTTCGCCCACCACATAGGCTTTTTTCCCTTCCTGGCGTTTAAGAAAATCAGCGGTCGCCATCGCCGAGGTATAAAAAACGCTGGCAGGCACATCAATCCCCGCGGAAACAAAGCGGTTCGCCAGATCCTGGCCGGTTTGCGAAGGGTAGTTGGTCAACAATACCAGCGGCATGCCCTTTTCAAGGATGCGGGTGATGAATTCCGCAGCACCCGGTACGGCAACGTTGTCGTGCATCAGCACGCCGTCAATATCGCAGATTACATTCTGAATGGTCATGGACTGTCCGGATAAAAAAATAAGTATTAACGATAGGCGCTGTCAGTTTTCCAGCAAACGTTGCAGCAGCAAACCGTTCAGCATAGCGCGTTTCACCAGCGCAAACGCGCCGATCGCCGAGCGGTGATCCAGCGCGGAAGGCACCACCGGCAAGTTTTTGCGAAACGCTTTTAACGCCTGGGTGTTAATGCACGCTTCAATGGCCGGGAGCAGCACTTTTTCTGCTTCAACAATTTCCCCGGCGATCACCACCTTCTGAGGGTTAAACAGGTTAATGGCAATGGCGATGGTTTTACCCAGATGGCGACCAACATATTCAACCACTTCACAGGCCAGCGCATCGCCTTTATTGGCGGCTTTACAGATGGTTTTGATTGAGCAATCTTCCAGCGTCAGGCGACTCTGGTAGCCCTGTTCTAACAGATGACGAACGCGGTGCTCTATCGCGGCATTGGCGGCGATAGTTTCCAGACAGCCAAAGTTGCCGCAGTGACAGCGTTCGCCCAGCGGCTCGACTTGCACGTGCCCAATTTCGCCGACGTTACCGTTACGGCCGATAAAAATGCGCCCGTTAGAGATAATCCCGGCGCCCGTCCCGCGGTGTACACGCACCAGAATGGAGTCTTCGCAATCCTGGCTTGCCCCAAAATAGTGCTCGGCCAGCGCCAGGCTGCGAATGTCGTGCCCGACAAAACAGGTCAATTTGAAACGTTCTTCCAGGGCTTCCACCAGCGCCCAGTTTTCAACCTGGATATGCGGCATATAGCGAATAACACCGCTTTCCGGGTCTACCAGGCCCGGCAGAATAACCGAAATCGCGATCAGTTCGCGGATCTTACGCTGGCTGGTTTCAATAAAGTGGCTGATGGTATTGAGCAGCGCGTGTTCCAGCGTTTCCTGGGTACGTTCGGGCAGCGGGTAATGCTCTTCCGCCAGCACTTTGCTGCTTAAATCGTACAAGGTCAGGGTGGTGTCGTAACGCCCGAGGCGCACGCCGATAGCCTGGAAACTGCGGGTTTCGGTAACAATGGAGATAGCGCGGCGGCCCCCGGTGGAGGCCTGCTGATCGACTTCTTTGATCAGCCCGCGTTCGATGAGCTGGCGCGTGATTTTTGTCACGCTGGCGGGAGCAAGCTGGCTTTGTTCGGCAATCTGAATGCGCGAAATGGGGCCGTGTTGGTCAATCAGGCGGTAAACCGCCGCGCTGTTAAGCTGCTTTACGAGGTCAACGTTACCGATTTGAGCTTGTCCGCCTGATGTCATACCGTCTCTTTATGCAGTGACGACCTCGTTGCCATTAACGATGGTCTTGATGATTTTATAATCGCGCGTGAACGCCGTCAGGTTCGCCACTTTTCCCGCAGCGAGACTTCCCAGCTTTTCGTCAACGCCAATGGCGCGAGCGGGGTAGAGAGTTGCCATACGCAGCGCTTCATCCAGCGCAATGCCGACATGCTCCACCAGATTTCGCACCCCTTCGATCATCGTCAGGGAGGAACCGCTCAGCGTTCCGTTTTCGTCCACGCACAGTCCATTACGGTAGTATATTGTTTTGCCAGCAAAAATGAACTGCTCAATATTCGCGCCCGCTGGCGCTGTCGCGTCAGTTACCAGGCAAAGTTTGTCGCCTTTCAATCGCTTAGCATTACGGATATTAACGTAATCGACATGCAGGCCATCTGCAATCACGCCGCAGTAAACGTCTGTGTCATCAAGCACTGCGCCTGCCAGACCGGGTTCACGGCCGGTAATGTACGGCATAGCATTATATAAATGTGTGGCGAACGTGATCCCGGCGCGGAAACCGGCTTTTGCTTCTTTTAACGTTGCGTTGGAGTGACCGGCAGAAACCACAATGCCCGCGTCAGCTAACTGGCGAATCACCTCGGTGCCCGCCATTTCCGGGGCCAGCGTAACTTTGGTGATCACATCGGCGTTCTGGCACAGGAAGTCGACTAACGCCGGCTCCGGTTTACGCACGAATTCCGGGTTGTGCGTGCCTTTTTTAACAATATTCAGCCACGGCCCTTCCAGATGAAGGCCCAGCGCCTGATTCGGGTATTTCGCCAGGTAATCGCGCATTACCTGCACGCCCTGTTTCATTAATTCGTCGCTGGTAGTAATCAGCGTCGGCAGGAAGCTGGTGCAGCCGGATTTTTCATTCGCCTGCTGCATGATTTCCAGCGTTTTTACGCTAACGGCTTCTGCGGTGTCGTTAAACTGTACGCCGCCACAGCCGTTGAGCTGCACGTCGATAAAACCGGGGGCAAGGATGGCACCATTCAGCGAGCGTTGTTCAATTCCTGTTGGCAGCTCAGCCAGCGGACAAAGGCGTTCAATCAGACCATTGGCGATGACCAGCGCATGGTCATCCAGAATTTCATGGCCGGTGTAGATTCGGCCCTGGGTTAAAGCATACATAACGACCCCCGGTTAACTAGGTATACCGCTCCGCAGGATCCGCCTCGCGGAGCGGGAACTGACTTACAGACCTTTAATATTTTCCGCTTCTAACTCGTTGAAGTATTTCAACGTTTTCACTTTCAGCTCCATCGTGGACGGTTCGTCGCAGACGATGACGGCTTTCGGGTGTAACTGCAGGCAACTGATGGTCCACATGTGGTTAACGTTGCCCTCAACAGCCGCCTGCAGCGCCTGCGCTTTCACGCCGCCGAGCACCAGGATCATCACTTCTTCGGCATCCAGCAATGTGCCCACGCCCACGGTCAGTGCGTATTTCGGCACCTGATTAACGTCGCCGTCAAAGAAGCGAGAGTTCGCCACGCGGGTGTCATGGGTCAGGGTTTTAATACGGGTGCGCGAGGCCAGCGAAGACGCCGGTTCGTTAAACGCGATGTGCCCATCGTTGCCTACGCCACCCATAAACAGGTGAATTTTGCCGTAAGAACGGATTTTTTCTTCATAACGGCGACATTCTGCGTCAATATCCGGCGCGTTGCCATCGAGCAGGTTAATATTTTCAGCCGGAATATCAACATGATCGAAGAAATTGCGGTGCATAAAGCTGTGGTAGCTTTCCGGGTGATCTTTCGGCAAGCCGACATACTCATCCATGTTAAAGGTGACAACATGCTGGAAACTAACCTGGCCTGCTTTGTGCATCTCAACTAACGCTTTGTACGCGGTGAGCGGGGTTCCACCGGTCGGTAAGCCGAGAATAAACGGACGGTCTGCGGTTGGTTTGAACGCGTTGATACGATTGACGATATGGCGGGCTGCCCATTTGCCGACTTGTTCAGCTGTCGCCAGGGGAATCAGTCTCATTGTTCACCTCTAAAGTTAAATGAAGAAAGTTGGCGGAATGCGTGCTAACTCAGCGTTAAGCGTAACCTGGTTCGCGACAGAGAGAAGGGAGCAATCCGTCCTGATATTTTTAATCATAAAATAAGTTTTACCTGTTTGCCAGTGATTGGGAGGGTGATTGACGATACTTAGTGATTTTAATCACAGAAAATACGCTTTTAATTTGCGAGGCGAATTAATTTTTCACACACTCTGTCAGGTAGTGAGAAAATAGCCGTGATTTCAGGGTTAGTGACACAATAAAAAACGACTGTTTCAGTGAGCTCTCATCGGGTTCATAGGGGGAATAAAAGTGAGTATTCTAGGTTATCTGCAAAAGATCGGCCGTGCGCTAATGGTGCCTGTCGCCACGCTGCCTGCGGCGGCAATTCTGATGGGTGTCGGGTACTGGATTGACCCGGTTGGCTGGGGTGGTCAAAACGCACTGGCAGCGTTTTTCATCCAGTCCGGCTCCGCCATTATCGATAACATGGGCGTGCTGTTCGCGGTGGGTGTCGCTTACGGTATGTCAAAAGACAAAGATGGTGCTGCGGCGCTGGCTGGCTTTGTCGGCTTCCTGGTTCTGACCACGCTCTGTTCACCGGCAGCAGTGGCAATGATCCAAAAAATCCCTGCGGATCAAGTTCCGGCCGCGTTTGGCAAAATCAAAAACCAGTTCGTCGGTATTCTGGTGGGGATTATTGCTGCTGAACTGTATAACCGCTTTAGCAGCGTTGAGCTGCCGAAAGCGCTCTCCTTCTTTAGCGGCCGCCGTCTGGTGCCGATCCTCACCTCGTTTGTGATGATCGTTGTTGCTTTCATCATGATGTATATCTGGCCGGTCGTGTTTAGCGGTCTGGTGGAATTTGGTGAGAGCATTCAGAAACTCGGCTCCGTTGGCGCAGGCGTTTACGCCTTCTTTAACCGCCTGTTAATTCCGGTCGGTTTGCACCACGCGCTCAACTCTGTGTTCTGGTTTGACGTAGCAGGCATTAACGATATTCCTAACTTCCTTGGTGGTGCGCAGTCTATCGAAGCCGGTAAAGCGGTGGTCGGTATCACTGGCCGTTACCAGGCCGGTTTCTTCCCGATCATGATGTTCGGCCTGCCGGGCGCGGCGCTGGCGATTTACCACTGCGCACGTCCGGAAAATAAAGCCAAAGTTCTGGGTATCATGATGGCGGGTGCGTTTGCCTCGTTCTTTACCGGTATCACTGAACCGCTGGAATTCTCCTTTATGTTCGTTGCGCCGGTCCTGTATGTGATCCATGCAGTGCTGACGGGGATCTCCGTATTTATCGCTGCGAGCATGCACTGGATTGCCGGTTTCGGCTTCAGCGCCGGTCTGGTGGATATGGTGCTCTCCTCGCGTAACCCGCTGGCAACCCAGTGGTGGATGCTGATCCCGCAAGGTCTGGTGTTCTTCGTTATCTATTACGTGGTTTTCCGTTTCGCTATCACCAGGTTCAACATGCTGACTCCGGGTCGCGAACTGGCTGTTTCCGGTGACGAAGCGGATGGTCAGGATATGAATGTCAGCGGTAACACCGAGCAGGATGTGAGTGGCCTGGCGCGTCAGTATATCGCCGCGATCGGGGGGTCTTCTAACCTGACTGGTATTGACGCCTGTATCACTCGTCTGCGTTTAACGGTGAAAGACTCTTCGCTGGTGAACGAATCCATGGCTAAACGTCTTGGCGCCTCCGGCGTTATTCGTCTGAACAAAACCGGCGTGCAGATTATTGTTGGTTTCGTGGCGGAAAAAATTGCCGACGCTATGAGAACGGCAGGTGATGTCCCGCCTGCGGGCAATGCTGCTCCGGCAGCGGCTCCGGCGGCATCGGTAAAGCCGCAGGCGGTACCGAACGCGACAACCATCGCTGAGTTGGTATCGCCTGTAACCGGTGAACTGGTGGCGCTGGATCATGTGCCGGATGAAGCCTTTGCCAGCAAAGCTGTGGGTGATGGCGTGGCAGTGAAACCGACGGATAAAACCGTGGTTTCTCCGGCTGCGGGCACCATTGTGAAAATCTTCAACACTAACCATGCCTTCTGCCTGGAAACCGAGAAAGGTGCGGAAATCGTTGTCCATATGGGCATTGATACCGTGGCGCTGGGCGGCCAGGGCTTTACTCGCCTGGTTGAAGAAGGTGCGGAAGTGGTAGCGGGACAGCCGATCCTCGAAATGGATCTGGAATACCTCAACGCGAATGCCCGTTCAATGATTAGCCCGGTGGTGGTCAGCAATATCGACGACTTTAGCGGTCTGGTTATCAAGGCGCAGGGCGCGGTGGTTGCTGGTCAGACTCCGCTGTATGAAATTAAAGGCTAATGGCTCCTGAGTAAGCTTTCATGCCTTAAGCGGCGGGGGAATATCCTCCGCCGCTTTTTTTTGCCTTGCATTTAATCAGTGCCATACTGATGTCGCTTTTATTATGGGGATGATGATGAAAAGGATAATTTGCGCGCTCTGTATTGCGCTGACGTTAAGCGGCTGTATTCCACGTTACGCCACGCTGCGCCCGCACTACGAAGTGGATGTGCGTAATCCGGCCGGGGAACCGATCTCAACGGCAATGATGTGGGTCAGCACCGGGCGCTCACCGCCGGGGTACTATCCGCCGCCGGAAGCGTTTCGAGCCGATCGGCAAGGCCATATCGACGTGGAGAAAAAATCCCAATGGGAAAATATGATTTTCTTTTTGCACGGGACGAATTTCTACTCGTGGGGCTGGTGTATTGAAGCGCCGGGTTATATTCCGCAAAACGGCGAGGGCGATGAGATAGCGAGCCCGATCATCCTTAAACCGACCACGCAAGATTTACGCTGCCGACAAGCGCAGGACGTAGCTGAATACCTTTCTTCCGGGCATCAGTGATTTGTATAAGTAAAGGTTGTTTCCTGCGTCCTCTTATTAGATCATATGCCGTTATACGTTGTTTACGCCTTGAGGAACCTGTGATGAGTGAGGCAGAAGCCCGCCCGACTAACTTTATTCGCCAGATCATTGATGAAGATCTGGCCAGTGGTAAGCACACTACCGTCCATACTCGTTTTCCGCCGGAGCCAAATGGTTATTTGCACATTGGCCACGCGAAATCGATCTGCCTGAACTTTGGTATCGCCCAGGATTACCAGGGGCAGTGCAACCTGCGTTTCGATGACACAAACCCTGCAAAAGAAGACATCGAATACGTTGAATCTATTAAGAATGACGTGCAATGGTTGGGCTTTCACTGGTCTGGCGATATCTGCTACTCCTCGGATTATTTCGACAAGCTGTACCAGTACGCGATTGAGCTTATCAACAAAGGTCTGGCCTACGTTGACGAGCTTTCCGCTGATGAGATCCGCGAATATCGCGGTACATTGACGGCACCGGGTAAGAACAGCCCGTATCGCGATCGCAGCGTGGAAGAGAACCTGGCGCTGTTTGAAAAGATGCGTGCGGGTGGCTTCGAAGAGGGTAAAGCGTGCCTGCGTGCGAAGATCGATATGGCGTCGCCGTTTATCGTGATGCGCGATCCGGTGCTGTATCGCATTAAATTCGCCGAACATCACCAGACCGGTAACAAGTGGTGCATCTACCCGATGTACGACTTTACCCACTGCATCAGCGATGCGCTGGAAGGCATTACTCATTCGCTGTGTACGCTGGAGTTCCAGGATAACCGCCGTCTGTATGACTGGGTGCTGGATAACATCACCATTCCGGTTCACCCGCGCCAGTACGAGTTTTCGCGCCTGAATCTGGAATACACTGTGATGTCCAAGCGCAAGCTGAACCTGCTGGTCACTGACAAGCATGTTGAAGGCTGGGACGATCCGCGTATGCCGACCATCTCCGGTCTGCGCCGCCGTGGTTACACCGCAGGCTCTATCCGCGAATTCTGCAAACGTATTGGTGTCACCAAACAGGACAACACCATTGAGATGGCGTCTCTGGAGTCCTGCATCCGTGAAGATCTGAATGAAAACGCACCGCGTGCAATGGCGGTTATCGATCCGGTGAAACTGGTTATCGAAAATTACCCGCAGGGCAGCAGCGAAATCGTCAGCATGCCGAACCATCCGAATAAACCGGAAATGGGCACGCGTGACGTGCCGTTTAGCGGTGAAATCTGGATCGATCGCGCAGATTTCCGCGAAGAAGCCAACAAACAGTACAAACGTCTGGTGCTGGGTAAAGAGGTTCGTCTGCGTAATGCTTACGTCATCAAAGCAGAACGCGTGGAGAAAGATGCTGACGGCAACATCACCACTATTTTCTGTTCTTACGATGCGGACACGCTGAGCAAAGATCCGGCCGATGGTCGCAAAGTGAAAGGGGTTATTCACTGGGTGAGCGCACAGCATGCGCTGCCGGTCGAAATCCGCCTTTACGATCGTCTGTTCAGCGTCCCGAATCCGGGAGCGGCCGAAGATTTCCTGTCGACCATCAACCCGGAATCGCTGGTTATTAAGCAAGGCTACGCCGAACCGTCATTGAAAGAAGCAGAGGCGGGCAAAGCTTACCAGTTCGAACGTGAAGGTTACTTCTGCCTCGATAGCCGTCATGCAACCGCTTCCAAACCGGTGTTCAACCGCACCGTGGGTCTGCGCGATACCTGGGCGAAAATCGGTGACTAAGTAAGTCAACCAGAAACAATTGGGTTTAAGCGCCGCTTTCAGCGGCGCTTTTTTTTGCTTATCCATTAGGTTGTTACACTTTATATACATTCGCGACGCGAATTAATGTGTCTTCTCATTGATGCGTTTATTGAACGCATGGAAATCATTTTTGTGGTTTTAAAAGTCGATTATAAAGTGTAATCGCTATCAATTAGTATTAATCTCTTTGTTTTTCCGGTTTTTATTTGCTTTTTTCCTGTTTTATGTAACATGTTTCAAAACACTACGGAATATGTGCTCTTCGTCATAATCCTGTCATTTTGCCGCTAAAAAACATTGATAATTCGCGTCGCGAAAAATAGTCTTAAGCCGGTAGTGAATTCGGGGGTTTTCGTAACTACCTAAACTATTTGACCTTTTTTCGTCATCTCCGGCGATTTTTTAATACGTCTAGAAGGAATCACACATGCGTACGTTTAGTGGCAAACGTAGTACGCTGGCGCTGGCAATCGCCGGTGTCACAGCAATGTCGGGCTGGGTTGTCTCTCCACAGGCTCATGCAGCAGGCTTTATCGATGATTCCACGCTCACCGGCGGTATCTATTACTGGCAGCGTGAACGTGACCGCAAAGATGTTCTGGAAGATAAATACAAAACCAACCTTTCCCACTCAACATGGAACGCGAACCTGGATTTCCAGTCCGGTTACGCCGCCGATATGTTTGGTCTGGATATTGCTGCCTTCACCGCCATCGAGATGGCGGAAAACGGTGACAGCGCGCACCCGAACGAAATCGCTTTCTCCTCCAGCAATAAAGCCTACAAAGAAGACTGGTCAGGTGATAAGAGCGGGGTCAGCCTGTATAAAGCCGCGGCGAAATTTAAATATGGCCCGGTATGGGCGCGTGCGGGTTACATCCAGCCAACCGGCCAGACGCTGTTAGCGCCGCACTGGAGCTTTATGCCAGGCACTTATCAGGGCGCTGAAGCCGGGGCGAATTTTGACTACAGCGATGCCGGGGCGTTGAGTTTCTCCTACATGTGGACCAACGAGTACAAATCGCCGTGGCATATCGAGATGGACAAGTTCTATCAAAACGATAAAAAAACCAAAGTTGATTACCTGCATTCGGTTGGCGCGAAATATGACTTTAAAAACGATCTGATCCTTGAAGCCGCATTTGGTCAGGCTCAGGGTTATGTCGATCAATATTTCGCAAAAGCCAGCTACAAATTCGATATTGCGGGCAGCCCGCTGAGCACCAGTTACCAGTTCTACGGCACGCGCGACAAAGTCAGTAATGGCGGCGTAAACGATATTTATGACGGCACGGCGTGGCTGCAGGCACTGACATTTGGCTACAAAGTGGGGCAGGTCGATCTGCGTCTGGAAGGAACGTGGGTAAAAGCGGATGGCCAGCAGGGCTACTTCCTGCAACGTATGACGCCGACTTATGCTTCATCCAACGGTCGGCTGGATATCTGGTGGGATAACCGCTCTGACTTTAACGCCAACGGTGAAAAAGCGGTGTTTTTCGGTGCGATGTACGACCTGAAAAACTGGAACCTGCCGGGCTGGACGGTGGGTGCGTCTTACGCTTACGCCTGGGATGCGAAACCCGCAGATATGGCAACGCCAGATGCCTATTACGATCCGAACTATCGCCTGAAAGAGTCTTCTTACAGCCTCGATGCGATTTACACCCTGCAGGAAGGGCGTGCGAAAGGCACGATGTTCAAATTGCACTTCACCCAGTACGACAACCATTCCGACATCCCGAGCTACAGCGGCGGTTATGGCAACATCTTCCAGGATGAGCGCGATGTGAAGTTTATGGTTATCGCACCGTTTACCATTTTCTGATGAGCGCATGCCGGGTTCGGCCCGGCAAACTACAAGGAATACGTAATGAAAACAGTTCGTTTAAGTATGCTCGCCAGTGCCGTACTGGCGATGCTGGGCAGCACTGCGGCGCTGGCGAATCAGAGTACCGTGGATGCTATCAGCCAGTTTCATCTTAACTATGCGGTGAAAGATAATTTCGCCGCGCAACACGGCGTTGACTGCGCGAAGCTCGGCGCCGATTGGGCCTCCTGCAACAAAGCGGTGATCACGCTGACCAATAATGGCGACGCGGTAACCGACAACGCGTGGGCCATCTATTTTCACAGCATTCGCCCGGTGCTGGAGGTAGCAAACAATCAGTTCAAAGTAACCCACATTATGGGCGACCTGCATAAGCTGGAACCGACCGACAAATTTACCGGTTTCCCGGCCAGGCAAGCGATAGAGATCCCGATTGTCAATGAATACTGGCAGTTGTTTATCACCGATGTGTTGCCGCGCTGGTACGTCACCGCTGACGGCGTGACGGCGAAAGTCATTGCCAATACGGATACGGAAGATTTATCCCGCTTCGTTACACCGCTTGATAATCAGTGGAAACGTACGCCGGACGACAAAAATATCCTGATGACTGCCGAGGCGCGCTTTGAGAAAAATAGCGATGTGAAAACGCTAAATCTCGCGTCGCTGCGTGGCCAAATTGTGCCAACGCCACAGCACGTTAACATCCACGGGCAGGATGTCGACCTGAGTAAGGGTGTGAAGCTGGATCTCTCAGCACTCAGTGCCGATGCTCAAGACGCGGTGAAATCGCGTTTTGCCTTGCTGGGGGTGAAAGAGGGCAGTTATCCGCTGCGGACTGAAATTGCCAGCAACGCCTTTAGCGGCGATGAGGCGGTTTCTGGCGCTTACCAGTTACATATTGGCGCGAAAGAAACCGTGGTGACCGGCTACGATCAGGCGGGCGTGTTCTACGGTCTGCAATCGCTGATGTCGCTCGTTCCTGCTACGGGCGAGATGAAGATTGCCGCGCTTGAAGCGAAAGATGCGCCGCGTTTTGACTATCGTGGCATTCAGCTGGATGTCGGTCGCAACTTCCACAGCAAAGCGGCGGTGCTGCGCCTGTTGGATCAGATGTCAGCGTACAAACTCAACAAATTCCATTTCCATCTCACGGATGATGAAGGCTGGCGCATTGAGATCCCCGGCCTGCCAGAACTGACCGATATAGGCAGTAAGCGTTGTCATGATTTGAGTGAGAAAACGTGCCTGTTGCCACAGCTGGGCTCCGGGCCGGACAGCAATAACAACGGCAGCGGCCACTTTAGCCGTGCGGATTATATTGAAATCCTCAAATATGCCAAAGCGCGGCAGATTGAAGTGATCCCGGAAATCGATATGCCAGCTCATGCACGTGCAGCGGTGATCTCAATGGAAGCGCGTTATGATCGCCTGATGAAAGCGGGCAAAGAGAAAGAGGCGAATCAATATCGTCTGCTGGATCCGACAGACACCTCGAACACCACCGGTGTGCAGTTCTATAACCGTACCGGCTATCTCAATCCGTGCCTTGATTCGTCGCGTAACTTTGTGGACAAAGTGATTGGCGAAATCCAGCAAATGCATAAAGAAGCCGGGCTGCCGCTGAATACCTGGCATTTTGGCGGTGACGAAGCGAAAAATATCTATCTGGGCGCAGGTTATACGGATCAGAAAAAACCGGAAGCGGGCAAAGGCATTATCGATCAGAGCAATCAGGATAAGCCATGGGCGAAATCGCAAGCCTGCCAGGCGATGATCAAAGAGGGCAAAGTTGCCGATGTTGAACATCTCTCCAGCTATTTCGGCGTGGAAGTCAGCAAGCTGGTGAAAGCGCACGGCATTGATACTATGCAGGCGTGGCAGGACGGTCTGAAAGATGCCAAAGACGCGTCGGTGTTCGCCACCGATCACGTCAATGTTAACTTCTGGGATACGCTCTACTGGGGCGGTTTTGACTCGGTGAATGACTGGGCGAACAAAGGCTTCCGTGTAGTCGTCTCCAACCCTGATTACGTGTATCTCGACTTCCCGAATGAGGTCAATCCGGCGGAAAGCGGCTACTACTGGGGCACGCGTTTTAGCGATGAACGTAAGATTTTCAGCTTCGCCCCGGACAACATGCCGCAGAACGCGGAAACCTCGCTCGATCGCGATGGCAACCCCTTTAGCGCGAAGTCCGACAAACCGTGGCCGGGCGCGTATGGTCTTTCCGCGCAGTTGTGGAGCGAGGTGGTGCGCACCGATAACCAGATGGAGTACATGATTTATCCGCGTATGGTTTCGGTGGCTGAACGTGCATGGCACCGCGCCAACTGGGAGCAGGATTACAAAGCCGGACGTGAATACAAAGGCGGCGTGACACATCTGGTGGATGTGAAAGCGCTGGAACGTGACTGGCAACGCTTTGCGAACCTGTTAGGGCATCGCGAACTGGCGAAACTGGATAAGGCTGGTGTTCATTACCGCCTGCCAGTACCGGGCGCGCGCGTGGTGGGTGGGAAACTTGAAGCCAATACCAGCTTCCCAGGCATGGTGGTTGAGTTCTCAACCGACGGCGGCAAAAACTGGCAGCGCTACGACGATAAAGCGCGTCCGCAAGTGAGCGGGGAAGTGCAGGTGCGCACTGCCAGCCCGGACGGCAAACGCTTTAGCCGTGTCGACAGCGTAAAAGCGTAATGTGAGGCAGTGATTAAACCCGGCGGCGCGAGCTTGCCGGGTTTTTTCTTTCAGAGCCGGTATTGCAGGCAAAAAAAAGCCAACCGTCAGGTTGGCTTTTTAGGCTTCAAAAGCTGTTATTTCGCGTCGTGCGCGTGTTCATCTTCGCGGCAGTCACCTTCGGCGCAGTGGCCGTAAAGGTAAAGACTGTGGTTAGTCAGGCGAATGCCGTGTTTCGCGGCGATTTCACGCTGACGCGCTTCAATGGAGTCATCACTGAATTCAATCACCTTGCCGCAATCGAGGCAGATCAGGTGATCGTGGTGATGTTGCTGAGTCAGTTCAAAAACGGACTTGCCGCCTTCGAAGTTATGACGGGTCACAATCCCGGCGTCGTCAAACTGGTTCAGTACACGGTAAACCGTTGCCAGCCCGATCTCTTCGCCCATGTCGATCAGTCGTTTGTATAAATCTTCCGCACTGACATGATGGTTATCCGGTTCCTGAAGCACTTCAAGGATTTTTAATCGAGGAAGCGTGACTTTCAGGCCGGCCTTCTTTAATGCGGTATTGTTGTCAGTCATGCGGAATCTGTCCTGTTGCTATACGATTCACTTCCTTAGCGGAAGTTATAAGGAATGCACCTGGGGTAATGCGTCTCATTATAGAACTGCCATGGCTGGATGAAAACTGCAAGCCCTCAAGTAAAGTAAGCTTATAAAACGTGGTGTCGCCAGCAAAGTCCTTTGCGACGGCACCCAGTTTAGCAGGGCTCATTGTACAGCGATGGAGAAAAAAGTTAAAAATTTGTAGCAATTATTTCCATTGCTTTTATCTATTAATACGGCGTAACCCACAGATTACGCCGTAAAAAATCAGGCGTTAATGATATCGTCCAGGTGCAGCTCTTCACGAACCTGTTTTACCCATTTCTGTACGCGTTCTGAGGTCATCTCGGGTTGACGGTCTTCGTCAATTGCCAGGCCAACGAAATGGTCGTCGTCCGCGAGACCTTTAGAGGCTTCAAAATGGTAGCCCGCCGTCGGCCAGTGACCAACGATGGTCGCGCCGCGCGGTTCGATGATATCGCGGATGGTGCCCAACGCATCGCAGAAATATTCCGCGTAATCTTCCTGGTCGCCACAGCCGAACAGCGCAACTAATTTACCGTTAAAGTCGATCTCTTCCAGCGTCGGGAAAAAGTCATCCCAGTCGCACTGCGCTTCACCATAGTACCAGGTAGGAATGCCGAGCAACAGAATGTCATACCCTTCGATATCTTCTTTGCTGCTCTTGGCAATGTCATGTACGTCGGCAACGTCTTTACCAAGCTGACTCTGAATCATTTTCGCGATGTTTTCGGTGTTACCGGTGTCGCTGCCGAAGAAAATGCCTGTAATTGCCATGAGTAAAATAACCTCTTGAAACTTAATGAGTATGGTGGTGGCGCTACGCCCACAGATAAGGGCAATCATAGCAGAACAGGGAAGCACGCGGAAACTGCTATCGCGTCGGACTGCACTGTATGACACATGAAAGTGTTATTTCGATGATGTTTCGGAGGATTCGCTAGCCGCGCAATGCCTTCAGCTGCGCCAGCAGCATCTCTTCGATAAGCTCGCTGCGACTCATATCACGCGCTTCCGCCAGCTCGTTTAACGCATCGACGGCTTCCACGTTGAGTTTTAATTCGACACGCTTAAGCCCACGAACTTTATCGCGTTTTAGCTGATTGCGTTTGTTGATGCGCAACTGTTCATCGCGCGAGAGCGGGTTTGTCTTCGGCCGTCCCGGGCGACGCTCATTCGCGAACAGATCTAGTGTCGTACGGTCCGTTTGTTCTTTAGCCATGGTCTAAGCATACTACGGGAAAAACAAGCAATCGGGCGGCGCGCCCGGGCTGAATAGCGCGCCATCATACATCAGCACAACGGACACGCCAACGACCGGGCGCGTTGAAACGACCAGTCGCCGCCTTTTTAATCAATTCGTCTTTTCAGCGAGATAACGACGGATAGCGCGCAAAACGGCGTCGGGTTTCTCGGCATGAACCCAATGGCCGGCTCCGGCAATAACATGCGCACGCGCCTGTGGGAACTGCGCCAGCAGCGTGTCACGGTAGGCTTCAGTGACGTAAGGGGAGTTTCCACCGCGAACAAACAGGGCCGGTTTGTCCCATGCCGGAACCGTTTCCCAGCCGACAATATGCGGGTATTGCTCCCATAACACCGGCACGTTGAAACGCCACGTGCCGTCGACAAAGGATTTCAGCAGGAACTGAATGACACCTTCTTCATTTATATGTTCACGCATCAGGGTTGCAGCTTGCTGACGAGTGGATGCTTCTGCATCACTGACCGCGTTGATGGCGGCAAAAATTTCGTCATGGCGGCGCACCTGGTAATCCACAGGCGCAATATCAATCGCCACCAGTTGATCAATTCGCTCCGGCGCGAGCGCTGTTAACGCCATCACGGCTTTACCGCCCATGGAGTGGCCAATAAAGGTCGCTTTGTCGAGCTGATGAGCGTCCAGTGTATCCAGCAGATCCTGCGCCATTGCCGGGTAGTTCATTTCTGAAGCACGTTCTGAAAGACCGTGGTTACGCATATCCACTTGCAACACATCATGATCCTGAACCAGCTCACGGGCGAGCACGCCAAGGTTATCGAGGCTACCAAAAAGACCGTGAACAAGGACGATCGGATAATTGTTGTGCGGATGTTGCGCAGTTTGCGCGCGCGTATTCAATTTCATGGCAAAGTTCTTTTTTTCACTGATTCGGGTTAGGTTATTATGTTGAACATTCTGCCGCCCGGCCGCAAGGTTAAGAATTACTCTTACTTTTGCCGCCATCCTGGTTTGACGCTATCCGCTGTTGAGATTTCACTTTATAATCCCAACACTTGTATTCAGATAAGATATCGCACTGGATTAAGATGAAAACGATCGAAGTTGATGATGAGCTCTACAGTTATATTGCCAGCCACACGAAGCACATTGGCGAGAGCGCATCCGACATTTTACGGCGCATGTTAAAATTTTCCGCCGTTCCTCAATCATCACAGCCTGCCGCTTCCCTCGCGCCGGTAAAAGAGACGCGTACTGTCAGCACCGTTGAAGGGGTTAAACCGACAAACACCGCCAAAGACAAAGTCCGTGCCGTTCGCGAGCTGCTTCTGTCTGATGAATACGCCGAGCAGAAAAAGGCGGTGAATCGTTTCCTGCTGGTGCTGTCTACACTCTACTTACTGGATGAAAAAGGGTTTACGGAATCCACCGAGTCTCTGCATGGGCGCACCCGCGTATACTTTGCCGCGAACGAGCAAACGCTTTTGCAAAACGGCAATCAAACCAAGCCGAAACAGGTGCCGAACACCCCTTACTGGGTCATCACCAACACCAATACGGGTCGTAAATGCAGCATGATCGAGCACATCATGCAATCAATGCAGTTCCCCGCGGAATTGATTGAAAAAGTTTGCGGCACAATTTAATCCTTGCATTGAAAGGACCAGGCAATGGCTAACCATCCGCGTGCGGGGCAACCTGCACAACAGAGCGATTTGATCAACGTCGCTCAGCTTACTGCGCAGTATTACGTGCTGAAACCGGAAGTCGGAAATTCAGAACATGCGGTGAAGTTCGGAACATCCGGCCACCGTGGCAGCGCAGGTCGCCACAGCTTCAACGAGCAACATATCCTCGCCATCGCTCAGGCTATCGCCGAAGAGCGTGCGAAAAACGGTATTACCGGCCCGTGCTATGTGGGTAAAGATACCCACGCGCTGTCTGAACCGGCGTTTATCTCTGTGCTGGAAGTGCTGGCAGCCAACGGTGTAGACATTATCGTGCAGGAAAATAACGGCTTTACGCCAACGCCTGCCATCTCAAACGCTATCCTGGTTCACAACAAAAACGGCGGCGCGCAGGCGGACGGTATCGTTATTACGCCGTCGCATAACCCACCGGAAGATGGTGGTATCAAATACAACCCACCGAACGGCGGCCCGGCGGACACTAACGTCACCAAAGTGGTGGAAGATCGCGCTAACGCACTGCTGGCAGACGGCCTGAAAGGCGTAAAACGCATTACGCTGGATGCCGCGCTGGCGTCCGGTCATGTGACGGAAAAAGATCTGGTACAGCCGTTTATTGAAGGGCTGGCGGATATCGTTGATATGGCGGCTATCCAGAAAGCGGGCCTGAAGCTGGGCGTCGACCCGCTGGGTGGCTCCGGTATCGAATACTGGAAACGCATTGCTGAGCACTACAAGCTGGATTTGACCATCGTTAACGATCAGGTCGATCAGACGTTCCGCTTTATGCATCTCGATAAAGATGGCGTTATCCGTATGGATTGCTCCTCCGAGTGCGCTATGGCGGGCTTGCTGGCGCTACGTGACAAATTCGATCTGGCCTTCGCCAACGATCCGGACTACGACCGTCACGGCATTGTTACACCGGCTGGCCTGATGAACCCGAACCACTACCTGGCAGTGGCGATCAATTACCTGTTCCAGCACCGTCCGCAGTGGGGCAAAGATGTTGCCGTCGGTAAGACGCTGGTTTCTTCGGCAATGATCGACCGCGTAGTGAATGACCTCGGTCGTAAGCTGGTGGAAGTCCCGGTCGGCTTTAAATGGTTTGTTGATGGTCTGCACGATGGCAGCTTCGGCTTCGGCGGCGAAGAGAGCGCGGGTGCTTCTTTCCTGCGTTTCGACGGCACACCGTGGTCAACGGATAAAGACGGTATCATCATGTGCCTGCTGGCTGCGGAAATCACCGCCGTCACCGGGAAAAACCCGCAGCAGCACTACGATGAGCTGGCAGAACGTTTCGGTGCGCCGAGCTACAACCGTTTGCAGGCTTCTGCCACTTCTGCACAGAAAGCGGCACTGTCTAAGCTTTCCCCGGAAATGGTTAGCGCCAGCACGCTCGCTGGTGATCCGATCACCGCGCGTCTTACCGCTGCACCGGGCAACGGCGCATCGATTGGTGGGTTGAAAGTGATGACCGACAACGGCTGGTTCGCCGCGCGTCCGTCAGGCACTGAAGACGCCTACAAAATCTACTGTGAAAGCTTCCTCGGTGCTGAACACCGTAAGCAGATCGAAAAAGAAGCGGTAGAGATTGTCAGCGAAGTGCTGAAAAACGCCTAAGCGCTGAAAAGAAAAGGCTCCCTCGGGAGCCTTTTTACAGCCTGTTAGCGATTACCCCAGCGCCACCATCAGCGCCCCGGCAGTGATCAGCGCGACACCCGCGCCAGAAATCAGAGAAACCTTCTCGCCAAACAGCACTACCGCCAGAATCACCGCAAATACCACGCTGAGCTTATCAATCGGCGCCACGCGCGACACATTCCCGGTTTTGATCGCCATAAAGTAGAACAGCCACGACAGCGCACCGGCCACGCCGCTTAGTACCACAAACAGCAGCGCTTTTTTATCGGCGAATACCGTCGAAATCAGCGACAGCTTGCCCTGAACCACCACCACGCCAAACAGAAAAATCGCCATCACCACCGCACGGATGGCGGTGGCGGTATTGGCATCAAGATGTTGTAAACCGATTTTGCCGAAAATGGCGACCAGCGCGGCGGTCAGCGCCGACAGCAAGGCATAAATTAACCAGGCACTCATAATTCCCCTCCCAAAAATCAGAAGGATACGCCGTCAGAGCATAAACCGGTAGCCGATACCTGTTTCCGTCAGTAAATGGCGAGGGCGCGCCGGATCGACCTCCAGCTTTTGCCGCAGATGCCCCATATAAATACGCAGGTAATGGCTGTGTTCCACAGCATTCGGGCCCCACACCTGGCTAAGCAGCTGGCGCTGCGTCAGGACTTTCCCGTGGTTATTGAGCAGCACCGCCAGCAGGCGAAACTCAATCGGCGTGAGATGAAGCTCTTCCTCACCGCGTTGAATGCGGCGGTTAGCCAGATCGACGCGGATATCCGAAAACGTGACCACCGGTTCATCGGGTGCGGTTGCGGCATGGCGGCGCAGCGCGACGCGCAGGCGCGCCTGCAATTCGCCAATGCCAAACGGCTTGCTGAGATAATCGTCGGCACCCGCATCCAGCGCGGCGATTTTGTCGCTCTCTTCTGTACGTGCGGAGAGCACAATCACTGGCATTTTGCTCCACTGGCGCAGATCACGAATAAAGTCGAGCCCGTCACCGTCCGGCAACCCTAAATCAAGGATCACCAGATCCGGCTTGCGGGTGGCGGCTTCAATTAACCCGCGCTGAAGTGTTTCTGCTTCATGGACGCGCAGCCCTTCGGCTTCCAGCGCGGTACGCAGAAAACGGCGGATAGCTTGTTCATCTTCAACAATCAGAACGTTGATCACAGATCCTCAGGTAATTCATCCAGTTGCGGCGGTGTTTCCCGTGGAAGTGTAACACAAAACAGCGCGCCGCCTTGTGGGCGGTTATGGGCGGCGATGGTGCCGCCATGCACCTCAACAATCGCCTGGCAAATCGCCAGCCCCAGCCCAACGCCGGGAATGGCAGACTCTTTGGTCCCGCGGGCGAATTTATCGAAAATCGCCGCTTCCTGACCTGCGGGGATCCCCGGCCCGTTATCCCAGACATCCAGCGTTAGCTGATCCGGTGTGCTGTGCGCGGTAATGCCGATTTCGGCGCGATGCCCGGCATATTTCACCGCATTTTCCAGCAGATTAATCAGCACGCGTTCAAACAATGGACCGTCAACATGTACCAGCATCAGCGGGTCGGGCAGGTTGAGCGCAATATGCTGGCCGCCAAGCCCTGGCTCCAGCGTTCGCAACGCGCTGCCAATCACTTCTTCGAGGGTCAGCCACTCTTTTTTCAGGTTAAAGCCGCCAGACTGGATGCGCGCCATATCCAGCAAATTGTTCACCAGCCGCGTGGTGTTCAGCACGTGCTGGCGGATTTCGTTGGCTTGCGGCGCATGTGCTGAACCTTCGCTCGCCAGATCCAGTGTGAGGATCTCCGCCTGACCAAACAGCACGGTCAGCGGCGTGCGCAGATCGTGAGACAGCGCCGCCAGCAGCGAGTTGCGAATGCTTTCGCGCTCGCTGGCAAGCCGCGCCTGCTCTTCGCTGGTGGCTAATGCCTGGCGCTCCAGCGCGCTGGCGACCAGCAGGGTGAAGGTTTCCAGCAGGCGCTGCTGTTCCGGGATCATTAACTGGCGCAGATTAGCCGGTTCAACAATCAACAAGCCATGGGTTTTTTGATCGCTTTTTAGCGGCAAAATTTGATACGGCACGCCGGGCAGCGTATCGGTGCCCGCACCGGCTGGCTGGCCTTTATCAAAACTCCAGCGGGCGATGGCGTCATCCCACGGCGTCATGCCGTGCGTCTGCGTCACGGCCGCTAACTGGCCGTGGCTGTCCGGCAGCAGCAGTTTGCTGCGCGCATTAAAAGTGGAGTGGATAAAGGTTTCGCTGGTCGCGGCGATATCCTGATTGCTACGCCCAACCGCCAGCGCTTTTGACATCTCATACAGATGGCGGGTGCGCTGCTCCCGGTAGCGCGCCACGCGCGCCTGGTAACGAACCCCCGCCGTCAGGTTACCAATCACCAGGCCTACCGTCAGCATTACGCCAAAGGTCAGCAGGTACTGCACATCGGACACCGCCAGCGTGCCTCGCGGGGCAATGAAAAAGAGATCGAAGCTGACAACGTTAATGACTGTGGCGAAAGCGGAGGGCCAGCGGCCAAAAAACAGCGCCACCAGCACCACGCCAAGCAGATAGATCATCACCAGGTTGGCGGCATCAAACGCCGTCAGCCACTGCATGGCAATTAACGTAATGGCGGCGCAAAGCGCAAGCGCGACAACGCAGCCTTTAAGCTGCACGCGAAAGCGATCCATAAACGGTCGCACATCCCCGGCGCGGGCGGGCAGGGGAGTTGGCGCATCTTCCAGCGCGATAATCACCAGGTCGAGATCCGGCGCGCGCCTGGCGAGCCTGTCGGCAAAGGATTCCCGGCTCCACCAGTGGCGTTTGTTGCGTCTGCCAATCAGAATTTTGCCGAGATTATGTTCGCGCGCGTAACGCAAAATGGCGCGGTCTTCCGCCGGATCGGAAAGGGTGGCGGTTTCTGCGCCCAGCTCCTGCGCCAGGCGCAGCGAACTTAAAATCGCCCGCCGCTGCGGCTCCGGCAGTTTATGCAACGTTGGGGTTTCGACATATACCGCATGCCAGGCGCTGCCGAGCTTGGCCGCCAGGCGTGCGGCAGTGCGGATCAGCTTCTCATTGCCTGCGCCGTGGCCGACGCAAAGCAAAATCGCATCGCGCGTGTGCCAGACTTTTTCTTCGCCCTGGCGGTCACGCCAGGCGCGCATTTGGTCATCCACGCGATCGGCTGTGCGGCGCAGCGCCAGTTCGCGCAGGGCAATCAGGTTGCCTTTACGGAAGAAGTGTTCAATCGCGCGTTCCGCCTGACCGCCAATATAGACTTTGCCTTCGTGCAGACGCTGGCGCAGATCATCCGGCGGTAAATCCACCAGCACCACTTCATCGGCGCTATCAAAGAAAGGATCCGGCACCGTTTCGCGCACCTGAATGCCAGTCACGCCGCTGACCACATCGTTCAGGCTTTCAAGGTGCTGAACGTTGACGGTGGTAAAAACATCAATTCCCGCTTCCAGCAGCTCTTCGACATCCTGCCAGCGTTTCGGATGGCGCGAGCCGGGCGCGTTACTGTGCGCCAGTTCGTCCATCAAAATAAGCGCCGGACGCCGCGCAAGGGCGGCGTCCAGATCAAACTCCTGAATTAAGCGTCCGCGATGGTGAATACGCCGGGCGGGCTGCGTTGCCAGCCCCTCCAGCAGCGCGGCGGTCTCTTTTCGGCCGTGGGTTTCCACGACGCCAATCAGAATATCCAGCCCTTGCGCCCGCAGTCGCTGTGCTTCCTGCAGCATCGCAAAGGTTTTCCCCACCCCGGCGCAGGCGCCAAAAAAGACTTTCAGCTTGCCCCGGTGCGCGGTAGCGGCATGCTCCAGCAGGCGGTCGGGATTGGGGCGCAAAGGCTCATCAGTCATGCTTTATTTGTCCTTGAGCGCATCCAGCGCCAGATTAAGTTCCACCACATTCACCACCGGTTGGCCGATAAAATTCACCAGCGGCGTTGAAGTGTGCTGTGCCACCAGTTTCGCCACCACCTGCACCGGTAGGTTACGCGCTTGCGCCACCCGCGGGATCTGCCATTCCGCAGCCTGCGGAGATAACTGCCCATCAAGGCCGCTGGCTGAAGTGGTAATGAGTTCTACTGGTACATGCGTATCCGCTTGCGGGTTGTCGGCCCGCAGTTGCGCGACGCGCTGCGCCACTTCTTTATCCAGCTCCGGGTTGCTGCCCGCCAGGTTACTGCCGCCGGACGCCATAGGATTATAAGGCGCGTCCGCCGTGGCGGAAGGGCGACCATGAAAATATCCCGGCTGGGTAAAATCCTGGCCTAACAGGCGAGAGCCACGCACGTTGTTGCCTTCACGGATAAGTGATCCATTGGCCTGATCGTGAAACCACCACTGCCCCAGCGCGGTAGTCAGCAGCGGATAAAGCCCGCCGGTAATCAGGGTAAAGAGTATCAAAAGCAGAAATGCGGGACGTAATAAAGCCATTTTTATCTTCCTCTTACACCAGGCCGAACAGCGTGAGAATAAGGTCGATCGCTTTGATGCCAATAAACGGCACGATCAAACCGCCCAGCCCGTAGATCCACAGGTTGCGACGCAGCATGGCAGAGGCGGTCAGCGGTTTGTAGCTCACCCCTTTCAATGCCAGCGGGATCAGAAACACAATCACCAGCGCGTTAAAAATAACGGCACTCAAAATCGCCGACGCCGGGGAGTGCAGGTGCATCACGTTGAGCATATTCAGTTGCGGATAGGTCGCCGCAAACGCTGCCGGGATAATGGCGAAGTACTTCGCCACATCGTTAGCGATACTGAAGGTGGTCAGCGAACCACGCGTCATCAGCATCTGTTTGCCGATATGCACCACTTCAATCAGCTTGGTGGGGTTGGAATCCAAATCCACCATGTTGCCCGCTTCTTTCGCCGCCTGCGTACCGGAGTTCATCGCGACCGCCACATCCGCCTGCGCCAGCGCGGGGGCGTCGTTAGTGCCATCGCCGGTCATCGCTACCAGCCGGCCTTCTGCCTGATACTGGCGGATCAGCGCCAGTTTGGCTTCCGGTGTCGCTTCGGCCAGAAAATCGTCGACACCCGCTTCAGCGGCAATCGCGGCGGCGGTCAGGCGGTTATCACCGGTGATCATCACCGTTTTAATACCCATTTTGCGTAACTGGGCAAAACGCTCTTTTATGCCGCCTTTGACGATATCTTTCAGCGCAATCACGCCCAGCACTTTTGCCCCTTCGGCAACCACCAGCGGCGTTGCGCCCTGGCGCGCCACGCGTTCGACCAGCGCTTCGACATCAGCCGGGAACTGACCGCCATTCGCTTCGATATGGCGGCGAATGGCATCGACGGAACCTTTGCGGATCATCCGGTCCTGCACGTTAATCCCGCTCATCCGGGTTTGTGCGGTGAACGGCACAAAAGTCGCTTGCAGACTCTGCATGTCGCGCTCGCGCAGGTTAAAGCGCTGTTTCGCCAAAATAACAATACTGCGGCCTTCCGGCGTTTCGTCCGCCAGCGAGGAGAGCTGCGCGGCATCGGCCAGCGTTTTTTCATCCACGCCCCGGGCGGGCAGGAAGTCTGACGCCTGGCGGTTACCCAGCGTGATGGTGCCGGTTTTATCCAGCAATAACACATCGACATCGCCCGCCGCTTCCACCGCGCGACCGCTGGTGGCAATCACGTTTGCCCCCAGCATGCGGCTCATCCCCGCGACGCCAATCGCGGAAAGCAGTCCGCCGATAGTGGTTGGGATCAGACACACCAGCAGGGCAACCAGCACGGTGACACTCACCGGCGTGCCGCCGTACACGGAGAAGGGCCATAGCGTTGCCGTTGCCAGCAGGAACACAATCGTCAGCGCCACCAGCAAAATGGTCAGCGCGATTTCGTTCGGCGTTTTACGCCGCTGCGCGCCTTCCACCATCGCGATCATGCGATCGAGGAAGGTTTCGCCAGGGTTAACGCTGCACTGGATCACCAGCCAGTCAGAGAGAATGCGTGTACCGCCGGTTACCGAGGCGAAATCGCCGCCGGACTCACGAATCACCGGTGCGGACTCCCCGGTAATCGCGCTCTCATCCACCGACGCGCCACCTTCGATCACTTCGCCATCGCAGGGGATAATGTCGCCTGCTTCCACCAGCACGATGTCGCCTTTGCGCAGATCTTCCGCCGGAATGTGGTCGATTTGCGCGTCATGCTGCGGGGCGCGAAGTTTGCGGGCAAACGCGGTCTTTTTCACCCCTTTCAGGCTGTTGGCCTGCGCTTTACTGCGGCCTTCGGCCAGCGCTTCGGCGAAGTTGGCGAACAGAACCGTCACCCACAGCCACACGCTGACTGCACCGGTGAACCACGCGCTGCCGTCGAGATGACCGGTCGCCATTGCCAGCGCCAGCAGGGTAGTTAACACGCTGCCAATCCAGACAATAAACATTACCGGGTTACGCCACTGCACATGCGGGCTTAACTTGGTCACGGAATCCATCAGCGCCTGGCGAACAAGATTCGGTTCGAAAAGCGCCAGTTGTTTACGACTCATATCACGCGTCTCCGCCACTCTTAAAATTGCAGGTATTCCGCCACCGGGCCGAGCGCCAGGGCAGGAATAAAGGTTAAAGCGCCGACCAGTAACACAGTGCCGATCAACAGACCGATAAACAGCGCGCCATGCGTTGGCAGCGTGCCGGAGCTGGTCGGTTGAATTTTCTTCGCCACCAGCGAACCGGCAATCGCCATCACCGGCACAATCACACCGAAGCGACCAAAGAACATGCAAAACGCCAGCAAACAGTTCCAGAACGGCGTATTGGCGCTTAAGCCCGCAAAGGCGCTACCGTTGTTATTGGCGGCAGATGAGACGGCGTACAGCACTTCGCTAAAGCCGTGAATACCGGGGTTGAACATGCCGCTGCGACCGGCGTCGGTCATCATCGCCAGCGCGGTGCCAATCAGCACCAGAGCCGGGGTGACGAGGATCGCCAGCGCGGTCATTTTCATTTCACGCACGTCGATTTTCTTGCCGAGGAATTCAGGTGTGCGGCCAATCATCAGCCCGGCGATAAACACCGCCAGCAGCACAAACAGCAGCATGCCGTACAGACCTGAACCCACGCCGCCGAACACCACTTCGCCAATCTGCATCAGCCACATCGGGATCATGCCGCCAAGCGCGGTAAACGAGTCGTGCATGGCATTGACCGCGCCGCAAGAGGCCGCGGTGGTGACCACGGCGTACAAGCTGCTGGCCAGAATGCCGAAACGGCTCTCTTTCCCTTCCATATTGATGGCGCTGTCGCCGCCGAGCGTCAGGAAGTGCGGGTTACCCTGTAATTCCGCCCACATCACAATCCCGGCGCAGATGACGAAAATAATCGACATTGCCCACAGCAACATGTGTCCCTGACGGCGATCGCCAACCGCATCGCCAAAGGCGAAGCACAGCGCCGCCGGGATCAGGAAGATCGCCAGCATCTGCACAAAATTGGTTAAAGCAGTAGGGTTTTCAAACGGATGCGACGAGTTGGCATTAAAGAATCCACCGCCGTTGGTGCCGAGCATTTTTATCGCTTCTTGCGACGCAACAGGCCCCATCGGCATCAGGTGTTGCACACCTTCCAGCGAGGTATAAGCCTGGTACGCCGAAAAGTTTTGCAGCGCTCCTTGCTGAATAAAAAACAGCGCAATCAGCAGTGAGACAGGCAGCAACAGCCACAGGGTAATACGCGTGATATCGACCCAGGCATTCCCGAGCGTCTCCATACTGCGCCGCGAAAAAGCGCGGATCAGCGCAAAGACCACAGCAATACCCGTCGCGGCGGATAAGAAGTTTTGTACCGTCAGTCCCGCCATCTGGCTGAAATAGCTCAGGGTGCTCTCCCCGGAATACGCCTGCCAGTTGGTGTTAGAGATAAAGCTGACGGCGGTGTTCATCGCCAGATGCCAGGAAAGTCCCGGTAGATTTTGTGGGTTGAGCGGCAGAATGCCTTGCAGCATCAGCATCGCAAACAGCAGCACCAGGCCGAAGATGTTCAGCCACAAAATCGCCAGTAAATAGTGGCGCCAGTTCATTTCACGGGTATCGATACCAAGCCCGCGCCAGAGGAGGTTTTCCACACCGCGCACGCCGGGCAGCGGCTGCCCGGCGATCATTTTCGCCAGCAGCGAACCGAGCGGGCGCGCGAGGATAAACAATACCAGCAGAAAGCTGGCAATCAGAAGAAACGCCTGAGCGGCCATCAAAAAGCCTCCGCGTTGATCAGGGCATAAACCAGATAGCCCAATAACAGGAAAACCAGCACGATGCCGATTACTACGCCTGCACTCACAATCCACCTCCGGGGTGATTTAACGATGTGCAGAAAAAGTAGAATTTTCGACGCAAAGATTTCGCAAAAATCGGCGGGCGAGGTGTAAAAAAAATATAAAAATCGCGCGGAATGAGCCGGGGGAGTGGTGTGAATGCGGGTTGCCCCTTTCCCGGGCAATCCTGTTTATCAAATAATCCACAATTTAACTGATGGTTAGTATTAATTTAACCATTTTGTAACTTATTTACTGGCTCAATGTAAATAAAGCCTAAATTGACAAAAAATAGTGGTCGGATGAGTAGTAAAATTACAAACAAAACGGTACTATTTTAACCAGATTTCAGTGCCGCCCTGGTTTTTACGTTAGTGGCTTTCAGTGGGGGCTAATTATTTTCCGGTGCTGCTTACCGGCCTGACAAAGGGGAGAGAATTATGGACACATACAAAGCGTTTCCGGCTCATATTGTGTTGATGCGACGTGCTTTCGCCGTTCTGGCGGGTGTGCTGGCGTTGCCGGTAATGTTGTTCTGGAAAGACCGCGCACGTTTTTACAGCTATCTGCATCGCGTCTGGGCAAAAACCAGCGATAAACCGGTGTGGATGGAGCAGGCAGAGAAAGTAGCCTGCGACTTTTATTAATCGACGACACACAGCAAACCTCATCGCCACCGCTTTTGCGGTGGCTTTTTTTTACCTGCGGCCTGTGACTACACTTACCGGGGTAGAAAAAGGAGCCGTAATGCGCGAGAACATCCCCGCTGGCATTCATGCCTGTTTGTCCGGGAAACCTGTCTTTTTTTAAGGTTGTTATACAGGGCTTGCGCTCGCGGCTAAGTCGCTCTCTGCCCGCCAGATATTTGCTCCGACCCGCCTGGCGCTAGCCACGCGGCGCAATCATACCAGGGCGTTGATGTCTGGTTTTTATCAAACGCATTATGCCCGCCAGCAGCCAGCCCTCTCCACGCTGATTGAATGTTACCGCCAGCGACCCCAGCCACGGCTTGCACCGAAGACCTTACTCAAACACTATATGGTTGAATTTCCCGACGCGTCCCTGGCCGGGCTACGCCACGTTAACTCCCGACCAGCGGCGCGGTGCTTACATTAAGGATATTAGGAGCGGTATGACCACCCATCTGGTCTGGTTTCGCGCGGATTTGCGCGTGCACGACAATCTTGCGCTTGCTGCTGCCTGTCGCAGCGATAACGCGCAGGTAAAAGCCCTGTTTATCGCCACGCCGGCACAGTGGCGTCAACATAATATGGCGCCACGCCAGGCTGCCTGTCTCAATGCGCATCTCAACGCTTTGCAGCAGGCGCTGGCGGAAAAGGGCATTCCGTTGATCTACCGGGAAGCGGCAGATTTTACCGACAGCGTACAAACGGTGGTGGATGTCTGTGGGCGCGAGCAAGTCAGCCATCTTTTTTATAACTATCAATACGAATTTAACGAACGACAGCGTGACGCGGCCGTCGAAAAGGCGCTGCCAAATGTTGCCTGCCAGGGTTTTGACGACAGCGTGATGCTGGCACCTGGTAGCGTGATGACCGGCAATCATGAGATGTATAAAGTCTTTACGCCCTTTAAAAACGCCTTTCTGCGTCGGCTGAAAGCGGATCTGCCTCAGTGTGTCGCCGCACCGCACCCGCGTGAAGGCGTCGAGGTCGCAGTAAAACCGATTACGCTTGATTATCCGCAGCAGGAATTTGACGAAAACCTGTTCCCGGCCGATGAGAAAAGCGCTCTCGCACGGCTTCGTCAGTTTTGCCAGCAGCAGGCGGCGGCGTATGAGCAGCAGCGCGATTTCCCGGCAATCGAAGGCACCAGCCGCTTGTCGGCGTGTCTGGCGACTGGCGCGTTATCGCCGCGCCAGTGCCTGCATCGTCTGCTGGCTGAACAACCGCGGGCGCTCGACGGCGGACCGGGAGCCGTGTGGCTGAATGAGCTGATTTGGCGCGAATTTTATCGCCATCTGATGACCTATCATCCGGCGCTCTGTAAGCATCGTCCTTTTATAGCCTGGACTGATAAGGTGCAGTGGCAGGAAAACGCCGGGCATCTGCAGGCCTGGCAACGCGGCAATACCGGCTACCCTATTGTTGATGCGGCGATGCGCCAGTTGAACGCCACCGGCTGGATGCACAACCGCTTACGGATGATAACCGCGAGCTTTCTGGTCAAGGACTTACTTATCGACTGGCGTCATGGGGAGCGTTATTTTATGTCGCAGTTGATCGATGGCGATTTCGCGGCAAACAATGGCGGCTGGCAGTGGGCGGCCTCGACAGGCACCGATGCGGCTCCCTATTTTCGTATTTTTAACCCGACCACGCAGGGCGAACGGTTTGATGCTGACGGCGCGTTTATTCGCCACTGGCTACCGGAGCTGAAAAATGTGCCGGAAAAATCGGTGCATCAACCCTGGGACTGGGCGGATAAACACGGGGTAAAACTCGATTATCCCCGCCCGATTGTTGACCATAAACAGGCGCGTACCGCCACGCTGGCGGCCTATGAAGCTGCCCGTAAAGCGTAAAGGAGTGATGATGAAAAATACCGAGCTGGAAAAACTGATTAACGAAAAACTTAACAGTGCGGCGTTCAGTGATTACGGCCCGAACGGGCTACAGGTTGAGGGGCGGGAAACGGTACAGAAAATTATCACCGGCGTGACCGCAAGCCAGGCATTGCTGGACGAAGCGGTACGCCAGCAGGCGGACGCGGTGATTGTGCATCACGGTTATTTCTGGAAAAACGAAGCGCCGATCATTCGCGGGATGAAGCGTAATCGCCTGAAAACGTTACTGGCGAACGACATCAACCTGTACGGCTGGCACCTCCCGCTCGATGCGCACCCGGAGCTTGGCAATAACGCTCAACTGGCGGCGTTGCTCGGCATTAACGTAATGGGCGAAATTGAAGAGCTGCTGCCGTGGGGCGAACTCTCCATGCCGGTTCCGGGGCTGGAGCTGGCGTCGTGGATTGAAGCGCGTCTCGGGCGCAAGCCGCTGTGGTGTGGCGATACCGGGCCGGAAAAAATCACCCGCGTTGCCTGGTGTACCGGCGGCGGGCAGGGTTTTATTGATAAAGCAGCCCGCTTCGGCGTAGATGCGTTTATCACCGGCGAAGTTTCCGAGCAGACCATTCACTCTGCCCGTGAACAGGGGCTGCATTTCTACTCTGCGGGCCACCACGCTACCGAGCGCGGCGGCATTCGCGCGCTCAGCGACTGGTTGAATGAAAATACCGATCTTGACGTCACGTTTATCGATATTCCGAACCCGGCGTAAGGAGAGTACAAGTGCAGCGAGCACGGTGTTATTTGTTAGGTGAAAGCGCGGTGGTGCTGGAGCTTGAGCCTCCGGTACAACTGGCGACGCAAAAGCGTATCTGGCGGCTGACGCAGCGGCTGGCGGACGTGCCGGACGTGGTGGAAGCCATTCCGGGGATGAATAACATTACGGTGGTGCTGCGCGATCCGCATTCGCTGGCGCTCGACGCGATTGAGCGTTTACAGCGCTGGTGGGAAGAGAGCGAGGCGCTGGAGCCCGAGTCACGATCCATTGAGATCCCGGTGCTGTACGGCAAAGCGGCCGGACCGGATCTGGGGCTGGTGGCGGAACACTGCCGGATGACGGAAAAGCAGGTTGTTGAGCTGCATGCTTCTCTCGATTACGTGGTGTGGTTTCTTGGTTTCCAGCCAGGTTTCCCTTATCTGGGCGGGATGCCGGAGGCGCTCGCCACACCGCGCCGCGCTGAACCGCGAGTGAGCGTTCCCGCCGGCTCTGTCGCCATTGGCGGCGCGCAAACCGGCATTTACCCACTGGAAACGCCCGGCGGCTGGAACCTGATTGGCCGTACCGATCTGGCGTTATTCAACCCGCGCTTGCCGGAGCCGGTGCTATTACGTCCGGGCGACACGCTGCGGTTTGTGCCGCGCAAGGAGGGCGTATGCTGAAAATTATCCGCGCGGGAATGTATACCACCTTGCAGGGCGGCAAACGTATTGGCTTGCGCCAGTCCGGCGTCAGTTATTGTGGCGCGCTGGACGAACCCGCGTTGCAGATTGCTAATGCGCTGGTGGGGAACGCGCCGGAGGCGGCGGCGCTGGAAATCACCTTTGGTCAGTGCGAAGTGGAGTTTGGTCGCGATGTCTGGTTTGCGCTCACTGGCGCAGGCTGTGAGGCGAAACTTGACGGTAAAGCGGTGTGGACCGGCTGGCGATTTGCGGCAAAAGCCGGGCAGCGGCTGGTGCTGAAAAGGCCGCTGCACGGCGTGCGCAGCTATCTTGCGGTTGCCGGCAGCTTTGCCGTGCCGGCGGTGATGGGCTCGGTCAGTACCGATCTGAAAACCGCCATCGGCGGGCTGGAAGGGCGATTATTGCGCGATGGCGATGTGTTGCCATTGGGCGAACCTGTCCGTCATTTTCACACGCAGCAAGGGGTAAAACAGTTGCTGTGGGGCAACCGTATTCGCGCATTGCCAGGGCCGGAGTATCACGAATTTGACAGCGCCTCGCAGGAGGCGCTCTGGCGTTTGCCGTGGCAGATAAGCCCGCAGAGTAACCGCATGGGTTATCGTTTGCAGGGCCAGCCGCTGATGCGCACTACGTCACGCGAACTGCTTTCCCACGGCTTGTTGCCGGGCGTGGTGCAGGTTCCCTCTAACGGGCAACCGATAGTGCTGATGAATGATGCCCAGACCACTGGCGGCTACCCGCGAATTGCCTGCATTATCGAGGCGGATATGTACCATCTGGCGCAAATCCCACTCGGGCAGCCGATACACTTTGTCCAGTGCTCGCTGGATGAGGCGCTAAAGGCGCGGCGCGAGCAGCGAATCTATCTCGATCAACTGGCATGGCGTCTGCACAATGAAGATTGATTTAAACGCCGATCTCGGCGAAGGCTGCGGCAACGATGCGGCGCTGCTCCAGCTTGTTTCTTCCGCCAATATCGCCTGCGGTTTCCACGCAGGCGATGCGCAAACCATGCTGACCTGCGTGCGTGAAGCATTGCGTAACGGCGTGGCGGTGGGCGCCCATCCCTCTTTTCCGGATCGGGAGAATTTTGGCCGCACGCCGATGCACCTGCCACCGGATATTGTCTATGCGCAGATGCTGTATCAAATTGGTGCCCTGGCGGCGATGGTGCGTGCCGAAGGCGGCAAACTGCACCATGTGAAACCGCACGGTATGCTCTATAACCAGGCGGCGGATGACGTGGCGCTGGCCGATGCCATTGCCGGAGCGGTTTACGATGCGGATCCCGCATTGATTCTGGTTGGGCTGGCGGGCAGCGAGTTAATTCGTGCCGGAGAGCGTTATGGTTTGCGTACGCGCCAGGAGGTGTTTGCCGATCGCGGCTACCTTCGCGATGGTCGGCTGGTGCCGCGCAGTGAGCCTGCCGCACTGATTGATGATGACAATCTGGCGCTGGCGCAAACGCTGGACATGGTGCTGAAAGGGCGGGTGAGGTGTGTCACCGGTGAGTTTGTTAATGTGCAGGCGCAAACGGTCTGCCTGCACGGTGATGGCGAGCACGCGCTGCTGTTTGCCCGCCGCTTACACGGTGCCTTCACCCAACGTGGTGTGATGATTTCCGCCCACTAACGCAAGGAGTTTTTATGCCGGAAGGACCGGAGATCCGCCGGGCGGCGGATACGCTTGAAACCGCTGTTAAAGGCAAACCATTGACGGATGTCTGGTTTGGCCTGCCGTCGTTGAAAGGTTTCGCCGCTGATCTTGTGGGGCAGTACGTTGAGAACATTGAAACGCGGGGAAAAGCGCTTCTGACGCATTTTTCCGGTGGACTGACGCTTTACAGCCATAACCAGCTGTACGGCGTCTGGCGTGTGGTCGGGGCAGGTGAGATCCCGCAAACCAACCGTGTGCTGCGTGTGCGGCTGCAAACGGAGCAGAAGGCGATTTTGCTGTACAGCGCGTCGGACATTGCGTTACTCACACCGGAACAACTGGCGCAGCATCCGTTTTTACAGCGTGTTGGCCCGGATGTGCTGGATATGACGCTAACCGTAGAGCAGGTAAAAGCGCGGTTGTTATCTCCCCGTTTTCGCCGTCGCCAGTTTTCCGGGTTATTGCTCGATCAGGCCTTTCTTGCCGGGCTGGGAAATTACCTGCGCGTCGAAATTCTCTGGCAAAGCGCCCTGGCACCGCAGCGTAACGCTTCGCAGCTAAGCGAAGAACAACTCGACGTGTTAGCGCATGCGCTGCTGGATATTCCGCGTTTGTCGTACCAGACACGCGGCGTGGTGGAAGAGAATAAACACCACGGCGCGCTGTTTCGCTTTAAGGTGTTTCACCGCGCAGGCGAACCGTGCGAGCGTTGCGGCGGGATAATTGAGAAAACCACCATGTCGTCCCGGCCATTTTACTGGTGCCCGGCTTGTCAGCATTAAAATAAAAAACGCGCCTGAAGGCGCGTTTTTTCTGCGGGTTAGCTATCAATCTTTTTTCAGATCGGAGCTGAACTCGCGTTTTTCGTAACCGGTGTACAGCTGGCGCGGACGGGCAATTTTGATGCCGTCGTCGTGCATTTCGTTCCAGTGTGCAATCCAGCCCACGGTACGCGCCATCGCGAAGATAACGGTAAACATGGACGACGGAATACCCATCGCTTTCAGAATGATACCGGAGTAGAAGTCGACGTTCGGGTAGAGCTTACGTTCGATAAAGTACGGGTCGTTGAGCGCAATGTGCTCAAGCTCCATCGCCACTTCCAGCAGATCATCTTTGGTGCCCAGCTCACGCAGCACTTCGTGGCAGGTTTCACGCATCACGGTCGCGCGCGGGTCATAGTTCTTGTAGACACGGTGACCGAAGCCCATCAGACGGAACGAATCGTTTTTGTCTTTGGCGCGGCGCAGGAATTCCGGAATGTGTTTCACGGTACTGATCTCTTCCAGCATCTTCAGCGCAGCTTCGTTGGCGCCGCCGTGTGCCGGTCCCCACAGGGAGGCGATACCCGCAGCGATACAGGCGAACGGGTTCGCGCCAGAAGAGCCAGCGGTACGCACGGTAGAGGTGGAAGCGTTTTGTTCATGGTCGGCGTGCAGGATCAGGATGCGGTCCATTGCGCGTTCCAGCACCGGGTTCACTTCATACGGTTCACACGGCGTGGAGAACATCATGTGCAGGAAGTTACCGGCGTAGGAGAGGTTATTCTGCGGGTAGACGAACGGCTGACCAATGGAATATTTGTAACACATCGCCGCGACGGTCGGCATTTTTGACAGCAGGCGGAACGCGGCAATCTCGCGGTGACGCGGATTGTTAACATCCAGTGAGTCATGGTAGAACGCGGCCAGCGCGCCGGTCACACCGCACAGCACCGCCATTGGGTGCGAGTCGCGACGGAAACCGTGGAACAGACGGGTGATCTGCTCATGGATCATGGTGTGGCGCGTTACGGTCAGTTTGAATTCGTCAAACTGTTCCTGCGTCGGTTTTTCGCCGTACAGCAGAATGTAGCAGACTTCCAGATAGTTGGATTCGGTCGCCAGTTGGTCGATAGGGAAACCACGGTGCAGCAGAATACCTTCGTCACCGTCGATAAAGGTGATTTTCGATTCGCATGATGCGGTAGAGGTAAAACCTGGGTCAAAAGTGAATACCCCTTTTGAACCGAGACTACGGATATCAATCACATCCTGACCGAGCGTGCCTTTTAGCACATCCAGTTCAATAGCAGCGTCACCATTGTAGGTGATGGTTGCTTTCTTATCAGCCATTTACGGTCTCCTTAGCGCCTTATTGCTTAAGACCGCCAGTCACCGGATTTGCATTCAACTGCCCGTCAACGTTACCAGTTTGTTATTTAGCTCGCAGCTCTGTTGAGAGGAGGTACCAGGGTACAGAGCGATGGGCGCGTGCAAGTACACATTGAAAACACAGTGAAAAAACAGCAAATCAGCGTCTTAGCAGTCCGAATTTATCAAACCTGTATACCACTAATAACTGTCCTGATTACATCGGTCAATACCATCACACTGTTACATAACTTATTCTCAGGTGAAAGTAAGACCCCATAACTTTTGCGAATTATAAGCCCTTTCTGGCGTAGTTTGTAACAAGAATGTTTAACTTTTGTCAAATCAGATGATTAAAATTTAAAAGAATGTTGTTATCGTGATGGGGGTCACTGTTCTGCATAAAACCCGACAAACTATATGTAGGTTAATTGTAATGATTTTGTGAACGACCTATACTGCCGCCAGGTCTCCGGAATACCCCTGCAATCCCGAGCCACCCAGCGTTGTAACCTGTCGTTTAGCATCTGGAAGCTAATTTTTTGCATGACGAGCAGTTATAGAAAAGGACGCTGTCTGACCCGCACGCAGACCGGAGGAAGGAAACTATAAGAATAGCATGTGGGCGTTATTCATGATAAAAAATGTGAAAAAACAAAGACCTGTCAATCTGGATCTGACAACAATTCGGTTTCCTGTTACGGCTATAGCTTCCATTCTCCACCGCGTTTCCGGCGTCATTACTTTCGTGGCGGTTGGCATTCTGCTGTGGTTATTGGGCCTGTCGCTGTCATCCGAAGAGGGCTTCCTGACCGCCTCTGCCATCATGAGCAGCTTTTTCGTTAAATTCATTTTCTGGGGCATCCTGACAGCGCTGGCTTATCACGCTGTGGGCGGTATTCGCCATATGTTAATGGATTTTGGCTGGCTGGAAGAAACCTTCGAAGCAGGAAAGCGTTCCGCTAATCTCTCTTTTGCAATCACTGTCGTGCTTTCAATTCTCGCAGGAGTCCTCGTATGGTAAGCAACGCCTCCGCATTAGGACGCAACGGCGTACATGATTTTATTCTTGTCCGTGCTACTGCCATCGTCCTGACGTTATACATCATCTATATGGTCGGTTTTTTTGCCACACACGGCGATCTGACCTGGGTGGTGTGGACTGAGTTTTTCTCCTCCGCTTTCACGAAAGTCTTCACGCTGCTGGCGCTGTTTTCGATTCTGATCCATGCCTGGATTGGCATGTGGCAGGTGTTGACCGACTACGTTAAATCGCTGGCTGTGCGCCTGGTTCTGCAACTGGCTATCGTCGTTGCACTCGCGGTTTACGTGATTTATGGATTCGTTGTGGTGTGGGGTGTGTAATGAAACTGCCAGTCAGAGAATTTGATGCTGTTGTTATTGGTGCCGGTGGCGCAGGTATGCGCGCAGCGCTGCAAATTTCCCAGAGTGGGCAAACCTGTGCGCTGCTCTCTAAAGTCTTTCCAACCCGTTCTCACACCGTATCTGCGCAAGGCGGCATTACCGTTGCGCTGGGTAATACCCATGAAGATAACTGGGAATGGCACATGTATGACACGGTAAAAGGTTCCGATTACATCGGTGACCAGGATGCCATTGAATATATGTGTAAAACCGGCCCGGAAGCGATTCTTGAGCTGGAACATATGGGTCTGCCGTTCTCCCGCCTTGATGATGGCCGTATCTATCAACGCCCGTTTGGCGGCCAGTCGAAAAACTTCGGCGGCGAACAGGCGGCGCGCACGGCAGCCGCAGCGGACCGTACCGGTCATGCGCTGTTGCACACCCTTTATCAGCAAAACCTGAAAAACCACACGACGATCTTTTCCGAGTGGTACGCGCTGGATCTGGTGAAAAACCAGGATGGCGCGGTGGTGGGTTGTACCGCACTGTGCATTGAAACTGGCGAAGTGGTCTACTTCAAAGCGCGTGCTACCGTGCTGGCGACCGGCGGTGCAGGCCGTATTTACCAGTCCACCACTAACGCACATATCAATACCGGCGACGGCGTTGGTATGGCGCTGCGCGCAGGCGTACCGGTGCAGGATATGGAAATGTGGCAGTTCCACCCAACCGGTATTGCGGGCGCGGGTGTACTGGTAACGGAAGGTTGCCGCGGTGAAGGTGGTTACCTGCTGAACAAACATGGCGAGCGCTTTATGGAGCGTTATGCGCCAAACGCTAAAGACCTGGCGGGTCGTGATGTGGTGGCGCGTTCCATCATGATCGAAATCCGTGAAGGTCGCGGCTGCGAAGGCCCGTGGGGGCCGCACGCGAAACTGAAACTCGATCACCTGGGCAAAGAGGTGCTGGAATCACGCCTGCCGGGGATCCTTGAACTGTCGCGCACCTTTGCGCACGTCGATCCGGTGAAAGAGCCGATCCCGGTTATCCCGACTTGCCACTATATGATGGGCGGTATTCCGACCAAAGTCACTGGCCAGGCGCTGACGGTGAACGAGAAGGGCGAAGATGTGGTCATTCCGGGGCTGTTTGCCGTAGGTGAAATTGCTTGCGTATCCGTACACGGTGCTAACCGTCTGGGCGGTAACTCGCTGCTGGATCTGGTGGTGTTTGGCCGTGCGGCAGGTCTGCATTTACAAGAATCGATCGCCGAGCAGGGCGCGCTGCGCGATGCCAGCGATTCTGATGTTGAAGCGTCACTTGAGCGCCTCAACCGCTGGAACAACAACCGCAACGGCGAAGATCCGGTCACCATTCGTAAAGCGCTGCAAGAGTGTATGCAGCATAACTTCTCGGTCTTCCGCGAGGGCGATGCGATGGCGAAAGGGCTTGAGCAACTGAAAGTGATCCGCGAGCGTTTGAAAAACGCCCGTCTGGACGATACCTCCACCGAGTTTAACACCCAGCGCGTTGAGTGCCTGGAGCTGGATAACCTGATGGAAACCGCGTATGCAACGGCGGTCTCCGCAAACTTCCGTACTGAGAGCCGTGGCGCGCATAGCCGCTTCGACTATCCGGATCGTGACGACGCAAACTGGCTGTGCCATTCCCTGTATCTGCCAGAAACGGAGTCCATGACGCGTCGCAGCGTCAATATGGAACCGAAACTGCGTCCGGCATTCCCGCCGAAGATTCGTACTTATTAATGCGGAGACAGGATTATGAAACTCGAATTTTCGATTTATCGCTATAACCCGGACGTTGATGACGCGCCGCGCATGCAGGATTACACCCTGGAAGGCGAAGAAGGGCGCGACATGATGCTGCTGGATGCGTTAATGCAGCTGAAAGAAAAAGATCCTACGCTGTCGTTCCGCCGCTCCTGCCGTGAAGGGGTGTGTGGTTCCGATGGTTTGAACATGAACGGTAAGAACGGTCTGGCGTGTATCACCCCGATTTCCGCTCTGGGCAACGGCAAACAGAAGATTGTGATCCGTCCTCTGCCTGGTCTGCCGGTGATCCGCGATTTGGTGGTGGACATGGGACAATTCTACGCCCAATATGAGAAGATTAAGCCTTACTTATTGAATAATGGGCAAAATCCGCCAGCAAGAGAGCACTTACAGTCACCTGACCAGCGTGAAAAACTCGATGGTCTCTATGAATGTATTCTCTGCGCCTGCTGCTCGACATCTTGCCCGTCGTTCTGGTGGAACCCGGACAAATTTATCGGTCCGGCCGGCCTGCTGGCGGCATACCGTTTCCTGATCGACAGCCGCGATACGGAAACCGATAACCGTCTGGAAGGGTTAAGCGATGCTTTCAGCGTATTCCGCTGCCACAGCATTATGAACTGCGTCAGTGTATGCCCGAAAGGGCTGAACCCGACGCGCGCCATCGGTCATATTAAGTCGATGTTGTTGCAACGAAGCGCATAAATGTCAGTGCCGGATGGCGCTGACGCGTATCCGGCCTACATTAATAGTGATGTTTTTTTTGCCCGGCAGCGTTAGCGCCGCCGGGTAACAAGGAAGCAGGAAACCTTTAAAAACCGCCACAGTAGACATAATTGAGATGTCTGGTGCGAGACAAGGCGGCAACTGAGCGCATCCCTGGGAGCATAGTCAACTATGTGACCAGGGTAAGCAAAGGTAGCCAACGCAGTCGCAGCCCGGACAGCGAAGATTAGGCAGTTTTTAAAGGTTCCTTCGCGGGCCACCAAGAGCCCGCAAGTGAACCCTGGGACGTGCGCTAACGGGTGTACGTCGTAGTTATCCACGGCGAAGTAAGCATAACAATGCTTAAGGGATCACGATGCAGAACGGCGCAATGAAAGCCTGGCTGGACTCTTCTTACCTCTCTGGGTCTAACCAGAGCTGGATAGAACAGCTCTATGAAGACTTCTTAACCGATCCTGACTCGGTAGATGCAAACTGGCGTTCTATGTTCCAGCAGTTACCGGGCACCGGAGTCAAACCGGATCAGTTCCACTCCAAGACGCGTGATTATTTCCGTCAGCTGGCGAAAGATGCTTCACGTTACTCTTCCTCTATTTCCGACCCCGACACCAATGTGAAGCAGGTTAAAGTCCTGCAACTTATCAACGCATACCGTTTTCGTGGTCACCAACATGCGAACCTCGATCCGCTGGGATTGTGGCAGCAAGAGAGGGTTGCCGATCTCGATCCGGCTTACCACGATCTGACGGAAGCCGATTTCCAGAACAGCTTTAACGTGGGTTCTTTTGCGATTGGCAAAGACACCATGCCGCTGGGCGAATTGATTAACGCACTGAAAGAGACCTATTGCGGTTCGATCGGTGCGGAATATATGCATATCACCAGCACCGAAGAGAAGCGCTGGATCCAGCAACGCATCGAATCCGCAGCCGGTAAATCCAGCTTCAGCAGCGAAGAGAAAAAACGCTTCCTGACTGAACTGACGGCCGCAGAAGGTCTTGAACGTTATCTGGGCGCGAAATTCCCCGGTGCGAAGCGCTTCTCGCTGGAAGGCGGCGATGCGCTGGTGCCAATGCTCAAAGAGATGATCCGTCATGCGGGCAAGAGCGGTACCCGTGAAGTGGTGCTGGGTATGGCGCACCGCGGACGTCTGAACGTACTGGTTAACGTGCTGGGTAAACAGCCGCAGGATCTGTTTGACGAATTCGCCGGTAAACATAAAGAACACCTCGGCACCGGCGACGTGAAATATCACATGGGCTTCTCGTCCGACGTGGAAACGGAAGGCGGCCTGGTTCACCTGGCGCTGGCGTTTAACCCGTCACACCTCGAGATTGTCAGCCCGGTGGTTATCGGTTCCGTTCGTGCGCGTCTTGACCGCCTTGACGAACCGAGCAGCAATAAAGTGCTGCCAATCACCATTCACGGCGACGCCGCCGTTGCGGGCCAGGGCGTGGTGCAGGAAACCCTGAACATGTCGAAAGCACGCGGCTACGAAGTGGGTGGCACGGTGCGTATCGTCATTAACAACCAGGTGGGCTTCACCACCTCGAACCCGCTGGATGCGCGCTCTACGCCATACTGTACCGACATCGGTAAGATGGTGCAGGCGCCGATTTTCCACGTTAATGCGGACGATCCGGAAGCAGTGGCGTTCGTCACTCGCCTGGCGCTCGACTTCCGTAATACTTTCAAACGCGATGTCTTTATCGACCTGGTGTGTTACCGCCGTCACGGCCACAACGAAGCCGACGAGCCGAGCGCAACCCAGCCGCTGATGTATCAGAAAATCAAAAAACACCCGACGCCGCGCAAAATCTACGCCGATCGCCTGGAGCAGGAAAAAACCATTACGCTGGAAGATGCCACCGAAATGGTAAACCTGTACCGCGATGCGCTGGATGCGGGTGAGTGTGTGGTCGCCGAATGGCGTCCGATGAATATGCACTCCTTTACCTGGTCGCCGTACCTCAACCACGAGTGGGATGAAAGCTACCCGAACAAGGTAGAAATGAAGCGCTTGCAGGAGCTGGCAAAACGCATCAGTACGGTGCCGGAAGCCATCGAAATGCAGTCCCGCGTGGCGAAGATTTACGCTGACCGCCAGTTGATGGCGAGCGGTGAGAAGTTGTTCGACTGGGGCGGCGCAGAAACACTGGCGTATGCCACGCTGGTGGATGAAGGGATTCCGGTACGTTTGTCCGGTGAAGACTCCGGCCGCGGCACCTTCTTCCATCGCCATGCGGTGATCCACAACCAGGCGAACGGTTCTACCTATACGCCGCTGAGCCATGTACACAATTCGCAGGGGGCGTTCCGCGTGTGGGACTCCGTGCTCTCCGAAGAAGCGGTACTGGCGTTTGAATATGGGTATGCCACGGCAGAACCGCGCACGCTGACCATCTGGGAAGCACAGTTCGGCGATTTCGCCAACGGCGCGCAAGTGGTTATCGACCAGTTCATCAGCTCCGGCGAGCAGAAATGGGGCCGTATGTGTGGCCTGGTGATGCTGCTGCCGCACGGTTATGAAGGCCAGGGTCCGGAGCACTCCTCCGCGCGTCTGGAGCGTTATCTGCAACTGTGTGCTGAGCAAAATATGCAGGTCTGCGTGCCGTCTACCCCGGCGCAGGTTTACCACATGCTGCGTCGCCAGGCGCTGCGCGGTATGCGTCGCCCGCTGGTGGTGATGTCGCCGAAGTCGCTGCTGCGTCATCCGCAGGCGGTTTCCACGCTGGATGAGCTGGCGAACGGCACCTTTATGCCGGCGATTGGCGAAGTGGATGATCTTGATCCGCAAGGCGTTAAGCGCGTGATCCTGTGCTCCGGTAAGGTCTATTATGATCTGCTGGAACAGCGTCGTAAAAACGACCAGAAAGATGTCGCGATTGTGCGTATCGAACAGCTTTACCCGTTCCCGCACCAGTCGGTGCAGGAAGCGCTGAAACCTTACGCTCACGTACATGATTTTGTCTGGTGCCAGGAAGAGCCGCTTAACCAGGGCGCCTGGTACTGCAGCCAGCATCATTTCCGTGATGTGATTCCGTTTGGGGCCGCTCTGCGTTATGCAGGTCGCCCGGCCTCCGCCTCTCCGGCGGTGGGATACCTGTCCGTTCACCAGAAACAGCAACAAGATCTGGTAAATGACGCGCTGAACGTCGATTAATTAAAGGATAAATAATGAGTAGCGTAGATATTCTTGTTCCCGATCTGCCCGAGTCCGTTGCTGACGCGACCGTTGCGACCTGGCACAAAAAACCAGGCGATAGCGTACGACGCGACGAAGTGTTGGTCGAAATCGAAACTGACAAAGTGGTACTGGAAGTACCGGCGTCGGCAGACGGTATTCTGGACGCGGTGCTGGAAGATGAAGGCACCACTGTGACCTCCCGCCAGATCCTGGGCCGCCTGAAAGAGGGCAACAGCTCTGGTAAAGAGAGCAGCGCCAAATCTGAAGAGAAAGCGTCCACGCCGGCACAGCGCCAGCAGGCCTCGCTGGAAGAGCAAAACAATGACGCACTGAGCCCGGCGATCCGTCGCCTGCTGGCTGAGCACAACCTCGAAGCCAGCGCTATCAAAGGCACGGGCGTCGGTGGTCGTATCACTCGCGAAGATGTTGAGAAACACCTGGCGAAAGCACCGGCGAAAGAAGAGAAACCGGCTGCTGCTCCGGTGAGCGCCCCGGTGGCACCGCTGGCTGGCCGCACCGAAAAACGCGTGCCGATGACCCGTCTGCGCAAACGTGTTGCTGAGCGTCTGCTGGAAGCGAAAAACTCCACCGCCATGCTGACCACGTTCAACGAAGTCAACATGAAGCCGATTATGGATCTGCGTAAGCAGTACGGTGACGCGTTTGAAAAACGTCACGGTATCCGCCTGGGCTTTATGTCTTTCTACGTGAAAGCGGTGGTTGAAGCGCTGAAACGCTACCCGGAAGTGAACGCGTCCATCGATGGCGATGACGTGGTTTACCACAACTATTTCGATGTCAGCATGGCGGTTTCCACGCCGCGTGGTCTGGTAACACCGGTGCTGCGCGATGTCGATACGCTGGGCATGGCGGATATCGAGAAGAAAATCAAAGAGTTGGCAGTGAAAGGCCGTGACGGCAAACTGACCGTTGACGATCTGACCGGCGGTAACTTCACCATCACCAACGGTGGGGTGTTCGGTTCGCTGATGTCTACACCGATCATCAACCCGCCGCAGAGTGCGATTCTGGGTATGCACGCCATTAAAGATCGCCCGATGGCGGTTGATGGCAAGGTTGAGATCCTGCCGATGATGTACCTGGCGCTCTCTTACGACCACCGTCTGATTGACGGTCGCGAATCCGTTGGTTTCCTGGTAGCCATCAAAGAGCTGCTGGAAGATCCGACTCGCTTGCTGCTGGACGTCTAGTGTCCTTAGCCCGGCAACGTCCGTTGCCGGGCCACTATAACGAACACCTGCTTTGTAGGCCGTCATCCGGCGTGACAAATTAAATGAAGGATGGATAGAACACATGAACTTACACGAGTATCAGGCGAAACAACTGTTTGCCCGGTCAGGTCTGCCGACTCCGGTTGGTTACGCCTGTACTACCCCGCGTGAAGCCGAAGAAGCGGCATCCAAAATCGGCGCAGGCCCTTGGGTGGTTAAATGCCAGGTCCATGCAGGCGGCCGTGGTAAAGCGGGCGGCGTAAAAGTCGTCAACAGCAAAGAAGATATTCGCGCCTTCGCGGAAAACTGGCTGGGCAAACGCCTGGTGACCTACCAAACAGACGCGAACGGCCAGCCGGTAAACCAGATCCTGGTTGAAGCGGCGACTGATATCGACAAAGAGCTGTATCTGGGCGCGGTGGTTGACCGTAGTTCTCGCCGTGTCGTGTTCATGGCCTCCACCGAAGGTGGCGTGGAAATCGAGAAAGTGGCGGAAGAGACCCCGCATCTGATCCACAAAACCACCATCGACCCGCTGACCGGCCCGATGCCGTATCAGGGACGCGACCTGGCATTCAAACTGGGTCTGGAAGGCAAGCAGGTTCAGCAATTCACCAAGATTTTCATGGGCCTGGCGACCATTTTCCTTGAGCGCGATCTGGCGCTAATTGAAATCAACCCGCTGGTTATCACCAAACAGGGCGATCTGATCTGCCTCGACGGCAAACTGGGTGCTGACGGCAACGCTCTGTTCCGCCAGCCGGAACTGCGCGAAATGCGCGACCAGTCGCAGGAAGATCCGCGCGAAGCGCAGGCAGCGCACTGGGAACTGAACTATGTTGCACTGGATGGCAACATCGGTTGTATGGTCAACGGCGCAGGTCTGGCGATGGGCACCATGGACATCGTGAAACTGCATGGTGGCGAGCCGGCGAACTTCCTGGACGTGGGCGGCGGTGCGACCAAAGAGCGCGTGACCGAAGCGTTCAAAATTATCCTTTCCGATGAGAACGTGAAAGCCGTACTGGTTAACATCTTCGGCGGTATCGTGCGTTGCGACCTGATCGCTGACGGTATTATCGGCGCGGTAGAAGAAGTAGGTGTTAACGTACCGGTGGTTGTGCGTCTGGAAGGTAACAATGCTGAACTGGGCGCGAAACGCCTGGCGGACAGTGGCCTGAATATTATTGCAGCGAAAAGTCTGACGGATGCAGCACAGCAGGTTGTTGCCGCAGTGGAGGGGAAATAATGTCTGTTTTGATTGATAAGAACACCAAAGTTATCTGCCAGGGCTTCACCGGAAGCCAGGGGACTTTCCACTCCGAGCAGGCAATTGCCTATGGCACCCAGATGGTTGGCGGCGTTACCCCGGGCAAAGGCGGCACTACGCACCTCGGCCTGCCGGTGTTTAACACCGTGCGCGAAGCGGTTGAAGCAACTGGCGCGACGGCTACCGTGATCTATGTTCCGGCACCGTTCTGTAAAGACTCGATCCTCGAAGCCATCGACGCGGGCATTAAACTGATTATCACCATTACTGAAGGTATTCCGACGCTGGATATGCTGACGGTGAAAGTGAAGATGGACGAAGCTGGCGTGCGCATGATTGGCCCGAACTGCCCGGGTGTTATCACCCCAGGCGAGTGCAAAATCGGTATCATGCCTGGTCATATTCATAAGCCTGGTAAAGTCGGTATTGTTTCCCGTTCCGGTACGCTGACCTATGAAGCGGTTAAACAGACCACGGATTACGGTTTCGGCCAGTCCACCTGTGTAGGCATCGGCGGTGACCCGATCCCGGGTTCAAACTTTATCGATATCCTGAAACTGTTCCAGGAAGATCCGCAGACCGAAGCGATTGTAATGATCGGTGAGATCGGCGGCAGCGCGGAAGAAGAAGCGGCAGCGTATATCAAAGATCACGTGACCAAACCGGTGGTGGGTTATATCGCTGGCGTGACCGCGCCAAAAGGCAAACGTATGGGCCACGCAGGCGCCATTATTGCCGGTGGTAAAGGCACTGCGGATGAGAAATTCGCTGCTCTGGAAGCGGCAGGCGTGAAAACCGTGCGCAGCCTGGCCGACATTGGCGAAGCGCTGAAATCTGTTATCAAATAAAACCTTATTGCTCCTCCATGTAGGGGAGCAAGTATCCTTTCGACATGGTTGGCCGCTCCCGTAGCGGCCTTTTTTATGGCTGCAGTTTACGTACCTGCGTGTTTGCCGCACTAAGGATACGCCCGTCTGCTGCCTGCGGTTGCATCGGCAGAATAGCTTCACCGCTTTGGCTATCAATCAACACGGAATGCGGCTCGTTCGGCGCGAAAAGATGCTGTTCGCCCCACTGGCGTAGCGCCACGACGACCGGAAACAACGACTCACCTCTTTTTGTCAGCACATACTCCTGATACGCCGTGCCGTCTGATGCCGGCTGGGTGGTGAAAATACCCGCTTCCACCAGTTTGCGTAGCCTGTCGGTAAGAATATTGCGCGCCACGCCAAGACCACGCTGAAAATCGCCAAAACGGCGCGCGCCATCAAAAGCGTCACGCACGATAAGCAGTGCCCAGCGATCGCCAATCAAATCGACAGAACGCGCGACGGGGCAAGGTTGAGTATTCAGTTGCACGGTGAATCTCCGGTTTAACATTCTGGTTGCATTTTAAAACTGGTTTATCTACCCTTCAACTAGTTTCGTTTTGCAACCAGGATCGAATATGAATAAAAACGCACAGGCAACGCCGCGCGGTGTCATCGCCTTGTTTGCGGTAGCCAGTGGTTTATGTGTGGCGAATGTCTATTACGCGCAGCCGCTGCTGGATGCACTGGCGCAGAGCTTTGCTATCAGCCAGGCAACTGTCGGCGGCGTGGTGACGGCGACACAAGTGGGATCGGCACTGGCCTTACTGCTGTTGGTGCCATTGGGCGATGTTGTTGAGCGACGCAGGTTAATGTTGGTGCAGTTGCTGGCGCTGGTGGGTGCGCTTGCCGTCGTCGCGCTGGCGCAATCGGCAACTGTGTTGCTTGTGGGTATGCTGGCGACGGGGTTACTGGGCACGGCGATGACACAAGGGTTGATTGCCAGCGCAGCCAGCATTGCTAATGAACAGGAACGGGGCAGGGTAGTGGGTGCGGCGCAAGGCGGCGTTTTTATCGGCCTGCTATTAGCGCGAGTTTTTGCCGGTGTTATTAGCGATTTAGCGGGTTGGCGCGCGGTTTATGGCGTCTCGGCATCGCTGATGCTGGTGTTATTGCTGCTGCTCTGGCGGCGGTTACCTGTTATGCGCAGCGCGATGATTTCTGTCAGTTGGTTACGTTTGATGACCTCAATGCTGGGGCTGTTACGCACGCATCGCGTACTGCAAGTCCGCGGCGTATTGGCTTTGTTGATGTTTGCCGCTTTTAACATTTTCTGGAGCGCAATGGTGCTGCCGTTAAGCGCGGCACCGTTTGGTTTCTCCCATACGGCTATTGGCTTGTTTGCCCTGGCGGGCGTTGCGGGCGCGCTGATGGCGGCAAAAGCCGGGCGCGAAGCGGATCGCGGCAACGCGCAGCACACAAGTTTGCTGGCGCTTTTTTTGTTGCTGCTGGCCTGGTGGCCGCTGTCACAGCTACAACACTCTCTGGTGTTGTTTATTTTCGGCATTGTTTTGCTCGATCTTGGTGGTCAGGCACTGCATGTGACAAATCAGAGCCTGATTTTGCGTACCCACGCCTCGCAGCACGGCAGACTGGTGGCGTTGTATATGCTGTTTTACGCTCTTGGCAGCGGACTGGGTGCCATGGCAACGACGGCGATTTATGCTGCTTTCGGCTGGCAGGGGGTTTGCTTGCTTGGCGCAGCAGTAACGTTGCTGGCGCTTATCGTCTGGGTCGAAACCCGGCGCTGGATGCTTTTCAGTAATAACCTATAAAATAAAAGGGTATTAGCGTGTAGGAAATATAACGAATAATCACTGCGCGGTGTTAAGTATGATAATCGTGGAAGTGAAATAATTGTAAAATAAACAAGGTAATCACCCGCTTTAATTTTACGTCCCCCTTTAGATGCAACGAGTGTCTCATTTTTTAGATGAATGATAAACGTTAAATAAAGTCGCCATTATTTATCTTTACTTGCCGATTGATAACCATTAATGGCGTTAAAATGAACATACTGTTAACAATGTTTTTACTGTGACCATACACCAGAAACAAAATTAACAATACAGAATAAAATTGATTTAAATCAATATTTAAAAGCTTGGAAAAGGTGCTGAAAATCGTTAAATTGTCGCCGATCAAATTGGTGCAAAAATGGTAAATTCGCTATAAATTGATCACTGTCGAAAAACGTAAAACTAACTCAATAAAAACCTTTTTATTGTAAGGGTTTTGCGGAGTAATATATGCGTGAGATCAATTCGAGTTTTTTATTAACCTGGTTGTAACTTTTTTCATTCATTGTCACGCTTTATGTGACGTGAATAAAACAGTGCAGCAATTTTGTATTGGGGCATGCGTGTGAACCTTCGCTAACGGGGTTTACTCTCGGAGTCTTCATGCGATGAGCAAGGAGTCATAATGTTAGATATAGTCGAACTGTCGCGCTTACAGTTTGCCTTGACCGCGATGTACCACTTTCTGTTTGTGCCACTGACGCTCGGTATGGCGTTCCTGCTGGCAATTATGGAAACGGTCTACGTCCTCTCCGGCAAACAGATTTATAAAGATATGACCAAGTTCTGGGGCAAGTTGTTTGGTATCAACTTCGCACTGGGCGTGGCTACCGGTCTGACGATGGAGTTCCAGTTCGGGACTAACTGGTCTTACTATTCCCATTATGTTGGGGATATCTTCGGTGCGCCGCTGGCCATTGAAGGTCTGATGGCCTTCTTCCTCGAGTCTACGTTTGTAGGTCTGTTTTTCTTCGGTTGGGATCGTCTGGGCAAAGTGCAGCATATGGCAGTGACCTGGCTGGTGGCTCTTGGCTCCAACTTGTCCGCACTGTGGATTCTGGTCGCAAACGGCTGGATGCAAAACCCGATTGCTTCTGATTTCAACTTTGAAACCATGCGCATGGAGATGGTGAGCTTCGCTGAGCTGGTGCTTAACCCGGTTGCACAGGTGAAATTCGTTCATACTGTGGCGTCTGGTTATACCTGTGGTGCGATCTTTATCCTTGGCATCAGCTCCTACTACCTGCTGCGCGGGCGCGACATCGCCTTTGCTAAACGCTCTTTTGCTATTGCTGCCAGCTTCGGTATGGCCGCAGTGCTGTCTGTTATTGTGCTGGGTGATGAATCCGGCTACGAAATGGGCGACGTGCAAAAAACCAAACTGGCTGCGATTGAAGCCGAATGGGAAACTCAGCCTGCACCGGCGGCGTTTACCCTGTTTGGTGTACCGGACCAGGATAAGCAAGAGAACAAATTTGCTATCCAGATCCCATATGCGCTGGGCATCATCGCCACCCGTTCTGTTGATACGCCGGTTATTGGTCTTAAAGATCTGATGGTGCAGCACGAAGAACGCATCCGTAATGGTATGAAAGCGTATCAGTTGCTGGAGCAACTGCGCGCAGGCTCTACCGATCAGACCATTCGTGACCAGTTCAATAACATCAAAAAAGATCTTGGTTATGGCCTGCTGCTGAAACGCTATACGCCGAATGTGGCTGACGCGACAGAAGCGCAGATCAAGCAAGCGACTAAAGACTCCATCCCACGCGTTGCGCCGCTGTATTTCGCATTCCGTTTGATGGTGGCTGCTGGCGTGCTGATGCTGCTGATTATCGGTGCCTCTTTCTGGACCGTGATTCGTAACCGCATCGGTGAGAAAAAATGGCTGCTGCGTGCTGCGCTGTATGGCATCCCGCTGCCGTGGATTGCTATTGAAGCAGGCTGGTTTGTTGCAGAGTACGGTCGTCAGCCGTGGGCGATTGGTGAAGTGCTGCCGACCGCAGTTGCGAACTCATCGCTGACCGTTGGCGATCTGCTGTTCTCCATGATTCTGATTTGCGGCCTTTATACGCTGTTTATGGTGGCGGAAGTGTTCCTGATGTTCAAATTTGCTCGCCTTGGGCCGAGCAGTCTGAAAACAGGTCGCTATCACTACGAGCAGTCCACCGTGGCTTCTCAGCCGGCACGCTAAGACAGGAGTCGTCAAATGATTGATTATGAAATATTACGTTTTATCTGGTGGCTGCTGGTTGGCATTCTGCTGATTGGTTTTGCGGTCACCGACGGCTTCGACATGGGCGTGGGTATGCTGACCCGCGTGCTGGGTCGTAGCGACACCGAACGCCGCGTGATGATTAACTCCATCGCGCCGCACTGGGACGGTAACCAGGTTTGGCTGATCACCGCTGGTGGCGCGCTGTTTGCCGCTTGGCCGATGGTTTACGCTGCCGCGTTCTCCGGTTTTTATGTGGCGATGATTCTGGTGCTGGCTTCCCTGTTCTTCCGTCCGGTTGGTTTTGACTACCGTTCGAAGATTGAAGATATGCGCTGGCGCGGCATGTGGGACTGGGGCATCTTCATCGGCAGCTTTGTTCCGCCGTTGGTGATTGGTGTGGCATTCGGCAACTTGCTGCAGGGTGTGCCGTTCCATCTCGATAATGATATGCGCCTGTTCTACACCGGTAACTTCTTCCAGTTGCTGAACCCGTTTGGTCTGTTGGCCGGCGTGGTGAGCGTTGCGATGATCCTGACTCAGGGCGCGACGTACCTGCAAATGCGTACCGTTGGCGAACTGCATCTGCGTGCTCGCGCCACGGTGCAGATTGCTGCATTGGTTACGCTGGTTTGCTTCGCACTGGCGGGCGTGTGGGTGGTTTACGGTATCGATGGCTACGTGGTGACTTCCGTTATGGATCATCATGCTGCGTCTAACCCGTTGACTAAAGAAGTAGCGGTTCAGGCGGGTGCCTGGCTGACTAACTTCAACAACATGCCTGTGCTGTGGCTGGTGCCGGCGCTGGGCGTAGTGTTGCCACTGCTGACCGTGCTGACGGCGCGTCTGGATAAAGCCGCGTGGGCGTTCGTGTTCTCTTCACTGACGCTGGCGTGCATCATCCTGACTGCTGGTATCGCGATGTTCCCGTTCATCATGCCGTCAAGCACTATGCTGAAAGCAAGCCTGACCATGTGGGATGCAACATCGACTCAGTTGACGCTGAACCTGATGACCTATGTGGCGTTGGTTTTTGTGCCGATTATTCTGCTGTACACCACCTGGTGTTACTGGAAAATGTTCGGTCGCATTACTAAAGAGCACATTGAAAGCAATACCCACTCTATGTACTAAGTAAGGAGCAGAATATGTGGTATTTCGCATGGATTTTAGGAACGCTTCTTGCCTGTGCTTTCGGAGTGATTACCGCGCTGGCGCTGGAACATGTTGAAGCGACCAAAGCCGGGAAAGAAGAACACTGATGGAAAAAATTATCGCAAAACTCTATGCGGTAATGGACAAGGGCCCGTTAAGGGCCCTTTCCTTAATCATGGCATTACTGCTGGCGGGTTGTATCTTCTGGGATCCCTCCCGTTTCGCGGCCAAAACCAGCGAGCTGGAGATTTGGCACGGGCTGTTATTAATGTGGGCGGTGTGTGCCGGTGTAGTTCACGGTGTCGGCTTTCGCCCGCGCGCGCTTCACTGGAAGGGGTTTTTCTGCCCGCCAGTCGCTTTTCTGGTCATGCTTGCGGGGCTTGTTTTTTTCTTCTTTTGAATAAGAAATATCCGCTATCCTCATGGGCTTGCAAAAGCCCATAAATTTTTACTCTCCGTTTACCTCAACCCATTCCAAAGCATCTTGCCCGCGCGTATAGTAGCGAAGTTTAAAAGCTCTAACTTTTTTTGCATTACCGGGATGTAAAGTGAATACAACGCTGTTTCGATGGCCGGTTCGGGTCTATTACGAAGATACCGATGCCGGTGGCATGGTTTACCACGCCAGCTACGTTGCTTTTTATGAAAGAGCCCGCACTGAGATGCTGCGCCACCATCACTTTAGCCAACAGGTTTTGTTGGCTGAGCGCGTTGCATTCGTGGTACGCAAAATGACGCTGGAGTATTTTGCACCCGCCAGACTCGACGACATGCTCGAAGTCCAAACGGAAGTTACATCAATGCGCGGAACCTCGATGGTTTTCTCGCAGCGGATTGTCAATGCAGAGAATAAAGTGCTGAACGAAGCTGAAGTGCTGATTGTCTGTGTTGATCCACTCTTAATGAAGCCTCGTGCGCTTCCCAAGTCTATTGTCGCGGAGTTTAAGCAGTGACTGACATGAACATCCTTGATTTGTTCCTGAAGGCTAGCCTTCTGGTCAAACTTATCATGTTGATTTTGATTGGTTTTTCTATCGCATCCTGGGCAATCATCATCCAGAGAACGCGCATCCTCAACGCAGCAGGGCGCGAAGCGGAAGCCTTCGAAGACAAGTTTTGGTCCGGCATCGAACTGTCTCGTTTGTATCAGGAAAGCCAGGGACGCCGCGATAATCTAAGCGGTTCGGAACAAATCTTTTATAGCGGTTTCAAAGAGTTTGCCCGCCTGCACCGCGCTAACAGCCACGCGCCAGAAGCGATTGTTGAAGGGGCATCGAGAGCGATGCGTATTTCGATGAACCGCGAACTGGAAACGCTGGAAAACCATATTCCTTTCCTTGGTACCGTCGGTTCTATCAGCCCGTATATCGGCCTGTTCGGTACGGTATGGGGGATCATGCACGCCTTTATCGCGCTGGGCGCGGTGAAGCAGGCGACGTTGCAAATGGTTGCGCCAGGTATCGCCGAAGCGTTGATCGCAACAGCTATCGGTCTGTTTGCTGCCATTCCAGCGGTTATGGCTTATAACCGACTGAACCAGCGCGTGAACAAACTGGAACTGAATTACGACAACTTTATGGAAGAGTTCACGGCTATTCTGCATCGCCAGGCATTTGCCAGCAGCGATAGCAACAAGGAGTAAGCCATGGCCAGATCGCGTGGACGGGGCCGTCGTGACCTTAAGTCTGAAATCAACATCGTACCGTTGCTGGACGTGTTGCTGGTGCTGCTGCTGATCTTTATGGCGACGGCACCGATCATTACGCAAAGCGTAGAGGTTGATCTGCCGGATGCGACACAGTCGCAAACCGTCAGTACCAATGACGATCCTCCGGTCATTATTGAGGTTTCCGGTGTCGGACAGTACAGCGTGGTGGTGGAAAAAGATCGTATGGATCAACTGCCGCCGGAGCAGGTGATTGCGGAGGCGCAGCGTCGCCTGCAATCCAATCCGAAAACCGTGTTCTTAATCGGCGGGGCGAAAGATGTGCCGTACGATGAAATCATTAAAGCGCTGAACCTGTTACATAGCGCGGGTGTGAAATCAGTCGGCTTGATGACGCAGCCTATCTGATCACCGGCTTAACAGGCGGACAGTTTTTGGGAACCGAGAGTGTCAAAGGCAACCGTACAAAACGACAAGCTTAAGCGAGCAATAATCATTTCGGCTGTGCTACACGTAATTCTTGTGGCGCTGCTGATCTGGAGCTCGTTTGATGAGCATATTGATGCTTCTTCAGGCGGTGGCGGTGGCTCTGCGATTGATGCGGTGATGGTCGATCCGGGCGCTGTGGTGGAAAATTACAACCGCCAGCAGCAGCAGCAAGCCAGTGCGCAGCGCGCCAAAGAGCAGCGTGAAAAACAGGCGCAACAGCAAGCGGAAGAGCTGCGTGAAAAGCAGGCTGCCGAGCAGGAGCATTTAAAACAGCTGGAGCAGGAGCGTTTACAAGCGCAGGAAGCGGCGCGCGAACAGGCTGAGCAGCAGAAAAAAGCGGAAGAGGCGGCGAAACAGGCTCAACAGCAGCAGAAACAAGCTGAAGAGGCGGCCGCGAAAGCCGCAGCTGACGCAAAAGCAAAAGCTGACGCGCAGGCAAAAGCAGCAGAAGAAGCTGCGAAGAAAGCGGCTGCCGACGCGAAGAAAAAAGCGGAAGCCGAAGCCGCGAAAGCTGCCGCAGACGCACAGAAAAAAGCCGAAGCGGAAGCGGCGAAAGCAGCTGCTGATGCGAAGAAAAAAGCCGAGGCCGAAGCCGCGAAAAAAGCGCAGGCTGAAGCGGCTAAACAAGCTGCCGCCGAAAAAGCGGCAGCGGAGAAAGCCGCCGCCGCGGAGAAAGCGGCTGCTGAGAAGGCTGCAGCAGAAAAAGCCGCCGCCGAGAAAAAAGCTGCAGCAGCAAAAGCAGCTGCCGATAAAAAAGCGGCTGCAGAGAAGGCCGCGGCAGCCAAGAAAGCCGCTGCGGAGAAAGCTGATGCCGCAGGCGTTGACGATCTGTTTGGCGATTTAAGCTCCGGTAAGAATGCACCGAAAACGGGTGGTGGAGCGAAAGGGAATAATGCAGCTCCCGCCGGTTCTGGTAACACTAAGAACAACGGCGCGTCCGGTGCAGACATTAATAACTATGCAGGGCAGATTAAATCGGCTATAGAAAGCCGCTTCTATGACGCCTCCTCCTATGCGGGGAAAACCTGTACGTTACGTGTCAAACTGGCGCCAGACGGTATGCTGTTAGATATTCAGTCGGAAGGTGGCGATCCGGCCCTTTGCCAGGCTGCGCTTGCTGCAGCGCGACAGGCAAAAATGCCGAAACCGCCAAGCCAGGCTGTATATGAAGTGTTCAAAAATGCGCCACTGGACTTTAAACCTTAAGGTACACTTTCCCTCGCAATCTGCGGGGGAGATCGTGCAGAGGCTGTCCTGACGCGGGTAGTTTTGTCTATTGAGTTTGTTAAAATTCTGCTAAATTATCGCGGGTTTTCCGCCCGGATAAGGGAGATATGATGAAGCAGGCATTACGTGTTGCATTTGGTTTTCTGATGCTGTGGGCAGCTGTGCTGCACGCAGAAGTACGTATCGAGATCACCCAGGGGGTGGACTCGGCACGCCCGATCGGCGTCGTGCCTTTCCAGTGGGGTGGCCCTGGCGCTGCGCCTGAGGATGCTGGCGGTATCGTTGCTGCGGATCTGCGCAACAGCGGCAAATTCAATCCACTCGACCGTTCACGTCTGCCGCAGCAGCCTGGCAGCGCTCAGGAAGTGCAGCCAGCCGCGTGGTCAGCACTGGGTATTGACGCGGTGGTTGTCGGCCAGGTGACCCCGAATCCTGACGGCAGCTACAATGTCGCTTATCAGCTGGTGGATACCGGTGGCGCACCGGGAACCGTACTGGCGCAAAATTCCTTTAAAGTGAACAAACAGTGGCTGCGTTACGCCGCTCACGCTGCCAGTGACGAAGTATTCCAGAAACTGACCGGCATTAAAGGCGCGTTCCGTACCCGTATCGCTTATGTTGTGCAGACGGCTAACAGCCAGTTCCCGTATGAATTGCGCGTTTCCGACTATGACGGTTACAACCAGTTCCTGGTGCATAAATCTCCGCAGCCGTTGATGTCTCCGGCATGGTCACCAGATGGCTCTAAACTGGCGTACGTGACGTTTGAGAGCGGTCGTTCTGCACTGGTTATCCAGACACTGGCTAACGGCAGTGTTCGTCAGGTTGCTTCGTTCCCGCGTCACAACGGCGCGCCGGCGTTCTCACCGGATGGCTCTAAACTGGCGTTCGCACTGTCGAAAACCGGTAGCCTGAACATTTACGTCATGGACATCGGTTCTGGTCAGATCCGCCAGGTCACCGATGGCCGCAGCAACAACACGGAACCGACCTGGTTCCCGGATAGCCAGACTCTGGCTTTCACCTCTGACCAGGCTGGGCGTCCGCAGGTTTATAAAGTGGGCATTAATGGCGGCGCAGCACAGCGTATCTCCTGGCAGGGTTCGCAGAACCAGGACGCAGATATCAGCAGCGACGGCAAATTTATGGTGATGGTTAGCTCTGACGGTGGTCAGCAGCACATCGCTAAACAAGATCTGGAAGCGGGTGGCGTACAGGTTCTGACGTCAACGTTCCTGGATGAAACGCCAAGTCTGGCACCTAACGGCACAATGGTAATCTACAGCTCTTCTCAGGGGATGGGATCCGTGCTGAATCTGGTTTCTACAGATGGGCGTTTCAAAGCGCGTATTCCGGCGACTGATGGACAGGTTAAATTCCCTGCCTGGTCACCGTATCTGTAATAATAAATAATTGATTATAAAGGAATCAAAGAAATGCAACTGAATAAAGTGCTGAAAGGCCTGATGCTGGCTCTGCCTGTAATGGCGATCGCTGCATGTTCTTCTCACAAGAATGCAAGCGACCAGAGCGGCGAAGGCATGATGGGTGCTGGCACTGGCATGAACGGTAGTGGCAACATGTCCTCCGAAGAACAAGCGCGTCTGCAAATGCAACAGCTGCAGCAGAACAACATTGTTTACTTCGATCTGGACAAATATGACATCCGTTCTGACTTCGCAGCGATGCTGGATGCTCACGCTAACTTCCTGCGTAGCAACCCGTCCTACAAAGTCACCGTAGAAGGTCACGCTGACGAACGTGGTACTCCGGAATACAACATCTCCCTGGGCGAACGTCGTGCTAACGCCGTTAAAATGTACCTGCAGGGTAAAGGCGTTTCCGCTGACCAGATCTCCATCGTTTCTTACGGTAAAGAAAAACCTGCAGTACTGGGTCACGACGAAGCGGCTTACGCTAAAAACCGTCGCGCCGTACTGGTTTACTAAGAGAATTGCATGAGCAGTAACTTCAGACATCATCTGTTGAGTCTGTCGTTACTGGTTGGCATAGCGGCCCCCTGGGCCGCTAATGCTCAGGCGCCAATCAGTAGTGTCGGCTCAGGCTCGGTCGAAGACCGTGTCACTCAACTCGAGCGTATTTCCAATGCTCACAGCCAGCTTTTAACTCAACTCCAGCAACAACTCTCCGATAATCAGGCCGATATTGATACGCTTCGTGGGCAAATCCAGGAAAATCAGTATCAACTGAACCAGGTGGTTGAACGCCAACAGCAAATTTTGCAGCAGATAGGCAATCTTAGCAGTGGCGGTGCGGCGGGGCAGACGCAGCAGACGTCCGGCGATCAGAGCGGTGCGGCAACGCAGGCTCCGGCAGCGGATTCTGGTGCCAACACGGGGGCGGCAAACACTGGCGCGCCCGTACAAAGTGGTGATGCCAATACCGATTACAATGCTGCGGTTGCGCTGGTGCAGGATAAATCCCACCAGGATGAAGCTATCGCTGCTTTCCAGAATTTCGTCAAAAAATACCCTGATTCAACCTACATACCGAATGCCAACTATTGGCTCGGTCAGTTGAATTACAACAAGGGCAAAAAAGACGATGCTGCTTATTACTTCGCTTCAGTGGTGAAAAATTTCCCGAAGTCGCCTAAAGCGCCAGACGCTATGTACAAGGTCGGCGTGATTATGCAAGACAAAGGGGATACAGCAAAAGCGAAGGCGGTTTACCAGCAGGTGGTCAGTAAATACCCTGGCACCGAAGGCGCGAAACAAGCGCAAAAACGTCTTGGTTCGATGTAATGCATAGCACATGACCAGAAATCGAGCTTTTTCTGGTCTTGTCGCATGAATCATAAGCAGTTAAGTGATATTCATCGAAATTGTTGTTGCGCTCAATTCTTAAATCAGTAATATATGCCGCCGTTGCCAAGGGATATCACACAACCAGAAGCAGCGCAAAAGTGGGTCGTTAGCTCAGTTGGTAGAGCAGTTGACTTTTAATCAATTGGTCGCAGGTTCGAATCCTGCACGACCCACCACGTAAAGCAGTATCCAGCGCAGTATCGGGTGATTAGCTCAGCTGGGAGAGCACCTCCCTTACAAGGAGGGGGTCGGCGGTTCGATCCCGTCATCACCCACCACTCGGGTCGTTAGCTCAGTTGGTAGAGCAGTTGACTTTTAATCAATTGGTCGCAGGTTCGAATCCTGCACGACCCACCAATTTAACATCCATCCAATGGTGTTAAACGTGAAGGATAACGTTGCATCAGCAGCGTCCGGCTAAAAGCGAGCCATCCTGCGCGATCAGCCACGTAATGTGGTCACAGATAAAATTATCTTCGAAGTCGCTACCCGTATGGGTCGTTAGCTCAGTTGGTAGAGCAGTTGACTTTTAATCAATTGGTCGCAGGTTCGAATCCTGCACGACCCACCAATTTAACATCATATTGGCGCCGGTTAACTTCGAAGAACAATCCCGAAAGGGGTCGTTAGCTCAGTTGGTAGAGCAGTTGACTTTTAATCAATTGGTCGCAGGTTCGAATCCTGCACGACCCACCAATGTAAAAAAGCGCCCTAAAGGCGCTTTTTTGCTTTCTGCGATATTCAAAGATTCGACAAAATTGTCGGGAACAATTTTGAACAACGCGTAGCGTTGGCCCGCAGGGCGAGTCTCAGGATGAGACGAGTAACTCTGCAGCAGGTTCGGGTCGAACGTAGTGAGACAACGGAGCCGCCTGTGGCGACGACCCGAAGGGCGAGTAAAGCGAGTCATCCTGCACGACCCACCAATGTAAAAATGGCGCTGGCGGCGCTTTTTTGCTTTCTGCTATTCCACAAAAATTCTCCACGACATTTTTTTTCTAATCAGCTATCTTGTTTAGTATATAAAACACCGGTGCGCTAATGACGTCACGTATTTGCGTTGTTCTGGTAATTAAGTTAAGCAAGCAAAACGAGTAAGCATGATGAGCGTAATGTTTGATCCTGAAACCGCAATCTATCCGTTCCCGCCTAAACCCGCACCGCTAAACCTGCATGAGAAGCAGTTTTACCGCGAGAAAATCAAGCGCTTGCTCAAAGAGCGAGATGCGGTGATGGTTGCACACTACTATACCGACCCGGAAATTCAGCAACTGACGGAGGAGACCGGCGGTTGTATCTCTGATTCGCTGGAGATGGCGCGTTTCGGTGCCAGACATTCCGCCTCAACGCTGCTAGTGGCTGGCGTACGTTTTATGGGGGAAACCGCCAAAATCCTCAGCCCGGAAAAAACCATCCTGATGCCGACTTTGCATGCGGAATGCTCGCTTGATCTCGGCTGTCCGGTTGAAGAGTTCAGCGCCTTTTGCGATGCGCACCCGGATCGCACCGTGGTGGTTTACGCCAACACCTCTGCTGCCGTGAAAGCGCGTGCCGACTGGGTTGTGACCTCAAGCATCGCGGTAGAGTTAATTGAGCATCTCGACAGCCTTGGCGAGAAAATTATCTGGGCTCCGGATCGCCATCTCGGTAATTATGTACAAAAACAGACCGGCGCGGATGTGCTGTGCTGGCAGGGCGCGTGCATCGTGCATGATGAATTCAAAACGCAAGCTCTGACGCGCATGAAAGCGCTCTATCCTGATGCTGCCATCCTCGTGCATCCTGAATCGCCGCAGTCAGTCGTAAATCTTGCAGATGCAGTCGGTTCAACCAGCCAGCTTATCGCTGCGGCAAAAACACTGCCGAATAAGCAACTTATCGTCGCGACCGATCGCGGTATCTTTTACAAAATGCAGCAGGCCGTGCCGGAAAAAGAGTTACTGGAAGCGCCAACCGCAGGTGAGGGAGCGACATGCCGCAGTTGCGCGCATTGCCCATGGATGGCGATGAACGGTCTGAAAGCTATCGCTGAAAGCCTGGAAAATGGTGGCGCGGAGCATGAAATCCACGTTGATGCCGCGCTGCGTGAAGGCGCGCTGCTGCCGCTTAACCGTATGCTCGATTTTGCGGCTACACTACGTTCTTAGTGAATAATCAATGCGTAGCAATACGCTGTGGGGAAAGAATGGATTTTTTTAGTACGCAGAACATCCTGGTGCATATCCCGATTGGCACCGGTGGGTACGATCTTTCATGGATTGAAGCCACAGGCACACTGGCCGGTTTATTGTGCATCTGGCTCGCCAGCCTTGAGAAGCTCAGTAATTACGCGTTTGGTCTGATCAACGTGACGCTGTTTGCGATTATTTTCTTCCAGATCCAGCTGTATGCCAGCTTACTGCTGCAGCTGTTTTTCTTTGCCGCCAACATTTATGGCTGGTATGCCTGGTCACGGCAAACCTCGCAGAATGAAGCTGAATTACAAATCCGCTGGCTACCGTTACCCAAAGCGATGAGCTGGCTGGCGGTATGCGTGGTGGCGATTGGTTTGATGACTTTCTTTATCGATCCGGTCTTTGCATTCCTGACGAAAATTGCCGTGGCCGTCATGCAAACCTTAGGGCTGAATGTGGTCATGCCGCAATTGCAGCCCGATGCGTTCCCGTTCTGGGACTCCTGCATGATGGTGCTCTCCATCGTGGCGATGATCCTGATGACGCGCAAATACGTTGAGAACTGGCTGCTATGGGTGGTGATTAACGTGATAAGCGTGGTGATTTTCGCGCTGCAGGGTGTCTGGGCGATGTCGCTGGAGTATCTGCTCCTGACCTTTATCGCTCTTAACGGCAGCAGAATGTGGATTAACAGCGCGCGTGAGCGGGGTTCTCACGCGCTTTCGCATTAATGCGAGTGTGAATGGTGGTGCTCAGGCTGCGTCTCGCCCAGATGGCAGTCTGGCCCGCTACAGGGCTGGTACTCCATCTGCACCGTCGCATGATCAATCTCATAATGATGTGCCAGAAAGTGGTGGATCTCGCCCAGTAGCTTGTCATGGTCGCGCGGTGGGATCACCTGCACATGCAACGTCATGAGCGGTTTTTCACCGACCAGCCAGACATGCACGTGGTGAACATCACGCACCTCCGGGATAGCGCGTCGCAGATGGCGCTGCAACGCGCCAATATCCATCGAGCCCGGCGCACCTTCCAACAACTCGTTAACGCTCTCTTTCATTAGCCGCCAGGCGCTGCGTAACACCAGCGCGGAAACCAGCACTGAAAGTATCGGGTCAATCGGCGTCCAGCCGGTGAACAAAATCACCAGTGCCGCAGCGATGGCACCCACAGAACCGAGTAAGTCACCCAGCACATGCAGTGCGGCGGCGCGGACGTTCAGGTTCTTCTCCTCGCTTCCCCGGTGCAGTAACCAGAATGCCAGCACGTTGGCCACAAGCCCGGCAATCGCAATCACCATCATGGTTAAGCCTGCAACGGGCTGCGGATGTGTGAAACGCTGAATCGCTTCCCAGACAATCCACACGGTAATCAGCACCAGTGCCAGCGCATTGATGAATGCTGCAAGCGTGGTCAAACGCAGCCAGCCAAACGTACGGTGAGCGCTGGGTGGCTGGCGCGCAAAGTAAACCGCTAATAACGCAAAAAGCAGCGCGGCGGCGTCCGTCAGCATATGGCCGGCATCGGCCAGCAGCGCCAGCGATCCGGAAACCAGGCCGCCGACCACTTCGATAACCATAAAAACGGCAGTAACGATAAACGCTAGCAGCAGGCGGCGGGCGTTGGCATCAGCGGGAGTGTGCGAGTGTGAATGCGCCATGGGCGGGTCGTTCCTTGTAATTATTTTAACGCCTTACATCATTACAGATTTTTCAGTTTGCGGGGGAGACGGGAGAGAAAAAAGTAAGGAGAGCCGAAGCTCTCCCTGATGATTAATGCACCGGATTTTACTGGGTTGTGCCGTCGGTTTTCTTATCGACGCTATGGTTGTTACCGCTTTCGGTTTCAACCTTTTTGTTCACATCCGGGCAGCGACCATCTTTACACATAGTGTTTTTATGCACCTTATCTTTGCTCATATGCTGCTTAGCGCTGTGTTGAGAGGTCGAGTTGGTATTCATGCTACCACTGTTGATCTGGCTGTTATCCACATTGTTTGGCGCAACATTCTGTTTGGCGTCCGGTGCTGGTTGGCCTGCAGCCGCTGCGGCATTGGCATCACCGTTACTGTCGGTAGAAGAGGCTGCGTCGGCCGCGTAGGCTGCGCCCCCTGCGAAAGTCAGCGTCGTCGTCAGTAAAAGTGTCGCTAATTTATTCATTTTCATCATGATGCTCCTGTTCCGGTCGTTTTTACCGCCGTTGGGGCCGGTAAAAGCAGCGCGAACGAACTATCACGCTCAGTGGTTAAAGATACCATTCATGCGCTGTATGGCAGCATAGAATAGCGATAAAATGAAAAATAGAAGTGTTAACAGTTAAAAAGTGTAGCGCTGATATCACCGCTCGCTACTTTTTAACGCGATTTGACCGTATTCCAGGAATTATCCGGTCGAAGTGTAAAATCGCGTTTACACTTCGGCGCCGACGAGATAGATTGGAAAGATTGCATTCATCAAAAAAAGTATGGCCAGACTGGAACGAACATGAATTATCAGAACGACGATTTACGTATCAGAGAGATCAATGAGTTATTACCTCCTGTAGCACTCCTTGAAAAATTCCCCGCCACTGAAACCGCCGCCAATACGGTCTCGCATGCCCGCAAAGCGATTCATAAGATCCTGCGCGGAAATGACGATCGTCTGCTGGTGGTTATTGGTCCGTGCTCCATTCACGATCCTGCGGCGGCGAAAGAGTATGCTTCGCGCCTGCTGGCTTTGCGTGAAGCGTTAAAAGACGATTTAGAAATCGTTATGCGCGTTTACTTCGAAAAACCGCGTACCACAGTGGGCTGGAAAGGGCTGATTAACGATCCGCACATGGATAACAGTTTCCAGATTAACGACGGTTTGCGTATTGCGCGTAAGCTGCTGCTGGAAATTAATGACAGCGGTTTACCGGCGGCGGGGGAGTTCCTCGATATGATCACCCCACAATACATGGCCGATCTGATGAGCTGGGGAGCGATTGGCGCGCGTACGACGGAATCGCAGGTGCATCGCGAGCTGGCTTCCGGCCTCTCATGCCCGGTGGGATTCAAAAACGGCACCGATGGCACCATTAAAGTCGCCATTGACGCGATTAACGCTGCAGGTGCGCCGCACTGCTTCTTGTCCGTCACCAAATGGGGTCACTCCGCCATTGTAAACACCGCCGGTAACGGTGATTGCCACATCATTCTGCGCGGCGGTAAAGAGCCAAACTACAGCGCGAAACATGTCGCGGAAGTAAAAGTGGGTCTGCAGAAAGCTGGCCTGGAGCCGCAGGTGATGATTGACTTCAGTCATGCTAACTCCAGCAAACAGTTCAAGAAGCAAATGGAAGTGGGCGCGGATGTGTGCCAGCAGATCGCAAGCGGTGAAAAAGCCATTATCGGTGTGATGATTGAAAGCCATCTGGTGGAAGGCAACCAGAGCCTGGAGAGCGGTGAACCGCTGGTGTACGGTAAAAGCGTTACCGACGCCTGCATCGGCTGGGACGATACCGAAACTATTTTGCGCCAGCTCGCGGCGGCAGTGAAAGCGCGACGCAGTTAACGGTTGCACAAATAAAAAAGCGTGGAATTTTCCACGCTTTTTTTATCGGCGAAAACTTACTTCGCTTTACCCTGGTTTGCTACCGCAGCAGCTTTCGCAGCGATCTCGTCTGCGTTACCCAGGTAGTAGTGTTTCAACGGTTTGAAGTTTTCGTCGAACTCGTAAACCAGCGGTACGCCAGTCGGGATGTTCAGTTCGAGGATCTCTTCTTCGCTCATGTTATCGAGGTATTTCACCAGCGCGCGCAGGGAGTTACCGTGAGCGGCGATGATCACGCGCTCACCGCTTTTCAGGCGCGGCAGAATGGTGTCGTTCCAGTAAGGGATCACGCGATCGATGGTCAGCGCCAGGCTTTCGGTCTGTGGCAGCTCGGCATCGGTCAGTTTCGCGTAGCGCGGATCGTGACCCGGAAAACGTTCGTCATCTTTGGTCAGCGCCGGCGGTGTAACAGCAAAGCCACGACGCCACTGTTTAACTTGCTCGTCACCGTATTTTTCAGCGGTTTCAGCTTTGTTCAGACCCTGCAGCGCACCGTAATGACGCTCGTTGAGTTTCCAGCTTTTCTCTACCGGTAACCACGCCTGATCCAGCTCGTCCAGCACGTTCCACAGCGTATGGATGGCACGTTTCAGCACAGAGGTATAAGCAAAATCGAAGGTGTAGCCTTCCTCTTTCAGCAGTTTGCCTGCCGCTTTTGCTTCGCCAACGCCTTTTTCGGACAGATCAACATCGTACCAACCGGTGAAGCGGTTTTCGTTGTTCCACTGGCTTTCGCCATGACGAACCAGAACCAGCTTAGTAACAGCCATACACTTACTCCTGTGAGCCTGATTGAATGATAACAATTCTCATTATATTGCCGTGAAGGTGCTCCCGGCAACGGTTACCCATAACCATAGCGAAAATAGCCGCCGAGTGTAAGGTGCTTGTGAATCAGGGGTTATGGTTTTGTCGATAAGTGGCGCATATTTCAGCAAAACGGGTAAAAAAAGCCCTCCGGCAGGAGGGCGGGGGGATTACTGCGCAATAAAGTGGTATTCCGTCAGGCTGACATAAACGTCGCCAGGCAGTAAGAAGCAGTCCGGCTGCGGGAAATCAGGACGGTTCGGGCTGTCGGGCAAAAACTCGCTCTCCAGCGCCAGGCCCTGCCACGCGTCATAGGTTTTGCCGCCGCGCGCAGGCGTTCCTTCCAGATAATTACCGGAATAGAACTGGAGCGCAGGCGCGCTGGTATACACCGTCATTTGCAGCTGTTTGTCCGCCGACCACAACTGCGCGGCGGGCTGACTGACGTCGCCTTTTGCCTGCAATAAAAACGCATGGTCGTAACCTTTCACCACGAGCTGATCGTCCTCAGCCAGAAAATCCTGCGCCACGGTTTTCGGGGTACGGAAATCAAAACTGGTCCGCTCAACGTCTTTTAACCCGTCTGTCGGAATGCCCATCTCATCCACCGGCAGATAAGCATCCGCGAGCAGTTGCAACGTGTGGTTGCGAACATCCGACTGCTCACCATCAAGGTTAAAATAAGCGTGGTTAGTCAGGTTGATCGGGCACGGTTTGTCAGTTGTTGCCCGGTATTCAATGGCGAGCCGGTTATCGTCGCCGAGGCGGAAATGCGCCCGGGTATGAACGTTACCCGGGAATCCCTGGTCGCCATCCGCTGAATTCAGAACAAAGACCACTTCGTTATCATTTTGCCGCTCTATCAACCAGCGCCGTTTATCGAACCCTTCCGGGCCGCCATGCAGCTGGTTTTCACCCTGGCTTGGCGTCAACGTATAGGTGTGGCCATCCAGCGTGAAGCGGCTTTTGGCAATACGGTTGGCGTAACGGCCGACCGACGCGCCGAGATACGCTGTTTGTTGCAGGTAGTGTTCCGGTGTGGCGCAGCCCAGCAGCGCTTCACGCACGGAACCATCTTTTAACGGCACACGCGCGGATAACAGCGTCGCGCCCCAGTCCATCAATGTCACCACCATCCCGGCGCTATTGCGCAGGGTGATCAGGCGAAAGGGCAGCCCGTCCGGGGCTGCTGCAGAAGCTTCGTTTAGCACTGTCCTGCTCCCTGTGAAGGTTTGCAAACATAGAAGGTTTCTTTGATACCGGTTTTGGCTTCGTACTGGCTTTCTACTGCCTGTTTCACCGCCGGTACCAGTGCTTCCGGTACCAGTGCGACAACACAGCCGCCGAAACCGCCGCCGGTCATACGTACGCCGCCCTGGTCACCGATGGTTGCTTTGACAATCTCAACCAACGTATCAATCTGCGGGACGGTAATTTCAAAATCATCACGCATCGACGCGTGAGATTCTGCCATCAGCACGCCCATGCGTTGCAGATCGCCTTTCTCCAGCGCAGCCGCGGCTTCCACGGTACGGGTGTTTTCGGTCAGCACATGGCGTACGCGTTTGGCAACCAGCGGATCCAGCTCATGCGCCACCGCATTGAACTGATCGATGCTGACATCGCGCAGCGCTTTTTGCTGGAAGAAGCGCGCGCCGGTTTCACACTGCTCGCGGCGCGTGTTGTACTCACTGCCAACCAGGGTGCGTTTAAAGTTACTGTTAATGATGACGATCGCCACACCTTCCGGCATCGACACCGCTTTGGTGCCAAGCGAACGGCAATCGATCAGCAGCGCGCTGCCCTTTTTGCCCAGCGCCGAGATAAGCTGATCCATGATGCCGCAGTTACAGCCGACAAACTGGTTTTCCGCTTCCTGACCATTGAGGGCAATTTGCGCGCCATCCAGCGGCAGATGATAAAGCTGCTGGAACACCGTACCGACCGCCACTTCCAGCGAGGCAGAAGAGCTCAGGCCTGCGCCCTGCGGCACATTGCCGCTGATGACCAGATCCGCGCCGCCAAAACTGGCATCGCGTTTTTGCAGGTGTTTTACCACGCCGCGCACGTAGTTCGACCACTGCTGGCTGTCGTGGGTCACAATTGGCGCATCCAGCGAGAACTCATCGCTCTGGTTGTCATAATCGGCGGCAATCACCCGAACGATGCGGTCAGTACGTGGTGCGCAGCTGATCACCGTCTGGTAATCAATGGCGCACGGCAGAACAAAACCGTCGTTATAGTCGGTATGTTCGCCAATCAGGTTCACGCGACCCGGTGCCTGAATGGTGTGGGTGGCAGGGTAGCCGAATTTTTCAGCAAAAAGGGATTGTGTGTTCTCTTTCAGACTCATTGTTATTCTCCGGATTCGCGAAAATGGATATCACTGACCGCGCGCAGACGTTCGGCGGCTTGTTCTGCCGTCAGGTCACGCTGGGTTTCGGCCAGCATTTCATAGCCGACCATAAATTTACGCACCGTGGCGGAGCGCAGCAGCGGCGGGTAAAAATGCGCGTGCAGTTGCCAGTGGTCATTCTCTTCGCCGTTAAATGGCGCGCCGTGCCAGCCCATCGAGTAGGGGAACGAGCACTGGAACAGGTTGTCATAACGGCTGGTCAGTTTTTTCAATGCCAGCGCTAAATCGCGGCGCTGTTCATCGCTTAAATCAGTGATGCGCTGTACTTGCGCTTTCGGCAGCAGCAAGGTTTCAAACGGCCACGCCGCCCAGTAAGGAACGACTGCCAGCCAGTGCTCCGTTTCCACCACGGTACGGCTGCCATCGTTCAGCTCGCGCTTTGCGTAGTCCAGCAACATCGGGGAGTGATACCGGGCGAAATAGTTACGTTGCAGGCGATCTTCACGATCCACTTCATTCGGCAGGAAGCTGTTGGCCCAGACTTGCCCGTGCGGATGCGGGTTGGAACAACCCATCGCCGCACCTTTATTTTCAAACACCTGTACCCACGGGTACTGCTGACCCAGCTCAGCGGTTTGCTGTTGCCAGGTTTTCACCACCGCTTCCAGCGCATCGACACTCAGTTCCGGCAGCGTTTTGCTGTGATCCGGCGAGAAACAAATCACCCGGCTGGTGCCGCGCGCACTCTGGCTGCGCATCAGTGGATCGTCGCTTACCGGCGCGTCTGGCGTATCGGTCATCAACGCGGCGAAGTCGTTAGTGAACACATAAGTGCTGGTGTAATCCGGATTTTTATCCCCGGTTACGCGGGTATTGCCCGGGCAGAGGAAACAGTCCGGATCGTGCGCCGGCAGGGTTTGTTTCGCAGGCGTCTCTTGCGCCCCTTGCCAGGGGCGTTTTGCCCGGTGCGGAGAAACCAGGATCCACTGGTCGGTCAGCGGGTTATAACGGCGATGCGGGTGATCGACCGGATTAAATTGCGTCATTACCATTCCTTTAATCGGGATAGCCCTGCGGGTGGCGTGACTGCCAGCGCCAGGTATCTTCTGCCATTTCGTCAAGCGTACGGGTTACGCGCCAGTTCAGCTCCTTATCTGCTTTGCTGGCATCGGCCCAGTAAGCCGGGAGATCGCCCTCGCGGCGCGGCGCATAGTGCCAGGCCACCGGTTTGCCGCAGGCTTTACTGAAGGCGTTCACCACATCCAGCACGCTGCTGCCGACGCCCGCGCCGAGGTTATAAATATGCACGCCCGGCTTCCCGGCCAGTTGTTGCATGGCCGCAACATGCCCGTCCGCCAGATCCATCACGTGGATGTAATCACGCACGCCGGTGCCGTCTGGCGTCGGGTAATCACTGCCGAAAATTGCCAGCGAATCGCGGCGGCCAACCGCAACCTGGGCGATATACGGCATCAGATTGTTCGGGATGCCCTGCGGATCTTCGCCCATATCGCCTGACGGATGTGCGCCAACCGGGTTGAAGTAGCGCAGCAGCGCAATGCTCCACTCCGGCTGCGCTTTTTGCAGGTCGGTGAGGATCTGTTCCACCATCAGCTTGCTTTTACCATAGGGACTTTGCGGCGTGCCGGTCGGGAAGCTTTCCACGTAAGGGATTTTCGGCTGGTCCCCGTAAACGGTGGCGGAGGAGCTGAAAATGAAGTTTTTCACATTCGCGGCGCGCATCGCGTTAATCAGGCGCAACGTGCCGTTGACGTTGTTGTCGTAATACTCCAGCGGCTTCGCCACAGATTCGCCAACGGCTTTCAGCCCGGCGAAGTGAATCACCGCTTCAATGGCGTGATCGTGCAGGATCTCCGCAAGCAGCGCTTCATCGCGAATGTCGCCTTCGACGAACAGCGCGCTTTTTCCGCCAAAACGCTCGATCTCATTGAGCACGCTGCGCTTACTGTTACAGAGATTGTCGAGGATGATAACGTCGTGGCCGTTTTGCAGCAGTTGGACGCAGGTATGGCTTCCAATGTAACCGCTACCACCTGTAACCAGAACTCGCATATTTCCCTCCATAAAGCATTTGATATGAACAAACCTTAGCATAACAGAGAGGTGAAAACTGTGACATGGGATAAATTAGTGGAATCGTTTACACTCAATTTTCTGCCAGCCGGTTTGTGGGGTAAACGCCAGAAAAACCCCGCAATAGCGGGGTTCGTCCGACGCAAGTAAAAAGTCTTAAAAATGGTGTCACTGCGGTGCAGCAACGCAGGCGGCGTCAGCGAAAGCCGGATAACGCCTCGTGGAGGTTATAAGTCATCAGGGAGAGCCAGGCAATCAGCCCGAAGTACAAAAGCGTATATTCCAGACGTTTGCCAGGGGTCAGCGTGTCGAGATTCGGTTGATCATGGCGCCGCGCCCATATTTGTGATGCCGCGAGAAAGCACACCAGCAGTAACAGCGGGCTTGGGTGAAGGTAAAAGAAACCCAGCAGTACGGGAATGCCCAGATACCAGATCTTGCGCGAAATGGCGACCGTAATGCGCCCGCCATCCAGCGGCGGCACGGGGATCAGGTTAAACAGATTAAGCACAAAACCTGAATAGGCCACCGCCATCAATAGCGAACTGTGGAAATACTCCGCCAGATAGTAACAACCGAGGGCGGCAAGCGAGCCGAGCAGCGGGCCGGCAATGCCGACCCAGGCTTCGGTTTCCGCATCTGGCAGTTCATCTTTCAACGTGATCCAGGCACCCACGAAGGGGATAAACATCGGTAATCCCGTCGCTAACCCGCGTTGACGCGCCGCCAGATAATGCCCCAGCTCATGGCAAAACAGCAGCACCACAAACCCCGTCGCATACGGCCAGCCGAAGGCGAGCGCGTAGGTGGCGATCGACAGCAGCATGGTGGCCCCGGAAAGGAAAAACTTCCCGAGGCTTGCCCCTTTAAGCAGCAGCAAGAGCATGCTCATGGTTTACTCGACTTTTTTGCGAAACAGTATTTTTTTCACACCCATGCCGAATGCCGCCACGGCGATCAGGCCAAGTTTCCAGAACTTCAGCAGCGTCACACCGATAAGTGCCAGCAGACCCAATTTTTTCGCTGCCAGCCCACCAATCAGCGCCGCCAGCCCATATTCGGCAATCTTGTCGGTAGAGGCATTAAAGTCGCTGTATTTTTTGCCGTCGTTAAAGGTCACGGCGTTGAGTAACGTTTTGGCGAACGGTTTTTCCTGCTCAACGGTGCCGCGATCGGTCACCAGGTTTAACGACAGATAACCTTCCCGACCCAGCAGGTAGGTGTTGTAGTTAACACCTTGCTCTTTTTCCGGCACGTTGCTGCCAATATCTCGGATAGCCGCAGACCAAATCAGGCGATGCGTGGCCGCCTCGTAGGTGGGTTTTTCTACCCAACCCAATACCTCAATTGGCGGGATGCCTTTTTCGCTACGCTCTTTATTGCCCGCTTTGGTGCCTTCCTGCAAATTACTCAGCAGTTCGTCGGCATCCCAGTCTTTGGCATCGTCATCTTTGATATAACCGGCGTCGGCATATTCAATAGAAACAAAGCCAGAAATATCATTACTGAATACCAGACCATAAAATGAGTTGTTATCAACATGGTTACCCAGCGCGCGCATAAATACCGCTGCCTGCTGCGACGGAATATAAGCAAAACCTTCAGGCAGGTTCAGAATCGCCTGATTACCGAGATCAATTTTATGCGGGCCGTGAATACTGGCTCGCTGCATATTTTCAACGGCTTGCTTTAATTGTGCTTCCTGACCGGAGGCGGGTGTTTGCGCATTCTCATCGGCGACAGCGGCACTGCAGAAACCCAGTAACAGCGCCGCAGCCAGAGAAATGGCGCGGGTCATGCGGAGGAATTGATTCATCATAGTCCCGTAATTTTTTACCCGGCGTCCATCGACGGGCTTTTTTCTTGCCATAACAAAAACTGGCCGCCGACAATTTTATGTTGCCAACTGACCAGTCAGAGATCGTTATTATGTTGCTTATTTAAAGCGGGGCTATTACATCATATCCGGCGAAATGGAACCATCCCCCTAATTATTGTGGTGTAAGTTGATAACGATATCCGTCGCCCTCTGGTACAAATTCAAGCCGGTGGGTAATACAAGCGGGCGCGTCTCCGGCGTGGTGCGAAACAAATAACAGTTGGGTTTCGCCTTCGCTAATTAATACATCAACAAAGCGGCGAATAAGCTGGCGGTTTAAAGGATCAAGACCCTGTAACGGTTCATCAAGAATGAGCAGCGTTGGGTGCTTGACCAGCGCACGCACAATCAGCGCCAGCCGCTGCTGACCCCAGGAGAGGCTACTAAACGGCGCGTCGGCGGTGCGTGCATCGAAACCTAAAATATCCAGCCAGCGCTGTGCCAGTTTGTGCTGCTTATCCGAAACGGCCTGGTAAATACCAATCGAGTCGAAATAGCCAGAGAGGATCACATTGCGCACGTTGGTGCTGACGCGGTAATCCAGATGCAAGCTGCTGCTGACATAGCCAATATGCTTTTTGATATCCCAGATGGTTTCACCGCTGCCGCGACGACGGCCAAACAGGGTCAAATCGTTGCTGTAGCCCTGCGGATGATCGCCGGTTATCAGGCTTAATAGTGTCGATTTGCCCGCGCCGTTCGGGCCGACGATCTGCCAGTGCTCGCCGGGCTTTACCGACCATGAAAGGTGATCGATGATTGGCCGGTCGTTATAAGAGACGACGCCATCGTTCAGCACAATAAGCGGCGCGTCTGCGTTTAATGTTTCACGTGCGGGCGGCGCATCCGGTTCCGGCAACGTGATACCGGATAATTTTTCGCTGTGGGCTAACTGGGCGATTAGCGCTTGTTGCAACAGCGCTGCTTTTTCTCCGGTCTCTGTGAGCGAGCAATCCACCAGAACCCCGGCGTGTTGTACGAAGTCCGGGATCTCATCAAAGCGGTTCAGCACCAGCACCAGCGTAAAGCCGTCGGCATTGAGGCGCGCGAGCAGTTCTGCCAGTTGCTGGCGTGAATGGACATCAAGCCCGTCAAAAGGCTCATCAAGGATCAGTAAATCCGGTTCGGTCATCAGGGCCTGGCACAGCAGCGTTTTCCGGGTTTCGCCGGTCGAAAGGTATTTAAAGCGTCTCTCCAGCAGATGCGAGATGCCAAACTGCGCCGCCAGTTGTGCGCAGCGCTGCGCGTCTTGCACTTCATCCTGAATAATCTCGGCGGTAGTACGCCCGGTATCCTCTTCGTCGGGGCTGAGCATATCGGTGTTATTGCGCTGCCACTCGTCGATGACCAGCTTTTGCAACTGCTCGAAAGAGAGGCGGGTGAGGCGGGTAAACTGACACTGGCGTTCACCTTTCAGTAAGGTCAACTCCCCCGCCAGCGCGCGAGCCAGCGCTGACTTGCCGCTGCCATTCGCGCCGACAAAAGCCCAGCTTTCGCCAGCGCGTAGCGCTAAGTGTTCAATGTGCAGCGTGCGGGTGTCGCTAAGACGAAACGTACCTTGCGAAATTTGCAATGATGACATTATGTATCCCATTTTTTGCAGCGTAGAAACTCAGGGATACGTGCAATGGGCTAGCTTGTCAATGCGATTAGCATAACGTGGCGATAATCACGCGATCGGCATTAAAATATGCGGTCACTTCGCTCTGTTCCTGCAAATTATCTATCTCTTGCGTCGGCACGGTGGCGCAGAGCAACTGGCCGTCAGGCAGCGTCATCAGCACCTCACTTTGCTGCTCGCCGCGCTCAATATGGCTGATGCGCCCGGTCAGTTGGTTATCGGCCTGCGCGGCGCGTTTGGCATCCTGCGTGATGCTCACCCACGGCGCTTTCAGCAGCACCAGCACCTCTTTGCCTTCATCAAGGCCCAGGCGTTCGCCGCTTTGCGCGGTAATCGCAACTTTGAGACGGGTTTCACCGTCCGCCAGCAGCACGTCGACATGTTGCTGCACGTGGTTGTGGTCGCGCGCTGTGATGGTGCCAAACCACTGATTGCGCGCGCTGGTCTGCAACGAGAAACGCGAAATCGCCGCCAGCAGGCTGTTTAACGGCAGGGCGTCATCGTCACTCAGCACATCAAAGGCTTTTTGCTGGATTTGCGCCAACAGATCGTAAAGCTGAATCAGGCGCTGCCCGTAGCGCGTCACCACCGCACCACCGCCGCCTTTACCACCGGTCGCGCGTTCAACCAGCGTTTGTTCACTGAGTTGGTTCATCTCATTAATGGCGTCCCAGGCGCTTTTATAACTGATGCCTGCGTTCTTCGCGCCCTGGCTGATAGAGCCGGTTTCCACAATCTGCTTGAGGAGGGAGATGCGGCGCGGATCGGCAAATAGACGCTGCTGGAGTTTGAGTGTGAGAAGAATTTCAGCCTGCATTACGCAATGTCCTGGCAAAAGAACTATTGTGAAGGAAAACCGTCACTACGCCTAGCCTGATGCGGGTGAATGCGTGTAAAGCTGCGAGGCGAATCGCACAAAAGGCGAGTGTTTTTCACCTGAATCAGGCTAGAATGCCCCGTTCACAATTTCCGGAGACGACTATGTTTGAGTTGTTGAAAAGCCTGGTGTTTGCCGTCGTCATGGTGCCTGTCGTGATGGCGATTATCCTGGGGCTGATTTATGGCCTGGGTGAAGTGTTTAACGTGTTTTCCGGCGTCGGTCGCCGCGACCAAAGCCGTCAGCAACGCTGATCCTCTCTTGCAAACGCCCGCTTTCGCGGGCGTTTATCTTTCAGATATTCAAGATCTCCTCACTTCCTGCCGATATATGTAAATAGGTTGCTAATTCTTGATGGGTATTACCTAACCGCCGGGAAACTCTGGTAATATCGTTATGTTTTTACGTATATAACGACACTCACAGGAGTTCCTAATGACACGTACAGGGTTACGCCTTTTTGCCGGGGCGACATTAACGCTCTCCGTTGCCGGGCATGTTCTGGCGGATGAAGGTAAAATTACCGTTTTTGCAGCAGCATCACTGACCAACGCAATGCAGGATGTCGCGGCGGCCTATAAAAAAGAGAAAAACGTCGAGGTGGTCTCCTCGTTTGCTTCTTCTTCTACTCTGGCGCGCCAGATTGAAGCGGGAGCGCCGGCGGATCTGTTCATTTCTGCCGATCAGAAATGGATGGATTACGCGGTAGAGAAAAAATCTATCGATACCGCAACCCGCGCAACACTGCTCGGTAACAGCCTGGTGGTTGTGGCTCCCAAAAGCAGTGCGCAGGGCGATATCGTCATTAATGCTAAAACCGACTGGAACAGTCTGCTGAAAGGCGGACGTCTGGCCGTTGGCGACCCGGAACATGTTCCGGCGGGGATTTATGCCAAAGAAGCATTGACCAAACTGGGCGCATGGGAAACCCTGTCGCCGAAGCTGGCTCCGGCGGAAGATGTGCGCGGTGCGCTGGCGCTGGTGGAGCGCAGCGAAGCGCCGCTTGGCATTGTCTACGGCTCTGACGCGGTTGCCAGTAAAGGAGTGAAAGTGGTCGGGACCTTCCCGGAAGATTCACACCAAAAAGTTGAGTACCCGCTGGCTATTATCGACGGTCATAAAAACGCGACGGTAACGGCGTTTTATGACTACCTGAAAGGCCCGCAGGCTTCTGAAATCTTTAAACGTTACGGATTTACAACGCACGAATGATATTGACGGATCCCGAATGGCAGGCGGTATTGCTGAGCCTGAAAGTCTCATCCCTGGCAGTGGTTTTCAGTTTGCCGTTTGGGATCTTCTTTGCCTGGCTGCTGGTGCGCTGCACGTTTCCTGGCAAAGCGCTGCTCGACAGTTTGTTGCATCTACCGCTGGTGCTGCCGCCGGTGGTGGTGGGGTATTTGCTGCTGGTGGCGATGGGGCGACGCGGTTTCATTGGTCAGTGGCTGTATGACTGGTTTGGCATCACCTTCGCCTTTAGCTGGCGTGGCGCGGTGTTGGCCGCCGCGGTGATGTCGTTCCCGCTGATGGTGCGCGCCATCCGTCTGGCGCTGGAGAGCGTGGATACCAAACTGGAGCAGGCAGCCCGCACGTTAGGTGCCGGGCGCTGGCGCGTTTTTCTCACCATCACGTTACCGCTTACCTTGCCGGGGATTATCGTCGGCACGGTGCTGGCCTTTGCCCGTTCACTGGGTGAATTCGGCGCGACGATCACCTTCGTTTCCAATATTCCTGGCGAAACCCGCACCATTCCCTCTGCGATGTACACCTTGATTCAGACGCCCGGCGGTGAAGGCGCGGCGGCGCGGTTATGTATTATCTCGATCGTACTGGCACTGGTTTCGCTGTTGGTTTCCGAATGGCTGGCCCGCATTAGCCGCGAAAGGACAGGGAGGTAAGTCATGCTGGAGCTCAATTTCACCCAGACGCTGGGTACGCATCGCTTACGCATTGCTGAAAAGCTGCCCGCCAGCGGCATCACCGCGATTTTTGGCGTTTCGGGTGCCGGGAAAACCTCGTTAATCAACGCGATTGGCGGCCTTACTCATCCGCAGCAAGGGCGGATAGCGCTGAATAATCGCGTGCTGTTTGATACCGAAAGCAAGATTTGCCTGCCGCCGGAGAAGCGGCGTGTCGGCTATGTTTTCCAGGATGCGCGGCTGTTTCCGCATTACAAAGTGCGCGGCAATCTGCGTTACGGCATGGCCAAATCTATGGCTGGCCAGTTCGACAAGCTGGTGGCATTACTCGGTATTGAACCGTTGCTGGATCGTTTACCCGGCGGGCTTTCCGGTGGCGAAAAGCAGCGGGTGGCGATTGGCCGTGCGCTGTTAACCGCGCCGGAATTGCTGCTGCTGGATGAACCGCTGGCGTCGCTGGATATTCCGCGTAAGCGCGAGCTGCTGCCGTACCTGCAACGACTGGCGCGCGAGATCAATATTCCGATGCTGTACGTCAGCCACTCCCTGGATGAAATCCTGCATCTGGCAGATAAAGTGATGGTGCTGGAGGCGGGAGAAGTGAAAGCCTTCGGCAGCCTGGAAGATGTCTGGGGCAGCCGCGTGATGAACCCGTGGTTACCGGCGGAGCAGCAAAGTAGCGTGTTGAAAGTGGTGGTGCTGGAGCACCATCCGCACTATGCGATGTCGGCGCTGGCGCTTGGTGATCAGCATATTTGGGTTAATAAGGTCGACCTTCCGCTGCAAAGTGCGCTGCGGATCCGTATTCAGGCGACCGATGTTTCGCTGGTACTGCAACCGCCAATGAATACCAGTATCCGTAATATTCTGCGTGCGAAAGTGGCGCAATGTTTTGATATCGACGGCCAGGTGGAAGTGCAACTGGAAGTTGGCAGCCGCACCCTGTGGGCGCGCATCAGTCCCTGGGCCAGAGACGAGCTGGCCGTGAAGCCTGGCCAGTGGTTATATGCGCAAATCAAAAGTGTGTCGATAACCGCCTGATCGCCGGATGCGCCGCCTGCGATGCATTGTGGGCGGTCATCAGCCCGCGCCTGGTATTAGCCCCTGACACAGGGGCATAAGCTTTTCACCCGGCGAACCGGGCGGGGGTTTACAGCAGTTCTTTGTAGATAAATTGCGCAATGCTGTCGGCGGTGTTGTCGCCAATCACCACGTTAGCATGGGCTTTTACCGCGTCGTCGGCATTGCCCATCGCCACGCCAACACCAGCGGCTTCCAGCATGCTGATATCGTTATAGTTATCACCAAACGCCACCACGTCCTTCATCGATAGCCCCTGTGACGCCACCCATTCGCTCAGACGTTTGCCTTTGCTGTTGCCCGCGCGGGCGATATCGACCTGATCATGCCATGACCATTCGCACTCCAGCCCCAGCGTTTGCTCCACGTGGTGGGCAAAATTTTTCAGTTTCTGCGTGTCGGTATCGGTGAGCGCGAATTTCCAGATCGCCTCAACCTCCTGTGCCGCTGTGCGCAGTGAAGACACTTGCCGGAAGACCGGGCGCTGTTCTGGCGGCAACTGTTGCGCCCAGGTGTTAGTGCGCTCAACATGGCCGGTTGGCTTTTCATACAGCATAGCGTTGTCGACGTACATCAGGCCGTGAACCGCGTGCTCATCAAGCAGTGTGATCAACTGCTGCGCCTGCGAAACAGGTAACGGATCGGCGCTTAACACTTTTTTTGCATGATAATCATACAAATAAGTGCCATTACAGCAAATTGCAGGTGTATCCAGCGCCAGTGCCTGATAAAAAGGGTGGATGGCAACATGATGCCGACCGGTCACAATAATGAGTTGATGTCCGGCGGCTTTTGCGCGAGCCAGCGCTTCAAGGGATGAGGGCAGAAGCGTTTTTTTCGGGGTCAGTAGCGTACCGTCTAAATCCAGTGCAATCACGCGCGAAGTCATATCGTATTCCGTGGTCGATGTTGAAATTCAAATGTCCGGGGATGGTACACCGGGTCACCGGCTGCGCAAAATCTGCGGGTAAAATTCAGCATCAACCAACAAAAGCAGCTATCCTGGTTACTTAATGCAAAAAAGAATTAGAGGAAAGGAGCGTTCATGAAACAAACCGTTTATACCGCCAGCCCGGAAAGTCAGCAGATCCACGTCTGGCGCCTGAACTCTGAAGGTAGCCTGACACTTGTCCAGGTGGTGGATGTGCCAGGCCAGGTGCAGCCGATGGTCGTCAGCCCGGATAAACGTTACCTCTATGTCGGGGTTCGCCCTGAATTTCGCGTTATCGCCTATCGCATCGCGCCGGATGATGGCGCTCTGACTTTCGCGGCGGAATCTCCGCTGCCGGGCAGCCCGACGCATATTTCGACCGATCGCAGCGGGCGCTTCCTGTTCAGCGCGTCCTACAACGCGGGCAGTGTGAGTGTTGTCCGTCTGGAGGATGGCCTGCCGACCGGGACGGTTGACGTGGTGGAAGGGCTGGAAGGGTGCCACTCGGCGAATATCTCCCCGGACAACCGCACTCTGTGGACACCGGCACTGAAACAGGATCGTATCTGCCTGTTTACGCTGGCCGATGACGGCAATCTGACGGCGCAGGAGCCAGCGGAGGTCACCACCGTTGAGGGCGCTGGCCCGCGCCATATGGCGTTTCACCCGAACCAGCGTTTTGCCTACTGCGTCAATGAACTCAACGGTTCAGTCGATGTCTGGCAGCTCAGCGATGCGCACGGCAACATCGAGTGTGTGCAGACGCTGGATATGATGCCTACGGATTTCAGCGATACGCGCTGGGCGGCGGATATTCACATCACGCCGGATGGCCGCCATCTTTATACCTGCGATCGCACCGCCAGCATTATCACCGTGTTCAGCGTTTCGGAAGATGGTAGCGTGCTGGCGATCGAAGGTTTCCAGCCAACGGAAACGCAGCCGCGCGGCTTCAATATTGATAATCGCGGTCAATACCTGATTGCCGCCGGGCAGAAATCGCACCACATTGCGGTGTACGAGATCAGCGGCGAGCAAGGGTTGCTGACCGAGAAATCCCGCTATGCGGTAGGTCAGGGGCCGATGTGGGTGGTGGTTAACGCCTTCTGATGCGGTATTTCGCACATAAAAAACCTCGCCACGGCGAGGTTTTTTCTTATCAGGAGCGGCTTATTTTTTCGGCATCGCCACAACCTGGCTGCCAACGCCGCGGTTGTTGAACTCCCACATGCGGTTGAACTGCGGGTTGTTCAGCTCGCGCTGCACGTTGCCTTTATCGTCAACGGTTCCGGTGTTACCGGCATAGCCACGACCGGAAACAGCGGCATCAGCCCACGGTTTCGCCACGTTAAAGCCTTCGTTGATCACGCTATCGCGGATCACCACCTGACCGTTGGTGTTGCCATCAACGTCCAGTGAACGGCCGAGCTGCGCAACACCGTTACCGGCGGCGTTAAAGCGGCTGTTCACGGCGAGGAAACCGTAATAAAGGTTAGACAGGGTGGCTGGTGCGAACACATAACCTTCCTGCTGGGTGCGCGAGTTCACTACGCGGAAGTCGGTGTTATCAAACACCACCGCGCCGCGACCGGCCACGATATCGACATCGCCTTCAAGATAGCTGTTGGTCACCAGCGTACGGGTCTGGCGATCGGTACGCAGGGTGTTATCCACGCCGCTGTTGGTAACAAAGAAGGTGTTCTGGCGACCCAGAATATTGACGTTGTTGATCTGCACCTTATCGCCATCGCTGCGCAGCGCCACCGCCTGGTGGTTACCCGCGTCAACGCTGTCACCCAGCGTATTTTCAATGGTCAGGTTTTGCAGTTGCAGACCGTTATTTTGTGACCAGAAGACCGCAGAACACATTACGCCAACAGTGGCAGTACGCTTGCTCTGGCAGTTATCAAACATATACCACGCCGGTTTGCCCGGCATGTATTTGCCCGACGGATTGACCAGACGACGCCAGCTGTTCGGGTCCATTTCGGCATCAATAGCCTGTTTGATTTTCACATCCAGCGCTTTCTCGCCGGTACCGTAAATGGTCACGCTGCCGGACGCGGCAGGCACATAAACCGTACCTTCATATTCACCCGGCATCACCGCGATGTACTGACGATCGCTGGCGTGTTTGTTGATTGCCGCGTCTACCGCTGCCTGAATGGTGGTGTGCGTCACACCCGGCGTACCGGCCGGGCCGACCACGAAGTTCGCTTTTTCCGGCAGACGGATGGCGACCGGTTTCCATGCCGCGTTATCCGGCGTCATGGCGGTAAAATAGCGGTCCGCTACAAAGTTTTTCGCTTCACCTGCGCTGAGGATTGGGCGCGCGACGGTGCCAGGCGCTTTCTGTTCAGACGGACGTTCCGCCGGCGGGGTTGAGCTACAGGCGGTCAGTGTCACGCCAAAAGCGAGCGCCAGCGCCAGACGGGAAACCGATGATGTGTTCAAGGGGAGCTCCAGACTATGCAAAAGTTGAAAGAGGACGTCAAAGCCTGCTTTTTTATACTAAGTTGAGCGAAACGGGAAGCCGATTTGTACAATCGGCTGTAAATCCCTTCTTTTTAGCTAAAAAGGGCGGTAATTGAGGCGCTGGATAGCGTATGGAAATGGACGTTAAAACCGACCATCGCGCCGCTGGCGTTTTCATCGACCTCAATGCGCTCTACGTCCAGCGCATAGACGGTAAAGATATAACGGTGGGTTTCGCCTTTCGGCGGTGCGGCACCGCCGTAACCGGCTTTGCCAAAATCGGTGCGTGTCTGCACCGCGCCATCCGGTAATGGCGCCAGACCGGAACCGGCGCCTTGCGGCAGCACGCGTGTATCAGCGGGAAGGTTCGCGACTACCCAGTGCCACCAGCCGGAACCTGTCGGCGCATCCGGATCGTAGCAGGTCACAACAAAACTTTTGGTGCCGGCAGGAACCTCATCCCACGCCAGATGCGGGGAGATATTGTCGCCGTCGTAGCCCATACCGTTGAACACCTGGCGATGCGGCAGCTTTTCGCCGTCGCGTAAATCATGGCTGACCAACTTCATATGCACTCCTTCTGCTTTTCATGCGTGCCGGGAAGTGTAGCCGATCCCCGGCAAAATCTCAGGCAAAAAGCTCATCGCGCAGCACGGCGGCATTGACGGCGCGGGTCAGACGCGAGAGCTGCTCCGGGGTGATGATATAGGGCGGCATCAGGTAGATAAGCCGGCCAAACGGGCGCACCCACACGCCTTGTTCAACAAAGAAGCGTTGTAGCGCCGCCATATTGACTGGCGAGCGGGTTTCCACCACGCCGATGGCTCCCAGCACGCGCACATCGGCGACATTGGCCGCTTCGCGCGCGGGTGCCAGCTCCGCGTTTAACTGCGCTTCAATCGCCGCCACCTGAGCTTGCCATGCACCTTGTTGCAATATGGTCAGGCTGGCGTTGGCGGCCGCGCAGGCCAGTGGGTTGCCCATAAATGTTGGGCCGTGCATAAAGCAGCCTGCTTCGCCGTTGCTGATGGTTTCAGCGACGTTGCGCGTGGTGAGCGTTGCCGAAAGCGTCATTGTGCCGCCGGTCAGCGCTTTGCCAAGACACAGAATGTCCGGGGCGATCCCGGCATGTTCGCAGGCAAACAGCTTGCCGGTGCGACCAAAGCCGGTGGCGATTTCATCGGCAATCAACAGAATGCCTTCCCGGTCGCACATCCTGCGCACCCGCTTTAGCCACTCCGGGTGATAGATACGCATGCCGCCCGCGCCCTGAACAATAGGTTCGAGGATCACTGCTGCTATTTCGTGGCGATGCGCCGCCATCAGGCGTGCGAAGGCTACCATGTCACGCTCGTCCCATTCGCCGTCAAAGCGGCTTTGCGGCGCGGGCGCAAACAGGTTTTCCGGCAAATAGCCTTTCCACAGGCTGTGCATGGAGTTATCCGGATCGCAGACCGACATCGCGCCAAACGTGTCGCCGTGATAACCGTTACGGAAGGTGAGAAAACGCTGTCGCGGCTCGCCTTTCGCCTGCCAGTATTGCAGCGCCATCTTCATCGCCACTTCCACCGCCACGGAGCCGGAGTCGGCCAGAAAGACGCACTCCAGCGCTTCCGGCGTCATCGCCACCAGCTTGCGGCACAGGTCAATCGCTGGCGGGTGAGTGATGCCGCCAAACATCACGTGGGATACCGCATCGATTTGCGCTTTCATCGCCGCGTTAATCGCCGGGTGCCCGTAGCCGTGAATTGCCGCCCACCAGGAGGACATGCCGTCAATCAGATGTTCGCCGCTGCTGAGTATCAGCTCGCAACCTTGTGCGGACTGCACCGGATAAACCGGCAGCGGGGAGGTCATGGAGGTGTAAGGGTGCCAGATATGTCGCGTGTCAAAGGCGAGATCGTCCAGGGTCATAATCGACTTGTAAACCAAATTAAAAAGTTTTAGGTTTACGAGTCTACACCGAATAACGATTTTACAACACCCTTTGGAGATGCCCGATGGCTCACCACGCACGCTGGACAATGTCGCAAGTGACCGCGCTGTTTGAAAAACCCCTCCTTGAACTGCTGTTTGAAGCGCAGCAGGTCCACCGCCAGCATTTCGATCCGCGCCAGGTTCAGGTCAGCACCTTGCTGTCGATTAAAACCGGTGCCTGCCCGGAAGATTGCAAATACTGCCCGCAGAGCGCGCGGTATAAAACCGGGCTGGAGTCCGAACGGTTAATGGAAGTTGAACAGGTGCTGGAATCCGCCCGCCAGGCGAAACGCGCGGGATCGACGCGTTTCTGCATGGGCGCGGCGTGGAAAAACCCGCACGATCGCGATATGCCCTACCTCGAAAAAATGGTCGAAGGGGTAAAAGCGCTGGGGCTGGAAGCCTGCATGACACTCGGCACGCTTAATGAAAACCAGGCGCAGCGGCTGGCTTCTGCGGGTCTGGATTACTACAACCACAATCTTGATACCTCGCCGGAATTTTACGGCAATATCATCACCACGCGCACCTATCAGGAGCGCCTCGACACGCTGGATAAAGTGCGCGACGCGGGCATCAAAGTTTGCTCCGGCGGCATTGTTGGTCTTGGTGAAACGGTCAACGATCGCGCCGGTCTGTTATTGCAACTGGCGAACCTGCCAACACCGCCGGAAAGCGTGCCGATCAATATGCTGGTCAAAGTAAAAGGGACGCCACTGGCAGATAACGAGGACGTCGACGCCTTTGACTTTATCCGCACCATTGCGGTTGCGCGCATCATGATGCCGACCTCGCATGTGCGTCTTTCTGCCGGACGCGAGCAGATGAACGAGCAGACTCAGGCGATGTGCTTTATGGCCGGGGCGAACTCCATTTTCTACGGCTGCAAACTGCTTACCACGCCGAACCCGGAAGAGGATAAAGATCTGCAACTGTTCCGTAAGCTCGGCCTGAACCCGCAGCAGACGGCGGTGCTGAACGGCGACAACGAGCAACAACAGCAGCTTGAGCAACAGTTGTTACACGCCGATACCGACCAGTATTACAACGCGGCAGCCGTATGAGCTGGCAACAGCGTATTGATGCCGCTCTGGATGAGCGTCGCGCGGCAGATGCGCTGCGCACAAGGCGTGCCGTCTCGCAGGGCGTGGGGCGCTGGCTCACACTTGGCGAGCAGCGCTTTTGCAACTTCTCCAGTAATGATTACCTCGGTTTAAGCCAACATCCTGCCGTGATCCGCGCCTGGCAACAGGGCGCGGAACGTTATGGCGTGGGTAGCGGTGGCTCCGGTCATGTCAGCGGCTACACCACCGCGCACCGGGAACTGGAGGAGGCGCTGGCCGACTGGCTTGGTTACTCGCGCGCGTTGCTGTTTATCTCAGGTTTTGCCGCTAATCAGGCAGTCATTGCTGCGCTGACGGGCAAAGAGGACAGGATTGTCGCTGACAAATTAAGCCACGCATCACTGCTGGAAGCCGCCAGCCACAGCCCGGCGCAACTGCGACGTTTCGCCCATAACGATGTCGGGCAACTGACCACGCTGCTGGCAAAACCGCTTGCCGGGCAGCAACTGGTGGTTACCGAGGGCGTCTTCAGCATGGATGGCGACAGCGCACCGCTGTTGGCGGTTGCTGATGCCACGCGAGAAGCGCGGGCCTGGTTGATGGTGGATGATGCCCACGGCATTGGCGTGGTGGGCGAGCAGGGGCGCGGCAGTTGTCACCTGCAGGGCATCAAGCCGCATGTGCTGGTGGTGACCTTCGGCAAAGGTTTTGGCGTCAGCGGTGCGGCGGTGTTGTGCAGCGACACGGTGGCGGATTACCTGCTGCAATTTGCCCGCCACCTGATTTACAGCACCTCGATGCCCCCGGCGCAGGCGGTGGCGCTTGGCGCGGCATTGCAGGTTATTCGTAGCGACGAGGGCAATGCGCGGCGTGAAAAGCTGGCGGCGCTGATTGCCCATTTTCGCCATAGTGTGGCACATGAATCCGTCACAATGACGGATTCTACCAGCGCAATCCAGCCACTGATTGTGGGTGAAAATAACCGCGCACTACGACTGGCGGAACGCTTGCGTCAGCGCGGCAGTTGGGTGACAGCGATTAGACCGCCCACCGTACCGCCGGGTACGGCACGTTTGCGCCTGACGCTGACGGCAGAGCACCAGTTCGATGATATCGACCGTTTGCTGGAGGCTTTGCATGACGGTGAATAAACAGGCGGTCGCCGCTGCTTTTGGCCGCGCGGCGCACAGTTACACTCAGCACGACGAATTGCAGCGCCGGAGCGCCGATCTGCTGTTATCTAAGTTGGGTGCTGTCACGCCTGCTCAGGTGCTGGATGCCGGTTGCGGACCGGGCGCAATGAGCCGCTACTGGCGCGGGCAGGGCGGTGAGGTAACGGCGTTGGATCTCTCGGCGAATATGCTCGATGAGGCGCGCCGTCAGCACAGCGCGCAGCGCTATGTCAGAGGCGATATTGAAGCCATGCCGCTGGCGGATGCGCAATTTTCACTGGTCTGGAGCAACCTGGCGGTGCAGTGGTGTGATGATTTGCGCCAGGCTGTCGGGGAGTTGTATCGCGTGACTCAACCCGGCGGTTATGTTGCTTTTACGACACTCGTCGCGGCCTCACTGCCGGAGCTGAACCAGGCGTGGCGCGAGATTGACGACCATCCGCACGCCAACCGTTTTTTAACCTTGCCTGCCATCGGGCAGGCTTTGCGTGGCTGGCGGCTGCGCAGTGGCGTCGAGACGATAACCTTGCACTTTGACGATGCCACTGCGGCGCTGCGGTCGCTAAAAGGTATTGGCGCAACACATTTACACGCGGGCAGGCAGCAGGGGCTGACACGCGGCAAACTGCAACGCTTGCAGCTGGCCTGGCCGCAACAGCAGGGCAAATGCCCGCTGACTTACCATCTTTTTTGGGGAGTGATCGCCCGTGATTGAACGCTATTTTGTGACCGGTACGGATACGGAAGTCGGGAAAACGGTCGCCAGCTGTGCACTGTTGCAAGCGGCGAACCTGCGTGGTTTACGCAGCGCGGGTTATAAACCGGTGGCTTCCGGGAGTGAGATGACCGCAGAGGGGCTGCGCAACAGCGATGCGCTGGCGCTGCAATACCACAGCAGCCTGCCGATGGCATATAAGACCGTCAATCCGTATACCTTCGCAGAACCCACATCACCGCATATTGTGAGTGCCGATGTGGGTGAACCCATTGATGCGCAGGTGATGTCCGCCGGGCTGCGCGCGCTGGAAACACAGGCGGAGTGGCTATTGGTGGAAGGGGCGGGGGGCTGGTTTACGCCGCTTTCAGAGACGCTCACTTTCGCCGACTGGGTGGTGCAGGAGCAGTTGCCGGTGATTCTGGTCGTTGGCGTAAAACTTGGCTGTATCAACCATGCCATGTTAACCGCACAAGCGGTGCGTCAGGCGGGGTTACGGCTGGCGGGCTGGATTGCTAACGATGTGGTGCAGCCGGGCAGGCGACACCCGGAGTATCTGGCAACGCTTCGGCGCGTGATGCAGGCTCCGCTGATTGGCGAAATTCCCTGGTTTGCCCACGCACCGGAAAAAGAAAAAACGGGTCATTATCTTGATCTCAGTGTCCTGACTCCGGTGTCATCCACTTTGAGAGCAGTGGATCATCAAGCAGTTTAACGTCGCCCTGTGCGACATTGCGCCCGCGGTGCAGCAGGCAGAAACGGTCGGCGACCCGGCGAATAAATGATAAGTGCTGTTCAGCCAGCAAAATGGTCATGCCAAACTCCTGGTTGAGCCGCACGATCAAATTGCCCAGTTTATGAATAAAAGCCTGCCCCAGACCGCGCGTTGGCTCATCAAGGATCAACAGCCGTGGGTGCGTAACCAGCGCCCGCGCCATCGCCAGTTGTTGTTGGTTATCCTCTGACAACTCCGCGCCACGTACCTGGCGCAGTTCATACAGTTCAGGGAACAAATCGTAAATATCCCGCCGCACTGCGTTGCCCGGTTCACTGGCGGCGCGCATCGCGACGTGCAGATTTTCCTCAATGGTGAGTTGCGAAAAAATCCGCCTGTCCTGCGGCACATAGCTGATGCCGATGGCGCTGCGGTGTTCGGCTTGCAAAGAGAGCAAGTCGCGCGGCGGTGCGCCCGCTTCCTGCCAAATCATGCTGCCGCTTTCAATGGGTAAATAGCCGGTGATGCAATTCACCAGTGTCGTCTTGCCCATGCCTGGCAACCCAATAACGGATGTGCAGACCCCGGGGGATAAATCGAGGTCGACATTCCACAATGTATGCTGATTACCGTAATACTGGTTTACTGCCCGTAAGCTCAACATTGTCCGCTCCTTGTTTCGGCTCTGATGACTTTGATGATTCTGCAAAAGGCTTGCCAGAACATAAAAAAGGCTTTTTTTTCGGATGCCGCTGAGAAAAGTGGCTTTTAAAACGTAAGGAGGGAAGAAGCCAGGTAAAAATTCTGCACTTTGCCAGTGCTTGCAGTGTTGAGTTGTGGTGCAGCAATCGCTGGAACTGTGAGAACGATCTCATGCGGATCCTGCGTTTCGTTTGCCGATAATTATCAAAAAGAAAAGATAAAAAATTTTTAGCGGCGCCCGCCTGGGACAAAATGGGATTTGGCGGGAAGGCGAGGTATCCGGCCTGGCGGCAGTTATCCACTATTCCTGTGGATAACCTTGTGTATTAGAGTTAGAAAACATGCGGCAAGCGAGAGAGGACGCGGGTTGCGCCTGAATTGGTGTTAAACACGTCTTTTTGAAATTAACCTTAATAATCAATTGGTTATATAAAAGCAATGCCTGTAAGAAAAGTGTCACCCGCTGCCACAAAACTTTCAAAGGCTCGCTTGACAAATGTTAAAAGAGAAAAAATTTTGGGGATAACCTGAAAGGGTTAGTGTTTTATCTTGTCCGCGCTGAAATTTGCGGGGAGAAGCGGTGCCCTAACGGGGAGTAGTACAGATTGCCTGTTTCGCTACTGTTTTTTCATCCAGTGTTATTTATTGGCAAAAGTGAACAGGGTGAGTAAAATGTGTTACCTGCCCGCTCATTCCTTCATCAGGTAGCCATTCATGAGTAAACCGTTCAAACTGAATTCCGCTTTTCGTCCTTCCGGCGATCAGCCTGAAGCTATCCGCCGCCTCAAGGAAGGTCTGGAAGACGGCCTGGCGCACCAGACGCTGCTCGGGGTGACGGGTTCAGGGAAGACATTCACCGTCGCTAATGTGATTGCCGATCTCCAGCGCCCGACAATGGTGCTGGCACCGAACAAAACGCTGGCGGCGCAGCTTTATGGTGAAATGAAAGAGTTCTTCCCGGAGAATGCGGTCGAGTATTTCGTCTCTTACTACGATTACTACCAGCCGGAAGCGTATGTGCCAAGCTCTGACACTTTCATTGAGAAAGATGCCTCGGTGAACGAACATATCGAGCAGATGCGCTTGTCAGCGACGAAAGCGCTGCTGGAGCGTCGCGATGTGATTGTGGTGGCCTCTGTTTCCGCGATCTACGGTCTGGGCGATCCGGATCTCTACCTGAAAATGATGCTGCACCTGACTAAGGGCATGATCATCGATCAACGCGCGATCCTGCGTCGTCTGGCGGAGCTGCAATATACCCGCAACGATCAGGCGTTCCAGCGCGGCACTTTCCGCGTGCGCGGCGAAGTTATCGATGTCTTCCCGGCGGAATCTGATGATCTGGCGCTGCGTATCGAATTATTCGATGAAGAAGTTGAGCGCCTGTCGCTGTTCGATCCGCTGACCGGCCATATTGAGTCGGACATCCAGCGTTTCACCATCTACCCGAAAACACACTATGTAACGCCGCGCGAGCGGATCGTGCAGGCGATGGAAGAGATCAAAGTGGAGCTGGCGGAACGCCGTAAAACGCTGCTGGAAAACAATAAACTGCTGGAAGAGCAGCGGCTCAGCCAGCGTACGCAGTTCGACCTGGAGATGATGAACGAGCTGGGCTACTGCTCGGGGATTGAAAACTACTCGCGCTATCTTTCCGGGCGCGGGCCGGGCGAGCCGCCGCCGACGCTGTTCGACTACCTGCCAGCCGATGGGCTGCTGGTAATCGATGAATCCCACGTGACCATTCCGCAGATCGGCGGGATGTATCGCGGCGACCGCGCGCGTAAAGAGACGCTGGTGGAGTACGGTTTCCGCCTGCCGTCGGCGCTGGATAACCGACCGTTAAAATTTGAAGAGTTTGAAGCGCTGGCACCGCAGTCAATTTATGTTTCGGCGACGCCGGGCAATTACGAGCTGGAGAAATCGGGCAGCGAAGTGATTGATCAGGTGGTGCGCCCGACGGGGCTGCTCGATCCGGTGATTGAAGTGCGTCCGGTGGCGACCCAGGTGGACGATTTGCTCTCTGAAATTCGCCAGCGCGCCGCAATTAACGAACGTGTTCTGGTGACGACGCTGACCAAACGCATGGCGGAAGACCTCACGGAATACCTCGAAGAGCATGGCGAGCGGGTGCGTTATCTGCACTCGGATATCGACACCGTTGAACGTATGGAGATAATCCGCGATTTGCGCCTTGGCGAGTTTGATGTGCTGGTCGGCATCAACTTGCTGCGTGAGGGGCTGGATATGCCGGAAGTCTCGCTGGTGGCGATTCTGGATGCTGACAAAGAGGGCTTCCTGCGTTCTGAGCGCTCACTTATCCAGACGATTGGCCGTGCCGCACGTAACATCAACGGTAAAGCGATTCTGTATGGCGACAAGATCACACCGTCGATGGCGAAAGCGATTGGCGAAACCGAGCGTCGTCGTGAGAAACAGCAGCGCTATAACGAAGAACACGGTATTACGCCACAGGGTCTGAACAAGAAAGTGGTGGATATTCTGGCGCTTGGCGAAGGGCTGGCGAAGACGCGCGCGAAAGGCCGTGGTAAAACGCGCACGCCTGCGCAGGTGGAAGCTGCTGAACTGGCGCTCTCGCCGAAAGCGCTGCAGCAGAAAATCCACGAACTGGAAGGTCAGATGATGCAGCATGCGCAAAATCTGGAGTTCGAAGAGGCGGCGAAAGTACGCGACCAGTTGCACCAGCTGCGCGAGCTGTTTATTGCCGCATCCTGAAATCAGCGCGGTGATATGACAGCACAAAATAACAAAAAAGAGAGCCTGTCCGGGCTCTCTTAATGTTGGCTTAACCTACGCCTGACACACTGCCCACCGGTATTCTGGAGGGCAATCTGATGCAACAATTTAAGGTTCGTGAGTTTTTCGCTGTCGCTTTCGCGCTGGCGTTAGTGATTGGTTTTGCCCGTCTGTGGGTGCTGACCTACTGATTTATGCCTGGCGGGCGCCGGGGAGGAATTTTACCCACGCCCGTACGCCAGATTGCGTCAGCCGGTTGTGCAAAAAGAACTGCGCGTCATGCAGTTGCGCAATACGCGACACAATGCTTAATCCCAGGCCCGCGCCGCCATAGCGGCTGTCCATACGCACGAAGGCTTTACTGAGCTCTCCGCTGCGACTTTCATCAATGCCCGGCCCTTCATCTTCCACCGCCAGTACCGGTGCGGCAGCGTTTTCGATACGTACGGTAATGGTCGAGCCTGTCGGGCTATAGCGGTGGGCGTTTTCCACCAGGTTTCTCACCAGCAGCCGCAGCAGCGTGGCGTCACCGGCAACCGCAATGTCCCTTTCTGGCTCTGCAATTTCCAGCGTCTGTTCGCGCGCGTTCAGCATCTGTTCCAGTTCACTGCGCATGGGTTGCACCACATCCTGCAACAGCATCACCTGCTGGTAACTACCCGCGGAGAAAGACTGGCCGACGCGCGCCAGCAGTAATAGCTGGGCAATGTTTTCCGTCATTTGCTCAAGGCGCTGCACCAGCGGGTCAACGTTGATACCGCTGGTTTTCGCCATCAATTCCAGATGCAGACGTAACCCCGCCAGCGGCGTGCGCAGCTCATGGGCAACGTCGGCGGTAAACAGCCGCTCCCTGTCGAGGGTTAGCGTCAGGCGGGAGACCAGCTCGTTAATCGATGAGGTAACCGCTTCCACTTCGCTGACGCTGTTGTTCAGCGTGATGGGTTGCAGGTTGTTCGGCGTGCGTTTATTCAGCTCTTCCTGCAGCTCAAGCAGCGGCCGGGTAATGGCTTTCACCGCCTGCATACAGAGCAGCAGCGCCAGCCCGATGATCAACAGGCTTGGCACCAGCAGGCTGGCCACCGCTTCGCGGACTTCATGCTCGATATGTTTGCGGTTGTTGTGATTATGAATGGCTGCCTGCACCAGCAGCTGGATTTGCTCTTCGCTTTCATGCCACAGCCAGAACACGCTGACCAACTGGCAAAACACCAGAATGCCACCGATGGTGAGTAACAAACGGCGGCGCATGCTCCAGCGCCTGAAATTGAAGAGCGCCATCAATCAGCTCCGTTCCTGCGGTTGCACCAGCATATAACCAAACCCACGCACTGTGCGGATACGCGATTTGCCGATTTTGTCGCGCAAATTATGGATATGCACTTCCAGCGTGTTCGTCGACGGTTCGTTATCCCAGTTGTAAATATCGTTATAGAGGATCTCCCGGTGTACCGGGCTTTCGGCTTTCAGCATCAGGCGCGACAGCAGGGCGTACTCTTTTGGCGTCAGCTCCAGCAACTGTTCATCCAGCCACGCCTGGCGGCGTGTTACATTCAGCGTCAGATTACCGTGGCTGATTTCGTTATCGCCCTGGTTATTATGGCGGCGCAACAGCGCGCGAATGCGGGCGTTCAGCTCGTCCAGCGCAAAGGGTTTGACCAGGTAGTCGTCTGCACCGGTATCCAGCCCAGCCACGCGATCTTCAAGCGTATCGCGGGCGGTGAGGATCAATACCGGCAACGTATATTTTTCGCGGCGCAGCCGGGTGAGCAGATGCAAACCGTCTTCATCCGGCAGACCCAAATCGAGCACCAGCAGGCTGTAATGGCCGTTTGCCAGACACAGCGCAGCTTCATGCGCAGTAGAAACGCCATCGCAGGCGTACCCTTCGCTTTGCATCGCCAGAATCAACCCCTGCAACAGCAGAGCATCATCTTCAACCACCAGAATCTTCATTTCAACTGCCCCCGACACGCGGTTAAAAGATCGTCTTCAGCACGGTACTCTTTCGTGCTGACACCCAGTATACCCAACATCGTCGGGAAGAGGTTGTCCTGTGAAACCGCCTTCTCCCGCGCATTTTTTTGCAGACACTGGCTGTTCACGCCATAACGCGTTTGATACTCCTGCGACAGCCAAATCAGCAGCGGAACATGTTTTTGTGTTTCCGGCGCAATGGAGTACGGCAGGCCGTGCAAGTAAACGCCATTTTCGCCAAGCGACTCACCGTGATCGGAGAGATAAACCAGGCTGGTGGTGAATTTATCCTGCTTCGATTGCAGCAATTTTATTGCTTTATCAACAATATAATCGACGTACAAAATGGTGTTGTCGTAGGTATTAATCAGCTGCTGCTGTGAGCAGGTCTGAATTTCATTGGTATCGCAGGTCGGCGTAAATTTACGGAACTGCGCCGGGTAGCGGTTGTAATACGTCGGCCCGTGGCTACCGATGGTGTGTAATACAATCACCCCGTCACCCTGCAATTTATCGATATAACTGGCGAGATCGTGGAATAAGATCTCATCCTGGCATTCGCCTTTAATACAGTAATCCGGCAAGTTTAATTGCGTCATATCCTGATGCGGAACACGATCGCACGCGCCTTTACAGCCGCCGTCGTTCTCATTCCATAGCACGTTAATTCCGGCGCGTTGGATAATATCCAGCAACCCTTCCTGATGCGCCGCCAGTTGATCGTCATAATGCGCACGCGTCATGCCGGAGAACATACACGGTACGGAGACAGCGGTCGCCGTCCCACAGGAAGCCGTGTTCTGAAAGTAAATAACATTATCCTGTTTTAACAACGGGTTGGTTTCACGCTCATAACCACCGAGTGAAAAGTTCGCCGCACGCGAAGTTTCACCCAGCACCAGAATAGTGAGGTTTTTGTGTGGACCGCGCTGCATTTCCGGGCGTTGACGCGCATCTTCGCCAATTCTCACCAGCGGCAGATTGGCGGTGCGGTTATGGGAATACCACGAAAGAGAAGCCGTAATTGAGTTTGACGGGCTGAGTGATTTCACCAGCTCTTTATTATTGCGAAACAGCGAGGCGTAATCTTTATAAAACAGCAGCGCCACCGCCACGATAACCAGCACAGAAATAATAATGCTGGCAACGCGCAACATTACGCTGCGTAACGCGGAGCGGGCGGGTTTTATATTAATCCACCAGGCGATAACCACAGCCAGAATGCCGGTCAGCAGCAGCGTTAGCACCAGTTTGGTCGACAGCAGGGCGAAACTTTCCGCCGGCGTGGTGTCGAGAATATTGGTGATCATTGAACGGTCGATAATAATGCCAAACGTCGAAATGAAATACTGCGCCGCCGAACTCACCAGCACAAAGAGTGAGATCACCAGGCGATCAAGACGCACAAACGACGCCAGAGACAACACAATATTAATGACGCTGAAAGCAACCAGTGGCATGGAGAGGAAAACCAGCCAGCTATGCAATGAGTTCACTGGCAATAAAGTGAATGCCTGGTGATAAAACGCAATATTCAGGCCCAGCGCAATATAAGCGGCAAAGAGCAGAATAAAGTGGAGGCGGCTTAAGGTTGGCCGACGAAGGTGAAGCATACGCATACTCGGATCCAGCAATGAAAGTAGCGCTATGCTGACAGCCGATTTTTAAGACAACCTTAAGAAATTAAGCAAAGCGCTGACGGGAGAAAAAATTCCCGCCATCCGCCTCTTAACCCAAATGTTGCACCGCTTTTTCCAGCGCGACGCGCAGCAGATGCCGGTCGTGGCGATAGGGAATATCGCTGGCTTCCAGCACTTCCTGAATAATTAACCGATCGCTAACGGTTTGCGTGTCGACTTTCGGGCCAACAATGGCGGCATCGATAATTTTTTTACCGACGTACTGCTCCATAATTGCCAGTTTGTCTGCCAGCGTCAGGCTGGCGGCGGCAGGGCTGAGTTCTTTACCAAGGTTGCCAATGTAAACGACCGGCGCGGGTGTACGACGTAAGGCTTGCGCCAGATCGTCGAGCAGCAGCAGCGGTAGCAGGCTGGTGTAAAAGCTGCCTGGGCCGATGATAATCAAATCCGCTTCTGCGATTGCCTGTACTGCTTCGCGAGTGGCATGCACCTTCGGAAACAGCATTAACTCCTGAATTGGCGCGTGAAGCTGGTCAATGTTGACCTCGCCATAAACCTGATGCCCTTCGCTGTCGGTGGCCATCAAATCGACGGGTTGCTCAGACATCGGGATTAAAAACGCGTCCACCTTTAATAAATTGCGAATTAAATTGATCGCTTCCAGAGGCCGCACACTGAGGTGATCGAGCGCCTTTAACATTAAATTTCCGAGGTTATGCCCGGAAAGTTCGCCATTACCGCTAAAACGGTACTCAAACATCGCCGAGGCTACGCTCGGTTCCGTAATGAGCTGGTTTAAACAATTACGCATATCGCCCCAGGCTATTCCGCCTTCAGAGCGGCGAATACGCCCGGTTGAACCGCCGTTATCGGTGGTGGTGACAATGCCGGTAAGTCGCGATCCCAACGAGGCAAGCGAAGACATCACACGCCCGAGGCCATGCCCGCCGCCGAGGGCGACAACACGATCCAGGTCTGCAAGTGTGCGATTACGCATAATGGTTCCTTATCAAAATTTACCGCGCTACGTTAGCCTAAATACCACCAAAAGACGATGCCGTGCAGGAAGGAAAATGACACATATCAAAGCAAAAAGGCGATTTTCGCGTACTCTGTAGCGAAAGTGCACGATCATGTCGCTATGTATCTGTTTATATAGCGATGATCGTGATAGCGAAAGCCCGACGTTCGCGCTACTATCGCTTAAGCAATTTTAGCGTTACTGACAAAACATACACTCAAGCCTAAGCAACCTAACTCTCACGACATGGTGCTTTGGCCGTAGCAAACCGAATGGTTCTGCTGCCAGGGTGCAGGAAGAAATGACTGCATCTCCCGTACTTGGAAAGGTGTACATGGCCTCACAACTTACCGATGCGTTCGCGCGTAAGTTCTATTACTTGCGTTTGTCGATCACCGATGTGTGCAATTTCCGTTGCACTTACTGTCTGCCTGACGGCTACAAGCCGAGCGGCGTCAATAATAATGGCTTCCTGAGCGTCGAAGAAATTCGCCGGGTGACGCGCGCGTTTAGCGCGATGGGCACGGAGAAAGTGCGCCTGACTGGCGGGGAGCCCTCCCTGCGCCGCGATTTTACCGACATCATTGCGGCGGTGCGTGAAAACAGCGCTATCCGGCAGATCGCCGTCACCACCAATGGCTACCGCCTTGCACGTGACGCGGCCCAGTGGCGCGAGGCGGGGCTTACCGCCATCAACGTCAGCGTCGACAGTCTTGATGCGCGGCAATTTCACGCCATTACCGGGCAGGATAAATTCCGCCAGGTAATGGACGGTATCGATGCCGCTTTCAGCGCCGGGTTTGCCAAAGTCAAAGTCAACACCGTGCTGATGCGCGATGTGAACCATCATCAGCTCGACACCTTTCTGGCGTGGATCAAATCGCGTCCTATCCAGCTACGCTTTATTGAACTGATGGAAACCGGCGAGGGCAGCGAGCTTTTCCGCAACCACCATATCTCCGGCATGGTGCTGCGCGATGAGCTACTTAAACGCGGCTGGATCCACCAGTTGCGCCAGCGCAGCGATGGCCCGGCACAGGTTTTCTGCCACCCGGATTACGAGGGGGAGATCGGCCTTATCATGCCGTATGAAAAAGATTTCTGCGCCAGTTGCAACCGTCTGCGCGTCTCCTCGACCGGTAAACTGCATCTGTGCCTGTTTGGCGATGGCGGCGTGAATCTGCGCGATCTGCTGCAAGACGATGCGCAGCAGGCGATGCTTGAACAGCGTATTGCGGTGGCGTTAACGCACAAAAAGCAGACGCACTTCCTGCATCAGGGCAATACAGGCATTACGCAAAACCTTTCATACATCGGCGGTTAAACCGCAAGGAGAATGACATGAGCCAGGTCAGCGCTGAGTTTATCCCGGTCAGGCTAGCTATTTTGACGGTCTCCAGCCGTCGCGGCGAAGAAGACGATACATCCGGTCACTGGCTGCGTGACGCCGCGCATGAAGCCGGTCATCAACTGGTCGATAAAGCCATCGTCAAAGAGAACCGTTACGCCATTCGCGCCCAGGTTTCCGCGTGGATCGCAAGCGATGATGTGCAAGTCGTGTTGATCACCGGCGGCACCGGTTTGACGGAAGGCGACCAGGTGCCGGAAGCGTTATTGCCGCTGTTCGACCGCGAAGTCGAAGGGTTTGGCGAAGTGTTCCGCATGCTCTCGTTTGAAGAGATTGGCACCGCGACGCTGCAATCCCGCGCGGTTGCCGGTATGGCGAATAAGACGTTGATTTTTGCTATGCCCGGTTCGACCAAAGCCTGCCGCACCGCATGGGAAAATATTATTGCGCCGCAGCTGGATGCGCGTACGCGCCCGTGTAATTTCTACCCCCATCTTAAGAAATAAGTTATGTCACAACTGACCCATATTAACGCCGACGGCGAAGCGCATATGGTGGATGTATCCGCCAAAGCGGAAACCGTGCGTGAAGCGCGCGCTGAAGCGTTTGTCACCATGCTGCCGCAAACGCTGGCGATGATCGTCGACGGTAGCCACCACAAAGGTGATGTCTTTGCCACTGCGCGTATCGCCGGGATCCAGGCGGCGAAACGCACCTGGGAATTGATCCCCCTGTGCCACCCGCTGTTGCTGAGCAAAGTCGAAGTGCTGTTGCAGGCGGAGCCGGAACATAACCGTGTGCGTATCGAAGCCGTGTGCCGCCTGAGCGGCAAAACCGGCGTGGAGATGGAAGCGCTCACGGCGGCTTCTGTCGCGGCGTTAACTATTTACGATATGTGCAAAGCGGTACAAAAAGATATGGTGATTGGCCCGGTGCGCCTGCTGGCGAAAAGCGGCGGCAAATCGGGTGATTTCAGGGCGGATAGCAATGATTAAAGTCCTTTTTTTCGCGCAGGTGCGCGAACTGGTCGGCTGCGACAGCACCACCATTGAAACGTCTTTTAGCTCTGTGGAAGCGCTGCGCCAGCATCTGGCTGCGCAGGGCGAGCGCTGGGCGCTGGCGCTGGAAGAGGGCAAATTGCTGGCGGCGGTGAATCAGACGCTGGTCAGTTTTGACCATCCGTTGCAAAGCGGCGATGAGGTTGCTTTCTTCCCGCCGGTCACCGGAGGCTGAAATGAGCGAAACGCGAATTTGCGTCGATCATGCGACGTTCAGCGTCGGTGATGAGTACGCCTGGCTGGCGGCGAGCGATGAAGACGGCGCGGTAGTGACGTTTACCGGCAAAGTGCGCAATCACAATTTAGGCGACAGCGTCAGTGCGTTAACGCTGGAGCACTATCCGGGCATGACGGAAAAATCGCTGGCGGAGATCGTTGATGAAGCGCGTAGCCGCTGGCCGCTCGGGCGCATCACCGTGTATCACCGTGTGGGCGAATTGTGGCCGGGCGACGAAATTGTCTTTGTTGGTGTGGCCAGCGCGCACCGCAGCAGCGCGTTTGACGCCGGGCAATTCATTATGGATTACCTGAAAACCCGCGCGCCGTTCTGGAAACGAGAGGCGACGCCGGAAGGCGATCGCTGGGTGGAAGCCCGCGACAGCGACCAGCAGGCGGCGAAACGTTGGTAATCCGTTGCGCAGGGATGTGTTAACCTTAAAAGGTTAACCCATCAATCTGGAGTGATTATGGACCGTTTCCCTCGTTCTGATTCAATTGTTCAGCACAGCCGTACCGGCTTACAAACGTATATGGCGCAGGTATATGGCTGGATGACCTGCGGCCTGCTGCTGACGGCGTTTGTCGCCTGGTACGCCGCGCGCAGCGAAGCCATCATGTCGTTCGTGTTTTCCAGCCAGATAACCTTCTTCGGCCTGGTGATTGCGCAACTGGCGGTGGTGTTTGTGCTCTCCGGGCTGATTCATAAGTTGAGCGCCGGGCTGGCAACCACGCTGTTTATGCTCTATTCGGCGCTAACCGGGCTAACGATTTCCAGTATTTTGCTGGTCTACACCGCGCAATCTATTGCCGCCACCTTTGTCGTCACCGCCGGGATGTTTGGCGCGATGAGCCTGTATGGTTACACCACCAAACGCGATCTCAGCGGCCTTGGCAGCATGTTGTTTATGGGGCTGATTGGTATCCTGCTGGCCTCACTGGTCAACTTCTGGCTGAAGAGTGAAGCGCTGATGTGGGCAGTAACATATATCGGGGTGGTGATTTTCGTTGGTCTGACCGCCTACGACACGCAGAAGCTGAAAAATATCGGTCAACAAATCGATGTTCGCGACGCGTCGCAACTGCGTAAATCCTCCATTCTCGGCGCGCTGACGCTGTACCTCGACTTCATCAACCTGTTCCTGATGCTGTTGCGTATTTTCGGTAACCGCCGTTAATATCCCGCTTCACGATCCCGGCATTTGCCGGGATTTTTTTGCCTGGCGGACAGCCGCTATTCAGGAAGGAACCCGGTGAAACCCTTTGGCTGGATCCAGCCTGCACAGGTCGCGCCTGCAGAGCTGATGGTCAATATTTGCTTATGGCTGGCGGCAGGAATGGCGCTGAGTATCGCCACGGCCTGGCTGGTGCTGGATGTCATGGCGATCCGCGCGTTTACCGAACACAGCGCCATCATTGTTCTGCTGGTGATCCTCTGGTTTGTCGCCGCCCTGGTGCTCAACGCTCTTTTTGACCGCTTCAATACCTGGTTGGCGTTAGCCGGTCTGGCGCTGATGAGTATCCTCTCGGGCTTGTTGCTCGCCAGCCTGTTTCCGCTCGCCGGGATTATCGTCCATCTGGCGATTACCGGCGGCATGTATCTGCTTGGCGCAGCGATTGCCCATTTTGCCGGTTCATCCCTGCGCGGCAGCGGTTACTACTGGCTGATGGCGCTGGCGGGTCTGTTGCTGGCGATAGGCGTAAACAGCCTGCGGCACAGCGGTCTGTTACTGTGGTTCGGTAGCATAATGGCGGTGCTGTTCTTTAGCGCGGTAAGCGCATACAAAAGCAAGTCCATCGCCGTAAGCGCGCGCGAGCTCTACGCCCGCGAATTTACCACCGTGCAGAGCAGTGCGATCCGTGGCGCACTGGCTATCTGGCTTGGGGTTATCACCGCCTTTTTCAGAACGCTGGAACTGCTGTCGTATCTTTTACCTGGCACCAGCTCGCGCTAAAAACTTACTGCTGCGCCATCGCTTTTTCGTTTTTCGCCCGCAGCTTTTTCGCCCGGCTCTCCAGCAACAGGTAGCAAACCAGCGCCAGCAGCAGCGGCAGGAAGTAGTAAAGTACGCGGTAGGCGAGCAGGGCGGCGATAATCATGCCTTGTGAAACGTGCTCGCTGGCGAGCAGGGCGATGAACACCGCTTCGAGCACGCCGATCCCCGCCGGAATATGCACAATCACACCCGCGATACTACTGACCAGCAACACGCCAAGCACGAAGAAGAAATCGGCCTGCATGCCCATCAGCAGCCAGATAATTGCCCCCATGGCAATCCAGTTGGCGCTGGAAATAGCCAACTGCGCAACGGCAAATTTCCACGATGGCAGCACCAGCTTGTGCCCTTTAATCGTCAGATGGCGGCGTTTGGCGAACGCGCAGCCCCACAGGTAAACCGCGATCACCAGCAGCAACACCACGCCAACAATGCGCAGCGTCGTGTCGTCGATATACCAGTGCGCCGGGATCTGCACCACGCCGAAGGTAAAAATCACCCCGCCGAGCAAAATGTAGCCCAGCCAGTTGGTGGTAATGCTTAGTGAGAAAATGCGGGTAATCGTGCTCCCCGGCAGACCAAGACGTGAGTAAAGCCGGTAGCGCATACCGATGCCGCCCACCCATGTGCTGAGCGTCAGGTTAAAGGCATAACAGATAAACGACACCAGCATCACCTGGCGTTTTGCCAGCTTGTGCCCGCAGTAAGCACGGCCGAGCAAATCATAGCAGCCATATAACAGATAGCTGATTACCACCAGTGCGACGGCGCTCAGCAGCGCGGTGCGGTTATAGTCGCGAATGACTTTCCAGACATCATCCCAGTTCACTTTTTGTGCATACAGCACCAGCAGTACCACAACAGCAATAAAGAACAGGACCGTGAGGACTCTTTTCACCAGCCGCCAGCGCGGATGTGAGCGTGATGTCATGGTTTCACCCCTGAGTGCTGCGCTTCAGTCCGATCCTGGGTTTCGATTTCGGGCTGAACGGGCGGCTCCACCTCGGCCAGCCTTGGCGTATGCGCCGGTAGCCAGCCGACCATCGCCGGGAAGTGGCGTAAAAAGTGGAACACCACCACGCTTTTTCCGAGGTTCCACCACGTTCGTTTCGGCGCCATCGACTCATTTACCCGCACGCAGTCGTTATTAATCAGCCCCTGCAAATTGTCGCGCAGCGTCTGGTTAAACACGCGGTCATGAATAATCAGATTGGCTTCAAGGTTGAGCGACAGGCTCAGCGGATCAAGATTGCTGGAGCCGATAGTGGCCCAGTGATCGTCCATCAGCGCCACTTTGCCATGCAGCGGGCGGCGACGATATTCATACACCTGGACACCACCTTTCAGCAGATAGTTATAAAGCAGCTCCGCACCGACTTTCACAATCGGCATATCTGGTTCACCCTGCACAATCAGTTTTACGCTGACACCACGCCGGGCGGCGCTGCGCATGGCGTGCAACAACCGGTAACCGGGGAAGAAGTAGGCGTTGGCGATGATCACTTCGCGGCGCGCATTCGCCAGCATTTTCAGGTAGTGGCGTTCAATGTCGTCGCGATGATCATCATTATCGCGCCAGACAAACAGCGCCTGCGCTTCGCCGGGTTTGCGGTTCTCCTCCGGGCGATGGCGGCGCTTGCGCCACCAGCGTTTGACCGGTGCGTTATCCGGCAGGTTCTCCAGTTCAAATTGCAAAATATCCAGCACCACCGGGCCTTCAACCCGCACGGCGTAATCCTGCTTCGCTTCCGGGCCGTAGCTGGTGACGTGCTCTGCCGAGTAGTTAATGCCGCCCACAAACGCCACCGTGTTATCGATTACCACGATTTTGCGGTGCATGCGGCGAAAGAGATTGGTGCGCATGCCGAACAGCCGTGGGCCGGGATCGTAGTAACGGAAAATGACCCCCGCCGAAGTCAACGCACTGACAAACGGTTCGCTCAGATCCGGCGAACCGTAGCCGTCCAGCAGCACTTCAATGCTGATCCCGCGCTGGGCAGCACGCAGCAGCACCTGCTGCAACTGACGTCCAACATCGTCTTCAAACCAGATAAAGGTTTCCAGAATAACGCGCTGTTTTGCATGATCGATGGCGTCAAACAGCGCGGGGTAATAGTTATCCCCGTTTTCCAGCAACTGAATGCGATTACCTTCCCGCCAGCTACATTTCATAGATGGATCTCCGCGCTCAGTGGGGCATGATCGGACAAATGACGCCAGTTACGCAGCGGCAACGCGGTCGGTGCGCTGGCGTTCGCGTTTTTCACATAAATACGATCGAGGCGCAGCAGCGGCAGGCTCACCGGAAACGTGCGGGCAGGGCGGCCATGCGCGCGGGTGAAGATCTCCTCCAGCCCGGCCTGCGTTTTTAACGGGTGATTGGCTTTTTGCCGCCAGTCGTTAAAGTCGCCAGCGACCACCACCGGTTCGTTTTCCGGCAGTGAATTGACCCACTCCGCCAGCATGGTCAGTTGTGCCTGGCGGTGCGCTTCCCGCAGCCCGAGGTGGACACAAATCACATGCAAGGCGTGACCGAGATCCGGCGGCACAATCCGGCAGTAGAGCAGGCCGCGTTTTTCGCTGCCGTCAACGGAGACATCGCGGTTTTCATAGTGCTCAATCGGAAAGCGGGAGAGCACCGCATTACCATGATGCCCTTCCGGGTAAACCGCATTGCGTCCGTAGGCGTAATCGCTCCACATGGTATCGGCAAGGAATTCGTAATGGGTGGTATCCGGCCAGTTTTCTACATGCAACGGGTGAACTTCATGCGCGCCCATCACCTCTTGCAGGCAGACGATATCGGCGCTAACGGTGCGCACTGCGTCGCGCAGCTCGGGCAAAATAAAGCGGCGATTAAACGCGGTGAAGCCTTTATGGGTATTAATGGTGAGCACTTTTAATGAAAAATTTCGCGCGTGTTGGGTCATAACTCTCCTGCCAGCGTCACTCTCCTCGTGAAAATAAATTGTAGTCCCTGTCACAAAAAAGGGCGGGGTTACGGAATTTTCCGTAAATACGAGTACGCTTCATACAGATAAAAATCCTCCAGGAGAGAAACCATGAAGTGGCAACAACGTGTTCGTGTCGCGACTGGCCTGAGTTGCTGGCAGATTATGTTGCACGTACTGATTGTAACGCTGCTGGTGATGGGCTGGATGAGCGGCACGCTGGTGCGTGTTGGCTTAGGGCTTTGCGTGCTGTATGGCATCTCCGTGCTGCTGATGTTGTTTCTCCAGCGCCACCATGAAGCGCGCTGGCGCGAGTTCGGCGATGTGCTGGAGGAGCTGACCACCACCTGGTATTTTGGCGCGTCGCTGATTGTTATCTGGCTGCTCTCCCGCGTATTGCAAAATAACTATTTACTGGCGGTTGTCGGGCTGGCGATCCTCGCGGGACCGGCGGTGGTGTCGCTGCTAACCAAAGAGAGAAAACTTCCTGTTAAACCTTTCGGCCTGCATCAACGCGGCAGCGCAGCCAATCCGCACGATCACCGCTAATGCAGTAAAACAGACGGGCAAACACACCTGCCCGTACGCCAGCCGAAAAGCGCGTCACATGATTTTGCGTCTGAACAGCGCATACGCCGCCGATCCGGTGGTCGCCGCAATCACCAGCAGCGGCCACAAACTCTGCCAGACAATGGTAAAGCTGGCGTCCTTCAGGTAAATCTGCTTGGTAATATCGGTAAAGTGGCGGATCGGATTCGCCCAGGTGAGATCCTGCAACCAGACCGGCATATTCTCCACCGGCGACACATAACCGGAGAGCAAAATCGCCGGCATCATAAAGACAAACACGCCAATAAACGCCTGCTGTTGTGTTGAGCAGAGCGACGAAATCAGCAAGCCAAAACCCACCAGCGACAAGCCATACACCAGCATGGTGAAATAGAACAGCAGCAGCGAACCGGCGAAGGGGATTTTATACGCCAGAATACCCACGCCGAGCACAATCGTTGCCTGGAACGTGGCGACAATCAGCGCGGGCACCGCTTTACCGACAAAGATTTGCCACGTCGCCAGCGGTGAAACCAGCAGTTGATCGAGCGTGCCTTGCTCGCGTTCACGCGCCACCGACAGCGAGGTAACAATCATCACGCCAATGGTGGTAATCATCGCGATCAGCGACGGCACCACAAACCATTTGTAGTCGAGATTCGGGTTATACCAGTTGCGCACGACCAGCTCGCTGTTGTTCGGTTTTTCCCGTCCGCTGAGCAGTTCCTGTTGATAGTCCTTAACGATCTGCTGCAAATAATTGGCGGCGATTTGCGCGCTGTTCGAGTTACGCCCATCCAGAATCAACTGCATCGGCGCGGTAACGCCGCTGTCGAGATTGCGCGAGAAATCCGCCGGGAAGCGCACCAGCAACAGCGCTTTTTGCGTATCGATGGTTGGGCGAATTTCTTGCGGGCTGTTCAGCAGCAAAACATGGGTAAAGGCTTTCGCGCGGGCAAAACGCTGGGTCAGTTCGACGGCGTGTTTGCCGTTATCTTCGTTATAAATGGCAATGGTGGCGTTGGTCACTTCCAGCGTGGCGGCGAAAGGAAACAGCAGCACTTGAATCAGCACCGGCAGGATCAAAATGGCGCGGGTTTGCGGCTCGCGCAGCAGCGATTGCAACTCTTTACGGATAAGCGTCAGTAAACGGTAAAACATGGCTTTTCCTTAATCCAGTCTGCGTTTGGTTTTCAGCCACGTCAGGCCAATAAACATCACCGCCGAGGCAATTAAAAACAGCACATTCACCAGCAGCACCACCGGGATATTGCCCGCCAGAAACAGGCTTTGCAGGGTGCTGACAAAGTAGCGAGCCGGAATAATGTACGTCACCACGCGGATAATGGCGGGCATGCTGTCTATCTGGAAAATAAACCCGGACAGCATAATCGACGGTAAAAACGCGGCGTTAAGCGCCACCTGCGCGGCGTTAAATTGATTGCGTGTGACGGTAGAAATCAACAGCCCCATGCCTAAGGTGCTGAGCAAAAACAGGCTGGTAATCAAAAAGAGGATCAGCAGCGAGCCGCGATACGGCACGCCGAGAATAAACACCGACACCAGCATGCACAGCCCCATCGCCAGCATGCCAAGAAAGTAATAGGGAATGAGTTTGCACAGCAGCAGTTCCGCGCGGGTGATTTCGGTGGAGAGCAGCGCTTCCATGGTGCCACGCTCCCACTCGCGTGCCACCACCAGCGAGGTGAGGATAGCGCCAATCACCGTCATGATAATGGTCACCGCACCAGGGATAATAAAATGCTGGCTGATAGCCGCCGGGTTAAACCAGTAGCGCGTTTGCACATCAATCAGCGGCTTAAACGTTTCTCCGTTATCTTCCGCGCGTTGCTGCTGCCAGAGTTGCCAGATGCCTTCGACATACCCCTGCACAAAATTAGCGGTATTCGGTTCGCTGCCATCGGTTATCACCTGCACCGGCGCGCTGTCGCCAGGGCGCGCCATTTGCGCGGCGAAGTTTACCGGGATCACCACCAGCCCGCGAATGCGCCCGGCCTGCATCATCTGAATCAGTTGCTGGCGGTTATCGCTGATGGTGGCATCAATATAGGGCGAACCGGTCAGCGTATGGGTAAAATCGAGCGCCTCTTCGCTGTGCTGTTCAAGCAGTACGCCTACGCGCAGTTTGCTGGAATCGAGATTAATACCGTAACCGAAAATAAACAGCAGCAGCAGCGGGATCACCACCGCAATCAGCCAGCTACTCGGGTCACGCACAATCTGGCGTGTCTCTTTCACGCATAACGCGCGCACGCGCCGCCAGGAGAGGGCTTTAACGCTCATCGTGATGCTCCTTATCCCAGTTATGGATAAGCGTTATAAACGCGTGCTCCATTGTTGGATCCGGGTGATCCGCATCAGCGGTTTGCGCCTTCAGCGCGTCTGGCGTGCCGCTGGCGATTAACTTCCCGCGATAGACCAGCCCAATGCGATCGCAATACTCCGCTTCATCCATAAAGTGGGTGGTCACCATTACGGTGACGCCTTTTTCCACCATGCTGTTGATATGCAGCCAGAACTCGCGGCGCGTCAGCGGATCGACACCGGAGGTGGGCTCATCCAGAAACAAAATGTCCGGCTCATGCATCAGCGAGCAGGCCAGTGCCAGCCGCTGCTTAAAGCCGAGCGGCAGTTCATCGGTGGCATGACTGGCGATACTTTTTAGCCCGAAAGCCTCGCTCATGCGGTCGATTTTCTCGTTCTGCGCCCGCCCGCGCAGGCCGTAGACGCCGGAAAAGAAGCGCAGGTTTTGTTCGACCGTCAGGTTGCCGTACAGGGAGAACTTCTGCGCCATATACCCCAGATGCTGGCGCGCTTTGCCGGAGCTGGTTTTCAGATCCATATTCAGCACCAGCGCCTGGCCATCAGTCGGCACCAGCAAACCGCACATCATTTTGAAGGTAGTGGATTTCCCCGCGCCGTTCGGGCCGAGCAGGCCAAAAATCTCCCCGCGTTTGACGGCGAAATTGACATTATCGGTGGCGGCGAAATCGCCAAACTTTTTGGTCAGCGATTTGGCTTCAATTACCGTCTCTTCCGCGCTGCCTTCCACCGTATGCAGAATCGCCCCCAGTGGCGATTCGGAAGTGCCCGCGCCGCCAAGCAGGTCGATAAAAGCATCTTCAAAGCGCGGCGCGGTCTCCTCGATCTCCAGAGCGGGCATCTTTTCAGCCTGTCGCAGATCCTCGGGCTGCGCCCCTTTTTTCAGGATCATACGCACCGAGCGGCCCTGGATCATGCCGTCGCTGACCTGCGGCTGCCGCAGGATACGCCGCAGCAGACGGCGGTTGTTCTCCTCTGAACTGGTGAAGAGGAAGCTGCGTCCGGCCATGGTTTGCGTCAGCGCTTTCGGTTCACCCTGATACAGCAGTTCGCCTTCGTTCATTAACAACACGTCGCGGCACTGCTCGGCTTCATCAAGATAAGAGGTGCTCCAGAGGATCAGCATTCCGTCGCCGGCCAGTTCATGCACCATCTGCCACAGTTCGCGACGGGAAATCGGATCGACACCGACACCCGGCTCATCCAGCAACAGCACTTTCGGTTCGCCGACCAGCGTACAGGCCAGCCCCAGCTTCTGTTTCATGCCGCCGGAGAGTTTCCCGGCCAGCCGCCCGGTAAACGGGGCGAGGGCGGTGAACTCCAGCAGCCGCGCAAACGTCTGACGGCGCTGCTCGCCGGTAACGCTGCGCAAATCGGCATACAGATTGAGGTTTTCCATGACCGTCAAATCTTCATACAGGCCAAACTTCTGCGGCATATAGCCGAGCATGGCATGCAGTTCGCTGTCATTGGCGACAGGATCGAGGCCCATGACGCGCGCGCTGCCCTCATCCGGGCGCATCAACCCGGCGAGCATGCGCATCAACGTGGTTTTCCCGGCGCCATCCGGCCCGACAAGGCCGGTGACATATCCCGCTTTAATCTCACAATCCAGCCGCGCAACGGCGGGTTTTTCCATGCCGGCAAAGCGCTTTACTAACCCGCGAAGGTGGATAGCCGCATCACTCATGGCGCGCCTCGCCGCTAAAGCGCAGCGTAACAGGCATCCCCTGGCGCAGGCTGTCATCGGCATCGGTCACAATAATGCGCAGGCGATAGACCAGATCGGTACGCAAATCCGGGGTTTCGACGGTTTTTGGCGTGAATTCGGCGGTGGGCGAAACAAAGCCAATTTTGCCGTGATAAGGCTTATCCGGGCGGCCATCGGTATACAGCAAAACCTCTTGCCCCGGCTGTGCCTGGTGCAAATTGCGTTCACCCACATAGGCGCGAACCCATACCGGGCGGGTCAGGGAGAGGGTTAATACAGTACTTCCGGCGTTGAGCATGCTGCCGGGTTCGACAGCGCGCGTCAGCACGGTGCCGTTACTCGGCGCGATAAGCGTGGTGTCATGCAGATCCAGTTGCGCCTGCGCCAGCGCGGCTTCGGCCTGTTCCTGGCTGGCTTTTGCCTGGGCGATTTCCTGCGGGCGATTACCGGCGCGGTACTGGCTCAGTTTATCTTGTGCCGATTTCAGCGTTGCCTGGGCCTGATCCCGTGAGGAGCGGGCATTTTCCAGGTCGTTTGCCGAAATCGCCCGGCTTTTCATCAGTCCCTGCTGGCGCTGAAAGAAGTTCTGCGCGTAATCATATGCGGCTTGTGCCTGTCGCACGGCGGCGACGGCCTGGGCTATCTCTTCATCACGGTAACCGGCAGTCGCCAGCGAGTATTTTGCCTGTGCCGTTGCGACATTGGCTTGTGCCTGCAACAGCGCGTTTTCATAGGGTGCTTTATCTATTTCGCCAAGTGTTTGCCCGGCGCTTATCGCATCCCCTTCATCCACGTTCAGCGCAGAGAGCCGTCCGCCAACGCGGAAACTTAAATTCACCGTGCGGATGTCGACATTCCCGTACAGGGTGAGCGTGCGGTCTTGCTTGCTTTGATACCACATCCAGCCGCCGCCCAGCGCGGCCAGTACCACCACAACTATCACTACCACGACGATGGGTTTTTTCATCACGTTGAACTCCTGTTCGTTAATCCTTGCAAGATAAGATCGATATGACAGGTGATGACCTGATAAATCTGTGTCGCTTTCTCTTCATCAAACTGCGTCCATCCGGCGCGCAGCAAAATGGTTTCCCGCCCGAGGCGAAAGGCGAGGATCTGGCCGATAAGCGCATGGGTATGAATAATGGTTTGCGTATCTTTGGCGTCGCGCCCGGTGTAGGCGGCGAGCAGCGCCGTAAAGTGGCTGTGCAGCGGCGCAATCACCTGGTCATGCACCAACTGGTAAGCGCGCGTCGGCGAGAGCTGCTCGCGAGAGATAAATTTGCTCAGGTTGAGCGTCTCGTCATGAGTGAGCAGCACAATCATATTTTTACAGGCGCGGTGGATCAGCTCGCGAATGGCGGCTTTATCCGGCACGGGCTGGGCGAACAGCTCTTCGGCGGCCTGCACATGCGGGCGAAAATTGTCGCTGATAAAATCGGCGATCCACTGCGCGCAGGCGAGATATAAATCCTCTTTTGAGCCAAAATAGTAAGTGATCGCGGCGATGTTCTGCCCGGCTTGTGCGGCGATATCCCGCGTGGTGGCATGCAAGCCATATTCACCAAACTGTGCCAGCGCGGCGGCAATCAGCTGGTTTCGGGCCTGTTCGCCCCGGCTGGTGGTCGGTGTTGTATGCATGGCGGTGATGAGAGTTAATCAATCGATTGATTAACTTTATGGCTAAATTTTAGGCTTGTCCAGTTAGCGGTGCGTTAATATCACGCATTCCGTACCCGGAGGGATATTTTATGCGTGTGATCACAAAAGCTGATACACTCCGCCCCTTCATGACATTGTGGTTTTTGTCATCAGCCAAATTATTATCTCCTCGAAAACTACACCTGTTCACAGGTCGGGGCGGTGTGGAGTTGTTATGTCTTTTGATGCCCTTGGCCTGAACCCGGAAATCCTGCGCGCTGTTGCCGAGCAGGGTTATCTTCAGCCGACCCCTATTCAACAGCAGGCTATCCCGGCGGTGCTGCAAGGCCGCGATCTGATGGCGAGCGCCCAGACCGGCACCGGTAAAACTGCCGGTTTTACGCTGCCGCTGTTGCAACGCCTGATTCAAAACGAGCCGCACGCCAAAGGCCGTCGCCCGATCCGGGCGCTGATCTTAACGCCAACCCGTGAGCTGGCGGCGCAGGTGGGTGAAAACGTTCAGGAGTACAGCAAATACCTGAATATCCGCTCGCTGGTGGTATTCGGCGGCGTGAGCATTAACCCGCAGATGATGAAGCTGCGCGGCGGCGTTGACATCCTGGTGGCGACACCGGGGCGCCTGCTGGATCTGGAACACCAGAACGCGCTGAAACTCGATAGCGTGGAAATTCTGGTGCTCGACGAAGCCGACCGCATGCTGGATATGGGCTTTATTCATGATATTCGCCGCGTGCTGGCAAAACTGCCGCCGAAGCGTCAGAACCTGCTGTTCTCCGCGACCTTCTCTGATGAGATCAAACAGCTGGCGGAAAAGCTGCTGCGTAATCCGCTGGAAATCGAAGTGGCGCGCCGTAACACCGCATCTGAGCAGGTGACGCAGCATGTGCATTTCGTCGATAAAAAACGCAAACGGGAACTGCTGTCGCAGATGATTGGCGAGGGCAACTGGCAGCAGGTGCTGGTCTTCACCCGTACGAAACACGGCGCTAACCACCTGGCGGAGCAGCTTAATAAAGACGGCATCACCAGCGCGGCGATCCACGGCAATAAGAGCCAGGGGGCGCGTACGCGTGCGCTGGCAGATTTCAAATCTGGCGACATTCGTGTGCTGGTGGCGACCGACATCGCGGCGCGTGGGCTCGACATTGAAGAGTTGCCGCATGTGGTGAACTACGAACTGCCGAACGTGCCGGAAGATTACGTGCACCGTATTGGCCGTACCGGCCGGGCAGCGGCGACCGGCGAAGCGCTGTCGCTGGTCTGCGTTGACGAACATAAATTGCTGCGCGATATCGAACGCCTGCTGAAAAAAGAGATCCCGCGCATTGCGCTGGCAGGCTATGAGCCGGATCCGTCGATCAAAGCCGAGCCGATTCAGAATGGTCGCGGCCAGGGCGGCGGTCGTCAGGGCAGTGGACGCGGGCAGGGCGGCGGTGGCCGTGGTCAGTCTGCGCCGCGCCGCAGTGAAGGCGAAGGACAAAAACCGCGCTCCCCGCGCCGCGCCGAAGGTGGCGCTGCGAAGCAGGAGGGTGGACGCCGTGCTGAAGGCGGTGCGAAGCCGACCGGTGGTCGTCGTCTGGATGGCGGAGCCGCTAAACCGGCAGGTGGACGCCGTCTTGATGGCGGTGCGGCGCCGGCGGGCAACCCGTCTCGCCGTCGTCGCCCGCGTAAGCCTTCTGCCGCCGAGTAATTAGCGGTTAAAACGCGCCAGCCAGTTCTGGCGCGTCTCTCTGGCCCGCTGTGCGATGCTCGCCTGCGGGTCGGAATTAAAACCGTGATACGCCCCCGGCCAGACATTCAGCTCCACCTCGACTCCCGCACGTATTAACCGCTGCGCGTACGCCATATCTTCATCAAGAAACAGATCCAGCGTGCCAACGCCTATCCAGGTCGGCGGTAGCCCTGCCAGGTCATCGGCGCGCGCCGGAGCGGCATATGGCGATACATCAACGCTTCCGGGTTCACAGCCAAGCAGCGCACGCCAGCCAAACGCATTGTTTTCCCGCGTCCAGATAAATTCGCCCGTCACCGGATTTCGCGCCGTCTCGACCACCGTACGATCATCAAGCATCGGGAACATCAGGTTCTGAAACGCCAGTTGCGGCCCTTTGCGATCGCGCGCCAGCAGCGCCAGAGCGGCGGCAACCCCCGCGCCTGCGCTGTCGCCCATCAGGCCGATATTGTTGGCATCGATGCCTAATTGCGCCGCGTTTTCCGCCATCCACACCAGCGCGGCATAGCCGTCATTAAGCGAACCGGGAAAGCGGTGCTCCGGCGACAAGCGGTAATCGACAGAGACGACAACGCAGTCATGGCGCGCGGCTGTCGGGCGGGTGAGCGACAAAGATTGTTCGGGGCTGCCAAACAGATGACCGCCGCCGTGCAGATGCAAAATCCCCATCCGGTTGGTGCGACGTGTCGTTGGGGCGATCACGCGTACACGCACGGCGGGTTCACCGTGGGCACCCGCAATGTGCTGTTCGTACATCGCCAGTGAAAGCCCATCATCAAGATGCATGGCCTGCAGCGCGGCTTGCTGGCGCTGCTCGCGTAGGGCGGGAAGGGCGTCGGCGTTCAGCGTGGAAGGTGTCCAGGATTGCAGGGCGGGGCGAAGCTCGGGGTCAACCAGATGCCATGTACTCATGCGTAAACCTTTATCGTCAACAGGCCAAAATAAGAGAAGCGCCGCAGCGCTTCCCGGTTTTAACCTTACAGCACTTCGCCATTGCTGGCGATAACCTGTTGATACCAGGCAAAACTCTTCTTCTTACTGCGCGTGAGTGTACCGCAGCCGTCGTTGTCCTTGTCGACATAGATAAAGCCGTAGCGTTTTTTCATCTCACCCGTCCCGGCGCTGACAATGTCGATTGGCCCCCACCACGTGTAGCCCATGATGTCGCAGCCATCGTCAATCGCTTGCGCCATGGCTTCGATATGGCGACGACCATAATCGATGCGGGCGTCATCGTTAATCTGCCCGCTGGCGTCCGGTTCATCCACGCCGCCATAACCGTTTTCAACAACGAACAGTGGCTTACGGTAGCGATCCGCCAGCTCGTTACAAACGATGCGAAAACCTTGCGGGTCAATCGGCCAGCCCCATTCGGTTTTCTCCAGATACGGGTTGTCCAGCCCGGCCGTGCCGCCGGTATCAATGCGGAACTGGCCGCCTGCCTGGTGCAGCACGCTGCGGTAGTAGCTAAAGCCGAGGTAGTCTGAAGGGTACTCTGCCAGCAGTTGCAGATCGCCATCGGCTATCTCCAGCTTGACGCCCAGCTCGCGGAACAGACGCGGCGCATACGCCGGGTATTGCCCGAGCATCATCACATCGGAGAAGAACAGCGAACGGCGGCGTAACTGCATGGTCGAGAAAATGTCTTGCGGGTTGCTGGTTGCCGGGTAGACGGTGCTCAGCGACAACATGCAGCCGATTTTCGCCTCAGGGATAATCTCGTGGCACAACTTGTTGGCCAGCGCGTTAGCGACAAACTGGTGATGATTGGCCTGCCAGATCGCCTGCGCACCGGCATCGGCATCCACCGCGCCGGTGGCGAACGGCATGCGGTTCATGTTGTTCAGCTCGTTGAAGGTCATCCAGTATTTGACCTTGCCTTTGTAGCGGCGAAATACCGTTTCGCAGTAGCGGCTAAAAAAGTCAATCAACTGGCGGTTTTTCCAGCCGCCATACTCCTGATACAGCGCGAGCGGCGTTTCGTAGTGCGAGAGGGTGATAACCGGCTCAATGCCATACTTTCGCAGCTCATCGAACAGCGAATCATAAAATGCTAAACCGGCTTCGTTAGGCGTGGTTTCATCGCCGCGCGGGAAAATGCGCGACCAGGCAATCGAGGTGCGAAAACATTTAAAACCCATTTCGGCGAACAGCGCCACGTCCTCTTTGTAGCGGTGATAAAAGTCCACCGCGTCGTGGCTGGCATAGTAAAGGTTGGGGTCAATCACCGCATCGTGTTTGCCGGAGGCGATACCGCCGCGTACCACATCGGCGATGGACGGCCCTTTGCCGTCTTCATTCCACGCCCCTTCCGCCTGGTTGGCGGCAATCGCGCCGCCCCATAAGAAATCTTTTGGAAAAACAGACATATTCACTCCTTAATCGGCTAAGTCTTCGCCGTTCGAGGCGATCAGTTTTTTATACCAGTGGTAACTTTTCTTCAGCGAACGCGCCTGCGTGCCGTTGCCCATATCGTCCTGGTCGACATAGATAAAGCCGTAGCGTTTGGAGATTTGCGCCGTGCCCGCGCTGACCACATCAATGGGTCCCCACCAGGTATAACCGAAGAGATCCACACCATCGGCGATGGCCTCTTTCATCTGCTCAACGTGCTGGCGCAGATAATCGATGCGGTAAACGTCATCAATGGAACCATCCGGGTTAACGGTGTCCACCGCGCCAAGGCCGTTTTCGGCAATAAACAGCGGCTTCTGGTAACGGTCATAGAGCTGATTGAGCGCCAGGCGCAGCCCTTTCGGATCGATTTGCCAGCCCCACTGGCTGGTGGGCAGATACGGGTTGCGAATGCCGCCGGTGACCAGGTTGCCTTCTGTGCCTTCCAGCGTTTCCGGGTGTGCGCTGACGGTGCTCGACATGTAGTAACTAAAGGAGACGAAATCGACCGGGTGCTGGCGCAGGATCTCATCATCGCCGACCACTTTTTGCAGCGTCACGCCTTTTTCGGCCAGCATGCGGTCGGTGTAGGCAGGGTAATAACCGTGCGCCTGCACATCGCTGAAGAACAGCGACACGCGCTGCATCTCTTCGCACGCCTGCAAATCATCCGGATGGCAGGTATGCGGGTAGAGCATCTGGTAGCTGATCATGCAGCCGACCTGCGAGCCGGGAATGATGTTGTGGCAGGCTTTGGTCGCAAGGGCACTGGCGACAAACTGGTGATGTGCGCCCTGGTATTTATCCTGCTCCAGATGCAGGTTGTCCTCTTCGATCACCCCCACGCTGACATACGGGTGATGTTTCACGCAGTTGATCTCGTTAAAGGTCATCCAGTACTTCACTTTCTTGCGATAGCGGGTGAATACCGTGGTGGCAAAACGCACATAGAAATCCACCAGCTGGCGGTTCGGCCAGCCGCCGTAATCGGTCACCAGCGCCAGCGGCATTTCATAGTGCGAGAGTGACACAATCGGCTCTATGCCGTGCGCCAGCAGCGTGTCGAACACTTCATCGTAAAATTTCAGCCCCGCTTCGTTGGGCGTGGTTTCATCGCCGCGCGGGAAGATGCGCGTCCAGGCAATCGACATGCGGAAGCATTTGAAACCCATGCCAGCGAACAGCGCAATATCCTCTTTAAAACGGTGGTAAAAGTCGTTGCCCTTGCGCTTCGGATAATACTTTTTGCTGTGCGGATCCTGCGCTTCCCGTATCTGCGCGTGCGTCATGCCCAGCCACTGATCGAGCCAGCGCTCACGCGGCGTGTTGCTATCAAAAGTGTAAACATCCGAGACGGAAAGCCCTTTGCCGCCTACATTCCACGCGCCTTCCAGTTGGTTAGCAGCGGTTGCGCCACCCCATAAAAACCCTTCCGGAAATGCTTTCGAAAATGCCATGCCTCTGCTCCTTACGCCGCGCTTGCGGTCAGTGTGAGAAATGCGTCCCGGCTGGCGACATCGCCATTGGCTTTTACCGGGCTGATATCGCCGTATTGTTCGCTATTAGTGACCACCACAATCACGCTGGGATCGATGCCTGCGGCCTGCAATGCCGCCAGATCGAAGCTCACCAGCAAATCACCGACTTCCACGTTTTGCCCGGCAGCAATATGGCTGGTGAAGTGTTTGCCGCCGAGTTTCACCGTATCGATACCGATATGGATCAGGATCTCCGCCCCGGTATCGCTTTGCAGCGCCAGCGCGTGATGGGTTTCAAACAGGGATTCCACCGTGCCGTTGACCGGAGAACGCAGCTCGCCGCTGGTGGGATAGATGGCGATCCCTTTACCGAAAATTTCATCAGCAAACACCGGGTCGCTTAAGCTATTAAGCGGTTTCAGTTCGCCGCTGACCGGCGCGAAGAGTTTCTCTTCGCTGCGCGCAACCGGCATCGGGCTAACGCCTGCCACCACGGTTTCTTCAAAACCAAGCACCACGGTGACAACCGCCGCACAGACAAAAGAGATAGCGATGCTGACCAGCGCCCACATAAACGTCGGGCCAACCAGCGCCGGCAGACCGGGCAAACCGCTTAGCGCAAAGGCATAAGTTTTGACGCCCATCGCCATCGCGAATCCGCCGCCGCAGGCACCACCAATAAGCGCGGCGGCAAACGGGCGTTTGTAGCGAATGTTGATGCCGTACATCGCCGGTTCGGTAATACCCATCACGGCGCTGAAACTGGTACTTAACGCCAGTGATTTCAGCTTTTTATCGCGGGCGCGCAGGAACACGCCAAATGCCGCGCCCGCCTGGCCGAGGTTGGCCACATAGAAAAGAATTTTGAACGGGTCGAAGCCCATGGTGCTGATGTTGTTGATCATGATAGGCACCAGCACGTAGTGCATACCGGTGATGATGATCATCGACAGCGTGCCGCCAACCACCACGCCTGCTACGATCCCGGCGTTTTCCACCAGCCAGATAATGCCGCTGGAGAGCGCGTTTCCGGCGAAAATCCCCAGCGGGCCGATGGCAATCAAGGTGATGGGCGTGACAATAACCAGGCTTAACAACGGCACAAACATGGTTTTCAGCACGCCAGGCATCATGCGATCTATTAGCTTTTCCACCCGGCTAAGCAGCCAGACGGCGAGCAGGATCGGGATCACCGTGGAGGCGTAGTTCACGGTTGGCACCGGCAGGCTCATAAAATGGACTGGCGCGCCAGATTTAAATAGTGTCTGAATCGCCGGGTGGAAGAGGGCGGCAGCCAGCGCAACCGCCACGTAAGGGTTCGCGCCAAATTTACTCGCCGCGCTGAAGGCCAGCGCCAGCGGCATGAAGTAGAACACGCCATCGCTGATGGCGAGCAGGATTTGGTATGTCTGATTGCTGGTTTCCAGCCAGTGCATTGCCACCATCAGTGCCAGCACACCTTTCAGAATACCGGCCCCGGCAATCGCCGGAATGATCGGTGAAAAGATACTGGATAACCCCTCCAGCACCACCGACACCGGGTTGCGGCGTTTTCCAGATTGCGCTGCGCTGGTGGCGGAAACCCCCGGTAATTTCGCCAGCAAGGCATCGCACAGCGGTGCGACATCGTTGCCGATGATGAGTTGATATTGATCGCCGGAAATGTTTACGCCAATCACACCATCCAGCGCTTCCAGCGCGGCACGATCGGCTTTGTCGTTATCTTTCAGTAAGAAACGCAAACGGGTGATGCAGTGAAACAGTGACAGAATATTGCCCTTGCCGCCGATCCTGTTGATTATCTGCTGCGCGGTATCCTGATAGTTCATGGTCATTCCTCCAGACTGACACCTGCGTGGCAGGTGCCATAACAATTACCGGTACTCACCGGCGCTTTGTTCTTCTGGGGTTTGCCTGATTTAACAGTAACAAGCCTGGAAAGAATTCATACTTCGGGTCGCAGGCGCGACGTTGTTACCTTACGACTCTATCCGCTGTACCACATTTTCGATATGCACGGTCAGGTAAAGTTTTTCCGAATTGCTCATCGTGTGGTGATAATTTTTGCCAACAAATTCGTTAATCGCGTCAACGCATTTCAGGGTGGTTTGATAACGACGCTGCACCATAGCGAATAACTCTTCGTCGTCATTATTTAACACCACACCATCAATCACCCGTTGGGCGAAAAATTTTAAATGGGTAATGAAACGCTGATAATTCAGACTGTGCTCGTCGAGCGGCAGGGTGAAAAAGTATTTAACGATATTCTGTAACTGATAAATAAGCCGTGTAATTTTTGTGGTTTTACCCATCGTATCGTTCAGCCCAGCATTCACAATATGCAGCGCAATACTACAGGCTTCGCTGTCGGGTAATAATGTGCCAGTACGCGCGACAATCATGCCAAGCGCCTGGCGGCCAATGGCATACTCTTCGGTATAAAAATGGCGCACTTCCCACTCTAACGGATTAGGCAAAACTTCATTTTTTTCCGTGCGTTGTAGCGCAAAGTGCAGGTGATCGGCCAGCGTAACGTACAGGCCTTCACTTAATTTATGCGCAAGCGCAGATCGTGCCAGCGCGACAATATCGGCGGTGAGTTGCACTATTTCCATCGGCACTTCACTGACCAGATCTTTAAAACGTGCGGAGACTTGGGAGTCCTGCAGATGGAATATTTTTTCGATGGCTTGCGCATCGACGCGGGCACCGCTTTGGGTATTAAACCCTAAGCCGCGCCCGGTCAGAATAACCTCAAGGCCATGCTCATCAATGGCGCTGACAACGTTATTATTTAATATTTGTTTGACCAGCATCGCCAACTCCTGCAAACAAAAACGGGCAAAACGTAAATACAGCAGCGAGCGGATGTCGCCCTCATTCTCTGCATTTAGGTTTTGCCCGATATTCGGTAACAAGCGTAATGCAGGTAAAAACTAGCATTGCCTGAATAAATGATCAACGCGGCCTGAACGGCAATGGTGAATGGATCTGTCAATTTGTGATCGGCGTTGTGAAAAATATCCTGTATCAGAATGATGACGCACAGGATATACGGGCGCGCTTCCGGCATGGCAAAAAGGGTTACCCTACGGGCGCTAAAAATGCCACAATAGTGGCTGTTTATACAGTATTTCAGGTTTCCTCATGGCTCTTACCGCCGCGCTAAAAGCGCAGATCGCCGCCTGGTATAAGGCGTTGCAACAACAGATCCCGGACTTTATTCCCCGCGCGCCGCAGCGGCAGATGATTGCTGACGTGGCGAAAACGCTGGCGGGGGATGAAGGGCGTCATCTGGCGATTGAAGCGCCAACCGGCGTGGGGAAAACGCTCTCTTACTTAATTCCGGGCATCGCCATCGCGCGTGAAGAGCAAAAAACGCTGGTGGTCAGCACCGCGAACGTAGCGTTGCAGGATCAGATCTTCAGTAAAGATCTGCCGCTACTGCGCAAAATCATCCCGGATTTACGCTTTACCGCCGCGTTTGGCCGTGGGCGCTATGTTTGCCCGCGCAACCTGGCGGCGCTGGCAAGCAGCGAGCCGAACCAGCAGGATCTGCTGGCGTTTCTGGACGATGAACTGACGCCGGGTAACCAGGAAGAGCAAAAACGTTGCGCGGCGCTGAAAGCGGATCTCGACAGCTACAAGTGGGATGGCCTGCGCGATCACACTGACAAGGCGATTAGCGATGATTTGTGGCGACGGCTCAGCACCGATAAAGCCAGCTGCCTGAACCGTAATTGCCACTACTACCGCGAATGCCCCTTTTTTGTCGCACGCCGCGAAATCCAGGAAGCGGAAGTGGTGGTCGCCAACCACGCGCTGGTGATGGCGGCGATGGAGAGCGAAGCGGTGCTACCGGAGCCCAAAAACCTGCTGCTGGTGCTCGATGAAGGCCACCATTTGCCGGACGTGGCGCGCGACGCGCTGGAGATGACGGCGGAAATCACCGCCCCCTGGTATCAGCTTCAGCTCGATCTGTTCACCAAACTGGTGGCGACCTGCCTTGAGCAATTTCGCCCGAAAACGCTGCCGCCGCTGGCGACACCGGAGCGGCTCAACGCCCATTGTGAGGAGCTTTACGCGCTCATCGCGTCGCTTAACCACATTCTCAACCTTTATCTTCCGGCGGGTCAGGAAGCGGAATATCGCTTTGCGATGGGGGAGCTGCCCGATGAAGTGATGGAGATTTGCCAGCGGCTGGCAAAACTGACGGAGATGCTGCGCGGGCTTGCAGAACTGTTCCTGAATGATTTAAGCGAGAAGACGGGCAGCCACGATATTGTGCGTTTGCACCGGATTATTTTGCAGATGAACCGCGCACTGGGCATGTTCGAAAGCCAGAGCAAACTCTGGCGGCTGGCCTCTATGGCGCAGGCGTCCGGTGCGCCGGTGACTAAATGGGCGACTCGCGAGGCGCGTGACGGGCAGTTGCATCTGCTGTTCCACTGCGTGGGGATCCGCGTGAGCGATCAGCTGGAAAAGCTGCTCTGGCGCAGCGTACCGCACATTGTGGTGACCTCGGCGACGTTACGTTCGCTGAACAGTTTTAATCGTCTGCAGGAGATGAGTGGTTTAAAAGAGAAAGCCGGGGATCGCTTTGTCACGCTTGATTCGCCGTTCAACCATGTTGAGCAGGGAAAAATTGTTATTCCGCAGATGCGCTACGAGCCGCTGATGGAAAACGAAGAGCAGCACATTGCGGAAATGGCGACCTGGTTTCGCGAACAGGTTGAGAGTAAAGCGCATCCCGGGATGCTGGTGCTGTTCGCCAGCCAGCGCGCGATGCAGCTGTTTTTAACCTATGTTGCGGACTTGCGTTTATTGCTGTTGGTGCAGGGCGATCAGCCGCGCTATCGGCTGGTGGAGCTGCACCGCAAACGTATTGATAACGGCGAGCGCAGCGTGCTGGTGGGGTTGCAGTCATTCGCCGAAGGGTTGGATCTCAAAGGTGATTACCTGACGCAGGTTCACATCCATAAAATTGCCTTTCCGCCTATCGACAGCCCGGTGGTGATCACCGAAGGCGAGTGGCTGAAAAGCCTGAATCGCTATCCTTTTGAAGTGCAGAGTCTGCCCAGCGCATCGTTTAACCTTATTCAGCAAGTGGGGCGGCTTATTCGTAGCCACAGTTGTCGTGGCGAAGTGGTGATTTACGATAAACGGTTGCTGACCAAAAACTACGGTAAACGGCTGCTCGACGCGCTACCTGTGTTTCCTATTTCACAACCGGCAATGCCGGACGTTATAGTGAAGAAACCTGTGAAAAAAGCAGAACAGAAGCGTCGCAAACGCCGTTAACGATGTGAGCCCGCAAGGAGTCGCTATGGATTACCGCAAAATTATTAAAGAAATTGGTCGTGGGAAAAACCACGCCCGCGATCTGGATTTCAATACCGCTCGTGGTCTGTACTCACAGATGCTGAAGGGGGAAGTGCCGGATCTGGAGATGGGCGGCATTTTGATTGCCCTGCGTATCAAAGGGGAAGGGGAAGCGGAAATGCTCGGCTTTTACGAGGCGATGCAGCAGCACACTCTGAAACTGACGCCGCCGGTCGCGAAGCCGATGCCGATTGTGATCCCCAGCTATAACGGCGCGCGCAAGCAGGCGAACCTGACGCCACTGCTGGCCATTTTGCTCAACAAACTCGGTTTTCCGGTTGTGGTTCATGGCGTTACTGAAGATCCAACGCGCGTGGTGACGGAGAGCATTTTCAAACTGCTGGGAATTGATGCCACGCTGCACGCAGGCCAGGCGCAGGCGAAGCTGGAGGGGCATCACCCGGTCTATATTCCTGTGAGTGCGCTCTGCCCACCGCTGGAAAAACAGCTGGCGATGCGCTGGCGGATGGGCGTGCGCAACAGTGCGCACACGCTGGCGAAGCTGGCAACGCCGTTTGAAAAAGATGCTGCGCTGCGTTTATCCAGCGTTTCGCACCCGGAGTACATCTCACGGGTGGGGAAATTCTTTGCCGATATTGGCGGACGCGCCCTGCTAATGCATGGCACGGAAGGGGAAGTTTATGCCAACCCGCAACGGTGTCCGCAAATCAACCTGATTGATGCGCAGGGCGAACGCGTGCTTTATGCCCGTGATGATGCGGTAGCGCCGGTAAGTGACGGTGCTGCTAAAGATGCGGAAAGCACTGCGCGCTGGACAGAACGCTGCCTCGCGGGAAGCGAAGCGGTGCCGGAGTCGCTCAAAATTCAGATCGCCTGCAGTCTGGTGGCGACGGGTGAAGTGGCGACGCTGGAAGAGGGGCTGGCGCGGGTTGCGCAAAACTTCTGATAAAAAAAGCCCGTCACATTTCTGGACGGGCAAAACAGGGTAACAACAGGGTTAATGAGGGTGGAGCACCCAGGCAGAGGGTTAATTTGCCGGGGGTAAAACGCGTGTTTCGGTTATTTGTAGATAACCGCGGTGCCGCTCAGTTTGTTATTGCCTGTCGCGGACGTGATGCTGTAGCCCGTTGCGCCAGCGGCTTGTGCTTTCTCGGCCAGTTTGGCTTCCAGCCCGTCCAGCGTGGTCGCGCCTTCAGCGGAAACAACACCGATTTTATTCAGATTCTCTGCCTGGGCAGCGGTGACTGATTGTGCCGCGAAAGCACCGAAAGAGAGGGTAGACAGCGCGATAGCAGCAACAGCATATTTGATGGTTTTCATAATTAATTACTCGCAGGTTATTCTGTATAGGTGACAATGTTCCGTCGATGTGATGAGTATCACGGTTTTTGGCGGGAGATAAAATCGAAGAGAATTGACGGCCTTGTTCTAAAAAATTGAATAAAGGCTAATTTATTGAATTTAAATATATTTAAGGATAAAAATAACGCAATTTGCCGCCGCTCGGGCTGGCACCCATTTTTGCGGCACATTTTGCTACGTTCAGGGTGGGGTTTTGTGGATGTAAAGGCAACCGCTTGCGCTGGTTACAGACGTCAGGAAAGGTCAACGTAGCTGGCTATCTTTCGATCCTCTGCGATTATATCCTGAAAATGTAGAGTTATGTAAATCTTTCTCCTGTTGGCAGGTAATGCATAAGCGTACGCCGGGAATCGCCTTACGCCGTGCTTCCGGGATCGGTTCTCCGCACTCTTCGCAAACCTTTAAACTTTCGCCGGATGGTAAACCGCTGCGCGCACGCGCGACGGCATCGTCAATGGTGCTGTCGATTTGCTGCTGCACTGCGCCATCATTTGCCCAACCTGAAGCCATAATGTGTTCTCCTGAGCCAAAACCATCATTATAGCAAACTGCCCGGCGGCGCTGATGTCGGGCCGGGCGAACGGTAAAATCGTTGCCCGGCGAAGAGGCTAGCGGTTATCCGGGCGCGTCAAATCGAAACGCTGCGCTTCGCTAATGCCGTAGTAGGCTGAAGGGCCACCCGCACGCAGCACCGGCTCTGCTTTTGCCGTCTGGTAGATACCGTTTTCCAGCAACGTCTCATCAATATGCACGGCAACCACTTCACCGAGCACCAGCCAGCTATCAACCGGCGTCCCGTCGGCGGCGGTCAGTTGAATACACTGCGAGAGGCGGCATTCGAAGTTGACCGGGCTTTCCGCCACGCGTGGCGTTTTGATGACCCGGCTGGCTGCGGGCGTCAGACCCGCACGGGCAAACTCATCTTCGCCGTGTGGTAACGAAGCGGACGTTTCATTCATGGGTACGGCCAGCGCGCGTGTTGTCAGATTCCAGACGAATTCTTTGGTTTCGCTAATATTGCGCACGCTGTCTTTCCAGCCGCTGCTGGCGAAGCCGATAATCGGTGGGCGATAATTAAAGCAGTTAAAAAAACTATATGGGGCGAGATTCCGTCGACCCTGCCCATCCAGCGAGGCGATCCAGCCGATGGGGCGCGGGCCAATAATGGCATTCAGGGGATCATGGGGTAGACCATGACCTTTTGCAGGTTCATAAAAATACATAGCGCTTTCCGGTCGTTAAAAACAGATTCTTCAGCCTCACTTATTTACCCGACCATCGTCAACGGGTATCTTACGCCGCTGCTAACAGGAGAATGCCATGAATGCCCAGAAGCCGGGACTGCACCCGCGTAACCGCCATCACAGCCGCTATGATCTCGACGCGCTGTGCGCCGTGAACCCGTCACTGCGCGCGTTTCTTACCACGAATCCGAATGGTGAGACGACCATCAATTTTGCCGAGCCGCAGGCAGTTAAAGCCCTGAACAAAGCGCTGCTGGCGCAATTTTATGGCGTGCGCGAGTGGGATATCCCGGACGGTTTTCTCTGCCCGCCAGTACCGGGGCGTGCGGATTACGTTCACCATCTGGCGGATGTGCTGGCGGAAAGCAACGACGGTAAGGTGCCGACGCAGGCCAGCGTGCTGGATATCGGCACTGGCGCAAACTGTATTTACCCGCTGATTGGTGCGCATGAATACGGCTGGCGTTTTACCGGTAGCGAAGTTAACGATCAGGCCTTTGCCAGCGCACAGGCGATCATCAGCGCCAACCCTGGGTTGAGCCGTGCGGTACGATTGCGTCGCCAGAAAGATCCGGCATCTGTTCTCACCGGCATTATTCATAAAAATGAGCAGTACGATGCGGTGCTCTGCAACCCGCCGTTTCACGACTCCGCGCAAAGCGCGCAGGCCGGCAGCGAGCGCAAGCGTCGCAATCTGGGCCAGTCGGTTAACGATGCGGCCAACTTTGGCGGTCAGCAGCAGGAGTTGTGGTGCGAAGGCGGCGAAGTGGCTTTTATCAGCAAGATGATTGCTGAAAGCCAACAGTTTGCGCGCCAGGTGTTGTGGTTTACCTCGCTGGTGTCTCGCGGCGATAATCTGCCCGAGCTGTATCGCGTGTTGACCCAGGTTGGCGCAGTGAAAGTGATGAAAAAAGAGATGGCACAAGGCCAGAAGCAGAGCCGTTTTATCGCCTGGACGTTTCTCGATGAGGCCCAGCGTAAACGCTGGGCGCAGACGCGTTTTAAAGGGTAGGTTCTGCCGGCGGTGGCGGGCTGGCGGGTGAAGCTGGCGGTGCTGCGCTTTCCGGCGCCGGTAACATCTGGTATGTCTGCACCGGCGGGCGCACGCCTGCACGGTCGAAATGCTTTTTCACCATCGTGTCGAGGGCAAAACGCACCGTCCACTGTTTTAGCGGCAGGGTAGTGCAGGTGACGCGAAGCGTGAAGGCCGTGTTGGTCAGCCCAACCAGCCCGGCAAACGATGGTTCGCCAATAATCAAGCCGCGGATCTCCTCCTGCTCCATCAGTTCCGCCACAGCATCTTTTAACGCCTGATTCGCTTTATCGGTATCCTCCTGGCGATTCACGTCATAATTCGCCACCACGGAGCCAATGCCGCGCACAAAGTTGGCGAAAGTGGTGATCGATGACCACGGAATGATGTGGTACGCGCCGGTATCCTGACGTACGCCAACGGAGCGAATCGACATTCGCTCCACGGTGCCGGTTAGCGGGCCGATAGTGACCAAATCCCCGGTGTTCATGCCGTTTTCAAACTGGATAAAAATGCCGGTGATAATATCTTTCACCAGTGTTTGCGAACCAAATGAGATAGCCAGCCCGAGCGCCCCGGCCCCGGCCAGCAATGGCGCGATATTCACGCCAATTTCCGACAGCACAATCATCACCGTTATGGTACTGATCACCACTGCCAGCGCATTGCGAAACAGCGTCAGCAACGTGCGGGTGCGCGCGCTTGGCAGCGGGCGGCCGTGAATATCCGACGCCAGCCGGTTTTCAATAATACTGGCAAGCAGGGTCCAGCCAACGGCGGAGAAGAAGAGGATCAAGGCAATACGGATCAGGATATCGACGGTTTTCTCGCCCGCACCGTAATTCAGCCAGTGCCAGACATCAAACAGCCCCCAGGCGTTCAGCAGCAGCATGATCGTTGCGCAAACCACCAGGATCCGTGCGGCTTTTAACGACGCGGAGAGCCAGCCATTGAGTCGCTTTTGCAGTTCGGGATAGTTGCGCTGTACCTGTGGCGACAGGGTGATGGTCTTATTCAACCAGCGCGACAATACGCCAGAAAGAAACGCAGCAATGCTCAGGATCGCCAGGCTATTGACCGTGGCACCCATCATGAATTTCAGGCTGTTGCCGGGATCGAACAGCGAAAAGAAGAACAACACAATAAAGTAAGCGCTGGCGAGCCAGTGCCAGATCAACGCAAAAGCGCGGATAAACAAGCTAAAAAAGGCCAGCGAGTGATCCGCCAGCACAATCAAGTTGTGCTGAATTTGCCGCTTATTATGAAAAATAAGGTACAGCGCCCATACGGTAATGCAGAGCATGATCACCACATTCGCCAGTGCGCCAAACTGCACGTTGACCTGGTTGGAAATAATCGGTACGGCAACCAGCAAACCGTAACCAATCAGGCTGCTCAGCGCACTCAGGCGCAGATGCCAGTAGCGGGCTGTTTCGTCGGTAATACGAAATGGACGCAGATCAGCAATATGAGGGCAGAAAACCAGCCGCAAAATTGCTTTAAAAAACTCAATCAGCGCAAAGGCATTCAGAAACAGGCTTTGTTGAAAGGCAATGGTACTGTTGCCTGCGTTAAGGTTCGTGCTAAGCAACTGACCGACAAATATTGTTAACGCCAGCAGCATCAGGTCGATAATAAACGCGCCGATAATCATTGAGGGCAGTTGCAACCAGTTACTGCGGTCGCGGTTTTTACGCCGTCCCCAGGCGCCCATTTTGCGATACAGCGGCGATACCGCTAAGCGAACAAGAAACCAGAAAGCAAAAACCAGCGCGGCCAATAGCAGGAAATGACTGGCGGCATTGCTGAAGGTCTGCGGGTTAAAGGCTTTGTGGGGCGAACCGGTGATATTGCGATACAGCTGAGCAAAACGCGATGCCAGCGCATTGCCATAATGTTCGCTGACCTCGGTCACGTTTTCCAGCACCGTTTTTTGCTCTTTCGCCTCCGGCGGAGTGATCACCGGTACCGGTTCTTGCGGTGGTGTGGCGGCAACTTTCCGCAGCTGATCAATCAGTTCCTTGCGTGACTCATCGTTTTCCAGCACGTCCGCAAGCGCGGCATAAGCGGCCTTTTTCTGCTCGACATTGGGCTCACTCGTTTGCGTCGAAGGCGCAGGCGTGGTTGCCGCAGAGGTAATGCCGGGTATCGTCGCCGCCTGTAACGGCGCGCACCACAACCCAATCAATAGCAGGATCCACGGCATGTGCTCCTCCGGTGAGAAAGTCCAGCAAAATGATAAGTATAGATGCCGTACCGCGGCCGCGATGAATTGAGAAGAATCTGGGGGAGTGCCCCTCCGCAAGGAGGGGCGGGGTAAATCAGGAGACGTGTTGCAGGAATTCCTGCAGGCGCTGGCTTGGCGGATTTTCGATCAGCTGCTGAGGGTTGCCATCTTCGGCAATGCGGCCTTTATCGATGAAAATCAGGCGTGAGGCCACTTTCTCGGCGAAGCCGATTTCGTGGGTCACGATCACCATAGTCATGCCTTCTTCGGCCAGGTCTTGCATTACTTTCAGCACTTCATGGCGCAGCTCCGGGTCGAGTGCAGAAGTTGGCTCATCAAACAGCATCATTTTCGGTTTGACTGCCAGCGCGCGGGCAATCGCCACACGCTGCTGCTGACCACCGGAAAGCTCAGACGGATAATGGTGACCTCGCTCGGCGAGACCGACTTTCGCCAGCAGATCTTTCGCCAGTTTTTCTGCGTCTTCTTTCTTTGCGCCGCGTACACGAAGCGGGCCAAACATGACGTTTTCCAGCGCGGTCAGGTGCGGGAACAGATAAAACTGCTGGAACACCATGCCCGCTTCCTGGCGGATCAGGCGCTCGTCCACTTTTGGATCGTTAACTTTCAGACCGTCGACAATCAGATCGCCGCTGGTGATCTCTTCCAGTTTGTTAATGCAGCGCAGCAGCGTCGATTTCCCGGAGCCCGACGGCCCGATAATCACCACCACTTCACCCTGAGTAATGTTCAGATCGATATTGTGCAGCACCTGGGTTTGACCGAAGTGCTTGGAAACGTTTTTAAATTCAATCACAGGATTTTCATCCTTTTTTCAAGACGGCGGAGCACGATGTTCAGCGCCTGGGTAATGATCAGATAAATCACCCCGACGGCGGTCCAGATTTCCAGCGCACGGAAGTTACCGGCAATGATTTCCTGGCCCTGACGGGTTAATTCGGCTGCGCCGATAACAATAAACAGCGACGTATCTTTGATGCTGATGATCAACTGGTTGCCCAGCGGCGGCAACATACGACGCAGCGCCAGCGGCATGATCACATGGCGGATAGTTTCAACGCGGGAAAGCCCCAGCGCCTGGCCCGCTTCGCTGAACCCTTTATGGATGGACAGCACGGAGCCGCGGGTGATTTCGGCGATATACGCCCCGGAGTTGATCATGATGGTGATCACCGCGGCGCTGAAGGTGTCGATACGAATATCGGGGAAGGCCATTGGCAAGGCGAAGTAAATGTACATCACCTGAACGACGATTGGCGTACCGCGAATAACTTCGATGAAAACCAGTGCGATGTGGTTAGAAATCCAGCCGCCATAGGTACGGGCTAAACCGGCCAGCAGGCCGATAACGATACCGCCAGCCAGACCCAGGATCGAGATCCATAAGGTCATTTTAGCCCCGTCAAGCAAAAGCGGAATGGCGGGCCAGATGGCGCTCCAGTCAAACTGCATGATGTGTTCCTGTATACCGTGGTTTTAACAAAAAGCATCGGAGGCGAAAGCCGCCTCCGAGGTGTAACGCTTTATTTTTTAATAATTATTTAGGTTCGGTGCCGAACCATTTTTTGTAGATTTCGTTGTACGTGCCGTTGTCGTGCAGCGTTTTCAGCGCACCGTTCACTTTCTCGCGCAGTTCATCGCTGCCTTTCGGGAAGGCGATACCGTACTGCTGCGCTTCCAGAGAGTCGCCGACAGCTTTGAACTTGCCGTTGCCAGCAGTTTTGATGAAGTACAGGATGTTCGGCGTGTCGTGCAGTACTGCGTCAGCGCGGCCAGTGCCCAGTTCCATATACGCGTTATCGATGTTCGGGAACTGACGCAGGTCTTTGGTTTTGATGTTCGCTTTTGCGTAGTCAACGGAACCGGTGCCGCTCTTCACTGCCAGCACTTTACCATCGAGGTCTTTCACGCTTTTCACGTCGTTGTTGTTGGCTTTCACCATCACCAGCAGGCCGCTTTTGTAGTAGCCGTCAGAGAAATCGATGGCTTTTTTACGTTCTTCCGTAATGGTGATACCCGCCAGCGCCAGATCGATATTTTTGGTTTGCAGCGCAGGGATGATGCCGCTGAAGTCCATCGGCTTCAGTTCGTAATCCAGTTTCAGTTCTTTGGCGATTGCTGCCCACAGATCCACGTCGAAACCAACATATTGGTTACCTTGTTTGAATTCGAAAGGAACGAACGCAGTGTCGGTAGCGACAACCAGTTTTTTATCAGCAGCCTGAGAAGAAACAGCAAAAGCGAGAGCGAGTGCAGCCAGGGAAAATTTCAATACAGACTTCATAGTTTTTCCTTTTGTATCCGGGGAACGAACCCCTGCGAGAATGAACGCAGTATGAAAAAATCATGCCAGGTTTACAACCTATTGTTTTGTAAAGGCGAACCTTTAACCGGTTGCACAATAAGTGTAGCAACAATAGCCGCATGCACCATTTTGAGTCACTATTTTGGTGCATTCTGGCGGCATGGCCTGTTTTGCTTTTTTTTAGCGCAGTTCGTGGGGTAAAAACAATCACTTATTAACAATTTTGTGATGGGATAATTACGAAGTGGTAACTTTACGTGCGAGAAGGGGAGAAAATTCGCACTGTAATAGTGCAAAACCCTGCGCGGGATGCGCAGGGCATATAGGCAAAACTTATGGATTACTCAATGTTGGACTCAATGAACCACAAGAATTGATCAAGGTCGCGGGAAGCGGCGGTAAAGATATCAGCGGTATCTTCGTCTTTCGCTTCGCCAATCGCTTTACGTACATCGTTGGCGACCACTGCGTAACGATCGGCCAGTTCTTTGAGGTGATCCTGCACGCTATGAATATCCAGCGGATAGCTTTTCAGCGCGGTTTTGCTGTTAATCACCTGCGTGGTGCCCAGTGCGACACCGCCCAGCTGTACGGCGCGTTCTGCCATGGTATCAAGGTGGGTTACCAGCGCAGTACGGAAGCCATCCAGCATTTCATGTACGGCAATGAAGTTAGCACCGCGCATATTCCAGTGAGCCTGTTTAGTGATCAGAGACAGGTCAATGAACTGGATCACCTGGCGATTCAGCAGCTCGATGGTCGCTTTTTTATCGCTATCCGATACATCGTTGCGGGTATAAAGCAGATTAGACGCTTTCGTTTTAACCAGTTTAGCGGTACTCATAATCTCATATCCTCTTGATGTTTGTGTCCCAGGAAATTACCGAAACTAAGTATAGCACCAGATTTTTGCTGCCAGTCTTGGCTGTACCTATCAGTTCGATAGCGAATATAAAATATAGGAAAGGATTTCAGGATGACGCAACTAATCAAATGAAATGTAAGATAATTCTAATAAATTATTATTTCTAAAATGCGAATGATTCTATTTAATGCAGGATGCTGGAAAAAGTAAGAAATAATGTCTGCGGTGGGGGCGTGGATATTTGGCATAAGAAACATCTCATGCCAAATAATAGTTATTTAGCCAATATCGATTTTTTTGACTGTCGCTTCCCGACGCAGCGTGAGTGTCGAGCCCATCGACGCGATAATAATCGCCGCCAACGCCAGCGCTTGCTGGAAGGTGAGCGTTTCACCGAGGAAGATCATGCCGGAAATTGCCGCCATCGCCGGTTCCATACTCATCAATGTGCCGAATGTGCGAGTCGGTAAGCGCGTCAGGGCGATCATTTCCAGCGAGTAAGGCAGGGCGGTGGATAAAATCGCCACGGCGATCCCCAGCGGCAGAACAGACCAGTGCCACAGCACTTCGCCCGCCTGGAACGCGCCAAGCGGCACAAAAACTACCGCCGCAATTAATGAACCCAGCGCTACTGTTGCCGGGCCATGCTCTTCCCCGGCGCGCTGCCCGGAAAGGATATAGACTGCCCAGCAAGCGCCAGCACCAAGGGCAAACGCCGCGCCAGTGAGATCAACATGAGAGACATTTTCGCCTAGCGGCAGCAGATACCAGAGGCCAAGTACCGCGAGGATCACCCAGATGAAATCCACCGGGCGGCGTGAGGCGAAAAGCGCCACCGCCAGCGGGCCGGTAAATTCCAGCGCCACCGCAACGCCGAGCGGTATCGTCTGGATCGATAAATAGAACATATAGTTCATGGCGCCGAGCGACAGGCCGTAAAACAGCAGCGGCAGGCGTTGTTCACGGGTAAAACGTAAACGCCATGGCTTAAACACCACGACCAAAATAATCGTGCCAAGTGCGAGACGCAGCGCGGTGACGCCGGGTGCGCCAACAATCGGAAACAGTGATTTCGCCAGCGACGCGCCTCCCTGAATGGACATCATCGCGACAAGCAATATTAATACCGGCAACCACACCGGCAATTTACGAGACTGCGCAGGCATCCTTTCTCCCGTCAATTTCTGTCAAATAAAGTAAAAGAGGCAGTCTACTTGAATTACCCCCGGCTGGTTGAGCGTTTGTTGAAAAAAAGTAACTGAAAAATCCGTAGAATAGCGCCACTCTGATGGTTAATTAACCTATCTAATTAAGAATTATCTGGATGAATGTGCCATTAAATGCGCAGCATAATGGTGCGTTATGTGGGGAAACTGCTTTTTTTTGAAAGGGTTGGTCAGTGATGGAAACTTTCTGTTACATCAAATGGCACCTTAGACCCCAATTCCCGCAAAGAGTTTCTTAACTAATTTTGATATATTTAAATGCGTAGGACGTAGGATTTACTTGAAGCACATTTGAGGTGGATTATGAAAAAAATTGCATGTCTTTCAGCACTGGCCGCACTTCTGGCGGTTTCTGCAGGTTCCGCAGTAGCAGCTACTTCAACCGTAACTGGCGGTTACGCTCAGAGCGACGCTCAGGGTATTGCTAACAAAACTAACGGTTTCAACCTGAAATATCGCTACGAGCAGGACAACAACCCGCTGGGTGTTATCGGTTCCTTTACTTACACTGAAAAAGATCGCACCGAAAGCAGCGTTTATAACAAAGCGCAGTACTACGGCATCACCGCAGGTCCGGCTTACCGCATCAACGACTGGGCGAGCATCTACGGTGTTGTGGGTGTAGGTTACGGTAAATTCCAGCAGACTGTAGACACCGCTAAAGTGTCTGACACCAGCGACTACGGTTTCTCTTACGGCGCTGGTCTGCAGTTCAACCCGATGGAAAACGTTGCTCTGGACTTCTCCTACGAGCAGAGCCGTATTCGTAACGTAGACGTTGGCACCTGGATTGCCGGCGTTGGTTACCGCTTCTAATCGCTTCGGCGATAATAAAAAATCCGCCCACTGGGCGGATTTTTTTATCTGCAATTTACTTCAGAAATTACCGCTTACTACGCGTATCGAAGAGATCCGTGCCGAGATGGTTGTAGTCAACTTTCTGTAACTTAAAGTTGGTAATGTACGCTGGCCCGGCTTTTTGCTCGGACATAAAACGGTAAGGATTTTTAATCTGCTCTGCGCTAATCCCGGTCCACTGCGAAAAGAAGCTCAAAAAGTCGTTCGCTGAACGGCGCGCTTTAATCACCCGATGTTTAGTATCGTCGCTGGAAAGCACCATAAACGGCACCTGGAAGTCCTGTTGAAAAGTATCGGCATGCGCCAGGTACTGCACGTCTTTTCCGCGTTCTTTAATCGCCAGCCCGTGATCCGAGAAGTAAACCATCGAGAAACTTTCGCCGGTATTAACCAGCTGTGAATACATTTTCCCGAGGAAATCATCGGTCTGCGTGATGGAATAGAGGTAGCAGGAGGTCTCTTTTGACTGCACAAACTCATTATATTTGCCGCCGGTGCGATCGCAGGCCTGCGGGTGCGAGCCCATCAAATGCAGCACAATCAGCTGCGGCTGGGTACGTTTTGTGCTAAGGACCTGATTGGTGAGTTTTAACAGATCCTCGTCGCGGGTGTTTTTATCTGCTTCGAAGTCACCACGTTTCAAAAACTGCACTTCATCGGCACGCTTAGCGATACTGGCGATGGCCGTGTCGTATTCGCCAATCTGTCCCTGATTAGAAAACCACCACGTCTGGAAACCGGCACGGTTAGCCAGCGTGACAAAATTATCCTGATACTGCGGTTGGTCTTCCACCACGCGGTTTAACGTCAGCCCAAGGGATTTTTGTGTTGAACCGCTTGCGGAAATGTAATCCGTAAACAGCGTGCCGTTTACCTGGCTGGCAAACGGAGTGTTATTCCAGTGGCCGCCAAAGGCGCCCAGCGCGTCACGACGTGCACTTTCGCCAATAACCACCACGTAAGTATGGTATTTCGGTTTCACCGCCAGCACAGTCCAGGTGTCTTTCACACTGGCGAGCGCGGCCATATTTTTCTGTTCTTCTTTAACAACATAGTAGTTAAACGCCACATCGCGCACGAAACGCAGCACCGGAACACCGGTATCAATGATTCTGAATTCGTAACCTTTGAAATGGTTTTGCACCGGGCCAATAAAATAAGACGCGATGCACACAATCGTGCCCAGCGTGTCCCATTTCAGCCATGGCGTGGAACGCACGATAATCCGACGGCGCAGCGAAATAACGCCCAGCGCAAAAATGAATACGCCGATAGCGTAGTGATACCACGGGAAGATAGTCAGAATTTCCGTCGACTCTTCCATATTGGTCGACAGCAGCGCCAGCAACGTGTTGAAGTTCGGCGCGCCGTATGCCCGGCCAAAAGGGAAATAACAGGCGGCAACCAGCGAGATAATCCCGAGAACGGTTTTTTGCGCGCGAGGCGCATGACGCCAGAGGATCAGCAGCGCGCAGGTTAAAAGCACCGCATACATCACGCTAAATTCATAACCCAGAGCGAAGTTAATCAACATCGATTGTAAAAAGTAGAAACCCGTCCACGGGTTGAGCGTCTGGCTGCGAAAGGCAACGGATTCTTTAAGGATTAAGCTCATAGATTACTGTCATGAAAACGCCATGTGCTCACCCTGGCGTTAAGGGTCAAAACCTGCCGGACAGTGCGTGTGAAGAGGGGAGGGGGTCCGCATCTGCGAGCCGCAATTTGTGCAGGGCAGCGCAAAGATAGAGCGAGGCGTGTCGAAGGTCAACAGGGGCTAAGCGGTTGTTTTGAGAGAATGATTGCAAATCCAGCAAAAATACGCTGATTTTTAGACGAATCGATCAGTATGACGGGGGATTGTGACAGAAAAATGAAGCGGCGTACCGCGACGCCGCATTAGTGAGAAGGTTTGTCGGAGTCCTGCTGAGGTTTGCCGGTAATGATATCGGACAACATATTCAGCAGCATTAAACGGACTTTAAAGGGAGAGTGGCTAAACACGCGCATACACCTCTTGAACTCATTCATCGTTACCTCCTGCCATTTTCATGCCCTTCGTTCCATGAAGGGTGAACGCATTACATACAGATATAGCACAGGCTATGTTCTATAGCTATGGCTAAGACGTTAATTTTTTGTGCTGATTCACGGATGGTTTACAATGGCGCTTCTCTTATATGATGCTGCACAGGTGTCACACCTTCAGAGGAAGCACAATGAACCGTCGCGCAGGTAAGCAAACAATAAAAAAAGTGACGCTGGTAAATGTAGAAGAGCACGTTGAAGGCTTTCGTCAGGTGCGCGAAGCACATCGTCGCGAACTGATTGATGACTATGTTGAACTGATTTCGGATTTGATCCGCGAAGTAGGCGAAGCCCGCCAGGTGGATATGGCCGCCCGCCTTGGCGTTTCACAACCGACGGTTGCGAAAATGTTAAAAAGACTGGCAACGGTGGGCTTGATTGAACAGATTCCCTGGCGCGGCGTTTTTTTGACTGCGGAAGGTGAGAGGCTGGCGCAGGAGAGCCGCGAGCGTCACCAAATCGTGGAAAGCTTCTTATTGGTACTGGGTGTCAGTCCTGAAATCGCGCGACGCGACGCCGAAGGTATGGAACATCACGTCAGCGAGGAAACGCTGGAGTGTTTCCGTCGCTTCACCCTGCAACATGAGCAACCTCCTGAATGAGTATGCCGTTCTTCCGCGCCCTGGCGCGCGACCGTTTCCTGCATCTGTTACTGCTTATTGGTTTTGCATTGTGCTTTTTTGCCCCGTTTGCGCCGAAAACCTGGCCTGGAGCGATCGACTGGCACACCATTATTACCCTCAGCGGCCTGATGCTGCTGACCAAAGGGGTTGAGCTGAGCGGTTATTTTGATGTGATTGGGCGGCGTATGGTGCGTCGTTTTCACCATCAGCGTCGGCTGGCGATGTTTATGGTGCTGGCTGCAGCGCTCCTCTCCACCTTTCTCACCAATGATGTGGCGCTGTTTATTGTGGTACCGCTGACCATCACGCTGAAGAAACTGTGCGAAATCCCGGTTAACCGGCTGATCATTTTTGAAGCGCTGGCGGTCAATGCCGGATCGTTATTAACGCCTATCGGAAACCCACAAAACATTCTTATCTGGGGACGCTCTGGCCTCTCTTTCCCGGCTTTCATCTGGCAGATGGCGCCGCTGGCGCTGGCAATGATGGTTACGCTCTTGGTGTTGTGCTGGTTCTGTTTTCCGAAAAAGGCGCTTAACTACCATAGCGGCGTACAAACGCCGGACTGGCAACCCCGTCTGGTGTGGAGCTGCCTCGGCTTCTACTTAATCTTTATTACCGCGCTGGAGTTGAAACAGGAGTTGTGGGGGCTGGCAATTGTCGCCATCGGGTTCTTGCTACTGGCGCGGCGGGTAGTGCTGAGTGTGGACTGGACGCTGCTGCTGGTGTTTATCGCCATGTTTATTGATGTCCACCTGCTTATTCAGTTGCCTGCGCTGCACGCGGTGCTGAACAGCGCCAGCCAGTTGTCACCTCCAGGGTTGTGGTTGACAGCCATTGGTCTGTCGCAATTTATCAGTAATGTGCCCGCGACCATTTTGCTGCTCAATTATGTGCCGCCGGATACGCTGCTGGCATGGGCGGTGAACGTTGGCGGCTTTGGTTTGCTGCCCGGTTCGCTGGCCAATCTTATCGCGCTGCGTATGGCAAACGATCGCCGCATCTGGTGGCGCTTTCATCTTTATTCCATGCCGATGCTGCTGTGGGCGGCGCTGGTAGGATACGGATTACTCTTATTCAGATAGTGCTGATTTGTCAGTTTATCCTGGCAAATGTATAGCAACCGCCTAACTTTAGTTAACGGCGCATCCCTGGCGCCGTTACCTGACAGGACTGTTGCGAAACTATGGCAGAAAACACAACGCATCCTGACGACGTTCAGGACGATAACAACCAAAATCCACGTAAACGCCCCGGAAAGAAACCACTGATTATCCTCGCCATTGTTGTCGGCGTGATGGTGATTGTTGCGCTGGTGTGGTGGTTTTTAACCCGTAATGAAGAGACCACCGACGACGCTTTTACCGATGGCGACGCGGTGACGATTGCGCCGAAAGTGGCCGGTTACGTCACCGAGTTGCGGGTGAAAGATAACCAGCGCGTCAAGAAAGGGGATTTGCTGGTCACGATTGACCCGCGCGATGCCACCGCGCAGCGCGATCAGGCGCAAGCGCAACTGGGGCTGGCAATCGCACAGCTTCACCAGGCGCAGGCGCAACTGGACTTATCAAAAGTGCAGTATCCCGCTCAGCGTGACGAAGCGCGCGCACAGGTGCTGAAAGCAAAAGCAGACCTGGCGAATGCCGAAGCCGCTTATCGCCGTCAGCGTGGTGTCGATCCTCGCGCCACCACACAGCAAAATATCGATAGTGCTAATGCCCAGTTGCGTAGCGCGCAGGCACAACTTGCCAGCGCGCAGGCACAGTTGGAAGTCGCCGACCAGGTGCAGTTGCAAATCCGCCAGCAGGAAACCAATGTCGAAGCGCGCCAGCAGCAAGTGGCGCAGGCAAAAGCGCAGCTGGAAACCGCGAATCTGAATTTATCCTGGACGGAAGTGCGTGCGCCTTTCGATGGCTTTATCACCAAACGCAATGTGCAAAACGGTACGTTAGTGCAGGCGGGCACCGCGCTTTTTTCGCTGGTCTCACCGGATGTGTGGGTGGTGGCGAACTTTAAAGAGTCGCAGCTGGAGCGGATGCGCCCGGGGAATAAAGTCAGCGTCATAGTGGATGCGTGGCCGGATCTGGAGCTGGAAGGACATATCGATAGCATCCAGCAGGGCAGCGGGTCGAAGTTCGCCGCGTTTCCTTCAGAAAATGCGACCGGCAACTTTGTCAAAATCGTTCAGCGCGTGCCGGTGAAAATCGTCATCGATAAAGGCCTGGATCCCAACAAACCGTTGCCGTTAGGCCTTTCCGTTGAACCGAAGGTGACGCTGGAATGACGGATCACAGCCACGAGAACTGGAAACCCGCCAGTAACCCGTGGGCGGTGGCGTGGGTCGTCACCCTCGCGGTGTTTATGGAGATCCTCGATACCACGATTGTTAACGTGGCACTGCCGCACGTCGCCGGGTCGCTCTCCGCCAGTTATGACGAATCAACCTGGGTGCTGACCAGCTACCTGGTGGCGAACGGTATTGTTCTGCCGATCTCCGCTTTTCTCAGCCGTACCTTCGGGCGCAAGCAGTTTTTCCTGATCTGCATTGTGATGTTTACCGTCTGTTCGTTTCTGTGCGGCATCGCCACTGAGCTTTGGCAAATCATCCTGTTTCGTATTTTGCAGGGCTTTTTTGGCGGCGGTTTGCAACCCACGCAGCAATCGGTGTTGCTGGATTACTTCAAGCCGGAAGATCGCGGCAAAGCCTTTGGTTTGTCGTCTATCGCCATTATTGTCGCCCCGGTGCTGGGGCCAACGCTGGGCGGCTGGATAACCGATAACTACTCCTGGCGCTGGGTCTTTTTTATCAATATTCCGGTGGGCATTATCACGGTTCTGGCGATTTACCAGCTGCTGGAGGATCCGCCCTGGGAGCGCAAATCGAAGCAGAAATTGTCCATCGACTGGCCGGGCATTGGCCTGATTGCGCTGGGGCTGGGTTGTCTGCAGGTGATGCTCGATCGCGGTGAAGATGAAGACTGGTTCAACTCCGATTTCACCCGTATTTTCGCCGTCCTGACTGCGATTGGTATTGTCGGGGCTATTTACTGGCTGCTGTATGCCAAAAAGCCGGTGGTCGACTTGCGCTGCATGGCGGACAAGAACTTTACGGTTTCCAGCTTGCTGATGGCCGGCATGGCGATGATCCTCTATGGCAGCTCGGTGGTGATCCCGCAACTGGCGCAGCAGGATCTGGGCTACACCGCCACCTGGTCAGGGCTGGTGCTGTCGCCCGGCGCGGTGTTGATTGTGCTGACCATCCCGCTGGTGCTGAAACTGATGCCGGTGGTGCAGACGCGCTGGATAATCGCCTTCGGCTTTTTCTGCCTTGCGGCCTCATTCTGGTGGTCGCGTACGCTGGCTCCGGATATCGACTTTGAAACGCTGATGCTGTTTCGCAGTGCCCAGTCGATTGGGCTGGGTTTCCTGTTTGTCCCGTTGACGACCATCGCCTTTATCTCGATCCCGCGCCAGCTAAATGCCGATGCGGCGGCGCTGTTTACCATGTTCCGTAACGTGGCGGGATCGGTTGGTATTTCGCTGTCAACGGCGGCGATCACCGAGCGCTCGCAGGCGCATATGTCGCACTTATCAGAGCATACGTCTCCCTTTAATGAGCAATTTCAGCAGGCTTTGCGTGAATCCGCGGAGGCGATCCGTAACTTCACCAGCCTGGTCGGCGATCCGCTGACCAGCGCCACCGGGCAGATGTACAAAGCGATGATCGCCCAGTCGCGTTTTTTGGCCTATATCGACGTTTTCACCGTGCTCAGCCTGGTGGCGATGTTGCTGATCCCCTTTTGTTTATTGCTTTCGCCGATCAAAAGCGAAGGCAGCGCAGGAGCACATTAATATGACGTGGTGTCGTTTTCCCGTAACCCTGTTGTCGCTGTGGCTTGCCGGTTGTGCTGTCGGGCCGGATTACCAGGCGCCCAAACCGCAAACGCCTGCGCGCTGGAACGATCCGGGTGACAAAGCGGTAAAATCACAGACCTCTTCGCAGGCGGTGAATCCGCGCTGGTGGACAACCTTCCAGTCGCCGCAGTTGAACAGCCTGATTGAGCGGGCGATTAACGATAATCTCTCGCTTCAGCAAACCGTGCTGCGCATTGCCGGTGCGCGCGAGCAGATTAACCAGGCGGGTGGCGCGTTTCTGCCAGCGGTTAACGGGTCGCTGAAAGCGACTCGCCAGCAACTGGGCATTGAAGGTGAGCTGAAATCCCATAACGTGGAGGGTCAGTTGCAGGACGCTGACCCGGCGATCAGCGGGGCGCTTGGCGCGCTTACCCAACCGGTAAATCTCTATCAGGGCAGTTTTGATGCCCAGTGGGAACTGGATCTGTGGGGTAAAGTGCGACGCCAGGTAGAAGCGGCGTCCGCGCAGCAACAGCAGGCAATCGAACAACGTAACGATGCGCTGGTATCGCTGGAAGCTGAAGTGGCGCGCGCGTGGCTGCAACTGCGTGGCGCGCAGAACATCATCAGCACACTGAAAACACAAATCGACAGCGCGCAGCAGACATTTACGCTGACCGAAAACCGACAAAAAGGCGGCCTTTCACCGCAACTGGATGTGGAAAATGCCCGCGCCCAGGTCGGCAACCTGGAAGCGCAACTTCCGCAATATGAAGCGCAGGAGCGCCAGGCGATGAACGCGTTAGCGATCCTGCTCGGTAAACCGCCTGGTGCGCTGGACAACGAATTGCGTAATGCGCAGCCGTTACCCGCGCTGCCGGATATTGTGCCCACCGGAATTCCGTCGACGCTGGCGCGCCGTCGCCCGGACGTTCGCGAAGCGGAAGCCAGCCTGCATGCAGCGACGGCACAGATTGGCGTTTCGGTTGCGCAGTTGTTTCCCAGCTTGTCGTTAAGCGGCCAGTTTGGTCTGCGCAACAGCGAAACCAACTGGCTTACCGACTGGAGCAGCCATTTTTATAGCTTCGGCCCGCAGATTTCGATTCCCATTTTCCAGGGTGGGCGGCTGGTGTCCAGCGTCAAGCTGGCGCGTGCAGAGCAGGGCGCGGTGGTGCTGAACTATCGTCAGACGGTGCTCAGTGCGCTGGGTGATGTGGAAAATGCGCTGGTCAGTTACCGCGCCGATCAGCAGCGTGAAGCGGGACTGGATAAAACGCTCAGTGCGCTGCAAAACGCCTTCTCGCTTGCCACCGACAGCTACCGTCAGGGGATCGCCAGTTTTATTGATGTGCTGGATGCTCAGCGTCAGCTGGCGCAGGCCAGCCAGCAGCGCGAGCAGGCGCGGGTGCAAAGCAGCCTCGATCTGGTGGCGTTGTATAAAGCGCTCGGCGGCGGCTGGGAACCGTATCAGAATGTGCAACTGCCTGATTACAAAGTGTTTGGTGAAGCGCCGCGCGGATAATCAGAGAATTGGGCAAGAAACAGGCAGGATCCTCACATTCGCCACCGCAGAGGATTGCGTATAACTGTCTGCGCCAACTAAACAGATGAGGAGACGCCATCATGCGCTACAAAAAACTGGGTAATACCGGACTGTTTGTTTCTGAACTGTGCCTCGGCACCATGACGTTTGGCGGTGACGACAGCGAGAGCATGTGGAGCAAAATCGGCCAGTTGCAACAGGCGCAAGCCGAGCAGCTGGTTGGCAGTGCGCTCGATGCCGGCATTAACTTTATCGATACCGCGAACGTCTATTCCGACGGGCGTTCGGAGGAGATCACCGGCCAGGCACTGAAAAACCTGAAAGTGCCGCGTGAAAACGTTATCGTCGCGACCAAAGTGTTTGGCGAAACCGGCACCGCCGGGGTGAACTCGCGCGGCAGTTCGCGCTATCACATCATGAATAGCGTGAAAGAGAGCCTCAAGCGTATGCAACTGGATCATATTGATCTCTACCAGTTACATGGCTTTGATCCGGCCACACCCATCGAGGAGACGCTTTACGCGCTGGATAACCTCGTTCAGCACGGGCATGTGCGCTATATCGGCGTCTCTAACTGGGCGGCGTGGCAAATCGCCAAAGCGCTGGGGATTTCGGAGCGTCTTGGGCTGGCGCGCTTTGCCTCGCTTCAGGCTTACTACACCATCGCTGGTCGCGATCTGGAACGTGAACTGATGCCGATGATGCAGAGCGAAGGCGTGGGGCTGATGGTCTGGAGCCCGCTGGCGGGCGGCTTGCTGAGCGGTAAATATAGCCGCGACGGTCAGGCAGAAGCCGGTGGACGCCGCCTGGCGTTTGATTTCCCGCCGGTGAATAAAGACCGCGCTTTTGATTGCGTGGACGTTATGCGTACCATCGCCGACAGCAAAGGGGTTTCCGTGGCGCAAATCGCGCTGGCCTGGCTGCTGCATCAGCCGGTGGTCAGCAGCGTGATTATTGGCGCAAAACGCCCGGAACAACTGGACGATAACATTGCGGCGACGGCGATCCACCTGAGCGATGACGAACTGCAACAACTGGATGCAGTGAGCGCACTGCCGCGCGAATATCCCGGCTGGATGTTTGAGCGCCAGGGGGAATACCGCCGTAACCAGCTAAAACAACAGTAATTATCCTTCCTCTCAAACGCGACGCTCACCCGTCGCGTTTTTCTTTTCTTTCGAATAGCGTCACAAAATCGCATCGTCCCTTTTGCCCATTTTTTCGCCGTTATCTATATGACTAGTCATATCTTGAAAATGACTAGTCATGGAGAAGCGAGATGAGTAAAACGTTACCGAACGGCTTTTTATGGGGTAACTCCGTATCCAGCATGCAGACCGAAGGCGCGTGGAACGAGGGCGGGAAAGGGATGTCGGTCTACGATATTCGCGAAGCCAGCGAATTTGCCTCCGACTGGAAAGTCGCCACTGATTCCTACCACCGCTATCAGGAGGATTTCGACCTGATGCAGGATCTGGGCATGAACTGCTACCGTTTCCAGATTTCCTGGAGCCGCGTTTGTCCGCAGGGCGATGGCGAGTTCAACGACGAAGGCATCGCCTTTTATGACCGCTTTATCGACGATTTGCTGGCGCGCGGCATTGAGCCGATGATCTGCCTCTACCACTTTGATATGCCGCTGGCGCTGGCTGAGCAGTACAACGGTTTTGCCGACCGGCGCGTGCAGGACGCTTTTGTACGCTACGGCAAAAAGATGATCGACTGCTTTGGCAGCCGAGTGAAGTACTGGCTGACGTTTAACGAGCAGAATATTTACCACATGCCAGGCGCATTTCAGGTCGGTGGTTATCTGCAAGGTGAGAAAACCCTGCGCGAGCTTTATCAGATTCAGCACCATGTGATGATGGCGCATGTGCTGCTGACCCATTATCTGCACGCTACCCAGCCCGGAAAATTAATGGGCGGCATGCTGGCGCACCAGCTGGTTTATCCGGCGACCTGCAAACCGCGCGATGTGTTTTGCGCCACGCAATATGACGAATTCCTCAATCAGAACCTGCTGCGAGTGTATGCCGGTCAGGGTTACAGCCCGGAAGTGCTGGCGGTGGTCGAAAGAGAAGGTTTTCGCGATATCTTCCGCGATGAAGATTTGGCGGAAATCGCGCGGGTCAAAAACGACTTTATGGCGTTTAGTTACTACGCCAGCAAAACCCTCGACAGCGATGCCATTGCGCCGGGAACCCCGGTCAATTATTTCCTGCAACAGGGCGATAAAGCGAACCCGTATCTTGAGGCGACCGAATGGGGCTGGCAAATCGATCCACTCGGTTTTCGCGCCATTATTACCCGCTATTACAACGACTGGCGCTTGCCGGTGTTCCCGATTGAAAACGGCATCGGCGTGATTGAAGAGTGGGACGGCGTTAACCCGATCGAGGACGATTACCGCATTGCTTATCACCGCGACCATATCCAGGCGATGCAGGACGCCATCTTTGAGGACGGCGCACAGGTGTTGGGCTACCTCGGCTGGGGCTTGATCGACATTCTCAGTTCCCAGGGCGATATGCGTAAGCGCTACGGCGTGGTGTACGTCAATCGCGAAAACCACGATCTGAAAGATTTAAAACGCGTACCGAAAAAGAGCTATCGCTGGCTGCAACAGCTGATTCGCAGCAACGGCCGCGACATGTAAGCAACGATTGAGAGGGTAGCCGCAATGTCTGACAGCAACATCACGCCGAAAATGCAGTCATTCGTCGATAAATTTGTCGAGTTCTCCGCCCGGCTGGCAAACCAGGTGCATCTGCGATCGCTGCGTGACGCGTTTGCGGCGGTGATGCCGATTTTTATCCTCGCCGGGCTGGCGGTATTGATTAATAACGTGGTTTTCCCTTGGGTGCTGGAGGGGGAGACGCTGGCACGTTTTAAAGTCTGGGGCGAGGCGGTGATCAACGGCACGCTGAATATCGCCGCGTTATTAATTGCGCCGATGACCGCCTGGTCGCTGGCGCGCAATAAGAACTTTGACAACCCGGTGTCGGCGGTAGTCATTGCGCTCTCCAGCTTTATCATCATGATGCCGATGCAACTGGATGTGGTACCCGTTGGCGGCAAAGCGACGGTGAGTGTGACGCAGATGCTGGCGTTCACCAACATTGGCACGACGGGGATTTTTGCCGGGGTAATTATTGGTTTGCTCTCCACGGAGCTGTTTATCCGCGTCGCCAGCGTGAAGAAATTTGCTATTTCGCTCGGGGAAAATGTGCCCTCGGCGGTGGGCCAATCCTTCTCCTCGCTGATCCCGGCAATCATTACCCTCTCGCTGTTCGCCATTGTTGCGGCGCTGCTGGCGAACCTGTTGCACACGGATTTGATTCACCTTATCACCACGCTTATCCAGCAACCGTTGCGGCAGATTAACACCAGTTTACCGGGCACGCTGTTTATCTACAGTTTTGGTAACTTTCTGTTTACGCTCGGTATTCACCAGACGGTGGTCAACGGCGTGATCCTTGAACCCCTGTTGTTGATTAACACCAACGAGAATATGCTGGCATTTGCCAACGGGCAGCCAATCCCGCATATCATCAACAGTATTTTTGTGCCCACGTTCGGTATGATTGGCGGCACCGGCAGCACCCTTTCACTGCTGATCGCCATCTTTATCTTCGCGAAGCAGCAGTCGGCGAAGCAGGTGGCGCGGCTGGCTATCTCGCCTGGCTTATTCAATATTAATGAACCGGTGATTTTCGGTCTGCCCATCGTCTTTAACCTGCCGCTGATGATCCCGTTTGTGCTGCTTCCGGCGCTGGGTATCTGGTTTGCCTGGCTTTGTACTACGCTCGGTTGGATCTCGCGCTGTGTGGTGATGATCCCGTGGACTACGCCGCCGATTTTAAGCGCCTGGCTGGCCACCGCAGGCGACTGGCGGGCGGTGGTGGTTCAGTTGATAATCATCATCTTTGGTGTATTCTTCTACCTGCCTTTCCTCAAAATAGCCGAGAGAGTGGCCTTAAGAAACAATGGGATAGACTAAAAACGAAGGAAGGCTATGGCGGCAAAATACATCACTATCGCGCGGGAAATTAAGCGGCGCATTCTCAGCCAGCAGTACGCCGCCAGCGCGCCATTGCCGGATCAGTTCGCGCTGGCGGCGGAGTTTGCCACCAGCCGGATGACCATTCAGCAGGCGATGCGCCAGCTGATTGTTGAAGGGCTGGTGTATACCCGCCAGGGCCAGGGCACGTTTATCCGTAAGAATTTCCTGCAACTGTCGCGCTGGGATCTACCCGGTAGCGACTATTTTGGCGCGACCAAAACCTGGGAAAACGTCGGCGAAGTGACCAGTAAAATCATCCGCTTCGAGTTGCGTTTTCCCACGGAAAAGGAGCAGGCCTCTCTGCTGGTGGGGCCGGATGACCCGGTGTATGACTTCATTCGCCTGCGGTTGCTGGAAGGTGAACCGATGTCGCTGGAGTTTACGCTGATGCCGGTGAATCTGGTGCCGGGGTTAAACCGCGGGCATCTGGAAAGTTCGGTATTTCGCTATGTGCAGGACGATCTGGCGCTGAAGATTATGGGTTCATACCGCATTGTGCGCGCCTTAAAACCCTGGGCGGAGGATAAGCAGTATCTGAATTGCGAAGAGACCGATCCGGTGCTGGAAGTGGAGCAGGTGATTTATCTGGAGGATGGCACGCCGCTGGAATATGCCCATTGTCATTACCGCTACGATCATGGTGGCATTATTGTGGTGAATCACGGGTAAAAAAAAGCGGAGCCATTGCTCCGCTTTTTTATGCTATCAACCGTAATCAGTTCAGACGAACCGGCATACCGGAACGGTTCTGAATCGCCTGATCAACCACGTTTGAATCAACATCAGACTGGTTGGTAACGGTCTGCACCGCTTTGGTCAGCGCAATCGGCACAATCTCACCACCGGTGAACTGCGCTTCCGTGGTGGACAGCGGGTTGTGAACTTCGATGTAGCGGCTGCCATCCGGCTCGGTGGTCGCTTTTACCGGCTCATCAATAAACTGTACGCGCGTACCGACCGGCACGTTTTCGAACAGGAATTTGATGTCGTCGTTGCGCAGACGCACACAGCCGTGGCTCACGCGCAGGCCGATACCGAAGTTAGCGTTAGTGCCGTGAATGGCGTACAGGCGGCCGATATAGAGCGCGTACAGACCCATCGGGTTATCCGGGCCAGCCGGTACAACCGGCGGCAGCGGTTGACCCATTGCCGCGTATTCCGCGTGCATTTTCGCCGTCGGCGTCCAGGTCGGACCGGCTTTTTTACGTTCTACTTTGGTGGTCCAGGCAATCGGGGTGTCTTTACCCAACTGGCCGATACCGATTGGCAGCACGATCACCGTGTTGGTGCCTTTCGGATAGTAGTAGAGGCGCATTTCCGCACTGTTGATCACGATCCCTTCGTGAACCGTATCCGGCAGGATCAGCTGCTGTGGAACATTCATCACAGTGCCGCCTTTCGGCAGGTAGGCATCAATGCCCGGGTTTGCTTCCAGCATGTTGGACAGACCCATTTGATATTCAGCCGCAAAATATTCCAGCGGCTGGTTATTGCCTTCCGGAATAGTGACGACCTGGTTCTGACCGATCAGACGACTGCCATCAGTCGGCAGCGGATAGGTAACAGCAGACGCGCTTTTGCAAAATCCCACGACTGCAAACGCCGCCGCTAAAAGGGTTGTTAATTTCATGTTCATCTTATGCAAGACTTATTGCCACACAGGCCGTTGGGTTGAGAATGCAGGAAGCGCATTATATGTGCATTCCACCGTCCAGGGAATTCAGATGTGTACGAAATCACACTTTTTTCCCTTTGCTTGCAGTTTAGTGGCCTGACACCAGGCAGGAATCTAATTCGGAATTGTGGCATAATAGGGTGTTTGTCACATATTTCAGGATACCTCTGTGTTAGTCACCAGCAACGTCACCATGCAATTCGGCAGCAAGCCGCTGTTCGAAAATATCTCCGTCAAATTTGGCGGCGGCAACCGTTACGGCCTGATCGGGGCTAACGGGAGTGGTAAATCCACCTTTATGAAAATCCTCGGCGGCGATTTAGAGCCGACGCTGGGTAACGTCTCTCTCGATCCGAATGAGCGCATCGGTAAGCTGCGCCAGGATCAGTTCGCCTTTGAAGAGTTCAGCGTGCTCGACACGGTGATCATGGGCCATGCGGAACTGTGGGAAGTGAAACAGGAACGCGACCGTATTTATGGCCTCGCGGAAATGAGCGAAGAGGACGGCTACAAAGTGGCCGACCTCGAAGTGCAGTACGGCGAAATGGACGGCTACTCGGCGGAAGCGCGTGCGGGCGAACTGCTGCTCGGCGTCGGTATTCCGGTTGAGCAGCACTACGGTCCGATGAGCGAAATCGCTCCCGGCTGGAAACTGCGTGTGTTACTGGCGCAGGCGCTGTTTGCCAACCCGGACATTCTGCTGCTCGATGAACCGACCAACAACCTGGACATCGACACCATTCGCTGGCTGGAGCAGGTGCTGAATGAACGCGACAGCACCATGATCATCATTTCGCACGACCGCCACTTCCTTAACATGGTCTGTACGCACATGGCGGATCTCGATTACGGCGAGCTGCGTGTTTACCCCGGCAATTACGACGAATACATGACGGCGGCGACGCAGGCGCGCGAACGTCTGCTGGCGGATAACGCCAAGAAAAAAGCGCAGATCGCCGACCTGCAATCGTTCGTCAGCCGCTTTAGCGCAAACGCCTCTAAATCTCGTCAGGCGACCTCCCGCGCACGTCAGATCGACAAAATTAAGCTGGAAGAAGTTAAGGCTTCCAGCCGTCAGAACCCGTTTATCCGCTTCGAACAGGACAAGAAATTGTTCCGTAACGCGCTGGAAGTGGAAGCGCTTAGTAAAGGTTTTGATGAAGGCCCGCTGTTTAAAAACTTCAATCTGCTGCTGGAAGTGGGTGAGAAAATCGCCATTCTGGGTGCGAACGGCGTGGGTAAATCCACCATGCTGAAAACGCTGGTGGGCGAGCTTGAGCCCGATAACGGCACCGTTAAGTGGTCTGAAAACGCGCAAATCGGTTACTACGCGCAAGATCATGCCGAAGACTTTGATAACGATCTGACCGTCTTCGACTGGATGAGCCAGTGGAAACAGGAAGGTGATGACGAACAAGCGGTGCGCAGCATCCTCGGTCGCCTGCTGTTCAGCCAGGACGATATCAAGAAACCGGCGAAAGTGCTCTCCGGTGGTGAAAAAGGCCGCATGTTGTTCGGCAAGCTGATGATGCAAAAACCGAACATCCTCGTCATGGACGAACCGACCAACCACCTGGATATGGAATCCATCGAATCGCTGAACATGGCGCTGGAGATGTATCAGGGCACATTAATCTTCGTTTCCCATGACCGTGAATTTGTCAGCTCTCTGGCAACCCGCGTGATTGAGATTACGCCGCAGCGCGTGGTGGATTTCTCCGGGAATTATGAGGATTATTTGCGCAGTAAAGGTATCGAATAAATTTACAGTCGTCTTTCACGCGACAAGTGCGTTGGCTGCACCTTCGTCCCCCGGTCACTGACTTGTGTAAGCTCCCGGGGGGACTCAGGTTTGCCGCCTTCCTGTCGCGCGAAATACTCAGGTAAATACTTTACCGTCCTCTCCAGCGAAACAATTGTGTTAGCTGCACTTTGTACTCCGGTCACTTATCTGAGTAGGTTTCCCGAAATACTCCGTTTTACAGCTTTCCTGTTGCGTGAAATGTTCAGGTAAATAAGAGAAGCAAGCCCGGTAAGCACATAGCTACCGGGCTTTTCACATTAAGCAAACGCCCACTCGCTGGCCGCAACGCCATTAATTAACAACTGGCGTTTTTCACCCGCAGGCAGCGTCACTTTCAGTGTTTGCCAGGCCGGGCGATAGTCGCCGCGTGTGTGGACCTGCAAATCAATGGTGCTGCCCGTGCAGACCATTTCCCACTCCAGCCACAGCGCATTGCCCTCTTTATAGCCCCAGGACTCGCCATCATCCTCAAACAGCAGGCCGCGTGAACGCCCCGGACCTTTCACCGGGAACAGCTGCAGCTCACGCGTGGTATCCGCGTTGGCATCCACATGCCTGATGCGATCGCTGAGCGGCAGGCCCGCACCGGCACGCACCAGCAGCGGCAGCGTTTCCAGTGGCGCATCCAGCGTCACCCACTGGCCAGGCGCATACCAGCAACCGGTGTAAAAATCGTACCAGCCGCTATTGTTGGCTGGCAGCCAGACGCGGCGCTCGCGCTGGCCGGGTTCGACGACGCTTGCCACCAGAAGATCGCGGCCAAGCAGGAAGTCGTCGCACTCTTCGAATGTCTGCTCGTCATGTTCGTGATCGAGGAACGTCGGACGCAGCATCGGTTCATCGTCGGCATGCGCCTGCCACAGCAGCGTGTAGAGATAAGGCAGCAGGCAGTAGCGCAGCTCAATTGCGCTGCGGATCGACGGCGTGACCGCTGGATACATCCACGGCTCATTCACCGTGTGATCGTCGTTCCACGAATGGATGGTGAAACGCGGATGCATCACCCCGTTTTGCACCCAACGCACAAACAGCTCCGCATCCGGTTTATCGCCGGAAAAACCACCGACATCGTGGCCCACGTTATACAAACCGGACAAACTCATGCCCACGCCCATGCGGATGTTGTAGCGCAACGTGTCCCAGTTGGTGCGGTTATCACCGCTCCAGGTTTGCACATAACGCTGCATCCCGGCGCAGCCGGAACGGGAGATCAGGTACGGGCGCTTTTGCGGAGCAAAACGCTGCTGCGCTTCCATCGACGCGCGCATCATCAGCAGCGGCATCACCGGGCGAATATGTTTGATGGAAATTTGCTGGCCAAAACCGTGGCAGCGCGCTTCGCCGTCCCACACTTCAAATTCGTTGTTATCGTTCCAGGTCGAATCGATGCCCATCTCCAGCAGTTGCGTGGTGACGCCTTCCTGCCACCAGGTGACAGTCTGCGGGTTGGTAAAGTCGAGGTGTGATCCTTCGTCATCCCAGAAACTGGAACGTTCCGGCGCATCGGTTTCGGAATCGCGAATAAACAGACCGCGCTCCGCCACTTCGCTATAACGCGGATGATCCTGCAACAGACAGGGTTTGATATTTGCCGCCAGTTTCAGGCCCGCATCGTGGAACGCCTGGCTCATCACCTTCGGCTGCGGCACTTTGTCGTAGTTCCAGTTAAAGACATAGCGCTTGCCGTTAATCGAGGTATAGCCGGATGAGAGCTGGAACGAATCGCACGGAATCGCATGTTCTTCGCACAGACGAATAAAATTCATCAGCTGGTTTTGCGCATCCGGCGCATCGGTGTAATGCATGGTGGAGCCGCTATAACCGAGGCTCCATTTCGGGCCGAACAGCGTTTTCCCGGTGAGGCGCACAAACGCTTTGGTAACATCCAGCGCACGCGCGCCGGTAAAAATGTAGTAATCAATATCGCCCGCTTCCGCCTGCCAGCGGCGATAGGCGGTGTGATAGTTATCGATCTCGTTACCCAGATCCAGCCAGCAACTGCTGAGGTTGTCATAAAACAGCCCGTAGCTGATATCGTCGCGGCGGGTGAGGGTAAACGGAATATGCTTGTACAGCGGGTCGGTGCTGGCAGCGTTATAGCCCATCGCATCAAGGTTGCGCATCTCATAGCGTTGACCATTGCGTTGCAGGTTACCCGCTTTTTCGCCGAGGCCGTAGAAACGCTCCTCTTTTTTACGGCTGAGATAGTGCGCCACGCCGTCGCCATGGGCGTTAACCAGATACGCGCTGGTCGGGCGATCGCTCGCCAGCCATTGCCACTCGCCCGCGTCGTTGCGGTAGTGCCACTCCAGCCACAGCGGCTGGTGCACGGTGACGCGTAATTTTGCGCTTTCAATAGTTAATGTCTCTTGCTGTTGCGCCAACGACCAGTGCGGCAGGCTAAAACCCGACAGATCGTCACGCGAGCGGCCTTCCCACGGCACATCATCTTTCGGCGCAATGCTCCAGGTTCTGTCCAGCGCCAGCTCGCCTTTACGCTTGAGCAGCACGCGGAACAGATTCTCTTCCAGCACATACAGACACAGGGTGTGTTGCCCGTCTACCAGCAGCTCAACATGGTGAGCGGCCTGGTTTTGTAACGTCCAGTTCTTCAGGGTTTTCATATCAGACATCCACAATCAGGCGCGTTTTGCGCGTCGTTCAGCAATAAATGCCACCAGGAAACAAGCGCCAATCAGGTCAAAGAAACCCATGGCAATAAACAGCGGGTTGAAACCAATTTTGTCGGCGGTGACGCCAATCAGCAGTGAGAAGAGGAAGCTGGCGATCCACGCCGCCGAGCCGCGCATGCCATTTACTGTTGCCATCTGGCCTTTATCGAAGGATTCCACCACCAGCGCGCTCAACATGCAGGAGATGATCTGATGGCCAAAACCGCCAATCGAAATCAGCACAATGGTGAGGTACGGATCGCGGGTAATCGCGACAATGGCGAGCGAAATCATCAAAAACGCGCCAGTTACGGAGCTGGCAACCACCGAATTCACGCGGGTGCAGCCAAACCAGCGGGTATAGAGTTTGGTCAGGTAACCGCTGGCGACGCTGCCGAGATCGGCGGCGAGGAACGGCAGCCAGGCGAACATGGCGATCTGTTTCAGATCCATACCGTGTTCTTTCGCCAGATAGAGCGGCACCCAGAAGCTCAGCACTGCCCAGGCCGGTTCTGCCATAAACGCCGGGATGGCGATACCGTAAAAGCGTTTGTTTTTCGAGACAGTTTTCAGGGCGGTAAAGAAGGGCAGTTTGACCGCTGGCGGTTCATTATCCTGCTGAATAAAGGTCAGCTCGTCTTTACTGAGGTTCGGGTGTTTGTCCGGGTTATGGTAAAACGCCCACCACAAAATCACCCACAGCAGCGCCAGTACACCGGTAAACATAAACGCGCCCTGCCAGCCAAATGAGGCGTGAGCGAAGTAGATAATCGGCGGAGCCAGCATGGCGCCAATCGAGAAGCCCACACCCGCCCAACCGGCAGCCACCGGACGTTCTGATTTCGGAAACCATTCGCCGATCGTTTTGGCGTTCGCCGGTGTGGCCGCCGCTTCCGATGCGCCCATGGTGAAACGCAAAATCGCCAGATGTACCCAACTGCCTGCGCCAGCGTGGAAAATACAGGCCAGCGCCCAGATGATGGCGCACACCATAAAGCCGACTTTCAGGCCAATCACGTCAATCAGCCAGCCACACAGCGGCTGGAAAATGGTGTAAGCCAGCTGAAACGCGCCGACAATCCATGAGTATTGTTCGGTGGTGATGCCGAGGCTGGTTTTTAATTCCGGTGCCAGAATCCCCAGCGAGTTTCGGGTGATGTAGTTCACCGTGACGCCGAATAAGAACAGCACCAACATCCACCAGCGTAATTTTTTGACTATCCGGCGGCTCTTGCTGGCCGCCATTTCATTGTTGATCCCCTGGCTCATTCTTTTCTCCGCATATCTTCTTGTAGGGAAGTCGGGGCAAACTCTTGCGGAGTTGTTATACCGCACAGGTTTGCATGATGATTTATCTGCGTTTTTTTGGTTATTGTTCCTACAACTAGTATGGAAGTTGTATGACACGTTTACGTTAGGCGAGAAAAATCGGCAGCTAAAGTGGATTTTGTGCAAGGATTCTCATCAATCAGCGACGACATGCGGCAAACTTGTATTGATGTCATGAATATCAGGCTTTTCGATTCATGAAAATTTTCCCATTTCGGAAACGGAGCAAGATCACAGAATGGATAAAAAGCTCAAAATCACCGAAATTGCCCTGCGCACCAACTTGTCGACCAGCACGGTTTCCCGCGTGCTGGCAGGCAAAGCCAATACCAGTGAAAAAGCGCGCACAGCAGTGCTGGCCTGCGCGCGTGAGCTGGGGGTGATGGAGGGGATTGCCGCCGGGCGGCTGTTGCTGAATAACCTGATTGTTTTTGCACCGCAGCGGGCCTTTGATGAGCGTTCCGATATCTTCTACTACCGGGTGATCCAGAGCATTAACAAAGCGTTATCACCCCATGAAGTGCGGCTGCGCTACTGCGCGCTAGAAGAGCTGGACAGCGACGCCAATGAATTTCTCGCGCGTATGAACGCAGCGGAAACCCAGGCGGCGATCCTGCTGGGCATTGATGATCCCCATATTCATGACCTGGCGGCGGATATGGGTAAACCCTGCGTGTTAATCAACTGCCGTGACGGGCGTATGCGTTTGCCTTCCATCGCGCCGGATCACCGCACTATCGGCGAGTTTGCTGCAAATTATCTGTTTGATATGGGCCACCGCGAGGTGGTGAATGTGATGTGCCTGCGTCGCTACACGATGGATCTGCGCCTGGCGGGCATCAAAGAGGCCTGGCAGCGGCGCAATCTGCGTTTCCAAAGTAAGCGGGATCTGATCACCGTCCCCAGTTTTAGTGCCAAAGAAGCGGGGATGCGGGTAGGGGAGTGGCTTGATGATCCTGCGCATAAATCACCTCCTACCGCCTTTCTCGTCGGGGGCGATTTTATGGCGCAAGGCACGGTTCATGCGCTCCAGCAGCGTGGGCTGCGCGTGCCGCAGGATGTGTCGGTGATGAGCATCGACGCCTTTAATCTGGCGGCGATTCAGGATGTGCCGCTTACGGCGGTGCACGTACCGCGTGATGAATTGGGTGTGGAGGCGGTACACCTGCTGCAACAGCGCTTGATCCGCCCGCAGGGCACCACTGGTTCGCTGCTACTCAACGGTACGCTTGCGGTGCGCGAATCGGTAAGGCGGATACGTCCCGGGCAACAACGTACCGCCGTGGAGCGTGAAGGGTTGTACGATGTCTAAACGTCCATACCCAGCGCGCGCTTACCATGAATATTCAGGTTGTCCAGCGTAAAGCGGCCTGACCAGTCGCTTTCGTAGTTCTCACGCGGAAAATCGCCCGGCGAAGCACCTTGTTCCAGCGCGACCTTCACTTTGCGCGCATACGCGAGATTTTTCGCGCACAGCGGCGCGGCGGGAATGTACATCACATTGCCCCAGCCTTGCTGGTTTTCCACCGGCGCAACCGAGTGGATCACATCGCAGTGCCACCATACGGAATCCCCGGCTTCCAGCGCCGGAATGCTGCTCAGGGCTTCCATCAGCAGCGGATGCCACTTCTCCGAAACCGGTAAGACCCGCCCTGGCGCCACGCCGCACAGCTCATCTTCCGGAACATCATCCAGCAGCGGGCGCAGCAGAATATATGCCATCGCTTCCGGGATCGGCACCACGTGCAGCAACCCTTGTCCGGGGATCATGTCCGACAACGCTGTCCAGCCCTGGAAGGTGCGGAACACCGAACATTTGGTGGTGTTATCCACCGTGTACTCTTCCACCTCGGTGCGGTGCGCCGCATTCCACGGGTCATATTCCTCAAATTTGCCGCTAAACACGCTGGCAAACACACGCTGGTAAGCGGGGAGCAGCCAGCGCTCCAGCGCACCGGAATCCGTATGCGCGCCGAGGCCTTTCGAGGTGGTTCCCGGCGGACGGCGGCGAATGCGATCCGGGTAGATGACGCTCACATCCGGATCAAACCATTGCTGGCCTTCACTTTCGAAGCGCCACAGGCGGTTAAGGAAGGATTGCACGGCGGCCATTTCCTCGCTCTGGCGCGCCTGCATCTGCGCCTGCGACCAGTAAATAGGGTAGATTTCCGGGCGCGAGGCCTCCAGCGTGCCAAAGAAGCTGTCACCAGGCCCTTTGTACACCTCATCAAAATGGTTCTGGTCGAGGTAATCCAGCATTGAGCGATCCCAGCCCAGCGCCTGCTCACGCGGGAAATGCCCCTTAATGACCGCACAACCGCGTTGCTTGATGAGCGCCCGCTGCGCCTCGCTGACCTTGCCTTGCGCAATGTCGCTGTAGGCAATTTGTGGCCACACGGATTTGCCTTGTGCTTTAAGGGCATTGATATCGGCTACGCGGGCGGCAATTTGTTCGCTCAGGCGGTTAAACACCTGCTGTACATCGCCGATCTGCGCGCGTAGTTGCTGTTTCATCTGACGAATCGATGCTTTGTGATCGGTGGGCAGCGTTTCACTGGTAAAAGCCATGTTGAACCTCGCATTCTTTCATTCGAAAGTCATTTAACTTACACATGATAAAATAAGTTAAAAAGAAGTTAATGCAAGTTTAAAAACTTGATGCGGAGCACAAAGCGGAAAATTAGCCACAGGAAGGGCCGGAGCGGGCGCTCCGGCAGAGGTTCAGCGATTGAATGGCGCGGTGTTATCAAGCACGGCCTGAATCACATTCAATGCGCCGTGGTGGTTATTGTCATCGGTCTGATGACGGGCAATGGCTTTAATGGCGTCGCTGGCGTTGCCCATGGCGAACGAGAAATCGGTCATACGCAGCATTTCCGCGTCGTTACCGCTGTCGCCAATGGTGACGCACTGTTGCGGTGAGATGCCCCAGCGTTTAAGCAGACGCGTAATGCCGTTGGCTTTATGCAGACCAGGGATTATCAAATCGACAAAACCAAAGCCGCTGGTGACCGGCTTCATGATGCCGTCAAGCGAGACATGCAGAGCGTCGATCAATTGCGGGATGTCGCTGTCCGGCAAGTTCAACGAAAACTTGAACAAGGTATCGTCAATGTGCTGAAAATCGCGTACCGGCTTTAAGCGGTAATAGTGTTTCGACATCAGATCGACGAACTCTGCCGGAGCGTTTTCGCTGACGTACGCGCTTTCCAGGCCGCAGGCAACGAAGTTGAGGCTGCTGTCTTTTAATAGTTCGCCAATCACCACCTGCGCTTCGTGGCGGGTCAGCTCACCGTGGAACAACTGTTGACCGTGCTCATACACCAGCGCGCCGTTTTCCGCGACGAACGAAATGGTTTCTTTCAGCTCCGGGAAGAAGGAGATCAGCTGGTAATACTGGTTGCCGCTGGCGACAACAAACTCAATATTCCGCTGACGAAGCTGCTCGAATTGCGCCATAAATCGTGTGCGATCGTACTGCTTGGCGTCATCAAGAAAGGTTCCGTCCATATCGGTAACGATAACTTTGACGGTCATACATAGAACTCCTGAATGTAACTGCGACGAGAAACATTCTAGAGATAATGTGAGGGGAAGCACAAATTTTATTTCATTCGAAAGTTTAACCGTCGTCTTTCGAACTGCAGGTGCGTTGGCTGCGGCGGTGCGGCTGGTCACTTACTGATGTAAGCGCGTTTAACCGTCGTCTTTCGAACTGCAGGTGCGTTGGCTGCGGCGGTGCGGCCGGTCACTTACTGGTGTAAGCGCGTTTAACCGTCGTCTTTCGAACTGCAGGTGTGTTGGCTGCGGCGGCGCGCCCCGGTCACTTACTGATGTAAGCTCCCGGGGACTTACCGCCTTGCCGCCTTCCTGCAATCCGAAATCCATAGGTTAAACATCAGGTAGTAACGGACAAAAGGCGGCGGTTAATTAATAACGAATAACGGTCATCCGGTCGCCACCTTATAAGGTATGTTCAGTCCGGGCGATAATGTCGTCCTGCGCATCTGGCGACAGGGCGGTGAAGAACGCGGAATAACCGGCGACGCGCACCACCAAATCGCGGTACTGATCCGGGTGTTTCTTCGCCTCCAGCAGCGTTTCGCGCGACACAATGTTGTACTGAATATGCCAGCCTTTATGCACCTCGAAGAACGTGCGCAGCAGCACCATCAGCTTTTGCTTATCGCTCTCGTTTTCCAGCGTCGACGGATTCAGTTTCTGGTTCAGCAACACCCCGCCAAGAATCGCCTCCACCGGCAATTTACCCACGGAACTTATCACCGCCGTCGGCCCCAGATGGTCGGTACCGGACGCCGGGCTTGCACCCTCCGCCAGCGGCGTATGCGCTTTGCGGCCATCCGGTGTCGCCATCGTCGCTGCGCCAAACGGCACGTTCGCGGAAATAGACGAGGTTCCGGCGTAATAATTGCCACCGATCGGGCCGCGACCGTAACGCGGGTTGTGATACTGCTTCAGCTCATCGATATAGGTTTGATAAGCACGTACCAGCAGCGTATCCACGCTGTCATCATCGTTGCCGTATTTCGGCGCGCTGTTGACCAGCCGCTGACGCAACTGTTCCTGCGTCAGTCCGTCGAAATCTTCGGCCAGTGCCTGCGCCAGTTGTTGTTGCCCGATAACACCCTGGTCAAAGACCAGCTTTTTCACCGCCGCGAGGCTGTTACCCAGGTTGGCGATCCCCACCTGCAAGCCGGACACCCAGTCATATTTCGCGCCACCTTGTTTAATGCTTTTCGCCCGTTCGATGCAGTCATCGACCAGCGCGGAGCAGAGAATATCCGGCACGTTCTCTTCCAGCATGGTGTCGACCACATACTCAATCTCAATGGATTTACGAGTGTAATAACGGATCTGCCGATCCCACACTTGCATCACCTCCTCGAAGCCGTGGAAATTCCCCGCCGACAGCGCCTGAGTTTGCGGCAGAAAGATTTTGCCGCTGGTGGCGTCGCGTCCACCTTCCAGTGCCGCCAGCATCACGCGGGCGAAGTTGATAAAGCTCATGCCGGTGCAGCGGTAGCCCCATTTGCCGCCAACGGCGGTTTCAATGCAGCCAATGGCCGCGTAGTCGTAGGCGTCGGCGGTCTCAACGCCGAGTTTGATAAATTCTGGGATGACAATTTCATCATTATTGAACGCGGGCATGCCAAAGCCGCAGCGAATAACCTGCACGCAGGCGTCGAGGAAGTCGTTGCTCATGCCGGCGTGGTAACGCACGCTCAGGTTCGGCTGAGTGGAACGCAGGCGTCCGCAGGATTCCAGAATCGCGTAAGAGAGCGGGTTAACCGCGTCGCGCGCTTCACCGTTATGCCACTGTTGACCGCCGATGGTGACGTTCTGATACAGCGGGCTGCCCGCCGAGGCTTTCGAATGCGAGCCGGAGCGAATTTTGTTCACTTCCAGCAGCTTCAGCCAGCAACTATGCAGTAGCTCAATAGCCTGTTCGCGGGGCAGCGACTGCTGCAATTCAACATCGCGGCGATAGTACGGATACAGATACTGATCCATGCGTCCGAAAGAGACCGAATGCCCGTTGGATTCAATCTGCAAAATCATCTGGATAAAGTAGCAGAGCTGCAACGCCTGCCAGAAGGTGCGCGGTGGTTCGTGGGCGATAATCAGGCAGTTTTCCGCTATCGCCAGCAGTTCATCGCGGCGGTTTTGCCGCGTCTCTTCCGCGGCCATCTGGCGCGCCAGCCCGGCAAAACGTTCGATATGCAGGCTGACGGCTTCCAGCACGATATCAATCGCTTTTAAGAATTGATCGCCATGCAGGTCGTCGAGCACCGTCAGGTTGATGCGCGTCCGGCGTTCATCCACTTTGTGGCGCAACCCGTCGAGGCCAAGCTCCAGCAGCAGTGGGAAGTTCACCGCCAGGTGCGCGTCGCCAGACGTCATATTGCCTTCGGCTTTGATAATGCCGGTTTCCAGTAGCGCTTTTTGTTCGTCAGTAAACATACCGTAACAGCGGTCCTGCACCGTCTGGCCGCGCCACCACGGGCAGATCTCATGCAGCACGCGTTTGTTCTCTTCGCTAACCGCAAAGCCAGCACCGGGGCGGTCTGCGAGATCGTCGATCTCTTTTTCGATCCATGAAACGGTGTATTCCGGGAAGATCGGCGCGGCGCGCACTTCGCTGGCCTGATTACCGATGATCAGCTCGTCATGTTTGATCCAGATAGTGCGTTCGGCCAGATGATGCGCCAGCGCCAGCGCGCGGCGTACCGGCAGCGGTTTGTCCATATTTTGCTGGTAAACCTGCGTGTAATGCCGGGCGCGCTCGGTGCAAACCGGTGGCTTCACAATGTGCACCAGTGCGGTTTTATGCGCGTTGATTCGCTCAGTGAGCGTGTTGAGTTGCAGCGTGGTCATGGTTTTATCCTCGTAATGTCGCCGTCAGCCCTTTGCGCTGGGCACAATCCTGCGCAAACGCCAGCAGTTGCGGAGCGTCGAGCGGCTTCTCTGGGGCGGTGTAGGGTTCGCCGAGCAGGTGATACTTGTTCATGCCCAGCGTGTGGTAAGGCAAAAAATGAATATCGCTGACGTTAAGCTCATCGGCAGCGAAGGCAGTGATGGCGCGTATGGTGTCTTGATCGGCATTAAAACCAGGGATCAGCGGCACGCGGATGGTGAGTTTTTTCCCCGCCTGCGCCAGCCGTTTCAGGTTATCCAGCACACGTTTTGCCGAGCCGCCGGTCCACTGGCGAAAAGCGGCGTCATCGACATGTTTTAAATCCGCGAGAAACAGATCTACAAATGGCAGGGACGGTTCGATATAGCGCCACGGCACATGCAGGCAGGTTTCCACTGCCGTATGAATGCCATGTTGATGGCTGGCCTGAAGCAGTTGCTGCGCCAGTTGCGGGTTCATAAACGGCTCGCCGCCGGAAAGGGTGATGCCGCCGCCGCTGCGTTCATAAAAGGGTTTATCACGCAAAACGGTGGCCATGATATCGCGCACATCTGGCGTTTCACCGCAGACGCTCAGCGCCTGCGTCGGGCAACACCCGGTGAGCGCATCCAGCTGTCTATCATCAAGTTTTTCGCGGTGGATAAGCAAACCGTTCACCGCACGTTCAATCATCTCTGGCGCGACGTGCTGGCATAACTCACACCCGGCAAGGCACAGACGGTTGTCAAACAGCAGATCCCGCGTGCGGCTGCGGCTCTCCGGGTTCTGGCACCAGCGGCAGCTTAGCGAGCAACCTTTCAGGAACACAACGGTACGAATACCAGGGCCGTCGTGAGTGGAATAGCGCTGGATATTAAAAATCATAATTTATCCCCGTATATTTCATATGGAGATTAAATTACTTTCGAATGAAAGTTACTGTGACGAAAGTCGACCTTTTATCGCGATGCCGGATGACGTTACGCCATCCGGAAAATAAAGGGAGATTAACGCCCGCAGACGTCGCAGTCAGGATTGCGCAGTAGTTTCATTTCGCGGAACTGACAGGTCATCGCATCGTACATGACGATTTTTCCCGCCGCCGGCGTACCGTAATGCGCCAGCACTTTGATGGCTTCCATCGCCTGCAACGAACCAATCACCCCGACCAGCGGTGCCATGACACCCGCTTCGACACAGGTCAGCGCGTTATCGCCAAACAGACGGCTCAGACAGCGATAGCACGGGTCGTTTTCGCCCCAGGTAAAGACGCTGATCTGGCCTTCCATGCGAATGGCCGCACCGGAAACCAGCGGTACGAGATGTTGGAAACAGCCCGCGTTGAGCTGGTTACGAATGGCGACGTTATCGGTGCAATCCAGCACCAGGTCATGTGCGGCAATCTGTGTGAGCAGCGCCGTATCATCAAGCAGGGCGTTGATGGCGGTGTAGTGCACATTGGGGTTGATGCGCAGTAACGATTCGCGCGCCGAGTCCACTTTTGCCGCGCCGATATCCGCGTCGCTGTGCAGCGTCTGGCGTTGCAGGTTGGAGAGCGCCACGGTATCAAAATCGAGCAGCGTCATCTGCCCGATGCCTGCCGCGGCCAGATATTGTGCGGCGGCGCAGCCGAGGCCGCCGAGCCCGACCACCAGTACGCGAGCGGCTTTTAACCGCTCCTGGCCGTCGAAATCAAAACCGCGCAAAATAATCTGCCGGTTATAGCGCATCATCTCCGCGTCGCTGAGTGCTTCAGCCATCTTTAGCCTCCGAAGAGATGGTTAAACATCTCGACATCCACCCATTCACCAGCTTCGACATTGCCACGTTCGCGCTCCAGCACCACAAAGCAGTTACCCTGGCTAAAGGAGCTGAAAATATGTGAACCCTGGTGCCCGGTGCTGCGCACTTCCAGCGTGCCATCGTCGCCACGGCTTAACACGCCACGCTGAAAATCGAGACGCCCCGGCGACTTTTTCAGGCGCTCTGCCGCACGGGCGCGAAAACGCAGCGGCTGCGTATCGGCGGTGTTACCGGCAAGTTTCGCCAGCAGCGGTTGTACCAGCTGATAAAAAGTGAGCGTCGCGGAAACCGGGTTGCCCGGCAGGCCGCAGAACCAGCTGTTTTTGAGCTTACCGAAGGCGAACGGTTTACCCGGCTTGATCGCCAGTTTCCAGAATGCGATTTCGCCCAGCTCATCGAGAATAGTTTTGGTGTAATCGGCTTCGCCCACCGACACGCCGCCGGAGCTCAGCACCACATCGGCCTGGCTGTCGGCTGCAATAAAGGTATCGCGCAGCTTCTGCGGGTCATCCGGCACGATGCCAAGGTTAATCACCTCATAACCGAGCTGGCTCAGCATCAGGTGAACGGATAGGCGGTTGGTATCGTAGATTTGCCCGTCAGCCAGCGGCTGGCCTGGCAGTTGCAGTTCGTCGCCGGTGGAAAACAGCGCCACGCGCACTTTGCGCAGCACACTAACATCGGCAATGCCCAGCGAGGCAATGACCGGCAGCTCGGCGGCGGTCAGTTTTGTGCCCGCTGCAAAAACGCTGGCACCTTGTCGAATGTCTTCGCCCGCGCGGCGGATATTCTGATTGGCCCGCACCTCGGCGGTAAAACAAATACCGGCGTCGGTCTGTTCGGTCTGTTCCTGCATCACTACCGCATCGCACCCGGCGGGGATTGGCGCACCGGTCATAATGCGTATACAGGTGCCGGCAGGCCACTCGCCGTCGAAGGGCTGCCCGGCAAACGCTTTACCCGCCACCGGCAGGGCGTTACCACTTTGTACCTCTGCCAGACGCACGGCGTAGCCATCCATCGCCGAGTTATCAAAACCCGGTATGTTCAGCGGAGAGATAATATCTTGCGCCACCACGCGGCCAAAGCAGGCCACCAGCGGCAGAGTTTCGCTTTCAGTCAGCGGTGAAATGCGTGACAGCATCTGTGACAGGGCCGTATCGAGCGAGATCAGGCCGTTTGATGATTCCATAGTTAATATCCAGTCAACGCGATGAAGCGGCCATTATGGCAGAAAAGAGAAGGCCTCAACATGCCTTACGCCTACCCCGTTGTAATGACATCGCTTTACATCGTTGTAACGACTTTCTATATTCAGAAATCCCTCCAGGCGCAGAGAAATTCAGGCGGCACAAATGGTTAAAGCGGTAATCGCAATACACGGCGGTGCGGGTGCTATCGGCCGTGCGCAGATGAGCCCGGAAAAAGAGCAACGTTACGTACATGTACTTTCGTCAATTATCGAAACCGGACAGCGCATGCTGGAATCGGGCGTAAGCGCGCTGGATGTGGTAACGGAAGCGGTGCGGCTGCTGGAGGAGTGTCCCTTATTTAACGCCGGTATCGGCGCGGTATTTACCCGTGATGAAACCCATGAGCTGGATGCCTGCGTGATGGACGGTAACACACTACAAGCGGGTGCGGTGGCGGGCGTCAGCCGCTTGCGCAATCCGGTACTGGCGGCGCGTCTGGTGATGGAGCACAGCCCGCACGTTTTCATGATTGGCGAAGGGGCGGAAAAGTTTGCCTTTTCCCACGGTATGGAGGCGGTATCGCCGAGCCTGTTTTCCACCCCGGAACGCTTTGCACAATTGATGGACGCGCGCGACGCCGGAAACACGGTGCTGGATCATGGCGGTGCGCCGCTCGATGAGAGCAAAAAATTTGGTACCGTGGGGGCGGTAGCGCTGGATAAGCAGGGCAACCTGGCAGCTGCGACATCGACCGGCGGCATGACCAATAAATTACCGGGCCGCGTGGGCGACAGCCCATTACCCGGCGCTGGCTGCTATGCCAATAATGCCAACGTGGCGGTTTCCTGTACCGGCACCGGTGAAGTATTTATCCGCGCACTGGCGGCTTACGATATCGCCGCGCTCATGGAGTACGGCGGTTTGAGTTTGCAGGAAGCCTGCGACGCGGTGGTGATGGAAAAACTCCCGGCGCTGGGCGGCAGCGGTGGGCTGATTGCGGTTGATCGCGAAGGCAACGTGGCGTTGCCGTTCAACAGTGAAGGGATGTATCGCGCGTGGGGTTACGCGGGCGATGCGCCAAGCGTGGGCATTTATCGTGAATAATGCGAGTGGAGTGGAGCGGATGGAAACCGACGCGAACGTGGTACTGGATGTCAGTAATCTGAACGTCGCTTTCAGCCATGATAAGCAACTCGTCCCGGCGGTTCGCCATCTCTCCTTTTCCCTTAAACGCGGCGAAACGCTGGCGATTGTCGGCGAATCCGGCTCCGGTAAATCGGTTACCGCGCTCGCGTTGCTGCGCCTGATTGAGCAAGCGGGCGGCGAAGTGAGCTGCGATCATATGCGTCTGACCCGGCGTAACCGGCAGAATGTGGAGCTTACCCGGCTGAGCGCATCGCAGATGCGCAGCGTGCGCGGCGCGGATATCGCGATGATTTTTCAGGAGCCGATGACCTCGCTCAACCCGGTGTTTCCGGTGGGCGAGCAGATCGCTGAGTCGATACGCCTGCACCAGAAGCTGGGGCGCGAAGACGCCATGATTGAAGCGCGGCGCATGCTCGATCTGGTGCGTATCCCGGAATCGCAGTCGATTTTATCCAGCTTTCCACACCAGCTTTCCGGCGGCATGCGCCAGCGCGTAATGATTGCCATGGCGCTCTCCTGTCGCCCGGCGGTACTGATTGCCGACGAACCGACCACCGCGCTGGATGTCACGATCCAGGCGCAGATCCTGCAACTCATCGCCGTGCTGCAAAAAGAGATGTCGATGGGGGTGATTTTCATCACGCACGATATGGGCGTGGTCGCCGATGTTGCCGACCGCGTACTGGTGATGAACCAGGGCGAAGCGGTGGAAACCGGCAGCGTAGAGCAGATTTTTAACCATCCACAGCATCCGTATACCAAAGCGTTGCTGGCGGCGGTACCCAAACTAGGGGCGATGCACGGCAGCACGCTGCCGCGCCGCTTTCCGCTGATTTCGCCGAAAAACCCGGCGCATCAGGAAGCGGAAATCGAGCAGGATACGGTGGTGCCGGGCGAGCCGATTTTGCAGGTGCGCGATCTGGTGGCGCGCTTCCCGCTGCGCAGTGGCATTCTTAATCGCGTCACCAAAGAGGTGCACGCTGTGGAAGGGGTGAGCTTTGATCTCTGGCCGGGCGAAACGCTGTCGCTGGTGGGCGAATCCGGCAGCGGTAAATCCACTACCGGGCGCGCGCTGCTGCGCCTGGTGGAGCACCAGAGCGGTTCCATCACCTTTAACGGCGAGCGCATTGATACGCTGCCGGATAGCAAGATGAAACGCATCCGTCGCGATATTCAGTTTATTTTTCAGGATCCTTATGCCTCGCTGGACCCGCGCCAGACGGTTGGCGATTCGATTATTGAACCGCTGCGGGTACACAATTTATTAGGGGCAGAAGAGGGCCGGCAGCGCGTGGAGTGGCTGCTGGAGCGTGTCGGTCTGAAGCCGGAACACGCCTGGCGCTACCCGCATGAGTTTTCCGGCGGGCAGCGTCAGCGCATCTGCATCGCCCGGGCGCTGGCGCTTAACCCGCGCGTGGTGGTGGCGGACGAATCTGTTTCGGCGCTGGATGTCTCGATCCGCGCGCAAATCATTAATTTACTGCTCGATTTGCAGCGTGAGATGGGCATTGCGTTTCTGTTTATCTCGCATGATATGGCGGTGGTAGAACGCATCAGCCACCGCGTCGCGGTGATGTACCTTGGGCAAATTGTCGAGATCGGCCCACGGCAGGCGGTGTTTGAAAACCCGCAGCATCCGTATACACGTAAGTTAATGTCGGCGGTGCCGGTTGCCGACCCTGCGCACCATCACGCGCAGCGTGTGTTGTTGTCTGATGACATGCCCAGCAATATCCGCAAGCGCGGCGAGTCAATGCAACGCGTGCAGTTGCAGAACGTGGGGCCGGGGCATTTTGTTGCCCGCTCGACGCCCGGCAGCACGCAATCCCGTTTTTAACTGAGCACTGGCAGGGTTCTTCAGGAGAGCAACATGACACAATTCATTTCACGGCACTGGCGGGGACTTGCCGGCGTGATGTTTGCGCTGACCGCCATCCCGGCCTTTGCGGCGAAAGATGTGGTTGTCGCGGTGGGATCCAATTTCACTACCCTCGACCCGTATGATGCCAACGACACGCTGTCGCAGGCGGTGGCGAAATCGTTCTATCAGGGGCTATTTGGCCTTGATAAAGATATGCAGCTGGAATACGTGCTGGCAGAGAGTTACAGCGTTTCCGCTGACGGCATGGTTTATACCGTCAACTTGCGCCACGGGGTAAAGTTCCAGGATGGTACGGATTTTGATGCCGCTGCGGTAAAAGCCAACCTCGACCGCGCCAGTAATCCGCGCAACAGCCTGAAGCGTTATAACCTGTATAAAAATATCGCGAAAACCGATGTGGTGGATGCCTACACGGTAAAAATTACCCTTAAGCAGCCCTTTTCCGCGTTTATCAATATTCTCGCGCATCCGGCCACTGTCATGATTTCTCCGGCGGCGCTGCAAAAATATGGCAACGACATTGGTTTTCACCCGGTTGGCACCGGCCCGTATGAACTGGAAGCGTGGAACCAGACGGACTATGTGAAAGTGAAGAGATTCGCCGGCTACTGGCAGCAAGGTTTACCCAAGCTGGACTCCATCACCTGGCGGCCAGTGGTGGACAACAACACCCGCGCGGCGATGCTGCAAACCGGCGAAGCGCAGTTTGCGTTCCCCATCCCCTACGAGCAGGCGGAAGTGCTGAAAAGAAACAGCAAGCTGGAGCTGGTCGCCAGCCCATCGATTATGCAGCGTTACATCAGCATGAATGTCACGCAAAAACCGTTCGATAACCCGAAAGTGCGTGAGGCGATCAACTACGCCATTAACCGACCGGCACTGGTGAAAGTGGCGTTCGCCGGTTTCGCGACGCCCGCGACGGGCGTTGTACCGCCAACCATTGCCTATTCACAGGACTATCAACCCTGGCCGTATGATCCAGCAAAAGCCCGCGAGCTGCTAAAAGAAGCCGGTTACCCGCAGGGGTTCAGCACCACCTTGTGGTCGTCGCATAACCACAGCACCGCGCAGAAAGTATTACAGTTTACCCAGCAGCAACTGGCGCAGGTGGGTATTAAAGTGCAGGTGACGGCGATGGACGCCGGGCAGCGCGCAGCGGAAGTGGAAGCCAAAGGGCAGGCGCAGAGCGGTGTGCGTATGTTCTACACCGGCTGGTCGGCCTCGACCGGCGAAGCAGACTGGGCGCTGTCGCCGCTGTTCGCCTCGTGGAACTGGCCGCCAACGCAGTTCAACACCGCGTTTTACAGCAATCCGCAAGTGGATAAAGACCTCGCCGAGGCGCTAAAAACCACGGATGTTGCGGAGAAAGAGCAGTTGTACAAACAGGCGCAGGATCTCATCTGGCAGGAGTCGCCGTGGGTGCCGCTGGTGGTGGAAAAGTTGGTTTCAGCGCATAACAAGAAGCTCACCGGTTTCTACATTATGCCCGATACCGGCTTCAGTTTTGATAACGCGGATTTGGTGAAATAACTCACTCCACCTCGCAGAGCAAAAGGAGGCGTGAGGGAACGCACAATGCAAAATTATATTATTAAACGTTTGCTGGGCCTGATCCCGACGCTACTGATTGTGGCGGTGCTGGTGTTTCTGTTCGTCCACTTGCTGCCGGGCGATCCGGCGCGGTTGATTGCCGGGCCGGAAGCCGACGCGCAGGTCATTGAGCTGGTGCGCCGCCAGCTTGGGCTGGATCAGCCGCTGTGGCGGCAGTTCTGGCACTATATCGGCAATGTGCTGCAAGGCGATTTTGGTATCTCGATGGCCTCGCGCCGCCCGGTGGTGGAGGAAATCGCCAGCCGCTTTATGCCGACGCTGCTGCTGACCATTACCAGTATGTGCTGGGCAATGCTGTTTGGGCTGGGCGCGGGAATTGCCGCCGCCGTATGGCGCAACCGCTGGCCGGATCATCTGGGGATGGCGCTGGCGGTAACGGGCATGTCATTCCCGGCGTTTGCGCTCGGCATGTTGCTGATGCAGATCTTCTCGGTTGAACTCGGCTGGCTGCCGACGGTCGGTGCTGACAGCTGGCTACACTATATTTTGCCGTCGTTAACGCTCGGTGCGGCAGTGGCGGCGGTGATGGCGCGTTTTACCCGCGCCTCGTTCGTGGAAGTGCTCAACGAGGACTACATGCGCACCGCACGTGCCAAAGGCGTAAGCGAGCGGTGGGTTATTCTCAAACATGGTCTGCGCAACGCGCTGATCCCGGTGGTCACCATGATGGGGCTGCAATTTGGCTTTTTGCTCGGCGGCTCCATTGTGGTGGAGAAAGTCTTCAACTGGCCTGGGCTGGGCCGTTTGCTGGTGGACTCGGTGGAGATGCGCGATTACCCGGTGATTCAGGCCGAGGTGCTGCTCTTCTCGCTGGAGTTTATTCTTATCAACTTAGTGGTGGATGTGCTCTACGCCGCCCTTAATCCCACGATCAGGTACAAGTAAGGATGCGATTATTAAACTGGCGTCGACAGGCGGTGCTAAACGCCATGCCCGTAGTCAAACCGGGGCATGTGCGCACGCCGTGGCATGAGTTCTGGCGGCGTTTTTGCCGCCAGCCGCTGGCGATGGCCGCCGGAATTTTTGTGCTGCTGCTGATCCTGCTGGCGATTGTCGCCCCGTGGATAGCCCCGTTCGATGCGGAAAACTATTTTGACTATGACCGGCTTAATGAAGGGCCGTCGCTGGTGCACTGGTTCGGCGTTGATTCGCTGGGGCGCGACATCTTAAGCCGGGTGCTGGTCGGCGCGCAGATTTCACTTGCCGCTGGTCTTTTTGCGGTGCTGATTGGCGCGCTCATCGGCACGGTGCTGGGGTTGCTGGCGGGTTATTATGAAGGTTGGTGGGATCGCCTGATTATGCGCATCTGTGATGTGCTGTTCGCGTTTCCCGGCATTCTGCTGGCGATTGCGGTGGTGGCGGTGATGGGCAGCGGCATGGCGAACGTGATCATCGCCGTGGCGGTGTTCTCCGTGCCGGCGTTTGCCCGTCTGGTGCGCGGCAACACGCTGGTGCTCAAGCAACAAACCTTTATCGAATCCGCGCGCAGCATCGGAGCCAGCGATGCGGTGATCCTGTTTCACCATATTCTGCCGGGTACGGTGTCGTCGATTGTGGTCTATTTCACCATGCGTATCGGCACGTCGATTATCTCTGCCGCCAGCCTGTCATTTTTAGGCCTGGGCGCGCAGCCGCCCACGCCGGAGTGGGGCGCGATGCTCAATGAAGCGCGTGCGGATATGGTGATTGCGCCGCATGTGGCGCTGTTCCCTTCGCTGGCAATTTTTCTGACGGTGCTGGCGTTTAACCTGCTGGGTGATGGCTTGCGCGACGCGCTGGATCCGAAGATTAAGGGGTAGGAGATTCCCTCTCCGTGGGAGGAGAGGGAAGGAAGGCTTAAACGCGGGAGCCCCACAGATCGTATTCGTCGGCGTTTTCCACTTTCACGCGGATAATGTCGCCCGGTTTAACACCGGTTTCGCCGTTCAGGTACATCGCGCCGTCGATTTCCGGGGCGTCTGCCATGCTGCGGCCAATCGCGCCTTCTTCGTCCACTTCATCGATGATCACCAGAATTTCGCGACCGATTTTTTCCTGCAAGCGCTCGGCGGAGATCTGTTGTTGCAACTGCATAAAGCGGTTCCAGCGTTCCTCTTTCACCTCTTCCGGCACCTGATCGGCCAGTTCGTTGGCGGTTGCGCCTTCTACCGGGCTGTATTTAAAGCAGCCGACGCGATCCAGACGCGCTTCTTTGAGGAAATCGAGCAGCATCTGGAAATCTTCTTCGGTTTCGCCAGGGAAACCGACGATAAAGGTGGAACGCAGGGTCAGTTCCGGGCAGATTTCACGCCACTGCTTAATGCGCGCCAGTTGCCTGTCGACCGCGCCAGGGCGCTTCATCAGTTTGAGAATGCGCGGGCTGGCGTGTTGCAGCGGGATATCCAGATACGGCAGGATTTTGCCTTCCGCCATCAGCGGAATGACGTCATCCACGTGCGGATACGGGTAAACGTAGTGCAGACGCGTCCAGACACCGAGTTTCGCCAGTTGCTCGCACAGGCCAACCATGCTGGTTTTCACCGGCTCGCCGTTGTGAAAGCCCATGCGGTGTTTTACATCCACGCCGTAGGCGGAAGTGTCCTGGGAGATCACCAGCAGCTCTTTCACGCCCGCATCGACCAGACGTTTGGCTTCGGCTAACACGTCGCCAATCGGGCGGCTTACCAGATCGCCGCGCATTGACGGGATAATGCAGAACGTGCAGCGGTGGTTACAGCCTTCGGAAATTTTCAGGTAAGCGTAGTGGCGCGGCGTCAGTTTGACGCCCTGTTCCGGCACCAGGCTCAGGAACGGATTGTGCTTTGGTTTCGGCACATAGTGATGAACATGTTCCAGCACCTGCTCATAGCTGTGCGGCCCGGTGATCTCCAGCACTTTCGGGTGCACTTCACGGATCTGATCCTCTTTTGCGCCCAGGCAGCCGGTCACAATCACCTTGCCGTTTTCATTCAGCGCTTCGCCGATGGCTTCCAGCGACTCTTGCACCGCGCTGTCGATAAAACCGCAGGTATTGACGATAACCATGTCAGCGTTGTCATAGCTTGGCACCACGTCATAACCTTCGGTGCGCAGTTCGGTGAGAATCCGTTCGGAATCCACCAGGTTTTTTGGGCAGCCAAGAGAGACAAAGCCGATTTTCGGCTGCAGGTTCACATTGCTCATAGTTCAAAAATTAATCAGTTATAGGATCTTAGGGCAGGGATTGTACAGGGCTCTCGCCTGGATTTATAGGGTAATTAAGCGGGAGCGCAGGGAATTCTGAACAGCAACATGCAGCTTTTGGGCGGGAAAGGTGTAGCTGACGCGGCAATACGGGCTGGGACACCATCAACGGCTCCTGTGTTACCGCATCGGGATTTGCGAGCACGCTTCCAGTAATATCAATCTATTCATTAAGTTAGCTGTAAACCCTTGTCGCTTGTGGTGTTTCTCCTTATGTTTGCCCTGCGCCTGCAAAATCAGGCGTCGGGATTAGCCTTCTTGAAACCGTGTAGTAACACGTAGTGTCGCGTGTCCAGTCATAGCGCTTTTGACCCTATAAAAAGCTATGTTGACAGCCTGGTTTGTTGATGGTTGTATTGCACAACTATCTACTCCCCTATGAGGTAACAACGTGACCGCTGACCAACTGATCAACGATATCCGTTCCGCATCACGGCGGATGGTGCGTGAGCTGGGCTTTATGAACAGCACGCTTGCGGCGACGGATTATTCCCCTTCCGCCGTACATACTTTGCTGGAAGTGGAAAAGCAGGGGGCGATGACGGCAGCGCAACTGGTGCAGATCCTGGGGCTGGAGAAATCAAGCGTCAGCCGTATGCTGAGCCGGCTTATCGCCGCTGGTGAATTGCAGGACGTTCCCTCGGCTGAGGATGCGCGCTATAAAACGCTACAGTTGACCGCGCAGGGCAAAGCGAGCGTCGCGCGCATTAACAGCTACGGTGCGATGCGGGTGCGTGAGGCGCTGCAGCATCTGACTTCTGCCGAACAGGAGGCAGTAGCTCGCGGCTTGTCGGCCTATGCTACAGCGCTTGAAGCCTGCCGCCAGGGCGCTCCGCTTCCGGCCCGTGAAAAGCCAGAAATCGTCACCGGTTATCTGCCGGGAATGATTGGCCGTATCAGCGAAATGCACGCCAGCTACTATTCGCAACATTATGGTTTCGGCTATTTTTTTGAAAGCAAAGTGGCTGCGGGCCTGGCCGAATTCGCCGGGCGTCTGGAGAATTCGCGCAATAATATCTGGCTCGCGGTACATCAGGGCAAAATCGTTGGCTCGGTTGCCATTGATGGGGAAGATTTAGGCAATAACGAGGCGCATCTGCGCTGGTTTATTCTTGATGATGAATGCCGTGGCACCGGCATGGGACGTCAACTGCTCGCCAAAGCGATGCAGTTTTGCGATGAACAACAGTTTTCTGCGGTGCAGCTCTGGACATTCAGCGGGCTGAACGCCGCGCGCGCCCTTTACGAATCTTTCGGTTTCACCCTGAGCAAAGAGTGGCAGGGCGAACAGTGGGGAAGCTCGATGCTGGAACAGCAATTTACCCGCAGCGGGGAAATAGCGCAGCGTTAAGTCCGTTGCGCTATTCGCGGTTAGCCGTTAATAGCGCCTTGTATGTCCCGAACAGGCAGGCTTTTAACCGCTATGACTGGTTTTTATTTTCCCGTTTTTTCGGCGATTTTTTTATCGATATAGGTTTTGAGGAGCTGCTGCTGCGCCGCGACGACATCACTTGATGACACCGCTTGCAGCAGCCCGGCGAGCGTTTCATTGTCTGGCCCCTCCGTTACCGTAATTTTCAGGGTATACGGCGTCACTTTTGCCAGCTCAATGGTTTTGCCGTGCGTAATCACCGCTTTTTGATTGTAATAGCGACCAACCTCTACTTTATCGAATTCCATCGTGACATCATTACCACCAAAATCTATTGCCACGGTTAACCCGTGATGATTATTCATGCCGTATGGTCGCAGTTGTTTGGGGTAAAAAAGAGAATACGGAACAAACGATAATCGCTCTTCGCTACGCTGTATTTTAATTTGCATGGCAAAGCCGAGATTGCTGGTTAATTGTCCGGCCAGAAGTGGCGTATTGTAATATTGATAGGGTAATCCGGGTGTTGTCAGGTTATTTTTCCCCGAACCGCCAAACTGACCATAAACCAGCGTCAAGCATTGCGCGCTGGAAATAAGCGTGGTTTCATTCGGATAAATATAAGCATTTACTGGATAGGGTTTTGCCATATTGCTGCCAACTTTTGATATTAGCGAAAATCCATATTTAAGGGTTTCACTAAGGATCGGCGTAGCCACCGCTAATAATAGCGCGGCGGCTTCATTAGAACCTCTGTCCTCATCTAATGCAGCTGGGCAGGGATCTCCCGATATAAACGCGCGCATCTCTTCAATACCGCCCTCTTTTATTGCCTGCGGGTTATAACTCACAGTGTTTACATGCTCATTTGCACACCCTGTGAGGAGTGCGCTGATAAAGAGAAGTGTTCTTTTTACAGGCATAGGGGATTACCTCTTAAAAGGGGAGTTTTGATTTCGGTACAGCGTAATTAGCCAGTAATTTTTCGGTGTCTAATTTGCACATCTCTTTACTGAGAGTCTGTTTTGATGAAATATGTATGCCACTTATTACAACGCTATTTTCTTTTTTGCTTTTCGTCACATTAACGATTGGCGCCCCGGAAAAACCCTCAAGCACAGTACACAGATGAATAAGACAGTTATCGTTGATATAAACCACTTTGCAGCTTTTATTTTGTTGATTATCGGTTGCCGCCATATTAGAAGTCGGATAACGGTCCGGGATGGTTTCAAGGGATGAAATAGCCACGCCCGCTATCCATAATTCATCATTAACGTCGGCTTGTTGCCACTGAAGAGGGGGCGAGGCAACGTCGATTTTATCAATCGTTAACGCAGCATAATCGCAATAACTTCCCTCGGTTTTAAAACACACTTTGCCATTTTGTTTACTGACTTTCCTCGACTCGCCATTACTAAAATAAGCCGTATCTACATTACAATGCGCAGCGGTAACAACGGTGGTGGTGTTGATTAAAAAGCCGGTACACGCTTCTAATGAAGATCGCAGATAAACAACCGAAGGAATAAATTTAGCGGCATATGGAAATGTCTCAACGTTATTCTTTTCCAGCTTTTTTTGACAGCGGGTAATGACTAATTGCGCCGATTCTTTATTGCCGCGGGTACGATAAAAGTCAGCCGTAGCTGAATCACAGGCTGGTGTATTTTCCGCAATGCTGCTTGCCGGTAACTTCAGTTTCTCGATGACATATTTATTATCTTCGTTACGCGTCGGGTACTGATTAATACCCTCCTGCTGCATGTCGCGAATGGAAAGATTGAACAGAATTGATTCATGCTCAGCGGATTTTATTCCCTTCGCGAACGGATGTTTTTTGAGTAAATCATCGTTCTGGTATTGCTCAATATCTAGCCTGTTATTGCCGAGGGTGCTGGTTTCGCGAGCATCCACCTGCTTGATTAAGCTACATAAAATAAGCAGCAGAAGAGAGGGTATCGCTCGCATGGTAACGATCCAGAATGTGGAGGTATTGCTGAATTATCAGACGCAGCGGCGCAAAGTTTTCTCATACGAAAGTATGATTTTTGTTTCCAGATAAGAAGCCTGTAGCGGTTATCAGACGAGGCCGCAGGATAGGCCATTTTGGTTGCAATCAATAATGATTCGCATTAACTTTGCTGCTGTTAGTTTCTTGTACCAGGGAAGGATAATGTTCACGCGTTCATTTAAAAATGGCTCTACATTCCTGCGGTTAAGCGCGTTTAACGCAGGCGGTTTTTCTACCTTGAGCGCAGTGATTCGCCAGCTGGCGGCGATTTTGCTGTTGCTCTGCGCGGCTAACGGTTATGCCCGCCCGGACATGACGCCGTTGGGGCCGAATATCGCCGATAAAGGCTCTGCGTTTTACCATTTCACCGTCAACACCTTTGATTCCGCCGATGGCAAGCGCCATTACAAAGTGTGGACTGCCATCCCGAATAAAAAACCGCCCGCCAGCGGTTACCCGGTGCTCTATCTGCTGGACGGTAACGCGGTAATGGACCGCTTATCTGATGAGCTGTTGCAAAAACTGTCGCTGTGCGATGCGCCCGTGCTGGTGGCGATTGGCTATCAGACCGATCTGCCGTTTGACCTAACCGCCAGAGCGTATGATTACACGCCCGCAACGCAGGGTAGTCCGCAGAATATGCGCGGCAGAACCGGTGGCGGTAGCGCGGTTTTCCGCACCTTACTGGAGCGCACCATTGCACCGCAGGCTGAGAAAGATCTCGCTATCGACCCGCAAAAGCGGGCGCTGTGGGGTCACTCTTATGGGGGATTGTTCGTGCTGGAGAGCTTTTTGTCGTCCGACTTTTTTTACACATTTTACTCGGCCGTTCCTTCGCTGGATCGTCATAACGCTGCGCTGCTCAACGCACTTGAGCAGGTCAATGAAGCGCAGGGTAGCCAGAAATCACTGTGGTTTATGGAAGGCGACGGCGACAGAAAAACGCGGGACGAAAACGCCACGTCAGACGTGTTAAATGCGCTAAGCCAGACGGTTTCACGCCTGCGTAGCAGAGGAATACCGGCGACTTACCGGCTTTACCCAGGCCTCACGCACGGCGCGATGTTTGACGCCTCGATGCACTCGGCGCTGCTAGATGTTTCTGGCGAGACACTTGCCGAAGCACAGTAAAAGAGGCCGCGAATGCGGCCTTCTGCGGCTTAGCTCAACGCATAAATCGCGGCGAAAATAGTGGCGGGAATGCACCAGTCTTTGGTGAACTCTTCAAGCGCTTCCAGATTCTCTTTGAAATGCGCCAGCATGATATCAATTGCCTGCGCTTCGTCTTCTGCCTGGGTTTCAAACGGCATTTTGCGAAAGCCTTCAGCTTTAAGCTGGCGCGCTTCTTCGGTGGACAAGGCTTTTTTCTCATAGACATTCACGGCAATGTCACTGGAGTAGAACACATAGGTTTTCATGACATCTTCCTTGTAAATGAAACGGTTGGGGCAATTGAGTTATCGGCATCAGGCTACGTTCGTTTACCCTGCGCGATGTAAATTATTACTATGCGCTTCGCTTGCGCGGCGAAAAAGCCCCTGGTTTTCGTCTTTTCTCGCGCTCACCAGCGCACAAAATTCATGCTAATTTGAACGTTTTCCGCACGTGTTAAGGGCAGAGTCATGGCAAGTTTCGACGTTCAGGAATGGCGTAAAGAGGATTACCTGGTAACAACCGACGCCGAAAAGCAGGATATTGCTGCTATCCACCGTTATCTGACGCGATCCACATGGGCGGTGGGGATTGATCGTGAAACGGTGGCGATCTCTGTGCAAAATAGCCTTAATTTCGGCCTTTTTCATGGTAATGAGCAGATAGGTTTTGCCCGGTTAGTCACCGATTACGCCACCTTCGCGTATCTGTGTGATGTGTATATTCTGGAAGCGTATCAGGGGAAAAAACTGGGGAAATGGTTAATCGCCTGCTGTCATGCGCACCCGGTTTTTGAAAAACTGCGGCGGATTGTTCTCTTTACTTCCACTGCGCCCTGGCTGTACGCGCAGGCGGGTTATGTGCCAATCAACCGGCCCGATTACACGTGGACGATTGCCCGCCCGGATATCTACAAGAGCAGGAACAACCCGATTGAAAAGTAACGCGCCTGCACCATCGCGGTAAAAGTGGGCGATGCAGTTAGCGCGTTGCCATTGCTATGCCGTTCCCGCGCTGGTAAAACCGTCCGGTTTACCAATAAAAGAAGGGAAAAACGATGCGCAGGGCAATCATTAAGATTCTGGCGGGGCTGCTGTATGTGGTGCTCGCCTTTTTTATTAGCGCTGTCATCAAGCCGGTTAACCAGTTCTGGGAATGGTCATCGGGCTGGTTATTTGATCTGCTCTGGCGGCATCAGCTGATTACCGATACCTACGAATGGGGGATGGATCCGCCGAGTACCATTATGCTGGTGATCATTGTGCTGGTAATCGCCTGGCTTTTAGCCCGCAGTGTCAACGTACTGCGGGCTAAAATCTGGCGCTAAAGCCGCGTTTACCAACCGTATTCGGAATAGGGTTGCCCGCCAGTGATCTGTGCAATTGCCTGTTTGACATAGCCAATCGTGTTTTCAGGTAAATCGTCAATGGCGTGCCAGCATAAATCGCCATGTTTCTCCGGCTCGGCGATAAACGGTTCGCCCTGCCAGCGTGTGCAACTGAAAAAGTGGCCCATCCACGAGCGATTCTCAGTCCAGACGTGTAGCGTATGCGCCAGCTGAAGATCATCCGGCGCGATAATAACGCCTGTCTCCTCGTTGGCTTCCCGTGCCGCTGCTTCGGCCAGTTTTTCGTTCTGTTCCAGCCCGCCGGCGGGTAAGCTATAGCAACCGTCCATCCAGCCTGTTCCGGTGCGCTTAAGCATGCAAATCTGGTTCTCTTTTTTCAGCAAAACAAATACCGCAATCGATAAGTTATAGCGCTCTCGCTTCATTTGATTTCCACTATTTTTCCCATTCCATGACGCACGCCTGCGGCAGCCAACCCTTTTCCCCGTCCGCTTTCTGCGCGTAATACCAGCCGTTAAGGGCGTGAATCAGCGTAAGCGATTCTCCCGCATGCACGGTCAGTTCATGCGCGCAGTAGTCGTCAAGCGCACTTCCTTCGCACGCGCTGAGTGGTGCGAAAAGTTGCTGCGGCGCCCAACCACTTTTCCCCGACGCTAACGTCACCCATACCCAGCCACGCCACTGCAAATCACAGTGGCTTATCAGTACTCGTTCGCCTTTGCCGACCGCAATCGGATCGGGATACGCCGACGTGTAATCACGGGCAACTTGCGCCTGGGATGGCATCGCCTTACACCATGCCATTATTGCCGTGGCGCAAAAATGCCGGGCGCTGGTTTAATCGTTCAAACCACGCATCGATAGCGGGAACGGACGGGTGGTCAAACGGCGTCATTTTCCAGCGGTTGACCGACAGCCCCAGTACCACATCCGCCAGCGTAAAGGTGTCGCCTGCGGCGAATGCTCCGGTGCGCTGCAACTGCTGTTCCAGAATACCGATGCAGTGATTCCACTCTTTGATGCCTGCTGCGATGGCTTTCGGGTCGTTAAACGCCGGGTTTTTGCGCGCCAGCGCCGGGAAAACATAACGCCAGGCGTTGTTGAACTCGGTGGCCTGCCAGTCCATCCAGTGTTCAACGTTGGCGCAGGCTTGCGGCTCACCGGGAAGCAAATCCTCACGCCCGGCTTTACGCACCAGATAACGGCAAATTGAGTTGGATTCCCACAATACAAAACCGTCGTCTATCAGTACCGGCACCATCGCGTTGGGGTTCATGGCGCGAAACTCTTCCGTTTCAGTGGAGGCAAAACCGCTGCCGTAATCTTCCTGCACATAATCCAGCCCGGCTTCTTCACAGGTCCAGAGCACTTTGCGCACATTGATCGACGTCGTTTTACCAAGAATTTTAAGCATGTTGCAGGTGTCCATTCGTGTAATTAATCGTTTAAAAACAATACACCAGACAAATGCATTCTGACCACCTGCAGATGCGTGCCAGCGCATCGCGGTCGCTCATGGCATTAGCGGACGGCAAACACCCGGGATAAAGCGTAATGCATGGCGACAGACGCGCAAGGGTGAGAACAGTCGTGCGGGGGCGTGATGGGGGCAGTCTGGCTCAGTGAGCGGCGGGTAAGATTGAGCGAGTTAACTGATTCATTTGTGAAAATTATGGATTGCTGGGCGCGCGGGGCATTACCGATCACGCTGGTTGGCTGGCCTGGCTCACTTTAAGTGAAATGTAAAGGTCCGGCAGATAAAATTAAATATTGACCGGACGCATGCTTTTGTTCAAAAAGCGACCATACTATGATCCTACACTGGCTGACAAGGGGGGAAGATGTATGACCGTTGATGAACTTGCGCGTCGTCTGCTGACGAAGTTGATTGCTGCCCGAAGTGACCTTGCGGCCTATATCCAGATGCGAAAAGCGAAAGGGTATATGTCGGTCAGCGAAAATGATCGTCTGCGTGAACGCTTCTTTGCCCTGGCGCTGGAGATCCGCGATAAAGGCGAACGGTTAAACGAAATGCCGGATCGCGACTCACGTAGTGCGATATACCGCGCCGAGGAAGCGCTCTCCTCAGCAGCTGTTTGTCTGATGAGCGGGCGACAGGATTGTCCCACCTACATTTCGGTGAATGTCGATAAGCTGGAACGTTCGCTGAATGTGCTTAATTACTGCATTCAGTATCTGAACGAGCATTCACCGCTCGAAGAAGCCTGATACCAGGGGGAGGAAACTCCCCCTTCCTGCGTCTGCCTCCTCCGCCATGTTGCCCCCCGTTTTTACTGCAACAATCGTGATGCGGTTGTGTATAGGCAGTGTAAAAGTCGCTTCTGCCCGCACTGCGCGGTCTACCCTTTATCAGAATAAAAAACTGCATAAAGGAGCGCCGTATGCGCCAGATCCCGCTGCTTTTTCTGTTTCTCTCCCTCTCGGTGTGCGCCGCACCTGCTGCGGTGAAAGTCGATGTATTGCAAACCAAACTCGATCACCCCTGGGCGCTGGCGTTTCTGCCCGATAATCAGGGCATGTTAATTACCCTGCGTGGTGGGCAACTGCGTTTATGGCAACAAGATAAGGGCATTTCCGACCCGATTACTGGCGTTCCCGACGTCTGGGCGCATGGTCAGGGGGGCTTGCTGGATGTGGCGCTGGCACCGGATTTTGCCCAGTCTCGCCGGGTGTGGCTGAGCTATGCCGAAGCGGGGCAGGATGATAAAGCCGGAACGGCGGTCGGGTATGGCCGTCTTAGCGAGGATTTTAAACGCCTCGACGATTTTCAGACGGTGTTCCGCCAGCAGCCGAAACTCTCCACCGGTAACCATTTTGGCGGTCGGCTGGTGTTTGATGGCAAAGGCTATTTATGGATTGCGCTGGGCGAGAACAACCAGCGTTCGACGGCGCAGGATCTGGATAAATTACAGGGCAAACTGGTGCGGTTGACGGACCAGGGCAAGGTGCCGCAGGATAACCCGTTTGCCGGTAAAGCAGGGGCGCGAGCGGAGATCTGGTCTTACGGTATTCGCAATCCGCAGGGAATGGCGATGAACCCGTGGAGTAACGCGTTGTGGCTCAACGAGCATGGCCCGCGCGGTGGCGATGAGATCAACATTCCGCAAAAGGGGAAAAATTACGGCTGGCCAATTGCCACCTGGGGCATCAACTATAGCGGGCTGAAGATCCCGGAAGCGAAAGGGGAGATTGTCGCCGGAACCGAGCAACCGATCTTTTACTGGAAAAAATCCCCGGCAATCAGCGGTATGGCTTTCTACAACGCTGACGTTTTCCCGCAGTGGAAAAACAAACTGTTTATCGGCGCGCTGAAAGATAAAAATGTCATCGTCATGAGCGTACGGGGTGACAAGGTGACGGAAGATGGCCGAATTCTTGGCGATCGTGGGCAGCGCATTCGCGATGTACGCGTTGGACCGGACGGTTATCTCTATGTGCTGACCGATGAATCTGATGGCGCATTGTGGAAAGTCAGTCCAGCCTCCTGAAGCAGAAAGGGGATATTCCCCTTTCTTCATTTTGCATATTAGTTGTAGATATTTTCCGTTCTGGCGTTAACAGGCAAAAGCTATATTTTGTTTTTATATAAGTGTTCTCTGTTGATTGTTTTTAAATAAAATAATGCCCACTTTTTTATTTTTATAGCGGCTGGCTATGTGGCGTCTTTTATTTAAGTGCCAGCAGAGATTGCCGATAACTGAATATCTTAGAGTATGCGTTAAAGGAGAGGTAATAATGCATCATCAAGGTATTTCGGGTACGTCGACGGATATTTATGAATTGATTTCCCGCATTGGTAACGTCACCCGCATGTTAAGAAGCAGCCTGCGTGAGTTAGGCCACGATATCACCATTGCTGAACTGGCTAATTCCATTCCCGATGCGCGCAGCCGGCTGCAATATGTGGTCGATCTTACGGCGCAGGCCTCCGGCAAGACGCTCAACTATATCGAACTGACACAACCCCTGCAGGAGCAACTGAGCCAGCAAGCCAGCCAGTTGCTTGCGCAATGGCAGCAACATAATGAAGCCGCAAGTATCGACGAGACAATGGCGCTTGCCCGCGCCACGCGCGGTTGGCTGGACTCGGTTCCCCATTGCACCGAAGCCACCAAATCCTGGCTACGGGAAATTATGATGGCGCAGGATTTCCCGGATACCACGGCGCGGATTATTTTGCGCATGATGGCGTTGCTGGAAAATATTGAGAAAGAGTTCCTGAATGTGCTGTTAGAAAACGTACCACGAGAAGGACGCGCGGCCATCAATAAAGTCAGCGTTGATTCAGCTTCGCAACCGACCGGGCAAGAAGATATTGACGAGTTGCTCAATAGCCTTGGCCTGTAATTTATGTTGTTAGTGCTTCACCCTCGTTGTTGTGCTTATTGATATCCTCTAATTGTTCTTTTTGTGAATGCAATATTATTGCATTCACTTTTTTTAGCTGTTTATCTCGCATAAAAACACATTCCTTTCAATAAAAAAATCCCGCAATGCCATCAACATATGCGGGATAAAAAAGAAAAATAAATTCGTTATGCTCAATGAAGCCCGCCCTCATGACAAAGCGGGTGTTAGTCAAGGAATTACATCTTTGAAATCCGCTCTGAAGGAGGTAAGCGGATTTCACACAACTTAACGCAGCAGGGACAGCATGGTCTGCGGAACCTGGTTAGCCTGCGCCAGTACAGAGCTGCCAGCTTGTTGCAGGATCTGCGAACGGGACATGTTAGACACTTCTGTTGCGTAGTCAGAATCCTGAATACGGCTGCGCGCTGCCGACAGGTTGTTCGTCGTATTGTTCAGGTTGGAAATCGTTGATTCAAAACGGTTCTGCGAAGCACCGAGCAGGCTGCGTTCGGTATCCACGGCTTTGATGGCTTTATCCAGATCGGCCAGCGGATTACCATCTGTGGTACCGCCGGAGCTGACAACGCCCTGCAGCACGTCGAAACCATGCGCGTCAGTAGAACGTGCGCTGCCGTTGACGATCTGGCCTGTTGTTGCGGCCGTTGCACCGGTGGTGTTGTAGAGGTTGAACGCGTCACTGCTGCTCACGGTAATGCTGATGGTTTCGCCATCTTTCGCGCCAACCTGGAAATTATACTGGCTGTCGCCCGAGCCGGTATTCAGCACTTTCAGGCCGTTAAAGTCGGTCTGGGTGGTAATACGGTTGATCTCTTCCATACGCTGGTTAACTTCCGCCTGGATGGAGTCGACATCGGATGCGGAGTTAGAGCCATTCTGCGCCTGAACAGTCAGGTCGCGAATACGCTGCAGGTTATTATTCACTTCGCTCAGTGCGCCTTCGGTGGTTTGCGCCAGTGAAATGCCGTCATTCGCGTTACGCACCGCAACGGAAAGGCCATTAATATTTGACGTGAAACGGTTAGCAATTGCCTGGCCAGCCGCATCATCTTTTGCGCTATTAATACGCAGGCCGGATGACAGACGCTCAATAGACGTGCCTAAAGAAGACTGAGATTTGCTCAGATTATTTTGGGTCATTAAAGACAAGGTGTTGGTATTAATAACGGCCATTTCATTTCTCCAGAAATATAGAATTAATCTATCAGTATTGCCCAATATCGCTGGGCGAAATGGATATCGTCCGCAGGGAATAAAACTTTAAATTTAAATGCCTAATAGTTTATTTTTATAAATGAAACGATTTAATGCGATGATTTTATAGCTAATAGTGGTTGTAAATATATTTTCATTGCCGCTGGCGTATTCTATCCTAATAATACTTATAGGCACACCCGATCATAATTCCGGATAGGTTGTCGTTAAATAAGAATAACCGTATTAAGTTATTTTAGTATTGCTAAACTATAATTAAGTATTATTGAATCATTCTTGGCGGGAAGATTATTTTTTGTAACTTTAAAACAGGTAAATTCGCTTTTCCTGACGCAAGGATACTGTTAGGCTGATATTTAAATAGGTTATTGCCTTCAACGTTATTTGTCTGGAAAGGTTAAATGTTGCCCATAATGTGGGTACTAAAAGCAAATTCTTACATTATTGCATCGTTGCATCCTATTAAACGGTTGACGATATGAATTAACAATTAAAGTTTTGCGCCAGATTTTCGATTACTGATAAGAAAGAATACAGCGTTGTTTATATAACAAATAACTGAATAGTTGTGCCGAAAATGGCACTTAAATTAAATTTAGCACGAAAAATCACGCATCAGTCGCGGTCGTGTTTGCTACCCTGGCTGAAATATAAAAGGCTTATGTTGTGTGATGTTTTTGTGTTTTTTGTCTGCACACGGGAGAGTTGGCTTTATGAGAACGCAAGATTTGGAATACTTCGTCGCGTTGATAAAACATATGAATTTTCAGAAGGCGGCTGAGGAGTGCGATGTTTCTCAACCCACCCTGAGCATTCAAATCAAAAAACTGGAAGAGGAATTAGGTATTCCACTACTGCATCGTAAAGGTAAAGGGTTTAGCCTGTCGCCGATCGGTTTGCATTTGTTGCCGCTGATTGAAAATATTCTTCGTGAGGTACATAACCTGCATGAATTAGCGCAGCGGCTGCGTTTCCAACCGGTTGGCGTTATCAATATTGGTGTCACACCAACGCTTGGATCGTATATATATGAAGATCTGTTCAGCGCCTTCAAAGAAAAATTCCCGGATAATGAGATCAAGCTCCATGAAGTCAGTGAAGATAATTTGCTGAGTATGTTAGGAAAAGGGCAATTACAGTTGGGGCTGCTGATAGGGCCTATTGATAATGATAACTTCCTTGAAGCTCAGCTCTATGAAGAGCAATTTGTGTTGGGCGTAAACAACAGCCATCCGCTGTCGAAACAAGAAGTGATTGATCTCAATGAGCTGAAAAAGCATAAGCTCATTATGACCAAATCGATGCCAGAACATCTCAATCTTGAACCTGGCAGCGAGGAGATACTCAACCATGCACGGAGTATTTCAAACGATCTGGAAACCATTAGATATATGGTAAAAAATTCGGATAATGTCTCCTTTTTTCCGAAGCTTTCAACGCTTGGTAACGATCACAATAGTATTAAATATATTAATATCAAAGATAATAATTTATCGCGTCGGGTTTTTATGATGGTGCGTGAAGGCGATATTATGAAGGAAAAATATTATAGTTTTGGCAGCGATGTTGGCGGTCGAATTAACGCGAGGCTGAATACGTTGTAATGATTTTATTGTCTTAATTAAATGGTAATTACGGCGACATGATCGCTGGCTATAAAAATATGTTGAGATACAAACATTACGTTTTTGACAAGTGTTTGTCTCTCAGCAGTAGTGCTGCGCCTTTTTAGAATGTGTCTTTTTTATCGCTCTTAATCGTCAATGAAAACGCCGGGTGTAGACGCTGGCAAATTTATGATGTCAGAGGTGACTCATGTTTCTTAACTCAAAATATACCAACGTTCATCGATCGCTACTTGCCATTATCAAACCTGCATTGAATGAGCATGCATTTGAAAACAAAAGGACAGATGCCTGCGTTGCGCTGAAAAAATTGATGGCCCTGTATAATGAGCTTCGCGATGAACTGACGCTGCAGCCATATCCGCCAGAGTTGACCGATTTTTTATTTACCTATGAGTGTGCGTTGATAACATTGGATGATTATTTAAATTCCAGCTCCCCCAGGGAAATGAGCAGCACCATTAGTACCTGCTTTCAGTATATAGAAACCGTCCCGGTATTGCTTCGGCGTGTTTCGGTTCAGTACCGCATGCAAGCCATGTGAAAAATAATTATTTAGCAGTAACCAAAATCTTATATCACTTTACGAGATGGGTATGATGGATAATATCGCCACTGAGCAGTTGGGTCTTTCATTAGAACGGGCTAATTTTTTAAAGAAAAGATCACAATCATTTCTGTCGGTTGCCAGACAATCTGGCTTAGCCGGTCACGCTTTTACTCAGCGGGATGACGCGCTGAACGATGATCATGCTGCGGTGATTTCGGGTATGGAGTGTGGCGAAGAGGTGACGCTTTTGCAGGAGAGTTTGCAGAATATCGATTTTGCTATCCATAAACTCGACGCGATAAATAATGACGAAGTGGCCGAACCTGACGTGATGGCGTTTTATCAGGATGCAATCGAACTCCTTGATGAGGCAGAAGCGCTGCTGGAGGAGTGCTGCGAAGTCGATATTATTGACTACGCAATGGATGAGATCGAGTGGGATGAAAGTAGCCTGGTTCCCTTAGAAGACGATCCACTGTTTGCGGATGGCGAGGGCGAAGAGGAGTAACGTCTTTGCTGCTGGCTGCCAGACTTTATAGATTGCCGCGTGGGTGTACCGGATGGCGCCGGCGCGTTTGCTGTCAACAGCAGGTGATAATGCCAGCGCCACCGGTTAAAAACAGGTTCAGGTCACCGGGATCATTACCGCATTTTTGAAGCCGGGACGTTCGCACAATTGCGCATACCAGCGTTGCAGGCTGGCGTGCGGTGCCCAGCGTAATCCGGGGATATTATAAAGGTTATAGATAAACGGGCCGACGGCGATATCTCCGCAGCCAAATGCTTCCCCGGACAGCCACCGCTGCTTTGCCAGCACATCGTCGAGCATCGCGAACAGCCCATCCAGCGCGTTTTTGTTGGCTTCAATCGCGGCGTTGTCACGCTGTTCCGGCGCGGTGCGCACCAGTCCCTGCAACAGTGGGCCATGTTTTGGCGAAAGGGTGCTCAGCGCCCAGTCCATCCACTTTTCCCCTTGCGCACGCTCAGCAGGGGATTCCACCCATAAACGGCCCTGACCGTACTGCGCCGCCAGGTAACGCACGATGGTGTTGGATTCCCACAGCACCACATTGGTTTCATCGTCCCGTAGCAGCGGCACCAGACCATTCGGGTTCATCGCCAGATACTCAGGCTCATGGTTCACGCCGAACTCTCTGCCCGCCAGAATATGCTGGTACGGTAATTCCAGCTCTTCCAGCAGCCAGCGAACTTTTTTGACGTTAGTCGAGTTATTTCTGCCCCATAGCGTTATCATTTTTACCTCAGTGGTGTGAATGAGTGTCGGTGTGACATTCATCGTGTGCCAATCTCCGACATTCTTCAAGTTGCAGATGTGCGGGTTTTGTTACCGGTTTCTTCGTAAGCGTCGTTCCTTCGGCGCCAGCGCAAGCACGGCTCAACGCGCAAGGTGCAACTCGAATTATTCAGGGGATAAATATTCAGCACAAACGGCACGCAACACGCGGTTATTGCGTAAACTTTAAAAACTTTACCCAGTGACGGTTTTTTTCGTTTCGTTTGTGCGCTATTACTCACCGTTTGTTGCGGCACGGTGTTGTGACGTTTTTGAATGGATACTCGGGTGGCCCCTATGACGCATTTCTCTTTATCCCTTCGCAGCCTGGTTGCGGGCTCTGCGCTGTTGATGCTTTTCTCCCCTTCGTTGTACGCGGTGGAACAGACGCCGGGTGCGCCCCCGGTCGATGCGAGAGCGTGGATCCTGATGGATTACGCCAGCGGCAAGGTGCTGGCAGAAGGCAACGCTGACGAGAAGCTTGATCCTGCCAGCCTCACGAAACTGATGACCAGCTATGTGGTTGGCCAGGCGCTGAAAGCCGGAAAAATTCATCTCACTGATACAGTGACCGTCGGCAAAGACGCCTGGGCGACTGGCAACCCGGCGCTGCGCGGATCTTCGCTGATGTTCCTGAAACCTGGCGATCAGGTTTCCGTGGCCGATCTCAACAAAGGCGTGATTATCCAGTCCGGCAACGATGCCAGTATCGCCATCGCAGATTTTGTGGCGGGCAGTCAGGACTCATTCGTCAGCCTGATGAACAGCTACGCGCAAAAACTCGGCCTGACCAATACCACCTTTAAAACGGTACATGGCCTGGATGCGCCGGGGCAGTTCAGCACCGCGCGTGATATGGCGCTGCTCGGCAAGGCACTGATTCATGATGTGCCGGATGAGTACGCCATTCATAAAGAAAAAGAGTTCACCTTCAATAAGATCCGCCAGCCGAACCGTAACCGGTTGCTGTGGAGCACCAGCATGAACGTGGATGGCATGAAAACTGGCACCACCGATGGCGCGGGTTACAACCTGGTGGCCTCGGCGACGCAAGGTGATATGCGCCTGATTTCCGTAGTGCTGGGCGCGAAAACCGACCGCATCCGTTTTAATGAGTCGGAAAAATTGCTCACCTGGGGTTTCCGTTTCTTCGACACGGTTACGCCTATCAAACCTGACGCGACATTTGTCAGCCAGCGCGTGTGGTTTGGCGATGAGAGTGAAGCGAAACTTGGCGCGGGTGAAGCAGGATCTATCACCATTCCTAAGGGGCAACTGAATAACCTGAAAGCCAGCTACACCTTAACGCAGCCGGAACTGCAGGCTCCGCTGACCAAAGGTCAGGTGGTGGGCACCATCGATTTTCAGTTGAACGGTAAAACCATTGAGCAACGCCCGCTGGTGGTGATGGAAGCGGTGGAAGAGGCCGGTTTCATTGGCCGGATGTGGGATTTTGTGTTGCTGAAATTTCATCAGTGGTTTGGTGGCTGGTTCTCCTGATACAACCTCGACCGTGCCCAGCCGGGCACGGTCAATAGAGCAACGTTAACTGGTGTTTTTTTGCTTCGTTCTCCAGCGCCTCGTCGGGGCGACAATCACTGACCAGCACATCAAAGCGGCTCAATGGCCCCATGCAGGCCGAACGCACTTTGCCGAACTTGCTGTGATCCACCACCAGAACGTGGTATTGCGCGCAGGCCATCGCCCAGTGTTTTACCGGCAACTCTTCCAGATTAAAACAGGTCGCGCCTTGCTCGGCATGCACGCCCGCCGCCGAATAGAAGGCGATATCCGGGCGCAGATTATTCAGCGTTTCGTTGAAATTCAATGGTTTGAAAATGGCGTTACTGGCGTGAAACTCACCACCACTGAGAATGGCGCGACACTGCGGTTTTTCCTGTAATGCCAGAAAGGTATTCAGCGAGTAACAGACGCCGGTGAAGGGCAGATCGTCCGCAATGGCTTCAATGATCCATGGCGTGGTGGTGCCACAATCGAAAAAGGCCATCTGATGTGCTTTAAGTAGCCCGGCGGCAAGTTTTGCCGCGTGGCGCTTCTCTTCTACCAGACGATTTTTTTGATCGCTTAACAGATAATGGCTGGCGGAGCGCGGCTCCAGGACGATGTAACCGCCCAGCAGCACGACCGGTGCGCTGTTGGCGCTGAGATCGCGGCGAATGGTCATTTCAGATACGCCAAGCAGCGTCGCCGCCTCTTTCAGGCGCAGTTTATCGCTGCGCTTGAGCGCCGCCAGCAGCTGGCCAATCCGTTCGTCGCGTCTTGTTTCCATAATTCCCCTGAATAAAAGAAAGCCCTGCATTGAGCAGGGCGTTCATATTACCTTTGCCTCAGGGCTTAGTCACGTACCCAGCCGCGGCGAATCAGCATGGCGAAACAGGCTCGATAGAGTTGTTGCACACTGTGGTAGAGCGCCGGGCCAAAGCCTTGCCAGAGGATTTGCGCCGACAAACAGCCGCCGATACCAACCAGCAGCGCGCCGAGCATATCCAGCGGCCAGTGCACGCCCAGATAAACGCGTGACCAGGCGATGGTCAGACCGATGACCATCAACAGCGCGCCCGACCACAAACGGTGCCAGGCAAGGAAAGCGACCGCAAAGGTGAAGATCACCGTGCCGTGATCGCTCGGGAAAGAACTGTCCGGCGCGTGGTGCAGGAAGTTGTAGCCCACGCGATCGGCAAAGGGGCGATCGTGGGGGAAAAAATGCCCCAGTAACGCCGAGCAACAGAGACTGACCAGCATCGCCAGCGTGACTTTAATTACCAGCTGGCGTTGCGCATTCACTTGCTCGCGTGGACCCCATAACCAGAGGCCAACGGCTAACAGCGGCACGATGCTAATCAAATCGCTGGCGGCAAAATCGGCAAACGCAATCAGCCAGCGCGGAGAGTCTGGCGTGGCGTTAATCCAATAAAACAGGGTGTAATTCAGGCTCTCTAACATACGCTTGTTACTCTTTGATGAAATAAGCAAAATTGACGCGAAAGCGCCCACCATAAAAGCGGCATGGTCAACGGTAAAGGGGTTTTGTCTTACTCATCTGAGAGTTAGACCATTCCTGGAGCGAACCACTGAGGGCGTATCTTACGGCTGTGCACTTAAGTGAACCTTAAACGAACTGAAATGTGCTTTATTTAAACTGTGACAGAGAATTTCCTATCGCTGCATAGCGGCTTTGATTACACTCTGCGCGATTTTTCATAGATGAAGAGATTGCATGCAAAACCATACCTTAACGAGCCAACGTCTGGGACGACGGGCGCTACTGTTTCCCCTCTGCCTGGTGCTTTACGAATTCTCCACCTATATCGCCAACGATATGATTCAGCCCGGCATGCTGGCCGTGGTGGAGCAGTACAACGCCGGTATTGAGTGGGTGCCAACGTCAATGACCGCTTACCTTGCGGGCGGCATGTTTTTGCAGTGGCTGCTGGGGCCGCTGTCGGATCGCATTGGCCGTCGTCCGGTGATGCTAACCGGCGTGGTGTGGTTTATCGTTACTTGCCTGGCAACACTGCTGGCGCAGGACATTGAGCAATTCACGTTACTGCGCTTTTTGCAGGGCATTAGCCTGTGCTTTATTGGCGCGGTAGGTTACGCGGCGATCCAGGAATCTTTCGAAGAAGCGGTGTGCATAAAAATCACCGCACTGATGGCAAACGTGGCGCTGATAGCGCCGCTGCTTGGCCCGCTGGTGGGGGCTGCGTGGGTGCATGCTGCGCCGTGGCAGGGGATGTTTGTGCTGTTCGCGTTGCTGGCGGCATTCGCTTTTTTTGGCCTGCAACGGGCGATGCCGGAGACCGCCACGCGGCTGGGTGAAAAGCTCTCCTTTAAAGCCTTGTGGCGCGACTATGTCGAAGTGATGAAGAACCTGCGTTTTGTCGCCGGGGCGCTGGCGACAGGTTTTGTCAGCCTGCCTTTGCTGGCGTGGATTGCCCAGTCGCCGATTATCATCATCAGCGGCGAGCAACTGAGTAGCTATGAATACGGCCTGTTGCAGGTGCCGATTTTTGGCGCGCTGATTATCGGTAACCTGGTACTGGCGCGGCTTACTTCCAGGCGCACCGTGCGGGCGCTGATCATTATGGGTGGCTGGCCAATTGCGGCCGGGTTGCTGCTGGCAGCTGTCGCGACTGTTGCCTCTTCGCATGCTTATTTATGGATGACCGCCGGGTTGAGTCTGTACGCCTTTGGTATCGGGCTGGCGAACGCCGGGCTGGTGCGTCTGACCTTGTTTGCCAGCGACATGAGTAAAGGCACCGTTTCGGCGGCAATGGGCATGTTGCAGATGTTTATTTTTACCGTTGGTATCGAAATCAGTAAACACGCCTGGCTAAGCGGCGGCAATGGCTTGTTCAGCCTCTTCAACCTGGCTAACGGCCTACTGTGGCTGGGCTTGATGGTGGTATTTCTGCGTGATAAACGAGTAGGGAATTCGCTGGAAGGATAGGGCGGCGCTCATCAACAGCGCCGCCGCGTAATCAGCAGGTTTCAGCCTGCGTTTCCGGAGCCGGTTTGGCGACCGCGCGGGCAACCACGGCGGCAATCAGCACCAGCCCCATCACCACCAGCATGGCGCTACGCAGGCCGTAGTGCTCGCCGAGAAAACCGAGCAGCGGCGGGCCGACGAGAAACGCCAGGTAGCCGGTGGTGGCGACCACGCTGACGCGGGTTGCCGCGTCCGGGCCGGTATCGCTGGCGGCGGAAATGGTCAGCGGGAAACCGAGCGAGGCGCCAAGTCCCCACAAAATCACCGAGAAGCCCGCCACCCAGGCACTATCAACGAAGATAATCAGCCCGATGCCCAGCGCACCCATCAACGCGCTGGCGCGCACCACAGTGACGCGGCTGTAACGGTCAATAAACCAGCCACCGATAAATCGCCCGACGGTCATTCCAAGAGTAAAACCGGTGTAGATAAGCGAGCCGGACGTCGGGCTAAAGCCGTGCCCGTCCACCATCAATAGCGGCAGCCAGTCGTTGGCGGAACCTTCGGCAAATGCCATTGCGAGCACGACCACGCCAATCAGCAACAGTTGGGTATCACGCCAGAACGGTTGCCCTTTTTTCGCGCGCGCTTTCTCCTCGGCGGAGTCTTTGCCGGTGCCATGAGGAATGGCGGAAATCGCCAGCATTATGGGAACAATCGCCACCAGTGCCGCCGCCAGAATGTGCCAGTTGGCCGCCAGGCCAACAGCGGTAACGCTCATACCAATGCCTGCGCCGACCAGCGTGCCGAAGCTGTAAAAACCGTGCATCATTGGCAGCACGGTTTTGCCCATCTCACGCTCGACTTCCGCGCCTTCGATGTTCATTGCCACTTCGCCCGCACCCAGGCTGCCGCCGAAAAGAGCCAGGCCAACGGCAAATAACAGCGGAGACGCCAGCCACAATGCGATACTCAGCACCACCATGCCGATGACGCTGAACGACATGCTGGCGCGGATCACTTTCCGCGCGCCAAAGCGCTTCACCAGCCATCCGGAGGAGAGAATGCCGCTCATCGAACCGACCGACAGGCCAAACAGCACCACGCCCATTTCCGCGGTGGAAACCGATAAAATATCGCGGATTGCAGGCGTTCGTGTAGCCCACGAGGCCATTAATAGCCCCGGTATAAAAAAGAAGGTAAACAGCGCCCACAAGCGATGTTGCAGGGCTTTTCGCGAAGCATTTCCAGTCATAACGTCACGGCAAAGAGGGAAAAGATAAGACAACACTAGCAAGCAAGTGTACATTTGTACATAAATGAGTGAGAGGATCTATGGCCCGAAGACCCAACGACCCGCAGCGGCGTGACCGCATTCTGCAAGCGACGCTGGATACCATTGCCGCACACGGGATTCAGGCGGTGACGCACCGTAAAATCGCCAGCTGTGCGGATGTGCCGCTGGGCTCAATGACCTATTATTTTTCCGGTATCGATGCGTTGTTAGAAGAGGCTTTCAGCTTGTTTACCCGCCAGATGTCGGCGCAATATGCCGCTTTTTTCGACGGCGTTGACAGTCAGGAAAAAGCCTGTGAGGCGCTAACCGAGCTGATTTACAGCGCCCAGGTGACCACCGCGCGCAATATGGAACTGATGTACCAGCTGTATGCGTTTATGAGCCGCCAGCCCACGCTGAAAAGTGTGATGCAAGACTGGATGCGCACCAGCCAGACCATGCTGGAGCACTGGTTCGAACCGGTGACGGCGCGTGCGCTGGATGCGTTTATCGAAGGGATGACGCTGCATTTTGTGGTCGATCGCGAGCCGCTGAGCCGCGAAGCCATTCGCTTAATGATCGGGCGTCTCGCCGGACAGTGAGCGATACGCGTTGTCGATTAATGCGCAGGTGCGATGGCTTGCGTCAAGAGCAAGACACAATTCTACGTCCGCTGAAAAACCCCGTGCATGGAGTTCATTAGCGGATGCGCAGTGACGGAGATCGCTGAATTCACCGCCCTGAAATGCGGCTTTTGCCGCTTGCGCTTCAGGTGAGAGTTTACGCTTGCCAAGTGCGGCGATAATGGCACCCGCCGCCAGATAATCCTCCAGCGCCGGGCGCAGGCTACCATCCGGCCAGCGTTCCCCGGCCGGGATCAGCAAAATGCGCTCAAAGCCTGCACAAGCTTTCGCGGTCGCCAGTCGGTTGCGAAAACAGCCGCTAAACACCGCTGCGCCGCAATCGCGTGCTTTAAACGAAAGGGTGGAACCGTTAGGTGAAGGGAGCACCAGCCGGTGTCCGGGGGGAATAGGCAGTAACGAGGCGGGCGAGAGTGTGTAATTCCCACCGGCAAAGGTGCGGTCAAAACTGGCGACGTCGGCATGGTTTTCCTGTGCGTAGCGCTGGGCGCTCGCATCTTTCCATGGCCACGGGTAAATCAGCGCCTGGTTATCAGTGGCGATGCTAACGCACGTGGAGAACGACATCACGTCGACAATCACCACACAATCGGCTTCCCGCGCCAGCTGCTCTGCTGCGGCTAAACCCCACTCCAGCCGTACATCGAACGGCCTTTGGCTGTACCAGTGTGCACACATTTTCTGCTCCTTTATTCCACGCGAAAAACATCGGGATGTTTTTCCGTTGCGGCCTCATGGAAAATATCCCCCAACCAGCCGGGGATCTCCGCTTCGCTTAATTCACCAGGAATGATGATGTTATAAAGCCGCGAATGCTTGCCTTCGCTTCTGTCCACGCGGAACACCTGCCAGTCATCCGCCACGCGCTTCACACCAATATAACGACCAAAAACGTTGTAAATCAGCATCGAAGGACTCCTTGCGGTGTCGGGGGAGGGTGAAAAAAGAGCACCATGAAAAACACAGCGCTGGCGTTCGCTTAAGTATTAATGCAAAAATAGGAAATTCAAACAACCCATTGAAAAGGAATAGAATGTTGTTAAACACCGTAATGTGGCTGATATCCGCGGCAGCGTTTTTCGCCTGGATCTTTGGTATCACTTTAAAAAATACCTTTGCCACAAATGCGAAACATTTTGCCCTTTTTCTGCTGGTGCATCTGATGTTAAGCGGTGCCGCCATTATGCTTAAAAAACACGGCGTTGCGGGTGTTAGCAGAGACTCCGGTCCGTGGGTGCTTACCGGTCTCAGGCTGTTTTTAAAGTGTTATATGGCGTTTGCGATGATCATAACGGTGAGTTTTTTCTTTGCGCTTATCAGCAAAGGTGCGCAACAGATGACGCACTTCCATAAAACTTATAACGCCGCCAATCTGCACCGCAACCCGCTTAAATTCTACCTGCGCCGTGAGTCGGGGATTGTATGGGCCTACGGGCTCTGCTTTTTAGCGGGTGGCGTTTATGTGCTGTGGGCGATATGGTTTCGCGTGGCGTTTTAAGAGTTTTTGGGCTGCGATTGTTCCGTTGTTGCTTTTTTGTCGATATCGACAGATATTTTATGCGCGGCGTATAAACAGAATAGAATAATAACAAGATGTCCTAACTTTATCCCACGCTGACTATTCATAATAGAAAAGAGTACAGCGTTGCTGCGTTTTAATATGAAATAACACCATACATTGGCAAATAAGAAAATGAATAATACCGTTAATACAAAAGCGATTTGCATAAGGCTTTTATAAGTCACTTGAGGTTCTCTGTAAAAGAGAATCGAGAGCGCCATTAATGATGTTGACAGTAACGCTGTAGAAATCCCGCTGGACCACAGCAGCAGGTCGCTGGTCACTTTGCGCAGTGCTGCGCCAAATTTGCCTCGCAGGGTGTCCATTCCCTAGGTATCAATATTCATCAAATCCAATCACGGCAGTCTGTTCAAAATACTGACTGGTAGCCGGGTGTAGCAACCGTCCCAAATTATATTTATGGTTCATTGAAATATCATAAATAAGTTCGGTTGGCTTTGCTAAGATAAAGCTAATTCTTGCTTCTGTCATCTTTTTTTAAAATAGCATCAACAGTGTATTTGAATGCAGTAGGAAGCGCTATTCCGAGAGAGACATAAATAGCCCATGAATAACTACTCACGAACAGAGAATACTTTTCAGTTGATAATCCTTTCAGCTCGTAAAAACCTAGCTTGTAAAAAACTATATCTATCAATAAAAAAACCAAAAGATGATAGCTCATTATAGTTTTGCTTATCTGACCAATGTAAGATATTAACGTGTATTTTCCATATGAAGCAAGCACCTTGGCGAAAAAAAAGACTGAGTAAATACATGAGAGAGACGTAAATAAGTGCATTAATAGACCATCAGGATAGCTACTCCATGACATAATCATTTGATGGCTTATATTATTCTGAAACAAGGTATAGTTGATTATGAAAAACAATATTACGGCATAGGGATGCAAAGTCGACCAGATAAATTGGCGTGTGTAAAAACCAATAGAAAAATACATGAATCCAACCAAGGTTTCACTGATGTTGTTAAGGTAAAATAACTTCGTGTTTTCATATTTAGGCGCGATGATATCAATGCCAATAAATCCACAGATAATACCGATAATGAGTAAGGTGAATGACTGGTTGAGTTTTTTGGTATGGGTGAGGTTAAATGCTATTTTAAATAGAATAGCTATCGTGCCGTATATAAATAAAAACCAAGCCACTAAAAAGAAACGGTTATTATGGATATTGCTTTTTATAGCATCCTTGAACATTCGTACAGGATTAATGTTGAATATATCGTTTGTTTCTAAATGTAATAAGTAACCTAATAAATTGGTAATCGCCCCAATAATTAAAAATGTTGCTGCAATGTATAGAAAGTGATGAGCGAATACTTTCTTTATAGTGGCTGTTAGTTTTTTGTTATTATTAAATAAAACGCCACCAAGAAAGAAAAATAACGGCATATGAAAAATATAAGGAATAAAAACATTAAAGATTGATACAGGGTAATGTCCAATTACAACAAATACAATACCAATTGCTTTTATATAATCAATGGCTACGGTGTGGTTTAAAATTATGGGTTTGTTCATGAGTGTGCTTAATTATATATGTTTTGTAGCCTGATTTTAACAAGTGGTGCTTCAGAATGATACTGCATTTTTCACACCAAGAACGAATTCGTTCATGTATTTCTTATCATTTACCAATCTTCCGATGGTCCGTCCTCTGCGTGGCCTTTAATGTAGTGTTACAAGTGTTATAACGATTTTCAATCTATTAATTAGGTCCAAAAACCGTCAAAAGACGTTTGAAAAAATTGCCGCTTGCCGTGTTAATTTCATCTATCCCAGCGAGGCATATCTAGCCTGGTTTTAAAAACTTTGACATTGTGACCCTGACCCGAAATCCTGCACCATTCAGAAACAGAATGCCGGCATGATCTATACTTCCTGAACGGAGGTGGTGCCGATGAAAAAATCACGATTCACCGAAGAGCAGATTGCTTTTGCCCTGAAGCAGGTTGAATTGGGGACGTCCGTGCCGGAGGTCTGCCGTAAGTTTGGTATTTCCAATGCTACGTTCTATACATGGCGCAAGAAATACGTCTGGATTTCGCCCTCTGAACTGAAGCACATGCGGCAGGTCGAAGAGTAAAACCTGCGACTGAAAATTGGTGGCCGATCTGAGCCTCGACAAGACGATGCTGCAGGACGTGCTGGCAAAAAAGACCTGACGCTGGCACGGCTGCGCGAAGGGATCCGGGAGCTGTAGGCTCGTTACGGATCCAGCGAAAGGCTGGTCTGTTTTGCGCTGCGGGTCATTCCGTTATCGCTCCGTGGTGGCCGATGACAGTGCACTGCGCCTGCGTAGTAGTGAGATCACGGAAACCTGCGTGCATTACGGGTACCGGCGGGTTCACATCCTGCTCAGACGGGAGGGCTGGCGGGATAATCATAAACGCATTTACTGGCTCTACAGCGAACTTGATCTGTCCCTGCGTTTCAGACGCCCACACCGGAATAAATCGGCTCGATGTCGATAACCCCAACCTCAAGGGCTGTATCCGAACCATGTCTAAGATATGGATTTTGTTTCTGATGCGCGGTTTGACGGTCGCTGGCTGCATTTGCTGACGGTGATTGACCTGTACACCCGCGAATGTCTGGGGATCTATGTTGGGCAGAACCTGCACTCAGACGAAGTCGCGGAAATGCTGAATAGGATCGCGCATAGACGCCCTTTATTTCAGTTACTGCAAACCGATAACGACTCTGAATTTGCAGGAAAAATGCTGGATAAGAGGGTATATGCGCGGGGGATCCATATTGACTTTTCCCCGCCAGGTACGACCACGGATCATGCAACGGTGGAACCCTTCAACGGCAGGCTGCGGCAGGAGTGCCTGAACGAAAACTGGTCATGTCACTGGAGAATGCGCGGTGCAAAATCGAGGTGTGGCGCATACACTATAATCAGAGGCGTCCCCATTCTGCACTGGGCTGGATGACGCCATCTGAATTTGCTGAGAAGTCTGCCGGTTGCCAGAATATGCAGCCAACATGAAGCTGGTTATTCCTGATTACAGCTGGATCATCTTCGGGGTCAGGGTTAACCCGCAATCATGATTTCTATTATCTGCGTTGCCCGATGGGGCAGAGGCAAATCGCAGTTTACTTTTTGAGCGTCATCCACACAGAGCATATACAGGCGATGGAAGATGTACGTGGTTAACCGATCTCTGGCGAGCAATGCTATTGAAGGTGACTGTACTAAACTACGTTGCCTGAAAGAGGGAAGCTCATTACTGGCTCTGGTTACACACCAATGCCGTAATGTGAATATTTATAATTTTTGATTTAAAAAAATAATAATAACTGCAAGCAACAAAAAACCCATTTATGTAAATGGGTTTTCAAAAACAAAGACTTGCATAAAAATCAATGGATTAGGTTTGTGACGAGGAGGGGCAACTAAGGGGTAATGCCAACCTCTGCCGCCACTTTGTCGCCACTGATCTTGCGCTTTTCGTACTCTTTTAAAGCGTGCTCAACCTCACGGAGATATGACTTGAAGGAGTTCAGGATCAGGGACAATGCACCGTTCATAAAAAGAACTTGTCTACCGTCTTTTTTGAAAAGATCAGGATGTGCCTTCATAAGCTCAATGATGGATTTAATATCCTGCCCGTCATTCTCTATATATCTGGCATCATTATGCGCACAACTATTTCTTAGCCTTGTTATCTTTTTGATGCTTGAATAGTGAGCCGCGGTTTTCATCCCAATCATTTTCTTTATGAATAAATGACTTCTTTCTAACCCACTTCCCTTGAGATCTGCAATTTTTATGGGGATTTCGTGTGTGCTAGCAAAACTGTTGCAAAACTTCTCAATTTCGTGCTCAAAAATCCCGAAAATCGTTAAGAAGACTGATCTGCGAAACACGCTTGGATAATATTCCAGGAACATATCATCAAGGTCGACGGATGAGCTATCAAGGCCCATGTAGTGCTCAATGGATTGATAAAGTCCTTCCTCAGGAGATATATCAATGACGTATTCTTCGGGGCCTTTTTCTTTATACTCAGCTATCCCTTTTTCTATTGAAGATTCACTCTGTCTGATTAACGTTTCGATAATGTCAAACGTCACGGTGAAATCAAAAAGTGGAGCGCGAAAAGGTATTCTAACCATTTTTGAACCTTTTAATGACTTGCATTATTAACACTCAGTGTTGCTAGCGGATTGAACCTGAGTGCCGTTTCTAAGTGATCTGGAGCGAGATGAGCATAGCGCATCGTCATTTTTATGTCGTGGTGCCCCAGTATTTTTTGCAGAGCAAGGATGTTACCGCCGGACATCATAAAGTGTGCTGCGAACGTATGGCGTAGCACGTGGGTTAGTTGTCCACGGGGAAGCACAATCGAGGTTTTCTCCATCACCGCCAAAAACTGAAAGTAGCAATCGGTGAAGAACTTGAAGCCGTCCAGCGCAATAATTTCTTCGTACAGCTCTTTGCTGATCGGAATGCTGCGGTTCTTTTTACCCTTGGTTCTGACAAAGGTGATGCGGTATTTAGTAACCTGCGAACGGGTGAGGTTCACCGCTTCGCGCCAGCGTGCGCCGGTACTGAGGCAAATTTTGACAACCAAAGCGAGAAGGGCGCTCTGACGGCTACAGTCGTATAAGAGTTCTGTGATTTGCTCATGCGTTAGCCAGGCCATCTCCTTTTCTGCGATGGTGAACTTACGCATATTCTCCAGCGGGTTCGGCGCGGTCCATTCCCCGAGGCGTGCAAGCTCACTGAAAACACCGCTTAAATAGCTCTGCTCGAGGTTGATGGTTACGGGGCTGGCTCCTTTCCTCCATTTCTCGCTAAAGTAGATTTCACCGGTGAGACGTTTATCGCGGTAGTGTGCGAACATTTTGGAACTGAGATCGGTTGCGAGAGGATTTCCGAGGGCATTAACCATCAGGCACAGCTTGTCATAAACGTGCTCGCCTGCCGTCAGTGATTTACCGTGCAGTTTGAACCACAGTTCAACGACGTCTTTAAGTGTCCGGCGATCTAACGATTCACCCAGCCAGGGTTTCGCTTCTGCCTCTTCCATCTTATGACGCTCAAAGGCTAATGCCTCACCTTTGGTGGCGAACTGCTTACGCACACGACGCCCGCTGCGCCCGGTGGGGTAACATTCGCAAATCCATTTTCCTGTATCGAGTTTCCGTACTGCCATAAAAAAGCCCTCATATCTGAGGGCTAAATTTAACTGTATGTTTTAACAGTGGTCAACGTTTGTTCTTATTTTTTTATACATCGCTATCCAGTGTTGTGCTCAACTCAATTAGCTCAAAATATTGTGATTGTGTTATACCTAGTTTATTTTCTTTAGTGTCCGCCCAGCCCACCTTTAATAATACATCCATGTCACTGAAATTAGATTTCAAACCTCCGCTTTTCCATGATAATGGATAGCGTGCATTATAGGGATTCGACGTTGTGTTTTGCTCCGAAAGTATTCTAAAGTTGTTTATGATGTAATTTTTTATGTTTGATTTTACCGTTTCGTTCTTCAACGTGTTTGTTATTAAACCATCTTGGTTTGAGAAGTAATTGACGCCTGTCACTGGACTTGAAAGATCATATTTTAATGATATTTCTTTCTCGTAAAATGTGTTATTTTTTACATCCCTATTGTTTTTAATGCCAAAGTATAATTCGGAATCGAGTATATATATACAGGATAATATTAAGTATAAAGATGCGTCGATTTTTTTATTCCCAATGAGAATGTAATCCATCAATGCATTATAAACTTTTAATGCATCTCGTAAATTAATCTCGAATGCTTCAAGAATTGATGTGCAATTATCTATAAAATCATCAAAGGAAGGTGGAACCAGAACAAGGTTGTTTCTTTTTGTATCAAACTCCTCTGAGATTTCTTCCAGTGTATGAGTTCTTATTAAATTTGCCATTTTAGGTGATGGCAATAAAAATCTTCTGTCAAAAAAACGACTTAAATATTGACTTGCTGAAAAATTATTTCCATAAATAACTTTTATCGAATGTTGTAGCTGTTCAGTATCAGTTGCAATGATGAATACTACCCCAGGAATATTAAAAATATGTTTGGTGACTTCTAATAAACTTATCGCAAAGCTTGGTCTGCATCTATCTAACTCATCGATGATGACAAATAGAGGTAACGCCTTGTTTAACCCATCCTTCTGCTTGATGTAACGAACCCAATCACTAATTCCTTTTTTTATTGTAGTTATTCGCTTGGATTTTTCAGAATGTAATGCTAATAGTTTTTGTGAAACACTCTTGGTAATGTCTGATATATCTTCTACACCTGTGTATTTTTTCGCTAACCCTCCTAAAATTGCTGGGGCTGCTGATTTTAGAAGTGGCCCGATAGCATCTATAGTTTTATTCATCATCTGTGTGAACTGATCTGATTGCCCTGTTAATTGTTCTTTTATAGAACTAAAAACTGTTAATAATGGGTCGTCGGAAAAATCTTCTTTCCAAGAATCAATATAAATAGTTGGATGCTTTTCGGATATTGTTTTAGCTAGGCGTTTAGTAAAATATGTCTTTCCTGCTCCCCATTCAGCATTGAGGTTGATAACAAGGTTAGCATTTTCGCCACGTGCTGCACATATTTCGTATAAATATTTTGCATACTTCTGTCTATCTAATGTATCTGCAGGTAACTGTTCTCCAAAGAATTCATCATGAACGTTCCATTCCCACTTGATATCCATTTAAGCCTCACTAATAATGCTAAAAACTTTTGCTATGGGTTTTATGTCACTAATGTCACATTCAAATGCAAATCCATCTCCAGTTACCATTACTTTCTTTATAGGGATCAGATTTATTTTTTTTATACTTAATTTACCCTCGATCTCTACAAGCCATTGACCATCTGAAATTATGTCATCTTCTTGATCACAGATATAAATATGTTGGTTAGTTTTTATAGCCAAAGGGGATTTTATATTTTTTAAAAGCAAGAATGGATCGATCTGATATGTTCCAAGCGAAATTACCTCACCATTCTTAAGCTCCTGAGTTCGTACGTCAGTTAAAGTCGTTTCACTCCGCGTTGTTAACTCCCCTTTTCCTGACACTAACCAATCAATAGAAGCGCCGGTCTCCATTACACATTGTAAAACCCAATCAGCAGGAAAAATGTCACGCATGTAGCGCGTCGCCATGGTGCTTTTCGAGACACCTAAGTGATCGCAGAGAGCCTGGCGGGTAGTAAACCCATATGCCTCGACTAAGCGCTCAATGACTTTCTTTCCACCGCTATTGAAATCCATAAGTCCTCTAAATCAAACCAAAATGCATTGACAGATTCCAAAAGCGATCTTAAAGTTGAACCCGAAGTGTTCTTTTGGAGCCTTCACTACTAATCACGAACGACAACGGCTCGCCACAAGCCGAACTGAATAAGGAATGTTGCACTATGGTCCCTAACATTTCAATCACTCTGAATACTCCGCACGTCACTATTGAACGCTATAGCGAACTGACTGGCCTCTCTGTCGATACGATTAACGATATGCTGGCGGATGCTCGCCTGCCTCGCCATCGCTTACGCAAAGATAAAAAACGTGAAAAGGTAATGATTAACATTGCCGCTTTGACTGTTGATGCATTGTCCGCTTGAAAATCGGATGCGAATTTTCATGGTTTCATCAGTTCGATTTTGCGATGGGTTTGCATATGAAGACTATGTTTGATTTTAAAGTTTCCCAACAAGAACTTTTCAATGATGCCTGCCGTGCTTTCGCGCTAAGCCACAATATGGCGAAGCTGGCAAAGCGTGCCGGTATGAACGTCCAGATGCTGCGTAACAAGCTGAACCCCTCGCAGCCGCACCAGCTCACGGCAGCAGATATCTGGTTGCTGACCGATCTCACGGAGGACTCAACGCTGGTCGATGGTTTTCTGGCGCAGATCCACTGCCTTCCGTGTGTTCCAGTGAATGAGGTGGCAAAAGAGAAATTGCCGCATTACGTCATGAGCGCGACCGCTGAAATCGGGCGTGTTGCCGCCGGCGCGGTATCCGGTGAGGTGAAAACCACGGCAGGGCGCCGCGATGTGATCAGTAGCGTTAACGCCGTTACGCGCCTGATGGCACTCACTGCGGTGTCATTACAGGCGCGTTTGCATGTTAACCCTGCGATGGCAAGCGCGGTGGATACCGTAACCGGCCTTGGTGCGTCGTTCGGTTTGCTCTGAGGTGGCTATGTTGAGAAAAGAGCCATCATTCGCATCACTGCTTATCAGGCAAAGCCCGGCAATGCATTACGGACACGGCTGGATACTTTTACCCGGCGGGAAAAAATGGCATCCATCTATTGAAGTGGTTCCCCGTCAGCAGGCTGTCCGGGGAACAGGAAAGGATAGGGTGCTAAAACACCTGACGGTTAACGTGGCAGGCACCCAGCGAACCAGGCGAAAAGTTTTTCCTGAAAGCTGAGGCTAACGTCATCGGTCAGACCGCAGGCAATCGCCGCTCTTTTATAGGCCGGATTTAACAAAGAACCGAAAGTTGCAGAATCAGAGTGGTGCAGGGTTTTCAGTTTTTGTGCGATCAGCTGTGGGGTCAATTCATCCCCCTCATAAAGCAATTCACCATACTGACGGCTTTGTACGTTTGCCCGTTCAGAAATAATTGCGGGTTGCCACACAAGTTGAATTGTCGCGATAACGACGACAGGTAAAGCGAATAACCAGCTCAGGCTCATATTCGTAAATACAGCCGTACCGCTAATAAGCTGGATAGCCGTCATTAATTTATCTGCTCTGCCATGAAACGTTGCCGTCATTGCTTCAAGGTAATAGCAGTAAGTTAAATGAAAATACTCGGAGCTTTGCTTAATCATGCCGGTTCCTATTTTTTATCTTGCCCCGGCTGTGGTTGCGGTGCGGGCGCGGGGCGAGGCAGTACGTGAAATTTGTCAGTGTCTGACATCAGGTTTCTCCTTGAAGGGGTAGATGGTTGTTCGCGCAAGTAGTCTACCACCAGGGCACGCGCCGGGCGTGTTGAAAAATCCCGGCATATTTTCAAATGGATGAACAAGGGGGGAACGATGGCTATTGAAGGAGATATGGCGACTGTTCCAATAAACATTGGTCAACGTCTCGATGGGCTAAACCATATCGCGGAATTAAGAGCCAAAGTGTTCGGCCTGAATATTGAAGCCGAGCTTGAACGGTTCATAAAAGATATGCGTGACCCGCGAGACGTAAATAAGTTACAGAACGAGCGGGCACTGGCAGCCCTGTTCTTTATGGCAAAAATTCCGGCAGAACGTCACGGCGTCAATATTAGTGATCTGACTACTGACGAAAAGCGGGAACTGATTAAAGCAATGAATCATTTTCGTGCAGTGGTGAGCTTATTTCCAAAACGGCTAACCCTGCCGGATTAACCCAAACCAGAAATAAATGGCGTAAACCCGCCGGGCATTCCTTTGCCTGAAATCAGGAGAAGTTAAATGAAAAATACCCAGACACGTAAAACACAAACCGGCCCTGATGATGCGGGAGTGAATATCCTGCTCACCGAGGCCCGGCTGGATGAGCGCAAAAACCGGGCATTTGCGGTTTCCATCCGCATGGAAGCCCTGGCGATTCATATTTTGCAGCAGGGAATGAATGGCATCGAAGCGGCGGAGTTGCTGCGCCGTGAAGCGGCCCGCTGCGAGGCGGAATCAAGAGGGGATTGGCACTAATGGCAGACTCAATGGATCTCGTTCAGCAGCGGGAGGAAGAAGAGCGCCAGCGCCACATTCACACTGCCCGGCGCACCACACCGGGTATTTCCCGTTTGTTCTGTATTGAATGCGACGCGCCAATCCCGCCAGCGCGCCGCCGCGCCGTTCCGGGCGTGCAGTGCTGCATCACCTGTCAGGAAATCGCAGAGCTTAAAGGGAAGCATTACAGCAGAGGCGCGTTGTGATCATGTGCGGTAACGGACGTTCCCTGTGAAGCCTTTAGCTCCAATGATGAATAACCCTGGCGGCGCAGGCAAAGCCGCCACAGCCTATTCATGGAATGCCCCTAAAAAAGCAGTTAATCCCTATCTGGACCCGGCGGAAGTAGCGCCGGCTTCTGCGCTTTCAAACCTGATCGCTCTTTACGCTGCGGATAACGAGCAGGAACGGCTGCGCCGCGAGGCGCTGAGTGATGAGGTCTGGCAACGCTATTTCTTCAATGAATGCCGTGATCCGGTTCAGCGTGAAATAGAGCAGGATCAGCTACTCAGCCGCGCCACAATGGCGCATGAGCAGCAGCGTTACAGCCCTGATTTGGCGATTCTTGCTGACGTTCGCGCCATGCCGCCGCATATCAGCAAGCCACTGCTGGAGCGGATTAATTACTTCCGCAGCCTGGGCAGAGTGAAAGCCTGGTCCCGCTACCTGCGCGAAACAATTCGTCCGTGTCTCGAGCGGCTGGAGCGCGTGCGGTGCAGTCAGGTATCTGCCTCGTTCCGATTTATGGCGAGCCAGCAAGGGCTGGACGGGCTGCTGGCACTGCCTGAAATGAATCAGGAACAGGTCAAACGCCTGTCCACGCTGGTTGCGGCGCATATGAGCATGTGTCTCGATGCGGCCTGCGGCGAGCTGTTTGTTACCGACGACGTTAAGCCAGAACAGATCCGCAAGTCGTGGGAAAGGGTTGCCGCAGAGGCCATGAGACTGGAGGTGATACCACCTGCATTTGAGCAGCTACGCCGCAAGAAACGACGCCGTAAGCCAGTGCCTTATGATCTGATCCCCGGCTCGCTGGCGCGGATGCTGTGCGCGGACTGGTGGTATCGCAAGATGTGGCAGATGCGCTGCGAGTGGCGGGAGGAACAGCTACGCGCCGTTTGCCTGGTCAACAGGAAAGCCTCTCCGTATGTCAGCCTTGAGGCCGTGATCCACAAACGCGAGCAACGCCGCAGAGCGCTGGAGTTTTTCCGCTCGCATGAGCTGGTCAATGCAGACGGCGACGCGCTGGAGATGGAAGACGTGGTAAACGCGAGCAGCAGCAATCCAACGCACCGCCGCAATGAAATGATGGCCTGCGTTAAAGGGATAGAGCTGATCGCGGAAACGCGCGGAGACTGCGCAGTATTCTATACCATCACTTGTCCGTCACGCTTTCACGCAACTCTCAACAACGGCAGGCCAAACCCGAAATGGAGCACTGCCACGGTTCGCCAGAGCAGCGATTATCTGGTGGCGACATTCGCCGCTTTTCGCAAGGCAATGCATAAAACCGCGCTGCGCTGGTATGGCGTCCGTGTTGCAGAGCCGCACCATGACGGCACCGTGCACTGGCATTTGCTGTGCTTTATGCGCAAAAAAGATCGCCGCTCCATCACCGCGCTGCTGCGCAAATTTGCCATCCGTGAAGACCGCGAGGAACTGGGGAACAACACCGGGCCGCGCTTTAAGTCAGAGCTTATCAACCCGCGCAAAGGCACGCCGACCAGCTATATCGCCAAATACATCAGTAAGAACATCGACGGGCGCGGGCTGGCTAAAGAAATCAGTAAGGAAACCGGCAAATCACTGCGCGATAGCGCAGAGCATGTCAGTGCCTGGGCGTCACTGCATCGTGTTCAGCAATTCCGTTTCTTTGGCATTCCCGGGCGCCAGGCATACCGCGAGCTGCGTTTGCTGGCGGGACAGGTGGCGAGAGCGCAGAACGACAGCAAAGCGGGCGCACCGGTGCTGGATAACCCGCGTCTGGATGCGGTGCTGGCTGCCGCCGATGCCGGCTGTTTTGCCACTTACATCATGAAGCAGGGCGGCGTGCTGGTTCCCCGCAAGCATCACCTTATCCGAACAGCCTACGAACTGAATGACGAGCCAGGCGCTTACGGCGATCACGGCATCCGTGTTTATGGCATCTGGTCCCCGATTGTGGAGGGCAGGATCTGCACGCACGCCATGAAATGGAAAATGGTGCGTAAGGCCGTTGACGTTCAGGAGGCGACAGCCGACCAGGGCGCTTGCGCCCCTTGGACTCGTGGCAATAACTGTCCCCCTGTTGAAAAAATGAACTATTTCGAGAGTGATCCAGAGGAAACTGGGGAGGCAGATCCACCGCCTGATTTCCACAACATGAGCAAAAAGAAGCTGCGTGAGCTAAACGCGCGGCTGCGGTTGGTTAAACCGAGACGCCGGAAGGGTTACAAGCAGGACATTACCGAGCACCAACGGCTGCAGCTTGAGGCGGAACTGAAGTCCAGGGGATTTGCTGGCAGTGAACCGGAGATTGATTTGCTTCTGCGCGGCGGCAGCATTCCCTCCGGGGCCGGGATGCGTGTTTTTTATCGGAACGGCAGGCTGCAGGAAGATGACAAATGGCGACAGTGGTATTGATGTTTCGGCTTCAATAATTCATGCGGTTAATGATGTTAACTCGTTGAGTTATTTGAAGTTAGAAAATGATTTACTTTCGGAAATTGCTGTTATACTGTTTTTATAAACAGTGTATTTATATACAGTTATCTGTACCAAAATTTAAGTTATAGGAGAGTAACATGCAGGATTATTTTTTGGAGTCGGTGAAGCTCCAGCGTATTGATTTTTTTATCAAGCTTGTCGCGATGAGTGAATGCAGCAACGAAGAAAAGGGGCTGGCTATCCAGTGGGTTTCAGAGCTGACCGACGAGTTGATGGCGAAGATCCGCAGCCATGAATACAGCCGGTCAATGGAAGTATCTAATTCAGGAATACATGGGACGGTAGTTGGTTGTTCAGCCCAGAAACACAACATGTAGCTTTTAGCTCGATGCCGGTTGAATTACGATCAGTTTTTCTTGTCGTAGTCATGAAAATGGGATAGATAAACAATTCCACAAGATGTTTGCGACCCGGCATTGTTCTACAATAAGGTCATAACAAGAAGAATTAGCAATGCCGCATTCATGTAGGCACAGCGAGGAGGTCGTATGACTAAGATATTTGGGAAAATTCTTTCTGCTCCAGGTCGGTTGATGCAGGGCGTTATCCAGCAGGAGATCGAGCACTCCAACACCAGTAAGATCATCACCGACGCCAATGGTAACGCAGTTCTGAACATGAACAATGAGCAGGTTCGTGAGTCAATGCAGGCCCGAATGAAAGAATTGGCTGCCAATAAACGTTAAGGATAACCGATGGGACCATTAGTCATAATGGTTGTACTCGTATGCGGGTTTTGGTACACAGAGAATCACTATCAATCCCGCATACGCCACGCGAGAACTAATGGCTGGACGTCGTACTTTTACGTTGCCATGCATGGTTGTAAATTCGTCATCCAAGGGTTCGGTTTTAATCTGTTTATTTACCTCGCGTTGTTTATCTTAAGTCTTATTTTCTCCATCCCTCATTTATTTTCAGATTCATATGGAATGAAGGATTACTATTCGTGGCTGACGGATAAAACAATCCTTTCCTACCCTCTGCTTTTCGTGCTTTCGATGGCTACGGCCTGCTTCTTGGCTTATGTTGCGGGAGATGTAGCAAGGAAGGAGATTAAAAACGAAACAGTCAGACAGGCGGCTTATCGGGAAATGGCTGCTATGGATGGTATTGAGTCGCTTTTAGTACAGGCGATTGATGAAGATATGCTGATTTTCGTTACGTTGAAATCGCGCAAAGTTTACATTGGATATGTTGCTGCCCCTCGTATTGAACATAGTCATACTCAACACCTTGCCATTATCCCTTATATAAGTGGATATCGGGATAAAGACACTCTCCGCTACCATGAGCAGCATCGATACTATGAGCTCTACTTGAAAAAAGGGATCGCAGCTAATTCAGATACTGAAACAGAGGCGGAGAATGACCCCACAGAAAAGAAACTGAATCTTCAGCACTTCCGCCATGTGATTCCAATGGACCAGGTCGAAGCTGTTTCATTGTTTGACACGAGCACCTATAAAACATTTGATGAGTGTTCTGAGCCAGAAAAGCCGGCAACGGAAGAGACTGCATGACTATGCTGCATGAATCCGCATGATCGCTTGAGGATCGTTTTTGTTGAAGCCCACCAGTTCTGGCGGGCTTTTGCTTATGTCATGCGGGTGCATGAAAACCGCTCTATAAAGCGGGCAGGCGTGGCGGGGATACGAGCGCGCGCAACAATACATTGTAAAGATGAGATTGACTGAGTTATTGTTATAACACATAGATAAATTTTTAAATGAGATATAAAACAGTATGAAATATTCAATTGATAAATTGGTACATAAAGATGAATTTAATAAAAATTTTGAGATTGATCTTGGCGGGAAAAATTTAATCATTACTGGTAATAATGGTTCGGGGAAGACAAATTTACTACGAAGATTGTATGCAAGTTTAACACATAGGTTGGTCAGCGTAGGGAATAATACCTTAGAGCAGGCCATGCAAAAACTGAACGAAGCTGAGCATCAATTGAATATCCGTCTTCCGGGTGATACATTATATGAGCATTATCGTAAACAGAAGAACGATTCTTTAATGTGGATTGAGAATGAGAAACAATTTTCATTAATATTTAATGATGAGAAAAACTTAAAGGTTTCAGTTCATGAAAGAAAATCAGTTATCAGATTTTTCGAAGCCACGCGACAGGCAAGTATACGAGGTGATGGGTCTATCTCTGGGATGGATAAATTACTTCAAGAACACAAACAGCTAAATCTTACTAGTGATTCAGGTATGTTATTTGAACGCTACTTAGTCTCTTATTGGAACTACGGATTGCTACAGAAGGGGAGCGGGAATAAAGTAGAGGCTGAGCGTGTTTTCAATTGGATAAACAAGATAAATCAAGATTTGAAAGTGTTGTTTGAAGATGAGTCTTTAGAGCTTGATTTTAACTTGGAAGAATTGCGCATTTATTTAAAACAAAATGGTAAAGCACCATTTAGACTTGACCAGCTTTCATCAGGTTTTTCATCGGTACTATCTATATACGCAGATCTGCTTGTAAAAGTTGAGCTTGAAAAACTTTCGCGACATGAAATATCTGGGATCGTATTGATCGATGAAATAGATGCGCATCTTCATGTAACTTTACAGAAAAAGGTTTTCTCATTTTTTAATTCATCTTTCCCAAATATACAATTTATAATTACGACTCATTCTCCATTTGTTGTTCAATCTGTATCAGATTGTATTATTTTTAATTTATCCACGCTTGAAAGTATGCAGGATCTATCGATGTACTCTTACACATCAATTATAAAAGGGTTGTTAGGGGAAACTTCAGAATCAGAGACTCTAAAAGAAAAGATTAAGTCATTGGAGTCTATTATTAATAAGCCACCAATTGATGTTGCTGAATTGAAAAACTTAGTTAGTGAACTTGAACCAAATATGGATAAGATGGATGCAAACTCGAAAGTAAAAATAGCGCTAGCCCAGAATAAAATTATTGAGCTTCTGGGGGAATAGTAATCATGTTTAATATTTCTAGAGTTGCATCTGCTCCTTCCTGTTTGGCTCGTAATATTTATAATGATCCTACGGTTGTTGCTATTTTAAAACCCATGTTCTATGGTAAGTGTTATTTATGTGAGCAAATTGACCTTGCAGATCCAGAAATTGAGCATTTTGTTCCTCATCAAGGTAATGACATGCTAAAATATGACTGGAATAATTTGTTTTATGCATGTGGACGTTGTAATAGTATTAAAGGGACAGGTCACATCAACCTTTTAAACTGTACCGATTCAAGTATAAATGTCACTCAGGAAATAGAACATATTTTACCTGGGCTAAGCTCAGAGAAAGTGATAGTGCGTCCTCACTCGTTAACCCCCAGCCAAGAAACGATAAATACAGTGGCATTGCTCGATGAATGTTACAATCTAGATAATACTGGGTTGCGTGGCATTACGCGAGAAAATTTGATGGAGAAGATTTTTGATTGCTATTATGAGTATATAAATGCTAGGCGAGTATTGATTACCAGAGCTAGTTTGCCAAGTAAAGTGGAAGAAGCTATACAAACAATAAATATAATGTGTAGACCTGCATTCCCTTTTTCAGTGTTCTGGATATGGCATTTTAAACTTGATTCTCGCCTTCATGAGTTACGACCTGAAGTTTTAGAGCTAATTAATGCCTAGGTTAGGTATCGCGCCTGTAATCATAGGCGCGATTTTTATTTTGTCGCTCTTATATTGAGCTCTTTGTCAATTCATAAGAGATGAAGTGGATTACTTTATCCCCTAACCAATAGTTTAACGCTTTCATTCTTTCCTGCAGCGGAATCAATTCATTACGTACAAAAACACGAGCGGCTTTCTCAACATCCCCAAATCCCCCAACATTATTCGGCATTATCCCCATCATCTGCGGCGGTACGCGGTGCGCCGCCATCATGTCATCGCGGCTCACATTCTTGATATTCAGAAATTCATCTTTTGCCGCCACCTCTGACAGCGGGATGATCTGAATGCCGTCTTTTTTGCCATTGGGCGAATACATAAACAGGTTGCGGAAGTTGCCCGGCCCCTTGGCGCTTTTCATTGCCTGACGGATATTGTTCACATCTTCCTGATTCTGCGCGGCGTCGGTCATATACATGATGAAACCCGCATGGCTGCCGTTGATGTAATACTTGCGGCGGAACAGCGTGGCGGACTCGTTAAGCAGTGCTGACGGGATGGCGGAGAGGTATTCCGGCAGGCCGTAAATCTCCTGGTTTAAATCCGGCTCCATCAGGTGAAAGATGCTGCCTTTGGTGAACTCATACGGCTGCGTGGTCATGCCGTACTGCACAAACCAGTAGGTATCGAGATCCAGACCACGGCGGGTATATTTCGCCAGCGATGGCTCCAGCGAAAGGATACCGCCAAGCCGGTTGGTGCGCTTCTCCAGATAGGCGTTACCAAACACCAGATAATCCTGCACAAAACGGCTGAACGCCTGCTGGCTAAGCAGCGGATGCGGGATAAACGTGCTGGTCAGAATGTTGCGCTTAACGGCAATCGATGAGCTGTGATGCACGGCGGCGCGGTAGGTTCGCGCTAACCCGTCGAAGCTCACCGGCGGCTCATACCACCTGTCCATCTGCACGCATTCCACATAGTCCAGCAGTTCACGGCGGTCCAGCACCGGGATGGGATCGCCAAAGCTGAACGCCTCTGCAGAAATGGTATTGCCTGCCTGCTCAACCGTATCCGCTGGCGCAGTGCTGGTGAGGGCGTCGTGTTCACTCATCAAAAAATCTCCACAATATTGCTGGTATTGGCGGATTCGCCCTGCAGCGGTTCGTTAAACAGCGCGTGCATCGTTGCCCAGGCCAAATCGGCGTGGCTGGCTTCTTCGCTGCGGCTGGCTTCGTAAGTAGGGCGGTTGCCGCTGGCAGTGGTGGCGCGGCGGATAGCCATAAACGATTGCGCAATGTCGGTGTGCCCGGCGTCAAACTCCAGGCGGCGATGGCTGATAATGTCGTAGGCCTTGAGCACCAGGGCGTTTTTGACATTGGGGTTGTAAACAAACTCGCGTACGGCGGGAAAGAACGCTTTCACGTTCTCGTAAACACCGTGACCGACGCCGGTGGAGTCGATGCCGATATAGGTCACGTTGTACTGCTGCGTCAGTTTTTTGATGGCGTCTGCCTGGGCGCGGAAGTCCATGCCGCGCCACTGGTGGCGCTCCAGAATGCGGAATTTACCGCCCGCAACCGCTGGCGGTGCCACCACCACGCACCCGGCACTGTCGCCGTTCTGTGTACCTTTCGCCGGGTCATAACCGATCCAGACTTCGCGCCAGCCAAACGGGCGCAGCGCCAGTGCCTGAAAATCGGACCAGACTTCCCAGCTATCCACCATGCACGCCTGCAGCTCGCTGAGCGGAAATACTGACGCCAGATCGTCAATAAATTCACACATCAGCAGGTTCTGGTATTCGTCCGGGCTGTACTCCATGCGCAACTGCTCGAGGTCGAACAGGTTACAGCCGCCGCGCACCGCGTCCTCTACGGTGACGATCTGGCGATACTGCCCGTCCGGGCAGAGCAGGCCAGGCGCCAGATTGCCGTGGGTCAGGTCAATATCCACCTTGTCTGCTTTGGCGCGGCCCCGGTTAAACAGCGCGCCAGACCAGAACGGATATGCGCTGTGAGTCAGGCTGGACGGCGTGGAAAAGTAGGTTTGTCGCCATTTCTTGTGAATGGCCATGCCGGAGGCAACTTTGCGCAGCTCCAGGAATTTCGGTATCCAGAAATATTCATCAAGATACAGATTGCCGTGGTAACTCTGCGCCGTGCGGACGTTGGTGCCGAGGAAGTACAGGCACGCGCCATTGCTGAGTGTCATCGGGTCGCCTTTCAGCTCCACCTCAACCTCTTTCGCAAAGTCGATGATGTACTGCTTAAAGACGTGCGCCTGCGCTTTACTGGCTGAGAGGAAAATCTGGTTGCGCCCGGTGGTGATGGCATCAATCAGCGCCTCGCGGGCAAAAAAGAAAGTCGCCCCGATCTGGCGTGATTTCAGCAGGTTGCGGATACGGTGGCGATTGCCCGCATCGAACCAGTGACGCTGGTAGTCGAACATGGTGCTGTGAAAAACGTCCTGCAGCTTCTCGATCTGCTCGTCGGTAAAGACATTCTTTTCCGGCTGCCGGCGCGGGCCTTTGTTACGGTTGGCAACGTTCGGGTTTAAATCCGCTTCGTTTCCGCCATCATTGAATTTGCCGATCCGGGCGTGACGTTCGGACTGGCGCGCCAGCAGGTCAATCTCTTTAAAGTCTTTCCCTTCTTTCTGCTCCTTCATGATGAGCTGGCAGTAACGTGCGGCAGTGGTGAGCTGCATCTGATCCAGCGGCCCATAGCTGCCCCATTTGTCGCGTTTCTTCCAGCTATGAACGGTTGCAACTTTCTCACCCAGCATTTCAGCAATGCGGGCAACACGGTATCCCTGAAAATAGAGCAGCATGGCCTGCCGGCGGGGATCGAGGTCTGCGGGTGTCAGTGTGGTGTTCATGGCGCAAGGTTACGGCCTTGAATGACGGCTTTCCCCGGCTTCGTTTTGTATAGCGGAGGGTACAAGCGCCGCGCGTTGTTTCACTCCACCATCACCGCAACCATAAGGCTCCAGTAAGTTTTTTAACGGAGCACGGCTCATGACAGTGAAAGCAAAGCGTTTCCGTATCGGGGTGGAAGGTGCCACCACTGACGGGCGCGAAATCCAGCGCGAATGGCTGGAACAGATGGCTGCCAGCTACAACCCGACGTTCTACACCGCACTGATTAACCTCGAGCATATCAAGTCTTACTCCCCGGACAGCGCCTTTAACCGCTACGGCAAAGTGACGGCGCTGGTTGCCGAAGAAATCAAGGACGGCCCGCTGGCGGGCAAGATGGCGCTTTATGCCGATGTCGAGCCGACGGATTCCCTGGTGGCGCTGGTGAAGAAAGGCCAGAAGCTTTTCACTTCCATGGAGGTCAGCCCGAAATTTGCCGACACCGGCAAAGCCTACCTTGTTGGACTCGCTGCCACTGACGATCCGGCGAGCCTCGGCACGGAAATGCTGGCATTCAGCGCCAGCGCCACGCATAACCCGCTGGCGAACCGCAAACAGAACCCGGAAAACCTGTTTACCGCCGCTGAGGAAACGGTGATCGAACTGGAATTTCAGGACGACAAACCCTCGCTCTTTGCCCGCGTCACCGCGCTGTTCACCAAAAAAGAGCAGACCGATGACGCGCGTTTCTCTGATGTGCATAAAGCCGTTGAGCTGGTCGCCACCGAGCAGCAGAACCTGAGCGAACGCACGGACAAATCCCTGTCCGACCAGGATAAGCGCCTTTCCACGCTGGAGTCCTCCCTGCAGGAACAACAGACCGCCTTTGCCGGGCTTGAACAGAAGCTAAGCCAGGAAGACAGCCGCAAAGATTACCGCCAGCGCGCGCCGGGCGGTGACGCACCTGCAGGCACACTGACCAATTGCTGATGGAGCACAAAACCCGATGAAAAAGAAAACCCGCTTTGCCTTTAATGCCTATCTGCAGCAACTGGCGCGCCTGAACGGTGTGGAGGTAAAAGAACTCTCCAGCAAATTTACCGTGGAGCCATCCGTGCAGCAGACGCTGGAAGACCAGATCCAGCAATCCGCCGCATTCCTGACGCTAATTAACATCACGCCGGTTGCGGAGCAGTTTGGTCAGTTGCTGGGGCTGGGCGTGGGCAGCACCATTGCCGGAACCACCGACACCACCACCAAAGAGCGTGAACCGACTGATCCGACGTTGATGGAGGACGCGGAATATAAATGCGAGCAGACCAACTTTGATACGGTGCTGACCTACGCCAAGCTGGATCTGTGGGCCAAATTCCAGGACTTTCAGGTGCGCATCCGCGACGCCATCGTTAAGCGTCAGGCACTGGACCGCATCATGATCGGCTTCAACGGCGAGAAGCGCGCCAAAACCTCCAGCCGTGCTGATAACCCACTGCTGCAGGACGTTAACAAGGGCTGGCTGCAGAAAATCCGCGAAGACGCGCCCGATCACGTAATGGGCAGCGCAACCAAAGACGGCATCACCACCAAAGGCGCGGTGAAGGTAGGCAAGGGCGGCGACTATGCCAACCTGGACGCCGTGGTGATGGATGCCGTCAACGAGCTGATCGACGCCGTTTATCAGGATGATGACGATCTGGTTGTTATCTGCGGGCGCGAGCTGCTGTCCGACAAATATTTCCCGCTGGTCAACAAAGAGCAGGAAAACAGCGAGAAGCTGGCAGCCGATCTGATCATCAGCCAGAAACGTATGGGCGGCCTGCAGGCCGTGCGTGCGCCTTACTTCCCGGCGAATGCCCTGCTGATTACCCGTCTGGATAACCTCTCCATCTACTGGCAGGAAGACACCCGCCGCCGCTCTGTTATCGACAACCCGAAACGGGACCGGATTGAAAACTTTGAATCGGTTAACGAGGCGTATGTGGTTGAGGATTACCGCTGCGCGGCGCTGGTTGAAAACATCGAAATCGGTGATTTCAGCACGTCTGTGGCCTCGTCAGAAACGCCTGAAACAGAAACCGGAGAGTAACCATGAGCCTGAGTCCGGCACGGCAGCACCGCCTGCGTATTCAGGCAGAGCAGGCCGCTCGTGAGGGCGGCAGCGTTCGCCACGCAATGGGCTATGACCTGATGCTGCTGCAACTGGCAGAGGACCGTCGCCGCCTCAAGGGTATCCAGTCCACGGTGAAAAAGGCGGAAATCAAGGTGGAGCTGCTGCCGAAGTATGCCGCCTGGGCTGATGGCGTGCTGGCTGCCGACGGCACGCAGCAGGACGACGTGCTGATGTACGTGATGCTGTGGCGTATCGATGCCGGCGATTATGCCGGCGCGCTGGAAATCGGCCGCCATGCGCTGCGCCATGGCTGGGTGATGCCGCTGGGTAATCGCAATACACAAACCGTGCTGGCAGAAGAAATGGCAGACGCCGCGCAAAGCGCGCTGCTTGCCGCTACCGCTTTTGATGCCGATTTGCTTCTTCAGGCGCTGGATCTGACAACGGATTTCGATATGCCGGACCAGTCGCGGGCGCGCCTGCATAAAGCCATCGGATTGGTACTGAGTGAAAGCAACCCGGCATCGGCTCTGAATCACATTACCCATGCGCTACAGCTTGATCCTCGCTGCGGTGTGAAAAAAGAAAAACAGCAACTGGAGCGCAGACTGCGCAACGACCGCTAAAGAACGTGCCCCGCGCACGGGCGGCACGGGGTGGCGAAAGGCATTGCCACATCAAAACTCCGTCCACCGCCCACTTATTCAGGAGAAACCCGCATGAAGTTTGTTGCCCCCGAACAGGCACCGGAACAGGCGGAGGTCATCAAAAATACGCCGTTCTGGCCTGATGTGGATCTGTCGGAGTTTCGCAGTGTGATGCGCACTGACGGCACGGTGACGCAGCCACGTTTAAAGCAGGTGGTGCTGACGGCAATTTCAGAGGTGAACGCTGAGTTGTACGACTTCCGCCACCGCCAGCAGATGCTCGGTTATCGGTCGCTGGCTGAGGTTCCGGCGGAAATACTCGACGGCAAAAACGAACGAATCCGGCACTACCACAACGCCGTTTATTGCTGGGCGCGCGCCGTGCTCAATGAGCGCTACCAGGATTATGACGCCACCGCGTCCGGTGTTAAGCGAGGGGACGAGCTGGCAGAGGCCAGCGGTGATCTGTGGCGTGATGCCCGCTGGGCAATCAGCCGGGTGCAGGATGCCGCGCATTGTTCGGTGGAGCTTATCTGATGAAAGTGCGTGCGCACCAATATGACACGGTGGATGCGCTCTGCTGGCGGCATTACGGGCGCACCCAGGGCGTTACGGAACAGGTACTGCGAGCCAATCCAGGGCTGGCAGAGTATGGCCCACTTTTACCGCACGGGCTGCAGGTGGAACTACCGGACATTACGGCAGCCACCACGGCGCAGACCGTCCAGCTATGGGACTGAATAATGACGCTTGAAAGAATAAGTGCCTTTACTACGTACTGCATCGCCGTGGTGCTCGCGTGGCTGGGCGATCTGTCGCTCAAAGATGCCTCTACGGTCGGCGGTGTCCTGATTGGTGTGCTGATGCTGGCGATCAACTGGTACTACAAACATAAGACATACCTGCTGCTGCGCGCGGGTCAAATCACGCGGGAGGATTATGAATCCTTCAATCGTTAAACGCTGCCTTGTTGCTACGGTGCTGGCTATCGCCGCCACCTTGCCCGGTTTCCAGCAACTCCACACCTCTGTGGAAGGGCTGAAACTGATTGCCGATTACGAAGGATGCCGGCTGCAGCCTTATCAGTGCAGCGCGGGCGTATGGACTGACGGAATTGGCAACACGTCCGGCGTGGTGCCCGGTAACATCATCACGGAACGGCAGGCGGCGCAGGGGCTGATCGCCAACGTGCTGCGCGTGGAGCGGCGGCTTGAAAAGTGTGTGATGCAGCCGATGCCGCAAAAAGTCTATGACGCGGTGGTGTCGTTCACTTTCAACGTTGGCACCGGCAACGCCTGCGGCTCCACGCTGGTTAAATTACTGAACCAAAAGCGCTGGGCAGATGCGTGCCGCCAGTTACCGCGCTGGGTGTACGTCAACGGTGTGTTTAATCGGGGGCTGGAAAACCGCCGGATGCGGGAAATGGACTGGTGTCTGAAGGGTGCCAGCACGTGACGCGCACTCTGGTGATGGTATTGATGCTGCTGGCCGCGCTGGGCTGGCAGTCGTGGCGGTTCAAGAACGCCAGCCACACCATCGAGACGCAGGGCGCGACGCTGGCAAGCCAGGCGCAGGAGCTGGCGAAGAAAAACAGCCAGCTGATCGGCCTGTCCATTCTGACCGAAACCAACAGCCGGGAGCAGGCGCGGCTTTATGCAGCAGCGGAACAGACCACCGCGATGCTGCAAAGTCGCCAGCACCGCATTGAGGAGTTGAAACGTGAAAACGAAGACTTACGCCGCTGGGCTGACGCTCCTTTGCCTGCTGACATTATCCGGCTGCGCGAACGTCCGGCCTTCGCCGGAGGTGCAGCTTACCGTGAGTGGCTGTCCAAAAGTGACGCAGTGCCGCCTGGAAAGGTCAGCGCCGCGCAATAACGGTGATCTGAATGCGCTAATGGATGAAACAGAGGCCGCCTGGGCGCGCTGTGCCGACAAAGTGGACACCATAATTGCGTGTCAGGAGCGAAACAGTGAACAAGCCGCAATCCTTACGCCACGTGTTGAATAAAGCGGTGCCTTATGTACGCGATAACCCGGACAAACTGCATCTTTTCGTGGATAACGGATCACTGGTAGCAACTGGTGCCGGTTCCATGTCATGGGAATACCGCTACACCCTGAATGTGGTGATCGAAGATTTCAGCGGTGACCAGAATCTGCTGATGGCTCCGGTGCTGCTGTGGCTCCGTACCAACCAGCCGGACGCCATCAACAACCCGGAGCTGCGCGAAAAGCTGTTCACTTTTGAGATCGATATTCTGCGCAATGATATCTGCGATATCAGCCTTAACCTGCAGCTTACCGAGCGCGTGCTGGTCAATGCCGATGGCGCGATCTCAACGGTTAAGGCGGAGCAGGAACCCGACGAGGCAGAAGAAATGTGGACGGTAAAGCGTGGATAATCTGCATAAGGTGGATGACTGGCTGGCGGCTCTGCTGGCGAATCTGGAACCGGCAGCGCGTAAACGCATGATGCGTGAACTGGCGCAGGAATTACGCCGGAACCAGCAAAACAATATCCGGCTGCAGCGCAACCCGGACGGAACCGCTTACGAACCGCGCCGGGTAACAGCCAGAACCAAAAAAGGGCGCATCAAGCGCCAGATGTTCACCAAACTCCGCACAGCTAAATACCTGAAAACTGCCGCCAGCGCGGACTCCGCCACAGTGCAGTTTGCAGGGCAGGTGCAGCGTATTGCGCGGGTACATCATTACGGATTGCGAGATCGGGTTAGTCGCACAGGACCAACATTACGCTATACACAACGTAGATTGATAGGTTTTAACAGAGAAGTTTATGAAATAATTGGGGATTTGGTATGTTCATACATAAGGAACATCTAATAATGGCCTCCGAAAAGGATGATTGACAAGAGTGAAACTCTGATCGATGATTTAAGAATCGAAAAAGGTCGAGTTAAATATTGTGAAAGAATGGATACAAATACTTCAAGTTGTCCTCACATGGCCTACAGCTTTTATTTTGGCATTATGTATATTATATCGACCAATTGCCCAAATATTAAAACGTATTGTTGAAAGTAACACTGCAAAAGCTAAATTGGGATTTTTAGAACTAGAGATCGGAGAATTAGCAAAGAAAAGTAAGGAAGCAGTTGATAATTTCAACGAGCTTTCTATTACCATGGCCAAAACAAGACTTCTTGAATTAGAAGTTACTAAGGAAAATTTTTCTCGCAGTTTTTCATCGCAACAACAGGTGAAGCTTAATGGATTGATGTTAGAGCTTGAGAGAAAAATATGTCAACTGGAAGGAGGCGATAATGAAACTTTATCTTTTGAAAAATAAGATTTTCATTATTTTTTCGCCTTTGATGAATGTTGTTGTTAAAGTGTATGTTGAAAATGGATTGGTGTTTTCTGATATATATCATGGGAATAATGTTCAAAGAAAGGAATTGGATTGCGGTATTCCTATTTTCAATGAAAATATCATGGGTAATAATGCCGTCGAACATTTGCTTAATATGTTAAATTCAAACATAAATGACAATGTTTGGGACCTGCTTAACTACAATGATGCACAGACAGAAATGTATAATTCATTGGTGGTAAGCTCATCTCTTAGAGAACTTTTTCTCAGCTGTCCTAATTTGGCTTGGGCAATTATAATACATAACTATTATGATATGGGGTTTCATGTTATCGAATATTATTCTAGGATGAAAAGACGCCAACTGCTTTCAATTTTGACAAGATCTCCCACAGAAGAAAAAATTGTAACTATTATTAAAAAAACAGAAATGTTAGCCGGAAGAAAAGATGAGTTTTCTTGGTTGTCTCGCTGCCTAAGAGAAAGTGATATAATTGATGCCTATAAACATAAAGACAAAATAAAAGTTCAAGAGTTATATTTAGCATATAGATATCGTATATTTGCCGGTTCTGTATTATTGGGAAACATATGTAGTAAACAGAGAGAGTTTTTACGGGAATATAAAAAAGGAATGTGTACTCTTCATAAAATAGTTATGGATAGCATTCGAATTGGGGAAAACATTGGAATTAAAGATTCACGAAGTATAATTATGAGTTGTACTGATAGTGATGCTGTTATGTATTACCATGATAAATGGGCTTTGAAGTTGAGGGAGACGACTAAGTTGTTGCGTGATGATATATTTCTTGAGCGTCCTGCTTTGCTCGAGAATGAAGGGATTTATTTTATTGATTCAATTAATGCATTGATTATTGAAGGTAGAGAAATGGAGCATTGCTTAGCTTCTTATAAGGATAAAGTTATAAATAAAGAAAGTTATATTTTTAAGGTTATTTCTCCGGTAGGTGAGAGAGTGACTTTGGAAATAGGCTTTTCAAAAGGAAAGTTTTTTATCAAGCAAGCTAAAGGTTATCAAAATTGTGAACCTTCGAATTTCGTTCGAGGCTTTTACAATACTTGGCTGAAAGATGAAAACGCGAGACTGGAAAAGATCGAGGAAGATATAAAAATGTCCAAGCTTAGTTTACAAAGAGCCTGACAGGTTTTTTGTACCACAAGTGATACAAGTATAGGTTCTCCCTCTCTTTTTTGCGTTCGTTCATTATCAATAAATGAACGCACAACTTACCGAAATTATGCGCCTTATCACCAATCTGATCCGCACTGGCACCGTGACCGAAGTGGATCGGGAAAACTGGCTGTGCCGGGTGAAAGTGGGCGAACTCGAAACCAACTGGATTAACTGGCTGACCCTGCGCGCCGGCGGTGCCCGGACATGGTGGTGTCCGTCGCCGGATGAGCAGGTGGTGGTGCTGAGCATGGGCGGCAATCTGGAAACCGCTTTTGCGCTGCCCGCGATTTATTCCAATCAATTCGCACCGCCGTCGGATTCCGTGGACGGCTGCGTGACGCAATACCCGGACGGCGGCTGGTTTGAATACGAACCCGCCACCGGGCGCTGGTTCGTCAAAGGCATTAAATCCATGGTGATCGAGGCGGCAGATAATATCACCCTGAAAACCGGCGAGTTCTTAGTGGAAGCCAATACCACGCGCATTAACAGCGAGGTGGTAATCAATGGCGGCATCACCCAGGGCGGCGGCGCCATGAGTTCCAACGGGATCGTCGTGGATAATCACGCCCACATAAAAGTGAAAGCGGGCGGTGATACATCGGGAGGCCCGGTATGACGCTCTATATCGGCATGAGCCGGAATGACGGGCAGACGATGACTGACACGCAGCATCTGCGCCAGTCGGTGCGCGATATTCTGCTGACGCCGCAGGGCAGCCGGCTTGCCCGCCGGGAGTACGGTTCTTTGCTCTCCGCACTGATTGACCAGCCGCAGAACCCGGCGCTGCGCCTGCAGATCATGTCTGCAGTCTATGTGGCGCTGACCCGCTGGGAGCCACGGCTTACGCTGAATTCCATCACTGTCAATAGTAGCTTTGACGGCGCCATGCTGGTTGAGCTTACCGGTCAGCCTAATAGTGGCGCACCTGTTTCCTTTTCCGTATCCACAGGAGCAGCCAATGCCGGTCATTGATCTTTCCCAACTCCCCGCGCCGCAGATTGTGGACGTACCGGATTTTGAGACGCTGCTGGCTGAACGTAAGGCAGCATTCATTGTGCTTTATCCTGCTGAGGAACAGGCCGCCGTTCGGCGCACGCTGTCGCTTGAATCGGAACCCGTCACCAAGCTGCTGCAGGAAAGCACCTACCGCGAAATCCTGCTGCGCCAGCGTATCAACGAGGCCGCGCAGGCGGTCATGGTGGCGTATGCCATCGGCGGCGATCTCGAGCAACTCGCTGGCAACTACAACGTCAAACGCCTGACGGTAACGCCTGCTGACAACAACGCCGTGCCGCCGGTTGCAGCGGTGATGGAAAGCGACGAAGCCTTACGCCTGCGCGTTCCCGCTGCGTTTGAGGGGCTGTCCATGGCTGGCCCGACGGCGGCTTACGAGTTTCATGCCAAAAGCGCGGACGGGCGCGTGGCGGATGCCAGCGCAACCAGCCCGGCTCCGGCTGAGGTGGTGCTTACGATTCTAAGCCGCGAGGGTGACGGCGCGGCGGAAAACGATCTGCTGGCGTTGGTTGAGCAGGCGCTTAACAGCGAGAACGTGCGCCCGGTTGCAGACCGCCTGACGGTACGCAGTGCCGAAATCATCCCCTATAGCGTGGATGCGACGATCTTTCTTTATCCGGGGCCGGAAGCTGAGCCGGTGATGGCGGCGGCAAAAGCCAGCCTGCAGAAATATATCGCCAGCCAGACGCGGCTGGGACGTGATATCCGGCGCAGCGCCATTTATGCCGCGCTGCATGTTGAAGGTGTGCAGCGTGTGAAGCTGGCGTCACCGCTGAATGACGTAGTGCTGAATAAGACGCAGGCGGCATCCTGCACAGATTGGCGTGTTACCAACGGGGGCACGGATGAATAGCCTGCTGCCGCCCGGTTCGTCACCTCTTGAGCGCCGACTGGCGCAGAGCTGCAGTGGAATTACCGATTTGCAGGTACCGCTACGTGACCTGTGGAACCCGCCAACGTGTCCGGTCAGCTTTCTGCCGTATCTGGCGTGGGCCTTTTCCGTTGACCGCTGGGACGAAAGCTGGACGGAGAGCGTCAAGCGCCGGGTGGTGCAGGATGCTTTCTATATCCATCAGCACAAAGGGACAACCAGCGCCGTGCGGCGCGTGGTGGAGCCGTTCGGTTTCCTGATCCGCATCATTGAGTGGTGGCAGACCGGTGAAACTCCGGGGACGTTTCGCCTGGACATTGGCGTGCAGGACCAGGGCATTACCGAAGAAACCTATCTCGAGCTGGAACGCCTGATCAGCGACGCCAAACCGTGCAGCCGTCATCTTGTCGGCATGTCCATCAACCTGCAGACCAGCGGGCCGTATTTTACGGGCGCAGCCAGCTACAGCGGCGAAGAAATCACCATCTATCCGTATATCAACGAAACCATTATTTCCGGCGGCACTGCTTACGAGGGTGGCGCGGTCCATGTTACTGACACAATGAGAGTGCATCCATGAGCCAAAAATTCTATACCCTGCTGACGGAGATCGGCGCGGCGAAACTGGCAAGCGCCGCGGCGCTCGGCGTGCCGCTAAAAATTACCCAGATGGCAGTGGGCGACGGTGGCGGCGTGCTGCCAACGCCCAGCGCACAACAAACCACGCTGATTGGCGAAAAGCGCCGGGCTGCGCTGAACATGCTGTATATCGATCCACAGAACAGCAGCCAGATTATTGCAGAGCAGGTAATTCCAGAAACCGAAGGCGGTTGGTGGATTCGCGAGGTCGGGCTATTCGATGAAACCAACGCGTTGATCGCCGTGGGCAATTGCCCGGAGAGTTATAAGCCGCAACTGGCGGAGGGAAGCGGGCGCACGCAGACCGTGCGGATGATACTGATTACCAGCAGTACCGATAACATCACGCTGAAAATTGACCCCTCCGTGGTGCTGGCAACCCGTCAGTATGTGGATGATAAGGTGCTCGAGCTAAAGGTGTACGTGGATGACCAGATGGCGAAACATCTTGCCGCTGCTGATCCGCATCCACAGTATGCACCCAGGGAAAGTCCAAAGTTCACCGGCACACCAAAAGTGCCGACGGCGGCGGCAGGAAACAGCACCACGCAAATTGCCAGCACCGCCTTTGTACAGGCAGCGATTGCAGCGCTGGTTGGCTCCTCGCCTGGGGCGCTGGACACACTCAATGAACTGGCATCCGCGCTGAGTAACGATCCTGACTTTGCCACCACGATGACAAATGCGCTGGCGGGTAAACAGCCGCTGGACACCACGCTGACGGCGCTGTCAGGCAAAAGCATCGCCGGGATACTTTCATATCTTGGTTTAGGCGAAGCGGCGGAGCGGAACGGGATTACGGGGATTATCGCGTCACCAGGATATTTAAAAATCCCGATAAAGGATGGCGGCAATATGAAAACGCTCATATTGCAGTGGGGGATAGTTTCCAATGGCGGAACCGGACTGACTGGAGAGACAACTTATCCTGTGGTTTTCCCCGGTGGGATTTTAGGGGGGCTTCTTACCGCTCTCGATACTGTAAATGGAGGGTTTAACGTCTCATTCGGTCCTCGCTCATTAGCCGGTTTTACGGCAATTTTCCGCGATATTTCAACTACCGTTTATCCACACGTGCCTACGCGTTTACAGTCTGCAACTTACTGGATGCTGGGATACTAAAATGCCTAAATATATGTATAGTCCTTCACGAAATTTATTTTATGACGCTGATTTAGAGCGCGGATATTCTGATTCAGGAATATGGCCTTCTGATGCAATTGAAGTATCAGAGACTACTTTTTTGTCGTTTACCGGTTTACCTCCTGAAGGGAAAAGACGCCTTTCTGATAATGACGGGCTGCCCTGCTGGGGGGATTTACCGGGCCTGACGCAGCAAGAACAGGTCGCTATTGCAGAGGCGCAAAGACAAGAGCTAATAAACCAGGCCAATGACTATATCAACCGTAAGCAATGGCCCTATAAACTGGCACTGAATCGACTGTCGGAAAACGAAAAGAGAGAATTTAATATCTGGATAGATTATCTCGATGCGCTTGGCGATGTAGATACATCTCTCTCCCCCGATATTAACTGGCCTGTACTTCCCAACGATTAATCCAGTCCTCGCATCTGCGGGGATTTTTTTACCCCGCCCATTGTGCCATTTCTTAAACAAAGCCTGCCGCGTGCGCCGCGCGTATATCAACCAGAACATAGGCGCATCCCAGTAAACCAGAGAGACTGCCTTATGGCTCAGGATTACCACCACGGGGTGCGCGTTGTTGAAATCAACGAGGGCACCCGACCGATTACCACGGTGAGCACTGCCATCGTGGGCATGGTCTGCACCGGCGATGATGCCGATGCGTCCGTGTTTCCCCTTAATAAGCCGGTACTGCTTACCGATGTGCTCACCGCCAGCGGTAAAGCGGGTGAGTCCGGCACGCTGGCCCGTTCGCTCGATGCGATTGCCGACCAGGCTAAGCCCGTCACCGTCGTTGTGCGCGTGGCGCAGGGCGAAAGCGAAGCGGAAACCACCTCAAACATTATCGGCGGCGTAACGGCTGACGGTAAAAAAACGGGAATGAAAGCGCTGCTGTCGGCGCAGTCGCAACTTGGCGTTAAGCCGCGCATTCTCGGCGTGCCGGGGCATGACACGCAGGCGGTAGCCACGGAGCTGCTGAGCGTGGCGCAAAGTCTGCGCGGGTTTGCCTATCTCTCCGCGTACGGCTGCAAAACCGTGGAGGAAGCCATTGCCTACCGCGCTAATTTCAGCCAGCGTGAGGGGATGCTGATCTGGCCTGATTTCATCAATTTTGACACTGTGCTGAATGCAGACGCGACGGCTTACGCCTCCGCCCGCGCGCTCGGTCTGCGCGCCAAAATCGACGAGCAGACCGGCTGGCACAAAACCCTGTCTAATGTCGGCGTGAATGGTGTTACCGGCCTTTCCGCCGATGTGTTCTGGGATCTGCAGGACCCGGCAACCGACGCCGGGCTATTGAACCAGAATGACGTGACCACGCTTATCCGTAAAGACGGCTTCCGCTTCTGGGGTTCCCGCTGCCTCAGCGATGATCCTTTATTTGCCTTTGAGAACTACACCCGCACGGCGCAGGTACTGGCTGACACCATTGCAGAAGCGCACATGTGGGCGGTGGATGGCGTGCTTAACCCGTCGTTAGCCCGCGACATTATCGAAGGTATCCGTGCCAAACTGCGCAGCCTGAAATCGCAGGGCTACATCATCGGCGCAGACTGCTGGCTGGATGAGTCAGTGAACGATAAAGACTCCCTGAAAGCCGGCAAGCTCACTATCGACTACGACTACACGTCGGTGCCGCCGCTTGAAAACCTGATGCTGCGCCAGCGCATCACCGATCAGTACCTGCTGGACTTCTCCAGCCAGGCCAGCGCGTAAGGGGACACCATGGCTTTACCACGCAAGTTAAAACACCTGAACCTGTTCAACGACGGGAACAATTGGCAGGGCATCGTCGAGTCGCTGACGCTGCCGAAATTCACCCGCAAATTTGAAAAGTACCGCGGCGGCGGCATGTCGGGCGCGGTCGATGTGGATATGGGGCTCGATGACGGTGCGCTGGACACGGAATTTTCCATTGGCGGGATGGAGTCGCTGATCTTCAAGCAACTGGGTAAACCGACCGCTGACGCCGTGCAACTGCGTTTCACCGCCTCCATTCAACGTGATGATACTGGCGAAGTGCAGGCCGTTGAGCTGGTCACACGCGGACGCCCCAAAGAGGTTGATTCCGGCGAGCTGAAAACAGGGGAGAGCAACGCCAGCAAAGTCAGTTTCACCAACAGCTACGCCAGGCTGACCATCAATGGTGAGGTGCTGTACGAGGTTGACCTGATCAACATGATTGAAATCGTCAACGGTGTGGATTTGATGGAAGCACACCGCAACGCCCTGGGCCTCTGATAACACTTAACGGCGCGGGCTTCCGCGCACTGTTCCCGATTTAAGGACATAACCATGAGTGACAAAGCAAACGAAAAAACGGTGGTGCTGGATACGCCCATTCAGCGCGGAAAAAATCAGATCACAGAGGTAGTGCTGCGCAAACCGCAATCCGGCGCGCTGCGGGGCACCCGCCTGCAGGCCATCATGGATATGGATGTGAGCGCCATGATGACGGTGATCCCGCGCATCTCCACACCGACACTTACCCCGCAGGAAATGGCAGAACTGGACCCGGCGGACCTCACCGCAATGTCCGTGGAGGTGGTCACTTTTTTGTTGAAGAAATCGGTGCTTGCCGATTTGCCGACAGTCTGACCGTTGATGACCTGGTGGCAGACATTGCCACCATTTTCCACTGGTCGCCGTCCGTCACTGATGCTATGCCGCTGGCTGAGGTGCTGGAGTGGCGGCATAAAGCGATCCTGAGAAGCGGGGCCAGCGATGAGTGACAACAACCTGCGTCTGCAGGTGGTGCTTAATGCGGTTGATAAACTCACCCGCCCTTTCAAAAGCGCGCAGGCCAGCACAAAAAAGCTGGCTGCTGCGCTGAAATCCAGCAAAGAGACGCTTAAATCGCTGAGTGAGCAGGCCGGAAAAATAGATGGATTCCGCAAAGCGCGTTCACAGCTTTCCCTGGCTGAAAGGGATCTTGCAGCCGCAAAACAAAAAGCCGCAGCATTAGCGATTCCGCACGCCGCGAATACACGTGAAATGGCTCAGCAGATCAGGCAATTTGCACAAGCTAAAGCCCGCGTTAAGGAGCTGCAGAGCAAATATGATGGCCTGCGTCAGTCCGTTCACCTCCAGCGTAAGTCGCTTAAAGAAGCCGGCATCGACACGAAAAACCTAAGCAGTGAACAGAGGAGGCTGCGTAAAAGCGCGGACAAAACCAGACAGGCGCTGGACAAGCAACAAAAATCGCTGAAACGGCTGGGTGAGCAGCAGGCGCGCATGAATGCTGCGCGCGCGGACTATTCCCGCCGTCTCGAGGTTCGGGATCGCATTGCCGGAGCAGGAGCCACCACCACCGCAGCGGGAATGGCAATGGGCGCGCCGGTCATGGCGGCAGTGAAAAGCTATGCCAGCATGGAAGATGCGATGAAAGGTGTGGCAAAGCAGGTTAATGGCCTGCGTGATGATAACGGCAACCGCACGGCCCGGTTCTATGAAATGCAGGATGCCATCAAAGCTGCCAGCGAACAGCTACCCATGCAAAACGGTGCGGTGGATTTTGCCGCACTGGTCGAGGGGGGCGCCCGCATGAACGTGGCGAATCCCAGTGATTCATGGGCCGATCAAAAACGCGATTTATTAGTCTTTGCTGCCACGGCTGCCAAAGCCTCCACGGCGTTTGAACTTCCGGCGGACGAGCTCTCTGAAAGCCTCGGAAAAATTGCCCAGCTTTATAAAGTACCGACCCGCAACATCGGGCAATTAGGCGATGCGCTGAACTACCTGGACGACAATGCCATGTCCAAAGGGGCGGACATTATCGATGTTCTGCAGCGCATGGGCGGTGTGGCTGACCGTCTGGATTATCGCAAAGCCGCAGCCCTTGGTTCGACGTTTTTAACGCTGGGTGCCGCGCCGGAAGTGGCAGCCAGCGCCGCTAACGCGATGGTGCGCGAGCTGTCGATTGCGACCATGCAAAGCGACCGGTTCATGGATGGCTTGGATCTGCTGCAAATGAAGCCGGAAGTGCTGGAAAAGCAGATGACTAAGGATGCCATCGGCACTATTCAGCGCGTTCTGGCAAAGGTGAATAAGCTACCGGTGGATAAGCGCCTTTCTGTTATGACCATGCTGTTTGGCAAAGAGTTTGGCGATGATGCCGCGAAGCTGGCAAATAACCTGCCGGAGCTGCAACGCCAGCTCCAGCTCACGTCCGGTAATGCCTCCAGCGGCTCCATGCAAAAAGAGTCCAGTATCAATAAGGATTCGTTGTCCGCTCAGTGGCTGCTGGTTAAGACCGGGGCGGAAAACGCCTTTAGCAGTCTCGGTGAAACCCTGCGCGAGCCGCTGATGGCGATCATGGGCACCGTGAAGCAAGTAACCGGCGCATTTCGCCGCTGGATTGAAGAACACCCGAAGCTCGCCGGGGCGCTCCTGAAAGGCGTGGCTGCGCTGGCAGCTATTGCGGTTGTGCTGGGTTCGGTGATGCTGGCGGTATCCGCTGTGCTTGGCCCTCTGGCACTGATGCGCCTGCAATTCTCCATCCTGGGCATAAAAGGCGGTGGTGCGTTTGGCCTTATCACCAAAGCTCTTGGCGGCGTGGGTAAGGGGATTGTGTGGCTGGGCCGCCTGATGTTCGCCAATCCGATCCTCGCGGTGATTGGTCTGATTGCCATGGCGGCTATTTACATCTGGCAGAACTGGGACACGCTGGGGCCGAAATTCAAAGCCATGTGGGATGCCGTTTGCACTGCCACCACGGCAGCGTGGGAATGGATTAAACAGACTGCCAGCAACGCATGGGAGGGCATCAAGTCCCTGTTTTTCAATTACACCCTGCCGGGCCTGATTGCCAAAAACTGGGAGGCCATCAAGAGCGGAGTGTCGCAGGCGTGGGCCATTATCAGACAAGCAATCAGTGATAAGTGGGCCTCGATTCTGGCTGACGTTGCCGCGCTGCCGGCAAAATTCCAGGAGATGGGCAGCGCCATCATCGACAGCATTCTGAACGGCATCAATGCGAAATGGGAAGCACTGAAAAACAAACTCGCTTCCGTCTCGGGGTACCTGCCGGACTGGATGACCGGAAATGATAGCGTAGCGGGCAAAACGCAGGTGCGGGTAGTTGGCGGTGCGGCAGCCGCTGCGGTTCCGTTTGCCGGCATGTATGACAGCGGCGGTGCCATTCCGCGCGGGCAGTTTGGCATTGTGGGAGAGAATGGCCCGGAAATTGTTAACGGCCCGGCACAAGTGACCAGCCGCAGGCGCACGGCGGCGCTTGCTTCCGTGGTTGCCGGCATGATGGGGGTGGCAACCGCACCGGCAGAAGCCGTGCCGTTCCATCCGATGAGCCTGCCCGCAGCGGCGTACCGTGCGCCGTCTGAGCCAACGACCCGCCAGCCGCCATCGATGCATTTTGAAACCCATGCGCCGATCACTATCTATGCACAACCGGGGCAGAACGCACAGGACATTGCCCGCGAAGTGGCAAGGCAACTGGATGAACGGGAACGTCGCACCAGAGCGAAAGCACGCAGCAACTTCAGTGACCAGGGGGGATACGATTCATGATGATGGTGCTGGGGTTATACGTATTTATGCTGCGTACCGTGCCCTATCAGGAATTGCAGTATCAGCGCAACTGGCGGCACGCGACCAACAGCCGGGTGAACCGCCGCCCGTCGACACAATTTCTTGGCCCTGATAATGATTCCCTGACCCTTTCTGGTGTCCTGCTGCCTGAAATCACCGGCGGCAGGCTGTCATTGCTGGCGCTGGAGCAAATGGCAGAACGGGGTAAAGCATGGCCTTTAATTGAGGGCAGCGGCACCATTTACGGCATGTTTGTGATCGAGAACCTGAGCCAGACCAAAACAGAGTTTTTCGCCGGCGGTGAAGCGCGGCGGATTGAGTTTTCGCTGACGCTGAAACGCGTCGATGAGTCGCTGACCGAAATGTTTGGCAACCTGGGCGATCAGCTTCGTAATCTGCAGGAGACCGCCGCATCGACGATAGGCGATATCAAAAACACGGTGGGAGGATTACTGCCGTGAATTATGACCCTCATAGCAAAACGCCGGCTTTCAGCATCACCATTGCCGGCAACGATGTGACGGAATTGCTCGATGCTCGCCTGATGAGCCTGACGCTGACAGATAACCGGGGCTTTGAAGCGGACCAGCTTGATCTGGAACTGGATGATGCCGACGGGAAAATTGTCCTGCCGCGACGCGGAGCGATTATTAATTTGTCGCTGGGATGGAAAGGGCAGCCGCTTTTCCCCAAAGGGGCATTCACGGTGGATGAGATTGAACATACCGGCGCACCCGACAAGCTGACCATCCGCGCGCGCAGTGCCGATTTCCGCGAAACCCTTAACATTCGCCGGGAAAAGTCATGGCACCAGACAACCGTGGGGGCGGTGGTAAACGAAATTGCTGCCCGGCATAACCTCAAAATGGCGCTGGGTAAAGACCTGGCGGACAAAGTGCTGGATCACCTCGACCAGACCAATGAAAGCGATGGCAGTTTCCTGATGCGGCTGGCGCGCCAGTTTGGGGCGATAGCGTCCGTAAAAAATGGCAACCTGCTTTTTATCCGCCAGGGACAGGGAAGAAACGCCAGCGGTAAACCGCTGCCGGTTATCACCATAACTCGGCAGGCTGGTGACGGTCACCGGTTTACCCTGGCTGATCGCGGCGCGTATACCGGCGTGATCGCCAGTTGGCTGCATACCCGCGAACCGAAGAAAAAAGAGACAACCAAAGTTAAGCGCCGGCGAAAGAAAACCGCTGCGGCAAAAGAGCCGGAAGCAAAGCAGGGGGAATATTTAGTGGGTACGGATGAGAACGTGTTGGTGTTAAGTCGTACCTACGCCAACCGCAGCAATGCGGAGCGCGCCGCAAAAATGCAGTGGGAACGTCTGCAGCGCGGGGTGGCGTCATTCTCCGTGCAGCTCGCAGAGGGCAGGGCAGATCTCTACACCGAAATGCCGATAAAGGTGAGCGGCTTTAAGCAGCCGATTGATGATGCAGAGTGGACCATCACCACGCTGACGCACTCCGTCAGCCCGGATAATGGATTTACGACCAGCCTGGATCTTGAAGTGAAAATAGATGAGTTCGAAATTGAATGATTGGTTCCATAGTGAGAACAATAAGGTATCATTATTGCGAACTGGTTAAGAGTGAGGGCTGAAAATAATGATGAATTGTCCATTGTGCGGGCAGGCCGCGCATACCCGCAGTAGCTTTCAGGTTTCCAGCGAAACCAAGGAACGATACAACCAGTGCAAGAATATTGAATGCGGGCATACTTTCGTCACGCATGAAACCTATGTTCGCTCTGTATGCCGCCCGCAGAAAATCAGCGCGGCTCCGCCTCATCCAAAAGGGACGCAGGGGCAATTAGCTTATTGATTCTGACCCGCCGCTGGCGGGTTTTTTATTGCTTGAAGCTGCCATATTCAAACGCTGTCGGATTGTATTTTAGGCATATACTCTCAAATAAGAATTATCTCAAACAGCAAAGACTGAGGCTGGTCACTACAATTTTTTTTGATTAATCTTTCCCGATGCATATTACGTGAGATGGATTTTATGGATGCAAAAATGATAGCGAAGGGCATTCTCGATGGCCTGGCTTCAATTCCAGAGAGTGCTTATTTATCAGGAGTGAGAACGTGGGATTCACTGGGCGTTATAGACCGCAAGACCAGAGCCCGCAATGAAATTGAAAACGAGCGTTTTTTTCTTGTGCTCAAAAGTATGGCAACAAACGAGTCACCGCTCAGACAACTTGTGTCCACTGTAATAACTGATTTTTATAAGAAGTTGGACGAAAAAGGCAAACAGGCCATTAATGACAAGTTGCATTATGCTGATGCGAAATTGGGTAGTCGGGTAGGTGCTCAGGCTTTTATAACCCAGAAGATCGCAGAAATGATAATCCACCGTGTGCGCATGAAAAAAATCACACAGCGTCTGGTGCGTGTCGGTTCCGCTTTTACTTTCAACATTATTATGATTCAGGGGCTGATTGAGGAATCAGCAAGAGCATCGCGGCGGATGCAGTCCAGTTATCCAGAGACATATTACAAAGTATCTCCCATGAATCTGGATATGGTTTATTTTCTCGCTGAAAAAGAACTGGAACCTTATCTGATGTATATCCACAGTCACCCGATTCAGTGCAAAGGAATTGAAAATGAAATCTGCAAAATCCTCTCCCGCTAAGTTTTGCAAATTCATCGGGCTTCAATCTGCCAGTCTGGTTGAAGGGGTTTCGACCTGCATTTGTTCCTTTGCTGCTTTCGGTAGCCTGTTTGTTTTGGATGGCTGGTTTAAGTTGGCTGGATTTATAGGGTTCTTTATCCTGGCCTATCTGATCGCGTGGTTAATGGATGTTCTGAAAGGCGATGCGTAAAAGCATTTCGGCACAGAGGCGACACACAAACCAAAGGGGTTGCGTATTGATCCTGACCCGAAATCCTGTGCCATCCAGAAACAGAATGCCGGCATAATCTACACTCCCTGAACGGAGGTGGTGCCGTTGAAAAGCCTCCCGAACCATACCTCATGAACACTCACAGTCACCCCATGCAGTGTAAAGGGAGACAGGATGAAATCTGCAAAATCCTCGCAAAATAGCGTTTCTGAAAAAATATGGGTGCATGCGGTCAACATGTTCGATGCCCTGGGTACGGGGATCTTATCTATCGCGGCTTTTGCTTGCCTTGTAGTTCTTGATGACTGGGTTCTAAAGTTGGGCGGGTTTTTAGGCTGCTTTGCATTAATTTGCCTTGTTATCTATCTGTCGGACAAACTCAAAGGCAAGGGGAAGTAATTTTTGTATGTCGCCACTTTGTCGCCTTTTCTAAATTTCCACGACTGAAAGTGCTTGATTGCAAAGACAATAAAATTAAGGCAACAAAAAACCCATCAACCTTGAACCTAAGCGGCGGGGTTGATGGGCTCCACAAAATGGGGACATCAAAGAAAAGCAGTGGCACTAGTTATGACTGACGCCCCACAAAAAAGTTCTGCGCATAACTGAAATATTTCTCAGCTTCAGACTTATCCGAGACCCGGCCAGATAATGATGATCAATGTCCCCGCAAGCGTCAGTAGAACGTTAGCGATGGCGTAGGTTCCCGCATAGCCCAGCGCCGGGATATTGCTGCGCGCTGTATCGCTGATGATCTCCATTGCCGGGGCGCAGGTGCGTGCGCCCATCATCGCGCCGAACAGCAAAGCACGGTTCATTTTCAACACATACGCGCCAAACAGAAAACAAATTAACACCGGTACCAGGCTGACAATAAGCCCGGCAATCAACATCTGACCGCCCACTGCGCCAAGACCGTTGCCGATGCCGCTACCGGCGCTTAAGCCCACGCCCGCCATAAATACCATCAGGCCAAACTCTTTCACCATCATCAGCGCGCCCTGCGGGATATAGCCGAACGTCGGGTGGTTGGCACGCAGGAAGCCGAGCATGATCCCGGCGAACAGGAGGCCGGCGGCGTTACCCACGCCGAAGCTGAAAGAGCTGAACTGGAAAGTGATCATACCGATCATCAGGCCGACAATAAAAAACGCGCAGAAGGCGAGCAGGTCGGTGACCTGGCTGTGAATAGAGATAAAGCCGATGCGGTCGGCAATGGTTTTTACACGACGCGCGTCGCCGCTGACCTGCAAAACGTCGCCTTTGTTGAGCACAATATTGTCGTCAATCGGCATCTCGATCTGGCTGCGGATCACGCGGTTGAGGAAGCAGCCGTGATCAGTCAGCTTTAACTGCGCGAGACGACGACCGACCACGTTATGGTTTTTGACCACCACTTCTTCGGTGACGATACGCATGTCGAGCAGATCGCGGTCGAACACCTCCTTGCCGTTGCGAAAGCTCGGGTCAAGGCGCGCGTGCGCATCCGGGTAACCGACCAGCGAAATTTCATCACCCATTTGTAGCACGGCATCACCGTCGGGGCTGGCGAGAATGCCGTTGCGGCGAATGCGCTCGATATAACATCCTGTCTGGCGGTAGATCCCCAGCTCGCGAAGGTTTTTACCATCGGCCCATGCCACCAGCTCCGGCCCCACGCGGTAGGCACGGATCACCGGCAGATAAACTTTGCGGTGCGCATCGGTATCCAGACCGCGTTCACGAGCGATCTGCTGGGCGCTGGTCTGTAAATCCTGGTGCTGTAATTTCGGTAAATAACGTGCGCCGAAAATCAGGCTCACCAGACCAATCAGGTACGTCAGGGCATAACCGAGGCTCAGGTTATCCAGCGCGCTGGAGAGTTGTCCGTTTTCCATACCGGAATGGCGAAGCGTGTCGCCTGCGCCCACCAGAACTGGTGTCGAGGTCATCGAACCGGCCAGCATACCCGCCGTCAGGCCAATATCCCAGCCGAACAGTTTGCCAAGACCTAAAGCGATCAACAGCGCGCTGCCCACTAATACCAGCGCCAGCATGAGGTAATTCTTACCGTCGCGAAAAAAAATAGAGAAAAAGTTTGGTCCGGCTTCAACACCAACGCAAAAAATAAACAGCATAAAGCCAAGATTAAGTGCATCCGTGTTAATGCTGAAATGTTGCTGGCCTAATAATAATGAAACCACTAAAACGCCAATGGAATTACCAAGTTGAACAGAACCCAGTCGTAATTTACCGAGACAAAGTCCGAGTGCCAGAACGACAAACAATAACAGTATGTAATTCCCGTTTAACAAATCTGCGACGTTTATATTCACGGAGGCTAACTTCTTGTTTACTTGTAAGCTGTTGAAAGAAATGGTTATTTGAGCTAGTGTTTTGCTCATGCGCTGGCGTACGAAAAAAGCGGTGCAACACCAGACACTCCTCACAAAACAAAAACAGGCCGCTAGTTTAATCGTATTAGATTACAACGGCTAGTGAGAATCGCGTATTTACGTGGGTGCTTTTCTGGCACGGATTGCCGCAACGCTTTATCTGTCCGGACATTCTTTTGAACGAGTTGTTAGTGCGATAGAGAAAAAGTCAGGAGGCGTGTTTGAAGAACAGGCGAAGTCGGGTCGGCGTTATTTGCTGCGCATTACTTTTTATTGCGGTGTGTTTGTTGCTGGTCATAAATATGAAAGGCGCGCTACCCGTGTCCGGTAATCCTGAATTAGGCTTACTGCTTTTCACGCTTCCCGGTATTGTCGGTGGGCTGATTGCTCGCCGACGCAAAGCGATCGTGCCGCTTTTCGGCGCCGTGCTGGCAGCTCCATTCTGCTATGTGCTGATTTACCTGCATTTAGCCTCTTCGCAGTCGAACTGGCAGGTTATTGCCTGGTTGTTCAGCGCGATTTTCTGGTGCGGAATGGGCGGGTTATTCTATCTTTTCGTGCGCAAAATTCTGCGCTGTAAAAAATAAAACGCCCTCAGAAAGAGGGCGTTGCTCGGCTCAGGCAAACAGGCCGAAATGTTCTTTGGCGTAGGCCTCGAAATCGGTGCAGCCACCAATGTGTTTCTGGTCGAGGAAAATCTGCGGCACAGTTTCAACCGGTTTCCCGACGGTTTTTTCCAGGTCGGCTTTGGTGATGCCTTCCGCGTGAATATCCACGTAGCGATAGTTGAAATCATCACGCTCGGCGGTCAGTTTTTCTGCCAGTTCTTTTGCGCGTACACAGTATGGGCAGCCAGGGCGGCCAAAAATTACAGCAAACATACTCTCTCCCAAATCTGAAGGTAACTGCCGGTTATCATGACCATAACTGCGCGTAATGAAAAGCAGGTTATGCCTGTTGCTTTAATCTTTACAACCTTTCAGCGCAAATTGCGGATACTGCGACGGCGCAGGCTTCGCCTATACTGAGGGACTTGTTTATTTGGGAGATTATTCATGACACCAACTATTGAATTGCTGTGCGCCCATCGCTCCATTCGCCATTTTACCGATCAACCGATTACCCAGGCGCAGCGCGAGGCGATTATCGCCAGCGCGCAGGCGACATCCAGCTCCAGCTTTTTACAATGCAGCTCGATAATTCGCATCACCGATCCTGCGCTACGCCAACAACTGGTGACGCTCACCGGCGGGCAACAACATGTGGCGCAGGCGGCGGAATTTTGGGTGTTCTGCGCTGATTTCCATCGGAATTTCCAGATTTGCCCTGAGGCGAATCCAGGGCTGGCGGAGCAGTTGCTGCTCGGCGTAGTCGATACCGCGCTGATGGCGCAAAACGCCTTCACTGCGGCAGAATCGCTCGGGCTTGGCGGCGTTTATATTGGCGGAATTCGTAACAGCATTGAAGCCGTAGGTGAGTTATTGCAGGTGCCAAAACATGTGCTGCCGCTGTTTGGCCTGTGCCTTGGCTGGCCGGCGGATGCGCCGGATAAGAAACCGCGTCTGCCTGTGCAACTGGTGGTGCATGAAAACCGCTATCAGCCGCTGGATAAAGAGGTGCTGGCGCAATATGACGAGGAGATCGCCCACTACTATATGACGCGCGACAGCAATACGCGGCGTGACACCTGGAGCGACCATATTCGCCGCACCATCATTAAAGAGAGCCGCCCGTTTATTCTCGACTATTTGCATAAACAGGGATGGGCGACACGCTAATTCCCATTCATCCTGCACGTCGCTGCGTGTATCATACGCCTGCTTTGACAGGTCTTTTTAGAGAGGTGCAGGGTGAAAATTGCCATATTGTCCCGGGATGGAACGCTCTATTCGTGTAAACGCCTGCGCGAAGCGGCGATGCAGCGCGGTCATCTGGTTGAGATCCTCGATCCGCTTTCCTGTTATATGAATATCAGCCCGGCGGCCTCGTCCATTCATTACAAAGGCCGCCAGTTGCCGCATTTCGATGCGGTGATCCCGCGTATCGGCTCGGCCATCACCTTCTATGGCACCGCCGCGCTGCGTCAGTTTGAAATTCTTGGCAGTTATCCACTCAATGAGTCAGTGGCGATCACTCGCGCCAGAGACAAGCTGCGCTCGTTGCAGTTACTGGCGCGTCAGGGGATTGATCTGCCGGTAACCGGCATTGCCCATTCACCGGACGATACCAGCGATCTGATTGATATGGTCGGCGGCGCGCCGCTGGTGGTGAAGCTGGTGGAAGGAACGCAGGGCATCGGCGTGGTGCTGGCGGAAACCCGCCAGGCAGCGGAGAGCGTAATTGACGCTTTTCGCGGTCTGAATGCGCACATCCTGGTGCAGGAGTTTATTGCCGAAGCGAAGGGAACCGATATTCGCTGTCTGGTCGTCGGCAATGACGTGGTCGCCGCCATTGAACGCCGGGCGAAAGAGGGCGATTTTCGCTCCAACCTGCATCGCGGTGGCAAGGCGCTGGTGGCACATATTACCGAGCGTGAGCGTGAAATCGCGCTGGCTGCCGCGCAAACGCTGGGGCTGGATGTGGCTGGCGTCGACATCCTGCGCGCCGAACGTGGCCCGCTGGTGATGGAAGTTAACGCATCGCCCGGGCTGGAAGGCATCGAAAAAGCCACCGGCATTGATATTGCGGGTCGCATGATCCAGTGGATTGAACGCCAGGCAACGCCGGGTTTTTGCCTGAAAACCGGCGGTTGAGGCGATTTTCCCGCGCAATTAATGGTACGTTCTGGCCTTTTTGCGTAAGCTATGGCCAATTTTTTCGCTAAGAGAGCACTGCTTTATGGATTCACTCGTCGTTCCGGGTCTGGACACGCTGCGTCACTGGCTGGATGAACTGGGCATTAACTTTTTTGAGTGCGATAACTGCCAGGCGCTGCACCTGCCGCACATGCAAAATTTTGATGGCGTGTTTGATGCAAAAGTCGACCTTGTTAATGACGTTGTGCTGTTTACCGCTATGGCGGAAGTCAAACCGTCAGCACTGCTGGCGCTGGCCGCCGATCTCTCCGCCATCAATGCCAGCTCGTTGACCGTGAAAGCGTTTCTCGATATTCAGGATGATAATCTGCCGAAACTGGTGGTGTGCCAGTCTTTATGCGTCGGGCCGGCCATTACGTTTGAACAGTTCGCCTGGTTTATGCGCCAGAGTGAAGAGCAGATTTCAATGGTCATTATGGAAGCCAACGCACATCAACTGCTGTTCACGCCAGGCGAAGAAGAGATGGTGGCAGATGAAGAGTCACACAATTTTCTCCACTGACTCTGTGCAGCATTAACGCAGTCGCTGCCACGGCGGCTGCATAATAAATATTTTTATTCTGCTATTAACCTTTCCTTAAAGAATTTTTCACCGCTATTCCTCGCGTAACGGCTTATCACATAGACGTATCCTGCATAAAAAATTGATAAAAGGCGTTTTTTAATCTGACCTATAGCCTCAAACCCTGGCTACAGTTATTCTTGCGATGCTTAAAACAGCATGCGGTGTCAGCCGGAAGCGTTTTCTTCTCCGGGGCTGTGCAGAGTGACAAAATATGCATGATTCTTGCATATCTTATGATGCGTACATTTAGTTCGTATGTTAACGGACTTTCCAGAAGGAATGAGATATGACCGCCTTGAGCAAAAAATGGGTATCAGGTCTTGTCGCGGGTGCGTTGATGGCTGTCTCTGCCAGCACGCTCGCAGCCGAGCAAAAGACACTGCATGTTTATAACTGGTCTGATTATATTGCGCCGGACACCGTCGCGAATTTTGAAAAAGAGACGGGCATCAAAGTCATTTATGACGTGTTTGACTCCAACGAAGTGCTGGAAGGCAAACTGATGGCGGGCAGCACCGGCTTTGACCTGGTGGTGCCTTCCGCGAGTTTCCTTGAGCGCCAGTTGGCCGCCGGGGTGTTCCAGCCGCTGGATAAGAGCAAACTGCCGAACTGGAAAAACCTCGATCCGGACGTGCTGAAAATGGTCGCTAAGCACGACCCTGACAACAAATACGCTATCCCGTACCTGTGGGCGACCACCGGTATTGGCTATAACATTGACAAAGTGAAAGCCGCGCTCGGCAAAGACGCGCCGGTAAACAGCTGGGATCTGGTGCTGAAGCCGGAAAACCTGGAAAAACTGAAAAGCTGCGGCGTCTCATTCCTTGATGCGCCGGAAGAGATTTTTGCCACCGTGCTGAACTACCTCGGCAAAGATCCGAACAGCAGCAAAGCGGATGATTACAGCGTTGCCGCGACCGACCTGCTGTTAAAACTGCGTCCGAACATTCGTTACTTCCACTCTTCTCAGTACATTAATGACCTGGCAAATGGTGACATCTGCGTGGCTATTGGCTGGGCGGGTGACGTGTGGCAAGCGGCAAACCGTGCGAAAGAAGCGAAGAATGGCGTGAATATCAATTACACCATTCCGAAAGAGGGCGCGTTGGCGTTCTTCGACGTCTTCGCGATGCCGGCTGATGCCAAAAACAAAGACGAAGCGTATCAGTTCCTCAACTACCTGATGCGCCCGGATGTGATTGCCCATATCAGCGATCATGTGTTCTACGCCAACGGTAACAAAGCCTCGGTTCCGCTGATCAGCGCAGAAGTGCGTGATAACCCGGCTATCTTCCCGCCGCCGGATGTTTTCGCCAAACTCTTTACGCTGAAAGTCCAGGATCCGAAAATCGACCGCGTAAGAACCCGCGCGTGGACTAAAGTTAAAAGCGGCAAATAATTCAATCACCTGACAGGTGATAAGGCTGCACCGTGGCGGTGCGCCTGCCCCAAAAATGGACAGAGGTGATGCCGCCTCTGTCCAGTCATTTGTACGACAACTCGTTGAAACGGGTTGATGTTTTTGCCGGAGAGCACTTGAGTGAATGACGCTATCCCCCGCCCACAGGCGAAGAGCCGCAAGGATCTGACGCCGCTGCTGGAAATTCGCAATCTGACCAAATCCTTTGATGGTCAGCACGCCGTTGATGATGTCAGTCTGACGATTTATAAAGGTGAAATTTTTGCCCTGCTTGGCGCGTCCGGCTGCGGTAAATCAACGTTGCTGCGCATGCTCGCTGGTTTTGAGCTGCCTACCCACGGGCAAATCATGCTCGATGGCGTAGACCTGGCGCATGTGCCGCCTTATTTGCGCCCGATCAACATGATGTTCCAGTCCTATGCGCTCTTTCCGCATATGACCGTGGAACAGAACATTGCTTTCGGTCTTAAACAGGACAAGTTGCCGAAAGCGGAAATCGCCAGCCGCGTGGCTGAAATGTTGCACCTGGTGCATATGAGCGAATACGCCAAACGCAAGCCGCACCAGCTTTCCGGCGGCCAGCGCCAGCGTGTGGCACTGGCGCGCAGCCTGGCGAAACGCCCGAAACTGCTGCTGCTGGATGAACCGATGGGCGCGCTCGATAAAAAGCTGCGCGACCGGATGCAGCTCGAAGTGGTGGATATTCTTGAGCGCGTTGGCGTGACCTGCGTCATGGTGACCCACGACCAGGAAGAGGCGATGACCATGGCCGGGCGTATCGCCATCATGAACCGCGGTAAATTTGTGCAGATCGGCGAACCGGAAGAGATCTACGAGCACCCGACCACGCGTTACAGCGCTGAGTTTATCGGTTCGGTGAATGTGTTCGAAGGGCTGCTGAAAGAGCGTCAGGAAGATGGTCTGGTGATCGACTCCCCGGGGCTGGTGCATCCGCTGAAAGTGGACGCCGATGCGTCGGTCGTGGATAACGTGCCGGTGTTCGTGGCGCTGCGCCCGGAAAAGATCATGCTCTGCGAAGATCCGCCGGCCGACGGCTATAACTTTGCCGTCGGGGAAGTGGTGCATATCGCCTACCTTGGCGACCTCTCTATTTATCACGTGCGTTTGCAAAGCGGGCAGATGATCAGCGCCCAGTTGCAGAACGCGCATCGCTACCGTAAAGGCGCGCCAACCTGGGGTGATGAAGTTCGCCTCTGCTGGGATGCCGATAGTTGTGTGGTTCTGACGGTTTAAGGAGCGGCGATGAGTACACTGGAGCCACCGTCCCGCGTCGAAAAACCGGGCGGTTTCACTTTATGGCTGGGGCGCATGCAGATGCGTCACGGGCGCAAACTGGTTATTGCGCTGCCCTACATTTGGCTGACTTTGCTGTTTCTGCTGCCGTTTTTGATTGTGTTCAAAATCAGCCTTGCAGAGATGGCGCGGCAGATCCCGCCGTATACCGATCTTATCGAGTGGGCGGACAGCCAGCTGACGGTCACGCTGAATATCGGCAACTTCCTGCAACTTACCGACGATCCGCTCTATTTTGAAGCCTATCTGCAGTCGTTACAGGTGGCGGCGATCTCAACGCTTTGTTGTCTGCTGCTGGGGTATCCGCTGGCCTGGACTGTGGCGCACAGCAAACCGTCGACGCGCAATATTCTGTTGCTGCTGGTGATTTTGCCGTCATGGACCTCGTTTCTCATCCGCGTGTATGCATGGATGGGGATCCTGAAAAATAACGGCGTGTTGAATAATTTCCTGATGTGGCTGGGGGTTATCGATCAGCCGTTGACGATCCTGCATACCAATCTCGCGGTATATATCGGGATTGTTTATGCCTATTTGCCGTTTATGGTGTTGCCGATTTATACCGCGCTGACGCGTATCGATTATTCACTGGTAGAAGCCTCACTGGATCTCGGGGCGCGTCCGCTGAAAACCTTTTTCAGCGTGATTGTGCCATTGACCAAAGGCGGAATTATCGCCGGTTCGATGCTGGTGTTTATCCCGGCGGTTGGCGAGTTTGTCATCCCGGAACTGCTCGGCGGCCCGGACAGCATTATGATTGGCCGCGTGTTGTGGCAGGAGTTCTTTAATAACCGAGACTGGCCGGTGGCATCGGCGGTGGCGGTGATTATGCTGCTGTTGCTGATTGTGCCGATCATGTGGTTCCACAAACATCAGCAGAAACAAGGGGAGGACCACGCATGAACAACTTACCGGTAGTGCGCTCTCCGTGGCGCATTTTGATCCTCGTGCTCGGTTTTACGTTCCTGTACGCACCAATGCTGATGCTGGTGATCTACTCCTTTAACAGCTCAAGGCTGGTCACCGTATGGGCTGGCTGGTCGACGCGCTGGTATGGCGAGCTGTTTCACGACGACGCGATGATGAGCGCGGTGGGGTTAAGCCTGACCATCGCCGCTTGTGCGGCGACGATGGCGGCGGTGCTGGGGACTATCGCGGCGGTGGTGATGGTGCGTTTTGGCCGCTTTCGTGGCTCAAACGGTTTCGCCTTTATGATAACGGCACCGCTGGTGATGCCGGATGTGATCACCGGCTTGTCGCTGCTGCTGCTGTTTGTGGCGCTCGGCCATGCGATTGGCTGGCCTGCCGATCGCGGGATGCTCACTATCTGGCTGGCCCATGTGACCTTCTGTACCGCGTATGTGGCGGTAGTGATCTCTTCACGCCTGCGTGAACTGGATCGCTCCATCGAAGAGGCGGCAATGGATCTTGGAGCGACGCCGCTAAAAGTGTTCTTCGTTATCACGCTGCCAATGATCATGCCGGCGATTGTTTCCGGCTGGCTCTTGGCCTTTACCCTGTCGCTGGATGACCTGGTGATCGCCAGTTTTGTTTCGGGGCCGGGAGCGACGACATTGCCGATGCTGGTTTTCTCCAGCGTGCGCATGGGGGTGAACCCGGAAATCAACGCGCTGGCGACACTTATCCTTGGCGTGGTCGGGATTGTTGGTTTTATCGCCTGGTATTTAATGGCGCGGGCGGAAAAACAGCGGATCCGTGATATCCAGCGTGCAAGACAAGGCTGAACTTATTAGAATCGTGAAATTGTGTTGCTGATGCCGCGCTTGTCGCGGCATTTTTCACAGGGAAATCATCGGATTGGGGTTCTTCAAGAAAACCGCTCATCACGCGAAATTGAATGTGCCGGCACTGGTGCAGGTGGCGGCCATCGCCATTATTATGATTCGCTGCGTTGATGTATTGATGGTGTTTAATTTGCTGGGATGGCGCGGCCTGTTCGATTTTGTGCAGCGCAGCGCGCAGACCTGGAGCCTGACGCTGGTTTTCCTTGGCAGCCTGTTTTTAGTGTTTGTCGAAATACTCTGTGCTTTCTCGGTGGTGAAAGGGCGACGCTGGGCGCGCTGGCTTTACCTCGTCACACAGGTGGTGGCGACCGGTTATTTATGGGCTGCTTCGCTCGGGTATGGCTATCCGGAACTGTTCAGTATTGCGGGTGGTTCCCGGCGGGAGATTTTCCAGGCGTTAGTGATGCAAAAACTCCCCGATCTGCTGGTGTTATTCCTGCTGTTTGTTCCCGCGCCCAGCCGACGCTTTTTCCGCCTGCAATAACGGTGGTACAATCCCGGCCCCGCAAAATGAAAGGCTTTACTATGCAGTGCGCTCTCTTCGATGCTGGTCGTTGTCGTTCCTGTCAATGGATAGAACAACCGGTTTCACAGCAACTTACCGCGAAAATGGACGATCTCCACACGCTGCTGGACGGCTTGCCTGTCGCGCAGTGGTGTTCGCCAGTGAGTGGCCCGGAGCAGGGGTTTCGTAATAAAGCCAAAATGGTGGTCAGCGGCAGCGTAGAAAAACCGCTGCTTGGCATGTTGCATCGCGACGGTACGCCCGAAGATTTGACCGACTGTCCACTCTACCCGCAGACTTTCGCTCCGGTTTTTGCCGCGCTCAAACCGTTTATTGCCCGCGCCGGGTTAACGCCTTACAACGTGGCGCGTAAACGCGGTGAGCTGAAATACCTGCTGCTGACCGAAAGCCAGCAGGATGGCGGCATGATGCTGCGCTTTGTGCTGCGCTCGGAGGCGAAACTCGCCCAGTTGCGCGCGGCGTTGCCTGAGTTACAAGCACAATTACCGCAACTTAAAGTGATTTCCGCCAATATCCAGCCGGTACATATGGCGATCATGGAAGGTGAGACAGAGATTTTTCTCACCGGGCAGCAGGCGCTGGCGGAAAACTTTAACGGCGTGCCGCTGTGGATCCGCCCGCAGAGTTTTTTCCAGACCAACCCGACCGTTGCCAGCGCGTTGTACGCGACCGCCCGCAACTGGGTTCGGGCGCTGCCGGTTAACCATATGTGGGATCTGTTTTGCGGCGTCGGCGGTTTTGGTCTGCACTGCGCAACGCCGGAGATGCGCCTGACCGGTATTGAAATCGCCCCGGAAGCGATTGCCTGCGCCACGCAATCGGCACAAGCGCTTGGCTTACAAAATCTGCATTTCCAGGCGCTGGATTCCACCCAGTTTGCTACCGCTTCGCACGATATTCCTGAGCTGGTGCTGGTTAACCCGCCCCGGCGCGGGATTGGCGCGGCGCTGTGCGACTATTTAAGCCGCATGGCACCGCCGTACATCATCTACTCCAGCTGTAACGCCAGTTCGATGGCGAAAGATATTCGCCTGCTGCCGGGTTATCGCATTGAGCGCGTTCAACTGTTCGATATGTTCCCGCATACCGCGCATTACGAGGTGTTGACCTTGCTGGTTCGCCATCCCTAATTTTCGTCAATGCCATAACCGGACCCTAATGGCATAATGCTCTGGCGTAAATAAACAATGGATAATACGATGAAAATAAAAATGTTATTGCCGCTTATTGCGTTCGGCCTCGTGGGATGTACGTCTGTTAGGGTAACGCCGTTAGCGAAAACAGAAGCCATTAACCGGATCTGTATTCAAAAAAATGATGCAGTTAAAGTCAGCGATCTGCTGCCAGTTGTGCAGCAACGATTGGCTTATCATCATATCCAGTCGGTGGTGTTCAATGGTGAGCGCCCGGATAACTGCCCCTACATCATGAACTATACGGCGCGCCGTACCTGGGATGTGGTGCCATATCTATCCTCTGCCGAGTTTTCCATTAATCGCGACGGTGTGATTATTGCGTCGGCCGAATTCCATTTACGCGCTGGTGGCGGATTATCGCTGATGAAATGGCGCGGAACAGATTACAAAATCAATCCCGTTATCGACCGCCTGGTTGGCGCCTCCGACTGACGCTGCCTCTCCTACAGCCACATCACTTTAAAGGTGTGGCTATTTGAAATCGCGCATTCTGCCGATTATTTACGTTTATACGAGATTATATTCCCACTCTCTGCCGCAATTTTTGGTTTTTATACCAGGCTTAAGCATTAGCAGGTCAACTGATAATGCGGGGCAACATGAAAGATCAAAATCGGACAACGGGTATCGCGCCTTATGGCGGTTCGGCAGGTGGCTGGGGCGCGCTGAAAGCAGTCGCGGATGCACTGCGCGGGCAAATGTCGGTGAAACAGGACGTCATTGCGCTGTTCAAGGTTAATCAACCGCAGGGGTTCGACTGCCCCGGCTGCGCGTGGCCCGATCCGCAACATACCTCGTCGTTTGAATTTTGTGAAAATGGCGCGAAAGCGGTGTCGTGGGAAGCCACCAGTAAACGCACGACGCCGGAATTCTTCGCGGCGCATACGGTCAGTGAGTTATGGAACAGGAACGCGTTTGAGCTGGAAGGCGAAGGGCGTTTAACCCACCCGATGAAGTATAACGCCGCCAGCGATACTTATCAGCCCATCGACTGGGCTACCGCCTTTCGCGAGATTGGCGAACTTCTGCGCGGCTACGACGATCCCAACAGCGTCGAGTTCTATACCTCCGGGCGCGCCTCTAACGAAGCTGCTTTTCTGTGGCAACTGTTTGCCCGCGAATATGGCACCAATAACTTCCCGGACTGCTCCAATATGTGCCATGAGCCGACCAGCGTGGGGTTGCCGGAATCTATTGGTGTCGGTAAAGGCACGGTGGAGCTGGAAGATTTCGACTACTGCGATCTGGTGTTGTGCATCGGCCACAATCCTGGAACCAACCACCCCAGAATGCTTGGCACGCTGCGCGAAGTCTCAAAACGCGGCGCAACGATTGTGGCTATCAATCCGCTGCGCGAAAGGGGGCTTGAGCGTTTCACGTCGCCACAAAGCCCGATTGAAATGCTGGCGCTAAGCTCCACGAAGCTGGCTTCGACCTACTACAAAGTGCGGGTGGGTGGTGACGCGGCGATGCTGAAAGGGGTGATGAAAATCCTGCTGTCGATGCACGAAGAGGCGCTGGCGAAAGGTGAGCCTGGCGTGATTGATGAGGCGTTTATTCGCCAGCATACGCAGGGGTTTGAGGCGCTGAAAGCCGATCTCGACGCGACCGACTGGCAACACATTCTTAACGTCTCTGGCATGGAGCGCAAAGAGATCCAGAATATCGCCCGGCTGTACGCCGATGCCGAACGCACCATTATCTGTTACGGCATGGGGATCACCCAGCACCAGTACGGTACGCAGAATGTGCAGCAGATTGCCAACTTGCTGCTGATGCGCGGCAACATAGGTAAGCAAGGGGCGGGTATTTGCCCGCTGCGCGGTCACTCGAATGTGCAGGGCGACCGCACAGTGGGCATTACTGAGATCCCGTATCCTGAGTTGCTGGACAATATTGAAAAAGTGTTTGGTTTCAAGCCGCCACGACAACATGGACACGGCGCGGTGGCCGCTATCCAGGCGATGCGCGATGGCAAAGTGAATGCGCTGTTGTGCCTTGGTGGCAACCTGGCGGAAGCGATTTCCGATCCGCAAACCACCTTCCCGGCGATGCGCAAGCTCGATTTGGTGGTGCATATGGCGACGAAACTGAACCGCTCGCATCTGCTGTTAGGCAAACATAATTATCTGCTACCGGTGCTCGGGCGCACGGAAACGGATATGCAGGCATCGGGCGCGCAGAGCGTGACGGTCGAAGATTCGATGTCGATGGTACATGCGTCGCGCGGGAGTTTAACGCCAGCTTCGCCGCACCTGAAATCCGAGCCTGCGCTGGTGGCCGCGCTGGCGAAAGCAACTCTGCCGGATAGCGTGGTGGACTGGGAAAAAATGGTCAGCGACTACAGCACTATTCGCGATGCGATCGAAGCGGTTTTCCCGGCGTTTAGCAATTTCAACGAGCGGGTTAAAAAACCGGGAGGATTTCGTTTACGTAATACGGCTTCGGAACGCGTATGGAACACGCCCTCGGGCCTGGCGCAGTTCAAAGTGATGCAGGGAATTAACGAAGATCCGCGATCGCTGAAATGTCACGATTTGGTATTAACCACTTTGCGCAGCCACGATCAATACAACACTACGCTGTACGGGCTTAATGATCGCTATCGCGGAGTGACCGGACGGCGGGATGTACTGTTTATTAATGCCGATGAGGCAGAAACGCGGCAGTTACGCGTCGGTGACCAGGTGAATATTATCGCGCTCGATCCTGACGGTAACCCCACCTCGCGGCGCATGGATAACCTGACGATTGTGGTGCTGGATATGGCACCGGGTTCGGTCGGCGCCTATTACCCTGAAGCGAATATCCTGGTGCCGCTGGACAGCCACGATACCAAAAGCGGTATTCCGGCTTATAAAAGCATTCCGGTGGCGATGGAGCGTGTCGGGCGGGGAACGGAAACGGCGGGGGCGCTGCGTTAACAGGCCGGGAGCAACCCGCCTGGAAGGTAATTACTGCGGGAACCACTGATCGCTGATTTTCTGATAAGTGCCATCGGCTTTAATCGCTTTCAGCGCGGCGTTCAGTTTTTCCAGCAGCGCTTTGTTATCCGGGCGCACCGCAATGCCAAGACCCGTGCCGAAGTATTGCGGGTCGGTGACTTTCGGTGTCGCTACGCCCAGCTGCGGGTTGGTTTTCAGCCACTCGTTGACCACGGCGGTGTCACCGAACACGCCATCGATACGCCCGTTTTTCAGGTCAATAATCGCGTTCTGATAGCTGTCATAAGCCACGGTTTTTACTTCCGGGTGCTTGTCCTGCAGGTATTTCTGGTGCGTGGTGCCGTTTTCCATGCCGATACGTTTGCCTTTCAGATCATCAAAAGATTTAAAGGCATCTTTTTTGGCGATCACCAGTGCAGAGTTCGCGTAGTACGGGTCGGTGAAAGCGACCTGCTTGCTACGCTCCGGGGTGATGTCCATACCGGAAATCACCGCGTCATATTTTTTGAATTTCAACGACGGGATCAGGCTGTCGAAGGCGTGGTTGGTGAACGTGCAATCGGCCTGCATCTGTTTGCACAGCGCGTTTGCCAGGTCGATATCAAAGCCGACGATCTTGTTGCTCGCATCCATCGATTCAAACGGTGGGTAAGTGGCGGAAACACCGAAGTTAATTTTATCTGCCGCAGAAGCACCAGCGGCGAACGAAGCGAGAAGGGCGGCGAGTATCAGTTTTTTCATTATCGAACTCCTGTCGGTCAATCTTATTGTTGTTGCCGTGTCTAAAGCGTGACGCTAACCATGCCACTAAATGAATTTATATTCAATAAAAATGCTTAAATATATTTTTATGGAAATAAAAAAGGCGAGTAATGAAACCATTAGCTCACCTTTGTTTACTATTTATGCAATTAGTTGCGACGTTCAAATGCCAGCGCTTTACGCTCAATCAGGCGCATCATCAGCGTTAACAGACCGTTGACCACCAGATAAATCAGCCCTGCGGCACCGAAAACTGTGACGTCATAAGTGCGACCATACAGAAGCTGACCGTGGCCCATCACTTCCATCAGCGTGATGGTGTACGCCAGCGAGGTACTTTTAAACACCAGCACCACTTCGTTGGAGTAGGACGACAGCGCGCGTTTAAATGCATAAGGCAGCAAAATCGCCAGCGTATCTTTCTTGCTCATGCCGAGCGCGCCGCAGGATTGCCACTGCCCGTCCGGAATGGCGCGAATCGCGCCGTAGAACAGTTGCGTGGTGTACGCTGCGCTGTTCAGCGAGAGCGCCAGCAGCGCGCACAGCCACGGTTCCGAGAGCAGATGCCAGATAACCGGATAGTTTTGCAGCGACGGGAACTGCCCCGGGCCGTAGTAAATCAGGAAGATCTGCACCAGCAGCGGCGTACCGGTGAACAGCGTGATATAGCCGCGCACGATGTGTGTCAGCACCGGCGTTTTCAGCGTTAACACAATGGTGAACAGCAGCGATAAGATCAGCGCCACAATCAGCGACGCCACGGTGAGCGTCAGGCTGGTGTGCAGGCCTTTGAACAGCTCTGGTAAGAACTCGAGCATTATTCCGGCCTCCGTTCAAAGCGGGTCGCGCGCATATCGATGCGTTTAAGCACCCACTGGCTTAACAGCGTGATGACCAGGTAAATCACCGCCGCCACGATATACCAGGTAAACGGCTCCTGCGTACGGGTAGCAATGCTTTTGGTTTGCAGCATCAAATCGTTCACGCTTATCAGTGATACCAGCGCGGTATCTTTCAGCAGTACCAGCCACTGGTTACCCAGCCCCGGCAGCGCGTGACGCCACATTTGCGGCATCACCAGGCGGAAAAAGATCGCCCCTTTTGACAAACCCAGCGCCTGGCCGGATTCCCGCTGCCCGTCCGGTACGGCTTTTAACGCACCGCGCAAAGTTTGCGAGGCGTAAGCCGCATACAGCAGGGAGAGCGCAATCACACCGCACAGAAACGGGCTAACGTCGAAGTTTTCAATCTGCATCTGCACCGGGATTTGCACCACGCCCAGATTGATGGTGAAACCATCAGAGAGCGTCAGCAACAGCTGTGAAGAGCCGAAATAGATAAACAGAACCACCAGGATCTCCGGCAAGCCACGCAGTACGGTGACCAGCGCGGTGCCAATCCAGGCAATCGGGCGCCACTTAACGGACTCCCAAACGGCAAAGATCATCGCCAGAATCAGGCCGATGATCAGCGCACAAACGGCAAGGCCGACGGTCATCCCGGCGGCGCTTGCTAATGGAAACATTTCGTTCATTAAGGATTACTTCTGGAACCATTTGTTATAGATGGTCTGGTAAGTCCCATCTTTCTTCACTTTTTCCAGCGCGGCATTGAATTTCTGCTGCAGATCGGTGTTGCCCTGGCGTACCGCGATGCCCAGACCGGTACCAAAGTACTCTTTGTCGGTTACTTTATCGCCAACTGCCGCCAGTTTCGCGTCCGCTTTCAGCCACTCTGTGACCACCGCGGTGTCACCGAACACGGCATCAATACGGCCGTTTTGCAGATCCAGACGCGCGTTCTGGTAGCTGTCGTAAGGAACGGTGGTGATTTCCGGGTGCTTGTCGTTAATGAATTTCTGGTGGGTGGTGCCGTTCTGCACGCCAACACGTTTGCCTTTCAGCTGGTCAATGCTGGTGAATTTACCCTGCTGACCCACAAACAGCGCGGAGTTGTCGTAATAAGGCGTGGTGAACAGAACCTGTTTTTCACGTTCCGGGGTGATGTCCATACCGGCCATCACTGCGTCGAAACGGCGGAATTTCAGGCTCGGGATCAGGCTGTCAAACGCCTGGTTGGTAAAGGTACAGGTCGCGTCGATCTCTTTACATAGTGCGTTCGCCAGATCGACATCGAAACCGACGATTTTATTATTCGCGTCGGTTGATTCAAACGGAGGGTAGCTCGCTTCGGTGGCGAAACGGATAGTCTGGGCTGCGGTAGCGGTAAGGCTTACGCTTGCAAGTAGCGCGGCAATCAGTACTTTTTTCATTGTCATTAATCCCGATTCTTCAGTGAGATAGGTAATATTTAAACGCGTCGGTTTGCGGCGCGGCAAAGCAGCCCGCATCCCCTTGCTCAACAATGTGACCATTTTCCATGTACACCACGCGGCTGGCGGTTTTACGCGCCACTTCTACTTCGTGGGTCACGATAACTTGCGTGATGCCGGTTTCCGACAGCTCACGAATGATACTGACGATTTGCGCGGTGATTTCCGGATCGAGCGCGGCGGTAGGTTCATCAAACAACAGCACCTGCGGTTCCATCATCAGCGCGCGGGCGATAGCGACACGCTGCTGCTGACCACCGGATAAATGCAGCGGAAAACGGTCGCTATACGGTTTAAGGCGTAAACGCTCCAGCAGCTTTTCCGCGCGCGCCAGCGCCTGATCTTTGCTTAAACCGAGCACGCGGCACGGCGCTTCAATCAGGTTTTGCAGCACGGTCAGATGCGGCCAGAGATTATATTGCTGAAATACCATGCCCACGTTCTGGCGTAATTCGCGGATCGCTTTATCAGAAGGGGTTTTGGCAAAGTCGAAGTGATTGCCTGCAATGCTTAACTGGCCGGAACGCGGCATTTCGAGCAGGTTGAGTACGCGCAACAGCGAACTTTTACCCGCACCGCTTGGGCCGAGCAGCACCAGTGTTTCCCCTTGCGGGCAATCCAGCGTGATATCGAACAGCGCCTGGTGTGCGCCATAAAAGCAATTGATGCTGTTTAATTTAATACTCATCGAAGCAGTCTGATAGCAATTGAGGCCGCAAATAGTAACGTTGACAGAATAGTTATGCAATATTTGTGCGTTAAAACTTAAAAATAAACCAACTTCCTACATAAAGTTAGCACAAAATACCGGGCGGTGCGGGAACCAGGCATAAATGTCGGCATTCACCGCGGAATGCCAGACATTTTACGGGGGTTATCTATTGCTACATGAAATAATCACCGATGTTCTACCGACTGACGTAGCGTTCCGGCGGGCGCATGAACGGTGCCGCCGAGATAGCGCACATCGTCTACTGCCCAGCACTGGCCTTCGCGGATCATCAGCACTTCATCCCGCCAGCTTTGGTCACCTTTGGTGAGCGTGACGCGTAGCGGAATATTCCGTGCATCGGTATTCGGAATGGTCGATGCACTGGCGACGTCAGCCTTTTCAGGGGTGACGTTGCGACTGGAGAACGGATCCGCTTTTAAAAGCGTGGCATTGCGCGAATCACGGCTGGCGGCGGTGAGCATTTTACTCAGATCATCGCTCAGATAGGGGCGCAGCGCAGTCCAGTCGTTACCGGGGTGCGCGATGCGGTAGTCATAAAATTGCTGTGCTACGGAATCCGGGCCGCCTTCCACACACGGGCCAACGCGCGCGCCCGTATCCTTAAATGCTGGCGTCACCGTGGTGCAGGCGCTTAACAGCAGCGCGCATGGCAAGGCGAGAGTCAAAACTGAATAGCGCATATTGATTTCCTTATTTCTCTTCAGAAGTCACGACCTTTCAAGAATAGTGTATTGATCTGATAATGTGTGGTGTAACGCATTGAACGTTAAAAGGAGAAACAGATGCAGTTTTCAACCACACCGACGCTGGAAGGGCAACCGATTGTCGAGTACTGCGGGGTCGTGACCGGGGAAGCGATTCTCGGGGCGAATATTTTTCGTGACTTCTTTGCCGGTATTCGCGATATCGTCGGTGGCCGCTCCGGCGCTTATGAAAAAGAGCTACGCAAGGCGCGCGATATCGCATTTCGCGAACTCGGCGAGCAGGCTAAAGCACTGGGTGCAAATGCGGTGGTCGGCATTGACGTTGATTACGAAACGGTGGGCAAGGACGGCAGTATGCTAATGGTGTGCGTCAGCGGTACGGCGGTGAAAACGCGGGCATGAAAAACATCGCGTTACTGCTGCTGGCGCTGCTGCTCGCAGGTTGCGTCAGTGAAAAAGGCATCATTGATAAAGACGGTTATCAGCTTGATACCCGTCGACAGGCGCAGGCGGCGTATCCGCGTATTAAAGTGCTGGTTATTCACTACACCGCCGATGATTTTGATGTGTCGCTGGCAACGCTTACGGATAAGCAGGTGAGCGCCCATTACCTGATCCCGGCGGAGCCACCGCTGCATCACGGTAAACCGCGGATCTGGCAACTGGTGCCAGAGCAGGAGTTAGCCTGGCACGCAGGGGCAAGTTTCTGGCGTGGCGCAACACGCATCAACGACACCTCCATCGGCATTGAACTGGAAAATCGCGGCTGGCAACGTACTTCTGGCGGAAAACAATTCGCACCTTTTGCGCCCGCGCAAATTAATGCATTGATTCCTCTGGTAAAAGATATAATCTCGCGCTACCACATTGCGCCGCAAAATGTCGTCGCACATGCGGATATCGCGCCGCAGCGTAAAGACGATCCTGGCCCGTTGTTCCCGTGGCAAACGTTGTTTTCCCAGGGGATTGGCGCCTGGCCGGATGCGCAGCGTGTGGCGTTTTACTTAAATGGTCGTTCTGCGCATGAGCCGGTAGATACGGCTTCTTTGCTTGATTTACTGGCGCGGTACGGTTACGACGTGAAACCGCAGATGTCGCCTGCGGAGCAAAAACGGGTAATTATGGCGTTTCAAATGCATTTCCGTCCGGGGCTGTGGAACGGCATTGCTGACGCTGAAAGCCAGGCGATTGCCGAGGCATTACTGGAAAAATATGGCCAGGCGGGGTAATTCCCACGGCTTTTTTTATGACGAGGTCAATGGAGATGAGGTTTCGCATCATATCAGGCGCGCTGCTGATGGCGGCTTTTTCTGCCCATGCCGCGCCAAACCCGGTGACGGTGTTCAGCTGTGCTTACTGGGATAAGTCCACGGATAACGTGGAAAAACTCGATAAATGCGTTGAAGTGAAAGAGGGCAAGCTCAGATTCTTGCCCGCGTTGTTTGCGAAAACCCGCGACGTCGAAGGGATGTCGTGGGTCGGTCTGTATGACTATATGCGCGCCGCCGGGTTGATGGATGCCGATTACTATGTGCGTTCGCCGGACAGTTACCTTTCCGTTGTGCACTTTGATAATGGGCCGGACTGGTTTGTTGAAGGGCTGGTGCGCTCGCGCCAGAACGGCAAAGTAGGCTACTGGGACGACAATTTCCGTAACCGCATTGCACCGCAATTTGACTATGCCTGGCAGTTTAAAGAGGGCAGAGCGCTGGTGTGTAACGGCTGCAAACCGCAAAAGGATGGCGAGCATACCGCGCTGGTCGGCGGGGAGTGGTTCTACATCGATAAAAGCGGGCAGAAAATTTCTGACGTCAAATCCGGCCCGTTTTAAATCATTCAGCGATGCAGTTTGCCGTGGTCTTTTAACCAGTACGCCGTGCGTTTGATGCCTTCATCCAGCGTCACAATCGGCGTATAGCCCAGTTCCTGCTGGGCGCGGCTGATATCCAGCGTGAAATCAAAGTTGAGCTTCGACACGCCATAATGGGTGAACGCAGGCTCTTTGGCGCGTTTATCACCGAAATGCTCCATGCTGCGCGCTACCATATCCAGCATCGCGTAGGGCACCGAGCGAATCCGGCAGTGAATACCCAGTTCATCAATTAATGTCTGCACGATGCTGCGCAGCGAGCGCGGCTCGCCGTTAGTAATGTTGTACGCCCGCCCGGAAGGCAGCTTATCGCACTGAGGCTGGCTGGCAAGCCACATTGCCTGCACCGCGTTTTCGTAATAGGTCATATCCACCAGCGCATCGCCGCCGCGCGGCAACAACACGCTGCGGTAGTGGTGCATCATCTGCGCCAGACGTGGGATAAAGACTTTATCGTGCGGACCAAACAGGCTTTGCGGGCGCAAAATGGTGAAACGGGTATTCGGGTTCGCCTGTGCCAGCAGGTCGATCACCTGTTCACCGGCCGCTTTGCTGCGGGCAAATTCGTTGGCGAAGCGCGCCGGACGAAAGTCTTCATTGATATCGCGATGATGGTGATAGTCAAAATAGAGCGAAGGGGAGGAGATATGAATGAAATTGCGCACGCCCCAGGCGACGGCCCACTCACCGAGACGGCGAGTCGCGCGCACATTTGCCAGATCAAACGCTTCCTGCGTGCCCCACGGCGACGTGAAACTTGAGCAGTGCCACAGCGTGTCGATCCCGGCAAGCATCACTTTTGCCTGCGAGGAGACCAGTTCGGTCAGATCGGCGTGCACAAATTCAGCGCCCATTTTACTGAGTAACTTGCCCATGGCTTCGTTACGACCAGTGGCCCTGACGCTAATTCCTTTTTGCCGCAAATACTCGACCGCGTTTCGGCCTAAACCGCTGGTTGCGCCCGTGACCAGTACTTTCATATCGATCCATTGTGTTGAAAAGGCTTTATCGCGGGCATTCTTCCGTGAATTACGCTCTGATGCAATGGGATGACGAAAAGAAAAGCGGTTAAGCTCAGACTTTTTCTCTATTTTGTTCTGCCAGATGGGCAATACGCTGCGCCATGCCGCGAAAAATAAACAGATGCGCCGGGAACATCAATAACCAGTACCACAGCCCCTGCATACCGTGCGGATGCCACCATGCGCGGACATCCAGCAGCCGGTGATCGCCTTTATCGGTCAGCGTAAAGCTGAGCCGTCCCAGCCCTGGTGCTTTCATACCAAACAGCAGCGCCAGTTGCTGCTCGGGCTCGACGATGATCACTTTCCAGCTGTCTACCGCGTCACCGGTTTGCAAAAACGGGCGCGCAGGTCGACCATGCGGCAATTTGTGACCAATTAAATGATCAAGCGCCGCACGGGTTTGCCAGAGAATGTTGCCGAAGAAGTAGCGCTCCTTACCACCGATGCGGTTAACCACTTCCCATAATGCGCTCAGGCTGGCAGCGGTTTTCACTGTGTAACCCGCTTGCTTTGGGTAGTAACCATATTGCGGACGCCAGCGGGAAAACGCCTGCGGGTCGTAACCCCAGTCGCTGGAGTTAACCAGTTTTTCCTCCTCCTGCAGGGTGCGGCGCACCGCGTCGTCAAACGGGATCAGTATCTGCGGGATCAGGCGGCGCAATTCGGTATCATCTGCCAGCAAATCGTGCTTTAAGCCCTGAATTAACGCTTTGGCGATGGTCGGCGGCACAGAGGTGATGAGGTGTAAAAACCAGACGGAAATCAGTCGGGTGGGGAGGGGGATCGGGATCAGCGGGCGATGAACGCCGCTGACGCGCATAAAGTGATCGAACTGCTGCTGGTAGCTCAATACTTCCGGCCCGGCGGCCTCAAACACCCGGTGTTCCTGCGCGGGGTGCTGAAGCAGTTCGACCAGATAGTGCAGCAAGTTTTCCAGCGCAATCGGCGTGGTACGCGAGCGCACCCAGCGCGGCGGCGTTAACACCGGCAGGTTAAATACCATGTCGCGCATCACTTCGAAGGCGGCGGAACCTGCACCAACAATGATGCCGGCGCGTAATTCGGTAACGGGAATGCCCGCCGCACGCAGCAGATCGCCGGTGTATTGCCGGGCCAGCAGGTGGTCGGAATTCGTTTCGCCCTTCGCCTGTAACGAACTGAGAAAGATAACCTGCTTAACCGACGACCCCTGCAGCGCATCGCGCACATTCAGCGCGATTTGCCGTTCGTGGGCGACGAAATTGCCGCTTTCGCCCATGCTGTGTACCAGATAGTAGAGCGTATCGACATCGCGCAGTAACGCGGGCAACTCCTGCGGCCACCAGAGATCAACGCGATGGCAGCTTACGCCCGGCAGTTGCTGCTTTTGCAGGCGAGTTAAGTTTCTCGCGACCGCTTTGATCTGATGACCTTGCTGGCTGAGCGCTTCGACCAGCCGTTGTCCAATATAGCCGCTGGCACCAAGCACCAGGATCCGCTGCGCCACGTTCGCTCCTTAGTGCTGTAAAAAGGTCTGCCAGTGGCGAACCACCTCTGCCAGTTGCTGACGATTAACATCCAGATGCGTGACCAGGCGTACCACTGGCGAGGCGTTGATCAACACGCCGCGCTCGCGCAGATACGCGCCCAACGCTTGTACGTTATCGCCCACCCGAATAAACAGCATATTGGTGTCGTGGCGCATCACATCTGCGCCAATCTCTTTTAGTTGCGCGGCCAGCCACGCGGCATTCTCATGGTCTTCTTTCAGCCGCGCGACGTTGTTTTGTAATGCATAAAGACCCGCCGCCGCCAGAATACCGGTCTGACGCATACCGCCGCCGGTCATTTTGCGCCAGCGATTAGCGCGGGTGATATATGCTTTATCGCCCACCAGCAGGGAGCCTACTGGCGTGCCGAGACCTTTCGACAGGCAAATGGTGAACGAGTCGCAAAATTGGGCGACCTCTTTCAGCTCGCAGCCATATTCCACCAGCGCGTTGAAGATGCGCGCTCCGTCGACATGCAGCGACAATCCGCGTTCGCGGGTAAATTCCCACGCCTGTCGCAGGTAGTCGCGCGGCAGCACTTTGCCGTTGTGGGTGTTTTCAAGGCTCAGCAGTTTGGTGCGAGCGAAGTGAATGTCATCGGCTTTGATTTTCGCCGCGACTTTGTCCAGCGGCAGCGTACCATCGGCGGCGGCATCGATCGGTTGCGGCTGGATGCTGCCAAGCACCGCCGCGCCACCCGCTTCGTAGAGATAGTTATGCGCCCCCTGGCCGACAATGTACTCTTCACCGCGTTCACAGTGGCTGAGCAGGGCGACCAGGTTGGCCTGGGTACCGGTCGGCAAAAACAACGCCGCCTCTTTACCGCTGAGTTCGGCGGCGTAACGTTGCAGTTCATTGACCGTCGGGTCATCACCGTAAACGTCGTCCCCGACCGGGGCGGCCATCATCTGTTCCAGTATGGCGCGGCTCGGGCGGGTTACGGTATCACTGCGTAAATCGATCACGGCATTTCCTTATCTCACGATGGGTAATGCCCTCTGTTTTACCTGAGCCAGTTGGTTTTCGCCAGTTCGATTACCTCATCGCCGCGCCCGCTAATGATGGCGCGCATCATGTAGAGGCTAAAGCCTTTGGCCTGTTCCAGCTTGATTTGCGGCGGGATCGCCAGCTCTTCTTTCGCCACGGTGACATCCACCAGCACCGGGCCATCGATCGAAAAGGCGCGTTGCAGCGCGTCGTCAACATCGACCGATTTTTCCACGCGAATACCGGTAATGCCGCAGGCCTCGGCGATACGCGCAAAGTTGGTATCCTGCAGTTCTGTGCCATCCGTCAGGTAGCCGCCCGCTTTCATCTCCATCGCTACGAAACCGAGCACGCTGTTATTAAAAACAATAATTTTCAGCGGCAGTTTCATCTGCACGACCGACAGGAAATCGCCCATTAGCATGCTAAAACCCCCGTCGCCACACAGCGCAACCACTTGCCGTTGTGGGAATGTGGCCTGAGCGCCCAGCGCTTGCGGCATAGCATTGGCCATCGAACCGTGGTTAAAGGAGCCAATCAGGCGGCGTTTGCCATTCATTTTCAGGTAACGTGCAGCCCAGACGGTTGGCGTACCGACATCGCAGGTGAAAATGGCGTCATCATCAGCGAAGTGGCTGATTTGCTGCGCCAGATATTGCGGATGGATCGCTTTCTCGCTCGGTTTTGCCAGATCATCCAGCCCTTTGCGCGCCTGGCGATAATCCTCCAGCGCTTTGTCGAGGAATTTGCGCTCGGTTTTCTCCTCCAGCAACGGTAACAGAGCGGCAAGCGTGGCTTTGATATCGCCCACCAGCGCCATGTCTACTTTGCTGTGCGCACCGAGGCTCCCCGGATTAATGTCGATCTGGATTATTTTCGCATCAGTGGGGTAGAACGCGCGGTAAGGGAATTGAGTGCCGAGCAGCACCAGTGTGTCGGCATTCATCATGGTATGGAAACCCGATGAGAAGCCAATTAAGCCCGTCATTCCCACGTCAAAGGGATTGTCGTACTCCACATGTTCTTTGCCGCGCATGGCGTGGACAATCGGCGCCTTCAGCTTACCGGCAAACGCCAGTAACTCTTTATGCGCCCCGGCACAGCCGCTGCCGCACATTAGCGCAATGTTAGTGGAATAGCGCAGGAGTTGCGCCAGCTTGTGCAACTCCTGCTCGGCAGGGGTAACAACCGCCTGCGGGGCGCTATACCAGTGGCTGCTGGCGCTTTCCGGTGCAGGTTTCAGCGCGACATCACCCGGCAGTACCACCACCGACACGCCTTTGTTGAGAATGGCTTTGCGCATGGCGATCGCCAGCACCTGCGGTATCTGTTCCGGGTTTGACACCAGTTCGCAGTAGTGGCTGCATTCGCGAAACAGCTCCTGCGGATGGGTTTCCTGGAAATAACCGCTGCCGATTTCACTGGAAGGGATATGAGCGGCAATGGCCAGCACCGGAACATGGTTGCGGTGGCAGTCGAACAAGCCGTTAATCAAATGCAGGTTTCCTGGCCCGCACGAACCCGCGCAGACGGCCAGCTCGCCGGTGAGTTGTGCTTCTGCGCCGGCAGCAAAGGCGGCGACTTCTTCATGACGGGTCGGCATCCAGTCGATGGTGCCCATACGGTTCAGGCTGTCACTTAAGCCGTTAAGGGAATCGCCGGTTACACCCCAGATGCGTTTTACGCCTGCCTGCTCCAGCGTTTTGGCGATATACGCGGCCACTGTCTGTTTCATCTACGACGCTCCTTTTTGTGATCTTGCTTACAAGCTTAGACAATGAATGCGTCACAAAGCGGATTTAGAATGAGCTTTTATAAAACAGGGGTTTATTTTTGTTACAGATCGGAATAGTCTGACACGGGTCGATGAAAACAGGAATCATTTCAAATGGTTAAATCATTGTTAAACTCAGTTAATAAGATGTTTTCGCATGAAGATTTTGGCCGTCTGCTGCTGCGTTTGATGGTCGGCGGGCTGATGTTATTTCACGGGCTGCACAAATTAATTGGCGGTATTGATGGAATTGCGGGGATGCTGGCGGCGAAGGGGCTTCCCGGTTTCATCGCTTATGGCGTGCTGATTGGCGAAGTGCTGTGCCCGATCCTGATTATCCTCGGCGTACTGACGCGTCCTGCTGCGCTGGTGCTGGCATTCACCATGATTGTGGCCTGGCTGCTGGTTGGCGTGGGTAAAACCGGATCGCTGGATGCGACTGGCGCATGGGCGATTGAGAGCATGGTGTATTACTTTATTGCGGCGCTGGTGATTGCGTTTATCGGTGCGGGTCGTTACTCCGTCGCACCTGCCTGGAAGTAAACGGTTTAAGAAAGAGCGCCCTTCGGATGAGGGGCGCTTTTTTGTTGCAGATTATGCCAGCACTAAATCGCCTTGCGGGTGGCAGGAGCAGGCCAGCACGAAGCCGTCGGCAATCTCTTGTTCCGTTAGCGTCATGGTGCTGCTGACGGTGTATTCACCGGAAACTACCTGCGTTTTACAGCAACCGCAGACACCGGCGCGGCAGGCGGCATTGACCGGCATTTTATTGCTTTCCAGCGCATCCAGCAGCGTGCTGCCCACTGGCGCGTAGAAGGTTTTCATCGGCGAGAGTTTGCTGAATTTCAGCCCGCTGGTTGCGGCTTCAGCCACTGGGGTAAAGAATTTCTCTTTAAAGAAACGCGTCACGCCAAGCGCTTTGACTTCGCTTTCAACCCAATCCATATACGGCGCCGGGCCGCAGGTCATTACTGTGCGCGCCGCCAGTTCCGGCACCTGGCTCAGCAACTCGCGGCTCAGACGGCCAGCGGCAAAGCCCGCCGTGGCGTTATTTTCTGCCACCAGCGTGACCGGGTAATCACGCCATTCATTGGCAAAAATCACGTCTTCCGGCGAACGCACATTGAAGATCACCTGTACGTCAGCATGCGGACGGTAATGTGCCAGCCAGCGACGCATTGACATAATCGGCGTCACACCGCACCCTGCCGCCAGCAGCAACAACTTATCGTTCGGTTCGTTATCGCAGGTGAATTCCCCCTGCGCATCGGAAAGCCACAGATAATCGCCGCGTTTTACTTCCCGTGTCAGCCACTGAGAACCTGCGCCATTATCAATACGGCGGATGGTCAGCGTGATGTATTCGCTAACGCCCGGCGTTGAAGAGATGGTGTAGGCCCGCAGCGTATCCGCGCTGTTGCGGATACTCACCAGCGCATATTGCCCGGCGCGATAGGGGTAGTAATCGTGGCACAACAGCGACAGTGTCCAGACATCCGGCGTTTCCTGCTGGATATGGTGAACCTGCATACGCCACGGGCATTGAGGGGTTGGCATGGTCATCGTTAGCTCCTTATGCGCTCAGCAACTGCTGCATATCCTGTTCCACGGTCGTGACCTGGCGCAGGCCGAATTTCTCATTCAGCACCGCCAGCAGATCCGGCGTCAGGAAGCCCGGGGCCGTCGGCCCGGTGACAATATTCGTCACACCCAGCGAGAGCAGGGTCAGCAGGATAACAATCGCTTTTTGTTCGAACCAGGAGAGCACCAGCGACAACGGCAGATCGTTAACACCACAGCCCAGTTTTTCCGCCAGCGTCACCGCCAGGATGATGGCTGAGTAAGCATCGTTACACTGACCCGCATCAATCAGGCGCGGCAGACCTTCAATGTTGCCAAAGTCGAGTTTGTTGAAGCGGTATTTACCACAGGCCAGCGTCAGGATCAGGCAGTCATCCGGCACCTGGGTGGCGAAGTCGGTAAAGTAGTTACGCTCACCGCGCGCACCGTCACAGCCACCAACGAGGAAGACGTGACGCAATTTTTCACGGCTCACCAAATCAATCAGTGAATCCACCGCGCCAAGCAGCGTCTGGCGACCAAAACCGACGGTGATCAGGTGTTCGATTTCGCTGAACGGGAAGCCGGACATTTGCTGCGCCTGGCGGATCACCGGGGCGAAGTCGTCGCCTTCCAGATGGTTGACACCCGGCCAGCCGACGATGCTGCGCGTCCAGATACGGTCGTCATAAGAACCAACGGTCGGGTCGATAATGCAGTTGGACGTCATGACGATGGGGCCAGGGAAGCGGGCGAATTCCACCTGCTGGTTCTGCCAGCCGCTACCGTAGTTACCGACCAGATGTTTGAATTTGCGCAGTTCCGGGTAGCCGTGCGCCGGCAGCATTTCACCGTGGGTATAGACGTTTACGCCCGTGCCTTCGGTTTGTTGCAGCAGGTTGTAGAGATCTTTCAGGTCGTGGCCGGAAATCAGGATGCATTTCCCGGCAACGGCTTTGACGTTGACCTGAGTCGGCGTCGGGTGACCGTAAGTGCTGGTTTCACCGGCATCCAGAATGCTCATCACGCTGAAGTTCATCTGGCCAATTTCCATTGAACATTCGAGCAGGGCATTCATATCAGAAGGCCAGGTACCCAGCCACGCCATGATTTTGTGGTAACGGGCGTAGATATCGTTGTCGTACTGGCCCAGCACATGGGCGTGTTCCATATAGGCCGCCGCGCCTTTCAGGCCATACAGGCAGAGCAGACGTAAACCAAGGATGTTTTCGCCAATCGCCGCTTTGTCTTTGTTCGGCGTGAACTCTGCCGCCTGGCGCTGTAATTCGCCGAGATCGTCGCTGACCAGTTGCAGGTCGGCCATCGGGTTATCGACGTGGGCATTCGCATCGATAGCGAGGCAGAGCGCTTTCAGCGCTTCACGTTTGGCGATTGCCTCGCGCGCGTAGCCGACAATACGCACGGAATCGAAGTTAACGTTGGTGAGGGTAGAGAAGAAGGCGCGCGGCGCGAAGTTATCGATCTCATGGTCAATCAGATCGTACTCACGTGCTTTGCTGGCCCAGGCGGAGAGCCCTTGTAACGCGGCAATCAATAGATCCTGCAGGTCGGAGGTTTCGGCAGTTTTACCGCACATCCCCTGCGCGTACGCACAGCCGTTGCCCGCCGGAGTTCGGATGGTTTGTTCACATTGCACACAAAACATGGTCACACCTTTATGTTAAAGTTATATTTGAAATACATGTTTAAGATTATGCTGCTGTCGGCAGGCTTAAAAGCGATTTTGTCGGCAATTTAAGGGGATATTGATTTAGCGCAAGTTTGGCGGCAGGTATCTACCGCCAACGAAGTATCAGGCAGAGAAAAAGGCCATTAATAGCGGCACCAGCAAGCTGAGAATAAAACCGTGCACAATGGCGGCGGGCACCAGTTCCAGGCCACCGGAGCGCTGGAGGACCGGCAGGGTGAAATCCATCGAGGTCGCGCCCGATAACCCAAGCGCGGTAGAGCGGCTGCGGCGCACCAGACCCGGGATCAGCATGATGGCAATCAACTCGCGCGCCAGATCGTTAAAGAAGGCGGCGCTGCCGATCACCGGGCCGAACGACTCGGTAAGCAGAATGCCCGACAACGAATACCAGCCAAATCCCGATGCCATGGCAAGACCCGTTTTCAGCGGCAGGCCGAGGATCAGCGCATTAATCACGCCACCAATCAGCGAGCTGGCAGCAACCACCACGGCAATAATCATTCCCCGGCGGTTGAGGACAATCTGTTTCAGCGTCATGCCGCTGTTACGCAACTGAATTCCCACCAGCAGCAACAGAAAAATCAACGTGTATTCGCTGGCTTCCGTGGCGTAGCGTAAAAACGCCACCCCGGAAAGACCAATGGCGAAACCGATGACCACCACACCGCACAGACGCAGGGATTCCAGCGCCATCGCAATACGCGAAGGCAATTTTTCTTGCTGGTGTTGGTGATGCCACGGCAGTGTACGCTCCAGCCACAGCAGTGCAGCGGCGTTACACAGCAGGATCACCACCACGCTGACCGCCGAGTAATGCAATATCGCCAGTAAGTTCGCGCTGAGATTATCGAGAAAAGCGAGGCTTATCCCCATAAAAAAGAGGATCAGATAGACAATCCAGCTGAGTAATTTATTGATAAGTTTGAGCGCAGCAGTGTGACGCAGGGGAACCAGATAACCGATGACCAACGGCAGAAGAATAATTAACAGTCCTGAAAGCATGAAGCGCCCGAATCCTTGCAAAGTGAAAACACCGGGGAACACACTACCCAAAGGTGGAAAATGAGTAAAGCTGCAAAAAATAAGAAAGATTATGCAAAAGACCCGGCACAAAACCGGGTCTTTATCTTAAGCGCGTTTTTCCAGCAGCGTACGGTAGATAACGCCACCGAGGATACCGCCGATAATCGGCATCACCCAGAACATCCATAACTGTTCTAACGCCCAGCCGCCCTGGAAAATCGCCACGGCGGTGCTGCGCGCCGGGTTAACCGAAGTGTTGGTGACCGGGATGCTGATCAAATGGATTAATGTCAGCGCCAGCCCAATGGCGATAGGCGCAAAGCCGACAGGGGCGTTTTTATCTGTCGCACCGTGAATAACCAGCAGGAAACCGCAGCTCAGGACAATCTCAATAATAATGGCGGAATACATTGAGTAATGTCCTGGGGAATGTTCTCCGTAGCCGTTAGAGGCGAAACCGCTGGCTGCCGCATCGAAACCACTTTTACCGCTGGCAATTAAATAGAGCACTGCCGCGGCAATAATGCCGCCAACCAGCTGCGCGAGAATATATCCCACCACCTCTTTTGCCGGAAAACGACCGCCAGCCCACAGGCCGAGTGTGACTGCCGGATTAAAATGACCGCCGGAAATATGCCCGACGGCAAATGCCATGGTCATGACCGTTAAACCGAACGCCAGCGCCACCCCGGCAAAACCAATGCCGGTTTGCGGAAACGTTGCCGCCAGCACTGCGCTGCCGCAGCCACCAAATACCAGCCAGAATGTGCCAAAACATTCCGCCGCTAATTTTCTAAACATAGCCACCTCGATAAAAACAGAAACGGGCCCAGACCCGCGCCGTGTGTCAGACATCAATGGATGCGTGAATAAAAGCGTGCGTATTGTAGGGAGTTACAAAATAAAATAACCAGTTATAAAAACCAGTAAATTGATTTAAAATAGATAATTTATCGTAAGTTGTTGCTTTTAACTGGTGTTAAGTTTTTTGCTTATGTCAGTAAATAAGAAATATATGCTATTTAATATCGCGGTTCGTTTTTTTAAATATTACAACGATTGAGCCACTGCATATATTTCAATGAAATATTGCACTTAGCGCGTGTTCTGCCGCTTTTCGTCCCGCTATACTCCTTCAAGAATAGACGGAAAAGCCCAGAGATGCCGGAGGAAGAATGATTCTGGAGCGCGTGGATATTGTCGGCTTTCGCGGCATTAATCGTTTATCGCTGATGCTTGAGCAGAACAACGTGTTAATTGGGGAAAACGCCTGGGGTAAATCGAGCCTGTTGGACGCGTTAACCCTGCTGCTGTCACCGGAAACGGATCTCTACCATTTTGTCCGCGATGATTTTTGGTTCCCGCCGGGGGATCTGCAAGGGCGGGAACATCATCTGCATATTATTCTGACTTTTCGCGAATCCGAACCCGGACGCTACCGCACGCGGCGTTACCGCCCGCTGGCAGATTGTTGGGTTGCCGGGAATGACGGTTATCGCCGCCTGTTCTACCGGCATGAAGGCGAGCTTTCCGACGATGGCAGCGTAATGACGCTACGCGGTTTTCTCGATGCGCAAGGAGATTTGCTGCCGCTGGAAGACATTGATGAAAGTGCCCGCCATCTGGTGCGGCTGATGCCGGTACTGCGGCTGCGTGATGCGCGCTTTATGCGCCGCATCCGTAACGGCAGCGTGCCGGATACGCCGTTGCTGGAAAACACCGCGCGTCAGCTTGATTTCCTCTCCCACGAATTGATCTCCCGCCCGCAAAATTTAACCGACGCGCAGATACGCCACGGGCTGTCAGCGATGGTGCAATTGCTTGAGCACTATTTTGCCGAGCAGGGTAGCGGCGCTTCGCACCAGCGCCTGATGCGCCGCCGCTCTCATGATGAGCAACGCAGCTGGCGCTATCTCGACATTATTAACCGCATGATCGATAAGCCCGGCGGGCGGATGTACCGGGTTATCCTGCTGGGGTTTTTCGCCACGCTGTTGCAGGCGAAAGGTTCTGTCCATCTCGACCGTGACGCGCGGCCGCTATTGCTGGTGGAAGATCCGGAAACGCGGCTGCATCCGATCATGCTCTCTGTGGCCTGGCAGTTGCTGAATTTGCTGCCGCTACAAAAGATAACCACCACCAACTCCGGTGAGCTGCTGTCGTTAACGCCGGTTGAACATGTTTGTCGCCTGGTGCGCGAGTCTTCGCGTGTGGCGGCCTGGCGTCTTGGCCCTGGCGGTTTAAGCGCCGAAGATGGGCGGCGCATTGCGTTTCATATTCGCGTTAACCGGCCTTCTTCCCTGTTTGCCCGCTGCTGGTTGCTGGTGGAAGGGGAGACGGAAAACTGGGTTATCAATGAACTGGCGCGCCAGTGCGGCCATCATTTCGATGCCGAAGGGGTGAAAATTATTGAGTTTGCCCAGTCAGGCTTAAAGCCGCTCATTAAGTTTGCGCGCCGCATGGGCATTGAATGGCATGTACTGGTAGATGGCGACGAAGCCGGGAAGAAGTATGCCGCCACCGTGCGCAGCCTGCTCGATAACGACAGGGATCAGACGCGCGAGCATCTGACGGAACTGCCGGCGCTGGATATGGAGCATTTTATGTACCGGGAAGGGTTCGCCGATGTCTATCACCGTATCGCGCAGTTACCGGAAAATGTGTCGATGAATATGCGGCGGGTGATTATCAAAGCAATTCACCGCTCGTCAAAACCGGATCTGGCGATTGAAGTGGCACTGGAAGCGGGCAGACGCGGCGTGGAGTCGGTACCGCATCTGTTTCGGAAAATGTTTTCCCGCGTGCTCTGGCTGGCACGCGGGCGGGCAGATTAGTTCTGGCAGTGAGCGGCAGTCTGCGCCTGCAGACTGTCGAGCAGCTCGTAGCGGCGGCGATACTCAGAACGCTTTTTGCTGGCGATCTCTTCCATCGGTTTGCGCGGCATCACCAGCGGCAGCACGAAGTCGCCGTGCTGGTCGGCAACGGCACCCAGCGATTCCCAGAAGCTGTTGTAATCGGCATGCAGCAGCCCCTGTTTTTTCTTGCGATAACGCGCATTGCGGTAGATATGTGTTTCATTGCTGACGGCGCGGATCTCTTCCACTTGCAGAAATTGCGCCATCGTCATGGCCGTTTCCACCAGCAGACGTTTCGGGAATAGCCCATGACACGCTTTGGTCGCTACCTGAATCGCCTCATGCGGAACATGCGCTTTCGCGCCCTGCAGCCCACCAATATAGAGCGTGGGTTTACCAGTGAACTGGCACAATGCAAAAGTCAGTTCCGCGAGAATAGTGTCTTGCGCATCGCAGAATACCAGTGTCGCTTCACCCTCTTTATCCAGCATGAAATCTGAACGCAACCGCAGCGTATAGGCCTGCTCATCTTTACCGGTCAGCACAGCCAGCGTGAGGCCGGTTTTGCTGAGATAGCTGTTGATGAGTGAAGCGGGCAGCAGGCGAATCATGTTTTCATAGTGCCAGCAAATAGCTTGCGCCGTTTGCGTACGGTTCATATTGGTTGATAGCCACGGGCGATGTAAACGGCACGGCAGCCCAGGCTGAACGTGCAGCATCTGCGCCAGGAGAGGTTGCTGGACCAGGCGTGCCAGATAGCTGGCGGTGCTGACCGGCGTGGTCAACGAACGCAGCAAAAATTTACGGCGATAAGCCGGGTTCTGCCAGGCGCGGCCTGGCATTAGTTCACCGGAGATTAAACAACGGAAGAGCTGCCCGGCGGTTTTCGGCAAAGGCAGTTCAGCATGAGTAGCTTGAGCGATGGAGGACATTGTTGAAATCCGGATATCACTGAGATGATGCAATTTCAACAGCTGCTCTCTCAACGCCGTCTAAATGAATAATGGGGAAAATGCGAAGTTTTTGTTTCGTTGATGTTCTGTTTAGTTAAGATTGGCCTCTATAAACCGCATGTCCGATTATCTGGGATTTTTATGAAACTGAAGGGAAAACGCAGGACGGTAATGATTGTGCTGGCAGTGGTGGTTTTACTGGCGGCATTTTGGTTGTGGAGCAAACTCAATGCCCCGGTGGTTCAGTATCAGACGCTGATTGTGCGGCCAGGTGAATTACAACAAAGCGTGCTGGCGACCGGGAAACTGGATGCGCTCCGTAAGGTTGATGTTGGCGCTCAGGTAAATGGTCAGTTAAAAACGCTGTCGGTGAATATCGGCGATAAAGTGAAGAAAGATCAGCTCCTGGGCGTAATCGACCCCGATCAGGCTGAAAACCAAATTAAGGAAGTGGATGCGACCTTAATGGAACTTCGGGCGCAGCGCCGTCAGGCGCAAGCAGAACTGAAGCTGGCTCAAGTGACGTTAGCGCGCCAGCAACAACTGGTGAAAAGCAATTTGATCTCCCGCCAGGATCTGGACACCTCGGCGACGGATGTGGCGGTAAAAGAAGCGCAAATCGGTACCATTGATGCCCAGATCAAACGTAACCAGGCCACGCTGGATACCGCGAAAACCAACCTTGATTACACTCGTATTCTTGCCCCGATGGCCGGTGAAGTGACGCAAATTACCACGTTGCAGGGGCAGACGGTGATTGCCGTGCAACAAGCGCCAAACATTCTGACGCTGGCCGATATGAGCACGATGCTGGTGAAAGCGCAGGTTTCCGAAGCGGATGTCATCCACCTGAAGCCTGGGCAGAAAGCGTGGTTCACCGTGCTTGGCGATCCGGAAACGCGTTATGAAGGCGAGCTGAAAGATATTCTGCCGACGCCGGAAAAGGTCAACGATGCGATTTTTTACTATGCGCGTTTTGAAGTGCCAAACCCGGAGGGCGTGCTGCGCCTTGATATGACCGCGCAGGTGCATATCCAGCTCACTGGTCTGAAAAACGTGATCACCATCCCGCTGGCAGCACTTGGCGATCCGGTGGGGGACAACCGTTACAAAGTGAAAGTGCTGCGTAATGGTGAAACCCGCGAGCGCGAGGTGACGCTGGGCGCACGTAATGATACGGAAGTGGTGGTGACAAAAGGCCTGGATGCGGGTGAAGAAGTGGTGATTGGCGAGAAAAGCGGAGCGGCGCAATGACCGCATTGCTGGACCTGAATAATATCCGCCGCAGTTATCCGTCCGGCGATGGACAGGTCGAGGTGCTAAAAGGCATCACGCTGCGCATTAATGCCGGCGAAATGGTGGCGATTGTTGGCGCATCCGGCTCCGGTAAATCCACGCTGATGAACATTCTGGGTTGCCTGGATAAACCCACCAGCGGCACTTACCGGGTGGCGGGAACAGATGTGTCGTTGCTCAGTAGCGATCAGCTTGCGCAGCTGCGCCGCGAACATTTCGGTTTTATCTTTCAGCGTTATCATCTGCTTTCCCATTTGACGGCTGCGCAGAACGTCGAAGTTCCGGCGGTGTATGCGGGGACGGAACGTAAAGCGCGATTGGAACGCGCAAAAGCATTACTGACCCGCTTAGGACTGGGGGAGCGGGCGGATTATCAACCATCGCAGCTCTCCGGCGGACAGCAACAGCGCGTGAGTATTGCCCGCGCGTTGATGAATGGTGGCCAGGTGATTCTGGCCGATGAACCGACCGGCGCCCTCGACAGCCACTCAGGCGAAGAGGTGATGGCAATCCTGCATCAGTTGCGTGATCGCGGGCATACGGTAATTATCGTGACGCATGATCCGCAGGTGGCCGCGCAGGCTGAGCGAGTGATTGAAATTCGTGATGGCGAGATAATTAGTAATCCGCCAGCCAAAATGGAAGCCGCCGCGCCCGCAAACCATGATGCGATCATGACGCAAGCCGGGGGCTGGCGGCAGTTCGCCAGCCGTTTTCAGGAAGCGTTGACCATGGCCTGGCGCGCCATGGCGGCTAACAAAATGCGCACCTTGTTGACCATGCTCGGCATTATTATCGGTATCGCTTCGGTGGTCTCGATTGTGGTGGTCGGTGATGCCGCTAAACAGCTGGTGCTGGCGGATATTCGTTCGATAGGCACTAATACTATTGATGTCTATCCCGGCAAAGATTTTGGTGACGACGAGCCACAGTATCAGCAGGCGCTGAAATACGACGATCTGCAGGCGATTCAAAAACAGCCCTGGGTTAAATCTGCCACACCTGCCGTTTCACAAAACCTGCGTTTGCGCTACGGCAATATTGATGTGGCGGCGAGCGCCAATGGCGTGAGCGGGCAATATTTTAATGTGTATGGCATGACGTTCAGCGAAGGCGCCTCGTTTAATGACGAGCAACTGAAAGGCCGGGCGCAGGTGGTTGTGCTCGACAGTAACACCCGCCGACAGTTATTTCCCAATAAAGCCAGCGTCGTCGGCGAGGTGATCCTGGTTGGCAACATGCCGGCGACGGTAATTGGCGTGGCAGAGGAAAAGCAGTCGATGTTTGGCAGCAGCAAGATACTGCGCGTCTGGCTGCCGTATAGCACCATCTCCGGGCGTATTATGGGGCAGTCCTGGCTAAACTCTATTACGGTGCGGGTGAATGAGGGCTACGGCAGTGAACAGGCGGAACAGCAGCTCACGCGGTTGCTCAGTTTGCGCCACGGTAAGAAAGATTTCTTCGTCTGGAATATGGACGGGGTCTTGAAAACGGCGGAAAAGACCACACGTACTCTTCAGCTGTTTTTGACGCTGGTGGCGGTCATTTCGTTGCTGGTTGGCGGTATCGGTGTGATGAATATTATGCTGGTGTCGGTCACCGAGCGGACGCGTGAGATTGGCATCAGGATGGCAGTTGGCGCCCGGGCCGGAGACGTCTTGTCGCAGTTTCTGATTGAGGCGGTGTTTGTTTGCCTTGTCGGTGGCGCGCTCGGCGTCACGCTCTCCATGTTGATTGCCTTTACCTTGCAGCTTTTTTTACCGGGCTGGGAGATTGGTTTTTCTCCGGTGGCGCTGTTAACGGCGTTTTTATGTTCGACGTTTACCGGTGTACTGTTTGGCTGGTTGCCTGCGCGTAATGCCGCGCGGCTTGACCCGGTGGACGCGCTGGCTCGCGAGTAATAAAAATGCCAGCCGATTGGGCTGGCATTTTGACTGCGGCATGTACACAATGTGATAACAGGCTTCAGGCCATGGCTTCCACTTCTACGGGCACGATGACGCTGGCGTGATTGCCTTTAGGGCCCTGGTGTACATCAAACCGGACAGTCTGCCCGGCTTTTAACGTTCTGTAACCATCCATTTGAATGGTGGAGTAATGCGCGAAGATATCTTCGCCGCCGCCTTCAGGGCAGATAAAACCAAACCCTTTGGCATTGTTGAACCACTTAACAGTACCCGTTTCCATGCTTCGACATCCTTCGTAAATCTTATTTAAGTAAGATGGAATGAACCGGTGGTAGAGCTAGCGGGCTGTTCAAAACCTCGCCAACTCTCGACTGTACAATTTAGATAATTCGTATAACGCGTCAAGCATTTGGCAGGGGTTCTGGGAGGCGGCGCATCAAAATTTTGAAGCAGTTAACGCTATTACAAAGGAATGTGACAGCCGTCGCGAATGACAACGATAGATGATTGTTATCTGACATCTGATGTAGATTGAAAATACATCTAGACTCATGTAATCGGCCGATTAAACGCTGCCGGAAACTGTAACCTAAGATGAAACGCTAACGATGGGTAAGAGCAATAGCTGGCTGGATTTTGACCAATTGGCGGAAGATAAACTGCGCGACGCGCTGAAACCGCCATCCATGTATAAAGTTATGTTAATGAACGATGATTACACGCCGATGGAATTTGTTATTGACGTGCTACAAAAGTTCTTTTCTTATGATGTAGAACGTGCAACGCAACTGATGCTTACGGTTCACTATCACGGCAGGGCCATTTGCGGTGTTTTCACCGCCGAGGTTGCCGAGACGAAAGTCGCAATGGTGAACAAGTACGCCAGGGAGAACGAGCATCCGTTGCTGTGTACGCTGGAAAGAGCCTGAATGCAGGCATGAAACTTGGGGGAGGTGCCTATGCTCAATCAAGAACTGGAACTCAGTTTAAACATGGCTTTCGCCAGAGCGCGCGAGCACCGACATGAGTTTATGACCGTCGAGCACTTGTTACTGGCGCTGCTCAGTAACCCATCTGCCCGCGAAGCGCTGGAAGCGTGTTCAGTGGACCTGGTGGCGCTGCGGCAGGAACTCGAAGCCTTCATCGAACAAACCACACCCGTTCTACCCATGAGTGAAGAGGAGCGCGATACGCAGCCGACGCTCAGCTTCCAGCGTGTTCTTCAGCGCGCGGTGTTTCATGTTCAGTCATCCGGGCGCAGCGAAGTGTCCGGCGCGAACGTGCTGGTTGCCATTTTTAGCGAGCAGGAGTCGCAAGCGGCTTATCTGCTGCGCAAACATGAAGTAAGCCGCCTTGACGTGGTGAACTTTATCTCTCACGGCACGCGTAAAGACGAGCCAGGCCCATCATCTGACGCCACTGGCAGCAGCAGTAGCGGGCAGGTGAACAGCGAAGAGCAGGCAGGAGGGGAGGAACGTATGGAAAACTTCACCACCAACCTTAATCAGCTTGCTCGTGTGGGAGGAATCGACCCGCTGATTGGCCGTGGTAAAGAGCTTGAGCGTGCGATTCAAGTTCTGTGTCGCCGTCGTAAAAATAACCCGCTGCTGGTGGGTGAATCCGGCGTAGGTAAAACCGCGATTGCCGAAGGGCTGGCGTGGCGTATTGTGCAGGGCGACGTGCCAGAAGTGATGGCAGATTGCACAATTTACTCGCTGGATATCGGTTCACTGCTGGCCGGTACTAAATACCGTGGCGATTTCGAAAAACGTTTCAAGGCGCTGCTGAAACAACTTGAGCAGGACAATAACAGCATTCTGTTTATCGATGAGATCCATACCATCATCGGTGCAGGCGCTGCGTCTGGTGGTCAAGTGGATGCCGCAAACCTGATCAAGCCGCTGCTTTCCAGCGGTAAAATCCGCGTCATGGGTTCCACCACGTATCAGGAATTCAGCAATATCTTTGAAAAAGATCGTGCTCTGGCGCGTCGCTTCCAGAAAATTGATATTACTGAGCCGTCCGTTGAGGAAACGGTGCAGATTATCAATGGCCTGAAACCGAAATATGAAGCGCACCACGATGTACGTTACACGGCAAAAGCGGTGCGTGCGGCGGTAGAGCTGGCGGTGAAATACATCAATGATCGCCATCTGCCGGATAAAGCGATTGATGTTATCGACGAAGCAGGCGCGCGTGCGCGTCTGATGCCGGTAAGCAAGCGCAAGAAAACCGTTAACGTGGCGGATATCGAATCGGTGGTGGCCCGTATCGCGCGTATTCCTGAGAAGAGCGTTTCTCAGAGCGACCGCGATACGCTGAAAAATCTTGGCGATCGTCTGAAAATGCTGGTGTTTGGCCAGGATAAAGCCATTGAGGCGTTAACTGAAGCCATCAAAATGAGCCGTGCAGGGCTGGGTCAAGACCATAAACCGGTCGGTTCCTTCCTGTTTGCTGGCCCAACCGGCGTGGGTAAAACCGAGGTGACAGTGCAGCTGTCAAAAGCGCTGGGCATCGAGCTGCTGCGTTTTGATATGTCCGAGTATATGGAACGTCATACGGTCAGCCGTTTGATTGGCGCGCCTCCGGGCTATGTTGGTTTTGATCAGGGCGGTCTGTTGACCGACGCGGTGATCAAACATCCGCACGCGGTGCTGCTGCTTGATGAAATCGAAAAAGCGCATCCGGACGTCTTCAACTTACTGTTGCAAGTGATGGACAACGGAACGCTGACCGATAACAACGGGCGCAAAGCTGATTTCCGCAACGTGGTGCTGGTCATGACCACTAACGCCGGGGTGCGCGAAACCGAGCGTAAATCCATTGGTCTTATCCACCAGGATAACAGCACCGATGCGATGGAAGAGATCAAAAAGATCTTTACGCCGGAGTTCCGCAACCGTCTGGACAACATTATCTGGTTCGATCACTTGTCGACTGAGGTGATCCACCAGGTGGTCGACAAATTTATTGTCGAACTCCAGGTGCAGTTGGACCAGAAAGGCGTATCGCTGGAAGTCAGCCAGGAAGCTCGCGACTGGCTGGCAGAGAAAGGATACGACCGTGCTATGGGCGCTCGCCCGATGGCGCGTGTTATCCAGGACAACCTGAAAAAACCGCTGGCCAACGAACTTCTGTTCGGTTCGCTGGTTGATGGTGGCCAGGTCACGGTAACGCTGAATAAAGAGAAAAATGAGCTGGAATATGGCTTCCTGAGTGCGCAGAAGCACAAACCGGAAGCGGCACATTAATCTTTGCGGTTCACGTCTAAAAACCGGGCGACATCAGCCCGGTTTTTTTATGTCTGCAAAAGCAGCTTCAAATTTCTCTGGTTTCGATACGACTGCGCCCGTGGCTTTTAGCAACATAAAATGCACGATCTGCTTTATCAATTAAACGTTTGTAATCCGGGTGGTAAACGAACCCGGTGACGCCGATGCTAACGGTGACCGAAAAGTGTTGCGCCGGCGCGACTTCAATTGTCAGCGCGGCAATTTTTTGCCGCAGTGCTTCAAGAATAATCTTCGCCTGTAACAGGTCAAATTCTACTACCAGCAGCACCATAAACTATTCACCGCCATAGCGGAAAACGTAACTACTACTGCGTAAATGATCGTAGATGACAGCGGCTACCGTTTTGAGCGTGGTATCGCCCGCGCAGTGCCCGAAGCTGTCGTTGATTCTCTTACAGTGATCGATACCAGCATTGCCAGAATAAAGGGTTTACGCACATTCAGTGCCAGCGAGATCTCCTGGCGCATGATGGTGGGAATAAAGCGTCGGTTGAGCAGCTGCGCCAGCGGATCTTTACCATTTCCAGCTCTCCCAGCGCATCGAACAACGCGGCTAGCAGGCGATGGATTTGTCCGGTAAGCTGCAAAAAATTATGGGTTTGCCAGGCGTGGATCGAAAGAGAAAGGAAGCGCTTTTACGGTTTTTAGCAGCTTATTAAAAGCAGGATGAAGCGGGTTCAGAATCGCATTATTCTCAAGCGGAATAACGCATGACGGCAGCACCAGTGCGATGGCGCTGTTGGCTTCCAGCCAGGCGGTACCTAAATCCATGGTCGAAAGTGGTGCCGGGTTTTCCTGCCAGTCTGGCGGTAGCCATTGCTTATCCAGATGTTCAATATCCTTGTCAGGGATCTCAATACTGAACAGCCCATACTGGTTCAGAACCGTGTCGCTGTGCACATGTACCAGCATTTCGAGTGTGGCAAGTGAAACGGACGAAGCGACGTAAACCGCCGGATGACCCTTGTGATTCCAGCGCCCGCCATAAAGATTTGCACCGCTGCCTGTCCAGGCCTCGCTGGCGTAGCGGCGCGTTACCAGTCGATAAAAGATCACGCAAACACTCCGTGCTCCAGCCTGCCGAGCAGGTCGGTCACCTCCAGCGCGCCACTTTCGGTGGCAATCAGCGAAATCGGCGCTACGTTACCAAGGCCGCGAACGGGGGTTTCCAGCCAGTTCCACGCCATTTTTTTGCTACCGAAAAACTGTACCGCAGCATCAACAACCCTCACTAAACGCGCAATGCGCTCACTTTCTTCCGGCGTGAGTGTGCGGCCGGCGCTTTTGCGACGCGCGACATTGCGTTCATTAATACCAGTGACGCGCAGAATGTCGGAGCGGGACATTTCTGTCCATTCATGAATATTGTCGAGAATGCTGACAGGCAAGCCCTCGTTTAACATCTGAACGAGTTTTAGCCCTCGGTTGGCAGGAAAACCGGCAAAGCGCCAGAGCGCATTTTCGACCGGTTTTTGATCCGGACTCCAGGTTCTCATTTTTCCTCCCGCGTGATGACATTTGTCAGGTTTGATTATAGACAATTGTCGTTATTGGTTAAAGTCTAATCAGGAAGGATAGGCGTAAGAAAAACAAAAGGCCGGGGGTTACCCGGCCTTCAAAATAGGTGCACTTAGCTGTGCTGATGGAAGATCTTAGCGGCTACGGAAGACAATGCGGCCTTTGCTCAGGTCGTACGGGGTCAGTTCCACAGTCACTTTATCGCCCGTCAGAATGCGGATGTAGTTTTTACGCATTTTACCGGAGATATGCGCAGTGACCACGTGACCGTTTTCCAGTTCTACGCGGAACATCGTATTAGGCAACGTTTCAAGAACGGTACCCTGCATCTCAATATTGTCTTCTTTGGCCATCTAATCCTCGGGGGTATCACTACCATAATTTTTGAACCGGCAAGATAATGCCGAAGTTCGTCTGTTAAGTAAAGATTTGCGCTGATAAAACGCAGCAAAACGACTTTTGCCAGTTACCCTCACGCCAACAGCCAGGACGCGCTAAAAGCGCAACCGTAAAGGGGAGCGGTGGAGTAAAGCGAAGGGCATCCCTGATACGAACAACTCCCGGGTGGGGCGGGGCAACAGGCAAAAGCTGCTCTGAGCGTCCATTATAACACCCTGATAAAAAATGTGCCGAAAACATTCGTCAGCGCGATGAAAACAGCGTTCGGGGCACCCAGAAGTGGGAAGAGAGCGGAAGTTTGCGCATTTTCTCGAGATGTAAAAGGTAATCCCGACGCGGGATCTCAATGGCACCGAGCGACGCAGTATGGCTGTTCAGGACCTGGCAATCAATTAACTCGCCGCCCATGCGTACAAATTCGCCGCTGAAAACAAGCAACGCTGTTTTGGAGGCATTTACACGGCGACTAAACATTGATTCACCGCAGAACAGCGCACCTTGTGACACGCCATACATCCCACCCACCAACTCGTTACCTTCCCAGACTTCAATCGAGTGCGCATGCCCCAGCTCATGAAGGCGATGATAAGCCATCACCACGTCAGGCGTGATCCACGTGCCCTCATCGCGATCCTGCGAGCAGCCATCGATCACCTGACCAAAAGCATGATTCAGCGTTACGCGATAGGGAGAGGTTTTATGAAAACGCTTCATGCTGCGGCTGATATGAAATGTTTCCGGCCACAGCACGGCGCGCGGATCGGGCGACCACCACAGGATTGGGTCGCCAGGCGAGAACCAGGGGAAGATGCCGCGCTGGTAGGCCATCAACAGACGCGCCGGACTGAGATCGCCGCCCAGCGCCAGCAGTCCATTGGGTTCACGCAACGCCGCTTCGGGCGAAGGAAAAGCGATTGAATGACGAGAGAGCTGCACCAGGCGCATGACTTCTGTGCTCCACAACGCGACAAGGGACCCTACTTACTATCGTCATTTTGGCCGTTCCACTTTAACGTTGCCGTTACAGAAACGGCAAAATGACGAATAGTCACTACAGACGCTGCTTAAACTGGTAGTACCGACCCTGTTTCGCCATTAACGCTGCGTGATTACCTTGCTCAATTATTTGCCCGTTGTCCATCACAATTATCCGATCGCAACGCGCCAGTCCGCGCAGACGGTGTGTGACCATCAGCAGCGTTTTGCCTTTCATCACATCACCCAGTAATTCAAGAATTTGGCTCTCTGTAGCAGCATCCAGACCTTCGGTCGGTTCGTCCAGAAGCACCAGCGGGGCATCATGCAATAACGCACGAGCAATCGCCAGACGGCGTAGTTCACCACCGGATAGCTGGCGTCCACCTTCGCCGAGCCAGGCATTCAGACCATTATCCTCAAGCAGTTTTTCCAGCCCAACGCGGGTTAGCATCGCACTCAGTGTGTCGTCATTGGCTTGCGGTGAGGCCAGCAGCAAGTTATCTCGCAGCGTCGCGCTGAACAGATGCACGCGCTGGGGCACCATACTGATAAGTTTGCGTAAATCAGCTTCCGCAAAGCTAGCAAGCGGCTGGTCATTGAGACGAATCTCTCCTTGCTGCGGATCCCATGCGCGCGTCAGTAATTGCAATAACGTGGATTTTCCGCACCCGGTGCGGCCAAGGATTGCCACATGTTCTCCGGCGGCAATCGATAAAGAAATTGAGTCCAGCGCACGCTGCGGTTGGCCTGGGTAGCTAAATGTCAGGGCATCGAATTGCACGGCGACATCTGTTGGCGTGATGACACTATTTTGCTGGAACGTCACTTCCGGCTGGCATTCCGTTACCTGCGTGATGCGTATGGCGGAAGCAATAACCTGACCCAGGTGCTGGAATGCACCGGTTACCGGGGCCAGCGCTTCGAAAGCCGCAAGCGCACAGAAGACAAACAGCGCAATCAATGCGCCAGGCTGCGTGTTACCACCAATATCGGCGGACGCAAACCACAGCATAACCAACACCGCTGTGCCGCTGATGAGTAGCATCACGGCCTGCGAGACAGCACTCAGATCGGACTGACGGCGCTGGGCGTCATGCCAGCTAAGTTCGGTGTTTTCTAACTGCGCACGATATCGCTGGCTGGCACCAAAAATGGTTAATTCCGCCTGGCCTTGCAGCCAGCTGGTTAATTGCTGGCGATACTGCCCGCGCAGGGCAGTCAGACTTTCGCCGGTCGGCTTGCCCGCGCGGTAAAATAACGGCGGCAGGATAATCAAGGTTGCCAGCATGATACCGCCCAACATCAGTGCCAGCGGTATGTCCAGTACGCTTAAACCCAGGGTAACAACAATGATCACCACCAGTGCACCAACCAGCGGGGAGATCACGCGCAGGTAAAGGTGATCGAGCGTGTCGACATCGGCGACGACGCGGTTCAGCAACTCGCCCTGGCGAAAACGCGCCAGCCCGGCAGGGGAGAGGGGGAGCAGTTTACTGAATGTCGAAACGCGCAAATGTTCCAGAACGCGAAACGTCGCATCATGGCTTACCAGTCGTTCAAAATAGCGCCCGGCAGTACGAATAATCGCTGCGCCACGCACACCGGCGGCGGGCAGCATATAGTTAAAACTGTAGATCCCCGCGACGCCAACCACGGCGCACGCAGAGAGGAACCAGCCGGAGAGCGTCAGCAAGCTAATACTGGCCAGCAAAGTGATAACGGCGAGGATAACCCCGAGCATCAACATCCACTTGTGGCGTTTATACAGTGCGAGATAAGGCAGTAATGCGCGCATTTAAATCTCCTCCTGGCGATGGGCGAGGAGATCCGCGAAGATCCCCTGCGCAGCAACGAGTTCGGCGTAGCTGCCTTGTTCCATAATCTGGCCATCCTGCATTACCCAGATAGCATCCCAGTCGGCCAGGTTTTCTAACTGGTGCGTCACCATCAGGGTCGTTTGCTGGCGCGAAGCATCGGTAAGTGCCTGCATCACGCGTTGCTCACTGTGGGCATCAAGGCTGGCGGAAGGTTCGTCCAGTAGCAGCAGTTTGCAGGGAGAGAGCAGCGCACGGGCAACGGCTACGCGCTGTGCCTGGCCAACAGAGAGACGTACCGCCTGATCGCCTGGCTGGGTCTCCAGCCCCTCTGGCAGCAGTGGCAGAAACTCACTGACCCAGGCTTTATCCAGAACGGCTTGCAGCTCCGCATCGCTGGCAGTGGGGCGTGACAGCAGCACATTTTCGCGCAACGTGATAGCGGGAAGTTGCGGATTTTGCCCAACCCAGCTTATCGCTTCGCGCCAGCTATCCGGCTCTAACTCACTCAGTTCGATGCCGTTAACGCGCAATGAACCTTCATAAGGCAGAAAACCGGAAAGTACATTGATAAGCGAACTCTTGCCGGAGCCGCTTCTTCCTACCACGACGACGCGCTGACCTGCGGACAGGGAAAAATTGAGCGGCCCGGCGAGCACCGTGCCTTCGGGTGATTTCAGCAGCAAATCGCTTGCCGTTAGCGTTACCGGCTCATCGGTTTTCAGCGTGAGATCACCTCGCTGCGGATGTGCGAGCGGCGCTTCCATAAAGGTTTTCAGGCTATCCGCTGCGCCAATCGCCTGGGCTTTAGCGTGATAAAAGGTACCGAGATCGCGCAGCGGCTGGAAGAACTCCGGTGCCAAAATTAACGTGAGAAAACCGGCGAACAGGGTTACGCCAGCCCCGTAGTGACCAAAATTCAGCTCGCCAAGGTAGGAAAAACCGAAATAGACCGCCACCAACGCAATCGATAACGAGGTGAAGAACTCCAGCACGCCGGAAGACAAGAAGGCCATGCGCAGTACTTCCATGGTTCGGCTACGAAAATCCTGCGAGGCTTGACGAATATTTTCTGTTTCCGCCGCGCCCCGGCCAAAAATGCGCAATGTTTCCATCCCACGTAAGCGGTCAAGGAAGTGGCCGCTCAGGCGCGCCAGCGCTTTAAAGTTACGGCGGTTGGCGTCCGCCGCGCCCATACCAACCATTGCCATAAAGAGCGGAATTAACGGAGCTGTACCCAGCAATATGAGCGCTGCTGCCCAGTTAATTGGGAACAGGGTGATAACAATCAGCAGCGGTACGCTCGCCGCCAGCGCCATTTGCGGCAAGTAGCGGGCATAGAAATCATGCATATCATCGATTTGCTCAAGTATCAGCGTGGCCCAGCTTCCGGCGGGTTTCCCCTGGATCCACGCCGGACCGGCCTGATGCAGTCGATCAAGAACCTGACGACGGATTTCGAAGCGAATATGCGCACCTGCATGGAAACCGACACGTTCACGTAGCCAGACTACCCAACTGCGCAGGATAAAAATCAGAACCAACAAGGTGAACGGCAGTAACAGGGCTTCGCGCGGGATATTCTCCATAATCATATGGTTCAGAATACGCGCCATAATCCAGGCTTGCGCGACGATCAGCACGCCGCTGACCACGCCGAGCAGGCGGGAGAGCGTCAGCCAGCGACGGGAAATAATACTTTGCTGTTTTAACCAGCGGGTCAGTTCTTGTTGACGGGTTTTATTCATTGCGCGCTTTGCAGGTGAAGTTATCGGATTTTTGAGCTGGCGCAATGTTACATCGGGGCAAAAATAAAGGCGACTTATAGTCGCCTTTTTTACCTTTGTTACTGAGTTGTAAAGATTATTTACGTTCAGCAAGCCCGTCGAGGTAGCGTTCTGCATCCAGCGCGGCCATACAGCCCGTGCCCGCAGAAGTGATCGCCTGACGGTAAATATGATCCATGACATCACCGGCAGCAAAGACGCCAGGAACACTGGTTTGCGTGGCATTGCCATGAATACCGGACTGCACTTTGATGTAGCCGTTTTCCAGCGCCAGTTGACCTTCAAAGATAGCCGTGTTCGGACTGTGACCAATAGCCACAAACAGACCTGCAACCTCCAGCGATTCGACGTTGTCTGCATTCTGCGTATCGCGCAGGCGCAGGCCGCTAACGCCCATCTGGTCGCCCGTTACCTCTTCCAGCGTACGGTGGGTGTGCAATACGATATTGCCGCTTTCCACTTTATCCATCAGGCGCTTGATGAGGATTTTTTCCGCGCGGAAGGTGTCACGGCGATGGATCAGATGCACTTCAGAGGCAATATTTGCCAGATACAGCGCTTCTTCCACTGCGGTGTTACCGCCGCCGATCACCGCGACTTTCTGGTTGCGGTAGAAGAAACCGTCACAGGTTGCACAGGCGGAAACGCCGCGGCCTTTGAATGCTTCTTCAGACGCCAGGCCCAAATAACGCGCAGACGCGCCAGTGGCAATAATCAATGCGTCGCAGGTGTACTCGCCGCTGTCGCCAGTCAGGCGGAACGGACGATTTTGCAAATCCACGCTGTTGATATGATCGAAAATGATTTCGGTATCAAATTTGGTGGCATGCTCATGCATGCGTTCCATCAGCAGTGGCCCGGTCAGATCGTGCGGGTCGCCCGGCCAGTTTTCCACTTCAGTGGTGGTGGTGAGCTGGCCGCCTTTTTCCATACCGGTAATCAGCACCGGTTGCAGGTTTGCGCGCGCAGCATAGACCGCAGCGGTATAACCGGCAGGGCCTGAACCAAGGATAAGCAGCTTACTGTGTTTGGCCGTACCCATGAGATCCTCATTGTTGTTTGGCAGACATTGGGCTGGATTGTAGGGAATTTACCGGCGTAAAAAAAGGGTGCAGCGATTTTGTTAACGATATGTGTAATAGAAAGGACCGATGGTTGAGGGGGCTGTTAACCGGCTAAATATAATAATTCCTACTGAAAAAGGGGCAGTTATAAGGTGATAAAATGATGATTAGGGAACGAGCCTGATGAATATCTGGCATGTTGTACTAAAAAAAGATGTTTTGCTTTGACAATCCCCTGCGCATTTGCGAAAACATCAAAGGAAGAAAAAAAGCAGTGTTTCGCGCGTGACGCAAATTCATGCATGTAAATGCCATTTTTACCGGGCTAGCGAAATCTACGTATGGCGTGGACAGACGCCATTCGTGATATCGATAGCTGCCCCAGGCAACGGTCTTCTCAATACTGCCCCTGGGATTACGTGACGCGCTAATTTAAATTACGCGCCGCGTAGCGCGACGGGCAAAGACTCTGAACAGTGAAGTGCACAGGGTCAAGACAGGAGTAGGGAAGGAATACAGAGAGACAATAATAATGGTAGATAGCAAGAAGCGCCCTGGCAAAGATCTCGACCGCATCGATCGTAATATTCTGAACGAATTGCAAAAAGATGGGCGTATTTCCAACGTCGAGCTTTCTAAACGAGTGGGGCTTTCCCCAACGCCATGCCTTGAGCGTGTGCGCAGGCTGGAAAGACAAGGGTTTATTCAGGGCTATACGGCGCTGCTGAACCCGCATTATCTGGATGCATCACTTCTGGTATTTGTTGAGATTACTCTGAATCGTGGCGCGCCGGATGTGTTTGAACAATTCAACGCCGCAGTGCAAAAACTTGAAGAGATTCAAGAGTGTCATCTGGTTTCAGGCGATTTCGACTACCTGTTGAAGACGCGTGTGCCGGATATGTCGGCTTACCGCAAACTGTTAGGGGAAACCCTGCTGCGTCTGCCGGGCGTTAATGACACCCGCACATATGTGGTAATGGAAGAAGTCAAACAGAGCAATCGTCTGGTAATTAAGACGCGCTAATACGGAACAGGTGCAAAATCGCTGTTTTTTGATTACACTCCTGTTAATCCATACAGCAACAGTGCCGGGGAGACCCGGCGCTGTTGTCCGTTTTAGCATCAAGGACCTGGAGAGCCTGTCTTGAGCCAGGAATACACCGAAGACAAAGAAGTCACACTGACCAAGTTAAGCAGCGGACGTCGACTCCTGGAGGCGTTGCTGATCCTCGTTTCACTTTCTGCCGTCTGGTTAATGGCAGCGCTTCTCAGCTTTAACCCGTCCGATCCGAGTTGGTCGCAAACGGCCTGGCATGAGCCTATCCATAATCTTGGCGGCGTGCCTGGCGCATGGCTTGCCGATACGCTGTTTTTCATTTTCGGCATCATGGCTTATACCATTCCGGTGATCATTATCGGTGGCTGCTGGTTTGCCTATCGCCATCGGGCCAGTGAAGACTATATCGACTATTTTGCCGTATCGCTGCGCATGATTGGCGCGCTGGCGCTGATCCTCACTTCTTGTGGTCTGGCGGCGATTAATGCGGATGATATTTGGTATTTTGCCTCCGGCGGCGTCATTGGCAGCTTGCTCAGTACCACGTTACAACCCTTGTTGCGTAGCAGTGGCGGCACACTGGCGCTACTCTGTATCTGGGCCGCCGGTTTGACGCTGTTCACCGGGTGGTCATGGGTGACCATTGCCGAGAAAATTGGCAGTGTGATCCTCAACATTCTCACTTTTGCCAGTAATCGTACCCGTCGTGATGACACCTGGGTCGATGACGAAGAGTATGAAGAGGATGATGAAGATAAAGGTGATATGGACGCGCCGCGTGAATCTCGTCGTACCCGTATTCTGCGTGGCGCGCTGGCACGGCGAAAACGCGTTGCCGAAAAGTTTGCGAATCCGATGGGGCGCAAAACGGATGAGGCGTTGTTCTCCGGCAAGCGGATGGATGACGATGAAGACGATATTGCTTATAGCGCTCGCGGCATCCCTGCGGATGCTGACGATGTGTTGTTCTCCGGGCATCGCGCAACTGAATCTGAACAGGAATACGATCCGCTGCTCAATGGTCGCAGTATAACGGCACCTGTTGCCGCCGCTGCGGCCGCGACGACTGTCGCTGCCCAGGCTTATGCCGCGCCGGTTGATCCGGTTGTGCAGGCGCCGCAGGAAATTGAATGGCCCTATGCGCAGCCCTCTGTACAGCAGGCCGCTACGCATCAGCCAGATGAACAGAACTCTCTTGCTTCTTACCAGCCTGTAACAAACCCGTCGGTTTCGCAGGAAGGTGCATATGCTTCTGCACAATACGCAGAACCACAGTGGCAGCAGCCTGTCGCACAGGATAGCTGGACGCCAGAATCTCCGGTGACGGCGCAGCCGCAAGAAGACGATATTTATACGCAGCCGGTACACGATCCGCTGCCATGGCAGGGTGAGCCGCAGCCGCAAATCTCCCCGGCACCAGAACTCGTAGTCGAACCTGAACCTGTCGTTGAAGACGTGAAACAGACTCGTCCACCGCTCTATTACTTCGAAGAAGTAGAGGAGAAACGTGCACGCGAGCGTGAGCAACTGGCGGCGTGGTATCAGCCGATTCCTGAGTCTGAAAATATTGAACCGGTTTCGAAACACGTTGCGCCGACTATGCCATCTATACCGCCGGTTGAAGCCACTGTTGCACCAGTAGCAGCCGGGGTACAGCAGGCCGCCAGTAGTGTCGCTGCGACAACCACTGCCGCAGGTCCGGTATTCAGCCTTGCAGCTGGTGGCACACCGCGTCCGCAGGTGAAAGAGGGAATTGGCCCGCAGCTTCCGCGTCCGAACCGGGTGCGTGTACCGACGCGCCGTGAGCTGGCTTCTTATGGCATTAAACTACCGTCTCAGCGGATGGCCGAAGAGCGCGCACGCGAAGAAGATGAAACGCGCCATCATCACGATCAATTCACAGAAGACGATGCTGATATGCAGCAGCAGGATGAACTGGCACGCCAGTTCGCCGCCACGCAGCACCATCGCTATGGTGATGGATTCCAGCATGAGACGCCGCAATCCCAGTCGCAGCATGCTGTATCGAGTGAAGAAGACGCCGAAGAGGCGGAACTCGCGCGCCAGTTCGCTGCGTCGCAGCAGCAGCGGTATGCGGGTGAGCAACCTGCCGGGGCTCAGGCGTTTATGCCAGAGGACTTTGCATTCTCGCCAATGAAGACGCTGGTAGATGATGGCCCTGGCGAACCACTGTTTACACCAGGCGTAATGCCGGAGCAGGAATCTCCTGCGCATCATCAACAACAATCGCAACAGCATTATCAGCAGCCAGCTCACCAACCTGTTGCACAGCCGCAGCAGTATCAGCAGCCGGCGCAGCAACCTGTCGTACAGCCGCAGCAGTATCAGCAGCCAGCTCATCAAGCTGTTGCACAGCCGCAGCAATATCAGCAGCCGGTGCATCAACCTGTTGCACAGCCGCAGCAATATCAGCAGCCGGTGCATCAACCTGTTGCACAGCCGCAGCAGTATCAGCAGCCGGCGCAGCAACCTGTCGCACAGCCGCAGCATTATCAGCAGCCAGCTCACCAACCTGTGGCGCAACCGCAGCCGCAAGAAAGCCTGATTCATCCGTTGCTAATGCGTAATGGCGACAGTCGGCCGATGCAAAAACCGACAACACCGCTGCCGTCGCTGGATTTACTGACGCAGCCGCCAGCGGAAGTAGAACCGGTAGACACGTTTGCGCTGGAACAGATGGCGCGTCTGGTGGAAGCGCGACTGGCGGATTTCCGCATTAAAGCTGATGTGGTCAACTATTCTCCAGGCCCGGTTATCACACGTTTTGAGTTGAATCTTGCACCAGGTGTGAAAGCTGCGCGTATTTCGAACCTCTCCCGCGATCTGGCACGTTCGTTGTCGACTGTTGCAGTGCGTGTAGTGGAAGTTATTCCGGGTAAACCGTATGTGGGTCTGGAACTGCCGAACAAGAAACGCCAAACCGTTTACCTGCGTGAAGTACTGGACTGCGTGAAATTCCGCGAAAACCCGTCACCGCTGACGGTGGTGCTGGGGAAAGATATCGCGGGCGATCCGGTAATAGCCGACCTGGCGAAGATGCCGCACCTGTTAGTTGCGGGTACAACTGGTTCAGGTAAATCGGTGGGCGTGAATGCTATGATCCTCAGCATGCTGTATAAAGCGACGCCGGAAGAGGTGCGCTTTATCATGATCGACCCGAAAATGCTTGAGCTATCAGTGTATGAGGGGATCCCGCACCTGCTTACCGAAGTCGTTACCGACATGAAAGACGCGGCTAACGCCTTGCGCTGGAGCGTCAACGAAATGGAGCGTCGCTACAAGCTGATGTCGGCGCTTGGCGTGCGAAACCTGGCGGGATATAACGAAAAGATCGCTGAAGCAGCGCGGATGGGCCGCCCGATCCCGGATCCTTACTGGAAACCGGGTGACAGCATGGATGTCGAACATCCGGTGCTGGAAAAACTGCCGTATATCGTGGTGCTGGTGGATGAATTCGCCGATTTGATGATGACTGTCGGTAAGAAAGTGGAAGAGCTGATTGCGCGTCTGGCGCAAAAAGCGCGCGCTGCGGGTATTCACCTGGTACTGGCGACTCAGCGTCCGTCAGTGGATGTCATTACTGGCCTGATTAAAGCCAACATCCCGACACGTATCGCGTTTACCGTTTCGAGCAAAATTGACTCGCGTACCATCCTCGATCAGGGCGGTGCAGAATCGCTGCTGGGGATGGGGGATATGCTCTATTCCGGCCCGAACTCGACTTCTGCACCCGTGCGTGTACATGGTGCATTCGTTCGCGACCAGGAAGTGCACGCCGTTGTGCAGGACTGGAAAGCGCGCGGGCGTCCACAGTATGTCGATGGCATTACCTCGGATAGCGAAAGCGAAGGCGGTGCAGGTGGCGGTTTTGAGGGGGGAGAAGAGCTGGATCCGTTATTCGATCAGGCTGTTAATTTCGTAACTGAAAAACGCAAAGCTTCTATCTCCGGCGTACAGCGCCAGTTCCGTATCGGCTACAACCGCGCAGCACGTATCATCGAGCAGATGGAAGCGCAGGGGATCGTCAGCGAACAAGGGCATAACGGAAACCGTGAAGTGCTGGCGCCGCCGCCGTTTGACTAATATTTTAACAGCACTATTCTGCCTCCATTTGCGGGAATTATCGACAATGGAGGCAGATTATGCAGATGGTTAACGATATTTATTAATTTTTTCTAACTCATCCAATTCAGACTTCAAAGTAGATAAGCTATCGCTTTCTTGGGTGATAGCAGTAGTGTTAAGGCCACAGTCAGAGGCGGAACTTGTATAGGTTACGGTTTCGAAATACTTCCCGGTGCTATCATGGTTACCATGATAGCACTTATATGTAACTGGTTGGTTATTTCCATTTGCAATAGCCGTTTTCAATACCTCAATTCTTCTTGGTAACCATTCATAATTCTTCCAATCTATAAGTAACTGATCCTCGGGGTTTATAAAAAAAGCATCCAACGTTGTAGATGCTCTATCACTGTATTTTTCCACAGTGACTTCCATCACAGCTGTTTCTTGCTGGTGATCTCCATAAATCCTTGTGGCCCAACATTTCATAGGATATTCAACAATATGGTCAAAGTGTGGCCCATTTATACTTCTGATGTTGGTAATGGCCACAACATCACGCTCAGATGTTGTATGAGTTCGATTATAGTAATTAATAAATTGAGGGGACTTAAAATACTCATTAGCGCAAAACAGGAATGGTGCCCTATTGGAATTTGTCCTGTCGTCTAAAAATACCCAGTTAGTTAAATACCCATCCGTAGTGAGCGCCTTACAACCTGCCAGAAATAATGGCAGTGTCAATATTAATGGCCTAAGATTCATAAATATTCCCTGTTAACTCTACTGTTGATAAAATCATTAAAGATGAGCTTAAGTTAAATTGCTGAAACGTTATGACGTAATTGTTGGATTGTATTATGTTCAGATGATTACGAATATACTATAGGTTTTTTAAGGTGATTGAAATTATGAACTTATTTTCAAAAAGATGAGCATCTTTAGAGATGCTGTCTTTTGCCTAAGTGTAAGGCTTAGCTAGTCGATTTCAGTTTTTTTACCAGGAAACTACGCTGCTGAATTGTTATAGTAGGGGCAGTTATTTGTTTAGTCAGTTGACTGGCAGTATGGGAAAATTTAAGGAATCAAGATGAAAAAAATTGCCATCGCCTGCGCTTTATTTGTCAGCTTTGCCGCCAGCAATGTCTGGGCTGATGCTTCAAGCGACCTGAAAAGCCGTCTCGATAAAGTCAGCAGCTTTCACGCGACCTTCACTCAAAAAGTGACTGACGGCAGTGGCGCTGCGGTGCAGGAAGGTCAGGGCGACCTGTGGGTGAAACGTCCAAACTTGTTCAACTGGCACATGACCCAGCCGGATGAAAGTGTTCTGGTGTCAGATGGTAAAACGCTGTGGTTCTACAACCCATTTGTTGAGCAGGCAACAGCGACCTGGCTGAAAGATGCCACGGGTAACACGCCATTTATGCTGATTGCCCGTAACCAGGCAAGCGACTGGCAGCAGTACAATATTGAGCAGAAGGGGGACGATTTTGTGCTGACGCCGAAAGGCAACAACGGCAACCTGAAACAGTTCACCATCAACGTGGGGCGTGATGGCACTATCCATCAATTTAGCGCCATTGAGCAGGACGATCAGCGCAGCAGCTATCAGCTGAAATCACAGCAAAATGGCACCGTTGATGCGTCTAAATTTACCTTTACCCCGCCGAAGGGCGTAACGGTTGACGATCAGCGCAAGTAAGAGGCGTGCATGAGTAACATGTCGCTCGACTTTTCCGATAATGCGTTTCAACCTCTGGCCGCACGTATGCGGCCAGAAAATTTAGCGCAGTACATTGGTCAGCAACATCTGTTTGCGCCGGGTAAGCCACTCCCGCGCGCGATTGAAGCTGGTCACTTACACTCTATGATTCTATGGGGACCGCCTGGAACGGGCAAAACCACGCTCGCCGAAGTGATTGCGCGTTATGCCAGTGCGGATGTGGAGCGCATTTCGGCAGTGACCTCCGGGGTGAAAGAGATCCGCGAAGCTATTGAGCGCGCGCGTCAAAACCGCAATGCCGGGCGCCGTACCATTCTGTTTGTCGATGAAGTTCATCGCTTTAATAAAAGCCAGCAGGACGCTTTTCTGCCGCATATTGAAGACGGCACTATCACTTTTATTGGCGCGACGACGGAAAACCCCTCTTTTGAACTCAATTCTGCATTGCTGTCTCGTGCGCGCGTTTATTTGCTTAAATCGCTGACCACCGAGGATATCGAACAGGTCTTAACGCAGGCAATGGAAGACAAAGCGCGCGGTTACGGCGGGCAGGATATTGTTCTGCCGGATGAAACCCGACGGGCGATTGCCGAGCTAGTTGGCGGTGATGCGCGCCGGGCGCTAAATACGCTTGAGATGATGGCGGATATGGCGGAACTCGACAGTTCCGGTAAGCGTGTATTAAAGCCAGAACTGCTTACGGAAATTGCCGGTGAACGCAGCGCCCGTTTCGACAACAAAGGCGATCGGTTTTACGATTTGATCTCCGCGTTGCACAAATCGGTCCGCGGCAGTGCGCCGGATGCTGCGCTTTATTGGTATGCGCGAATTATCACCGCCGGTGGCGATCCTTTATATGTCGCGCGCCGCTGCCTGGCGATTGCCTCTGAAGATGTCGGTAACGCCGATCCGCGTGCGATGCAGGTCGCGATTGCCGCCTGGGATTGTTTTACACGCGTTGGTCCTGCAGAAGGCGAACGTGCGATTGCGCAGGCGATCGTCTACCTTGCCTGCGCGCCGAAAAGTAATGCGGTTTATACCGCCTTCAAAGCGGCACTGGCGGATGCGCGCGATCGCCCCGATTATGACGTGCCGGTTCATCTGCGTAATGCGCCAACCAAACTGATGAAGGAGATGGGCTACGGGCAGGAGTATCGCTACGCGCATGACGAACCCAATGCCTATGCCGCCGGGGAAGAGTATTTCCCGCAAGAACTGGCACAGACACGTTATTATCATCCCTCGACAAGAGGCCTTGAAGGTAAGATTGGTGAAAAGCTCGCCTGGCTTACCGAACAGGATCATAAAAGCCCTATAAAACGCTATCGCTAGTGCGGGCGTTGCGGTAAGGTTACGGCTTACACCATCGACCGCAGGCTGCGGTCGTATTCTTTTATTTCAATTCGATAAGCACAGGAAAAGCATGCTCGATCCCAATCTGCTGCGTACCGAGCCAGACGCAGTCGCTGAAAAACTGGCACGCCGGGGCTTTAAGCTGGATGTAGATAAATTACGCGCTTTAGAAGAGCGTCGTAAAGTCCTGCAAGTTAATACTGAAAACTTGCAGGCGGAACGCAACTCGCGATCGAAATCCATTGGCCAGGCGAAAGCACGCGGGGAAGATATCGAGCCTTTACGCCTGGAAGTGAACAAGCTGGGTGAAGAGCTGGACGCGGCTAAAGCGGAGCTGGAAACGCTGTTGGCTGAGATCCGCGACATCGCACTGACAATCCCTAACCTGCCAGACGATTGTGTTCCAGTCGGCCGTGACGAAAACGACAACGTTGAGGTCAGCCGTTGGGGTACGCCGCGCAAGTTCGATTTTGACATTCGCGATCACGTGACGCTGGGTGAGATGCACAGCGGGCTGGATTTCGCCGCAGCGGTGAAACTTACTGGCTCTCGCTTTGTGGTGATGAAAGGGCAGATTGCGCGTATGCACCGTGCGCTGGCGCAGTTCATGCTGGATTTGCACACCGAACAGCACGGTTACGCAGAGAACTATGTTCCGTATCTGGTCAACCAGGATACGCTGTACGGCACCGGGCAGTTACCGAAATTCGCGGGTGATTTATTCCACACCCGTCCGCTGGAAGAAGAAGCGGACAGCAGCAATTACGCGTTAATCCCGACTGCCGAAGTTCCGCTGACGAACCTGGTGCGTGATGAGATCATTGATGAAGATGATCTGCCGATCAAAATGACTGCCCACACGCCATGTTTCCGTTCAGAAGCGGGATCTTATGGGCGTGATACGCGTGGTCTCATCCGTATGCACCAGTTCGATAAAGTTGAAATGGTGCAGATCGTTCGCCCGGAAGATTCTATGGCGGCACTGGAAGAGATGACTGGTCACGCTGAGAAAGTGTTGCAGTTGCTGGGGCTTCCTTATCGTAAAGTGCTGCTGTGCTCGGGCGATATGGGCTTCGGTGCATGCAAAACCTACGATCTGGAAGTGTGGGTACCGGCACAGGATACTTACCGCGAAATCTCTTCCTGTTCTAACGTGTGGGATTTCCAGGCTCGTCGTATGCAGGCGCGCTGCCGTAGCAAGTCCGACAAGAAAACCCGTCTGGTTCATACGCTGAATGGTTCCGGTCTGGCAGTTGGCCGTACGCTGGTGGCGGTAATGGAAAACTATCAGCAGGCTGATGGGCGAATTGAAGTACCGGCAGTACTGCGTCCGTACATGAACGGCCTTGAGTACATCGGCTAATCATTTGCCTGTAGTAAATATTGATTCTGAAAGCGCCTGCGGGCGCTTTTTTATTGCTTACTTAAAACCACGCCCTGTGGGCGGGGTCAGCAGCAGGTTCGGGTTTAACGTCCACAGAACTGGCTGAAGCTTCTTCACATTTTTTTGGCAGGCCCTTCACGGATGAGAACAATGCAGCCTGCTGTGGAGGGTAATAATTTTACGGCACCTGTTCAGCCATTTTATTCCGGCATTCATCATGAATTTTTTCGACCGATAATTCTGCCTGTTTGCAAAAGTATTCTTTTATTTTCAATAGAGTGAATCGTGTCGTCCATTGTTAGGCCCAATGCTGGATAAGTTTTACGAATCGTCGTGGCACAAAACGTGTCAGCGTCCAAAATCCGTGGATTGACAATGTTCTTACCGGTGGCATGATGCGCACGCAAACTGAACTTCCTCACGGTTTTTATCCATGTCCATCTATACCCGGCCAGTGCTGCTATTGCTCTGTGGCTTAATGCTGTTGACGCTGGCGATCGCGACGTTAAATACGCTCGTACCGCTCTGGCTCGCCCACGAAAACTTACCGACCTGGCAGGTGGGGATGGTGGGTTCTTCCTACTTCACTGGCAATTTGCTGGGTACGTTACTGACCGGGCGATTAATTCGCCGTCTGGGTTTTAACCGCAGTTATTATCTTGCTTCGCTGATTTTTGCCGCAGGCTGTGTTGGCCTGGGGCTAATGATTGGCTTCTGGAGCTGGATGGTTTGGCGCTTTATCGCTGGTGTGGGCTGCGCGATGATTTGGGTGGTTGTGGAAAGCGCCCTGATGTGCAGCGGTACATCGCGCAATCGTGGGCGCCTGTTGGCAGCTTATATGATGGTTTACTACGTCGGCACAGTGCTTGGCCAGGTGATGGTCAGTAAGCTGCCGACAGATCTGATGAGCGTACTGCCGTGGACGACTACGCTGGTGTTAACGGCGATCCTGCCGCTGCTGTTTACTCGCATTGTCAACCAGCAGAGTGAAGAGCAGGCTCCGACCTCGGTATGGCCGATGCTGCGCCTGCGCCATGCTCGCCTGGGCGTGAATGGCTGTATTATCTCCGGGATCATCCTTGGTTCGCTGTACGGCTTGATGCCGCTTTATCTTTCGCACCAGGGGATCAGCGATTCGGGGATTGGTTTCTGGATGGCGCTGATGGTTAGCGCCGGTATTGTAGGGCAGTGGCCGATTGGTCGGCTGGCAGATCGTTTTGGTCGCCTGCTGGTGCTGCGTGTGCAGGTGTTTGTCGTGATCGTGGGATGTTTTGCGATGTTGAGCAATGCCGCTATGGCCCCCGCGCTTTTTGTGCTCGGGACGGCGGGCTTTACCCTTTATCCGGTAGCGATGGCATGGGCCTGTGAGAAAGTGGAACATCACCAACTTGTGGCAATGAACCAGGCGCTGCTATTAAGTTACACCGTTGGCAGCCTGCTTGGACCGACGCTGACCGCAATGCTGATGCAAAACTACTCAGATAGCTTGCTGTTTATCATGATCGCGGGTGTGTCGTTTATCTATCTGGTGATGCTGATGCGCAAACCAGGGCATCACCGAACGCCGGTGGCGCATGCCTGATATACGCCGCTTGATAAATAAAAAAGCCACAACTCAGCGTTGTGGCTTTTTTGTCTCAGGGACGGCTCAGTACATCACTTTGTGACCGTACTGCTCCAGGATACCTTTTACGCGCTCCATGGTCTCTTTCTTCGGCGGGTGAATACCGTCCAGCTTATACTCTTCACCCATTGCCACCCATTTATGCTTGCCCAGCTCGTGATAAGGCAGCAGTTCGATTTTCTCGACGTTGCCCATGTCGCGGGTAAATTCACCAAGTCGATGTGCGGAATCGTCATCGTCAGACCAGCCGGGTACCACGACGTAACGGATCCAGACGTTGATATTTTTCTTCGATAAATACTGAGCGAATTCAAGGGTCCGGTGATTGGATACGCCGACCAGATTCTGGTGGATCTCATCGTTCATTTGCTTGAGATCGAGCATCACCAAGTCGGTAACTTCCAGCAATTCATCAATCACCGGATCGTAACGGCGCACAAAGCCGTTAGTATCGAGGCAGGTGTGGATGCCCTCTTTTTTACAGGCACGAAACCAGTCGCGAACGAATTCTGCCTGCAAGATTGCTTCTCCACCGGATGCCGTGACGCCACCGCCGGAGGCGTTCATAAAGTGCCGATAGGTAACGACGTCTTTCATTAGTTCTTCAACGGTGATCTCTTTGCCACCGTGTGTATCCCAGGTATCGCGGTTGTGGCAATACAGGCAGCGCATCAGGCAGCCCTGGAAGAAGGTGATAAAACGGATGCCCGGGCCGTCGACCGTGCCGCAGGATTCAAAGGAGTGGATGCGACCAATAACTGACATTGCGGTGTTTTCTCCAGATGTGGCCCATCCGGGGCCTGTGTCTGCGCAGTTTAATTCCTTCTGCGCTAAGTCTGTTTTGGCAGACATCCAGCAAGTATAGATGGCTGACAAAGCACACTTCAGGTGTTAAAAAGGCCCCACAGTCGTGGAGCCTTTATTATACGCTTTTTACTGCGTAGTTTCAGTCAATACCATTACATGGTCTGAGTGAAAGTACGAGTAATAACGTCCTGCTGCTGTTCTTTAGTCAGGGAGTTAAAGCGTACGGCATAACCAGAAACACGGATGGTCAGCTGCGGATATTTTTCCGGGTTTTCCATCGCGTCGAGCAGCATTTCGCGGTTCATGACGTTCACGTTCAGGTGCTGGCCACCTTCGATGGACGCTTCGTGATGGAAGTAACCATCCATCAGACCCGCCAGGTTGGTTTTACGCACTTCATCGTCTTTACCCAGCGCATTCGGCACGATAGAGAAGGTGTAAGAGATACCATCTTTAGCGTAAGCAAACGGCAGTTTAGCAACGGAAGTCAGAGAGGCAACAGCACCTTTCTGGTCACGGCCGTGCATCGGGTTAGCACCCGGTCCGAACGGCGCACCAGCGCGACGGCCATCCGGGGTGTTACCTGTTTTCTTACCGTACACAACGTTAGAAGTGATGGTCAGAACAGACTGAGTCGGGATAGCGTTGCGGTAAGTGGTCAGTTTCTGAATTTTCTTCATGAAACGTTCAACCAGGTCAACCGCCATATCATCAACGCGAGCGTCGTTGTTACCAAACTGCGGATATTCGCCTTCGATTTCGAAGTCGATAGCCAGACCGTCTTCGTCACGAATCGGTTTAACTTTCGCGTATTTGATAGCAGACAGGGAGTCAGCCGCTACGGACAGACCAGCGATACCGCAAGCCATGGTACGGATAACGTCACGATCGTGCAGCGCCATCAGTGAAGCTTCGTAGCTGTATTTGTCGTGCATGTAGTGGATGATGTTCAGCGCGGTGACGTACTGTTTAGCCAGCCAATCCATGAAATGATCCATACGATCCATCACTTCGTCGAATTTCAGCACGTCGCCTTTGATCGGTTCAGATTTCGGACCAACCTGCATTTTCAGTTTTTCATCAACGCCGCCGTTGATGGCGTACAGCATGGTTTTCGCCAGGTTAGCACGCGCACCGAAGAACTGCATTTGTTTACCCACAACCATCGGGCTTACACAGCAAGCAATTGCGTAGTCATCGTTGTTGAAGTCCGGACGCATCAGATCATCGTTCTCATACTGCAGAGAAGAGGTATCGATGGAGACTTTCGCAGCGAATTTTTTAAAGTTCAGCGGCAGTTTTTCAGACCACAGAACAGTGATGTTCGGTTCCGGAGACGGGCCCATGGTGTACAGGGTGTTCAGGAAACGGAAGCTGTTTTTGGAAACCAGCGTACGGCCATCAACGCCCATACCACCGATAGATTCAGTTGCCCAAATCGGGTCGCCAGAGAACAGTTCATCATATTCAGGAGTACGCAGGAAGCGAACCATACGCAGTTTCATGACCAGGTGGTCAATCATTTCCTGCGCGTCTTGCTCAGTGATTTTACCTGCTTTCAGGTCACGTTCGATGTACACGTCCAGGAAGGTGGATACGCGACCGAAGGACATTGCAGCGCCGTTCTGAGACTTAACAGCGGCCAGGTAACCGAAGTAGGTCCACTGGATTGCTTCCTGGGCGTTGGTAGCCGGACCAGAGATATCGCAACCGTATTTCGCTGCCATCTCTTTGATCTGACCCAGTGCGCGGTGCTGTTCAGCAATTTCTTCACGCAGACGGATAGTCGCTTCCAGGTTTACGCCATTTTCCAGATCAGACTGCAGAGACTGGAACTGAGCGTATTTGTCTTTCATCAGGAAGTCGATGCCGTACAGCGCAACGCGACGGTAGTCACCAATGATACGACCGCGGCCGTAAGCATCCGGCAGACCGGTCAGAACACCGGATTTACGGCAGTTCAGAATGTCTTTGGTATAAACATCGAATACACCCTGGTTATGGGTTTTACGGTATTCGGTAAAGATTTTTTTAAGTTGCGGATCCAGTTCGCGGTTGTACGCTTTGCAGGAACCTTCAACCATTTTGATGCCGCCGAACGGGATGATTGCGCGTTTCAGCGGAGCTTCAGTCTGCAGACCAACAATTTTCTCTAACGCTTTGTTGATGTAGCCAGCGTCGTGAGAAGTGATAGTGGAGGCAACGGAGGTGTCAAAATCAACTGGCGCGTGGGTGCGGTTTTCCAGTTTAACGCCTTCCATGACTTTGTCCCACAGTTTGGTGGTCGCGTCAGTAGCGCCAGCCAGGAAGGACTCATCGCCTTCGTACGGGGTGTAGTTTTTCTGGATAAAGTCACGTACGTTGACTTCTTTCTGCCAGTCACCTTTCGCAAAACCTTCCCAGGCTGTGGCTAATTTTTCATTAAGCTCGGACATGTAACACCTACCTTCTTAAGTGGATTTTTTATTTACTGCCTGGAACAACCATTAATGATGGTCGTTGCCACGCAGGTAAATGACCCAGTATGTCAACCCGACTAATAATCCTCCACCGATGATATTCCCGATTGTTACGGGGATCAGGTTATCAGTGATGAAATTCATAATGGTCAGGTGAGAGAAACTTTCCGGGCTGGAACCAACTGCGGTCCAGAACTCCGGGCTTGCAAAGTTGCGAATTACAATACCCATCGGGATCATAAACATATTCGCAATACTGTGTTCAAAACCGCTGGCAACAAACATCGCCACCGGCAGAACCATAATCATGGCTTTATCCATCAGGCTGCGGCCGGAATAACTCATCCACACGGCCATACAAACCATCAGGTTAGCCAGAATGCCCAGCGCCACGGCTTCAATAAATGTATGGTGTACTTTATGGTCTGCGGTTTGTAGCACGTTTAAGCCCCAGCCACCGTTGGCGACCATATACTCGCCAGACAACCACATTAACAACACAAACAGTAGTGCACCCACCAGGTTGCCGACGTAGACGTTAATCCAGTTGCGGGCCAGTTGCCCCCAGGTAATACGTCCACTGGCTTTAGCCACGACAATCAGTACGGTTGAAGTAAAGAGATCTGCACCGCAAATGATGCAAAGAATCAGCCCCAGTGAGAAGCAGACACCACCGATCAGTTTAGCAATACCGTACGGCATTGCGCCGGTACCTGTGGTGGCGGTGATGTAGAAAACGAAAGCAATGGAGATAAACACGCCTGCGGTAATCGCAAGATAGAAAGTCTTAAGCGGATGTTTAGTCGCTTTATAGACGCCAGCTTCTTCGGCAACTTTGGCCATCTCGGCTGGAAGAATAAGATCAAAAGGGTTGTCAGCTTTCACACTAACTCTCTCTTTATTAAGTCGGCGACGAGATACTAACAAAGCATTATAGAAGAGAATTTGATATGGATCATATCTCGCCTGGCTTATAGGACCGCAAAGAGCGTGGTTTTTCTACGAATGCGGAGTAACTTGTTGATTATAAAAATAAAAATAAATTTTAAAAATTGCAAAATGAGTTGAATTTTTTTATATGACCTCCCAAAAAACAGTTAATTAAAATGGAGTAATTGCCATAAGAAGTAACAATATTAGTCGGAGTGGATAATTATATTTACCCATATTTAACTTTAATATTACATATGGCTGTCATTGCCAAAAAAATAAATAAAACGGGGCAATGAAATTGCCCCGTAATATAGCGTAGACCACTCATTAAGCCTACATATTGTCGTACTATTTGTCGTTATTTCGACCAGAATGCCCGTTTGGCTCGTTGTAATTTTTCGTAAGCCGCTAACAGCGACTGATGCGCCGGGAATGCCTGCAGGGAACCGTCTGCCGCTTGCAGGCCATAGAACGGTGCTTCTCCGCTTAATGCGGCGCTAGCGGCTTCAACTGCTTGCGCACCATACATACGTACGAATGCATTCAGGTATTGCAGCGGCTCGCGCTCCTCTTCCTGCGCCAGTAGTAATAATGTCTGCAGGCAGCGGTAGTAGTTTGCCCGTTCGGCGCTAAAGATCGAAGCGTTGAATTCCATCGTCCATTCAGTCCAGGCTAATGCCTGATCCAAATCGCCGCCTGCCAGCGCCAGCATCGCTTTTAGCTCGCCAATGCGCAGCGTGTACCAGCCATTGTCTTTACCGGTCGCCAGACCCAACAGCTCGCGAACGCGGGTGAAGTCATCATGACCTTCGTCATCAAGCTGCGCGATAAGGTTGAGGTACTCCTCTTTTTCCCATTCACTGCCAGGCAAAGAGAGGATGGTTTCGCGTAAATGGCTGCCCATGGTGTTGTTCGCCAGCCACAGATCTTCCGCCGGATAAATATCGGACATGCCAGGCACCAGAATACGGCAGGCGTAAACGCCCAGATGCTCATAATCGGCAATATAGACTTCTTTATCTTCTGCCTTAAAGATAGCCATGAGTGTGGCGAACTCTTCTTCCGTCGTGCCTGCGAAGCTCCAGTCAACAAACGGATAATCCGCATCCTGCTTGAACAGATCCCAGGAGATCAAACCGCTGGAGTCGATAAAATGCGTTTCGAGGTTGGCATGCTCGGCCACTTCTTCATCATCAAACGTTGGCGGTGTGAAGACATCCAGATCTTTCAACCCGCGGCCTTGCAGCAGCTCGGTAACAGTACGCTCGAGCGCCACACCGAAATCAGGGTGCGCGCCAAAAGAGGCAAAACAGGTGCCGTTGGCCGGGTTGAACAGGACAACACAGATAACCGGGTATTTACCGCCCAGGGAACCGTCGTAAGCGAAGATCGGGAAACCTTCCGCTTCCAGTTTGGCAATCGCTTCGACAACGCCCGGGTAGCGCGCCAGCACATCCTGCGGAATTTCTGGCAGGCTGATGCTCTCGGCAATAATGCGATTTTTAATATGGCGTTCGAACACTTCTGACAGCCCCTGCACGCGGGCTTCATTGCGCGTGTTCCCGGCGGACATGCCGTTAGAAACATATAAGTTACCGACGATATTCATCGGGATATAAACTGTCTGCTCATCAGACTGGCGGGTAAACGGCAGGGCGCAGATACCGCGCTCATCATTGTCGGATTGCAGATCAACGAGCATCCCGGCAGCCAGTTCGTTCTGCGGATCGTAGTAGGCGCGCAGACGCGCATCCAGAATGCCTTCCGGCAGAGAATCATCTTCCGGCAGCGGGAACCATTTCTCATTCGGATAATGAACGAACGGGCTCTGAGCGATAGCATCACCCAACCAGAAATCAGCGAAGAAGTAGTTGGTGGACAGACGCTCGAAATACTCGCCCAGCGCAGAGGCCAGCGCGGCTTTTTTGGTCGCACCTTTGCCGTTGGTGAAGCACAGCGCGCACTCTTTATCGCGAATATGCACTGACCAGACGTTTGGCACCGGATTCAGCCATGAGGCCTCTTCGATGTTAAAACCGAGATCGGTGAGCTTTTGCTGGAAGCGAGCGATGGAATCTTCCAGCGCGGCGTCTTTGCCGGGAATAAATGTTTGAGTCATGGCGGTCACTTTTTTCGTACGTAAAGCGCGCAATGATACGGGTTTTGCGTGACTGACGCTATCTTCCACGTCTGACCGACGAAAATAAAACTTATGGCTATGATTAAGAAAAGTAACGACTGTTCAGGCATAAAAAATGAAAGCGTTTGATCTGCACCGCATGGCGCTCGACAAGGTCCCTCTTGATTTTCTCGGGGAAGTCGCACTACGTAGTGTCTATACCTTTGTTTTGGTCTTTTTATTTCTCAAAATCACCGGACGACGCGGCGTACGCCAGATGTCCCTGTTTGAGGTGCTGATAATCCTGACTCTGGGATCGGCGGCCGGGGATGTCGCTTTTTACGACGATGTTCCCATGCTGCCGGTGCTGGTGGTTTTTATCACTTTAGCGTTGCTCTATCGATTTGTGATGTGGCTGATGTCGCACAGCGAAAAGCTGGAAGATCTGCTGGAAGGCAAACCGGTTGTCATTGTCGAGAATGGCGAACTGGCCTGGGAAAAGGTGCATGCGGCAAACATGACCGAGTTCGAGTTCTTTATGGAGCTACGTTTAAATGGCGTGGAACAACTCGGACAGATTCGTCTGGCAATAATGGAAACCAACGGTCAAATCAGCGTTTACTACTTCCCGGACGATGAGGTGAAACCCGGGTTATGTATTTTGCCTGAAGGTTGCAGTGAGCGTTTCACGACGGTTCCCGAAGCGGGGGATTATGTTTGTGTCCGCTGCAGTAAAATTGTCGCCATGCATAAAGGGGAAAAGCAATCTTGCCCGCGTTGTGCAAATCCGGAATGGTCGAAGGCAAGCCGGGCTGTTCGCGTGACATAACAGCGTTTTTATCGGGTCTGGGGTGAGCAAACAAAACTTTCTGCTATGTGAGTTAGCGCACATCTTGCCGCTGGCGCCCATTACCCGTTGCGGCGCGTAGCGCTGAATGATAAAACCGATGTCACAGGAATAACTTATTGCTTTATAGCGTGGTGAGGGGAAATGACTCAGGTCTTTAATTTTAGTTCTGGCCCGGCAGTATTACCGGCGGATGTGCTCAAACAAGCGCAACAAGAGCTGTGCGACTGGCAAGGTCTTGGAACGTCGGTGATGGAAATTAGCCATCGTGGCAAAGAGTTTATCCACGTGGCGGAAGAAGCAGAAAAGGATTTTCGCGACCTGCTGAATATTCCCTCTAACTATAAGGTTCTGTTCTGTCACGGTGGCGGTCGCGGCCAGTTTGCCGGCGTTCCGCTGAACTTGCTGGGCGATAAAACCACCGCAGATTACGTTGATGCGGGCTACTGGGCGGCGAGCGCGGTAAAAGAAGCGAAAAAATACTGCTCACCGAACGTTATTGACGCCAAAATCACTGTTGATGGTCTGCGCGCAGTGAAACCGATGCGCGACTGGCAACTGAGCGATAATGCGGCCTATCTGCACTACTGTCCGAACGAAACGATCGACGGTATTGCGATCGATGAAACACCGGACTTCGGTGATGTGGTTGTCGCCGCTGACTTCTCCTCGACGATTCTCTCTCGTCAGATTGACGTAAGTCGTTTTGGCGTGATCTACGCAGGCGCGCAGAAAAATATCGGCCCGGCGGGTTTGACGCTGGTGATTGTGCGCGAAGATCTGCTCGGTAAAGCGCATCAGGCTTGCCCGTCGATCCTTGATTACACCGTCCTGAATGAAAACGACTCAATGTTTAACACGCCGCCGACCTTTGCCTGGTATCTCTCTGGGCTGGTGTTTAAGTGGCTGAAAAAACAGGGCGGCGTGGCGGCAATGGATAAAATCAATCAGCAAAAAGCCGACCTGTTATACGGTGTAATCGATAACAGCGATTTCTACCGCAACGATGTGGCGAAAGCGAACCGCTCGCGCATGAATGTGCCGTTCCAGTTGGCAGATAGCGCGCTCGATAAAGTCTTCCTGGATGAGTCGTTCGCTGCGGGTTTGCACGCGCTGAAAGGCCACCGTGTTGTCGGCGGTATGCGCGCCTCTATCTATAATGCGATGCCGCTGGCTGGCGTACAGGCGCTCACTGACTTTATGGTCGATTTCGAACGCCGCCACGGTTAATTACACTGTTTTGACGTACCCCCGTAGTCTGACTGCGGGGGTTTTATTCTGTTTGTTGAGAGTGAAGTTTCATGGAATCCCTGACGTTACAACCCATCGCGCGAGTTGATGGCACCATCAATCTGCCTGGTTCAAAGAGTGTCTCCAACCGCGCCTTGTTGCTGGCCGCATTCGCGCGTGGCACGACTGTTCTGACTAATCTGCTGGACAGTGATGATGTGCGCCACATGCTCAATGCCCTCAGCGCGCTGGGAGTTCATTACACGTTGTCTGCCGATCGTACCCGTTGTGAAGTGACGGGGGTTGGCGGCCCGCTGCACTCAACAGAAAAACTGGAGCTGTTTCTGGGTAACGCAGGAACGGCCATGCGTCCGTTGGCCGCCGTGCTGTGCCTTGGCGAAAACGATATTGTGCTGACTGGCGAGCCGCGCATGAAAGAGCGTCCGATTGGCCATCTGGTCGATGCGCTTCGTCAGGGCGGGGCAAAGATTGATTACCTTGAGCAGGAAAATTATCCGCCGCTGCATTTGCGCGGTGGCTTTACCGGCGGCGAAGTGAGCGTCGATGGCAGCGTTTCCAGCCAGTTCTTAACCGCATTGCTGATGACAGCCCCGCTGGCGCCCAACGACACGGTTATCGCTATCAAAGGTGACCTGGTATCCAAACCGTATATTGATATCACACTGCATCTGATGAAGACCTTTGGCGTTGAGGTTGAAAACCAGCAATATCAACGCTTTGTTGTGCGCGGTGCGCAGCAATATCAGTCACCGGGACATTATCTGGTCGAAGGCGATGCGTCTTCTGCTTCTTATTTTCTCGCGGCCGGCGCAATCAAAGGCGGTACGGTGAAAGTGACCGGTATAGGCCGTAACAGTGTGCAGGGCGATATTCGTTTTGCTGATGTGCTGGAAAAAATGGGCGCGACCGTGGTCTGGGGCGATGATTATATTGCCTGCACCCGTGGTGAGTTGAACGCCATCGATATGGATATGAACCACATTCCCGATGCGGCAATGACCATCGCGACGGCAGCGCTGTTTGCCAAAGGCACGACCACTCTGCGCAACATCTATAACTGGCGCGTAAAAGAGACCGATCGCTTGTTCGCGATGGCGACGGAGCTGCGTAAAGTTGGGGCCGAAGTGGAAGAGGGTGAAGACTATATTCGCGTGACACCGCCTGCCAGGCTGCAGCTTGCGGAAATCGGAACTTATAACGATCACCGTATGGCGATGTGCTTCTCGCTGGTGGCGCTGTCTGATACGCCGGTCACTATTCTTGATCCGAAATGTACAGCGAAGACTTTCCCGGACTATTTCGAGCAATTAGCCCATATTAGTACGCTGGCATAATTCCTCCCTCTTGCGGGCTGGTGTAAATCAGCCCGCTTCCCGCGCAATTATTCTACACTCAGTTGCATCCTCTTCGGTTATTCGCACGCAATAGTAACGGTTGTGGGCATTGGCGCGTATAATGCGCGCGGTTATGTAACGATATGCCTTGATTAAGGAGAGAAAGATGACGGCAATTGCCCCGGTAATCACCATTGATGGGCCAAGCGGCGCGGGTAAAGGCACGCTTTGCAAGGCAATGGCGGAAGCGTTGCAATGGCATCTGTTGGACTCAGGCGCAATTTATCGTGTTCTGGCGCTCGCTGCGCTGCATCACCATGTCGATGTTTCTTCCGAAGATGTTTTGGTTCCGCTGGCAGCGCACCTGGATGTGCGTTTTGTCTCAACAAATGGCCATCTGGAAGTCATTCTGGAAGGCGAAGATGTCAGCAGCGAAATCCGTACTCAGGACGTGGCAAATGCAGCCTCGCAGATTGCAGCGTTCCCGCGAGTGCGTGAAGCGTTATTACGTCGCCAGCGCGCATTCCGTGACGCACCAGGCCTCATCGCCGACGGGCGTGATATGGGGACTGTGGTTTTTCCGGACGCGCCGGTAAAAATTTTTCTTGACGCTTCTTCTGAAGAGCGTGCGCATCGGCGCATGCTACAGTTGCAGGAGAAGGGCTTTAGTGTTAACTTTGAACGCCTTTTGGCCGAGATAAAGGAACGTGACGATCGCGATCGAAATCGTCCTGTTGCACCGCTGGTTCCCGCTGCCGATGCTTTAGTACTGGATTCAACCAGTTTAAGTATTGAGCAAGTGATTGAGAAAGCGCTACAATATGCTCGCCAAAAATTGGCTCTCGCATAAGCGACCGAATTCGTAGTACCTGCTGCAATGGAATGTGAGCAGGCATGTGAAACAACCCCATCCGGCATGAAGCCAGGTGGACGTTAAATTGAAGAATCCTGAAGATTATCAATATGACTGAATCTTTTGCTCAACTCTTTGAAGAGTCCCTGAAAGAAATCGAAACCCGCCCGGGTTCTATCGTTCGTGGTGTTGTTGTTGCTATCGACAAAGACGTAGTTCTGGTTGACGCCGGTCTGAAATCTGAGTCCGCCATTCCGGCAGAGCAGTTCAAAAACGCCCAGGGCGAGCTGGAAATCCAGGTTGGTGACGAAGTTGACGTTGCCCTGGATGCAGTAGAAGACGGCTTCGGTGAAACCCTGCTGTCCCGTGAAAAAGCTAAACGTCACGAAGCTTGGATCACGCTGGAAAAAGCTTACGAAGACGCTGAAACTGTTACCGGTGTTATCAACGGCAAAGTCAAGGGCGGCTTCACTGTTGAGCTGAACGGTATTCGCGCGTTCCTGCCGGGTTCCCTGGTAGACGTTCGTCCGGTCCGTGACACTCTGCACCTGGAAGGCAAAGAGCTTGAATTCAAAGTAATCAAGCTGGACCAGAAACGTAACAACGTTGTTGTTTCACGTCGTGCGGTTATCGAATCCGAAAACAGCGCAGAGCGCGATCAACTGCTGGAAAACCTGCAGGAAGGCATGGAAGTTAAAGGTATCGTTAAGAACCTCACTGACTACGGTGCATTCGTTGATCTGGGTGGCGTTGACGGCCTGCTGCACATCACCGATATGGCATGGAAACGCGTTAAGCATCCGAGCGAAATCGTAAACGTTGGCGATGAAATCACTGTTAAGGTGCTGAAATTCGACCGCGAACGTACTCGTGTTTCCCTGGGCCTGAAACAGCTGGGCGAAGATCCGTGGGTAGCTATCGCTAAACGTTACCCGGAAGGCACCAAGCTGACTGGTCGCGTGACCAACCTGACCGACTACGGCTGCTTCGTTGAAATCGAAGAAGGCGTTGAAGGCCTGGTTCACGTTTCCGAAATGGATTGGACCAACAAAAACATCCACCCGTCCAAAGTTGTTAACGTTGGCGACGTAGTGGAAGTTATGGTTCTGGATATCGACGAAGAACGTCGTCGTATCTCCCTGGGTCTGAAACAGTGCAAATCCAACCCGTGGCAGCAGTTCGCAGAAACCCACAACAAGGGCGACCGCGTTGAAGGTAAAATCAAGTCTATCACTGACTTTGGTATCTTCATCGGCCTGGACGGTGGTATCGACGGCCTGGTTCACCTGTCTGACATCTCCTGGAACGTTGCAGGCGAAGAAGCAGTTCGTGAATACAAAAAAGGCGACGAAATCGCTGCAGTTGTTCTGCAGGTTGACGCAGAGCGTGAGCGTATCTCTCTGGGCGTTAAACAGCTCGCAGAAGATCCGTTCAACAACTACGTTGCTCTGAACAAGAAAGGCGCAATCGTAAACGGTAAAGTTACTGCAGTTGACGCTAAAGGCGCGACCGTAGAACTGGCTGACGGCGTTGAAGGTTACCTGCGCGCTTCTGAAGCTTCCCGTGACCGCGTTGAAGACGCAACTCTGGTTCTGAATGTTGGCGACGATGTTGAAGCTAAATTCACCGGTGTTGACCGTAAAAACCGCGTGGTTAGCCTGTCTGTTCGTGCGAAAGACGAAGCTGACGAGAAAGATGCAATCGCTTCTGTTAACAACAAACAGGAAGAAGGCAACTTCTCTAACGCTATGGCTGAAGCTTTCAAAGCAGCGAAAGGCGAGTAATATCAAGCGCTCTGAATTATTTACGCTGTACCAGGACGTAAGTCACACGACTGCAGCGTGAACGGTGAGGAGTTACTTGACAGATCACAGGATTCGTCCTGTAATCAATGACAAAGGGCGGCTACGGCCGCCCTTGTTAAAGCTAGTAAAGCTAATTTTGCGTTGAAGGAAACCGGAGGAATCATGACCAAGTCAGAATTGATTGAAAGACTTGCAAGCCAGCAGTCGCATATTCCGGCTAAAGCTGTGGAAGATGCTGTAAAAGAGATGCTGGAGCATATGGCCTCTACTCTTGCCCAGGGCGAGCGCATTGAGATCCGCGGTTTCGGCAGTTTTTCCCTGCACTATCGTGCACCTCGCACCGGGCGTAACCCGAAAACAGGCGATAAAGTGGATCTGGAAGGAAAATACGTTCCGCACTTTAAACCGGGTAAAGAATTACGCGACCGCGCCAATATTTATGAGTAATTTTTAGCTACACGCTGAAATTAACTTTGACGAAAAAAGCACCTGTAGGTGCTTTTTTTGTTTCTCTGACCTCTTCATTTCTGAAGCTGCTTCGCACAATTTTGCAGATGCTCTGTAAGTGCATCGAAAGCAACCAGCCTGCACCGCAAAACGGTTATTACAAACAGAAAACACTGGCGACAGCGGGCATACTCTCCACGCAACAAGGAGGTATGCATGACGTTACCGGCATTAGCGATATGCCTCATAATTGGCATTTTGCCATTACAGTGGATGCCTTCACTACCATCCACAGGATGTGTGTGGTTTCTCATTGCCATCGGATGTCTATTCGCGTGTTTTCGACCTCGTCTGTTTCGTTACTGCGCCGTCACATTACTTGCATTCGCATGGGGAGTGCTGGCAGCAATGCAGGCTGTCTGGCCTGCCGGGCACATAGCTGGTGCGACTCACCAGGCTGAAGTGGTAATTACCGATACGGATCATATGACCCGGCATTGGGGAAAAATCACTCGTCTGGATGGTAAGCGCTTGTTTCCATCAGTAGGAATAAGCCTCTATGGCCAGTATTTGCCTGAGCCAGTTTGTACCGGCCAGCGATGGACGATGGCGATTAGAGCTCGTGCCGTTCACGGGCAATTAAATGATGGCGGTTTCGATACGCAGCGTTATGCAATGGCTTCCCACCTGCCGTTGAGTGGCCGTTTTATCGATGCCCGCCTGACCGAACCCCAGTGCTCATGGCGCGCGCGCTACCTGCAATCATTAACCGAAACACTGACTAAATACCCCTGGCAGCAGGTGATACTTGCGTTAGGGATGGGCGAACGCGCAACGTTGGATGCCAGTGTCAAAGAGATCATGCGGCAGACCGGTACTGCGCATTTGATGGCGATATCCGGGCTACATATTGCTCTGGCGGCAATGTTGGGTTGGCTGATTATTCGTGGCGTACAATGTTTCTTTCCCGGCGGCTGGATTAACTGGCGTTTACCCTTGCTTATTGGCGTAGGGTTTGCAGTAAGTTACGCCTGGCTGACCGGGCTACAACCGCCTGCATTGCGTACCGCTATTTCTCTTAGCGTCTGGGCCGCGTTACGGCTATCCGGGCGATTGTGGTCGCCCTGGCAGGTATGGCTTTGTTGCATTGCCGCTATCTTATTCACCGATCCCCTCGCCGTGCTATCAACCAGTCTGTGGCTGTCCGCTTTCGCAGTAGCCGCGCTGCTGTTTTGGTATCAATGGCTACCAGCCTCAACAAAACAACATACCTGGCTGGTCCAGAGCAGTATTAATTTGCTTCATCTACAAGTGGGGATGACCTTACTGCTGCTCCCTGTGCAGTTGTCAATTTTCCACGGTATAAGCCTGAGCTCGTTAGTGGCAAATTTGTTGGCCATTCCGTTAGTAACGTTTGTTACTGTACCGCTCATTTTACTGGCAATGTTGCTGCACTTGATCGGTCCTGCGGTGGGGGAGTTGGCTTGCTGGTACCTTGCAGATAAGACACTGGATTTCCTGTTTGCTTTTCTGCATTGGCTACCTGCTGGTTGGCTTAATGTGGATATGCGCTGGCAGTTGCTGGCCTGGTTGCCGTGGCTGACGCTAATTTTCTGGCGTTTGCATTTATGGCGGAGTGTCCCGGCGCTGTGTCTGGCATGCCTGACATTGCTTACTCTGCCGTTCTGGCGCACTGAACGGCAGGGGGAGTGGGCAGTGCATATGCTCGACGTCGGGCAGGGCCTGGCAATGGTGATTGAACGTAATGGCAAAGCGATACTTTATGACACTGGCGTCGCGTGGCCGGGCGGCGATAGTGGACAACAGTTGATTATTCCATGGCTGCGTTGGCATGCTTTACAGCCTGAAGGCATTATTCTGAGTCATGAACATTTGGATCATCGCGGTGGACTGGACTCACTGATAAATGCCTGGCCGCAATTATGGATCCGTAGCCCGCTGGGTTGGGCTGCTCACCAACCATGCTTTCGTGGTCAGCAATGGCAATGGCAGGGATTAACATTTACCGTTCATTGGCCGATAAGCGGTACCGGGACGAAAGGAAACAACCATTCGTGCGTAGTCAGAGTCGATGACGGTCAACACAGCTTCCTGCTCACAGGCGATATTGAAGCGGCAGGTGAGATGGCGATGCTGAGCCACTACTGGACGCATTTGCAGTCTACACTAGTGCAAGTGCCTCATCATGGAAGCAATAGTTCATCATCGCTGCCGTTTGTGCAGCGAATTGGCGGCGAAGCAGCACTGGCGTCGGCGTCGCGTTACAACGCCTGGCGATTTCCCTCAATAAAGGTGATCGACCGCTACCGTGAACAAGGGTATCGCTGGTACGACACACCGCATCAAGGGCAGTTAACGGTATCGTTTACGTCACAGGGCTGGGAAATCCATAGTTTACGAGATCAACTTTTACCGCGTTGGTATCATCAGTGGTTTGGCGTCCCCAGTGATAACGGGTAGAATATGCGGCTATTTCAACAAGTGCTGGTTTTTTGAATGCATAACGACAAAGATCTCTCCACGTGGCAGACATTCCGCCGATTATGGCCAACTATTGCGCCTTTCAAAGCGGGTCTGATCGTGTCGGGGATAGCGTTAATCCTCAACGCAGCCAGCGATACCTTTATGTTATCGCTGCTCAAACCGTTACTGGATGATGGTTTTGGTAAAACCGACCGCTCTGTGCTGCTGTGGATGCCGCTGGTGGTTATTGGGCTGATGATCCTGCGTGGCATCACCAGCTACATCTCAAGTTACTGCATTTCCTGGGTTTCTGGAAAAGTGGTGATGACCATGCGTCGTCGCCTGTTCAGCCATATGATGGGCATGCCGGTCTCATTTTTTGATAAACAATCTACAGGCACTTTACTTTCGCGTATTACCTATGACTCTGAACAGGTCGCTTCTTCCTCCTCCAGCGCATTGATCACTGTCGTGCGTGAGGGGGCATCGATCATCGGCTTGTTTATCATGATGTTTTGGTACAGCTGGCAACTCTCCCTGATTCTCATTGTGCTGGCGCCGATCGTTTCGATAGCGATTCGCGTCGTTTCCAAACGCTTTCGTAACATCAGTAAAAATATGCAAAACACGATGGGGCAAGTGACCACCAGTGCGGAGCAGATGCTGAAAGGGCATAAAGAAGTGCTGATGTTTGGTGGCCAGGAAGTAGAAACCAGCCGTTTTGATAAAGTCAGCAACAAGATGCGCTTGCAGGGCATGAAAATGGTCTCGGCATCGTCTATTTCCGATCCTGTTATCCAGCTTATTGCGTCACTGGCGCTGGCGTTTGTGCTGTATGCCGCCAGTTTTCCAAGCGTAATGTCCACCTTGAGTGCGGGTACTATCACCGTTGTCTTTTCATCAATGATCGCGCTTATGCGCCCATTGAAATCCCTGACCAACGTCAATGCTCAGTTCCAGCGTGGTATGGCGGCCTGCCAGACTTTGTTCGCGATTCTGGATAGTGAGCAAGAAAAAGACGAAGGCACGCGGGTGATTGAACGTGCGCGCGGTGATATTGAGTTTCGCAACGTGACCTTCACCTATCCGGGGCGTGAAACGCCAGCATTGCGTAATATCAACCTGACGATTCCGGCGGGAAAAACCGTCGCACTGGTAGGGCGTTCCGGTTCGGGTAAATCGACGCTGGCAAGCCTGATCACGCGTTTTTACGATGTCGACGAAGGGCAAATCCTGATGGATGGCCATGATTTACGTGAATATAAGCTCACGTCGTTGCGTGACCAGGTTGCGCTGGTGTCGCAAAACGTACATCTGTTTAATGATACGGTTGCCAATAACATCGCTTACGCACGTACCGAAACATACAGCCGCGAAGAGATTGAGCAAGCAGCGAAAATGGCCTATGCCTATGACTTTATCAATAAGATGGATGAGGGGCTGGATACGGTGATCGGGGAAAACGGTGTGCTGCTTTCAGGCGGCCAGCGCCAGCGCATTGCGATCGCCCGCGCGCTGCTGCGCGACAGTCCTATCCTCATTCTTGATGAAGCGACCTCGGCGCTTGATACAGAATCTGAACGTGCCATTCAGGCCGCGCTGAACGAGCTGCAAAAGAACCGTACCTCAATGGTGATTGCTCACCGTTTGTCGACCATCGAACAGGCCGACGAAATTGTGGTGGTGGAAGATGGCCGTATCGTTGAACGTGGCACCCATGCGGATCTGCTGGAACAATGTGGGGTCTATGCTCAGCTTCACAAAATGCAGTTTGGCGAATGATTGCACGCATCTGGTCCGGTGAATCCCGCCTGTGGCTACTGTTGCTACCGCTCTCCTGGCTTTACGGCCTGGTGAGCGGTGCCATTCGTTTCGCCTATCGCATTGGTTTAAAAAAATCCTGGCGTGCACCGGTTCCTGTTGTGGTCGTCGGCAATCTGACGGCAGGCGGTAACGGTAAAACGCCCGTTGTCATCTGGTTGGTGGAGCAACTACAGCAGCGTGGCATCCGTGTTGGCGTGGTGTCGCGTGGTTACGGCGGTAAAGCGGATCGTTACCCGCTCGTGCTGACACCCGAAACCACTACGGCTCAGGCAGGTGATGAACCGGTACTGATTTATCAACGCACTGGCGCGCCGGTTGCGGTTTCTCCCGTCAGAAGCGACGCCGTCAGTGCGATTCTTGCGCAATACTCGGTACAACTGATCATTACGGATGACGGTTTGCAACATTATAAGCTGGCGCGTGATAAGGAAATTGTCGTTGTTGACGGCGTCAGGCGTTTTGGCAATGGCTGGTGGTTGCCCGCAGGGCCGATGCGTGAGCGGGCGTCGCGTTTAAAAAGTGTGGATGCCATCATTACCAACGGCGGTGTAGCCAGAGCGGGAGAGATCCCGATGTGTTTGCGGCCTGGGTTGGCGGTCAATCTGTTTACCGGCGAACGCCGTGACGTTCACACATTGACCAATATCGTTGCGATGGCAGGCATCGGTCATCCACCGCGTTTTTTTGCTACTCTCACCGAGTGCGGAGCGACGCTGCAAAAGACGGTGGCGCTTGCCGATCATCAGGCGTTAACGCTGCATGATGTAAAGCCTCTGGTGAAACCAGGACAAACATTGGTGATGACCGAAAAAGATGCAGTTAAGTGTCGGTCTTTTGCTGAGGATAACTGGTGGTATTTGCCTGTAGACGCGCAGCTTGAGGGCGAGCAGGCGCAAGAATTACTGCAGGAATTGTTCACTCTGGCGCGCTGACGGTGGTCGCATCGGCCGCGCCCTGTTACTTAAACAGGAACTCCCATGTCCGTGCCGCAACTTTCTCTGACTGCTGCTCGTCATCTGCATCTCGCAGCCCAGGGGCTATTACGTAAACCTTCTCGTCGGGCAAAACCGGGCGATATTCTCTCCACTATTCAGCGCATGTCGCTGCTGCAAATTGACACCATCAATATTGTTGCCCGCAGCCCTTATCTGGTGCTTTTTAGCCGCCTTGGGCACTATCCGCAGCATTGGCTTGATGATGCGCTGCGCAACGGTGACCTGATGGAGTACTGGGCGCATGAAGCCTGTTTTCTGCCGCGTGAAGACTTTGCACTGGTGCGCCATCGCATGCTGGCGCCAGATCAAATGGGCTGGAAGTATCGCGAAGCGTGGATGCAGGAACATGCGGCGGAAATTGAGCAGCTCATTGCACATATAGAGCAAAATGGCCCGGTGCGTTCGGCTGATTTTGAACATCCACGTAAAGGACCCAGCGGCTGGTGGGAATGGAAGCCGCATAAGCGGCATCTGGAAGGGCTATTTACGGCCGGAAAAGTGATGGTGGTTGAACGTCGCAATTTTCAGCGTGTTTATGATTTAACGCAGCGTGTTGTGCCGTACTGGGATGATGCTCGCGACCTGCTGTCGCAAGATGCGGCGGAGTATCAGATGCTGGAAAACAGCGCCCGCAGTTTAGGGCTGTTTCGCGCGCAGTGGCTGGCGGATTACTATCGCTTGCGGAAAGTGGCATTACCGTTAGTGCTGGAGAAGATGCAGGACGCGGGAACCATTTATCCCGTCAATGTCGAAAACATTGGCCCGGCCTGGCTGCATGCCTCTTTATTGCCGCAGCTTGAACAGGCGCAGGCAGGCAAACTTGCCGCTACTCACAGCGCGGTGCTTTCACCGTTTGATCCGGTGGTATGGGATCGTAAACGAGCCGAGCAACTGTTCGATTTTAGCTACCGTCTGGAGTGCTATACCCCGGCCCCTAAACGGCAATTCGGCTATTTTGTGTTGCCATTATTGCATCGTGGGCGACTGGTGGGGCGTATGGATGCAAAAATGCACCGCAAAGCGGGCGTGCTGGAGATTATTGCGCTGTATCTGGAAGATGGCGTTAAACCCGGGCATTCGCTGGAAAAGGGGCTATCAGGTGCCATTACCGAGTTTGCCCGTTGGCAGGGAGCTCTGCGGGTCACGTTCTCGCGGTTGCCTGAGGGGTTATTTGCTGCATGCTGCGCCGGGCTGGAAATAGACGCGGCGTAAGAAATGAATATGATAAGCTTAAACCGTTAATTATCGGTGTAGCAGGAGGAAAGATGGATCACCGTTTACTTGAAATTATTGCCTGCCCGGTGTGTAACGGAAAACTGAATTACACCCAGGATAAACAAGAGTTAATCTGCAAAATCGACAGCCTCGCCTATCCGGTGCGAGACGGTATTCCTGTATTACTGGAAACCGAAGCGCGTTCATTAACTGCGGAAGAGAGCCGGCCATGAGTTTCGTTGTTATCATTCCCGCGCGTTATGCTTCCACACGCTTGCCCGGCAAACCTTTAGTCGACATTAACGGTAAGCCCATGGTGGTGCATGTGCTGGAGCGCGCCCGTGAATCCGGCGCTGAGCGTATTATCGTGGCGACGGACAACGAAGAGGTGATGCATGCGGTGCAGGCGGTTGGCGGTGAAGTCTGTATGACCCGCGCCGATCATCAGTCCGGCACTGAACGCCTTGCTGAAGTCGTGGAAAAATGCGGTTTCAGCGACGATACCGTGATCGTCAATGTGCAGGGTGATGAACCCATGATCCCGCCAGCGATTATTCGCCAGGTGGCAGAAAACCTTGCCGCGCGTGATGTTGGGATGGCAACGCTGGCGGTACCCATTCACAGTGCGGAAGAGGCATTCAACCCGAACGCGGTGAAAGTGGTGATGAACGCCGAAGGTTACGCGCTCTACTTCTCCCGCGCTACGATCCCCTGGGATCGCGATCGTTTCGCACAATCTCGCGAGACGATTGGCGATACTTTCCTGCGCCATATCGGCATTTATGGCTATCGCGCTGGTTTTATCCGCCGTTATGTCAGTTGGCAAACCAGCCCGCTTGAGCAGATAGAGATGCTGGAGCAACTGCGCGTCCTCTGGTACGGCGAAAAAATCCACGTCGCCGTCGCCAGTGTGGTGCCGGGCACCGGTGTGGATACCCCTGAAGATCTGGCGCGCGTCCGTCAGGAACTGCGTTAATCCTTCCATCCCCTCCACCCGGAGGGGATTTGCCGCTTGTCAGCGGAATTCTCATGCTGTTTTGATCTCATCAGGATGACATCTGTGCTATCGGCGCTCATTATAAAAGCAGTCATCTTTGTGAGGGCAATCTGCTATGGAACAACTGCGCGCTGAACTGAGTCATCTGTTGGGTGAAAAACTGAGCCGCATGGAGTGCGTCAGCGAAAAGCCGGATTCCGCACTCTGGGCGCTGTATGACAGCCAGGGTAATCCGATGCCACTGCTGGCACGAAGCTTCTCAACGCCTGGCATTGCGCGACAGTTAGCCTGGAAGATATCAATGCTGGCGCGCGGCGGCGCTGTTCGCATGCCGGTTGTTTACGGCGTCATGACGCACGAAGAGCACCCGGGGCCGGATGTGTTGCTTATAGAACGCTTACGCGGCGTACCGGTTGAAGCGCCAGCGCGTACGCCTGAGCGCTGGGAGCAACTCAAAGACCAAATCGTTGAGGCGTTGCTTTTCTGGCACCGCCAGGATAGCCACGGTTGCGTTGGCACTGTTGATAGTACCCAGGAAAATATCTGGCCCTCCTGGTATCGCCAGCGCGTGGAAGTGTTGTGGACCACCCTCAACCAGTATCACAACACCGGGTTGACGATGCAGGATAAGCGCGTGCTGTTTCGTACTCGCGAGTGCCTGCCCGCGCTGTTTGATGGTTTTAACGATAACTGTGTGCTGGTGCATGGCAGCTTTAACTTGCGCAGTATGTTGAAGGATGCCCGCAGCGACCAGTTACTGGCAATGGTTGGGCCTGGCATTATGCTCTGGGCGCCGCGCGAATATGAACTGTTCCGGCTGGTGGAAGGTGCGCAGGCAGAAGGATTGCTCTGGCATTATCTCCAGCGCGCGCCGGTTGCGGAATCCTTCCTGTGGCGGCGCTGGCTTTACCTGTTATGGGATGAAGTGGCGCAGTTGGTGAATACCGGACGGTTTAACCGCGCTAACTTCGATCTTGCCTCAAAATCACTGCTCCCCTGGCTGGTCTGAGCTGCCTTTCAGCCACTGCCAGAGACGACCTAATGTTTCATAACCCACCCGGTCGCTGTGCATCAGCCACACCGGGGAGGGAATAATGCGTTCCCACGGATTAAGCGGAGAGGCAATTGCCAGCTGGTTTGCCGGCGCGGGCAATGGATGCAGGCCAGCACGCTGGAAGAAAATCATTGCGCGTGGCAGATGAGACGCTGAAGTCACCAGCAGGAAAGGCGCATCGCCAATCGCCTCTTTCACCGCGAGCGCTTCCCGCTCGGTATCTTTCGGTTGATCCAGCGTCATGATGGCACTGCGCGGCACGCCCAGGCTTTCAGCGACGCGTGCACCCGCTTCCGCCGTGCTGACCGGGTTGGTTTGCGCCGCCGCACCGGTAAAAATGATTTTCGAACCGGGGTTGGCCTGCCACAGACGAATGCCCTCCGTCAGGCGCGGCAGGCTGTTATTAATCAGGTTTGAACTCGGCGCCCACGCATCGTTCCAGGTGTAACCACCGCCGAGTATCACGATGTATTTTACCGGCTGCGTACCGCGCCAGGTGGGGTAGGTGTCTTCAATCGGTTGTAAAAAGCGATCGGCAACGGGCTGCATGCTCAACAGCAATAAAACCAGCCACCCGACGCTGATAAATACTTTGCCGGTTTTTTGCCAGCGGCTAAACCAGATCAGCGCAATGCCCAGCCCGATCAGCAAAAGCAAAAAAGGCAGAGGCAGCATCAGGCCGCCGATGTATTTTTTAAGAGTAAAAAGCACCGTATCCGTCTCCTTTTTGACCATATAGCAGGCCTTTTGCGCCGATCTTACACCAGATGGGTTCATTATCGGCACGGCTGTGACAAAATAGCGGTTTTGCCAGAAGCGTGGAGCACCCATGAAGGATCGCAATTTCGACGACATTGCTGAGAAGTTCTCGCGCAACATCTACGGCACGACGAAAGGCCAGCTGCGTCAGGCGATTTTGTGGCAGGATCTTGATGCCCTGTTGGCCCGGATGGGCAACGAGCCATTGCGCGTGCTGGATGCTGGTGGCGGGGAAGGCCAGACGGCGATTCGCATGGCGCAGTTGGGTCATCACGTCACGCTCTGTGATGTGTCGAAAGCGATGATCGCGCGTGCCCAGGCGGCGGCCGAAGAGAAAGGTGTGAGCGGTAACATGCATTTTATACAATGCGCCGTTCAGGACGTTGCTCAGCATTTGGAATCGCCGGTTGATCTGATATTGTTCCATGCTGTGCTGGAGTGGGTCGCAGAACCGGTTCCTGTACTGCAAATATTGTGGTCGGTGCTGCGCCCAGGCGGTGCGTTGTCGTTAATGTTTTACAATGCCGACGGCTTGCTGATGCACAATATGGTGGCAGGAAATTTTGACTATGTGAAAGTCGGTATGCCGAAGCGCAAAAAACGTACCCTTTCCCCGGATTTTCCGCGTGCTCCTGCGGATGTTTATGGCTGGCTCGAACAGATTGGCTGGCAGATAACGGGCAAAACGGGTGTGCGCGTGTTTCACGATTATCTGCGCGAAAAACACCAGCAGCATGACTGCTTTGACGCGTTACTTGAACTGGAAACACGCTATTGCCGCCAGGAACCCTATATTAGCCTTGGCCGCTATATTCACGTGACCGCGCTTAAGCCGCAAATCGATGAAAGGACAAACGATGAGTGAATTTTCCCAGACAGTCCCCGAACTGGTTGCCTGGGCCAGGAAAAATGATTTCTCCATCTCGCTGCCGGTCGACAGGCTCTCTTTTTTGCTGGCCATCGCCACGCTCAATGGTGAGCGTCTGGATGGGGAAATGAACGAAGGTGAACTGGTCGATGCCTTTCGCCATGTGAGTGATGCGTTTGAGCAAACCAGTGAAACCATTACCCAGCGTGCCAATAACGCCATTAACGACCTGGTGCGCCAGCGTTTGTTAAATCGCTTTACCAGTGAGCAGGTGGAAGGCAATGCCATCTACCGTCTGACGCCGCTGGGCATTGGCATTACTGACTACTACATTCGCCAGCGCGAGTTCTCCACGCTGCGTCTTTCTATGCAGCTTTCCATTGTGGCCAGCGAGTTAAAACGCGCCGCAGACGCGGCACAGGAAGGCGGAGACGAATTTCACTGGCATCGCAATGTTTACGCGCCGCTGAAATACTCGGTCGCGGAGATTTTTGACAGCATCGATCTGACTCAACGCCTGATGGATGAACAGCAGCAACAGGTCAAAGATGATATTGCACAACTGCTGAATAAAGACTGGCGCGCGGCCATCTCCAGTTGTGAATTGCTGCTGTCTGAAACCTCCGGTACGTTACGCGAACTGCAGGATACGCTCGATGCCGCCGGGGATAAGTTGCAGACCAACCTGTTGAGCATTCAGGATGCGACACTTGGGCGCGATGATCTTGAATTCCTCGATCAACTGGTCTTCAACCTGCAAAGTAAGCTGGATCGTATTGTGAGCTGGGGCCAGCAGGCCATCGATCTGTGGATTGGTTACGATCGCCACGTACACAAATTTATCCGTACCGCTATCGATATGGATAAGAACCGCGTCTTTGCTCAGCGTTTGCGTCAGTCGGTACAATCCTATTTCGATGCGCCGTGGGCGTTAACCTATGCCAGCGCCGACAGGCTGCTGGACATGCGCGATGAAGAGATGGCGCTGCGTGATGAAGAAGTCACAGGTGAGTTGCCGCCGGATCTGGAGTTCGAAGAGTTTAACGAAATCCGCGAGCAACTGGCGGCGCTTATTGAGCAGCAACTGGCAATTTATAAGACCAAAGGTGTGCCGCTGGATCTCGGCCTGGTGGCGCGCGAGTATCTGGCGCAATATCCACGCGTTCGTCATTTCGACATTGCGCGCATCGTGGTTGATCAGGCGGTACGTCTTGGCGTAGCGCAAGCAGATTTCACCGGACTGCCGCCGAAGTGGCAGCCGATTAATGATTACGGAGCCAAGGTACAGGCGCATGTCATCGACAAATATTGAACAAGTGATGCCGGTTAAACTGGCACAGGCGTTGGCTAATTCTCTGTTTCCGGCACTGGACAGCGCATTGCGCTCAGGGCGACATATCGGCCTCGACGAGCTGGACAATCACGCATTTTTAATGGATTTCCAGGAGTATCTGGAAGAGTTTTACGCGCGCTACAACGTTGAGCTGATCCGCGCACCGGAAGGTTTTTTCTATCTGCGTCCGCGCTCCACCACGCTTATCCCGCGTTCGGTGCTCTCCGAGCTGGATATGATGGTCGGCAAAATTCTTTGCTATCTCTACCTCAGCCCGGAACGTCTGGCAAATGAAGGGATCTTCACCCAACAAGAGCTGTACGACGAGCTGATGTCGCTGGCGGATGAAGCGAAGCTGCTGAAGCTGGTAAATAACCGTTCTACCGGTTCCGATCTTGACCGACAAAAACTGCAGGAAAAGGTGCGCTCCTCGCTGAACCGCCTGCGCCGTCTCGGCATGATCTGGTTTATGGGTAACGACAGCAGCAAGTTCCGTATCACTGAATCCGTATTCCGCTTTGGCGCCGATGTACGCTCGGGCGATGATGCGCGTGAAGCGCAACTGCGCATGATCCGCGACGGTGAAGCGATGCCTGTCGAAAACCATCTGCAGCTCAATGATGAGCCTGAAGATAATCAGCCGGATAGCTCGGAGGAAGAGTAATGATTGATCGCGGTAAATTTCGTTCGCTGACGCTGATTAACTGGAACGGCTTTTTTGCCCGTACGTTTGACCTGGATGAACTGGTGACGACGCTCTCCGGGGGCAACGGTGCCGGCAAATCGACCACAATGGCCGCTTTTGTTACGGCATTGATCCCGGATTTGACGCTGCTGCACTTCCGTAACACCACCGAAGCGGGCGCAACCTCGGGGTCTCGTGATAAAGGCCTGCACGGTAAGCTGAAAGCGGGTGTCTGTTATTCGGTGCTGGATGTCATCAACTCGCGCCATCAGCGCGTGCTGGTGGGGGTGCGTTTGCAACAGGTCGCCGGTCGCGACCGCAAAGTGGATATCAAACCGTTTGCGATTCAGGGCTTGCCCACCTCAATGCTGCCGACGCAACTGCTGACGGAAACGCTGAATGAACGGCAGGCGCGCGTACTTTCACTGCAAGAAGTGAAAGACAAGCTGGATACGATGGAAGGGGTGCAGTTCAAGCAGTTCAACTCCATCACCGATTACCATGCGCTGATGTTTGACTTAGGGATTGTCGCGCGTCGTTTACGCTCGGCCTCGGATCGTAGCAAGTTCTATCGTCTGATTGAGGCTTCGCTGTACGGCGGGATCTCCAGCGCCATTACGCGTTCGCTGCGCGACTATTTGCTGCCGGAAAACAGCGGCGTGCGCAAAGCGTTCCAGGATATGGAAGCGGCGCTGCGTGAAAACCGCATGACGCTGGAAGCGATTCGCGTAACCCAGTCGGATCGTGACCTGTTCAAGCATTTGATCAGCGAAGCGACAAACTATGTGGCGGCGGACTATATGCGCCACGCCAACGAACGGCGGGTGCATCTGGACAAAGCGCTCGAATTTCGTCGCGATCTGTTTACCTCGCGCCAGCAACTGGCGGCAGAGCAGTATAAGCATGTCGATATGGCGCGCGAACTCTCCGAGCATAGCGGTGCGGAAGGGGATCTGGAGGCCGACTATCAAGCTGCCAGCGATCACCTGAATCTGGTGCAAACCGCGCTGCGCCAGCAGGAAAAAATCGAGCGCTACGAAGCGGACCTCGACGAACTGCAAGTTCGCCTGGAAGAGCAGCATGAAGTGGTGGCCGAAGCTGCTGAGCGTCAGGAAGAGAACGAAGCCCGCGCGGAAGCCGCCGAGCTTGAAGTGGATGAGCTGAAAAGCCAGCTTGCCGATTACCAGCAAGCGCTGGATGTCCAGCAAACTCGCGCCATCCAGTATAACCAGGCGTTGCAGGCGTTACAGCGTGCGAAAGAGCTGTGTCATCTACCGGATTTGACGCCGGAAAGCGCCGACGAATGGCTGGAAACTTTCCAGGCGAAAGAGCAGGAAGCGACGGAAAAACTGCTGTCGCTGGATCAGAAATTAAGTGTGGCGCAAACCGCGCACAGTCAGTTCGAGCAGGCGTACCAATTAGTGGCGGCGATTAACGGCCCGCTGGCGCGTAACGAAGCCTGGGATGTAGCGCGTGAGCTGCTGCGTGATGGCGTTAACCAGCGCCATCTGGCCGAGCAGGTACAGCCGCTGCGTATGCGCCTGAATGAGCTGGAACAGCGTCTGCGTGAGCAGCAGGATGCCGAGCGTTTGCTGGCTGAGTTCTGCAAGCGCCAGGGCAAACAGTATGACGCAGACGATCTTGAAGCGCTGCATCAGGAACTGGAAGCGCAAATCGCCGCACTCTCTGACAACGTTTCCGCCGCTGGTGAGCAGCGCATGGCGATGCGCCAGGAACTGGAACAATTACAGTCTCGTATTCAATCGCTGACCAAACGTGCGCCGATATGGTTGGCGGCGCAGAGCAATCTGACGCAACTGTGCGAGCAAAGCGGTGAGCAGTTCGAGTCCGGGCAGGACGTGACAGAGTATCTGCAACAACTGCTTGAGCGTGAGCGTGAAGCCATCGTTGAGCGTGATGAAGTGGGCGCGCGTAAACGTGCTGTCGATGATGAAATCGAACGTTTAAGCCAGCCTGGCGGCGCCGAAGATGGCCGTCTCAATGCGCTGGCGGAGCGTTTTGGCGGTGTACTGCTGTCGGAAATCTATGACGATGTCAGCATTGACGACGCGCCGTATTACTCCGCGCTATACGGGCCATCGCGTCATGCGATTGTGGTGCCGGATCTGTCGCAGGTCGCCGAAATGCTGGAAGGTCTGGAAGACTGCCCGGAAGATCTCTATCTGATCGAAGGGGACCCACAATCCTTCGATGACAGCGTGTTTAGCGTTGATGAGCTGGAAAAAGCGGTGGTGGTGAAAATCGCCGATCGCCAGTGGCGTTATTCACGCTTCCCGACGCTGCCGCTGTTTGGTCGCGCGGCGCGGGAAAGCCGTATCGAAAGCCTGCATGCGGAGCGTGAAGCGCTGGCAGAGCGTTTTGCCACGCTCTCTTTTGATGTGCAGAAAACGCAGCGCCTGCATCAGGCATTCAGCCGCTTTATCGGTAGCCACCTTGCGGTGGCATTTGAGGACGATCCGGAAGCGGAAATTCGCACGCTCAGCAGCCGTCGTGGCGAGCTGGAGCGTGCAATCAGCAACCATGAAAATGACAACCAGCAAAACCGCGTGCAGTTCGAACAGGCGAAAGAGGGCGTTGCCCAGCTTAACCGCTTGCTGCCGCGTATTAATCTGCTGGCTGACGATACCCTTGCCGATCGCGTGGATGAAATTCAGGAACGCCTGGACGAAGCACAGGAAGCGGCGCGATTTATCCAGCAGTTTGGCAACCAACTGGCGAAACTTGAACCGGTTGTTTCCGTACTGCAAAGCGATCCGGAGCAGTTTGAACAGTTAAAAGCGGATTACGCCACCTCACAGCAGGTGCAGCGTGATGCTCGCCAACAAGCATTCGCCCTGGCGGAAGTGGTACAGCGCCGTGCGCACTTCAGCTACTCCGATGCGGCTGAAATGTTCAACGGTAATAACGATCTCAACGAAAAACTGCGCCAGCGTCTGGAACAGGCAGAAGCGGAACGCACCAAAGCGCGTGAAGCGATGCGCAGCCATGCCGCGCAATACAGCCAGTACAATCAGGTACTGGCTTCGCTGAAGAGTTCGTTCGATACCAAAAAAGAGTTGCTCAACGATCTGCAAAAAGAGCTGCAGGATATTGGCGTTCGCGCCGACAGTGGAGCAGAAGAGCGGGCGCGTATCCGTCGTGACGAGCTGCATGCACAGCTCTCAGGCAACCGCGCCCGTCGTAACCAGCTGGAAAAAGCCATCACCTTCTGCGAAGCGGAGATGGATAACCTGACGCGTAAATTACGCCGCCTGGAACGTGACTACCATGAAATGCGTGAACAGGTGGTTACCGCGAAAGCAGGATGGTGCGCGGTGATGCGCATGGTGAAAGACAGCGGTGTTGAACGCCGTCTGCACCGCCGCGAGCTGGCCTACCTTTCTGCCGATGAATTACGCTCGATGTCGGATAAGGCGCTCGGTGCTCTGCGTCCGGCGGTTGCGGATAACGAGCATTTACGCGATGTGCTGCGTCTCTCGGAAGATCCGAAACGCCCTGAGCGCAAAATCCAGTTCTTTGTCGCGGTGTATCAGCATCTTCGTGAGCGTATTCGCCAGGATATTATTCGTACCGATGATCCGGTTGAAGCCATCGAACAGATGGAGATCGAGCTTAGCCGTTTGACGGAAGAGCTGACGTCCCGTGAACAGAAGCTGGCGATCAGCTCGCGCAGCGTGGCGAACATTATTCGTAAAACCATTCAGCGCGAGCAGAACCGTATCCGTATGCTGAACCAGGGGCTGCAAAGTGTCTCCTTTGGTCAGGTGAATAGCGTGCGCCTGAATGTGAATGTGCGGGAAACCCATGCCACATTGTTGACGGTGCTTTCTGAACAGCACGAGCAGCATCAGGATCTGTTTAACAGCAGCCGCCTGACCTTCTCGGAAGCGCTGGCGAAACTTTATCAGCGTCTGAATCCGCAAATCGATATGGGTCAGCGTACGCCGCAAACCATCGGCGAAGAGTTGCTGGACTACCGCAACTATCTTGAGATGGAAGTGGAAGTTAACCGTGGTTCCGACGGCTGGCTGCGCGCGGAATCTGGTGCGCTGTCGACCGGGGAAGCGATTGGTACCGGGATGTCGATTCTGGTGATGGTGGTACAGAGCTGGGAAGACGAAGCGCGTCGACTGCGCGGTAAAGACATCTCTCCGTGCCGCTTGTTGTTCCTTGATGAAGCCGCACGTCTGGACGCCCGCTCTATCGCAACACTGTTTGAGCTGTGCGAACGTCTGGAAATGCAGCTCATTATCGCGGCACCGGAAAATATCAGCCCGGAGAAAGGCACCACCTACAAACTTGTGCGTAAAGTGGTGCAAAATCACGAACATGTGCACGTTGTCGGTTTGCGCGGTTTTGCCGCTCAGCTTCCGGAAACGCTTCCCGGCACGGCGGATGCATCGTAAATCAGCCTCATGCGAAAGGGCGACAGCAATGTCGCCCTTTTTGTTTTCGGAAAGCTATTGCCAGCCCGCGTTTAATCTTTAAACTTCTTTACATTAGGGAAGGCAAATGCTTTTTTGTCTTTATATACTGAGAGAAAGGTGACGAATTCGTCACGAGCAATGTAAGAGAAACAGGGGGCAAGGGATGTTGCTTAAGAAGTCGTATGGTCGTCGAATGTCGGCGCTGAGTTTATGCCTGGCATTCGCATTCGCTCCACTGTTTAGTGTGCAGGCCGATGAGCCTGAAATCGTGCCGGTGGATAGCACGGCGACGCCAGGTGAGCAGCCAACCGTGCTGCCGCAGCCGCAGGAACAGTCACCTGCGACGGCGATGTTGATCGGCGTTAAATCTTTCCCGTCCGGCGTTTCCGTTGCCGATGTGCGCACACAACTTCAGTCGCAATTACCTGCCAACTGGACGCCGGTCTATATGGATCAGCTCGCTGCGTTATACGCCGCGCGCGGGCAAAAACCGATGTGGGATAACCGCGACGCGGTACAGGCGTTTCAGCAGCAACTCGCTGAAGTGGCGATTGCAGGGTTTCAGCCGCAATTCACAACCTGGGTTGAGTTGTTAACCGATCCAGCGGTTTCTGGCATGGCGCGTGATGTCGTGTTGTCTGACGCGATGCTGGGTTATTTGCACTTTGTCTCGGGTATCCAGTCGAAGGGCCAGCGCTGGCTCTACAGCGACAAACCTTATGCGCTCGCAACGCCTGCCATTTCGGTCATTAACCAGTGGCAACTGGCGCTGGACAATGGATCTCTGCCAGGTTTTATCGATCATCTTGCACCGCATCACCCGCAGTATGCTGCTATGCACCAGTCTCTATTGGCGCTGGTAGGGGATTCGCGTCCGTGGCCGCAAATCACTAGCACGGTAACGTTGCGTCCGGGGCAATGGAGCAATGATATTCCGGCGCTGCGAGAGATCCTGCAGCGCACCGGTATGCTGGATGGCGGACCAAATATCGCCTTACCGGGTGATAACGTCGCGGTCAGCCCTTCAGCTCAGCACGTGAAAAAAGCGCCGCAGACGCGCGCGGCATATGACCGACAGCTGGTGGAAGCGGTCAAACGCTTCCAGGCATGGCAAGGGTTGCATGCGGATGGCGTGATTGGACAGGGGACGCGCGACTGGCTGAACGTAAGTCCGTCGCAGCGCGCCGGATTACTGGCGCTGAATATCCAGCGCTTGCGTTTACTGCCGGGTACGCTTTCGACCGGTATCATGGTCAACATTCCTGAATATTCGCTGGTTTATTACCTCAATGGTAACCAGGTGCTGGCATCACGGGTGATTGTGGGTCGCCCGGATCGCAAAACGCCGATGATGAGCAGCGCACTGAACAATGTGGTGGTTAACCCGCCGTGGAACGTGCCGCCAACACTGGCGCGTAAGGATATTCTCCCGAAGGTATGGAATGATCCGACTTACCTTGAGCGCCACGGTTACACCGTATTGCGAGGATGGAACAGCAAGGAAGCGATTGACCCGTACATGGTTGACTGGGCGACCATAACGCCTGCGAACTTACCGTTCCGTTTCCAGCAGGCTCCTGGTGCGCAGAATTCGCTGGGACGCTATAAGTTCAATATGCCGAGCTCGGACGCTATCTATCTGCATGACACGCCGAACCATAATCTGTTCCAGAAAGAGGCGCGGGCATTGAGCTCTGGCTGCGTGCGCGTCAACAAAGCCTCTGAGCTCGCTAATATGCTGTTACAGGATGCGGGATGGAACGACACGCGGATTTCGGATGCGCTAAAACAGGGAGATACGCGTTATGTCAATATTCGTCATGATATCCCGGTCAATCTGTATTACCTGACGGCCTTTGTCGGTGCTGACGGGCGGACGCAGTATCGTACAGATATTTACAATTATGATCTGACGGCGCGATCGGGTGCACAAATCTTATCGAAAGCTGAACAATTAATCAGATAAATGAAGCAGTTTCAGTCAGCGTGTTGTCGTAATAACTGGTAGAAAATGGGCTCTGGAGGCTACAGAGCCCGTATTTACTGGGATGAGGCAGCCTTGACGTGGCGTTTGTTGCCCGGTAAGGTGCCTCTCGTGCGCTATACGAGTGCATAAATTTTGTTCAACATTGCTTATCTGTAGAATTTATTATCATGGATAAATTTGACGCTAATCGCCGCAAACTGCTGGCGTTGGGTGGGGTCGCACTCGGTGCTGCCATCTTACCAACACCGACTTTTGCCACCCTTTCCACGCCGCGCCCGCGTATTTTGACGCTGAATAATCTAAATACCGGTGAATCTATTAAAGCTGAGTTTTTCGATGGCAGGGGCTATATTCAGGATGAATTAGCAAAACTTAATCATTTTTTCCGTGATTACCGCGCGAATAAAATCAAAACCATCGACCCTCGTTTGTTCGACCATCTTTTCCGTTTGCAAGGGCTGCTGGGAACACGCAAGCCTGTGCAACTGATCTCCGGTTACCGTTCTGTTGATACCAACAATGAACTACGCGCGCACAGCCGCGGTGTGGCGAAACAGAGCTATCACACCAAAGGTCAGGCTATGGATTTCCATATTGAAGGGATTTCGCTGAGTAATATTCGCAAAGCCGCGTTATCTCTGCGCGCAGGTGGTGTAGGATACTACCCCAGCAGCAACTTTGTGCATATTGATACCGGGCCGGTAAGGCACTGGTAAAACTCAGGCTGAGCTACAGGAGCAGTATGAACTATCGTATTATTCCGGTTACCGCGTTCTCCCAGAATTGTTCGCTTATCTGGTGTGAACAGACCCAACTTGCCGCCGTGGTCGATCCCGGTGGTGACGCCGAACGGATTATTCAGGAAGTGGACGCTTCTGGCGTGACCCTCACGCAGATCCTGCTTACACATGGTCACCTTGATCATGTTGGCGCGGCAGCCGTACTGGCGCAGCATTACGGTGTGCCGATTATCGGCCCGGAAAAAGAAGACGAGTTCTGGCTGCAAGGCCTGCCGGCACAAAGCCGGATGTTTGGTCTGGAGGAGTGTCAGCCGCTGACGCCCGATCGTTGGTTAAATGAAGGCGACAGCGTCACGGTGGGTAAAATAACGCTGCAGGTATTGCATTGTCCGGGTCATACGCCGGGGCATATTGTGTTTTTCGATGCACAATCCCGCTTGCTGATTTCCGGCGACGTGATTTTTAAAGGCGGCGTGGGGCGCAGCGATTTTCCGAAAGGCAACCATGGGCAATTGATTGATTCCATCAAGCGCAAATTGTTGCCACTGGGCGATGATGTTACTTTCCTTCCCGGGCATGGCCCGATGTCAACGCTGGGGAATGAGCGGTTGCACAATCCGTTCCTGCAAGATGAATTACCGGTCTGGTAAATAAAAAAGGGTCGCTTCGGCGACCCTTTTTGTTACTGCCATAACTTACAGTACGGCAACGATAGCTTCGCACAGCGGTGACATATTATCCGGCGTCATGCCTGCGACGTTAATGCGTCCTGAAGCAACCGCATAGATACCAAACTCTTCACGCAAGCGCAGCACCTGTTCTTTGCTCAGGCCGCTGAACGAGAACATACCGTTCTGTTTGGTGATAAAGCTGAAATCGCGGTTAGCCCCTTTCTCCTGCAACGTGTTAACAAACAGCAGGCGCATACGCTGAATGCGCTGGCGCATGTCCGTTAACTCTTGCTCCCAAATGGCACGCAGAGCCTCGTTACTGAGAATGGTTGCAACCACGGAAGCGCCGTGCGCTGGCGGGTTAGAGTAGTTGGCACGAATAACGGCTTTCATCTGGCTGAATGCGCGATCGGCGCTTTCCGCGTCCGCGCTCACCAATGTGCAGGCACCGACGCGCTCATTGTACAGGCCAAAGTTTTTCGAGAACGAACTGGCAACCAGCAGCTCTTTATGCAGCGCGGCAAACGCGCGCAATCCTTCAGCATCTTCTTCGAGACCGCGGGCAAAGCCCTGATAAGCGAAGTCGAACAGCGGCAGCCAGCCTTTTTCAACGGACAGTTTCGCCAGTGTTTCCCACTGTTCCAGCGTTGGATCGATACCTGTCGGGTTATGGCAGCAGCCGTGGAACAGCACCACGTCGCCAGCCTGGGCGTTATTCAGGCTTGCCAGCAAACCATCGAAGTCCAGCGCATGGTTTTGCGCGTCGTAGTAAGCGTACTCACACACTTCCAGACCGGCTGAATTAAACACGCCTTTGTGGTTCGGCCAGCTCGGGTTGCTCACCCAGACTCGTTTTGCAGAGGTGTTTTTGGCGAGGAAATCCGCCGCCACGCGCAGGCCACCCGTACCGCCAGGCGTTTGCGCGGTGCGCGCACGTTTGTCATTGATAATCGCGCTGCCTTTGCCGAACAGCAGTTCCTGAGTGCAACGGCCAAACTCAGGAATACCGTCGATACCGAGGTAGTTCTTGGTGGTTTCATTTTCCAGCAGATAAAGTTCGGCTTTTTTAACGCTGGTCAGCACCGGGGTCTTGCCGGTTTCATCTTTATAGACACCAATGCCTAAGTTGATTTTATTGGGGCGTTCATCGGCGCGAAACAGATCGGCCAGACCCAGAATGGGGTCGGCAGGGGCGGCGGTTATATTCTCAAACATGACGAGGTTCCATTTTGATGACAGAAGGGAGATCCGCTATCAGGTTAACGGCTGACACAGGAATTGCCAACCGTTTGCGATAAAAAGCGCGATGCTTTTCAAAAGTCATTGTGATTTATCTTGCAGGCATAAAAAAACAGGGCCAAAGGCCCTGTTTGATATGCATATAACAGTCGAGGGTGACTGATTAGAACTGGTAGGTGAGACCAACAGCTGCCTGGTCATCAGTACCGATGCCGTAGGTTTTAGCGCTGTAATCGTTGCTATCCAGCAAGTTGAAGCGGTAATCGAAGAACACGTTCATGTTCTTGTTGAAGTAGTAAGTCACGCCAGCCTGGATATATTTAGCCAGATCTGCAGTGCTTTCCGCACCGTTCAGGTTTTTACCTTTGCTCTGGACATAAGAAATTGCCGGACGCAGACCGAAATCGAATTGGTATTGGGCAACAACTTCAAAGTTCTGGGTTTTGTTAGCCGCTTCCCAGTAATCAGCTGCAGTCTGTCCTGCCGGAGTAGCATTGTTAATTGCAGTCTGGCCAGCAGCGCTATTAACAATGGTCATGTTACGCGTTTCAGCATAAACAGTGGCGAGGTAGATGTTGTTTGCATCATATTTTGCACCAACAGCCCATGCTTCAGCACGGTCACCGTTGCCATCTGCTTCCTGTGCGGTGGTACGTTTGGAGTTGCTATATGCTCCGGAAACGCCGAAACCGCCACCAAAATCATAAGCTACTGAGTAACCGACACCATCACCGTTCTGCGCATTCAGGCTGTGGCTGGATTCGTTTTTGCCTTGATATTGTACAGCGAAAGCCAAGCCATCAACCAGACCGAAGAAATCAGAGTTACGGTAGGTCAGAACACCACCAGCACGGCTGGTCAGGTAGTTATCAGTGTAAGCGCCGCCCCAGGTTTCGCCGGAGAAGTACGGTGCCATATCAGTATAGGACTCAACGTCATATACAACACCGTAGTTACGGCCGTAATCCAGAGAACCAGCGTTGGCAACTTTCAGACCTGCAAATGCCAGACGGGTATTGCCTGCGCCTTGCTCGCCTTCAGCTTTGCTTGCATTGGTACGATATTCCCACTGACCATAACCAGTCAGATCGCTATTGATCTGAGTTTCGCCTTTAAAACCGATCTGGCCGTAAGTTGCATCGCTGTTAGAGCTGCCTTCGCCAGTGGTCGTCCAAACATGACGGCCTACAGCTTTACCATACAGGTCTACTTTGTTGCCGTCTTTGTTGTAGATTTCTGCAGCGTTAGCTGCACCGGCTGCCAGCAGAGCAGGGATAACCACTGCCAGAATATTGCGCTTCATCATTATTTATTACCCTCATTGGTTTTTTTGAACACCTGCCACTGCCGCCAATAAATTCCGTCAAAAAAAATTTACGGAACTATCGATGAGAGTTTGGTGTCTTTCTGTGTCTGAAAGGCATCTTTCCAAACATAACAACGTTTCGCTAGCCTGAAAGTGCTACAAATGTCTTAAAGCGGTAACAAAAAGAAATATTGTGTAATATTTTGTGTATTTTCGGGAACTTTGTGAACCATCTCAAAGTTCAGTACTGAGCGCTGATTTAATGAGCGATATCATTGCTATTTATATGAATTACTTATATTTAATTGAGCTAAAGGCTTTTCTTATCCGCTAAACGCTTGTGGCGTGTTTTTTCTTATAACGGCGTTTAGCCATCCGGATAGCTGTGTGTATTTTAACCAAAAGTGCTAATTAACAGGCTGACATATCCCGCAATAAACACTTTGGTTGATTTTGTGCCGAATGATTTCAGATATAAAAGTTGTGCAAAGAAGGGTAAAAAACACGGAGAGGATCGGTGATTACGCTGATGAGCTGTTAAGAAAAGTTGACGGGTGTCACATAAATGAAAAAGGCCAGCGATAACGCTGGCCTTTAAAACATCAGAATGTTGCTGAGCGCGGAGTACGCGGGAACGGGATCACATCACGCACGTTTTGTACGCCGGTCACATAAGCAATCAGACGTTCAAAACCGAGACCGAAGCCGGAGTGCGGTACAGTGCCGTAACGGCGCAGATCGCGATACCACCAGTAATCTTCTTTATTCAGCCCCATTTCTGCCATGCGGGCATCCAGGACATCAAGACGCTCTTCACGCTGCGAACCGCCAATGATTTCACCGATACCCGGCGCAAGCACATCCATCGCCGCCACGGTTTTACCATCTTCGTTTAGACGCATATAGAACGCTTTAATATCTTTCGGGTAGTTTTTCACCACCACCGGTGCTTTGAAGTGTTTCTCGGCCAGGTAACGTTCATGTTCAGAAGCCAGGTCAACGCCCCAGTACACCGGGTTTTCGAACTTCTCACCGCATTTTTCGAGAATGGCAACCGCATCGGTGTAATCAACCTGGGCGAAATCGGCCGCAATGAAGCGCTCAAGACGGCCAATCGCATCTTTGTCCACGCGCTCTTCAAAGAACTTCAGATCATCCAGACGCTCTTCCAGCACCGCTTTAAAGGCGTATTTCAGCATCGCTTCAGCCAGACGGGCGTTATCGTCGAGATTGGCGAAAGCGATTTCCGGTTCCAGCATCCAGAACTCCGCCAGGTGGCGGCTGGTGTTGGAGTTCTCCGCGCGGAACGTCGGGCCGAAGGTATAAACCTTGGACAGAGCGCAGGCATAGGTTTCCGCATTCAACTGGCCGGAAACGGTCAGGAACGCTTCTTTGCCAAAGAAATCTTTATCAAAATCGACTTTGCCTTCCGCGGTACGCGGCAGGTTTTCCATATCCAGCGTGGAGACGCGGAACATTTCGCCTGCGCCTTCGGTATCTGACGCGGTGATAAGCGGCGATGAGACCCAGAAGAAACCTTGTTCGTCGAAGAAACGATGCAGCGCCTGCGCCAGAGTGTGGCGAACGCGCGCAACCGCGCCAATCAGGTTAGTGCGCGGGCGCAGATGAGCAACTTCACGCAGATACTCAATACTGTGGCGTTTTGCCGCCATCGGGTAGGTATCCGGATCTTCAACCCAGCCGGTGACGTCGACAGAGGTCGCCTGAATTTCCAGACTCTGGCCTTCGCCCGGTGACGCCACAACTTTGCCGGTGACGATAACGGAGCAGCCGGTGGTCAGACGCAGCACTTCGTCATTGTAATTGGGCAGAGAATTATTAATAACGGCCTGTACAGGATTAAAGCAGGAGCCGTCATAAACGGCGAGGAAGGAGATACCAGCTTTAGAATCTCGGCGGGTGCGTACCCATCCGCGTACGGTGACTTCACTGTCAACGGCCACGCGGCTATGGAATACGTCGGCTACAGGCACAACGCTCATAATATTCTCTCTGTTAATAGTCGGAAAAAATAAACACTTGTCCGCCCGATTAGGGGGGATATCTATGTTACCTGGCGTACGCCATCAGACAAGCAGAATTCGCAGGAACAATTAATAAATTATTGGCAAAAAAGAAGGGAGCCCCCAGGCTCCCTGCTATTAACTGGCTTTTTTGACCTGCGGCAGGTCAAACGCTTCGCGTAAGGCGCGAACAAACGCCTTGTCATGGCAGATAGTTTTCCCGGGGCTGTCGGATAATTTCGCCACCGGTTTTCCGTTGCACTCAACGAGCTTGATAACAATATTCAGCGGTTTTACGCCGGGAATATCACACGTCAGGCGTGTCCCGATACCAAAGCCCAGCTTGACACGATCGGCAAAATGGCAATAGAGATCCAGCGCTTTGTTCAGGTCCAGATTATCCGAGAATATTAGCGTCTTCGACAGAGGGTCGATGCCGAGTTTCTCATAGTGGGCAATCGCTTTTTCGCCCCATTCCACCGGATCGCCAGAATCATGGCGCAGACCCTGGTAACGGGTTGCGAATTCCGGGCCGAAGTCACGTAAAAACGCATCCATCGTAATGCAGTCTGTTAACGCAATCCCCAGTTGGTTTGGATACTCCTCAAGCCAGGCCGCGAGTGCCGCGCGCTGGCTGGTGGCCAAATCGGGACTGATCTGTTGGTGGGCCTGGAACCACTCATGCGCCTGGGTGCCCATGGGGGTCAGCGACAGTCGGCGGGCCAGGTCATAATTACTGGTGCCAATAAACCAGGGTTCTTGTTGCAACCGTTCGACTATCGCTTGTTGCACATCGCGGGAGAAACGGCGGCGCGTACCGAAATCCATCAGGCGGAAGCCGGACATATCTACCTGCGCGGTACGTGCAGCGAAATCCGCCAGTTTCTCTTCCAGATGCAGCAGAGCCTGCTGCACGCCAGTCTGTGGCGAACGGCAGCGGTGAACCACTTCACTGATCACGGCCAGCAGCGGCACTTCCCACATGATCACTTCGCGCCACGGGCCGGAAAGGCTGATATGCAGCTTGCCGTTGTCGTTAGTAATCGTGACCTGGCGCGGGTCATAACGAAAATGACGTAGCCAGTTAAGGTAGTCAGGCTGAAAGAAGGGGAGGCCGGACAGCCACAGATACTCGTCATCTTGCAGACGCAACGATTGCATGGCGTCGACCTGTTCGCGAATCGCATCTGCGTAGATACCGAGCAGGTCATCGCCGCGACAGCGGAATTCAGCCGACACATGCACGTTATAATAGTGGTGAAACACCGCTTGCTGCATGTGCAGCTTGTAAGCGTCGGTATCCAGCAGCGTTTGCAGACCTGAGAAAGCAAGTTGAGTCATGGTGCGCAGTAGCATCCTCTTACAGGAGCGTTTAGTACAATAAACAAAGCAGAATGTCGCTGGAGTATACCTTGTTTACCTGGTTATTGAACCCTGATCACACCATAAGGTGTTGAATGGGTCGATGGCATTTCGTGCCGACTGTTATAAAAATGTAGCAGACAGAGCTTTTCCCTCTGAAAAGATGAAGATTCTGCGTGGCGCGTTTGCGGCAACCGGAATAGACTGGAGTCGTAACCAACAGAAGATGCTAAAGGTTTTTTATGACACAACAGCCACAAGCCAAATACCGCCACGACTACCGTGCGCCGGACTACCTGATTAGCGATATTGACTTGACCTTTGACCTTGACGCCGCAAAAACTGTCGTCACTGCGCTGAGCAAAGTGTCACGCCATAGCGCCTCTGCTGTGCCACTGCGCCTGGATGGCGGCGAGCTGACCCTGATTTCCATTCACATAAATGATGAGCCCTGGACCAACTATAAAGAAGAAGGCTCCCAACTGGTGATCGATGGCTTGCCAGAGCGTTTTACCTTACGCATTGTGAATGAAATAAGCCCGGCCGCGAATACCGCGCTCGAAGGGCTGTACCAGTCCGGTGAAGCGCTGTGTACGCAGTGTGAAGCGGAAGGTTTTCGCCATATTACCTGGTACCTGGACCGCCCGGATGTGCTGGCGCGTTTTACCACCAAGCTGATTGCCGATAAAACCCGCTATCCGTTCTTGCTCTCAAACGGCAACCGTGTTGATCAGGGCGAACTGGAGAATGGTCGTCACTGGGTACAGTGGCAGGATCCGTTCCCGAAACCCTGCTATCTGTTTGCGCTGGTCGCCGGGGATTTCGACGTCCTGCGCGACACGTTTACCACCCGTTCCGGGCGTGAAGTGGCGCTGGAACTATATGTCGATCGCGGCAACCTCGATCGTGCACCGTGGGCGATGACCTCGCTGAAAAATTCCATGAAGTGGGACGAACAGCGTTTCGGCCTCGAATACGATCTCGATATCTATATGATTGTCGCGGTCGACTTCTTCAATATGGGGGCGATGGAAAACAAAGGGTTGAATATCTTCAACTCGAAATACGTGCTTGCCCGCACCGATACCGCGACCGATAAAGACTACCTTGATATCGAGCGCGTCATTGGTCACGAATATTTCCATAACTGGACCGGTAACCGCGTAACTTGCCGCGATTGGTTCCAGCTCAGCCTGAAAGAGGGCCTGACGGTGTTCCGCGATCAGGAGTTCAGCTCTGACCTGGGCTCCCGTGCGGTAAACCGCATTAATAATGTGCGCACCATGCGTGGTCTGCAGTTCGCCGAAGACGCCAGCCCGATGGCGCACCCGATCCGCCCGGATAAAGTTATTGAAATGAATAACTTCTACACCCTGACGGTGTATGAAAAGGGCGCGGAAGTGATTCGCATGATGCATACATTGCTTGGCGAAGAGAATTTCCAGAAAGGGATGCAACTCTATTTTGAGCGTCATGACGGTAGCGCGGCGACCTGCGACGATTTCGTGCAGGCCATGGAGGATGCGTCAAACATCGATCTGTCGCATTTCCGCCGCTGGTACAGCCAGGCCGGTACGCCAGTGGTGACGGTGCACGATGATTACAACCCGAACACCGAACAATACACGTTAACCATCAGCCAGCGCACACCGCCGACCGCCGAACAGCAAGACAAACTGCCGCTGCACATTCCGTTCGATATCGAACTGTACGATAACGAAGGTAAAGTGATCCCGTTGCAGAAAGACGGGCACCCGGTACATAACGTCCTGAACGTCACTCAGGCGGAACAGACCTTTATCTTTGATAACGTCTATTTCCAGCCGGTGCCGTCGCTGCTGCGTGAATTCTCCGCGCCGGTGAAACTGGAATATAAGTGGAGCGATCAGCAACTGACCTTCCTGATGCGCCACGCCAGTAACGATTTCTCCCGCTGGGACGCGGCGCAAAGCCTGCTGGCTACGCACATTAAACTGAACGTTGCGCGCCATCAGCAGGGCCAGGCGCTGTCGCTGCCATTGCATGTCGCGGATGCTTTCCGCGCGATCCTGCTGGACGAAACGATTGATCCGGCGCTTGCCGCAGAGATCCTGACGCTGCCGTCGGCAAATGAGATCGCCGAACTGTTTGAAATCATCGATCCTGTGGCCATCGCGGCGGTACGCGAAGCGCTGACGCGCACGCTTGCCACCGAACTTGCGGATGAGTGTCTGGCGGTGTACAACGCGCACAAACTCGATAGCTACCGCGTTGAACATGCGGATATCGGCAAACGCTCTTTGCGTAACACGTGCTTGCGTTACCTGGCGTTTGGCGATGCGCAACTGGCAGACAAACTGGTGAGCCAGCAGTATCACGACGCCGATAACATGACGGATGCGCTGGCAGCGCTCTCGGCGGCGGTTGCCGCACAGCTGCCATGCCGCGATGCGCTGATGCAGGAGTACGATGACAAGTGGCATCACGACGGCCTGGTGATGGATAAATGGTTTATCCTGCAGGCCACCAGCCCGGCGGAAGATGTGCTGCAAACGGTGCGCAGCTTGCTGAAACACCGCTCGTTCACACTCAGCAACCCGAACCGCATCCGCTCGCTGATTGGCGCTTTTGCCGGCAGCAACCCGGCCGCGTTCCATGCGCTGGATGGTAGCGGCTATCAGTTCCTGGCTGAAATGCTAACCGAGCTGAACAGCCGCAACCCGCAAGTGGCATCGCGTCTGATTGAGCCGTTGATCCGCCTGAAACGCTATGATGCTAAACGTCAGGCGATGATGCGTGCGGCGCTGGAGCAGTTAAAAGCGTTGCCGAACCTTTCCGGCGATCTGTATGAGAAAGTCAGCAAAGCGCTGGCGTAATAACAATGCCGCCTTCACTGAAGGCGGCATTGATTTTCCCCGTAAAGGGCGCGCCGAAACGGTTATAAAGAAGCGTCTGCCAGTCCGTGATTTAACCTTCAAACCAATCGAACCGAGCCAGAGCCTGTTGATGATCACGCTGGCAGAGCGGTGTTCAGTGACTAATCAGCCTTAACGGGCGCGAAGTGTGCCAGCTAATACAGAACATTAAGCGTGACGAGTTTTTGGGAACGGAACGGTTTCCGACTCGCTGCGTTTCATCACCCGATTCAACACTTCCGCTTCCAGTTCTGCCAGTCTCACCGAACCCAGGCGGCGCGGATGCGGCAGATCGATGGCCAGGTCCAGCCCGATTTTTCCCTCTTCGATTAACAGGACGCGATCCGCCATCGCCACCGCTTCACTGACATCATGTGTCACCAGCACCACCGTGAAACCGTGTGTCTGCCACAGCTCCATAATGAGCGCCTGCATCTCCAGACGGGTTAACGCATCCAGCGCGCCTAATGGCTCGTCGAGCAGCAACAATCCCGGTTGATGTACCAGCGCCCGCGCCAGCGCGACCCGCTGTTTCTGCCCGCCGGACAGCGCCGCTGGCCACTCGCTGGCTCGCTGCTCCAGCCCGACCGCGCGTAACGCATCCTGTGCGGCTTCCCGCCAGCGGCCTTTCAACCCTAAACCAACATTATCTATCACAGACTTCCATGGCAGCAGCCGGGCATCCTGAAACATCATCCGCGTGTCGTTTTGAATATTCGCCAGCGGTGTATTGCCCGCTAACAGCTCTCCGGCATTGGCGGTTTCCAGCCCGGCGAGCAGGCGCAGCAATGTGCTTTTGCCTCCGCCGCTGCGGCCTACCACGGCGACAAACTGCCCGGCGGCAATATGCAGATCCAGCCCGCTGAGGACGGTGTTATCGCCGTAACGTTTACTCACGCCGTTTAATAACAACGGGATCCCCTGAGTGAGTCGCGCCGTATTCATGCTGTTGCCTCCTTCACGTGGTAAGCGGGATGCCAGCGTAGCCACAGGCGCTCCAGCAATTGCGCACTCACATCGGCCAGTTTGCCGAGCAGGGCATAGAGAATGATGGCGACTACCACAACATCGGTTTGCAGGAATTCTCTGGCGTTCATCGCCAGGTAGCCAATTCCGGCGTTGGCGGAAATTGTCTCGGCCACAATCAGTGTCAGCCACATCAGACCGAGTGCAAAACGCACCCCGACCATAATCGACGGTAGCGCACCGGGCAGGATCACATGAGCAAAGAGCGCAAAACCAGACAAACCGTAGCTGCGCGCCATCTCCAGTAATCCCCGGTCGATATTACGAATGCCGTGCCAGGTATTGATGTAAATGGGGAACAACGTGCCAAGTGCTACAAGAAAAATTTTCGCGCTCTCATCGATACCAAACCACAAGATAACCAGTGGGATCAGCGCCAGATGCGGCACATTGCGCAGCATCTGGATGGAGGTATCCAGCAGACGTTCTCCCCAGCGCGATAACCCGCTAATCAACCCCAGTGTCAGACCGATACTGCCGCCAATCGAGAAACCAATCACCGCGCGCCAGGAGCTGATCGCAAGATGTTGCCATAATTCACCACTCACGCTTAATGTCCAGAACGCTTCCAGCACACCTTCCGGTGAGGGCAGAATGCGCGTGGAGAGCAAGCCGGTGGAGGAGGCGATTTGCCACACCACCACAATCCCCGCCGGCAGCAGCCAGGGGGCAATGTGCAGGAGCCATTTCTTTTCCGCTGCCATAATTGCCTCAGCTTTGCGCCACTTTTCGGGGAATAAACTCGTTCGCCACCGTTTCGCCCTGCAGTTGCAATGGCTGTGGCTGCGGAATTTGCGGCACAGCAACATCAAGGTGCGGGAACAGCAGTTCACCAACGCGATATGCCTCTTCCAGGTGCGGATAACCGGAAAGAATAAAACTGTCGATACCAAGCTCAGCGTATTCATTGATTCTTGCCGCGACGGTCGGGCCATCGCCCACCAGCGCGGTTCCCGCGCCGCCGCGCACCAGCCCAACGCCAGCCCACAGGTTGGGGCTGATCTCCAGTTGATCGCGCTTGCCGCCATGAAGCGCCGCCATCCGCTGTTGACCTACGGAATCCTGGCGAGAGAAGGCGGCCTGCGCTTTAGCAATCGTGGCATCATCCAGATGGGCGATCAGGTTATCTGCTGCCTGCCAGGCTTCGGCATTTGTTTCCCGGACAATCACATGCAGACGAATACCGAAGCGCACTTTACGCCCGTGGGCTGCGGCTTTGGCGCGCACCTGCTCAATTTTTTCTTTTACCTGCGCTGGCGGCTCGCCCCACGTCAGATAGAGATCAACCTGCTCAGCGGCCAGATCCTGCGCCACATCGGACGATCCACCGAAATAGAGCGGCGGTCGCGGTTGCTGCACCGGCGGGAAAAAGAGTTTCGCGCCGCGTACATGAATATGTTTGCCTTCGAAGTCTACGGTGTCGCCTTCCAGCAGACGACGCCAGACGTGAGTAAATTCCGCGGAGGCTTCATAACGCTGCGTATGATCGAGAAATACCCCGTCTCCGGCCAGTTCCTGCGGATCGCTGCCGGTCACCAGGTTAAACAGCGCACGTCCATTTGAGAGCCTGTCCAGCGTGGCCGCCTGGCGCGCCGCAACGGTCGGCGACGTGACGCTGGGACGCAGGGCGACAAGAAACTTCAACCGCTGCGTTACCGGGATAAGTGAGGCGGCGACCAGCCACGCATCTTCACAGGAGCGTCCGGTCGGGATCAGCACCCCGCTGAACCCTAAACGATCCGCCGCCTGAGCGACTTGTTGTAAATAAGCATGATCTACCGGGCGCGAGCCGTGGTCCGTCCCTAAGTAGTGACCATCGCCGTGGGTGGGTAAAAACCAGAACAGATTTAAGCTCATGATTTGGCTCCTTGTTTGGCCGGTTGCCAGATACGGGTGCGAATATCGACTTTTTTCGGTAGCAACCGGTTCTCATAAAAGAGATCGGCCGTTTGCTGTTGCAGTGCGGCGGTGGTGTCATCGACCGGTGAGATTTTGGTCGGTGGGCGGTGATCGAAATAGCTGGCAATCACCGGCTGGGGCAGTCCCAGCGTTTTGGCAAACAGCGCGATGCTTTCGTCACGCTGGCTAATGGTTAATGCATCGGCTTCGCTAAAGGTATTCAGCACGCCCTGAATAAATGCACCGTTTTTTTCCGCATAGGGACGCGAAGCTAAATAGAAGGAGCCAGTCTGTTTCAGTGTGGTGCCGTCTTTTAATACACGCACGCCACCCTGCAACAGCGCCGCTGAGTAGTAAGGATCCCAGATGGCCCAGGCATCAACGTTACCTTGCTGGAACGCGGCGCGCGCATCCGCAGGTGTCAAAAACACGGGCTGGATATCGCTGAATTTCAGCCCAGCCTGTTGCAGTGCGCGCAGCAGTAAATTGTGTGAACTGGAACCTTTCTGGAAAGCGACTTTATGCCCTTTCAAATCGGCAACCGTTTTAATCGGACTGTTTTGTGCAACAAGGATCACTTCTGCTTTCGGCTTTGGTGGCTCAACGCCGACATACAGAAGATCCGCCCCCGCGGCTTGGGCAAAAATTGGCGGAATGTCGCCCGTGCTGCCGAGATCGATACTGCCAATATTCAGTGCTTCCAGCATTTGCGGGCCTGCCGGGAATTCCGTCCAGGTGATTTTGGTGTTCGGGTAGCGTTTTTCCAGCAGTTCATGGCTTTTTGCCAGCACCATGCTGACGCTGCCTTTCTGGTAACCAATACGCAAACTTTCCGGTGCCGGTTCGGCGGCCTGCGTCCAGGCGGAAAGCGTCAGTAAGCCGCTTAACGCCAGCCATTGCGCGCGATTTTTAAACAGATTAAACATGCGCGACTCCTTGCGGCAGGTGGAAATCCGGCGCCTGGATATCCCGGCGGTGCAGCGCTTGCCAGAAAGTTTCCAGCGCCTTATCCAGTCGGGTTTGCAGATTGGGCGTCAGGCTGGGCTTATGCTGGTAATCCAGCACCTGGCTATCATCGGCGAAGACGCCATGCAGGATCTCTTGCGCTTTCAGTGCGCTGAGCACCGGCTTCAGGGCGTAATCCACCGCCAGCATATGCGCCACGGTGCCGCCAGTGGCCAGCGGTAACACCACTTTGCCTTCCAGCGCTCGCTCAGGAAGGAGATCGAGCAGCGTTTTCAGGGCGCCGGAGTAGGCCGCTTTATAAATAGGTGTCGCGACGATTAACCCGTCGGCCTCGTTGAGTTGCTCAATAAAGGTTTGCAACGCGGGGCTATCGAAGCGGGCATAGATGAGATCCTCCGGCGCGAAATTTTGCAAATGCCAGTGACACACTTCGATATCCTGCGCATTCAGGCGCTCGCGGGCATACTCCAGCAACGCGCTGGAGCGGGAGGGAAAGCGCGGGCTTCCGGCCAGGGTGACAACTCTCATAATCGCTCCTTATAACCAATTGTTTGCTTTTAGATAACATTCATAACAATTAAGGGCAGTGTGGCAGAGTCGATTTATTCCACTAAATGATTTATTCGATGAAAATATGCTGAAATTTGCATAAAGGAGAGAGGTAAGAGAAAACGATTGCGTCGATTCGCCTTTTTTTGCCGCAGGTCAATTCCCTTTCGTCGGGTAATCACTGATAATACGCCCCCGGTTTGCAACCGGGAATCCAGGAGAGTTCATGTACTACCCCTTCGTTCGTAAAGCCCTTTTCCAGCTCGATCCAGAGCGCGCTCATGAATTAACGTTCCAGCAATTACGCCGTATTACCGGCACGCCTTTCGAAGCCCTTGTACGTCAGCGTGTACCGGAGAAACCGGTCAAATGCATGGGTCTGACCTTTAAAAACCCGTTGGGGTTAGCGGCCGGGCTGGATAAAAATGGCGAGTGCATTGATGCGCTGGGCGCGATGGGGTTTGGCGCCATCGAAATCGGTACCGTGACGCCACGCCCGCAGCCGGGTAACGACAAGCCGAGGATCTTCCGTCTGGTGGATGCCGAAGGGCTGATCAACCGTATGGGTTTTAATAATCTTGGCGTGGATAACCTGGTTGAGAACGTAAAGAAATCACACTTCGACGGTGTGTTGGGCATTAATATTGGTAAGAATAAAGACACGCCAGTCGAGCAGGGTAAAGATGACTATCTGATTTGTATGGAAAAAATCTATGCCTACGCCGGTTATATCGCCATTAATATTTCTTCGCCAAATACGCCCGGTTTGCGCACGTTACAATATGGCGAAGCGCTGGACGATCTGCTTACGGCAATTAAGAATAAGCAAAACGATCTACAAAACCTGCATCATAAATATGTTCCGGTAGCCGTAAAGATCGCACCAGATCTTTCTGAAGAAGAATTGATCCAGGTGGCCGATAGTTTAGTTCGCCACAATATTGATGGTGTTATTGCCACTAATACCACGCTTGAAAGATCGCTGGTTCAGGGAATGAAACATTGTGACGAAACGGGTGGGTTAAGCGGTCGTCCGTTGCAATTAAAAAGCACGGAAATTATTCGGCGATTGTCGCAAGAATTAAACGGACGCTTGCCGATTATTGGCGTAGGCGGCATCGACTCGGTGATAGCGGCTCGCGAGAAAATCGCCGCCGGTGCGTCACTGGTGCAAATTTATTCGGGCTTTATTTTTAAAGGTCCACCGCTGATTAAAGAAATCGTTACCCATATCTAATCTTTTATCCCTTCCTGCGCAACCAGGGCTTTATTTCCCGCCCTGGTTGTTTTATATTCCACCACTGTTGCTAATTTAAACATTTTAGTCTTTTATTATTTAGGTAATAAACGAGGCGGCAAACAGGATGAAAAAGCGACAGGATGTTTAGGGGAAGGGGAGAGGAAAATGCGAATTAAACCTGACGATAATTGGCGCTGGTATTTTGATGATGAGCATGATCGCATGATGCTCGATTTAGCCAATGGCATGTTATTTCGCTCTCGTTTTGCCCGTAAGATGCTGACGCCAGACGCTTTCTCACCGTCTGGTTTTTGCGTTGATGATGCTGCGCTCTATTTCTCCTTTGATGAAAAATGCCGCGATTTGCCGTTATCCCATGAGCAACGCGCTGAACTGGTGCTTAACGCGCTGGTAGCGATTCGCTTCCTCAAGCCGCAAATGCCGAAAAGCTGGCACTTTATGACGCATGATTCCCTGTGGACGCCTGTTACGGGCGAAGGCGCTTGCGTCTGGCTGAGCGATACGCAAGAGTGTGTGAATCTGCTGGTGGTTGAACCGGGTGAGAATGCTGCGCTGTGTCTGCTGGCGCAACCCGGCGTGGTGATTGCCGGGCGCACCATGCAACTGGGCGACGCGATTAAAATTATGAACGATCGCCTCAAACCACAGCTGCATACCAACGCAATTCAGCTCGAACAGGCGGTTTAAGCCTCCAGTCGCAGCGATGTTTTCGGCACACAGCTACAGCAGAGAATTGAACCATCCGGCGCAACCGCTGATTTCTTCAGCGCACTGACTTCACCTTCCACTACGCGAATACGGCAGCAACCGCAAATCCCGGCGCGACACGAGTAGGGCACGCGAATCCCCTGATTTTCAAGCTGTTCAAGCAACACTTGTTGGTTATTGCCGCGAAATGTTTGACCTTGCCAGTTGATTTCTACCGTGCCTGCGGGTTGCGCATCCTGTTCAACAGCCTCTTCGGCTTCGCCTGCGCCGTATATTTTCGCCGGCGCCGTTGCCAGCACGGCCACTTCATCGCCAACGCGGATCACACCGCTATTACGGGCAATCAGGTTTTGGCCGAAATCGACGGTACCGTTGTCCTGCGCGGTGCGAAAACGCTGTAAGGTGGCGAGAGGTTCACCGGAGGGGTGTTTTTGCCCGCGCTCCGGGCTGACGGTAGTGAACACGCAGCGGCTGCACGGTTTCACGACGTCGAAAACCACCTCGCCAATACGCACCACTTTCCAGCTGTCCTCTTCCCACGGCTGCGCGCCTGTTACCACCAGGTTGGGGCGAAACTGCTCCATTTTCACGCTGGCCGGACAACGGTTTTGTACATCACGCAGCGAGGCTTCGTTAGCCAGCAGATAGGGAAAACCATCGGCGAAAGATAACGGTACGTCGTCGTGGTGTTTAACGCGGCGGGTTAATTCAGGTCCAACCCAGCGCAACTGCACCTCGCGCGCAAAAAAGCCGCTCAGCCAGCGATTAATTTCGTCGGGCGCGATAAGGGCAGTAAAGTGGTTTCCCCACACTTCCGTGGGCGCGGCGTCGGGCGCAAAATCGGCAAAGCGAATGACCGCGCTGCTGCCATCCGGTGCGGTCAGGTGCAAACCATCGGTTAACGGTGAGGGCGTAAAGCGCGCCATCTGCGGATACTGTCGTGCGGTAATAAAAGTGCCATCGGGTTGCGTGACCATAAATACACGGTCAAAAGCGAGGCCGCTGATATCGGCAAGCGCATGCGTGAGGCCGATACCGCGCATGGATTTTACCGGATGAATAAAAAGACGTGAAAGCGTTGGCACGTCTTCCCCCTGTCTGATGAAAATTAGCCCTCAACTTTATGACATGAACGCCAGATTAGCTATAATGCGCAACAATTTTCGTTGAGTGTAAGTGACATTATGATTTCTCTGTTTGCCAGTACGGCCCGCGGGCTGGAAGAGCTGTTAAAAACTGAACTGGAAAAACTCGGTGCCGTTGAGTGCCGGGTGGTTCAGGGTGGTGTCCATTTTGAAGGGGACACGCGGCTCCTGTACCAGAGCCTGATGTGGAGTCGTCTGGCTTCGCGCATTATGCTGCCGCTCGGGGAGTGCAAGGTTTACAGCGATCTTGATCTCTACCTCGGCGTGCAGGCGATCAACTGGACAGAGATGTTTAATCCGGGCGCAACCTTCGCCGTCCATTTTAGCGGCCTGAACGATGAAATTCGTAACAGCCAGTACGGCGCGCTGAAAGTCAAAGATGCGATCGTCGACAGCTTTACCCGCAAAAACCTGCCGCGTCCGAATGTGGAACGTGAGATGCCGGATCTGCGTATTAATGTCTGGCTGAACCAGGATACGGCAAATATCTCCCTTGATCTGAGCGGCGAAGGTTTGCACCTGCGCGGCTACCGCGATCGCACCGGGATGGCGCCGATCAAAGAGAACCTGGCCGCCGCGATCGTGATGCGTTCTGGCTGGCAGCCAGGCACGCCGCTGCTCGATCCGATGTGCGGTTCCGGGACACTGCTGATTGAAGCTGCGATGGCGGCGACCGATCGCGCGCCGGGTCTGCACCGCGGCCACTGGGGTTTTGGTGGCTGGGCACAGCACGATGAAGCGCTGTGGCAAGAGGTGAAAGCCGAGGCGCAAACGCGCGCGCGCGCGGGGCTGGCGAATTACGCCGCCCATTTTTATGGGTCAGACAGCGACGCGCGCGTTATCGATATCGCCCGTAAAAACGCCCGACGCGCCGGGATTGGCGAGCTGGTGACTTTTGAGGTCAAAGATGTTGCCGAGCTGAGCAACCCGCTGCCAAAAGGGCCGTACGGTACGGTGATCAGTAACCCGCCGTATGGTGAGCGTCTGGAGAGCGAACCGGCGCTGATCGCGCTGCATAGCTTGCTGGGCCGTCTGCTGAAAGCGCAATTTGGCGGCTGGAATCTGTCGCTGTTTAGCGCCTCGGTTGATCTGCTGAACTGCCTGCAATTGCGCGCGGAGCGCCAGTTCAAAGCGAAAAACGGCCCGCTGGATTGCGTGCAGAAAAATTACCATCTGGCGGAAAATACCGGCGAAGCGAAAGCGCCGGCAATGGCGGAAGATTACGCGAATCGCCTGCGCAAAAACGTTAAAAAGCTGGAAAAATGGGCGCGTCAGGAAGGTATCGAATGTTATCGCCTGTACGATGCCGATCTGCCGGATTACAACGTCGCGGTCGATCGCTATGCCGATTGGGTGGTGGTGCAGGAGTATGCCGCACCGAAAACGATTGATGCGCAAAAAGCGCGTCAGCGCCTGTTTGATATCATTGCGGCCACCATTCATGTGTTGGGGATTGCGCCAAACAAGCTGGTGTTGAAAACCCGTGAACGGCAGAAGGGCAACAATCAGTATCAGAAAATGAATGAAAAGGGTGATTTCATGGAAGTGAGCGAATATAACGCTCGCCTGTGGGTCAACCTGACCGATTATCTTGATACCGGTCTGTTCCTCGATCACCGTATCGCGCGCCGTATGCTCGGCCAAATGAGCAAAGGCAAAGATTTCCTGAATCTTTTCTCTTATACCGGCAGCGCCAGTGTGCATGCAGGTCTGGGCGGTGCGCGCTCGACGACAACGGTGGATATGTCACGTACCTATCTGGAGTGGGCCGAGCGCAACCTGCGCCTTAATGGTCTGAGCGGTCGTGCGCATCGCCTGATCCAGGCTGACTGCCTGGCGTGGCTGCGCGATACTGATGAGCAGTTCGACCTGATCTTTATCGATCCGCCGACCTTCTCCAACTCCAAACGTATGGAAGAGTCTTTTGATGTACAGCGCGACCATATGGCGCTGATGCAGGATCTCAAACGCCTGTTGCGTAAGGGCGGCACGATCATGTTTTCCAATAACAAACGCGGTTTCCGTATGGATCTCGACGGGCTGGCGAAACTGGGTCTTAAAGCACAAGAAATCACCCAAAAAACGCAGTCGCAGGATTTTGCCCGCAACCGTCAGATCCACAACTGCTGGCTGATTACCGCAGCCTGAAAGGATAAATAAATGTCATTAATCAGTATGCATGGCGCGTGGCTGTCATTCAGCGATGCGCCGCTTCTCGATAATGCTGAGCTGCATATCGAAGAAAACGAACGCGTGTGCCTTGTCGGGCGTAACGGCGCGGGGAAATCAACGCTGATGAAGATCCTCAACCGGGAAGTTAACCTGGATGATGGTCGCATTGTGTATGAGCAAGATTTGGTGGTGGCACGCCTGCAACAGGATCCGCCGCGTAATGTTACCGGCAGCGTCTACGATTTTGTCGCTGAAGGGATTGAAGAGCAGGCCGAGTATCTCAAGCGCTACCATGAGGTTTCCCATCTGGTGATGAGCGATCCGAGCGATAAAAACCTCGCCGAGTTAGCGCGTGTACAGGAGATGCTAGATCACCACGGTTTGTGGCAACTGGAAAACCGTATCAATGAAGTGCTGGCGCAGCTGGGGCTGACGGCGGATATGTCGCTCTCCGCCCTTTCCGGCGGCTGGTTGCGTAAAGCGGCGTTAGGGCGCGCGCTGGTGAGCGGTCCGCGTGTGCTGCTGCTCGACGAACCAACCAACCACCTGGATATTGAAACTATCGACTGGCTGGAAGGGTTCCTGAAATCTTTCGGCGGCACCATCATCTTTATCTCTCACGATCGTTCGTTTATTCGCAATATGGCGACGCGTATCGTCGACCTCGATCGCGGCAAGCTGGTTTCCTATCCGGGCAACTACGATCAGTATCTGCTGGAGAAAGAAGAAGCCCTGCGCGTGGAAGAGCTGCAAAATGCGGAGTTTGATCGCAAGCTGGCGCAGGAAGAGGTGTGGATCCGCCAGGGCATCAAGGCGCGTCGTACTCGTAACGAAGGCCGAGTCCGCGCGTTAAAAGCCATGCGCCGCGAGCGCAGTGAACGCCGTGAAGTGATGGGCAGCGCGAAGATGCAGGTAGAAGAAGCTTCCCGCTCCGGCAAGATTGTTTTCGAGATGGAAGACGTCAATTACGGCATCGATGGCAAAGTGCTGGTGCGCGATTTCTCCACGCAAGTGCAGCGCGGCGACAAAATCGCGCTGATTGGCCCGAACGGCTGCGGTAAGACTACGCTGCTGAAACTGATGCTGGATCAACTCAAAGCCGATAGCGGGCGTGTCCATGTCGGCACCAAACTGGAAGTGGCCTATTTCGATCAGCACCGCGCCGAACTGGATCCGGATAAAACGGTGATGGACAACCTTGCTGAAGGTAAGCAAGAAGTGCTGGTGAATGGCAAGCCGCGCCACATTCTGGGTTACTTGCAGGACTTTCTGTTCCATCCGAAACGGGCGATGACGCCGGTACGTGCGCTCTCTGGTGGGGAACGTAACCGACTGTTGCTGGCGCGTTTGTTCCTGAAACCCAGTAACCTGTTAATTCTTGATGAACCAACCAACGACCTGGATGTTGAAACGCTGGAGCTGCTGGAAGAGCTTATCGACGCCTATCAGGGGACGGTTCTGCTGGTGAGCCACGATCGTCAGTTCGTTGATAATACCGTGACCGAGTGCTGGATCTTCGAAGGCGAAGGTCAGATTGGTCAGTATGTTGGCGGCTATCACGATGCCCGTGGTCAGCAGGCGGCGTCGCAGATGCAAAAGCAGGACGCCGCGAAAAAAAGTCTGGAAGTGCCGGTAGCCAAAGCAGAAACTGTCAAACGCAACAGTAACAAACTAAGCTATAACCTGCAGCGTGAACTGGAACAATTACCGCAAAAGCTGGAACAACTGGAAGCACAGCTTGGGGATTTGCAAGCGCAGGTCGCCGATGCCAGTTTCTTTAGCCAGCCGCACGACCATACGCAGAAAGTCTTAGCCGATATGGCTTCGGCGGAGCAAGCGCTTGAGGAAGCGTTTGAACGCTGGGAGTATCTGGAGGCTCTGAAAAACGGCGCATAAAGGGAGCCTGTATGTGTGAACACCACCACGCCACTCGCCACATTCTCTGTTCGCAATGTGACATGCTGGTGGCGTTACCGCCGCTGCAACATGGACAAAAAGCGGCGTGCCCGCGTTGTGGGACAACGCTTGCGACCGAGTGGGACGCGCCGCGGCAGCGTCCCACTGCGTATGCTATCGTCGCGCTGTTTATGCTATTGCTCTCCAACCTTTTTCCCTTCGTAAACATGAAAGTAGCAGGCGTTGCCAGCGAGGTGACGCTGCTGGAAATCCCTGGTGTGATGTTCTCGGAAGATTACGCCAGCCTTGGCACTTTCTTTCTGTTGTTCGTGCAGTTTGTGCCGGCGTTTTGCCTGGTGACGATCCCGCTGTTGGTTAATCGCGTGCCGATGGATTTTCGCCTGAAAATTGGTCTTGCCCGCGTGTTATTTCAACTGAAGAGTTGGGGGATGGCGGAGATCTTTCTCGCCGGGGTATTGGTGAGTTTCGTCAAACTCATGGCTTATGGCGATATTGGTATCGGCAGCAGTTTCATTCCCTGGTGCCTGTTCTGTCTGCTGCAACTGCGGGCGTTTCAATGCGTAGACCGCCACTGGCTGTGGGACGACATTGCGCCAGCGCCAGCTGTTGCGCAGCCGCTGCATGTCGGTGTACCAGGTATCCGCCAGGGGCTGCGATCCTGCCCTTGCTGCACGGCGATAGTGGCGATTGACCAGCCGGTTTGCCCACGTTGCCATACTCATGGCCATGCACGTCGGCGCAACAGTATTCAGTGGACGCTGGCGCTGCTGATGACCGCCATCATGCTCTATCTGCCCGCCAATATTTTGCCCATCATGGTGACCGACCTGTTGGGCGACCGCATGCCGTCGACCATTCTGGCCGGGGTGATTTTGCTGTGGAGCGAGGGGTCGTATCCGGTTGCGTTAGTGATTTTTATCGCCAGCATTATGGTGCCGACGCTGAAAATGATTGGCATCGCCTGGCTGTGTATTGATGCGAAAGGGCACGGAAAGCGCGATTGCGAACGCATGCATTTTATTTATGAAATAGTGGAATTCGTTGGGCGCTGGTCAATGATCGACGTGTTTGTTATTGCCGTACTGTCTGCGCTGGTGCGGATGGGGGGGCTGATGAATATCTATCCTGCGATGGGTGCGCTGATGTTTGCGCTGGTCGTTATTATCACGATGTTTGCGGCAATGACTTTCGACCCGCGTCTGAGCTGGGATCGCGAGCCACAAACGCACCATGAGGAGTCGTTAAAGCATGGAGAATAAGAGTGGGGAAGCCAGGGTGCAAAAGGTGAGAAACTGGTCACCGGTGTGGATCTTCCCGATTGTGACGGCACTGATTGGGGCCTGGATCCTTTTCTATCATTACAGCCATCAAGGCCCGGAAGTCACCCTGATCACCAATAACGCCGAAGGAATTGTCGGTGGTAAAACGACGATTAAAAGCCGCAGCGTGGACGTTGGCGTAGTGGAGAGTACGACGCTGACCGATGATCTTACCCATGTTGAAATCAAAGCGCGGCTCAATTCCGGCATGGAAAAGCTCCTGCATAATGATTCGGTATTCTGGGTGGTGAAACCGCAGGTGGGTCGCGAAGGTATCAGCGGGCTTGGTACGCTGCTTTCGGGTGCCTATATTGAACTTCAGCCCGGTGTAAAAGGCAATGCGCCGGAGCGCTACAACTTGCTCGATTCGCCGCCGCTGGCCCCGCCGGATGCGAAAGGTATCCGGGTGATCCTTGACAGTAATAAAGCGGGGCAATTAACCGCAGGCGATCCGGTGTTGTTCCGGGGTTATCGCGTAGGTTCGGTGGAAACCAGCACCTTCGATACGCAAAAACGGACCATGAGCTATCAGCTCTTTATTAACGCGCCGAACGATCGGCTGGTGACCAGCAATGTGCGTTTCTGGAAAGACAGCGGGATTGCTGTCGATCTCACCTCCGCCGGGATGCGCGTCGAGATGGGTTCGCTGACGACGCTGTTTGGCGGCGGTGTCAGCTTCGATGTGCCAGATGGCCTGGATTTGGGGCAGCCAGTGGCGGAAAACAGCGCTTTTAAGTTGTATGACGATCAGCGCAGTATTCAGGATTCGCTATACACCGAACACGTTGATTATCTGATGTTCTTTAAAGATTCTATCCGTGGCTTGCAACCCGGCGCGCCGGTTGAATTCCGCGGCATCCGTCTTGGTACGGTGAGCAAGGTGCCGTTCTTTACGGAAGGTATGCGCCAGGCGCTGAATGATGATTACCGTATTCCGGTTCTGATCCGTATTGAGCCTGAACGTCTGGCGAACCAATTGGGTGAAGATCCGGATATGAGCGCACATCTGAATGAGCTACTGAAGCGTGGTCTGCGAGGCTCGTTGAAGACCGGTAATATCGTTACTGGCGCCCTGTATGTTGATCTCGACTTTTACAATAATGCCCCGGCGATCAGTGGCATGCACGAGTTCGCTGGCTATCCCATCATCCCGACTGTGAGTGGTGGACTGGCGCAGATCCAACAACGGTTAATGGATACGCTTGATAAAATCAACAACTTACCGTTGAATCCGATGATCCAGCAGGCGACGAGCACGTTATCTGAAAGCCAGCAAACGCTCAAACGTCTGCAAACGACGCTGGATAACCTCAACAAATTGACCGCCAGCCAGTCGATGCAGCAACTGCCTGCAGATATGCAGAGCACACTACGAGAGCTTAACCGCAGTATGCAGGGCTTCCAGCCGGGTTCCGCCGCTTACAATAAAATGGTGGCGGATATGCAGCGCCTCGATCAGGTATTGCGTGAACTGCAACCGGTGCTGAAAACGCTCAACGATAAGAGCAACGCGCTGGTATTTGAAGCGAAAGGGAAACCCGATCCGCAGCCGAAGAGGGCAAAAGAATGAAAAGGAGCGCATTAGCGATACTGGCGCTGTTGCTGACAGCCTGCAGTAGCAGCGGTGATAACAAAAGCTACTATCAGCTTCCTTCGCCGTCGCAAGTAAAGGCGCAGGCGATGGCCGGGCAAAACCAGGGGAATCGTCAGTTATGGGTAGAGCAGGTCTCGGTACCTGATTTTCTCGCGGGGAATGGCGTGGTGTACCAGACCAGCGATGTGCAATATGTCATTGCTACGAACAATTTGTGGGCCAGTCCGCTCGATCAGCAACTGCGTAACACGCTGGTATCCAATCTGAGCAATCAACTGCCTGGCTGGGTGGTCGCATCGCAGCCGCTAGGCAGTGAACAAGATACGCTAAACGTAACCGTGACCGGTTTTCATGGTCGCTATGATGGGCGAGTGATTGTAAGCGGCGAATGGTTACTTAAACACCAGGGACAACTGATTAAGCGCCCCTTTCATATTGAGCTGAAACAGCAGCAGGATGGCTATGATGAAATGGTGAAAATGCTGGCTCAGGGCTGGCAGCAAGAGGCTGTCAGTATTGCGAATGCGCTAAATCGTCTGCCATAAGTAAATCTAAAGTCTGTAAAAACCGCCATAGACAAAATCTATGGCGGTTTTTTTATGTTTCAGTACAAACCATTAGTTGTGCTGGCTCACATTTTTTGTACAAATGAACTTTTGTGTAGCTCACATTTATGACACTGGCGTGAATTTTGCGCATTGACGACGAAGTCTATTCAAGGTATTTGTGACCTGTGGTTGCGCATTAAGTGACCACTGTTTTCTTTTCCACCAGATCAAATAATGAGGGAAACGAGGCATGAAGAGACAAAAACGCGATCGCCTGGAACGGGCACATCAACGTGGTTATCAGGCTGGTATTACCGGGCGTCCGAAGGAAATGTGTCCCTACCAAACCCTGAATCAAAGGTCCGAGTGGCTGGGAGGCTGGCGGGAGGCCATGGAGGACAGGGCAGTCATTGCCTGATTCTGTCTCTTTAAAAAAGAAACCTCCGCATTGCGGAGGTTTCGCCTTTACCGGGGTGGGTAACCTGGTATCAGAAATTAGACGTATCCTGGAACAGACCTACTTTCAGATCCGCAGCAGTGTAGATAACGCGGCCATCAACCAGCACTTCGCCATCTGCCAGACCCATGATCAAACGACGGTTTACAATGCGTTTAAAGTGAATACGGTAAGTCACGGTTTTCGCCGTTGGCAGCACCTGGCCGGTGAATTTCACTTCGCCTACGCCCAGCGCGCGACCTTTTCCTTCGCCGCCGAGCCAGCCCAGATAGAAACCAACCAGTTGCCACATTGCATCAAGGCCGAGGCAGCCTGGCATCACCGGGTCGCCAATGAAATGGCAGCCAAAGAACCACAGATCCGGGTTGATATCCAGCTCAGCTTCAACATAGCCTTTATCGAAGTTACCGCCGGTTTCAGTCATTTTGACCACACGGTCCATCATCAGCATGTTCGGTGCCGGCAATTGCGGGCCTTTTGCGCCAAACAATTCGCCACGACCAGAGGCAAGAAGATCTTCTTTTGTATAGGATTCGCGTTTATCTACCATGTTCTCAGTAAGCCTTATTTGTAGTTTCGGACGCAGGATAGCTAACACGTGTACGCTGAACAAGTCCGATCAGTTTCGGATAAACCAGTTCAACCAGCGAAGCGGCCACGGGAAGCGGTGGCGCGCATCCTGCTGTGTTGCCTGCGCGATACGTTCCTGGATGAGTTGCTTAAGGTTGTTTTGCCCTTCGGCATCCCACGGCAAACCCGTTAATAAGGGTAGCGCATCCATCATGTCATCTACTGCCCAGATGAAAAATTGCTGCGCCTGAATAGCATCCAGAAGTTCCTGCTGCAGGCAGAGATGGCGTACATTTGCCGAGGGAATAATCACCCCTTGCTTGCCAGTGAGCTGGCGCTGCTGACAAATAGCGAAGAAGCCTTCGATTTTTTCATTCAGCCCGCCGACCGGCTGGGAGCGACCAAATTGATCCACCGAGCCTGTGATCGCAATGCTCTGATTAAGCGGAACTTCAGATAGCGCGCTGATTAATGCGCACAGTTCAGCCATTGATGCGCTGTCACCGTCGACTTCGCTGTATGATTGTTCAAAAGCCAGTGAGGCGGAGAAGGGGATCTGTTGTTCCAGTTCCAGTTCCGACATCAGGAACGCTTGCATGATCATCATGCCTTTGGCGTGGATATTACCGCCCAGCTCAGCTTTGCGTTCAATATCGTTAAACTCGCCATCGCCAACATGTACCACACAACTGATTCGCGAGGGTTCACCAAAGGCACGTGGATGTCCCGGAAACTCGATAACGGACAGCGCATTGATCTGGCCGATGCGTTCTCCTTCGGTTTCGATCAGGATTTGCTCAAGCAGGATCTCATCCTGCATGCGTTCCGCCAGGAAGCCTTCACGCCACTCTCGCTGAGCAAGCATTGTCTGGAACTCTTCCCCGCTGAAGGTTTCATCGGTGGACATCGCTGCCACTTCGCGCAGTTGCCGCGACAACCACATTGGGCAAAGTGGTAATGTTTCCTGATCGCCTGTGTAACGGACGGCTTCACGAATTAGCTTTGGCCATGCATCAGCTGCAGGGGCAGGCAAGTGCGCATCGCGTGCGGTTTGCTCGACCCACTGACGCCATATGGACATCGTTTCGGCATCGGCAATTTGCAGCGTTTCTTCGTATTCGCTGTAAATGGCCTGCGACGCGAGTTCCGGCTCCATTTCCTGGAAATCCGCCAGTGATTCACGTTCACCCACCAGGATGACTTTGAGATCCATTGGCATAGACGGCACAATGACCGGCAGGGGGCGCGATTCATCAAAGGAAACCCAGTCAAAACGGCGCTGCGTTACCATGGTTTTCAGACGCATCCACAAAAGTGGCTGTGCAAGAAGAGTACGTAGGGAAATTATCAATACCCCACCGTTTGCCTGATGGACGAGGCCGGGTTGTAACGTGATTTCCTGATTAAACTGGCGAAGGCAGCCGAAAAGTTGTTCTGCCTCTACCCAGTCAGCGATCGCGGTAGGCTTGTTGCCGATAAAATTTGCCTGAGCATCAGCCGAAGGTTCAAAGTGAATCGCGGAACCATTGACATGATATTGGCCACCAGAAAATGGGCGGGCTTCGGGGATGAGCATTTCGGTGGCGCTGGCGATAAGCGCAAGATATTCGGCTTCTTCTGGCGCTTTAGCCAGCAAAAAGCGTGACGTCGCCTGCGGATAGAGCAATTGCTCCAGCGCGTACTGTAATCGGGGTTGCGTATCGGCCAGGGAGAAGTCCGTTTCGCGGGCTAATTCGGACGATTCAAACACTTCCTGATAGCTGGTGGTATCAGGAACCAGGTCGTTCCATTCAAGTTTTGTAATGGTCAAAGTCGTTTTTTTAGTCTGATGTCAAAGGCGCGATTATACCGTAAACGCTCCAACAGCACACATTGATTACACGCTTTCGCGACGCGAACACTATTGGCCTAAACGAGGCCGTGATTTCTTTTCAGCAGAGTTGGAAAAAACTGATATTCTGAACTGAGTTACACGGTCACGTTGAGAGCGCAATGAAATATCAACAACTGGAAAATCTCGAAAGCGGCTGGAAATGGAAGTATTTGGTAAAAAAGCATCGTGAAGGGGAATTAATCACGCGCTACATTGAAGCCAGTGCCGCTAAAGACGCGGTCGATTTATTGTTGACACTCGAAAATGAACCCGTACAGGTCAACGACTGGATTGGGCAGCATATCAATCCGGCATTGATTAACCGGATGAAGCAAACTATTCGCGCCCGCCGCAAGCGGCATTTCAACGCCGAACATCAGCATACGCGCAAAAAATCGATCGATCTGGAATTTGTGGTCTGGCAGCGTCTGGCTGGGTTAGCGCAGCGCAGAGGTAAAACGCTTTCTGAAACGATTGTGCAGCTGATTGAAGATGCTGAACACAAGGAGAAGTATGCCTCTCAGATGTCTACGCTGAAGCATGACCTGCAGGCATTACTCGGGAAAGAATAGGTGCGTATTATTCCAGGCTGTTATTTCAGGCAATAAAAAACCCCGCTGATGAGCGGGGTTTTTTAGACGGAAACTTAAGCCTGCGGCTGAGTTACAACGTCTTTGCTACCTTTAACTTCGATCTCTACGCGACGATCCGGTGCCAGGCAGTCGATCAGCGCTGCACGCGGTTTCACGTTGTCACAGGTGCTGCCGGTAACCGGGTTGGATTTGCCCATGCCACGTGCGGAGATTTTGTTAGCCGGGATACCTTTAGAAACCAGGTAATCAACTACGGACTGTGCACGTTTCTCAGACAGACCCTGGTTGTAAGCGTCAGAACCGATACGGTCGGTAAAGCCCAGAACCACTACGGAGCCGTCTTTCGGATCCAGGTTGCTCAGCTGACCATACAGCTGATCCAGCGCCTGCTGACCTTCCGGTTTCAGCGTCGCTTTGTTGAAGTTGAACAGAACGTCAGACTTCAGAGTGAAGTGTTTGGTCTGTACTTCCGGAGCCGGGGCCGGGGCCGGAGCAGCTACTACCGGAGCAGCGTCTTCCTGCTGGCCGAAGCGGTAGGAAACACCTACGCTCAGCATGCCGTTGTCCGGACGAGCACCAACGGTGTTTGCATCACCGATGTTGTTAACCCACTGGTATTCCAGGCGGGTAGCGATATCGCGGGTAACTGCCCACTCAACACCACCAGCGAAGACCGGGGAAACACCGGTATCGTGATCTTTGAAGCCCTGGTTGTTCTGAGCGTCTGCACGCCAAACCATACCACCCAGACGAGTGTACAGGTCCAGATCGTCAGTTACCGGGTAACCCAGTTTAGCAGTCAGCTGAACGCCCTGAGCTTTGAACGCGCCGTTAACGGTGTCGCCTTTGTACGGCATACGACCCAGCCAGTCATAGCCCAGTTCGAAACCTACGTACGGGTTAACCTGGTAGCCACCGAACGCACCAGCACCCAGTTGGCTTTCGTGGGTCGGGCCATCGTTCTGCCATACCGCACCTTTGTCATGATACTGGGACCAACCCAGTTTACCACCTGTATACCAGGTGTTATCTTTCGGAGCGGCCTGCGCTACGGTAGCGAAACCAGCCAGTGCCACTGCAATCGCGATAGCTGTCTTTTTCATTTTTGCGCCTCGTTATCATCCAAAAATCGCCATGGGAATCTCTTTAGAGAAGCCACGGTTAAATCCTTCACCGGGGGCATTGCTCACTGACAACTCTGCAGATATCTTTACCGATATCTTTGGCTTATGCCGAGCACCCCTGGCGATGTAAAGTCTACAACGTAGTTGGAAACTTACAAGTGTGAACTCCGTCAGGCATATGAAAAAAAAGGCTTTGTATACACAATATTTAACACTTCTGATGAATCTTTCGCCACGGCTATTTCCGTACAAAGCGCGCTACACAGGCTTTCACGCTGTATTTTGACGATAAATTTGAAGTCCTACTCTTACGCAAAAAATATCCTAGGAAAACTCCTAAATTTACTCAATGATACAAATTCGAGTGAATTTTTATCCCGGAAAGCTGTCTCGCAGCCAGAGGATCGTGGCGTACAGGTCGCATAACGAAGCCTATTGCATTGCCTTCTTCTGCCGCCATAGCTAATTGGCGATGTTCCTCAGCGGTGAGCTCTTCAGAATGCCAGCCAATAACGACGCTATAGTTACCGGTGCGTAATGCACGAATCATTGAGTCCAGTGTTACGCTTGGAGAAAGCTGGTTCACCTGCATCACCTTGGTGAGGGGTAATCCAGCGGATTGCACCCACTCACGGCTGAGTTTTTGTTGAGGCGTCAACCACAACTGCCAACGGGATTGTTGCCCGAGTTGCTGCAGCAAAGGCAGCAAAAGAAGCTGTGTCATCCAGGGCTGGTCCTCACGATAGACCATTTCGCTAATCAGCCCGGTAGTGATGCTTGAAGGCTCAACGTGGTTCAATTTGTTGAGTGTAGAAGCGAGTGTTGTCGAACGATTAGCATAGCCTGAAGTGTACATAAGCAATCCAGCCCTGTGAGTTACTGTATGTTTATACAGTAACCGTTACATGCTCAGAGATCAACCTCATTTTCTGAAACTATCTCGCATTTTTGTTTTGTCCCTGCCACGTAATGAAAAATTTGCTTGCCGTCTTGCTCACAGTTGCCTATGTTCCTGCGTAGTGGTTTCACTAATTTAAAACTGGCTTTTACTACGTGATTTATAAGGGAAAAATCATGGAAGACCTATCTTATCAACGGATATATCAGTCGCGCGAATACCTCATGCCTCTCGGAACAATTTGTCACCGCGCTCATTTTGGCGGTTACAGCTTGTCAGTGGATAAAACTGTTTTCGCTATGGTTGCCGAGGGGGAACTCTACCTTCGAGCTTGTGAAGAGAGTGCGCAATACACGGTTACGCAAGATGCTCCTTTGCTGATATTCAACAAACGCGGGCGTCAGGTTTCGTTAAATTATTACTTCGTTAACGAGAGCCTGTGGCGTGATCGCTCGTTACTTCTGCAACTTTCGTCACTTTCACTCGATGCTGCCCGGCGTGATAAGGTTCGGCGCAGTGCCAGAATGCGATTGCGCGATCTGCCTAATCTTACTTTTCAACTTGAAGCTCAACTCCATGAAGCGGGGGTACTGGATGCGCATACACTGCGGATGCTCGGGGCAAAAGTTTGTTGGCTTAGATTGAGAAAAACAAATAAGCACCTGAGCGCGAAAGTGCTTCTGGCCCTAGAGGGCGCAATTGTTGGGCTTCACGAGGCTGCGTTACCGGCGCCTCGACGCCGGGAACTGATGGAGTGGTTTAAGGGGGTGTTGAATAAAGGGGCAAATCCTTATTGAGTGATTTGGTTTTTCAGACGGCACACTTCAGGCAATAAAGCGATCAGCAGGCCAATCTGTTGCAGTACCAGTGGCTCTTTGCTATCCGGGCGCGGTTCCAGGTGTTTAATGCGTTGGGATAGATCGACAAGGGTATCCTGCACACGTTTTTGGTCTGCTGGTAGGTGATGCAGGGCATCGTCAACATAGCAGACTGCATCATCGAGCAAACGTAGGATATCCGGCTGGGTGAGTTGCTCACGATGTGCGCCAAGCGCGGAAATATAACTGGTAAAGGTATGATTCAAGCATAATAAACGGAACGCGGCATCGCGACGTTCAGGTGAGGTTCCGGGTTCGGAAGACATATTTGAAACGACCGATGCCAGTTCCGCATCACGGTTATAAGCATTACGTCTGGCGATGCGGTAAGCAAGCCGGTTATCGCGTCCCTGATGGTACTGTTCAAGGATGGCATCAAGGTAGCGGCAGTTCGCGTCGAAGGCTTGCTCAGTGACGCGGGGCAGGTGCCGAAAACGCCAGTCCGGCCAGATAAAACTCACCGCCGCCCAGGCGATCGCACATCCAATAAGCGTATCAATAATACGGGGAAGCGCGACTTCAAATCCTTCGCCCAGCAAATTAAAGCACAGCAACACCAGCAATGTGATAAACATCGTGGCATGCGCGTATTGCACTGTTCGAAATGCAAAAAACAGTACGCCGGTGATGACGATGAGTATTAGTTGCCCTTCATGTGAGGGAACGAAGTAAAGTACCGGCAATCCGATCGCAACGCCAATCAGCGTACCAATTACGCGTAATGTCAGGCGGTGGCGAGTGGCGTTATAGTTCGGCTGGCAGACAAAAAGACTGGTCAGTAAGATCCAATAACCATGCTGTAGCCCGGTTATTTGGATAAAAGCATAACCGATACATAACACCACCGACATCCGTACTGCGTGGCGAAAGAGTGCGGATTCTGGCGTCAAATTATTACGTAACCGCTGCCTTATGTCGTTAAAACCACTCAGACTATCGTCCGAAAGCTGATTTTCAGTGTCATTTGATAATGAGGGCTGTGGTTGCCCGGATTCAATAGTTGCTAACTGAGCGTCAATAGCCCTTAGGTTATCAAGAAGAAAACCAAGTGCTTTCATATGCTCCTGCGGCGTGATGCCATTAGCGCGAAGACGATCAAGCGCCGCGTCAAGGTGGATAAATGCCCGTTCGAAGCGAGAATCGTGTTGATACGGAGTGCGAAGCAAGATGGCGCGTGATAACTGAGCGCATGCATGCGATTGCATGGAAAGTAAGCGCTGAAAGCGAAACATTACATCGCTGTAACGGAAGTGTTCGCGCAGTGTTTGGTATTGAATATGTGACGAACTGGCTCGTTCGTGAATATCTTGCGCCGCAAAATAGTAATGCAATGTTTGACGTGTGCCGCGCTGCCCACGATCTCCGCGCAAACGCGTGAGCAACGTGGCTTTGGTTTGATTGAGCGTGTTCACTAACTGGCCATTCGCCAGTGCTAAATCATAGAGCGGTGCCTGGCTATCATCTTCAATATCCGGGTCAAAAAGACGTGATTTTAGTTCAAGATAATGCGCCAGTTGTTCATAGCAGCGCGCCAGGTTGTCTTGTAGGGCGCGAATGGGGAAAACCAGATGTCCGACCAGAGTAAGCAAGTTAAACCAGATGGCCCCGGCCAATAGCAGCAGTGGTTGCTGATACCACTGTTCGAAAAGGGAAATTCCCAGCATGGTATAGACCGCAATAAGCAGCGCACCAAAAGCAATGGTGGCGTAACGCTGTCCGAGCCCGCCAAGCAGGATGAAACCAATGGTGGATGTCACAAGACCAAGCGCAAACAACCATGGCCACGGGAAGAGTAACTCCACAGATGCAGACGCAATAAAAAAGCACACCAGCGTAATTATCAGGTTTTTCAAGCGTCCCGTCAGACGGTCATCAAGGTCGGCAAGTGCGGCGGCAACGACGCCAAGCGTTAACGGGATGGTCAGTTTCACCTCACCGAGTAGCCAGGGCAGCAAAGCAGTCCCGCAAAGCGCAATAAAAATTCTGACGTTATAGAGCCAGGCACTGTTCCATGTATAACGGCGAAGCAGAGGACTTAACATAATGACAAGCGATCCGATTATTGAAAACGACGGTGCGCATTGGCTTCGCGGGCAGCGCGAGCGGTTTCTACAGATACCACCCGACGGCCAACTGGCCACAGTGCAATCGCAGCGATTTTAAAGTTCGCGACGCCAACGGGAATGCCGATGATGGTAAGACACTGCGCGATACCGGCGGTAATATGCATAATGCATAGCCACCAGCCAAACAGAATAAGCCAGATAATATTCAATACTGTTCCACCTGCATTTAACAGGCTGTTTTTGCTCTGCGGTTCGAGTTCATCAATGTGAATGGCTTCATTTCCCCAGGGGATAAATGAGAGCTTTGTGATTTCCCAGCAAGAGCGCGTCAACGGCAGAGTGATAATGAGCAGGGCGCTAATTATTGTCGCGAGTAGCCACCCGAGTGTTGTGGCGAAACCACCAAGCACAAAATTTAGAATATTCAAAACAGTACGCATAAAACCTCAGTACAAACTGGTCGGTAGTGAATGCCGGTAATTGTAACGATTATTTGGGCTGGAGCGCCAATTCTCTGGCAGGTAAACTGGCAATTATTGTCACAAGTTGAGAACGATAAGTCATGGAACTGAAAGCGACCTCACTGGGAAAACGTCTGGCGCAACACCCGTATGATCGCGCAGTCATTCTGAACGCCGGCATTAAAGTGGCAGGTGACAGACACGAATACCTTATCCCTTTCAATCAGTTGTTGGCGATTGAATGCAAGCGTGGGTTGGTGTGGGGAGAAATGGAATTTCAGCTTGCCGACAACAAAGTGGTTCGTCTTCACGGAACGGAATGGAGTGAAACACAGCGTTTTTACCATCTCTTAAATGAGCGCTGGAACCGGTGGAGCGCGGAAATGAGTGAGGTCGCGGCCGGGGTTTTATCTGAGCAACTGGCGCTGATTTCCGGGCGTATTGAGCCAACGAAATGGCTTACCCGCAAGCAACTACAGGGGCTACAGCAGCAATTGCAGCAGGCGTTTGCTGCATTGCCGATTCCAACAAGCCGATTAGCGGAGTTTGATAATTGCCGTGAGCTTTGGCGTCAGTGCCAGTCGTGGCTGACGGATGTTGAGAAGCGCCGGACAGAGCACAATCAAACTTATACTGAAACCATGGTTGCTCAGTACGCTGCTTTTTTTGAGCAAGTCGAAACATCTCCTTTAAACCCGGCGCAGGCGCGGGCCGTGGTCAACGGTGAGCACTCTTTACTTGTGCTTGCTGGCGCGGGGAGCGGAAAAACGTCGGTGCTGGTGGCCCGAGCAGGCTGGTTGCTGGCTCGTGGCGAAGCCTCGGCGGATCAAATCCTTCTGCTCGCGTTTGGTCGCAAAGCTGCCCAGGAGATGGATGAGCGTATCCAGCAACGGCTACATACCGAAGAGATTACCGCGCGCACTTTTCATGCGCTGGCGTTGTATATCATCTCCCAGGGAAGCAAAAAAGTGCCCGCTTTAAGCGAGCTGGAAAATGATACGTCGGCTCGCTTGTCCTTGCTAACAGACACCTGGTGCCAGCAGTGCAGTGAAAAGAAAACACAGGCGAAAGGGTGGCGTCAGTGGCTGGAAGAAGAGATGGAATGGGAAGTTCCTGAAGGCAATTTTTGGGAAGATGCAAAATTGCAACGCCGCATCGCTCCACGTCTCGATCGCTGGATTGGACTGATGCGTATGCATGGTGGTGCACAGGCGGAGATGATCGCCGGCGCACCAGATGACGTTCGTGATCTGTTCAGTAAGCGCATTAAACTGATGGCGCCGATTTTAAAAGCGTGGAAAGCCGAGCTAAAGTCTGAAAACGCCGTCGATTTTTCCGGGCTGATTCATCAGGCAATCAATGTGCTTGAAAAAGGGCGTTTTATTAGCCCATGGAAGCATATTCTGGTTGATGAATTTCAGGATATTTCACCGCAGCGCGCGGCTTTGCTGGCTGCGTTGCGTAAGCAAAACTCACAAACGACGCTGTTTGCTGTCGGTGATGACTGGCAGGCAATCTACCGTTTCAGTGGCGCGCAACTTTCCTTAACCACCGCTTTCCATGACTATTTTGGTGAAGGCGATCTCTGCGCGCTGGATACGACTTATCGTTTCAATTCACGCATTGGCGAAGTGGCGAATCGCTTTATCCAGCAGAACCCATGGCAACTTGCAAAGCCGTTGAATAGTTTGAAAACAGGCGATAAAAATGCAGTGACGCTGATGGCGCAGGATCAGCTGGATGCGCTATTAGATAAGCTCAGCGGATATGCAACGCCGGAAGACAGGATCCTGGTTCTGGCCCGTTATCATCACGGAAAACCTGCCGTTCTGGAGAAAGCAGCTACCCGCTGGCCGAAACTTCAGCTCGATTTTACGACTATCCACGCCAGTAAAGGGCAACAAGCGGATTATGTAATTGTGGTGGGGCTGAAAGAGGGCGCGGATGGTTTTCCTGCCCCGGCGCGTGAATCCATTATGGAGCAAGCCTTGCTGCCGCAGGTGGAAGAGTTCCCGGATGCGGAAGAGCGGCGATTGTTGTACGTCGCATTGACGCGCGCACGCCATCGCGTCTGGCTGTTGTTTGATAAAGATGAACCGTCACGCTTTGTCGACACGTTAAAATCGCTGGATGTGCCAGTTGCGCGGAAACCGTGAAACGAAGGCGGCCGCTGCGGCCGCCAGGACTTATTTCAGACGTTCAGCGAGATAACGTTGGTAGTCCGGAATGAGGATATCGACGCTGTTATTAAACTGCGGCGAGTCGATAATAAAATCAGCGGTAGATAAATTGGTGGCAACCGGGATATTCCACACTGTGGCAAGACGTAAGAGAGCTTTCACGTCAGGATCGTGCGGGACAGCATTAAGCGGGTCCCAGAAGAAAATCAGTACGTCGATTTTGCCTTCTGAAATCAACGCGCCGACTTGCTGGTCGCCGCCCATCGGGCCGCTCAGCATAGCGTTGACTTCAAGGCCGGTTGCTCGCTGAATCAAATTTCCGGTTGTACCCGTTGCATAGAGCTCATGCTTGGTCAGTACTGGTTGGTGACGTTCCACCCATTTCATTAATGATTGCTTGCAGTGGTCGTGTGCGACCAGTGCAATATGTTTGCGCACGGGTAAGGTGCGAGTGGTTGATTCCATAATCCGCTTCCGTCAGTGGTTTTCGCTACAGATTACTGGAAGCGTCTGATGCTGCAAGAGAAGTGAATAAAAAAATCCGAAAATGGTCGAGTGGATCTGTTTGATTTACACTTTGGTGACATCGCCGGGAGGAAAACATGAAAGAAACCGATATTGCCGCTATTTTACAGTCGACCCAAACTATTGCGCTGGTTGGAGCAAGTGATAAACCCGATAGACCAAGCTATCGCGTAATGAAGTATTTGCTGGACCAGGGTTATCATGTGATTCCCGTCTCGCCGAAAGTAGCAGGCACTACCCTTCTTGGGCAGCAGGGTTATGCAACGCTTGCTGATGTGCCAGAAAAGATCGACATGGTGGATGTTTTTCGTAATTCGGAAGCGGCGTGGGGAGTTGCTCAAGAGGCGATTGCCGTTGGTGCGAAAACGCTTTGGATGCAATTAGGGGTGATTAATGAACAAGCCGCCGTGCTGGCGCGTGAGGCGGGGTTAAGTGTAGTGATGGATCGCTGCCCGGCGATTGAGATCCCGCGGCTCGGTCTGGCGAAATAAAAAATACCCCGCATCTGGCGGGGTATTTTTAGTTGCGCAGGCGCGGAGCCTGAAGCTGTCGGCGAATGGTTCGCGCCAGTTCGTCCATGGATGGCTGCTCCGGATGCTCATCCGTAATTTCGCTTGTCAGCTGTGCTTCTGCCAGATATGTGTGCACTGGCTGACCATCATCATCTTCCATCACGACATGATACCAGGGCAGCGCGCGGAGTTCGTCGTTCACCGCCAGTTCGTCTGCTGACGGCTCGTCCAGTGAATACTCAGGATCGATATCGACCACTACGCCAAGATACCCCAGCAGTGAGTGGCGAACTTGCTGACCGATACCGAATTTGCTGGCAATCATTGTCACCTCCCGGGAACCTTACATACCCGCAGATATGCGGGCGCAGTTCCAAATTTCAAGTTACATGACGCGGCAGGCAAACCCTTTCAGATACAGCCCTTCCGGGTAGGTAGCGATCACAGGATGATCGGCGGCCTGACGGAACTGTTCTATAAATTGTACATCACGACCAGCATCTATTGCGGCGTCAGCAATGATTTTCTGAAATAAATCTGTGGTCATCAAACCGGAACAGGAGAAAGTGAGCAGTACACCGCCGGGATTCAGGAGCTGGATCGCCAGCATGTTTATGTCCTTATAACCGCGACAGGCGCCCATCAACTGACTTTTGTTTTCCACGAACTTTGGCGGGTCCATCACGATGACATCGAAAGTTTCGCCCTGATCACGATATTTGCGCAGCAGTTTGAATACGTCGTCGCGAACAAATTCTGCTTTGCTTAAATCCAGCTCGTTCAGCGTAATGTTCTGTTTTGCGACATCCAGCGCTTCCTGCGAAGTATCCACACTGACGACCTGGCGGCATCCGCCCATCAGCGCGGAAACAGCAAAGCCGCCGGTGTAGGAAAAGCAGTTTAGTACGCGTTTGTCTGCCACGTAGCGACGTGTTGCCAGCCGGCTGTCGCGCTGATCGAGGTAGTAACCGGTTTTATGCCCGCCCTGAATATCGACAAACAACTTCATGCCGTGCTCTTTGATAGGCAACAATGCGGGCGGCAGTTCGCCGACCACCAGCCCTTGCGCGAGTTCCAGCCCCTCTTTTTTACGCACGGCAACATCGCTGCGATCGTAAATTGCACATTGTGGATAAAGTGACTGGAGTGCTGAGATAATGGCTGGACGCTGGTATTCTGCACCTGCGCTAAGAAGTTGAAGAACAAGAAAATTACCGAAACGATCAATGGTTACGCCTGGTAACCCGTCTGATTCGCCAGCAATCAGGCGATAGCTGTCGAGACCATCGCGTTGCGCCAGCCAATCTCGCCACTGCTGCGCTTGTTGTAGGCGACGGGTGAAGAACGCGATATCAATGCTTTCATTTTTATCGAAAGTCCAGACGCGAGCACGAATCTGCGATGCAGGAGATAATGCTCCACGCGCCAGCCACTTGCCCTGATGATCGACGATATCAACTGTTTCACCGAGGCTGGCTTTGCCTTCCATTCGCGCTACCGCGCCGGAGAAAATCCAGGGATGACGGCGAAGCAGGGATTTCTCGCGCCCTTTGGCTAACACTAAACGTACACTCATATTCGGCTATTCTATAAACTGAAGAAAATGGGCGCTATTGTCACGGGTTCACCGGGCAAATGCAACGAGCCTGAGTCGAAAGGGGGTCAAAGATGGCACATGTCTGCACAATCGCCTGGGTACACGGAATGGTGCAGGGCGTCGGGTTTCGTTATAGCACGCAGCACGAAGCACAGAAGCTCGGTGTGACGGGGTATGCACGTAACCTTGATGATGGCAGCGTCGAAGTGGTTGCCTGCGGCGACGAGCATGCAGTGAATCAGCTGATTGCATGGCTGAAAGCAGGGGGACCGCGTAGCGCCCGGGTTGACAGAGTTCTTGCCGAACCGCATCAGCCCGGCAGGGAATGGACAAACTTCGGCATTCGCTATTAGATGCACTTCACCGGTTTTGGCAAACCAGCGATCTTTGTCGCCTGTTTAGCAGGCCCTTTGGGAAACAGACGGTACAAATAGCGGCTATTGCCTTTCTCTTCGCCAAATTTATTCGCCATCGCTTTTACCAGCATGCGAATAGCGGGAGAGGTATTGAATTCCAGGTAAAATTCACGCACAAAGCGCACCACTTCCCAGTGCTCAGGAGAGAGAGTTATGTTCTCTTTCTCAGCGATGATAGGCGCTAAGGTTTCGCTCCACAGCGTAGTGTCTTTTAGATAGCCTTCGCTATCGGTTTCGATTTCTTTACCTTCAAAGATCAACATAATTTTTCGCAGCGTTAGTCAACAACGGCGGGAGTGTAGCAAAAAACAAAGCCCCGCATAAGCGGGGCTAATCGGGAGTCAAGATTGTTTAATCCCGGTTGGCGAAGCCCAGGATACTCAACAGGCTAACAAAGATGTTGTACAGCGACACATAAAGGCTGACAGTGGCGCGGATGTAGTTGGTTTCACCGCCATGGATGATATTGCTGGTTTCATACAGGATGGCGCCGCTGGAAATTAGGATGAATACAGCGCTGATTGCCAGGTGCAATGCTGGCAACTGCAAGAAGATGTTAGCGACCATGCCAATCAGTACCACCACAACACCCGCCATCAGCATGCCACCGAGGAAGGACATATCCTTGCGTGTCGTTAACACGTATGCGGAACAGCAGAAAAAGACCAATGCAGTGCCGCCGAGTGCCAGGCCAATCAGATCGCCCATTCCTGCTGAAAGATAGGCATTAAGCATTGGCCCCAGGATATAGCCGAGGAAACCAGTGAACGCGAACGCAGCCAGAATACCTGTCGGTTTGTTCGCCAGCTTATAAGTTAGGAACATTAAACCGTACATCCCAACCAGCGTCAGGATCAGGCCCGGAGAAGGCAACATTAATACGGTGCTGGCAGTCGCCGTAATTGCGGAAAACGCCAGCGTTAAGCTTAAAAGGAAATAGGTGTTACGCAGAACTTTGTGCGTACTTAGCAGGGAAGTACGGTCACGCGATGAAGTAATAATACGATCCATGAGTCACTCTCTTATGACAGATGTAATTGTTTGCAGAGTCTAAAAAAGTCTCGCTTGCTGACAAAGTTGTTTTACCCATCTTTACTCATAAAACCTCGGTGCTGACAGAGTGTTTCGTGCGCAGAAATGCGCGCTACTCAGCATAAAGGGATAAATGTGAGACAGATCCATATTGGTGTCTTATATGTCACTGAAATCTATTGCTATATAACTATTGGGGCGCTAAGAGTGTAATCGCGTCGTGACAAAGTACATTATTAAGGCGAAAGGACATGAAATCACAAACACGTAACCACATTGCACTTTCATTATTGACTATCGGCATTCTGAGCGCATGTTCTGGCGCGTTTGCAGCAACGGTACCCGCAGGAACAACGCTTGCTGAAAAACAGGAGCTAGTGCGTAACAATGGCAGCGAGCCTGCATCGCTGGATCCACATAAAGTGGAAAGCGACGTTGAGTTCAACATCATTAGCGATATTTTCGACGGGTTGGTTGCAGTTAAGAGAGATGGAACCATTGAACCTCGGCTGGCGGAAAAATGGGAGAACAAAGATAACACCGTCTGGATTTTCCACTTACGCCCGGGGATTACATGGTCTGATGGTACGGCGATCACGGCAAAAGATGTGGTCTGGAGCTGGCAACGTTTAGTTGATCCGAAAACGGCATCCCCTTATGCCAGTTATCCTGGAAATATGCATATTGTTAATGCCGCTGATATCGCGCAAGGTAAAAAAACGCCTGATACGCTTGGTGTGAAGGCATTAGATGATTCAACGCTGGAAGTCACTTTGACGCAACCTACGGCATCTTTCCTACCGATGCTGGCGCATCCATCTTTGGTTCCGGTAGACAGCGTGTTGATCAATCGTTTTGGTGATAAATGGACAAAGCCGGAACATATTGTGACGAGTGGTGCTTATAAGATCACCGATTGGGTCGTTAATGAACGCATTGTTGCCCAACGCAATACCCGTTATTGGGATAATAAAGCGACGGTGATTAATAAGGTCACTTATCTTCCTATCAACGCTGAAACTGCGGACGTTAACCGCTATAAAGCTGGCGAGATTGATATTACCTACACTATTCCTGTGAACCAGTTTGCGCAGTTGAAGAAAACGTTAGGCGATCAGGTGCATGTTGCGCCGCAACTGGCGACTTATTATTACGAGTTTAATACCACTAAGCCGCCATTTAACGATCCCCGAGTACGCCGCGCACTCAATATGGCGCTGGATAAAGATGTCATCGCGGATAAAGTCATGGCACAGGGACAGCGCCCTGCATGGGTAGTGAGCCAGCCAGAAATTGGCGGTGTGAAAATAGCATCACCTGACTACGCATCATGGCCGCGGGAAAAACGACTGGCCGAAGCGAAAAAGCTCCTTAATGAAGCTGGCTTTAATGATGAACACCCACTGAGTTTCAGCCTCCTGTATAACACGATGGAAACACATCAGCGGATTGCGATTGCCGCCAGCTCAATGTGGCAAAAAAATCTTGGCGTTAATGCAAAACTGCAAAACCAGGAGTGGAAAACCATGCTCGATACCATGCATACGGGTAATTTTGATGCGGTACGGTATGCATGGATTGCAGACTATGCTGATGCAGCCACTTTCCTGAATAATTTCCGTACTGGGGACAGTGAAAACACGAGTAAATACAGCAATCCGGCGTATGACGAAGCCCTGAAAAGTGCTGCGAAGGCAAAGGATATTGCTGAGCGTGGTAAATATTACCAGCAGGCAGAGGATATCCTTGGAAAGGATGTTCCGGCTATCCCGGTTTATCATTATGTTCGTACGCATTTGGTGAAGCCTTGGGTGGGTGGGTTTGCGCCCGATAGCCTGGGGGTATACCTGACAAAAGATATGTACATTGAGAAACACTGATCTTAGATGCGCTGAATAAACGGTCATTGTGCTGGTATTTCAAGCTAACAACACGATTTTGATGGTTTTTCAGGCAAACAAACATTCCCGGGCTTTACATGAGACTCGAGGATGTTTATAGTGCGCCTCACACCGGAAGTGTGGCCGAGCGGTTGAAGGCACCGGTCTTGAAAACCGGCGACCCGAAAGGGTTCCAGAGTTCGAATCTCTGCGCTTCCGCCAAATATAAAGCCCCCAGCTTACTTAGTAAGCTGGGGGCTTTTTTGTTGCGGGAAAATAAGCTCTGGGTGCATTCACGCCATTCTTAGGCTTGCATAGGGAATGTGTGAATTACATTGATGTTCAATCAGCTCTGCTGTTGTTATTAAAGATGAAAGCAGGGGAGGACTGGTTTGGTCGTCCCCATCATGCAAATTTAATGACCTTCGCTTACTATTTTTAGCGGGCGCAAAAGAACAGCGGCCGTTTACCAATGGTGAAGAGAAATCCTTGCGAGCCCTGAGGATGGATTGAATACGTGATGCTTTTATTCGGATAAACGTAAAAGCCGGGCAACACAGTAGCGATGACTTTATCCGGTAAGGTTTCCAGGCTATCGACTTTGTTTATCCCGGATGAATGAAAGTTATAGGTATCGTGATTTTCGGTCCAGGTAAAAGAGATATCTCTTCGTATAGTTCCTTCTGGATGAGTGTTTTCCAGATAACTTCCGCTTACCGAAACGATTCCACTTCTTTTTTCGTTATTGTACATAAAATCGAAAGTAATGTTGGCTTGTGTACCTTTATGAAAAACAATCATAGAAGCGCTGCAACTTTCAGCACTTCTATTTTTTATAAGCAATGAGTAATAAAAATATCCCGCCACAATCCCCACGCTTATAAAAATCAGACTTAGAAAGAAGATTGCTTTTTTAGTCACCGTTAACTCCCCTTATTAAAAGTGAAATGCATGCTGGCGATGATGTTGTTGAGAATTTATTCTTGCAGACTAAAGCCGCGAGTGATGGAGAGGTCGGTGAGGTTGGAAAATAGACCCAAGGGTAGTTTTTACAATTCAAACCAGAGTCTTTAATAAGAGATTTATACTTCAGATAATATTCATTGTTATCATGGCTATCATCCTTAGTGTAAAAATGGCAACCATCTTCCTTTTCAATAAATTTATAACTTTCAAAAAAATCAGCATCGTTTTTAATATTCCATGTCAGGTAAACTACGAGCAGACCTATGATAAATGAGGATGAAGCGGCGAAAATTCCATTCGACATTGCAAATGGCTTCTTTTTCTTAATCGTACGAGTGTCTGTTTCTGCGGGAAGAACTTGCTCGCTCACATCATCCTTTGGCTGATTAAGCACCTCAGGAATGTTATAAGTTGTTTGATAACTGGTAGTAGAAACAGGGAAAGGTGTAGCCGGTTCGTTATCGTTTCGTTTGGAGATTTTTACACTATCATCTATCTGAAAACCTTTCCGGGGAATGGTTGCAATAAGTCTTCTGTCTGTCTCACCAACAGCACGCAGTCCACGGCGAACAATGGATATATTTTGGTAGAGCGTATTCGTTGGAACTAACATTCCTTCTTCTTCCCAAACTTTCTTAAAAAAATCTTGTTGAAGTACAATATCTGGAGATGCTTCAAGCAGTAAGAGAAGGCAACGGCTGGCAGGCGATGTAAGAGTGACATTCATTTCAGGATTATTTACTGAGGACAGTCTTTTCATTCCCGGTCTGAATTCAATGTTGTCGTTGATAATCCAGTACATATATATTCCAAAGCAGCCAGAGGCTGTGTCCTTTATTAGCAATGTATGTAATAGGTTAAAATGTCAGGTTATTAATTTCAGCATAACAATAGATGTATTGCTATGTTTTTTACAACAATTAATGCCGTCGGTCTGATGGTTTCATCGTAGATTGGTTAATAATCAGTGCTATTGACAAAAAGATTCTAAAAAATCTTGATAGCAAGGTAGATCCTTCTGAGTGTTCGGGGTCGGTATATATCTTAAATTTAAGTTTGTTGCTTTAAGATCTTATTTAAGAGAGCGGGAGTGAAGGGTTTTTCTTGCGAGAATATATATTTATAAAATATATGATTGCTTGATGCTAATGCATGATGTTTCGTTATGTGGTGTTTAAGGTCGGAGGGGGACAGGATTCTCACAAAATAGATGTTTTAGCACTTTATTAGGCGTTGAAATGATTGTTAATCCACCAGTGGTTAGCCTAACAATAGCAAGAGTAATTCATTGAATGCATAGTTCTTAATTATATATTATGTTAATAACATTACCATGTTAACAATGTTTGATGTTTAACGGATGTTGATTTTCCTTCTTTAAGGATAATTAAGTTGTTTTGGCTGTTGTTATGAAGATAATTGCCGGCGTTAGACGTTCTCATACTTTTAATTTTCTTGAGGTAATGGAAATCAAATTTTATTTTTTAGCTTTCATTTTGCTATGCAGTGCTCGTGCGTATGCTGATACTCAGTTAGAACGACTAGCCAAAGAACAGCAAAAAAATGATAATAACACCACTCTGGAAAACCGGATTGATAAAAAAGATGTTTTTTCGAAAGTTGAAGATAAAAACGTTATAGATTTCAAATTACCCGCTGAGGAAGACTGTTATCCTATTGCAGAACTCATCCTCGAAAACGAATTTTTGGGTAATAAAATGATTCGAAATATAAAGGATGAGATATCGAACACCTGTCTTGGGACGAAAGGTATTGAGTATGTTGCTACGTACTTGCAGGATTATTATATAAAGGCCGGATATGTAACAACACGCGTCGATATTCCTGTGCAAAATCTAAAGGCAAAAAAGTTACAACTGAATATTTTAGCAGGAAAGATCAATAAGGTTATCATTGCAAAAGATGACATCAGAAGTTGGATCCTGCCATTTACATCAGGTGATATTCTTAACCTGCGAGACATTGAACAGGGGCTGGAGAACTTGCAGAAAGTTCCAGGCGTTGATGTTAAGATCAATATCGTGCCTGGACATCGCGTCGGTCATAGCGATATTGTTATCCACACTAATCGTAATAAATTATGGAATATCAGGACGACGTATAATAATTGGGGTGATAGAAGTACAGGAAAGATGCTTACTGGTATTTCAGGTTATTTGTACAACTCTGCAAGGCTTGGCGATCTTTTTTATTTGGCAGGTACCAGCAGTACAACTGGCGGATATAAAAGTATCAGCGCTTTTTATAGCATACCTGTGGGTTTTTGGGATTATGAAGTTTTCTACAGTAGCAGCATGTCTCGCCAGCGTGTTGGACTGAGCTATTGGGATTTAGACTACCAGGGGAAAAATCAATACCTTAGTTTGAAAGGAACCCGAACCTTTTTCCGCAATACGGACAAAAAAATAACCGGGAGTGTAGAAATATTAAGGCGCAGATCTGCGTATCAATTAGGTGGCGTGGATTTAGCGCTGCAAGAACGCGATATGGGTAATCTGCGCCTTGGGCTAAATTTTAAACAAAATTTACAGGATGCGACCCTGGACTCCTCTCTTAGCTGGCAACGTTTTATGACTTGGTTAGGGGGTGAGAAAACACCAGATATGGTGTCAGGCGATGTGAATTCTAAAAGCCAAATTTTTAACCTGAATACAAGCTATGTTAAATGGTTCAACGCTCAGCCTTTACGCTATTGTTATGAATTAAATATGGGTGCTCAATTTTCGCAATCACCGTTAACATTACAAGATCAATTTACAATAGGTAACCGGTGGAATGTTAGAGGCTTTGAAACCAGTGCGGGATTAGACGGAAATAAAGGATTCTATATCCAGAATACATTCCATTTCCTTATCGGGGATTATAACTCTGAGTTATATTTTGGCGCAGATTATGGACAGATTTTAGGTGAGGTATACCCACAAAATGCTTTTGATGGGAAAAGGATAATCGGGTCAATCATTGGCATTAAGGGAGCAATTAAATCACTAGGATATGATATTTCTTTATCAGCTCCCTTAATAACCCCGGCGGGCCTCGTTGAAGATCGATTTATATCTAATTTTAATATAACTTATCAGCTGTAATCTTATGGCAAATGCAGGAATACGTATCGGTACTGATATCGTTGAAGTAGAACGGATTATCAACGCGATTAACAATGGCGGAGTGTATTTTTTACAGCGTGTATTTACAAAAAAAGAGATAATAAAAATTAATGCCAATGAACCAAATTTTGAAAGGGCATCCGGATTCTGGGCTGCGAAAGAATCAATTGTTAAAGCGCTTGGTTGTGGTTTCCGGAATGGAGTGTGCTTTAAAGATATTGAGATAAATCATGATGAATATGGTTGTCCCTCATTTTTATTTACTGGAAGATTAAACGAAGTAATAAAGGAAAGTGGTGTTGTTGACGTGTCACTTAGCATATCGCATTGTCGTACTCATGCCGTAGCTGTATCTGTTGTTAACTCAATTGTGTGTAATGGAAATGTATAAATATAATGATCTAAAAGGCAAAACAGTTTTGATATCAGGAGCCAGTGGTGATATTGGTATTGCCATTTGCGAAAAATTTCTGGAACAAGGATGTGAAGTCTACGCATTGTATAATACCAATGCGGATCGTTTAAACGAGCTAAAAGAAAATGACTCAGCAGGGCTAAGGTTAAATATATTACAATGTGATATAGCTGATCCTGAAAAGGTGGCTATATTAATGAAGTATTTAAATACTAAAGTAACGAAAATCGATGTATTAGTGAATAACGCCGGTATTGTTAAAGATAGTCTATTTGCGTCAATGACTTTTGAGGACTTTAGTACTGTTATTGATACAAATATGCTAAGTACTTTCAGATTAACGAAGGAAGCTTTAATGCTGCTGCGATGTTCTGAAAGCCCCGCGATTATCAATGTTGCGTCTATAGCAGCTGTCATTCCAAGTGTAGGCCAGGTTAATTACAGTGCGTCAAAAGGTGCTTTGCTCGGTTTTACCAGAACATTAGCCGCAGAATTGGCCCCTCGAGGTGTGCGAGTGAACGCAGTTGCACCTGGAATGATTGAATCGAGGATGGTAAAGAAAGTTTCTCGTACTGTGGTGCGTGAGGTTACTCATTCCATTCCTTTGAAACGTTTAGGGCAGTGTCAGGAAGTAGCAAATACAATTGTGTATTTAAGCTCTTCTGCCGCCAGTTATATTGTTGGCCAAACCATCGTGATCGATGGTGGCCTGGTTATGCGGTGATTTATGTCCAGATATTCTATTCCTTCTAAACTTTTTCTTGAAATGGGCGGGTGGCGGCAACCCTTATTAATGGTCGACAGAATAGATGATTATAAATATGGGGAAAATGGGTATGTGCAGATCGTAAAGCATATTACTTATAATGAACCCTATTTACTTGGCCACTTTCCAGATGATCCTATCATGCCCGGTGTTCTCATTGCGGAGATATTTGGTCAGGCAAGTGAGTATCTTTCATTTATTACTGATGTTTGCGATATTTATTTTGAAAATTTTGGTGTTGAATTAAAAAATTTACGAGATATTTATGCGAAGATCCATCAACAAGAGTTGTTGGATATCATTCGAAAAAGACGTTCGCAAGTGCGTGGCGTATTAGCAGCACAAAATTTAAAGTTTAAAGATATTGCTTATCCGGGAGATACAATCGAGGTCACAAGCAAGCTGGCATTTTCAGATCCAACTGGGTTTAAGCACTATTCCGTGACGGCTAATGTGGGTAAGAAGTTAATTAGCCAGGGAACAATAATTAACTACCGTGAAGCGAAACACATCATTAATGGGACATAAACAATGACAACTATGCATGATAATATCCAGGAACGTAAAAATGTACTTTTCACAATCAAAACCGAAATCATCCAGCGATTAAATATTCAAAGGAATGAAACGCAAATTGATGACGATACACCATTATTCGGTAACGGTTTAAAGCTGGATTCAGTAGACGCGACAGAAATTATTGTTTTACTTGATAAGGTCTTTGATATCCAGGTAAGTGAAGGAGACGATCCTTCTTACATGCGTAGCATTAATAATTTGGCATCATTTGTTATTACAAAAAAACGTTCCTGACTTTTTGATCAATTTACCCGAAGAGGTTTTATGAAGTCTCTTAATGATTTGCATTTGGAAAACAATGCCCGGATGGGCATTTATAATAATCACTCTGTTCCCGTAGCGTATCACGACCTTGCGATTGAATATAAAGCAGTCAGAGAAAATGCCTTACTCGTCGATTATTCACATATGTCTATCGTTAGCGTGATGGGAGATGATGCATGGGCTTTAGTGAATCATATGGCCTCTGCAGATATCTCAATCATTCGCGATGAGCAAGGTATCTATTCATTGGTATTAAATGAGGATGGAACCATCCGTGGGGACATGTATGTGCTCTGTACCTCTGACGGTTATTACCTCCTTTCTGAAAACATCCCGGCGCCGGAGATAATCGAACGTCTTACTTCAATTTTAGAAAGCAGTGAAGAACTTGATATCGTTGAACTGCCTGCGATTAACTCTATGGCAGATAGCGGTTGGGGTGCTATTATGCTGGAAGGGCCTTACTCCTGGGAAGTTATGTCAGAAATATATGGCTACGACATTATTGGTTTACCTTATTTTGAATACATTAATGAGGCCGATGAACTGATCATCTTCCGCTGTGGAAAACATGGCGAATTTGCCTATATGGCCATTGGTCAGGAACCCGCTCTGGTGAAATTATGGGAAAACATCCTTTCGATGAGTGATAAATATGAATTGAAAACGGGTGGTATTCAGTACCAGGATATTGTTCGTCTTGAAAACACCGGCTGGGATGAAAGTATTTTTTCCGGGTATAGCCAAAACCCGATTGAGCTGCAAATGCAATGGGCAATTCAATACGATAAAGAAAATTTTATTGGCAAGTCAGTGATAGAGCCACAGTCCCATAACCAGGGGGAGCGTAAACTCGTTGGTATGCTCCCAACTGCAGAGTGCAGTGGTATTAAATCTGATGATAAAGTTTTGGTTGAGGGTAAAGAGGTTGGCATTATTGTTAAATCCGGTTTTTCCCCTGCGCTACAATCTTTTATCGCGCTAGCTTTGATTGATAATGACTATGCTTTGGCGGATATCCCAGGGTTTGAAATTTTAACGGCGGAAGAAAATATCCCTGCCAGAACACAAAGTGTGCCGTTTTTATATAATTTAAGTATGTTGGTTAATCCGGCTGAACATAGTTTTATTGATTCGTCAAAGTCAAAGCGAATTATGTAACTCTAATAATTAAAATAAAAGTAAAGCGACAGATATAAATATGTTGCTTTACTTTGGCTATTTATTATGGGCAAAAGTTTTTCTACTCCGGGGGATAACGATGAAGACAAACCGAAAACGAGTTGTAATTACAGGCATGGGAATTTTGTCATCCCTGGCCGAAACCATTGAAGATTTCAAAAAAGCGCTATTTGATAAGAAAAATGGTGTCGGCGACAGTGAGCGGTTTACAGCGTGGTTTGAAAATGCTCGTGCAGCGGAAGTTCTTCACGAAATAGATTATTCAGGGATCCCCGAAGACATCATCCACTCTCTGGATAATGCTGCCTTATGGGCATACAAAGTGGGCAAAGATGCCCTGATTCAGGCTGGGCTTGTCAATAATAAAGCATGCCTGGATGAGACAGGATTAATTGTTGGCGTTTCTTCCGCTGGCACAGAAGCGTTTCTGCCAATTTTCGAGCAGCGAATGGAGGATTTCTCGCTTCGCAAGGCTATTTATTCGGGGGGATTTTCTTCCTGTTGCTCAAGTGTTTCGACACTCTTAGGCCTTAAAGGCGGCGGGGAATTAGTCGCAACAGCCTGTACAGCCAGTCCTAACGCGATCGGGATGGCTTTTGATTATATCCAAAATGGTAAAAGTAAGACCATGCTGGCTGTCGGTACAGAACCGATCTATCTGCCGACGTTTGCTGGATTTTACGCATTGAACGTAATGCACCCCGACACCTGCACCCCCTTTTCAGGTCAGTCTGGCATGTCTATCGGCGAAGGTGCCGGCGCGATCGTGCTGGAGGATTATGAACACGCTATCGCTCGCGGAGCCAAAATTTACGGTGAGATTCTCTCTTACGCGACCTCCTGCGATGCCTACCACGAAACCGGCCCGGACCCCCGAGCCAGTGGTGCTGTACAGGTCATGCTTAAAGCCATGGAGAACGCTGGCGTAAAACCGGAACAAATTGATTATGTTAATGCGCACGGTACCGGTACCGAAGCGAATGATCGCATTGAAACGCTGGCGATGAAAAAAGTGTTTCCTGATAATGACCATTTGCTTGTCAGTTCAACAAAATCTTATTTCGGCCACAACATTGGTGCTGCTGGCATTGTTGAGCTCATCGCTTGCCTGGTGACGCTGCCTGAAAATAAAGTTTTACCAACTCTCAATTTCTCAATTGCGCGACCAAATTGCGACCTGGACTATGTCGCTAATGAGTTTCGAGAAAAAGAAATTAATATCTTTATGAAAAACAACTATGCATTTGGTGGAAATAACTGCTGCATGGTGGTGAGTACAAAACCAGGAACGGTGCCGGTCAGTCAATATGACCGTAAGCGTGTGGCTATAACTGGCACAGGAGCCGTAACGGCGATTGGTCACACGGTTAATGACATTTTGCACAACGTCTGGCAAAAAAATAACGAACCTGTATTGGGTGGCGTCACGTTTCCTGATGATACCCTCGCAGAAGCGCGGGAATTGTTACGGGTGCTGGTAGCCACAAATCAACTCGAAGAAATTTTTGGCGATGAAGCCGCCATGAGCACCGGAACGTTTCCGGAACAGGAGCCGGATTTTAAGACCTTTCAGGTAATGGGACTGGAGCCGCGTAAACATCTGCGCCGTTTTGATGCCAGAAAGGCAACACGTGGCGCTACGTTTGCACTTGTTGCACTGTCCGAATCGTTGAATATGGCAAAACGCAAAATAAAACGCGATGGCGAAGAGCTCGGTATGATCATGGGGATGTCTCGTGGCCCTCAGGAGACAACCTATAAATATTTGCAGAGCTTGAAACCTGATCCGCGGAAAGTGAGTACTTCAGAGTTCCCGGGCTCGCTAATGAATTCTATTGCCACTTTCTGCGGTATTTCTGAAGGTATTAAAGGTTATACCACCACACTCGCTACCGGCGAGAACGCGGCACTCGGTGCACTAACTTATGGCTATGAGATTGTCCGGCAAAACCTGCAACCCCATGTGATAGTGGGCGGTGCTGATGAATATTTCCCCTCACTGTCTCTCTATATGGATGCACTAACACAGAAAATCCATATGACTTCTGATGTCAACGATTATCAGATTTATGGCGAGCAGCCAAAAGGATTCATTCCCGGCGAAGGGGCTTGCATGATGCTACTGGAAGACCCTGATGCTGCGGTAGCGCGTGGTGTCGAAGTGATGGCCGAAATTGCGGGCTACGGTAAATCCAGCAGTAATAGTTACTTTGACGCATCGTTATTGAATGAAAAATCGTCAGCAATGTCGCTGGCCATCGAGCGTGCGCTGAATGATGCCGGGGTCAATGCAGCAGATATCGATTTGGTTTGTGGCAGCAGTAATGGCAGTAAAGAAAATTCGCAAATTGAAATCGACGCCATCTACAACGTTTTCCAGGAAGGGAATCCACGGGTTCCGGTTGTTAACTATAACGCTTATTTCGGGTTCGTAGCTTCATCTGCCGGATTACTCAATCTTTTAATTCTCATTGATTGTATTAAAAAGCAAAAAGTGCCGGCTATTCCCTATACGCAAGCGTTCTTCGATCCACGTATAAACTTTGTACGGAGCCCTCAAAATTTAACGCTTAAGCATGTACTTCTGGTTGGGGCAACAGAAGGCGGAAACTATTATGCATTCGTAATTAAGGAATAGAGCAATGGATAATGCGGCTATCATTGCTGGTTACAGTCTATATTTACCCTTTGCTGAAAATTATAGTCAGTTGATCAATAATCTTCGCGTCGGTAAGCGTGTTAATGAAAACTATTGGTTTGCATCTGATGAAGTAGCGCTGAAATGTGGGTTTAAAGGAAATAAGCGCGTGGCAAGGCTAGAGCAAATAGATGATAGCCCATTAATGTTATTATACCGGTTAATTGATGATGCACTGGTTCAGGCTAATCTTAGTAAAAGCGCGCTTACCGGCGAAAGGGTAAGAGTATATTTAACCGGGCTGGGGCCTCGTGTTGATGGTATGGACTATAAATCTTTCTATGATCACAATGACGTTGAGGATCTTAAATGTTCACCATCAATAAGTCGTATTCATGTGAAAAATATGTCGCAAGATGAACTCGCCTATAATATTGCACATAAATATCGGTTAAACCATCTTCCGCCTGATTTACATTGCACCAGTAATTCATCATTGACTGCGGTTCATCTTGGTTGTCAGGCAATCGATAATGACGGGGCAGATCTTGTTTGTGTGATTAATTGCTCTAAAATTAAAACGCAAGATATTTGGTTTCTCGAAAACCAATCTATGCTTGATAGCGAATCAGTACAGCCCTTTGGTCAAAATAGCAGATCGGTTTTATTTGCAGAAGGGTATTGCGTCATATTACTTGAGAGTAAAGCACATCGGCAGGCCAGAGGAATAAATGGGGGGATACAGCTCAAATCCACGTATGCGCAAATTAGTGCGAGTCGCAGTAATGATTCAGGATGGTTAAGCGCCAATATTATTAAGGTAATCGGTAAAATATTGGATGATGCGAACGTTGGCCTCGGCGATTTATGTGCAATTATTCCTCATGGCAACGGTTCATCAAACAGCGATAAGGCAGAAGCCAAAGCAATAGCCATGCTTTCTGACAAGATACCTGTTCCGGTTCTCGCATATAAAGGACAACTGGGTTACACCACAACGGGTTCAGGGATCGTCGATTTAATTATTGGTGAGCACTCCCTTCGCCAACGCGAATTACTTACTCCGGTAAGTAATGATGACATTATCGAAGAAATTGCAAGTCAGCTGTTGACTGACATCGGAGTCATCAAACATGAAAAGAAACATTTGCTTAAAACGGGGCTTGGCGTTGATGGATCAATTATCGGTATTGTCATGTCTGATACCCGGATTTGAGATTAGTAGTTATGAAAAATGAGATATATCTGTCGTCATTTTCTCTTTTGGAACCAGACGAGAATTTTTATTTCTATGTTCCTCACTGGTTAAATGCCTGGGAAGCGTATCTGTATAATCAGGCGCTTAAATCCACCTCGACAAGTGGCTGGGCGTTTAAGCGATTTGGCACTGATAAAGAAACTTATGCGCGTGAAATGATACGTAAACCGCGTTATATTGATTATCTTGAGTCCATGGAGCAAGCCGCTGACACTGCATTGCAAAAGATGACCCCAAGAGATCGCATGTTATTGCTAAAGTCGCGTGCTGCTTTCATTTATATCGACGCATGGGGTGAATCATCCGTCTTTGAAAATATCACCAGTGCACTGCATACTTCGACGATTGATACATTACCCAAAAATATCTTAAAGAAATTCTCAATCAAAAACGTGACTTGTAAAGTTCGGGGGGAGAAATTTTCGCTAATACAAGCGATGCAACTAGCACAGGATTATCTACACTGGCAGGTTTTTGATTTTGTGGTTATCTGCGGAGCGTACAGAGCAATTCCAGTGTTGGCCTTTTCTGATGAAGATACTCCTGATATTAGAGGTAGCGTCAAATCGAAGCAAAAAAATGGTGTGCAACTCTCAGTCGAGCGTACAGGATGTTTTATTTTTAGCTTGCGCGAGAGTGGGCTAAGAGTCAGTTGCGGTAAGTATATCGCCCATGGCAACGTGGATGACATTCAACGTGAAATGACGAGGAATTTATCGGAAGATGATCTGCTTACCTTTTCGGGTAGAAAAGAAAATGTCATGCGAATAATACCGCGAACTTGCATTAATGTCGTTGATCTGAAAGATATTTATGGGGCGAGTGGTTGTCTTACGCCTGCGCTGAGTTGGGAGTATCTATTGAATAAAAAATATCCTTCAAAAAAAATGCGCACGATATTAGCTGATAACTTTGGTGGGTATAGTTATTTTGATACCTGCTTTTCGGCGGAGCGGTGATTGATGAGCAATACAATAAAAGAACTTCCAGCAATCTTTATGCAGGATATTTGTAAGAGTTTTGGCATAAACGAAAATAAGGTCGATGCGCTAAAAAATATTAACCTGGAAATTAAGAAAAGCGAGTTTGTGGCGCTGTGTGGACCTTCCGGTAGTGGAAAAAGTACGTTGCTAAATATTCTTTCAGGCATTGATACACCTTCCGCCGGAACTGTCATGTTTCTTAACAATGTTCTTAATGAAATGCCTGAAAAACGATTAGCGTATATGCGAAGCAAATACGTAGGATTTATTTTCCAGTTTTTTAACCTTATTCCAGTGCTCAGCGTTTTTGATAATGTATTTTATCCGCTCGTTTTGAATGCACATTTCAATAAAAAAGAAGCAAAAGAGCGTGCTTTACATTTCCTGGACAGCGTGGGGCTAGGCCATTTGGTTGATCGAAAACCCGGTCAGTTATCGGGGGGACAACAGCAACGCGTTGCGATTGCCCGCGCACTTGCGCATGAACCCAGTGTCGTCGTCGCCGATGAGCCAACCGGGAATCTGGACTTAACGACGGGGGAGGCCATTTTAGAGTTGTTAATGAAAATAAATCAGCAGACCGGCACCACATTTGTTATTTCCACGCATTCAACCCAGCTTAGAGATAGCGCCGGACGGGTAATTGAAATTCAAGATGGAGTGTTAGTTCATGGCTCAAATGCGTAAGTATTATTGGCCTCTCTGGGTGGGGTTGGTCTTTGCTGTGGTAGCGAATAGTGCTTATGCAATGACTGCCCCGGAGGCCGATAAAGTGATACAGCACGGTCTCCCTGAACAATCCGATGCGTTAGCAAAAACGACGCAGGCGCTTTTTCAGGAATTTGTAACAACGAAGAACGTTACGTCGCTGATCTTTTATTCATATGGAATGTTACGGCAGGCGAATCACTATTCGGCTGTTAATGATTTTATCCATGCTTCGGAATATGCGAAAACAGGCTTTTTTTATCTTGATGAAGCGGTAGATTCACATGAAAAAAATCCACGTATTAGATATCTACGCGTACGCATCGACGCTTATTTACCTGCTGTAATAGGGCGGTGTGTGGTAACACTCGATGATACCGACCGGCTATTAAAAGAAAAGAATGTATTCGGCGATGATATTGTAAAGCATATTGAGTATATGCGTTATAGAGCCCTGGTAAACTGCAATCAGCCTCAGCAGGCTAAATTGCTAATGAAAAAAATGAAGGCGCAAACCTCCGTGAGTGCGAAATACCTGAATACTAACCTCCACGCTGAACCGGAGTGGGATATGAATGAAATTTCTCAGGTTGTTATTCCATTATTTAAAGGCGAGTAGATCTCTATGCACATGCTTTTAATGAATATTGTTGTTCTTGTGATAATGTGTTTTGTCTTTTATTGTCTGCTTTTTAAATTTAGGGATGCAAAGTTTGCCTTTTTAAATTTGTTTCGACATAAAAAAAGAACAATTTCAACAACGTTTGCCATTATACTAGGTGGTGTGTCTATTTTCCTGTATGGTGGGTTTATTGATTATTCTTTTTGGATTTTGAAGGAGCAAACGATTCGAACAAATATAGGGCATGTGCAGATCTATAATCCACAATATTTTGAGACATCAAATAAAAGCCGCAGCCTGATTGCGAATTATGCAAATCTGAAAAAAGAAATTCTCAGCGATTATACGTTGGCTGATGATATTTCAACTATTTCAGGACAGCTTGAATTCAGCGGCGTCGTCTCGCAATACGAAAATGAAACTTCCAGTTTTTTTTCAGGGTTAGGTGTAGAACCTTTGCCATCACTAAAGCTAGGTTCTTTCGATAAGATTATTTCTGGCAGCGACTTATCTCGAGTGAAAACCAATGAAGTTACCCTCGGAGAAGGACTTGCCGGAACGTTAAATACTAATTATGGTGACTGGCTTGATATAATGACTGTCAATACCCATGGTGGTCAGGGGGCCCTTTCATTGAAATTACGCGGCATCTTTTCCTCAGGGATTAAAGATTATGATGATGTTGCGATGAAAATGCCCCTGGCTACAGCACAAAAATTGATGGGTACAGACGGCGTAAGCAAAGTATTAATCTTGCTAAAAAAAGACAATACCGATCTTTTTATCAATAATTTACGGCTTTTTATCAATGAACATCATTTACCATTGATAGTTAAAAGCTGGAAAGATGCTTCGATTTTTTATCAACAGGTAGAGAGCTTACTTTCAGGTATTTATTTCTTTATCAAGCTCATTGTGGCCCTCATCGTCATCTTTATGATCAGTAATGCGATGACAATGAATATTATAGAACGTACGAGAGAAATCACCACGCTGCGGGCTATTGGTTTACAGCCATTACATGTTTCGCGGTTGTTTCTGCTTGAAGGTATATTTATTGGTACCCTCAGCGCGATAGGAAGTCTTCTCATCGGCTTTATTCTGGCAGATATTATTAATTTACACGGTATTGCCATGCCTCCATCCCCCGGGCAAACGCAAGGCTATACTGCATTCATTAAAACTCACAACGTCGAGTTGATATGGTTAACGTTTGTATTGCCTGTGCTAACCTCCTCGTTAGCGTCGATACTACCGGCTTTGCGAGCATCCAGATTAAATATATCAGATGCATTTAAATTTTCTTAAGGGTAAATATGCTGGGCTTCGCTAGTTTTCGAATCGTTATAGTGTCTGTTTTTTTTATCATGATAAATGTCAGCGCGGCGGCTGCAGTCGAAGCGCTGGATATTATTCGGCGCGCTGACGAAATTCGCTCACCCAATAAACCTTTTCGCTATACTGTTACTGTGTTTGAGTACAAAGATGGTGAGGAAAAAGAAGAAAATAAACAGATTCTTGATATATCAATGCGTTTTATGAAGCCTGAAAAAGGAATGCCGGCTGATGCTCGTTCTCTGGCTCGTTTTATTTATCCCCCCAGGGATAAAGGTAATATCATGCTATCTGATTGGTATGATTTATGGTTTTATACGCCAACGCTTCGACGACCTATACCAGTATCGCGAGAGCAAAGGTTAGTTGGGCAGATTTCTAATGGTGATGTTATCGTTACCAACTTTGAATATTCTTATAGCGCAACGCTGTCTGGAGATAAGCTCTGCGGGGAATCGATCTGCTACGAACTCGTATTGCTACGCAAATCGGATGCGGTGACATACCCAAAGATTATCTATTTAGTTGAAAGAGATAATTATCATCCGTATCAGGCTTCTTATTATTCAATGGACGATAAACTGCTTAAAACAGTCAAGTATGAAAATTTTCAAATGGTGCTGGGGGAAATGCGACCAATGAAAATTATTGTGCGCGATGCAAAACATAGTAAAGGTTATTCTGTAATGGAGTACAGTGATGCCAGGTTCGAGTCTTTACCTGAATCAAATTTTACCCGGGAATATATTCAGCGAGGTGCCAGGTGAGTTGCCGCATAAATCTGGTGACTTTATCAATTATATTGTTACCTGTTAGTCTCTTTGCAAATTGTCTTTCTGGTTCAGATATACAAAAAAACGCTGATGTTACGCTGTCGTTGCAAGGCTCTTATACAAAAAAGAAACCATCGATATGGAATATTGAAGGAAAGAATGCCTATGTAAAAAGTAACATTAATAATAGCGCGGGTGTAAAATTCAGCAGCGGTTGTTCGCTTATCGAGGGACGTCTGAATTTAGATCTATCACTTTATGGATTGACTTATTACCCATGGCGAACCCTGGGGAAGTTTGAGAAGGATAACCATCGTTCGCGAATGCTACTGAATCAGGTCAAACTTACGTTTATAGTGTCTGACGACGTTCGTCTGGAAGCTGGTAAACTCAGAGTTAAACCGGGTATTTTTTTTCTTAAATCACCATCGGCTCTGCTAACCAATTATTATGCGGGATTTAAAAATGACCGCCTTTATACTCCGGCAATGAAGCCGGTTTATACCGAATCATTTTGGGGGGCAAGCATTGTTCATGATACAAGGGATTACGGACTGGCTTTCACCGTCGCCCCACAATTAGCACGAATAAAAAAGCGCTATGAGTCGTCAGGCAACTGGTCTGCTGATCAACGATCTAATTCCAGCGAACGTTATTTGTTAAGTTATACGGAATATCGGCTTAAAAAGCATACGCCGTCAGTTAATGTGATGTTGGGAGAATCCCGCTCTATTGCTTTAGCTGACAGTTTTAATTACACGCCACAATGGATTATCAATGCTGAGATTGCCTTGCATTCAGCCCAACAATGGCGGCATTTTTCACCGCAAAGTGCCGCTGCGGTGCAGAGTTATACTTTCCCTTCTTCGCTCTATACCACCAAAGATAAACAGGGCGTTGAAGTGGCTATAGGGGGACAGTACACAACAGATAACTTCAGTTTGTTTGGCATAGAATACTATTTCCAAAGTGAGGGATATTCTGCACGCGAGTCGCGGCAACAAACTAATTTTGTCGATTATCTCAATACCAAAAATCAATATGCTGTATTAGACCAGGTGTTTGATGCGTATAAATATCTTATGGGGGCAGAAATAAGTAATGTCGCCAATAAAAGTAATTTACAAGGCAAACACTACATCAATGCATATGCAAGTTTGGCTTTCGAAGGTGGTTCGGGTTTACAACCCTATATTATTACAAATATGGTGGATTACAGTTCGCTAATCGGGATGCACTACTCGACGCCATTTGATTATTTCGATGGGAAAGTTGAAGGTTATGCTGGTATGTTCTCAGCATTTGGCTCGCAGGATGCTGAATTTTCCCACTTTGGTAGAACAGTCGGTTTTTATCTGGGAGTTGAATATCATTTATAAGGATATTATTTATGGATATAAATAGTACATCACAGTCTGTTGTTTTTCTTTTCGCTGGCCAGGGGAATCCTGTTATCGGAATGGGGGCCGATTTATGGAATATAAATCAAACAACACGTGCCATATGGGATTGTGCCAGTGATATTTCGGGTATGGATATCAGGAGATTATGTTTAAAGGGGCCAATGAATCGCTTGATACAGACAACGGTGCAACAAATTGCTGTAACCGCGATAAATGTAACACTCTATACCCTTTGTAAAGACAAATTTGATGACACAAATGTTATAGGTTCATGCGGGCACAGCGTCGGGGAATATAGTGCTCTTTATGCTGCCGGAGCAGTAACATTGGAAAATTTGTTTCGCCTGATTCATCTTCGCTCACATGTGATGAATGAGGTTAGTAAAAAATTCAAAGGTTATATGTTGGCGGTAAAAGACATCGATCGTACCGCTCTTAGTCAAATGATTATGGAATCTGATCTGCCAATCGATATCAGTTGTGATAATAGTATCCGACAACAAGTGGTTGGTGGAACGATAGCGGCGCTTAACGAGTTCTCTCGTCAGCTCCGTGCTGCCGGTCATGAGACAGTGAAGCTTGGCGTAAGCGGTGCCTGGCATACGCGTTTGATGGCCGAAGGCGTACCCTTTATGCGCAAATACCTGTCTGATATTGAATTTTGTCCTCCCCAACATGATGTCGTCATGAATGTGACGGGCAAGGCAGAAAATGAACCGGCACAGATCAAAGAAAACCTCTCCTTGCATTTGACACATACGGTTAAATGGGCGGATTCAATGTCACTTTTTTTAGCCAATAACAGGCCAGTCTTATTCGTCGAAATTAGCAATAAAGCTTACCTTGGGAAAGTATTGAAGGATTTCGTAAACTTTAACCCTGAGATGATATTGCATTGCAGGGGATTATTTTCAATTTAATGGTGCTATTGTGATTCCAGACTATCTAAAATTTATCCGTGTTCAGGACAAAAAAATACTGCCTTTTCTCTTCATTGTCGTTTTTATTATGATTGGTTTTTATTGGAAGAATAATGGCTTTGAATTTAATAAAAGTGACGTTTATTATCTCAGTGGTATTGTAGGCATTTTACTCTTTAGCTCAATTTACGAACTTAAAGCTTTTTGGGCATATAAATGTGTTACTAAAGCAATCGACTTCAGTTTTTTTTCTGGAAAGAAACTCGGAAGAATGGAAACATCGTATTCTCATCCTTTCGTTGCCAGTATTTTATTTGCTGTTGTCGTTGGGGTAATTATACAAGGCTTTTTTTTTCTTCACTTGCCGATGTATATACTGATTTCTTTGCTGGCGATTTTACCGATCTTTATGTACATCGTGTTTCGGATCTTAAGAAACAGTTATATTAAGCAAGTTGCAACTGCAGCGGCTGATAAGGTGAAATATAAGCATCTTTATCGTTATGTTTTTTCCTCTCTTTCTCTTGGGATTATTTTAAATTTACTGACTGTTTCTCCTTTGAAACGTGAGACAGATTTTTCATTTCTGGCTGGAGTTTTCTCTGCCAGAGTAGTGGTTGCAATGTTTATTTTGTGTTGCATTGTTTTGATGATGAATCTGCTTTTTACTCGTTTGTCAAAACGTTATATCTTTCTCGGTAGGTTATTTCTAAAAGAAATTGATTTTTATTTTTCAGTTTCATTGCCATGGCCTGCATTCTATGACATACCTTTTTTGGTGCGAATAATTCTGTTACTGATCATAGAGTTTGTATGGATCATTCTCGTTAGCATGATGCTGGCATGGTCCGGATGGCAACTCTGGTTTGAGATCTATTTCCTGGTCTGCTTTTTACCCTGCATCGGCTTTAACTATTTGCATATTTACGCGCTTTGGCATCGGGATTTTCTGATGGCTTGTGACATGTACTTCCGGTGGGGGACGATCGAAAAACAGACACATCTTTGGTGATAGAAGTAAACCGCCTGTAGCATTTGTATTTCTACAGGCGGTGACGATCTTATGTGTGCATGTTTTAAAAGCTGTAGTCCAGTTCTCTTATACTGGCAGAAGAGGTGAAAAACGTTGATGATTCTTCAAGCAGTTTATCTTTTATTAAAAGCAGGTCACTTATTTTTTTTCCCCCTAATTTTTTGCACGCCTTGTTACGATAAGCGTAAACTCTTTTGGGCGGTATATTAAGTGTTTTAGCTATAAGATGAATGTTTTTGCCTTTTAGTGATTCTTTGAGAATAGTATTCTCGATATCGCTGAGTTCACTATCTCTGATCGAAACCTCTTTTTTCTTTTTTACCACAACTCTAATCGCGCGGCTTATGTCGAGAAGCGAGCCTCTGGATTTGATAACCAGGTCAGCATCATTAATCACGATATCTCTCGCGGCACCTAGAATAACCAGTAATTTACAGACTTTATTAAGTGGTGAGATCGCCTTGGCATAGGAGTTGTTTTTTGCATCCAGATGAAGGATTACGACGTCATCTGGTGTAAGTTGGTTAGTAAGTGAAGAATCTAATTCATGTGCAACTATGTCCCATCCCTTCGATTTGGCTAATGAAATAATTCCATTTTGGAAATAAACATCGTCACTGATTGTATAAATATTCATGTGTTTGCTCGATATCATGTTGAATAATTCGAAAGATAATTCCTGGATTATAAGTAGGCAGGAGTGGAACCTGTAATTAAATAATCTTAAATAAGACCTTGTAATTAGATAAGGCCATGACGGAATAGATTGTAATTGCGCATTTGCAGTCTATACTTCTCAAATGTGCTGCTTAATATTGTTCTTTTAATGTAGGGTGAAATTAACTCTTTAATTTTATGTAAAAAATATTTTTTTATTTTGTGTGTTGTTTTTTATTTGGCATATAATTTTGTTTCTTTAAAAAGACTGGAGAACATTCAACATTTGTTGTGAGTTTCCGGCTTGCGATATTCAGCATAGTGATGAGGGCAAGCAGAGAGCGCGTTAACTATCGTAAGGGTTTAAGTAATGGAAAATTATCTTAAATTGATTAAAAGTGAGTGGACTCATCTCATTGATAAAACAGATGATCGTATTCGCTTTTTAGCTGCAGAAGTTGGCAAAACTCATGCACATATCCTGAGTCAGGAGTTCTACCGCATTGTGCTTACGGATCCTCATGCTGAGGAGTTCCTTTCCAATGAACAGGTTGAAAGACATCTTAAAAGTGCTTTGGAAACGTGGATTGTCGATGTATTGACTTGCCATGTCGCTGATATAGATAAAGTTATTGCAACTCAGCAACACGTTGCTTCGATCCATGCACGCATTGGAATTTCGGTTGAAATCGTTGAAATGGGCTTTCGGGTTCTTAAGAAAATACTCTTTCCTGTTATCAATTCCTCAGCTCAGGACGCAGCAGACAAGCTTGAAGTTTACCATTACGCCATCAACAGTATTGATCTGGCCATGGAGGTGATGTCGCGAGCTTTTACGTTTACGGAGCACAACTCAGCGAAGGAAGATGAAAACTACCGCATTTTCTCCCTGCTGGAGAATGCGGAGGAAGAAAAAGAGCGACAGAGTGCTGCGTTGTTAAGCTGGGAAATTGATCTTATCTACAAAATCATTATGGACGCCGATCTCGGTAACAGTCTGTCCCTCAGCCAGTCTGACTTTGGTCTGTGGTTCAACCATAAAGGCCGTCATTACTTTAGTGGTATCGCCGAAGTTGGGCATATCTCTCGCCTCATCCAGGATCTCGATGAAGTTTTTCGTAATACGCGCAATACGCCAAGAGCCTTAAGTAACAGAACGCTTCGTGTTAAATTTCTTATTCAGATCAGAAACACTGTTTCGCAGATTATTACGATGTTGCGTGAGCTTTTCGAGGAGGTTTCCCGCCATGAAGTGGGAATGGATGTGCTGACAAAACTTCTTAATCGACGCTTTATGCCCACTATATTTAAACGCGAAATTGCCCATGCCAAGAGAATGAACACACCTTTGTCGGTATTAATTATTGATGTTGATAAATTTAAACAAATTAACGATACATGGGGACACCATACTGGCGATGAGATTTTACGTAAGGTCTCCAGCGCTTTTTATGACAATGTTCGCAGCAGTGATTATGTTTTCCGTTACGGTGGTGATGAGTTTGTCATTATTTTAACCGAGGCAACGGAGTTTGATACTTTGCGTATTGCTGAGCGCATCCGCGGGCGTGTTGAGAAAACCAATGTTATTTCCCCGACAGGTGAAAATATTGCCTTGTCCCTTTCTATCGGCGCGGCAATGTTTAGTGGCCACCCTGATTACGAACGTTTAATACAGGCTGCTGATGAGGCTCTCTATATTGCAAAAAACAAGGGGCGCAATCGCGTTGAATTATGGAAGGCAACAAATTGAATTAGTTGGATAAAATTAGCGCTATATTAGCTTGAACGGTATACATCTTCTTTTCGTAGTTTTTGAAAGGTAGGGGGCATAATTTACCGGAATTAGTGAGACTGAAGCCGCTTTGTTTTTGGCGATCATCATTAGGCATGGCCGAATTAACCGCTTTTTAGCCAAACTGACTTTGTTCGTCCTCAGATTTTTCTCTCTCTGGTCTTGCTGAATTATCCGCATTTGTTACTCTTTTCACTTTATGTCAATGGATGGCAGAAGTGAAAATTTGCTCTTATTTGCTGGCGCTCACACTCGGGTTCACCACCACGACTGCCTGCGCGCAGCAAACCTATATTCCGGTGCTGTTAAATCTTTCGACACTGCTCGATTTCAACCCGGTCAAAGGCCCTGTCAAAACTATCGATTCCGTGGGTACCGATGATAAAGGTAACGAGGTTTATACGCTCCACATGGTGTTATCCGCAGAGGGCTGCGTACAGACGTTACGTCGCGATGATAAGTCCAATATCAGCCATATGAATTTGGCGAAAGAAGAAAAGTCTTTAAAAGGGACATTTAATGGCCAGCCTGTTGCTTATGGACTGGATGACAGATGCAATTTAACGAGCCGCGATGACAGTGACGGGCATCTCGATTACAAAACCAATGCGCAAGGCTTGCTGGGCGAGACGATGCTACGGACACTAAAAATTACCGATCATTTCTACGACACCGATGGCAATATCAAAAAGGTGCAATATTACTCAGGCGATCTCGTCGCCTCTTCAACCAGCATTCGCTACCCTGATAGCGTCAATAAACCGCTCGATTATACGATGGTCAATGAATCTGCTCTTGATGCCCGTTTTAATTTCACGGCGGTGAGTGAATGCCAGTACGACGAAAGGCAAGTTCCTGTCCTTTGCCACGTAAAAGTCACCCCGGCAAACTCCGGGAATGCATTGACGCATATGACAGTCGCCACCCGCGCGAGTTTTTACTGAGTAATAAAATGAAGCCGCAGGTTGGCTCTGCTTTACTTACAAACTGCCGGTGCCGCCGTCGACCAGTAATTCCGTGCCAACCTCATAAGCGAACCCATCCGATGCAAGAAACAGCGCGGCCTTTGCCAGTGCCGTCGGTGTTCCCATTCTTACTGACGGCGACAGGCCTTTGATTTTACTTTGCAGAGCCGCTCAAATCCTTTTTTGTCCCGGTTGAATGTGTTGAATGTGTTGAATGTGTTGAATGTGTTGAATGTGTTGAATGTGTTGAATGTGTTGAATGTGTTGAATGTGTTGAATGTGTTGAATGTGTTGAATGTGTTGAATGTGTTGAATGTGTTTATGTGTTAAATACGGCGGTGCGATTTAGTGAGTTGCAGCGCGCTGTTTCACCCATGACGCAAAAAGAGCTGACCTGCGAGTCGCTGTTGTTTGAGCAACGCGGGCGGGTCTCCCGGCAAGGTTATCCGGAAGTCCTGCCGCGCGTCGAATATTGCATTACGGCGTTGGGGTTAACCTTACGAAGCGCGTTAGAGCCGGTGGCTGAAGGGATGCGTACCCGCGCGATAAGTTAAAACGTTAAGCGCGTGAGTAGCGTGAGGCCGGTTTGCCATTGCGCGAAGCGCTAAACAGCGCCAGCCGTGCCGCTTCCCAGTTATCCCACAGCTGTAAATCTTCGACTGGCGGAACCGTGACCAGCTCACCCTGGTCGAGCCCTGCCAGCGCCGTATCGACCAAATCTTCGCTGGTCATTACCGAGCCTTCCGGTAGCGCATCAAGTGTAATCCCGGAATGCCCCCAAATTTCAGTCGCGGTAGCGGCTGGCAGCACGGCCTGAATGCGAACATTACTTCCGGCAAACTCCTCCTGCAAACCACGGGTGAAATTAAGCACCCAGGCTTTCGTCGCGCTGTAGACCGCGCTGCCTGCACGAGCATGGAAAGCAACGACTGACGCAATATTAATAATGGTTCCCTGATTGTTTTCCACAAAACGCGGCAATACTGCCAGCGTCAGACGCATCAGCGCCGTCGTATTCAGCGTATTGATGGCTTCATGTTGATCGGCACTGCTGCTGAGGATAGGGGCAAGATTTGCTGCTCCGGCATTATTCACCAGTAGGCTTATTGTCGTATCGTCACGTAAAACCGCTTCAACCTGCTGGATGCCCTCAGCCGTGCTGAGATCGGCAACCAGAGTGCTGATTTTTACGCCATGGCGATGCTGCAAATCATCGGCAAGTGTGTTTAAACGATCGCCGCGACGCGCAACCAGCAGCAAGTCGTAACCGCGGGCAGCAAGACGGTCGGCATAGATGGCGCCAATCCCTGAAGAGGCGCCGGTAATCAGTGCAGTTGTCATTTTTTCTTACCTCGATATCAAATGGTTTTATCATAAAACTAAATCTAGCATCTGATATTTGGTTTTATAATGCAACCAAGTGGGCGGCAAAAAGTGCGGTTTTATAATCGTTAGAGATAACAGGCTGAATTGTCAGATTTTGGCAGTACGCAGCTGCACGTCCTCTGGCTGCAACTCACGGCCATCCTCGGCGCGCAAAGCCAGTTTTTGTAATGGGCGATGTGTATGACTATCAACCAGCACGCTGGCGGGTTCACCCTGGTCAAACAACCATTCTTGCCCCCATTGCGAGAGCGCGACCAGCACCGTTTGCAGAGAGCGGCCTTTTTCTGTCAACACATATTCCTGCCAGGCGCTGCCATCAAAGGCGGGTTGCGTACGCAAAATACCTTCATCCACCAGTAGCTTAAGACGTGCCGTCAGCATGTTTTTGGCAATACCCAGGTTTTTCTGAAATTCACCAAACCGCGTAACGCCTGCTAATGCATCACGCACAATCAGCAAGGACCACCAGTCACCAATAATATTTAGTGAACGAGCAACAGGGCAGAAAGTCTCTTCAAAGCGGGTACGTTTCATTACGATTCTCCGGTTAATAGTTTAATTATAAAACCACGCCGCGCGGCTTCACACTGCTTTTTGCGCCAGTGCACACTCCGGGGATCTTGTGCGAGTGAGTTGTCATGAATGTGTCACAATCTAATTTCGGGTAGAAAAATAAGGAAGGCACAATGAAAACGGTTTTTTGGCTTAGCGCGATTGCCGCAACCATGGCACTCCCCGCCGCGATGGCGCAAACGGCACCACAGGGTTATCAGTTACAGCAAGTGTTGATTATGAGCCGTCATAACTTACGCGCACCGCTGGCGAATAATGGCAGCGTGCTGGAACAATCCACGCCCAACAAATGGCCGCAGTGGGATGTACCCGGCGGAGAGCTGACCACCAAAGGGGGCGTGCTGGAAGTGTATATGGGGCACTATATGCGCGAATGGCTTGCGGAGCAGAAACTCATTGCGACGGATGAGTGCCCGGCGCCAGAAAGTGTTTATGCCTGGGCTAACAGTTTGCAACGCACTGTCGCGACGGCGCAGTTCTTTATCAATGGCGCGTTTCCTGGTTGTGATGTCCCGGTACATCATCAGGAAAAGATGGGCACAATGGATCCGACCTTTAATCCGGTGATCACGGATGACTCTGCCGCGTTCGGGCAGCAGGCGGTGAAAGCCATGGAAACCCAACGTCAGCACTATGCGCTGGCAGAGAGCTATAAACTGCTGGAAAAAATCACCCGCTATCAGCAGTCACCGGCCTGTAAAGAGAAACAGCAATGTTCGCTGGCAGATAGCACTGATACCTTCAGCGCGAAATATCAGCAGGAGCCGGGTGTCTCCGGGCCGCTGAAAGTGGGGAACTCGCTGGTGGATGCGTTCACCTTGCAGTACTACGAAGGGTTCCCGATGGATCAGGTTGCGTGGGGCGAAATCAAAACTGATCAGCAATGGAACATTTTGTCGAAGCTGAAAAATAGCTACCAGGATACGTTGTTCACCTCGCCGGAAGTCGCGCGTAACGTGGCCAAACCACTGGTGCAATACATCGACAAAACGCTGGTGGAAGAGGCTGGTCGCTCGCCGAAACTCACCCTGCTGGTGGGACATGACTCCAATATCGCTTCATTGCTCACGGCGCTCGATTTCAAACCTTATCAGTTGCATGACCAGAACGAGCGCACGCCGATCGGCGGAAAGATCGTTTTCCAGCGCTGGCATGACACGGCGGGTAATCGCGATCTGATGAAGATTGAATATGTTTATCAGAGCCGCGATCAGTTACGTAAAGCCGAAGCATTAACCCTGAAATCCCCGGCACAGCGTGTCACGCTGGCCTTAAACGGCTGCCCGGTAGATAAAGAAGGGTTCTGTCCGATTGATAAGTTCAACGCGGTGATGCGCGACGCGGCGAAATAAGCGAAACGAAAAGCTCCCCCGCGACAGCGAGGGAGCAGGATGCTACACGTTCTGCCGCTCTATGGTTTGTTCGCCCCAGAAAAGCGAATCTTTATCGGTTTTTTCAAAGGCGCGTAGCAGCACCTCATCGCTGCCTTCCTCCCAGATTTTTTCTGCCAGCTTTTCGTCATAATCGGCGAGTTCAAAGATTGCCTCGGCAATTTCCGGCGATGTATTACGTAAACTGGCCCATTCACCCACGCGATGGGCTTTTGCTTCTTGAGTTGGCATCTGTCTCCTCCTGTAGAAGGTTAACCGTTGAGTTTTACTGCCAGGCCCGCAACGTATTCGCCCTGATAACGGGCAATTGCCAGCTCTTCATTACTGGGCTGTCGGGAACCGTCAGCACCGGCAATGGTCGTTGCGCCATAAGGAGTGCCTCCGCGAACCTGCGAAATATCGAACAACTCTTGCGCAGCGTAACCAATAGGCACAATCACCATTCCATGATGTGCAAGCGTAGTCCAGGTTGACGAGATTGTATGTTCCTGGCCACCGCCAGTGCCGGTAGAGCTGAAAACGCTCGCCAGCTTGCCGTACAACGCGCCCGAGGCCCACAACCCACCGGTCTGATCAAGGAACGTTCGCATCTGTCCGGACATATTGCCGAAGCGCGTTGGTGTACCAAAAATGATGGCGTCGTACTCAGCCAACTCTTGCGGTGTGGCGACCGGCGCGTTTTGCGTCTTACCACCTGATTTCAAAAATAATTCTGCCGGCATGGTTTCCGGTACGCGCTTGATGACAACATCCGCGCCATTCACTTTTTGCGCGCCTTCGGCAACGGCATGCGCCATCGTTTCAATATGTCCATACATTGAATAATAAAGCACCAATACTTTGGCCATTTGCATCACTCCTGATTTGATGATTTCCGGCAGCAGATCGCTGCGTTCTTTTTAAGCGTATGACGTGATGGTCAGAGTGCAAATTTGAGTGCCATTTATTTGATAAATAACAATTTAAAAAGCAAAATCCTGGTGCTTACAATTTGTCACAGATAAACGCAGCAGATTTTTTGCGAGTTAAGAGGAAGTTATCGGTTTCGCTTAGGGAAGGAGGGCCGTTGTCAGCGCAAGCTGTTGCAGAATATTACCATTCACTGGTTGAATGCTTTCCTTCCACTAAGCTTAGTTCCACACGGCGCAGATAAAGGCCCTGCCTTTGCACCGTGCGGTGAAAGAGTCCTCTTTTACTGAACGCAGTATGATGTCTGATATTTCACTCATCTGGAGGTAAGCATGGCAAACCATCGTGGTGGATCAGGTAACTTTGCTGAAGACCGTGAAAGAGCATCAGCAGCAGGCCGTAAAGGTGGCCAGCAGAGCGGGGGGAATTTCAAAAACGATCCCCAGCGTGCCTCAGAAGCTGGTAAAAAAGGGGGCAAAAATAGCCATGGTAGCCGCAACAGCAGCTAACAATGGCGGCTGACAGCTCTGACCGGTTGTCAACCACGCCCGCCGCCGGGGAGACCCGGCGGTTTTTTTTATTCTTGCACCGTCTGCGAAGCCAACGCACACTAGCGTTTTTCCCCTGTTGCCGGTTGTGATATGTCTCTCTCCCGTTACGCCTTCTCCGTAAAGCCTCAGGAAGCGCTGCTGATCCTTATCACCATGTTCTGGGGTGGTACGTTTCTCGCCGTGCAATACGCCGTAACGATGAGCGGGCCGTTTTTCTTCGTTGGCCTGCGCTTTGCCACTGCCGCGCTGGCGGTGGGTATGCTCTCTGTCAATATTCTGCGTGGTTTAACCTGGCTTGAAGTGAAGGCGGGAGTCGTCATCGGCGTTGCCATCGCGCTGGGTTACAGTTTGCAAACCTGGGGGCTTCAGTCTATTTCCAGTAGCAAATCCGCCTTTATTACCGCCATGTATGTGCCTCTGGTGCCGCTATTACAGTGGCTGTGCCTGGGACGATTGCCGGGGTTAATGTCCTGTGTCGGCATTGCGCTGGCGTTTACCGGTTTGTTGTTTCTCGCCGGGCCGGAGGGGAACCTGCTGGCGCTGGGGGAGGGGGAAATCATCACGCTTGCCAGCGCGCTGGCGATTGCCGCCGAAATTATTCTGATCAGTGCCTGGGCCGGAAAAGTCGATGTTCGCCGGGTGACGGTGGTGCAGTTGCTCACCGCATCGCTGGTGTCTTTTGCCGCCATGGTGCCCGCCGGAGAAGCCATACCACCACTGACAACAGGTTTGTTACTGGTCGCGCTGGGATTGGGTATTTTTAGCGCCATTATCCAGGTGGTAATGAACTGGGCGCAGCGCAGCGTGTCGCCAACCCGCGCCACGGTTATTTATACTGGTGAGCCAGTATGGGCCGGGATTTTTGGTCGCATTGCTGGCGAGCGCTTACCGCTGTTAGCACTTTTGGGCGGCGCGTTGATTGTGCTTGGTGTGCTGGTGAGTGAACTGAAGCTGAAAAAGAGCAAAACATCTTCTGCCGCTGCCGCTGCCGCTGCCGCAACTGAGGCTGAGCAGGAGTCGTGATGGTGAAGGATAAGGAGCGGGTGATGGCACAGGATGCAGCGAGCGGCGCCGGCAAACGCAAGCGCGCGGTGAGCGAGAAACGGCAGGCGATTTTAACGGCAGCACTGGATCTCTTTTCCCGGCTTGGTTTTCATGGCGCGCGCCTCGAACAGGTAGCGGAGCTGGCGGGTGTCTCGAAGACCAATTTGCTCTATTACTACCCGTCGAAAGAGGCGCTTTATATCGCCGTGTTGCGCCAGATCCTTGATATCTGGTTAGCGCCGCTGAAAGCGTTTCGCGAGGATTTCGCACCGCTGGCGGCCATTCGCGAGTACATCCGTTTAAAGATGGAAGTTTCGCGCGATCATCCTCAGGCATCAAAACTGTTTTGCCAGGAGATGCTCCAGGGCGCGCCGTTGCTGAAAGCCGAACTGACCGGCAGTTTGAAAACCTTAATTGACGATAAATCGGCAATTATTGCGGGCTGGGTAGCCAGCGGCAAACTCGCCGCTGTCGACCCGCATCATCTTATCTTTATGATTTGGGCCTCAACGCAGCATTACGCCGATTTCGCCACCCAGGTGGAAGCGGTCACCGGCTCGACCCTGCAGGATGAGGCTTTCTTTCAGCGCGCGGTGGAAAACGTTCAGCACATGATCATCGAAGGCATCCGCGTGCGTTAATGACCCGGCGGCAATGGGCAGCTCAGATCACCTTCGCCACATTGCAACAGCGATGCCAGCCAGGCTTCACGCTCATTGGTTTTATCTGTCAGGCACTGGTTTTGCACCATCGGCTGGGCGCTGCCGCCCTCCACGCCAGAACTGACAAACGCGCAGTCGCTGTCGCGCAGGGTTATCCAGCTCTGCTGCGCTTTTTTCAGCATCGCCGCTTGCGGCGGCGTCGCGCGTTTAAGCGCGGCCTGGAAGGTTTGATTAAGTTTCTTATCTGCGGCCTGATATTGACCGGCAGTGCAGCTGTTAAGCTGAGATTGTGTGGAGGCGTTATCGCACTCATCGGCCAGAACCGGGCTGCTGAGTAACAGCGCCGCCAGCGCCAGCATACGCGTTTTCATCACTTCCCCTTATTTCGCAAGGCGTTGAACCAGCGCTTTTATTAACATAGCCCTTCGCGAAAGTCACCCGCACAGCTGGAGTTTTGGATAGCGTGTCAGCCAGCGTTTTTCATCAACACGCTGGTCGAAAAGGTGCCGCTTCTCGTGCTGGAAACGGGGTGTTGGTTGCAGACGCAAACAGAATAAATCCGCCAGCCCAAAAGGGGCGATAATCGTGAGGCGATCCTCTTTGTCTAAACGTACCGCGACGGCTGTCGCCGTTTCCGGCCAGTGCCAGAGGGCTTCGTCAAGCGAGGCGTACGGCGCATCGCCATTACGCGTGTGCATACGCGCCTGATTTTTGACCGACCAGGCAACATCACCCGAGCGCAGACGCAACTGCACTTCCAGCGCTGCATCGCGTTCAGCGCGCGTGTCCGCAGGCTCATGCCAGATAACATCCACATCTGCGGTATGCGGTCGCGGCGTAAAACCGTGCAATTGATCCCAAACCGCATCGCGTATAAATCCGGCACCAGTCCAGCACCCTTCGTGCGTTGCCTGCACCATTGCCAGGACCGCCATTCGCTGTGAATCGGCGCGAAGCAGTGCTTCCAGTTCAGCCGCATAGCGCATCGTGACACTCCGTTATTCATTAAGCCGCAGGGAATACAAGGTTATCGCCACTGCTGGCGGGTGAGTATCGTTTTACGCTGAAAATGTTGCTATTGGCGTTGTTGCCTTGCTCGTTTCAGTTCTCAATTTTAAAAATTTCTGGCGGCTGAGATGTGGTTTTGCCATGTAAAAACATTTGCCACAAAGCCGAAAATGAAAATGAATTGTTAATTAAATGTTTATTTCTAGGTTAAATTTAACACTATTTGCGCTGTTATTGGAGAGTCATTGTGTATATTTAACTTAAAATTAACAATAATATATCGTCAACTTAACTTATTTGGGCTTGTATCACATTTTTAAGATTAGCATTGTTTTGCCTCTTCCCTTCGTTGCTAACCTCCATTCCGCGACTTTCCTCTGTCCTCAAGAAAGGTACAACTATGAAATTCAAACTCGCATTACTCAGCGCAGCCCTCATTTCTGCCAGCATGGTTTCCGGCCAGGCGTTTGCGGCACAAAAATATGAGATCGCGGTGGTTGCCAAGGTTACCGGTATTCCATGGTTTAACCGCATGGAAACCGGGGTCAACGAAGCGGCGAAAAAACTGGACGTCAATGCGTACCAGACCGGGCCATCAACGCCGGATCCGGCGCAGCAAGTGAAAGTGATTGAAGATCTGATCGCCAAAAACGTCAACGCCATCATCGTGGTGCCGAACGATGCGAAAGTGCTGGAGCCGGTGCTGAAAAAGGCCCGTGACAAAGGCATTGTGGTACTGACGCATGAATCGCCGGACCAGCAAATTGGTCAGTGGGATATCGAAACCATCGACAGCGAAAAATATGCGCAGGCCAACGTCGATGAACTGGCAAAAGATATGGGCGGTAAAGGCGGTTACGCCATTTATGTCGGCTCGCTGACGGTGCCGCTGCACAACGCCTGGGCTGACTACGCCATCAAATATCAAAAAGAGAAATACCCGGATATGTTCGAAGTGACCTCGCGTTTGCCGGTTGCCGAGAGCATCGACAAATCCTATGCCACCACCCTCGATTTAATGAAAACCTACCCGCAAATGAAAGGGGTGATTGGCTTTGGTTCGCTGGGGCCGATTGGCGCCGGGCAAGCCGTGCAGAAGAAACGTGCAAAAGACAAACTGGCAGTAGTGGGCATCGCGATGCCGGGCCAGGCCGCGCCGTATCTGATGCGTGGCGACATCAAAAAAGCGCTGCTGTGGGATCCGCGTGACGCCGGTTTCGCGCTGGTGACCGTCGCCGATCAGTTGCTGCAAGGAAAAGAAGTGACGCCCGATCTGACTATCGATGGGTTGGGCAAAGCCGATGTTGATATGAATAAGAAAGTGATCCGTTTTAATAAGATCCTCGAAGTGACCAAAGATAACGCACAATCACTCGGTTTCTGAGCCTTTCAGGCCACACCAGGGAACCGGAATGCCGGCCGTCAGGCCGGCCTCTTCCGCCGCAGATTTTAACCTCGCGCCCATCCCGGGCGCTGGCAGAGGTATTGTCGATGACCGACACCACCGCATTTATCACTCTTGAGAATATCAGCAAGCGATTCCCGGGCGTGCTGGCGCTGGATAATGTGAATTTAACGCTGGAGAAAGGCGAAGTTCACTGTCTGGCGGGGCAAAACGGCTGCGGAAAGAGCACCATCATCAAAGTCATCTCCGGTGTTTATCACCCGGAAAAGGGTGCTAACATCGCGCTCGACGGCAAGCTTTTTCACCAGCTCACGCCGCAACTTTCAGCGCACTACGGGATTCAGGTTATCTATCAGGATCTGTCGCTGTTTCCTAATTTTAGCGTGGCGGAAAATATCGCCATTCACCGCTACCTTCCCGGTGGCGATATCTGGGTGCGTCGTCGCGCGATGCGAACACAAGCGCTGGCGGCGATGACGCGCATTGGTGTGCGCCTCGATCCGGATAAAAAAGTAGAAAAACTCTCTATTGCCGACCGCCAGTTGGTGGCGATTTGCCGCGCGATTGCCGCCGATGCCCGGCTGGTAATTATGGATGAACCCACCGCGTCGCTCACCCGCCAGGAAGTGAATGGCTTGCTGCGCGTGGTCAATGAACTGAAAGCCGCCGGTATTTGCGTGGTGTTTGTCAGCCACCGTCTGGATGAAGTGATGGAAGTGGCCGATCGTATCAGCGTGATGCGCGACGGGAAATTGATTGGTACCTGGCCGGCAAGCGAACTGGATAGCCACGAGCTGGCGTATCTGATGACCGGCCAGCGTTTTCACTACAGCCCGCTGCCGGAAAAACCACCGGTGGATCAATTGCCCATGCTGGAACTGCGCCACCTTAGCCGCAAAGGCAAATATCGCGATATCAATCTGGCGCTGCGCAGCGGCGAAATCGTCTCGATTGTCGGGCTTTTAGGCGCCGGGCGTACCGAACTCTGTATGAGCTTGTTTGGTATGACCAAACCGGAAGATGGCGAGATCCGTATTAATGGCACGCCGGTGAAACTGCGTAACAACCATGACGCGATTCGTCACGGCATTGGTTATGTGTCAGAAGACCGGCTGACGCAGGGGCTGATCATGGAACAGTCGATTTATGACAACACCATCGTCACGGTGTTCGACAAGCTGCACACGCGCAGCGGGTTGCTTGATCACGCGAAAGCCGGGCAACTGGTGGCCGATTTGATTCGCGAGCTGAATATCAAAGTCTCCGATGCACAGTTGCCGGTGAAAACGCTCTCCGGCGGCAACGCGCAGCGTATCGCCATCGCTAAATGGGTGGCCACGCAGCCGCGCATTCTGATCCTGGATTCGCCCACAGTTGGCGTGGACATCGCCAACAAAGAGGGCATTTACCAGATTGCCCGCCAGCTGGCGGAGCAGGGGATGGCGGTGCTGATGATTTGTGACGAAATCCCGGAGGCTTACTACAACAGCCATCGCGTGCTGGTGATGCGTCAGGGAGAACTGGTGGCCGAATTTAATCCGCACCATTGCACAGAGCAGGAAATTGCCGGGGTGGTCAATGCGTAACACATCCTTTTCCCGCCTTGTCGGGCAACATGAATTCTGGCTGGGGCTGTTGGTGATCGCGCTGGCGATATTTCTCAGCGTACGTACCGATGAGTTTCTCTCCCTCGGCAACCTGACAGATGTCGCCACCAGCTACGCCATCCTCGGGATTCTGGCCTGCGGACTGTTTGTGGTGCTGATTTCCGGCGGCATCGACATTTCGTTTCCGGCGATGACCGCCATTGCCCAATATGCGATGGCCAGTTGGGTTATTGCCCACGGTGGCAATTTCGCGCTGGCGTTGGGGCTTTCGATGGTGGTCGGCCTGCTGCTCGGGTTAGTCAACGGCTTCCTGGTCTACTGGCTGCGCGTGCCTGCCATCATCATTACCATCGCCACGCTGAATGTTTACTACGGCCTGCTGGTGTATGCCACCAAAGGGACGTGGCTGTACGGTTTCCCGGACTGGTTTATGAACGGCATCAACTGGTTCTCGTTCACCGCCGCCGATGGATATGACTATGGACTGACGCTGCCGCTGCTGTGTCTGGGCGCGACCATCATTCTGACTGCCGTGTTAATGAACTACACCCGGCTGGGCCGCCAGATTTATGCCATGGGCGGCAACCGTGATGCCGCGTCACGCCTTGGGTTGAATCTGCTGAAGCTGCACTTCTACGTCTACGGATTTATGGGCATTCTCGCAGGCGTCGCGGCTGTAGTGCAGGCGCAAATTACCCAGTCTGTCGCGCCTAACTCGCTGCTGGGGTTTGAGCTGACGGTACTGGCGGCGGTGGTGCTTGGCGGTACCAGCATGTCCGGTGGGCGCGGTACGCTGACCGGTACGCTACTGGGCGTTGTGCTGCTGGCCTTCTTGCAAAACGGCTTAACGCTGCTGGGCGTCTCTTCTTACTGGCACACGGTGTTTAGCGGCGCGATTATTCTGGTGAGTATTAGCGCCACCGCGTGGAACGAAAAACGCAAACTTGCGAGGGAGTTATAAGATGAAATCCATCGTCCGAATTCTGCCCGGTGATGCCATCATTCGCTTGCAATGCGTGATTATCATCGTCGTGGCGCTGGTTTTCTCTGCGCTGCTCGGTAGCCGTTTTTTCAGCGTCGCTAACTTCCAGTCGATTGGTTCGCAGTTGCCGATTCTGGGCATGCTGGCGCTGGGCATGGGCATCACCATGCTGACTGGCGGCATTAACCTGTCGATCATTGCCGGTGCGAACGCCTGTTCGCTGGTGATGGCGGCGGTGATTGTCAGCCACCCAGATAACCCGCTGTTCCTGGCGCTGGCGTTGCTCGCCGGTCTGCTGGTGGCGGTGGCAATCGGGGCGCTGAACGGTGCGCTGGTGGCGTGGATTGGCGTTTCGCCAATTCTGGCAACACTCGGCACTATGACGCTGATCTCCGGGCTGAATATTCTGTTCTCAAATGGCACGGTCATTTCCGGTTTTCCGCCGGCTATACAGTTCCTTGGCAACGCCACACTGCTTGGCATCCCGGTCGCGCTGTTGCTGTTTATTCTCGTTGCGCTGCTGCTGTGGGTGTTACTCGAACACACGACGCTTGGGCGCAGTCTCTATCTGGTTGGCTCAAACGAGCAGGCCACGCGCTACAGCGGTGTGAATACCGTTCGCGTACAGATTTCGGTCTACATCATCTCCGCACTATTGGGCTGGGCGTCCGCTATTTTGATGATGGCGAAGTTCAATTCGGCGAAAGCGGGCTACGGTGAGTCTTATCTTCTGGTGACCATTCTGGCGTCGGTGCTGGGCGGCATTAACCCGGACGGCGGTTTTGGCCGCGTACTGGGGCTGGTGCTGGCGCTGGTAGTGCTGCAGATGCTGGAGAGTGGCTTTAATTTGTTGGGTATCAGCAGTTATCTGACGATGGCGCTCTGGGGCGCGGTGCTGATCCTCTTTATCGCATTACAAAATCGAAAAGCCTGAGAGCGGGAGAAAAAGAATGGCGAGCTACTTTATTGGTGTGGATGTTGGCACCGGCAGCGCACGTGCAGGCGTCTTTGATTTGACCGGCAGAATGGTCAGCCAGGCGAGCAGGGCGATTGAAATTTACCGCCCGCAGGCCGACTTTGTGGAGCAATCTTCCGACAATATCTGGCAGGCGGTATGCAACGCGGTACGCGATGCGGTCAATCAGGCGGACATTAACCCGATTCAGGTTAAAGGCCTTGGTTTTGACGCGACCTGTTCGCTGGTGGTGCTCGACAAAGAGGGCAACCCGCTGACCATCAGCCCTTCCGGGCGCAGTGAGCAGAACATTATTGTGTGGATGGATCACCGTGCCATCTCGCAGGCGAACCGTATCAACGCCACGCACCACCGGGTGCTGGATTACGTGGGCGGGATCATCTCGCCGGAGATGCAAACGCCGAAACTGCTGTGGCTAAAACAGCACATGCCGAACACCTGGGCCAATGCCGGGTATTACTTTGACCTGCCGGATTTTCTCACCTGGCGGGCGACAGGCGATGACACCCGTTCACTTTGCTCCACGGTGTGCAAGTGGACATATATGGGTCATGAGGATAAGTGGGACACCAGTTATTTCCGCCAGATTGGTCTTGAGGATTTGCTGGAGCATGACGCGGAGAAAATTGGCCGCTACGTGAAAACCATGGGTGAGCCGCTGGGGCGCGGACTGACGCAGCGTGCGGCAACCGAAATGGGGTTGATGCCCGGCACGGCGGTTAGTGTGTCGATTATCGATGCCCACGCAGGCACGCTGGGAACGCTCGGCGCCAGTGGGCCTTCGGGGGAAATGGCGGATTTCGATCGGCGTATCGCGCTGATTGGCGGCACTTCTACCGGCCATATGGCGATTTCACCGCAGGCGCGCTTTATCGGCGGCGTGTGGGGGCCTTACTTCTCGGCGGTGCTGCCGGGCTACTGGCTGAACGAGGGCGGGCAGTCGGCGACCGGGGCGCTCATCGACCATATGATTCAGTCGCATCCGTGCTACGAAACGCTGCTCGCTCAGGCGAAAGCGCAGGGGCAAACCATCTATGAAGTGCTGAATGCGCTGCTGCGCAAGATGGCGGGCGAGCCGGAAAATATCGCGTTTTTAACGCGTGATATTCACATTCTGCCGTACTTCCACGGTAACCGCTCGCCGCGTGCGAACCCGACATTAACCGGGGTGATCAGCGGGTTGAAACTGTCGCGTACACCAGAGGATATGGCGTTGCATTATCTGGCGACCATTCAGGCGATTGCCCTCGGTACGCGGCATATTATTGAAACCATGAATCAGAGCGGTTACAGCATCGACACGGTAATGGCGAGCGGCGGTGGCACCAAGAACCCGATCTTTGTTCAGGAGCATGCAAATGCCACCGGTTGCGCGATGTTGCTGCCGGAAGAGAGCGAAGCGATGCTGCTCGGCGGGGCAATGATGGGCACCGTGGCGGCGGGCGTGTTTGACACTTTCCCCGAAGCGATGTCGGCGATGAGCCGCATTGGCAAGACGGTGACGCCGCAGACTAACCGCATCAAGCAGTATTACGATCGCAAATATACCGTCTTCCATGAGATGTACCAGGATCACATGAAATACCGCCAACTGATGCAGGAGGAGGCATGAGCGACAGCTGGCGCCAGGCCTGCGGCGCCTGGCAAATCTATAGCGAAGAGATGGCGGCGTTAAGCCACCATCTTAACGATGCGTTGTGGAATGCGTTAATGGCGGAACTGCGCGGCTGTCGTGGCAAAATCGCGGTCACCGGTGTTGGAACATCCGGCATTGCGGCACGCAAGATTGCCCATATGCTGGCGTGCGTCGAACGCCCGGCTATCTATCTGAATGCCACGGATGCCGCGCACGGTGATTTGGGGTTTCTCGACACCAATGATCTGGTGATTATGCTGTCGCGTGGCGGGAATTCCGATGAGTTAACGCGACTGTTGCCAGGGCTTGCGCAAAAGGGCGTGCCGCTGATTAGCGTGACGGAAAACCCGGATTCCGCTATCGCCCAGGCCGCGCGGCTGGTGATTTCCACCGGCGTGCAGCGCGAAATTGATCCGCTTAATATGCTGGCGACCACTTCCATCGTGCTGACGCTGGCGATTTTCGATGCCGCCTGCGCCTGCCTGATGAGCGAAAGCGGTTATTCCAGGGAGACGTTACTGTCGGTACATCCCGGCGGGGATGTTGGATTGACGCTCAGAAAAAAAGCGCCGTAAGGCGCTTTTTTGTTACATGCTCAGTAAAATAAAGAACGCGGACCTTATATTATTTATGTTGATTTAGTCACATAAATAAATTACTTCGCTGTCAGATTATTCAGTGTGAAATTCTTTAGCCAGATGCGTTTTGAATCCACATTCTTGGCGGAGTATGCCGTTATGATCGTGATGTTATATTCTTTGTCTTGCTCAAAATGGTAATTGACTGGAAGACATTGGCCGGGGTTAACGATATAGGTCGGATTATCAAAATGATCCGCTTGCCAAATTTCCTGCATTTGCCTGTTAGTATCGCGTGTCGAAAGCGTCAGTCGAAGCAATTTTGCCTGACCCTGCTCAATAGTAGGGTCGCCTTTTACTGAGACACAAATTTTATTATCTTTTTTCGTGACATCAGCAATGCGAAATGGCGTGTTTTCACCCACGCAGCCGGTAAAAAGTGGTGTTAAGATAATCGGTATATACCATTTCATTTCCATAAACTTCTTTTATCCGTAGGCGAAGCCAGAAAATACTGTAGCGTATCTTGGTACTTCGCGAGCAAGTCCGGTCCATGAATCCCTTGAAAATCAGTAACGCCTTTCCAGACATTATAACCCGCGGTAATCAGGGGAAAGTAATCAGCAATAATGTTAGCTTGTTGCTCCATGGGATAGTCAGCCAGTGTTTTTTCTTTAGGCAGGGAGTATGTATACCTTACGTACTTACTAATCAGCCCTCTAATTCTGACACTCATTCCCATCTGATGTTGCCATGTGGGCAAATTCATGTATGAACCAGTTTTTATCTGACGAGCTTTCCGCTGAAAAATCTTCTTTAAAAATGGGCTCTGGCCAGTACATGTTTCCATTCGGCGTGACCGCAGTATCCTGGTCTTGAAGATTAAAAGGGAAATAGCTGCCCTTATAAATTCTTACTGATCCATAATTGATCGTATCTTTGAAAAGAATACGGGCCATTCTGATTTCGCCAGCTGTGAGTGGCCTGAATGTGTCTTTCCCGGTTACCACCTTGATCTCCTTTTTATCTATAAATTTGGCTTCAGATTTTTCTACTCCCGGTTAAATGAACTGTCAATGAACGCGTTCTGATTGTGCTGACTCATATCAGTCGTTCTATTTCCTCGCTTATAAAAATAAAGCCCCGCAATGCGAGGCTTTGGATTATCCAGTTACTCTGCTTCAGCCAATCGTCATCAGGCTGGCGTTGCCACCGGCAGCGGCGGTGTTGACGCTCAACGAACGTTCCACCCACAGGCGTTCAAGCAGGATGTTGGTTTCACCGCGTGCAAAGCCCTGAACCGACACAATCGCGCCATGGCGTGCGGCGACGTTTTCGCACAGCGCCACCAGTTGGTCGGAATCACCATGGAAAATCACCGCATCAAACGTCTGCGCCATTAACGCATCGGCTTTGGCAAACTGGATACGTTTGCTGACGCTTTCCGGCAACTGTTTCGCCATATCGCGGTGCAGCGTATCGTCCGGCCACAGCAGTTGACTGCCGCAGGCGATGACCGCCGCCAGTTGCACCAGCGCGTCCTGCTCGTTATCCGCCACGCAGAGCACCCGCTCGCGCGGTACCAGCGTCCAGCTGTTGCGTTCACCCGTCGGGCCTTGCAGCAGGCGTTGTGTTCCGGTTTGCGCCAGCTCGCCATAATGCGCGCAGAGCTGTTGCAGCGCCGGACGATCTTTTGCCCATGCGCGTAATGCTTCCAGCGGCTGCAAGAGCGATGCTTTCAGCTGCGCATCCAGCGGATGCTGCGCGTCGTGACGGGCCAGTGTTTTCTGCACCGCGTTTTCCGGTCGGCTGCCTAACAGGCGGTAAAGATAGAGCGGCCCGCCAGCTTTCGGCCCGGTGCCGGACAATCCTTCACCGCCAAATGGCTGCACACCTACCACGGCGCCCACCATATTGCGGTTTACATACAGGTTACCGACATGGGCATTGCCGGTGACCTGGGCGATGGTTTCATCGATACGGGTATGAACGCCGAGCGTCAGGCCATAGCCGGAGGCGTTAATCTGCGCGATTAACTGTTCCAACTGGTTACGGTGATAACGGACAACGTGCAGCACCGGACCGAAGACCTCTTTTTTCAGCTCGTCAAAGCTCTCCAGTTCAATCAGCGTTGGCGCGACAAAGGTGCCGGTGCGCCATTCGCGCGCATCTTCGCTGTTTTCACGCACCGCCTGGTACACCTTGCGCCCTTTGGCCTGCATGGCCTGAATATGTTTCTCGATATTCGCTTTCGCTTCGGCGTCGATCACCGGGCCGATATCGGTGGTCAGTCGGCCTGGGTTACCCATGCGACACTCCGCCATCGCGCCGCGCAGCATGGTCAGCGTGTGATCGGCAATATCATCCTGTAAGCAGAGCACGCGGAGGGCTGAACAGCGCTGGCCTGCGCTATCGAACGCGGAGGCCAGTACATCGATAACCACCTGTTCGGTAAGCGCGGAGGAGTCGACAATCATCGCGTTCATCCCGCCGGTTTCAGCGATAAGCGGTGTCGGGCGACCCTGGGCATCAAGACGCGTGGCGATACTGCGTTGCAGCAGCGTCGCCACGTCGGTGGAGCCGGTAAACATCACGCCACGCACGCGCGGATCGGCGGTCAGCTGCGCGCCGACGGTTTCGCCACGCCCTGGCAGTAACTGTAAAACACCCGCCGGGACACCGGCTTCCAGCAGAATGGCCACGCCCTGAGCGGCAATCAGCGGAGTCTGCTCGGCAGGTTTTGCCAGCACGCTGTTGCCTGCCGCTAACGCTGCGGCAATCTGGCCGGTGAAAATCGCCAGCGGGAAGTTCCACGGGCTGATACACACTACCGGCCCCAGTGGACGGTGCGTTTCATTATCGAAATCCGCACTCACCTGGCCTGCGTAGTAGCGCAGGAAATCGACCGCTTCGCGCACTTCGGCAATGGCGTTGCTGAAGGTTTTACCCGCTTCACGCACCAGAATGCCAATCAGCGACTGCATTTGGTCTTCCATCAGCACCGCGGCGCGCTGAAGAATGGCGGCGCGCTCCTGCGGCGGTGTGGCAAACCAGATTGGTGCGTGATTAACGGCGTTTTCCAGCGCCTGATTAACCTGCGCTTCGCTGGCTTCCACCACATAACCAACGGTGTCTTTCGGTTCGGCAGGGTTAATGACCGCGACGGGTTCGCCGTCCATGACCACCTGTTCCAGCGTCGGGCGGGCGTACCATTTCTGCGCCGCGCTGGCGAGCAGCGAGGAGGAGAGCGAGGCCAGACGGTGTTCGTTCGCCAGATCCAGGCCCGCGGCGTTGATTCGTCCTTCGCCATACAGTGCGCGGGGCAGGGCGATTTTCGGGTGCGGTAAACCGACCTGGCCTTCCTGGGCGGCGATCTTTTCCACTTCGCTTACCGGATCGGCAACCAGCGCGTCCAGCGGCAGCGTGTTGTCGGCAATGCGGTTGACGAACGAGGTATTCGCGCCATTTTCCAGCAGGCGGCGTACCAGATACGCCAGCAGTGTTTCGTGGGTGCCCACCGGCGCATAAATGCGGCAAGGGCGGTTCAGTTTGCCATCGGCCACTTTCCCTACGACTTGCTCATACAACGGTTCGCCCATGCCGTGCAGGCACTGGAATTCGTACTGGCCCGGATAGTAGTTTTGCCCGGCAAGCTGGTAAATAGCGGCCAGCGTGTGGGCGTTGTGGGTGGCGAACTGCGGATAAATAAGGTTCGGCACCGCGAGTAATTTTTTCGCGCAGGCGAGGTATGAAACGTCGGTGTATACCTTGCGGGTATAAACCGGGTAGCCTTCCAGCCCTTCCATTTGCGCGCGCTTGATTTCGCTGTCCCAGTAAGCGCCTTTTACCAGGCGGATCATCAGACGACGACGGCTACGTGTCGCCAGATCCACAAGATAATCAATCACAAACGGGCAGCGCTTCTGGTAGGCCTGAATAACAAAACCGATACCGTTCCAGCCTGCCAGTTCCGGCTCGAAACAGAGTTTTTCCAGCAGATCGAGGGAGATTTCCAGACGATCGGCCTCTTCGGCGTCAATATTAATGCCGATGTCATACTGGCGCGCCAGCAAGGTGAGGGATTTCAGGCGCGGATAGAGTTCATCCATCACGCGGTCGTATTGCGCACGGCTGTAGCGCGGGTGCAGGGCGGATAACTTAATGGAAATCCCTGGCCCTTCATAAATGCCGCGCCCGTTGGAGGCTTTGCCAATGGCGTGGATCGCCTGCTGGTACGACACCATATACGCCTGCGCATCGGCTGCGGTAAGCGCCGCTTCGCCGAGCATGTCGTAGGAGTAACGAAAACCTTTCTCTTCCAGTTTGCGCGCGTTAGCCAGCGCTTCGGCGATCGTTTCGCCGGTAACGAACTGTTCGCCCATCAGGCGCATCGCCATATCCACGCCTTTACGGATCAGCGGCTCACCGCTTTTACCAATAATACGATTCAACGAATGCGAGAGATTGGCTTCGTTATGCGTGGAGACCAGGCGGCCAGTGAACAGCAGCCCCCAGGTGGCGGCATTGACGAACAGCGACGGGCTGCGCCCAATGTGTGACTGCCAGTTACCGTTGCTGATTTTGTCGCGGATCAGCGCATCGCGGGTGGCTTTGTCGGGAATACGCAGTAACGCTTCGGCCAGACACATCAGCGCCACGCCTTCCTGCGAAGAGAGGGAAAACTCCTGTAACAGGCTTTGCACCATGCCAGCGCGGCCGGAGGCGGTTTTCTGGTTACGCAGTTTTTCCGCTAACTGATAAGCCAGCTTATGGGCATTTTCCGCCACCGGTTGCGGCAGGCGGGCTTGTTCCAGCAACATCGGCACTGCATCGGTTTCCGCCCAGCGCCATGCGCCGGTGATCGCGGCGCGAGAAACTGACTGTGGCAGGATCTGCTCGGCAAAATCGAGAAACGGCTGGTGGCTGTCATCAACCACAACGGCACTTTCGTCTTCCTGCGCGGTGGCGGATGCGGTCACCAGTTCCGGCAGGCCTTCGTTGTTTTCCAGTTTTTCCAGAAAATTGAAGATGGCTTGTTTAATCAGCCAGTGCGGTGTGCGGTCGATGGTCGCCGCGGCGGCTTTGATCCTTTCGCGTGTTGCGTCATCAAGCTTGACCCCCATGGTGGTGGTGCCCATGCTTTGCTCCTGTTTTTTACGTTGTTTTGCGGTTCAGGCTGAAATATCCATCATGTTGCAACTTTGTGCAACCTTGTTAAATGTGACCTGGCTGGCAAGGTAAGAAATGAATGAAATGTTAACGGTTGGTAATTGCTAAAGGCGCTGAATAATTCGCTGGCAAAGTAGGTTTTATGCGGCAGATAACACTTTTTAAAGGTGCAACCTTTGAAAGTGTGACAGAGTGCAACCTATAGGAAATTGTTATCAGAGCCGGGATGAATTTGATGTAAATGCTGTGTTAAATCAATTGTGAATAAGTGAGGCATCCGGCAGGATACGGGCGCTTCAAATAATCTAAACGCCCCAGCGCCTCGTTCCGGTGCTGGAAAAAAGCGGCAAGCAGTATTTGCCGACGAAGAATCCTGGAGACTTTTTAATGGCAATAAGCACACCGATGCTGGTGACTTTTCTCGTTTATATCTTTGGCATGATACTTATCGGTTTCGTCGCCTGGCGTTCGACGAAAAACTTTGATGACTATATTCTGGGCGGTCGCAGCCTTGGGCCGCTGGTCACTGCGCTGTCGGCGGGGGCATCGGATATGAGCGGCTGGCTGCTGATGGGGTTGCCGGGCGCGATTTTTATCTCAGGGATCTCTGAAAGCTGGATCGCCATTGGCCTGACGCTGGGTGCCTGGATTAACTGGAAACTGGTAGCCGGGCGTTTGCGTGTCCACACCGAAGTGAACAATAACGCGCTGACCTTGCCGGACTATTTCACCGGTCGTTTTGAAGATAACAGCCGCCTGCTGCGGATTATCTCGGCGGTGGTGATTCTGCTGTTTTTCACCATTTATTGTGCTTCCGGTATTGTTGCCGGCGCGCGTCTGTTTGAAAGCACCTTCGGTATGAGTTACGAAACCGCTCTGTGGGCTGGTGCCGCAGCGACGATCATTTACACCTTTATTGGCGGCTTCCTGGCGATCAGCTGGACCGATACGGTGCAGGCCAGCCTGATGATTTTCGCGCTGATCCTGACGCCGGTGATTGTCATTATTTCCGTCGGCGGTTTTGGTGATTCGCTGGAAGTGATCAAGCAAAAAAGCATTGAAAACGTCGATATGCTGAAAGGCCTGAATTTTGTCGCCATCGTCTCTCTGATGGGCTGGGGGCTGGGTTATTTCGGCCAGCCGCATATTCTGGCGCGTTTTATGGCGGCGGATTCCCATCACACCATTGTTCATGCGCGTCGCATCAGTATGACGTGGATGATTCTCTGTCTGGCGGGCGCGGTGGCGGTGGGCTTTTTCGGCATCGCTTATTTCAATAACAACCCGTCGGTAGCCGGGGCTGTTGATCAAAACGCCGAGCGCGTGTTTATCGAACTGGCGCAAATTCTGTTCAACCCGTGGATTGCAGGGGTGTTGTTGTCGGCGATCCTCGCCGCGGTGATGTCGACGCTGAGCTGCCAGTTGCTGGTGTGCTCCAGCGCGATCACCGAAGATTTCTACAAAGCGTTTTTGCGTAAAGGCGCGAGCCAGCGCGAGCTGGTATGGGTAGGGCGCGCGATGGTATTGCTGGTGGCGCTGGTGGCGATTGCGCTGGCGGCGAACCCGGAAAACCGCGTGCTTGGTCTGGTGAGCTATGCCTGGGCGGGCTTTGGGGCGGCGTTTGGTCCGGTGGTGCTGTTCTCGGTCATGTGGTCACGCATGACGCGTAACGGTGCGCTGGCCGGGATGATCATCGGTGCGGTGACGGTGATTGTCTGGAAACACTACGCCTGGCTGGATCTGTATGAAATCATTCCGGGCTTCGTTTTCGGCAGTATCGGCATTGTAGTGTTTAGCCTGCTGGGCAAAGCGCCGTCCGCGCAGATGCAGCAGCGCTTTGCCGAGGCAGATGCGCACTACCGCTCTGCGCCGCCATCGCGTTTACAGGCTGAATAAATTATCCCTTATGAAAAACCCGCTGCGGCGGGTTTTTTTATTGATAAATAATTGTAATTACGCTGTTATCTCACAACAAATAACAATGAGGATAGCGATATGAAGGTAACGACAGGGTTCACTGCACTGGTGATGGCAGGTTTACTGGCGGGTTGCGTTTCGCCGGCGGCAAAACAACCGGGGGCGGCCGCGCAAACCTGCAAAGCTGAAAATCAGATGCAGCAAACCACGCTCTATTACGGCTTAACCCGCCAGGGCGGCAAAGCGATTACCGCGCAGGAGTGGCAGCAGTATGTGGATAACGATGTCACGCCGCGTTTTCGCGATGGCTTGACCACATTTGATGCGCAGGGACAGTGGCTGGGTAGCAACGGGAAGGTGTCGAAGGAGCCAAGCAAGGCGCTGATGCTGATCCACAGCGTGGATGCGCAAAGTGATACGAAAATTGATGCGCTGCGTGATATCTACAAATCGCGCTTTGCCCAGGAATCGGTGATGCGTGTCGATCAGCCGGTCTGTGTGCAATTCTGATGTTATGGCCCACTTGCGCGAAGTGGGCCAGTAAATTACAACACCACGCCTGCGAAAGCCGCCGAAAGCAAACTCACCAGCGTTGCGCCGTACACTAAGCGCAGACCAAAGCGGGAAACTGCATTCCCCTGTTGCTCGTTTAACCCTTTAATTGCCCCCGCCACAATGCCGATCGAGGCAAAGTTGGCGAACGATACCAGGAACACGGAAAGAATACCCAGCCCGCGCGGCGTCATCTGCGCGGCGATTTTTTGCAGCTCAATCATCGCCACAAATTCGTTCGCCACCAGCTTGGTCGCCATAATGCTGCCCGCGTGCAGCGCATCGCTCAGCGGGATGCCAATCAGCCATGCCAGCGGGTAAAACACATAGCCGAGGATTTGCTGGAAGCTGATACCGAACAAGGCGGAGAAGAGGGCATTAATGGCACTAATCAGCGCAATAAAGCCAATCAGCATCGCCAGAATAATCATCGCTACTTTGAAACCCGCGAGGATGTACTCACCGAGCATCTCAAAGAAGCTTTGCGATTCGTGGAGCTTTTCCAGCTTGACCTCGGCTTCCGCTTCCGGGCGCGTCGGGTTAATCACCGACAGCACAATAAAGGTGCTGAACATATTGAGGATCAGCGCGGCAACCACGTATTTTGCATCCAGCATGGTCATATACGCGCCGACAATCGACAGCGACACCGTCGACATCGCCGTTGCTGCCATGGTGAACATGCGGCGCGAGGAGAGATCGGCGAGGATGCCTTTATAAGCGATGAAGTTTTCCGACTGGCCGAGGATCAGCGAGCTGACGGCGTTAAACGACTCCAGTTTGCCCATGCCGTTCAGTTTTGACAGTAACGTGCCTATCAAACGAATAAAGATGGGCAGAATGCGCCAGTGCTGCAAAATGCCGATCAGCGCGGAAATAAAGACGATAGGGCACAGCACGCCGAGGAAGATAAAGGCCAGCCCTTTTTCGCTCATCCCGCCGAAGACAAAGCTGGTGCCTTCGCCCGCGAATTTCAGCAGCGCTTCAAAGAAGCCGGAAACGTATTTAATCAGCGTTAACCCGCTTTGCGCGTGCAGGAAAAACCACGCCAGCGCCAGTTCGATGACAATTAATTGTACGATGAAGCGAAAACGAATGTGCCGGCGGTCAAAACTCACCAGCCAGGCCAGCGCGAGGATCACCACCAGCGCCAGCAAAAAATGGAAAAAGTTAGTCATGTCTTTAATTTTGCAGGTAAACGAAACGGGGCATTTATTTAGCCACAGCGCTGAAGTGGGGTAAATATAAAGTTAAAGATTTGTAAGCTATGTTTTTGCTTTATTTCAACTGCTTCCGCATAACGCATAAACCGCCTGGTTAGCCTGCTACGCGGTTACATCCAGTTATCATTCTCAACATTTTTCGCTTGAGTTTCCTTGCGGCGTAATGATAATCACTATCAATGCAATTTACTTTTCTTTGCAACCATTGACCGCGCATGACATTAGGGGTTTCCTCCATGTTTGTTCCATTTTTGATTATGTTACGTGAAGGCCTCGAAGCGGCGCTGATCGTCAGCCTGATTGCCAGTTACCTGAAACGTACCCAGCGTGGGCGCTGGATAAGCGTGATGTGGATTGGTGTTTTTCTTGCCGCCGCGCTCTGTCTTGGACTCGGTATTGCGATCAATGAAACCACCGGCGAGTTCCCGCAAAAAGAGCAGGAATTGTTTGAAGGCATTGTCGCGGCGATAGCCGTAGTGATCCTCACCTGGATGGTGTTCTGGATGCGCAAAGTGTCGCGCAACGTCAAAGTGCAACTGGAGCAGGCGGTCGACAGCGCGCTGGCGCGCAGTCATAACCACGGTTGGGCGCTGATCCTGATGGTCTTTTTCGCCGTGGCGCGCGAAGGACTGGAATCGGTGTTCTTTCTGCTGGCGGCATTCCAGCAGGATGTCGGCGTCTGGCCGCCGCTGGGCGCAGTGCTGGGTCTGGCCACGGCGGTAGTGCTCGGTTTCTTGCTTTACTGGGGCGGCGTGCGTCTGAACCTTGGCGCGTTTTTCAAATGGACCAGCCTGTTTATTCTCTTTGTCGCGGCCGGGCTTGCCGCCGGGGCGATCCGCGCGTTTCACGAGGCGGGATTATGGAACCACTTCCAGGACGTGGCTTTCGATTTCAGTAACGTACTCACCACGCATTCCCTCACCGGTACGCTGCTGGAAGGGATTTTTGGTTATCAGGAAACGCCAAGCGTCAGCGAAGTGGTGGTCTACTTTATCTATCTGATCCCGGCGCTGGTGATGTTTGTTTTACCGCCTCGCGCGGGGACGCAGCCTTCACGGGCGGCACCGTAATCGCTTTATAGTTACAACATACTAATTAAGGGAAAGGGCATGGCAATTCATTTTCGTCGTAGTGCATTACAGGCCGGGATGGCGGCATTAATCTCCAGTGCTTTCGCGGTGCAGGCTGCGGATATCCCGCAGGTGAAAGTCACGGTTACGGACAAGCAGTGTGAGCCGATGAACCTGACGGTGAACGCGGGTAAAACGCAGTTTATTATTCTCAACCACAGCCAGAAAGCGCTCGAGTGGGAGATCCTCAAAGGCGTGATGGTGGTTGAAGAGCGTGAAAATATCGCGCCAGGTTTTAGCCAGAAGCTGACGGCCAACCTGCAGCCGGGCGAGTATGAGATGACTTGCGGTTTGTTAACCAACCCGAAAGGTAAGCTGGTGGTGAAAGGCGCGGCAACAGCCGATGCGGCAAAAGGTGACGCGCTGCTGAGCCTGAGCGGAGCCATTACCGCGTATAAAGCGTATGTGGTTGCCGAAACGGCGCAGTTGGTTTCCGGCACTAAAGCGTTCACGGATGCGGTAAAAGCGGGCGATATCGAAAAAGCGAAAGCGCTGTACGCGCCGACGCGCCAGCACTATGAGCGTATTGAACCGATTGCTGAGCTTTTCTCCGATCTCGATGGCAGCATTGATGCCCGTGAAGATGATTACGAGCATAAAGCCGCCGATCCGAAATTCACCGGTTTCCACCGTCTGGAAAAAGCCCTGTTTGGTGACAACAGCACGAAGGACATGGGCAAATACGCTGATCAGCTCAACTCAGATGTGGTTGATTTGCAAACGCGCATTAATGAGCTGGCGTTCCCGCCATCCAAAGTGGTCGGTGGTGCAGCCGGTCTGATCGAAGAAGTGGCTGCGAGCAAAATCAGCGGTGAAGAAGATCGCTACAGCCACACCGATCTGTGGGACTTCCAGGCCAACGTCGATGGCGCACAGAAAATTGTTGATTTGCTGCGTCCGCAATTGCAGAAAGATAACGCTGAACTGCTGGCGAAAGTCGATGCCAACTTCAAGAAAGTGGATACCATCCTTGCGAAATACCGCACTAAAGAGGGGTATGAAACCTACGATAAGTTGACCGACGCCGACCGCAATGCGCTGAAAGGGCCGATCACCACACTGGCGGAAGATCTGGCGCAGCTGCGCGGCGTGCTGGGGTTGGATTAATACCATGAAGCAAGATGATAACAACGACGTCAGCGAACCTTCCCGGCGCCGTTTATTAAAAAGTATGGGCGCGCTGGGAGGCGCGCTTGCGCTGGCTGGCGGATGCCCGGTAGCGCATGCGGTAACACCGAAGAGCGCACCTGGGACACTTTCGCCTGATGCGCGGATGGAGACGCAGCCTTTCCTGGGCGCGCATCAGGCCGGTATTTTGACGCCACAGCAGGCGTCAATGATGCTGGTGGCATTTGACGTGCTGGCTGCTGACAAAGCTGACCTCGAACGATTGTTCCGCTTACTGACACAGCGCATAACGTTTTTGACCTCCGGCGGTCCGGCTCCGGAGACAACGAACCCGCGCTTACCGCCAATGGATTCCGGTATTCTCGGTGCGTATATCGCGCCGGATAACCTGACGATGACGGTTTCCGTGGGCGAATCGCTGTTCGATAACCGTTTTGGTTTGCGCGCGCAGATGCCGAAAAAGCTGCAAAAGATGACGCGTTTCCCTAACGATTCGCTTGATGCGGCGTTGTGTCACGGCGACTTGCTGATCCAGATTTGCGCCAACACACAGGACACAGTGATTCATGCATTGCGTGACATCATCAAGCACACGCCGGATTTACTCAGCGTGCGCTGGAAGCGGGAAGGGTTTATCTCCGACCATGCGGCGCGCAGCAAAGGCAAAGAGACGCCGGTTAACCTGCTGGGCTTTAAAGATGGCACCGCCAACCCGGACAGCAGCAATAATACGCTGATGAACGAGGTGGTGTGGGTGACGAAAGAGCAGGGCGAACCGGCGTGGGCGGTGGGCGGCAGTTACCAGGCGGTGCGCATTATCCAGTTCCACGTGGAGTTCTGGGATCGCACGCCGCTGAAAGAGCAGCAGACCATTTTCGGGCGTGATAAGCATTCCGGCGCGCCGCTGGGCATGAAAAATGAGCATGACGTCCCGGATTACGCCAGCGATCCAGACGGTGATGTCATTGCTCTCGACAGCCATATTCGCCTGGCGAACCCGCGGACGAAAGAGACGCAATCCAGCCTGATGATGCGGCGTGGTTACAGTTACTCGCTCGGCGTGACCAACTCCGGCCAGCTGGATATGGGGCTGTTGTTCGTCTGTTATCAGCACGATCTGGAAAAAGGCTTTCTGACGGTGCAGAAACGTCTGAACGGCGAGGCGCTGGAAGAGTACATTCGTCCGATTGGCGGCGGTTACTTCTTTGCGTTGCCCGGCGTACAAGCGGCAAACCGCTATCTGGCGCAATCTTTGCTCGAAGCGTGAAGATCCTATCCTGCCCGCTACCGGGCAGGATATTCTGTCATCTGTTGCATCCTGACATACTTTTTCTGCCATCCAGATATCATTTTTTCGTATGAGAAAGTATCTGTTATCTTTCTGTAATATTCATAACCGAGACTCTGTTCAACGACGCAGAGGTCATGCACGTTATGGTTTGGTAAAAATAATGTTGCAATGATGCTAAGCTTTGATGTAATTAGTGAGAGCGTTATCCCCTGCGGTGATGAAGTTTTTCTGGAGATCGCGGATGGTAAAGTCCAGTAGCGGACAGACAAAAAGACCACGCAAAACCCGGCACGGCGGTGCGACCTCCGGCAGCGACTTCTTCACCCCTGAATTTTCCTCCTTCTTTTTCATTCCTGATGTTGACGATGTGACAGGCGATGCTGTTCGTCGCGTTGGCACGTCATTTTCAAAGGCAAGTCATGGCTTACAAGGAAGCCAACCCTCAGACGTTTGTGCGCATAATCGCGTCGATAGCGACGTGTGTGATGTAAACCAACAACTCAAGGTGCTATCCATGGGAAGACAAAAAGCAGTGATCAAAGCTCGTCGTGAAGCGAAACGCGTGCTGAGACGTGATTCACGCAGCCATAAACAACGTGAAGAAGAGTCGGTCACCTCGCTTGTGCAGATGAGTGGCGTAGAAGCAATTGGCATGGCGCGGGACAGCCGTGATACTTCTCCAATTGCAGCGCGTAATGAAGCTCAGGCGCACTACCTGAATGCTATCGAGAGTAAACAACTGATCTTTGCAACCGGCGAAGCCGGCTGCGGGAAAACGTGGATCAGCGCGGCGAAAGCGGCGGAAGCCCTGATCCATAAGGATGTGGACAGGATTATTGTAACCCGACCGGTTCTGCAGGCCGACGAAGATCTCGGCTTCTTACCCGGTGATATTTCGGAGAAGTTCGCTCCCTATTTCCGGCCCGTCTACGACGTGCTGTTGAAACGCCTGGGGGCGTCCTTTATGCAATACTGCCTGCGACCAGAGATCGGTAAGGTGGAAATCGCGCCGTTCGCCTATATGCGCGGACGTACCTTTGAAAATGCGGTGGTCATTCTCGACGAGGCTCAGAATGTCACGGCTGCGCAAATGAAAATGTTTTTAACGCGCCTCGGGGAGAACGTGACCGTTATTGTCAACGGTGATATTACCCAGTGTGACCTGCCATCCGGTGTGAAATCGGGTTTGAGTGACGCGCTGGCACGTTTTGAGGAAGACGAGATGATTGGCGTTGTACGCTTTAATAAAGACGACTGCGTACGCTCCGCGCTCTGCCAGCGCACGCTGAAAGCGTACGACTGACGGCGTTGATAGTTAGCGTTAAAACCCGGGAAACCGGGTTTTATTTTTTGCGGGGTGCAAACAGGCCGTTCCCTGTCCCCGACTGTGGATCGTCATTCCCGGGCGACATACGAAAGAAGCCCGCTTTTTCAGGCTGGTTCTTCTTTGAAAGGCGAGGGTCGATAACGGAACAAGACCATGGCTTGTAAATAATAACGTGTAAATAACCGGACCTGTGTCGCGCCTGCTGACTGCGTAAGCTTGTTTTTCCAGCGAATGATTAAGCATTTGAAATGTGCAATATGTCATTCAAAAGAACCTGACCGCTGCTTTTACCTACGGTAATTATCTGTTTCAGCGCTTTTCTCGCCGCCAGGAGGTTCTGGCCAGTTAAGACCCGCTTCGCTTGCCGCAACACGCATGTCTTCTTTGAGGATTGATGACTGATGTTTTCTGGGGGGCGTTCTTTATAAAATAGATATCCCCGTTGCCGGAGCCCCGAAGAGAGGGGATATCTGGCACGTCATCACTCTTATCCCTGTGTTCACCCTGCCGGGTCTGTAGTGCTTTTTCCCCCTTACAAAAATCGCAGATCCGTCCAGGATTTGCTGTCTGTCGATGAATCCATATTGATATCAGCGCGTTACATTTCCTTACGCAAAGCCGCTTTGATGAAATAATAACGCAATTGAATTAATGAAAAGTGAACGATGCATGTTACCGCTTTGTCGTGGTACTGGCTTGCCGGTGATCCCGGAGGCACTTTTCAACCACGGTGGGTCACGCAATTGGGTATCTGAAGAGCGCGTGCGCGCTGGAACGTCATGCGCTGCTTATAACAAAGTTCTTACATCCAGAAACGAAATAGTAACTACTGGTTATATTTGCACAGGTAAATTAGGCTTGGCACCATTTTTAGAGGGATGATGATGAAAATTTTCGTATCGACACTCTGTATGTCCGGTAGCTTTTTTGCAGGAGCATCTGCGCCCATTTGTCTCAGTGCCCTTTCATCACTCTTAACCGAACGTATGGCGTTAATGAGAGAAGTTGCAGCCTACAAGGTGAAGTACCATTTGCCGGTGGAGGATGTCGCCCGGGAACAAAAAGTGCTGTCGCAGGCGCGCAGCACCGCGCGCGAGGCTGGTCTGGAGCCGCAGTCCGTGGAGCCGTTCATCAGTGCGCTGATGAATGCGGGAAAAGCGATACAGTATCGCTATCTGGCAGACTGGTTACCTCGACCAGAATCATTCGTCACCCTTCTGGATCTTGATGGGATCAGACGGCGTATTAATGAACTGGACAAGCATCTGCTACTGACCATAAGTCAGCGGCTTCGGGCAGGAACGCTCTCTTATACTGACCGGGCTGTGCTGGCGGAGAAAACAGTGTCCCCAAATCTTACTGACGCTGAGAAGGATAATTTGCTGGATTCCATGCGCTTTATTCAGCGTGCTCAGCAGGCACCCGATAAAGGGATAGTCTGACAGGCAACGTAACAGTCTTTGAAATAGGCACCGAACCCGCAGCTCTGTGCCGGTAAAAAACAATATCAACGATACTCACATTATTAATGAGGTTATGCTGCGAGCATTGATTAAATAATGTTATTGTATTCAGGTTTAATTTTATAAAGATAAACTCTGCTAATGAAAATTAGCGCGTCACCGTTTGTGTTCCCGACTGTGATTTTTAGTTTATGGCAATGCCGTTTACTTTTTCATGTCTCTGGATAACAACATTAATTATATCAAGTGACACTAATGGCATTAATGGCTTTTTACGGAGTGAACATGGCATATGACGGGTGTGATTTTATTAACTCAATCGTTAAAAATTTTAAAGAATCCATTGGGCTGATTAATGTGTTGTTACTGGAACCTGATGAACCCAACGCGTTGCGCTTATTGTACTTAAAACTGGATGGTATCAGAGCCGGTATTGAACAGGATGTCCGCATGTTATCCAAAGCCCGTCTTGACAGCAACGCCACGCTTTGCCTTTACCATGCACACCATGCGCTAAACGCCCTGAATTATTGCATTGAGATTGCGAGAAATACGCCGTTAAGCCAACAGTTTTATTCCGATTTCGAAGCACTGAAGCGTGTGGTGAACATCCTTGAGGCAACATCCGGGCGTATTTTTACAAAGCTGGATGGTAATGAGTAAGCATAAAGCGATATCTGTTTTCCATGAAATTAAAAGGAAAGCAATATGAAAAGCCAATGCGGTTTGCAAAATACCTCACGCTTTGAGGACTATGAATTAATGCTGGCTGGTAATCGCAAAAATAAAAAGGAGAAACATCCTAACACTTTTTGGCTGCCGAACTTAAACGTCACTTCAACTAAAAACGAATTCGCCCGGTGTTTTCATCACAGCACTTCTACAATACTTCAACAATTCTAATGTCGGGATAATTATGTTTTTTCTACGCCGTAATGTGAAAGGAATAATTGCCAGCCTGATTTTTTTCCCGGTATCCGGCTTCAGCGCGGCGCTATCGGCCCTGGAGAGTGCTGATGTGCCAGAACCTGTGCTGTCCGCGCCTGTCTGCGCAAAGCTGACGTCTTCATTGGCAGACGATACCCGACGACTTCAGTCGGCGATTGATAACTGCCCCCGGGGTGAGGTTTTACAGCTTCAGTCGGGGCGTTTTTCCAGCGGACCGCTGAGCATGAAATCTGGCGTCACACTCTGGATCTCGCAAGGGGCAATGCTGGTTGCGAATAGTGACCCACGTGTTTACGACAAAAATGGTCATTGTGGAACTGTAAATCATCAAGGGAATGGCTGCCGGCCCTTTATTCTTTTTAGCCACACTGACGGTGGAGGCATTGTCGGCGAGGGCATTATTGATGGGCAGGGCGGTAAGCCGATACAAGGACAGAAAGAATCATGGTGGAAACTGGCTCGCCGCGCGCAGACGGAAGGCGGGGCGCAGAATGTTCCTCGCCTGATTGAAGCAGATGATGCCTCTCACCTTATTTTTCACGGCATCACATTGCGAAATTCGCCGGGATTCCATGTCACCCTGAAAAACGTCCGCGATGCGACGTTCTGGGGCGTGCGTATTGATACCCCGGCGAATGCCCGTAATACAGACGGCATTGATCCCATTTCGTCGCAGAATATCCTCATCGCCCACAGCTTCATCAGAACCGGTGACGATAATGTGGCGATTAAAGCGGGCGCGGGTGGCGTCACGCGCCATGTGATTTTGGTGGATAACCATTTTTACTGGGGACACGGGATGTCGATTGGTAGCGAGACGCTTGGCGGTGTCAGTGACATTCGGGTGCGTGATTTGACGCTTGATGGCACAACTTCCGGGCTTCGTATCAAAAGTGATATCAGCCGGGGCGGCGTTGTCAGCGATGTGCGCTATGAAAATGTGTGTATGCGCGGGAATCGCCGGCCGCTCGACTTTGATACCCGATATGATGCCCACGCGATCGGTAACAGCATTCCTGTCTATCGTAATATCACCCTGAGCCATATTTCCGGCGAAAGCGGCCAGTTGGTATTACGCGGTTATGACGCGGCTCATCCTTTGCAATTTGCCCTGAATGGCGTCTCTTTCAGCAATACTGCCCGCTGGCTAACCGAATCGGCGCAGATCCGCATTGGCCCCGATGGCGTCTCACCGGTGCCGCCGGGAAAAGCATCGTTACCACGTTCGGCTGTCCCGGCGGATTGTACAAAAAACTGGATCTCCTTCCCGGTGACGGATGCGCCAGAAGACTAAAAAGGTATGCGATGGAATTCTGCCGGTGCTGATGACGCTGATTGTTTATTACGCAACATCGTTTGACGCAGTCAGCGATGGCGGGGACAGCCCTCCTGCAGGAGAAGAGAGCAGGGGATACATTTTTACGGAAAAAATAAGGATTTCAGCTTCGGTATGAGAGAGAAGGAGGATAATGCGTTTGTAAATAACTCACGTCACGCTTCTTATGCCAGAGAGATAATAATTATGCCGTGTCGGGTATTTTCACTACGGCTATTTTACTGCAACGTCAAACCGCATGTGCCTGGCTGCCTGTAATATCGCTGGCCTGCTGTTATCAGGCCGACGATTTCATCCTGAACGCCTTTGCGACAACCACAACGCGCTATGTGGATTGCTGGCGTGATTGCTGTGCCTGCGGGCAGCCGACACTGCGACGCCAGGCACCGGGTGCCTGCCCATACTGACGCTTGAAGCTGCGGTTAAAGGATTGCTGGGAGTCAAAGCCTAGCGCGATCGCCACGTTCACAATCGGCTCGTCGCTGTGGGTTAAGCGCTCGATCGATTTTTGCAGTTTTTGCGCGCGGATATACTCGGCGAGACGGTAACCCGTATGCTCTTTGAAGAGGCGCTGGAGGTGCCATTTCGAATAGCCGGCTCGCCTGGAGACAGTTTCAATATCCAGACGGCTTTCCAGGTTGTTGTCGATCCAGTCGAGTAAATCGTGAATAAATGCGCCAGTGTTCATCTTGTTGCCCTCACGCTGCTTATTAAAAAGCATCTTTGTCTGTTGCATTTAAAGGTGGCCCGTTTTTAGATTAATTGCAAGTTTTATTGTTGCATTTAAATCCTTGCCGGAAACGCGACTTTTACCCCTGTTTCAAACAGCACATAAAGTGTATCAATTATTCTTGCACTAAATTTAGCGCCTCCCTACAATCCCCGCGATAGTGTATTGGCAACTGTTACAGTTTTGTGGCGATGAACGGCACAAATGGCCTGAAGCCAGCCCGGACAAAGGAAGTGGCGTAGCGTCTCCCGCTGCGTCTTGCCCGGCGGCTACAATTAGCGGAATAAAAATAATGAGCCTGCAGAAACCTTGGGTTAAGTATCATCTGAATGCACTGGGAGCGATGTTTCTCTCCGTACTGCTCGTCGGATGTGATAACGGTGTCGCGCAAAATGCCGTGCCACAAGCTCCCGCCGTCAGCGCCGCTGACGTGGTAGTGAAATCTATTAGCCAGTGGGATAGTTTCAACGGTCGGATTGAAGCGGTGGAGAGTGTTCAGCTCCGCCCCCGCGTCTCCGGCTACATTGATAAAGTGAATTACACCGACGGCCAGGAAGTGAAAAAGGGTCAGGTGCTGTTCACCATTGATGACAGAACCTATCGCGCCGCGCTGGAACAGGCGCAGGCGACGCTGGCGAGAGCCAAAACGCAGGCCAGCCTGGCGCAAAGTGAGGCGAACCGTACCGATAAATTAATCAACACCCATCTGGTTTCCCGTGAGGAGTGGGAGCAGCGCCGTTCGGCCGCCATTCAGGCGCAGGCCGACATTCGCGCCGCGCAGGCGGCAGTGGATGCCGCGCAACTGAACCTGGATTTCACCAAAGTGACCGCGCCTATCGATGGTCGCGCCAGCCGGGCATTGATCACCAGCGGAAATCTGGTCACGGCGGGTGACAGCGCCAGCGTCCTCACCACGCTGGTCTCACAGAAGAGCGTTTACGTCTACTTTGACGTGGATGAGTCGACGTACCTCCACTATCAAAACCTCGCCCGCAGCGGGCAGGGGGCGTCCAGTAATCACCTGGCGCTACCGGTGGAAATTGGCCTTGTCGGTGAGGATGGCTACCCGCATCAGGGCAAAGTGGATTTTCTGGATAATCAGTTAACGCCGAGTACCGGCACGATCCGTATGCGCGCGCTGTTGGATAACGCGCAGCGTCAGTTCACACCGGGGCTTTTTGCCCGCGTACGTCTGCCGGGCAGCGCTGAATTCAAAGCCACGCTTATCGACGACAAAGCGGTGCTGACCGATCAGGATCGCAAATATGTTTATATCGTTGATAAAGACGGGAAAGCGCAGCGTCGCGATATCACGCCGGGGCGTCTGGCCGCCGGTTTACGCATCGTGCAGAAGGGGCTGAACCCTGGCGATAAAGTCATCGTCGATGGTTTACAAAAAGTGTTTATGCCGGGGATGCCGGTTAACGCGAAAACCGTTGCCATGAACGCCAGCGCCGCCCTCAACTGATCCCTTACCTGAGAATCCGACACATGGACTTTTCCCGCTTTTTTATCGACAGGCCGATTTTCGCCGCGGTGCTGTCGATCCTGATTTTTGTCACAGGATTGATCGCCATCCCGCTGTTGCCGGTGAGCGAATACCCTGACGTTGTTCCGCCAAGCGTGCAGGTGCGCGCGGAGTATCCGGGGGCCAACCCGAAAGTGATTGCCGAGACGGTGGCGACGCCGCTGGAAGAAGCAATCAACGGCGTTGAAAACATGATGTACATGAAATCTGTCGCAGGCTCCGACGGCGTACTGGTGACCACCGTCACTTTCCGTCCGGGTACGGATCCCGATCAGGCGCAGGTTCAGGTGCAAAACCGCGTATCACAGGCGGAGGCGCGTCTGCCGGAAGATGTGCGGCGTTTGGGCATCACCACCCAGAAACAATCGCCGACGCTGACACTGGTGGTGCATCTGTTTTCGCCCAACGGTAAATACGATTCACTGTATATGCGTAACTACGCCACGCTAAAAGTGAAGGATGAACTGGCGCGTCTGCCCGGCGTCGGCCAGATTCAGATTTTCGGCTCGGGCGAATACGCGATGCGCATCTGGCTGGATCCCAATAAAGTGGCGGCTCGCGGGTTAACTGCCTCTGACGTGGTGACGGCGATGCAGGAGCAAAACGTCCAGGTTTCCGCCGGGCAACTTGGCGCGGAGCCGCTGCCGAAAGAGAGCGATTTCCTGATCTCCATTAACGCCCAGGGGCGTCTGCACACGGAAGACGAGTTTGGCAATATTGTTCTGAAAACGGCGCAAGACGGTTCGGTCGTACGCCTGCGCGACGTGGCGCGTATTGAAATGGGTTCCGGCAGCTATGCGCTGCGTTCCCAGCTTAATAATAAAGACGCGGTCGGGATTGGTATCTTCCAGTCTCCGGGAGCGAATGCCATCGATTTGTCTAACGCGGTACGCGCCAAAATGAACGAACTGGCCACGCGTTTCCCGGAAGATATGAAATGGGCGGCGCCTTACGATCCGACAGTTTTTGTTCGCGATTCCATTCGCGCGGTCGTGCAAACGTTGCTGGAAGCGGTGGTGCTGGTTGTGCTGGTGGTGATCCTGTTCCTGCAAACCTGGCGCGCGTCGATTATTCCGCTGATCGCGGTGCCGGTCTCGGTCGTGGGCACGTTCAGCATTCTCTACCTGCTCGGCTTTTCGCTTAACGCCCTGAGCTTGTTCGGGCTGGTACTGGCTATCGGTATCGTGGTGGATGACGCCATCGTGGTGGTGGAAAACGTCGAGCGAAATATCGAAGAGGGGCTTGCGCCCCTGCAGGCGGCGCATCAGGCGATGCGAGAAGTGTCCGGGCCGATTATCGCGATTGCGCTGGTACTGTGCGCGGTGTTCGTGCCGATGGCGTTTCTCTCCGGCGTAACCGGTCAGTTCTATAAACAGTTTGCGGTGACGATCGCGATTTCGACGGTGATCTCCGCCATCAACTCGCTGACACTCTCTCCGGCTCTGGCTGCCTTGCTGTTGAAGCCGCATGGCGCACCGAAAGACTTCCCGACGAGGCTCATTGACCGTCTGTTCGGTTGGCTTTTCCGTCCGTTTAACCGCTTTTTCCATCGTAGCTCGAACGGTTATCAGGGGCTGGTGGGTAAAACGCTTGGTCGACGTGGCGCGGTGTTTGTCGTTTATGTGCTGCTGCTCTGTGCTGCTGGCGTCATGTTTAAAGCCGTACCCGGCGGATTTATTCCGACGCAGGATAAGCTCTATTTGATTGGCGGCGTGAAGATGCCGGAAGGCTCTTCGCTGGCTCGTACCGATGCGGTGATCCGCAAAATGAGCGAAATCGGTATGAATACCGAAGGCGTGGATTATGCGGTCGCTTTTCCGGGGCTAAACGCGTTGCAGTTCACCAATACGCCGAATACCGGGACGGTCTTTTTTGGCCTGAAACCGTTCGATCAGCGTAAACATACTGCGGCGGAAATTAACGCTGAGATCAACGCAAAAATCGCGCAGATCCAGCAGGGCTTTGGTTTCTCCATTTTGCCGCCGCCGATTTTAGGGCTGGGTCAGGGCTCTGGCTATTCGCTCTACATCCAGGATCGCGCCGGTCTTGGCTATGGCGCGCTGCAAAGTGCGGTGAACACCATGTCTGGTGCGATTATGCAGACGCCGGGGATGCATTTCCCGATCTCAACCTACCAGGCTAACGTTCCGCAGCTGGATGTGCAGGTTGATCGTGATAAAGCGAAAGCGCAGGGCGTGTCGTTAACCGATCTGTTCGGTACGCTGCAAACCTATCTGGGCTCGTCCTATGTTAACGATTTCAACCAGTTTGGCCGTACCTGGCGCGTGATGGCGCAGGCCGACGGGCCGTTCCGCGACAGCGTGGAAAATATTGCGAATTTGCGCACCCGTAATAATCAGGGCGAAATGGTGCCGATCGGCAGTATGGTGAATATCAGTACCACCTACGGGCCGGATCCGGTGATTCGCTACAATGGTTATCCGGCGGCGGATCTCATTGGTGATGCCGATCCTCGCGTTCTCTCTTCCTCGCAGGCGATGACGCAACTGGACGGGATGTCTAAGCAGATCCTGCCGAACGGGATGAATATTGAATGGACGGATCTGAGCTACCAGCAGGCCACTCAGGGCAATACGGCGCTGATCGTCTTCCCGGTCGCGGTTCTGCTGGCTTTCCTTGTGCTGGCCGCACTGTATGAAAGCTGGACGCTGCCGCTGGCGGTGATCCTAATCGTCCCGATGACCATGCTATCCGCGCTGTTTGGCGTCTGGCTGACCGGTGGCGATAACAACGTCTTCGTGCAGGTTGGTCTGGTGGTACTGATGGGGCTGGCGTGTAAAAACGCGATTCTTATCGTGGAGTTTGCCCGCGAGCTGGAAATTCAGGGGAAAGGGATCATGGAAGCGGCGCTGGAGGCTTGCCGCCTGCGTTTACGCCCGATTGTTATGACCTCCATCGCCTTTATTGCCGGCACGATCCCGCTGATCCTCGGTCACGGCGCGGGTGCAGAAGTGCGCGGCGTCACCGGGATCACGGTGTTCTCCGGTATGCTGGGCGTGACGCTGTTTGGTCTGTTCTTAACACCGGTATTTTACGTTACGCTGCGTAAATTTGTGACGCGCGGCAAACCGGTAAATGACGTTTTGCCTGCGTAAAGAGTTGCAGATACAAAAAAACCGCCTTCATTGTGAAGGCGGTTTTTTTCGCAATAAGTAAATGATTAAGAGGTTTTTTTATACTGGGCAATAAGTTCCGGCACGGGATCCCAGCCGCTGGTATCGGCTTTTTTCACCTCTTCCAGCGCGCTTGCCACGGTATGGCGCGCTAATACCTGTAACGACGCCTGCTCCGCCTCTTCGGCGATAGACTTGAAGTACCAGCAGGCGTTAGCACTGACCACGCAACGTGCCGGTACGTCAGGACGCGACGCCCACAGTTTTTTATCTTCGATGACGGAAAGGTAGATATCGCGCAGGGTGATCTCTTCCGCCGGGCGGCCAAGGTGAATAGACCCGTTGCGGCCAAGCGTTGAGACGATAATGCCGTCACGCGTGAGCGGCACCATTAATTTGCGGATAAAGCTCGGATTCGCTTCCAGGCCGTAGGCCAGAATCGCACTCGTCGAACGTTCACCCACTTGCTCCGCCATCGCTACGCTGAGAACCATCTGCAAAGCTGTCGGGAAGCGGTAATCTAACATTTTATAATCCTGGGTTGCGGTGAATCTTGTTCTTTTTGGCACCGCAGAGGTGAATAAGCAATGAGCAACAATATAACAAATGCGGTAATTTTTTTGAAGCAATCAACGCGTAACGAGCCCTGTAAAAAAGAGTTTCCGGCACGCCGGATGGATGCAACGTATGTATCCGCGCACGGATTATTGAACTCAGATTCACCGTTCAAATCCGTGGCGCACTGGCGGCTATTTAATTATGGTCTGGCTCATCATGGCGCCTCACAACCATACGACGGATCAATGCTGACCCATTATCCAGACACTTAACAGGCGTTACTGTGCTCATCCTCCCGGTAGACGATTATACCTTAATGTTTAAAATGTTTTTTCTGCCACAAAGGGGGCCGTTCTGGGGGAAGCGATGTTCAGTTATGTGCGGGAAGTGGGCAGTCTGATCGTCAAAAGAAAGCCATTGCGATACCAGTAGCCAGGTGGGTAGGGGATTGCCAGTACAGGTATTCAGGTCACCTGTAGAGCATATTTTCCAGAAGATGTTGCGGGATGTTCTGCTGACTCCGGGCAATAAACCGGCTTTATTATCAGGGTCAGCCACCCAGTAGGGGAGATAAGCGATTCCCCTACCTTCACGGCATGACCCTGACCCCGACTCTGCGCAGAAATGAGAACGGACATTAACACCCGTCATAAGACAGGAATATCAATTGGCTGATGCGGTTGGTCTGATGGTTATTTCTGTTGTATCCACGCTCTCAGGGGCTTCAATGACCTGCCGCACGGCACGGGCTATATCCGCTGGTTTAAGTGCCACAGAACGGTACACATCCATCGCCGCCCGGGTTTCCGGATGCGTAATGGTTGAGGCAAGTTCACTTTCCACCACGCCGGGATTGACACAGGTCACGCGAATATTTGGGCTTTCCTGGCGTAAACCATCCGAAATCGCGCGTACTGCGAATTTTGAGGCGCAATAGACGGCTGCGGTTGGCACGACGGAAAGGGCACCAATAGAGCCAATATTGATTATCTGACCGGAGCCCTGCGCTTGCATCACGGGAAGCACAGCGCCAATGCCCCAGAGCACGCCTTTGATATTCACGTCGATAATTTGCTCCCATTCATCCTGTTTGCCGGCGGCAAGCGGAGAGAGCGGCATGATGCCCGCATTGTTGATCAGAACATCGACGCGGCCCCATTTATCCAGCGCCGCCTGCACGAAGCTGGCCATCGACTGGCGGCGGGTGACATCAAGCTCACGCGCTTCGGCAATACCGCCCGCGCTGCGTATTTCTGCGGCAATGGCTTCGATACGCTCCAGTCTGCGAGCCCCTAATAACACCTTCGCGCCTGCGTTGCCCAGCTCTCTGGCCATACCTTCGCCAATCCCGCTGGATGCGCCGGTAATTAATATCACTTTTTCCATAGCATGCTCCTTCAGTTGAGTTCGAAACGATCATAGAACGTAACGATTGGTTCCAGTATCCTGCTTTTACTGGACTCACTGGTTAGCAGCGTTAAACAATGAAAATTGATCTCAACCTTGTACCGGTTTTTATCGCGGTGGCAGAAGAGCGTAATTTCAGCGCGGCGGCTGCTCGCCTGGGCGTCACCCGATCGGCGATCAGCCAGGGAATAAGGCGGCTTGAAGATGCGTTCGGCACAATGCTGGTCATGCGTACGACGCGCTCAGTAACGCTGACGGAGGCGGGAGAACGGCTGCGTCAGTCCCTGTCATTGCCGTTATCCAGTATTGAAACGGCGTTCGAAGAGGTCGCGTCGGAGAATATGCCGCGCGGATGCCTTCGCATTGCCGTGACCTCGATAGCCGAAGCGTTTCTTTCCGGTCCGCTGATCGCCTCGTTTGCGGCGGCCAACCCTGCCGTGACGGTTGATATTGTCGTGACGGATGAAGAGTTTGATATCGTGGCTGCGGGTTATGATGCGGGCGTAAGGCTTGGAGAGGTGATTGAAAAGGATATGATCGCCGTCCCGCTTACCGAAAAGCAACGTGAAATGGCGGTTGCCTCGCCCGCGTATCTCGCGACGAACAACGCACCGACACATCCGCGTGAATTGATCCATCACCGGTGTATCGGCTGGCGTCCTGCCAAAGATGTCGCCCCTTACCGCTGGGCATTTGAGGAGGCGGGAGAACCTTTCAGCCTGGCGATTGAACCGCAGATCACCACTAATGATCTGCGCCTGATGCTGCGGCTGGCGCTTGCCGGTGGCGGCATTACGTTCGCCACGGAGGATACGTTCAGACCGTTTGTTGAAAGCGGGCAGCTTGTCTCATTGCTGGATGATTATCTGCCTTATTTTCCTGGCTTCTATCTCTACTTTCCGCAACGCCGCAATATGGCACCTAAACTACGCGCCCTGGTAGACCATGTCAGGCAATGGCGACAGCACGAGATTTAACGCCGATATTTGTTTCGCTCTGTGCGCTGATATTGACCTTTTGTCATGAGCGATGTCTGTTTATGACACTCAGAATGTGGCGAGGGGAGATTGATTTGCGCTCATTATTACTCGGCCCTTCGGGGCCAACGCAAGCGTGGTACAAAAACGCTGCCGGCGTTTTTGTACGGGCAGCCCACTCACTGCGTTCCTGGTCTGTCCAACTGGCTGCGCCAGTTGTCGAACCCCGGTCGGGGCTTCTCATCCCCTCTGCGGGAGTGCGATATGCGAAAAAAAAGCCCGCATTTGCATGCGAGCTCTTCTTTGAATGATGGCGGTGAGGGGGGGATTCGAACCCCCGATACGTTGCCGTATACACACTTTCCAGGCGTGCTCCTTCAGCCACTCGGACACCTCACCACATTGTATCGCTGCCAGCCAGTACTGGGGGCAACGGGGCGCTACTATAGGGAGTTGTACTGAAACGGTCAAGCAAGATTTTAAGCTTTCATGACTGTTCGCTTAAGGTGTGAGCAATGCGAAGATTTGCTGCGAAATCCGCATGCTTACCGGTCAATAAAGCAAAGCGAACAGGTACTGCGGTTGTCTTGCATTACGCGTGAGTAAGCTTTGTGAATTCGCACCCAATTCTCAAAATTGTAAGACGCAATTTCCCGGCGCTGGCGTTTAGTCTTACATCGGGTCCAGATATTTCAGCAAGCGTGTCATTTTGCTTGCTGCAGGGATATACCCGGGTTTGCTTGCATCAATCCAGCTTTCGTCAGCTTCTGGATGAGGCCCGGTAAGCACAACCTTACCTTTCCCATAGGTGTAGGCCGCCATTGCAACGTCACCATTCAGGTAATAAGCGATGGGGGTATAGCCGGGGCTTTTAGTACTGTTACTCAGATAGGGGCCATCCTGATAGTAAAACGATTCCTCTTTGCCTCCCCATTTAACGGAAAGCGTGTAATCGCCTTCGTCATTAGCCTCTGCACCCGGCCGGCCAGCTTCTGAATCAAGGGGAGCATTAATAAGCCCTATCCAGTCTTTGTCCGCAAGATAAGCGCCCATACATAACCCAAGATAACCCTTACCAGAACGCACAAATTCCCGGATAGCGTCAGCGCCTTCATTACCTATCGCATTGTAAGCCGCAGGAATATCCTGTCCGCCTCCGGGCTGAATATACAAATCAAACTTCTTCAGGTTCTGGCGGTTTAATTTGAGCTTTTCGTTCTCGCCGATGTAGCTGATGGCGAGTTTCAGGCCGATATTAACGAGCGATTTTACAACCATTTCTGAGCAGCCCTCGCAACCCGCTTCCCCCCGATAAACTGCGATATTCACAGGTTTGTTGCCTGCAGAGTGAGCCAGAGGTGTATATCCTGTCGTAAAGAGAACCAGCGCAACGGTAAGCATAAAAATGTTCAGGTAGCGTCTGTAGGGGCGAACTTCAGATTTCATTAAATATTCCTGAATTTTTAGATGACAATGGGGAAGGGCAAAACGGCAAATGAGCGCGTGCTCTCTGATTGACATGCAACCTGGCGTTAAGAGCACGTTGCTATGTCTGAAACATTCTTCATCCTGTCGTGTCATTTTCACCACTACCCAGACGTCAGCCTTTCGCTCACCGCTTTCCTGCGTCAGGGCTGGAGTAAAAACGGACACCGTTTAGCTACCATGAGATACATCCACTTTATCCGTTAAATTCTCAACGTTTCTATAACCGCGCGCAGAACGGGCGGCACATAGCGGTGCGGATAAGAGAGAAATGAATCTTCCAGACGCGGGTATTTGTCCGAAACCCGGTGTTCGCGTATTGCACATGGCGAAAAAGGTTGTGCTGTCGACGGGCAGGCTTGTGCCACCCACAAATGGCGTAATAAGGGGGAAAGCGCTGGTGGCGATCTCCCCTATTTAAGAAGGGTAAACTAGCTTTGTTGACAGAAGCGCAGCCGGTTGCCAAACGGGTCGTGGACTTCCATGACGTCTCCCCAGCCTTGCTTCACGATTTCCGGGCGACCGTAGCCATATTGTTTGCCGTGGAGTTCATCTCTGAGCAACGCAATATTACTCAAAGGGATAAATATCGTTGCGCCCGGGCTGGCGTCACCGTGATGTTCAGAAAGATGTAACTGCAACCCTTCTCTGGCAATGCCCATATACAGCGGTAAGCCAGGCTCGAACCGGTGTTCAAACTCAACGCTGAATGACAGAAATTCTAGATAGAACTCCTGAGCTTTGCGGACATCAAAAATTCGCAGGATGGGGATGGGTTTACTGAATTGGATTTGAGACTTTGGGATCTGCGGGGGCAACGTTGCTGCCGCTGTGTTCCAGTCTCTGAAGCCTAACTGGTGTGCAACCGTTTCGAGCGCGGTGGAATAAGACATTGTATGTTCACGCAACTCAAGAGAGGCTTTTAATTTTGCCGCCATTTGTTTGGCTTGCTCGATAGAAAACATATTTCCTCCTGCTGTCAGGAAATGGTGGTGCTCGCATTACCACGTCCCGACCATCAAGAGTTTTAAAATTAATGAGGTTGAGAACAAACATGCTTTCACCTTTTCCTTTCAGGAAGCGAGCGGCGGGCAGCACGAGCCCTGAATGAGAATACCCAGGCTCGCGAGACGCCACAAGTTTTCAGGTTCGAAAGAGGAGAGTGGCTACCAATTCAGGTAGTCACGATTAAGGGATGCGTGATGCAACAGGCACAGCGTCTGCTTTTTGCGCTGAGCAGGTATGCCTGCCCAGGGCCGACGCGTTCGTGCGAAAAGCGTATGGACCTTGCAAGTATATTGATAGTTTGATTAGCCGGAGGAAGCTCAAAATAAACATGCTTCTTATTTGAACGGGGTTTACAGGCAACTATGTGATGGGGGGAATGGTATTGCGAATAGCGATATTTCAATAGTTAAATGGGTGACAATTTCAATAATTATTAGATGAGCGTCTTTTATTTTTCTGTCGGTTAATCATTTTTCATAGTTCCTGTTATTTATCGTTATAAATTCACGCTTTCGTCGCCCATTCATTATCAAAAACTCTATAATGAAACTCATTGCTTGTTGATCCTTTGAAGAAATCCGCATCTTTCAACTCATTGATTTTCTTTAGTTTCAAACATTCCACTAAACCAATTGAGGCCAGGTTACGGGAATCAATCAATGCGTCGACATGAGATAACTTATAATTATTAAATAAAAAATCTATTACTATGCGCACACACTGTTTCGCCACTCCTCTTTTTTGATACCTGCCAAACACATGATAAGCAATATATGCCCAGTTTTTTTCAACCATAATGGTCGACTGGACATATCCAAGATATGCACCAGACTGCCGATGTATAATCACCCAGTTTAGCCAAATTTGACTCTTATCTGGCGAGTAACGCTGAGATATTCTCTCATAATGCGCTGTCAACTCATCCAGGTTTGCCGGTGGGTTGGTCGGTATAAACTTATAATCGTCAATAGAACATAATTCTGCATACATTTCATTAGCATGAGATTTTTCTAAGGGCTCCAGGATATATAAATCCGACATCAAAGGCTCAATTAATTTAGCACTCACAGTGAAGCCCTCATAAAATATGACATGCAGAAATTACCTTTTAGCCACAATTCGCATTTCCACAAGTGCGTTTTCTGGAATGAATTCTGCTACACCAATGGCGGACCATGCCGGGTATGGGGCCTTTATATACTCATCTTTTACGTTAGAAAAAACGTCTATATGTTTTTTAAGATCAATATGGAAAGTGGTCATCTCAAGTATATGTTCATAGCCCAAACCGGCGGCGTTTAAATAAACACCCAGCTTATAAAACGCATCGTGGAATTGTTCTTCAGGATGCTTACTTATCGGTTTGTCCTTGCGTGCCGCGGTAACGCCTGAGAGATACACTGTGCCATCAGCTTCGATGACCGGGGAGAAGTGCCAGTCGTCGAAATAATGCTGAAATTCTTCAGGAACTATCGATTTTTTCATAATTTTTCTCAAATTGATGACTTAATAAATGCCAGCATGTACCAAACCGTTATGCTCTGTGGCAATTCCGTCAGGATTATCAACCACCCGCCGACGAAACAGGAATTCAGATATCATTTACATTGAATCTGTTTCGGCCAGGTATCTAGCCAACCCCGCCATGACTTCCGGGAAGTCCGAGCTGATCCCCTCGCCAAAAGCCTTAGCCTGGGGGCCATGGGTGCTGATCGCATAAATCACGATACTTTCATCGGATCCGGATGCCTCAATACGATGTTCAACGTTGACCCGTGTTTCATCCACCCTGGTCTCGTCAATAAAATATTTTTCTTCAGAAACATCAGTAAGCTGACTGCGGACAACTTCTCCTTCAGGTAACGTCATCGTGAACCATGTTCCCGTATGAAATGGCCCCTCGATAGTGATTGACTTTACGCCTGGGTTCCATCGCTTCCAGTTATCGGTATCGACAAAGGCCTGCCATATTGCTTTTGGCGTGCTTCCCACAGTGAGCGTATAGCGCTTGCTCCAGGCGTTGTCTTCATTCATAAAATTGCTCATCAGATAGAGTAAGTGGACATCGTGAATGTGTACTTATAATGGCGTAACGGCAAAAATGCCAAACCTCATTTTTCGTTCAGGAGAGTCAATCTCGTTCAGGCAGGCATCTCAACACCTAATTATTCGCCAACAGACCAGTGAAAGGGCTTTGAGATTTGATGCCAGTGGCGCTTTAAACGCTAATTTGAATGGTTAAAAAATGTCCGCCTCACGCGCAAAGCCGCCTGTCAGATAGCTTGTATTATCGGTTTTGACGCTCACTGAGAAAAAAGCAGACTGTCCCGTTACCGGGATGCTGGCCGGGACCAGCCTGGCCAGTACATCAGCAGGGCAAGGCACAGCATCGTTGATTCTGCGAGTCGGGTGGATTTCAATAACGAGTGGCGTGCATAAATCATCTTTTACTGTACCAGGGGAGGTAAAGCCTCAGGGTTCCCCCCCAGAATATTCCGTCAATAAGCCCCGTCAGCCCGCCAAACAACATGCAAAAGCTGGTGGTTGACCTTAATCCAGGCTGCAGATAAAGGGCCGATGTCAGGGCAAACTTCATACTAAAAGCAATCACAATCAATCCCAGAGTCAGCGGTGTCCCGGCTCTGATAATCATGCCTGGATTATCTGTCTTTCTCAGCGGTGGCTGTGAGCGCCATAATCGGTATCCGAGTGCGGTGCCTGCAAACAGCCCGGCGGTCATCATTGTAAGGCTTACTCCAACCCGCTCCGTCTCGGTGATAATGCCATACGCTCCCCAGGCAAGAAAAAGTATCGGGAGTAAAAACAATCGTCCGATTGCCATCTTCCGGTCATAAAGCGCAGCAAAACCGCGACGTAGTAAAAAGGCCAGCAATATCCATACCCATACGGGTGTTTCTCTTAAAAAATGTGCCATATCCATAATTTGTCCCGGTTACGAAAGTGGATCTTTTTTTTCAGCACCGGTGAACCGTCACACCCTAATTTTTCAACGACACTCATCGCTGTTAACGTCCACTGCAATGCCGGTGATGAGACTGACATATCAGGCTGGCACTGCACACGACATCGCCATGACGGCAAGGTGACACATTAGTGACACAGGCCGGACTCGCGACATGACAAGCCTGGTCAGCGGTATTAAAGACCAGCCGGTTCAGTTCTGCCAGCATGCGGTAAGCAGGGTCGTTACGTTGTGTACGCAGTGAACCGGCTTTCTGGTAAACCGGCAAATTCCGCTTATTTCACTTTAAAAAAGCGCCGTCATGCTTTGACGGCGCAGGTGATCCCGAGACCTGCAGCAAAGGCGATTGCGTAATAAATCATGCTCATGCGTTTCATACCTGCCAGCGCGACTGCGCCAGCGGCAGGAAGGTTTCTGCAAAAAGGAGGCGGCTGTTTGTTTAGAACGGGGGAGCTGAATAACTCCACGCTGGTAGCTCGTCCGCTTAGCCGGTTTCGCTGGGTAACCTGTGCCTCTCCGGCGTATCTCAGGGAATACGGGATTCCGCAGTCGCCCGACGAATTGTTGCAGCATCGTGCGATCCATTACTTTTCCGGCTCAGCCAGGCGTACGGGTGAATTGCGTTTTGCGCGTGGCACTGAGACGCTGTCCGTTCCTGTTAATGGCGATGCGGCTGTTAACGAAACAGGGCTCTATATAAAAATGTGTCTTGACGGTTTCGGACTGGCGCAGCTTGCCGGGCGCATTGTCTCAGAGCATCTGCAGGAAGGACGGTTAATTGAGGTACTTGCAGACTGGCAACCGCCACCAGTACCGGTCACTTTACTGTATCCGCATCAACGCTTTCTTTCTCCCGCCGTGCGCGCATTTGCCGACTGGATAGCCGACATTATCTGATCTTGCCGCTACTCTGAGCGGCCATCCCCGGATGGCCGTCGTATGAATACTTAAACCTGCGTCATGCCGCCATCAACGCAAATCTCAGCACCTGCTATATAGCAACTCTCGTCACTGGCGAGGAAAAATGCAGCGTTGGCTACCTCTTCAGGCTGGCCCATTCTGCCAAGTGGTATTGCGCTGGTTAAGCCTTTACGCACCTCATCAGAGGTTGCGGCCATCATGTCAGTGTCTATCGGTCCGGGTGCAACAACGTTAACGCGGATACCGCGCGCGGCAAGTTCGCGTGTCCAGGTGCGGGCAAAAGAGCGCAGCGCGGCTTTACTGGCCGAGTAGACGCCATAGCCATGTGTGCCGAGAACATCAGCAATAGAACCAATGAGAACGACACTGCTGCCGGGTTTCAACAAAGGCAATGCTGCCTGCAGGGCAAAAACGGGGGAGCGAACATTCAGGCCAAATGTCTGGTCAAAATGCTCTTCACTTACCTCTTCAAGCGGGGCGTATTCCGACATTCCGGCATTGATGATCAGGATATCTATCTGACCTGATTTTTCAGCAATGGTCTGCATGATACGGCTCAGTTCGTTCTTATGACTGACATCGGCCTGCAGCGGCATCGCGATTCCTGATATTTTGCTTTTGGCTGTCGCAAGCTCTTCTGCCCGGCGTGAAGTGAACCAGGTAACAGCCCCCTCGGTGGCTAAACGCTGGCTGATCGCCAGCCCAATCCCTTTTGCACCACCAAGTACCACAGCGACTTTTTTCTCTATCTTGCCCATCTGATTTCTCCGGTTGAGGTCTCGAAAACAGATGATATAAATTCTATACTTAATATCAATTACGCACTTTCGCTATACCAACTATAAGTGACTATACCGCTATGCCAGAAAACCACGATAATTGCCTGATAGAACAACGAAATACCCGCCTGGTGTTAGAACATATCACCAATAAATGGTCGATATTAATTCTGACGGTGCTGTGTACGGAACCTTGCCGGTTCAATGAACTTCGCCGACGGCTGGACGGAATTACCCACAAGGCGCTGGCCGATGCGCTGAAACGTCTGGAGCGCAACGGTTTAATCGATCGTCACGTTCTCTCCACGCATCCGGTGAGTGTGGAATACACCATTACGCCGCTGGCGCAGTCACTGCAGCAGCCTTTTGTTGCGCTGGCGAACTGGGCGCAGGAGTTTGGTCCGGCCATTGCACTGGCGCAGGCTGAATACGATCGAACGCATGCGGAGGAAAATAAATACGACAGGCGGGTTGAGGCCTGAGCAATCCCTCCGGCTCTCTGAATAACGCCAACAGGCTAACCCCGGATGTGTATTCCCGGGGCCGGGGTAAACCTGGAAAAGATACAGGCTGCTTTGTCGGTTATTACCAGGGCCAGCGGTTGTTCTCGTAATCGAGGAATAAGTGGTTTCTGGCGTTGCGGTGTTGCTCAATCACACTGATCATGCCATTGACGCTGGTTTTTACATCGATCTCCGCGTCCACCGTACCATCCAGCGTGCCCATCGCCGTCGCCACCCAGCCAGGATGAATGGAGAGCACCGTCTGTGCTCCCTGGCTGATATCCCTATAAATACAACGCGCCAGCATATTCAGTGCCGCTTTACTGGCCCGGTAAAGCTCAAGACCGATCCCCGGTTCGGTATTGCTGGCGATACTGCCACGGTGCGACGACATGAAAACCAGACTTCCCGCAGGCTTAAGTACCGGCAGGAGGTGCCGGGCCAGGCGGGCAGGGCCAAACGCATTGGTCAGCATAATTTGCTGGAATTCCGCGTCAGATGCCTGCAACACGGACTGATGCAAGGGACCGTAAATACCGGCCACCATAAAAATAACGTCAAACTGCCGTTCGCGAAGCCTGTCGAGAAGTGGCCCGATATGGGCGCTGTTGGTGACATCCACCTCGCCGGTCATCAGATTGCCAGGGTAGCTCTCTGCCAGCGCGCGCAGGGCGGAGATGTCCGCATCCGGTAAATGGGTGGCGAAAACGTCCCAGCCCCGCTCCAGATAGGCTGCTGTCAGCCCGTGACCCAGCCCTTTCTCGGCTCCGACAACTAAAATGCTCTGCTTTTTCATCACTGGCTCCTTGTTACTGTGCCGTATAACCGCCGTCTGCCATTAATACCGTTCCCGTCACGAAACTCGCTTTCGGTGAGGCAAGCCAGATAATGGCTTGCGCAATTTCTTCCGGCTGAGCCACTCGTCCAAGGGGATGCGCGTGACCGTAGCTGGCAAGCGTCGCCCGACTGTCTTCCACTATGCCGGACAGAATATTTGTTTCGACGACGCCGGGGGCGACGGCATTAACCCGGATGTCATACTCAGCGGCTTCCAGCGCCAGCACTTTCGTCAGTTGCGCGATGGCGCCTTTAGAGGCCGAATAAGCGGACGTGGCTTTCATGCCCACCATGCTCACGACAGACGCCACATTGACAATCGCTCCCTGCCTGCGGGGCTGCATTACCTTCAGGCTTTCCCGGCTCAGGAGAAAATACCCTCTGGCATTAATGGCCATAATGCTGTCCCACTCTTCAACGGATGTTTCGGTAGCGAGCTTATTCAGGGTCTTGCCCGCATTGTTGATGAGAATGTCCACGCTGCCGAATGCCGCCTGCGCGAGAGTGAGAGCGCTGATCACTTCCTGTTCCTGGCTGACATCGCATATCTGCGTCACCACCTGATTGCGCTGTGCCAGTGCATGAACCGCCGGGTCGATATCCAGCGCCAGCACCTTCGCGTCATGGCTGACGAGACGTTTTACGGTGGACCTGCCAATATCCCCTGCGGCGCCCGTGACGATTGCCACTTTGTTCGTTAATCCCAAAAAATCTGCCATTTTTCTTCCTCAAATTTTGCATTGCGTCGCCTGAATGGCATCGTCTTCATCAGCTGATATGAGTGTTGAGAGGGAAAAGCGGTGCGACAGATGGTCGCGAGATGCCTCGAAACGACATTTCCGGTCAGTTCCTGCCAGGCGCTTGATTCAGAATGAACTTGCATCACTTCTCCTCTATGTTTTGCTGCAAAAAGAGTATGAGAAGCAGAGCGATGCAACAATGAAGGTTCCTGTACAAAGATTATCTTTTTCTGTCAGAATTGGGTTCGATAATCTTATGCAAACGCAAAAAATTATCTTTTTGTATATTCAGGGGGCGCAGTGTCCGGTCTTACCTCAAGCCTTACGCGAAAAATGATCCCTGCTTTGCTGGCGCTTGCGCCTGATGAGGGCTACTCGCGCACCCGGATGGCGGCGATAAAACTGTTGCGGGTCAATGCGTCGATGCCCCACACGCCCGTCCTTTATGAACCCTGCATTGTTATTGTGCTGCAGGGAAAGAAAACCGGTCTGATGGGCGGGCGGGAATTTACCTACGATCCCGGGCATTATCTGGTGGTCTCAGCACCGCTTCCTTTCAACAGCCAGACGACTGCCAGCCAGCAAGAACCGCTGCTGGCTATGTCCGTATCGCTTGATGTCGCCACGATTGCCGAATTACTGATTGAAATGGGCGAAAGCGAGGTAAGCGAAAATGAGCAGGCGGGAATCATGTTTTCCAGCCCGCTGGGAGAAGAACTGGCCGATACGGTATATCGCCTTCTGCGGGCGCTTTCTGATGAAGAGCAGGCCAGAATTCTGGGGCCGGGTATTCTGAAAGAACTTTATTATCGCGTCCTGATTGATACGCAGGGAGCCTCCATCAGAGCGGCACTTTCCGGAAAAGGGCATTTCAGGCAAATTGCCAGCGCTATTCGCACGATGCATACCCGGTTTATGGAGCCTGTTGACGTGGAGATGCTGGCGAAAGAAGCGGGCATGAGTTCTCCCTCTTTTCATCGCCATTTCAGGGCATTCACTGGCACAACACCAAAACAGTATCTGATTTCCATCAGGCTGCACCAGGCGCGCTTTTTAATGGTGAAGCGCAATGTCACGGCCAGCGAAGCCTCTTTCAGGGTTGGCTACCTCAGTCCGACACAATTTAGCAGAGAATTCAGCCGGTTCTTTGGGTGCCCACCGCAAAAGGAAGCGCAGCGTTTACGCCATTTATTAAAAGTGAAAGCCGAATCGTACTGGCCGGAATAAGCGCTTCCCGGCCTGCATGTCGTGCCAGTTAAAGAACGGATAAGCGCGGTGCAGTCGCACAGGTAAAAACAGTGCGACATATCGCGCCGTTACCGCCCGATGTTTGGCTCAGAATGCGGTTTCCAGTGAATCCGTGACGCAGTAATCATCATCTACCAGCGGCAAATACCGCCATTTATCGAAGGCGGTACAGGGATGCGAAATGCCACAGCCCACCCAGTCGCCGGGCTTTAACGCATCCTCTTGCGGCAGCAACAAATAGGCATGTTGATCGTTCACCTCGCTAATTCGCATGCCAGACGCTGCACGCGGGGCGCTGCCATCGACGTTGCGCACCCACAGCGGATTGGGCAGATCCTGATCGAACGGCACATCGCGGCGTCCGAAATCAACAAACGCGAGGCCTGGCTCGGGGCGCGACAACACCCGTCCCCAGATCTCCAGCGCGGCGGTGAAATGATGCGTAGCCCCGGGCTGCGCAAAAGGCGCAATGCGCGCGTACAGTCCGCTGTCGTGCGCCATGTAAGCACCGGATCGAATCAGCGGCGTCATGGGCAGTGGCAGATTCGCAGCCGTAAAACACGCCGACACCACGTCGAACCATGCGCCGCCACCGGCACTGAGGATAATCTGCTCGCTGGCAAACAACTTTTTTTCAGCCAGCAGCGCCGCCGTGGCGATCAGCATCTGGCAGTAATCTTTGACGCGCTGCACGCCTGCGGCATCACGTCCGGCACCGAGCGCGCCTTCATACCCCGCAACACCCACCAGTTGCAGGGCAGGGCTGGTAGCGATCGCAGCGGCAATCTCCAGTGCTTCAGCGGATGAACGGCAGCCGGTGCGCCCGCCGCTGACCGACATTTCCAGCAGTACCGCAATGCGGCTGTCGCCGAGATGCTGCTCCAGCAGACGAACACCCTGTAGCGAATCGACGTAGCACAGGAAATTATGGTCGGGATGCTGATTTTGCCATTCGCCTATCCAGCGAATGCCGGCAGGGTCGACCAGTTCATTGGCGAGGAAGATGTTACGAATGCCGAACTGGCGCAAGGCGCGAACCTGCGCAGGGGTGGCGGCGCTCAATCCCCAGGCACCGCCTTCAGTGACGGCGCGGCGCAGGATCGCCGCAGACATTGAGGTCTTGCCGTGTGCCGCCAGCATTACGCCTTGCTCACGACAAAACGCAGCCAGTTGACGCAGGTTATTCTCCAGTGCGGATTGCTTCATCACCATCAGTGGGGAAAACACATCCGGGCTGTTAAAGACCTGGACACCGTTAGCCAGCGGCTGATTACCGGATCCGGCGACCGATTTAAAACGCGGCGCAGGTTGCAGCGCATCCAGCGCGCCGTCCGCCTGCAGGGGAAAGTGAATCGACATCATGCCTCCTGTTAGTGCTCAAGCACACGCGATAAGAACTGCTGGGTGCGCGGATTCTGCGGATTGACGAAGATCTGCTCCGGCGAACCCTGCTCAGCGATCACGCCCTGATCCATAAACACCACACGGTCAGCGGTTTTACGCGCAAAACCCATTTCGTGGGTGACCACCACCATGGTCATACCTTCACGCGCCAGGCTGCGCATCACCTCCATCACTTCGCCAACCAGTTCGGGATCGAGCGCGGACGTCGCTTCATCGAAAAACATAATTTTCGGCTCCACCGCCAGCGCGCGGGCAATCGCCACGCGCTGCTGCTGACCGCCGGAGAGCTGGGCCGGATAATGGTGCGCGCGCTCGGCCAGCCCGACACGGCTCAGGGCCGCCATACCGCGTTTATTGGCTTCGGCCTCGGACAGTTTCTGCGCTTTAATCAACGCCAGCGTCACGTTACCGAGCGCGGTTTTATGGGGGAACAGATTGAACTGCTGAAACACCATGCCGACGTGGCCACAGATTTCGCTGCTGCGTTTGCGGTCATGCAGCGGTACTTCATTTACCCAGATTTCCCCGCCATCGGCGGTTTCCAGCCCACTCATGATGCGTAATACAGTGCTTTTACCGGAACCGGATGCGCCAATCAGCACCAGCACTTCGCCGGGTGACACATCAAGGCTTATCTCTTTCAGTACCTGGGTTGAGCCAAAGGATTTGGTGATCCGGCTCAGCGTAATGGCGGATTTGCTCATGATAACTGGCTCCTGGTTTGATGATGTTGAACCCAACGGGAAAGCGGAAAGCAGACAACGAAGTAGAGCAGAGCCACCAGGCCGTAAATCACCACCGGCTGACCGATGCGATCGACAATGGCCTGGCCCTGGTGCATCAATTCCGACATGCCGATCATGCTGACAATCGAGGTATCTTTAATCAGCGAAAGATACTGACCCACCAGCGGCGGCAGCACGATGCCGCGCGTCTGCGGCAGGATCACGCTTAGAAACGTCTGGCGTTTTGACAGACCAAGGATCCACGACACCTCCCACTGGCCTTTGGGAACAGCCTCAATTCCGGCGCGGAATACTTCGGCAATGTAAGCGCCCTGATAAATGCTTAGTCCGAGGATCCCGGCAGCGAACAGATTGATTTCATAGCCGAAGTACGCCACGCCGAAATAGATAAACATCAGCGTGATCAGTACCGGCGTGCCGCGAAACAGTTCGGTATAGAGCACGGCGATCTGTCTGGCGACCGGCAAACGGCTGGTGCGTAACACAGCCGCCAGTAACCCGAGCAGCGTGCTGCCAACGATAGCGGCGACAGAGAGCAGTAACGTGATGAGCAGGCCTTTCAGCAGGATTGGCAGCGAGTTGATGATAAGTTCGCTCATAGGGCATTCTCCCGTTTCGCAGGGTTAATCAGCCATTTTTTTGCCCACTGCCAGCCGGGCTTTTTTACCGGCGTCACCAGCGGCGGATGGAACATCCGGCGTCCTGCCATGTTGCCAAGCCATGAGAACAGGTTGCTCAGCACCAGATAGACCAGCGCGACAATACTGAAGGTCTGGATGTAGAGCAGGGTGCGCGCATTGATCACCGTTGCGGTGCCGGTCAGTTCAGGCAGCGCGATGGCGGAGAGCAGCGACGTGCCGAGCAGTAACTGAATCAGGTTATTGATAATGGCAGGCCACACCGCGCGCGCCGCCTGCGGCAGCACCACGCTGAGGAAGATCTGTCGGCGCGGGATCCCGAGGATATACGCCGCTTCAAGCTGCCCCTTCGCGACCGACTGAATGCCGGCGCGGAAGGTTTCCGACAGATAAGCGCCCACGTTAATCCCCAGCGCCAGCACGCCTGCGGTAAAGGCGCTCATGGTGATACCCAACGACGGCAGACCAAAAAAGATAATGAAAATTTGCAACAGCACCGGGGTATTGCGGATGAACTCGACGTAACAGTGGCTGAGCCAGCGTACCGGCGCCAGCGGCGAGGATTTTGCCAGCGCAGCCAGCAGCCCGAGTGCCACCGCCAGGATAAACGCCAGCAGCGTGACCTGTAGCGTTAGCCAGGCAGCGTCCAGAAAGGTGTCGGCGTAGCGCCACAGGGTTAGCCATTGATAACTCATGGTGTGACTCCTTCAGGCGGTGCAGCAGCGGCTGCTGCACCGCGGGCGAACAATCAGTATTGCGGATTCAGCGGGTAGCGCGGTTTACTGCCAAACCATTTCTCATACAGCTGTGCGTTTTCGCCGGATGCGTTGATTTCAAAAAGGAATTCGTTCAGATAGTTGGTCCATACCTGATCACCCTGTTTCACGCCGAAGGCGTTGTACTCCAGCGGCACCAGCGCTTCGTTGGTCACGGTCAGCGACGGATCGAGCTTCGCCTGATAGGCGAGGAAGTTGTTATCTTCGATCATCGCATCAGCCTGTCCCTGTTTCACCGCCAGAATCGCCGCCTGGGATGAGTCGTACTCCTGAATTTTCACGTCGATGCCGAGATTGCGCACTTCGTCGCCGTTGGTGGAACCTTTCACCGTGGCGATGGTTTTTCCGGCCATGTCATGCGCGGACTGAATGCCGCTGTTTTTACGCACCAGCATGGCTTCGCTCGCCACGACGTATGGGTTGGTGAAACCGATCTCTTTGGCGCGCTCCAGATTGCGGGTGAAGTTACAGAACACCACGTCGACTTTATTGGTTTGCAGGTTAGGAATGCGGTTGGCGCTGGTGGTGTTGACCATCTCCAGTTTGACGCCCATCTCTTTCGCCAGCGCTTTGGCCAGATCGACGTCATAACCATCCGGGTTGCCGTCTTTATCGTAAAAACCAAACGGGGCAAAGCTCAGGCAGTCGCCCACGCGCAGTGTGCCGCGCTGCAGGACGGTTTGCAGTGCAGACTGCGGCGCCGCACCGGCTTCTTTTTTCTCTTCGGTCGGCGTACAGCCTGCGGCAGCCAGCAAAACCAGCGCGCCGGCCAGTGCTGCGGCACTTAATTTCAGCGATGTTGTTGCATTCATTTTTTATGCTCTCTTTTAATGTTTGACGAGACGGCGTAATACCGTGTCACCCGTAATAAGTCAGGCGATCGCCCGCGCAGCGGCAGCGCTGATTATTTCGGGATATTCTGGTGAAAAAGCAAAAGCATCAATTAATAACAGGCGGTCCTGGTGTTGGCGAAGAAAAAATAAAAACGCGCAGCCTGTTTTAACGGTTTTAATTATTTGCGGTCAGCGCGGAAACATTTCATATCCACTTCCACTTTGCAGTCGACCACTAAATCCTGCACGCTACAAATACGTGCTGGCGGATTATCATTAAATATCTCTCTGAATACTTTATTAAATGAACTGAAATAGCGCGCGTCGGTTAATACCGCCGTGACGTGCACCACATCTTCTATGCGATAGCCTGCTTCCCGCATGATGGTGAGACAGTTATCAAACGCCAGTTGCGTCTGTTCGATGATACCGCCTTCCACCACTTCGCCCTCGCGCATCGGTGTCTGGCCTGAGATATACAGCCAGCCATCGGCCTCAACTGCCCGTGCGAACGGCAGTTTCTGCCCACCCGTACCGGTGCCGCCTTCAATGCCATAACGCTTAATCGTCATGCAACGCTGCTCCTTTTGGTTCTGAGAATACCCGTTAGTAGCGGATGATTATTGTCTGGTATATCAGACTGATATCTGCAATATCGGATAGAGCAAGATTTGCACAGGTTTTTTGCTTTTGCAATATATCGCGAGGAATTTAATTTCTCGTGATGTCGTCGCGATCGCAAAATAAAAAAGTAATTAAGGTAATTCCTGGCTGGAAATGTTACCGCTGTCGTTATTTAAAAAATAACCTGCAGGTCATGCGCTAAAATGAGGCCCCAAAATAGAACAAAGAAATATAAACGCTGGCGACGAAATTTTAATTAACGGGGATGGGTTAACGGTAACGCTGGGTGTATGATGCTTTTCTTTTTTACTGTCTGGCGCGACCGCCCGACTGCATCAGGAGAATTTGCTTATGCCGGACGAGAAGCCATCGCGGGCGCGCGGTGTTGACCGGGTTATCGACATTTTTCGCCAGTTGCATATCGCTCGTCAGCCCATGGCGATGCGCGATTTGATCGACGCCACCGGCGCGCCGCGTTCCAGCGTATATGAACTTGTTAACTTGCTGAGTGAGGCCGGGTTGCTTGAACTGGATGCCGACGGTGCGGTGTTCTTCGGCCGTGAAATGCACTATTACGGTGCGGACTACATGGCCCATAACGATCTGATCCGCCGCTCACATCAGTTAATGGTTGAGATCGTTGCCCGTCATGGCGAGACGGTGCAACTCTGTATGCTGGAAGGGAATAAGTACACCGTCGTGCTGTCGGAAAGTAATGCCCATCCGTTCAAAATCACCTCAGATGTCGGGGTGCGGGTACCGATTCCGTGGACTGCCACCGGTCGCCTGCTGCTCAGTAACTGGTCGGATAGTGCCATTCTCGATCTCATTCCCGAAGAGGACTACCGTCTGGCGAGCGGGCAAGTCCTCGACAAACAGGCCTTCCTCGAAGATATCCATCGTGCCGGGCAACTGGGATATTGCCTGACCGAAGGCTTATCAGAGAGTTTTACCTGCTGTATGGCCGCACCGATTCGTTCCCGAAGCGGGCAGGCGGTCGCTGCAATCTGCTTTATGGTGAGTCGCGATACGCCGGAGGAGCGCCGTCAGATGTTGCTCAACGAGCTGATCGTTTCCGGGCAAAAATTATCGGATTTCACCTGAGTCCATAATCCATGTAATTGAAAATAATGGATTTGCGTCTCGTCGGGTTACACCAGAGGGCGCAGGGTTGTATCGCTTGCGTCGTTGCGCTGCGAAAGCCCGCTGGTATAACCCCTTCAAAAGGACTCATTCCCACAGCCACAGATATTTTCACTCCTGCGGCGGGGCATCCGGATACCCGACATTCTTATCCTGTTTCCTCCCGGTCGTGTGCTGAAAAAACCGCTTTCCCGATCTTTGTACGCCCCTTGCTTCTGCGTGTCTCAACCCGGATGTCAGCCTGGTGCTGGCCTTTTGTTGATAATGACGATATAAAGTACCCCGGAACGGACATTTAGACATCTATACGTTTAGAAGGTGGTATGCAAACACAACAAGAAAATGGCGAGCTTAAGCGCACCATGAAAACCCGCCATTTGATTATGCTGTCATTGGGCGGCGTCATTGGCACAGGATTATTTTTTAATACCGGATACATTATCTCTACCGCCGGTGCGGCAGGGACTCTGCTGGCGTATTTGATTGGGGCGCTGGTCGTCTGGCTGGTGATGCAGTGCCTTGGCGAGCTTTCCGTGGCGATGCCGGTAACCGGCGCTTTTCATGTCTATGCGGCGCGCTATATCGGTCCGGCGACAGGGTATACCGTGGCATGGCTCTACTGGCTTACCTGGACAGTTGCACTGGGCTCAAGTTTTACCGCCGCCGGGTTTTGTATGCAGTACTGGTTCCCGCACGTTCCAGTCTGGATATGGAGCGCCCTGTTTTGTGCGGTAATTTTTTGTCTTAACGCGATTTCAACGCGTTTCTTTGCCGAAGGGGAGTTCTGGTTTTCGCTGGTTAAAGTCGCGACCATTCTCGTCTTCATCATCCTGGGCTGCGGGGTGATTTTCGGGTTTATCTCTCTGAAGGATGGTTCACCGTCGCCGGGGCTTTCTAACCTCACCCGCGAAGGCTGGTTCCCGCACGGCGGTTTGCCCATTCTGATGACCATGGTGGCGGTCAATTTTGCTTTTTCCGGTACGGAGCTTATCGGTATCGCGGCGGGTGAAACAGAAAATCCGCACCAGGCTATCCCGGTCGCGATCCGCGCGACGATTGCCCGCTTGATCCTGTTTTTTATCGGCACCGTTTTTGTCCTTGCCGCGCTGGTTCCGGCAAATGTGGCCGGGGTTGAGAAGAGCCCGTTTGTGCTGGTCTTTGAAAAAATCGGCATTCCGTATGCGGCCGATATTTTTAACTTCGTCATCCTGACCGCTATCCTTTCCGCGGCGAATTCCGGGCTCTATGCGTCGGGTCGTATGCTATGGTCGCTGGCAAACGAAAAAACGTTGCCGGGCTGTTTTGCCCGCGTCAACAAAAATGGCGTGCCGTTGATAGCGCTTTCTGTCTCTATGCTTGGCGGTCTGCTGGCGCTGTTATCCAGCGTGATTGCCCCTGATACTGTCTTCGTTGCGCTCAGTGCCATTTCTGGCTTTGCCGTTGTCGCTGTCTGGCTCAGCATCTGCGCGGCCCACTTTGTCTTTCGTCGCCGCCACTTACAGTCGGGCAAGCCATCTGCGGCATTGAAATACCGGGCACCCTGGTATCCGCTGGTGCCGGTACTTGGATTCGTGCTGTGTCTGCTGGCCTGCATCGGGCTGGCGTTCGATGCGGATCAACGCATTGCGCTCTATTGTGGTTTGCCGTTTGTCGCCTTTTGCTACGGTGCCTATTTTCTCACCCGGAAAACAACCTTGAAGGAGGCTGACTATGCCGCAGAGTAACTCCCTGACCACGCTACTTGAACATCATCCCTTTGCTGTGCTGGATGGTGCCCTGGCCACTGAGCTTGAAGCGCGCGGATGCAGCCTTGTCGATAATCTCTGGTCGGCCAAAGTGTTAATGGAAAATCCGCAGCGTATTCGGGACGTGCATCTGGATTACTTTCGGGCGGGCGCACAGATAGCCATTACCGCCAGTTACCAGGCCACACCCGCTGGTTTTGCGGCTCGCGGGCTGACTGAGGCGCAGTCGAAAGCGTTGATTGCACAGAGTGTGAAACTGGCAAAAGAGGCGAGTGACATTTATCGCTCAGAAAACCCCAATGCCGGTCCGCTGCTGGTGGCGGGCTCTGTTGGGCCATACGGTGCTTATCTGGCAGATGGCTCGGAGTATCGCGGCGACTACGCGTGCAGCCACGAGGCGTTTCAGGCATTTCATCGCCCGCGCATTGATGCATTGCTCAATGCCGGTGCCGATCTGCTGGCCTGTGAAACGTTACCTTCTTTTGCCGAAATCACAGCGCTGGCAGACCTGTTATCTGAATATCCGCAAGCGCAGGCGTGGTTCTCTTTTACCTTACGTGACGACAAGCATTTGAGCGATGGCACACCGCTGGTCCAGGTGGTAAATGCGCTGTCTGGTTGTCCCCAAATCGTTGCGCTGGGGATTAACTGTATTGCGCTGAGTAAAACCACCGCCGCCCTCAAACATCTGCAAAGCCTCAGTCCGCTGCCTCTGGTTGTCTATCCGAACTCTGGTGAAACCTATGACGCCGTTACTAAGGCGTGGCATACACACGGCGGGAGCTGCGGATCCTTAGCGGTATATTTGCCCCAGTGGTTAGCGGCGGGAGCGAGAATTATTGGCGGATGCTGCCGTACAACCCCGCAGGATATTGCCGCGCTGAGCGAACACCGTTAACGGCGAAGAAACTTGCAGGGCTCATGGGCCTAAACTTATGGCCCACGGTGCCTTGCATCCGGCTGGCATGAAGATGAATCGCTCTCTGCGTTATCGATGGCCGGCGAAAAATTTGTCTATGTCTGACAACCGATAACCTCAACCTGATGACTGTGCATTGCATGGCGGAAGGCACCGAGGCTGCGCCCGAATTGAAGAGCGAGACGTGACGGGTAACCCGATTGCTTCCGGCAAGCTGCACTTCAGCAAACCTTGATGACGAGTTTGCCGGTTACGTGGCCTTCTGCACTTACCCGATGTGCATCGGCAGTCTGTTGCAGTGGGTATACGCCGTCAATATGAAGTTTAAACAGGCCATCGGCACAGAGACGGGCAATATTTGCGAGGATCAGCTCCGGGTGTACAGGCGGGCCGTGGGAAAATTTCGCGCCATACTGCTCTGCAGATAAATCCGCGACGGAAAGCACGCAAGCGGGATGTCCCACGATTGAAATTAATTCAGGTATGACCCCGGAACCCGCAACGTCAATGGCCGCATCAACACCTCCCGGCGCTAAGTGAGTTATTCGTTCCTGTAAACCGGGACCGTACGTGGTCGGAATGGCACCTAATGAGGCGAGATAGCCATGCTTGGGGGAACTTGCTGAACCAATAACGGTTATGCCGCGCAGGCAGGCAAGCTGGACGATAGCCGTTCCTACACCGCCTGCCGCCCCGCTAACCAGCAGCGTCTGCCCCGTTTTTATATTCACTTCATCGAGTGCCCGGCTGGCCGTATCAGTCATTACGGGCAAGCCTGCTGCCACCGCAAAAGATACTGCAGCGGGTTTGACCGCCCAGTGCGAGAGGATGGCTTTCTCCGCGACGGTGCCATCACCAAAACCGAATACCGCATCGCCGATGGCAACGCCGGAAACGCCATCGCCAATCTCATCAACAACGCCGCTGGCCTCCACGCCCACCGTGAGTGGCAACACCCCATCTTCGAATGCCTGATACTGGCCCTCTCTGCGTTTCCAGTCCGATGGATTCACCCCGGCACAATGCACAGCAATACGAATCTCGCCAGGCCCGGCGTGAGGAACAGGAATTTCATCAATGCGTAATTCATCAGGCCCACCGAAAGCGTGATAACGGATTGCCTTCATCGTGTTATTACCGTCTACACACACAGGAGCAGAAAAAGCAGGAAGAGAATGGACAGATAACTGCGGGTCAGAATTTGAGTTTGACATAGGTACGCTCCGTTTATCGTGCCGCTACCGACGGGTAGCGATAAGCGCTTTCGCCATGTCATGGCAACAACGCGGTTGATTTCGAAGACGCTGGTCAAACTGTAAGGAAACAGAATCGACGTGTACGCGATCAATTCAGCAGCAGAAAGGATCGTTTTTCGCGACGTGCCGGTGAGCCTACTCAGGCGTAAACAGGCTGTCAATAGCCCCCAGACTATTGCTTTTTTATGTCGTCAATCAGGGCATCATTGATAAATACTGACTGCCGACATGCCTGCCCCTTGACCAGTTGCTGAGTGCCAGGAGCGGGCGTTGTTAACATGGCGATAGGTTGCTTTATGGGGAGCAGATCACGGCTTTTTGCTCCAACCTGGACTCAACACCACACGATTTTTTGCCTTAATCCATAATGGGAACGTTGCTGCTCTCATGTTACGTTTTTCCACAGGGAGCAGGCCAATATCGCAAACATCACTAAACTCAACGGGATATATGCAACCTGAATACGGAGCATCTGATGGTCACCACACATGTTTTTATCGCGGTCAGTCTTGATGGTTATATCGCCCGACAGGATGGCGACATCGACTGGTTGTTGCAGCGCGATGACCCGACAGAAGATCATGGCTATGCAGCATTTATTGCGGACAAAGATTGGATCGTTATGGGGCGGGGCAGCTATGAGAAGGTGCTGACCTTCGACGAATGGCCTTATGACCGACCCGTGTTGGTGCTCTCCCGACAGCTAACCGATACTCCCGTGCCCGAGAAGCTGAAGGGTAAAGTGCAGTTCTCATGCCGCACGCCTGGGGAGGTGCTTACTGACCTGGCGGCGCAGAACGCGCATCGCGTCTATATCGATGGCGGGCAGGTAATACAGTCGTTCCTGCGCGAAGGTCTGATCGCCGATATCGTTATCACTACCGTTCCTGTCCTGCTCGGTTCGGGAAAACCGTTGTTCGGAGCCCTGAATGGGGATATAGATTTGACGCTGTTATCAAGCCGCAGCTTCCCTTCGGGTCTGGTGCAGTCGCACTATCGGCTGACGTGATAAACCGCCTGTAAACTTGGCGGCAACCTCCGCTAAAGCTATCGTACCGCTCTGCTGCCAGCGGTACTGTTTTACTTCAACGACCTTGCCTCAGCTCACTGAAAAGGCGTGCATCATTCAGCGTCAACGCATGGCCATATATAGTGATTATCAACGCCTTCAGCGCGCTCAAACATGAACCCTAAAGCGCGGTAGAAATCATTTGCCGGGCTCGCTTTCAACGCGATGAGTCGGATAGATTTCCCCAGGTTTCTGGCTTTTTGCTGTATGCGTTTTACAACCCCTTTTCCTACGCCTTTCCCCTGAAATTTATTGTTGATATAGAAGTGATCCAGATAGAGGTACGTCGGGAAATCCCGCAGCACGTAAAACCCCACGATCTCATGCTGGTAGCAAAGGATGAACGTCTCTTTATCCGTAAATGTTGAAAGGAAGCGTTCGCGTGCTCTGATGGGATCGAATCTGTTGATCGCCTCAAGACTCGGGCGCATAGCCTCAACGCGGAGTTCAGCCAGCATTGGCGCCTCATCAGCACGAGCAGGGCGGATATGAAGATTTAAGGGCAAAGGAACCTCGCATAGCGTTGGTGGTTTTCTACGCAGAATAACACTCCCTTCCAGACCCCCGTGCAGTACAGCGCGAGAATTCGCTCGTGGTTGGGCAATCAAGAATAATGTCATTACAGCGCTGTGCTAACTCTTTTACTTAACAGACATTTATCTCCGGTTAATACCCGAATCGGCCGGTTCAGACAGCGAACCAGCCGGTGGGATAGTGCTCGCAGATAAACGCCACGAAAGCCTTAACTTTGGGGCTCTGAAGGCGACGGGAGGTGTGCAGCACCCAGAGCTCAGTCAATGTATCGGCTTCTCCCCAGCACACCAGCTCACCTTTTTCCAGCTGTTGGCTGACAATGGATTGCGGAAGCATTGCCGCGCCGGCACCCGCCAGCACGGCATCCCGCACTGTCAGCAGGGAAGAGAGGCGCATCACCGGTTGCGGCGCGAAACGACGCTCTCCGCCCTGAACAGTCCAAAGCTCGCCGTCCGAATAAGTTGACATCACAATTGCCGGGATCGCAGGCGCGCTTTGCGCATCGCTAAGCGGCATCTCAAGCGCGGGAACCGCCACCAGCGCCAATTTGTCTCTGGCAAACTGCCTGCCAACCAGCGTGCTGTTTTTGTGCGGATTAATACGTATCGCGACATCAAAATGCTCATCCACCAGGTCACTCATCCGATTTTCAGCAATCACTTCCACATAAATGCGCGGATAGCGACGGCGAAATTCAGCCAAAAGCTGCCCAAGAGCCAGTTGCGAAAAGAGCAGCGGGGCCGCAATACGCAGCCATCCGGAGGGATTTGCCGACGCTTCCCGCGCGGATTCGACCGCTTCATCAATGTCACGGATTGCGCCAACGGTGCGTGACAAAAGGCGTTCACCCGCCTCAGTGATGTGCAGCCTCTGCCCGCCGCGTTCAATAAGACGCACACCGAGCGCCTCTTCAAGATCCGTCAGCCTGCGTGACAGGGTTGCTTTGGGTTTTCCGCTGGCGCGACTGGCCGCGCCGATCCCGCCCGAGGCTGCGATGAGGTGGAAATCTTTAAGGGCATTAATATCCATGGGGGTGTCTCATTTATGGAACGAACCATCTAAAAAATAGCATCTTCAACGCGAAAATGGATCGCGATAGTGTTTGTTCACACCAACCAAACACCACGGAGTAAATACCATGACCATCCTGATCACCGGAGCCACTGGCCGCGTCGGCCGCCATGTTGTTAACCAGCTTCTTCGCCGCGGCTCTGATTTCCGCGTGCTAACCCGTGACCCCGCAAAGGCCGGCTTTGCCGCAAATGTAGATGTTGTGAAAGGCGATTTGCTGGATATCGACGCCTTACGCGCCGCCTTTCGCGGTATCAAGACGCTGTTTTTACTGAATGCGGTCACCAGCGACGAATATACCCAGACGATGATTACCCTCAACATTGCCCGCGAGTGCGGCGTTGAACGTGTGGTTTATCTCTCCGTCTTTGGCGCCGATGTTGCCGTCAATGTGCCGCACTTCGCCGTGAAATATGGCGCCGAGCGCATGCTTAAAGCGATGGACTTTAGCGCCACGATCCTGCGGCCAACCTACTTTATCGACAATGAGGCCATGATTAAGGATGTGGTCATGAATCACGGTGTTTATCCGATGCCGATCGGCGGGATTGGCCTGGCGATGGTGGACACCCGCGATATCGCCGAGGTGGCAGCCATTGAACTGATACGACGCGATCGGGCGAGCGGAAAACTGCCTGTCGAGACGATTAATCTCGTTGGTCCCGATACGCTGACGGGGGAGGGTGCCGCCGCCGTATGGAGCGAGGTGCTGGGCCGCGAGATTATCTACGGCGGAGATAACCCGGGTGCATTTGAAGCAAGCATGGCGGAATTTATGCCGAAATGGATGGCCTACGAAATGCGCCTGATGGCTGAGCGCTACGTCAGCCACGGCATGCTCCCGCAGGATGGCGACAGAGAGCGTCTGGTCACGCTTCTTGGCCGCCAGTTGCATACTTACCGCGACGTCGTGACGGCACTTGCCGCGCAATAAAATGCCCTTCTGGCAAGCGGGTGCGGGCTTAAGGAAAAGCCTGCTCCTTGCTTAATGCCGGGGAACGCGTTTGCGGGCTCTCATTCTGGCGTCTGAAAACGCCAGGGGGAACGCCCACATAGTGCGTGAATGCCACGTTAAAGGCGCTCGCTGACTGATAGCCGACGTGAAAGGCAATTTGTTCGATTTTCTCTTTGCTGCTGATCAGCGCTTTTTTCGCTAACGACATGCGCCAGAAGAGAAGATATTGCCCCGGCGGCATCCCGACTGTCTCACTGAAAGCGGCAAAAAAAGCCGAGCGGGACATGGCGGCGTGGCGGGCGAGCTGGGCGATTTGCCACTCAACGCCCGGTTTTTCATGGATCAGATGCAGCGCGACGGCGATCTTTTCATGTTGCAGCCCTTTCAGGATGCCAGCTGTTTTCGGCAGATCATCATTACTGCGTAACGACTCGACCAGCAGCAGCTGTAAAAGCCGCATTAATACCTCGTCGCGCCCTGGTCGCCTGGCCCGGCTTTCATCCAGCAGAAGTTCAAGCAAGGTGGCGAAACGCCGTTGCCCTTTAATCAGGATCTCATTTGGCAGCAAAGAGACGATGAGTTGCTTATCCGGCGTATCAAATTCACAGTGGCCGACAGACATGATCAGATCGGCGGGCCCGCTGGTTGCGCCAATCCGCACATGCCCTTCGCTGATAATCGTAGGCGTTGTGATGTCAGTTGAGCCAGCTCCGCCCGCGTTGGTGTTCTCGAAAACGTACGCGGCGGGTATCAGAATAAAATCACCGGCAACCAGTAATGTTGGACCTTTGCCGTTAACAGTGATCAGGCATTCGCCTTCCAGTACGGCGCAGTAAAAGGCCTCTCCGCCAGATTCCCGAACAATACGCCACTGCCCGCGTCCTTCAACGAGTTTTGAATGCGATGGCCTGGGGTTGAGCAGGGCAACAATATCGGTTAGCGGATCTGACATTGGACTATCTCTAAAGTTTGCGGGACTTTTGATTATATATTGTCCGGCTGGTGGCCGCTATGATCGTTGCTCTTGCCACCAAAGAGGATCACATATGTCAACTGTACTGATTACCGGTTGCTCTTCAGGTTTTGGTCTTGCCGCAGCAAAACTTTTTTTACAGCAGGGCTGGGAAGTGATTGCCACCATGAGAACACCTGACCCGACCTGTTTGCCCGCCAGCGACAAACTGACGATCCTGCCGCTCGATATTACTTCCGCGCAGAGCATTAACCATGTCGTGAAAGCGGCGGGCGCGATTGATGTTCTGGTGAACAATGCGGGTTTTGGCGCACCTGTACCGGTCGAACTTACGCCGCTTGCCACCGCGCAGCAGTTAATGAACACCAATGTGCTGGGGACGCTGTCATTAACCCAGGCGTTTCTGCCGCTGATGAGAGAGAAAAAATCAGGGGTGATCATTAACGTCTCTTCATCCGTGACCACCCGGGCGATGCCGCTGATTGGCCTTTATCGCGCCAGTAAAGCGGCGCTGAATGCATGGAGCGAGTCGCTCGCCATTGAAGCCAGGCCTTTTGGTATTCGTGTTCATGTGGTGTTACCGGGCCGCTCCCCGGAAACGAAGTTTGGCGAGAATGCGCGCGAGTATTTTGCAGGCATCGATGATCCCGCCTATGGGCAAATGGTGCAGGAGTTTATCCAGCGTGTGGGCGATAGCAACTCGCCCGTGACGCATGCGGATGATGTCGCGAATGCCATTCTTGCGGTTGCGCGGGATGCCAGTGCGCCGCTCTATACTGCGGCGGGTGAAGATGCCCAAATGATGCTGAAAGAGGCGCAGCGTCGTTCCCCCTTCTCTTACTAATTGCGCCGAACGAGAACTGCAAAAAAGTCATAGAGGGGATATTCCCCTCTGAGCTGTTGCAAAGTGCAATGGCTGCCGTTCCCCATCTCTTCGCCGCGTATCAGGCTGGCGAGGATGTTTTGCAAGGCCGCGACAATTGGCTTTTTGATCCCGGAAAAGAGGCCGCGCGGCGTGTACCAGGTGTGGATGTGAAAAAAACGGACGCCCAATTGACTGGGCGAATTCGCTGGTTATTCGCTCAGCCGATTGACGCTGGTTGCGTTACTTAAGGGAAAGGCTGGCCGGTGCTGAAGACAGACCGCTGGAGCGCCGGATAAGCCGGATACTTAATCCAGCGCCTGTGGCGAGGCATACCGCCATCGCCAGCAGCGCGACGATAAAGGCATGCGTGATATTCGCACCGCTTTTACCGTTACCCAACATACTGTAAAAAAGGCCGCCGATAACGGCGACGCTCAGCGCCGTGCTGATTTGTAATGCCGAACTGGTGACGCCGGCAATCATGCCTGAAAATTCTGGCGCAACGCGGCCGGTTACCATCCGCACCAGCGTTGGCATTGCCAGCCCCTGGCCAAGACCGGTGACAAAAAGCAGGACGGCGAGCGGCGCTATGGCAGGCGCGCTGCCGGTCAGCGTACTGGCAATCAACCATGCCATACCGGCTAACCCTGCGGTCTCGCATCCCATCCCGATTGCGCTCAGGTAATTACCGACAAAACGCCGCAAGTAAGGCGTCAGCAACGGCCCAATCAGAAAGCCAACGCCAAAGGGCAGAAAAAGCAGGCCTGCGCTCAGGGCGTTCAGATGCAACGCGCCCTGGAGATAGACAGAAAACAAAAGAAAGAAAGCCGCGATGGAATAAAACAGCAACACGATCGCCAGCCCCTGGCCCAGTCCCGGCGCGCGTAATACGGACGGGTCAAGTAACGGCGAACCGCCATTCCAGCTAAGGCGACGTTCATAACGCCATAACAACGCGCTCAGCAGCGGGAAAGCAAGCAATAACAGCCACGTCCACCACGGCCATCCCGCCTCATGGCCTTCAATCAACGGCACAATCAGCGTACTGAGTGTGACGGTTGCCAGCAGCATGCCAATGGGGTCCAGCCGCTGCGCAGATTGTGCCCGCGTTTCTTTCAGCAACGGCAGGCCAAAGAGAATGACCAGTAGCGCCACCGGCAGGTTAACGAGAAAAATAGCCCGCCACCCCAGCCCAAACAGATCCGCTGAAATCAGGATACCGCCCAATACCTGGCCGATAACCGAGGCCAGGCCAAACACGGCGCCATAGATGCTCAGCGCTAACGGTTTCTCCGCTTCCGGAAAAATAGCCTGTACGGAAGCCAGCGCCTGGGGCGCCATAATAGCGGCTGTGGCACCTTGTAACATGCGTCCGGTAATCAGTACCCATGGCGACCAGGCTACGCCGCACAACAGCGATGCAGCGGCAAACCCGAGAAGCCCAAGAAAAAACATCTTCCCGCGGCCATAAATATCACCCAGTCGACCGCCGGTAATGAGCGTTACCGCATACACGCCCGCGTAGGATGAAATAACCAACTGCTCAGCGGAGAAAGAGGCGCCCAGCTCGCTCTGGATCGCAGGCAGCGCCACATTGACGATAAAAAAATCGAGCGGCGGCAAGAATGCGCCGACCAGTAAAATAACAAACATCGCCCAGCGACGCGGCTCGGCTTGCGTGAGGCTATGTGCCGACATAGAACACTCCATCGGTAGCGGTTCCGTCCCCGGTAAGAGACGTTTTGTTATGGCAAAAATTGTGTGGTTAATCTGTTTAGGCATGCTGGTTCGGGGCGTTTCGCCCCGATGCGAGCACTGCGAGTGGGGAAAATCAGCGCATGCCGCCAGAGGCCAGAATCACCTCACCGCTTATCCATCCCGCGTCGTCTGAGGCGAGAAATGAGACGATCGGGGCAACATCCTGCACCTGACCGATGCGACCGAGTGGCGTTTGCTGTTCATTCCATCTCTGGAAGTCCGAGTTCATCGCGCCCGCACTGTGGCTGCCTTGCGTTTCGATAAGGCCAGGATTGACCGCGTTGACGCGAATCCCCCGCGGGCCGAGTTCGCGTGAGAGTACGCCGGTGATGGCGTCAATCGCGCCTTTGGTGCCGCTGTAGATGGCGCTTTCGGCAATAAAAACGTGGGTGACGAACGAACTGATGTTGATGATGCTGCTGCCTTTAGCGAGGTGTGGCACGGCTGCGCCAGTCAGTAACAGCGGTCCCAGAACATTGATGTCGAACTGTCTGCGATAGAGGGTTTCAGTGCTCTCTTCGATGCTGGCGAACTGATAAATCCCGGCGTTATTCACCACAATGTCCAGACGCCCGAACGTGTCAATGGCCGCGTTGACCAGCGCCTCGACTTCTGCATGTTTGGTGACATTTGCCGCAACCGCCACGGCCTGCCCACCGGCGGCGTCAATATCGGCAACCACCTTATCGGCACCGCTTCTGTCTGAGGCATAATTAACGATGACTTTCGCGCCATCAGCCGCCAGTTGGCGGGCAATGCCAGCGCCGATACCGCTGGAGCCACCGGTCACGATGGCAACTTTGTCTTTTAATTTGTGCATATTTTTAGCCTCCTGATATCCCCGCCCGGGGCGGTTTGGTTGAGGAGGCTATGGTGATATCTACATAATTGTTTTGGAACTGACACTTTTGTATATTCGATGTTCATTTTTGAACGGAGAGACAATGGCATGGAGTGGGGCGACGTCCGGATATTTCTTGCAGTCATGCGTAAGGGCTCTTTTGGCGAAGCGGCCCGAAGTCTGGGCGTGAGCCATCCGACGGTTGGGCGCAGAATAAAGGCGCTTGAGGATGAGGCGCAGCAGGCGCTATTTCGCCGGACAAGGGATGGTCTGGTGCTGACGGATGCCGGCGACAGGGTTATGACGCTGGCAGAAGCGATGGAAAACTCCGCGCTGGCGATGGAACGGCGCCTGGCAGGAAACCATGAGCGTCTTGAAGGGATATTGCGGATATCGTCAGCCGAGTGGTTTGCTAATTATGTTCTGGCCCCTGTGCTGGTTGAACTGACACGCCGCCATCCAGCGATTGTGCCGGAAATTATCGCCAGCTACCGCTTACTTAATCTGTCGCGCCGTGATGCCGACATCGCATTTCGCATCGTTCCCTTTACCGAACCGGATATTGTTCAGCGCCGGTTGATGAGTATGCCCTACGCGCTGTATGGCACGCCGGAAATCGCGCATCTCGCGGAGCACGACCCGGCCGCAGTGGGGCTTATTCTTATGAATACGGCACAATCCCACTTTTCTGACGTTGCCTGGCTGCTTGACAGATTTCCGCAGTCGCGGCGTGTGTTCACCAGCACCAGCCGGGCCGTTCAGGCGCAGATGTGCCAGCGGGGAATGGGGATTGCTGTTTTGCCGCGGCCTCTTGGCGATGCCATCCCCGGCTTGCAGAGCATTCGCATGCCGGAGCCGCCACCGTCCAAAGATATCTGGGTGGGATATCACTATGATCTGCGGCATATGGATCGCCTGCGGGTCATGCTGGATATTGTCGATGCCTTGCTGGCGGATCCCGCCCCGTCCGCAACGTGAGCCTGCTCTTCTGCTGATGCGCCAGCTAACAGGTTTTATCCGGGGCTGGGGCAGATGCTTTTGGATCTTCACTGTATTGAGTTCCGCCCCGTTCGCTGAACCGGGGCGGAACGAATGCCTGTTTATTGACCGTGCGCAGCCATAAGCGGGCGGGAAGCGCACGTTGAACAACGATCAGAAACGATATGTCACCAGCAGGCTTCCTGTGGGCGATGTGTTTCGTTGCACAATCGGGCTATTGCGCGCATCACCCGTCAACTGCGTTACGCCTGCTGCGGCAACCACGCTCCAGTCCTGATTGAATTTGTGGGTCCAGGTAAGATTCGTTGACCAGGCATAAATTCCCGCGCCGGCGTCATATCGAGTAAAGCCCGATGCGGCTGACTGGGAGGCACTGACCCCGTAGTAAGTCAGCATGTACTTTTCCGTTCCCCAAATGCCGGTCAGCGCCAGCGTCACGGAGTTGCTCGATGAGGTGTAGAGCGGACTATTAATGCCGAAATGCAGAGCCGCGCCATTGCTTCGCTGCGAAACCGGCACCTCGGCCTGCAATTGCACATTAAGCCAGTTGGTCACCCCGTACCCCACACCAAGCACACCAAGAGCCGAGCCTTTGACGTCGCCCATACCGCGCAGGTAGTCGCTGCCGTCGCTTAGCGAGTCGCTATCTGCATCGTGATCCTTGCGGCCTGCGCGATAGCTCAGTGCCGCGTTGTAATCGAATTTGCCGATGTTATTGCCGTAACCGATGCCCCGTGTGGTGCTAACGAAGAAACCATTTGCCATTGTGTAATCAAGCACCAGAGCCGTTGTGACACGGCTTTTATCCGCACCAGAGTAGCGTGGCGTAACATTCGCGCCGCCTCCCAGGGTCAACGCATTGCCCGGATCCTGTTCTGCCGCCAGTATCGGGGTGGTCAGTAACGCCAGGACTGCGCCCGGCAACATTTTTTTCAGGCTGCGCCCCGAAAGTGGAAGGGGGAACTTATGACGCAGTTTGATGTTTCTCATTAAAGAAGTCCTTGTGGATTCAAATGATTACGATACAAGCAGGTGTTAAACGCCAGAACGCTCATTTTGTATGCGCACCCTAAAGTTCTCATGAGCCAAAAATGAAGAAAGGATGAAGCAAGTACAGGCGCTGCAAAGCTGATAGATTTCCTGCTACCGTTTTTTTCTTCAGACGTTCTTCATTCACTGTTGATACCGTAACCATTGTGAAAATTCTCCTAATCGAAGACGACCTGGATCTCGGCAATGGCGTGCGTATTGCCCTTGCAGATCAAGGATTTGATGTCATATGGGTTCGCCGCAAAGAGGATGCGCTGCATCAGCTTGATGCCTGCGTGCCTGAACTTGTGTTGCTCGACCTCGGCTTACCCGACGGCGATGGCATGAGTCTGATGGCGCGCTTGCGTCAGCAGCTCAAGGGCATCCCCATCATCATCCTGACGGCGCGCGGCACACTGCACGATCGCCTCTCCGGGCTGGACGCCGGTGCCGACGACTATCTTGTCAAACCGTTTGTTCTCGCCGAGTTGTTGGCCAGAGTGAGAGCGCTTGCGCGCCGCAGTTACGGTTTTGAGAACGAGGCGATAGAGATTCGCGGCTTATCGCTTCATGTGCCGACGCGACGCGTGACCGTGAATGCACGGCATGTTGAGTTGACGGCAAGTGAATACGCGCTGCTTGAAACGTTGATGTTGCGCACCGATCGCGTGCTGACCCGCAGTTTTCTGGAGGAGAGGATCTTTGGCGCAAAAGAAAATATGAGTAATGCGCTCGATGTGCATATGGGGAATTTGCGTCGCAAAATCGGCGACGGCTATGTGCGAACGGTGAGAGGCGTTGGGTATGTCATTGATACCGTACCGATCGAGAAGGGGGCAGGTTGATGCGAAATTTTTGGCGCCATCTGAGAACCCCAACGTTCGTACGGCGCATTATGGTAGCTCAAATGCTACTGCTCACCCTGCTGTGGTGTCTTTTTCTGACTTACGTTTTGTGGGAGGACTTGCGTAGCCCGCCGATATTAACGGGCAGCAAGACGTACGAAACCATTTTTACTGTCGTTGAGAGTATGGAGGATCGCCCGCAGGAGCGAACGCATGTGCTGGCTGCGCTCAGTAAAGCGGTGCGGGAAGATTACGGTGGTGGTGAAGATCCAGAACTCTCCATCAGCCTTATCGTGCGCAAGAACAAAGCGATAATTTATGCCTCTGATGGTGCGCCAGTCGGGGTGACAAACACCCGCTATGGAAAAATTGAGCGAATTCAGAATGAAGGTCGCGCCTGGACCAGCCGTACCTTAAAATCCGCGCACTCCGACACGGAGGTCACCCTTATCACCCCTGCCGGAGGCTGGAACTTCTTTATCTACCTGAACTCGCGTGGCTATTACGTCATGCCGCTGCTGGTATGCATTCCTTTTCTTTTGTTTCCCGCGTGGCTGTCCATCCGCATTGCGATGCGCCCGTGGAATCGGGTGGTCAGTGAAATTTCCCTACGCACGCCGGACGATCTCTCGCCCTTAAAAGCCGTGCCAAAGCACAGGGAGCTTCGCCAGATGGTCGACGCTGTAAATGGGTTTCTTGCCAGGGTGCGGGAAAGCACGGAACGGGAACGCGTTTTCATTGCCGATGCCGCTCACGAGCTGCGTACCCCGCTGGCTGCAATGCGAATCAATGTTGAGGCTTTGCAGTCCTATGCCAGCAGTGACAGTCAAAAAGAGTTACTGGCAGGGATTATTCGCAGCAATAGCCGTGCGGCCCGGCTCGTCAATCAGTTGCTGCTGATGATGCACAGCGAAGCGCGCATTGACACGGTTATGGAGCCTGTGCCGCTGACGACGCTTATACAAGAGCGAATGGCCGGGCTGGCGCCGCTCGCGGCTGAGCGCAGGATTGAGCTTGAATTCTACGCTGAAGATGAAATCTGGATAACAGGTGTCCGCGAACGGTTAATGTCGCTTATCGATAACCTTATTGAAAATGCCGTGAAGTACAGCCCTGAGGGCGGACGGGTCGAGGTGGAGTTACGATCCTTAGAAAAATCCACGCAGTTACGTGTTTCAGATGCCGGGCCAGGCATTCCCGTTGAATTGCGCGAGCGGGTGTTCGACCGTTTTTTTCGCGATCCTAATCAGATGCAAAGCGGGAGTGGGCTGGGGCTTGCCATCGTCAAAGCGGTTGCGCAGCAACACAACAGCAGCGTAAGCCTCAATACGTCTGCAGAAGGTGGGCTGATGGTTACGGTTGATTTCCCACACCACAAGTCCGCCTGAACGAAAGCGCAACGCTGATCCCGGCAGAGGACATCTACCTGAACAATGGAGTTAAAAGTGAAATACATTGCTCTGGCAAGCCTGTTATTTTCGCTATCGCTCAGCGGGTGCGCCATAACCGTCAGCGAACTTAAAAGCAGCCAGTCCTCTTTTGACGGCAGTTTCATGAGCAAGGCAGGGGCTTCTGATGCCTATCGAACCATCAGGCACATGGCAAGGCAGTGCCTCGAATATGAGGCATATTCAGGAAATCCGGTCATCGTATTAAGCGAATTTGACAGTGAGCGCAAAAAAGGGGAGATCAATCAAAAGCTTCTTTCACAGGGGTTATTGATTAACAACACGCTAATTGAGATAGAAAGCCGCGATGGCGACAACGCGCAGGTAAGCCTCTACACCACCAAGAACCTCCTGAGCACGGGCATCCGCTCGCCAAAGATAGGTGATATTAAGCGCTGGGCTGGCGGCGATAAAACGTGCTAGCACGACACTCGCGTATCACTCAGCATTACCGCGAAATACCCGGGTTATGTGGCTTGCGATACGTTGATTAACACACTGTGATTTGCGTAATACCTTCATCAGGAAGGGAACCGCTGCGAATTTCTGCTTCCCGCGCTGAGCGGACCTGCAGAACGATGGGAGGGTCCGCTCTGTGCCAAAAGCAGACGTTGCGGTGAGTACAGCTTTAAGCTCTAACCAGAGTGAGGTAACGTAGCAGGAATATTTTTCCGGACATTACAATCATGCCTTCCATCGAAACTTTTATTACTTTCCTTGTCGCTTTGACGCTTCTGGAGATTTCCCCGGGCCCCGACATGATGCTGACCATCGCCAGGGGAGTAGGTCAGGGAAAACGTGTTGCTTTGCTAACCGTACTGGGTAATGTTTTCGTCGCAGGATTTATACAGGTATCTTTTCTGGTTCTGGGTCTTGTAACCGTGGTTCACGCGTGGCCGTTTGCGCTTGATCTACTGAGGTGGGTAGGTGCCGCTTATCTCATTTGGTTGGGCATAAAGATGATTGCGACGTCAGGCACAGATACCCGGCTGAGAAAAACAGCCAGAATTTCTGACTGGAATGCCGTTAAGGAAGGCGCCCTGAACAGCCTGACTAACCCAAAATCCCTGCTGTTCATGTTTGCTTTTCTTCCCCAGTTTGTCGATACCACCGCGGGTCCTGTCTGGCTGCAATTGCTTGTTCTTGGCAGTATCCAAAAACTGGCAGGAATTGTTTCCCTGGGTTCAGTCGCGATGGCATCAGGGACATTTGGAAACTGGCTAGGTAAACGCCCGGCCTTTATCAAATGGCAGGAACGATTTACAGGTGTTGTCATGATAGGACTCGGCATCCGCATGCTTTTTAGCGGGTCTGGAATAGTATCGAAACCTGCCAGGTAAGTTATCCAGAAACGGTACGCTCAATGCCCGCTTCACGCCCTGAGATATTCGACAAGCTTCAGTGAGGGGCATTTTCGATATATCCAGGAGGTGAGCGGATCGCTGCCATAACGCCCCGACATCTACCCGCAGATCTCACGGTGGTGCCAGTCACCACGAGATATTTACTGCTGCTGTTTGTGAAGCTCACGCTGCGCAAGTTGTAAGGTGAGTCCTTCGATACGCTCGGCCATTTCCCGGGTCATTTCGGTCAACTGAGTATTTTGTTTAAGCAATTCCAGCAGTTGTGCCGATTGCTCCTCGGCGAGTATCTGGCGTTTCGTCATTGCGTCGTCCAGATCTTCGCGGTGTTGTGCATCCGCCAGCGCATGGGCCTGATCTCGCTCCGCCTGCCGGGTTTGCGCCAGCAGGATCAGCGGCGCGGCATAAGCAGCCTGAATACTGAACGCAAGATTGAGGAGAATAAATGGATAGGGATCAAACTTCACGACACCTGCCACGTTCAGAATAATCCACACGATCACGACGAGAGTCTGTCCAATCAGAAATGTCGGCGTACCAAAAAAACGGGCAAAGGCTTCGGCTTTCAACGCAAACCACTCGTCGCCAAAAGTATGCGTAATGCCTTTCAGGGGGCGATATAACCGAAATTTTTTATCTGTGTGCATATCATAAACTTCCTGCTGGGGGAGGTTGCCAGAATCGCCGAAACGTTTTTCATCATTGGGCACTAAGGCCCGGTCGTATAAAAATATACGTCACGGATGTTATACGTCAGGTAAAGCGCCTGCATAAAGCTTATCAACCGGCTCACTCCATCCACATTATCCCATCGCCAACAGGATGGTTCGCGGCCGGCAAGCTCGCCCGGAACACCCCGAATGATTACTGATGCTCCTCAATTATTAACATGCGCCAGCAACGGTGGGATAAACGGCGAACTCCCGTTTTTCACTCAGAGCGCATATCATCTCTTCCGGCGCTGCCCGCTTCGTGGCAGAAACGGATATTAGCGATCCGGGACTTTTAAGCCTGAAAGCAGTGCCAGGGCCCAAAATCAGCTTTGTTATTATGGAATTAACACTTACTCATCAAGGTATACGACATGTCGTTTAAGGTACGTGAAGTTAACGCTAAGGATTACGATGCATGGTTAAGGCTCTGGAACGGATATTTGCAATTTTCTGGCAGTACGCTGAGCGATGACGTTACCTCATCGACCTGGCGTCGGGTGTTGTCTCCAGACTCTGATGTCATCTGTCGGCTTGCGGAAGCCGAACAGGGCGTGGTTGGTTTTGCGATGTGCGTGTTGCATGAGGGAACATGGGTAACACAGCCTCATTGTTACCTTGAAGATCTTTTTGTTGATGAAACTATGCGCGGCCTTGGCGCGGGAAAAGCGCTGATTGAGGCGATATGTGAGGAAGCCCGGACGAAGTCATGGTCGAAAGTCTATTGGGTTACCAGAGAGTCCAATCCGGCCCGGGCACTGTATGATAAGCTTGCCGTGCTGGATAATTTTGTCCGGTATACCGTCAAGTTGTAAATACAGGATTACCTGAACCCAAATTACAACTTCGGGCAAATCGCCGTCCGATGATATTTTCGTGGGCGGTCTTGCGCCAGATGCGAAAATCGCTAATCCCTTATCACTCTTTTCAACAGCTTGTCGTGCCGTTTATTTACTAAAAATGGCACTAACGGACAGATGTCATTCAGTCTCCTCATGTATATCTCCATCACACATATCCATTAAGAAAAGGAGGCATGAAGATGCTGAGAGGTAAAAGAGCGGTTATTACCGGTGGCGGCGGGGGATTTGGCCGGGCGCTGTGCGTGTGGCTGGCGCGAGAGGGCGTCGAGGTGAATTTTTGCGCGCGGCGGGCTGATGATATGCAAAAAACCTGCAGCATCATTACTGCCGAAGGCGGCATTGCAAAAGGGTATATCTGTGATTTAACCCGGCCGGAGTCCCTTTCTTCGTTTTCTTCACAGCTATTAACTTCAGACAAGCCCATCGACATTTTAATTCTCAATGCTGCTCAGTGGTTGTCAGGGACGTTAGACGATCAGCCTGACACAGAAATTATCACTACCATCAGTTCAGGACTTACGGGTTCGATTTTACTGACCCAGGCATTGCTGCCTGGATTAAGACGTTCAGACAGTGCTGATATCGTCTCCATTATATCTTCATGCGCGATCCCGCATTTTACGGATTCAATTGCCCATCCCGCTTTTTTTGCCAGCAAACATGGGCTTAGCGGGTTTACAACGAAACTGTCACAGCAGTTATCTGAGGAAAATATACGTGTTACCGGGCTGTACCCACCGGATTTCGAACTGACCGGGTTAGATATGGCAGTCGATAATCACTCCAGAATGGGGGAACGACTACTGGATGGGCGATCGGTCTGGGAAACGATTCGTTTTGTGCTGACTCAACCGCGCAGTTGCCATATCAGTAGCATCCACTTTCAGGGGCCAACGCGCGAAGACCTTAGTAGCCGGGGCTGAGTCCGCTGACGCTAAACAGAACGGCCACCGTCCACTAAAGGCCGTTTATGTAAAGTAGTGATGCTTCAGTGACTGCAAATCACTTGTCCGTAGTCGCCGTATAACGTTAAGGTAATAGCATGCAATTATCACTTGCGGCCCATAATTCAGATGCGTAGATCAACGGATTATGTTCTTAAAGAGCAACACCTTTTTCGCGACAAGCGTTTTATTTTTCTCGGCGAATCCATACATGGTGTGTCGGAATATACTCAATTAAGAAAGGATATAGCGGAGCGCTATTTTAAAAATTTGGCTGTATTAATTTTTGAAGCGGATAGTAAAGGGATGTTATTTTCGCATCAATATAATGAAACTGCCATTTGCCGACTTCAAAACTTCCCTGGGATATTACGTACGCAGGAAACCTTAAATTTACTGACATGGGCAATATCAAGGGAAATTCCTTGCCTTGGAATAGATGCTATTCCTCGTCGAGCTGTAACTGCATTCCCCGCGGAATGGCAACCCATTCAACAACGAGAAAGGGATGAATATTTCAGGGCCCGATCGGGAAGACACTTTTTTGCATGGCGTGACTTCCGCATGGCTGAAAATTTGATCAACTTAACTTCAGCGTATCCAGAACACCGGATGTTAATTATGCTTCACAATCTTCATATAAAACGGCGCGGTAGCCTTGAGAAGGCAGAATTACAGTTAAAATCCGTCCGAGAATATTTTGAGGATGCATTTCCCTTGCAAAGTCATTCTATTGCTCAGCTTGCCCAACGCGGTAGTGCTTTACACAATGATTTAACGCTGTTTAATTTTCAAATTACCGATCCTCTTTCGGTCGAACTTTTATCCGCTGCGGCGGCATACACTTTGCTTACAGCGCAACAAATACCGGATGTCAGCACTGCCTGGCATCATGCTTTCGAACGTGAAACCGTCACACCCAAAAATCAGTATGAGGGGTGTTTTATCTTTAAAGAGGTGCATCCCCCGATAATTATTTCATTATAAAATTCAGAAGATTATGTATAACCTCGCTTCGCCGGCACCGCATTTCAGGCTTTAGCGAGCGGCTTCATGCGAAAACTGATGCCCATACGATTAATGGCATTCATAGTGGCAATAACAATGGTCAGTTCAACCAGATCTTTTTCACCAAATACAGAAAGCGCGGCGGAATAGGCTTTATCGCAAGCGTGTGTTTCACTGATACGGGTAATTTCTTCTGCCCATGCGAGTGCCGCTTGCTCTGTTTCCGAGAATAAATAGGTCGCTTCGCGCCAGACAGGCACCAGAACTATCTTTTCGATGGACATACCAGCCTTGATAAGGTCGCGAGTATGTATATCAATGCAGTGCGCACAACCGTTAATCTGTGAAACGCTTAAAAAAATTAAGTGAATAAGATCAGCGGGTAAATTTGTCCCGGTAGTAGCGTAATGATGGAGCGCTCCGATAGCCTTTCCACCTTCAGCAGAAACCTGAAACCAGTTTGGACGCTTCATACCTGTCTCTCCTTTTGAAATGGTTGAGGCATTCTCTGTTTATTATTCCGATGTCATAAAGCGCCATTACGACGAATTTGAATCGGCACGTCTGCTCAGACGTTGTGATATTAGCCATTCATGACATAAATAAAAGGGACAAATACTGAGTAAGAAGGTAGGACATTCAGCGCGGGAATTTCTGCCAGTTAAACAGAGAAAACAGTCCGTTGAAGATGATTCCCGGGAATGATAAAACGCACGATTAATATCCGCTCCCCACTCATGACAGACGTTCAATTCGACGCGTTCGACGTCTGCGTGCCCGTAGAGCTCGCCTCCAGTTCATCCGCGTTTTAAAAACAGCTAGTGGTTCGTTATCACTCACGGACGGCTTTTTTCTTTTTCGAAAGTTCTTTCTGAGAAAAGGGTTGACGAAGTAGAACGATCGTTCTACCTTTATCGCATGAACAAGAAAACGACCGATACCCGAGAAAAAATCCTGTCTACCGCAGAGCAATTGATCTATCAAAACGGTATTCATGCCACCGGCATGGACCTTCTGGTCAAGACCTCAGGCGTAGCAAGGAAAAGTATTTATCGCTATTTTGCGACCAAGGATGACGTGGCTGCCGCCGCGTTGAATGAGCGTGATGAACGCTGGATGCACTGGTTCAGAACCGAATCTGATAAAGGCGATACCCCTCAGGATCGCATTTTGAATATGTTCACTGTCCTCAGGGGCTGGTTTGAATCAGAAGGCTTTCGTGGTTGTGCATTTATCAACACAGCCGGAGAAGTGGGAGACCCTGACGATCCCGTTCGCCAGATAGCAAAGCTGCATAAACAAAAATTGCTGGATTACACGCTCGAACTCACTGAGCAATTAAATATCGGGCAACCTGTCGCGCTGGCCAGACAGCTACTGATTCTGCTGGAGGGCGCTATCACCATGTCGTACGTAATGGGCGATTGCAGCGCCGCCGATAGCGCAAAGGACGTGGCGAAAATCTTGCTGGAACAGGCCTCTTCATAACGCCTGCGTATCAAAAAATGATTTCTACTCATATATCCGAATTTACAGGAGGCTTCACCATGTCCGAAACACAAACCCGCCCGCCACTTCCGCCTTTCACTCGCGAGTCAGCGATTGAAAAAGTGCGTCTCGCTGAAGATGGCTGGAACAGCCGCGATGCCGAAAAAGTTTCACTGGCGTACTCACTGGATACTAAATGGCGTAACCGCGCCGAGTTTGCCAATAATCGTGAAGAGGCCAAAGCATTCCTGGCCCGTAAATGGAAAAAGGAACTTGAGTATCGTCTCATTAAAGAGTTGTGGGCGTTTGACGGCAACCGTATCGCGGTCCGGTACGCTTACGAATGGCGTGATGACTCAGGCAACTGGTTCCGCTCTTACGGCAACGAAAACTGGGAATTTGAAGCCAATGGCCTGATGAAACGCCGCTTCGCCTGTATCAATGACATGCCTATCAAAGAGAGTGAACGCAAATTCCACTGGCCGCTGGGACGCCGTCCGGATGACCATCCGGGGCTGTCGGAACTGGGTCTGTAAATTTGTCGCTAAGCCCCCGGATACAGTGGTAGCCGGGGGCTTTTCTCAACGTAAAAATAACGCCAGATGTTCATTAACATCAGGAGCCGGTTCCGTTGAGATGAATGTCGTCATGCGTTTGACTGACCGTAACGTGACGCAAGTTTGTCGAGAAAGGTGAATAATTTCCTGTTCATTTCACTGTAATCATTCGCCCGCAGTTCGTCTGCTGACTGAACGAAACGATATTCAGCGGTCCGGCGTAAATCGTTTTCGGAATGAGCAATCAACAGTTCGACGACCTCCGGTGTCAGTTCCATATGGCACTGAAACCCGTAAACCCGATCAGAATACGCGACGATCTGGCGTGGACATCCCTCGCTCCAGGCGATAATTTCCGCCTCAGGCGTAAGCCCCGGCATATCGTTATGCCAGTGACCAACGTCAAGGGTATTGCCGAAGTGAGAGAACATCTCGTTCAGCGCTCCCTTCTCAGTTATAAAAATGGGAAACGTGCCAATCTCTTTTTCCGGACTGTGAGCAAAAGGGGCACCCAATGCTTCGCCAATCAGTTGAGCGCCCAGGCAAACACCGATGACGGCTTTACCTGCATTCACCGCCGAGGCAATCAGCGCCTGCTCAGCGTGAGAGTCAAAATGCGCGCACGCTTCCACACTGACGGAGGGATCCTGGGGGCCGCCCATGACCACCAGCAGATCGATGTCCCGTGCATCTGCGGGAAGTGGTTGACCGGCATAAACGCGGGAAAAGGTTATCTGATGGCCGCGACGCGTGGCCCAGGTTTCGTAAGCGCCGGGCGCTTCGAAACGTTCATGAACAATGAAATGTACTCGCACAGATGTATGCTCCTGTAATACGGGTCATAAAGTTAATTAAGCGCGCTTTACCTCACCAACGTTGTCGCGCGGGTAAGGTCAGCCGGGTCATGGTAAACAAGAGGTTCTCATCTGAAATGCCAGTCAGCATTGATAAAACGCCAAGACATGATGAAGCGACGGGGTGGTCAGGCACGGCCATTTCTTACCGCCGTAGAGAGGTCGATCCCCCGCATTACCATCTTGAAGGGCAGCTATTATTTGCTACCAGAGGCGTTATGCTGGTTGAAGCCGCTGACAGACAGTGGGTTATTCCCCCGCAGCGCGCCCTCTGGATCCCTCCGCTTATGGTTCACTCTTACAGCGTTCTGTCAGACACGGAATTACGGGCGGTCTATGTCAGCAGTAGCCTGATTGCGGCGTGTACAAACTTCAGCAGAAACAGCCAGGTTCATACCATTAGCGCGACGCCACTGGTGAAAGAACTCATAAATGGTCTTTTTACGGGTGAATATAACGCGCCGATAAAGCGAAAAATGGCGCTCTTACTGCTGGATATTCTCAGCGAGACACCCTCCGGGGGCGCGGAACTTCCCATGCCGCGTGATGCGCGTTTATTTCGTGCCGCAAGAGAGCTGGTATTCAGCCATCGCTGGAACGCGTCGCTGATTGACCTGGCTGACATTGCGAACATGTCGGAACGAACTTTTTCTCGCCAGTTTTTACGGGACACCGGGTTCAGCTTCCGGACATGGAAACAGCGAGCCAGAATATACGCATCCTTAGATCTGCTCGCTGATAACGTCCCCGTAAAACAGATCGCCTATCAGCTTGGCTTCTCATGCCCGGCGGCGTTTTCCGCGGCATTCCGTTCTGTAATGGGAACAACGCCCGGTGAGTTTTAACCTGACTATGGCGGGGAAGTGAAATAACGACCGGTAATCAATGCCGGTATCAGTCAAAGTAGGGCTTTAACATTTCTTCTGTCCAGTTCATAAACGCTCTTACACGCTGCGACAAGTTGCGCCGGTGCGCGACAACAAAAAATGCAGCAAGCGGCGCGGGGCGAAAATGGGGCAATACTTCAACCAGTGCGCCACTTTTTATATGGGGTAAAAGTGAGGAATAACCTCCCTGAATTAAACCTAACCCCGCCAGCCCCGCCTCATGATAAGCCGGTACGCTGTTGACTCTTATGGTGCCTGGTAACATCACTGAGTGGTAACCATCGCCTGCCGGATATTCCCATCCGTCAGGTTTCGAACCAAAGTTGCGCATATAGTGAACCATCCTGTGTCCCTGGCTGAGAAGATCATCAATCGTCTGCGGAACACCGAAGCGATCAAGATAGCGCGGACTGGCTGCGTTGATCATGCGCAGATGCCCCAATGGCCGTGCAATAAGCGTTTCATCAACAATGGGACCGAGGCGCACAACGCAGTCAAATCCTTCCTGCACCAGATCAACACGGCGGTCAGTACTTGAAAGTTCGATTTCCAGTTCAGGATGTGCTTCCAGCAGCTGTGGCAGAGCAGGGATCACCACGCTTTGTGCCAGTACCGCTGGCATATCAACGCGAATCCTCCCTCTTAATGACTGATCGCCGTGAGAGAACATGGATTTCAGTTCCTCAGCCTCCGAGAGAAAGTCGCGGGCGCGCGAATAAAAAACCCGCCCGTCTTCAGTCAACTGTACCGTCCGCGTTGTCCGGTGCAGTAGCGTAGCGCCAATTTCCTGCTCAAGTTCACGTACCACCAGTGAAGCGCGTCCTTTCTGGATGCCCAGACTTTCGGCTGCCTGCGTAAAGCTCTTCATTTCCGCCACGCGCGCAAAAATGATCAGTGGCTCCAGATTTTTCATTGTTCACCTTTTGGGTAACAGTACGTTATTTTTTCCGCTATTTATGGTCATGTTAATACTTAATAGACTGCTTTCACACCGCGTAATCGCACAACGCTGTCTGGATGCATTGAAGATCAATCATCCCCTGAAAAGGCTTTTACGTTCTCACCTGTCTATGTACTTACGCTGGCATATCCAGCCGCTAACGAAGGATAAAACCCATGAATAAAGGTTATCTCATCGCCCATGTAACCGTTTCAGACCCCGTTGCCTACGCTGAATATGCCAGAGCGGCGGCGGCGGCCATGCAGAATTTCGATCCGAAGATCATTGCCTGGTCCGGGCAGTATGAAAATCTTGAAGGAGAGTCGCATGAACGGCATGTCGTTTTTGAGTTCGATTCTTTTGCGGAAGCTAAACGCTTTTATGAAAGTCCGGAATACCAGGCCGCAAGATCACTACGTTCAGGTGCTGCCAGCGGAACGTTTGTACTGGTTGAAGGCACCGGGCTTTAACACGCCGGCTTTCAGGTTCGTGAGTTCATGGATAGAGGCAACGCGGCCCTTAAACAAGGGTAGGTTAATCCCCCGGTATCCTGATAAACAGGATGGCCTGCTGCCGCGAACATAACCGCAGTTTCCGCGCGGCCGGTGACGCTTCGTTCAGTTTATCGGCACGCCTGCATATGACATCGACTGTGATGGCAAGCCGCTCTTGCTATCACCGGCTCTCCCGCAGCCAGGTATTCTCCTCCTGCACAACGCGCGGAATTATTTCCCTGGCAATGGGCGTCCGCGCTGTTTATTCCGCTGGCCCAGGCATGCTGATTAGCGGGTTCAGATTAACCCCTCTCACACCTTCTTTTGAGGGGGAAATATTCACATAAATCTGTCTGCGCCACCTGATGCTTCAATGGTCTGCCCGGTAACAAACCGATTCCTTTCGGAGAGCAGAAAGGCGGCAATTGCCGCAATATCTTCAGGCAGCCCAAAGCGGCCTACCGGGGTTTTCTCTTTTCCCAGTAATGTCATCACCTCGTCGTCAGTTTTATCAGCCAGTTCAGGGCGGCGATGGCGGACATTCGGCAGCATATTCTGCGCCCAGTTATCCGTCGCGACAGCACCCACGCCAATCGCATTAACCAGAATGCCATCCGCCGCCACGCTCAGAGCAAGGCTTCGGGTCAGGTTGTTGATAGCGGCGCTCAGTGCATGTGAGACGGTAAGTTGCGGGTTTGGGTAGATGCCGCCAATAGAAGAAATAGTGACAATTCGCCCCCAGTTTCGTTTTTGCATCCCGGGTAACACTGCTTTGCAAAAGCGTCGCATGGCAGAAAACTTGGTCTCAGTCATGAGCTGCCAGTCCTCTTCGGAGGTGGTTAACAGCGTGCCTGTATGGGCTTTCCCGGCATTATTCACCAGCAGATCAACGTGCCCAAAAACCTTTTCCGCTTGTTCAACAACCCGCGAAGGCAGGCCGGGATCGGTCACATCCCCGGCAACCGGCAGCGCCGATACACCATACTTCTCGGCGATCTTTTTCGCTGCCAGGATGAGGTCCGGTTCTTGTCTGGATACCATCACGACATGCACCCCATTTGCAGCCAGCTCTTCACAAATACTGAAACCAATCCCGGTTCGCGCTCCGGTTACCAGAGCCACTTTACCTGTCAGTTTTAAATCCATTTTGTTACTCCTCTCACTCAGCACCGTTAACAACATAAGAACCATTACTAACTCATCCCGATTTCAGACGCTTGTGCCACATAATTCAGACGTCTGAAGAAAACGCGCAAAGCGTTGGGCGCCGCCTCTGCTTATGCTGCAAAAAAGCGTGAATGTAGAGCGAGGTATGATCAGTGCGTACGGAGAACCCTGAGCTTTCATCAGCCAGAATTCTGATGCTGGCGATTATTTGCTGCATGGTGGTCGCGAATATTTATTTTAATCAATCCGTTCTGAACCTGATCGCGGCTAGCTTTCCCCATGAATGGGTTGCTGTTTCGTTGATCCCCATGTCCACCCAGTTAGGTTATGCGGCAGGTTTATTCTTGCTGATCCCCTTAGGTGATTATATTGAGCGTCAGCGGCTCATCCTGCGTCAGGCGCAGGTGCTCTTCCTGGCGCTGATCGGCATGATGTTAGCTCCAACGGCAACTGTGCTGGTGTGCTTCTCTTTCCTGACCGGGATGGCGGCAACTGTTGCCCAACAAATCGTGCCGCTTGCTGCCTCTCTGTCGAAAGTCTCTTCACGGGGTAAAACAGTAGGCACTGTGATGAGCGGTGTTCTCGCTGGCATTCTTGCTGGCCGGGCTATCGGAGGCCTTATCGGTCAGTATTTCGACTGGCGTGGCGTCTTTTTTTCCGGCGCGGTCATGACATTGCTGGCGCTATTTTTCATCGCGCGCATTTTGCCTTCTCAGTCATTGCCGACACCCACGTTTCACTATCCGGCGGTGTTACGTTCATTAGGTGAACTGTGGAAAAGCGAGCCGCAGGTGCGAGATGCAACACTGACACAAGCCATGCTGTTTGCCTCTTTCAGCATGCTGTGGACCGTGCTCCCTTTCTGGTTAGCGCATCGCTACGGTTATGGGGCAGGGGTAACCGGAAGCCTTGCTGCGCTGGGGTTAATCGGTATTTTGTGTGCGCCTCTGGCAGGCAGTTTTAGCGATCGTCAGGGACCCTTCCGGATGGTGGTTTTAGGAGTGTTACTCATGCTGTTTGCCTGGGGCGTTCTCTGGGCCTGGAACAGTATGGCGGGTTTGGTGGTAGGCATTTTACTACTGGATGCGGGTGAGCAATGTGTACTGATAGCGAACCAGCACACAATTTATTCTTTGCGCCCGGATGCCAGAAACCGTCTTAATACACTCTTTATGAGCATCATGTTTCTGGGCGGGGCAGGCGGTTCACTGGCTGCCGCCTGGGTGTGGGAGGCCACACATAGCTGGGCGCTGATCGCTTCAGCGGGTGCCGGGCTGGTGATGATGGGGATGTTTATTGCGATCAGGCGTCAACATTCACGTTCCCAGGCGGGCGCATAGCGCGATAGCCTTGCTGACATCTGTTGCCCTCTCTGAACCATCGACATCATGTAAAACATCTTCGATTAACTGCTTAGCCGCTACTGTTTCTCCGGCTTGCGCCTGCAATGTAGCCAGTGAATACGCAATGCGCAGAGCCCAGCCGTGCGCCTGCTGCTGACGCGCTTTGCGCAGCGCCTGTTCCAGCAACCGGCGCTGCGCCTGGGGCGGCAACTGTGTGGCGGAAAGGCGCATTAGCTCAGGCGCGCACCAGTTTTCAGGATCCAACGTGGCGGTTTGCTGCGCCAGGCGGGTATCAATTTCCGACAACAAGGGCGAGTATTGCCAGTCCAGCCCCATCGCTCGCAATGAGCTAAACAGCGTGGTTTGACTCACATCGCTATGGCTGAACTGTTTGGCCCAGACAAGAAACAGCTCGCCATAGGTTTTCCAGAAATAGAGATCGTGTTTTTCTGCCAGACGAATCAGCCAGTTTGCGGCCTTTATCACCCAGCGTGGATTGCGATCCAGCGCGGCTGTCATACAGGTGCCTTCCGCCAGGGCGCAGCAAAGCGAGCAGGCATGCTGTAATCGCGCGGCTTTTTTCACACTGTGCCACGCCATCCGTTTTGCGGCTTTGTACTCGCCCTGTACCCAGAGCAAACGAGACAGAAAAGCCAGACCGGCTATCTCCTGATCGAGACCAAAACGGAAAGCGCGGCTTACGCTCTCCCGATCGTACCAGGCCAGAGATTGCTGCAAGTAATGACGACCAGCGACATGCTGACCTGAGAAATGCAGCGATACGCCGAGAATACGCAGCCCGGTGGCCTGCGCCTCCGCGTCATTAATGGCCCGGGCGAGTTCATACATCGACTGCGCATGCTGACGTGATTTATTCAGTTCGCCCGTGCGCAGGCAATACAGCCATAGGCCGTAATGCGCTTGTAAACGTATCTCGTTGTCGTCGAGCTTTTCTGCCAGTGTCAGTGCGGTTTGCCAGGCGGAATGGGTTTGCGATGTCGGGCCTTTTGCCCAGGTCGATGCCTTACCCGCGGCGGCGCAGAGGTGCATTCTCTGGCGTTGCGTTAAGATAATCTGCGAATTTTTTTCATCTAACAGCGGATAAATATGACGCTGGCATTCATCATAAAGGGAATATTCAACCCAGAACGGCGTCATCGCCTGTAAGATCTCAATCCCTGTAGACATATCTCGCCCTTCAGTTAATGTTTGCTGTAAAACACGCCGCAAATCATTAAGGATGTAGCTATAGCGCTCCCGCCACTGTTCCGTTGGCAGTATCAGCCAGTCATTGTGTGCCTGCTCCACCAGGACTTGATAATACTCGACAAAACGGGCCATAAGTCCGTCATATTCCCCCGCTTGCCTGAGTTTATTGCCGGCGAACTGGCGCATGGTTTCCAGCAGACGAAAACGGGTTACAGGCACTTGATTGGTGGCCTGAATCAGAGATAAGGACAGCAACCGCTGGAGATCGTCAATAACCTGCCAGCCGTGCTTGTCCTGAGTCTCAAGAAAATCATTAACTGATTTCACACTGAACGTATCGGTAAAAATGCCCAGCGTTCTGAATAACTGCTGCTCGTGTGCGTTGAGTAACTGATACGTCCACTCCAGCGTCGCCACTATTTTCTGGTGTCGGGGAATCCGTACGCTGTGCGTGTTGCTCAATAGCTGGAAACGATCCTCCAGCCGGCTATAAATCTCACTGACGCTCATGACAGGCAGACGGGAGGCGGCAAGTTCAATGGCTAACGGTAAGCCATCAAGATGGCGGCATAATTCGCCAATCATCGACAGCTCACTGCCTGAAGGATGGAAATCATGGCGGTTGGCCTGCACGCGCTCGATAAAAAGCCGAACGCTGGCAAAAGACATTAACGCCGGGTTATCCGTTATTTTCCTTTCCGGAACCGGCAATGGCGGCAGTAAATATTGTTGCTCGCCAGCAATCTGCAATGCCAGCTGGCTGGTCAGCAGCAGTTTGATATGGGGAGCCAGCGTCAGGAGTAACGTTATGACGGGTTCCAGCGCATTAATAACGTGTTCGCCGTTATCGATCAGCAGTAAACACTGGCGCTGCGCAAGCTGTTGGCGTAAATCGGCATCCTGCTCAACGGTCGCCAGCGGAAGGTGTAACGCGTGTGAAAAAACCGAGAGCAAGCCGGATGCTTCGGTGATATGCGCCAGTTCCGCCACGCATAGGCCATCAGGAAAATGCGTGTGCACAAGATTGACGACTTCCCACGCCAGACGCGTTTTCCCTACGCCGCCGGAACCGATAATCGTCACCAGCTGGTGGTGATTTAGCAAGGCGCAGACGTCCTGCACGGCCTTATCGCGCCCTAAAATCGACGCCAGAACAGGGGAAACAACCGGGGCAGGTAGTGCGGACTGAGGGAGAGCCTGCAACGGTACACTATGGGTATTAAACCGGTAACCCCAACCAAATTCAGTAACAAGCAGATACCGGTCATGGCCCAGTACGCGGCGTATAGCGGAAATATGTGCCTGAAGATTATTTTCTTCGACAATTTCATTTCCCCATACCTGAGTAAGTAAAGCCGCTTTGCTTACCGCTTTACCTTCAGCTTTCAGCAGAACAACCAGCACATCAAACGCTCTGGCCGAAATTCTTACTGGTTTACCCCGGTGCAACAGGATCCTTAGCTGGGGCCAGATTTGCCACTCAGCAAAGTGAATCTCATCGGCTGTTATCATGGTTTGAGATCTTTAGTTGTTGACCGTCACGACATCATACTGTGCGCAGAAAGCCATCACGAAAGTCATTATCAGAATCAGGTCATGCAGGGTATCTCCTGCCCGATCTGTGTTTAGCCCGCGCTACCCTGAACCGCGCATGATTATAGAACTGCATCCTGTGGCGGAAAAGCATCAACCTGCATGCCCTGGTGCATCGTTCCTGGCTGGAAAAACGCTCAAGTTATCCGGTCTTATGCCGTTAGTTATATCGATGTACGATTTCACATCAATAAGCGCAGCGTATCAATTCCGCCGTGTTCCGGATTGTGGGGTACTACGGAAAAAAGCGGTATGGACTCACCGGGGATCCACGTTACCTGTCAGGTCCGGGGGAAACGGATTTTATGATTATCACGACATCTACAGCGAAATACACACAGACGCAAAGCACCTCTGAGGATATTTCAAAAACCACTCTCCCTCAGCCTGTACAGACGTCAGCGAAGACGCCGACGGCATCAGGGCAAACGACTCTCAGCGGGATGGGGCTGCTGATGTCCCGTCTGTTCGGCAATACGGACAGCACTCCACCTGTACAAACCCAACTGACGAAAGACACGATGAGCATGTCTTCTGTTAATTTTCTGACCAATAATGACCGCAACACGCTGGCCGGGTTGTATGCCCAGGCAAAGCAACAGGGAACGGATCTGCGTTATGTGGACGATCTCGCCCGCGATTTAGGGGATTACCGTATGTTTAATGGCGTGATGGCAAATCTTAATGACGGGAATATGTATGACAACGGCGGGCATGTACTGACTTACAAATTTATTGCAGAAGATGAGGCGACAGCATCACGTATTCTGCACGGAGGTAATCTGTCTGGCTCCGTTCTGGATGAAGGTTTTTTACGCTATGAACTGGACCCCGGATATTCTCCGACGCATTCGGCAAACTTTACATTTATTGAAAGCATCGTTAATCAGTCCGGCAAAAATGCCGCTGGCATGGAGCAGATTTCCGACGCACAGTTTTCGGTTTATCAGCAAAAAGGGAATCAAAACTTTATTGTTGAGGCGGCCAGTGTAGTGACGTTGAAAACGCCGGAGCCTGATTTTGGCAGTATAGATGGTAAATTCTTTGTAACCGCAACCGGACTGAAACATGGCTTTCGTCTGGAAGGCGGGAAAGTGGTGCAGCATCCTGTAAATTTGTTCGAGAACCTGGCAAAAACGCCAAAAACCTTACTGGAATATTTTTTGAAAGCGGATGAGGCTGATAAAAAGACCCCCGGTGTTTCACATCCACTTTTCAATTTCTTTTATGTTGCTGAATCTCTTGAAGAAAAAATGAATAACAGGCAGTTACTCAGTTGAACGTTACAGACACTCTGAAAAGCCTGGTCGTCAGCAGTAATGTGACTTTCGTCGGCATACATATAGCCTCCGCTTTGCGAGGCGACTCCAGCCTGTTCCGTGATAAACACCCATTCACCGCTCACAGCGCCAGCGGGTGCTTTGTCTAAGGCCGGGCGTAAGTCCCTTGCCGCATCAGACTTTGAATATGCAGTCATGTCTGTCCTTCAGCTTCATACCTTTTGTATCTTGTTACCTTGCCTGACAAAAAAGTACGGACGCGCATGTTGCTGTCCGTACCGTTTAGTTTCATCAGAATGTACGCATCTTAATGAAAATAATATAGATATCAGCAAAATAAATTCATCCAGGGAAATAACGCATTACGACGATATTATCTTTTATAGAAACAATGTGTGGCATTTTAAAAATGTGAGCGGCAGATCGTTTTTTTTTCTAAAACGTCATTTTGTCCTATGCAATGCGCTTTTATATGAAAACGCGGCACGATTTAAATTAAAGAATTTCAAATAAATGTCGTTATTACACCTAATTCAACCAGACGAGTGCCGCCATTATGACATGGAAAAATACCCAGGGCCGAATAGGCCTGCTGCTTATAAGCTTTTTCGTTATCTTATTGATAGTTACCTATATTGTTATCAAGCTATTCGTCTCCCCGCAGATTATTGAAACTGAAACCAAAAATATTCAGGCGACGGTTGAATTACAAAGTAACGCGATTAAAGAGCAGATGAACCGTGTTAAGGCTCAGCAACGCTCCATCACTGAACTGGTTGTCGGTCTGCAAAGTGAGCAAATCGACGGATTATTACCGCACCTGGTTAACCAATACGGGGATTTAAACGTATTCGGCGGTGGGATTTGGCCTCTTCCTGGTCAGCGCGATCCGGCCCGGGACAAATTCAGTACCTTCTATGCCCGCGACGCAGGCGGCAATTTGCAGGTCAACACCGTCTGGAACCAGCCGGAATCGGCAAAATACTGGGAACAACCCTGGTATAAAGACGGCATGAATGCGCCGAAAGGCGAGTGTGCGTGGGCGAAAGCCTATCAGGATGCGGCCAGCCCGCAGCCTCGCACTAACTGTGCAATGGCGATCTGGAAAGACGGCAAAGTCTGGGGCGTGGCGACCATCGACGTGACGCTGGGCTTCTTTAACCAGCTGGCTGTCGACATGGGCAAAGCGGTAAACGGCAGCGTACTGATTGTTGAAGCGGACGGTAAAATCGTCGGTAATGGCTCTTCCGTACAGGATAAACCCGCGCTGTCAAACGTTCGCGATCTCGGTATTCCGGCGGCGGCACCGTTAGTTAGCCTGTTAGGTCAGGGTAAAACAACGGAAGTGCGCGGGAGCTATGAGGGTGAAGACGGGGCGCATTCGCTATTCGTTCTGCCCATCAGCGGCAGTCCGTGGTTCATGGCGGTTGATATTCCGAGCAGCCACCTGGTGAGTATGTCTGACGCTATTATGACCAAACTCACCATCGTGCAGGCGATTATCGGAATTCTTATCGTCTTTATCATGATGATTATTGTGCGCAATATTTTCCATAATGTGACGTTGCTCAATCGTAATATTGAAGCGCTTTCCAGCGGTGGTGCGGATTTAACGCAGCGTCTTGCGCAAAGTAAGAGCCCGGAATTTAACGCCATTATCAACAACTTCAATAAGTTTATTTCGTTCCTTAATGAGCTAATGCAGCAGGTAGGGAGTAGCTCGATGGCGATCTCATCGGCTTCGCGCCAGATTGCCAGCGGTAACCTGAACCTCTCTTCGCGCACCGAAGATCAATCGGCCTCGATCGTGGAAACGGCAGCGTCCATGGAAGAACTGACCAGCACCGTGCGCCTTAACGCCGAGAACGCGTTGCAGGCGAACAAACTGGCGAAAGAGGCTTCGGCGGTAGCGAAACAAGGGGCCAGTGTGGTTAACAACGTGGTCTCCACGATGAATAACATCAATGAGTCCTCCTCTAAAGTGGTGGAAATCATCAGTGTGATTGACGGCATCGCCTTCCAGACCAATATCCTCGCGCTTAACGCCGCGGTGGAGGCAGCAAGGGCGGGTGAGCACGGGCGTGGGTTTGCTGTGGTGGCCGGTGAGGTTCGTTCACTGGCGCAGCGCAGTGCCCGCTCAGCTCAGGAGATCAAAAAACTGATTGAAGAGTCGGTGAGCAGCATTGAGCAGGGCAGCGGACTGGTTCGTCAGGCGGGTACCACGATGGACGGCCTGATGGAAAAAGTTGAAAGCGTGGGCGTGCTGATCTCAGAAATCAGCTCTTCCAGCGATGAACAAAGTCGCGGGATTGCCCAGATCAACATCGCCATCAACCAACTCGATAGCGCAACGCAGCAGAATGCGGCGCTGGTGGAAGAGGTGGCGGCGGCCGCGCAGTCGATGGAAGAACAAACTGTCCAGCTCGAAAACGTGGTTGGTAGCTTCAAGCTCTGACATAAAAATAGCCGACTCTGCAGAGTCGGCTTTCTTATCTTTTGTGCCTGTCACTTAGTCTTTCCGCCAGGGTCCGCTTCACATATCCCTCGTTGTAAAAATCCCTTCGCGCTACTCTATTTTTACTCAACAGTTAATCGCCACAGATTCAGTAGTCATATTTCAGTTGTGCAGGTAATGACCAACGGCAGCGCTGTGCCATGAGCGGACATTGCTGATATTGTTACATTCGTGTCAATGGGGCACAGCGCAAAACAGTAAGTCAAAATTATAAAAGCGATGAGTACAAATTTGGTTGTGAGGCTAAGATTATTCCTCATAAAACAAATAAAATTCAAACCTTAAGGCTAAATATGCAAATTGAACTCAGTTTTCTTGAAAAGATCGTCAATACAATCTTCCTTGAAATGAAACGGCGTGGCATGGATAGTGTTCCGCTAGATGGAGATTTTTATTGGAATATCCCATCGGAATCCCTTTTTGACCCACATAATGAGCCAAATCAATTAGATATAGGCCAACTGGCAGAAGACTACGAAATATTAAGGCTTGCTCATTCGCAGCACAGTCTGGTGAGTCATAATTTAAAAAATGTCTCAGCATTAATGAGATTTTTATCGGAAAAATATCCATTTTGAATGCCAAAGCTGTGCTAAGTTCCTTAGTAGCATAGTTTTTTATTAAATTTCTGGAATAAGATTTAATGCTTAATAAGCAGTGATCCAGTAACCGAGCCTGATAATTTGTGGCTTGCTGTTCGCCAGGTAACTCAACTTCCGCTCCTCGCTCGTAGCAGACATGGCTATGCCTTGGTTTGCCGCTTCGTGCCAGAAACGAGACTTAGATCCACTCACGAATGCGTGAACAATGTGTGATTAACGCAGCCCTGGCCGATTAAAGTGGTACGCACAGCCTCAATAAGCGGGGTATGAGGTTCGTGGCCTAAGAAAGCGGTCAGTTTTGCATTGTCCATCTGTATTGCCTGTTCCCATAAATAGCGCATCTCCAGCATTTCATACAGTGTGGTGTTGAAAGGTGCCATCGCCGTGATGAGCCACCAGGGAAATGATTTTACCTTTGCGTTAACACCCGCAAGCTGTGCGACACGCTGTATGGCTCCGGTCATCGCCGTACCATCGGCATCCCAGTGTCCCCGCATATGAAAGCAGGCAAAAGGGTCGAGTTGATCCCGACGTGCCAACAGCGCAGCCAGAGTGTCGGCGACATCCGGCAAGTAGGCCCACTGATGGCCTGTTCCGACTTTGCCTGGGTTTTTAATTATCCGCGGGAGGTGCCCCGGTTTGATCAATCCCTGCGAAAACCAGTTGTTGCCTGCGTCAGGGCCAAAGAAGTCACCGGCCCGCAGAATCAGCACCTTTCCGCCACGCTGCGCGTAAGCGAACAAAGCCTTCTCCATTTGCACCCGTATTGCCCCTTTTCTGGTGACAGGATTTTGGGGAGAGTCTTCGCGCAGGAGTGGAAAGGCGTCCGGGCCGTAGTTATAAACGGTGCCCGGGAGAACGATTAATGCACCATTTCGCTCTGCGGCATTGATTGTGTTCTGTAGCATGGGCAAAACCAGTTGTTCCCAGTTTCGATAACCTGGTGGATTAACAGCATGAACAATCACATCACACTCTGACGCGGCAGTCGCAACCTGCTCAGCATTCAGCGCATCGCCCTTTATCCACGTCATACTCTCGTGATCTTCATTCTGCGGGGCATTGCGGCGCAACGCATGAACGTCCCATTTTTCGCGGATGAGTTTACGGGCGATTTCACCACCGATTCCGCCTGTTGCGCCCAGTATGAGTACCTTGTTATTGCTGTTCATTGTCTTACCTCTTCCGGATATCTGTTGACATCGTAGTGCCTGTGCAAGCTAAATGTAATTGCATGGCATCAGATAGCAGGTATGCATTTTTGTATGAACATAAATATTCCATGGGAATGGTATCGAACCTTCCTGGCAGTGATGAAAGAAGGTTCCCTGTCGGGCGCGGCACGCATGCTTTCCATCACCCAGCCCACAGCGGGGCGTCACGTAGCGGCACTGGAATCCGCCCTTGGTCTGGTTTTGTTTACACGTTCTCAGACTGGCCTGCAGGCCACGGATGCGGCGGTAGCGATTCAGGGACATGCGCAAGCGATGGAAAACACAGCCAGTATGATTGAGCGTTCGGCTGCCAGCTTCAGTGCCCACTCCGCCGGGTTACATGGCGTGGTCCGCGTATCTGCGAGCGAAATTATCGGCACCGAAGTGCTGCCCCCCCTGATTGCACAAATTAAAGAAGATTATCCGCAACTTACCATTGAACTGGTGCTGTCTAACCGACTACAGAATTTATTGAACCGGGAAGCGGATATTGCGGTACGCATGAGCACACCGGTGCAGGAACAACTGATTGCGCGTCGGTTGGGCAGTATTGAAATTGGTCTGCATGCCTCGCCGTCCTATCTGGCACACCACGCCGCACCGGAAAGTATTGACGAGTTGTTCACCCATACGCTTGTGGGCTTTGATAAAACGACGCCCTTTATTTTACAGGCACTGAAACACTTTCCTCAGTTAAATCGTGAACGCTTTACCGTGCGCACTGACAGTGATGTCGCGCAACTGAACCTTATCCGCGCAGGCGCGGGCATAGGGATGTGTCAGGTTCAACTGGCCGGTTTCCCTGTTCCGTTAGAGAGGTTGATGCCTGATTTCTTTGCATTTCATCTCGACACCTGGCTGGTGATGCATGAGGACTTGCGGCACAGTAAGGCCTGTAAAACGGTGTTCGATATTCTCGCAGCAGGCTTACAGGCTTATATCAACAACGTAGGGACATGAAGACGGCCACCTCAACGGCAGCAGATGATGGAATATCTGGCCTGATAGGCAGAAATCGTATGTAAATACCCGCGACCTGAATTTGTCAGAGATGTCATTACTGTGAACCTTTTCAGAAGGCAGAATGTCTGTTCCTCGCGCATTGCTGCCGTTCAGATGACTCTGATCACTGACCTGATGGCTTACGAATGGGGCAGCCGTTTGCTGAAGAATTCTGCAGGGGCTGAGGTCGTGAGTTGGCGCTGTACAGACTGATGATGGCACGCCAGGTGGTGCGGGAAGTTAAGCGCTGGCGAAAAAAATGCCGCTGGCGCGGCGTTATAATCATTTCTGGTTGCGCAATTAGCTGGATCGTAAATTTTCGATTGCGCTGTCGCTGAGCGTGAGTACCGATTTAACGCTGACGCTTATTCTGTCGATAATGGCCTGCCGGGGGCCAAGACGCCACGCATCACTGTTATAAAAAGATTCCTGTGAGGATTCCAGGTGGGCGAGGCTGTCATAAGCTCTGATCAGATAGTAAGCATCATCGTCATGGGCTGATAGACCGAAAGAAACGATATCCATACCTGCTGAACGATGAAGTGGCGCACTCTCCTCCGTCATGATCTTGTGAAACGCTTTCCCGGTGCCGGGTTTGAGGGTGTATAGCAAAAATTCCACTGCTTTCATTTTCGATATCCTGTCCATTTTTCATCGTTGTGAATTATTGCGCCCTGGAGCCGTGAGAGTCGACGGAGCACGTATTTCGTCCTGAGCGTTTCCTGCGTACCAAAGTGGGATAGCGCGGTTCATGCCGCGTTGATTATCGCCGCTGGCAGCTAATTTAAAAATGTTTAAGCATATGATCCAGAAACGCACGTACCGCCGGATTGGAACGGCGACTTTCATGCCAGACAGCCGAAATATTACGTCGTTCCACCGTAAAATCGGCGAGTACGGGAACTAACTTTTTCTCCCTGACCAGGGAAGTCACCATAAAATTCGACGCCATGCCTATTCCGGCTCCGGCAGTCATTGCGGCTATAACGGCTTCGCTGGCATCAACAATCACCGTTGACGAAGGCACAATTTCAATCTCCCGCTCACCGACACGGAACGGCCAGCGAAAAAGTTGCCCCGTGTTCTGATAACGCAGATTAATCGTCTGGTGGCTGATTAAGTCATCAGGATGTTGCGGTGTGGCGCAACCGGCTAAATACTCAGGCGAGGCGTAACAGACTATCTGGTACGGCGGGAGGCGGCGCGCCAGCAGGTTTGAATCCGCGAGATCGCCAATGCGAATGGCAATATCAATATTCTCATCAACGATGTTTACCACCTGGTCGCTTAACCGTAAATCAATCGTCACTTTTGGGTGAAGCGCGCAAAATTGCGCAAGCACGGGGGCGATCATATGGATGCCCACCGGTAATGATGCCGCAATGCGTAACGTACCAGCCGGTTCTGCGCGCGCGCGTTTTGCCACCTGTTCGATCTCCTCGGCATCCCGTAGCAATCGCAGCGCACGTTCATGCAGTTCTCGGCCTTCGGCAGTTAAAACCAGCGAGCGCGTCGTTCGGGTGAATAAGGTGACGCCGAGATGCTTCTCCAGCCGTTGAATACTTTTGCTGATGGCGGAAGGTGAAACGGAGAGCGCGCGGGCAGCGGCACTGTAACTGCCCAGAGCGCCGGCACGAGCGAATGCGATGAGACCCGTGAGTCTTTCAAAACCTATTTGTTCCTTCATGGCACAATTAAAGCGAAATACAGCCACATTATCAATCCTGAATATTAGCCGTATGCTCTGTTACCTGAGTTGTTTTTAGAGCGAGACGGTAATGACTGAGATGATGAAAGCTGTACAGCTACATGCGTTTGGTGGGCCAGAAAACCTGCTTTATCAAGAGGTTTCCAGGCCTCAGGTCGGAAACGACGAGGTTCTTGTTCATGTGCAAGCGGCCAGCCTTAACCCGCCAGACTGGTATTTGCGTGACGGCTATCGGGCACTCCCGCGTGAATGGTGGCCCGGACCCACTTTCCCGCTTATTTTGGGAACAGATATCTCAGGTGTTGTCGCGGTGGTCGGTAAACATGTTACCGGGTTCAGCATCGGGGATGAGGTCTATTCGATGGTGCGTTTTCCTGAAAAGGTGATGGAGGGCAGTGGCGCTTACGCAGAATATGTCAGTGTTCCTTCATCGGAACTGGCACTGAAACCCCGTGGAATAGGGCATGTTCAGGCTGCCGGTGCTCCAATGTCACTGCTCACGGCCTGGCAGTTTCTTATCGAAACGGGGCACGACGCAGCGAATCCTTTCCAGTCTTTTCCGCATAAAGCCGTTCCATTGAAAGGTCAGACCGTGTTGGTTAATGGCGCCGGTGGCGGCGTGGGACACCTTGCCGTTCAGCTTGCCCGCTGGAAAGGTGCGCGGGTCATTGCCGTGGCTTCCTCGCGCAATGAGGCGCTTTTACGCGAGCTGGGAGCAGACGAGTTTATCGACTACACCAAAACCTCAGCCGAGAGCGTAGTAAAAAATGTTGATCTCGTTTTTGATGCGGTGGGTGGCGCAAATATGGCGCGCTTTCTGCGCTGTATCAGACCTGGTGGCGCACTCTTTCTGGTGAATCCTTTGGGTTTTTCCGCATATCCTGAGGCTGCGCAAAAAGCGGTGACGGTGTCATCCACGCAAGTGCGTTCCAGCGGTGCGCAATTAGCGCAAGCAGGCCGTCTTTTGGAAGAAGGTGTTGTCCGGGTGGTGATTGATAGTACCTATCCATTAGCAATGGCATCTGCGGCCCATCAGCGCGCAGCAATGGGAAGTATTCAGGGCAAAATTGTGCTGACAAACTTTTGACAATCACGTCCCTGAAAGTCCTGCTATTGCGAACGGGGATGATAGAAAAGGCAAAAATATGCTCATCATTTGCGGCTATGTGAACATTCAACCCGCTGATTTACCGTTATTTATGGGCGATATAAAAGCGCTCGCCCAAACCGTGCGAAAACGGGCAGGAAACCTCTCGTATGACGTGGCCGTAGAGGATCATCTGACTGGACGTGTGCTTATATCGGAACGCTGGAAAGATCAGGATGCGCTGACGGCGCATCTGGCCGCTCCCCATACTCGGGCATTCATCATCCGATGGCAGCAACGAATGACCGCAGAAATTCTGAAATATGACGCCTTTAACGAAAGAGGGCTTCTGGATAGGGAATGACAATGTGATAGCGATGAAATTTGATGCGCGGCTGTTTAAAAACGCTTTCGGCGTTTTTGTGCGGGCAGATTCCTCGCGGGCTCGTCATCTGTCCAACTGGCTGCGCCAGTTGTCGAACCCCGGTCGGGGCTTCTCATCCCCCCAGCGGGAGTGCGATATGTAAAAAAAAGCCCGCATTTGCCTGCGAGCTCTTCTTCGAATGATGGCGGTGAGGGGGGAATTGATTCGCTGCGCTCACCCTGCGGGCAGCCCACTCACTGCGTTCCTGGTCTGTCCAACTGGCTGCGCCAGTTGTCGCCCCCCGGTCGGGGCTTCTCATCCCCCCTGCGGGAGTGCGATATGCGAAAAAAAAGCCCGCATTTGTATGCGAGCTCTTCTTCGAATGATGGCGGTGAGGGGGGGATTGATTCGCTGCGCTCACCCTGCGGGCAGATTCCTCGCGGGCTCGTCATCTGTCCAACTGGCTGCGCCAGTTGTCGAACCCCGGTCGGGGCCTCTCATCCCCCCTGCGGGAGTGCGATGTGCGAAAAAAAGCCCGCATTTGCATGCGAGCTCTTCTTCGAATGATGGCGGTGAGGGGGGGATTCGAACCCCCGATACGTTGCCGTATACACACTTTCCAGGCGTGCTCCTTCAGCCACTCGGACACCTCACCACATTGTCTTCCCGGTATTACCGGGACGGGCGCTAATGTAGGGAAAACCCGGAACGCCGTCAATCCTCTTTTTCAATAAATTAGCGCGTTTAGACAAACTTCAAACAACCTGCTTCTTAAACGTTCTGAAATCGCTTTTTTTCTCGGCACGACACTTTCTCCGCGTGGTACGGGAGAAATTTGTTATGCTGAGCGGCCTTCGCGAAAAAGCATAATTGTTCCGGAAAATAACCGGATACATCACATCAGGTTCTGGAGTTGATATGGAAATTATCTTTTATCACCCCTCATTCAATAACAATGACTGGATCCGCGCATTGCGGCAGGCGCTGCCGCAGGCAAATATCCGTGCGTGGACGCCGGGCGATAATGCCTACGCCAATTACGCGCTGGTCTGGCATCCACCCGTTGAGATGCTCAAAGGCCGACAATTAAAAGGCGTTTTTGCATTGGGGGCGGGGGTGGACTCGATTCTTAGCCAGTTGCAGGCTCATCCTGAGATGCTTCCCGAGTCTATTCCGCTGTATCGCCTGGAGGATACCGGCATGGGGCTGCAAATGCAGGAGTATGCCGTGAGCCAGGTGCTGCACTGGTTCAGGCGCTTTGATGATTACCAGGTGCTTAAACTGCAGGCGAAATGGCAACCGCTGGAGGAATACGAACGTGAAGAGTTCACCATTGGCATCCTCGGCGCGGGTGTGCTCGGCACGAAAGTGGCCGAAAGCCTGCTCCAGTGGGGGTTCCCGCTGCGTAGCTGGAGCCGCAGCCGTAAAAATATGCCCGGCGTGACCAGCTTTGCTGGCAGTGATGAACTGCCAGGCTTTCTGCATGGCACACGAGTGTTGATCAATCTGCTGCCGAATACCCGGGAAACGGCTGGCATTATTAACACTGCGTTGCTCAATCAACTGGCTGACAACAGCTATGTGATAAATCTTGCGCGCGGCGTACATGTTGTCGAGCGTGATTTGCTTGCAGCGCTGGAGCGCGGCAAGCTGAAAGGCGCCATGCTCGATGTCTTTAGCCAGGAGCCGCTCCCATCTGATAATCCGTTGTGGGCGCATCCACGTGTGGCGATGACGCCGCATATGGCGGCGACGACACGCCGCAGTGAAGCCGTGGCTTTTATTGCGCAGGCTATTCAGGCTATTGAACGAGGCGAAGCGGTCAGCGGGCGGGTAGACAGAGCGCGTGGTTATTGACAGACGCCCGGCATCGCCGGGTTTTGTCATTAAACTCGCGAACGATAACTGCTATCCTTTGCAGAAATAACTACAGGAGTGAGTCATGTATCCCGTTGACCTGCATATGCATACCGTCGCCAGCACCCACGCTTACAGTACGCTTCACGATTATATTGCCGAGGCAAAACGCAAAGGGATCAAACTTTTTGCCATTACCGACCACGGGCCGGATATGGCGGATGCGCCGCACTACTGGCACTTTGTGAATATGCGCATCTGGCCGCGGCTGGTCGATGGCGTGGGTATTTTGCGCGGTATCGAAGCCAATATTAAAAACACCGAGGGTGAAATCGACTGCACCGGACCGATGTTGACGTCGCTGGATCTGATCATTGCAGGTTTCCATGAGCCGGTGTTTCCGCCGCAGGATAAAGACACCCATACTCAGGCCATGATTGCGACTATCGCCAGCGGCAATGTCCATATTATTAGCCATCCCGGTAACCCGAAATTTGACATTGATATTCCGGCCGTTGCCGCTGCAGCCGCGAAATATGGCGTCGCGCTTGAAATTAACAATTCATCGTTTGTCCATTCGCGCAAAGGCAGCGAGGCGAATTGCCGCGCCGTGGCTGCCGCCGTGCGTGATGCCGGCGGCTGGGTGGCGCTGGGATCGGATTCTCACACCGCGTTTACGCTGGGCGATTTCAGTGAGTGCCGTAAAGTGCTGGATGACGTCGGTTTCCCGGAAGATCGTATTTTGAATGTCTCGCCGCGTCGTCTGCTGGATTTCCTCGAATCCCGCGGCATGGCGCCAATTCCCGAATTTGCAGAACTTTAATACTGACTGGAACAACTGAATGAACGAATTTTCTATTCTCTGCCGTGTACTGGGCTCGCTGTTTTATCGCCAGCCGCAAGATCCTCTGCTGGTGCCGCTCTATACCATGATCCGGGAGGGGAAACTGGCGGAAAGCTGGCCGCTGGAGCAGGATGAGCTGCTTGAACGGTTGCAGAAAAACTGCGATGCGCAGGCACTGGCGGCCGATTACAACGCGCTGTTTGTCGGCGAAGAGTGCCGCGTCTCGCCTTATCGTAGTGCCTGGGTGGAAGGTGCTACGGAAGCGGAAGTGCATTCATTTTTGTCCAGCCGCGGCATGCCGTTGACCGATGCGCCAGCCGATCACATCGGCACGTTGCTGCTAGCGGCCTCATGGCTGGAAGATCAGGCCGCAGAAGATGAAAGCGAAGCGCAGGAAACCTTATTCGCCGATTATATCCTGCCCTGGTGCGGCACCTTCTTTGGCAAAGTTGAAGCCCATGCGACAACGCCATTCTGGCGCACCATGGCCCCACTGGCGCGCGATGCGATTGCCGCGATGTGGGATGAGTTGCAGGAAGAGTCAGAAGAGTAATTGTGATTTTTGTCACAATTAAAATGCAACTGTATATTTTGGTTTTCAAATAGTGTGCGCGTTGTCGCATCTCAGCGGTGCGCATCTGCTATGATGCGCGCCATGAACATTCTCCTTTCGATCGCAATTACGACAGGCATTCTCTCCGGTATCTGGGGCTGGGTGGCCGTCTCTTTCGGTTTATTAAGCTGGGCCGGTTTTCTCGGCTGCACCGCCTATTTCGCGTGCCCGCAGGGTGGCGTGAAAGGGCTGCTTATTTCCGCCTGTACGGTGATGAGCGGTGTGGCCTGGGCGCAGGTCATTATCCATGGCGCAGCGCTGGCTCCGCATCTGGAGATCATCGGGTATCTGATGACCGGTGTGGTGGCGTTTTTGATGTGTCTGCAGGCGCGGAATTTGCTGCTCTCTTTTGTGCCGGGGACATTCATTGGCGCCTGCGCGACATTTGCCGGGCAGGGCGACTGGCGGCTGGTTATCCCGTCGCTGGCGGTGGGGTTAGTGTTTGGCTATGCCATGAAAAACAGCGGGCTGTGGCTGGCTTCTCGGCGCGCGCAGCCGCTGCTTAAAGGGCAAGAAAAAGCGTGATCGCAAGTCACGCCTTTCTTTTTCAGGACTCCGGCGGCACCGTCATTTCGCGGTATTTTGCCAGCACGGGGTTATGACGATCGGCACCTTGTTGCAAATCCCACAATCCCCGATCAATCCCGTCATTGATCAACAAAATCACCCCGGTTTCAATCGCCGACATCAGACAGAGCATCACCGGTTCGTTGGCGGTATAGCCAATTTCTCCCTCCAGTAGCCGCTGGTAGTCAATAAAGCGAAATACCCCGGCTTGTACTTCATAGGAGAGGATGGTTTTACTGGTGTTGACCGACGAGAGAATTTCCCCGGTCGTGACATTAATCACCCGTAAATTCACCGCAATTTGATCCAACTGATATTGTGTGTCTCCGCCAATGCCGAAATAACGCGCACCCACGCCGCCGGATTTTACATTGCTCTCGTAGCCAATAATGGACCCTTCAATCATGATATTCGCGGCAGTCAGCGAGGGCAGCGGGACGCGATTGTTGATGGCCACAGTTCCGTTTTCTTGCGCGGCGCGAATGATTTTTCGTTCATTTAGCAGATTCTGCAAACCCTGGCGTTCCAGCGGTACAAACCAGCGCGAATCTTTCAGCGCCGTCACCAGCATTGCGGTAGCGCTTTGCGGGACCGCGGTGGAAAAGTTACTTGCCGGGTAGGGTTTAAATTGCCCGGTTTCATCCTGGATGTTATACACCGAGACGAAAATTTTCCCGCTTGGCATCGGCAGATGCGTCAGGTCCTGGTAACTTTGCGCCCGCGGCAACAGCGTCGGCTTAGCGGCTTGTTTTGGCGGCGCAGTGAGGCAACCGCTTAATAAACACACGGCGAATAAAATAAATAGACGCGACATAGTTGTTGTCCTGTAAGACAGTGGCTTAAAAGTCCGTTGAACCGCTTTGCAAGCCCGACACCTGAATCGTAGATGTCTTGCCGGTTTTTCTGTCGGTGACGTTTAATTGCAGTTGTCCGTCTTTGTTGGAAATATCCACGATAAAATCGCTGGTCACCATTCGCCCGGGTTTACCGGTATTAATATTGGTAAGTAATCCGCCCAATATTTGTGATTGTATTGCCTGGGTGAAATTATCCAGCGCTGAAGTGGTTTCCACGCCGTAATCCTTATAGCTGGGATCGGTATAAGAATTTTGTGCCTGGGCGCTATTTAATAAAAATGCACCGTTATTAGGATTACCGCCGAAATTAGGATTACGAAACTGGAATGTCATGGTTCCCGCCCAGCATGCAGGCGCGATAAGCAACAGCGCAAGCAGGGTATATATGCTTCGCATAATAGCCTCCGGAGATTTAACATATTTTAGAATTCATCACTCGCCATATCGCCAACGCTCAGCAGCGCCTGGTTTATTTGCAGGTGATCGATCGCTTGCTGGGTTTGCGCCAACGCGATTTCAACATTTTTCTCAAAGTCGCGGTGCGTCGGGAAAAGAAACGTCTGGTATACGACACTCTGATTGACGATTATCGTTATCCAGCTTCCCCAACGGGCGCTAGGTCGTTCATTGATAGTTAAATTCCCTTTCCAGTTACTTTCCCATTTATCACTAAATGCACGATAAAAATCGTGTCCAACAGACGATACCGTGTGATCGGCTAACAGTCCGGGAACTTCGACTTCAACAGCCGATACGTTTACGCAGGCGATCAGCAAAGCGGCGGTTGTCAGACGATACCCATAGCGTTTCATGGTGTTAACGCCTGAGATTATCGTTAGCCCAGGAGACGGCTTGCGTGCGATTTTTTACCGCTATCTTCCTGAAAAGATTATAAAGATGCGTTTTAACTGTGTTTTCACTAATGAACAGCGAACGGGCTATTTCAATATTTGATGCGCCTATACGCAGCTTATTAAGGATCTCTTTTTCCCGGTGGGTGAGCAGTGCAGATTCCGTGCTGTAGTAACGGTAATTCCCGGCATGAGTGATGAGATAACTCGCCAGTTTTTGCGAGAAATAGCACTCACCACGTTGTACGCCTTGTAAGCCATCGACCAGCTGACTTCTGTCCTCGGAAATGTAAAAGACACCCGTAATATTTGGCCAGTTTTCTACATCCTGGAATGGGTAATCAAGAGGGGTGTTCATCAGCAAAAGCTTAATATCACCATTTCGTTGTGACAGGATATTCTGCCATTGCTGAATCAGTTTTTTATCCGCATCCATCATGTCGAATAAGACGATGCTCAATGCAGGAATATCATCGAGAGGCCGTTGAATATTATGGAGCTTTCCGGGCAAAGAGAGCGCAAATTTTAAATGCTGGAGAAGCGCCGTTGCCTGTAATGAAGGTTTGGTTATTAATAATAAGACTGAAATAGCTGAACTATGGACTTCACTAAACATGATGAAACCCCGCGTATTTGTTTTTTGTTCATCAACTTCAACCCCCCGGTTATTCACCGGGGAAACCAGATGTACTGTCGGATGCGCTATGCTGTGTTCAGGAATAAGTGATCAGCCCGTGCAAGGGAGAAATAATACAAAGTAATGAGTGCTGCGAATTCAATCTAACGCTTGCAAACCTTAAAGCAAGTGTGAATCATGTAACAGAATGTAAAATTAAATATTGAAATGTTATTTTGATGTTCAGGAAAGTTGATATGCAAAGGCAAAAATAGGACGGGTTACAAAAGAATATGGTGCGAGAATTTATATTAAGAACAATGACCTGACTTTTGTTGGCTTCAGGTTCGCCTTATTTTCATGTTTTGCTATGGCCACGTATCCTGGGCATTGACGCTTATAACGTCGGGGTAATTATTTAAGAAAAATCATCTGATGCCGCCTCTGCTGCAAACGGGGGATAATTATACTTCATGCTTTAGAATGACAAGGCTAATGAAAATCCAACTTGCTGGTGAGATATTTTCTTTTTATCCACGGCATACTCAGTTTTGCAACCCGGTATTAACAAATAAGTTTGGCGGTGACAGCATGAAGAACAAAATAGCCTTTATGATGTTAGCCCTGCTGGGAATTCCGTGCCTTGTAACAGCAGCTGGATATGACCTGGCAAATCCGGAATATAATCTGGCGGTTAATGAGTTAAGCCAGGCGCCTTATAATCAATCAGCCAATATTGATCAACATGGTGCGAGTAACAATGCGCATATTGATCAACGAGGTTCGAAATTGTTAGGTGTTATTTCGCAAAATGGCGGAAACAATTCAGCGCAAATTAATCAGTCCGGAAGTTATAACCTTGCTTATATTGATCAGGCCGGTAGTGCCAACGATGCGAGTATTACGCAGGGTGCTTATGGTAATAGTGCGGTTATTATTCAGAAAGGCTCGGGCAACCGGGCAAATATCACGCAGTACGGTACGCAAAAAACGGCAGTAGTGGTGCAACGACAGTCGCAAATGGCTATTCGCGTTATTCAACGTTGAAAGTCTTGCGGCTTTAATCTCAATCCAACGGGGGTTTACCATGAAACTTTTCCAAGTGGCAGCATTCGCAGCGATCGTTGTTTCAGCAGGCGCATTTGCAGGCAGTGTCCCGCAGTATGGTAATGGCGGCGGTCATGGTGGTGGCAGCAATGGTCCAAATTCTGAACTGAGCATTTATCAATATGGCAGCGCCAACGCCGCCCTTGCTCTGCAAAGCGATGCACGTGAATCTGATCTGACTATCCATCAGTATGGTTCCGCCAACGCCGCCGATGTGGGCCAGGGTTCTGATGCCAGTTCTATCGATCTGGTACAGAACGGGGCGCAAAACAATGCCACTATCGATCAGTGGAATGGCCGCAACTCTGATATTTCTGTGAGCCAGTACGGTGTGGGTAACGGCGCGCTGGTTAACCAGACTGCATCGGGCTCGAGTGTCACTGTTCAGCAAACCGGTTACGGTAACCACGCTACCGCGAATCAGTACTGATCCCCCGGGCAGGAATAAACAGGGCTGCGGCCCTGTTTTTTTTGGAGGCGCTATGCATACCTTATTATTGCTGGCGGCGTTATCCAGCCAGATCACGTTCAATACCACCCGCGACGGCGACAATTACACCATTACCCCGCTGGTGCAGGTTACACAGGATTGTGTTTGCCAGGTGCAGATTATTACCGAGCGCGAAGGTGCTGCGGGGGTGAGCCAAAGCCGGCAACGAAACACGATGACTCTCCCGGCGAATCAAACGACCGCGATTTCGCGCATTCGCTTGAATATTTCCGCGCGCGATAACGTCAAAATTATCGTCACGGTGTCTGATGGTCAGTCGCTACATCTCGTTCAGCAGTGGCCTGCCGAATAATAATTTTCATAATCCACTTAGTAACAAACATATTCCCCATCTGAATGCTAATTTTAATTAAGGAGCACGCTAACGGTGCCGATATTTAACGTATCAATGGCCGAAGCTCAACCGTCAGGGATGAGTGACTTACGAGGTGTTTATGCGTCTGTTTCAAGCGTTCGTGTTCCCTGTTGCCTGTTTTTGCATAATGTCATCTGCCTATGCGGGAACCCAACCGGCGGGAGGGGCGATCCATTTTCGGGGTGCCATCGTTGAAGGCGGCTGCGAAACTCACACTCAGAACCAAAATCTGCTGCTCTCCTGTCTGCAAGACAATAAAACGCAGACTCAGCAAATCCGTATCACCGATGTAACCGGGCAACCACTCTCTCCACAAGTTGCGCAAGTCCAGATGCGCTATCTCGATGCGCAGCAATCCCGCGCCGAGGTTACCATCACCTATAACTGATGATTTTGAATATGTTGCCCTTGCTATTTCCGGGTACACTTAACGGTGTTAACGGGTTACTGGCCGGAAAGGGGGCAAGAATGCAACCACGTATGCAGGTGCTTCAGGGGGATATCACCACGCTTGAAGTGGATGTGATTGTGAATGCAGCAAACTCATCACTGCTTGGCGGCGGCGGTGTGGATGGCGCGATCCATCGTGCCGCTGGGCCCGCTTTGCTCGATGCTTGCCGGCAGGTACGTCAGCAGCAGGGCGAGTGTCCGCCAGGCCATGCGGTGATCACGGCGCCGGGAAATTTAAAGGCGAAGGCGGTGATCCACACGGTTGGACCGGTCTGGCGTGGCGGAGAGGAGAATGAAGCGCGCTTGCTGGAGGATGCATACCGCAATAGCCTTCTGCTGGCGGAAGCCAATAGTTACACGAGCATTGCTTTTCCCGCTATCAGCACCGGCGTGTATGGTTACCCAAAAGCCGCGGCGGCAGAAATCGCCGTTAATACCGTGGCTGCACATCTCATTCGTCGGCCTCAACTCCAGCAGGTGATCTTTGTTTGTTTCGATGACGAAATGACGCAGCTTTACCAGCGCTTACTGACTCAGCACATCCAATAAGTCGCGGCTGCTCTGCGGGCAGGGCAGCCGGAAACGTTATCTGGCGTGAGCATGACGCTTCGCGTCGTTTTGTTGCGGCTTACCGGAAAAAAGGAAGCGTAGCAGCGGAATGCGCAGATGGATTTCATACAGCAGCACCGCAATGCCAATGACGAAGACCAGCCCGGCAAGAAAACCAAGGAGATTGGACTGGATATGCGGTGTGATCCACGCGCCAAATAGCAACGTCAGCGGATGGTGTACCAGGTAGATAAACAGGGACGCGTTCACGAAATAACTGACGCGCGCTGACTGGAAGTTCAGCAATTTGTGGCCTAATGAAAAGACCACATTGACCATCCACAGCCCCAGCAGCATGGTGATTACCGCCTCGGTTTCGTACATCCAGCCATCACCACTGCCATAGCGCTGATTAAGCAAATAAGCACCAAAGGCCAGCGCTGAGCCGAGCATGCACCATGGCGAAGGCGTGGTAAACAGTGACTTCAGACGCGAGTTAATGAACGCCAGCGCACCAAGAATGAAGAACGGAATGTAGAACAAGGTCTGCATGACCGCAAAATTAAACAGCGCGTCACGTAATATATCCGGAGAGATCATCAACACAATTCGACGCAACGCAGCCCAGGCGATACCTAACAGCAGGAACCAAAGCGACAGTTTCGCCAGCGAAATATTACCAGCCAGCCGGTTAGCGCTATTTTTTAGTTTTTTAAACAGCACCATGCTAACCGTGGTTAATACCACAAGGACTAATAAGAACCATAAATGGGAGATGAGTTCCCATGACAGCGTGTTGAATTTGTCATAAGTCGATAGGGTGTGCCACTCAGCCGTTTTATCTTTCACATATTGCAACATAATAAATTGCGGTAGCGTCAGCAGCGGAATCGCCGTGAGCATTGGAATGCCGACGCGCTCAACGCGCAGCTTCCACCAGCGCTTAAGCGGATAGCGCAAATACAACATGTATGAAAAATAACCGGAAATAACAAAAAACACCTGCATACGGAACGCATGTATGGCGTCATTGAACAGCGTTAGCCACCATGAAGGGTAGGCGCTGTTCACGTGCCACATATGGCTGGAGTAGATCAGCGAAATATGAAATGGGATCCCAAGCAGCATTAACCACGCGCGTATGGAATCAAGGAAATATTCTCGTTGTGCGGGGGTTTTGGTCATATCACTCCGTACATTCTCAGACTTTTCGTCTTATCCATAAGACAAATAATGATTACATTCGCAACCAACCCTACACTATGACCGATAACCTGTCTCCAGGATAAGCCTGCAAAACGATAAAGGGTTAGTTTCATTTGCTTATTCAATGAGCCTGCATGGAGAACAATGCGGGGATTCAGTTGTCGGATAGCCTGAGTTTCCATTAAAATGGATCGGATCGATTTAAGCACACAAAGGGGGAAGTGCTTAGTTATTATGAAACCTAAATTACGAATGATGAAAATGCGTTGGGTAGGTGCTGCTGTTCTGTTGTCACTTTATACGTCATCAGGCTGGGCCTTTTCTATTGATGATGTCGCAAAACAGGCACAATCACTGGCCGGTAAAGGCTACGAAGCACCCAAGACCAATTTGCCCTCTGTGTTCCGTGAGATGAAATACGCGGACTATCAGCAGATCCAGTTTAACCATGACAAAGCCTACTGGAACGCGATCAACACCCCATTTAAGCTTGAGTTTTATCACCAGGGTATGTACTTCGACACGCCAGTGACCATCAACGAAGTGACTACCACTGCCGTACGTAAAATCAAATACAGCCCGGATTACTTCAATTTCGGCAACGTCCAGCACGATAAAGACACGGTCAAAGACCTCGGTTTCGCCGGTTTCAAAGTTCTGTACCCCATCAATAATAAAGATAAAAACGATGAAATCGTCAGCATGCTGGGCGCAAGCTACTTCCGTGTGATTGGTGCGGGGCAGGTGTATGGCCTTTCCGCTCGCGGTCTCGCCATTGACACCGCACTGCCATCTGGCGAAGAGTTCCCACGTTTTCGTGAGTTCTGGATTGAGCGTCCAAAACCAACTGACAAACGCCTGACCATTTACGCGCTGCTGGATTCACCGCGTGCAACAGGCGCATACCGTTTTGTGATTATTCCAGGCCGCGACACCGTGGTGGATGTGCAGTCCAAAGTTTACCTGCGCGATAAAGTGGGCAAACTCGGTGTTGCGCCGCTGACCAGTATGTTCCTGTTTGGGCCGACGCAACCCTCTCCTGCGACCAACTATCGCCCGGAATTGCATGATTCTAACGGGTTATCGATGCTGGCAGGCAACGGCGAGTGGATTTGGCGTCCGCTGAATAACCCGAAACATCTTGCTGTAAGCAGCTATGCGATGGAAAACCCGCAGGGCTTTGGTCTGCTGCAGCGTGGTCGTCAGTTCTCCCGTTTTGAAGATATCGATGACCGCTACGATCTGCGCCCGAGCGCGTGGGTAACGCCGAAAGGTGAGTGGGGCAAAGGTAAAGTCGAACTGGTTGAAATCCCGACCAATGACGAAACTAACGATAACATCGTCGCTTACTGGACGCCGGATCAACTGCCGGATCCGGGTAAAGAGATGAACTTCAAATACACCATCACCTTTAGCCGTGACGAAGACAAGCTGCATGCGCCAGACAATGCGTGGGTATTGCAGACGCGTCGCTCCACAGGGGATGTGAAACAGTCAAATCTTATCCGTCAACCTGACGGAACTATCGCGTTTGTGGTGGATTTCACCGGCCAGGATATGAAAAAGCTGCCGAAGGATACCCCAGTAACCGCGCAAGCCAGCATTGGCGATAACGGTGAGATTGTGGAAAACACCGTTCGCTATAATCCGGTTACGCAAGGTTGGCGTTTGATGTTGCGCGTGAAAGTCAAAGATCCGAAGAAAACCACGGATATGCGCGCGGCGCTGGTCAACGCCGACCAGAACCTGAGTGAAACCTGGAGCTATCAGCTACCTGCCAATGAATAAGACAACTGAGTATATCGACATGCTGCCGCTTTCCGCATCGGAAAAAGCGGCGCTGCCGACAGAGAGCATTCGCAGCGTGCATGAGGCGCTGGATAAAGAGCATACGAGCTGGACGCGTGAAGATGATACGCCGCTGGGTTCTGTGAAAGCACGTCTGGAACATAGCTGGCCGGATTCGCTCGCTGAAGGGCAATTGATCAAAGATGATGAAGGGCGTGCACAGCTTCAGGCGATGCCGAAAGCCAAACGCTCTTCGATGTTCCCCGATCCGTGGCGCACTAACCCGATTGGCCGTTTTTGGGATCGTCTGCGCGGGCGCGAAGTTGCGCCCCGTTACCTTGCGCGTTTGACCAAAGAGGAACAAGCACACGAGCAGAAATGGCGTACCGTCGGTTCTATCCGCCGCTACATCCTGCTGGTGCTGACGCTGGCGCAAACCGTCGTCGCCACCTGGTATATGAAAACCATTCTGCCTTATCAGGGCTGGGCGCTTATCAACCCAACGGATATGGCGGGCCAGGATCTGTGGGTTTCCTTTATGCAGCTCCTGCCGTATGTGCTGCAAACCGGTATCTTGATCCTGTTCGCGGTGTTGTTCTGCTGGGTTTCCGCCGGGTTCTGGACCGCGTTGATGGGCTTCCTGCAACTGTTGATTGGCCGCGATAAATACAGCATTTCGGCCTCGACGGTGGGCGATGAACCGCTAAACCCGGAACATCGCACGGCGCTGATTATGCCTATCTGTAACGAAGACGTGGATCGCGTGTTCGCGGGCTTGCGCGCAACCTGGGAATCTGTGAAAGCCACTGGCAACGCGGCGCACTTCGACGTCTATATTCTGAGCGACAGCTACAACCCGGACATCTGCGTAGCCGAGCAGAAAGCCTGGATGGAACTGATTGCAGAAGTGCAGGGTGAAGGGCAGATTTTCTATCGTCGCCGCCGTCGTCGCGTAAAACGCAAAAGCGGGAATATCGATGACTTCTGCCGTCGCTGGGGCAGCCAGTACAGCTACATGGTGGTGCTGGATGCAGACTCCGTGATGAGCGGCGAGTGTCTGACCGGGCTGGTACGCCTGATGGAAGCGAACCCGAATGCCGGGATCATCCAGTCGTCTCCGAAAGCGTCCGGGATGGATACGCTCTATGCGCGTTGTCAGCAGTTTGCGACCCGCGTTTACGGGCCGTTGTTCACTGCGGGCTTGCACTTCTGGCAGTTGGGTGAATCCCACTACTGGGGGCATAACGCGATTATCCGCGTGAAACCGTTTATTGAGCACTGCGCGCTGGCGCCGCTGCCGGGTGAAGGTTCGTTTGCCGGTTCGATTCTGTCCCACGACTTTGTCGAAGCCGCGCTGATGCGCCGTGCCGGTTGGGGGGTGTGGATTGCTTACGATCTGCCAGGCTCATATGAAGAGCTGCCGCCGAACCTGCTCGATGAGCTGAAGCGTGACCGCCGCTGGTGTCACGGCAACCTGATGAACTTCCGCCTGTTCCTGGTTAAAGGTATGCACCCGGTTCACCGCGCAGTGTTCCTCACTGGTGTGATGTCCTATCTCTCTGCACCGCTGTGGTTTATGTTCCTTGCGCTTTCCACGGCTTTGCAGGTGGTGCATGCGCTGACGGAACCGCAATACTTCCTGCAGCCGCGCCAGCTGTTCCCGGTGTGGCCGCAGTGGCGTCCGGAGCTGGCTATTGCGCTTTTCGCTTCGACCATGGTCCTGCTGTTCCTGCCGAAGCTGCTGAGTATCATCCTGGTGTGGTGCAAGGGGCCGAAAGAGTACGGTGGTTTCATTCGCGTAACGATTTCCCTGCTGCTGGAAGTGCTGTTCTCGGTGCTGCTTGCGCCGGTGCGTATGCTGTTCCACACCGTGTTTGTGGTCAGCGCGTTCCTTGGCTGGGAAGTGGTATGGAACTCGCCGCAGCGTGACGATGACTCCACGCCGTGGGGTGAAGCCTTTATGCGCCACGGTTCTCAGCTGCTGCTGGGGCTGGTATGGGCAGTAGGGATGGCATGGCTTGATCTCCGCTTCCTGTTCTGGCTGGCACCAATTGTCTTCTCGCTGATCCTGTCGCCGTTCGTGTCGGTTATCTCCAGCCGGTCTACCGTCGGACTGCGTACCAAACGCTGGAAACTGTTCCTCATCCCGGAAGAGTACTCTCCGCCGCAGGTACTGGTGAACACGGATAAATATCTGGAGCTGAACCGCTCGCGCAGCCTGGATGATGGCTTTATGCATGCGGTGTTTAACCCGTCATTCAACGCGCTGGCAACGGCGATGGCAACGGCTCGCCACCGCGCAAGTCACGTGCTGGAAATTGCCCGCGATCGCCATGTTGAGCAGGCGCTGAATGAAACACCAGAGAAGCTGAACCGCGACCGTCGCCTGGTATTGCTGAGCGACCCGGTCACACTAGCGCGTATGCACTATCGCTTGTGGGCGGCGCCGGAGAGATATCTGTCATGGGCGAGCTACTATGAAACGCTGAAGCTTAACCCGCTGGCGTTGAAGGCAAAGTAAGCCGACATTAAGGAAAATACCGGCCAGATGGCCGGTATTTTTTTATCTGTATCAAACAAGAAGAGGTTGCCTGTGAGAGTAATTTTAGTGGTATTCATGGCGTGTCTGCTAAGCGGTTGCGGCAGCATCGTCAGCCGGACAATCCCCGGTCAGGGACACGGTAATCAGTATTACCCTGGCGTCAAGTGGGATGTCCGCGACTCCGCGTGGCGCTACATTACCGTACTTGATTTACCTTTCTCACAGGTGTTTGACACACTTTTGTTACCGCTGGATGCTAATCACGGCCCTTACGAGTAATCAGCGCTCGTCCCACTCGTCAGCGGCTGTCTGTCCTTCTTCGGTGTCAAGAGGCGGTTCCAGCTGGAATTCACCTTCGTCCCATTCGTGCAGCGTATTCTCTTCCTGCCACTCCTGGCTTATCTCGATTTCATCGAAATCGCCGTCAAAGACACTTTGTGCGGCTTCACCGCTGAAAAGAGGCAAGCATTCGCCAGGCTCTTCTTCATCCGCAAAAAACTCAGCGCGCCACGCGATATCGCCATCCTGAAGAACATACTTTTGCACATTGAATTGCTGCACGCTGATTTCTTCTTCATCAAGATCCGGGTTATCGGCAATGAATAATTCCCGCGCGGCATCAATTGCTTCCGACAGTGTTGAGTAATACTCCAGTTCAGTTTCGGCCATATCATCGCTCCTGAGATAACAGTAAAAAAGGTATGCTCAAACCTATAGACGCTGGTTTTGCGAGCGTCAAATTTGTCATAAATAAATCAGCGATTTCATGGCATAACGAGAAAGGTGTCGCTCTGAATAACTGTACGCCTGCAGAATTCGTGACGAATGTTTGTGACTGCGTTTTATGTTTAACGTGTTGCAAGATAAAGATGGTCAGTCATGCCAGTTATTCCGCTTTTCGGCTTTGATTAATTCGGGAAATAAGCACGAAACAGCGTCGCTTTTTATGTGCGAGTCAGCATGGATGTGAGGTAAATATCTATTGTACCGGGGGCGCGATCACGCTTTACGCGACTCCTGGCGTTGAATGCTGCGGGTTGCCTCGGTTCTGGCCCGGCGGGCAGGGCGCTGCAAACTGAACCATGAATAAATGGCATTAAACAGAACAACGCCCGCCGTCACGCAAAATACCGCGCGAAAACCATAGCTGGCTGAGACCGCCGCACCCATCAGCGGGCCGGTAACATTACCAATATCGCGGAATGACTGGTTGTAACTGAATATCCGCCCGGCAATTTGATTAGTGGAGTTGTAGACCAGCAAGGTTTGTACCGCAGGAAGCAGCGCGCCGTCTGCAGCACCGAGCAGGAAGCGCAAAACGCCCAGTTGCCATGGATTTTGCACCAGGGACATTGGCAGCAGTAATAAGACGGAGATTATCAATGCCGCGACCAGAATTTTCTCCGGGCCGATTTTGTCTCCCAATTTGCCCAGACGGGGTGCGCTAAGCAGTGCCGCGACGCCAGGCACGGAGGCAATCATGCCGCTGATAAAAGCAATGTTGCTGACATTACCGGCAAGATCGCGCACATAGAGTGTCAGAATCGGTGCAATAGAGCCCGTCGCTACCTGGATAATCATGGTGGTGATGAACAGGCTCAACACCAGTTTGGGGCTTTTTAGCGAGGCGAAAACCTCTTTGAAGTGCAACATCTCGCGTTTTGCCACCGGGGTGAAATTTTCGCGGATGCAAAGTAGTGTGAGCAGAAAACAGATAAAAAGCACAGAAGCGGTAATAAAAAAGACCATCCGCAAACCCCAGCTATCGGCCAGCAAACCACCAGCCAGCGGGCCAAGCAGCGCGCCGCTGACCCCTCCCGTTGAGAGCGTCCCCAGCGCCCAGCCGCTTTTATTGCGCGGCATTTGCGTGGCGATCAGGGCATTGGCGTTGGGGATAAAACCACCCAGCAAACCGAGCAGTGCCCGCAGCACAAGGAGCTGCCAGACATTTTGTGCGATGCCCATTAACGCCATAACAATCGCCATGCCGAGCGCGGAACGCAGTAGCATGATTTTGCGTCCTTTACGGTCGGCAAGACCACCCCAGAAGGGAGAAGCGATGGCAGAGAACAGGAAGGTGATGCTAAAGACTAAACCGGACCACATATTGAGCGCGCCGGGATCGGTGATGCCAAGCTGCTCGACATAGAGGGGGATAAAGGGCATCACCAGGCTAAACGCCGCGCCAGTGAGAAAACAACCAAACCAGGCAACGGTGAGATTGCGCTTCCAGTTTATTGGGGCATCAGAGTGAGACATAACCGTCCATAACAGCACACATTAAGAATAGTCGATAGTAAGCATGCTAATTATGCGCCTGGGTTATGATTGCCGCAATGCGCTGACGCAGGTTTGTATGACAAAAAAAGAGCCTGCATTTGCAGGCTCTTTATCGATTCAGTAGCGAGAGGGGACGCCTTCCGGGCGCGTTTTGAAGCGGCGATGCAGCCACATATATTGCTCTGGCGCCATCATAATGCAGCGCTCAACCACTTTGTTCATCCATGCGGCGGTGGTTTCTGCGTCATCGAGCGGAGGGGAGCACTCCGGCTCAAGAATAATCAGTTCGTATCCTTTGCCACCCGGTTTACGGCGCGGAACAAAAGGCACAATACAGGCCTGGGACATGCGGGCCAGCATCCAGGTTCCGGACGTGGACGCCGCATCTTTAACGGCAAAGAAAGGGGCGAAAACGCTGGCGCGCGGGCCGTAGTCATGATCGGGCGCGTACCAAACGACATCACCCGCTTTCAGGGCGCGGATCATGCCTTTAAGATCTTTACGGTCGATCATGCTTTTATTAGAACGCATGCGGCCCCAGGTTTGCAGCAGGTCAATAACCGGGTTGTCATTCGGGCGATAGACACCGATACCTGGCTCGTTCAGACCAAACATGCGGGCACCGATCTCCAGCGTCAAAAAATGTACGCCGATCAGTAAGATTCCTCGCCCTTGCGCCTGCACGCTTCTGACATGTTCAAAATCGATAACGTCCATCCAGCGTGACATCCGGCGATCGGACCAGAACCAGGCCATGCCGGTTTCCATCAAACCCATGCCAACCGATTCAAAATTTTTCGCGACCATTTTCTGGCGCTCTGTTTCGCTCATGTGCGGAAAGCAGAGTTCGAGATTGCGCTGCGCAATACGTACACGACGTCTCATCAGGCGCTGCGCCAGGTGGCCAATGCCGCAGCCGAGGCGGTAAATCACGGGATAGGGGAGTTGAACAACTAACCACAGCATGCCGACCCCGAACCAGAGAGCCCAGTAGCGCGGGTGCAGCAGCGATGCCGTAAACTTGGGTAAATGCGTCATGACTGTCCTGTTTGAAGCAACAATTCCCTGTATTCTCGCATTTTTTCGGAATTAACCAAAACCATGGCGCACAGAATGCCTGTTTTGTCAGGAATTGTTGCGTCGTAATCATTAGAATGAGAGAAAATGTAGCGCAAAATGTGTGGATGTAAATTATCAGTATTTGCTTTATGATGCCGCCGTTTTTTCACCCCTAACTTTGCAGGACACGTACACCATGCCAGTGTTACATAACCGCATCTCCAATGATGAACTGAAGGCGCGGATGCTCGCGGAAACGGAACCGCGCGTTACCGTCTCGTTCTATAAGTATTTCTCGATTATTAATCCGCAAGCCACGCGCGACGCGCTCTACCAGGCTTTTAGCCAGTTGAACGTGTTTGGCCGTATTTACCTTGCCCATGAAGGCATCAATGCGCAAATCAGCGTGCCACAAAGTAAATTCGACGCCTTTCGCCAGACGCTTTATGCCTTCGATCCTGCGCTCGACGGCCTGCGTTTAAATATCGCGATTGATGATGACGGTAAATCCTTCTGGGTGCTGCGCATGAAAGTCCGCGACAGGATTGTTGCCGACGGTATCGACGATGAGAGTTTTGACGCCAGCGATGTGGGGGATTATCTGAAAGCGGCGGAAGTGAATGCCATGCTCGACGATCCTGATGCGGTGTTCATTGATATGCGCAATCACTACGAATACGAAGTCGGACATTTCGCTGGTGCGCTGGAGATCCCGGCGGATACGTTCCGCGAGCAGCTACCGAAAGCGGTCGAAATGATGCAGGAACATAAAGATAAGAAAATCGTTATGTACTGCACCGGCGGTATCCGCTGCGAGAAAGCGAGCGCCTGGATGAAGCATAACGGCTTCACTCAAGTGTGGCATATCGAAGGCGGCATTATCGAATATGCGCGCCGCGCGCGCGAACAGGGCTTGCCGGTGCGTTTTATCGGTAAAAACTTTGTGTTTGACGAGCGTATGGGCGAGCGCATTTCCGATGACGTTATTGCCCATTGCCACCAGTGCGGCACACCTTGTGATTCCCATACCAATTGTCGTAATGACGGCTGTCATTTGCTGTTCATTCAGTGTCCGGCATGTGCTGTGAAATTTAACGGTTGCTGCAGTGAGCTGTGTAAAGAAGAGAGCGAACTGCCGGAAGAAGAGCAGCGTAAACGTCGCGCCGGGCGGGAGAATGGCAACAAAATCTTTAACAAATCCCGTGGTCGTCTGAATACCAAACTGGGCATTCCGGATCCGGAATAAAATCTGAGGAGAGGGTTGCCCCTCTCCCGTAATCTTACTTCTGACGCACGCCTTCCACGGAAATAATCAGCTCAACGTCCTGAGACGCCGGACCCAGATCGGTGGTGATGTTAAAATCTTTCAGCTTAATTTTGCCGGAAGCTTCAAAGCCTGCGCGCACGCCGCCCCACGGATCATCGCCCTGACCCATCAGTTTCGCCGCCAGCACTACCGGTTTGGTGACGCCGTTCAGCGTCAGATTACCGGTAATATCCAGCCCGTCACCCGCTTTTTTCACCTCGGTTGAAGTAAAGGTTGCCTGCGGGAATTTGGCGACATTCAGGAACTCAGCGCTGCGCAAGTGTTTATCACGCTCGGCGTGGTTGGTATCGACACTGTTAGTGTTAATGGTGACGTTCACTTTGTCTGAGGCCGGGTTGGCTTCGTCGAAGCTAAACGTCCCGTCGAAATCTTTAAACGTGCCATAGAGCCAGCTATAGCCGAGGTGCTGGATACGAAAATTAACGAAGGCATGCTGACCCTCTTTATCAATTTTGTAATCCGCAGCGATAGCAGAACCCGTAGTGAACAGCAGCGAAGCGAGAGCGAGTCCCGGCAGGATTTTCTTCATATTATGCTCCAGAGTCAGGCGACGATTTTCCCAGCATGCGCTTGAGAGTGACGTCTTTATCGATGAAATGGTGTTTAACCGCGGCAAGGCCATGCAAAACGGACAGCACGACAACTGTCCATGCCAGCCAGAGGTGAATATTTCCGGCAAGGTCGGCTTGTGATCCGGCATCGGCAAGCGTTGCGGGGATCTCGAACAGCCCAAAAACGCTGATGGGTTTACCGTCTGCCGTGGAGATCAGATAGCCGCTGAAAAGAATGCCGAACAACAGCAAATAGAGCGCGATATGGACAAACACAGCGCTGATATGCGTCAGACGTGAATAGCTGGCGAGCGGCTTTGGCGGCGGGGAAAGAAAACGCCACACGACCCGGAACACGAGGCCGAGCATGAGCAAAATGCCGATGCTCTTATGGAGCTCAGGCGCTTTATGATACCAGCCGTCGTAATAGCTCAGCGTCACCATCCACAGACCCAACGCGAACATACCATAAACTACAATGGCCACCAGCCAGTGCAGCACAATGGAAATGGCGCCGTAGCGCTCAGGTGAATTGCGTAATGGCATAATTGTTAATCGCGGTTAATAACTGGTTAAATTAAAATGGCGGGAGAGAAACAATATTGCAACTCAAAATTACGCTATTGAATCGTTATTTTTTCTATATCATCGTTTTTGAATGACTTTGCTGAATAACATTCAGAACATTAGGTTGACTGTGGTGTAAGTCCCCAATTTATTAAGGTTTTGTTGCGGAGAGGATGTTTAAATATTCTGCCCTGAAAATATATTTTTATAAGTATATGTCAATTTTTGTCAGTGTTTATCAAGATGCCCATACGATATAGATAATATCGATCAGTGCGATAAGTAACCACAGCGCAATATAAAGCATCAAATGTTCACGCACGTTATTTATTAAGTAATGAAACAGACGGCGCATATTCTCTCCGTAAAAATGCGATAAGCGACCCCGAACGGGGCCGCTGAAAGGTTACCCGGTAAAACGGGACAGTGAGAAAGGTTGTAAATCAAAATGCGAGCTTTTGCCGTGGGCAAATTCACAGGCAATTTCGCCCAACACTGGCGCAAATTTGAAACCGTGCCCGCTAAGACCAGTGACAATCAGCGTGTCCGGGGATCCCGGCAGCGTATCAATAATAAAGTCTTCATCCGGAGAGTTATCGTAAGTGCAGGATGCACCGTACAAACACCCACCGATGCCGGGGAGGAACTGGCGCAGAAAAGCGAAACATTCAGAACCATCTCCCGGCTCTTCGCCAAACGTCTTACGCTGCTGCGCGTCGCTGATAAGCTGCCCGCCGTTGTGACGGCCAATTTTTAATTCATTGTCTTCCGCCGGGAAGCCGTAATACTGGTCGCCATTGGGCATTTCACCGGTAAACGCCGGGAATTTGTTTTTGGTGCTGTAACGGCCATCGGCCTGGAACCACGCAAAAACTTTGCGGACCGGTTGTATCGGCAACTCAGGCAGCAGTTTTTGCACCCACGTCCCCGCGCTGACAAGAACTTTTTTGCCGTGGAATGTCCCTTCCCGGGTATCGATGCTGATGCCGTCATCATGATGATGCAGCGCAGTGACCGGACAATTGAACAGCTGAGCGCAGCCCGCCTCTTTGGCAAGGCGGATCCAGGTCTTTATCGCCAGCTCGCTACGCAGTACACCGGAGTCGGCTTCAAACAGGCCGATGTAATCGTCGGGTACGCGGATTTCCGGCCAGCGTGCCATCAGTGACGGGGCATCGAGTTTTTCGACGGCCAGCTGCCACTGCGCAGCGCTTTGCGCGACGTTAGCCAAAAAAGCCGAATCAGCCGGGCCGATATTGATAACGCCTGTGCGTTCAAACACCGCTTCGCCGCTTTCCGCAGCCAGTTGCTCCCACAACTGCTGCGCGCGCAATACCAGCGGAACATATTTCTCGCCTTCGCCGTAAGCATGACGAATTAAACGCGTATCACCGTGGTGGCTGCCTTCCTGATGGGGAGGCAGGTGAGCGTCGGTCATCAGCACGTTCAGCCCGCTTAGCGTGGCGTAATAGCCTGCCGCAGCGCCGACAGAGCCGCTGCCAATAATAATGAGATCGTATTTCATGGTGATGTTCTCCAGGCAAATGCGTGTTCAGGAGGGTAATTAACCTGGGAACGTTATACAAGGACAGAAATAAGAAAGGCACCACAAGGGTGCCTGTTGAGTCTATATAGCGCATTATCACTAATGCCTGCGATACTCATCTTCCTGGTAGTCGCCCGATTCAATCTTGGCAATGCCCGCTTCGAGTATCGATATAAACTGGCGGGCAACATCGGTCGTTAACCACAACGTCTGGCCGACTTCGGTCTCTTCCTGAGCGGCTCTGTTTGGGGTCTGGTAGTGCAACCGGAGCATCAGTGCGTCGTAGCTGTCCACGGTGCTGATGTCCCATCCGACCAGTGGATGGGTCTGGATGACTTCATTATTCTTTACCATCATAACCCCCTTTATTGGCGTGTTTAATTCGACAACGACTCTTGAGGTTCAATGCGTGTTTTATTTGAAGCTTTTTCAGTATACCAACAAGTGGGGGAGTAGATCGAATAATTAAACACTCTGCAACATGTTTTTTCGGCCGTTAGATTTTTTTGAATAAGAAAACGGGCTCTTAACCATATATTTTTATTAAAAAAGATCTGCTACAGGATTGCGCTTAAAAAAACAACAAAAAAAGCCGGGGCGACCCGGCAATAAGCACAAACTTAAAGAGAAATTAGTCGGTGATAAACCAGTCGTCGGCGCTTTCCCAGGTTTCCTGCAAAATTTCAGTTATGCGATCTTTATCTTCTTTTGCACCGCCTAAAACCGAAAGATTATTTGCTGCGGCATAGCGAACCGTAATTTTGTTTTCGCGATCGGGGTAACAATTGTTCAGACGACGAGATAACTCGCCCGCCAGTGCATCAACAGCGCCAGGCGGTAAAGGTGTGGTTTTGGCGATAGTCACTTCAATGCGCATAATAGCCCCCCTGTGTAATTTACTGTATGTTTATACAGTTAAGCGAAAAATATTACAACAGGGAGCGATAATTTTTTTATTTAACGCGCCAGCGCACGGTTTCACCGGCGAGGAACGGCACCAGTGAATCTTCCGGCAGCGCAATCGTCTCTGGCACCTGGCTCTCTTCACGCACCAGCTCAACAAACGTTTCGTTCACCGGTAAGCCATAGAAACGTGGCCCGTTGACGGAACAGAACGCTTCAAAGTGCTGGAGGGCGTTCATCTCTTCGAACACGGTTGCATAACTGCCAAGCGCGGTGGGGGCGTTGAAACAACCGGCGCAGCCGCAGCTAGCCTCTTTACGATGACGCGCATGCGGCGCGGAGTCCGTGCCGAGAAACGCGCGCGTAAAGCCGCTGGCAACCAGTTCGCGCAGCGCCTGCTGGTGAATATTACGCTTCAGGATCGGCAGGCAATAAAGATGCGGGCGCACGCCACCGACCAGCATATGGTTACGGTTAAACATCAGGTGCTGAGGGGTAATGGTCGCGGCCAGCAGCTCATTGCCTTCACGCACATAGTCTGCGGCATCTTTGGTCGTAATATGCTCAAACACCACTTTCAGCCCCGGCAGGCGCTGGCGTAACGGTTCCATGACCGTTTCGATAAACCGCGCTTCGCGATCAAAAATATCAATATCCGCGTGCGTCACTTCACCATGCACCAGCAGCGGCATACCCAGTTTCTCCATCCGTTCCAGAACCGGCATAATCGCATCAATGCTGGTAACACCATGGCTGGAGTTGGTCGTGGCATTCGCCGGATAGAGTTTCGCTGCCGTAAATACCTGCTCGTTAAAGCCGCGTTCGACTTCATCGGCGCTCAGGCTGTCGGTCAGATAGCAGGTCATTAATGGCGTAAAATCATGCCCGGCGGGCACAGCGTCAAGAATACGCTGGCGGTATGCGATAGCCGCCTCCACAGTGGTGACAGGAGGAGCAAGGTTCGGCATGACAATGGCGCGGGCGTAAGTTTCGCTGGTCCACGGCACCACGGTTTTTAGCATTTCGCCATCACGTAAATGGACATGCCAGTCGTCAGGACGGCGGATTTTCAAAACCTGAGGTTGGGTCATTGGAGTGCTCCGGCTGGTGAGAAACAGGTGTTTTTGCCGGGCACTAAGAATAAGCGGAAACGTTTTCGTTTGCATCCTTTTCCTGAAAAAAAGGGCGCTCGCGGCGCCCTGTTATTTAGTCGGTGAGGGGGATAATAATTTCGCCCGGTTTCACCTCAATCCCTTTGGCATATTTTTTCGCCAGCGCCTCGCCTTTGCTGTTGTCTTCTTTCAGCACATAAGCCGGGCGTTGGTTAAAGTAATTGCGCAGCGACTGATTAAGATAAGGCATCAACGTTTGTAACACGGTCTGCATTTTTTCCGGTGTCACGGTGGCGTTAACCACTTCCATCTCTTGCAGGTAAATCGCGCCTTTTTCTTTATCAAATACCGGCAACGCTTTGAGTTTCAATTTGATGATGGCTTTCTGGTTGCCAAATAGCGAGGTCATATCCAGATTCGCATCGCCGGTCAGCGTGATTTTATTGGGTTCTTCGCGACCGATTTCACTGGCCAGGTTATTCAGCACAATATGAGCATCCGCAACGCCGGGCACGCCAATGTCTTTGGCGAAGTCGTTACGTTTTTGTAGCGCCTGGTTAATCTCCTGTTCGCTGATAGAATATTGGGTTAGTTGATTGCACCCCACCAGCACGCCGCTCAACAGTAATGCTGCGGCAAAAATAATTCTCTTCATGAATTCCTCAACGTGATCGCCATGCTACGACGCAGGGGCGTAGCATGCGACACACGCTAAATAAAGGCCAGCGGAAAAAGCTGAAAGGCATGACGGAAGCGGGCGCGCTTCCGTCATGGGCGGTTAAATAGCCATCGATGACAGCAAGTTAATTTGTGTCTGTTTCGCCATATTGTCACGGTACGCTGCAACCCGGCTGGGCCAGTTGATACCGCTTACCAGCGTCAGATTACGCAGCAGCGGGAAGAGATGAATATCATCATCGGAGAGTTCTCCGTTCACGGCGTTGGGCTGCACAATCAATTTGTCCAGCACACGTAAATCGTCGCTGATATTTTTCGCTAATCCCGCCGAATGGCTGAGATGTTCGGCGAAATCGCCAATGGCGGCCTCTTTTTTGGCCACAAATCCGGCGCGCGCCTGTGGCGTGGAAAATTCGTCAAACGCCGATTTCGCAAAGCGGGGGATCAATAGCTTATTAACGTAACCATTAACCTTGCGCAGCCACTCTTCGATTTTCGGGTTTTGCTTGCCGGTGAGCAGCGGTTTGCCATCAAGCTTATCGACATAGTGAACAATATCCATGCTTTCCGGCAGATAGCGGCTGTCATCCTTTTGCAGGATCGGCACCATTTTCTGGCCAATCATTTTCGTCGGTGTGGCTTCGTCATCATTGAGCAGGATTTTGAGTTCAACGGGGATGTTCTTGAGGCCGAAAATCATGCGGGCTTTAATGCAGAACGGGCAGTGATCGTAAATGTAGAGTTTCACGTTTCTCCTCCATACTGGCTTATCCATCAACTACCAGTATGGAAGAGGGAAAACCGGCGCGCAAATCAGGCGCCAGGCTCGAGCATGGTCGGGCGAATGCGTTTGTGACTGAATTGCCACAGTAGCGCCATAGAGGTGATCATCCCGATAACGCCCAGCATCATCCACGGCAACTCTGGCTGGTTAAATGCTTTCCCGGCGTCAAACAGCCAGCCGCCGCCGGCATAACCAAGCGCGCCACCGAAGGCGAGCCCAAGACGGCTGAAACCCATATAACTGCCGCGCGCACGGGCATCGGCCAGCTGTGCGCTTAACGTTTCCCGCGCGGGTTCGGCAATAATGGAGCCAATATAGAAGGTACAAATCAGCGTGAAGAGTTGCTGCAACGTGCCGACCATCCCCACCGGCAGCAGGCTGAAAGACATCACCAGCAGACCTGCCATCAGGCGATGCTCAAGGCGAAACCGTTTTTCACTCCAGCGCGCAATGGGGTAGAGCAGCGTCAGCGACAGACAGGCTTCAATGGCGTACATCCACTTCACTGCCGCCGGTGAACCGGCAATGTCGTTCACCATAATCGGCAGCATCAACATGACCTGCACCGCCAGCATGTAATAACCGGTAAGGGTTAGCACGTAAGTGACAAAGCGCTTGTCACGCAGTACGCGCGTCAGACCTTCGCGCACCGGCGCTTTCACCGTCGAGAGTTTCCATGCAGGCAGTAGCCAGGCGTTAAACGCGGCGCATAAGATAAACATCAACGCACCGGCTGCACACACCAGACGAAAGTCATATTGCAGTAGCCAGCTGCCGAGCAGCGCGCCAATAACCGCGCCCGCGCTGTCCTGCATCATTAACAGCGAGAAAAAACGGCTGCGCTGATTAGGACGCACCAGTTTCACCACCAGCGCGGAGCGCGGCGGATCAAACAGCGTGCCGCCCAGCCCGGAAAGAATACAGGAGAGCCACAGCAGCCAGGGTTCATGCGCCACCGCCATCGCGGCAAAACCGCCTGCGCGCATCAGCATGCCGGTGACAATCAGCGGCTTGGCACCGAAACGGTCGGCAATCGCACCGCCGAAAATCCCCAAACCCTGTTGAATAAACTGACGCAAACCGAGGGCAATGCCGACCATTAACGCCGCCCAGCCAAGCTGGTCAACAAAGCGGATAGAAATCAGTGGGAAGACAACGAAAAAGCCGAGAACAACCAGCATATTATCGACAAGCAGGAAATATTTACCCAGGCTCCTTGCCTGCGATATGCGCGCCATTTCCCCTCCGGGAAATAAGAAAGATAAGACCTTCTTATTCTGCGGTTTCGCCGGGCCTTTTCCCATCGTCGTGGTGACAATATTTTTTTATCAACGTCTGCCTTTGATTGAGACTTTTCATCGAAAATGGTGTTTGACGCAGAAAATGCCATGTTGCTGTTTTCCCACAGCCCCGGAGCAACTGTATAGTAAAGGGAAGGGGTTAAAAGAGTCGTAAAACGGAAGGAGTGGTAATGCATGTTTGGCTATCGCAGTAACGTGCCGAAAGTACGCTTAGTAACAGACCGTCTGGTGGTTCGCCTGGTGCATGAGCGCGACGCCTGGCGGCTGGCGGATTATTACGCCGAAAACCGCCAGTTTTTAAAACCCTGGGAACCCGTGCGCGATGAAAGCCATTGTTATCCTTCCGGTTGGCAGGCGCGTCTGAGCATGATCAATGAGTTTCATAAACAGGGTTCCGCGTTCTATTTTGCGTTGCTCGATCCGGAAGAGAAAGAGATAGTCGGCGTGGCGAATTTCTCAAACGTGGTGCGCGGCTCTTTTCATGCCTGTTATCTGGGGTATTCCGTTGGCCAGAAATGGCAGGGGCAGGGGCTGATGTTCGAAGCGCTCACCACCGCCATTCGCTATATGCAACGCACGCAACATATGCATCGCATTATGGCGAACTACATGCCGCACAATAAACGCAGCGGTGATTTACTGGCGAGGCTTGGCTTTGAAAAAGAGGGCTATGCCAAATCGTATCTGTTAATTGACGGGCAATGGCGCGATCACGTGCTTACCGCATTAACCACGCAGGAATGGACCCCCGGTCGCTAAGGAGTTTTGATGAAGTATCAATTAACCGCCGTAGAGGCGAGGGTGATTGGCTGTTTACTGGAAAAACAGGTGACGACGCCGGAGCAATACCCGCTCTCCATTAATGGTGTTGTCACTGCCTGTAATCAAAAAACCAACCGTGAACCGGTGATGAACCTTGCTGAACACGAGGTGCAAACGGTGCTGGATGAACTGGTCAAGCGCCATTATCTGCGCACGGTAAGCGGTTTTGGTAACCGGGTGACAAAATATGAGCAGCGTTTTTGTAATTCTGAATTTGGCGATCTCAAACTGAGTTCTGCCGAGGTGGCGCTCGTCACCACGTTATTACTGCGCGGGCCGCAAACGCCGGGCGAGTTGCGTACTCGCGGCGAACGCATGCATCAGTTCAGCGATATGGCTGAAGTGGAAAATGCGTTAGAACACCTGGCGACGCGCGAAGACGGGCCGTATGTGGCACGTCTGCCGAGAGAGCCAGGCAAACGCGAAAGCCGCTTTATGCATCTTTTCAGCGGCGATGTGCAGACGCTGGTGAATGTTGTTGAAGCCGTCAGTCCGCCGGACGCATCTCTGGCAGCGCGTGTTGATGCGCTGGAAGCAGAAGTGGCTGAACTGAAGCAGCGTCTCGATTCGCTGCTCGCACATCTGGGAGATTAACAGTGACAACGTTACGTATCGGTGTGGTAGGGCTTGGCAGCATAGCGCAAAAGGCCTGGTTGCCGGTGTTAGGCGCAGCAACAGACTGGACGCTGGCGGCGGCCTGGTCGCCAACGCGGGAAAAGGCACTGCGCGTGTGCGAAACCTGGCGCATTCCGTATGCCGACTCTCTGGCTTCCCTGGCGGCACAATGCGACGCGGTTTTTGTCCACACCTCAACGGCTTCCCACTATGCGGTCGTCAGTGAGTTGCTCAATCTCGGTGTCCACGTCTGCGTAGATAAGCCGCTGGCGGAAAACTTACCGGACGCGGAGCGGCTTATTGAGCTGGCCGCACGTAAAAAACTGACGCTGATGGTCGGGTTTAACCGCCGTTTCTCCCCGCTGTACCGCGAGCTAAAACAGCAGATGCCGCAGGCCGCTTCGTTGCGTATGGATAAACACCGTACCGACAGCGTCGGGCCGCATGATTTACGCTTCACCCTGCTGGATGACTACCTGCATGTTGTGGATACCGCGCTGTGGCTGGCGGGCGGTGGCGCGCAATTAAAAAGCGGTACGCTGCTGACCAATGACGACGGCGCTATGATTTATGCCGAGCACCATTTCAGTGTTGAACACCTGCAAATTACCACCAGCATGCATCGCCGGGCGGGCAGCCAGCGGGAATGGGTTCAGGCGGTGACTGACGGCGGCTTATTCGACATAACCGATATGCGCGAGTGGCGCGAAGAGCGCGGGCAGGGCGTTGTCGCCCGTCCGGTGGCGGGCTGGCAGAGTGTGCTGGAGCAGCGCGGTTTCGCCGGATGCGCCCGCCATTTCATTGAATGCGTGCAAAATCAGACCGTTCCGGAAACCGCAGGTGAGCAAGCGATCCTCGCCCAGCGCGTGGTAGACAAGCTCTGGCGCGAGGCGATGAGTGAATAATGCCCGGTAACATCTGGCGATAGTAATTCGCCTTTTTCCCTGTAGACTAAGCGCTTCGCTGTACATCAACGCCTGCATTGCAGGCGTTGTGTCTTATGGAAACCAGAATGAACCTATTAAAATCGCTGGCGGCTGTCAGCTCCATGACGATGTTTTCCCGCGTGCTGGGTTTTGCGCGTGACGCCATTGTGGCAAGGGTGTTTGGTGCGGGAATGGCGACCGACGCCTTTTTCGTGGCGTTCAAACTGCCGAATTTATTGCGCCGCATTTTTGCAGAAGGGGCGTTTTCTCAGGCCTTTGTGCCGATCCTCGCCGAGTACAAAAGCAAACAGGGTGAAGATGCGACGCGGGTGTTTGTCTCCTATGTCTGCGGGTTGCTGACGCTGGCGCTGGCCATCGTCACCGTGGCCGGGATGCTGGCGGCGCCGTGGGTGATCCTCGTCACCGCACCGGGTTTTGCCGATACGGCGGATAAATTCAACTTAACCTCGCAACTGCTGCGCATTACCTTCCCTTATATTTTGCTGATCTCGCTGGCGTCGCTGGCCGGGGCGATCCTCAATACCTGGAATCGCTTTTCGGTGCCGGCGTTTGCGCCGACATTCTTAAACATCAGCATGATTGGCTTTGCGCTATTTGCTGCTCCCTTTTTTCATCCGCCGGTACTGGCGCTGGCCTGGGCCGTTACAGTCGGCGGTGTGCTGCAACTGGTGTATCAGCTGCCGCACCTGAAGAAAATCGGCATGCTGGTGCTGCCGCGCATCAGCTTCCGCGATGCCGGGGCGATGCGGGTGATCAAACAGATGGGGCCGGCCATTCTTGGGGTTTCGGTCAGCCAGATCTCGCTTATCATCAACACCATTTTCGCCTCGTTTCTGGTTTCCGGTTCCGTGTCGTGGATGTATTACGCTGACCGCCTGATGGAGTTTCCCTCCGGCGTGCTTGGCGTGGCGCTTGGCACTATCCTGTTACCGTCGTTGTCGAAAAGTTTCGCCAGCGGTAACCACGACGAATATTGCCGCCTGATGGATTGGGGGTTGCGGCTCTGCTTTCTGCTGGCGTTGCCCAGCGCCGTAGCGCTCGGCATCCTGGCGAAACCGTTGACCGTTTCGCTGTTCCAGTACGGTAAATTCACCGCGTTTGATGCATCAATGACCCAGCGCGCGCTCATCGCCTACTCGGTGGGGCTGATGGGGCTTATCGTAGTGAAAGTGCTGGCACCAGGCTTCTACTCGCGACAGAACATCAAAACGCCGGTGAAGATTGCCATTGTCACGCTGGTGATGACGCAATTGATGAACCTTGCGTTTATCGGGCCGCTGAAACACGCCGGGTTATCGCTGTCGATTGGTCTGGCGGCCTGTCTGAATGCCGGGCTGCTCTACTGGCAGCTGCGTAAGCAGCAGATCTTTACGCCGCAGCCGGACTGGGCAAGTTTCCTGCTGCGTCTGGTGGTTGCGGTGCTGGTGATGGCAGCGGCATTAGTGGGCATGCTGTATGTCATGCCGGAGTGGTCAACTGGCACTATGCCTTATCGCCTGCTGCGGTTGATGGCTGTCGTGCTGGTCGGTGTGATGGCCTATTTCGCCACGCTTGCGCTGCTGGGCTTTAAAGTGAAAGAGTTTGCGCGTCGGACTACGGCGTAAGTTTGTTCAGCGAAGTAGAAGCGAGAAAAGAGAAAAGCAAATTGCCAGGGAATTATCCCTGGCAAATGAAGACGGGTCTTATTAAATCGAGATTTTCTTTCCGCCACGGCTGGCGGAAGCGGTATAACCATTCGCGCCGTACAGGCTCGGTTCCTGATGCGGTTTTAGCAGTTCCAGCGCTTGCTGGTTACGCGCAATTTGTCCTTCCAGCAGCCATCCGTTGTGCTGGTTAAGGTCGCGCAAATGCTGCGTTTTCTGCGTAATAGTTTGCCAGCGATCGGCGATATCGTCGTTCGCGCTATGTTGCGCCTTTTGTGTCGAACGACGCTGTTGCTCCAGGTAATCCAGTGTCGCGAGCAATGAGCTTTTTTCTTCCGTGATACGCTGCAGTGCGCTGCTTTGAATGTTACCTACGGAAAGCTGTTTTTGCTCAGCATCCATCACGTCTTTAAGAGCGCTCAGGATAACTGTCATTTGATCAAGAATGTCTGACAGTCGATTCATACTGTTATTTACTCTGCAAGTAACTCTTCGCTTCATCAATCAGGGCATCAGCGATTTTGCCGGTGTCCATCTTCAGTTCACCATTACGGATCGCGGTTTTCAGCTGTTCCACGCGTTCCATATTGATGTCATTCGCGCCAGCCTGCATCAGCTTGGTCTGCGCGCCGCTGAGGGTCACGCTGGTGCTGTTTGCCGTAGCCGCTTTTTCCAGACGCGTTTTCTGCGTTTGGGTCTCGTTAGTTTCGCGCTGTTGAACGGAACTAACCGGTTTTAAAGACGATGTGCGATCAATGCTCATAGTGTTGTCCTCATCGAGGTATCCCGGCGTTTCGGGCCTGATATCTTTAGTCGTTGCTTAATTATCGGCAGGCGACATGAATTCTTTAAAAAGATTATAGGTTAATCAGAATATTCCCATCAGCGTTCACTGTACCGCTGACAATCTGCCCTGAAGCCATGCGCACACGGGCGTTTTGCGCCACCGCCGCATTGTTCAGTGCCTGACCTTCGCCGTTCACACTAAAGCCATCGCCCGACGCCACGACCTGTACACGCTGACCCGCTTTAACCCGCCACGCCTGGCGCAACATTGACAGTTGAATCGCCTGGCCTGGAGTAAGATCGCGCAAACTGACCGCATCCTGCGCCTGGGTAATATCCAGCATCGTTCTCGGCGGCAACTGATCGAGGCGGCCGCGTTTTAGCGTCACGCTGCCGGGCTGCAACAGGCTGCCACGAGCAACGGACTGCGCTGCCACCACATAGTTACCGGTCGCCTGAACTTCCACCTGCAAATAGCGCTTAACACCTGCGCAATTCGCCAGCACGTTCAGGTTCCCCCACAGTTTAGCGTTCCCGAGCACGCTCAGCGCTGGCTGCTCGCAACTGGGCAACAGATTTTGCGGGGTGCGTATATTTACCACTACCTCGTCGCTAAAGCCAGCAAGACGTTGAGCAAAAAATGACGTCAGCTGTGATTGCAAGTCAGCGGCCTGAGCAAAGGCGCTTAATAACAGTAAGGTCGCGGCTAAACCGCCTTTCAACGTGTTCATCGCAGACTCCTGCCTGTTGAGTGGTTGAGGGGATTTTAACCGCATGGTCAACCTATCAACGCAATAAATAGCGACGCATTTTGCCCTTATTCCAGCGATAAGTTTGTCAGCGGAGATTTAAGCTGTTGGCTAAATAATTGTCATCAGTGGGGGAGCCATGCTCGATAAACTTGATGCCGCACTTCGTTTCCAGCAAGAAGCGCTGAACCTGAGCGCCCAGCGTCAGGAAATTCTGGCGGCAAACATCGCCAACGCCGATACCCCGGGGTTTCAGGCGCGCGATATTGATTTCGCCAGCGAATTGAAAAAAGTCATGGAGCGTGGGCGTGCTGAAGGCAGCGGCGTTGCGTTGACCATGACCTCTTCGCGCCATATCCCGGCACAGGCGATGAGCGGACCGTCTACCGATTTGCTGTACCGCATTCCGGATCAGCCCTCGCTGGATGGCAACACCGTGGATATGGATCGTGAACGTACGCAGTTTGCTGACAACAGCGTTAAATACCAGACCGGCCTGACCGTGCTGGGTGGGCAGATCAAAAGCATGATGAGTGTTCTGCAACAGGGGAACTAATTAAATGGCATTACTGAATATCTTTGATGTCGCAGGCTCCGCGCTGACCGCGCAGTCCAAACGTTTGAACGTGGCCGCCAGTAACATGGCGAACGCCGACAGCGTGACCGGACCTGATGGTCAGCCGTATCGCGCCAAGCAGGTTGTATTCCAGGTGGATGCTGCGCCCGGGCAAGCGACCGGCGGTGTAAAAGTTGCTGATGTGATTGAAAGCCAGGCGCCGGACAAACTGGTTTACGAACCAGGTAACCCGCTGGCTGATGCGAATGGCTACGTCAAAATGCCCAATGTTGATGTGGTCGGCGAAATGGTGAACACCATGTCTGCGTCCCGCAGCTACCAGGCGAACGTTGAAGTGCTTAATACCGTTAAGAGCATGATGCTCAAAACCCTCACGCTCGGACAGTAAAGGAGACGCGCATGTCTATCGCCGTAAGAGTGGATGACCCGACAAATAGCGGTGTCTCCTCGACCAGTAACAACACCAGCACAACCGGAACAAACAGTGCATCCGACCTGCAAGGCAGCTTTTTAACGCTGCTGGTCGCGCAACTGAAAAACCAGGACCCGACTAACCCGCTGCAGAACAACGAACTGACCACTCAGCTGGCGCAAATCAGCACCGTGAGCGGGATTGAAAAACTGAACACCACCCTCGGTTCGATTTCCGGACAGATCGACAACAGCCAGTCGCTGCAGGCGACAAACCTGATTGGCCACGGCGTGATGATCCCGGGACAGACCGTTCTGGTGGGCAAAGAAACCTCAACGCCGTTTGGCGTGGAACTGACGCAAGCCGCCGATAAAGTGACCGCTACCGTGACCAGCAAAGACGGTACCGTGGTGCGCACTATCGATATTGGCTCGCTGACTGCCGGTGTCCACACCTTCAGTTGGGACGGCAAGATGACGGATGGAACAGCGGCACCTGATGGCTCTTATAAAGTCTCTATCGCCGCCAGCTCTGGCGCAACACAGCTGGTTGCCCAGCCGCTGCAGTTTGCACTGGTGCAAGGTGTTACCCGCGGCAGCAACGGTAGCACACTGGATTTAGGTACTTACGGTACCACCACACTCGACGAAGTACGGCAGATTATCTAAGCCAAAACACTTATCAGGAGTAAGTCATGGCCTTTTCACAAGCGGTCAGCGGCCTAGATGCTGCGGCCACCAACCTCGATGTCATTGGTAACAACATTGCCAACTCCGCCACCTATGGCTTTAAATCCGGCTCTGCGTCCTTCGCCGATATGTTTGCCGGTTCTAAAGTGGGTCTGGGCGTAAAAGTTGCCGGTATCACTCAGGACTTTACCGACGGTACAACGACCAACACCGGTCGTGGTCTGGATGTTGCGATTAGCCAGAACGGTTTCTTCCGCATGGTAGATACCAACGGTTCTGTTTATTACAGCCGTAACGGCCAGTTCAAGCTGGACGAGAACCGCAACCTGGTCAACATGCAGGGTATGCAGCTGACCGGTTACCCGGTTGCGGGTACACCGCCGGTTGTGCAGACCGGTGCTAACCCGACGACGATTAACATCCCAACGACCGTGATGTCGGCGCGTGCCACCACCACGGCGACGATGCCGATGAACCTGAACTCGACGGCGACCATTCCGACGACGACACCGTTCGATCCGACGAACTCGGATACCTACAACAAAAAAACCACGGTAACGTCTTACGACAGCCTGGGTAACGAACATGCGGTTGACTGCTATTTCGTTAAAACTGCGGATAACACCTGGGATGTCTACACCAAAGACTCCAGCATTTCCGGCTCTTCTTACGAAAAAGCCGCGCAGATGTCGTTCAACTCGAACGGTACGCTCACTTCCGTGACTAACTACACCGAAGTGCTGCCGGCCACTACGCCGCGTACCTGGAACCTGAACGCCGCGCCGAACGCGCAGCCGCAGATCAACATCGCGCTGGCCAGCCTCAATGGTTCTGCTGCCAGCACTTATTCGCTGAGCTTCCTGAACTCCATGCAGCAGAACACCGGCAGCAGCGGCGCAGTCTCTGTTGATCAGGATGGTTACCCGCCAGGATCGCTGGTGAGCTACGCCATCAACGATGACGGCACCGTGGTGGGCAGCTACTCCAACGAGAAAACTCAGGTACTGGGTCAGATCGTGCTGGCGAACTTTGCTAACAATGAAGGCCTGAAATCCGAAGGGGATAACGTCTGGTCTGCGACCACCTCTTCCGGCGTTGCTATCGTGGGTACAGCGGGTTCCGGCAACTTCGGTAAGCTGACCAACGGCGCACTGGAAGCATCAAACGTGAATCTGAGTAAAGAACTGGTGAACATGATTGTCGCGCAGCGTAACTATCAGTCGAACGCGCAGACCATCAAAACCCAGGATCAGATCCTTAACACGCTGGTTAACCTGCGTTAATCGTCTGACGGGATGGCTTAATGGATCACGCAATATACACCGCGATGGGCGCAGCCAGCCAGACGCTGAATCAGCAGGCTGTCACCGCCAGCAACCTCGCGAATGCGTCCACGCCAGGCTTTCGTGCGCAGCTCAATGCGCTGCGCGCGGTACCGGTAGAAGGGCTTTCACTGCCTACCCGTACGCTGGTAGTGGCTTCTACGCCTGGCGCCGATATGACGCCAGGGCAACTTGACTACACCTCGCGTCCGCTGGACGTGGCGTTGCAGCAGGACGGTTGGCTGGCTGTTCAAACGGCGGATGGCTCAGAAGGATATACCCGTAACGGTAATATCCAGGTGAGTTCAACCGGCCAGTTGACCATTCAGGGGCATCCGGTGATTGGCGACGGCGGCCCGATTTCGGTACCGGAAGGTTCGCAAATTAGTATCGCGGCTGACGGTACGATTTCATCGCTGAACCCTGGCGATCCGGCGAATACTATCGCGCCGGTCGGCAAGCTGAAGCTGGTGAAAGCGAATGCGCAGGAAGTGGTGCGCGGTGATGACGGGCTGTTCCGTCTGAGCCAGACCGCACAAGCGACCCGTGGTACGACATTGCAGGACGACCCGTCTATTCGCGTGATGTCAGGTGTGCTGGAGGGCAGTAACGTCAAGCCGGTTGCCGCGATGACCGACATGATCGCCAGCGCCCGTCGTTTCGAGATGCAGATGAAAATTATCAGCAGCGTCGACGATAACGCCCAGCGCGCCAACCAATTGCTGTCAATGGGCTAATTAAACAGGACTACTTATGATCAGTTCATTATGGATCGCAAAAACCGGCCTCGACGCCCAACAAACCAATATGGATGTCATCGCCAACAACCTGGCGAACGTCAGTACCAATGGTTTTAAGCGCCAGCGCGCGGTATTTGAAGATCTGCTGTACCAGACGATTCGTCAGCCTGGCGCACAGTCTTCAGCACAAACAACGCTGCCTTCGGGTTTGCAGATCGGTACCGGTGTTCGTCCGGTAGCTACCGAGCGTCTGCACAGCCAGGGCAACCTGTCTCAGACCAACAACAGTAAAGATGTGGCGATCAAGGGGCAGGGCTTCTTTGAAGTGTTGCTGCCGGACGGTACCTCGGCGTATACCCGCGATGGTTCCTTCCAGGTCGACCAGAACGGTCAACTGGTAACGGCGGGTGGTTTCCAGGTGCAGCCTGCGATCACCATTCCGGCGAACACCCTGAGCATCACCATTGGCCGCGACGGCGTGGTCAGCGTGACGCAGCAGGGTAACGCCGCGCCGGTTCAGGTTGGCCAGTTAAACCTGACCACCTTTATGAACGACACCGGTCTGGAAAGTCTTGGTGAAAACCTGTACGCAGAAACGCAGTCGTCTGGCGCGCCGAACTCCACGACGCCGGGGCTGAACGGTGCGGGGATGCTGTATCAGGGGTATGTGGAAACCTCGAACGTAAACGTGGCGGAAGAGCTGGTGAATATGATCCAGGTTCAGCGCGCTTACGAAATAAACAGTAAGGCAGTATCGACCACCGATCAGATGCTGCAAAAACTGACGCAACTCTAAGGCGTTATCCGGTGCGGTAACTGCCGCACCGGAACCCTGATTTCGAAGATGAATGCAATGCAAAAATACGCCGTGCGCAGCTATCCGATTATGGCTTTAGTGGCATTAACCCTGACGGGATGTGCCTGGGTTCCATCAACGCCGTTGGTTCAGGGGGCGACCACCGCTCAACCAGTACCGGGACCGGTGCCGATGGTAAATGGATCGATTTATCAGACTGCGCAGCCGATAAACTACGGCTATCAGCCACTGTTTGAAGACCGCCGTCCGCGTAACGTGGGCGATACATTGACGATCGTACTGCAAGAGAACGTCAGTGCCAGTAAGAGCTCGTCGGCAAATGCCAGCCGTGATAGCAAGGCCAGTTTCGGCATGGACACCACGCCGCGCTACCTGGAAGGGCTGTTTGGTAATGCCCGTGCCGATCTCTCTGCTTCCGGTGGAAATACCTTTAACGGCAAAGGTGGCGCCAATGCCAGCAATACCTTTAGCGGCACGCTGACCGTGACGGTCGATCAGGTGCTGATCAATGGCAATTTACATGTGGTGGGTGAAAAACAGATAGCCATCAACCAGGGCACTGAATTCATCCGCTTCTCGGGTGTCGTGAACCCACGCACCATCAGCGGCAGCAACACGGTTCCTTCCACACAGGTGGCGGACGCGCGCATCGAGTATGTCGGCAACGGCTACATCAACGAAGCGCAGAACATGGGCTGGCTGCAACGTTTCTTCCTCAACTTATCGCCGATGTAACCGGGGTGAATTATGTTTAAGTATTTGACTGGTATCGTGTTAGCGCTGGTGGCGACCTTCGCCCAGGCTGACCGTATCCGGGATCTCACCAGTGTACAGGGCGTACGTGAAAACTCCTTAATTGGTTATGGCCTGGTCGTGGGGCTCGATGGTACAGGTGACCAGACGACCCAGACGCCATTTACCACCCAAACCTTAAACAACATGTTGTCGCAGATGGGGATCACGGTTCCTGCTGGCACCAACATGCAGCTGAAAAACGTGGCGGCGGTGATGGTCACCGCGCAGTTCCCGGCGTTTGCACGCCAGGGGCAGACCATCGATGTGGTGGTCTCCTCAATGGGTAACGCAAAAAGCCTGCGCGGCGGTACGCTGCTGATGACGCCGCTGAAGGGCGTTGACAGCCAGGTTTATGCGCTGGCACAGGGTAACATTCTGGTCGGCGGTGCAGGTGCTTCCGCAGGCGGCAGCAGTGTGCAGGTTAACCAGCTTAACGGTGGGCGTATCACTAACGGTGCGGTCATCGAGCGTGAATTGCCGACCCAGTTTGGCGCAGGCAACACCATTAACCTGCAACTGAACCAGGAAGATTTCAGCATGGCGCAGCAGATTGCCGACACCATCAACCGTAACCGTGGTTACGGCAGCGCCACCGCGCTGGATGCGCGTACCGTGCAGATCCGCGTTTCTAACGGCGGCAGCTCGCAAGTCCGTTTGCTGGCCGATATCCAGAATATGGAAGTCGGCGTTACGCAGCAGGATGCGAAAGTCATTATCAACTCGCGTACCGGCTCGGTGGTGATGAACCGCGAAGTGGCGCTGGATAACTGTGCTGTCGCACAGGGTAACCTTTCAGTGACGGTGAATCAGCAGGCCAACGTGAGCCAGCCGAATACGCCATTCGGCGGCGGTCAGACGGTGGTGACACCGCAAACACAAATTGATTTGCGCCAGAGCGGCGGTTCGCTGCAAAGCGTCCGTTCCAGCGCCAACCTGAACAGCGTGGTCCGTGCGCTTAACGCGCTCGGTGCTTCCCCGATGGAGCTGATGTCCATCCTTCAGGCGATGCAAAGCGCAGGCTGCCTGCGTGCGAAACTGGAGATCATCTAATGTTGACTGACAGCCGGTTGTTGACAAGCGCGGCATGGGACGCGCAATCACTGAATGAACTGAAGGCGCAAACACGGCAGGATCCTGGCGCGAACCTGCGCCCGGTGGCCCGCCAGATGGAAGGGATGTTCGTGCAGATGATGCTGAAAAGCATGCGCGAAGCATTACCGAAAGACGGTATTTTCAGCAGTGATTCAACGCGGCTGTACACCAGCATGTATGACCAGCAAATTGCACAACAGATGACCGCGGGCAAAGGCCTTGGTCTGGCCGATATGATGGTTAAGCAGATGGCGGGCGATCAGGCACCTGTTGAGCCTGCCGATCAGATGCAGCAGGTGCCGATGAAGTTCCCGCTGGAAACTGTGACGTCCTATCAAAACCAGGCGCTGACACAACTGGTGCGCAAAGCGATGCCAAAAGTGCCGGAAGATGGCGACGAGCCGTTAACCGGTGACAGCAAAGACTTCCTTGCCCAGCTTTCACTGCCGGCGCGTCTTGCCAGTGAGCAGAGCGGCGTTCCGCACCATCTGATCCTCGCGCAGGCCGCGCTGGAATCCGGCTGGGGCCAGCGCCAGATCACGCGTGAAAACGGTGAGCCGAGCTTTAACATTTTTGGTGTTAAAGCCACGCCTGGCTGGAAAGGGCCGACCACGGAAATCACGACGACCGAATATGAAAACGGCGAAGCGGTGAAGGTGAAAGCCAAATTCCGTGTTTACAGCTCGTACCTTGAAGCGCTCTCCGATTATGTGGGCATGCTGACGCGTAATAAACGTTACTCGGCGGTGACCACTGCTGCGACGGCAGAGCAGGGCGCGCAGGCGTTGCAGAACGCCGGTTATGCGACCGATCCTAACTACGCCCGTAAGCTGACCAGCATGATCCAACAGCTTAAATCGATGGGTGAAAAGGTCAGTAAAGCCTACAGCACGGATATCCAAAATCTGTTCTGAAATATCTCAAGTTTTGCCCTGGGTTGCCGATAATCGTCAACAGGACTCATGTCTGAAAGTGTATAAGGAACCTCCATGTCCAGTTTGATTAACAGCGCCATGAGTGGGCTCAACGCAGCCCAGGCCGCGCTTAATACCGCAAGTAATAACATTGCCAGTTATAACGTAGCGGGTTATACCCGTCAGACGACGGTGCTCACCTCGGGCAACAGTACCCTGACCGGTGGCGGCTGGGTGGGTAACGGTGTACTCGTTACCGGTGTTCAGCGTGAGTATGACGCCTTTATTACTAATCAGCTGCGTGCAGCGGAAAACCAGAACAGCGGTTTGACCACGCGTTACCAGCAGATGTCAAAAATTGACGATGTACTGTCGGATACTACTAACTCGCTGTCGACCAGCCTGCAGAGCTTCTTTTCCAGCCTGCAAACACTGGTAAGTAACGCTTCTGACCCGTCATCCCGTCAGGCAATGCTGGGTAAAGCGGACGGTCTGGTTAACCAGTTCAAAGTGGCCGACCAGTACCTGCGCGACCAGGATAAACAGGTAAACCTGTCTATCTCTTCAAGCGTTGATCAGATCAACAACTACTCCACGCAGATTGCCAAACTTAACGATCAAATTTCGCGTCTGACCGCGGTAGGTGGTGGGGCTTCCCCGAACGACCTGCTCGATCAGCGCGACCAGCTGGTTAGCGAACTGAACAAAATTGTCGGTGTTGAAGTCAGCGTCCAGGATGGCAACACCTACAACATCAGCATGGGTGATGGCTACTCTCTGGTGCAGGGCAGCGATGCGCGCCAGTTGGCGGCCGTCCAGTCCAGCGCCGATCCGGCACGTACGGCCGTGGCGTATGTTGACAAAACCGCAGGCAATATTGAGATCCCGGAAAAACTGATCACCACCGGTTCGCTGGGCGGTTTGCTGTCGTTCCGTTCGCAGGATCTTGACCAGGCGCGTAATACGCTTGGACAACTGGCGCTGTCGTTTGCTGATGCGTTCAACAAACAACATGAACAGGGTTTCGATGCGGATGGTACTCAGGGTGGCCAGTTCTTTACCATTGGCGCGCCATCAACCACCAGTAATTCCAAAAACACCGGTGATGCAGTACTGACCGCAGCGGTCAGCGACAGCTCGGCGGTGCAGGCGACGGATTATAAAGTGGCCTACGATGGGACAAACTGGAAAGTCACCCGACTGTCCAACAATACCACGACCACCGTGACGCCAGATCCCTCCGATGGCACGCTGAATTTCGACGGTCTGAAAGTTAGCATCAACGCCACCACTGGCCCGAAAGCCAACGACAGCTTTACCGTTCGTCCGGTGAGCAATGCGATTGTGAATATGAGCGTGGCGATTACCGATGAGTCGAAAATCGCCATGGCTTCCGTCGCCGGTTCAGGTGCGAGCGATAACCGCAACGGCCAGGCGATGCTGAATCTGCAAAGCGCGAAAGTCGTCGGCGGCAACAAAACGTTTAACGATGCGTATGCCACGCTGGTCAGCGATGTGGGTAACAAAACCTCGACGCTGAAAACCAGCTCCACCACGCAGACGAACGTGGTGACGCAGTTGACCAAGCAGCAGCAGTCGATCTCCGGGGTTAACCTTGATGAAGAGTACGGTAACCTGCAGCGTTATCAACAATATTACCTGGCGAACGCTCAGGTTTTACAAACTGCAAGCACGCTGTTTGATGCGCTGCTCGGCATTCGCTAAGTAAGGGGTGAAAAATGCGTATCAGTACTCAAATGATGTACGAACAAAGCATGCGCGGCGTGACCAACTCGCAGAGCGCGTGGTTGGGTTACGGCGAGCAAATGGCGACCGGGCAGAAAGTTAACCGCCCGTCGGACGATCCGATTGCCGCTTCGCAGGCCGTGGTGATTTCGCAGGCACAGGCGCAAAACACCCAGTACGAGACGGCGCGTACTTTTGCCAAGCAGAAAGTGTCGCTGGAAGAGAGCGTATTGCAGCAGGTGACGACCGCGATCACTGGCGCACAAGGCACCATTGTTAAAGCGGGCAACGGTTCGCTGAGTGATGATGACCGCGCTTCTCTGGCAACCGAGTTGCAGGGCTACCGCGATCAGCTGCTGAACCTGGCGAACAGTACCGATGGTAACGGTCGCTATATCTTTGGCGGCTATAAAACGGAAAGCGCGCCGTATGATGCCACGGGCACATATAGCGGTGGTAACCAGGCGATTTCCCAGCAGGTTGACGCCTCGCGTACCATGGTTATTGCACATACGGGCACTGAAGTTTTCAACCATATCAGCAGCAACGCTACGCCAGAACCGGTTGATCCGGCTACCGGCCTGCCGGGCACATCGGAAACCGATCTGTTCAAAATGCTCGATACGGCGATTACCGCACTGAAAACCCCGGTAGCAGGCGATGAAACCGCCAAGGCGGCGGCACAGGCGGTGGTGGATAAAACCAGCCGTGGTCTGGGGAACTCCCTGAACAACGTGTCGACTGTCCGTGCTGAACTGGGTACGCAGTTGAACGAACTGGACACTCTTGACGCGCTGGGCGATGACCGTACTGTCGCGCTGAAACAGCAGAAGAGTGATTTGATTGACGTGGACTGGAACTCGGTGATTTCGTCTTACACCATGCAACAAGCCGCGCTGCAAGCGTCCTACAAAGCGTTCACCGATATGCAGGGTCTGTCGCTGTTCCAGATGAATAAGTAATGTTTTCATTTTGAGCATGTCTTGAAACTGGGCATGTTCGGTATGCCCGCTCCATCACCCCGGAGCGGGCTTTTTTTTATCCTACGCTTTCTGCGCCGCTTGCTGGAGTTGACGGGCGTCGAACAGACGGATCAGCAGAGCAACCAGACCGGAAACCGTTGCCAGCACCACCACACCCTGCCAGGACGCGACGGAGTACAGTTTGCTGCCCAGCGCAGAGCCCAGCGCCATACCTATGAACACCCCGGTAAACAACAGCGCATTCAGACGACCACGCGCTTGCGGTTCAAGACCGTACACCAGGTTCTGGTGAGCAACCAGACTGGATTGCAGACCCAGGTCGAAGCCCACAGCAGAGAGCGCAATCAGTGCCAGTTGACCATGCGGCGGCAGTACCGGCAGCAGAAACATCAGGGCGAAGGAAATTGTCACCAGACCCGCGCCTAATTGTGTGACTTTTTCCGCGCCGACTTTATCCGCCAGACCACCCGCCAGCGGTGCCGCTAATGCACCCGCCGCACCGGCGATGCCGAACGTACCCGCTACTGCGCTGCCTAATTGATATTTTTCCAGCAGCATTAGCGCAAGGGTTGACCAGAAAGCGCTAAAAGCGATGGATAAAAAACCCTGGGCGAAAGCGGCGCGGCGCAGTGCCGGATAGCGTTGCCACAGGTGCGCCATTGATTTCATCAGCGCCGGGTAGCTCAGGGTGGAGTGGGTTGCGAAACGCGGCAGCACCGACCACATCAGCACGCCAATCAACGCAATGCTGACTGCGGCAAGCTGATACATGATACGCCAGCCGAATGCCGCGCCGACAAAGCCGCTGACGGTACGGGAAAGCAGGATCCCGAGCAGTAAACCGGTCATTACCGTGCCGACCATTTTCCCCTGTTTGCCTTCCGGCGCGAGAATTGCTGCCGCCGGGACAATATCCTGCGCCATTGTTGCGGCCATGCCCAGTAACAGGCTGACGACCAGTAATGAAGGCAGATGGCTGGTCAGGCTACAGGCCAGTAACAGCAGCGCCAGTGCAGCACTTTTAACCAGGATCAGACGGCGGCGGTCGTGGCGGTCGCCCAGCGGCAGCAGGAACAAAATACCCAGCGCATAACCGGCCTGTGTGAGTGTCGGCACCAGCCCCATACCGTTGACGGTTAAGTGCAGGTCGCTGCCCATTAATGGCAGCAGCGGTTGTGAATAATAGATAGCCGCGACGCTGAATCCGGCGCCGAGCGCGAGGGCAAAAATGACCCAGCCAACAACATCGGACGAAAGAGAATGACGGTTCATAGCAGGTTCCCCAGGAACGTTAGGTGTAAATAACGAAGTGAGGCCATTTTTACGCAGCAGCGCATGGCGCGGTAGCCAGCGGAGTGGTAAAACGGTTATACGTGAAACGTATAGGTAAAATAATAATGAAACGGCAAGAGCGTATAGATAGGGTGGATTTGATGCGGACGTATATCCGTATCGTGGAGGCCGGGTCGCTGTCGGCGGCGGCGCGCCAGCTGGAGACGACGCAGGCGACGGTCAGCCGCCGGTTGCAGTCGCTGGAGTCGCTGCTTGGCGTCAAGCTGCTCTTGCGCACCACTCATGCGATGAAGCTGACGGATGATGGTGAACGCTGCTATCAGCATGCAAAGCGCGTTGCGGATGCCTGGGTGGCGCTGGAAGATGAACTGAGCCAGTCTGACGACGAGCCGGTAGGTATTTTGCGCGTACGTGCCCCGCATGCCTTTGGTCAGGAGCAACTGCTCGGTCCGCTGACTCAGTTTCTTGAACGTCACCAGCAACTCTCTGTTGAATGGATGCTCAATGACAAGAATGTCGATTTTCTCAGTGCCAATATTGATTGCGCCATTCGCGTTGGCGCAGAAGTGGATCCGGCAACGGTATCGGTACTGCTGGCAGAAGTACCCCGATCTATCGTGGCGTCACCCGCGTTGCTGGCGCGTTTTCCCGCTGTCGACACACCGCAGCAGCTCTCCGCGCTGCCGTGGATTGCGCTCAGCACGTTCTACCAGCATGAAATTCATCTTAGTCATCTGCAAAGTGGCGATACGGAGCAGGTGGCGATTGCACCCCGGCTTTATACCGACAGCCTGTATGCGGCCCGCAATACCGCCATTGGCGGGCTTGGCGTGACGCTGATTTCCAGTTGGGCGGTGGAAGAGGAGTTGCGCAGTGGCAAGCTGGTAGAGCTGTTGCCGCAGTGGCAGGCCGCGCCGCTGCCGGTTCATCTGGTTTATCCGTGGGCGCGCTATTATCCCGCGCGGTTGCGGAAATTTTTACAACTGATGCGTGAAGTGATGCCGGGGCTTGGCGGTATGCGTCATCCGGTGCGACAGGCATAAAAAAAGCCGACCCGGGGGTCGGCTTTTCACTGCCAGGGAATTACTCAGCAGCTGGCGGTTTCGTCGCCGGAGCGGTCGCCGCGTGTGTGGCGCTGTGACCACCCGCAGAACCTTTACCTTCGAAGACGAAGTTCGGGCGTACCCAGTCACTGTGACGCGGCGCTTCCGGCACATAGGCAGGCGCTGGCGCTTTGGTCATTGGCGCGGTAGCCACTTTTTTAGCTGCGGGAGCAACCTGCGCTACCACCGGCGCTTTCACCGGCTCGGCAGCAACTGGCGCAGCCGCTTCTTCGGACGCGTCCTGTACAGCTTCAGGGGCTGGCGTTTCTGCTACCGGTGCGACTTCCTGCTGCGCGGGTTCGGCTTCTTCTGCCACTTCCTGCGCAACTGGACGATCTTCCTCAGCAATCAGCTGCGGTTGTTCATCCACCGGCGTGTCGATCACTTCCGGGTGGGTGGTTTCAACGGCAACCGTCTGCGGCTCTTCAACAGCGGCTTGCGGTTCAACGACTACCGGCTCGGCATTTTCAACCGTCGCCTGCGGCTCAACAACTTCCGCTTGCGGATGCGCAACCAGTTGCGCTTCAGCCATAGCCGGAGCGATATCCTGCTCTGGGGCGGCGTTGTTTTCAACGGCCAGTTCCTGAGTCTGCTGCTCTTCCTGCGCGCGCGGTACCGGATAACGGATCCACACTTTACCGGACGCCATTTCCGGTGAGGCACAGGCTACGGTCAACGGCATTGGAGATTGCAGCGGGTAACGTTCATCACGGTAGCGACGGCGACGCTGACCACTCACACGCAGGTGGCGCGGGGAACGGCGTGAACGGCGCGGCATCGCGTTTTCGCGTGCTTCAGCGTTTTCATCCTGTTCCTGTACCGGCGCGGTTTCAACCACCGCTGGCAGGTCGACTTTCGCCAGCTGCGTGTTTTGCGCTGCGGTGTCCTGGACAGTGGTTTCTTCAACGCGGTTTTCTACGTTGTTGTCACCGCCAATACGGACTTTCTGGCTGAGTTGACGCTGTTTACGACGCGGCATGACCTGTACGCGCTCTTCCTGTTCAGTTTCCTGAGCAGGTTGCTCATCGCGGTTCAGCTCTTTGACATCCTGCTGCGCCTGGCGTTTATCATCGTTACGGCGACGGTTGCGCTCACGGCGAGGTTGCTGCTGCTCGTCACGAGATTTTGCTTTTTCTGTTTCATCAACAGCGACTGGCTGGCGAGATTCACGGGCTTCGGCGTTTTGCTGTGATTTCTCACGGCGGTTACGGCGATTATCTTCGCGACCTTCGCGGTTATCACGGTTTTCGCGCGCTTCGTTGCCTTCGCTGCGATTGTCACGGCGATCATTACGATCGCGACGGTTGCCCTGGCGTGATTTACGGCGATCCTGCTGACGCTCTTGCTTCTCGTCTTTCTTCTCTTCTTTCACTTCAACCGGTGCTGGCGCGGCTTCGCCTGCGAACAAGCCTTTCAGTGCAGAGACGAAACGACCCAGCAAGCCTGGGGCAGCAACTGGTTTTGCGGCAGGTTGCGCCTGGCTTGCTGCTGCGGCTGGCGCTTGTGGTGCTGGCGGAACGTCCGGCATAACGAAGGTAGCCAACGCAGGCTGTTCAGGTAACTTACGTTCGGCGTGCTCTTCTTCAGACGGCAGGGCCATCTCTTCTTCATGCAGTTTCGGCAGCAGATAGCTCAGCGTTGGCGTCTCTTCGCCTTTACGCACACGCAGCACGGAGTAGTGCGGCGTTTCCATCTGGTCGTTTGGCACGATCACGCAGCGGACGCCGCCCTGGCGGGCTTCGATAGCGCTTACCGCGGCGCGCTTTTCGTTTAACAGGTATGACGCGACCGGAACCGGTACAATCGCATGCACTTCCTGGGTGTTTTCTTTCAGCGCTTCTTCTTCAATCAGACGGAGAATCGACAGCGACAGGGATTCGTTATCACGAATGGTGCCGGTGCCGCTACAACGCGGGCAGACATGATGGCTGGACTCGCCCAGCGACGGGCTCAGACGCTGGCGGGACATCTCCAGCAGACCGAAGCGGGAAATATGGCTAATCTGAATACGCGCACGATCCTGACGCACCGCTTCACGCAGACGGTTTTCCACCGCGCGCTGGTGGCGCACCGGCGTCATATCAATAAAGTCGATAACGATCAGGCCACCCAGGTCACGCAGACGCAACTGGCGAGCGATCTCATCTGCCGCTTCCAGGTTCGTGTTAAAGGCAGTCTCTTCAATATCGCCACCGCGCGTTGCGCGAGCGGAGTTGATATCGATGGCGGTCAGCGCTTCGGTGGAGTCAATAACGATAGAACCACCGGACGGCAGACGGACTTCACGCTGGAAAGCGGATTCAATCTGCGACTCAATCTGGTAATGGCTGAACAGCGGGATTTCCCCGGTGTACAGTTTAATTTTGCTGCTGAAATCCGGACGACCCAGCGCAGCGATATGCTGGCGAGCCAGCTCAAGCACTTTCGGGTTATCGATAAGAATTTCGCCGATATCCTGGCGCAGATAGTCACGGAAGGCGCGCACAATTACATTGCTTTCCTGATGGATCAGGAACGGAGCAGGGCGGCTTTCAGCGGCTTTCTGGATAGCTTCCCAGTGTTTCAGACGGAAGCTCAAATCCCACTGCAGCGCTTCGGCGGATTTGCCCACGCCTGCGGTGCGTACGATAAGACCCATACCATCCGGTAATTCCAGGCTGGAGAGTGCTTCTTTCAGCTCGGTGCGATCGTCGCCTTCAATACGGCGAGAAATGCCGCCCGCACGCGGGTTGTTTGGCATCAGCACCAGGTAGCTGCCCGCCAGGCTGATAAAAGTGGTGAGTGCTGCGCCTTTGTTGCCGCGCTCTTCTTTATCAATCTGAACGATAACTTCCTGGCCTTCACGCAGTACGTCTTTGATGTTCGGACGTCCATGAGCGTTGTAATTAGCTGGGAAGTATTCGCGGGCGATCTCTTTGAGGGGGAGGAAACCGTGACGCTCGGCACCGTAATCAACGAATGCGGCTTCAAGGCTGGGTTCAATGCGGGTGATTTTACCTTTGTAGATGTTCGCTTTTTTCTGCTCGTGTCCCGGGCTTTCGATATCCAGGTCGTACAGGCGTTGTCCATCAACAAGTGCGACACGCAACTCTTCTTGCTGAGTTGCGTTGATTAACATTCTTTTCATCGTAACTTACTCATTATTCTTACATTGACGACTAAGCTGCGGGCAAGATAACGCCTTTCCGGGGGAGAACCGATGGCCTCGAGACTATTTGCGTCGCCAACCTCACGGTTGTCGCTCGCTAAAGAGGCGCAGTGTGTCGGTTGCCTGTGTTTCCTGTGGAAAACACAGCGCAATTATCAGGGGAACAGCCTGGGAAAAACTCTCCAGAGAAGATTCCATCTACCGGTAAGGACTGCAACCCGCAGCCCGCTAACTGCCTGAAAGTTCAATACGTCTTACGCCATTGCTGCGTGTATGATCGGACAGGCAAAACTGGTCATTCCGCTCATTTACTTGTTTTAACAAGATTCAACACGGAAAACCGCAACATTATTCCTTGCGAACCCTGTTATAGCAAGCTGACTTTTACCATTTATCACCCGGTTACTCACAGTTTTTTCACCTTTGCCCGGAGATTGGTTTAATAACCGCCGAATCAACTGTGTAAAACAAAGTTACCGAGTCAATTGTAAATATAAGCATAGAAAAATGAGTGGCGCTATTCAGCGTGGCTATTTAGAATCGCCTCCCATGAAAACTGAGACACCATCCGTAAAATTTGTTGCTATTACCGCCGATGAAGCGGGGCAACGTATCGATAATTTTTTGCGTACCCAGCTCAAAGGGGTACCTAAAAGCATGATTTACCGCATCCTGCGAAAGGGCGAAGTGCGGGTGAATAAAAAACGCGTAAAACCGGAATATAAACTGGAAGCGGGGGATGAAATCCGCATTCCGCCGGTACGCGTGGCAGAAAAAGAAGAAGAGGCGGTTTCTCCGCATTTGCAAAAAGTTGCCCAGCTAAGCGACGTGATTCTCTATGAAGATGATCATATCCTGGTGCTGAATAAGCCGTCGGGCACGGCGGTTCATGGCGGTAGCGGGCTGAGCTTTGGCGTGATTGAAGGTTTGCGCGCATTGCGCCCGGAAGCCCGTTTCCTTGAGCTGGTTCACCGTTTAGATCGTGACACCTCCGGCGTTTTGCTGGTGGCAAAAAAACGTTCCGCGCTGCGTTCGCTGCATGAGCAGTTGCGCGGTAAAGATATGCAAAAGGATTATCTGGCGCTGGTTCGCGGCCAGTGGCAGTCACATGTCAAAGTGGTACAGGCACCCTTGCTAAAAAATATTCTGCAGAGCGGCGAGCGGATAGTGCGGGTGAACAGCGAAGGCAAACCTTCAGAAACGCGTTTTAAAGTTGAAGAGCGCTATGAATTCGCGACCCTGGTGCGTTGTAGCCCGGTGACCGGACGTACGCATCAGATTCGCGTACATACTCAGCATGCCGGCCACCCGATTGCTTTTGACGATCGCTATGGCGATCGCGAGTTTGATAAGCAACTGGCTCCAACCGGGCTGTCACGACTGTTCCTGCACGCTGCGGCACTCAAGTTCACGCATCCCCATACGGGCGAAACATTGCGTATAGAAGCGCCACTTGATGATGCACTCAAACATTGTCTGCAAGTGTTACGCAACGCTAAGTAATCTCTTCCCCCTCGCCTCTGCGAGGGGAAAAACGGGGTTGGCTTACGGCTTCAGCCATCTGTCGAGCCACGGAAACACTTCATTTTGCTGCTCCTGATAAAAGACGTGTCCCAGCTCAGGCCAGCTTTTCGTCACCAGTTTGTCGTCTGCCTGCTGCGAAGACCAAACCCGATGTACTTTGTCGAAAGCGTCTTTTACCGCCTCTGCCGGGAAGAGTTTGTCTTTGCCGCCGCTGAATATCAGCATCGGCTTCGGCGCGGCGATACTGGCGATATCCGGAATATCCATGCGGGCGGGCATCCCCGGATGCAACATATAGAACGCGGATTGACCGCGGAGCACGTTATTGCCGGGTTGCATCAAACCGTTATAGGTTCCAAACCACGAAATAACCGCTGTAGCCGCGACTTTTTCGCTCAACGCCGCCAGTTGCCAGGCGCGAAAACCCCCCATTGAGAACCCCAGCACGCCAATGCGTTTACTGTCCACTCCGGCGTGCGCGGCGATAAAATCGACCGTGCGCATATCTTCATAGGCTACTTCGCCTGCCAGCGAGCGTCCCAGATTGAAGTAGTTGCTGGCCAGTGCTTGTTGCTGCTCATAAACCATCGGACCACGATCGCCCCATCCGGGGCTGTCGATCGCGATAACCGCATAACCCCGGCTCGCCAGTTCATCGCCAATGAATTTTCCGCTGAAGAATTTGTCAGCCCACGCTTGCGCACTGGCGAGTTGTTCCGCGTTACCCCACGGGCGGATCAGCTTCTCTTTGCCGATATCAAATTTCGAACCATGATCGTGCAACAGAACGATAGCAGGATGCGGGCCGGGTGTTTTCGGCATCATTAACAGGGCGGAAATGCGGTTATCATCCGTAATGTTCAGCGATAATTTTTCAGCGGTGTAGTTACCGCGATCTTCTTTGGCTATCGAGTGAGGGGAAAAGGGTTTAGTGGCATCCGGGGTGAGCAGGGCACTGCGAAATAACTGGCGGCTATGCGATTGCCACTGGTGGAAATCTTTAAAATTGCCTGATAACCACGAATCGGGATAACGCATCTGCGCTTTCAGCGTTTGCCAGCTTGCCGGAAGATTGCCTTCAACGACGCCCTCTGTTTGCCACTTATCTTGCGCATACACATTGCCGGACGTCAGCAGTGCAAACATTAGTGGCAACGTACGTAAAATCTTCATCACCTCTCCTTGAATTAAAACGGCGTTTTAATATTGGTGATGAATGTAACGTCTGACTAAAAAAGAAACTGTGATCACGAAAGCATTAGCTTAACAACGGGTTACAATGTTCACGCCGCAGCATCTGGCACAGCGCGATCAGCGGCAGACCTACCAATGTATTTGGGTCGCGTCCTTCAAGACGTTCAAACAGCGCAATACCCAGCCCTTCGCTTTTGAAACTACCGGCACAGTTCAACGGGCGCTCTTTGCGGACATAGTCGTCAATTTCCTGTTCACTTAAGCGGCGAAAATGGACGTCGAAAGGCTCACATTCCGTTTGCAAATGACCGGTTGCGGAATTAAACAGCGCCAGGCCAGTATAAAACGTCACAATATTGCCGCTGGCTTTCATCAATTGCTGGCGGGCATTCTCTTCTGTGTGCGGTTTGCCGGTAATTTCACCGTCAAGCACGCACATCTGATCGGAACCAATAATCAAATGTTGAGGGTATTTTTGCGCCAGTGATTGCGCCTTTTCCTGCGCCAGTCTGAGCACTAAATGGCGAGGCGCTTCGCCTGCATGCGGTGTTTCGTCTGTCTGCGGCGCGGTGCATTCGAACGGTAAACCGAGTTTTTCGAGCAGGGCGCGGCGGTAGGGAGAAGTGGAAGCGAGAATAATTTGCGACATATTTTTTTCACCAAATATGGCTTAACAATGACAGGCATTTTAAACTGTAGGCCGCAATGTGTGCGAATTATTGGCAAAAGGCAACCGCAGGCTGCCTTTTTCTTTGACTCTATGACGTTACAAAGTTAATATGCGCGCCCTATGCAAAAGGTAAAATTACCCCTGACTCTTGATCCGGTTCGCACGGCTCAAAAACGCCTTGATTACGAGGGTATCTATACTCCCGACCAGGCGGAGCGCGTCGCTGAATCTGTAGTCAGCGTAGACAGTGATGTGGAATGCTCCATGTCGTTCGTTATCGACAACCAGCGCCTTGCCGTTTTAACCGGCGATGCAAAGGTAACGGTATCGCTCGAATGCCAGCGTTGCGGGAAACCGTTCACTCATCAGGTTTACACCACGTATTGTTTTAGTCCTGTGCGTTCAGACGAACAGGCTGAAGCACTGCCGGAAGCGTATGAGCCGATTGAGGTTAACGAATTCGGTGAAATCGATCTGCTGGCGCTGGTCGAGGATGAAATCATTCTCTCCCTGCCGGTAGTTCCGGTGCATGATTCTGAACACTGTGAAGTGTCCGAGGCGGACATGGTCTTTGGGGAACTGCCTGATGAAGCGCAGAAACCAAATCCATTTGCCGTATTAGCCAGCTTAAAGCGTAAGTAATTAAGGAGTAAGGTCCATGGCCGTACAACAGAATAAACCAACCCGTTCCAAACGTGGTATGCGTCGTTCCCATGACGCGCTGACCGCAGTCACCAGCCTGTCTGTAGACAAAACTTCTGGTGAAACCCACCTGCGTCACCACATTACCGCCGACGGTTTCTACCGCGGTCGCAAGGTTATCACTAAGTAATCACGCGCAAGCGTGATGAAGCTTAGTGAGGATTTCCCCGCGTAAGCGGGGATAGACCGAACCAGGCTGCGACGATACCTTGACACGTCTAACCCTGGCGTTAGATGTCATGGGGGGAGATTTTGGCCCATCCGTGACAGTGCCTGCAGCTTTGCAGGCACTGAACTCTAATTCTCAACTCAACCTTCTTTTAGTCGGCGATCCCGACGCTATCACGCCATTACTTGCCAAAGCTGATTTCGAGCAACGCTCGCGCTTGCTTATTGTTCCTGCCCAGTCAGTTATTGCCAGTGATGCGCGCGCAGCGCAGGCTATTCGTAGCAGCCGTGGTACTTCTATGCGCATGGCGCTGGAGTTGGTCAAAGAAGGTCGCTCCCAGGCCTGCGTGAGTGCGGGAAACACCGGTGCACTGATGGGCCTGGCGAAAATGCTGCTCAAACCGCTTGACGGAATTGAGCGTCCGGCGCTGGTGACCGTGTTGCCTCATCAACAGAAAGGCAAGACCGTTGTGCTGGATCTGGGCGCAAACGTCGATTGTGACAGCACGATGCTGGCGCAATTTGCCGTGATGGGCGCGGTGATGGCCGAAGAGATCCTCGGTATTGCCAACCCAAGAGTGGCGCTACTGAATATTGGTGAAGAAGAGACCAAAGGGCACGATAGCATTCGTGATGCTGCGGCATTATTACGCTCCATGTCCTCAATGAACTACATTGGTTATCTTGAAGCGAACGAATTATTGACCGGCAAAACGGATGTGCTGGTGTGTGACGGTTTTACCGGAAACGTCACATTAAAAACAATGGAAGGTGTTGTCAGAATGTTTCTTTCACTGCTGAAATCGCAAGGTGAAGGAAAAAAAAGGTCGTGGTGGCTGATTTTATTAAAGCGTTGGTTACAAAAAAGCCTGACAAGGCGATTCAGTCACCTCAACCCCGACCAGTATAATGGCGCCTGTCTGTTAGGATTGCGCGGCACTGTGATTAAGAGTCATGGTGCGGCGAATCAGCGCGCATTTTGCGTAGCAATTGAGCAGGCAGTGCAGGCGGTGCAGCGGCAGGTTCCACAACGGATCGCCGCTCGCCTGGAATCTGTGTATGCACACTCGTCTTCGTCTGCAACGGATGGCGAAAACCAGAGCGTGTGTATATTACCCAAGAGTGACTGAGCGTACATGTATACGAAGATTATTGGTACCGGCAGTTATCTGCCTGAGCAGGTTCGGACAAACGCCGATTTAGAAAAAATGGTGGAAACCTCTGACGAGTGGATTGTCAGCCGTACAGGGATCCGTGAGCGCCGCATCGCCGCCGCAAACGAAACGGTTTCGACCATGGGCTATGAAGCCGCTAAGCGTGCGCTTGAGATGGCGGGCATCGATAACGATCAGATTGGCTTGATCATTGTTGCTACCACTTCTGCAACGCATGCCTTCCCTAGCGCCGCTTGCCAAATCCAGAACATGCTGGAAATCAAAGGTTGCCCGGCGTTTGACGTTGCTGCTGCCTGTGCGGGCTTCACCTATGCGCTGAGCATCGCCGATCAGTATGTCAAATCTGGTGCGGTGAAACATGCGTTGGTCATTGGTTCTGATGCGCTCGCGCGGACATTAGATCCAGATGACCGCGGTACGATTATTCTGTTTGGTGATGGCGCAGGCGCTGTTGTGCTGGGCACTTCCGAAGAGCCAGGCATCATCTCCACACATATGCACGCAGACGGGAGCTACGGCGAGCTGCTGACGCTGCCTAATCTTGATCGTGTACACCCGGAAAACCCGACCTATCTGACGATGGCGGGTAACGAAGTATTCAAAGTTGCGGTGACAGAGCTGGCGCGTATTGTTGATGAAACATTATCAGCCAATAATCTTGAGCGCAGCGAGCTGGACTGGCTGGTGCCGCATCAGGCTAACTTGCGTATCATCAGCGCGACAGCGAAAAAGCTCGGCATGTCGATGGATAGCGTTGTTGTTACGCTGGATCGCCATGGCAACACTTCCGCAGCTTCCGTTCCCAGCGCGCTTGATGAAGCGGTACGCGACGGACGCATTAAGCCTGGGCAACTTGTCCTGCTGGAAGCGTTTGGTGGCGGGTTCACCTGGGGCTCGGCGCTGGTTCGTTTCTGAGTATAAGGATAAAAAAATGACGCAATTTGCTTTTGTGTTCCCGGGACAAGGCTCCCAAACCGTCGGTATGTTAGCTGATATGGCTGCGGCTTATCCGGTGATTGAAGAGACATTCGCAGAGGCATCAGCTGTTTTGGGTTATGATCTCTGGTCTCTGGTGCAACAAGGCCCGGCGGAAGAACTGAACAAAACCTGGCAGACACAACCGGCGCTACTGGCCGCTTCTGTCGCGCTTTGGCGCGTATGGCAGCAGCAGGGTGGTAAAACGCCTGCGCTGATGGCGGGGCATAGCCTGGGCGAATACTCCGCATTAGTGTGTGCGGGGGTTATCGCCTTTGCTGATGCGGTTCGTTTGGTTGAACTGCGTGGAAAATTCATGCAGGAAGCCGTGCCGGCGGGTACTGGCGCGATGTCTGCCATTATCGGCCTGGATGATGCTTCTATTGCCAAAGCATGTGAAGAATCTGCACAAGGGCAAGTTGTCTCTCCGGTGAACTATAATTCGCCAGGCCAGGTGGTTATTGCTGGTCATAAAGAAGCTGTTGAGCGCGCAGGTGCTGCTTGCAAAGCCGCAGGTGCCAAACGTGCACTGCCGCTGCCGGTGAGCGTACCGTCGCACTGCGCGCTGATGAAGCCTGCCGCAGAAAAACTGGCCGCTGAATTAAATAACATCACTTTTAACGCGCCGCAGATCCCGGTTGTAAATAACGTGGATGTGCAGTGCGAAACGACGCCAGAAGCGATTCGCGATGCGCTGGTGCGTCAGTTGTACAGCCCCGTGCAATGGACGAAGAGCGTTGAATTTATGGCGTCACAGGGCATTGAGCATCTGTATGAAGTTGGCCCGGGTAAAGTCCTCACCGGACTGGCTAAACGTATTGTTGACACCCTGACTGCATCTGCGCTCAACGAGCCGGTTGCCGTGTCAGAGGCACTTGCGCAATAAAAGAGGAAGACCATGAGTTTTGAAGGAAAAATCGCACTGGTAACCGGTGCAAGCCGCGGTATTGGTCGCGCTATTGCTGAAACCCTCGTTGCCCGTGGCGCGAAGGTAATCGGTACGGCGACCAGTGAGAGCGGCGCGCAGGCGATCAGCGACTATTTAGGTGCGAACGGCAAAGGTCTGCTGCTGAATGTGACCGATGCTGCATCCATCGAATCTGTTCTGGAAAACATTCGCGCAGAATTTGGCGAGGTTGATATTCTGGTAAATAATGCCGGGATCACCCGTGACAACCTGCTGATGCGCATGAAAGAGGATGAGTGGAACGATATTCTCGACACCAATCTTTCATCTGTTTTCCGTCTGTCAAAAGCGGTAATGCGCGCTATGATGAAAAAGCGTCATGGGCGTATTATCACTATCGGTTCTGTGGTTGGTACCATGGGAAATGCTGGTCAGGCCAACTACGCTGCGGCGAAAGCGGGTCTTATCGGTTTCAGTAAATCGCTGGCACGTGAAGTTGCGTCCCGCGGTATTACTGTAAACGTTGTTGCTCCGGGTTTTATTGAAACGGACATGACGCGTGCGCTGTCTGATGATCAGCGTGCGGGTATTCTGGCGCAGGTTCCTGCGGGTCGCCTTGGCGGCGCTCAGGAAATCGCCAGTGCGGTTGCATTTTTAGCCTCTGACGAGGCGGGTTACATCACTGGTGAAACCCTGCACGTCAATGGCGGAATGTATATGGTTTAACCACGATGAAAATTATTTGCGTTATTAGGGCGAAAGGCCTCAAAATAGCGTAAAATCGTGGTAAGAACTGCCGGGATTTAGTTGCAAATTTTTCAACATTTTATACACTACGAAAACCATCGCGAAAGCGAGTTTTGATAGGAAATTTAAGAGTATGAGCACTATCGAAGAACGCGTTAAGAAAATTATCGGCGAACAGCTGGGCGTTAAGCAGGAAGAAGTTACCAACAATGCTTCCTTCGTTGAAGACCTGGGCGCTGATTCTCTTGACACCGTTGAGCTGGTAATGGCTCTGGAAGAAGAGTTTGATACTGAGATTCCGGACGAAGAAGCTGAGAAGATCACCACCGTTCAGGCTGCCATTGATTACATCAACGGTCACCAGGCGTAAGTGAACATCTCCAGGCGGTCACTCGACCGCCTGAGTTTTATCTGTAGTTATCCCACGAATCTCTTTTTTTATCCCTCCCTGGAGGACAAACGTGTCTAAGCGTCGTGTAGTTGTGACCGGACTTGGCATGTTGTCTCCTGTCGGCAATACCGTAGAGTCTACCTGGAAAGCTCTCCTTGCCGGTCAGAGTGGCATCAGCCTGATCGACCATTTCGATACTAGCGCCTATGCAACCAAATTTGCTGGCTTAGTAAAGGATTTTAACTGTGAAGACATCATCTCGCGCAAAGAACAGCGCAAGATGGATGACTTCATTCAATATGGAATTGTGGCTGGCGTTCAGGCCATGCAGGATTCCGGCCTTGAAGTCACAGAAGAGAACGCATCCCGTATTGGCGCAGCGATTGGTTCTGGTATCGGCGGTCTCGGCCTGATCGAAGAAAACCATAGCTCCCTCGTCAAGGGTGGGCCGCGTAAAATCAGCCCGTTCTTTGTACCTTCAACGATTGTCAACATGGTGGCAGGTCATCTGACTATCATGTTCGGTCTGCAAGGCCCGAGTATTTCCATCGCGACAGCGTGTACCTCAGGTGTGCATAACATCGGTCATGCGGCACGTATCATTGCCTACGGCGATGCTGATGCCATGCTGGCAGGCGGTGCGGAAAAAGCGAGTACGCCGTTAGGCGTTGGTGGCTTTGGCGCAGCGCGCGCGCTGTCTACCCGCAACGATAACCCGCAGGCGGCAAGCCGTCCGTGGGACAAAGAACGTGACGGCTTTGTTCTCGGCGATGGCGCTGGCATCATCATGCTGGAAGAGTATGAGCATGCGAAAAAACGCGGCGCGAAAATTTATGCTGAAATCGTCGGCTTTGGTATGAGCAGCGATGCGTACCATATGACCTCTCCGCCGGAAAACGGTGCGGGTGCCGCGAAGGCGATGGTTAATGCACTGCGTGATGCCGGCATCACCCCGGGCCAGATTGGCTATGTTAATGCGCACGGTACGTCTACGCCAGCGGGTGACATGGCAGAGGCGCAGGCCGTGAAATCGGTATTTGGCGATGCGGCTCGCACAGTAATGGTTAGCTCGACCAAATCGATGACCGGCCATCTGTTGGGTGCGGCAGGCGCAGTAGAATCTATCTACTCGATCCTCGCCCTGCGCGATCAGGCTGTTCCGCCGACCATCAACCTGGATAACCCGGATGAAGGTTGCGATCTGGATTTTGTGCCACATGTTGCACGCCAGGTGAGCGGTATGGAGTACACCCTGTGTAACTCCTTCGGTTTCGGTGGCACCAACGGCTCATTGATCTTCAAGAAAGTTTGATCATTTAGCTGTGTAATGAAGGCCCGCTTGTCGGGCCTTTTCTATTCGGGTTTATCCCCTTGTCCTGCGCTTTTCATCCTGCCAAACTGTCCGGTCAGACGCATAAGGAGCCCTCTATGTCCTTGATTAATGGTAAAGAGCAGCAATGGCTTGCCGCGAATGATCGGGCGACGCAATTTGGCGATGGCTGTTTTACCACCGCGCGTGTCCTTGATGGGCAAATCCAGTTTCCCGACGCGCATCTCCAGCGCCTGCGTCTTGCCTGTAAACGGCTGCGGATCCCTTATCTCGACTGGGACATACTGGCGCAGGAAATGGCACACCTCGCGAAAGAGAAAGAAGAGGGGGTGGTGAAAGTTATTCTCAGCCGTGGCACTGGCGGACGAGGCTATAGCGCAGCGGGTTGTGATACGCCGACGCGGATAGTGTCGCTATCAGCAAGCCCTGCCCATTACTCTCGGTGGCGGCAGGAAGGGGTAACCCTGGCGTTGAGTGATATTCGCCTCGGGCGTAACCCGATGCTTGCCGGGATCAAACACCTTAACCGCCTGGAGCAGGTATTGATTCGCACCGGGCTTGAGCAGACCTCTGCTGATGAAGCGCTGGTACTGGATAGCGAAGGCTGGCTGGTTGAATGTTGTGCCGCCAATATCTTCTGGCGGCAGGGTTCGAAGGTCTTCACGCCGCGCGTTGATCAGGCCGGTGTTGATGGCATCATGCGTCAATATTGTTTGCGCCAGCTGAAAACTTCCGCTTTTGAGGTTGTCGAAGTCAATGCGCGGCATGATGTGCTGATGCTGGCCGACGAAGTCATTATTTGTAACGCGTTGATGCCAGTTGTCCCGGTTCGCCAGTGGGCGGAACAGCACTGGTCAGCGCGGGATTTGTACCACTTTTTAGCCCCCTTGTGTGAGCGCATAAATCCGTCATGAAGAAAATGTTACGCGTAGTTCTCCTCCTGTTGGCTTTGCTGGTTATCGCGGCGGGAGCCGGCGTCTGGAAGGTTCGCCAGTTAGCGGACAGCCAGATCCTGATTAAAGATGAAACCATTTTCACGCTGCCCGCCGGAACCGGCCGTGTGGCGTTGGGTGAATTGCTGTATCGCGAAAAGGTTATTAATCGCCCGCGTGTGTTTCAGTGGCTGCTGCGACTGGAACCGGATCTTTCCCATTTCAAAGCCGGCACCTACCGTTTTACACCGAAGATGACCGTGCGCGAGATGTTGCAGTTACTGGAGAGCGGTAAAGAAGCACAGTTTCCGCTGCGACTGGTCGAAGGCATGCGCCTGAGTGATTACCTCAAGCAACTGCGCGACGCACCGTATATTAAGCACACACTGAAAGATGATGATTACGCCACGGTGGCTGAGGCGCTGAAACTGGAACACCCGCAATGGGTTGAAGGCTGGTTTTGGCCCGATACCTGGATGTACACCGCTAATACGACCGACATTGCGTTGCTCAAGCGTGCGCATCAGAAAATGTCGCGTGCGGTGGAGCAAGCCTGGGAAGGGCGTATGGAGGGGCTACCGTATAAAGATCAGAACCAACTGGTAACCATGGCGTCGATTGTCGAAAAAGAGACGGCTGTTGCCAGCGAGCGCGATCAGGTGGCCTCCGTCTTTATTAACCGCCTGCGCATCGGGATGCGGCTGCAGACCGATCCGACGGTTATCTACGGGATGGGCGCGCGTTATAATGGTAAGCTGTCGCGCACCGATCTGGAAACGCCGACCGACTATAACACCTATGTAATTAGCGGTTTGCCGCCGGGCCCTATTGCTACACCCGGTGAGGCCTCGCTGAAAGCGGCGGCGCATCCGGCTAAGACGCCGTATCTCTATTTTGTCGCGGATGGTAAAGGCGGACATACATTTAATACCAATCTCGCCAGCCATAACCGGGCAGTGCAGGACTACCTGAAAGTACTTAAGGAAAAAAATGGGCAGTAAATACATCGTTATCGAAGGGCTTGAAGGCGCAGGGAAAACCACGGCGCGCGATGTCATCGTTGAGACGCTGAAAGAGCTTGGCGTCGGTGAAATGGTGTTTACGCGGGAACCGGGCGGTACGCTGCTGGCAGAAAAATTGCGTAGCCTGGTGCTGGATATTCGTTCCGTTGGTGATGAAGTCATTACCGATAAAGCCGAAGTTCTGATGTTTTACGCAGCCCGGGTTCAACTGGTCGAAACCGTCATTAAACCCGCACTGGCGCGTGGTTGCTGGGTGATCGGCGATCGCCATGACCTCTCAACGCAGGCGTACCAGGGCGGCGGACGAGGCATTGATCAGACCATGCTGGCCACGCTGCGCGATGTCGTACTGGGCGATTTTCGCCCGGACTTGACGCTCTATCTGGATGTTACGCCGGAAGTTGGCCTGAAACGTGCGCGTGCGCGTGGCGAGCTGGATCGTATTGAGCAAGAGTCGCTGGATTTCTTTAATCGTACCCGCGCGCGCTACCTTGAACTGGCTGCGCAAGATGAGCGTATTCGCACCGTTGATGCGACTCAACCGCTGGATAACGTGATTGCCGACATCCGCCAGACGGTAACAGCCTGGGTGCAGGAGCAGGGCGCATGAAATGGTATCCGTGGCTGCGTCCCGATTTTGAGCAACTGGTTGCCAGTTATCAGAGCGGTCGTGGGCACCACGCGTTGCTGATCCACGCCCTGCCGGGGATGGGCGAAGATGCGTTGATTTACGCCATCAGTCGTTTCCTGTTATGCCAGACACCTGTAGGCCATAAAAGCTGCGGCCACTGCCGCGGCTGTCAGCTTATGCAGGCTGGAACGCATCCTGATTACTATGCACTGGCACCGGAAAAAGGAAAATCCGCGCTGGGCATTGATGCGGTGCGTGAAGTGAGTGAAAAGCTTTACGAACATGCGCGGCTGGGCGGCGCGAAAGTGGTGTGGATCCAGGATGCCGCGTTATTGACCGACGCGGCCGCCAACGCGTTGCTGAAGACGCTGGAAGAGCCGCCCGCGCGCACCTGGTTCTTCCTCGGCTGTCGGGAGCCGGCAAGATTATTAGCGACTTTGCGCAGTCGCTGCCGCTTGCACCACCTTGCGCCTCCCGCAGAAAACTATGCCTGCAGCTGGCTTGCACGGGAAGTTACCGCCTCGCAAGAGACAATTCTGACCGCATTACGTTTGTGCGCCGGTTCGCCTGGTGCGGCAGAAGCGCTGCTTCAGGACGATGTTTGGGCGCAACGGCAGACGCTTTGCCAGGCGACAGAGGCAGCGCTGAATAATGGTGACTGGCTGGCGATGCTCCCAACGCTGAACCACGATAAAGTGGCTGAGCGTTTACAGTGGCTCTCTGCGTTGCTGCTTGATGCATTAAAAATGCAGCAAGGCGCGACGTTGCTTAGCAATGTCGATGCCTTAGCGCTGGTAGAGAAGCTGGCGCGCCAGGTGCAAGCGCCAACGCTGCACGCGCTACTGCATGCTATTTTTACCTGTCGTGAACAGTTGCTTAGTGTGGTTGGGGTTAACCGCGAGTTGCTGTTGACCGATCTATTGTTAACGCTGGAACGTTATCAGCAAACAGGTGTAACGCTTCCTGTCTCCCATCTGTAAGAGAAGATTATGTTTTTAGTTGATTCGCACTGCCACCTCGATGGCCTGGATTATCACTCTTTGCACAAAGACGTTGATGACGTACTGGCAAAAGCCGCCGCGCGCGATGTGAAGTTTTGTCTGGCGGTTGCCACCACGTTACCGGGCTACCGCGCAATGCGTGAGCTGGTGGGTGAGCGCCCGAATGTGGTCTTTTCCTGCGGTGTGCACCCGCTGAATCAGGACGAAGAGTACGATGTCGACACGCTGCGCCAACTGGCGGCGGAAGAGGGCGTCGTGGCGATGGGAGAAACCGGACTGGACTATTTTTATACGCCGGAAACGAAGCCGCGCCAGCAGGAATCCTTCCGTAACCATATCCGCATTGGCCGTGAACTGAACAAGCCGGTGATCGTCCATACGCGCGATGCGCGAGAAGATACGCTTGCGATTTTGCAGGAAGAGCGCGTGACGGATTGCGGTGGTGTGTTGCACTGCTTTACTGAAGATCGTGAAACGGCAGGTAAGCTGCTGGATATGGGCTTTTACATCTCGTTTTCGGGTATCGTCACCTTCCGCAACGCGGAGCAGTTGCGTGATGCGGCACGTTACATTCCACTCGATCGCTTACTGGTCGAAACCGATTCGCCTTATCTCGCCCCGGTGCCGCATCGCGGTAAAGAGAATCAGCCAGCGATGACGCGCGATGTGGCGGAATATATGGCGGTGCTGAAAGGCGTTTCTGTCGAAGAACTTGCTCAACAAACGACACAGAACTTTGCCCGTTTGTTCCATGTTGACCCATCCCGCCTGCAATCTGCCTGATCTGTCAGCTTATTTTAGTACTCGTAATTAATAAACGATCGGAGTAAAGTTCACCGCCATAAAAAAGGCGGTGGCGGTCGTTTTTCATACGGAAGCCGACACCTTTTGTAAATCAGTGTGAGTTTCGTAACTGGCGCTAGCTGAAACGTGATAGCCGTCAAACAAACTTTTACTGATTTATTTTACTCTGTGTAATAAATAAAGGGCGCTTAGATGCCCTTCCCACGGCGCGGTTCTCCCCCCTCGCCAATGCGTGAAAGCGTAGAAAAAAGCACTAATACTCAGGAGCACTCTCAATTATGTTTAAGAATGCATTTGCTAACCTGCAGAAGGTCGGTAAATCGCTGATGCTGCCAGTATCCGTACTGCCTATCGCAGGTATCCTGCTGGGCGTCGGTTCTGCAAACTTCAGCTGGCTGCCAGAAGTGGTTTCCCACGTTATGGCCGAAGCGGGCGGTTCCGTTTTTGCTAACATGCCGTTGATCTTCGCTATCGGTGTTGCGCTTGGCTTCACCAATAACGACGGCGTTTCGGCGCTGGCCTCCGTTGTTGCCTACGGCATCATGGTGAAAACCATGGCAGTGGTTGCGCCGCTGGTTCTGCATTTACCTGCTGAAGAAATTGCCGCAAAACACCTGGCTGATACCGGTGTGCTTGGCGGTATTATCTCCGGTGCGATTGCCGCGTATATGTTTAACCGCTTCTATCGCATCAAGCTGCCTGAGTATCTGGGCTTCTTCGCTGGTAAACGTTTCGTGCCGATCATCTCCGGTCTGGCAGCGATTTTCACCGGCGTGATCCTCTCCTTCATTTGGCCGCCGATCGGTACTGCGATTCAGACCTTCTCCCAGTGGGCCGCTTACCAGAACCCGGTTGTGGCGTTCGGTATCTACGGTTTCATTGAACGTTGCCTGGTGCCGTTTGGTCTGCACCATATCTGGAACGTACCTTTCCAGATGCAGATTGGCGAGTTCACCAACGCAGCAGGTCAGGTGTTCCACGGCGATATCCCGCGTTATATGGCGGGTGACCCGACTGCGGGCAAACTGTCTGGCGGCTTCCTGTTCAAAATGTACGGTCTGCCGGCTGCTGCTATCGCTATCTGGCACTCCGCAAAACCGGAAAACCGCGCGAAAGTGGGCGGTATCATGATCTCCGCAGCGCTGACCTCGTTCCTGACCGGTATCACCGAGCCGATCGAGTTCTCCTTCATGTTCGTTGCGCCGATCCTGTACGTTATCCACGCGATTCTGGCTGGTCTGGCATTCCCGATCTGTATCCTGCTGGGTATGCGTGACGGTACGTCGTTCTCTCACGGTCTGATTGACTTCATCGTGCTGAGCGGCAACAGCAGCAAACTGTGGCTGTTCCCGGTTATCGGTGCGTGCTACGCGGTGGTTTACTACACCATCTTCCGCGTGCTGATCAAAGCGCTGGATCTGAAAACCCCGGGTCGTGAAGACACCACTGAAGAGAGCAAAGCTGGTGTTACCAGCGAAATGGCTCCGGCTCTGGTTACGGCGTTCGGCGGTAAAGAGAACATCACCAACCTGGATGCGTGCATCACGCGTCTGCGTGTCAGCGTGGCTGACGTAGCGAAAGTGGATCAGGCTGGCCTGAAGAAACTGGGTGCTGCGGGTGTGGTTGTTGCTGGTTCCGGTGTGCAGGCAATTTTCGGTACTAAATCCGATAACCTGAAAACCGAAATGGATGAGTACATCCGTAACAACTAAGCCATAGTCTGGGGAGACTGAGGGAGCCTGATGGCTCCCTTTTTTATTGCCCACTGAAAACCACGTTCATGGATGTTGTCAGTAGCAGTTTTTGGTTGCGGATTTACATTTCACGGAGCAGACAGCGATTTCCTTTTAGACCGTCGGTATGCCTTTTCTGGCGCAATCAATGTGTTTTTTGTAACGGCGAATTTTCACTGTTCTGAAAAAGCAGTGGAGAAAATCAGTCGCCGCCAACAGACCGTGTGCGGTCAACCGCCTCCGCGCCCACACACTCGCTGCGATTGCCACCGAATGTGGCTCACAAATGCGTCCACAAACTCACGTCAGGTTTAGCGCTCAACGTACGGAGGTAAAAGATCTGCCATAAACGGCCCGTTGATGCTGGCTGGGGGGAAGCAGGGCAGTTATTGGTGATGGCGGTTTTCGCGGGGACCACGCAGTTTTTGGAAAACATAATCTGTAGAGCATAAAAAAGCCCGCGTGTCGTACAGCGGGCTTAGCGAGTGCACAGCTGTGATTATCAGAAGCTGTAACTGGCGCTTACGGAGAAGTTACGCGGCGCACCGTACACACCATAAGTGCCCAGATAATCGTAATACTCTTTATCGAACACATTGTTCAGATTGGCTTGAACCGCAAAGTTTTTGGTTGCCTGGTAGCGGGTGAAGAGAGCCACCACCGTATAACCGCTCTGGGTGATGCGCATATCGCCGCTCGGGCCTTTGATATCCTGCCAGGTTTTATTCTGCCAGCGCGCGCCGCCGCCAACGGAAAGCTCTGGCAGCATCGGCAACTGGTAACGCGTGAATAATTTCATGGTAGTGCGCGCCTGTTCCGGGTTAACGGCTACACCGTCACCATCTTCAGCCATAAAACGGCTGGCACCAAAGGTGAGCTGTAAGTTGTCGGTGAGAGCACCATTGAGCTCAAATTCGACGCCTTTGCTTACCGTGCCGTTGACGGATCTATACGCTGTCTGGCCGCCGGAGTTCGGAATGTACTCGCCTGTCGATACGGCAACGTGATCCTGCTCGGTACGGAATACTGCCAGGGTCGCCGTCAAACGTGTGTTATACCAGTCACCCTTGATCCCGGCTTCATAGCTTTTACCGGTTGTAGGTTCCAGGAACTCGCTGTTGATATCGCGCTGGCTGGACGGTTCGAAAATAGAGGTGTAGCTACCGTAAACAGACCAGGTGTCATCAATGTCATAAATCAGACCAGCGTAGGGCGTAACGTCATCGGACTTGCTGTTACGGATCTCATCCGGCTTACGTTCCAGATTATATTTTGCGCTCCATTCGGTATAACGCGCGCCGAGGATCAAGTGCAGCGGATCGGCCAAAGAGATACGCGTTGCCGCATACAGTGATTTCTGGCGGATCACATCGCGCTGGTAGAGCGCCCACTCAGACCAGCTCGGGTCGGCCAGCGTGTTACCGTTATATTTATGAATGTTGCCGACATCCATCAGGCCGGAATTGTCATTAACCGGGTATGAGTTGTCATAATTGTTGCGCTGGCGGCTGTAGCTACCGCCGAACATTACTTCGTGCTGGCGACCAAACAAATCGTACCCACCGCGCACAAATGCATCAATGGAGTCCTGTTTGCGCTCGCCACGGTTCCAGCCGCCCCATGCGCCTTGCCACTGCGAGGCATCATACAGACCAGTGGTTTTATCCGGGTAACCGTCGATATACATCAACTTGCTGTCGAAGTTGGTTTCCGCATGCATGGCGTTAATTTTAGCCTCCCAGCCGTTATCAAAACGCTGAGTCAGGTTGGCGAAAATTTTTGAAGAGTCGACGTTAGAGTAAGCCCAGTCAGCAGCGGTATTGAAACCGCGGCGGAAATGCGTGCGGCTGCCATCACTGTACAGCGACGGGAAACCGCCCCACGTTGGGCTGTCTTCTTCACTTTCCTGATAGTCATAGCCGAGAGAAAGGGTAGTGGAATCAGTGATATCTGCATCTACTACACCGGTGATGAATTTTTTGCGGTAGTGGTTACGTTCAACCCAGGAATCTTTATCCTGATAACCGGTGATAACCCGGCCGCGCACATTGCCCGATTCGGTCAGCGGTGCTTGCAGATCCAGCACATAACGCTGGTCGTCCCAACTGCCGTAAGTCGCAGTGGCGGTTCCTTTGAATTCTTTGCTGTCGGCATGTTTACGCACCATGTTGACATAAGCAGAGGGATTACCTGTTCCACTCATCAGACCGGCCGCGCCGCGCACCACTTCAATCTTGTCATAAATTGCCGTGTCGCCTGCGGTATCACCAAAATTCCAGCGGTTATCAAGAAATGTCGGCATATCTTCATAAGCAAAGTTACTGACGAAAAAGCCCCGAGCGAAAAAGTTCGTACGGTGGCTGTCAATGCGCGATGCGCTGACGCCAATCGTATTATCCAGCACTTGTTCGATCGTATTTAGCTGCTGATCCTGCATACGCTGCTGGCTGACTACACTCACAGATTGTGGAATATCTCGCGGGACCAGTAACAGCTTGGTGCCAGTGGTGGTGGTTTTTACGCTGTAGTCTTGCGCCTGGCTGTCAGAGGTGCTTAATGCTGCGCCATCAACCACAACCGTATCTTCAGATGCTGCAGCGGTATCTGCCGCAAACGCAGCAGAGGGGACTAAAGCCATTGCAATGCAGGCGGCAAGCAGAGACGGTGTAGCGGCTAACGAACGCGCTTCGTTCCTGGCGTGATGAGTGAAAGACATGAATAAACCCTTAATGGTGCGTTAGAGGGAAAGCCTTGCCGCGATACGTTGTCGCGTCAGGCGGGTTTTGTAATTCGTCTGGTAATAATTGCGCATGAAAATGCAAATGCGAAATATACGCATTCACTTCATGAATGTAAACAGATGTAATATTCACTTCTGAAATGCAATTTCATCGCAGTGCGGTTTAAACACGGGCGATTTGCACGTCAACAAATCCGGAAAGGTGAAAGAAAAACAGCGTTTTGGTTGAAACAACAAGAGAATCTCGATCATACTCTAGGGCACGTAATTGACGACGGCTGCGGGCTGGCTCCGCGTACATAAAAGGAAAACGTCATGGCCGAAGAAACCATTTTCAGTAAAATCATCCGCCGCGAAATTCCCTCGGATATTGTTTACCAGGATGAACTGGTTACCGCTTTTCGCGATATCTCTCCGCAAGCTCCAACCCATGTCCTGATTGTGCCAAACATCCTGATCCCAACCGTGAATGACGTGACCGAAGCGCACGAGCAGGCGCTGGGGCGCATGGTGACGGTTGCGGCGAAAATCGCCCGCGATGAGGGGGTTGCTGAAGACGGTTACCGTTTGATCATGAACTGTAATCGTCATGGCGGCCAGGAGGTTTACCATATTCATATGCACCTGCTCGGCGGGCGCGCATTAGGGCCGATGCTGGCTCATAAAGGTCTTTAATATGACGAACGGGCGTGTCGCGTTATGGCTGGCAGCGCTGGTGCTGGTGGGGTGCAGTTCACGTCCAACGATCCCGGTCGCCGACGACCAGACGTTAGTGATGGAATCGAGCATTCTGGCCTCAGGGATTATTGCGCAGCCGCCGACGTTAAGTACGCAGGAACTCCAGCCTTCCGCGTCTTCACGGTTGTTTAATGAACGACAGCAGCCCGTTATCGTGCATTATCGTTTTTTCTGGTATGACGCCAGAGGTCTGGAAATGCACCCGCTGGAAGCGCCGCGAACCGTCACGATCCCGGGAAATTCGGGCGTGACGGTGTATGGCAGCGCCAACTATTTGGGTGCGCACAGCGTCAGACTTTATCTTTACCTGTAAGGGGTGACTCTTGATTAAAACTATTGGACGCTACGCGCTACTGACAACCCTGGCCGTGCTGCTTGCGGGTTGTATTAGCGATCAGCAACCCGCGCCGGTTGATCAGGCGGGTGGTGCAGGCACGCCGCAACAACCTACGCCGGTAGAGCCGCAACAACCGGTGCCGGAAGTGCCTTCTGTCCCGACGCTGCCGCAGCAGCAACCGGGGCCAATTGAGCACCAGGATCAAACGGGGCAGCCCGCGCCGCGCGAGCGTCATTTTGACTGGAATGGCGCCGTTCAGCCGATGGTCGGTAAAATGTTGCAGGCCAGCGGCGCGAACGCAGGCAGCGTGCTGTTAGTGGATAGCGTTAATAACCGAACCAACGGTTCCATTAACACGAGCGAAGCAACGGGTGTGGTGCGCAATGCGTTAGCGAATAACGGTAAATTTACGCTTGTTACCGAGCAGCAACTGGCGGTCGCGAAGCAACAACTGGGGCTCTCTCCACAGGACAGCCTCGGTACGCGCAGTAAAGCCATCGGTATTGCCCGTAACGTCGGGGCGCAGTATGTGCTCTACTCCAACGCGACCGGGAATGTCAACGCACCGGCGCTGCAAATGCAATTGATGCTGGTACAGACCGGCGAAATTATCTGGTCGGGTAAAGGTGCGGTTCAGCAACAATAAACAGACGCGTGACGAGGTGTTGTCACGCTACTTTCCGACCTATACTCCCGTCGCCAGCCAGAATACCGGCCTCAGCGGCGGGAGTTGTCTTATTAGCGATGGACGGCATACGCTGGTGCTGCGAAAACGGCACCAGGCGACATCATCGCCTTTTCTGCGTCAGTATCGCTTACTCCGCCGCTTGCCGGCTTCTATTGCTCCACGCCCGCGCTTATTCACCGGCGAGTGGATGGCGGTCGATTATCTACCCGGCGAGGTCTGCGCTGTGCTGCCGCAGGCCAGTGTGCTGGTGCCGTTACTGTACGATTTACACCGCCAGCCGCTGTTTGGCTGGCGGATAACATTATTGCCGCTGCTTGAAGGTTACTGGCAGCAGAGTGCGCGTTCGCGGCGGACGCCGTTCTGGTTGCGCCAGTTAAAACAGTTGCGCCAGCAAAAAGAGCCTGTGCCGCTACGGCAGGCACCGTTACATATGGATGTCCACGCCGGAAACCTGGTGCAGAGTGCCAGGGGGGTGCGGCTGATCGACTGGGAATATGCGGGCGATGGCGATGTCGCGCTGGAATTGGCGGCGATATGGACGAAAAACGAGGCAGAGCGGCAGGAACTGGTGAATCGCTATGCGCATCAGTCTGCCATTAATCCCGCTTTGCTGTGGCGCCAGGTCCGGCGCTGGCGTCCGTGGGTTTTGATGCTGATGGCTGGCTGGTATGAGTGCCGCTGGCAGCAAACGGGCGATCAACAATTTATTACGCTGGCGAATGAAATATGGCGTCAGCTAGCGAAAAAAGAACAAGAGAGGTAAATGTGGGCCCAGTGATGTTGGATGTGGAAGGGTACGAACTGGATGCGGAAGAGCGCGAGATTCTGGCGCACCCGCTGATTGGTGGCCTGATCCTCTTTACCCGTAATTATCACGATCCCGAGCAATTACGGGAGCTGGTGCGCCAGATCCGCAGCGCTTCGCATCATCGTCTGGTGGTGGCAGTTGATCAGGAAGGCGGGCGCGTACAGCGTTTTCGCGACGGCTTTACTCGCTTACCCGCCGCACAATCTTTTGCTGCTTTGCATGGGCTGGAAGAGGGCGGACGGCTGGCTCAGGAGGCGGGTTGGCTAATGGCCAGCGAAATGATCGCCATGGATATCGACATCAGTTTTGCCCCGGTGCTGGATATTGGGCATATCAGCGCGGCGATTGGCGAGCGTTCGTATCATGAAGACCCGGTGAAAGCGCTGGCTATGGCGACGCGCTTTATCGACGGGATGCACAGCGCAGGGATGAAAACCACCGGTAAACACTTTCCCGGTCACGGGGCGGTTACGGCCGATTCCCATAAAGAAACACCACGCGACCCGCGACCACAAGGCGAAATCCGCGCGCATGATATGACGATTTTCCGCAACCTCATTGAGCAAAACAAACTCGATGCGATTATGCCCGCGCATGTGATCTATACCGACGCGGATCCGCGTCCGGCCAGCGGCTCGCCATATTGGCTGAAAACCGTATTACGCGGCGAGCTGGGGTTTGACGGCGTGATTTTTTCGGATGATTTGTCAATGGAAGGCGCGGCTATCATGGGAAGTTACGCTGAACGTGGGCAAGCATCGCTGGATGCCGGTTGCGATATGATCCTGGTCTGTAATAATCGTAAAGGCGCAGTAAGCGTGTTGGATAACCTGTCGCCGATCAATGCACAACGTGTTACGCATTTGTATCATAAAGGTTCATATTCTCGTCAGGAGTTGATGAACTCGGCGCGCTGGAAGGCTGCTCATAACGAGCTGGAGCAGCTACATGCGCGCTGGCAGGAGCACAAAGAGGCTCGTTAATTCCTGCGGACGCGATGTCGAAGTGGTGAGGATACCATGATTATCTATTTACACGGTTTTGACTCAAACAGCCCCGGCAACCATGAAAAAGTGTTGCAGCTGCAGTTTATTGATCCGGATGTGCGTCTGATTAGCTACAGCACGCGCCATCCGAAGCATGACATGCAGCACCTGCTGAAAGAAGTGGATAAGATGTTGCAGCTCAATATCGACGAGCGTCCGCTAATTTGCGGTGTCGGCCTTGGCGGTTACTGGGCAGAGCGCATCGGTTTCCTGTGCGATATCCGCCAAGTGATACTCAATCCTAACCTGTTTCCTTACGAGAACATGGAAGGGAAAATTGACCGCCCGGAAGAGTACCAGGACATTGCCACCAAATGCGTGTCCAACTTTCGTGAGAAAAATCGCGATCGTTGCCTGGTGATCCTCTCGCGCCAGGATGAAGCACTGAACAGCCAGCGCTCAGCCGAGGAGTTGCACCCCTACTACGAAATTGTCTGGGACGAAGAACAGTCGCATAAATTCAAGAATATATCGCCGCACCTCCAGCGTATCAAAGCCTTTAAAACCCTCGGTTAATCCTCTCTTCCGGCAGGTTATTTCACCTGCCGGCGTTATTTTTATCTGTGCGTTTCGCCGGGCATTATTTTGCGTGTCGACTACACTTGCTCATCTTTTAAGCATCAAAACTTGATGCACATCAATTTTGGTATGACCATTGAACCGTTCGTGTTATTCTCAGCGTCAATATCTGGTTGTAAGTGCGTAACTTGTTGTTAACTAAAGGCTATTTTTATAACTTTTAATTAACAATTGGTTAATATTTTAGGGGGGTCACGTTGACTACACCATTGAAGAAAATTGTGATTGTAGGCGGTGGTGCTGGTGGTCTGGAACTGGCGACGCAGTTAGGTAAAAAGCTTGGCCGTGGCAAAAAAGCGAAAATCACGCTTGTCGATCGTAACCACAGCCATTTGTGGAAACCGTTGCTGCATGAAGTAGCGACGGGTTCGCTGGATGAAGGGGTTGATGCGCTGAGCTACCTGGCGCACGCGCGTAATCACCATTTTCAGTTCCAGCTCGGTTCTGTCGTCGATATTAACCGCGAAAGCAAAACCATTACGCTTGCTGAATTGCGCGATGAGAAGGGCGATTTACTGGTGCCGGAACGTAAACTGGCCTATGACACGCTGGTAATGGCGCTCGGCAGTACCTCGAACGACTTCAACACGCCTGGCGTGAAAGAGCACTGCATTTTCCTCGACAACCCACACCAGGCGCGCCGTTTCCACCAGGAGATGCTCAATCTGTTCCTGAAATATTCGGCGAACCTTGGCGCTAATGGCAAAGTCAATATTGCGATTGTTGGCGGTGGGGCAACCGGCGTTGAACTCTCTGCGGAGCTACACAACGCGGTGAAACAGCTGCACAGTTATGGTTATAAAGGCCTGACAAACGAAGCGCTGAACGTGACGCTGGTGGAAGCCGGTGAACGTATTCTGCCTGCGCTGCCGCCACGTATTTCCGGTGCCGCGCATAACGAGTTGACCAAAATGGGCGTACGCGTACTGACCCAAACGATGGTGACCAGCGCCGATGAAGGTGGTCTGCACACGAAAGAAGGCGAATACATCAACGCCGATCTGATGGTGTGGGCGGCGGGTATCAAAGCGCCGGACTTTATGAAAGAGATTGGCGGTCTGGAAACCAACCGTATTAACCAACTGGTGGTCGAACCAACATTGCAAACCACCCGCGATGCGGATATTTACGCGATTGGCGATTGCGCGTCGTGTGCCCGACCGGAAGGTGGTTTTGTACCGCCGCGTGCGCAGGCCGCTCACCAGATGGCAAGCCTTGCTTTGCATAACATTCTGGCGCAGATCAAAGGTAAGCCGCTGAAACCGTATGTCTATAAAGATCATGGCTCACTGGTTTCCCTGTCCAATTTCTCAACCGTTGGCAGCCTGATGGGCAACCTGATGCGCGGTTCGATGATGGTAGAAGGCCGTATTGCACGCTTTGTGTACATCTCGCTGTACCGCATGCACCAGGTCGCGCTGCATGGTTATTTCAAAACCGGCCTGATGATGCTGGTCGGCAGCATTAACCGGGTGATCCGCCCGCGTCTCAAATTGCACTAACGTGGTTCTGCTCCCTGCGGCTTTATCTGCCCGGGGAGCAGCATATCCCTCTAGTGATGGCGTCAAACCGCTCGGATAACTCTGAATGTCGTCATTTTCCTGCCCACTATCCCTCTTTTTACGTTCTTTCTGATTGGCTTCCTTGCTTGCGAAGTTGCAAAATTGTTACCAATAGCAAACAGGGAGAGAATCCTGATGAATAAATCAATGTTAGCGGGTATCGGTATTGGCGTGGCCGCTGCACTGGGCGTTGCCGCAGTTGCCAGCCTGAACGTGTTTGAGCGTGGTCCTCAGTATGCGCAAGTGGTTTCTGCGACGCCAATCAAGGAAACGGTTAAAACGCCACGTCAGGAGTGTCGAAATGTCACAGTGACGCATCGTCGTCCCGTGCAAGATGAAAACCGTATTACCGGTTCTGTACTCGGCGCGGTAGCGGGTGGTGTGCTGGGGCACCAGTTTGGTGGTGGTCGCGGTAAAGATGTCGCCACGGTCGTTGGTGCGCTGGGCGGCGGTTACGCCGGTAATCAAATTCAGGGCGGGATGCAAGAAAGGGATACCTACACCACGACCCAGCAACGTTGCAGCACCGTGTATGACAAGTCAGAAAAAATGCTCGGCTATGACGTGACGTATAAAATTGGTGACCAACAGGGAAAAATCCGCATGGATAAAGATCCCGGTACGCAAATTCCGCTGGATGGCAATGGTCAACTCGTTTTGAATAACAAAGCGTAAAACAGAAGTACTCTGCATGTTGGCTCCTCATCGCTCAGGCTGAGGAGCCTTTTTTCATTAAAAAAGCCTCACATTTCTGCAAGGCTTTAATCAGTCAAATGAAGTCGTGTTGGCGAACCAGCAGCAGGCCTGTTATCACAATTGAGATAAACGCAAACAGTACTGAACCACCCAACAAAACCCACAGACCAAATAATAATGTTATTACTATTAACACTTTAATGAATGGTAATAGCAAAATCATCTCCATTTTCCTTCTGCATGTGTTAAGTACAGGTAAATACCCTTTATCCTCGGAAGTCGTTCAATACAGCACTTAGGGTGAGAGCAAAGGAAAGCAAGTACATAGCTGCATCATCATGATGCTCATTATTTGTATCACCCGGACTAATCATTAGCCGCGCAATAATCACAATTAAGAATAGCAAAGCGAGGAAAAACGCTGATAGATTTTACCTATTATTGAAATGTGATATCTCTATCACAGAGGCGAGATGAGACGGTTTCCCGTCTCATTTTTTTTCAAGCTTTGATCAAATCTGGCCACAGCCGCAGGGTGGTTTGAATGATTTGCAGCAGTTTTTCACAACTCGCGCCTTCACGCGCGCTGATGGACATGCCCTGCAAGATACATCCTAAAAACTGCGCTAATGCGAGCGTGTCAACCGCTTGCGGAATTTCGCCACGTAGTTGGCGAGCAGTGAGAAACTGACGCAGCGTCTCTTCCTGCTGTGCATGTCGGGATTTAATGGTGTTCGCAATTGCCTGCGACGATGCCGCCAGCGTTGCCGAGGTGTTGATCATAAAGCACCCGGCGGGTGTATCCGTACTGGTAAAGCACTTCGCCACGGCGGTGAAGTAATCCCGCAGCGCGCTTTCCACCGATTTTTCTTCGCACAACAGCTGCGCTTCGTGCTGACGCGCGAATCGGGTGATGTAACGATCGAGGACGGCGCGAAACAGCCCCTCTTTGTTGGTGAACTCGGCATACAGCGTCGGCGCTTTCGCCCCGGTCGCTTCGACGAGATCGGATAATGATGTGGCTTCGTAACCATGTTGCCAAAATAGCGTCATGGCTTTGTCGAGCGCCGCTTCCCTGTCGAACACTTTCGGTCGGCCACGGCTTTTTTTGGTGCAACTACTGACTTCACTGGTCATATTGCCGCCTAACCTTTGTTAGTTTGTTGAATGACCATTATAAAAATATTCTCGCCAGATAACCAGCAGCAAATTAGCACATATTGATAAATCCTATCTTTATGAATTTTAAATGAATTTAATTTTATTTAACGATCATTATAAAAATAAATTGACGCATGATGCAGATCACATCTACGATTTGTGTATCGATCGTTAACTTAATGTTTAACGACATCCTTCACCTGCATCCAGGAAAGACATCATGAAAACTATCACTGCGCTGTTTACTGCTGCTGTACTGAGTTCTCTCTCTTTCGCCAGTTTCGCTGCTGTTGAAGTGCAATCTACTCCGACAGGCCAGCAGGAAGTGGCGACCATTGGTGTACGTGCAAACTCCAACCTCGCCTCTGTTGAAGATCAACTGGCACAGAAAGCCGATCAGATGGGCGCGAAATCGTTTCGCATCACTTCGGTGACTGGCTCCGACAATCTGCACGGCACGGCTATTCTCTACAAATAAGCCGTACGCATTACGCCACAGCCATAAAAAAGGCCCCGCGAATTATCGCGGGGCCTTTTTTTACGTCGGCAGGGCAGTTACATCACCTGCGACACATTTTCAATGTGGCGGGTGACATCGACCGGCATCCCGGAACGCACTTCCATTACGTGGTTCATTACTGCTGCATCGCTGCGGACATCATCTTTGAACGCTTGCATCGCGGCATTCAGCACGATGGGTAATGTTTTAGGATCATCGTTAATCGATTTTGATAGCGGCTGATGCACTTCAACCAGACGCCTGCCATCAGGCTCAACTGACGCTTTGATCGGCGTATTGATGATATTCACTGGCGTACCCGGGGAAACCTGGGCAAACAGGTTAGAGATGTCCTTGTCACGCAGGCGAATGCAGCCGGAGCTAACGCGCATACCGATACCGAAATCGGCGTTAGTGCCGTGCAGCAAATAGACGCCACCAAACGCGGCAAGGCGAATGGCATGGTGGCCCATCGGGTTATCCGGCCCGGCAGGCATCACCGCGGGTAGATCTATTCCCTGTGCTTTATAACGCGCGCGAATATTTGCGGTCGGTGTCCAGGTGGGGTTCGCGCGTTTATCCGAGACCGTGGTGACCATAGTGGGCGTCAGCGTGTCACCACCCAGTTGGCCAATGCCGATCGGGTAAACCGTGACTTCGTTTTTACCCGGCGGATAGTAATAGAGGCGCAGTTCGGCGAGGTTGATCACAATGCCTTTGCGCGGCACATCGGGCAGCAGCGTTTGCAGCGGAATGGTCAGTACACTGCCCGCGCGCGGGACATACGGATCGATACCGGGGTTGGCCTGCAAAAGCGCAAGGAACCCCACATTATATTGCTTAGCAATCGCCTCGAGTGAACCGCCGTCATTCTGCACGACATGAAAACGGTTCTCGCCAACCAGATTGCTGCCGGAAGGGGGTAAAGGCCAGGTATTAGCGTGTGCGGGTAGGGCGAGAGCGACAGTGGCAGCGGCGGCCAGCAGCGCGAGCCAGTGAATGAAACGCGACGTTTTAATCATTACCATAATCCATGTAAATCATAAGGTTATTGCTATAAAGCTCTGTGATGGAATTATGGTAGGTCAGCGTGTAGGGAAATCCTGGAGTATTGCAAAATATTTGTAAATGTTGAGGAAAGTAAAGGTGCCGGGCCATGCGACCCGGCGTAACGCATTTTGTCAGGCTACCGCGTTTTCGGCTAGCTGCTGCATAAAATTACGAACCCAATCCATCCGCACTTTGCGCTCGCTGAGATCCTGCATAAATTTCAGCCGCGTTGGGCCATCGAGGCGGAAATGCTGTGGTTGTTTCTGCAGCAAGCCAATCAGCCACGCCGGATTGACATGATTTTTCGCGTTGAACTCAATCATGCCGCCTTTCTCGTTGCCTTCCAGCTTGCGGATCCCCAGTTTTTGCGCCTGCTGGCGCAAGCGGGCAATATCCAGCAGGGTACGCGCCGCATCCGGCAACAGGCCGAAACGGTCAATCAGCTCAACTTTAATCTCCTCCAGCGCATTCTCATCTTTAGCGCTGGCGATGCGTTTATAGAATGACAGGCGCGTGTTGACGTCAGGAATAAAGTCATCCGGCAACAGCGAAGGCATACGTAATTCAACTTCAGTTTGCTGGCTGGTGAGATCTTCCAGCGACGGCTCGCGGCCCGCTTTCAGCGCATCGACCGCGTTTTCCAGCAGCTCCATATAGAGCGAAAAGCCGATAGTTTCCATCTGCCCACTCTGGTCTTCGCCCAGTAGTTCTCCCGCGCCACGAATTTCCAGATCATGCGTAGCCAGCGCAAAGCCTGCGCCTAAATCTTCCAGCGAGGCGATGGCCTCCAGGCGTTTTTGCGCATCTGTGGTCATCGCTTTGGGATGCGGCGTCAGCAGCCAGGCGTAGGCCTGATGGTGCGAACGCCCGACACGTCCGCGCAACTGGTGTAGCTGCGCAAGGCCGAAGTGATCGGCGCGTTCAATAATGATGGTGTTGGCGGTCGGAATATCGATCCCGGTTTCAATAATGGTGGTGCATACCAGCACGTTGAAACGTTGATGGTGGAAATCATTCATCACCCGCTCCAGCTCGCGTTCACGCATCTGGCCGTGACCGATGGCGATGCGCGCTTCCGGCACCAGTTCCGCCAGCCGGTCGGCGGCTTTCTGGATATTTTCCACATCATTGTAGAGATAGTAGACCTGCCCACCGCGCAGGATCTCGCGCAGTATTGCCTCGCGAACCACCAGGTTGTCGTACTCGCGGACAAAGGTTTTTACCGCCAGGCGGCGCGCGGGCGGGGTGGCGATAATCGACAGATCGCGCATCCCGCTCATCGCCATATTCAGCGTACGGGGGATCGGCGTGGCGGTCAGCGTCAGGATATCCACATCGGCGCGCATCGCTTTAATACGCTCTTTGTGGCGCACACCGAAACGGTGCTCTTCATCGACAATTAACAGGCCGAGATCCTTCAGTTTGACATCGCTTTGCAACAGCTTGTGCGTGCCAATCAGAATATCGATTTTTCCTTCGGCGGCCTGCTCCAGGATCTGCGCCTGCTCTTTGGCGCTGCGAAAACGTGAAAGCATTTCGATGCGCACCGGCCAGTTGGCGAAGCGATCGCGGAAGTTATCGAAGTGCTGCTGAGCGAGCAGAGTGGTGGGCACCAGCACCGCCACCTGCTTATTATTCTCGACCGCGAGAAACGCAGCGCGCATCGCTACTTCAGTTTTACCGAAGCCGACATCACCACACACCAGGCGGTCCATTGCCAGCGGCTGGCACATATCGCTGAGCACCGCATTAATGGCCTGAGCCTGATCCGGCGTGGTTTCAAACGGGAAACTGTCGCAGAAAAGTTGATACTGCTCTTTGTCATGTTTAAAGGCGAAGCCCGCTTTGGCGGCGCGCTGCGCGTAAATATCCAGCAGTTCTGCGGCGACATCGCGCACTTTTTCCGCCGCTTTTTGCCGCGCGCGCGACCAGGCATCGCTCCCCAGTTTATGCAGCGGCGCATTCTCTTCCGCACCACCTGCATAGCGGCTGATTAAATGCAGTGACGAGACGGGTACATACAGTTTGGCGTCACCGGCGTAGGTCAGCATCAGGTATTCACCTTTGATGCCGCCCGCTTCCAGCGTGGTCATTCCGGCATAACGCCCCACGCCGTGCTCCAGGTGCACCACCGGCTGGCCGTCATGCAGTTCGGCCAGGTTACGGATCAAAGTATCCGGGTTGATGGTGCGCCGTGTATCCTGGCGGCGACGCGCGACGCGCTCACCGAGCAGATCGCTTTCACAAATTAGCGCCCGGCTGCGTAACGTATCGATAAAGCCGTGTTCTGCGGCACCGATCATCAGGTATGCGCCCGGCGTTTCGGCTTCGTCGAGACGCATAATGCGCTTAGGCGCAACTTTGATGCGTGCCAGCAGCTCAATTAACGCCTCGCGACGACCTTCACTCTCGACGGAGAAGACCACCGGTCCGCCGAACGATTCCAGAAACTTACGCAGGTTATCGAGCGGTGATTTCTGCTGCGCCTGTACCGCCAGATCCGGTAATGACCTATAACCCAGGTTAATATGCGCGGCTTTGTCGGAGAGTTGTTCGGTTTTTAACTGGATGCGCGGCCATTTCTTCAGCTCGCTATAGAGTTCATCAACGCGAAGCCACAGCGTTTCCGGCGGTAGCAAAGGGCGCATGGGATCAACACCACGATTCTCAAAACGCGCCTGCGTCTCCTGCTGGAAGCGTTCGGCGCTGTTTTCCAGATTACCGGTGTTGACCAGCAACGTATTCGCCGGGAAATAACTGAACAGTGGCGGTAGCGGTTCGCTGAAAAACAGCGGTTGCCAGTACTCAATCCCGGTAGGCAACGTACCTTTGCTGACTTGCTGGTAGATATGCTCTGCGTCGCGTTTGACCTCAAATTTATCGCGCCACTGGCTGCGGAACAGCTCAATGGCGTTTTTATCGGTCGGGAATTCGTGCGCGGGCAGTAAGTTAATCGCCTCGACTTCTTCCAGCGTACGCTGGGTATCAGCGTCGAACAGACGCAAACTGTCGATTTCGTCGTCGAAAAAGTCGAGGCGGAAGGGCTGCTCGCTGCCCATTGGGAAAAGATCGAGCAGCGCGCCGCGCGTGGCGTACTCCCCATGCTCCATAACCTGATCAACATGACGATAACCCGCGCTATCCAGTTGGCTACGCAGTTCATCGCGCGACAAACGTTGCCCTTTTTTCATCACCAGCGCATGGCCATGCAGGTAACTGTGCGGGCAAACGCGTTGCATCAGGGTATTTACCGGAACAATCAGCACGCCGCGCTGCATGGAGGGGAGTTGATATAACGTCGACAGGCGGGAAGAGATAATTTCCTGATGTGGCGAGAAACTGTCATACGGCAGCGTTTCCCAGTCGGCAAGGTTCATCACCAGGTTATCGGTAAATTGCCCAATCTCATCCTGCAAGCGCAGCGCGTTTTGCATATCCGGCGCAATCAGCACGACCGGGCCAGGATGGCGCTCAATGATTTCCGCAACTTCGGTGGCGCAGGCAGCACCTGTCAGTTCGCCAAACTGGCGCTGGTCGCCTGCTTTGACAGGCAGGGAATAACGGTATTGTTCAGGCATGGGGATATCAAGATCTCGTTATGGATATGCCCCCGTTATGGGGGCATATCCCTGATACGCAATACCATTATTATCTGTGATTAGGCGGGTTTAGCCAATACGACGTGCAGGATTAACGCGCTTGCACCGTCGTGAGATGTTTCGTTGGCGGCGTGAAAAAGAGATCGGCGAACAGCGCCGACGACAATTTTCGCACCATCAGCCCAACCAGCGTACAAATCAGCAACGTGGCGAACGGATAGACTAACAGCAGCGCCAGTTCGACCGTTTGCGGCCATGCGCCCGCGTTCATCGGTTTGAGCAGCGCAAGGCTGATGGCCTCAATCAGAATACGGTGAGTGGTATAAATCGCCAGCGTATTGGAGCCGACCACGTTCAGCAGGCTCTTTTCGTTGGGGGGAAAACGCTGCTCCAGCATCTGGAACAAACGCATAATGCCCACAATAGAAAGCAGGCACAGCGGCAGTGGCATATTGAACATCCACAGCCCGAAAGCCACCACGGCCACCAGCGCAAACAGTAATCCGTAGCGGCGGAACGACACGGTTTTGACCCACTCCATGACGCTTGCTCCATACCAGGCACCGAGAGAATAGAAAATCATATTGCGAACCACGCTGTTCATCCCCCACCACGGCAGCGGCAGGTAATTAATCGCCAGGCTTGCCAGGATCATCAGCGCTAATACCGGCGCTTTCCAGTTGCTGAGCAGCTTACAAAGCGTGAAATAGACCACCAGCGCATAGAGATACCACAAGCTGGTGCTGGCGGTGAGCATGCCCTTAAGGAACTCACGCCAGTTCTCCGCGTAAGCCGCGTTGGCGGCATTACTCAGATCGCGCTGCGGCGCGAGCCAGTCATTGATCTGGCTTAGACCAGCCCATTGCAGGAGGCCCCACAGCACCAGCACATAAACGATGCTCCAGATACGCTTATCAAGCGTTTCTTTCCACGGCACATCGTCTATATAGCGGCGAATGAGATAGCCGGAGATAAAAAAGAACACCGGCATACGAAACGGCGCGAGGTAAAGGTTGAAATAAATCCAGCATTTAGAGAGCGTTTGCGACCACGGATGCTGGAAAGTGGACAGGTGCGGGTAAAACGTGATGACGGAGTGATAAACCACAACCAGACAAATACATAACCCCTTGATTTGATTAATCCATAATGTTTTCTGTTTCATTAACACGGTTGCCTGTTTTGCCAAAATCCTGGTCGTTGATCCTGGGCAGACAGGAGAGGGATGTATTGGGGAAGTGTCTGTATTTGTTCATTTTCGGATTAAGGTGAGGGGAGTTAACGGTCAACAGCCGTACAAACAAACGGAAATGCAAACTGGCTGACGGTTGTTTATTGGTTTGATTTCACGGAATTTTTCCTTATCTGTCTGACGAATACTTACCGTTTCACTCATTTACGCTCTGTGCTTTCGCTTATATACTCCTCACTCTGCTATCAGCAACCAGACGGATTTCATGTACCAGCCTGTCACTCTTTTCATAGGCCTGCGCTATATGCGCGGGCGCGCAGCGGACCGCTTCGGCCGCTTTGTCTCCTGGCTGTCAACCATTGGCATCACCCTCGGTGTTATGGCGCTGGTAACGGTGTTATCGGTGATGAATGGCTTTGAGCGCGAACTGCAAAATAACATTCTGGGGCTGATGCCGCAGGCCACTCTCACCACGCAAAACGGCTCTCTGAATCCAGCGCAGCTCCCGGCAAGCCAAATCAAATTACAGGGCGTGACGCGAATTGCGCCGCTCACTACCGGCGATGTGGTGCTTCAGAGCGCGCGCAGTGTGGCGGTTGGCGTGATGATGGGCATCGATCCAGCACAACCCGATCCGCTGACGCCGTATCTGGTGAATGTCAAACAAAGCGACCTGCAAGCGGGCAAATACAACATTATCCTCGGTGAGCAACTGGCCGGGCAACTGGGCGTGAACCGTGGCGATCAAATCCGCGTGATGGTGCCGTCTGCCAGCCAGTTTACGCCGATGGGCCGTTTGCCGAGCCAGCGTCTGTTCACCGTGGTGGGTACATTTGCGGCGAACAGTGAAGTCGACGAATACCAGATGCTGGTCAATATTGATGACGCTTCACGCCTGATGCGCTACCCGGCGGGGAATATCACCGGCTGGCGTTTATGGCTGAATGAGCCGCTGAAAGTCGATGTGCTCAGCCAGCAGACATTGCCGGAAGGCACCAAATGGCAGGACTGGCGCGATCGTAAAGGCGAGCTGTTCCAGGCCGTGCGGATGGAAAAAAACATGATGGGGCTGCTGCTGAGCCTGATCATCGCCGTTGCGGCATTCAACATTATTACCTCGCTTGGTCTGATGGTGATGGAAAAGCAGGGCGAGGTAGCGATTTTACAAACCCAGGGCTTAACCCCACGTCAAATCATGGCCGTGTTTATGGTACAAGGAGCCAGCGCCGGGATTATTGGCGCGTTGCTGGGTGCCGGGCTGGGCGCGCTGCTCGCCAGCCAGTTAAATAATCTGATGCCGATTATTGGTGCCTTCCTTGATGGTGCAGCTCTGCCGGTGGCGATTGAACCGCTGCAGGTGATTGGTATTGCGCTGGTGGCAATGGCCATCGCGCTGCTCTCTACGCTTTATCCTTCCTGGCGCGCTGCCGCCACTCAACCCGCTGAGGCTTTACGTTATGAATAAGATCCTGTTGCAATGCGACAACCTGTGCAAACGCTATCAGGAAGGCAGTGTGCAAACCGACGTACTGCATGATGTCAGCTTTAGCATGGCGGAAGGGGAGTTAATGGCGATTGTCGGCAGCTCCGGCTCCGGTAAAAGTACGCTGTTGCACCTGTTGGGCGGGCTGGATACGCCAACCTCAGGTGATGTGATTTTCCGTGACCAGCCGATGAGCAAACTCTCCTCGACCGCCAAAGCGGAGCTGCGTAACCGGGAATTAGGCTTTATCTACCAGTTCCACCATTTGTTGCCGGACTTCACCGCGCTGGAAAACGTGGCAATGCCGCTGCTGATTGGCAAAAAGAAACCGGCGGAAATTAATGAACGTGCTCTGGAAATGTTGCGCGCGGTTGGGCTTGAACATCGCGCCAGCCATCGTCCTTCCGAGCTTTCCGGCGGCGAACGCCAGCGTGTGGCCATTGCCCGCGCGCTGGTCAACAATCCGCGCCTGGTACTGGCGGATGAACCGACCGGGAACCTCGATGCGCGTAATGCAGACAGCATTTTCGAACTGCTGGGCGAACTGAATAAAATGCAGGGCACGGCTTTCCTCGTGGTGACACATGATTTACACCTGGCGAAACGCATGAACCGCCAACTGGAAATGCGTGATGGTCGCCTGAACACTGAAGTCACCCTGATGGGGGCCGAGTAATGGCCTCACCCCTCTCTTTACTGATTGCGCTGCGTTTTAGCCGTGGTCGCCGTCGTGGCGGCATGGTGTCGCTGATTTCGGTGATCTCCACCGTTGGTATCGCGCTGGGTGTGGCGGTGCTGATTGTCGGTTTAAGTGCGATGAACGGTTTCGAACGTGAACTGAACAACCGCATTCTGGCGGTGGTGCCGCACGGTGAAATCGAGCCGGTGAATCAGCCATGGACGAACTGGGACACAGCGCTGGAAAAAGTGAAAAAAGTGCCGGGCATTGCCGCCGCTGCGCCCTATATTAATTTTACCGGGCTGGTGGAAAGTGGTGCCAACCTGCGCGCGATTCAGGTGAAAGGCGTTGACCCAACGCAGGAAACGCAGCTCAGCGCCTTGCCGAAATTTGTACAGGGCGACGCCTGGCAAAATTTCCGCGCCGGTGAGCAGCAGATCATTCTGGGTAAAGGCGTGGCCGATGCGCTGAAAGTGAAGCAGGGCGACTGGGTTTCTATCATGATCCCCAACTCCGATGACGCGCATAAACTGCTGCAACCCAAACGCGTGCGTTTGCATGTGACGGGCATTCTGCAACTGAGCGGTCAGCTTGATCACAGCTATGCGATGATCCCGATGCAGGATGCGCAGCAATATCTGGATATGGGCGGCAGCGTCACCGGCATCGACATCAAAGTGAATGATGTGTTTAACGCCAATAAACTGGTGCGCGACGCGGGGGAAGTGACCAACAGCTACGTCTATATCAAAAGCTGGATCGGTAAGTACGGCTACATGTACCGCGACATCCAGATGATCCGCGCCATAATGTATCTGGCGATGGTTTTAGTGATTGGCGTGGCCTGTTTTAACATTGTCTCGACGCTGGTCATGGCGGTAAAAGACAAGAGTGGTGATATTGCCGTGCTGCGTACGCTCGGGGCGAAAGATGGGCTTATCCGCGCCATTTTCGTCTGGTACGGTCTGCTGGCGGGCCTGCTTGGCAGCATCAGCGGTGTGGTGATCGGCGTTGTTGTGTCGTTGCAATTAACGCCAATCATTAACGTGATTGAAAAGTTGATCGGCCATCAGTTCCTGTCGGGAGATATCTACTTTATCGATTTCCTGCCATCGGAGCTGCACCCGCTGGATGTCGTTTATGTGCTGGTGACGGCGCTGGCGCTAAGCCTGCTGGCAAGCTGGTATCCGGCGCGCCGGGCGAGCAATATTGATCCTGCACGAGTGCTGAGCGGGCAGTAATTCCGCGTGGAACGGGCCACAACGAAGGAGTGGCAATGAATTACGGATTTGATATCGGCGGCAGTAAAATCGCGTTGGGCGTCTTTGACGCCAACCGGCGCTTACAGTGGGAAAAGCGCGTCGCCACCCCGCACGACAGCTATCAGACGTTTCTGCGCGCCATTGCCGATCTGGTTGCCGAAGCAGATGCGCATTTCGGTGTCAAAGGCAGCGTCGGCGTCGGTATTCCCGGCATGCCGGAAACCGCCGACGGCACGCTGTATGCCGCTAATCTTCCCGCCGCCAGCGGTCGACCGTTGCGCGCCGACCTTACTGCGTTGCTTGAGCGCAATGTGCGTATCGACAACGACGCCAACTGCTTTACGCTCTCCGAAGCCTGGGATGACGAATTCCGCCAGTATCCGCTGGTGATGGGGTTAATCCTCGGCACCGGCGTTGGCGGTGGGCTGGTGGTGAATGGCAAATCCATCTCTGGCCGTCGCTTTATCACCGGTGAGTTCGGTCATATCCGCCTGCCGGTGGATGCGCTGGGGCTGATGGGCTTTGATTTCCCGCTGACTCGCTGCGGCTGCGGAAAAATCGGTTGTATCGAAAACTATCTCTCCGGGCGCGGTTTTGCGTGGCTGTACCGACACTTCTATCATCAATCCTTGTCAGCGCCGGAAATCATTACGCGCTGGGAACAGGGCGAGGCGAAGGCGCTGGCGCACGTGGAACGTTACGTGGATTTGCTGGCGGTGTGTCTGGGCAATATTCTGACTATCGTCGACCCGGATCTGCTGGTGATTGGCGGCGGTTTATCGAATTTCAACGCGCTGACCCGGTTGCTGCCGGCGCGTATTGCGCCGCATCTGTTACCGGCAGGCGATGTACCGCGTATCGAACGCGCGCGCCACGGCGATGCGGGCGGGATGCGCGGCGCGGCCTTTCTTCACCTCACTGACTAATCTGAGAGGATGCTATGCAATCGCGACGTTCACATCGTCTCAGCCGTTTTCGCCGTAACAAGCGCCGTTTGCGCGAGCGCTTACGTCAGCGAATTTTTTTCAGAGACACAATGGTGCCAGGCGTAATGGAAAAACCAAGAGTCGTCGTTCTGACGGGAGCGGGCATTTCCGCTGAATCCGGTATTCGAACCTTCCGCGCGGCAGACGGGCTGTGGGAAGAGCATCATGTTGAAGACGTGGCGACACCGGAAGGTTTTGCCCGCAACCCGCAACTGGTGCAAACCTTCTATAACGATCGGCGCAGGCAGCTGCAACTGCCGGAGATTGTGCCGAATGCCGCGCATCTGGCGCTGGCGAAGCTGGAGCAGGCACTGGGCGATCGCTTTTTGCTGATCACGCAAAACATCGACAATCTGCACGAACGCGCGGGCAATAAAAACATTATCCATATGCATGGTGAGCTGCTGAAAGTTCGCTGTTCGCAAAGCGGGCAGGTGCTGGCGTGGAAGGGCGATGTCACGCACGATGACAAATGCCACTGCTGCCAGTTCCCGGCGCCGCTGCGCCCGCATGTGGTGTGGTTTGGCGAAATGCCGCTGGGGATGGACGAGATTTACAGCGCGCTGGCAATGGCGGATGTGTTTATCGCGATTGGCACCTCCGGGCATGTTTATCCGGCTGCCGGGTTTGTGCATGAAGCGAAACTGCAGGGCGCGCACACCGTAGAGCTGAATCTCGAACCGAGCCAGGTCGGCAGCGAATTTGAAGAGAAACATTACGGACTGGCAAGCCAGGTCGTGCCGGAATATGTCGAAAAGCTGCTGAAAGGGCTTTAACGATCAACGCCATCCTTTTTTGCTAAGAGGATGGTGGTTTAGCGCGCTTTTTGCTGATCTGCTCGCCACGCGCCAGCGTGACTATCGTGAAAATCGCCGGTAAGTTCCCCGTAAGACAATCCCCCTGATGATAGCGTTTCCACCGCTAACAGGAGCATCATCATGGGTGTTGTGCCACGTTGTGTTGTCGCAGCAAGTCTCGTCTCTGTTGTCTTTGCCGCCCAGGCAGAAACACCGCCGGTTTGGGGAATTGGCGTCGGCGTGATTAGCACGCAAAAGCCTTACCAGGATAGTGACCGTCAGTACACCCCGATCCCGATTCTGCATTATGAAAACCGTTATTTCCGTTTTTTAGGCACGGCGGCTGAAGTTAAATTGCCCGCGCTGCATCTTAGTGAAACCCAACAGCTCAATATCGGTCTAATAGCCCGTTACGACGGGGCAGGTTATTCGTCCGATGATGCCGATATCCTGAAAGAGATGGACAAGCGCAAAGGGGGATTCTGGGGCGGGGCGGGCATTGAGTGGCAAAACCCGGTGGTGGATCTGTTTGCCGACTGGACGCACGATCTTTCCGGCAACAGCAGCGGGCAGCGTTTACGCCTGGGCGCAGAAAAAAGCTGGCATCTGAGCGAGCAATTTACGCTGACGCCGCGCCTGGTCGCCAGCCGTTATAACAGCAGCTATGCCGATTATTATTACGGCGTGCGCCGTAGCGAAGCACGTCCGTGGCGGCCAGCGTACCGTGCGGATGCGATGATTAACACCGAAATAGGTGTACGCAGCCTGTACGCGTTCAATGAACATCACTCGCTGATGGTTGATGTGGAAATGACGCTGCTGGCGTCAGAAATTAAGGACAGCCCGCTGGTGGACAGGACTAACGAAAACCGCATCTTTATGAGTTATCTGTACTATTTCTGATGAGCCGAATATTACTGATTGAAGATCACGACCATCTGGCGCGCCTGATTGCTAAAGGGCTGGCGGCGGCGGGGATCGCTGCGGATATTGTCGGGCGCGGCGATGCGGCCTGGACGGCGATAGCGCAGGTCTCCTACCAGGGGTTGGTGCTCGATCGCGGCTTGCCCGATGGCGACGGTCTCCAGTTGTTGCATCGCCTGCGCCAGGCGCAGGTCGCGATCCCGTGTTTGATCCTCACCGCCCGCGATGCGCTGCACGATCGCGTCGAAGGGCTGGAGGCCGGTGCAGATGACTATCTTGCCAAGCCGTTTGCCATGGAGGAGCTGGTGGCGCGTGTACGTGCTTTGTTGCGCCGTCCGGCGCAAAGCCAGCCGCTGCAACCGGCATGGGGCGATCTAACCCTGTTGCCGGAAACCAGCATTATGCAGTGTGGCGAACAGCATATTGCGCTGGCACCTGCTGAGCTGCAAATCATGTTAGCGCTGGTGGGAAAGCAGGGCGGCGTAGTGCGCCGTAGCCGGATGGAAGCCGCTGGATGGGGTTTAAGCGATGCGGTGACGCCGAACGCGCTCGACGTCGCGCTGCACCGGTTAAGGCGTAAGTTAACGGCGATTGGTTCGCGCCTGCAGATTGTTAACCTCAGGGGATTAGGCTATGCCATCCGGGAAAAAACGTTGGCTGAATAGCCTTGCGCTGAAGATCCTGCTGGCGTTTGTCGCCGGGGCGCTGCTGAGTATTGCGTTGCTGGTGCTGTCTGGCAGGGTGGTGAAAGAGCGCTTACCGGGGATGGATCTTTCTGACTACACCCACCGGCTGGCTCAGGAATTGCAGTTTGACGTGCGCGGGCAGCCGAGCGGGTTCAATAACGGCGATCAGTATCCACTGTGGATCTACCAGAGCATCACCGATGATGTGGCTTATCGCGTGCTGGATGATGAAGGGCAAGTCGTGCTGATGTCACCCGGCGCGCAGCACTGGCCGACGCTTGCACCGCAAGTATCACGAGAGTTTAAATTCACGCTTAACGGCATGATTTACGATGGTGCGACCGAACCGTATGTTCTTGCAGGCAAAACCTGGTGGATCCAGATGGCCGCCAGCTCGCGGATTATCGATTTTCTGCATCGCGGTTTTGCCTTACCGTTTATCCGCTTTGGTATCGAGTTGTTCAGCCTGGTGCTGCTGGTGGTCTTCGGGCTTTGTGCGTGGGTGACGCTGAAATATTCCCTCAAGCCGCTGCGCAATGTGTCGACGGAGGCGGCGCTTATCTCGCCGCGATCGCTCGATGCGCGTCTGCAAACACGCGGCGTACCGACAGAGATCTCCCCGCTGATTGACAGCTTCAACCAGGCGCTGGCGCGACTTGAGAAGGGGTATCGCAATCAGCAGGATTTTCTGGCGAAAGCGGCGCATGAGCTAAAAACACCGCTGACGCTGATTCGAACAGAAGTAGAAATGATGGAGGCCACAGAGGACGCGCGCGGGCCGCTGTTGTTGCAGGTCGAACATCTGGCGCGTCAGGTTCAGCAGTTATTACTGCTGGCTGAGGCCAGCGAACCGCTGAGCTACCGGTTTGCTCAGGTTGATGCCCATGCGATTGCCCGCGATTGCGTGCAGTTTCTTCAGCGTATCGCTTCAGATGCGCAGGTTGCGTTGACCTTATCAACGGCTGACGATCCGCTGTGCTGGCGCGCCGATCGCGGGGCGTTATTCACCCTGCTTAAGAACCTGATCGAGAACGCTATCCAGCACGCGCCGCCCGGTACGGAAGTGCATATAACCGTCAGTGAAAAGGGGTTCACGGTGTGCGATGTCGGGCCGGGCGTGGCGGAAGAGGAATTGCCTTTGCTGTTTTCACGCTTCTGGCGCGGCGCGCATCGACGCGATAGCGGAGCCGGGCTGGGGCTGGCGATTTGCCATGAAATTGCGCTGGCGCACGGCTGGACGTTGCAGGCGGAAAATGCCAGACCGGGGTTGCTTCTGGCGGTGTCGACCGGGTGAGCGACCCGGTCGACGAAAGCGGTTAACGGCCCGCTTTTAACTTCTGGTAGTACTCTTCATAAATGGCGCTGGTGCTGCCGACATCGTTTTGCCATTCACCTTTCTGGATGGTTTCGGCATCCGGATAGAGGGATTTATCGTTTGCCACTTCAGGTTTGAGTAGCTTACGCGCCGCCAGGTTTGGCGTCGGGTAGCCGATGGTTTCCGCCACCTGTTTGGCGATTTCCGGGCGCAGCAGGAAGTTAATCAATTTCAGCGCACCGTCGACGTTTTTCGCGTTTGCGGGAATCGATAAGCTGTCCATCCAGAAAATACCGCCTTCTTTCGGCCACACGACCTCCAGCGGCGTTCCCGCCTGGCGCGCAACCCAGGCGGAGCCATTCCACACCATCCCGAGGTTCACTTCGCCTTCCATATACGGGTTCGCCGGGTTATCGGAGTTGAACGCCGCCACGTTTGGCATCAGTTTTTGCAGCTCTTTATAAGCCGCTTCAATCTCTTTCACATCGGTGGTATTGCCGGAATAACCGAGTTTGCGCAGCGCCATCTGGAACACTTCGCGCGCATCATCAGTTAACAGCAGGCTGCTTTTGTATTCCGGTTTCCACAGATCTGCCCAACTGGTGATGGTTTTCGCATCGATGGCGTCAGTATTGACGCCGATCGCCGTCGCGCCCCAAATGTACGGAATGGAGTAATCGTTATTCGGGTCGAACGGCTTGTTAAGCATCTCGGGATCGAGATTGTGGAAGTTAGTCAGCTTCGTTTTGTCGATCTTCTGGATCATGCCCTCTTTGCGCATTTTGTCCACGAAGTAGGTCGACGGCACCACCAGGTCGTACGCGCCTTCTTTATAGGTTTTGAGCTTGGCGTACATCGTTTCATTCGATTCATACGTCGAATAGATAACCTTGATGCCGGTCTCTTTGGTGAACTGCTCCAGCAGGCCCGGCGGCACATACTCGGTCCAGTTATAGAAATAGAGTGTTTTGTTGTCGTCAGCGTGTGCGGCGCTCATGCCGAGGGCAAGTGCGCCCGCCGCGAGCAGGTGGCGTGACCATTTTTTCATTCAAACGTCCCCTGAGTTAGAGCCTGTCTTGCAGGCTATTTTATTTGCCATTCCGGGTCTGGACAGTGCCCGAACGCCTCACGTACTGCGGCTTCTGCGCGCTGTCCGCCCGAACTGGCTGCATCCATTACGCCTGGCGAGGCAGGCTTTTTGTTTTCGTCGTATCACGCGCAATCAACTGGCTGGCAATCACCAGTACCAGCGACAGCACCAGCAGGATCGTCGCCAGCGCGTTCACTTCCGGCGATACGCCAACTTTGACCATTGAGTAGATCTTCAACGGCAGAATTTCATATCCCGGCCCGGTGACGAAAGAGGAAACCACGACGTCATCCATCGACAGGGTAAAGCTCAGCAGCCAGCCTGCGGCGACAGCAGGCATTGCCAGTGGCAGGATGATTTTGCGCAGGATGGTCATCTCGCTGGCACCCAGATCTTTGGCCGCTTCCAGCATCCGCACATCAAACCCTTTCAGCCGCGAGAACACCGTGACCACCACAAACGGCAGGCAGAAGGTGATATGCGAAAACAGCAGCGACCAGAAACCCAGCTGCACGCCGAGCAGCATAAACAGCACCAGCAGCGAAATTGCCATCACGATATCCGGCGACATCATCACCACAAACAGCATGCCGCTGACAAACGGTTTGCCGCGAAAACGGTAGCGGTAAAGCGCCACGGCAGTCAGCGAGCCAATTAACGTCGAGAACGTTGCCGACAGCACCGCCATCGTCAGCGAGTGCTGCGCCGCCTGCAGCAGGCTGTCGTTATTCATCAACAGGCTGTACCACTGGGTGGAGAAGCCCTGCCAGTTGATGCCAAAGCGCGAGCTGTTAAAAGAGTTGACGATCAAAATAATGATCGGGATATAAAGGTAAGCGTAAATCGCGGTCATAAAACCGCCGCGCAGCAGTCGACCGATCATTCGAGCTCCACCTTCTTATTCAGCAATCGCGCGGTGCGCCAGTAAACCAGCAGCATCAGCCCCATCACGATGGTCAGTGTGATGCTGGTTGCCGACCCAAACGGCCAGTCGCGGATGTTCAGGAACTGGCTCTTAATCACGTTGCCGACCAGCAGATTTTTTGCGCCGCCCATCAAATCCGAGACGTAGAACAGCCCCATGGCCGGCAGCATCACCAGCAAACAACCGGCGACAATCCCCGGCATCGTCAGCGGAATAATGATGCGGATAAAGGTTTGCAACTTGCTGGCACCGAGATCTTTTGCCGCTTCCAGCAGCGGTTTATCGAGCTTTTCGATACTGGAGTAGAGCGGCATGACCATAAACGGCAGCAGAATGTAGACCAGCCCGATAATCACCGCGCCGGGGGTAAACATAATGCGCAGCGGCGTATCGATAACGCCCAGCCATAGCAGGAACTCGTTAAGATACCCTTTCGTGCTGAGGAAAATTTTCAGCCCATAGATGCGGATCAGTGAGTTGGTCCAGAAGGGGACAATCAGCAAAAACAGCAGTAACGGACGCACCTTTGCGGGCAGTTTCGCCAGAAACCAGGCAAACGGATAGCCCAGCGCCAGACACATCAGCGTGGCGATAAACGCCATGTTGAGCGAATGCAGCAGCACGTCGAAATAGAGCGGATCCAACAGCCTGGTGTAGTTATCCAGCGTAAAGACCAGTTTGACGAAGTTAGCATCGTCGCGGGTCAAAAAGCTGGTGGCGATGATCATCAGGTTGGGCAGAAAAACAAACAGTACAAGCCAACCGACGATGGTCGCGATCACGCCCTTCTGGAATTTACTTGTACTCTTCATCAGCCAGCACGACCTCCCAGCTCTCTACCCAGTTGATGGCCATTTTCTGGTCCAGCGAATGGTCAAAATCCGGGTCGTCTTCATTAAAGAACTCGCTGACCATCACCATTTTGCCGTTTTCCAGCTCGACCATCGATTCCAGCGTCATCCCTTTATAGTTACGTTCGCGCACGTAGCCAATCAGCCCTTCGGTTTCGGCAATATCATGGATCTCTTCGACGCGCAGATCTTCCGGGCGCAGCAGCACGTTCAGCTGCTGGCCTTTTTCCACCGCGAAATTGACATGGATATTGCACTCGCGACCTTCGACGTTTGCCCGCACGCGGCTGTCGTCCAGACGCTCAATCACCGTGGCGCTGAAAATATTGATTTCACCAATAAAGCTGGCGACGAACAGGTTTTTCGGCTCTTCATAAATTTCGCGCGGCGTGCCGTCCTGCTCGATGCGCCCGTCGCGCATCACCACGATGCGATCTGACATGGTCAGCGCTTCTTCCTGATCGTGGGTCACAAAGACAAACGTGATACCGAGCTTGCGCTGCAACGCTTTCAGTTCGTTCTGCATCTGCTTGCGCAGCTTATAGTCGAGCGCGGAGAGGGACTCATCCAGCAGCAGTAAACGCGGTTTATTCACTACCGCGCGGGCAATGGCGACACGCTGTTGCTGGCCGCCGGAGAGCTGATGCGGTTTACGCTGGGCGAACTCGTCAAGCTGCACCATACGCAGCGCTTCGGTGACGCGCGGGGGAATTTCTTGCGCCGGCGTTTTTTGCATCCGCAGGCCAAATGCCACGTTTTCGAACACGGTCATATGCGGGAAGAGGGCGTAACTTTGAAAGACGGTATTTACATGGCGGTGTTCTGCCGGAACGTGGGTGATATCCTGGGCATCAAGATGGATATGGCCGACATCAACGCTTTCCAGCCCGGCGATCAGGCGAAGAACCGTCGTTTTACCGCAGCCCGAAGGGCCAAGCAGCGTCAGAAATTCGCCGTTATTGATGGTGAGATTAAAATCAGAAATGACATTTTTGCCATCAAAGCTTTTGCGAATACCGGCCAGTTGCACCAGCGGTGAACGCGAACGCGATTGTGTGTTCAATTATTTACTCTGTCCCGTGTTTGCGCATCAAAAGTGATATCCGATGCGGGGTTTGTGATGAACCACCTTCAGGGTTGTGCACGATTTTAGGGCTGGCATTCTACGGCAAACCCATGAAATCGCCAATTGTTGTTCTCTTTTGACCGCGCAACACCGCATGTTCTCAACAATACTGACTACGCCGCGCGCAATTTTGAAAATATTGCCGTTTACGGGGTAAAAGTGACCTGACGCAATATTTGTCTTTTCGCGCTTACTGATAATGTTGTGACATTTTGTAGGGGGGCTTCATGGACAAATTATTAGAGCGTTTTTTGCAGTACGTTTCTCTGGATACTCAATCTAAGCCCGGCGTCCGCCAGGTGCCAAGCACAGACGGCCAATGGAAGCTCCTGCGTTTACTTCAGAACCAGCTGGAAGAGATGGGGCTGGAAAATGTGACATTAAGCGACAAAGGCACGGTGATGGCGAAACTGCCGTCGAATGTGCAAACGCCGGTTCCGGCCATTGGTTTTATTTCTCATGTCGACACCTCGCCAGATTACAGCGGCAAAAATGTTAACCCGCAAATTGTTGAAAATTATCGCGGCGGCGATATCGCGCTGGGCATTGGCGATGAGATCCTCTCGCCGGTGATGTTCCCGGTGCTGCACCAGATGCTGGGTCAGACGCTGATCACCACCGACGGCAAAACGCTGCTTGGCGCGGACGATAAAGCCGGCGTCGCCGAAATCATGACCGCGCTGGCGGTGCTGAAAAAGAAAAATATTCCGCATGGCGACATTTGCGTCGCCTTCACGCCGGATGAAGAAGTGGGCAAAGGGGCGAAGCATTTCGACGTGGAGAAATTCGGCGCGAAATGGGCCTATACCGTTGATGGCGGCGGCGTGGGCGAGCTGGAGTTTGAGAACTTCAACGCGGCGTCGGTGAACATAAAAATTGTTGGCAACAACGTGCATCCCGGCACGGCGAAAGGGGTGATGGTGAACGCCTTGACGCTCGCCAGCAAAATTCACGCGCTGGTGCCGGAAGAGGAGAGCCCGGAACAGACCGAGGGCTACGAAGGGTTTTATCATCTCACCAGCATTAAAGGCTCGGTCGATCGCGCCGACATGCACTACATCATCCGCGATTTTGACCGCAAAAACTTCGAAGCGCGTAAACGTAAGATGATGGAGATCGCCAAAAAAGTCGGCAAAGGTCTGCACCCGGAGTGCTATATCGAACTGGTGATTGAAGACAGCTATTACAATATGCACGAGAAAGTGGTCGAGTTTCCGCACATTCTGGACGTGGCGCAACAGGCCATGCGCGACTGCGATATTGAGCCGGATCTGAAACCGATTCGCGGCGGCACTGACGGGGCGCAGCTCTCGTTTATGGGATTACCCTGTCCGAACCTGTTTACCGGCGGCTATAACTACCACGGTAAACATGAGTTTGTAACGCTGGAAGGCATGGAGAAAGCGGTGCAGGTGATTGTACGCATCGCCGAACTGACCGCCAAAGCTGAGTAAACCTCCTCTCATTGCCCGGTGGCAAGCGCCGCCGGGCAACCTCAGACATTAATCTTCAAAGAACCAGTAACCGCTGTTAACCAGTGCCGCAAGCATGGCGAGGAAGGAGGGATCTTCCAGCGCGTCGCCGAGCAGTTCGCCTGTCAGCACGATATGGCTGGCGAGTGCTTCCAGTGCCGGGCGATGCGGGGAGTTGATTCGCTCGCCGTTGGCGAACACATCTTCACCGATTCGCAGCACGCGCAGGCCGCCAAGGCGCACCAGTTTGTCGCCTTGTTGCAGTGCATCGTAAATCTCATCCGGTTGATAAGGCGGTTCTGGCGGCGCGACATCCAGTTCGTGGCGTGACTGGGAGATAAATTCGCCCATCCACTCCCTGAACTGCGCCGGTTGATTAATCAACTCAAGCATCATTTCGCGCAGCTTATCGAGTTCTTGCGGCAAAATATCTGCCGGATGGTCGCGCAGTTGCACGTCCGGATCGCTGTAACGCTGGCTACCCAGCTCGCGTTGCAGAACATAATCGGCGAAGCCGCTGATCAGCTCGCGACCGCTTGGCGCACGGAAGCCCACCGAGTAGTTCAGTGAGTTTTCCAGCGAATAGCCTTCGTGTGGGAATCCTGGCGGAATATAGAGGATATCGCCCGGCTCCATCTCTTCATCAATAATGGCGTCGAATGGATCAACCTGAAGCAGATCCGGATGCGGACAGTGCTGCTTGAGCGGCGTTTTCTCGCCGACGCGCCAGCGGCGACGGCCGGTTCCCTGAATGATAAACACATCATACTGATCGAGATGCGGGCCAACACCGCCACCGGGCACTGAAAATGAGATCATCAGATCGTCGGTGCGCCAGTCGGGCAGAACACGGAACGGGCGCATCAACGCGGCGGCTGGTTGATGCCAGTGGTTTACTGCTTGTACCAACAGCGACCAGTTGTTCTCGCCCAGATGGTCGTAACTTTCAAAAGGGCCGTGTCCGACCTGCCATTTGCCATCAAGGTGGCTAACCAGCCGGCTGTCCACTTCATTTTCCATTGCCAGCCCTGCCAGTTCATCGGGGCTTATCGGGTCGACGAAATTCTTAATGCCGCGCTTCAACACCACCGGGCGTTTTTGCCAGTAGCGTTGAATAAAGTCTGGCCAGTTTATCTCTACGTGATATTCCATATGCGTTTCCGGCAAATAATCAGTGGCTGAATAAAGGATCATAGTAATGCTGATATGTCATTTTGTCTGCGTAACGATGTGACATAAAAGTAAAAAGGAACCGTACTGGCTCCTTTTTGTTCTTTTTGCCCGCGTTGTGACGGTGGAAGATTAATCGTTGGCCGTTATCGTCTGCTGACGGCCAAAAATTACCTCCATTTTTGCGCCACCGAGCAGGCTTTCACCGGTCAGGATCTGCCCTTCGTACTGATCAACAATTTCTCGCGCCACCGCAAGCCCGACGCCCTGGCCGGGGCGTAACGTGTCGGCGCGCTGCCCGCGATCAAACACCATCTCGCGTTTCGCCGCAGGGATTCCCGGCCCGTCATCTTCCACCAGAATATGCAGCGTATCGTCGGTCTGTCTGGCAGAAACTTCGACAAACTCCAGACAGTATTTGCAGGCGTTATCCAGCACGTTGCCCATCACTTCCATAAAGTCGTTTTTCTCGCCGACAAAACTGATTTCCGGTGAAATATCGAGCGTAATATTGACGCCTTTGCGCTGATAAACTTTATTCAGTGCCGAGGTCAGGCTGTCCAGCAGGGGCGCGACCGGGTGCAGTTCGCGGCTGAGCAAACCGCTGGAACCGCGCATGGTTGCCCGGTGCAGGTAGTAGCCAATTTGCTGGGATATCCGGCTGATTTGCTCCAGCATCACTGGCTCAGCATCGCTGACTGTCATTTTCTCGCCGCGCAGCGATCGCAGGGTGCTTTGCAGCACCGCTAACGGCGTTTTCAGGCTGTGCGTCAGATCGGTGAGGGTGGTGCGGTATTTGTCGTACCGCTCGCGTTCACTTTTTAACAACCGATTGAGGTTGCTCACCAGGCTGGTGAGCTCGCGGGTGGTTTCCGGGTTGAGCTGCTCACGATGGTGCTCTTCCAGCTCGCGCACTTCGCGCGCCAGATCTTCAATCGGCCGCAAGCTCCACCACGCCGCCAGCCATAACAGCGGCACCACTAACAGCAGGTTGGCGGCGAGCACGTAAACGAACCAGCTCCACACCATATAAGAGCGTTTAAGCTCAATGGGGATGGTATCGACCACCACAATGGTTAACTGCGGCATGTGCGCCGTTGCCGGGTAGATATTCACCGCCACCGAGTGCGTCATCTCTGAACTGCTGTCATCGTCGCGGATCTCTTTCAGCTTCTGGGCAATCGAGTGATCGTCATCAACCAGCGTACTACTGTTATCGACATCGGCTTCTATCTCATGAAAGCCGTTAGCGGTAAGCCAGTCCGGCTCGATCAGATTTTGCAGCCACGGTACATCTTTCTGCGACCAGATAAGATTCCCCTGCTGATCGTAAATCAGCGCCACGGTCGGGCTTTGCAAATTGAGGGTGTCAGGCAGATCCACACTGAGTTTATTGTTATCCCAGTGCGCCAGGGTATAAAACAGGTTGCTCTCGCCGCGCAGCAGGCGGAAGGTCGTTTTGTCGAAACTGACGCTATAACCCACCAGCGCTACCATTCCATAGGCCAGAGAAAGCACCATCACGACGGCGGCCGTGGCGAGTAAAAAACGAACCCGCAGAGAGAGCGGCAGAAAATGCCGCAGCAGGCGTCTCATTTCGGCAGTTCGAACAGGTAGCCCTGGCCGCGCACGGTAGTGATAACGTCGTCAGGATAGAGCGTCTGGATTTTCTTACGTAACCGCCCCATCAAAACGTCGATTGTGTGGCTTTCGCGCAGTTCAGCGTCGGGGTAAAGCTGCAGCATCAGCGAATCTTTGCTGACCACTTTGCCGCTGTTGCGGATAAGCGTTTCCATAATGGTGTATTCGAAAGCGGTGAGTTTTACCACGTCGTCATTAATGGAGAGTTCGCGGCGGGAGAGATCGACCTGGAACGGCGGCATGGAGATCAACTGAGAAGCGAGGCCGCTGTTGCGGCGCATCAGCGCCTGGATACGCGCGACTACTTCTTCAATGTGGAACGGTTTGGTGACATAGTCATCTGCACCGGCGCTCAGTACTTCCACTTTATCCTGCCAGCCTTCACGTGCGGTAAGCACCAGCACCGGCAGCGTGACGTCATGGCTGCGCCAACGGCGGATCAGCGACAGACCATCTTCATCCGGCAGACCGAGATCGACAATGGCGATGTCCGGCAGATGTTCGTTAAGAAAGTAATCCGCTTCCTTTGCATCTTCTGCGGCGTCGACCTGATGTCCTAATTCCTGCAACTGAACCTTTAAATGGTGACGCAACAGAGCATTATCTTCCACAACGAGTACGCGCATCGTCAGAACTCTCCATATATTTTTGATATAAATAGTTTAACGCTGATTGTGGTGCGCAGGGGATAAACATTTCTTAAACCGGGGGAGAAAGAAACCCTCTTTCGCGGCGGAAAGAGGGCTAACAGCAACGGCGGGGGGGTTATTTCAATTCATCAACCATAGTGATGGCACGACCAATATAATTGGCCGGGGTCATCGCTTTCAGGCGCTCTTTTTCGTTTTCCGGCAGCGCCAGGCTGTCGATAAACTGCTTCATGCCTTCGGCATCAACGCGTTTACCGCGCGTCAGCTCTTTCAGTTTTTCGTACGGTTTTTCGATCCCGTAGCGGCGCATTACGGTCTGGATCGGCTCGGCCAGTACTTCCCAGTTATGATCCAGCTCGTCGAGCAGGCGGTCGCGGTTCACTTCCAGTTTGCTTACGCCTTTCAGCGTTGACTGGTAGGCAATCAATGCATAACCCACACCAACGCCCAGGTTACGCAGCACCGTGGAGTCAGTCAGATCGCGCTGCCAGCGGGAAACCGGCAATTTGCTGGCCAGATGCTGCAACACGGCGTTGGACAGACCAAGGTTGCCTTCTGAGTTTTCAAAGTCAATCGGGTTAACTTTGTGCGGCATGGTTGAAGAACCAATTTCGCCAGCGATGGTTTTCTGCTTGAAGTGGTTCAGCGCGATGTAACCCCATACGTCACGGTCGAAATCGATGAGGATGGTGTTGAAACGCGCCATGCAATCAAACAGCTCGGCAATATAGTCATGCGGCTCAATCTGCGTGGTGTACGGGTTCCACTGAATGCCCAGCGAGGTGACAAACTCTTCGCTGAACTGATGCCAGTCCACTTCCGGGTAAGCAGCGATATGGGCGTTGTAGTTGCCGACCGCGCCGTTGATTTTGCCCAGAATTTCCACCTGGTTAAGCTGGCGGAACTGGCGCTCCATGCGGTAAGCCACGTTCGCCATCTCTTTACCCAGCGTCGACGGCGTTGCCGGCTGGCCGTGAGTACGGGAGAGCAGGGGGATATCACGGTACTGAACGGCCAGATCTTTTACCGCCTCAATGATCTTGCGCCAGTACGGCAGGATCACTTCGTCGCGCGCGGTTTTCAGCATCAGCGCGTGAGACAGGTTGTTGATGTCTTCTGAGGTACAAGCGAAGTGGATAAATTCAGAAACGGCGTGCAGCGCCGGAATATCTGCCACTTTCTCTTTCAGGAAATACTCCACCGCTTTCACGTCGTGGTTGGTGGTGCGTTCGATGGTTTTGATGCGCGCGGCGTCTTCTTCGTTGAAGTCTTCAACGATTTTATCGAGGTAACCGTTTGCGTCGGCAGCAAAAGCAGGAACTTCCTTGATCGCCGCGTGGGTCGCCAGTTTTTGCAGCCAGCGTACTTCAACCTGAACGCGAAATTTCAGCAAACCGAATTCGCTGAAGATGCCACGCAGTGCGCTGACTTTATCGCCGTAACGTCCATCGACAGGGGAAACGGCGGTCAGGGAGGATAATTCCATAAGTCACAACTCCGGGAGGTTAACAATGAGCGAGAATTTGTTTGGCCTGCGTCGACAGGCGATTTCGGGAAAACATTAACTGTAGACGACCGCCGCCAACCTGGTGCCACAGCACCGCAGCGCGGATACCGGCCAGCAAGGTGGCGCGGACTTTCGCCTGCACCTGCGGGCTTTGCAGCACGGCAGGCGAGCCGGTGACCTGAATACGCGGTCCCAGCGGGCTAATAACGTCTACATAGATGGCGGCCATTGCGCTCAGCAGCGTTTCTGACTGCAGGTCAAAATGCTCTAACTGGCGCTGCAAACCGGCGATGCGGTTACCGAGCGTCTCCATCGCGCCTTTGCTGGCGGCGAGCTTGCGCTCCAGCACCATCATACTGAGCGTGTAGCGGGTCAGCTCACCGTTCAGCCCCTGGCGGTTGCTGGCGTTCAGCACGCCGAGCAGCGTTTCCAGCCCGGTACGCAGGTTGGTTTCGCTGCCGCCAAAGACGCCTAAGGTGGAGTCCGGGTTCAGGTCGATTACGCTATTTAACGAGACATGCAGCGCATCTGCGTCGCAATGTCCCTGGTGCGCCAGTTGCTGCACCAGTCGAGCCGACTGGCAAATTCCCGCCAGCGCCAGGGTAATATCGTAATAGTTCTTCGCCACACTCACTCCTTTATCTGCCCGCCAGCACATCATTGCTGCGGGCGTTGGCCAGTCCGGTTGTGCAAAAGGTCTTTTAAAGGGGCAGCGGCAGGCGCTGCTCAATAATTCCGCCACCGAGGCACACTTCGCCCAGGTAGAATACCGCAGATTGCCCCGGTGTAACGGCGGCAACTGGTACATCGAAGCGGACATCAATGCGATCATCATCCAGCGCGGTAACCGTGCATGGAATATCTTCCTGGCGATAACGCGTTTTTACCGTGCAGCGCAGCGTGCCTTTCAGCGGCTCGCGATCGACCCAGTGCAGCTGTTGAGCGATCAGCCCAACGGACATCAGGCGCGGATGCTCATGACCCTGGGCGACAATCAGAATGTTGTTTTCAACATCTTTATCGACCACGTACCACGGCTCTTCGCTGCCTTCTTTAGTGCCGCCGATGCCCAGCCCTTTACGCTGGCCGAGCGTGTGATACATCAAACCCTGGTGCTCGCCGATCTCTTCGCCGTCGACGGTGAGGATTTTACCCGGCTGGGCGGGCAGATAGCGGCCAAGGAATTCGCGGAATTTACGCTCGCCAATAAAGCAGATACCGGTCGAGTCTTTTTTCTTCGCCGTAATCAAACCCAGCTCATCGGCGATTTTACGCACCTGCGGTTTTTCCAGCTCGCCGACCGGGAACAGGCTCTGCGCGATTTGCTCGTGACCGAGCGTATAAAGGAAGTAGCTCTGATCCTTATTGCCATCAAGACCGCGCAGCAGACGACTTTTGCCGTCGACGTCGGCGCGGCGCACGTAGTGGCCGGTGGCAATATAGTCGGCGCCCAAATCTTCGGCGGCGAACTCAAGGAAGGCTTTAAATTTGATCTCTTTGTTGCACAGAATATCCGGGTTCGGCGTACGTCCGGCTTTATATTCAGCCAGGAAATGCTCGAACACGTTGTCCCAGTATTCTGCGGCGAAATTGACGGTGTGAAGCTCAATGCCGAGCTTGTCGCAAACGGCCTGCGCGTCGGCAAGATCCGCCGCCGCAGTGCAGTATTCCTCGCCGTCATCCTCTTCCCAGTTCTTCATGAACAGACCTTCCACCTTGTAACCTTGTTGTTGCAACAGGTAAGCGGAAACGGAAGAGTCGACACCGCCGGACATGCCGACGATCACTTTTTTTGGGCTATCAGACATAGAATACTCGCGACTAAGAACTTCAGGGCGGCGTATTCTAGCACGGGCTGGCGGCTCAGGCATCCCCTGTAAACGGCCAGTTAAATTCTGCGATGGTTTCCAGCGGCAGACGCTGGCCGGTCTGGTAGCAGCGAATGCTCTCCGCAACCAGCGGCGAACGCAGGTTTGAGGCGTTGAGGATCTCATCTGCGGTGACCCAGTGGCAGCAATCGATATCGCTGTCATGGGGTTCAGTGGCGCACATTTCGTTAAGCTCGACGGCAAATAAAAAACGCAGGAACGGCGTGTGATCCGGCGCCAGCCACTGATGCATCCGGATAAAGTGTTGCGGTTCGGCGTGAATACCCGTCTCTTCCCACAGCTCACGCTTTGCCGCTTGCAGCAGGGTTTCGTCGGCTTCGAGATGGCCTGCGGGCTGATTCCACAGCGCCTTGCCGCGAATGGTTTCTTCGACGACCAGAAATTTACCCTGCGCGTGTACCACGCAAGCGACAGTTACATGGGGTTTAAACATCATAGCCTCCCTGATTAAGCGTCACGCCATTCGCCAGTGGCGAGGTTATCCAGCGTGTAGTTTCCCATAGCGTAGCGGATGAGACGCAGGGTAGGGAAGCCAACATGCGCCGTCATGCGCCGCACCTGGCGGTTACGACCCTCATAAAGGGTGATTTTCAGCCAGGCGGTAGGAATCGATTTGCGCTCGCGAATGGGGGGATTACGCGGCCACAGCCAGCCCGGCTCCTCTACGCGCTCAACGCCAGCAGGCAGTGTCGGGCCGTCGTTCAGCGTTACCCCTGTGCGCAGCGCTTCAATTGCAGCCGGTGTCGGTTCGCCTTCCACCTGCACGTAATAGATTTTGCCGGTACGTTTGCCTGGTTGCGTCAGGCTTGCCTGTAATGCGCCATCATTTGTCAGTACCAGCAGCCCTTCGCTGTCGCGATCCAGGCGGCCAGCGGCGTAAACACCCTGTACCGGAATAAAATCTTTTAGCGTGCTGCGTCCGGCTTCGTCGGTGAATTGCGGCAAAACATCGTAGGGTTTATTGAACAGAATCACGCGTTTTGGTTGGTTTTGTGGTTCAGACCTGGTGGCTTGTCGTGAGCTGAATCGCTTAAGGCGGTGATTTCTAAAAGAAGTTTTGTTCATGGTATTTTCAGTAGTTATCAATTGCCGCATTATAGCTGAATCACGATTGCCTTTCATGGAGCCTGAGTATCGGTTAGTATGTTCGGGCTCATTACAATTCATTAACAAAAACGGTTTGCTCTGTGTGAATCACGTAACAGGTGAGCGGACGCAGTCTGAGCGCCCCGGCATGAAGTCAGCGAGCAAACAACCAGAAGCGCTCGAAGGAGAGGTGAATGGAAAGCAAAGTAGTTGTTCCGGCGGAAGGTAAAAAGATCACCCTGCAAAATGGCAAGCTCAACGTTCCGAATAACCCGATTATCCCGTTCATTGAAGGTGACGGTATCGGCGTGGACGTGACCCCGGCGATGCTGAAAGTGGTGGATGCCGCTGTGGAGAAAGCCTATCAGGGCGAGCGTAAAATTTCCTGGATGGAAATTTATACCGGTGAGAAATCTACCCATGTTTACGGCCAGGACGTCTGGCTGCCGCCTGAAACACTTGATCTGATTCGTGAGTATCGCGTTGCGATTAAAGGCCCCCTGACCACGCCAGTTGGCGGCGGCATCCGTTCCCTGAACGTTGCGCTGCGCCAGGAACTGGATCTGTACATCTGCCTGCGCCCGGTACGTTACTACGAGGGTACGCCGAGCCCGGTAAAACACCCGGAACTGACCGACATGGTCATCTTCCGTGAAAACTCAGAAGATATTTACGCGGGTATCGAGTGGAAAGCCGACTCTGCCGAGGCAGAGAAAGTGATCAAATTCCTGCGTGAAGAGATGGGCGTGAAGAAAATTCGCTTCCCGGAACATTGCGGTATCGGTATCAAACCGTGCTCCGAAGAAGGAACCAAGCGCCTGGTGCGCGCCGCGATTGAATACGCAATCACTAACGACCGTGATTCTGTAACGCTGGTGCACAAAGGCAACATCATGAAGTTCACCGAAGGCGCGTTCAAAGACTGGGGCTACCAGCTGGCACGCGAAGAGTTCGGCGGCGAGCTGATCGATGGCGGTCCGTGGCAGAAAATCAAGAACCCGAAAACCGGTAAAGAGATCATCATTAAAGATGTGATTGCCGATGCGTTCCTGCAACAAATCCTGCTGCGCCCGGCAGAATATGACGTTATCGCTTGTATGAACCTGAACGGTGACTATATCTCCGACGCCCTGGCGGCGCAGGTTGGCGGTATCGGTATCGCTCCTGGTGCGAACATTGGCGACGAGTGCGCGCTGTTCGAAGCGACTCACGGCACGGCACCGAAGTACGCAGGTCAGGACAAAGTGAACCCGGGTTCTGTGATCCTTTCCGCAGAGATGATGCTCCGCCACATGGGCTGGACTGAAGCGGCTGACCTGATCGTTAAAGGCATGAGCGGCGCGATTAACGCCAAAACCGTGACCTACGATTTCGAACGTCTGATGGAAGGCGCTAAGTTGCTGAAATGTTCAGAATTTGGCGACGCGATTATCGCGAACATGTAATCCGCCTTGCGGGTTAAACAAAAACGGGAGCCGGTTGGTTCCCGTTTTTTATTATTAACTTTCGAACTATTATCAATAATTAACTAAAACTAAATTAACTTCTCATAAAAGCCGATGCCATGGCTTCTATAGATCCAGTTTATTTTTTGAGACCAAAATACTAATAAAGATATAGGATGTAAGCATCCGCCTAACCGCACCATTCGCATTAGCGATCCTCTTGCATTCAGAAAGGGCGGCCTCTGTATCTCATTAATTAAGTTACTCACCTGTAGCATAAATAATCGGCAACGATAATAATGTCCCATGGTGGTGATAACAATGGCCAGCTTTGGTTTTTTACCCAGAATTGACTTTCCGGACAGCAAGGATGTGTGAAATAACTGGGGGAGAATCAGATATTCTAGATTTGACCCGACTATTCCGGCGCTCAGAAGTTGTAGTTTATTACAGTTTTATGAAATATATTTGCTTTAATTTATCAATTCAGGTAGCTTATATAATAAACTACACTCAAGCTTTTTTGCTTTTATTTAAAAACAGATAAAAATAAATTTAGGTACTATGAAATGTCATTAGCTCTTGAAAAAACTCGGTATGAAAAGGTTAGAGTTGTTTTAAGTTGGATGTTATTTATAGTTTCGGTCTCCACTGTTGTTATAGTGAATTTTATTAACGCGCGTTACAATTTGGTTGTTAACCGTACTTTGGTTTTCGCATTACTTCTATTAACGCTTCTCTGCATTAATAACAAACCATTAAAAAACACCATTGGCTTAATTGCTTTGACATTAATAGCTGCTGATTTGTCTCTTCAGCTTTTTGCCTGGAGTAACTTTAATGCTAAATTTGCCTATGGTTTTGCCCTAAGTGTAATGAATACTACAGGTAGTGAAGCATTTTCAATGTTAGGTGTTTATTGGAGAAGTTGTGTAACATTTATGGTGCTGTTGATTTTATTTATGTTAACTATCAACTGTAACGTAAATATTATCCCTTCGAAATACAAACGATATCCTGCAATGTTATTGGCGTTATTGCTAACTGGCTATACGGTTCAGGGTATATTGCATCAATTACGAAAAAGTAATGTTGATAGCCTTGCTCAACGCGTTGTAAATTCGACTCCGCTGAGCACGGCTACAGTCTTTATGCAAGCTATCTCTGATATGAGTATTGCCTCAAATATTAATAAAAATACGCCTAACTACACAATATCAGTATCAGATACCGGGATTGATAATTATGTGTTGATTATCGGGGAATCTGAACGCACTGCAAATATGAGTATTTATGGGTATGAGAGAGATACTACTCCTAACCTGGAGGCGGAAAGAAAAAATCTTCTGTTGTTCCAACATGCCATTAGCCCCGCGCCAGTGACCATCATGGCGGTTCCTCTTGCTCTCACTGCTGCTTCAGTACAGGAAACTTCTCCTATTAAGTACAGCGACAATATCATTAGTATTGCGAACAAAGCCGGATACGATACATACTGGTATAGCCGACAAGGGAAAGGTGGCGCATATAATAATGTGATCACTGGTATTGCAATGAAAACTAAGCAGCATCAATGGATTGACCAGGGATTCGATGACGCGTTATTACCAGAGCTGGAATCAACTTTAACAAAACCAGGTAAGAAACTCATTGTGCTGCATCTATATGGTAGCCACGAACCAGCCTGTTCACGTTTCCCTAAAGATGCTTCCGTCTTTAGAAATGGAAATAAAGATGATGATTGCTATGATAACTCTGTACGTTTCACGGACGATATTATGGGCAAGGTTTTTAGCCAACTTTCTCAGACGCGCTCTTCTGTTTTCTATTTTTCTGATCACGCCTTAATACGTGATCCATCACGCGTAATAGTATATTCTCATGCTGGTGCTAATCCTCCTAAGGAGGCTTTATCTATACCAGCTTTCATTTGGTATAGTCCTAAAGTCGAGATAAAGAATAAGTGGATCGGAGACTACCAAACACCATGGTCAACAGATGATGCTAATACGTTATCCGAATTATGGCTCGGCATACATAGAGCGGATAATAATACCGTCAGCATGCAAGAGTGGCTTCAGAACTATCAAAAACCGATTATAATTATGGACACAACAGGGAAGAAATTTAACTGGAAGGATATGCACTAGTTGAAATCTCAAGTTTTAGATCAAAAAGCAGCCTGTCGATTGACTAAAACTTGATGACTATGTGAGCCAGGTCTGTAAAAATTCTGGCTCACACCTGTGACATTCCATGCTTGTCCAGCAATTTCCGGTTACTTCCGGAGAGCCCGTGAGGTTTACCTTTGGCATCAAGAACCATGTTTGAAACACCTGCTTTTAATGTGGAAAAAGAGGTGTCAAAATTAGCCTCCAGTAGGTCTGAAAAACTAGTTTCCTGAATTTTTGTCAGCATCTCGATTCACGCTACGCTGGTCTTTACTGATGAGATTTTTTCTCTCCTGCCAACGCTCGGCTTTTGTGAGTGGGCGAGCGGGCTCATCCATTCGGCTACGACGGCCGCCACCCGAGCTGGGTTCTTCACCTCTCATGGGTGAATTAGTGCGCGTAAATTGCCCTTGAGGAATATCGCCGAGAAAAGCTGAAGGTGTCCTTCATTATCAATGAAGAACAGCGCTGTCACCAGTGACCACAAACGGAAGCCGTCACTCTGTTTCTGGGGTAAACAAGAACGGGAGCCGGGTGGTTCCCGTTTTTTATGGTTATATATCAGCCTAATTAAAAATAAGAATCCGCTATATGGTTGAGGTAATAAACATTATTTATTCTAATAATGTGTGCTCACTTTTGAGGTATTAAAGATCATGTTTAAACGTCGCACTCTTAATGCTGCACTTGCGGCGGTGATTTCGTTGGCCGTATTTTCCGCGCCTGTGTTCGCAAATCCGGGAAACGGAAATGGTAATGGAAACGGCGGCGGTCATGGTAACAGTAACGGCAATCATGGCAATAGCGGTAACCATGCTAATAAAGGTAATAACCTTTCCTCTGATGAGCAGGTTAACCGTAAAAACTATGGAAAGCCGGACCATGTGGAGTCAGATATCAGTGTCTCGCGCGCCCGGTCTCTTGCAGTCAACTACGGCCTGACCGGCTATCAGTCTCTCCCGCCGGGGATTGCGAAAAATCTTGCCCGCGGCAAACCGTTGCCTCCGGGGATTGCGAAAAAAGCAGTACCGGCATCCATGCTTGGTCAGTTGCCTTATTATCCCGGTTATGAGTGGCGCATTGTCGGAGATGATCTGGTTCTGGTCGCGCTGAGCACCGCTATTGTTACGGCGATCATCAACGGTGTTTTTGATTAACACGGCTCGCGTTTTACCTTCAAGGCCTCGCAATGTGCGGGGCTTTTTTATACGCAAAAAAAGAAAGTCGCGAATTCTGTGAATGTTTAATAAGGTCGTGGAATTTGCCAGAAGAAAAGGCAACGATTGAAAATTATCTTTCAATGTTCAATGTTCAATGTTCAATGTTCAATGTTCAATGTTCAATGTTCAATGTTCAATGAGCGCTACGTTTAGCGCGATGGCAGACGATTGAAATATTTTTTTTTGACTTAAGGTAAATCCAGGCCGCCGGAATATAATTGCCAGTCGCTATTTGTTAGATTGTCCTCGTTTATAAGACAAGCCTTACAAAAGGAAGATGATGAAAATTAACGCCGGACATGCGTTGCTATTGATGACGTCATTATTACTCCTGGGTTGTACACAGACCGGTTCTGCAAGGCAGCGCGCAGAGGCGAACGCTGAAGTTGATAACATGTTTGCAGGATATAAAAGGACGCAGACAACTGCGGCGGAAAGCGATATCAACCGCTATGCAGGGCAGATCAAATTGGCAATTGAGAGTCACCTTTTTGAGGCGGGCCGTTACGCCGGAAAATCCTGTACGCTGCAAATCAGGCTTGCTGAGAATGGCGCATTAGATGATGCGCAGCCGACAGGCGGCGATCCTGCACTCTGCCGCGCGGGTATTATCGCTATCAGGCAAGCGCGGCTCCCGAAACCGCCGTCACCGGCTGCTTATGCGGCCTTCAAAAACGCGACGCTGGAATTCAAGCTTTAATGGGTAATACAGGAACGCACAGATAAGCGACACACGCCTGCCGGTGCAAGGGGAAAACTTACTCCTGCACCAGCCACATGTCCGACTCTTCAAACATCTCCTCAAGCATACGGTTGAGCTTTTCACGATCGCTTTTGCTGGCGTCGCTGTTGAGGCCATTGGCCTGCATCGGTTTTACGCGTACATCAGCATCAGGAAAGATGCGGCGCACACGTTTAGTCAGTTCTTCGAGAATAATCTCTTTAGCGCCGGGTAAACCCGCAACATTACGCTTGTCATAAACCAGTTCAACAAACACAAGGCAGCCCTTTTTACTGTTTTTTCGTACAGCACTTATACTGGATGAAAAGCCAGTATTCAAGCGAAGAATCCTTTTTTCGTTCAACGAAGGGGAGATATTTGGGCCATGATGGAAGGCGTTGCACAAAAAAATCCCGCACGAGGCGGGATGGTCAGGCGAGTTTAATTGCCGCTCTTTTTCTTTTTAAAGTTCTCATCGTTTATCACATGCTGGAACGAATCCAGTATCAAGCCTGAGATCCGTAATACATCTTCGGGATGGTCGAGATAGATTCGTGTGCCATCATGCTCCAGCCCCGCGCGTGCCACTTCATTTAGAGCAATAGGCGTCAATTCGATGGGCAACTGAATAGATGAGCGATTTTTCTTATCAAAATAACGAACAATCCAACGGTTGGTTTTTCCCTGATAGAGCACGCTGTAATACGACTCGGTATCTTTTGGCTGCAGATCTTTTTCCGGCCCGATAATCGAGACAATTTTTTCATATAGCGCGCGTTCATTATGCGTCGTAATAATGTTGGGATTGTCTGGATCGATATGATCCGCTTTTTCATCAATTGATACCGCTTCGTCGATGCCCTGGTTTGCCAGCTCTTCCCGGATAGGCTGATGGGCGGTAAGTCCGGAGACCACCATCGCGCTGACGGAACGCTGAACCGCCTCTCTGACCAGCGGGGTGATCGCATCAATAAATCGCTGATTGAGCTGTCGACCAATATTGGCGCGTGAGGCGACATACCGAACAAATTCTGAATCCACCTCTTTCAGGCTGGCGGTGATAACTTTAGAGAATGAAGATATATAGACGCTCTCTTCAGCAAGCGTTCGTAATGCTTCCGGTTTGAATTTGTCGTGGCGAAAGCGGAAGAGTTGTTCGGCATCTGCGTCGGTAATATCGTCCATGCGAATGCGCAAAAATGGCGTGGGATCCATAATGTTTTTTTCCTGCAGATCGGTAAAAAAACGCCACTCCTGGCCATTCGTTATCGCGGAAATTGTCACTTCCGGCGTGCAGTTAAAGTATCGGGAAAGCTGTGGGCAGTGATTATCGATTTTCTCTTTATACGGTTTTGCTTCGATGAACATGACGGGGACACCCTGGCAAAACAACGCATAATCAACACGTTCGCCCGCTTTAACACCAGGAAAGTCGGCGCCATATTCCGCTCTGACTTTTTGCGGGTCGTAAGCATTGAAGCCGAGAATATCTAAAAAAGGCAGGATCAGCGCTTGTTTGGTGGTTTCTTCCGTTGTGCAGTGAACGCCAACGTTTTTGACATGCTCGATATGGTTTTTAAGTCTTAGTTTGAAGTTTTCCATTTCTTTCCCATAACCTTAGAGTGTGTAGTCACTCAAACAGAATCAACGATTTCGGGTTAATAATACCTGTCCGCATGTAGCTGCTATTTCAGTCTGGAACGAATTAACTCAATGCTTAACTCTCTTATCTTTTTAGTCAGCGTTTACTGATGCTGAAGGTAATTCATTTCCTATGATTTTATGGCGCAGGAAATAAGTAATCTCACCAAGCGTCTGGATACTCCATGATCCAGATCATCATTGACAGATGAGTCAGCGCGAATCTTTATTTCGATCGCGATAATGTTTGCGAGTTAACAAATTTGAATCTGGATTCAATACCCCTGGAAGAAATATCTCATCTTCAGGCCGATATATTTTAGCGCGGGTCAGTTCTTATGCTCGATTGTTTAAAAACCGGGTAAACCTGTGCCAATAGCGGCAACAGCAAACAAGCCATGAAGCACACTATTTTTAGCGATCTGGTTCATGTCGGGCATGGCCGCATTTTCATCGTTCGCCCCTGAGGCTGCCCTCATCACAGCCCGGTGATAAAGATATTTACCCGCTTAATAATGAAGATGAGTATTAGCTTAATTAATTTCACTTAAAGCCTGTTTTCGCCAGGCACATAGAGACATAATCGGTTGAGCTAATCTACGCTTCAGCCGCATTTTGTGCTTACTCCTGTGCGCTGCTGCCGTGGTGTGGTACTGTTGCACCTATCAGCGGTATGTATTGTTTTACAGGAGTTGTTGTGTTTGCCGAATATGGAGTTCTCAGTTACTGGTCCTATTTTATCGGTGCCATTTTCATCATTTTACTGCCAGGCCCGAATACCTTTTTTGTATTGAAAACCAGTGTTGCCCATGGATTACGAAATGGCTACGTTGCAGCAAGCGCCGTGTTTATTGGTGATGCGGTCTTGATGTTTCTGGCCTATGCAGGCGTTGCCACACTGATTAAAACCACGCCGGTATTATTCAATATGGTTCGTTACCTGGGGGCGTTTTATCTGCTCTACCTTGGTATCAAAATGTTATACACCACGCTTAAACGCGGCGCGAAAGAGGAGGGCGATCATGACGTGCATAAAGGCGATATCTTCAAGCGGGCGCTGATATTAAGCCTGACGAATCCGAAAGCGATTTTGTTTTATGTCTCTTTCTTTGTGCAATTTATCGACATTACCTATGCAAGACCTGGAATGTCATTCTTTATCCTCGCCAGTACGCTGGAGCTGATCAGTTTCTGTTATTTCAGTTTCCTGATCGTTTCCGGTTCGTATCTCACACAGTGGGTAAAAACCAGGGAAAAGCTCACCCGGTTGGGTAACTCACTGCTGGGGCTGATTTTTGTTGGTTTCGCCGCGCGCCTGGCGACGCTGCAATCCTGAACCCTGGGGCAATAGAGATGCGTTTCTACATCGCGACTTACCGAAATGCTTTTCGCCGAAGCCATACATTGAGCGGGAAACAACTGGCTAAATTTCTGCTTTATAGCATCGGGGTTTTTGCGCTGTTGATGGGGCTGTATCTGTTGGCGTGGCAAGTGGTGATTTATACACCGGTGATAGATTATTTAACCGCGCCAGGTGTGATGCAATTTTCAATTTATGCCGTTCATTTTTTCCAGGTTATCGTCTTGCTGCCCGTAGTTATCCTCCTTATGAAAATGGTGGCCGCTTATTTTTGTCGCAAATAATTATTCCAGTGCAATGACCTGATTGCTTAAAACCACGTCCGAAGACGTGGTTTTGACGGGCTCACTGCGTTAATTCTGGCATATGATCCATGACAAATTTCAACACCTTCTCACCATCCATCGATGCGAAAGGATAGCTTTCAATGATGGCAATCGGTGCTTCTTCAGCAATATGGCGTTTGAGTTCATCAAGTTTGTACTGGATGTGCGGTGCAACCAAAAAATAGTCAAAAGCAGGGGCGACGCTGACGAAATTATCCAGGCCGACAGCGCTGACGAGCAGGGGATAACCGTGCTCGTTCGCCGCTTTTTGCATCTTTTTGGCCAGTGATGTGGCGGTATTGCCAAAAAGACAACATATTAATAGTTTTTTCATAGGTGCCTCCTGTGGTAATTGCGACCACACTATGCCCACTGTTGGCGAGAAAATGAGCGCAATATCCAGGTTTACACCACCTAATACGAAAATTTATGCGGGCATGATTCAAAGCAGTTTATTCATGTTATAGCCGGTAATCTGGTAACCATTCGCTTCATAAACTTTCCTGGCATGTTCGTTTTCGGCCGCCACGCGAAGTTTAATTTGCCGAATTCCCGCCGCACTAAGACTGGTTTCCAGAGATTGCATTGCCTGGCTTCCCAAACCTTTGCCGCGAAAGGCAGGCCGCAGGAAAAAATCATAAATAAAAGCGGATTTATCGATGAAATCGGCTCTGTACCACAGCGATCCCACAATCTGTGTAACGCCATTGTCGACAAGCGTAATGCTCGTCAATGAATGGCCTGGCGTTTTCTGCGCCGCAGGCAAACTGGTTTCGATTTCACGCCTGGCTTGTTCTGTCGCCTCGGCGAGGGATAAACGGTAATTTGCTGCAATTTCTGAAGCATAATCAGGGATGAAATAAGCAACAAAATCAGCGAATTCAGCCGCTGACATGGGACGTAACCGAATCATTTTCAACCTCAATGTATTCTCCGGGCGTTTTCGCCCGGAGAGCTCTTCGCAAAAGGGTTAGCGAAATACCGATATCGCTTCCGCCAGGCGAATGGCCTGCTGGTTCATGCGACCGGTCGCTTCCGCCCCTTCCTGTACTCGTTGAGCATTCTGATGGGTGATCTTATCCAGATCCTCCACCGCCAGGCTGGCTTCGCTCAACGCCGAAGCCTGCTCGGCGGTTGCTGCGCTGATCTGTGCTATCAGCGAGGTCACATTTTGCACTTGCTCAACGATCTCCTTCATGGTTTTTCCCGCGTCGTCCGCCAGTTGGCTGCCAGAATTAACATGCGTAACACTGTTTTCAATCAACTCTTTGATTTCGCTGGCAGCCCGCGCACTACGCTGCGCCAGACTGCGTACTTCTCCTGCGACGACGGCAAATCCTTTACCTTGTTCACCCGCTCGCGCTGCCTCAACCGCCGCGTTCAGCGCCAGAATGTTAGTTTGAAAGGCAATGCTGTCGATAATACTGGTGATACTGGCGATTTGCCGTGAACTTTCCGCAATCGCCGACATCATTTCTATCATCTGGTGCATCACCTGACCACCTTGCCGTGCGGCATCCCGCGTACCTTGCGACAAGGCGGTGACTTCAGCGGCGGTTTCCCGGTTACTTTTTACCGTGGCGGTTAATTCGTTCATCGTTGCGGCCGTTTGCTCAACGTTCGCCGCCGCCTGTTCTGTCTGGCGGCTTAGGTCATCATTGCCTTGTCGCAGAGATTCCGAGGCTTTCAGAACGGTCATCGCCTGGCCGCTGACGTCGTTGACCAGCCAGCGGAACATTAGCCCGAGCTGGCTTATCGCGCGCAATGTTATGCCGACTTCATCTACCCGATTCAGTTGATCCACTTGATGTGCCTCGCCGCTTGCTACCTGTAAAGCCTGGCGGCACAAGCGCTCAATCGGGCGGACAATTTGCAGCTCCAGCCAGATATTGATAAACAGCAGCAGGAGCGCCATAAAACTGGCGAAACTACCCAGTTGACCGGGCGTCAGATCATGTCCCCAGGCAGCGGCAAGGCTGAATAGCAGCGCGACGATCAACGCAGAACGCAATCGCCAGCGCAGAGGCATAGTGACAAACAGGGAGCGCCAGCGCATCAGGCCCGTGCGGATAATCAGCCCTTTATGGAAACGCCGGCCGCTCGCCTGGCCTTCACGAAACTGGCGATAAACGTCTTCGGCGGCAGTAACTTCCTCTGCCGCTGGTCGGGTACGTACCGACATGTAACCCTTCACTTTGCCCTCGCGAATCACCGGAATCGCGTTAGCGCGCACCCAGTAATGATCGCCATTACTGCGGCGATTTTTTACCAGCGCAGTCCAGGGTTCTCCTTGTTGCAATGTCGACCACATATCGGCAAACGCCTGCTTTGGCATATCCGGATGGCGCACCAGATTGTGCGGCTGGCCTTTGATCTCCTCCAGCGAGAAGCCGCTGACATCAATAAATGCATCATTGGCATAATTGATGTAACTGTCCGGATCGGTGGTGGACATTAACGTTGCATCATTATCGAAAACGTACTCTTGCTGTGTAACGGGCTCATTGTTGCGCATAGTGAGTATTCTCGGGAAAAAGGAAGGGCATTGGATATTTCTAAATTCTTATATCTATTTACGGCATGGTTCACGCAGAGCTTTATATTTTTTGACACGCCTCTGATAACCGTAAAACAAAAAGAGGTTTTATGCCATAAACATAGCTATACAAAATAAACGTGCTTTAATTATGATTGGGTAAAGAAAACATTATATATCTGGAGTTTTTATCGCCTGGTCAGAAAAATTGTTTGTGAACACGCCGGATAGTTAGGATGCTGACGAATATTTAAGATAAGGCGCATAAAGAAATAGCTGAATCGTTCTCTGGCTCACTAAAACCAGCAATGAGTATTTCCGCTGCGCACGGATTCAGCTAATCTGAAATGAACAACAACGAAAGGATTGTTCATATGAAAGCTACTGTCGTTCATCACGAACACCGCATTGGGTTTATTGTTATCCGCGACGAGAATGGAGAGTTTGCTGTCGCGGAGCTACTGGGGCGCTACGATGTCGAAAGGGGCGATGTCGTGTCCGGCGAGCTGCAGACCAGCGGCGGCGGAACGTTATTCAATGAGACGCAAGATGAGTCGATGGATGTTTTTATGAAGGGGTACGGGCTGTCAGAGCAGGATGCGATAAGCTATATCCTGCGTACTCATTAAACAGCGTCAGTATGTGCGGCTCGCCCCTTGCGGGCGAGTTGACGATAGCCTTCACATTTTTATCCGGGCCGGGCTTTTTTTTCTCTAGAAAAGACACTTTTCTGTTGCCATGCAGAACCTTAAGCTAAATTTTCTGTCCATTGACTGAGGAATACGCAAGGGCAGTTGCAGACGATTCTGCAAGAAAATTATCCGACTCTGCGTAATGCTAATGTCAGATTAACGCATTATCTTTTTTCTCATACTTTAGCAGTTTTTATGTTTTTACCTTTCAGGTATTTAAAGTTAATGAGCTTAGGATAGATGATGAATACGATCCCGCATAAGATCCATCAGGTCTACACCCGGGGGATGGAAGCGCTACCGGCAGAGGTGCATGCCTCCATCGACAGTCTCAGGCAATTAAATCCCGGCTGGGAATATTATTTTTATGACGAGAAAAAAATGCTGGCCTATATGCATGAGCACTATGGTCAGGAGATGCTGGCATTATATGAAAAAATAAACCCGCAATATGGCGCTGCGCGCGCGGATTTTTTCCGCTATTTATTAATGTATCGCGAAGGTGGCGTTTATTTAGATATCAAAAGTTCTTGTACTGTGCCGTTTAGCGAAGTGATTCCACCCGATTGCGAAATATTATTATGTAACTGGGATAATAAACCGCAGGGTTGCGATAATAATATGGGCAAGCATGAAGAGCTCGCTTTTCTCAAAAACGGAGAGTACCAGCAATGGAATATTATTGTCGCACCGGCTTCACCTTATATTAAAGCCGTTATTGATGAGGTCGTTGATCGGCTCAAACGCTATAAGCCGTGGCGCTATGGTGTCGGAATGCGGGGGGTGTTAAATACCACCGGGCCAATTCCGTTTACGCTGGGTATAGAAAAAGTGCGTAAGTGTGAGCGTTTTCGCCAGCAGGAAAACCACCGTGACGTGGGGCTGGTCTATCGCAACGTCAGTAAAAAAGTCATTAAGCAATTCAATGCCAGCCACTATAGCAAGTTACGATCGCCTGTTGTTACGTTGACCGGAGCCGATCATTTCTATTATTTGCTTTGGCGCGCTTTCGTTTTTCCGTTCTGGCGTTTGAAGAAAAATACGATTAATGAGAGCAAAAAGGTGCTGAGCAAGCTGAAGTCGAGATGTATCTGAAGGGAAGAGAGAAAGCTAAAAGAAAGATGGCAGTTTCGACATCAAAACTGCCAGCGAAGATTTTTTGAGATTGTTAAAGCGTATATCCATCACTTGCGCACTTTATAACCTGTAGGCATAAAGTGCGCAAACGCAAATTTTTCTGCGGTTGGATTGATAAAATTTATGATCAGCGTATTAATTCATCACTATTGCTGATTGACCAACCCGGAGCCGTGCCCGGAGCTGGTCATCAGGAGCTATGCCGGGGTGCGCTGCTCATGCAGTTTGAAAATTTGCACCATCTCCAGCAGATTCTCTGCCTGCTGCTGCATCGCGTGCGCGGCGGCTGAAGATTCCTGCGACAGCGTAGCGTTCTGCTGTGTGGCGGCATCCATCTGGGTAATGGCGATGTGCACCTGATCGATGCCCGTACTTTGCTCATTACTGGCCAGCGAAATCGTCTCCACTAACTGGCTGACGCGTCCCACGCTTTGCATGATCTCTTCCATGGCGTTACCGGCGTTTTTTACCAGCGTATTGCCTTCATCAATACGACTGACTGAGCGCTGGATCAAATCACTGATCTCTTTCGCCGCTGTCGCGGAACGTTGCGCCAGCGCCCGGACTTCTGCGGCGACAACCGCAAAGCCGCGGCCTTCGGTTCCTGCGCGTGCGGCTTCAACGGCAGCGTTCAGTGCCAGAATATTGGTCTGGAAGGCGATACTGTCGATTACGCCAATAATGTTGCTGATTTCGCCGGAGAGCTGATTAATTTCACTCATCGTGGTGACAACTTTTTCCACCACTTCGCCGCCCTGGTTTGCCACACGGGTCGCTTCCCGGGTGATATCGCTGGCAACACGCGAATTCTCGGCGTTGTTTTTTACCACCGAGGTGAGCTCTTCCATCGATGCCGCCGTCTGTTCCAGCGCGCTGGCCTGCGCTTCATTACGCGACGAAAGCTCACGGCTGCCGCTGGCGATTTGCTGTGACGCACCGGCGATCGTTTCGGTGCCGGAACGCACGCCGGTCACGATGCGTGTCAGATTTCCGTTCATCTCCTGCAGGGCGTGCATCAGCTCGGCGGTTTCATCGCGCCCGGATACCACGATAGCAGACTGTAAATCACCGGCTGCGACATTGCGGGCAACCGATACTGCCTGCGCCAGCGGGTGAGTGATACTGCGGATCAGCCACCAGGTGATCAGCATGCCAACCATCAACGTGAACGCCATCACCAGCATCAGCATCAGGCGTGTCTGCTGGTAATGCTCATGATTGCTCGCCTCGGTCTGTGTGCGAATAAGCTCCGCTTGTTTCAGCGTGCTGGCGACCATCTCATCAATCATCCGTGTCGGTTCGCGATCGATTCCTGTCACCAGATGATCGACGCGCTGGGCACTGGTAATGTCCTGAACATTGTATTGCTGCAGCGCAGCCAGATAATGGCTTTCCAGTTCAGCGTGTAAATTGATGGTCTTGATGGCCTCGGTATTGGGCAGCCCAATTTGCGGCAGCAGTTCGCTGAGCGTTTTCAACAGCGCCTGCGTTTTCTGGCTCTGTTCGACAAAAGCGTTTTTATACTTGTCGAACGCTTGTTGTCCCTGCGTGCCGCGCAGCAGGGTGTTTTTCCACTCCTGCACCTGAATCTTAAACTGCACCTGCGCGTTGCGGGCCGTGTCGATACTCTCCGCAACCACCTTCTCCGTGGCCATGATCTGTTGGTTTTGTACTAATCCGCTGGCGTTAATCGACAACCCGCGAATTCCCATAAACAGCGTTGCCAGTAAAAGAATGGCCGCCAGGAAACCGAGCCGTTGCCCGATAGTGAGATGGTTGAGTTTCATCAATCGATACTTCCCATAGTCAGTGAGGCGCAAAAAAGAGCGCACACCAGCAATATCGACGGGTTTAAGCGCAGCTTTAATGAGGGAAGGGCAGTAAACACGCAGAATTTGAGTTAACTGCTTGAAGCGGAATGTGATCGGTTTTTTATGACATTTTCGTGACAAAGCCTGACTGTTGCGAAATACAACAGTCAGGCTAATTTATCGGCATTACGAACCGTACAAATGTTGCTGCTGCGGCTCTGTCGCCATCTTCGATAATAAGCGGAACGGTTTGTTATCCGCGAGCCAGGCCGGGATCTCCTCGGGTGATAGCGGACGTGAGAAAAGGTAGCCCTGCGCTTCATCGCAGCCGTATTCGGCAAGCATTCGCGCGGTTTCCAGATCTTCAATCCCTTCCGCCAGCACCACATAATGCAACTCTTTGAGCATCATAATGACGTTGCGGGCGATAATCCGGCTGCCGGTGTCGGTGGTGACCTGGCTTACCAGCGAACGGTCGAGTTTAATCACATCGATGGGGATGCGGCGTAAGTAACTTATATTGCTGTATCCTGCGCCAAAGTCATCCAGCAAAATGGTAAAGCCAAGCAATTTTAAACGGTCAAGTTCTTCCAGTGCCGGATCGCTTTCCAGCACTTTCTCGGTCTCCAGGCATTCAATCCGCACATCTGAGGTGAAAAGCCCGGCGGCCAGCACGTTCTGTTCCAGTTCATCGGCAAATCCGGGGCGCGAAAAATCACTGACCGTGACGTTAATGGACACCGGCAGCAGAATACCTTGCTGTTTCCACTGTTTAAGCTGAGAAATCACCGACTTAATCACCCACTGCGTCAAGTCCGTCATCAGCGTGGTTTTTTCCGCCAGCGCCACAATCACCGCCGGTGAAATCTGACCCAGTTCCGGGTGCTTCCAGCGTAACAGCGCTTCCACGCCTTCGGTTTTGCCAGAACGCAGCGAAATCTTAGGTTGAAAAACGAGGTAGAGCTGATCGGTGGCTTTGATTGCCTCGCTGAGATCGTAGAGCAGCTTAAAATCTTTATTCCGCTTGTGATCGAGAATCGGGTTGAACTGCAACACCCGGATCTTTTCGCGAATTGATTCATGCAGCGCGCTGATGCCCTGACGCACAATCTCCTGCACGTTATCGTCCTGCGGCGAAAATTTCACATAGCCTGCGTGAATGGTCAGATTGATATCGATGTCGCCGGTGATTTTCGCCTTTATGCCAGGCAATTTTTCTGCCCGTTTCGCCAGTGTCAGCGCATAGTCCATATCGACCAGCACCGCGTAGCGCCCGGTGGTGAAAGCATACAACGTGGTCTCTTCTTTCAGCCTTAAACGCAAACGAAGCAGTGGTCCGAAACTGCGCAGCATCTTTTCCAGCGCTTCCACGCCCAGGTAGCGGGATAACTCATACGCGCGCGGCATATCAATACAGTCAAAAATCATCAGGGCGTAGCTGCCGCTCGTTTTTTCCAGCGTCATCCGCTCCATCTCTTTCATCAGAAACTGACGATTCGGTAAACCCGTTAAGGCATCGATCAAGCCAATGGTATAGCAGGACTCAAGATAAACAGTGGCGAGCGCGGCGACGCGGTGAAAATTGGTTATCTGGCGGGATGTCGGCGTATAAATTTCTGGATGACTGACACATAACGTGCCCAGCACCGTGCCTTCTTTATTTATCATTGGTACTGAAGCGTAAAAAAGAATATTTCCGCTTTTTACCAAAGGTTGATGATTAAAGCGTTCATCGAGTCGGGTATCAGAACTAATAACGGTCTGGCAACCGTGCAGTGAATATTGGCACATGGTCTGTTCGATACGAATTTTGACGTGCTCAATGGGGATATTCTTAACATATTTAATATATTGATATTCGTCATCGAATGTTGTGATAAAACATCCTTCGACACCCATCACTTCACATGCCAGACGCGCAAATTCGGCTAGCGCTGCATCGCGGGATTTGTCTTCCTTACTCAGCAGCTCTAGCGCGGCAAGCCGTTTGCTTTCGCTTTTTTTGAGACCAGTGAACATAGCGAGCTCCTGCCCAAATCAATGAGTTGGTGGTGTTCTGTTCAGATGACTCCATCATGCGCTTAGGCTTACGGCTTAATAAAAATCCTGACGCGCAATTACCACCAACCGAATTGGGTTCCGGCCACAGCAATAACCGCCACGATGAGCATAATGATGGTTGTCTTTCTCACGAAAACTCCTTGGCTGGCGATAATCGCCAGAAATCAATTGTATAAGAAATAGAAGAAAATGAGATTTTTCTCAAGCCTTCGCGTCACAGAGATTCACTTAATTGAGACGAATAAAGGGTTTTTTTTCTTTATTCTTCTTCACGTGATACATCGCTTCATCAGCCGCTTGTAACGCACCGTCAGCATCGGTCAGTTGCGGGTTGATTTCGATGACGCCCACGCTGGCGCCTGGGTAGAAAATCCGTTTTTCCCCGAACTGATATTCGCCGGTAATGCGTTTATCGAGGCTCCTTTTCAGCGACATCAAATGCATGCCTTCCGCCTGCTTCAGCGGCCTGCCAAGGCAAGCGAGTAAAAACTCATCCCCGCCAAGACGCCCGACAATATCGTCTTTACCGCGATCCGTCGCCAGCCGTTTGCCAACGTCAATCAGAAACTGATCGCCAGCCTCATGTCCCAACTGGTCATTGATGCCTTTGAAATTATCAAGATCGATAAACGCAATAATCACGTGCATTTCCAGATGGCGTGCAAGGGAAAACAACGTGGCGAGATTCTCGAAGATAGCGCGCCGGTTGGGTAAACCCGTCAGCGCATCGGTGTAGGAGTAGGCGATCAGCGCCGCGTTTGCTTCGCGTAACTGATCAACAAGACTCTCTTTTTCAATGAATTGTGCAATCAGCCCGGCAAACAGCCGCAGTACCTGTTTGCCACGCACGCTCAGCGATTTTTTGGCATGACTGGCGGCGCACAGCGTGCCATAAAGTGAACCATCGGCCAGATGAACCGGGGTACTTAAATAGGTGGTGATGCCCAGCGCTTGTGCTGCTTCGCAATCTTTCCAGCGGTTGGCAACGTCATTGCTGAATGAGCAGCCATCATCCAGTGCGCGCTTGCACAGACTATCGCCCCACGGCAGGGAGAAACCTTCCGGGATATCAAGCTGTTTGCTATTGCGCGAATAGACAATATGTTGCAGGCGGGGATTGTCACTAATGGTGGTTAAGTACGTTGATTCCATATCCGTCACCATTTCCAGCATTTCCAGAAACTGGCGAACTAAACCTTCAAGCGACTGCTCTTTTGAAAGCGCTTCAGAGACACGGGCGAGAATGAAATCGGACATGACTTTTTTACTCCTGTGTCCTGGTGATATGGACATTAAAGCTGAAGATTTTATGGCGCGTCATTAAATCATGAAAGAAGCGTGATTTACATATCGTGGCGGAAGGGCATTAAAAATTAGCAGGCGAGAACGAAAAAAAAAGCCCCGTTGATGAAGCGGGGCAAAAACTCATTGATTACGGAATGATGTTCTCTGGTCATGGGTGAGAACGAGGCTAACTATACCCGCTCAAAGTGCAGTAAGAATGGAGAAATCATGGAGATATCTCTGTTGCGTGGTTATGCTGGAAAGCGATTTACAGGCGATTTAAGGAAAAAAAGATGCGTTATTGGTTACTGGCGTTACCCGTTGTTCTCGCGGCGTGTTCTTCCACACAGCCTGAATATCCCCGCCACCCCCAAATCGGTATGGCTAACCCGGCGGCGATTTATTGCCAGCAGCGGGGCGGCGAACGCGTGCCGGTACAAAGCCCGCAGGGTGTTCGTACGGAGTGCAAATTGCCGGGCGGCGAAGTGATCGATGAATGGGCGCTGTGGCGGCGCGATCACCCGTAATCGCACCACGTGACAATCGCCGGGTTGCCAGGGTACACTTCGCACTCAGAATTATCCTATTTTTAGCTGGCGCGGGAGCGCATGAGAGAAGCATGTTCCAGTTACGTCCGGGCAGCCCGGCTTTAATTATCGGCGCCCAAACCGCCAATGGCCGCAGCAATATTGGCAAATCCGTTGAGCTTTTTGGGCTGTGTCAGCCCGGCGAGCGTTTTCTTAATCCGGTGAACGGCGTGGTAACGGAAATGCCGCATAATGCTGCGCGTGCGCTGTGGCTGGTGACCGGCGATGTGACCGCTTTTGATGGTCAGCATGGCTTCGCGTTTGTGCGCGCCGAACATTTGATGCCGCTGCAGCCGGACAGCGAACCTCAGGATGTGCGCGAGCGCGTTATCGGTTAAGCCAGCGAGCGCAGCCACTGAGCCAGCACCAGTGCGTGGTTCTGCTCACTGTTTTTTGCCGCGTATAACAGCGTGACGGTACCTTTTTTCCCGCGTGCCGCCAGCGTTTTTCCTGCCTCTTCCTGCGCGGCAAGTTCCTGACGGTAGCTTTCACTGAACGCGGCGAAATCAATGGCGTCGCCGTGAAACGCTTTGCGCAGCTCCGTTGACGGTGCCAGCGTTTTATTCCACTCATCACAGGGTAAATCGCTTTTCTTAATACCGCGCGGCCAGAGCCTGTCGACTAACACCCGATAGCCGTCGTCATCGGCTGCGGGATCATATACCCGTTTGCACTGGATCATTGTGACCTCTCCATCTCTTCAATCCACGCCACCAGCGCCGGTAATTGCTGGTCGGAAAAGACGCGAGTGCCGTGTTCTTCCAGCAGCGCAGTCGCTACGCCCATACCTTGCCGACGCGTGCCGCTAAAGGTTCCATTATAGATAAACTGGCTGCCGCAGGTTGGGCTACCATCGGTGAGCAATGCTGCACGGCAACCCGCGTTTTGTGCAGCTTGTAGCGCCAGCCAGGCGGCTAGCTGATAGTGTGCGGTAACGTCCCGCCCATCGTTTTCGACAATCCGCGCCTGTTCGCGTATTACGTCTGCGCCATGACCTGCGACAATCTCCGCCGGTCTTCGCGGCACGGGTAAACCAGCGGCCAGCTCCGGGCAGTGGATCACCAGACGGTCTTCTTGCTGCCAGCGGCGCAGCGTCTCCTGCATAAGCGCTTTTGCACTGCCGTTATAACGCACGTTGAAACCCATCAGGCACGCGCTGACAAGAATTTTGGTTTGGTGCATAGTTTTCGCCTTAATGCCTTGCCGGAAATGTATTTTTCATAATTTTACATGATATATGCCTGCTGATTTTAAGGTGTTGTGATTACATTAAAAGACAGCTAATGTGATATTCCTTATGTTATTCGTTATCCGCTCCGGCATAAGGACACTTTCATGCATCACATTCCTCCGAAAAAAACATTACGCATCGCATTGGTCGGCGATTACAGCCACGATGTTGTTGCACATCAGGCGATCCCACTGGCGATTGATGATGCCGCTGCTGTGCTGGAAATCACTGCGGATTACGACTGGTTACCCACCAGCGAAATCAACAGCGATGAAGATCTGGTTGGCTATGACGCCATCTGGGTTGTGCCGGGAAGCCCCTATAAAAACGCCAATGGCGCGTTTATTGCCATCAAATATGCGCGCGAAAACGCAGTGCCGTTCCTCGGCACGTGCGGCGGCTTCCAGCATGCGGTCATTGAATATGCCCGCAATGTGCTCGGCTGGGCAGATGCGGCGCACGCCGAAACGGAAAACACTGGCCGGATGGTGATCACGCCGCTGACCTGTGCGCTGGTGGACCAAAACGGTGCTATCGAACTGCGACCTAACACGTTAATTGCCCGCGCTTACGGTCGTGAACTGATTGAAGAAGCCTACCGGTGCAGCTTTGGCGTAGCAGAAGAGTTTGCCCGCGAACTGGAAAGTGGCGATCTGCGGGTTACCGGTTGGGATGAAGACGGAGAGATCCGTGCCGTGGAGCTGGTGACGCACCCGTTTTTTGTTGCCACCTTGTTCCAGCATGAACGCGCGGCGCTCGCCGGGCGTCCGGTGCCGCTGGTTCAGGCGATGCTGCGCGCGGCATGTGAATAAAAAAACAGGCCTGCGGGCCTGTTTTTGTTTGTCCCCCCTAAACCTCTCATGGAGAGGGGGGAGTGATTTGCACGTATTACACCACTTCGCGATCGCGCCCGGCGAATGCCCCGCACACCGCCATAACGACCGATAACACAGCACACGCCAGCAGCGGAAGATGCCAGTCGCCGCTGGCATCATGAATTTTCCCCATTAGCGGCGGGCCGCAAGCTGCAAGCAGATAGCCGACCGATTGCGCCATACCGGAAAGCGCGGCCGCCTGGTGAGCGGAGCTGGCACGCAGCCCGATAAACGTTAACCCGAGGATCATGGTCGCACCGGAGCCAAAGCCAAAAACAAGGGTCCAGAGCGTGGCATGGTCCGGCACAAGCCACAATCCCAGCGAACCGACGGCACACAGCAGCGCGACCAAGACGGCGATACCGCGCTGATCTTTCAGCCGGTGCAGAACCAGCGGCACCAGCAGGCCCGGCAATGCCGTCGCCAGTTGCAGAATGCCATGTACTGATCCCGCCTGCGCTTCACTGAAGCCGTGCGCTATCAGAATCGACGGCAGCCAGCCAATGACGATGTAATAGATTAATGAGTTGATCCCTAAAAACAGCGTGACCTGCCAGGCAAGCCAGGAGCGCCAGATCCTGCGACTATGCAGCGCGCCTGCGCTACTGAGTGCCGCAGGTGCGCCGTGGCGCAACCTGGGTAGCCACAGCAATAGTGCCAGTAACGGAAAGATCATCAGCATCAATAATGCGCCATGCCAGCCCGCACCGTATTGTGCCAGCGGCACAACGACCGATGAGCCGAGCGCCGCCGCTGCGCCCATGGTGAGTGAGTAAGCACCCGTCAGTTTCGCCACATGTTGGGCGAAGTCGCGTTTTATTATCCCTGGTAGCAGCACGTTGCCGAGCGCGATCCCGCAGCCAATGATCGCCGTACCCGTAAACAGCAGCAGTGCTGAGGGCAGGGAACGCAGGGCGATGCCAAGGCAAATCAGCACCATTGCCGCGAACAGGCTGCGTTCCATGCCGAAACGGCGCGCCACACCGGCCGCCAGCGGCGATATCAAGGCAAAAGCCAGCAGTGGCAGAGTGGTGAGCATGCCGGTTTGCGCTGTGGTTAACCCATATTCCGCGCGAATCTCATCCAGCAGCGGCGCTGCGCCAGTAAAGGTGACGCGCAGTGTGGTGGCAATCATCAGGATCCCGGCAATCAGCAGCACGCTTTGCTTAGCGCGGGAAGGAAGGCTGTTAGTCATTGTCTTCTCTGAAAAAATAACAGGCCGCTACGATAACGTTTTTTGCTGCGGTTTGAATCAAGCTAAAATGACACTTTATCGCTAAATTCGGACAAATTAATGCACGGACTTGGGCTCGGCGGCTACGATCCGGATAGCCAGCAGGAAATGGCGGTGGCGTTCAGCATCACCGTTGAAGAGAGTGAACAATTGATCCCGGCGCATCACCATCGCAAAGGGCAACTCATTCTGGCATTGAAAGGCGCAATCACCTGCGAGGTCGAACATGCCCGCTGGATGGTGCCGCCGCATCATGCGATGTGGCTTCCCGGGCAGGTTCCGCACAGCAACCGCGCCACGGCGAATGCGCAGCTCTGTTTCCTGTTTATTGAACCCTGGTCGGTGGTGATGCCGGATCACTGCTGTACGCTCAAAGTTTCGGCACTGGTACGCGAATTGATCCTCACATTAGCCACGCGCACGCCTGCCCAGCGGCGGCAACCCGCCACCCAGCGGCTGGTGCAGGTGCTGTTTGATGAACTGCCGGCACAGCCGCAAATGCACTTGCAGTTACCGGTTTCCGCACACCCGAAGATCCGCCAGATGGTCGACAGCATGGAAAGCAATCCGGCAGACAGGCAGACACTGGCGCAGTGGGCGCAGGTGTTTGCCATGAGCGAGCGCAATCTGGCGCGGCTGGTCGTAAGGGAAACGGGGTTAAGCTTTCGTCGCTGGCGGCATCAGATGCAGCTGATCCTCGCGCTACGGTTATTAATTGATGGCCACCCGGTGCAGCACATTGCACAGGCGCTCGGGTATGACTCGACGACCGCGTTTATCACCATGTTTAAAAAGGGGCTTGGGCAGACGCCGGGGCGTTACCTGGCGGCGCTCGGCGAAGCGTGACATTTTCTGCTCTCTATTCCGTTGTTTTTATGTGGATTTGGCATGTTTGTTCTGCCAGGGCGGGCAAGATAAGCAGTAAGTATGGGAGGTTTGTTTTTAATAACTTTTACGGATAATCAATGCACTTTTTGATATTTGTCTGATGAATAAGGTTGTGTGACCTTAGCGCTGCGTTAACACAATAACAGGGCACAAGGATTAGCATGGCAACCTCATCACATACGAAAAAAACAGGCGCAATCAGCGCCCTGGCGCTGCTTTCAGCGCTCTCTTTTTCCGCGCACGCGGACAAACTGGCGGATATCAAAGCCGCGGGCGTCGTCAAAGTGGCGACCTTTGACGCCAACCCACCGTTCGGCGCTATCGATGCGAAATCCCATGACATCGTGGGTTATGACGTCGATTTTGCCAAAGCGCTGGCAAAAAGCCTCGGCGTAAAACTGCAACTGGTGGCGACGAACCCGGCGAACCGCATTCCGCTGCTGCAATCCGGCAAAGTGGATTTGATCGTTGCGGATATCACCATCACCCCGGAACGCGCGCAGGTGATCGACTTCTCCACGCCGTATTTTGTCACCGGCCAGCAATTCCTCGTACCGGCTACTGCGGCCGATAAGCTGGACGCCTACAGCAAAGCGCGCATTGGCGCGGTTAAAGGCACCACTGGCGAGCAGACGCTGCACCAGCGTTTCCCGCAATCCCGCGTGCTGGCCTATGACGATATCCCGCTGGCGCTGACCGCGTTGCGTAACGGCAACGTGCAGGCCATCACCCAGGACAGCACCATTCTGGCCGGCTTGCTGGCGGAAGCGCCGGATAAAGCGAAATTCAAAATCCTGCCGGACTTATTGTCCAAAGAGGAGATCGGTGTCGGTGTGAGTAAAGGTGAAACCGCATTGCTTAACGCGGTGAATACTGAACTGGTCAACCTTGAGAAAAACGGCGAAGCGGCAAAAATCTACGATACCTGGTTTGGTCCGCAAACCAAAACGCCCGCTCCACGCAGCTTTACCATAGAAGCGAAGTAACTATGCTGGCAGGTCTGTTTTCTACCTCTGTGGCGGATGCCACAGAGGTGTTGCCCGTGGCGAAAGGCACGGTGGAGTTTCGCCAGGCGAGCAAACGCTACGGCGACAACGTGGTATTAAAGTCGATTGATTTACAGGTTGCCGCCGGCGAGGTGCTGGCGGTGTGCGGGCCATCGGGTTCCGGTAAATCAACGCTTATCCGTTTGATTAACCAACTCGAAACCCTGAGCGGCGGGGAGATCTATGTTGACGGTCAGCCGACCAGCCAACTGAAAGGGCGCCAGCTTCGCGAGTTGCGCCGCCATGTCGGTTTCGTTTTTCAGCAGTTTAATCTTTATGCCCACCTCAACGCGCTGGATAACATTACGCTGGCGTTACGCCGTATTCACGGCAAAACCGCCGCCGGGGCGCAGGCCATCGCGCTGGCGCTGCTGGCGCGCGTTGGTTTGCAGGATAAAGCGCATCACTATCCGGCGCAGCTTTCCGGCGGGCAACAGCAACGCGTGGCAATCGCCCGCACGCTGGCCGCCGATCCGCATATCATTCTGTTTGATGAGCCAACCTCAGCGCTTGATCCGGAGATGATTGGCGAAGTGTTGCAGGTGATGAAATCGCTGGCGCATAGCGGCATTACGCTGATTGTGGTGACCCATGAGATGCAGTTTGCCCGTGAAATCGCCGACCGTGTGATCTTTATCGACGGCGGCGAAATCCTTGAGCAGGCAGCACCGGCGCAATTCTTTTCTGCCCCGCAGCACCCGCGCGCGCAGCGCTTCTTACAGAAAGTGCTCAACCCGCTGCACGCGGATAGCAAGGAGTTGTAATGGCGCTGCATCTCGACTGGGCGGGCGTGCTGACCGGGCAGCCCGCACAATGGATCATTTCCGGTTTTCTTACCACCATCTGGGTTACCGTAGCGGGAACCGTACTGGCGACGGTATTAACGATACTGCTGCTGGCGCTGCGTCTGGCTGGTGGCAAAGCCGGGCGAGGCGCGGTGGCGACGTGGGTATCGCTGTTTCGCAATACGCCGCTTCTGGTGCAACTGTTGTTCTGGTATTTCGCCGCCTGGAATGTGTTGCCGCAGAGTTTTCGCCAGTACGTTAACGACGATTACGCATTCAGCATTTTGCTAGGCGATGTCTGGTGGTTGACGCCAGAGTTTCTCTCGTCGGCCTGGGCACTGGGGCTGTTTACCGCGGCCTTTCTGGTTGAAGAGATCCAGGCTGGTCTGCACGCGGTGCCACGTGGACAGGTTGAAGCCGCGCAATCGCAGGGTTTTAGCCCACTGGCGTTGTTCCGCTGGGTGCTGCTGCCGCAGGGATTGCAGAATGCCTGGCAGCCAGTAGTGGGGCAGTATCTGAATCTGATGAAGCTCTCTTCGCTGGCGACCGGTATCGGGCTGGGGGAATTAACCTACCAGACCCGGCAGATCGAGAGTTTTAACGCCCACGCCCTGGAAGCGTTTGCCATCGGCAGCGCGCTCTATTTGCTGCTGGGGCTGGTGATGAGCGTGTTGTTCAACCTGCCACGTAACTGGCGGGCGCTGCGCCGTGCAGCGGAGGTGCAACATGATCGCTAATATCACCGTGATCACCGATAACCTCGATTACTTACTGTGGGGGCGAGCGGCGCAGGGCGAGCCGGGCGGGGTACTGTTATCGCTGCTGATGACCGTCGGCGCGGCGGTTCTGGCCTTTCCCGGTGGTGTGCTGCTGGCGTGCTGCGCATGGCGCTTTCGCGGCTGGCCACGCAAAGTGCTCTTTCTCTGGGCGGAGCTGATTCGCGGCATTCCGCTGATCTTCGTGATCTTCTGGCTGTGGTTTTTACTGCCCTGGTTAACCGGCGCAGATCTTCCCGGTGCGGTGACCGTGACGCTGGCGCTGGCGTGGTTTACCTCGGCGTCGGTGATGTATTCGACCCTTGCCGCGCTTGGGGCGCTGCCGAAAGGGCAGTATGAAGCCGCGCTCAGTAGCGGGTTTGGCAGTGCGCAAATCCTGCGGCTGGTGCTGTTGCCGCAGGCATTACGCAACGCGTTGCCGTCGTATATCGGTTTGCTTATCGCGCTGCTGAAAGACACCTCGCTGGCGTTTATTGTCAACGTACCGGAACTGACGACAGTTGCAGGCCAGGTGAATAACCGGGTGCAGGTCTATCCTGCCGCGCTGTTTGTCTTTACCGGTCTGGTCTATTACCTGCTGTGCAGCGCGCTGGAGTTTACGGTCAAACAGTGGCAGCGGCGCAACTCACTGCCGGCCAATTAGCAGCGAAACTAACCCGGCAGCAATCAGTGGCCCGACCGGAACGCCCCGGAACAGGGCCACACCCAACACGGTGCCGACCAGTAATCCCGCCACCAGCGACGGTTGTGAACTCATCAACGTTACGCCGCGTCCGCCCAGCCACGAGACAAAAACACCAACCGCAATCGCCACCAGCGATTTCCAGTTCACAAACGAGTGCAGCAGCGTCGAGGGTGGCAATGAGCCGCTGGCAATTGGCGCCATCACGCCAATGGTGAGGATAATAATGCCAACGGTCAGCCCCTGCTTTTCAATCCACGGAAAGAAGGTGTTGAGTGGGGTGATGCGCACAATGATCAACACCAGAATAGAGACCGCAACGGTGGTGTTATGGCTGACAAAACCCAGCGCCGCGAGCGCCAGCAGAATAAACAGCGTGCTATCAAACATCAGAAATTCCTTGCCAACAAAGAAACCTGTTTACTCTACGCATAATGCGGTGATGTAACAGGTTTTTTTCATGCAGGCAGACAATTTCAGGCAGTTGCCAGAAGCGAAGGGCGGTTTTTAATCAAAAGTCAGCTGAATTGTCATCAACGATTCATAATTCAGAGATATGAATTAGGCACCGACAGGCCTTTGCGAGTTACCATCATGCCTTCAGATGTGTTGATTATCACCGCACTGTTCTTCACGCTGGCCGCCGGGCTGGTGATTTCCGTGTTGATTCTGGAAAGAAGCGGCTGGTAAGCCGGACACGCGCGTTATTCGCGGCGAAAATCCACCAGTTCCGGCCTGGCGATGCGCAGGTAGTCGCCGGTATTCATGATCACCGATTTCTCCAGTAACCCGGCGTTAAACGCGATGTCATCAAAGCGATGAAACAGTACCGGGTCGGCAACCAGGTGCAGATCCGGGTGAAAGCTGAACGGGGGGATCGCACCAAATACGCACGCAGTTAATTCATCCACTTCCGCCGGGCTTGCCAGCGAGGCTTTACTGCCACCAAAGTGCTGCGCTAAGCGGGAAAGGTCGGCCTGTAAGTCGGCGGCCAGGATCGCCAGCACATGCTTTTTCACTCCGTTACCTTTGATCTTACACAGCAGCGCTTTCGCACCCTGACCCAGCGCGGTACCGCGAATTTCACTGACGGCCTCGCATTTGCCGACGGCTTCGTGTTCAACAACGCGAAAGCGCGCGTCGTGCTGTTCAAGCAGGTTTATCAAATGCTGGTGGATGTTACGGCTGGCAATTTCAGACATATTCACTCCCGATGAAAACGTTGAAGATTAAGAATAATTCACGCACCGGGAGATGAAAATAAAAAAGCCGCCCTAAAGAGGCGGCGAAAAAATACAAGCACTACAAACAACGCTTTTTGTGTGTACTGTTAGTTTCTTTTCAAAAGGCAGCCATATGCTACCAGGCTCAAGGCGTTCACAGGATGAACTGAGCGCAACAGCACCGACGTAAACGTTATCCACGCCCGCCGTGCCACAAATGTTTCGATGGGATTACTGTGCCACATTTACGCGCAGGCAAGAGGGTAAATAGCCGCTATTTTGTACGGCAATTCAGCCATTAGCCCGGCGAAATGCGTTTTTTTTACGCAGATGCGCAATAAAGAGAGGCAGCCGGAAAGGATTCCCGGCTGCGGAAGGTTAGCTGGTAGATGTCGTCTGTTTATGGAACAGTTCGCGGAATACCGGGTAGATATCCTCCTGATCGCGAATATGCTGAATGGCGAAATTATCGAACATCGTTTGCAGGTGTTCATACTCGCGCCATAACGTCTGGTGCGCCCGGCGGGTGATCTCGATATAGCTGTAGTAACGCACCACCGGCAGGATCTTCTTCGCCAGGATTTCGTGACACAGCGGTGAGTCGTCCGCCCAGTTATCGCCGTCCGACGCCTGCGCGGCGTAGATATTCCATTGCGCCGGGTCGTAACGATCTTTAACCACTTCATCCATCAGTTTCAGCGCGCTGGAAACAATGGTGCCGCCCGTTTCCTGCGAGTAGAAGAACTCATGTTCATCCACCTCTTTTGCCTGCGTATGATGGCGGATATAGACCACTTCGACGTTTTTATAGGTTCGGCTCAGGAACAGATAGAGCAGAATGTAAAAACGCTTGGCCATATCTTTGGTCGCTTGATCCATCGAACCGGAAACGTCCATCAGGCAGAACATCACCGCCTGGCTGGAAGGTTCCGGTCGTTTTTCGTAGTTTTTGTAGCGTAAATCAAAGGTGTCGATAAACGGTACGCGCTCAATTTTTGCCCGCAGTTCGGCAATCTCTTTACGCAGACGCTCCTCTTCAAGTAATTGTGCAGGTTCGCTTTTTGCCACCGTTTCGAGGCTGCTTTCCAGTTCGCGCAGCTCACGACGTTTTCCTGCCGTCATGGCGGTGCGGCGTGCCAGCGAGTTTTGCAGCGAACGCACAACGCTGATATTCGCCGGTACGCCGTTGGCGGTGTAGCCCGCGCGGTGCGTTTTGAACTCATTAAGCTGCCGTTGCTGGTTCTTTTTCAGGTTCGGCAGTGCCAGATCCTCAAACAGCAAATCGAGGTACTCATCTTTGGAGATCTGGAAAACAAACTCATCCTGGCCTTCGCCGTCAGGGCTGGCTTCGCCCTGGCCGCCGCCACCACCGCCACCGCCGCCTTGTGGGCGCTCGATGCGGTCATTTTGCACAAAATGGTCGTTTCCCGGATGTACGCGGTGGCGCAGGCCGCCACGCCCCTGATGAAACATCGGTTCGCTGATATCTTCCGTCGGGATGGAGACGGATTCGCCATTCTCCACGTCGGTTACCGAGCGTTTGTTGATCGCTTCGGAGATGGACTGCTTTATTTGCGCTTTATAACGGCGTAAAAATCGCTGGCGGTTAACCGTGCTTTTATTTTTACCGTTCAAACGCCGGTCAATGAACCAGGTCATAGTTCCCTCCCGCTGCGTATGCCAACGTTGCAACAGGCCGCGCACAGGGCGCGGCCAGCGCGTTGTTATGATGATTTACGTACACGCAGATACCATTCGCACAACAGGCGAACCTGTTTGCGGGTGTAGCCTTTCTCCATCATACGGTCGACAAAATCGTCGTGCTTTTTCTGCTCGTCGGTAGAGGTTTTGGCGTTGAACGAAATCACCGGCAATAGCTCTTCGGTGTTCGAGAACATTTTTTTCTCGATAACCGTGCGCAGTTTTTCGTAGCTGGTCCAGTTCGGGTTGCGTCCGTTGTTGTTAGCGCGAGCGCGCAGCACGAAGTTAACGATCTCATTACGGAAATCTTTCGGGTTGCTGATCCCGGCCGGTTTTTCAATTTTTTCCAGTTCCGCGTTCAGGGATTCACGGTCAAACAACTGGCCGGTATCCGGGTCGCGGTACTCCTGATCCTGGATCCAGAAATCCGCATAGGTGACATAACGATCGAAGATGTTCTGCCCATATTCGGAATAGGATTCGAGATAGGCCGTCTGGATCTCTTTGCCGATAAACTCGGCGTATTTCGGGATCAGATAGCCTTTCAGGAATTCCAGGTAACGTTCAGCCAGCTCTTGTGGGAACTGCTCACGCTCAATTTGTTGTTCCAGTACGTAGAACAGATGTACCGGGTTGGCGGCTACTTCAACATGGTCAAAGTTGAACACACGCGAGAGGATCTTAAAGGCAAAACGTGTCGACAGGCCGTTCATCCCTTCATCAACACCGGCGTAATCGCGGTATTCCTGATAGGACTTCGCTTTCGGATCGGTGTCTTTCAGGCTTTCACCGTCGTAGACGCGCATTTTCGAGTAGATGCTGGAGTTTTCCGGTTCTTTCAGACGCGAAAGAATCGAGAAACGGGCCAGCGTTTCGAGCGTTCCCGGCGCGCACGGCGCATGGGAGAGTTCACTGTGGTTGAGCAGTTTTTCGTAAATTTTCATCTCTTCCGAGATGCGCAAGCAATAAGGCACTTTGACGATGTAAACACGGTCAAGGAACGCCTCGTTGTTTTTGTTGTTACGGAACTGCACCCATTCGGATTCGTTCGAGTGGGCGAGGATGATGCCGTTAAACGGCAGGGCGGAGATGCCTTCCGTACCGTTGTAGTTGCCCTCCTGCGTGGCAGTCAGCAGGGGGTGCAGCACCTTGATCGGCGCTTTAAACATTTCGACGAACTCCATGATGCCCTGGTTCGCCCGGCACAGCGCGCCGGAGTAGCCATAGGCGTCTGGATCGTTTTGCGCGTGGTTTTCCAGTTTGCGGATATCCACTTTACCGACCAGCGCCGAAATGTCCTGGTTGTTCTCATCGCCCGGTTCTGTTTTGGCAATCGCAATCTGTTCCAGAATCGACGGCCAGACTTTTACCACGCGGAATTTGCTGATATCACCGCCAAACTCGTGCAGGCGTTTGGCGGCCCACGGCGACATGATCGTGCCGAGATAACGGCGCGGGACGCTGTACTCTTTTTCCAGGATCTGGGCATCTTCCTGCGGGTTAAACAGGCACAACGGGTGGTCGTTAACCGGGCTGCGCTCGCCATTGGCGCTCAGCACGTAAATTGGCACCCGCTGCATTAAGGATTTCAGGCGTTCGGCCAGTGACGATTTACCCCCGCCAACCGGGCCGAGCAGATAGAGGATCTGTTTCTTCTCTTCCAGACCCTGCGCAGCGTGTTTGAGGTACGAGACGATTTGCTCAATCGCCTCTTCCATTCCATAAAATTCCTCGAACGCGGGGTAGCGTCCGATAACCCGGTTCGAAAAGAGACGGGAAAGCCGTGGCTCCTGGGCAGTGTCTACCATCACAGGTTCCCCTATGGCCATCAGCAGCCTTTCAGCAGCATTCGCATAAGCGCTGCGATCTTGCTTACAGATGGCAAGAAACTCCTGCAGAGTGAACTCTTCGTCCTTGGCAGCTTCATAACGCTGGCGATAGTGATCGAATATATTCATGGCATGCCGTCCTTTCGTAATCTGTGGGAACAGTACAGCTATCAGTTTTTCCACTTTTAGCGTCGCAAACCAACGGGATAAAAATTATGCTCCGTCCTATTTGTTATGAGCGTGTATCCAGCTTTGATCAAGTTATCGCTGAAGAAGATTCTGATGGCAGAGGGGCTTTTTTCGGCCTGTATTTGGATTAAATATCTATTGAATTAGATTTATACAGATTTTTTATATTTGATATCGGGACTCTGCAATGGAAAATGCCAACATTTTACATCAGGCGAATGTTGGTAAATTTTTACAGGATGTGCGGGATCGCAAGTATAGAAAAAGTGACGCCGTCATGGTCACTTCGCCGAAGCGGAGAGATTATCGACAACAGAAGTACGCGAGCTGTGTTAAAGGATGATGACAGGCAGGATTAACAGGGCGGTTGTTGCCAGCAATATGAAAGACGCGGTGCCAGGCGGCAATGCCCGGCACCGTAAAATGACATGTTAGTTGCGGTGCTCTTCAATGTATTGCGCGAGATCCGCAGGGGTTTTCAGCACGCTGGCAACTTCCGTTGGTGGGATCATGCAGCCGTAAACGTCCTGCACTTCCAGCACCATATCGACGGCGAGGATGGAGTCGAGAATATCGGACTCAATCAGTTCATCGTGAAAGCCCACTTTGCGGGATAAAATCTTTTCAAACAGCGCGAGAATTTCTTGTTCCATGATTTTTCCTGTGTATTCAGTTGCTGCGGGCATGGTTGTCCAGCAGTTTGCGGTCGATTTTGCCGTTAGGGTTAAGCGGCAAAGCCTCCTGGATGATGATTTGCGACGGCACCATGTACGGCGGCACCACCTGTGAAAGCGAGTGTTTAATCGCGTCCGGCGCCAGATTGGTGACGCAGAACGCCGCGATACGCAGCACGCCGCCGCCCGCTTTCATTAGCGGTAATACCACCGCTTCACGAATGCCGGACATCGCCAGCAGGCGGTTTTCAATCTCGTTAATTTCGATGCGATAACCGTTGAGCTTGATCTGGCTGTCGTTGCGGCCCTGGCAGTAAATAAGCCCATCTTCGTAACCCAGATCACCGGTTTTGTAGCCGCGCCAGGCTTCGCCCTCACGGTGCAACAGTTTTGCCGCGTTCTCTTGCGGCAGGCCGAGGTATCCGCGCATCACGTTTTTGCCCCAAATAATCAGCTCACCGTCGGCGGTAATCTCCATTCTGCTCTCCGGCATCATGGTGCCGACCGGCAGCAGATCGTTTTCGCTGGCAAGGATGTCGTCCGTGATTTCGACAACGGTAGTGGCGATAGTCGCTTCGGTCGGGCCGTAGGAGTTGAGGATTTTGGCCTGCGGGAAGCGGCGGCGAAGCTGTTTGACCAGCGCTTTGTTTAGCACTTCGCCGATAAACACAAACACGCCGAGCGCGGGCAAATAATCACTGTTGAATTGCGGCGAGAGCAACTTCTGGTAAGCGAAAGAGGGGGTGGAAACCCAGACTGAGACCGCGTTACTTTTCAGGCGATCAAGCCAGTTTTCTGCCGCGATATCCTCTTTGGCATTCAACACAATATGGCCGCCGGTTGCCAGGTTTGCCAGCAATGGGATCAGTGACAGGTCAAAGCTGAACACCGCGTGATTCATCAGTACCGGGACTTCCGGCAAGGCAAAATCCTGACGCACCCACTGCATAAAGTGCCACACGCTTTCACGGCCGATCTGTACGCCTTTCGGTTTACCCGTGCTGCCAGAGGTGAACATGATATAGGCGAGATCCGGCTCTGCCAGCGGCTGGGCGATTTCACCGGTCGGCACAAACTGACGCGTCGCGACGTCGTAGTAATACGGCGCGCTGGCGAGATGGCAAATCTCTTTCAACCGCTCCTGCGGATAGATGCAATCTACCGGAATGTAAGGAATGTTATGCAGCAGGCAGCTATAGATAGCGACGGCGAATTCCGCCTGCTGGTGGCCGTATAACACCACTGGCGTCGCCGGCGAAGGCTGACAGCGCTGATAGCGTTCGGCCCAGTCTATCACCGCGCCAGAGAGCTGTTGCCAGTTAAGTGCTTCATCGCTGCCGCTTATCGCTAACTGATGCGGGCGGGCGGGATCGAGTAATGCCGCACGCAGGAAATCCTGCAGCGCCTGGAGGTCAGAGTGTAGGTTCATAGAGGTGACATTCCGCTAAAAATGTAAAGAGATGCCGCAGCGCTTGCCAGCGTTAACAGGCGTCCCAAAAAGAGGATCGTGGGAAATTGCAGCCAGCGGTTCAGCACCTGGCTACGTTTGGCTGACCACAGCAGCATGTTGTGCGCCACAGAAATAGCGCCAAACAGCGCGCCGCTAATCACATAGTGCCGTTCGAGCCCGTTCCATGCCCCCATACAAAACAGCGTGCAGAAAATACCAATATTCTGCGCCAGTGTTTTGTTCTGACGGAAAAAGTCGAGCTTCATTAAATTCATATAAATCGGCATGAACACCACATCGCGCAGCCACTCTGAAAGGCTGATGTGGAAACGACGCCAGAAATCCTGCGGGTTTTTCGCCAGAATCGGCATATTAAAGTTTGCCGGAACGTTGAGGCCAAACAGACGAGCGGCGCCGATGGCCATATTGCTGTAACCGGCGAAATCAAAATAGAGGTAAGCGCTGTAGGCGAGCGACATCACGACGCCGACACTTAATGTAAACGGGCGGTGGCTCCAGTCCTGGATCACCAGGTTATCGATCAGCATGGCGAATAAAAACTTCTGCACGATGCCGGTGAAAATTTGCTCTGCGGCGATGAGAAATTGCTCACGCGTGAGCGTAAACACCGGTTTATTAATATCCGTTATCCACGTCCGCCAGCGGTACATTGGGCCGGCCAGAATAATGAACGGCATAAACAGGTAACAGAAATAGTGCAAAACATTGTTGCCGTCTTTTTTATTGCGATAGAGCAAAACATCGATGGCGCGAAAGGTCATAAAAGATAAGCCAATCATGCCCCAATGGTTATTCAGGTGTAATTTCACCGCAAACAGAGGCACTAACGTCAAACTTACCGCCTGCCAGGTTTTTAACCAGCCTTTCTCTTTTAAGGTGACGAGAAGATAAAAGCTGATAAAAACCGCAACGGGAACGATATAGTCGCCCTGAAATATATATCCCCAGCCAAACGCCGCCAGCACGGAAAAAGCACATAAGTAAGTTAACCGATAGCGCAGCACGCGGTTAACCAGCGCAAACAATAACGCCGAAGAAAAGAGAAAAAAGAAAAAGGTTCCGGAGCTATACATCATTCATTCCTCAGAACTTTTGATATTCAAAGTGCACTTTTAAATTCATGCTTTCATCAACAGAGGACCACGCGATAACGGTGACCGCCAGTAAGAGATAAAGGAAAAACAGGCGAATAGCGTATTTCATCGTTTAAAACTCTCAATAATAAAGCGGTCCATCGGTACCCATGCCAGATCGGTAGGATGCAGACGATCCCAGTTCCAGCCGTCCTGATAGGGCATGGAGTACATATCAAAATAGGGGATCTGGTTTTCTTTCAGGATGGCGGTGGTTTGCGTTACCGCAGGCTGCACCAGCTCAGGGTTTTGCACCGCACGACGGTTTATCGCATCGATAATGACTACCACCTGAACGTGGCGCTCTTTCAGCAACTTAATCATGGCGCGAAACGCTTTCAACTGTTCCGGCTCAACGGGCGAATCGTCCCATACTTCTGGTTTTTCGCCGGGTTGGTAAACCGTTTTGTCCATCCACAAGGTGTCTGCGCTTTCCTGGCGCGCCTCGTTCAGTTCGCGGGCGTGGGCCAGTTCATGTTCCCAGTTCGGCGTGATATCAACAGCGGGTTGTACAGGCCAGGGGCGTGCGGGTGCCGCTTCAACATCCAGCATCGCCAGCCAGTCGTTTTTAATCAGTGTGCAGAAATTAGCAAATTCGTAACTGACTTCTTGCCAGATATTGTCCAGGTCCCAGCCAGCAATTTTCATTTGTTCAACGGTTAAATGGCTGGTCTCTTTTTTATTGATATGGCGTAAGTAGTTGACGAGGAATGGGCGTGTTTGTTCATCCTGCATTAACGGATTAAAAACCGGTGCCGGAAAATTATTCGCAAAAATAGCCGGAGGTACGCCGGTTGAATAAAAACTATCGGGCGCGAGTAGTAAAACGACTTTACTGTTTGCGTTAAGGTCATTCTTAAAGCGAGACAGCAGGAGAAAATGGGTGACGCTATCATCAAAACTGTCGCCAAATGCGACTACATTACGATGTAAATCATTATTAAGGTAATTATAAACAGCGTAAGGTTCATCTTCTGAGGTGGCGACTTCCGATGCGCCAATGAAAAAAATCGCATTACCCTGCAGGGCATGAGAAATAGTGGCTATTTTTTCCGCCTGCTCTTTTGCCGTGCCGTCCATAGCTTTAATCAGCGGCTGGAATTTAAGCGGCGGATCAAAGCGGGTAACCAGCGGATGAACGCAAAGGAACAGGACGGCGAGAAGCGCCATCAAAAAATGTAGGCAGAAAGTATTTTTGATTTTCATTATAAAATTAAAACTACTTGATATTCATTTGTTTAAAATATGTTGTTTTTTAACGTAACAGATAAATTTGATCTCTGTTTCCGCGACACTATATACCAGCCTTATGACGGATGATGAGCACTGCCGTGTAACGGTATGTACAGCGTGTCATTTAATACCAGAAAGGGTTGAAGTGGCTTGATGAACGGGGCGCGAAAGCATTTTTCCGCACTCGTTGCGGCAGGGTAATCGGCATACATAATTTGCGATTTTTTGTAATGTTTAGGTAAAAAAATTTGGGTAGGCTGGCGCGGGCGGTTAAACTTCTTGCGCCAATTATTTGACTACAGGAAAGAAAGGACTGTGACCAAAATCAAACTCGTGGCACTGGGCGTGCTGACCGCGTCCTGCGCTTTTGCAGCAAATGCAGAAAATACCTTTTCACTGGGCGCTGGCGTGGGCGTCGTTGAATCCCCGTATAAACAGTATGATAAACGTGTCCTGCCGGTTCCTGTTATCACCTATGAAAGTGATAATTTCTGGTTTCGCGGCTTAGGCGGCGGTTATTACCTGTGGAATGACCAGGCGGATAAACTCTCCATCACCGCGTTTTACTTCCCATGGGAGTTCAAACCAAAAGACAGTGATAACAACCAGTTGCGTCAGTTGGATCGCCGTAAAGGGACAATGATGGCGGGGCTTTCATATGTCCACAATACGGATTATGGTTTCCTGCGTACGACCCTTGCGGGCGATGTGCTGGATAACAGCAACGGTGTTATGTGGGATATTGGCTGGTTGTACAACTACAACAACGGTGCGCTGAGCGTTACGCCGGGCGTTGGTGTTGAGTGGGCCAGCGATAACCTGAACAACTACTACTACGGTGTGTCGCGCAATGAAGCGCGTCGCAGCGGGCTGAAAAGCTACGATCCGGATAATGGCTGGAGCCCCTATCTGGAGCTGACGGTCAGCTACCGTCTGACGGACAGCTGGACCGTGTACGGCTCGGGCCGTTACACCCATCTGTCGGATGAGATCAAAGACAGCCCGATGGTGGACAAATCCTGGGGCGGGATATTGTCTACCGGGGTGACGTACCGCTTCTGATTGTGCAGTTGAATAGCGCGATCTGTGCAATAAAACAGGGCCATTGGCCCTGTTTTGCTTTACGGTGAAACGTTTAGCAGGAGGAGAAGATGGCAGACAAAAAAGTGGTTTTTGCAGGCCAGGTTTCGCAGCCCGCCATTGGCCAGGGCACCTGGTACATGGGGGAAAACGCGCGGCTGCGCCAGAAAGAAGTGGATGCGCTGCGTGCGGGTATCGATCTGGGATTAACGTTGATTGATACGGCGGAAATGTATGCCGACGGCGGAGCGGAAGAGGTGGTCGGCGAAGCCTTACAGGGCGGTTTACGTGACAAGGTGTTCCTGGTTTCCAAAGTTTATCCGTGGAATGCCGGCGGCAAGAAGGCAATCGCCGCTTGCGAAGCCAGCCTGCGTCGCCTGAAAACAGAGGTTCTCGATCTCTACCTGCTGCACTGGCGTGGTAACTACTCCCTCGCTGAAACCGTCGAGGTGATGGAAACGCTGATCGCGCAGGGCAAAATACGCCGCTGGGGCGTTTCAAATCTGGATTACAGCGATATGCAGGAGCTGATGCGCGTACGCGGCGGAGACGCCTGTGCGACAAATCAGGTGCTGTATCATCTTGGTTCTCGCGGCATTGAATATGATCTGCTGCCGTGGTGCCAGCAACAGGCAATGCCAGTGATGGCCTATTGTCCGCTGGCTCAGGCTGGCCGCCTGCGCAATGGTTTGCTGGAAAACAGCACGGTGCGCGATATTGCCGCAGCTCATGGGGTGAGTGCTGCGCAAATTTTACTGGCATGGGTTATTAGCCACCAGGGCGTGATTGCCATTCCCAAAGCATCCAGCGTGGCGCATGTGCAGGAAAATGCGGCGGCACTGAATATCACGTTAAGTAGCGAAGAGTTAATACGGCTGGACAACGCGTTCCCGGCTCCGGGGCGTAAAACGCCACTCGACGTGGTGTGACAGGAGTAATAACCCTCTCCTGTCAGGAGAGGGTTGGCAGGATCAGCGTTTAACGACGCGGATGGTCTGCGCCAGGCGGGACGGTTTTTCTTCAGTGGTTTTCTGCGGCACGGTCGCGTTAACCGATTCCACACAGACAAACGTTTTGTAACCGTCATCCGGCATGTCAGTCATGCTGACGGAGAGCGCCGGGCCGGGGTTCCACGCCACGACATTAGCGTTATGGCTGTGGATGACTTCAATGGTGCGGTTAAGCGCGCTGTCGTGGATCAGGCTGCAGGCTTCCGCATTCAGATAGACGCGGTCGGTGCGATCGGGGAACGTCTGTACACCATCGGCCAGTACATCTTCTTTCGCATCGTTCACTTTGTCGATAAAGCGATCGCCAAGACCACTCACTTTCACGGCTGCGATATCACCGACGTTGAAATAGGTGTGCAGCGCCGAGGTGGTTTCAAACTCACCGTGAGCTTCCAGCTCCATTTCGCAGGTCGCGCCCAGTTTGTAACGGGCATACACCGTAAAATCGTGTGGCCAGAATTTGCGCGATGCATCGCTGCTCTGCAGTTCAAAGGTCAGCACGACGCCGCTGGCGTCTTCGTTATGCGCTTTCAGCGCCCACGGCAGATTGCGCGCAAAACCATGCGCTGGCAGGCCTTGCTGTTTTGCCGGGCCGAACCACGGCCAGCAGACCGGCACGCCGCCGCGCAGTGCGACGCCATTTTTAAACGGCGTGTTGCCGCTCAGCCACAGGACTTCTTCTTCGCCCTGCGGTTTCCATGAGAGCAGATGTGCGCCCTGTAAGGCGAATGAACCTTTAACCTGCGGATGGTCGACGACGATAACGTCCAGTTCGTCCATTTTGCGCAGGGAGAGAGTAGGGGTAATTTGTTCGACTACCGGAAGTGCAAAAATTTTATTAATCATTAACGCAATCCTCTGTCTTCAAAACAAAAAAAGAGCGACCGAAGTCGCTCTTTCAGATCATGTTCTCATCTCAACTTATTTGGAGATGTGAGCGATCAGGTCCAGAACTTTGTTGGAGTAACCAGTTTCGTTGTCGTACCAGGAAACCAGTTTCACGAAGTTGTCGTTCAGTGCGATACCCGCTTTAGCATCGAACACGGAAGTGCAAACTTCACCGTTGAAATCGGTAGAAACCACGTCGTCTTCGGTGTAACCCAAAACGCCTTTCATCGGGCCTTCAGAAGCGGCTTTGATGGCTTTCTTGATTTCTTCGTAGGACGCAGCTTTTTCCAGACGAACGGTCAGGTCAACAACGGATACGTTCGGAGTCGGAACGCGGAACGCCATACCAGTCAGTTTGCCGTTCAGTTCCGGCAGTACTTTACCTACAGCTTTAGCAGCACCGGTAGAGGACGGGATGATGTTCTGGGATGCGCCGCGGCCGCCGCGCCAGTCTTTGTGAGACGGGCCATCAACGGTTTTCTGCGTTGCGGTGGTCGCGTGAACAGTAGTCATCAGACCTTCGATGATGCCGAAGTTGTCGTTGATAACTTTTGCCAGCGGAGCCAGGCAGTTAGTGGTGCAGGATGCGTTGGAAACGATGTCCTGGCCAGCATATTTGTCGAAGTTAGCGCCACGTACGAACATCGGGGTGTTGTCTTTGGACGGGCCAGTCAGAACAACTTTTTTCGCGCCAGCGGTGATGTGTTTACGAGCGGTTTCGTCGGTCAGGAAGATACCGGTAGCTTCAGCAACTACGTCAACGCCGATTTCGTTCCATTTCAGGTTAGCCGGGTCTTTCTCAGCAGTAACACGGATGGTTTTGCCGTTAACAACCAGGTGGCCGTCTTTCACTTCTACGGTACCGTTGAAACGACCGTGAGTGGAGTCATACTTCAGCATGTACGCCATGTATTCAGCGTCCAACAGATCGTTGATACCAACGATTTCGATGTCAGAACGTTCCTGAGCAGCACGGAAAACAATGCGACCGATACGGCCAAAACCGTTGATACCTACTTTGATAGTCATATATTCCACCAGCTATTTGTTAGTGAATAAAAGGTTGGCTGTAAAATTACAAAAACCTTACGCAGCGTCAAGCGGAATCGTGTCAATCATTGCGACAAATCAATCCTCCGCATAACCTTTGTTCGACTGACTCGCCTCACTCTTCCTTTGAGCATGCTCCCCATATAGGGGCGCCGCCTGGAATTTTAAAGGTCAGATAGGATAAAAATGTGAGATCAATCACAATTCACCGGCTGCTTTACCGCAACAAATAAGTTTAGAACAAAAGTTAACGCCGCAGTGTTAATGTTTTGTTAGAATCAGGCTGAAAAGTTGTCGAGTTTTTACCGTGAGGCGTGAGCAAATGGCGCATAATTCTTCTGAAGACGACCTGAAAAAAACACTGACTGAAATGCAGTTTTACGTGACGCAGAACCACGGCACCGAGCCGCCGTTCACCGGACGTTTTCTGCATAACAAACGCGACGGGATTTATCACTGTCTGGTGTGCGACGCCGCGCTGTTCAATTCGCAAACCAAGTATGATTCTGGCTGCGGCTGGCCAAGTTTCTTTGAGCCGGTGAGCGAAGATGCTATCCGCTATATTAACGATTATTCGCATGGCATGCAGCGTGTGGAAATCCGCTGTGGAAAATGTGATGCGCATCTGGGGCACGTCTTCCCGGATGGCCCGCAACCGACCGGCGAACGCTATTGCGTCAACTCTGCTTCCCTGAGTTTTACGGATGACGAAAACGGCGAACGATCTCAGGGTTGAAAAAACGATTCAGCAATTATTCCAAGGGGTTTTAAAGATGAATTTTGATCAAATCGTTAACAGCATGACGCCGGAGATCTACCAGCGCCTGGTAACGGCCGTTGAGTTAGGGAAATGGCCGGATGGCGTTGCGCTGACGCAAGAGCAAAAAGAGAACAGCCTGCAACTGGTGATGCTGTGGCAGGCGCGCAATAACACGCAGGCGCAGCACATGACCATTGATACCAACGGCCAGATGGTGATGAAAAGTAAGCAGCAATTAAAAGAGGATTTTGGCATTTCGCCAAAACCGATCGCGACGTTTAAATCGTAAGTCGCCATGCCGGAGGCGCAACGCCATCCGGCAGGGGCATCATCAGGCGTGCGTTTCCTGCCAGTCCGCGAGCGTATAGAGCGTCGCGCCAGCCGCTGACATCTCCATAAACGCCTGCGTACTGTCCTGCGGATTCAGGTTCACGCCACGGCAACCATCGGTAATGACATTCACCTCGTAACCAAGTTGTAGCGCATCCAGCACGGTAAATTTCACGCAGTAATCAGTGGCTAAACCGAGGATTACCAGCTCGCGAATGCCGTGCTGCTGCAACCAGGTGTGCAGGGCGGTTTCCTGACGATGGCCGTTATCGAAAAACGCGCTGTAACTGTCAATCAGCGGGTTTTCCCCTTTGTAAAACACCGCATCGATAGCTTTCTGGTTTAGCAACGGATGCAGCGCTGCGCCCTCGCTGTTTTGTACACAGTGATCGGGCCAAAACGTTTGGGTTAACCCAGCCAGTTCGCCAGTTGTGAACGGCGCGACGTGGTGCTGACTGGCGAAACTGCCATGTCCGGCCGGATGCCAGTCCTGGCTTGCCACGATGGCATTGCCGCGTGTCTTACACCACGTCATCATGGCATTAGCAACATCAACCGTGCTGTCACCTTCGGCTACCGCCAGCGCGCCGCCAGCACAAAAATCATTCTGAATATCAACCAGCAGCAGTGCGCGTTGCGTCATACGAGCCTCCTCATTCATCCGGCGTCAGTTCACCGCGCAGGTTTTGTGTCATGGCGGTGCGAATGGCATCAGCGTCCAGATCCTGGCTTAACAGGTAGTGAAGTTTTGTCAATGTCGCTTCCACTGTCATGTCTGCGCCGCCAATCACACCTGCATGGGCGAGGGCGTTGCCGGTGGCGTAGCCGCCCATGTTGACCTTGCCGGACATACATTGTGTAAGGTTGACCACCACGATGCCGCGGGCGCTGGCTTCCTGGAGTTCTTTCAGAAACTCACCGTTTTGCGGCGCATTACCCACGCCGTAAGAACGCAGGATCAGCGCTTTTACCGGTTGGCGCAGGAAGTTACGCACCACATCGGCGGAAATGCCTGGATAAATCGTTACCACACCAATCGGTTGCGGGGTGATCGGGTGAACAACCAGTTCGCCAGTGGTGTGTGGCGCGGGCGGCGTGCCCAGGCGGCGAATATGGATACCCGCTTCCAGTAGTGGCGCAAGGTTAGGCGAAGCGAACGCGTCGAAACCATCAGCGTGCGCTTTGGTGGTGCGGTTGCCGCGATACAGACGGTTATTGAAGAACAGCGTCACTTCGTTAATCGGGAAATTGGCCGCCACATATAACGCATTAAGCAGGTTGATTTGGCCATCAGAACGCAGTTCGGCGAGCGGGATTTGTGACCCTGTCACAATGACCGGTTTGCCTAAGTTTTCCAGCATAAACGACAGCGCCGACGCGGTGTAAGCCATCGTGTCCGTACCGTGCAAAATGACAAAACCATCGTAATCGTCATAGTGGGCTTTCACATCGTCTGCGATATGTTGCCAGTCTTCCGGCGTCATATCGGACGAATCCATCAGCGGTTCATATTCGTGAATGGTGAAATCAGGCATTTCGGGGCGATGGAACTCAGGCATCAGCGCCAGTTGACGTTGCAGGTGACCGGAAACCGGCACATAGCCGTGTTCTGAGCGTTGCATACCGATAGTCCCGCCCGTGTAGGCAACGTAAATGGATTTTTTTTGCATAGTTATATTCTGGCTTCATCAAAAAAATCCCCTCCGGTGGAGGGGACGTGGTCAGGTGATTTTAGCGGATATTGGCGCAGTTCAGACAGAGCGCATAACGATTTTGTGGATCGTTAAACACCGCCAGTTTGTCAGTTTCAGCTTTCATTTCCAGCGCCGCGCTCGCCAGCGGCGCGGGCAGGTATGCCTGCAATGCTTTTGGCAGCATGGCGCTGACCGAACCGGACATGCTATCCATTACACGATCAAAGAATGTCGGCTCTTCCTCGTAGTAATCGATATGCCACTGTTTCAGTTTTGCCAGCTCAGCCGCTTTCGCCAGCGCGTCGTCGAAATCGCCCAACGCATCGACCAGACCGTTATTTTTCGCATCCTGGCCGGTCCAGACGTGACCCTGGGCGATTTTATCAACCTGCTCAGGCGTGCTGTTGCGCGACTGTGCCACCAGCGTGATGAAACGTTTGTAGCCATTCTCAATGCTCAACTGCATCATTTGCGAAACTTCGTCCGGCAACGCTTTGGTCATGCTGACATCTGCCAGCGGCGAGGTTGCTACGCCATCAGTATGTACGCCGATGCTGTCGAGGCTGTTTTCCAGCGTGTTGATAACTCCGAAGATACCAATCGAGCCGGTCAGCGTGCTGGCACTGGCGACAATGTAGTTAGCCGGTGTCGAGATCCAGTAGCCGCCGGAGGCCGCCATGCCGCCCATTGATACCACGACAGGTTTACCTGCCGCGCGGGCTGCCGCCAGTTCGGAGCGGATCACTTCCGATGCGCTGACGCTGCCGCCTGGGCTGTTGACACGCAGCACAATGGCTTTCACTTTTGGATCGAGACGTGCATCGCGGATCTGCGCGGCAGTGGTATCGCCGCCTACGTTCCCCGGCGTCTCTTCGCCGTCCATGATCGCGCCGTTAGCGAAAATCACTGCCACAGTATCGCCAACATCGCTCGGTTTTTTCGCCTGGTAATCATACATGCTGACCGCGCGGAAGTTCTTATCCTCCGTGCTCCAGCCAAACTGTTTAACCATTGCTTTTTCCGCATCGGTTGCCGAGCCCAGCTCATCCACCAGCTTGTTGTCCAGCGCGTATTTCGCCGTGTCGCCATCTACTTTACGCAGGCCATCCAGCATCGCTTGTGCGCCAGGGAAGACCTGCTGCGCGGTGATTTGGCGGTTAGCGGCAACGGTGTTGAGGTAGTTCTGCCACAACTCATTAATCCAGCGGCTATCTGCATCGCGGGCTGCCGGGGACATATCATCGCGAATAAACGGCTCAACGGCGGATTTATAGGTCCCGACGCGGAATACGTGGGTGGTGACTTTCAGCTTATCAAGCAGCGATTTGTAGTAGAGGCCGTTGGTGGCAAAACCATGCAGATCAACCACGCCCTGCGGCGACAGCCAGATCTTGTTGGCGAAGCTGGCAAGGTAATACTGGCCCTGACTGTAATTGTCGCCCACGGCATAAACCGGCTTACCACTGTCGCGGAACTCGCGCAGCGCTTTGCCGATATACTGCATCGACGGTTGATCGGCACCGGCAAAATTTTTCAGATCCATCACAATCCCGGTGATATTCCGGTCATGTTGCGCCTGGCGAATGGTGTCGACGATGTCAAACAGCGAGTTTTCCTGCAGGCGATCGGAGCTGGCACCAAACAACTGGCGACCCAGTGCGCCAAGCCGGCTACTGGCGGAGGTTTTGTCCACCACCACGCCGGAAATATCCAGCAGCAATGCGCCCCGACTGTTGCTGCTGGTTTTACTGTCGCTCATTTGCATCCACACGCCAGCGACAACCAGCACCAACAAAATAAAGAAAAGATTCAGCACCAGCTTGCGGATAAAGTTCAGCAATCGCCAGCTCCACTTGAAAAAACCGGCAATAATACGCCAAAGGGTTCGCATGTATTCTCCCTGGTAGTTAACGACCACCGCTGCCCGAGCGGCAAAGTGTGGTTATCCTAATTACCCCGCCGCCACTTGTCAGCAGGAATCGCCTCCGGCGCTGTAACAATTTCTACGCCCGTGTTAATTTTGTGAACAAATTTCAATACAGGAGTTTAACTAATGGACGCACTTGAGCTGCTCGTCAATCGTCGTAGCGCATCCCGGCTGGCAGAACCGGCCCCGGAAGGTGAACAACTGGATAGCATTTTGCGTGCGGGCATGCGCGCGCCGGATCACGGTACGCTGCAGCCGTGGCATTTTTTTGTCATCGAAGGGGAAGGGCGCGAACGTTTCAGTCAGACGCTGGAGCAGGCCGCGGTTGCCGCAGACCAGGATGAAAAAGGTATCGAAAAAGCACGTACATCGCCTTTTCGCGCGCCGTTGATCATCGCGGTGGTGGCGAAATGCGACGTTCACCATAAAGTCCCACAATGGGAACAGTTGCTTTCTGCCGGCTGCGCGGTAATGGCAATGCAGATGGCGGCGCTGGCGCAGGGGTTTAACGGTATCTGGCGCACAGGCCCGCTGACCGACAGCCCGGTGGTTCGCCAGGCGTTTGACTGCCGCGAACAGGATAAAATTGTCGGCTTTTTGTATCTCGGTACTCCGCAATTGAAAGCCTCGACCACTGTCACCGTACCGGATACCACGCCGTTCGTGACACGTTTCTAAGCTTCGCCCGATCTCTGACGGCTGCGACAACTCTGCCGCAGCCGTTTTCTTTTAACGTCCAGTTTGATTTCGCCGATAACAACGCGAAAGGATCACAGCGAAAGCTTGCCCATCCGGGCGCGCTGTTTATTTACGCTGGGCGGCGAACTCATCTTTGGCTTTCTGCAACTGTTGCTGGAACGCCGGGTTGGTATGCAAAGTGGCAACGACAGCGGAGCCAACAATGCGCGCGGCGTCCACGTCACTTTGCCAGTGGTAGCCACAGATCACCCGGCTTTGACCCAGATCGTAGCCGCGTTTGAGGATCTGATCCTGACGCTGTGGATTAATCTCTGCCAGTACCAGTGCGGTCGCCCAACCGATCGAGGTATGACCGGACGGATAAGAGCCGTTTTTCGCCAGTGAATCCTGCTCTTTGGTGTTGCAGGTCGGTACGCCGTAGAAGGCAAACGGGCGGATACGCATATATTTTTGCTTCGCGCCGCGCGTTGCCAGATCGCCCGCATCTTCAATCATATTGGTCAACAGTTTATGCAACTGCGGGGAGTCTTTCTCGGTGATGGGTGAGCCAAATGCGCTGGAGAAGGCGTTTGCCACGCCGCCGCTGCTCAGGTTGGCGTCTTCCGCTGCCTGTTTGCCGCGCTCGGTACTACGCAGCAAGCGGCCCTGTTCGTACATTGCCTGATCGTTTAAAAACGCGATGCTACCGACTTCCGGCGGCGGTGGTAACAGCGCCAGGCTATCAATCGCCTGCGCATTTTTCAGGTAGTAAAGATCAGGTTTGGTGGTGGCGTCATTCCCGGATGGAACCAGAGCAAAAGCGCTGGTAGAGAGCAAACTAGCAAGACAAAACACGATGATATTTTTTTTCATGAGCGGTTCCTTTGTGTAAAAAATCGTCCGTAGCCCTCAGTGGCTGCTGTCATATTTCTGTCATAAAATGCCAAAAAGAACATTGCGGTGACTCGCAAAATGGCCGATGTAGTTATTGAGATGATGTTTACGGGCAAAAAATCATCGCACGTGATGTCTGTTTCGTTTGCTTAATGAGCAATAACGCGCGAAATCAGATTGCCAGACTTATCAGCTCAGCATTTGGGCGCTACCATAGCGCGATTGCAATGACAGGAGATGTCCATGAGCGAGCAAGCCATTCGTTTAACGCAATACAGCCACGGAGCCGGTTGCGGTTGTAAAATTTCCCCCAAAGTGCTGGATACCATTCTGCATAGCGAGCAGGCGAAGTTTCTCGACCCGAACCTGCTTGTCGGCAACGAAACGCGTGATGACGCCGCCGTTTACGATTTGGGTAACGGTACCTGCATTATCAGCACCACCGACTTCTTTATGCCGATTGTCGATAACCCCTTCGATTTTGGCCGCATTGCTGCAACCAACGCCATTAGCGATGTTTTCGCGATGGGCGGCAAACCGATTATGGCGATTGCCATTTTGGGCTGGCCACTCGACAAACTGGCACCGGAAATCGCGCGCGAGGTGATCGACGGTGGGCGTTTTGCCTGCCAGCAGGCCGGGATTGCGCTGGCGGGCGGTCACTCCATCGACGCGCCGGAGCCGATTTTTGGCCTTGCCGTAACCGGTGTGGTGCCAACCGAACGCGTGAAGAAAAACAGCACCGCCCAGGCGGGCTGCAAACTGTTCCTCACCAAGCCGCTGGGCATTGGCGTATTAACCACGGCGGAGAAAAAATCGCTGCTCAAACCGGAACACGTTGGTCTGGCAACGGAAGTGATGTGCCGCATGAACCTTGCCGGTGCCGCCTTTGCCGGGATCGACGGCGTAAAAGCGATGACCGATGTCACCGGCTTTGGCCTGCTCGGTCACCTGAGTGAAATGTGCCAGGGCGCGGGTGTACAGGCGCAGGTCTGGTATCAGGATGTGCCGAAATTGCCGGGTGTGGAAGAGTACATCGCCCAGGGCGCAGTGCCCGGCGGTACCCAGCGTAACTTCGCCAGCTATGGTCATCTGATGGGTGAGATGCCGACGGCGGTGCGCGATTTGCTGTGCGATCCGCAAACGTCCGGCGGCTTGCTGCTGGCGGTGGCACCGGGTGCAGAAGAGAAAGTTAAAGCCACGGCGGCGGAATATGGAATTCAACTGAGCGCGATTGGTGAACTGGTCAGCGCGCGCGGCGGTCGCCCGATGATTGAGATCCGTTAATCCTATGCGGTTATTTATTGCCGAAAAGCCCAGTCTGGCGCGTGCCATTGCCGATGTGCTGCCGAAGCCGCATCGCAAAGGTGACGGCTATATTGAGTGCGGTAATGGTCAGGTGGTGACCTGGTGCATTGGTCACCTGCTTGAGCAGGCGCAGCCGGATGCCTATGACAGCCGCTATGCGCGCTGGAATCTGGCCGATCTTCCGATCGTGCCGGAAAAGTGGCAGTTGCAGCCGCGCCCGTCGGTGCTGAAGCAAATCAATGTCATTAAACGCCTGCTCGCCGATGCCGAGCAGGTGGTGCACGCCGGTGACCCGGATCGTGAAGGGCAGTTGCTGGTTGATGAAGTGATTGATTACCTGCAACTGCCCGCCGAAAAACGCCAGCAGGTGCAGCGTTGCCTGATTAACGACCTCAATCCGCAGGCGGTGGAGCGGGCGATTGAGCGCCTGCGGGCAAATAGCGAATTTATTCCACTGTGCGTGTCGGCGCTGGCGCGCGCCCGTGCCGACTGGCTCTATGGCATTAATATGACCCGCGCGTATACGCTGCTGGGGCGCAACGCCGGTTATCAGGGCGTGCTCTCCGTAGGGCGCGTGCAGACGCCGGTGCTGGGGCTGGTGGTGCGTCGTGACGAAGAGATTGAGAACTTCGTGGCGAAAGATTTCTTTGAGGTAAAAGCGCATATCATCACGCCTGCCGGGGAGCGCTTTACCGCCCTGTGGCAGCCGAGCGAAGCGTGTGAGCCTTATCAGGACGATGAAGGGCGCTTATTGCATCGTCCGCTGGCGGAGCATGTGGTGAACCGCATTAGCGGCCAACCCGCGCTGGTGACGGCCTATAACGATAAACGGGAATCAGAACTCGCGCCGCTGCCGTTTTCGCTTTCTGCACTGCAAATTGAAGCGGCAAAACGCTATGGGCTAAGTGCGCAGAACGTGCTTGATATTTGCCAGAAACTCTACGAAACCCACAAGCTGATCACCTATCCGCGTTCTGATTGTCGTTATTTACCGGAAGAACACTTCGCCGGGCGACATGCGGTGATGAACGCGATTGGTGCGCATGCTCCTGATTTGTTGCCGCAGCCGGTGGTGAACCCGGACACGCGCAACCGCTGCTGGGACGATAAAAAAGTCGATGCGCACCATGCGATTATCCCAACGGCCCGCGCCTCGAAGGTCAATCTCAGCGATAACGAAGCTAATGTTTATAACCTGATTGCTCGCCAGTATCTGATGCAGTTCTGCCCGGATGCGGTGTTTCGCAAATGTCAGATCGATCTTGATATCGCCAACGGCAAGTTTATCGCCAAAGCGCGTTTTCTGGCGGAGGCCGGATGGCGCACGCTGCTTGGTTCGAAAGAGCGCGATGAAGAGAACGACGGCACTCCGCTGCCGGTGGTGGCAAAAGGCGACGAATTGCTGTGCGAAAAAGGCGAAGTAGTGGCGCGCCAGACCCAGCCGCCGCGCCACTTTACCGATGCAACATTGCTGTCGGCGATGACCGGGATTGCGCGGTTCGTGCAGGATAAAGATCTAAAGAAAATTCTGCGTGCTACCGATGGCCTGGGCACCGAGGCGACGCGCGCCGGGATTATCGAACTGCTGTTTAAGCGCAGTTTTCTGGTGAAGAAAGGACGCTATATCCACTCGACTGAACCGGGTCGGGCGTTGATCCACTCGCTGCCGGAGATGGCGGCGCGCCCCGATATGACCGCGCACTGGGAGTCGGTGCTGACGCAAATCAGTGAGAAAGAGTGCCGTTATCAGGACTTTATGCAGCCGCTGGTCGGTACGTTGCACGAGCTGATTCACCAGGCGCGTAACACGCCGGTGCGTCAGTTCCGTGGGCTGGTGGCACCGGGCGGCGAGAAGAAAAAAACGTTTGCCAAAGGCCGGGGGAAAAAACGCCCGCCATCAGCAGAGGCGGGCGGTGACGCGGCATCTGCGGCCGGGTAACGCGTTTTCGCTGTTATCCGGCCTGCTTATCAAATTACGCCCTGCGCCAGCATCGCGTCGGCGACTTTCACGAAGCCCGCGATGTTGGCACCGCGCACATAGTGCGTCTGTTTGTCTTCGCCACCGTACTCAACGCAAGCCTGGTGAATATCCAGCATGATGTGATGCAAACGCGCATCCACTTTTTCCGCTTTCCAGCCCATACGTGCGGCATTCTGCGCCATCTCCAGACCGGAGGTAGCCACGCCGCCTGCATTCGCCGCTTTACCCGGTGCGAACAGCACGCCCGCTTCGAGGAACAGTTCGGTGGCATCAATGGTGGTGGGCATATTTGCGCCTTCCGCCACGGCTTTTACGCCGTTGGCAATCAACACACGCGCCGCGTCGGTATCCAGTTCATTTTGCGTGGCGCACGGCAGCGCGATGTCGACCGGCACCGACCATGGCTGTTTGCCTTCGAGGTATGTCAGACCAAATTCCCGCGCGTAATCTGCGATGCGGCCGTCGCGGCTGGCTTTGATCTCGCACAGACGGGCCAGTTTTTCACGGTTAAACCCGGCTTCATCCACCACGGTACCGGCAGAGTCCGACGCGGTGATCACCCGTGCACCGAAGGCCATCGCTTTTTCAATCGCGTATTGCGCCACGTTGCCGGAGCCGGAAACCGCCACACGCATACCTTCAAAGCCAAGACCGTGACGCTTGAGCATCGCTTCGGTGAAATAGACCAGGCCGTAACCCGTCGCTTCCGGGCGGATCAGACTGCCGCCAAACGACAGCCCCTTGCCGGTAAACACACAAGCGGTATTGTTGGAGAGCTTTTTCATCATCCCGGCCATAAAACCGACTTCGCGTGCGCCGACGCCAATATCTCCGGCGGGCACGTCGGTATCCGCACCAAGATGGCGATACAGTTCGCTTATCAGCGCCTGGCAGAAGCGCATCACTTCGCCATCGCTTTTGCCTTTCGGATCGAAATCACTGCCGCCTTTGCCACCGCCCATCGGCAGGGTTGTGAGCGCGTTTTTGAACGTTTGTTCAAAGCCGAGGAATTTGAGGATCGACAAATTCACCGACGGGTGAAAACGCATGCCACCTTTGTAGGGGCCAATGGCCGAACTGAACTGTACGCGCCAGGCACGGTTAACCTGCACCTGATTGCGGTCATCAACCCAGGCGACGCGAAACTGAATCACGCGCTCCGGTTCAACGAGGCGTTCGAGTAAAGACATCTGGCGGTAACGCGGGTGAGCTTCAAGGAAGGGCCAGAGGGTAGTCATCACTTCACGAACGGCCTGGGAGAACTCCGGCTGGTGCGGGTCACGCTGTTCGACATACTGGAGAAATGATGCAAGAGAGTGCGTCTGATCCATAGATATAAGTGTCTCTTATTGTTGTGGTGAATTTATTGTGATGGTGGTGCGCAAAAAGCAGGCACTTTTGGACTATAACATTCGCAAGGTTGCATGCTGCAAGGGAAAAATCCGCACACCAGGCAAATTAATAATTGGCAATCTGTCATAACTAAAAACGATGATCGGTGAAATTAAAGTCCTGCCGCAGAGATCCGTTATAGTAATGAGTGGCGTCAATCAAAAAGGACAAGTTATGGCCCGAATTAAGTGGATAGCAGCAGTGTTACTGGTCGCTGCCTCAACCAGCGTGCTGGCTGAACGTTTACCGTCGCCGGGAATCGAGGTGAATGTGCCGCCGGAAGTGTTCAGCTCCGGTGGACAGACGCAGACCACGCAGCCCTGCATGCAATGCTGCGTATACGGTAATCAAAACTACAGCGAAGGGGCGGTTATCAAAACCGAGGGCGTGTTATTACAATGCCAGCGCGATGAGAAAACCATTTCCACTAACCCGCTGGTGTGGCGGCGCGTGAAGCCATAAACGCTTCCAGCAGCGGAATATCCGCCGGAGCCAGCGGCAGTTTCAGCGCTTCGGCGGGTAAGCACCACAACAACGCCCGGTGATAGTGACGTACCGGTTCACCGCTAAAATTCTCCACATGCCAGGCGTGCAAATGAATCAACCGCCCGGAAACCTCCCGCTGATGGCTGGCAACATAGCGTGCAGGCTCGACATCAATACCCAGCTCTTCCCGCAACTCGCGCGTTAGCGCCTGCGGCTGTGTTTCCCCGGCTTCAACCTTGCCACCGGCAAATTCCCACAGACCGGCCTGATCGGCATGGTCGGGGCGCTGTGCCAGTAAAATTTTGCCGTCACGCTCAATGATGGCGGCCACGACATCCAGAGTTTTCAGAAGGGTCATTACTGCGTTCCGTTAGTATGCTGGCTCCATTCGAACCAGCCGCCATCATACACGGCGATATCCGCCCAGCCGAGCGCGCGGGCAATAAAAAAGGCAAACGAGGCGCGCCAGCCAGTGCCGCAATAAAAAATTACCGGGTTATCGCCAGTGATGCGCTGTTGTTGCCAGAGCGCGGCGATCTCTGACGGGTTGCGCACCGTGCCATCTGCATTGTGAAAGTTGGTAATCAACTGGCTGTCGCCTGCTGCCTGCCCCCAGCGAGCACCGGGAATATCACCGGTCGCGGCGATATAGTCATAACCGCTTGTCTGACCGCTAAACTCGGGCCAACTGCGGATACTGACCAGCAACGTACCGGGCTGCGCCAGCCGCTGTTGGGTTTGCGCCATATTGAGCAGTAGCTCAGGTTGCGCCGGGATACGTACGCCGAAATCCCTTTGCGGTTTAATGTCTGGCGCTGCGCCGATTTCCTCGGCTAAACCGGTGCGCAGCCAGCTATGCCAGCCGCCATCCAGTAAGCGAACATCTCTGATCCCGGCGTATAACAAAATGTGCGCCATCCGCTCAGCCGCATAATTGCCGCGGGCGTAAAGGATGGCGGTACTCTCCGCGCGCAGGCCATGACTGAGCAGCACCTGGCGTAATTGTTCTGGCTTGAGCACATTCCACAGCGGCAGGCTTTCTACTTCGCGGGTGTCAATATAATCCGCGCCGGGAATATGCCCGGCGCGATAGAGGTGTTCAGCGTCACAGCCCACTTCCAGCAGCCGCCACTCACCCTGCGGGCCAGCCGTGACCGGGCGATGTTGCAGCATATCCGCCAGCCATGTCGCGCAAACCCACGGAGAAGGCGCGGGCGTCATCCGTCAGACCTTAAATTTGGCCCACACAGGTGCGTGGTCGGACGGTTTTTCCATGCTGCGAATGTCGTAATCGATACCCGTCTCAATGCAGCGCTCCGCCAGCGGTTGGCTTGCCAGCAGCAGATCGATACGCAGGCCGCGGTTATCGTCGAAGCCTTTTGAGCGGTAATCAAACCACGAGAAGCGATCCTGCGTTTCCGGGTTGGCTTCGCGGAACGTATCCACCAGCCCCCAGCCTTTCAGACGCTCCATCCATTCGCGCTCTTCCGGCAGGAAGGAGCATTTACCGGTGCGCAGCCAGCGTTTGCGGTTCTCTTCACCGATACCGATATCAAGGTCTGTCGGGCTGATATTCATATCGCCCATGATCAACACCGGCTTTGTTTTATCGAGTTCTGTATCGAGATAGTTCTGCAAGTCCTGGTAGAACTTCTCTTTCGCCGGGAACTTCAGCGGATGGTCGCGGCTTTCGCCCTGCGGGAAATAGCCATTAATCACCGTGATATCGCCGATAGGCGAGGGGATCTCCGCCATGATAATGCGGCGCTGCGCTTCTTCGCCGTCGTTCGGCCAGCCGCGACGCACGGAGATCGGCGTCTCTTTGGTCAGCAACGCCACGCCGTAGTGGCCTTTCTGTCCGTGATAAAAAACGTTGTAACCCAGCCGTGCGACATCTTCGAGCGGAAACATATCGTCGTGGACTTTGGTCTCCTGCAGGCCGATGACGTCCGGCTGATGTTGCTCAACCAGCGCTTCAAGCTGGTGAGGGCGGGCGCGCAGGCCATTGATATTAAAAGAGACGAATTTCATAGTCGCAGCCATTTAGCAGAGTGAAAGATGCAGAGATGTTAGCAGAATTTACATTTAACCACCGCCACTTATTGATATTGCCGCCGCCGATGCGCACTGGCGCATCACGCGCCCTTATTTAGGGCGAAACGCACTAAAACAGGGCGCAGGATGTAAATTAATTTCGCTGATGATCACAGTTCTATAATTAAAATTTCTAATTGCATAAACAGGCGACTTTACTCCCTCTCCACCTCATTTGGATCTCTGGTTATTCACTTTTTATGCAAATAAAGTGAATGGCGATAGGTTTTAAGTTATTGAAATTTCGTTAATGAAAGTCGTTTATGCATTTTTATCGCTGGCTGGCACGAACCGTGCAATCTACATTTACAGCGAAAACGTTCATATTCATTAACATTTTATCAACTATTTATTTACCGGATGAGGTCGCTATGTCTCTGTCAATTACGCGTGAAAATTTTGATCAATGGATGTTGCCTGTCTACGCGCCTGCGCCTTTTATTCCGGTACGCGGTGACGGTTCCCGCCTGTGGGATCAGCAGGGTAAAGAATATGTCGACTTTGCCGGAGGGATTGCGGTGAACGCGCTGGGGCATGCGCATCCCGCGCTGTGTAAAGCGCTCAGCGAACAGGCGGCGAAGTTCTGGCATACCGGCAACGGCTATACCAACGAGCCGGTGCTGAAACTGGCGAAACGCCTGCTGGACGCGACCTTTGCCGATCGTGCTTTCTTCTGTAACTCCGGTGCCGAGGCAAACGAAGCGGCGCTGAAGCTGGCGCGCAAATATGCCCACGATACCTTTGGCCCGCATAAAAGCGGCATTGTCGCGTTCAAGAATGCGTTCCATGGACGCACCTTATTTACCGTTAGCGCGGGCGGGCAACCGGCATATTCGCAAGATTTTGCGCCGTTACCGCCGCAAATCCAGCATGCGCAGTTCAACGATCTGGCCTCCGCCAGCGCCTTAATTAATGACGATACCTGTGCCGTTATTGTCGAGCCGATACAGGGTGAAGGCGGCGTGGTGCCAGCCAGCCAGGCGTTTTTGCAAGGGTTGCGCGAGCTGTGTACCCGTCATAACGCGCTGCTGATTTTTGATGAGGTGCAAACCGGCGTTGGTCGTACCGGCGAGCTGTATGCCTATATGCATTACGGTGTGACGCCGGATGCGCTGACCACAGCAAAAGCGTTGGGCGGCGGTTTCCCGATTGGCGCGATGCTGACCACCGAACAGTTTGGCAAAGTGATGAATGTCGGTACTCACGGTACGACCTACGGCGGTAACCCGCTGGCCGGCGCGGTGGCAGGTGCGTTGCTCGATATCGTCAACACACGGGAAACTCTGACTGGCGTGAAGCAGCGCCATCAATGGTTTACGGAGCAGCTTGCGGCGATCAATGACCGTTATCACCTGTTCAGTGAAATCCGTGGTTTAGGGTTGCTGATCGGTTGCCAACTGGTTCCCGAATATGCTGGAAAAGCAAAACAACTTTCGCAACTTGCGGCGGCAGAAGGCGCAATGGTGCTGATTGCCGGTGGCAATGTGCTGCGTTTCGCTCCGGCGTTGAATATCAGCGAAGAAGAGATCCGCGACGGGCTTGCGCGCGTTGGCCGCGCCTGTGAAAAATTCATTACGGAGAACGCATCATGATGGTGATCCGTCCTGTCGCCGAAGGCGATTTACCGGCGCTGATGCGGCTGGCCGGAAAAACCGGTGGCGGCCTGACGTCGTTGCCGGTTGATGAAGCAACGCTTGCTGCGCGGATTGAACGTTCGCGCCGTACCTGGCAGGGTGAGCTGCCGAAGGGTGAGCAAGGGTATGTTTTTGTGCTGGAAGAGACGCAAAGCGGCGAGGTGGCGGGCATTTGCGCCATTGAGGTCGCGGTGGGTCTGAACGATCCCTGGTATAACTACCGGGTCGGGACCCAGGTGCATGCCTCGAAAGAGTTGAATGTCTATAACGCGCTGCCAACGCTGTTTCTCAGTAACGATCACACCGGCAGTAGCGAACTTTGCACACTGTTTCTCGATCCCGCCTGGCGTAAAGAGGGCAACGGTTATCTGTTGTCGAAATCCCGCTTTCTGTTTATGGCGGCATTCCGCGAGCGCTTCAATGAAAAAGTAGTGGCCGAGATGCGCGGCGTGATTGACGAGCACGGTTATTCGCCATTCTGGGAGAGCCTGGGCAAACGTTTCTTTTCGATGGAATTCAGCCGGGCGGATTACCTGTGCGGCACCGGGCAAAAAGCCTTTATCGCGGAGCTTATGCCAAAGCACCCTATTTATACCCACTTTCTTTCACAAGAGGCGCAAGCGGTGATTGGCGAGGTGCATCCACAGACGGCACCGGCCCGTGCGGTGCTGGAAAAAGAGGGCTTTCGCTACCGTAACTATGTCGACATTTTTGATGGCGGGCCGACGCTCGAATGCGATGTTGACCGGGTGCGGGCGATTCGCAAAAGCCGCCTGGTGACGGCAGGCGAAGGCCAGCGCGCACCGGGTGAATGGCCCGCGTGTATGGTCTCCAATGAGCAGTACCAGCAATTCCGCGCCATGCTTATTTACGCGGATCCAAACACCGAGCGTTTGCTATTAACGGCAGCCGAACTGGATGCGCTGAAGTGTCAGCCGGGGGATACCGTGCGGCTGGTGCGCCTGTGTGCCGAAGAGAAAAGTGGCGAGGAGAAAACAAAATGAGTTTATGGATTAAGGGTGACTGGGTAACAGGCCAGGGCGAACGCCGCGTCAAAACCAACCCGGTAAGCCACGAAGCGTTGTGGCACGGCTTTGATGCCGATAGCGAGCAAGTGGCGCTGGCGTATCAGGCCGCGCGCGACGCTTTCCCGCAGTGGGCGCGGCAGACTTTTACTGAGCGCCAGGCGATTGTCGAGAAATTCGCGGCGCTGCTGGAGACCAACAAAGCGGCGCTGGCCGAAATCATTGCCCGCGAAACCGGTAAGCCGCGCTGGGAAGCGGCGACCGAAGTGACGGCGATGATCAACAAAGCCTCAATATCGGTAAAGGCGTACCACGTGCGTACCGGGGAACAACACACGGAGATGGCGGATGGTGCCGCAACACTGCGCCATCGCCCACATGGCGTGCTGGCTGTTTTCGGGCCGTACAACTTCCCCGGTCATCTGCCGAATGGGCATATTATCCCGGCGTTGCTCGCGGGAAATACACTGATCTTTAAACCCAGCGAACTCACTCCGTGGACCGGCGAAGCGGTGGTCAAACTCTGGGAGCAAGCGGGTTTGCCCGCAGGCGTGCTGAACCTGGTGCAGGGCGGGCGTGAGACCGGCCAGGCGCTGAGCGCACTGCCGGGGCTGGACGGATTGTTATTTACCGGCAGCGCCAATACGGGTTATCAACTTCACCGTCAGCTTGCCGGGCAGCCAGAAAAAATTCTCGCGCTGGAGATGGGGGGGAATAACCCGCTAATTGTTGAAGATCTTGACGATACCGATGCCGCCGTCCATCTGGCGATCCAGTCAGCATTTATTACCGCCGGGCAGCGTTGCACCTGCGCACGCCGCTTACTGGTTAAGCGTTCTAAAGCGGGCGATGACTTTCTGGCGCGGCTGGTGGAAGTGAGCGCGCGGCTGCAACCGCAGGCCTGGGATGCGGAACCCGCGCCGTTTTTCGGTGGCCTGATTTCACCCCAGGCGGCGCAGCAGGTTTACCACGCCTGGCAGGCGCACGAAGCTCGCGGCGGTAAAACTTTGCTGGCACCGCGCCTGTTAGCGGAAGGAACCTCGCTGCTGACGCCGGGGATTATCGAGATGACGGACGTGGCGGGAGTGCCGGACGAAGAAGTTTTTGGCCCGCTGCTTTGTGTCTGGCGCTATGACGATTTTGATCAGGCAATCCGTATGGCGAACGACACGCGCTACGGGCTGGCCTGCGGGTTGATTTCCCCGGATCGGCAAAAATTTGATCAACTGCTGCTGGAAGCGCGCGCCGGGATCGTCAACTGGAATAAACCGTTGACCGGTGCGGCCAGTACCGCGCCGTTTGGCGGCGTGGGTGCCTCGGGTAACCATCGCGCCAGCGCGTGGTACGCAGCGGATTACTGCGCCTGGCCGATGGCGAGTCTTGAATCTCCCGCGTTGATGTTGCCACAGACGCTCAGCCCGGGACTGGATTTCTCTCGCGAGGCGCAGCCATGAAAGCACGTGAGGTTAACTTCGATGGCCTGGTTGGGCTAACGCACCATTACGCCGGATTATCTTTTGGTAATGAAGCCTCGACCAAACACCGTTTTCAGGTTTCTAACCCGAAACTGGCGGCAAAGCAGGGGCTACTGAAAATGAAAGCGCTCGCCGACGCGGGTTTCCCGCAGGCGGTGATCCCGCCGCAGGAGCGCCCTAATATCGCGGTCTTGCGGCAGCTTGGTTTCACCGGCAGCGATGAGCAGGTAGTGGAAAAAGCTGCCGCACAAGCGCCGCAGATCCTCTCCGCTGCTAGCTCGGCATCGTCGATGTGGGTCGCAAACGCGGCTACCGTCTGCCCGTCGGCGGATGCGCTGGATGGCAAAGTGCATCTCACGGTTGCCAATCTGAATAATAAATTCCACCGCGCGATGGAAGCCCCGACCACAGAAGCGGTGCTACGCGCCATCTTCCGCGATGAAACGGTGTTTGCTGTCCACCCGGCGCTGCCGCAGGTTGCCATGTTTGGCGATGAAGGTGCGGCGAACCATAACCGCTTTGGCGGTGCTTACGGCGAAGCGGGTGTGCAACTCTTCGTTTATGGCCGTGAGTACGCAAGCCTGGATGCCCCGGCGCGCTATCCGGCGCGCCAGACGCGCGAAGCCAGTGAGGCGGTGGCGCGTATCAATCAGGTGCGCGCGGAGCAGGTGGTTTTCGCCCGGCAAAACCCGGACGTTATCGACCTGGGCGTGTTTCATAACGATGTGATTGCCGTTTCGAACCGACAAGTCCTTTTTTGTCACGAACTGGCTTTTGCCGACCAGGCTAGTGTGCTGGCCGAGCTACACTCTAAGGTACCGGGATTTATGGCGATTGAAGTTCCGCAGCAGGCTGTTTCTGTTAGTGATGCGGTGGCAACGTATCTGTTTAACAGCCAACTGCTGAGTCGTGATGATGGCAGCATGTTGCTGGTATTGCCGCAGGAGTCGCAGGAACATGCCGGTGTGTGGCGCTATCTGAACACGCTGCTGGCGCAGGATAACCCGATCAGTGAGCTTAACGTGTTTGATCTGCGCGAAAGTATGGCGAATGGCGGTGGTCCGGCGTGCCTGCGCTTGCGTGTGGTGCTTACCGAGGCGGAGCAGCAGGCCGTTAACCCGGCGGTAATGATGAATGACAGTTTGTTTGCCACCCTCAATGACTGGGTGGATCGGTACTATCGCGATCGGCTGACGCAAGCGGATTTAGCCGATCCGCAGCTTTTACGCGAGGGGCGGGAAGCGCTGGACCGATTAACGCAGTTGTTGAATCTGGGATCGGTGTATCCCTTCCAGCGTTAACCGGAGGCCGTATGGATAACTTTCTTGCTGCAACGCTTGCGGGCGATATCCCGCGAAAAATGTCAGGGGAGTCGGGCGGTATTCACTGGTTGTGGCACGAACAAGGGATTCTGGAACTGATCCCGAGACAATCCGTCGGGCGATCGCTGGTCATCTCGTGTGCTATCCACGGTAATGAAACCGCGCCGGTGGAGATGCTGGAGCTGTTGCTTAAAAATGTCTTTGCGGGCGAACAGCCACTCACCTGGCGGCTGCTGGTGATCCTTGGAAATCCGCAGGCGCTGGCGCAAAACAAGCGATTTGTGCATAACGATCTCAACCGGATGTTTGGTGGCCGCTGGCAGCAGTTGCCGCCCAACGATGAAACGGTGCGCGCCGCCCAGCTTGAACGAGCGGTGACGCATTTCTTTGCGGCGGGCGATGAGGTGCGCTGGCATCTGGATTTACATACCGCGATCCGCGGTTCGCATCATGTGCGCTTTGGCGTGCTGCCACAGCGAGCAGAGCCCTGGGATGAACCGTTTCTGGAATGGCTGGGTGACGCAGGGCTGGAGGCGCTGGTATTTCATCAGGCGCCAGGCGGTACGTTTACGCACTACAGCTGCGAGCATTTTAACGCGCTGGCTTGCACACTGGAGCTTGGCAAAGCGTTGCCGTTTGGTGAAAACGATTTAAGCCAATTCCAGCGTACGGCCTGGGCGCTGGCGGCGTTACTGGCGGGCGAACCCGCACCGGATACGGAAAACACGCCGCTGCGCTATCGGGTAGTGCAGCAACTGACCCGCCACAGTGAAGAATTTAAACTCTTCATGAGTGCGGATACACTCAATTTTACGGCCTTCAGTGCGGGTACTTTGCTGGCAGAAGATCGCGGCGAGCGGTATGTGGTGCAACATGAACAGGAGTATGTTTTGTTTCCGAATCCGAATGTTGCCATTGGCTTACGTGCCGGACTAATGCTCGAGAAAATTAATTAAACAGCCAGCCCTGTTAACGCAGGGCTTATTTTTATTGTTTTCTTAAATAAATTGCAGAATTATCCTGTTGAAGCGCTTTATTAATAAATCACGTTGATTTAAAATTCTCCATAATTCCTTTTTAATCAGTGTGTTGAATATTTAATTTTCGACTCTCCACGGTTTATCCTTATTTCCTTCACATTTGACGTAAAAAGGGTCTTTACACTTTCATTGTTTTACCGTCGCTCTGATTAATTGACGATAAAGCCAGTAAAGTGAATAGCGTCAACACGGCAACCGCCGTAAGTAAAACCGAAGTAAGGAATAAAATTATGCGTAAATTGACTGCTCTGTTTGTTGCCTCTACCCTGGCTTTTGGCGCTGCAGGTCTGGCTCATGCTGCGGATACCGCCGCCGCACCCGACGACGCGAAACCTATGATGCACCACAAAGGTAAAGGCCCGCATGACATGATGTTCAAAGGTCTGAATCTGACTGATGCGCAGAAACAGCAAGTCCTCGACATCATGAAAAGCCAGCGCGAAGAGATGAAACGCCCGCCGGTTGAAGAGATGCGCGCAATGCATGACATCATTACCAGCGACAGCTTTGACCGCGCGAAAGCCGAAGCGCAAATCACCAAAATGGAACAGCAGCATAAAGAAATCATGCTGAAACATATGGAGACGCAGAACAAGATTTACAACATTCTGACCCCGGAACAGAAAAAGCAGTTCAATGCCAATTTTGAGAAGCGTCTGACAGAACATCCGGCGCCGGAAGGTAAAATGCCTCCTGCACCTGCTGAATAATTCAGCGACCCTCCTTAAGACCGCCGGTTTTGCTCATCGCTTGTTTTACGTGATGGGCAGAACCGGCGGTTTTTTCTTGTTTCCCTCTTGCCAGCCGCCACTGGCGCGGTATTCTCGTTAAGCCTCGTTTTTGTGGTGATGTTACTTATCTGAAATTGATGATTTTTTACATGTCTGATTGCGTAGTAGCCTAAGGCAAATCGTGTCGGCTGCCGATAACTCACACATGGCAAAGTAAACAATAACAATGATGCAGGCTGCCCGAAGAGGCAGCGGCGCTGGTAAAGCCCGCGCCATTCAGGAGTGATGATGGAATTCTTTGATATCCGTAAAATGCCGGTCAATCTCTGGCGTAATGGGGCGGGTGAAACCCGGGAAATTTGCTGTTTTCCGCCCGCAACGCGTGATTTTAACTGGCGAGCCAGTATCGCTTCGCTTGCCAGCAACGGTGATTTTCCGCAATTTCCTGGCGTGGATCGGGTAATAACCCTGATTGAAGGTGGCGAAGTGACGCTGAATGGCGGAGGCGCTTTCAGCCACACGCTTAAACACCACCAGCCCTTTACTTTTGCCGGTGAGCAGCCGGTCAGGGCTGAACTTTCAGACGGGCGCATGTCGCTGGATTTTAACGTGATGACGCGCCGCGATCGCTGCCATGCGAAAGTCCGTATCGCCGATCGCACCTTTACCACTATTGGTACACGCGGCGGCGTTATTTTCGTTCTGAGCGGGGCGTGGCAATTGGGCGATAAATTGTTGACCGCCGATCAGGGTGCCTACTGGCAGGAAGGGCGGCAAACTCTGCGGTTGCTAAAGTCTGAAGGGCAGTTACTGTTCAGTGAAATCACCTGGCTACCCGGCCATTAATCTAGTTCAATGATTTCGTACTCCCCGGAAAGCAGCGGCTTGCAGAGAATTTTGTAGCCGTCATGATCGAAACCCGCCGGCAAACGCAGTAGTTGCGCGGCAGCGGCGGGCTCATCAACTGAACCCAACCATAGCCAGTTATGAATGATGTGATACTGCGTCATTCCCGCTGCGCTCTCTTTCAGCCCGATTGGGCCGCGCCATGGCCAGCAGACCAGTTGCAGGCGTGCCATCGCAGCAGCTAAGCGTTCATCATGTGCTTCACGCGTCTCTTTGCCGCAACATGCCCCGGCACAGCGCTGTAATGCTGATCGAAAACAAGCCCGGCCGCGACTTAGCGATTCCAGACCCAGCAGCCCGTAGCACAGATTTTCGTCATCAGCGATCGACTGCAGCGCTTGCAATGCGGCGCGACGGTTGGCAAACAGGCCATACAGATTGGGAGAGGAGGAGAAATCCACCTCTTTGGCATACACCACCTGCGGTTTTTCACCGCTCAGGCGAAGTGAGCAGAGCTGGCGATTACGGCGCAGACGCTTATTAAATAGCGGCTGTTGTTCTTTAATCAGCCGCGCTTCGAGCAACAGCGCGCCAATCTCCCCGGCGGTGCAAATCCAGGTAATACGCCGCGACTGACGCAGCATCGCTGCTTCATCGGGCGTGCGCAGGTGCGACAGCACACGACTGCGGATATTGACGCTTTTACCGATATAAAGCGGCATCGCCTCGCTTTCGCCGTGAAAAATATAGACGCCGGGCTGTTTGGGCATTGCTTCCAGCCACGGACGAAGATGTTCCGGATATTCATAGATTGCCGCCGCTTCGAATTCAAGACGCGGGGCGGATTGACGCCTGACCACAAAAGACTCCTGATACTGTTTACCTATCCAGTATAGCAGCCAATAAGTGCCTAAAAAAGAGGCGGCTTGCGCCGCCTGTGGGTTATTTCTGTTTCCAGAAATCGTCGAATACGGTAATAGGCGGGCGGCGCTTGTGCTCTGTTTTCACATACCAGCCTTCAATGATTTTCGCGATACTGGCGTCCAGCGTTTTCCCTTCAAGATAATCATCGATATTTTCGTAAGTTACGCCCAGTGCGGCTTCATCGGGCAGTGAAGGGCGATCGTCCTCCAGGTCGGCCGTTGGCGCTTTTTTATAAAGATGTTCCGGGCAGCCCAGGTAAGCCAGCAACTGTTTACCCTGGCGTTTGTTCAGACGGAAAAGCGGATTGATGTCGGTGCCGCCATCGCCATATTTGGTGAAGAAGCCGGTCACTGCTTCGGCGGCATGGTCGGTGCCAACCACCACGCCTTTCGTCATGCCCGCAATGCTGTATTGCGCTTTCATACGTTCGCGCGCTTTTTCATTGCCGCGCACGAAATCGCTCAGTTCGATGCCTGTGTCACGCAGCGCTTGCTCGCTTGCCAGCACCGAGGCTTTGATATTGACGGTCAGAACGCGATCCGGCTGAATAAACGCGATGGCATCCTGGCAATCCTGTTCATCCGCTTGCTTACCGTAAGGCAGACGGACGGCGATAAATTGATAGGCTTGATTGCCCGTTTCCTGGCGCAATTCGCTGATTGCCATCTGGCTGATTTTTCCGGCCAGCGTGGAATCCTGACCGCCGCTAATGCCCAGCACCAGCGTTTGCAAAAAAGGATAGGTTTTCAGATAGGTTTTCAGGAAATCCACGCTGCGGCGAACTTCCTCTTCGGCATTGACTGTGGGCTTCACGCCTAGCGCCTGAATAATCTCTTGTTGCAGAGTCATTTACCCCTCCGTTGTGTTGTCCTGCTTTGCAGGGTGCAAATAGATAATAGGGCCAAATTAACCCTTTGGCGGTAAAACGACAAGGATCACAGATTTGAGTGCCGCAATTTACGGCGTTTTAGCAGCTTATCTCACTTTTATTAGATTTCTCCGAAAGTTATGCCAATGCCGTCTGTTAGTTGAAAAATGCAATTTTATATTCCAGGCTTAGATAACACGCTGATACACAAGCGGATACAAAAGAGGATGGAATATGAATAAGAACATCGCAGGAATTCTGGGCGCAGCTGCAGTGCTGACTATGCTGGCGGGTTGTACGGCTTACGATCGCGCAAAAGATCAGGTTTCTCAGCCGGTGGTGAAAGATGTGAAAAAAGGCATGAGCCGCCAGCAGGTTATGCAGGTTGCTGGCCGTCCTTCTTCTGAAGTTACGATGATCCACGCGCGTGGCACTTGCCAGACCTATATTCTGGGTCAACGTGACGGCAAAACTGAAACCTATTTCGTTGCACTGGATGAAACTGGTCATGTCATGAACTCCGGCTACCAGACCTGCGCCGAGTATGATACCGACCCGCAAGCTAAGCAGTAATTTCGGTTTTTAGCCTGAGCAAATAAAAAACCGGCCAGTTGGCCGGTTTTTTATGGCTGCAATAACGCTTACGCCGGGATGCTATCGATTTTGCTGATGCGCGACCAGACGCGGTGCGCCGCAAGATGCGTCAGAAAATCATCGATAAAATTCGCCGTGGCGTTATCCGCCTCGACAATACCATCCTCTCCCTGATCATCCACATTCAATAAGCGTTTAAACTGCCGCGCATCACCCGCAAGCGCGATAGTTTTCAGGTGCTTATAGGCTTCCAGCAGATAATATTTCGCGTCGCCATTCTGCAGGATATCGCTGATATCGCCGCCGGGAACAATGACGCCATCTACCGTCAGCGACGGCGATCCGGCGAAGGTAGCGGCAATCGGTAATTTGGATCCATCATCCGCGGTCACTTGCCCCATTCGTGCATAGAGCAATTTGCTATGAACGCCTTTGGCTTTCAGCCCCTGCAATACGTTGAGTACATCCGCTGCGCTGACCTTATCATGCAGTAAAACTGCCACCACCCGGCCTTTCACGTTGCCATCCGGGACGGCATAAAGACTCAGCGAAGGATCTTTTTTCAATCCATTCACTTCCGGCGGCGGGGCGATAGTTAACTGATCGTCGCTCAAGGTAATACCGAGATTTTCCGCCACACCTTGCGCCAGATGAACGTCAATGTGCGCCAGGTGATCCACCACACGTTCGCGAATATACGCGCGCACCACTTTGCTCAACTCGAAGCTGAAAGCGTCAATAATATGGCGCTGTTCAAATGGTGTCTGGCTTAACCAGAACAGGCGGGGATGGGCGTAATATTCACCAAATGAGGGGCTGCGTTCACGGATTTTTTCCCCTTCGACGCGCTCCTGGTAAGTCTCGAAACCGCCACGTTTTGGACCAGGCGGTGTTTCTCGCGGCCAGTTATCATTGATGGAGTTCGGCTCATAGTTAGCGGGATTGGTGTCAATCTCCATGCGGTGCATGCCGTCGCGCTGCAAGTTATGGTACGGGCAAGTTGGACGGTTGATGGGGATTTCATGGAAGTTCGGCCCGCCGAGTCGGCTGATTTGCGTATCGGTATAGGAGAACAAACGCCCTTGCAGCAGTGGGTCGTTGGTAAAATCCAGACCGGGAACGATGTGTCCTGGATGGAACGCGGCCTGCTCGTTTTCGGCAAAGAAGTTATCCGGGTTACGGTTTAACACCATTTTACCGACGCGCTGCACCGGAACCAGCTCTTCGGGAATAAGCTTGGTCGGGTCCAGCAGGTCGAAATCAAATTTGAATTCGTCCTCTTCCGGGATCAGCTGTAAACCCAGTTCATATTCCGGGTAATCGCCAGCCTCAATGGCTTCCCACAACTCGCGGCGGTGGAAGTCCGGATCGCGCCCGGTCAGTTTTTGCGATTCGTCCCACACCAGCGATGCCTTTCCTGCCAGTGGTTTCCAGTGGAAGCGAACAAACGTGGCTTTGCCTTCGGCGTTGATCAAGCGAAAGGTGTGGATGCCAAAACCTTCCATCGTGCGATAGCTGCGCGGAATGCCGCGATCGGACATCGCCCACATCACGTTGTGCAAGGTTTCCGGTTGCAACGAAACATAGTCCCAGAAGGTGTCGTGCGCGCTTTGACCTTGCGGGATCGCCCAGTGCGGCTCTGGTTTTACCGCGTGGACAAAATCGGGGAATTTGTGCGCATCCTGGATGAAGAAAACCGGCGTATTGTTGCCAACCAGGTCAAAAATGCCTTCTTCGGTATAGAACTTGGTGGCAAATCCACGGATGTCACGCACAGTGTCCGCTGAACCCGCGCCGCCCTGCACGGTAGAAAAACGGACAAATACCGGGGTGATTTTCTCCGCATCTGAGAGAAAATCCGCTTTGGTAATATCACTCAGGCTACGATAAGGCTGAAAGTAGCCATGTGCCGCCGACCCGCGCGCATGCACGATACGTTCAGGGATGCGTTCATGGTCGAAATGGGTGATTTTCTCCCGCAGGATAAAGTCTTCCAGCAGCGTTGGGCCGCGTTTTCCCGCGCGCAGGGAGTTTTGGTCATCGGCGATGCGCACGCCCTGGTTAGTGGTAAGGGGATAATTTTCGCCGCCCTTGCGGTAAGGCTCCAGTGCGTTCAGTTTGTCATTCGACGTGTCCGGCGCTTTCATGCTACCCGGCGCGGTCGGTTGCTCGCCAGGTGCTGTGGGGCGCGGGGAAGGGCGGTGCGAATTGTCCTCAGGGGCCAGGGAGTCCAGCCCTGGGCGGGATTCGTTATCGTCATGAACCGGGGCATGATGATGAGGGTCTTTCTCGTTGTGCGACATTGAACTCGTCTCCTGTTTTCATTGCTGAAAAATGGTCGATGTTTCCTTAAAACCCTTCTAACTATAGAACAACGTGCTGCGTTAACCTGGTTAATCAGGAGGCGGCAAGGAAGTGAAAAATCAGAGAAAGTGGAGCCAGGCGCGACGTACAGGCTCACAATCGGCTATGATAGGTCTTTAATGTTTGAAGAATTTGTCTGTAGAACGCATCGCTTATGAAATCTTATCGTCAACAAAACCGAGCCATTATCAGCTATGTCCCGCGTGTCGAACCGGCTCCCCCCGATCACGCCTCAAAAGTGGATGGCTATCGTGATGTCTGGTTGCTGCGTGGCAAATATGTGGCGTTTGTGTTGATGGGGGAAAAGTTTCGCCGCTCGCCGATCTTTAGTGTCCCGGAAGCCGCGCAGCGCTGGGCGCTGCAAATGCGCCAGGAAGGCGAGATAGAAGAAGAATAAAAAAACCGCCTGACATTGCAGGCGGCTTTCTTGTCAATCAATGCCCCTTTAAGAAAGTGGCATTGTTTATTCCCTACCGGGTGATTAACGGTGCGCCAGCTCGGCGTCCTCTTCACTGTCCAGCACGGCTTTATCGGTCTGTTTCAGCCACTGGCTGGTCAGCGTACCGGCGGTCATGGAACCACTGACATTCAGGGCGGTACGGCCCATATCGATAAGCGGTTCAACAGAGATAAGCAGCGCCACCAGCGTTACCGGCAGGCCCATCGCAGGCAGCACGATAAGCGCGGCAAAAGTCGCACCGCCGCCAACACCCGCTACGCCTGCGGAACTCACGGTGACAATCCCTACCAGAGTGGCAATCCACAGAGGATCCAGCGGGTTGATACCAACGGTCGGGGCTACCATCACTGCCAGCATCGCCGGGTAAAGCCCCGCACAGCCGTTCTGCCCAATGGTTGCACCAAAAGAGGCGGAGAAGCTGGCGATGGATTCCGGTACGCCCAGACGACGCGTTTGCGCTTCCACGTTTAGCGGAATGGATGCCGCGCTGGAGCGGCTGGTGAAGGCAAATGTCAGTACCGGCCATACTTTACGGAAGAATTTCAGCGGGCTAACGCCGTTCACGCCAAGCAGCAGACCGTGCACTACAAACATAATGCCCAGGCCAAGGTAAGAGGCGATAACGAAGCTGCCCAGCTTGATGATGTCCTGAATGTTAGAACCGGCGACAACTTTGGTCATCAGCGCCAGCACGCCATACGGTGTCAGTTGCATCACAAGGCGTACCAGTTTCATCACCCAACTTTGCAGCGTATCAATAGCGGTCAGTACACGCTGGCCTTTCGGCGCATCATCCTTCAGCAGTTTCAGTGCCGCAACGCCAAGGAAAGCAGCGAAGATAACGATGCTGATAATTGATGTTGGGTTTGCGCCGGTCAGGTCGGCAAACGGGTTTTTCGGTACGAAAGAGAGCAGCAACTGCGGCACGGTGAGATCGGCCACTTTGCCGACATAGTTGCTCTGAATGGCGTTCAAACGCGCAGTTTCTGCCGTACCCTGCACCAGACCTTCTGCCGTCAAACCGAACAGATTGGTCACCAGTACACCCACCAGCGCAGCGATAAGCGTGGTGAACAACAGTGTACCGATGGTCAGAAAACTGATTTTGCCCAGTTGCGATGCGTTATGCAGGCGTGCAACGGCGCTCAAAATTGAGGCGAAAACCAGCGGCATGACAATCATTTGCAGCAACTGAACATAGCCATTGCCGACTACGTTGAACCACTGGATGGAATCTTTCAGTACCGGGTTATCAGAACCATAGATAGCCTGCAGCGCAAGGCCGAAGATCACGCCAAGGCCTAAACCGACCAGCACTTTTTTTGCCAGGCTCCACTGTTTGTGACGCGCCTGCGCCAGCAAAAACAGCAGTGCCACGAACACAACAACGTTCGCGATAAGTGGAAAATTCATCCCCGTTCTCCTGATATCATTATTCGGTCGGCCTTCTCGGCCGCTCCTGTTGCGCAAGGTTAGCAGAAGTGCTGAAACGGGCTTATATCCAAATGGAATGGGTTATATCGAAATAAGGAGAAATGACGATTTAATGCTCAGATTGCTGGTGAATAAAGCGATTAAACTGATTTTGCAGCGACGTAATCATTTGTGATGACCAGCGAACTGCACCGTTTTCGGGCAATGTTTGCGGCATCCATACCGCATAAGTAAAGAGTGCCATACATAATACGCGCTCCAGTTGATTACCTTTTTGCGGCACCAGCAGCGGCAGGCGAAAGCGCCAGCGGCAGGGCCAGAGCAGCGGTACACCCGCAGGAGTAAGCATGTCCGCCAGAATATGGCTGAGATAACCGACCACCATTCCCTGTAACGCATCGGCGGGCACTATCCAGCTTTCTGGTACTTTTAAATAAAAGAGCGTCAGTGCCAGAAAAACCGCCAGCAGGCTATGCGTAAATCCGCGATGCCCGAAAGCGCGGGCGACAGGTTTTGATATCCACTTCAGACGCTGCCCGAGAAAGGATTTGGGATGGTCGATATCCGGCAGCAGGCAGGTGAGAATAGCGGACGGGACAATATGCCACCAGTCACCTTGGGCGAGGACGGGCGTTAACTCAGCGTTTTTGGAAAACACCGCGCAAGCAATGGAAAAAAGCAGGTGTCCTTCCGCCGTCATGGTCAAACTCACTCAACTGTCGATGCATACAGTATAGGATGTTTGTACAGTAGGCGGAAGAGGTGACGGTGTAACTCTTTGTCACAATCCTGAACGTTTAACGCGCCAGCCAGCCACCATCGACGGCAAGGGTGTAACCATTAATATAATCCGCCGCTTTTGAGGCCAGAAACACCGCCGCGCCTTTCAGATCTTCTGGTTCTCCCCAGCGCCCGGCGGGAATACGGTCAAGGATCTCCTGACTGCGCTCCGCATCTTCCCGCAATTGCTGCGTGTTATTGGTCGCCATATAACCGGGTGCAATCGCGTTCACGTTAATCTGATGGGGCGCCCATTCGTTTGCCAGTAAACGTGTCAGCCCCATGACCCCGCTCTTGGACGCCGTATATGAAGGCACGCGGATACCGCCCTGGTACGAGAGCATCGAGGCGATGTTAATGATTTTCCCGCCATTACCTTGAGCGATAAATTGCCGTGCCACCGCCTGAGAGAGAAAAAAGACCGTTTTCAGGTTCAGGTTCATCACGTCATCCCAGTCTTGCTCACTGAAATCAAGGGCATCGCAGCGGCGGATCGTGCCCGCGTTATTCACCAGAATGTTGATGTACCCAAATGTCGCAACGGCTTGCTTAACCACCTCATCAAGGCCATGCTGGTGGCGAAGGTCGGCCTGAATAGCATGGAAACGGCGTCCCAACGCCTGCACGCGGGAAGCGGTTTCCTGCGGCACTTTGCGGCCAACACCGACAATATCGCAGCCCGCTTCCGCAAGCCCTAATGCCATTCCCTGACCCAGCCCGGTGTCGCACCCGGTGACGATAGCCACTTTACCCGCAAGCTTAAAGGCTTCCAGTATCATATTTACTCCGGCGTTTTAAATTGTTGTCTGGGCATCTGCGCCTGAAGATCAGGATAGAAGGCGGATAAAGAAAATACAAATAAAAATGAAATGGTGTTTCAAAAAATGAGAGGTAATGGGGTGATTTGTATCACCCCGCAGGAGAATTAACCGAGCAGATGTGCGAGCGTGAGCTGTTCGAGGCTTTCGAGTTTTACGTTAGCAAGCACGTAGCGCGGGTCAGCGCGATGTTCGGCATCCGGCACAACGATGGAACGCATCCGCGCTGCTTTGCTGGCAATCATGCCGTTAACTGAATCTTCCAGCGCCACACACGTGAGCGGGTCGACACCCAGCTTTGCCGCACAGTCCAGATAAACCTGCGGGTGCGGCTTGCTGTAGGGTAACTTTTCTGCTGAGGCGAGTGCATCGAAACTGTCGCGCAGATCGAACATGGTCAGCACTTTTTCCAGCATGTGTAGCGGCGACGCGGATGCCAGCCCAACCGCCAGTCCGCTGTTCTTACATAGCGCGATGGCTTCATGTACACCTGGCAGCAACGGGCGCTTTTCTTCAACCAGTGAGATAGCGCGCTGAATGATTCTGTCGGTGACTTCCTGACGGCTCGGACCATTCCACGGCTGCTGGGCATACCACAGTTCAACCACCATATCGATGCGCAGGCCAAGCGTATCCGGCAACTCATTGCGCCTTGAAATGTCGACGCCAAGGCTTGCTACAACGTCGAGTTCGGCGCGATCCCAGAGCGGTTCAGAGTCAATCAGTAATCCATCCATATCAAAAATGGCAGCAAGAATTTGACGCGGGGCAGACATAACACCTCTCTATTCACGGATTTTGCAAGGATAAAAGCGAAATTATGGTTAAGCATTCATCATACTGCCTTTAAAGATCAGGCGAAAATGGTTATCAGCAGGTAGACTAAGGCGCAAACAGTGCGTCACTTACAAGGGGAATCCATGACGTATCAACAAGCTGGACGCATCGCTGTACTGAAACGCGTTCTGGGTTGGGTGATTTTTATTCCAGCCGTCATTTCGACCATAATTTCTGTACTGAAGTTTATGTACGATCACAGCGAAAAACAGCCGGGCATCAATGCCGTGATGCTTGATTTCGCCCATGTGATCATTGAGATGATGCGTTTTAACACGCCATTCCTGAATCTTTTTTGGTACAACTCGCCAACGCCTGATTTCCACCAAAGTCTGAACATCATGTTCTGGATTATCTATGTACTGATCTTTGTCGGGCTGGCGCTGCAGGCGTCCGGTGCGCGCATGAGTCGCCAGGCGCGTTTTCTGCGTGAAGGCGTGGAAAATCAGATGATCCTCGAGAAAGCCAAAGGACCGGAAGGGTTAACGCGTGAGCAGATTGAAGCACGCATTGTGGTGCCACATCACACCATCTTTCTGCAAATTTTCCCGCTCTATGTATTACCGGTGATAATCATTGTTGCAGGCTATTTCTTCTTTACGCTGCTCGGTTTTCTGTAACACCTCAGACCCGGGGCGTTGCGCCCCGGGTCTGAGAACAACACTCACGCCGCCAGCACACGATCCAGCGCTTTTTGCGCATTCACCAGATGTTCGCCACCGAATAAGATTGCCCGATTAAACAAGGTGTAAAGCTGATAAAGGGGTTGGCGATCGAGGAAATCAGAGGGAAGCGGGGAGATGGACTGGTAACCGTCATAGATTTGCGGCGGCTGGTCCGGGTGTAGCGGCAGCATCGCCAGGTCACACTCACGGTCGCCCCAGTAGCAAGCCGGGTCGTAAATGTACGGACCGTTAGGCCCAAGTGCGCAGTTGGCCGACCAAAGATCGCCATGCAATAGTGAGGCTTGCGGTTGGTGAGAACTCAGCCGTTGCTGAACGTGTTCGACAATCGCATCAATGTTGCCAAACTCCAGCCCTCTTTCCGCCGCCAGCTCTAACTGCCAGCCAATGCGTTGCTCCGCAAAAAACGTTGACCAGCGGCGCTGCCAGGCGTTGGGCTGCGGCGTGGTGGAAAGATCGTTGTCAAAATCAAGGCCAAACTGCGGCTGATCGCTCCACTGGTGCAGACGCGCTAGCTGCTGACCCAGCAGGAACGCGCTGTGCGCATCAAGCGGGCGGGCAGGAAGATACTCCATAACCAGAAAACTGTAGTCGCGGTCGCTTCCCACTGCCCAAACCTCAGGGACACGCACGGTATTACTGCGTGCCAATAGGGCGAGCTGATCGGCTTCGGCCGTAAAAATGGGGAGCAGTGCGCGATCATCACACTTTACGAAGAGATCGCGCCCGGCGTAGCGTACGTGCCACGCGGCATGGATTTCGCCACCGGGCAGTTCATCGCGTTGTTCAATTTCGCCTTCACCCAGTTGTTCGCTTAACAGACCACTTATCGCTTGCCACATGATGTCTCTCCCATGTAATCAGCCAGATCATAAGGTTAGCGCACTACAGCTGTTGAAAAATCCGACTTAACGCACGCCCGGCATACGCAACGGTGGAAAGGCACTTAATGTTCCTGTTTCTGGAACGCTTCCCAGGTGGTGACAGTGATTTCCGTCTCTTCGTCCACGGCGCTTTCAGCAAGCCCACTTGCCAGCGCATGAACCTCTTTTTCATTTAGCGCACTGATGAAACCGAACGTATTGGTGCCAAGGTCATGTACGTTGCCGTTATCATCCGCCATCGTGAGGAGAAAGCCGGCACGTGTAAAGTGGTTATTGATCTCGTTGATGTCTGTCAGCGTCTGGTCATGAAATTTGACCTCAACTACGTAGCGGGTGATGCCATCGCTGCCCATCTTTCACCTCATTGTTATCTTGATGTTTTTTTAGCATAGACGGCGAGTGACATTTGTCGACCACCGCGGAGATATTTGATATTTCCCCTTCCAGCCGGAAGGGGGGGTATGTCAGGCATGGCACAAATAGTCGTAGATCTTTTGCGTGTCTTGCTGCGCGCACAAGCGAGTCCCCTGGTTGATGGTGGCTGCACTCCCGGCGGCGACGCCGAAACGAACCATGTCATCAAAAGGCGCATCTTGTGCAAGTTTGAGCGTCATTGCGCCAACCATGCTGTCGCCAGCCCCCACCGTGCTTTGGCTTTTCATCGGCGGCGGTACGACCTGAACACAGTTTTCAGCATCTACCCCCAGCGCGCCCTGCGGGCCAAGGGAGACGACCACGCGCAAGGCTTTGCCCGTTCGAACGATCTCCTGCGCGGCCTTGCGCACGTCATCAGGCTGGGTGAGCTCTCTACCGACCAGCGCACTTAACTCCTTCTGGTTGGGCTTTACCAGCTCGATATTGCCAATTGCGAGCGCTGCGGTTAGTGCCTCGCCCGAGCTATCGACAATGCAGCGAATTCCCTGTTTTTGCGCGGCCTTAATTAACTGCGTCAGCTTTTCAACCTGAACGCCAGGGGGCAGGCTGCCGCTTATCACCAAAATCGCACCGCGCTCAATAGTCAGGACTTTCTCTTCTATCTGGCGAAACTCGTCTTCGTTCAACGCGGCACCAGGCATGACAAACCGGTATTGCTCACCGCTGGATTCGACATGAACGTGCAGGTTCTGCCGCGTCCAGTCTTGTGTGGCTACGGTTACGGTCGGTACGTTTTCATCTGCCAGCAATGCGGTGAGATGCTCGCCCGTTGCGCCACCAGCTGGAAATATTGCTGTTGCTTTACCGCCCAGATGGGCAATTGCGCGTGCAACATTAATACCGCCGCCGCCAGGCTCAAAAACGGGCGCCGTACAACGCAGTTTACCTTCGGGATAAATTTGTGGCGTCAGTGTCGCACTATCAAGCGAAGGCGCCAGCGTAAGGGTGTATATAGCTGCCATGATGACCTCCTTTTTCTCAGACTGGTGTAAGCCTGGCACTGTTCAGGCAGAAGGGAAAGGAATTAAGGGCATGATTTCAAAATGATATTGATTTAATGCGCAGCGGTGATTAATAACCGTTTGTGCTGTTTTAAGATCCCTCTTATTCAAAAAATCAAATAAGATTTCATTGATATGTTTAAGCGGCCTTTTTATAATTTGTTACCTTTCTTTGGACCGCTGGTCATTGATCCTATTGAAAGTTTCCGGGACCGTGTTGGTCTCTTTTTTTGCTGTTCGGACTCTAAATAAATGAAGCTTTTGAAGACAGTACCCGTGCTTATGATGGCGGCGGGTGTGTTTGTATCAATGCACGCGCTTGCAGATGATACCGTTTTTACTGTCATGGATGATCCCTCTACCGCTAAAGCGCCGTTTGAAGGCAGTGTAAACGGTGGTTACCTGGCTCAGTCCGGCAATACAAAGAGCTCCTCTTTGACTGCTGATTCCACCCTGACCTGGTACGGCGATACTACCGCCTGGTCTTTGTGGGGCAACGCCAGCAATACATCTTCAAATGATGTACGTTCGTCTGAAAAATACGCAGTAGGTGGCCGTAGCCGTTATAACATGACGGATTATGACTATCTGTTTGGCCAGGCGAGCTGGTTAACTGACCGCTATAACGGCTATAGCGATCGCGATGTGCTGACTGCTGGTTATGGTCGTCAGTTCCTGAATGGTCCGGTTCACAGCCTGCGCTTTGAATTCGGTCCTGGTGTTCGTTATGACAAGTACACCGACGGCAACACGAAAACGACCGGGCTCGGTTATGCTTCCGGCACCTACGCCTGGCAGATGACCGATACCACGAAATTCACGCAGGGCGTTTCCGTATTTGGTGCGGACGATACTACCGTGAACTCAGAAACAGCGCTGAACGTAGCGATTAACGCGCACTTTGCTCTTAAAGTCGCGTATAACCTGACCTGGAACTCCCAGCCACCGTCAACGGCGCCGGATCATACCGATCGCAGAACGACGGTAACGTTAGGCTATAAAATGTAATTCGTTGGGCCGAAAATATCGGCCCATCTTTTATTTGTTAATTTGTGCTCTTTTCATTCCACCATTCAATTTTCAATTTCGTTTAAGTATTCTTTTCTCTTCATAATTTACTCACAATTAATATTTGGGTTACACATTCAGTTTATTTGACACGAATAGATAAATAAATTGACTGTGCAAAAGTGTGATCCAGATCTACACTAACAATACGGGCAAAAAAAGCCCAGCCAGTTAATGTTGTTATTCAAGAATGAGAATTTAATTATGAAAAAAATCAAAACCGCTGCGGTCGCCGTCGTGCTTTCTGCACTCTCTTTTGGCGTTTTCGCGGCTCAGCCTACAGCAACTGCCAGTCAGACTAACACTAACATCACCAATATTGAAGCGGGTTCCAATATGGTTCCGGTGTCTCCATCAACTCAGGGCTCAAATGATACTGCGTTTAATGCGCATACCCTGGTCGCGGGTGAGTGGAACTAAATACATTCTGAGTTAATTCATTAACTTTGAAAAAACCGGATTAAGTCGTACCGGTTTTTTGTATTTGTGCGGCAATGTGGATTTTGTAAGATAAGGTTATTTCGCTGCGGGCGAAAAATGATTTTGTTATTAAGTGCTGTTATTAAATGAAGTGAAAATACAATGTTAGCTACGAAGAAGCGCCAGAATATTTTCTGCAGACTGGTTAGCGACTTTTAGCACCATATCCTGGCTCTGCTGTAATATCTGCGCTTTTGCCATCTTACTGACTTCCAGCGCGTAATCCGCATCTTCAATCCGGCTCTTCGCCGCTTGTGTTGCAACGTTTTGCTGTGCCAGTACCGATTTATTCGATTCAAAACGATTGATATACGCGCCATATTGCGCGCGCCAGGTGCTTACTTTCTCGAGTGCTTTGTCAAGCGCACCCATTGCGACACGTGCTGAGGCCGCCGTTTGCAAGGATGTCGCGTTTAAACCCAGTGATTTCACATCAGCCGGCGTGGTTGGCATGGTTACAGATTGAATATCATCCCCAACGTTCGCGCTGGTTACGACCTCCCACGGGCGACTCTGCTTTGGCGGTTCCGCTGGCGTTATTGTTGGTTTTGGCAGAGTTCCCCAGGTTAAGTTGCTGGTGAAAGAGCCACTGCCGACGATCATCACCACCAAATCTTCCGTAACGTTATCGATCTTTACGCGCTCAAGTCGGTTTGAACCGTTGCTACCATCGTTGTAGGCGTTGCCAGGTTCGTAACGGTCACCATCGCCGCTGTAAGCAATAGCCATACCATTGTAATTCAGCGTTTCGCTACCGTTTAGCGCCCAGGCTGCGCCCCCGTCAATCAGTAAAGAATCGTCGTAGGTAGCACCATGCGCAAAACCGTTGGCTTCGGTCAGAACCCGGCTGGTCGCTTTCGCTGAATCCGTGATGCCACGACTTTTCCATGTATAGTCCGGCGCTGTGCCGTTAATTGGTGTACCGGCCAGATGCTTGCCGTCGCGCGTGAATAACTGAATGTCATCATCCAGGCCCAGTGAATCAATAGTAATAGCAATATTCGTCGAACCGGCAGGGATGTAGGCCAGCGAGACAATGCCTGAACTGAACGAATAATTGGTACCCTGAACCGGAAACTTGACGTTTAATGGCGGCACATCACCAATCAACTCCGGTGGCAGTTCGGGTGAATCAGTAGCCAATGGGTAGCGTCCAAAAATCTCGGTACCCTCTGAGATTGACTGAATATTGTTAAGAATATTTTGATATTCGTTCTGAATGCTTTGCCGGTCATTCTCTGAGAGCGTGCTGTTTCCGGATTGTATGGACAGGCTTTTCGCCCGGATCAAAAGTTCGCTAACCGTGCTCAGGCTGCCATCTGCGGTCTGCGCCATACTGATAGCATCATCAAGACCGCGTGATACCACTCTGTCTGCACTGGCGTTAGATCGCATGCGGTTAGCGATAGACTGCCCGGCAGCATCATCTTTCGCGCCATTAATGCGCAACCCCGATGACAGACGTTCAATACTTTCCTGAAGCGAAGAGGACGTTTTTTTTCGGGCGGTGAGGTTCAGCCCGATAAACTCATTATGATTGATTGCCTGCATTACCGTCATTAATTCATTCAGACCGCTAATGAATTAATCATCGGCAAGGGGCTGATTAACTTTAAGGTAAATTCGCCGGCAAATTTAACTTTGTGCAAGTGCCTGAAAATAGATGACGCACAGAAAAAAGCCGCTTGCGTAGCCTCTTCATGCTGTCAGGTGGACAGTCGCAGTGTACAGATGTTGGTAACAATATGCTTTACTGACTCTTTTTACAGATGCAGGTCGCTTTCTACGTAAGGCATCCTGCTTATCAAAACCATCGCTACCGGAGGTGAAATGGGGACGTCAAAAGACGAAGCGTTATATGAAGAGATGTGCCGTGTAGTGGGGAAAGTCGTGCTGGAAATGCGCGATCTCGGACAAGAACCCAAACATATTGTGATTGCCGGGGTGGTCAGAACCATGCTGGCCAATACGAAAATTAAGCGATCCGAGCTAACGCAAGAAGCGATGGAAACCGTGATCCGCGCTTTAGGTTACAACGCCTGAAAAAACAGGGTGGATTTGATAAAGAAAGGCACGAGCGTGCCTTTCTGAACAGTCATGCCTGGTCAACGAAGGTGGCGTTATTGACGCCGTTTCTTGTAACGGCCCGGAAGGGCGCGGGATGACTTCATGCTGTGGTGCTTATAAAACGAAAAAATAATGATCGCGAGAAGCGCGAAAATAATAACGAAGTAAAGAATTACCATGCTTTATCAGTAGGTTAGGTGTTAACGGGTAGCCAAATAAACGGCTTGAGATACCGCTATGTCAAGAATTTGGTAAAAAATCAGATAATCCTTAGGTTGAGTGGTTGTTTTTGAAACGTTTTCTGTGCGGAGTTTTGAAACTGCAATAAAGCCGCACTCTTGAGCTGAGTCACACTAATCCTTTCAACCCCCTTCGCAAATGTGTACTATTGCCGGGTACTTAACAGCGGCAGGTAAGGGTATCAGGTAGCAGTTGATCTCTACGCTGTACAGATTCCGCAGAGTGAAGCGAGAAAACTTATCGTCGCGGCTGTTATATCTTTGATCTCTCATTTTGTATGTGCTCTTTCGTGTGGGGCACCACTGCAAATTAAGGAAATGAAATGCCTGTAATTACTCTTCCTGATGGCAGTCAACGCCATTACGACCACGCTGTAAGCCCAATGGATGTTGCGCTGGATATTGGTCCGGGACTGGCGAAAGCCTGCATCGCTGGCCGCGTCAACGGTGAACTGGTAGATGCATGCGATGTGATTGACAGCGATGCCAAACTTGCCATCATCACCGCAAAAGATGAGGACGGTCTGGAAATCATCCGTCACTCCTGTGCGCATCTGTTAGGTCATGCGATTAAGCAACTTTGGCCCAACACCAAAATGGCTATTGGTCCGGTTATTGATAACGGTTTCTACTATGACGTTGATCTTGACCATACGCTGACCCAGGAAGATATCGACGCGCTCGAAAAGCGTATGCATGAGCTCGCCGAAACGAACTACGATGTCATCAAGCAGAAAGTAAGCTGGAAAGAGGCGCGCGAGACGTTTGTTAAACGCGGCGAAAGCTATAAAGTTTCGATCCTTGATGAAAATATTGCCCATGATGACAAACCTGGCTTGTATCATCATCAGGAATATGTCGACATGTGCCGTGGCCCGCACGTGCCGAACATGCGTTTCTGCCATCATTTCAAATTGATGAAAACAGCAGGTGCTTACTGGCGCGGCGACAGCAATAATAAAATGCTGCAGCGTATCTATGGCACCGCGTGGGCAGATAAAAAAGCGCTGAACGCGTATCTGCAACGTCTGGAAGAAGCGGCAAAACGCGATCATCGTAAAATCGGTAAGCAACTCGATCTGTATCACATGCAGGAAGAAGCACCAGGTATGGTGTTCTGGCATAACGATGGCTGGACTATCTTCCGTGAACTGGAAACTTTCGTACGTTCTAAACTGAAAGAGTACCAGTATCAGGAAGTAAAAGGCCCGTTCATGATGGACCGTGTGCTGTGGGAAAAAACCGGTCACTGGGACAACTACAAAGATGCCATGTTTACGACGTCTTCTGAGAACCGTGAATATTGCATCAAGCCGATGAACTGCCCGGGTCACGTACAGATCTTTAACCAGGGCTTAAAATCTTACCGCGATCTGCCTTTACGTATGGCGGAGTTCGGTAGTTGCCATCGTAACGAGCCGTCAGGCGCTCTGCATGGCTTAATGCGCGTACGCGGTTTCACTCAGGATGACGCCCACATCTTCTGTACAGAAGAGCAGGTGCGTGATGAAGTGAACGCTTGTATTCGTTTGGTCTACGATATGTACAGCACCTTTGGCTTCGAGAAGATCGTCGTCAAGCTCTCCACTCGTCCGGAAAAACGTATCGGTAGTGACGAGATGTGGGATCGTGCTGAGGCGGACCTGGCTGTGGCGCTGGAAGAGAATAATATCCCATTTGAGTATCAGCTGGGTGAAGGCGCATTCTACGGTCCGAAAATCGAATTTACCCTGTATGACTGCCTCGATCGTGCATGGCAGTGCGGTACTGTCCAACTGGACTTCTCCTTGCCGTCTCGTCTGAACGCCTCTTATGTTGGCGAAAGTAATGAGCGACAAGTCCCAGTGATGATTCACCGTGCAATTCTTGGTTCTCTGGAGCGCTTTATCGGCATCCTGACTGAAGAATTTGCAGGCTTCTTCCCAACCTGGCTTGCACCAGTGCAGGTAGTTGTGATGAACATCACTGATTCACAGGCTGAATACGTTAACGAATTGACCCGTAAACTGCAAAATGCGGGCATTCGTGTAAAAGCAGACTTGAGAAACGAGAAGATTGGCTTTAAAATCCGCGAGCACACTTTACGTCGCGTCCCTTATATGCTGGTTTGTGGTGACAAAGAGGTTGAAGCCGGCAAAGTAGCTGTGCGTACCCGTCGCGGTAAAGACTTGGGTAGCCTGGACGTAAATGATGTTATCGAGAAGCTGCAACAAGAGATTCGCAGCCGCAGTCTTCAACAACTGGAGGAATAAGGTATTAAAGGCGGAAAACGAGTTCAAACGGCGCGTCCCAATCGTATTAATGGCGAGATTCGCGCCACGGAAGTTCGCTTAACAGGTCTGGAAGGCGAGCAGCTTGGTATTGTGAGTCTCAGAGAAGCTCTGGAAAAAGCTGAAGAAGCCGGGGTCGATTTAGTCGAAATTAGCCCTAACGCCGAGCCGCCCGTTTGCCGTATAATGGATTACGGCAAGTTCCTCTATGAAAAGAGCAAATCTTCTAAGGAACAGAAGAAGAAGCAAAAAGTTATTCAGGTTAAGGAAATCAAATTCCGACCTGGTACAGATGAAGGCGACTATCAGGTAAAACTCCGCAGCCTGATTCGCTTTCTCGAAGAGGGCGATAAGGCCAAAATCACGCTGCGTTTCCGCGGTCGTGAGATGGCCCACCAACAGATCGGTATGGAAGTGCTTAATCGCGTGAAAGAAGATCTGGTTGAACTGGCAGTAGTCGAATCCTTCCCAACGAAGATCGAAGGCCGCCAGATGATTATGGTGCTTGCTCCGAAGAAGAAACAGTAAGGCCATCAAGTAACTAAACCTGTGGGCCACAAGCTCACGGGTTTAGTTCGCCTTTGTTTCGTTTATTAACAATGCGAAGTGGAAGTTAAAAAATGCCAAAAATTAAGACCGTACGCGGTGCTGCTAAGCGCTTCAAAAAAACCGGTAAAGGTGGATTTAAGCACAAGCACGCTAACCTGCGTCATATTCTGACCAAAAAAGCTACCAAGCGTAAACGTCACCTGCGTCCGAAAGCCATGGTTTCTAAAGGCGATCTGGGCCTGGTAATCGCGTGCCTGCCGTACGCATAAGTCGTTAACCTTTTAACTTTTTTAAGAATATAGATACAGGAGAGAGCATATGGCTCGCGTAAAACGTGGTGTGATTGCACGTGCACGTCATAAGAAAATTTTGAAACAAGCTAAAGGTTACTACGGCGCGCGTTCACGCGTTTACCGTGTTGCCTTCCAGGCTGTTATCAAAGCTGGTCAGTACGCTTATCGTGACCGTCGTCAGAAAAAGCGTCAGTTCCGTCAACTGTGGATTGCACGTATCAACGCAGCAGCACGTCAGAACGGTATTTCTTACAGCAAATTCATCAATGGCCTGAAAAAAGCCTCTGTTGAAATCGACCGTAAGATCCTGGCTGACATCGCAGTATTCGACAAAGTGGCATTTACTGCCCTGGTTGAAAAAGCGAAAGCAGCTCTGGCGTAAGCCAGTTTAAGAGAGGGAGCGTAGCTCCCTCTTTTGCTTTAACATTATCAATGCATTGACATTTTGCCGTGATGCGTTTTCAATAAGCCATCGCCGCCACTTACCCTGTTAAGGTAACGCAAGCATGAATGCTGCTATTTTCCGCTTCTTTTTTTACTTTAGCACCTGAATCCGGGAGGCTAGCGCGTGAAAGAAGAAACGGAAAACAGCGCCAGAAAGCCTCCCTTGTGGAGGCTTTTTTTGTATCTGCCGCTTGTAAATATCGTCATATAACGAGGAAAACCATGTCACATCTCGCAGAGCTGGTTGCCAGTGCGAAGGCAGCCATTAACGATGCTTCAGATGTCGCCGCGCTGGACAACGTACGCGTCGAATACCTGGGCAAGAAAGGGCACCTGACCCTTCAGATGACCACCCTGCGTGAGCTGCCGCCAGAAGAGCGCCCGGCTGCGGGTGCGGTGATCAACGAAGCGAAAGAGCAAGTGCAGCAAGCGCTGAACGCGCGTAAATCGGATCTTGAAAATGCTGCATTGAATGCACGCCTGGCTGCCGAAACTATTGATGTGTCGCTGCCGGGGCGTCGCGTGGAGAATGGCGGTTTGCATCCGGTGACTCGCACAATCGACCGCATCGAAAGTTTCTTTGGTGAGCTTGGCTTTACTGTCGCCACGGGGCCGGAAATCGAAGATGATTACCATAACTTCGATGCGTTGAACATCCCGGGCCACCACCCGGCGCGTGCCGATCACGACACCTTCTGGTTTGACGCAACCCGTCTGTTGCGTACCCAGACTTCAGGCGTGCAGATCCGCACGATGGAAAATCAGCAGCCGCCGATCCGCATTATTGCGCCGGGCCGTGTATATCGTAACGACTACGACCAGACGCACACACCGATGTTCCATCAGATGGAAGGGCTGATTGTTGATAAAAATATCAGCTTCACCAATCTGAAAGGTACGCTGCACGACTTCCTGCGTAACTTCTTTGAAGAAGATTTGCAGATCCGTTTCCGCCCGTCCTATTTCCCGTTTACTGAGCCCTCAGCGGAAGTGGATGTCATGGGTAAAAACGGCAAATGGCTGGAGGTTCTTGGCTGCGGGATGGTGCATCCGAACGTACTGCGTAACGTCGGTATTGATCCGGAAGTTTACTCAGGTTTTGCATTCGGTATGGGGATGGAGCGCCTGACAATGCTCCGTTACGGTGTCACCGACTTGCGCGCGTTCTTCGAAAACGATTTGCGTTTCCTCAAACAGTTTAAATAAAGGCAGGCAAAACAATGAAATTCAGTGAACTGTGGTTACGCGAATGGGTTAATCCAGCCATTGATAGCGAAGCGCTGTCCGGGCAAATCACCATGGCGGGTCTTGAGGTCGACGGTGTTGAGCCGGTTGCAGGTGCGTTTCATGGCGTGGTCGTTGGCGAAGTGATGGAGTGCGCTCAGCACCCGAACGCCGACAAACTGCGCGTAACGAAAGTAAACGTGGGCGGTGAGCGTCTGCTGGACATCGTCTGTGGTGCGCCAAACTGCCGTCTCGGGCTCAAAGTTGCGGTCGCCACTGTTGGTGCGGTACTGCCGGGCGATTTCAAAATCAAAGCGGCAAAACTGCGTGGCGAGCCGTCGGAAGGCATGCTCTGCTCTTTCTCCGAGCTTGGTATTTCTGACGATCATACCGGCATTATTGAACTGCCAGCAGATGCGCCGATCGGTACCGATATCCGTGAATATTTAAAACTTGATGACAACACCATCGAAATCAGCGTGACGCCGAACCGTGCAGATTGCCTCGGGATCATCGGTGTGGCGCGTGATGTTGCGGTGCTCAACAAATCTCCGTTGACCGCGCCGGATATCGCACCTGTTGCCGCTACCATCGCCGATACGCTGCCGATTACTGTGGAAGCGGCAGATGCCTGCCCGCGCTACCTTGGCCGTGTAGTGAAAGGGATTAACGTCAAAGCGCCAACTCCGCTGTGGATGAAAGAAAAGCTGCGCCGTTGCGGCATTCGCTCGATTGACGCCGTTGTGGACGTGACCAACTACGTTCTGCTTGAGCTGGGGCAGCCGATGCATGCGTTTGACCGCGACCGCCTGGATGGTGGCATTGTGGTGCGTATGGCAAAAGAGGGCGAAACTCTGGTGCTGCTGGACGGTAATGAAGCCAAACTGAACGCAGACACGCTGGTAATTGCCGACCATAGCAAAGCGCTGGCAATGGGCGGTATCTTCGGTGGTGAACACTCTGGTGTGAACAGCGAAACGCAGAACGTGCTGCTGGAATGTGCTTTCTTCAACCCGCTGTCCATTACTGGCCGCGCGCGCCGTCACGGTTTGCATACTGATGCTTCTCATCGTTATGAGCGTGGTGTCGATCCACAACTGCAATACAAAGCGATGGAACGCGCCACGCGTCTGCTGCTTGATATCTGCGGCGGTGACGCCGGCCCGGTGATTGATGTCACTAATGAAGCCACTCTGCCGAAACGCGCGACCATCCGTTTGCGCCGTAGCAAACTGGATCGTCTGATTGGTCATCATATTGCCGACGAACAGGTCAGCGATATTCTGAACCGCCTGGGCTGCGAAGTGACTGAAGGCCAGGACGAGTGGCTGGCGGTTGCCCCGGGCTGGCGTTTCGACATGGAAATTGAAGAAGATCTGGTCGAAGAAGTTGCTCGCGTTTATGGCTACAACAATATTCCTGATGAGCCGGTGCAGGCTGGCCTGATTATGGGAGAGCACCGCGAAGCAAACCTGTCGATGAAGCGTGTTAAAACCATGCTTAACGATAAAGGCTACCAGGAAGTCATTACTTATAGCTTTGTCGATCCGAAGCTGCAGCAACTGATTCATCCAGGTGAGGAAGCACTCATCCTGCCAAGCCCAATCTCCAGCGAGATGTCGGCGATGCGCCTCTCTCTGTGGACCGGTTTGCTCGGCACTATCGTTTATAACCAGAATCGTCAGCAGAGCCGTGTGCGTATTTTCGAAACCGGCCTGCGCTTTGTACCTGATACGCAAGCTAATCTTGGCATCCGTCAGGATGTGATGCTGGCCGGCGCGATTTGCGGTAACCGTTATGACGAGCACTGGGATCTGGTGAAAGGAAGCGTCGATTTCTTCGATTTAAAAGGCGATCTTGAGTCCGTGCTGGAACTTACAGGTAAACTTTCCGCCATTGAGTTCCGCGCGGAAACGAATCCTGCACTGCACCCAGGCCAATCTGCAGCGATTTATCTGAAAGATAAGCGCATTGGTTTTATTGGTGTTGTTCACCCGGAACTGGAACGTAAGCTTGATCTGAACGGCCGCACACTGGTATTTGAACTGGAGTGGAATGCGCTTGCAGACCGCGTGGTGCCTCAGGCTCAGGAGATTTCGCGCTTCCCGGCGAACCGCCGTGATATCGCTGTCGTAGTCGCAGAAAATGTGCCTGCAGCAGATGTTTTGGGCGAATGTAAGAAAGTTGGCGTAAATCAGGTAGTTGGCGTAAACTTATTTGACGTGTACCGCGGTAAGGGTGTAGCGGAAGGGTATAAGAGCCTTGCCATTAGCCTGATCCTTCAGGATACCAGCCGTACACTCGAAGAAGAGGAGATTGCCGCTACCGTTGCCAGATGTGTAGAGGCATTAAAAGAGCGATTCCAGGCATCATTGAGGGATTGAACCTATGGCGCTTACAAAAGCTGAAATGTCAGAATATCTGTTTGATAAGCTTGGGCTTAGCAAACGGGACGCAAAAGAGCTGGTAGAGCTGTTTTTCGAAGAGATCCGTCGTGCTCTGGAAAACGGTGAGCAGGTAAAACTCTCCGGCTTTGGCAATTTCGATTTGCGCGACAAAAATCAACGTCCGGGTCGTAATCCAAAAACGGGCGAAGATATTCCCATTACAGCCCGGCGCGTGGTGACCTTCAGACCCGGCCAGAAGTTAAAGAGCCGTGTCGAAAACGCTTCGCCCAAAGCTGAATGATATGAACTAATTAAAAAGGCCGCATCGCGGCCTTTTTTCTTTTCAGCATCCGGCATCAACCTTAAAATCAGTGGCCTTGCTGACCAATAAAACGGAAAACATGCTGGCATACGCTCGTCTTCAACAGCAACGCAACCGCCGCTGGCTGGGTGGTTTGCTGCTGCTCTTACTCTTCGCGTTACTGTTTAGTCTCTGCGCGGGCGATCAATGGATTTCTCCCGGCGCCTGGTTTACACCGGACGGGCAACTGTTTGTCTGGCAAATTCGTTTGCCACGTACGCTGGCCGTGTTGCTTGTGGGCGCTGCACTGGCGTTGTGCGGTGCGGTGATGCAGGCACTGTTCGAAAACCCGCTTGCGGAACCAGGATTGCTTGGAGTCTCAAGCGGTGCGGGCGTTGGGCTCATTGCTGCTGTATTGCTGGGGGGCGGATTGCTCCCAGGCTGGGCGCTCGGCGTTTGTGCGATCGCTGGCGCGCTCGTTGTGACGCTGATCCTGCTGCGTTTCGCGCGCCGCCACATCTCAACTAGCCGTTTACTGCTGGCTGGCGTTGCATTGGGCATCATCTGTACCGCATTGATGACTTGGGCCGTCTATTTCTCTTCCTCCTTCGATTTACGCCAGTTGATGTACTGGATGATGGGCGGTTTCGGTGGGGTGGACTGGCAACAAAGTTGGCTCATGGCGGCGCTGGTGCCAGTCATCATTTGGGTCTGTTTCCAGTCTCAGCCACTGAATATGCTGGCGCTGGGAGACATTTCCGCGCGCCAGTTAGGGTTACCGATGTGGCTATGGCGAAACGTGCTGGTGATAGCCACGGGCTGGCTGGTCGGCGTAAGCGTCGCGCTGGCGGGCTCAATTGGTTTTATCGGTCTGGTCATTCCCCATATCTTACGTCTGTGCGGTTTGACCGATCATCGGGCATTGCTGCCAGGCTGCGCGCTGGCAGGAGCGGTGGCACTGTTATTTGCCGATGTGATAGCACGTCTGACGCTCAGTGCAGCCGAGTTGCCAATAGGCGTTGTGACGTCGACGCTGGGCGCGCCGGTATTTATCTGGCTATTATTGAGAGCCGGGCGTTGAGTCCGCAAACCATAACATTCATTAAGGTGACGCTATGCAACAGGATATTCTGAATACTGAAGTTAAGACTATCGATGGTGAACAGACAACGCTTGCCGGTTACCTCGGCAAGGTGCTGCTGCTGGTCAACGTCGCCTCTAAATGTGGGCTGACGCCGCAGTACGAACAGCTGGAGCAGATGCAAAAAGAATTTGAAAGTGAAGGTCTTACCGTACTCGGTTTCCCCTGCAATCAGTTTCTCGGCCAGGAACCGGGTTCAGAAGAGGAAATTAAAACCTTCTGTAGCACCACGTATGGCGTAACATTTCCGCTGTTCAGCAAAATCGATGTGAATGGCGAAGCTCGTCACCCGCTGTATAAAAAGCTGGTTGCCGCAGCGCCGAAGGCCGTTGCACCTCAGGGCAGCGGTTTCTACGAACGTATGGAGAGCAAAGGTCGTGCGCCGAAAGAGCCGGGCGATATTCTGTGGAATTTTGAAAAATTCCTGATTGGTCGTGACGGCAAGGTGATTCAACGCTTCTCTCCGGATATGACACCGGAAGATCCGATTCTCGTTGACGCGGTAAAACAGGCGCTGGCGAAGTAATGTCAATGCTGTTGCAGCTTCAGGATGTGGCGGAGCCCGGAAGGCTTGGGCCGATAACGGCATCGGTCGGCCGGGGAGAAATCCTGCATCTTATCGGGCCGAATGGTGCGGGGAAAAGCACACTGCTGGCGCGCATTGCTGGGTTATCAGGCGGGCAGGGAAGCGTGCTGTTTAATGCCCGTTCGCTGACACAGTGGCCAGCATCGCAGCTGGCGCAACATCGTGCTTACCTGGCCCAACAGCAGACACCGCCGTTCTCTATGCCTGTCTGGCAGTACTTATCCCTGCATCAGCGCGATAACGCACAAACCGCGCTGCTGGCGCAGATTGCGGGCAAGCTTGGCCTCAGCGATAAGCTGGGGCGGGCGGTGAATCACCTGTCAGGCGGGGAGTGGCAGCGGGTACGCTTAGCGGCAGTGATTTTACAAATTCACCCGGCCGGCAACCCCGCCGGAGAGCTTTTATTGCTGGATGAGCCGATGAATAGCCTCGATGTTGCCCAGCAGGCGGCACTCGATAAGCTTTTAAACGAGCTGGTTGCCGCAGGAATTACCGTGGTGATGAGTAGCCACGATCTTAACCATACGTTGCGCCATGCGCGTCAGGCCTGGCTGCTCAGCGGTGGCAAACTGCTAATGAGCGGGCGGCAGGACGAGGTGCTGACACCATCTCATCTGGCGACGGCGTATGGTTTGGCTTTTCGCCAACTGGATGTGGAAGGTCACCGCGTGCTGATCCCCGCAACGTGACGAAAAGGTGACTTGCCACGTATCTGATTCACACGGTAGATTATTCCGAGAAAAAGAAATAAAGAGGCGTGATCCAGGATGCGTATCTGGTTTTTGCTGGCAGTGGCGTTATTCCTCGCAGGGTGTAGTTCTCATCGCGCGCCGCCGCCAAATCCAAGATTGTCAGATTCGATAACCGTTATTGCTGGCCTGAATGATCAGCTCAGCCAGTGGCATGGTACGCCGTATCGCTACGGTGGCATGAGCCGTTCCGGCGTTGATTGTTCCGGCTTCGTTATGATGACGTTTCGCGATAAGTTTTCTTTACAACTGCCGCGCGAGACGCGGCAACAGGCGGAAATTGGCACGAAAATCGATAAAGATGATTTGCTGCCAGGCGACCTGGTTTTCTTTAAAACCGGTTCCGGAGAGAGCGGATTGCACGTTGGTATTTACGATACGGATAATGAGTTCATTCATGCCTCAACCAGCCGGGGAGTGATGCGCTCTTCTCTGGATAATGTCTACTGGCGTAAAAATTTCTGGCAAGCACGTCGCATCTAGAATGAGAAAGCCCGCAAGGGCTTTTTTTAAACCAGGAAATTTCCACTAAATAATCACGTTTATCTTAATTAAGATCTGTGTACATTGGGATCCGGACATCCGTCAATTCGTTATCAGGCTAATAAAGGTTAAGGAGCAGCCAAAAAATAAAACGGGAAAAAAATGAAGTTAATCTCATTTAAAACAATAGATTTGAAATATTTCCACCTGTGTTTGACAATGCCGGATATCACCCTTAATGCGGGGCTGGCGCAATGATAGTATCGCTGGATGACACATATCGCTCTGAGCTTCTATTACTGCCTGCGAGGAAAAGTAACGGAATGCTACAGGGACTGGAAATTATCGTTAACTTTGTAGGGCCCGACAGCAATGTCCGCACGCCTACAGAGCTGGTCATACCGCGCCTTACGCCTGAAGAAATACTCGCTTTATTCAATGAACAACTGGCACTCCTTGAAGCCTGCCAACTCTTTTTTATTCAACATCAATTAACGGCCTGGATTAATATTGCTCCCTCTTTGGTTGATGTCTTGTTGGCAGATGAAACGCTAGCGACAAACATTAGGAAATTTCCTTTTCTTGAATTTACCATTAATGAGAATTTTCCCGATCTAAATAAGGGAAAAGATAATCACCCCTTGTTTCTATTGGCGAAACAATATTCACTGGTGCTGGCTAATTTTGGTGCCGGAACTGCGTCGACAAAAGCCATTTTTGATGGCTTATTTAAGCGCGTGGTATTGGATAAAAATTTTGTTCATCAGCGGCTGGCGTCACCTTCATTCGAACCTTTTATGCGGGTGATTGTTGCGCAGCTTGAACCCTATTGTGATGCATTGATGATTGCAGGCATTGATGATGAACAGGCGCTCAACCGGGCAGCAGCCTTTTCCTTTAGCGCCATGCAGGGTGCCATGTGGCCACCCGTCACCGTCGAACAGTTAACCTCTCTGGTTCAGCCATAGCCCTGCTTTTGCCTGGTGTTTAAACGCCAACGTTAGCACTACACTAAAGGCAGGAGGAACCATGACCCTGTCTTTTACTACCCACTGGCGAGATGAATTGCCAGATTTCTATACCGCATTATCCCCAACACCGTTGCACAACGCACGTCTGCTATGGCGCAATGAGCCACTGGCACATGCGCTGGATATACCGGATGCGCTGTTTCATCCCGTCTCCGGAGCCAGCATCTGGGGCGGCGAAGCGCTGTTACCCGGCATGTCTCCACTGGCGCAGGTTTATAGTGGACATCAGTTTGGTGTCTGGGCCGGGCAATTAGGTGATGGGCGCGGGATTTTGCTCGGTGAACAGCAACTCCCGGACGGCACAACCCGGGACTGGCACTTGAAAGGTGCCGGGCTGACGCCGTATTCGCGCATGGGGGATGGCCGCGCGGTGCTACGTTCGACCATTCGCGAAAGCCTGGCTTCAGAAGCAATGCACTATCTGGGGATCCCGACCACGCGCGCATTGAGCATTGTGACCAGCGATACGCCAGTCATGCGCGAAACGCAGGAGCAGGGCGCGATGCTGATGCGTATTGCCGAAAGTCATGTGCGGTTTGGTCATTTCGAACATTTTTACTACCGACGCGATCCGCAAAAAGTCTGTCAACTGGCAGATTTTGTTATCCGTCATCACTGGCCGGAATTGCAAAACGAAAGCGATAAATATGTCGCATGGTTCCGGGATGTCGTGCGGCGCACTGCGCAGATGATTGCGCGCTGGCAAGCGGTAGGGTTCGCGCACGGTGTAATGAATACCGATAACATGTCGATTCTTGGTTTAACCATCGATTATGGCCCGTTCGGTTTTCTCGATGATTACCAGCCCAGTTTTATCTGTAACCACTCTGATTACCAGGGGCGGTACAGCTTTGAAAACCAGCCGGCGGTGGCGCTGTGGAATCTGCAGCGTCTGGCGCAGTCACTATCGCCCTTTATTGCTGTGGAGGGGTTAAACGCCGCGCTGGATGATTACCAGCACCAGTTACTCACCGAGTATGGCCTGTTGATGCGCAGCAAGCTGGGCTTCTTTACTCGCCAGCAAGGCGATAACGATCTTCTGAATTCGCTGTTTGCGCTGATGGCGCGCGAAGGTAGCGATTATACGCGTACGTTCCGCATGCTCAGCCTGACCGAGCAGCAAAGCGCTGCGTCGCCGTTACGGGATGAGTTTATCGATCGCGGCGCATTTGATGACTGGTTTGCACAATATCGCTCACGCTTACAGCAGGAAAATATCGATGACGCACAGCGGCAGGCGCATATGCAACGGGTTAACCCGGCAATGGTGCTGCGAAACTGGCTGGCGCAGCGCGCTATTGATGCCGCAGAGAAAGGCGATAGCAGCGAGCTGGAGCGACTTCATGAGGCATTACGCCAGCCATTTATCGATCGCAGTGATGATTACGTCAGCCGTCCGCCCGACTGGGGCAAACGGCTGGAAGTCAGCTGTTCGAGTTGAAATGGCCTACTTTGTCAGGATCAATTTTCCGGCATGCGTCTGGCGCAGAAGGTATTGCTGCCCGTTGTGCTCAATAACGACGCGCCCTTCATCCCCCAGCAGCGAACGGCTGTGAATGCGGCGATCGGTTGGGGTGATGTGCGTGGGTTTTTCCTGAGGCGTGACCGGTGATGCAGGTGTGCTATCCATGTGCGACATATCCGTTTAAAGACAAACCAACAATGATAATGATTATCAATAGTATGGTGATATGACGCAAGGGCGATTGTTTACATAGCCGCAGTTCCCCCAGGAAAAAGTAGGGGGAACGCGTAGTTCTGCATGAGTCAGCAGGAAAAGGTTAAAAACGGGTGGCAACCGCGGTTGCGAGTTTTTCCAGCAGCAGTTCGCTGTCTTCCCAGTTCAGACATGGGTCGGTAATGGATTGCCCGTATACCAGCGGCTGGCCACTGACAATTTTTTGCGTACCTTCCTGCAGGAAACTTTCCGCCATCACACCAGAGATCGCCATCGAACCATTACGGATTTGCGCGCAAATGTCGTCACAGACATCCAACTGGCGGCGATGCTCTTTCTGGCAGTTGCCATGGCTGAAATCCACCACCAGATGCTCCGGCAAACCAAATTCACGCAGCGTATCGCACGCATTGGCGATATCTCCGGCATGGTAATTCGGTTTTTTACCACCACGCATAATGATGTGGCCGTACGGGTTGCCGCTGGTCTGATAAATGGTCATTTGCCCGCTTTTATCCGGCGAGAGGAACATATGGCTGGCACGTGAAGCGCGGATCGCGTCAACGGCGATACGTGTGTTGCCATCGGTACCGTTTTTAAAACCGACCGGGCAAGAAAGCGCCGAGGCCATTTCGCGGTGGATCTGGCTTTCCGTGGTGCGCGCGCCAATAGCACCCCAGCTAATTAAATCGGCAATAAACTGGCCGGTCACCATATCGAGGAATTCGGTCGCGGTGGGCACGCCCAGCTCATTGACCTGCAACAGCAGTTTACGCGCCAGCTCCAGGCCGTGATTGACGCGGTAACTGCCGTTCAGATCGGGATCGGAAATCAACCCTTTCCAGCCCACAACAGTACGCGGTTTTTCAAAGTAGGTGCGCATAACGATTTCCAGATGCGCGTGGTGTTTTTCACGTAATACTTGTAAACGGCTCGCGTAATCAACGGCTGCGTCAAGATCGTGGATCGAGCAGGGACCTATTATCACCAACAGGCGGCGATCTTCACCATTCAGAATTTTTTCTATCCGCCGACGGGATGCGGTCACATGCTCCGCTACCTCTGAGGTAACAGGGTAGCGCTGCGCAAGTTCAGCTGGTGTCACCAGGCTGCTGATAGGCGCAGTGCGAAGTTCATCAGTTTTGTTCATCAAGAATCTCAAAAATTAGGTGCTTCAGCGGCAGGAATGCCGGAAGTGATGCGCAACACCTTAAACCAATCCCGGCTTATTTCAAGAGGGGTTGCAAAGCACATCACGTTTCCGGGCAATATCATAGCGCACTTCGCACTTGTGTACTAGCTTGTTAGTACATGCGGCGATTTAACCCCATAATATCGAGCATCTTGGTGGCAATTTCTTCTACCGAGTAGTTGGTGCTATTAAGGCAGGGAATTTGATTCTTGCGGTAAAGCGCTTCCACTTCTGCGACTTCCATGCGGCACTGGCGCAACGACGCGTAGCGGCTATTTTCCCGGCGCTCTTCGCGAATGGCAGCAAGGCGCTCCGGATTAATGGTCAGACCAAATAATTTATGCTGCAGTGGTTTTAACGCAGCGGGGAGAACGAGGTTATCCATATCATCGGCAATAAAAGGATAATTTGCCGCGCGAATACCAAATTGCATCGCCAGATACAGACTGGTCGGTGTTTTTCCACAGCGCGAAACGCCCAGTAAAATCACCTGTGCCTGATCAAGATTGCGCAAAGAAATACCATCGTCATGCGCGAGGGTGTAATCAATTGCCGCGATACGCGCATCGTATTTGGTTAAATTACCGGGATTAAGCCCATGTGTGCGATGCGCAATGGGGGTCGGATCGAGTTTTAATTCCTCCTGCAGCGGCGCAACCAACGCCTGAACGATATCCTGACAAAATCCTTCGCTTTGCAAAATAATGGCGCGAATTTCCGGTATCACAATGGAGTAGAACACCAGTGGACGATTGCCGGTTTGCTGATAGATGGCGTCTATTTGTTCTTTGACGGCACGGGCACGGCTCTCGTTTTCCACAAACGGCAGCGTAATACTGCTAACGGCAACCGGGAATTGCGACATGACCGCATGGCCTAATACTTCAGCGGTGATAGCGGTTCCATCAGAAATATAAAAGACGTGGCGATCAACTGAACTGTCCATTTAACCCATCCTGAATGACATGCGTAATTCTCTGAAAGCATAAATTAAAACCCTCAACATGCGTATCTCCTTTTTCTCATTTTTAAAATGAAATGGTGTTTTTATTTTTAATGAACTCTACGGTTCGTTTTTTTAGTTTCCCCTATAAAAAATAAGGAGATATAGAAATGAGAAATTACTCAAGGTGATTTATTGATGGGAATCTATCCGAAAAAGCAGAAATCGTTATTGCTTACACGATTCACCGTTTTTTCAACAGAATTAATTATGCCAGGATAAAAAAGTAGTTCGACGTTTTTACCCATTCATATATCACAAAAGGATTGTTTCGATGTCCAACAATGGCTCGTCTCCGCTGGTGCTTTGGTATGACCAACTCGGCATGAATGATGTAGACAGAGTTGGGGGCAAAAATGCCTCCCTTGGTGAAATGATTACTAATCTGTCCGGTATGGGTGTTTCCGTGCCGAATGGGTTTGCGACCACGGCCGATGCGTTTAACCAGTTTCTGGAACAAAGCGGGCTAAATCAGCGCATTTACGAATTACTGGATAAAACCGACATCGATGATGTGTCCGAACTGGCAAAAGCCGGTGCGCAGATCCGCCAGTGGATTGTCGACACACCGTTCCCACCTGAGCTGGAAAAAGCCGTCCACGAAGCCTACGCCAAACTCTCCGAAGACGACGCCGAAGCCTCTTTCGCGGTACGTTCTTCTGCGACAGCGGAAGACATGCCGGATGCCTCGTTTGCCGGTCAGCAGGAAACCTTCCTCAACGTGCAAGGGTATGACGCCGTGCTGGTGGCGGTGAAGCATGTGTTTGCCTCGTTATTTAACGATCGCGCCATCTCCTATCGCGTGCATCAGGGCTACGATCACCGCGGCGTCGCGCTTTCTGCCGGTGTGCAGCGCATGGTGCGTTCGGATATCGGTTCTTCTGGCGTGATGTTCACCATCGATACAGAATCCGGTTTTGATCAGGTAGTGTTTATCACTTCTGCCTGGGGGCTGGGCGAAATGGTGGTGCAGGGCGCCGTTAACCCGGATGAGTTCTATGTGCATAAGCCAACGCTTGCGGCCAATCGTCCAGCCATTGTGCGTCGCACCATGGGGTCGAAGAAAATCCGCATGATCTATGCGCCGACGCAAGAGCATGGCAAGCAGGTGCAGATTGAAGATGTTCCGCAGGCCGAGCGCGACCGTTTTTCCCTGACCGACGACGAAGTGCAGGCGCTGGCGAAGCAGGCGGTGCAAATCGAGAAACACTATGGCCGTCCAATGGATATTGAATGGGCGAAAGACGGCCATACCGGTAAATTGTTTATCGTGCAGGCGCGTCCGGAAACCGTGCGTTCGCGTGGCCAGGTGATGGAGCGTTACACGCTGCATGCCCAGGGGCGCATTATCTCTGAAGGCCGTGCCATTGGGCATCGCATTGGCGCGGGCACAGTAAAAGTGATCCACGATATCAGCGAGATGAACCTGATCGAGCCGGGCGATGTGCTGGTAACTGACATGACCGACCCGGACTGGGAACCGATCATGAAAAAAGCGGCGGCGATTGTTACCAACCGCGGCGGCCGTACCTGCCACGCGGCGATCATTGCGCGTGAGTTAGGTATTCCGGCGGTGGTGGGCTGCGGCGACGCGACCGAACGCATTAAAACCGGGGAGAAAGTCACCGTCTCCTGCGCCGAAGGCGATACCGGTTATGTGTATGCTGATCTGCTGGATTTCAGCGTGAAAAGTTCAAGCGTAGACACCATGCCGGATCTGCCGCTGAAGATCATGATGAACGTCGGCAACCCGGATCGCGCCTTCGATTTTGCTTGCCTGCCAAATGAAGGCGTAGGCCTTGCGCGTCTGGAGTTCATCATTAACCGCATGATCGGTGTGCATCCGCGCGCGCTGCTGGAGTTTGATGACCAGGACGCGAAATTACAAAACGAAATCCGCGAAATGATGAAAGGCTTCGATTCGCCGGTTGAGTTTTATGTCGGCCGTCTGACGGAAGGCATTTCGACACTGGGCGCGGCATTCTGGCCAAAACGCGTGATTGTGCGTCTGTCTGATTTTAAATCGAACGAATACGCCAATCTGGTTGGTGGTGAGCGCTACGAGCCGGAAGAAGAGAACCCGATGCTCGGCTTCCGTGGCGCAGGCCGTTATGTGGCCGACAGCTTCCGCGATTGCTTCGCGCTTGAGTGCGAAGCGGTAAAACGCGTACGTAACGATATGGGGCTGACCAACGTTGAAATCATGGTCCCGTTTGTGCGTACCGTTGAACAGGCAAAAGCGGTGGTTGATGAGCTGGCGCGTCAGGGGCTGAAACGCGGTGAGAACGGGCTGAAAATCATCATGATGTGCGAAATCCCGTCCAACGCGCTGCTGGCGGAGCAGTTCCTTGAGTATTTCGATGGTTTCTCTATCGGCTCCAACGACATGACGCAACTGGCGCTGGGTCTCGATCGCGATTCCGGCGTGGTCTCCGAACTGTTCGACGAACGTAACGACGCGGTGAAAGCGCTGCTTTCGATGGCGATCCGTGCGGCGAAAAAGCAGGGCAAATATGTCGGCATTTGCGGGCAAGGGCCTTCGGATCACGAAGACTTTGCCGCCTGGTTGATGGATGAGGGTATTGATAGTCTCTCGCTCAACCCAGACACCGTTGTGCAGACCTGGTTAAGCCTCGCCGAACTGAAAAAATAAAGGCAAAAGTAAAATCCCCGACATAATGTCGGGGATTTTTTTATTTCAGCCGCGAACTCGGCGGCGATCACAATTACTAAAAAACGTAAAAAGCCTGGCAATTATTGCAATTGTCCCCTCGTTAGCTTCTTCCAATACTTGAGCCTGTAGTGAGCAGCGTGACGTTAATCTGTCGCGCCATGTTGAAATATTTTTTGACCTCACAAGGCTAATAAAAATGACAATCTCCTCTGTCCTGAGTACAAAAGACAAAATAGGTTACGGTTTGGGTGATATGGCAAGCGCCCTGGTCTGGCAAACCGCAACGCTGTTTCTCGCTTATTTCTATACGGATGTGTTTGGGTTACCTGCCGCAATAATGGGAACCATGTTTTTGGTCGTGCGCGCGGTGGATGCTTTTGTCGATCCTTGCATCGGCGCACTGGTGGATCGCACGCAAACGCGACACGGGCGCTTTCGCCCCTGGCTGCTGTGGTTTGCCATACCGTTCGGTGTGAGCTGCATTATTACCTTTTTTGTCCCGGACGCCGGGGCAACGGCAAAAATCCTCTATGCCTGCGTCACTTACGCCATCCTTAGCTTTATCTACTCTGCGATTAACGTACCTTACTGCGCGATGCCCGGCGCGCTGACGATGGATCCGCACGAGCGCCATTCGCTGCAATCCTGGCGCTTTGGGTTATCGTTTATCGGCGGCCTGATCGTGACCGTTATTGCCCTGCCGCTGGTGGCGCATCTGGGGGCCGGTAACGATCAAAAAGGGTATTTCTACGCCATGAGCCTGATGGGCGTATTAGGCATTTTTCTGTTTTTTGGCTGCTTCTTTATGACGCGCGAGCGTTTTACGCCGCGCAATGATAGCTCCGGTTCGCTGTTCAGCGATCTCAAATTGCTGGCGAAAAATACGCAGTGGCGCATTGTCTTTGTGTTTAATATTTTGCTGTTAACCGCGGTTGTAACGCGTGGTTCCGCCACGATGTATTACGTCAAATACGTATTACAGCGCCCGGATATGGTGTTTACCTTTATTGTTTCTGGCATGATCGCCGCCCTGAGCGGAGCGCTATTATCGGCACGGTTGTTAGGGAAATTTGACCGGGTACGCGCCTACCAGTGGACAATTATTACATTCGTCGTTTTCGCGGCGCTTATCTTTATAATCCCGCCTACGCAAGTGTGGCTTATTTTTGGCCTCAATATCGTTTTCAGCTTTATTCAGAACCTGACCACGCCACTGCAATGGACCATGTTCTCTGACGTGGTGGATTACGAAGAGCACCGCAGCGGGCGTCGCCTTGACGGACTGGTGTTCTCTACCGCGTTATTCGCCATTAAATTTGGCCTGGCGCTTGGCGGCGCTGTCGTGGGTTGGGTGCTTGGCGCCGTGGACTATGCGCCAAATCAGGCAGCCCAGAGTGCGACGGTGCTGACGACCATTAACGCATTGTTTACGCTGATCCCCTGCCTGCTGTTTATCTGCATGGTGCTGCTGCTGACCCGCTACAAACTCAATAGCCAGGTTGCCGACAGTATCGCGCAAGATCTGATACGTAAACGTGGTGACAGTGAAAGCGACACGGCAGTGCAAACCGCCCCGGATTTCAACAACACAGGAGTGACCCGATGACTGCTATCTACAAGGACGCACACCGTCCCGTGGCCGAACGCGTTGCGGATTTACTGGCACGGATGACGCCGGAAGAGAAATTCGCGCAAATGCATGCTCTGTGGCTTGTGCTTTCAGAAGAGGGTGAGCACCGTGAGCGCACCGATCTCAGCGATGAGTTTGCCGGTGTCAGCGCGCAGGCGGCGCTGGCACAGCGGCTTAAACTGGGGGTCGGGCAAATAACCCGCCCGCTGGGCACGCATATTGTGGAAGCGAAGCGCGGCGTGCGCGCGGCGAATCGGCTACAAAAAACGTTAGTGGAAGAGACACGGTTGGGCATTCCTGCGCTGTTCCATGAAGAGTGCCTGGTGGGTTTATTGTGTAAAGACGCAACGTTATTTCCTTCCTCGCTGAACTACGGCTCCACCTGGGATCCACAACTCGTGCAGCGTGCCGCCCAGCATATTGGGCTGGAAGCGCGCTCGACCGGCTGCAAGCAGGGGCTGGCTCCGGTGCTGGATGTCTCGCGCGATGTGCGCTGGGGGCGCACGGAAGAGACATTCGGCGAAGATCCATGGTTAGTGGGGGTGATGGCTTGCGCCTACGTGAAAGGTCTGCAGGGTGAAAAGGGCGACATGCTGGCGACGCTCAAACACTATGTTGGCCACTCGTTTAGTGAAGGCGCACGTAACCATGCTCCGGTACACCTCGGCTTTTGCGAGCTGAACGACACCTTTTTGCTGCCGTTCGAGATGGCGGTGAAGCTGGCGAAAGCAGGATCGGTGATGCCAGCCTATCACGACATTGATAACCAGCCGGGTCACAGTGACCATTTCTTGCTCACCACTTTGCTGCGTGAACAGTGGGGCTTCGAGGGCATTATTGTTGCTGATTACGGTGGCGTCAGCCTGCTGCATCAGCATCACGGTGTGACACATGATGCCGCGGAATCCGCTGCGCTCTCGTTTAATGCCGGGCTGGATGTTGAGTTGCCAAAAGATGACTGCGCACGCCATCTGGCAGAGGCCGTTGAGCGCGGCCTTATTTCCATGGCAAAAGTGGATGAAATTGTCGCCCGCGTGCTGACAGTGAAGTTTCGTCTCGGTTTGTTCGAACAACCTTATACCGATGAACAAGGTATCGACCTGCAGTCTGCCAAGACGCGGCAGGTAGCGCGCGAGGTCGCCACGCGCTCAATGACGCTGCTGGAAAATAACGGCATTCTGCCATTGAACGGCTCGCCGAAGGTGGCGGTAATTGGCCCAACCGCTGACGATCCGCTGGCTTTGCTCAGCGGCTACAGTTTCCCGGTGCATTTGATCATTAGCGATATGCTGGAAGAAACCACGCAGGTCACCACGCCGCTTGCGGCACTGCGCCAGACGCTGGGCGAGGGGAACGTCCGCTATGCCAAAGGCTGCCATATTATTGAAAAACGTATGGCTGGTGCCCCCGTTTTCCCTGGGGACGCATCGGGCAAACCGATGCAGCAGTCACCGGTCTCCATGGATGTGAGCCTGATCCCGCACGCGGTGAGCGTGGCGCAAGAAAGCGAGGTGATCATTGCCTGTGTGGGCGATCTTGCCGGGCTGTTCCAGAGCGGGACGGTGGGGGAAGGTTCTGATACGGATAGCCTGACGCTGCCGGGTGTGCAACAACAGTTGCTGGAGGCGTTAGTGGCAACCGGGAAACCGGTCGTGGTGGTCATGACCGGCGGACGTCCGTATAACTTGCAAGGGCTGGAGTCGCAAGTTGCCGCATGGTTGATGGCGTGGGCGCCGGGGCAGGAGGGCGGCCAGGCGATTGCCGATGTGTTGACCGGGCGAGCAGAGCCGCAGGGGCGTCTGGTGGTTAGTGTGCCGAAAAGCGCCGGTGCGATGCCCTATTACTACAATCACAAACTGAAAAGCGGTGGTACCCCGTTTGCCTTCCATTTTGGCGCCCTTTACCCCTTTGGCTACGGGAAGAGCTGGACGCAGTTCGAGTATGTGAACCCGGTGCTGCTCACGCCTGATGTGGCGATCGATGGCGATATTCACGTACAGGTACAGGTAAAAAATACCGGCGAGCGCAGCGGCAGCGAGGTGGTGCAGTTGTATGTCCGGGATAAGGTGGCCTCGATGGTGCGTCCGGTGCAGGAGTTAAAAGCATTCCAGCGCGTGGCATTATCACCGGGTGAAACGGCAACGCTGACGTTCATCGTGCCGGTAGATATGCTCAACTTTACGGGCCGTGACGGGCAACGCATTGTCGAACCGGGTGAGTTTGAGTTGCAAATCGGTGCCTCATCGGCAGATATCCGCGCAACGCTTACGGTGAATGTTTACGGCGAGATCCGTGAACTTCCCACCGCCTGGAAAATGATGAGTCAGTGCGAAGTTAGCCAGTGATAAAATCGTAGCCCATCGTTCGATGGGCTATTTTTTTGCACAAACGGGCAACAATAACCCTGCTGAAATAACAACCACACTTCATGGCTTACAATTACGTAAGGTATTTGTGTGATCGTAAGCTATTTGTGCCTGTCCCTGGTATATATTTATTGTATTGATAATTACCCTGCATATAATTCTCCCCGGTGACTTATCTCTTCGTGTTTTTTTATTTGCTTCTGCGCTTGCGGAAAGAATTCTATTGAGGTTTTTCGTAATGGGAAAAATAGCTGAGCGCCATTATGTTCATTTTATTTGTAATGGCGTGACGGGGTTTGTCGAAGTTGAACCCGGCGGTATCCAGTGGGTGAACTACGCGGGCGAACGCAGGATTTATAGGGCACTACAGGGCCGGTTACGTAACGTCGTTGATCACGTGCTGTCTCAGCATAATCTTATCAGCAGTAAGTACAGGTAAATACGTAAGCGGGTTAATGTTAATTGTGTTTTCGTCGTTTTAATTTATTAACTATTGCAATTTTTATTTCGCTGTAGCGGAAGGTATATATCTTTTATTTGCCTGCAATAGTCGTGAGGTTATTCAAATGAAACATTTTTTATTCATGTTTATCGTGCTCGCATGCGCGGGGCTTAATGGTTGCGCGTCTTATAACGAACATATTCGTGCCTGTGACGGACACGATGTGAGCACGATGCATTTAGCATTCGATTATCTACCGATTGGTGCGGCTATTGATAATGGTGCCTGCGCGGTGAGCAGCAAAGGGAGCGCGTCTGCATCCGGCAAATAAGTGCCTGAACGGAAAGTGGCGAAAAAAAAGCCCATCGTGGGAGATGGGCAAAGACTACACACAGCAATTCGTTGTTTCACTCAGGGGATTTCCATGCTTATAAATCAAGGTGTTGATTTATAACCGTGAGCTAATAGTAGGCATGTCGATTTTTTGCGTCGATCAGATTCGTCTCATTAGTTAAACGGACGTGAAGAATATATGGGTTAAACCGTGCAATATTTCGCTTTCAGAGGGATCTGAAGGGAGTTTTGCGTTTGAAATGATAAGTAGTGCTTAATAATAATTAAGGCGGGCTACCCCGCCTTAATATTTTCAGGAAGGGTTATCTACATTGTCGGCTTCGCTTAACGCATTATCTGTCGCCGCCGGTTCGGGTGCTTCATTCACCCACGCGGAGAATAGCCGCCAGGAGACCGCCAGTAATACCGGGCCAATAAACAGGCCAATCATACCGAAAGCGACCAGACCACCAATGACCCCCGAAAGAATAAGGATCAGCGGTAAATCAGCGCCCATGCGGATCAGTACCGGGCGGATGAAGTTATCCAGCGTGGCGACAACGCAGCTCCAGACCAGCAGCACGGTGCCCCAGGTGGAATCTCCGCTCCAGTACAGCCAGATAATGGCCGGAACCAGCACCGGTAACGGCCCGAGCTGCACCAGACAGGTCATCAGCATAACCACGGTAAACAACATGGCGTAAGGTACGCCGGAAATAGCCAGGCCAACGCCGCCAAGCACGGCCTGCACCAGCGCGGTGACCACCACGCCCAGCGCTACGGCGCGGATAGCCTGACCTGCCAGCAGCACAGCGGCATCGCCACGTTTCCCTGCAAGGCGAATGGCGAAATGGCGGATCCCTCTGGCAACTTGCTCACCGCGCCAGTAGAGCAGGGCGCTGAACAGCAACATCAGGCCGCAGTGCAGCATAAAGCGTCCAATATGCGCGGCCTGGCCGACAAACCAGGTGGTTGTCGCGCCTGCGTACGGGCGCAGTTTGGCCATAATGGCGCTGCCGCCCATATCCAGCAGGCTGTGCCAGCCCGTATAGAGCTTCTCACCAACGAAAGGAACACTGTTTAGCCAGGCTAAATCCGGCGGTGACATGGCGCCGGTGCTGATGGCATGGATCACCGGGCCGCTGGAGTCCACCAGGCTATTAACCAGTAGCGCGACCGGAATAATAAACAGCAGGATCAACAGCAGCATCATCACTAACACTGCCAGCGAGCGGCGGCCAAACAGCACGCGTTGCAGGCGTACCAGCAGTGGCCAGGTGGCGATCACCACCGTTCCCGCCCAGGCAAAACCGAGGATGAAGGGCTGGACGACCCACAGACAGGCGATAATCATGATTGCTAAAAACAGTACCGACAGCATGATTTGCGGTACATCCCTGGACTGACGTAGATCAACCATACGATTTACTCACCTTATTGAGTGGCTGAAAATTCGGTGTTTCTGGAAATCACCAGTGATAATGATTAATGATTTCAGCGGTTTTGGACAGTCCGATTCTGCCTGTAATTCTCATGGGCGCATAAGAAAAAAATGTGATACAACGATGAATGCTTAAAGCAAACGATTAACTATTCACAACACTAACAGTCAGGCAGGGTCAAGCATAATGATCCCACAGATTTCCCAGGCACCGGGTGTCGTTCAACTGGTGCTGAATTTTTTGCAGGCTTTGGAGCAACAAGGTTTTACCGGTGATACCGCCACCAGCTACGCCGACAGGCTAACGATGGCGACAGACAACAGTATTTACCAGCTATTACCCGATGCCGTCGTTTTCCCTCGTTCAACGTCTGACGTTGCCTTGATCACACGCCTCGCTGCCGAGCCGCGTTTTCGCACGCTGGTCTTTACTCCGCGCGGCGGCGGTACCGGCACCAATGGCCAGGCGCTGAATCAGGGCATCATCGTTGATATGTCCCGCTATATGAACCGCATTATGGAAATTAACCCCGAAGAGGGGTGGGTGCGCGTTGAGGCGGGCGTTATTAAAGATCAGCTCAACCAGTATTTGAAACCTTATGGCTTCTTCTTCGCGCCAGAGCTGTCGACCAGCAACCGTGCGACCCTGGGGGGAATGATCAACACCGACGCCTCCGGGCAGGGTTCTCTGGTGTACGGGAAAACCTCCGACCATGTGCTGGGTGTTCGCGCTGTGTTGCTGGGCGGCGATATCCTCGATACGCAGGCGATGCCGGTGGCGCTGGCAGAAACGCTGGGTAACGCCAGTACCGCTATCGGGCGAATTTATAAAACCGTGCTGGAGCGCTGTCGTGATAATCGCCAGTTGATTCTGGATAACTTCCCCAAACTGAACCGTTTTCTCACCGGTTACGATTTGCGTCATGTGTTCAATGACGAGATGACCGAATTTGATTTAACCCGCATTCTCACCGGCTCAGAAGGGACGCTGGCGTTTATTACCGAAGCGCGCCTTGATATCACGCCGCTGCCAAAAGTTCGCCGTCTGGTGAACGTAAAATATGATTCGTTTGATTCCGCGCTGCGCAATGCGCCGTTTATGGTGGACGCGCGGGCGCTCTCCGTCGAAACCGTGGATTCGAAAGTGCTCAATCTGGCGCGGGAAGACATTGTCTGGCATTCGGTGAAAGAGTTGATTACCGATGTGCCGGACAAAAACCTGCTTGGCCTGAATATTGTTGAATTTGCCGGTGACGATCAGCCGCTGATTGATGCGCAAGTGCAGTCGTTGTGCCAGCGCCTCGATACGTTGATGGCCAATGGTGAAGGTGGCGTGATTGGCTGGCAATTGTGCGAGGATCTGACAGGCATTGAGCGCATTTATGCCATGCGTAAAAAAGCCGTGGGGTTATTAGGGAACGCCAAAGGCGCGGCCAAGCCGATTCCCTTCGCGGAAGATACCTGCGTGCCGCCGGAGCATCTGGCGGACTACATCGTTGAATTCCGTGCGCTGCTTGATGGACACGGCCTGAGCTATGGCATGTTTGGTCACGTTGACGCCGGGGTGCTGCACGTGCGGCCTGCGCTGGATATGTGCGATCCGCAGCAAGAAGTGCTGATGAAATCCATTTCCGATGATGTGGTGGCGTTGACGGCGAAATATGGCGGTTTGCTGTGGGGCGAGCACGGGAAAGGTTTCCGCGCCGAATATAGTCCGGCTTTTTTTGGCGAGCAGCTGTATGGCGAGTTACGCAAAATCAAAGCGGCGTTCGATCCGGAAAACCGTTTGAACCCCGGTAAAATCTGTCTCCCTGAAGGCCTTGATGCGCTGATGAAGAAGGTGGATGACATTAAACGCGGTACGCTTGACCGGCAAATTCCTATCGCCGTGCGTTCCTCATGGCGTGGTGCCATGGAGTGTAACGGTAACGGCTTGTGCTTTAATTTCGATGTGAAAAGCCCGATGTGCCCGTCGATGAAAATCTCGGCGAACCGTATTCATTCGCCAAAAGGGCGGGCAACGCTGGTGCGTGAATGGCTGCGTCTGCTGGCCGATCGTGGCATCGATCCAATAAAGCTGGAAAAAGAGTTGCCGGAAAAACGAGCCAGTTTACGTACATTAATCGAGCGCACCCGCAATAGCTGGCATGCACGTCGCGGCGAGTATGATTTCTCGCATGAAGTTAAAGAAGCGATGTCCGGCTGCCTGGCCTGTAAAGCGTGCTCTACACAATGCCCGATCAAGATTGATGTGCCGGAGTTCCGGTCACGCTTCCTGCAACTCTATCACAGCCGTTATCTGCGCCCGGTGCGCGACCACCTGGTCGCCACGGTCGAGAGCTATGCGCCACTAATGGCGCGTGCGCCGAAAACGTTTAACTTTTTTATGAGCCAGCCGTGGGTGCGTTCCCTTTCCGCGAAGCATATCGGCATGGTGGATTTACCACTGCTGTCTGTGCCGTCATTGCAGCGTCAGATGGTCGGGCATCGCACGGCGAACATGACGCTAGAGCAGCTTGAACAGCTCGATGCCGCACAGAAAGCGAAAACTGTGCTGGTGGTGCAGGATCCGTTCACCAGCTATTACGATGCGCAAGTGGTGGCCGATTTTGTTCGCCTGGTCGAACGGCTTGGCTTCGAGCCGGTTGTGTTGCCTTTCTCGCCAAACGGTAAGGCGCAACACATTAAAGGTTTCCTGAATCGCTTTGCCAAAACGGCGCAAAAAACTGCAGATTTCCTTAATCGTGTGGCGCAACTGGGCATGCCGATGGTCGGTGTCGACCCGGCTTTGGTGCTCTGCTACCGCGACGAGTACAAGCTGGCGTTGGGTGATAAGCGTGGAGAATTTCATGTGCAACTGGTGCATGAATGGCTGCCAGTGGCGCTGGATAATATCGGGGAACGAGCGCCCAGCGGCGAGCCATGGTATCTGTTTGGTCACTGTACAGAAGTGACTGCGTTGCCGGGTGCGACGGGGCAATGGGCGTCGATTTTTGCGCGTTTCGGCGCGGTACTGGAAAATGTCAGCGTTGGTTGTTGCGGTATGGCCGGAACCTATGGTCATGAAGTGAAGAACCATGCCAGTTCGCTGGGAATTTATGAGCTTTCCTGGCATCAGGCGATGCAGCGTTTGCCGCGTAATCGCTGTCTGGCGACCGGCTACTCTTGTCGCAGCCAGGTTAAACGAATCGAAGGGAATGGCGTGCGCCATCCACTTCAGGCATTACTGGAGATTTTGGGATGATCTGGAAACGTGCGGTTACGCTGGAAGCCCTTAATGCAATGGGTGATGGCAATATGGTGGGGCTGCTGGATATTCGCTTTGAGCGCATCAGTGACGATGCGCTGGAGGCGAGCATGCCGGTAGACCAACGAACCCATCAGCCGTTTGGCCTGCTACACGGTGGCGCGTCGGTGGTGCTGGCGGAAACGCTCGGTTCTGTTGCCGGCTATTTGTGTACGGAAGGGGAACAGAAAGTGGTGGGGCTGGAGGTTAACGCCAACCACTTGCGCTCGGTGCGCAGCGGGCGCGTGCGCGGTGTTTGCCGGGCGCTGCATACAGGCGGGCGCCATCAGGTCTGGCAAATCGATATTTATGACGAACAATCCCGCCTGTGCTGTTCATCACGGCTGACCACGGCAGTGGTTTAATCATTTTCGGCGGTATACGGTATAACCGCCGAAAAATCTTCATTTTTTATTCATTATTCTGAGCATTAGATTTTAGCTCTTCGTGCTATATTGTCCGGCACTGGATGTACCGCCCGGTTATCTGTAACCGGCGCGAGTGGCTGTAACGCGTAATGACCTGATGAAGTGATTCATTGTCTCTTTAAGCGCTACTGAATAGAGGCTTTTAGGTAACAATGATGACATCGTTCAAGCTTGCATTTTTACACCCACGCCATTGGGTGACATGGGCCGGATTAGGTTTGCTCTGGCTGCTCGTTCAACTTCCTTATCCTGTTCTTGCCCGCCTTGGTGCGGGGCTGGGTCGGCAATCGCGTCGTTTCCTGCAACGTCGCGAGCGTATCGCTCGCCGTAATCTCGAATTATGTTTCCCCCATATGAGTGATGAGCTGCGCGAGCGGCTGATTGCGAAAAACTTTATGTCGTTGGGCATGGGGTTGATTGAAACCGGCATGGCGTGGTTTTGGTCGGATAAGCGTGTACGCCGCTGGTTTGATGTCGAAGGCTATCAGCACTTGCAGGCCGCCCAGGCCAGCCAGCGTGGCGTGATGGTGGTCGGCGTGCATTTTATGTCGCTGGAGCTGGGGGGGCGTGTAATGGGACTTTGCCAGCCAATGATGGCCACCTATCGTCCGCACAATAATGTGTTGATGGAATGGGTGCAGACGCGCGGGCGTATGCGTTCCAATAAATCGATGATTGATCGCCGTAACCTGAAAGGTCTGGTCAATGCGCTGAAACAAGGTGAAGCCGTTTGGTTCGCGCCGGATCAGGATTACGGGCGCAAAGGCAGTATTTTCGCCCCGTTCTTCAGTGTTCAAAACGCGGCAACGACCAACGGGACATACGTTTTATCGCGCCTTTCAGGGGCAAAAATGTTGACGGTAACGATGGTGCGCAAAGAGGATTTCTCCGGTTATTCGCTGCATATCGGCCAGGCGCTGAATGACTATCCGGTTGAGGATGAGTTTGCCGCCGCTAGCTATATGAACAAAGTGATCGAGCGCGAAATTCTGCGCGCACCGGAGCAGTATCTCTGGATCCACCGGCGATTTAAAACTCGCCCGGTCGGCGAACCTTCGCTTTATAACTAACCTTTGTTAACGCGCCCCTTCTCAGGGGCGTTGTATTATTCTGTTGCCAACAAAATGTATACGGGATGGTTATGGTCAAGTTTATTGCGGGCGGCTGTTTAGCCTTATTATCGGCGTATTCGTCTGCTGCGGGTATCACGCTGCAGTGTGATGAATACCGCGCCAGCGTCGAACCGGATGGGCTCACTGTCAATGGTCGACATTACACGAATCCTCAGGAGAATCCGTATGATATCTCCGATCAATATTCCGGGCGCTCGCTGATTTATACCGACAGCCAGGATCAAAACAAGGATACCAACTGGGCCGCTATTCATATCATCACGCAGATTGAAACGGGTAAAAAAGCCTTCTTCTACGCGGACAGTAAGCACATTAACGATAAAGCGATCATCTGCACACGCGAAAACGCAGAGGAATAGTGCACGTGCTGTGAGCTTGACGTAGCACGTTCGAATCACCCGCCAGCGGCTTGTGTGCGAGTTTAAAACCCTTCCAGTAGCTGGAGTTGCTTAAAAGTCAGCGGGCGGGAAAAGGTGTACCCCTGAATACCGCCAGAGTGATACCTGTTAAGCAGAGCGAGGTCGGCTGTGCTATCCACGCCTTCGCAAATCACGTTCGTACCGGCAGGGATCACGCTGTCAATGAAACGGTGCAGTGTTGAAAGTTTTGCCGGGTGGCGGGCAATGCCATCGACAAGGGAACGATCGATTTTAATGGTATTGAACGCAAACAATTGCAGGCGCTCTGCATGTTCATTTCCACAGCCAAATTTACCGAGTGAAACCATAAAGCCATACTCTTTGGCTTTCTTTAATGCTGGTAACCTACTGATAAATTGTGGATAAGTGATTTGATCGCTAACTTCAATTTCGATACGTTGCGGGGCAATATTATGGTGCTGGCAGCGTTCAATGAGCCGGGTAAGATAATCCATATCATTAACCAATTGCGGCGATAAAATGAAGGAAAGCGTCATGGTTTCCTTCATTTTTAGTACATGACAAATAACCTCAAAAATAAAATCGGTGACTTTTCTGCTGACCACTGTTTCTTCGAGCAGCGTTGCTGCTTGCTCTGCGGGTATGAGAAAATCCTCAGCGTTATAAAATTGCGCCACCGCTTGATAGCGGAGAATGTTTTTTCCAGAGAGATTAATGATGGGGTGAAACTCTGCCGTCATCAGGAATTTTCTGCCTTTTATTTCCAGTGTGTTAATTTTCATTTTCCTGATTTAGCCCCTACTCAAAAGAACAGGACATTCTTAATGAACAATTTTCAATTCTACACAGGGCCGGATAACGATTGAAAATTGTTTTGAATGATCGATTATCTTATTTTGATAGTCTGCATCTATTACTATCATAAAAATGATCGCTTAAATCTATAAATTACAAAAGAAGATTATTCTTAATATCTATATTCTGTCGGATTTTTGATTATGTTCTTTATGTTTAGTTTGCATTAGGTTGTTGTTTTGTGGTGAGAAAGATGATTGACAGCGAATGTGCGCAACGAACTTGTGCATGAGGTTTGGCTTACGACAATAAAGTGCGAATTAATTAACAATATTAACCATAAGTAAGATCTTTGCTGGTAATGCGCGCGTGTTTATAAGCCAGAACCTTTATTACTTTCTTTGGCATCGATGTGTAACAGACGTATAGAAGGTGTATTTAGGATACGTTTAAAAATAAACTGCCGAACATAAAAATATAATGACAGTTTTATGACAGCCATAACCAGATTGGGAATAAAAGAACTAACGGGAAACGTATCATCTAATCCTGTTTCCCGTCGGATTAATTAAAGGGTTAGCAACAGGCTATCGCCAGGGTGCTAATTTCCTGGCTTTTGCAGTGTGATGAGGGATCAACAATGTTGCTTCAGGAAGCCGACAATCAATTGCGAAACATATTCAGGGTTCTCCCGGTTACTGATATGCGCCGCATTTGGAATCAGCGTGAATTCACAGCCTAATGCTTCTGCCATCAGTCGTCCTTCCACTGGCGGGCGCGGTAGATCCAGTTCGCCAGTTGCCACATGCGCCGGGCAAGCCACAGAATCCAGAATAGCCATGCGATCCGGTCGGCCGAAAATCAATTTACCGAGCGGCACAATACTACTGCGAAGCTGCTCTGCAGAAAGCGAGGACAGATAAGCGGTGAGCTGCTGAACATCTTCAGGCGCGGCAAACTGCGAATAAAATTGACCGACGATATAATCGAGTAACTCCGGGGGAATAGTGCCGGTCGCATCAATAGCGTTGAGCATTGCGAAGTAGCGCTCACGCGCCAGATCCGTTTCATCGCCAATAAAGGTATCAAATAACATCACAGCCTTAACCCGCGCAGGTGCGGCGGCCGCGAGTTCTGCTCCCCACATTCCACCGACCGACAAGCCAACCACGGCAAACTGGTCGATATTGAGCGAATCCATTAAAGCCAGATGGTCGGCGGCAATATCGGCCAGAGAGGTGGGTGAGCCAGGCAATGCCGGAGATTCACCATGCCCCCACAAATCCGGTGCTATCACACGAAAGTGCTGGCTAAGCATTTCAATTTGTGGCGACCACATCGCTTTATCAAACAAATAGCTGTGGCCTAACAGCACGGGAAAACCCGTTCCGCTATCTAAAAAAGACATCATTGGTTTTGCATTCATCAATACTCTCCTTGTTTGATGGCTCAGCAACGTGAGCACATTTTAAAAAAGCCGAACATAACTGACTTCATTTCAGAAATGAGGGGGGTAATTCCTTCTTTTTCGAATGTTTTTTCTTATCCCATGCTATTTATGCGATAGCGACCAGAACACCATAACGTCACTCCGGTGTGGAGATAGTGGGGTAAAGCAACGTTTCCAGGAAGCTGGCCACTATCCACAGCGTTTCGCTGAAAATTGACCATAAACCCACCACCAGAACCACCACCGCGAGCAGCAGCAAAATCAACGCCGTTTTATCCATAACTTGCTCAAATGTGGTAAAAAATTCTTGTTTTCGGACACTCATTCCAGCATCCGGTTCAACTTTTTACTATGACTATTTTGCCGCCGACGGGCGGGCTGTTGATATCACTGGAGATTAATTTTAAAACGCAAAGCGCCGAAGTTGGGGCTACGTGTTTAAGGCGGCGTTTTGCGAAAAGATAAGGTTCTGATAAACGCGTCACTTTTAACATTAAAAAATTTCAAAATCCTATCTCAATAATAGGTATTGGCTATGCATCTTTTCTTTTTCAGCCCCTGGTCGCCGCTACGCCCTGTAAAGTCATTATTTATCAATTGATTAAACAAATTTTCACTTACCTGTAAAGCCTTTGTGCAGAGTCTATGCTTATAACATGTGCCGAAAAAAAGGGCTGGTGGCTAATAACCCTTCGGAAAAGAGGTTGAAGTGATAATCATTATCACTAACATAGCATTATGAGCCTTTGATCTGCTGATGTGAGGTAAACGATGGAATCATTTAATCCGCAAGATTTTACGTGGCGGGGGCTAACCATGACACCCGCTGCTGCAGAACATATCCGTGCGCTGGCCAGTAAACAGGCCGGTGTGCTCGGCGTACGGCTGGGTATCAAGCAGACGGGTTGCGCAGGTTTTGGCTATGTACTCGATACCGTGACGGAGCCGAACGAAGACGATTTGCTTTACGAATCTGACGGCGCGCGCCTTTACGTACCGCTGCAAGCGATGCCATTTATTGATGGCACCGAAGTGGATTACGTGCGTGAAGGTTTAAATCAGATCTTCAAATTTCATAACCCGAAAGCCCAGCACGAATGCGGCTGTGGCGAAAGTTTCGGGGTATAGGCGGTACTATGTCTCGTAATACTGAAGCAACTGACGATGTCAAAATCTGGACCGGCGGTAACCTCAATTATAAAGAGGGCTTTTTTACCCGGCTGAGCACTGACGAGCTGGCAAAAGGCATCAATGAAGAGGTCGTGCGGGCCATTTCAGCGAAACGCAACGAGCCAGAATGGATGCTCGAGTTTCGCCTGAACGCTTTCCGGGCGTGGCTGGAGATGGAAGAACCGCACTGGCTGAAAGCGCATTACGAAAAACTGGATTACCAGGATTACAGTTACTACTCCGCACCGTCCTGTGGCAACTGCGATGACACGTGCGCCTCGCAGCCTGGTGCGGTGCAACAGACCGGCGCAAATGCCTGGCTGACGGAAGAAGTTGAAGAGGCCTTTAACCAGCTAGGCGTCCCGGTGCGTGAAGGTAAAGAAGTGGCGGTCGACGCGATTTTTGACTCCGTCTCCGTGGCAACGACGTACCGGGAAAAATTGTCGGAGCAAGGGATCATCTTCTGCTCGTTCGGCGAGGCGATTCATGACCACCCGGAACTGGTAAAAAAATATCTCGGAACGGTGGTGCCTTCTAACGACAACTTTTTCGCCGCGCTTAACGCTGCCGTTGCTTCAGATGGCACCTTTATCTACATCCCGAAAGGCGTGCGTTGCCCGATGGAACTGTCGACCTATTTCCGCATTAATGCGGAAAAAACCGGTCAGTTTGAGCGCACCATCCTGGTGGCGGATGAAGGGAGCTACGTCAGCTATATCGAAGGATGTTCCGCACCGGTACGCGACAGCTATCAACTGCACGCGGCAGTGGTGGAAGTGATCATCCACAAAGACGCGGAAGTGAAATACTCCACGGTGCAGAACTGGTTCCCGGGGGATAACAACACCGGCGGCATTCTCAACTTTGTGACCAAGCGTGCGCTGTGCGAAGGCGAAAACAGCAAGATGTCGTGGACGCAATCTGAGACGGGCTCCGCCATCACCTGGAAATACCCGAGCTGTATTCTGCGCGGCGATAACTCCATCGGTGAGTTCTTCTCCGTTGCGCTGACCAGCGGACATCAGCAGGCGGATACCGGCACCAAGATGATCCATATCGGTAAGAACACCAAATCGACGATTATTTCGAAAGGGATCTCCGCCGGGCATAGCCAGAACAGCTATCGCGGGCTGGTGAAAATCATGCCGACGGCGACCAATGCCCGTAACTTCACCCAGTGCGACTCGATGCTGATTGGCCCGGATTGTGGGGCGCATACTTTCCCATATGTCGAGTGCCGTAATAACAGCGCGCAGCTTGAGCATGAAGCCACGACATCGCGTATTGGTGAAGACCAGCTCTTCTACTGCCTGCAACGCGGGATCAGTGAAGACGATGCCATTTCCATGATCGTCAACGGCTTCTGTAAAGACGTCTTCTCTGAACTGCCGCTGGAGTTTGCCGTTGAAGCGCAAAAACTGCTGGCTATCAGCCTTGAACACAGCGTCGGTTAAGAATTAAAGGATAAGAAATGTTAAGTATTAAAGACTTGCAGGTAAGCGTTGAAGATAAAGAGATCCTGCGTGGTCTGAGCCTGGAGGTGCGCCCCGGTGAAGTCCACGCAATTATGGGGCCGAACGGCTCCGGGAAAAGTACGCTTTCCGCGACGCTGGCCGGACGTGAAGATTACGAAGTGGTAGGCGGCAGCGTCGAGTTTAAAGGCAAGGATTTGCTGGAGCTTTCGCCGGAAGAGCGTGCCGGTGAAGGCGTGTTTATGGCGTTTCAGTATCCGGTAGAGATCCCCGGTGTCAGTAACCAGTTTTTCCTGCAAACGGCGCTTAATGCGGTGCGTGAATATCGCGGCGAAGAGGCGCTGGATCGCTTTGACTTCCAGGATCTGATGGAAGAAAAAATCAAGCTGCTGAAAATGCCCGAAGATCTGCTTACCCGTTCGGTCAATGTCGGTTTCTCCGGCGGTGAGAAAAAACGTAACGACATTCTGCAAATGGCGGTGCTGGAACCTGAACTATGCATCCTGGATGAAACGGACTCCGGTCTTGATATTGATGCGCTGAAAATTGTTGCCGAAGGGGTGAATGCGCTGCGTGACGAAAAACGCGCATTTATTATTGTCACGCACTATCAGCGGATCCTGGATTACATCAAACCGGATTTCGTTCATGTGTTGTATCAGGGGCGCATCGTGAAATCCGGTGATTTCACGCTGGTTAAGCAACTGGAGGAGCAGGGCTATGGCTGGCTTACCGAACAGCAGTAACGCGCTGCAACAGTGGCATCATCTGTTTGAAACGCAGGGTGGCGCGCGTTCTGAATCGGCGCAGCAGCATCTGCAGCAAATGCTGCGTTTAGGGTTGCCGACACGCAAACATGAAAACTGGAAATACACGCCGCTGGAAGGCTTACTGAATAGCCAGTTTGTGAGTACCTCTGGCACGATTGGTGCCGGGCAGCGCGATTCGCTGGCATTGCCGGTGGATGCCGTACGGCTGGTGTTTGTCGATGGTCAGTTTAACGCGGCGCTGAGCGATGACACCGCAGGTTCCGGTTTTGAGGTCAAATTTACCGATGTGCGGGAGGCGCTGCCTGCACCGGTGCAGCCGGAAGTGTTCCTGCATCTGACAGAAAGCCTGGCGCAGAGCGTGACCTTGATTCAGGTAGCGCGTAACCAGCGTCCTGCTAAGCCTTTGCTGCTTATGCATATTACTCAAGGGCTGGCAGGCGACGAGATGAATACCGCCCATTATCGCCACCATCTTGAGCTTGCCCAGGGCGCGGAAGCGACAATTTACGAACATTACGTCAGTCTGAACGATGCGCGTCACTTTACGGGCTCACGCCTGACGATGAATGTGGCGGCGAATGCGCACCTGCACCACGTCAAACTGGCGTTTGAAAATCCGCAAAGCTACCACTTTGCGCACAATGACATCTTGCTTGCGGCGGATGCGGCGGCAGATAGCCACAGTTTCCTGCTCGGCGGCGCGGTGTTGCGCCATAACACCAGCACGCAACTTAATGGTGAAAACACGCAGTTGCGCATTAATACCCTGGCGATGCCGGTGAAATCGGAAGTGTGCGACACCCGCACCTGGCTTGAGCATAATCAGGGCTATTGCAACAGCCGCCAGTTGCATAAAACCATCGTCAGCGATAAAGGTCGCGCGGTGTTTAATGGCCTGATCAAGGTTGCGCAACATGCCATCAAAACCGACGGGCAGATGACCAACAATAATCTGTTGCTCGGGCGTCTGGCGGAGGTGGATACCAAGCCGCAACTGGAAATTTATGCCGATGATGTGAAATGCAGCCATGGCGCGACGGTTGGCCGCATTGATGATGAACAAATGTTTTATTTGCGCTCGCGCGGGATCAATCAACAGGCGGCGCAACAGATGATAATCCATGCCTTCGCCGCTGAACTGACGGAAGCCATTAGCGACGAAGCATTAAAACAACAGGTTCTGGCGCGTATCAGCCAGCGCCTGGCAGGGGGCAGAGTATGAGTTTTCCCGTGAACGCCGTTCGCGCCGATTTTCCGGTGCTGCAGCGTGAAGTGAACGGACTACCGTTGGCCTATCTCGACAGCGCAGCCAGTGCGCAAAAGCCGAACCAAGTGATTGATGCCGAAGCTGAATTTTTCCGCCACGGGTACGCGGCGGTTCACCGTGGCATTCATACGCTGAGCGCGGAAGCCACCCAGCGGATGGAAAATGTGCGAGTGCAGGCGGCGGCGTTTCTTAATGCACGTTTGCCGGAAGAGCTGGTGTTTGTACGCGGTACTACCGAGGGAATTAACCTGGTGGCGAACAGCTGGGGGAACAGCCAGGTGCGCGCGGGCGACAACATTATCATTAGCGCGATGGAACACCACGCCAATATCGTTCCGTGGCAGATGCTGTGCGAGCGTGTGGGCGCGGAGTTACGCGTGATCCCGCTTAACCAGGATGGCACGCTGCAACTGGATGTGTTGCCAACGCTGCTGGATGAACGCTCGCGGCTGCTGGCGATCACGCAGGTGTCGAACGTGCTGGGCACCGAAAACCCGGTGGCGGAAATCATTGCGCTGGCGCATCAGCATGGTGCGAAAGTGCTGGTGGACGGCGCGCAGGCGGTCATGCACCATCCGGTGGATGTGCAGGCGCTGGATTGCGATTTTTATGTTTTCTCCGGCCATAAACTGTATGGGCCTACGGGTATTGGCGTGTTATATGCCAAAGAGACTATCTTGCAGGATATGCCGCCGTGGGAAGGGGGAGGCTCGATGATCGCCACCGTGAGCCTGACCGAAGGCACAACTTATGCGAAAGCGCCGTGGCGTTTTGAAGCCGGTACGCCGAACACAGGCGGCATTATCGGGCTTGGCGCGGCAATTGAGTATGTCCGCAAGTTGGGGCTGGAAGCGATTGGTGAATACGAGCAGACGCTGATGCATTACGCGCTCAATGCGCTGGCGGATGTGCCGGATCTGACGCTTTATGGCCCGGCGCAGCGCAAGGGCGTCATCGCGTTTAATCTCGGGAAACACCACGCCTATGATGTCGGCAGTTTCCTCGACAATTACGGCGTTGCGGTGCGCACCGGACACCATTGCGCGATGCCGCTGATGGCATTTTACAATGTGCCCGCCATGTGTCGCGCGTCATTGGCTATGTACAATACGGAAGAAGAGGTGGATCGTCTGGTGGCTGGCCTGAAACGCATTCATCAGTTGCTGGGATAATTTGAGAGGCAAAAATGGCCGCATTACCCGATAAAGAGAAACTGCTGCGCAATTTTAGCCGCTGTGCCAACTGGGAAGAGAAGTACCTCTATATTATTGAGCTGGGGCAGCGTCTACCGGAATTAAGTGCCGAAGCGCACAATCCTGAGAACATTATTCAGGGCTGTCAGAGCCAGGTCTGGATTGTCATGCATCGCAATGAGGCTGGCGTGATGGAATTGGCTGGTGACAGCGATGCCGCGATTGTCAAAGGGCTTATTGCCATCGTTTTTGTGCTTTACCAGCAGATGACCGCGCAAGATATTGTGGCGTTTGACGTGCGCCCGTGGTTTGAAAAGATGTCCCTCACGCAACATTTGACGCCTTCTCGCTCGCAGGGGCTTGAGGCAATGATTCGCGCGATTCGCAACAAAGCCGCCAACATTAGCTAAACTTAAAAGACCATATTTCATCCTGTTACGACGCGAGGCGTTAGGCGCCTCGCTGGATCTTCAGCTTTCTGACACCTTGTCAGTGGATACAGGAACTTCAGTATGAAACGCGCGTCTTTGCTCTCATTATGTCTTTTCGGCGCTTTAAGCGCACTCCAGGTGGCTTGTGCGGCAGAATATCCTCTGCCTGCCGACGGTAGCCGTGTTATTGGGCAAAACCAGACTTACACCGTGCAGGCGGGGGATAAAAACCTGCAGGCGATCGCCCGCCATTTCGACACGGCAGCCATGTTGATCCTTGAAGCCAATAACACGATTGCACCCGTACCGAGGCCGGGTACGATCGTCACCATTCCTTCACAAATGATTTTGCCCGATACGCCGCGTGAAGGGATTGTGGTTAATCTGGCTGAGCTGCGCCTGTATTATTTCCCGCCGGGAAAAAACAGTGTGCAGGTTTACCCGATTGGTATTGGGCAACAGGGGCTGGAAACGCCGGTTTCCGTGACGCGAGTCAGCCAGAAGATCCCGAACCCAACCTGGACACCGACAGCGGGCATACGCGCGCGTTCACTAGCAAACGGCATTGAATTGCCGCCGGTGATACCTGCGGGGCCAAATAACCCGTTAGGGCGCTTTGCGCTGCGTCTGGGCATTGGCAACGGTGAATATCTTATCCACGGAACAAATGCACAGGACAGCGTTGGGTTGCGGGTAAGTTCAGGCTGTATTCGCATGAATGCACCGGATATCCAGGCGCTGTTTTCTCAGGTTGCGGCTGGTACGCGCGTGACGATTATCAACGAACCGGTGAAATACGCCGTAGAGCCTGACGGGCGGCATTTTATTGAAGTGCATCGTCCGCTGGCACAAAAGGTTGAAGAAAATACGCAGACGGTGCCGATCACCTTCTCTCCCGCGCTGGAAGCGTTTATCCATAATGCCGGTGGTGATAGTGGCATGATTACGCAGGCGTTGAATCGGCGGGCAGGTTACCCGATAGCGATTCCGGTTAAGACAGCGGCGGCAGCGTTGCCGGAAAGCGTGTTATCCGTACAGAACAGTGCGAAAGAAACGACGGTGGATGCAGAAGCCCAACAGAAGGCGGTAACGCAGTAGACGAAACGGAAGGACAAATTACAGGCAAAAAAAATGGCGCACCGAGTGCGCCATTTCATTACAGGAACTCTTACTTACGGTAAGAGTGAGCCTGGTTGTCCAGACGCTGGTTAGCGCGAGCTGCGTCATCTTTAGCAGCCTGAACGTCGGAACGGATTGCGTTCACGTCGTTGCTCAGCTGGTCAACTTTAGCGTTCAGAGTCTGAACGTCAGAAGACAGCTGATCGATTTTAGCATTGCTGGAGCAACCAGCCAGCAGAGTAGAACCCAGGATTACCGCGCCCAGTACCAGTTTAGTACGATTCATTATTAATACCCTCTAGATTGAGTTAATCTCCATGTAGCGTTACAAGTATTACACAAAGTTTTTTAGGTTGAGAATATTTTTTTGATGGGAATCCACTTAAATTTGATCGTTCGCTCAAAGAAGCACCGACTTTCAATAAAAGGTTAAAAAACGCGTGTTAAAACAGCGAGCTTCCATCGGATTCATCTTAGATAATGGTCAGTTTAAATAGTGAAATCCGATTGGATTTTTTATTTTAAATGGAGGCGGGAATATAAAAAAAGCGCCGCAAGGGCGCTTTTTTAATCAGTCCGAATTGTCCGGTTATTATTACAGGACGTGGACGGAAGCCGTGTTTGTCGTGCCGCTCGGAACCAGTGCGCCGGAAACCATAACGACCACATCGCCTTTGCTTGCCAGGCCGCTTTCCAGCGCTACTTCTTTACCCAGACGGTAGAAATCATCTGTAGAAGAGATCTCTTTCACCAACTGCGGGATAACGCCTTTGCTCAGCACCAGCTGACGTGCGGTCACTTCGTTGGTGGTCAGCGCCAGAATAGTGGCATCCGGGAAGTATTTACGCACAGCGCGAGCAGATTTGCCGCCTTGAGTCGCAACAACAATCAGCGGAGCTTCCAGTTTTTCAGCAGTTTCAACAGCGCCACGGCAAACCGCTTCAGTGATGCGCAGTTTACGGCTGTCGTTGTTGAAATCCAGACGGCTGGTCATCACACGATCGGTACGCTCGCAAATGGTGGCCATAATGGTCACCGCTTCCAGCGGGTACTTCCCTTTAGCTGATTCGCCAGACAGCATCACTGCGTCGGTGCCGTCGAGGATGGCGTTCGCCACGTCGCCAGCTTCAGCGCGGGTCGGACGCGGGTTTTTAATCATGGAATCAAGCATCTGGGTCGCAGTGATAACGACTTTGCGCGCGCGGATACATTTTTCAATCATCATCTTCTGCGCGAAGATCACTTCTTCAACCGGGATTTCAACGCCCAGGTCGCCACGCGCAACCATGATGCCGTCGGAGGCTTCGAGGATTTCGTCGAAGTTGTTCAGGCCTTCCTGGTTTTCAATTTTGGAGATGATCTGAATATGCTCGCCGCCGTGCGCTTTCAGGTGCTCACGAATTTCAACCACGTCAGAACGTTTACGGATGAAGGAGGCTGCAACAAAGTCGACGCCTTGTTCGCAACCGAAAATCAGGTCTTGCTTATCTTTTTCAGCCAGCGCCGGCAGGGCGATGGAAACGCCAGGCAGGTTTACGCCTTTGTTTTCACCGAGGTCGCCGTTGTTCAGCACTTTACAGATAACTTTATTGCCAACGATTTCGGTCACTTCCATACCGATCAGACCATCGTCTACCAGTACGGTGTTGCCAACGCTCAGATCGTTGGTGAAACCTTCGTACGTCACGGCAACAGTATCCGCGTTGCCGACAACAGATTTGTCAGTGGTGAAGGTGAAAGTCTGACCTGCTTTCAGGGAGACGTCGTTGCCACCTTCCAGTTTGATGGTGCGGATTTCCGGACCTTTGGTGTCCAGCAGAATTGCCGCTTTTTTACCGGTTTTGCTCATCACGTTGCGCAGGTTTTTGATGCGCTGGCCGTGCTCAGCATAGTCACCGTGAGAGAAGTTTAAACGCATGACGTTCATGCCAGCGTCCAGCATTTTCGCCAGCATCTCTTCGGATTCGGTTTTCGGACCGATGGTGCAAACAATTTTGGTCTTTTTCATGACAGTTCTGGTCTTTAAGTTTGAGTTGAGAAGGATTGGGAATTTACGCTCCGGTTAGCGCACGGCTCCGGAGTCAAACCTGTGTTGCGAAAAGAGCGATGCCACAGTCTAAGGATAGGTGACATCAAAAAAGCGTGCAGAAGAATGTGTGCCTGAGATTCAGCCAGATCGGGGAAAAATTGATGTGAGGAATTTGTTTTACAGTTCAATCAGCTGAATCCATTCAAATTAGGATGGCGGCATTATAGCGTCGACATCGACAGAAAGGAATTAAAAACGCTGTTTCAAAATACGAATTTATCGTCTTTATCGATTTGTTGTGTAACCGTTATCACAAAATTGCGCAACCGTTGCGTAGCCGAGGCAGCCCGCGGCCTGGCCATCGTAATGGCATCAGTTTGAACCACTCTCACGCCGTGTTATTTCTCTTCTACGGCTCCGCTTATTTACTTTCTCGCCTCCTGATATTGAAAAATAAACAATAAGATTTTTCTGTTTGTTTTTTATGCGCAAGGGGTTGTGGGTATTAATTTAATAAAAAATGTGCGCCAGTTTGCTTTTTAAATAATCGCCAGGGCGACGGGTTTTTACTTCTCTCTTTTGCATCAGCGAGGCGGATATATCTGAGGAGTACTGCTTAAAAGGGTGGAAATATATTTTATATTTCTGAATTAACATCACGTTTTTGCATGAAATTTGTTTTAAGGATAATCTTAAAATGCTTGCTTTTGTTGAGGGTTAACTGCTTGTTTTTTATTAAAAAGCAGAATGAATTGCGAAAGTGGTAGAAAACTAAATTGTTGATACTTATGGCCTTTAACTTTTAGAAAGAATTTGCAATAAAACGCCTTGTTACTACTCTTAAGCGACTCTTGATGAGACCCGAAAAATTTATAAAAAATTTCGTTCCGGATTATTAGCTCCGGAGGTCGGCTGGTGCCTGCTTATTATTTACTGCCAGCCTTATTTAATGCGTTTACTCATGATGAAGGTTGGGTGATGACAACTTCCGCTGTTGCTGGACAGGGATATGCTTTTATTCCGCCGCCAGAAATTCCGACCCAGCAGGGACCGATGGGCATCCTGTACGATTTTAATGACGGTGCCCGGTTATTGTTGCCAGCTGGTAACTGGCGGGTAGAAATAAGCGATGACGAAACGGGAAATATTTTGTTTGCCGACGATGTCGCGCAGGGCTGGGTAATCAGCACAAAAAAATATTACGTGCCGTTTCGTCTGCGGGTCTGGGACGGCGTGCAGTCGGAGCCGGTGCTGGACCATGTTCTGGATATACGCGGCAAAACGGTACTGGTTTCATTTCCCGGCGGTACGCTGGGCGACCTCATTGGCTGGGTACCTTACGCCGAACGCTTTCGGCAGACTTACCAGTGCAACGTTTATTGCACCATGGCTCAGCCGATCGTCGATCTCTTCAAGCCTGTCTATCCGCAGCTTAATTGTGCTACCCCCGAGGAGTGGCAAACCGGGCCGGGCGTGAGTGAGCCGCCTTACGCCAGCTGGCGCGTCGGGTTATTTTTTCACGGCGATCTCGACAAGCAGCCATTTGATTTTCGCGTTGTCGGTCTGCACCGCACCGCCGGGCATATTCTCGGCGTTGATCCCACAGAAATCGTTCCGGATCTGCGCCAGCACAGCGCGCGTCGTATCGAGGAACCCTATGTCTGCATCGCTACCCAGTCCACCAGTCAGGCCAAATTCTGGAACAACGGGAGCGGCTGGCATGAAGTTATCGACTATCTGAAAGAGCAGGGCTACCGCGTGCTGTGTATCGACAAAGAGCGCGTGGTAGGTCGCGGTTACATCTGGAACAAAATCCCCCACGGCGCGGAAGATTTTACCGGCAACCTGCCCCTCGCTGAACGCGTGGCACTGCTGGAGCACGCCGAATTTTTTATCGGCCTTGGCAGCGGTCTCTCCTGGCTTGCCTGGGGCTGCCGCATTCCGGTGGTGCTGATCAGCGGATTCAGCCTGCCGAACAGCGAATTTCATACCCCCTGGCGCGTCATCAACACCCATGTCTGCAACGGCTGCTGGGATGACGTGCGATTCAATTTTGATCATCAGGACTATTTCTGGTGTCCGCGCCACAAAGGCACGGACCGGCAGTACGAATGCACACGTTTTATCACTGGCAAGCAGGTCATCGGTCATCTTCGTCGGCTGATTGCCCTGCGAAGCAATCCCTTTGGCATCAAAACAACAGCATTGGCAGACCCCGATCAACACGCCGCCTGACGGATGAGAGACGGGTTTCGAGGACATAGAAATGAAAAAAAGTCTTAACTGCAGTTACCGGCTGGTGTGGAATGACGTTCAGCGGGCGTTTGTGGTGGTTTCAGAACTGACCCGAGCGAAAGGCAAGCGTGCAGGCGGCGCGGTATTGATCTCAGCGGCAGTGGGCGGCATGTTCGCAAGCAGCGGGGCGATGGCGTTTACCCCGGATGTCACTGGTTCGACGCGAGATGAAGTAGTGCAGGAAGGCGTACAGAACGTGCGTCCTGGCGGCTTAACCACCAACCATACCATCAGCACCCGTGGCACCCAGATAGTGGCGGGGGGGCAGACCGTAGATACCCGCGTTCAGGACGGCGGTTCGCAGATTGTGCGGCAGAACGGCCAGACGACCGGTACCGTTGTCACTAACGGGACACAGATTGTTGAAGTCGACGGGACGGCAACAGGCACGCAGCTTAACAGCGGCGGCACGCAGGCAGTCGCCGGTAAGGCTAATAGCACCGTTGTCGGTGCTGGCGGTGTGCAGACTGTGCTGGAAAGCGGGGTAGCAAGCCAGACGATTATTAACAGTGGCGGCGTGCAAGCCGTTAACGGCAGTTCCGTCCAGGGCGTCATTAACGCAGGCGGCATCCAGCTCATCAACAGCGGTGGTTTCTCTCAGGACGCGACAGTCAACAGCGGGGGGCTCCAGCACGTTAACGTTGGCGGTTCTGCGGCCGACACCGCCATCTTTGGCGGCGGCAATCAAGTCGTGGCCGGTACGGTATCGGGTGCGCATCTCAACGACGGTGGTGCGCAACTGGTTCAGCAAACCGGCAAAGCCACCGGCACCATCATCAACAACCGCGGCACGCAGACCGTAGACGGCACCGCTATCTCCGCCGTTGTCAACGGCGGCGGCACCCAACTGGTGCATAGCGGCGCGCTGGCGGCGGGCACTATCGTGAACAGCGGTGGGGTTCAGCATATCAATCAGGGCGGCGCAGCCTCCGATGGCGTGGTGTTCGGCGGCGGCACCCAGGTAGTGGCGGGAACTGCATCTGGCACCAGCGTCAACGATGGCGGTGCGCAGCTGGTACAGAAAACCGGCAAATCCACCGGTACCATCATCAACAATCGCGGCACGCAGACCGTAGACGGCCAGGCCATCTCTTCTGTCGTCAATGCGGGCGGTACGCAGCAAGTTAATCGCGGCGGGCTGGCAACAGGCGGTGTGGTAAACACTGGCGGTCTGCAGCATATCAGCGAAGGCGGTGCGGCATCGGATGCCATTCTGCTCGGCGGCACCCAACTGGTGGAAGGCACCACCTCCGGCACTATTATTAATAACGGCGGTCTGCAGCAAATCCACGCCAGCGGCATGAGCAGTGATGCGGTGGTTAACGCCGGCGGTGAACAGGATGTGGACGGCGTTTCGTTTTCCGCTGAAGTGAACGACGGCGGCCTGCAGAAAGTCCGCAGCGGTGGCGCCGCCACCAGCGCGGTGATCAACAGTGGCGGGATTCAGAATGTGCTCTCAGGTGGATCAACCGCCTTCACCACGTTACTGGGTGGTATTCAGCAACTGGCGGGCGTGGCGGCAGACACTATTATCGGTGCCGGCGGCGTACAGCACGTTCAGGTGGGTGGCAGCGCCAGCGGATCGCTGATCAACGATGGCGGCCTGCAGCGCGTGGACGGCACAGCCAACTCATCGGTTATCTATGACGGCGGCATCCAGTTGGTGAACAGCGGCGGTCTGGCGGATAACGCGACCGTTAACAGTGGCGGCCTGCAACATATCAATGAAAGCGGCGCTGCGTCCGACACCACGGTGTTTGGCGGCGGTCGGCAAGTTGTTGCCGGTACGGCCTCCGGCACCAGTATCAATGACAGCGCTTTCCAGCTTGTACAGGTAACCGGTAAAGCTATCGACACCATCATCAACAGCGGTGGCACTCAGGCGGTAGACGGCACGGCGATCTCCGCTGTGGTCAATGATAGCGGGGTGCAACTGATTCACTCCGGCGCGCTTGCCGCGGGCTCGCTGGTTAATGCCGGTGGTTTGCAGCATATCAACGAAGGCGGCGCTGCCTCGGATGCGCTGCTGTTTGGCGGTACCCAGATTGTCGAAGGCACCGCATCCGACACCCGCGTGGACTCAGGCGGTGTGCAGCAGGTTCACGTTACCGGGAAAACCATCGACAGCAAAATCTATGACGGCGGTTTCCAGGATGTTGACGGCACCGCTAATGGCACGATCGTCTACACCGGCGGTAAACAGCTGATCCGCAGCGGCGGTCACGCGAACGACACCCGCGTCGATAAAGATGGCGTGCAGGTTGTGCGTGCCGGCGGCGCGGCGTCAAAAACGACGCTGCAGGGCGGAACGCAGCAGGTCGCGGGTATGGCAGGCGACACGGTTATTGGCGATGGCGGCATTCAGCACGTCCAGGTGGGCGGCATTGCTGCGGGAGCGCTTATCAACAGTGGCGGTCTTCAGCGCGTTGACGGCTCGGCGACCTCCGCCGTGGTGAACAATGGCGGCGTGCAACTGGTGAACAGCGGTGGACTGGCCGCAGGCTCCATCGTCAACAGCGGTGGCCTGCAGCATATCAACCTTGGCGGCGCAGCGTCTGATGGCACCATCTTCGGCGGGGGTAAACAGCTGGTGGCAGGGACCGCGTCCGGCACCAGCATCAGCGATGGCGGTCAGCAGATCGTGCAGGCCAGCGGTAAAACCTCCGGCACGCAAATCAACAGCGGCGGTGTGCAGAGCGTGGACGGCAGCGCCACCTCATCCGTGGTACGCGATGGCGGCATCCAGTTGGTGAATAACGGCGGCCTGGCGGCAGGTACTGCTGTACACAGCGGCGGTCTGCAGCACATCAACCTCGGCGGCGCGGCGTCTGATGGCACTATCTTTGGCGGCGGTAAACAGGTGGTGGCGGGCACGGCGTCCGGTACCAGCCTGAACGATGGCGCTTATCAAATCGTCACGACCACCGGGAAAGCGACCGGCACCCTGATCAACAGCGGCGGCGTGCAGAGCGTTGATGGCAACGCGACCTCGGCTGTGGTGCGCAACGGCGGCATCCAGCTGGTGAATAAAGGTGGTCTGGCGGCAGGCACCACGGTGAACAGCGGCGGTCTGCAGCACATCAATCTCGGCGGCGCGGCGTCTGACGGCACCATCTTCGGCGGCGGCAAGCAGCTGGTGGAAGGTACTGCCTCCGGTGCCAGCGTGAACGATGGCGGTACGCAACTGGTGGCAGGGAGCGGTAAAACCACCGACACCCATATCAACAGCGGTGGCGTGCAGAGCGTAGACGGTACGGCCATCTCGTCCGTGATCAATAACGGCGGTCAGCAAATCGTCAACTACGGCGGCCTCGCTGCCGGTTCGATCGTCAATAACGGTGGGGTGCAACACATTTCCGCTGGCGGCGCGGCGTCTGACGGTACGGTGTTCGGCGGCGGTACGCAACTGGTGGAAGGTTCGGCTTCCGGCACCAGCATCAGCGACGGCGGGGTACAACTGGTGACCAAGAGCGGTCAGGCCAGCGGCACGCTGATTAACAGCGGCGGCGTACAACGCGTACATGGCCAGTCGTTCGACGCGGTGATTAATAACGGCGGTGCGCAGATCGTTGACCCGTATGGTTGGGCACGCCAGAGCGTGATTAATGCCGGCGGGACGCAGATCCTCAGCAACTCTGCTGTGGCGATCTCCACCGTGATGAATGGCGGTGAGCAGCACGTCAATAACGGCGCGAAATCTTTCGCCGCGCGCCTGCTGGGCGGTACGCAAAATATTGGCAGCGGCGGGCAGGCCTTCGAAACTCTCGTTGAAAAGGGTGGCGTGCAGAACGTTAACGCGGGCGGTTACACCTACGGTGGCACCATCTCCACCGGTGGCAGACAAAATGTTGCTTCCGGCGGCGTAACCGACTTCACCTTTGTTGATGGCGGTCTGCAGGTGGTTGACGGTACCTCGATTGTCAGCATCGTGAAAAATGGCGGGCGTCAGGTTGTCAACAAAAATGCCAATGCCGAAGTCTCTGTGGTGATTGATGGCGGTATTCAGGAGGTCTTTGGCACCACCACCGGATCGGAGATCACCCGGGCGGAACAACGCATCTATAGCGGGGGTTCAGCCACCTCTACCGTGCTGAGCGATGGTGCGGTTCAGGGGATTTACGACGGCGCGATAGTGACCGATACCCGTAACCGCAACAGTATCCAGAACCTGTACAGCGGTGGGCGTGCAGAAAACAACCTGATGGATGATTTTGCAGTACAGAACATCGCTGCGGGCGCAACGGCGGTGAACACTTCGATGATCAACTCCAGCCAGCAGAATGTGCGCGGCAGTGCCGTTGATACCGATCTTTCCGCAAATGCCGTGCAGAACGTCTACCGCGGCGGGACGGCGACTCGCACGGCGATCTACGAGCGCGGCATCCAGAATATCTTCAGCGGCGGTTCATCAATACTTGCTGTCATCCAGGCCGGTGGGATCCAGAACGTGCTGAACGGCGGTACCGCCATCAGCACCACCATTAACAATGGCGGTACCCAGAACGTGAATAGTGGCGGGACGGTGATCTCGACCATTATCCGTGAGGGCGGGATCCAGAACGTCAATGACGGCGCGATCGTTATCGACAACAAAGTGGTTGGCGATCAGGTGGTCAATCAGGGCGGTACCGTCGCCTCGTCCACTGTTAGCGAAAACGGTACCCAGAGTGTCACCTTTGGCGGCACGGCGATTGCCACGACCGTCAGCAAAGGCGGCGCCCAGTTCGTGCGCGCCGGTGGCACGGCGGATCTGACGGCGATTGAGCGCGGCGGCATGCTGGCGCTGGAAGATGGCGCAACGGTCACCAATATCAATCTCAATAGCGGCGCAGCATTGATGGCGGGCACCGGTACCACACTCAACGGCACCAACGCACTTGGCAGCTTCTCCATTGCCAATAAAGTTGCCGATAGCGTGCTGCTGGAAGGCGGCGGTCTGCTGTCGGTTGCCGCTGACGGCAGCGCCAACAACACCGTGGTAAGCGAGAACGGTACGCTGAGTGTCGCCGAAGGCGGGATGCTGACCGGGATAACCAAAGTCAACGACGGCGCTACGCTTGCCGGCAATGTTAACAACAGCGGCGAACTGCGTATCACCACTGATACCAGTGCCAACACCGTTAACGCGGCCATCAACGGTAGCGGTACGCTGTATAAAGAAGGTGATAACACGCTGACTCTGAGCGGTGCGCTTAATCAGGCGGGCGGTACTTACCTGCAGAGCGGTACGCTGGTGTTCAGCGGACTGGATGCCGTGACCGACATCATCGCCCAGCGCGGCACCTCGCTGCAGTTGACCAACGGCACTACGCTGACCGGGATGATCGACCCGACCGACCTGACCGTCGATGCCGGTTCAAGCTGGCTGATGACCGCAGACTCCCTGCTCAATAACCTGACGCTGGGCGGCTCGATCGATTACCAGGCACCGACCGGGACGTTCGTTCCGAAAACCCTGACGGTTACCAACCTGGTGGGCAATGGCGGCACCATTACCCTGAACACCCTGTTTAACGGTAATAGCGCAGTGAGCGACAGCCTGGTGCTGGACGGCGGCACCGCCACCGGTAATACGCGGATCGCCATTCGCAGCCAGGGCGGTCTGGGTGCACGTACCACCGGTAACGGCATCCAGGTGGTGAATGCCATTAATGGTGCGACCACAACCGATGATGCTTTCAGTCTCAGCAGCAGCCTGCAGGCGGGGGCGTATAACTACACCCTGCAACAGGGCAGCGCCGACCAGAGCTGGTATCTGACGACTGCTGAAGCCGGTGGCAACGAGAACGGCCCGCAGAACTACCGTTCGGCGACGTATCTTTATAGCTCTGTCTATGCGCAGGCCATGGACTACGACAGTGCGCTGCTCGGTTCGCTGGATGCCCGTCGCTATGCGGCGCGTACCGCCGCCGAAAGCGGTAGCAACATGTGGGCCCGTTTCCAGGCCGGTCAACTGAGCCACGATCACGGCAGCAACGATCTGCGCAACGGCAACACGCCGGATAGTAAAGGCGGCTACACCTTCCTGCAGATCGGTAGCGATCTGTGGCAGGGTTCGGCTTCTTCCATGGAATGGACCGTTGGGGTGTACGGTGCGGCGGGGCTTTCTGCCGTCGACGTGCAGCGCAACGACAAGTCGAAAGCCGGTACGGTACGTGATGACGCTTACAGCGGCGGCCTCTACCTAAACGGCGTGCATGAGAGCGGCTGGTGGATGGATGTGGTGGCCCAGGGCACACGCCACAACTTCGATACCAACCCGCGCGATGGCGACGGTCTGAAAACTCACGGCTGGGGCTATGTTGGCTCCTTCGAAACCGGTCTGCCGTTTGAGATCGGCGGTGGCCTGGTGCTGGAACCGCAGGTGCAGTACCAGTATCGCGGCGTGAACCTGAAAGATGGTAATGATGACGTTGCAGACGTGCAGTTCGGCGACGGTCACAGCCAGCAGGTGCGTGCCGGTCTGCGTCTGGGCAACAACGCGACGCTGAAAGAGACAGGCAAACCGGTACCGGTAAGCTGGTGGGTGCGTCCGTCCTTCATCCAGACCTTTGACTCGAAGGGCTCAGTGAACGTCAGCGCGCCAGGCGTAGCAGGCAGCGAGGTCGCGTTCAATCCGGATCAGGACGGCACCGCTGCGGCGCTGGATGTCGGCATTGACGGCCAGATCCGCGATAACGTTACCCTCGGGGTGCGCGCGGGCTACACCCGGAGCATCGACGACGCAGGCACGGGCGGCTACGGCGGTCAAATCACGCTGAAAGTCGGCTTCTGATAGCTAGGTTGTAACACGAAAAGCCGTGCCGTAAGGTGCGGCTTTTTTTATTTGCTAATGCAGCAGCGCGCATACGAAGGAAGGTTGCTTTATCACTGTCGCTAACACGCAGTCGATATAGGGGATGCTCATGCTGAGATGAAACTGAAGAATGGAACTGAGAATAACTAAGAATGGTGCGTCCGAATGGACTCGAACCATCGACCCCCACCATGTCAAGGTGGTGCTCTAACCAACTGAGCTACGGACGCACTGAAAAGGAATGGTGCGTTCAATTGGACTCGAACCAACGACCCCCACCATGTCAAGGTGGTGCTCTAACCAACTGAGCTATGAACGCAGTGTTGTGGTTGACAACGGGGACGAATATTAGCGGCAGGCCGGAGATGTGGCAAGCGGAAAATGGCAAATTTCTCACGCAATTCACCTGATTGCGGAACAACTGAGCAAAATGTCGTGAAAGTAGCCGCCAGCGGGCGGCTACCAACGTTTTAGCGCGCAGCACGCTGCAAAATGGTCACCGAAGGTTGACGTTGCAGGTAACGCATCCGCAGCATCATCATTATTGCCGCCGAGGTCAGGCCAATAATAAAGCCCATCCAGAAACCCGCAGGGCCCATTCTGTCGACCACTAAATCGGTTAACGCCAGCGTGTAACCCACCGGCAAACCCAGCACCCAGTAAGCAATAAAGGTGATAAAAAAGATCGAGCGCGTATCTTTATAACCACGCAGGATACCGCTGCCAATCACCTGAATGGAGTCGGAGATTTGGTAAATCGCCGCCAGCAACATCAAGTGCGATGCCAGCGTCACGACCTCTGGATTATCGTTATAGATCAGCGCGATATGTTCACGCATTAATGCGGTAAAAATCGCCGTTAATGCCGCCATGGAGATGCCGACCAACAATCCCGTGTGGGCTGAGGTTTTCGCATCCAGTGTTGAACCCTGGCCGAGACGAAACCCGACGCGAATGGTCACCGCCGCTGACAGCGAGAGCGGTAAAACAAACATCAGCGAACTGAAATTCAGCGCGATCTGATGTCCGGCGACATCGACAATACCCAACGGCGAAACGAGCAGTGCCACCACGGCAAACAGCGTCACTTCGAAAAAGAGCGCCAGTGCAATGGGCAGCCCGAGCTGAGTCAGGCGTTTTAACACCGCGACGTCAGGTTTGGCAAAACGTTGCATCGCTTGAATATCACGCATCGCGCGGGCGCGTTTAACATACAGGCGCATGCAGATAAACATCACCCAATAGACGGATGCGGTCGCCACGCCGCAGCCTACGCCGCCAAGTTCGGGCATACCGAAATGGCCGTAAATAAAGATGTAGTTCACCGGGATATTCACCAGCAGGCCGACAAAACCCATCAGCATACCCGGGATCGTGCGGGCAAGGCCTTCGCACTGATTACGCATCACCTGGAAAAAGAGATAGCCTGGCGCCCCCCACATCAACGCACGCAAAAAACGCACGGCTTTATCCGCCAGTTGCGGATCGATGTTATGCATGGCGTAAATAATATGACCGGCATTCCACAGCACAATCATGATCAACACCGCGACCAGGCCTGCCAGCCAGAACCCCTGACCGACCTGATGGGCAATTCTGTCGCGACGTCCGGAACCATTTAACTGGGCAATCACTGGCGTCATCGCCAGCAGCAGACCGTGGCCAAACAGAATGGCGGGAAACCAGATTGAGGTCCCTATTGCCACCGCCGCCATATCCGTGGCGCTGTAGCCACCGGCCATTACCGTATCGACGAAACCCATGGCTGTCTGGGCGACCTGCGCGAAAATAACCGGCACGGCGAGCGCCAGTAACTGACCCGCTTCTCTCATATACTTCTGCACGAGAACACCTTTATCTTGTAGTTATAAGAAGAATGGAACGACTAATCAGGAAGGAGTTTTTCCTTGTGCTAAAAAGGATGCCGCACAGCGATGGGTGCGACATGTGTACAAATATTACCTGCTATGGCGTGCTTTTGCCATGCCAGTCATAAAGCAAAGTTATCTTTTAGCACGCGGCGCTACGCTTATCTTCTCGCCAGAGTGGCGGGAAAAAGGGCGGCAGGGCGATTGAAACTGGCAAGGGTAAATTTCACCTGTTATTGTGCGTAAAGAACACGGTAATGGCCGTATGAATGGAACAGGAGTGGTAAGTATGTTTACGGGTATTGTGCAAGGCACGGCGAAACTGGTGTCAATTGATGATAAACCCAATTTCCGCACTCACGTTGTTGAGTTGCCTGAGACGATGCTGGATGGCATTGAGACCGGCGCTTCCATTGCCAATAATGGTTGCTGCCTGACAGTGACGGCGATTAACGGCCGCCATATTAGCTTCGATCTGATGAAAGAGACGCTGCGTATCACCAACCTCGGCGATCTGAATGTCGGCGACACGGTAAACGTTGAGCGCGCGGCAAAATTCAGCGATGAAATCGGCGGTCACTTGATGTCGGGTCATATCATGACCACCGCCGAAATCGTTAAAATTCTCACCTCTGAAAATAACCGCCAGATCTGGTTCAAAGTGCAGGATCCTGCGCTGATGAAATACATTCTGTACAAAGGTTTTATCGGCATTGACGGGATTAGCCTGACGGTAGGTGAAGTCACCAGTAGCCGCTTCTGCGTGCATTTAATTCCGGAAACGTTGCAGCGTACGACGCTTGGCGCGAAAAAACTGGGGCATCGCGTGAATATCGAAATCGACCCGCAAACGCAGGCGGTTGTCGATACCGTGGAGCGTGTGCTGGCCTCGAAAGAAGCGGCGATTGTCGCAGCAGCCAGCGAAGAGTAAAAATAAACCCCGGTATACCGGGGTTTATTTTTTAACGCGCGACGCGCAACCCGTGCTCAATACCCCGGCTGAAAACCACCTGCCAGAGCTGAATGTCCCGCGCACGAAACGCCCCTGCGCAGGCATTGAGGTAATAGCTGAACATCCGTTTAAAGCGCTCCGAATAGTTGTCGGCGATTTCCGGCCAGGCGGCAAGAAAACGCTCATGCCACGCCATTAACGTACGGTCATAATCCGCGCCGAAATTGTGCCAGTCTTCCATCACGAAGTGTGATTCGCTGGCAACTGCAATCTGGCGCACAGAAGGCAGACAACCATTCGGGAAGATGTAGCGGTTGATCCATGGATCAACATTGTGGTCGGTGCGTTTTGAGCCGATGGTGTGCAGTAAAAAAATGCCATCGGGCTTCAGGTTACGATCGACGACGCGGAAATAGGTCGCGTAGTTTTTTGGCCCGACATGTTCAAACATGCCAACGGAAACAATGCGGTCAAATTGCTCGTCGAGATCGCGATAATCCTGCAAACGGATATCGACATCCAGCCCTTCGCAACGCTTCTGCGCCAGCTTTTGCTGTTCTGCAGAAATCGTCACGCCAACCACACTGACGCCGTAATTTTGCGCCATAAACTGCGCCAGACCACCCCATCCACAGCCAATATCCAGCACGCGCATGCCGGGTTTTAACGTGAGCTTTTCACCAATAAGCCGCAGTTTTGCCCGTTGTGCGTCGTCCAGCGTTTCAGCGTCTTTCCAGTAGGCGCAAGAGTATTGCATCTGCGGATCCAGCATGCGGGTAAACAGATCATTACCGAGATCGTAATGTTCTTTGCCCACAATCCAGGCCCTTTTTTTACTTTGCAGATTAAATAATCTTGCTCCGGCAATGCGGAGTGTGTCTTTGAGATGGTGCGGAAGTTGGTTTTCCAGCCCGGCGCGCAGGACTTTGGTAAAGAATATGTCCAGGCGAGGGCAATCCCACCAGCCGTCCATATAACTTTCGCCGAGTCCGAGCGAACCTTCCTGTAAAACGCGTTTGAAAAAATCAGGGTTTTTCACCTGAATATCTGACGCTGCGGGACCGTTGACGCGAATACCTGCGCGACCCAGCAGTTCGTTTGCTATACGGAACCAATTGTCATCCCGTACGCTAACTTCTTCTATACACGATGAACTCATAACTTCTCCATCACTCGCAGTGATCAGAACCTTCAAACAGCGTAGACGCTTTTTCAGGCTTGTGAGAAATCTCACGGTTTTTACCGTGAGGCTGATATCCGACGTAGAACAGAGGAAGGGAGAGAACCCTTGCCGAAAGGCCTTCCATGGGTAAACGGGTACAATCCGGTACCCGTTAATGCATAATATTTATCGTATTTATCAAACAGCCGAAAATGAGTATAGGCTTCAAAATCGGGTGATTCAATAAAAAGCCCGTAGCAAGCTAACCACTGTGTTGTTGATAGTCGCTTGCGCAACTATCAATGCGACGAGGAAGTCACAACCTTTTTGTCTGCTAATTCATCGTGCGTGCGGCGCTGAAGCCGATAGCCCAACGCGACCAGCAACACCATTGACACCATAACACTGGTCGTCGTCAGCAGTGGTGTGGCGATAAGCCACGAAACGACCAGACTTGCCAGAAAACATAAACCCAGCTGTAGCGTATTCTGCAAGGCAGCTGCTCGGCCGGTTGCCTGCGGGAAAGGACGCAGCGCCTGCGCGACCACGATAGGGTAAATCGCGCCGTTGGCCATTGCCATAAAGCAGAAGGGGATGAGCAGCGCGGTCAGCGACACGTCCGGCATAAAACCGACGGCCCAGGTGGCGAGGACACTTAACGCGAACGCCCCCAGCAGCCATGGCAACAAACGAGAACCCTGCCATTTCTGCAACGCGGCACGGCAACCGTAACCGCCCACCAAAAAGGCGATGGTTTGCGGCACATAACTGAGGCCAATAACCGATGGGCCATAACCCATTTCATGCAGAATAAACGGTGAACCGGTCAGCCAGGCGAAGAAACTGGCTGAGCAGGCGGCATAGATAATCACATTCCCGCGATAATCCCGGGCACGCAGCAGATCCATAAATGTCAGCGGTTGTTCGTGGTGTTCACTTTTCTTCGCCGGTGATTTCAGCCGCCATGCCGGGATCATCAGAATTAACGTTATCGCCAGTAAAGTGGCGAAAATGGCCTGCCAGTTGAAATGCGCAAGGATCCAGGCGCCCAGCAGCGGTGCCAGTGCCGGCGTCAAACCTACGAGCGGCATAATGGTGGCGAAGATGCGATTGACGCGATGCGCGGGGTAGTTATCCGTCACCAGCGCCTGCCAGCTTACTGTCGCGGCGCATACGCCGACCGCCTGGAGAAAGCGCAGTACCAGCAGCAGGGTTGCATCACGTACCCATAATGTTCCCAGACAGCCCAGCGCGAAAATCGCCAGCCCGGCCAGCAAAACCGGCTTGCGGCCATAGCGATCTGATAGTGGCCCCCATACCAGTTGCGCAATGGCAAAGCCCGCCAGAAACAGGCTTAAGGTTGCGCTAACCACCGCTGACGATGTGTATAAATCTTGCTGTATCGCGCTGAAGGCGGGGAGGTACATATCAGTGGCTAAAAAGCCGAGCACGCTTAATCCCGCGAGCCAGACTAAAAATCCGTTGCCAGGTTGCATTAATGTTTCTCTTTAATTGCAGGTAATCAGGGCTGTCGAGTGTAAGGAGTGCATTAGCGCTTGTGAAACGCTAATATTTGCGTAGTGGTTTCAAAATTTTTGCAGGCAGATTATGTGGTCAGAATATTCGCTGGAAGTGGTTGATGCTGTCGCGCGTAACGGCAGTTTTAGCGGTGCGGCGCAGGAGTTGCACCGTGTGCCTTCTGCGGTGAGCTATACCGTGCGACAGCTTGAGGAGTGGCTGGCTGTTCCGCTGTTTGAGCGTCGCCATCGGGATGTTGAGCTTACGCCTGCCGGCGTCTGGTTTTTGAAAGAGGGGCGAGCTGTTATCAAAAAAATGCAGATCACCCGTCAGCAGTGCCAGCAAATCGCCAACGGCTGGCGCGGGCAACTGGCAATTGCCGTCGACAACATCGTAAAACCTGAACGTACCCGGCAATTGATCGTCGATTTCTATCGCCATTTCAGTGATGTTGAGTTGCAGGTCTACCAGGAAGTCTTTAACGGTGTCTGGGATGCGCTTGCTGACGGGCGGGTGGAGCTGGCGATTGGCGCAACGCAGGCTATTCCCGTTGGTGGGCGTTATGCGTTTCGCGATATGGGAATGCTGAGCTGGAAATGCGTGGTTTCCTGTCGCCATCCGCTGGCGTCACTGGCAGGCCCGCTTAGCGACGATACCTTGCGCAACTGGCCTTCACTTATCCAGGAAGATACGTCCCGCTCGCTGCCGAAACGGATTACCTGGCTGCTGGATAATCAGAAGCGTGTGATCGTTCCTGATTGGGCGTCGTCGGAGGCGTGCTTATCGGCAGGGTTATGCGTGGGAATGGTGCCGGCACACTTTGCCCGCCCGCGGCTCGACAGCGGTGACTGGGTTGCGCTGACCCTGGAAAACCCCTTCCCGGACGCGGCGTGCTGCCTGACGTGGCAACAAAATGAGGCGTCCCCGGCGTTAAACTGGCTACTGGAATATCTGGGAGATAGCGAAACGCTGAATAACGAATGGTTACGGGAGCCGAATTAACGGCTCCGTAATAAGCGGTTAGCGGCGATAGTCGCGGAACGGGCCATCGGCCACGGAGCGCCGCTCGACCAGGCGCGGATGCACTTCAATAGACTGCGACTCTTCGCGCTTGTTGACGATACGATCAAGCAGCATGGTAAACGCCGTTTCTCCCAGCGAATCTTTCGGCTGGTGAATCGTGGTCAGGGCCGGGGTGAAGAAGCGTGAGTTACGTACGTTGTCATAACCAATCAGGGAAATATCCTGCGGTACCCGTAAACCCATCTCATCGGCAGCGCACAGCGCGCCCATCGCCATAATATCACCGCCGCAAAAGACCGCAGTAGGGCGATGCGCCTGGCCGAGGATTTGCTGCATCGCGCGATAGCCGGATTCCGGCTCGAAATCGCCCTGTACAATCCAGTTTTCCGGCACGGTGATAAGGGCTTCTTCCATCGCTTTCATAAAGCCAGCCAGACGGCCGGCGCCAGTGTTACGCTCCAGAGGGCCAGGGATCACACCAATATCGCGGTGCCCGCGGTCAATAAGGTAGCGACCGGCCATATAACCGCCTTCAAAGGCGTTATCAATAACGGAGTCCGTAAAGTCGGCCTTCGCTTCGCCCCAGTCCATCACCACCATCGGAATATGGCGGTACTCTTCCAGCATGCTCAACAGCGATTCAGGGTATTCTGAACACATTACCAGCAAGCCATCGACGCGCTTTTGCGCCATCATCGACAGATAAGCACGCTGTTTTTCGAGGCTATTCCAGGCATTGCCAAGGATCAGCGTATAACCCTTCTGGAAGCACTTTTTCTCTACGGCTTCGATAATTTCAGCAAAGTAGGCCGCTTCACTGCTGGTGGCCAGCAAGCCGATCGATTTAGTGTGATTCACTTTCAGGCTGCGGGCGACGGCGCTGGGGGAATAGTGCAACTCTTTAATCGCTGCCCACACAGCGTTGCGCGTCTCTTCGGCGACGAAACGGGTTTTGTTAATTACATGTGATACGGTTGTAGTGGAAACGTTTGCTCGTTTCGCTACGTCTTTAATCGTTGCCATTAGATATCACTCCAGACCATATCATAAGCTCCTGATAATACTTAAGGTAAACGTTTGCCTTTAATCACCCTGTACCCATCAAAGGGGGTGCGGTACGCCGGGAAAACGACACTGGACGTCAGGAGGGGAGTCAATGGCCGGTACGCTAATAAATTTAGCGTCGAATTTTGTCTGATCTTGAGCAAAAGGGGAAGTATTAAAACGTTTCTCCTGCGAATTCCCGCAAGATTTTTAAGATAATTTGTGCAAAAATGCGTTATCTCACTTTTTGTGGGGAAATTAAAAAGGGGAAAATTGATGAGCACCGATCTGAAGTATTCTTTAATCACTACCGTCATCGTTCTGAGCCTGATTGTTTTCGGCGGTCTGACTGCTGCACTGCATTGATCTGTCGCGAGGGAGAGCCTCTTCTCCCTCGGTTTTCTTCCCCGCTATTGTTATCACCTCTGCAATAATCTTTTGTCATTCTGCTAACTTCTGTTTTTTGTGATAGCTGTCATACTTTTGACTTCAGCGACAGGGTCGCAAGTCGGCATGTCTTTTTTGGAGTGACAGATGAAAATTAATTTCCCTTTGCTTGCCCTGGCGATTGGCGCCTTCGGCATTGGTACTACCGAGTTTTCCCCGATGGGATTACTGCCGGTTATTGCCCGCGGCGTTGACGTTTCTATTCCGGCGGCGGGGATGCTGATTAGCGCCTACGCTATCGGCGTGATGGTCGGTGCGCCGTTAATGACGTTGTTGCTGTCGCATCGCGGCAGACGCAATGCCCTGATCTTTTTGATGGCGATTTTTACGCTCGGTAACGTGCTATCGGCGATTGCACCGGATTACACCACATTAATGCTGGCGCGGATCGTCACCAGTCTGAACCACGGCGCGTTTTTTGGTCTTGGCTCGGTGGTGGCGGCAAGCGTGGTCGCTAAAGAGAAGCAGGCCAGCGCAGTCGCCACCATGTTCATGGGGCTGACCATTGCTAACATCGGCGGTGTACCTGCCGCGACCTGGCTGGGTGAAACCATTGGCTGGCGCATGTCGTTCATGGCCACTGCCGGGCTGGGTGTGATTTCTATGGCGAGCCTGTTCTTTTCGTTGCCGAAAGGTGGTGCTGGTGAGCGCCCGGACGTACGTAAAGAGCTGTCGGTACTGGTACGCCCACAAGTGTTGTCCGCATTGCTGACCACCGTGCTCGGCGCAGGTGCCATGTTCACGCTGTATACCTACATTGCGCCGGTACTGCACACCATTACCGATGCCACTCCCGTTTTTGTGACGGCGATGCTGGTGTTGATTGGCGTTGGTTTCTCCATTGGTAACTATCTCGGCGGCAAACTGGCGGATCGCTCGGTCACCGGCACGCTGAAAGGTTTTTTGATCCTGCTGATTGCCATCATGCTGGCGATCCCGTTCCTGGCGCGCAGTGAAGTGGGCGCAGCCATCAGCATGGTGGTGTGGGGCGCGGCGACGTTTGCGGTGGTTCCGCCGTTGCAGATGCGTGTCATGCGCGTTGCGCATGAAGCACCTGGCCTTTCATCTTCAGTCAATATCGGTGCCTTTAACCTCGGTAACGCGCTGGGCGCGGCAGCCGGTGGAGCAGTGATTTCCGCTGGGCTGGGTTATGATTTCGTCCCGGTTATGGGGGCGATTATTGCCGGGCTGGGTCTGCTGGTGGTGCTGTTCTCTGGCCGCTCTCAGCCAGAACGTGTCTGTGCCGCAGCAGAATAAATAGCACAAATGCAAAAAAGGAGGGGCTAGCCCCTCCTTTGTTTTATGCCGCGTTTATGCCGCTAAATTTTTGGCCACGAATGACCAGTTTACCAGCGCCCAGAAATGTTCGAGGTAGTTCGGACGCGCATTACGATAATCGATGTAATACGCATGTTCCCACACATCGACGGTTAACAGCGGGGTTGCGTCGCTTGTCAGCGGCGTACCCGCATTAGACGTTGAAACAATGGCTAATGCGCCATCCGCTTTTTTCACCAGCCACGTCCAGCCAGCACCGAAGTTTTTAACCGCAGCATCGGTGAATTGCGCTTTGAATTCGGCAAAGCTGCCGAAGGATTTGGCGATAGCCGCCGCCAGCTCACCAGTCGGTTCACCGCCAGCATTCGGGGCCAGGCAGTTCCAGTAGAAGGTATGGTTCCAGACCTGGGCGGCATTGTTGAACACGCCGCCTTCGCTGCTTTTCACAATCTCTTCCAGCGATTTACCTTCAAAAGCGCTGCCTTTGATCAGGTTGTTGAGGTTGGTGACATACGTCTGATGGTGTTTACCATAGTGGTATTCCAGCGTTTCGGCTGAGATATGCGGCGCCAGGGCGTCTTTTGCATACGGTAATGCAGGTAATTCGAACGACATTGCTATTCTCCTTTCATTATTTTAATGACACCCAATAGCCCTATTGGATGTGCGGATTAGGGTAGCAAATCGAAAGGTCAGACAAAAGAGGGAGTTACCTGCCGCCGATGCGGCAGGTGAGGGATTAGCGAATGGTTTTCGGCGTCACGACGCGACGCGCGCCGACATAATGACGCTGCCAGTAATCTTCACTCAGCGAGGTGACCTGAATATCCTGGCCGCTGCGCGGAGACTGAATGAATTTACCATTGCCAACGTACACGCCAACGTGATCGGCTGTACCACGGCCCTGGGTACGGAAGAACACCAGATCGCCGCTCTCCAGTTCCGCTACATTCACCGGTGACGCATCGCGCAGGTGATACATTTCATTGGCGGTACGCGGAATACGGAATTTCACCAGATCCTTATACGCGTAATAGACCAGACCGCTGCAATCGAAACCGGTGCTCGGTGAGGTGCCGCCCCAGTGATAAGGCTTGCCAATCTGATTCATCAGCTTGGACATGGCGGTTTTTTGTGCTTTTTGAATGCGAACTTTATGCACATCGGCGATGGCGTTAGTGCTTTTAACCTTCACACAATGCGGCTTGTGGCCTTTGCGCGGCGTACATTTTTCAGTCCAGGTGATGGCGGTAGTTTTTAACGGGCTGGATGCATTACGACGCGAAGTGATTTTGCTGGCTTTTTTGCTGGTTGTAACTTTTTTGTTTGCCGGAGTTTTTTTGCTCTCCGTTATTTTTTTGCTGGTGGTTTTTTCTGCCGGACTGCGACTGTTTTTCTTTGATGTCTTTTGTGATGTATTTTTTTTCTTACGTTCGGATGCTTTCGCCAGATGCGCTTTTTGCACGGCTGACGCTCGCGCCTGTTCAGAGGCACTCGCTAATGGCGTGAAAGAAAGCGTGGTGAACAACAAAGCACAGAGCGTGATTGAAACTTTTGGTATCCGCGCCACTGAGCAATCCCCTGTTAGGGCAAGCATTTAATATGCCTGCAAATGGTTTTTTAAAACTCGTCGATTCTAATCCATAAAAACCCCAAAAGTTAATACTGTTTTTGCATCTATAGCTTCGTTTCGTTAACAAGCGCAAAAAAAAGCAGCAAAACGTTTCTATGTGCGCAAGAGTTAGGCAGCAAGCGGGACGGCGAGTTGAGTTAAGTCATATTCCTAAGGCAACTTTTGCCGACAGACGATAAAATCATGAACGGTGAACAAAATGTTATTTTCCGATGCCCCTCTGAACCGTTACAATAGCGAACATCTGCCGTAGAAGAAGTTGAAGGAAGCAAGACAATGAGCACAACACTTGAAAAAATCCAGCGCCAGATCGCTGAAAACCCGATTCTGCTGTATATGAAAGGCTCTCCGAAGCTGCCAAGCTGCGGTTTCTCCGCCCAGGCGGTGCAAGCGCTCTCTGCATGCGGTGAACGTTTTGCCTATGTAGACATTCTGCAAAACCCGGATATTCGCGCAGAACTGCCGAAATATGCTAACTGGCCAACCTTCCCGCAACTGTGGGTTGAAGGTGAACTGGTTGGCGGCTGCGATATCGTGATTGAAATGTATCAGCGCGGTGAATTGCAGACGCTTATCAAAGAAGCGGCGGCAAAACATAAAGACGAGCCGAGCGCAGAGTAATTTCTGCCAACAAAAAAGCGACCTGACGGTCGCTTTTTTTATGCCTGATTTTCGTCCGCGATGGGCAGCGGCCAGCCGCCGAGACGCTTCCAGCGGTTGACGATTTCGCAAAACAGCAGGGCGGTTTGCTCTGTATCGTACAGTGCGGAGTGCGCCTGCGAGGCGTCAAACGCGATGCCCGCTGCGCCACACGCTTTTGACAGCACCGTCTGACCGAGCGCCAGCCCGCTTAATGACGCGGTATCGAAGGTGACAAACGGGTGGAATGGGTTGCGTTTCAGCGAAGCGCGCTCCGCAGCAGCCATCATAAAGCTGTGATCGAACGTTGCGTTGTGCGCCACCATAATTGCGCGGTTACAACCCTGATCTTTAATGCCTTTGCGCACCATTTTAAAAATGGCATGCAGCGCGTCATGCTCACTTATCGCACCACGCAGCGGGTTGTTCGGATCAATGCCGTTAAAGGCCAGCGCTTCGGGTTGCAGATTCGCGCCTTCGAAAGGCTCAACGTGGAAATGCAGCGTGCTGTCGGGCATTAGCCAGCCTTGTTCATCCATTTTCAGTGTAATGGCGGCGACTTCCAGCAGCGCGTCGGTTTTGGCGTTAAACCCGGCGGTTTCAACATCAATTACCACAGGGTAAAAACCGCGAAAACGGTCGCACAGACCAGTCAGTTGAGCGTTATCGGACATCAGGATCTCTTGATACGGGAAAATGGCAGCGCATTATGGCAAATTTTACGAAGGGATGTAAAACAGCGGGCGCAAAGCGCGCCCGGAGGGGATTAGTTACCCAGGCCTTTACCGGCGTCTTTCTCTTCGATCAGCTCGATTTTGTAACCGTCCGGATCTTCAACGAAGGCGATAACCGTGGTGCCACCTTTAACCGGACCCGCTTCACGCGTCACATTACCGCCGTTGTTGCGGATAGCTTCGCAAGCTTGCGCCGCGTTTTCCACGCTCAGCGCGATATGACCGTAAGCATTACCCAGATCGTAGCTGTCCACGCCCCAGTTGTAGGTCAGTTCAATCACCGCTTCTTCGCTTTCCGGGCCGTAGCCAACGAAAGCCAGCGAATATTTATATTCCGGGTTTTCACTGGTACGCAGCAGCTTCATGCCCAGCACGTTAGTATAAAATTCGATGGAGCGTTGCAGGTTGCCGACGCGCAGCATGGTGTGAAGTAAGCGCATAATGTCCTCTTGTATGAATGTGTTAACGTTCCGAATAGAAACACAGTTTTAGTATAGCGGCGCAGACCCGCCGCTATCAATGAACAATCAGAGGATCACAGAGAAGGGTAGTCGGTGTAACCTTCCGCACCGCCGCCATAGAAGCTTTCCGGGCGCTGTGGGTTCAGTTCCGCTTTCAGTTGCAGACGTTTTACCAGGTCCGGGTTGGCGATATAGGCGCGACCAAAGGCTACCGCGTCAATCAAACCTTTCTCGATCAACTGTTCCGCTTTTTCCGGGGTATAGGCACCTGCACCAATGATCGGGCCGTGGAAACGTGCGCGCACTTTCTCACGGAACGCGTCGGTGTACGGTTCGCCGCCCGCCCAGTCTGGTTCTGACATATGCAGATAAGCAATGCCGCGCTTGCCCAGTTCCTCAATCAGATACAACGCATCGGCTTCTTCGTTCGGGCCGTTATCCATGTTCTGGAAAGAACCGATCGGAGACACGCGAATACCAATGCGCTCTGCGTCCCACTCTTTGCTTACCGCGTCGACCACTTCCAGCACCAGGCGCGCGCGATTTTCCACGCTGCCGCCGTACTGGTCGGTACGCTGGTTCGCCGACGGTGAAAGGAACTGGTGCAACAGATAACCATGGGCCGAGTGCAGCTCAACCAGATCAAACCCGGCGTCGCGCGCATTGGCGACGGCCTGGCGGAAGTCATTAACAATACCCGGGATCTCATTGGTTTCCAGCGCGCGCGGCGTGGAGGTGTCTTCACGTGTGGCGTTACCGTTGGCATCACGCAGAGAGGTACGCGTTCCCGCGTTGATGGCTGACGGTGCGACCGGTGCGGCACCACCCGGTTGCAGGCTGCTGTGTGAGATACGACCAGTGTGCCACAGCTGTACGGCGATGCGGCCGTTTTCGCTATGCACGGCATCGGTGATTTTCTGCCATGCAGCAATTTGTTCTGCGCTGTGAAGACCTGGTGCGCCGGCATAGCCTTTCGCCTGGGCGGAGATTTGCGTGGCTTCGCTGATAATCAGGCCGGAGCTGGCGCGCTGACGATAATATTCCGCCATTAATGGCGTAGGAATATCACCCGGCTCGATGCTGCGCAGTCGCGTCAACGGTGCCATAAAAACGCGGTTTGGAACGGTAATCGCGCCCACTTTCAGCGGCGTAAATAATTTACTGGACATAACAACTCCTGAATAGACCGGTCGACTAGTAAAAAGTGAAATAAAAATGCCTGTTATCAGACAGGCGTTGCGATGATGTTATTTGCGTGCGCTAGCGCGCTTTCCAGCGGCAGGGCGCTTCGCGAAATTTTGGCCTGCAAATTGGCACCTAACCACAGGGAGTACAACACTTGCGCCTGCGTTAGCGGTTCGCCCTGAAACGTTAAGCTGCGATCGTTACGCCCGTTTTCCAGCGTATCCGCGAGCAGGGCGATAACGCCGCTCGCGCCTTTGTCCATTGCTGAACGCATGTCTTCCGACAGATCGCACACTTCCGCCGACAGTTTCACCGTCAGGCAACCGCTAATAATTCCCTGTTGGCTAAACTGCCGGAGCGTCTCCTGATAATACGCCAGCAGCCTGTCACGGTAGTTTCCCGGCCCGCTGGCGAAATGGGTCGCCAGCCGCTGGTGATACGCGGCATAGTGACGCTCAAGCAACGCTACGCCGAACGCCTCTTTGGAGCGAAAATAGTGGTAAAAAGAGCCTTTTGGCACTTCCGCCGTTTTCAGTAATTCGCTCAGACCCATACCGGTAAACCCGCGATGCATGCAAAGCTGCTCGCCGGTCGCCAGTAAATGTTCGCGCGTGTCATGTTCGGTATTTCTGCTCATCGCGCCACTCTACTAGACCGATCGGTCTGTTGCAAGTGGCGAACAATGCGTTTTTCGCCTTGCGCGTTGTCGACAGGCAGTCTTCAATAAAGGGAACTGCCTGTATTACCGGAGACGACTGTGCCAGAACAACTGGAGTTTTTCCCCGTCCAGAGCCCGTGCCGCGGTATTTGCCAGTCGGATGAGCGCGGCTTTTGTCGTGGCTGCATGCGTAGCCGCGATGAGCGTTTTAACTGGCAAAAAATGACCGATGCGCAAAAGCAGGAGGTGCTGCGTTTGTGCCGCCAGCGCCTGCAGCGCAAAATGCGCGCAAACAAAGCGTCCTCTGCGGAAGAACCTCAGCAACCTTCACTGTTTTAATAGCGAAAATGCGTATACTCGAAGGCAAATTACCTTCGAGGAAATCATTATGCTTCAACGTATTGCCCTCGCGCCGCAAGGCCCGGAATTCTCCCGTTTTGTGATGGGCTACTGGCGTTTAATGGACTGGAACATGTCCCCGCAGCAGCTGGTTAGCTTCATTGAGTCTCACCTTGATCTCGGGGTGACTACCGTCGATCACGCGGATATCTATGGCGGTTATCTGTGTGAAGCCGCGTTTGGCGAGGCGCTCAAGCTTGCTCCGCATCTGCGCGCCCGCATGGAGATTGTCAGCAAATGCGGGATCGCTACTACCGCGAAACCGGAACATGCGCTGGGTCATTACATTACTGAACGCGACCACATTATTCGCAGTGCCGAACAGTCGCTGGTGAATCTTGCTACCGATCACCTTGATTTATTACTGATCCACCGTCCCGATCCGTTGATGGACGCCGATGAGGTGGCGGAAGCTTTTCTGCATTTGCATCAGAGCGGAAAAGTGCGCCACTTCGGCGTTTCCAACTTCACACCGGCGCAGTTCTCACTGTTGCAGTCACGCCTGCCATTTACGCTTTCGACCAACCAGGTCGAGATTTCACCGGTTCATCAGCCGCTACTGCTGGATGGCACGCTGGATCAACTGCAACAGCTGCGCATCCGCCCGATGGCATGGTCATGTCTCGGCGGCGGGCGTTTGTTTAACGATGCGGCGTTCCAGCCGCTGCGTGATGAACTGGCGCGCGTTGCGCAGGAACTGAATGCCGAAACCATCGAACAGGTGGTCTATGCCTGGGTGATGCGTCTGCCGTCTGCGCCGCTGCCCATTATTGGCTCGGGTAAAATTGAGCGCGTGCGTTCGGCGCTGGGGGCACTGAACCTCCAGATGACGCGCCAGCAGTGGTTCCGTATTCGCAAAGCGGCGCTTGGTTACGACGTGCCATAACGCAGGCAAATGACCTCCCGGTGAAATCTGCCATCCTGGTTTAAACTTACAGGGTAAAACAGACCAAAGGAGGTCATATGAAGCGTTTTAGTCTGGCTGTGCTGGCGCTCGTGGTTTGCGCCGGGGCGCAAGCCGCCAGTGAAGAAGTGGAAATGAACCTGGTCACTGCGCAGGGCGTTGGGCAGTCTGTTGGTAGTGTAAAAATCAGCGAAACCGATAAGGGGCTGGAATTTGCGCCCGATCTGAAAGCCCTGCCGCCCGGCGAGCATGGTTTTCACGTCCATGCCAAAGGCAGTTGCCAGCCTGCTATTAAAGAGGGGAAAGCCTCTGCTGCTGAAGCGGCAGGAGGACACCTCGATCCGCAGCATACCGGCAAGCATGAAGGGCCAGAAGGCGCCGGACATTTAGGCGACCTGCCGGTGCTGGTGGTCAACAACGACGGTAAAGCGACCGACCCTGTGGTGGCGCCGCGTCTGAAAAAACTCGCGGATGTGAAAGGCAAAGCGCTGATGGTGCACGTGGGCGGCGATAATATGTCCGATCAACCGAAACCGCTCGGTGGTGGCGGCGCACGTTACGCCTGCGGAGTTATCAAGTAAGCGTTCCGGCTGCCGGGGCTTGCTCCAGCTGCGATAGCGCGCAATATAAGCGCCAGACAACCGAGGCCAGCTCCCGCGCGGCCGGCTGGTGATGTTTACCCAGCACCGCACTAATCCGCTGCAACTCGGTCAGCGTGGCAGAAAGTGTTCGTTGCTGGACGCCACGCTCACTCATCACGTCCCGCAATAAAACAATGCATAACTCGCGCACTTTGGCGAGGGGATCTGAGCGGATTTCCCAACCGCGTAATTGCCAGACAACATGAGAGCAATTCAACAACACGACACCCCAGCGCAGCAGCCAGCGGCGCGCTTGCGCGTCCTGACTATGACTTAACTGGCTAATGTGGTGATAAACCACCGATTCAAACTCATGCTCGCTCAGCTGTGGCACGCGGCTAAGTTGATCGACAAAACTGCGGCGCAGCGTGCGAATGTGACGCCGGCTTTTGCGGGCATCCGAGCCCGGACGTAACACGGCGAATGCGAGCCACGCCAGCGCGACGCCTGAGATCTTCGCCAGGTTGTCATTTAAGAAGTCCGCAAAGTCATAAACCGGTGGATTGGTCACTGCAATAAACGAACCCATAAAAACGATCAATTGCCCCCACAACCCGGCGAGCTTTGGCATTTGCAGTTTCAACAATTGCAGGGTGGTTAACAACGGGAAGAGAAACAGCAGAAACACCGCCAGCTCGCTGATTTGCACCATCAGGCCGAATTTCACCATAAAGCTGAACAGCGACAGCAAGACTAAGGTGCGCAGCAGCAGCGTCAGGGAGTTAAACGGCGCGGGCGAGACGGAGTAGAGCACACAGCTGATAGCCGCCAGCGTCAGCGCCGCCGAACCCGATTCCCACTGCGTATTGATGCTCCATGCGCCGACCAGACTCAGCGCGCAAAAGGTGCGAATGCCGCTCCACAGCGCTTCGGCATTATCCGTATCACGCATCAATCCCGGGCTTCGCGGTGGCGTATAACTGCTTACTGGCGAAGCATTCTCCACGCGCGCCAGCCAGCGGCTACTGGTGAGATATAGACGGCAGAAGTAGCGTAAGCGCTGCCAGAATGCATGGTGCCGGTAATCGTCGCTTTCTCCGGGCGCGAGCGGGGCGATAATCCGTGCGACGAGAAGCGCATCCGCGCGCGGATGCGCAAGCGCGGAGAGCAGTTGCTCAAGAAGCGGGCGCAAATTTTCCGGCGCGTCGGGCCAGTTCAGCAGCATTCTGCGCAGGCTGGAGATCACGCTGGTCATGCGCAACTGTTGATGCAGTAACCAGGTAAGCAAACTGTTTTGCCGCCGAAAACGGTAATGGCTCCAGAACGCCTGAATGCGCAGCAAATTGGTGGTGAGGATCTGGCCGATAACGCTCTCATGGGCGGTGCGGATAGCATCTGTGGTTTCTGGCTGCCACAGAAGGCTTGCATGTTCCAGCAACCGGGCATGCATTTTTTTCAGTGCCGTCAGCAGGGTGGTCCCGTCCGCGTTGCCGGGCAGGATCATCATCATCATGCCACCGCACAAAATGCCCAGGATCACTTCGCACACGCGCGCCTGAGCAATATCCCACAGCTCAGTAATATCGGTCACATCGACCATTGCGAACGCGATAATCGCGGCGGTATAACCCGCCAGTTGAAAGGCATAGGCGACATTATTGGTGAATTGCGCGCAAGCCCAGGTACAAAAGCCAATCCAGGCGGCCATGGCGAACAGGAACAGCCACGGATCGTTAAGCGTCTGACCGGCAATGATCAGCGCTGCGCTGGCTCCAAGCAGGCTCCCGGCAATACGACCAAGGCTTTTGCTGATCACACCGCCGACGGTGGGGAAGCTGACGACGGCTGCGGATGTCATGGCCCAGTAAGGTTCATCGAGATCGAGATAATAAGCCACCGTGAGCGCCAGACACATCGCGATACCGTTACGCAGCGCATAACGCCACTGTCCGGTCGTGGCTTTCACCCATGGCAGATTTTGCCAGAGCCAGACAGGCGATTTCATTACTGACCACCAATCGCCACGGTGCAGGTGGTGCCGGACACCAGCGTCAGCCTGGCGGGCAGGTTATCAAACTGAATACGTACCGGCACACGCTGCGCCAGCCGTACCCACGGTACATTCGGTTTGATATCGGCAACCAGCCCGCTGTCTGTCTCGACGCTTTGGTCATATATCGCGCGACCAATGCTTGAGACGTGACCCTGTAACGTAACATCTCCACTATAAAGCACGATTTTCGCAGCTGCCCCTTCATGAATATGGCGCAACTTGGTCTCTTCAAAGTAACCCATCACATAAAACGAATGGCTGTCTACCAGCGCGAAAACCGGTTGTCCGGCGGTGGCGTAATTCCCGGTGCGGGTGGAAAGGTTGGTGACCCAGCCGTCTACCGGTGCCTTAACTTCTGTTTGCGCCAATTGCCATTGTGCCTGCGCAAGTTGTGCCTGCGCTGCCGCAACGCTTGCCTGCGCGGCTTTAACACTAATATTGGCAGTATCGAGATCTTCTGCGGAGATGTAGTTTTGTGAGAGATGGCGACGGCGATTGGCTTCATTATTGGCTTTTGCCAGATCGGTTTGCATACGAGCCAGTTGGGCTTCGGCGTTCAGTACGGCAATGTGGTAAGGCGTATCGTCAATACGAAACAGCACATCGCCCGCTTTAACCAACTGGTTATCGTTCACCTTCAGTTCGGTGATGCTGCCTGAGACCTGCGGTGTGATACTGACCTGCTCAGCGCGGATCTTTCCGTCACGCGTCCAGGGGGACTGCATATAAAAGTTCCACATCCACCAGGCCGCGACAATCGCCACAGCCAGCACCAGGAGAGTAGAAAAATACTTCAGGGATTTCAGGCGCATAATTACCACACGTTTAGCAAGCCGAGGGCGAGGCTCAGCGCAATAACAAACAAGGAGAGATCCATCAGGATGGGGTGCCAGATATCACCCGCATAAATCCACCCGCGCAACAGCCGGTGAGCAATAAGCCAGAACAGGAAGCCCAGCATGACCACTTTAAATACGGGAGGGAAATAGACCGATGCGCCAAAAATCAGGTCTTGCAGGGGTAAGTTCGGGAAACTTGGGTTCAACTTCACACTTTGTGTCCTGTGCAACCTAACGGATCGCCAGATTGATGATTATCATTAGATAAGTACCAACCACTGCGTGTTGCTAAGGCAGGTGGAATCTCAGCGTAAGCCCCGGCGAGAACCGCAATACATTTGTTTTACCAATATAAATACTGCAAACTATTCTAAAATGAGTATAATAACTTAGCAAGCTAATTATAAGGAGATGAAATTGGAATCGCCATTAGGTTCTGATCTGGCACGCTTAGTGCGCGTCTGGCGCGCTTTGATTGACCATCGCCTGAAACCTCTGGAATTAACGCAGACTCACTGGGTAACGCTGCATAATATTCATCAGCTGCCGCCCGATCAGTCGCAAATTCAACTGGCAAAAGCGATTGGCATTGAGCAGCCTTCGCTGGTGCGTACGCTGGATCAACTGGAAGAGAAAGGCCTTATTTCTCGCCAGACCTGCGCCAACGATCGCCGGGCAAAGCGGATCAAATTGACAGAAAAAGCGGACCCAATCATTGAAGAGATGGAGACGGTTATTCGTAAAACCCGGGGGGAAATACTTTCCGGGATCTCTGCGGAAGAACTCGATCAGTTGATTAAAATGATTGCCCGACTGGAACAAAACATCAATGAGCTTCAGTCGCGAGACTGACCAGCAAAGCCTTGCATCCGCAAGGCTTTTTTACATCAACATTCAGTATCGGCAATACGAAAGGGCGACCACTGGCGTGACCACCCAATGCGGGAATTAACGCGGGGAAACGGTAATCTGACGACCGTTGCTTGCCATCACGACGCGCTGGCCTGCGGAGAAACGGGTGTTACCCTGTTTCTGTACGACCATAATGGTGTTGCCATCATCTTTACGAATTTCCAGCTCGACACCCTGCGTTTTATTCAGTGAACCCTGGACGGATTGCCCTGCAACGCCACCGGCTACTGCACCTGCTGCGGTGGCGAGAGAACGGCCCGTGCCGCCACCAACGGTGTTACCAAGGAAACCACCCAGCACTGCACCGCCAAGCGCGCCGATGACATTGTTATCATCGCCACCCTGAATCTGTACCGGACGGACGTTAACAATGGTGCCGTAAGTGACATTCTGCACCTGTTTAGCTTCGGATGCAGAGTAGACATCACCGGAAAGCGTGTCGTTATTCACGCAGCCAGCCAAAGTAAAACCAATCAGCGAAACTGCCAGTGCACGTAACATCATTTATGAATCTCCTGTTCACCATGAAACGCCCTTGCGGGCATCCGACATGGTTAAATTATATGGCATTTTAGCAATACCAGGTCATATCTTCTGCCAAATCCCGGCAAAATAATAATCAACGCGAGTTTAACCAGATTTAAACGAAGCGATTATAAGCGCAGCACGGCGTAATTTCACTTAACGGAAAATCATCCGATTGTTAAAAAGTGTTTGCAGCCGATGGCGTTAACCCCCGCTTTATGGTGGAGTGGTGCCCTTCGGTCATGCATTAAAGGAAGGCGTATGAAATCGGGTCGCTACATTGGGGTGATGTCTGGAACAAGTCTGGATGGGGTTGATGTGGTGCTGGCGGCAATCGATGAAACCATGGTCGCGCAGCAAGCGAGCCTGACGTTTCCGATTCCGCTGCCGTTAAAAGAGGCGATTCTTGGCATTTGTCAGGGGCAGCAACTCACACTCTCGCAACTGGGGCGGCTGGATACCCAACTGGGTCAATTGTTCGCCGACGCGGTGCTGGCGCTAATGGACCGAGAGCAACTCCACCCGGAAGATATCGTCGCCATTGGTTGCCACGGGCAAACCGTCTGGCATGAGCCGACAGGCATTGCGCCGCATACTCTGCAGATTGGTGATAACAACCAAATCGCGGCGCGTACGGGTGTGACGGTGGTCGGTGACTTTCGCCGCCGTGATATCGCGCTTGGCGGGCAGGGCGCGCCGCTGGTGCCGGCCTTTCACCATGCGCTGCTGGCGCACCCGGTAGAACGGCGCATGGTGCTCAACATTGGTGGCATCGCCAATCTATCGCTGTTGATCCCCGGTCAGCCGGTCCGAGGTTATGACACAGGCCCAGGCAACATGCTCATGGACGCATGGATTTGGCGGCAAAAAGGCAAACCGTACGACAAAGATGCGCAGTGGGCGAGCGAAGGCAAAGTAGTGCTGCCGCTCCTGCAAAACATGCTAAGCGATGCCTACTTTGCCACGCCCGCGCCGAAAAGCACCGGTCGTGAATACTTTAACTACAGCTGGCTGGAACGCCACCTGGCGCACTTCCCGGGGTTAAGCGCCAGCGATGTGCAGGCAACGCTGGCTGAATTGACGGCGGTGACAATTTCCGAGCAGGTGCTGCTCAGTGGCGGTTGTGAACGCCTGCTGGTCTGTGGCGGTGGGAGTCGAAATCCGTTGGTCATGGCGCGTCTGGCGGGGCTTTTGCCAGGTACAGAAGTCTCCACCACGGATGAAGCCGGGATCAGCGGCGACGACATGGAAGCGCTGGCGTTTGCCTGGCTTGCGTGGCGGACCCTGGCCGGACTGCCTGGCAATCTGCCATCCGTCACTGGCGCGTCCGCTGCCTCGGTGCTCGGCGCGATTTACCCTGCTAACCCGCGGCAGAATCAGAGTTAACCGCATTTCACTTTAGTTGCACCGGGCTAGACTGACCAGGCTTAGGGAGGGCGTTTCGCCCTCCGTGACCAGGACCGTCCCGGGAATACTCTATGAAAAAAATAGTCATCGCCTGTCTGCCCGCACTGCTTGCCGGATGCAGCTATTACAATCAGTTTGTAGAACGCATGCATACCGATACGCTGGTTTACCAGTGCGACGAAAAACCGCTCACCGTGAAAATTAATAACACCCGTCAGCAGGCGAGTTTTGTCTGGGATGATAAATTGCTGACCTTACAGCAAGGGCTTTCAGCCTCCGGCGCACGTTACACGGATGGCGTCTACGTTTTCTGGTCGAAGGGTGAGAGTGCGACCGTCTACAAGCGCGATCGCATCGTACTGAATAATTGCCAGCTTATTCCGCAGCGTTGAGATTTTCACAGGGGGGCGCATAATAGCCCCACCTGATGATTACTTTCGCTAACGCCATGTCTGATAACGATCAATTGCAGCAAATCGCGCATCTGCGCCGTGAATACACCAAAGGTGGTCTGCGTCGCGGCGACCTTCCCGCCGAACCGTTGGCATTATTTGAACGCTGGCTGGGGCAGGCCTGTGAAGCCCAGCTCGTTGACCCGACTGCTATGGTCGTGGCGACAGTGGATGAGGACGGTCAGCCCTATCAGCGCATCGTGTTGCTTAAACATTACGATGAAAAAGGGCTGGTGTTCTATACCAACCTTGGCAGCCGTAAAGCGCATCACATCGAAAACAACCCCGCTGTCAGTCTGCTGTTCCCATGGCATATGCTGGATCGCCAGGTGATGGTCACCGGCAAAGCCGAACGGCTTTCAACGCTGGAAGTGATGAAGTATTTCCATAGTCGCCCGCGTGACAGCCAAATCGGCGCCTGGGTATCGAAACAATCGAGCCGCATCTCCGCGCGCGGTATTCTGGAAAGCAAGTTCCTTGAACTTAAGCAAAAGTTCCAGCAGGGCGAAATCCCGTTACCCAGTTTCTGGGGCGGCTATCGCGTCAGTATTGAACAGATGGAGTTCTGGCAAGGCGGTGCCAATCGCCTGCATGATCGTTTTTTATACCAGCGCGAGAATGATGCGTGGAAAATTGACCGCCTCGCGCCGTAAACCCTGAAAAATGTTGCTATAAGCGCTGGCACTCCGTGTTCCGGCGCTTTATTCTATCTGCCCCCCATGAAGTATCCTTTCGCATCTGGCGAAAAGTCGTGTACCGGCAAAGGTGCAGTCCGTTTTATACATGGAGATTTTGATGGCAAGCAGTAACTTGATTAAACAATTGCAAGAGCGGGGCCTCGTGGCTCAGGTGACGGATGAGGAAGCGTTAGCAGAGCGACTGGCGCAGGGCCCGATCGCGCTCTATTGCGGCTTCGATCCCACCGCTGACAGCTTGCATTTGGGGCATCTGGTTCCATTGTTATGCCTGAAACGCTTCCAGCAGGCTGGCCACAAGCCAGTGGCGCTGGTGGGTGGCGCAACCGGTCTGATTGGCGACCCGAGCTTTAAAGCTACCGAGCGTAAACTGAACACCGAAGACACCGTGCAGGAGTGGGTAGATAAAATCCGCAAACAGGTCGCACCGTTCCTCGATTTCGACTGTGGCGACAACTCCGCTATCGCTGCAAATAACTACGACTGGTTTGGCAGCATGAACGTGCTGACCTTCCTGCGCGATATCGGCAAACACTTCTCTGTTAACCAGATGATTAACAAAGAAGCGGTCAAGCAGCGCCTGAACCGCGATGATGTCGGCATCTCGTTCACCGAGTTTTCCTACAACCTGCTGCAGGGTTACGACTTTGCCTGCCTGAACGAACTGCATAATGTCGTGTTGCAGATTGGCGGTTCTGACCAGTGGGGTAACATCACGTCGGGTATCGATCTGACGCGCCGCCTGCACCAAAACCAGGTCTTTGGCCTGACGGTTCCGCTGATCACCAAAGCCGATGGCACCAAATTTGGTAAAACCGAAGGCGGCGCGGTGTGGCTCGATCCGAAGAAAACCAGTCCGTATAAGTTCTACCAGTTCTGGATCAACACCGCCGACGCGGACGTTTACCGCTTCCTGAAGTTCTTCACCTTTATGGACATCGCGGAAATTAACGCGCTGGAAGAAGAAGACAAAAACAGCGGTAAAGCGCCGCGTGCGCAATATGTGCTGGCTGAGCAGGTGACGCGTCTGGTTCACGGCGAAGAGGGTTTAACCGCCGCTAAACGCATCACTGAAAGCCTGTTCAACGGTACGCTGAGTGATCTGAGCGAAGCCGATTTCGAGCAGCTGGCGCAGGATGGCGTACCGATGGTTGAGATGGAAAAAGGTGCCGATCTGATGCAGGCGCTGGTTGATTCTGAGCTGCAGCCATCCCGCGGCCAGGCGCGTAAAACCATCGCGTCCAACGCCGTTACCATCAACGGCGAAAAACAATCCGATCCGGAGTATTTCTTCACTGACGGCGATCGCCTGTTTGGCCGCTACACGCTGCTGCGCCGCGGTAAGAAAAACTACTGCTTGATCTGCTGGAAATAAAAACAGACCTGCTGAAGGGAGTGAGAAATCACTCCCTTCTTTTTATTGCTCCATTCTTGCAAGGCTACCAACAATGAAGAATATCCTCGCCATTCAATCGCATGTGGTCTTTGGTCATGCGGGGAACAGTGCCGCCGAGTTTCCGATGCGCCGCCTGGGCGCTAACGTCTGGCCGCTGAACACGGTGCAGTTTTCTAACCATACTCAATACGGCAAGTGGACCGGCAGCGTGATGCCTCCAGCCCATCTGACCGAAATTGTGCAAGGCATTGCGGCAATTGACCAACTGAAACGCTGTGACGCGGTGCTGAGCGGTTATCTGGGTTCGGCAGAGCAGGGAGAGCATATTCTTGGTATCGTTCGTCAGGTGAAAGCAGCCAACCCACAGGCGAAATATTTCTGCGATCCCGTCATGGGGCATCCGGAGAAAGGCTGCATCGTTGCGCCAGGGGTTGCCGAGTTTCATGTCCGCCACGCTTTGCCTGCCAGCGATATCATTGCGCCAAATCTGATTGAGCTGGAGATCCTTTGCGGGCATGCGGTTAACACGGTGGAAGACGCAGTGGCTGCGGCACGTGAGCTGATTGCGCAGGGGCCGCAAATCGTGCTGGTGAAACACCTGGCGCGCGCGGGACTGAGCACCGATCGCTTTGAAATGTTGCTGGTGACGCCCAGTGAAGCCTGGCACATTAGCCGTCCGTTGGTGGATTTTGGCGCACGTCAGCCTGTCGGTGTGGGCGATGTGACCAGCGGGTTGTTACTGGTGAAATTGTTGCAGGGTGCAAGCGTACGTGAAGCGCTGGAGCACGTAACGGCGGCGGTGTATGAAATTATGCTGGCGACTAAAAATTTGCAGGAGTATGAACTGCAGGTAGTCGCGGCGCAGGACAGAATTGCGCAACCAGAGCATCTTTTTAGCGCCACATTGCTGTAAAAAAGGCGGGGATCCCCGCCTTTATTGATGCCCGCTGAGCAGCGCGTACGCGGGCATACACATTTTACTGAATACCTTCTGCCGCCATTGCAGCTGCTACCGCAGGACGAGCGGCAACACGCGCCATATACGCGTCAATATTCGACAGACCTTCCATATTCAATTTCACCGCGCGCGCCCAGCGCAACACGGTAAACAGATAACCGTCGGCAATGGTAAAGTTCGCACCGCTGATCCACGCGTTATTGCTCAGGGATTCATTCACGTAGTGCAATTTTTTCTCAAGCAAAGCGCGTACGGTGGGTTTGTACTCTTCCGGTGTGTCCGGGCGGAACAGCGGGGTGAAGCCTTTATGCAGCTCGGTTGCGATAAAGTTCAGCCACTCCAGCGTTTTGTAACGCGGCAAGGTACCCACAGGTGCCAGTAACTGGCTCTCAGGCGCGCTGTCAGCAACGTATTGCATAATCGCCACGCCTTCGGTAATCAGAGTGTTGTCATTCAGCAGCAGCGCCGGGATTTGTCCTTTCGGGTTGATGGCGAAAAAGTCATCGCCGTTTTCCAGGCGCTTTTTCATCAAATCAACGCTGACCAGATCCACATCTTTTCCGCTCTCACGCAGAGCAATGTGCGATGCGAGAGAGCAGGCGCCCGGCTTGTAAAACAGTTTCATTATCTTTTCCTTATGGCTGATTTCCGGCATAGGTTATTACGCGGCAGAATAAAAAAAAAGCCGCTAACTTGCGTTAGCGGCTGAATAATTCGAGTTCCCCGCGGCGATTATGCCGTAGCGGTTTCCGACGTGTCGCGAGTGGTATCTTCGCTCTGCGTCATGCGGTTCAGCTTCGGTGCGGTGACGATCATCAGCAAAGCGATAATCGCTGTCGCGATACCAATTTGCAGGAACACGGTGCCATAGATATTCAGTGACATCAGCGGATCGGTCACGTTTTCCGGGATCGCCATCTGATTAGCCACATAGCCGGCGATAATGTTCGCGCCAGCCGTGGTCAGGAACCAGCTTCCCATAATGAAGCCCATCAGACGCTGCGGCACCAGTTGCGCGACCATCGCCAGACCGAGACCAGAGATCATCAGTTCACCGATACTTTGCAGACCATAGCTTGCGATCAGCCAGCTTACGGAAACGATACCCGCATCAGATGCGAATTTCGTGCCCAGCGGCAGTACCAGGAACGCGCCGGAGCACAGCACCATACCGATAGCGAATTTGTGCGGCATCGGCAGCGTATCGCCCATTTTGTTATAGATAGCGGCCAGAATCGGGCTACCAATAATTATCCAGAACGGGTTCAGCGCCTGATACTGTTCAGGTTCGAAAGCGATACCAAACAGTGTGTGCTCAACGTTACGGATAGCAAAGAAGTTCAGGGATGTCGGCATCTGGCTGTAGAGCACGAAGAAGACAATCGCTTGTACCATCAGAATGAAGGCGACGATCATTTTACGACGAGCGGCGCCTTTCAGCGCGAAAGTCTCTTTGGCGAAGATGCAGATAATACCCAGCGCCACAACGCCCAGCACCATACGTGCGATGCCCTGGTTGTGCAGCAGCCAGGTAGCGATAGCGATCAGCGCCACGATACCGACAATGGTCGCCAGCAGATAGCCAACGCGCAGCGGTTCGAAATCCGGTTTAGAACCGTGATTTTTCACCCAACGTTTGCAGAAGGCGAAGTTAACGATGGTGATCAGCAGACCCACCACGCTCAGACCAAACGCAGTGCTCCAGCCGAATTTCGCGGCCAGCCACGGTGTTGCCAGCATGGAGAAGAATGAACCGACGTTAACGGACATGTAGTACATGGTAAATGCACCGTCCAGACGCGGGTCGTCTTTCGCATAGCAGGTGGAGAGCAGGGAAGACGGGTTGGCTTTAAACAGACCATTACCCACGGCAATGGCCGCCATGCCCATATAGACAATGCTCGCATCATGACCGGACCACGCCACCAGCGCATAACCGACGGCCAGCACGATCGCGCCCAGCATAATCACGCGTTTGGTGCCCAGCACTTTGTCACCCAGCCAGCCACCGATGGCAACCAGGCCATAAACCAGTGCGCTGAAGGAGGAGAACAGTGTAATAGAGTCCGCTTCTGACATACCCAGTTGTTTCACCAGGTAAACAGCCATAATCCCTTGCAGGCCGTAGTAACCAAAACGTTCCCATAACTCGATAGAGAAGATCAGATAAAACGCTTTCGGCTGTTTAAAAGCGTTCAGACTGACGCTTTCCGTTGGTTTGTTTGCAGTTGACACATATACCTCTTTTTTTACATCCCATATTAACGGGGGTGTTCAGCGCGCAATGACCAGAGTTCATCACGCTTATAGTTATATTGGGAGGGGAAAACGGCGGTTAATGTTCACTATCCAGCGCGTTCAGGCAAGTCTTTTGACATATTCTGTTACATAGATCCAGGGCATTACAATGCTCGGTGTTTTTATTTGTTATTCAGAGTTAAATTTCATCATGGAAACAAAAGTGGATTTTTCTACTACACTCCGGGGGTTAGATTGCGCATTAAGGCATATGTTCTGCTATTTTGGTGAAATAGTAGTGTATTGGGCTGGTTTATGTAATCAATCTGGTCATATCTCTTGCTAAACGTGATTAAAGTTTGCACTGCAACCATTCCGTGAACATTGTTAATCTCTTTTTTAACATTGTGTTAGCAATAGTCACCGAAATAGCCATTAGTTGGATTTTTTTCTTCTAAAAAAAGGAATAACCTTATTAAATACGCATAAGCGGACGATTATTTGCTCAATATCACGATTTGTGAGCAATCATTCGACGTTTTGAGTAATTTACAGAGACGTGAGCGTTATCACATAAAGTTATGACATAAAAACAGCGAGTTCTCTTATCCGCGATTCGTTGGGTAACCAATACGCGATCAATAACGAGACCTTTTCTGCTATCTGCCGCGCATTGTTCATGACAGGGGGCAGATACGCTGTCAGACTTGCCGCAGTCTTTATTAAACTGGAGTCGAAATATGAACTTTCATCCATGGCTCAATGCGTTACATATCGCAGCGGCCATCGTCTGGATAGGCGGAATGCTGGTTATGGCTGTCGTTGCCGGCTGGTGCGCAACACAAGCAGATAACACCGCGCGTGTCGCGCTGGCGGGCGATGTACGCCGCTGGAGCCGTAAAATTACCACGCCTGCAATGTTACTGCTGTGGGTTGCGGGTGCGGTAATGGTGATTGCGCATGGGCAGATGCCGCATCTGTGGCTGATAGTAAAAGTGTGTGTCGTGCTGCTGCTTTCCGGCCTGCACGGTTTTCTCTCTGCCACGCTGCGTCGCATCGCGGCTGGTGAAGCGGTAAAGGGGATGGGCGCTTTGCGTAATGCAACCACCATTACTCTTGTTGCTGTGCTGGTGATTATTCTGCTGGCAGTGATGCGCCCGTTTTGACGGGCGTTAATTATCGACTTTACTGTCGTACTCGCACAGATCTTCGATAATGCAGGAGCCGCAGCGCGGCTTACGGGCGATGCAGGTGTATCGCCCGTGCAGGATCAACCAGTGGTGGCAATCGACTTTAAATTCAGCAGGCACCACTTTCAGCAGCTTCTCTTCAACTTCCTCAACGTTTTTACCCGGCGCAAAACGCGTGCGGTTAGAAACGCGAAAAATATGCGTGTCCACAGCGATGGTCGGCCAGCCAAACGCGGTATTAAGAACCACATTGGCGGTTTTGCGCCCGACGCCCGGCAGGGCTTCCAGCGCGGCTCTGTCTTCCGGCACTTCGCCATTGTGTTTTTCCAGCAAAATACGGCAGGTCTTAATGACATTCTCCGCTTTGCTGTTAAACAAGCCGATGGTTTTGATGTACTGTTTCACCCCTTCAACGCCCAGTTCCAGCATCGCTTTAGGTGTGTTTGCCACCGGGTAGAGCAGCGCGGTGGCTTTGTTAACGCTGACATCGGTGGCCTGGGCGGAGAGCAGTACGGCGATCAGCAGCTCAAACGGTGAGGTGAAATTCAGCTCGGTGGTTGGGTGCGGATTGTTTTCCCGTAAGCGGGTTAAAATTTCCAGTCGTTTTGCTTTATTCATTATGCCTTCCCGGGCGCGGCCTGAGTGCTGTCGTTTGCCGTTGTCGCCGCCGCTTCACGACGTTTTTTCATCTTCTGATCGATAAGGTATTTCACCGCCAGCATCATGCCGAGGCCAATAAACGCGCCCGGCGGCAACATCGCCAGCAGGAATGGGGAATCGGTGTGGAATACTTCTATGCGCAGCGCTTTCGCCCAGCCGCCTAACAGGCCATCCGCGCCATCAAACAGCGTACCGTTACCGAGGATCTCGCGCAGGGAACCCAGGACGAACATGGCGCAGGTTGCACCCATGCCAATAGAGAAGCCATCGAGTGCTGAAAGTGCCGGACCTTTTTTCGCCGCGAACGCTTCAGCACGACCGACCACGATACAGTTGGTGACGATCAGCGGAATAAAAATGCCCAGTGACTGGTAAAGACCGAACGCATAGGCGTTGATCAGCATTTGTACCGCGCTGACCACCGAGGCGATGATCATCACGTAAATCGGGATGCGGATCTCATCCGGCGTCCAGCGACGCAGGAGCGAGATAAACAGGTTGGTCAGGGTGAGTACGAGCGTTGTCGCCAGCCCCAGACCCAGCGCGTTGGTGGCAGTGGACGTGACCGCCAGCAGCGGACACATACCCAGTAGCTGTACCAGCGCAGAGTTGTTTTTCCACAGTCCCTGAACAATAACCTCTTTCACTTCGCTCATCACTTACTCTCCACAACCCGGTAAACGGGAAAGCTGTTCCGGTAGTGTCATCGCGTACAGGCCGGTCCGTTTCACCGCGTTAACGACCGCGCGCGGTGTAATGGTCGCACCGGTAAACTGATCAAAATCACCGCCATCTTTCTTCACCGCGAAATGGACATCGGCCGCGCCGTCAATCCGCTTTCCGGCGAAGTGGGTGATCCAGTCGGAAATACGCAGCTCAATCTTATCGCCGAGACCCGGGGTTTCATGGTGCTCCGTCACCCGCACACCCAGCACAGTGCCGCTGAAATCTGCGCCGACAAGCAATTGGATGGCGCCTGAGTAACCATCCGGTGCGGTCGCTTCAAGGACAGCGGCAACCGGCTTGTCATCTTTTTTGGCGATCCACACATGGTGTTGCCCTTTGCCAAGCGCCGGATCGCTGACCAGAAAACAGCTCTGTTGCAGCGCGTTATTATAGCTGTCGCCCGGGATCACCTGATCAAACAGCGCTTTTTGTTGCAGCGTAGCCTGGTCGGCAATGGTGGTTTTGGTCATTTGGTCTATTGCGGCGGTCAGCCCGGTAGAACCTGCGGCGAACAGCGCCAGCGTCACGCCATGTTTACGCATTGTCTTTAGCATGGCGGCTCCTTAACGATGCCCGTACACGCGCGGACGCGTGTAGTAATCAATCAACGGCACGGTAATATTTGCCAGTAATACGGCAAAGGCCACGCCATCCGGGTAGCCGCCAAAACTGCGGATAAGCCACACCAGCACGCCCGCCAGCGCGCCAAAAATCAGCCGGCCTTTGTTGGTGGTTGAGGCGGTAACCGGATCGGTCAGAATGAAAAACGCGCCCAGCATGGTTGCGCCAGAGAACAGATGCAATTGCGGCGCAGCCAGCGATTGCGGGGCGAAAACCCAGCCGAGTGTGGCGCAAATCGCCAGCGTCAGCAGGAAGCTTACCGGAATATGCCAGCGAATGGTTTTCTGCCACAGCAGGAACAGACCACCGGCCAGATAACCGAGGTTGACCCACTGCCAGCCCGCACCAGCCAGCACGCCGCTATAGATAGGGGAGCGCAGGATCTGCTCAACGCTGTGTCCGGCATGCAATGAAGTTTTAAAGGTGTCGAGCGGCGTCGCCTGGCTGATGCCATCGATACCAATGCGCAGCGTTTCCATATTCGCGCCAGCGGCAGTGTGACCGGTGAAAATAACCTGTAACGCATCGATAAAGCCGGGAACGGTGCGTGCGATTTCATACGGCGGCAGCCAACTGGTCATCTGCACCGGGAAGGAGATCAGCAGCACCACATAGCCAATCATCGCCGGGTTAAACGGGTTGTGGCCTAAACCGCCATAAAGCTGCTTGGCGATGACCACAGCGAACACGGTGCCAAGCACCACCATCCACCACGGGGCGAAAGAGGGAATACTGATCGCCAGCAGCAGACCCGTCAACAGAGCAGAGTTGTCCGCCAGGATCGCGCCAACGTTTTGCTTGCGTAATTTCAGTACCAGCGCTTCGGCAGTCAGCGCGCTGATAATCGCAAGAATGAGCTGTATCAGCGTCCCCCAACCGAAAAACCACAATTGCGCAGCAATGCCCGGCACGGCCGCGAGCGTCACCAGCAGCATAATACGTGAGGTCTGGCGCTGGTTATGGGTATAAGGGGAACTTGCTATTCTGAAAACCATTTAATCCTCGTTAACGGCTTGCTGTGCAGCCTTCTTCGCCTGAACACGGGCGATGGCTGCGGCGACGGCGGCTTTGCGCGGGTCGTCATTGGCGGCCTGCGCAAAAGACGAGACATCATCAGTTTGCGTGGCGGCTTGTAGTTGTTCTGATTTGCGCGCTTTGGCGCGGGCAATCGCCGCTTCAACGGCGGCTTTGCGCGGATCGACAGGTGCAGATTCAGCCGGTGACTGTCCGGCGTCCATCTGTGGTTGCTCAACGTGCGCGGTCGATTCTGCGGACTGGCTCTGTGCGAGCTTGCGCGCTTTAGCGCGGGCAATTGCCGCTTCAACCGCAGCTTTGCGCGGATCGACCGGTGCAGATTCAGCCGGTGACTGTCCGGCGTCCATCTGTGGTTGCTCAACGTGCGCGGTCGATTCTGCGGACTGGCTCTGCGCGAGCTTGCGCGCTTTGGCGCGGGCAATCGCCGCTTCAACGGCAGCTTTACGCGGATCGACCGGTGCAGATTCAGCTTGTTGTTCGGCTTTCACCTGCGGTTGCTCAGCGTTGGCTTCGGGCGCACCGGGCTGGCTCTGCGCGAGCTTGCGCGCTTTAGCGCGGGCAATTGCCGCTTCAACGGCGGCTTTGCGCGGATCGCCTGTTTCGTCCGTGGCGGCACTGTTTTCCGTCTGCAGCGCTTTTTCTGCCTGGCGGGCGCGTGCCTGCGCTTTGCGTGCTTCGCGCGCCGCAATCGCTTCGCTGTTATCGGGCTGGGCACCAGCCTGAATCACGACTGGCTGTGCGGCGGTCGCCTGTTTTTCGCGTACGCGCGCCAGCGCGGCATCAATCGCCTGCTGATCTTTAGCCGCAGGTTGAACTGCAGCCTGTTTATGACGCTGCTGGCGGGCAATTTTTTCACGCTCAAGGCGTGCCTGGCGCGCTTCAAAGCGTGCTTTGGCTTCGGCGTTGCGTTTTTCTTCCTCGGCGATGGCGTAAATCTCGGCCTTCTCCTGGCGGAAATATTGCACCAGCGGAATATTACTTGGGCACACCCACGCGCAGGCACCGCATTCGATGCAATCGGAAAGGTTATGCGCTGTTGCTTTGTCGTGCTGCTGGCCTTTGCTGAACCAGTAGAGTTGCTGAGGCAGCAAATCGGCCGGGCAGGCATCAGCGCAGGCGCTGCAGCGAATGCAGCCTTTCTCTTCCTGCGGCTCGCCCATCTCGCTGGCGGAAGGCGCTAACAGGCAGTTGGTGATTTTGACTACCGGCACATCCAGCCACGGCAGCGTAAAGCCCATCAGCGGACCGCCCATAATCACCAGTTGCTCAGCGGAAGGGCAGAAACCGGCGAAATCCAGCAGATGGCGCACCGGTGTTCCCAGGCGAGCCCAGACATTGCCTGGGCGGGTAACCGCTTCCCCTGTCACCGTGACAACGCGCTCCGTTAAGGGTTCGCCGTCGATCACCGCGCGTTTAACCGCATAGGCGGTACCCACGTTTTGCATCAGGATACCGATATCCGACGAACGCCCGCCGTGCGGCACCTGCTTGCCGGTGAGGATCTGCGTAAGCTGTTTGGCACCACCGGAGGGGTATTTCGTTGGGATGACTTTCAACTGAATATCGTGGCTGCCCGCCAGCACCGCACGCATCATGGAGATCGCCTGCGGTTTATTATCTTCAATCCCGATAAGCACCTGACGCGGTTTAAGAATGTGCGCCAGAATGCGCACACCTTCCATAATCTGCGCTGCGCAATCCTGCATTAAACGGTCATCAGCGGTGATATAGGGCTCGCATTCCGCAGCGTTAATAATCAATGTCTCGATTTTATCGCCGCCGCCTTGCAATTTTGCTCCGGTCGGGAAGCCTGCGCCACCAAGGCCGGCTACGCCAAACTGGTGGATGCGCTCGATCAGCTCGTCATGGCTATGCGAACGATAATCCGCCCAGCCGTCGCGCTCAATCCAGCGATCTTCGCCATCCGCTTCAATAATGATGCTCATCTCTGGCAGCGCAGAGGGATGCGCAGTGGAGTGGGGCGCAATCGCGACCACGGTGCCGGACGTCGGCGCATGAACAGGTAACATACGGCCACGGCCGCGCGTCAACGGCTGGCCACGCAACACTTTATCACCGACGCGCACGCACAGTTCGCCTTCGGCACCAATATGCTGCTTTAACGGGAGCACAAAGCGGCTCGCCAGCGGCATTTGGCGCAGCGGCGTACCGTTTGATTGGGTTTTCATTTCAGGCGGATGAATGCCGCCGTGAAAATCCCACAGTTTCTCTTTTCGGAAAGCGGAAAATAACTTAAGCATGGTGTTCCACAGGAATATTACGCACCGGAATGGACTGCAAATCCCATTTCCAGCTATGGGTGGTCGTTTCCACAGGACGCAGTTCAATGCACTGCGTCGGGCACGGATCCACGCAAAGATTACAGCCGGTGCACAGATCGCTCATCACCGTATGCATGGCGCGCGTTGCGCCGAGAATGGCGTCTACCGGGCAAGCCTGAATGCACTTTGTGCAGCCAATGCAATTGTTCTCATCGATTACCGCCAGCATACGCACAGGCTCAAGCGCTGCGGCATCGCCATCAATCGGTTGCGGATCGACATTCAATAGTGCGGCGATTTTCAGCATCACCGCTTCGCCACCGGGGGCGCAGCGGTTAATTTTTTCACCCTGTAAACCGACCGCCTCAGCGTAAGGGCGACAGCCAGGGTAGCCGCACTGCCCACACTGGCTTTGCGGCAATAATTCATCCACGCGTTCAACAACCGGATCATCCTCAACCGCAAAACGGCGGGAGGCATAACCCAGAATGACGCCAAACAGCAGCCCCAGCACGCTCAGTGCGGCAACGGCTATGGAAATCGCACTCATATTACAGTTTCACCAGACCACTAAAGCCCATAAAGGCCAGAGACATTAAGCCCGCAGTGATTAACGCAATCGCATTGCCGCGAAAGGGCGCGGGCACATCGGCAACGGCAAGGCGTTCGCGAATCGCGGCGAACAACACCATCACCAGTGAGAACCCTACGGCGGCGGCGAAGCCATACAACGCCGACTGCATGAAATTGTGCCCAAGGTTGATATTGAGCAGGGCCACGCCGAGCACCGCGCAGTTAGTGGTGATAAGCGGCAAGAAGATACCCAGCAGGCGATAGAGCGCCGGGCTGGTTTTGCGCACCACCATTTCGGTGAACTGCACCACCACGGCGATAATCAGGATAAACGCCAGCGTGCGCAGGTAGACTAAATCCAGCGGGATCAGCACCCATGTATCGATGAGCCAGGCGCAGATGGACGCCAGCGTCATCACGAAGGTGGTCGCCAGTCCCATGCCCATTGCGCTTTCCAGTTTTTTGGAAACGCCCATAAACGGACACAAGCCAAGGAACTTCACCAGCACGAAGTTGTTGACCAGTACCGTTCCGATAAATAGCAGCAGATAGTCTGTCATTATGTGGCCTGAAATAAAAAAAGCCGCCTATTATCGGTCAAACAGCACCGGGCGACAACAGGATAACTGTAAGGTTATTACGGATTAACAAAGGTCCTTTTCACGCGGCTTGAGCGCTTGAAATAGGGCACCATCAACGCAGCGGCAAGCAGCGGAAAGAGTAACTGACGCAGCGCCAGTTCATCGGTGACAGGAGCGAACGCAAAGGCTTTCACGGAAAGCAATACGCAAACTAAAAGCCAGATAATATAGTGCTTCGGCACGCTGCGGCGGCGTTTGAAAAAGGCGATAACCAGCCAGAAGGTGTAATACCAGATGGCGATAGCGAAGGCAAAAGAGACGAACCACAGGATGGTTTGTTTCAGCGGTTGTGCGCCCAGCGCCGTTACCGACTGAGGTGTCATTAAGGCGGTAGCGTACAGCAATAATGCCAGCGAGGTGCTTAATAACGCGACCAGCAACCAGGCCAGAGGGCCGAGTAACCAGCCTCCGATTCTTTCTGCGGGAGTCGTTGTCATGCGTATTCCTCTGTTAAGGCATTAATGCTCTGAATGATTTCGCCGGGCGAGGAGTATAAAACATTACACGACGAATGCCAGCGGCGTTACTGCACGTAGCGCCATACCGAGCGCGGAACGCACCCAATGTCAAACAGGCGGCCGCCAGAAACCAGTTCAGCCCGGCGATGATCGGCTGCGCGGTACATGTTGATAATTTCACCGCTGTCGGTCAGCGTGTAGTTGAGGTGATCAAACAATTTTTCCAGACTTTCAAGCGAACTGATTTTGCGGAATTTTAATAAATAGTCCTGAACGGTCATGTCGAAGGGTGTCCATATAATAAGAAAGAGGCAAAATATACGCGGGCTAATTTTGTACGAATAATAAACATTATTACCCGGGCGTAAATAGCACAGGAATGGTCTGCCACTAAATTAAGAGTTTTCTTTTCAGGTGAAACCAGGCGCCAGAACAGCGCCCGGCTGTGAAGATTAACGCCCTTCGCCATGACTGGCAATAAACATATGACGCTGAGTTGCACTTTGCGCGTTTTAAGGTGGCGATTATTTCTTTTGTGCCACGACACTCTGTTCAGAGGGCTGATAATTATCGATATGGCTCGCAAAAACCAAAAGAATGGTCGATACGCCGAGTACCACCCAGCCCATTAATTCAATAATCCGATTGAAAATTCCGGCCATACTTTTACTACTCCCTGATGTTTACTTTTGTCTGCGGCTGTCGATAAAAACCGGTGCCTGGTTGCAGATTTAAGCAGATTTTTTAGGCAGAAACCAGGGCTGAGCACGGTAAATTCATTCGTTTCGCTAATGGGTTACTGAAGCGGTTGTCGCCACCTGGCAGATGGTGTGAAATAGACGTTCCAATAAGGAGAGACCACTCTATGAGCGATAATATCCGTGTCGGATTAATAGGTTATGGCTACGCCAGCAAAACATTTCATGCGCCGTTGATTGCCGGAACGGCGGGAATGGAGCTGGCCGCGATTTCCAGCAGCGACGAAGCGAAAGTAAAAGCGGATTGGCCAGCCGTGCCGGTTGTCTCTGAGCCGAAGCATCTGTTTAACGATCCCTCGATTGACCTGATTGTCATCCCCACGCCGAACGATACCCATTTTCCGCTGGCCAAAGCGGCGCTGGAAGCTGGCAAACATGTGGTGGTGGATAAACCCTTTACGGTGACACTGTCACAAGCGCGTGAGCTCGACGCGCTGGCGCGCAGCCTCGGGCGTGTGTTGTCGGTGTTCCATAACCGCCGCTGGGACAGTGACTTTCTGACGCTAAAAGCCTTGCTGGCCGACGGTGCGCTGGGCGAAGTCGCCTATTTCGAGTCGCATTTTGACCGTTTCCGCCCGCAGGTACGTAACCGCTGGCGCGAGCAAGGCGGGCCAGGCAGCGGCATCTGGTATGATTTGGCACCGCATTTGCTCGATCAGGCTGTTAACCTCTTCGGCTTACCGGTATCACTGACGGTAGATCTGGCGCAACTGCGCCCTGGCGCGCAATCGACAGACTATTTTCACGCGGTGCTTGCCTACCCGCAGCGGCGCGTTGTGCTGCACGGCACCATGCTGGCCGCCGCAGAATCGGCCCGTTATATCGTGCATGGCTCGCGCGGCAGTTATGTGAAATATGGGCTGGACCCGCAGGAAGAGTGCCTGAAAAGCGGCGCGCGGCTGCCGCAGGCCGACTGGGGTTATGACATGCGCGACGGCGTATTAACCCGCGTTGACGGCGAAGAGCGTAAGGAAGAGAACTGGCTGACGCTACCGGGCAACTATCCGGCCTATTACGCGGCCATTCGCGATGCGTTGAACGGCGTGGGGGAAAATCCGGTTCCGGCCAGCCAGGCAATCCAGATAATGGAACTGATTGAGCTGGGCATTGAATCCGCAAAACATCGTTCTACGCTGAGTCTGACCTGAAAAATTACCGCTCACACATTGTCGTGAGCGGTTTTTCTTTCTTCTTATGCCTTCGCAACGCTATCGCGCAGCGCCTGTTTTTCCGCCGCGCTGAGAAAGGCCATCTCCAGCCCGTTAATCTGCGCCTGGCGAATCTGTTCGCGACTCAGCCCGGCGGCCGGGGCCGCAACCTGGTATTCATGACCAATTTCGACACCTTGCACGGCCGGGTCGTCGGTATTGATGCTCGCCAGAATGCCATGCTCAAGGAAGGTTTTCAGCGGATGGCGGGCGAGGGAGGGCACGGTACTGGTCTGAATATTCGACGTCAGGCAGGATTCAATACCAATGCGTTGTTCGGCGAGAAAATCCATCAGCGCGGCATCTTCGATCGCCTTCACGCCGTGGCCGATTCGCACGGCGCCGAGTTCACGAATCGCCTGCCAGATGCTTTCCGGACCGGCGGCTTCGCCTGCATGAACCGTAATCTGCCAGCCCGCATCACGTGCGCGGTTAAAGTGTGAAAGGAAAAGGCTGCCGGGGAAACCCAGCTCATCACCGGCCAGATCCAGCGCGGTAATGCCGTCACGGTGCGCCAGCAGCGCGTCGAGTTCCTGTAAACATGCGGCCTCGCCGAAGGTGCGGCTCATAATGCCGATTAAGCGCGCCTGCACGTTGAAATCACGGCTCCCTTCGCGCACACCGGCAATCACCGCTTCCACAACGCCCGCGACCGGCAGGTGGTGGGTCATCGCCATGTAACCAGGCGAAAAGCGCAGTTCAACGTAGTGCAATCCGTTCAGCGCCGCGTCCTGCATGTTTTCGTAAGCGACGCGGCGACAGGCATCCAGCGACGCCAGCACTTTGACACCCCAGTCGAGTTTTGCGAGGAAGCTGACCAAATCCGGTTCATTAGAGGTGACCTGAACGTGCGGACGCAGCGCTTCAAGGGTTTGTGCAGGCAGGGGCAGATTATACTGGCGGCCAAGATCCAGAATGGTTTGTGCACGGATGTTTCCGTCGAGATGGCGATGAATATCAGTTAACGGCAGGTTGGGATCAATCATGGTCGCACTCTTATTTTAAGAAAGTGCTCGCCATTATAGAGACAAAAGGCGGTAAAAAGCTATCTTGCGCAACCTGAAGGGCGGGTTGCGCAAATTCTGGTTTAATGAAGCGACGCTAATGCCGCGATTAATCCCTTCACACCTTGCTCGAGTTTTACCCGTGGGCAACCGACATTCAGGCGCACAAACCCCCGGCCTTCCGCGCCGTAAGTATCGCCGCGCATAATGGCCACCTTTTGCTCCTCGATCAGCGCTTTTTGCAGCGCGGAATCATCAATCCCTAACGGGCGCAAATCTATCCAGGCCAGATAAGTGGATTCGGGTACCTGCCAGTTCAGCACAGGGAAGGCGTTATTCAGGCGCTCTGCCAGATAAACCAGATTGGCGCGCAGGTAAGCACGAAGCGCATCCAGCCACGGCGCGCCGTCGCGGTAAGCGGCGATATGGGCGACGACCGACAGCACCGCCGGCGAGGAGAGGCCGTTGCTGTTTTTCAGCGCCTCCAGCCAGCCATTGCGCGACGACGCATCATCAATAAGCCCCCACGCGCCGGTCAATGCGGGAATGTTAAAGCTTTTCGATGCCGAACTAAACAGCGCCCACGGCCCGCGAGCGACAGCGCACCAGGGGATGTGCGGTTGGCTGCTCCAGACCATATCCATATGAATTTCATCGCTTATTACTTTCACGTTATGGCGCTCGCACAGCGCTGCCATGGTTTCCAGTTCATGGCGAGTCCACACTTTCCCGGTCGGGTTTTGCGGGCTGCACAGCAGCAGGATTTTACTCTCCGGCCTTGCCAGCACGGCGTCGAGCTGCGTCATATCGCAAAACCAGCCTGCATTGTTGTGTTGTAGCGGCACAGCCAGCAACTGCCGCTGATTCCCCTGAATGGCTTTATAAAACGCGTCGTAAGCCGGGGTATGAACCACGATGCCATCGCCCGGCTGTGACCACTGGCGGATCATTTCGGCAATCATCCAGATAACCGACGGACCATAAACAATGCTGTCAGTATCGATCTGCGTATTAAAGCGGCTGGTCATCCAGTGCGAAATAGCCCCCAGAAACGCCTCGTTTTTCCAGCGGCTGTAACCCAGCACACCATGCGTAAGCCGCTGTTGTAGCGCGTTAATTACGCACGGTGCGGTGGCAAAATCCATATCGGAAATGGTGAAAGGAAGCAAATCCGCGCGCCCAAAGCGATCGGCGACATAATCCCACTGCGTACACCAGGTGCCTCGGCGGTCAACCGGAGTGGAGAAATCGAAGATATCCGTGGTCATTTTATTATTCCGCCTCCACCGGGGTGCCAAACCGTTGTGCATTGATAAGCTGCGCCATTTCATCTTTTACTGACTGCACCTGCGGCCCAATCACCACCTGCAAATCATGTTCATTCACTTTGATAACGCCAATCGCGCGGTTGGCCTTGAGGGCGTCAACATTAACTTTATCCATCGCATTGATCGACAGGCGTAAGCGGGTGATACAGTTATCCAGCGTTGCGACGTTATCCGCCCCGCCAAGCGCAGTAAGCAGGGCAGGAACGTCATAACCGGATTTGCCCGTCACGCCCTGCGTTGCAGAGGCCGCGCTTTCCGCTACAGCGTTGTCGCGCCCCGGTGTTTTCAGGTCAAAATGGGTGATAGCGAAACGGAATAACGCGTAGTAAACGGCGAACCAGATGGCGGCAACCAGTGGCACCAGATACCACTTTGTTGCCAAACCGTGCAGCACGCCGAAGACAATGAAATCAATCACATTGCCATCCGTGTTGCCGATCGTCACGCCGAGCACGGCCATCACGGTAAAGCCCAGGCCGGTGAGCACGGCATGAATTAAATAGAGCACCGGGGCGACAAACAGGAACAGGAATTCGATCGGTTCGGTCGTACCGCCCACCACGCAGGCAATCACGCCGGAAATCATCAAGCCTTTTATTTTATGGCGGTTTTCGGGCCGCGCGCAGTGGTACATCGCCAGCGCCGCGCCGGGTAAGCCGCCCAGGAACGCGGGCATCTTGCCTTGTGAGAGAAAACGCGTCGCGCTTTCGGCGAAACCGTGCGTTTGCGGGCAGTTAAGCTGCGCCTGGAAAATGGTCAATGCGCCGCTAACGCTGTGTCCGCAGACTTCCATCGTTCCGCCAGCTTCCGTAAAACGGATCAACGCCACCAGTATATGTTGCAGACCAAAGGGCAGCAGCAGGCGTTCGCCAGTACCGAAAATCATCGGCCCGAAGTCCCCGGCGCGATCGATAATATGCCCCAGACCGCTAATCGCCATGGCAAACCACGGCCAGACCAGCGGGATCGCAAGCCCCACCACGCCCATCACGACGCTGGTGACAATCGGCACCGAGCGCGTACCGCCGAAAAAGGCCAGCGCATCCGGCAGGCGCAGGGTGTGAAAGCGTTCATGTAAACGCCAGATAATAATCCCGGCAATCACCGCGCCGAGGATCCCGGTATCAATGGACTGGATGCCGAGCACATTCTGTACGTTATGTGCTTTGAGCAGTGACGCATCGTTAGTGGGCAATATGCCCTGAGCGGTGAGCCAGAAATTCACCGCCAGATTCATCACTGCATAGCCGACAAAACCGGAAAAAGCCGCCACGCCCTTATCTTCACGCGCCAGTCCCAGCGGAATCGCGATACAGAACATCACGGGCAGGAAACTGAACGCGAACGAGCCAATTTTGTTCATCCAGATAAAAATGGCCTGCAGCAGCGGATGGCCCAACACCGGCAGCAGTGTTATCACATCGCGGCTGCTCAGCGAGCTGCCAATGCCGAGCATGATGCCGCAAAACGACAGCAGTGCGACGGGCAGCATAAAGGTTTTACCGAGCTGCTGGAAAAATGCCCACAGGTTCGCTTTTTGCGCGGTTTTCCCCGCCATAACCTCTCCTCACAAAAAAAGAATGCTCTGGCGGATGCGCAGAGCGCAGACGGTTTTATCACTTTTTGTCGCGCAAAAAACGCGAGCCGGTAACGGGGTTGCCGTTTTCGGATTCCGGCAAGATGACCGGATAGAAAATAAAAAGCCCCTCGAAAGGGGCTGGAAAATTACTGTTGCGGTACCGCAGGAACCGGCGGTGTCGCGTCGTCCGGCTGGGCAGGCTGCAGCCCTGGCATACCAAACATCCCGACAAATTGCTCGAGCGGCATTTTTTCGCCATTCAGCGTCACCTGGCCGTTGGCGTATTGCAGGCTGGTGAGGATGCTGTTGTTTTCCACGGTAGTGATGCGGAACATCTGGCCCATCGCCGCCAGGCCTTTCACCTGCTGGCTTGCCAGTTTCGCCGCGTCCTCTTGCTGATAACCTTCAAGTTTCGCCACCTGAGTCATCATTTCGGTGGCCATATCCAGCGGGATCGTCAGCTTGCTGTCGAGGGATTTCACCGTGCGGTCAACTTGATCGGCCAGCGTTTGCGGCGTGCCGGTTGCGGTTGACGGATCTTTCAGGAACAGGGACAGATTAAAGGTCGCTTCGCCTTTAGCGTTTTTCCAGCTTAACGGCGCAACGGTCAACACGGGTTCACCTTTCAGCAACAGCGGAACAATGCTGAGGAACGCTTCGGTGGCTTTCTGCTGGTAGAGTTCCGGGTTCTGCGCGATATCCGGTTGCGCCATTAAGGCACGGATTTGCGCGTCGTACTGCTCGCTGGCCTGATGCCAGGCTTTGCCATCAATCTGACCCACTTTCAGCGTCAGTTTTCCGCTGCCGAGATCCTGGCCCTGCACCTTCAGGCTGTTCAGGGAGTAATCCAGTTGGCTGTTGAGGCTCTTTTTGTCGTCCGCAACGTCCGATTTGGCGGTTAAGTTCATGCCTTCAAGCAGCGCCATCTCTTTATTTTCAATAGAGATCGCGAGCTTATCGAGACTCATCTTCTGGTTGCCGGTACGCTCATCAAAGCTGGACATTTCGCTGGAGCCGTCGGTTTTCAGGTTATTGAACGACAGTTGCACTTTCTGCCCATATTCATTCACCGTATCCACCAGGCCGCTTTCGGCTTCGCCGCTCAGCGACAACGCGTTACCTTTGCTGTCCGCGCTGAAGCGGAAATGACCGCCGCTAAAGGCAACTTTATCGCCATCTTTTTCTGAATTCAGCGGGCTCAGCACGACATCCGTGCGGGTATCGCCGCTGTAGCCAATGCGGGTGTCGGCGGAGAAGGGCGCCTGGCCTTTGGCGATATCAAACAGCCCTTTTGTCACATCGTTATTGACCAGTTGCGTATGCACGGAAGCCATCGCAGGCGTCAGGCTAAAGGTTTTAAGCTGCGCCAGCGGGAAGGGGCCATGATCGACCGTTTCGTGCAGAACAATGGCTTGCCCCGGCTTCAGCCAGGTATTGGTGCTGCCGGCGAGCGGTTTAATATTCAAGGTTAACTGGCTGGAAAAGAGGCCGCGCTGGTAATCCTGCGCAGAGAGCTCAATATTGGCCTCCGGCGCGTTGCGCTTAATTTGTGCGTTCGCCTGGCTGACCATCTCCGCCAGACGACCTTCAAGTTGTTTGCCGGTGTACCAGGCTCCGCCCGTCCAGACGATACCGAGCGCGACGATAATCCCCGCGGCAACCCACGTTTTTTTCATACTATTTATCCCTAAAAAAGAAACCAGGCGGTTAACGCCGCCTGGATGTCGAGTGATGTGCCTTCAAGCTTAGCAATCCTTGCTAAAAAGTTCAGTAACTTACTCTCACTTATTAAACACTCGCGCCACGCGACCGGTGCCGCTTACGCCAACAGGTGATTCGTCGGCGGCGATAAACGCCGATTCACCTGCTTTGAGCACTAATTGCTGGCTCGCTTTGCTGAGCACCGCCTCGCCTTCGACGCAGAAGACAATGGCCGCGCTCTGCTGCGCCAGCTGGGTTTCGCTGGTGCTGAGATCGTGCAGCGAAAAGGCAAAGTCGTCTACCGGGATCGGGAAATCCAGCTCCGCACCGTGCTGCGTCGGTTGCGTCAGCAGCTCATTCGCCGGTTTTGGCGTGAATTTTACGTTCGCCACCAGTTCCGGAATGTCGATGTATTTCGGCGTCAGCCCGGCTCGCAATACGTTGTCGGAGTTCGCCATCACTTCCAGCGCCACGCCCTGCAGATAGGCATGCGGCGTTTCGGCAAACAGAAACATCGCTTCGCCTGGGTTCAGTTTCACCACATTCAGCAGCAGCGGAGAGAAGAGGCCGCTGTCATCCGGGTAGAACTCGCTAATCAGGCGAATGGTCTGCCACGGTTCGCCGGAATGATTGCCGAGCGCTGATTTCAGCACCGCCAGCGCGCGGGATTTCTCCTCGCCTTGCATATTGAGCAGCGCGGCAAACAGCTCGCTCAGGCGCTCTGCGCCCGGCGCTTGCAGGAAATGGGCGATCGCCGGATGCGCACCCGCCACCGGTTGCAGCAGGGAAACAATGTCGGAAAACTCGCGGAAGGCGTTCATCGCAAGGAACGGCGTCAGGGCAAACACCAGTTCCGGCTTGTGGTTTGGATCTTTGTAGTTGCGCTCTGCGGCGTCCAGCGGAATGCCTGCGGCGTTCTCTTTGGCAAAGCCTGTCTCGGAGTTTTTCTTGTTAGGATGCACCTGAATCGACAGCGGCTGGTCGGCGCACAGCACTTTAAACAGGAACGGTAATTCGCCAAAACGGTTAGCGACGGCGCTGCCCAGCAAACGGGTTTTGTCCTGTTCAATCACCTCACGCAGCGCACGGGTCTGGCCGCTGGCATCCTGCACCTTTGAGCTGCTCTTCGGGTGCGCGCCCATCCACAATTCGGCCATCGGCAGATTGTCAGGATTGGCGATGCCGTAGAGATCCGTTAATGCCGTTTTACTTCCCCAGGCATAGTTCTGCACGGAGTTGATGAGTTTTTGCATTATCAAGCCCTTTCTCATTAATGAAATTATGGCGTTATTAAAGCAACAAAGCCGGCGGAAGTAACCTGTGGGGGTAAAAAGTCGTACTAGTCTCAGTTTTTGTTAAAAAATTGTGTAGGATATGGCGACTCGCTTTAACACAGGCAGATGGATTGACTGCCTGAACAATAACCAGATCAGCCGTAAGTGAGAGAACAATGTCGAACAAACCCTTTTATTATCAGGATCCTTTCCCGCTCGGAAAGGATGACACCGAATACTACCTGCTAAGCCGCGACTATGTTTCTGTGGCTGAGTTCGAAGGGCAGCAGATCCTGAAAGTGGATCCGCAAGCGCTGACCCTGCTGGCGCAACACGCTTTCCACGACGCCTCATTTTTACTGCGCCCGGCGCACCAGCAGCAGGTCGCCGATATCCTTGCCGATCCCGAAGCCAGCGAAAACGACAAATATGTCGCCCTGCAATTCCTGCGCAACTCGGACATTGCCGCGAAAGGCATTCTGCCGACCTGCCAGGACACCGGCACGGCGATCATCATGGGCAAGAAAGGCCAGCGCGTCTGGACCGGTGGCGGGGATGAAGCGGCGCTGGCACGCGGTGTTTACAACACCTACACCGAAGAGAACCTGCGTTATTCGCAAAACGCCCCGCTGGATATGTACAAAGAGGTGAATACCGGTACCAACCTGCCGGCGCAGATTGATCTCTACAGCGTTGATGGCGACGAGTATAAATTCCTCTGCATCGCAAAAGGCGGTGGTTCGGCGAACAAGACTTACCTGTTTCAGGAAACCAAGGCACTGATCACCCCGGCGAAGCTGAAAAACTACCTCGTCGAGAAGATGCGCACCCTCGGCACAGCGGCCTGCCCGCCGTATCATGTCGCGTTTGTGATTGGCGGTACGTCGGCGGAAGCGACGCTGAAAACGGTCAAACTTGCCTCCACCAAATATTATGACGCGCTGCCAACAGAAGGTAACGAGCACGGACAGGCGTTCCGCGACGTGCAGCTGGAGCAAGAACTGCTGGTGGAAGCGCAGAACCTCGGTCTTGGCGCGCAGTTTGGCGGCAAATATTTTGCGCATGATATTCGCGTGATCCGCCTGCCGCGCCACGGTGCGTCTTGCCCGGTTGGCATGGGCGTTTCCTGTTCAGCCGATCGCAACATCAAAGGTAAAATCAACCGCGATGGCATCTGGCTGGAACGTTTAGAGCAGAACCCGGGCAAATACATTCCGGAAGCGCTGCGCGAGGCCGGTGAAGGCGAAGCGGTGAAAGTGGACCTTAACCGCCCGATGAAAGCGATCCTCGAACAGCTTTCGCAGTACCCGGTCTCTACGCGCTTGTCGCTTACCGGCACGATTATCGTTGCGCGCGATATCGCCCACGCGAAGCTCAAAGAGCTGATGGACAGCGGCGAGCATCTGCCGCAGTACATTAAAGATCACCCGATTTACTACGCAGGCCCGGCAAAAACGCCGGAAGGTTATGCCTCCGGTTCGCTGGGGCCGACCACCGCCGGGCGTATGGATTCTTATGTCGATCAACTGCAGTCGCAGGGCGGTAGCATGATCATGCTGGCGAAAGGTAACCGCAGCCAGCAGGTGACCGATGCCTGCCATAAGCACGGTGGTTTTTACCTTGGCAGCATTGGCGGCCCGGCGGCGATCCTTGCGCAGAACAGTATCAAAAGCCTTGAGTGTGTGGCTTATCCGGAACTCGGTATGGAAGCTATCTGGAAAATTGAGGTGGAAGATTTCCCGGCGTTTATCCTTGTGGATGACAAAGGCAACGACTTCTTCCAGCAAATTCAATCCGGGCAGTGTGCCCGCTGCGTTAAATAGTATTGACCGCCCTTCGGGGCGGTTTTTTTAAGCACAAAGCAGTAAACAACATTATAAAAAGCATCAATACTTTTACTTGTTTGCAGGTGAGCAATGTCGCAACCCAATATCACTTTGTAACCAAGGAGAGAGTCATGGCAACGCATCGCAGTGAGAAAGATTCGATGGGCGCAATCGACGTCCCGGCAGACAAACTGTGGGGAGCGCAAACCCAGCGGTCGCTTGAGCATTTTCGTATCTCAACGGAAAAAATGCCGGTCTCACTGATCCACGCGCTGGCGCTGACCAAACGCGCAGCGGCGAAAGTTAACCAGGATTTGGGGCTACTGCCCGAAGAGAAAGCGCGCGCGATCATCGCGGCGGCGGATGAAGTGCTGGCCGGGCAACATCCCGATGAGTTTCCGCTCGCTATCTGGCAGACCGGGTCCGGTACGCAGAGCAACATGAACATGAACGAGGTGCTGGCCAATCGTGGCAGCGAAATCCTCGGCGGCGTGCGCGGCATGGAGCGCAAGATCCATCCCAATGACGACGTAAATAAAAGCCAGAGTTCAAATGATGTTTTCCCGACAGCGATGCATGTCGCGGCGGTGATTGGCGTGCGCGAGCAATTGATCCCGCAGCTACAGGTACTGAAAAAGACGCTTAATGAGAAAGCCATCGCGTTTGCAGGTATTGTCAAAATCGGCCGTACCCATTTGCAGGACGCGACGCCGCTGACGCTGGGCCAGGAGATCTCCGGCTGGGTGGCGATGCTTGAGCATAACCTCAAACATATCGAACAGAGCTTGCCGCACCTGAGCGAACTGGCGCTGGGCGGCACCGCCGTGGGCACTGGGCTGAATACGCACCCGGAATACGCTGTGCGCGTGGCGCAAGAGCTGGCCAGCTTTACCGGGCAACCGTTTATTACCGCGCCCAACAAATTTGAAGCGCTGGCGACCTGCGATGCACTGGTGCATGCCCATGGCGCGCTAAAAGGGCTGGCCTCTTCATTAATGAAAATCGCTAACGATGTGCGCTGGCTCGCCTCTGGCCCGCGTTGTGGTATCGGTGAAATCGCGATCCCGGAAAACGAACCGGGCAGTTCGATCATGCCGGGTAAAGTTAACCCTACACAGTGCGAAGCAATGACGATGCTATGCTGCCAGGTGCTGGGCAATGATGTCGCGGTAAATATTGGCGGCGCGTCTGGCAACTTTGAGTTGAACGTTTTCCGCCCGATGGTAATCCATAATTTCCTGCAATCGGTGCGTCTGCTGGCGGACGGGATGGAGAGCTTTAACGAGCATTGCGCCGTGGGGATTGAACCCAACCGCGAGCGTATTGATCAACTGCTGAATGAGTCTTTGATGTTAGTAACGGCACTGAATACCCATATCGGCTACGACAAAGCGGCGGAAATTGCCAAAAAAGCGCATAAAGAGGGGCTGACGCTGAAAGCGTCTGCGCTGGCGCTCGGCTACCTGACGGAAGCCGAGTTTGACAGCTGGGTGCGTCCGGAATCGATGGTTGGCAGTTTGAAACAGGCTTAACCCGCCAGATACAGGTGCAGCCGCGGGATGATCAGCGTCAGCGGCTGCGCCTGCGGCTTATAGCGGTGTTGAATAGTTTCCGCGTTGTAATCCAGCAGCTCGCCAATATCCGGAACGGTTCCGCCATTCTCTTCTGAAATCAGCGTGATAAGCGGTGTCGGACAGGCATATTGCACCTGCTTTTGTGAACCGGCATACCAGACGCGGGCAATGGGCTGCACTTTCACCGGACGTTTGATTTTCAGCCGCGCCTGTTTTGGCAGGGCGGCGATATCGTTGTACTCCTGCTCAATACGTCCCAGCCACTCTTCTCGCGTCCATGCTGAGACAGCGCGCGGGGATTTCAGGCTTTTTTCCAGTTGCGCCAGTACCTCATCGCGGGTCAGGTTTTTAATAATATGCTTATTCGCCCAGCCAAAACGGATGGTTGCCGGTGCGCGAATGGCCGTCAGTGTCCGGTAAGCATTTAAAGTGATAAGCCCCGGCAGATGGCGGTGAACCCATTCAAACCGGGCCGCAGGGGCCAGCCCCGATTCCTGAGTAACTATCCGTTCAAAGGTTAATTTCAGCGCGTTCACGGTGCTGATGCGTTCAGTCAGCACGCTAAGCGTGGCCTCATTTACCTGGTAGCAGATAACGCCCGGCAGCCGCACGGCGGCTTTGCTGCTGCGGTTTTCCGACTGCTGCTGAATAAATAAATGGGTGAAATGATTGAGGGCCAGCGCTGCCGCCTGCCGACCAAGATGTTGTTCGACATGGATCGCGGTAAGCGGGTTGTGTTCCGCGCCTTTGGGGATATCCGGCAGGCTAAATACGCGCGCGGCCATTAACCGGCAACCCGCTAACTCGGTTTTTAGCGCAGCCAGTTCATGTTCCAGCTGCCGGAAGGTGGTGTTGAGGCGTTCGATCAAATCTAAGGCAGCCATTTTGCACTCCATTAGTTACAACATACTTGTGTTTATAGCACAGTCGCCGGGATTCGGCCACTGTGCGGTTAATGGTCAGGAGGGCAAAACAATGTGGTGGTAAATCGGCCAGTGGAAAGAAAATTTCGCGCCGCCCAGTTCGCTCTGCGCGCAACTGACTTCGCCGCCGAAGGCCTGCGCGATGGAATGCACAATCGCCAGCCCTAACCCGCAGCCGCCGGTTGCGCGGTCGCGGCTGGGATCGAGGCGAACAAAGGGCTCAAACACGCGTTCGCGCTCTTCGGGCGCAATACCGGGGCCATCATCTTCAACGATCATACAGGCTTGTGAACCTTCGCGTTGTAAGGTGACTTTTATCGTTTGCTGGCTGTAACGCAGGGCGTTATTCACCAGATTATCCAGAACGCGCTCCATCAGACGCATATCCAGCGCGCCATAATCTTCACCCGGCGTTGTTGCCAGCAAAAAGGTGTGCTGCGGGTTCATGCTGCGCGCATCGTCAAGATAACTGCTGAACCACGCCGGTAGATCCGGCGTGGTGAGTTTCAGCTCGGTCTGCGGGCGATCGAGACGGGCGTACGTCAGCAACTCTTCAATCAGCGCTTCCAGTTGCCCGATATCGCGATTTAACGCCGCATGCTCGGTTTCGCTGAGGTTTTCGCTCATCTCCAGCCGGTAACGTAGCCTGACCAGCGGCGTGCGCAGTTCGTGGGCTATGCCGTCTATAAGGTGCTTTTTACTGGCAATCAGCGCGTTGATATTGTCCGCCATCTGGTTAAAGGCGATGCCGAGCCGCTCAAAACTCGAGGCACTGTCAAAATGAATGCGCTCTTCTAAATGCCCCTCGCCGAAGCGTTGTGCTGCTGATTCAAGCCGCAACATCTCCTGCCAGTGCGGGCGCATCCAGATAAATACCGGGAAGGCAAGGGAGATAGCAATCAGCGCCATCAAGCCCATATCCAGCAGCCGTGTTTCATGCAGGAAAAAGAGATACGGCACCGGGCCGACGGCCAAAACATAATGACTGCGGGGAATACGCTGGATGAAAGTGTATTCCGAATCAAGCGCCACAATATCGCCTTCACGCAGCCGCTGTGCCGGACGCGGCTCCAGCGTGTATTTGCTCATTGGCTCAATGCGCAGATTAAACGACAGATTGAGATCCAGCTCCTTCAGGGTTCTGGCCCATTGATTGGGTGGGATCTCGCGCAGCTCGCTACGCATCAGGTACAACGAGCTTTTCATCAGGTCGTCAAGAGACTGGCGGCCCGCCCGCTCAGCGGTGAATTTATAAACCAGACCCACCAGCATCGTCATGACCAGAAAGCAGACGAACAGCAAAAGGTAAAACTGGACGAACAGCTTTTTCATAGCGACACCTGGTTTTGCGTTTTAGTTGTCCCATGCATGCGGGGCAAACAGATAGCCTTTGTTGCGCACGGTTTTAATACGGTAGGGTTCCGTTGCGCTATCGAGCAATTTTTTACGCAGACGGGAAATCGCCACATCAACGCTGCGATCCATGCCATCGTAGCTTACACCACGTAAGTTCTTCAGCAGCGCATCGCGGTCCATAATCTGTCCGGCGTGGGTCGCTAATTCCCACAGCAATTCGAAATCGGCGGTGGAGAGGGCGACTTGTTGCCCGGCCAGCAACACCTGGCGGTTAACCGGATCGATAGACAAGGTGCCGAAGCTGATCGTCTTATGTTGTTTCAGCGAGGGCGTGGCGGGTTCGGCGACGGTATTCGCACTACTGCGCTGGCGCAAATGCAAACGCAGTCGCGCCAGCAATACGGCGGGCGGCGTGGTTTTCAGAATGTAATCGTTGGCGCCCATCTCCAGTGAAAGAATGTGGTTCATATCACTGTCCAGCGAGGTGAGCAGCACAATCGGGCCGTTCCACTGGTTACGCAGGTCGCGACACAAGGTCATGCCATCTTTCCCGGGCAGCATGATATCCAGCAGCACCAGTTCGGGTTTTTCGCGGGCGATCACCTCTTCGGCGCGATCGCCACGGGGTTCGACAATGACGTCCATATCGTGTTTGCCCAGATAAGCGGCAATCAGTGCGCCCACTTCCGGGTCATCTTCCACAAAAACGATCTTATTCATAAGCCATCGCGATTGTTCAAAAACGTCAACATACACCGCCTTGCTATAAGCTGCCATTAATCTTTTCTAAACGAAGAGGCTTCCGTTATGCTATAGGTCGTTGTTGTTGCAGTGATAAAGGGAAAATCATGGGGTTGGTGATTAAAGCGGCTATCGGGGCGCTGGTGGTGGTGTTGATTGGTCTGCTGGCCAAAACAAAAAATTACTATATCGCCGGGTTAATCCCGTTATTTCCGACTTTCGCGCTGATTGCGCACTACGTTGTCGCCACCGAGCGTGGCGTTGAGGCGCTGCGCACCACGATCGTGTTCGGCATGTGGGCGATTATTCCCTATTTTATCTATTTACTGTCGCTCTGGTATTTCACCGGTTTGATGCGGGTCTGGCCGGCGCTGGGCTGTGCGGTTATTTGCTGGAGCCTCAGCGCCTGGCTGTTAATTTATTGCTGGAGCCGCCTGCACTAGCGCATCAGCATCCAGGTGGCGGGAACGGCGGCGATTAACAAGGCGCCAATCAGCGCTTTTTCATGCTGTTTGAGCATTTCCGTCATCTCATGTGTGCGACGGGCGTACATAAACACCAGCAGCCCCGGTGCGTAGAGCACCACCGACAGCAATAAATGCATCGGACCGGATGCATACAGCAGCCACAAGCCATATACGCAAGCGCCGATGGCCACCGCCTGGTGCAAGGGGCGCTGCGCGATCTTCCACAGGAACGCGCCGACGAGGAAGTAGGGCACCAGAATCATCTCTGACGCGATGGTCAGCAACGTGTTGTAATCTGAACCGGTGAGCCAAATCAGCACCAGACAAACCTGCACGCTGATATTGGTCAGCCATAAAGAGGCAGCAGGCGCGTTGTTTTTATTCTGTCGCGCGAAAATTTTCGGGAATGCTTTATGCGTTGCGGCCAGTAACGGCACTTCCGCCGCCATAATCGTCCAGCTCAGGTACGCGCCGCAGACGGAGACAATCAAACCTGCCGCGATAATGACTTCGCCCCAGCTCCCCAGCAGTTTCACCATCAGACCGGCCATTGACGGATTACGCATCTCTGCCAGTTCCGGGCGAGCAACAACGCCGAGCGAAAGCAGGGTAACCAGCAGATAGACAGTCAGCGCGGCCAGCACGGCGAGCAGTGTGGCGCGGCCAACATCGTGCTTATTGCGCGCCCTGGCAGAAACCACAACCGCGCCTTCGACCCCAATAAATACCCACAGGGTAATCAGCATGGTGTTTTTCACCTGTTCCCATACCGGAACACCCAGCGCGATGCCGCTGAAATCAAGGCGGAATTTGTCGAGGTTAAAGGCCAGCGCCGCCAGCACAATAAACAGCCCGAGCGGCACCAGTTTCGCCAGCGTCGCTGCCAGATTGATACTCGCCGCGGTTTGTACGCCGCGCAGAACCAGCGCATGCACAATCCACAATAGTGCGGATGCGCCAACAATTGCCTGCCAGGTGTTGCCATCGCCAAACAGGCGCAACGATGGCGTGTCGGTAAAGAAACTCAGGGCGGAAAAGACGATAACCAGATAAGAGACGTTGGCGATAACCGCGCACAGCCAGTAGCCCCAGGCCGAACAAAAGCCAATCAGCTCACCAAAACCTTCGCGGGCGTAAGTGAATATGCCGCCATCCAGATCCGGGCGAATACGGGTCAGGATCAGCATGGCAAAAGCGAGCAATAAAATCCCCGCCCCGGTGATCATCCAGCCAATGATCAGTGCCGCCGGACTGGCAACTTCCGCCATATTTTGCGGCAGGCTGAAAACGCCAGCGCCCAGCATCGAGCTTAAAACCAGCGCAGTTAATGCGCTAAGGCCAAGTTTCTTTTCCATGGTTATCCTGTCAAAAAAGCAACTAATCCAGAATAATTATTTTGCCGTGGCGCATAAATATGGTGGATATCACTAAGGCGCGGGATTTTACGGAGAGTCGACGGACCATGCAATGCGGTGGGACGACAATTTTACGAAAAAGGGTAAAAAAATAAAAAAGGCGGCCGTAGCCGCCTGATTCATAAACGCAGACTATTTATACAGATCGGCGCTGATGGTCATGTTGTTGCCGCTTTCTGACCACTGGCGGGTGATGTGATAGTACTTAGCACCTTTCTGCGCGGCACGTTTGGCGACCTGATAAGAGATCTCGGTCATGTTGCCATAGTTGCCGGTGAACTTGATGCTGTCGAAAGGCACCATCTGCGCAGCGGTGATTTTATTCACCTCTTCAATCTTTGTTCCGTCAGGCAGCGTTACACTGTAACGACCACCGGAAGAGGATTGCGTTTCGAAGAATCGGCCAACACCGACGCCCGCTGTCGCATCGCTGGCGACGCCTGGGATCTCAACTTTTTTCGCTTCTTCACCGCCTTTTGCCAGCGCGGCGCGGCCAGCATCCGAGTCACGCGGGATAGCATCCGCGCTCTGGATAACGCGTTTTTTCGCGTCGGCTTTATAGATGAAGGCCGTGACGATCTGGTTGCCACCCTGGTTAGCATCAACCTGGCGAACAATAAAGAAAGAAGCAGCGCCTTTCTCTTTAGCGGCTTTAGTAATGGCGTCGTTCACTTCCGGTTGGGTGCGGAAGAAACCCTGCACGGTCACCGTATCGTACGGCTGCAGCGCAATTGCCTGATCTTTGGGTAACTCGGTCACGCCGTTAATAACGCGGAAAGCAGGGCGCTCCGCTTTTGCGGCGTCAGCTTTGTATAAATCGACCGTGGCGCGCTGATTACCGCTGTTGCCCGCGTCGGAGGTATCAACAACGTAAAATGATGCGGCACCTTCTTTATCCGCGCGTTTGGATGCTGCGTTAACGACGTCGCCAATGGCATTAAAACGGCCGGTGATCACGATGCGATCGTAAGGTTTTACCGCTGCCGCTTGCTCCGGTGTTAACTCTGTCGCTGCGTTGGCGGTAAATGCCGCTGCCGAGAGAAGTGCTGACGCCAGGAGGGTGTACTTAAGCTTCATAAAAATAATCCTTCGCCTTGCGCAAACCATAAACTGGTGTTGTTGTTGGGAAAACGTCGGTGATTATTGCATTTAAACAGCGCAACTGTCTGCGTCATTTTTCACTGACTGTGCTACCGGAGGGGAAATAACGATAACCTTTAGTGATATGTTGAAAAAACAGACGCTTGACCAGCAAAACCGATAAAGGTTATGACTTTTTTAAGTTAATACATTGTTAAAAAGCGAATCTACACCGGAGATTAATCGTGTTTTGCCGCTTCGCTTGAGCGAAATATCGGCCTGTATGCGGGAATTTAAGGCAAATAACCTTGCCTGCGGCCTCCGACAGTTAATTTTCACGGATAAATGCATAATTTCTCTTTTCCGGCTGTGGATCACAGGCGTTATTTTCAGTAGGTTATAGAAAGTTTGTTACTGTTTTATTTTCCGCAGCGTTGCGTAAATAACCGCGCCGGAACCACTGACAAACCATCATCTAAAACCGATGGAAGGGAAAACTATGCGTATTGGTGTACCTAAAGAACGGTTGGCCAATGAAACCCGCGTTGCAGCGACGCCGAAAACGGTCGAGCAACTGCTTAAACTGGGTTTTACCGTCGCGATTGAAAGCGGCGCGGGCAAGCTGGCAAGTTTCGATGACGATGCGTTCGCCCAGGCCGGCGCGACGATTGTCGAGGGGAGCAACGTCTGGCACTCGGACGTTATCCTCAAGGTTAACGCGCCGGACGATGAAGAGATCGCGCTGCTTAATCCGGGCACGACGCTGGTGAGTTTTATCTGGCCTGCGCAAAATCCGGCATTAATGGAGAAGCTGGCTGCGCGTAACATTACCGTGATGGCAATGGATTCTGTGCCGCGTATCTCCCGCGCCCAGTCGCTGGATGCGCTGAGCTCAATGGCCAACATCGCGGGATATCGTGCGATTGTTGAAGCGGCGCATGAATTCGGCCGTTTCTTTACCGGGCAGATCACGGCGGCGGGCAAAGTGCCGCCGGCGAAAGTGATGGTGATTGGCGCGGGCGTTGCCGGTCTGGCGGCAATTGGTGCGGCCAACAGCCTTGGGGCTATTGTGCGTGCGTTCGACACGCGCCCTGAAGTCAAAGAGCAGGTGCAGAGTATGGGCGCCGAGTTCCTGGAGCTGGATTTCCAGGAAGAAGCGGGCAGCGGCGACGGCTACGCGAAAGTGATGTCCGAAGCCTTTATCAAAGCAGAAATGGAACTCTTCGCAGCCCAGGCGAAAGATGTCGACATCATCGTCACTACGGCGCTTATTCCGGGGAAACCCGCACCGAAGCTGATCACCCGTGAAATGGTTGACTCCATGAAGCCGGGCAGCGTTATTGTGGATCTTGCTGCGCAAAACGGCGGTAACTGCGAATACACGGTACCGAACGAGGTCAGCACCACCGCCAATGGCGTGAAAGTGATCGGTTATACCGATTTACCAGGCCGTTTGCCTACGCAGTCTTCCCAGCTTTACGGCACCAACCTTGTGAACCTGCTGAAACTGCTGTGCGTTGAAAAAGATGGCAACGTGGTTGTCGATTTTGATGACGTTGTGGTTCGTGGGGTTACCGTGGTTCGCGATGGTGAAGTTACCTGGCCTGCACCACCGATTCAGGTTTCTGCGCAGCCGCAGGCCGCGCCAAAAGCGACTGCGACACCAAAAGAAGAGGCCAAACCGGCTTCGCCGTGGCGGAAATATGCCTTTATGGCACTGGCGATCATTCTGTTTGGTTGGCTTGCGGATGTTGCCCCGAAAGAGTTCCTCGGTCACTTTACCGTTTTCGCGTTGGCTTGTGTGGTGGGTTACTACGTGGTGTGGAACGTCTCGCATGCGCTGCACACGCCGCTGATGTCGGTCACTAACGCCATTTCCGGCATTATCGTGGTCGGCGCGCTGTTGCAGATTGGCCACGGCGGCTGGGTCAGCTTCCTGAGTTTTATTGCGGTACTGATTGCCAGCATTAATATTTTTGGTGGTTTCACCGTCACTCAGCGCATGCTGAAAATGTTCCGGAAGAACTAAGGGGTAACAGATGTCTGGAGGATTAGTTACAGCTGCATACATTGTTGCCGCGATCCTGTTTATTTTTAGCCTGGCAGGACTTTCTAAACACGAAACGTCCCAGCAGGGGAATAACTTTGGTATCGCCGGGATGGCGATTGCGCTGATTGCAACCATCTTTGGCCCGGACACCGGCAATGTCGCCTGGATTATAGTGGCGATGATTATCGGCGGCGCGATTGGTATTCGCCTGGCGAAGAAAGTGGAAATGACCGAAATGCCAGAGCTGGTGGCGGTGCTGCACAGCTTCGTCGGCCTGGCTGCGGTACTGGTAGGCTTTAACAGCTATCTTGACCACGAAGTGGGGTTGGATCCGGTGCTGGTGAATATTCACCTGACGGAAGTGTTCCTCGGCATCTTTATTGGTGCGGTGACCTTCACCGGTTCTATTGTCGCTTTCGGTAAACTGCGCGGAAAGATCTCTTCTAAGCCGCTGATGCTGCCGCATCGCCACAAACTGAACCTGGCGGCGTTAGTGGTTTCTTTCGTGCTGTTGCTGGTGTTTGTGCGCACTGAAAGTGTCGGTCTGCAAGTGCTGGCACTGTTAGTGATGACGATAATTGCGCTGGTGTTTGGCTGGCATCTGGTGGCCTCTATCGGCGGTGCGGATATGCCGGTCGTGGTTTCCATGCTGAACTCCTATTCCGGTTGGGCGGCGGCGGCGGCGGGCTTTATGCTCAGCAATGACCTGCTGATCGTGACCGGTGCGCTGGTCGGTTCTTCCGGTGCGATCCTCTCTTACATTATGTGTAAGGCGATGAACCGCTCCTTTATCAGCGTGATTGCCGGTGGTTTTGGTACGGACGGTTCTTCAACCGGTAGCGATGAAGAAGCGGGCGAGCACCGCGAAATCAATGCCGAAGAGACCGCAGAGCTGCTGAAAAACTCGCATTCGGTCATCATCACCCCGGGCTATGGCATGGCGGTGGCGCAGGCGCAGTATCCGGTGGCGGAAATCACCGAGAAACTACGCGCGCGCGGCGTGAAGGTGCGTTTCGGTATTCACCCGGTTGCCGGACGTTTGCCGGGTCATATGAACGTGCTGCTGGCGGAAGCGAAAGTGCCGTACGACATCGTGCTGGAAATGGACGAAATCAACGATGATTTCGCCGACACCGACACCGTGCTGGTCATCGGTGCGAACGACACGGTTAACCCGGCGGCGCAGGATGATCCGAAGAGCCCGATCGCGGGCATGCCGGTGCTGGAAGTGTGGAAAGCGCAGAACGTGATTGTGTTCAAGCGTTCCATGAACACTGGCTACGCGGGTGTGCAGAACCCCTTGTTCTTCAAAGAAAACACGCAGATGCTGTTTGGCGATGCCAAAGCCAGCGTCGACGCTATCCTCAAAGCGCTGTGATGCATACCGCCTGAAAAACCGCTCTTCGGAGCGGTTTTTTTTGGCCTGCGTAGGCGAAAGCAGAGTGTCTATACTTTTATCTTCATGTTTTTTATGAGGAGGAAGGATGACGTTTTTGTCACGTTTTGACTTTATATCCATAGTGATGCTGCCATCATTCTGGATTGGTCTTGCCACGGTGGTTATCGTTACGCTGGTTGTCTACTGGCTGTTCACCTACTTACTGAATATGGTGCTGAAAGGCGCGCGCAACTGGAGTGAAAAGCAGAACGGCGTCGGCAGGCTGCAGCATGTTGTGGTGGATATGCTCAGACGCACCAGCAAATTCCTGCTCTTTGTGGCGGCGTTACTCTTCAGCCTGCGGTTTGTCGATCTCCCCGATCACCTGTTTAACACGCTCGGGCACGCCTGGTTTTTAGTGCTGGCGATCCAAATCGCCCTCTGGCTTGATCAGGGCGTGGTGTCGTGGATGCGTCACTTAATGTATTCGCCCAATACCAGTAAAAACCCGGTCACTATGGTGATTGCGGGTCTGCTGCTGCGCATGATGCTGTGGACGATGATGCTGTTATCGATTCTGGCGAATGTCGGGGTCAACATTACCGCGCTGGTCGCCAGTCTTGGCGTGGGCGGTATCGCCATTGCGCTGGCGGTACAAACCATTCTCAGCGATGTTTTCGCCTCGCTTTCTATTGGTTTTGATAAACCTTTTGAGATTGGTGATTTTGTCGTTTTCGGCGACGTTGCCGGCACCATTGAGCATATTGGCCTGAAAACAACGCGTATCCGTAGCCTGAGCGGGGAGCAGATTGTCTGCGGTAACGCCATCCTGCTTCAGCAAACGCTTCATAACTACAAACGTATGCAGACCCGGCGCATCGTCTTCACTTTCGGTCTGGCGCTCACTACGCCGCCGGAGAAGTTGCGCAAAGTGGGTGAGATGGTGCGTAGCATCATCACTGACGTTGGCAACACGCGCTTTGACCGTGCTCATTTCCTCGGGTTTGGTACCGATCGGCTGAATTTTGAAGTGGTGCATATCGTCAATTCGGCAGACTACAACACCTACATGGATATCCAGCAAGAAATCAATATCCGCATCATGGAGCATCTGGCCGCAGAGGAGATTGAACTGGCACTGCCGTGCGTAGTGGTGAAAGGGGGAGTGGCTGTCGAAACGCCGACCGCAGAGCCACAGGGGGAACAAACGGCTGTATAAAAAAACCCGCCTTGCGGCGGGTTGCTTGTTTAGTCGTCTTCTTCGTCGTCCAGTTCGACAGGTGTCTGGTATTCATCCGGTTTAATGACCAGCAGATCGCAACGCAGATGATCAATAACCTGTTCGGCGGTGTTGCCAAGGAAGGCGGCGGAGATCCCGGTGCGCCCGATAGTGCCAAGCACGACAATCCCTGCCTGCAGGTGTTCAGCCAGATCCGGGATCACCTCTTCAGGTAACCCTTTTTCCACATGCGTGAGTTTTTCATCGATGCCAAATTTCTGCCGTAACGCTTTCATCGCCAGCAAGTGCTGACCGCGAATGGCGTCGTTGTATACGCTGGGATCGAATTCCGGCAGTTCAATCGCGATGTTGATAGGCGTCACCGGGTATGCGCCAACGAGATGCACTTCGGTGTGGTTTACCTGTTCGGCCAGATGCAGCGTCTCTTTGACCAGCTTTTCATTCAGCGAGTTGTGGTAAATCTCTTCGCTGGCAAGGTTGACTGCGACCACTGCACGTCCTGCTTCTGGCCAGGGCTGGTCTTTCACCATCCACACCGGGCACGGGCATTTACGTAGCAGATGCCAGTCGGTCGGCGTAAAAATAACGGATTCCAGTTTGTCATGCTGGTGGGTCATCTTCAGCAATAAATCGTGTCCACCAGCCAGAACTTCCTGAATGATGGCTTCGAAGGGACGATTGTGCCAGACCACTTTGATTTCGATTGGCACACCCGCGTCGATATAGTATTTCGCCTGCTCTCGGATCCACGCGGTGCGCTGGCTGATGACGCCCTGGCGCATTGCAGTACGCTCGTCTGGGGACAGAAGGGTGGTCATTTCGTAAGAGAAATCATAGATAGGCAAAAACGCTTTAATGCGGCCGCCAATCCGTTGATGCAAATACACAGCACGTCGTAACGCTGGCTGATCGTCCTGATTGGGATCGATGGCGACCAACATATTCTGATACTTAGCCATACAGGGTCTCCTTACATCTGTCACCACAGTCTGTCAGTAAAAGATAACCCATAAGTGCTGAATGAAACAGGGGAAAGCCTTCGCCAGATCAATAAATCAGATAAATTTAATGACCCGGCAAAGGTGAGATCAAGCGGGGGAAAAATCAGGCAACGTTGCGCGCATGGCCAGCCAGTTGCGCCAGCATGTCACTATTTTCAATGGTGATATATTTCCCTTTTACCGCCAGCATGCCGCTCTTCTGGAAACGGCCTAACAAGCGGCTGATGGTTTCCACCGTCAGACCCAGATAGTTGCCGATATCGCCACGTGTCATCGTCAGGCGGAACTCACGCGGGGAGAAACCGCGCTGTGCAAAACGGCGTGAGAGGTTATAAATAAACGCCGCCAGGCGCTCTTCTGCATTTTTCTTCGAAAGCAGCAGGATCATATCCTGATCGCCTTTGATCTCACCGCTCATCAAACGCATCATCTGCTGACGCAGGTTGGGCATTTTACCCGAGAGGTCATCCAGCGTTTCAAAGGGGATTTCACAGACCATTGATGTTTCAAGCGCCTGTGCGAAGCTCGGGTGATGACCGGTACCAATGGCATCAAAGCCCACCAAATCACCCGCCAGATGGAAACCGGTGATCTGCTCGTCGCCCTGTTCGGTAATGGTGTAGCTTTTGATCGTACCGGAGCGGATAGCGTAAAGCGATTTCAATTCATCCCCGGCTTTGAACAAGGTCTGACCTTTCTGGATGGGCTTTTTACGCTCAATGATGTTATCGAGCTGATCCAGCTCATGTTCATTCAGAGTAAAGGGGATGCAAAGCTGGCTAATGCTGCAATCCTGGCAATGGATTGCACAACCGCCAGACTGAATGCGTCGTATAATTCGCTTTTCCGGGATCATAGGTCTGCTCAACGCCGTAATTGATATTGGTCAATTTTAACAGCTTTTTACTGGGCGCGTAAGCCCGGTAAAACGTCAATTCACGATTAATAAAACGGGAGGCAGAAATGAAAAGAGATGATATTGCACCATCTCTTTGAAATTCCATCATTTCGCTAAGGTTTTTACCACAAAAGAGGGTGAAAAGAACGCTAAATATGCGTTTTTTCTCACAATAGAAGGTATCCTTCATGGCGTAGCAACCACTCTTTTCGCTGCACGCCGCCCGCATATCCCGTCATCGTACCGTTACTGCCGATAACGCGATGGCAGGGCACGACAATACTCACCGGATTGGAACCATTCGCTGCGCCGACCGCACGCGCGGCACCTGCACGTCCCAGTTTTACCGCCAGTTGACCATAATGCATTACCTGGCCACAGGGGATCGTGCGTAGCGCTTGCCACACTTCGCGCTGAAAAGGTGTGCCGCCAGTTGCCGTCGGCAGTGTTTCAATTACGGCCAGATCGCCGTCAAAATAGTCCTGCAATTTTTGGCTTAGCCCGCCCGGATTATGCGCTGCCACGCGCTGGTAACCCTCCCGGCGATAGTGGATATTTAATAACTCAACCATCCGATCGCTGTGTTCTTCCCATTCAACCGCGCGAAGCTGGAATTGCTCATCGCACAGAACCCAAAGCGGGCCAAGCGGCGTGGAAATATTATCTTCAAGTAGGGTCAGCATCTGGCATCCTTTTCAGTGGGCAACGGCGCCAATTTACCAAACGAACTGTGATGCTGCTATACCCCGAAAGGGACTATATTCTGGATAAAGAAATAAGCTGGTGAAATAATAGTCAGCGAAGTATGCATTATTTAATAGATGATATATTGCGCTTATTTCGCGAATAAAAAAATAGAGCCTGCCGACATCCGTCAGGCTCTACAGTACACACAGCAGCGCATCCGTTCATTATTTTATGCATTTTCATCCTTGCGCGGTAAATATAGTTATAGCGTTCCTGCATCATATTTCCAGTCTGAATTGGTGATTGATTTCACGTTAATTTAACTGAAATTCAGAATATTAATTTTCCTTAAGGTTAAGTTCTAATAGCATTACGAAGAATAATGTTATTGAAATATCGTCCGGGAGAACCAATCGCTAGTATCTAAAAACCAATTTAGCACCAGCCATTGTGAGCGCAGGCCCTGCCAGCTATAGTACGGAGCAGAAGTAGCTGGAGGACTGCCCTATGAACCCTGACGACAAATCGCTTTTCCTTGACGCCATGGAAGATGTCCAACCCCTGAAGCGCAGTGCCGATGTGCACTGGCAACCGAGCCACAATTCGCGCACCTTACAACGCGTCGACACGCTGCAACTCGACAACTTTCTGACCACCGGGTTTCTTGATATCGTGCCGCTTGACTCACCGCTGGAGTTCAAACGAGAAGGCCTGCAACAAGGGGTGCTTGATAAATTGCGCCAGGGGAAATATGGACAACAGGCAAGCCTGAACTTACTGCGCCAGTCGGTAGAGCAGTGCCGGCAAATGGTGTTCCGTTTTATGTATCATGCGCGCCAGGATGGGCTACGCAATGTGCTTATCATTCATGGTAAAGCGCGTGAAGACGGTTCGCATGCGAATATCATTCGGAGTTATCTGGCGCGCTGGCTGCCTGAATTCGATGAGGTTCAGGCGTTTTGCACTGCGTTGCCGCACCATGGCGGAAGTGGTGCTTGCTATGTCGCGATCCGCAAATCCGAGCAGGCAAAACAGGATAACTGGGAACGCCATGCAAAACGCAGCCGTTGAAGAACGCAGTGGTGACTGGAAATTAGCTTGTGAATAGTAAATAAAAGGCGGGAACCAGACTGGTTCCCGTTGTGTTTTTAATCGGCATATTCGGCCGCAATAAGGATTTCATTTTGCCGGGCACCCAGCGCGCTTGAAAGATGTTCTGCCTCCGCACTATTCAGCTCAATTGAAATATCCTCCTGTCCATCGTTGAAATTGATGTGCAGGCATATACCGCCATTAGGTTTTGTCACGGTGATTTGATTTGGAAACAATGCAATATTCTTTTCACTCATCATTTATACCTCTTCAGTATTCGACTAACTCCCTTTGACCTTCCATCGCTGCCAGTACTCCATCTGCCAGCGCGAACATTTCATCCTCACCAGGATAAACGACGATTTCAGGTGTAATAAAACTGACGCGCTGACGGATAAGTTCGACAATTCTTCTGTTATAGGCTATCCCGCCGGTAATGATGATGGCATCGACCCATCCCTCCAGTACGGCGGCGCACGAGGCGATCTCTTTGGCTATCTGGTAGGCCATAGCTTCCAGAATCTCCAGCGCCTTTTTATTCCCATCCATAATCTGTTGCTCAACGTCGCGGATATCCTTAGTGCCGAGATAACCATATACGCCGCCTTCGCCAATCAACTTCTTCTTCAATTGCACATACGTGTACTGCCCTGAAAAGCACAGTTTTAATAATTCATAGCTGGGAAGGCGGCCAGCGCGTTCCGGCGAGAATGGTCCATCGCCGCCCAGGGCTGAATTCACATCCACAATACGTCCATCGCGGTGAGCACCCACGCTGATACCGCCACCTAAATGGGCCACGATCAATTTAAGCGCAGAATAGGGGCGGTTTGTTTCCGTGGCATAACGATGCGCAACAGCCTTTTGATTCAGCGCGTGAAAAGCGCCAACGCGTGAAATTTCCGGCATTCCGGATATTTTTGCTATCGGGTCATATTCGTCGACGACGACAGGATCAACGGTATAAGCCATCTCTTCTTTATTTACCGCCCGCGCGAGCTCCCAGGCCAATATGGCTCCCAGATTAGAAGCATGTTCACCGTTCAGGCCGACACTGGCATCGTGAATATAGTCGTCATTAATCCGATAAACGCCGCTTTGCAAATGACGAACCAGACCACCGCGGCCGATAAATATATCAATGTCGTTTAAGCGAAAACCATGCTCCTGCAATATGTCGAGAATAATCTGTTTGCGAAAGGCTTTTTGCTCCAGAATCGTGGAAAAAGCCGCCATCTCTTTTTCATCATGATTAAATGTGCGGTAAATAAGCTGCGTGCGGTTGTTATATACCGCAATTTTTGTAGACGTTGAGCCTGGATTTATTACCAAAATATACATAGTCAGTCCTTGCATTGAGATATCGCACAAGCAATAGCAAAATATTTTGTTTTAGCGCTGTCCGATCGCGAGGTAAATACCACTGGTTTTGACGTTCCCGTTAGCGTACTTGCGCTCAATGCTCCGCCAAGCTGCATCACCGTTTTATAAAAGACATTAGCGCTGTTGATATCCGGAAGGACGGCCAGGTCAATATCGCCGCCAACCTGGGAATGCAACCCTTTATGTCGGCAGGAGTCTTTATTAAACGCCAGATCGATGGACAGCGGTCCTTCAACAATACAGTTATCATAAGTGATGCCACTCAGCGCCGCGGCATCCACGGTAGCGGTTATTGCGGGCGTAATATGCTCCACGGCGGCAATCAGCGCGACTTTGGGCACTGCGATACCAACCTGATGCAGGACATTAACCGACTGGGCAATCATCGTGGCTTTATCTCGCTGGTCAGGTGTAATAGTGATGCCAGCGTCGGTGATCGCAAACAGCTTGTGATAATGCGGGCTTTCGATAAAGGCTAATTGCGTGACAAGCCGTGATGCCGCAATGCCAGTCTCTTTATTTAAAATCGCTCGCAGATAAATGGCGCTATCGACCAGTCCTTTCATTAAAATATGCGCTTGTCCGGATTTGACGACTCGCACCGCCTCTTTGCAGGCTTCAGCTTTATCTGGAATATCCATTATTTCGATATGGCTGATATCAAATTTAAGGTTTTCGGCGAGCGAGGTTATTTTATCCCGGCAACCAATCAGAATGGCCTCTGCCAGCCCATCATTTTTGATCCATTTTATGGCTTCGAGTGCATGAGAATCTTCTGCTGCGGCCACGGCAATTATTTTCGGCTTTTTCCTGCGCGCAAGCTCAACAAACGAACTTAATTTTTCAAGCATGATAAAAAATCCTGAGTCCCCAATATTGCCTCACCAGATGTATCGCCGGTGAGGACCGGAAATGACATATCCTTAATACATATGCTGGCCGCCATTGATGGCGATATTGGAGCCGGTAATAAACCCGGCCTTATCACTGGCCAGATACATGACCAGTTCGGCGATTTCATCGGCTTCGCCGAGGCGACCAACGGGAATTTGCGCCACAATAGCCTCCAGCACATCGGTGGGGATGGCCTGCATCATTTCAGTGTTGATGTAGCCTGGGGAGATGGTATTAACGGTAATATTTTTACGCGCTACCTCCTGTGCCAGCGCTTTCGTGAAACCATGCACACCCGCTTTGGCGGCCGAATAATTAGTCTGACCAAACTGTCCTTTCTGACCATTTATCGACGATATATTAATGATGCGCCCGCGCTGGTTTGCCAGCATGTTATCCAGAACGGGTTTGGTCATATTGAACATGCTGTTCAGGTTGACCTGAATAACCGCATCCCATTGCGATTTATCCATTTTTTTAAAGGTTGCATCGCGGGTAATACCCGCGTTATTCACCAGAACATCAATATGACCATATTGCTTCAGCAGCGTGCTGACCGCATCCTGACACTGCGCGTAATCGCTGACGTCGCAAGGAATAGCATCGGCTTTGGCAAACCCTGTTTCTCGCTGGATTTCAATCCACTCTTTCAGGCGATCCGCATCTGTATCAACCGCGATAACCTGGTAATGCTCCAGCAGAAAGCGAAGGCTGATTTTTCCACCAATACCGCGGATCCCACCGGTTACAAGCGCAACTTTACCCATCATCATTTCCTCACGTTAAAAACATTCTTCATAGCGGCGTTATTCCATTTCGACGGTGACGGCGATGCCCATTCCACCGCCAATGCACAGCGTTGCCAGACCTTTTTTGCTTTTTCTGCGCTGCATTTCATGGAGCAAAGAGACGAAAATTCGCGTGCCTGATGCACCGATAGGATGGCCGAGCGCAATTGCGCCGCCATTCACATTCACTCTGGAGAGATCCCAGCCCATTTCCCGGTTGACGGCGATGGCCTGAGCGGCAAAGGCTTCATTGGCTTCGATAAGATCCAGCTCATCAACCTGCCAGTTCGACCTGGCCAGCGCATGACGAGACGCCGTGATTGGGCCGGTTCCCATGATTTCTGGCAAGACGCCTGAAGTACCGAACGCCACGATCCTGGCCAGCGGAGCGATCCCCAGCTCACGCGCTTTTTTCGCCGTAGCCAGGATCACCATTGCCGCACCATCGTTAACGCCTGAGGCATTGCCGGCGGTGACGGTGCCGTTGGCTTTAAAGGCTGGCCGGAGTTTGGCTAAGCCTTCACGCGATGTTTGCGGACGGGGAAATTCATCGGTATCGAACAGGACGGGCTCTTTACGAGGTCGGGTGATGTCAACCGGAACAATTTCACTGGCGAAACGGTGCGTTTCTAACGCGATCGCCGCTTTCTGTTGTGACGCAAGGGCGAAAGCATCCTGTTCTTCACGTGTGATCGCATATTTTTCGGCCACATTCTCGGCAGTGATGCCCATGTGATAATCATGAAAAGCATCCCACAGGCCATCCTTCACCATGCTGTCCAGCATTGGCCAGTTACCCATTTTCATACCGCTGCGTGAATGGGGTAAAACATGCGGTGCCTGGCTCATACTTTCTTGCCCTCCGGCAATAATTAATTCGGCATCACCACATTTCAGCGCCTGCCATGCCAGTTGCAGCGCTTTTAACCCAGAACCACACACTTTATTAATTGTCAGCGCCGGAACATCGGTTGGAATACCTGCCTGAATTAATGTCTGGCGCGCCGGGTTTTGCCCGCTGCCTGCGGTAAGGACCTGGCCGATAACAACTTCATCGATCTCTTTTGCGACAATCCTCGTTTTTTCCAGAAGCGCTTTAATCACCGTGGCGCCTAATTGCGATGCGCTAATTTCTGCAAGCGATCCATTAAGTACGCCGATGGCAGTTCTTGCACAATCAAGAACGACAATATCCGTGTCCTTCATTTGTATTACCTTTTGATTTAAATGATTCAACTATTAATGCGCAGAGAATTTTCTGCAGTATTGATATGCGTCAATACTTAAAAGTTGTTAAAGATGGCTTTAGAATTACAGCGCTTCTTATTTTTTCGTAATTAACCTTATTTTCTGAGTTTGTCTGTTTGTTTTTTCATTCATCATTGTTCAATTGGTAATGATCTTTTTCTTAACTTTTAATAAGGATTGCATGTAGATCTTTCTTGATGACACTGGAGATATCTCATTGATAAAAAAGTTTTTTCTATGCTAACTGCCATGGGGCTGGCTCCACGTTGCGATTTTGTCTTAAGTAAAAAAACTAATTTAAGAATTGATTTACCAATGCGCTGTATCTGAAAAGAGAAATATAAAATTACTCTTATAGCTAATGAGAGCTCGATGGGGGTTGACGGAATTGGGAAAAACAGGTGTATATGGATGCAATTAGTTATTTCTCTAAATGCTTCCGTTAAACGCTTTCAAAATATATCTGAAAAGGACGTGTGCTTTATGGTTAATTCAATCCACAATTTGCATATTGGTCAGTGTGCAGAGTTTAAAAAAACATTGACGGATCATGACGTCGCAGATTTTGCATTGGCATCTGGCGATACCAATCCTGTTCATCTGGATGAGAGTGCCGGGCGGGAAAGTATCTTCGGGCAACGCGTAGTGCATGGTATTTTGGTGAGTGGTCTTATCTCTGCGGTCATTGCTAATAAATTACCCGGCAACGGCTCTATTTATCTTGGCCAGGATCTCAAATTTATTAAGCCAACATTTATTGGCGATACGATTACGGCGACGGCGGAAGTTATCGCAATTAATTGCGAAAAAAACCGGGTGCGACTCAAAACCACGTGCACCAATCAGCATGGGGATAAGGTTATTGTCGGTGAAGCCGTCGTTTTGCCGCCGCTGGAAAAAGCGCTGGCTGAGGAGGTGAACTGATGGAGCTTATTATTCAAGGCAATGTGGCTAAAAACTGCCATCCTGAAGGTTTACGCCATGGCATTGATAAACAAATTAACTATGTTGAATCGCATGGGGAAATCTATGGTCCGCGCAAGGTGTTGGTGATTGGTGCCTCTTCCGGATATGGGCTGGCCTCACGCATCGCGGTGGCCTTTGGTGGCGGTGCCGATACGATTGGCGTTTCATTTGAAAAAAGTCCGGGCGAAAAAGGTATGGGCAGCGCCGGATGGTATAACAATATTTTTTTTCGTCGCCGGGCGCATGAGAAAGGGCTGATTGCGAAAAATTTTATCGCGGATGCTTTTTCCGATACGACCCGCAACGACGTGATTGCGTACATCAAGCAGGAGTTTGGCGGCAGCATTGATCTGCTTGTCTATTCGGTTGCCTCTGGCGTGCGTATTTGCCCGGATGGTACGCGTTACACCTCAACGCTTGGCGTGCGCGGGCAAGCTTTTTCCGGCCCGGGTTTTGACCTGGAAACCCGCAAGATGGTGAACCAGACGCTGGAACCGGTGACCGAACAACAACTTGCCGATACGGTAAAAGTCATGGGCGGGGAAGACTGGCAACGCTGGATTGATATGTTGTCGGCGGCTGGTGTGCTGGCCGAGGGGTTTAAAACGGTGGCGTACTCTTATACTGGCCCGAAATCAACGTGGCCGCTCTATAAAGAGGGCGCGTTAGGCGCGGCGAAAGCCCATCTGCACGCAACAGCCGATCATCTTGATGCACAGCTCCAGCGCATTAATGGTCATGCCTATGCGGTGGTGTGCAAAGCGCTGGTGACCAAAGCCAGCGCCTTTATCCCTATGTTTCCGTTATATATTACCTTGCTGTACAAGGTAATGAAGCAGAAGCGGTTGCATGAAACCTGCATTGAGCAGATGCACAGGCTGATGTTGAACCACCTTTACCCGCCAATGGGCAACGTCATCACGGATGACGAGCGGCGGATCCGCCTTGATGATTTCGAGCTGCGCCCGGATGTTCAGCAAGCCGTAGAATTGCTAAGAAAACGAGTCACCACCGAGAACTTTAAAACCGTTGGCGACTTCGCCGGGTATCTCGCCGAGTTTTACGCGCTGAATGGCTTCTCAATGCCGGACGTGGACTACTCCTCTGAGCTGGATCTGCGCCAACTGGTAAAAGAGTACAGCCACGCATAAGCCATACCTGATATGACAAATGCGCCAGTTTGTCGGCGCATTTGTTGATGAAAATCGCTGTCGGTTGCGTCTGTACAGTCTTTATTTCACAACGGGCAGGTCGGAGTAGCGTGTGGTATAGGCGGGGGAAAGCATCTCGCGTTTCATCGCCCAGTTTTTTTCTGCTCCCTGTCCTGCAAACCAGACGCTTCCTTTCCCCGAGGTATTTAAACGATCAATGGTTTCCATCAGCAGCGCACTGTTCGCGTAGGGGCGGTTTTCATCAAATAGATTGAGTTGGGCAACGCCGCTGCTGAAAAAATCTGAAAGCATCACTCCAGCCTTCATATAGCGATGCCCCTCCCGCCATATCTGATCCAGCGAACTTGTCGCCGCGCGGATAATGTCGCGCGTATCATTGGTCGGCGTCATCAACGTCACGGATGCCTGGTTTCCGTAGTAAATACGATTATCCGCATGCGGGCTGGTACGAATAAAAATGCTGATGAATCGGCAGAACTGATGTTCCGCGCGTAACTTCTCCGCCGCGCGTTCAGCATAGGCGCATATGGCCTGATGCATATCTGAATACTGCGTGATTCGCTTGCCAAAAGAGCGGCTACAGATAATTTGCTGCTTAGTCGGGATAAATTCATCAAACGCCAGGCATGATTCGCCGCGCAGTTCCCGCACGGTACGTTCCAGCACAACATTAAAGTGTTTACGGATAACCCAGGTTGAGCTGTCGGCAAGTTGCAACGCGTTTTCAATGCCCATTAACGCCAGCTTTTTACTGATGCGACGTCCCACGCCCCAGACCTCCTGTATCGGCACACGAAACAGGAGTTTGCGTTGCCTCTCCCGGGAGGAAATATCCACAACACCACCGTAGCTGACCCATCTTTTGGCGGCATAATTGGCCACCTTGGCGAGGGTTTTCGTTGGTGCAATGCCAACGCCGGTTGTCAGACCGGTATTTTTCAGGATCTGATTACGAATTTGGTGGCCGAATGCCTCAAGTGAAATACAGTTTGATACGCCAGACAGATCGATAAAAGCTTCATCAATCGAATAAAGCTCAACGGCGGGGGTGATTTCAGACAGCGTCGACATGACACGATGGCTGAGGTCGGCATATAGCGCATAATTTGAGCTAAACACCGTCACGCGTTGACGATGAAGCTCATCTTTGATCTTGAAATAAGGCGCAGCCATGTCTATGCCGAGATTCTTTGCCTCACGCGATCGCGAGATAATGCACCCATCGTTGTTGGACACGACAACGACAGGTTTCCCCTGAAGATCCGGGCGAAACAGCGTCTCACAGGAGGCATAGAAGTTATTCACATCAACAAGCGCGAACATGTCGGTTTGATTTCAATGTAAATGTCACGACGCCGAAGATCTGCAACTCTTCCTCAGCCTGGAAAACAATCGGTGCATAATGAACATTATGCGGGATGAGCTGAAGAACAGGGCGGGTTCGCAACTCCTTCACCGTAAATTCCCCGGCAACCGCCGCAACAACAATGTCACCGTGCCCGGCGGTTAATGAGCGATCGACCACCAGCAAATCACCATCGCTAATCCCTGCACCGATCATCGAATCTCCGCTGACCCTGACAAAGTAAGTCGCGCTGGGGTGTTTTACGACCAGTTTGTTTAAATCAAGCCGCTCTTCGACATAATCCTGCGCCGGGCTTGGGAACCCACAGGGAACGCGCTCAGCAAAGAGCGGAAGGGGAATGAGGTGATCACTCTCGGTCGATGGGATGAACTGCATGATGATGAACTCGGTTAACTGTATTTATATACAGTATTGCTAAATTCAGTCACTGATCAAGAGGCGCAGCGGGCCACATTCAGGAAATGTTTGAAGTAGCAAAGAATTTAGCTAAAAAGTCTCGCCAAAAGCTGGTACCTGAAAGCGGGTGAAAATAGACTGTTCTCCGTAGGGAAAATCTCATTTATGCCTGATGCAAGCGCATTGAAGCCGTTCTCTTGCCGCGAGCCACTGGGTGTCGGTTTGTGAGCGGGGCCGAATCATCGGGCCCTGCGCGTAATCAGCGCCGCAAACATTTAAACGTGAACGCCTGGCGATGCGAGATACAGGCGCAATCCAAACAGATAATAAATACATACAGGAATGAAACATGATCAAAAAAATAACCTACGCATCGGCCATGCTGCTCGCGGCCTGCACCAGCTTTAGCGCGAGCGCAGTACCTAAAACCGCAGCAAATAAATGCCCGGCAGCGATGGACGTGGAGAGTGTTGAAATTCGCGATGGTCAGCAGCTTATGATCTTGACGAAAACGGCATTAGAAAACTATGAAATGGCGGTAGCCAAAGACGCTAAGTGCGTATCAATTTATCGTGATGCATATCGGGCTAAATATCTCCCTGAGCTCAAGAAACTGGATGCCAGTACCCCGGAACCTGTCGTCAAATTAAAAAGCGCGCCATTGCTGGCTGCTTTTGAAAATGTTATGCAGCCTGGCGTAGATATAAAGGAAACGGATAGCAGGGTTAATGCCTACTATGAGCTCGCAAATGCCTACCTTGAGACAGCGATGCCGGGTAAATGGAAAGTATCAGAAGATAGCGACGAAATGCGGGGCGAAAAAACGTATCTGTATACGCTGGAGTCTGAGGATGTCGCAAAACTATCGCCCCCCTATAAACAAGCAAAGGCGACGATTCTGGTGATGCAGAAGGAAAAAGCGGGCGTGATTAGCGACCCGAAAATTATGTATTACGTTTCAGAGGGTCAATTAACTCTCCCTGTAGAAGGCGGTGAAATCGCGGCGAAATATGACGACGATGGAATCAGTCGCTATGACGGTACGATATGCAGTGATGACAATCGTGCTTTCTGCCCTGATCTGACCATTTACCAGATGTTTGCTTATCTGGATGTGCGCAGTAGCCACAAGGCTATCATTGAGTTGCCGTTCTATATTGATGGCCCTTATCAATATCATTTTAAAACCACAGGTTTAATAACCCGGCGCACAACACCGGATTATTTGCTGCCAAAAAATGCAGGGAAATAGCACAGCATCATAAGTTCAGTCATGTGGGGGTTACTATTTTTCGCGTATTGAGGAGATGCTTAGATGTTAAATATTGCCAGAAGCACCGGTAATACCACTACCGGCGTGCATATGCTACAACGCTTTAAAAATGGCTACCGCATTCGTTGCAATCGCGAGACATTAAGGCGATTCACTTCCATTGATGTTAAGCCGGAATATCAGCATCTGTTCGGCGCAGATGGCGAAGGTATCTACCATTCGGCAACCTTTCCAACTATTGCCGAAGGGGCGCAAGCCCTGTGCAACTTCATCCAGACGGTTTGCGGCCTGGAGTGTCACTGGAAACCGTAACGGTTTTGAGGATTAGCTGTTTGCCTTGTCGCCAGCCCTGAAAGTACCCACTCCAGTGCAAGTCTCCTATGATTTTCTGTGTAGCCTGACGGGCTGCACACCATTCCCAGGAGATTCCTATGAGCACATCTTTATTCAGCAAAACCCCGATGGTCACGGTTCTCGACAACCGTGGCCTGATCGTTCGCGAAGTCTCGTATCATCGTCATCCCGACTCGCCGGACGCCACCAGTGAGCGCACCACCCACCACCAGTACAACGCTCGTGGTTTTTTACTGCAGAGCGCAGATCCGCGCCTGCACGACTCTGGCCTTGCAAACTTCAGCTATCTGACTGGCCTGAGCGGAAACGTTCTGCGTACACAGGGTGTTGATAACGGAACGTCCGTGGCGCTGAACGATGCTGCGGGTCGATCGTTTATGACAATCAACAATATTGACACCGCTGACGATGGTACAGAAAACAGAAATCAGGCCGTGACCCGAACCTGGCAGTACGAGGACGCTTCGTTGCCGGGCCGCCCGATAAGTATCACCGAGCAGGTCAACGGTAAAGCTGGTCGCATTGCAGAGCGCTTTGTCTATGCCGGTAACAGCGATGCGGAGAAGGCACTGAACCTTGTCGGACTGGCTGTTAGCTATTACGACACCGCAGGTCTTATACAGCGTGACAGCGTTGCTCTGACAGGCGTGCTTCTCTCTGTTACCCGCCGTCTGCTGAAAGATGCGGACGACCCGAACACGGAGGTCAACTGGCAAGGGCAGGATGCTTCCGCATGGAACGACTTGCTGGAAGCGGAAACCTATATCACTCTGACAACCTCCGATGCCACCGGGGCAGTTTTTTCAACCATCGACGCAGCGGGTCATCAGCAACGTATGGCGTACGATGTGGCTGGAATGATGTCCGGCAGTTGGCTGACAGTGAAAGGCGGCACAGAGCAAATTATCGTGAAGTCCCTGACGTACTCCGCGGCGGGTCAGAAGGTGCGAGAAGAACACGGTAATGGCGTGGTGACGACATACCTTTATGAACCGGAGACACAGCGCCTGGTCGGGATAAAAACGGCGCGCCCGGAGGGACATGTTTCCGGTGCGAAAGTGTTGCAGGATCTGCGTTATGAATATGATCCAGTGGGCAACGTGCTTAGCATCAGCAACGATGCGGAAGAGACCCGTTTCTGGCGCAATCAGAAAGTCGTGCCTGAAAATACCTACAGCTACGATAGTCTGTATCAGTTGATTAGCGCCACCGGGCGTGAGATGGCAAATGCCGATCAGCAGGGCAGCAATTTACCGTCCTTCATTGTTCCCCTTCCGACAGACAGCTCTGCATATACTCGTTTTATCCGCACCTATCGTTATGACAATGGCGGCAACCTGACCCAGATACGCCACAGCGCACCCACGACGAACCACAGTTACACGACCGATATTATCGTCAGCGATCGCAGTAACCGGGGAGTATTAAGCATACTGACCACTAATCCGTCTGATGTGGATGCCTTGTTCACGGCGGGTGGATAACAGAAACAGCTGCTGGCGGGGCAGCCTCTGGTCTGGACGTCGCGTAACGAGTTACAGAAAGTGAGCCCGGTGACGCGTGACGGCGGCGTAGACGATCAGGAAAGCTACCGCTATGACAGCGGCAGCCAGCGGATCCTGAAAGTCGGCATACAGAAGACCAGCGGCAGTACGCAGACGCAGCGAGTGGTTTACCTGCCGGGGCTGGAGCTGCGAAGTACCACAAACGGCGATGCAGAAGAAAGCCTGCAGGTGATTATCGTCGGCGAGGCCGGACGGGCGCAGGTGCGTGTGCTGCACTGGGAGAGCGGCAAGCCCGCAGACATCGCGAACGACCAGACACGCTACAGTTACGATAACCTGGTCGGCAGCAGCCAGCTTGAGCTGAGCGGAGAGGGGGAAATCACCAGCATGGAAGAGTATTACCCGTACGGGGGAACCGCTCTCCTGACGGCGCGCAGCCAGGCCGAAGTAAATTACAAAACCATGAGGTACTCCGGCAAAGAGCGTGACGCGACAGGGCTGTATTACTACGGATTCCGCTACTACCAGCCGTGGGTGGGGCGATGGCTGTCCAGCGATCGGGCAGGAACGCTTGATGGACTGAATCTCTACAGAATGGTCAGAAATAATCCTGTGACCTTGAGCGATAAAGATGGATTAATGCCGAGGAAGTCGCTGGATGACGAAGAGCAAGGATCCAGTCCGTCAGCGTCCATTTCTGGCAATACGGAGATAAAAAACAGTAAAAGAAACGACAGACGACGCAGAGTATTTAGCCCTGAAGAAATGAGCCAGGCACTGGAAGCCCTGCGCGTGAATCCGTCTGAGAAGAGTGAACCCACACCGATCACTGTTTCTCCGGTGGAAGAGAGCGCAGCGGAAATTTCGGCAATTTCTACGGATGAAGCGCTGGCTCAGGCAGATGACGTAACGGAAAGTAGCCTGACCGCAATGGCCAGCAATACCCGGCGTAAAAGAGGGCGCCGGGTCTTTACCGAAGCGCAAAAAAAGGAAGCAATAGAAAAAATCAAACAAAGCGATTTTAAAGAACCCGCTGGAAATGTTCAGGGGGAGCATATGGAAAGTGCGGTGGCACTTCATTCCGTGTCAGAAAACAGCATCAAAGCCGTTGATGAGGCCACCGCTATCGCGCTGAAGAAACCAGAGATGATTTTACTGGAAGGGATAGAAATGCCATTGGCCAGCGCCGAGGCAATGGCGACGAATTTTTTAAAAAACACGGTAAAAAGAAAAGCGAAACATGATAAAGGATGGAATCTCAAACTTTCTCTTGAAAATATAGGCAGAGCCGCACTGGTGGGGCATGAAAACAATGTGAGAGATTTTATTGATTTCTCACAGGATATTGCCAAAAAAATTAATACCAATACGATTTCAGAGAGTGAATTTATTGATGAGTTAAAACTTTATATGCAGCGATATAAAGCGCCAACCAGCTCGCAGTTGTTACATTAAATAGGGGAACAGGCCAGGGGCATCGCGCCTGAATTGGGTTCTGCACGGTGAACCTGTGTTATGCCACCTGATGCAGGCGTAAGTCAGGTCACCTCTTTTTTCCTTCCACGGTTAGGTTTTCCGTGTTTCCCCCTCAGCCAGTCGCTTTCTGACTGAGGGGGAATCGGACACAAGGTTATCGAAACGGATCAAGCACCCGCCGGAACCCTGAAAACACTCACCAGATCTTTCATCACTCTGGCTTGTTCATTGAGCATTTCAGACGCGGCAACCGACTCTTCGACCAGCGCCGCATTTTGTTGGGTCGTGGTATCAATCTGACCGATCGCAATATTGATTTGCTGTACGCCATCACTCTGTTCGAGGCTCGCTTGTTCGATCTCTTTCAGAATGCTGGAGACGTTATCCACGTTCTCGACCATTTCGTCCATTTTACCGTTCACCTGACGCACCATTTCCAGGCCGCGCACGCTCTGCTGCGTCGAGTTTTCAATCAGCGCACGGATATCTTTCGACGAATTCGCCGTTTTCTGCGCCAGATTGCGAACTTCCTGCGCCACCACGGCAAACCCTTTACCGTGTTCACCTGCGCGCGCTGCTTCAACCGCGGCGTTAAGTGCCAGGATATTGGTCTGGAAGGCGATAGAATCAATCAAATTAATGATGTCAGACATTTTGTCCGCCGAGCTGCTGATATTGTGGATTTCCTGAGTCAGCGAGGTCATTAATTTGCCGTTATCTTTCGCCGCATCGCTGGCTCTTGCGGAAAGCTGTGACGCATTTGCCGTATTATCGCCCGTATTCTTAACCGTGGATGAGATTTGCTCCATGGAGGCGGCAGTTTGCTCAATTGAACTCGCTTGTTCTTCCGTACGGGCAGACAAATCGCGCGTGCCGGCCATGATCTGCGATGCGCCAGTGGCAATATTTTCCGCGCCGCTGCGGATCTCCAGAACAATTTTTTTCAGCTCCTCCTGCATGTGGCCGATGGCGCCGGTCAGTAGCCCCGTTTCGTCTTTGGAGGTGACTTTGATCTCCGTGCCCAGGTCGCCTTTCGCAATTCGAATTGCAGCATCAACGGCATGTTGAATAGGACCAACAATGGCACGTGAAATAATGATTGCCATGATAATGCCGAATATAAAACAGATGAGGGTAATGACGATCATCACCATTCGGCTCAGGTTGTAATCATGTAAAAAATCACTATATGACGTTTGCATTTCATCCCGTTGCAGGCTGATAAAGTTATTAATCTTCTCAATATACTGACTTTCATAATTACGCGTATTGGTTGTATATTCCGTAACAGCGGCATCAGGATTGGTTTGTATATTGCCAATCACTTTGCTACGGGACTGAATATAGAGACTGCGAGCGGCGGTGATTTTCTCTAACAGCGCCTGAGATGCATCATCATCAGCCTGTTTATTCAGTTGTTTATACAGTTCGCTTATTTGTTCCGATTTGGCAGCAAGATCTGTAATCAACTGCGCTTTTTTGGCGGCATCTTTTTCAATGATCGCATTAAGAAACAGCGTCGTTGAACCATTAACATCGCGGATTAAATTATTACCCAGCGCGGTGGTCGGGTAATCTTCAGTCACGATTTTGGATATTTTATTTTTCGCCTCATCAAGCCGGTAAATCGCGTTTCCGGCAATAAAAAGTAATAACAGTAATAATATCCCGAAAGATAGCATTATCTTATTTCTGATACTTATACCCTTTGGCTTACCGATCGTTGTTGTATTTTCCATGGTCTTCCCTTAGTGAAATTTATCTGCATGCCTGGCCGCTATAGCGGTCGGCATCTACGTTTTATCGGCCATGAGAAGGTATTGATTAGTGATCGATCGTTAAAATCTTAATAAAAATGAAAAGCAATAGTTTATATCTATCAATTGTAAGGTGATCGATCGTTGATATATTGTATAATTTTGATGCAGCAATTTTTTTGAATGAAATTGATATTGTTAACGTAAATTAAAGAAATATCACTGAGGAGAGGAACCGCGTAAATAAAATATATGGCGGCAATAAACCGTAACGCACCGATCTACAGAGTAATATTCATTGTCAGCAAATAAATAATCACCTAAGTAAGTACTTCAGAAATATTGCATAAGAAATGCATCAAACCAGACAGATATCGCCACTTTTTTGTATGCCGCACGGCGTTCTGTGTCCAGCGCGGCATTCACTACGGTTACTGCTACAGCATTTTTACGATTAACTGCTGATATAGGTCAGATAAGCCGCCAGATAAACGACACCACAGGCAAACCATATTTTTGCCAGAAACTGATAATCGTTTTTGTCCATTTTTTTCCGCACCTTTCAAAAAGTATACGTAATGGCAATGACCGCTGAGCTTTGGTTACGGCGCAGCACAATTGGGCTGTCAGCCGCGTGATCGTTCAGCCATGTGTAATTGGCGCTCAGCAATGTTCCCCAGTGGGCATCAAATTGATGGCTCCACGTCAGGCTATTATCGATCCCATAAAATCCCTGTTCTGCGCGGTAGCGCGCATAGCCGGAACGCAGACTTTGCTTTTGGCTGACACCGTAAAACGTGTTCATATATCGGCTATCGCCAAACAGCGCGGCAGACTGGAAAGCCAGCGTATCGCGGGTGGTCTGCACCGGCAGCAAGGTGAGGGACGCCTGATACTGCACCCCCTGGCTATCGGTAAGTGGCAGGGTAGCTTTGCTTTCCAGCACCAGCCAGTCCGTGGCTTGCCAGCCAACCGCCAGCGCGGTATTCAGCGTGGCATCAATATTGCCCATGCCTTTTAAGTTTTCTGCACCGTCCCGCCAGCCAGAATCACGATCGGCGCGGCCTGACGCATAACCCAGCGTATGTTCGAGATAAAAACCATTGTCGGTTTGCAGGTCATAACCCAGCCCTTTTTGCGAATCAAAAAAGAGCGCATTATCGCGGGCCTGAATTACCGGAACCACCTGCACACGTTGCTTGTCTGAACCGCTGTAGCGCGGCGCATACTCGCCACCAATGCCCACCGTCACGCCGTTTTGCACGGCGGGCGTGTCGTCGGCTCTGGCCGTGGAGGCAAACAGAGCCAGCAGTGGACAGGCGCTATACAACACGGTTTTTCTCATTATCATCATCACATCTCGCTGGGTGGGGTAGTATGCTGCGGCGAAGGTTCGCCATGTCCTGACAAGGAATATAGACAGGTCATATCAATAAACGGTCAGGGAATTATTAAGAAATGGTCAAGGTAAGCAAATGATATCCCGTAGAGTGCTTGTGATTGAAGATGATGCCGATGCGGCCAGCGTACTGGAAGCCTATCTGCGACGTGAAAACTATGACGTTTCGCTGGCTGGAGATGGGCTGACAGGGCTGGAAATGGCGCAGCGCTGGAAACCCGATCTGATCTTACTGGATATCATGTTGCCGGGCATGAATGGTACCGAGGTGCTGGCGGCGCTGCGCCGCATTAGCGATGTCCCGGTGATCATGGTCACCGCCATGGGGGATACCTCTGAGCGCATAGGGGCGTTGCGATACGGAGCCGATGATTATGTGGTGAAACCGTATCACCCTGGCGAAGTGGTAGCGCGCGTGCAGGCGGTGCTGCGGCGCAGTAAACGAACGGCTGTGCAAGAAGAGGTGCTCCGCTGGCAAACGCTGGAAGTGGATACCGTCGCCATCACCGCAACGGTCACGCAGGCTGAAAGCAGTGTGCGCAGCCTGGAGCTGACGCCAACGGAGTTTTCTATTCTGATAACACTAATGCGCCACCCGACCTTGCCGTTTTCCCGCCAGCACTTGCTGGAACACTGTTTGCCGGAGAGTGAAGCGCTGGAGCGCGTGGTCGATACGCATGTCTACAACTTGCGCAAAAAGCTGGAAAACGCGGGTGTTACCGGCGTTTTAGCGAATGTGCGCGGTATTGGCTACAGGTTCCGCCAGCCATGAAAAATCCTGCTCATCAATCGCTGTGGCGCTGGATTTGTGCGCGCATCATCGCGCTGGCTATCGGCGCTGTTATTGTCATTGCCCTGTGTATGTGGCTGCGTTATGCCGTGCAAAACTACTGGGTTTTGCATGATATGCCGTCTGCGGTGAAGGCGGAGTTCCTCGTTCTGCTGGATAATCCGCAGGCGAACCCGGATCGCTTTCATGAAATCGTCGATAAATGGTGGGGGATAAGCTATTCGAAGCCGTCCATTGCCTCGGCCGACTGGCTCATGGTTGGCGTGCTGGTACTGGTGATGATCCCCTTTATTGTGATTATGGGGCTACGTTACGCCCGGCCACTCTCTTTACAGTTCAGCCATCTGCGTGAAGCGGCCGATGAAGTCACGCAAGGTGAATTTGGCTGCCAGGCGGATCTGGTAAAAGATGCGCCCGCCGAAGTGGTACGTTTTGCCAGCGATTTTAACGACATGACCCGCCAGCTGGCGCGCTACGACCGGGAGTTGCGCGCGTCGCACGTTGCGATGGCGCACGAGCTGCGCTCACCGCTAACGGCGGCTATTGGTCGCCTGCAAGGGATGCTCGATGGCGTCTTCGAACCCAGCCAGCAACAACTGGGAATGGTGATGAAACAGCTGCAGCACCTGAGCCGCCTTACGGATGAGCTGCATCTGCTCTCGCTGGCCGATGCTGGTCAACTGACGCTTCATCTTCAGCCGCTGTCGCTGGAAGATCTGTTAGCTGAGCGGGTAGCCTGGCTGAAACCGCAGGCTGATGCCGCAGGAATGACCATGGCGGTGACCTCCCGTTCCTCTTCGCTGTTGACTGGCGATGCGTTCCGGCTGGGGCAGGTCTTTACCGTGTTGATGGAAAATGCCCTGCGTTATGGCCGGCGGGGCGGTCAGCTTGCCATCCACCTCAGTAAGCAAGATAACGCGTGGCGGATCGATTTTGAGGATGACGGACCGGGCGTGGAAAGCGATTTTCTGCCAATCATGTTCGATCGCTTTACCCGCGCGGAAACCTCCCGCGCCAGGCATTCCGGCGGCAGCGGGCTGGGGCTTTCTATCGCGCGGGCGATATGTGTTGCCCACGGTGGCAGTATCAGCGCGGCGCTGCCGGAAGAAGGCGGGTTGCGGATCAGCATCACGCTCCCGGCAGATGGCAGCGGCGAAAAAAAATTGCACTCTTGATGAATTCTTGACGAAACGTGGAGTGATTCTCGACGCACGCCACGTTAAATGGCGCCATTACCGATCCGGAGTGGCGTTATGTCAGAACAATTTACCGATTATTTTCGTCAGAGCCTGCACCACCTTTTTAATGCGGCACGTGCGTTATCCTTCCTTGCTCTGCTTCCGCTGCTGATTATGGCGGCGGTCATTCCGCTGTTGACGGGGTGCGGAGAGAAAAAAACAGACCACCCCGCACCGCCCAGGCCTGTGCGTTATCTGGTAGTCGCGCAGGCGTCGCCGAATCCGGGCACGGTACGAACCGGCGAGATCCACGCCCATGATGAAACGGTGCTGGCTTTTCGGCTGGATGGTCGTATGGTCAGCCGGCTGGTGGATATCGGCGCGCGCGTACATGCCGGGCAGGTGCTTGCCACGCTGGAGAGTGAGACCGGTAAGAACCAACTGGCCAGCGCCACCGCCGAGATGGAAAGCGCCCGCGCCGCCGAGCAGCTTGCCGCGCTGAACCTGAACCGGATGCAGAAACTGATGCCCTCCGGCGCGATTGCCCGTACGCAGCTTGATAGCGCCCGTGCCGACTGGCAGTCCGCCGCATCCCGCCTTAAAAGCAGCGCTGCGGCGCTGCGCAATGCCCGGGATAATCTGGCCTGGACCCAACTGACCGCGCCTGCCGATGGCGTTATCACCCGCGTTAGCGCCTCTGCAGGACAAGTGGTCAGCGCCGGGGAAAGCATCTTCACGCTGGCGACCAGCGACGCGCGCGATGTGGTTTTTGCTATCGCCGATCCGCAATTACTGTCCGTACAGGCAGTAAAAACGCCCCTATTTTCGGTCGCACTGCTGGCCGATCCCACGCAGAAAACCAGCGGCGTATTGCGTGATATCAGTCCGCAGGCCGATCCGCAAACGCGCACATGGCAGGTCAGGCTCACCCTTCAGTCCCCACCAGCGGCGATGGCGCTGGGAGCCAGCGCCATCGTAGATATTCCGGTGTCGACATCGCCCGGTTTTGTGGTGCCAGCCTCGGCGTTGAGCCGCGTTGGCGACCAGCCAGCGGTCTTTATTATCGACAAACAATCGCAGGCGCAGCTTCGGACGGTCACGGTTGCGAGCTACACCGCCTCGTCTGCGGTGATTGCAACTGGCATCAGTGCTGGCGACCGGGTTATCACCGCAGGCGTAAGCAAACTGCGCGCCGGTGAAAAAGTGACCCCAGGAGAGCTGCAGCCATGAGCTCTGTTGAAACTAAATCGCGCTTTAATCTTTCTGCCTGGGCGCTTGAACACCAGCAACTGGTGAGCTTTTTCATGATGCTGATTATCGCCACCGGCATCCTCTGTTATGAAAACCTGCCGCGCAATGAAGATCCGGCATTTACCATCAAAACGGCGGTGGTCTCCGCGCAGTGGCCTGGCGCGACGGTTGCCGACACTACCCGGCTGGTCACGGATGTACTGGAAAAAAAATTACAGGAGACGCCGTGGCTGGATTACATCGAAAGCGAAAGCCGGGCCGGCAGCGCTGTTATCAATGTGAACCTGCGTGATGACACCCCACCAGGGCAAGTGCCAGGTATCTGGTATCAGGTGCGCAAAAAGATGCAGGACATTGCGCCTTCGCTGCCGCAGGGCGTGCAGGGACCGGCGATAAATGATGAATTTGACGATACGTTTGGCACGATTTATGGCTTCACGGCGGAGGGCTACACGGCGCGTGAACTGCGCGATCGGGTGGAAGAGATTCGCCGTAACCTGATGTCAGTGCACGATATCGGCAGAATCACTCTGCTGGGAGAGCAGCAGGAGCAGATTGTCATTGCGTTTTCTCCCCGCCAACTGGCTGGCATGGGGCTCGATATCCAGCAGGTGAGCGATGCGCTCAACGCGCAAAATGCCGTCGAGCCAGCCGGGATTATTCGTACCGGGCAAGATAACGTTGCGCTGCGGGTTAGCGGCGCGCTGACCACGGAAGAGAGCCTGCGGGCGGTTACCCTGCATATCAACGATCGCTATATTCCCCTGACCGATATCGCCACCGTGAGCCGCCAGATCGCCGAACCGCCAGCGCCGGTGTTTCGTGTCAACGGTCAGCCCGCTCTAGGGCTGGCCATTTCCATGGCCTCCACCGGCAATATGCTGCGTTTCGGTCAGGCGCTCAATGCCAGGATGGCAGAGATTAACACCCGGTTGCCCCACGGTATTGAGATGACAAAAGTCGCCGATCAATCCGCGGTGGTGAGTGATGCGGTTAGCGGCTTTGTGCGGGTGCTGGTCGAAGCGGTGCTGATTGTGCTGGCTGTTTCATTTGTCTCGCTGGGGTTGCGGGCAGGGCTGGTGGTGGCCGCCGCCATACCGCTGGTGCTGGCGATGACGTTTGCCGGAATGATGCTGGCCGGCATTGGCTTGCAGCGAATTTCCCTGGGCGCGCTGATCATTGCGCTTGGCCTGTTGGTGGATGACGCCATGATCACCGTCGAAACCATGGTCGCCAGGCTGGAAGCCGGCGAATCGCGCAAAAGCGCCGCCACCTATGCTTTCAAAACCACCGCGTTTCCTATGCTTACCGGAACGCTGGTGATGATCGCCGGTTTTATTCCCGTCGGGTTTGCCGCCTCCAGTGCCGGAGAGTACTGCTTTTCGCTATTTGCCGTGGTGCTGATAGCGCTACTTTGTTCGTGGGTGGTGGCGATCCTGTTCTCGCCGTTGACCGGCGCCTGGCTGCTGCCCGCCAGAATAGACAGCCACAGCAAAGGCAGCGGACGCCTGGCGCGTGCCTACCAGGCATTACTGGCGCGCGCGTTGCGCCACCGCTTATTGACCATTGGCATTGCGGTGGCGGCGCTGGCGCTGGCGTGTGTGGGCGCGACCAGAATGCAGGGGGAGTTTTTCCCGGCCTCCGATCGTCCCGAATTGCTGGTCAGCCTGTCGTTGCCCGCCAATACCGCGCAGCAGGAAACGGAAAGGCAAGCCGAACGGCTGGAAAACGTGCTGAACGGTAACAAAGATATCGATCACTACACGACCTATGTCGGTTCCGGCGCAATACGCTTTTATCTGCCGATGGATGTCTTGCTGGATAATGAAAACACGGCGCAACTGGTGGTGGTAGCAAAAGATCTGGCGGCGCGCGATCGCCTGCGCCAACAACTGAATAGCGTGCTGGAAAGCCAGTTCGCCGGGTTTACCACACGCGTTTCGCCGCTGGAATTAGGGCCACCGGTGGGGTGGCCGGTGAAATACCGCGTGAGTGGGCCTGATTATGCGCAGGTACAAAAGTTTTCACGCCAACTGGCGGCAGCAATTGGTACCTCATCGCTTGCCCGCGAAGTGAATTTGACCGCCGGTGAACCGGAAAGAACCATCACGTTGCAGGTGAACCAGACTGCGGCACGGGCGGCAGGGGTTTCGTCGCAGAGCATTGCACAAATGCTGAATACGGTCTGGTCCGGGCGTACGGTGACTACGGTGCGGGATGATGATCGGCTGGTGGATGTGGTTCTCCGTGGCAACGATCGTGAACGGCTGGATATCGGCACGTTATCGACCCTGATGTTGCCTGGCGCTAACGGTACGAAAATTCCGTTGAACGAAGTGGCAACCGTGAGCTGGGGCGTGGGCGATCCGGTTATCTGGCGTCGCCAGCGGCTGCCATTTATTACGGTGCAAACCGATCTGGCGCCCGGTGTGAGTGCCGAAAACCTGTCGGCTGGCCTGCGACCGACGGTGGATAAACTGCGTGCGCAACTGCCTGCAGGATACCGGATTGAAGAGGGCGGCACGGTAGCGGAATCGGCAAAGGGGAACGGCTCGGTTTACGCGGTGCTACCGGTGACGCTTATCGTGATGCTGGTGTTGTTAATGCTCCAGTTACAGCGTTTTTCCCGCATGTTGTTGGCGCTGTTGATGGCACCTTTTGGTTTGCCGGGCATTGTACTGGCGATGCTGCCGACCGGAACGCCGATGGGATTTGTCGCCTTGCTTGGCGTGATTGCGCTGGCGGGGATGATTATTCGCAACGCCGTCATTCTGATAAGCGAAGTGGACAGCAATCTGGCGCAGGGGATGGTCGCGAACGAGGCGATTGTGGCCGCCGCCGAACACCGCGCCCGACCCATTATGCTGACGGCATGTGCCGCCATTCTGGGCATGATCCCGATTTCACATCAGGTGTTCTGGGGGCCGATGGCGTATGCCATTATCGGCGGGCTGGTTGTCGCCACGCTGGTGACACTTACCGTTTTACCTGCGGCGTTCAGCCTGCTGCTGGATAAAGCAAGACGCCATTAATGGAGGTGCCAGGAGGGGGCATCACGCGCCGGGGCGAGATGCCTTTAAAGTAAATGTCAAAAGCGCCGATAAGGAGAGTGGGGCGCATGCAGGATTTTTCAGCGCCGGAAGCGATAAAGTAACCAGGATGTTGCCAAAAATTTTCTGCAAAAGGGATTGATGACAGGCAGACCGCCAGCGCGGGGTGGTCTGCATAAAGGTATTCAAAATGATAAAGGTGCTGAAAAAAGGCGTTTCCATATATATAGCAGCGTTATTATTATCTTTTGCTTTTTTTTATATTGTTGCGCAAGTCGCCTACTATGCTTTTATCCAGGAAAAAGTAGAAGATTATGCCGAATCGATACTTGCCCGCAGCGATAATATTATTCTTCAGGTCCGCGAAATTAACGCATTACGCGAAGAGTTTTCCGTCTACACCCCGTGTAGCGATCCCTATTTGCACGCGTTAAGAAAACGCTTATGGCCTTATCCGCTGATCAAAGATATTGGCTATGTTGAAGACGGCAGAATAATCTGTTCCGCGTTGTGGGGGAAATATACTGTCCCGTTATCTCTTAATGTGTTCAAAAATAAAGTGAGCAGAGGCAGTTATACATGGGTGTTTGATGCACTGATTGAAAATAATATTACTGCTGATGTCGTTTATAATAATAATTTTTCTGTCACCGTGTCACCTTTCGCTTTTACCCGCTTTCGCGAAGATTCTACCCGATGGGGGTTTAATGCGGTGGTCGGAGACTACAATCACAAGCAACATTTTTTCCGCGTAGGCAATAATACATCGCTGCTCGAAAATATAGAGCATGGAAAAGTGCATGAGTTCTTTTTTATCACTGAGAAGTCCTGTGATGCGCAGCATGATATCTGCGTTGTGGCTGGTGTCAGACACTCTTTCCTATTTAATAACAACGGTTATATTCTTCTTTTCCTCTTTTGCGTCGCCTCGTTGGTGGGGTTGATTATTGGCGCGTTAATCAATAAAAATCAGCATGAGAACCAGTCACTATTAACCCGATTAGAAAATGCTATTATTAATAAAGAGTTGCATTTTGTTTACCAGCCACTTTACCGGGTAAAAGATAAAAGTATCATCGGTGTCGAAGTGCTGTTGCGCTGGAATGATAAACAGATGGGCAATATCGGCCCGGATATTTTCATTCCGCTGGCAGAAGAAAACGGCTTAATTAATAAGATAAGTCTCTACGTGGTTGAACATGCGATAAAAGAGTGTGGTGCTGCGTTGAGAGAAAAAGATATCACGCTAAGCATAAACGTCAGTTGTTCAGATATCTGTTCAAAAACGTTTTATCAGCGGCTTATCGATACCCTGCAACAAGAAGGCGTGGCAGGGAAACATATCATGCTGGAAATCACCGAAAGGCAGAGTGGCCGCATAGAAGATATTATGCAGTCAATATGTTTATATAAAGAGCATGGCGTGTTATTTGCGCTGGATGATTTCGGAACCGGTTATTCCAATTTAAAATGGCTGTCCATGCTGGATGTAGATGAAATAAAAATTGATAAATCAATAACGGATTCAATCGGTACACAGTCCATTAACCGCCATATTCTGCCCGGTCTTATCGCCATGTTTAAAGATATGCCACGCATTATCGTTTTCGAAGGCGTCGAAAATGAAGCGCAGCATCTTTTTTTGCAAGGCAATTTGCCGGAATCCTGTGCACAGGGCTGGTATTTTTCCAAAGCATTAGCTTTTTCTGAGATAGAAAATCTTCTGGCACAGGTAAAACAAATGGGTGAATGCGCCGTTGAGGGCGCTGACAACAACGTCGCCGTGATGGCACCCTGACAGCGAAACGGCTCTGCCGCCTGAGGCGGCTCTGTTTTTACAATCAATGGGTAACGCTCTACACTGGTGGGCAGTTTCCCCATTGGATGTCCCGGATGACGACACTTAAAAGTAATAATTTCTTTTTTATCATTCTGTTATTACTGGTCAGTCTGGCGTTTTTCAGCCTGATCCAGCCTTACTACTCCGCCATTATCTGGGCGGTGATCCTGGCGCTGATTTTTTACCCGCTGCGCATGCGTTTATCGGCGCTGCTCGGTGGGCGCAACGGCGTGGCATCGCTTATCACCGTGTTGCTGATCTGCGTGATTGTCTTTATTCCGTTGATGATGGTGCTCTCCTCGATCGCCGTGGAGGTCAATAGTCTGTACCAGCGGTTGCAGAATAACGGCACCGATTTGCCGCAGTTGTTAAGCGACGGGATCGCGCATCTGCCGGAGTGGGCAAAAAATTCGCTGCGTGAAAATGATTTCGATTCGGTCGCCGCGATCCGCGAAAAACTCTCCGGCGTGGCGCTGAGCGTTGGGCGCTATCTGGCGGGCAGCGCGGTACTGATCGGCAAAGGCACGCTGGGAATTACGGTCGGCTTCTGTTTGATGGTCTATTTACTGTTCTTTTTACTGAAAGATGGCGCAGAACTGGTGCGCAAAATCTACGACGTGGTGCCGCTGTCGGCGACCATCAAACGCCGCCTGTTTCTGAAATTCGCCGGTGTGGCGCGCGCAACGGTAAAAGGCACGCTGGTCGTGGCCATTGTGCAGGGGGCGCTGGGCGGTATCGGTTTCTGGTTTGCCGGGTTCAACGGCAGCCTGCTGTGGGCGACGTTAATGGCGTTTTTGTCGCTGATCCCGGCTGTGGGGACGGCGATTGTCTGGGTCCCGGCGGTGATCTTTCTCTATTCAACCGGCGAGCTGGTCACGGCGACCATCCTGACGCTCTACTTCGTGATTGTGGTGGGGCTGGCTGACAATCTGTTGCGCCCGCTGCTGGTAGGCAAAGATACCCGCATGCCGGACTACCTGATCCTGCTTACTACGCTCGGCGGGCTGCAGTTCTTTGGCATTAACGGTTTTGTGCTGGGTCCAATGATTGCCGCGCTGTTTATTACCTCATGGAATTTGCTGGCGCAGTCGCGGGCGAATACGCAAAAACAAGCGTAATAATATATAAAAACGCCGCCTACTAAATTACGGCGGCGTTTTTATTTGTCGTAAAGAAGTGCAAAGACTTTGAGTAAAATCTTAGCCTGTGATAAAAAAGGGCGGTGTTTAACTACTGAGGACAATTTATTTCCGCCACGATGAGAAGCAATTTGCGGATAATTGTAATTATATGGACATTCTGTTCAGCGTCTTAAAACCTGATTCTTCCCTCCCGTTTTCTTCCTGCTGCCTGTTGGCAGATGATCAGTACTGGCGCTCTGCGCTGTAGTTTTCTCTCTGCCTGAGCTGGCACGTTGTGCCCGGCTGACATCGTTGTTTTTCCGGTTTCCCGTCGTTCGGTAAGCCGCAGGAAAGTATGTTCTCAAGCAGGAGAAAAAAATGATTTACTGGATTTTATTAGCCCTGGCAATTGTTGCGGAAATAACCGGCACGTTGTCGATGAAATGGGCAAGTATTAGTGATAGTCACACCGGTTTTATTTTAATGCTGGTGATGATTGCGCTGTCGTATATTTTTCTGTCATTCGCGGTTAAAAAAATAGCCCTCGGCGTGGCGTACGCATTATGGGAAGGCGTTGGCATATTCATAATTACTCTTTGTAGCGTCTTTCTTTTCGATGAACCATTATCGACGCTGAAAGCCGCCGGTCTGGCCACGCTGGTTCTGGGCATTGTGTTAATCAAATCCGGGACGCGCAAAGCCGTGCGTCAGGAGCGTAACCATGCTGCAGTTTGAGTGGGTTCACGGCCTGTGGCTGGCAGTGGCGATTGTGCTGGAGATCGCAGCGAACATCTTTTTAAAGTTCTCAGACGGTTTTCGCCGCAAGTGGTATGGTTTCGCTTCCCTTTTCGCTGTGTTAGCGGCATTTAGCGCCTTATCGCAGGCGGTGAAAGGTATCGATCTCGCGGTGGCGTATGCACTGTGGGGCGGGTTTGGCATCGTTGCCACGCTCGCCGCCGGCTGGGTGCTCTTTGGGCAGCGCCTGAATTATAAAGGCTGGATTGGCCTGGCACTGCTGATTGTCGGTATGACGCTGATAAAACTCGCCTAATGTTAAGTTGCCCACGTTTGTGGGCAATGAAATTCGCGGGCTGTATTACGCTTAGGATACTATCTCTCACACCTCTGTTTCCCCGGACACCAGTAAGGGACGGCCAATGTTTAATCCGTTAAGCTGGCGCAATCTCCCCACGGCAAGGACGCTGTTTGTCATGCTCTTTATGGCCGGCATCGGACTGATTGTTTCCGTTGTCGCGCTGCTCTATCTTTCGCTGCACCTCATTAGCACCAAGGCTAATGAAATTGATGAACACCGCACCGCGCTGTCTGTGCAGGGGGCGATTCAGACGGCGGTAAACCGCACCCGGTCGCTGGTCATTGATAACGCCGTCTGGGATGAAGCAGTTCAGGAAGCCTATCGCCCACAACTGGATAGCGTGTGGCTATACAGCACCTGGGGTTCGGGTTTTAAAATCAATAATCTGTACGACGGTACTTTTGTGCTGGATGAGAAGTTCGCCGTGCTGTGGGGGGCGTTTCGCAGCCAGCCTTTTACCGGGCCTAATCTCGCGTTTTTTGGTGACGGACTGGCCGCGCTGATTCGTGATAACAGCGAGCCGCTGCGCGAGGGAAAAGAGGTTTTCGCGGGCATAACCCGCACGCGCGAAGGGGTGGCATTTGTCAGTATCGGGCTTATTCGCCCGGCGAGCGGGCGGCTTAACGTTTATGACGAGACGCGCCGCTACCTGGTGATCACCCGCCATCTCAATGCGAAGCTCCTCAGCGATCTGGGAACGACCTTTCAGATTGATGACTTGCGCTTGCAGGCGCGACATGCCGGCGTAGCCAGCATACCGCTGCGCGGTTCGGCAGGTGAAACGCTGGGATATCTGAGCTGGACGCCGCATTTACCCGGCGCGGAGGCCGCGCAGGCGGCTGCGGCCAATATCCGCCAGATAGCCGCGTTAGCGGCGGGGTTGATCCTGCTGTTTATCGCCCTCAGCAGCGCCGGGCTTTACAAACTGGCGCGTGGGGAAAAGCTGGCGCGCAAAATCGCCCTGACGGACTGGCTGAGCCGTTTGCCTAACCGCCGCGCGCTGATTGAACACCTCGATAACCTGAGCGCAATGGGCGATCCCGAAATGATCAGCGTGGTGTTTATCGATCTCGACGGCTTCAAAGACGTGAATGACATATATGGCCACGATGTTGGTGACCGGTTGATTGTGACAATCGCCGATACGCTACGGCAGAAAGTGCCGACCGGCGGCATGCTGGCGCGAATGGGCGGTGATGAATTCGCCATGACGCTCAGCGGCCCGTGGTCACTGGAAAAAGCCGACGATTTTGCGCATAACGTGTTGCGCTACCTTGAGATGCCCGTGCGCATTGGCAAACGTACTATCCATATTGGTGCCAGCATCGGTATTGCCAGCGGAACGCTGCTGGAGTGCTCCAGTTCAGAGTTGTTTCGCCGCGCGGATATCGCCATGTATCACTCGAAAATTACCGGCAAGGCGCGGATGACGCATTATGATGCAGAGCTGAACAGCGCGCGTGAACGGCAATTAATCATTGAGAATGATATTCGTGACGGGCTTGAGCGCGATGAGTTTGATGTCTGGTATCAACCGATTGTCGATGCGCAAAACCAGATGATGATTGGCGTTGAAGCGCTGGCGCGCTGGCCGCGCCGTCCGGATGGCGAACTCAGGCCGGACGACTTTATCCCGGTCGCCGAAACCAGCGGGCTTATCTATGCGCTCGGGCAGTTTGTGCTGCGCCGCGCCTGTAGCGATTTGCAGCAGCTTAACCACCTGAAGTTGTCGGTTAATATCTCGCCTGCGCAATTTCGCGACCCGGAATTTGAAGACAAAGTGGCGCGGGTGCTGGAAACCTGCCTGTTTCCGGCGCACCGCTTACAGCTGGAGGTGACAGAAACCTACGTGCTGGAAAACCCTGAGCGCGCCCGTTCGGCCATCGCCAATCTGAAAGCGCTGGGCACGGCGGTTGCGCTGGATGATTTCGGCACGGGCTATTCGAGTATTGGTTACCTGCGGCGCTTTAATTTCGACACTATCAAAATTGATAAATCGCTGGCCGGGCTGGTGGATGACGACGAACAAGCCTCGGCGCTGGTGAGCGGCACGATCCGTATTGCCAGCGCGCTGGGCATGCAGGTGGTGGCGGAAGGTGTGGAAAACGAAAAGCAGATGAAACTGCTGCGGCTGGCCGGCTGCGACCAGCTGCAGGGGTACTATTTCAGCGAACCGATGCCGCTCAAGGATATTTTGCAGTTACGTTTGCTACGAAAGGGCTGAATTACTCGTCTGCCTCTTTTGCCAGCGCTTCCAGTTTGTCACGAAAACCGGTAACCGAAATGGCGCGGTTGTCGGCGCGCCAGCGATCTTTCGCCGCCGGCGCCGAGCTTTGCACGGCAATCAACTGCCAGCCCGCATCGGTTTTTAACATCAATGGCGAACCGCTGTCGCCCGGCAGCGTGTCGCACTGGTGCGACAACACGCTATTTTGCGCCCAGCCGGTGACGACACAGTCCTGATGGCTGAACAGGCTATCAAGGTGATCTTCCGGGTAGCCCGCCTGCGTCACTTTACGGTCGGTCGCTTTTAATGCGGCGGTGAGTTCATCTTTATCGCCGACAAAGATCGGCAGCGGCGTAATGCCGGAAGGGGGATAACGTAACACGATAAGCCCAAAATCCCAGGGCGCGGCAGAAGAGGGAACAATCCAGCCATCGCCGTCGGCTTTCAGGCGGTGGCCGAGCGACGCATCGACACGGCCTTCGATACCGTGAATTTCATACCGCCAGCTGCCTCGTTGCGAAACAAAACGCAGCGCCACGGCTTTATCCGCTTTGCCGCGCGGCGGCGTTAACAGGCAGTGCCCGGCGGTTAATGCCAGGTGCGGAGAGATAAGCGTCGCTGTGCACAAATTGCCGCTGGCGGTTTCCAGCTGACCAATCGCATCCCACGGCGCTTTGGTAGGGGTAGTAACAGGCACCCTGTCATCATGACCAAAAAAGAGCGTTTTCACATCACGGGCGCTTATCGCGTCATCGCCGCCATCGTCAGCATGTCCAACAGCGGAAAACAAAAACAGCGGTCCCAGCAACAGCACAACGGTTTTTCGCATATCACACTCTGGTGGGGTAATTATGATTATTAACGTAAGCCCAGGTAAACAAATATAGACGGGACGAGCAGAAAGTGGGAGTAAAATCAGCGTGCTACATTAATAAAGATAAAAGCGGACGGCAATCAGTGCGCAGATGATTAACATCGCCAGAATCACTTCAAAACGATAACGTCGCAGCATCATAGGCCCTCCAGAGAAAAACGGCGCTTCACCCTAAGGGTTCAGCGCCGACTTGTCACAGCGTTCTGATACGAACGCCGGTATCAGACACGTTTACTTATGCAGCCGGTTGTGCAGCCGGTTTGGTCGCAGTGTGTTTAACGTGTTTTTTGTGGTGTTTTTTCGCAGCCTGAGCTTTCTGCTCTACAGCTGGTTTAGCTGCTTTTTTGTGATGTTTTTTCACTTTTGCGGCCTGAGCTTTCTGCTCAACGGCTTTTTTGTGTTTTTTATGCACTTTTTTAGCCGGTGCAGCTTTAGTGGTGGCAGCCGGTGCAGCGGTCGTTGCTGCCGGAGCAGCAGCCGGAGCCTGGGTAGAAGTAGCGGTGTCAGCAGCGAAAGCAGCAGAAGACAGACCCAGAGCAGCGGCAACAACCAGAGCTAATACTTTTTTCATTCCGATATCCTCGAATTGGTTTCTTCATTCAACCCCACTGCGGGGCCGTTGAAAGAACTATATCCCTGTAATTAAACGCCTTCCGTGAGTGATTGGTTTCGGCGTGTAACGTAATGTACAGAGCGAGGAACCGCGCCGGAACTGCCGCTCCGGCGCGGGTGTATCAGAGGTAACGGCGGAGAAGATGCTGGTGGAAATAGTCGGCGTTTAGCGCTTCGCCGGTGGCATTGTGAATAAGCTGCGCGGTACTGAAGCGGCTGCCGTGCTGCCAGACGTTTTGGCGCAGCCAGTCAAAGAGCGCCGTAAGATCGCCCGCAGCAATCGCCTCGTCCAGCCCTGGCAGCGCGGTACGCGCGGCGTGGAACAACTGAGCAGCGTACATGGCGCCGAGCGTATACGACGGGAAATAACCGAAGCCGCCATCGGTCCAGTGAATATCCTGCATACAGCCGTTGCGGTAGTTGCCTTCGGTGGAAAGCCCCAGCCAGGCCTGCATTTTTTCATTCCACAATCCCGGAATGTCATCAACCTCAATCTCGCCGTCGATCAGCGCGCGTTCAATCTCATAACGCAGGATGACATGCGCCGGGTAACTCACTTCGTCCGCATCGACACGGATATAACCCGGTTTTACGCGCTGGTTCCAGGCAACAAAATTGTGTTCTTCAAATGCCGGTTGCATACCGAAACGTTCAATAATGGCCGGTTGCAGGCGGCGCAGGAAAGCCTCGCTGCGACCTAACTGCATTTCAAAGAACAGGCTTTGTGATTCATGAATCGCCGTGGAACGCGCCAGCGCAATAGGCTGACCCGGCCAGCTGCGCGGCAGATTTTGTTCATAACGCGCGTGACCGGTTTCATGTACCACGCCGAACAGCGCGCTCAGTAACTCATTTTCATCGTAACGCGTGGTAATACGCACATCTTCCGGTACGCCGCCGCAGAAAGGATGGGCGCTGACATCGAGCCGCCCGCCGTTAAAGTCGAAACCGAGTTCCTTCATCGCCTGCAAACCCAGTTCGCGCTGGTCGGCAATCGGGAACGGCCCCTGCGGTGCAATCAACGCTTGCTGCTCCTGTTTTGCCACCGCTTTTTTCAGCAGATCCGGCAGCCAGGATTTTACCTCGCCAAACAGTTCATCAAGGCGGGCACTGGTCATATCCGGCTCGAATTTATCCAGCAGCGCATCATACGGGGAACACCCTTTCGCGGCGGCCCGCAGTCTGGCTTCTTCGCGTGCCAGTTTAACCACCTCTTTCAGGTTGGCGGAAAAACCAGCCCAGTCATTGGCGGGGCGCTGCGTGCGCCAGGCGTGCTCACATTTGCTGCCCGCCAGCGACTGCGCTTCAACCAGCGATTCCGGCAGCAATGCCGCTTCCTGGTAGTGCCGCTCGATTTCGCGCAGGTTGGCCTGCTCAATATCGTCCAGATCTTCTTGTTGTGCGCTGGCGATCCACTCGCCAACTTGTTTGTCGGTCAGGATCTGGTGGCGCAGGACACTTAACTCTGCCAGCGCTTCGCCGCGTGCTGCGCTACCGCCTGGCGGCATCATGGCAAACATATCCCAGCTGGCAATCGAAGCGAGGTGTGAAAAGCGCGACAGGCGCAGGAAAGTGCGGGTGAGCTGGTGATAGTTGTGCTTGTCCATAATGCCTCTGATTTTTAGCGTGTGATCGTGTAACCACCTAAAAGTAGTAGTTATTCAATACTTTTCCTGAACTGTATCATAATAGGAATAATCTATTTAAATAACCAATACCAACGCGTAACGCAGTAATATTATGAATCCTTTTGTCTGGGTAATATTTGCTCTGCTGGCGCTTGATGCGGTGCGGGAATTAATGGGCGCGGCGTCAATTTTGAGTCTGTTTTAACACACACAAGCACAGAGTAAAAAAAGCCCTGCATGCGCAGGGCCGTTAACTATCGCAGCATTAATGCAGGCGAGAGTGGAGCCTGCTTCCCACCAGGATGGCAATCACCAGCATGGCCGCGATAAAACCGCCGACGCCGTTCCAGCCATAGCTGTGCCAGAACACGCCACCTAATGTTCCCGCCACGCTGGAGCCGAGATAGTAGCTAAATAAGTAGAGCGATGACGCCTGGCCTTTGGCGCGTCGCGCGCGCGGGCCAATCCAGCTGCTGGCAACGGAATGGGCGGCAAAGAAGCCTGCGGTAAACAGCAGCATACCGATGAAAATCAGCCCCAGCGTTGAGAACAGCGTGAGCAACAGCCCCAGCAGCATGATGGCGGTAGCGCCAACCATTACCGGCCCGCGCCCATATTTATTGGTCATCACACCGGCTTTCGGCGAACTCCATGTACCCGTCAAATAGGCAACGGACAGCAGACCCACCACCGCCTGGCTCAGCGTCCACGGCGATTGCATCAGGCGGTAACCGATGTAATTAAACAGGGTAACGAACGAGCCCATCAGCAAAAAACCTTCCAGGAACAACAACGGCAATCCCTGGTCGCGCCAGTGCAGGCGGAAATTGATAAACAGTGTTTTTGGCCGCAGCGAGGTTGGGCGGAAATGGCGTGATTCGGGCAGGATCCGCCAGAACATCAGCGCGGAAGCCAGCGCAAAACAGCCAATCACCGCCAGCGCGATACGCCAGTTAAAAAAGTCGGTAAACACGCCGCTCAGCAGGCGTCCGCTCATGCCGCCAATGGAGTTGCCGCTGATATACAGCCCCATCGAGAAGGCAACAAAACTGGGGTGGATCTCTTCACTTAAATAGGTCATGCCAACGGCAGCAACGCCACTCAGCGATAAGCCAATCAACGCGCGCATCACCAGGATGCCATGCCAGCTGGTCATCATGGTAGACAATAATGTGCAGCACGATGCCAGTAGCAGCGCGGTGACCATCACTTTTTTTCGCCCGATGGCGTCAGAAAGCGGGCCGGTAAACAGCAGACCCATCGCCAGCATGGCGGTGGATATCGAGAGGGAAATACTGCTGCTGGCCGGAGAGACGCCAAACTCCTGTGACAGCACCGGTAAAATGGGCTGAACACAGTACAGCAGGGCGAATGTCGCTAACCCGGCGGAAAAGAGCGCCAGCGTGACGCGCATAAATTGGGGAGTACCACGTTTGATAAATTGCCCCGGCAAAGAGACTGGTTTTTCGTCGACGGCGCTTGCCGGCCCGGTGTCAACGGTTGTTGTACGACTCACTGGAGATCCTTAACGTTTTATACCCGTGATTTTGGTGACGGGCTTACCACGTCGCTAAGGGTATGAAAGTGACAATATTCTGTCTAATATATTAATAATCTCAAATAATATGTTTTAAATATGAATATTGAACTGCGTCATTTACGTTACTTTATTGCCGTTGCCGAGGAGCTCCATTTTGGTCATGCGGCGGCGCGGCTGAATATCTCGCAGCCGCCGTTAAGCCAGCAAATCCAGATCCTTGAACAACAAGTCGGTGCGCGCTTGCTTGCCCGCACCAACCGCAGTGTGTCGCTCACGCCTGCCGGGCGGCAGTTTCTGGCGGATAGCCGGCAAATCTTAAGCCAGGTCGATGAAGCCGCCGCACGCGCCATGCGGCTACACCAGGGGGAAACCGGGGAGCTGCGCATTGGTTTTACCTCCTCCGCACCGTTCATAAAAGCGGTCTCCGACACGCTCTCTTCGTTTCGCCAGCGTTACCCGGATGTACATATCCAGACACGCGAAATCAATACCCGTGAACAGATCTCGCCGCTCAATGAAGGATTGCTGGATTTGGGGCTGATGCGTAACACGCCGTTGCCGGAGACGCTGGCCTGGGATGTGATCCTGCGTGAGCCGTTGCTGGCGATGATCCACAAAGATCATCCATTAGCGGCGCGTTCGGCAGTGTCGCTGGTGGAGCTGGCACAGGAACCGTTCGTCTTTTTTGACCCGCATGTCGGTACCGGTCTGTATGACGAGATCCTCGGCCTGATGCGCCGTTATCAGTTGGCGCCAACCATTACGCAGGAAGTGGGCGAAGCGATGACCATTATCGGCCTGGTGGCGGCCGGGTTAGGGGTGTCGATTTTACCGGCGTCATTCCGGCGGGTGCAGCTAACGGAAATGCGCTGGGTGCCGATTATTGAAGCGGATGCGGTATCGGAAATGTGGTTAGTCTGGTCAAAACATCATGAGCAGGGCAGCGCGGCCGCACGCTTTAAGCAGCAGTTGATTGCCGCCGCTGACGGATAAATTTTGCGCATAAGTCATTGCAAAATGTGCTGTAAATCACACGCCGGGGTAAATATTTGACGGCGACCAGTGAAGTGTTTCACCATAGCCGAACGTTTATTTCGAAGCGTGAAAATAAGGGAGTCAGAGGTGGTTGCTGATAGTCAGCCTGGGCATATTGATCAAATAAAGCAGACCAACGCGGGGGCGGTGTACCGCCTGATTGATCAGCTTGGCCCGGTGTCGCGCATCGATCTCTCACGCCTGGCGCAACTCGCCCCGGCCAGTATTACGAAAATTGTGCGCGAAATGCTCGAAGCCCACTTGGTGCAGGAGACGGAAATCCAGGAGCCTGGCAGCCGCGGGCGTCCGGCGGTCGGGCTGGTGGTCGAGACCGAAGCCTGGCACTACCTTTCTTTGCGCATCAGCCGGGAAGAGATCTTTCTTTCTTTACGCGATCTTAGCAGCAAGCTGGTCGTGGAAGATCGCCTTGAGTTACCGCTGGTGGCTGAACTGCCGCTGCTGGACCGTATTATTCTGCATATTGACCGCTTTTTTACCCGCCATCAGAACAAACTGGAACGTTTGACCGCCATCGCGATTACGCTGCCCGGCATCATTGATACCGAAAACGGTATCGTTCACCGCATGCCCTTTTATGACGATGTTAAAGATATGCCGCTGGGTGAAGCGCTGGAAAAGCACACTGGCGTGCCGGTGTATGTCCAGCATGACATCAGTGCGTGGACGATGGCCGAAGCCCTGTTTGGCGCGTCGCGCGGGGCACGGGATGTGATTCAGGTGGTTATCGATCACAACGTTGGGGCAGGGGTGATTACTGACGGGCGTTTATTGCATGCGGGCAGCAGCAGCCTGGTGGAGATTGGTCACACACAGGTCGATCCCTACGGCAAACGCTGTTACTGCGGCAACCACGGTTGCCTTGAAACCATTGCCAGCGTCGAGAGCGTGCTGGAGCTGGCGCAGTTGCGCATGAGCCAGTCAATGAGTTCGATGCTGCACCAAAAACCGCTCACCGTGGAATGGCTCTGCCAGGCTGCGCAGCAGGGCGATTTATTGGCGAAAGATATCATTAGCGGTGTGGGTGCGAATATTGGTCGCATTCTTGCCATCATGGTGAATTTGTTCAACCCGCAAAAAATACTGATTGGCTCGCCGCTCAGCAAAGCGGCAGACGTGCTTTTTCCCGCCATTGCCGCCTGCATTCGCCAGCAGGCGTTGCCCGCGTATAGCCAGCATATCAGCGTAGAGAGCACACAATTTACCAACCAGGGCACCATGGCCGGTGCGGCGCTGGTAAAAGACGCGATGTATAACGGATCTTTACTTATCCGTTTGTTGCAGGGGTAACATTTTTACACTGTTGCCATAAAAATTGCGCTACCTCAATCTTGCCCCCAGGCAGTTCCCTTAGACTTTCCCCACTGAATTATTTTCCTGGTTTATATTTTCGTAGAACAACGGTGGGATGAGTGATGCTTAAGCGTTTCTTTGTAACGGGTACAGACACTTCTGTCGGGAAGACAGTGGCGTCCCGCGCGCTACTCCAGGCGCTGGCAGCCAGTGGTAAAACGGTGGCGGGTTACAAGCCTGTAGCCAAAGGGAGCAAAGAGACGCCGGAAGGGCTGCGCAATAAAGATGCGCTGGTGTTGCAAAGCGTTTCGTCGCTGGAGCTACCTTACCAGGCGGTCAACCCCATTGCATTAAGCGAAGAAGAGAGCAGCGTCGCGCACAGTTGCCCCATCAATTACACCCTGTTGTCGAATGGCCTGGCTGATCTTTGCGATCGCGTCGATCACGTTGTTGTGGAAGGCACCGGCGGCTGGCGTAGTTTAATGAATGACTTACGCCCGCTTTCGGAGTGGGTGGTGCAGGAGCAGATGGCGGTTGTCATGGTGGTGGGTATTCAGGAAGGGTGTCTCAACCACGCCTTGCTGACCGCGCAGGCCATCGCCAGCGACGGTTTGCCGCTGATTGGTTGGGTGGCGAACCGTATCAATCCGGGCCTTGCACATTACGCCGAGATTATCAGCGTGTTGAGCAAAAAGTTGCCCGCGCCGCTGGTCGGTGAATTGCCGTATCTGCCGCGCCCGGAACAGCGCGATTTGGCACAATACATCAATCTGCAAATGGCGACCGGCATGTTAGTTGCCGACCGTATTCTGGCCTGACGCGGCCATTCGTCCACAGCCCGTTATTTCTGTTTCTCCGCTTATACTCTTTATTGCATTTGATGCAAAAGTAGACAATTTAAGCGGAGAATCTTATGAGCACATCCCTTTACAGTAAAACCCCCCATGTTGCGGTGCTTGATAACCGTGGCCTGGCGGTACGCGATATTGTTTATCACCGCCATCCGGACACACCGGCCATCACCGAAGAACGCATCACGCATCATCAGTTTGATGCGCGCGGTCTGCCGTCACAAAGTGCCGACCCGCGTCTGTATGCCGCCGGGCTGGCGAATTTCAGTTATCTCCACGACCTGAACGGTACGCCGCTGCGCACGCAGAGTGCCGATGCCGGTACATCCGTTGCCCTGAATGACGCCTCCGGGCGGGCTTTTTTACAGGTCAGCAATATTGGTACAGGCAACGAGCGCAGCGCCGCCGTCACCCGCACCTTCCAGTATGAAGCGGCAGACCTGCCGGGGCGGTTGCTCGGCATTACCGAGCAGGGAAAAGTCACTGAACGATTTATCTGGAGTGGGAATTCAGTGGATGAACAGAGCCACAATCTTGCCGGTCAGCTTTTCAGCCACTATGACCCGGCAGGTCTGCTTTCGACGGGCAGCGTTTCCCTGAACGGCGTACCGCTTGCCGTCACCCGCCAGCTGTTGCCGGACGATGCCGACGCAGACTGGCAGGGCGCGGATGCTTCCGCGTGGAATGACCTGCTGGCGGGCGAAACCTACACGACCAACAGCACGGTGGACGCGGCCGGAAATGTGCTGACCACCACCGACGCGAAAGGCAATATCCAGCGCGTGGCCTATGATGTGGCGGGGCTGCTGAAAGGCAGCTGGCTGACAGTCAGTGGCGGTTCCGAGCAGATTATCGTGAAATCCCTGTCATACTCCGCCGCCGGGCAGAAGCTGCGCGAGGAGCACGGCAACGGCGTGGTGACCACATATTCGTATGAAGCGGAAACGCAGCGCCTCGTTGGCATTAAAACGGAACGAGTCTCCGCCACAAAAGTGCTGCAGGATTTGCGCTACGAATACGACCCGGTGGGTAACGTGCTGGTGATTACTAACGATGCCGAGGAGACGCGTTTCTGGCGCAATCAGCAGGTCGTTCCCGAAAACACCTATACCTACGACAGCCTGTACCAGCTGGTCAGCGCCAGCGGACGCGAAATGGCCAGCGCGGTACAGCAGAACAGTAACCTGCCTGATTTCACCTCCTTCGATAACGCCACGTACACAAACTACTCCCGCACGTACACCTACGATAACGCCGGTAATCTGACGAAAATTCAGCACAGCGCCCCGGCGTCCGGCAATAACTACACCACCAGCATCACCGTATCCGACCGCAGCAACCGGGCGGTAATCAGCACACTCACCGAAAACCCGGCGGATGTGGAGGCGCTGTTCACCGCCGGCGGCCAGCAGCAACAGCTTTTACCGGGGCAGGGCCTGCTGTGGACAGCACGCCAGGAGCTGCAGCAGGTCACGCCCGTCACCCGCAGTGGTGCAGCGGACGACAGCGAACGTTACCGCTACGACGCCAGCAGCCAGCGCATCGTCAAAATCACCTCGCAACTGACCGGCAACAGCACACAGACCAGACGGGTGGTTTATCTGCCGGGTCTGGAACTGCGCAGCAGCGCCTCAGAGGAGTTACAGGTGATAACCGTCGGTGTCGCCGGGCGCGCGCAGGTGCGGGTGCTGCACTGGGAGAGCGGGCAGCCCGCCGGGATAAACAACGACCAGATTCGTTACAGCTACGACAACCTCACCGGCAGCAGCAGTCTGGAAGTGGACAGCAGTGGCGAGCTTATCAGCCAGGAGGAGTATTACCCGTTCGGCGGCACGGCGTTATTCGCCGCCCGCAGCCAGCTGGAAGCAGATTACAAAACCATCCGCTATTCCGGCAAAGAGCAGGACGCAACCGGGCTCTATTACTATGGATACCGCTATTATCAGCCATGGGCGGGACGGTGGCTCTCGGCAGATCCGGCAGGCGCGGTGGATGGACTGAATCTGTTCAGGATGGTACTGAATAACCCGGTGACCTTATATGATGATAAGGGTGAAGTCGCTTATGATACAAAAGGAGGGAAGAGATACCCCGTTCAAGATATTAGAATTGATTATGAAATCGCCAGTGCAGAATCTATTTTGGAAGAGGCGATAAAAAAACTCGAAAAACCAACATTAGATAAAGAAACCAAAAGAAAAATTAGAGATGTTTTTGCAGGTGCGGCGACATTTTTTGGTAAAATAAAAACATCACGGATTAAAAATGAACTATTGCAAACATTCAAAAACATGCACGCTTCTTTAGCAAAAAGTATAAAGATGCGTGATGATGAGGGTGAGAATGAGATGGGGGCAATTGCTTTTGTTTATTCTCAAGATCCGGACAAGAGAATCTATTTTACAAATAGTTATTACAAATCCATAGGTTCAGTTTTGAATGTTCATGCGGTACTGCATGAATCTTCACATTTTGAGGGTACAAAAAGAAGTGGGAATTTTTTGAAAACGCTAGGGGTTACTGGTACGGAAGATTATTTTTATACCAGACCCGAAAATGTAGATATATATAATGCGGAAAAATTTATTCATAGCATGATAAAAGCCACAAAGGAAGATATAAAACAGTTAGATCTTAAAGAAATACATAGAGACTATGGACTAAAAATGAATCGACTCGCTGCAGCATTAAATAATGCTGATACGGTTGCTCTTGTTGCAATGAACCTTGGTCATAAAAAAATGGCAAGATTATCTGGGATACCGACATATCGGCAATAAATGATGTAAAACATCCCCCCGGCGTATGAGGTACGCAGGGGGATGTAGTTTCGGCAGGTGTCGCACATGAGAGTGCAGCTACACATTCTACATCGCACTATGAATATTCAGCACCCGGCGCGTTTTCCCTTAGATTAAATATCCCGCAATATAACCCTGTGAAATCATGCCATTATAGCAGCCTTCCTCATCCACAATTGGCATCCAGCTAGTGTTACTTTCATATAACCGTGAAAGCACCACGCGCAGGTTATTTTCGGCTTTACCGGTAATACGGAACGGGTGTAGCAGTTCCGCATAACTGCCTGTTGCATTACGTGTTTCGTGGTATTTCACTAACTCCAACGGTTTTACCTGCCCTATCTAACATCGTAATTGTGCTACCCATGTTGAAATCGGCATTACGTATTCCGACACGCCGCGTATGGCAGGGTGGCTAAGGGCAAGATCGCTCGCTATGCCAACAAGCAACACAAAAAGCATCGAACTGAATGTCAGGCTTAGGTGCAGCAGCCCGAGATAAACAAAACCGGCCTTGCGACCACTGATCGTCTCCAGACTAATTCCTCATGTCTATCGCCCCATCACAATGACAATTCCGGTGATAAACAGCGAAGCGCGGATATTTGCATCGCTGGATAATGGCTGTATAGAAAGGTCGAATAATGATATTAAAAGAAAAGATCGCCAGTGACAGTGTCACTAACGCGTAAGTGTGAAAGGACGAAATGTCTGCACGAACAGTTCGATGAATCTGATACTCCTTCAGAAAAAGCTTCGTAAGTCTATACTTTCACCGACAGATTGAGTTGATTAACAATCAATGGAGGGTGCAATGAGCACATCCTTTTACAGTAAGACCCCGACCGTTTCGATACGGGATAACCGGGGCCTGGCGGTGCGTGAAATCGCGTATCACCGCCATCCCGACACGGCGGACGCCACTGAAGAGCGCATCACCCATCACCAGTTCGACGTGCGCGGTTTACCGTCTCAAAGCGCCGACCCGCGTCTTGATGCCGCCGGGCTGGCGAATTTTGAGTTTATCTGTGACCTGAGCGGCATGACGTTGCGCACACAGAGTGCTGATGCGGGTATATCCGTTGCCCTGAATGACGCCTCCGGGCGGTTTTTTTTACAGGTCAGCAATATCGGCACCGGTAATGACCGCAGCGCCGCCGTCACCCGCACTTTTCAGTATGAAGAGGCAGACCTGCCGGGACGGCTGCAGGGCATTACCGAGCAGGTTGCCGGCGACAGTGCGCGCGTCACGGAGCGGTTTATCTGGGGCGGGGCTTCAGCGGATGAACAGAGCCACAATCTTGCCGGTCAGCCAGTCAGCCATTACGACCCGGCAGGTTTGCTTTCGACAAACAGCGTTTCCCTGAACGGCGTACCGCTTTCCGTCACCCGCCAGTTGCTGCCGGACGATGCCGAAGCCGACTGGCAGGGCGCAGACGCTTCCGCATGGAATGACCTGCTGGCGGGCGAAGCCTACACCACGCTGAGTACAGTGGACGCTGCCGGGAATGTGCTGACCACGCTTGATGCGAAAGGTAATATTCAGCGCGTGGCGTTTGATGTGGCGGGTCTGCTGAAGGGCAGCTGGCTGACGGTAAATGGCGGTTCCGAACAGACTATTGTGAAATCCCTGTCATACTCCGCCGCCGGGCAGAAGCTGCGCGAGGAGCACGGCAACGGCGTGGTGACCACATATTCGTATGAAGCGGAAACGCAGCGCCTCGTTGGCATTAAAACGGAACGAGTCTCCGCCACAAAAGTGCTGCAGGATTTGCGCTACGAATACGACCCGGTGGGTAACGTGCTGGTGATTACTAACGATGCCGAGGAGACGCGTTTCTGGCGCAATCAGCAGGTCGTTCCCGAAAACACCTATACCTACGACAGCCTGTACCAGCTGGTCAGCGCCACCGGGCGCGAAATGGCAAACGCAGTACAGCAGAACAGCAATCTTCCTGCGTATTCCTCCTTTGATGACGCCACCTACACGAACTACTCCCGCATTTACACCTACGATAACGCCGGAAACCTGACGAAAATTCAGCACAGCGCGCCTGCGTCCGGCAATAACTACACCACCAGCATTACCGTATCTGACCGCAGTAACCGCGCGGTGCTCAGCACGTTTACGGAAAATCCGGCAGATGTGGAGGCGCTGTTCACTGCCGGTGGTCAGCAGAAACAGCTTTTACCAGGGCAGAGCCTGCTGTGGACAGCGCGCCAGGAACTGCAAAAAGTCACACCCGTAACCCGCGACGGTGCAGCCGACGACAGCGAAACCTACCGCTACGACGCCAGCAGCCAGCGCATCGTCAAAATCACATCACAACTGACCGGCAGCACCACGCAGACAAAACGGGTGATTTATTTGCCGGGGCTGGAGCTGCGCAGCAGCGCAGCCGAAGAATTACAGGTAATAACCGTCGGTGTTGCCGGACGCGCGCAGGTACGGGTGCTGCACTGGGAAATCGGTCAGCCCGCGGATATCAGTAACGATCAAATTCGTTACAGCTACGACAACCTCACCGGCAGCAGTGCGCTGGAAGTGGACGGCAGTGGTGAGCTTATCAGCCAGGAAGAGTATTACCCGTACGGCGGCACGGCGCTGTTTGCGGCCCGCAGCCAGCTGGAGGCGGATTACAAAACGATTCGTTATTCCGGCAAGGAGCAGGACGCCACGGGGCTGTATTACTACGGTTATCGCTATTATCAGCCGTGGGCAGGCAGGTGGCTCTCGGCGGATCCTTCGGGGGCGGTGGATGGTCTGAATCTGTTCAGGATGGTACTGAATAACCCGGTGACGATGTATGACCCGGATGGGAGGATTCCGGCTTATGCCGCCATCTTCTCTCAGGCGAAACGTATTTTTGAAGAGCGCGGGCATTTTGAAGCGACGCGGATATTCCGTTTAACAGATAATAATTTAGGGAGAACACTTCCTACCCATTTACCAGATGCTGCCGCCCTGAAATTAACTTCCGCTGAGCAAGAGGCTATCAAGTTTTATACTACAGAGCATTATTCACTCTTTAATGAATATATACGAACGGGGAGATTAAGTAAGGAGCGACGGCAGGCACTAAAAGAACAGTTAATAGAAAGAGGGTTCACAAAAAACAAATTATTACGCTGGGGGGCATCTTTTAATAAAGGTATTGCAGCATTTAAAGATGCATTGGAATCCGGTAGGCAGAAGCATCCAGGAAGTGAAAATTATGGAAGAGTTCTTTTTCGCGGTATTGGTTTTAATTATCCTGGTGGTGCTAAGGATGAAGCCTTGTATTCTACAGTAGGGAGCATTATTAAACAGAAAAGCTATACAAGTACCACCGTGGGTTTCCCTTTTTTAAATACGCATCTTCTTATTTTAGACGTACCTGCAACTGCAAATGGCCGATGGATTGCGCCGACATCCTCGTCGAATTGGGAGGATGAAATTTTATTCGCACCAGGGATAAGTTTTCATATAAAAGACGTGGTCAATGCAGAGGAATTTGCTGGTGCACATTTCATGTCAAATTTTACGGGTAAATATCATGTATCGGATGAAATAAAAAATAAACCTTCATTTGTTTCTGCTGGCTCAGGTCATCGATACATAAAAAAATATATCTATGCAGAAGTGATACCTGCTGAGTAGTGCTTTTAATTGCTGGTTATCCTACAGTGGATAACCAGCTATATTTATATTCTGAGTGTGGTGTGTAAATTTTTCTGAGAATTTCACGTCACAATAATTGAGCCGTATTAATCAACAGGTGTTTTTGCGATTGAATCGTCTCTAACACACAAGGTAATGCACATAAATCAAAATATGAGCCAATGACAACGGCCAGCGTCTATAATTTTTTAGCGACCATTTTGGTTGTATAACTTCTAGCGGAGTATTCCATGAGCATATCCCTTTACAGAAAAACCCCGTCCGTCACAGTGCTTAATAATCGTGCGCTGGCGGTACGCGATATTGTTTATCACCGCCATCTGGACACTCCGGACATCACCGAAGAACGCATCACGCATCATCAGTTTGATGCGCGCGGTCTGCCCTCTCAGAGCGCTGACCCGCGTCTGTATGCCGCCGGGCTGGCGAATTTCAGTTATCTCCACGGCCTGAACGGTACGCCGCTGCGCACACAGAGTGCCGATGCCGGTACATCCGTTGCCCTGAACGACGCGTCAGGACGGGCGTTTTTGCAGGTCAGCAATATTGGTTCAGAGAATGACCGCAGCGCCATCGTCACCCGCACTTTTCAGTATGAAGAGGCAGACCTGCCGGGACGGCTGCAGGGCATTACCGAGCAGGTTGCCGGAGACAGCGCGCACGTCACGGAGCGGTTTATCTGGGGCGGGGCTTCTGCGGATGAACAGAGCCACAATCTTGCCGGTCAGCCAGTCAGCCATTACGACCCGGCAGGCCTCCTTTCGATGAGCAGCGTTTCCCTGAACGGCGTACCGCTTTCCGTCACCCGCCAGTTGCTGCCGGACGATGCCGAAGCCGACTGGCAGGGCGCAGACGCTTCCGCATGGAATGACCTGCTGGCGGGCGAAGCCTACACCACGCTGAGTACAGTGGACGCTGCCGGGAATGTGCTGACCACGCTTGATGCGAAAGGTAATATTCAGCGCGTGGCGTTTGATGTGGCGGGTCTGCTGAAGGGCAGCTGGCTGACGGTAAATGGCGGTTCCGAACAGACTATTGTGAAATCCCTGACATACTCCGCCGCCGGGCAGAAGCTGCGCGAGGAGCACGGCAACGGCGTGGTGACCACGTATTCGTATGAAGCGGAAACGCAGCGCCTTGTTGGCATTAAAACGGAACGATTCTCCGCCGCAAAAGTGCTGCAGGACCTGCGCTACGAGTACGACCCGGTGGGCAATGTGCTGGTGATTACCAACGATGCCGAGGAAACCCGTTTCTGGCGCAATCAGCAGGTCGTTCCCGAAAACACCTATACCTACGACAGCCTGTACCAGCTGGTCAGCGCCACCGGGCGCGAAATGGCAAACGCAGTACAGCAGAACAGCAATCTTCCTGCGTATTCCTCCTTTGATGACGCCACCTACACGAACTACTCCCGCATTTACACCTACGATAACGCCGGAAACCTGACGAAAATTCAGCACAGCGCGCCTGCGTCCGGCAATACCTACACGACATCAGTTACCGTCAGCGACCGCAGCAACCGGGCGGTAATCAGCACACTCACCGAAAATCCGGCAGATGTGGAGGCGCTGTTCACCGCCGGCGGCCAGCAGAAACAGCTTTTACCGGGGCAGAGTCTGTTGTGGACGGCGCGCCAGGAACTGCAGCAGGTCACGCCCGTCACCCGCAGTGGTGCCGCGGACGACAGCGAAACCTACCGCTATGACGCCAGCAGCCAGCGCATCGTCAAAATCACATCACAACTGACCGGCAGTACCACACAGACAAAGCGGGTGGTTTACCTGCCGGGGCTGGAACTGCGCAGCAAGAGCGCGGAAACTCTGCAGGTGATAACCGTCGGTGTTGCCGGGCGCGCGCATGTGCGGGTGCTGCACTGGGAAAGCGGTCAACCTGCCAGTATCAGTAACGACCCGATTTGTTACAGCTACGACAACCTCACCGGCAGCTGCGCGCTGGAAGTGGACGCCAGCGGCGAACTTATCAGTCAGGAAGAGTATTACCCGTATGGCGGCACGGCGCTGTTTGCCGCGCGCAGCCAGCTGGAGGCGGATTACAAAACGACTCGCTACTCCGGTAAAGAGCAGGACGCCACGGGGCTCTATTACTACGGTTACCGTTATTACCAGCCGTGGGCGGGACGGTGGCTGAGTGTTGACCCGGCAGGCAGAATGGACGGGCTGAATCTGTTCAGAATGGTACGCAACAATCCCATCACGCTTCACGATACCAATGGGCTTGCCCCCGTCGCCAGGACTATCGCAGAGAATATACGTCGCGCAGGCTTAGACGCCGAACCTGTAGAGAGTTATCAGGATGTTTTTCATGGCATATACCATGTTCATGGCGAGCTTGCTTATAACGAAATATGGGACACACTGAGTGACACAATTCCGTTAAGCAGCACCGAAGTTGTTAGCGCAGAGCATATGGAGGCGATTGCTGATTTTATTGAAAAAAGAGAGATTATTTCGAAAATGGTTTATGCCAGCCCGACGCCTGATGATCTCGAAATAGATATTACTGAAATACAAAGGGAGCTACATAAGATCCCTTTGAATGTATTGAGTAAAGCGCATTCCTTAGGGCAATTTATTACCGCAACTAACGATAACATAACCAATCACCCTGACAGGCATCATTACAAAGGTGTGACGCCGAGAGGTTGGCCTGAGGATATGACATGGGATTCTGTTCCTGGCCTGGGTGCTCTCGGCAAAGTTGCGACAGAGAATATACACCCGGATGAAACAATCATTGCGCTAAGCCAGGACTCACAAGGGGGGTGGTCTTTGGCGAAGGGACATACGGCTTCAAGCCTGGTGTTGCATGAATATGCTCATGCTATAGATCGCAGTTTGGGGGAGAAGGCGATGATGGGGCCCGCGGGGACTGGCGAGGCAGGGGATTACCTGAGTAAACGCAATAGCTTCGTCTCTGTCTGGGAACAAGATTTGGCGCATACAGACCCGCTTTCTGAGGATAATTATTTCTGGCAAGGAGGAACTTTGCATGGCGCAGACGAAGCCTTTGCTGAAGGATTTAGCGAAATATACTCAGGGAAAAATGTCCACAATTGGCCGAATGTGAAATCCTATATTTCACATAAAATGCAACATCTCTAATGGGCCATTTATAAACGTTGAAGCATAAAGAATATTTTTGACCTGATAAATAGCGCGTGGTGGATAAGCATTCACCATGTCTTTAAAGCGGAACGTCCAAAGACGTTCCGCTTTGTATTTTCAGCGAAACAGCGGTTTTTGCGCCACCGGAATAAGCAACTGCGATTGCCACTGTGCCAGCGTAAGCCGTGCAAGTTGCCCCAGCGCGTTGAAAAACGGGTGCCGCGCGTTATCACAAAACTCGCCAAGAAACCGCCCACTCCACGGCAGCAGATGCCAGGCCAGTAATTGATCGCAGGCGTCGTGATTGCCTTGTTCCGCCAGCCATGCCGCCATCAGCAGCAAGGTACCGAAATGATCTTCCGGCTCGTTTTGCCCGCTATTGAACGCAATATTGCTGTCGCGCATCCACTGGCGCAGCGCCAGCGTCGAGTCGCCAAACAGTACGCTCTCTTTATCCAGCCAGACCGAACCCCACGGCGGCGCAGGCAGTGCCCATGGGCCGATCAATAACCGTTGCCAGGCCTCGCTTAGCGGCTCGTCACAAGGCTGCGCGAAGGCGTCGGCCAGCGGAATAAGTGTCTCTTCCGGTAACGGCCATTGTTCCAGCCACTCGCGGCTGCGTAGCGCGGCGATGAGCGGCGCGGAGGGTTCGCTCTCCGGCGGATAATAAAACAGCGCGCCCAGCACGCGGGCGGTAAAAATAAAGGACTCGCGGGTTGCGTCCGTCATGCTTTCTCCAAAAAGCGCGGGTTTCCCCGCGCATTGTGATTAACCCGCGACGGCAACGCCAACGGTCATATGCAGGCCGTAAAACAGGCCACGGCCAATGATTTCACCGGCGACTACCAGCACAACGCCCGCCAGCAAGCTGCTGGCTTTCGGCTGTCTGCGCATTACCAGCGGACAGATCCAGCAACCGAGACCGAGAGCGACCAGCAATAAACGCACCACCTGCAACAGACCGTAATCTGGCACCAGCGCAACGGCTTGCTGCACTGAGCTGTGGGTTTCGCCAGGCTGCATGCTCTGCAACATCACTATGGCAACGCTTGCGATAAGTGCCGCAACGCTGATGGCGGCAAAACGCGGGGCCGGAAAACGCATACCCGCCAGCCGCAGCAGCAACGCCGCCAGCAGCGGCCCACCCGTCAACATGGTGAGGAAAAATGCGGCGGTGGTGTAGCCGTTATGCCAGGTCGGCACGGTATCAATCTGGTAAACCCGCGTCATCGCCCAGACAAACAGCACCCCCAGCACCATGCTGATAATCAGCCAGCCGCGCCCTAGTGAGGCGGGCAGTTTGCCAAGCCAGGTCAGTAGCCACCAGAAACCGCCGACGGCGAAAAATAGCGATCCGGCGGCGATTTCATTACTGAGTGACGAGGCGCCAATGCGGTTTAGCGAGTTAAACGCGCGCAGCGGTGAACCGAGGTGCATCATTGAGGCGATAAAACCGATGCCCATCAACACCCAGAGCAAAAACTGGCTGCGGACAATCCGCACCTGGCCGCTATTGTCATCTCTGGCGTTCATCCACACGAAGCCAGTCACAATCAATCCGCCCGCCACGCACTGGCCGAGCACCGTAAACAGAACCAGCGGCCATTCATGCCATCCGTTTCCCATCTCACACCTCCTGCGGGTTTGCCAGATAGCCGGTGGTATCCCCCGTCGGGCGGCTGTTGGCGTTTGGTTTGATGACAATATTGGGCTTCGTGAAGTGCGATGCCGGAAGCGGGGCGATAGCGGCCAGTTCGCCATGTTGCTTACGCAATTCGTCAATCGGGCCGAAATCGAGCGCGCGCAGCGGGCAGGATCCCACGCAGATTGGTTTTTTACCCTCTGCAACGCGGTCATAACAGCCGTCGCATTTGGTCATATGACCTTTTGCCGCATTGTATTGCGGCGCGCCGTACGGGCAGGCCATATGGCAGTAGCGACAGCCGATGCAGACATCTTCGTCCACCACCACAAACCCGTCTTCCCGCTTATGCATTGCACCGCTCGGGCAGACTTTGGTGCACGCCGGATCTTCACAATGGTTGCAGGAAATCGACAGATAATAGGCAAAGACGTTTTGCTGCCAGACGCCGTTATCTTCCTGCCAGTTACCGCCCGCGTATTCATACACGCGGCGGAAACTGACATCCGGGGTTAAGTCTTTGTAATCTTTACAGGCCAGTTCGCAGGTTTTACAACCGGTGCACCGGGCAGAATCGATAAAAAATCCATACTGGGTTGTCATCGGCTACTCCTTAAACCTTTTGAATATCGACCAGATTGGTGTGCTGCGGGTTGCCTTTCGCCAGCGGCGAAGGCCGGTGCGTGGTCAGCGTGTTCACGCAGCCGCCGTGGTCAATGCGATCGCCGTCCATACTGGCCTGATGCCAGGCCCCCTGGCCCATGGCGCTGACGCCCGGCATGATGCGCGGCGTCACTTTCGCGGCGATACGGACTTCCCCGCGTTCGTTAAAGACGCGCACCATGTCGCCCTGTTTGATCCCGCGCCGTTCGGCGTCGATCGGGTTGATCCACACCTCCTGGCGACACGCCTCCTGCAGCACATCGATGTTGCCGTAGCTGGAGTGGGTGCGTGCTTTGTAGTGAAAACCGAATAATTGCAGCGGGAATTTTTCGCGCGCCGGATCGTCCCAGCCTTCAAAGGTTGAGGCGTAAACCGGCAGTGGGCTAATCACTTCGTCCTTATCCAGTTCCCAACTGTTGGCAATTTCCGCCAGCTTGCTGGAGTAGATTTCAATTTTGCCGGAGGGGGTTTTCAGCGGGTTGGCGATCGGGTCGTCACGGAATTTTTTATAGGCAACAAAGTGGCCGTTCGGATCTTTGCGCTTATAAATACCCATCGCTTTCAGGTCTTCATAAGCGGGCAGTTGCGGATCTCTGGCGACCATTTTGGCGTACAGATATTTCAGCCACTCTTCCTGCGTACGACCTTCGGTAAATTTCTGGTAAATATCCGGTCCCAGGCGGCGAGCGATTTCGCTGGTTATCCAGTAAATCGGTTTACGTTCGAACTTCGGCGCGGTGACGGGCTGGAGGAAAATCAGGTAGCCCATGTTCCCGGCATAATCATTGGGGATGATGTCTTCCTGTTCGACGGTCATCAAATCCGGTAGCAGAATGTCGGCATACATCGCCGATGAGGTCATAAAGTTCTCAATGACCACGATCATTTCGCACTTGCTGTCGTCCTGCAGAATGTCGTGAGTGCGGTTGATATCGCCGTGCTGATTGGTAATGGTGTTACCGGCATAGTTCCAGATAAATTTAATCGGCACATCAAGCTTATCTTTGCCGCGCACACCGTCGCGTTTGGCGGTCATCTCCGGGCCGCGCGCAATGGCATCGGTCCAGGTAAAGCACGAGATCGAGGTTTTCACCGGGTTTTCCGGCATCGGCATGCGTTCAATGGTGATGGTGTAGGTGGATTCGCGTGCGCCGCTGTTGCCGCCGTTGATGCCGACGTTACCTGTGAGGATCGGCAACATGGCAATGGCGCGCGAGGTCAGCTCGCCGTTGGCCTGGCGCTGCGGTCCCCAGCCCTGGCAGATATAGGCGGGTTTGGCGCTGCCAATTTCCCGCGCCAGCTTGATGATTTTATCGGCGGGAATACCGGTGATGCGCGATGCCCACTGCGGGGTTTTAGCGATACCGTCCTCGCCCTGGCCGAGAATATAGGCTTTGTAATGGCTGTTGGCGGGCGCATCGGCAGGCAGCGTTTTTTCGTCGTAGCCGACGCAATATTTATCCAGAAACGCCTGGTCGACGAGGTTTTCGTTAATCAGCACCCACGCCATGCCGGCAACCAGCGCGGCATCGGTACCTGGACGAATGGGCACCCACTCATCTTCGCGTCCGGCGGCCGTATCGGTATAACGCGGATCGATAACGATCATCCGCGCATTTGAGCGTTCACACGCCTGCTCGAGGAAATAGGTAATGCCGCCGCCGCTCATGCGGGTTTCCGCCGGGTTGTTACCGAACATCACCACCAGTTTGGTGTTTTCGATATCCGAGGTGCTGTTACCATCGTTGGAACCGTAGGTGTAAGGCATCGCACACGAGATTTGCGCGGTGCTGTAAGTGCCGTACTGGTTGAGAAAACCGCCATACATCGCCATCAGGCGGGCAATAATCGACGCCGAAGGGGAAGAGCGGGTAATGTTGCCGCCGACAATGCCGGAGGAGTAATTAATGTAGACCGCTTCGTTACCGTATTTTTGCACCACGTCTTTCAAACTGTTGGCGATAGTATCCAGCGCTTCGTCCCAGCTGATACGTTCAAACTTGCCTTCGCCGCGTTTACCGACGCGCTTCATGGGGTAGTTCAGGCGATCCGGGTGGTTAATGCGGCGGCGAATAGAACGCCCGCGCAGGCAGGCGCGTACCTGGTGATTGCCGTAGATATCCTCACCGGTATTATCGGTTTCGACCCAGTAGACTTCATCGTCACGGACATGCAAACGCAGCGCGCAGCGGCTACCGCAGTTGACCGAGCAGGCCCCCCACACCACTTTGTCTGGCGCGGGTTGCATCGCCTGTTGCACGGCAGCAGCGGCAGAACGCAGGCCAAAGGGCAGGGAAAAACTTCCGGCTGCCAGCGCAAGCGATCCTAAAGCGGTGGATTTCACCAACGTTCGTCGGCTGATCCCTCCCTGGTATTCACTATCGGACATAGCTCACTCCATTATTTTTTATAATAAAAAGAAATTGCCTGGTGTATTAAAAGCAGGCTAATGAAGTGATCATGTTAATCATTAGGGAGTAGAAGAATCTTAAGCGTGATCAAGTTGAGGGAAATCCCCCTGAAATGAAGGGGGATTTTATTTACTGCGTACCGGCGCTTTCTTCGCTCTGCTGAGCGGCGCCACTGTTGCGGGTGTAGAGAATTTTGTAGGTGTCATTGGCGCAATGACCGACGACCTGCGAACCTGCCTGGTCAGCCTGATCATTAGGCACGATGGTTAGCGTAAATCCCGTTTCCGGCACGCCATTATTGATAATACGTTGCTGAATATCAGTTTTAACCCGTTCGCATGAATCCGGCGCAGCGAACGCCGGTACAGCACCCACCAGCAGTAATGCGCAAAGCCAACGTGAATAATGCATCCTCGTCTCCTTCTGTTTTACCCGCTCTAAGCTTAGCACCTGCGATGCCCGCAAAAGGTAAATATCTGAATCATCTGAATAAGCCGCTATCGCTGTTTTAATAGCTCCACCTCCGGCGGGAAATCGATCGGGACGGCGGTGAGCAGGAATTCGCCCAGACGGTCAATATTCTTTTTGCGCGGCGAATCTTTTGGCCACACCAGCCAGTAACTGTCGCCAGTGCTTATTGCTTGCGGGAAGGGCAGCGTTAGCTGATTTTGCGCCAGTGCGGGCAGGCTGAGCAGCAGATCGCCGACCGCCACGCCATGACCACCGATCGCCGCCTGGTAGGCTTGTTCCAGCGTGTCAAAAACCGCGCCGCCGCCAGGGGCGAGCGTGGGAAATAAACCGCTCCCGGCTTGCCAGCGCCGCCAGTCGCGGCGATCGCGCGACGGATGGATCAGGGCGCAACTGCTCAGATCGCGTTGCGCCAGCGCTTTAAGCGCCGGGGCGCAGAGCGGGATCAACCACTCATCAAATAAGCGCAGGCTTTGCGTGTACTCACCAAAATGACCATTGCCCAGAAGAATGGCGCAATCGAAGGGTTCGGTGCGGAAATCGACGGTATCGATATCCATCCAGACACTACTGATCTCAATCTGCGGTGTGTTGTGCTGCTGGCGAAAGGCATTTAACACATCTAATAGCCAGCGCATCGTCAGTGTCGACGGGGCTTTGAGCCGCAGTTGATGCTGGTGGCTGCGCAGTGTCTGGCAGGCATTTTCCAGTTGCAAAAAACCGTCCTGTAAACGAACAGCCAGCTGGCTTCCTGCGTCGGTCAGGGTAATTTTCGGGCCATGGCGCAGAAACAAACGACACCCAAACCACTCTTCAAGGGTGCGAATATGGCGGCTTATCGCACCGGGGGTGACATTGAGAAAAAGGGCTGCCTGGCTAAATGATGACATTTGCGCAGCAACGGTAAATGCCCGTAATGCATAGAGTGGCGGCAGGTTTTGGTTCATCCGTTCGTTATCCATTGTGAGTTTTTTGCATAGCGAACGGCAGTTTAACTCGTTTTTCAGACCCGCGCTTTCCGGTGATACTTCGTCAATAAATAAAAGGAGGGAGCTGATGGGATCACTGAATGCGGTGCTGCTGGGAACCTACATCGGTGTGGTACTGACGTTGCTGGCAACGCCGGGGCCGGTGGTGGCGCTGGTGTGTGCGGCGGCAGCGCGGGGCAACCATGCGCGCGCGTTTTTAACATTGGCAGGCACTAATCTGGCCTCGCTGGTATTAATTGCGCTGGCGGGGTTAACGCTGGCCGGTGTGGTTACGCTCTCGGCCTGGCTACTAAATTTGGTAGGGCTGGTGGGGTCGCTCTTTATTGCGGTTAGCGCGGTACAAGCACTGCGCGCCTTGCGGCGAGAACAAGGCACAAAGATGCCGCAAAAAGGCGGGCAAGGCGGGTTTGTTATGGGCTTTATGACGGCCATCGCTAACCCAAAAGATATTCTTTTTTTTATCGCTTTTTTCCCGCAGTTTACCGGTATTACCGGCGATTTCACCGCCAGCATCACGGTGCTTACTGTCATCTGGGTGGCGCTGGATTTTAGTGTCTTAACGCTCTATATCCTGGCCGTTAAACGCTGGTTACCAACGGGGCAAAGTGGACGTTTTGCTACCTTTACATCGCTGATTTTATTGTTAATAGGCGTAAGCGGCGCTGGTTATTCGCTGTTGTTACTCGCCAGTCACCAGACCTAGCCACAAAGAAGTCATTGCCCTAAGTTATAAAGCTTTTGCTAATATAAGCGCATTACAAAAGAAGAATGTGGTGAACCCATTGAAAAAACAGCTGTTACTTATCTCTCTGGCGGTGGCGCTTGCCGGATGTGATAAGCCGAAGGGACCCGTTTCATTCACGCCGGAAATGGCTAGCTTCTCGAATGAATTCGATTTTGATCCGTTGCGTGGCCCGGTTAAAGATTTCAGCCAGACGTTACTTAACGATAAAGGTGAAGTCACGAAACGCGTTACCGGAACGATGTCGAAAGAGGGATGTTTCGATACGCTTGAACTGCACGACCTGGAAAATAACAGCGGCGTGTCGCTGGTGCTGGATGCCAACTACTATCTCGAGGCGGAATCGAAGGAAAAACGTCTGCGTTTGCAGGGCAAATGCCAACTGGCGGAGTTCCCGGCAGCCGGCGTAACCTGGGACACCGACGATAACGGATTCGTGGTTCGCGCAACGGGCAAGGAGATAGAGGTTAAATACCGCTATGACGACGAAGGGTATCCGCTGGGAAAAACCACGGCATCGAAAGACGCGACGTTGTCTGTTGTGTCTACGCCTTCGAAAGATAAGCGCAAAAAGCTGGATTACACCTCTGTCAGCACGCTGAACGATAAGCCGTTGGGCAATGTCAAACAGGCCTGTGAATACGACAGCCATGATAACCCGGTGAGTTGCAGCCTGGAGATTGTGGACGAAAGTGTTACGCCACAGGTGTCGCACAAATACAGCATCAAAAACACCATCGAGTATTATTGATGCCGCTGACCACCGCGCTTTACTGCGCGGTGGGTTTCAGTAGCGTCGGGCCGCTTGTTTTGTGGTTTTCAAGATACTGCTGCTGGAAAATACACATGCGAATGGTGTTGCGGTACTCACCGTTAATAAAGAACTCATGGATTAATTCACCTTCGACCATAAACCCCAGCTTGCGGTAAATGTGAATCGCTTTTTCGTTCTCTTTATCCACAATCAGATAGAGCTTATACAGGTTCAGTACCGTAAAACCGTAATCCATCGCCAGCTTCGCGGCTTTTGATGCCAGCCCTTTGCCCTGATATTCCGGGGAGATGATTATCTGAAATTCTGCACGGCGGTGAACGTGGTTAATTTCAACCAGCTCCACTAATCCGGCTTTTTCGCCATTGCACTCGACCACAAAACGGCGTTCGCTTTGATCGTGAATGTGCTTGTCATACAGGTCAGAAAGTTCAACGAAGGCTTCGTAGGGTTCTTCAAACCAGTAACGCATGACGCTGGCGTTGTTATCCAGTTGATGAACGAAGCGCAAATCCTCGCGCTCGAGCGGGCGCAGGCGGACGGTGTAAGCGTCACTCATGAAAAGTCCTTTTACGTAAGCGGAAATCGGGCGCGCGAGCGCCCGGGGCGGTTAACGAATTTGCTGTCCGGTGCGGCGATCCAGACAACGCAGGGTATTGGGTTCCCAGTAGGCGTTGAGGTTGCTACTTTTCTGGCATTTGTCCTGCGCATCAAACGCGACATCGGTTTTATCCCACTCTTTTTCCACACGCTTGTTCACTTTGCTACGCAGGCTGCGGGTGTCATTCCATTGCTCTTTTTCCATCGCTGCGGATTGGCGGCTTTGCGCGTTATCGCCGGATTCAATCACCAGACGATTGGTTTCGGCCAGTGCGGAGGTGGTGTACACGATGGCACCCAGCGTCAGCATTGCGGTGAGGCACAGGCGTTTGCTAAGTGTTTTAGTCATTGCGATTTCCTTAATTTGAGGGAGAAACAAGATGCCCATATCACTCTATTCTATGCGATCTCAGCCACACGGGATAGCCAGCCGGGACTCACTCTCAGAGCATTATCAGGTATGATAGTTCAACCAAGTTTGAATCAACGTGCCACTGATGCTGAAAACCACACTCTTGTTCTTTGCAACCGCGCTGTGTGAAATTGTCGGTTGTTTTTTGCCCTGGTTATGGCTAAAACGCGGCGCTACACCACTGTTACTCATTCCTGCGGCCTTCGCGCTGGCCATGTTCGTCTGGTTGTTAACGCTGCATCCGGCGGCCAGTGGGCGCGTTTACGCGGCTTACGGCGGCGTTTATGTCTGCACTGCGTTGATTTGGCTACGTGTGGTCGATGGCGTAAAACTCAGCGTTTACGACTGGCTTGGGGCGCTCATCGCCATGTGCGGGATGTTGATCATTGTTGCTGGCTGGGGCCGGGCGTGATGTACGCTGTTTTTGATAGTGTGTAGCAGACTAGCTGTTCGTATACCGTCTTCGTTTCGCTCCGCGCTTTAGCGCTTTGTGAGACGGTTTGAATAGCCCCAGAGGCGATACCCGGCTTGCGAAGCTGCTTCTAGCGCACCGTTACAGATTTTGACCTGGCGGGAATTTCTTCACTATGGCCGGTTCAGCAAGTCTGTTTAAGATGATGTTCGCTGCATACTAACGGATTGATTTTCTCTCGAACTCTTCATGCGCATTGCTCGCGCGCGCTATTTTTTTTAAAACGCTTTTTCCACATCGCCGCGCATCCTGCACAATCACGTTAATCATCTCATTTTCACACTGAATACATTCATCGCTTTAAAGCGAAGTTTGAATATGTGGTTTTTTTGACACATTTGGTTACCATTCTAGTTAGTGTAGTCCGCAAATCCTGTCGCAAATCATAGTCTGCTTTGCAGCAGTCCGTAATCTATTGAACCACTGTTTCACTTAATAAGATGAGTCTCACCATGGAAAACAGGCTATTAACGGCGAAAGCCACGTTACCTACTTATGACCGTAACAAATTGGTTGCGCGCATTGTGCACCTTGGTTTTGGCGCGTTTCACCGCGCGCATCAGTCAGTTTATGCCGATATTCTTGCCGCAGAGCATGGCAGTGACTGGGGCTATTGCGAGGTCAATTTAATTGGCGGTGAGCAGCAAATTGCCGATCTCAAGCAGCAGGATAACCTCTATACCGTGGCAGAAATGTCTGCCGACGCGTGGACTGCGCGTGTGGTTGGCGTAGCAAAACGCGCCTTGCACGCACAGGTAGATGGCCTGGAAACCGTGCTCGCCGCTATGTGTGAACCGCAGGTTGCCATTGTTTCACTGACCATCACCGAGAAAGGCTATTGCCACTCACCGGCGACCGGCAAACTGATGCTCGATCACCCATTAATTGTTGGTGACCTGCAAAACCCGCAGCAGCCAAAATCGGCCGCGGGCGTGGTTGTGGAAGCCCTGGCGCGCCGTAAAGCAGCAGGTTTACCGGCATTCAGCGTGATGTCCTGCGACAACATGCCGGAAAACGGCCATGTCACCCGCAATGTGGTCTGCGCTTACGCGCGCGCGGTGAGCGCAGAATTGGGTGACTGGATTGAAGCGAATGTGACGTTCCCGTCAACCATGGTAGACAGAATTGTTCCGGCTGTGACCGCCGAAACGCTGGATAAAATCGAACAACTAACCGGTGTCCGCGATCCTGCGGGCGTGGCCTGTGAGCCGTTCCGCCAGTGGGTGATTGAAGACAATTTCGTGGCGGGTCGTCCGGCGTGGGAAAAAGCGGGTGCCGAGCTGGTGGCAGATGTTGTGCCGTTTGAAGAGATGAAACTGCGCATGCTGAACGGCAGCCACTCCTTCCTGGCGTATCTGGGCTATCTGGCGGGTTATCAACATATTAATGAGTGCATGGAAGATGAGAATTACCGTCGCGCCGCGCACGCGTTGATGTTGAAAGAGCAGGCACCAACGCTGAAAGTGCAGGGCGTGGATCTGGCGCATTACGCCGATCTGCTGATCGCCCGTTACAGCAATACCGCATTGCGTCACCGCACCTGGCAGATCGCCATGGACGGTAGCCAGAAACTGCCGCAGCGTATGCTGGATTCTGTGCGCTGGCATTTAGTGCATCAGCGTGATTTCTCTCTGCTGGCGCTGGGGATTGCTGGCTGGATGCGTTATGTCGGCGGCGTCGACGAGCAGGGGCAAGCGATCGAAGTGTGCGATCCGTTGCTGGCAGTGATCCAGAACGCGGTTAACAGCAGCTCGCAAGGTGAAGCCCGCGTGCAGGCGTTGCTTGGCATTGAGGCGATTTTTGGTAATGAATTGCCGAAAGACGCGACCTTTGTGGCGCAGGTGAAAAAAGCCTATCTGACATTGCTGGAGAAAGGTGCGAAAGCCACAGTGGCGCAGTACGCTGCAGCACTTTAACTGCAAGCCTTTAATTCAGTACAGAAACAGTGAATGCCGCCATCGCGGCATTCTTTTTTACCACACGCTTTTTAACGCTTAGTGCAAGCCAAGACGAATCAGTTCTACCGGTTCGAATTTACCTTCGCAGCCTTCCACTTCCACCGTTTTGCTACGGCGCACCTGCGCGGGGTTTAACCCCTCGGCGTGAATCGCGACGATTTTGCCGGTGCGGCCAGTGCCATTAATCATCACGCGCGTGCCGGTGGTGATAGCGTTACGGTTACGATCATACGTCATCATGGTGGTTTCTCCTTATTGAAATCCGCAAAACGAAACGGGGCAGAAGATGTCCCCGAAATGGACGCCTTATAAATACGCCCCTGAGCTGATGAGTTTTTGTTTTTGATCAAAGTCACACTTTTTTGCGCGAAAAAAATGTGACCTGGCGGAAATAAGAAGGGGAAAAATTACTCTTCGCTGAACCAGTCGCGGTTTTCCTGGCGGATGGTTTTTACTGACTCGCTGATTTCCTGCAAATGCAGCGTCATGGCGCGATCAACGGCGTCGACATCGCGTTTTTCCAGCGCGGTGAAAATATCCATATGCTGGCGCAACAGCATCTCTGGCGGCGAAACATGATCAAGGCTCATGTAACGCACGCGGTCGATGGTCGCTTTAATATTTTCGATAGTGTCCCACGCTAACTGGCAGTCGGCGATGAGCGACAGCTTCTGGTGGAAATTATCGTCCAGCTCAAAAAAGTCATTCAGTTGCTTACGCTCAATCGCAGTGCGCTGCTGATTCAGGTTTTGCTCCAGCTGGTAACAGGCGCTGTCGTCAATCATCGTTGCGGCGCGGCGGGCGACGGCGCACTCAATTGCCTGACGAACAAAACAGCCGTTACGCACCTGCGTCATGGAGATTTTATTGACGTAGCTACCGCGCTGCGGGCGGATTTGGATCAAGCCGTTTTCTGCAAGTTTAATAAAGGCTTCGCGCACTGGCTGGCGTGACACGTCAAAGCGCACCGACACCTCTTTTTCGGACAGCGGCGTGCCTGGTGGGATCAGGCAATGAACGATGTCCCGCCGTAAGATGCGGTAAATTTGTTGATTGACGGGCTGTGTAGGGTTGAGTTGCGTTTCAGCGGCCATTCGCTCTTACTTTTTAAGGGGTTAACCTGTCTACCATACCATTAATTTACCGTACATCCCATACCCGGCCCGCAGGCCGGGCGCGGAATTTACCCTTCGCGGTGTACGCTCAGACCGGCGTATGTCTGGCTGACCGGCATCATTTCGAGGGTGTTGATATTGACATGCTTCGGCAACGTGGCGACCCACCACACCGCTTCGGTAACGTCTTCCGGCGTCAGCGCAGTGGTGTTCTCGTAAGTTTTCCCGGCTTTCGCATCATCGCCTTTAAAGCGCACATTTGAAAACTCGGTGCCGCCCACCAGACCTGGCTCGATATTGGTCACACGCACGGCGGTGCCGCTAAGATCGGTACGTAAGTTCAGGCTGAATTGCCGCACAAAGGCTTTGCTCGCGCCATAGACGTTACCGCCTGCATAGGGCCAGCTACCGGCGGTGGAACCGATATTGATAATGTGGCCGCGATTACGCTCAACCATGCCCGGCAGCACCGCGCGCGTCATATACACCAGACCTTTATTATTGGTGTCGATCATGGTTTCCCAGTCGTCGACATTCGCTTTATGTGCCGGTTCCAGACCCAACGCCAGGCCTGCGTTGTTAACCAGTACATCAATATCGCGCCACGCGGCAGGCAGAGCAGAAATAAACTCTTCAATCGCCGCGCGGTTACGCACGTCCAGTTGTGCGGTATAGAGGTTATCGCCCAGTTCGTCCTTCAGTTCCTGCAAACGTTCCTGACGACGGCCTGTGGCAATCACTTTATGGCCGTTCTGAATAAAACGGCGGGTAATACCTTCGCCAAAACCCGCAGTTGCCCCGGTAACCAGAATAATCATCTCACTGTTCCTCAACGCTTTTTGTGGTGGAGCGACATAGCATGCACCGCTTTATAGCGGTAACACAACTTATCCCGCATACAGTGTGGCAAAAAACGCCAGCTCATGTGCGAAAGCAGAGAAATGATTGCGATGCGCGCGGCGGATGCCTACTCTGAGAAGAATCACCGCATTCAGGAGCGAAATATGTCGGTCACGAATCCTTTCTTTTCTGCCAGCACACTGCCTTACCAGGCGCCGCCGTTTGACGTTATTAATCAGGAGCATTACCGCCCGGCGTTTGATGAAGGAGTACGGCAAAAACGCGCTGAAATCGCCGCTATCAGCCAAAATCCTGCGCCAGCGGATTTCGACAACACCTTACTGGCTCTGGAGCGCAGCGGCGCGCTGCTCACCTATGTCACCAGTGTCTTTTTTGCCATGACATCGGCCCATACCAATGATTTTTTACAACAGCTCGATGAGGCGTTTTCTACCGAGCTTGCTGAACTGGCGAACGATATTTACCTCGACGACGCCCTGTTTGCCCGCGTGGAAGCGGTATGGAAGCAGCGCGACACGCTCTCTCTGGATGCCGAATCCTTGCGTCTGGTGGAAACCACCTATCAGCGCTTTATGCTGGCGGGTGCAACACTGAGTGCGCAGGACAAAGCGACGCTGAAAGCACTGAACACCGAATCAGCCACCCTGACGAGCCAGTTTAACCAGCGACTGCTGGCGGCGGATAAAGCCGGTGGGCTGGTGGTGGATTATGCTCATCAGCTTGATGGCCTGAGTGCAGAAGAGATTGCCATCGCTGCCGAGGCAGCAAAAGCCAAAGGGCTGGAAAATCGCTGGTTGTTGTCGTTGTTGAATACCACGCAGCAACCGGCGCTGGCGGCGTTGCGCGATCGTCAGACGCGTGAAAATCTGTTTAACGCGAGCTGGTTGCGTACGCAAAAAGGGGATGCCAACGACACCCGCGCTATTGTGTTGCGCCTTGTGCAGTTACGTGCGCAGCAGGCGAAACTCCTCGGATTTGCCGATTTTGCCAGCTGGAAGATTGCCGATCAGATGGCGGCAACGCCGCAGGCGGCGCTGGAGTTCATGCGAAATATCGCGCCTGCCGCGCGTGCCCGTGCTGAACGTGAGCTGGCTGATATCCAGCAGGTTATCGATACGCAACAGGGCGGTTTTACCGCGCAAGCCTGGGACTGGGCGTTTTATGCTGAGCAGGTGCGTCTGGCGAAATATTCGCTGGATGAATCACAAATCAAACCGTATTTTGCGCTCAATACCGTGCTCACCGAGGGCGTTTTTTGGGCCGCGAGCGAGCTGTTCAGTCTTCGTTTTACTGAACGGTTTGATATTCCTGTCTATCACCCGGATGTTCGCGTATGGGAAATTTTTGACGCGGATGGCGCCGGATTAGCGCTGTTCTACGGTGATTATTTCGCCCGCGACTCAAAAAGCGGTGGCGCATGGATGGGCAATTTTGTCGAGCAGTCAACGCTCAACGGCACCCAACCGGTGATTTACAACGTCTGTAATTACCAGAAACCCGCAGCCGGGCAGACGGCATTGCTTTCGTGGGATGACGTTATCACGCTGTTCCATGAATTTGGCCACACCCTGCACGGGCTGTTCGCCAGCCAGCGCTACGCCAGCCTCTCCGGCACCAATACGCCGCGTGATTTTGTCGAGTTCCCGTCGCAAATCAATGAGCACTGGGCCAGCCAGCCGCAGGTGTTTACCCGCTATGCCCGCCACTACCAAAGCGGCGAGCCGATGCCGGAGCGACTTCGCGAGAAGATGTTGCGCGCCACGCAGTTTAATAAAGGTTACGACATGACCGAACTGTTGAGCGCAGCGCTGCTGGATATGAACTGGCATGCGCTGGCAGATGGTGAGAACGTAAGCGATGTGGAGAGTTTTGAGGCACAAGCGCTGCGCAAAGAGCATCTCGATGTAGCAGCGGTTCCGCCGCGGTATCGCAGTAGCTATTTTGCCCATATTTTCGGCGGCGGTTATGCAGCTGGTTATTACGCTTATCTGTGGACGCAAATGCTGGCGGATGATGGTTATCAGTGGTTTGTGGAGCAGGGCGGATTAACGCGCGAAAACGGGCAGAAGTTCCGTGAAGCGATTTTATCCCGTGGCAACAGCGAAGATCTGGCCGCGCTTTATCGCCAATGGCGCGGTCACGATCCTGAGATCGAACCGATGCTGAAAAACCGGGGATTGAGTGAATAGCGCGAGAAAATTGCTTTAAAAACTTACATAACCCGCCAGAGCATTGACCTGAATATGCCCGGCAAATAACGTGAACGTGGTGATGAATCCCCCTGCGCGGAGGGGCTACCAGTCATACCTTTTTGGGGTGAAAGCGGGTTCTGCGGGCTGGAGCAGACTCACCGGGAGGCACCCGGCATCACCGAAATCTGTATCGCCAGAGGCTTTTTTTCTTAAAGGCCTCTGGCGTTTTTCTTAAATGACCAAGATTCAAATCCCTGTTTTTACCCACTTCATTTATTAAATTGCGGGCTGGTTCACACTTCCTGGCATAGCGTTATCCCTCTCATTAAGCCAAATTAAAGAACCTGATTTTACGGCTTAACATTCTGTGGCATTACGCAGGCATTGAGAAAGTGGCTGTGCTAATGTCGAGTGCTATTTAAGCAACTGAGGTAACCGACATGACCAAAAATGTAGTGGTAATACGCGCCGGTGGTAAGGTTGAAAACGTGACCGTGGAAGATAATGCAAAATCGGTCACGTTTAAAAATGAGCAAAGCTCTTTTCTGGAAATCCCAATTGAACCCTGGGAACTTGACGGAGAAACCTTCCTCGTTGCCCGATTTTCTGACCTGGTGAGCCAGCAGGAAACTGAACAAGCCATCCGGAAATTTTACTGATCAACAACCGCCTGCGGGCGGTTTTTTCATGCAGTACGCGGAGGTATAAATGGCAAATGAACGTGAAGTCTCAGAGGCCGCGACGAAAACGGTCAGCACTCAGGATAGCGCCTTATCGCATCTGGTTTCCTGTGCTAATCTCGGCGCGGGTATGGTGGTGACGCTGGTTGTTGGCGGCCAGGTGGTGGCGGGTGAGCTCGTATCCGGCCAGGAATATGCGTTATATACCGCGAAATCGATTCGATCTATTCAGGGGGATGACGCGTCGCTGAAAAATTCCATCGCGCTTTTCTTTGATGATCTGGCTAATGATTATCGCGTTGAAGAGGGACACGATATTCCGCTTAACTATTTACATATTAAAGATCCGTCGTGGATGACGGGAAATGGCGGTTGGACGAGCGTAAAAGGAACAATATTGCGCGTACATATTGCGAAAGTGAGCGGCTTTTCTTTAGGGAAAGCGAAAAACGCCTGAATAAAGGAAATTAAAAGGGCCTCAAATGAGGCCCTTCCTATAACACTTGTTTTGGCCACCGCCTTCTTCGTAGAACAGGTATACAGGATCTGGCTGTAAGTCTTGCGCCACAAACCGAGCAAATGGCCCCGTGAGGCATGCGTTGACCCGGGCAGAATGTGGTAAATAAAAACTTTTGGCTGCTGCAAACCGGGCATTTAAATTTGATATTGGGGATAACCCCTCCGGTCTGTGAAATGGTGATCCGACGTTATCACAAACTTTATACGCCGAAAGATATATCTTCTGTAATTTCAATAGCAAAAGACACCGCTCCACAGGAAAACGTTTCGATGAAACCCGTTTCAGCAATGATGCGAGCGGGGATCGTTCTACGCTTGTTTAGGTTTTATTGAGGAAGGCAATGCTAGATTGGTTGGCAGTCGTTAACCTGTCGTTTGAGTTAGCGCGTAGAACAATAGCAATCTATCCATGCAAGCATTGACCGCCTTTTAAGGGCGGTTTTTTTTGCCTGTTTGTTGAGGACGCGCAAAAAGAAATGGCCCCTTACGTTTTTTCGCAAGGGGCCATATCGGCGGGGGATTATCAGCGATCATCAGTCATCCCATTTGTGGCTGAAATAAGCAGCAAGGAACCCGGAAAAAACAATAATGCCCAATACTGCGATAAAAACATGCATATTTGCCATGGTGTCAACTCTCCATTTAATTAACCAACTTGCCTCTCTTACCTTAATTGGTGGCCGCGATGGAGAAAGAATAGCCTGCTTAACTTCAATAAATGATGAATAGCGTGAATTATTTCGCCGCAGCGCTAAATTTTTTGCGGTATGCCGCCGGGGATATTCCTCGCTGCTGCTGAAAATGGTGGCGCAGTGAAGCCGCAGTCGCGAATCCGCTGTGCCCGGCAATCAGCTCAATACTCATCCGTGAGTGAATGAGTAAATCTTCAGCCCGGCGTAATCGCTCCTGCAAAATCCAGCGGGCGGGGGTGGTTCCTGTTGATTCTTCGAAACGGCGCAAAAACGTACGCGGGCTCATGCCCGTTTGTTTCGCCAGTGACGCTACCGTATGGCTGCCTGCCAGATGTTGATGAAGGAAATCGAACAACTGTCCCAGTTGGCGACTTTCACGCGTACGGGCAACCGGGCGTTGAAGCTGCTGGGTTTGCGAGCCATCCCGGTGCGGCTGCACCACCAGCCGCCGGGCGACATTATTCGCGACCTCAATACCAAAGTCCTCGCGCACGACGTGCAGGCATAAATCGATCCCCGCCGCGCTGCCCGCCGAGGTCATCACATTTCCTTCATCGTAATAGAGAGCGTCATCCAGCACGATAATCGCCGGGTAGGCTTCCCGCAGCATGTCGGTATAGCGCCAGTGGGTGGTGGCCTTGCGACCATTAAGCAACCCGGCCGCCGCCAGCACAAACACCCCGGAACAGATAGAGATCACCCGGCAGCCGCGCTGCCAGGCTTGATACAGCGCGCTGCATAATGCAGGCGGAACAGGCACCTGGGCACCGCGCCAGCCCGGAACCACAATGGTGTCCGCTTGCGCAAGCAGTTCCAGCCCGCCTGCCGCCATCACGCGGATACCGCCTGTGGCGCGCAGTTCGCCCTCATCCACGGCGGCAACGGTAAACGTGTACCAGTTATCGCCAAGCTCCGGGCGCGGCAGACCGAAAATCTCCACCGCGACGCCAAATTCAAAGGTGCAAAGCCCATCATAGGCCAGCGCGACCACGCGGTGGCGGGCAGGGGTGTGTCGTGAAGTTGTCATTATCCTGGTGTTATCTGGCATAGAAGGGGGCAGTGAGTTAGTCCTGTGTTGGTTAAATTAGTGTTAACACAAACAAGGAGAAAAAACGATGAGCTACGTAACTGAAGTTCCCGCAGCATCACCGGAAGAAACCGCCCTCCATTTTCTGCGCCGTTTGAGCGTGGAAACGGATTGCGCCGATGTCCACCATGCGATTACCCACGGCGAGCAGGATTTTGTGTTACTGCATGTAGTGGGCAACCCGCAGACTTTTGCCCGCCGTCACCTGCCGGGGGCATTGCATTTGACACATAGCGAGATGACGGTGGAGCGCATGGCGCAATGGCCCGCCGATACGCTGTTCGTGGTCTATTGCGCCGGACCGCACTGCAATGGTGCCGATCGCGCGGCGCTGAAACTGGCGCGCATGGGGCTGGCGGTGAAAATCATGATTGGTGGTATCACCGGCTGGGAAGATGAAGGTTACACCTTTGCCAGCGGTACGGGCGCGTTGTAAGCCATTTCTTCACCATTCACGGCACTAAGTTGAATTTTTTTCATGTGCCGTGAAATTTTCTCGGTTGCTGCTTTTCCTGCGCTATGACATTTTCTTTGGACATTTAGACATCCAGAAGTCTAAAGATTCAAATAGTGAATTATCACGCCGGTCAATCATTCCGGCGCAGAGGAGAGCAATATGCAGCGACATCAGGCCCCATTCCGTGCAGACGTAGTCGGCAGTTTCTTGCGCCCGGACGAGATCAAGCAGGCACGCCAGCAGTTTGCGCAGGGTGAAATCAGCGCTCAGCAGTTGCGCCGTGTTGAAGATGATGCGATTCGTCAGGTGGTTAAGCAGCAATGTGCCTGCGGTCTGCATGTCGTCACCGATGGCGAGTTTCGCCGTGCCTGGTGGCATTTTGACTTCTTCGATGGCCTCGAAGGTGTGGAACGTTACGACGCCGATAAAGGCATTCAGTTTAATGGTGTGCAAACCAAAGCCCACGGCGTGCGCGTCACCGGTAAATTACGCTTTGGCGACCACCCGATGCTGGAAGATTTTCGCTATCTGAAAAGCATCAGTGGCACTGCGCAACCGAAGATGACCATTCCCAGCCCAAGCGTGCTGCACTTTCGCGGCGGGCGTAAAGATATCGACGCCACGGTTTATCCGCAGCTTGACGCTTACTTTGACGATCTGGCGACCACCTGGCGTGATGCGATCCAGGCGTTCTATGCCGCAGGCTGCCGCTATCTGCAACTGGATGATACGGTTTGGGCCTATCTCTGCTCTGATGACCAGCGTCGCCAGATCCGCGAACGTGGCGACGATCCCGATGAACTGGCGCGCATTTATGCCCGCGTGATTAACAAAGCGCTGGAAGGTAAACCGGCCGATTTAACCATTGGTCTGCATGTGTGCCGCGGTAATTTCCGCTCCACCTGGATCTCCGAAGGCGGTTACGAGCCGGTGGCAGAAGTGCTGTTCGGCAGCGTGAATGTTGATGCGTTCTTCCTCGAATATGACAACGATCGTTCCGGCGACTTCGCACCGCTGCGTTTTGTCCGTCCGGGCAAACAGCAGGTGGTGCTGGGGCTTATCACCACCAAAAATGGCGAGCTGGAAAACCCGGAAGGGGTAAAAGCGCGAATTCAGGAAGCGGCGAAGTTTGTCGATATTAACCAGATTTGCCTCAGCCCGCAGTGCGGTTTTGCCTCCACTGAAGAAGGCAACACGCTCACGCCTGCCCAGCAGTGGGACAAAGTACGGCTGGTAACGAAAATCGCCGAACAGGTATGGTAAATAAAAAACGGCGCTCAGTGCGCCGCTTTTATTATTGCGCCTGCAATCCGCAGAGCGGCCGTGCCTGCATGCCTTTGAGCATCATCAGCCAGGCCACAATGATGGTCACCATCAGAATGACAAACAGTGAGGCCGCAGGCAGCGTGGTCAGGATAACCCCGGTAAGTAATGGGTTCATTGCCGCGCCGAGCCAGCCCAGCGCCTGCGCCGAGAAGTAGGTCGCTTTCATTCCCGGCGGCGCGATGTTATCGATCAACATATATTCACCGGGGGCATAGATCACTTCTCCCAGCGTAAACACCGCGGCGGAAAGCCCCCAGAGCCACAAGTTATCGCCGGATAACATAAAACCGATGAGGCCGATAACAAAACTGAAAGTGCCAATGGCCATCGCCGGACGCAGGTTGGAGGCGCTGAGTTTACGGCCAACCGCATACTGTAAAGTGACCACAATCGCGGCGTTGACCGGCAGCACTACGGCCACCACGCGCTCGGCGAACTCGCTGCTGGCGACCGTCATCACATATTGTGACAGGCAGGAAGCAAAAGAGCCGGCGACAAACGAGGCGAGAAAGTTCGATAAGGTAAACCAGCCGAGCGCTTTATCTTTCAGCAACACGGAAGGATCCCACGCCACAGAGTTATCGGGGCTTTCGCCAACCGCGACGCGGCGAACAAACAGCTGAATAAACACCAGCGGAAAGGCCGCACAGATAGCCGCCAGCCAGAAGGGCAAATTAATGCTCTGCATGACCAGCAACGTGCCAAGCGGCGGGCCAACGGTCCAGCCGACATTCAGCACCGTGTAGTTGAGCGAGAAAATTTTCGCTTTCGCCGCAGGCGCGAGTGTGTCGGCGAAATAGGCCTTCAACACGGTGGAAAACACCGAGTAAGCGCAGTTAATCAGGGCAAAAAACAGCACCACTAACCCGGCATGGTGTGACAGCGGGATCGCCGCAAAACCGGCTATAAAGGCGATAATCGCCAGCAGCATATAGCGCTTTTTATCGAACTTGTCTGCCAGCATGCCGAAGCCGAGGCTGAACACCACGCCGATCGTCAGCGCAATAGACATCGCATAACCGACCTGATCGACCGCCATCCCGTACTGGCGATTCAGGTAGATGGTCATAAACGGCAGCGTGGCGCCGCGTCCGATGGTTAATAAAAGTGAAGATGCCAGTAACGCGGCGGTGGAGCGTGTTTGCTTAGTGGTCATGTTCCTGCCCGACATGCTGTGGTTATATTTTTTTGTGATGGGTACAGCTTTAACATGCATAAAGTGTGATGTACAACCGCAGTTTTGTCGGGAAATGCCCAAACTGCCCTACCTGAATTAATGATCTGTCGCTGTACAATTTTTTGCGTTAACGTAAATTTTTTACAAAAGTTTAAAAAACAAAAAGGGCGAAGAATGACGCGTAAAGATGTCCTGCTGGCGATGCTGGTAGTTGTAGCGTGGGGGCTGAATTTTGTGGTGATCAAAGTTGGCCTGCACAATATGCCGCCGTTGATGCTGGCCGGGTTACGCTTTGTGCTGGTGGCCTTTCCGGCCATTCTGTTCGTCGCGCGGCCAAAGGTACCGCTGCGGTTGTTGCTCGGCTACGGCCTGACAATCAGCTTCGGGCAGTTCGCATTTCTGTTTTGCGCCATCAAGTTTGGCATGCCCGCAGGGCTGGCGTCGCTGGTGTTACAGGCGCAGGCGTTTTTCACCATTATTCTTGGCGCCGGCGTGTTTGGCGAACGTTTACAGATAAAACAACTGGTTGGCATCGCACTTGCGGTGCTGGGCGTGCTGGTGCTGATCGAGTCCAGCCTGAACGGCCAGCATGTTCCGCTGCTGGGGTTCCTGTTGACGCTGGCGGGGGCGTTTTGCTGGGCCTGCGGCAATATCTTCAACAAAAAAATCATGCAGCACAGCTCGCGCCCGGCGATCATGTCGCTGGTGGTCTGGAGCGCGCTGATCCCCATCGTGCCGTTTATGGTCGCCTCGTTGATTTTCGATGGCCCGGCGCTGATGCTGCAAAGCGTGGTCAGTATTGATTTCACCACGCTGTTGTCGCTCGTCTATCTGGCGTTTGTTGCCACCATTCTGGGCTATGGCATCTGGGGAACGCTGCTGGGTCGCTACGAAACCTGGCGTGTGGCGCCGCTGTCGCTACTGGTGCCGGTGGTCGGTATGGCGAGTGCCGCGTTATTGCTGGGTGAGACGCTATCTGCGTTACAACTGGTAGGGGCCGTGCTGGTGATGGCGGGGCTGTATATCAATGTGTTTGGTTTTCGTCTGCGCAGCCAGGCGCGGGCATAAGCATAAAAAAAGCCCCGCGTGATGCGGGGCAAGACGTTTAGCTGCGCTGATGGTAATACGGCACACCTAATGCGTCGGATTTGTCACTACCCACGCCCATATGGTTAAAATCAAAAGGCGATGTTTGCTGGGCGGTGGGTAAAATCATCGCGTCACGGTTGTTCTGCTGTGCGGGATGATTAACTTGCTCCGCATAACTCTGGCCGGAAAACAGCACCATCAGGGTGACAGCGGCACAGGCGATACGTTTCATACTTTCCTCGATACGTCTTTTTACTGCAGGCGATTAAATTAACAAGCGTGATTTAGCGGGAACAGATACCGGGACTCTGCCGGGATATCCGTCACGCGGAATTTATGCGGCGGCACGTCGAAATAGTTCTTAAACGTGCGCGTTAAGGTTTGTTGCGATTCAAACCCGTAACGCTCTGCCAGATACAGGATCGGCTCATTACTTCCCTTGAGCTTTTGCGCAATTTCCGTCAGCTTGCGGCTGCGAATGTACTGGCCCAGCGAATGACCAGTCTCTTTTTTAAACATCCGTTGCAGGTGCCACTTGGAGTAACCGGAACGCTCTGACACTTTTTCCAGCGACAGCGGCGATTCCAGGTTGTCCTCGATCCAGTCCAAAATGCTATGAATAGTGATAGCGTCAGTATTGCGTCTGGACATCGTCATACCTCTTTGTTTTTTTACGGCAAAATTTTCTTGAGCAAATACTCAAGGGTTGCCACTTCTTCTGTCGTTAAGTTTTTAGTTAATTCCTGGTGCAGGTTATGCCCTACTAATTGATGACATTGCTCACACAGCGCCGCGCCTTCGGCGGTTAACCGCACCAGCACGCCGCGCTTGTCATTCGGATTCGGGTTACGTTCGATCCAGCCTTTGCACACCAGTCTGTCCAGCATGCGGGTCAGGGCGCCGAGATCGACGGAAAGCACTTTTTTCAGTTCTACCGGGGTGATACACACTTCGCAGCGGATAGAGCAGAGCACCTTAAACTGGGTGGCGGTGATATCCAGCGGCGACAGGTAGTCGTTGAGTAAACGATCTTTTTTCTGGTTAACCATGTGGATCAAGCGGCCAAGAGGAATGATGTCGTTAAATAGATCATTCGTGCTTTTCACAATGGTTGCCCCGGCAAGTAGATTAGTCACGGCAGATATTATTGCTCAGGCAAATATAAGTCAACCGAATGAATCCACGATGCCACTATTTGCTAAAACGTTTCATGTCTGGAAAAAAATTCATTCGTAACGCACTGAAAGTAATCATTTAATCAAGACGCGAGCCGCGCGCGGGCATGCCATTGCCGCCGCGTTATGGCTATACTGGCGGGGTTTTGACCTTGCATGGAGTGACCGTCAGATGCTGGAACTGTTTAAAGCCATTGGCCTTGGGCTGGTGGTATTGCTACCGCTGGCTAACCCGTTAACTACCGTAGCGCTGTTTTTAGGGCTGGCGGGTAATATGAATAGCGCCCAGCGTAACCAGCAGGCGCGGATGGCCTCGGTTTATGTCTTCATTATTATGATGGTGGCGTACTACGCCGGTCAGGTGGTGATGAACACCTTCGGTATCTCCATTCCGGGGCTGCGCATCGCCGGTGGGTTGATTGTGGCGTTTATCGGTTTTCGCATGCTGTTTCCGGCGCAAAAGCCGCATCAGGCGCCAGAAGTGAAAACCAAGTCAGAAGAGCTGGAAGAGGAGCCCGGTGCCAATATCGCCTTCGTGCCGCTGGCCATGCCGAGCACCGCCGGGCCGGGCACCATCGCCATGATCATCAGTTCTGCCTCGACCATTCGCCACGGCGCTGAGTTTCCCGAATGGGTCATCACCGTTGCGCCAACGCTGATTTTTGCCATTGTGGCGCTGATATTATGGGTAAGCCTGCGCAGTTCCGGGGCGATCATGCGGCTGGTGGGCAAGGGCGGTATAGAAGCCATCTCGCGGCTGATGGGCTTTCTGCTGGTCTGTATGGGCGTGCAATTTATCATTAATGGCGTGCTGGAAATCATCACCACTTTTCATGCCGGAGCCTGATGCGCACCTTTCTCTCCTGGCTGGTCGTGGCGCTCGTTGCGCTAACCGGCTGTCAGCAGCGCCCCGGCGCGCAACCGCCGCTGGCGCAAAAAAGCTTTACTGAATATCAACAGCAAACGCGTGATTTTGTCGCCGCGCACCGGGCATTTCAGACGCTGGATAAAGCGAGCGAGCTACGGCTCAATACGCCACAGGAGTGGCGTCCGGCGAAGCCCGCGCACAAAGGCATTTTGCTGATCCACGGCCTGGGCGACGGGCCAGGATCGTTTGTGGATATTGCCCCCGAACTGGCAAAACAGGGCTTTCTGGTGCGCACCGTGCTGCTGCCGGGCCACGGCACGCGGCCTGCGGATCTGCTGGATGTCGATGTTGCCCAGTGGCGGCAAGTGGTGCGCGAGCAGGCCGATATTCTGGGCAAAGAGGTCGATGCCCTTTGGCTCGGCGGTTTTTCCACTGGTGGAAATCTGGCGCTGGAATATGCGATGGTGCATGACAACGTGCGCGGGCTGCTGCTGTTTTCTCCGGCGTTTAAATCCAGCACCGGTTACGATTTTCTCGCGCCAACAGTGGCGCTGTTTCGCGACTGGTTGCGTCCGCCGAGTGCTGTTTTCCCGCAGCAAATCGCCACCCGCTACTTACGCGTGCCAACCAACGGTTTCGCCCAGTTCTGGCGCACCAGCGCCAGCGCGCAGCGGCTGCTTGCGCGTAAACCGTGGACAAAACCGGCGCTGCTGGTGTTAACCGAACATGATTCGGTGCTCAATACGCGCTGGATCCTCGATCAATTCGATCGCAGTTTCACCAACCCGGCCAGCCGCCTGATTTGGTACGGCACACCCCCGCCGGAAGCGGCAAAAATGTCCCGCTTACGGGTAAAAACAGATTATCTGCCGCAGGATCGCATCAGCCAGTTTTCCCATATGTCAGTGCTCTTTTCGCCTCGTAATCCGCTGTACGGACGCAAAGGCAGCGTGCTGCTCTGTGCGAATGGTCAGTCAGCAGAGGCGGCAAAGCGCTGTCTGGCGGGGGAAGAGGTGTGGTATTCAGACTGGGGACTGGTTGAGGCGAACAAAATTCATGCTCGCCTGACCTGGAATCCGTGGTTTGACTGGCAAACCACGGTGATGGATGAGGTTGTCGCTGCCGCGCAGTAACCGGCGCGGTTTACACGTGGCTGGCGTGGGTTTGCTCTTCCAGTTTTACCGGCCAGCGGCGGAAAATCACCACCGCCCATATCAGCGCAGCAATCGCCGGGATCGCCCCGGCGTAACCAATGACGTTCATCGACCAGTGCAGGCTGATCTGGTTGCCGACCAGCGCACCTGCGCCGATACCAATATTAAAAATGCCCGAAAACAGTGACATCGCCACATCGGTAGCATCCGGTGCCAGCGCCAGCACTTTTACCTGCATGCCCAGGCCGATAATCATAATCGCGATGCCCCATACCACGCTCAGCACTGCCAGATGCATTTCGCTACTGGAAGCGGGCAGCATCATCACCAGTGAAATCACCAGCAGACCAATCGCGCTGCACACCAGGCCAGAGGCGTGCTGGTTCCCCAGCTTGCCGAACAGCACGCTACCAATAATCCCGGCGCCGCCAAGCACTAACAGCAGCAGCGTGGCGAAATTGGCGCTAAAGCCCGCCACATTTTGCACGAACGGCTCAATGTAGCTGTAAGCCGTGTAATGCGCGGTAACCACCACCACAGTGAGCAAATAGATGCACATCAGCGCCGGGCGGCGGAACAGCACCGGCAGGCTTTTCAGCGAACCCGAATGTTCGCTCGGCAGCGCCGGCAGCAGTTTCACCAGGCACACCAGCGTGACCAGCGCGCCCATACCGATGGCGAAAAAGGTAGTACGCCAGCCGAAATACTGCCCGACGATACGACCAATCGGCAGCCCGAGCACCATTGCCAGTGCGGTGCCGGTGGCGAGCAGGCTCAACGCCTGCGCACCTTTCCCGGCAGGCGCCAGGCGGATAGCCAGCGAGGCAGTGATCGACCAGAAAATGGCGTGGGCAAAAGCAATGCCGATGCGGCTGATAACCAGCACCTCAAAACTCCAGGCGAGGAACGACAACACATGGCTGGCGATAAACAGCACAAAGAGCGCAATCAACAACTTGCGGCGCTCAATCTGGCTGGTCAGCAGCATAAAGGGCAGCGACAGTAAAGCCACAACCCAGGCATAGATGGTTAACATGATCCCCACCTGCGCGGTTTCCATGTCGAAGCTCTGCGCGATATCCGACAGCAAACCCACAGGCACGAATTCGGTGGTGTTAAAAATAAATGCGGCGACAGCAAGCGTCACTACCCGCAGCCACGCGACTTTTCGTGAAACGGTATTCGTAGTCATAAGGGTATTTGGGGGTTGGTTGGCGAAAAGAAGAGGCCACAATCTTACTGCCTTTGCTGGCGAAAATACAAATATTTTGTGATGTAGATCTCACTTTTTATCCGTGTGGAAAATACCTGTTGCAACGTTTCCGAATAGCGCTCAAAAACAGAAGACGAAAAAGAGGAAATGCTATGCAAACCATCGATTTTTATATGGTCGACGCCTTCAGCGACCACACTTTTGGCGGTAATGCCGCCGCCGTCTGCCCGCTGACCGAATGGTTAGCCGATGATGTGCTGCTGCGCATGGCGCAGCAGCACAACCAGTCCGAAACCGCCTTCTTCGTGCGTAACGACAGCGGTTTTGAGCTGCGCTGGTTCACCACCCAGGATGAGATCAATCTCTGCGGCCATGCGACTCTCGCCGCTGCGCACGTGATCTTTGAATATCTCGATTACCCGGATACCGAAATCCTCTTCACCACCCGCTTTGTCGGCGAACTTAGAGTGAGCCGCAACGGCGACTGGCTGACGCTGGATTTCCCGGCCTGGTCGACGGAAACGGTAAGCCAGGTTCCGGCGCTGCTGCTGAAAACGCTCGGCATTGAACGCGCCAAAGAAGTGCGCGTGGCGCGGGATTATCTGGTGGTGCTGGAAAATCAGGCGCAGGTAGAAGCCTTAACGCCGGATATCGCGGCAATGAAACCGCTTGGCAAAATGGTCTGCGTGACCGCGCCCGGTGAGAACGTCGATTTTGTCAGCCGCTTCTTCTGCCCGGGTGAATCGGTGGCGGAAGATCCGGTGACTGGTTCGGCGCACAGCATGCTGATCCCGTACTGGGGCGAAAAACTGGGTAAAAACAGCCTGCAGGCGCGACAGGTTTCCGCGCGCGGCGGCGATTTACGCTGTGAATGGCGCGGCGATCGCGTGCTGATTGGCGGCCAGGCAACGCTCTATTTGTTGGGCAAAGTGTTCCTGCGCTAAAAGCCGCCCGGCAGTCACGCCGGGCGAATCTCTTCCTGCACTGCGCAGACATCACTTCAGCGACGCACCGCCGCATATCACCAACTCCTGCCCGGTGATGGCGGCCGCATCTGGTGATAAGACAAAATTCACCAGCGCTGCCACTTCCTGCGGCGTAATTAAGCGGCCAATCGGCGGCACATTCGGCGGCGAGCTTTCCCGCCCCGGCGCGCTGAGCATCGGCGTCTGCGTTGCTCCTGGTGCCACAACATTGGCGGTGATGCCGCGCGGTGCCAGTTCTGCCGCCCAGCTTCTGACCATCCCCACCAGCGCCGCTTTGGTGGCGACATACTGCGAGCGGCCCGCCGCGCCGCGCGAGGTGCGGCTGCCAATCACCACAATTCGACCACCTTGCGACATCCGGGGCGCAAAATGGTTGACCAGCGTTTCTGCCGCCTGCACATGCAGCCGCCACAGACGCTCGCTGGTCATGGGATCGAGTTCACCAAGCGGTGCGGCGGCCATCATGCCTGCGGCGTGGACTAGCGCTTGCGGTGTCGGCAGAGTGGCGATCACCTGGCGCAACGCCTCGCTGTCGCCGAGATCAACCTGCACACTGCGAAACGCCGGATCCGCCCGCGTTACCAGCGAGCGGGATAAACCGGTCACCTGCCAGCCTTGCGCCAGCAGTTTATCGACAATGGCTTCGCCAATACCCGAACTGGCACCGGTTATTACGGCATGCGACATCTCAGATCTCCAGCCGTGTGCGCGGCACTTTGAACACCGCTTTGCGCACCGTCATGGGCGCATCGACAGCGCACAACGCCTGGTGCGGTTCGCCGGGTAAAAAGACGGCGAAATCCCCGGCGCGTAACGTCACGCTAACCGGTAAGAGCGCGTGTGTGGTGATGTAGAGATCCGGTTTGCGCTGCTCATCCTCTTCCCGCGCGGCGTAGTGCGTTCCGGCGTTGATTTGCTCCTCACCTGCCAGCACCACCTGAATATCGGCCCACAGGGCGTGATATTCCGTGTGGCGCTGCGCCTGCGGCTGTGTGTTCGCCGGTCCGATGGTGCAAAACCAGTCGGCGTTTTCCGGCTGCCAGCGCCCGTCGTCCCGTGCCTGTAACGCCGCCAGTGAACATTGCGGCAAGGTAAGGATCGCGCGAAGCGGGAAGGGTAAACCTGCCAGCGGCAGGGCGTTAAGGTTGCCCACAATCATCGGTTACTCCTTTACCCAGTCCGGTGCGATGCGCACATATTTAATCGCCTGGCGAAAATAGGTGTAGGCGATATGCAGCTTGCCGTCCGCGCCCTGTTTGATGCTCGGATAGGAGAACTCGCGGTTGAGTTTTTCCTGCGAGTTATTGGTCATGCAGTAGCCGTCGCCCTCATCCAGGTGGCGCTGCCACGGCCAGCTTTTACCGCCATCCGGCGAGATTGCCACCGTCATCGGTGCGCGCGGTGCGCCCCAGAACGCGCTGCGCCCGCTGGTCACTGTCGGCTCTTTACGCCCGTCACCGTCGTCAATTTCATCGTACAGCGAAGCGCGGCGTTCGCTGGCTCCGGCGGCGCTCATGTGATTAAACACCAGCGCCAGCGCGCCGTCGGCAAGCGTTGTTACCTGAATCGAGGAGTTGTTGTTTGGCAATGTCGTCGGTTCCGGTACCGACCAGCTTTCGCCACCGTCGGTCGACTGGCTGTAGTAAATGTTGTCCGCCCAGCGGCTGCGAAACAGCGCCACCAGTTGCCCGCCTGGCAGTGCGGTGATGTTCATATGCACACAGCCGAGACTTTCCGGTACGTCAACATCGCGCCAGCTTTTGCCCTGATCGGATGAGATTTTCACCGCGCTAATGTCGTCATTGCCAACCCATTTTTCCCCGGGCTGGGTACGGCAATAAAAGACCGGTAACAGCCAGTTGCCGTTGTCCAGCACGGTGATTGGCTGGCGGATAAAGGTGCCAGGTTTGTCGAGCAAGGTGTTAATGTCACCCCAGCTGGCACCAAAATCATGCGACTGGCGATAGCGCACAATCGCTGTGTCCTGATTGCCGGAGATTTGCGCGGTCCACAGTAGCCACAGCACGTTGTCCGGGGCGAGGAACAGCACCGGGTTTTGCTCGGAACGGGTCGGATCGTCCGAGAGTTTTACCGCCTCGCTCCAGGCGGAGGCCCCGGGTGCCAGCCGCGAACTCCATACCGAAATATCCGCCACGCCTTCCTGCGAACCGCCAAACCAGACGCACATCAGCGTGCCATCCGGCAGCGGCAGAATATTGGCCGCGTGATTTTGCGGGCAGGGTGACGGCAGCATTGCCGTCACAACCTGAGCGTCTTGTGCTTGCGGGCGTAACACACCATCGCGATTTACCGTTACGGACATATCAAACTCCATTGTTGCGAACAGGGGTGGGCGCGTTATTTACCGTTTTTTGTACCGCTTTATTCGGGATTAAGCGGTCCAGCACCATCACCACGGCCGGGGTTACCAGCGCGATATACATATTGTTAATACCAAACGGGTCACCGAGCAGATACCACACTGAGGTCACCACACAGGCGGCGATCAAACCAGCGTTGGCACCGCGCGCGCTTTTGAATAACGGGGCATAGAACGCGATCACCGCGACCACCGAGATAGAGAGGCGGATGGCACGGGTAAAGAAGGAGAGTTTCAGCACTTCCGGCACCAGTAGCACGAAAATCAGCGGCAGGAAACCAATCAGCAGCGACAACCAGCGAGTGGTCTTAAACTCTTGTTCCGGCGTAGGTTTGCGGTACGGCACGTAGAAATCTTTCACCACCAGCGAGGCGATAGCCAGCGCAACGGTACTGACGCTGACAAAGATCGACGCAACGAGTGACGTTGTCACTAAACCGGCCACCCATGGGTTCATGTCCTGTAAGAAAATTGGCATCGCGTACAGGCTGTTGATCTCCGGGTGCAGGTATTTCGCCGCCACGCCAATCACCGCAATGGCCAGCGCAATCGGCAAACAGAAGAAGAAGGCGACCCAGGTGGAACGCTTCGCTGATTTCACATCTTTGGTCGAACAAATCGCCTGAATCACGAACTGAGTACAGAAGATGGAACCAATAGTGCCAATCAGCCAGGCAAAAATGGTGCTCGCGCCGAAGTTGCCGTCCCAGGTCCAGTAGTATTTCGGCATGTTTTCGATCATCGGTGTGAAACCGCCGGTTTTCGACAGGGCAAAACCCATGATCGCCAGAATGCCGAAATATTTTAGCGCGCTGTGCAGCAGCGTTACCCACGCCACGCCTTTCATGCCGCCAAAGGCGAAATAGAAAGTACTGACAATCGCGGTGATAAATGCCGCCACCGGCAGGTTCACTTTCAGCACCGTCGAGATGGCCGCCGCGCCGCTCACGTAGTTGCCAACGTTAACCAGCAGCAGGGCGTAAATCATGATAATCGAGATAATATTTTTGGTGCTGTTGCCATATTTTTCGGCGATCGCGCCAGAGATTGTGATTTTCCCGGTGTTATAGATGCGTTTGACCAGCAGCAGGCCAAACAGCGGGAAACCAATCGCCGCGCCGATAACCGACCACGACGCGGCAAAACCGTCTTCGAAAGCGGCCTGGGCGGTGCCTACCGTGGATTTCGCGCCAATGTATTCGGACATCAACAAAATCCCGACGATAAAGGCGGGCATCGCGCGCGAGCCTTCCATAAAATCGCCGGTGTTCTTGCTTCGTAAGCGAAACGTCAGCCAGGTGGTGAACAGAATATACGCCACCACAATGCCAACGATTATCAGGGTATCTTGAGCAGTAAAGGTGTTCATCTTTGCCTCTCTTCAGGGCGAGTGAATCCTGAGCGCCGCAGGCGCCCGGTTTTCTTATGACGATTAATCCCGCTATCAGTGAAGGTACTGGGTCACTATCTGGCGGATCTGTTGATGTTGTTGTTCGCTAAACGTGACAGCGTAACGGCTGTCGCCAACGTCGTATCCCATGATGTGTAACGCTTTTTTCACCGCAGCCGGAGAGAACGCGACGCGGTAGAGATCGGTGCGCAGCCCGGTAACGTTCTCCTGTGCCGCACGGGAACCGTCGATATCCCCGGCCTTGAAGCGCGACCAGATAGCGTTGATCGCCTGCGGCGCGACGTTTGCCAGACCGGAAATACAGGCCGAACAGCCGTCAACAAACCCCTGATGGATTAACGAATCCGGGCCGTTCAGCACGTCAAAATTTTCGCAATCCTTCACTGCCTGCAAAAAACCGCTCAGGCTTTCATAGCTGCCTGCGCTGTCTTTGATGCCGATGATGTTCGGGTGCGCCGCCAGCGTGCGGGCGGTTTGCGGTTCAATGGTGTTACCGGTGCGCGCCGGGATGTTGTAGAGAAAGACCGGAACGCTTAACGCATCCGCCACGGCGGTGTAGTGGGCAATCAACTCATCTTGTTTCAGCGGCACAAAATAGGGCGTGATAACCGATACCGCATCAACACCCAGTTTTTCAATCTGCTTACCCAGACGAATGGTGTCGCGCGTGGCGATCTCGCCGATATGCGCCACCACGGGCATACGCCCGGCAACCTCATCGACGCAGGTCGCGGTGACGGCCACTTTTTCCTGCTCATTCAGCACGAAAAATTCGCCGTTGGTGCCACCGCAAAAAATGCCGTTTCCGGCTGCCAACTGGCGGTTGATCTGCTGTTTGAGCGCCTGCGGGTTAACGTCCCCGTCAGCGTCAAAAGGCGTCACGATGGCGGTCAGCACGCCATTAATCTGCTTACTCATGACTCACTCCCTCGAATTGGGGTTAAAACAGCGTCTGATAAATAGCCTGCACGTCCTGGTGGCTGACGGTGCATGGGGCGTTGTTCATCAGGCGCTTGACGTTTAGCGCGGCGTCGCTCAGCGCCGGGACATCCTCGCGCGGCACGCCGAGCGCCTCGAGGTTGTCGGGCAGGTTCAGGCGTTTTACCAGCGCGGCAAACCACGCCACCAGCGCATGCGATTTCTCTTCCGCACTCAGCGTGGTGTCGGCATCAGGTACCAGATCCCACACCTGGGCAAATTTCTCTACCGCGTGGGGGCGCACCACTTTCATGCATGGCGCGAGCAGAATGGCGTTCGCCACACCGTGCGGCAGGTGGTATTTGCCACCGAGCGGATACGAAAGTGCATGCACCAGATGGGTTCCGGCATGGGTGATCGCCGCGCCGCCATAATAAGAGGCCCACAGCATCTCCAGCCTGGCGGTCAGGTTGTGCGGTTCATTGACCGCCGTTTCGATATTGCGCAGCAATTTGCCTAAACCGATCAGCGCCACATTGTCACTCACCGGGTTGGCGATAGTGGCGGTGAAGCACTCAATCAAATGGCACAGGGCATCAATGCCGGTAGAAGAGGCGATGTGCGCGGGCATGCTGGTGGTCAGCTCCGGCAGCAACGCCACGTAATCCGGTAGCATCACTGGTGAAATAATGCCGATTTTAGTGTCCTGCTCTGGGATGGCGAGAATGGCGTTGGGCGTGGCTTCCGAGCCGGTACCGGCGGTGGCGGGGATCAGCAGCGAAGCAACGCGGTCAGTCGGTTTTTCTCCCGCCAGCAGCGCGTCCAGCCCCGGTGATGCCGGGTGGCATAACACCGACAGCAGTTTGGCGACATCCAGCACGCTGCCGCCGCCAATGCCCACCACCAGATCCACGGCGGCGTCGTGCAGGTTTTGCACGATATTCACCACATCGTGCTGGCTGGGTTCGGGCGGAACATTATCAATAAGTTGCACGCGGCGACCGTTCGTCTCCAGCAATACACGGATCTGCTGGGTGGCAGCCAGTTTGATAATGTTGCCGTCGCTGACCAGTAACACTTTCTCTTTACCCGCAAGCAGCGGGGTAATCGCCGGGATTGCCCCCGCGCCGCTTATCAGGGTGCTGTTAATCGTTACCACAACCTTCTCCTGTCTCTGTTATGGTGATTGAACTCAATCATCTTTTATTCATCACCGTCACTACATGGCCTAAATTTATAATTTATTCGCAAACTGAATAAGTTGATCTTGCTCACATATAATCAATAATGATTGAATATAATCATATCCAGTGCATAATGACCCGGAGAAGGGATGAACGAACAACGCGTGGACAAACAGGTGGTGATGCTGGCCGATGATTTTACCGGCGCGAATGATGCGGGCGTCAGCCTGGCGCAAACCGGGATGCAGGTGGATGTCGCATTGACGACGCCGTTTGTAAGTACGGCGCAGGCGATCATTTTTAACAGCGACAGCCGCGCACTAAGCGTGAGCGAGGCAATGGCGTGCGTCACGGCATACACCAACGAGATAACTGCACGCTACAACCCCGGCTGGCTGGTGAAAAAGATCGACTCCACGTTGCGCGGCAATGTCGGCGCGGAAGTCGCGGCGATGAGGCAAGCCTGCAACGCGGCGGCGGTGATCATTGCCCCGGCGTTTCCGGCAGCCGGGCGCATCACCCGTAATGGTCAGTGCTATGTCAATGGCGAACTGCTCACGCAAACCGAGTTTGCCAGCGATCCGAAAACGCCGGTGACCAGCGCCGATATTGGCGCACTGCTGGCAGCCCACAACAGTGCAGCGTGTCGCTATGTGCAGCCTGCGCAACTGGCAAAAGCACTCGCACAGGCCACGCCAAATACGCCGTTGCTGCTGGTGGTCGATGCACAGAGTGATGACGATCTTGATGCGATCATCGCTCAGGCGGCAAACGCTGCCACAACGCCGCTGCTGGTCGGCTCTGCCGGGTTATGCGACGCGCTGGCGCGCAGGCTGGCGGCCGAAAAGCCGCATGCGATGCTGGCGGTGGTCGGCTCAATGAGTGAAATCGCTCAACGGCAGGTGGCGCGCGTCGCGCAGCAACCGAACGTGGAACATCTGCTGATTGATATCGACACGGTGTTTAGCGCCGCACAACCTGCATATCGCCAGACAATTGTTGCTGCGCTGGCACAAGGGAAACACTGCATTGTCCATACCTGCCCGGATGAGCAGGCGCGCCATCAGATAGTGGCACTTTGTGCGCGGCTGGGCGTAAGCCGTAGCGAGTTGGGAGAGCGTATCTGCACGTTTCTGGCGCAACTCACCTGTGACGTTTTGCGTGAGGTGAAGCCCGCCGCGCTTTATCTCTCCGGCGGGGATGTGGCGGTGGCGGTCGCACAGGCGTTAGGGGCGACAAGTTTTCGTATCCAGGGACGCGCCGCGGGGTGCGTACCGTGGGGTTATTTTTCAGGTTGCGAATGGCAACGACCGGTGATGACCAAAGCGGGTGGCTTTGGTGACGAAACTACCTTGCTTAAGGTTCTGCATTTTATCGAGGAGAAATCGAGTGACTAATATCATTGCTGTAACGATGGGCGACCCGGCGGGTATTGGCCCGGAAATTATTATTAAATCGCTGGTCGAGGGAGAGTTATCCGGTGCGCCGGTCGTGGTGGTGGGCTGTGCGCAAACCTTGCAACGTATTCTGGCACTCAATATCACGCCGCATGCCGAACTGAAAGTGGTTGAGCAGGTGGCAGACGCGCGTTTTGCCCCCGGCATCATTAACGTCATTGACGAACCACTGACCGATCCCGCCGGGTTGCAACCGGGCGTGGTGCAGGCGCAGGCGGGGGATCTGGCCTACCGCTGTGTGAAACGAGCGACCGAACTGGCGATGAAAGGCGAAGTGAAAGCCATCGCCACCGCGCCGCTGAATAAAGAAGCGCTGCACTTAGCCGGGCACCATTATCCGGGGCATACCGAACTGCTGGCGCACCTGACCGACAGCAAAGATTACGCCATGGTGCTGTATACCGATAAGCTGAAAGTCATCCATATCACCACTCATATCGCGCTGCGAAAATTTCTCGACACCCTTAATCAGGATCGGGTGAAAACGGTGATTCGCGTCGCCGATACGTTCCTGCGTCGCGTTGGCTATGACAACCCGCGTATTGCGGTGGCGGGCGTCAATCCGCACGCCGGGGAAAATGGTCTGTTTGGCGATGAAGAGATCAAGATTGTCGGCCCGGCGGTACAGGCGATGAAAGCTGAAGGGCTGAACGTTAGCGGGCCGTGTCCGCCGGATACGGTGTTTATGCAGTGCCATGAAGGGATGTATGACATGGTGGTGGCGATGTACCACGATCAGGGACATATTCCGTTAAAATTGCTGGGCTTTTACGATGGCGTTAATATCACTGCGGGTTTGCCGTTTATTCGCACCTCTGCGGATCACGGCACCGCATTTGATATTGCCTGGCGCGGAAAAGCGAAAGCGGAAAGCATGGCGGTATCCATTCAGTTAGCGATGCAAATTACACGGGAATAATATGAAGGGATATAACCGGTTAGAGCAGATTATGGACTATCTGAAAGGGCATAATCTGGTGACGGTAGATCAACTCGTGGCCGCCACGGACGCTTCACCGGCGACCATTCGCCGCGACCTGATTAAGCTCGATCAGGAAGGGGTAATCAGCCGTACGCACGGCGGCGTCACGCTGAACCGGTTTATCCCCTCGCAGCCTACCACCAGCGAGAAAATGCAGCGCAACCTGGCGGAGAAACACGCCATTGCCTGTGCGGCGGCAGCGCTGGTGAAAGCGGGCGACGCCATTGTGCTTGACGCCGGAACAACGATGATTGAGCTGGCACGCCAGCTGACGCACTTGCCGCTGCGGGTGATCACCAGCGATCTGCACATTGCGCTGTTTCTTTCGGAATTCAAACAGATAGAAGTGACGATCATCGGCGGGCGCATTGATGATTCCAGCCAGTCCTGCATTGGTGAGCACGGGCGTAAATTGCTGCAAAATATCTGGCCGGATCTGGCATTTGTCAGCTGTAACGGCTGGGATTTGCAGCGCGGCATCACCGCGCCGACCGAGGAGAAAGCGGCGCTGAAACACGATTTGATCGTCAATGCAAAACGCCGGGTGTTGCTGGCAGACAGCAGTAAATACGGTGCGTGGTCGCTGTTTAACGTGGCGAATCTCGATTCGCTGACCGATATCATTACCGATACGCAGCTTAGCCCCGAGATCCGCCAGCAGCTTGCCACTTTGCCAGGCCGGTTAACCTTTGCCGATTAACGGTGTCAGTTAGGGCAAGCGGGCAATATTCGCTTTAATAACATCAGCGGAGTGGTTGAATTTTGCCACTTCGTCACCTTCCAGTTGCAGTTCAATAATCTGTTGCACGCCGTTTTGCGCCAGCACGGCCGGTACGCCAATCGCCACGTCGCTGACGCCATACTCCCCGTCCAGAATGCAGGAGATCGCCAGTGCGCGGTGGCTGCCGGTGAAGATATTGCGGCAGATCTCGGCGATGGTGCCGGCGATGCCGTACTCCGTACAGCCTTTACGGGCGTAAATCTCAAAGCCGTGGCGGCGCACTTTGTCCGCCAGCGCGTCGACATCCAGTTGCTGGCCAGTTTTGCGCCGGTAAACATCGGCAATCGGCGAACCGTACACCGACGAGTGCGACCACACCGGAAACTGGGTGTCGCCATGCTCGCCGAGGATAAACGCATCAATACTTTGCGCGCCAATATCGAGCGCCTGGGCCAGTGCGCGGCGTAAGCGAGTGGTATCCAGCCAGACGCCGGTGCCAATCACCTGGTTGCGCGGCAGCCCGGAAATTTTCCACACCTGCCAGGTAATGATGTCGCACGGATTGGTTGCCACCAGAAAAATACCGTTAAAGCCGTTTGCCATCATCGCCGGCACAATATTTTTAACGATCCGCGCGGTGTTGGCCAGCTCATCAAGGCGGGTTTGCCCTGGCTTTAACGCGCCGCCGGAAACGGTGATCACCGCAATATCCACGTCCGCGCACTCTTCAACCGGGCGGGTGGAAATGGCCATCATACCGGGCATATACGCGGCGGCATCTGCCAGATCCTGGGCGTGGCCTTCGACCCGTTGCTGGTCTAAATCCACCAGAATTAACTCTTCACAAATGTTCTGGTTCAGCAGGGCATAAGCAGCAGATGCGCCGACATTGCCTGTGCCGATAATCATCACTTTCCGGGCTTTGGTGTTCATGAATATTCCATTTTCTGCATCGTATGTTGCGTAAGGTACAACCTATATTCTTCGGAGCGCAATCTCGTCAGGCGGTGCTATAGGTTATTCATATGACATAGGTAGCAAATTCTTGTTTATTTTTAACAGGCTAATAACAAGGAGCCCGCTATGTACCGCATCGTTGATGCCACGGCCACGCAACCGGATCTGATTGCGCTAATTGCTGCTCTGGACGCCTACCAGAGCGCACTTTACCCGGCAGAGAGTAACCATCTGCTTGATCTCGCGGCATTACCCGCCGGAACGCTGATTTTGCGCAAAATTATGCATCACGACGAGGCCGTTGGCTGCGGCGCGGTGGTACTGAACAGCGACGGCAGCGGCGAGATGAAACGGGTGTTTATCGATCCCCGCCATCGCGGCCAGCGACTGGGGGAAAAATTGCTTGCGGCGCTGGAGCAGGCGGCGGCCAGGAAATCGTGTCATACCTTGCGGCTGGAAACCGGCATTGAACAGCATGCCGCAGTGAAACTGTATCAGCGCTGCGGGTATCAAATTTGTGAGGCGTTCGCGCCGTACAGCGCCGATCCGCTGAGTATTTTTATGCAGAAGTCGCTGGTTGCGGAGCCGCATTCAACAGGGCAATAAACGCCTCCAGATGGCGGGTTTTCGCGCCGCGCCGCCACACCAGCCAGGTGGTGAGCCAGCGCCAGTTCTGCGCCAGCGGCCAGGCTTCCACCTGGTGATGACCGGGCATGCTTTCCAGCATGCTGCGCGGGATCAGCGCCAGACCCGCTCCGGCAATGACGCACGCCAGCATGCCGTGGTAAGACTCCATTTCATGAATTTTACCGGGCGTGGCGCGATCGGCGTGAAACCAGCTTTCAAAATGGCGGCGGTAGGAGCAGTTGGCGCGAAACGCGTAAATGCTGGCACCGTTCACCTGAGCCGCATGGGTAATCACTTCATGACCGACAGGCGCGACGATCATCATCTCTTCGCGGTAAACCGGAATGCCTTCCAGGCCGGGATGCATAATCGGGCCGTCAACAAACGCCGCGCTGAGCCGCCCCTCCAGCACGCCATCAATCATGGTGCCGGAAGGGCCGGTGGCGAGATCGAACTGAATGCGCGGATAGCGCTGGTTGTACTGCGCCAGCGTCGCCGGAATGCGCACCGCGGCGGTGCTTTCCAGCGCGCCGAGCGAAAACAGCCCTTGCGGTTCATCACCGGCGACCACCATCCGCGCTTCATCGACCAGCGCGAGGATCTGCTGGCTGTAGCGCAAAAAACTGTGCCCGGCGGGAGAAAGGCGCAGGCGCTGGTTTTCGCGGATAAACAGATCCACGCCGAGATCGGACTCCAGCTGGCGAATGCGCGTCGTCAGGTTTGACGGCACGCGGTGCACCTTCTGCGCTGCCTGGGTAATGCTGCCGGTCTGCGCCACGGCGTTAAACATCTCAAGCTGGGTTAAATCCATGCCATTCTCTCTTCGTGAACAGGGTGGTTAATATTATTCAGTTTTCAGAAATAACAAATTGCGCCATCCTTGCGCAAGTCCTGAACACATTTAGCGGAGTATTTATGCCTGTTTCCTCAATCACGCACGCGCTTTCCATCAACCCGGCCACCGGCGAAACCCTGCGCACAACCCCCTGGGCCAGCCGTGAAGAGGTTGATACGGCAATTGAACTGGCTACCAGCGGTTATCGCCAGTGGCGGCTGTTGCCGGTCAGCGAACGTGCGCAAACCTTACGTCGCCTCGGCGATGCGCTGCGCAAACGCGGGGAAGAGATGGCGCAGATGATCCGCCAGGAGATGGGCAAACCGATTTTGCAGGCGCGCGCGGAAGTGAACAAATCTGCCGCGCTGTGCGACTGGTACGCGGATCATGGTCCGGCGATGCTGGGCAGTGAGCCGACGCAGGTCGAACAGCAGCGGGCAACCATTGAGTACCGCCCGCTGGGGCCGATTCTGGCGGTGATGCCGTGGAACTTTCCGTTGTGGCAGGTGCTGCGCGGTGCGGTGCCGATCCTGCTGGCGGGTAACAGCTACCTGCTGAAACATGCGCCAAACGTGCTGGGTTGCGCGGCGTTAATGGGTGAGATCTTCGCTGAGGCCAGCGTTCCGCAGGGCGTTTTTGGCTGGGTGAATGCTACCAATGACGGCGTGAGCCAGGCGATTAACGATCCGCGTATCGTCGCCATTACCGTAACCGGCAGCGTGCGCGCGGGAGCCGCTATTGGCGCGCAGGCCGGGGCGGCGCTGAAAAAATGCGTCCTTGAACTCGGCGGTTCTGATCCCTTTATTGTGCTCAACGATGCGGATCTTGAACTGGCGGTGAAAGCCGCAGTAGCAGGGCGTTACCAGAACACCGGACAGGTCTGCGCCGCCGCCAAGCGTTTTATCGTCGAAGAGGGCATTGCCCAGGCCTTTACCGAGAAATTTGTTGCCGCCGCCGCCGCGTTAAAACAGGGCACGCCGGACGAGGAAGAGAATTATCTCGGGCCAATGGCGCGCTTTGATCTGCGTGACGAGCTGCATGCGCAGGTCGAAGCCAGCATCAACGAGGGCGCAACGTTGCTGCTCGGCGGTGAGAAACTGGCGGGCGAGGGGAATTACTACCCGGCCACCGTGCTGAGCGGTGTGACACCAGAGATGACGGCGTTTCGCCAGGAGCTGTTTGGCCCGGTCGCCGCTATCGCAACCGCGCGCGATGCACAGCATGCGCTGGCGTTGGCGAACAACAGTGATTTCGGCTTGTCGGCTACCGTCTTTACCGCCGATCCTGCGCAGGCACAACATTTTGCCGAACAGCTTGAGTGCGGCGGTGTATTTATCAACGGCTACAGCGCCAGCGATGCCCGGGTGGCCTTTGGCGGCGTGAAAAAGAGTGGTTTTGGCCGTGAGCTTTCGCACTTCGGCCTGCATGAGTTTTGCAATATCCAGACGGTGTGGAAAGATCGTCTGTAAGCGAAACGCGCCCCGGCGGGGCGCGTCACTGCTGGCTGTCATGGACCTGTCATGATCCTTTTGTAGACTCACGGCAACTTTGTGGTTATAGAAGAATATCATGAACTTAAAGCAAATTTTCCGCCGTATTTTGCGGCGCGTTTCTCCACGACAGTTTGGTTTGCTCGCCGGGATTTTCTGCATTATTGGCTTGTTTTCGGCACTGCAAATCGCCTCCTCGTCTGTCCTTTCCGCGTCACTACGTAACGCCCAGCATAATGAACAACTCAACCAGCAAGCGCACCTGCAACAGGTGCGGGTCGACGAAGCGCGCATTGCGCTCCTGACGGCAAGCGATCTGCTCAACCGGGCGGGCGTCTATTTTATGCAGGATAAAGAAACCGGCTCGGAAGGGAGCTGGCACAGCCTGATGGATGAAACCCATAAAGCACTGGAAATCTCGCAAAAAGCCTGGCAAGCGTGGCTGGCGCTCAACCCGCCTAAAGATGAGTCGCTGATTAACAGCTATCAGCTTTTCTACGGCGCGCTAAAAGAGCAGGCCGACGGGCTGGTGAAAACCCAGTCGATTGACGCCTTCTTCGCCGTGCCGGCGCAGGCGTTTCAGGCGGATTTCAATGACAACTATGCCCGTTTCCAGCAGGCCAGCGAAGCGCGCGCCGAGCAGGGACGCCAGGCACTGATGGCTAACCTTGCGCAATTGCAGCATGTGTTTGTGCTGGTGCCTGCGCTGCTGGTGGTGATTGCGGTGCTGGTCTGGTTTGCCATGTCGCGCTGGGTGATTACCCCGCTACGCAGCCTGATAGCGCACATCAATATTCTGGCGGCAGGCGATCTGGGTACGCCATTGCCGCCGGTGAAACGCTTTAACCGGGAAGTCGACCAGCTCGGCCTCAGCATCGGCACCATGCAGCAGGGATTACAGCAACTGGTGATGCAGGTCAGCGACGCCACATCATCGATGGTCGATACCATTCGCCGCCTCGCTGAGGATAACCAGTCGCTGTATCAGCAGTCGGCGAAACAGGCGCAGGAACTGACGGATGTGACCGAGCATATCGCTACGCTGGAATCGCATGTGGAAGGTAATACCGGTTTTGCTGAACAAGCGCGCAAACAGGCCGATGAGGCGCGGGAAGTCGCCGCCGGTGGCGATCGAATGATGGATACGGTGAATCAATCGATGCGCGAGATTGTCGAGCGCTCGGCGGAGATGCGCAACATTGTGGCGATGATTGATGGCGTCGCTTTCCAGACCAATATTCTGGCGCTGAACGCGGCGATTGAAGCGGCGCATGCCGGCAATCACGGCCGCGGCTTCGCGGTGGTGGCGAAAGAAGTGGGGCTGCTGGCGCGCAAGAGCAGCCACTCCACGCAAACCATTCAGCAATTGATTAACCACTCCTTACAGGGCATCAACGACGGCACCCAGGCGGTGAGCCGCCTTGAGGATAACCTGCAGCAGGTCACCGGGCTGGTCGGGCATTTAAGCGGCGTACTGAGCGAAATTTCTGCCGCCACCCTCAGCCAGGGCGACAGCATTCACAAAATGACGCGCCGCCTGCACTCGCTTAACAACGTTGCCCGTCGCACCGGGGAACTGGTCTCAACGGCCACCGAAGCGTCGGAAAAATTGCACAATGATTCTCATCAACTGATGCAAGCGGTTGCGCGTTTTCGACTTCCTGCCTGACGCAATACATTCGCCTCTGTTATACTCGCAGGCCATTTTTGGCCTGTGGGTAGCAAGGAGTCAGAGTGGCAACGGTGATGGATAATGGCGTACTGGAGGCGGTGCTCGCTGAAGTACGCCCGCTGTTGGGGCGCGGCAAGGTTGCGGATTATATTCCGGCGCTGGCGTCGGTGAGCGGCAACAAGTTGGGCATTGCCATCAGCACCGTGCAGGGCGAACACTTCCAGGCGGGCGATGCCGATGAGCGTTTCTCCATTCAGTCAATTTCCAAAGTGCTGAGTCTGGTGGTGGCGATGAACCACTACGCGGAAGAGGAGATCTGGCAGCGGGTGGGCAAAGATCCCTCCGGTCAGCCGTTTAACTCACTGTTACAGCTTGAAATCGAGCAGGGCAAGCCGCGTAATCCCTTTATCAACGCCGGGGCGCTGGTGGTGTGCGATATGCTGCAAAGCCGCCTTAGCGCGCCGCGCCAGCGCATGCTGGAAATTGTGCGCAAACTCTGCGCCGCGCCGGATATCGCCTACGACAGCATGGTCGCGCGATCTGAATTCGAGCACTCCGCCCGCAATATGGCTATTGCCTGGCTGATGAAGTCCTTCGGTAATTTTCATAACGATGTCGCCACTGTGTTACAGAACTATTTCCACTATTGCGCACTCAAAATGAGCTGTGCCGAATTGTCGCGCACCTTTTTATTTCTCGCCGATGGCGGACACAGCGCGCAGCAGGCAACGCCGGTGGTGACGCCGATGCAGGCTCGGCAGATTAACGCCCTGATGGCGACAAGCGGTATGTACCAGAACGCCGGAGAGTTTGCCTGGCGCGTCGGGTTACCGGCGAAATCCGGCGTCGGCGGTGGCATTGTGGCGATTGTGCCGCATGAGATGGCAATTGCGGTCTGGAGCCCGGAGCTGGATGAAGCGGGCAACTCACTGGCTGGTGTTGCGGTGCTGGAAGCGTTAACGCGCAAGTTGGGGAGATCGGTCTATTGATGAATGATTTCGCGCCGTTGTTTGCCCGGCTGGGACGGTCAACATTCCGTTCGCGTTTTCGCCTCGGGGTGAAAGAGCGCCAGTACTGTCTGGATAAAGGTGCGGAGGTGATTGCATCCCATGCGGCGGATTTTGTCGCGAAACGCCTTGCGCCAGCGTACCCACAAAATGATGGCAAACAGACGCCGATGCGCGGCCACCCGGTGTTTATCGCTCAGCATGCCACGGCTACCTGCTGCCGGGGATGTCTGGAAAAGTGGCACAACATCCCGCATGGTCAGGCGCTAACGGAATCGCAACAACACTACATTGTTGCGGTGATTTACCAGTGGCTGGTAATGCAGATGAATGCGCCGCGCTGAAAAGCGCCGTGTAAGCCTGTCCCGCGTGTTGCGGGCCGATAGCAACGTTAGTGATATGGATTGAGATTTGATGCGCGCATTTTTTTCATCCCCTTTCCGCCCTTTTCGGCAAGAGACGCCGTACACCAATGCGATCATGGTGTTTGTCCTGACAACGCTGTTTTATCTGCTGGGCGCGATGATGCGCCTGGTGGAAGAACTTTCCCTCTTCTGGCCGCTCAATGCGGTGATGGCCGGTGTTTTCGCGCGTTATGCCTGGTTGCAGCGCTGGCAATATTATCTGATTAGCTATGTTGCCATGCTGGTGTATGACGCCATCACCACCACCTGGGGCATGGCGTCGCTGATTATCAACTTCTCCAACATGGTGTTTATTATCACCATGGCGCAGCTTATCGGGTTTGAACGTAACCAGATGATCAACGCGCCGGAGCCGGTTAACGCCCTGAAACTCTTTGGCTACTGTCTGCTTGCCGCGCTGCTGTGCGCGTTTTTTGGCGCGCTGGGCTCCGTGGGGATCAATGGTCAGGGGTTTGGCCTGCTGCTGGCCGACTGGTTTGGCGAGCAGTTCTCAACAGGCGTGCTGATCCTGCCTTGTATGCTGACCATGAGTTGGCCGCGTAAACCGCTGAATGTCGAGATACGTAATGTAATGCCGGTGCTCGCCGTTGGCGTATCGATTGTCGCGTCGGTCGCGATTGGCGGCGCAGGCAGCCTGGCGTTTCCGCTCCCGGCGCTGATCTGGTGTGCGGTGCGTTACTCTCTGCCGCTGACATGTCTGGTGACGCTGCTGACCGGCGGGCTGGAGATAATTCTGGTCGCCAGCGGCCATATCAATATTTTCGTCAGTTCACCGCTGCAGATCCCGCATATGTTCTCCGCGCGCCTGGGGATTGCCACCATGGCCATTTGCCCGGTGATTGTCTCGGTCAGCGTTGAGGCGATAAACCGTCTGATGCATCAGGTTTCCCTGCGCGCCGATTTCGATTTCCTGACCCGCGTTTACTCGCGCTCGGGTTTGTATGAGGCGTTAAATCGCGACGCAAAGCGCTTTGCCAACAAACACATCACCGTGATGTTGCTGGATATTGATTACTTCAAAAGTGTCAATGACAGCTACGGTCACGAATGTGGCGATCGGGTGCTGACCTCCTTTGCGCGAAAAGTGCAGCAGGCGCTGGGCGCGCGCGGTGTGCTCGCCCGCATGGGCGGAGAAGAGTTTGCTGTCGTGGCGACAACACAAGACGCCAGTGAAGGAAAACAACTGGCGGAAACGCTGCGCGAAAAAGTGGCGTTGTATCCGTTCAAATGGCAGCAGCAAACGCTGCATTTAACCGTCAGTATTGGTATCAGCCATGGTCAAGCCGATGCCGGGCAATTAACGGCAACGTTCAACGCGCTGCTGGCGGTGGCGGATGAAAATCTCTACCGCTCGAAAAAACGCGGGCGTAACTGCATAACAGATGCTGAACATAACGCGCCGGAAATCGCGGGAAGTGCTATCGGCGGATAATTCCCCGCGCGTGTCGCAGCTGGTGATGACGATAGCGGCAATTAATATCGATAACTTATTAAATTGCTTGCTACTAATTTTTATCGTCAATACTATTATTGCGTATACGTAGCGGAATCATCGCGTTATGAGCGGATCGGATAATTTGAATAAACACGAGCGGATCCCAGGCAGGCGTTTTGCCAGGCGGATGTATCTGATGCGTATTCTGGGAACGCTACTCTGCTTTTTCCCCATTCTTTCCGTCCTTCTTGAACTGCATCGCCCCGTGTGGAGCGTAGTGTTGCTGTGCGCCAATGCCTTTATATGGCCTACCGTCGCGTTTTTGCGCGCGCGCAACGCGCAGATGCCGCTGCAAATTGAACATCAACACCTGGTCTTTGACGCTGGCGCAGGCGGATTCTGGATTGCGCTAATGGCGGTCAACCCGCTGCCGTCGGTGGTGATTGCCACTATTTTGCTCTCTGACCGCTTATCGGCGGGTGGGTTTGTGCTGATGCGTAAAGCAGCACTGGCCATGCTTGCGGCGTTCTTACTGACTTGGCTGGCGCTCGGTTTACCGCTGGAGTTGCAGGTGACACAGCGAACGATGTTCGCCACGTTGCCGCTCATCGGCATCTATATTCTGGCGCTCAGCGCACTTACCGACAGCATTGCCGTCAGGTTGCGGATAAAAAGCCGCGAGCTTGAGCGTATCGCGATGATGGATCCGTTGCTTGATATCGCTAATCGCCGCCTGCTGGAAAAACGGATCCAGTACGAGCTGGAAAAACTGCACGTGACGCCGCGCCACTCCTCGTTGATGTTTATCGATATTGATAATTTTAAAGAGGTGAATGACCGCTTTGGTCATAAAATTGGCGATGCATTACTGGTCACCGTGTCGAAAATTTTGCATATTGCCACCCGCACAACGGACACGCCCGCGCGCCTCGGTGGCGATGAATTTGTGATTTTATTGCCCGATACGCCAGCCGAAGAGGCGTATGCGGTGGCAACCCGGATCATGGATGCGGCTGCGGTAATGACAGTGATGCAGGAGCATGCGTTCAAATGTACGTTGAGCATCGGTATCGCCAGCGCGCTACCGGAAATGCACAGTGTTACCGACTGGTTAAAAGCCGCAGACGACGCGCTGTACCAGGCTAAACGGCTGGGAAAAAACCAGATCTACTCGCACTGACAAACGTGCTGAATAAGCTACGCTTTATGCTGTATGCCGTGAAATTAACGACACTTTTTATAGTGTTGCGCATTAACAGCCTGAGAATGGAAACGGCCCCTTATGAAAATACCTGCTATTCCCGCAGATGAGGAACAACGACTGGCGTCGCTGCGCGACTCCGGGCTTCTGGAAACCGGCGTAACCGAGCGTCTTGACCGCCTTACCCGGCTGGCTAAGCGCATGTTCGATGTCCGCGCGGCGCTGATCACGCTGGTTGATGAAGAGATGCTCTTCTTCAAATCCACGTCGGGTACTGTGCGCGAACCGCTGCCGCGTAAGATTACCTTTTGTGGTCACACCATCTTGCATACTGAACCGTTAATTATTCCGGATACCCACGGCGATGATCGCTTTGCCGATAATCCTCTGGTCACCGGCGAGATGGATATTCGTTTCTATGCGGGGCACCCATTACGTTTGCCGGACGGTGCGGTGGTTGGCTCATTCTGTCTGGTGGACGGCAAAGCACGGCAGTTCACGGACGCTGAACGGGACTACCTGAAAGATTTCGCCATGATCGTTGAAGACGAGTTCGCGGTGATGAGTGCGGCGACCACAGACGAACTGACCGGTTTATTTAACCGGCGCGGTTTTGAAAGCCTGGCGAAGTTCGCCATTGTGGGCGCGCGTCGACGCGCGGAACCGCTAACGCTGGCGTGGATCGATCTCGACAATTTTAAAACGATTAACGACACCTGGGGCCATGGCGAAGGTGACGAAGCGCTGAAAGCGATGGCCTCGGTCATGACTGCCAGCCTGCGCGAAGCGGATCTACGAGTGCGTTATGGCGGCGATGAATTCGCGATTGTCTTTTCCGATACCGATGAGCAGGGTGCATGGATTGCGATGCAGCATCTGGTCGAACAGGTTGAGGCGTGGAATCAGACCTCTGGTAAACCGTGGAAACTGGCGTTTTCCTGGGGGATCAGCGAGTTTGACCATGATGGCTGCGGTGAACTGAAGCCGTGGATGAAGGCGGCAGATCAACAGATGTATGCGATGAAAGAGCGCAACCATCGCGGCCGCTGAACCATCAAAAAAAGCTATGTTTGCCGGGCTTGTGTTAATAAGTTGTAAAGCTGATAGTGGTTGTTTTTAAGGAACAAAAATGACCACTTATCATATCCATTCGCTGGCGGGCGAAGCGCTCGCGTCACAGATTCATTCCCTTTGCGAAGTGCTGGAAAACTGCGTTTCCGGCGGGGCTTCTGTCAGCTTCATGCATCCGCTTTCGCGTGAGAAATCCCTGCAATTCTGGTCCGGCGTCGCCGCAAGTGCCGCGCGCGGGGAACGCATTGTGCTGGTGGCGCAAGACGATACAGGGGAAATTGTGGGCACCGTGCAGGTGGTGCTGGAACAGCCTGAAAACCAGCCACATCGCGCCGATGTGTCAAAGTTACTGGTACATGAAAAAGCCCGCCGCCAGGGGCTGGCGCGCCGTCTGATGGATGCGCTGGAAAGTGAGGCGCTGGCGCACGGTAAAACCGTGCTGGTGCTGGATACTTCCACCGGGAGCGGGGCGGAACATTTCTACCAGCAATGCGGCTGGCAGCGGGTGGGTGAAATCCCGCGCTTCGCGCTGATGCCGGACGGAAATGTGACGGCGACGACAATTTTTTACAAGTTCTTATAATTCGCGCCAATAAGACATCCCATTTTGATCAAAACAGGGTTTCATGGTCTAAAAGTCTGGTAAGTTATTACACCAATCTTCCCAGGTTGTATGACTAATCAAAAAAGGAACCCACTGTGAACACATTAAACCGTCGCAACTTTCCCGGCGCTGAATACCCTGAACGTATTATTCAGTTCGGCGAAGGGAATTTTTTGCGCGCTTTTGTCGACTGGCAAATCGATCTGCTGAATGAGCACACCGACCTCAACGCCGGTGTGGTGGTTGTTCGCCCGATTCAAAGTGATTTCCCGCCGTCCCTGAGCACTCAGGATGGCCTGTATACCACCATTATTCGCGGTCTGAATGAGCAGGGCGAAGCGGTGAGCGACGCGCGCCTGATCCGCTCTGTAAACCGTGAAATCAGCGTCTATTTCCAGTACGACGAGTTCCTGAAACTTGCCCATAACCCGGATATCCGCTTTGTTTTTTCAAACACCACTGAAGCGGGTATCAGCTACCACGCGGGCGATAAATTTGCAGATGCCCCGGCCGTTAGCTACCCGGCCAAACTGACGCGCCTGCTGTTCGAACGCTTCACCCATTTCTCTGGCGCGGCGGATAAAGGCTGGGTGATCATTCCTTGTGAACTGATTGATTACAACGGCGACGCGTTGCGCGAGCTGGTACTGCGTTATGCGCAGGAGTGGGCGCTGGGTGCGGAGTTTACTCAGTGGCTGGATACCGCCAATGCCTTCTGTTCCACGCTGGTTGACCGGATCGTTACCGGTTACCCACGTGATGAAGTGGCGAAACTGGAAGCGGAACTGGGCTACCAGGATTCGTTCCTGGATACCGCTGAGCACTTCTACCTGTTTGTGATTCAGGGACCGAAATCGCTGGCGGCTGAGCTGCGCCTGGATAAATTCCCGCTTAACGTGCTGATTGTTGACGATATTAAACCGTATAAAGAGCGTAAAGTGGCGATCCTCAACGGTGCGCATACGGCCCTGGTGCCGGTGGCGTATCAGGCGGGGCTGGACACCGTGGGTGAAGCGATGAACGACAGCGAAATCTGTGCGTTTGTGGAAAAAGCGATTTACGAAGAGATTATTCCGGTGCTGGATCTGCCGCGCGATGAGCTGGAATCTTTCGCCAGTGCGGTGACCGGGCGTTTCCGTAACCCGTACATCAAACACCAGTTGCTGTCGATTGCCCTGAACGGCATGACCAAATTCCGCACCCGTATTCTGCCGCAATTGCTGGCAGGGCAAAAAGCCCATGGCAAACTGCCAGCGCGCCTGACTTTTGCGCTGGCAGCGTTGATCGCGTTCTATCGCGGTGAGCGTAACGGGCAGGCGTATCCGGTGCAGGACGACGCACACTGGATCGAGCGCTTCCAGCAATTGTGGAGCCAGCATGGCGATCGCCAGATCAGCACCAGCGAACTGGTAAAAGCGGTGCTGTCCGTAAGCGATCACTGGGAACAGGATCTGAGTAAAGTTACGGGTCTGGTGGAGCAGGTTTCACTGGATCTGGACGCAATCCTGCTGCGCGGCATGCGCGATGCGGTTAAACCGCTGTGCTAATCGCACGTTGCTAAGGGAATATCTAACCCGGCTCCGGCCGGGTTTTTCTTTTTTTATCATGGCTAGCCGTGCAGCCGCTGAGCGACAAGATGAGTAACTTCGTGGAGACGCTGAATTTATCGACTGTTAGTTACAACATACTTTAAAATAGTTGTATAACAGGTTTCAGCAACCTCTGCGCCAGCAAAAGTCGGCCAGGGCGACTTTTCGTCACAATTTGTTATCAAACTTGCAACTGTGATTGCGATCACGTTTAATAGTGCCGCTCTCCCTTATGCACACAATTCAAAATGATCGTTCGACCTCAACAACACTGGCTTCCCCGTCTTTTCGTCTGGCACGGTTCCGTACTGCCAAAAATCACGTCGCGTTTGCTGATGAATTTCCTGCTCTCCATTGCGGTGATCTGGATTTTGCCGTGGTACACCTCGCTGGGTATCAAGCTGACCGTTGCGCCGTTCAGCATTCTTGGTGTCGCTATCGCTATCTTTTTAGGTTTTCGTAACAACGCCTGTTTTGCCCGCTACAGCGAAGCAAGGGTGTTGTGGGGACAGTTGATGATCGCCTCGCGTTCGCTGCTGCGTGAAGTGAAAACCACGCTGCCAGACGATGAGGGATTACGGCACTTTATTCAGTTGCAAATCGCCTTCGCGCACTCTCTGCGCATGACGTTGCGCCGCAAGCCACAGGGTGAGGTGCTGGCGAAATACCTCAGCCCAAACGATCTGCATAACGTGCTGAACGCGCATTCACCGGCCAACCGCATTTTGTTGTTAATGGGCGAATGGCTTGGCGAGCGCCGGGCGCAGGGGGGGCTTTCGGATGTTTTATTCAGCAGCATCAACCAGCGGCTGCACGATATGTCCGCCGTGCTTTCTGGCTGCGAGCGCATTTTCACCACGCCATTGCCGTTTGCCTATTCGTTGATTCTGCATCGCACCGTGTACCTGTTCTGCATCATGCTGCCGTTCGCGCTGGTAGTGGATTTGCACTTTATGACCCCGTTTATCTCGGTACTGATTTCCTACACCTTTATTTCGCTGGACACGCTGGCAGAAGAGCTGGAAGACCCGTTTGGCGAAGAGGATAACGACCTGCCGCTGGACGCTATCAGCAACGCCATCGAGATTGATTTACTGCAAATGGTGGATGCCGATGTACTTCCGCACAAAATGACACCAGGCAAAAATTATCAATTAACCTAAACTTTGCTGTGGAGAGTCATCGATCTTTCGATTTTTTCAGTCTGATAGCGAAACCCACAACAGAGAGGGACGTGCGATGGAAAAGTCCGACAGAACTATCTCATTAGCGTTGACCCTGCTGGTCAGCTTCTCGCTTCTCGCCACGGCGTGGGATCTCTCCTTCGTCAGTAACTTGCCTTAACATCATTGGCCGCCAGCAGCGCCCGTGTTTCCTCAGCCGGGCGCTGCAATAGCGCCAGTGCTTCTTCCGCTGAACGCACATTGGTATAACCGATAATCACGCCGTAGCGTTTGGCGGGAGTGTTATACCAGCGCGAGAGCGGGCTAACCTGCAATTGATACCTCTGCCAGATGTCCGCCAGCGCGATATCCTGTGTGCTGGTGCGTAAAAACGCGGCGATATGCATGCCACCATCGCTCACTTCCACGGTAAAAAGCCCCGGATAAATGTGCTCCAGCGCGTCCAGCACATATTTTCTGCGCTGCGAATAGAGCGTACGCATCTTTTTTAAATGCTTATAAAAGTGACCTTCGCCGAGAAACGCTGCGAGGATTTTCTGCGTCAGCACCGGCTGACCGCTTTCGGTAAGTTCTGCCGTTTCACGAAACGCGGCAAGTGTCGCGCGCGGCATGACAATATAGCTAATGCGCAGCGCAGGCATCACCGTCTTGCTGAAAGTGCCCATATAGATAACCCGATCATCAGTATCAAGGCTTTTCAGCGACGGAAGCACTTTACGGGTGTAGTGGAACTCGCCGTCGTAATCATCTTCGATAATCCAGCTGTTATGCTGGCTGGCCCAGGCCAGCAATTGCTGCTTGCGCGGGAGCGAAAGGGTCACCGCCAGTGGGCTATGATGTGACGGTGTCACAAATACCAGCTGCGCATCACGGTGATATTGCTGCAAATAGTCGACATTCAGGCCCTGGCTGTCCACCGGCACAAAGTGCAGATTATTGGCGGCGCGTTTCAGCGCCTGGGTACCAAAATAGTAACCGGGATCTTCAAACAGCACTTTATCCCGTGCCGTGGTAAGCGCATTGAGGATCAACCGCAGGTTGTTGCTGTACCCGCTAGTGATGAAAATCTGATCGGCCGTGCAGGATAAACCGCGCGACACATTCACATAATGCGCAATCGCTTCGCGCAGCGGCGTGTAACCCAGCAGCGGCGGGTTGGTCATCTCCATTGGCGACATCGATCGCACCGCTTTGCCGCACAACAGTAGCCATTTTTTGTAGGGGAAGGCATCCAGAGACGGAATGCCGGGGCGCAAAAAACCGGGGCGATCGCGCAGTACATCCGCAATGCCTGGTGGCGCGTCTGCTGCCTGAGGCGTAATGTCCAGGGTGGGCGGTTCGCTTAGTACCAAATCCGGGTTGACCCGCGTGCCGCGCGCGCCCTGGCTGACCAGATAGCCTTCACCGATCAGAATCGCCCAGGCCGTTTCCACCGTTTTGCGCGCCACGCCTAATTCACTGGCCAGCACACGCACCGAAGGCACTTTATCACCCGGTTTCAACAACCCGCTGGCAATGCTGCGCCGATACTGCTCGTAAATGGCTTTATAACCCGGCTTCATGTCCTACCTCTATTTACGGTTTTTGCATCTTTTTACTATGGCATAAAAGCGTACTATAGCGGCTGTTGAATCCATAAACGAGGCTAAAGACGATGAGCAATCGCGTAAATCTGTTCCAGACCGTTCCGGCATTAATCAAAACCCTCGGCGATGCCAGCCAGGCGTCGCACGCCAGCAGCTTGGATATTGGTATTAAAAATCTGGTCGATATCCGCGCCTCGCAGCTCAACGGCTGCGCATTCTGCCTGGATATGCATGTGAAACAGGCGAAACTGCACGGTGAGCGCGAACTGCGCATTTACCATGTGGCTATCTGGCGTGAATCGCCGCTGTTTACCGCCAAAGAGAAAGCCGCGCTGGCGCTGTGTGAAGCGTTGACCAAACTCGACGCGCATGGCGTGCCTGATGAGCTGTACCGTGAGGCGCGGGAGCATTTCAGCGAAGTGGAACTTTCCGAGCTGGTCTTTTCCATTGCCATTATTAATAGCTGGAACCGCCTGATGGTACTGTCGCAAACCTTACCTGGCGCGCTGGATAAAGCCTACGGACTCGATCGCGCGCACCTCGAGTAACTAACGCGACTCCCGGATAAAGGCAATAAACGCCTGCAACCCCACAGGGATGTGGCGATGTCCGGGATAGTACAAACACAGCCCTTTAAAGGGCTGTGTCCACGCATCCAGCACGCTCACCAGCGTCCCGTTACGCAAATCCTCTTCAATGTAAAAGCCCGGCAGAAAACCCACGCCCAGGCCCGCGCGCACGGCGGCAATCGAGGTAAACAGATCGGTGGTCGACAGCCGTGGCGGAACGGCAACCGCTATGCGCTCGCCGTGGCGCGCCAGCTCCCAGCGGTAATTTCCGCCGCTGGACATGCGCATGCAAATCCCCTGGTGCTGGCGTAAATCATCCGGCGTCTGCGGCGTACCGTGCGCGGCAAACCACGCTGGTGTTGCCACCACGCGCATGCGGATATCCGGCGTGAGCGGCACGGCAATCATATCCTGTGGGACAGACTCCGCCAGGCGGATCCCGGCATCGTAACCATCGGCCACAATGTCGATCATCTTCGCTTCAGTGGCGACCTCCATGCGCATCTGCGGATAGCGCGCCAGAAAACGCACCAGCAGATCATCCAGGAACAGTTGCCCGACGGCTAGCGGGACATTCAGGCGCAACGTACCGGAAGGTTCATCCGCCACGCTGTGGATCTCTTCATGCGCGTGCTGGATTTCGCGCAGTGCCGGGCCAATACGCGCAACAAATCGCTGCCCGGCTTCGGTCAGCGCCACGCTGCGGGTGGTGCGGTGAAATAGCCGAATCGCCAGGCGACTCTCCAGCCCGGCAATGGCGTTACTCACCGCCGTTGGCGACATTCCCAGCTCCTGCGCGGCGGCGCGAAAACTGCCCCGACGCATCACCGCCATCACCACTTCCAGCTCAATCAAACCTGAACGATGCATAGATTATCCCGAATTTCGCAACAACCTTTGCAGCATAGCGTGGATTATCAGCGCGATAAAGCCGTGCCACACTGGCTTTATTGTGAACAGGAGGTGGTTATGCATGCGATTGAACAGATCTCAATTAATGGCGAATGGGTCACACCACAAGGTACAGAACGTTTCGACCTGTTTAACCCGGCAACCGGCGACGTCACCGGCCAGGTGAGGCTCGCTAATGAAGCTGACGCGCTGAACGCTATTGCGGCGGCAAAGGCGGCGTTTCCCGGCTGGTCGCAAACCAGCCTCGATGAGCGAATCGCCGCCCTGATGCGTATGCGCGATGCGATGGAGGCCTGCCAGCCCGCGTTGTTGCAGGCAATTGTCGAGGAGTATGGCGCGCCGGCATCGCGCGCCAGCTGGATGGCGCATTATCCGGTGTCGGTTATCGAGGCGGCGATCGACGCGCTGAACGCGTTTGAGTTCGAATCCGTGGTCGGTCAGGCGCGCGTGGTGATGACCCCGCTCGGCGTCGCCGGGTTAATTACGCCGTGGAACAGCGATGCCGGATTTATCTGCGGCAAACTGGCGGCGGCGCTCGCTGCCGGCTGCACGGCGGTCATCAAGCCGAGTGAGATGAGCGCGCTGCAAACCCACATCGTTACCCAGGCGTTACACGAGGCGCAACTGCCACCGGGCGTGTTCAATATTGTTACCGGGCGCGGCGAAGTGGTGGGTGAGACGCTCAGCCGTCATCCGGACGTGGCGAAAATCTCTTTTACCGGCTCGACGGCGACGGGCAAAGCCATTTTGCGTAACGCGGCAGAGACGTTTAAACGTGTCACGCTGGAACTCGGCGGCAAGTCGCCGACCATTATTCTGGAGGATGCCGATTTAGCCGACGCCGTGCCGCTGGCGATTCAGGCCGGGTTTATGAACAGCGGCCAGGCCTGTGTCGCGGGAACGCGCATTTTGGTGCCTGCCTCGCGCAAAGACGAGTGCGAAGCGGCGCTGGCGCAGGCAGTCGCAGCGGTAAAATCGGGCGATCCGCACGATCCCGCCACGGAAGTAGGCCCGATGGTCAGCGAAAAACAGTGGCAACGCGTGCAGTCCTACATTCGTCTTGGTCAGCAGGAAGGCGCGCGCCTGTTAGCGGGTGGAGAAGGGCGCGCAGCCGGGTGCGAGCGCGGCTGGTCGGTGCGGCCAACGCTCTTTAGCGAGGTCAAAAACAGCATGCGTATTGCGCGCGAAGAGATTTTTGGCCCGGTGTTATCGGTGATCGCCTATCGGGATGACGCCGAAGCGATCGCTATCGCTAACGACACCGATTATGGCCTGAGCGCGCTGGTGCTGGGCCGCGATCCAGAACGCGCACGCCGTGTTGCCGGGCAAATCACCGCCGGGCGGGTGTTGGTCAATACGCTGGCGCACGAGGCTGCCGCGCCATTTGGCGGGTTTAAACATTCGGGGATCGGGCGTGAAATGGGGCGCTGGGGACTGGCGGCCTTTATGGAGCCGAAAAGTATTGTTATGTAGCAAGTAAACGCCGTGCCACCCGCAGCGAGTGGCACGGGTTGCGATTAACGCGCCAGCTGGAAGAAGCGCACGGAGTCGCGCAGCATCTCGCTCTGTTCGGTCATCGACTGGGCGGCAACCGCCGCTTGTTCCACCAGCGTGGCGTTCTGCTGGGTCACCTGGTCCATCTGATCAATCGCCACGCTAATCTCTTTGATCCCCTGATGTTGCTCGGTAGAGGCGGCGGAGATCTCAGCAACAATATCCGTCACTTTGTTTACGGAGGTCACAATCTCTTCCATCGCGCGGCTGGCGGTATCTGCGTAACGCGAACCGTCGGTTATTTTCTCAACGGTGCCTTCAATCAGCTGTTTGATCTCTTTCGCCGCCTCGGCACTTTTCTGCGCCAGGTTGCGCACTTCACCAGCCACCACGGCAAAACCTTTACCCTGTTCACCGGCACGTGCGGCTTCAACGGCAGCGTTCAGCGCCAGAATATTGGTCTGGAAGGCGATGCCTTCAATCACCGAAATGATGTCGACAATTTTCTGCGAGCTGTCAGAGATTTCATGCATGCGTTTCAGCATGTCATGCACCTCTTTACCGCCTTTAACCGCCGTTTGTGACGTCTGGCGTGCCAGATCGCTCGCTTTGCGGGCGTTTTCCGCGTTACTCTTTACGTTTTCCGTAATTTGCTGCATGTTCGACGACGTTTGCACCAGCGAGGCCGCTTGTTCTTCGGTACGCTGTGACAAATCGTTGTTGCCTTCGGCAATTTCGCCTGCGGCGTGGGAAATCGATTCGCTGCCGTCGATAATTCCGGTGATGATTTCCGCCAGTTTATTGTTCATTAAATGAATGGTCGCCAGCAGGCTGTCGCTGTCGCCATCGCGCAGCGCAACCTGGGTACCCAGTTTACCGTCAGCGACTGCCTTCATAATCGACATCGCATAGGCCGGTTCACCGCCAAGTTGGCGCGAGAGATTACGCGAGATAAACAGCGCAATCACGCCGGTGGCGATCAGCGCCAGCAGCAGCAAGCCGCTCAGCAAATAAAGCGCCTGGCGATAACCCGCCTGAGAATCTTCCCCGGCTTTATCACCAATCGCGACTTCCATATCCACCAGCGTCGCCAGATCTTTCATCAACTGGGTACGATATTTTGCGGATACCGCGCCGCTGATTTTGGCCGCTTCCGCCGCATCGCCGCGATTCATGGCGTCGATCACTTTGGCGTTAACATCAACAAAGTTTTTAAAGTTATCCACCACAGTCGCGAACAGGGCGCGCATTTCTTGCGGCTCATTGGCCGAGATTTTTGCGTACTGCTGCTGAGCATTCAGGAAGGTTGCCTGGTTTTGCAGCAATTCGCCGCGATGTTGATCCAGCGACGCCGGCGTGGTGGAAGCAATATACTGCACCTGTTGCAGGCGCATTTCAGCTAAGACGCCTCGCATTTCAAGGGTATAGCGAACACTTGGCATTCTGCTTTCGCGGAACTGGTCAATATTTTTATTGGTGCTGTTAAGTTGATAAATAGAAACAACGCCCAGCAGCAACATCATCACGATCAAGATGGAGAAGCCGATAAGCAGTTTGGTTAATACGGTGGCCTGCGCTATTTTTTTCATAATCCACAACTAAGTAAAGAAAGGTAATATTAATAACGGCAATATTTTAGGAAAAATTGATCTATTTATCTGATCTCAATCACATATCGTTATGATTTTTGTGCAATAGCACACATCGGATTTTTAATTTAGATTAAGGAGAGAGGGGTTGTTAAAAAGGTGGATAAATTATACTTCAGTGAAGTGAAATATTGTTTCAAACAGTGTCTTTGTGCTTGAGTTTATTTTCTGCACACTGCATTTAGTGTGCAGAAAAAATTAATGAGAAATAGTAATCGGCAGTTCATCTGCCCATTTTGCTGCCTGGTTCATGAGTTCTGAAATCGCTGAACTGGGTAAGCCGATTTCATGCGCCACATCGCTGGCTTCATCCCACATCCGCTGCTCGTACAGGCGCGCCAGTCGCACGTAGGGATAGAGTTCACCGCTGTTGGTCTCAAGCGCTTTGGCAACTTCCGACGAGACAGCGATTTGCGCCATCAATTCTTCCAGCGGTAGACCGAGGATCACATCCAGCAACGAAAAGAGACCTGCCATAAAGGCGTCGTTAGAGATGTTATTGGACGAAGTGCGCGCCGCCACCAGTTCGCAAAACTTGGCGCGGATCAGGCTCAGGTAATAGATTTCGGTGTTGGTAACATCCTCGAAGGAGGTCAGACACGCCACCAGTACAAAACGGCGCATTTCGCTGATGCCGAGGTAGACCACGATGTCGCGCAGTGATTGATTGCGAAAACCGCTAATGCCGCGCGTGTTATATAAAATGTTTTGCGCATAACGCATAATTTTAAAAGAGAGTGAAACATCGCGTTTCAGCAAATCTTCTATTTTGTTTAAATTGGGTGATTCAACGTTAACTTCCTGCATAAGCTTCAGGGCAAACGCACGATTTTGCGCCAGTTTATTTCGTTTAGTGACCACCGGTTTGCTGAAAAAATACCCCTGAAAAAGATGAAAACCTAATTTTTTAAAGGTCTCAAACTCTTCATAGGTTTCCACTTTCTCGGCCAGAAAAACCGCATGGCGTAATAATTCCCGATTGGCGCGAATATAATCGCTAATTTCCTTGTGCTGACTTCTCCTTATGTCAAATTTAATCACGTTGACATAGGGCATAAAGGCTTCCCACTGGTTTCCGGGTTCGAAATCATCCAGCGCAATGCGAAATCCCAGCGTGTGCATCCGTTTGACGGTTTCTAGCAGTTTGAGATCCGGTTCGGCGTTTTCCAGAATTTCAATCACCACGCGGTTTACCGGCAGCGTTTCCGCGAGACCTTCGACCAGCAACTGGTAGGGAAAATTGACGTAAACCGTACTGTTGTCGCTCTTCCGGCCCACCGGCGCGCTGAGGAACTGCTCTTCGATTAACTGCGTGGTGGCCTGTTCCGCAGACATATCGGGGAAGCGGTTATCCATGCTGTTCCGAAAGAGGAGTTCGTAACCGACGGTGTTCAATTGCTTATCAAAGATCGCCTGTCTGGCCACAAAAGAATACATTCGCCACCTCGCACACCGTGTACTTTTGTATAAGTTTTCCAAATATATAAGCAACATTAACACCCTGGCTACCGGAACCGTGTGACTGCGGCAAAATATTTGACTTTTATTGTGAAAGAATAGGATAGCAAAGCGGTAAGTGTACAGGCGGCGCGGTTTTTGGCACGGTATAAAAGCCTGATTATCCGCTATATCAGGCTGGTCACGTTACGAAGGTTCAAAACAGAGCGGGCGTTCGCAGCAGGCATCACAACTCGGCGAGCGGCACACCACTTCGCCTTCGCTGTGCAGACAACGCTGGCGGTAGAAAAATTTTTTCCAGCGCATATTGTTGCTGTTCATCTCAACTAAAGGCGCGAAGCAATCGCTCATTAGCTCTCGCAGCTCCGTGCGCGAGCTGAGCCCCAGATCCTGCCACAGGTGATTAAAAGCCAGTGAGACACTGGCAATAATGTGCTGCATCGGCGCGGCATCCGCCGACATATGGCACGCCAGCCACTGTGCCAGCTCCGCGCGCTCTGCGGCGCGCGTGGCGTTAAGTTCGCTCATCAGCTTTTGCCGCAGACGGCAGTCCGCCGGCATTTCTGGCGCAGGCGGGGCGAAACGCGCCTGCAAATTTTCCCAGTCGCTTACGCTTAAACCCATTCTTTCCGGGTAGCAACCTTCACCGTGCAGATAAAGCCACAACAAGCGCCGTAGCCAGTCATCAACGGGCATCATGCCACCCCCTTGTTTTGCCCCTTTGTCGGCGCAGCCTGCCACCAGCGTAATAGCGAGGAAACGATGGGTTGCCAGGCATCATCGACGCAGGGCTGAATGCCGCGCGATTGTAATTTTTGCCACGGTTCGTAGCCGATACGGGCGCAGAAAACGGCTTTCACATCGGCCAGCAAGTCGAGCACGGTGTCCAGTCTTGCATCGCTTTCCGGCGGCTCACAATGATCCGACCCCTGGCAATATTTCGGTGTGAAACGCTCGTTGACCAACACGGCACCCGCCGCCGATAAACTGTAAATACGAAAGCGATCCGCATGACCAAAATGGCAGTCGATCAGCTCGCCATGCGTTGACGCCACCGCCACCAGACAGGCCCCTGCATCATCGGATTCGCCTTTGGTGACGATACTGGCGTGAAGCTGCGCGCGGCGAAACAGCGTCGGCAACCACGGCTGCGGGGCGGATTCTACGGGTGCCAGGGTAAATTGCTGGCTGCGATCTTCGCCGAGCATACCAATCGCATCCGCGCGGCACTGCTGGCAGTGCGTCATTTGCGGCATCACTTCGCCACAGCTTTCGCGCACGCACGCGACCATCTCTGCATCGGGTTCGGCCTGGCCGTTAAGGCCAAACACCGTGCCGTGCTCCGGGCGGGCTATCAGCGGCATAATGTTATGGATAAACGCGCCAGCTTCGCGCAGTTCGCGGCTGACATCGGCCAGCGCGAAATCGTTAATACCGGGGATCAACACCGAGTTGATTTTCACCAGCACGCCTTGCGCCGTCAGGCGACGAACCCCCTCCAGTTGACGGGCTATTAATATTTCACCCGCTTCGCGTCCGCTGTACCGTTCACCCTCGAGCCACAGCCAGGCGTAGATCCGCGCGGCAATTTGCGGGTCAAGTGTATTGATGGTTACCGTCACGTGATCGACGCCAAGACTGACCAGCCGATCAACGGCGTCCGGCAGCATCAAGCCGTTGGTGGAGAGGCACAATTTCATATCCGGTAGCTGTTCGCGCACCATCTCAAGGGTGGTGAAGGTGCGTACGATATTCGCCAGTGGATCGCCGGGTCCGGCAATGCCAACCACCGAAAGTTGCGGAATAGCCGTCGCAACTTGTCGTACTTTCGCCACCGCCTGTTCGGGGGTTAACAGTGAGGAGGAGACGCCAGGCCGGGATTCGTTACTGCAATCAAATTTGCGATTGCAGTAGTTACATTGCAGGTTACAGGAGGGCGCTACCGGTAAATGCATCCGCGCAAAGCGGTGATGACCGCTTTTTGAGTAGCACGGGTGCAGCGCCACTTTACCGGCGATGGCAGCAGAAAGCGGCTCAGACGGCGTTGGCTGACACCGGGAACCGCCAGCGGCGGATGAACAGGACATCATGGAAGTACCTCCGGTTACGGAATTATTCCTGGTGGTTGCAAATCCCGTTCCTGTTTCAACCTGTTGAAAAGTATTGATATTTATTTTTCCGGGTTGTCGGTTTTGTGGCATTTGGCTGACAATGTACCGAATGCCACAACCGCTGTTATAGCCTTGGCAGGGTGATATCCATCGTCTGAATGCGATAGGCGACCTGGCGCGGCGTCATTCCCAGCAAGCGCGCGGCTTTGGCCTGTACCCATCCCGCTTTTTCCAGCGCCGCAATCAGCCGCTGACGCTCGTCAAGGGTGTTATCGAGCCAGTTATCGTCGTGCGAAACGCTGATAACCGGCGGTTTGGCTGGCTGGTCGCGATGATTAAACAAAATCACGTCCCGATCGATCAGACCGTTTTCCGACATCACCGCCGAGCGCTCAAGGCAGTTTTCCAGTTCACGCACATTACCGGGCCAGTTGTAGCTCATCAGCAGGCGGATAGCGCCCTCGCTAATGCGCAGCGTGCGGCTCTGGTTGTGGGCGATTTTACGCACCAGAAAGTGCGCCAGCTCGGCAATGTCCTCCTGGCGTTCGCGCAACGGGGGCAGGGCGATGGGCATCACATTCAGGCGGTAATAGAGATCTTCGCGAAAGTGCCCGAGCCGGACTTCATCTTCCAGATTACGGTTCGTCGCGGCGATAATGCGCACATTCACTTGCAATGTCTCGTCGCCGCCGACGCGTTCCATTTCGCCTTCCTGCAAAATGCGCAGCAGTTTAGCCTGAAACGAAGCGCTACTCTCGCCAATCTCGTCAAGAAACAGCGTGCCGCCATCGGCGAGCTCAAAACGGCCTTTACGCTGGCGTACCGCGCCGGTAAAGGCCCCTTTTTCATGACCGAACAATTCACTTTCGAGCAACGTGTCCGGCAGTGCTGCACAGTTGAATTTCACAAATGGCGCACCGGCGCGCGGTGAATTATGGTGAATGGCATTGGCAATCAGTTCCTTACCGGTGCCGCTCTCGCCGCGCACCAGAACGGTGGTGTCCCAGCGCGAAACCTGACGGATAATCTCCATGGTCTGGCGCATCGCCGGGCTGTTACCGACCATATTCTCGAAGCCGAATGCGCGTGAGGCAGTGCAGGATTTCGGGCTGGCGGCCTGCGCTATGGCGGCGCGCGGGGAAGGGCCCGCGGCCGGTGGGGCCATCAAACGCACGGTTTGCGCCACCAGGTTGGCAACCGTTTCCAGAAAGCGGGTGCAGGCGGGGAGCCGCTCTTCGTAACGCGCCATCGGTTGCGCCGTCAGCACGCCAAACGTCTGCGCATCGGGCCCTACCAGCGGCACGGCGATAAACGGCAGGTTGTAATCATACAACCCGAGCCGGTCAAGAAAGCGCTGATCGTCAGCAACGCGCGCCAGTACTAATGATTGCCCCTGCGAAAGCACCGTCCCGACCAGCCCTTCGCCCGGACGATAGCGGATTTGCGAGCTGCCGGGGATTAACTGCTGATCGGCTTCCTGCAACGCTTCAATAGTCAAAATCGCCTGCTGGCTGTCGTACAGACAGATCATGCCGTGCTGCAAAAAGGCGTCATTGTGCAATACGCACAGCACTTGCTGGAGCGTCTGATCGACTTCGGTCGCCCGGCTGAGTACCACGCTTATGCGCTGCATCGCAGTGAACTGCTGGGACAAATCGAAGCGCCAGACGGTATTACCCGACTCGGTTCGCTGGGTCATTTTGAGCCTCCGGTCAGTGAATGAAATAGCGGGAATCGCAGGGTCAGGCAGCTTCCCCCTTCGGGGTGTGAAGTGAGTTCTATCGCGCCGTGGTGGTGTGCCACCAGCGTCTGGATCAGGCGCAGCTCCATGCCTTTGCCCGGGGCGTTAAGCGCATCCGGCGAGTGGGTATGGCGCAGCGGGATCAGCGGCACATTGTCAGTGATATACAAAGAGAGCCAGCCCTCTTCTTCGCGGGCGTAAATCTGCGTTTGCGCGATGAAATCACCCAGACCGGCGGCAATATCCAGCGTGCGATCGAGCCACAAACTCAGGCAGGCCAACAGTTGCGTACGTTGACCAAATCCCACCAGATGATGGGAATCCAGCGTGACCTGCAAATTTTTACCCTGCTCATAGCGGGTGTGATAAAGCGCCCGCAGATCGTCGAAAAAGGGTTGCAGCGGCCAGACTGCCGCACTTTCCAGCTCCAGCGACGGGCGGCAACGTTTCAGCCGCGCCATCGCCTCTTCACCTTCTCGCCACGCGGCATCCAGCGCCACATTGTTGTTATCACTGCCGTTTAACCGACGCGCCGCCGCCAGCATATTGATGGGGCAGTTAAGCTGGATCAGCGCGGCGTCCAGCGCTTCGCGGATCGCCGCCAGCAGTTTGCCGTTGGTCATCTGCTGCTTAAGGCGGTCAAGCCGTCCCTGTTCCTGCTGCAGGCGTTGTTGGGTGTCGTCGGTGATCACCACCAGCGTGCGCGTCAGCCTGTTATCAATAAAGTAGCGACTGGCTTCTTCGCTGACGCCCGGCAGCGCCCAGCAGGTCACCGACAACCAGCGCACCTCACCGCGCAGCACCACCGGTAAAACCTGACCGTTTGCCAGCTCCGCTTTACGTGCTGAAAAATTGAGTTCGCTCAGGAGCTCTTTTCCGCCGCAGTCGGCACAGAACGTTTTGTAGGCGAGATTATCCATCACCACATGATCGCGTTCATCCACCACAACCACCGCCGCCGGAATGTTATTCAACACCGCTTCGGTCAGCGTCATGTGATTACGCAACCGCTGCTCCAGCGCATAGCTGGCGCTGATATCGCGCTGCATTGCCAGATAGTGTTCCAGTTCGCCAAACGGGTTAATCACCGGGGTGATATCGATCTCGACCAGATACAGGCTGCCGTCGCGGTGGCGGTTGATCAATTGCCCGCGCCACGGTCGGCGTTGTAATAAGGTGTGCCACATATCCTGGTAGATTTCCCGTGGGGTTTGGTGGCTTGCAAGCAGGCGGGGATTTTGTTGCAACAACGCATCCAGCTCATAGCCGGTCTGGCGGCAGAAAGCCGGGTTGGCATAGACAATGCGTGCGTCGGCATCGGTCAGCGAAATGGCGACGGGCGCTTCTTCAACGATGGTAAAAAACAGCCCAGGATGGTGTTGCGAAAGCGCACCGGCGATTGCCTCGGGCGCGCTGGCATCGATCATCATATTCAGGGTCATCGCACACTCCTGCGGTCAGTTAGTCGTGTCGTAGTTCTGACAATTTGTGCCACCTGGCGGCTTTCGCCCGGACAACATGTCAGGTACGTATAACCATGCAAAGAGTGCACCTTTTGGCCGCTAACCTGACAAAACCTTGATCCAGATCGGTATTAAGCGCGCTATCAGCGCCAAAGCCGCGCCAGGCGGGCCTCTGCGAGGGGAACTCGAAGGAAAAAAAGCGCCAGGCTGGTGCATTAATAACCATTCTGGTGCAGGTTTTGCCCGTTACCAAAACTGGCACACTCTTCGCAATATCAGACACGTTCACCGCATTTCCCGGCGGGATCTCTTTTTCAACAGGAGCGTGTGTTATGGCAAATATTGGTATTTTTTTCGGCACCGATACCGGCAAGACCCGCAAAATCGCCAAACAGATCCACCAGAAACTGGGCGGGCTGGCGGATGCGCCGGTCAATATCAACCGAACCGATGTAGACACTTTTCTCTCGTATCCGGTGCTGGTATTAGGCACCCCGACGCTCGGCGACGGGCAACTGCCGGGGCTGGATGCCGGTTGCGAAGATGCGTCGTGGAGTGAATTTGTCACCCAACTGCAGGGCGATAGCCTGCGTGGTAAAACGGTGGCGTTGTTTGGGCTGGGCGATCAGGTGGGTTACCCGGATAATTTCGCCAGCGGTCTGCGCCCGCTATATGACACGCTGAAACGCTGCGGGGCGCAGATGGTCGGCCACTGGCCCAATGAGGGATATACCTTTGGTTCATCGTCCGCGCTTGAGGCGGATAACTTTATCGGTCTGGTGCTGGATCAGGATAACCAGTACGACCAGACCGATGAACGCATCGAAGCGTGGCTGGAGACGCTCAAACCGCTGATCCTCTAATGCCTGAAGCCCGGCGGATAACCGATCACCGGGCTTTTCAGCGCGCCTGTAATAATGACGCCAGCCACTGGCGTTGCCACTGCTGTTGGGACTGACGGAACAAATACTCCCGCGCTTTCGCCAGCGCTTCATCTTGCGCCATCAGTGCCGGTTGGCGGATCTGCTCACACCACAATAAATGCCAGCCCAGCGCCGTTTCGACCGGCTGGCTAACCTCGTCTGTTTGTAGCGTAAACAGCGCGTTTTCCAGTTCCGCAAAGAGCAGGCCACGACTGACCCAGCCCAGACGCCCCCCTTCCAGCGCGCTGGGACAGTGCGAATGGCGCGCTGCCAGCCGGGAAAAGGCCGCGCGGTTATCACGGATTTGCTGATAAAAGCGGGTGATCTGTGTTCTTATTCCAGCGTGGTTTTGCTCTGTGGTCAGCAGCAGATGCGAGGTTAAGCGTTGTTCCGGGCGCATAAATTGTGCCTGATGCTGCTGATACCAGCGCCGCACGCTCGTGTCGTCCGGGACCGGGGCAGTGCTGGCAACTTCAGCAAACTGCTTTTCCAGACGGGCATGATGCACAATCACCGCCTGGCGCTCGGCAGGGGTAAAAGGGCACTCATCAAGCTGCGGAGCCAGCGATTCGGCCACGGCATTACGCAGCTCGTCAGTAATGATGGCGTCGCGCGTAATAGCAACGACTGCCCGTTCGAGCTGGCGCTGGCGCGCCCAGGCGCGGTCAAATGCCTGCTGTTGTGCCGCCGGGATGTTTTCCGGCTCGCAGTGCCAGCGGGTCAGCGCCAGTCGTCGGCGGGCGAAACGCTCCCACGGCATCACTGTGGCGTCTCCAGCAAAATCATGGCGCGGGCGGGAACCTGAAACCAGCGCCCGGAAAAGGTGACAGTGTAACTCTCTGCGTCGTCTCCCTGGCCCGTGGCGGCGATCTGGCCTTGTTCTCCGGCGGCCACCACAATGTTATCGCCGATGGCCAGCGCGTGGCGGCAGGCGACGGTATCGCCATACTGGAACTGTCCGGCGTGCCAGGGGGCGGAAAGCGGCAGCAGTTCCTGCTCACGGCAGCCCACAATCAAACCGCAATCGGGAAAGTGGATTTGATAAATCACTTTTTCCATCAGGAACATGCCCCATTCACGGACAAAACCCGTGCTACCCCGACGCACCAGCAAATCGCCGCGCCGGTAACCCGGCATGGTGCCATCGTTGCGGATTGCGCGGCTAACGCGAACTTCCTCACCGAACGCATACTTTGGTTTCATGATGTCGGCTCCGTTGTACAGTGTTCATAGCTTTCCGCCAGTAGTCTGCGCGCCAGTAACCAGGGATCGCGGGGAGTGGCTTCAAGCAGATTCCGCAGCGGCACATGATCACGCAGGCGCTGGTGAAATTCGCGCAGCACCGGCAGGCAGCAACGGCGCAGCGTCAGCGGTTCATAAGGCACAGAGAAAAAGGTAAAAAAGGACTCGGCGCTGTCGAGTTCAGCCACGCCGGGGATCTGATAAAACCATTCCATCTTTAACCCCTCGCCAGGTGTGCGGCGTCTGACCCACACAAGGTGGTGTAAAGCGCAATCAGTTCATCGTCTTGCGGCGTGCGTTTGCTGCTTTCCGCCACGCGGCGAATGGCGGGCAGCAGCAGGTCGACTTGCAGGGCGTTAAGGTGATAGCCCAGCCGGGTAAACACACCTTCCACGGCCTGGCGACCGGAGTGCTTACCGAGCACCAGCCGGTATTCGCGGCCGATCAGCGCCGGATCAATGGCCTGGTAGCTTTCGCGATCGCGCAGCAGGGCGGCGACATGCACGCCGGATTCGTGGGTAAATACCTGCGCGCCAACCAGCGGTTGCTGTGGGTCAATGGGTCGCCGGGCGGCATCGGCGACCTGCTGGCAGAGCATCGGTAATTGCGTGAAATCCACGCCACTATCCAGACCCAGACAGCGGCTCAGCCCGAGTGCGACGGTTTCCAGCGCGGCGTTTCCGGCGCGTTCGCCAAGGCCCAGCACGGTCGTATTTACACTGGTTGCCCCGGCGCGAACCGCCGCCAGCGTATTGGCGGTCGCCATACCGAGATCGTTATGGGCGTGCATTTCAATTTCACCGGGCCAGCTTTGACGCAGCGCGCTGATACGCTGAGCGGTGGTGAAAGGGTCGAGCAGGCCAAGGGTATCGGCAAAACGCAGCCGCTGTGCGCCTGCGCTGCGGGCGACGTGGGCAATCTCCGCCAATGTCCGATCGCTGGCGCGGGATGCGTCTTCGCAACCAATACATACCTGTAATCCCTGCTGTCGCGCCTGCGCAATCAGCGTGGCCAGCTTATCCAGCACGACCGGCAGCGGTTCGCGCAATTTGTACTGGCGCAGCTTGTCAGAAGCCGGTAGCGAGATATCCACCCAGTCCATGCCGAGATCGGCGCTCTGGCTGATTTCATCGGTATTCATGCGACACCAGGCCATGAGCGTGGCGTCAGGCAGTTGCTGGCGAACTTGTCGCATCCGCTGGCGTTCTTCGCCGCCCATCGCCGGAGTGCCAACTTCCAGCGCGGTCACCCCGGCGGCAAACAGCGCTTCGGCAATGGCGATTTTCTCGCTGGCGCAAAAGGCGACGCCGGGGCTCTGTTCGCCATCGCGCAGCGTGGTGTCATTGATCACAACCCTGGACATGTCGCCGCCTTAGCCGTAAACCGGCGCAAAGGTAGCGGGGGCAGAACCATCCTGCCAGTAGGGCGAAAGCGCGCGCAGACGGGTAATAATGGCTGGCAGCGTCTCGATCACATAGTCGATCTCCTTTTCCCGCGTATAGCGCGAGAGTGAAAAACGGATACTGCCATGCGCCGCCGTGTAGGGAATGTTCATCGCCCGCATCACATGCGACGGTTCCAGCGAGCCGGAGGTGCAGGCGCTGCCGCTGGACGCGGCGATCCCCGCCTGGTTGAGGAGCAGTAAAATGGCTTCCCCTTCGATAAATTCGAACGCCAGGTTTGCCGTGCCGGGAACGCGGGGTTGATCACCGCCCATCACCATCACTGACGGCACCTGTTTGACCAGTTCGTCTTGCAGGCGATCGCGCAGGCTGGCGATGCCCGCGCTACCCGGCAGGTGTATCTGCGCCAGTTCGCACGCCGCGCCCATGCCGACAATGCCAGCGATATTCTCTGTACCGGCGCGGCGACCGCGCTCCTGATGCCCACCGCGCAGCAGCGGACGAAAGCGGGTGCCACGGCGCAAATAGAGGCAACCCACACCTTTTGGCCCGTGCAGTTTATGCGCCGAGCAGGAGAGCATATCGATCTGCGTGCGGGCGATATCCAGCGGGATTTTGCCCACCACTTGTACCGCGTCGCAGTGAAACAGCGCGCCATATTCCTGCGCCATAGCGGCCATTTCGATCACCGGAAACAGCACCCCGGTTTCATTATTCGCCCACATTATGCTGACCGCCGCCACACGCGTGCTCAGCGCGCGGCGATACTGTTCCATATCCACTGCGCCGCTGGCATTAACGCCAATACGATGGATAAGGTAGCCCTGGCGTTCCAGATGTTCGCACACGGCGAGAGTGGCCGGGTGTTCAACGGCGGTGGTAATAATCTCCCGGCGCTCCGGCATCAGCTCAACGCAGGCGTGCAGTGCGGTGCTGGTGGCCTCGGTCGCGCAGGAGGTGAAAATGATTTCGCTACTGTGATCGGCGCCCAGCAGCGCGGCGACTTGCTGGCGAGCACGTTCAAGCGCGGCGCGGGAGGGGGTGCCAAAGTCGTGAATCGATGACGGGTTGCCGTAATGTTCAGTTAAGAATGGCATCATCGCTTCCAGCACCATCGGATCGATACGGGTGGTGGCGTTATTGTCCAGATAGACCTGCTTCATATTTTCTCCCCCATCGGTTGACATGTGGTGGCTCAGGCGGCCACGACGTCCATATAACAGCCGGTACGCTCCATCAGTTTTTGCTGGAGCCAGGCGAGCGTCATGTCGGTCATCATGCAGCCGCTGCAACTGCCGGAAAGGCTGACGGTCACGATATGATTGTTGACGCTAAGCAGCGACATATCGCCGCCATCGGCCTGGATATGCGGACGTAATTCGGTGATCGCATCGACAACTTCCTGCCAGTGCGGATCTTTCTCCGCTGCGACGGCAGTGGCGGCCTGCGGGTGCTGAGCGAGAATATCGGCCAGCGCCAGTTCAATTTTTTCATGGCACGCGGTGCAGCCGCCGCCCGCTTTGGTGTAGTTGATCACCTCTTCAAGGGTGGTCAACCCGTTACTCAGCACCGCCCGGCGAATTTGCCCTTCATCGACGCCAAAGCATTTGCAAATCAGCGTGCCTTCTTCGTGCTCATCGATCAGCGTTTCGCCACGGTAGTGGGCAATCGCCGCCCGCAGCGCCTCCTGGCCCATCACCGAGCAGTGCATTTTTTGCGGCGGCAGGCCATCGAGGTAATCCGCAATCTGCTGGTTGGTCACCTGCTCAGCCTGCGCCAGCGTGCGGCCAATAATCAGCTCGGTGAGCGCGGAAGAGGAGGCAATCGCGCTGCCGCAGCCAAACGTCTGAAACCCGGCTTCGAGGATGGTTTCACTTTGCGGATCCACGCGCAGCATCAGCCGCAGCGCATCGCCACAGCTCAACGAACCCACATCGCCCACGGCGTTGGCGTTATCCACCACCCGCGCGTTACGGGGATTAAAAAAATGATCTTTCACTTTCTCGGAGTAATTCCACATGTGCCTGGCTCCCAGGAGAGATGACGGAAAGCGCCGTGGCGCATTTCACCGCCTCAATCAACGGCGGGTGATGACAATCAAGCAAAAGCAATACCAGAAGGGAAAAGCGCTGCATTTCAATGAAGTAAGTTAATGAGCCAACATAAAACCCGGCGCTGTGTCGCGATTTTATGTTGGCTTTGTCACACAACCGACACGGGGTGTGGCTAATGCTCATCCTCTTCCTGCCAGGTTTGTTCCTGGAGCATGTGGGCGAAGCGTTGTGGATTGCGGGCGCTTTTGCGCTGCTCTTTGTCATACCAGTAGTGCTGAATTTCCTGCAATAGTCCGGCAATGGTGGTCGCGTGCGGCACGCGAACCGCGCGTACGCCGATTTGCAAAAGCTGGCGAAAAACCGCTTCACCAATCGCTACGCAGTAGAGCGTGACGCAATCTTCCAGCGCGTGAATGCGACAATCGAGCTTCTCTTGCTGGTGTCCGGCGAGCACAGAAAAATCCACCACCCGCAACAGCGTGACCTCGTGCTCTTTCACGCCATAAATCACTAACTTGGGCGTGGCGCCAAAGTGTTGATCCACGTGGTGATAATCCGAACTGGCAAAAGCGACTTTCATTGACCATTCGCCCTGACAAATGGTGCTGAACTGACGATTAACATGCGGCATACAGATCTCCAGGCGTAACGTTGTCGTCGGCGTGCTGACGCAGCGGCGAGCGGTAGGTTGCAAGCGGGTGGTGGCGTTCGCGCATCACATTCGCCAGCTCAAACAGCGTGTCACGAATGCCGCTATACCCCTGGCGCAGGCGACGAAATTCTCCCAGCCGGTCATACACCGGGAACCCGGCGCGGATAAGCGACAGATCAAACTGCGCGGCGAGATCGGCGGCATGAGAATTGGCCACCAGTAACGCGGCGGGCGTCGCACAAAGCTGATCCTGCATATCTTCCAGATCGCCGATGACCACCGTTTCCACCGGCAGATTTTGCAACCCCGGCTGGCTGACCGGTGCGACAATCGGGCCGGGGAGCATGCCCTGGCTGCGGGCGAAATCGCACCATGCCGCCAGGTGATCGCCTTCTGCTGCCATGGCGATAGCCACACCCTGCAGCCACATATGGCAATCGATCATCGCATCCTGCACTTGCCCGCGCTGACGCTCAATCCACGCGGGGACGTCGCGCCCGGAGAGGGTTTTCAGTCGATGAATAAACGTGTCGCAGGCTGCAAGCGTCATCAGATGCGGCAGGGCGATCACCTCGCCACGGCTGCGCTGCGCCAGTAACGCCGCCGCACGACTCAGCGAGTTGCCAATCACAAAGGTGGCCAGGTTTTGCCCCATCTGTTCAATCATGCGCAGCGATGTCCCCCCCTGGGTAACAGGCGAAAAATCACCGTTTGCCAGATGTCCGTCCAGCGACAGCGACAGATCCGGCACAATCACCGGTTGCAGTCCGAAGGCCTCAACGTAACTGCGCAACAGTTCGATATCGCCCGGCGTCAGTAAATGGCTGACCAGCAGGTTGACGCGGCGGTTGCGCAAGCTGGCGGCGGGCTGCGCAGGCACCCACTGTTCAATCACGCTTTCCAGCACGGCGCTGTAGCCGTTTTCCAGCGAGCCGTAAAAGTCCGGGGTGTTGACGGTGAGCAGCGCAACGCCTTTATGCCGGGGAAAATCATCACGAAACTGGCGTACCACCCGCGAAATGTCGCTGCCCTGAGCTTCTGACAGCCCGGTACTGAGCAGCACAATGGCTTTCGCGGCGTTGCGCTGACAGAGAACATTGAGCGCGGTAAAAATGTTTTCATCGGCACCCATAATGGTGGAAGTCGGGTCCATCGCCGTCGATTGCAGCGGGATCGGGTCGTGAAAATGTTGAATAAAGAACACCTTTGCGAAGGCGCTACAGCCCTGTGCGCCGTGTACTAGCGGTATGCACTGTTCGAACCCCAGACTTGCGAGGATCGCCCCCAGCGGCTGGCCGCTTTTTATCGGGCTGACCGCCAGCGGTTTTTTACTGCGCAGAATTTCGGCCATTGAACGCTCCTTATTGCCACGGCGCACGGGCATGCGTTTGCGGCCAGACCGGGCTTTCCAGGGTCTGACAAAGTTGTTCGGCAAGCGTAATGATGCCGCGATAACCGGCAAACGCGTGTTCACGCTCCTGGTTGATATCAAGAAAGGGCAGACGCGCTTTATAGGCGGTGTACATGTTGCGACCGCCTGCGATCATCATGTCGGCTTTGCAGCGATAAACCACATCCAGCAGGGCGCGGGCGTTGCCTTCGTCCAGCATAATGGCGTCATCGCCCATCAGTTCACGGATGCGCTGTTTATCCTCTTCGGTAGATTTGCGCGTTCCGGTAGCCACAACCGTCATGCCGAGATCCTGCAGTGCCGAAACCACCGACCAGGATTTGACGCCGCCGGTATAGAGCAGCACTTTCCTGCCGCGTAGACGTTCGCGCAGCGGTGCCAGCGCCTGCTCTGCTGCGTGTTCTTCACGCGTGATTAGCTGTTCGGTGCGCGCCATTAAATCGCTATCGCCGGTGAGCGTTGCCAGCTGGCGCAGGGCATCAGAAGTGGCGCGAACGCCATAAAAACTGCCTTCAAACCACGGCGTGCCGTAACGTTGCTCCAGCGATCTGGCGACATTAATCAGCGCTCTGGAGCAAACCAGCATATTGACCTGCGCACGGTGCAGCGTCTGGATCTCGGCAAAGCGCCCGTCGCCGGAGAGGGTTCCCAGCACACGAATCCCCAGCTCATCAAGCAGCGGCTGGATATGCCAGAACTCGCCGGCGATATTAAATTCGCCAATCAGGCCAATATCATGACGGTGCGCCGGGGCAAAAGGCGTATTGTCCGGCCACGGCGCGGGTTCGCGCCCGCCGATGACTTTTTTCACCATCACCTCGCCCGCCAGGCGGTTGCCCAGGTTTTTGCTACCGTAAAAACCGGCCACATCAACGGCAATCACGGGCACACCGGTGGCGGTCGCTGCGGCCTGGCAGACGGCTTCAATATCATCGCCTTCCATTGCCGGAACGCAGGTGTTGTAAATAAATACCGCCGCCGGGTGATAGCGGTCGACAATATGGCGCACCGCGTGAAACAGCCGCCGCTCGCCACGCCCCATGATGACATCCTGCTCGTTCAAATCGGTGGTGAAGCCAAGCCGGTTGATCCGTGGGCCGGAACTCAGGCTGCCGCGGTTATCCCATGAGCTACCGGCGCAGCCAATCGGGCCATGTACCAGATGCGCCACATCGGAAAGTGGCAGCAGGGTGATCTGTGCGCCGTCGAAGGCGCAGCCTCCGGCAGTCGCACCGGGTTTTGGCGCGCTACAGCCGGATTTCTGTTTATGGTTATGCTCGCAGGCCGGTTCATCGAGCAGAGCCAGGATGTCGTTCCCCTTCATCATCACCTCATTTTCTGGTTGGGTTAGCGTTAATGGTGCAAATCGCAAGCCAGAAAAGAGTGATTGATTTTTAAGGGGAAAGTGTTGTGCGCTTTGTGACAAAACAGACAATTGGCGCAATGCCCACGCCAAAAAACGCCCCCATCAGGGGGCGGTTTAAAACACCCGCGCTTCCAGCGGATTAGCGCGTTCCAGCCGTTTCGCCAGCCACGGCGGTAACGGCCCGGCCAGCAGGTTCTGGATGGCGGCGCACTGGGACAAAATGGTATTGCCCGGGGATACTTTCATCGGGTGAATATTATGACGAATCAGCCGTGCGGCTGCCGGGCCGCCGATCGCTTCACAAAACAGCAAATGGCAGTCGTGGAGTAACTGCGCGCGGATTTCATTCGGTTCCTGGTTTTGCGGGTGAGAAGGGTAGCGGCGCAGATCATGGAGCCAGCCGCCCTGGTCATCAAATCCATAAATAAAGAAAAGTCGCCCCTGGCCGAAATGACCATTGATGGTGAGCCCATCCTGCGAGCAGAAGGCGACAACCAATTGCGGACGGCGGCTTTTGGCTTCCTGCACCTGCAAATGCGCGGGCAGTTCGCCGCGCAGGCAGGCTTTAACCCGCGCCCAGCGACCATTCGACATCAGGGCTTCCGCATACGGAAAATGGGCTTCCAGTTGCGGTAATTCGAGTGCCGCCAGCCCATTGGGTGTCAGCACTTCATCACTGCTGTGGGTAAGCCAGGCCATGATTTGCGCGGGTTGCAGCTCCGGCAGGCACTGAAACAGCGCCAGCATCCGCCAGAACAGCGTATCGTTGTCGGACATTGCTCACCTCCTTATGCCTGCGCGTCGCGGGTGGCGCGCAGGCTGAGCGGAAAAGCCGGGCGGCCGGGTTGCAGATTGACGTAATAACGGCGTCCACCTTCCAGTTCAAGCGCGCCGCCCCAGTGTTCCGGCGTGTCGTGTTCAACCTGTAACACGCGGGCTTCGAGATCCTGTTTCGCGATATAGCAATAGAGATCCGCGCCGCGCTGGCGAAGAATAATGACCGGCATAAAACCTCCTGGCCCCGCGTGGCGCGGGGCGCGTGATGGTTAACGGATAAGATCGAAGCTGTAGTCGGTTTTGCCGAGCTTGATGGTCTCTTTGTCCACTTTCTCCAGTACCGCATTCACAAGGGTAGTGAGAATGCTCATGGCGCCCTCATAACCCCAGGTGGTCTGACGGTGCAGATGGTGGCGGTCAAACAGCGGAAAACCGAGGCGGATCAGCGGAACTTCAAACTGTTCACCCTTGGCTAAGGTGTCGCGCTGAATAAACTTGCCGTACGAGTTGCCAATCATAAAGTCCGGCTGGCGGGTAAACATCAGCGAGCGGAAATGCCACAAATCGCAGTTGATAAACACTTCGCTCTCCTGGCCGTACGGTGAGGCGTCGAGCATTTTCTTCATCGCTTTCTGCCAGCGCTTGTTACCGTTATGGCAGAGGATAACGGTCGGTTCGCAGCCCAGCTCCAGCAGGAAACGGGTCAATCCCATGACAAAATCCGGGTCGCCAAACAGACCGAATTTTTTACCGTGCAGCCAGGTGTGGGAGTCGAGCATCATATCGACCAGCCGCCCGCGCTCCAGCGCCAGCGAATCGGGAATGGCCTTGCCGGTTAACTGACTGATCGCCATCAAAAGTTCATCCGTTCCTGCCAGCCCAACGGGAACAGAAACCTCGGTGGCGGGCTGATTCCACATCTCCTGTACCACTTTTTTGCTTTTCACCAGTTGCCAGGGTTGCAGCAACAGCGTGTCGATAGCGTCCGGCGCCTCGCGCATCTCTTGCTGCGTCGTCCCGCCCGCGTACATCTGGTAATGCCCGTTAGCAGGGGTATCCAGCACTTCCGACGGATCGGAGAGCACACTCGCCTGCACCTCCATTTGTTCCATCATGCGTTTCAGCACGCGGAAATTACCGAGATAGGTTTCAAACCCGGTCACCAGGTTGATGCGTGACAGTTTCCCGGGCTGTGCCTGATGGTCTGCCGTAAAGGTACGGGCAAAACCTTCAAACATGTTGTCCCAGCCGGTGATATGGCTGCCGATAAAACTGGGGGTGTGCGCGTAAGGCACGGGGATGGCGGCATCAAGAAAACCATCTTTTTTGGCGTTGGCGATAAAAGCCTGCAAGTCATCGCCGATCACTTCCGCCATACAAGTGGTAGAGACGGCGATAATCTCCGGTTTATACAGCGCGCTGGCGTTTTGTAAGCCGGTATTGAGGTTGTTATTCCCGCCGAACACGGCCGCGTCTTCCGTCATTGAATCCGACACGCAAGCCACCGGTTCTTTAAAATGGCGGTTAAAGTATGTGCGGAAATAGGCCACGCAACCCTGTGAACCGTGCACATACGGCAGGGTGTTGGCAAACCCCAGCGAACAGAGTACCGCGCCCAGCGGCTGGCAGGCTTTTGCCGGGTCGATAGTCAGCGCTTCGCGTTTGAAGTTCAGCGCTTCGTATTCCGGGGTGGTGGTCCATTGAAACACTTCCTGCACCCGCTCCGGCGAGTGCGCCTCTTCGAGTGCCCGTTTACCGGCAAATAACGTCTGGTAGGCATCCTGTTCAAACAGGGGATGGCAATTCTGTATTTTCTCAGCAGTCTGGCTCATGGTGTTCTCCTCCCGCGCCACAAATCGGTGAACAAACGGGATAACAGGATAAAAATCAGGCGGATTTCAGCCACGGCGCGGTCAACTGGCCCCACGCGGGGTTGTTGAGCGTCATATCCATATCGCGGGCGAAGATGGCGAAGCCGTCATAGCCGTGGTACGGGCCGGAGTAATCCCAGGAGTGCATCTGGCGAAACGGCACGCCCATTTTCTGAAAGATGTACTTCTCTTTGATGCCGGAACCGATGAGATCCGGTTTCAGCGCGTTGACGAACGCCTCCAGCTCATAGCTGCTGGCATCATCAAACAGCAGCGTGCCCTCTTTCAGATCCGGCAGGGTGCGGTCGTAATCATCGTTATGAGCGAACTCATAACCGGCTGCGATGATCTCCATTCCCAGGTCTTCATAGGCGCCAATCACATGGCGCGGACGCAGCCCGCCCATATAAAGCAGCACCTTGCGACCCTTCAGACGTGGGCGATATTTGGCGATAATGGCGTCGTTCTGCGCCTGGTATCGGGCGATCACCGCTTCGGCATTGGCGCGAATGGTGTCGTCAAACTGGTCGGCGATTTTGCGCAGCGATTCCGCGATTTTCGTCGGACCAAAGAAGTTGTATTCCATCCACGGAATACCGTGCTTCTCCTCCATATGGCGCGAGATGTAGTTCATTGAGCGGTAGCAGTGCACCAGGTTCAGTTTGACGAACGGCGTGTTTTCCATCTCCACCAGCGTACCGTCGCCGGACCACTGCGCCACCACCCGCAAGCCCATCTCTTCGAGCAAAATGCGCGAAGCCCAGGCATCGCCGCCGATGTTGTAATCGCCGATGATCGCCACATCGTAAGGGGTGGATTCGAACGGTTTACCTTCGCGGTTTTCCAGCACCCAGTCGCGGATCACATCGTTGGCAATATGGTGACCGAGGGATTGCGACACGCCGCGAAAGCCTTCGCACCGCACCGGAATAACCGGTTTGTTGATGGCTTTACGACTGGCGTTCGCGACGGCCTCTATGTCATCGCCAATCAGGCCGACCGGGCATTCCGACTGAATCGAAATGCCTTTGGTCAGCGGGAACAGTTCTTCCAGCTCTTCAATCAGTTTGGCGAGCTTTTTGTCGCCGCCAAACACGATGTCGCGCTCCTGAAAATCGGAAGTGAAATTGAGCGTGCCGAAGCTGTCCACGCCGCTGACGCCGGTGTAGTAGTTCCGCCGCCCGGCGCGGGAGTACTGCCCGCAGCCGATCGGACCGTGGGAGATATGCGCCATATCCTTGATTGGCCCAAATACCACCCCTTTCGATCCGGCATACGAGCAGCCGCGCACGGTCATCACGCCCGGCTGCGATTTGCGGTTAGAGATGATGCACTTACCGACGCTTTCCTGCTCCGGGTCCGTCACCATCATGTGTTTTCTGCGTTCTTTGCGCGTCTTCTCCGGGAAAACTTCGAGCACCTGCTCGATTATCTCCAGGTTACGTTCGCCTGTTGCATTGCTCATGGGTGTGCTCCTGTGATCAGACGGCGTTTTCTTCGGCGGCGGTTTTACCAATGATGCTGGTGTCTTCCACATCCATAATGCCGAACTCCATCAGCAGCGCTTCCAGCTCATCCATGGTGCAGGGGGTTGGCACCACCATTTTGGTGTTGTTGACGATTTTGCTGGCAAGGCTGCGATATTCATTCGCCTGATTGCAGGTCGGGTCATATTCGATAACCGTCATACGGCGGATTTCCGCACGCTGCACGATGTTGTCGCGGGGAACAAAGTGGATCATCTGCGTGCCGAGTTTTTCAGCCAGCGCAATGATCAGTTCATCTTCACGGTCGGTCTGGCGCGAGTTACAAATCAGCCCGCCGAGGCGCACTTTGCCGGATTTGGCATACTTCACGATGCCTTTAGAGATGTTATTGGCGGCGTACATCGCCATCATTTCGCCAGAGCAAACGATGTAGATCTCCTGCGCTTTGTTTTCACGAATCGGCATGGCGAAACCACCGCATACCACATCGCCCAGCACGTCGTAGAAAACAAAATCGAGATCCGGCACGTATGCGCCTTCTTCTTCAAGGAAGTTAATCGCGGTGATCACCCCGCGACCGGCACACCCCACACCTGGCTCCGGGCCGCCGGATTCCGCGCAGCGCACGCCGCCGTAACCGATTTGCAGCACGTCTTCTAACTCCAGGTCTTCCACGGAGCCGACTTCAGCAGCCATCTCCATAATGGTGTTCTGCGCTTTCGCATGCAGGATCAAACGCGTGGAGTCGGCTTTCGGATCGCAGCCGACAATCATGACTTTTTTACCCATCTCCGCCAGCGCGGCGACCAGGTTCTGTGTGGTGGTCGATTTGCCGATCCCACCTTTGCCGTAAATGGCGCATTGACGCATGGTCATGGTGTTTCTCCTGTTGGTTATGTGTTTGCCACACTTCCTTGTGCAGGGAACATACCAGCCATGCCAGAGTGATTAATTTATTGATTTTTATTGATTTTATATTTTGACGCAGAAGAGAAAAGGAACAAAGAGTTCACAAACATCTGACCAATTGTACGAAACAACACAATTCTGTTTGCGCTCGTTACCCGCGCTGACCGGCGTGACACTTTGTCGGCAGTTCAACAAGCTGTCGTGTCCGCTGTCTTATTCCACGCAATCCCTTTTCGGCGCCTGTTACTAATTGCTTGTATTCACTGAAATAACCGAGATGGCACAGGCTGTGCAATAGCGAAGGCATCACCACCTCTTAGAACCGAGGAACGAGCAATGTCCGGAAAGATGAAAACGATGGATGGCAACGCAGCGGCAGCCTGGATCTCCTATGCCTTTACCGATGTCGCGGCGATTTATCCGATTACGCCCTCCACGCCGATGGCGGAAAACGTCGATGAGTGGGCTGCGGCGGGCAAAAAAAACCTGTTTGGCCAGCCGGTGCGTTTAATGGAGATGCAGTCGGAAGCGGGGGCCGCAGGCGCGGTCCACGGCGCGCTTCAGGCCGGAGCGCTCACCACCACCTACACTGCGTCGCAGGGATTGTTATTGATGATCCCTAACTTGTACAAAATCGCCGGTGAACTGCTACCCGGCGTGTTTCACGTGAGCGCGAGGGCGCTGGCGACAAATTCGCTGAACATTTTTGGCGATCATCAGGATGTGATGGCGGTGCGCCAGTGCGGCTGCGCGATGCTGGCCGAGAGCAATGTCCAGCAGGTAATGGATCTCTCGGCGGTGGCGCATCTGTCGGCAATCAAAGGTCGTGTGCCGTTTATCAACTTTTTCGACGGGTTTCGTACTTCGCACGAGATCCAGAAAATCGAGGTGCTGGAGTATGACGAACTCGCGCCGCTGCTGGATAACGATGCGCTGAACCGCTTTCGCCGCAATGCGCTGAACCCGGAACATCCGGTGATCCGCGGGACGGCGCAAAACCCGGATATCTACTTTCAGGCGCGCGAAGCGGCTAATCGCTATTACGATGCCTTGCCGGAAATTGTCGAAAACTATATGGCGGAAATCTTTGCCCTCACCGGGCGCGAATACCATTTGTTTGATTACTACGGTGCGGAAGATGCCGAACAAATCATTGTGGCGATGGGGTCGGTGTGTGACACCATTTCAGATGTCGTGGACGCCCTTTGCGACAGTGGCGAAAAAGTCGGTCTGCTGACGGTGCATCTGTTTCGCCCGTTTTCACTGGCGCATTTCTTCGCCCGGATCCCGTCCAGCGTGAAACGCATCGCGGTACTCGATCGCACCAAAGAGCCGGGTGCGCAGGCCGAGCCGTTATGCCTGGATGTGAAAAACGCCTTTTACCACCACGATAACGCACCGTTAATTGTCGGTGGGCGCTACGGGCTGGGCGGTAAAGATGTACTGCCGGGGGATATTGTCTCGGTGTTTGAAAACCTGAAAAAACCTCTGCCCAAAGATGGCTTTACGCTGGGGATATTTGACGACATCACCCACACCTCACTGCCGCTGCCTGCCTGGGACGTGCAGGTTTCACGCGAGGGGATCACCGCCTGTAAATTCTGGGGGCTGGGATCGGATGGCACTGTCAGCGCCAACAAGAGCGCGATTAAGATAATCGGTGACAACACACCGATGTATGCGCAAGCCTATTTTGCCTATGACTCGAAAAAATCGGGCGGCATTACCGTGTCGCATCTGCGTTTTGGCGAACGGCCCATCACCTCACCGTATCTGATCAATAAAGCAGACTTTATTGCCTGCTCGCAGCAATCGTATGTCGATAAATATGATCTGCTGGAAGGGTTAAACCCCGGCGGGACATTTCTGCTCAACTGTACCTGGTTTGGCGAAGAGCTGGAGGCGCGGCTGCCCAACGCGATGAAACGTTACATTGCGCGCCAGGGGATCCGTTTTTATACCCTTAACGCGGTGGATATCGCCCGCAGGCTGGGGCTGGGTGGGCGTTTTAATATGCTGATGCAGGCGGCGTTTTTTAAACTGGCGGGCATTATCGAACCCCAAACGGCGTCGCATTATCTGAAGCAGGCCGTGGAGAAATCTTACGGGCGCAAAGGCCAGAAAGTGGTGGATATGAACAATGCCGCTATTGATCTTGGCATGGAAGCGCTGCAGGAAGTGATGGTGCCGGAGCGCTGGGCGTGGCTGGAAGATAATGTCAGCGAAGATACGCGCCTGGTGCCGGATTTTATTCGCGATATTCTTGAGCCAATGAATCGCCAGTGCGGCGACAAACTGCCGGTCAGCGCTTTTATTGGCCGGGAAGATGGCACATTCCCACCCGGCACCGCCGCCTGGGAGAAACGCGGTATCGCCCTGCAGGTGCCGGTCTGGAACCCTGAAGGCTGCACCCAGTGCAATCAATGTGCGTTTATTTGCCCGCATGCGGCGGTGCGCCCGGCGCTGCTGGATGAGGTCGAGCGGCAAGCCGCGCCGCCTGCGCTGTTGAGCAAACCGGCGCAGGGAGCGAACGGGTATGAATACCATCTGGCGATTTCGCCGCTGGATTGCTCCGGGTGCGGTAACTGCGCGGATATCTGCCCGGCGAAAGGCAAGGCGCTGACCATGCAACCGCTGGAGAGCCAGCGGGCGATGGTTCCTGTCTGGGATCATGCGGTAGGTCTATCGCCCAAAGCCAATCCCTTCAGCAAAACGACCGTTAAAGGCAGCCAGTTTGAAACACCGCTGCTGGAGTTTTCCGGCGCGTGCGCCGGGTGCGGAGAGACACCGTATGCGCGGCTGGTCACGCAACTGTTTGGCGACCGCCTGATGATCGCCAATGCCACAGGCTGCTCGTCAATCTGGGGTGCCAGTGCGCCGTCCATTCCGTGGACGACAAACCATAAAGGCCAGGGGCCGGCGTGGGCGAACTCGTTGTTTGAAGATAACGCCGAGTATGGCCTTGGCATGATGCTGGGCGGTCGCGCATTACGCGAACAGATCGCCAGCGATGCGCGAAACGCGCTGGCGTTACCGCTTGGCGCAGATCTTGAACAGGCGCTGCGCCAGTGGCTGGAGCATAAAGATCTCGGCGACGGGACGCAGGCGCGCGCCGGGCAGCTCAGCGCGTTACTTGAACAGCAGAAGGGCGATGACCCGCTGCTTAACCGGCTCTATCAAAACCGCGACTATTTCGCCAGGCGATCGCAGTGGATTTTTGGCGGCGACGGCTGGGCGTATGACATTGGCTTCGGCGGGCTGGATCATGTGCTGGCCTCCGGCGAGGACGTCAATATTCTGGTGTTTGATACCGAGGTTTACTCCAATACCGGCGGGCAGTCGTCAAAATCAACCCCTGCGGCGGCCATCGCCCGATTTGCCGCTGAAGGCAAGCGGACGCGCAAAAAAGATCTCGGCATGATGGCGGTTAACTACGGCAATGTGTATGTCGCGCAGGTGGCGATGGGTGCCGATAAAGCCCAGACATTGCGGGCGATAGTCGAGGCAGAAGCCTGGCCGGGACCGTCGCTGGTGATTGCCTATGCCGCGTGCATCAACCACGGGTTAAAAACCGGTATGGGATGCAGTATGCGCGAGGCGAAACGGGCGGTCGACGCGGGTTACTGGCATTTATGGCGCCATAATCCGCAACTGCGGGAAAAAGGGAAAAACCCGTTTATTCTCGACTCCGACGAGCCGGAAGAGGATTTTCGCGAGTTTCTGCTCGGCGAAGTGCGCTATGCCTCGCTCGAACGCATCTCACCTTCACTGGCTGAGCAGCTGTTTGCACAAACTGAACAGGATGCGAAGCAGCGTTTTGCCCGCTATCAGCGGCTGGCGGGAGAGTAAGACAATGAAGCCCGGCGGCGTCGCTACCGGGCTGATATACATCCGCAGTAGATATAGCGGATAAGCTCTTTCTGCCAGCGGCGTGATGAGCGGCGACCCGATCATTCTAGAACAGATTGACAGGCCGAAGGGGCGTTTCAATACTGAACGGGAACCCTTTACCGGAACTGTTTATGAACGACAAAACCCCGCCCGCGTTTGTGATCCGCAATTTTAATCATATTGAAATGGAAAACTTCGTGCGCCCGCCGCTGTATGAATCGCTTGGCGGCTCGCTGACCAAAGGCACTCTCGCCAGTAAACTCGGCGCGTCGGTCGATATTGTGCCGCCCGGCAAACGCGCTTGTCCGTTTCATCTCCATCATGCGCAGGAAGAGATGTTTATTGTGCTGAACGGCAACGGTACGTTGCGCATCGGTGATGAAGAGCGGCCCATCCAGGAAGGGGATGTTATCTGCATCCCGCCAGGCAAAGCGTGGCCGCACCAGATTATTAATACCTCCGATCAACCGCTGCGTTATCTCTCAATTAGCACCATGGAAAGCCCGGAAATCTGCGAATACCCGGATGCAGATAAATTTCTGGCGAAAGCACACAGCAACGGGCGCGAAGATTTTCGCCAGCTCAATTTTCGTGGTAAGAACGTGGATTACTGGGAAGGCGAACCGTGAAAGTTAGCGCCCATGCAGAGAAAAACGGCGCATGGGTGATACCCGCTACAGGCTGACAAAATGGCTAACCCGGCTATCATCGCGCAGTTCATGAATGAGAAGCGCAGGCGGATCGCTTGCCGCCGGGATGTGCTGTGCATTGAGCATCAGCGGGTTCGCCGGGCAGATGGAGCCGCAAAGATACGCCGGGATACCGGCAAAGGTGGCGGACATCGCGCGGTGGACGTGGCCGGCACACAGCGCCAGCGGCGGATGCGGTAAGCGCGCCAGCAGTTGCGCCAGTGCCTCGCCGCCATCGCACATGGCGTTATCCAGCGGGGCAATGCCGCTCGGGAAAAGGTGCTGGTGCAAAAAGACCATCGCCGGTTGCGGCTGCGCGCGCAGCGCCGCTTCCAGCCAGTGCAGATGTGGGCGGATATCGCCCCGGCTTTCACCGGTTACGGTCACATCCACGCCAATCACCGGCACGTTATCCACTTGCTCATGGAAATGCAGCGCGTCGTGCGCAGCGCGGTGAGCAAAAGCGGCCAGATTTTCACACATCACGGTTTTATCATCGGCATTGCCGGGCAGGATCAGCGAGCGACACGCCAGGCGCTGTAAGGCGCGGTCAATGGCGCGATAGCCCGCACCCCAGCCGTCATCGGTTAAATCACCGCTCACCACCAGCAGATCGGGTTTGAGCTCAAGCAACCAGTCGATGGCGCGCTGCAGGCGCTGCAGGTTGTCATTATCCGGCGCGGCATGAATATCGCTCAGTTGGGCAATCAGCATTCTCTCTCCGGGTTATCCGTTTTCACCGTCAAAGCATAGCCTGACCCGGCTCACTGTAGAAACGGCATAAGTAATTGTATTGATGACGTGGTACATGGCTCCGGCGACCGGGATCCGCCGGACGGCGGGCGCGATTTCCGCCTCGATCTGCACACCGGACAGTTAATTAACGACTGAGCGTTACAGCATGGCTTCGTTGGCCTCACGGATGGCGGCGATAAACGCCTTCAACGTCGCCGGTATTTGCCGGTGACCGGAATAATAAAGACATAAACCAGCAATCGGCGGGCTGAACGGCGACAGCACCTGTTGCGCCAGCCCGTTGTTGATCGCCGCGCGGGCATAGGGTTCAGGGACATAAGCAATGCCTAAGCCTTTTACCACCGCCTCGACCATCAGCGCGCTGTTATCAAGGCATAAATTGCCGGGCACGTTGAGCGTCATTGGCTTGCCATGTTGCACAAACTCCCAGCGATAGCGTTTTCCGCTCGGCAAACGCTGGGCGATACAGCGGTGGCGCAAAAGATCTGCCGGACTTTGCGGTATACCTGCGCTGTGCAGATACTGTGGCGAGGCGATGGCGATAAAGCGGATCGGCCCGCCGAACGGTACCGCAATCATATCGAGCGGTACGGACTCCGCCAGCCGTACGCCCGCATCAAACCCGTCGGCGACGATATCCACCAGCCGCCCTTCGGTCACGATATCCAGCACCACCTGCGGGTGCGCCTGTAAAAAACCGTCAACCACGTGCGCCAGCAGCCAGCGCGCGCCGCCTTCATTGGCGTTAATGCGCAGCGTGCCGTGCAGTTCCTGCGGGCGAAAGCGGGTGGCATCCAGCGCCGTATCTAACTGGTTGAGCAGAGGATCAATGCGCTGCAATAACGCCGCGCCTTCCTCCGTCAGCGAAACACTGCGGGTGGTGCGATGTAACAAGCGCACGCCAAGCTGGCCTTCCAGCCCGCGCATGGCGTGGCTCAGCGAGGAACGCGACACTCCCAGTTCATTGGCGGCTTGTTGAAAGCTGCGGTGCTGTGCGACCAGCAGGAACGCTTTTAAATCTGCGAGAGTGACATTTTTCATTGTTGAGTATTTTTCACCGCTGCATGCCGATTGGTGCGTCTTATCATAGTAGCGCCGGTTGCTTACGCTATCCACTTACCGGAAAACATGTGGAGGTATTTATGACGACATGGCTGATTACCGGCGCTTCGTCCGGGCTGGGATTACTGATGACGCAAACGCTGCTGGCGCGCGGCGACCGCGTGGTGGCCTGCGTACGGCGCGCGGACGCGCTGAATGCATTACAGGCGCAATATGCGTCGCGGCTGCACGTCAGTTGTTTTGATATGACCGATAGCGCGGCGCTGCGCCGCGAAGTGGACGCTGCGTTTACCACTTTTGGTGTGATTGAACGGGTGGTCAGCAACGCCGGCTACGGCTTGTTTGGCGCGGCAGAAGAGGTCAGCGATGCGCAAATTGAGCGGCAGATTGCTACCAATCTTACCGGCTCCATTCAGTTAGTGCGTGCCGTATTGCCGTGGCTGCGCGCGCAGCGCGGCGGGCGGATTGTGCAGGTCTCTTCGGAAGGCGGCCAGGTGGCGTACCCCAATTTCAGCCTTTACCATGCCAGCAAATGGGGCATTGAAGGCTTTCTGGAATCGGTGGCGCAGGAGGTGAAACCGTTTGGTAGCGACATCGTGATTGCCGAACCCGGCCCAACGCAAACCGGATTCGGTGCCGGGCTCGATCACGCCACGCCGCTCGCCGTCTATGACAACACGCCTGCGGGCGAGGTGCGCCGGGGGATCGCCAGTGGCAGTTTTGACATAAAAGGCGATGCGCAGCGCACAGTTGATGCGATTATCGCAGCGGCAGACGCCCCCGCGCCGCCATTCCGGGTGCCACTGGGCAGCCTTGCCTGGGAGCACCTGGTTGCCTCGCTCCGCGCCCGATTAGCGGAAATTGAACGCCAGCGCGATGTGGCGTATTCAGCCGACAGGGATTAAAACGACAACAGCGGTTTGGCTATCCGGCCTGGCGTCTGATACAGCGTGATAGCCTGCCGCCACTGCTGAAAATCTGTCAGCGTGACCTCGCTGACGGGCGTTGTGCGCAGCCGCTCCCAGAGTGTGCAAAACGCCTGCTGCCAGTCATCTGTCGTCATCGCGTCGAGATAGTTACGCACATGGAACCAGTGGACCGCGGGTAAGCGCTGGCGGATGCTGAACGGCTGCCCGGAGAGCAAACCGTAGCTGATAAATTGCCCGGTTTTCGGCATTGATTGCAGCAGCGTTTCTGCCAGTGTGCCGCCGGTGGCGTCATAGATAACGCTGGCTTTCCCCGCCGCCCGTTTGATGGCGGCGCTGTCCGTATCGGCCAGCGGTATCACGCCGCAGGCCGCCAGGCGGCTGGCATGAATGGCGGAACGATAAATACCGGTCACGCTTTTCGCCCCCTGAAGCCTGGCCCACTGCGCAAGGTAACCGGCGCAGTCAGAACCCGCCGCGGTGACCAGCACATGTTGGCCGTGAGCCGGGTAATGTTCCAGCATCATCTGCGCGGCCAGCGGATTGATGTAGGCGCGGGCGGCGAGCGTATCGTCAATATCATCCGGCACCGGCACAACCAGCTCCGCCGGGCAATCAACATACTGCTGCCAGGTGCCCTGACCGCGCAGCGGCAACACACGTTTGCCCAGTAAATCCGCGTTTGCATCGTGCGTGTGCATCACCACGCCCACGCCTTCGTAGCCCGCGATAGCGGGCAGGGTGATGCGGTGGCTGTAAGCGCCGGTGACCGGGATCAAATCCGAGGCGTTCACTGGCGCAAGGCGCATTTTGACACGAACCTGTCCTGCCGGAAGCGGTGCCAGCGCGGTGGTTTCAGCTTGCAGAACAGTCTGCGGTTCGCCGAAACTTCTGTACACTAACGCGGTGTTATACATGATGCCCACTCGTGATGTTGCTCTGTCTGAACAAGGATTATACCTATGTTTTTCCCAGTGAAATCAATCTGTTCTTTACTGTTATTGAGCGCCTTTGCCGCCAGCGCCGCCAATATTGATAACGCCACGCTGACGGCGGTGGCCCGCCTGCAGGAAGAACACTTAGGCGCGCGCATCGGCATTGCGGTAGTGGATACCGCCAGCGGTGAGACGGTGAGCTACCGCGGCGATGAGCGTTTTCCGCTTAACAGCACCCACAAAGCGCTGCTGTGCGGCGCGGTGCTGAGCAAGGTCGACAAAGGCGAACTGGCGTTAAATGAGACCACCCAGTTTTCCCAAAGTGAACTGGTTCCTTATTCGCCGGTGACCAGCAAGTTTATTGCGCCTGCTTCGATGAGCTGGCAGCAACTGTGCAGCGCGGCAATCACTGAAAGTGACAACACGGCGGCAAATCTGCTGGCAAAAAAGCTGGGTGGACCGGCAGCGGTGACGCGTTTCTTTGCTGAGATAGGTGACAGTGTCACGCAACTCGATCGCGGCGAACCTGAACTCAACAGCGCCGTGCCGGGCGATTTACGTGATACCACCACGCCGCTGGCTGTCAGCCACACGCTGCAAAAGCTGGCGCTCGGCGAGGTATTAACGCCGCGTTCGCGTGCGCAACTGGTACAGTGGATGAAAGAGGATAAAGTCGCTGACGCGCTGCTGCGTTCCACGTTGCCAAAAGGCTGGGTGATTGGCGATAAAACCGGGGCGGGCGATTATGGTTCGCGTTCGATAATCAGTATTGTCTGGCCGAAAAAAGGCGCGCCTCGTATTGTATCTATTTATATAACGGATACTAAAGCGACAATGGCGCAAAGTAATGATGCCATTGCCCGCATCGGCAAAGCCATATTCAGCGCGACGAAGTAATAAAAAGGGCAGAGAGAAAAATCTCTGCCACTTATTTTAGTTAAATAACTTTCTGCTCCAAATTACCCGCAAAAATAACCATAAATGGATAATGGTTAAGTGTTGAGAATATCCTTATAATCTCCGTCCCTTTTCATGTCTTAAGTTTAAGCTGGAGGACAAATGGAGCTCAACCGGAGGCAGTTCTTTCGGATCTGCGCGGGCGGTCTGGCAGGAAGCACTGTCGCATCTCTCGGATTTTTATCTTCTTTTTCCGTTCACGCGGAAACCCGTCAATATAAACTCTTAAAAGCAAAAGAGACGCGAAATAACTGCACCTATTGTTCAGTCGGCTGCGGCATGCTGATGTACAGCCTCGGTGATAATGCGAAAAATGTCAGTGAAAGTATTTATCACATTGAAGGCGACGCCGATCATCCGGTGAGTCGGGGTTCATTGTGCCCGAAAGGCGCTGGCGTTCTGGACTATATTCACAGCGAAAATCGTTTATTACATCCGCAATATCGCGCGCCGGGTTCAGATAAATGGCAGCGAATTAGCTGGGATGAAGCCATTGATAAAATCGCGCGGTTAATGAAAAAAGATCGCGATGAAAACTTTATTGAAAAAAATGCGCAGGGCGTAACGGTCAATCGCTGGACCACCACCGGCATGCTCTGTTCTTCCGCCGCCAGTAATGAGACCGGCATTCTTGACGGCAAATTTACCCGCGCGCTGGGCATGGTGGCGATCGACTGTCAGGCGCGGTTGTGCCACGGCCCGACCGTTTCCGCGCTGGCACCGACCTTTGGCCGCGGCGCGATGACCAACAACTGGGTGGACATCAAAAACGCCAACGTGGTGCTGATCATGGGCGGTAACGCCGCCGAAGCGCATCCGGTCGGCTTTAAGTGGGTGGTGGAAGCGCAAACCAAAAATGACGCCACCGTAATGGTCGTCGATCCGCGCTTTAACCGCAGCGCGGCGGTGGCCGATTTCTATGCGCCGATCCGCGCCGGTTCCGACACCGCGTTTCTGCTTGGCGCGATCCGCTATCTGATTGAACATGACCAGATCCAGCATGAATATGTGCGCCACTACACCAATGCCAGCCTGATTATTCGCGAGGACTACGCCTTTAACGACGGCCTGTTCAGCGGCTACGACGCGCAAAAACGCCAGTACGACAAATCCAGCTGGTTCTACCAACTCGACGCCCGGGGCAATGCGCTGCGCGACGAGACGCTGAGCCATCCGCGCTGCGTGTGGAACTTGCTGAAAGCCCACGTTGCGCGCTACACCCCGGAAATGGTCAGCCGCCTGTGCGGCACCACGGTAAAAGATTTCACCCATGTTTGCTCGGTGCTCGGCAGCACCAGCGTGCCGAATCGTACCGCTACCATTCTTTATGCGCTGGGCTGGACACACCACTCGGCCGGGGCGCAAATCATTCGCGCGGCGGGGATGCTGCAACTGCTGCTCGGTAATATCGGCATGGCGGGCGGCGGCGTGAACGCGCTGCGCGGCCACTCGAATATTCAGGGTTATACCGACTTAGGTTTGCTGTCGACCAACCTGCCGGGTTACATGCCCCTGCCGTCCGAGAAACAGCCGGATTACCAGACCTATATTTCGCAAATCACCCCGCCGTCGCTGGGGGTGAACGAAGTGAACTACTGGCAGAACACGCCGAAGTTTTTCATCAGCATGATGAAGAGTTTCTGGGGCGATCGCGCCACCGCGGAGAACAACTGGGGTTACGACTGGCTGCCGAAATGGGATCGTCTCTACGATGTGATGACCCAGGCCGAGCTGATGATCGAAGGCAAAATCAACGGTTATATCGTGCAGGGGTTCAACCCGCTGGCGGCTTTCCCGGATAAGAACAAGTCATCACGCGCGCTGGCGAAACTGAAATACATGGTGGTTATCGATCCGCTGGCGACCGAATCCTCCACTTTCTGGCAGAACCATGGCGAGATGAACGACGTCAATCCGGCGGAAATTCAGACCGAAGTGTTCCGTCTGCCATCCTCCTGCTTTGCTGAAGAGGACGGTTCCATCGCCAACTCCGGTCGCTGGTTGCAGTGGCACTGGGCCGCCGCCGAGCCGCCGGGAGAGGCATTGCACGACGCCAAAATCCTGGGACGCCTGTTTATGCGCCTGCGCGAGCTGTATCAGGCCGAAGGCGGAGCCAACCCGGAACCGCTGCTGAACATGTCCTGGGATTATAACGATCCGTACGATCCGCATCCGGAAGAGGTGGCCCGCGAAGCCAACGGTAAAGCGCTGCGCGATCTGTATGACGACAAAGGCACGCTGATTGCGAAAAAAGGCGAGCAGTTAAGCAGCTTTGCGCAACTGCGCGATGACGGTTCCACCAGCAGCTTCTGCTGGGTGTACTGCGGTAGCTGGACGGAGCGCGGTAACCAGATGGCGAACCGTGATAACAGCGATCCGTACGGGCTGGGCTGTACGCCGGGCTGGGCGTGGTCGTGGCCGGCGAACCGCCGCATTCTTTACAACCGCGCCTCTGCCGATCCGGCGGGTAAACCGTGGGATGCGAAGCGCGCACTGCTGCACTGGGATGGTCAGCGCTGGACAGGTATGGACGTTGCCGATTACAGCCAGGCGGCGCCAGGCAGCAATGTCGGGCCGTTTATCATGAACCCGGAAGGCGTGGCGCGCCTGTTCTCTATCGATAAGATGAACGACGGCCCGTTCCCGGAACACTACGAGCCGATTGAATCGCCGATTGGCACCAACCCGCTGCACCCGGAAGTGGTTTCCAGCCCGGTGGCGCGCATTTTCGCCGCCGACAACGCCAATATGGGCAAAGCGGATGCCTTCCCGTATGTCGCCACCACCTACTCAATAACTGAGCTGTTCCGCCACTGGACGAAACATGCCCGCCTTAACGCTATCGCCCAGCCGGATCAGTTTGTAGAGATTGGCGAAGCGCTGGCCAAAGAGAAGGGCATTCTCGCCGGAGACGACGTGAAGGTGATGTCGAAACGCGGCTTTATCAAAGCCAAAGCGGTGGTGACTAAACGCTTGCAGACGCTGACTATCGACGGGCGCAGCGTTGATACCGTCGGCATTCCGTGCCACTGGGGTTTTGAAGGAGCCACGCGCAAAGGCTTCCTTGCTAACACGCTAACGCCGTCTGTCGGCGACGCTAACTCGCAGACGCCGGAATACAAGGCGTTTTTGGTCAATATTGAGAAGGCGTAAGGAAGCGAAGCTATGTCCATGCAATCACAAGACATTATTAAACGTTCAGCGACCAACGGTTTTACGCCGCCGCCGCAGGCACGGGATTTCCGCGCCGAAGTGGCAAAGCTGATTGATGTGTCCACCTGTATCGGCTGTAAAGGCTGTCAGGTGGCCTGTTCCGAGTGGAACGATATCCGCGATGAGGTGGGGTATTGCGCCGGGGTGTATGACAACCCGCTCGATTTAAGCGCCAAATCCTGGACGGTGATGCGCTTTAGCGAAACCGAGCAGAACGGCAAGCTGGAATGGCTGATCCGCAAAGATGGCTGTATGCACTGCGCGGAGCCGGGCTGCCTGAAAGCCTGCCCGTCGGCGGGCGCGATCATTCAGTACGCCAACGGGATTGTCGATTTCCAGTCGGAGCACTGCATTGGCTGCGGCTACTGCATTGCCGGTTGCCCGTTCAACGTGCCACGCCTCAACCCGGACGATAACCGGGTCTACAAATGCACGCTCTGCGTCGATCGCGTCAGCGTCGGCCAGGAGCCTGCCTGCGTGAAAACCTGCCCGACCGGGGCGATTCATTTCGGTACTAAAGCCGAGATGCTGGAGCTTGGCGAGCAGCGCGTGGCGCAGTTGCAAAAACGCGGTTACGCCAGTGCGGGGGTGTACAACCCGCAGGGCGTGGGTGGTACGCATGTGATGTATGTGCTGCATCATGCCGACCAGCCGGGGCTGTATCACAACCTGCCTGCGGAACCGAAAATCGATGTGCCGGTTAATGTGTGGAAAGGCATTCTCAAACCCCTCTCCGCCGCCGGGTTTATCGCCACCTTTGCCGGTCTGCTGTTCCACTACATCGGTGTAGGGCCGAACAAAGAGACGGATGACGATGAAGAGGAGCACGACCATGAATAAAAGCAAAATGATCCTGCGCACCAAATTTATCGACCGGGCGTGCCACTGGACGGTGGTGATCTGCTTTTTCTTGGTGGCGTTATCCGGTATCGCGCTCTTTTTCCCGACGCTGCACTGGCTGACGCAAACCTTCGGCACACCGCAGATGGGGCGCATTCTGCACCCGTTCTTTGGCGTGCTGATCTTTCTGATCCTGATGTTTATGTTCGTGCGCTTTGTGCACCACAACATGCCGGACAAGAAAGATCTGCCGTGGCTGAAAAACATTGTTGAGGTGCTAAAAGGCAACGAGCACAAGGTGGCGGATGTCGGCAAATATAACGCCGGGCAAAAAATGATGTTCTGGACCATCATGAGCATGATTTCGCTGCTGCTGGCGACGGGCGTGGTGATCTGGCGTCCGTACTTTGCCCACTTTTTCCCCATCTGGCTGATTCGCTGGTGTTTGCTGGCGCATGCCACTTCCGCCATTATCCTGATGCTCGCCATTCTGGTGCACATGTATATGGCGTTCTGGGTGAAAGGGTCGATCAAAGGCATGATTGAAGGCAAAGTGAGCCGCCGCTGGGCGAAGAAGCACCATCCCCGCTGGTATCGCGAAGTCGACGCCGCAGAAGAAAAACAACAGCAGTAACGCAACTCACCGCCCGGTATGCGCGTGCATGACCGGGCGGCCCGCCAATGGCTTTGCAGTTTATCGACTATGATTGTTCTTCGTGACATCGTGGAGAGGTAATTGCATGGCGTCGAAATCGTTTTGTAAAAGCTGGGGAGCCGAATACCTCGCGAATGGTCGCGTGCGTTTTCGGTTATGGGCCACCGGGCAGCAGCAGATTTCACTGCGTTTACCGGCTGGCGAATTGCCAATGCAACGCCTTGATGACGGCTGGTTTGAACTGACCGTCGATAATATCGCCGCTGGTACGGCGTACCAGTATCTCCTGAGCAACGGCATGGCGGTTCCCGATCCCGCCTCGCGCGCGCAGGCCGCCGACGTTAACGGTCCTTCACTGGTCGTTGACCCGGATCATTACGTCTGGCAACACCCGCAGTGGCAGGGCCGCCCGTGGGCAGAATCCGTAGTCTATGAGCTGCATATCGGGACATTCACCCCGCAGGGAACGTTTCGCGCGGCGATGGAAAAATTGCCGCACCTCGCGCAACTCGGCATCACCATGATAGAAGTGATGCCCGTTTCCCAGTTTGGCGGCAATCGCGGCTGGGGCTATGACGGCGTGCTGCTCTATGCGCCGCACTCGGCTTACGGCACGCCGGATGATTTTAAAGCCTTTATCGACGCGGCTCACGGCTACGGCCTTTCAGTGGTGCTGGATATTGTGCTCAACCACTTTGGCCCGGAAGGTAACTACTTACCCGCGCTGTCGCCGGATTTTTTCCACGCCGAACGCCAGACGCCGTGGGGGCCGGGCATCGCGTATGACGTTGACGCGGTGCGGCGTTACATCGTTGAAGCGCCGCTCTACTGGCTCAACGAATACAACCTGGACGGGCTGCGATTTGATGCCATCGATCAGATTGAAGACAGCGCCGAACCGCCGGTGCTGGTGGAGATTGCCCGCCGTATTCGCGAGGAGATCACCGACTGGCCGGTGCATCTGACCACCGAAGATTGCCGCAATATTATTGCGCTGCATCCGCGCGAGCCGGATGGGCGGGCGCCGCTGTTTACCGCCGAGTGGAATGACGATCTGCACAATGCCGCGCATGTGTTTGCCACCGGCGAAACCCATGCCTATTACCAGGATTTTGCGGATAAGCCCGAAGTATGGCTGGCGCGGGCGTTAACTGAAGGGTTCGCGTTTCAGGGGGACGTTGCCCCGTCAACCGCTGAACCGCGCGGGGTGGACAGCCGCAGCCAGCCGCCAGTGGCGTTTGTCGATTTTATCCAGAACCACGATCAGACCGGCAACCGCGCGCAGGGTGAGCGGCTCATCACGCTGGCGGGCGAGGAGAGAACGCGCGTGCTGCTCGGCGCGCTGCTCTTTTCCCCGCACATTCCGCTGCTGTTTATGGGCGAAGAGTATGGCGAAACCAATCCTTTCCTGTTCTTTACCGATTTTCACGGCGATCTGGCGCGCGCCGTGCGTGAAGGGCGCGCGCGGGAGTTTCAGGGCCATGCGGGACATGAGGGGGAAGCGGTTCCCGATCCGAACTCGCCTGAAACCTTTACCCGTTCACAACTGGACTGGGCGAAAACGCAGCAGGAGAGCGGTCAGCGCTGGCTGACGCAAACCCGCGACTGGCTGACACTGCGCCAGAAATATGTGGTGCCGCTGCTGGCGCATGCACAGCGGCAAAATGGGGAAGTGATCGCTACCGCACCGGGGTTTATCGCGGTCCGCTGGCGCTTCCCGCAGGGGACATTATCGCTGGCGCTCAATATTGGCGAAGCCTCGCAACCGTTGCCGGAACTACCCGGCAAAACGCTGGTGGTCTGGCCGCGCGGGCAGGATGACTTACCGCCGAATGCGTTCATTGTTCGTCTGGCTTTGGGAGAGGGAATGTGAATACGCCAACCGCCACTTACCGCTTGCAGTTTCGTAACGGAATGACGTTTGATCGCGCCGCGGCGCTGGTTCCGTATCTTAAACATCTGGGTATCAGTCACCTTTATGCTTCGCCCATTTTTACTGCTGCCAGTGGCTCCACCCACGGTTATGACGTCACTAACGCCAATGAGATCGATCCCACCCTTGGCGGGCGCGGCGGGTTTGACCGGCTGGTGAGTGCGTTAAAAAACGCCGGGCTGGGGCTGATTCTGGATATTGTGCCAAACCATATGGCCGCCTCGCTGGAAAACGCCTGGTGGCGCGATGTGATAGCCAAAGGCGAGAAAAGCCCGTATGCCCACCATTTCGACATCGACTGGTCGCGGCGGCTGACGCTGCCGTTTCTCGGCGATGATTTTGACACTGTGCTTGCAAACGGCGAGCTGGCGATCAAAGCCGATCCGCTGACCGGTGAACCGGCGCTGGCCTATTACGACAACTTTTATCCGCTGGTGGCAGAGAGCTGGCAAGGGCGGGAGCAGGCACTTATCGGCGAGACCGATCACACGCTAATCGCTGACATTCATGCGCAGCAGCCCTGGCGGTTAATGAGCTGGCGCGATGCGGCGAATGACCTCTCGTACCGGCGCTTTTTTGAAATAACCGGCCTGGTTGGCGTGCGCGTGGAAGATGAAGCGGTCTTTGATGATGCGCACCGGCTGATCCTCGAACTGGTGCACAGCGGCGCGGTGGACGGTTTGCGAATCGATCATGTTGACGGGCTGGCCGATCCGCAGGGTTATCTGACGCGCTTACGCCAGAAGGTGGGGCCTGAGTGTTACCTCACGGTGGAGAAGATCCTCGGCAAAGGCGAGCATCTTCCGGCTGACTGGCCGGTTTCCGGCACCACCGGGTATGAATTTATCGCTGCGCTGTCGGATGTGCTGGTCGATGACGCCAAGCTTGGTAACCTGCGCAAAGCCTACGACAGCGTTGCCGGGCGGCGTGTGAATATGCGCGAGGAGCTGCGCGACGCCAAGCTGCTGATGGTCGATCGTAACTTTAACGGCGAATTCAGTGTGCTGGTGTCGCTGGCGCTCACTATTGGTCACGCGGAAATCCCGGTGCCGCAGGAGGACGCGGTGCGCCAGGCGCTGCGCGAACTGCTGATCGCTTTCCCGGTGTATCGCACCTATGGCACGGAAGATGGGCTACCGGAAGCGGATGCCGCGCTGTTAAACAAGGTGGTCGAGAGCGTTCAGCGCAGCCCGTATGCGCCGGACGCTGCCGCGCTCGATTTTGTGCGCCGCATTTTAGTGGGCAATGTGGCGAAAAGCGCGCTCGGTGCGGCGGCACGTTTTCGTACCCGCTTTCAGCAGCTTACCGGCCCGCTGATGGCGAAATCCGTCGAAGATACGCTCTTTTTCCGCCAGCATGTCGATCTGGCGCTTAACGAGGTCGGCGCGGAGCCACTACCGCGCACCTTTTCGCTCGATCGTTTCCACGCAGAGATGCAAACCCGGCTTGAGCGCCAGCCGGATGCGCTTTCCGGCACCTCAACCCATGACACCAAACGCGGAGAAGACGCCAGGGCGCGGCTCTATACCCTGACGGAAGCGCCCGAGCGCTGGGCCGATTGCGTGGCGCGCTGGCGGCAGATGAACCATAGCAAAGTGCAACTGCTGGACGATGGACACGCCCCGCGACCGATGGTGGCGTGGATGATCTATCAGGCGCTGGCGGGCGTCTGGCCGGTCAACTTACAAGCCGATGACGTGGAAGGTTTGCGTGCGCTGGAAGCGCGGTTTGTGGCGTTTGTCGAAAAAGCGCTGCGCGAAGCGAAACAGCGCACCGACTGGATCGAAACTAACGATGCCTATGAACAGGCGGTGCTTGATTACGTGCGGCATTTGTTGTCGCCGGAGAATCGCGAGTTTTTAACCGATTTTACCGCCTCGCTACAGCCCTTTATCCGCGCCGGGCTGGTCAATAGCCTGACGCAAACGGTGATCAAACTGACGGCACCCGGCGTACCGGATATTTATCAGGGCAGCGAAGCGCTCAATTTCAGCCTGGTCGACCCGGATAACCGGCTGGAGCCGGATTACGCCGAGCTTGAGCGCCTGCTGGTAGACGAAGAGCAGGCCGATCCGCATTCGCAGGAAAGCTGGTCGAGCGGGCAGTTAAAGCAATTTTTCATCTACCGGCTGCTGCATTTACGCCAGCAGATGCCGTCGTTGTTCCGTCGGGGCGCTTATCTGCCGTTGACCGTTGCGGGTGAAGAGGCGGAGCACCTGATCGCCTTTGCGCGCGTGGAAAACCAGGATGCGTTAATTGTGCTCGCCCCGCGTCTGCTGTTCGATGCCATCGACGGCAGCCTGGCGGGCGCCAATATTGCCCTGCCGGCGGAACTGGCGAATCGGCGTTACCGGGACATACTCAGCTCAGAGGAGGTTTTTCTTACCGACAAAGTGAATCTGCGATCGATAGGCGGTTTCACCTTTGCGGTACTGGTCAGTGCATGATTGCGAAGAAAAGGGTGCGGTTCATCAATCGTTATGTCTGGTGAGACTTTACAGGCGATCAAGGGGAAGCAATGTCTGACGGAAAACAGTTTTACATTACGGCGGGGCACGGCCAGCAACTCGGTGCGAATTACGACGGTGAGGGCGTTAACTTTGCCCTTTTTTCAGCGCATGCGCATCGTGTGGAGCTCTGCTTATACGCGCCCGATGGCAAGCAGGAGATCGCCCGGTTTGATCTGCCGGAAAACACGCACGAGATCTGGCACGGTTATGTGCCAGGCCTGCAACCCGGCGCGTTATACGGCTACCGGGTGCATGGCCCGTTTGAGCCGGAAAACGGCCACCGGTTTAACCCGAATAAATTATTGATTGACCCTTATGCCCGCGAACTGGTCGGGGATATCGAATGGAACGCGGCCCATTACGCTTATGATTTAGGCCATGAAGACAAAGATCTGACCTTTGATACCCAGGACAGCGCGCCGTTTACGCCCAAGTGCCGGGTTATCGATCCCCACGCGTTCGACTGGCAGGACGGCGCACGACCAAACATTCCCTGGCCGCGCACGGTTTTCTACGAAACCCACGTGAAAGGCTTCACCCAGCTTAATCCGGCGCTGCCGCCGGAGCTGCGCGGCACGTTTGAAGGGATGGGACATAAGGCCTCGGTGGAGTACATCAAAAGCCTCGGTATTACGTCTGTCGAACTGCTGCCGGTTCACTGGTTCCCGGATGACCAGCATTTGCTCGATAAGGGGCTGCGCAACTTCTGGGGCTATAACACGCTTGGTTTCTTCGCCCCGGCGTCGCGTTATTACGGGCCGCGCGGCATTCAGGGCTTTCGCGATATGGTGCGGGCGTTTCACGATGCCGGTATCGAAGTGATCCTCGATGTGGTTTATAACCACACGGCAGAAGGCAACGAACTGGGGCCAACGCTGTCGTTTAAAGGTATCGATAACTTCTCTTATTACCGCACATTGCCGGATCAGCACCGTTACTACATCAATGATACCGGCACCGGCAACACGGTGAACACGTCGCACCCGCGCGTATTGCAGATGGTGATGGATTCGCTGCGTTACTGGGCAGAATCGATGCATATCGACGGTTTTCGCTTCGATCTGGGCACCATTCTTGGGCGCGAGCCGGAAGGGTTCGACCAGCGCGGCGGCTTTTTTGATGCCATGACGCAGGATCCGCTGTTATCCCGGCTGAAACTGGTTGGCGAACCGTGGGACATCGGCCCCGGCGGTTATCAGGTGGGCGGCTTCCCGCCGGGCTGGGCGGAGTGGAACGATAAATACCGCGACACGCTGCGTGAATACTGGAAGGGCGATAACGTGTCGACGGACTTTGCCGCCCGCCTGCTGGGCTCCGGCGATCTGTACGATCAGCGCGGGCGTCGCCCGTGGGCAAGCGTGAATTTTATTACTGCCCACGACGGTTTTACGCTGAACGATCTGGTGTCGTACAACGAAAAACATAATGAAGCCAACGGCGAAGACAATAACGATGGTCACAATGACAACCGCTCCTACAACTACGGTGCGGAAGGGGTGACCGACGACGAAGGCATCAACACCGTGCGCGAACGGCAAAAACGCAACTTCCTTGCGACGCTGTTCTTCTCCCACGGTACGCCAATGTTGCTGGCCGGGGATGAGTTTGGCCGCACCCAGCAGGGCAACAATAATGGCTACTGCCAGGACAGCGAAATCTCGTGGATCGACTGGGACGCGCCGCACAGCGGCAACGGGGAAGCGCTGCGGGAATTTACCCGTCATGTCATTGCGCTACGGGCTTCGCAACCGATCCTGCGGCGCGAAAACTGGCGCGATGGTATGGAGATCCGCTGGTACAACGCCGGTGGCGGCGAGCAGTTACCGGAGCAGTGGGATGAAGGTACGACGCTCGGCGTTTATATCGGACGCCCGGATTTGCAGGAAGAAGAGGGGATCTGGCATGACGTACTGATGCTGTTTAACCCGTTTGAAGGCACGGTGCCGTTTCGTATTCCGCAGTTCGGCGAAGGCGGCTGGGTGCTGGAATTGACCACCGCCGATAGCGCGAAACGCGGGGTTGTTATTACTAAAGAGAAGGATTTCGAACTCGAAGGGCGCAGCATTGTGCTGTTCCGTCGTCCGTAAGCAGCGATGCGCCAGGGGAAATGCCTGGCGCATTATGTTGGGTCAGTTTGCCGCCTCGATTACCTCGGTTTGCCAGTCATTTTCCGCCACTATTTTTCCCTGTGTATCGAAGATTTGATAGCTCACCTTCAGTACCCCGGTGCTGTCAGGCGTGACCGTCAGATCGGCGATTTGCACCACGCTATCGACATTCAGCGTCTGCCGCGCATGTGCCGCCGTAAGCGGACGATCATCCTGTGTCACTTGCCATTTCAGCGTGCAATCTTCGCAGGGGGTATAGGTATCATTTACCGCCCACAGACGTAGCGTGGCGGGTTTTCCGCGCTGCCACTGCGCGCTGACCGGTTCAATGGAGGGTAACAACGGTTGGTAGGCTTTTTGTAGCGCGTAATACCCGGCTTTCGGATGGCGTAAATAATCCACCACGCCCCAGTTTATCGACGGCCAGGTTTCGACAAACATAAACTGGAACAGGGCGGTGACCGGCTTATAGCGCTGACGTCGATAGCTCTCTGCCGCCATTGCCACAAGCTGCGCCTGATACTGCTGGGTATTGTCAATAAACGTTTGCAGGTTCTCGCCGCGCGGGATGTTGGCAAATTTAAAGGTCTGAAACGGCTGGAAGTTATGGTATTTCCACTTCACCCAGCCAGGATCGTCCGCCGCCGTGGTTGCAGGCCACAGTAGAGAAGCGGGAATAATGGTTTTCAGTGTGGCAAGGCGCGGCAGCGCCTGCGCGCCAAACTCGGTGATAATGCCGGTTTTCGCCGGGGCGAGCAGATCGCGCATCACGCCGAAATACCAGCCTTGCCAGTAGTGCTCTTCGACGGCGGAAAAACGATGTACGATCCGCGAATTATCTTCGGCCAACGTATCCGCCACTCGCGCCGTCAGCGTCTGGTTCAGATTTTTATGCCAGTCGGGAAAGCGTTTTTCCATCCAGGGGGAGTTCCACGGCGGTTCGTTATGCCCGCCCCAGACGATGATGGACGGAGAATTGCCAAACTGCTCGACCATCTCGCGGGTTTGTCGCGCGGCGTTATCGGCAAAGGCCGCGCTGTCATCATATCCCCATTGCAGCGGCACATCCTGCCAGAGCATCAGCCCCAGTTCGTCGGCAACCTGGTAAAGCGGGCGGTTGGCTACATGACCATGCACGCGAATAGCGTTGGCGTTCATTGCCAGCACCATGCGCAGATCGCGCCGATATTTCTCCGCGTCCATGGTGCTCAACCACGGCGAACCGATGTAGTTGGTGCCTTTGATAAACAGCCGTTTTTCATTGATGAGCCAGCCACGGTTATCCGTTTGTTCTTCCACTTTACGCAGCCCGGTTCGGCTCTTGGCGCTATCCATTACGCCGCGATCGTCCGCGAGGGTGACGCGCACCTGGTAGAGATTCGGTTTACCCAGACTGGCGGGCCACCAGAGCTTTGCGCCTGCCATGGGCAGCGTCACCGTCATCGTTGCGGTTTCCCCGCCGGTGGTATTCAGGGTCACAGCCTGTTCAAGGCGGAATGCGCGGCCGCTGAAATTCGCCGGTTCGGCAAGCAGTTTCAACGTCGCTGGCCCACTTTTTCGCGCCCGGTAGCGGATCTCAGCGCGTAAAGCAGGGTTCGCCAGACCGTTTTGCCAGTCCGGGCGCAGAATAATTTCGTCGATCACCGCGCCCCGGCTCAGGTGCAGACGCACCGGCGACCAGATACCGCCGGAATTGGCATCCTGGCCGTGCGGCGACCAGGCGCCACCGGGGCGGGTATCGTGCTGATTCAGTACGCCTTTGATCAGTGCTTTGTGCAGCGGCCAGAGCGTTTTCGGATCTTCATACGGGCTGTCGACGCGCACCGCCAGGCGATTATGGCGACGTACCGTGTCGGTAATATCGACGGCAAAACGCTGGAAGTAACCTTCATGACGCGCCAGGTGCTGACCGTTGAGCGAGACATCGGCATAGTAATCCACTCCGTCAAACACCAGTGTCGCCAGCGTATCCGGGGCAAGAGCGGGCAGGGTGAAGTCGTGCCGGTACCACATTGCGCCCTGGTGATCGTATCCGGCGCTGTACCAGTTGGCCGGAACCGCTACTCTTCGCCAGTCGCCGACAGGCGCGCGAACGCCGTCAAATTCAGCCTGATTGGCATCATGCACACGCCATTGACCCGCCAGCGACCAACTCACCGGCGTCGGATGCGCCTGGGTGAAGGCTGACAAAAATAATAAAACCGTGACGGTGTAACGTTTCATGATGAGGCCTCCCGCGTTTGCAACCAGTTGAGCGCGCGCTGGCGCTCATGTCGCAGTGCCTCCAGCAGGCGCGCCAGCTCCGCGTTGCTTAGGCTTTGCGACTGGCTTTCCAGCTGCTGAAGAACCTGACTCAGGCTTTGAAAATCAAGCGCAATGGCTTCACCTCGCAACTTATGGGCGTTGCGGCGCACGCTCTCGCGATCGCCGGTTTGTACCGCCTGCTCAAGGGCGGCGCTGACCGTAACCACGCCTTCGCTGAAAATGGTCATCAGTTCGTCGAGCAATGCCCGATCGCCGCCCAGTTGCTCAAGCAGTGTGCTTTCGTTGGGTAGGCCTTGCGGAGTTACCGCTGCGGCGGGCTGTGGGATCGTGCCCGCCACACGGGTCAGTTCCGCATTCAGCGCCTCGCGCGTCACGGGTTTGGCGATATAGCCATCGAAACCCAATTCGAAACAGCGCGCTTTGTCGCCCTGCATGGCATGGGCGGTCATGGCGATCACCCGCTGTGGCGGCACACCGCGCCGGGCTTCTTCTTCTCGCAGCAGACGAATAGCGGTTTCACCGTCCATACCCGGCATTTGCAGGTCCATGAGGATCACATCCCAGCGACTTTCCTGCCAGCGGTCGAGCGCGGCTCTGCCGTCGCCAACGATTTCACAGCGGTGTCCAAGCTGCTCCAGCAGCCGGTAGGCCAGTTTTTGGTTTACCAGGTTATCTTCTGCCAGCAACACATGCAGGCTCTGCTGCGGTGTCTGCGGCGCAACGGCTGTCATTGCAGCGGGGTTGGCAGCGGGCGCCGGATCGATGACCGGCAGTAACAAGGAGGCAATGGCCTGTTGCAGTTCGCTGTGATCGACCGGTTTATGCAGATAGTGCGCAATGCCAATGCGCTTGAGCATGTTTCTGTCGAAATGGCGGTTCATGGAGCTGAGCATAATAATGCGGCTCTGGCTGGCTTCCGGCAGCACGGAGAGTTCCAGCGCCAGTGAAATGCCGTCCATGTCCGGCATTTGCGCATCCAGCAGGATCAACGGAAATGGCGGCATCTGCGCCGCCAGCGCCAGTGCGTCCAGCGGTTTACTGATACAAACCGGCGTCAGCCCCATTGCGGTCAGTTTTGCTTCAAGTAAGCGCAAGTTGGTGGCGTTATCGTCAACGACCAGCACCCGCTCACCGTGAAATTGTTGCGCCTTTGTGGCAGTCATCTCTGCAATGGGCTGGCTTTCAAGCGGCAACGTAAAGGCGAATTCGCTGCCGATGCCGGGCGTACTGGTCACCGTTAAATTTCCCCCCATCATCGCCACCAGCCGCGAGGAGATTGTCAGCCCCAGCCCGGTGCCGCCATAGCGGCGTGTGGTGGAGCTGTCCGCCTGGCTGAATGCTTCGAAAATCAGTTGTTGTTTGTCGGGCGGAATGCCGATGCCGCTATCGCGCACGCGAAATCGCCACTGCGTGCCGCTCGCGGCGGGTTCAATACCGAGCAGCACTTCGCCCTGGTGGGTAAATTTCAGCGCATTGCTGATGAGGTTGGTCAGGATCTGGCGCAGACGGATGCTATCGACGCGAACAACTGTCGGCAACTGCGGGTCAATATCGACCAGCAGTTCCACCCCTTTTTCGCTGGCGGCAGGCATATGTGGGCGAATTAACGACTGGATAAACGGACGTATCTCCAGCGCTTCATCGTTAATCAGGATCTTCCCAGCTTCAATTTTAGAGAAGTCGAGAATGTCATTGATGATATGCAACAGCGATTGCGCCGAACTCATCACCAGCGTCAGGTATTCGCGCTGCTCGTCACTAAGCTGGGTTTCAAGGCACAGTTGTGTCATACCGAGTATGCCGTTCATTGGCGTGCGGATCTCATGACTCATATTGGCGAGAAACGCGCTTTTGGCTTCATTCGCCTGTCTGGCGACATGGGCCGCTTCAATGGCGATCAATTCGGCTTCTTTGCGGCGGTCGATATCCTGCAGGGTGCCGATCACCCGCTCCATCGCGCCGTTGAGACTGAGGGTAGTAACCTGGCCGGACAGCAGCATCCAGCGCCACTGATCCTGCTTATAGCGAATGCGAATTTCGCATTCAAACACCGGAAAATGATGCGCGCGTGAACGCAGCACTGTCCTTATCAGGTGAAAGCGATCCGCCGGATGTACCAGCCCCAACAGGGAGCTGACCTTATGGTGCCAACTGTCGCGCGGTTGACCCATCAGGTTTAACAGCGTGTCGCTGAGCTGAAGGATGTCTGGCGACACTTGCCAGTCCCAGATGCCGATGTGAATAGACTCCGCCGCCAGCAAAAAGTCAGCGTGCAGATCCTGACGCGAACGCTGCGCCACATCGAGATGAGAGATATCCGTGTGCAGGCTGATGATGCCGCCATCAGGTAAACGCTGGTGTTGGACAAACAGACGTCGCTCACCGTGATTACGCACCTCGTAGTGGCTTTCCAGCCGGCAGTTGCGCATCACCGACTCTTTCAGCGCCTGCCGCCGGGCAGGATCGGTATTGTACGCGGTATCGATAAACTGGCTGGCCAGCGTTTCCAGTGTTACGCCTGGGTGTAACCGGGACGCCAGCGCCGGGTAAAATTGCGCGATTTTGTCATTCCACGCTACCAGTTGTTCCTGGGCGTCATATAGCATTACCGCAATCGGCAGCGCATTGAGGTCGAAGCGCGAGGCGGCGTTCATGATTGCTCCCCGGCCTGGTAATGCAGCTCTGCCTGGCGGCGCAGATATTCAAGCCCTGGTGCTATCGCCATGGCCCAGGCGGTGAGGATCTCTTCGTCGCATAAGGGATCGCGCTGGCGCACGGTATCAAGCATGGCTTGCCGCCAGAGAGCAAAAAAACGGGGAGGCAGATGCAGGCCGCTGGCGCTCTGGTCACGGGCCAGCCTTTCAAGAAAATCGGGCACAAAAAGTGAGCCATCGACCGCCAGCATGGCAAAGAAACTCTTAAATATCAGCTGGCGGCCTTGCTCGGCATTGCCGAGCAAAAAGTGACGTTCGGTTTCAGGCGACATGCGAACGAAGGCTTCATAAAAGGCGTTGAAAAAAGGCTTTTTATCATCCTGCGGGAAAACGCGGCTCAGACTGGCCTCAAAAAGATCGCGGTAAAATTTCATTTTTTTGTCTCCACCCGTTGCTCGCCGGGTAAGCAGAGTCCCGGCGCGCTGAAAACATCTGTCGCCTGCAGGTTGAAATAGCTGCCGTTATCGATTAATCCGTTGCGGAAAAGCGGGCCGCCGTGCGCCTTATAAAACAGGCTTTCCAGCACAATGGCGTTGGTCGAAAGGGTGAGGGTGCGGTTAACGTCGCCGGTGGCTTCTACCCGGCCTTCAAACCAGCCGCGTTGTGGATCGTTTATGCGGCGGGTGACGTTCATCAGCGCATCGGTAAAAGGAGCGTCCCACAGCACCCAAAGGGGGAACACCGCTTTGGTCGAGACCTGCGCCAGGCGCGGATAGTATTTCCCGTCGGCGCCCAGCGTGTTCCAGGCGTAGCCGTTGCCCCATACCGTATCGTCAACGTGCCACGGTGCCTGCCCGAGCGCGAAATCGGCTCTGGCAGTCAGCACTTTTTCTGTTTCCCAGCGGGTCTGTTGCGTCAGCCACACTTGTCTGGCACGTTCGCGCAGCGCCTGGTGGGTTGTGCGCTCCACGCCGGGCGGTTGCCAGCCAAATTCCAGTCCCGGCAGCATGTAGGGCAGCGTGGAGATGAGCGAGGGTTGCCAGGTGGTGCGCGGATCGCGGGCATCAACCTCCAGCGCACGGCGGTAGATGATCACATTGCGCGCGGGTGGCGCGAAAGCCTGCACCGGCGCAAAGCCCCATAAACGAAAGGCGGTGGCCGCGTATTCGCTTTCGCCGAGCCGCAGCTCCTCGCGGATCACCGGTTTGCCATTCTCAATGGAGGAGGACCACAATTCGCCGCGAGGATCGATGACCGGGCAAAAATTCCAGCGCAGAACGATTTTATCCAGGTACTCCTGGTACTGCGGTGCCCATTCGCTAACGAGGCGTAAAGCCAGCATCAGACGCGCCATATCCCGCGCCGACCAGCCGTTTTTCTGCACCTGACCGCTAAAGTCAACCAGCGTGGCGTTCTGTGTCGAGTAGAGGCGGCCCGGTGTCCGGATGTCGGTCAGCGTCAGGCGATTCAGCGTCCCGAGCAATTGCGAAAGCCGGCGATCGAACTCATCCTCTTTGATCAGCCCCAACTCTCTGGCCGCCAGCAACGCAATCAGCGTATCGCCCATCTGCCAGAGCGTGGAGCGGGGCTGTTTATCACTGCCGTTGACCAGCCCGGTTTGCGGCTGGGTATTGTTCTCGAAGTAGCGCCAGGCAGTTTGCGCCCACTGGCGTTCCTCCGGGTTCAGGGCACTGATTCGGGCGCTGGTGTTCCAGCCGCCTTTGCTCAGCCAGCGCCAGCCTGCGCCGCCATCTTTAACAAGGGCAAACAGTGCCAGCGCAACCAGCAAGAAACCGAGCAGCGCGGCCAGGGCTTTGCGGCTTACTGTTTTAAGCATGACGCCGCCACCGGGGGTAATTTCACCGGCTCGTCCGCATTACAGGACGCGCACTGGCATGCCTGACAACTGGATTTCGTGCGCAGGGCGGTGCCTGTCTGTTCACACCAGTTTTTCACGGCGGGCGTCGGGTTCAGGAACGGGCGATTGCGACGGGTATTGTTTTCCTCAAACAGATCGACCAGTTTTTTCTCCCACAACGAAGGGGCGAAATTCTTATCTTTTGGATTATCGCTATTAAAGCGCAGCAGCTTGCCGCTCTTTTTAAACATCAGGGCTTCAAGCATGATGCCGTTATTGTTGGCGGTGAACTCTTTAATCGGCCCACTGCCGTTCTCATACAGCCCTTCGTAGTATCCTTTTCCCTCTTCGTTGGCGTTTTCGATGATGTTTAACAGCCGATCGGTATAGGGCGAATTCCACAACACCCACATGCCCAGCGCAGCTTTTAGCGAGACGGCGGCGGTTTCAGGCACGTACTGGCCTTTGTCGGTAATGGTGTTCCAGTTAAAACCGTCGCTGAATACCGTGTCGTAAACAAAGTAAGGCGCTTTATCCAGTTGATGCTCGGAGCGGGCGGTAAGCATACCGGTAATGGTGTAGCGGTTCTCCTGCGCCTGATACACCCGGTCAGCGAAGTTTTTCATCCACGGATGCGAATAGTGGTTTTTGGTGTTACTGCGATCGTCGGCGGTATCAAAGCCCATCTCCAGGCCATACAGCAGATAAGATTCTGTCACCACGTAGTTATGCTGAAAGGTACGGCGCGAGTCGCGCGAGTCGTACGGCACCAGCACGCAGTAGATCTCCGCCAGATCGTACGGTTGCGGGCGGCTGGCCTGGCAGGTATTAAAACCCCAAAGCTGGTAACCCGCCGAGGCGTACTCTTCATATCCCAGGCGTCTTTCCTGAACATATTTCGGCTGGCCGTTCTCCAGATAGGCGCCATACAGCGTGCCGCAACCGTCGACCACATGGCTGAAATCCCAGCGCAGAACGACGTTATCAATACTGTTGCCGTACTCCGGATAACGTTCTTTGATAATTTTCATCCACAGCAGCATGCGACCAATGTCCAGCGCGGAGAAGCCAATCTCGCCGGGTTTGTTCAGGTAGTCCACTTTCTGCGCGTTGATGGTGTTGTAGACCTTGTTGGGCAGTTCATTGCGAAATAACTGGATGGTGTTGAGGGTGGCGAGGAATTTAATTAATCGCTGGTCAAACTCGGCTTTATCAATGATGCCCAGCTCACGCGCCGCCGTCAGCGCTGCCAGATAGGAGGCGCTGTCCCACATGGTGGTGGAGGGGTATTTATTAACCGCGTTCACCAGCCCGGTGGTGGGTTGATAGTTGGCGACAAAGTATTGCCAGGCGTTTTTCGCAATCTGCATCTCCTGTGCCGTCAACGCGCCGCTGCGCACCGGATAGTCGGACGCGGGCAACCCCGGCGTGGCCCGGGCGCTGGTCATCACCAGCCCGAGAGCCACAATGCCTGCCCACCGGCGAAAAAGCGTCAAACAAGTCAACTTCATGGTGTTGCTCCTGCTGCTGGGGTTGTACGGGCAGTGGTGTTCATACAGCTCAGGCACAGCATCTGTCCGTGCGCGATAAACGAAAGGCTTTCAAGCACGACGGCGTTGGTGTCGGCATCGATGACGTTATTAACGCGGTTGTTGAGATTAAACCCTTGCTGCCAACCTTTACCGGGAACCTGCAACGTCAATACCTGCTCGCGCAGGGCTTCACTCCACGCATTACGAAACAGGGCATACCACGCAAATGCCGAGCGGGTTGACGTGATAGCGCGTTGTTCAGGCGGGGCGTCGTTGATGCTGGTCTGTTTGTCCGGCTGGCGGGTCGGCAGGTCGTTAACGTAATCGGGCGCGGGTTCGGCGTAATCGGTACTGATCGGCGGTTTGCGAACCTGCAGGCTGTGGCGACGCTGCTGAATTTGCATGATGCGCCAGGCGATCTCTGCGCTTTGCGCGTCGAAGCCGGTCTCCAGCCCGGTAAGCAGATAGGGCAGGCTCACCAGCGATGGCTGGCGTCCCCATGGTGTGCGTAGCCCTTCGTCAGGAACCATAATGCCGTCGATATCGATCATCGCCTGGCCTTCCGGCGGATTGGTGACGGCTAAACCCGCCTCGTTGTTAATCAGACGCAGCGTGTGGCTGGCATACATGCGGTAGCCAAAGCTGTTGCGCGGCTCATCCGTTGCCAGCGTCCAGTGGTGAACGGGCAGCGAGGCGCGCGTGGTTTCACCGCTCTCCACCAGCGCGCCGGTCTGCCACTGATTAAACAGATCGCGGATTTCCGCGGCGTGCTGCGGGTAGTGCCACAGCAGGGTTTGCAACGCCGTCAGTAAACGCCCCATGCCAATCGCGGAACCCTCCGCTTTACCGAGAATTTTCAGCGTATCGGCGTGGTAATAACTGGCGGGTATTCCCTGCGTATTAAGGGGTAACTGACCGAGGCTGAACAGCGCGGCAGTGATGCGCTCGTCAAATTCCGCCGTGGTGATGATGTCCAGACGCTGCGCGGCCATGGCGGCGAACAGATAGCTGCCGGTACTCCATAAGCTGAACCACGGTTCGGCATCGCGGGCGTTAGCCAGGCCGTTTGGCTGGGTATTATTGACGTAATATTGCCATGCGACCCGCGCCCAGATCGCTTCGTTAAAGGTTAAGTCGCGCGTGGTGGGCAGTGGCGGAAACGCTTTACTCAGCGTCAGGCCCGAGGTGCTCTCCACCCGGGTTGGCATCTGGCGTTCCACCCAGACAACAATGGCAAAACCCAACAGGAAACCGAGCAGGATGGTGATATAACTGCGGGCGTTCAGCAGCGCGTCGCGCATTCTCATGGCGTCGGCTCCTCATCGGGCGGCGTCCACATCGCCGCAAGGATCAGCGGGAGCATGGCGGCAATATTCACCGCACCCCAGAAAATGTTGATCACGTAACCTGAAGGGTCATCCACCTGGCCGCGTGCAACCTGAATCCCGCCCCATAGCAGGCCAAGTAGCGTCAGCACAACAATTGCGATTTGCGGTTTGACAAGGTAGAGGAAACGCCCGGTCTGGCGCTCTTTTGGCGTCACATGGAATTTGATCTGCTCACCGCGCAGAACGGTGTTGAGCGCACGTAAATTCATCGAGAAAAAAGAGAGATAGGATGCCCGTCCATCCCAGGCGGAAATACCCCATGTCCCAAACATGAACGCCAGCTCCGAAACAATAAAAAACGGTAAGAAATGCAGATAAAACGGCGTGGACCACGCAGAGACGGGGGGGATGCCGGTAAACAGATAAATAATGGGCGAAATCAGGAATACGGTATTCCAGATACAGGCGAGATAGGACCAGAACGTGGTGGCGTACATCAGCGTCTGAGGCAGCGACAACTTGAAGCGGCGGCGGGAAAAAATGTTGTCGTGAAACAGGATATCCAGCGAACCGGCGGCGTATTTAAAGCGCTGGATCATCCAGGTCAGCATATCCTGCGGCGAGAGCATCTTAGATTCGATGCGTGGATGCATCACCGAACGCCAGCGGCGTGCATCGTCGCCATGCAGGACAATGGAAGTATAAATATCTTCCGAAACGTGGAATTTGTACGGCGTCAGTTCGGTGTCGTAAATCACATGCGGGCGCATCGCCTCCTGAAGCGCTGCTCGCATAGCCGGATCGCGAATATCGCGGGTATGACGATTGATTTCGGCGTCGACGTTCCACACGTAGCTGCGCAGTGCCGCCTGCATCACCGCTTCGCGGCGATGAATTGACGCTGCGCCGCAACAAAACGCGGCGTTTGCCCAGTTGCGGCGGCGCAAAATGACATCATAAAACATGCGCGGATCGTTAAAAAACGGGTCGCGGCCAAGGGTGACCGGGCCACAAATTTTTTCCAGCGTCCAGCCGAGCGCATACCCGGTTTTGCCTGTCCGGCGTGCAAGCCAGCGCGGCAGCCGTTCACCTTCCGGCAGATCGTAAAACCACTGGGGGGTTTGCACCCAGGCGACGTCCGGATCGCGAAAATAGCCCAGCGTATGGCTGAGCAAGGTGGGAAAGACGCGGGTATCGGCATCGCAAATCACAATAAAGTCGCCGTCGGTCTGCTCCAGTCCGTTGCGCAGATTTCCGGCTTTGTAGCCCATATTGTTCTGCCGGGTGATGTAATTAACGCCTTCTTCATCGCAGACGGCTTTCATTTCAGCGCGCCGCCCGTCATCCAGCACATGAATGCGGTAATCGAGCGGGCAAGGGTAGGTAACGTTAAGCGCGTCGCGAATCGATAACCGCACCAGCTCGACATCTTCGGAATAGGTGGCAATAAACAGATCCACCTTGATTGGCCTGGAATCAATGGCTTCTTCTGCGCCATGACAATCGTTGATATCTGCCGGTGGATTTTGCGCCGGTACATCCTTTTCCTGCCACAGGTTAATGGTAAATAACGCGGTACCAATCCATGCCAACGTCTCTGCCAGTACAAGGGGAATGGCGTACCACAGCGCATCCATATTCAGCGATTCCATCCAGCGCCAGCGAATATAATTTGCCCCCAGAATCAGCGCCGCCACCGCCAATATTTGCCATGCCTTTTTTACCCATCCGGGAGTGCAAAGGGGTTCTGGCGGGCGACGCGCTTCAAATCTGGAAAAATAAAAACCCATAGTCGCAGATATCCTGATCTGTTAATCATTCGCAAATGAATAATATGCGCCGTGAAGATAAATCTGAGTTGCTTTTAATAGCCTGTGGGAAATTCTTTTAAAGTCATTGTAGAACCCCATCGGTAACTTTCAAGAATGACTACAATTGCCTTTAAGTAACGGCTGATTAACTGGGGTTCCTGTTTAAGGATATATTTTATAATCTGGCGAAGCGAATTCAGTTTGCCGGTCAGAGTGTACTACGCTATGTAAATATTAACTTCGCAACCTCATTTCAGGGCAACGTTTACGAGATGGAAATAAGCCAGTCTGCGCCTGTCGCTATAGCGAAAAACCGTGAAAAAACAACGTGGCGTTATGTATTAGCCGACCGTCGGGATCTCCGCATTGATATGATGCGCGGTGTGGCGCTGGTGATGATGGTGGTGGCGCATACGGAAGTGATGTCGGTTTTTAATATTTTTACGTGGGAGCGATTTGGTCTGACAACCGGCGCGGAAGGCTTTGTGATTCTTTCCGGATTTATGCTCGGTATGCTCAATCGCCTGCGTCTGCAAAAAGCGGTGTTATTAACGATTTCCTGGGGATTATGGCGACGCGCATGGAAAATATATCAGGTTAATATCATCATCATAGTTTCTATTCTATTACTCTCGCATCTGCATTTTATAAATACCTTTGAAGTTACCCATTTTACGGATCGTTACTCAGGTACGCATTGGTCATTATTTCCGACCAGCCCGCAAATTCGTGAGACCTGGTTTAATATCATCCTCTATTTGCAAATTGGTCCGCATCAAACCCAGATTCTGGGGTTATATATTTGCCTGCTGTTAATAAGCCCATTATTTCTGGGACTACTGCACAAAGGAAAAGTGGTCTGGCTATTGCTGCTCTCGCTGGCGGTTTATTGTTGCTGGCAAGTGTGGCCGATGCGCGTCACGGTCTCCGAGTTTGAATTCGCCTTTCCGCTCATGGCCTGGCAACTGATCTTTGTGCTCGGCATGTGTTGCGGCTGGTACAAAGAGGAACTGCTTTCACTGGCACAAACACCTGCGGGTAAAGCCGTGGTCGCGGCACTGGTGGGGGTGGCGATTGTGCTGGGGTTTGTGGCGCAAAACCATACCAATCCCTTTATCCCCCCGGCCTTGTTACTGCAGGTGATTCCACCCGCCGATTTTAATGCCTTTTACCATACCTGGGCGGCAAAAAACGGCCTTGGCCCGGTACGCGTTCTTAATGATATCGCCCTGATGGTGACCGTTTATCTGGTGCTGACCCGTTGCTGGACGCCGCTTTACCGCGCCACGGGCTGGTTTTTTATCCCGCTGGGCCAGCACTCGCTTTATACCTTCATTTTGCATGTGTATGTGGTGCTGGCGGTCAGCCAGTTTGTCACCTTCGATTTATGGCGCCAGGCATGGCTGACCAATACGCTGATCCATGCGCTGGCGCTGGGTGCGTTATGGCTGATGGCAAAATATAACGTCGCCGGACGCTGGATACCCAATTGAGGGAATACGTTATGCGGGAAAAATTGTTGCTGGTGGCTGTAATGTGCAGTGTTATTGCACCAGCGTATGCCGTCGATCGCACTTCTGACGCCGGTCAGCAGGAACGCACGACCGAGCAGATCCCGGCGGGCGGCATCAACAGCCGCTGGGGGCGTCTGTTCGCCGGGAATAAAGATAAATTTTCCGCTGCGTTGAGCTTTAACTCAGGGCTGAAACAGCAATGGGTAACGATACCGAACAATTCGGAATCGGCCTCGCAAACCAAAAAAATCAACCAGACGCTCAATCTGAGCCTGCAATATTCCCCCTACAGTTTCTGGTTCGCGAACGTGATTACCCGTCTTCCGGTGAGGGATACCAGCCGCTATACCACGGATTTCCGCTACAGCTTCGGCTATGACGACTGGCACCCCAACACCGTTAGCCTGGTTTACAGTAACTACGGCGATAACCATTTCTGGACGACCGGCAATAAACGGCACACCTATTTTGAGCAGGGGGCATTTACGCTGGCGTATAAGTTCTCGTTGCCAAAGCCCATTGAAAATACGCTTTTAATTAATAAAGGCGATGCGCTGACCTGCCAGCTCGGTTATAGCTGGGTGCCGCGCTACTACGACGCGCAAAGCGACAGCGTAAAAGCAAATAAGAACGTTATGCTCGGAGGCTGCGGCTACACCTTTAAGCAGCACTTTTTTGTGCGTGCCACCGCCTTCTGGTTTCCTGATAGCAGCCAGCAGCAGCCGTGGAACGGCGATTATAGCTACAGCTTTGGCTACGCCACCTATGCGCCAGGATCGTTCTCTATTCAGTACAGCAACTATGCCGGAACGCGCTTCCCCGGCCATAAAAACGGCAATGCGCGGTTCCGGGAAGGCACGGTGAGCCTTATCTGGTTGTTACCGCTTTAGGAGCCATGATGACAGAGCAAAAACGCGTATTGATCGTGGATGATTCGCAGGTTTATCGCCGTTTGCTGGTTAATCTGCTTTCACAGTGGGGCTACCAGGTGAGTGAAGCGCAGAACGGTGAAGAAGCGCTGGCGATGATGGCGCGAACGCCCGTCAGTATGGTGATCAGCGACTGGGAGATGCCGGTGATGGATGGGCTGGCGCTGTGCCGCGCCATTCGAAACATAGAGTATGGTCACTATGTGTATCTTATTTTGCTGACGGCGCGCGAGAGCGCGGATGACATTACCGAAGGGTTTGACGCGGGCGCGGATGATTTTCTCAGTAAACCGGTCAACCAGAGCGAGCTGCGAGCGCGCTTGCATGCCGGGGCGCGCATTCTGGCGCTGGAAGCAAGCCTTGCCGCGCACAATACACGCTTAAGCGAGGCGTTAAACCAGATAGAGCAGGATTTACAGGTGGCCGCGCGGTTGCAGCGTTCGGTATTACCCGCGCATCAACTGCGTTATGAACACTATTTTGCTGACTGGCTGTTTCTGCCTTCGGCCTGGGTCTCCGGCGATATATTTAATGTGTTCCCGCTCGATGGTCATCTGGGGTTTTATTTTGTTGATGTCGCCGGGCATGGGGTTGGCGCGGCGATGATGTCGCTGGCGGTTGCCCGGCAGTTTCTGCATGGCCGCGTGGTGGAGCGTTTTCTGTTTGATGAACATGGCGAGGTGGCGTCACCCGCGAAGGTTGTGCAGATGCTGAATGCGCGTTTTTGCAGTGAAGATACGGAGATAGTCAGCTATTTCACAATGGTTTATGGCGTTATTAACCTGCGAGATGGCAGCGGGATGTTGTGCCAGGCCGGGCATCCTACGCCGTTTATCGTCTCGCCTGACGGGCAAGTCCGCCAGACTGGCGGTGGCGGAGCACCAGTCGGGTTGCTACCAGATATGCAGTGGGAAAACACTGCTTTTAGTCTGCATAACGGCGAGCGCCTGTGCCTGTTCAGCGATGGCATTACCGAGTGTGAAGGGCCAGAAGATGAGCAGTTTGGTGAATTACGCTTACAACACTGGTTACAGCAGCAGACCGGCAAGCCCGTTGAGGCGCTGCTGCCGTTATTCGGCGAGCATTTGACGCGCTGGCGTAATCATGACGGCGGGAGTGAAAGAACCATGACGGATGATGTTTCGTTGTTAATTATCGAGCGCGGAGGGGATGGGCATGAATATTGAGATCGAACGGTTGCCGCAGGCCATCATTATGACGCCGGTTGTCAGACGTCTGGATGCGTCGGTGGCGGCGACATTCAGGGAGACCCTCTCACGGGAAATGGCAAATGAGCAGAAAGCGTTAATCATCGATTTTAGCCGCGTTGATTTTATCGACAGTAGCTGTCTCGGCACGCTGGTGTCGCTTCTTAAAATGATGAATGGCAAAGGTGAAATGCTCGTTTGTTCGCTTAAGCCCGGCATCCGCAATATGTTCACTCTGACGCGTATGGACAGGGTGTTTCGCATCTGCGAAGACCGCGATGCCGCCTGCGCTGAGCTTGCCAGGTAAACATAATGCATGAGGCGATTACCCTTCAGGCTACGCTGGGCGCATTAGCTCCGCTGGCGCAGTGGTTGCAGCGCAACATGGCGGCGCTGCCCGTTGATGATGCGTGGCGCTTTGCGCTCGACCTTGCTGTTTGCGAAGCGGCGACCAATGTTATTCGCCATGCGTTAAACGAAGACAGCCACCGCGAATTTTCTGTGACATTCAGTTGCCACAACGATGCTGTGCAGGTCGAGTTGACAGATGATGGCGTCGCCCTTTCACCAGATAGCCTGAGCAAAGCGCGGAGAAAAATTGGCAGCGATGAGGAGCAGGAGCTGGAAAGTGGCAGGGGAATAATGCTGATGTTGCTTAGCGTGGATAACGTGAGCGTTGAGCGGGAGGGTGGCTGTAACAAAACCACCCTCGTAAAGCGCCTGTGATGCCTTAGCTGTGCGCCGTGCGTATCAGTAACTTACCCCGTAGTAACAGCGCGAAGGTTTTCACTATCAGCAGCGCGATCACCAGGTTAGCCGCGATAAACAGCGGGAATGACATCCAGTACAGTGCGCCGCCCGGCGTGCCATGTCCCAGACGAATCGAGGTGGTCGCCAGCGACGCCACGCCGAATGAAAAACTCCAGAACGACGGGTTAAAAGGCTGCGAACTGTACCAGGGGATCAGCCTTATCATGAACAGCATCTGCAGCAGGCCATAACCGAATAACAGTTTGGCGAATACATCGGCCTGCCCGCCGTTGACGCTCAGCCAGGCGCTACAGGCCACGAATGCAGGAGCCATCTGAATGCCAAGCGATGTGCGCACGGCGGGCGACATTTCATCAAGATTACGCATCCGGCTGAGAATGGCAGGCTCAAGGCTAAGCCAGGAGAAGATCCCGGCACCGAGAAACAGCATCCCGACATCGTTAAAACCGAACGCGCCGCAGGCCATCGCGCTGATAAAGTTGTTGGCAACCGTGGGCAGATAAAGCCCTGGCGTCGTCGCTTCTTTCGGGTGTTGACCGCGCCATAACCCGGCGGTTTGCCAGGCGGAGTAGGTGAGCTGAATAACGACAGCAACAAGAAACAGCCCCAGCGCCAGCGTGTGGAACCACGGCGCAAGGCCAATGGCGACCAGCATCGAGGTTGCCGGTGCCAGGCTGACAAAACTGCTTTTCAGCGGATGGGAGATCTCTTCCAGCACGCTCGCGCCGTGGCGAAACATTCGGCTAATAAATGCCAGCATCAACAACGCCCAGATGACCATCGCCAGAATGATTAAGCCATCCGCAGGCAATAGCGTGACCGGCCAGATAGTGGCGGCGAAACGCCAGGAAAAGCCCAGCCCGATAATGCCAAGCACGATGCCAAAGTAGCCCGCTGGCAGGTTGAGGTGTGAATCTTTCATCACCAGACTCCTGAAATGTGTAAACCTCTGAAGTAAGACGCGCGCCATTATATATGACATTTCATATGCACGTTTCACTTTTTATTCAGCTTAATATGTTGATTAAATAACCGATTAATTAATGATATTGAATTATTTTGGGCTTGGTCTACCGTTAAAGAGTAAATGATCGACTGTGCTTTTCTGTTATTTACAGCCATCTCAAAACAATCCGGAGAATGCCTGATGAACAAAAAAAGTTTAGTGATTATTAGCGCGTTAACATTATTGGCGAGTAATGCCTGGGCCGCCAAATTAATGGAAAAATCAGAGTTTGATAAAGTTTCTTCGCAATATGAAAAGGTTGGCGAAATTGCCACATCCGATGAGATGTCACCCATGGATGCCCGCCATGCGCTGAGCAAACTGACGGATGAAAAGGGTGGTGATGTGTATGTCGTAACCTCCGATCAAACAAGGAAAAAAATTCACGCAACGGCCGATGTTTACAAGAAAAAATAGCAGAATAAAGCCTTCCCTCGTGGGCGGCTTTTATTTGCGAAATAATCTGGTCTGAATATATCGAATATCGTAATAGATGGCTTTTAAATTAAATTATTCTTTTTAACTAAATATATAGGTGCGCAGCGTGAATACCCCTGCGCACCTATTTTCGTTTTTCTACCGCAGTAATAGAGGAGTTTATATGGGCGTCATCTCACGAATGACGATGCGCGTCTTTGCCATCGTTTTATTTATCTTTGCCAGCGCTGGCGTGTTTGCAGGTCAGTTAATCCTTAAAAATACTTCATCATCACCGATAACCTGTACGGTTGATGGCTGGACCCGCGCGTCTGGCGGCAGCTTTGACTGGTTTATTAAGGTTGAACCGGGGCAGAGTTTTTATGTCGGGCAAAATACCAGCCGGCCAAATCCGCCGATCATTAACTGGGCGAACTGTAATAACCTGCAAACCCGCGCCATGACGCTGACACCGAAAGGGCCGAACCAGACGCTGGTGCTCAATGGTCAGCAAACGCGTGTGCTTAATGTCTCGCTCTATTCGTACCTGCCGACATTGCCGACGGATAATTTTGAAAGCCTGGTCGCGTATGTGGTGAAAAGCTGGCAGGCACAGCACCCCGACGTGTTGCTCAATGCTGTGCTTAGCCAGGAGGTCAAGATTTATGACTTTACGAAGCTGCGCACCATTCTGGGAAACGACGGTTTTGATGTTGTCGAACTGGATGTGCTGTATCTGGGCTTCCTGGCCGATAACCAGCTTATCAACCCCGCACAAATCAGCGGAGATGCGCCGTGGCCGGTGGCACTCGCAGGATCGACCTATAAAGGCCAGTTGTGGGGTATTCCCAGCTGGCTGTGCATGAATTTTATCTATGCGTTTGACAAGGCGATTACCCGGCAAAAGACGCTGGATAATTTACTGAGTTATATGAACTCGCTGCCCTCTGCGGTTCCCGCGCTGGCCGGGAGTTTTAATGGTCACTGGGCGGTACCCTCCAACTACATCAATGCGTATGTGCAACGTTACGGCCTGAATGCAATGCCGAAGGCCATGCAAATGCCGCCGGATAATGCAGTGATTTCACAACTGGTGGCCTTATCGGACACCTGCCAGAAAAACGGTATCAATCAATGTACCAATGGCTATTTTTACAACGGGACCGGCGTTACGCCTGAGCAGGCGTTTGCCACCGGGCAATCCAGTACGGAGATGGGATTTTCTGAACAGTCGTTCTACGTGAACCTTTATCGCCCGTCGCAAAGCGCTCCGTTGTATGTCATTCCGGTACCGTGGGGGCAAAACCCCCAACCGCTGCTGTTCCAGGATAGTTTCGTTTCCAGCGCGGCCACCTGTAAGCCGGGCAGTCAGTGCAGCCGCGACGCGCAGGCATTCACCACCATGATGACCGGCGTGGCAATGAAAAATTATATTGTGCAGTCGCAGGATCTTCCTGCCGGCACGCCGTGGCGCACGCTGCTGGTGGCCACCCAGCCTTTCTGGCAGCAGTCGCAGATTGTCAATAACGCCTATTACCAGCAACTGCGCCCGATATTTGATTCGGCAGCACCGTTCCCGAACAACTTCACCGAATCCGTTCAAACGACAATGGATACCCAGATTTGCGCCGCGCTGAAAGCACAGCGCCCGCAATTTGACTGTGGCGACAGCGCGAAAACTTTGCTCGCGACCGGCCACGCGAAGACGCAGCCGCGTCCAACTTCAGGCGAAAGCAGGAGCAAACTATGAGTGTCGGCCCGGTTTCAGGAAATGGCATCGCGATTACGTTGCCGCCAGGTAAAACGGTCTTCTGGACGGCAAATGTGCAGGCATCCTGGGCGCAATACGTCCAGGTAAGGGATTTCGCGAATAACCCGGTCTTTCAGGCCAATGGCGCGTCGACAGGCGGGCATTCACCGACGCAGATCGGCCAGGGAACGTTTGTGGCGTCCGGAACGGGTGCGTATACCGTCTACCTTGGCTACAACAATGGGCAATCCTGGTCGCAAGTGATGTGGGAGGAGATGACGCTCAATATCGGTAGCCAGATCTATTCCAGCAGCTTCAATTTTATTGCCGAAGATGGTGCCGATCAGGACTTTAACGACACCTGCCTGACATTAACCTGGTTTAACAGCATTGGCTGAGGAGAAGAACATGTCGCCAGGACCTGTTAGTGGCAATGGCATTGCTATCGTTATTCCGCCGGGTAAAGTCGTGTTTTGGTCGGTGCTGGTACAAAGCTCGGCAAACCAGTTTATTCAGTTGAAAGACAGCCTTTCCAGGGTGGTATTTACCGTGCAGGGCGCCAGCTCCAGCGGCGGTACGCCAACGCAAATTGGCAGCGGTTTTTTTCAGGCGGATAACGTGGGAAATTATACTGTCTGGATCGGCACCAACGGCGGTCAGCGTTATTCAAATGTTCTCTGGACGCAGGATATTATTACTCGCGGCGCGTCGGTCTTTTTCGGCAAATATATCTTCGCCAGCGAGGATTCAACCGACAAAGATTACAATGACTCATTTTTCCAGCTGCAATGGTTTGAAAACGTAGGCTAAGGCGTTTTCCTCTTGGCAGGAGTGCTTCGGCGCTCCTGTCTCTCACCGAAACGGCCCATTTCCCTGATATGCCTTGATTTCCCTTGTTGGTTTGGCAAAATCATTTATCCATTCGGTGAATGCTTTCTCTCGCAATCTGTCTGTTTTGCGGGCGGTAGCGTGCCTGCGCAAATATATTTAAAGGGAAATAACGATGTTATTCGTAGACAGGGGGCGTGTCGCCATTCCATCCGTATTACTGCCTGGTGGTGCGGCAGAGACGGAAAAAGAGAAAGCGGCTGAGTTTTATAAGCAGGCGCATCATTTGCAGAGTCGCTTTGAATTTAAGGTTTTCAAAAGTAAAGAAGTTAAAAGTGCGCTGTATGATCTCTTTCAGGGTAAGTGTGCGTGGTGTGAATCACGGATAAGCGCTACTTCTGCTGATATTTGTCACTATCGTCCTAAAGCGGGTGTTGCAGAGAGCCGGAATCACCCAGGGTACTGGTGGCTGGTCAATGAATGGGGCAATTTATTGTTAAGCTGTGCTGATTGTAACCGTCCGCGCAGACATGATGATGTCATTGCCGGTAAAGCCAATCGTTTCCCGCTTGAAGATGAAAACCAACGGGCATTGTCACCGGGACATGAGATTAATGAACGTCCTTTATTGCTCGATCCTACCGTGGATAATCCCGATGACTGGTTTGTGTATGACCAACACGGGCGTGTTGCCAGCGATATGCCACGCGGCCAAATGACCATTGCTATCCTCGGGCTTAACCGTTCTTCTTTGCTGATTGAGCGCCAGCGAGTGATAGTAGAGTTACGTGCCACTATCGACAGGTTGCAACGGTATCAACAGGCACCGTTAATGGACAATTTTATGTTGTCTGAACTGAACCGGTTGGTCGCTTATACCGCAGATGACGCTGAGTTTGCCGCTATGAAGCGACAACTGCTTTTACCCGAGCTCCGAAAAATTGCCAAAGTCTCGGGAGTTAATTTCTTTGACTGGCTGGATTCAACGCAGGCCGTTACCAGGAAAGAGCAAAATAAGAAAAAGGTTGAGCAGAAAAAATTCGAAGAAGAACAGTCGAATTTTTCATTAACCAGTAGTGTGGGTATTACGATTTCGCGGTCGCAAAGCCGAAAAATACAAAAAGTGACGATCACCAATTTTAAAGGCATTGATGAGTTAACGTTTAATGTCGGCAGTAACTGGCAAATGCTGTTGGGCGAAAATGGCGCGGGTAAAAGTTCAGTTTTGCAAGCCATCGCGCTCTGTTTGGGGGGCGCGGATAACTTCGCCAAAGTGGTGAACGAAAACGGTATCGATCCTAGAACCTGGATCAGGTCTAAACGGCAAAAAGCCACCATTGAAATCCAGGTGAGCGGTTTTGTTAAACCTCATTTGTTGCATATTTATCGTGACCGGGCTGTGTTTTTACGTGCTGCAAATAAATCAGCATTAGTCGACTATGCAAAAGGCAGCGCCACGGCGACAGGTGCAAAAGAGGCCAAAGATGTCCAGTTTGTTCTTCTTGGCTACGGCGCAACGCGTTTATTAAAACCTGCGCCGAAATTGTCGGAATTGCGTTTTCGTGAAGCAGAACCAGTGCGCTATGCGCGCTTCGATAATTTGTTTGATCCGCTTTCGTTACTGATTTCCGCAGAAGAGTGGCTGTTAAAGCAGAAACGAGAGATCTTTGATCTCAGCGCGCGCGCGTTAAAAGATTTGTTAGGCCTGGACAACAACGACATTTTGGTCAAGCGAAATAACACCATTATGGTTGTTATGGATGATAAAAAACCTTTACCGCTGGCCGCGCTTAGCGATGGTTACAAGACGGTGATTGCCTTGTGTGTGGATATCCTCGCGATAGCAACGGAGTTTTGGGGCGATCCTGGCAGTGCCGAAGGCATCGTGCTGGTGGATGAACTCGATTGCCACCTGCATCCAACGTGGAAAATGCGCATTGTCAGTGCGTTAAAACGGGCATTCCCGGAAATGCAATTTATTTGCACCACCCATGATCCGCTCTGTTTACGTGGCTTGGGCGCTGGAGAGGTGTGTGTGATGCAGCGTGATGGTGAAGGTATCACCTTGCTGAGCGATTTGCCAAACCCGGCGGATTTCCGTGTGGAACAGTTGTTAACCTCTGCATTTTTTGGCCTGAACAGTACGCAGGATCCGGAAAATGAGGCGATCTTCGATGAATACTATGCGCTGCTCGCTTTACCTGAAAAGGATCAAGAACAATCTGAGCGGCTTGAGCAATTAAAGATTGAGTTGAAGGATCGACGCTATATTGGCGAGACGCCGCGCGAACAGCTGATGTTTGAAGCAATCGATCAACTTATTGCCAATAAAAAGGATAAAGGGTTCTTGCGCATTCATGATATGAAGCCGGAAACGATCAGCACAGTTAATAATATCTGGCAGGATGTATTAAATAACAGGCTGCAAAACAATGATCAAAATTAATCGTCGTCAATCAGCACCGCTTATCGGCATTTATACAGCGTCGTTTGATCAAAATGGCCAGCCAGCTCCGACAATGGCTATGAGTGAACGCAATGAGGCAATAACATTTTTCACCGATCCGAACAATTTTGCCAACAATAAGAAATTAACTAAAGTTCCGTTTCAATTCACTATTTATCAAGACAAAGAATTGGCTACAGAACTTGAGAAAATATTTGGAAAAAAATGTGCTTACTGTGAATCTGATTTCGCAGCAGTAACCTCAGCAGAGGTAGAACATTTTCGGCCTAAAAATCAGATCTCGACGCAGGACAAAAAAACACTTCGACCAGGCTATTACTGGTTGGCGGGTGATTGGCTGAATTTATTAGTGGCATGTCCACATTGTAATCGGAAAGTGAAACACCAGGTTCCGGGTCAGCCTGATAAAATCTCACTAGGAAAAGGCACACAGTTCCCTCTTGCTGATGAAACAAAACGTCTTCGTCTACACACCTGTAGTGACATGCAATTCAAAAGCGAAGAGGATCATCGACTGCTGATCAATCCTTGTATTGAAAACCCAGAGCTCTATTTCACCTATGACGATGATGGATTAATACATCCTAAAAATAGCCGTAATAAAAAAGCAGTTTATTCAATCCATGTCTACGCTTTGCAACGTAAGCACTTAGTTGAAGCGAGGAAAAAGAAGCTGGTTGATCTGGAAGAAAAGCTGATGAATTTAGAGGATCCGATCATAGAATTAGATGCACTTGATCCACGAGAGGTGGAGCGCTGTACGGCTAAGAAACAACAAATTGCAAGATTGTTGGGGCAGGTTAAGAAGATGCTGGAGCCTGGTGAACCTTACCTTGGCCTGCTTCGGGATTATATTCGTCGACACGTTGCGCTAGGGACTTACCAGAGATATCGCGCAGCAGGCATTCATATTGAGGCACTTCTGGATCTACCTGTATCACATCCGCTTCCGGTGCCACGTCTTAACCTGAGTACTTTCAAAAACATGACGTCAAGGATCCCTGTCGGGTTGCGGTTGAGATAACTTATTATTTTTCAATAAGTTGATTGGTTATTAAACTGTGACGGAATTTATTTGCATTTTCCTGGCAATATTTTTACCGCTCATCCGTCTACTTCATCACAAGCAATTATTCACTAACCTGATCGAGTAGAAAAAAGATGAGAGATTTTGATATGCATGAGCACAGACACGGACACCGTCACGGCTTTGGTCGGCACCGCATGATGAAGCCGTTGATTATTGGCGTGGTGGTATTCATCGCGTTAGGGTTGCTGGTGATGTCGTTGTGGAACGCGCTGTTACCGGCCATTCTTGGCGTGAAAAGCATTGGTTTCTGGCAGGCGCTGGGGCTGTTAGTGCTGAGCCGCATTCTGTTTGGCGGGCTGGGATTCCACGGGGGAATGTTTGGTATGGCGCGTCGGCGTATGCACGAACGCTGGATGCAAATGACGCCGGAGCAGCGTGAAGCCTTTATCCAGCAGCGCCGCGAAGGGTTTGGTCGCCGCGATCGCTGCGGCTGGCGTGGACGCTGGGATGAAAGGGCAGATGACCGCCATCAGCCTGACGATAGCAGCGCCAAAAAACCGGACGCTGAGTGAGCACGGTGAAAACCATGGACGGCGAGTCTTTGCTGGTTAACGCGCTGAATGCCTGTCGCTCACGCCTGAAAGCGTTTATTCGTGGGCGCACGGCAGTGCGGGATGACGCCGACGACATTTTGCAGGAAGTGACTTACCAGCTGATGAATGTGGAACACCCGGTGGAAAATGTTACCGCCTGGTTGTTCCGCGCCGCGCGTAATGAAATGACGGACAGGGCGCGTAAAAAACGCGAGTTGCCGTTGTCCGGTTTTTTCAGCAGCGGTGATGATGAGAGCGATTTTGCGGAAGATGAGCTGGCGGAAACGCTGTTTGGCGTGCCGCAAACGCCGGAAGAGGAGTATCTGCGCGAACTGTTATGGCAAGAACTGGAAAGCGCGCTGGCGGAACTTCCACCCGCCCAGCGCGAAGTGTTCGAAAAGACCGAGCTTGAAGGCTTGAGTTATAAGGCGCTGGTGGAGGAGACGGGCGTCAGCATGCAGGCGCTGTTATCCCGTAAGCACAAGGCGGTGCGCTATCTGCGCAGCAGGCTGCGCAGTGTTTATGATGCGCTGACTGACGATATTTGAGGTTGCGACAGCTGGAAACCACCCGCTTTTACTTCCTTTTTTCCGTGATACCAAACAACATATTTAATGGTGTGGTGGCAAAACGGCGATAAATAATAGCTAAATCATCTTTAATATGCTGATGACGTTCTATTCGCTCTATATATTCTTTAGGGCTTATGGTGTCATCAGGGTAATCAATATAAGAAATATAGTGTGCAATTTCATACATGAACCCAAGGCTTTCGGTAAATGCATTAATAAAAGAATTGAAACTTTCTTCTTGATTGCTTGCCAGAGACCAGCGGCTCAATAGATCCATACTTGTTTTTATATTGGCAATATCAGCATAAAGCGCAGTGATTTCCTCAAGTGAATTTTCTGCGCTTTCAATCACTTTTTGGTAATGCACTCGATAAGGATCGTCAGTTTGTGTAGAACCAGCAAGCCTACGAACATCTAAAAGAACTTTTAACGAAAGAGAGTTGTGCTTTTTATAAACAACATCAATGTTATCCATCAAAATTGATGCGCGATTGAACCCTTCCGCATGTATTCTTTCACTAAAGAAATCTTTTGCATTCCTGGCAACAACAATCGTAATAAAAGCAATGAACAGATTTGTAATCCAGCTTAACCAGTCCGGCCATGAGCCAAAGTCCGGGCTTGAATAGTTATAAACCAAAGCAAGCAGTTTACATCCCAGAATAATCAATAGCAGCAACGGTGCAGCACAAAGCGTATAAAAAATAATATTGTCCAGATGCGCTAATTTTGATTTCACAGCTCCATTCCTTTTTTATTAATTATCGCTGGCAGGACATGCGTCATTACGCATGTCCTGGTTGATTCCTGCTTAACCGCCCCAGCGGCTCTTCAAATAATTCACTGCCTGCTGAGTTTGCGGCTGTTCCAGATAACTTTCGCGGAACAAAATCGTGCCGTTAATCTGCGGCAGCGATTCGTTTAAATCGAGCTGTTTTTTCAGCTCAGGCACGCCGCCGTTGACGGTCCAGTCGGGCTCATTCTTCGAATATTCCCCCACCTTATACAGCGCCACGCCGATGTAGAGGCGTGTTTTTGTCGGTTTCACGACATCCGCCCACCATTTTGCCAGCACATCGTAACGCGCCGCATCGCGCGCGAATGGCCAGTAGATTTGCGGGGCAATGTAATCCAGTAACCCTTGTTGCACCCAGCGGCGCGTGTCGGCGAACGATTCGTCATACGCCGCGGCACCACGCGTATCGGAACCGGCGGCGTCAAATGAGCGGTTACGCCAGACTCCCGCCGGGCTCACGCCGAATTCGACATTGGGATTGAGTTGTCGGATGGTGCGTGAAACCTGTTCAATCAACTGCTGCGTATTGTTGCGCCGCCAGTCTGCTTTTGAACTGAACGCCTGGCCATATTGCCGGTAAGTCTGGCTGTCATTCAGCGCAGAACCGGGGGTTTCAGAGTAGAAGTAGTCGTCAAACTGCACGCCATCGACCGGGTAGTGTGCCACCACTTCTGCAACGATGCTAGTTATCCAGTCGCGCACTTCCGGAATGCCGGGATCGAGCACAAAACGGTCGCCTGCCGTGCGGATCCAGTCACGATGCAGCACGAAAATGCTGGCCGGATGCAGGGATAAGGTACGGTTTAGTTCCGCGGTGGTCGACGGTTTGGTATTAACCGAAACGCGGTAGGGGTTAAACCAGGCGTGCACTTTCATGCCGCGTTTGTGGGCTTCATCGAGAATAAACTGCAGCGGATCGTAACCCGGATCCTGCCCAATCGTGCCGGTCAGCATATCTGACCAGGGTAAAATCTTTGACGGCCATAGCGCGGTGCCGTCGGGTTTGACCTGGAAAAAGACGGTATTGATGCCAAGGTTTTTTAGCTTATCCAGCTTGTGTCTCAGCGCCTCTTGCTGCTGGCTAACGCGCAACGAGGCACTCATGTTCACCGAATTTACCGGCGGCCAGTCGAGACGCGACACGGTTGCCAGCCAGATACCGCGCACCGGTTGCGTATTTTTTGCAGGCGTCGTTGCGAGTGGCTGTTTTGCCACCGTCGGCAACGGCGTGACGAGAGATTTCGGCGCTTTCGAGGCGCAACTGGCGAGTAAAAGCGCAGTGGCAATAAGCACGCCTGACTTTTGTAGTGACATCTGAAAATTAGCTCTTAGGCGTTCGACCGCTGGTCCACGGGTTAAACGCAGGTTCGTCTGATTTGGCCGGGGCGCGCTCTTCCAGCGATTCGAGATACAGCGCCTCAACTTCCGCACGCGCCCAGGGCGTGCGTCGCAAAAATTTCAAACTGGATTTAACGCTTGGATCGTTTTTAAAGCAATTGATATTGATGCGTTTGCCGAGTTCTGGCCAACCGTAGCGGGCGACCAGCGCGTTAACCTGCATTTCAAGCGTCACGCCGTGCAAAGGATCTTTTGAAATATGAGCGGCCATGTGAAGTCCGGTTTTCGGGGAAAGTTTTGCGGAAGGTTACAAGAAAGCCCGCTAAGCGTCACGGGCTTTGCGCCGCTAAACGTTACCGTCCAGACAGGCAAGGGCAACTTTCTGCGTTCCGGTCACCTTGAGTAAGGCGGACTCTCAGCGTGACGGTATTACAGGAAAAGGGAGGAAGTAGCGGGAGATTGATCATGAGGTAAGTGCTGGCAGACGCGCTGCCAGCACTTAGCGTTGCCCGCGTGCGGGGCGCGTTAACCGCCGTTATTCTAGCAGGTTACGGTGTAACGTTTTGACAGCACTGTCAGCGCATTCTGCAGGGAGCAGGAAGCAAAGATTATGGCTGGAGGCGCCGTGGCAAATCATTCGCACGGAATGGTTTTCCAGTTCGGCGAACACCTCTTTGCACACCGCCGGTGCCTGCGCGAGCGTATTACCAATAAGCGAAACTAACGCCAGCCCGGTCTCGATTTCGACATGGCAGTGCGACGACAGTTCAGTAAGCAGCGCGGTGGTCAGTGTGTCCGCTTCACCGGACGTAGAGCCGGTGGAGTTGAGGATAAGCGCAATGCTGGCTTCCGAGGTGGTCACCAGGTCCATTGCTACATCATGACGCGACAAAATGGTGAACATCTCGGCTAAAAAGCGGTGAGCGGGTTGCGCATTGACGCTGGATAATTTCAACAGCGTTTGCTGGCGACGCACGGCCAGCGCACGGTAACGCGGCGGTTCGTGCGTGTCACGGCAGACCAGCGTTCCGCCCGCGCGCGGCTGGGCGCTTGAACCGACAAAGACCGGAATATTTTTACGCATCGCGGGCAACAGTGTTGCCGGATGCAAAACTTTCGCGCCAAAGGTTGCCATTTCACTGGCTTCAGAGAATGAGAGCGTATCAATGCGCTTCGCCTGGGGGACGATTCGGGGATCGGTAGTATAAATCCCGGCGACATCGGTCCAGATATCCACTCGTGCTGCCTGCAACGCTTCCGCCAGCAATGAGGCGGTGTAATCACTGCCGCCACGGCCGAGCGTGGTGGTTTGCCCCGCCGCGTCGCTGCCAATAAAGCCTTGCGTGATCACCAGCGACTGCGCAATGCGCGGGCGCAAATGCTTTTCCACCCGTTCTGCAATCTCGCTTATAACGGGTACTGCGCAGCCGAAAGTGTCGTTAGTGCGAATCACTTTGCGCGCGTCAAACCACTGCGTTTCCACGTCACGTTCGCGCAGGACTTCCACAAACAGCAAGGAGGACATCAGCTCCCCGTGGCTCACCAGTTCATCGCATAGCGCGTCTGAGCGGGAATCAACAGCCATGGCCGCAAGGTGACTGATATTGTCGAGCAGGCGGTCAATCTCCTGGCCGATGGCTTCTGGCTGTTTCAGGCGAGAAATAATGTTGTATTGCAGGGTGCGCAGGGTGTCGATCTTATCTTGTCGAACGCTGCTTTCCAGACCGCCTGAAAGTTCAACTAACAGGTTGGTGACGCCAGCGGAGGCAGATAAAACAACCAGACGAACGTCTTTATCAGCAAGGACAATGGTGGCGCTGCGGCTCATCGCGTCAAAATCGGCGACACTGGTTCCGCCAAATTTGGCAACGATGGTGTGTGGATAAATGCGAGTCATAACAATCTCATATCAGGGCGCCATAATTTTATGGCATGAAAATTTTCATTCTCGGCATAAGGGAAGCGTGCTTCGCCTTACGAAATGTCCGCCCGCGAACATTTCTTTTTACAACCCAGGATTCTGCTCCCGTTGTCGATAACCTGTATTGCCTCTCACGAGTTACCGGGTGTGATGCGCATTAATGGTTAAATAGAGGCTTCCTTTTTTTCGGCTTAGGGTTTTTATCGCGGGGCATAGTAAGTGATTTAACTCGCTGAATCGATATTTTCCTTACCATTTGCAATAAACCAATGGAAAATATCATGATTTATTCAGTGCTTGCTGGCGAAGTTTGGCTTAAATAACGTTCTAATAACATAAAAAGAGCATAAATATTTAAAATCGAGTCTTATCATCGCGTTGTTCACAATGCCGTCTGGAATATTCTTGTAACAGAATTGGTTACAATTCATGCTGAACAATCCCCACGCATAAATATTTTTTGTCATTGATTTTTAAAGAAAATGACATAAATAGCCTGACAAAATAAAAGATTGAGTCCGCTGCTGAAAACACATATATTAGCCGCGTTTTTTACAAGCCCCCTTAAACCCTTATTCAACCCGGTGTTAAATCAACCCAGGTTGTAGGAGAGATATGATGACGGATAAAGTCCGTATTGATTCTTTGAGTGCTAAATCATTCCCGCAAAGCAATGAGACCTTTTTAGCAAGACAGGCCGAATTTGAATCCAATGTCAGAAGCTATCCGCGCAAATTGCCGTTAGCGATTGCCAAAGCGCAGGGCGTCTGGATCACCGATGTTGAGAATAATCAATACCTTGACTGCCTTGCAGGCGCCGGTACTCTGGCGCTGGGCCATAATCATCCTGATGTGATTCAAAGCATCCAAAGTGTCATTACCAGTGGCTTACCGTTACATACGCTCGACCTGACCACGCCGTTAAAAGATGAGTTTTCAGAATATCTGCTCTCTTTGCTGCCGGGTCAGGGCAAAGAATATTGCCTGCAATTCACCGGGCCTTCCGGCGCGGACGCCGTGGAAGCGGCGCTGAAGCTGGCGAAAAAAGTGACCGGTCGTTCCGGGATTATCAGCTTCTCTGGTGGTTACCACGGTATGACGCACGGCGCGCTTTCCGTGACGGGCAACCTGTCGCCGAAAGAAGCGGTAAACGGCATGATGCCGGAAGTGCAGTTTATGCCTTACCCGCACCAGTATCGTTGCCCGCTGGGCATCGGTGGCGAAGCCGGTGTGAAAGCGCTGACTTACTACTTCGAAAACCTGATCAACGACGTTGAAAGCGGCGTGCGTAAACCGGCTGCTGTGATCCTGGAAGCGGTGCAGGGCGAAGGCGGCGTGAACCCGGCGCCGATCGAGTGGCTGCAGCGTATCCGTAAAGTGACCCAGGAACACGGCATTATGCTGATCCTGGACGAAGTGCAGGCTGGTTTCGCCCGTACTGGCAAACTGTTCGCCTTCGAACACGCCGGTATTGAGCCGGACATCATTGTGATGTCCAAAGCGGTCGGTGGCGGTTTGCCGCTGGCGGTACTGGGTATCAAAAAACAGTTCGACGCCTGGGCGCCGGGCCACCATACCGGTACCTTCCGTGGCAACCAGCTGGCGATGGCAACAGGCCTCACTACGCTGAAGATCCTCAAAGAAGATCGCATTGCCGATAAAGTGGCAGAGCAGGGCGAATGGCTGAAAGGCAAACTGGCTGAAATGCAAAAACGTTTCCCGGTTATCGGTCACGTTCGCGGCCTGGGCCTGATGATCGGTATTGAGATCGTTAAGCCGCACGAAGCGCAGGATCACATGGGGTGCTACCCGGCAGACGGCGAGCTTTCTGCACTGTTGCAGAAAAAATGCTTCGAATCAGGTCTGATCCTCGAGCGCGGCGGCCGTGGCGGTTGCGTACTGCGTCTGCTGCCTTCGCTGCTTATCAGCAATGCAGAGCTGGAAATTTTCCTCGATAAATTTGAAAACGCGCTGCTGAGCGCTGGCGTGAAGCCTGTTTAATCGGAGTAAGTGAGCGAATGTCTGATTTAAATCCGATTCTCTCGGGTTCCGCGCAGAGTATTGCTGCCTATCAGGAAGCGATTGAGCAGAGCACGCAAGCGGTTGTGCAGTGGCTCAAGCAACCTGAAATGTATCAGGGCAAAACTGTCGCGGAATTACGTGAGCGCATCAATTTAGAATTCACGTCTCAGGGCCTGGGCAACCAGGCCGCTATTGAGCGCGCTGTTGAATATTTCCTTAAAGACAGCTTGTCCGTGCATCACCCGCAGTGTGTGGCGCATTTGCACTGCCCGAGCCTGGTGATTAGCCAGGCGGCGGAAGTGCTGATCAACGCCACGAACCAGAGCATGGATTCGTGGGATCAGAGCCCGTCGGCAACCATCATCGAGATGAAACTCATCGAATGGCTGCGCGCACAGGTGGGTTATCCGGCCGGTGACGCAGGTGTGTTTACCAGCGGCGGCACACAGAGCAATCTGATGGGCTTGATGCTGGCGCGCGATGCTTTTTTTGCACGCCAGGGCCACTCCGTTCAACAGCACGGTTTAACCGGTAATCTCAGCAAAATTAAAGTGTTATGTTCTGAAAATGCACATTTTTCAGTGCAGAAGAACATGGCGCTGATGGGGCTGGGTTACCAGTCCGTGACGCTGGTGAAAACGGATGCGTTTTCGCGCATGGACCTGAACGATCTGGCGCAGAAACTGGCCGAAGCGAAAGCCAACGGTGAGCTGGTGATGGCGATAGTTGCTACCGCCGGCACCACCGATGCGGGCGCGATTGATCCGTTAGCGGACATCGCCGCGCTGGCCGCTGAACAGCAGATTTGGGTTCATGTTGATGCGGCCTGGGGCGGCGCGTTGCTGCTCTCTGAAAAGTATCGCCATTTCCTCAATGGACTTGAACTGGCTGATTCCGTGACGCTGGATTTCCATAAGCAATTCTTCCAGACCATCAGCTGTGGCGCGTTCCTGCTGAAAGATGCGCGCCATTATCAGTTGATGCGTTACCAGGCGGCTTACCTGAACTCTGACTTTGACGAAGAGCAGGGCGTACCAAACCTGGTGTCGAAATCCTTGCAGACAACGCGCCGTTTCGATGCGCTGAAGCTGTGGATGGGTCTTGAAGCGCTGGGTAAAAAGCAGTACGCCGAAATTATTGATAACGGCGTCACGCTGGCGCAGCAGGTAGCGGAGTTTGTTGGCGAACAGCCGCAGCTGGAACTGGTGATGCAGCCGCAACTGGCCAGCGTATTGTTCCGTTTCCGCCCGGAAAAGGGTGATACGGCAAGCGTTGCGTTGCTGAACCAGCGTATCGGCGATGCGCTGTTGGCCTCCGGGAGCGCCAACGTTGGCGTAACGGAAGCGGACGGGGTGACCTGCCTGAAGCTGACATTGCTGAACCCGACCGTTTGCCTGGAGGACGTCAAAGTTCTGCTGGCAAGTGTGGTTGCCTGTGGGCAGCAGTTACAGAACGCCTGATTCGCGTCGTAAATAAAAAAAGCCGACAGCAGCGATGTTGTCGGCTTTTTTATTGTCTGCAAAACGTCTCTGCGCGTCACTCTTCGTCGGGCGCAGCCGGATCGGGTTCCCAGGAGATAATGTCACCGGGTTGACACTCCATGGCTTCGCAAATTTTCGCCAGCGTATCAAATCGAATCCCCTTTACTTTACCGGATTTGAGCAGTGAGAGGTTTTGCTCGGTGATACCGATAAAGGTCGCCAGCGCTCTGGACGTCATTTTTTTCTCTACCAGCAGTTTGTCCAGATGAACCACCACAGCCATAGTCAGATAAACTCCCTGGTTTCTTCTTCCGCTTTGATCCCCGCGAGCATGGCGTGAAACGTGACAAATAACAAGCCGCCGGTGAGTAACAGGATCACATCGCCAATCAGCAGGGTGACCTGATAATATTTTTCCGGCCACCAGACGATCAGCGGTATTAAAAAGCGGCACACCGGCAATACAATGCCAAGGCTTAGCATCATCAATGCAATAGTACGCACACAACGTGCCATCGCCAGGTTGAGGATTTGCCGTTTACCAACCAGGCGCATCACCTGCATTCCCTGCCAGATAGCAAAAGCAAACAACCCGACGGGAAAATAGAGAATGATTAACAGCAGTAACTGGTGAAGTGGCGATACGGCAGCCACTGACTGGTTTTCTGCTTGCATTTCGGCAAATTTAAGCATGCTGGAAATAAAAAACGACTCACCGGAAAAATATAACCACAGCGGTGTAATTAAGGCGAGGATGAAAAAGAACGGTAATATCCCTGAGATAAATATCAGGCTGAGTTTATTTCGTACACCTTTCACTTTGTACCTTCCCGAATTAAGGATTCTATTTTAAAACCAGCATGCTCAAGCATGACATAAGCATCAGCGAAATGGCAATCTTGCCAGCCGCCAGTACGCGCGGGCTGCGCGATAACCAGGGCGCAGGCCACGAGCGATAAACGCTGATGGCAATAAACGACGCCTGAACGGTCCATGTCAGCATTCTGAACAGATAACCGGTATTGGTCAGATGCGTGATTGTCTGCATCATTTCGGCACAATAAATGACAATCAAAGCCAGCTGGATATAGTTCAACAACCGTATTTTGTAATGCGCGACCCATGAGCCGCAAATAAACAGAATGACCGAAACAAAAGTTAATATTGCCCACAACATGTCAATCCAGTTCATGATGCGCTTCCGTTTTAGCAGGAGTCAGCGTTAACAACAGGCGCATGGCCGGACCAATAACGGGCCATGCGGTATCTGAGAGGATCACTACGGCGGATTGTTGCTGTAGATCGACCGCAATCGCGGAGGCAAAACCGGAGGATTCACCGTCGTGCCAGGTGATGTCTCGCCCACGAATACGGGTGGTAAACCAGGCATAACCCACGCGTGAATCCGCATCGTCAGTGGCAAATCGTGGCTGCATTGCTGCGCTATCGGCAAGTTTACCCGCCAGTAAGGCCTGCGCATAATGCGCCATATCGACGATGGTTGAACGCACACCGGCAGCCGGCGTGAACGCGTGCTGTATCCATGGCGCTTCGGCAAATCCGGACACCGCCCAACCGTGGTGAAACGTGGGCGTGTCAGGGGTTAATGCTTCGGCAACAACGGTGTTTGTCATTTTTGCCTGCGTAAAAACCCGTATTTTCAGCAGTGTATTAAAAGGTTGATGTGCAGCTCGCGACAGTGCCAGGCCCAGCAAGGCGTAGCCGGTATTTGAATAATCAAATCTGGCGGGCGTGGCTAAGCGGGTGTTATTCACCATTTCGATGACGGATTGTTCGTCATACTCCCAGAAGTTTTCACGCAGGATTATCTGGCTGATCACCCGGATCTTCTGGCGCAGCGATGAGGCCAGCGGCGGCAGGCCAGAGCGATGCGATGCCAGTTGCTCAAGGGTAATTTCGCGCGCCGGGCCGCTGATTTCCGGAATAAGATCGCCAACGCGGGTTTGTGCTGTCGCTTCACCCCGGCGAAATGCCTCCATCAGTAAACTGCTGGTCATGGTTTTGGTCAGGCTGGCGATTTCATATTGTCGGTTGTAATCACTGTTCCAGAGGGCATATTGCACCCCACGCGGCGTGATCAGCGCGGCGGCGACGCTGCCTCGCGATCCTTTCAATAACGGCGTTAAAAACGACACCAAACTGGTATCTCCCGTCTGGCGAGGAGACGGGGGGCTGAAACCGGGTTGCAGGTAAATACCGGCGGCAATCAGAGTGATAAATACCGCGCCCGCAGCGAGCAGCCGCGTGCGGCTGCGAAAGTGACATTTGCTCATGGCGTCGCCTCAGAATGTGTACTGGATCAGTGACGACAGGGTGTACTGCATCCGGCTGTTGACCAGAGGGCTGCTCCCCGAGTCATCGAACAGGTACTGCGCGCGGCTGGTCAATCCTGCCGCCAGGTTTTTATCGAAATGCCATACCAGCTCGGTATACACACCACCTTGCTGGAAGCCTGATGAGGGGGAGTAAACGGCAAAATCGGTGCGTTGCGCCTGCTGCGCCGTTACACCGTAGTGGCGTTGCTGGTAGCCACTGTTCGCCCAGCTTATGTCGCCACCGACCGAGAGCGCGACATTCTGTCCGCGCCAGAGCTCGGCTTCCGCGCCGCTTGTGACGAGCAGGCTTCTGTCTGGCGCTTCGCCGCCGTATCGCTGCTTTTCCGTGGCTGTTAACAGGCGAAGCCACAACGTCCAGTTTTCTTGTTGGTAACGCAGGTCTGTACCCGCCATCAACGCTGCAGACAGGTTACCCATTCCTTGTAGATCGCGGTTTTTTCTGCTGGAAAACGGGTAGTTAAACACCTCTTTTCGCGCCTCATCTTGCATTAACAGCAGGCTTACGCTGAAGGGCGAGTCCGGCGTCAGTCCCCATATCAGCCCGTCGGTAGACAGACCGAACAATCCCCAGTTTTCGCTATGAAGATTCACGCCCGCTTTCAGCAGTGGTCCCACTGCCATGTGGTTTGAACCGGAGTAAATGGGGCGAGCGCTGACGCCCAGCCCGGCAAAACCGGACAACTCTGCGCTGTGTGTCGGCGCACAGATGAGTAATCCAGAGAACAAAACACCCTGTTGCAGACTTCTTTTCATTCGATGCCTCTCCTGGCAAAGGTGGTTGAAGTGGATGCAGGCTAGCCTGGTGTTTATCGTTTTACAATAAGTTTTTATTGTTTTATTTTAATCATCGTTGAGGATAAAAACGCGCATTGGCACAGAAACGGCTTCAGGGAGGCGGGATGGCCAGGTTCACAGGTAAGAAAATTGTCATTACGGGAGCCAGCAGTGGTATTGGTCTGGCGGGGGCGAAACGCATTATTGAGGAAGAGGGGGAAGTCATGATCACCGGGCGTGATGCGCACAAACTGGCGCGCCTTCGCAAGGTGCTGCCACCTGATGCCCGGTTGCTGCAAAACGACGGAGCCGATCCGGCAGCGGCGCAAGCGCTGGCTGAAGCGGTAGCTTCTTTCGGCATGCTGGATGGCTTATGGCTAAATGCCGGGCAGTTGGCTTTTGCTCCTGCCGAAAAGGGTAGTGCCGCGCTGTTCGATAACATGATGAAGAACAATGTTCGTGCCGCGGTACTGCAAATATCCTGTCTTGCCCGCTTTTTGAAAGCGGGTGCGTCGGTGGTGCTGACCGCATCGACCGCCGCATATGAAGGAACACCGCTCTCTGCGATTTACGCTGCCAGTAAAGGGGCGCAGCTGGCGCTGGTTCGCTGTTGGGCAACGGCCTTTGTAGCACAAGGGATCCGGGTGAATGCGCTGGTTCCAGGCGCGATAGAAACCGGTTTGCTTGAGGCGATCCCGGCGCCATTTCGTGATCAATATGATGCGCAGATCCGCGCCATTGTGCCGATGAAGCGGCCTGGAGCACCGGAGGAAGCGGCTGCTGTCGCGTTATTTTTGTTATCTGATGATGCCAGTTATGTCACGGGCAGCCAGTACGTGGTTGATGGCGGGCTGCTGCGTTTATAAACGTTATTCTTAATAATGGTGCGGAGGATTTATGAGTTTACGGTTTGAAAATGCGCTTCCCAGGAGCATCGTTTGTGCGCGCGTTGGTGGTCCATGGAACGAGACAGTACCGGTTGGTTTTCAACAAATTATTGGCTGGGCGCAGGAGCAGGGCGTGACTTACCGGGAAGCGCTGGTGTTTTACTGGGATGATCCTGCGCAAACGGATGTTGCCGACTTGCGTGCCGATGTCGCGCTTACGGTTGATGCGCAAACACAGGTGAAAATTACCGGTACGGCATTCAGAGAAGAAATTGTGCCGGGAGGGTTATACGCCGTGTGGCATACGCTTGTGCGGGACGGCGCTTACGCCAAAGCATGGAGCGATTTGTACGCTGCGATAGAAAACAGCGATTACGAACTTGCTCGCGGCGTTTGTTTCGAAAACTACCTTTGCGATGGTCGTGATGGCAACTGGGATCTTGAAATCTGGCAGTCGGTAGAACCCAGGAGCTCAAACCGCTAACCGCATACGCACGCAGCGAATACCGCGTGCGTAAATCTATTTCAGAATGGCTGACATCAGATGACAGTCAGCTGTGATTAACTCATTTTGAGATAGCCTTGCTGGAAGTGCAATGCAGAAGAGGTGAGAGGCCTGTGCGCTGGATAGATAGCTCAGCCAGGGCTGGGTTTTGTCGAGGCTCTTTAATACATATGTTATTTAACATAATATACATTATGCGAACTAACATGACATTGGATAGAATCCAGCCGTTTGCCATCATGATTGCCGTGTCATTTATCGCTGATTTTCTTGCCTAAGTGCTTCGCAGTTACAGCAGTGATTCCGCCATGGGTGTTCCCTGATGAAATCGCATCTGCCATCGGTCTGGTGTTGTTTTACACGCCTCCCACAATGATGCCCGCAATGTTTGCTTCATCTTCTGTCCTTGTCCGTTGAGGATAAAACTTCGGTACGTCAACAATACATAACCATTGTTGTGCATCGACAATGCAAAATCATCTGACGCGATCGGCTCAGCGTCCTCATTTGCCAGCGCAGCGATCACTTGTTCTCTGCTGTATCGTCTGCCTGATCGACCAATTTCAAAAAAGTCAGGGTGTAAAAGCCTCTCAACAACTTCGGGCTGGCATCGAATTTCAGGATCATGAAGCTGCTGTTCATATCTCACTAGCATCGCCAGTAACGCATCTTCTTTGTTCATCATCTTCCTTCCGGCCTGTTTGCGTCACACATTTTTGAATGTATCGCTACGCACAAATTTTATTCAAATTATTCTTAATTGATTGCAAGGTTGTGCCCTTTACTCTTAAATTCTCAACGACATAAGAACATTCGCACATGGAGAGATTGAATGACGCACCTTGTATTTTATCTCCGCCTTTTTCTCACTTTTATTCGGCTCGGTGGATAATTACACTCCGCAGATAACATCACTCCTCGGGTTAATATTCTTTTTACTAAATGTTAAATGGATAAATTCCGCACTGTTTTATCGGTCAATCGTGCTGTCGTTACATAATCTGGTCTGGCGAAAACAGTTAAAAATAGAGGCGCGACAAGCGCAAATTCTCAAACATTAATAACATCCTCGGGGGAAATGTTTACTTCCCCTTCTCATCCGGGATTAAACGCCGACACACTCCCAGCATAAACTGGCGCAACCAGCGATGCGCGGGATCGACTTCTGAACGCGGATGCCACAGTTGAGATACGGTAATGGCGCGCGTTTTTACCGGCAGCTCAAACATTGCCACTCCCTGCCTGGTCGCAGGGTTGAGAAGAAATGAGGCCGGGATAAGTGCGATAAGATCGGACGCACGCGCCACGGCTAACGCCGCAGGGAAACCCGGTACCACGGCGGCAATTTTCCTGCGCACGCCCTGCTCTGCCAACCCTTCATCGACAGGGCCGCTTGTTAACCCACGACGTGATGCCACGACATGGCTCCAGGCGACATACTCGTTGATCGTCATCTCATTAAGTTGCGCCAGCGGATGCGTATCTCTGACGACGCCCACAAAGCGATCCCGGAACAGTGCCTGCACGCGGATTTCTGGCCCCATTTCGCTCAGTACGCCAATTTCCAGATCGACCCGTCCTTCCCGCAAGGCACTGGAGCCTTTCTCCGGCTTTGGCGTAAACCGCAGCATTACGCCTGGCGCGGCAGTCGCCATTTCCGCAATCAGCGTTGGGCCGAATGCTTCAACAAAACCATCGTTGGCACGCAGGGTAAACATCTGCTCCAGCGAGGCAATATTGAGCTCGGGTTGTGCGGGTCGCAGCAACGCCCGTGCCTCGAAAACGGCGTTGTGCGTGCGTGTCTGAAGCGTTTCTGCATAAGGCGTCAGCACCATATTGCGCCCGGCGCGCACTAATAACGGGTCGCCAGTGGTTTCCCGCAGACGGCTAAGTGTTCGGCTCATCGCCGAGGCACTCAAACCAAGCCGCCGCGCTGCTGCCGCCACACTGCGCTCGGCAATCAGCACATCCAGTGCAACTAACAAATTCAGATCGGGTTCACTCATCGTCATGTCCATAACAGAAGGATCAGATATGGCGTTTACTGCAATGTATTAATGCAAATGCTGCGCCTTCCGCCATATATTCCGCGAAATTATAGTTACCGCAAGCACAAAATCAGCAGAGGTTGTTTATGACACTATTTTTGGATAAACCCGGCGATGAAGGATTGCCAGGGCGCGAGCGGTTGCTGGCCATGATTGCGGTGATGACCAGTACCACAATGGCGGTGTTTGATGGCTCGATGGTGAATATCGCCTTGCCACAAATTGCGCGGGCATTAGATGTCACCGCCGCAGAAGCTATTTGGGTGGCGAATGGCTATCTGCTCTCCGCCGCCATGACGCTGGCAATCTTCGCCGCATTAGCTGCGCATATTGGCTTTCGCCGATTATTCGCTGCCGGGCTGGGCCTCTTCACGCTGGCGTCGCTGGGCTGCGCGCTGTCGCAATCGCTGGAAACACTAGTCGCGATGCGTATCCTGCAAGGGATTGGCGGGGCGGCAACACTCAGCATTGCACCGGCGATTTTACGCTCGGTCTTTCCCAATCGGCTGCTGGGGCGAATTCTCGGAATGAATGCACTGCTAATCGCTTCGAGTACCGCTATTGCGCCGGTACTGGGCGGCACCCTGCTGGCAACGTTAAGCTGGCAATGGCTTTTCGCCATTAACCTTCCGCTGGGCATCCTTGCCCTGCGCTTCACATTACGGGTGATCCCGGCTGCAACCTCTGCGCTGCGCGGGCCATTTGATACGCCGGGTGCGCTGCTTTCGGCTCTTATGCTGGGCTCGGTAGTAATGGCATCGAGCGCCAGAACAGGGCTAACTGCCTTGAGTTACGGGTTTGTTGGGCTGGCTGCCGGGGCATTGTTTGTTTTGCGCCAGCGCCAGGCATTGCAGCCGCTGATGCCGCTGACGCTTTTTGCCTCGCCGCGTTTTTCGCTGGCGGCACTGACATCGCTGGCCTCTTTTGTCAGCCAGGGGATGACGTTTGTCGCCCTGCCGTTCTTGTTTCAGAGCGTGTATGGTTACAGCGCGTTGACCTCGGCGCTGCTGTTTACCGCCTGGCCTGTTGGTATCATGCTGGTTGCGCCCCATGCCGGGCGGCTTGCTGACCGCTACGCACCTTCCTTAATTGCCACCGTCGGTCTGTGCCTTTTTGCGGTGGGATTAATTTTGCTGGCGCGATTACCGCATAATCCGCCGGTGTGGGATGTCAGCCTGCGCAGCCTGATCTGTGGCATTGGCTTCGGTTGTTTCCAGAGCCCGAATAATAAAGAGATGATGGCGAACGCCTCAAGGGAGCACAGCGGGTACGCGTCCGGCGTACTGGCGATTATGCGCACGTTCGGCCAGTGTCTTGGCGCGGCGCTGCTTGGCGGGATACTTGCGCTCTATGCCCCTTCCGGCAATGTGGAGCAGGAGGCTTTTGCGGTCCGGCTTGGCTTAGGGCTGGCCGCTGGCGCGACGCTCCTGGCGATCCTCTTTAGCCTGAGCCGCATCCGGCAGATATCGGCATCGCCGCTTTAGCGAACGCGTTGCGCCAGCCATACGGTATGCCCGGCGCAGTGCGGATCTTCCTGAACCATCCCGATAACCTCGAAACCGTGATTTGCTAATAACGCGCGGTATTCGTCAGGTGCGAGACTGGCATGGAACAACGGTTCACCGGCAAACTGCCCCATTGCGATCCCGTGATCGGTTCCGCTGGTGAACATTAACGCGCTGCCCACATGGCTGTGTTCGGCAAAACGATCGAACATGTTGCGTTGATCCTCATGCGTCAGGTGAAAAAAGCTGTCCCAGGCCAGAAGCCCATCGAAGGTTTCGCCGAGCGATAGCTTGCGCATGTCCTGCTGGATCCAGTGTTGAGCGGGAAACTGCTGACGCGCACGTTCCAGCATTGCGCTTGCGCCATCAACACCGGTGAGTTGAAAACCCTGGCGGATAAACCAGCCCGCAATCGGCTGCCCGTTACCGCACCCGACATCGACAATGCTGCCAGCATCAGGAAGCAGGTTGGCGAATTTTTCCAGCCAGTGTTTTTCAAACAACAACTGCGAGCGCTGCTCAGCAAATGTTTGAGCGTGGCGTTGATAGATCGAAAGAATATGTTGTGCGGCACTGTTCATGTTTATCTCGCGTTAACCCAGAGATTCGACGCATGCGGGTGTGATGAAAGCAAAATGCCTGCGCTATTCCAGCATGCCTTTGAGCTTTGCCAGTAAGTACGCGGTGACTGACGTGGCATCGCTGATCTCTCCTGCACAAATCAACGATTCAAATTCTTTCAGGGTAATTTTGCGCGTCGTCAGACCAAACTCTTCAGGATCCAGTTCCTGCTGCTGATGTACCAACGCTTCAGCGAGGAAAATATGGTAACCCTGGCTGGAGTAGCCCTGTGCCAGCTTCTGATACCCAACATGGCGTATCTTTCCCGCCACCAGCCCGGTTTCCTCGCGCAGTTCACCGGCTGCCACACGCAGAGGCTCCGCCTGCGGCGCGCATTCCCATGCGCCTTGCGGCAGCTCAATGGTGTGCTTGCCCAGTGGATAGCGGAACTGCTCAACCACATACAGGCTGTCACCTTCGCGGGCGATAATCACGACAAAATCGGCTTTTTCAACCACGGAGTAAATACCTTCGTTCCCATCTGCCCGCAGGATTTTGTCTTCGCGCAGACGCATCCATTTGTTGCGGTACACTTCGGTTGTGGCAAGCGTTTTAATCGCCGACATCACGGCTCTCCCTGTTGGTTTTCAGACGTGAAGAGTAACATGTGAATAGCGTAAGCGGGGGAATCTATTTGGCGCAGGAATAGGTTTCAGAGAAATCGGCGGTGGAGAAATAGAGGGGATATTAACATTAATATCCCCTTTGCTATATCGGCTTATGGCACGCCATCGCAATTACAGGCTGCGCCGCCCTCGCCCGCCTGGCACAGGATCTGGCACATGCAGTTCCAGTCCATTTCGCCATTCACCTCACATTCAGTCTGGCTGGCGGCGAAGACATTCATTGATAAACCAAATAATAAAATGGAAAGTAATGCACGGATTTTCATAAAAAGTCCCTTTATGTGATGAATCATGAAATAAAGCCACGCGATAGCGCAGCGTTATTATTATAGGACGGTATTCTATGATGAAGTGTTAAGTAACCTGTTTATTTTAATAGGAATTTTCTTCTCATTAATCCATTTCTTGAATAAATGTTCTTTATCTATCAACAGGAAAATTATATTCCATTTCAATGCAGCGTAATTCCGCGCGCGCCAGCGTAGAGGGGTAAAGACTTTCCCGTAATATGACAAACCCCTGCTTTTGATAGAAACCACAGGCGTTGGGCGTTGATGCCAGCGTGATGCGTACCAAACCGCGCTTTGTGGCTTCCTGTTTAATCGCCTCTATTATCTGCGTCGCCAGTCCCTTTCCTTCCCACTCGGGCAACGTGAAAATGGCCTCCACGCTGGCGTTGGCGAGATCGAGAAAACCCGTGGCAACGGGCTTATCATCTACCGTGGTTGCAACATAAAAAGGGTTGTTGGTAATCATCATACGCTGGCTTTCCGGCATTTTATCCGGTGTCCAGGCGGCGATAACCTTGTCCTCATACACGCCTTTGCAACCGTGGCGGATAGCCTGGTTACGGATCTGCCATATCACTTCAGCCTCTTCGGGCCGGGCCAGTCTGAGTTGCATCGTTATCCCCTTTTCTCATCATAAAAAAACGGCAAAGCACGTGCGAAAAGTTCTGAATTTTGAGTATTAACTTGTCAACCCGTCGCTGCGGTTTCGGTTGACGAGATAGTGGCGTAAAAACAGGTGAGCAAAATTCATACAGCATTCAAACTCTTATCGGGCATAACATATGCTCGCCTGTCGTGATTTCTCACATTACACATCATGTATATCACCGGATAAAAAGCCCACATTGGATGTGGAAATGTCAATTATTTCATCCAGTTAAATTTTGTGTTATCTGTATGTTATGCACAATCACGGCGTGCTTTTCTTGCGTGCCGTTTCCTACCGAGGCTGATAGATAATGGAACCTATCGTATATGTTGTCGATGATGATAACGCCGTCAGACGATCAATTGTCCGGCTACTGGCAGCAGAAGGTTACCGCGCCATTGATTTCGCCTCTGCGGAATCTTTTCTCACTCACCCGCTGGTTTCCGTACCCTCTTGTTTGATTCTGGATTTGAATATGCCGGTTGCGGACGGTTTCGATGTCGCCAGCGCGTTAAAAGATCGCGGACGCGAACTGCCAATAATCTTTCTGACCGGCTATGGCACCATCCCGCTGACCGTGCGGGCCATGAAAGCTGGGGCGCGTGAGTTTTTAACGAAGCCGGTTGAGTCCGAACGTCTGCTGTCGGCGGTCGCGGATGCGCTGACGGTTGCGGCGCAAGATTTCGAGCAACAACAGGAAAACTTTGCCCTCAAGCAGCGCCACTTATCCCTGACGCCGCGTGAGCAGGAAGTGTTTGAACTGGCGATCAGCGGCTTGCTTAACAAGCAGATTGCTGCCGAGCTGGGCGTCAGCGAAATCACCGTTAAAGTCCATCGCCGCCGGGTGATGGACAAAATGCAGGCCCGCTCGCTGGCAGATCTGGGACATGCCGCAAGCCACCTGCATATCGCTAAATCCCGCAGCCGCTAATCCGCAGCCACCGGCAAGGTGAAGGCAAACACGCTGCCGAACGGCAGTCTGGATTTCGCCGTTAGCTTGCCTTTATGCCGCTCGATAATGGCATAACTGATGGTCAATCCCATGCCCATACCCTGCGCTTTGGTGGTATAGAACGACTCAAACAGCCGCGCCTGCACTTCTGTACTCATCCCGCTTCCGGTATCCGCAATCTGGCAAATCACCTCTTGCGGATTCTGCGTTAGTGTTGAGAGCGTTAACACACGCGGGCGTGCGTCGATGTCCGCCATCGCTTCAACGGCATTCATCACCAGGTTAAGCAGCACCTGCTGGATCTGCACGCTATCGCCATAAATAAAGCTGTTGTGCGCCTCCAGCGCATACTCAACCGCTATCTGCCGCCGCGCCAGCTCGCTGCGGGAAAGCGTCATGATATGGCGCAGTAAGAAATGCAGATCGATGCGCTCAAACACCGGCTCCTGCCTGCGCGTCAGCGATTGCAGGCTACGGATCACCTCTCCGGCGCGCTGCCCTTCGCTGATAATCTCCTCCAGACCAACGCGCACATTATCGACCGGGATCGGCGAGCGATTAAGCCAGCGCAGGCTGGCACCGGCGTTGGAGACAATCGACATCAGCGGCTGGTTAATTTCATGGGCAATCGATGAGGTTAACTGCCCGACGGTGGTGGCGCGGGATACCCGCGCCAGCTCGGCCTGAGCGACGCGCACGGCATCTTCGCTCTGCCGCTGGGCGGTAATATCGGTAATGGTGCCAAAATATTCATGCACCTCATCACCGGAAGAGACCGGATCGCCGATGCCAAGGATATACCGGCACTCGCCATCGGTGCGGATAATGCGAAACTCCGCCTGCATGGTGAGCCCCTGCGCAACGCTGCGGGTGACCAGCGCGCTGATATGCGGATGATCGTCCGGGTGAACAAAGGTTAAAAACTCGGCCATGGAGATCAGTTTGCGCTTCTCGTCCAGCCCGAGGATGCGCGCATACTCATCCGACATATGCATCAAATCCTGTTCCAGCTCCCAGCGCCAGGTTCCGGTGTGGCTGATTTGTTCGCCCAGCATCAGCGAGGTCTGGCTGGCGCGCAGCTCCTTTTCGACGCGCCGACGCTGCATGTTCTCTTCCACCAGCTTGGCATACAGCCGCGCGGTCTCCAGCGACACCGCAGCATGTGCGCCAAGCAGGTTCACGACGCGTGACTGGCCGGCGGTAAACATCTCCGGCATCAGGCGGTTTTCCAGATATAACACCCCCACCAGCCGCGCCTGTTTGAACATCGGCACACACATCACCGCCGCCCCGGAAGAGACCAGATAGGGATCCTGACTAAACGGGCTGTACTCTTCCGGCCGACCGGTACGGATCTCTTGTCCGGTGCGGATCACGGCCGCCAGCACCGATAACGGCATATCTGTCGCCAGCGGCATCTCTTTCATCACCCGTACCAGCACACCCTCTTTACTGGTGTGCGCGCTGGCTTCGATTTCCGCAATGTTGTCATCAAGTACGCGAATAAGTAAGCCGCGCTGCGCACCGGCACGCTCCAGCAGCATGGTCATCAGGATCTGAATCAACCGTTCGAGGTTGATCTCCTCAGATAAGGCGCGGGAGGCTTTGATAATGCTTTGCAGATCGCGTATTTCATCGTTCTGCGCAAAGGATATGGTGTCATAGGGTGTACTTTCCACGGGCGTGAAAAGATGAGGATGCTCCTGCTGCAAATGACGAACTTTGGCCTGCGCCCCGGCGCGTCCCCAGGCGGCCATCGCGCCGCGAAAATATGCGTCGGCTGCGGTCTGGTATCCACAAGAGAGCGCAAAACGCCCCGCCAGCTCATGCGCCAGCGCATTGCTGGGGTTAAAACCGGCTTCGCGGGACAGCGTAATCGCCTTCTCATACTGTTCGAGCGCGATGCTGTTCATGCCGTCGAGGCGCACAATTTCCGCGTACACCAGCGCTTCTTTATCGCTGAAGGTTCCCGGATTGACACGCGCCCAGCGGGCGATTTTGTTGTAGTGCTGGTTCAGCCGCAGGCGGTGCTCAGCGGAAAATGTCTCTGGCGTAAGTTGCATCGACAGTGCGAGCGCGCTGTAAAGGTGATAATCCAGCAGACTGATATGCCCCGGTGCGGACCAGGCATGTTTTCCCGCCTCTTTCAGACACGATTCCGCACGGGAACAGGCCCCGGTGAAAAAGTGCGCCATCCCGCGATAGAGCCAGAACCAGAACAGCATCGTGGCGGGCGGTGTCGGTGGCAGCAGCGATCGGGGCAGGATTTCTTTGCCGCTTAACATACTATCCGGCTGTCGCAGATACTCGACAAAGTGACGTTGTAACAGAAGCAGATGATCCATGTCCGAATACTGGGTTTCACGAATAAAAGCCAGACCGCGATCGATATGGCTTAACACCGTGTCGAGGTGATCGCCGCGACTCATGGCGTTGATCACCTGGCGAAAAGCAGCAAAACAGGCAATCGTCAGATCGCCATGCGCAACGGCCGCGGTAAAACAGGCGTTAGCGCACTCCACGCTTCGCGACAGCGGTTGTGTCCAGACACAACTACGCCCCAGCGGCACCAGCGCTTTTGCGGCAAATTCATGTAAACCGTGGCGCGTCACCAGCTCCTGCGCCAGTACGCTGTAACGGTAGCCCAGTTCATACTCTTCATAGCGTTCACCGAGCAGCACCCCAAACCAGGCCAGTGCCGAGGTGGATGCGCCGGTCAGCCCGCGTTCCAGCGTCAGTTGCAGCATCTGGCACAGCAACAGGAAATGCAGGCGCGGACAATTAAAACTGGCATACAAACTGGCGCTTGCCAGCAGGTTCATCAGCGCGTCGGTTTCCTGGTGGTTCATGCGCGGCAGCGCGGTGAACAGATGCGCAGGATTGTCGCCAACACGCGCATGCATCTCCTGCCATGCATGATCGCAGGCCGCATCGTCAGGATAACGGCTGAGGTGAATGCCAAACACGGTCAACCAGCTGAGCGTTGTTTCCAGCGCAAGCTGATAACCGGACTGGCGAATATGCACTTCTGCCAGCAATGTCGCAGCCTGCGCCTTTTCCGTCAGCCCGCCGGGCGAAGCCAGTAACCGTTCGCACAGACCGCGCGCGGTTGAGAGGTTGCCGAGCAAAAACTCACAGGCGGTCTCCTCCAGCGACAGCGCAAAATCATGCCCCGTCTCAGTACGAAGCCGCTGCGCGAGATGTAAATAGTTCAAGGCAGAGGTGTAGTCACCGGTGTGTTTTGCCCGCCTGGCGGCAAGCAGGCTCAGTTCACTGAAGCGCTGGCGTTGCGGCGGCAAAATGTCGTCGCCAGCGGCATTGATGTGGTGAATGGCGCGAAACAGCAGCTCGTTGCCCGGGGCTTCGGCTGCCGTTTGCGCCAGTAGCGTGGCCGTGGCCAGATGCAACTGGCGGCAATATGCAGGCTCCAGCAGTGCGCAGGCAACCTCGTGGATCCGTTCATGGGTAAATGTGTATTCGGCGGCGTTAAGCGTGACCAGTTGTACCGTGAGCGCAGGATGCAGGCGGTAATGCACCTCGCCGGCTGAAAGGTTCAGCACACGGCTTATTAATGTGATATCGCCCGCGCTGCCAAGACAGGCCATGCTCCCGAGCAGAATACGCGTTTCAGGCGGCATTTGCGCCAGCTGCTGGAGCAGTAAGTCGGGGACGTTTTCGCGGTGGTAGCGGGTGCTAATCGCCGCCAGGTCATACTGCCATTTTCCCTGGTAGCTGTTATGGCTCACCAGACCGTCTTCGGTAATACGCTTAAAGAACTCATGGACGAACAGCGGATTGCCGCCGGTTTTTTCATGGATCAGTTTTGCCAGCTCAAGGGTCGATGCCGGGCGCGTCTGAAAAACGGTCGCCAGCCAGCGCGAGATAGCTTTTACCGAGCGCGGCTGCGGCACGCACTCCATCACGCGGCTGGCGGCGCTACGCAAGCGGGCCAGCGCGGTGGCAAACGCCGGATCGTCTAACGAGGCTAAGTCGCGGTGTGAAACCACCATCAACAGCGGCAATGCATGGCTGTGTTGTAACAGGTATTCCAGTAAATGCAGGCTGGCGTCATCGATCCAGTGCAGGTTATCGATAAGGATGATCAGCGGGCAACCCGGTGTGGCGAAAACATTCACCAGGCGCAGCACCATGTGGTTGAACCGCGCGCGTGAATCGAGTGACAAGGTGTCGACAAACAGCACGGGTTTACTGTTAATCAGCAGCCCCAGCTCCGGCGCGAGGCTCACCGCCAGCGCTTCATAACCTGTGAGCGCGCTGCTGAGCCGCGCCTTCCAGCGCGCCACTTCTTCTGCGGGCAAACCCAGTAAATGCAGCGCCAGCGAGCGGAAAGCGGCCGTCAGGACACCCAGCGGCAGAATCGCAGAGTTTTGTTCTACCTTCCCGAGCGCAATAAGCGACGGGCGACTCTGAAAAGCCTTTAACGATGAGGCCATCAGCGACGATTTCCCCATCCCGATGGGACCGCTGATGGTAACCAGCGTTTGCGTACCGCTTTGCACAACCGCATCCAGCGCGTCTGCCAGCGCTTTGGCCTGCGGATGGGCGCGATACAACGTGTTAGCAAAATGCAGTGCCGGTGAGCGATCCTGTAGACCCGGCGTAAAGTGGGCTATCCCGCCACCGGTCGTTAACGTCGCCTGGCAACGGCGCAAATCCGCCATCAGGCCATCGACCGTCTGGTAACGTTTTTCCGGCGATTTTGCCAGCAGCTTCAACACAATGGTGGAGAGCATCTCCGGCACCCCGTCGCGCAGGCTATGCGGCGGCGCAGGTTCAGACGCAATGTGGTGCAACACCCATTCCGCCTGCCCGCCTTCGCTGAGATCGAACGGCAACGTGCCGGTCAACAGCTCATAAAAGACAATGCCCAGACTGTAGAGATCGCTGCGGTTGTCCACGGCGTGATGGGTGCGCGTGGTGTGTTCCGGTGACATGTAGGCCAGCGTACCGCCGGAAAGCGGCAGCCAGCTCTGCGCCGGTTCCCCGACGGTACTGGTCGTCAGACCAAACCCGCCCAGCCGGCAGCCCTCATCGGTGAGAAAAATATTGCCGGGTTTAATATCGCCATGGATCAGGTTGCTCTGGTGCATCTGGCGCAGCGGCGTGCAGACACGCAGGGTCAGTTCAAGCCAACTGGCGATACACGCCATCGGCTGGCTGGTCAGACGGGTGAGCGGTTGAAAGGCGAATGTGGGATAAACCAGCGCGACGCGGCCGTGATACTGCGTGCTGGCAACGGGTTTTACCGCCCAGCGGCTATCAAGCTGCGGGCAGAGCGCCAATTCGTTGTTCAGCAACTGGCTGGCGCGCGGCTCGGCATCGTCGCTCACTGCCGTGGCAAGAATGAAAGCATCGCTCGCCCACGGGTAGTGTGCATTCATCCAGACAATGCAGCCCTCCTGCGCCAGCGGCGTGTAAATAGCATCGTCCTGGAGGGTAAACGGTTGGTTTTCGGCCACCCTCAGCGGCCACGGCGGTGATTTTGCGTTTCCGGTCATGGCGTCTCTTCACCTCCCGCCAGCGTGCGCGAAATATGGTCAAGCAACATGTCGATATCGATCGGTTTATGCAAAAAAGCAACGGCACCGGGTTGCCCCGCGAACCGTTGCCAGGTTTCATCGTCGTGACCGGAAATAAATATCAGCGGCGGCGGGCACGGGTTACATTGCAGTTTCTCGTAGAGCGCCGCCCCACTCATGCCTTTGAGTTTAATGTCGGCAATCACCAGTGCGGTTTGCCGCTGCGCGCTACCATCGTTGAGGAAGGCCTCGGCGGACGCGAAGGTCAGCGTGGCGTACCCGGCCGATTGCAGCAAATTGCTTAACCCGCTACGCACGGACGGTTCATCATCAACAATGGCAATACGCAGGGTGTGCGTCATGGTTATCCTCGGGGCATTAATCCCGGCGCGGCGGTGCGTCCGGCGGTTCAGGTTGCGGCGTACCGCTAATCTTTGGCACACACTCATGGCGAAACCATGCCATGGTTAACGGTTGCCGGGCAAGTAACCGACGGGTAATCGGAACCAGTTGCTCTCCCACCAGCATGCCGAATAACCCCAGCAAGGCAATCACCGGCGGCGCGGGGGAACGCGTTCCCAGTAAAGCATAAATCCCCCCGGCCAGAAGACCGACCAGGAGGGAGAGGATCCAGGATTTCATAGGCTCACCCCGCAGCAGCGTGTGTGATAAGTGTGCTGACGAGCTGTTCGCCCATCAACATACCAAGCAACCCGACCAGCGCAATCGCCGGTGGCGCGGGCGATCGCACCTTCAGCAAGGCGTACATCACGCCAATCAACACGCCTGTGGCGAGAGAGATAAGTCCAATGCTCATGGCATTCTCCTGCCGTGAAAGAGATAAGCTGACCGGCGTTAACCGGCCAGCAAGAGGCTTATTTCGCCGGAACCGGTGCCAGCGTGCGATGACCCGCTTTCGCGCGTGAAGGCGCTTTGTGCACCATGGTGTAGGCGTAATCGACGCCCATGCCGTATGCGCCGGAATGCTCTTTCACAATATTCATGACCGCGTCGTACGTTTCGCGGTGCGCCCAGTCACGCTGCCACTCCAGCATCACCTGCTGCCAGGTCACCGGGATCACGCCGGCCTGGATCATGCGCTGCATGGCGTAATCATGCGCCTCTTTCGAGGTGCCGCCGGAGGCATCTGCCACCATATAGATTTCGTAGTCACCTTCCAGCATGGCGCACAGTGCAAACGTGTTGTTGCACACTTCGGTCCACAAGCCGGACACCACGACTTTACGTTTGCCATTGGCTGCCAGTGCATCACGCACTTTCTGGTCATCCCAGGAGTTCATTGAGGTACGTTCCAGAATATCTTTCTCCGGGAACACATCCAGCAGTTCAGGATAGGTGTTGCCGGAGAAACTTTCGGTCTCGACGGTGGTGAAGATGGTCGGAATATTGAACACTTTGGCGGCTTTTGCCAGCGCGACGGTGTTGTTTTTCAGCACCTGGCGGTCAATAGATTGCACGCCAAACGCCATCTGCGGCTGGTGATCGATAAAGATTAACTGACAGTTCGCCGGGGTCAGAACTTCAAGCTTCGCGGTAGTCATACAAGCATCCTTAGAGGTTAAAGTGAGGAGTGTTACGTTACGTGCAGACAGCAACTCACGCGCCATCGCTATCGTTGGCTGTATGTTAGGTATCCCTCCCCGGCATAACTATTATCTGAAGGTATAACTATCCTTTCGTATACCTATACGTTCGTATAACTGTTCATTCTTTCCCAACGCTTAGCATAATCCGCCCAGACGCTTATCCGGCCCATGAGGCCGCCAGACTGGAGGAAGTATGGATTCGCTCGTACATGCAGAACTGATATTGCTGAATGGTCAGTTTCACACGGTTGATCGGGAAAACCCGTTCGCCGATGCGGTGGCTATCCGCGACGGAAAATTTGTCCAGGTGGGGACCGAAGCCGAGGTGATGGCTTACCGTGGTGAACGCACAAAAGTAGTGGATCTGAAAGGCCATACGGCGATCCCGGGGTTGAATGACTCGCACCTGCACCTGATTCGCGGCGGCCTTAATTACAACCTGGAACTGCGCTGGGAAGGTGTGCCGTCGCTGGCGGATGCCCTGCGTATGCTGAAAGAACAGGCGCTGCGCACACCTTCTCCGCAGTGGGTTCGCGTGGTGGGCGGCTGGACAGAGTTCCAGTTCGCCGAACGCCGTATGCCAACGCTGGACGAAATTAACGAGGCCGCGCCGGACACGCCGGTGTTTATCCTGCATCTGTATGATCGCGCCCTGCTCAACCGTGCGGCGCTGAACGTGGTGGGCTACACCAAAGACACGCCTAACCCGCCGGGCGGCGAAATTCAGCGCGACAGCAACGGCAACCCGACCGGGATGCTGATTGCGCGTCCAAACGCGATGATCCTCTACGCGACGCTGGCGAAAGGGCCAAAACTGCCGCTGGAGCAGCAGGTCAACTCCACGCGTCAGTTTATGCGTGAGCTGAATCGTCTGGGGTTGACCAGCGCTATTGACGCAGGCGGCGGTTTCCAGAACTACCCGGAAGATTACGAAGTGATCGCCGAACTGCACAGCAAACAGCAGATGACCATTCGCATCGCCTATAACCTGTTTACCCAGCGTCCGGGGCATGAGCTGGAAGATTTCGAAAAATGGACCGATATGTTAACGCCGGGCCAGGGCAGCGACTTTTTCCGCCACAACGGTGCCGGTGAAATGCTGGTGTTCTCCGCCGCCGATTTTGAAGATTTCCTTGAGCCGCGCCCGGATCTGGCGCCCGGTATGGAAGAGGAACTGGAGCGCGTGGTGCGCCATCTGGTTGAGCACCGCTGGCCGTTCCGCCTGCACGCCACCTATAACGAATCGATCAGCCGCATGCTGGATGTATTCGAAAAAGTGAACCGCGACATTCCGTTTAACGGTCTGCACTGGTTCTTTGACCATGCGGAAACCATCACCGAAGCCAATATTGAGCGTGTAAAAGCGCTCGGCGGCGGGATTGCGGTTCAGCATCGCATGGCCTTCCAGGGCGAATATTTCGCTGAACGCTACGGTTCGCAGGCCACCAAACAGACGCCGCCGGTGGCGAGAATGCTGGAAGCCGGGTTGCCGGTTGGTCTGGGCACCGACGCCACGCGCGTTGCCAGCTACAACCCGTGGACAGCGCTCTACTGGCTGGTTTCCGGGCGCACGGTTGGCGGTATGCAAATGTACGACCACAGCGCGCGTCTCGATCGCGATACCGCCCTGCTGCTCTGGACGCAAGGCAGCGCCTGGTTCTCCAGCGAACAGGGGAAAAAAGGCCAGATTAAAGTCGGTCAACTGGCCGATCTCGCCATCCTCAGCAAAGACTACTTCCGCGTACCTGAGGAGGAGATCAAAGGGATTGAATCGGTGCTGACGGTGGTCGGCGGTGAGATTGTTTATGCCGCTGGCGCGTTTGGTCCGCTGGCACCGCCGGCGATCCCGGTACTGCCAGACTGGTCGCCGGTGGTGAAGGTCCCTGGTCATTATCGCAGTGCGCCGCCGCAGGTCGCTCGTGTAGGTCAGGCGTCGGGCGTACACCACTGCTCTGGTCCGTGTGGGGTACATATCCATCAACACGATGTTGCACGCGGTGCCGCCATGCCGGTTTCCGATGAGAACGCCTTCTGGGGCGCGCTCGGTTGCAGCTGCTTTGCGTTCTGACATCATGAAAACATCCCTTTTCTCAGCTGTTTCGCCCCGCGTTGATGCGGGGCTGTTTTTCCTGCGCCTGACCGGCAGCCTGCTGTTGCTGTATGTGCATGGCCTGCCGAAGGTGCTGCATTTCAGTAATGAACTGGCGCATATCGAAGATCCGTTTGGTCTCGGCCCGTGGATGAGTCTGCTGCCGGCAATTTTCGCCGAAGTGGTTTGCCCGCTGCTGATCAGCGCCGGTGTCGCCACACGGCTGGCCTGTATCCCGATCATCGTGGTGCTGCTGGTCGCGATGCTGGTCGTGCATGAAGACTGGTCGCTGGCAGAGGGGCAATTCGGCTGGCTGTTGCTGATTATTTTTACCACCTTGCTGTTAACCGGGCCGGGAAGCTGGCGGCTGCGCGTGGCGGCGAAAGGAGCACTGGCATGACGCAACAAAACGAACTGCACGCAGCGGTGACAGTGTCACCTGATATTGATGCTGCCCCAGCCGCTTCAGCCTGGCAGCCGCTGCGCCAGCGCGTTTTCCGCATGCTTTGGATAGCGACGGTGGTATCCAATGTCGGTTCATGGATGAGCGACATCGGGGTGAACTGGACAATGCTCTCGCTGAGCGCCGATCCGCTGGCGGTCGCGCTGGTGCAGGCGGCCAGCAGCCTGCCGATGTTCCTGTTTGTACTGCCTGCGGGGGTACTGGCGGATATCGTTGAACGGCGCAAAATCCTGCTCTTTTCACAAGCCTGGACGTTCTGCGCGGCAGCCGGTCTGGCGCTGTTGTCGTTTACCGGCAATGTCACACCGGAGGTGCTGCTGGCAGCGACATTTTTACTCAGTACCGGCGCGGCGCTTAGCTCACCGGCTTTCCAGGCGGTGGTGCCGGATCTGGTTGAAAAACGCGAACTGAGTCCGGCTATTGCCCTTAATTCGCTGGGCATCAATATCAGCCGCGCGATTGGTCCGGCGCTGGGCGGGCTGCTGCTCTCTTTCGCCGGTCCGTGGATGGTGTTCTTCCTGAACGCCCTGTCGGTACTGGGCGTAGCGTTTGTACTCTATCGCTGGCAGCCGCAGGTGACCATTCAGCGTCTGCCGCCGGAACACTTCTTTACCGCCATTCGCGGTGGATTGCGCTATGTTCACGCCGCGCCGGTGCTGCGCAATGTGCTGGCGCGTACGGTGGCGTTTTTCCTGTTTGGTAGCGCCGGATGGGCCATGCTGCCGCTGGTGGCGCGACGCGAGCTGGGTCTCGGCCCTGGCGGTTACGGCATCATGCTGGCCTGTATCGGGTTCGGCGCGATTTGTGGCGCGATGCTGCTGCCAAAACTGCGCAAACGGTTGAATGCCGACCAGATGATGGTGGCCGCCAGTTTGCTGTTTGCCGTCACCATGGTGGCGCTGGCGTTTATTCGCCATGTCTGGCTGCTCAACGCCTTTGAGTTTTTTACCGGCTTCGCGTGGATTGCCGTGCTCTCGACGCTGAATGTCGGCGCACAACGCAGCGCGGCTCGCTGGGTGAAAGCGCGTGCGCTGGCGGTCTACCTGACGGTGTTCTTCGGCTCAATGACGGTTGGCAGCGCCATCTGGGGCAAGCTGGCGTCGGAATTTGGTGTGACGTGGGCACTTTGTGCCGCCACGCTGGGGATGGTGCTGGGAACTGCTACAGTTTTACGTTGGCGGCTGGAAAAAGACGCCGCGCTGGATCTCGACATGGTTGATCCGGCGAGCTTCGCGACCGAAACCGACATTCCGCATGAGCGCGGGCCGGTAATGGTTAGCTGCGAATATCGGGTCTCCCCGCAAGATGGGCATGATTTTGTCTGTGCGATGCAGGAGATGCGCCGCGTGCGCAGGCGTACCGGCGCGATGGGCTGGGCGGTGTATGAAGATGCCCACCATGCTGGCCTGTTTGTTGAAACCTGGGTGATGGGCTCGTGGATCGAGCATTTGCGCCAGCATGAACGTCACACGGTCAATGACAAACTGATTAGAGAGCGCGTGCTGGCCTTTCATCAGGGCGACGAGCCGCCGGTGGTCCGGCATCTGGTCGCGCCCGCGCAACGATAAGTGTTATGCAGTAAAAAACCACAACACAACAATGAGGTAAACACATGAGCACAATCAAAACGCAGGATGGTACTCAGATCTATTACAAAGACTGGGGTGCGGGTAAGCCGGTTCTCTTCAGCCACGGTTGGCCGTTAGATGGCGATATGTGGGACAGCCAGCTGAATTTTCTTGCTGAGTGCGGCTACCGGGTGATTGCGTTCGACCGTCGCGGTTTTGGTCGCTCCGATCAGCCGTGGAATGGCTACAACTACGATACCTTTGCGTCCGATATTAATGATCTCATCACCGCGCTGGATCTGCATGATGTGACGCTGGTTGGCTTCTCAATGGGCGGCGGTGACGTCACCCGTTATATTGGCCGCTACGGCAGCGCGCGCGTCGCCGGTCTGGTACTGCTCGGCGCGGTGACGCCGATTTTTGGCAAAACCGACGATCACCCGCAGGGCGTTGATAAAAGCGTATTCGACGGGATTAAAGCCGGTCTGCTAAAAGATCGCGCCCAGTTTATCAGCGATTTCGCCACGCCGTTTTATGGCCTGAACGCCGGGCAGAAAGTCTCTGACGGCGTGCTGACGCAAACGCTGAATATCGCCCTGCTGGCGTCGCTGAAAGGCACACTTGACTGCGTTACCGCGTTTGCGGAAACAGATTTCCGCCCGGATGTGGCAAAAGTGGATGTGCCGACGCTGGTTATTCACGGCAGTAACGACCAGGTCGTACCGTTTGAAGCAACCGGTAAATTATCGGCTGAACTGATTAAAGGCGCGGAACTGAAAGTCTATGAGAATGGCCCGCACGGCTTTGCGGTCACGCATCAGGATCAGTTGAACGCCGATCTGCTGGCGTTCCTCAACAAACTGTAACGCCTCCGGATGTTGCGCTCGCCCGGTACGCCATGCGCACCGGGCTTTTTTTATCACTTCTTATGGAACAACTGGCTGGCGGTATCGCTCAGTACCTGAACGGCACCGCGATCCCCTTTTACCATCGACGCCATAAACGCTTTCGCCTGTTTAAACGTAATATGCGGCGGCAACGGCGCGACTTCCGGGTCGGTTTTCACCTCCAGCACCACCGGACGATCGGCCTGCAAAGCTTGCTGCCATGCGCCAGACAGCGCCTCAGGCGTATCGACAAAAATCCCCTGTAATCCCAGCGACTTGGCAAAGTCGGCATACCGCACATCCGGCAGTTGCTGCGTCGCTTCAAAGCGGGGATCGCCCTCCATTACTCGCTGCTCCCAGGTGACCTGGTTGAGATCCTGGTTATTGAATACGCAGATGATTAAGCGCGGATCCTGCCACTGTTGCCAGTATTTCTGAATGGTGATCAGTTCGGCCATATTGTTCATTTGCATGGCGCCATCGCCCACCAGCGCCACCACGGGTTTTTCCGGCGCGGCAAATTTCGCGGCAATGGCGTACGGCACCGCAGCACCCATACAGGCCAGCCCGCCGGAAAGCGAGGCGCGCTGCCCCTGCTTAACGCGGTAGTCGCGGGCGAACCAGTTCGCGCAGGAACCGGAGTCAGAGGTGACAATCGCATTCTCCGGCAGTAGCGGAGACATCTCCCAGACCACGCGTTGCGGGTTGACCGGTTTTGCCGGCGCCATGGCGCGCTGCTCCATCAGTTGCCACCAGTCGCGCACCTGACGGGCAATCTCTTCCTGCCAGCTACGGTCGTTTTTGTGCGTCAGCAACGGAAGCAATGCGCGCAGGGTTTCGGCTGCATCCCCGTGCAAATTGACTTCGCAGGGGTAGCGCAGGCCAAGCATTGCCGGGTCAATATCGATTTGTACCGCGCGCGCTTTGCCCTCCGGTGGCAGAAATTCCGTCCACGGAAAACCGCTCCCGATCATCAATAACGTGTCGCACTCCTGCATCAGTTTCCACGACGGTTCCGTGCCCAGCAGACCAATGGAGCCGGTAACGAATGGCGCATCATCGGGCAGCACATCTTTGCCGAGTAGCGCTTTCGCCACGCCTGCGCCCAGTAAATTTGCCGTTTGCACCACTTCCACCGCCGCGTTACGCGCGCCCGCGCCAATCAGTATCGCCACTTTTTTCCCGGCGTTCAGCACCTCCGCCGCTCGTTGCAGGTCGTTTTCATGTGGGATCATGCGCGGTCGCTGGTAGCCCGAACCTGAATGGGTAAATCCGTGCGCATGCTGTGGCGGTTGCCAGGCTTCATCCTGTATATCTTTAGGGATGATCACTACGCCAACGCCGTTTTGCGCCATGGCCACACGAACACCGCGATCGATCAGATGGCGGACTTGCGCGGGCGATGCCGCTTCTTGCACGAAGTTGGCGACATCGGCGAAAACGCGATCCAGGTTCATCTCCTGCTGATAGCTGGCCCCGCGCGCGGTGGTTTCTGCCTGCCCGGTGATGGCCAGCACCGGCGCGTGATCCATTTTGGCGTCATACAAGCCGGTGAGCAGATGCGTGGCACCTGGGCCGCCCGTCGATAAGCAGACCCCCAGTTCACCGGTGAACTTTGCATGGCCGACCGCCATAAACGCGGCCATCTCTTCATGGCGAACCTGGATAAATTCAATCCCGTCGCCCGCTTTATTAGCGCGCTGGATGGCGCCCAGCACACCGTTGATGCCATCGCCTGGATAACCGTAAATGCGAGTCACGCCCCATTCTTTAAGACGCTGAACAAAGAAATCACTGGTTTTCATGCTCACTGTACTTTCTCCTTGCGAATTGGTAACAGTCTTTAAGGGTAGACGACGCTCGCCGCTGACCGACCTGTTATCATTCTGATAAATACAAAAAGGAGAAGAGAGAAATGGCGCTGATAGTTAAACACGAAGTGACTGAGCAGGATCAGCAGGAACTCTTTACCGGCTTGCGCCGCTACAATCAGCAGTTTGTGAATCTGAGCGAATGGGCGCATCTGGGCGTCTATTTTCGCGATGATAATGGCGCCATGCAGGGCGGTTTGATTGCCCACCAGCAAGGTGGATGGCTGAATATCCACTATTTATGGGTGCATGAGGATCGGCGTGGCAGCGGGCTTGGCAAAGAGCTGATGCAGCGCGCCGCGCAGGAAGCGGTTGCGCTGGGTTGCCACCATGCGCTGGTGGACACCTTCAGTTTCCAGGCGCTGCCTTTCTATCAAAAACTCGGTTATGCATTGCAAATGTCACTGCCGGATTATCCGCACACCGGTATGCAGCGCCACTATCTAACGAAAGCGCTGGTCTGAAATTCAATCCGCTTGCCGTAACAGCGCTTCTGTTGCGGCAACTGCGCGATCGCGCCCTGCTATTTTTGCCTGGTAAAGCGCTTTGTCTGCGCCCTCTTTCAGCCGGATGGCATCGTCAAAATTCGCATCGGCAATCAGGCTGTAGCAGCCTGCGCTGATGGTGACCACATTTTCCTGCCCGCTGGTTTTGGTGTGGGGAATTTTGGCGCTGCGCACCAACGCAACAGCCTGACGCGCGACAAACAGCGCGCCTTCCGGGCCAGTATCGGGCAGGATAATGGCAAACTCTTCGCCGCCATAACGGGCAATCAAATCGTGACTGTGCACTTTCAGTTTGGCAATAATTTCACCAACCATTCGCAGGCAGTTATCCCCGGCAACGTGGCCGTAAAAATCGTTATAACGCTTGAAATAGTCGATATCGAGCATGATAAGCGAGACGGGTTTTTGCGTTACTGCTGAGGCTTTCAGGCTTTTTGCCAGAAACAGATCGAACTGGCGACGGTTGGCAAGCCCGGTCAACCCGTCAGCCAGCGCCATCAGTTGCAAGGTGTGGTTGATGCTGGTGAGCTCATCGCGCAGGACGGCAAGTTCCGTCTGGTTGCGCACATTAAGCCTGACCTGGCGGAAGATGATCGCCCCCATCAGTAACGTGCCCAGCAACAGCAAAGCGTTAAGCACCAGATCCGGCAGGCTGTCTTTTAGCCAGCTATGCCACAGTGCGGGTTTGTCATAACCCGCCGCTACCACCAGCGGATAGCGCTCCAGCCGGGCGAACCCATAAATGCGCTCAATGTGATCCAGTGCGGAAACCCAGGTGCCATTCCCCCGGTCCTTTTTCGCCAGCTCGCGGGTAAATAGCGGGCTGGCAGAGAGATTGCGGTTGATGATTTCATCGCCATAGGGGCGCACATACACGGCGGTGCCGTCGGTATTGACCAGAGCCAGCTGGTCGCGGCTTTGCAACTCAAAATAGGCATAAAAATGGCGGAAATAGTCGACTTTTACCGTTGCCAGCAGAACCCCGGCAAAACCGCCGGAACTGTCGCTGATGCGCAGCGATACCGGGATCACCAGATCGCCGGTTGAGCGGCTGCGAATTACATGGCCGATGTGAATACTGCCGTGGCCGTTACGGCGGTGGTAGACAAAATATTCGCGGTCACTGTTGTTCGACATCACCGGAATTTTGCCAAACGAGGTGGCTTTCATATTGCCCTGGGTGTCGTAAACCATCAGCCCATGCAACTGCGGTAACCGCTCTGCCAGCTCGGCGAGATAAACGCCGAACTGACTGACATCAATACCTTCAATGCTGTCTGTTGGCAGGTTGCGGCGAATGTCCCGCAGCACCAGTTCCGTTTGCAAAAAGGTATCTTCCGCCTGGCGCGCCTGTGAAACGGAAAGGTTAATCGCATCGCGTTCACTGTCTTCGACGACGCGTTCCCATGCTCGCGATAGCGTCCATGCGCTGGTCGCGCTGCCAGCGAGTAACAGACCAACCATAAAAAAAGTGATACTGCGCCCGAGGGAGGAATGGAGCGCCAGCGCCCGCGCAACACGTCTTTTGAATTTCATCACTCCCCCGCAACCACATCCACTGTTATTCAGTTAAGCATAGAAGAACGATGATTTATAAGCCAAATAGCGCAGGGGTTTGCGCTATTTCCTGCGGAATACGCGCAGCGCAGGCATAAAAAAGGAGAATACCGCGAGGATCCTCCTTATATGTGAGATTAGCCGGAAAAGATTAGATTTTGTGCAGGATGCGCTGTGGCCAGTTAATTGCCGAAACACCGTTAAGCATCGGGCGGGCAAACAGAAACCCCTGGAAACGCTGAATGCCAACGGCCTCCAGCCAGCACCACTCTTCCACTTTTTCCACCCCTTCGGCGACGACAGTAATTTGCAGTTCGGCGCAGCAATCGATAATCGCTTTCACAATCGCCTGTTTCGGGCCATGCAGATGAATATCGGTGACGATGGTGCGGTCGATTTTCAGCTTGTCTGGCTGGAATTTCGCCAGCAATGACAACCCGGCAAAACCGGAACCAAAATCGTCAATCGCCAGACCAATACCGGCGGCGCGCAGCTGGCGGATGGCCCAGGTAAACTCTTCGTAACCGGAAATCACTTCATCTTCTGTCACTTCGACGATGATCTGCCCGGGGTTAAGCTGGTTACGGGTGATGTGATTCAGCAGAATGTCCACCGCGCCGGGAATTTTGACCAACGACATCGGCAGCAAATTGATGGCGACTTTGTGGTTGCCAATGCCGAGGCGACGCGCCATGGCCAGCGCCCAGCCTTTCGATGCGAGGTCGGCTTCGTGCAGCTTGTTTGGCGCAATCGTTGAGAAATAGTCCTGCGGGCTGCCGCCGTCGGGCCCGCGGATCAGGGCTTCCAGTGACGAAATATTGCCACGCAGTGGTTCAATAATGGGCTGGAAGGCAAACTGGCACGGCTGCTCATGAAATAACGGGGTATCACTGGCGAAAGGTGATGTTTTGATGGCAAAGCGCCACTGTTCGGGCGACGTGTTACGCACCCCGCCGTTGGTGTTCGGCGAGGCGATAAAGGTGCGAATAAATTTGTAGACCCGATCATTGCTGGCCAGCTTATATTTCAGCGTGCCAAAGCGGAGGATCGCGCGTAGCACGACGTGGGGTTTCATCACCCGCAAATCGAACAACACCATTCCTCTGTCAACAAAGCGGCGGCGCGGCGCGAAATCACGCAGCAGTTCAACCACGTTACCGTGGCGGGGATCTTTGCCGATCCGCTCATACACCGCGTTAACCGATGCCTGCGGTCCCTCAAGGACCTGTAAAAAATGATCGCCGTCGAACAGTAAAATTCCCGTTACATGCAATTGCGCGTTGCGCAGGCTTGCTCGCTCGACAAGGCCTGCCAGTTGTGAGGGATCTAATGTTCGATTCAGTCGGCTACGGTAAATCAAAGTCGCTAACACGAAATGCTACCCTCAGAATGCCCACAGAAAGCCCGATTAAAAATACGCCATTCCGGAGTCTATCAGCGGTTGAGGATTCCCGTCCGTCAAATAAGGGGCAATCTGTTAGCGTTCTCGTTGGCTTAAAATTGTCAAACGTGCGCGATAGCCATGGCGAATATGCTCACAGGCGATTTCCTGCGCCGCAGCACTGTCACGTCGTGACAGCGCGTCAACAAGAGCCTGGTGTTCGCGTTTCGACTCTTCGGTACGCTCTTTCAGTTCGTAGGTGGTGCTGCGCAATAACGACAAATGGATGCGTAAATTGTCGAGCATTTCATTGAGATAGGGATTATGTGTTGCGCGGTAGATTTGACGGTGGAACATGCGGTTGTGATCGTGAAGGGCTTTGCTGTCGGTCAGAGAGGCTTCGGCGTGAACCATCTCCTGTAGCAGGGCGATCTCCGCGTCAGAAGCGGCATTGACTGCCAGTGACATCGCCAGCCGCTCCAGCCCTTCGCGCACATCGAACAACTGACGCAGGCGCTCGTAACTGATGTGGGCGATGATAAGGCCACGTTGCGGTCCCGGTTCGGCAAGCCCGAGCGTTTCCAGACGGTGAAGCGCTTCACGTATCGGCGTTCGGCTCAGGCCAAACTGCTCTGCCAGCCGCGTCTCCTGTAGACGCTCTCCCGGCAGCAACTCTCCCGCTTCAATGGCGGAAATAAGAATTTCAAACGGCGTTAAGCCCGCGTCGCGACCCGTCGATTTCACGTTTTAGCTCCTTTCGTATGTACTGATGATGGCTTTGCAAAGTCTGCACCCTGCCGTCGTTCATCTTGCCACAGGAACGGGGAGGCTTTTGCATTTTTTATTCTTTGCTTATTTAAAAAACATCTTTTGACGTTTACGAAATCGCTGCTATGTTTATTTTAAATTCATTGTATACAAATGAATTCAAGAATACACAAAACCAATATTTGCTTTTTATTTTGTAAGCCAACACCGTATTTGCAAGTCAACACCAGGGAAACTGTGTTTTACCATGACAACGAAAGCAGAAACTGCATTAACCCGTGGAGAACAGCTAAGCCATTTCATCAGCCATGCTAATCAACTCGTTGTGCCGCCTGCCGTGCGGCACGAAGCCAAACGCGCATTAATTGATTTTCTCGGCGTGGCGATCGGTGCCGTTAACGACGATGCCGTTCATGCTGTTCGCCAGGTAGCGAAAAAGTGGAACGCCACCGGTGATGCGCGAATTTTCCTTTCTACGACTACCACCCCTGCTCTTGCCGCATTAGTTAACGCCACCATGGCGCACGCCGCCGATTACGACGACACCCACCCAGCGGGCGCAGGCCACCCCGGCGGCCCGTGCTGGTCAACGGCACTGGCGATGGCGCAGGCGCATCCGGTTGACGAGGAACAGATCCTGCTGGCCTTCATCACTGGTTTTGAAGTGATGGCGAAACTGGGCGGCGGCTGGGTTCCGGGCGTTGGACGTAACCTGCAACGCCGTGGTTTTCACCCTACTTCTGTTGTCGGTCGCGCCGGCGCGGCAGCCGTTGCAGCGGCGATTTTGCAGCTTTCCGAAGAACAGGTGCGCAACGCGTTAGGCGCGGCGGCAACCATGATGGGCGGTTTGCAGAAATCTTCCGGCACCCACGGAAAACCGTTTCACGCCGGGAAAGCGGCGATGGACGGTATTCTGGCGGCTGAACTGGCAGCGGAAAATTTTGTCGGTGCCCACCATTTTTATGAAGCTGACGGCTGGGTAAAAATCTTTATCCAGGACGGCAGCGCGGAAATTCCCCCGCTTGATTTCGGAGAGAGCTGGGAACTGCTCACCAACGGCTACAAGCTGTATGCCAGCTGCCGTGGTACGCACGCTTCCATTGAAACCGCACGTAAACTTTATCCGCAATTACAGGGGCGCACTATCACCCGAATTTCGGCAAAAGTGCACCCGATGGGCATGGTGAACGCCGGGATTATGGATCCGCGTACGCCGCTGGAGAGTAAATTCAGTATTCCTCACTGTATCACTCTTGCATTAAGCGGCTACGCGCTGACAGATACCGATTTCACCCAGGCGACGGTTGACGATCCGCGCCCACGTACGTTGCTGCCGCTGCTGGAAGTGGAAGCGGTTGATGGACAGTCCGCCAGTTCCGCCTTTATTGATGTCTGGCTGGATGATGGCAGCGTGTTGCATGCGCATACGGATGTCTATCGCGGCCACGCGCAAAATCCACTGAGCGACGATGAGTTGCGCGCGAAATTTGATGCCCTCACCGTCCCTGTTCTCGGCGCGGCGCGAAGCGCACAATTATATGACGCCGCCCTGCACTTTGAGCGCCCCGGATCACTGGCGCGCATTACCGGATTACTTGCCGGCGACCACTAATTCTTTTTTGTACAGGAAATCTGTTCATGACCATTGCCCGACAACTTGCCGGTAATTTACTGGCGTTCTCCCGGCAGGCTTTCCCGCAGGCCGCGTACGCCCAGGCGCGTACCGCGATAATTGATACGTTAGGCGTGACGCTTGCCGGCGGTGTGCAGGATGGCTCGCGCAAACTGCGTGCAGTGATTGTCCCTTCAGCCGCGACCGGCAACAGCCGCGTATTTGGCACCGACCTGAAGCTGAACGCGCTCGATGCCGCCCTGTTAAATGGCGTCTCTTCGCACCTGCTTGATTTTGATGATTCCAACTCCTGGCTGCACGGCCATATTTCTGTCGCCGTTTTGCCCGCGCTGCTGGCGCTGGCGGATGAGCTGGATATCAATGGCGAAGCGGTGTTGCGCGCGTATATTACCGGCTATGAAACCGCGGTGCGCATGGGTAAAGCCGTGAGCCCGTTTCAGTACCGTCATGGCTGGCATCCGACCACCACGGTTGGTGTTTTCGCCGGTGTCGCGGCCTGCGCGGTGGCACTCGATCTTAATGAAGAGCAAACCGCCACGGCGCTGGCGATGACCGCTTCACTCTCCAGCGGCATTAAATCGAACTTCGGCACGGAAACCAAAGCCCTGGCGGTCGGCCAGGCGGCGCGGAGCGCGGTAATGGCGTGCAAACTGGCAAAAGAGGATTTCAGCGCAGGCGCGAATGCCTTCGAGCATCATCAGGGATATTTCCACGTCTATAACGGCCAGGCGAATGTTGACCCGCTCCCGTTAACGGAAAACTGGGATGCAACGCCGTTTATTCTCGATACCGTGAAGAGTAACAATTACAAATACTTCCCATGCTGTTACGCTATTTTGTCGCCGCTGGATGGCGTGCTGGCGCTGCGTGAGGAAACCGGGTTGCAGCCGCATGAGATTGAGCATATTGAGGTGAAAGTTCACCCGATCCGCTTCCCGCATATCAATATTCCGCAGCCGGAAAACCCGCTGGCGGGTAAATTCAGCCTGCATTATTGCGTGGCGCGTGCGTTTGTCACCGGCACTCTGACGCTGGATGATTTTATCGACGACGCGCGTTTTCAGGATCCGGCGACACAGACGTTAATGCAGAAAGTGACGCTCGAGCGCCATGACGAAGAGATTACACACAGCGCCTTCGTCACGCTGACCACCGTCGACGGGCGGCAGTTTGCCTTGCGGGTCGCCGGGGCGCGGGGTTCCAGCCCGGCAATCCCGCTGCCGGATAACTTGATTGAACAGAAATTTCTTGATTGCGCCAGCCGCATTCTGCCAGCGGCAGAGGCTCAGGCGCTGTATCATCGGCTGCTGCAGGATGATTTTCGTTAAACGGATGTGAGTATGACACTGACGTTGATTCCACCGGAGATTTCCCCGTTATTTGCCGGGGTGATGGTGTTTTGCAGTTTTCTGACCTCGGCACTGACGGCCGCCATGGGCCTCGGCGGCGGCACGGCGTTGCTGGCGATCATGGGGCTGGGGATGCCGGTGAGCAGCCTGATGCCGGTTCACGGCATGGTGCAGCTTGGTTCCAATTTTAGCCGGACGCTGATTCAGCGCGTCCATGTGGTGTGGCCGCTGGTGCTGTGGTTTTTACTGGGTAGCGCGGTAGGCATTGCCGTTGGCGCACCGGTTGCGGCGGTGATCCCGGACAGCATCGCCCGCATCGCGCTGGGGGTGTTTATTCTCTGGTCGGTGCTGCGTAAACGCGGCGAACAGAAACCGCTGAGCCGTCCGTTGTTTATTATTGGCGGCGCGGTGAGTAGTCTTGGAACGATGATCGTTGGCGCAACCGGGCCGATGGTCGCCGGTCTTATCAGTTCACAAGGGCTAAAACGCCAGCCGTTGATTGCCACACATGCAACCTGCATGGTGTTGCAACACGGGTTAAAGATCCTCGCTTTCGGGCTGATGGGCTTTGCCTGGGCCAGTTGGTTACCGGTGCTGGCAGCAATGATTATCAGCGGCGCGCTGGGTACCTGGCTGGGAACGCGGGTGCTGGATAACGTACCGGAACGGCTGTTCCGCATACTGTTTCGCATTACCATGATCCTGCTCAGCGCGCAGTTGCTGTGGCAAGGTGTGCAGGGATGGCTGCAATAATTCCATCGGCGGTTTCTGGATATGCTTTACTGAATTCGTTCTTTGCTAAAGAGGTCATGGATGAGGAACATACGTATACAAACGGAAAGGTTAGTGAAATCAGTAATAAATACAGTCAATTAATCGGATAGCAACTTTTAAAAAGGATCGGTCATGCTCAAAAAATCTCACCTTGCCGCCTCTGCTTTGCTGCTGGCGCTCGGCAGCTTCCTTGCGCCTGCCCAGGCGGAAAACGCGCCTGCTGTTAACGGCGATACCGTGAAAAAAATCAAAGCGCGTGGCGAACTGGTGTGTGGCGTTCACCCTGCCCGTCACGGTTTTGCCGCGATTAACAGCAAAGGCCAGTGGGAAGGTCTTGATGTTGATTTCTGCCGTGCGCTGGCAACCGCAGTGCTGGGCGACGCCTCGAAAGTGCGTTTCACCCCGCTCTCAACCGCGCAACGCTTTATGGCGCTGCAGTCTGGCGAAGTGGACGTGTTGTCACGTAATACCACCGCGACGCTCACTAACGATGTGTCGCTCGGCATTAGTTTTGCGCCGCCTAACTTCTACACCGGCACCGGTTTTATGGTGCGCGCCAACAGCGGCGTGAAAAAACTCGAAGATCTCGACGGCGCAACCGTTTGTGTCACGCCAAGCAGCACCGAACGTAACGTCGCGCAGATTTTTGGCTCGCGCAACATTCACTACACGCCAGTGGTTATTGAAAACAACAAAGAGTATGTCGCCGCCTACCTCGCGGGTCGCTGTGATGTGATCGCCCGCGATAAAGTGGCGCTGCCCGGCATCCTGGCGTTTGATACCGACAAACCGCAGGATCATATGATCCTGCCGGGGATGTACTCCAAAGAGCCGCTGGCGATGGCGGTGCGCAAAGGTGACAACCAGTGGTATGACATTGTGAAATGGGTGGTTTACGCCACTTTCGATGCCGAAGAGATGGATGTTAACCAGAGCAATGTCGATGAAAAACTGAAATCCAGCGATCCGGATGTTCAGGGCCTGCTGGGTGTCACCGGCGGCTTCGGTCAGAAACTGGGGCTGGATGACAAATGGGTGTACAACATCGTTAAACAGGTGGGCAACTATGGCGATATTTACAACCGCCACTTTGGCCCGAAAAGCGCTGAACCGCTGGATCGCGATTTGAATAATCAGTGGAACAAAGGTGGCCTGCTTTACGGTCTGCCGATCCGTTAATCGCCGGGCCGCCTCCGTCTTGCGGGGCGGCCCTTCTCCACTCCTGCCACAGTCGTAATTTTAATGATGAAACAGTCTGACAACTCCGGTGTTCTGGCGTCGGATGCGACGCGCGAGGCCACCGCGTTTCGCCTTTTCACCTTTTTTGGCAGTCAGTCCGTGCGCAGCGCCTGCTACCAGTTGCTGCTGGCGGCGCTGCTTGCAGGATTTAGCTACTGGCTCTACAGCAACGTGGTGGAAAACCTGCATGCGCAACGCATTTCGACCGGTTTCGGTTTTCTGCACCAGCCTGCGCACTTCGCCATCGGGGAAACGTTAATTCCCTACTCCGCGAATGACACCTACACCCGCGCGCTGGTGGTGGGATTTCTTAATACCCTCTATGTGACGCTGTGCGGCATTGTGCTGGCGACACTGCTCGGATTTTTGGTTGGTATTGGCCGGGTTTCCAGAAACTGGTTATTGATGAAAGTGTGCGTCACTTATGTGGAGCTGCTGCGTAATGTCCCGGTGATCCTGCATGTGATCTTCTGGTCGATGGTGATCCGCAACCTGCCCGCGCCGCGCCAGGCGATAGCACTGCCGGGCGGTTTTCTTACCAACCGGGGCTTAACGTTCAGCGTTCCGGCGGCGCACAGCGGCTGGCAGTGGACATTGCTGGCGCTGCTGGCTGGCTGTGTGTTAAGCCTGCTGGTTTCACTGCTTGCCCGTTACTGGCGCGAGCGGCGCAGCAAAGTGCTGCCGACAGGACGCATTCACTTCGCGCTGATTATCGGCCTGCCGCTGCTGGTGTGGTGGTTGTCCGGTGCGCCCCATGCGTTGAATACGCCGGAGCTGCGCGGGTTTAACTTTCGCGGCGGGTTTACCATCAGCCCGGAATTTACCGCGTTGCTGCTGGGGATCTCGCTCTACTCGTCTGCCTATATCGCCGAAATTGTTCGCGCGGGGATTCAGTCCGTGCCAAAGGGGCAACTGGAAGCGGCGCGCGCGCTGTCGTTTTCATCGTGGCATGTCATGCGTCATGTCGTCATTCCGCAGGCGATGCGGGTGATGGTGCCGCCGCTGGCGAGCAAGTATGTGAGCCTGGCGAAAAACAGTTCGATAGCTGTGGTGATTGGCTACCCGGAACTGGCGAATATCAGCAACACCATGATGAGTCAGACCGGCCAGGCCCTGGAGGCTATCGCCATTATGATGGTGGTGTATCTGGTCATTAGCGGCACCACGTCGCTGTTGATGAACCTGTTCAACCGCTACGTCGCCATTAAAGAGCGCTAAGGAACCGTTATGCATAACTCTGTGGTTTTCTGGCTGCGGCAGCATTTATTTAGCAGCGTTGCACAAAGCGTATTGACGCTGCTGTTATTAACCGTGCTGGCGCTGGTGGGGTCAACACTGCTGCGCTGGGGCGTGATAGACGCTGTTGGCTTCAGCGGTACGGCTGAGCAGTGCCGGGCGGCGGCCGGTGCCTGTTGGGCGGTGATCGGCGAGAAGTATCGCCCGATCCTCTTCGGGCTCTATCCGTATGATGAGCAGTGGCGTGCCGCCCTGGCGGTGCTGGTGTGGTTTGTCACCGTCGGGCTTTCATTGTCGCCGATGTGCTGGCACTCGCGCCTGTTGTGGCCGCTGTGGATAGTCTCGCTGGTTGTGATGTCGGTGCTGATGAGTGGTGGTCTGTTCGGGCTACCGCCGGTCTCTTCTGCGGACTGGGGGGGACTGCCGCTGACGCTGCTGCTTTTTTCCGGGACGGTGATTATTGGCATGCCGGTGTCGGTGGCGCTGGCGCTGGGCCGCCGTTCTCCGCTACCGTTTTTGCGCGGTTTGTCGGTGGTGTTTATTGAAGGGTTACGCGGCGTACCGTTGATCACGATCTTATTTGTCGCCGTGAACGTTTTTCCGCTGTTTTTACCGGCCGGGATGGAAGTGAACAAGCTGCTGCGGGTGATTATTGGTATTGCCCTGTTCTTTGCCTGCTATCAGGCTGAAGTGATCCGTGGTGGTTTGCAGGCGGTACCGCGCGGTCAGTATGAAGCGGCCGCGGTGCTGAATCTGGGTTACTGGCACACCACCACCAAAATTGTGCTGCCGCAGGCGCTGCGCATCTGCCTGCCGGCGGTGACCAACCATATTATTGCGGCGATGAAGAACTCGTCATTCGTGATCATTATCGGCCTGTTCGATGTTCTGACCGCCACCACCGCCGTGATGCAGGACCCGGTATGGCGTCGTTATTACATTGAAACCTATGTATTTATCGCCGGCCTGTATTTACTGTTTGGCTTTTCGCTTTCCCGTTACGCGGTGTGGGTCGAAGGACGCATTGATGAACGCCGCAACCCTGAAGGAGTTTCCTGATGCAAACCACAACGCCCCCGAACGATGCGATCATTCAAATGACCTCCGTCAGCAAATGGTACGGGAAATTTCAGGTGCTGGATGATGTCTCGCTCAGCGTAAAAAAAGGCGAACGCGTGGTGATTTGCGGGCCATCCGGTTCCGGTAAATCGACGCTTATCCGCTGCATTAACCGGCTGGAAGAGCACCAGAAAGGCCAGATTCTGGTGAACGGTATCGAAATGAATGACAACGTGCGCAACATTAGCCGCATTCGTTTGAGCATCGGCATGCTGTTTCAGCAGTTTAATCTGTTCCCGCATTTAAGCGTGCTGGATAACCTGATTATCGGCCCCACGCTGGTGCGCAAGATGAGCCGCCCGCAGGCAACGGAGCTGGCGATGCACTATCTGGAAAAAGTGCAGATCGCCAACCAGGCGCATAAGTTCCCGTTGCAGCTCTCCGGCGGCCAGCAGCAGCGCGTGGCGATTGCCCGTGCGCTCTGTATGCAACCGGAGATTATGCTGTTTGACGAGCCAACCTCGGCGCTGGACCCGGAAATGATCAAAGAAGTGCTGGATGTGATGCTGGATCTGGCGGACAGCGGCATGACGATGATTGTGGTCACGCATGAAATGGGCTTTGCCCGTACCGTGGCGGATAACGTGATTTTGATGGCCGACGGCCGCATTGTTGAGTCTGCGCCGCCGGAAACGTTTTTCACCCAGCCTGCGCATCCGCGTACCCGCCAGTTCCTCGATCAAATACTCAGCCATTAATCGTAATGCGGCGGGTTTCCGCCGCAGTTCCGCCCGCAACAGATATTCTCCAGCATCGCTAATAGCCATTAAGAAAATAATGGTATTGTCCTTTTCTTATGCTCTGGGCTTTATCCAAAAGTAAAAATGTTAGCCCGCGATGTTAATGTTTCTATTTTTGATCGTCTATTTATTCGCCTTTGCTGCATCACTGGCTATTAATTTGACTTAAGAATGTACTTATGGCTGGTTTGTTTTTTTGTCGTCATTTTTCTTTCGCAAAATCATAACAATATTTATAAATTGAGTCGTAAGTATGACTAAAAAAATATTTAACGCAGCTACTTTCCGTTGCCGATAACTTTGTGGAGAATGCACGGGTAATAACAAAAACTCACTGGCCGGTAAATTATAAAAAAGCCTATTACCGCGTCAGCATTTATTGATCGCGGTACATTACGGGGTTTTTCATGAAGCGTAACACTCCTGTTACACAGAAAGAGTATTTGCTTAACGATGGGGCGACGCTGTTGTCGACCACAAATACGCACAGCCATATTACTTATGCCAATACGGCATTTATTGACGCCAGCGGATTTACCGAAGACCAGTTGATGGGTGAAGCGCACAATATTATTCGCCACCCGGATATGCCACCCGCCGCGTTTGGTGATATGTGGTTTACCATCCAGCAAGGTGACAGCTGGACCGGGATGGTGAAAAATCGCCGACAGAACGGCGATCACTACTGGGTGCGCGCCAACGTAACGCCGGTTTATCAGCAAGGCGAGTTGACCGGTTATATCTCGGTGCGGAATATTCCACAACGCGATGAAATTGACGCCAGCGCCGCGCTTTATGATCAAGTGAATGAAAACAAACTTCGCGGTTTCCGTTTTTATAAAGGTTTAGTGGTCCGCCGAGGTTTATTTTCTTTCCTTTCAATTTTCCAGCGGATTAGTGTTTCAAAACGTATTAACCTGGGCGGCATTATTACCGCTGCCCTGTTAGTGGTATTGCAATTTTTGCCATTTAATGCTGCTGAAAAAGCCGGTGTAACAGTTATTGTACTGGGGTTACTTTCCGCTTTTTTACAGAGCCAAATATCACGCCCGCTAAAAATAGTTTTGTCACAAATGCAAAAAGTGGTCTCCGGGCGAAAAGCCGACTATCGCCATTTTAACCGTGTGGATGAAATTGGTTTGCTGATGCGCCTGGTAAACCAGTCCGGGTTGAACCTTAATTCGCTGGTGGGCGATGTTTCCGCGCAAATAAAAGGCATTCGCGTCATTAGCGGGCGCATCTCCAGCGAGGGGGATTCCCTGCGTCAACGCACAGAAGAAACTTCCGGCGATCTGCACCAGACTGCGGCGGCAGTTGAAGAGATTGCAAGCGCAGTCAGGCAAACGGCGGAAACCGCAACAGAAGCGATGGCGCGCGCGGATGAGACCAGCGCCAGCGCGATGGAAAGCGGCGATGTGATGAAAAAGACCATTGCCATGATGCAGTCGGTTTCCGCGGACAATAACAAAATCGTCGACATTATTGGCGTCATCGACAGTATCGCTTTTCAGACCAATATTCTGGCGCTGAATGCGGCGGTGGAAGCGGCGCGTGCCGGTGAATCCGGGCGTGGTTTTGCCGTGGTTGCCGCGGAAGTGCGTAATCTGGCGCAACACTCCGCCTCTGCCGCGCGTGAAATTCAGACGCTCATCGAACACAACGTGGCTAACGTGAAAAGCGGCGTTGAGATGGTAGCGAACACCGAAACCCACCTGACAGCGATGATCGACAGCGTGATCAATATGTCGGCGATGATTAAAGAGATCGGCATCGCCACCCACGAACAGACACAGGCGCTGGAGTTGATTAACCAGTCCGTTTCGCGTATTGGCACCATGACGCACAATAACACCGGCATGGTGGAACATGTCACCAGCGCGGCGGAAGATCTCTCTGAACGCGCCGCCCGCCTTCATCGCGCAGTACATGTTTTCGGCGGTAGCTGATAGTCCCAGACACCATGCTATAGTGCTGCTCCCCGGTCGCGGAAAACAGGACATAGCATGGTGTTTCTAAGAGCAGTGCTGATCTTCATCTTTTCGGCAGCCGCCCATGGCGCCGATCGCCTTTCTCCTCCCGCCGGGTTTATGCAACCGCCGGAACACAAAACAGCAAAAGCGGTTAACTGCCCCACTGCACCCGCCCCTTTTACTGGCGTGCTGGATTTTCAAAGCAAGTATGAAGGCTCCGACAGCGCGCGTGCCACGCTCAATCCTGAAGCCGACGCCGCTTTTCGCCAGCAAACAAAATCGATTACTGATATGGAGCGCTTTGTCAGCCGCCAGGTCACCGCCTGGGCGCAAAACGGGAACCCGTCGAACGTCGCCTGTGTGGTCAATGCCCTGGCAGACTGGGCCAGCGCGGGTGCGTTAACGGGTGATGCGAAGAACCATACCGGCAGATCCATGCGTAAATGGGCGCTGGCCACCTTCTCTTCTTCCTGGCTGCAGTTGCAATATTCGCCTTTGCATCCGCTGCGCGCTTATCCGGCTCAGCAGGCAAATATTGAGCGCTGGCTCAGCACACTTGGCGATTTAACCGTTAACGAATGGCATGATTTACCGCTGAATAAAGTCAATAACCACAGCTACTGGGCGGCCTGGGCCATTATGGCAACCGCGGTCGTCACGCAGCGGCGCGATCTCTTTACCGACGCGCTGGATATTTACCGCACGGCGATGCAGCAAATTGGTCCGCAAGGTTTTTTACCCAACGAACTGCGCCGTCGCCAGCGGGCTTTCTCTTACCACAATTACGCTATCCAGCCTCTGGTGATGATTGCGCTGTTTGCCCGTGCGAACGGTGTCGATCCAGAAGCGGAAAATCACGACGCGCTGCGGCGTCTGGGGAAAGTGGTGATTGGCGGGTTAACCGATGCGCAGCCGTTTGCGCAAAAAACGGGCGTTACGCAGGATGTGTCGTTTTTACAGCACCCGACCAATCTGGCCTGGCTTGAAGGCTGGTGCCAGTTGTATAGGTGTGATGATGCGCTGCGCCAGCGTATAGCGCCCCTGCGCCCGCTGCAAAACACCCGTCTGGGCGGTGATCTCAGCCACCTGATGGCCGCCACCGCCCGACAGGAGTAAGTGAGGTTAACCGGCGTTCCCGGCTATCGCCAGATAGTCTGTATAGAGCTGTGGCGCACCGGAAAACGATGCGAGCGTGCGCCACTCGTCATACATGCGTTCCGTATCCTGATGTGCGGCGACAAAGGCCAGTGATTTTTCCGTGGAGACATCCAGCCCCGGATGAAAGGCGTTCAGCGACGCCAGACTCTCGATTTCCAGCATCACCGCGTACTGATCGAGACGATTACCGCCCTGACCTTTCAGCATGTGGAATTTCCAGCCGGGGTAATCTTCGACGCGGTGGATATTATCAGTAATGAATTTTTCGAAGGTCTGCGGCAGTACGCCTGCGCGCAGTGCGAGATTGTGGAAACCGACGACGCGCGCCACCGTGTCTTGCCCGGCTTTGGCCTGGTAGTTTGGCCCTTCCGGCAGGGAGCTGTTTGTATTTTCCGCCACCAGGGAATAAGTGGTGAAAATGGTCGGCAGTTCGGCGAACGTCGCGAAAGTTTTCCATTCAGCAATCAGCGCCAGTGCCTGCGGGTGTTGCTGCCAGAATTGCTGCGCTTCGGCGGTCTGCTCGCCACTGGCTGTCACATAGCGGGCGTACTGCTGCGCATCCGGCGCTTCGTACAGCATCAGATATTCGTTTTCTCGCTCACCGCGTAAACCTTTCAGCAACGTCCAGCGCCAGCCAGGATACGCCGGGATCTGCACACCGCGCTCGCGGGCGAATTGCTCAAAATCGCCCGCCGTTACCCCTTTTTTCAGGTTGAGGCCAATGTAGTGCACGCTAAAAACTGCATGAGATGGGTAATTCATAAAGACTCCTTTCTTCGTACCGTTGAGATAACACGGACACGTCCGTGAATTAATGGATGATTTTGCGCGCCAGCAGGCTAACCAGCAGCAGGAGCACAATGCCGGCGCTGAACACCGCGCTCAGGCTGAAGTGTTGGGCCATGGCACCAATCAGCGCCGGGCCGCTCAACAACCCCGCATAGCCGAATAATGTGACGGCGGGAAGCGCGAAGTGTGACGGCACGCCGGGCTGATTCCCCGCGCCAGAGAAAAGCACCGGCACAATGTTCGCCAGCCCCGCGCCAACCAGCGCAAATCCGGCAAGGGAAAGCATGGCGCTATGCAGTGAAACCATCACCAGCAGCCCCGCTGCAGCACACACGCCGCCGAAGAGCAGCACGCGCACGTTGCCATACGTGTTGATTAAGCGATCGCCGTATACCCGCCCCAGCGCGACGGCAATGGAATAGAGCGTAAAGCCCAGGCCCGCCTGCTGCGCGGGCATCTGCCGTTCGCTGTGCAGGAAAACGGCGGACCAGTCCAGCATTGCGCCTTCGATCAGAAAGATAAAAAAACAGACGATGGCGATGAAAAGCACCTGCGGATGCGCCAGCGTTCGCAGCAGGCTTCCCTTCGCGCCGGTTGGTGGCGGGCGTCTGGCTAATAAATGGCGGGATGAAGCCAGCGCGATCGCCAGAATCAGCAGCGCAATCAGTAAAATGGCGTGTCGCGGTGCCACACCTGCCCACAACAGCACGCTGACACTTCCGGCACCCGCGATGCAACCCAGACTATAAAAGCTATGAAACCCGGCCATTCTTGCCTGTCCGGATTCACGCTCAACCACCACCGCCTGGCTGTTCATCGACACATCGAGCAGGCCATTTGCCGCGCCGAAAAAGAGTAGAACCCCGCCCATCACGACGGGGGAATCGATAAACAACATTACGGGCAGATCGAGACACAACACCAGGGCGCAGCAGAGGATCACGGCCCGGCAGCCAAACCGGCTGATTAAGCTGCCGCTGAACGGCATTGCCAGCATCGACCCTGCGGCAATGCAAAACAGCAGCAAACCCAGCGCGCCATCATCAACGTGCAGCGTGGCTTTCACCAGCGGGATCAGCGGTGCCCACGCCGATACCGCCAGACCAGCGATAAAAAATATCGCCCGCGTCGCATGCTGTGCGCCGGTATTTGTGGCCGGGTAAATATTGGTCATTGGCTACACTCCTTGTTCATCCCCGCAACCCTGGCTTTCGGCCACGGCCAGATAATCGGTGTAGATTTGCGGCGATCCGGAGAAAGACGCGAGCTGTTTCCACTCCTCGTACATCTGTTTGGTGTCCCGGTGTGCGCTGGCGAAAATGGCTGCCTGATCGGTGGCGATATCCGGCTCAGGATAGAAAACATCCAGCGCCGCAAGACTTGCGATCTCCATCATCACCACATATTGATCCAGCCTGTTGCCGCGCTCGCCTTTCAGTAAACGGAATTTCCAGTCCGGGTAATCTTCAATGCGTTGGTAATTTTCGGCGATAAAAGTCTCGAAGGTCGCGGCTTCGACATCCGGGCGTAGCGCCAGGTTATGGATGCCAATGACTCTGGCTTCCGGTTCCTCGCCCGGCCGTTCGCGATAACGGGGGCCATCCATCACGGTGCTTTTTTTGTTTTCTGCCAGCAGCCGATAATCGGTGTAGATCGTCGGTAACGCGCTGAATGTTCCCAGTTGTTGCCATTCGCGCAGCAATTGCTGAGCGTGCGGGCGATCGCGCCAGAACTGGCGCGCCAGCTCGGTGAGGTTGCCGTCTGCGCGCAGGTAACGATCGCGCAGGTCGGCGTTTTCGATTTCATACAGCATCAGAAATTGCCCGGCGCGCTCTCCCCGCAGGCCGCGCAGCAACGTCCAGCGCCAGCCGGGATAACAGGGGATGTGACACCCTTTCTCGCGAACAAACTGCTCAAATTGTTCATTGGTGACACCGGCTTCGGTGTCGATTGCGATGTAATACAGGCTAAAAACCGGTGCGGATGCGTCAGTGTGTTTCATGTGCAAGCTCCATGGTGAATTGAGTGTTAATGATTGCTTCCACTAACGTGACGCCGTTTGGCGTGAGCCTGACGTCATCGCCAGTCACGGTGATGAGCGCTTTTTGCCTTAACGTCTCTAACGCGCGGTGAATAACCGGGTTGTTGAAAAAACTGCGACCGTCGAAGCGCTGGCGGAATTCGCTATCGTTGACCGGACGCAGCGTGGAGAGCGCCATTTTGAAGGCATTAACTTCGCGCTGGAGCGGGGAAAACCCCTGCTGCGATTCAATCGGTAAGCGCCCTTCTTCCAGCGCCTGGGCGTAACGCTTGTAATCCGTAATGTTGATCGCCTCTGACTGCGTACATTTCGAACTGCCGCCAAGGCCAATCGCCACTTCCGGATACTGTTTATCAAGGTCAGTAATCAGCCCTTTCCATTTCTCCGCAGGCTGTGTGCGCTGATGGAAATACATGGTGGGATGCTCAATATAATCATCGGCGAAGTAGCGCTCGATCAGCTCGCGCATCTGGTACTGCTTACCCAGCCCCGGAAAGACGCTATTGGCCCCTTTTTTCTGCCATAAGCTCTGGCGCTGCCCCGATACCCCGGTGCGCTGCTTCATCAATTCCGCCATATGCAGCTTTGTGCAGACGACATGAGAAAGCGCCAGTTCGCGGCACTTTTCCATATCAAATTTCACATCATCGACGCTTTGCCCTGGCAGACCGTAGATCAGATCCACGCTTATCCAGTCGAAACCAACTTCGCGCGCGTTGGCTATCGTCTCTTCACAGGTTTCCGCGCTATGTTTACGCCCACAGGCCTCGATAAGCTGGTTATTGAACGACTGGACGCCAAAACTGATTTTGCTGAAACCCAGCGTTTTGAGCAGTTGCAGATAGGATTTTGTCAGCGTTGCGGGTTCCCCTTCAAAACGCAGTGTGGCGGCAGAAAAATTGAAATTTTGCTGGTAAAACGCAATCAGTCGGCGGAGTTCCGCTTCCGGCAGCAACGACGGCGTGCCGCCGAAAACGTTAAATTCGCCCACTTCTGCTTGAGCCAGCGCGGGCACGTTTTGCAGCCACAATTTCGCTTCCTGAATGTTCTGATCCACCACCCGGTGAAAAACGGCCCGTGAGGGGGCGCTCTGCGGGTTAATGATAATGGTCGGGAACTGGCAGAAATGGCAGCGGTAGCGGCAGGTGGGAATCGACGCCCAGAGATGGATCTGTGCTGCCTGTTTAATGTCGTGTTCCATCTCGCGGAAAAAGGCGTCCTGCGGGTAGTCTTTGATGTCGCCCGGAAATACGTGACAGCCAAAAGGATCCCGGTAGACATACTCCAGCAAAGTGTGATTTTCCGGCGCCGCCAGGAAATCGTATACGCGCGGCACCGGGTAGTGCGGGTCGAGATCGTTCAACGACTCCAGAAGAGTGCTGTTCATCAGAAAACTCCCCCGTTGGCAAAGTAGTTATGTGCCATGCCGGACTCGCGATCCTCACAGAAATACCAGACGAAACGCTGGAAATCGCGATCCTGAACCTCGTCAAAACAGGCTGGCAGCGGCGGCGGGAAACCAATGTCTTCGCCCATCGCGCGGCGCATGGCGCTGAAAATCTCGTCGCGAAACTCGAAATAGAGCCGGTAAGCGGGCGTTTTATAAGCATGGATGGGAGTGAAATCGATAATGCGCGTTTCGTGTTTGATGGCCTCAATGCGCCGGAATAGACGGTCAGCCACCACCGGACCGAAGAAGTCACGCACGGCGTCGCTATCCAACAGCAGATGCGGGTTGAGGAGCACCGGCAGCACAATATTTTTCGGTACGTAATCTTTGATGGAGTAGTGCCAGGCCTGTAATGACTGTTCTGGTGTCGTGTCGCTCAGCGAGGTTTGCTGTCCCCCTTCCGGGCGAACATCTTTCATGATGATGATGCCATCTTGCCCGTAGGCGACACCGGTTATTACTTCCTGCAGAATGGTGTCCACGCGGCGGCTGTTGATTTCAACGTGGGAATCACGTGCGTAGACAGGTTTTCCGCCTGCGGCGATGACGCGAATACCGAAATCCCAGTCATCGGAAAGGTGCTCGACAAACCGACCGTTATTGAGCTGGTAAAAGATCTCAATGCCGCCGACGTTGTCGTACATCGTGCGTTCAACCGCAAAGCCTTTGCCATCCGGGAAGCCGCCAAACAGCGAGAATGAGACATCGCGGCAGCGCAGCGTTTTCTGGATCTCGGCAAACAGGTTCGGGCGCAGACGGAAGTCGTTTTCGTTGTAGTAGTAATTACAGGTGCCTAAGTCCCCTTCTTCCTCGATCATTTTTGCAATCAGCGTATGCAGCCACCAGCTGTCCACGGTGCAGTCCGCATCGGCCGAAACGATATAGTGCTTTCGGTTTATGCCAAGGCGTTTATCACGCGCTTTTGAACGCAGCGAGGCGTAGTCCATTCCGCATTTTCGCGCGGAGGAGACACCCTGCGTGGTTTCCTTGATGATATGAATATCCATTGCCGGATTGAGTCGGTGAAAATCATGTATTTGCGCCACTGAATCGTCGGTGGAATTATTATCCACAACGATCAGCTCCCAGTTATCATGCGTCAGCATGTTATTACACGTTTTTTGATTAAGTAACGACATAAGCACTGCGTTAATTCTGTCGCTCTCGTTATAAACGGGCAAAACAATCGAAACATAAACATTGTTACGCATATATACTCTCCCTGAGTAATAATTAAGACTCAATGCTCTTACTGCTAAGTATTTTCTTACCAATAAGAAAATTTTGGTAAGCCATTTCTGACATTAACGGTTTGTTGGTGATGAGTTTATAAACGCTAAGAATAAACTCATCGTCCGGTAAATCATCTTTATCGGCCGAGATGTCCATAATTGGCGCAAAGAAACCATATTGCCCATAGACCTCATCATAATATTCGTAACGTGTCGAAATGTAACATCGCCGGTGACTAATCGCTTCACCAATTGGATTGCCATAACTGTCGTAATCCCACGATGTCAGAAAAGAGACAATGTCACATGAGTAATATAAATCTTCAATGGTGTAGGTGTTCATGCCCGGGGGCATGTAACCGTGCTGCAACCAGCCAATAAAGTGTATAAACGGTTCAACCTGTAATGTCCTTGCTAAATTAACCAGCGATTGATAACACTCTGGTGCCTCATGGCGATCGCCAGCGATGACAAGAAATACGCGTCCATCGAGACCGTGTTGCTGAAAGAGTTGGTTAAGCTTTGATACCAGGTAAATATCCCGGTCAAGCCGTTTTTGTGGGATAAGGCGCGTGGTTCGGGCAATCAATATATCATTGCAACCTATACCAAGGGTGCGCCGCATATCACTATGACTTCGCGCCTCGCTAAAGTTGTAAGCGTTCTTTTTAACTTTAACTTCAACAGCATAGTTACACCATTCTTCAAGTTTTGCTTTCAAATCCTCATTAAGCGTAACGTAGGTGATATAGGGGGATTTTATGGGTTTGATGGCATATGGGTATGGATAAGCACCATATTTCATCACCGTTTTTTCGCTGTTCCACATTAAATCATGGTCGCGCCAGGTGACGAATTTCTCTAAATCATATCGCTTCCCATATACATCTATTGCAATATATAGGGCCTTTGTATAAATAATATTTTCCGGAAGCGTGCCGTTTTCAACATAAACCGTACCGATATTGAGTTGCTCCCATTGCCGCACGATTTTTTTTGCCAGTTGGCATGCTGTTTTATCAATAACGGAAAGGATTCTTTCACGTTCTGCTGATGAAACAGTTATTTTTTGGCTAATCAATACATTATGCGAATACTCGATAAAATGGGTGTTGTAATCAGGTAGGCTGGTAATGTCATTTATTCGTACAAGCGTAAAGCCACCTTTATATATAGCATTCTCCCATTCATATGGTTTATTGAATTTGCCTTTATCAATCTTGATGTCGTAACCAAGATCAAGATAAGGTTTAATTCCCTTGTGCACTAACTCTTGTGCTGTTTTGAATGCTTCAACAGTAATTCCTGAAAAAGCAACAGCATCAAAAGAAATAAAAATCACTCCATTTCGAACGTCCATGGAATTACCTCTTTCTCATTGCGAAGATATTTTTAATTATTCCATTGGTGCTAAGAAAAGCATATTACAGACTGGGTTTAAAGTGGTTGATATCGCAATATTGAAGATAATGTCATTTTTTTACTTTTCGTCACATAAAAAAGCGAAATGATGTTTCATCCTTAATATATCACTTTAATCATTGTAACTATCAAGCAACTTTGTGAAGGCGTTTAAGCTGAAGAATATTCTACTTTAATTGAGACTGTTCGGGATTTTTACTCGCAAACCCTATAGTGTGCAGGAATTTAATCTGTTAGAGAGGCTTTATTATTTATCACCATAAAACCTAAAGGTAACTTTTCTTATTGCACTTTGTGCTGTGATGTCCGACGATAACAACTCGGTATGTTTTTTGTACCGCGCAATGATGAGATTGAATTTCGCCCGGTCAGTCACCGGGCTTGTCCTTGAAACATTGAACTGGATTAAGGAGTAAGCATGAAATCGAACCGTCAGGCACGTCATCTAATGGGGCTGGATTACAAAGTGTCGAACACCCGCAAAGTTGTCACGAAAGACAACCAGGAAGAGACGGTGGTCGCTCACCGCTCCGGGCGTCACCGCCGCGCAGGCTGATTTGTCCCCCCTCACCACCCCGTCCGGGGTGGTGTTTTGTCCCCCTCTCCTTGTTATTGCTAAAAATTCAATCAACGAATACCGCGATCGGGAAGTATTTGCTGAAGCGATGCTTTATACTTGCGCCCGCCGCTGTACCAGCCCGTGACGCACCCCCACGGGAGAAAGTTGAACAAGGAGCTGTAAGATGAATGCAAAGCATAATAAAAACCGATCGTTATATATCCCTTACGCTGGACCTGTGTTGCTGGAATTTCCGTTGCTGAACAAAGGCAGCGCCTTCAGCATGGAAGAGCGCAGCAACTTCAACCTGCTTGGCCTGCTGCCAGAAGTGGTTGAAACCATTGAAGAACAAGCCGAACGCGCCTGGTTGCAGTATCAGGGCTTTAAAACCGACATCGATAAGCACATCTATCTGCGCAATATTCAGGACACCAATGAAACCCTCTTCTATCGGCTGGTGGAAAACCATCTCGAAGAGATGATGCCGGTGATTTATACCCCAACCGTCGGCTGGGCGTGCGAGCGTTTCTCTGATATTTACCGCCGTGCACGCGGGGTGTTTATCTCCTGGCAGAACCGCGCCAGCATGGACGACATCCTGCAAAACGTGCCGAACCACAACATCAAGGTGATCGTGGTGACCGACGGGGAACGTATTCTCGGTCTTGGCGACCAGGGTATTGGCGGCATGGGCATTCCTATTGGTAAGCTGTCGCTTTACACCTCCTGCGGCGGTATCAGCCCGGCCTACACCCTGCCCGTGGTGCTGGATGTTGGCACCAACAACCAGCAGTTGATTAACGATCCGCTCTATATGGGCTCGCGTCATCCGCGTATCACTGGCGATGATTACTACGCTTTTGTGGATGAATTTATTCAGGCGGTGAAACAGCGCTGGCCGGACGCGCTGTTGCAATTCGAAGACTTCGCGCAGAAAAATGCCATGCCGCTGCTGAACCGTTATCGCGATGAAATCTGCTGCTTTAACGATGACATCCAGGGCACGGCGGCAGTCACTGTCGGGACGCTGATCGCCGCCAGCCGCGCGGCGGGCAGCCAGCTCAGCCAGCAGAAAATCGTCTTCCTTGGCGCGGGTTCTGCCGGGTGCGGTATTGCCGAACAGATCATTGCGCAGACTCAGCGCGAAGGGTTGAGCGAAGCGGACGCGCGCCAGAAGGTCTATATGGTTGACCGTTTCGGCCTGCTGACGGACGAAATGCCGAATTTGCTGCCGTTCCAGAGCAAGCTGGTACAAAAACGCGAAAACCTGCAAAACTGGGACACCGGCACGCAGAACGAAGCCCTTTCCCTGCTTGATGTGGTGCGTAATGTGAAGCCGGATATTCTGATCGGCGTCTCCGGCCAGACCGGGCTGTTCACGGAAGAGATCATCCGCGAAATGCACAAACACTGCCCGCGCCCGATTATCATGCCGCTGTCAAACCCGACCTCGCGCGTGGAAGCAACGCCGCAGGATATCATTAGCTGGACGGATGGGATGGCGCTGGTTGCCACCGGCAGCCCGTTCTCACCGGTGCAGTGGAAAGAGAAAACCTACCCGATTGCCCAGTGCAACAACGCGTATATTTTCCCGGGCATTGGCCTCGGCGTTATCTCCAGTGGCGCGTCGCGCATTACGGATGAAATGCTGATGGCGGCAAGCGAAACGCTGGCGGAATACTCCCCGCTGCTGCTCAATGGCGAAGGGTTGGTGCTGCCGGAGCTGAAAGATATTCAGCAAGTCTCGCGCGCCATTGCGTTTGCCGTTGGCAAAATGGCGCAACAACAAGGCCTGGCGGCAAAAACCTCGGCCGAAGCGCTGAAGCAATCCATTGACGACAACTTCTGGGAGCCGAAGTACCGCAGCTACCGCCGTACTTCTATTTGATCTCCGCACCCGGCGCCGCTGTGCGCCGGGTTTTTCCCTGCTGGTAAAACATTCATTTCCCCGCTAAACTCCTTTTCACCCATTAACTTACTGAATATAAAAAAGGAGGCTACTTATGCTGTATTGTGAATTGTTTGACTATTCACATGCCTTTGGCGATCGCGCCAGCTCAAGCGTTATCGGTTTCGTGCTGCGATAACTTCGGCTTGAGCGAAGACAACAATCCCTTCCCTTGGGCTTACCAGGTTATCGTCAGCGATGTTTGACGAGGCACGATCGTGCCTGTAACTCTTGAGTAAGCAATGAGCACATTATTATCTGCACAATCCATCCGTGTTGAAACGGCGTTTGGTCCGTTATTCTCCGATCTCTCCTTTACCCTGAAAAAAGGCGATCGCCTTGGGCTTATTGGCGACAATGGCTGCGGTAAAAGTACGCTGCTAAAAGTGCTGGACGGTTCGCTGTCGCCGCTTTCCGGCAATGTGACGGTGGCGAACCAGTGCCTGCTGGCGCGCGTCGAGCAGCATCTGCCCGATGCCCTGTTATCGATGACGCTGCTTGATGCGGTACTGGCGCAGCTCCCGACACTTGAGCGCGACAGCCAGCGCTGGCGCGGCGAAGCATTATTGGCCAGCATGGGGCTGAGTCCGCAGGAAATCACCTTAACGGCCGCCACGCTGAGCGGCGGGCAACATACCCGCTTGCTGCTGGCGCGGGCGCTTATCCGCGAACCGGATCTGCTGCTCCTGGATGAACCCGGCAACCACCTCGATCTGCCCACGTTGCTGTGGCTGGAACAGTTTCTGCAAAGCTGGTCCGGCAGTTTCGTGATGGTGTCGCACGACGCGGCGTTACTGGATGCGGTGACCAATGGCAGCTGGATCCTGCGTGATCATACGCTGCACTACTTCGCACTCCCCTGTAGCGCGGCGCGGCAGGCGCTGGAAGCGCGGGATGAGAGCGATGCCCTGCGTCACAAAGCGGAGCAAAAGGAGATCGACCGCGTTACCGCCAGCGCCAAACGGCTGGCCACCTGGGGGCGCGTCTATGACAACGAAGATCTGGCGCGCAAAGCGAAACAGATGGAGCGCCAGGTTGAACGCCTGAAAGAAAGCCAGACTGAGCTGACCGAGGGCAGCCAGTGGCGGCTGGCGTTGCATGGCGAGGAACTGAGGGCCGACCGTCTGCTGGAGATGGAACAGCTCGCTGTTCCGCCTGCGCCAGGGTTACCGAACTTGTTTCAGGTTCCCATCGCGCGGCTGAAAAGCGGCGATCGCGTCGCTATTGTCGGGCGTAACGGCTGCGGGAAATCCTCGCTGCTGCGTCTTATCTGGCGGGCTTACCAGCAGGAAAGCGCACCGGGGTTGCGTTTGCATCCCCGGCTGAACGCCGGTTACTACGACCAGACGCTGCATCAGTTACCGGATGACGCTACGCTGTTTGACGCGCTAGAGCCGTTTGCCCCCACGCCACAGGATCGCAAAATGGCGCTCATCAGCGCCGGTTTTGCCTGGGCGCGCCACGGGCAACGCGTAGCGACACTGAGCGGAGGTGAGCGCTCCAGGTTGCTGTTTGTCGGTCTGTCGCTGGCGCGCTTTAACCTGTTGATGCTGGATGAGCCAACCAACCATCTGGATATGGCAGGCAAAGAGGCGCTGGCGCAAACGCTGCAACAGTTCAGCGGCGGTGTGTTGCTGGTCAGCCACGACAGAGCGCTTATCAACAGTAGCTGTAACCGCTTCTGGCTGGTGGAAAACGGTGAACTGAGCGAATGGCATGATGCTGAAGCGGTGTTTGAACGCCTGCGCGAAAGTGTTCGCCACGAGCAGTCAGCGCCGGAGGCGCTTAGCGTCGCCGCTGAGCCAGAGGATATTGATGCCCTTCTGGAGCGGTTAATTAAGCTTGAAACCCAACTGGCAGAAGACCTGGCGCGTAAAGCGAAGCACCAGAAACCGCAACTTCAGGCGCAGTGGCGCGAGGAGATTGCACGCCTTCAACAGAGGTTGTAGTACCACAACAAACAGGCGCCGTAAGGCGCCTGTTTTTTAACATCAGCCTGTGCTGCGGGTCAGCAACAGGTGCTGGTTTATTCTTTTCGCCCGGAGGAGACACCCTGCGTGTCTTCGGATCGACATCGTGCAGAACCGGCAGAGACTTTTTAGTGAGGACGTCACTCAAAAGCGCAACCCATGTCAACGGCATGCAGGCGGTTTCTTACTGCTGCGGTTTTTTCGCTTTCCAGGCCTCCCATGCCTGTTTGATTTCCTGCTTCGCGGTTGCCGCGTCGTTAAAACCGTTCAGTTCCACTTTTTTACGTCCGTCCGGCAACTGTTTGTAAACGCGGAAGAACGCCTCCAGCCGTTGCTGCTCGATTTTAGGCAAATCGGTGATGTTTTTAATGTCGTCATAGGTCGGGTCGATTTTACTGTCCGGTACGGCAACAATTTTGTCGTCCGTTTCGCCGCCATCAATCATTTTCAGCACGCCAATCGGGCGCAATTTGATAAGCGTTCCTGGTACCAGCGGCGCGCGAGTATAGAAAATCACATCCAGCGGATCGCCATCTCCCGCCAGCGACTGCGTCAGCGAGCCGTAGTTTGCCGGATAAGCCACCGGCATTGACTGGAAGCGGTCGGCCACGATAAAGCCGGTTTTGGCGTCCGTTTCATACTTAATAATGCCGCCCGCCGGGATTTCCGTTACCGCGTAGAATTCTTCCGGGTTATTTTCCGGCTGCGGAAACGCAAGAATATTGTGTGCCTGAACCGAGGCGGATAAGAGAACGCTGACGGCCAGCAGTTTTTTCACCAGATGCATTGTTAATCACTCTTTTGTTATAGAAAGCAACAATTTGGCGGCAATGGATGACAGTAGCATGACATTAATGCTGTGAACTCTATAGCCTTATTAACAGCGTGGTTACTGATTGTTTACCCTACCTAAACCAGGGGAAAGGCACAGAAAGTATTACAGCATGTTGCCCTGCTCTTGAATGTCCCTCCTAAACCATTAATTCTAAAGACGTATATTACGGATGAAGCCATACGCCACACCCGGATCTCAGTTCCATGCCTCATCACAGGAGAAGCACCATGAAGGCTGCTGTTGTTACAAAAGATCATCAGGTTGAAGTGACTCAAAAAACATTACGCCCGCTGAAACATGGCGAAGCGTTACTGAAAATGGAGTGCTGTGGCGTTTGCCATACGGACTTGCACGTGAAAAACGGGGATTTCGGCGACAAAACCGGGGTGATCCTCGGACACGAAGGCATTGGCATTGTCACCCAAGTGGCCGAGGGCGTGACCTCGCTGAAAGTGGGCGATCGTGCTTCTGTGGCGTGGTTTTTTCAGGGCTGCGGTCACTGCGAGTACTGTAACAGCGGCAATGAAACCTTGTGTCGTGAGGTGGTGAACGCTGGTTACACGGCGGACGGCGGCATGGCGGAAGAGTGCATTGTGGTAGCGGATTATGCGGTGAAAGTGCCGGACGGGCTGGATTCCGCTGCGGCCAGCAGCATTACCTGCGCAGGCGTGACCACCTATAAAGCGGTGAAAGTCTCGCAGATCAAACCGGGCCAGTGGATTGCTATTTACGGACTTGGCGGTCTGGGCAATCTGGCGCTGCAATACGCAAAGAATGTGTTTAACGCCAAAGTGATCGCCATCGACGTAAATGATGAGCAGCTTAAACTCGCTGCCAGCATGGGCGCAGATCTGACCATCAACTCGCGCAGCGAAGATGCGGCAAAAGTGGTGCATGAAAAAACCGGTGGCGCGCATGCCGCTGTGGTCACGGCGGTGGCGAAAGCGGCATTTAATTCAGCCGTTGATGCCGTGCGCGCCGGTGGGCGCGTGGTGGCCGTGGGTCTGCCGCCAGAAGCAATGAGCCTTGATATTCCGCGCCTGGTGCTGGATGGCATTCAGGTCGTGGGCTCGCTGGTTGGTACGCGCCAGGATCTGAATGAAGCCTTCCAGTTCGCCGCGGAAGGCAAAGTGGTGCCGAAAGTGGCGCTGCGCCCGCTGGAAGATATCAACGCCATCTTTAAAGAGATGGAACAGGGCCAGATCCGTGGTCGTATGGTGATCGACCTCCGCCATTAATCGCCGGGCATTGCCTATAATCGGGGGCGTTACTGCCCCCTTTTTTCTGACACAGAGGTGCTTATGACCCCCACTATTCCCGGGCTTGAAGTGCTGTTTATCGCCGGTTTCGGCCCAATTCCCAAGAACGTGGCCGACAGCCAGGCGTTTTACCAGCACACCCTTGGGCTGCCGTTGAAACCGATGGAGGGCGCGAGCGATTACCTTGTCGCCGACCACGATGCGCTTGACGGCGCAAAACACTTTGCCCTGTGGCCGTTGCATCACGCTGCCGCGTCGTGCTTTGGCGCAGAGAAATGGCCGGACTCCCACCCCGTTCCGCAAAGCTGGGTTGAATTCGAAGTGCAGGATTTGGCTACCGCTACCGATGTGTTGGTCAACAAAGGGTATCAACTGCTGGTTGCCAACCGTCTGGAACCCTGGGGGCAGAGCGTCACGCGCCTGCTTGCACCTGAAGGAGTCCTGGTTGGGCTGACCATTACGCCCTGGCTGCGTTAACGCGCTGTCTTACCGGGGCATGCCCCGGTTTTGCGCTTTCCTGAAATGCTTATCTCAATTCCTTTGTTCCCTTGTTATAGCGCGCACCGGATGATGAATCCGACGTTAAGACAATAGATAACAAAGGAATTCACCATGCACATCCCTTTTCGCTTGCCGCTGCTGACGGCGCTGATAACGGTCGCTTCCGTTCAGAGCTGGGCGGCACAGACGCCGGTTAAAGGTGGCACGTTAATTTATCTTGAGCAGCAGGCGCACACCAATTTATACCCTCCTGCCGGCGGTTTTTACCCCAACGGCGGCATTCTTAATCAAATCACCGACAAGCTGACCTGGCAGAACCCCAAAACACTGCAGGTGGAGCCGTGGATTGCTGAAAGCTGGAGCACCAACGCCGATAAGACCGAATACACCTTTAAAATTCGACCGGGGGTGACCTTTTCCGACGGCACGCCGCTCGATGCCAACGCGGTAGCGAAAAACTTCGACACCTACGGCCTTGGCAACAAAGCGCAACGCCTGCCGGTATCGGAAGTGATCAATAACTACGATCACAGTGAAGTGATCGATGCGCAGACCGTTAAGTTCTACTTTAAAAAACCGTCGCCGGGCTTCCTGCAAGGCACCGCTACTATTGGTTCTGGTCTGGTATCGCTCAGTACGTTACAGCGTAACTTCGAACAACTGGGCGACGCACGGCAGATTATTGGTTCCGGGCCGTTTGTTGTCAGCGATGAAAAACTGGGGCGTGAAGTCACGCTTACCGCGCGTAAAGATTATCACTGGGGGCCGAAGAACCTCACCCAGCAAGGCCCGGCGAATCTTGATGGCATAAAAATTATTGTCACCCCGGAAGACAGTGTGCGCATCGGCGCGTTGCTGTCGGGTCAGGCGGGCTTTATTCGCCAGGTGCAGGCGTACGACGAAAAGCAGGCCACCGATCAGGGTTTCAACATTTATGCCGCGCCGACACGTGGCGTGAATGACAGCATAAGTTTCCGCCCCGATAACCCGCTGGTTGCCGATGTGCGGGTCCGCCAGGCGCTGCTGCACGCCACCGACGCTAAACAAGTTGTCGATACCCTTTTCTCGCCGAATTATCCGCAGGCAACCTCTGTGATTGCTCATTCAGCCGCCGGTTACGTCGATCTGCGCGACAAACAGACATTCGATCCGGCGAAAGCGAAGCAATTGCTGGACGACGCGGGCTGGAAAACAGGCGCGGACGGTATTCGCAGCAAAGACGGACAACGACTGGCGCTGGCAGTGTATGAATCCTTGCCGCAACCGCAAAACAAAGAGGTGCTGCAACTGGTGGCGCAGCAGTGGCGACAGGTTGGCGTGGCGTTGAGCGTAAAAGCCGGCGATGCGGGTAGCCATACGCTGGATAACCTCGACCCGCTGAAAACACCGCTCACCGTTTCCGAAGTCGGGCGTGCCGATCCGGATGTAGTGAAAAGCATGTTCTATCCGGCAAACCGCGACGCGCTGCTGCAAAAAGGTGGCTCCAGCGACAAGGTGAAAAATTTCCGCGACGACAAACTTAACGACCTGCTGGTGAGCATTTCCGCCGAAGTGGATGGACAAAAACGTCTGCAACTGACCGGTGACGCGCAGCGTTATCTGCTGGATAACGCTTATGTGATCCCGATTTTTGAAGAGCCACAGGTCTTTGCCGGTGCGCCGTGGCTAAAAGGCGCAAGCTTTGAAGCAGTAGGTCGCCCGTCGTTCTACGGCGCGTGGATTGAAAAACACTGAGGAGGCGGGCGATGAGCCACTATCTTCTGCGGCGCGCCGGGCAAGGTCTGCTGGTGTTATGGGTCGCGTTTACTCTCTCCTTCGTGCTGCTTCAGGTGCTGCCGGGCGACGCGGTGCTGATTAAGTTTCAGAACCCGGATCTGGGCCTCAGCCCGACGCAAATCGAAGAGATGCGCGTGGCCTACGGCGCAAACAGCCCGCTCTGGCAGCAATATTTTCATACCCTGCTTGCCATGGTGCGCGGAGATTTTGGTTACTCGGTGCAAGCGGGCGTGCCGGTAAGCGAGCTTATCGCCAGCAATTTGCCGGACACGCTCCAGCTGGCGCTCCCCGCCTTTGCGCTCGCGGTAGCACTGGCCTTCACGCTGGCGTTTGCCTCCCGACTTCCGGCGCTGCGCTGGCTAAGTAATGCGATTCAGTCTGTTCCAGTGCTGCTGATCTCCCTGCCGACCTTCTGGCTGGGTATCGCGCTGATTCAGCTGTTCTCATTTCACTGGCGGTTGATCCCGGTGATTAACCCTTCGCCACTACAGGGGCTGATCCTGCCGATTATTACCGTTGCCATTCCGATTAGTGCACCGCTGGCGCAAATTTTCATGCGCAGTATCGATCAGGTTGCCGCGCAACCCTTTGTTGCGGTAGCACGCGCGAAAGGCTTTAGCGAAACCGGCGTGCTGTGGCGGCATGTGACGGGCAACGCCCTGCTACCGGTGCTGAACATTGCCGGGTTGCTGCTGGGTGAATTGATTGCCGGGGCGCTAATTACCGAAACCGTGTTTGGCCGTTCCGGCTTAGGCCAGCTTACTCAGCAGGCGGTAAATAATCAGGATATCGCGGTGTTGCAGGCGGTGGTGATGATCTCCGCGCTCGGCTTTGTGCTGATCAACCTGCTGGTTGATTTACTGATGCCGTGGTTTGACCCGCGGCTGCAAACCGTTAGCGGAGGGGCGTTATGAGCCTGGTTGATTACGCCATCGCCGCACGCAAACGGGTTCCTGTCTGGTCGGGTTTGCGCTGGCAGCCAGGATTATGGCTGGCGTGGACGGTGATTATTCTGGCGGTTCTGGCCGCGTTATTCCCTGCGTTGTTTACCGAGTATAGCCCGACAGAAGGTATCGCCGGTGCCCAGCGGTTGGCGCCACAAGCTGGTCACTGGCTGGGCACCGACCAGCTAGGACGCGACCTGTATGCGCGCATTGTTTATGGCGCGTCGCATTCCCTTTCGGCTGCATTGGCGGCGGTGGCGATGGGGTTGATTGTCGGCACGCTGACCGGCGTTATCGCCGGAGCGCTTGCCGGACGCGTTGAATCGGTACTGATGCGTCTGGTGGATGTTCTGCTCTCAATTCCTTCGCTGTTGTTGTCGCTGACGGTCATTATTTTGCTTGGCTTTGGTACGGTGAACGCGGCAATTGCCGTCGGCGTGGCTTCGGTCGCCAGTTTTGCCCGCCTGTCGCGCGGTGAAGTGGTGCGCATTCGCCATACCGATTATGTCGAAGCGGCCAGAGGCAGCGGCGGCACCTTCCTGGCCGTCCTGTGGCGACACATTTTACCCAACTCGCTCACGGCGGTACTGGCGTTCGCCACGCTGCAATTCGGCCAGGCGATCCTCGCCCTTTCCACCCTCAGTTTCCTCGGTTACGGCACCCCGCCGCCGGTGCCGGAATGGGGCTTACTGATTGCGGAAGGACGCAATTATTTATCCACTGCCTGGTGGCTGACGACCTTCCCGGGTGTAGTCGTGGTTGTGGTGGTGCTGGCGGTAAACCGCATCAGCCGCCAGTTTAGCGGAGACCGCGCATGACAGTATTATCGGTAGAAAATTTACGCGTCAGTTATCGCACCGGGCGAGAATGGCGCGAAGTGGTGCATCAGGTCAGCTTCACCCTCCAGCGTGGTGAAATGCTGGCATTTGTCGGCGAGTCGGGTTCCGGTAAAACCACCACGGCGCAGGCGATTATTGGCCTGCTCGCTGAGAATGCCCGGCGCGACAGTGGCGACATTGTGCTTAACGGCGAAGTGATAAGCCAGTGGTCGGCAAAGCGGCTGAACAGTCTGCGCGGGGCGCGCATCAGTCTGGTGCCGCAGGATCCGGGAAATTCGCTCAACCCGGTCAAAACGATCGGTGCGCAGGTGGCGGAAGTGCTCCATCTGCACAGCAAACTCACCGCCCGACAGCGCGACGCGCAGGTGCTGGCGCTGTTGAGCAAAGTGGGACTTAGCCATCCAGAGCAACGCATCAAACAGTATCCGCACCAGCTTTCCGGCGGCATGAAACAGCGTGTCCTGATCGCCATGGCTATCGCTCTGCAACCGGATGTGATTATCGCCGACGAACCGACCAGCGCGCTGGATGTCACCGTGCAAAAACGCATTCTCGATCTGCTGGATGTGCTGCGGCGTGAATCCGGCACGGCAGTGCTGTTTGTGACGCATGATTTGGCGCTGGCCGCCGAGCGCGCCGATCGGCTGCTGGTTTTCCGTGACGGCGAAATTCAGGAACAGGGTAAGACGGCGGATATTTTGCGCGCGCCGCAGCATGCCTACACCCGCCAGTTGCTCAGCGATGTGCACGGGCAATCACTGACTATCGCGCCAGTTTCCGGCCAGTCGCTCTCCTCGCCGGCAATCCGTTTGCTGGATATCCATAAACGCTTTTCGCTTGGTAAGGACCACACGTTACAGGCGCTGGACGCCGTGAGCTTTGAGGTGCGTCGCGGCAGCACCCACGCGTTGGTGGGCGAATCTGGCTCGGGTAAAACCACGCTGGCACGTATCCTGCTGGGTTTTGAACAGGCGGACAGCGGCAGAGTGATCATTGATGATATTGATGCCACGCAGTTGCGCCCGGAGGCGCACCGGCAACTGCGGCGCAAAATCCAGTTCGTTTATCAGAACCCTTTCGCCTCGCTCGATCCGCGCCAGACGCTGGCGCAGATTATCGAAGAGCCGTTAAAGAACTTTGAGCGCATTGAGAAAGCGGAACGCATGGCACGCGTGGAGGCAGTTGCCCGCCGGGTCGCGCTGCCGCTGTCGTTACTTGCACGCACGGCGCGGGAGCTTTCCGGCGGGCAGCGTCAGCGCGTTGCGATTGCCCGCGCACTGATCCTTGAACCAGCCATTCTGGTGCTGGATGAGGCCACTTCTGCGCTGGATGTCACGGTACAGGCGCAGATCCTCGCCCTGCTTCAGCAACTGCAGCAGCAACTGGGGCTGACTTATCTGTTTATCACCCACGATCTGGCGACCGTGCGCCGTATTGGTCACAGCGTCACGGTGCTGCGTAATGGTCGCGTTGTCGAACACGGTCCGGTTGAGCAACTGTTTGCCGCGCCGCAGCACGACTATACCCGCGAATTAATCAACGCCATTCCCCATTTTTCACCCGCTACGGAGGAGTTCGCATGACGCGAAAACGCCTGGGCTTTTTTACCCGCCTGCTTGATAACGCCGCGCCCAAAGAGCGCTACCGGCTGGCGACGGAACAGATCCGCCATGCTGAACGCCACGGTTTCGATACGGCATGGATTGCGCAGCACCATTTCCATGAACACGAAGGCGGTTTACCGTCGCCGCTGGTTTTTCTGGCGTACGTTGCCGCGCACACCGAACGCATTCGGCTCGGCACTGCCATCATCACTCTGCCGCTGGAAAACCCGCTGCGGGTGGCGGAAGACGCAGCGGTGCTGGACTTGCTCAGCGACGGACGGCTGGAAGTGGGCTTTGGCTCCGGCGGGACGCCGACATCCTTTCTGCCGTTTGGTCTGACGATTAACGAACGTGCGACAGCCTTTGCCGATGGTCTGCATCTGATCCAGAGTGCGTGGCGCGGGGATTCGCTCACTCACCCGGATAACCACCTCTACCCGCCTGCGCCGCAGCTGGCGGAGCGCGTGTGGATCGCCACATTCTCAGTGGAAGGCGCTATCCGGGCAGCGCAAGGCGGTCACGGATTGATGCTATCGCGCACGCAACCGCGCCCTGCGGATGAACCCTTCCTGCCGCTGGATGCTATCCAGAACCCGATGATCGATGCCTACCTTGCCGCGCTGCCATCCGGTGTAGCACCGCGCATTCTGGCGTCGCGCACCGCGTTTGTTGCCGACAGCGTTGATTACGCGCTTCACGTCGCTGCACCGGGCCTTACGAAGCAAGCGCAGCAGCACCGCGCGGCGGGCTATCGCGTAAATGGTGACAACGTCACTGATTACATTCAGCAATTTGATGCCCATATCGGTGATGCGAAAACCGTTCTGGATTCGCTCAGCAAAGACAGCGTGCTGGCGCGCGCCACCGATATCTCTTTCCAGGTGCATTCGGTCGAACCTTCGCACCAGGACATCCTGCGTTCCATCGAACTGATCGCCGGGCAGATCGCCCCGCAGATTTTATAAGGAGTTGTTATGGCGTTTACTCAGGACATTCTTGCCGAACTGGCGGAGATCGCTCCCGGCTCTCCTGTGGCTCAGGCGCGTGACACGCGTGATGCCGCAACGCAGCATGCGCAAGGCAGTTACCAGGCGCTGTTTGATATTCAGGAAGAGGCGTTCACCACCGATGAGCGCTATAGCGTGGCGGCGAAAGTGGCGAAATGGCACAACGCCAATGAACTGGCGGCACACTACGCCGGTTTTGGCCTCGCCGACCCGACTTCGGCACGCTTAACCCCGGCGCTGGAATTCGCCCGCTTACTGACTTTTTCACCGGTGAAAGCGACGCCTCAGGCGCTGAACACACTGGTTGCCGCGGGCTGGAAGAAAGAGAGCATTGTCACACTGGCGCAACTGGTTGCGTTTGTCAGCTTCCAGAGCCGGTTACTGGCCGGATTGCGGCTGTTAAACGGAAAAACGGTAGCTGACAGCGATATTCCGGTGGTGGCCGGTGCCTGGCACACCAGCGCGAAAACGCAAAGCGGCAAAGCTGCGCCGGTACAATTTACGCAACAGGAATTAGGCTGGGAGCCGTGGCTGGCGGCAAAACCGCTGGCGGAATTCACGCCTGACGAACAGGCGATCCTGGCGAAATTTGGCCATACGGATTCCGACTATTTCCGCCTGCTGGGCCGTAACCTGCCGGTGCTGGAGCAGCGCACCTTAACCGATAAAGGCATTTTCTATACGCCGGGTGGTTTACCGCGTGCGGAACGCGAGCTGGCGGCTACCGCGGCCAGTAAAATTAATGGCTGTATCTACTGCGCCTCGGTTCATGCGCGTAAAACCAGCCAGTTATCGAAGGATGATAATGCCGTGGAAACCTTGCTGGCCGTGCAGTCGGGCGGGATTTTGAGCGAGGGACAATCGACGCGCTGGCAGGCAGAAATTGATGCCGCTGCCGCGCTGTCGGTAACGCCGCCTGCGCTAACGGTGGCGCATCTGGAAAGACTCAATGCTCAGGGGCTGGATACCTTGCAGCAACTGGATCTTATCCAGTCTGCTGCGTTTTTCGCCTGGGCGAACCGCTTGATGTTAACGCTTGGCGAGCCGTATTTGCCATGAGTGATTGACCCGGTGAGCACAAGGCTCACCGGGTGGAGGATGAGTGCTGAACAGCCTGTTGCGGTTGATGCTTTGTTTTTCGGTGACCATAGATCAGAAGCGAGGTCATGGCGGCAAACGTCAGCACCGCCGCCGGTAACGTCAGGTAGCTGTAAGTGAAACCAAACGCGATAATCAGCCCGCCGAACCAGGCACCGACCGCGTTGCCGAGGTTAAACGCCATCTGTCCCCCTGCCGCGCCGAGCATTTCACCGCCCTTCGCATTTTGCAGCAGCATGATTTGCAGCGGCGCAGAGAGCGCAAACAGCCCGGCGCAGCAGACAAAACCAAGCGACAACGCCCCCACTTTGCTTTCACCGGCGACAAACAGCGCCAGCATCGCCAGCATAATCAGTAATTCCGTTACCGCCGCGATGCGCACTGGGCTGAATTTCACTGATAAGCGACCACTGAACATATTGCCCAGCACCATGCCGAGCCCCATCAGCATCATGATCAGTGTCATCGCGCTTTCGCTGAAACCGGAAACATTGACCATAAACGGCTTCACATAGCTAAACCAGGCGAATACACCCGCGTTGCCAAACATGGTGGCGGCAAAAATCAGCCACGGTTCTGGTTTCTTCAGGAAGTGAAACTGCTCGCTCAGGCGACTTTCGCTGGTATCAAACAGCGACGGCACCCAGGCAATCACTGAGACGATCACCAGCGCGAAAAAGACGGCGATCAGCAAGAAGGTGTAGCGCCAGCTGAACGCGTGTCCGATCCACGTGCCGAGCGGAATGCCAATCAAATTGGCGACAGTCATCCCGGCGATCATCCCGGCTACCGCCATCGTCACTTTTCCCGGCGGCGCGATTTTAGAGAGGATGATCGCCCCTACGCCAAAAATCGCCCCGTGCGGGAAACCGGAGATAAGACGGGCGATAATCAGCATGGTGTAGGAGCTGGAGAAGGTAAAAATGGCGTTCCCCACCAGACACAGCGCCACCAGAAACAGCAGCGTGTTTTTCAGTGAAAAGCGGTTCGAAAAAAGCGCCATGATCGGTGCGCCAATCACCACGCCAAACGCGTAAGCGGAGATCAGGTGCCCTGCCGAAGGAATCGAAATGCCGACATTGTTCGCGAGTTCGGTCAACACGCCCATAATGCCGAACTCCGCCATGCCCAGACCAAAGGTCGCAAGTGCCAACGAAAAAACGGTTTTTTTCATACCACTAACCACTTGTTAAAAGTTTGCGACAGGCATTATTGACTATTCATGCCGCAGCGACCAGTTGAAATGGCCGGGCTGGCATATAAATCCATGCATTCGGGCAGATTAATGAATAAAGCGCAAAGGTGGGAAACGCAGGTGTGAGGAAAGATAAAACCGCTCCGAACGGTTATCCGGAGCGGTTGGCGGTTTATTTAATGCCTTCGGTGCTCTCTTTTTTCGCTTCCAGATGCTCCACATCGCGATACCAGCGCGGGTGGTGTTTCTGCGCCCAGCGGCGGCTAACTTTGCCTTCGATCATGCCTTTGATGGAGCCTTTTACCCAGAACGCCATATACATATGGATCAGGATAGCGTGCAGCAAAATGATCGCCGAAGTGGCGTGCAGCAGCAGGCTGTAGCGGATCACCTGAATCGGGAAGTAGTGCGCAAAGTACGGACGCCAGATAATTACCCCGGTCACCAACAGCACAAAAATCATGCTCATGATGGTCCAGAACATCATTTTTTGTCCGGCATTGTATTTACCAACTTTCGCGACCTTATGTTCGTTGCCTTTCAGCACTTCGACAATGTTTTTCAGCCACGGCAGATCCTGCTTGTCCGGGATGTTGTGATGCACAAAACGCACAAACATAAACATCAGCGCGAGGAAGACAACCACGCCAAAGAACGGATGCAGAATGCGCCCCATCTGCGGTGTGCCGAAGGTTTCCGTCAGCCATTGCAGCGTCGGGAAGAAAAACGAAATGCCGGACAGCGCGACAAGGAAAAAGCAGATCACCACCGTCCAGTGACAGGCGCGGTCGATAAACCTGGTGCGCACAATCATTTTTGACTTACTCATGATGCTCCTCTTCATCGTCGTCCACTTCTTTGTTCGGCCCGATGCCGATGTAGTGGTAAATCAGCCCGGCGAAGGTGGCGAGGAAGCCCGCCGCCGACAACGGTTTCAGTACCCCTTTCCACAGATTGACTGAGGTATCTATCTGCGGGTCTTTCGGCAAGTTGTGGTACAGGCCCGGCTGATCGGCGTGATGCAACACATACATCACATGGGTGCCGCCCACGCCCTGCGGGTTGTAGATGCCCGCACTGGCGTAACCGCGCGCTTTGAGTTTCGCCACGCGCTGCTCGCCAAGCTCCAGCATCTCGGCTTTGGTGCCGAAATGGATAGCGCCGGTCGGGCAGGTTTTCACGCAGGCAGGCTCCTGGCCGACGCTGACGCGATCGACACAGAGCGTGCATTTATAGACCCGGTTATCCTCTTTGTTGAGGCGCGGCACATTAAACGGACACCCGGCGATGCAGTAGCCGCAGCCGATACAGTTCTCTTGCTGGAAATCGACAATGCCATTGGCGTACTGAATAATCGCGCCCGCCGACGGGCAGGCTTTCAGGCAGCCCGGTTCCGCACAGTGCATACAGCCATCTTTACGGATCAGCCACTCCAGTTTGCCGTTCTGCTCGGTTTCGCTAAAACGCATCACCGTCCAGGATTTGGCGCTCAGATCGGCCGGGTTATCGTAAACCCCGACGCAGTGCCCCACTTCATCACGAATATCGTTCCACTCCGAACAGGCCACCTGGCAGGCTTTGCAGCCCACACAGGTGGAAACGTCGATAAGTTTGGCGACTTCCGCTTTGTAATCACGCGCCCGCGGGGGCGGCGTGACCGGGTTGGTGGCGGAGCGTTTCAGAATGTCCTGCGTTTCCATAGCCATTATTTCGCTCCTTTACGCCTTCTCGATATTGACTAAAAACGCTTTGTACTCCGGCGTTTGCGAGTTTGCGTCGCCCACGTTCGGCGTCAGGGTATTGGCGATATAACCTTTTTGCGCCACCCCTTCAAAGCCCCAGTGCAGCGGAATACCAATGGTTTCCACCTGCTGACCATGAACCTGCAAAGTCCGCAGACGGCGCGTCACCACCGCGACCGCGCGAATAAAGCCGCGCTTGCTGCTCACCGTCACGCGATCGCCGTTGGCGATGCCTTTTGCCGCCGCCAGCGTTTCGCTGATTTCGACAAACTGCTGCGGCTGGGCGATGGCATTCAGGCGTGCATGCTTGGTCCAGGTGTGGAAATGCTCCGTCAGGCGGTAGGTGGTGCCGACATACGGGAACTGATCTTTTTTCCCCATCCGTTTGGCATCGTCCTCGAACAGACGCACTACCGGGCTGGAGATCACGTTCGGGTGCAGCGGGTTGGTGCCCAGCGGTGTCTCCACCGGCTCGTAGTGTTCCGGGAATGGCCCTTCCGCCAGCTTGTCGAGGGCGAACAGCCGACCCAGCCCCTCCTGCTGCATGATGAATGGCCCGGTATTGCTGCCCGGCGGCGCGGTGTTGTAGTCCGGAATATCATTTCCGACCCACTTCGCCCCGTTCCACTGGATAAGCATCCGTTTCGCATCCCACGGTTTACCCTGCACATCCGCCGACGCGCGGTTGTAGAGCACGCGGCGGTTCAGCGGCCACGCCCACGCCCAACCGAGCGTATTGCCAAGCCCGGACGGATCGGCGTTATCGCGGTTCGCCATCTGGTTACCCTGCTCCGTCCAGCTCCCGCTGTAGATCCAGCACGATGAGGCGGTGGTGCCGTCATCGCGCAGCAGCGCAAAGCTATTGAGCAGTTGGCCTTTTTTCGCCAGCAGTTGCCCGTTGGCGTCATAGAGATCCGCCAGCGCGTAGCCGTTGTTCTCTTTCGCCACCTCTTCCGAGTGCGGGTTGTGCGGCTGGCGGTAGTTCCAGGACATCTTCAGCAGCGGCTCGGCGCCTTTGCCGCCTTCGGTGCGGTACATCTCGCGCAGGCGGTGGTAAATCCCGGCGAGGATTTCGCCATCGTTCAGCGCTTCGCCCGGCGCGTCCTGACCTTTCCAGTGCCACTGTAACCAGCGGCCGGAGTTGGCAATCGAACCATCTTCCTCGGCAAAACAGGTCGACGGCAGACGGAACACTTCGGTCTGGATTTCAACCGGGTTGACGTCGTTCATCTCACCGTGGTTCTGCCAGAAGGTAGAGGTTTCAGTCACCAGCGGATCGATAACCACCAGGTACTTCAGCTTGCTCAACGTGCTGACCACTTTGTTTTTGTCCGGGAACGACGCCACCGGGTTAAAGCCCTGACAGATATAACCGTTGACTTCGCCTTTCGCCATCTTGTTGAAGTACTTGATCACATCCCAGGCCTGATCCCACTTCGGCAACCAGTCAAAGCCCCAGTTGTTCTCTTTCTGCGCCGCGTCGCCGTAGAACGACTTCATCAGGCTGACAAAGAACTTGGGATAGTTGCTCCAGTAGTTCACCTGATCCGGCAACAGCGCTTTTGGCGTATTCGCCGCCAGGTACTGTTGCAAATCGGTCTGTTTTTCCGACGGCAGCGTCAGGTAACCCGGCAGGCTGGTTGATAACAGCCCCAGATCCGTCAGCCCCTGAATGTTGGAGTGCCCGCGCAAGGCGTTTACCCCGCCACCGGCCATCCCCATGTTGCCGAGCAGCAACTGGATCATCGCCATGGTACGGATGTTCTGCGCGCCGACGGTGTGTTGCGTCCAGCCCAGGGCGTACAGGAAGGTGGTGGTTCTGTCCACCGCGCTGGTTGAGGCCAGCACATCGCAAACTTTCAGGAAATCTGCTTTTGGCGTGCCGCAGATATTTTCCACCGTTTCCGGCGTATAGCGGGCAACGTGCTGTTTCAGCAAGTTCCAGACGCAGCGCGGATCGCTAAGTGTGTCATCCCGTCTGGCGTAGCCGTTTTCATCAAACTGGTAATTCCACGAAGTTTTGTCGTACTGGCGTTTTTGCGCGTCGTAGCCGCTGAACAAGCCGTCTTCGAAGGCAAAATCATCCCGCACCAGCAACGCGGCGTTGGTGTAGTGTTTGACGTATTCAGCATTGATTTTGTTGTTTTCGATCAGGTAGCGCAGCACGCCGGAGAGGAAAGTGATATCCGTCCCGGAACGTATTGGCGCATAAATATCGGCAACGGATGCCGTGCGCGTAAAGCGCGGATCGACGACGATCAACGTGGCGTCGTTATTGTTTTTGGCTTCCATCGCCCAGCGGAAACCGACCGGGTGGGCTTCAGCGGCGTTACCGCCCATCACCATCACCACGTTGGCGTTTTTGATATCAACCCAGTGGTTGGTCATCGCACCGCGACCAAATGTTGGAGCAAGACTTGCTACCGTTGGTCCGTGTCAGACGCGTGCCTGGTTATCTACCGCCAGCATGCCGAGTGAACGCACAAATTTTTGCGTCAGCATGCCGGTTTCATTACTCGCCGCCGAGGCGCACAACATACCGGTGGAGAGCCAGCGGTTAACTTTTACGCCTGCGGCGTTGTTTTCGACGAAGTTGGCATCACGGTCGTTTTTCATCAGACGGGCGATGCGGCTAAAGGCCTCATCCCAGCTAATGCGCTGCCATTTGTCAGAGCCTGGCGCGCGGTATTCCGGGTAGCGCAGGCGGTTTTCACTGTGTACGTAATCCAGCAGACCGGCTCCTTTCGGGCACAGCGCGCCGCGGCTGACCGGATGATCCGGGTCGCCTTCGATATGATAGATGGCCTCTTTCGCGTTTTTCGCACCATCACCCAGGCTATACATTAATAACCCGCAACCCACGGAGCAGTATGTACAGGAATTTCGCGTCTCTTTGGCGCGCAGTAATTTATAATTTCGCGCCTGCGCCAGCGCCATTTTGGGAGCAAATCCCAACGCGGCCGCTGTGGTTCCTGCCATTCCGCCCGCGCAGATTTTAAAAAATTGTCTGCGGCTGACGTCCATTGCTTTCCTCAATTATTGTCTTCGACTGCGGCCGGAAAACTAAACATTCCACGCGGTGAATTAATTGCGGTAAATCAATAACGCCTGGCGCTTGATACCTAATAGTTTCGCGCGTCGAATTTTTATCCCTCAAAAGGAGTAGGTGTGACCCGGTGAATTTCGCTTAATCATTCAGCCGTGTTATAAAATGTGCGTTTATTTCCGGCGGTTAATGGCAGTAATGAATAAAAAACGCGCAACGTTAATTGGTTTACTGGCGGTATTACTCTGGAGCACGATGGTCGGTTTTATTCGCGCCGTCAGCGAAGGGCTTGGCCCGGTTGGCGGTGCGGCGATGATCTACACCTTAAGCGGGTTGCTGCTGGCGATCATCGTCGGCATCCCGGATTTACGCCGTTTTTCAGCGCGTTATCTTATTGCCGGCAGCGTGCTGTTTGTCAGTTATGAACTGTGTCTGGCGCTCTCGCTGGGCTTTGCCGCGACGCGACAACAAGCGATTGAAGTGGGCATGGTCAACTATTTATGGCCGAGCCTGACGATCCTTTGCGCAATATTATTCAACGGTCAAAAAGCCAGTTTATGGGTTATTCCCGGTTTATTACTGGCGTTATTGGGCGTGAGCTGGGTGCTCGGCGGCGAAAGCGGCCTTAATATCTCTGAAATCCAGCAAAATATTATCTCCAGCCCGTTGAGCTATGTGCTGGCGTTTGCCGGGGCGTTTATTTGGGCGATTTACTGCACCGTCACCACCAAATACGCCAACGGCGCGAACGGCATTACGCTGTTTGTCTTGCTGACAGCCGCGACATTATGGGTGAAATTCGCGCTAACACCGCAACCGGAAATGGTCTTTACGCTGCCGGTGATGGTGAAATTACTGATGACCGGCATTGCGCTCGGTTTTGGTTATGCCGCGTGGAATATCGGGATTTTGCACGGCAACGTCACGGTGCTGGCGGCAGCATCGTATTTCACCCCGGTTCTCTCGTCCGCGCTGGCGGCGGTAGTGTTAAGCGCCCCGCTCTCGTTCTCCTTCTGGCAGGGCGCGCTGATGGTGTGCGCCGGATCGCTGCTCTGCTGGTACTCAACCCGCCAGCGCGCGTGATCCGGCCAAACTCTACGCTTTTTCCACTCGCGCCAGGCTAAACCAGATCCCCACCGCCAGCAGCATTAACAGCGCACCGGCGGTGCTCAGTGCAATGCTGTGCGAACCGGTAAACGCCGTTTTCGCCGCCGAGATGATCCCTTCAGCAAGTGCGGGCGGTGCGTCCTGCGCCAGGCGGAATGCTTCACCAATGGAGGATGAAGCCTGCGCGGCGGTCTCGCTGCTTAACCCCTGCGGAAGCTGGATCGAGGCGGAGAAACTGCGGCTCAAAATCAGCCCAAACACGGCAATGCCAAGACCGGCGCCCAGTTCGTAAGACATCGCTTCTATCGCCCCGGCGGCTGCCGCTTTCTCTTTGGGCGCAGCGGCCATAATCGCCGCCGTTGAAGCCAGTAACGCGCTCGCCGCACTGAAACCGAGCAGCGCCATCAATACGCCGGCCTGCCACGGCTGGGTGGCAAAATTGGTCGCGGAAAGACCAAGAAAACTCAGTGCGCTGAGCGCCATTCCGCCTGCGGCGACGCGGCGTAAGCCCAGTTTTGACACCAGAACCCCGGCAATCGGCCCGCTAAACCCGCTCGCCAGCATGACCGGCAACATAAATACCCCGGCGGCAAATGGCGTGAAACCGTGGACAAATTGCAGCTCCTGCGCCATCAGCAGCTCAAAACCGACCAGCGTGACCATCGCGGTGATCGCCATCAGCACACCGCTTAAAATCACGCGATGTGTAAACAGACGCATATCGATCATCGGCGTGGTGGCGGCCAGCTGAATGCGGACAAACCCGGTCAGCAAGGTGGCGCCCACGAGCACTGTGCTTGCCACGATCCACAGCGGCAACGAGCCTTTCATTGCCGTTTTGGCACTCCACACCAGCAGCAAAATGGCGACAATTAAACTCAATGCCTGATTCAGATGTAACGGCTGCTCGGCGCGGCCCTGCTGGCGCGGTACAAAGCGTGCGGTCAGCGCCATCACGACAATGACGATCGGTACGTTAATTAAAAATACCGACCCCCAGTAGAAATGCTCCAGTAACATACCGCCAATTAATGGGCCGAACGCCGCGCCGCCGGAACCAATGGCCGCCCAGACGCCAAGCGCCGTATTGCGTTGTTGTGCCTGCGAGAAGGTATTACGGATCCCGGCAAGCGTTGCCGGCACGATCATCGCCGCGCCCACAGCTAACAGCGCGCGCGTGGCAATCAGCCAACTGGCGCTCGCGGCAAAAGCCGCCAGCAACGAGGCCGCGCCAAACAAGCCGCTGCCGATAAGCAACAGGCGCTTAAAACCGATTTTGTCACCCAGTGCGCCCATCGGCAGCACCATTCCTGCCATCACCAGCGAGTAGATATCAATTATCCATAACAGCTCATTTCCGCTGGCATTTAACTCCGCGCTCAGTGTGGGCGCGGCGACATGCAGCACCGTCGCATCGATAGCGACCGGAATATAAACCAGCACAATGATGACCAGCGTTAACCACTGACGAAACATACTTCTCTCCATCGTTTTTCATTCCTGGACAGATGTCCAGAATCGCGATCCTACGGGAAGTTGAACACATGTCCAGCTTTTTGTTACACTCCGTTTACCCCCTATTTAGCCGAGGTTTTATGCGCTACCTGAACAAGGACGATCGCCGTGAAGTGATCCTGAAAGCCGCGATGCGCGTAGCGCTGGCGGAAGGTTTTACCGCTATGACCGTTCGCCGCGTGGCAAGCGAAGCCGGGGTTGCCACCGGCCAGGTCCACCACCATTTCACCTCGGCGAATGCATTAAAAGCCGAGGCGTTTATCCGCCTGATTGCGGAACTGCTGGAGGTGGAAGTGGTACCCGCAACCGCGCCATGGCGCGAGCAGTTGCACGCGATGCTGGGCAGCGATGAAGGCGGTCTCGAACCCTATGTGCATTTGTGGCGTGAAGCGTTATTGCTGGCGAGTAAAGAGCCGGAATTCAAAGGCGCGTACCTGCTGACCATGGAGATGTGGCACGTCAAAGTGGTGCAACTGATTGAGCAAGGCCGTGCGGCAGGCGAATTCACGGATACCGATACGGCGGCAAACATTGCCTGGCGCCTGATGGCGCTGGTCTGCGGGCTGGACGGGATTTGCATGCTGGGCATGCCAGATGTCGATGAAGCTGCCTTCAATCGCCATCTGGCCGTCATGATTGACAACGAGCTTGGTTAAATTTTTTCGCCGTGCAAATCGAAACCGGCCATTACCGTTTCCAGCTGTTGCAGGCTAAAGCCGTACTGTGCGTCGCTCACACCCAGCCCAAAGCGCTGTTGCAGCGCGTCATACAGCGCCGGAACATTCGCAAAGGTCACCTCTTCCAGCACCTGACCGTTTTTCCAGTGGGTAAAATGGAAGTTGGTTAACGTCAGTTTGACGCCGTCCGGCAGATGGCGGCACATCAACAGGTGATGGCGAAAATGGGATGCCGGCCAGTGTGCGGAGTGAAAATTCCCCATGACGAAATCGGCCTGATACTGCTGCCCCATCTCAAACTGATACATCGATTGCCAGCGCTCGTGGTGACGGAACTGGAGCACCCAGTCTTCCCCCTTGCGCTGCAAGCGGTAGACGCCATGCGGGGTTGCCTGCTCAATATCCTCCTGTAAGCGAATTGGCGCGGTCAGTGTCTGCCCGCCAAATCCGACATCGGCGATCCATGGCTCGCCCGCAATCTGTACCAACAGAATACGGTGCGTGCGCGGTGGCATCTGGTGTGGATTCGCAATCACCACCCGTCCTAACAGGCTGCGCACCGTAAAACCCACCTCTTTCAGCACGCGTTCAAACAGCCCGTTCTGCTCAAAACAGTAGCCACCGCGACGGGCAACCACCAGTTTATGGAAAATCGCCTCATCGCTGAGTTCGATCTCGCGCGGCAGTACCACATCGAGGTTTTCAAAAGGGATAGCGCCGTTGTGATGTAAATGCAGCGCCCGCAGCGTTTCCAGTGAGACATCGGGCGTTTGTTCCCAGCCAATACGGGCCAGATAAGCGGTCAAAAAAGGGGTCATACAGGCTCCTTGCGAATGGTGTCCCGTTGTTATAGCGCATTTTTTTCGCTTTACCGTCGATTTCGTGCCCTCGATTTATCCCTTTGTGCTGCGCTGCATAATGCCGAGCGCGGTGAGCATCAATACCAGCCCGGTGAGCAGCGTCAGTGTCGCCATCGCCATCCCCTGACCTACTGAGCCTTGCTCGAATTGCCGCCAGATAAATACCGCCACGGTTTGTGTACCTGCCGGCGCCAGCAACAGCGAGGTGACCAGCTCGCGCGAGGCAATGGCGAACACCATTAACATGGAAGCGAGCATCGCCGGGAAAATCAGCGGCAGTACAATCAGCCGCAGCGCCTGAAACGCGCTGGCACCGTGAACCCGCGCGGCAGGCTCCAGGTTACCACCCAACTGGCGCATAGCGCTGCCGATATAACGCACCGGCCACGGCAGCAGCAGGCAACAGTAAGAGATAAGCAAAATTGCCCAGCTGTTATAGGGCGAAACCGGCCAGAAGCTGCGGTTCCACAGCAAAATCAACCCAACGCCAACCACCACGCCGGGCAGCGCGGCTGGCATCAGCGATAACGCATCAATTACCGAGCGCCCTTTTATCTTCTGCATCACCACCAGCCAGGCGGCGCACAAGCCCAGCGCGCCGGTAATCAGCGCCGCGCCGAATGCCAGCGACAAACTGGTGCCCAGCGCGGGTAGCGCATCACCGCGCTGTTCGAACAGCGCCGCAAAATGTTTCACCGTGAGATTATCCAGCGACACGCCGCCGGAAAGCGTGGCGCTGAAGCCGGTGAACGCCATCGACAATCCCGGTAGCACCACGGCGAGAAAACCGACTGCCGCCATCACCAGCAGCACCGGTAAAGTGGCAAAGCCGAGCTTCGCCCCGACAAGCTCGGTCGGTTTCCCGGATACGCTGGTGACATCTTTATCGCCGGTTAGTTTGCGCTGCAACCACCATCCACATAGCGCGATAGCAATCAACACTACCGACAGCAGCGACGCGCCGGGCAAATCGATCGGCCAGTCGGCCAGTTTCTCTTCGATACCGACGGTCAGCATCACCACGCCGGAACGGGTGCCCAGTGCGGCGGGCACACCATACTCTTCTACCGCCAGCGTGAACGCCAGCAACATACCTGCCGCCAGCGCCGGAGAAAGTAACGGCAGCGTGATATGGCAAAAAGCGCGCCACGGCGTGGCGCCATGAACGCGGGCGACTTGTGCCAGGCGCTGCCCGCTGGCGAGCAAACTGCGCGATACGGCAAAGTACACCACCGGGAAGATATTCAGCGTCATCACCAGGATGATGCCGCTCTTGCTAAACAGCAGATTGTTGAGATCCAGCCCGGTGAGCTGCATCAGGTAGCCCTGGGTTTGCAGCACCAGCATCCACGACAGCGCGGCAATATAGGGCGGGGTTAAGAACGGAATCAAAAACAGCAGATCCCACAGTTTCGGGCACGGTAAATCAAGTAAGCCGCGCGCGACGCCGAGCGGCAAGCCAATCAGCGCGCTGCAAAGTGCCACACCGCAGGCAATTTGCAGTGTGCCACCGAACATGGCGGGCAGTTGCGGCTCGGCCAGTAATGTAGGGATGGCGGAAAAAGCGCCGCCAAACTCGCCCGCGCTAAAATGCGGAAATACCGCCTGCAAGAGAATAAACAGCAGCGGCAGCGCGACCAGTATCAGCAGCAGCGCCAGCGTTGCTTGCGCAATTAATCTTTGGTTCACAACGGGTATCCTGAAAGCGGGGTTGCCCCCGCAAAGATCGAAAGGATTACTGAGCAAAGAGCGCGTTAAAGCGCTTCAGAACCTCGCCACGTTCACTGGTGCCGCTGCTCTGGGTTGGCAGTACTTTCAGTTCGGTAAACAGCGGGCGTTTCGCTTCCACGTCCGTGCGGGCAGGCATCAGCCACGCGTCGGCGACCATTTTTTGCCCTTCCGGCGACAGCACATAATCGATAAACGCTTTAGCGTCATCGGCGTGTTGGGTGGTTTTGAGGATCATCATCGGGCGCGGCGCGATAACGGTGCCGCTGGCCGGGAAGATCACTTTCAGCGATTCGCCCTGCGCGATATTGCCATAGGTGACATAGTCGACCGCGCCAAACACCGCCGCTTTCGCCCCTTGCATCACCGGCGTTACCGCCTGGGCGTTCGGGCCGCTCACCACCATGCCGTTCTTTTTCAGCGCCCCGAACAACTGCCATGCGCGGTCGCCCATGCCATTTTGCAGACCGATCAGCAGATCAAGCGAGGCGCCGGAAAGTGACGGATCCGGCGTAGTCACTTTGTCTTTAAAGTCAGGAGATGTCAGATCGTTCCACTCTTTCGGCTCCGGGGTGCCGCTCTTGGTGTTCCAGACAATCCCCAGCGCGGAGATGCCCTGCGCCACATAGTCAGCGCTTTTCAGTGTCTGCGGGACATTTTGGGCATTGGCACTGGTAAACGGCAGCAACCAGCCGCGATGATGCAGATCTTCGGCGGTATCCCACGAGGCAGAAATCAGAATGTCGGCCTGCGGATTGGCCTGCTCGGCTTCGAGTCGCGCCATCACTTTGCCGGTGGTGGCCTGGAAAATATTCACTTTAACACCGGTTTTTTGCTCAAAGCCGCTGGCCAGGCTTTTTGCCAGCGAGCCAGGACCTGCGGTGTAAACAGTCAGCGCGTGCGCGCTGGAGATCATCATCGACGACAGCACCATGGCTAAAGCGACTCCTTTTTTCACGGACAGTAAGGCTTTCATGCAATTTCCCCTGAGGTTGAAGTAACGGTTCGTACAGATTCAACGGTCCCGGACGCTAAATGCACAATGCGATCGGCAAGTAGCTGTGCTTCGCGGTGGTCATGAGTGACATACACGGCGGTGGTGCCGAGCTGGCGCAGCAGTCGTGCCATCTCAAGACATAAGGATTCGCGCAGCGCGGTGTCGAGATTGGAGAGCGGCTCGTCGAACAACAAGACGCCCGGCTCGGCGACAATGGCGCGCGCCAGCGCAACGCGCTGTTGCTGCCCGCCGGAAAGGCCTGCGGGTTTACGCCCGGCAAATTCCGCCAGCCCAACCCTTTCCAGCGCCTGCGATACGCGCAGTTCGCGCTCTGCGCGCGGTACGTTGCGCATTTTCAGCGGGAAAGCGACGTTTTGCGCCACGCTCATATGCGGCCACAGCGCGTAATCCTGAAATACCATGCCGATGTCTCGCGCCTCCGGCGGCAGCGTCCAGCCTGCTTTCGCCACCAGGCGATCGCCAAACCAGATCTCACCTTCCGCCGGTTCACTCAGCCCCGCCAGCAAGCGCAACAACGTGCTTTTGCCGCAGCCAGACGGGCCGAGCAGCGCCACAATGCTGCCAGGTTGAATATGTAAATCGATGTGATTAAGAACGGTATGTGCGCCAAAGGCGTAGGAAACGCCTTGTAAGCGGATGTCTGTGAATGCGCTCATCCACGCCCTCCCGTAACAGAAAGCCGTGACGTTCCCGTGGTCTTCATCCGACGGGGCGCATCCACCTGCACAAAAGTCAGGGGAGCAAACATATTGTTATCCTCTTTGGGATTTGATTGCGGCTGACTATAGGCAGCGAATATGACGAAGAAATGACGTCAATATTGCGCATTGATTTTTAACTGAATGTCTAAACTGATAGGCATATTCCCGCACTCAAGTCGAAAAGGATCCCCCGTGCGCATCGCGACGATCACCAATTTTGCTTATACCGCGACCGTGGTATTAACGCTGACCTCCGGCGTGGCGCTGTTTATGGCGTCGAATGCGGAACGTGCTGAGCGTGACGCCGTGGCGCAAAACCGTGTTTTCGATGCGTTGACGGACGATCTGGAAAAAGAGGCTTATGCGCTGAGTGAACTGGCGCGTGAAGCGGTGATCAAAAAGCAGCCGGAAGTGATTCAAAGCTGGAAAACCCGCCAGCAGCAGGATGTTGACCTGGAAAATCATCTGGTTGCCCTGCGTGACCGTGGCGCTTCCGATGAAGAGCTACTGATCCTGCGCGATGGGCTGTCGACGCTGGATCAGCTGGAAGATGAGCAGCGCATCGCCATTGCCGATATTGACGCCGGGAAAACGGACGAGGCGATGAATCTTTTGTATAGCGCCAGCTATGAAGAGCGGCTTTCCGAAGCGGAGTACCGTTTCGCCCACTTCCGCAGCTTGTCGGATCAGCGTGTCCAGAGCGCGATAAGCGAAGCAACTGACCGCTCTTTACGCTTGCGCACGTTGTCCGAAATTATGGTCGGGCTGACGGCGCTGCTGTTCCTGTTTGTGCTTGGTTTTATTATCAAACACCGTATTTTGCGCCCGGTGGTGACGTTAAGCGATGTGGTTAACCGCCTGGCGACTCAGGATTACAATGTGGAAGCGCCTGTGCTGGCGCAGGTGGATGAGATTGGCGATATGGCGCAGGCCATTCGCATATTTCGCGAAAACGGCCTGACCCGCCAGCGGCTGGAACAGGAGCGTGATGCGGAGTGGGCCACGCGTACCTTACTGGCGCGAATGACGCAGCGTCTGCAGGGGTGTGATTCCCATAGCGCGATTTTTCGCGTGGTCAGCCGCTTTGCACCGCAAATCATCCCCGATATGGGCGGCCGGTTGTTTGTACTCAATTCCCGCACTAAGCGCATGAAATGCGTGGCGCGCTGGGGTTTGCCGCCGGGCGAAGACGCCCCCTTCCCGGCTGAACACTGCTGGGCGTTAAAACGTGGGCAGTTGCATAGCCCGGCGAAAGGCGGCGTTGACATGCCGTGCGAACATATTCAGCCCGAAATTGCCTCCCGCGCGATTTGTGTGCCGCTTAATGCGCAGAATAAAAGCATTGGTTTGCTCACCTTCGATAACTACACGCCGGGCAAAGAGCCACCCTATATCTACCTGGAACTGCTGGCAGAAACGCTGGCGCTGGCGCTGGCAAACCAGATCCTGCGCGATACGCTGACGGAACGCGCCATGCATGATTCGTTGACCGGCCTGTTCAACCGCCACAGCCTGGATGAGACGCTGCGCAACATGCTCGACCAGGCGATGGTGGAAGGCACGACGCTGAGCTGTTTGATGGTCGACGTGGATTATTTCAAGAAGCTCAACGACCAGTACGGCCACGACGCGGGTGACAAAGTGCTGCGCGAGTTGTCGCGGTTGATTACCGAAACGCTGGATGACAACAGTGTTGCGTTCCGCTATGGCGGTGAAGAGTTCCTGCTTGTTCTGCCGGGCGCGGATGAAGTGCAGGCGAAAAAAGTGGCTGAGACGCTGCTGCATAATGTCCTCAATCACCACATGTTGTATGAGTCACAGGATATTGGCCCGGTGTCGGTTTCTATTGGGCTGGCGACCTGGCCGCGCCACGCGCGCGCCGATAATCTGGTGCGGGCAGCCGACCTGGCGCTCTACCTGGCGAAAGAACAAGGCCGCGGCCAGATTGTGGTGGCCAGGAGTACCGGATAATGCGCCATGCCTTGATTTTGCCGCCTGTTCGGCCATTTAATGGCAGAAACGTTTGCACAGAGGAACCGCTATGAGCTATTTCCGCCCGGTGGCGTTAGAACATGCCTGCCGCCTGCTAAACCACGGTCCGACCATTCTGATTACCAGCCGCGATGAGCAGATTGACCGGCGCAATGTGATGGCGGCCGCGTGGTCGATGCCGGTTGAATTCTCTCCGCCGCGAATTGCAATAGTGGTGGATAAAAGCGCCTGGTCGCGCGAGCTAATTGAACGCAGCGGTATGTTTGGCATTGTGGTGCCCGGCGTTGCGGCAACCAACTGGAGTTACGCGGTCGGCAGCGTCACCGGGCGCGATGAAGATAAGTTTAATTGCTATGGCATTCCCGCTTTTGCCGGGCCGGTGCTCGGCTTGCCGGTTATCGAAGAGAAATGCCTGGCGTGGATGGAGTGTCGTTTGCTCCCGCCGACCGCCGCGCAGGAAAAATATGACACGCTGTTTGGCGAAGTGGTTTCCGCCGCCGCCGATGAACGGGCGTTTATCAACGGGCGCTGGCACTTTGATGACGATAAGCTGAACACTATTCATCACCTTGGCGGCGGCACATTTGTCACCAGCGGCAAGTGCATCACCGCTGGCGAGTAACGAAGCATTTACTCCGGCAGTGCCTCGATCCAGTTCATCGTCAGTTCTGGCCAGATCGCTGCCGGTAGGTGTTTCACACCGCGTACGCCAAACCCATGCTGCCCTTTACTGAACAGATGCAATTCGGTGAGCACGTTATTCGCATGCAGCGCGTTGAACATCACCAGCGAGTTGGCAACCGGTACGGAGGGATCGTCCACGGCATGCAGCAAAAATGTCGGTGGGGTTTGCGCGGTGATATTCTGTTCCGGCGAGTAGTGTTTGATCTGCTCCGCCGTTGGCGTTTCACCAATCAGCGCTTTTCGCGAGCCGGCGTGGGCAATCGCCTGATCCATTGAAATCACCGGATAACCCAACACCACAAAATCTGGTCGCGCGTGCTGGTTATCAATGTTGTCCACCGGCGTGTAAACCTTCTCGTCGTAACGCGTTTCCAGGCTTGCCGCAACGTGTCCGCCCGCAGAAAAACCCATCACACCGATTTTTTTCGCATTGAGATGGCGTGATTCCGCCTGCGCGCGCAAGGTACGCAACGCACGTTGTGCATCCGCCAGCGGTGCGTCTGAACCTTCGGCGTGGCCATCTTCCGGCATGCGGTAGGTCATTACAAATAAGGTGTAACCGCGCGCATTGAATGGCGCGGCTAAATCACTGCCCTCTTTATCCAGCACCACGCGTTTATAGGAACCACCAGGGATCACGAGGATGGCGATACCGTTGGTTTTTTGCGGTTTATAAACGGTGATTTGCGGCGCGCGGATGCCGGTCACAGCGCGGTCGGGAAGCGCAGGATCTTTACTGCGTTCGGTTAACACGAAACTGACCGGGCTATTTTTGGCGCCTGGCGCATCGCCCTGCGGCCAGATGGGAAAACTCTCTGGAGCGGCAAATGAAGGGTGCGAAAAAAGGAGCAGCGCGAAGGTCAGTGAACTGAGTTTCCGGAACATAATTATCTCCATGTCAAAGATGCTTATGTACCATTAACCCGGTAAATGAAATTCGAGCCGCTCCACAGAACAACGTTTTACTAAAAATGAAAAACACTTCAGGGTAGCGCTAACAACAAACAACTAATAAATCGCCACAGGGTTGATGTTGACCTGTGTTGAACCGGTGTACAGCGGTTGGCCCAGGACAAACAAGAATTCCCAAACTTGCTTGCCGACCAGTGGACGTGTATCGATCAACTCCAGGTTATAGATCCCCCGTTTTGCTAACAGATATTGATTGATTGGGAATTCCTCCTTAGTTGCCGGGTTTGGATACACTTCAGACGCCCAGGTATCGCCGCCAAACGCGACGATCTGCTGATCCGCCAGCCATTTTGCTGCTTCCATGCCAATACCAGGCTCCTTTTCCAGAAACTGTTTATTGTCTTTACCAACAAGTTCCAGCCATCCTGTGTTAAATAAAACGATATCGCCTTTCTTTAAGGTTAATCCCTGGTTTTTTAATACCGACTGAATATCCTTGACACTAAACTCTGTGCCGCCGGGAACAATCTTTTGTTTATAATAAGTGGTCATATCTAACACCACGCCTCGCGTTACCATCGGCGGGACTTTTTCAATGCCTAATTTTTTAACGCCATCAATAGTGACGAAATCTGCCGCTTTATTGCCGTTGTAATAGATATTATTAATGCCGATATGGCCGATGCCGTTTAATTGTGTGCCCACGCCTGTCCATGCGTTGACCAGTTCATCGTTAAAGGTGAATTTATTCGGCCCAAGTGTTTTCCCATCCTGCTGGCCGGGCTGAATATTGTAGAGATGAAAACTGCGGTGGCGAAACGCCGGGAAATCCTTATCAATTGGTACCGCCAGCGGCACCACAACGCCCTGTTTTACAAGGTGAACGGCTTGTAAAACCACCTCGGGCGTAAGCAAGTTCGCGGCACCTATTTCGTCATTTGCACCATAAATTGAGGGATACCAGTTTTGTGATTCCGCCGCGGGTTCTGTGGCTTGCAACGGCAGCGCTGCAAACAGGGGCAATAATAATATGAAAGAACGGGATGGCTTCATGAAAGACGTTCCTTGTTTAATATGCCGCTGGCGAAATTAATCGAATCAGCGCTTTCCGTGATAATTATATTGCTCTGGTTATTAACCTGAGCGAGATAATAAAAACTCTAGAGTTGTATTTAAGATCGCGCAAATATGAATTTTCTGAAAGAAAAAATAATGAAAAAACTGATGCGCTTACATGCATAATCAGATTGCTGCGTATTATATATTCCGGTCGATAGTTCAAACTAACAACAGTATTTTTTACCTATTGATAAAAAAAAGCCCACGCAACAGGCGCAGGCGGCAGGAAATCTACAGTGAATAGCCAGGCTTCTTGATAAGCGTGTCGATATGCGGCGCAATCTCGGTGTCCCACACCTGCGCTTTCCAGTCGTCCGGCGTGACTTCGTTAAGGGCAACGCTGACAGCGCTATCTTTGCTGTTCAAATGACGAATAATCACCTCGGCGATATCGCTCGCCAGTGCGTTTTTTTGCTCCTCGGTAAGATCGCGGGGAAAACATTTGATATCAACGTGCGGCATTGCAAACTCCTTGTTTTGTAAAGAGAGTGACAGTAGCACAAGTTACTGCTCATTGCGCCGCATTCAGGTTATCAAAGTGTGACAATTCTGGCAGTTATCTTTGACCTTTTTAGCAGCGCACAAAGGCCGTAAGCCAGGATAAAAGCCAGCAAGGAATAAGCAATGATATAAAGATAACTGTCCGCCCTCGGGATGATTCTCAACAGCTTTTCATGAATAAACGCGCTGTGTACTTCCACCACAAAGATGTTGTGTACAAGGTAGATCCCTAACACACTGTCACTCACATTACTCACCCAGCGCGGCAAGGTGTTAATATTCAGATTAACCACAAATAAAAACAAACCGACTGATGTGATAAGTAATAATAGGTTATAAAACTTACCATAAAAGATGGCGATTCCCGCACTGGACGAAATAAACGCCAATATTAACAATGCGATAATTGCCAGCACTAACGTCATAATATGCGCAGTGGAGAATGGCCTGAAGATTGGTTTAACCAGCCCGAGGTACCCGCCAATTAAAAAACAGATCAGTCCTTCGGGTTGAAAAGGAATGAGTAAGTTAAATGCAAATAGTGAGAAATGGAAACTGGCTTCAGTCCATGCATTGATTAATGTCAGATTGGCGATAATCACCATTAACACAATCACTTTCAGAATTTCATTCGCGCGTTCTTTCTTAAAAGCATGTCGCATTAAGGGCGTAAAAATATATAACGGAATAATGGCAAATATAAACCAGAGTGGTGTTGCTTCCGTGGTGGCTTTGCTGACATTCAGGTAATTAAAAAGATCTATTTCCGGCATGTCGGTAAATCGACTTATCCACCAGGTGTCATAGGCGTAATAAAAAAGTAACCAGAAAATCAATACGCCAATGATGCTTTTAATCTTGGCAATGACATAGTTCGCTTGATTCTCGTGTTTGTTATTTAATAAAAAATAGCCGCTACAGATAAAAAACAGGGCAACACCAGATAGCCCCGCCTGTCTGAAAAAGCACAACACGACATCGCTTTCGTCGCGATTGAGAAAAAACAACGTCACGTGCGCCTGGATGACAAGAAAGATGGCGAGTATCTTCAGAAGGTCGATGGAAGCAATTCTCATAGCCACCTCTCCTACAGCGATAAGATGAAGTGCGTAATCTTAGTTGCCAGCCTTTCCATGCCTAATTTTGAAGGGTGCAAACCATCGGAAATCACGCCAGTGGTATTACTGGTCATAATATCCATATTAAGTTCGTTAAAGCCGGAGTTCTTTTGCAGGTCGAGATAAGGTATGGAATATTCCTCACACTTTTCTCTGCTAGCGTTACAATAATCGGCCAGATAATATCCTTTGGCATTTTTTTGCCCATGACCACGCGCAATTGAAACGGGTGTCGTAACAACAAACCCTACTCTGGCCAACGGATATTTTTTTATGACGCCGGTAAGCAGTAGATCCATTGCGCCATAAAAGGTTAATGACGTTTTATCGTTTCTGTCGCCTATTTCGGTGCCGCCTTCCGAACCGAAGTTAAAACCGAAATCATTGCCACCACCCCAGATAGTAATAAGGTCAGGATCTTCCCCCATGGTTTTATAGCGTAAGCAGATAGCGGAATTATCATGCTCATTTTTTTGTGCGATACAGGTTCCACCAATACCGTAGTTTGTCCAGTGTGTCAGCCCTAAATTCTCTGCAACGATTGGTTGATACCATCCTCGTTCTGTTATGCTGTCGCCAAGTGTAAACCATGAACCACCTTTCAAATACGAATGAATATATTCCATCATTTTCACCCTGTTAAATTACTATTCCGATTTTGCTGTAAAGATGCAATATTTGTCGACTACGAAAATTCGCCAAATGTTGTCTCATATAAGCGGGGCGATTTCAAATTATTTTTTCTCGCCCTCTGTTTATATACCGCTTCAACTTATACGAGATGCTAAGAATATTAAAATAATCCGAAATTACGGGTTAACGGATAATTTCATTATTTCGCAGCACGGTTTGCAATTGCGGTAACTGGCATACCGCATCGGCGATGGCGGTAATATTTGGCGCGTGCTCGGCAAACCATGCATGACGCGGCCCCCATGTGCGCATAACGCAAAGATAAATATCCAGCAGCGTCAGTTGTTGGCCAAAAGCATAAGGTGCTGCCTGCAATTGCGTGTCGAGCCACAAATAGAGCGATTTACGATACTTCTGGCAATTTTCTACCAGTTGATCCGGCGCATCCGCAGCCCAGCGTTCCGGGTAATCGGCGTAGGTAAAAGTGGGATAGACATTCGCGACGAGCCACACCAACAGCCGCCAGAATTGCTGGCGTTGCGCGGTACCGGCGGCGGGAGCGAAATCCGGGCGCTGGTCGAGGATCATCAGCGCTACGGCGGCGGATTCCGTCATCACGCTGCCATCATCCAGTTGCAGGGTTGGCACCTGGCACAGCGGGTTTAATTTTCGCAGGGTATCCTGCTGTGGACCGGGTTTGTCGAAGCCATCGACATTGACGAAGTGATAAGGGATATCTGCCAGCGTCAGCATCACTTCGCTGATGGCCGATCCCCAGCCGGGAACACCATAAACCGTAATCATAAGGGCTCCTTATGTTCTGGATGAGCCTTAAGCTTAGGTCAGACTGGCGAGAAATTCGTCAACTTGTTGAGGCGTGGTAAGACGGACAAAGCGCAAATGCTGATAACGCGGATCGGCCATATCCCGCGCATAACGTTCACGGTTTTGGCGCCAGGTCTTTAGCGACCAGAGAATGATCGACTCGCGGCTCAAAAAAGCACGACGCAGACTTTCGCGATTACCCGTTCCCGGCCATAACTCCTGGTCACTTCTGGCGCGCGCAATGGCGCGCAGCGTCACCTGGCGCAACGTGCGCCAGAAGCCGTAATCGACCCACACCACCAGATCAACGTGCCGCCATTTAATGTCACGGCTACGGTTATAGTTGCCATCGAGCACCCAGCCGGGTTGTTCCAGCAGTTTTTCCAGGCGCGAATACAACTCCTCATCCGGCGTCCCCTGCCAGTTGGGACGCCAGTAAAGCAGATCCATTTCGATATAAGGCACATTGAGCTGGCTGGCCAGACGTTTCGCCAGCGTCGATTTTCCGCTGCCGCTGGTGCCAATAACGTTAATTCTCATGAGATCACGCTGATTCCCGTTCAATAAAGTGAAAACCGATATCCACGATCTCCTCCCCGGAACTTGTCCCTTCGATACGCTCCATTAGCAGGGTTGCCGCGCGCTGGCCAATGATTTGCCTGTCGACGCTCACCGTGGTGATGGCGGGATTATTCCCGGCAGCGAAATCGAGATCGCCAAAACCAATAACCGCCACATCCTGCGGTACGCGCAGGCCACGCGCTTGCGCTTCAACAATGGCCCCCTGCGCCAGCGTGTCGGAGCTGCAAACAATCACGTCGGACTCACCCAGCGCCAGTAACTGTGACAACCCTTCGCGCCCTGAGGTAAACCGTGCCGGCAGCGCCACATCCACACTGAGCGGATCGGTAATGCCATGACGCGCCAGCGCTTCACACAGCCCTGCTTTACGTTGCGAGGCGCGCTTATCAACCGTCCATAGCAACCCCGGGCGACGATACCCTTTGCGCAGCAGATATTCTGCGGTAGCTTGTCCCACTTTTTCATGCGAAAAACCGACCAGCATATCCAGCGGTGTGGGCGTTAAATCCCAGATTTCCACTACCGGCACACTGGCATTGAGGATCACTTTTTTTAGATCGGTTGAGTGATGAATACCGGTCAGCACAATGCCATCCGGGCGGCGCGACAACAGCGCTGCGACCAGCTCCGCTTCGGTTTGCTGGGTATAACCGGCGACGCACAGCAGCATATGGTAACCGCGCTTAGCCAGTTCATCACTGATGGCCTGGATCGTATCGACAAACATATTGTTGTTGATCTGCGGTACGACCACGGCAATTAATTTGCTGCGCCGCGATGCCAGGCCCCCTGCCAGCGCATTCGGGATATAGCCTGTTGCTTTAACGGCGGCGAGCACTTTTTCCACCGTTTTCGGGCGTACCAGTTGCGGCGTGTTAAGCGCCCTACTTACAGTCATTGAGGAAAGCCCCGCAGCACGGGCAACATCTTCCAGCGTGGGTGCGCGCGGCGGCACAGGACGGGCGGTTTTCGACATGTTCACTCACAGAGAACCAGACGGTTATTGGCTATTAATAATTCGTGTTTTTGTATTATACCCTTTTCTCCTTTCATTACCTGTCTCCCCTCATAAATCAGTGAGTTAACTCGCATATCACACACATAATGTTATCGCTACCATTTTTAGGTGTAACGAGACACCATCAGAGAAAAAATGTGATTACCGTAGCAATAAGCCCCCTTTTTAGCGCTGGGTTTGTGATCGGTTGTACAAAATCTCCTCCTTTAGCTGGTGATTATTTTTTTGTCGATCTACAAATGTTAGCGCAAACATTATTGTTGTTCACAGGAGCAAAACCATGACCGTAAGTGCTAATTCTGATGCCGTAACCTACGCCCGCGCGTCCGGTGTCAAAACCGCGGCTGAAACCGGCGACCGCATCGAGTGGGTAAAACTTTCCCTCGCCTTTTTACCGCTGGCGACGCCGGTAAGTGATGCGAAAGTGCTGACCGGGCGGCAAAAACCGCTGACCGAAGTGGCGATTATTATTGCCGAAATCCGCAGCCGCGACGGTTTTGAAGGCGTCGGTTTTAGCTATTCCAAACGCGCCGGCGGCCAGGGGATTTACGCCCATGCTAAAGAGATTGCCGATAACTTGCTCGGCGAAGATCCGAACGATATCGACAAGATCTACACCAAGCTATTGTGGGCAGGTGCCTCCGTTGGGCGCAGCGGCATGGCGGTGCAGGCCATCTCTCCTATCGATATAGCGCTGTGGGATATGAAGGCCAAACGCGCCGGTTTGCCGCTGGCGAAGTTGCTCGGCGCGCATCGCGACTCCGTGCAGTGCTACAACACCTCGGGCGGTTTCCTGCATACGCCGCTGGATCAGGTGTTGAAAAACGTCATTATCTCGCGTGAAAACGGCATCGGCGGTATCAAAATCAAAGTCGGTCAGCCGGACACCAAAGAGGACATTCGCCGCCTTACCGCCGTGCGCGAAGCGCTGGGCGATGACTTCCCGCTGATGGTGGATGCCAACCAGCAATGGGATCGCGAAACGGCGATTCGTATGGGACGCCAGATGGAGAAATTTAACCTTATCTGGATTGAAGAACCGCTCGATGCCTACGATGTTGAAGGCCACGCCCAGCTCGCTGCGGCGCTGGATACGCCGATCGCCACCGGCGAGATGCTCACCGGTTTTCGCGAACACGAACAACTGATCCTCGGTAACGCCAGTGATTTTGTGCAACCAGACGCACCGCGCGTTGGCGGCATCTCGCCGTTCCTGAAAATCATGGATCTGGCGGCTAAGCACAACCGCAAACTGGCACCGCATTTTGCCATGGAAGTGCACTTGCACCTTTCCGCCGCCTACCCGCTGGAGCCGTGGCTGGAGCATTTCGAATGGCTGAATCCGTTGTTTAACGAACAACTTGAACTGCGCGATGGCCGGATGTACGTCTCCGACCGCCACGGTCTGGGCTTCACGCTGAGCGAACAGGCGCGCGCCTGGACTCAGCAAAGCTGCGAATTCGGCAAACGCCCATAATCATCGATTCCGGACGGGAGGCTCCTTCCGTCTTTTTGTACCCTACACCGACATTCAACCCTGTTAAAGGAGTTGTGATGAATACAATAATTAAACGCACCAATGTGCGTTACAGCATTCTGTTATTTTTATTTCTTGCTACGGTATTTAATTATGCCGACCGCGCGACACTTTCCGTTGTCGCGCCAATTATGAGTAAAGAGTTAGGTTTTGATCCTGAAGCACTGGGCCTCGCATTTTCCGTATTTGGCATCTCTTATGTGGTAATGCAAATTCCCGGCGGCTGGCTGCTGGATAAATATGGTTCGCGGTTAGTTTATGGTGTGGCGCTAATTGGCTGGTCTGTCGTCACGATGTTTCAGGGTACGATTTATCTCTATGCCAGCCCGCTCATTGTGTTAGTCGTGCTGCGCCTGATGATGGGTGCTATTGAAGCGCCTGCCTTCCCGGCCAACAGCCGTCTTAGCGTGCAATGGTTTCCTAATAAAGAGCGCGGTTTTGTGACGGCGGTTTACCAGGCCGCGCAATATATATCATTAGGTATTATCACCCCGCTGATGACGATTATTTTGCACACGCTTAGCTGGCATTATGTTTTCTATTATATTGGCGCGATTGGCGTAGTGCTGGGGATATTCTGGTTAATTAAAGTTCGTGATCCATTATCCCATAAAGAGATTAACCAACAGGAAATTGATTATATTCGCAATGGCGGTGGCGAACCGGAATTAGGCAGTAAAAAAGGACCAGCGAAAATCAGTCTCGCGCAAATAAAAAGTGTCTGCGTGAATCGCATGATGATCGGCGTTTATATTGGTCAGTTCTGCGTGACCTCGATTACCTGGTTTTTTCTCACCTGGTTTCCCACCTATCTATATCAGGCCAAAGGGATGTCGATTTTAAAAGTGGGCTTTGTCGCCAGTATTCCGGCTATCGCCGGGTTTATCGGTGGCCTGCTGGGCGGCGTGGTATCCGACTGGCTGCTGACGCGCGGCTACAGCCTGACCACCGCGCGTAAATTCCCGGTTATCTGCGGCATGCTGCTCTCCTGCGTGATTGTGCTTGCCAATTACACCGATTCCGAAGTGGTGGTGATTGCCGCCATGAGCGTGGCGTTCTTCGCCAAAGGTTTTGGCAATCTTGGCTGGTGCGTACTCAGCGATACGTCGCCAAAAGAGGTGCTGGGGATAGCCGGTGGCGTGTTCAATATGTGCGGCAACCTGGCGAGTATTGTTACACCGCTGGTGATTGGCGTGATCCTCGCCAATACCCATTCCTTCGATTACGCGATCCTCTATGTCGGCTCAATGGGGCTGATTGGTCTCTTCTCGTATCTGTTTATTGTTGGTTCGCTGGAGCGAATTACGCTTACGCCGACCACAGCCTGAAACTGGCGACTCGGGTTCGCCACGCTGTTCCGCAAGCTGTACTCCCGGCGGAACAGCGTTTTTTGGTTTAATCGTAAGTGATCCCCGGCGGGTTAACTTGCGAACGTTCAACCGCTTCCCCCTGCTCTCCCCAGCGCGCCAGCACCTGTTGATATTCTCCGCGCGCGATGGCGCCATCCAGCGCCGCCTGCAAAGCATACACCAGGCCGTTACCTTTTTTGGTGGTGGTCGCCACCCACGCTTTTTTCGGCCCCAGGCCGACGACTTTCGTGTTGCCGTTAAGCGCCGCTTTATAGGCCGCGACAGATTGCGGGCCAAACACCACATCCGCTCGCCCGGACTGAATATACAAATTCCCCGATGCGTCATCTGTCAGATAAATCGGCTGCGCTAACGGGCGACCGGCGGCCTGGTTCTCTTCATTCCAGCGCAGCAAAATGCGCTCCTGATTGGTGCCGGAACCGACAATCACTTTGCGCCCGGCGAGATCGCCTGCGGAGCGGATGGCCTGAATTGCACTGGAGGATTTCACCGAAAACGCCAGCGAATCCGCGCGGTATGTGGCAAAGTCAAACTTCCGTTTGCGCGCTTCGGTAACCGCGATATTCACCAGCGCGACATCATAACGCCCGGAAGTAATGCCCAGCGGCCAGTCTTCCCATGCGGTTGGCACCAGTTTGAGCTTTAAACCGAGGCTTTGCGCCAGTAAGCGGGCGATATCCGGATCGCTACCGATGCGTGTACGATTATCACTGGCGACCAGCGCCAGTGGCGGTGAGTTAAGCGCTGAGATCGCCACGGTTAATGTCCCCGGTTCGACAAAGCGATAATCCGCCGGGATTTTCGCGATCGCCGCGTCGTTGCGCTGCACGGTGATCGGCTGTTCATTAGCCTTTAAATCAAGCTGCCCGGCGGCGAAACTGCCCGCGCTGACCAGCAGCAGCGCCAGTAATCCTTTCATGGTGGCTCCTTATAAGACCTTCGATAAAAACTGGCGCGTGCGCGGATGCTGCGGGTGATTCAGCACCTCGTCACTGCTTCCCTGTTCAACAATTTTGCCATCGACCATAAACACCACCTGGTCGGCGACTTCGCGCGCAAAGCCGATTTCATGCGTCACCACCACCAGCGTGGAACCGGCGCGCGCCAGCTTTTTGATCACATCCAGCACTTCGCCCACCAGTTCCGGATCCAGCGCCGATGTCGGCTCATCAAACAACATCACACGCGGGCGCAGCGAAAGCGCGCGGGCAATGGCGATGCGCTGCTGCTGTCCACCGGAAAGATGGCGCGACCAGGCATCGGCTTTATTACGCAATCCCACCACATCCAGCAGATCGTATGCCTGATCGATGGCCTCTTTACGGCTCAACTTTTTGTGCGCAATCGGCGCTTCAATCAGGTTTTCCAGCACCGTCAGATGCGGGAATAAATTGAAATTCTGAAACACATACCCGACGTTGACGCGCTGGCGCAAAATCTCCTTTTCTTTCAGCTCATACAGCTTGTCGCCGTGCAGGCGATAACCGATGTATTCGCCATCAATGCGTATAAACCCTTCATCCACGCGCTCAAGATGATTAATGGTGCGCAGCAGCGTCGATTTCCCGGAGCCCGATGGCCCGAGGATCACCGTGACAGAACCGGGCGGGATCTCCAGCGACACCTCATCCAGCGCTTTATGGCGACCAAAATATTTGCTGACGCCGGTAATCGAAATATGACCATTAAGAGAGGTTGGCATGAACAGCCTCCTGCGGTTGCGCCACGCGGGCGGTGGAATAGGAACGAACCCGCGAGGGTGAAATCGCTGAACGCCGTTCGCTGCGCGCCAGCCAGCGTTCAACCAGATACTGAATGGCCGACAGTACGCTGGTGATCACCAGATACCACACCGCACCCACCATCAGCAGCGGGATAACCTCCTGCGTGCGGTTGTAAATCATCTGAATGGTGTAAAACAGCTCCGGCATCGCCAGCACATAAACCATCGCCGTGCCTTTGGCGAGGCTGATTATCTCGTTAAAACCGGACGGCAAAATCGTGCGCAGCGCCTGCGGCAGAATAATGCGCAGCGTGCGCCGCCAGGCGGGTAACCCCAGCGCGGCCGCCGCTTCGTACTGCCCGTGATCGACCCCAAGAAAGCCGCCGCGAATAATCTCGGCGGTATAGGCACTTTGCACCAGCGTCAACCCGACAACCGCCGTGGAAAACTGCCCCAGTACATTGATGGTTTGATAGCTCGCCCACTCAATTCCGGTAAACGGAATGCCGAGCGATAAGGTGTCGTACAGATAGGAGAAGTTATAAAGAATGATCAGCACCACAATCAGCGGCAGCGAGCGAAACAGCCAGATATAACTCCACGCAAGACTACTCAGTAGCCACGACGACGAAAGCCTGGCTAGCGCCAGTAAACCGCCGAAAATCACGCTCAGCGCCGTGCCGAGCAAGGTCAGCAACAGCGTCTGCCCTAACCCTTCGAGGATCACCGGGTCGAAAAACCAACGGGCAAACACTGTCCATTCCCAGCGCGGGTTAAACGCCACGGACTGAACGATCGCCGCCAGCACAAACAGGGCGACAAGTGCGCCGACCGTACGCAGTGGGTAGCGCGCGGGCACCACCTTGATGGTTTCTGTATTCTTCATGGTCGCTCCTCAGGCGGTTTTGCTTAAACACTCAACCGACAACGCTTTGCTAAAGCGCAGCCGACCGTCGAACGGCGGCTGGCTGTACTCTTCCGGATCGCGATGGATATCAAACTGCGGCTGATAGCCCTGGCTCAGATACAGGCGCACCGCTTCCGGCTGGCGAAAACCGGTGGTCAGGTAGATGTGGCTGTAACCGGCCAGTACCGCGCGCCGCTCCAGCTCCTGCACGATTCTGGCCGCCAGCCCTTGCTTACGCAGTTCATGCTTCGTCCAGATGCGTTTGATCTCCGCCGTATGGGTATCAAACGGTTTGTAGGCGCCGGTCGCGATAATTTCTCCCTCACGCTCCAGCACAATAAACAGCCCCTGCGGCGCTAAATACCACTCGGTGAGTTCCACTTCGGCGCTGCGGGAAAAATAGTCGCCATAGCGGGCAGCGTATTCGCCAAACAGCCCGTCTAAAATCGGCTGCAATTCCGGTGCGTCTGGCGAGACATCGCGGAAACGTTCACTCATGACTGCCTCCTTAATCGCCAAGCCCCGCCGGATTCACCTCCGACGCCGGAATACGCTCGACGCCCTCGCCCCAGCGATTGAGCACCTTGTCGTAGTCGCCGGTTTTGATCGCGCCATTGAGCGCCGTTTGCACCGGTTCAACCAGCCCGCTGCCTTTACGCAGGGTGACCGCGATATGCGCCGCTTTCGGCCAGCCGCCGTCCACGCTGCCAACCAGTTTGGTTTTGCCGGTCAGCGCCGCTTTCCATGCGCCAATGACGTTCGGGCCAAAGTAAGCGTCGGCGCGGCCTGATTGCAGCGCCAGCGTCTGAGCGGCGTCATCTTTGGTGTAGACCGGCGTAAAAGGTTTCAGCCCCTTTTTCACGTTTTCGGCGTTCCACGCCAGCAGGATCGCCTCCTGGTTCGTGCCGGAGCCGACAATAATGCGCAGCCCGGCAATGTCTTCCGCTTTCTCAATCGATGTCAGCGGACTGGTGGATTTGACGTAAAAACCGAGGGAATCCTTGCGGTAAGTGGCGAAGTCGAATTTCGCTTTGCGCTCTTTGGTGACGGTAATATTGCTGATCGCGGCATCATATTTGCCGGAAGTGACGCCGAGCGGCCAGTCCTCCCACGATGTCGGCACCACGTTCAGCTCCAGGCCTAAGCTGCTGGCCACCAGGCGAGCGATGTCCACTTCGCTGCCGAGCAGAGTTTTATTGTCATCCGCAAAGACCGTCAGCGGCGGCGAGTTGAGCGCTGCCACGGCGACGGTCAGTTTTCCCGGCACGACAAAGTGGTAATCCTTCGGCAACTGCGCAATGGCTTGCACGTTTTTCGCGGTGGTGATCGGCGTTTTGTTGGCTTCCAGACTCACGCCCGTCCCGTTGATATTGACGTCTTCGGCCCAGGCCAGTGGTGTCAGGGCCAGCATTGCCGCCAGCAATAGCGATGTTTTCTGCATAGCGTTTTCTTCTTTTATTGATGTGAGGAAGGATGAACAGGCAGCGGTAAACCTAAACTCTCGCGCAGCGTCGTGCCGGGGTATTCCGTGCGAAACAGGCCGCGAGCCTGCAGCAACGGCACCACTTTTTCGACAAAGCGCGGGAACGTATCCGGCGTCCCGCCCTGGATGATAAAGCCGTCGGCGGCGTAGCTTTCGAACCACTGTTGCAGGCCATCGGCCACTTGCTGCGCCGTGCCGGAAAAGCGTGGGCGCGGCGAGGCGCTCTCCAGCGCCACCTGGCGCAGCGTTAACTGACGCTCGCGCGCATTACGCTTGATCTCATCAGTGGTGCTGCGAAAACTGTTTTGCCCCAAATCGCCGATATCCGGGAACGGCTCGTCGAGCGGGTACTGGCTGAAGTCATGGTGTTCGAAATAGCGCCCGAGGTAGTTCAGCGCATCCGTAATGGAGACCAGCGCGGCGGTGGTCTGGTACTGCTGTTCAGCATCTTCTTCGCTGTCGCCGACAATCACGCTGACGCCCTGGAAAATATGCAGGTCATCATGGCGGCGGCCATATTTTTCCAGCTGATTTTTCACATCGCGATAAAACGCTTTAGCTTCATCAAGTGTCTCCTGATGCGTAAAAATGGCGTCGGCGTGACGGGCGGCCAGTTGTTTTCCATCATCTGAGGCACCAGCCTGGAAAATAATCGGTCGCCCCTGCGGTGTGCGACCAATATTAAGCGGCCCGGCAACCTGGAAAAAATCACCGTGGTGATTCAGCGGGTGTAACTTTGTGGCGTCAAAGAATTGTCCGGTCGCTTTATTGCGCACAAACGCATCCTCTTCCCAGGAGTTCCATAACCCTTTCACCACATCGAGATATTCATCGGCAATGCGGTAACGTAAGGCGTGATCCGGGTGCTGCGCGCGGGAGAAGTTTTTCGCCGAGCCTTCCAGCGGCGAGGTCACCACGTTCCAGCCCGCACGGCCATTGCTCAGATGATCAAGGCTTGCGAACTGGCGCGCGACGGTAAATGGCTCGCTGTAGGAGGTGGAAAGTGTGCCCACCAGACCGAGGTGCGAAGTCACGCTGGCGAGCGCGGATAATACTGTAATGGGTTCAAAACGATTTAAAAAATGCGGGATCGATTTTTCGTTGATATATAAGCCGTCGGCGACAAAGAGAAAGTCCAGTTTTCCCTGTTCAGCAATACGCGCGGTGTCCTGCACGAAGCCAAAATTAATGCTGGCATCGGCGAGCGCCGCCGGATGTCGCCACGCGGACATATTTCCCGACGCGCCATGTAATATGGTGCCAAGCCGCAGTTGTCGTGCTGTAGACATAATCGATCCTCATATTCAGGCAACAGGTGGCCCGGAGCGTGCGCCCCAGGCAGACAAATTTCACATCAGGATTGCAGCAGTGCTTTTTCTGCCAGCAGCGCGAAATAACGCGCCGCCTCTTCGATTAACGCTTCATCGGGGTTAAACGCCGGGTGGTGCAGGCCGTAATCGCTGTCGCTGCCGATGCTGACAAACGCGCCGGGAATATGCTGCAAATAGACGGCGAAATCCTCGCCCCCCATGTGCAGATCCGCCTCCTGTGTCTGGTAACCGTGCCAGTCGGCAACATCTCGGGCGAAGGTTGCCCAGCGATCGTGATTGACCAGCGCGGCAGGTCCTGCAAACCAGCGCACCGTGATATTAGCGTCAAACGCCTGCGCCAGACCGGCGGCAATATCGTCAACGCGGCGTTTCACCGTGTCGCGCACCGCCGTCTGGTGAGTACGCAACGTGCCTTCCAGCTCGACATGTTCCGGCAGCACATTCCACGTATTGCCCCCCTGAATGCGGGTGACGCTCAACACCACCGACTCCAGCGTATTGACGTTACGGCTGGCAATGCTTTGCAGCGCGACCACCAGTTGGCTGGCGAGCAAAATGGCGTCGTTACCTTCGTGCGGGCGTGCGGCGTGCGCGCCTTTGCCGGTGACGGTCAGCGAAAAACGATCCACATTGGCGTAAAACGCGCCGCCGCGTGTGGCAAACGATCCGACCGGTAAGCCGGGTTCGTTATGCATGCCAAAGATGGCGCTAACGTTGTCCAGTGCGCCGGCGTCGATTAGCCGTTTTGCGCCGCCAAAATTCTCTTCTGCGGGCTGGAACAGAATGCGCACTCGGCCGGTTAGTTGTGGCTCCTTCTGTTTCAGCAGCAGCGCCGCGCCGAGCATAACGCTGGAGTGAATATCATGCCCGCAGGCGTGCATGACGCCAGGGTTGCGCGAGGCAAACGGCACGTCGACCGCTTCTTCTATCGGTAAGGCATCGATATCGGCGCGCAGGGCGATCACTTTTTCGCCGCTGCCCACTTCCGCAACCACGCCTGTCGGCAGGCTTAACGGCAGCAATCTCAGCCCGGCGCTCTCCAGCCAGTGGCGAATGCGCCGGGTGGTTTCAAACTCCTGCAACGACAACTCCGGGTGCTGGTGTAACTCGCGTCGCCAGTCGATCAGTTGTTCCGCAAAGCTCATCCCGCCACCTCCTGTGTTGCTTTGGCGTTTGCGTGAGCCTGCGCCAGCCGCAATATGGAGGTCAGCCGCGCGCTGCCTTCGCTGATCGGCGTATCGATAATAAATTCATCAATGGCGAACTGCTGATGCAGTTGATCCAGCCCCGCCAGAACCATCTCTGCCGTTCCGGCGATCAATGACGGTTCGCGTTTTGCGATACGCACCGCCGGGCTGCCTGCCTGGCGGGCAAACGCCTGACCTTGTGCCTCGCTGGCGACGCTCACGCGCTGGCCGTTTGCCAGCTCGACGCCCCAGACTTCAACCTGCTGCGCCAGCGTATTCGCCTGCGCTTCGGTTTCCGCGACGATCACCTGCACGGCAACCAGGGTGTCGCGCTGGCTCTGCTGCTGCCACTGTGTGACAACGTCACGCAAAAGAGCTTTGTCACCGTTGAGATGGGCGGCAAAAACGAAATTCCAGCCCAGTTTTGCCGCAAGCGCCGCGCTTTCGAGGCTTGCGCCAAGCAGAAAACCGTCCGCACGCTGCGGTGGCAGCGGCGTAGCCAGAACGGTTTCTTCCGCGTGGTCATCTTTTGACAGGGATAACCAGTTATCCAGTTGCGCCAGTTGATCGGCAAAACTGCCCTTTTCGGCGCTGTTTATTCCCTGCTGAAGTGCGCGGGTGGAGAGCGGCAAGCCGCCGGGGGCTTTGCCGACGCCAAGATCAATGCGCCCTGGCGCAAGGGTTGCCAGCAGGTTGAAGTTTTCTGCGACTTTGAACGGGCTGTAATGTTGCAGCATCACCCCGCCGGAACCGACGCGAATTCGCCGCGTTTGCCCCAGTATCCAGGCGATAACCAGCTCCGGCGATGGGCTGGCCAACTGGGTGGTGTTGTGATGTTCGGCAATCCAGAAGCGGTGATAGCCCCAGTTTTCCGCCTGCTGCGCCAGTTGCAGCGTGCGGGCCAGGGCGTCCTGTGCGGTTTCATGCTCCGCGATGGGGCTTTTATCCAGCAAACTCAGGCGATAAGACATGCAATAGACTCGCGTTAGAGGAGATAACCCCATTAATAGGGCGACGCGCGCATGCTGTGAAACAATTAATTTACATTAAATAAGCAAAAAATTTGCAAAGACGCGGATGCCGGCGCTGCGGTCGTCATGATGACTGATAACAACCACGTAATAATTCTGTAAATTTGTTACACATTCTTTTTACTTATACAGGTTATTTCTGTTGCATTTTTCATCGGGTTAAATCATTTGCTCTGCTCGTTACCCTTAACCTCACAATTTCCGCTAATAGTCGCGTGCTATGTCACTGGTATGTTTTGCGTCGTATATCGATTGCGGTTACGATGCTGCGCCATGTTTGGTCTTATCCATACGAAGAAACACTGGAAAGACAGAACATTTTCCCGCGCCAGGCAATCGATTGGTTTTTTGCCTGCCGGGTTGAGGAATTCCGCAAGGTTCAGACAGGTAAACAGGTAACGCAATGAAAACAGACAACAACGTCACGGATCATCACGCCGCGAAACGACGCTGGCTCAATTCTCACGAAGAGGGCTACAACCGCGCGATGGGTAACCGCCAGGTGCAAATGATTGCTATCGGCGGCGCAATCGGTACAGGTTTATTTCTGGGCGCGGGCGCCCGACTGCAGATGGCGGGGCCGTCGCTGGCTATCGTTTATCTGGTGTGTGGTATTTTCTCCTTCTTTATTCTGCGGGCGCTGGGCGAACTGGTATTACACCGCCCTTCCAGCGGCAGCTTCGTCTCTTATGCGCGTGAATTTCTTGGCGAAAAAGCCGCGTATGTTGCCGGTTGGATGTATTTCATCAACTGGGCGATGACCGGCATCGTGGATATCACCGCCGTTGCGCTGTATATGCATTACTGGGGCGCGTTTGGTGATGTGCCGCAATGGGTGTTTGCCCTTGGCGCGCTGGCGATTGTCGGCACCATGAACATGATAGGCGTGAAGTGGTTCGCGGAGATGGAGTTCTGGTTTGCGCTGGTCAAAGTGCTGGCGATTGTGGTGTTCCTGGTTGTCGGGACCATTTTCCTCGGTAGCGGTAAACCGCTCGATGGCGGCGCGACCGGTTTTCATTTGATCACCGATAACGGCGGTTTCTTCCCGCACGGGCTGTTACCGGCGCTGGTGCTGGTTCAGGGCGTGGTGTTCGCATTCGCCTCTATCGAACTGGTAGGTACGGCGGCTGGCGAATGTAAAGATCCGCAGACCATGGTGCCAAAAGCTATTAACAGCGTTATCTGGCGTATCGGTTTGTTCTATGTCGGCTCCGTGGTGCTGCTGGTTCTGTTGCTGCCGTGGAATGCGTATCAGGCGGGACAAAGCCCGTTTGTCACCTTCTTCTCCAAACTGGGCGTGCCCTATATCGGCGACATTATGAATATGGTGGTGCTGACCGCGGCACTCTCCAGCCTGAACTCCGGGCTTTACAGCACAGGTCGTATTCTGCGCTCAATGTCGATGGGCGGTTCCGCGCCGAAATTCATGTCCAAAATGAGTCGTCATCACGTGCCTTACGCGGGCATTCTGGCGACCATTTGCGTCTACATTGTTGGCGTGTTCCTGAACTACCTGGTGCCATCGCAGGTTTTTGAAATCGTGCTTAACGTTGCCTCGCTGGGGATTATTGCTTCCTGGGGCTTTATCGTGGTGTGCCAGATGCGTCTGCGCAAAGCTATCCACGAAGGCAAAGCGGCGGATGTCAGCTTTAAAATGCCTGGCGCACCGGTAACTTCATGGCTGACGCTGCTGTTCCTGCTCAGCGTACTGGTGCTGATGGCGTTCGATTACCCGAACGGCACGTACACCATCGGTTCTATTCCGCTGATCGCGGTGTTGCTGGTTGCGGGCTGGTTTGGCGTGCGTAAGCGCGTTAATGAAATCCACAGCACCGCGCCGGTTCATCCGGATGCCGCACAGAAGACACGTTCGTAACGCGTCATAAAAGCAAAAAGCCGCAGCGGAAACGTTGCGGCTTTTTTGCTGGCGCGAAAGTTACGCCTGCGCGTGTTTAAAACGTTGCCAGGCGGCAGTAATCTGCGGCGCAATCAACGCATAGTTTTCCTGGGTATTATCCACGTGGTAGATCGTTGGCAGCCCTGTCGCCAGCACGCGCTCGTAATCGTCAAAATACCCTGCCGTCTCAGTGGTGTAGTAATAGTCAGTGAAAGCCTGACCCTCTGCGTTTAAATCCTCTTTCCAGAATTTTTCATCACACATATTGATGAGAAAATCGCGACCCGTGATCGCGCGGTTGCGCACCGCGGCCAGCTCATCAGCAGACTCTTCCCGGTGAAACTCCCCTTCGAGCTGGTTGTCGATAATCCACGTCAGGTAAAAGCCGATATGGGTACCGGCGTTCTCCATCGGCAGCTCGTCCGGATATTGCCCGCCGTAGTGCCAGTCCATTCTATCGATAGCCATCTTATCCCCTTGGGAATGTTGTTAATCGGGACACGCGCCATTGCGTATCCAGCCTGAAATCATGTCCAGCGCGCCTGCTGCATACGCCTTACGCCCTGATAACAAAAATAGCCCTTGTTTCCACGCTGGCCACTGAGACGCTAATTGATAATCGTACCAGCGGCTATTGAGCAGCCCGTGGGTGGCCGCCGGGATCAGGCGCAGGCAGCGCGGTGTTTTCACCGGTAACCGCGCCCGCCAGACAGCCAACGTTTCCTTTGAATCAACATTACGATCGTCTTGCCCCATCAACACCATGACCGGCGTTTGCATGCTGCCGATGGCAACACGTGCATCGGCAAGCGCGTTACGGCGTTCAAAGTCGTCGCGCGTACAGGCTGCGGCACACGGGCGGGACGTGATTTCTTGCGTATAGTGCGCATCAAACGCGGCGGTATCGCTCGCCACCGCCCGGGCAATCTCGTTCGCAGATTGCCCGGCAAGCTGCAAACGCTGGCGCAAATAATATGCCCCCTGGTTACGCCAGTTTATTGCCGGGCCCACCAGAACGGCAAAATCTGCCTGCGCCAATTGACTGGCCTGCGGCACCACCCAGCCCGCCTGAGAAAAGCCAACAAAACCTAACCGGCTGTGCGCCAGCGCCGGTTGTTGTCGCAACTGTTGCAGTATAAAAGCGGCTTCCTGTGCGCGATCGTCCATGGTTTGCGCCAGCCAGTCTCCTTTGCTCTCACCAACACCGGGTTTATCCCACGAAAAGACCGCAATTCCCTGCGAGACAAGATGGTTAACCAGCGGCAGATAGCCACCATCCGACCAGCGATCCTGCGCGCCATCGCCATGAACCAGCAGCGCCACCGGCGGCGACGAGACACCTGCGGGCAGGATCAATGTTCCAGCCAGTGAATCGCTACCGTGGGTGATGCGCAGGGTTTGCTGCCCGCCCGCATCGGGAACGTCAAATTCGCTCAGGCGGAAAAAGAGAAAAAGCGCCAGCAAAAGAGCGGTCACGATCGTGGCAAGCAATGTACTGCGCATGGTATTTCCTTGCTGTAAAAGAAAAAGCTCCCCGCAGGGAGCTTAAGATATCAAACGATTACAGCGCAATACGTATCACATCATCTGGCTGCGTGGCCTCTTTTTCGCGCGTTGAAGCCTGTTTCACACTGACGTACAGTGTGTTGCCGTCCGCTGAGAGCGCCAGGCTGTTCGGATGAGTTGGTGTGGCGAAGGTTTTCACTACGCTATAGCTTTTGGCGTCGATAACGCTCACTTTCCCCGCCTCGCGGTGCGTCACGTAGACTTCATTGCGCGCGGGATTGAACAGCACCGCCAGCGATTCCGGCGCGGCGATTTTCTCCACTACCTTGCCGTTACGAGTATCGACAACCAGCACTTCCGCCGCTTTTGAGTCGGTGATAAACGTGCGATGACCGGTGGTATCGAGGCTCAGGTTGAGATAGAAGTGCTCTTTACCATCATCCTGCAATTTTTTACGTTCGAGGATGCGGTTAGTGCGGGTATCAATGGTAATTAGCTCACCGTCGGCGTTGGTGGTGTAGAGGCGTTTCGCCGCGCTATCAATAGCAAGGCCGGTGCTGTATGTTCCCGTACTGGTAATAGTCGTTTTTAGCTTCAGCGCCGCGCCGTCCACTACCCATACCGCACTCTCTTTCCCGACGCCGGTGATGTAAACCGTGTTGGTCTCTTCATCCACCGCCAGCTCGCGCGGGCTGAGCGGGCGCACCGTTTCCGAACGTTTACGCGCATCCAGCACCACGCGGCCTTTAATGACGCCAGTTTTGGCGTCTACCGCCGTTACGCAACCGTCTGTGGTGTTGCCGAACCACAGCGTCTGCGTGCGGCTATTGAGCGTTGCACCAAACGGTTTTAAATCGCTGTGAATGGCTTGCGTAATGTCAAGCGTGGCCGGATCCAGACGGTAAATCACCCCACCTTTATCCGTTTTGCGGCTCTGCGCGGTCGCCAGCCACAGCGCATTTTCCTGCTGGCTGATGGCCATTTCATAGGCACCTTTGCCGACGGCTTTGCGCAGCATCTCTTCTGCGGCGTGGGTGTTAAATGACCCCGCCAGCAGTAACGATCCCAGAACCAACGTACGGCGCAAGCGCGGTGCGCATAATTGACGTAAAGACATGACGACTCCCTTTGTTCAACTTAATGGTTACGTTTTCACATGCGTCCAGTGCACGAAACGGCGGTTTCGCTTATTGTTATAGTTGAGAATAGTAATCATTAATGACAAGAAAGTGGAGCGTTAATCTTCGCGACGCAGGATCCTGTTTCCTCCGTTACACTCATCGTTAACGTAATGTGCGTTTAAAGTTTTCAAATAATTTACATACGCTTTAACATATTGGCGTATTTCCTTTTTTTGGTTCGTCTTTTAACTTGGTTCCGTCATGAATATCATTTCCGCCACAAAGGTCACCCTGCCGGTGTTATTGCTACCGGCTGCGCTCTCCGCTTCCGCTTATGCGGCCGACAACGAACAAACGATGATTGTCAGCGCCACACCGCAGACTGTTTCCGAACTGGACAGCCCCGCCGCCGTGAGCGTCGTTCAGGGCGACGACATCCGCCAGGCCGCGCCGCGCGTGAATCTCTCGGAATCGCTGAACAGCGTTCCCGGTTTACAAGTGCAAAACCGGCAAAATTACGCCCAGGATCTGCAACTGTCGATTCGCGGCTTTGGTTCACGTTCCACCTACGGCGTGCGCGGTATTCGCCTGTATGTTGATGGTATTCCCGCAACCATGCCGGACGGCCAGGGGCAGACATCGAATATCGATTTAAACAGTGTGGAGAGCATTGATGTGCTGCGCGGCCCGTTCTCGGCGCTGTATGGCAACGCATCTGGCGGAGTAATGAATGTCACCACGCAGACCGGGCGTGAACCGGCAACCATTGAAGCCAGCAGCTATTACGGCAGCTTTGGTAGCTGGCGCTACGGGCTGAAAGCCACCGGCGCAATGGGTGACGGGACGCACGCGGGTGATGTCGATTACACCGTCTCCAGCACCCGTTTTGTCACCCAGGGCTATCGCGATGGCAGCGGCGCACGAAAAAATCTCGCCAACGCGAAACTCGGCGTTCGTATTGATGACGCCAGCAAACTGAGCCTGATTTTCAACAGCGTGGACATTAAAGCCAACGACGCCGGCGGGTTAACCGAGTCTGAATGGAAAGACAACCCGCGCCAGTCGCCGCGTGCGCAGCAATACGACACGCGCAAAACCATTAAGCAAACCCAGGCGGGCTTGCGCTATGAGCGCCAGATGAGCAGCCAGGACGATTTCAGCGTGATGATGTACGCCGGTGAGCGTGAAACCACGCAATATCAATCGATTCCGCGCGCCCCACAGCTCAACCCAACCCACGCGGGCGGCGTGATTGATTTAACGCGCCACTATCAGGGCATTGATACCCGCTGGACGCACCGTGGCGAACTGGGCGTACCAGTCACTTTTACCGGTGGTCTGAACTACGAAAACATGAGCGAGGAGCGCAAAGGTTACGAAAATTTTGTCATGGATGGCACCACGCCGGTGTATGGCGAAAAAGGCAATCTGCGCCGTAACGAACGCAACCTGATGTGGAACGTCGATCCGTATCTGCAAACCGCGTGGCAATTGACCGATAAGCTGTCGCTGGATGCGGGCGTTCGTTACAGCTCCGTCTGGTTTGATTCCAACGATCATTACATTACGGCGCGAAATGGTGATGACAGCGGCGAAGCCAGTTATCACAAATGGCTGCCTGCCGCGTCGCTGAAATATGCCATGACCGAGGGCTGGAATGTGTATGCCGCCGCCGGTCGCGGTTTTGAAACGCCCACCATTAATGAACTCTCCTACCGCGCGGATGGAAAAAATGGTCTGAATTTCGCGCTGAAACCGTCGACGAACGACACCGTGGAGATCGGCAGCAAAACGCGTATCGGCAATGGTCTGCTGACCGCCGCCCTGTTCCGCACGGATACCGATAATGAGATCGTCACCGATACCAGCACTGGCGGGCGCACCACCTATAAAAACGCCGGGAAAACCCGTCGTCAGGGCGCGGAATTATCCCTCGATCAGCAATTCGCCGGGAACTGGCGGGCAAAACTGGCGTGGACCTATCTTGATGCAACGTATCGCAGTGAGGTGTGCGACGGCGGATGTAATGGCAACCGAATCCCGGGTATCGCGCGCAATATGGGTTTTGCCTCGCTGGGCTGGATCCCGGACCAGGGTTGGTACGCGGGCGCAGATGTGCGTTATATGAGCGATATTATGGCCAATGACGAAAACAGCGCCAAAGCGCCCTCTTATACCGTCACCGGATTGAATACCGGATATAAATTCAGCTATGGCAACTGGATGATGGACGTGTTTGGTCGGGTCGATAACCTGTTTGATCGCAAATACGTCGGTTCCGTTATCGTTAATGAAGGCAATAACCGTTACTACGAACCGGCGCCGGGGCGTAATTACGGCGTTGGCTTATCGGTCGCGTATCAGTTTGAATAATATGAAAGCCCCTGTTAGCAGGGGCTTTTTTATAGCGATAACGACCAGGCGTGGGACAACTAGGCATGTGACAACAGTGGGAACATCACCTGATGGTCGCGAAACACATTCTCTTTGCCGCTGAACAGAAACAGCGTGTCCTCATCGTCAATTAACGTGCATTCGCATTCGCGGGTTTCTTTGGGCGTAAAACCTAACACCACACGCTGGGTTTGTTGATTGGCTAATGCATTAACGATTTGCGTTAATGTCGTGCCCGGTTCGGCAAAAATATCGAAGCACAGCAGCGTGCCTCTGTTTTGCGTGGCAATGGCGATAGCCTGATGTTGTTCTGAAAAGTAGACGCACGCTTTTAAATACGACGCACAGTAAAACATCAACAAACCCACGTTATTATTCATCGGCAGCGCCGAAAAAGGGTTGGATTTCGCGTAATAGCGCAGCAACTGCTGCCTGTCGGCGTCGTCGTCCATATCCAGCCGGCGAAAGTCACTCGCCACCGGCGTGGCACGCAGGGTGTATTGATATTCCCGCGCTTTCTCAAAGCCAAACTTCGGATAAAAATCCCGCACGGTGGCGTTTGCATACAAATAGATTGCATCGGCCCGGTGTTGCCAGTCCTGGATGATTTCCGTCAGCAGGTAACGGGCGAGTCCGTTATTGCGATAGCGCTTATCGGTCATTACCGTGCCTATCTGGATATAGCGTTTTTCTGCGCCCAACCAGCGTGTATCGATAACGTTAACCGAGGCATTGGCGATAACCTGGTTGTCATCAATCAGCGCGTAGGGAATGTAGTTTTCCGTCCAGAATCCCGCCTGATACCAGGCCTCGAAGGATAAATCGAAGGTATCTACGGCTAAATCAATAAAGCTTTGGCGCAATATGTCGTGCTGTTTTAGTTGTTTTACCAGAGGGTATTTCATACCGCCGTTTCCCATAAAAAAGCCCGGTTGCATCGCGCTTCCGGGCTGCTACTGATGCGCGTATCAAAGGTTAAAAGGTGGTCCAGCCCTCATCACTCGTGGCGGTTTCACGCGGTTCAACGTTCTGCTTCACAGCGGGCGTGGCGGTCGGTTTACCTGTTTTGGCGACCGGTTTTGCGCCATTCTGATCGAGACGGAACGTAGCGACCAGTTCTTCCAGCAAACGTGCCTGCTCTTCCAGCGAACCCGCCGCCGAAGAGGATTCGCTTACCAGCGAGGCGTTCTGCTGCGTGGTGCTATCAAGCTCGCCCACCGCGCGGGCGATTTGCTCAATGCCGCGGCTCTGCTCCTCGGAAGCAGACGAGATTTCGCCCATGATATCGTTAACACGAGTAACAGACTGCACCACCTGATCCATGGTTTCACCAGCTTTTGCCACCAGTTCACTACCGACATTAATGCGTGATACAGATTCGCTAATCAGCTGTTCAATATCTTTTGCCGCCTGCGAGCTGCGTTGCGACAGGCTGCGCACTTCGCTGGCGACTACCGCAAAGCCACGGCCCTGTTCACCGGCGCGTGCCGCTTCTACTGCGGCGTTCAGTGCCAGAATGTTGGTCTGGAAAGCGATGCTGTTAATCACAGCAGTAATATCGGCAATTTTGTTCGAACTGTTATGAATATCGCCCATGGTGTTTACCACTTCGCGCATCACCGTACCGCCTTCGCTGGCAGTTTTCGACGCCTGGGCTGCCAGGCTACTGGCATTACGCGCGTTATCGGCGTTGTTTTTCACCGTGGCGGTCAACTCTTCCATGCTGGCTGCGGTTTCAACGACTGCCGCTGCCTGTTGCTCGGTGCGGGAAGAGAGATCGGTATTGCCTTCGGCAATCTCCGTCGCCGCACGCGAAACCTGGCTTACGCTGTTGCGCACTTCGAAAATCATGTCGCGCAGCGTATCGTTCATCCGGCCCATTGCACCGGTTAATTGCCCCAGTTCATCGGTGCTCTGCGCACGGATCTGCGAGCTGAGATCGCCACTGGCGATGCGTTCCGCCAGCGCCAGGTTGCGATCGATAGGACGTGTAATCTGACGGATAACCCACCAGGAGACGATCACGCCAAGCAGGATAGCAATCACGCCGATAATCGATGCAATGGTGCTGGAGGTGTACGCCAGTTCATCGTTGTGCGCTTTCACCAGCGTAATGATCTGTTTGAGCGAGGCGCTGCTCTCATCCCCGCCCACTTTTACTTTATCTTCCGCGGCTTTTAATGCCTGGAAAGCGCTGAGATAGTTGAGGCTTAAATCGCGGTATTTCACCGTGTCATCCCACAGGGATTGCAACGGTGATTGCAGCTCACCCGGTAACTGGCTTGCCAGTGCCTGAACGCTCTTTTGCGTTGCGCCAAAACGGGCATCCAGCGCCTCTTGCGACGCTTTACCCGGGCTGTAACGCACCACCAGTGCGGCGTCGCGCACGGTGCTGATCGCAAACAACTGTTCGTAAATTTGCGCCATCAGCGCCGGGTCGGCCACCGGCGTGCGCACCAGCGTGGTGTAGCGCGCCGAGAGATCTTGTGCGGCCAGTTTATCGAGCGATTCGCGCACGGTTTTGATGTCACCGGTGGCTTTTTGCATCTCGCCAATCGCGCTCTGGAACTGTTCCAGGTGACTGGCGACATCGTTAATAATTTGTTTTTCGTTTGCAGACCAGGACATATCGTCGGCGCTGGCAGTCAGCTCGGAAGCGTGACGTACATAGTTGGCCATCACCTGCCCTGATTTATCATCGCCATAGAAGTATTTCAGACGATTAATCTTGGCCTGAAATACTTCAATGTTGATGTTGTACATAAGGTTGGTTTTTTCGTAGACGTCGCGTATTTCTTTGAAGCGCAATACGCTGAGGACGGTGGCAATAGCAACCAGAAAGAGAACTAACCCAAAACCGACTGACAGCTTCCTACTAATTTTTATGTTGCTTAACCGCTGGCTAAATGACATTCCGGACTCCTTGCTAAACCCCAATGTTAGCGCCCAACAACTGCACGCACACATTGTTATCGGCAAAGAAAGCAGGGATTTCAGATGCTGGCTGGTCTTATCAGTCAAAAACGTGATATTGATGCGCCCCATTCGCAAATTTTCCCGGGGAGCATCAATATATAAAGAGAATGATTATGTCGTTGAATTGGAATTCAGCGATAGAATTGTTTGTGAACGATGTTTGCGCCCTCATCAATCGCACGCCATAACGCGCGTTCGCTAGCGAAAGCGTCTCCCTCTTCTAACGCCGCCAACAAATCACTGTAATTTTCGACGCGCGTTAAATCCTCAGAATTTGGATAAAGATAATTGTAACAAGGGCCAATTCGGACCCATAACTGCTCAATCAAGGCGGTTAGCGTTGGCATCCCGGCGTGGCTGTAAACGCTAAAGCGAAACACGCGGTTAGCCTGCAGGCCCTGCTCGGTGTTACCGCTTTTCATTGCTTCATGGAAATTCGCCGCCAGGATACGCAACTCACGAATTTTCTCCTTCGTCATATGCTGGCTGGCAGCGCGTGCGGCCATACCCTCAAGATTTTTACGAATCTGGTTAATTTCGTTATAGCGATCAAGGCTGACTTCCGGCACCAGAAAAGCCTGCGCCGGCGTGGCATGCAGCGCGCCTGCGGAGACCAACCGCAGTAACGCTTCCCGCACCGGTGTAATACTGGTGCCTAATTGATCGGCTATTTCCTTTGTGATGAGTCGCGCGCCCGGTTTAAGCGCACCAATAATAAGCGCACTTTTAAGACTCGCCTCAACTTGCATGGTGAGACTGGTCCGCTGCGCTTTTTCCAAATCAAGCATGTTTGTATCCCGTATAATTTCTTATTTATTCTCAGCCTGGTAGCGTGTCCGTGATTTGTGTCAATGAATATATTATATACACATGCCTGGTCTTGGATGGTCGCGTAAAAGTTAAAGCAATTTGTATTTATTATGCACAACTACCAGGAACCGCCTTCACAAGGTCATCAGTTCCTTATGCTTATCTAATTAAAGACGTTTCTCAAAAATTTGCACGATTTCTGATGGCGGTTTTTCACCGCCATCATTCTTTTAGCTGAGAGGCCCGATTTGCACTACGACTTTACCGAAATTTTTCCCTTCCAGCAGGCCAATAAAAGCGTCTGGCGCATTTTCCAGCCCGTCGATCAATTGCTCACGGTACTGAATTATTTCTTGTCGTATCCATTGTTCCATTTCTTGTTGAAATTCATGAATACGGTGGCCGTAATCCTGACCAATAATAAAACCTTGCAAGCGAATTCGTTTTTTCAGCAGGGTTGCCATTAATAACGGAATACGATCCGGACCGGCGGGAAGATCGGTGGCGTTATAGCCGCTGACTAATCCGCAAAGCGGAATTCGCGCGGAGGTATTTAATAACGGCAGTACCGCATCAAATACTTTTCCGCCGACATTTTCAAAATAGATATCGATACCTTGCGGGCACGCCGCGGCCAGTTGTTCGGCAAAATCCTCTGCATGATGATCAATGCAGTGATCGAACCCCAACACATCTACGGCATGACGGCATTTCTCGCTGCCGCCGGCCACGCCGACTACGCGGCACCCCTTAATTTTAGCGATTTGCCCTACTGTTGCGCCTACCGGACCGGTTGCCGCGGCAACCACCAACGTTTCACCGGATTTCGGCTGGCCGATATCCAGCAAGCCCATATAGGCGGTAAACCCTGGCATACCAAGAATGCCAAGTGACCACGACGGGTGCGGCGGATTGTCTCCCAGTTTGACCAGGCCTTCACCGCCCGAAATATCGTAATCCTGCCAGCCGCTGTAACCCAGCACCCAGTCACCTTCGGCGAAATCCGGGTGCTGCGATTTGACGACGCGGCTAACGGTGCCGCCGCACATCACTTCACCAATTTTTACCGGCGGTGAATACGATGGCGCATCGCTCATACGCCCGCGCATATAAGGATCTAACGAGAGAAAAACCGTGCGCAACAACACCTGCCCTTCGCCCGGCGTGGCGATGTCATCTTCTTCAAGGCGGAAATTATCTGCGGCGGGCGCGCCATGCGGGCGGGAAGCCAGCACCCAGCGGCGATTGCGGTGAGGATCTTGTTTCATTGTTCGCTCCTGTACATGTCAGACTAACTATTGATACTAGTCTCTGACAGCCAGGAGCGCGTTTACATTACGAGCTGGAAGGATTTAGCCGCACCACCAGATAACGGCAAGGTGTGTCACTTTCATTAATAAAGCGGCAATCATTTGGCGGGCCGAGCTCCAGACAATCTCCGGCGCGCATCTCATGGCGCGTGTCGCCTTCAACGAACACCAGTTCCCCCTCCTGCAACCAGATAAGCTGGCGCGCCAGCGCATAAGCAGACGCCGGCATCGGAATATCACTCCCGGCAGGCAGCTCGATTTGCACCAGATCGATAGGCAAATCGCTGCGCGGCGACACGTGACGGCGCAGATAGTTGCTTTGCGGATCGCGCCAGACGGGCTGATCGGCGTGGCGCAGCAATTTACCTTCCTGCATTTCTGCGCGCGCAATCAGCGTTGACATACTGATGCCAAACGCGCCGGAAAGCCGCGCCAGCAGCGCCGCCGTCGGGTTACTGTCACCGCGTTCAATTTTGTGGATCATCGCCCGCGATACACCGGCACGCTCCGCCAGGTTACTCAGCGACCAGCCGCGTGATTCACGTTCAACGCGAATTCGCGCACTGATCCGTTGATTTATATTGTCTGAGATAGTATTCATAACGTAATACTATAGTGTACAAATTTGAGGTTCAACCATGAATGTTCGTTACGCCGGGAAAGAAGATTGCGCGGCCATAGCCGTCATTTACAACCATGCAGTGGTTAATACCGCAGCCATCTGGAATGACCAGACGGTCGATGTCGACAACCGTATCGCCTGGTTTGAAGCACGCGCCGCGCTCGGCTATCCGGTGCTGGTCAGCGAAGAAAACGGCGCAATCACCGGTTATGCCTCGTTTGACGACTGGCGCGCTTTTGACGGTTTTCGCCACACGGTTGAGCACTCGGTTTATGTTCATCCGGAACACCAGGGCAAAGGCATCGGCCTGGCACTGATGGCGCGCTTGATCGACGAAGCCAAACGCATCGGCAAACATGTCATGGTGGCCGGTATCGAAGCGCAGAATCACGGCTCAATTCATTTGCACAGCAAGCTTGGGTTTGTGATTACCGGGCAAATGCCGCAGGTCGGCACGAAGTTTGGCCGCTGGCTGGATCTGACGTTTATGCAGCTGCAACTCGATAACCGCACCGAACCGGACGCCATTGCATGAATCAGTCGCTCACCCTCACCTTTTTGATTGCTGCCGGTATTGGCCTGGTGGTGCAAAACACCTTAATGGTGCGCATTACCCAGTCGGCCTCGACGATCCTTATCGCCATGCTGCTGAATTCGCTGGTCGGCATTGTGCTGTTTGTCTCTATTTTGCTGATCAAACACGGTGTCGCCGGGTTTCAGGAGTTGTACGCCAGCGTGAAATGGTGGACGCTCATTCCCGGTCTGTTGGGGTCGTTTTTTGTCTTTGCCAGTATCAGCGGCTATCAATATGTCGGCGCGGCAACAACTATTGCGGTGCTGGTGGCAAGCCAGCTTATCGGTGGTCTGGTGATGGATGTGGTGAGAAGCCAGGGCGTGGCGCTAAAAGCGCTGATTGGCCCGGTATGCGGCGCGGTGCTGCTGGTGATTGGCGCCTGGCTGGTAGCCAGACGCCAGTTTTAATTACAGGATTTCGCCACCTTTGGTGAGCTGCTCGCGGCGCGCTTCCATATCTTCTTTGTGCTGCCGGCCATGGTGCGCAATTGCCTGACGCAGGCGCTGTTGCTGGGTGTAGCGTTCATCCCGGCTCAGTGCCGCATCATCGCTGAGTTCAACCAGTAACGCATTCATCCCGATAATAACGCCCTGTTCGATAGCCGCGTCGACACGTGCGATAACCTCATCCAGATGTGACATAGCCTCTCCTTTAATTCAGCTTCGCTTTAGAAAAATCGCTGCCCATCAGGCTGACGGTATAACCGCTGACATTACTGCGGGTAGCGTAAAACGTTTTGCCGTTAGCCAGCGCGATCCACGGTGCCTGCTGGTAGAAAATCTCCTGCGCCTGGCTGTAAAGTTTGGCGCGCTCGGCAGGAGCGGCAGTGACTTTGGCTTTCTGCACCAGGGCATCATACCCCTTATCGCACCAGCGGGCGGCGTTGGAGCCGGTTTTGATGCTGTTGCAACCGAGCAGCACATCAGCAAAGTTGTCCGGATCGCCGTTATCCGACATCCAGCCGAACAGCGCGGTATCGTGTTCCCCTTTGCGCATCCCGGCCAGATATTCACCCCACTCGTACGAGACGATCTTCGCCTTCACGCCAACTTTCGCCCAGTCTGCCTGAATCATCTCGGCGATGCGCCGCGAATTCGGGTTATACGGCCGCTGCACCGGCATTGACCACAGCGTGGCTTCAAAGCCCTTTTCCAGCCCGGCCTGCTTGAGCAGTGCTTTGGCTTTTTCAGGATCGTAGCTGTAATCCTTCAGATCTTTATTAAACCCGAGCATGTTCGGCGGCAGCGGTGATTTTGCCACCGTACCGGAGCCGAGGAACACCGCATTGACGATAGCTTGTTTGTCGGTCGCATAGTTCAGCGCCTGGCGCACCAGCACATTATCAAACGGCTTTTTCTCGGTGTTAAACGCGAGGTAGCCCACATTCAGCGCATCAATGGTATGCAGCGTTAAGTCTTTGTTGTTTTTGATCTGATCAAACTGCACCGGTGCCGGGGCGGGAATAATCTGGCATTCATTGGTTTGCAGCTTCGCCAGACGGGTTTGCACATCCGGCGTAATAGAGAAGATCAGATGTTTGGTCGGCACTTCACCATCCCAGTAATTCGGGTTGGCAATATAACGGATTTGCGCGTCCGTCTTGTACTGCTGCAAGGCGTACGGGCCGGTGCCGATTGGCGAGTTATCGACGTTTTCAGGTGTGCCTTTTTTCAGCATCGCATCCGCGTATTCCGCAGAGAGAATCGAGGCGAAATCCATCCCCCAGTCGGCAAGAAAGGCGGCGTTCGGCTCATTCAGTACAAACTGAACATGGTTATCATCGATTTTTTTCACTTCTTTGATCAGCTTATCAAGGCCGACATCGGTGAAGTATTCGTAATTACCTTGCGAAACATTATGATAAGGATGTTTCGGATCCATCTGGCGCATCACAGAGAAGACGACGTCATCGGCGTTAAAGTCGCGCGTCGGTTTGAAATATTTATTGCTGTTAAATTTAACGCCCTGGCGCAGCGTAAAGGTCCAGGTTTTGCCGTCTTCAGAGACTTTCCAGTCGGTCGCCAGCGAAGGGATCGGCGTATTTTTCACCGGGTCAAAGGTGACCAGGCGGTTATAAAGCACCTGCGAACTGGCAACAAATGTCGGCCCGGAGCTGGCAATTTGCGGGTTGAAGGATTCCGGTGACGCTTCGGAGCAATAAATGATTGTATCGTTGGACGCCGCCCATGCGGCACTTGCCGGTAACAGTGTGCTCAGCGCAAGGGCGAGCAGCGTTTTTCCCGTGGACATTATCAGGAGCCTTCTTTTTTATATGGAGCATTAATCTCAGCACAGCCGATGAGATGTGGCAAATAATGATTCCGCATCAGGTTATTCTAAAGCATTTGTTTTTGCTGAAATATCCACCATTATTAATGAATAAATTTGTGTTAAATAAATTTCGTGCCGTCAAGCGGGTTCGGCGCGCTCAATGCGTCGAGAATTCAATGGTTTTGCGCTTTCCTCTGCCTTTTACTGGTAAGAAGTTTGCGTATAGTAGACGCGTGAAGAAGTCTATGGGATGAAAACGTGGCAAAAACTCTCTTGCGTAGCGGCGATTTGGATGATTTCCAGGCCGTTGGCGGCGGCGGTCAGGCCGTATTCGATTCGGCATTGCAAATTCGTGAAGCACTGCGTCTGCGTAAGCAGCAGGCGCTGGTAGATTGCCTGGCAATACCCCAGGTCAATGATGAAGGCGATCGGGTCGACTGGTACTCACCCATCGATGGTCGCGCCCAGGCATGGAAAGCGGCGGAACCCGAGGCGCGCGCCCGTGCGCTGCGTTACCTTGAAAGCACGCTGGACAGCGCCGCCGCGCTGAGCCGCAAATGCCTGCAATCACCGAAAACCGCGCAGCAACTGTTTGGCTCGCTGCTGGAAAAAGCGCTGCAATTCCCCGGCGAAAACCATGTTTTCCTTGTTGATGGCAAACCGGTCATCACCTTCTGGGGCTTCGTGAATCTCAATGAAAGCGCCCGCGAAAATGTGCTCGAGTGCCTGCAAGAGCCGGAGCCAGAAATCCCTGAAATTATTATCGAACCGGAGCCAGAGCCGGAAGAAGAGCCCGCTGTCGAGGTGACATTCAGCCAGGCAGATGCGCCGCTACTCACGCCGCAAGCAGAAATCAAACCGCAGCCCGTGGCCGCACCGCCCGTGCAGGAAGCAGCACCGGTGGTTGCACCTGAACCCGCTCCTCAGCCTGAACCTGCACCGGTGGTGAAAAAACGCCGCCGCTACGGTCTGTGGGCGTTGCCCGTTGCTGCGGCAGTCGCGGCGGCAATTGCCGTGCCGTTGGTGCTTAATCAGCGACAACAAGCACCTGCGCCTGCCCCCGTCGAACCAAAAGCGGAGCCGGTCGCTATTGCGCCGCCGCCGATGCAAGCCGAGCCGCTGCCTGAACTGGCGGGGAAACTGCCGCTGCATCAGGCTGAAATTGTTGCGCCTGCTGTCAAAGCGCCGGAAGTCAAACCGGTTGACAAAGGGCCGGTGGTTATCGCTTCTATCCCGAAAGATGTACTGGTGATGGATGCGTTAGAGGTGAAAATCGGTTCCACCAAATTCCTTAACGGTAACTGGCGTGTGGCGATGGATGTGAAAGATCCGGTCACTGGCAAAGCCCCTGCCGTGCGTTACCAGATCCAGAACAATAAAGGGACGGCGCGTATTGTGATGGGTAAAAATGTGACCTGTCGCGCCGATCTGTTCTCCGGCCTGCATGAAACCGGCGAACTGCTGATTAAGAGCCGCAGCAACGCACGTTGCAGCGACGGGACGCGTTACCCGATGCCGGACATTTCCTGTAAAGCAAGCAGCAACGACGTCGCGGAATGCAGCGCGCGTTTTGACGCCAACACCACCGTTCCGGTGACGTTCAGAAAAACAGGTGACTGAGTTTATGCTGGTTAATCTTTGCGACTACAAACAGAGCGTGACGCTGATTGCCAATAGCGGCGTGCAGTTTCTTGATTTTGGCCTGACACCGCAGGATTCTGCCAACAGCGGTCGGTTCGTGCGTAAAACCGCCAACGGCCCGCTGCTGCGTCTTGATTTCGATCTGGTCAACGAACGTTATACGCTGCCAAACCGCGACGGCGGTCAGCCGGAAGTGGTAAAACCTGAAAGCACGCATTCGCTGCAATATTCGTTGTCGATCCTCGATGGCGTCTGGCTGCCGATCCCTTTCCTGCGCTTTAACCCGCCCCGCACTTTCGTTGAAGGTCCGGATAACTGGGCTCGCGTGCAGATCCGCAAGCTCAGCGAACCGGACAGCGCCGGAAATACCCACCGCGTGGCGCTGGCGCTCGACAGCCAGATTAACGGTAACTCGCCTGCCGCACTGGCGCCGCAGGAAAACGATATTCTCAATGGTACGCGGTTCTCGCTGGCCTGGCGTGACGACGAAGTGGCGGATTTTCTCGATCAAACCTGGGTCGATGGCTGGCTGCGCGAAGCATTTTTGCAATTCATTACGCAACACGAAACCCGCAGCGAGCGCGAAATTAATCAGGCATTGCGCGGCTTTGAATATCAGGCGCACTGGCTGAATCTGATGAGCCTGCTCGGCATGCAATTGCAGGTGCCGGAAGTCAAAATCGTTACGCACACGCTGAGCACCCCGGCGATCCCGGTCGATCTGATTCTGGATGTCGGCAACACCCACACCTGCGGCGTGATCATTGAAGATCACGGCGATGCCAATGATGGGTTGCGCCAGACGGCAGAATTGCAGGTGCGCTCGCTCAGTGAACCTCAGTTCCTCAATGAGCCGCTGTTTACCAGCCGTCTTGAGTTTTCTGAAGCACGTTTCGGCAAACAGCACTTCTCTGTTGAGAGCGGTCGCGAAGATGCCTTTATTTGGCCATCGATCGTGCGCGTGGGCGATGAGGCCCGCAAACTGGCAACGCAGCGCCTTGGCACCGAAGGCAATAGCGGTATCTCCAGCCCGCGCCGCTATCTGTGGGACGAAACACCGGTATTGCAGGACTGGCGCTTTAGCCAGATGAACAGCAAAACCCAGCGCGAACCGCTGGCGACCGCCTTCCCGTTAATGAACCTGATGAACGACGAAGGCCAGCCGCTGTATAGCCTGCCGCTGGATGAGCGTTTACCGGTCTTTTCTCCGCAGTACAGCCGCAGTACGCTGATGACCCACATGCTGTGCGAATTGCTGTCGCAGGCGCTCGGGCAGATCAACAGTGTCGCCACGCGTCTGCGTTTGGGTTTTCCGGCGTCACCGCGCCAGTTGCGCACCATTATTCTTACCCTGCCCTCGGCGATGCCGAAGCAGGAGCGTGAAATTTTCCGTCGCCGCATGTTTGAGGCCATCGCGCTGGTGTGGAAAGCCATGGGCTGGCATCCACAGGATGAAGACTTTGCTAACCGCAAGCAGCAGGAAAAAAGCGTCGTACCTGTACCGCACATTCAGATGGAGTGGGACGAAGCCAGCTGTGGCCAACTGGTGTGGCTGTATAACGAAGCGATTTCCCGTTTTTCCGGGCAAACTGAAACGTTTTTCGCCTCGCTTGCCCGTCCGGATCGCGAAGAAGCACCGGGCGCGGTAAAAGGCCGTTCGCTGCGCGTGGCCTCCGTCGATATCGGCGGCGGCACGACAGATATGGCGATCACCCATTATCAACTGGATGATGGCACCGGCAGTAACGTCAAAATCACCCCGCAACTGCTGTTCCGCGAAGGGTTTAAAGTCGCCGGCGATGACATTTTGCTGGATGTGATTCAGCGCTGTGTGCTGCCGGCGTTGCAAACGCAGATGCAGAAAGCGGGCATTACCGATGCCGCGGCGATCATGGCGACGTTGTTTGGCGATTCCGGGCGTATTGATACTCAGGCCGTGCTGCGCCAGCAAACAACGCTGCAACTGTTTATGCCGATTGGTCACGCCATTCTTGCCGCGTGGGAAGAGAGCGACATTAACGATCCGCTCGCCGGGTTGCATGCCACATTCGGCGAACTGCTCACGCAACTGCCGACGCGCAATGTCATGAACTACCTGAAACAGGCAATCGACCATGCGCTGCCGTCTGGTTCGGCAGAATTCGATGTGCTGGCTGTCCCGTTGCAGGTGAATTTCCGTGAGTTGCAGGACGCGATGCTGGCCGGGCAATTTACCCTGACCGCTCCGCTGCATGCGGTTTGCGAAGCCATCAGCCACTACTGCTGCGATGTGCTGCTGATCACCGGCCGTCCTGGCTGCTTACCCGGCGTGCAGGCGTTGATTCGTCACCTGCAACCTGTGCCGGTTAACCGCATGATCTGGCTTGATAAATACCGCGTACATGAGTGGTATCCATTCAGCCAGCAGGGTAAGATCGGCAACCCGAAATCAACCGCCGCCGTTGGCGCGATGCTGTGCAGCCTGGCGCTTGATTTGCGTCTGCCGCGTTTTAACTTTAAAGCGGCGGACATCGGTGCCTATTCCACCGTGCGCTACCTCGGTGTGCTGGATAACGTCGTCAATACCTTGCGCGATGAGAATATCTGGTATCACGATATCGACCTTGATAAACCCGGTGCGAAACTGGACGCGCGTTTACACTTCCCGCTGCGCGGCAATGTTACGCTCGGTTTCCGCCAGCTCGCGAACGCCCGCTGGCCGGCTACGCCGCTCTACACGTTGAGTATCAACTCGCAGGAACTGGCGAAAACCATCGCGGGCGACGGCGTGTTGAATGTCCGTTTGCAGTTCAGCGGCGGCAATAAACAGCACGGGCCCGAATCGTTCACCTTGAGTGAGGCCTGGCTCCAGGACGGTACGCCGGTCGCCGCAGACGCGTTAACTTTTAAACTGAATACGCTGGCCGATCGCCGTCATAGCGGCAGCCATTACTGGATCGACAGCGGGAGTGTGTATCTGAAATGAGTGCGAGCGTAAAAACCACCCAGGCACTGGCGACATGGATCAACGAAAACCGCCAACACGCACCTTTGCTGGATGATGATGCCGACGCGCTGCTGTCGCGTCTGACGACTGCCGCCGCCGAGGAAAGCGCGCTGCGTGAAGCGGTCGACGCGCCCTGCACCGTTGGGTTGTATGGTCATTCACAAGCGGCGAAAGCGCATCTGCTGGCCGCCCTGTGCGGCAGCGGTAACGGGCGGCTTAATGTGCGTCCCGGCGAAAAAACACTGGATTACTTCACCCATATCAATCCCGGCCATGCCCTGACCAGCATGGCGTTGCGCTTTAGCCAGCATCTCGCGCCGATGGATGAGAGTTTCCCACTGTGCCTGCGCATTATCAGCGAAGCCGAGCTGGTGCAGATCTTTATTGCTCATGCCGTTCAGCAGCCGGAATTGCGCGCCGTTGATAAATCAGTGATCGAAGACCGCGTCGCGAAATGGCGCGCACTGCGCCAACCGAATGCGGTACCGGGGATCACAGCGGAAGATATCGGCGCGATTGCCCGCTTCTGGCGCGCGGCGGTGCCGTCGTCGCAGCAACAGATGGACGATGCGCTGTGGTATCAGTTTGCCTGCCTGTTGCCTTCCCTCGATCTCAGCGCCCGCGCCAGCGCCTGGTCGCTGTTATGGGGCGAGCAGCAGGAGCTCACGCAGCAGTGGTTGTCGCTGGCACACACCCTTCACCAGACCGGGAACGCGCAGGAACTGGCGGCACCACTGAGTATTCTGGTGGATACTTTTGCCCTGCCAACCGACGGTTTCTTAACACCCTCGGAACCCGGTAGCGGTGAGATCCATGACGAAGTGGTGGTGCATCCGTGGTCAAATGAGCAGTTGCACAACGCGGTCAGTATTCCGCTGGCAACCCTTGCGCTGATTACGCGCGAACTGGTTTTGCCGGTGGAAAACGCGGTGTTAACGGCTGTGGATATTCTCGATATTCCTGCACCGGGCCCGCAAGATGGCCAGCCATTGTGGCGTAGCAAATGCCGCTGGTTGCTGGAAAGCTACCGCCAGCGCCTGCAACCGGATGTATTGATGATTTGCAATGCGACGCTCGAGCGTTCAGCCACCGCGGCCACTGCGCGTGCATTATTAAACTGGGTCAAAGAGACACAATCCGGTCAGGAAACGGCGCTGCCAGGGCTGGTTTGGGCAATTACACCGCAGGATGCGCGCTTTACGCTGGCACAGAATCTGGACGAAGCCGTACAACAGCTCATCGGTAAACCGGGTCAGCACTGGGGAACGTTGCAGGCGCTGGATGCCAGCAGTTTGCAGCGTCTGCTGGAGTGGCTGGTGCAGGCGACAGCGCCAGGCCTGCGTCAGCAGCGTTTGAAAGCGCTGGCTGAGCGCCATCAGCGCGCCCTTCGCGATCTGCTGCAACCCTGGCTTGCCACCGCAGTAAAAGACGCGGCGGCGCAACGCGCGAGCGCGGAGTCCGTGGTGCGGGAACTGCAAGGCCAGGCTTCACGCCACGGTGAGTTGCTGGAAGGTTTACAGCCGGATATGCAGCAGTTCGATACGCTGTGGAAAGTTCAGCAGCCGCGCGAAGAGAAAGTCAGCGGCTTGTTTAATGAATCAATCGATCTGTTTGCTGAATCCGCAGAAAGCAGCGAACCGCAGGCAGTGTCGAAAGATATCGGTCAGCAGGCGCATGCGTTGTGGGTCAACCACGTACGCCAGTGGAGCCGCAACGATGATAACGCCGCGCGTTTGGGGCTCAGCCCTGCAGCGCTGCGCCAGATGGCGGAGATTGTTATCGTCAGCAGCTACCGGCTGAATTTACCCGATCAGTTGCAAAAAATTATGCAGCGCGATACCGCCTGCGCCGCGCAACTGTACGCCGCGATTGGTAACTTTGTCGCCTGGCTGGGTTATGCGGAGATCGCGCGGGCGGATCGCCCTGAAAGCCGTGTCAACAAAGGCAGCACCATTTTTTCCAGCGGTACGGATGGTGCCACTCAGGCGCGGTTAACCCGTCTGAGCGAGCAGCCGGTACACGCCGCCACCCGCTATGTTTATGACTGGCTGGTAGCGTTGTACCACCGGGCTATCGAAAACATTGGTTACAGCCACCCGCTGGATATCAGCCCGGCGGCGCGTAAAAAACTCAAATCCCTGCTTCCCTGAAAATCACCCGGCCATGCACATGTGCCGGGTTTCTTTTTACTCATGTTCCGCAATAAATGCCGCTAACGTCTGCGCCAGTAAGGCTGGCTGTTCGTCAGACATTGAATGACCGGCACGCGGAATAATGCGCAGTTCAATCCCTTGTTGCAGCACACTGTCGGCATCGTTATCCGGTAGTGACAGCTCGCCAAATATCAGCGTTTTGGGGCGCGGGAAATGGGCAAATAACGACATCCATGACGGTTCAATGCCATCGACCAGGCTTTTCGCGCCGCGCCATACTGCCCAGGGCGCGCTGCTTTGCAGGCTACCGGCCCAGGCGGTTTTTTCCTGCGCCAGCATTGCCGCGTAGCCGCAGATGACAAAATCGGCCTCATCCTGGGCCGCGATAACGCGGCTAAACGCCCCGCCACCGGCGTGAAAATTCGGTTCAGAGACGGCCAGCGCGTTGACACGCTGCGGGATACGCGAAGCGACTTCAATGGCGATACTGCCGCCCATGCTGTGGCCGTATAACCAGAATGCATCAAGCCCAAGATGATCCAGCAGTTCAATCACCACTTGCGCCTGATCGCTGGTGCGATAAGAGAAGCTCGCCGGGCGCTCACTGTAACCGTAGCCCGGCAAATCGATAAGAATGGCGCACCTGCCAGCAAACGCCGGATCGGCGACGATGCGCGGGTATTCGTACGAAGACGCGCAACCCAGACCATGAATAAAAACCACCGGATCGCCTTTGCCCGGTAACGCGTGCCAGCGCACCTGCGCCTGCGCGTGGAGTGAATAGAGACTGTTCATACCTGCCCTCTCTGCTGCAACACTGTTTTTATATACAGTATCACAGCATTATGGCAAGGACACGATTAAAAGAGAGAAAAAAGTAACGCGATGGGAAAACTGATGGGCCAGGTCGCACCGACTAACAACGCGCTAAGCAGGCGGATTTTGCGGCTATCTTTGGCGAGAAACCAGGTTGCCACGGCGCATAACACCGCCATGACAACGTAGAAAATAAGCAGTTTGGTGTAGAGTTCCAACGTCTGTCTCCTGTCCTTAGGTAAAACATCCGCCTAACATGTTGCACTAATTTTCAAGGCGTTATCGCTTTCGCCGTCACGCTTTGCTGGCAAAATTTAGAATATGGAAAATAACAGCGCAACCGGGAAGCTCATGGGCCATGTCGACCCCACTAAAAACGCGCTCAGCAGGCGAATACGTTTACGATCGTGAGAAAGAAACCAGGTTATCAGCGCGCAAATCAGCGCCATGACAAAGTAGAAAACCAACATTTTTTGGTATAACGACATAACAAACATTAACCCAGAAATAACAAAACGAACGCAATATGCTCTTTTTATTGATATATATCAAGTCGAATAAGGATTACTACGAAAGGTGTAGCCGCCAGCTTTGATTTAACTGGCTGTGAGAGCGAAAAAAACCACAACTGCTTTCTTTTCTGTGGTCGGATTTTTTCCTACTGATGTGTTTCACGCCACCGTGCAATATCCTCTTTGGTGACTTCTTCGGCGTAGCAAATGGGCGAATAACCGCCTGCACGGCTCCACGCGCTGCGTTTCCCACATGAACTGCCGTTCCGGGCATGGTTGTAGGGGCAGGCACATGGGCCGGGGTAGTTAGCAATAGATTCAGCAATGATCGCTTGTTTCACCTGCACATCCGACAGGCGCAGCGATTTGGCATAACTTTCAGATGTCGTGCATAAACCTGTGGCGGCGAGCGCAGCCCACAACAGCAATATATTTTTCATGTTTATTTTCCGGCGAATCCAGGCCAGGTTGATCATTATTTTGTGGCGGGTGAAAAATGATTAAACACAAACTCCGCGCGTAATGAAATGATATATCCATTAATTTAACTTAAGGATTAACTGATATGTTATTGCGGCCGATAATAACGTCGGGAAATTTGGCGAGCCGGGATCATCTCTGATATTGTCTACCGGCAAGGCAGACATCAGATGAAACAAGGTAAGGTTATGCAGAAATATGACGACCTGTGGCAAGCCATAGAAGTTCGGGTGCGTGAAAACAATGACATAACGCACGTCGATATGACCACTGATACCGCCCGGGGCAATGCGGCCCGGCAGCGCATCGCGCAGATATTCGTCCTCGAAGTGTTGCTCTCTCGTCATCGGGAAAAATATGCCAGCAGTTTCGTTCCGCTTGCCGGTGAAGAGGCGCTTTATCATTTAATATTCAAACGCACCGGCTGGAAACCCTTTGAAGTAAAACAACTCTCGTTTATTGACGCGATGTTCGTACTGGCGGAGTTATTCCGCGAGGAAACGCTGCCAGCGGAAGTGCGCGCCGTTCTGCGTTCGCAGGGCGTAAAAGATGAGCCCTTCTCGACATATGATTTTTCAGAGAAAGATTGGGCGCCGCGCGAAAATGAGGTGTTCCTGAAAAGGTAAGCCTGCAAATTAATTGCATTGTTAAATAAATAAGGGCTCATCTGAGCCCTTATTTTTTAATTCAGCATGGAGGGAATTGTTTCATTACTCGCGAGACTTTCAACGCGGGCAAAATAAAACTCTTCACCTTCGCAATAGTAGGTTTCGATAGGCATGCTGGCACTTGCCGCCCCGCCATCAAGCCCCGCTATCGCCCATTGTACCGAGGTTTCGCCATCTTCAACGGTCAAAAATTCAGACGCGCCCCCTGGTACGAGCACGACTACGATTTTACTCATTACTCTATTTTCCTTGCCTGATTTTTTTAAAAGCCAGACATTCTCACCCACGGCAATGACTGCCATTTTTCGCGTTGATGACATTCATATGACAACCAAACGGGCAATGTCTGTGTGCGGTTTTATTTAAATGTTTTTATTTCGCCACTCCGCTGATGGCTGGCTATTATTAAACCAGTTTTTCATTAATAACAACACACTTAATTTACTATGCGATTTACCTCATGTTTAATAAGGAAATAAACGCGATAAACGCCGTCCCTGGCGTTTATTTGTGGATTAATGTTTGATCATCACATGGCGTACGACGGTGTAATCTTCCAGGCCGTAGAGCGACATATCTTTGCCGTAGCCTGAGAGTTTTTGTCCGCCGTGTGGCATTTCGCTCACCAGCATAAAATGCGTATTTACCCAGGTGCAGCCATATTGCAGACGCGCACTCAGGCGATGCGCGCGCCCCACATCTTTAGTCCACACCGATGACGCCAGCCCATATTGCGAATCATTGGCCCAGCCCAGCACCTGCTCCTCATCATCAAACACCGTGACGCTCACCACCGGGCCGAACACCTCACGCTGTACAATGGCATCCTCTTGTTTTGCGCCTGCCAGCAGCGTTGGCGGATAATAATAGCCAGCGCCGTCATGCCTTTTACCACCAGTCACCACGCGAATATGGCTGAGCGCTTTGGCCTCATCGACTGCCTTGCTAACGCGCGCCAGATGCGCTGCGGAACTGAGCGGGCCAAGTTCTGTTGATTCATCGTCCGGCGCGCCCATTTTCAGGCTGGCGACCGCCGCACCCAGCTTTTCCACCAGCGCATCGTAAATGCCTTTTTGTGCGTAGATACGGCACGCGGCAGTGCAATCCTGCCCGGCATTGTAAAAACCGAAGGTACGAACGCCTTCCACCACCGCATCGAGATCCGCGTCATCAAACACGATCACCGGCGCTTTGCCGCCGAGCTCCATATGGGTACGCTTAATCGACGAGGCGGTATGGCCAATAATGTGCTCGCCAGTGGCAATCGAACCTGTCAGGGAAACCATGCGCACTTTTTCATGGCCAGTCAGCGGATCGCCGACGGTGCTGCCGCGCCCGAACAACACATTCAGCACACCTGCCGGGAAGATATCTTTCGCCAGTTCCGCCAGTTTTAACGCGGTGAGAGGCGTAATTTCCGACGGCTTGATCACCACGCAGTTGCCCGCCGCCAGCGCCGGGCCGAGCTTCCAGGCCGCCATCATCAGCGGGTAGTTCCACGGCGCAATAGAGGCGACGACGCCCAGCGGATCGCGGCGGATCATCGACGTGTGCCCTTCCAGATACTCGCCCGCCGCCAGCCCATTCAGGCAACGCGCAGCGCCGGCGAAGAAGCGGAACACATCCACTACCGCCGGAATTTCGTCATTCAGTACGCAATGAAAGGGTTTACCGCAGTTCAGGGACTCCAGCCGGGCGAAAGTTTCCGCATTGTCTTCAATCAGTTGCGCCAGTTGCAACAGGCATTCGGCGCGCGCCTTCGGCGTCGTTTGCCCCCAGCTGGCAAACGCGCGATCGGCTGCCTGCACGGCGGCGTCGACTTGCGCGGCAGACGCTTCGGCGATCTCCAGCAACACGTCACCGGTAGCCGGGTTATAAACGGGCTGCTTCTCGCCTTCGCCGTTAACCAGTACTCCATTGATAAATAGTTGATGTTGCATAGTTCTGTCCTTTCAGCGTGGTCAGTTATTTGCCGGTTCCGGCAATCGTGTCGGTATCTCGGGTCAGCCACCAGGCCCCCAGAATCGGAATCATCGTCACCAGCATTACCAGCAACGCCACAACGTTGGTAACGGGGACATCGCGCGGGCGTCCCAACTGGTTGAGCAACCACAGCGGCAGCGTACGCTCGTGACCTGCGGTAAAGGTGGTGACAATGATTTCGTCAAATGACAACGCAAACGCCAGCATGCCACCCGCCAGGAGCGCCGAACCCAGGTTGGGTAACACCACATAACGGAAGGTTTGCCAGCCGTTCGCGCCCAAATCCATCGATGCTTCGACCAGGCTCCAGGAGGTTCGCCGAAACCTGGCAATCACGTTGTTAAACACCACCACCACGCAGAACGTGGCATGCCCCACGACAATGGTGAAAAAGCCCGGCTCCAGATTGACCGTTTTAAACGCGGTCAACAGCGCAAGCCCGGTGATAATTCCCGGTAAGGCAATCGGCAACAGCAGTAGTAAGGAAATGGCGTTTTTACCGAAAAACTCGCTGCGCCATAAGGCCATTGCAGCAAGTGTGCCAAGAACCAGGGCAATTGCCGTCGCCAGCGCCGCGATTTGCAGTGACAGTGTCACCGCATCGAGAATATCTCCCCTCGTCGCCGCCACGCTAAACCAGCGCAGCGTAAAGCCCTGCGGCGGGAAGCTGAATGCGGCATCCTCAGTATTGAAAGCATAGATAGCGATGATCAAAAGCGGAAAGTGCAGAAAGATGACGCCGCCCCAGGTGGCGACTTTGAGCAAAAACGGTGCGCGTTCAGAGTGCATCAAACGCTCCCAGGCGTTTCACAAACGCCAGATAAAGGGCGATCAACACCATCGGCACAAGGGTAAACGCGGCGGCCATCGGCATATTACCAATCGCCCCTTGCTGCGAATAAACCATATTGCCGATGAAATATCCCGGCGGCCCGACGAGTTGCGGCACGATAAAATCCCCGAGCGTCAGCGAAAAGGTAAATATCGACCCCGCCGCCACGCCCGGTATCGCCAGCGGGAGCACCACATAGCGGAAAGTCTGACGCGGATGCGCGCCTAAATCGGCTGAAGCTTGCAGCAGCGACGGGGGCAAGCGTTCGAGCGCCGCCTGAATCGGCAAAATCATAAACGGCAGCCAGATATAGACGAACACCAGAAAGCGCCCCAGCCCGGAAGTGGAAAGCGTATTGCCGCCCACGGCGGGTAGCGTCAAAAACGCAGCAAGTAGCGGCTCCAGCCCAAGATGGCTTAAAAACCACTGCGCCACGCCATCTTTCGCCAGCAGCAACGTCCAGGCGTAGGCTTTAACGATGTAGCTCGCCCACATCGGCAACATCACCGCGATATAAAAGAACGCTTTCCATTTGCCCTGCGCATAACGTGCCATATACCACGCCATCGGAAAGGCGAGAATGGCGCTCGCTACCGTCACACATAGTGCCATCAGCAGGGTACGAAGAATGATGTCGTAATTGGCCGGATTAAACAGCGCCAGCAGATTGGCGAACGTTAAATCCGGCGTGACCGACATGGTGAAATCATCGAAGGTGTAAAACCCCTGCCATAACAACGTGAGCAGTGAACCTAAATAGACAATGCCAAACCACATCAGCGGGCCGAGCAGCAGCAAAAGCAGCCCGTACACCGGTTTGCGCCAGAAGATGGCGCTAAGATTGCCGCGGCGCGGCGAACGTTGCGCAATACTCATCACCCTTTCACCCCGCTCCCTGTAACGGCACCATCGCCTCGCGCGACCAGGAAACCCGCACCGATTGGCCCGGTGCCAGCGTTTGTGGCAGTAACGCATCGGAGAGATTCGCCTGGCTGACTAACAGTTTTTCTCCGTGCGGCAGCGCCAGTTCAAAGCGGGTGGCTGCGCCCTGATATTGCACTGCCTGCACCACCGCGCTGGCCTCGATCTCCCCTGGCGTATTCAGGCGAATATGTTCTGGTCGCAGCGAGTAAACCCCGTTCATGCCGCAGAGTTTTTCCGCAAGCGTCGCATCAAACACATTCGAGGTACCGACAAACCCGGCGACAAACGGCGTGCGCGGGCGCAGATAAAGCTCGCGTGGTGTATCGATTTGCTCGATACGGCCATTATTGAACACCGCCACGCGGTCGGACATCGACAAGGCTTCGCCCTGATCGTGGGTGACAAAAATAAAGGTGATGCCGAGATCCTGTTGCAGCTTTTTCAGCTCCAGTTGCATCTGTTCGCGCAGCTTCAGATCCAGCGCGCCCAGAGGTTCATCGAGCAATAACACTCTGGGTTCATTTACCAGCGCGCGGGCGATGGCGACGCGTTGCCGCTGGCCGCCGGAAAGCTGCGAGGGTTTACGCGCATGCACAAAACCGAGCGCCACTTTTTCCAGCGCCTCACGGGCGCGGGCATGGCGCTGTTTTTTGTCCATGCCTTTCACCATCAGCCCGTAGGCGACGTTATCGAGAACAGACATGTGCGGAAACAGCGCGTAATCCTGAAAGACGGTATTCACGTCCCGCTCCCAGGGCGGCAGCTCGCTGGCTTCGCGGCCAAAAATACGAATGGCACCGCCGCTGAGCTGTTCAAACCCGGCAATCAGCCGCAGGCAGGTGGTTTTGCCGGAGCCGGATGGCCCCAGCATGGAGAAAAACTCCCCGTCGTTGACGGCGAACGTTACGCCGTCAACCGCCCGGACATCACCAAAGACTCTGGCGACATCCAGGAATTCTACCGCATAGGTCATAGCGCGCTCCTGGCAGGTTAACGGCCGCCCATAATGGCGATGTAATCCTGCGTCCAGCGGCTGTAAGGCACATATTTGCCGCCTTGCGCTACCGGCGTTTTCCAGAAGGCGATTTTGTCAAAGAAGCTGTAACCGTTGGTTTCGCAGCCCTTTTCACCCAGCAAGGTACTGGCTTTGCACCCTTCCGGCACCACCGGCAACGAACCAAACCACGCCGCCACATCGCCCTGCACTTTTGGCGTCAGTGACCAGTTCATCCATTTATAGGCACAGTTCGGGTGTTTCGCGTCGGCATGCAGCATGGTGGTATCCGCCCAGCCGGTTACCCCTTCTTTGGGAAAGACTGTGGCAATCGGCTGATTTTCACCTTTCAGGGCATTCGCCTGATAAGGCCACGCGCTGGAAGCCACCACGCCTTCATTCTTGAAGTCGCTCATCTGTACCGTGGTGTCATGCCAGTAACGGTGAATGAGCAAATGCTGATCGCGCAGGGTTTTCAGCACCGCCTGATACTGCGCTTCGGTAAGCTGGTACGGATCGTCAATACCGAGTTGCGGTTGCGTAGCTTTCAGGAACAGTGCGGCATCGGCGATATAAATCGGCCCATCGTAGGCCTGCACGCGCCCTTTATTACTTTTGCCATCCGGCAGATTTTGCTGCACAAAGACCACCGCCCAGCTATCCGGCGGCGTCGGGAAGGTTTTGGTGTTATACATCAGCAGGTTGGGCCCCCACTGATACGGCGTGCCGTAAGTTTTCCCCGCAACGTTAAACCATTCGCCTTTCACCAGCTTCGGGTCGAGCGTTTTCCAGTTGGGGATAAGTGCGGTGTTTATTGGCTGGACGCGTTTCCCCATGATCAGGCGTAAAGAGGCATCGCCGGAGGCGGTTACCAGGTCGTAGCCGCCTTTCGCCATCAGGCTCACCATCTCATCGGACGTGGCGGCGGTTTTCACATTCACTGCGCAACCGGTCTCTTTTTCAAAGGCGGTCACCCAGTCATATTGCTTATCGGTCTGACCGCGCTCGATATAGCCAGGCCAGGCGATAATATCCAGCCGACCTTCTCCCTTTCCCACTTCGGTTGGTTCGGCGGCGTGTGCGGTCATGACGGTCAGACCCAGCGCACACAGGCTGCTGCGGGCAAATTTCTTGCTCATTATTTTCTACTCCTGTCGCAATGAAAAAAGTGCGGCAGCCTTGCCGTAAATATATCTCCCTTAATAAAAATAGACGGCGCGCTGACGGCATGAATGTGGCCCGTCGGAAATTTCGCAAGGATGTGACAGATGACGCATTGCGTTAACAATGAAAATGCTACTGCGCGCTCTTTTGGAGTATAGACAAGGGGTTAGCGAACGTCCGTTAATCTGTGTTGCTATTCACATTTCCTATGAATACCAGGTTCGGGAGCGCAGAAAATAATGACGGCGCACGTCATATTTACGCCGCCGTTATTTTTAACAGGAGAATAAGTTATTCAGAAAATAAGAAAGACGGGTGCGGTTAATTCATCATCTGGCGAATTAATTCACCCAATTGCATTGCCGCCCGCTCCTCTTTATCGCCCCAGACCCAGGCGCAATTAAAGCGGAAAAACGAACGCCAGTTGTCGGATGTCGAAAACATTTTCCCTGGCGCAATGCTGATATGGTGCGCCAGCGCCTGCTGGCTCAGTTCACCGGCATCCAGCCCGGCGGGCAACTCCAGCCATAAGAAATAGCCGCTCTCATTACGATAAATTTTCACTTCCGGCGGCAGATGCCGCAGCAGCGCCTGCCAGGCCAGATGTTTGCGCTCGGCAAGCTGTCGGCGCAGGCGGCGCAAATGGGCGTCGTAGTGATGCGTCGATAAGTAATCGACCAGCGCCAGTTGCAGCGGCGAACTGGTGGATAAGGTGCTCATCAATTGCAATTGCTGAATGCGCCTGGCGTGGCGTCCGGCCGCGACCCAGCCGACGCGAAACCCGGCGACCAGACATTTTGAAAAGGAGGAACAGTGCAACGTCATGTCTTGCGTGTCCCAGGCTTTCGCCGGTAACGGCTGTTCGCGCCCGTAGTAAAGCTCGCTGTAGACATCATCTTCAATCAGCGTGACGTTGTGTTGTGCCAGCAGCGCGACCAGTTGCGCCTTTTTCGCAGCACTTAAGGTAAACCCGAGCGGGTTCTGCGCATTGGTCATCAGCCAGCAGGCTTTGACCGGATAGTCGCTTAACGCCTGCGCCAGCGCATCAAGATCGATACCCTCTTTTACATCAGTCGGCACCGACAGCGCTTTTAACTTCAGTCGCTCCAGCGCCTGCAACGCGCCGTAAAAACAGGGGCTTTCAATAATCACCCAGTCACCCGGCTCTGTTACCGCCTGCAAACTGAGGTTCAGCGCTTCCAGCGCGCCCGCAGTGATAACAATTTCCTCCGGCGAAATGTTCATCCCCTGGCGGGCATAGCGTTTGGCAATGGCGTGGCGCAACTGGCTGTTTCCCGGCGGCAGATTTTCTATCACGCTCATGGCGGTGGCGCTTTTGCTCACCTTTGCCAGCGACCGGTTGAGCTGCGGCATCGGAAACAGTTTGGGGTCGGGAAAGGCGGAACCAAACGGCAGCACCGAGGCATCGCAGCTGGCCTGTAACACGTCAAAAATATAGGTATTAATGTCCACCGCTTCATCACGCGTGACCTTAGCCGCCGGCGCGCGCGGTAAGCCGGGCGCTGGCGCGACAAAATAGCCAGACTGTGGCCTGGCAATCACTCGCCCCTGGCTTTCCAGCAACTGATACGCATGACCGACGGTCATAAAACTCAGCCCGCTGCTGGTCACCTGCTCACGCAGCGACGGCAGCTTCTCTCCGGGGCGCCAGACGCCAAGATCAATTTGTTCTGCGATTTGCTGCGCCAGGCGCTGGTATTTTTTCATGATTTTTCACGTGTTAACAAAACGTCTACATCATGGCACGCGGTGCGCCATCTTGCTATATCAGTTTATACAAAACAGCCCATTATGCGCACTGTTATGGTTACGGGTTACCGCTTCGTCTGGACTAATCAGCAACCTGCCATACCCTTTACAGGGAACTGTTATACGAAAATTCCCTGTATCTGTTTCTGCAAGTTCACGCTTGCGCTCATTAACATTGACACCACAACATTGACATTGGGGTTGTGCATGTTTGGTTTAGACGCGTTTTACCTGGCGAGAATACAGTTCGCCTTCACCGTTTCTTTTCATATCATTTTTCCGGCAATCACCATCGGCCTTGCCAGTTACCTGGCGGTGCTTGAAGGTTTGTGGCTTAAAACCCGCAACCCGGACTGGCGCACGCTGTACCATTTCTGGTCGAAGATCTTCGCCGTTAACTTCGGTATGGGGGTAGTGTCCGGGCTGGTGATGGCGTATCAGTTCGGCACCAACTGGAGCGGTTTTTCCCAGTTTGCCGGCAGCATTACCGGGCCATTACTGACCTATGAAGTGCTGACCGCCTTCTTCCTTGAAGCGGGTTTTCTCGGCGTGATGCTGTTTGGCTGGAACAAAGTCGGGCCAGGCCTGCACTTTTTCGCCACCTGTATGGTCGCGCTGGGCACCATTATGTCCACCTTCTGGATCCTCGCGTCCAATAGCTGGATGCATACGCCGCAGGGCTTTATTGTCGAAAATGGCCAGGTGGTGCCGGTCGACTGGTTCAAGGTTATCTTTAATCCCTCCTTCCCGTACCGGCTGATACACATGACCATTGCGGCATTCTTAAGCAGTGCGTTGTTTGTCGGCGCGTCTGCCGCCTGGCATCTGTTACGCGGCAATAACACACCCGCTATCCGCAAGATGTTTTCCATGGCGATGTGGATGGCGCTGGTTGTGGCGCCGATTCAGGCGATGGTCGGCGATATGCACGGGCTGAATACGCTTGAACATCAACCGGCAAAAATTGCCGCCATTGAAGGCCACTGGGAGAACCCGCCCGGAGAAGCGACGCCGCTGCTGCTGTTTGGCCTGCCTGATATGGAGCAGGAGCGCACGCGTTACGCCGTGGCGATCCCGGCGCTCGGTAGCCTGATCCTGACGCACAGCCTCGATAAGCAAGTGCCGGCGCTAAAAGATTTCCCTAAAGATCAGCGCCCCTATTCCCCGATTGTTTTCTGGTCGTTTCGCATTATGGTCGGGCTCGGCGTGCTGATGATTGGCCTGGGCGTCGCGGCGCTATGGCTGCGTTTTCGCGACCGACTCTATCAGTCGCGACCGTTTTTACACTTCGCGCTATGGATGGGACCCGCGGGTTTGATTGCCATTCTTGCCGGTTGGGTCACGACAGAAGTGGGTCGCCAGCCGTGGGTGGTATACGGCTTGCTGCGTACGGCCGATGCGGTTTCCGCCCATGGCGATCTGCAAATGAGCCTCAGTTTGCTGGCGTTCTTTGTTGTGTATTGTTCCGTTTTTGGCGTGGGTTACAGCTACATGGTGCGGCTTATTACCAAAGGGCCGCAGGAGCGTGATGAGCGCGCCACGCAAGGCACGCCAGCACGACCGCTGTCTGCGGCAGGCGAACATCTCGACGCGGATGAGGATAAATAATGGGCATTGATCTTTCGTTAATCTGGTTTGTCATTATCGTCTTCGCCACTTTGATGTATATCGTGATGGACGGTTTTGACCTTGGTATCGGCATCCTGTTTCCCGTCACGCGTGACGCGCACGATCGCGACGTGATGGTCAACAGTGTCGCGCCGGTCTGGGATGGCAACGAGACCTGGCTGGTGCTCGGCGGCGCGGGGTTGTTCGGCGCGTTTCCGCTGGCCTATGCGGTGATTGTCGATGCGCTGACCATTCCGCTGACCTTAATGCTGATCGGTCTTATCTTTCGCGGCGTGGCCTTTGAGTTTCGCTTCAAAGCCACACCCGCGCACCGGCCGTTCTGGGACAAAGCGTTTCTCTCCGGCTCGCTGCTTGCCACCTTTACCCAGGGGGTGGTGGTGGGCGCGGTGCTTAACGGTTTTCCGGTGACGGGCCGCACATTTAGCGGCGGTGCGCTCGACTGGCTGACGCCGTTTAACCTGTTTTGCGGCGTCGGGCTGGTCATCACTTACGCCCTGCTCGGCGCGAGCTGGCTGGTGATGAAAAGCGAAGAGCCGTTGCAGGGGAAAATGCGCAAGGCCGCGAGAAAACTGTTGCTGGCGATGTTGGTGGTGATTGCCGTGATTAGCCTGTGGACGCCGCTGACGCATTCTGCGATTGCCGATCGCTGGTTCAGCTTGCCGAATCTCTACTTCTTCTCGCCGGTGCCGCTGTTAGTTGTGGTACTGAGTGCCTGGCTGTGGCGCAGTCTCGGCAACCCGGACTCCCACACGCTGCCATTTGTGCAGACTCTGGGGCTGATTTTCCTCGGGTTTAGCGGCCTTGGCATCAGTATCTGGCCGCACATTATTCCACCGGATATCACGTTGTGGCAGGCCGCAGCACCGCCGCAAAGCCAGGGCTTTATGCTGGTCGGCGCCCTGCTGATTATCCCGATTATTCTGGTTTATACCTTGTGGAGCTATTACGTGTTTCGCGGCAAGGTGCAACATGGCGAGGGGTATCATTGATGAAACACTCCTTCTTCAACCGCCTGATGTGGATGCTTTTAATCTGGGGCGGCAGCGTACTGGCACTGTTTGCGGTCAGTATGGTGTTCCGGCTTCTGATGTCGGCGGCGGGGTTTAAATCGCACTAATTGGCCATTCGCAACGAACGATCCTGGCTAGAAATTTCCGGGATCGTTCACTACGCTTTTTGTTGTCCAATTTACATTAGGGCTGCGATTTTTCATGCGTTTAGGGAGAAATAATGATTAACCTCGTTCAGACGCCTTACAACCTCAGATCGGGTTACCCGATTGTCCGCCGTACGCTGGAAGACAAAAAGAAGCTGGTTAAACAAGATGGTTTTGGCCCGGAATCGTGCTGCGCCACCGTCGAATACACGTTGCGCGGTAATTCCCGCTATGCCTTTGGTAATAGCCAGATGCGCATTGAGATGCCACCGGATATTTACACCAATAACTGGGTAAAATTGCATGGCGAAATGGCGGCACTGATTGCGGCGATACGACGCATTGAGAAATCGGGCAATGGTGATGAACAGTTGCCGATCACCAGCGTTTATATCGAATTACGCCCCTGCGAAGCCAACTGCATGCAGGCGTTGCAAAATATCCTTCCTGACAACACCACCGTTTATTTCTCCTTTCTGCACCCCGATCAGGTTGATGAGTGGAAACAAAGCGCCCGCGCGCTTTGTGCGGCGTAACACCGTCCAGAGACGCTCGCGATTAGCGTCTCTGGTCATCTGCGACGTTACCCGTGCATCACCACACTTTGCTCAACGGGAATGCGCGGCATGCGTGTTTTCGCAGACGGCGCAGACATATCGGCATAGCCAAACGAGATGCCGAACAGCAGACGATAATCAGCGGAAACACCGAGTTCTTCGCGGATCATATCCGCGTGAAAACCCAGTAAGGTTTGCGGAATTCCGGCAAAACCACGCGCCGTCAATGACAGCAAAAAGCTCTGCGCATACATGCCAATGTCGGAGGCAACGCGGATGTTGTCGCCAAAAGACGGCATAAACAGAAAAGCGGCGTGTGGCGCGTTAAAAAACTGATAATTTCGCAGATAAGCCTCCTGGCGCCGCGCTTTATCTTCACGCGCCACGCCTATCGCCTCGTAATAAATCCGCGCTTGCTCATGAGCGCGCTCGAAATAGTCGCCGTGAAAATCATCATAGGAAAAGGTGAAATCCGGCGTCTGGCGCCCCTGCAGATCGTTTTCCGTCATCCTTTTTCCAAGGCGGTTTTTCGTTTCACCGGAAACCACATGCACATGCCACGGCTGCGTGTTGCAGTTAGACGGGGAAAATTGCGCATCCTGCAACACGTCCCGAATTTGCTCGTCCGTTAACGGGGTTGGTAGAAATGCGCGGGCGGAAAAACGCTGGCGGACGGTTTCATCGAAGGCTTTCACTACAGTGCTCATGATTCTTCTCCGTATTAATTGTTCGCGTAGCTTAACGATGAAACCTGTTCGCAAAAACACTACAATGCGCCATGGACCTTTGCGGATTACGCACAGATGAATAAGCTCAGTCAAATTAGCGCCCGCTCAATGCAGCTGTTTCTTGCCATTGTTCGCGAGGGGAATTTATCCGAAGTCGCACGCAATGAAGGTCTGGCGGCCTCATCGCTATCGCGCGTGGTTCAGCAACTGGAGCAGGCGCTGGAAACCCAGTTGTTGTACCGCAACACGCGCGCGGTGATTGCCACCGAGGCGGGTCATATCTATGCCGACACGTTTCGCGCCATGTTACAGCAGCTTGCGGACGCGCAAACCCAGGTGGACGAGCGTCGCGATGAGCCTGGCGGGCGCATTCGTATTAATGCGCCGATCTCGTTTGGCCTGCGCCATATTGGCCCCAAAATCAGCGAACTGAGCGAGCGTTATCCGCGTCTGCATATCGAACTGAATCTGAACGATGACTATATCGACCCGTTTGCCGACGGTACCGATCTGCTGCTGCGTATTGCGGCGCTGCAGGATTCCGAGCTGCACGGTCGTCTGATTGCGCATCAGCAGTGCCATTTGGTGGCGACACCCGCCTACGTGCGCCGTTATGGTCAACCGAAAACACCCGAGGAGTTGCAGTCGCACCGGTTACTGGCGTATCGCGGGAAAAGTGGTTTGCAGCGCTGGCGTTTTCAGCGAGGGGAGAAATCCTGCCAGTTTTCGCCGCAGGCCAAAATCGTTTCCGATAACGCGGAATTGCTGTTACAGGCCGCTCTGAGCGATGCGGGAATATTGCTCTTCCCGGACTGGCAAGTGGGTGAAATGCTGAATCGCAACGAGCTTGTGGCGCTCATGCCCGATTTCACCGCCAGTTATTCGGCAACGCCGCAGTCGCTATGGTTGCTCTATCCTGGCGGGAAATACCCGTCGCTTAACACCCGCACAGTGATCGATTTTTTACTGGCGAGTTTCGGTTCACCGCCTTACTGGCGCTATCTTGCACCGCGCCGCCAGGAATAATCCCGAAGGCGTAACGCTCCATAATCCCTTCACTTTTTTATCGTCAAATCGTCGCCACGCAATAGAACGAGTAAGGATGTAAAAGATGAAAAAGATTGCACTGGTGTCTGCCATTCTGGCGGTGAGCTTCTCTTCGATGGTGTTTGCTGACGAACGTCCGCCGCTACCACCGGAACAGTACCAAAATGACCAGCACCATAAAGGTGATAAAAAACCGTCGCACGATGCGCCGCCGCCGAAACATAAGCAAGATAAGCCGCCGCGCCCGGATAATAAACACAACGACAAACACAACGGCAAGAAACCGCCACTGCCGGAAGAAAGTCGTCCGGGTGACGACCGCTAATCTATCCTGAAATGCAAACAGGCCTTTCGCTATCACGAAAGGCCTGTTTTTTATCTGGCAGACACGGTTTTTAAGGCAGTTTGCTTAAAAGATTACGAGCCCATCGCTTTGGATAACCAGGACTTACAGATGCCACGGCGTAAGTTCCACGGTTTCGCCGGTTTATCCTGATAGCGGTCATACACTTTATCCAGATCGTCCTGGCTGGTGATATTCAAATCTGCCGGAATTTCAACCGCACCACGGGAGCTGATCGCCACATAGTGTTTGCCTTTTTCAAGGAAAAATGCGGTCTCATGGATCCACATCCTGCCGCTGGAATTATCCTGTACGATTAATGTCCAGTATTGATCGCCTTTCAGTCGGCTGGTAAAAAGCCGGTCAACTACGCCCTCCAGCATATTATTGCTGATGTAAATCATCTCGGCGGAATTAAAGCAGTCACCCTTTTTGTTATAACGCTGGAAATAAAAAAGCCCCTGATGAGCCTTATTAGCCTGCGTGTAGACCACTGTCGCGTCGCTACCGGTATAGGCCTGATAACGCTGCGTTCCGAGCGGGCCTGGCGTACAGGCAGACAACAAAAATGCACCCGCGACAAGCAAGGCGCTTAACGTAAATTTACGCATTTCCTCTCCATGAATATCATCAATAAGCCATTTCTTATTATTTCCGCCCGACCAGATTAACGTATTACGGTTATTTACGCATGATTGTTCTTAGCGCGACGGGATAATTTATGGCTATTCAGGAGAATTGTTTTAGGGACAGTAAAAAAACAGGGTGGCAGAGTGCCACCCGTTGTTTATTTGCGTTTTGGCAACGTTTTTACTAAGTCGTCGGCGCTTATCGACGCCACGACGCTGCCCGGCAGAGGCATTTTCAGAATATGGTTCTTAATTTTGCCAATCACATGCATTTCACACGGACGGCAGTCAAACTTCAGCGTCAGCACTTCGTCGCCATGCACCAGTTGCATTGGCGTCGCGCGCCAGCTTTTGATGTTGCCTTTCGCCTGTTTCGGGCACAGGTTGAAGGCGAAGCGCAAACAGTGTTTGGTGATCATCACCGGCACATCGCCCTTCTCTTCATGCGCTTCGAAGGCGGCGTCAATCAGTTGCACACCGTAGCGATGATAAAATTCACGCGCTTTGTGGTTATAGACGTTTGCCAGGAACGATAAATGTGTTTCCGGGTAAATCGGCGCGGGTGTTGCCACCGGTTTGCGGCTGCCGCGCTGGTAATTCGCCAGCCGAGCCTCTTCCAGCATCTCTACCGTTTCGCGACGCAGCTGGTTGAGCAGGCTGTTGGGCACAAACAGCGCACCCGGCAGATTCACGGTGATTGCCTGCGCGTAATAGCGGGTTTGACCCAGTTTCGCCAGCCCGTCTTTCAGGCTTTCCAGCGCTTTTTGCGCATTATTGGCTTCGTCAAACTGCCCATCCAGCGTGTGCGTCACGCTGACACCATCTTCGCTGGTCAGCGTCAGCACCAGTTGCTCCTGCCAGCCGCCAAGCTCAATATCCACGCCGATGCGACGCTCGCTGGAGGTTTTCAGTAATGCCTGCTGCCAGTTATGGTCAAGGTTACGGTTCAGCGCATGGTGCGGGCGCAGCGTTCGCAGCGCGTCCGGCATTTCATTCGGGAACACGCGGTAACGGTTCTCGCCCGTTTTCTCGGCGACGTTGACACGAAAACCTACCACTTCACGCTTCACCAGTACGTTCAGGCCATCACCGTTGGCCAGCGGTTCGGTCACTTCAACATCGAGGTGATCTTTCGCCACTTTCAGCACTTCACCGACCGGCAGGCCGATAAATTTCGGTGAATCAAACGCGCCGATATCAATTTTGCGCGCATTGACAAAATAATCGGTGCTGCCGCGATGGAAAGTTTTGTCTGTCGACGGAATAAAGAAGTGCTCTGTACGCCCGGCAGACGCACGCGCCAGATCGCCGCGATCGTCAATAATGGCATCCAGCATCTGGCGGTAATGCGCAGTGATGTTCTTCACGTAGCTCATATCTTTGTAGCGCCCTTCAATTTTGAAGGAGCGCACACCGGCATCGATCAGCGCTGCCAGGTTGGCGGTCTGATCGTTATCTTTCATCGACAGCAGGTGTTTTTCATAAGCCACCACGCGGCCCTGATCGTCTTTTAGCGTATAAGGCAAGCGGCACGCCTGGGAGCAGTCGCCGCGGTTGGCGCTGCGCCCGGTCTGCGCATGAGAGATATTGCACTGCCCGGAGTACGCCACGCACAGTGCGCCGTGGATAAAGAACTCAATGGTGGCGTCGGTCGCGTTATGAATGGCGCGGATCTGCTCCAGGTTCAGCTCACGCGCCAGCACAATCTGGCTAAAACCGACATCGGAGAGGAATTTGGCTTTTTCCACGCTGCGAATGTCGCACTGCGTACTGGCGTGCAGCTCAATCGGCGGAATATCCAGCTCAAGTACGCCCATATCCTGCACGATCAGCGCATCAACCCCGGCCTGGTACAGGTCATGGATCAGGCTCTGCGCCGGTTCCAGCTCGTCATCATGAAGGATCGTGTTCAGAGTGATAAACACTTTCGCGCCATAGCGATGCGCGAACGGCACCAGTTCGGCGATATCGCGCAGGCTGTTACCGGCGTTGTGGCGCGCGCCAAAGCCAGGGCCGCCAATGTAGACCGCGTCAGCGCCATGAAGGATCGCTTCACGGGCGATGGCGGTGTCGCGGGCCGGGCTTAACAGTTCAAGATGATGGGGGTGCAGGCGCATACAATCGTCGTTATCCATTATGTACAAAATGGCGGCTATTGTAGTCACAACCGGGGCGTTTCACCACCTGCCGCAGGGGGAATTTGCGTCTGTCGGCAATGCAATGTCGAAATTGCTATTTCCGCTGCGTTTCATGCGGCGATAGAGTGGTGGCTCGGACATTCCTCGTCACGTTTTATCCACCGTACTGCCGGTTGCAGGTGAGGCTGAACTTTCCTGCAGCCCGAAGTATCGCGGGTCAACGTTGTCATGTTATTTATCGTCGTCGTTTTTAGCCGCAGGCGTGCTTGCGGCTTTTTCTTTTGGATAATGGATCAACGAGTGGAAATGCACGGTGTGTGCGGAACTGTTGCGATAGGCATGGGCCTCATCGCCCGCAAAGCGCACACCCATTCCGCTGGTAAATGTTTTCCACTGCCCGCCGAGACATAAATCCAGCGCGCCATTAATGACAATCACATGCTCAATCACCCCGCTTTCGTGCGGCGTCGATTCACTTATCGCCCCCGGCGCCAGCGCAATTGAGAAGAGATCAAAGTGCAGCTTTTCATCCCACGGGAAAATGGGCGTGATCACCATCGCCTGCTGTTCAGGATCGTAGGCGTGCGGGGTATCGCTCTCCGGTGGCGCAATAAAGGTAGAAAACGGCACATTCAGGCCGGTGGCGATTTTCCAGAGTGTCGCCACCGTCGGGCTTGATTCATTACGCTCAATTTGCCCGAGCATCGCTTTGGAAACGCCCGTCTCTTCTGCCAGCCTGGAAAGGCTCCAGCCACGGCCCTGACGGAGAAGTTTTAAGGTGCTTGCCAGGTAGTCTGCGATGTTCATTACGCCTCCGGGAAGAAAAATCCGGGGCAGTATAGCGCAGCGTTTCTTTTTTAGAGAGCGAAACTATAACCACGCTAAATACCTTATTGCACTGCCAGCTTGTGCGCTATAACGGCCAGTGATACTTTATGCGGATGCTATAACGCACAAGGATTATTTCATGTCACATGCCGCCTTTTCTCGCGCGTCTGCCCTGCCTTTTTCCAGCCTGCTGGCTGGCTTTGTCGCGGTGCTGGTCGGTTATGCCAGCTCCGCCGCCATTATCTGGCAAGCGGCCTCGGCGGCGGGCGCAACTGCAACGCAAATTGCCGGCTGGATGACCGCGCTCGGTCTGGGTATGGGCATCAGCACGCTGGTGTTAAGTCTTTGGTATCGCATGCCGGTGCTTACGGCCTGGTCAACACCAGGCGCCGCGCTGCTGGCGACCAGCTTACAAAGGGTTTCACTGAATGAAGTGGTGGGCGTATTTATCTTTGCCAATGCCTTAATTGTCCTGTGTGGCATTACCGGGCTGTTCGCCAGGCTGATGAAAATCATTCCCCACACGCTGGCGGCGGCCATGCTGGCGGGCATTTTGCTGCGCTTCGGTTTGCAGGCGTTTAGCAATATTCAGGGGCATTTCGTCTTGTGTGGCAGCATGCTGCTGGCCTGGCTTATCTGCAAATCGCTGGCACCGCGCTATGCCATTGTCGCCACACTTCTGGTCGGAGGGCTGGTGGCGTGGCTAAGCGGTGACGTTGTCACGAAAAATATCACTATCGCGTTGGTTGTACCGACGTATATCGCGCCGGAATTTCACTGGTCGTCGCTGGTGAGCATCGGTATTCCCTTCTTTCTGGTGACAATGGCCTCGCAGAATGCGCCCGGTTTTGCCACGATGCAGGCGGCGGGATACCACGTGCCGGTTTCACCGTTGATTATTTTTACCGGCGCGCTGGCACTGGTGTTCTCGCCGTTTGGTGTCTATTCCATCTGTATTGCCGCCATCACGGCGGCGATTTGCCAGAGCCCGGATGCTCACCCGCAGGCGGAAAAACGCTGGGTGGCCTCGGCAGCAGCCGGGGTGTTTTACCTGCTAGCCGGTCTGTTTGGCGGCTCGATAACCTCGCTGCTCACCGCCTTGCCATTAAGCTGGATCCAGACGCTGGCAGGGCTGGCACTGCTGGGCACGATGAGCGGCAGCCTGCACCAGGCGCTGATCACCGAACGCGATCGCGATGCCGCGATGGTCACCTTTCTGGTTACCGCAAGCGGCGTCACGCTGCTGGGGATTGGGTCTGCATTCTGGGGCTTAGCGATCGGCGGGATCTGCTACAGCGCATTACGCTTAGCGCGACGCGCGTAACTGCGAGGGCGTAATGCCTTTCGCCGCTTTGAAGCGGTTACTGAAGTGGCTGGCCGAGTTAAAACCGCAGGCCAGCGCAATGGTGGTCAGCGGCTGATCGCTATGAAGCAGCAGATCTTTCGCCCGCGCCATGCGCCGTTGCATCACGAACTGGTGCGGCGCCACGCCCATTGACTGGCGGAACATGCGGGCAAAATGGTATTCGCTCAGCGCGGCCTGCGCGGCCAGATCCGCCAGCAGCAGCGGTTCTGCCAGATGCGCATCGATATACTCCAGCACCGTGCGAAGCACCACGGGTGCTAAGCCGCCCGTTACCGTCGGCAGTTGCCACAGCACGTTGCTGTAGTGCTGCACCAGGTGCGTCAGTAACAGCGTCGATGCGGTACTCAGCGTTAACTGGTTGGCGTTTTGCTGCCAGTCGCAACCGAGCAAAAACTGGCGATAAAGCGCGGTAATACGCGCATCCTGGGAGAATGTTTTCTCATCCAGCGTGAACGATGCCGGGCTGCGATCCCACACCTGCTCACCCACTTCACGCAGATGCTCATCGGTGCAGTAAAGGTGGACAAAGGACAACGTATCGCGGATATCCCACACCGATTCGCTCTCTTTCGGCATCAGGCAAAAGCGATCCGGCCCGCCGCCATTTTTCCAGCCGTAGGCGGTTTTGTGATAGCTCTCATAGCCGTCGGCAACGTACAAACTCAGGGTATGGTGATTGCAATATTGGGTAATGTTGTCGCGTTTGTTCGACCAGGCCGCCAGTTGAATGCCAGAGTGCAGCGCCACCGAGTTGTGCAACACGGCGTTGTGTTTACTCAAGTTTTCAAAGGCTTCGTAGTGTTCAGACATTCACGGAAATTATCATAAATTCACCAGAACCCCAGTCTATGAATAGCTGGCGGCGGATACCAGCGTTGTGTAAAGAAAAGCGCAAGAATATGCAAGTCCGGCGCAAACCTGTGCAATCGCCTGCGTGCGTGTTTTGCCACACTCAGCATTCGTTTTACGCACTGGAACTCAACATGAACGCATTGCTGTACGGTTTGGTGGTAGTTATCTGGGGAACAACCTGGATTGCGATTTATCTACAACAAGGGCCGGTCGCCGCGCCGGTGTCGATCTTCTGGCGCTTTGCACTGGCCACAGTGGTAATGATGCTGGTGCTGCTGGCGCAGCGAAAATTGCGCGCCCTGCCGCTGCGCGATCATCTGTTTTGCCTGCTCCAGGGCTGCTGCGTGTTTGGTTTTAACTTCTGGTGCTTCTATACCGCTGCGGCGTGGATCAGCACCGGGCTGGAGTCGGTGATCTTCTCCATGGCGGTGTTATTTAACGCGGTAAACAGTTATCTCTTTTTTGGTCAAAAGCCCCCGGCGCGCTTTTTTGTTGCCGCGATCCTCGGCCTGACGGGGATTGTGACGCTGTTCTGGCAGGATCTGGTAAACAGCGGCTGGAGCATAACGCTACTGATGGGAATTGGTCTGTCGGCGCTGGGCACGCTGGGTTTCTCGTTTGGCAATATGATAAGCCTCCGCCATCAGCGCAAAGGGCTGGAAACCATCACCACCAACAGTTGGGCGATGCTCTACGGAACGTTGATTATGGGAGCGATTGGCCTGCTGCGCGGTGACGATTTCACCCCGCAATGGACGGCCAGTTACCTTGGCGCGCTGGTCTACCTGGCGCTGTTCGGATCGGTGATTGGCTTTGGCGCCTATTTTACGCTGGTCGGGCGCATTGGCCCCAGCAAAGCGGCTTACAGCACCCTGCTGTTTCCACTGGTCGCGCTGACCGTTTCGACATTCTTCGAAGGCTATATCTGGCACTTCAATGGCGTTGCCGGGTTGCTGCTGATCCTTACCGGCAATCTGGTGATGTTTGCCCGCCCGGAAACGTGGCTGGGCGGGCGCGGAATACGGCGAAAAGCTAACGCTTGCTGATATCAAACATCGTCGCGTCGGTCGCCATATCGTCAATGACTTGTTTCAGAGAGTCGACGGTGACCGGCGCATTTTCGTTATTCACATCTTTCCCTTGCCCCTGGCGCACCACTTTCAGCACCGGCGCATTGGTCTGCGCATCAATTAGCTCGCCTTCAAAATAGAGATGCGTGTTCATCGTGCGATGACCGGTTGCCATCTGCGTTCCCGCCACAACCATGGCCACCGGCACCACTTCATAGAACTGCAATCCCTGTTTGCTGGCGTCCACGCCGGTTATCGCCCCACGGAAAATCAGGCTGTGCTGGCCTGGCGATGTCACCAGCGGTTTACGCGCGGCGGCGGCAGCTTTCAATTTGCTGTTGGTGTAGTTGAGAACGCCATCCAGCACCTGTTGATTTACCTGGCTGGTAGGTTTCGCCACCGGATAATAGACCACCGGGTGGTAGACAATACTGTCGTATTTCGCCGGGTCAAAACCCGGCGCCACCCAGCGAAGCACCGGCTTGCCGGTGGCGGAGGTGGTTTCCTGCAGCCCTGAATAATCTTTTAGAAATCCGGAATATTTTTCCGGTTGCGTCACTTTTGACGCGCAGCCTGATAACACCAGCAGGCCGGAAAAGACGGCAACGCTAACCAACGCATGAGTACGCATGAGGATGTCCCTGTGAGTGCGGAATTGCTCTTAAGGTATAGCAAACGCAGCGGCGTTTTGTGGGGAAAAACGGCTGCGTTGACAACGCCGATAGCCTCAGCGTTAACGTGCAGTGAAATGGGCGAGCAAACCGCTTACGTCCAGGGTTTGCTCGCTTGTTAATGGCTATTTCTTCAGATCAACTTGCCAGAAAATATGTTTACCAAACGGATCGATTTCGTAGCCCTGCACCTCTTTGCGTACCGGTTCGAAAATCGTTGAATGGGCAATCATTACCGCCGGCATTTGATCATGCATCATTTGCTGCGCCTCCTTATACAGCGCGACGCGTTTTTCATGATCGGTCGTAGCTTTGGCTTCGGCGATAATTTTGTCAAATGGCGCGTAACACCATTTCGCCGAGTTAGAGCCGCCATTGGCTGAGGTACAGGTAAACAGCGGGCCAAAGAAGTTATCCGGATCGCCGGTCGCGGTAGTCCAGCCCATCAAGGCTGCCTGGTGTTCGCCACCTTTCACCCGTTTCAGGTATTCGCCCCACTCGTAAGTGACGATTTTGGTCTGCACGCCCACTTTCGCCCAGTCCGCCTGGATCATCTCGGCCATCCGTTTGGCGTTCGGGTTATAGGGGCGTTGCACCGGCATGGCCCATAAATCGATGGTTGTTCCCGGCGCAAATCCGGCCTCTTTCAGCAGCGCTTTGGCTTTTTCCGGATCGTAGTCGTAGTCCTTCAGTTCGCTATCCGCGCTCCAGACACCCGGCGGCAGCAAGTTTTTCGCTGCGGTGCCCGTTCCCTGGAACACGGCCTGAATGATCGCCGGTTTGTTGATCGCCATCGCCAGCGCCTGGCGAACTTTGACATTATCCAGCGGCGCTTTTTGTGTATTGAACGACAGGAACCCGGTGTTCAACCCGGCTTTGCTCATCAGCGTGATGTCTTTGTTCTCTTTCAGGCGCGGTAAATCGGCCGGATTGGGAAACGGCATGACCTGGCACTCGTTCTTCTCCAGTTTTGCCACCCGCACGGAGGCATCCGGCGTGATGCTGAAGACCAGGCGATCAATTTTGGCTTTGCCCTGCCAGTAGCCGTCGAACGCGGTAAACAGAATGCGCGAATCTTTCTGGTACTGCGCCAGGCGGAACGGACCGGTGCCAATCGGATCCATATCGACACGTTCCGGGGTTCCTGCCTTTAACATCGCATCGGCGTATTCCGCTGAGAGGATCGACGCAAAATACCAGCCAAGATCGGCGACAAACGGCGCTTCCGGGTGCGCCAGCGTAAAGCGCACCGTATGATCGTCGAGTTTATCAATCGCGGTGATCAGCGAACCGAACTCCAGGCTTTCAAAGTTCGAGTACGTGCCGTTAGAGACATTGTGATAGGGGTTATTGGCGTCTTTTTGCCGCATAAATGAGAAGATCACATCATCGGCATTGAAGTCGCGCGTTGGCGTGAAGTATTTATTGCTCTGGAATTTCACCCCCTTGCGCAGATGGAAGGTGTAAATCTTGCCGTCTTCACTGACATCCCAGCTTTCCGCGAGGCTGGGTTGCAGTTGCGTGGTGCCCACTTTGAAATCCACCAGCCGGTTATAGACCGGCACCGCGCTGGCATCCACGCTGGTGCCCGAGGTATAGAGTTGTGGGTTGAAGTTTTCCGGCGAGCCTTCCGAGCAATAGACCAGCGTTTTCGCTGCCACAGAAGAACTCACTATCATCGCGGCCAACGCCAGAGCAAGTGTTGTCGGTTTGCTAATCATAGTTTTTCCTGTTGTTTTATTGTAAAGGCTTGTTGTTTGCCCTCTCATAAATAACATTAAAGTGAATTTGCAAACACCTGATAATTCGAATAAAGAAGGAATCACTATGTCGTCGTCGCTCACCAGTCAATTAACGCATCGCTTCTTTCGCTATCTCAACATCACCAGCCAAAGCGATCCCACTGCCACCACCTTACCCACCACCGTCGGGCAATTTGATATGGCGCGCGAACTGGCTAATGAGTTGAAAACACTCGGTCTTGAAGAGATCGTAATTGACGATCACGCGACCGTCACCGCCGTGAAAAAAGGCAATGTTCCCGGGGCGCCGCGCATTGGTTTTATCACCCATATCGACACCGTGGACGTCGGTTTATCCCCGCATATTCATCCGCAGATCCTGCGCTTTGAGGGGCAAGATCTCTGCCTGAACAGTACGCAGGATATCTGGCTGCGCGTTGATGAGCATCCGGAGATCCTCGCTTACCCGAATGAGGAGATAATTTTCAGTGACGGCACCAGCGTACTCGGTGCGGATAACAAAGCCGCGGTTACCGTGGTGATGACGCTGCTGGAAAATCTGACGCCAGAACAGCGTCACGGCGATATCGTGGTGGCCTTTGTACCCGATGAAGAAGTGGGGCTGCGCGGTGCGAAAGCGCTGGATTTAGCACGTTTTGATGTTGATTTTGCCTGGACAATCGACTGCTGCGAACTGGGCGAAATCGTTTACGAGAACTTTAACGCCGCCAGCGCGCAAATTCAGTTTACCGGGGTGACCGCGCACCCGATGTCGGCGAAAGGCGTACTGGTAAACCCGCTGTTGATGGCGATGGATTACATCAGCCATTTCGATCGCCAGCAAACGCCAGAGCACACAGAAGGACGCGAAGGTTATATCTGGTTTAACGGCATCAATGCTGTGCAGAGTTACGCGACGCTGAACGCCAACATTCGTGATTTCGACCGCGAGAGTTTTGCTAAACGTAAACAGCAAATTGCTGATGTAGCGGCAAAAATCGCGGCTCAGTATCCCACCGCGAAAGTGGAGTACAGCATCAGCGATACCTACAGCAATATCAGTAACGCGATTGGCGAAGATCGCCGGGCGATTGATTTACTGTTTGCAGCCATGGACTCATTGGGTATCACGCCAAAACCGACACCAATGCGCGGCGGCACCGACGGTGCGGCGCTTTCGGCTAAAGGTTTGCTGACGCCGAATTTCTTCACCGGTGCGCATAACTTCCATTCGCGTTTTGAGTTCCTGCCGCTGCGTGCTTTCGAAGCCTCTTATAACGTTGCGTTGCAGCTCTGCCTGCTGGCGGCGCGTTAAATAAGCAGGCTGGTGTGGCTGCACCAGCCTTTTCACACCATAATGATGACCCGCTCTAACCTGCCGGATGGCCTTATAATCCGGCATTTGCTACCCATGCGATGACAATTTATCCCCGTCATCCTTCAACCGTTTGCAGGAGGCATTTACCCGGCGAATAGCGGAACAGGCGTGGTACAGCGAGTGTTCATAGAAAAAACGGCAGGCTGGCAGTAAAAGAACCGGTGGCCTCCCTTCCGGCTCTTTTACTGTCGCAACGGGAAAACTTACGCAGACTTGCGTGCCAGCATCGTGGCAAAGCGCAATTTGATGCGGTTACCGTTGGCATCGGTGCGATGAAGCTCACCCACTTCTTCGTTGTATTTCAGCAACTCCCAACCGGCGTAGTAATCGCGCAACTCCCCCTCTTTAAAGGCAAACGGGAAGCCGACCGTGCACGGGAAATCTGCCGTGTCCATTGCCGCGACAATCAGGTTATAGCCGCCGGGTTTGGTGCAGCGCTGCATATTGGCAATCAGCCCGGGAATGGTTTTCGCTTCCAGAAACATCAGCACTACGGTCGAGAGAATAAAATCGTACTCGCCATCAAAACTGAGATGGTTGAGATCAACCGCCTCAATATGTAAGTTTTCCAGCCCTTCTGTTTCACGAATATTTTGTAAGTTGCTCAGACTGTTCGGGTTTTTATCCCACGCGGTGACATCAAAACCCCGGTTGGCGAGAAACAAACTGTTGCGGCCATTACCGCAGCCGAGATCCAGCGCTTTACCCGGCTGGACATAATTCATGGCGTTAAGCACTTCTGAATGGGTCGGGGTCATGCTGTATTTTTCAGTAAAGTAGTTATCAGTGCGGGTGGTCATGCTGTTCCTCAATACGTCAATACGTCGCGAATTTATAAGTTGCATTTTGCCTGCATTTTATTGGTTTCGCTGGCGGATAGCCAGCGGCGTAAAATTTGCTACGTTTAACTCAGGCAGATGGGGGAAATGTAGCATGAATAAGTATCGGCTCAGTGATGAGCAACGGACAATGCATTACCAGATTGGCGGCGAGAAGCGATCCGTCGCCCTGCGCCAGATTATTGCCCTGCGCGATTTCAACGATGTTGTAGCGGGTAGCGCCGGTGGCTGGGTTGATAATGAAAACGTGCTCGATCAGCAAGGAAACTGCTGGATTTACGATGAAAACAGCATGGTTTTTCTTGGCAGCGCAGTGCGTGGCAATGCGCGGATCACCCAGCCGTGTGTGATTTGCCACGATGTCGTCATTGCGGATAACGCCTGGGTTGACGGCAGTGAGATAAGCCATGGCGCGCAATTAAGTGACAACGTCACCGTTCAGGCCTCTACGGTGCGCGGTGGATGTCATTTACGCGGCGATGCGCGTATTCTCAGCGGCTGCGACATCATTGCCGCTCAGGGCTTAACGCTGGATAACGAACAGATTTTGCAGATTTACGATCGCGCTACCGTCAGCCATTCGCGCGTGGTACATCAGGCGCAAATTTATGGTGATGCCATCGCTAATTACGCGTTTATTGAACATCGCGCCGAAGTCTTTGATTTTGCCCTGCTCGAAGGCAACGAACTCAATGATGTCTGGGTGTGCGACTGCGCCAAAGTGTATGGCTCCGCGCGCGTGGTCGCCGGGACGCTTGAGGATGAGATCCCGACCATTCGCTACAGTTCGCAGGTGGCAGAAAACGCGGTTGTAGAAGGCAACTGTATTTTAAAACACCACGTGCTGGTGGGCGGTCACGCCTGGTTACGCGGCGGGCCACTGCAGCTTGATGAAAAAGTGGTGATTCAGGGTAATGCACGCATTCATGGCAATGTGCTGATCGAGCATCAGATTGAAATTGGCGGCGATGCGGTCGTCGACGCGCAGGAAGGCGAAAGTATTCTGTTACGCGGGCCGAAAGTGATTAACGACACGCAGTACATTACCCGCACACCGCTGGTTGGCTCTTTATAATTCGCTTGTCTGTTATCAAAGCCGAAGTCGCTTATCCGGGACTTTTCATATTGTTGCAGGTGGCTTATGAGACGCCCGGCGGAGAAAACGAACCCCCTGATCTGTTCACTTTCCTCCTGTCAGGCTGCGGGATTTTCGCTGCAACAACCTTTGCGCAGTTTTTGTAAACCGTAGCGGCCGTCACCCGGCAGGCGGCAAAGACGGCACCTTTGCCACGCGCTTTGCGACGAGAAATCCCTGATAACAGCGAGCCTGCAACGAGAATTCCGTTGTAGTCTTTTTTCACAAAAATTTTTTTCTTCCGTGTGGAATAAACCCGCCGTTGCTTCGTCTTATCCGCTCATGATTAGCAGGTGAGCGACTATGACAAACACTCCTTTTACGACCGGCCAGATCCTTGCACGCCTTGCGGCAATCGCATTTGTTCCGCTGGTGTTGATTGTACTGTTCCTGTGGGGCGGCGGCTGGTTAACTCCTGCGCGTCTGAGCGCAGATAAACTGGTTAATGTCTTACAACAAGCGGGCGGCGAGCATCCGGGTTATCGGCGTAATCACGCCAAAGGGCTCTGCGTTACGGGCAATTTTATCTCGAACGGTAATGCCAGCACGCTATCGCGCGCTTCGGTATTTGCCGCAGGTGAAACGCCGGTAATCGGGCGTTTTGCCATCGCCGGAGGAAATCCCGCCGCGCCGGATTATGCTGTGCCTGTACGCAGCCTGGCGCTGGCGTTTCAGTTAGCAAACGGTGAACAGTGGCGCACCGGCATGAACGCAATGCCCTTCTTCCCGGTCTCCACCGTTGAGCAATTCTATGAATTACAGGTTGCCTCGCTGCCCGATGCGGCAACCGGCAAACCGGATGCCGGGAAATTCAAAGCCTTCGTGCAAAACAACCCGGAGATCATGCCGTTCCTGGCATGGGCAAAACAGAATGTGCCTTCGTCGAGCTGGGCCAGCGATCGCTTTAACAGCCTGAATGCCTTCCGGTTTATGGATAAAGCAGATATCGCGCATCTGGTGCGCTGGAGCATGGTGCCGCACACCGGTTATCAGCCCATCAGTGCCGAAGAAAAGAGCGATAAAAATTTCCTGCAAACGGATCTCAAACAGCGTCTGGCGCAGGGGCCGCTGAAATGGGATCTGCTGATCACCGTCGCCCGGCCGGGTGATGATGGCAGCAATGCGGCGAAAGTCTGGCCGGACGACCGGCAAACCATCAACGCCGGAACGCTGGTTCTCACCCGGGCAACAGAACAGCAAAACGGGCCATGCAATGACATTAATTACGACCCCCTGATCTTGCCGGATGGCATTGCCGCCTCCGACGATCCGTTACTCAATGCGCGTTCTGCGGCTTATGCTAAATCTTACAATGCGCGCACCCGTGAACAATCCGCCCAGGCAGGAGCTCATTTATGAAAAACGTTGCCTATTTCCACCCGGCGCTGCGCGTACTGCACTGGTTAATGGCGGCGGCAATCATCGCGATGCTGTTTATTGGCGTCGTGATGGTTTCCACCGTCTCATCCCTGCACAGTCTACTGGTGTCGATCCATAAGCCACTGGGTTTAATGATTTTTGTGCTGGTGCTGGTTCGTCTGTGGCTGCGGTTTTATACTGCCACGCCGGCGTTACCGGCGACCCTTGCGGGCTGGCAACGCGCCATGGCGCATCTTTCACACTGGGCGCTCTATGCCATGATGATTGCGCAACCGCTGATTGGCTGGGGAATGCTCTCGGCAGCGGGCTACCCGGTGACTGTCGGCGGTTGGGTGTTGCCACCTATCCTGCCGGTGAATAATGATACTTACGCGCTACTGCGGCCACTGCATTCCCTGGTGGCGCTGGCGCTGTTCGCAACGGTGATGCTGCATTTAGCCGCCGCGCTGTTTCATGCCCTCGTGCTCCGCGATGGCGTTTTTGAAAGTATGTCGGGAACCCGCAAGCAATGAAGGCAAGCTATGCAACTGACTGATGATGAGATTCGTCAGGTGATGCCACATTTGCAACGCTTTGCGCTGTGGCTAACCCGCAACCCGCACAGCGCGGAAGATTTGGTGCAAAGCTGCCTGATGAAAGCGCTGACGCGTAGCCCAAATAGTGATGGCGAACGGAGCCTGCGCGCCTGGCTGTTCGCCATTCTTTACCGTCAATTTATTGACGGCGAGCGGCGCAAGCGACGGTATATGAAAATCCTCGCTTTTTTTACCGGTGAGGAAGCCATCAGCGCATCTACCGAATCACTGGCCATGGCGGATGATACGCTGGCGGTGTTCGCCACGCTGCCGACCGATTATCGTGCCATTCTGTTGCTGGTGAGCATTGAAGGGCTGAGTTATAAAGAAGTCGCCCAGACGCTCGATATCCCGACCGGCACCGTGATGTCGCGCCTGTCGCGCGCGCGTAAATTGCTACATGAGAAATTAGACGGTACGGCAGCGCCGCTGCCGCTGAGGAGACTGAAATGACGTTGCCACCGGATGAACACGATCTGCATGCCTGGATGGATGGCGAAACCGATGAGGCGACCTCAGCGCGTATCGAGCGCTATCTGGCAGAAAACCCCGCTGCCGCCGCGCAGGTTGCAGGCTGGCGGCGTGACGCGCAGCAACTCCGCCAGGCCATGAGCCAGCAAACTATCGCCCTGGAAAAACCGGAGCCACACTATTTACGCCGCCAGGTACGCCAGCAGCGACAGTGGAAACTGGCCACCGCGTTCGCGCTGGTACTGGCGTTAAGCGTGGGCGGTTATACGGGCTGGGAGCTGAAAGAGTCGCAGATGTTAATGACTCATCAGCCGATGGAGGACGCGGTTCAGGCTTATAAACTTTTTGATAATGCCGCCGTCACGCCAATGGATGTGGTGGCAAGCCAGCAAACCGAACTCACCCGCTGGGTCGCCCGGTATTTTATTAACGGTAACCAGCCGCCGAATCTCGAACAGTATGGTTTCACCTTATCCGGTGCGCGGCTTATCGCCACCGCGCAAGGCCCGGCGGCGCTGATTATGTATCAGGACAGGAACGGAACGCGGGTCGGCTGGTATATCCGCCCGTTAAGCCCGGTCAAACTCCCTCACGGGGAACGCGAGGCCGAAGATGTGATGGCGCAGTACTGGAGTGATGATCACTACAACTACGCGCTGGTCACACCGATGAACTCACCGGCGGTAAACGGCCTGCGCAAAGCGGTGTCACAGGCCACCAGTTAGCGCGATCAGGCCTTATCGACGATCTTCGCCCAGATATTCTGATCGTCGTAGCTGCCGTTGAGAAATTCTGCCTGTTTAAGGCAGCCTTCGAGCGTAAAGCCGTTGCGCCCGGCAACCTGATTGCTGGCATGATTCGCCACCCGGCATTTGATGACAAAGCGGCGGATATCGCCGCGGCGGGCATAAAAATCGAGCATTGCCTGCATGGCCTGAGACAATATCCCCTGCCGCTGGCACTCTTCATCCAGCCAGTAGCCGATATAAGCCGTTTTGTTTAACGGCTCAATCGCGTTAAACGCCAGCACGCCCACCAGCACATCGTCGCGCACAATCATGAACATTTTGGCGTAGCCGCGCTGGTGCAACAGTATATTGCTCTGCACGGTTTTACGGGTGTCATCAACGGACGTGACCGACTGCGGCCAGTTGAGAAACTGCTGTAGCCAGTCGCGGTTTTTGATAATTAACTGGTGCAGATCGTGCACAAACCGCTCGTCGACGGCATGCAGCGTGAGATGGTCATTCACCGGTATAACGGTATCGTCCATTGCGGCTCCATAAAGCATTCGCCCCCTGACGGGGGCGAAGTGGGTTTAGCGCATGACGCGGTCATCAACGTAGTTACGTTTGTCCGGCGCGGGCGGGAAGTATTGATAAAGCCAGGTTTCGCTGATGGCGTTGCCCTGGCAGCGCAGGAACAGACGCATGTCTACCGGAACGGTGGAATCATTGGTCGGATACCAGTCGAACAGAATGCGATAACCGTCAAACGGTTCGACATAGAGGATCTCAACCTGTTTCGCTTCCCCGTTTGAAAGCGTGATGACCGGTTCAATGCCTTTCGGCGCGGCCGTTTTCAGGTCACCGCCAACAAAATCAATGGCGAAACGACGCGCCCATTTATCCGGATAGTGTTCGCCCGGCGCCCAGCCTTCCGGGAAGCCGCCCATGCCGGTACGGGTGGCGTAAACGCGGGCCAGCGGAGAACGCACCGGCGGCATTGCGCTCCAGTACAAGCGGTACTGGAAGGCAAAATCATCGCCCGCTTTGACCGGTTTTTCCGGCTGCCAGAAGCAAACAATGTTATCCAGCGTTTCGCCGGTGGTCGGGATCTCCATCAGACTGACCGCCCCTTTACCCCACTTGTTACGCGGCTCCACCCACAGACTCGGACGTTTGTTGTACCAGCCCATCACATCCTGGTAGTGGGAGAAATCACGATCGAGTTGCAGCAGGCCGAACCCTTTCGGGTTTTCATCCTGATAAGCGTTGAACTGCAATTTTTGCGGGTTGTTCAGCGGGCGGCAGATCCACTCGCCGTTACCGCGCCACATCGCCAGACGATCGGAGTCGTGGATTTGCGGATGAATGGTATCGCAGACGCGGCGCTCGTTATTACCGCAGCTGAACATACTGGTCATCGGCGCGATACCCAGTTGCTTAATGTCTTTGCGTGCATACAGGCGGTTATCGACATCCATGATCACCTGGCTCTCTTCGCAGTGGATCACGAACTTATACGCACCGGTAATGCTCGGGCTGTCGAGCAGCGCATAAACGGTAAAGGTGGTATCGGACGCTTTTGCCGTCTCAAACCAGAACGCGGTGAAATCCGGGAACTCTTCCGGCGTATCGGTAAAGGTATCAATCGCCACACCGCGCGCGGAAAGACCGTACTGGAAGGTGCTGTCTACCGCGCGGAAATAACTTGCGCCAAGGAACGAGACGATATCGCGGCGCGCCAGTTCAGGCGCTTTAAACGCGCGGAAACCGGCGAAACCGAGATCGCTTTGCCCTTCCAGCTGTTTGGTATCGACGCCCGCGTCGTGGTAGTTAAACAGCTCCGGGCGGAAGTGAATTTCACGCGCCTGGTGTGTCTCCTGGTCGAGGGAGAACATGCGAACGCGACGGCGAAACCCCATGCCGACGTGGAAAAACTGTACGTCCAGCAGGCGGCCATCAACGTTGTTCCACAGCGAGTGCTGCGCATCGTACTGAATGCTGTTGTAAGCCTGCGGCGTCAGGTTCGCCAGCGTGTTGGGAAGCGCTTTAGGCGCGCCGCCCCACTGCTGTTGCGCCAGATCGTGCGCCATGGACTGCAGCACGGAGAAATCAAAACGGCGGCTCTGGCCATCGGCGATGTCCGTTTCCGCCGCGAACGCCGCGCGGGAAAACAGCGATGCAACACCGGTGGTGCCGTAAGTTGCGGCAAGGGCCATGGATGCTTGAATAAATCGTCTGCGGTTCATGCCTGGTAACACGTCCTTCTGGTCGTCAAATGGCATTTCGCGATGGCGCGAAACAGCGGCAAAAGCGTTCATTAATGAACGCATCACTCTAGACAAAATTCATTGAGAATCCAATTGTTGGCTGGCGAATATATGAACGAAACATGAAATATTTTCTGTCGATAAGAGCAGCCCGAAAGCGGCGTAAAGATCTGTATAACGGTGGGCGTTTGCAACGGAAATAAAAAAGCGCCTGCCGGACATCAACGGCAGGCGCCAGAGTGGTCATGCGTTATTGTGCGCTGACACTAACATCAATGCCGGGGAAGTACTTCTCCGCCAGTTTTTTGATGGTGCCATCAGCGCGGATTTTATCGATGGCGGCATCAAGTTGCTTTTTGGTGGCCTCATCACCTTTACGCAGCCCGAAACCGATACCACTGCCGAGGATCGTATCGTCCGATACCGGTTTGCCAATAAAGCCAAACCCTTTCCCCTGCGGCTTACTGAGGAAACCTGCCTGCCCCGCCGCCGACATCACCAGTGAGGCGTCAATGCGACCGTTCAGCAAATCTCCCCACGCCATATTCTGATCTTTATACGACACCACCGTGACACCGTGCTTTTCCCAGTGCTCTTTCGCGTAGGTTTCCTGAATCGATCCCTGCAACACACCAATGGTTTTGCCTTTCAACCCCTCGGCGGTCGCTTCCATGCCGTCGCCACTTTTGCCGACCAGTTGTGATGGAATGCGATAAATCGGCTGGGTGAAATCGATGCTTTTACGCCGCTGTTCGGTAATGTTCATCGCCGAGTTGATGGCATCGAATTTCTTGGCAGTCAGCCCTGGGATCAAGGCGTCAAACGAGGTTTCCACCCAGCTACATTTCAGTTGCGCCGCTTTGCAGACAGCGTTCCCCAGTTCGATATCAAAACCTTCCAGTTCGCCTGACGCGTTGCGGCTTTCAAACGGGGGATATTCCGCTTCCACGCCGTAACGCAGCGCGTTTTCGGCAAACGAGGAGAATGAGCAGAGCAAACCCATGCCCAGACAGAGTGCTTTAAATTTCATCATTAACGCTCCTTAGCGTGGCTTAACACGACACAGGGCCTGCGCGCCTGCTCTTAATGTTGCCTCGTCTTTCGCAAAAGAGAGGCGGATCAACTTGTTATCTGTACCATCGGTATAAAACGCCGACAACGGAATGGTGGCGACCCCGCAGTCAATAATCAGCCTTTTTACCATCTCGCTGTCGCTTTCATCGCTGAAGTGGCTGTAATCCGCCAGCAGGAAAAACGATCCGGCGCTGGGTAGTAAACGAAACGGCGACTCAGCGAGTAATGTTTGCAGCAGGTCGCGCTTACGCTGGTAAAACGCTGCCAGCGACAGCCAACCCTGCGGGTCACGCATATGATCAGCAAAGGCATGCTGCATGGGGGTATCGGCGGAAAACATCAAAAACTGATGTACTTTGCAGATCTCATCCATCAGTTCCGCAGGCGCAACGCAGTATCCCACGCGCCAGCCCGTCACATGATAGGTCTTGCCAAACGACGAGATAATCACGCTGCGCTCCGCCAGTTGCGGATGGGTTGCCATGCCGTGATGCGGCTCGCCGTCGAACACCACATGTTCGTAAACTTCATCGGAGAGGATCACAATATCGGTGTGCCGGGTGATCGCCGCCAGTTGCTCAAGATCGGCGCGGGAAAACACCTGCCCGCTGGGGTTGTGCGGCGTGTTCACGATAATCATCCGCGTGCGCGGTGTGATTGCCGCGCGCACTTCGTTCCAGTTCACCGCGAAATCCGGCACCGTCAGTTTGATGGCTACAGGCGTTGCCCCCTGCAAACGGACAATGGGCGCGTAACTGTCGAACGAGGGTTCAAAGTAAATCACTTCATCACCCGGATGCACCAGCCCGCTGATAGCGGAGTACAACCCTTCGCTGGCGCTGGCGGTGATAAGAATTTCACTGTCCACGTCGTAATCCGTACGGTACAGCTCGCTGATTTTGTGCGCAATCCGCTCTTTTAACGGGCGCAGACCGGTCATTGATGCGTACTGGTTATGATTGGCCTGCATGGCGCGCGTCACCCCGGCAATCAGCTGCGGATCGCAAGGAAAGTTGGGCGCGCCCTGAGAAAGGTTTATCGCATTATGTTCGGCGGAAAGCTGGCCGATAACGGTAAAAATGGTGGTGCCGACATCGGGTAATTTGGAGCGAGTTTTCACCGGGGTACGCAGAGTCATGCCTGATCCTTTCACATAAAAAGTGCATAACCATTCAAACCAAACCCTGTTGAGCCGACAACCGAATTGTTGTCATAATAGCCATGAATAAATTGCATAGCTGGAGTTGTCATGTCGCCCCGATCTTTGCCGCTCAATGCCATCGACGCTTTTCTGGTCACCGCCCGCCATCTTAATTTGACGCACGCGGCGAAAGAGTTGTGCCTGACGCAGGGAGCGGTTAGCCGCAAAATCGCCGCGCTGGAAAACTGGTTCGGCTTTCCGCTTTTTGAGCGCCACGCGCGCGGTTTACATCTGTCGCCGCAGGGCAGCGCCCTGTTGCCGGAGCTGCGCGGCGCGTATGAACAACTGGTAACGGTCGCCTTTCAGGCACGCTCGCAACAAACGGTGGTGCGCCTGAAAGCGCCGACCTGTGCGATTCGCTGGCTGGTACCGCGATTGGTGAATCTGGAACAACGCTATCCGGAATTACAGGTGGCATTGACGACCACCACCGATCACACCATTAACTTCAAAACAGAACCTTATGACGCGGCGATTGTGTTTGGCACCCAATTAAGCGCCGGGGATCTGCTGTTTGAGGAGGCGTTAACGCCGGTGATTAGCCACGCGCTGGCGCAACGTAATGCGCTGGAAACCGCCACGTTATTGCACCCCACGCGGGATAAAACCGACTGGTCGCTGTGGCTGGCAAGGCAAAGCGCTTTTCAGCCCGTCATGAGTAAAAATCAACACTTCGACACCATGGATTTAGCCATTACCGCCGCCATTCAGGGACTGGGGATGGCTATTGCCGATGAGACACTGGTAGCCGAAGATATCGAGGCTGGACGCTTGCTACGCCCGTTTTCTCAGAGTGTCAGAACCGGTGCCAGTTACCGACTGGTGCTGCGGGAAACGGAGAATAAAGCCGCCGGTCTGGCGGCGTTCAGAGAGGGGTTACTGGGGGCTAATCGAGCTTCACATGGTGGCGCATAACCCGGCGAAAGAAGCTCAGACGGGCACGCATAAAGCGGTTAACCAGGCGAAATCCTGCATGTTTATTCAATCCCATGCGTAACAACCGATCGCGACCACGTACGCAGGCCAGCCAGTTGACCGGGCCGGGTAACGCTTCTGTACGGCGACTGGCCTGGAGGGCAAAACGGACCCAGTAATCGGCAATATGCGCGGCAAAAGCGAGATCGCGCGGGTTGACATAATGGCAGGACGGTTCCGAAAGCATAAGATTGTCGAATACATACGGCACTTCATTACCGTGCCACGCGCCGTTGATATAGGTGTCGTGTGCCGCTTCGGCAACATAATCAAACCAGTAACGCCAGCAGGGTTGCCCGACACGCTGCTGAGCCTGCATCACCACCAGGCCAAGCGTGGTAAAGGCCATATCGCGGCACACCTGGCGACCCAGTTCCGCATCCCCTTTCACCCCCGGATAAAGCAGGCGGATAAGCCCCAGTCCGAGCCGCTTTTCGCGGCGCATCTTTTCGATTTGCCCGGCGAGATCAACACCAAACTCGGCCATCACGCTGGCTTCATCACTGTTCGAACCGATAATGACCGGCATCGGGTGTTGTCGAGCGGCGAAAAAGGTATCGAGCATCGGTTCCGGTAACACGCAGTCACCCGCGATGGGCGCAGGCGCAATTTTCAATGGCGCTTCCAGCGGCCAGAACGTTTCTGCCGGCAGCGCGCGCAACTGTTCGGCGCTGGCATTTTCCAGCCCAAAGTGCACGGCAATCGCTTCACCTTTTGCCAGCGCGGCTTCGCGCGGCGTATCGGGCAAGGTATAACTGCTCTGAATAATGGCTTTGTGAAACAACCCTTCTGCCAGCGGCGAGGCCATCAGCGCCATCACGCTGCGCGCGCCCGCCGATTCGCCAAACAGCGTCACATTCGCCGCATCACCACCGAAAGCAGAAATATTCTCCTGCACCCAACGCAGCGCGGCTATCTGATCAAGCAAACCGAAGTTGTAAACGCGCTCACCGCTCTCTTGCTCAAGCGCCGGATGGGCGAAAAAGCCAAGATGGCCAAGGCGATAATTGATCGTCACCAGCACCACACCGCGTGCCGCAAGCGCTTTTCCGTCATACGGCGGCAAGCCGCCGGAGCCGATCGTGAACCCGCCGCCGTGCAGCCAGACCATCACCGGCAGCGGTTTTGTCCGCGAAGCCGGTGACCAGATATTGAGATAGAGACAATCTTCGGAGAAACGCCCCGGATCTCCGCCGCCGAGCTGCTGACAATACTCACTGTTTTGCCAGCTGGCGGCGGAAAACGTGTCGGCGATGCGCACGCCCTGCCAGGGTTGCGGCGGCTGTGGCGCGCGCCAGCGCAGCGCACCAGTGGGCGGCGCAGCAAACGGAATACCGCGCCAGACATGTAAGGCGTCTTCACTGCATCCCAGCACACTGCCCTGGCGGGTGTGTGCCAGCGGCGTTAATGGATTTTCCATAACAATATCCAGAAGTAACTGATTTCTGGCAGATTACCTGTTTTACAGCAGACCGCAACGCCGTTTGCTGCGCGCTTCGGCTTCCGCATAGAGTGTGAATTCATCGAACACCGGGCAACCCAGCGCGGCCTCAAACTGCGCCTGGCTGGCGTTGCCATGGCTACGCGCCTGGGTTTCGTTGCCGAGGTTAGACTGGAAGATCCCCGCCGCGCTGACCGGCAGAAAATCCTCATAAGTGATGGGTTGCGCCACCACCCAACCGCGCTCGATCAGCGGCTGGGGATCGTCGCCGGGATGAATCGCCTGGCGGTGCGCTTCGCCCGTTGGCGTCAGGCGATAGCGGAACCACGCCAGCCCCTGCTTGCGCAGCAGCATTTCGCTGTCCGGGAAGGCTTTAAACACCTCCTGCAAATGCAACTGGTGCGTCAGGTTATCTTTGCCGATTCCGGCGCTGGTCAGCAGTTGATCATAGAGTGCGCGCCCTTTCTGCGTTAACGCGACGCCGCGCTGTTCGATTTCGCCAAAACGCGCGGTATGTGTGCCCTGATGCTCACCGTTAAACAGCACCGGTTCATCCAGCGCTTTGAAACTGGTCTGGCGTAACAAAATTGGCACATCGCGACGCGGCGGCCCTTCAATGAGGATTTTCGGTTCTATGCCGTACTCCGGCATCAACGCCTGAACACGGTCAATATCCAGCGTGCGTGGCGTTAAGTGATTGATATGGCAGCCAGGGAAACAGACAACATCGGCAATCAGGCGGTGCTCATCATGCAGCGCCTGATAAGTTTGCGCATCCACCGTGGCATGGCGGTGCCAGCGGAAGGTTTCCAGCGCTTCCTCAACAAAGGCTTTGGCTTGTTGTGGGGTAAAACCGCCATTCAGTTCATGCAGCTCAATCAGCTGGCGGCATGCCGGGGTGAATATGTCGCGCTTCGCCAGAATGGCAGCGGCTTTATCACGCAGCGTGTCGTTCTCGATAAGCTCCAGGCGCAGCAGCGAGGTAAAAATACGAAACGGGTTACGCGCCAGCGCCGCGTCTTCGATCGGGCGAAAGGCGGTGGAGTGCACCGGAACGCCCGCCTGCGAGAGATCGTAATAGCTGACCGGAAACATCCCCATAATGGCAAACATGCGCCGCAAAGTAGAAAGCTCCTCGGCCGTCCCTACCCGGATGGCGCCGTGACGCTCGACATTGAGCCGTGCTAATTCATCGGCGTTGGCCAGGTGTTCATGCAGACGCGGGTTGTTCTCCAGCACCGCCAGATTCACATCCGCGACCAGCTCCAGCAGCGTGCCGTATTGTGGAACTTCCTGCTGGTACATGGCTGACATCGCCTGTGAAAATTGTTCCCGAATCTCATCAGCCGTGATGCTGTACGCCATAGTGTAATCCCTCCAGTGTGTTCTCTCTGGAGTGTAGAGAAGCCTTTTTACGTGCGTGATGGGAAATTTACAAAGTGTGATCGTGGCAGAAAACGCGCGTGCGCCGCGCGGTAACGAACATAACGAAAGATTATGGAACAGCGCCGCCAAAAACCCTTATCAACATGCAGGTTACGTCACATTGCGGGCAGAATCCGTTTGTAACTCAAAGAGATTAAATGTTAATAATATTTTGCTATCTGGTTATCAAAATTAAACAACTTAACTTGCCAGCGGTTCTGCACGGTTTTTAACATCATCTTATGGAAAAAAACGGTCTGTTTTCACAGCGCATTCGTCTGCGCCATTTGCATACATTCGTTGCCGTCGCTCAACAAGGAACTTTGGGGCGCGCGGCTGAAACCCTTAACTTAAGTCAGCCTGCGCTGTCGAAAACCCTCAACGAACTCGAGCAACTCACCGGTAAGCGCCTGTTTGAACGCGGTCGCATGGGCGCGCAACTCACCCTGGTGGGCGAACAATTTCTTACCCACGCCGTTCGCGTACTGGACGCGGTGAACATTGCCGGGCAGTCACTAAGCCACAAAACCGAACTGAAAAACGACCTGATCCGCATCGGCGCGCTGCCCACCGCCGCGCTGGGGATCTTACCGGCGGTCATCGGTCAACTACATAAACAGCAGCCGGATATCACCATTCAGGTTGCCACCGCCAATAACCCGATGATCCTCGCCGGGCTGAAATCCGGTGAACTGGATCTGGGCATTGGTCGCATGTCAGACCCGGATTTGATGAGCGGCTTGAGTTATGAACTGCTGTTTCTTGAGTCGCTAAAACTGGTGGTACGCCCGCGACATCCGTTGCTGCAAACCACCGTCACGCTAAGCAAAGTGCTGGAATGGCCAGTGGTGGTATTGCCGGAAGGCACCGTGCCACGGCAAAACACCGAGGATCTGCTCGCCAGCCAGAACTGCGCGCTGCCGTCTGGTTGCCTGGAGACGCTTTCCGCGTCGCTGTCACGCCAGCTCACGGTGGAATATGACTACGTGTGGTTTGTCCCTTCCGGTGCGGTAAAAGATGATTTGCGGCTGGGCTCGCTGGTCGCGCTGCCCATTACGCCGCCCGGTATTGGCGATCCGATTGGCATCATCACCCGCGTGGATAGCCCCCTGCCACCTGCCGCTCACGCGCTGATTGCGGCGATTCGCAAAACGATGCCGGGTTGATCCCGGCTGGCTTATTCTCTCTTCCGGTCGCGCAACAGGTAAACAACGCGTTAATTGTGTGATAAAAATAAGTTGTTGAATAAGGGTTGTTGTTACGCAACTTACACTAACGCTGTAACAATCCGCAGCCGGAAGACGAGATGAAATTCAAAACCGCTATTAAACCCTACCACGCTGCTGCCGGTGGTCTGGGCTCGCTGGAAGCCACAACGCGCTTCGTTATTGACAGTAAAAACGCGCTGAAAAATATGCGCAACTTGCTGCGCATGAACAAAGCGCGCGGCTTCGACTGCCCCGGCTGCGCCTGGGGTGATGACAATAAAAGCACCTTCAGTTTTTGCGAAAACGGCGCGAAAGCCGTGACCTGGGAAGCGACCCGCCGCCAGATTGACGCCACCTTTTTTGCGCAACACAGCGTGACAGCGCTTAACCGCCAGAGCGACTATTTCCTTGAATACCAGGGCCGGCTGACCGAACCGCTGCGTTACAACCCGCAAACCGATCACTACGAACCGATTTCCTGGGACGATGCGCTGGCGATGATTGGCGAGCATATTAAGGCGATGGATAACCCCAATCAGCTCGAACTGTATACTTCTGGTCGTGCCAGCAATGAATCGTCCTGGCTTTATCAGCTGTTTGGTCGCATGGTCGGCACCAACAACTTCCCGGATTGCTCCAACATGTGCCACGAAGCGAGCGGCGCGGGGCTGAAACGCAGCATTGGCGTGGGTAAAGGCACCATTCACCTGGCCGATTTTGAGAAAGCAGACGCCATTTTTGTCTTCGGGCAAAACCCCGGCACCAACCACCCGCGTATGCTGCACAGCCTGCGGCACGCCGCCGATCGCGGGGCGTGCATTGTCACCTTTAACACCCTGCGCGAACGCGGTCTTGAGCGATTTGCCGATCCGCAAAAACCGCTGGAAGTGGTTACGCCGATGGCGGGTGCGATCAGCTCGTCTTATTATCAGCCCAATCTCGGCGGTGATATGGCGGCGGTACGCGGCATGGCGAAAGCGTTGCTGGAAACGCAGCGCCAGCGGCTGGCTAACGGTGAAGCGAGCATTTTTGACGATGCCTTTATTGCGCAGCACACCCACGGCATTGCCGCGTGGTTTGCGCAAATCGATGCCACCGACTGGCAGACCATTGAGCAACAGTCCGGTCTCACTCAGCAACAGTTGCGCGATGCAGCCGCCATCTGGCAGAACGCAAAACGGGTGATTTGTACCTGGGCGATGGGTATTACCCAGCATAAACACTCGCTGGACACGGTACGGGAAATCACCAACCTGCAACTGCTTGGCGGTCACTTAGGCAAACCGGGCGCGGGGTTGTGTCCGGTGCGCGGGCACAGCAATGTGCAGGGCAACCGCACGATGGGGATTGACGAAAAACCACCGGTCGCCCTGCTCGACAGCCTTGCCCGCCATTTCAGTTTCGAGCCGCCGCGCGAGCACGGGCATCATACGGTAGAGGCCATTTCGGCAATGCTACGTGACGAAGTGAAAGTGCTGCTTGCCCTCGGTGGCAATCTGGCCGCTGCCGCGCCGGATACGCCACTCACCTGCGAAGCGCTGCGCCGTTGCGGGCTGACGGTCTACATCAGCACCAAACTGAACCGCAGCCATTTAATGCCGGGTAAACAGTCGCTGATCCTGCCGACGCTTGGCCGTACCGAAGAAGATATGCAGGCAAGCGGGCGTCAGTTCGTCACCGTGGAAGACTCTTTCAGCATGGTGCATGCCTCTGAAGGTATCGGTAAACCGCTGGCGGCGACACAGCGTTCGGAAACGGCGATTGTCGCCGGCATCGCCCATGCCACGCTGGGCAGTGAAAAAGTCGACTGGCTGGCGCTAGCCAGTGATTACAACCTGATCCGCGATCATATCGCCGCCACTATTCCCGGCTTTCAGAACTTTAATGCTCGTTGCGAAGAACCAGGTGGTTTCTGGCTGGGGAATGCTGCCGCAGAGTTGCGTTTTAATACGCCTTCCGGCAAAGCGGAATTCAGCGCCGCCGCCCTGCCGCTGTCGGTCTGCCCGGAGACGCAAGCGCCGTTTGTCCTGCAGACATTACGCTCACATGATCAGTACAACACCACCATTTACGGGCTCGATGACCGTTACCGTGGGGTTTATGGGCAGCGCGACGTGCTGTTTATGCATCCGCAAGATATTCGCGCGCTCGGGTTGAATGATGGCGACCGGGTGGATATTGAAACCCAGTCGACTGATGGCGTGCAGCGCCGCGTTGAGCATTTCCGTCTTGTCGCTTATGACATCCCGCGCGGCAACCTGGCGGCCTATTATCCGGAAACGAATCCACTGGTTCCGCTGACGCGTTTTGGCGACGGCACCGGTACGCCAACCTCGAAATCTATCCCTGTCATTATCACGCCGGCAAAAACACGCGAAACGCTGCGTATTGCCTGATCGCAACGCCCGCGTTCTGCGGGCGTTTTCCTGTTTACTCGGTTTACGGATGGTTTACGGCGCGATCCGCTTGCCGTTGCAATCAACAACCTGCTCCCCATCCTCTTTCGTAAACGCGCCTTTCTGCGCTTCAGGCAGGATCTCCAGCACCACTTCCGACGGGCGGCAAAGGCGCGTACCACGTGAGGTAACAACAATCGGGCGGTTAATCAAAATCGGATGCTCAAGCATAAAATCGATCAGCTGCGCGTCCGTAAAGCGATCTTCTGCCAGCTCCAGTTGTTCGTAAGGCGCAACATTTTTGCGCAACAACTCACGCACTGAAATGCCCATAGCGCCAATCAGTGTTGTTAGTTCATCACGCGAAGGCGGTGTCTCAAGGTAGTGAATAATCGTCGGCTCCACGCCGCTGTTGCGAATAAGCGCCAGCGTGTTGCGCGAGGTGCCGCAGTCCGGGTTGTGATAAATCGTAATGTTGCTCATAAGTACTCTCACGACAAAGGAAAAGAGAGGCGCAATGCCAGCGCCACCAGCGTGACAAAAAGAACCGGCAGTGTCATCACGATGCCGGTTCGGAAGTAATACCCCCAGCTCACCGCGATCTTCTTCTGCGCCAGCACATGCAACCAGAGCAGTGTCGCCAGGCTGCCAATAGGCGTGATTTTCGGCCCCAGATCGCAGCCAATCACATTGGCAAAAATCATCGCCTCTTTAAGCACGCCCGTTGCGTTGCTGCCATCAATCGACAGCGCACCAATCAGCACTGTTGGCATATTGTTCATTACCGACGAGAGGAATGCGGTAATAAAACCTGTGCCGATGGTGGTCGCCCATAAGCCCTTATTGGCCAGCATATTCAGAACCCCGGAAAGGTATTCGGTGAGCCCCGCGTTTCGCAGCCCATAGACCACCAAATACATGCCCAGCGAAAAGACAACGATTTGCCATGGTGCACCGCGCAGCACTTTGCTTGTATCAATCGCTGCCCCTTTTTTGGCGACGGCAAACAGAATAAGCGCACCAACAGCCGCAATCGCACTCACCGGAATACCGAGCGGTTCCAGCACAAAAAAGCCTGTCAGTAGCAGGATCAGCACTACCCAGCCGGTGCGAAATGTCGCAGGGTCTTTAATTGCGCTTGTCGGTGCTGCCAGTTTATCTGCGGCATAATTTTGCGGAATGTCGCGGCGAAAAAAGAGGTGGAGCATGGTAAGTGTCGCCGCGATTGCCGCGATGTCCACCGGCACCATGATGGAAGCGTAGGCGGTGAATCCCAGGTGGAAAAAGTCTGCCGATACGATATTAACCAGATTCGAGACAATCAGCGGCAGACTGGCGGTATCGGCAATAAAGCCTGCGGCCATCACGAACGCCAGTGTGGCTCGCGGGCTGAAACCAAGCGCCAGCAACATGGCAATGACAATCGGTGTCAGGATCAGCGCGGCACCATCGTTGGCAAACAGGGCTGCGACCGCCGCTCCTAACAACACAATATAGGTGAACAGCAACCGCCCGCGCCCGTTGCCCCAACGTGCAACATGCAGCGCTGCCCATTCGAAAAAACCGGACTCATCTAACAGTAAGCTGATGATAATGACGGCAATAAACGTCGCCGTTGCGTTCCAGACAATATTCCACACCACCGGAATATCGCTCATATGAATCACACCGCAGGCCAGCGCCAGCACCGCGCCAAGCGTTGCGCTCCAGCCAATACTCAACCCTTTGGGCTGCCAGATAACCAGCACGAGAGTGAAAATAAATATGCTTCCAGCCAGTAACATTTCAGACTCCATGATATACGGATTTATGCATATGTTTTGTTATCTACACGAGCCCAAAGACACCGATTGCAGTTTGGCTCGCGTCTCTTCACGCAAGCAATCCCATGCTGTATCGATGGTTGCCGCCGCCCAGGCGGGCATATGAGGTGACAGCCGATAATGGATCCATTTCCCTGCCCGTCGATCAACGACCAGGCCATATTCACGTAACATCGCAATGTGCCTGGAAATTTTAGGTTGCGACTCCCCCGCCGCAGCGCAAATATCACATACGCAAAGTTCGCCGGACTCTCTGAGCAACAGCAGGATGGTTAATCGCGTTTCATCGGCGAGAATTTTAAAAAGCTGAACGGGTTGCAGCATGCCTTTACCTTAATGACGCCAAAGAACAGATATGGTAATTCATATGTATTGCTTTTTGAAGAGACAACGAGAATCACCGGAACATCTGGCCTTTCACATCATTTTTTTGCCCAGCTGCAACCAATGTTAAACAAACATTTCACTCATCGGACACGTATTCATGGCACTGATAAACTCAACAGTATCTATCACAGCGATCGGAAGGTTATTGCCATGCAATATGAAGAACAGCAGCTTATCAACGGCCTTTTCCAGCGCCTGAAACAGACCGAGCAACAGAACGGCCAGCGCGACGCCGAGGCTGAGCGTCAGATAGCGGAATTTGTGCGTCAGCAACCTGCCGCGCCGTACTATATGGCGCAATCGATCCTGATTCAGGAAGCGGCGCTAAAACAGCTCCAGAGCAAAGTCCAGCAACTGGAAAGCGAGCTGGCGGCGCAAAAAAGCAAACCGCAAACCGGCGGTGGCAGTTTCCTCGGCGGCCTGTTTGGCGGCGGGAGAAGCCTGAGTCCACAGCCGGAAAATAACTGGAATGCACCTCAGCAGCCGCAGCGAGACTATTCCCGTTCGGCGGCACCTGCGCCACGCGGGAGCGGTTTTATGGCCGGGGCTTTACAAACCGCGGCGGGCGTTGCAGGTGGTGTGGTGCTGGCCGAAATGCTGACCAGCATGTTCCATCAGTCCCGCCCGGAAGAGATTGTGAATATTATTGAAGAACCGGTGACGGCGGCGGGTAATTCGTCGTTTGAAAACGCGCAGAACGACAACTTTAGTAATGCCTCCGACACCCGTTTTCTCGATCAGAACGATTCTTTCGGCAGTGACTCTTACCAGAACGATGATTTTGATGACACCGATTACAGCAACGATGACGACAGCTTTATTTAACGCTGCCCACGCCTGAACCTGGCCCGGTGGCGCTGTCTGCCGGGCAATCTCTCCCCCTTTTTAAAACCTACCAATTCAGGTGGCATGCCCCTTGCCTGTCGGGCATTGATGCTAACCTGTGCGGCGCTCAGCAAAAATGAGTCGGTTTTTTCTTTTTTCGGACAAGGAGAATGGGATGTTCATCGCCAAACCTGTCGCACGTACGCTGGCGGTTGCCGCCTGCCTGCTGGCACTGTCAGCCTGTGACGACAAAGCCACCAAAACGCAAGAAGCGCAGCCGTCAGCCGAACAGGCCGAAGTGCTGAAGTACAACGAATATATTGCCGCAGCCAACATGACCTCGGCCAACTTCGGTAAACAACTTGCGGAATACCAGAAGTACACACAGCCCGCTTTCGATGGCAAAAAGAAAATGGATGATCTGTTTTTTACTGAACCGCTCTCTATGGGGCGTATTAAAGAACATCTGGATAAAGCGCACAGCATGAAGCCGGATATGCCGGAACTGGATGAACCGGGGCGTCTTTACAGCGAAGCGCTGGCAAAAGCTGAACCGGTAAGCCGCGATATGTACAACTACATCAGCGCAAAAACATACAAAAGCGATAATGGCGCTCACGGTCGCGAGATCCAGCCCGCGTTGTTGAGCAGCATGCAGATGCTGGTCGTTGCGCAGGCGAATTTCTTTGAAGGTATCGAGGCAAAAGATCGTGCGCGCATTAAAGCGGAATTCGAACGTACGCAAAAAGGCACGCTTGAGCACGCGCAAATGGGGATGGTCTACTACCTGAAAGAGAGCCTGGATGCCGCCGGTGGCGTGCTGGATGGCAAAGGACTGGGCGATAAGAAGGCGGCATTCAAAGAGGCGCTCGATCAGTTCAACAGCATGGCTACCGCTTACGATGCCAAAGTACGCGAAAGCAACAAAACGGGCTGTTCGAGTCTTCTGTCTAAAGCCAATGACTATCTCTCCACCGGCCGTGACATTATTGAGCGCACCGAGAATGGCGAGTACGAAAAAGATGCCAAACAGTCAACGCAGTTTCAGCTGATGCAATCGCAGCAGACACAGGACGCCCAGTCCCTGCTGCAAAACTACAACAATATGGTCAGCGCCTTAAACACCAACCAGTGTTAAGATTTTGCGCATAAAAAAGAGGCCTTTCGGCCTCTTTTTTGTTTCTGACGACTCAGAACGTTTCCCAGTTATCACCCTGCGCCAGCGCCGGGCGCTGTGGCTTGAAGGTTTTGCTGGTTGGCGACGCAGCATTACTCGGACGCTCCGGCGCTGCACCCGTTAAACGGAACGCACCCACAGCTTCGGTCAGGCGAGCCGCCTGCTCTTCCAGCGAGGCTGCCGCCGCCGAGGCTTCTTCAACCAGCGAGGCGTTCTGCTGTGTAACGTTATCCATTTCTGTTATCGCCTGGCTCACCTGGGTGATGCCTTTGCTCTGCTCATCAGAAGCGGCGGCGATCTCCAGCATGATATCGGTCACGCGCTTAACAGCAGTGACGATTTCACCCATGGTTTCACCAGCGGAAACCACTTCTCCGGAACCTTGTTCAATTAAGCTCACGGATTCGCTGATCAGCGCTTCAATCTCTTTCGCCGCCTGCGCACTGCGGCTTGCCAGCGTACGAACCTCGCTTGCCACCACCGCAAAACCACGCCCCTGTTCGCCCGCGCGCGCCGCTTCTACCGCCGCGTTAAGCGCCAGGATATTAGTCTGGAAGGCGATGCTGTTGATAACCGCTGTGATTTCGGAAATTTTGCGCGAACTGTTGGTGATATTGCCCATCGTTTGCACGACGCCAGAAACAATCTGCCCACCTTTGGTCGCCTTGCCGGAGGCATCGCGTGCCAGCCCACTGGCATGGTGTGCGTTGTCGGCGTTCTGCTTCACGGTCGCGGTTAACTGCTCCATGCTGGCAGCCGTTTGTTCAATGGCCGCAGCCTGTTGCTCAGTTCGGGAAGAGAGATCGGTGTTACCGGCAGAGATCTCGCTGGTGCCGCGATAGATCTCTTCCGCACCCTGACGCACCGTCGCGACCGTGGTGACCAGCGAATGCTGCATCGCTTGCAGATCGCTACTCAAACGACCAATTTCGCTACGCCCGGCAGGCTCATCGGCTACCGTTAAATCCCCGGTCGCGATGCGAGAAATGCGCTGAGCCGCACGTTGCAGCGGGTTAATCACTACGCTGCGCAATACGGTAAAGGTGATAACCGTCAGCACCAGCGCTAACGCAAAGGCGGCAGCCATAAACATCAGCCCAAGCTGGGTGCGGCTATGAGCCTCTTCGGTCAGGCGCTGCGCACGTGCGGTACGGATATCAATGGCTTTTAACAACACTTCGTTATAAGACGCATCCAGCTGGCGCGCCTGCTCACTTTCGTGGTTAATGATCGCTTCAAACATGCCGTTTTTGGCATATTTCAGCATCGGTTGCATGCCCGCGATGTAGGCATTAAAACGGGTGGTGAGATCGCCATCCAGGGCGAGATCCGCCGGGGTTTTGACCGGGCGTTCCATATATTGATTAAAACCATCCTGCGACTGCTTAATGCGTTTTTCTGCTTCAGCCACGTTGTTTTTCATGTCTTCCATTTCGGCGATGCGACTGGCCGCGCCGGCGTGGATCAGACTGATACGCGCAACGCGTAAGTTGTTTGAACTGTTGGATAATCCCATGCGCACCTGGATTTCCTGTGTGACATCCTGCTGATCGCGATCCGCTTGCATCAGGAAGTAACCCGCCAGACCGGAACTTAATGCAAATAGCATTAAGATGCCGCCGAGAATGGAAGAAAACAGGGGAACCAATCGAATATTGTGCATAAATCCAATGCCTTGTGTTCTTTGCATCGCTGCTTTTTTATCCATGGCTATCGACTCTCATATATGTCTGATACGTACAACAGGAATGATATATAGGCATCGGCAATAATTGGATTATTCTTATGGCGAAAAGCGCGTCAGCGGTCACAGATTTGGAGTTTGGTTGCGCCAGCGGTGACACCGCTGGCGTGAGGGAGGGCTACTTTTCGCCGAAATGGATGACAGTGCGGATAGATTTACCCTGATGCATCAACTCAAACGCATCATTGATCTGCTCCAGTGGCATACGATGAGTAATGAAGGGATCGAGGCGAATTTTGCCCGCCATCGCGTCTTCTACCATGCCTGGCAGCTGTGTACGACCTTTCACACCGCCGAAGGCAGAACCGCGCCATACACGCCCCGTCACCAGCTGGAATGGACGGGTGCTAATTTCCTGCCCTGCGCCCGCCACGCCGATGATGACGCTTTCGCCCCACCCTTTGTGGCAGCACTCAAGCGCGGCACGCATGACGTTCACATTGCCGATGCACTCAAAACTGAAGTCCACGCCGCCGTCCGTCATTTCGACAATCACGTCCTGGATTGGGCGGTCGTGATCTTTCGGGTTGATAAAGTCGGTTGCGCCCATCTCTTTGGCGAGAGGGAATTTATCCGGATTGGTATCGATCGCCAGAATGCGTCCCGCTTTCGCCTGAACTGCGCCCTGGATAGCCGCCAGACCGATACCGCCAAGGCCAAAGATAGCGACCGTATCGCCCTCTTTGACTTTCGCCGTGTTATGCACCGCGCCAATGCCGGTAGTCACGCCGCAACCCAACAGGCAGACTTTATCCAGCGGCGCTTGTTCGTTAACTTTCGCCAGCGAGATTTCCGCGCAAACGGTGTATTCGCTGAACGTGCTGGTGCCCATGTAGTGATAAATCGGTTCGCCGTTGTAGGAGAAACGGGTTGTGCCATCCGGCATCAGGCCTTTACCCTGCGTGGCGCGAACGGCCTGACAGAGGTTGGTTTTCCCCGATTTGCAGAACTTACACTCGCCGCACTCTGCCGTGTAGAGCGGAATAACGTGGTCGCCCGGTTTCAGGCTGGTCACCCCTTCGCCGACTTCCACAACGATGCCGCCGCCTTCATGGCCGAGTACCGCCGGGAACACGCCTTCCGGATCGTCGCCCGAAAGCGTAAATGCGTCGGTGTGACAAACGCCGGTGTGGGTGATGCGCACCAGCACTTCACCTTTTTTTGGCGGCGCTACGTCAATGTCGACGATTTTGAGCGGTTGACCCGGCCCAAAGGCCACAGCTGCACGTGATTTCATAAGTCGCTTCCTTTTTGTGTATGGCTTATTGCTTATTTTAGATAAGAGCGCAGAAGATGACCGACTTCCGCCATGCGCACCGCGCGTTGATCGGCCGTGGTTTCACCGGTAACCAGCTCATCTTTGAGGTGAATTTCAACCATTTCGCCCATCAGGCCATTGGCGGCACCGCGCACAGCGGCGATTTGCTGCAAAATCGCGATGCAGGGCTCGCCGCTTTCCAGCGCGCGCTCAAGCGCATCAACCTGGCCACGAATGCGACGAACCCGCGTAAGCACGCGTTTTTTATCTTCTGGTGAATGGGGCATGCGACCTCCTTGATACTATAGGGGGGTATGGTAACTTTTATTTTAGTACGATGTAAACATTAGGTTTTGTATGGGTATCAGAAGGTTAGGCGTTTCAATACACCGACCTGCGAAGCATAAAAGGGTTTTCGCCGTCCCTATTCGCCCCGGTTCCAAATATGAACCAGCCGAATCAGGAATAACCGCTTTCCTTTTTCACGTCGAAAAAAAGCCCCGGCGAATGCCGAGGCTTGTGATAAGACCTGGGTAGTATTACCACTTCAAATCTTGTTTTGATGCCTTTTGATTCTCTTTGTACATCATTTCAATAGTCGTGTAGTTACACATATCCAATGCCGAATGGCAGTATGTCTTAATGACGTTATCCATTATTTTTCGGTCTTTCGCTTGTGAGGCCTCTTTGAATGCGCGCAGATTTTCCTGCTCCATCATTCTTAAAGTCGTTTCCTGACACATATTGAGTTTGCTATTGCAATAATCTTTCTGAACGCGATCTTTAATGTACTTAATAACATCCGCCTTCTGCGCCTCGGAACCATCAAAATCCATAGGATGAATGAATTTTGCGAAAGATAAAGAAGGCAGGAAACAGACCAAAAGCAACAGTGATTTTTTCATAAACATCCTTTTATTATTAATCAGAAACATGTCGTAACATTACATCAAATGAGTGTGTTTGGCACTGCCTTTTCTTCGTTGAACCGCCGGGGTACGCCCTACACGTTATCGACTTCCAGCCCGTGGCTGGCTGTCATGGATTGGGTTTATTACCTGCTAATGAGTTTTCATTAATGGCCTGCAACAGGCCTTTCGTTTATCGACCAACGCAGTTCGATGCACATATAATTCTTTTATCGCTTGATGGGTCCCTCGCAACACAGATTTCTTGTATTCGATTATCGGCGTATGGTCGTGTCGATGTTATGGGAGAGAGTCAATTTGCCGAATACGTTAAAACGCGAGACTGTTTTTTTACCAGCCTCGTGGCTGCATTTTGTCTATCACTCTATGGAATACCGCTCAATCGTTAAACCGTTACCGTTTCTATGCAACCTTTCGCACGCTGATCTCCACGACTGATGAAGCTGATGCCAACCCAATCTCATTCTTTGCGTTTGTCGTTATGCTATGTGTTTATACACCAATCATGTTTGCGATCGTTAAATTAATTCTGCGTAAAAAGAGAAAGTAACTTATTTTCTTAGACATGCAGATATTATCGGTCAACTGATTTGACCGATAATATTTCCCGCTACTGTCGTCATTTTTTCTGAATATTTCCTTCCGCTGATGTAATAAATATCAATTCCTTAGCAGAATAGACCACAGAGTTTGCCGGCAGATCTTTATTGACAAAGGTCATTGCCCCAATTGTTACGTTATCGCCAATATTTATATTTCCGAGAATGCAACAATTTGCGCCAATATTGACATTGTCGCCGATAATCATCATCCCTTCTTCGTTCTGTTTCCTTCCGAGAGTGGTATTTTGCCTAATCAGTAGATTTTTGCCTATTATGCAATCAGGTCGAATGACAATCCCGGGGAAATGACTGATATGCAAACCAGCGCCGATGACTACGTCTGGATCGATGTCAACGTTATATTGCGCGTTTAGTTTATTTAAACGTTCTTTCGCAATACGGGACAAATTGAATTTATTGGTACGATAGAAATACTGGCTAAGGCGAAAAATAAAATAAAAACGGCGATCATAACACCGAAAAGCACGCCACGCGGCACGGCGCCAGGTAAAAGGTTTGTGGTTACCGCGTAATACCTCTATTTTTAAACACTCAACCAGTTCGCGGTACATAGAATAATTATCATTCGGTTTCATCAATAAATTTCACACTATTATATTTATAATTAATAAAGACGCTTGTTAAGCATGCAAAAAAACGAAAGATTTTTAGCATTTTTTTTCATATAAAACAAGTAATACAGTAACAATCTATTACTGGGTAATAAATTAGAGCGCGTACAAAATTCATTCGAATGATTCTTCTTAAATGTATGTTTTTAGTTTTTTATTTTTCACTAACCAAAATCAACACGTTTTTACGACTCATCCGAACGCACTTTGTCAATGATTGCTGCGGTCTGTCTAAAGTGAGCCCCTGGAAGGCTCAGCATCGGTATTACTTCACCAGCGATGAATAAATCAGCTTGATCCCCAAAATACTCAGTACCGTGGCCGATGTTCTGTCCACCGCCGTTTTGATGCGCAAATACACGCGGCGCGGTTTCTCGGCTGAGAGTAGCAACGCCACCAGCGAATACCAGCCCGCATCTATCACAAAGCTCATCAGCGGGATCACATAATAGAAGATCGTTGGAATAGTGACTGGCAGCAGTGCGGTGAAAATAGACGCGAAAACGATCGCCGTTTTCGGGTTGCTTAACTGAATAAACAAACCATCGCGAAACGTCTTCCATAACCCTTTGGGTGCATCGTTATGGTTCACAGAGAGCGTCAATGGCTGCGATGCACCACGAAAAATCTTCACTGCCATCCAGATAAGATATGCGCCCCCTGCTATCTTTAGCGCCATATAGAGCTCGGGCACCGCATTCAGTACCCTTTGCAGTCCCAGCATGGCCATTAGTGCAAAAGTCGCCGCACCAATCCCCATTCCCAGCGAGGTGACTAAACCATGCGCGCGTGAATGCGCCAGTGAATTACGCGCAACGTAAATAAAACTCGGACCAGGGCTCATTACCCCCATCATTAGCACGGCGGCGATCGCAATCAGACTGGACAACAGCACGGGAAACCTCCTGACAAGGCGAGACTAAAGTGACATGATGACTCTAGCAGAGAGAAAACATAATGTATTCACCGGGAAAGGATAACAATCGTAAAAATATATTGTACAAAACCCCACCATTTTTGTCTGACATCAAAATCCTAAGTAAATTTAATTAAATATATCGTAGGTTAATCAGTGCAATATTAAATATAAAATTTAACTTAGGTCTGGCGAGAATTATTTGGTAAGATTTTTCTTAGTGAGACATTATGCTATTAGCAAGGAGAACTTATGCGCTGGGATATTACGGATATGCTGCTTTCCCCAACGACCGGCACGGCGTTTGCTGTCGCCAGGAATAGTGAGCATCTGTCGGTTATTGTCTGGTATCGCGGCAACTATTTTTTGCGACCAAACAACTACTTACATACTGATGGCACACGTGTATCCATTGATGGAAAACCACAGAACTTTCGCGTTATTCATACCATGCCTTTTTTCCCTGCTATCTGGCGGACTTTAAAAAATAGTTGTCATTGTCCCGGTAATGATAACGTTTCATTGAGAAATTGTGAAAAGCAGCAGACGTGTTTATTCGAACTTTGTCCCTATGGAATAAAAATGATTTCCTAGGTTAATATCACATTGATATTTATTCCCTGGCCGGACAAATAAATATTCCTCTATTGATGAAAAGCGAAAGAAAATCATCGGCCGTTGCGCGCGCCCGCCACGTCCTGCTCCGTAACGGGTACGCGCAATATCCTGTTTAAGATTTACCTGATAGCCCGGAGGGCTCCTCCGGGCAAACGTCAGCGTTTTAACGGCTGCCCTGCGGTTTCGCGGGCGCGCAGCACTGTCAGGAAGGTGATGAGCGCCGCGCCCATCACATAGAATGCTGGCGAAAATTTATCGCCGGTGCTGGTAATGAGCCAGGCGGAAAACCAGGGTGTGATGCCGCCAAAGAAGGCGACGGCAAAGTTATAGGCGATAGACAAGCCGCCATAGCGCACGCTGGTGGGGAAAAGTTCCGCCATTGCGGCGGTACACGCGCCATCAAACGCGGCGATAAACGCCCCCAGCATCACCATCGCCAGTACAGCAGAGAGCACATCGCCGTTCGCCATTACCATCATGGCCGGGTAACTCAGCAGTATAAACCCGGCGCACCCGGTCAGCATTAACGGTTTACGGCCATATTTATCCGACAGATAGCCCATAAACGGCACCAGCACCGCCACGGAAAAGAGACCAATCGTGGTGATGGCGTAAGCGTTAAGTTTCGAGAAGTGCAACTCGGTGGAGAGATAGCTCGGCATAAAGGTTTGCAGCGTCCAGTGCCCGACCGCTTTGATCACCACAAAACCGACGCAGAACAGCAACGCGCCCCACGCGGTGGTTACCGCTTTACGCAGCGGCGCGGATTCGGTTTGCCCGTTCTTCATGGCGTCGAGAAATTCTGGCGAATCTTCCAGATGTTTTCGTAAATACAGACCGACCCAGCCCAGCGGCCCGGCAATCAAAAAAGGAATGCGCCAGCCCCAGTCGCTCATTGTGCTTTCACCGAGCGTTGCCGTCAGCAGAAACACCAGCCCGGAGCCGACGACAAACGCCATAAAACCAAAGTTATCGATCCAGCAGGTGAAGTAGCCACGGCGCTCCGTGGGGGCATATTCCGCCAGGTAGGTTGTCGCGCCCGAGCTTTCGCCCCCGGCGGCAAACCCCTGAACCAGGCGCGTTATCACCAGCAGCACCGTCGCGGTAATACCAATCTGATGATAAGTCGGTAGCAGCCCCATCACAAAAGTGGCACCGGAGGTGAGCAGGATCACCGTTGCCAGCACTTTTTGTCGCCCTTTTCTGTCGCCCAGTGAACCAAAAAACAGCCCGCCAAGGGGGCGCATAATAAAACCCGCGCCAAAGACCGCGAACGACGAAAGCAGTGCGGCGCTCGGATCGCCCGCCTGGAAAAACTGCAGGCCGATAATGGCGGCGAGCGTGCCATAAAGACCAAAGTCAAACCATTCGACAAAATGACCAATGCCGGTGGCGAGCAGCACTTTGCGTAATTTGCGCGATCCGGCAGCGTGTTCTTGTGTTGCCATCCGATCAAGAGACTCCTGTACTGGCTGTGTCATATCCCCTCCGCCCGATAGTGTTTCTATAATAGATATACTATCTACACTGCTTGTACGAATTGCGCACAGCACGGATGGCGTAAAATGTGATTTCCGCCCTGCTTTTCAATGTGGAAAGCCCGACAGGATCACATTTTAGACGCGCAGAAATGAAAAAGCCCCGCAGGATGCGGGGCCAGGTAACGAGAGACAATTAGCCGCGTTTTTTTGGCATCATGCGCAGCAGCGTGTTGTCTTTAAAATAGTAATGATGCGCCAGCGCCGCACCGGCATGTAACGCAATGACAAAATAACCGACGTTAGCCAACAGCTCGTGGAACGCTTTGAGTGTATCCACCAAATCATAATTCGCTTCGGCGGCATACGGCATCGTAATCCCGAAAGCAATCCATGGGCCACCGCGGTTATACATCATCAGCAGGCCAATAACGGGCAAGGCAATAAACAGCAGGTAAATGACCAGATGCCCAAGGTGCGCCAGCCCGGTCATCATCGCTGACGGTTTCGGCTCAATCGGCGGCGTCGGGCTTTTTAGCCGCACCAGCAGACGCGCCACCATCAGCACCAGGATCGAAATGCCGCATGAAACGTGTACGAGATTGAAATACGGACGATAGCTGCGCGGGAAGAATCCGCGTAGTTCCATGGCGCAATAAGCACCAATAACCAGCAGGAACACCAGCCAGTGAATGGCGATTTGTAATCCGGAATATTTGCTACGCATAAGGAACCCCAAAACGAACGAACCGGCGTTCAACATACCGGGCTTTCCTTAAAAATTCATTAACTTTTCCTTATCATTTTTCAGGGACTTACCACAGCCTGAATGGGATTCATTTGCCCAATAACGCCCGCCAGGTTATCACTAAATAAGTGCAAAACGGTGATTCATTACATTCTGATGGAGAAGATCGATGAGCAAAATTGGCATTAATGGATTCGGGCGCATTGGGCGCCTGGTGTTACGTCGCCTGCTGGAAACCAACAGCGGCGCAGAGGTGGTGGCGATCAACGATCTGACCTCACCCAAAGTGCTGGCCTATTTGTTAAAGCATGACTCCAACTACGGTCCGTTCGGCTGGAGCGTGGATTTTACCGAAGACGCGCTGATCGTTAACGGCAAAACCATCACGGTATATGCGGAAAAAGAGGCGAAAAATATTCCGTGGCGCAGCGCCGGTGCGGAGATCATCGTTGAGTGTACCGGTTTTTATACATCGAGCGAAAAATCGCAGGCGCACATCGAGGCTGGAGCCAAAAAAGTGCTTATTTCCGCTCCGGCAGGCGAGATGAAAACTATCGTCTACAACGTTAACGACGACACGATTAATGCACAGGACACCATTATTTCTGTGGCTTCCTGCACCACCAACTGTCTCGCGCCGATGGCCAAGGCATTGCAGGATAATTTCGGCATTAAAGTCGGTACCATGACCACCATACACGCCTACACCGGTACGCAGGCGCTGGTCGATGGCCCGCGCGGGAAAGATCTGCGCGCCTCCCGCGCTGCCGCGGAAAACATCATTCCGCACACTACCGGTGCGGCGAAAGCCATCGGTCTGGTGATCCCGGCATTGAGCGGCAAGCTGAAAGGCCACGCGCAGCGCGTACCAGTGAAAACCGGCTCCGTTACCGAACTGGTATCCATATTAGAGAAGAAAGTGACGGTCGATGAGATCCATCAGGCGCTGAAAAAAGCCACCGAAAATAACGAATCTTTCGGTTATACCGATGATGAGATCGTCTCTTCTGATGTTATCGGCAGCCATTTCGGTTCCGTTTTTGACGCCACGCAAACTGAGATCACCGAAGCTGGCGGTGTGCAACTGGTCAAAACCGTATCCTGGTATGACAACGAATACGGTTTTGTCACTCAGCTGGTTCGCGTACTGGAAAAATATCGCGCACTGTAATCTCTCCATCCACGCCGGGTAACAACCCGGCGTATTCAAACCAGGCAGCACATGAGAAATATCAGCCCGGAAGATTTACTCACCCTGATGAACGTGGCGGTACAACACGCCACGACGTTCCCCGTCTGGCCGACCGGCGAAGCCCCTGGGGCTGCGGTAAGCCCGGTGAAGTTTCAGCTTGAAGAGCATCATACCGGCCCCTCGCCTTTTGACCGTTCCGTCACCGGCGTACGCGCACCGCACATTACTGTCTACGCGCCACAAAACCCGAACGGTGTCGGTATTCTGGTCACGCCCGGCGGCTCTTATCGCCGCGTGGTGCTGGATAAAGAAGGCAGCGCGCTGGCGCCCTGCTTTAACGCCAAAGGTTACACCCTGTTTGTCATGACCTACCGCCTGCCGGGCGATGGGCATGAGGAAGGCGCGGACGCGCCGCTGGCCGATGTGCAACGTGCGATACGCGTCATTCGCGCTCGTGCGCAGGAGTGGCGACTCGATCCTGAACGTATTGGCATTATGGGTTTTTCCGCTGGCGGCCACGCCGCAGCCAGCCTTGGCACTCGCTACAACGAAAACGTCTATTACCCCGTTGATGAGATGGATAAGCAACACGCCCGCCCGGCGTTTATGGCGCTGGTCTATCCGGTTATTACCATGCACCAGGAGATTGACCACCCGATGTCGCGCCAGCAACTGATTGGCGATACGCCGAGCGACGAACAGATCCGCCGCTACTCTGCAGAGCAAATGGCCGATGAAAACACGCCGCCCACCTTTCTGTTGCATGCGGTCGATGACCCGGCAGTGAAAGTGGAAAACAGCGTGGTCATGTTCAGCGCCCTGCGCCGCCTTGGCGTGCCGGTTGAGATGCATCTGTTCGAACAGGGGAAACACGGTTTTGGCATTCGCGATGCGCTGGGCTTACCGGCGGCAATATGGCCGGAACTGATGATGGCGTGGATAGCAACCAAAGTATGAAACGCGCCCCCGCCATGCGCGGGGGCGACGTATATCAGGACTGCAGATAAACCATTTGCGTTTGCAGATACTCGTTCAGGCCGTGGCGTCCATCCGCCCCACCAATGCCCGATTTGCGCCAACCCGCATGGAAACCCTGCATCGCTTCGAAATTCTCGCGGTTAATGTAGGTTTCACCAAACTTCAGCCCCCGCACGGCTTTCATGGCTGTCGTCAGATCGCGGGTATATACCGACGACGTGAGGCCATAATCGCTGTCGTTGGCCATCGCCAGCGCCTCTTCCAGCGTGTCGAACGCAACCACAGGCAGCACCGGGCCAAACGTCTCTTCATGCATGATGGCCATCTCCTGGCGCACATCGAGCAGCAGTGTCGGCGGGTAAAAATAGCCTTTGCCGGCGACCGCCTTGCCGCCGAGTACCACGCGCGCGCCTTCAGACACGGCGCGCTCGACCTTCTCTGCAACGCGTTGCAGTGCCGCCGCATTGATAAGCGGCCCCATCGCAATATCATTGCGCTGCGCCGGATCGCCAAACTGTACCGCTTTCATGGCTTCGCCAAGTCGATTGACAAAACGGTCATAAATCCCTTTTTGTACATACACGCGTTCGGCGCAGTTACATACCTGCCCGGTGTTGATGACGCGGGAATCAACAATCGCTTTCACGGCCAGCTCAAGATCGGCATCATCAAAAACAATTGCCGGCGCTTTGCCGCCCAGTTCCAGGCACACTTTGGTGATGTTTTTCGCCGCTGCCGCCATGATTTTCTCACCCGCGCCAACGCTGCCGGTCATGCTGACCATCGCCACGTTTGGATTCCCCGCCAGCTCCTGCCCAACGGTTTCCCCGCGCCCGAGCACCAGGTTAAAAACGCCTTTTGGTAAGCCGACATCATGGACGATTTTCGCGAAGGCGATCGCGTTGCTCGGTGTGAATTCGCTCGGTTTAATCACGATGGTGTTGCCGGTAATCAACGCAGGTGCCATTTTGCGGGCAATCAGGAAGAACGGGAAATTCCACGGCAAAATGCCAGTGGTGACACCCAACGGGCGTTTAAACACGAAGATATTTTCGCCCGGACGGTCGCTTTGCAGAATTTCGCCCTCATAGCGCCGAGCCCACTCGGCCATATAGTCGATGTAATCGGCGGTAAAGGAGACTTCCACCTCCGCCAGTTGCTGAATTTTTCCCCCTTCGGCGACAATCAGCGCGCTAATCTCAGACGCTTTTTCACGAATACCCGCCGCGATTTTGCGTAACCAGCCTGCGCGCTCAATAGCGGGCAGCGCTTCCCAGCCTGGCTGCGCCCGTTCGGCGGCATCAATGGCTTTGCGCGCGTCTTCGGCGGTGCCATCAGGGATACGCGCCAGGATCGCTTCGGTTGCCGGGTTGATGACATCCAACCACGTATCGCCTTGCCAGCTCACAAATTGACCATCGATAAACATAGGGTGCTGTACCGGTGCTGTCATGCCTCGCTCCTGTAATAACATTGTTTTTAACAAGTGAATTCGTTGTTAAAAATCTATCCGCGCACGACATTTTTCCTACAGACAGGGGCAACTTTTGTGAGAGAACGCATAAAAGAGGCGTGAAAAAGCAACAAAACCGTGACAAGTACAGCGGCGGAAATGCCCGTTTGCGGCAACGTCTGCGCAAACGGGCATTGAGGTTACAAAGCGCGGCTGCCGAGCGCAGCAGTAAGCGTGGTATCGGCCATTAAAACCTGCCAGGCAGCGTCGACTTCCTCCGGGAAATCAACATGAACGATAAAATCATGTCCGTTTGGCCCGTAACCACTGGCGTCATCGCGCAGACGCGGCACTTCCCCCAGCAGCAACGACAAATAACGCTCAACCGACCATAAACCTCGCTGCTGCGGCTGGAATGCCAGCCCCTCAGCCGTGTTGGTTAACTGCGGAGTAAAACCGGGCCAGCTCAGCCAGTGCGGCGCATCGTGACATTGCTGACTGAAGCGGGCAAACGTCGCCATTGTGCGGCGCTGCATGGTGGGATCCTGCACCACCATCACGGTTTTCGGTTTTACCCCCTGCGACGTCAGCATATCGATGCTGAACCTGGCGTTTTCACCGCAGTTAGTGGATTTGTCCTCAATAAGGATCTGTTTCGCATCAATCTGCCAGAACTGGCGCGCGATATCGGCCAGAATTGCCGCTTCACCGCGCCCGGTGGTACGCACGACGTTATAGCGAGGATGCCGTGCGATAGCGGAATAAAGAAAGGTGGTGGAGTGCCCGACGCCACCGCTTATCAGAAGTGGCGTTTGTTGCGCCGCCGCCAGCGCGCAGGCGGCATCAATGGTTGGAATGACAGCATTACCCGCAAGAATGACCACATCAGCCCGCACGGGTGTGGGCTTACCGACAAAATCATTTTGCGCCAGCCACGCGCCCAACGTATTTGCCGCCGCCAGCGTGCGCTCTGCTACGGCAGGAAAAGTCGTCATCAGCATAGAACCTCCTTCGCGTTAACTTACAGCCTACCGCGTCAACACACGCTGAACAGGGGATCACTCCGAATCCTGTTCGCAGCGGTTCAGGTAAGTTTCTGTAACCTTGTTAGAAACGTGCGCAATAACCCGCAATGTGCGGGGTATCGCTGTATTTGCTCCCATTGAAAGCAGCGCCTGTGATCCGGCGTTACGTTGGCAAAAACAGCATACGTTTTATCTGTTGCCGCCCATGCTAACGACACTGCGCATCTTCACCACGCCCCGGTCACAACGCTTTTTCGAAACATACCGCTTCCGGCCTGCCGATATAGTTGCCGTAGTTTTCACGGATCCGAAAGCCGTTGCGCTGATAGAAATCAACAGCACGCTGGTTGATTTTGCGCGTCTCCAGCCACAGCGCCTGAAATCCGCGTTCCCGCGCATGCTGCTCAAGCGTGCGGAGCAACTGCGCGCCTACGCCGCGCGTGCCGGGACGTGCATACATGCGCTTGATTTCGCCGATCCCGGCGAACAATTCACGAACCGCAACGCAGCCCACCGCCACCGCGTTTTCTTGCGCCAGTAAAAAGAAGCCCCGCTCACCTAAGCGTGAGGCGTCAAACGAGGCTCTGCCGCTGCTGCCAGTGAGGTGTTGCAGGTAATCAGAAAGCGCGTCCTGAAGTTGCAGGCACGCGGGATCGCTTGCCCCGGTAAGCGTAATGGTTATCGCACTCATTGTGACGTTGTCACCTTTGATCGTTTATTTTTATTAATAAAGCAGATCACTTAACGTCAGTAACCTATATTTTTCTTATGCGCTTGCATTGCCTTTGACGGCACAAGTAGAATCATTAGCCCGCTAACCATTCACATTAACAACCTTTGTTTTATATGGATAACTGCTGTTTCCGACACCTTGATGCGCGCACAACTTACCGTCGCGAACGATCCCCATTAGCCCCGGTCAGGAAAATGTAATGCGTTTGCCGAAAAGCGACCCCTATAGCCCACGCGAATGGCAGCCGCATGAAAAACCGATGCTGCTGGGTTCGCCTTCCACGCCCTATCACAGCACTCCGCGCCGTATCGCCTATGGTGTCGTTGGCCTGCTGGTTTGCATGACCGGCGCACTCGGCAACGCGATGGTGACCGCTAATCTGCAAAACCTGCAAGGCACGTTTGCCGCCTGGTCGACGGAGATCGCATGGCTGCCCGCCGTGTATGTGATGACCAATGTGTCAATTAATCTGCTGCTGGTAAAGTTTCGCCAGCAATACGGCCTGCGCGCGTTTACCGAAGGGTTTCTGGTGCTGTATGTACTGGTGACCTTCTTCCATCTGTTTATCAACGATCTCAGTTCTGCCCTGTTTGTCCGCGCCGCGCACGGCATGGTGGCGGCGGCACTCAGTTCGCTCGGCATTTACTATCAGATTCAGGCCTGGCCGGCGAAACATCGCTTAAAAGCGCTGACCATTGGTATTACCGGTTCGACGCTGGCCATTCCGATTGCCCGCCTTTTTTCTACCGAGCTGCTGCAGCTGGATGAATGGCGCGGGCTGTATCTGTTCGAACTTGGGCTGGCGCTGCTCTCGCTTGGCTGCGTGATCGCCTTAAAATTGCCGCCGGGCGATCGTAAAAAAGTGTTTGAAAAGAAAGATTTCATCACTTTCTTTCTGCTCGCACCAGGCATGGCGCTGCTGTGCGCGGTGCTGTCGCTGGGTCGGCTGGACTGGTGGTTTGAAGCGCCCTGGATCGGCTGGGCGCTGGCAGGTGCCGTAGTGCTGATCGTCTCGGCGATAGCCTTTGAACACAACCGCAGTAACCCGCTGCTCAACACCCGCTGGCTCTCCAGCGGCAGCATTGTGCGTCTCGGGTTGATTATGCTGCTGATCCGCGTTGTGCTCGCCGAGCAGAACACCGGCGTGTTTGGCTGGCTGCAATATGTCGGCCTGCAAAACGAGCAAATGACCAGCCTGGCGTGGTCGATCCTGGCGGGTATCATCTGCGGTATTACCGCCAGTTGCCTGACGATTAAACCCCAGCGACTGGCATGGCCGATTGTCACCTCGCTGGCATTGATGATTATCGCTTCGCTCCTTGATAGCCAGTCCACCAGTTTGACGCGCCCCAATCAGTTGATGGTAAGCCAGTTTTTACTCGGTTTTGCCAGTGCGTTTTTTATCGCACCGGCGATGCTGGCAGGGATTGGCGGCGTGGTGGCGGAGCCGCGCAACCTGGTCAGTTTCTCGGTGCTGTTTGGCATGAGCCAGAATATTGGCGGGCTGCTGGGTTCGGCGATCCTCGGCACGTTTCAGACCTGGCGGGAAAAGTATCACTCCAGCCTGTTAGCGGACCAGCTCACCACCTTAAACCCACTGGTCAATGAGCGTTTGCAATATTACAGCCAGATGTTTCAAAGCCAGCTTGGCGACAGCACATTGCTTAGTGCGCAGGCGGTGACGCAACTGCAAACGGCGTCGACGCTGGAAGCGAATATTCTGGCTTACAACGATACTTATCTGCTGACGGCGAGCATCGCCGCCGCCACGCTGATTTGGATTTTATGGCGCTTATTGCGCCTGCGCATTACTGCCCGCCTTGTGTTGAAGCGGGCCACTGGGAGCAAATAATAATGTTACTGGAGTGTCTATGAGCCAGCAGGATGCCGCCAAAGAGCGGGCCAATACCCGCAGCAACTTACGTGTGGTTTCTCTTTTTTCCGCCGCCGCGATTGGCCTGGTGGGCGTACTGGTGATCCTTTACGCCTGGCAGTTGCCGCCGTTTACGCGCCATACCCAGTTTACTGATAACGCCTATGTACGTGGCCAGACAACATTTATCAGCCCGCAGGTGAACGGCTACATCACCGACGTGCCGGTACAGGATTTCGCCGTTGTGAAAAAAGGCGATCTGATTATGCAGATCGATGACCGAATCTACCGCCAGCGCGTGGATCAGGCGAAAGCCACGCTGGCGATGAAGCTGGCTGCGCTGGATAACAACCTCCAGCAGCGAAAAAGCGCGCAGGCCGTCATTGCCCGCAACGAAGCCGCGCTCGCCAGTGCGAAAGCGCAGGATTTGAAATCGCAGGCGGATTTAAAACGCGTGAAAGCGCTGACCGCAGACGGGTCGCTCTCCATCCGCGAACGCGACGCTGCACTCGCCACCGCCGCGCAGAACACCGCCAGTATTGCCCAGGCACAAGCGACGCTTGAAATGTCGCGCCAGGATCTGCAAACCACCATCGTTAATCGCGGGTCGCTACAGGCGGATGTGGAAAATGCCAAAGCGGCGCTTGAACTGGCGCAAATCGATCTGCAAAACACTCGTATCGTCGCTCCTCGCGATGGGCAACTGGGGCAAATCAGCGTGCGCCTTGGCGCGTATGTCGCCGCCGGAACGCACCTGACCTCGCTGGTGCCGTCGCAACGCTGGGTGATCGCCAACCTGAAAGAGACGCAACTGGCAAATGTGGTTGTCGGGCAGCCAGTGCGCTTTACTGTCGATGCGCTGGACGGGCGCAGCTACCACGGGCGCGTGGAGAGCATCTCACCGGCCACCGGCGTGGAATTTAGCGCTATCAGTCCGGATAACGCCACTGGTAATTTTGTCAAAATCGCCCAACGTATTCCGGTGCGTATCCAGGTGGAGGCGAAACCCGACGAACTGGCAAGGCTGCGCCCTGGAATGTCGGTGCAGGTACATATTGACACGCGGGAGGCAGAGCAATGAAGCGGCGTTTCACCGTTGTCGCGTTGAGTCTCATCCTTGCCGCTTGCCAGTCTGCCGATGTTCAGCAAGCCCAACCGTCGCTGCAGATCCCGGCAGCCTGGCGCAGCGAGGCGGGTCCGGTCAGCAAAACGGATAGCGTCTGGTGGCGCAACTTTCACGACAGCCAGCTAAACCGCTATGTCGACCAGGCACTACGCCACAACAGCGACGTGCTGATCGCCCGCGAGCGGATCAATGAATACCAGGCGCGGGTTTACGCCGCCGACAGCGCCCTGTTCCCCGAACTGGACGCCGGAATTTCCGGCACCCGCGCCCGGTCGCAATCTGCCGCGACGGGTTTACCCGTTTACAGCACCTTGTACAAAGGCAATCTGACGGCCAGTTATAACGTCGATATCTGGGGAGCCAGCCGCAGCGCCTCTCGCGCGGCTGACGCCTCGCTGGAAGCCCAGAAAGCAGCGGCAGCGGCGGCTGATTTGACGGTGGCGACCAATGTCGCTTCCGGTTATCTCACGCTGCTGTCGCTGGATGCGCAATTACAGGTCACGCAATCCACGCTGGCAGCGCGGGAAGATGCACTCAAACTTGCCCGCCGCCAGTTTGAAACCGGCTATACTTCGCGGCTGGAGCTGATGCAAGCGGATTCCGAGTTGCGCAGCACGCGCGCGCAGATCCCGGTGCTGCAACATCAGATAAGCCAGCAGGAAAATGCGTTGAGTGTGCTACTGGGTAATAATCCGGGGACGGTGAATCGTGGCGAATTTGCAACCTTAACGCCGCTGACATTGCCCTCGCAGTTACCGTCAAGTTTGCTCAATCGTCGGCCGGACATTGTGCAGGCGCAACGCCAGTTGGTTGCCGCCGACGCGACACTCGCCGCGTCGCAGGCGAAATTACTGCCGTCGATTAACCTGACGGCAACCGGCAGTATGCAGGACGATACGCTGCCCGGTTTGCTGGATAATCCGCTACGGTTGTGGAGCATTGGCGGCAGCATTCTTGCCCCGTTGCTCAACCGCCAGGCGCTGAATGCGCAGGTCGATGTCTCGATGTCGCAGCGTAATCAGGCGCTTTATACCTATGAAAAAACCGTGCGCAACGCGTTCAAAGAGGTGAACGATAGCCTTGATGCCATCACCCGTCTGGGCGAGCAGCTCACCGAGCTTGCCGGGCAAGTCGATGTCGCGCAGGAGACGTTACGCATTGCGCAAAACCGTTATCACAACGGTTATTCCTCTTATCTGGACGTACTGGACGCCCAGCGCACGCTGTTTTCCGCTCAACTGAGCGCGGTGCAGGGTAAAAACAATCTGTTACTGGCGCAGGTGGATCTCTATCGCGCACTGGGAGGTGGCTGGTCCGGGCTGAATTAAGTTTCTAATAAACCAGGAGTAATGCTATGCAGCAGAAGTGGTCCGCGGTTGACGAATACTTAGTAAAACAGTTGATTCCGGAAGATGAGATCCTGACGCAGGTGCTGGCAAATAACCAGCGCGCAGGGCTTCCGGCCATTGATGTTTCGCCCGCTCAGGGGCAATTACTGGCGCTGTTTGTGCGCATGGTGCGGGCGAAGCGCATTCTTGAAATCGGTACGCTCGGCGGCTACAGCACGGTGTGGATGGCGCGTGAGCTGCCAACCGGCGGCGAACTGCTGACGCTGGAAGCCGATCCGCTACACGCAGCGATAGCGCGTGAAAACCTGCAGCTTGCCGGGGTGGCGCATCAGGTCACCGTTGCCGAAGGCCCGGCGCTGCAGACGCTGGAAAACCTCGGCGAACGCCCGCCGTTCGATCTGATTTTTATCGACGCCGACAAACCCAATAACCCGAACTACCTGAAATGGGCAATGCACTATGCCCGTCCGGGTACGCTGATTATTGGCGATAACGTCGTGCGCGACGGTGAAGTGACTAACCCGACGACCACCGATGCCAGCGTGCAGGGCGTGCGTAAATTCATTGAGATGATTGGCGCCGACCCGCGCCTGACGGCCACCGCCATGCAAACGGTCGGCGTCAAGGGATGGGACGGCTTTACGCTTGCCTGGGTGAATGCATAAGGTTACCGGTGCAAATCATTGCCGGATGGGAAACTCGCTTAGCTGGCAACGCGCTAAAGCGATGATAGTTGCCCGGTAAGCATCGCAACCGGGCTGCTATCTGTTCAGGCGCTAATCTGCTCCATTGCCTGCAGGATACGCTTATCGGAGATGGGATACGGTGTCCCCAGTTGCTGCGCAAAGTAGCTGACGCGCAGCTCTTCGATCATCCAGCGGATCGCTTTGACATCCTCATCTTCCCGGCGTGCCGGCGGCAGTTTATTCAGCCACTGCTGCCAGGCTTGCTGCGTCTGCTCCACTTTCAGCATCTGCGCGCGGTCGCGGTGTGGATCGACGGCCAGTTTTTCCAGCCGCTTCTCGATGGCTTGCAGGTAACGCAACGTGTCGCCCAGACGGCGGAAACCGTTGCCGGTCACAAACCCGCGATACACCAGCCCGCTCATTTGCGTTTTGATATCCGACAGCCCGAGCGCCATGGTCATATCCACGCGCCCTTTCAGCCGCTTGTTGATATTGAACACCGCCGTCAGGATCTGTTCGACCTGTTTGGCGATCTCCACCACCGTTTCGTTCAGTTCGGCGCGCACTTTTTCATGCAGCGCGGCGAAGCTCTCTTCCGTCCACACCGGGCCGCCCGCGTCATCAATCAGTTTGTCCACGCCGCAGGAAATGCAGTCATCAATCAAATCCAGCACTTTGCCGTACGGGTTGAAATAGAGCCCCAGCTTGGCTTTGTTGGGCAATTTTTCGTGCAGGTATTTAATCGGCGACGGAATATTCAGCAGCAGCAGGCGGCGAATGCCGCGCCACATCGCCTGTTGCTGCTCCTGCGGGTTATCGAACAGCTTGATCGCGACACTGTCACGTTCATCGACCAGCGCAGGCCAGGCTTTTACCTTGTAGTTACCGCGTTTTTGCTCGTAACTTTCCGGCAACTGGCCGAAACTCCAGATATGCAAACCGCTCTGCTCGATGCCGTCATCGGCCACCGCAGAAAGGGTTTCCTGCACTTTGCCTTTCAGGCGCTCTTTCAGTTCGGCCAGCGAGCGCCCTTCCAGCAGCTTCTTGTTCTTGTCATCCACTACGCGGAAGCTGATTTTCAGGTGATCGGGCACCTGATCCCAGTGCCAGTCGTCGCGGTCGACGGTCACGCCGGTCATCCGGCGCAGTTCGCGCTCCAGCGCATCCAGCAACGGCAGTTCCAGCGGCGTGACGCGCCCCAGAAACGCTTCGGCATAGTTCGGCGCGGGAACGAAGTTGCGCCGCGTCGGTTTCGGCAGTGATTTAATCAGCGCAATCACCAGTTCGCGGCGCAGGCCGGGAATTTGCCACTCAAACCCGCTCTCTTCGACCTGGTTTAATAACGGCAGCGGGATATGTACCGTGACGCCGTCGGCATCCGCGCCCGGTTCAAACTGATAACTCAGACGCAGCTTCAGGTTGCCCTGATGCCAGAAGTTGGGGTAATCGAGCTTACTGACGCCCTCTGCGCCCTCTTTAATCAGCATGCTCTTTTCGAAGTTGAGCAGATCGGGGGCTTCACGGCTGGCCTTTTTCCACCAGCTATCGAAATGGCGGGCGGAAATCACCTCGTGGCTGATGCGCTGGTCATAAAACTCAAACAGCGTTTCGTCGTCCACCAGAATGTCGCGGCGGCGGGATTTGTGCTCCAGTTCTTCCACTTCCGCGCGCAGTTTCAGGTTGTCGCGAAAGAAAGCATGCCGGGTTTGCCAGTCACCCTCGACCAGCGCGTGGCGAATAAAGAGCTCACGACACAGCATCGGGTCAATCTGGCTGTAGTTAACTTTGCGCGCCGCAACGATTGGCAGACCATAAACCGTCACTTTTTCCGTTGCCATTACCGCACCCTGCGCCCGCTCCCAGTGCGGTTCACTGTACGAACGTTTAATCAGGTGCTGCGCTACCGGTTCAACCCATTCCGGATCGATGCGCGCGGCGATGCGCCCCCACAAACGGCTGGTTTCCACCAGTTCCGCAACCATTGTCCATTTCGGCGGTTTTTTGAATAAACCCGAGCCGGGGAAGATGGAAAAACGGGCATTCCGCGCGCCGGTAAATTCCTGTTTGTCGGCATCTTTCATACCAATGTGCGACAGCAAACCGGTTAACAGCGCGATATGAATTTCGCGATATTCCGCAGGCTCGCTGTTGACCGGAATGCCTAACTCTTTCACCACCTGGCGCAGTTGGGTGTAGATATCCTGCCATTCGCGCACGCGCAGATAGTTCAGGTAATCCACCCGGCACTGACGACGGAACTGGTTTGACGAGAGCGCTTTTTGCTGCTCGCCCAGGTAGTTCCACAGGTTCACAAACGCGAGGAAGTCAGACTCTTTATCATGAAAGCGCTGGTGCTTCTCGTCTGAAGCCTGCTTTTTATCCAGCGGTCGTTCGCGCGGATCCTGAATCGACAGCGCCGAGGTAATGATCATCGCTTCGCGCACACAGCCATGTTTTTGCGCTTCCAGCACCATACGCGCTAAGCGCGGATCGACCGGCAGTTGCGATAGCTGGCGGCCCAGCGGCGTCAGTTTATATGCCGTCTGCTGTTCGTCGGTAGTGATCGCGCCTAACTCTTCCAGCAGACGAACACCGTCCTGGATATTGCGTTTATCCGGCGCTTCAACAAACGGGAAGGCAGCGATATCACCGAGCCCTAAAGCCGTCATTTGCAGAATGACCGACGCCAGGTTGGTGCGCAGAATTTCCGGATCGGTAAATTCCGGGCGTGACAGGAAATCATCTTCTGAATAGAGACGAATACAGATCCCTTCCGACACGCGACCGCAGCGCCCTTTACGCTGGTTGGCGGAAGCCTGAGAAACCGGCTCAATCGGCAAACGCTGCACTTTGGTGCGATAGCTGTAGCGGCTGATGCGCGCCGTACCCGGATCAATGACATATTTGATGCCCGGTACAGTCAGCGACGTTTCCGCTACGTTGGTCGCCAGCACGATGCGCCGCCCGCTGTGCGGCTGGAATACGCGGTTTTGCTCACTGTTTGATAAACGCGCATACAGCGGCAGGATCTCCGTGTGGCGCAGATCGCGCTTGCTCAGGGCATCGGCGGTATCGCGGATTTCCCGCTCGCCGCTCATAAAGATCAGAATATCGCCTGCACTTTCGCGCCCAAGCTCATCCACCGCATCGAAAATCGCCTGAAGCTGGTCGCGTTCCGTGTTATCCGCTTCTTCGACAATCGGCCGGTAGCGCACTTCCACCGGGTAAGTGCGCCCGGACACTTCGATAATCGGCGCGTTATTGAAATGGCGCGAGAAACGTTGCGGATCGATGGTGGCGGAGGTGATGATAATTTTCAGATCCGGGCGGCGCGGCAGTAATTCACGCAGGTAACCCAGCAGAAAATCGATGTTCAGACTGCGTTCGTGCGCCTCATCGATAATGATGGTGTCGTACTGCATTAGCAGGCGATCCTGCTGGATTTCCGCCAGCAGAATACCGTCGGTCATCAGCTTGACCATGGTGTTGTCGCTAACGTGATCGCTGAAACGCACTTTATAACCGATGCAGCCGCCCGGCTCAGTTTTCAGCTCTTCGGCAATACGGTTGGCAACGGTGCGCGCCGCCAGACGACGCGGCTGGGTATGACCAATCAGCCCTTTAATGCCGCGTCCCAGCTCCATGCAAATTTTCGGTAACTGCGTGGTTTTACCGGAGCCGGTTTCGCCGGCCACAATCACCACCTGGTTATCGCGGATAGCTTCGAGGATCGCCTGTTTTTTCTGGCTGACCGGCAGGTTATCCGGGTAATCAATCGTCGGGCGCGCGGCTTCACGCTGCGCCACTTTTCCGGCGGCTTCGCTTATCTCTTGCGCCAGCGTCTGCAGCAGTGCTTGCTGAGATTCAGGATTTTTAACTTTCTTGCTGCCATGCAGGCGGCGGGCGAAGCGCTGCTGGTCGCGAAGCATCAGGGTGCTGAGCTGCGCGCTGAGATCGGTAATCGTCAATTTCTGTTGTTCTGTCATAGCGTTATTGGGCAGAGCACTGCCGGGAAACATCTTAAGTTCGCAATCGCAGTAGGATAGCACATCGCCGCAATCCTTTTCTTGTTCAAGAAATTCGAACATAGGATTCGATATATTGCGCTATTCATGTAGAGATTTTGTGAATAGAGTGTCATGACGTCACGGGGCAACCCATTGCAAATACAATAAAGGAAACACCCAATGAGCAAAGTTTTAGTTCTTAAATCCAGTATTCTGGCAGGGTACTCACAGTCTGGTCAGTTAGCCGATTATTTCGTTGAACAGTGGCGTGAAAAACACGCAGCGGATCACATTACCGTGCGTGACCTGGCCGCTAATCCGATCCCGGTGCTGGATGGCGAGCTGGTTGGTGCGCTGCGCCCGAGCGATGCCCCGCTGACACCGCGTCAGCAGGAAGCACTGGCGCTCTCCGACGAGCTGATTGCTGAGCTGCAAGCGCATGACGTGATTGTCATTAACGCCCCGATGTACAACTTCAACATCCCGACGCAGCTGAAAAACTACTTCGATCTGGTGGCGCGTGCTGGCGTGACGTTCCGTTATACCGAAGCGGGCCCGGAAGGTCTGGTGAAAGGTAAACGTGTCATCGTGGTTTCCAGCCGTGGTGGTATCCATAAAGACACCCCGTCCGATCTGGTTGCGCCGTACCTGAAATTGTTCCTCGGCTTTATCGGCATTACCGATGTGAACTTTGTCTTCGCAGAAGGCATTGCTTACGGTCCGGAAGTGGCGACCAAAGCGCAGACCGACGCCAAAGCCGCCATCGACAGCCTGGTGGCTGCCTAAGATTTTCCCCTCTCACCTCCTGGTGGGAGGGTGCCTTCTCCCGCTTTTCCGGCTATTCACCTTCCGCAATGTACTCTTTGGTGGTCAGCAGAATGGTGGTAAGCGCCTTCTGCAGATGTGATAAATCCAGAGCATTAAACACATCCCCCAGCACCGGCATTAACACCTGCTGAACGGCATCATAGGTTGCCACTCCTGGCGCGGTGATTTTGATGGCATATTTACGACGATCACGCACATCCACGGCTCTGGCCAGGTATTTACGTTTCATTAATTGCTTAATAAGCTCGCCGACGCTCGGCTCTTTTAGCCCCAGCCGCGCGGCGATTTCCCGCTGGGTTAATAGGGCTGGCTCGTTGCGGATGAAAACAAGGACCATCCAGCTATTAAAGCCGAGCTCGTACTCTTTTACTTTCTCATCGATCAGCAGACGTAAGTTATGCGAAGCCAGATACAGCAAATGTACACTCGATAAGAGTCCCGGGTTGTCCATAATCGATCCTGGAAATACAGCATAAGAGGCGTGGTGCCGGGTGCCTCCCGGTAGGCTACGTTTGATCCCATAGCCTGCGCAGCAATGTAAAACCGACCAAAGCGCCCCGCCGCATAGGGAGATTCACCACGTTAATCAGCGTCGTTGGTTAAGACGCGTCGACAAGCCTATACCGGGCTAATTATAATGAAAATAGCCAATCACTTATCATTTCTATAAATATTCATTATGTTTAATCCGCATCTGTTACGTTCTTTTTCGGCGCTGATCCAGGCGGGATCTTTCACCCGCGCCGCCGACAGGCTTGGTATTACACAGGCGGCGGTGAGCCAGCATATACGCCAACTGGAGCAGCAAACCGGCACGCTGATGCTACGCGGCAAACGCACGCTGGAATTAACCCCGCAGGGTATTGCGTTACGTGAATATTGCCTGGAACTGGAGCAGGCCAACAAACGCCTGATGCACCGGCTGGATGATAAAGCGCATCACGGTGGAGAGATAAGCGTGATAAGCCCAGGCAGCATTGGCCTGCGTATCTACCCGTTATTGCTCAATTTGCAGCAAGCCCGCCCGGAGTTAAGTATTCGCTATCGCTTTGCTCCCGATCACACGGTGATCACGGCGATTGTAGAGAATCGTTTTGAATTAGGTCTGGTGACTCAGCAACCGGATGACGCCCGTCTGGTGGCAAATAAATTTACCGAAGAACCGCTGGAGTTATTGTTGCCAGCAGGATTTTCGCTGAATAGCTGGCAGGATTTGCACACGCTCGGGTTTATTAACCACCCGGATGGCAATGCGATGGCAACACGTCTGTTAAGCCGACGCTTTCCCGGCAATCCGGGCATTCATACGTTGCCAGTGAGCGGGTTTATTAATCATATCGGGTTGATTGCCGAACCGGTGGCGCGCGGGCTGGGGTTTACCGTGCTCCCCCGCTACGCGCGGCTGGCTTATCCTCGCCAGGCGTTGTTGCAGGTCGACAGCGATCCGGTTCATGTGGTGGATACTCTGTGGCTGATTCACCGTGCCGAGTGGCCATTAACCCGCCGGGCCGAGGAGGCGCTGGCGTGGTTGCGCCAGCATCTTGTCCAGGAAGGTAACGCGCCGCTTACGGTTTCTTCAGCCATTTACCGTTGATGCCCTGCACATAGTCGCCGGGCTTCGCGCGCTCCACCAGTTTCTGCCCGGCCATTCTGGCCACGTCATCTACCGCGATGTTGTTACGATCGGCCAGTTGCTGGTAGCTCTCAGTGCGCGCTTTGTTAATGCGCTCCACCAGCGCTAGTGTCTCTTTATCCTGGCTTATCGGCGCGACATAGCCATTGAGCGTTTCACCGACGCGCCCCTGGGTGCGGGCTTCATCGAGCGTCAGCGCCTGAGCGGTTGCGCTAAATAGGCCAACGGCCAGCAGCGCGCTTATGACACGTTTTTTCATCATCGCCTCAGAATAAGTCGCTACGGGTTTTCAGCAGGGTTTCCACGTCTTTATCCACTTTGATGTGAATTTCATGCTCGATCTTCACATTCATATTGATGGTGATCGGCTCTTTTGGCGCTGCTACCTCAATGCGCGGCGTGCAGGCGGCCAGCAGCATTATCACCATCAATACGGGCACGGCTTTCAGGGTTCTCATTTTTTATCCTCACACTCTTCGCCCTTCGCGCAGCGGGCTTGTGGTAGCGCCGCGTGTTGCTCAAGCCATGACTGCAAATTGTCGCCAAAACGTAAACTGCGCCATAAGGTGAATACATTCTCCTCATGGGTATAGTTCAAATTCACGGTACTGCTTTTGCCATCGACAAAACTGGTGCCGCGCAGGGTGGCCTGCAGCGTCAGCAGCCCCAAATTATCCAGATTGATCTTCGTCCATGAGCGGGAAATTTCCATATAGCGCAGCCAGTTAATCGCCGCGCCCGCCGCCATGTTGTCCTTCACCACCGCGTCAGCGGTATCTTTATCGATCCGCAGCGTCATCGGGCCGGGGTTATGCAGCCAGCCATCTTTAATGATCCATTGCGGGTTATCCAGCCACAGCGGCAACGCGCCGTCAAACGGCCCGGAAAGCGCAAACTGCTTCGGATTCACTGCGCTTATCAACTCGCTGGCAGAAATGTGCTTCAGACGCAACAGCGCCGGGTCGTGCTGCGGCATACGTAGCTGCTGCATAGTCACTTTCCCGCCCAGCACATCGACGCTGACATCGCTTAATACGAGCGGATTATCCTCGCTCCACGGCCACGCGCCCTGCAAATCAGCGGTGATATTTTTCGCCGTCACCTGGTTGGTTATCTCCCCGATGCGCAGCGAAACCGGTCTGCGGGTTCCCAGTTGCCAGCGCCCTTCGCGGTAGCGGAATGGCAGCACAAAATCGACGCCGCTGATTTGGTTGTCCGGCGTCCAGACACTGCCGCTTTTTAGCACGCCGTGACCGCCTGCTTCAAAGCCTTGATCCGCTGCGGCGGAAAAGGCGACCTGCGCATACAGTGCGCCATCCAGCAGTTTCATTTTCCAGTCCGGGGGAATAAGCGGCTGGAATACCGAGAGCGCCTGGCGCGGCCACCATGCCTGCCCACGCAAACGCTCGCCATCCCAGCGGCCATTAACCTGCACCGGGCCAATCGTGTCGGCCTGCAACGCGCCTTTAAACTGAAACATGGTCGGATCATCGCCTTCAACGCTGAATGTCAATGTCGAGGGCGGTAAGACACTTCCCGCGCTGAAGCTGGTTTGCCCGGCATCCAGCGTCAGTGCGCCGGTAAACTGCGGGTTTGTCGCATCACGCACCCACTTCACTGGCGCCTCCAGCACTAACCGGGGCGTAGCCATGTGCATCGCGCCATACTGTAACTGGTCAAAGCCGGTCGAGAGATCGTTAAGCGTAATCGTGTTGTTATTCCATTCGCCGCGACCGGCGACATCCCAGCGTGCGTTCATCGGCGTGAAATTGCCGTCGCCCCAGTAGCGCCAGCGCCACAGGCCGTTATCAGGCAGAAAATCCTGCGCCTGACCATCAAGATGCAGACGGAAATCCCCCATCGCATTTTCATGCGCGCGAAGGATCGCCTGTAAACGCCCGTCAATACCATGCTGAGTCAACTTAACGCCCGCCAGCGGCCAGCGCACTTCATCTATATTTAACGAATCAATCACCCGCCCGCGCGAGCGCAGCAGCGCGCCAGGCGTAAAAGCCAGTTGCGGATCGTCAGCGCTGCCGCTCAGATGGGCGGGAAGTACCGCATAAAACACCAGATCGCCCTGCTTTGCTTCGCCGGTCAGCTGCAGCGGCATATCATTCTTGTCGATACCAAGACGACCAGGGCCAATGGTCAGCACCGCATTGCCTTTCCCGGCGTCGCCCTGCGTCAGCACGTTTAACCGGCCACTGAACTGCGCCTTTTCCAGCCCCTGCTGCCAGTTATCCACTTTCAAGCCAACACGACCGCTTAGCGGAAAACCCTGATAAGGCCAGTTCCAGCGCCCATCGCTGATGGTCAATTGTTCGGGCGTAAGCTGCCACGGCAGATCGAGCAGCGGATCGCCCTGATCGCGCGCCATGACCACCAGTTGCCCTTCGTTATCGCGCCAGTCGAGATCGACATCCACCACGCCCGGTTGCTGCGACAGGGTTAAGGTGCTTTCCATATGTCCGTTAACGGGAACACTATCTGGAACGTCCGGCAGGGTAAATTCACCACCGAGCGTAAACGGCGGCTGACCATCGACAAGACGCAGCGCCATGCGGCTAATCGTTAACACCTGCCCCTTTAAGCGGGCATTGAGTTCAACGCGCTCGCCAGAATAAGTGAGTTGCTGCACATCCGGTGTCAACGACGCGGATAATTTGCCTGCCCATGTTTTCCAGGGAGAAACGGTAAAACGCTCCACCGTCAGCCAGCTATACGGGAGCAAGGCTTGCCATTCGGCCAGCGTACGCGGCGCGTCAGAAACAGTTTCACTTTGTGGCAGTTTATTCAGGCAGGCGGTGTTAATATCCAGCGCGCCAATATGAAGCTGCCAGCGGCTGGGGTGTGTCAGTTCGGCGTCCTGTAACGACGCCAGTTGACAATCACCAGCCAGATAGCGCAGATCGGGGATTTTTAACGCATGTCGGGTGAAGCGCGGGCTCTCTTCCATGGCGATACGCGTGCCGGCTGGCAACCAGATCCCGACCAGCGTCGGCACCCATTGCGCAAGCGTCAGTAGCAGCGTAAGCGGCAACAGAATGAACAGTAACACCAGGGCGATGGCGGCTTTGTATTTACCCTTCATGGGTAGCTAATATCCTGATTTTGCATGTGATTAAGCCGATTCTGGCGGTTATTGTGGCATGTTTGACCGCCCCTTTGAAGGCGCGAGTCGTTTTAATCATAGTCTGGCGATTGCATTTTCAGTAGTTACAGAAAATAGTGTTTTAATATCATTAATTTATGGATTCAACGTATGTTCACCAAAGGCTCTTTAATTCGCGGCTGGTTTATCGGTGCCACCGTTTTCACCTGCTTTACCTTCAGCGATTATCTCAGTGCTAACTACTTTCACGACTCCAAAATTCCATGGCTTATCGGCGTATTCACCGCTCTGGCGATCAACTGGAGCGCCATTGGCTCGTTGAAACAATTGCGCTAGCAGCGGATATACTGAAACTGAACACATTCACCGCACCCATGGTTGTCAATAAATTTTGAACGTTTACATAATAATTTTAAAACGTGATAATGTGGGTAGAAAACCATTGGAGAAAGTCTTATGAAACTCGCGATATACAGCACAAAGCAATACGATAAAAAGTATTTGCAGCAGGTAAACGAGAAATATGGCTACGATCTTGAATTTTTCGACTTTCTGTTAACCGAAAAGACTGCCAAAACCGCGAACGGCTGTGATGGGGTCTGCATTTTTGTTAACGACGATGGCAGCCGCCCGGTGCTGGAAGAGCTGAAAAAGCTCGGCGTGAAGTTTATCGCCCTGCGCTGTGCCGGGTTCAACAACGTTGATCTCGACGCGGCAAAAGAGCTGGGGTTGCAGGTCGTGCGTGTTCCGGCCTACTCACCGGAAGCGGTGGCGGAGCATGCCATTGGCATGATGATGACCCTGAACCGCCGCATTCACCGCGCGTATCAGCGTACCCGCGATGCTAACTTTTCCCTGGAAGGGCTGACCGGTTTCACCATGTACGGTAAAACGGCGGGTGTTATCGGCACCGGTAAAATTGGCGTTGCCGCCCTGCGCATTCTGAAAGGGTTTGGCATGCGCCTGCTGGCGTTCGATCCGTATCCGAGCGCAGCGGCGCTGGAGCTTGGTGTGGAGTATGTTGATCTGCCGACGCTGTTTTCGCAGGCGGATGTTATCTCCCTGCACTGCCCGCTCACGCCAGAAAACTTCCACCTGCTTAACCGCGACGCCTTTGCTCAGATGAAAGATGGCGTGATGATCATCAATACCAGCCGCGGCGGATTAGTGGATTCGCAAGCGGCAATAGAAGCGCTGAAAACGCAAAAAATCGGCGCGCTGGGAATGGATGTGTATGAAAACGAACGCGATCTGTTCTTTGAAGATAAATCCAACGATGTTATTCAGGACGACGTGTTCCGTCGCTTATCAGCCTGCCACAACGTGCTGTTTACCGGCCACCAGGCATTCCTGACGGCCGAGGCGTTGATTAGCATTTCCGAAACAACGCTGGAAAACCTGCGCCAGTTACGCGACGGCGAAACCTGCCCGAACGCGCTGGCCTGATTGTCCGGGGTTCCCCTGCCTGCACGGGAACCCTTTCGGACAAACCCCGATGACGCCCAGGCTAAGCCTGTTAGAATCCCCCACGTGATGGATAACCCCTTAGAGGACGAGATGAAGAAAATTATGACTTTGGTTGCGTTGAGCGTAGTGCTTTCTGGCTGCGTGAGTTCCCGCACCGACACATTGAAGCCACAGCAACTGGCAGACCAACGATTTGTGCTGACCACTGTAAACGGTCAGGCCGTGCAGGGTAATGACCCGGCACCGGAAATCCGTTTTGATAAAGACCTGCGCGTATCCGGCAAAATGTGCAACGGCTTTATGGGCCAGGGAAAACTCTCTGAAGGCAAATTGACCGTCAAACAGATGGGCATGACCATGATGCTTTGCCCTGACCAGCAGCGTAATGAACTGGACCACACCATTAATGCGATGCTCAGCGAAGGCGCGCAGGTTGATCTTACTGACAACCAGCTGACGCTGGCGACGGCGACGCAAACCCTGATTTACACGCGCGCGGCGAAGGCTCAGTAACTGCCGCAGCTCCCGGTGGCAAGCGACTGCTCACTGCAGCGTTTGCCATTTGGTAAAGCGCACATTCCCACCATTGAACCATCGAGTTGCCGGGCAACTGACAACGAACCACCAATCATCGCGCAATTCGCCTGACCACCATTTGACATCGCGGCTTTAAGCCCTGGCGCAACGTGTGCTGCGGTCGCTTTCTGAACGGGTTCACTGCTGCATGCCGATAATAATAAAGCGGCACATCCTACTAAAAACGCTGCGCGCATTTCTCTCCCCCTGCCCCTGTGTCCTCAGGATAATTAAAAAAAGCGAAACCCAAGCATCATAGGCAGCAAGACGCAATACGTCGAGAGCTGAAAAGCATCTTTATGCGACCTGGAAACATTTTTTTGCGCTTTTTGGGACGGGTGAACACAATTCGTCGCAAACAGGGATTCAGCGGGTTCGTCAACTCAGGTTCAGTGGCAGGCGTTCAACAGGCTACGTCGCCACAAATGGCACGCTTTGTGCTCATCACGCAATTTGGCGGTTTGAGGTGACCACACGGTCACGTCCTGAAGATTTCGCCGCATAAAGCGCCTCATCCGCGAATTCGATGAGCGTCGCTTCGTTACCCTTTAGTGCAGCGGCAAACCCGGCGGCAACACCAATGCTCACACTCACGACGCCAAGCGGGCTTTGCGGGTGGGGAATATTCCCGGCCTTAATATTACGGCCTATTTTTCTGGCCATATTCTCTGCGAAGCGCGCATCCGTTTCAGGCAGAATAACCACAAACTCTTCCCCGCCATATCTGGCGGCCAGAAAAGGCGTTTCGCTAATGGTCTTTTTCAACGTTTCGGCGACTGCTTGTAAACAGCTATCACCAGCAATATGCCCGTAATTGTCGTTATATTTTTTAAAGTAATCGACATCAATTAATAGCAGTGCAATCTGCCGTTTGTTACTGGCACATTTCGCCACTTCGGCGACTAAAGCCTCATCGAATTTGCGCCGATTCGCAAGCCCAGTTAAACCATCTTCTGTCGCCATCACTTGCAGCTCGGCATTCTCAGACGCCAGAGATTCTTTTGCTGCCGACAGTTCTTTACCGATGCGGATACGATTGCGAACATCCAGAATAAGGTAATAGCTGGAAAAACTGACGCAGCCGATTAGAAACAAGATGATTGCAGCAAGGATTTCAGACTGACGACGCCACGAGGCCATGGCTTCATCCACGCTAACGGCAACGGTGGTAACCAAACCATAGCGTTTATTTTTTTGAAATGAATAAATACGTTCTATTTTATCGAAGCGCGAAACAGACGTTGCGATCCCGGAATTCCCTCTTTTTAAATAATCCGTAAATAATGGCGAGTCCGAAATTTCCCTGCCCATATATTTAGCATCAAAAGGATAACGTAAAAGCACGATTCCAGAGTCACTGGTCAACGCAATCGCGCCCTGTTTTCCAATGTCCAGTTTTCCATAGGTTTGCAAAAAAGTGGCGATGTTCAGCGTTAATACAGCAACCCCTTTAAAATTCCCTTCGTTATCTTCCAGCCGTCGGCTAACGGTGATCACCCACTGACCATTCGTTCTGCTCACCACTGGCGGGCCGATAAAGATCTCCTTTGAATTATTATCCCGATGGTGGATGAAGAAAAATCGGTCAGCGCTGTTACTCCTGCCCATAAAGTTCTCCTGCAAAGCGATAACTTTATTTCCTTTGTCATCATAAATAATAATGTTATTCAACTGGGTGAGAAGCTGATTCTGGTCGGCGAGTATTTTCTTAATATTCAATAACTGTCCGGGATCCATGCCATATATTTCCGTTATGTCAGAAATGTTTTTTATCAACATCTCGCTTTGCCGAATAATCCCCTCCGAATAGGTATCAAGGGTATGACTCAGGTTGGATATATTCGTATTAAGTTCGTTCCGCGTATGGGTTTTGGTACTCAGGATCTGAACAACTAACGTGATGGATATCGCGAAAAAGACAACAGTAATGAAACTTGCCGCAAAAAAGGTCTCTTTTTTCATCTTATTTTTACCCGCTACGACTCCTTCACAAGAACCACTGTAACTGTAAATCTCAATTAGCAAGAAACATACATTTGAAGATTTAATTCGATAAGCTATTTACCGCGCTCAAACGCAACGGCCGATAATAGCAGTATTGCAAGTCACTGTTGGTTAAGAAAAGATGATCATCTCTTTCTTATACAGCGCGCTTTTACCAACCTCCATCATTTACCGTACATGGCCATTGGGATGATTCCATGTTCTATTATCGTGCAGCGCAGCCATCGCTGCGCCGTTATGTTGGGAATTGTCGACGATACGCTTTTTTAGCGTCATTAAGACTCTGCGCATTCGCCCCACCCGCCAAATCAGGGTTTTCTGCCTGCAGCGGATCATCCTCCCAGTGGCAAACAGGGCAGATCTCCCACGCACCGCTTTCTGTTAGCGTTTCGCCACCGCAGCAAGGGCAGCGCAAAAGTTGTTTTGCCATTGATTGTCTCCCTCTTTTAATGCATTCCGGCGCGAGAGTAACAGGCAACGCCTGCACACGTGTCACCAGGTCTCGCCATCACCTGCCATTAAATCGCAATTCATTGATTCCCGTTATACCTCAGGACACAAAAGCGAAAATTGCGCGCGCATTGGTTTGCTAAAATAACAGGATAATTACAGGGCTTGTTGCCGTTTCACAAGCCCCTTTCTATTGAGCAATGCAAGGGTGCCATATGATTACTATTGACGGTAATGGCGCGGTCGCGTCAGTCGCTTTCCGCACCAGTGAAGTTATCGCCATATACCCCATTACTCCCAGCTCGACGATGGCTGAACAGGCAGATGCCTGGGCCGGAAACGGCCTGAAAAATATCTGGGGCGACACGCCGCGCGTCGTGGAAATGCAGTCGGAAGCGGGGGCGATTGCCGCCGTACACGGAGCTTTGCAGACCGGTGCGCTATCGACCTCGTTTACCTCATCGCAGGGTTTGCTGCTGATGATCCCCACTCTTTACAAGCTGGCGGGCCAGTTAACGCCGTTTGTTCTGCACGTCGCCGCGCGCACCGTTGCCACCCACGCGCTCTCCATTTTTGGCGATCATTCCGACGTGATGGCGGTTCGCCAGACCGGTTGTGCGATGCTCGCTGCCAGTAGCGTGCAGGAAGCACAAGATTTCGCGCTCATTTCGCACATGGCGACACTGAAAAGCCGGGTGCCATTCATTCATTTCTTTGATGGTTTTCGCACCTCGCACGAAATCAATAAAATCGTGCCGCTGGCAGATGACACGATCCGCAACCTGCTTCCTCAAGCGGAAATTGATGCGCATCGTGCCCGCGCGCTCAACCCGGAGCATCCGGTGATCCGTGGTACGTCTGCCAATCCGGACACCTATTTCCAGTCTCGCGAAGCGACCAACCCGTGGTACAACGCGGTGTACGCGCACGTTGCGCAGGCGATGGACGATTTCGCTACCGCCACCGGGCGGCAGTACAAACCTTTTGAATATTATGGTCACCCGCAAGCCGATCGCGTGATCGTGCTGATGGGCTCGGCGATCGGTACCTGCGAAGAGGTGGTCGATGAGCTGCTGACGCGCGGGGAAAAAGTCGGCGTGTTGAAAGTGCGCCTCTATCGCCCGTTCAGCGCCGCGCATCTGTTGTCCGTGTTGCCGGAAAGCGCGAAAACCGTTGCCGTGCTGGATCGCACCAAAGAACCGGGCGCCCTGGCCGAACCGCTGTATCTGGATGTGATGACCGCGCTGGCAGAAGCGTTTAATAACGGTGAGCGGGAAACCCTGCCGCGGGTGATTGGCGGGCGTTACGGTCTTTCGTCAAAAGAGTTTGGCCCCGAATGCGTGCTGGCCATTTTTAACGAGCTGCGTGCGGCGAAGCCCAAACCGCGTTTTACCGTCGGTATTTACGACGATGTGACCAACCTTTCTCTGCCGCTACCGGAAAACACCCTGCCGTCGCATGCGAAATTAGAAGCGCTGTTCTATGGGCTTGGCAGTGACGGTAGCGTGTCGGCGACCAAGAACAATATCAAGATTATCGGTAACTCTACGCCGTGGTATGCGCAGGGTTATTTTGTCTATGACTCGAAAAAGGCTGGCGGCCTGACAGTTTCGCACCTGCGCGTCAGTGAAAAACCGATCAACTCGGCTTATCTGGTGTCACAGGCGGATTTTGTTGGTTGCCACCAGTTGCAGTTTATCGATAAATACCTGATGGCCGAGCGCCTGAAACCGGGCGGTATTTTCCTGCTCAACACGCCTTACAGCGCCGATGAAGTCTGGTCACGTTTGCCGCAGGAAGTGCAGGCGGTGCTCAACCAGAAAAAAGCGCGTCTCTATGTGATTAACGCCGCAAAAATCGCCCGTGAATGTGGACTTGCCGCCCGCATTAACACCGTCATGCAAATGGCGTTCTTCCATCTCACCAATATTCTGCCGGGCGACAGCGCGCTGGCTGAATTGCAGGGTGCGATTGCCAAAAGCTACAGCAGTAAAGGTCAGGAGCTGGTGGAGCGAAACTGGCAGGCGTTGGCAATGGCCCGCGAATCGTTATTTGAAGTACCGCTGGAAGCGGTTAATCCGCAAAGTGCCCATCGCCCGCCGGTGGTCTCTGATTCGGCACCCGATTTCGTGAAAACCGTGACGGCGGCCATGCTGGCCGGTCTTGGCGATGCATTGCCCGTTTCCGCGCTGCCGCCGGACGGTACCTGGCCGGTTGGCACCACGCGCTGGGAGAAACGCAATATCGCCGAAGAGATCCCAGTCTGGAAAGAGGAGCTTTGCACCCAGTGTAACCACTGCGTTGCCGCCTGCCCGCACTCGGCGATCCGCGCCAAAGTGGTCTCGCCGCAGGCGATGGAAAATGCCCCGTCGAGCCTGCATTCACTGGATGTAAAATCCCGCGATATGCGCGGGCAGAAATATGTGCTGCAAGTCGCGCCGGAAGATTGCACCGGCTGTAACCTGTGCGTGGAAGTTTGCCCGGCAAAAGATCGCCAGGACCCGGACATCAAAGCCATCAATATGATGTCGCGCCTTGAACATGTCGAAGAAGAGAAAGTGAATTATGACTTCTTCCTCGATCTGCCGGAGATCGACCGCAGCAAACTGGAGCGCATCGATATTCGTACCTCACAGCTGATTACCCCGCTGTTTGAATATTCCGGGGCGTGCTCAGGCTGCGGCGAAACGCCGTATATCAAACTGCTGACGCAGTTGTATGGCGACCGGATGATGATCGCCAATGCCACTGGTTGTTCATCGATTTATGGCGGTAACCTGCCCTCGACGCCCTACACCACCGATGAAAACGGGCGCGGGCCAGCATGGGCGAACTCGCTGTTTGAAGATAACGCCGAGTTCGGTCTTGGGTTCCGCTTAAGTGTGGATCAACACCGCCTGCGCGTTATGCGGTTGGTTGATCAATTTGCGGAGCATATTCCGGCGGAACTGAACGCGGCCTTGCACGCGGAAGCGACCCCGGAAGCGCGCCGCGTACAAGTGGCAGAGCTGCGTACCGCGCTGGCGTCAGTGGAAGGCGCGCAACAACTGTTGACCGATGCCGATGCGCTGGTCGAAAAATCGATTTGGCTGATTGGCGGCGACGGCTGGGCGTACGATATCGGCTTTGGCGGCCTCGATCATGTACTGAGCCTGACCGAGAACGTCAATATTCTGGTGCTCGATACCCAGTGTTACTCCAACACCGGCGGCCAGGCCTCAAAAGCCACGCCGCTGGGCGCCGTGACCAAATTTGGCGAGCATGGCAAACGCAAGGCGCGCAAAGATTTGGGCGTCAGCATGATGATGTACGGTCACGTTTACGTCGCGCAGATTTCGCTCGGCGCGCAACTCAACCAGACGGTGAAAGCCATTCAGGAAGCAGAAGCCTACCCCGGCCCGTCGCTGATTATCGCTTACAGCCCCTGTGAAGAGCACGGCTATGACTTGGCGCTGAGCCACGATCAAATGCGACAGCTCACAGCAACCGGCTTCTGGCCGCTGTACCGCTACGATCCGCGCCGCGAAAAGGAAGGAAAAATTCCACTGGCGCTGGATTCTCGGCCGCCGTCAGATGCACTGGCAGAGACCCTGCTTAATGAGCAGCGCTTCCGTCGCCTGAACGCGCAGCAACCGGAGGTGGCAGAACAGCTATGGAAAGATGCCGCAGCCGACCTGCAAAAACGCTACGACTTCCTGGCTCAGCTGGCAGGTAAAGCGGAGAAAAACGCGGCAGAATAAGGCTAGCCGCCGAAAAGCCACCGGTTGATGCCGGTGGCTTTTTTAACGCACCGATTTTGCATGACACCCGCAGGAAGCTCGCTGATAATCACCGTTTCAGCCCGCACGGCAAGGAGCGATTTTATGCAGCATCACGCAGTTACCTCATCACGCATCGCTTCTGTCGGTTATGACCAACGCACCCGCACACTGGAAATCTGTTTTCACGATAAAAGCGTCTACCAGTATCTGGGCGTGCCGGAACGTATCTTTTCCCTGTTTCTTACCGTGGTTTCCAAAGGCCGTTTTTATGATGGCGTGGTAAAAGGCAAATATCCGGAAAGAAAAGTCGCCTGAACAGGTAGCTACCGCTGCGTAAAATTCCTGTCAGGATGGAGATCAGACAACCTGTATCAGGAACCGCTATGTCAGCATTCAACCACCCCACACCCTATTACGCAGTGATTTTCACCTCCGTGCGCACCGCTGTTGATGATGGCTACGGCGCCATGTCCGATCGCATGATGGAACTGGCGGTGAATCAACCCGGCTTCCTGGGCGTGGATTCTGCCCGTGAAGAGGTCGGCATTACCGTCTCTTACTGGGCATCGCTTGACGCCATCAAAAACTGGAAGATGAACGCCGGGCATCTCATTGCGCAGAAAACCGGGCGTGAAAAGTGGTATCACTCGTTCACGACCCGCATCTGCCTGGTGGAAAAAGAGTATTCTTTTCAGGCGCTGGACGAGTAACTGTGTGCTCGAGCACCACGCACAATGAGCGCAAAACGCACCGCATTGAACAAATAAGCGCACGCTTTTTCGTTACGCTGTATTCGACATTCAACGGAGTGTGATGAAAACAAAGCGAGGATTATGATGACATCCCGGACGCTTGAGCCAACGCCCGCAATCAAACGCCTGCAGTTGCAGGACATCACCGTCACGATACTCAGTGACGGTTACCTTGAAGGGGATTTTGCGCTGTTAAACGGTATTGAAACCGACCATGCCGAAGCGTTACTGAACGCGAGTAGCGTTTCGCCCCTGCCGCGCATGAATATTAATGCCTGCGTGGTCGAAACCGCCGGACACACCATTCTTATCGATAGCGGAACCGGTACGCCTGACGGCGCAAGCGGTGAGTTACCTGCAGCTCTTGCCGCAGCGGGCATTGACCCACTGCGTATCGACACCATCCTGTTAACCCACGGTCACCGCGATCATATTGGCGGTCTTGCCGGCCCGCAGCAGACTCCTCTGTTCAGTAACGTGCAACGCCTGTTCGTGCATGAGAAAGAGCTCGCCTTCTGGCGGGATGAAACGCTGTATGCCAGCGCACCGGAGGGGCTCAAGCGCTCATATGACATCGCAAGGAATGCATTCAGCGCGTACGACGACCGGCTGGTGACCTTTAAGCAAGAGGATATTCTGCCCGATATTCAGGCGGTGCCGCTTTTTGGTCATACCCCAGGGCACAGCGGTTTTCTGCTTGGCAATGAAAAAGACTCTTTGCTTATCTGGGGGGATATTGTCCATTTTCCGCATATCCAGATAGCCCGACCTGACGTCTCCATTGCCTATGATCGCGACCCGGTGTTAGCAGAAAAAACGCGCTGCGCTCTGCTGGATCGCGTCGCGACAGAGAATATTGCCGTTTGCGGTATGCACTTTAACCTCCCGACCATGGCAAAACTTAGCCGTAGCGGTAAAAGCTACGCGTTAAATTACGCGATGTAAGTTTCTCCGGCAGGAAAACCTGCCGGAACCGGCCTTGCAGAGAAGATCGAATGATAAGCCCCGCTTTACACGCCGATGCGCGCGAAACAGAAATATTGCTCAATGCGCTGCTGGATCTGGTCCGTTCCGAACACGCCTTTCCCTGCTGTTGCCTGCGTGCCATGCAAAGCTGGCAGGTTAATAAGTTTCAGGTCGACGGTGCGACATTCTCCTTTCCCCTGCGCGGCACATTTCGTTACCGCGAGCAGAATCAGTGGCTCTGCGTATCACCCGGCGAGATGCTGGTATTCCCCAACGCCCGTAGCATCGATATTGAATGTACGCCCGATCCCGACAGCGGCGAGTTTCTCGCGCTGACGGTGTTAATGGCCGAGGAGCAACTTGAGGCTGCCCGGCTCTTACTGCGCGTCTTACCCCCCGGCAGAGCCCGGGAACATCGCTGCTGAACCGCTGGCACAATTTATCGCCCCGATGACCCGCTGGATCGCCGCGCTGCGGGCCGGAAACCGGGCACTATCAATACATACAATGCTTGAGATTGTGATCAGATTGTTTGAGATGGGACATCACGGTTTGTTGCGTCTTCAGCCGCCGGGGATAGCTATGACGATACGCAACATGGTAAGCAGTGATCCGGCGCATCACTGGTCTACCGGTGAGATTGAAGAGCGGCTCAATATTAGCGGCGCCACACTTCGCCGCCGTCTTGCGGCTGAAAATACCACGCTCAGCGCGGTGATCACCGATGCACGCATTGCCGGTGCGCTTCAGTTACTGATGACAACCCGCATACCGATAAAAACAGTTGCCGCGCGTGTTGGCTACGCGTCGGTCGCCAGTTTCAGCCGTCAGTTCAGTAAACGCTACGGCGCTGAACCTTCAGTTTTTCGCTAATACGAACAGGCTCAATGGCGTATTAAGCACGCATCGCCTGTGCCCTGTTTCTCTATCAATATTCAGGGCACAGGATTTCGCAGCACACTTCCTGGCGAAAAGCCGTGTTTCATAAGCCGCAATCAGCGACGCGCACTGATTCAATCAGCTTTGCAAAACTGTTTAAGGAACACATGCCCTGCGCATTCTTCTCACTGCACGCCTTGAGCGCAAGATCCACCCGCCCCGGCGGGTTATCCCGCGAGAAAGCGCGCCTCTCTCTCATCTCCTGCAGGGTCTGATAAACGAACGACACCTGAACCCAGTTCGTGTTGTCGCTTACCCGTTTCCAGCGTTCGAAAACCAACTCTCCGCCCGGCGGGGTATTATCGGGTTGTGATGGCAGCGACCAGTTAAGATCTAACGCACCGCTGAGATTGGCGAGGTTGGTATCATGTCCGGCAATAAACAACACAGAAACAGGAAACGTGATGCCGTAATGATTCTGATCAGCGCCGTTGGTGGTTAATGCCGTGCGTATTAAATCAAGTAAGGGGGTCGCCCGGTTCCGCGCCACTTCAGGTGTTCTTTGTAACAGATCAAACTGGGCATTATGCAGGCTTAATAACGATTGCCATTCTTTGTCTCCAGCGATCCTTCCCCACGCCACGTCCGCCATCCCCTGAGCTTGCTGCAGGAGAAAGATTTCCGTGAGCGTTGAAGAAAGCCCCCACGCGCCAGGCAAGGAGACGTTATCAGGCTTGATGTTGAGTCTGGTGGGGATATTTTTGGTGAATGAACACACTCGGTTATCCCCGGCGGTTTTGCATTTCTCTGAGGCAGGGAAATTTAAAACGTGCTCCAGAGTCTGAAAAGCTGGCTGATATTGCTGCGTGAATTGCTCAATATTTCCTCCCGCTTTCGTTAAAATCGCCGCTTTCACCGCCGCTGTGTTAAATGCACATTTACCCGTTTTTATCGGGTTAAAGAGCGGGTCTGTCTTCGATTTGTCTTGCTGATAATGCACAGGAACAGGACATCCAGGCGCCAGCCCCGCCAGGAATGCTTCACCTGTTTTGCGGGTTCGTTGATCGGTATCGGCAATCACTGCCACATGCCGCTCATCCGGGCAGGTTTTATCTGTCAGTAACCCCGTATCTGCCAGCCGCAAACGCTGATAATGCCCCAGTGCAGAAATAAGTTGCCCTCCGCGCGGCGTGAGCCATCCCAGCGGCACATCCCACTTGGGCCACTGAAAAGGTGTCACTTCGCGCATTTGTGGCGTGAACTTGGTTGGCGCGCGCACCCCGTGACGACTAACGATCACCACGCGCTCCAGCGTCATTCCGGTGTCGTCTTTGGCCTGCAATTGAAATGAAAAAAAGAAAAGTAGTAACACTCCTGCGCGAACAATCATTGCTCTTATCACGTTGACCTCCCTTCGATGAGTAGATAACCGCTTGTTTCTTCGCAAACTGATTACACATCCTGGCGAAATAATTCTACTCCTGTATTGATGAATAGGTTTTATCCCGCACCTGAAAAAAGATGAGCGACGCCCCTTTCATTTATTGCCTGCGCCTGCTGCCAGCCGTAAAACGTGCTGGTATTCGTCGCCGGAATCCGTACCATACGCGACATACTTTTGCCTGCTGGTTTTTGACTGCCGGCACAAGCCCGTTTTCATCGCCAGTTGACAGGCATGAAAGGGGCAAAGGGTTTACGAAATTTACGGTGCATGGCGAGAGGAAATGAACCAGGATCAAAGAGGCATGCTAAACAACAGTTGCCGTTTTATGATGTGGTTTGCCCCTGCGGTGCCCCTGCTTCCAGAGACAAAATAATGATTGAAAAGCAAGAGATTACCAAGAAAGAACAGTACAACCTCAACAAATTGCAAAAGCGTCTGCGCCGTAACGTGGGCGAGGCCATTGCCGACTTCAACATGATTGAAGAAGGCGATCGCATTATGGTTTGCCTTTCTGGCGGTAAAGACAGTTACACCATGCTGGAAATTTTGCGCAACCTGCAACAGAGCGCCCCGGTAAACTTTTCGCTGGTGGCCGTTAACCTCGACCAGAAGCAGCCGGGTTTCCCGGAACATATTCTGCCGCAGTATCTGGATACGCTGGGTGTGGAATACAAAATTGTTGAAGAAAACACGTACGGTATCGTTAAAGAGAAGATCCCGGAAGGCAAAACCACCTGTTCGCTCTGCTCACGCTTACGTCGCGGCATTCTTTACCGCACAGCGACGGAGCTGGGTGCGACAAAGATCGCCCTTGGTCACCACCGCGATGACATCCTGCAAACGCTGTTTTTGAACATGTTCTACGGCGGAAAAATGAAAGGGATGCCGCCAAAACTGATGAGCGATGACGGTAAACACATTGTGATTCGCCCGCTGGCGTACTGCCGCGAAAAAGATATTGAGCGCTTCTCAGAAGCCAAAGGGTTCCCCATTATTCCGTGCAACCTGTGTGGCTCCCAGCCGAACCTGCAACGCCAGGTCATTGCCGATATGCTGCGTGACTGGGACAAACGCTATCCTGGACGCATCGAAACCATGTTCAGCGCGATGCAAAACGTGGTGCCTTCACACCTGAGCGACATTAATTTGTTCGACTTTAAAGGCATCACCCACGGTTCTGAAGTGGTGAACGGCGGCGATCTGGCTTTTGATCGGGAAGAGATCCCACTGCAACCGGCGGGCTGGCAGCCGGAAGAGGATGATTCGCAACTCGATGAGCTGCGCCTCAACGTCATTGAAGTGAAATAACGTTGTGCCTCTCTGGTTCGCCAGAGAGGCTTTTTGCTTCATTTCAGCAACCGCACACGGCAGGGCTTGCCCTTAATTTTCCCGTTCTGCAATTGCTTCCACGCCTGACGCGCCACGCTTTGACGCACAGCGACATAAACGTGCGCCGGGTGGAGGGTGATTTTGCCGATATCCGCGCCATCCAGCCCCATTTCTCCCGTTAACGCCCCGAGCACATCACCGGCGCGCATTTTGGCTTTCTTGCCACCATCAATGCACAACGTTGCCATTTCGGCTTCCAGCGGAACGACTTTGACGTTAGCCGGTGGATTGAGCCAGTTCAGCTTCAGTTGCAGCATCTCGGCCAGAATATTCGCGCGCTGCGCTTCTTCCGGCGCACAGAAACTGATGGCCAGACCGCTGTTACCCGCACGCGCGGTACGCCCGATACGGTGTACGTGAACTTCCGGGTCCCACGCCAGCTCGTAATTCACTACCAGCTCCAGTGATTTGATATCCAGCCCACGCGCGGCAACATCGGTGGCGACCAGCACACGGGCGCTGCCATTGGCGAAGCGCACCAGCGTCTGATCGCGATCTCGCTGCTCCAGATCGCCATGCAGCGCCAGTGCATCCTGCCCGGCAGCGTTCAGTGCATCGCACACTTCCTGGCAATCTTTTTTGGTGTTGCAGAACACGACACAGGATGCCGGGCGGTGTTCGCTGAGCAGCTTTTGCAGCAAACTGGCTTTGCCGCTGCGGGAAACTTCGAAAAATTGCTGTTCTACTGCCGGCAGCGCGTCAACGGTGTCGATTTCAATCGTCTCCGGATTGCGCTGCACACGACCGCTAATGGCGGCAATAGCTTCCGGCCAGGTCGCAGAAAAGAGTAACGTCTGGCGTGAAGCCGGGGCAAAAGCGATAACCTCATTAATGGCGTCGCTAAAACCCATGTCCAGCATACGATCCGCTTCATCCATCACCAGCGTTTGCAGGTTATCGAGAGAAACGGTGCTTTTTTGCAGGTGATCCAGCAGGCGGCCCGGCGTGGCAACAATAATGTGTGGCGCGTGCTGTAACGAGTCGCGCTGCGCCCCGAAAGGTTGCCCACCGCACAGCGTCAATATTTTGATGTTCGGCATATAACGCGCCAGGCGACGCAGCTCGTTTGCCACCTGATCCGCCAGTTCACGCGTTGGGCATAAAATGAGGGACTGCGTTTGAAAACGGCTGGCGTCGATGTGCTGCAACAGCCCTAAGCCAAACGCCGCTGTTTTACCGCTGCCGGTTTTCGCCTGTACCCGGACATCCTTACCAGCAAGAATAGCAGGCAGCGCCGCAGCCTGGACGGGCGTCATGGTGAGATAGCCCAGTTCGTTGAGGTTTTCGATCTGGGCTGCGGGCAAAGTATTCAGGGTTGAAAAAGCGGTCACAATGTTTTCTCGCGATAAAAAGGCTTACGTTTAGCAGGCGCGTATCCTCTCAGATCTGCCTTTATAACGCGACATTTTAATCGGCTCTTCATCCGGCGGCGGGTCCGGCATTGGTTGCGGGCGTGGAATCGGGTCGGGGATTGGAACCGGATCGGTTGGCACCGGATCGCTCACCTGTGGGGAAGAAAAATAGAGTGCGTTCATCATTGCCTCCTTTTTATGGGCTTCTCGTTAAGGGTAGACGGCGAGAACGCAGAGGCAAAAAAAAGCCGACTATTAAGTCGGCGTCGTACGAATCAATTGTGCTATGCAGTAATTCAAAAAAGGAAGTAAGACAATATGGAGCGCAACGCCCATCGCTTGACGTTGCATTCACCTGCGAGATGAATATTGCCCTGAACAGGTGTTTCGTTTATTGACCTCGCTCAATTAATGCGGCGTTTTTATGTTCAATTTTTGTTAAAAAAGTGAAATTTTACAGCCAGTTACTACGATGCAGCCACCAGGTAACACCACCGATCAGCACCACCAACATCATGCAAAACAGCGCAAAGCCAAAATGCCAGCCACCGCCGGGGATACCGCCAAGGTTGACGCCAAACAACCCGGTTAAAAATGTACTCGGCAGAAAAACCATTGCCATCAAAGACATCGTATAAGTGCGCCGCGCCAGCGACTCCTGCATCACCTGGGTAATTTCATCGGTCATCACGCCGGTACGGGCGATGCAGGCATCAATCTCATCGAGCCCGCGACCAAGACGATCGGCAATATCCTGCATCCGTCGGCGCTGATCGTCACTCATCCACGGCAAACGTTCGCTGGCCAGCCGGGCAAACACATCGCGCTGCGGCGCCATATAGCGGCGCATCACAATCAGTTGTTTACGCAACAGCGCCAGGATGCCGCGCGGCGGAATTTGCTGATCGAGCAGATTATCTTCAAGGTCGATAATCCGGTCGTGCAGCGATTCGATAAACTCGCTGGCGTGATCGGTCAGCGCATCGCACACATCCACCAGCCAGCCGCCACAATCCGTCGGGCCGGTTCCCTCCTCCAGATCGCTGACCACATCGTCCAGCGCCAGCACTTTGCGCTGGCGTGTTGACACAATCATGCGCTCATCCATATAAACGCGTACCGCCACCAGTTGATCCGGCCGCTCGTCCGTGCTGCCATTAATGCAGCGCAAGGTAATTAACGTCCCCTCGCCCATGCGACTTACCCGCGGGCGCATGCTCTCCCCGGAAAGCGCCGTGCGTACGCTGTTCGGTAACACCGGCGTGGTTTCCAGCCACTGGGCGCTCTCCGGGTTGGTATAATTCAGATGCACCCAGCACGGTGTGCTTGCAGTGATAACATCATTATCTTCCAGCGGTTTCACGCCGCCTTTTCCGTCCAACAGCCAGGCAAATACCGCATCCGGAACGTTCACATCAGTTCCTTTAATTGCTTCCACAGGACCTCCACAATCCGCATGGTGTTTTGGCAAGTCTAGCCATATGGCAACGTTAAGCAATCATCACGCTGAATTTATTAACAAATTAACAAACAATGCAAAAAATAAGGCCCGGTTTCCCGGGCCTTTACGGCTATCACCGCAATTAGAACGAGTGCCAGTAATTTTCCTGCTTACCCAGCAGCGGAGCACTGACGCGTGGAGGGGAGACTTTTTCTGGCAGTACCGCATTCTGTGCTTTTACCGTCGCCAGGCGGAATTTGCCAATGCGTTGCAGCAAGCCTTCTACCTGGTGTTGTAAAACGTCCGACGAGCCCGCCAGTTCATCCACCATGGTGACGTTGCTTTGCGTCACTTTTTCCAGCTCCGCCAGCGCAAGCGTGATTTGCGAGATCCCCTTTTCCTGCTGCAGCGTCGTGACGGCGATTTCATCCATTAATTTACTCACCACGCTCGCACCAGAAACAATCTCGTGCATGTTCTGCTCGGCTTCACCAACGACGGTCGCGCCCTGATTAACGTTATCGGTGGTAACAGCAATCAGCGATTTAATGTTTTTCGCCGCTTCCGCACTGCGATGCGCGAGACTGCGCACTTCGCCCGCCACGACGGAAAAACCTTTGCCATGATCCCCGGCGCGCGCCGCTTCTACTGCCGCGTTCAGCGCCAGAATATTTGTCTGGAAAGCAATACCATCAATGATGGAGATAATTTCGGTCATCTGACCGGCACAATCGGTTATCGATTGCATATTTTTCGCCACCTGCCCCATTAACTTGCCCCCTTTTTGCGCGCAGGTTGTGGCATCTTTTGCCCGGGTACTTGCGAGGCGGGTATTGTCAGCGTTGTTCTTCGTGCTGGAAGCCATCTGCTCCATACTGGACGCCGTTTGCACCAGCGCGGCAGATTGCTCTTCCGTTTTAACAGACAGATCGGCACTGCGTGAGGCCAGTTGCGCCGAAAGCTCCAGCGCGGTATCGGAAGAGGCGCGAATTTCTTTCACCAGGCTCGCGATACTGGCAGAAAGGCTGTTAATGCCCGGAATTAACCGACCCGCGCAATTATTACCAAACTCAGGAATAACGATAGAAAGGTTTCCCGATGTGACTTCTTCTATGCTTTTTTTTACCGTGTTTATCGGCGTCACCAAATATTGCGTCATATAAAACCAGAGAAGCGTCAATGATGTGAGGGAAACAACACTTGTTATGGCAAATAGAACGATATTTTTTGAGACAACGATCACTAATACATCAAGAATAAAAAAAGAGACCAGAAGATATAAAATAATAAATGTTCTTACGCTAATATTTCGCAACATAGGGAAACCCACCTGAACACCGGGGACGGTAAGATCCTTATAGCATCCGCAATGTATTTTTACACGGCGAAATTGATGCCAAATAATGTTCACCTTTAAATAATTTCAATTTCACTTAAGTCGATTTAAATGAGAAGTTTAACTTCCACTCAGCAGATACTGATATAACAATATATTGAGCAAGCAGAATTGCTCGTTAACATATATCATATAAGAAATGATGCATCCCATACTAATGAGAAATAATATTCGCGACTTAAGATAATTTTATCATATGTTAAATCATTCACTTTATTTAAGTTATTGCCATAACAGCCGATGAATAAATAAAGAGCTATTATTAGTTTATTCGCCCCTGCAATAATAAAATTAGCGTAGCCATTAAATTCATTAGGTTAGCTGCTAAAATTAGTGCCAGGATTACATATCATCTTTTTTTGCCTGTGTGGATTGCATGATGCTCTACGTTTCGTGGGACCCCATTCTGATTGGCATCTCTTTTCTGGTCGCTTTCATTGCTTCATTTGTCGCACTGGATAGCGCAGGCAAAGTTGCGACGTCTGAACCGCGCAGCGCAATATTCTGGCGTTTTTCGGGTGGCGCCACCCTGGGGATCGGTATCTGGTCGATGCATTATGTCGGCATGCTGGCAATGAAAATGCCGGTGATGATGCATTACGATTTAGAACTTACCCTCCTCTCATTTATTATCGCGATGTTGACATCCATACTTGCTATCAATATTGCCGTAGCGGGTAAAACACTGCCGACAAAACGTTTACTTTTCGCTTCCTTACTGCTCGGTACCGGCGTGGTATCCATGCATTATCTGGGTATGGCGTCGATGATGGGTTTCCTCACGATTTACTGGAACGCTGCGCTGATTGCGCTTTCGGTAGCCATTGCATTTTTCAGTGCCTGGGTTGCCCTTTGGCTGGCCTTTAGCCTGCGGCAAAATACCCATGGCGTCTTTATTAATCGCGTCTTTGCAGCCCTGGTAATGGGTGGTTCTATCAGTGCGATGCATTATACCGCCATGAGTGCCGCCACATTCAGCAACGATGGCACAGGCATTGTGATCCGCGGCCATGCAACAACGCTGATGAGCCATGACGTCGGCGAATTGGGGCTTTCATTATGGGTCGCCACGACGACACTGGTGATTTTCGGCATCATGCTGTTCATTTCGATGATTGATTCCCAACTGCGGACATCACGTTTGACGGACAGCCTGCGCCAGCTTAATCAGCAACTTGAAAAACAAGCCTATTATGACCCACTAACGGGGCTGGCAAACCGATCCCAGCTCGACAATCTTCTTGACACTTGCCTTAGCAAGGCATCGGAGACACGCAGCACTTTCGCACTGATTTATATGGATTTAGATCGCTTTAAACTGGTTAATGATGCCTGGGGACATCACATTGGAGACCAACTGCTGGTGGCGGTTGCCGGGCGGTTATCTGCCTGTATCAGCGAAAAAATGTCGCTGGCGCGCCTGGGCGGGGATGAATTTACCCTGCTGGTGCCGGACACCCACGAAGACGAAGTTGTGGCGCTGGTAAAACACCTTGTCGCCACCATTCAACAGCCCTTTTGCGAGCTGAACCATGTCATTAATGTTTCACTCAGCGCCGGGATCAGTTACTACCCGCAGCATGGCGATACCGCCCATGAGCTGAAACTGAAGGCCGACACGGCAATGTACAGCGTAAAACAGGAAGGCCGTAACAGTTGGGCTGTGTTTCATGCTGGCATGGCACAGAAAACCGTCGACGATCCGCTGTTTTTGCAGGACTTATCGCAGGCGTTGTCACGCGATCAGTTTGAACTCTGGTATCAACCGCAGTACCACGCACCGGAGCATGCATTGGCAGGTTTCGAAGCATTGCTGCGCTGGCGTCACCCGACACGGGGAGTTTTGCTGCCCGCAACCTTTTTACCGATGCTGGAAAAAACGGGGTTAATCATCTCTGTCGGGCGCTGGGTGATTGATGCAGCATGCAGGCAACTGCAGCACTGGAACAACCAGGGGTTTCGTCATCTGACGCTTGCTATCAACCTCTCACCCAGCCAGTTTGAGCAGCACGATATTTACGACCAAATCACCGATTCACTGCAACGCTACCATATCGATCCCATGCAGTTGACGCTTGAAATCACGGAGAACACTGCGCTGAAAAACATCGAGCGCAGTGTGCAGTTGCTTAACCAGTTTGCGCAAATGGGTATCACGGTCGCCATTGATGATTTTGGCACGGGCTACTCCAATATGCTGATGCTGAAACGGTTACCGGCAACAGAGCTTAAAATCGACAGAAGTTTTGTGAAGGACATTCGCGATAACAGCCGCAACGTTAAGATTGTCTCAACGATTATTGATATTGCGCATTCCATGAACATGCATGTCGTCGCGGAAGGTATCGAAACGGCCGAGCAGCAGGCGTTGCTGACCAATCTGGGCTGCGCTTACCTGCAAGGGTTTCTTTTTGCCCGTCCTTTACCGGTCGAGAAAGTGGCGGTGCTGCTACAGCAAAAAAGATTCACTTTATCGCTGGAATGTTCAGATTCGTCACAAAAAAAGCCCGCATAAACCCCTAATTTTCAGGTATGTTGCAAGAAAGTCATTAAATTGCCGCTGATGTGTCACTCGTGATCGCGTTGCAACATACATGATTAAGGGGAGTCGCCATGCTTAAACATCACCTGGATGCGTTGAATGTGCTCTCCACCCCGGTTTGGGTGGTTGCTCCTGACACAGAAGCGTTACTGTTCGCGAATGCGCAAGCGCTGAAAATCGCGGCAGGACGCTCACTCACTGAGATGCGAAACGGAAAATACTCTGCTTATGCGCAACTCAGCCTGGCTATGTACCTGCCAAGCTTACAAAATCATGAGGATGTGGTCGAAATCTGGAGTGTTTGTCCGGATGGTGAAGAGACCACCATCAGTTGCCGTGTCGTGTTACGCACACTCGAAAACGCCGGTGAAGTGCTGCTGTTTGAAGGCGTTTCAGGTGCTGCTGCGGCGGCGCTAAAAGCGCACCACTCGCCAACGTATCGCCCGCATAAGCAAGGTTTTTACGCCCGCTTCTTTTACACCACATCCGCGCCAATGCTGCTTATCGATCCCATTCGTGATGGGTTGATTGTCGATGCCAACCTCGCTGCGCTGCGTTTTTATGGTTATGACCACGAAGAGATGTGCCAGAAACATACCTGGGAGATCAATACGCTTGGGCGCAGCGTATTACCGATTATGCAGGAAGTGTCGAATCTGCCCGGCGGGCATAAGCCGTTGAATTTTATTCATCAACTCGCGGATGGTTCCACCCGCCATGTGCAAACTTACGCCGGACCGGTTGAGATCTATGGCAAGCGTTTAATGTTGTGCATTATTCACGATATCACCGAACAAAAACGCCTTGAGCAGGAACTGGAATACGCCGCGCATCGCGATGCGCTCACCGGCCTGCTGAATCGCCGCCAGTTTTATCATCTGACGGAACACATTCTGCCGACGGGGCTGGATTTCAGTTTGCTGCTGGTCGACGCCGATCATTTCAAAAATATCAATGATCAGTTTGGTCATCAGAAAGGTGACCAGGTGCTGGTTGAACTGGCGCGAATGCTTGAGGCGAACTGCCGCTCAGGCGATTATGTTTTCCGCTGGGGTGGTGAAGAGTTCCTGTTATTGTTGCCGCATACCACCACGGATATGGCACTAAACGTAGCGGAACGGATACGTCAGGCCGTTGCCAGTATCAACATCGCGGATCTGCCTGGTTTTACGGTGAGCATTGGTGTGGCGCACCATCTGCCTGATGAAGACATGGATGCGCTCTTCAAACGTGTGGATGAGGCTTTATACCTGGCGAAAAATAACGGGCGAAACCGGGTGCTGGCCGCATGATAGCAAGCAAAAAAAAGCGCCCGTCTGACGGGCGCATTGCAGTGATGTTGCTGAGTTAGTGGATACCCAGACGCCAGGCAAAATCAATCTCTTCTTTCAGCTCGCTGTGCGACAGCGTTAGCAAATCCGCAAACTCCAGGCGCAATTGTTTGAGTTTTTTTAAGTATTCCGCCGGTGTCAGCGTGCTTTTGTCGCGACGCAGATATTCAATTGCCAGTTGGGTTGGGTCTAATTCAGTCTCCATAGCATCCTCTTTCGTGGTGAAAACCTGACCACTATAGCACACTGCACTGTCTGTTTTTTGACCAAAATCGTATAAAGGCGGCATTTCGCGAGGGGAAGAGAATTTTAAGCAACCCTCGTTTTAAAAGGGGGGCGCACGTGAACGATAAGATTATCTTCCTCAATAACGAAAGGTGGAGTAAACGGCTCAAGTATTCTGCTCACATTGCTTCGCGCATTTTCGTCCACTCAACAAAACGGGCTTTTTATTGAAAAGTCAGGGAAAAGAGTAATAATACGTCTCCTTATTTCCTCCATTGTCCCTTCACATTCCCTAAGTAAAATTTTCACCACTCCTGCTTAGACAGGAACCATTCCGTAATCAATGAGTTTCCCCTTACTTCCCGTGACGTAAGGGGATTTTTTTATCAGTGCTTCAAAATATAAAGCGTGCGGCTATACGCCACATCTTCGGGGTTATTGATTGGATAACCTTTCAGCCACGGTTTTATCAAACGCCCGTTGGTGTACTGATAAATCGGTGCGATTGGCGCTTTTTCCGCCAGAATATGTTCCGCCTCGTTATAATCAGCGTTTCGCGCCTGGGCGTTGGTTTCCAGCGCCGCCTGCGCCAGCACTTTGTCGTACGCCGCATCGTTGAAACGTGGAATGTTGCCGCTGTTCGTCGAGTTCAGCACCGACAGGAAAGTGGAAGGTTCATTATAATCCCCTACCCACGACGCGCGGATAACATCAAAGTTGCCGCTGTTACGGCTGTCGATATAGGTTTTCCACTCCTGATTCTGCAATTTGACGTCCGCGCCAAGGCTCTTTTTCCACATTGACGCCACCGCAATCGCGATTTTCTGATGGTTTTCCGAAGAGTTATACAGCAGCGTCAGTTTCAGCGGACGTTGCGGGCCGTAGCCTGCCGCCTGTAATAACGTTTTTGCCTGCGCATTCAACTCGGCCTGGCTCATCTGTTCAATTTGCGAGGGCTGCGGCGTAAATCCGGCGGTAACATCCGGCGTGAAGCGCCAGGCCGGTTTTTCACCGGTGCCCAGTACTTTCTGCGCGATCACCCGCCGATCAATCGTCATGCTCAGCGCAAGCCGCACACGCGCATCGGCAGTAGGCCCTTTCTGGGTGTTAAACGCATAGTAATAGGTGCCAAGCTGCGGCGGCGTATAAACCTGTCCGGGGATATCTTTAAGTAACTTTTGATAGAGGTTTTTCGGGAAAGATTCCGTAATGTCGATACCGTTCGCCAGATAGCGTTTGGTGGCCGCAGACTCCTGATTGATCGGTACAAACGTGACCTGCTGAATAACCGTTTTCGCATCGTCCCAGTAATGCTTGTTACGTTCGAGCACCAGCTTTTCATTCACCACGCGATCGGCAAGTACATAAGCGCCATTACCCACCAGGTTGCCAGGGCGCGTCCACTCCGCACCGCTTTGCACATTGGCTTTTTGCACCGGGTAAAAAGCAAAGCTGGCGGCTAAACTCGGGAACCATGGCAATGGCCGCTCCAGTTGTACCCGCAACGTGCGTGCATCAACGGCGCTGACGCCGAGTTTATCCACTGCCTCTTTACCCTCGGTAATGCTTTTCGCATTCGCAATGCCCGCGAGCGCAGCAAAACTGGCGAAGGGGGAAGTGGTTTTCGGATCAACCAGCCGCTGCCAGCTGTAGACAAAATCCTCTGCCGTCACCGGTGAACCATCTGACCAGCGCGCATCATCCCGCAACGTAAATACCCAGCTGCGGTTATCGCTACTTTGCCATTTACTGGCAACGCCCGGAACGATTTCGCCCTTCTCGTTCTGATTCACCAGCCCTTCAAAGAGATCGCGGATGACCTGGATTTCCGGCAAACCAACGGCTTTCGCCGGATCTAACGTGGCGGGTTCATCTTTAATATGGCGAACGACTTCTTGTTTCTCGGCGAGTTGGGTACCCGGCGGCACATCGGCAGCCAGTGCACTTGCAGAAAAACCGCACAGCCAGAGCGCGCAGCTCAGCGTTGAAACTCGATGCTTCATGGGATCCCCTCATTGGTATGCTTTCCCGGCAAAAGATGAGGTAATTATTTGTTTTAACTTGGGAGAATGCAAACAGCGGACAGCGGAAAATTGAGGCTGGACGCCAAATTAACCCTCATGGCATGATTTGCGTCGCATCGCTTTATGCTCAACACTTGCTGTAAGTAAACGACAATAAAAAGGACGCCTATGCCAGCCACACGCCCGCGTGCTCAACGAGGCGCATTTGCCCCCGGCAGTGAAGAGTTTGGTCGCTCGCTGTTAGGCGCGCCGCTGATCTGGTTTCCCGCGCCCATTGCCACGCGTGAAAGCGGGCTCATCATCGCCGGAACGCACGGCGACGAAAACTCCTCCGTGGTGACACTCTCCTGCGCGTTGCGCACACTTAATACCGATTTACGTCACCATCACGTAGTGCTGGCAGTCAACCCGGATGGCTGCCAGCTTGGGCTGCGCGCAAATGCGAACGGCGTTGATCTCAATCGTAATTTCCCCGCCGCCAACTGGAAAGCCGGTGAAACAGTGTATCGCTGGAACAGTGCGGCTGAAGATCGTGATGTCGTGCTGCTGACCGGCGATGCACCCGGTTCAGAACCGGAAACGCAGGCGCTGTGCCAGCTTATCCATCGCATTCACCCGGCGTGGGTCGTGACATTCCACGATCCGCTGGCCTGCGTTGAAGATCCGCGCCAGAGCGCGCTTGGGAAATGGCTCGCGGATGAATTTTCCCTGCCGCTGGTCACCAGCGTCGGTTACGAAACGCCGGGATCGTTTGGCAGCTGGTGTGCAGATATCAATTTGCACTGTATCACCGTCGAATTCCCGCCGATCTCTTCTGATGAAGCCAGCGAGAAATACCTTGCGGCAATGACGGCGCTACTGCACTGGGATCCTCAAAGGTGAAGCTTACCAGTGCTGAAATGCAGCGCCGGTTCAACATCCACCGCCAGCCAGGTCGGGCCATCAAGATCGGCAAAACGCACCTGGCTGGCAAGCGGCAGCGCCGCCGCGATGGCGCGCGACGTACAGATCATACAACCAAGCATCAGCGTAAATCCTTGTTGAGACGCCTCATGTGCCAGCGCCAGCGCTTCGGTTAAGCCACCGGCTTTATCCAGCTTGATATTCACCATTTCATAGCGGCCATGCAGGTGAGCGAGGCTTTCTCGGGTGTGGCAGCTTTCATCCGCGCAAATCGGCAACGGATGGATGAAATTCGCCAGTGCATCGTCCTCATCGGCTGGCAGCGGCTGTTCCAGCATGGCAACACCGAGATCCGCCAGTAACTGGCATCGTGCGGCAAGCCCTTCACTGTGCCAGGCCTCATTAGCATCCACAATTAATGTCGCTTCTGGCGCGGCAGCGCGAATTGCCACCAGCCTTTCGCTGATCAAATGGTCATCCAGCTTAATTTTCAGCAGCTGAGCGCCCTTTTCGCTGAGCGCGGCGGCGCTGGCCGCCATCTGTTCCGGTGTGCCAATCACCACTGTTTGAGCGGTGACAATGGTTTGCGGCAAACTGACACCAGCGGACTGCGCCAGCGTGATAGCCGCTTTGCGCGCTTGCAGATCCCACAAGGCGCAGTCAACAGCGTTTCGCGCAGCGCCCGGCGGCAGGAGGGTTTGCAACTCTTCGCGCGTCAGGCGGTTTTCCAGTTGCGGCACAATCGTCATAATTTGTGCCACGACGGAGGCCTCACTTTCACCATAACGCGGGTACGGCGTACATTCACCGGCGGCTTTTACGCCATCCTCTTCCAGCTCGACCACCACCACGCGCGCTTCGTTGCGCGCACCGCGCGAAATTACAAATGGCGTATGCAGCGGCCAGGTTTCCTCATACACTTTGACGGTTCTCATTCCTCACTCCTCTGCCGCAGGTCTAAACCAGTATAGATATGAAAATTGGTTTGCCGTGCTCTTCGCGGATGGCATAAACTAGCGCCGACGTTAACTATATGTAAACAGGAAGATATTATGTCACAACTCGTTCATTTTCAGGGCAACCCGGTTCCCGTTGCAGGCGCTATCCCGCAGGCTGGCGCGAAAGCCAAGCCGTTTACGCTCGTGGCTAAGGATCTGTCTGACGTCGCACTGAGCCAGTTCGCTGGCAAACGTAAAGTGCTGAACATTTTCCCAAGCATCGATACCGGCGTTTGCGCGGCTTCTGTGCGTAAATTTAACCAGTTAGCAACCGAGATGAACAACACCGTGGTGCTGTGCATTTCTGCTGACCTGCCGTTTGCCCAATCCCGTTTTTGCGGTGCTGAAGGTCTGAGCAATGTCATTACCCTTTCGACGCTGCGCAGTGCTGACTTCCTCGAAAATTACGGTGTTGGCATCTCTGATGGCGCGCTGAAAGGCCTTGCGGCGCGTGCTGTGGTGGTGATTGATGAAAACGATACTGTTGTTTTCAGCCAGCTGGTGAATGAGATCACCAACGAGCCGGATTACACCGCCGCGCTGGACGTGCTGAAAGGTTAATTAACCTGACGCCAACAAAAAAGCCTCCGCAATGGAGGCTTTTTCTTTTCTACTCGTCACCCTTCTTTTGGCTCAAGCCATATTCCCGCAGTTTATTGGCAATCGCGGTGTGCGAAACGCCGAGCCGCTTTGCCAGTTTACGCGTGCTGGGATAGTTGCGATAAAGCTGGATCAGCACCGAGCGCTCAAAACGGCTGGTGATCTCATCCAGCGAGCCCTCCATGGCATCTTCGCCCACCGGCACCGTGGCGGCGTCATAATCCGGCAGTTGAATATCCTGAGCGCGCAGCTCGTAGCCTTCCAACTGCGTTAGCGCCCGGTAAATCGCGTTTTTCAACTGGCGCACGTTACCCGGCCAGCCATAGCGGTTGAGCAACTGATGCACATCCTGCGACAATTTTGGTCGTGGAACGCCCTGTTCGTCGGCAAAACGGGCCACAAAAAGCTCAGTCAGCGGCATGATATCCTGCGGACGATCGCGCAGCGGCGGTAAGTTCAGCGTCAGTACATTCAGGCGATAGTAGAGATCTTCCCGGAACAGCCCTTTTTGCACCAGCTCAACCAGGTTGCGCTGTGTTGCGCAGATCACCCGCACATCGACATGCACTTCATGGTCTTCGCCGACACGCCGGAACGTACCGTCGTTAAGAAAACGCAGCAGCTTCACCTGCATACGCGGCGACATTTCGCCAATCTCATCAAGCAACACCGAACCGCCGTTTGCCTGCTCGAAAAAGCCCTTTTTTCCTTCCGGTGCGTGACCAAACAACTCACTTTCGACGGACTCTTCCGGAATGGAGGCGCAATTGAGCGCCAGATAAGGTTTCGCCGCGCGCGGGCTGGCAAGATGGCAGGCATGCGCCAGCAAATCTTTACCGGTGCCGGTATCGCCGGTGATCAGCAACGGTGCGGTGAGCATCGCCAGTTTCCGCGCCTGCTCCACCACCTGACGCATTTTCTGGCTCACGGCGACGATCTGACTGAACGCGCTGAGATCCTGTTGGCTCAGGTTTTGTAACTGGCGACCCATACGAATAGTCGAACGCAGCATCACCACCGCACCGGTCAACACCGGTTCGCCGGTTTCGCCTTCCAGGTGCACTGGCGTTATCTCCATCAGGAAATTTTGTCCGGCGATAACGACATGCTCGTTGTGAGAATTTTGCGGGTTACCATCGAGCCAGCGCTGGAAATTAAACCCTGCAATTAGCTGTACCGCGTTGTGGTTACGAAGTTTATCGGCATCCAGGGCAAAAAGCTGGCAACTGGCCGGGTTCGCCAGTTCCACTTTGCTTTTCATATCCAGCGACAATACTGGCTCTGGCAGCGCTTCGAGCAGCGCGCTCATCGCGCGGTGTTCGCGTTCGGAGGGCATCCACAGCACGGTACGCACATCCGTCACGCCGGGGATGCGGCGAATTTCAGCCATCAGGCTGCTGAAAGTGTTAAATTCGAGCGCGGCGAAATTCAGGTAGATTCGCCCGACAGGGTCAATTTCTATCCCGCGTAAGTCGATACCGCGCAGCACCAGTAAATCCAGTAATTCGCGAGTCAGACCAAGCCGGTCTTCACAAAAAACTTCAAGACGCATGGGAGTTCGCCCTTATTCATTCACGTAATGAAAGGATGATAAGCCAGTTCGCGGTTGGCAGGAAGATATCTGTCAACAAATATTGACAGCTTGCGGAGAAAAGCGGCACTGCGGCGTAAAGGTAAGCGCGCAGCGCCGGTTTTTTAGTCGGAGGGTCGTTTCTGGAGCGTCTCTTTTAACTGGCTAATCAACTGGCGACGAAAATCACCAAGGCGCGGTTTATCATCGTCAAGCCACGGCAGCGGACGACACAGTTCCATCGCTTTAATCCCCAGCCGCGCCGTCAACAACCCGGCGCCAATCCCCTGCGCTGCGCGCGCAGAAAGCCGGGCTGCCAGATCCTGCGATACCCAGTCCATGCCAATTTCACGCACCAGTTCGCTGGCACCCGCGAAGGCGATATTCAGCAGTACCAGACGGAACAAACGCAGGCGGCTGTAGTAACCGAGCTCAATGCCGTACAGCGTAGCGATACGGTTGATGAGCCGCAGATTGCGCCAGGCGATAAAAGCCATATCGACCATCGCCAGCGGGCTGACGGCGATCATCAGCGCAGATTCCGCCGCCGAGCGGCTGATTTCACGCCGAGCCTGAGTATCCAGCACGGGCTGAACCAGATGCGCATACAGGCTGACAATTTCGTGATCGTTGTGCGTTTCGTGGATCGCCGCATACCAGCGCTGTAGCGCCGGGTGTGCCTGATCGATACCTGCCTGCCGCGCCAGTTTTTCGCAAAAAGCCCGCCCTTTCCCGGTGGCGTGGCTGTGCAATAAATCACGCGCTTCATCGCGTTCCTGCGCACGCTGGCGTAAACGCCAAAGCCGTCGCCATTCGCTGGCAACCGAACCGACACCTGCGCCAACGATCAACGCACCAGCGGCACAGCCTCCCAGTGCCACCCAGTCCTGAGTCTGCCAGGCATTCATTGCCCACTGCACACCTTGCCCGACCACGCTTACGCCAAACAACGTCAACCCGGCGGTCACCATTTTGCGCCACAGGCTGCGTTTTGGTCGTAGCGCGGCTTCGACTACCGCCTCGGCTTGCCCCTCTTCCGACAGTTCATCAACCAGGGCGGGAGCAAAGTTTTCCGCTTGCTTATCGTTAAAGGTCTGCGCACGTTTAAACTGCGCGCTGCTTTCCGTTTCCAGCGGGCCTGCGAAATCGATTCTCGGTTTTAGCGGCTCGGTCATCGCAATTTATCTCCAATCAAAAACTCCAGCGCCGCATCCAGGCGGATATGCGGCAGCGGCGTATCAACATCCATCACTGGCGGGCGGAACGCCTCAAAATTAAAACCTTGCTTGTCCCAGAATGCCTGCCCCGGCAACCGCGCGGGCACTTCACCGGGGTAAACGGTTAGCGGCGCGCCATCGCTCAGACGATGCCCGCGCAGCGCCGGGATCTTTTCGCCATTCACATCAATGATGCCACTTTGCGTCGCCTGCACAGAAGCCAGCCCCAGACAATCCATACTGATGCCTTCAAACGCCGCGTTTTGCCAGGCGTCCTGGATCAGTTGCTGTAACAGCGACACCATATTGGCGTGCTGATCGACGGTAATATGATCGGCTTTGGTGGCGGCAAATAAGAGTTTGTCGATAACTGGCGCAAACAGGCGGCGAAACAGCGTGCGCTGACCGTAGTGGAAACTTTGCATCAGTTGTGTCAGCGCAAGCCGCATATCGTTAAACGCTTGTGGCCCGTTGTTCAGCGGTTGCAGGCAATCGACCAGCACAATCTGGCGATCAAACTTGAGGAAATGGTGTTTATAGAAACCTTTGACGACATGCTCACAATAGTAGTTGTAACGTTCACGCAGCATTCCGGCGTTGGTGTGTTTACCCGCCTGCGCCAGTTTCGCTTCTCCGGTGCCGTCAACGTCCGGCCACGGGAAGAATTGCAGCGCAGGCGCGCCTGCCATATCCCCAGGCAGAACAAAACGGCCAGGCTGAATAAAGTGCAGACCTTCGCGTTTGCACTGATGTAAATAGTCCGTCCACGCCGCAGCAATTTCTGCCAGCCGGTTTTCATCCGCTGGAGCCAGCGGATCAAGCCCCGCGCACAGGGCGCGCCATTGTGCCGACCACGCCTGACGCTGCCCTTGCAATAAGCCGGTCATTTGCCGCGACCAGCTCAGGTAATCCTGCGCCAGCATCGGTAAATCCAGCAGCCATTCGCCGGGATAGTCGACAATTTCCAGATAAAGCGTGGAGGTCTCTTTGAAATGGCGCAGCAGCGAATCGTTAGAGCGAAAACGCAGCGCAAGGCGGATTTCACTGACGCCGCGCGTCGGCGTCGGCCAGACCGGCGGCCATCCATATAACTGCGCCAGCCCTTCGTCGTAGGTAAAACGGGGAATACCAAAATCGCGCTGCGGCACGCGTTTTACGCCAAGCAGCCGCTCTTCGCGCACGGCGCTTAGCAGCGGCAGACGTGAACCTGCGTGAATATTCAGTAATTGATTAACCAGTGCGGTAATAAATGCGGTTTTGCCACTGCGGCTCAGGCCGGTCACCGCCAGACGCAAATGCCTGTCCATTCCGCGGTTAACCAGCGCATTCAATTCGTTACGAAATCGATCCATCGCCATTGCGTTTTGCCTTAGAGCTTTAGCCGTAATTCCTTATTTTATCTCGTTTTGGGACAGGAAGCGGCGAGAAAATTTATTCGCAGCTCGCTTCAATAACGGCTCCAGCGCGAACGCCAGGAGCAACTTAACCGGGCGTCGGGCGACGGATTTCACCGCCCAGCCCGCAACACCTGCCGGGCCGAAGCGCAGCGCGCTCAGCAACGCCAGCTTTCCGACAATCTGTAAACCGGGTTTGACGTTACGGTGAACCTGTTGCCAGCGTTGATTCATATTTTTCTCCTACAACTGACGGAAACGGCTGCGCAGCGAGAACGTGTCTGAGGTGACATAACGTTCCATCTGGCGCAAACGGGTTTCTCCGGCGGCGAGCTGTGCGTCTACCGCGTCCAGCAATTCGCTGCTGCCCGGTACGTTTTCGCTCTCGGCATAATTGTCCGGCAGCGGATCCAGCACAAAAAACAGCACGATGTACGCCGCCACGACAAAGAAAAACAGCCCGAAAAACATCGCCAGAATGGCAAGAATACGCACGACTTTGACGCGAATATCCAGATACTGCGCGATGCCCGCACAGACACCACCGATTTTTCCGCGCTGCGGGATGCGCCATAACTTTTTATTAAGATCGAGGGTTGCCATTAGCGGTCTCTCCAGTTCGGGTGCTCAGCATCAAGAATATCTTCCAGCGCCTGAATACGTTCGCGCATCCTCGTGGCCTCTTCGGAAAGCTGGAGTAAGCGCTGCTGCTCGTTCTGGTTAAGTTCGCCGCGTGAAGTGCGATTGTTGTAATGCAGCCATAACCAGACCGGCAACACAAACAGGATGAAAAGTGTCAGGGGTATAGCCAGAAACAGCGTGCTCATGTGTACTCCTTACAGCGGATGAGGAGCGGCATCTTCTGATGCCGCCGTTATTATTATTCGTTGTCTTGTTTCATTTTGGCTTTCAACTGCGCCAGTTGCTCGCTGATTTCGTCATCGGCACGCAGTTCTGCAAATTGCTGATCCAGCGATTTCTGCTTTCCAAAACCATGGCTTTCCGCTTCGGCTTCCATCTGGTCGATACGACGTTCGAACGATTCAAAGCGCGCCATCGCTTCATCCAGTTTGCCGCTGTCGAGCTGACGGCGAACATCGCGCGATGAGCTGGCCGCCTGATGGCGTAACGTTAATGCCTGCTGGCGGGCACGGGTTTCGCTGAGTTTATTTTCCAGCTCGCCGATCTCTTTTTTCATCCGCGTCAGGCTTTCATCCACCAGCGTCACTTCCTGCTCAAGCGTTTCAATCAGCGTGGTGAGTTTTTGCTTTTCAATCAGCGCCGCACGCGCCAGATCGTCTTTATCTTTACGCAGCGCCAGCTCGGCTTTCTCCTGCCACTCGGCCTGCTGCGCGCTCGCTTGTTCAATGCGACGCGTCAGCTGTTTTTTCTCCGCCAGCGCACGCGCTGAAGTTGAACGAACCTCCACCAGCGTATCTTCCATCTCCTGAATCATCAGGCGCACCAGCTTTTGCGGATCTTCGGCTTTTTCCAGCAGTGAATTGATGTTGGCATTCACGATGTCGGCAAAACGAGAAAAAATACCCATAATCTGTTCCTCTTGATTTCTGTAATCGGGCTCAGCCCTGCTGCTGGACTATTACAAACTCCGTGCCAACTTTTTATCCCTTTGAATATAAAGCAGATGAATAGTTTTACCGCAACGATAACTTAGGCTAGAGTAGTTAATATCACTAACTAGTGGCGAATTTCATCATGTCGGAACAAAAGGATAACTTGCTCGGCGAGGCCAACAGCTTTATCGAGGTGCTGGAACAAGTTTCGCGCCTCGCGCCGATCGATAAGCCGGTGCTGATCATCGGTGAGCGCGGTACCGGTAAGGAGCTGATCGCAAACCGTTTGCACTTTCTCTCTTCGCGCTGGCAAGGACCGTTCATTTCGCTTAACTGCGCGGCGCTGAATGAAAACCTGCTTGATACCGAGCTCTTTGGCCATGAAGCGGGCGCGTTTACTGGCGCGCAAAAACGCCATCCGGGCCGGTTTGAACGTGCCGATGGCGGAACGCTGTTTCTTGATGAACTGGCCACCGCACCAATGCTGGTGCAGGAAAAACTGCTGCGGGTGATTGAATATGGCGAGCTGGAGCGCGTCGGCGGAAGCCAGCCGCTACAGGTCAATGTGCGGCTGGTTTGCGCCACTAACGCCGATCTGCCGCAAATGGTACAGGACGGTACATTTCGCGCGGATTTGCTTGACCGGCTGGCCTTTGATGTCGTGCTCCTGCCACCGCTGCGCCAGCGCCAGAGCGATATCATGCTGATGGCGGATCACTTCGCTATCCAGATGTGTCGGGAACTGAAATTGCCGCTCTTCCCTGGCTTTACCGATCACGCGCGCGACGTACTGATGGGCTATTCATGGCCGGGCAATATCCGTGAACTTAAAAACGTGGTCGAGCGCTCGGTTTACCGCCACGGCAGCAGCGATACGCCGCTTGATGACATCATCCTTGATCCTTTCAACCGTGATATCACTCCCCAACCACAAACCGGGCGGGAAGCAGCAGAACTGCCAGCGTTGCCGCTGGATTTACGCAAATTCCAGTTCGATCAAGAAAAAGCGCTGCTGCAAACCAGCCTGCAACAGGCGAAATTTAACCAGAAACGCGCGGCGGAGTTACTCGGGCTCACTTACCACCAACTGCGCGCGCTGCTTAAAAAGCACCAAATCAGCTGAAATCGCCGACAATAACAGCAGTCGTAAGCAGACATTTGTACGAAGCCATGGCAAGTGCGATACACTTTGCACATGAATTTAAAATCGTTGAAAAAATCATGCGTCTGGTTTTCTCTTCCCTGCTATTGACCGCCAGCCTGGCAACAGGTTTTGCGCAAGCGGCGACACCGCTTTCTGAGCAAGCGGATATTCGCGACAGCGGCTTTGTCTATTGTGTCAATGGCCAGGTCGATACCTTTAACCCGCAAAAAGTCAGCAGCGGTCTGATAGTCGATACGCTGGCGGCACAGCTTTATGATCGCTTGCTGGATGTCGATCCTTATACTTACCGGCTGGTTCCGGAGCTGGCGGAAAGCTGGGAAGTGCTCGATAACGGCGCGACCTACCGTTTTCGCCTGCGCGATGGCGTGGCTTTCCAGAAAACAGCCTGGTTTACGCCGCACCGCACCCTGAACGCCGATGATGTGGTCTTCACCTTCCAGCGCATTTTCTCGCGCAATCATCCCTGGCATAACGTCAACGGCGGTAACTTTCCTTATTTCGACAGCTTGCAGTTTGCCGATTCTGTCGACAGCGTGCGTAAGCTGGATAACCGCACGGTTGAATTCCGCCTGAGAAAACCGGATGCCTCCTTTTTATGGCATCTGGCGACACACTATGCTTCGGTGATGTCGGCGGAATACGCCGCCCAGTTAGAGAAAAGCGATCGCCAGGAGTTGCTTGACCGACAACCGGTCGGCACCGGGCCTTATCAACTGGATGAATACCGCGCCGGGCAATATATTCGGTTACAACGTCACGAAAAGTTCTGGCGTGGTAACCCATTGATGCAACAAGTGGTTGTCGATCTCGGATCCGGCGGCACAGGGCGCTTGTCAAAGCTGTTAACCGGTGAGTGCGATGTGCTGGCCTGGCCTGCCGCCAGCCAGTTGACGATTTTGCGCGATGACCCGCGTTTGCGGCTCACGCTGCGCCCGGGCATGAACATTGCCTATCTGGCGTTTAACACCAACAAACCGCCGCTGAATAACCCGGAAGTGCGTCATGCGCTGGCGCTGGCCATTAATAATCAGCGTCTGATGCAGTCGATTTACTACGGAACCGCTGAAACCGCCGCCTCAATATTGCCGCGCGCCTCCTGGGCCTATGACAACGAAGCGAAGATCACCGAGTACGATCCGGCGCAGGCCCGCGAACGCCTGAAAGCGCTGGGGCTGGAAAATTTGACGCTGCAATTGTGGGTGCCGACCAGTTCACAGGCGTGGAACCCAAGCCCGTTGAAAACCGCCGAGCTGATTCAGGCCGATATGGCTCAGGTCGGTGTTAAAGTGGTGATTGTTCCGGTGGAAGGCCGTTTCCAGGAAGCGCGGCTGATGGATATGAATCACGATTTAACCCTTGCCGGCTGGGCAACGGACAGTAACGATCCGGACAGTTTCTTCCGCCCGATGCTCAGTTGCGCGGCAATCAACTCGCAGACCAATTTTGCGCACTGGTGCAACCGTGAGTTCGACGAGGTGTTACAAAAAGCACTGACCTCACAGCAACTTGCGGCTCGCATTGATGATTATGACGAGGCGCAGCAGATACTGGCGCGCGAATTGCCGGTGTTGCCGCTGGCATCTTCCCTGCGTTTGCAGGCGTATCGCTATGACATTAAAGGGCTGGTGCTGAGCCCGTTTGGAAGCGCCTCCTTTGCCGGTGTTTCGCGGGAAAAACAAGAGGTATCGCCACAATGATTATCTTTACCCTGCGCCGCCTGTTATTACTGCTGGTCACGCTTTTTTTACTGACCTTTGTCGGCTTTAGCCTGAGCTATTTTACGCCCCACGCTCCGCTTCAGGGCGCGTCGCTGTGGAATGCCTGGGTGTTCTGGTTTAACGGTTTGCTGCACTGGGATTTTGGTGTTTCCAGCATTAATGGCCAGTTAATTTCAGAACAGCTTAAAGAGGTGTTTCCGGCCACTATGGAGCTGTGCCTGCTGGCGTTTGGCTCCGCATTATTGGTAGGCATTCCGGTCGGGATGCTGGCCGGTGTGATGCGCGGCAAGTGGCAGGATAAAATGATCAGTGCCTTTGCGCTGCTGGGCTTTTCAATCCCGGTGTTCTGGCTGGCACTGCTCTTAACCCTGTTTTTCTCGCTGAATTTAGGCTGGCTGCCGGTGTCGGGTCGTTTTGACCTGCTATACGAAGTCAAAACGGTGACCGGTTTTTCGCTGATTGATGCCTGGCTCTCCGATTCGCCGTGGCGCGAAGAGATGATTATCAGCGCGTTACGTCATGTGGTGTTGCCGGTGTTAACGCTGGCGGTGGCACCGACCACCGAAGTTATTCGTCTGATGCGCATCAGCACCATCGACGTGTTCGATAAGAACTACATCAAAGCGGCGGCGACGCGCGGCCTTTCGCGGCTGACGATCCTGCGCCGCCATGTTTTGCATAACGCCCTGCCACCGGTGATCCCGCGTCTCGGCCTGCAATTTTCGACCATGCTGACGCTGGCGATGATCACCGAAATGGTATTCAGTTGGCCTGGGCTGGGACGCTGGTTGATTAATGCGATTCGCCAGCAGGACTACGCGGCGATTTCCGCAGGCGTCATGGTGGTAGGCTCACTGGTTATTATTGTGAACGTGCTGTCCGATATTCTCGGCGCACTGGCTAATCCGTTGAAACATAAGGAATGGTATGCCTTACGATAGCGTCTACAGCGAAAAACGCCCGCCTGGCGCGCTGCGAACCGCGTGGCGCAAATTTTATGGTGATACCACCGCGATGATCGGCCTGTATGGCTGCGGCGCGTTGCTGCTGCTGTGTATTTTCGGTCACTGGTTTGCGCCCTACGGCATTGACCAGCAATTTCTCGGTTATCAGTTGCTGCCGCCCTCCTGGTCGCGCTATGGCGATGTTTCGTTTTTTCTCGGCACAGATGATTTAGGGCGCGATGTATTAAGCCGTTTGCTGAGTGGCGCAGCGCCAACGGTTGGCGGTGCCTTTGTCGTTACGCTGGCGGCGACGCTTTGCGGGCTGGCGCTTGGCGTTTTCGCCGGTTGCACCCACGGCCTGCGCTCAGCGGTGCTGAACCATATTCTCGACACGCTGCTGTCGCTCCCGACACTGCTGCTGGCGATTATTGTGGTGGCGTTCGCGGGCCCGCATCTTTCGCACGCGATGTTTGCCGTCTGGCTGGCGCTGCTGCCGCGCATGGTGCGTTCGGTTTACAGCATGGTGCATGACGAGCTGGAAAAAGAGTATGTGGTCGCCGCGCGACTCGATGGCGCTTCGACCATGAATATTCTGTGGTTTGCCGTGCTGCCGAACATTACCGCAGGCATGGTGACAGAAATTACCCGCGCGCTGTCGATGGCGATCCTCGATATTGCGGCACTCGGTTTTCTCGATCTCGGCGCGCAACTGCCCTCTCCGGAATGGGGTGCCATGCTCGGTGACGCGCTGGAGCTGATTTATGTTGCGCCGTGGACGGTAATGCTGCCGGGCGCGGCAATTATGGTGAGCGTGTTGCTGGTTAATATTCTTGGCGACGGTATTCGCCGCGCGATCACGGCGGGGGTGGAATAATGCCGCTTCTTGATATTCGTAATCTGACGATTGAGGTGAAAACCGGTGAAGACTGGGTAAAAGCCGTCGATCGCGTCAGCCTGACGCTGGCAGAAGGTGAAATTCGCGGGCTGGTTGGCGAGTCTGGCTCCGGCAAAAGTCTGATTGCTAAAGCGATTTGCGGCGTTACCAAAGACAACTGGCGCGTCACCGCAGACCGTATGCGCTTTGATGATATCGATCTACTGCGGCTCTCCGCACGCGAGCGGCGCAAGCTGATGGGCCACAACGTATCAATGATTTTTCAGGAACCGCAATCCTGTCTCGATCCCTCTGAGCGCGTTGGCAAACAACTGATGCAGAATATCCCCGGCTGGACGTGGAAAGGTAGTCTGTGGCAGCGTTTTGGCTGGCGAAAACGCCGCGCCATTGAATTGCTGCACCGAGTTGGCATTAAAGATCACAAAGATGCGATGCGCAGCTTCCCTTATGAGCTGACCGAAGGTGAATGCCAGAAAGTGATGATTGCCATCGCGCTGGCCAACCAGCCGCGGTTGCTGATTGCCGATGAGCCGACGAACGCGATGGAACCGACCACCCAGGCGCAAATTTTTCGCCTGCTCGACAGGCTTAATCAGAATAACAACACCACCATTATGTTGATCAGCCATGATTTGCAGATGCTGAGCAAATGGGCAGATCGCATCAATGTGATGTATTGCGGCCAGACCGTGGAAACCGCGCCAAGCGAAGAGTTGATCGCCACACCTCATCACCCCTATACACAGGCGTTGATTCGCGCGATACCGGATTTCGGCAGCGCGATGCCGCACAAAAGCCGCCTGAATACGATGCCTGGCGCAATTCCACTGCTGGAGCAGTTGCCGATCGGCTGCCGCCTGGGGCCTCGCTGCCCTTACGCCCAGCGTAAATGTGTGGAAACGCCGCGGTTAGCCGGTGCAAGGAATCATCTCTTCGCCTGCCATTTCCCGCTGAATATGGAGAGTGAGTGAGATGGTCGAAACCTTGCTTGAAGTGCGCAACCTGAGCAAAACCTTCCGTTATCGTACCGGCTGGTTCCGCCGCCAGACCGTTGAAGCGGTTAAACCGCTGAGCTTTACTCTGCGGGAAAAACAGACGCTGGCAATTATTGGTGAGAACGGCTCCGGTAAATCAACGCTGGCGAAAATGCTGGCCGGAATGGTCGAACCGTCTTCCGGCGAACTGGTGATCGACGATAAACCGTTGCATTACGGCGATTACACGTTTCGCAGCCAGCACATTCGCATGATTTTCCAGGATCCAACCACCTCGCTGAACCCGCGCCAGCGACTGTCTCAAATCCTCGATTTCCCGTTGCGTCTGAACACGGATCTTGAGCCGGAAGTCCGCCAGAAGCGCATTCTTGAAACGCTGCGCATGGTCGGCCTGTTGCCGGATCATGTCAGTTATTACCCCTATATGCTGGCGCCGGGGCAAAAACAACGTCTGGGGCTGGCGCGCGCATTAATCCTGCGTCCGAAAGTGATTATTGCTGACGAAGCGCTGGCGTCGCTGGATATGTCGATGCGTTCGCAGTTAATTAATCTGATGCTGGAATTACAGGAAAAACAGGGTATCTCTTATATTTATGTCACCCAGCACATCGGCATGATGAAACATATCAGCGATCAGGTTTTGGTTATGCATCAGGGTGAAGTCGTTGAGCGCGGCAGCACCGCCGATGTGCTCGCCTCGCCGCTGCACGATTTAACAAAACGTTTAATTGCCGGGCATTTTGGCGAAGCGTTAACAGCCGATGCCTGGCGAAAAGACCGCTGATTCAATAGTTTCAGTGGTCGGATTAACTCATCCGGCGACTCATGATAGAATCGCCGCGTTTTAACGACGATCGCCCCATATGATGGCGCTCGCCACAACAATGAATATAAGGATTAGAGCTATGGGTTTTCTTTCCGGTAAGCGCATTCTGGTTACTGGCGTCGCCAGCAAACTGTCCATCGCATACGGCATTGCACAGGCTATGCACCGCGAAGGCGCTGAGCTGGCATTCACCTACCAGAACGACAAGCTGAAAGGCCGCGTTGAAGAGTTTGCCGCCCAGCTGGGTTCCAGCATCGTTCTGGAATGCGATGTCGCTAAAGATGAAAGCATCGACGCCCTGTTCACCGACCTGGCGAAAAGCTGGCCGAAGTTTGACGGTTTCGTTCACTCCATTGGTTTCGCACCGGGCGATCAGCTGGATGGCGACTACGTGAATGCGGTAACCCGCGAAGGCTTTAAAATCGCCCACGACATCAGCTCCTACAGCTTTGTGGCGATGGCAAAAGCCTGCCGCGAAATGCTGAATCCGGGTTCAGCGCTGCTGACGCTCTCTTATCTGGGCGCTGAGCGTGCGATCCCGAACTATAACGTAATGGGTCTGGCAAAAGCCTCTCTGGAAGCAAACGTCCGCTATATGGCGAACGCGATGGGTCCGGAAGGCGTACGTGTTAACGGTATCTCCGCCGGTCCGATCCGCACACTGGCCGCCTCTGGCATTAAAGATTTCCGTAAAATGCTGGCACATTGCGAAGCGGTTACCCCGATTCGCCGTACTGTGACCATCGAGGACGTGGGTAACTCCGCCGCGTTCCTGTGCTCCGATCTCTCTGCCGGTATCTCCGGTGAAGTGGTTCATGTGGACGGTGGTTTCAATATCGCTGCCATGAACGAGCTGGAAATTAAATAATCCCCGCCGCCCCTTCTCCTGAAGGGGCGTTTTTCGATATGCCATTCTGATATTTATTATCACCTAACAATCTTTCATCCCTCTCCTTCATTACGCCAGGATTAAGCAGCAAAAAAGATCCGGCGACAATGATATGCCGTCGTATCCGGATCGCCACTTTCAGACCAAGGAACGACCATGGAACAACGCCGGATTGAAGGCAAAAGCCACTGGTATCATGAGACCCAGTCGAGTGCCAGCCGGGCACATGCGCTACCGTTAGTTCCCGAAGCGGCCACAGTAAACGACCCTTTTCTGCTCGACCTCGCCCTGCCGGAGAAACAAAAAACCGACCTTGAAGGCATTGTTTCGCCCGCACGAAAAATCTATGCCCTGCTATTTCCGCAGCGTGTAAACACCAGCCGTTTACGCACCTTCAGCGCCTATGATCGCCTCAGCACCGCCCTTACGGCGGCGCAGGTTTTCGGCGTTCAACGGTTATGCAATCACTACGCCGCGCGGCTGGCGCCGTTATCCGGCCCGGACTCGTCACGGGAAAGCAACTACCGACTGGCGCAAATTACCCAACATGCGCGGCAGCTTGCCGCCTCTCCCTCGGTTATCGACGCACGTGCGCGGCAACAATTAGAAGACGTGGGTCTGACTTTCTATGACCTGGTGATCATCAATCAGATCATCGGCTTTGTTGCTTTTCAGGCGCGCGTTGTCGCTATTCTGCAGGCATCGCTCGGCCAACAGGTGCGGTTTATACCCGGCATGGAAACCCAGCAAGAAGCGGACGCAGCACTTTTTAGCGATACCGCCACGGAATGGCAGCCCGGCATCGATAGTGTCGATTTACGTACTGCAAATGCGCCGCAAATGGAGTCGCTTGCGCGCTGGCAACCGCTGCCGGAATTACGCCTGCTTGCCCCCTTGTTGGCCCATGAACATCTGCTGCTCAATGAGCTGGGCGAAATGAGCGAACAGGTGGCTAAAATCAGCCCCAATAAACAGCAGAGCTGGCTGGTGGCGGCCTACACCGCGCGCCTCAACGGCAGCACGAGCTGTTTTACCCAACGTGTGCAACGTGGCACTGACGATGAATTACTGACGCAGGCGCTGCGCGCCGGCAGCCGCGAGCTCAATCGTGTGCTGGCAGGGAAAAACAAAGAGAGCGCTCTGGTGCAAGCGGTTCAGACGCTTACCTGCTCGCCGGACAGGTTCAGCCCCGCGCAATTTTTACAGCTTGAGGAACATGGCTACAGCCGCCAGGCGGCAATCAGCTTGCTTGTCGCTTGTGCGTTGAATGGCTGGTTAAACCGGCTGCACATCGCCCTCGGGCAAAGCGTGTCGTAACAGGCGGGTATAGCACTGCGTAAGTGCTCTTGCCACTGGTTGCGCAGCATGATTTTGCTGAAACAGCGCTTGCCGCAGCAGGAAGAATCGCGTAAAACTGTCAGCCGCTCTTTTAGCCACGAAAATACATAATTATGCTCCAGGACAACCCGCTGCTAGCGCAGCTTAAACAGCAACTTCATTCCCAAACTCCGCGTGCGGAAGGTGTTGTAAAAGGCACAGAAAAAGGCTTTGGATTTCTGGAAGTCGACGCGCAAAAAAGCTACTTCATTCCGCCGCCGCAGATGAAGAAAGTGATGCACGGCGACAAAATTATTGCCGTCATCCACAGCGATAAAGACCGTGAAAGCGCGGAGCCTGAAGAGCTGGTCGAGCCGTTCTTGACCCGTTTTGTTGGCAAAGTGCAAAAGAAAGACGATCGTCTCTCTATTGTGCCTGATCATCCGTTGCTAAAAGATGCTATCCCCTGCCGCGCCGCCCGTGGCGTTGAGCATGATTTCAAAGAGGGTGACTGGGCCGTTGCTGAAATGCGTCGCCATCCGCTGAAAGGCGATCGAGGTTTCTACGCTGAACTGACGCAGTTTATCACCTTCGCCGACGACCATTTTGTGCCGTGGTGGGTCACCCTGGCGCGTCACAATCTGGAAAAAGAAGCGCCAAATGGCGTGGCGACCGAGATGCTGGATGACGGTTTGCAGCGTGTGGATTTAACCGCGCTGGATTTTGTCACCATCGACAGCGCCAGCACCGAAGATATGGACGATGCGCTGTATGTTGAAGAGACTGCTGAAGGCGAACTGCAACTGACCGTGGCAATTGCCGATCCTACGGCCTGGATTGCCGAAGGCAGCAAGCTCGACGCCGCCGCGAAGATCCGCGCTTTCACCAACTATCTGCCGGGTTTCAATATCCCGATGCTGCCGCGCGAGCTGTCTGACGATCTTTGTTCTCTGCGCGCCAACGAAGTGCGCCCGGCGCTGGTTTGCCGGATGACGCTGGATGCAGACGGCGCTATCAAAGACAATATCGAATTTTTCGCGGCGACCATCGAATCGAAAGCCAAACTGGCTTATGACGATGTCTCCGACTGGCTGGAAAACACCGGTAACTGGCAGCCAACAAACGATGCCATCGCGGCGCAGATCCGTCTGCTGCAGCGTGTTAGCCAGCTGCGCGCCCAATGGCGCCAGAACCACGCGCTGGTATTTAAAGACCGTCCGGATTACCGCTTTGTGCTGGGCGAGAAAGGCGAAGTGCTGGATATCGTCGCCGAGCCACGCCGCATTGCTAACCGCATTGTTGAAGAATCAATGATTGCCGCCAATATCTGCGCTGCTCGCGTGCTTCGCGACAAGCTCGGCTTTGGTATTTATAACGTGCATCTCGGTTTCGACCCGGCGAACAGCGAACAACTGGCCGCGATGCTGAAGACGCACGGTATGCATGTTGATGCCGAAGAAGTGCTGACGCTGGAAGGGTTCTGCAAATTGCGTCGCGAGCTGGACGCGCAGCCTTCAGGCTTCCTCGATAGCCGCATTCGCCGCTTCCAGTCCTTTGCGGAAATCAGCGTTGAACCTGGCCCGCATTTCGGCCTTGGCCTCGAAGCGTACGCGACCTGGACCTCGCCTATCCGTAAGTACGGCGACATGATCAACCATCGTCTGCTGAAAGCGATTATCAAAGGCGAAACGCCGAAACGGCCTCAGGACGATGCCACAGTGCAAATGTCTGAACGCCGTCGCCTGAACCGTATGGCGGAACGCGATGTCGGCGACTGGCTCTACGCCCGTTTCCTGCAAAACAAAGCCGGTACCGATACCCGTTTCGCGGCGGAAATTATCGATGTCAGCCGCGGCGGTATGCGCGTACGTCTGGTAGATAATGGTGCCGTTGCCTTTATTCCGGCGCCGTTTATTCATGCGGTTCGCGATGAGCTGGTGTGCAGCCAGGAAAACGGCACCGTGCAAATTAAAGGTGAAACCGTCTTTAAAGTGACCGACGTTATTGATGTCACGATTGCGGAAGTCCGTATGGAAACCCGAAGCGTTATTGCCCGCCCGGTGCTGTAACGTTTTTTAATCATGGCGCTTTCCCGTTCTGGAAAGCGCCAAATCACTGTTGCGATATCACGCGCATTTTTTTCTGAATTCTTCCCACAATCCTGCAAAAGCGACCACAATAAAACCTCAGGCAACTGTTTGTTTACTGCGGGTTTATGTTATTTATTACACATCATTTTTTCGATACCAGGCTGGCTTTTAACAAAACATTCCAAGAAGAAACAACACGTTCATGCCTGATTACCCCTTTAAAAAAAGGCGGTTATCCGTCAATAAATTGTGTCCCCGTTGCGCTTTTATGTGGGTTGGGAGATTGCATGAAAGACTTTCAGGAACAGAACCTGCTGTTTCGCTACCTGGGTTCGACAAGCCCCTTTTGGCGTTTAACCGCCGACAGTAACGCACTGCACTTTGCTCCGGACGAAAATGCCGATGTCAGCCAGGTTGTTGCGCTGAGCGACGAACAAGCCGCGCAGATCCGCGAAATGACGGTCATTACGTCCAGCCTCTCTATGCATCTCTCTTTATTCGGCGAGGACGTTGCCGTACACCTTGTCGGCAGAAAAATATCCCGCAAAGCCTGGGCGGGTAGCGCGTCTGCCTGGCACGATACAACGTCAGTGGCCCGCGACCTGGTGCAAAGCCTCTCCTTCGCAGAGCAAGTTGTTTCCGAAGCCAATTCAGTGATTGTGATCCTCGATAAGCACGGCAATATTCAGCGATTTAATCGCCTGAGCGAAGAATACACCGGCATGAAAGAGCAAGAGGTTATTGGGCAAAACGTTTTTAAACTGTTTATGAGCCGCAGCGAAGCGGTGGCCTCAAAACGCAACATCAGCGGCTTTTTTCGTGACGGTACGCCGTATGAAGTTGAACGCTGGGTTAAAACCCGTAAAGGCCAGCGCTTATTTCTGTTTCGCAATAAGTTTGTCCACAGCGGCAGCGGTAAAAATGAAATTTACCTCATTTGCTCCGGTACAGATATTACCGAAGAGCGGCGCGCGCAGGAGCGACTGCGGGTTCTCGCCAACACCGACACGGTGACCGGGTTACCCAATCGCAACGCCATTCATGAGTTAATTAGCGATGCGATAAGCGCACGCGGAGAAACGCAGGTCGGTGTTGTCTACCTCGATCTTGATAACTTTAAAAAAGTGAATGATGCCTATGGCCATATGTTCGGCGATCAACTTTTACAGGCGGTCGCGCTGGCCATATTAAGTTGCCTGGACGAAGGCCAGGTGCTTGCCAGACTCGGCGGTGATGAATTTATCGTACTGGCAACAGATACCTCACAGAGCCTGCTGGAAGCAATGGCATCGCGCATTCTGACCCGTTTACGCCAACCATTCCGTATCGGCCTTATTGAAGTTTACACCGGCTGTTCGCTGGGCATTTCACTGGCCCCTCAGCATGGTAATGACCGGGAAAGCGTGATCCGTAACGCCGATACGGCGATGTATACCGCTAAAGAGAGTGGGCGCGGCAAATTTTGCGTCTTCTCGCCGGAAATGAATCAACGTGTATTTGAATATTTATGGCTCGATACCAATCTGCGTAAAGCGCTGGATAAAGAGCAACTGGTGATCCATTACCAACCAAAGGTCACATGGCGCGGCGAAGTGCGCAGCCTTGAAGCGCTGGTACGCTGGCAATCGCCGGAACGCGGCTTGATCCCGCCGCTGGACTTTATCTCCTATGCTGAAGAGTCAGGTTTGATTGTGCCGCTGGGGCGCTGGGTCATGCTGGATGTGGTGCGGCAAGTGGCGAAATGGCGCGACAAAGGCATATTTGTTCGCGTCGCGGTGAACGTCTCTGCGCGTCAACTGGCGGATCAGACGATTTTCAGCGATTTGAAACAAGCGCTGCTGGATCTTAAATTTGAATATTGCCCAATCGATGTGGAGCTAACCGAGAGTTGTTTGATTGAAAACGAGGAGCTGGCGCTGTCGGTTATTCAGCAGTTCAGTGCGCTGGGCGCGCAGGTGCATCTTGATGACTTCGGCACAGGTTACTCTTCCCTTTCACAACTGGCGCGCTTCCCGCTGGACGCTATCAAACTCGATCAATCTTTTGTCCGCGAAGTGCATAAGCAGCCGATATCGCAATCACTGGTGCGGGCGATTGTCGCCGTTGCACAAGCGCTAAATTTGCAGGTGATTGCCGAAGGTGTGGAGAATGCAAAAGAAGACGCCTTTCTTACAAAGAATGGCGTCAATGAACGGCAGGGTTTTTTATTTGCCAAACCAATGCCCGCTGCCGTATTCGAGCGATGGTTCAGGCGTTATCAGGCACGTAAATCGCGTTAGCCCGCTTTAAGCGCCACCGCAGCGTGACGGTCCTGTAACAGGACTAAACGTTCCATATAGGCAATATCTTTCGGTTGTAAACAGAAAGCCGAATCCACCCAGTCTTCGGTAATATCCATCAGTTCACTACGTGGTAACTGCAAAACGCGCTGGCGGGCGCGCAGCATTGCCCGCACGCCGTTCAACCGGGGTTGCAGGGTATCGATAAAGGTCCGTGTCGCAAGAAATCCCTGTCCGGATTCGAAAGAGACATCCACCAGCCCTTGCGCTTCATACCACTCTGCGGCGTGCGACTCCCCTTTGTAGATCAACTCCTCCGCCAGTTTCATTCCCGAACGCCGCGCCACCAGTGAGTACGCGCCCATGCCGGGAAAAAGATTAAAGGCGATTTCCGGGAAACCGAGCCGCGCATCGCGCTGCGCCAGCACGAAATGGTGCGCCAGTGCGGCTTCGAAACCGCCGCCCAGCGCACTGCCTTCGACCATCGCCAGGGAGATGGCTCCCGTGTCAAACCCTCTTGACGCGGCGTGAACGCAATCTACGCAGGCGCGGGCATAGGCGCGCAGGGCTTCGCGTCGGCCATTCTTGATACAATCAACAAAAAATTGTAGATCGCCGCCGGTGTTGAACATACCGGGGACTAACGATCCGGTGACCCAAAAATCAACGGCAAATCCCGCTTGTCTGACAAGCCAGGAAATATTCATGATCTCCTCAATTAACGCATGGTTGAAGCAAGGTCTTGGCCTTGCGCGCAGCATCATCCATACGGTACGGCGTTCCTCCTCGTAATAGCCAGAAAGCTGCGTAAAGCGTTCATCATCAGTAAACAGTTTGCAGGTGGTCTGGTTGATAATCGTCATTGCTTTATCCTCCGGTAATAAAAGCGCATTGCGCGCACTGCAAGACTAATCCACCGCCAGAGCCGGCTCTTTGTTGCGTAATGAATATATAATTGGCGCTTATAAGTTTTTGAGATTTCCTTTTTTTCCTTCTCTTTTTAAACTGTTTTCTGCATCATTGAATTCATTCGTTTTTCGACATAAAGGTGAAGAAATGGCAGACATCGACGTGAAACACCTTGCCGGCCGGATAGATACCGTTCTGGATATTCTGGTTGCGGGGGATTACCAATCCGCCATTCGTAACCTGGAAATCTTGAAAGCGGAATTATTGGATCTCGATAACAACGATAAGGCGGCCTCTTCTGGTGCGCCGAAAACGCCCTGGGAAATTTAAATCCCCTTATTTTCGCCATGACGCGGCAGCCGGGAATGCGACGCGCGTGCTGGCGATTTCCGTTCTCTAAACCATTATTAGAAATTTGTGGCTATGAATTCCCGACAACAACTTATTTTGCAGACGGTCATCGACAAAGGCCAAATGAGCGTTACAGACCTCGCGCGTATGACCGGGGTATCTGAAGTGACGATTCGCCAGGATCTGAATACGCTCGAAAAACAAAGCTATTTGCGCCGTACACATGGTTTTGCTGTGCCGCTGGACAGTGACGATGTTGAAACTCGCATGATGAACAACTACACCGTGAAGCGTGATTTGGCTGATTTTGCGGCATCGCTGGTCAGCTCTGGTGAAACTGTATTTATTGAAAATGGCAGTAGCAATGCCCTCCTCGCCCGCAAACTGGGTGAACAGCGTGATATCACCATTATCACCGTGAGTAGCTATATAGCTCATCTGCTCAAAGAAGCGTTGTGTGAAGTGATCCTGCTTGGCGGCATTTATCAGAAAAAGAGTGAAAGCATGGTCGGCCCGCTGACGCGCCAGTACATTCAGCAGGTGCATTTCAGCAAAGCCTTTATCGGGATTGACGGCTGGCAACCGGAAACGGGTTTTACCGGGCGCGACATGATGCGTACTGACGTGGTCAATGCGGTGCTGGAAAAAGGCAGCGAAGCGATTGTGCTCACCGATAGCTCCAAGTTTGGCGTAGTCCATCCTTATACGCTTGGCCCGGATGAACGCTTTCAGCGGGTGATCACCGATTCAGCCCTTAAGCCGGAAGCACATCTTCAACTGCAACAAAAAGGCCTGATTGTCGATATCGTTAACACTGGCGGGTTTCGCTAATCCTGTTGGCCCGCCAGCGCGGGCTATCTCCCTCATATCTGAGACTATTCTGACGTTTCGATTAAGACTATTTACCTGTCTTGTTACCGGTCTGCGCGTAAAATTATTATTAGCGATATAACAGGAAGTGATTATCACTGACGTGATTGAATTACACCTGCGCAGCAAGGTTTCACGGGAAATCTTTAGGTGTGCTCACAGGCACTATACTTAAAGAGAACATTCTTCCGTGAATCGATTATTCAGGAGAAAGTATGATGATGTTAACAAGCAAAAAAATGGCCGCAGCAGTACTGGCAGTTACCCTGGCAATGTCTCTGAGCGCTTGTGGTCACTGGTCTAAACGCGATCGTAATACCGCAATCGGTGCGGGTGCGGGTGCGCTTGGCGGTGCTGTGCTGACGGATGGTAGCACACTCGGTACGCTGGGCGGTGCAGCTGTCGGCGGTATCATCGGTCACCAGGTTGGTAAGTAATTGGTCATTTAAACGGCGACAATAATAAATAATACTTTCTTTTTCAGGTCTACGTTTCACAGTGTAAATAATAAGGCCGCGGTAATGACCGCGGCCTTTCTGTATTCAGGTTTAACCACCCGCTAATTTCACATTCATCCCTTTTGCTTCCAGTAATGATTTCAGTAAATCACGTTTATCACCCTGGATCTCAATAACGCCATCTTTCACTGAACCACCGCAGCCGCATTTTTTCTTTAATTCTGCGGCCAGCTTAGCCAGTGCTTCATCATCTTCATCAATGCCCGTTATCAGGCACACGCCTTTGCCTTTGCGGCCGCTGGTCTGGCGCTGGATACGTACCACGCCATCACCTTTCGGACGTGTATGTTGCTCTTTTGGCTCGTCAATGCGCCCGGTTTCGGTCGAGTAGACCAGACGGCTGTTGTCGTCTTTCATTATTCCCCCATACCCAACGATGCATTAATCGCTTTAAGGGTTTTCGCCGGGTCGGCAGACTGCGTAACCGGGCGCCCAATCACCATATAGTCTACGCCTGCCGCAAGCGCCTGTTCCGGCGTCATGATGCGGCGCTGATCGCCAGACTCGCTGCCGACCGGACGAATTCCCGGCGTGACCAGTTTGAATGCTTTGCCTAATGCGTTTTTAAAACGGACAGCTTCCTGCGCGGAGCAAACAACGCCATCAAGGCCACATTGCTGCGTAAGACGAGCCAACCGCTCCGCATGCTCGGCGGGTGTTGCGAGAATACCTAAATCCTGCAAGTCGCTTGCTTCCATGCTGGTCAATACGGTGACGGCAATCAGTAACGGTGCATCTTTACCAAACGGAAGTAGCGCTTCTTTCGCCGCCGTCATCATCCGTGCGCCGCCAGAAGCATGGACATTTACCATCCAGACGCCCAAATCAGCGGCGGCTTTAATGGCGTGCGCTGTGGTGTTCGGGATGTCGTGGAATTTTAAATCGAGGAAGATATCGAAGCCGCGCTGTTGCAGATCGCGCACCAGTTGCGGCCCGAATAAAGTAAACATCTCTTTGCCAACTTTCAGGCGGCAATCACGCGGATCGATACGGTCAACAAACGCCATGGCCGTGTCGCGGTTATCGTAATCAAGGGCTACTACAATCGGGGAAGCAGTAACGGTGCGGGAAGTCGATAAAACAGTAGACGTCATGATCAGACCTTCTGAAATGAGGGCACCCGCTCAGGCGCGAGAAGAATAAACGGCGAGCATTCTACCCGCGAGCGCATAGAAATAACAGGTTCGATTTTTTGCTGCTAAGCGAATACCAGCGCAGATACTGCATAGTTAAAATAATTAACAGTATGTTGTAACTAATGAAGGCATTTTTAAAAATTACTGACCATCAAGGCCACGAATCGGTTTTACGGTCGACCACGCGCGGCATGACGGGCAATGCCAGTACATGGTAAACGCGGTGAAACCGCATTTATGGCAGCGATAACGGGGCTTACTGCGCACCTGCTCGCCCACCATTTCGCGCAGCACCATCAGACTCTCTTTGGCGCGCCCCTCTTCGGCTTCGTTGAGGTGGTAATCCATTAGCTTATGGAAAACGCGCATGGTGGGATGCCGCTGCAGTTGTCGCGTAACATAGATCTGCGCCGCGTCAGGCCCATCGCGGCGCTCCATAATGTCTGCCAGCATCAATTCGGCAGTCGCACCGGTGTTTTCTTCCACGCAGCGCTGTAAAAATGCCGCCCACTCATCATTTTTACCCAACTGCTGATAGCAGGTTTGCAGCATTTCCAGCGTTTCGCTGACGAGTTCTTTATCCTGATCGATAACGCGTAACAGGCTTTCCACCGCTTTTGCATAATCACCATCTGCCATAAACACACGGCCCATCATGATAGAGACGCGCGGGCTGTCACGATCGGCGGCAGCGCCTTTTTTCAGCAGTGCCATCGCCCGCCCCATCTCTTCGTTGCCCATCTGCTGCAACGCCAGCTCACAGTAGAAATGCGCGATTTCACCCCGCTGCTTATCTTTGCCGAGTTTCACTAATCGCTCAGCGACATCAATGGCTTTTTGCCACTCACTGGTCGCCTGATAAATTTGCAGCAATTGCTGGAGCGCACCGACCCGAAAATCGGTCTCATCCACCAATTGGTTAAACATATCTTCCGCGCGATCGTACATACCGGCCGCCATGTAGTCGCGGCCAAGTTGCTGCACCGCCAGCAGGCGCTGATCATAGGAAAGTGAGGCGCTTTCCATTAACGTTTGATGGATACGAATCGCACGGTCAACCTCGCCGCGAGAGCGGAAAAGATTGCCAAGAGTGAGGTGTGCCTCAACGGTGCCGGTGTCCTCTTTCAACATATCGAGGAACAGATCAACCGCTTTATCTTGCTGATTACTCAGTAAAAGGTTAACGCCGGCGACGTATTCACGTGACAGCCGGTTAGCCTCATCCTGTTTTGTCTGTTGAGCATTTCTGCGCCCCATATACCAGCCGTAGGCAGCGGCGACAGGTAACAACAGAAACAACAACTCCAGCATAAAATATTATTCCTTCACTGCCGTTGAGCCGGTTGCAACCGTAACATTTGTGGCAGGGGTAAGCTGGTGCTCAAGACGTTTGATTTTACGTTCGGCGCGCGCCAGAGAAACGCGAACGCGTAGCCAGAAAAGGCCGCAAATCAGCCAGCCGATAATGAAACCAGCAGCAAACAGCACGGCCAGCAGCGTGGAGATCCGGTATTCACCCTGTGCGAGCAAATAGTTGAACGTGACTTGCTGATCGTTTTGCGCGCCAAGGGTGATCGACACAACAAAAATCGCTAACACCAGTAAGAAAATGAGTAAATATTTCACATTACGTCCCGTTATGTGCTGCCGAGCGATGAATTTATATGCAATGACTGCATTCAGCCCTATAAACTACCATTTTAGCGCCCGGCGCGAAATGGAAATGCATGATGTTAAAATCTGATTTGCGGGCGAAACGGCGGAAATCAACCCTCTTGATCGCGAGCAATGATTTCCGGTACTTCCTCCGCAGGCGGCGTGAGCGGGCCACAAATGCGCTGGGCAAGCCAGGTCGCCAGCGTCACAAGCAACCAGGATATCAACGTTGCAACCACCAAATCGCGCGGCCAGTGCATGCCTAACAGAAGTCGACTACCCATAACCCCTGTCGCCCACACAAGCAGCACAGCAATCGTCCATGTCCGTCTGCGTGGCCACAGCAGCCCAACGGCTAATAATGCCCAACTTGCGGCAAACATGGTATGTCCGGAGGGAAAAGCGAAACCCGTCTCTTTTTGCCAGTGTTTACGTAAAAACCCAGGAATATCATGCTGGCTGGAGAGTTGTTTTTTCACTAATTCTCCCCGATCCTTACGTTTCAAAGTGTAGAACTGTTCGGCCTGAACATCGTGCGTTTTTTCCAGCCAAAGGACGAAAGGTCGCGGCTCCTGAACACGCTCTTTGACAAAGGATTTAACCCCCTGTCCTGCCAGAATCGCGCAACCAAGAATAACGAACAGCATCACCGCAGCTTTGAGGCGAAAACGCAGGCACCAGAGAAACCACGCGCACAACACGACATGCGTGATAATTCCCCACGGTTGGGTGACGGTTTCTGTTAACCAGTATAAAAAATGCAGCCACCAGCGGGCTTGCCCCGGCTCCCAATTCCAGCCGGAAATCCACATTATCAGCGGCATAATCAATAGAATCGCCGCGCCTGCTGTTGTTCGCATTGCAATGGAAAGCATCTTTTCTCCTTCTGATTTCGCGAACCAATATAACTGAAAAATAACATTTCCGCTGAAACCTACGCATTTGTGCGTTTAAACGGCAATGCGTGGGTCACCAGTAGGCGATGCGTAATGCATTGTGGCAAAATGAGGTTATACAGAAGGCCAACAGGCTAAAGGTGCGCAGTGCACCACTAAAAATCCGGAGATTCACATGCAACTTAAACGTGTGGCAGAAGCCAAACTGCCAACCCCATGGGGCGACTTCCTGATGGTGGGTTTTGAAGAACTGGCAACCGGGCAGGATCACGTCGCTCTTGTTTTCGGTGATATTTCCGGGCAACTGCCCGTACTTGCACGCGTTCACTCCGAGTGTCTGACCGGCGATGCCTTGTTCAGCCTGCGCTGTGATTGCGGTTTTCAGCTTGAAGCGGCGCTCAATCACATTGCAGAAGAAGGACGCGGCGTACTGCTTTATCATCGCCAGGAAGGCCGTAACATCGGTTTGCTGAATAAAATTCGCGCGTATGCGCTGCAGGATCAGGGCTATGACACCGTTGAAGCGAACCATCAGTTGGGTTTTGCTGCCGATGAGCGCGACTTCACGCTTTGCGCAGATATGTTTAAATTGCTGGCGGTAGACGAAGTTCGTCTGCTGACCAATAATCCAAAAAAAGTTGAGATCCTTACCGAGGCAGGAATCAATATTGTGGAGCGCGTACCGCTGATTGTCGGGCGTAACCCGAAAAACGCGCACTATCTCGATACCAAAGCAGAAAAAATGGGGCACCTGCTGAAATAAGCGCCCCATCAGTGTTGAAACAGGCCTGCAAATGCAGGCCTTTGTTTTTAGTTCAACATATTACGGATCACGTAATGCAGAATGCCATCGTTGCGGTAATAGGTCAGCTCCGTCGAGGTATCAATGCGACAGCGGCACGCCAGCGTCTCCTGCTTGCCATCGGCGCGGGTTAACGTCACGGCTAACGTGCCACCCGGCGTGATGTTTTGCAGATCGACAACATCCAGCTTTTCCTCCCCTGTCAAAGCCAGCGTTTTTCGCGTCACGCCTTGTGGAAACTCAAGCGGCAGGATCCCCATACCAATCAGGTTGGAACGGTGAATACGCTCGAAAGATTCAGCAATGACCACCCGAACGCCCAACAAACGCGGCCCTTTTGCCGCCCAGTCGCGGCTGGAGCCTGAACCATACTCTTTGCCGGCAATCACCGCCAGCGGCGTGCCCTCTTGCTGGTAGCGAACAGCAGCATCATAAATAGAAATCACTTCGCTGCCCGGCAAATGACGCGTCATGCCGCCTTCAACGCCCGGCACCATTTCGTTGCGAATACGGATATTGGCGAATGTCCCGCGCATCATTACTTCATGGTTGCCACGTCGCGAACCGTAGGAGTTAAAATCCCGGCGCTCGACTCCATGGCTTTGCAGATAGCGGCCCGCCGGACTATCCGCTTTGATACTGCCTGCTGGCGAAATATGGTCGGTCGTGACCGAATCACCCAGCATCGCCAGGATCCTCGCGCCATGAATATCTTCCACCGGTTTCGGCTGCGCCTGCATATCTTCAAAGAAGGGTGATAACCGGATGTAAGTTGAGTCATTTTGCCAGCCATACGTATCGGAGTGCTCAACCTCAATCGCCTTCCACTCCGACGTGCCTTCAAACACCTCGGCATACTCTTTGCGGAACATCTCAGTAGAGACTTGCTCAACCGCGCGGGCAATCTCACTGCTCGTTGGCCAGATATCTTTCAAGTAAACCGGATCGCCTTTCCGGTCATGGCCAAGCGGATCGGTGGCGAGGTTGATATTCATATTGCCCGCCAGCGCATAAGCCACCACCAGCGGCGGTGAAGCAAGCCAGTTCGTTTTTACCAGGGGGTGAATACGCCCTTCGAAATTGCGGTTGCCCGAAAGCACCGCACCAACGGTAAGATCGCCTTCACGGATCGCCTGTTCAATAGGCTCTGGTAACGGTCCAGAGTTACCGATACAGGTGGTACAACCGTAACCGACAAGGTTAAAACCCAGTTCATCCAGATAAGGCGCTAATCGCGCCTGTGCCAGATAGTCAGAAACCACTTTCGAACCAGGCGCCAGCGATGCTTTCACCCATGGCTGACGTTTGAGCCCGGCGGTGACCGCTTTTTTCGCCAGCAGCCCGGCAGCCATCAACACACTGGGGTTTGAGGTGTTGGTACAAGAAGTTATCGCAGAAATCACTACCGCACCGTCCGGCAATTGATATTTCTGCCCGTTCAGCACGTACTCGACCGGTTTGCGATCTTTCTGCGCCGTGTTCAGTTCAAGTTCTGAGCTGGCTGCAAAGGCTTTAGGCACATCGCTCAGCGCGACCCGATCCTGGGGGCGTTTTGGCCCGGCGAGGCTCGCTTCAACGTCGTGCATGTTCAGTTCAAGGGTGCTGGTAAAGACGGGTTCATCGCCCGGGTTACGCCACATACCTTGAGCTTTCGCATAAGCCTCCACCAACGCGACTTGCTCTTCGCTACGACCACTCAGGCGCATATAATCAAGCGTCACGCTATCGATTGGGAAAAAACCGCAGGTTGCGCCATATTCCGGGGCCATATTGGCAATGGTGGCACGGTCGGCAAGCGGCAGCGAATCAAGTCCATCGCCGTAAAACTCAACAAATTTACCGACAACGCCGTGTTTACGCAGCATTTGCGTGACCGTCAGCACCAGATCGGTTGCCGTGATCCCTTCTTGCAATTTACCGCTCAGTTTAAAACCGACGACATCAGGGATCAGCATAGAGACCGGTTGCCCGAGCATCGCCGCTTCGGCTTCAATCCCGCCCACGCCCCAGCCCAATACACCGAGGCCATTAATCATGGTGGTATGAGAGTCAGTGCCGACAAGCGTGTCAGGATAGGCAACCCACTCTTTGCCCTGCAATTCGCTCCAGACCGCTTTGCCGAGGTATTCGAGATTTACCTGGTGGCATATTCCTGTTCCCGGCGGCACCACGCTGAAACGGCTAAACGCCTGCTGGCCCCAGCGCAGGAAAGCATAACGTTCATGGTTACGTTCCATTTCAAGGCGGACATTCTCTTCGAAGGCGTCATCGTCGCCGAAGTGGTCAACGGTCACGGAGTGGTCAATCACCAGATCGACTGGAGATAGCGGGTTCACTTTGGCGGTATCGCCTCCAAGGCGTTTCACCGCTTCACGCATCGCCGCTAAATCAACGACGGCGGGGACACCGGTAAAGTCCTGCATCAGGACTCTTGCTGGGCGATAAGCGATTTCGCGATCGGCGTGCGCACTGGCGAGCCAACCGGCCAGGGCACGGATATCTTCTTCAGTGACGGATTCCTCGTCCTGCCAGCGCAGGAGATTTTCCAGTAAAACTTTTAGCGACTTGGGTAACCGTGAGATATCCCCAAGTTGTTTAGCGGCCAGCGGCAAGCTGTAGTAGTGATAAGTTTTGTTCTCTGCCTGCAACGTGTCCTTACTGGCTTCGCGTAGGGTTGACGACATGTGCTCCTCCTTAATTACAGGGATTGCTTACCCTGATGCTCTTCAGGGTCTGTAATTAAAGATAACACAAACATATCGTAACGTTTTGATAACAACCAAAATTGCTACAAAAGGGAAAATCTTGCAGGAGAAGGGATATAAAAAAACCTCGCAGATGCGAGGTTTTTCAATTCATTACCGAAGGGTAGCCCACACAACCTGTCCCCAGAAAAGGATGGAAACAGAAAAAGCGGCTAACCACGACCAATATTTCATTCCGCAATCATTACGCATAAATTTATTACCAGAAAATCTATTCATTAAAACTGAGTCATTACTCAATTCATTTATGCTGTGTATTAATTAAAGAGTACAAAAGAGCACATCAATGAATAGCCGGGATAATTTCCCACGTTTATTCTGATGATATATTTATTGTTTTTTGAAGTCGTCTTCAGAGAAGGCGTCAATAAAAGCTTGCTGCTGCGGCGTCAGCTTCCAGGAAGCCGGAATAGAGGTCACAGGTTTCTTTTTCGCTTTAGCTGGTGTGTCATGTAATTGACATACTTGCTTAACCGGTTCGAATCGACCCGCTATAGCCATTTTAACCCCAGAATTTCCAGATCAATAACGCAACGACTGCCCAAAACACGGCAGAGCCAAGAAATACCGCCAGCCAGGCTTTACGCTTAAGCTCAGGGTCCCTTTGCGGCTCTTCACTTCCTGATGGCATTGCTAACCTCGTACAATCGACATCACTTATCATTTTGGGTACCAACAATCGGTGTAATTAATCATGAGATGAGACAAATCCTAAAAGAACTTTAGCCGAAAATCCAGTGAATTTACTCACCAATTCCAAAGAAATATTTAATCTTTTGACCCGAAATAAATTATTGAAGTAATAAATTTGCAGAGCGGCAATTTAGTTTCTATTTTTGTCGCTAAATAGTGACAGTGTCGGCGTTAAAATTGTGAAGGCAATCACCCGCAAAGGTGATTGTATCAAAGATGAAGATAATTCTAATTTGGCTTTAGGAGACATTATGGGTATCTTTTCGGGCGATAAGATACCCTACGGCATTATTTCTGCGGCAACTTAATATCTTTAAACATCGCTTCTATATCTTCATTAGAACGCAACGCCACAGCTGCATCGACAACATCGCGCGTTAAATGTGGCGCGAAGCGCTGAATAAAATCATACATATAGCTACGCAGGAACGTGCTGCGACGGAAACCTATTTTTGTGGTGCTGTGGCTGAAGATTTCGTGAGCATCCAGTTTAACAAGGTCCGGATCGGAGATCGGATCCACCGCCATGCTGGCAATAACCCCTACTCCCAGCCCGAGTCTGACATACGTTTTGATAACGTCTGCATCTGTGGCGGTGAAAACGATTCGTGGCGTCAACCCTGCACGATTAAACGCCGTGTCGAGCTCCGAGCGGCCGGTAAAGCCAAAGGTGTAAGTCACCAGCGGATATTGCGCCAGTTCATCGATACTGACCGACTGCTTAGATGCCAGCGGGTGATCGGGTGTCACCACAATTGAGCGATTCCAGTGGTAGCACGGTAACATCACCAGATCATCGTATAAATGCAGCGCTTCGGTGGCGATGGCGAAATCAGCGTTGCCTTTAGAAACCGCTTCTGCAATCTGTGTTGGCGATCCCTGGTGCATGTGCAATGAAACGCGCGGATAGCGTTCGATAAACCCTTTGATCACATTCGGTAATGCATACCGCGCTTGTGTATGCGTGGTCGCAACATACAGCGAGCCCTTATCCGGCCAGGTGTGTTCCCCCGCCACCGATTTAATGGCATCAACTTTGGACAAGACTTCACGCGCAATGCGGATAATTTCCTGGCCGGCGGGCGTCACCTGAGTGAGATGTTTACCACTGCGGGCGAAGATTTGTATGCCGAGTTCATCTTCCAGCATGCGGACTTGTTTACTGATGCCAGGCTGAGAGGTATAGAGCCCTTCCGCCGTGGAAGAGACGTTGAGGTTGTGATTCACCACCTCGACGATATAACGAAGCTGCTGTAGTTTCATAACAGACCATCCGAAGTACGCAAACGGGGTTATCGCTTAATACGATTTGATAATAAAAAAGCGGTTAGCTATAACAACTATATCATTTATAGCTTCCGTGTATAGCAGCGAACAAAGAATAATAACGCGCAAATAAAAAGGGCCGGAAAACCGGCCCCTAGAGGTATATGGCTGAAAAAACTACTTTTTAGCTTCGGTCCATTTATTGTCGATATAAAACGCTGACCACCCGGTCGCTTTCCCGTCTTTTTCCGAAGCAACATATTGCTGCCTGGTCTTACGGCTAAAACGCACAATGGTTTTATTGCCCTGCGGATCTTCCTGCGGTGCGTCTGCAAGATAACGCAGTTTTTCCGGCAGACGGTCACGGAAGCGGCACAGTTCTTCTACCAGCGGTGCGCGTGTTTCGCGAGATTTCGGGAAGGTATTCGCCGCGAGGAATACCCCGGCTGCGCCATCACGCAGAACAAAATAGGCGTCAGATTTTTCACACGGCAGCTCAGGCAACGGCACCGGATCCTCTTTCGGCGGTGCAACTTCGCCGTTACGCAGGATCTTACGCGTGTTTTTACACTCGTCGTTGGTGCAAGCCATGTACTTACCAAAACGCCCCATTTTCAGGTGCATTTCAGAACCGCATTTTTCACACTCAACGATTGGGCCGTCATACCCTTTGATGCGGAATTCGCCCTCTTCGATCTCGTAACCATCGCAAGTTGGGTTATTCCCACAGACATGCAGTTTACGTTTCGGATCGATCAGGTAGCTGTCCATCGCCGTACCACATTTCTGGCAACGACGTTTGGCGCGCAGCGCGTTAGTTTCCGCGTCTTCGCCTTCCAGCACATTGAGCACTTCGTTTTCCGGCACCAGGTTAATGGTGGTTTTGCAGCGCTCTTTCGGCGGTAACGCATAGCCGGAACAGCCGAGGAAAACCCCGGTACTGGCGGTACGAATACCCATTTTACGGCCACATGTCGGGCAGTCGATGCTGGTCAGCACCATCTGATTCGGACGCATACCGCCCGCTTCAGGATCCTGTTCAGCTTGTTCCAGTTGACGAGAGAAATCGCCAAAGAAGCTGTCCAGCACCTTGCGCCATTCCGCTTCGTGGTTCGCCACGCGGTCGAGGCTGTCTTCCATCTGTGCGGTAAAATCGTAGTTCATCAGCTCGCGGAAATTCTCTTCCAGACGATCAGTAACAATTTCGCCCATTTTTTCCGCATAAAAACGGCGGCTTTCAACACGCACATACCCCCTGTCCTGAATGGTCGAGATGATCGACGCATAGGTAGACGGGCGGCCAATACCGCGTTTTTCCAGCTCTTTTACCAGCGAAGCTTCGCTAAAACGCGCAGGTGGCTTGGTAAAGTGCTGTGCCGGCGTTAACTCTATAAGCGAAAGAACATCGCCCTTGTTCACCGCCGGCAGCGTACGATCTTCATCGCCTTTGCGCAGCGCAGGCATGACTTTTGTCCAGCCATCGAAACGCAGGATGCGACCACGAGCTTTAAGACGGAAATCGCCTGCGCCCACCGTCAGCGTGGTGGAATCATACTGAGCAGGCGTCATCTGACAGGCAACAAACTGGCGCCAGATCAGTTGATAAAGCTTCTGCGCGTCGGCTTCCATGTCTTTTAACGATTCAGCTAACACCGCGACATCGGAAGGACGAATAGCTTCGTGCGCCTCCTGAGAGTTCTCTTTGCTGGCGTACTGATTGGCGTTTTCCGGCAGGTATTTTTTACCGAAGTTATCAGCAATGTAGCTGCGCACCATCGACACGGCGTCCTGGCTCAGGTTCGTCGAGTCGGTACGCATATAGGTGATGTAGCCCGCTTCATACAAACGCTGCGCCATCATCATCGTTTTCTTGACGCCAAAACCCAGACGCGTGCTGGCGGCCTGTTGCAGCGTAGAGGTAATAAAGGGGGCACCCGGTTTGCTGCTGGTCGGCTTATCTTCCCGCTCCAGCACCGTATAACGCGCTTTTTCCAGCAGGCTGACCGCCGCCATGGTTTGCTCGCGATTAACCGGACGGAAGGCTTTATCACCTTCATGGGTCACCTGCAACGGCAGCGTATCGCCACCAGGTGTTGCCGTAGCAGCGTCTATTTCCCAGAACTCTTCCGGCACAAACGCTTTAATTTCGCGTTCACGCTCAACAACCAAACGCACAGCGACAGACTGTACGCGCCCTGCGGAGAGGCCGCGGGCAATTTTCTTCCACAGCAGTGGAGACACCATGTAGCCCACCACGCGGTCCATAAAACGGCGCGCTTGTTGAGCGTTTACACGGTCAATATTCAGTTCGCCCGGCGTTTCGAAGGCCTGACGAATCGCATTCTTGGTAATTTCATTAAACACGACGCGGCTGTAGCGTTTCTCATCGCCGCCGATCACTTCCCGCAGGTGCCACGCAATGGCTTCCCCTTCGCGGTCAAGGTCGGTTGCGAGATAAATGTGGTCGGCTTTTTCCGCCAGCGATTTCAGCTCGGAAACCACCTTCTCTTTACCGGGCAGCACTTCATAATGCGCATCCCAGTTGTGCCATGGGTCAATCCCCATGCGATTGACAAGAGCGCCACGTTCATCCTTTTTAGGCTTCTTAGCCGTTTTGGCGGAGGCTGAGTCTGCGCTCTTTTTGGGTGCTGAGCCACTGGTCGGCAAATCACGGATATGACCAACGCTGGATTTAACCACATAGTCATTACCCAGATATTTATTGATCGTTTTGGCTTTTGCCGGGGACTCAACGATAACGAGAGCTTTACCCATATTCACCTTTACCTAATTAAATTCTTCCAGAAATTCGTCGCATGTCGCTTCAAACCCACCGGCGACGAGCATTCAATATTGCGGCGGCGTCAATGGATATCAACCCTTTTTTTAACAAAGCGCGTAAAACGGAGCGTTCAGGTGACTGAGTTTACAGGCTTTTTCGCGCCAGGGCGGAGTAGCACAACGATATAACGGTCGAATGTCAAGCAAATCTGTTGCCAGATTGACGAAAGCGTCACACTGTACCTGATAAAATTTGTTACGCAACTTTATTAGCATGCAAAAGCGGATCACGCCAGCACAACGACCGGGCAAAGCCCTTGCAAAAACAGGGAAAATTTGCCCCTGAACCGGGCCAGCGGTAAACTGACGAAATTTTTTAAGGAGTAGAAAAATGCAAGAGACATCTCAGCCAATCGATCGCCAGTCTCTGCTTGAACTGGCTAATAAACTGATTAGTGAGCATGAAGACACGCTATCCGGTATCGTCGCGACCGGCGTCAGCCAGCGTAACGGCGTACTGGTTTTCAGCGGCGAGTATTTTCTTGATGAGCAAGGCCTGCCGACGGCGAAAAGTACAGCGGTATTCAACATGTTCAAATACTTAGCGCATGAGCTTTCTGAAAAATATCATCTGATCGACTAAAAGAAAACGCGAGGCCGAAGCCTCGCGTTTTTACATCATTGGTTTTTGCCCGCGCTGCCACCAGCGCATCAGCAAATGATCGATGCTCTCCATCGCACTGCCCGTAAAACGCTCCATCAGTTTTTTACGCTGCTGATAGCGCACACCAATCACTTCGTGATCTTCGATAAGCCCCAGCAGCAGATCATCGCTGGTGCCAATAGCGTCGATCAATCCTTTATCAAGCGCCTGGGAGCCGTACCAGTGCTCACCCGTCGCCACGCTTTCAATATCCAGTTCAGGCCGCATCTGGTGAACAAAACCTTTAAACAGATCGTGAGTTTCGTTCAGGCTCTCGCGAAATTTCTGCCGCCCTTCTTCCGTGTTTTCACCAAGCAGTGTCAGCGTACGTTTGAACTGACCCGCCGTGTGCAGCTCAATGTCGATCTCTTTGCTTTTGAGGAAGCGGTTAAAGTTGGGGATCTGCGCTACCACGCCGATAGACCCGATGATCGCGAACGGTGCCGCAACAATTTTATCGGCCACGCAAGCCATCATATAGCCGCCACTAGCAGCCACTTTGTCGACGGCGATGGTCAACGGGATATGCTTGTCGCGCAAACGTTGTAACTGGGAAGCGGCAAGACCGTAGCCATGTACCACACCACCAGGGCTTTCAAGGCGCACAACGACTTGATCCTGCGGCGTTGCCACCGCCAGCACTGCCGTAATCTCTTCACGCAATGCATTGACTTCGCCCGCGTCCATGCTGCCTTTGAAATCGAGCACATAGGCACGCGGCGCGCCTTTGTCTTGCTGTTCGCCAGCCTTCGCCTTCGCTTTTGCCGCTTTCGCTTCCAGCTTCAGTTTTTTCTTCTGCGCTTTGTGCCAGTGTTTCTGTTGGTGATCATCCAGCAAGGAGACCGACATCTCCTCCTGCATCTCTTTATATTGCTCACTCAAACGGGTGATTTTCAGTTCTCCCCGCTGGCGTTTGCGCTGTGTCAAATTAACAATCAGCACGGCCACAACAGCAATCGCCACGACGACAGTCGCGATTTTGGCCAGAAACAGGCCATACTCAGACAGTAATTCCATGCATACCACCTCGATTACACCACTCGACAATCGCACCAGTGTACATGAGCGATGCTGGCACGTCTCGCGTAAGCCATTGGTACAATGTGCCATGTTGCTGAATTTTTTCGTAAAGGTTGCGCAACCTTCCCGCAGGCTGATTGAAATAGCCCTCTGTTTAAGGCATAAAGCCAACATGTGAAGGCGATAACAGGCTCCGGCCTGAGGAGAGAGTGTGCATTATCAGCCACAACGCGATTTGTTAAACGATCGCATCATTCTGGTGACCGGTGCCAGCGACGGCATCGGTAAAGAAGCGGCGCTGACCTACGCCCGCCACGGCGCGAGCCTCATTCTGCTGGGCCGAAACGAAGCGAAACTGCAGCAGGTTGCGCGCGATATTGAACAAGAAGGCCAGCAAGCGCAGTGGTTTACCCTGGATATGGCAAACTGCACCCCGGAAATGTGCCAGCAACTGGCTGGTACCATTGCGGCCACCGTACCGCGTCTGGACGGTGTATTGCACAATGCCGGTTTACTCGGGGATGTATCGCCAATGATCGAGCAGGTTCCGGCAGTCTGGAACGAGGTGATGCAGGTCAACGTGAATGCCACCTTTTATCTCACCCAGGCGCTTCTTCCTTTATTACTTAAATCGGACTGCGGCTCTCTGGTTTTCACCTCCTCGAGCGTTGGCCGCCAGGGACGTGCTAACTGGGGCGCTTATGCTGTGTCGAAATTTGCCACCGAAGGGATGATGCAGGTGCTGGCCGAAGAGTATCAAAACCGTGTGCGGGTTAACTGTATTAACCCTGGCGGTACGCGCACCAAAATGCGGACCAGCGCCTTTCCGACCGAAGATCCAGACAAACTGAAAACCCCCGCCGATATTATGCCGCTTTATCTGTGGCTGATGGGCGATGACAGCCGCCGTAAAACCGGTATGAGTTTTGATGCCCAACCGGGTCGCAAACCAGGAATTTCACAATGAGCGAAGAACGATATCAGCAGCGTCAGCAGCGCGTAAAAGAGCGTGTCGATGCGCGCGTCGCTGCTGCACAGGATGAACGCGGGATCATTATTGTTTTTACCGGAAACGGTAAAGGGAAAACCACCGCCGCATTCGGCACAGCAACACGCGCAGTCGGCCATGGTAAAAAAGTGGGCGCCATTCAGTTTATCAAAGGGACGTGGCCGAATGGCGAACGCAACCTGCTGGAACCGCTGGGCGTGGAATTCCAGGTGATGGCAACCGGTTTTACCTGGGACACGCAAAACCGCGAAAGCGACACCGCTGCGTGTCTGGCAGTCTGGCAACATGCCGAACGAATGCTGGCCGATCCTGCGCTGGATATGGTGCTGCTGGATGAACTGACCTATATGGTGGCGTATGATTACCTGCCGCTGGAAACGGTACTTGACGCGTTACGCAAACGCCCGGCAAACCAGACGGTGATTATCACCGGACGCGGCTGCCACCGCGATATTCTTGACCTGGCGGATACCGTCAGCGAATTGCGTCCGGTGAAACACGCTTTTGAAGCAGGTGTAAAAGCGCAACAAGGTATCGATTACTGACGCAACGTAAGGCTGCCGTCATTGCAGGCAGCGCTTTTTTGCCCCGGAGACCGGTCCGGAGACCTTAGCAAGCAGCTACAGACAGCGCGTGAGATTTTACGCAAGCGATCGGGCTGAACCAAATCAGATTCACATCCAAGGTTTTCGGTTAGCAACAAAAAAGGGGCTTTCGCCCCTTTTCTCTTATGCTTTATTAAGATCAGTCGTTTTTATTACGCGTACTGCCGGGGCGACGACCACCACCGGACTTGCCAGCCGGCTGGCTGTGGCGTTTCACCGCGCGGCGGATCTGATTCGCTTTCATGCGACGGCGATCTTTCTCAACGGCCACTTTGGATTGCGTTTCCGCGTCCAGCCCCACCAGCTCACGCAGGTAGTTAGTTTGCGCCAGATCGAGTTCCGTCCAGCCGCCGCGAGGCAACCCTTTTGGCAGCGGAATATCACCGTAACGTACGCGGATCAGGCGGCTAACCTGTACGCCAACCGCTTCCCACAGGCGACGCACTTCACGGTTGCGCCCTTCGGTTAGGGTGACGTTATACCACTGGTTAATGCCTTCACCACCGCTGAACTTGATGGTTTTAAACGCCGCCGGGCCATCTTCCAGCTGCACACCGCGCGACAGATCGCGCAACTTCGCGTCATCAACTTCGCCAAAAACACGTACCGCGTATTCACGCTCAACTTCACGGCTCGGGTGCATCAGGCGGTTCGCCAGTTCACCATCGGTGGTAAACAGCAACAGACCGCAGGTATTTACGTCGAGACGACCTACCGCGATCCAGCGCGCGCCGCGCAGTTTCGGTAGACGATCAAAAACAGTCGGGCGTCCTTCCGGATCGTTACGCGTACAGAGCTCGCCTTCCGGTTTGTAGTACGCCAGCACGCGGCAGATCTGCTCCACGGACTCTTTCACCGAAATAAGGTGACCGTCGATACGGATTTTCAGAGCAGACGTCACTTCCACGCGATCGCCCAGTGTGGCGATTTTGCCGTCCACGCTGACGCGTCCAGCCTCAATAATAGATTCGATTTCACGGCGGGAACCGTGGCCAGCTCGCGCCAGCACTTTCTGTAGTTTCTCGCTCATAGAGCTTCCTTCAGGTGTCGCCTTCACAGGCGTCGAATAGGGTCATCAGGTCGGCAACGCCGCTGCTGAAATGGCCGCGTAGTATAGCGGCTTGTGCCACTATAAGAAAGGCTTAACGTCGCCAACCCCTTCGCGAATAACCTCGGGTGTCGATTCGGTTAAATCGACCACTGTCGTCGGTTGCTGGCCGAGATAGCCACCGTGGATGATTAAATCCACCACTTTTTCCAGCCGATCTTTAATTTCATCTGGATCGGATTCGGTAAAATCACTGCCCGGCAGCATTAACGAGGTGGACAGCATCGGTTCGTTGAGCGTTTCCAGCAGCGCCAGCGCAATCGGGTTTGACGGTACGCGCAGACCAATCGTTTTGCGTTTTTCCTGTAATAAACGGCGCGGCACCTCTTTTGTCCCTTTCAGGATAAACGTGTAATTGCCGGGCGTATTATTTTTAATCAGACGAAAAGCCACGTTATCGACAAAGGCATACGTCGACAGCTCCGATAAATCGCGGCACATCAGCGTAAAGTTGTGGCCATCCGGCAGGTGACGAATGCGGCAAATACGCTCCATCGCCCCTTTGTCTTCAATTTTACAGCCCAACGCATAACCGGAATCGGTGGGGTAAACGATGACCCCGCCTTTACGCACAATTTCGACCGCCTGGTTAATCAACCGCGGCTGGGGGTTTTCCGGATGAATATAAAAAAATTGACTCATACTTCCCTCTCTCTGTTCTGTTGCGGCTGCTCCCATTTCAGCCATACGCCCTCAACACCGGCCGGAAGCCAGAGTTTGCGCCCCAGTTCAATCCAGGGGCAAGGCTGATGGAAATCAGAGCCTTGCGACGCCAGTAAACCAAACTGACGGGCATACGCGGCGAGCTGCGTTCGCTCGTTGGGAGCCTGCTGGCATTGGGCGACTTCCATCGCCTCACCGCCGCACTGTGCAAAATACGCCAGCAGCCTTTTCAGCCATTTAGCAGAAAGGTTATAACGACCCGGATGGGCCATTACCGCCGTTCCGCCAGAATGATGAATCACATCAATAGTTTGTTCTATTGTACACCACTGGGGAGGAACGTATCCCGTTTTGCCCCGTGCCAGATACTTTTTAAACACATCGGCAATATTGTTCGCTTTGCCCTGTTCCACCAGGAAACGGGCAAAGTGTCCGCGCGTTACGTTCGCCCCCTGCGCCAGCCGTTGAGCGCCTTCCCACGCACCGGGAATGTGCGCTTTTTCTAAACGCTCAGCAATCAGTTTCGCCCGCTGGACCCGGCGTTCAGATTGCGCCTGCAAAAAAGTACGCAGCGTCGGGTGGTCAATATCAATATTCAGACCAACAATATGTATTTCGTGGTTTTCCCAGACGGTGGAGATCTCCACACCGCTGATAAGCTGCAAATCCAGCCCGGCACGGACAATTTCCGTACGGGCAGCAGGAATGGCATCGGTGGTATCGTGGTCGGTTATCGCCAGCGTACCGACGCGCATTTCTACCGCGCGATGCACCAGTTGTTCCGGGGAAAGCAGACCGTCAGAGGCCGTCGTATGGCTGTGAAGATCGTAAATAATGGCGTAATTCGTGTCGCTCAAAGCGGCTCCGCTAATTCATATGGACGTCGGTTTGTCGCCTATCATACAGTCCAGAGAATATTTTCTGAATTCGAGGTTGACTTTCTTTTCCTGAACCAGTTAACTAGTACGCAAGTTCACACAACAAGGTATCGCAAACATGAATGCACATTTCTCTGTTACTCGCTGGTGGCGCACTCCCTGACAAGGGCTGTGAGATCACGTGCGCATTCAGCATACCGATACCAGGCCCGCTCACCCAGCGGGCTTTTTTTTGAACAAAATAAATAATGAGAGCGACTATGCAAACGCAAAAACCAGCACTCGAACTTCTGACCAGTAACGCCAGCTACCGCAGTAACCCGACGGCATTGTTCCATCAATTATGCGCTGCCCGCCCGGCAACCCTGCTGCTGGAATCAGCGGATATTGACAGTAAAAGTGACTTAAAAAGCCTGCTGTTGGTTGATAGCGCGTTGCGTATCACCGCGCTTGGTGACACTGTCACTATTACAGCATTAACTGAAAATGGAGCAGCACTCCTGGCGCTGCTGGATAACGCCCTTCCGGCCGGTGTTGAAAACACCCTGCTCCCCGATGGGCGCGAGCTGCGATTCCCGCCGGTCAGCAGCCTGCTGGATGAAGACGCCCGCCTCTGCTCGCTCTCTGTGTTTGATGCTTTTCGCTTATTACAAAACCTGGTCGATGTCCCTTGCGATGAACGCGAAGCCATGTTCTTCGGCGGCTTGTTCGCGTATGACCTGGTAGCCGGTTTTGAAGATTTACCGCAGCTTACGCACGATCGCCGTTGCCCGGACTACTGCTTTTACCTCGCCGAAACCTTACTGGTGATCGACCACCAGAAACAGCAAACCCGTATCCAGGCAAGCCTGTTTACGCCTTCAGCAGAGGAAAAAGACCGCCTGCTCCAGCGAATCGACACCCTGCGCCAGCAGCTGGATCACCCGGCCGGGGCGTTGCCGGTGGAGAAAGTTGAACATATGCGCTGCGACTGCAACCAGAGTGATGAAGAGTACGGCGCAGTGGTTCGCGAAATGCAAAAAGCGATTCGCGCGGGCGAGATTTTTCAGGTAGTACCGTCTCGTCGCTTCACCCTGCCTTGCCCTTCACCGCTGGCGGCTTACGAAGTGTTAAAAAAGAGCAACCCCAGCCCGTACATGTTCTTTATGCAGGATAACGATTTCACCCTGTTCGGTGCCTCACCGGAAAGCTCGCTGAAATACGACGCCAGCAACCGCCAGATTGAGATCTACCCTATCGCCGGTACCCGTCCGCGTGGACGCCGTCCGGATGGTTCACTGGATCGCGATCTCGACAGCCGTATTGAGCTGGAGATGTGTACCGACCACAAAGAGCTGTCAGAACACTTAATGCTGGTGGATCTGGCGCGTAATGATTTGGCGCGCATCTGCACACCGGGTAGCCGCTATGTCGCCGATTTAACCAAAGTCGATCGCTACTCCTACGTGATGCACCTGGTTTCACGCGTGGTGGGTGAACTGCGTCAGGATCTTGACGTTCTGCACGCCTACCGCGCCTGCATGAACATGGGGACATTGAGCGGTGCGCCAAAAGTGCGCGCAATGCAGTTAATCGCCAAAGCGGAAGGCACACGTCGCGGTAGCTACGGCGGCGCGGTGGGTTATTTCACTGCCCATGGCGATCTGGATACCTGCATCGTGATTCGTTCTGCGTGGGTGGAGGACGGTGTGGCAACAGTACAGGCAGGCGCGGGTGTCGTGCTGGATTCCGTTGCGCAATCTGAAGCCGATGAAACCCGTAATAAAGCTCGCGCGGTTCTGCGCGCTATCGCTACCGCACACCACGCTCAGGAGACTTTCTGATGGCTGACATTCTGCTGCTTGATAACATCGATTCCTTTACTTACAACCTGGCGGATCAGCTGCGTGCGAGCGGACACAACGTGGTGATTTACCGTAACCATGTTCCGGCGCAGACCTTGATCGACCGCCTTCAGACAATGCAAAACCCGGTGCTGATGCTTTCGCCAGGTCCAGGCGCACCGTCTGAAGCGGGCTGCATGCCGGAACTGCTGACGCGGATGCGCGGCAAGTTACCGATTATCGGCATCTGCCTCGGTCACCAGGCGATTGTTGAAGCCTATGGCGGCTACGTCGGCCAGGCTGGTGAAATCCTGCACGGCAAAGCCTCAAGTATCGAACACGATGGCCAGGCGATGTTCGCGGGGTTAAGCAACCCGCTTCCCGTTGCGCGTTACCACTCACTGGTGGGCAGCAACATCCCGGCAGGATTAACCATCAATGCCCATTTTAACGGCATGGTGATGGCGGTGCGTCACGACGCCGATCGCGTTTGCGGTTTCCAGTTCCACCCGGAGTCGATTTTGACCACGCAAGGCGCACGTCTGCTGGAACAAACGCTGGCCTGGGCGCTGCAAAAACTGGAGCAGACGAATACGCTGCAACCGATTCTGGAAAAACTCTATCAGGCGCAAACTCTCAGCCAGCAGGAGAGCCACCAGCTTTTCTCTGCGGTGGTGCGCGGCGAGCTGAAGCCGGAACAACTGGCGGCCGCGCTGGTGAGTATGAAAATTCGCGGTGAGCATCCCAACGAAATTGCCGGAGCGGCCACCGCACTGCTGGAGAATGCCGCGCCGTTCCCGCGCCCGGACTATGCTTTTGCCGATATCGTCGGCACCGGTGGCGACGGCAGCAACAGCATCAATATTTCCACCGCCAGTGCATTTGTCGCTGCTGCGTGCGGACTGAAAGTTGCCAAACACGGCAATCGCAGCGTGTCGAGCCGTTCCGGCTCATCGGATTTGCTGGCGGCATTTGGTATCAATCTGGAGATGAACGCCGATAAATCGCGTACTGCGCTGGATGAGCTGGGTGTCTGTTTCCTGTTTGCGCCGAAGTATCACACCGGTTTTCGCCACGCAATGCCGGTCCGTCAGCAGTTAAAAACCCGTACCCTGTTCAACGTGCTCGGCCCGTTGATTAACCCGGCGCACCCGCCGCTGGCGTTGATCGGTGTTTACAGTCCGGAGCTGGTGCTGCCGATTGCCGAAACCCTACGCGTCCTCGGTTATCAGCGTGCGGCAGTCGTGCATAGCGGCGGCATGGACGAAGTGTCACTGCATGCCCCTACACTGGTTGCTGAGTTGCATGATGGCGAAATCAAAAGTTACCAACTTACCGCTACCGATTTTGGCCTGACGCCGTACCATCAGGAGGCGCTGGCTGGCGGGACACCGGAAGAAAACCGTGACATTCTGACACGCTTACTCCAGGGTAAAGGTGAGGCCGCGCATGAAGCCGCCGTCGCTGCCAATGTCGCCATGCTGATGCGTCTGCACGGCGAAGAGGATTTACAGGCCAACGCGCAGAAAGTTCTCGATGTGCTGCACAGCGGAGCAGCCTACGACAAAGTCACCGCACTTGCGGCAAGAGGGTAAAAAATGCAGACCGTTTTAGCGAAAATCGTCGCCGATAAAGCCGTATGGGTAGCGGCGCGCAAGGAGCAACAACCGCTGGCCAGTTTTCAGAATGAAGTCCAGCCAAGCACGCGTCGCTTCTACGATGCCCTGCAAGGCACGCGGACAGCGTTTATCCTGGAGTGCAAAAAAGCCTCGCCCTCCAAAGGCGTGATCCGCAATGATTTTGACCCGACGCGCATTGCGTCTATCTACAAACATCATGCGTCGGCAATTTCCGTGCTGACGGATGAGAAATATTTCCAGGGCAGTTTTGATTTTCTGCCGATTGTCAGCGGCATCGCGCCGCAGCCAATCCTGTGCAAAGACTTTATTATCGACGCTTATCAGATTTACCTGGCGCGTTACTACCAGGCAGATGCGTGCCTGCTGATGCTTTCGGTACTCGACGATGCGCAGTACCGCCAGCTTGCCGCCGTCGCGCACAGTCTGAATATGGGCGTGCTGACGGAAGTCAGTAATGAAGAAGAACTGCAGCGCGCTATCGCGCTGGAAGCGAAGGTCGTCGGCATCAACAACCGTGACCTGCGCGACCTGTCCATCGATTTGAACCGCACCCGTGAGCTTGCTCCGCGCCTTGGCACTGGTGTGACGGTCATCAGCGAATCTGGCATCAATACCTATGCTCAGGTGCGTGAGCTCAGCCATTTTGCCAATGGTTTCCTGATTGGCTCCGCGCTGATGTCCCATGACGATCTCGATGCAGCGGTGAAACGTGTTTTGCTGGGTGAAAACAAAGTGTGCGGGCTGACCCGCCCCCAGGACGCGCAGGCGGCTCATCAGGCCGGTGCAATTTATGGCGGCTTGATCTTCGTTGCCAGCTCCCCACGCGCCGTAACGCAAGCGCAAGCACAAGCGGTGATGCAGGCCGCGCCGCTGCAATATGTTGGTGTGTTCCGTAATGCCGCGCCCGAAGAGGTGGTGGCGAAAGTTAACGTGCTCAATCTGGTAGCCGTCCAACTGCACGGCGATGAAGACCAGGCCTATATCGATACGCTGCGCGAGCGTCTGCCGGCGAAGACGCAAATCTGGAAAGCACTCAGCGTTGGCGACAGCCTGCCCGCGCGGCGCTTCCGGCAGGTCGATAAATATGTGTTTGATAACGGCCAGGGCGGCAGCGGTAAAAGTTTCGACTGGTCGCTGCTGGCAGGCGAACCGCTGGATAATGTGATTCTTGCTGGTGGCCTGAGCGCAGACAATTGCGTGCAGGCGGCCAAAACCGGCTGTGCCGGACTCGATTTTAATTCAGGCGTGGAGTCGGAACCGGGTATCAAAGATGCCAGCAAACTGGCCTCGGTTTTCCGCACACTGCGCGCTTATTAAGGAAAGAAGATAATGACGACACTACTGAATCCCTATTTTGGCGAGTTTGGCGGAATGTTCGTTCCGCAAATCCTGATGCCAGCGCTGCGCCAGCTCGAAGAAGCCTTTGTCAGCGCACAGAGCGATGCCGAATTTCAGCAACAATTTAACGACCTGCTGAAAAACTATGCCGGACGTCCGACCGCGCTGACCAAATGCCAGAACATTACTGCCGGTACGCGCACCACGCTTTACCTCAAGCGTGAAGATTTGCTCCATGGCGGCGCGCACAAAACCAACCAGGTGCTGGGTCAGGCGCTGCTGGCAAAACGTATGGGCAAAACCGAAATTATCGCCGAAACGGGGGCCGGTCAGCATGGCGTGGCCTCGGCGCTGGCGAGCGCCCTGCTGGGACTGAAATGTCGCATCTATATGGGTGCAAAAGATGTGGAACGCCAGTCACCAAACGTGTTCCGCATGCGCTTAATGGGCGCGGAAGTGATCCCGGTACATAGCGGTTCCGCCACGCTGAAAGATGCCTGTAACGAGGCGCTGCGCGACTGGTCTGGTAGCTATGAAACCGCGCACTATATGCTGGGCACTGCGGCGGGTCCGCACCCTTTCCCGACCATTGTGCGCGAGTTCCAGCGCATGATTGGCGAAGAGACCAAAGCGCAGATCCTTGAAAAAGAGGGGCGTCTGCCGGATGCAGTTATCGCCTGTGTGGGCGGTGGTTCTAACGCGATCGGTATGTTTGCCGATTTTATCGACGAAACCTCTGTCGGCCTGATTGGTGTCGAACCGGCGGGTCACGGTATTGAAACTGGCGAGCACGGCGCACCGCTGAAACATGGCCGCGTTGGCATCTATTTTGGCATGAAATCGCCGATGATGCAGACAGATGAAGGCCAGATCGAGGAGTCTTACTCTATTTCTGCGGGTCTCGATTTCCCGTCTGTCGGGCCGCAGCATGCGTACCTTAACAGTACGGGTCGTGCCGATTATGTTTCCATCACCGATGATGAAGCGCTGGAAGCCTTCAAAACCCTGTGCCGCCATGAAGGCATCATTCCGGCACTGGAATCCTCGCACGCCCTCGCCCATGCGTTAAAAATGATGCGCGAGAACCCGGACAAAGAGCAGTTGCTGGTGGTTAACCTTTCCGGGCGCGGCGACAAAGACATTTTTACCGTACATGACATCCTGAAAGCGCGAGGGGAAATCTGATGGAACGCTATGACAATGTATTTAAACAGCTGAGCGCGCGCAAAGAAGGTGCATTCGTTCCCTTCGTCACGCTGGGCGATCCGTCCCCGGAACTGTCGCTAAAAATCATTGATACGCTGATTGAAGCGGGTGCGGATGCACTTGAGCTGGGGATACCGTTTTCCGACCCGCTGGCGGACGGTCCAACCATTCAAAACGCCACGCTGCGCGCCTTTGCCGCAGGCGTGACACCGTCACAATGTTTCGAAATGCTGGCGGCTATTCGCCAGAAACACCCAACGATCCCCATTGGCTTGCTGATGTACGCCAACCTGGTTTTCAGCCGGGGAATTGACGAATTCTATGCCCAGTGCGCAAAAGTCGGCGTCGATTCTGTGCTGGTGGCGGATGTGCCGATTGAAGAGTCCGCACCGTTCCGCCAGGCGGCTTTGCGCCATAATATCGCTCCCATCTTTATTTGCCCGCCAAACGCGAACGACGATCTGCTGCGCCAGATAGCCTCTTATGGCCGGGGATACACCTACCTGCTTTCGCGCGCCGGGGTCACGGGCGCGGAAAACCGTGCGGCGCTGCCACTGCACCATCTGGTGGAAAAACTGACCGAGTATCACGCTGCGCCTGCGCTGCAGGGTTTCGGTATTTCCGCACCGGAGCAGGTGAGCGCTGCCGTAGAAGCAGGTGCCGCCGGCGCGATTTCCGGTTCCGCGATTGTGAAAATCATTGAGAAAAACCTCGCCAACCCAACGGCTATGCTGGCTGAACTGAAAGCCTTTGTGCAAAGCCTGAAAGGCGCTACTTTGCCGCGTTAACCCCCCGCACCGCCTGTTGATTCAGGCGGTGTACTTTCCTGTTTATCCGCACGTTTTTCCTGACGCATTGTTAAAAGGTTCATATTTTCTGTGGAATAATAATCCTAAAAATTATGAGACCGATAAATACACCATGCGTGAGTTCCCTGATTCCTGCTGGCAACGTCGCTGGCTGGCCCTGTTACTGACCGGGTTGCTTTCCGGCGCGGCTGGCATGTTGATTGCCCTTCTTCTTCATGCCATCCAGCACCTCGCTTTTGGTTATAGCCAGCAATCACTGATTGGTGGCGCCCCATTTCTGCAGGGCGTAACCGATGCCAGCGCCCTGCGCCGTTTTGCTTCTCTTGCTGCTGCGGGTGTAGTGGCTGGCTGGGGCTGGTGGCTCCTGGCACGTTATGCCAAAAAACGCGTCAGTGTTGGCGCTGCGCTAAAAGATGTTCAGCGCTCGATGCCTGCTTTCACCACCTTAACTCATGCGCTCTTGCAAGTTGTTACCGTGGCGATGGGCTCGCCGCTCGGGCGTGAAAGCGCACCGCGTGAAGTCGGTGCCCTGTTTGGCGGTGGGATCGCACGGCATATCGGGTTAAATGCACAAGAAACCCGGCTGGTGATCGCCTGCGGCGCCGGTGCCGGGCTGGCGGCGGTGTATAACGTCCCGTTAGCTGGCGCGATTTTTACCCTTGAGGTACTGCTGGTAACAATCAGTTGGGATGCGGTCATTGCCGCCATTGTCACCTCCGCCCTCGCCGCGTTTGTGGCATCGCTGGTACTGGGCAACGAGCGGCAGTATCTCTTTACCGCCCCCACAGCCCCCCTCTCTCTGATTATCTGGGCAACCTTGTCCGGCCCGTTGTTCGGCTATGCTGCCAGTCGGTTCCGGCGGATGACCAAAAACGCGCGGGCGAAGGTGAAAACCAACTGGCAAATGCCGGTCTTCTGCATTATCGCTTTTGCCTGTCTCGGCTTGCTCGCAATCTGGTTTCCACAATTACCGGGTAACGGGCGCGGTCCGGTGCAGCTCAGTTTTGGCGGAGGCGTTACGCTGCCGCTGGCGGCCATGTTGATTGGCTTGAAAGTATTGAGTATCTGGATGGTGCTACGCAGCGGAGCCGAAGGCGGTCTGCTCACGCCAGGGCTGGCGATCGGTGCCCTGCTGGGTGCGCTGATGTTCCTGCTGGTAGGACATTTTTTCCCCGATGGCAGTATGGCGGAATTCGCGCTGACCGGTGGCGCGGCTTTTCTCGCCTCGTCGATGCAAATGCCGCTCACCGCCATTGTGCTGCTGATGGAATTCACCGGCATGGATTTCAGCTTTTTTGTGCCGCTGACGCTCTGCGTTGCGGGTGCGTATATGACCTGCCGCTATTGCGAGTAGCGCGTTTCGGGGCGTTCGTTTATGGCGCTGAATGTGCCAGCAGGCTTGTTGTGAATGCGCCGAGAGATGTGCGAAGGAAGGTCAGACGCTGGCATTCGTAATGCGTCATTTCGCTTTCGGTTGCACAACATTGTGTCTGAACAAATGAGAATTTAACCCGCTGCTTACGGTGTCTCTGTGTCTGATGTGCTCAGAGCGACGGTGTTGGGGAACAGTTTAATACACTTAAAGTTACCCACATGGTGATGTGGTGCAGAAATGCGTGGAAACTGGTTATCGAGAAACCAGTTTCCACAATACGCTTAAAAACGATAACCGGCAGAGAACATAAACACCCACGGATCCAGGCGAGTATGTACGCTTTGTTGCTCACCATTCGCTTTAAAACGCACATCCGTATCGATATCCATCCACCATACGGACATGTTAATCAGCCAGTTACGGTTGATTAAGTAATCCAGACCAGCTTGCCCTGCCACGCCCCAGGAGTCTTTCAGGCTCAAATCCGACAGCCCGGCCTCTTTCCCGGTATCGTTAAATTTCTCATCAAAGAAAGTGGTGTAGTTTACGCCTGCCCCAAGGTATGGGCGCAATTTGCTCTGTGAATCACCGAAATACCACTGCGCCATTAATGTCGGCGGCAGGTGGTGCACAGTGGCGATGTCGCCGGTTGGACCGGTGCCAACGCGGTGGCGAAACGGCGTCGCGGCCAGTAATTCGACGCCGATATTGTCGGTCGCCATCCAGCTCATCGTCACACCAAGTTGGGTGTTGTTGCTGACATTAAAACTGCCCAGAGCGCCTAAAACATTATCTGAACCTTCCGTCGGACGTACCGTCGCGGAACCGGCTCGAATGAAAAACTCGCCAGCTTCATGCGCGTATACACCCGTAGAAAGACTACTCAGGATCAATGCTGCCACGGCTAATTTCTTCATATCCACTCCATGTTTAAGGTTTTTATCGCGCCGTGAATATACCTATAACTGAGTACAAAGTGATCCAACACAGATCACACTTGACCCCGTAATTTAACATTCATTGATCTGGGTTAATTTTCACTACTCGTTACACTCATTAACTTTTGTATTTAAATCAATTTTCGCTTTGTGAGGTGGCTAAAAAAATACCTGTTCGCCCATCTTGTGCGCATTCTTCGGCAGCGATAATTTATTGGCCTGACAATTTATGTTGATGCGTCGTTAAATGCAGGTGCGCTATGAGTGATATCAATCCGTGCATGTCGTGCGGAGCCTGTTGTGCGTATTTTCGAGTCTCTTTCTACTGGGCAGAAGCGGATGACGCTGGCGGCCCTGTCCCGGCCCAACTCACCGAGCCGCTAACCCCGTTTCTGCGCTGCATGAGCGGAACCAATCAAAAGCAGAGCCGTTGCACGGCACTGCAAGGTACGCCCGGCGAGTCGGCCAGTTGCAGTATTTATGCGAACAGACCGTCGCCCTGCCGGGAATTTGCGATGTCCGGCGAAGAGGGAAAGGTCAATGAGGCCTGCGATCGGGCGCGAGCGCGCTACGGTTTAGCGCCTCTTTACAAAGATATGCTTTTCCATACAAGCAGCGATGCTGCCACTGAGAGTGTATTCGGGGTACAATTGCCCGCAATTTAACACCGCTATACTCAAGGAGAGTGCATGTCTATCACGGCGAAGTCCGTTTACCGTGACACGGGGAATTTTTTTCGCAATCAGTTCGTTACCATTTTACTGATCGCGTTGCTTTGTGCGTTTATCACGTTCTTGCTGGGGAGCGCCTTTAAGCCCAGTGATGAGCAACTCTCCATTTTAAGTGAAGGGGATAATCTCGCAGGCAGCGTCGGGTTGTTTGAACTGGTGCAGAATATGACGCCTGAGCAGCAACAAGTGCTGCTGCGCGCCTCTGCGGCGTCGACATTTTCCGGGCTTGTGGGCAACGCCATTCTCGTCGGTGGTGTGCTGCTGATGATCCAGATGATTTCTGCGGGTCAGCGTATCAGCGCCTTGCGGGCGATTGGTGCCAGTGCGCCACTGTTGCCGAAGCTATTTTTACTGATCCTGCTGACCACGTTTATCGTGCAAATTGGCATCATGTTTGTGATTGTCCCGGGCGTCATTCTGGCGATCCTGCTCGCGTTCGCCCCGGTGATAGTGGTGCAGGATAAAACAGGGATTTTCGCTGCCATGCGTAACAGCATGCGCCTTGCCTGGGCGAATATGCGTCTTGTGGCTCCGGCGGTAATAGGATGGTTGCTGGCGAAAACTTTCCTGCTGCTGTTCGCACATAACTTTGCGGTGTTCACTGTGGAAGGCGGCGAAGTGATTGCCAATACGCTGAGCAACCTGATTTCAGCGGCGCTGCTGGTTTATCTGTTCCGCCTCTATATGTTGATGCGTTCGTGATTGTTCCGGTTGCCTGCGTCTGCGGGCAACCCCCTTATGATGGAATCGTAGAATGAAGCAGTTTCTTGATTTTCTGCCGTTGGTGGTCTTTTTCGCTTTTTACAAACTGTACGATATCTATGCAGCGACCACTGCGCTGATTATCGCGACCGCTATCGTGCTGATATATAGCTGGGTGCGCTATCGCAAAGTGGAAAAGATGGCGTTGATAACTTTTGTGCTGGTCGCCGTATTCGGCGGGTTGACCCTTTTCTTCCATAACGATGAGTTTATCAAATGGAAGGTGACGGTGATTTACGCGCTGTTTGCTGCAGCGCTGCTCTTCAGCCAGTGGGTAATGAAAAAGCCGCTGATCCAGCGCATGCTCGGCAAAGAGATCGCGCTGCCGGAGGCCGTTTGGGGCAAGCTGAACATCGCATGGGCGCTGTTTTTTATTCTGTGTGGTCTGGCGAATATCTACATTGCCTTCTGGCTGCCGCAAAATATCTGGGTGAATTTCAAAGTGTTTGGCTTAACCGCCCTGACCCTTCTCTTCACCGTCCTGAGCGGTGTTTATATCTACCGCCATATGCCCGCGCAGGACGACAAATCCTGAGAATGAAAGCCAGGCCCTCGCGCCTGGCTTTTTTCTTTCCGAACGCCCCGCATTCGTAGTAGCATCCCGCCATAAATCCCTCATAGCAGAAGAGATAACAATGGCAACCCTTCAGGACACTCCCCAGGGAGAGCTTGTTTTACGCACATTAGCAATGCCAGCAGACACCAATGCCAACGGCGATATCTTCGGCGGCTGGTTAATGTCACAAATGGATATTGGCGGAGCAATACAAGCCAAGGAAATTGCGCATGGTCGCGTGGTGACGGTGCGCGTTGACGGCATGACGTTTCTTCGCCCGGTGGCGGTGGGCGACGTAGTGTGCTGCTACGCACGCTGCGTTAAACGGGGCAACACGTCAGTGACGATTAATATTGAAGTGTGGGTGAAGAAGGTCTCGTCCGAGCCAATTGGTCAGCGGTATAAAGCGACGGAAGCGCTGTTTATTTACGTCGCAGTGGATAATGAAGGTAAACCGCGCCCGTTACCTCAGGCATAAGAAAAAAGCCTCCTTACGGAGGCTTTTTTTATTCCATTGAGGCACCGCCATTCAGGCGGAACACAATATTCACAATTAATCCCGAACCCGGTTTCCCGGCCTCATAACGCCACTTGCGCATTGCCGTTTTTACTTCACGCTCGAACATATTTGCCGGTTGCGCTGACAGCACTTCGACATTCTCAACACGGCCATCTGAGGTGACATCAAACTTCACTTTTACCCGACCTTCAATACGCAGCGCTTGCGCGCGGGCCGGATACTGCGGCTGATTGCGACTCAGCGCTCGCGGGCCAGCAGGCACAGCCGGCGCTGGCTGGGTCGCTGCTGACGGCGTCGGATTCGCGACCGGGCGTGCGGGCGCGTTATTCTGGAACGGCGAGGCCGGTTGCGGCGTTACCGGTTTCGTTTCGCGCTTCGGCTGCTCGACCTTTTTCTCCGGTTTCGGCTTTGGCTTCGGTTTTGGCTGCGGTTTGGGCTTTTCAATCACCACTGGCGCTTCTTTCGGTGGCTCAGGAACCGGTTCTGGCTCGGGTTCCGGCTCAACCACCGGCTCCGGCGGTTGAGCGACCTGGGGCGGTTCCAGATCGGCAGGCGCCACCATAGTGACCGTAATGGGCTGCGCAGGTGCGGGCAGTTCAACAACCTGATGTACCGATGTATAGAGCAGACCCGCCACGACGGCGCCGTGAATACCAACAGACAACAGCGTTGGCCAGGGAAAGCGGCGAGGTAAATCGAGGGTCATTGAAGTCATAATCGTGTCAGTTAAAAAACCAGAGCTAGATTTTAAATGCAAATAGCAATCATATTCAACAAGCCATCGCATACGCAGGCCATTTAGTCGGGTAAATGGGTAAAAAATCCGCATACTTTGCATGGCTGTTACCGCATTGTCATCTTTACATTGAAGTCGTTCCACCTTTCACATACGGTATGGCTTTCTTATCTGTGAGGAGTTCTGCCCGTGCTGTACGTTATTTTTGCTGAAGATATTGCTGACTCGCTCGAAAAACGTTTGTCCGTGCGCCCTGCCCATCTGGCGAGACTGCAACTGCTGCACGATGAAGGCCGCCTGCTGACAGCGGGCCCAATGCCCGCAGTCGACAGCAACGATCCGGGAGCGGCGGGTTTCACTGGCTCGACGGTGATTGCTGAGTTTGAATCGCTGGAAGCGGCGAAGTCCTGGGCAGAAGCCGATCCCTATGTCGCTGCCGGGGTTTACCAGAACGTAACGGTGAAGCCGTTCAAAAAAGTATTCTAAAAAGAAAAGACCCGCCACCTGCGCGGGTCTTTTACATTACAGGCTGCTTCAGAACCTGGCGGCACTTTACATCCGGCTGGTGAGTTCAGCGCCTGCGCAAATCGCGGCGTATTAACGAACTCGCCCGACACCGATATATATGCCCGTCTATTGCGAAAGAGATTTTTTAACAGGCAGATTGCTGAGGCCTGGCGTTTATTATTTAATGCCCAACGCTTTTGGAAAAAAGATTAATAATCACCACCCCGGCGATAATTAACCCCATCCCCATGATTGCCGGCATATCCAGTTTTTGCCCGTGTACAAGCCAGCCGGCAAGACCTATCAGCACAATACCGGCACCGGACCAGATGGCATAAATCACCCCGGTAGGAAGAGTACGCATCGTAATTGTCAGGCACCAGAAGGCAATGCAATACCCGACGATACTGATAATACCGGGTAACAAACGGGTAAAGCTGTCGGAAGATTTCAGCGCCGTGGTGGCAATCACTTCCATCACAATGGCAATACCGAGAAAGATAAAGGCTTCTTTATTCATATGGGTTACCGGACATATTAACGTTTACTCAGCGCCAGACGGGTGGCAAACAGCAAAAAGACCATCCCAGTGCAGCGATCCATCCAGCGTATGACTTTTTCTTTACGCAGGAATGACGCCAATGGGCGCGTGGCAGAAATCAGCAGTGTCGACCAGCAGGTGCCCAGTAAAAGATGAATAAAAACCAGGCCAAAAGTCCACGCAATCAACGGTTGCCCCTGCGGAATAAATTGCGGCAAAAATGAGACATAAAAAATGCCCACTTTCGGGTTAAGTACGTTGCCGAACATCCCTTTGATAAACCAGTTCTGCGATTTCGTATCGCTTGCGCCTACCGCCGTAAACGATCTGCGCGGGCGCAGCAGCATATTCAGACCCAACCAGCATAAATAGGCAGCGCCGCAATATTTCAGGATGTTGTACGCCAGCTCAGATACCGCGATCAGCGCGCCCAGGCCAAACGCCACCATTGTGCCCCAGATAAGACAACCGGTGTTGATTCCCATCTGCGCTTTAAAAGCCTCTTTGCGTCCCTCAACGGTCGCGGTGCGTAGTATCAGCGCCGTGTCCAGCCCCGGTGTTAATGTCAAAAGCGTGGCGGCGAAGGTAAAAGCCAGCAGACTATCCATTACCGACATACGGCAACTCCCTCTTTAGCACTAAGTCCAGAAACGATCGCGGGCACCTGTTCGGTGCCCGGATATTAAAGATCGTAAATAGCGAATAACAGCACATTACGATGACGGTTTACGCCACATTTCCTGATGGCGTGGATGCGCATATTGCGACGTGACTGCGCTTCCAGCCAGCGCGCTTTACGGCGGCTCATCTGCCGCAGCATACGCCAGCGCCCCACTTCCGTTCGACTACGCTTCATTTTTACAACTCAAAACTTAACAGAAACGCCATTATAGTCCGTCAACTTCGCCAGGCCAGCGCTTTTCGGCGTTTTTATTTGCCAGATGAATGCGGATGCGTACACTCTTGAAATACGGTTTTTAAAAAGGATTTTTATCTATGTCCGCTTTTTACACGGTAATGAGTTGGCTGATTGTCCTGGGTTACTGGCTACTGATTGCTGGTGTAACACTGCGCATATTGATGAAGCGCCGCGCGGTCACCTCCGCGATGGCGTGGTTATTGATTATTTACATCCTGCCGCTGGTTGGGATCATCGCCTATCTTTCCCTGGGTGAACTGCATCTTGGAAAACGTCGTGCCGAGCGCGCTCGCGCTATGTGGCCTTCTACCGCCAAGTGGCTGAATGATCTAAAAAATTTCAAGCATATCTTTGCGACCGAAAACAGCGGTGTGGCGTCGTCTCTTTTCAAGCTTTGCGAGCGACGTCAGGGGATCGCCGGGGTTAAGGGCAACCAGTTGCAGTTACTCACCTCAACCGATGATGTCATGCAGGCATTGATCCGCGACATCCAGCTCGCCCGCCATAATATTGAGATGGTGTTTTACATCTGGCAACCCGGCGGAATGGCAGATCAGGTGGCCGAATCGTTAATGGCCGCAGCGCGCCGCGGCGTACACTGTCGCCTGTTGCTGGACTCTGCTGGCAGCGTGGCGTTTTTCCGCAGCCCGTGGGCAACCATGATGCGAAACGCCGGCATTGAAGTGGTCGAAGCGCTGAAAGTGAATTTAATGCGTGTTTTTCTGCGCCGCATGGATTTACGCCAGCACCGAAAAATCGTGTTGATAGATAATTACATCGCCTACACCGGCAGCATGAATCTGGTTGATCCGCGCTTCTTTAAGCAAGATGCTGGCGTCGGCCAGTGGGTCGATTTGATGGCACGGATGGAAGGTCCGATCGCTACGGCAATGGGGATTGTTTACTCTTGCGACTGGGAAATTGAAACCGGAAAACGCATTCTTCCCCCGCCGCCTGACGCCAACATCATGCCTTTTGAGGAAGCCAGCGGGCACACCATTCACACCATTGCCTCCGGACCTGGGTTTCCTGAAGATCTGATCCATCAGGCATTGCTGACCGCTGTCTACGCATCGCGCGAATATTTAATTATGACCACCCCCTATTTCGTGCCCAGCGATGACCTGCTGCATGCGATTTGTACGGCTGCGCAGCGCGGCGTGGACGTGAGTATCATTTTGCCGCGTAAAAACGATTCGCTGCTGGTCGGCTGGGCCAGTCGGGCATTTTTTGGCGAGTTGCTGGCCGCAGGCGTAAAGATTTACCAGTTCGAAGGTGGTTTGCTGCATACCAAAAGCGTGCTGGTGGATGGCGAACTGAGCCTCATTGGTACTGTAAACCTGGATATGCGTAGCCTGTGGCTGAATTTCGAAATCACGCTGGTGATTGACGATGCCGGTTTCGGTGGCGATCTGGCGGCCGTGCAGGATGATTACATCTCCCGCTCCCGCTTACTTGATGCGCGATTGTGGGTAAAACGGCCGTTCTGGCACCGCATTGCTGAACGACTGTTTTACTTCTTCAGTCCGTTGCTGTAAAACGTGCCCAACAGACGCGAAGAGGTAATCATGGAAATGGATCTGAATAATCGCCTGACCGAAGACGAAACCCTTGAGCAGGCTTACGACATCTTCCTCGAACTGGCAGCGGACAATCTCGACCCGGCGGACATCATTCTTTTCAACTTACAGTTTGAAGAGCGTGGCGGCGCTGAGTTGTTTGATCCGGGCGAAGACTGGCAGGAGCATGTGGATTACGATTTAAACCCGGACTTCTTCGCTGAGGTGGTCATTGGCCTTGCGGATACCGATGGCGGCGAAATCAATGACATCTTCGCACGCGTCTTACTGTGCCGCGAAAAAGATCACAAACTTTGCCATATTCTCTGGCGCGAATAAGCGCGGAAAGAGAAAAGAAAAAGGGCTGACAGTTGTCAGCCCTTTTTATATGTGTGGATTATAGCGGGTCGACTTTCAGGCAGGAGACCGCATGACGGAAGCTGCCCTCCAGCACCGGACGTGTCTGCGCGCACTCAGGCCCGGCAATCGGGCAGCGAGTACGGAACACGCAGCCCGACGGCGGGTTGATTGGTGACGGCAAATCCCCTTCCAGCAACTGTATCGTCTTGTTCTTTTCCCGATCCGGGTCCGGAACCGGCACCGCCGACATCAGCGCTTTGGTATATGGATGCAGCGGGTTCTGATACACCTCATCATAAGTGCCTAGCTCTACCGCATGGCCGAGGTACATTACCAGCACACGGTCGGAAATATGCTTAACCACCGCCAGGTCGTGAGCGATAAATATCAGCGACAGCCCCATTTCACGTTGCAGTTGCTGCAGCAGGTTAACGACCTGCGCCTGGATTGATACATCCAGCGCGGAAACCGGCTCATCACAAATGATCAGCTTCGGTTCGAGGATCAGCGCGCGGGCAATACCGATACGCTGACACTGACCACCGGAGAACTCGTGCGGATAGCGGTTAATCAGGTTCGGCAGCAGCCCCACTTTCATCATCATCGTTTTAACGCGATCGCGCACTTCCTGACGCGACATTTTCGGATGATAGGTGCGCAGCGGTTCGGCGATGATTTCACCGATAGTCATACGTGGGTTCAGTGATGCCAGCGGATCCTGAAAAATCATCTGGATATCGCTGCGCACATCGCGCCACTCTTCCTGCTTCATGCCCAGCAGATCTTTACCCAGCCAGGCCACTTTTCCGTCGGTGGCTTTCACCAGGCCAATAATGGCACGGGCGAAAGTCGACTTGCCGCAACCGGATTCGCCCACTACACCGAGGGTTTCCCCTTCGTACAGACGCAGCGTAACGCCATCAACCGCTTTCAGGGTTTTCGGCGGTTGCCAGAACCACTGCTTGCCATCTTTGATGTCGAAATGCACCTTTAAATCGGCGATTTCCAGCAGCACTTTTCTCTCATCAATCGCGGTATTCATACCAGTTCCTCCACCGATTTAAAGCAGGCGCGCAAACGACCCGGGGCAAACTCCTCCAGCGGTGGAGCACTGTTACAGATTTCCATCGCGTGCGGGCAGCGCGGCTGGAACGGGCAGCCTTTCGGCAGACGCAGCAGGTTCGGCGGGTTGCCTGGAATGGTCAACAACGCTTCGCCTTCCGTGTCGAGGCGCGGTACGGCATTCAGCAGGCCGATAGAGTACGGATGGGATGGCTGATAGAACACATCGCGCGCTTTGCCATACTCCATGGTACGGCCAGCGTACATCACCAGCACTTTGTCACAGATACCAGCAACAACGCCCAGGTCATGGGTGATCATAATGATTGCGGTGTTGAATTCGCGTTTCAGCTCGTTCAACAGGGTCATGATCTGCGCCTGTACGGTCACGTCCAGCGCGGTGGTCGGTTCATCGGCGATCAACAGTTTTGGCCGGCACAGCAACGCCATTGCGATCATGACACGCTGGCGCATACCGCCGGAAAACTCATGCGGATACATGCGCATGCGTTTACGCGCTTCCGGCATTTTCACCGCGTCGAGCATTTTAACGGACTCTTCAAATGCTTCCGCTTTGTTCATGCCTTTGTGCAACATCAGGACTTCCATCAACTGCTCACCCACGCGCATATACGGATTCAGCGAGGTCATTGGGTCCTGGAAAATCATCGAGATCTGCTCGGCGCGCAGTTTGTTTAGCGCCTGCTCCGGCAGGTTAAGGATCTCTTTGCCATTAAACGTCGCCGAGCCGCCAATGCGCCCGTTCGCCGCCAGCAACCCCATCAGAGCAAACGCCGTCTGGGATTTACCGGAACCCGACTCACCCACGATACCCAGCGTTTCACCGGCACGCAGCGAGAAGTTCAGGTCATTCACCGCCGTGACGTCGCCATCCGGGGTCTGGAAGGTCACACGCAGATCTTTCACGTCCAGCAGGAGATTGGATTGCTGCTGCGTCGCCGACGCGAATGAGGTTTCAGTTATGCTCATAACAGCACTCCTTAACGGTCTTTCGGATCGAGGGCATCACGCAGGCCATCGCCGATAAAGTTAAAACAGAACAAAGTGATAACCAGGAAACCTGCCGGGAACAGCAGCAACCACGGCGACACTTCCATCGAGTTCGCACCATCGCTTAACAGCGCGCCCCAGCTACTCAGCGGCTCCTGGGTACCCAGACCGAGGAAGCTCAGGAAGGATTCGAACAGGATCATGCTTGGCACCAGCAGTGAGGCATACACCACCACCACGCCCAGTACGTTTGGCACAATGTGGCGCACAACGATATTAGCGGTAGAAACCCCGCCGACCTGCGCCGCTTCGATAAACTCTTTACGTTTCAGGCTCAGGGTCTGACCACGCACAATACGCGCCATATCGAGCCAGGAAACCATGCCGATAGCAACAAAGATGAGCAGGATGTTTTGCCCAAAGAACGTCACCAGCAGGATCACGAAGAACATAAACGGGAAGGAGTTGAGGATCTCCAGCAAACGCATCATCACCGAGTCCGTTTTGCCGCCCAGGTAGCCGGAAAGTGAACCGTACAGCGTTCCCAGGATAACGGCCACCAGCGCCGCAGCGATACCCACCATCAGCGAGATACGTCCGCCGATTGCCACACGCACCAGCAGGTCGCGCCCGGAAGAGTCAGTACCAAAATAGTGACCGGACTCCATATCCGGCTTGCTGGACATCATGCCCCAGTCGGTATCGAAATAACTAAACTGCGACAGCATCGGTGCTAATGTCACAAACAGGGCTATCAGCAGCAATACGATCAGGCTTGCTACCGCAGCACGGTTATGCATAAAGCGACGGCGTGCGTCCTGCCACAGGCTTCGTCCTTCTACTTCCAGTTTCTCACTGAAGTTTTCCAGCGCCTCGCTGTTTTTCTTACTTAACATCATGGCGAACTCCAGTATTAATAACGAATCTTCGGATCGATAACGGCATACAGCACATCAACAATCGCGTTAAACAGAATGGTCAGCGTGCCAACCAGGATGGTCAGGCTCAGCACCAGCGAATAGTCACGGTTCAGCGCGCCGTTAACGAACAGCTGGCCGATACCCGGCAGACCATAAATGGTCTCGATAACCATGGAACCGGTAATGATGCCGACAAACGCCGGGCCCATATAGGAGAGCACTGGCAGCAGCGCGGGTTTGAGCGCGTGACGGAAAATGATTCGGCGCATCGGCAACCCTTTGGCACGCGCAGTGCGAATAAAGTTTGAGTGCAAAACTTCAATCATCGAACCGCGGGTGATACGTGCAATGCTGGCGATATAGGCCAGAGACAACGCCACCATCGGCAGGATCATGAATTTCAGTGCCCCACCATTCCAGCCGCCCGCTGGCAGCCACTTCAGCACGATGGCGAAGATCATCACCAATAACGGCGCGACAACGAAGCTCGGGATAACGACCCCGGTCATTGCCAGCCCCATCACCGTATAGTCCCATCGGGTGTTCTGGTTAAGCGCGGCTACGACACCGGCCGTAACGCCAAAGACAATGGCCAGAATAAATGCCGCCGCACCTAATTTTGCGGAAACCGGGAAGCTTGCCGCTACCAGGTCATTCACGGTGTAGTCTTTGTATTTGAATGACGGCCCGAAATCGAAGTGCGCCAGCTGTTTCAGATAACTGAAATATTGCGTGGTGATCGGGTCGTTTAAATGATATTTCGCTTCAATATTCGCCATGACCTCTGGCGCCAGCGCACGTTCACCGGTGAATGGACTTCCCGGCGCGAGACGCATCATAAAGAACGAGATGGTAATAAGAATGAAAAGCGTTGGGATCGCTTCAAGACAGCGACGTAGGATAAATTTCAACATTGCCCGTACCTTCTGGCCTGTGCCTTTTACACATTCTCTTTCAGGCGGTTAAGCCTGCGACCGATGTGTGTTCTGGTGCGATAAAATAAGACACTGTGGGGCAGGTCGCCCTGCCCCACTCATTGCCATTAATGCTTGATAATATACAAGTTTTTAACGTAGATATTATCCATCGGGTCTTTACCGGTGTAGCCACCAACCCAGGTTTTCACCAGACGGGCGTTCACGTAGTAGTAAACCGGAACGATCGCCGAGTCTTTATCCAGTTGCTGTTCAGCTTTGGAATAAAGCTCGCTGCGCTGTGCTTCGTCAGTGACTTTCAGCGTGTCGCCGATCAGCTTGTCAAACGCCGGGCTCTTATAGTGCGCGGTGTTGTTGGAGCTGTCAGAAAGCATGGTGTTCAGGAAGGAGGTTGGCTCGTTGTAGTCCGCACACCAGCCCGCACGTGCAACATCGAAGGTGCCCTGATGACGCGTGTCGAGGAAGGTTTTCCACTCCTGGTTTTCCAGCTTAACGTCTACGCCAAGGTTTTTCTTCCAGATGGAAGCCACTGCGATCGCCAGTTTTTTATGCAGATCGGAGGTGTTATACAGCAGGCTGAACGACAGCGGTTTGTCTGCGGTGTAACCAGCTTCGGCCAGCAGTTTTTTCGCTTCAGCGTTGCGCTGTTCCTGGGTCATTTTGAACCAGGCCGGTTCAGTCAATTTTGCACCATCGGTGTACGGCGGCGTGTAGCTGTATGCCGGCAGATCGCCCTGGTTTTTCACTTTGTTGACGATGATGTCGCGATCCAGCGCCAGTTTCAGCGCGGTACGAACGCGAACGTCAGTGAACGGGGCTTTCTGGTTGTTGATTTCGTAGTAATAAGTACACAGGTACGGATCAACGTGTACTTCTTTAGGGATCTCTTTTTTCAACTTCTGGAACAGTTCGATCGGCATGTTGTTATAAGTCATGTCGATTTCGCCGCTGCGGTAGCGGTTAACGTCCGTAACTTCAGAAGAGATTGGCAGGTACGTTACCTGGTTAATAACGGTTTTCGCGTTATCCCAGTAATTGGTGTTGCGCTCAAGAACGATACGTTCGTTGACTACCCAATCTTTCAGTTTGTAAGCACCGTTGGTCACGATGTTAGCCGGCTGGGTCCATTTTTCGCCGAATTTTTCAATGGTGGCTTTAGGCACAGCGGAAACAGATGGGTGAACCAGCAGTTTATAGAAATAAGGAACCGGCTCGCTCAGGGTGACTTCAAAGGTGTAATCATCAATTGCTTTTACGCCAAGATCGCTGGTCGGTTTTTTGCCAGCGATAACATCGTCGATATTGGCGATGTGGCCGTACTGCAGATAGCTCGCATACGGAGAAGCGGTTTTCGGATCCGCCAGACGCTGCCAGCTATAAACAAAATCATGCGCCGTTACAGGCGTACCGTCGGACCATTTCGCATTTTTACGCAGATGGAAGGTCCAAACTTTAAAATCTTTATTATCCCACGTCTCTGCAACACCAGCCGTCGGGTGACCCTGAACATCGGAGATCAGCAGACCTTCAAACAGGTCGCGGTTGATGTTGGATTCAGGAACCCCTTCGATTTTATGCGGGTCGAGAGATTGAACTTCAGAACCGTTGTTACGAACCAGCGTTTGCTTCTCCGCCAGTTGTACTCCTGCCGGTACATCGGCAGCCATTGCCGCGTTACCGGTAATTAGTGCAGTCAAAATCCCCGCAGCTACCAGACTTTTCTTTGTGATGATGGACATTGTGTTGTTACTCCACTCATTATAATTACTGACGTTCACGCCAGCGTGTTTCATCCCCTGTTGGGGGCCTGTATAGCGCAGGAGCTTTTTGGCGCTATCAGACATCTTTTTTTACTGCTGCTATCACCGACTTTTTTATTACGGACTGCTCAAACGGCAATCTTGCGTCGATTCTGTTACGCATCTCCCCTGTCGAGACGCGCGATATTCCCTATGACAAGCGTTTATATGAAAACGATTCTCATCTGAGCTGTTTATTCTGCAAATTATAAGGTCGAGAAACATAATGGGCGGAAAATAACAAATGCCCTCTGTTGCCGCCAATACATTTTGCAAATTTGTTAACCATTTCTCTTTTACGACACAGCATCAACCGACAGGCGATAGCTTTTCAGCCTCCCTGTTACTTTTTTATCTATTATTATCAATGAGATAAATGAACATCACCACCATGTGATGTTTTCAGACCGATGCTGTGCTTTTTTGCACAAAAAAGCAACAATTGACTACTTTTTAGCACATTCATCTGCGAGAACATTGAAAGTACTAATATCATTTCAATTATGTCACGGCAAGCCCAATAGTATTATGTGACAGAAATAACAGGTGCGATTGCGCGAATTCCGCACAGCAGAGATTCGTTATACTTATAATTCACTGATAGAAAACAGATTTTCTGATTAGTGTAATTTATTATACTTCCCGGCGTTTTGCGGATTCGTCATATGTTTTGCTGATTTTGCGCGTTCCTTTACAGCCATATTTGCACTGTAAAATGGTCATCGCTATATAGAAGAAAGCATAACGATAACCTTTTGTTTCCTTATTAAAGGAAGAAGTGAATCAGTTCAGCAAACCAGGAAATAGCGATCTCGCCCCCGCGACAATAAACTCAATACCTAGCGCCATAAGTAATAACCCCATAATACGTGTTATTACGTTGATACCCGTTTGCCCAAGCAAACGCACCAGCCAGGGCGCGATACGAAATAGTCCCCAGGAGCTGAGCGCAAACAGCGCGATCGCCACAGTGAAACCGATCAGATGCTCAACGGTGTGATAGCGTGTTCCCCAAACGATGGTAGAACTGATTGCCCCCGGCCCCGCCATCAAAGGCAAAGCGAGTGGTACCACGCCGATACTTTCGCGAATGGCTGTCTCTGACTTTTCTTGTTTATTCTGTTTATCTTCCCCCAGTTTCCCGCTGATCATCGACATGGCGATAGTCACCACCAGAATGCCCCCGGCAATACGGAACGAATCGATTGAAATACCAAACAGCTGCAATATGGCATCGCCAAGAAACAGCGACGTCCAGAGAATAATGGCTACGGAAAGATTGGCGGTGAGATTCGTTTTATTCCGCGCGGCGGTCATCTGGTAGCTGGTCATGCTGATAAAGACCGGAATAATGCCGACCGGGTTGACCAACGCAAACAGGCCAATAAAAAATTTAAAATAGAGGGGAAAATCGAACACGATGTGCTCCACAGTAGGTTTCGTAACGTTGTCAGATAAATAACTTATCGGCGCGACAGGAAAATCCATGCAGAAGATACGCGTTTTCGCCGCGCAGTTCATCATGATTTCCGTGGAAATTCGCAGCAATACAGCATGTTATTCAGTTGTGGGAATTGTGATAATCTTAGAGCGCGCCTGGCCATATGCCATTAACATTTGCTACAAACGCCCAAAAACGGGCTGCTGAAAGGTGTCAGCTTCGCTGAAATTTGATGTAGATCACGCATTGCTTACTCAGAAGTGGGTAATCTTGATGGCACGAAAAGAGCTCAAAAGTGTCAGTAAGTGCGTTGTATCCTCGAGGCTCTTTCAGTAAATCAGTGGTGGATGGTTTAGCGTTAACTCTTTGTTTTTATGAAATTTACGCAACCTGCAGCCGGTCTGTCTATACTTTCCCATTAGGCAGCTGGTTTACTAAAAGAGTTTAAACATTATCAGGAGAGCATTATGGCTGTTACTAATGTCGCTGAACTTAACGCACTCGTTGAACGCGTGAAGAAAGCCCAGCGTGAATATGCCAACTTTACTCAAGAGCAAGTAGATAAAATCTTCCGTGCTGCCGCTCTGGCTGCCGCAGATGCTCGTATCCCGCTGGCAAAAATGGCGGTTGCCGAATCCGGCATGGGTATCGTTGAAGACAAAGTGATTAAAAACCACTTCGCTTCCGAATATATTTATAACGCGTATAAAGACGAGAAAACCTGCGGCGTGCTGTCAGAAGATGACACCTTCGGCACAATTACCATCGCAGAACCAATCGGCATTATCTGTGGTATCGTTCCGACCACTAACCCAACCTCTACCGCTATCTTTAAATCGCTGATTAGCCTCAAAACCCGTAACGCAATCATTTTTTCCCCGCATCCGCGCGCTAAAGATGCCACCAATAAAGCAGCTGATATCGTACTGCAAGCAGCCATTGCCGCTGGTGCTCCGAAAGATCTGATCGGCTGGATTGATCAACCGTCTGTAGAACTGTCTAACGCATTAATGCATCACCCGGATATCAACCTGATCCTCGCCACTGGCGGCCCGGGCATGGTAAAAGCGGCGTACAGCTCCGGTAAACCGGCGATCGGTGTAGGCGCGGGTAACACCCCGGTTGTGATTGATGAAACTGCCGATATCAAACGTGCAGTAGCGTCTGTACTGATGTCTAAAACCTTTGATAACGGCGTTATCTGTGCTTCTGAACAGTCCGTTGTTGTAGTTGATTCTGTCTACGATGCGGTTCGTGAGCGTTTCGCCAGCCACGGCGGTTACCTGCTTCAGGGCAAAGAGTTGAAAGCCGTTCAGGACATTATCCTGAAAAATGGCGCGCTCAACGCCGCTATTGTTGGTCAGCCTGCTTATAAAATCGCTGAACTGGCCGGTTTCACCGTTCCAACGACCACTAAGATCCTGATTGGTGAAGTGAAAGTTGTCGATGAGAGTGAGCCGTTCGCCCACGAAAAACTGTCACCGACGCTTGCCATGTACCGCGCGAAAGATTTCGAAGACGCGGTCGAAAAAGCAGAGAAACTTGTCGCTATGGGCGGTATCGGTCATACCTCTTGCCTGTATACCGACCAGGATAACCAGCCAGATCGCGTTGCTCACTTCGGCCAGAAGATGAAAACCGCGCGTATCCTGATTAACACCCCGGCTTCTCAGGGTGGTATCGGTGACCTGTATAACTTTAAACTCGCGCCTTCCCTGACTCTGGGTTGTGGTTCCTGGGGTGGTAACTCCATCTCTGAAAACGTTGGTCCGAAACACTTGATCAACAAGAAAACCGTTGCTAAGCGAGCTGAAAACATGTTGTGGCATAAACTTCCGAAATCTATCTACTTCCGCCGTGGTTCTCTGCCAATCGCGCTGGATGAAGTGATTACTGATGGTCACAAACGCGCGCTTATCGTGACTGACCGTTTCCTGTTCAACAACGGTTATGCAGACCAGATCACTTCTGTGCTGAAAGCGGCTGGCGTTGAAACCGAAGTGTTCTTCGAAGTTGAAGCAGACCCAACACTGACCATCGTGCGTAAAGGCGCTGAATTGGCGAACTCGTTTAAACCAGACGTAATTATCGCTCTGGGTGGCGGTTCCCCGATGGACGCCGCGAAAATTATGTGGGTGATGTACGAACATCCGGAAACCCATTTCGAAGAGCTGGCGCTGCGCTTTATGGATATCCGTAAACGTATCTATAAGTTCCCGAAAATGGGCGTGAAAGCGAAAATGATCGCTATCACCACTACTTCCGGTACCGGTTCTGAAGTTACGCCGTTTGCGGTAGTAACCGATGATGCAACAGGTCAGAAATATCCACTGGCAGACTACGCTCTGACGCCGGATATGGCGATTGTCGATGCCAACCTGGTGATGGATATGCCGAAATCCCTGTGTGCCTTTGGTGGCCTGGATGCGGTAACTCATGCACTGGAAGCTTACGTTTCCGTACTGGCTTCTGAGTTCTCTGATGGCCAGGCGCTGCAAGCGCTGAAATTGCTGAAAGAGAACCTGCCAGCGTCTTACAACGAAGGTTCAAAAAACCCGGTTGCTCGTGAACGTGTTCACAGTGCCGCTACCATTGCCGGTATCGCCTTTGCCAACGCCTTCCTTGGTGTGTGCCACTCCATGGCGCACAAACTGGGTTCGCAGTTCCACATTCCGCACGGTCTGGCTAACGCCCTCCTTATCTGTAACGTTATTCGCTATAACGCGAACGACAACCCGACTAAGCAGACCGCGTTCAGCCAATATGACCGCCCGCAGGCGCGCCGCCGTTATGCAGAAATCGCCGACCATTTAGGTCTGACTTCTGCCGGTGACCGTACCGCAGCGAAAATCGAAAAACTGCTGGCATGGCTGGAAAGCATCAAAGCTGAACTGGGTATTCCGAAATCTATCCGTGAAGCTGGCGTACAGGAAGCTGACTTCCTGGCCAACGTGGATAAGCTGTCTGAAGATGCGTTTGATGACCAGTGTACTGGTGCTAACCCGCGCTACCCACTGATCTCTGAACTGAAACAGATCCTGCTGGATACTTTCTACGGTCGTGAGTACAAAGAAGGTGAAGTGGCGGTAGTGAAAGCTGAAGCTGCTCCCGTTAAAGCAGACAAAAAAGCGAAGAAACCCGCTTAATTGTTAACGTTAATAAAAAAACCCGCTTCGGCGGGTTTTTTATTGCGAAAGAGAGGAAGCAAAAACTAACCTCTGACGCGTTGCTGAATCGTCGTTAAAGAGCCCTCTTGCAGCGCTTCTTTGTAGTGTTTGCGGCACACGGATACATAGCGTTCATTGCCGCCAATAACCACCTGTTCGCCTTCGTTATAAGGGCGCCCCTCTTGATCAAGGCGCAGCACCATACTGGCTTTACGACCACAGAAGCAGACAGTTTTCAGCTCAACCAGTTTATCTGACCAGGCCAGCAAATATTGGCTACCGACAAATAACTCACCGCGAAAATCCGTGCGCAAACCGTAACAAAGCACCGGAATATCCAGTTGATCGACAACTTCAGATAACGCGTACACCTGCTCGCGCGTTAAAAACTGGCACTCGTCGACCAGCACACAATGCACAGCTTGTTGTTGATGCTCAGCGTTGATTTCGTCAAACAGCGATGAGTTGTGATTAAACAAACGCGCTGGTGAAGATAAGCCGATACGAGAGCTAACCTTGCCTGCTCCGAAGCGATCGTCAATTTCGGCGGTGTAAACCACCGTGCGCATCCCTCTTTCCTGATAATTGTAAGAGGATTGTAATAACGCCGTTGATTTCCCCGCATTCATTGCTGAATAGTAGAAATAAAGCTGTGCCATTGCGTGCAAAACCCCAATCAAAGTGTGATATTCCCGGCGCGGAGTGTAGCATATTTTATCTGCTCATCCTGCCGTTGCTCCGCGATTGAAGTAAATCAATTCCCGATAGCAAACTCATAGATATTCCAATAGTTAATCATCTGAGTTGTTACTGACAAAGAAACAGCAATAAGAAATTCATGATCTTACAATTTTTTTTAATCGGAACATTCTCACCCCAGTATACGGAAATTATTAATAATTTAAGGAAGAAGCACATCCAACGCTGGAATACTCAAGGTCGATATTTATCCATAATGGCTATAAACACGGATCAGATTAATCAGAAGTTTATGCATAAACACGCCGTCAAAGGCGCTGCCAGTACATCGGTATAAGATGTTTTTTGTGCGTTTCTTCAAGAAAAATTTAAGTTAGCGATATTTATAAATCGACTTAATAAAGCGGCATTTTGAATTCCTTACATTCACAGCTATTGCACTGGCGAAATTAACGCTCTATTATTAGCCCGACAAACCACCCCAATATAAGTTTGAGATTACTACAATGAGCGAAGCACTTAAAATTCTGAACAACATCCGTACTCTTCGTGCGCAAGCAAGAGAATGCACTCTGGAAACGCTCGAAGAGATGCTGGAGAAATTAGAAGTTGTGGTTAATGAGCGCCGCGAGGAAGAAAGCGCTGCCGCAGCTGAAGTTGAAGAGCGTACGCGTAAATTACAGCAATATCGTGAAATGCTGATCGCTGACGGTATTGATCCGAACGAATTGCTGAACAGCATGGTTACCGCTAAAACCGGCACTAAAGCAAAACGTGCAGCACGCCCGGCTAAATATAGCTATGTTGATGAAAATGGCGAGACCAAAACCTGGACGGGTCAGGGTCGTACTCCGGCAGTAATCAAAAAAGCAATGGACGAACAAGGCAAACAACTTGACGATTTCCTGATCGAGGAGTAATCAAGCCAGATTTCAAAAGGATCCCGCCAACTGGCGGGATTTTTTTTGACAAAGCACACATTCTCTTCACAAATATAGTGTATGGCATTTGGAATATACGTTTCTCGAATGCATATTGCTCAAATCCTGGTCAATTCATTTATTGTTTTGTGCGATATCTCCTGCACAGCTTTGCCGTAACCTTTTCATTCGGAACATTCACAAATAAAAAAGGCCGGAGATAAGCAGTGCAATGCACTATTATCTCCGGCCTTATTCAGACTAAAGAAAGCCTATTATGCTTTCCCGGCGCCGACAGTTTCTTCGAGCCAGGCTTTAAATTCCTCGCCCAGCGAATTGTGACGAATACCATACTCTACGAATGCGCGCATATAGCCAAGTTTATTACCGCAGTCATGGCTTTTACCTTTCATGTGATAGGCTTCTACGGTTTCTTTTTCGATTAGCATATCGATAGCATCGGTAAGCTGGATCTCATCACCCGCTCCCGGAGGTGTTTTCGCCAGCAGCGGCCAAATTTCTGCGCTCAGAACATAACGACCTACAACGGCAAGATTAGAAGGTGCTACGTTAGCTTTCGGTTTTTCAACCACGCCCACCATTGGAACGCTATCACCCGGATTCAGCGTTGCGCCTTTGCAATCCACCACGCCGTAAGCGGTAACATCATCCACAGGTTCAACCATGATCTGGCTGGCACCGGTTTCGTCAAAACGTTTAATCATCTCAGCCAGGTTATCCTGGGACAGATCGGATTCGTATTCATCCAGAATCACATCCGGCAGAATAACCGCTACGGGTTCGTTACCGACTACCGGGTGCGCGCACAATACGGCATGTCCCAGACCTTTCGCCAGCCCCTGACGCACCTGCATAATAGTCACGTGCGGCGGGCAAATAGACTGAACTTCTTCCAGTAACTGACGTTTTACGCGTTTTTCCAGCATTGCTTCGAGTTCGAAGCTGGTATCGAAGTGGTTTTCGATAGAGTTTTTAGATGAATGTGTTACCAGAACGATTTCAGTAATGCCAGCAGCGATACACTCATTTACGACATACTGAATTAATGGCTTATCAACCAGCGGTAACATTTCTTTAGGAATTGCCTTAGTCGCTGGTAACATCCTGGTTCCCAATCCCGCAACCGGGATTACTGCTTTAGTCACTTTCGAATTTATTGCAGCCATTGAAAATCTCCTGGACTGTCCATGCTTGAACATGTTCATGAATTAACTCGCGTCTGAGTATATCAGTACCAACCCATCGACCAGGTCTGAAAAGGACGCGCTTACATCTAATTAGGACTAATACGCATAAACTGCGGCGATAGTACCACCCGTTTTTATGCGGAGGGTAAATCTATCTGCAATGTATGATTCGATCGCTCATTCCGCGCTCAACATTAAACGCAGACGCCCGCCGGCACCCCACACCTGACATTGCCAGGAGTCGCAACGCTGGCTCAACTGATTTAAATAAGTATTGCCAAGCGTACCGAGAGGGACTCCATTGCTGATTTGAATTTGATGATCGCCGGTATTTAACGTTGCGTTAAGACCAGCCGAAACGAGTATCAGGTTTTTCAATTCACTGTGGTAATAACCCACAAGTAGCGGGAACTGACCGGGTAAATTAGCCTGGTGCAATAATTGATTTACCTGCTTGAGCAGCGCGCCCATCTCGGGTAAACGCTGGCGCTGGTGAGAAAGTTGTTCTTGCAGTAACCCATTAAATAAGGCGCGCAGCAGCAGCGCCGCCAGCACGCCGTTATTTTCTGCACGCGTCACGTCCAGGCAATAAAACGCGAGATCCTGACCTGATATCGGCGCGATATCAAGCACCAGACCGGGGCTTTCAACAGAAACCAGTTGGCGATAATTTACCCGACAACCGGAAATAACTTGTTGTACCGGTGGCTGAAGTTCCTGCAATAAATTCGCCGCGGCCTGTGGATTATCGACCAGCGCGTCCCAATCCTGGAACAAGCGCTCCTCTTCCTCAACGCGTGAATTAAACATATTGGGATAAAGACAGGCAAAGAGCGTTTCTTTTAATCGATTAAGATCTTTAACGGGTTTAAGAACGACATCCTGAACGCCAAGACGCAATGCTTTGGCGATATCCGCCATGTTTTCTGTCGCCGATATCACAAGCACCGGCGTTTGCATGCCCCGATTGCGTAACGTCTCAATGAGAACAAGGCCATTCATACGCGGCATTGCAAGATCGCAAATCATAAGATCGGGTTTATTTGCTGCCAACAATTCGAGCGCGACGACCCCATCTTCCGCCAGCAGCGTTATCGCACCTAAAGATTGCAACCACGAATCCAGCAGAGAGCGGAAAACGGGCTCGTCTTCAACGATCAGTATCTGTTTTCCGGTCAACGGCTGCGTCATCTTATCTCCCCTGCCTGACGATAGATCAATAGTGGCATGCTTCGCCGATAATCGCCTGTCAGAATTTGCTGAAGTCTATAAAAACTCTACTTACGAAAGGGTCCGCACTAACGGAAGCAACTCATCCATTTTCTTTTCTGTCGCCAGTTGCCCCGCTGCAATAGCGGCATCTGCCCGATGAAAATCGAGTGTCGAAATTTGTGGGCAGAGAGGTTGCAACAGAATATCTGGCGGATCGCCAGCCATACGATTACGTTTGAGCCGGTTTTCGAGCACCTGAATCGAGGTGCTCATGATTTCCATTGCTGTGGGCGCGATTGGCCGTTTTGGCGTTATCCGCCCCAGCCGTTCACGCAGGCGTTGATGCCAGCGCTGCGTGGCAACCGTGTCGCTGTCTTTATCGTTATTAGAAAGATTCACTGACAGCAGATCTTGCTGCATCAGATGGGCGTCATGCTGCAAATCTACGGCAATCACCACATCCGCACCTAACGCGCGGGTAAGGGAAACCGGTACGGGATTCACTACCGCACCATCCACCAGCCAGTAACCATTATGCGGAACCGGTGACATTAACCCAGGCATACTGCAGGAGGCGCGAACGGCATGATGTAAATCCCCTTCAGTGAACCATAGCTCGCGCCCGGTGCTAAGGTTGGTTGCCACGGCGCCGAAGCGTTTCTGGCAATGGCTAAAATCCGCGAACGGCAACAACTGGCGATACTGATTGAACACGCGTTCACCGCGTAACAGACCACCTCGCTGCCAGGAGAGATCCATCAGCCGCAGCACATCCCAGTAACGAAAAGAGCGTACCCATTTTTCCAGCGACGGCAGACGTCCACACGCGTAAGCAGCACCAACCAGTGAACCAATGGAACACCCTGCCACAATATCAATTTCGATACCCGCGCGTTGCAATGCGTTAATCACGCCGATATGCGACCAACCTCTGGCCGCGCCGGAACCGAGCGCCAGACCAATTTTTACCTTTCTCATAACGCTTATTTTACTTCCCCCGGCTTACTGTAGCCACAGCGCTACGGCTCAGTTAACATATCGCTACCCTGGCGCTAACGCGCCGTTATTTTTATTCCTGGAATGCTATTTTGTCACAATCTTGCCCTTGCGGTAGCGCTCTGGAGTATAGCCTATGTTGCCAGCCTTATCTGTCTGGTGCGCAGCTTGCGCCGGATCCGTCACGCCTGATGCGATCGCGCTATACGGCTTTTGTGTTACATCAGTCAGAGTACCTGGTAAAAACCTGGCACCCATCTTGTGGCGCGGAGGCGTTCCGCCAGCAAATTGAAGCGGGTTTCGCGGCGACCACATGGCGCGGGCTGACGGTATTTGAGCACGCTTACGGCGAAAATGATAATGAAGGCTTCGTCAGCTTCGTGGCGCGGTTTAATGAGCACGGCAAAGACGGCGCAATTATCGAGCGTTCCCGATTCTTAAAGGAGAACGGCCAGTGGTACTATATCGACGGAACGCGGCCGCAATTTGGCCGTAACGATCCCTGCCCTTGCGGGTCAGGTAAAAAATTCAAAAAGTGCTGCGGACAATAAGCCTGCCAGCACCTTATAGCAAACACCATCAACAGGATTTACCCGGCAATGCATTCAACACAACGTAAAATTTTGCGCACCATTTGCCCAGACCAGAAAGGCCTCATCGCGCGAATCACCAATATTTGTTACAAGCACGAACTGAACATTGTGCAGAATAATGAATTTGTCGATCACCGCACCGGGCGTTTCTTTATGCGTACCGAGCTCGAAGGTATTTTTAACGACGCCACATTGCTTGCGGATCTCGATAGTGCGCTTCCGGAAGGTTCTGTACGCGAGCTGAATCCAGCCGGTCGTCGCCGCGTCGTCATTCTGGTCACCAAAGAGGCGCATTGCCTTGGCGATTTGCTGATGAAAGCAAATTATGGCGGACTGGATGTCGATATTGCCGCCGTGATTGGCAACCATGAAACGCTGCGTTCTCTGGTTGAGCGTTTTGATATTCCGTTTGAACTGGTTAGCCATGAAGGCCTGACGCGTGAAGCCCATGATCAGCAGATGGCGCAGGCCATTGAAGCGCACCAGCCTGATTACGTGGTACTGGCGAAATATATGCGCGTATTAACGCCAGAATTCGTGTCCCGCTTCCCGAATAAGATCATCAATATTCACCACTCGTTCCTGCCCGCTTTCATTGGCGCCCGCCCTTATCATCAGGCTTACGAGCGCGGCGTGAAGATCATCGGTGCCACCGCGCACTACGTAAATGACAATCTGGATGAAGGCCCAATCATTATGCAGGACGTGATTCATGTGGATCACACCTATACCGCCGAGGATATGATGCGCGCGGGTCGGGATGTCGAGAAGAACGTATTGAGCCGCGCGTTATATCAAGTGTTAGCACAACGCGTGTTCGTTTACGGCAATCGCACGATTATTCTTTAACCATTAATTTAATGCGTTGTTCGGCTTTGCATCGTTGCGGGCAAAAAGCAGACAACTGATTCATTTTTCTCGTTTCAACGCTTTACAGCGGCGCGTCATTTGATATGATGCGCCGCGCTTCCCGAGATGGAAGCAGGCCAGTAACAAATAGCTTTACCCAGTGGTGGGGTTCCCGAGCGATCATTAGGTAGCTGACTGCAAATATGCCGTCATCGACTTCGAAGGTTCGACTCGAGTGCCAGCGAGAGAACGTTGCCAGAGGCAACGGCCCGAAGGGTGAGGAGCGTTAGCTCCGAATAATCCTTCCCTTTCGCAACATCACAACAATGTAGTATCCCCGTGGTGGGGTTCCCGAGCGGCCAAAGGGAGCAGACTGTAAATCTGCCGTCATCGACTTCGAAGGTTCGAATCCTTCCCCCACCACCATTATTCATCACAGCGATGTGATAACACCGTTAAGTGGTTTTGATGCATGCACTTATCGGGAAGGGCGAGAACCTTCGATTAAGGTTCGACTCGAGCGAAAGCGAGAGAACGTTGCCAGAGGCAACGGCCCGAAGGGTGAGGAACGAAGTGACGAATAATACTTCCCTCACCACCATCTACATCTTGCATCGACAATTTGATTTTCCCCTGGTGGGGTTCCCGAGCGGCCAAAGGGAGCAGACTGTAAATCTGCCGTCATCGACTTCGAAGGTTCGAATCCTTCCCCCACCACCATCTCTTCAAATAAATCCTCAGTCTCAGCAATTGCGCCAATTCTTCATATTCTCCGTTTGGGGAAGGAGGAGAAGCTTCGATTAAGGTTCGACTCGAGCAACGCGAGAGAACGTTGCCGCAGGCAACGGCCCGGAGGGCGAGGAGCGCAAGCGACGAGTAATCCTTCCCCCACCACCATCTCTTCAAATAAATCCTCAGTCTCAGCAATTGCGTCAATTCTTCATATTCTCCGTTTGGGGAAGGACGAGAACCTTCGATTAAGGTTCGACTCGAGCAACGCGAGAGAACGTTGCCGCAGGCAACGGCCCGAAGGACGAGGAGCGCAAGCGACGAGTAATCCTTCCCCCACCACCATCTCTTCAAATAAATCCTCAGTCTCAGCAATTGCGCCAATTCTTCATACTCTCCGTTTGGGGAAGGATGAGAAGCTTCGATTAAGGTTCGACCCGAGCGCATACGAGAGAACGTTGCCGCACCGGGACACCTGACGCGCGTCTGGCGACCGGGCCTTACAGCGGCGGTAACCGCCGTTTAACCGGCGAGCTTTTCACTATCGACGTATTACACTGCGCATATTCGGCAATACCATCCAGCAACGTATCCAGTTGCTCAATCGAGCGCACCACCAGCCGCATAACAAAACAGTCTTCTCCTGTCACTTTGTCGCATTCGATGCATTCCGGCAGCGACTGGAGCATTTTATCCACCTTCTGCAACATGCCTGGCATCGGGCGAACACGCACCAGCGCCTGCAAGCGGTAATCCAGTGCGGTCAGGTTTACGCGCGCGCCATAGCCTTCAATCACGCCGCGCTCTTCCAGCCGTTTCACGCGCTCTGCCGTGCTCGGTGACGTCAGCCCTACTCTCGCACTTAACACCTTCAGTGACTGGCGGGCGTCCTCTGCCAGACAGGCCAGAATCGCTCTGTCGATATCGTCAATAAGGTAATCCATCATCTTTACCTAATTTTTAAAGGAATTAATAGCCATACACCTTACAACAACCATATAAAGCTGGTCGCCATTTTTTCACAATATGCCAACAACCTTCAGGAGATGAAAAATGAAAACTATCCCTAATGGCACCTGGCAGATGAGCCTGGCAATGCTAATTTCCGGGTCGATTGGCGCATTTGTGCTGCTTAGCGGTCTGCCGGTGATAGATGTCGTTTTCTGGCGCTGCCTGATAGGCGCCGGCGCACTATTTCTTTTTATCCGCTTTGGCCGCCAGCCGTTCGTGCGCCTTGCGTTCCCGGTATTACTGCTGGCGATAGCGAGCGGCATCGCGCTGGTGATTAACTGGCTGCTGCTGTTCGCCGCTTACAGCCGCATTTCAATAGGGCTGGCCACCGTGGTCTACAACACCCAGCCTTTTATGTTAGTGCTGATGAGTATGTTGCTCGGCGAGCGCGTTACGCTTACGAAGTGGGGATGGCTGCTGCTGGCGTTTTCCGGCGTTGTCCTCTTGTTGCTCAGTGAATTGCATCACCCGAACACCCAGTGGCTTACCGGCATTGCCATGGCGCTGGGTGCTGCCTTTTTCTATGCCGTCACCGCGTTAATCACCCGCCACCTGAAGCAACTTCCGCCACAGCATATCGCCCTGATTCAGGTATTAACCGGCACGGTGATGTTATTACCGCTGGTGCATCTGCCTGCGGCCGGCGGGACATTCCCGTGGGGTATTTTGTTAACGCTCGGCATTGTACATACCGGCGTGATGTACCAGTTGTTGTATAGCGCGATACAAAAGCTACCCACCCCGCTGATTGGCTCGCTGTCGTTTATCTATCCGCTGGTAGCGATTGTGGTGGATAACGCGCTGTTCGGGCATACATTAAGCGCGGTGCAAATGGCGGGTGGCGTGTTAATTCTGCTGGCAGCCGCAGGTAATAACCTTGGCTGGGGTGAGCGGAAAAGCGCGCCCGCGACAATGCCAACGCGACAGTAAAAAAAGCCCCGCGTTGCGGGGCTTTTTCTGATTAGCGACGGGCGCGAACAATCTGGTATTTGCGTGTCAGGTACTCCACCGGCGCGCTCCAGATATGCACCAGGCGGGAGAACGGGAACAGCACAAACAGCGTCATGCCCAGCACCAGATGCACACGGTAAATAAAGGCCACACCCTCAAGATACGCGGAAGCGCCAGGATGGAACGTCACGACCGACTGCGCCCAGCCAACCAGCTTCATCATTTCGCTGCCATCCATATGCTGAGCAGAGAACGGAATGGTCAGCAGCCCCAGCGCACACTGCACCATCAGCAGCGACATAATCAGGATATCCGCCGCAGTTGAGGTCGCACGAATACGCGGGTTGAATAAACGGCGTTTCAGCAGCAGCAAACCACCCACCAGACACAACACGCCGCTGGCACCACCGCCAATCATTGCCATCTTCTGTTTCACTTCAATCGGCAGGAAGGATTCATACATCCAGTGCGGTGTTAACATACCGAGGAAGTGACCGGCAAAGATCCCCAGAATACCGATATGGAACAGGTTCGAAGCCAGCGTCATCCCTTTACGATCCAGCATCTGGCTGGAGCCCGCCCGCCAGCTGTACTGACCATAGTCGTAGCGCAGCCAACTACCGAGCAGGAAAACGGCCCCGGCAATATACGGATAGATGTCAAAGAAGAACATATTAAGGAAGTGCATTAGCGCTCTCCTCCTGTTGTGATATTCAGATATTGCGGCGCAACGGCACCCGCAAAACGACGCTGATGCGCGGTGATATCAGAATCACCGCAGCCCTGTTCGGCGAAGAATTTCACCTGCTCTTCTTCCCACACAGCATCCAGCGCCTGCGGCGTATCATCGCGGGCTTCACCGGCAATTTTTTCCGCGACCTGCGCGCTATCCACCTGCGTATTCGCCAGCGATAACAGCGCGTCGAACAGCGTTGCATAATGGCTTTCGCGCTGCGCTAAACGCGCTTTTAACAGCGCGAGGATCGGCGCGATATCCTGCAAACCCCCGATAGCCTCAGCCAGGGGCAGCTGTGCCAGATATTCCAGATAGAGCGGCAAATGGTCCGGCAATTCACGGCTATCCAGTTGCAGGCCGTGGCGCTCATACTGCGCCAGCAGATCGACCATCGCCTGCCCGCGATCGCGGGATTCACCGTGGACGTGTTCGAACAGCAGCAGTGAGGTTGCGCGACCACGATCAAACAATTCGCTGTAGTTCGCCTGGGCGTCCAGCAGATCCTGAGACGTCAGATCCCGCAGGAAGACGCCAACCTGTTGAGCGTCGGCTTTGGTCAGGTTTTCACCCGACGCCAGCGCATCGAAAACTTCCTGCTGATGCTGCCATAAGGCAGCGTCCGGGTACTCGAGCAAACGGGAAATAACCACCAGTTCAATCATGGGTGCGGCTCCGTTTTCACTGTCACATCCACAGCGTCAATACGACGGCTGTTGAACAGGTTGAATTTGGTGTCCGAACCGTGGCAACCATCGCCGAAGCTAAAGCCACAACCGTTTTTCTCCGGGAAGGCTTCACGCGCCAGCTCACGGTGGCTCGACGGCACCACGAAACGATCTTCATAGTTAGCAATCGCGAGGTAACGGTACATCTCCTGCGCCTGGGCGGTTGTCAGGCCAACTTCTTCCAGCGCGCGGGTATCTTCAATGCCATCCACGGTTTCCGCACGTTTGAAGTGGCGCATTGCCAGCATACGTTTTAGCGCCAGCAGAACCGGACCGGTATCGCCTGCGGTCAGCAGGTTCGCCAGGTACTGCACCGGAATGCGCAGGCTTTCCACATCCGGCAAAATGCCGTTGCTGCCCAGCTCGCCCGCATCCGCAGCAGACTGGATCGGTGACAAAGGCGGCACGTACCAGACCATCGGCAACGTGCGGTATTCCGGATGCAGCGGCAGCGCCAGTTTCCAGTCCATCGCCATTTTGTAAACCGGCGATTTCTGCGCCGCGTCAATCACGCTCTGCGGCACGCCATCTTCCAGCGCCTGAGCAATCACCGCCGGGTCGTTTGGATCGAGGAACACATCCAGTTGACGCTGGTAGAGATCTTTTTCACTCTCGGTGCTGGCGGCATTTTCAATCGCGTCGGCGTCGTACAGCAGAACGCCGAGGTAACGAATACGGCCCACACAGGTTTCCGCGCAGACTGTCGGCATGCCCGCTTCAATGCGCGGATAGCAGAAGATGCACTTCTCGGATTTGCCGCTCTTCCAGTTGAAGTAGATTTTTTTGTACGGGCAGCCGGTTACGCACATGCGCCAGCCGCGGCATTTATCCTGATCGATCAGCACAATGCCGTCTTCTTCACGCTTGTAGATAGCACCGCTCGGGCAGGTCGCGACACAGGCCGGGTTCAGGCAGTGTTCGCACAGGCGCGGCAGATACATCATGAAGGTGTTTTCAAACTGGCCGTACATCGCCTTCTGCATGTTCTCGAAGTTCTGATCGCGGCTCAGCTTGTCGAACTCACCGCCCAAATCATCTTCCCAGTTCGGGCCTGCGGTGATTTTGTCCATCCGCTGACCGGTTATTACTGAACGCGGGCGGGCAATCGGCTGATGTTTGCCTTCCGGCGCGTTATGCAGGCGCTGGTAGTCAAAATCAAACGGCTCATAGTAATCATCGATTTCCGGCATGTGCGGGTTAGCGAAAATTTTACCCAGCAACATCGGACGGTTACCCATGCGCGGTTGCAGTTTGCCGTTGATTTTGCGGATCCAACCGCCCTTCCATTTTTCCTGGTTTTCCCAGTCGGTCGGGAAACCGGTGCCCGGTTTGGTTTCTACGTTGTTGAACCACGCGTACTCCATCCCTTCCCGGCTGGTCCAGACGTTTTTACAGGTCACTGAACAGGTATGACAGCCGATGCACTTATCGAGATTCAGCACCATGCCGACTTGTGAACGAATTTTCATTTTGCGCTCTCCTGTACCTGGTCATTGCCTTCGCCATCCAACCAGTTAATGTTCTTCATCTTACGCACCACCACGAACTCATCGCGGTTGGAACCGACCGTGCCGTAGTAGTTAAAGCCATAAGCCAGCTGGGCGTAGCCGCCGATCATATGGGTCGGTTTCGGGGTAATACGGGTAACGGAGTTGTGGATCCCGCCGCGCTGCCCGGTAATTTCTGACCCCGGCAGGTTCACAATACGTTCCTGCGCGTGGTACATCATGGTCATACCGGCCGGCACACGCTGGCTGACAACCGCACGAGCCGTCAACGCACCGTTAGCGTTAAAGACTTCGATCCAGTCGTTATCCTCAATGCCGATCTCTTTGGCATCTTTATCGCTCATCCACACCACCGGACCACCGCGCCCCAGCGTCAGCATCAGCAGGTTGTCGCTGTAGGTGGAGTGGATGCCCCATTTCTGGTGCGGCGTCAGGAAGTTCAGCGCTTTTTCCGGGTTACCGTTGGATTTCGTACCCATCACTTCTTTCACCGAATGGGTATCAATCGGCGGACGGTAAACCAGCAGGCTTTCGCCGAAGTCACGCATCCACTGATGATCCTGATACAACTGCTGACGACCAGAGAGAGTACGCCACGGAATCAGCTCATGGACGTTGGTGTAACCGGCGTTGTAGGAAACGTGCTCATCTTCAAGGCCAGACCAGGTAGGGCTAGAGATGATTTTGCGCGGCTGCGCCTGAATATCGCGGAAGCGAATTTTCTCTTCCTCTTTATTCGTGGCCAGATGCGTATGGTCGCGGCCGGTAAATTCACTCAGCGCCGCCCAGGCTTTCACCGCCACATGACCGTTAGTTTCCGGTGCCAGCGTGAGGATCATCTCTGCGGCATCAATGGCGGTATTGAGCATCGGCTGCCCTTTCGCCGGGCCGTCCGCTTTGGTGTAGTTCAGCTTACGCAGCAGATCCATTTCGCTCTGGGTATTCCAGGCGATGCCTTTACCACCGTTGCCGATTTTTTCCATCAGCGGGCCGATGGAGGTAAAGCGCTCGTAGATTGCCGGGTAGTCGCGTTCCACCGGAATAATGTGCGGTGCGGTTTTGCCCGGGATCAGGTCACATTCGCCCTTCTTCCAGTCTTTCACATCCAGCGGCTGCGCCAGTTCAGCAGCGGAGTCATGCTGAATTGGCAGCGTCACGACATCGGTCTCTTTGCCTAAATGTCCAACGCACAACGCGGAGAAGGATTTGGCGATACCTTTGTAGATTTCCCAGTCGCTTTTGGATTCCCATGCCGGGTCAACAGCGGCAGAAAGCGGATGAATAAATGGATGCATATCCGAGGTATTCATGTCGTCTTTTTCGTACCAGGTTGCGGTTGGCAGCACAATATCTGAGTAGAGACAGGTGCTGGACAGACGGAAATCGAGGGTGACCACCAGGTCCAGTTTGCCGTCGAGGCCGTTGTCATGCCATTCCACTTCTTCCGGTTTCACGCCGCCCTGTTTGCCCAGATCTTTGCCCTGAATACCGTGTTCGGTGCCCAGCAAGTACTTGAGCATAAACTCGTGACCCTTACCGGAAGAACCCAGCAGGTTGGAGCGCCAGATAAACAGGTTACGCGGGTGGTTTTTGCCGTTTTCCGGCTGTTCAGCTGCGAAACGCAGCGAACCGTCTTTCAGCGATTTAACGGTGTAATCGACCGCGCTCATGCCCGCTTTTTCCGCTTCAGCGGCGATACGCAGCGGGTTGGTGCCCAGTTGCGGCGCGGACGGCAGCCAGCCCATACGTTCAGCGCGCACGTTAAAGTCAATCAGATGGCCGGTATAGCGGGATTTATCCGCTAACGGCGACAGGAATTCCTGCGCAGTTACTGTTTCGTAACGCCACTGGCTGGAGTGGTTATAGAAATAGGAGGTGCTGTTCATGTGACGCGCCGGACGCTGCCAGTCGAGGGCAAATGCCAGCGGCTGCCAGCCGGTTTGCGGGCGCAGTTTTTCCTGACCAACATAGTGCGCCCAGCCGCCGCCGCTCTGTCCCACGCAACCGCAGAAGACCAGCATATTGATGATCCCACGGTAGTTCATATCGAGGTGATACCAGTGGTTCATCCCGGCACCGATGATAACCATAGAACGGCCATGCGTTTTATCGGCGTTATCGGCGAATTCACGGGCGATACGAATAATTTGCGCCTGTGAAACCCCGGTGACTTTCTCAGCCCAGGCCGGTGTGTAAGCTTTGACTTCGTCGTAACGAGTTGCGCAGTTTTCATCACCCAGACCGCGATCCAGGCCGTAGTTCGCCATGGTCAGGTCGTAAACGGTGGTCACCAGCGCGGTGGAACCGTCAGCTAATTGCAGGCGTTTAACCGGCAGTTTGTGCATCAGGATATTATCAAGTTCAACGCCAGCGAAATGCTCGGTGTTGTCGCCACCAAAGTACGGGAAGCCGACCTGCGCGATATCGTCTTGTTTACCCAGCAGGCTCAAGTTCAGCTCTACGTCCGCACCACTGCTGCCATCGCGCTGCTCAAGGTTCCACTTACCTTTTTCACCCCAGCGGAAACCGATGGAGCCATTCGGCGCGGTCAGGTTACCTTCGCTATCGAGGGCAACGGTTTTCCACTCCGGATTATTTTCCTGGCCCAGCGCATCCACCAGATCGGCGGCGCGCAGCATGCGGCCTGCCGCATAGTAACCGTCGCGCTCTTCGAGCATGACCAGCATCGGCATGTCGGTATAACGGCGAACATAATCGGTGAAGTACTGGCTTGGTTTATCGAGATGGAATTCACGCAGCATGACGTGGCCCATCGCCATTGCCATTGCCGCATCGGTGCCCTGCTTCGGCGCCAGCCACAAATCACACAGTTTGGCGATTTCGGCGTAGTCCGGCGTGACCGCAACGGTTTTGGTGCCTTTGTAGCGTACTTCGGTAAAGAAGTGCGCGTCCGGCGTACGGGTCTGCGGAACGTTAGAGCCCCAGGCGATGATGTAGCTGGAGTTGTACCAGTCGGCGGATTCCGGCACGTCGGTCTGCTCGCCCCAGGTTTGCGGAGAGGCAGGCGGTAAGTCGCAGTACCAGTCGTAGAAACTGAGACAGGTGCCGCCCAGCAGCGAGAGATAACGCGCGCCAGAAGCGTAAGACACCATCGACATCGCCGGGATCGGCGAGAAGCCTGCGACACGGTCCGGGCCGTACGTTTTCACGGTATAAACGTTCGAAGCCGCAATCAGTTCGTTCACTTCCTGCCAGGAGGAGCGCACAAAACCGCCGCGACCACGCGCCTGTTTAAAGCTCTTCGCTTTTTCCGCATCTTCGATGATGGAAGCCCAGGCATTAACCGGATCGCTGTGCTGCGCTTTCGCTTCTCGCCACAGTTTGATCAGGCGTTTACGCATCAGGGGGTATTTCAGGCGGTTCGCACTATAGAGGTACCAGGAGTAGCTGGCACCACGCGGGCAGCCACGCGGTTCGTGGTTCGGCATATCTGGACGGGTGCGCGGGTAGTCTGTCTGCTGGGTTTCCCAGGTGACCAGACCGTTCTTCACGAAGATCTGCCAGCTACACGAGCCCGTGCAGTTTACGCCATGGGTAGAACGCACGATTTTGTCGTGCTGCCAGCGGTTACGGTATCCGTCCTCCCAGTCCCGGTTGGTGTTTAAGAGCTGGCCGTGCCCATCGGCAAAGGTTTCGCCTTTCTGTTTGAAGTAGCGAAACCGGTCCAGGAATTTACTCATCGGGGGTTCTCCTGTTGGAGCCTGTCAGGCTCTCTTGGTAAATCGACATTGCTGCAATTGCGGCGAAGGTAACCCCCACAAAGACAAAGAGAATTGATGGTGATCAAGCTGCCAAAGCTTCGTTTCTGTGCCAAAAACACGGAGTACCCACAAAGAGTTAGGGTTTTCTATTTTTTAATCCATTGATAAATAATGGTTTTATATAAACTTGCAGCGGTGCAAGCAGATAATTCCGCGTTCCGGGGTATTAAGGGGTAGATGAACCTGCAAAGTGATGCCTGTCACAGAGGTTTCCGCAGCACGCCGCTGAGAAAATCTCAAAGTATGTTGTAACTAATGACGACATAAAAAAAGCGCGGCTTTCACCGCGCAAGGATAATCAACATTTACTGAGTGTTATTGTTTTTTACGCCCGTATATCACCCAGGTGATCACCACGCAGGCGATATAGAACACAAGGAACACTTTCATCGCGCCTGCCGGTGAGCCGGTTAACGCCAGTGAAGTGCCGAATGCTTTAGGAATAAAGAAACCGCCAATCGCGCCAATTGCCGAGATAAAACCCAGCGCTGCGGCTGTTTCGGTGGCGGCTTCACGCATTGCTTCGCTTTCACTGCCGCCGCGTTGTTGCACGCGTTCCATGGTTTTTTTGCGGAAAATCACCGAAATCATCTGGAACGTCGAGCCACTGCCCAGCCCGGCCGTCAGGAACAGCACGAGGAAGACGCAGAAGAATGCGGTGAAATTGCCGCCAGTGCCGCCGGATGGCAGGGTCAGGAACAGCAAGGCGCTGAAAATGGCCATCAGCACAAAGTTCACCAGCGTTACGCGAGTACCGCCGAGACGGTCAGAAATCGCGCCGCCTGCGGAGCGCGCCAGTGCGCCCACCAGCGGGCCGAAGAAGGCGAAATGCAGGATCTGCACTTCCGGGAACTGAGTTTTCGACAGCATCGCAAAACCGGCAGAAAAGCCAATAAATGAGCCGAACGTTGCCAGATACAGGAAGCTCATAATCCACAGGTGCGAACGTTTGAGCACCGGAAGTTGCGCGCTAAGCGAGGCTTTAGAGGTCGCCAGCTCATTCATACCGAACCAGGCTGCCAGGGTAAACACCGCCAGTAACGGTACCCATATCCAGGCGGCGTTTTCGAGGTATAACAACGAACCATCAGGTTGTGCGACACCGGTACCGCCAAAGGCGGCAAAAATGGAGAAAGAGACCGCCAGCGGTGCGATCAACTGCATCACGCTCACACCGAGGTTGCCAAAGCCACCGTTAATGCCGAGCGCGCCGCCCTGCTTCTGTTTCGGAAAAAAGAAGCTGATATTCGCCATGCTGGAAGCAAAGTTCGCACCAGCAAAACCGCACAGCAGCGAGATAATGATAAACGTGCTAAACGGCGTACTCAGATCCTGCACGGCAAAACCGAGCCACACACATGGAATGATTAAAATCCCGGTGCTGAAAGCTGTCCAGCGACGACCGCCGAACACCGGCACCATAAAAGAGTACGGTACGCGTAACAGTGCGCCGGACACCGATGGCAACGCTGTCAGCATAAAGAGTTGGTCAGTGGTAAACTGAAAACCCACTTTCGGGAGATTGACGGCGACTGCGCTAAAAAGCATCCAGACGCAGAAAGCCAGAAGAAGACAAGGCACGGAGATCCACAAGTTGCGGCTCGCAATCTTATTGCCCTGCTGTTGCCAGAATGCCGGTTCTTCAGGACGCCAGTCGGTAATAACCCGCGCTGACGAACTTTTTTCCGGGATGGTTGAGTGCTGCATATACACCTCTGCTGTTCGGTTTGATGCCTGCCACCTTAGTTTTTATAGCGGTAGTTAAGTTGATATAAATCAAAGGAAAAGCAGCCCATTTCACGAGCGAAAAATCACCATGCTCATTTATGAGTACCTTTTACCGGCAAAAAAGGTGTGGTTTTTCACGGTTCTGACCTTCCCTACTCAGATTGTTCCCACTCTTGTCGGCTCGCTGGCAATAAAGGAGTAATCCTTTAGAGGTATGGGTATACCCCAGGCGATGGCAGACAATAGCGCCATCCGCACTGCACGCGGCCGAGGAGCCTTAATCACCTATGCTAAAACGCCTTTTTTCACCGATCTCGCTGGTTAACCAACTGGCGTTGTTGATGCTGCTGTCGACCGCCATCGGCGTGACGGGCATGGCGATCTCCGGCTGGCTGGTACAAGGCGTTCAGGGCAGCGCACATGCGATCAACAAAGCCGGTTCACTGCGTATGCAGAGCTACCGCTTGTTGTCCGCCATTCCGCTGCATGAAGACGAGCAATATTTGCTCGACGAAATGGAGTACACCGCATTCAGCCCGGAGCTGGCGCAGGCGGCACAGCGCGACGGTCAACAAGCGCAGCTCGCGGCATTGCAAAACTACTGGCGCAGCGACGTCGTACCGGCGATAAAACAGGCGCAACAACCATCACAAGCGGCGGAAATTATTGCGATTTTCGTTGGGCGAATCGACCGGCTGGTTACCTCGTTTGACCGCAGTACCGAACACCGTATTGAACAAGTGGTGGTGATGCACCGGCTCATGGCGATAGTGATGGGCCTGTTATTGCTGTTTGCCGTGGTCTGGCTGCGGGCGCGTCTACTCCGTCCGTGGCAGCAATTACTGAGCATGGCGCGTGCGGTCAGCCAGCGTGATTTTACCCAGCGCGCACGCATCAGCGGGCGCAACGAGATGGCAACGCTTGGCGAGGCGTTAAATAACATGTCGGCCGAGCTGGGCGAGAGCTACGCGATACTGGAACGCCGGGTACAGGAGAAAACCGCCGGGCTTGAGCAAAAGAACCAGATCCTGTCGTTTTTATGGCAGGCTAACCACCGGCTGCATTCGCGTATCCCGATGTGCGAGCGCCTGTCACCGGTGTTGAACGGTTTGCAGAATTTAACCCTGCTGCATGATATTGAGCTGCGGGTGTACGATCTGGAAGATGAAGAAAATCATCAGGATTTTACCTGCCAGTCGGATGCGAGCTGCGATGACAAAGGCTGCCATTTATGTCCGCGCAACGGTATTCTCACCGAATCCAGCGGGTTTGGCACCACGTTGAAATGGCGTCTGGCGGATGCGCACATGCAGTATGGTTTGCTGCTGGCAACGCTGCCGCCGGGCCGCCATTTAAGCCATGACCAGCAGCAACTGGTCGACACGCTGGTGGAACAACTCACCGCGACGCTGGCACTCGATCGCCATCAGGACAGGCAGCAGCAGTTGATGGTCATGGAAGAGCGCGCCACCATCGCCCGCGAATTACACGACTCTATCGCGCAGTCCCTCTCCTGCATGAAGATGCAGGTGAGTTGCCTGCAAATGCAGGGCGACGCGCTGCCGGAAAACAGCCAGCAGTTGCTGGGGCAGATCCGCAACGAGTTGAATACCTCATGGGCGCAGTTGCGCGAGTTGCTGACCACGTTTCGTTTACAATTAACCGAACCAGGGCTGCGCCCGGCGCTGGAGTCCAGTTGCCAGGAGTACAGCGGTCGTTTCGGTTTCCAGGTACGTCTTGATTACCAGCTCCCGCCCCGACTGGTCCCGGCGCATCAGGCGATTCACCTGTTACAGATAGCCCGCGAGGCGTTGAGCAATGCATTAAAACACTCCGGCGCAACCGCGGTCAGCGTCGCAGTGCAACAGCAGGAAAACCGGGTAATATTGCGCATCACCGACAATGGTTGCGGCATCCCGGTCAATGCTGAAAGGACGAACCATTATGGATTGATAATTATGCGTGACCGCGCGCAAAGCCTGCGCGGCGATTGCCAGGTTCGCCCCGGAGCATCCGGCGGCACCGAGGTCGTCGTGACGTTTATTCCAGAGACGTTTCTCACATCCATGCAAGGAGATACCCATGAGTAATCAGGATCCGGCCACCATCCTCCTGATCGACGACCATCCAATGCTGCGAACCGGCGTGAAGCAGTTAATCAGCATGGCTCCCGACATCACCGTGGTCGGCGAAGCCAGTAACGGCGAGCAAGGCATTGAACTGGCGGAATCGCTGGACCCGGATTTGATTTTGCTGGATCTCAACATGCCAGGCATGAACGGGCTGGAAACGCTGGATAAACTGCGGGAAAAAACCCTGTCGGGTCGCGTTGTTGTCTTTAGCGTCTCCAACCATGAAGAAGACGTGGTGACCGCGTTAAAACGCGGCGCAGATGGCTACCTGCTGAAAGATATGGAGCCGGAAGATCTGCTGAAAGCGCTGCAACAAGCCGCGGCGGGCGAAATGGTGCTCAGCGAAGCGCTCACCCCGGTGCTGGCCGCCAGCCTGCGCGCCAACCGCGCCACCACTGACCGTGATATCACCCAGCTTACGCCACGCGAACGCGACATTCTCAAGCTGATTGCCCAGGGGCTGCCGAACAAAATGATTGCCCGCCGCCTGGATATCACCGAAAGCACGGTTAAAGTTCACGTCAAACACATGCTGAAGAAAATGAAACTGAAATCCCGCGTTGAAGCCGCCGTTTGGGTGCACCAGGAACGTATTTTCTGACAGGTTACGGGTCTGGCAGCGTCCAGCCCGTATTACTGTTTTCCGCTGGCGGGATCACCGGCTCCGTCAGCTTCAGTTCGATAGTGTTCGATTCAACGCGCTGCCCTTTATCGTCTTCCACCAGTGCCGACAACGTCCAGCGGTTGGTGGCACCTTCTGCGCTATCCCAGCGCGGCATAATCAGTGTCCAGCCATCGCTGCTGCGCCCATTGGCTGGCGGCGTGAGGCTTAACGCCTGCGTATCGCCCTGCCAGGTTATCGAACGTACACCGTGAGTGCTGTTAATTTGCAGTTTCAGCGCCACCGTCTCACCCGGCTGTAAATCCCACGGCGGCGTGGCAAGAAATACCGATAACGTTTTACGCTGACGATATTCGAAAACCGGTGCATTGTTGCGCGTCGGGCTGTCATAGCGGCTACCCCGCAGCGAACGGCTCTCTGCCACCTCGCTGGCAGAAAGCTGCTTCCACAGAGGTACACCAAAGCGATAATTCACTTTCAGCCCTAAATCGTTCTGACTAACCCCACTCTCCCCCTGGCGGTGTTCGGCGGTCAGCGTCACCAGCGGGACCGGCGTGTAATTCACCCCCAGCTTCACCGCCACCGGGTTGTGATAGCCGGTGCCGGTGTCAAACAGATCAACGCTGTTGCCGAAATATTGCTCGACGCTGACGCTGGTATTGAGTTGCTGATAAAACGGCAATCGCGCCTGCGCCGTAACATCGTAGCCCCGCGCCATACGCTGTTGCAGCGTGGCGGTCTGGTACTCCCAGCTGTTTACCGGCTGGTAGTAGTTTGCTGAAAAGCGTAAGTACTCGCCCCAGGCCTCAGCGCCCAGCCCGGCGCGACCAAGGTTGTCATCAAGCAGATTATCGTAAAAGGTGTTGTAGCCGAGCAGCCAGTCGCCGGCGATCCAGCGCTGACCGACGCCAACGTTTCCCACCAGCCCGGCATCCTGCTGCGTCAGTCCAAGCTGGCTCCAGCTGAGATAGCCATTATTATCCTGCAATGGCACAAACCAGTCGCCGTGGCTGCCGGTGAACCCGCCTTCATTATCCACTTTGAAATCCACGCTGGCGCTGCCCCACGGCGAAAGCCAGGACTCCACTTGCTGACTCACTTCATCACTGACGACATCGCGTAGTTGTCCGAAAGCAAACTGCCGCGCCTGCTCGCCGGTGGTCAGGCCGTTATCATTCATACTGGCTTCGCCGAACGCTTTCGCCATCTCGGCGAAATGCTTTTCCTGCGCACCATTTTCCGCAGCCATGCCAAGATCCGGCAAACCGTCGCCGTCATTATCGAAGGGGTTTTCTGCTTGCTGTACGAAGCTATTCTGCCGGGCACTGGCGACGCCGCTTATCAGTGACAGCATCAGAAGTGTAAGGAGAGGATAATTCATACCGTTAAGTTTAACGGTTTTGCCTGGGCTTTACAGCCGCAGACAAAATACCAGGAAAAACCTTATCCCGACGCTTCGCTGCAGCTACAGTTAATGCACCCCTTACCGGAGAGCTGACATGAACTCTAAGCATAAACTTTTGTGTAGTGCGATCCTGTTTTATGCCGCGCAGGCCAGCGCCAGCGAGCTGTTTACCCTGCAATCTTCCGCATTTGCCGATAACGCCTTAATGGAGAAAAAATTCGCCGGTAACGCCAGCAATAACCCGAACTGTACCGGCGAAAACCTGTCGCCATCGCTGGTGTGGAACAACCCACCGGCCAATACACAGAGTTACGCGCTGGTGGTACACGATCCCGAAGGCGCGACCGGGCTGGGCGTAACGCACCTTGTGGCTTATAACATCGCCCCGTCCAGCACGGGCTTTGCGCAAAACGATCTGCGCGATGGCAAAGGCTATACGGGCGGTAAGAACACGCCGGGCAATCTGCGCTGGCATGGCCCATGCCCTCCGCCAGGTAGCGGCGCGCATCATTACACCTTTACCCTCATCGCAACTTCGCTTAAACCAACACTGCCTGAAGGGCTGACGCGCGAAGAGTTATTCGCAAAACTGAAAGGTCACACCCTTGCCGCTACCGGGCTTATTGGTCGCTTTGGTCAGTAATTGTTATGACTGCCTTTCGCCCGTTGCCAGGCCGCAGTAGCATAAGCGCCACGAGTCCTGTTTATCGAAGGAGTAAAGATGCAAAAGATCGTGATTATCGCCAATGGCGCGGCGTACGGCAGTGAGTCGCTATTCAACAGCTTACGGCTGGCCATCGCGCTGCGTGAGCAGAGTAGCGACACTGAACTGCGGCTGTTTTTGATGTCCGATGCGGTAACCGCCGGGTTGCGCGGGCAAAAACCTGCCGAGGGCTACAACATCCAGCAGATGCTGGAGATTCTGACGGCGCAAAACGTACCGGTGAAACTGTGTAAAACCTGCACCGACGGGCGCGGCATTACCGCGTTGCCGCTGATTGACGGCGTGGAGATCGGCACGTTGGTGGAACTGGCGCAGTGGACGCTGGCGGCCGACAAAGTATTAACGTTTTAATATTGCGGCGAGTTTAATATTTTTTTCTTATGGGTGGCGTTACGTCATCAAGTTTGCCTGCTGTGTTGCCGATAGCCCTTTAAGACAACACAGCAGGTACTATAACTATGTTCAGATCGATTAAGTCCCGTATTATTGCAGCAACGGCGGGATGTCTCGCCGGCGCTTTGCTGCTTAACACCATCATTAACTATCAGGTAACCAGCCAACACAGCCAACAAACCCAGCAGGATATTCTCTCCAGCACCAGCGCCAGTCACAGTATTGCGATTGCCGACTGGGTCGCCAGCAAAATGAACATGATTGCCTCTTTGCAAAGCGTGGCGTTAACCGACGATCCCGTGCCGGTTTTCACGCAGATCGCGCGCGCCGGTGGGTTTATCAACGTTTATGTTGGTTACGCCACGAAAACGGCGAAATTCTCCGATCCGGGCGGCGTCCCGGCGGATTACGACCCGACAATCCGACCGTGGTATCAGCAAGTGGTAAAAGCCGACGCGCCTGTCGTTACTGCACCTTATGTTGACGCCAGCACCGGTGCGCTGGTGGTGACGTTCGCCGTCCCGGTCAAAGAGAACGGTACGTTAAAAGCCGTGGTTGCAGGCGATGTATCGATGGATAGCGTGGTGGCTAACGTGCGCGGTATCAGCCCAACACCGAACAGCACCGGCATGTTGCTGGCAAGCGATGGTTCGGTGATTGCCGCCGCCAACGACAAACTGACCATGAAACCCTTCAGTGAGGCGATTGGCGGGGTCAGCTTCGAACAGTTGCGGGCAGGAAAACGGGTGGCAGGTGTGTATGCCGGCGAAGATAAAGCGCTGCTGGCAACTCCGGTCAAAGGCACCAACTGGTTGCTGGCGGTAGCGCTTGATAGCGCTGACTCTACCGCAGGACTGCGCGCACAGCTTAAAGCCTCCGCGCTGTCGTTGATTGTGCTGGTGCTGATTGCAGGCGCAGTGATGCACTGGATTGTCTCCACCCTGCTTAAACGTCTGCTGACGGTGCGCGATGCGATGAACGCCATCAGCAGCGGCACCAACGATCTCTCGCAGCGCTTACCGGTGGATGGACATGACGAGGTTTCGCAAATAGCGCATGCCTTTAACGCCTTCAGCGACAAGCTTTCCGTAGTGATGGTTAAACTGCGCGATTCCAGCAATTCGGTACAAGTGGCCGCGCAACAGATTGCCGCCGGCAACCAGGATCTCTCCGGGCGAACCGAACAAGCGGCCTCCAGCCTGCGCGAAACGGCCAGTGCGGTCGAGCAAATCACGGCGTCGGTGGCGCAGTCTACCGACGCCGCAGCACAGGCCAACGATCAGGCGCATGTGGCTTCACAAGCGGCGTCGCGCGGCGGTCAGGTGGTGACGCAAGCGATCAATACGATGCAGTCGATTGAAGTGGCTTCGGCAAAAATTGGCGATATCACGAGCGTGATTGACGGTATTGCTTTCCAGACCAATATCCTGGCGCTCAACGCCTCGGTTGAAGCTGCCCGCGCGGGCGAACAAGGGCGCGGTTTCGCGGTCGTCGCAGGCGAAGTGCGCAATCTTGCCAGCCGAAGCGCACAAGCGGCGAAAGAGATCAAAACGCTGATCGACTCCACCACCGAAAGCGTGGCGACCGGTTCGCGCTTTGTCCGCCTCGCGGGCGACAGCATGACGGATATTGTCGCCAGCATCGATAGCGTGTCGGTGATCATGCGTGAAATCTCCGTCGCCACCAGCGAGCAGATGAAAGGTATTCAGGAAATTAACCATGCGGTGCTAGATCTTGACCGTATGGTGCAGCAAAACGCGGAACTGGTGGTTGAATCGACCGCCGCCGCTGGCGCGCTGCGCTCGCAGGCGACGGAGCTTGCTGAAACTGCCGGTCATTTCCGCATTTAATCTTTTATCGGCGCGTTTTAACCACGGTTTTACGCGCCGTCTTCTTCCCCTGCCGAATAATGTAATTTTTGTTTAATCGTTACGTCATTATTTGATCAAAATCAGCATTCGAACCCCCTCCGTTTGGTGTTATGCACTGAGTGAATTGTGAACAAAGTCACGCACGGGGATCCTTCCCGCACGGATCGCGTTGTTAAAAAACTACGGGGTTAAAAATGGCGGTGGTAAAAGCAAGTCTGAAGTTGTTTGGTGGGGATACAGTAGTTGTTCGTTGTTCCGAAAGTTGTCACATTCATTTGATGAGCGAGAAGAGCCGAACGCCGAACGCTCAAACGGATATTCTGAGTGTCCAGAATCGCGCAAGCGCCTATCTGGCTGTGCCGTACAGCGGCGTCTGGAGTGTGCTGATCGACAGCCACAGCCAGTCGCTGGAGCACTCCATCAGCTACGTCGCCGCTTAACGGTTGCGGTTAGCAGGCAAAACCAGGCTGCATCTCCGGGCCTGGTTTTTCTCCCTCCAGCAGCAAACGCACTTTCCCCACCAGATCGTTCAGACAATCATCCTGCATGCCGAGCTTCATCAGCTCCTGTTCCAGTGAAAAAAGATACTGCGCATTCGTGCCGAGCGGGCCGCTGGCGGCGGCAATCAGCGGGGCAATGGTCTGCGCACGCGTATCGGATTCATACAGCGGATGGCGCGGATCCATAATAAACACCAGCGCATTTACCGTGCGGCCATCATCAAGCGCCAGTTTGCACCAGCTTGGCATGTAACAGCCGGTGATCATTTCGCGTTTCCACAGCAGCGTCAGCTCATCATGCAGGGTGTCGTCGGATAAACGGTACGCCACGCCCGTGGTACGCCCGCCCTCTTTCAGCGCCAGCATGCGTCCAGGCTGGCAGGCGGTGCCGCGCCCGGCGGTTAAGCGCAGGCAAAACGCACGGTGCCACCCCGTCAGCGTGCCGGTGCAGGATTCGTCAAACTCCAGCGCCGGGTTCCACATCAGCGAACCATAACCAAAAATCCACACCGGGCCATCGTCTGGTCGACACGCCAGCGTCGCCGCCAGCGATGCCGCTCGCTGTTCCGCCGACCAAAGTAACGACTCGTCAATATCGCCGAATGCCGTTTTGCAATCTGCTGCTCGCAGAAAATCACGCGTTAACATCTTCTACCTCCGCCACTGCCTGCTTCCGTGCGACTGCTCAACTGCTGCCTTCCCGGCAAATGCTGCTTTAAGCGCAGCTTACTACGACCTTATGCAATTCACAGGCCGCTGGCAATAGCGTCAATCCATCGAATAGAGCTATAAATGGCGAAAAGTAATTATTTCAGCGCGTTACTTCTTTTTATGCCATTTGTCATCGTCACCTTTCTGGTAATCATTTTTTACCGCCGCCCAGGCCACGCGGTGCGCCGTCTCCTCGCGGCTCGTGTCACCCTTGCGATCCTCTTTGTCCTTATATTGCTCCCAGGCGCTGTTAAACGCCTCTTTATAAATTTCCTGCGCATGCGCTGGCAGGACATGTTGCACGCTCTCAGGCAGATCGGATTTCGCTTTATATGGCATTTCACGCTCCTTTTTGCTTAAAGAAATAAGCCTGGACGACAAACACCGGGTGCGCCAGCAGAGGGGACAAAATGCCAGACAGGAATATCTATCCCACTGTAAGATAAATACAAATTAAATGAGAGTGGATATTTTATTTAGTTGATAACAAAACGAAGCGCTGAGGGTAAAACTACGTAAAAACCCCCATCAAAACAGTGATTTTTGTTATTTTATGACCCGTTCTTTTTTTCTCTATAATTCGCAAACACCTGCACTGTGATGGAGCATCATAATGACAACAACGCACGAGGCGGTGAAAACCCGCCACAAGGAGACATCTCTTATTTTCCCGGTGCTGGCGCTGGCAGTGCTGCTTTTCTGGGGAGGTTCGCAGTCACTACCAGCGGTTATCGGCATTAATTTATTAGCACTGGTTGGTATCTTATCCAGCGCGTTTAGCGTGGTACGCCATGCCGACGTGCTTGCCCACCGGCTTGGCGAGCCCTATGGTTCACTGATCCTCAGCCTGTCGGTGGTTATCCTCGAAGTCAGCCTGATTTCCGCATTGATGGCAACGGGTGACGCCGCGCCGACGCTAATGCGTGACACGCTCTATTCCATCATCATGATTGTTACTGGCGGTCTGGTGGGCTTTTCACTGCTGCTGGGCGGGCGTAAGTTCGCCACGCAATATATGAATCTGTTTGGCATAAAACAGTATCTGATAGCGCTGTTTCCGCTGGCGATTATCGTGCTGGTGTTTCCGATGGCGCTGCCGCAGGCCAATTTTACCATTGGTCAGTCGCTGCTGGTGGCGTTGATTTCAGCGGCTATGTACGGCGTATTTTTGCTTATCCAGACCAAAACGCACCAGAGCTTGTTCGTTTATGAACATGAAGACGAAAGTGATGATGACGATCCGCACCACGGCAAACCGTCCGCGCACGGTAATCTGTGGCACACGCTGTGGCTGATTATCCATCTGGTTGCGGTCATTGCCGTGACGAAAATGAATGCGACGCCGCTCGAAGCGCTGCTGACAGAAATGAATGCGCCGGTGGCATTTACCGGCTTCCTGGTGGCGCTGCTGATCCTCTCGCCGGAAGGTTTAGGGGCGTTAAAAGCGGTGCTGAATAATCAGGTACAGCGCGCCATGAACCTGTTCTTTGGCTCGGTACTGGCAACGATTTCCCTTACCGTCCCGGTTGTAACGCTGATTGCGTGGCTAACCGGTAATGACCTGGTGTTCGGCCTTGGCGCGCCGGAAATGATTGTCATGGTCGCCTCACTGCTGCTGTGCCAAATCTCGTTCTCTACCGGGCGAACCAATGTGCTTAATGGCGCGGCGCACCTGGCGCTGTTCGCCGCCTATCTGATGACAATATTTGCCTGACAGGCAGGAACAAAAAACCCCGCATTCGCGGGGTTTTTTATGCTTACTCGGTATCGAGTTCGTCGAAGCTTTTCACCAGATCGTCAATCGCTTTGATCTGTTTTAAGAACGGCTCCAGTTTATCCAGCGGCAGCGCGGACGGGCCGTCACATTTGGCGTTATCCGGATCCGGGTGCGCTTCAATAAACAGCCCTGCCAGGCCGGTTGCCATGCCCGCGCGCGCCAGTTCGGTAACCTGAGCACGACGACCGCCAGACGCCGCGCCGAACGGGTCGCGGCACTGCAACGCATGGGTGACATCGAAAATCACCGGTGAGTTGTTGGAGACTTTCTTCATCACGCCGAAGCCCAGCATGTCGACCACCAGGTTGTCATAGCCGAAGTTCGCGCCGCGATCGCAGAGGATCACTTTATCGTTGCCGCCTTCGTGGAATTTATCGACGATGTTGCCCATCTGACCGGGGCTGACAAACTGCGGTTTTTTCACGTTGATGACCGCGCCCGTTTTCGCCATCGCTTCAACCAGATCGGTCTGACGCGCGAGGAACGCAGGAAGCTGGATCACATCCACCACATCAGCCACCGGCTGCGCCTGCGACGCTTCATGCACGTCGGTGATCACTTTCACGCCAAAGGTCTGTTTCAGTTCCTGAAAGATTTTCATCCCCTCTTCCAGACCCGGCCCACGGTAGGACTTGATGGAAGAACGGTTGGCTTTATCAAAAGAGGCTTTGAACACGTACGGGATACCCAGTTTCTGGGTCACGGTGACATAGTGTTCGCAAATGCGCATTGCCAAGTCGCGGGATTCCAGCACGTTCATACCACCAAACAGTACAAACGGCAGGTCGTTCGCGACGTTAATGTCGCCAATGCTGACCACTTTTTGTTTCATAAAATCGCCTTATCGAGTGTGAATCGGAACAAATCTTTAATGCAGGGTAATCTGCTTGTGTGCAATCGAATTGATTTGCGCGCGGATCATTTCACTTATCGGATCCTCAGGACACTGCTCTACAAAGTAGTTCAAATCATTCAGCGCCACATGGTCACAATCCAGTTGCGCATAAATCAGACCGCGATCGCGGATTTCATACGGATCTTCGGGATTGAACTGCAACAGCGCTTCACTGGCGCGCAACGCCAGTTCCATCTGCTGCTCTTCCATCAGCGCCGACTTCAATGTATCCAGTAATTTGCGGATCACTTCGGCGTTGTCGGCCTCATCGAGATCTTCGTTAAACAGCTCGGCCACCGGGCTGATATTGCCTTTCAGCCACACTTCCAGCGTGTGTTCGTCCAGCGTGTCGCCGTTAAACGGGTTGATCAGCCACATTTCGCCATCCAGCCATTCGGCGCGCAGGATGAGCTGAGTCGGGAAAATCACCGGCGTCAGGGGAATATCCAGCTGACCGGCGACCCACAGTAAAATCGCGCCCAGCGATACCGCGCTACCCTGACGGTTTTGCAGCACTTTATCCAGCCACAGCGCGTCAGATAAACGGTACACGCCGCGCGTATCTTTAAAACCCCATTCGCCGTAAAACAGCTCAACGAGTTTTTCCAGTTGCCAGTCCTGAGGCTTTGCCTGGCCTATCTCCTCACGTGCCAGACTGAGCAACCGCTCCAGTTCGTCTTGCACATATTGCGAAGGAAAGTCATCGCGAATCAGCTCGGAAACAAGGATCATCCCGTCGCATAACGGCGCTTTGTTAAATTCGAAATCAGCTAACGATCTCATGTCTTACCCCAGTATCGGTACTTTTGTGGCGGCGAGTTTAATGATGATGTACAGCACCACCAGCCCCAGCAAGAAAGCGATAAAACCTGTTTGCTGGCTGCGCGGACGATGTCGCCCCAGCGCAATAAAACCCAAAACGATGTAGATGATAACGCCAAACAGCTTTTCAGTCAGCCATGCGCCTTTAACCGTAAATGGCAAATAGCCTGTCACCCACATCAAACCCGCGCCGCTCAGCAGCAGCACGGTATCCACCGTGTGCGGCACCACCCGCACCCAGCGGGCGTTAATACGCGGATCGCCCGACCAACGCCACCAGTAGCGTAAAACAAACAGGCTAACGGTGAGTGCCACAGAGGTCAAATGCAATATAATCAGCAGCTTAAAAGCATTCATTGCCCGTTACTCCTGTAAAGGCCATTGCCCCAGCGTCAGGCGTTCGTTATCACCGTAATCCCGGCACGTTGCAACCTGCTGCCAGCCGTAATGTTCGAAGATAGCGCGAACATCTGCGCCCTGTTGCCAGCCATGTTCCAGCAGCAGCCAGCCGCCGGGCAACACATGCTGGCGGGCATCGTCAATAAGGGTGTGTAAATCCGCCAGCCCGTTGTCGGCCGCCACCAGCGCACTGAGCGGTTCAAAACGCACATCGCCCTGCGCAAGATGCGGATCGTGCTCATCGATGTAAGGTGGATTACTGACAATCATGGCAAATTGCTGCCCTTCAAGCGCGCTGAACCAGCGGCTTTGCAGGATCTCAATATTGGTGATGTTCAGATGTGCAGCGTTGCGTTGTGCCAGCGCCACCGCATCCGGGATCAGATCGACCGCCGTGACGTTGCAGTCCGGGCGCTCGCTCGCCAGCGCCAGCGCGATGGCGCCAGTGCCGGTGCCTAAATCGAGAATGCGACACGGTGAGGAAGGAAGACGCGCCAGCGCCTGTTCAACCAGGCACTCGGTGTCGGGGCGCGGAATAAGGGTTGCCGGCGAGACAAACAGCGGCAGTGACCAGAACTCCCGTACGCCAATCAGGTGCGCCACCGGTTCGCCATTTACACGACGAGCCAGTAACGTCGCCAGCTGTTGCTGCTGCCCGGCGTCAAGCATGGTTTCACCAAACGCGAGAATGAACGTACGCGATTTGCCAGTGACAAACCCCAATAAGATCTCCGCATCGCGGCGCGGGCTTTCGCTCGCGGCAAGCTCACGTATCGCCTGGCGCAACCACTGTTGATAATCCATTATTCCTGCTCGGAGAGCGCCGCCAGCTGGTCGGCCTGGTATTCCTGCACAATCGGTTCGATCAGCATATCCAGCTTGCCTTCCATCACTTCGTCGAGGCGATAAAGCGTAACGTTGATACGGTGATCGGTCACACGACCCTGCGGGAAGTTATAGGTGCGGTTACGGTCGCTGCGATCGCCGCTGCCCAGCAGGTTACGCCGTGTGGAGGCTTCTGCCTGCTGGCGTTTTGCGGCTTCTGCGGCGTGGATGCGCGCGCCGAGCACTGACAAGGCTTTCGCTTTGTTTTTATGCTGCGAGCGTTCATCCTGGCACTCGACCACAATCCCGGTCGGCAGGTGGGTAATACGGATCGCGGAATCGGTGGTGTTAACGTGCTGACCGCCTGCGCCGGAAGAGCGGAAGGTATCAATACGCAGATCGGCCGGATTGATATCCGGCATTTCGGCTTCCGGCAGCTCCGGCATTACGGCCACGGTACAGGCAGACGTGTGAATACGCCCCTGCGATTCCGTTGCCGGAACGCGCTGGACGCGATGGCCGCCAGATTCAAATTTCAGACGTCCGTAAACGCCCTCGCCGCTAATTTTGGCGATCACTTCTTTAAAGCCGCCGTGCTCACCGTCGTTGGCGCTCATGATCTCGACGCGCCAGCGGCGGGATTCGGCATAACGGCTGTACATACGGAACAAATCGCCGGCAAAAAGCGCGGCTTCGTCGCCACCGGTTCCGGCACGAACTTCGACAAACGCATTACGCTCATCATCGGGATCTTTCGGCAGCAGCAACAGTTGCAGTTGCTGTTCAAGTTGTTCGCCTTTTTCTTTCGCGTCGCGCAGTTCATCCTGCGCCAGGTCGCGCATTTCCGGGTCGTCGAGCATCATCTGCGCGGTTTCGATATCTTCCTGAACCTGTTGCCAGTCAGTAAAACAGCGCGACACATCGCTTAGCTGTGCGTATTCGCGCGACAGCGCACGGAATTTATCCTGGTCGGCGATGGTTTGTGCGTCACCGAGCAGCGCCTGAACTTCTTCATGGCGCTCATGCAGGGCTTCCAGTTTGGCAACGATAGAAGGCTTCATAGGCGTAAATGCACCTTTTAATAATAAGAGAGTGTTGTGCTAATCCAGCCCGAGGCTGTTGCGCAGAATATGCAGACGCTCATCATCCCCGTCACGGGCGGCCTGCTGAAGAGATTTGGTTGGGGCATGGATAAGGCGGTTGGTCAGTTTCCACGCCAGGTCTTGCATGATAGCTTGCGGGTCGCCGCCCTGCTCCAGCGCGGCAAGCGCTTTGGCGGTCAGCTCATCGCGCGCCGTTTCAGACTGGCTGCGGTATTCGCGAATGGTTTCGCTGGCGCTTTGCGCACGCAGCCAGGCCATAAATTCACTGGTTTCCTGGGCAACGATGGTTTCTGCCTGCACCGCAGCGGCTTTACGCTGCGCCAGGTTGTGCTGAATAATACTTTGCAGATCGTCGACGCTATAGAGATAGGCGTTCGCCACTTTGCCCACTTCAGGCTCAACATCGCGCGGCACGGCGATATCCACCAGCAAAACAGGCTGATTACGCCGCGCTTTCATCGCGCGTTCCATCATCCCTTTACCAATAATCGGCAGTGGGCTGGCGGTGGAGCTGATCACGATATCGGCATCTTTCAGGCGCTCATCAATGTCGCTTAAAGAAATGACTTCCGCACCGACTTCATCCGCCAGCACCTGCGCGCGTTCACGCGTGCGGTTGGCGATGATCATTTTCTGCACTTTATGCTCGCGCAGGTGGCGTGCAACCAGCTCAATGGTTTCACCCGCGCCCACTAACAGCACGGTGACCGATGCAAGGGATTCGAAGATTTGTCGCGCCAGCGTACAGGCGGCGAAAGCGACCGATACCGCACTGGCGCCAATATCGGTTTCCGTGCGCACGCGCTTGGCGACGGAGAATGATTTCTGGAACATGCGCTCCAGATCGCTGGCGTTGTCATGACCTCGTTGGGAATCGGCAAAGGCCTTTTTCACCTGGCCTAAGATTTGCGGCTCGCCGAGAACCAGCGAATCCAGCCCGCTCGCCACGCGCATTAAATGGCTGACGGCGTCATTATCCTGATGCCAGTAGAGGCTCTGGCGCACTTCGTCTTCACGCAAATGGTGATAATCACACAGCCAGCGCACCAGCGCTTCTTGCAGGTTATCCCGCTCTTCAACACTCAAATAGAGCTCGGTGCGGTTGCAGGTTGACAGCACCACACCGCCTTGCACCATCGGCTGCGACAGCAGGCTTTCTAACGCCTGGTCAAGCGTTTCCGGCGAAAATGCAATGCGTTCTCGCAACGAAACGGGAGCCGTTTTGTGATTGATGCCAAGAGCTAAAAGGGTCATGAGCGCGGGAATAGTACCAACGTTGATAAGGTTAGACTGTACGCATCATACAGGATGAGTGAGGTCAATAAAAGAGACACTACCCTTTCGGAGTAATTGGTAATTTAATGATTTAAGACAACTTGAACGTAGACGCTGTTTCCGAGCGGCGCTAGCATTAAGCGTAATACTGCAACCTCGCAAGGATTTCCCCTCGTTATGACTCTGCCAGACTTTCGCTTTATCCGCCTGCTGCCGCTGGCAAGCCTCGTATTAACCGCTTGTACGCTCAATGCGCCCAAAGGACCGGGACAAAGCCCGGATTCGCCACAGTGGCGTGAACACCAGCAACAGGTGCGCAGCTTGAATCAGTATCAGACGCGCGGCGCATTCGCTTATATCTCTGACGAGCAAAAAGTGTATGCCCGCTTCTTCTGGCAGCAAACCGGTCAGGATCGCTATCGTCTGTTGCTGACCAACCCGCTGGGCAGCACCGAACTGGAACTGAACGCTCAGCCGGGTAACGTGCAACTGGTGGACAACAAAGGCAAACGCTACACCGCCGATGATGCCGAAGAGATGATTGGCAAACTGACCGGCATGCCGATTCCGCTTAACAGCCTGCGCCAGTGGATCCTTGGTCTGCCCGGCGATGCCACCGATTATAAACTTGACGCGCAATACCGCCTGAGCGAGCTGAATTACAACCAGGGCGGCAAAAGCTGGAAAGTGGTATATGGCGGGTATGACAACAGCCAGCCTTCCCTGCCGGCCAATATGGAGTTGAGCGACGGCAAACAGCGCATCAAGCTGAAAATGGACAACTGGATTGCCAAATGACAACGTGGCCCGCTCCGGCGAAACTCAACCTGTTTTTATACATTACCGGCCAGCGCGCCGATGGCTACCACACGCTGCAAACCCTGTTTCAGTTTCTTGATTATGGCGACACGCTGACTATTGAACCACGCAGCGATGGAGAGATCCGCCTGCTGACACCGGTCAAAGGCGTGCCGGACGAAGAGAACCTGATTGTACGCGCCGCACGTCTGCTTATGCAGCGCGCGGCGGAAAGCGGTCGTCTGCCTGCGGGTAGCGGCGCGGAGATCGCTATCGACAAACGCCTGCCGATGGGCGGCGGGCTCGGCGGCGGGTCGTCGAATGCAGCCACCGTGCTGGTCGCCCTCAATCACCTGTGGGGTTGCAAGCTGAGCGTCGATGAGTTAGCCGAACTTGGCCTGCAACTGGGTGCCGATGTGCCGGTGTTTGTGCGCGGTCACGCAGCTTTCGCCGAAGGGGTTGGCGAAATCCTCACTCCGGCCAATCCGCCGGAAAAATGGTATCTGGTGGCGCACCCTGGTGTGGGCATTCCCACGCCGGTGATTTTCAAGGATCCGGAGCTGCCGAGAAATACGCCGCAAAGGTCAATTGATACGTTATTAAAATGTGAATTCGGCAACGATTGCGAGGTTATCGCAAGAAAACGTTTTCGCGAGGTTGATGCCGCGCTTTCCTGGCTGTTAGAATACGCGCCGTCGCGCCTGACTGGCACAGGAGCCTGTGTCTTTTCCGAATTTGACACCGAATCCGCCGCTCGTCAGGTGCTTGAGCAAGCCCCGGAATGGCTGCACGGTTTTGTCGCGCGAGGCGTCAACCTCTCGCCGCTAGCGCAGACCATCGCCGGGCAAGCTGAGCTCCGGTGACAACGTCACACCTGTTCCAGACGTTGCATCGCGCTCTTTAATACACCGCATGGATAGAATTCAGCCCTGACCGCACATTTTGGCCGATTCTATCCACCACTGGACGCATGCCTGAGGTTCTTCTCGTGCCTGATATGAAGCTTTTTGCTGGTAACGCTACCCCGGAACTAGCACAACGTATTGCCAACCGCCTGTACACTTCTCTCGGCGACGCCGCCGTAGGCCGCTTTAGCGACGGCGAAGTCAGCGTACAAATCAATGAAAATGTACGCGGTGGTGATATTTTCATCATCCAGTCCACTTGTGCCCCTACCAACGACAACCTGATGGAATTGGTTGTAATGGTTGATGCCCTGCGCCGTGCTTCCGCAGGTCGTATCACCGCGGTCATTCCTTACTTTGGCTATGCCCGTCAGGATCGCCGCGTGCGCTCCGCCCGTGTACCGATTACCGCAAAAGTGGTTGCCGATTTCCTCTCAAGCGTCGGTGTTGACCGCGTACTGACCGTTGACCTGCATGCTGAACAGATTCAGGGCTTCTTTGATGTGCCGGTAGATAACGTATTCGGTAGCCCAATCCTGCTTGAAGATATGCTGCAACTGAATCTGGACAACCCGATTGTGGTTTCCCCGGATATCGGCGGCGTCGTTCGCGCCCGTGCGATTGCCAAGCTGCTGAACGATACCGATATGGCGATCATTGATAAACGCCGTCCGCGCGCTAACGTTTCTCAGGTAATGCACATCATCGGTGACGTGGCAAACCGCGACTGCGTTCTGGTTGACGATATGATCGATACCGGCGGTACGCTGTGCAAAGCAGCAGAAGCGCTGAAAGAGCGTGGTGCGAAACGCGTATTTGCCTACGCGACTCACCCGATTTTCTCCGGTAATGCGGTAAATAACCTGCGCAACTCTGTGATCGACGAAGTGGTTGTCTGCGACACCATTCCGCTGAGCGATGAGATCAAAGCGCTGCCGAACGTACGTACGCTGACGCTGTCTGGCATGCTGGCTGAAGCTATCCGTCGTATCAGTAACGAAGAATCAATTTCCGCCATGTTCGAACATTAATCGTTGCTGTATAAAAAACCCGCTCAGGCGGGTTTTTTTAGCTTTAAATATTATTTGTATGATTTATTAATTAGTTATCGAATGATTTCCAGGGGACGCCAGATCATTGTGAACAGATTGTTCTCACCTCATGTCATGCCTTTTCGCGCGCTAATCGACGCGTGCTGGAAAGAGAAATACACCACCGCCCGTTTCACCCGCGATCTGATTGCCGGCATAACGGTGGGTATTATCGCTATCCCGCTGGCGATGGCGCTGGCGATCGGCAGCGGCGTGGCACCGCAATACGGGCTTTATACCTCGGCGGTTGCCGGGATTGTTATCGCCCTGAGCGGCGGCTCGCGCTACAGCGTTTCCGGCCCGACGGCCGCCTTCGTGGTTATTCTGTATCCGGTGTCGCAACAGTTTGGTCTGTCGGGCCTGCTGGTAGCGACGCTGATGTCCGGCGTGTTTCTGATCCTCTTCGGGCTGGCGCGCTTTGGTCGGCTAATTGAATACATTCCGCTTTCTGTGACGCTCGGTTTCACCTCCGGGATCGGCATTACTATTGCCACCATGCAGATAAAAGATTTTCTCGGCCTGCAAATGCCGCACGTGCCGGAACACTATTTGCAAAAAGTCGGCGCGCTGGTGATGGCGCTGCCCACGGTCAATCCAGGTGATGCGGCGATTGGTATTGTCACCCTCGCCACGCTGGTGCTGTGGCCGCGCCTGCGTTTACGCCTGCCGGGGCATCTGCCCGCGCTGCTGGCGGGCTGCGCGGTGATGCTGGTGGTCAATCTGCTCGGCGGTCACGTCGCGACCATCGGTTCACAATTTCACTACGTGCTGGCTGATGGTTCGCAGGGCAACGGCATCCCGCAGCTTCTGCCGCAACTGGTGCTGCCGTGGGATCTGCCCGGTTCTGAATTTACCCTGAGCTGGGATTCGCTGCGCGCCTTGCTGCCAGCGGCATTTTCTATGGCCATGCTCGGCGCTATCGAATCGCTGCTGTGCGCTGTCGTACTGGACGGAATGACTGGCACCAAACATAAAGCCAACAGCGAGCTGATTGGCCAGGGGCTGGGCAATATCGCCGCGCCGTTCTTCGGTGGGATCACCGCGACCGCTGCAATTGCCCGTTCGGCAGCCAACGTCCGCGCCGGTGCGACATCACCCATTTCGGCAGTGATCCACTCTCTGTTAGTGATCATGGCGCTGCTGGCGCTGGCCCCCCTGCTCTCCTGGCTGCCACTGTCTGCCATGGCGGCGCTGCTACTGATGGTGGCGTGGAATATGAGTGAAGCTCACAAAGTGATTGACCTGCTGCGCCGCGCACCGGTGGATGACATTGTGGTGATGCTGATTTGCATGTCACTGACCGTACTGTTCGATATGGTGATCGCTATCAGCGTAGGGATTGTGCTCGCGTCGCTGCTGTTTATGCGCCGTATCGCGCGGATGACTCGCCTGGCCGTAGTAAACGTCAGCGTACCGGATGATGTGCTGGTGCTGCGCGTAATCGGCCCGCTGTTCTTTGCTGCTGCAGAAAGTGTGTTCAGCGATCTGGAAACCCGTATCGCCGGGAAGCGCATTGTGGTGCTGAAATGGGATGCGGTGCCGGTACTGGATGCGGGCGGGTTGGATGCTTTCCGTCGCTTCGTCAACCGCCTGCCGCAGGGTACGGAGCTGCGCGTCAGCAACCTTGAGTTCCAGCCGCTGCGCACGCTGGCGCGCGCGGGTATACAGCCAATCCCTGGCCGTCTGTCATTCTTCCCTAACCGCGATGCGGCCTTAGCCGACCTGTAATCATGATGCGCGACGGCGCATCATCACCTCGATCGCCCGTTGTAGCCATTGCAGCACTTCGGGCGTCATCCAGGTTCCTTTCATCAGATGCGGCTCCTGCTGCATTGCACTGCGGAATTTTTGCTGCGTTTGCGGATCGGTTCCGGCGTAAGACTGGAACAGTTCCAGCCAGTTAGCGGCCAGCCCCTGCGCTTCGTCAGACTCTGGATCTACTGCCTGCCGTTGAGCGGTATGCAGTTTCGCCACCAGCGGCGGCCACTCCATCATGCGGTCAAAATAGTGCGCCCGGGTAAACGCCATCTCTTGCGCAGACAAATAACGCTGCCAGATAGCGAGCTTACTTTCCGCAAAACTGTGGGTAATAAAATCGACCGCTTCCTGCGTAATGCCCGTTTGCTCACGCATTTGGGGCTCCACGCGGTGCATCTCATTTAAGCGGGTCAGAAACTCCGGTTTGTTGGCGGTATCCTGCTCCAGCCGCGTCATCCAGCGGGTTGCCAGATCCATCGCGCGCGGAGCATCCACCGGGCACTTCTGCGCTAAAAGGGTTTGCACTTCGCTCACCATTTGCGCCCAGAATCGTTCGCGAGCCTCATCGCGCGAGGCAAACGGTAATTCCTGTAACTCTTGCGGACTAAACCAACGATCGTACATTTTCATTAACTCCAGGGTCTGTAGCCAGGACTCCAGATCGGGCTCCACGCCGCTGGCGAGACCATCACGCAACAGCGCAAGCTGTTCGCGCAGAGTGACAATATTGCGCATTTGCTTGTCGAGCAGCGTGATTTGGTCATCCAGTAATTCCGCCAGCGGGCGCGTTTCCCGCGCCAGATAATCCCCGATTGCCGCCAGTTCCATGCCCGCTTTCGCCAGCGCCTGGATCATATGCAGGCGTTTGACATCAGCGAGCGCATAAAGCCGGTATCCGGCGGCGCTTCGGGCAGAAGGCAACAGCAGACCGATTTGCTCATAGTGGTGCAACGTACGCACACTGATCCCTGCACGTCGCGCTAACTCCCCCACCTGAATCAACATAGCTGCTCCTTTCTCGCCCACAGACTGGACTATCGGGCCTCACGTTACGTGAGGGTCAAGAAAAAAGCCAAAAAAAAACGGTTCCCGCAGGAACCGTTATCGAAACTGACGTTTTAACTATGATGTTGCCGGTCCCTGCGGCAGCGTTTGTCATAATGACGCACCCACCAGTACTTATCGCACACCTGCTCATGACCACTTACGCGGGCGCCAGCGAGCCAGAGAACGGCTCCGAGGAAGATGCTCAGCACAGCGCCATGGGCAAAAAACTGCGGCAGGTTAAGTTGCGGCAGCTGGTTTAAAATGGAATAACCAACGCCGACAACCATCACGACCAACCCCAACCCCATAAGCACATTACCGAGCAACGAAGCGTTTTTGCGTTTCATCTGTCACCTCCGGAACGACGGGTTGGATGGGATAACCCCAATCCTTGTGCGTAAAGTATAGACAGCCACCCTTTTAGCGGTTGCGGGCACGATCACAATTACACATCTATGACTAACACAAATTTACAAATAACCTACTGAACTACTTGAAATTCGAATGGTTGATGTGAGCAATCATTATCATTTTTCGCGTTTCGCCGGGAGAATTTTGTCTTCGCGTCCCGCACAACGTAAACTACGCGCCGGACATTGATCTGGTCAGGAATAAAAAGTGACGATTAAACTGATTGTCGGGCTGGCGAACCCCGGAGCTGAATATGCTGCGACGCGCCATAACGCAGGCGCCTGGTATGTTGATTTGTTGGCGGAGAGAGCCCGCGCGCCGCTGCGCGACGAGCCGAAGTTTTTCGGCTATACCTCGCGCATCAATCTGGCGGGTGAAGACGTGCGTCTGCTGGTTCCCACCACGTTTATGAACCTGAGCGGTAAAGCGGTCGCGGCAATGGCGACGTTTTATCGCATCAACCCGGACGAAATTCTTGTCGCCCACGATGAGCTGGATCTGCCGCCAGGCGTGGCAAAATTTAAGCTGGGGGGTGGCCACGGTGGCCACAATGGTCTGAAAGATATCATCAGTAAATTGGGCAATAACCCCAATTTTCACCGTTTACGCGTTGGAATTGGTCATCCGGGTGATAAAAACAAGGTTGTCGGTTTTGTGCTGGGCAAACCGCCGGTTTCCGAGCAAAAGCTGATTGACGAAGCCGTAGACGAAGCGGCGCGTTGTACCGAGATCTGGCTGAAGGACGGTTTAACCAAAGCCACCAATCGCCTGCACGCCTTTAAGGCGGAATAAGCGGGTTGCGGCGGCATTTTTGCCGCGCGTAACAGCGGTTACGTGTATAATAGCCAAAGTTATTCACTTTTCTACAATCTGTTTTTCGCAACAGGTTGATTATCAAGATATTAAGGTAATTACATCATGGGATTCAAATGCGGTATCGTTGGCCTGCCCAACGTAGGTAAATCCACCCTGTTCAATGCGCTCACCAAAGCAGGTATTGAAGCGGCGAACTTCCCGTTCTGTACTATTGAGCCGAACACCGGTGTCGTACCGATGCCCGATCCGCGTCTGGATAAACTCGCGGAAATCGTGAAACCGCAGCGCATTCTGCCGACCACCATGGAATTCGTCGATATCGCCGGTCTGGTAAAAGGCGCGTCCAAAGGCGAAGGTCTGGGAAACCAGTTTTTGACTAATATCCGCGAAACGGAAGCTATCGGCCACGTTGTGCGCTGCTTCGAGAACGACAATATCATCCACGTGGCGGGCAAAGTGAACCCGGCGGAAGACATCGACGTGATCAACACCGAGCTGGCGCTTTCTGACCTGGATACCTGCGAACGCGCTATCCATCGCGTGTCCAAAAAAGCGAAAGGCGGCGATAAAGACGCAAAAGTTGAGCTGGCTGCGCTGGAAAAATGCCTGCCGCAGCTGGAAAACGCCGGTATGCTGCGTGCGCTGGATCTGAGCAAAGAAGAGAAAGAAGCGATTCGTTACCTGAGCTTCCTGACGCTGAAACCGACCATGTATATCGCTAACGTGAACGAAGACGGCTTCGAAAATAACCCGTACCTCGACCAGGTTCGCGCTATCGCAGAGCAAGAAGGCTCCGTCGTGGTGCCGGTTTGTGCCGCCGTTGAAGCAGATATCGCCGAGCTGGACGATGAAGAGCGTGACGAGTTCATGGCCGAACTGGGTCTGGAAGAGCCGGGGCTGAACCGCGTGATCCGCGCAGGTTACGCCCTGCTGAACCTGCAAACTTACTTCACCGCCGGTGTGAAAGAAGTACGTGCCTGGACCATCCCGGTTGGCGCAACCGCGCCGCAAGCGGCGGGTAAAATCCATACCGACTTCGAAAAAGGCTTTATTCGCGCGCAGACTATCGCGTATGAAGATTTCATCGCTTACAAAGGCGAGCAAGGCGCGAAAGAAGCCGGCAAGATGCGTGCAGAAGGTAAAGAGTACATCGTGAAAGATGGCGATGTGATGAACTTCCTGTTCAACGTCTGAGTCTTTTCTGTTGCCTGATGCGGTGTTATTAAATCGCATACAGGCTGACAAACTCTATAAAATCCACGCAATTGCGTGGATTTTTGTTTTCAGCACATCGCCAGTCATCTCACATAAGCGCAGACAAAATCCCCTGCGGCCTGAAAAAGCCTTGAACTACGCGGCAGGCTCGTCAGCAGATAATCCCCACCGAGCGTTTTTCAGCGCAACATGAGGAATGTTTTTAACGCCCTGTTACTGATTCACCCACACCAGTTGATCAACCCGGAAACCGAGCCCTCGCGCGGTATTCAGGTAATCTTGTTTCACCGCATCGGGCAACGTTGGCGTGCGCGACAGGATCCACAAATAATCGCGGTTCGGGCCGCTCACCAGCGCGTACTGGTAATTATCGTCAAGTTTAATGACGTTATAGCCGCCGTAAAACGGGCCAAAGAAAGAGACTTTCAGCGCCGCTGTCGAAGGCTTGCCGGTGAAATAAGCTTTCCCTTCGCTCTCGCTCCATTTTTGCTTTTGTGGATCATAGCCGCGATTGAGGACGCTGATGCCCCCGTCGCTGCGCTTGCCGTAGGTTGCGGTCACCTGTTCCAGCCCGCGTTCAAAGCGATTCTCCAGACGGGCGACTTCATACCATTTGCCCAGATAACGGCCGGCGTCAAAGCCGGTGATCGGCTGAACCCCTTTTGGCGGCGTCGGGGATTTACAGGCAACCAGTGTCAGGGCGATAGCAACACCGGTCACCACAGGCCATAGCTTCATGAGAACTCCTTTCATCGTCGCGGTTGGGAGTAAAGTGTAGTGCAAAGACTCCGCACTTCATTCAACCCATTAGTATTCGTAGTATATTGAGAGCATTCTCTATTATCAGGTTTCCCTCATGTCTTACTCCATCGGCGAATTTGCTCAACTTTGCGGGATCACCCCGACAACGCTGCGCGCGTGGCAGCGTCGTTACGGCCTGCTTAAGCCGATGCGCACCAGTGGTGGTCACCGGTTGTATAGCGATGATGATGTCCAGCAGGCACTGAAAATCCTCGACTGGGTGAAAAAAGGGGTTCCGGTAAGCCAGGTGAAACCCCTGCTGGCGCGCCCGGAAACGCCCAGGACAAACAACTGGCTCACCCTGCAGGAGAGCATGTTGCAGCGGCTGAAGGAGGGAAAAATCGAATCCCTGCGCCAGCTGATTTACGATTCAGGCCGCGAATACCCGCGCCCGGAGCTGGTCAGCGAAGTGTTGCGCCCGCTGCGCAGTAAGATTTCAGCCAATATCCCGACCATGATGACTCTGCGCGAAGTCCTGGACGGCATTATCCTCTCCTACACCTCGTTTTGCCTCGAAGGAGACAGAAAGGCGCCGGGCGATAACTATCTCATTACCGGATGGCACCTTACCGACCCGTGCGAAATCTGGCTCGAAGCGCTAAAACGTACCGGCCAGGGACACCGTATCGACGTGCTTCCGGTGCCGCCCGCCACGCTGGCTCCGGAGATTTTCCCGCAGCGAAAGTGGCTGCTGGTCACCACGGGAAAACTCTCTGCCGCGCGTAAAAAGCAGATCGCGCTCTGGCAGGCCGCTGTCGTTTCCCTCGAGGTTATCTCGCTCTAAATCCGTTCCTCACTCCTCACCCGCTTCGCGACACAACAGTGAAACGTTGCGGGTCTGTCACTCGCATTAAAAGCGTATAACAACGGCATTAACAATTGATTGAATTTATTACTCAATAAAAAATATCTCCAGCAAAACTTGGACAAATAAATTTAATTGTGTAAGTTTAAAGTATACCGTTATTCCCCGATTTTTAACGCAGGCGGAAAGGTGCATAGGTGTCACCGTTAATAAATCAGCGAGTAAGCCGCAGGCGGGTGAAAGGCAACGGCAGCAGTCACAGGATGGTTTTGCAGGGCGGCACGCATTGAGGTAATACAACCGGGATGAAGAAATCCGCCATACCCATATGCAAAGCGACACTTTTCTTCATCCATAACGCGCAGCAAGAGGATAACCTGATGAACACGCAACCCATCATTGGTATTAGCGGATGTTTAACCGGCTCGGCGGTGCGCTTTGACGGCGGGCACAAACGCATGGGTTTTGTGATGGATGAATTAGCACAGTGGGTAACGTTCAAACCGGTGTGCCCTGAAATGTCTATCGGCCTGCCCGTACCTCGCCCGGCGCTGCGCCTGGTTCAGAACAGCGATTCAACGATCCTCATGCGCTTCAGCCATGCCCCGCATGACGATGTGACGCAGAAAATGGCCGACTTCTCCAAAGCGTATCTTCCGCAAGTGGCCGCGTTATCCGGCTTTATCGTCTGCGCGAAATCGCCGAGCTGCGGCATGGAGCGCGTGCGGCTGTATGATGAAAAAGGCAATCGCGGGCGTAAAGAGGGTGTGGGCCTCTTTACCGGCGCACTGCTGGAGAACTATCCGTGGTTACCGGTTGAAGAAGATGGTCGTTTGCACGATCCACTGTTGCGGGAAAACTTTGTCGAGCGCGTTTTCGCTCTGCACGAACTCAACACGCTCAAGGCCAACGGCCTGACCCGCCGCGCGCTGCTGGATTATCACAGCCGCTACAAGCTCCAGTTGCTGGCGCACGACCAGGCCGGTTACCGGGAGATTGGCCCCTTCGTCGCCTCGCTGCACGAATGGGAAGATCTGGACGCCTTCTTTGTGGCATACCGCGAAAAGCTGATGGCGATCCTGAAAAAAACCGCGTCGCGGAAAAATCATACCAACGTGCTGATGCACATTCAGGGCTACTTCCGTGAACATTTGAACAGCCGCCAGCGGGGTGAATTGCGCGATGTGATCCTCCATTATCGCAACGGGCTGCTGCCGATCCTCGCGCCAATAACGCTGCTGAAGCACTATCTGGCCGAATACCCGGATCGCTACCTGTTAAAACAAAATTACTTTGCCCCCTACCCGGACGTGCTTGGGCTGCGTCTGACCGTCAACTGAATACCATGACAAGAAAGCTCGAATGACCCTGATACGGGCTCCTCTCGTTCCACGTTTAGACGACATCTCTTGTCGTCTTTTTTTTCGCTGCGCGTAGCGCGACGGCCAGCGGTTCTGCGCATGCCATGATTGATATTTCGCTTTAGCGCATCGAAGCGAATCACTACCCGCAGGTCATTGCGCTGAGCAGACTAAGGTCGCATGATCCCACCACGGGTTAGCATTAACGCGGCTTGCCAGCACGGTGAATTGCGCCTGCTGCAGCTCCTCCACTAAGGCCGGGAGTGGTTTTAACGTGCGCCAGGGTTGACCCTCTCTAAGCAGGTGATGGTGTACGGCATCGTAATTCTCCCGGTCTTCCTGATAACGCGGCATCCCGCACATCGAACTGACAATGAAATGTCCTGCGGGTTTGAGCAATCGTCGCACTTCAGCAAAACAGCGTTGCCTTGCCTCGCCGATCAGGCAGTGCAAACAACTGCCATCAATAATCAGGTCGAACGTTGCCGCTTTGCACTGAGGAAGATGGCAGACATCACCGACCCAAAAGTGCGCGCGCAGACCTGCTTGCGTAAAGCGTTCTTCAGCCCAGCGGATCGCGGTTTGCGCGAAATCCACGCCCCACACTTCGTCACCCCGCCGGGCAAAATATTCCGCAGCCATCGCGCCATTGCCACACCCCAGCTCAAGGACTGTTGCACCGGGTTGCGGGAGGTACTGGTGCTGCCCAAGCCATGAAAAAACCTGCTCCTGTTGCGCCTTCGCCCTGAGATACCCCTCTCCGGCCCAGGCGGCTTCTCCGTTTGCTATCCGTTCCTGATACTGTGTTTCGTAGATGTTCATTATTAACCGCTACCTTGCTCAAGCCTGTCGTCAGTCATATTGTCGATGGGGCAAAACGCGATGAAGCGCGAAAAACGACATAATCCTCATCGTGCTCGCTGCGCCAGCCGCCGCGATTATCTATACTCCACGTCACCTGCCCTTTTCCAGTAAGGTTTCCTGTGTTAGCTACTGTTCTCGTTGCGATTGTCGCCGCCATTCATCTGTACATTCTGGTGCTCGAAATGTTTTTGTGGGACACCAAAACAGGCCGCAAAGCCTTTAATCTTAGCGCAGAGTTTGCGCGCGACACCCGCGTGCTGGCTGCGAACCAGGGGCTGTATAACGGCTTTCTGGCGGCGGGGCTATGTTGGGGATTATGGCTGGGTCAAAGCGGCGTGCCGGTTACCCTCTTTTTCCTGATCTGCGTGCTGATTGCCGGGATTTTCGGTGCGGTAACAGCCAGCCGGAAAATACTCTTTGTGCAGGCACTTCCGGCACTGCTCGCATTGATTGCCCTGCTGGTACAGTGAATCTTGTCTCCGCCTGAAAGCGACGGGGCTAATGTCACGCCCAGGCATCAACAACGGTGATTCACGCTTGCAGGTTACGGAGTTTTTCGTTCGGCAAAGTAGTGCGCTGGTGTGCTACCCATCGTTTTTCTGAACATGGTGATAAACGCATTCACGGATTCATAGCCGAGTTTTGTCGCCACGTTTTGCACGGATTCACCGCTGGCCAATGCCTGCAGCGCAATAATCAAATGGAGTTGCTGACGCCATCGGCCAAAGGTCAGCCCCGTCTCGCGCAGCATCAAACGCGCCAGAGAGCGTTCACTGAGCGCCAGGCGCTTCGCCCACGCTTTAAACGTGCTGCGATCTTCCGGGTGGCTCACCAGCGTATCGGCCATGGCGCGTATTTTGGCATGCGCAGAAACCGGTAAACTGAAGTTCTGCTGTGGCATGGTGACCAGCTCATCAAGCGTGACCCGGGTTAGCCTCGCGGCATGGCTATCTGGCGGGTAATCGACATTTTCACGGGTTAAGCGATCAACTAACTCTTTAATCAGCTGAGAAATGGCCAGCGTGCAACAGCGATTCGGCAATGCTGCAGCCCCGGGTTCAATAAAAAGATAATTCAGATGCGCGTTCCAGGTGGCACTGGCGCTGTGAGGTACCCCGCCGGGGATCCATACCGCGCAGTGCGGCGGCACAATCCAGATCTCGTTTTCCGCACGACAGGTCACCGCGCCATACAACGCAATGATTAATTGCCCTTTGCGGTGCGTATGAACCGGCACCTCAGCTTCGTAATCCACGAAATCAAGACGCCGGGCAACTGCCGGGCTGTGCGTGTCATCGGGGTCAAACACGGTTGTGGCGTAGTTAGGCTGCATACGATTGGCAACATTCAGGTATTTTTTGACAGAATAGAGTATTTAATGGCATGCGCAAGCCGGTAATACTTTGCGGCATGAACAAAATCGATTTCTCCCCCAGCCCTTTGTTGCGCGATTTATCTGCCCTGCTTCGTCGTACAGGCAGAATGTTTGGTTCAGTCGCATTAATGGGTGATGCCAACGCGTTACTTTATTCCGCCAAAAGCTTTGCAGCGGCAATGCTCGCGTATTACATCGCCCTATCGATCGGCCTTGAAAAACCCTCGTGGGCGATCATTACCGTTTATATTGTGTCGCAAACTTCGGTTGGCGCGTCGCTGAGCAGAAGCGTCTACCGCTTAGCCGGTACGATAGTGGGTGCCGGCGCGACGGTGTTAATTGTGCCCACATTCGTGAATACGCCGATTTTTTGTAGCGTGATACTCACCGGCTGGATCACCTTTTGTCTCTATTTATCGCTGCTTGAGCGTACCCCCCGCGCTTACGCCTTTGTGCTGGCCGGTTACACGGCGAGTCTGATTGGTTTTCCGGCGGTATTTCACCCCGGCGAGATTTTTGATACCGCCATGGTTCGTGTGCAGGAGATTGGAATTGGCATCTTCTGCGCGGCGCTGATTCACCGTTATGTGTTGCCAAAACGGATCTCCGGCCTGTTCAACAGCAAAATCGCGCAAACACTGAATTCTGCACGTCAGATGCTGGCAGACACGTTGGCGGGAAGTGCCAACGAAGCGGCCGCTAATCTGAAACTGGCGCTGGCGTTACAGTTTCTGCAAGGCCTGAGCCACCATATCCCTTACGACTTTGCCTTCTCAGCGCCGGTGCGTCATGCGCGAAAAGCGCTGCATGATAAGCTGGCGCGCTTGTTGATCGTCAGCGGTGAATTACATGATCGCCTGATGATGGTCACTGCGCTGCCCACCGATATTCAGACGCTGCTGGAAGCGGTGCAAAGCTGGCTCGCCGGGGAAGAGTGCACAAAACGGAAAATAACAGGGCAAGCGCTGGCAGAACGCAGTGCGACGCTAACCAAACGACTCGCCGCCGCAGAGGCACTGACCTTTGAAACGGCGCTGCAGATGAACCTTGTCCGTCACCTCCATGAAGCCATTATCCTGTTGCTGCACTGCGAGCGGCTCGCGGACGCACTCGCGCAGGCAAAACCGGCGCAACTGCCGGCCGAAGATAAACCGGCGAAAGGCTATGTATTCCACCGCGACAGCCTCTCTGCGGCGCGCACTGCGCTGGGAGCTTTCGTCATCATCCTGAGTGGTTGTCTTATCTGGATTGACACAGCCTGGCCCGATGGCGCGACGGCAGTTTCTATCCTCGGGGTCTGCTGCACGCTGTTTGGCAGTTTCGATACCCCGGCGCCGCACATTGTGAAATATATGATAGGTTCCGCCTGGGGCGTAATGATAAGCCTGCTCTACAGCTTTGCCCTGCTGCCTCTGGTAACTGAATTTTCAGTACTGGTTGCGGTGCTCGCCCCGGCCTATCTGCTGGCGGGATCGTTGCAGGCCCGACCAGCCACCACTTTTATGGCCATGGGGATCACCCTGACGCTGCCTATTTTGTGCGAGTTGGGTGCCCACTACAGCGGAGATTTCGCCGTGGCCGTCAATACCGCCATCGCGCTCTTTGCCGCCACCGGCTTTGCGGTGATCACGATGAGCTTGCTACAAACCGTGCAGGCTGACGCCGCCATTGAACGCTTGCTGCACGTCTGCCGACGCGACGTTCGACGCAGCGTGCAAGGCGTATTCAAACCCGATGAAACCCACTGGACCAATCTGATGATAGACCGGACCGCATTGTTACTGCCGCGCTTGCAGCGAAGCGGGCACTCCGCAGAGCAAACGCTCAACCAGATATTGCACTCGTTGCGCATTGGCCTTTCCGTGATGCACTTACGCCGCTTTCAGGCGCAGAAAGAGCGCAAAACAGCACATGAAATTAACGAGATCCTCTCTCTGCTTGCCCGCGATACCGCAACCGGTGCGTTACGTCAGCGGATTGAGGCCATGATTGGCCTCGCATCCCTGCAGCCCCATCAACCGTCGCGCCAGCTCGTTAATTGTCTGGTTGATCTGCACTGCGCATTACGCGAACCGTACACGGAGCGCGCCCATGATTAATGACATTAATCTCGGCGGTGTGTACGTCCCCGGGCTGCTGGTCATCGCCCTGACAGCCTTGTGCTGTACGCTGTTGTGGCTGCCTCTTTTCGCTTTCAGCCGGCGCTATCGCCGTTTGCCCTTGCGTCCGCTGATGAGTATTTCCACTTACATTGTTACTTTTTTCCTGCTTATGCAGGGGCTGAACGCGCTGGGGTTAGTCGTATGAAATCCTTTTTTTCTCTTTTAAGCCGTTATGCACTGACGTTAAGCGCTGTGCTGGTGGCAACCCTCCTCGCTTACATGATGTGGAAACATTACGCGCAGCGTCCCTGGACCCGTGATGGCCGGGTGCGTGCTGATGTGGTGCAGATAGCGCCGGATGTGTCCGGGCCGGTGGCTACTGTCGCCGTTCGCGATAACCAGTGGGTGAATCAGGGCGATGTGCTCTATTCAATCGATCCGCACTGGCTGAAGCTGGCGGTGGTCAGCGCGCAGGCGGATGTCGAGGCCAAACGCCATGAAATGTTGATGCGCCAGGATGCGGCGACAAGGCGGTCACAGATAAAAGGCGTGATTTCCAGCGAAGACTTACAACAAACAGGCAGTGCGGCCAGCATCGCGGCGGCAAATTATCACGGCGCGCTGGCGGCACTGGAACTGGCGCAGCTTAATTTAGCGCATGCCACGGTGCGCGCGCCGGTAGCGGGATATGTCACGCATCTCAGGCTGCGTCCGGGCGACTACGCCACCGCCGGGGAAACCAAAGTGGCCATCATTGATGCGAACAGCTTCTGGGTTGTGGGCTATTTTGAGGAGACAAAACTGCGGCATATTCATGTCGGAAATCGCGCAAAAATCGCGCTGATGGGGTTTAAACCCGTCATCACCGGTCACGTTGAGAGCATCGGGCACGGCATCGGCGACAGCAATGACGAAACGGGCGGTCTTGGCCTACCGGACGTTAACCCCACTTTTAACTGGGTGCGCCTTGCGCAGCGCGTACCGGTCCGTATTCATATCGACAAGCTGCCCGCCGGTGTGGAGTTAGTGGCGGGTTTATCTGCCAGCGTGTCGGTAGAGCCTGCCGGGCGCAAAACATCCCCGTCGTTACTGGCACGAATGACCGGTGAATAACCAAAGCGTTAAATGATGTCTTGATTTTGTCCGCTGGCAGCCTGTCCAGCGCCAGCGGACGATACGGCAACGCCTTATTTAAACAGTTTCTGCACAAACTCAGCATAGGCGGGACGCCAGACATCCATTTCGTGTCCCAGGCCGGGATACGCTTTATAGATAAACGTGATGCCTTTTTGCTCCAGTTCTTTTTTAAGCCCGGCAATATCCTGCCCGGTGACGGTATCTTTTTCGCCGACCACCACCGTGAAGTTATGCAACTGCTTATTCACCTCCTGCGGCTTATTAAGCTGCGCTGTCACGCCGGCATCCGGTACGGTGGCGGTGGTGACACCACTGAATGTCGCCAGCCAGCCAAAACTGTCCAGATGGTTCATCCCGGAAACCAGTGCCTGAAAGCCCCCTTGTGAGAGCCCGGCCAGCGCACGACCGCCAGCATCCTTGCGCACATTAAAGCGGGCATCGACCAGCGGAATGATGTCATGCATCAGTTCGCGGTCTGCCGCTTTGGCATTAAGCGGATAGAACATTTTGCGCCGATCTTTCGGCGGATAATTTTCAGGAATCGCCTGCAGAATATCCGTTTCCGTATCCGGTACCACCACCAGCATGGGTTTGATTTTCCCTTCGGCCAGCAGGTTGTCCATTATCTGCGGCAACCGCCCCTGATCAATGGCGGAAAGGCCGGTATCGCCAAAGCCATGGTAGAAATAGAGCACCGGCAGAGGTTCGCCTTTACCGTTGTAACCCGGCGGCGTCCAGATATACATGCGACGCTCTGAACGCAGCTCTTTCGCGTGGTAGGTCACCGTCAACAAATCACCATGGGGCACAGCGCGATCGTCAAGAATACTGCCCGGCACCAGAATCAGGCTGGTATTGACCTGGCGCTGCGGTTTTTGAAACCGGCTTCCTGTATCCACCGAACGAAAACCATCGACATCAAAGTAATATTCGTACAGGTTCGGTGCCAGTGCGGCGCTTTTCCAGGACCATATGCCGTGCTCATCTTTTTGCATGTCGTGTGAGACAACGCTGTCCGGGGTTGAACCGGTCACCACCGATACCTGTTTTGCGCCCGGCGCGAACAGGCGAAAGGTAATACTTTTATCGGCGTTAACCTGGGTCACATACTGGCTAACCGGCACAGATAAATCCGGCGTCACCGGTAATGGCGCAGCAACGGCAGGAAGCGTCGCGCCCGCAACAAGCGCGCTGACGGTAAGCGCCAGCCAGGTGATGTTTGTCTTCATATTCCACTCCCTCATTGTATTTGTTGTTAAGGCAGAACGTGTTAGCGCATTCCCCCCCCCCCCCGCTTTAACCTGAACGCCAGCATGTGTATCTGATAAATGTCACCCACAAAGGCTGGCAGCAAAAGTTTGCGTATTGAGCGGATTTTTAAAAACCTGTTTCTGTGCGTTTTGCGATATATGTTGCGTAAATCAGCGATTTTTAACCAATTTGAACAGGATTAAGAAAGAGAGGACGTTATCTGAACATCACGTTGAATGTCTGCACAGCAGCTTTTCGACCTGTTGCAGCGGTGCGGGTCTTGAAGGTGAAACAGGCGAAACGCGACCGGCGCGTTTCGCGAAGGGAGTCTGGAAAATGCGGAGCACCCGTCGATGCAGGGTTTCAGAGAGCCTCAACCACCGCGAACTCTTCCGCGACAAGCTCCATCTGTTCAGAGAAAAATCCCGCGCGGGTAAAAAAGGCTTTGTGCTCTTCGCGCCAGTATTCAAGGCTTAAATCGCCCTCGCCCTCTTTTCTGGCAAACGCTTCCGTCACATCGCAAAAACGCACCAGGCGCATCGATAGCATTCTGATGACGCAAACCGGGGAATGTTGCCCGTCGAGAATAATATGATAACTGCCGATTTTGGCTGCCGACTCTTCAGCCAGGTAGGAAGCAAGCGAGCAGCAGGAGGCCGTTTTTTTCCCACTCACTACTAAGCCTACAAGCGCGTTTGCCATCTCCGCATTATCGCCGAATGACCATGCCTGTGCGCCGGGATAGGCGGTTTTTAATTCATCAATTCTCTTCATCCTGAACCTTTTATTGGCGTAACTAAGCGACAACTCGCGTTCTGGGCGGGCATTGTGCCGCCGTATTTCCCATCCATTAACGTAACCGTCTACGTTTTGATCACTGCTCTTTTTTGCGCACAAGAGAGGTGACAATAGCCGTCAATCCACCGATAAGCGGCATCGGTCCTGCGCCGGCGAGGAAGTTTTCGCGATCGATTTGGTTATCACGGCGAATATCCGCAAAGCGGGCAAGCGCGTTTTTTTCACTGCTCGCGCTGATCTCTTCAAACTGTTTTTCGAAACCCTGCGCCACCAGTTGAGAAGCGGCATCCACTTCCGCGATTTTCAGTACAACGATTTGCTTACCTTTTTGATAAAAACTGTAATCCGTCATTTCTCACTCCCTCATAGAAAAGGTGGCCCGACAGGTAATATATCTGGCTTAAGTGAATTCTGAACCTGTTTTCTGCGCAATTTGTTAAGCCGATAAAAGATGCCATCAGGCAGAACTTACCCAACCCGGTTAAGGAAGTGTTGCCAACAACCACTCCATCGTCACTCCATATTAGCGGCAATATAAATCAATAAACCCTCTGCAGAATGTTCATTGTCCGCAGGAGGGAAAAATGAACAACTTTAAATATTTCATGAAATACACCGAGTATCTGGGTCGAAAACTTTTAACCGGTATGGTTCAGGATCACCAGTTTCACAGCAAAAGATTAAAAAGGATCACGGGCAGAACCCCCGATCTGGTTAATCCGGTGACGCTGAGCGAAAAAATATGCTACCGAATGATGTATGACCATAACCCGCTTTACACGCGGCTGGCAGATAAACTGGCGGTGCGCGATTACGTTTTGACGCGTACGCAAAGAGTACAATTACCCACCTTGCTTTGTATTTATAACGACGTGAAAAGCATCGATTTCAGCCAATTACCGGACAAATTTGTGCTGAAGTGTAATCACGACAGCGGTAGCGCAGTAATCTGCACCGATAAGGATAAACTTAATATTGCACGCGCGTTGCAGAAGCTGGATTTTGCCCTGCGCAAAAATATGTATTACACCACCCGTGAATGGCAGTATAAAAACATCAAACCGCTTATATTGTGTGAAAAATACATTGATTTATTTTCCGAAAGAGAAAAAAGTCAAACGCCTGAAATGCTGAGAATACATTGCTTTCATGGCATCGCGGGTTTTATCGAAGCGGATTTTACCGATGCTTCCGGTCATGGTTTTATTAATGTCTACAATCGCTGCTGGCAATTACAGCCCTTTCAGATGGAATATCCCAATATGCCAGGGGCGATCCCCGAGCCGGAATTATTGCACAAAGCGATAACCGCTGCGCAGGAACTGTCAACCGGGATCGATTATTGCCGAATTGATCTTATGCTGCAGCGTGATGTCATTTATTTCAGTGAAATCACCCTCAGCCCCCGGCGCGGCAAGTTACAGATCTCACCGCCAGAGTGGGATACCCGGCTGGGTGAGATGTGGAAAATGACCGCGAGACAAACCAACCCGCAGTTGCAGTAATCACTGTTTTTTCCGTAAGGGCCATGAGAGGCGAAAAATGGAATGGCCCTGATCGGTTAACGTGTAGGTAACGTCGCCCTGATGGGCAAGCATAATGGCTTTCAGCACTGATAATCCCAGCCCACAGCCTCCCGGATTGGTATCCCTTGCGCTGGCGCCGCGCTGAAAGGGGTGAAACATAAATTTATGAAACGCCTCCGGGATCCCCGGCCCCCCATCCTCGATGAGAATAAAGTTCTCGTGTTCATTCGCGCCGTGGCGGATCACCATGCTTTTAGAGGTGGCATATTTTATCGCGTTATCGAAAAGGACGGTCAGGCACTGAATAATTCGCAGCGGATCGCACTGGCATTGCTGGGGGTGTAATTCGGTCGCGACGGTAAAATGGCTGCGTTTAAATTCCAGCGCAAAGGAATCCACCGCGCTCTGAATAATCTCCTGCAAATCCACTTCCGCCAGCGTTAACGTAAATTCGGCCCCGCCGGATGAACTCACCACCCGCAGATCTTCTATCAGGCTGGATAAACCCTCGGTTTGCTTAAGCAGATTGTTAAACAAGGTTGGATTCGGCTCGAATACGCCATCCACCAGCCCCTGTAAACGGCCCCGCAGAATGGTAACCGGCGTGCGAAGTTCATGGGCGATGGCGGCGTTCCAGGATCTGCGCTGCGCATCCATTGTTTGTAGTTTTTCCGCCATCTCATTGAAGTCATTAACCAGATGATTAAGCTCGCCAAGATGGGAACTGGCGCAAAACGCCCGCGCGCCCAGATCGCCCTGGGCTATCCTGCGCAGGCTGGTCGCAACGGAGCTTAACGGGGTCAATATTCTTGCCGACAGTTTTACGGTAAAAAAAAGCGAGATCGATAAACTTATCGCGGAAGCAATCAGGATCCATAACCAGTCCAGATAGGTCATCTGATCCTCATTTCCGGCCATTGCCCCGCCGGGAATGTAATAAATGATAAAGGTATAAAACAGGTAGGAGCCGATAACCGAGACAGCAATCACCGTCAGCGTCAGCGAAATCATAAACGCCAGAACCTGGCGGCTTAACGGATGGCCTCTGTTCATTTGTTTTCACCTAATCGGTAACCCATGCCGCGAATACTTTCCGGAACCCCCTTTAACCCGCAGTTTTCCAGCTTTTTGCGCAATTTGCTCATATGGCTGTCCACCGTGCGATCCAGCGTATCGCCTTCCGGCAGGCAGGCATTGAGCAACTCTTCGCGCGAGCAGACTTTGCGCGGGTTACGCGCCAGATAGGCCAGCAGTTTGAATTCGGTCGTTGTCAGTAAGGGAGAGATAACCTCGCCGCAACCATTGATCTCCACATAAAAATCTTGCGGATACACCGTTAAAAAGGGGGTGCGGATAGGCTTGTTGTGGAGTTGTTCGTGGCTGGCCTTTGCCCTGCGCAGCACGGCTTCGATACGTGCAACCACCTCAGTGGGATTGAAGGGTTTAACGACATAATCGTCCGCGCCAAGCCGCAGCCCCATCAGTTTGTCGATGTCCTGATCCAGGGCCGTTACCATGATGACCGGAATATTGCTCTCTTTTCGCAGTGTGGAAAGGACAGTCCAGCCATCGAACACCGGCAACTGGATATCGAGTAACACCAAATCGGGCTTTTTCAGCCGGCAGGTATCTATTGCCTGCTCACCGTCCGCCGCGCGCAGGTTGCGCATTCCCGAACGCTGAATATAACTGGTCAGAATATCCGCTATTTCATCATCATCTTCAGCAACAAGAATAAGATAGTTATCGTTCATGATTTCTCCACTCACCCCTGATATGGCAGGCATTCTGTGACCTGTCTTGCGCGAAAGCATACACCGGTGTTTTCGCTGCGGTTAATGCACTGATGCAAATGCCGTTTTTCTAAGCTGTTTCTGAAGCCAGGCAATAACGCGCAGGTCATCAGCGAACATCAGACCCGCTTGTGCGACGAAAGTTGCATCCAGGTAAACTCGCTGACGTCTCATTTTTTCTCAATGTCTGACGGCAACATCCGCAAGTGAATATTTACCAGGCAGACGTACACACTCGCTCCACATTCGGGTAATCAATTTTCCACAGTCCTGGATAACAATAGAAAGTAAGACATAGAAAATAACCTGTTACTGGAAAACGATGACATAAATAAACACGGTAAAAACATCTCATTTCATTACCGGTAACGCTATCTTTCGGAGTAGAAATATCAATGAAGTACTTACGGAAGCTCACCGCTGAAAAAATCAGTTCATTAATGATATTTTCGCTATGGTTATGGGGAATGTTCTATATATGGCTTATTTTGATGCACAACGTTGAGGAAAAAGTAGGTGCGACGCTGCTTTCATCGCCGTTTATCTATTCGGCGTTAAGCGTTTCACTTTTATTGTTTTTGCTACAGGAAAAAGCAGGCGTACTGAAAGAGCTGGCTATCGTAACCTTCTTTTTGGTTATCATTTTTCTTCATCTTATTCTTATCTTTAACCTTCTCTTACTCAGGCTCCCTGATATTTATGACGTTAGTTTTTATTATGAGTGTTTTTTGATTATTTTCCTCGGCGTCACACCGATGTATCTCTTATTAAGAATCATCTGAATATTATTGAATATGAAGCGGTGAACTTTTCCGATGCGCGTGGTGACAGGGAATCAGAAAATCCTGCATCGTTACATCGCAGGGGAATTAGCCGCCTCCATAGAACCTCCATAAAACATGCATTCTGCGTAAACATCAAAACGATAGAGTGCATCAACGCACTGTAATCCTGGCGCATATGTTAATCGGCTCGCAATGAAAGCGCATGGGTGATTAAGCATAAAGGTAAGTCAGGATTGTTCATCCATACCGGGTAGATACTTTTTTATAATGACGTCGATAAATAAAAACCCACCGTCCTCCACTGAAAATGTGAAAAGGACATTAAAACATCTGGCCGTAAAAAACGGGAAAAAGCTTTCTGTGACTTTTTTTCTGGTTATCGCGGAAAATGTGACCTATTTACTGTATCCCGTGCTGGCAGGCATCGCTATCAACGCGATTCTGGCGGGGAATGCTCTCACAGCCGCGCTGTATGGGCTGATGATCCTCTTTATCTGGATCCTCGGTGCAACCCGTCGCAGCATCGATACGCGCACCTTTGCACGCATTTATGCCGGTCTTGCCGTATCGGTTATTATTGCGCAGCGTAAATATCAGCTTAATCACTCAACCATCGCCGCACGGGTGGTGTTAGCCCGCGAATTTGTTGATTTTTTTGAGATGCATCTGCCCATGCTGATGACCTCGATTATTTCCCTTTTCGGCGCCGCCATTATGCTGCTCATTATTGAGTTTCACGCCGGGGTGATGTGTGTGGTTATCGTCATTATTCTGTCGTGTTTTCTTAAAGGTTATACCCGTAAAAATGAGTTGCTGTTTAACCGGCTAAATAACCGACTGGAGAAGGAGGTGGACTATGTGCATAAAGCCACCACGCTCTCGCTTAACCGCCATTATTCCTCCCTTGCCCGCTTGCGAATTAGTCTTTCCGATCGTGAAGCGCTGGGATACCTGGCGATCGGCGTGCTGATCGCCCTGCTCTTTACCCTGACCATTATATTAATGACCTCAACCCAGGGGGTGAACGCCGGGCATATTTATTCGGTAATGACGTATATGTGGATGTTTGCCACCAGCCTTGATGATGCTCCGCAACTGCTGGAGAAGTTTTCACAACTTAAAGACATTGGTCAACGCGTCAAGACGGATGATGTCGATACCGGGACATTATCACCGCAGCAGAAACCTTGAATTTACTCATCTCGCCTTAATTGTTCGGAATTGATTTCATGCCACAGTTTTTTATTGACCGGCCTGTCTTTGCCTGGGTTGTTGCACTGTTCATTATATTGAGTGGGTGTTTATCTATACCTCATCTTCCGGTCGCGCAATACCCGGCGGTCGCGCCACCGAGCATTATTATTTCGGTCAGTTTTCCTGGCGCGTCGCCTGACATGATGAATAGCTCGGTGGTTTCACTGATTGAGCGAGAGATCACAGGTGTCGACAATTTGCTCTATTTCGAGTCCACCAGCGACACCACCGGGATGGCGTCCATCACCGTGACGTTTAAACCCGGAACGGACAGCAAACTCGCGCAGATGGATTTGCAAAATAAGATAAAAACGGTGGAGCCGCGTCTGCCCCAGGCGGTGAGACAAAACGGCGTCAGCGTTGAAGCAGCCGAGTCTGGCTTTCTGCTGATGGTCGGTCTGAAATCCGATACGGGCGCTTATCAGGAGGCAGATCTGAGTGATTATTTCGCCAGGAATATCAGCGATGCGCTTCGCCGCGTGCCAGGCGTAGGTAAGGTTCAGCTGTTCGGGGGGGAAAAAGCCATGCGCATCTGGCTTGACCCGGTAAAAATGCACCATTACCAGCTTTCGGCCAGCGACGTCATCAGCGCGGTGAGCCAACAGAATGTGCTGGTTTCACCCGGCAGATCGGGAGACGAACCGGCGCTGCCGGGCCAGGACGTCACTTATCCGTTAACCGTGAAAGGGCAACTCACCTCTGTTGCGGAATTTAAAAATATCACCCTCAAAGCGACCACGGACGGCGCGCGTCTGACGCTTGGCGATATCGCACGCGTGGAGTCTGGGTTACAGAGTTATACCTATGGCATCCGGGAAAATGGCGTTCCGGCAACGGCAGCAGCGATTCAGCTTTCGCCAGGCGCGAATGCCATCAGCACTGCCGCCGGGATTCATCAGCGGCTGGCCGAACTGAGCACCGCGCTGCCGCAGGGCATGGCGTTTACCGTTCCGTTCGACACCGCCCCTTTTGTCAAAGTGTCGATCATGAAAGTGGTACAAACGTTAGCCGAAGCGATGGTGCTGGTTTTTCTGGTGATGCTGATCTTTTTGCACAATATCCGTTGCACGCTCATCCCGGCCATTGTTGTCCCGGTGGCGCTTCTCGGCACATTCACTGTGATGATGTTAAGCGGCTATTCCATCAATATCCTGACCATGTTTGGCATGGTGTTAGCCATTGGCATCATCGTCGATGACGCGATTGTCGTCGTCGAGAACGTTGAGCGACTGATGGCAGAAAAAGGCCTCCCGGCGCGCGAGGCGACCCGCGAAGCGATGCGGGAAATCACACCGGCGATTATTGGCATTACGCTGGTGCTCACCGCCGTGTTTATCCCGATGGCCTTTGCCAGCGGTTCGGTCGGGGTGATTTACCGCCAGTTCACGGTTTCGATGGCGGTATCGATCCTGTTCTCCGCTTTTTTAGCTTTAACGCTAACGCCTGCGCTCTGTGCCACCCTGCTGAAGCCGCAGCGGGAAAACGCGTCGTCAGCGGGAAGATTTGCCGCCGGGTTTAACCGTTATTTTCATCTGCTCACTTCGCACTATACCTCGGGGCTGGGGTATGTCGTAAAGCGAACCGGGCGGATGATGCTGCTCTATGCCGCGCTGTGCGCGGCCCTGGTGATGGGGTTAATCACGCTGCCATCCTCTTTTTTGCCCGAAGAGGATCAGGGCTATTTTATGTCCTCCATTCAGCTTCCCTCCGAGGCCACGATGCAGCGCACGCTCGCGGTGGTGAAACGCTATGAAGATGAGGTAGCCGCACGGCAAGCCATTGAAAGCAATATTATGATCCTCGGTTTCGGTTTTTCAGGCTCGGGGCAAAACTCCGCGCTGGCCTTTACAACATTAAAAGCGTGGTCATCGCGCAAGGGGATCGCAGCCCAGGATGAAGCCGATCTCATTCAGTCAAAAATGCAGTCCGAACCCGACGCGGTGACCATGAGCCTGCTGCCGCCCGCCATCTCCGATATGGGCACCTCTTCCGGCTTCACCTTTTATGTTGAAGACAGAGCGGGCAAAGGCTACGAGGCGCTGAAACAGGCCGCAGACACGCTGGTTTTACAGGCAAACAAGAGTGCGAATCTTGCGGATGTTTATATCGATGGATTACCCGAGGGCGCGTCTATTTCCCTGAACATTGATCGGGAAAAAGCGCAAGCGTTAGGCGTATCGTTTGAGGAGATCAATCAGGCCATTTCGGTTTCCTCGGGTTCAAACTACGTTAATGACTACACCAATGCTGGTCGTGTCCAGCAGGTTATTGTGCAGGCCGATGCAGCCTATCGAATGCAGCCTGAAACGCTGTTAAAAATATCCGTAAAAAACAGGCTCGGGGAAATGGTGCCGCTTTCAGCGTTTGTCACCTCGTCATGGCACCAGGCGCCACAGCAACTCAATCGTTATCAAGGATACCCGGCCATACGCATTACCGGCAGCGCTGCTCAGGGTCACGCCAGTGGTGAGGCGATGAAAACCATGGAGCAACTGGCAAAGGCATTACCGCCAGGGTTTACCGGCGAGTGGGCGGGCAGTTCGTTGCAGGAGAAAGCCTCGGCTTCCCAGTTGCCAGGGTTAATCCTCCTGTCTGTGCTGGTGGTATTTCTGGTGCTGGCGGCACTGTATGAAAGCTGGTCAATTCCCGTTTCCGTGATGCTGGCCGTACCGTTGGGTCTTATCGGCGCGCTGATTGCTGTCAGCGCAGCCAGTATGACCAACGATGTGTTTTTCAAAGTGGGCTTGATTACCCTGATTGGTCTTTCAGCCAAAAACGCTATTCTGATTGTCGAATTTGCCCGTCAGCTACGCAGTCAGGGTATGAGCACCCTGGAGGCGACATTACTGGCGTCCCGACAACGGCTGCGTCCGATTTTGATGACGTCGTTAGCCTTCACGCTGGGCGTTGTTCCCCTGATACTCGCCACTGGTGCCAGCGCCAGCACGCAGAATGCCATTGGTATTGGGGTTTTCGGGGGCATGATCAGCGGCACCGTATTCGCAATTTTCTTCGTGCCGGTATTTTTTATCGTGGTGACCACCTTTTTTGACGGGCGTTTGCGTTCCTTAAATGGACGAAAAGCGTGACGCATACACAGGCCGGTAATCCAGTCAGTGTTTGTTTAACAATGCCAAAACGGGCTGGATAAAATTTGCTTGTGGCATAAAGGGAACGGGCAACGCGGGTGTCTGTTCCCGCCTGTCGCCCGGCGTCATGCTTTAGTCAATAATATGGACATGACATTGACTGTTGTTATTCCAGGCAAAAAGCACCAGATGCCAGAGCCCTGGCGCTTTACGGGAAGGGTCAATTAAACCATTAAAACCGAGTGATTCCAGACGATTACGCACACCCCATGAACCGGGAACCCTACCCTCATTCACAAGGTTTTGCCATGGCGCAAGTGCATCTTGAAGATTAATGCCCGCAGCCAGTATGGCATCTGCACTCCGGAGATCAAAAATTTTATTCGCGATAACCCTGACTTTGACTATTTCAAGGCTGTCACTTCTGTTGCCACGGTGGGATTGCATGGCTGCCTCTACACCTGCCGGCGATGAGCTCAGGTACAGCGTTGGTTGATGGCGGTCAGAATAGCGCCCTGACGCTCTGGAGCCGGCTAATGCAAAGTGCCGGTAGGCCGGATCAACTGCGCGATAAAAGACCCCGTCAACCTCTGTAAAATGCGTGGTCAGATCCATAAATCTCCTCATTGTGTTCTGAGAAAAAGTCTGTCATGGCAGCAGCGTCGACTCTGCTTCGTTTAATGGCCTGATTTCCGGTCTGCATGCCTGTGCTGATACGGGGATAAACTTGATGCTGCTCAATATGTAGTCCGATCCGCGTTGCAAGGTCAACAAGCGAGGCGTATCACCGTCGATGGCACTTTTGCCATTCTTTGGGGACGGAAACATGGCTGACAGAAGACCACTTAATCCAGACGTCGTCGTACCTAAACCTGGTGGTGGCACACAACCTCGCGATCGCAACAATAACGGAAGGGTTCGTGAGAAACGCTCGGACGCAGGTAAATCGAGAAAATGATGACCGGGGCCACCTTGCGGTGGCCTTTTTGTTTTGTACGCTAAGCGAATTGGCAACGCAACCCTGCAAAAACTCTGCGAAATAACAGGCTTAAGAAAGTACTTAAAGCCAGGCAAAACAGACAGCCATGCAGCCATCCGGGCGTGTAAGTGGTTAAAATAAAAAAACATAAACATTGCCAAATCGAACTCGCTATGTCTTAATAGCGCCATCGGTTTGGAATACAGACCTTATGAAAGCAGTTTTAGTAAAGCAGTCCTCAGTTCAAGAGTTATCCAAAGATACCCTTCTTCGTGAGCCTCCTCCTAAGTGCCAAATAAGTCACTCTATAATCACAGGCCATTATCGCCGCGCTTCGTGGCTCATTAATTAAGGAAATATCAATGTCTAATAAAATGACTGGTTTAGTAAAATGGTTCAACTCTGACAAAGGTTTTGGCTTTATCACTCCGGACGATGGCAGCAAAGATGTGTTTGTTCACTTCTCTGCAATCCAGAGCGACAGCTACAAAACCCTGGATGAAGGTCAGAAAGTCTCCTTCACCATCGAAAGCGGCGCGAAAGGCCCGGCAGCTGGTAACGTTACCGCGCTGTAAGCCCCGCCCTTTATCAGCGGGCTTACCACAGCGATGAAGGCAAACGGCCTGAGCAGCTAAGCACGACTGAGAATAAAAACCCGCCTGGTGCGGGTTTTTTGTTGCCTGCATGTCGGGAAAACTGACAGCACTGCCGTAAAACAAGCATGGTGCTGTTTTGACAGGCCAGGAAACCAGAAAAGCGACATTGAGAAACATCCTGCCAGATGAATAAATATTGAGAGCCCGCCCACATTTAATTCTCTGCTATCGCCAAAGAACATAGAGCACTAATTAAAACCAGGCTAACCGGTAATTTTACATACCCGGCCATATGAATAATGGCACATATAATATATTCCCTCTAAGCTTTACCGTTGCCAATAAAACCTTTGCTGACTCATGATTACAACGGTTATCGAATAAAAGCGCCCTGCTTTTGTGATATCCATAATGCAATGTGCTTCATTTACATAAAATATATTTTTCATCTTTAATTTTTTCTTTTTTTCATTAAACAAAGCGCAGCAATTGTCGATAAGTAATTTGATAAGCCCTATCTCCAGCGTCCTCTTAAGAAGTGAAGACACCTGCAACCTGATAAGAAGTGAAAATGAAACCGTCTTTTGAATATTAAGAATTAATATTGAGGATACCTCTATGACAAAGCTGTTACCGTCAATAAAAAACCTGCCTGTTGCTGCCAAGCTGTTTGGTGGATTTGCAGTTTTGATAATTATCATTGTCCTGTCTTCACTTATTAGCATTCAGCAATCCAGCAATATCCGTGACCACGCGTTAAAAGGTAAATTAATTAATGAAATCAGTACGGAGCTAAACACTGCGCGGCGCAACCGTTTGACGTATCAATTAAACCACGATGAAAAATCTCTTGAGGCGAACAAAGTCGCCATTGAAAAAATGGACCAGAAAGCGGTTTCTGGCCTGGACTTCACCTGGGACGATGACGCCCGCGTGTTGTTTGATGAATTGCGCAGCACTATCCCGGATTACGCCACTCACCGGGACACGTTTGTTAAGCTGGAAAAAGTGACCGTCGGGCAGTCACAGAACCTGACATCAGCTGATATGAAAACCCTGCTCAATCAATTCACTACCCGCCTTGAGCAGCAGGAAACCACCACCAAAAACGAGATAGCGTTGCTGAACCGCCTCAATAATATCTGGACGACGGCGTATGAGATCCAATCATCGGCGGGTAAGCAAGGAATGGACATTTTTGCCCGTCAGTACGATGAAGCAACAAAAATGCTTAACGCTGAAAATGCGGCGTTTAGCGCTGAAGACAAAGAGATGGCGCAGGCGTTTCTCAGCGGCCTGCAGGGGCACGTCACAGCATATGCGGCTGCATTAAAAGAGTCGCAGAAGGCGGCGACAGAATTGACCGCCGTGGCAGAAAAAATTAATACCGTTACCTCGAATTTGGTTACAGGCCAGACGCAGAAAAATATCGATATCATTCAGCGGGTGATGATCATCATGGGCGTGGTTGCCCTTTGCGCCGTACTGACGGGGTTACTGGTCGCCTGGCTCCTTACACGGCAGATGACGCGGCAGATAAAACACAATCTGACACTGGCAGAACGTATTGCCGAAGGTGATTTGACCGCAACCATTGAACCTCAGTCAAAAGATGAACTGGGTCGCCTGACGCTGGCCATGGGCGTGATGAACGACAAGCTTCGCGAAATGATCACCCAGATAAAAGAGTCGGTGGTTCATGTTGCCAATGCCTCTTCGGACATTTCAGCAGGCAATACGGATCTGGCCTCCCGCACAGAACAGCAGTCTGCCGCCGTGGTTGAAACGGCGGCCAGCATGGAAGAGTTGACCTCAACGGTTAAGCGTAATGCCGACAATGCGCGCGAAGCCAGCCAGCTCGCGGTGCTGGCGGCGGAACATGCACGTTCCGGTGGGAAAATTGTCTGGGATGTCGTCAGCACAATGGAGACCATCACCGAAAGCTCAAACAAGATCACCGATATTATCAGCGTCATCAATGGCATCTCTTTCCAGACCAATATCCTGGCGCTTAACGCAGCCGTTGAGGCGGCGCGCGCAGGCGAACAGGGTCGCGGTTTTGCCGTGGTGGCGGGAGAAGTAAGAAGCCTTGCATCGCGCAGCGCCCAGGCCGCCAAAGAGATCGAAAGCCTGATTAAAGAGTCTGTACAACGTGTGGTGACCGGTTCAGAAATGGCCAATAAAGCCGGGACGACGATGGAGCAGATTGTCTCTTCTGTCACCAATGTGAGTGGCATCATGAACGAAATCTCAAGCGCCTCGGAAGAGCAGAGCAGAGGTATCGATCAGATTGGTAAGGCGGTCACCGAGCTGGATTCAACGACACAGCAGAATGCCGCATTGGTTCAGGAGTCGTCGGCGGCTTCATCATCTCTGGAACAACAGGCTGAACAGCTTGCACAACTGGTTTCGGTGTTCAAACTGCGTTCCGATACCGTTAAGCCGAAAAACAGCGTAGCGGCGCCTCACCGCAAGGTTGATCTGAAGCCCGCAACGTCGACCGGTCATAGTGCTGACTGGGAATCGTTCTGACGGTTATGACTTTCCAGTAAGTGCCCTCCTGATGAGGAGGGCACGGTTCACGGCCAAGTGATAAACGGTGGCGGCTTATTACCTGTCTGACAGCCAGGGTTCAACGATGGATACTTTCTGATTGTCAAAATCAATGGTGAGTGTTGAACCAAGGGGTAAAGTCAGCATCGGATGCGTATGGCAACAATCGAAACCATCCACGATCGGAACGTTTTCGTCACCTAAAACTTCGCGTAATACATCGTAAGGCGTCCGGCCGCTTCCGGCGTTATCGAATAATTCATGTTTACCAAGAAGGATCGCCCGTACTTTTTTAAATACACCATTGAGTTTCAGCATAGCGAATGAACGTTCAACGGTGGCAATGTCTTTTAAGCTATCTTCAATAAACAGAATGTCACCGGATCGTATTTCAGGCATCCATTCGCTACCCCAGATACCCGACAAAGTATTAAGGTTACCGCCAATAACGCGCCCTGTTTGTAACCCTTGCCCTATGAACCGGCAGTTATTCGCATACAGTGTTTTAGCGCGTACCGGCTCGGCATCATCCCAGTTAAGCCGTTCATCCGTCCATTTTTCCGGTAAAACATAGTCGTAGTGACCGTTATTCTGTCCGCAAAGTATTTCAATAAAAGCGTGATATGTGGCATCAACCAGCGGCGGAAATTCACCAAATGAAGCAACCAATGCCGGACCATAAAAGGTAATTAACCCTGTTCGCGCATAAATTCCCGCCAGTAACGCGGTGGTATCTGAATAACCGATGATTATTTTCGGGTCTGCTTGCAGGGCGTCATAATCAATATAAGGCAGCAAGGCGTTACTATTATTTCCCCCGATTGTCGACATCACACAGCGAATGTGCGGATCGCGAATAAGTTCGTTGAACTCCTGCGCCCGCTCAGCAATCGTACCGGAGCGATAGAAATCAGACTTGCCGGTCAGACGACCAGCTTTAAGACGAAACCCTTTCTCCTCCAGGAAGCGTTTTCCACGGCTAAACCGATTGGGTGCCGTGGTGGTTACCGGCGCTGATGAAGAGAAAAAACCAATGGTGTCTCCGACCTGAAGAGGCGGCGCCAGAAGAGGCTTGCTGAAGTTAATCACTGGGATCCTTGTCTGTACTTACCTGCCAGCTTGCGGGCAAACCTGTTTAGCACGCTTACTTAACGCCACGACTGACGGCCTGTTGCCGACCTGCCCGGCACTGATTTTTGCGGGCAGGAGCGAACGGTGCTGGCGCTATTTTTTCTTATTCAGCATCGATTTTAAATCGGCAAAGGGGTTATACGTTGCGGCCCCGACATCTTTTTGCGCGTCTTCCCCCGCCACTACGGTAGTGCCGAACTGATCGGCTTCCGTATATTTCGAGTGTTCGTGGTCATGGCAAAACAGACACAACAGCTCCCAGTTACTGCCATCTTCCGGGTTATTGGTATGGTCGTGATCGATATGGTGAACCGTTAATTCGCGCAGATTTGAATAGACAAACTCGCGGGAACAGCGCCCACACACCCACGGATAAATTTTAAGTGCTTTCTCACGATAACCGCTTTCCAGCCGCGCGTAGTTTTTTGGGATCAAAGCCATTGCCAGTGCCACCTGTTATAAAAAGATAATTTTCTACTATATCCCAAAAGCGACGCACTGGCGTAACCCGCGGCGGTGACTTTGCTCAAAGCACCGCAGATGGCCTGATTTTTAACCAGATAAACGCACAGCCGTTTTACCTCGCTCAAGCAACTGTGCACTGACAGCCGCTTTATCGCCGCTGCATCGCGGTTCGACACCCGGCAAAGATATCCAGTGCGGGTTGATAAACACGGCTTTGCACTGTGAACAGCCCGAGAATCGAGTGATAGAGATGGTCATGGCTATAGCTGTTGCTATCGGCATGGCTGCGCATACAGGAGAGACTGATCCCGGCATGCTGTACAAACGCGGGCGAAAGCCACATCACCAGCGGGACATGAGTTTGCTCCTCGGGCGCAATAATGTACGGCGTGCCGTGCAGGTACATCCCCCGCTCGCCCAAAGACTCACCGTGGTCGGAAACGTAAATCATCGCCACGTCGCGCTGTGCTGCATAGCCTTGCAACACCGTAATGGTTTTACCCAGCATCCGGTCGGTGTAGACCAGCGTATTGTCGTACGTATTGAGCAGCGCCTCGTTACTGCACTTCTCAATCTGATTGCTGTCACAGGTAGGGCTGAAGATGTTGGCCTGCGCCGGGTAACGTTCGAAGTACGTTGGCCCATGGCTGCCAATCTGGTGCAACACAATTAATGCATCCCCCGCCATCGCATCAATACGCGCTGTGAGCTGGTGCAACAACACTTCGTCATAACAGGTGCCATCTTTATTGACGCAGAGACCGGCAATGTTCTGTGCGGGCATATCATCGGTGGGCACGCGCGCGCAGATACCTTTGCAGCCGCCGTTGTTATTATTACGCCAGAGAATATGGATGCCGGTGCGTTGCAGGATGTCGAGCAGGTTCTCTTCCGTTGCGGCACGCACGTCGTTGTATTGCGAACGGGTCATGCGCGAAAACATGCACGGCAGCGAAATGGCCGTCGCCGTGCCACAGGATGAGACATGTTTAAAACTGATGATATCCTCGCGCTGCGACAGCGTTGGGTTGGTCGGGCGTGCATACCCATTAAGCTGGAAGTTCTGCGCCCGCGCCGTTTCCCCAACCACCACAATCACCAGTTTTGGCCGCTCCGCAACCGTACGCGTGGCATCTTCCGCCACCGTGCGTAAAGGCTGCGATTTCACGCTGTACTTGCGTTTCAGGTAGCCATTGGTATTGCGGACAACGTTAAACGGCAGCGCCTGGTCTTTTATCTGCATATTGTTGCGCAGCAGCGAAGCGTAATCCTTATAGAACGCCAGCGTCACGGCGGCAAAAAGGGTTAACGTCACAACAATTTGGCATAGCCACCAGAACAGGTGTTGTAGGGGACGGCCGATATTTTTGCCGGGCAGCAACACCATCGCCGCCGCCGGCACCACGCCCAGAACAAGTAGCGTAAGCACCAGCGGAACAGAAAGATACGAAGTGAGCTCAGCCTGATTCGTTTCAAAGAAATTCTGCACCATGCTGCGGTCGATCAGCACGTTGTAGCGCAGCATAAAATAGCTGCAACTGGCGCTGATAACGACCAGCGCCGCCAGCAGCGGTTTACGCAAGTACGGCAGCATCATTACCGGTGTCAGCAACACGTTAAAAAAACAGAACAGGAAAACCGGCAGGCTGATGACAAACAGCAAATTGTGCAGACTGTTGATCTCAATTTTGGACCACAGCGTTTGCCACAGCGCAATATTGCCAAAGGTGGTAAAGAACAGAGCGGCGACCCAGGTCAGTTGCACCGGGTTGAGCCGAAACGACGACAGACGTTGAAACATGCGCAATTCTCAATGGGTTAGAAATGTGCGCAGTATCAACGCCCCGGTGTCAGGAAGTTGTTAAGGTAGCCGGCTCCTTTTTCCCAAAGCCGGTTTTCTATGACTCGCCTGCTCATTATCGAAGATAACCCTGAGTTGGTGGCCAACCTGTACGACTTCTTTGAGCCGCTGGGCTACGTGCTGGATGATGCACGAGATGGTGCCACCGGCCTGCGTATGGCCACGCAGAATGACTACGATGCCATCCTGTTGGATCTGATGCTGCCACGCCTGGATGGCATGACGCTGTGCAGCAAACTTCGCCGCGAATATCAAAACCCGGTGCCGGTACTGATGCTGACCGCGCGCGATCCGGTCGATGACCGCGTGCAGGGTTTTGCGCTGGGCGCAGACGATTACCTGGTAAAACCCTTTTCACTCAAGGAGCTGGACGCACGTATCCAGGCGCTGGTGCGCCGCGCCCAGGGGCGGCAGGTGCAAGGCACGCTAAGCTGGGAAGATCTGCGGGTAGATACCCGCGCGCCGCAGGCATGGCGGCAAGGCCAGACCATCAATTTGACGCCGACCACCCACAAATTGCTGCTGAGTCTGATGCGCGCCGCACCCGGCGTCGTCAAAAAGCAGGAGATGGAGTACCTGCTGTGGGGCGACGAGCCGCCGGAAAGCGGCGCACTGCGCACACATATTCATGACCTGCGCCAGCGAGTTGACAAAAACTTCACATCTGCACTGATAGAAACGGTACATGGCATCGGTTTACGCCTGCACAAGCCTGGGGAGGCTTGCGCAGAATAATCATCAGAGGCAGAGCATCTACCATGAAATCCCTTTACCAGCAGATGACGCTCAATACGCGCATTACTGTTTCATTTGTGCTGTTGATGGTCGCGGTGATGGCATTTGTGGTCGTGGCTGAGCAACTCGACTACGACGAACTCCGCGCCTGGGCGATGGCGGAAAGCCTGCGCGACGAAGCCCCCCGGCTGGAAGAGGAGATTGCCAGCGGCATCCTCCCCGCTATGCCGCAAGGTAGCCAACTCTACAACGTGCAGACCGCACCCGATGCATTGCGCCAGTACACACCGGGCTATCATCGCCTGAAAGCACCCGACGAACAGCACTTACTGGTATTCACGCTGCATAACCAGCGCTACTACCTGCTGCAGGATGGCAGTCGTTATGCCTGGCTGGAGTGGATGATTGACGGTTTCGCGCCGCTTATCATTCTGTTGTGCGTGCTGTGCGCCTTCTGGATTGGCCGTTTAACATCGGCGCGCGTTACCGTTCCCATTACACGGCTGGCCAACGCCGTCGAGCGCAATCAAAAGCCGTTACCTTTCCAGGACGCGAACGATGAGATCGGCGTGCTGGCGCGCGCATTTGCCCAACACAGCGAGGAACTGGAGCGGTTTCTCCAGCGTGAGCGCTGCTTTGTCGGCGATGCCAGCCATGAATTGCGCACCCCGCTGGCGATCATTGGCGGTGCGGCGGAAACCATCATGCATCAGTTACCTGCCGACAGCCATCTGGTGCCAGGCGCGGAGCGGATCGTGCGCACCACCCAGGAGATGCAGCGCCAGTTGACGTGCCTGTTGCTGCTTTCACGCGATCCGCAAACCCTGCCCCGCAGCGAGGTCGCGCTTCGTCCTTTGCTCGAAGAGTGCATCGCGCGCTGCCAGCCCTGGCTGGCAAAAAAGCCCGTCGCGCTGATACTGGACGCCGCGGAGCAGACCCACATACAGACCAATGCTGAGCTGGCGCGCAGCGTTTTCTGGAACCTGCTGCGCAATGCCTGCCAGTACACCGCAGCGGGAGAGATCCGCCTTGCGCTGCATGGCGCAACCCTGACCATTTCGGACACCGGCCCTGGCCTGCCGTCGAGTATCGATCCGCGCCATTTTCAGCGCTTTCACTCCGGCATGCAGCAAAATGGCGAGGGGCTTGGTTTATCGATTGTGCAACGCATTGTGGAGCATCTTGGCTGGCGCATGACGGTCGAAAGTTCGGATCAAGGCTGCCGCTTTACGCTGGATATGCAGCGCACGCGCTAACCACGGCTATTTATTGCCAGGTTTCTGTTTCCGGTACGGTTTTGACAATTTCCTGACATCTCGTTTTGCATACTGCGCGCTCAAATCTTTCTTCAGGAGATGCACATGCAATCGTCAGGCCCCAGCGCAACTGGCAAATATTCTCACGGCAAAACCGGCATCGCGCGGATCGTCAGTACACTTATCTATTCGCGCGACGGTTTTCTTACCGCTGTGTATAGCGAGGCGGCGTTCCGCCAGCTGCTTGTTTTACATAGCGTATTGATGATTACCGCTTTGGTTGTCAACGTCAGCGGGGTTGAGCGCGCGCTGCTGCTCGCCGTGTGCTTTATCAGCCTGTTAGTGGAGTTGCTAAATTCTGCTATCGAGGCGGTAGTCGATCGCATTTCACTGGAGCGCCACCCGCTGTCTAAAAACGCCAAAGATATGGGCAGTGCCGCCCAAACGACGGCGCTGCTGATGGTCGCCGTTGTCTGGGGTGTGATTTTGCTGGCATAACCGTTACATACCGTCTGCATCGTCAACCGCATTGATGATGCAGACTTACCACACGTTTGCAGTCGACCGCCTTTCACACTCCCCTTCGCCAGCACGACAGAATGTTACATTTATGTATCACATGATTGACGTGAAAGCCGATTATTATCCCTTCTCACAGTTGTGAGATACGGCATCTGTTTTGTCTGCCACCCGCTGAAAGGGATAACAATACGCTTTCAGGATGCGGAACCCACCGATACTTCAGGAACGCTGCACCATGGACACAAAAAAGGCTTCTATGCCGTTACGATCGCTGCAGGCACTCTGTTTAGTGAATTTTTTCATGGCGGATGTCAGGGATGGCCTTGGCCCCTTTTTGGGGATATTTCTCACTGAACATCACTGGCAAGCCGACAACATTGGCTGGATGATGACAGCTGGCGGTCTGGCGGGTCTGGTGGCGACCATGCCTTCCGGGCTGGTCGCTGACGCCACCCGGCATAAGCGCGGCATCCTTGTTGCCTGCTGCTTGCTGATCACCGCCGCCACGCTGTTACTCTGGGCGTATCCGACACTTTTTGTCGTTGGTTTTTCACAACTTGTCACCGGCGTATCCGCCGCGTTTATTGCGCCGCTGTTAATGGGTATTACGCTTGGCTTAACCGGCTCGCCAGGGTTTAACCAGCAGATGGGCAGGAACGAGGCGTTTAACCACGGCGGAAATATGAGTGCCGCGATGCTGGCGGGCATTCTGGTGTGGTATTTCGGTACCGATGCCGTTTTTATTCTGATGACCGGCATGGCGATATGCGCAACGTTCGCGGTATTTGCTGTTCGCAATAACGACATTGATAACCGCGCCGCACGGGGGCTCAGTCACAATGAAGATCCGGCAACCGTCCCCCGACTTTCCGCGATTATCACTCACCCCGCCCTTATCGCGACCGGCGTGACGCTGATGCTGTTTCATCTGGCTAACGCGGCGCTGCTGCCGATGCTCAGTATGCGTGTGGCCTCCGCGCCAGGCGCGGAAATGAGCGCCGGTGTATATGCGGCGGCGACCGTCATTATTTCGCAACTGGTGATGATCCCCGTCGCCTTATTTGCCGCCGCCAGGGCGGGAAAATATGGTTACCCGCTGCTGATTACCGCAGCGTTGCTGGTTCTGCCGCTGCGCGCGGCGCTGGCCTGCGTCTCGGCCGGACCGCTTTTTATGATCCCGGTTCAGATACTGGATGGCGTGGCCGCAGGGCTGCTGGGCGTGGCGGTACCCGGTTATATCGTTAAATTGCTGGAAGGCAGCGGGCACACCAACGCCGGGCAGAGCTTTATCATGCTGTTACAAGGTGTCGGGGCCGCATTCAGCCCGGCGATGGCGGGAACAATTGCGGCGAAATACTCCTACAGCGTGGCGTTTGCCGTGCTGGGGGCAATCGCCCTGCTGGCGCTGGTTATCTGGTGGCTACGCCGGCTTTTTTCAGGAGTTAGTAAAGAGCGGCAGTATGAATGACGCGCGCCCCGGCGCGGCTGAAAAAGCGCGGCGGGCAGTCTCCGATTAATAGCGCGTTGGCGGCACGCCGAACATGGCGCGAAACGCAAAGGTAAACGAGGCCGGGCTTGAATAGCCAAGCTCCAGCGCCACCTGCGTCACGCTGCGTTTGTTTTTTAACATCACCACGGATTCCAGCAAACGCACCCGTTTTTTCCATTCGCTGAACGCGACGCCGGTCTCCTTTTTGAAACGACGTGAAAACGTGCGCACCGACATACCGCTACAGGAGGCCCACTGTTCGATGCTGTGCGCGTCGCCGGGCGTTTTCTGGATCTGGCTGCAAACTTTCGTCAACAACGGCGATACCGGCCAGGAGACCGATAACCCGGCATCGGGTAAACGTCTGAGCAGGGAAATCAGTACCTGCACTAACTGCGCGTCATCGCCTGCGTCGTCATACTTTTCCGGCACGTTTTGCGTGGCGTAGTGAATATACTCACGCACAAAATCACTCACCACCACCACCTTACTGCCGCTAAAGGGGATGGTGGCAAAATCGGCCTCGACATACAGGCTTTCCAGCAATACGTCGCTGCCGGCAAGAAGACGGTGCGGCATGCGCGCCGGGATCCAGACCCCATAAAGCACGGGCACCACCAGCGTCTTGCCTTCAATTTCCACCCGCATACTTCCCTCGCGCGCATAGAGAAATTCCGCGAACGGATGCTCGTGCATGTCCACGCCCGTATCGCCGCGTAAAGGGTAACTGCGAAAGTACACCGGGCGCGGCAAGGTCATCAGCACCGGCGCGGGCTGGCCGCTAATGGGCTGACGAGGCGGCAACACAAGCTTTGAGCACATAACAACCTGACCTCTATTCGATGAAGTTTGTCTTGATAGCACAGCGCAGGCAAAACGGGTTTCCTGAATAATGAACGGGTCATAAATATATTTCACCCGTTGTGAACAATTTACCAGCCAGCTGCCTGAGCGATAAGCCTTTTTCGCACTGACGGGCAGTGAATAACGGGGGAATTACCGGCTGAGCGCACGCTACGTTGAAGGAAAGATGATGGCTAACGAATGTACCGTCGATGTGATCAGTAAACCCGGCCACTGGCTGCGGATTGTCCAGGAACTGCTGTCCCAGGCAGGCATCATGATTAATGGTCCCGAACCCTGGGATATCCGCGTGCATGACGCGCGTTTTTTCAGGCGCGTGTTGCAGCAGGGTTCACTCGGGCTCGGTGAAAGTTATATGGAGGGCTGGTGGGATTGCAAACAGCTTGATGTGTTTTTTGACAAGCTATTGCGCGCCAGGCTTGATGAGCAGCGCCCGGCGCGTTTGGCCGACCTGATGCGCATCGCCGCGGCGCGCATCATCAACCCTCAGTCCCGTCGCCGCGCCTGGCAAGTGGGCGAAGTGCATTACGATCTAGGTAACGATCTGTTTAGCCGTATGCTCGATCCCCATATGCAGTACTCCTGCGGTTACTGGAAAAACGCCGATGAACTCTGCGCGGCGCAGGAGGATAAGCTCGCGCTGATCTGTGAAAAACTGCAGCTTAAACCGGGCATGACGCTGCTGGATATCGGCTGCGGCTGGGGTGGTTTAGCGCAATACGCAGCGCGCCATTATGGTGTCAGCGTTGAAGGCATCACCATTTCGGCAGAGCAAAAAGCCTACGCCGAAAGCCACAGCGAGGGGCTGGATATTCGCATCCTGTTGCAGGATTACCGCGATCTGGATAAACGCTATGACCGCATCGTCTCCGTCGGCATGTTCGAACATGTCGGGCCGAAAAACTATGCGACCTACTTCAACGCCGTCGATCGCTGCCTGAAGCCGGATGGTCTGTTTTTACTGCACTCCATCGGGTCGAATAAAACCCTGCATAATGTCGATCCCTGGATCAATAAATACATTTTCCCGAATGGCTGCCTGCCCTCCTTAAAACAGATTACCGAAGCCAGCGAGCCCTATTTTGTTATCGAAGATGTGCATAATTTCGGTGCCGATTACGACAAAACATTAATGGCCTGGCATCGCCGTTTTAATCAGGCCTGGCCGCAAATAGCAAGCAATTACTCCACGCAATTTCACCGCATGTTTAATTATTACCTCACCGCCTGCGCGGGCGCATTTCGCGCCAGAAATATCCAGCTCTGGCAAATCGTATTAAGCCGCGGCGTCACCGGCGGGCTGCGCGTGGCGCGCTAAAGAGATGATTAATCAGGCAAGCACAACCCCCTCGCCGCCTGCCTGAAATTAAAAATGACGTTATGCCGTTATCTTCGCTGGAAGCTAAATAATATGAACGTAAATTTTTTTGTTACCTGCATTGGGGACGCACTTAAATCGCGCATGGCGCGAAACAGTGTCCTGCTACTCGAACAGTTAGGCTGCCATGTTCAGTTTCCTGAAAAACAGGGCTGCTGCGGTCAACCGGCAATTAATAGCGGCTACATTCGTGACGCCTTGCCGGGCATGAAAGCGCAGATTGCGGCGCTGGAAATCAACGACTACCCGATTATCTCGCCTGCCGGTTCCTGCATGAACGCGATCCGCCACTACCCGGACTGGCTGGTCGATGAGCCGGAGTGGGCGATGCGCGCCGCAAAGGTTGCCAGCCGCATGGTTGATCTGACCTCCTTTATCGTTAACCAGCTTGGCGTAACCGATGTCGGCGCGCGCCTGCCAGGACGGGCGGTCTATCACCCCTCATGCAGCCTGTTTCGTAAGCTTGGGGTACGTGATGAACCGCTAATACTGCTGCGCGAGGTGCGTGATCTGGAAATTGTGCCGTTTGGCGCCCAGGAAACCTGCTGCGGATTTGGCGGCACCTTTTCGGTCAAAATGGCCGAAATTTCCGGCGAAATGGTGAAAGAAAAGGTCGCGCATATCATGCAAGCCAGGCCGGATTACCTGATCGGCGCGGATGCCAGTTGCCTGCTGAATATCGGCGGGCGTTTACAGCGTGAAGGCCAGAATGTTCGTGTGCTGCATATCGCTGATGTGCTGATGAGCCGCTAAGGAAACACTATGTCGCTAAAAACCAGCAATGTTCCTTTTTATGACCGGGTACAACAGCAAATTGACGATCCGGTCATGCGCCACGCCGTGGCCAACGCGCAGGATCGGATCGGTATCAACCGGCAGAAAATGGTCGATGAACTGGAAAACTGGCCCGACTGGCGCTCGCGCGCCGCTGAAATTCGTGCCCATGTTCTCGACAATCTCGATGCCTATCTTTACCAGTTAAGCGAAAAGATCCGCGCTAACGACGGTCACGTCTTTTTCGCCGATACGCATGAAGATGCCACCCGCTATATTTTGCAGGTTGCCCAGGAAAAGCAGGCGCGCAAAATCGTTAAATCGAAGTCGATGGTCACCGAAGAGATCGGCATGAATGCCGCGCTTGAAGCGGCTGGCATTGAGGTCGTGGAAACGGATCTGGGCGAGTATATTCTGCAACTCGCCAAAGATGCCCCCTCGCACGTGGTGGTACCGGCCATTCATCGGGATCGCCATCAAATTCAGCAGGTGTTGCGCGAAAAGCTGGGTTATAACGGCCCCGAAACGCCGGAAGCCATGACGCGTTTTATTCGCCAGAAGATCCGCGAGGATTTCCTCAGCGCCGACATCGGCATTACCGGCTGCAACTTTGCAGTCGCGGAAACCGGCACGCTCAGCCTGGTGAGCAATGAAGGCAATGCCCGGCTTTGTACCACCGTGCCGAAAACGCACATTGCCGTGATGGGCATGGAGCGCGTGGTGCCGACATTTGCCGAACTGGATATTATCCTGACGATGCTGGCGCGCAGCGCGGTTGGCGCCCGTCTTACGGGATATAACACCTGGCTTACCGGCGCGAAAGGCAGCATGGAGAGCGACGGGCCGGAATCGTTCCATCTGGTTATTGTCGACAATGGTCGCTCACAGGTGCTGGGCTCGCCTTTCCAGGACATCCTGCGTTGCATCCGCTGCGGTGCCTGCATGAATACCTGCCCTGCCTACCGTCATATCGGCGGACACGGTTACGGCTCGATCTATCCCGGCCCGGTTGGCGCGGTGCTCACGCCGTTGCTCGGCGGTTATGATGATTTCAAAAACCTGCCCTATGCCTGCTCATTATGTACCGCCTGCGATGATGTCTGCCCGGTGCGCATTCCGCTGTCGTCACTGATCCTCGAGCACCGCCGCACACTGGCGGAAAGCGGAAAAACGCCCGCTATGGAAAGACACACCGTTCATCTGTTCAATTACGCCAACCGTCACCCCCGGCTGTGGAAAGTTGGCATGGTCGCTGGCGCGCGCGCCGCCCAACTGATGATCCGCAACGGCAAAATGCCCTTTACCATCTCAGCCATCAGCAAGTGGACGGAGGCGCGCGATCTGCCCGCTGCCGATGGCGAGAGTTTCCGTGGCTGGTTTAAAAAACACCAAAAACAGCAACAAAACGGGGAGCAAGCCTGATGGAAAACCGTGATGCTTTTATGCAAAAAATTGCTGGTCGACTCGGTCGCGAACCGCGTCAGATACCGCAGCCGCTGGAGTTTGCCGGACACGCTCCGCTGACAAGCCGCTACGCCGGGCAGATCCAGCAGCACCCCTGCGACAGCTTTATCGAATACGCGACCACGGTTATGCAGGCTCACTGCGAAGTGGCTCCGCTGGCAAAAATTCCCCAGCTTGCCGAACGGATCTGTAACCAGTACGGCGGCGGCCCGCTGTTGATGAGCGGCGACGCCCGGCTGGCAAACATCGGGATCACCGCGCATTTGCAGAACACATTTCCAGCACATTGCTGGGATTCAGCCAGCGGAGAAGAGAATCTGCGTCGCGCCGCACAAGCCAGCATTGGCGTGGTCTACGCCGAATATGGTCTGTGCGAAACCGGCGGTGTGGTGCTCTTTTCCTCCCCGTCACAGGGGCGTGCTATCAGCCTGCTGCCCACCACCACCCTGTTCGTTATCTATAAGAGCAGATTGCTGTATGGCGTCACGCAACTGGCGCACGTTTTGCGCCAGCGGGTGCAGGAAGGCGAAACGCTTCCCTCGTGTATCAATCTTATCGCCGGGCCAAGTTCGACGGCCGATATTGAGCTGATTAAAGTCGTTGGCGTCCACGGGCCGCTGAATGCCGTCTACTTAATTATTGAAGATTGCTGATGCGGATAATCTGACAAATCCAGTGACGCGTGACGCTTTTGCGTTCGGGGAGGAAACAGAGATAACTTCCCCAAACGCCGCGCATTAACAGCGGGTATTGAAATGAGAAAAAAGTCCTCGTTATATCTGATGAGCTTAACCATCCAGGATATTCTCCAGTGGATCGAGAGCAATATTGCCGAACCGTTACCGCTTGGCGTATTAGCGAAAAAATCCGGTTACTCTGCGTGGCATTTCCAGCGCGGTTTTAAACAAATCGCCGGCATGTCGCCTGGTGTTTACATCCGCTATCGGCGCATGGTGATGGCGAAAGCGTTGCTGAGCGAAACGCATCGCTCTATTACGGATATTGCGCTGCACCTGGGTTACCAGCAGCAATCAACATTCTGCCGCGCGTTTCGCGAACAGTATCAATTAACGCCAAGGCAATATCGCCTTTATGCTCAGGAGCAGGCGACGCAGGAGTAAACCTGTCTCCGCGTTGCCACCCATCCAGGCTACACTGAAACGCTCGACCAGCGCGTAAAGGAATAGGGATGACAGCTAAGGATTTATCAAAAATGGGCGCCGCAAAGGTGGCGCTTTTTGTTGATGAGCATGGCCAGCGCGTCATTGAGAAATATCCTGTCAGTGAAGTTGAATATGCTTTCTATCAACATGCGGCGCAGCGGCTCAACGCGGCAAAGATTGCCTCGCCAGGGCTGTTATTCGCCGATCCGGCGCGACAGTTAGTAAGGCTTGAGTATATTCCCCATCCGGTTTCGCAGGATGCCGTGGCAGGTGATGAGGTGTTAGCGATGCTGGCTCGCTTGCATCGCGTTGCGCCAGAGGCGTCATGGCGCTATCACCCGCACAGCTGGTCAGTTTCCGCGCTGGAAAAATCGCTGGCGCTGCTGGCGTTGCCGGAACCGGCTTCGCAACAACTGCGCCGTTTTCAGCAATCCAGCGAGGTGCTCTTTCGCCATCCGGGGTTAATTTCCGGCGACAGCAATGCGGGTAACTGGGGACGACGGGATAACGGCGAGCTGGTGCTCTTCGACTGGGAACGATTTTCCACGGGAAGCCCGGCGATTGACCTCGCGCCGCTGATAAAAGGGATGGGCACCACACACGCTTTTCAGGCGCTTGCCGGGCGCTATTGTCGTATTGCGGATCATGCAACACCGCGCGAACTCGGCCGGGAGATTGCCATCGCCAAAGCGTGGATTGTCACCGAAGTGGTGACGCTGCTTGCTGAGCGGCAGAAAACCGATCTTCCGCGCTATCTCGACTGGTACCGGGAAAACCTGCCAGTCTGGTTAGACAGCACCGTTACCCTGCTCTGATCGCGGTAGTTTATTGTTCGGTTCGCGTAGCTTTCACCACGGTTTCGGCATAGGGTGTTATGAGCATTAGCTCATTAACAGGAACCGAATGATGCGTGATCTTCCCCCCACTGCGACACTGCGCGCCTTTGAAGTGGCCACCCGCCACACCACCTTTACCGCGGCGGCGGCAGAGCTGTGTATTACGCAAAGTGCCGTCAGCCATCAGCTAAAAAACCTTGAGGAAATCTGGGGATTACCACTGTTTCAGCGCGGCAAGACCCTCAGTCTGACGCCAGCCGGTGCCGCGCTCGCCCCGCTGGTACGTGAATTTTTCAGCAAACTGGAAACCACGCTGGCGGATTTGCGTGAGCAAAAAGGCCGGGTGCGACTGCGCGTCAACACCACTTACTCTTTTGCGCTGAAATGGTTGCTGCCGCGCTTGCCGGGTCTGGCGCGCTTACACCCGGAAATTCTGGTGACGCTGGAAAGCACCGATCAGGCCATTAACTTCGCCAGCACCGATGCCGATGTGGCGATCCGCTTTGGTCACGGGAATTATCCGGCGCTGCATACAGAATTTATGTTCCGCGAGCAGCTTTTCCCGGTTGCCAGCCCGGCACTTTTGCAGCGTTTTGGCACGCCGGATGAACCTGCCGAACTGCTGCGCTACCCGCTGCTGACGCGTGATGGCGCCGATCTGGTTCCCAAATGGGACGCCTGGTTTAAGCAAGTCGGCGTGAATACCGATGTGCTGCATGAGAACGTGCGTTTCGCCGATACCAATATGACCATCGAAGCGGCGTTACTGGGCCAGGGAATTGCGCTGGCGCGCAGTGGGCACGTTGAAAAGGAGATCGCCGATGGCTCGCTGGTGCGGCTTTTTGACGTGCCTTTCCCGTCGCCGGCAGCCTATTATTTTGTCTGCCCGCAGGGGATCGAAACACAGCCGCACATTGTGACATTCCGCAACTGGCTGTTAGCAGAGTCACAACAGGCACAGCTTAACTATCGCTAAGCATGAGTATTTATTCATGCCGGTGTGATGACACTTCACTTTTCATCCGGGCATGTGCTGATTAGCATCGATACATGCCCACTTACCTTGTTTTGCTGACGTTATTCGCCGCCCTGCTGCATGCCAGCTGGAATACGCTGTTACGCGGCGGCACGGATCGCTTATGGTCGATGACCATCATGTGCGCGACGATAGCCCTCACCTGCATTGCCGTGGCACCGTTTTTACCCTTGCCGGCTTATGCCAGCTGGAAATACGCGCTGCTGTCAGCGCTGCTGCATGTCGGTTATAACCTGTCTCTGGTACGCAGTTATCAGAGCGGCGATCTCGGGCAAACCTACCCGATTGCGCGCGGTTCTTCACCGCTGATGGTGACCTCGGCGGCGGCGCTGTTTGCCGGGGAAAAGGTAGCCGTGAACGCGCTGGCTGGCATTGGGTTGATTTCCGGCGGTATTCTGCTGCTTGCCCTGCAACACCGCCGTCTGGCGCTGCCGGGTCTGACATATTCGCTGGTCACTGGCGTGTTTATCGCCGCTTATAGCGTGGTGGATGGCATTGGTGTGCGCATCGCGGGTAATGCCATCGCCTATACCGTGTGGATGAGTGCGTTATGGGGCGCGCTGATGCCCGCGCTCTATATCGGGCTTCGCGGTGCAAAAAGTTTACTGCGCTGGCGTCCCGATGTATTGCCTGCCGCCGCCGGCGGGCTGGTTTCGCTGCTGGCTTACGGCATCATTATTTATGCGATGGCGACCGCGCCAATGGGGGCAGTTTCAGCGCTGCGTGAAACCAGCGTTCTGTTTGCCGCGCTACTGGGTTATCTGTTTCTCGGCGAAACCTTAACGCTAAGAAAAATGCTGGCGTGTACGGTGATCGCGACCGGCACGGTAATGATTGGTTAATCACATCAGGAGAACTCACCATGTCTCATTGTCCGACAATTGCGCTGCTTGGCCCGGGGGCTATCGGCACGACTATCGCGGCGGCGCTGCATGAAGTGGGCCGCGCACCCGTTTTGTGCGGGCGAACCGCCCACCCGCAGTTGATTCTGCGCCACGATGAGGGGGAAATTGTGGTGCCCGGCCCGGTATTGAGCGATCCGGCAGCGCTGCATAAGCCGTTCGATCTGGTGTTTGTGGCGGTGAAAACCACGCAGGTTGCACAGAGCGCCGGCTGGCTGGCGACGTTATGCGATGAAAACACCGTTGTGTGCGCGCTGCAAAATGGCGTCGAGCAAAAAAACCAGCTCGCTCCACTGGTCAACGGCGCAAGCGTGCTGCCGTCCGTCGTCTGGTTCCCGGCGCAGCGTGAGCCGGATGCCTCTGTCTGGCTGCGCGCTAAACCGCGCCTGACGCTGCCGGACGTGCCGCAGGCAGAACGGGTGGTGAAAGCACTCAGCGACACACGCTGCGCGGTGGAGTTGTCAGCGGATTTTACGTCGATCGCCTGGCGCAAGCTGTTGCAGAATGCGGTCGCCGGTCTGATGGTGCTCGCCAATCGCCGCGCCGGCATGTTCACACGCGAGGATATCACCGCGCTGGCGCTGGCGTACCTGCGTGAATGCCTGACCGTGGCGCGGGCGGAAGGCGCGATGCTCAGCGATAACGTGGCCCAGGAGATTGTGGACGGTTTTCACCGTGCGCCTGCTGATTTGGGGACGTCAATTCTCGCCGACCGCCAGGCGAATCGCCCGCTGGAGTGGGATATCCGTAACGGCGTGGTGCAGCGCTATGGTCGCACGCATGGCATTGCCACGCCCATCAGCGATGTGGTGGTTCCGCTGCTGGCCGCTGGCAGTGAAGGACCCGGTTGATCGTCCGGCTTTGCGCGAAAAAGGGAGCGTGATGCTGTTCATTTCGTCATCAGAAAACACGGTGTGCCAGGCTTAAAGGGAAATTTGTTCGCCTGCAAGGGCAACGCCTGGTTTACCTTCTGACGACGCGAGGAAAGCATGACACAGATATCGTCTCTCTCTGACCACGAAATTCAGCTGCTTGATCGCTACTGGCGCGCAGCCAATTATCTCTCTGTCGGGCAAATCTACCTGATGGATAACCCGCTACTGCGCGAGCCGCTCAGGCCAGAACACATCAAACCGCGCCTGCTGGGCCACTGGGGAACCACGCCGGGGCTGAATTTTATCTATGTTCATCTCAACCGCGCCATTCGCCAGCGCGATCTCGATATGATTTATATTTGCGGCCCCGGCCATGGCGGGCCAGGCATGGTGGCCAACACCTGGCTTGAGGGAAGCTACAGCGAAATTTACCCGCAGATAAGCCAGAACGCCGAGGGCATGAAGAAGCTGTTCCGCCAGTTTTCCTTCCCCGGCGGCATTCCCAGCCACGCCGCACCCGAAACACCGGGCTCGATTAATGAAGGCGGCGAGCTGGGTTATTCACTTGCTCATGCGTTTGGCGCGGTGTTCGATAACCCGTCCCTCATCGCCGCCTGCGTGATAGGCGATGGCGAAGCGGAGACCGGCCCGCTGGCCTCGAGCTGGCACGGCATAAAATTTCTTAACGCTGCCCGCGACGGCGCGGTGCTGCCGATCCTGCACCTGAACGGGTACAAAATTGCCAACCCGACGCTTCTCGGGCGCACCAGCGATGATGATTTACAACAGCTCTTTCGCGGCTACGGCTACGAACCGCTGTTTGTCAGCGGCCATGAACCCGCCAGGATGCACCGCCAGATGGCACAAACGCTGGAACAGGCGCTGAACAGCATCCGTGACTATCAGCAACAGGCGCGAAGCGGTAACGCGCAGACCACCGTGCCGCGCTGGCCGATGATCATTTTGCGCAGCCCCAAAGGCTGGACAGGCCCGCAAACTGTCGATGGTAAGAAAGTGGAGGATTTCTGGCGCGCGCACCAGGTTCCGGTCTCGTCATGCCGTGAAAACGATGAACACCGGCAACTGCTGGAACAGTGGATGCGCAGCTATCTGCCAGACGATCTTTTCGATGCATCAGGGCAACTCAAAACAGAACTACAGGCACTGGCACCGGTCGGCGATAAGCGCATGGGCGCGTCGCCGTGGGCCAACGGTGGTCGTTTACGCCGGGAGCTGGTGACGCCGGACCTGCATCACTACGCCGTCGAAGTAAGCTCACCGGGCGAGACGCAGGCGGAATCCACCGCCGCGCTGGGCGCCTATCTGGCCGGTATTTTCGAACGCAACCGCGATAATTTCCGGCTTTTTGGCCCCGACGAAACGGCCTCCAACCGGTTGAGTAAAGTGTTCGATGTAACGAATCGCACCTGGCAGGAACCGCTTAAACCCTATGATGAGCAACTGGCGCGCGATGGCCGGGTGATGGAGATCCTGAGCGAACATCAATGCCAGGGCTGGCTTGAGGGCTATTTGCTAACCGGGCGTCACGGGCTGTTCAACTGTTATGAGGCGTTTATTCATATTGTCGACTCGATGTTTAACCAGCATGCGAAGTGGCTGAAAGTGACGCGCAACTTGCCCTGGCGCGCGCCGATATCGTCGCTCAACTACCTGCTCTCCTCGCATGTCTGGCGCCAGGATCACAATGGCTACAGTCATCAGGACCCCGGTTTTATCGATCATGTCGCCAATAAAAAAGCGGATATTGTGCGCATTTACCTGCCGCCGGATGCCAACACGCTGCTGTGTGTTGCCGACCACTGCCTGAAAACCTGGGATCGCATTAATGTCATCGTCGCCGGGAAACAGCCTGCGCCTCAGTGGCTAAACCTCGACGACGCGGCAAAACACTGCGCTGCAGGGATGGGGATCTGGTCGTGGGCTGGAAACGTGCAGCGGAATGAAACCCCGGATGTGGTGATGGCCTGCGCCGGCGACGTGCCGACCATGGAAACCCTCGCCGCGGTCGATCTGCTGCGTCATTACCTGCCGGAACTGCGTGTTCAGGTGGTGAATGTCGTGGATCTCATGGCGCTGCAAACCCAGGATCAGCATCCGCATGGTCTGAGCGAAGCGGCCTTCGAAGCGATTTTTACTGCTGATAAGCCGGTGATTTTTGCCTTCCACGGCTACCCGAGTCTGATTCACCGCCTCACTTATCAGCGCAACAATCACCGCCATTTTCACGTGCACGGCTTTATGGAAGAAGGCACCACCACTACGCCATTTGATATGACCGTGCTCAATGAACTGGATCGTTTTCATCTGGCGCAGGAGGCGATTTTGCGCGTGCCGTCGTTGCAGGGTAAAGCGGATGACATCCTGGAGGATCTGGCGCAAAAAATTGCCGCGCACCATCAGTATGTTCGCGAATATGGCGAAGACTTGCCCGAAGTGCAGAACTGGAAATGGCCATCGCAGCAAGGGGAAGGCAACGTACCGGAGTAAACAGGCGTGCAACTTGCACGCGTAATGTTCCATGCGTTACCAGCACGCCGTTCGCCAGGCGCGGCGTGCTGGCATTAGGGAGCACTCTGCTGGCACATCTTTTGGTAGCAGCTATACCTGTTAAGAAGATGATTTTGCTCGGGAGCTGTATGGAATATCTGGCCTGGACCGCTGCGGCGGGTTGTTTGTTGTTGTTTATGTCTCTCTCTTACGGCTGGATAAGCCGTGTCCCGGTGCCCATTTTTGGCCTCTATCTGCTGGTGGGCATCGCCTGCGGGCCGTGGGTGTTGGGGCTGATTGGCATCGATATTGTTCGCCACGCCCCGCTTACCAGCCGGATAACCGAAATGGCAATGGCGGCGTCGCTTTTTATCACCGGGCTAAAAATCCGCCTGCCGCTCACCTCACCTTACTGGCGAATGGGCATTATGCTGGCGCTGCCCGCAATGCTGCTAACCATAGCCGGGATTATGCTCGCCGCCCATTTTATGGCCGATCTCTCGTGGCCTTTATCGCTGGCGCTGGCGGCCATTCTCGCCCCTACCGATCCGGTGCTGGCAAGCCTGGTGGCTATCAACGATGCGCAGGATGATGACCGCCTGCGGATCGCGCTCTCCAGTGAAGCGGGTCTCAATGATGGCACCGCGCTGCCCTTTTTGATGCTGGCGCTGGTCTGGCAAAAAGCCGGTGGCGCAATCAGCGCCGATGAATGGTTTCACTGGTTGAGTGTCGATCTGCTCTGGGCGCTGGTCGGCGGGCTGGGTATCGGTTTTGTTCTCGGACGCTTAATTGGCCTGGTCGCCACGCGCTCACGCCATGCGCAGGGGGAAGTGGCACCGAGCGATTTTATTGCGTTGGCGCTGATTTGCCTGAGCTTTTCGCTGGCGATGATGCTCAGCGCATCCGGTTTTCTCGCGGCGTTCGCTGCCGGTATCGGCCTGCGCAGTGCGGAGATGAGCGTACAAAAACGCCATACCAGCGAGGATGATCACGACCTGCCCGCCGAGATGCAGGTGAATCCGCATACCCGGCACGGGCTCGAAGAGCATAACCCGATCAAATCCGTCGGTCTGGTGGTGGGCGATGCGCTCTCCTTTGGCGATACCGTTGAGCGGCTGCTGGCTGCCGGGCTGGTGATCGTGCTTGGCGTGACACTGTCACGCCACTGGGATGCCAACGCGCTACTGTTAGCCTTCACCGTGTTTATCATCATTCGCCCCCTCGCCGTCTGGTTGCTGACCTGGCGTTCGGGTGAATCCGTGCTGCATCGGTTAAGTCTTGGCTGGCTGGGTATCCGCGGGATCGGCAGTCTTAACTATATCGCCTACGCCTGGACGCATGGCCTTCAGAACGCGGGAGCGATCACCGATATCGCCATCACCATCGTGACGTTAAGCGTACTGGTACATGGGATTTCGGTCACGCCGTTACTCACCCTGCGGCGAAAACAGGAACCGCGCTGAAAGCGAGATATTCATACGGCATAACGGCAAAATATCCTGTCGCGATGCGCATGTGCGCGTATCATCAGAACCAAAGGAGAATAACGGTTATGTTCTGTCCGTTATTCCCTTTTCATCTGTAAAAAAATTTAACTTTTTCATTTTTGTGCCGATGCCAAAGATTGCCACTGACACAGGCTGTCACGACACGATGATAACGTTTATCCCCTTGAACTTGCGGTTTTCCCTGTAATTGCCAGGAGTAAATAATCGATTTGGTGCCTATTTAGCCAGACCTGGCGCTGACAAGAAAAAAACAACAGCGTATTTATCCGCTTTCGAACGACCTTCGCGTAGCGATTACGACGAACTTGCTAAAAGGGATGATGTATTAATGCTTAACACACAGCAGCAATTTACAGAATATATGCAGAAGCTAACCACGCTTATACAGGGATCAGAACTTACCTGGGATCGCGCATTACTCTCGCAACTTGAAAATACCGAACTTTTGCTCCCGGTTATTGGCGCGTTCAGCGCCGGTAAAAGTACGCTGCTCAATACCTTCTTGGGCATGGATATCTTGCCGGTGGGGATCGCGCCGGAAACAGAACTGGCGACGGAACTGCATTATGGCGAAAATCCCTGGCTGCAAGCCATCCGCCATGATGGCAGCGAAGAGCGTTTGCCAGTAGAGGCCCTGGCTGATGTCAATAAAAACTCAGCGGATTACTCACATTTGCGCCTGCATATCGACAACCCCGCGCTGAAAGCGATTGCGCCTTTAGTGCTGGTGGATATGCCTGGCTATGGCTCGTCACTGGAAAACCATAACAAAGCGCTGGCCTATTATCTTCCGCGCGGTGTGCATTTCATCGTGGTCACAAGTGTTGAAGATGGAACCGTAACACAATCCATGTTGCGTCATCTCGACAGTATTAAAACCTTCGACAGCGATTTTTCCTTTGTTCTGAGCAAGACCAATTTACGTGCGCCAGAACAGGTTCAGGAGGTCTCAGGCTTTATTGAAGAGCAACTGCAACTCTATTTTGATAAAGACATGAGCGTTATTCCGCTGGACAATAAATCGGCCACGGCTTTTTATGATGCCCTGGTCGCGATTGATCCCGAGCGGCTATTCCACAATCTGTTTATCGATCGGCTGAAAGATCAGAATATCGATTTGCTCAGTCAAATTAACTTTGCCAGCAATGTCGTTAAAAACAGCAAAAAAGATAATGATAATGCCATTGTTTCGTTAGAACAGGCGCTGGAAGATCTGCTCAGGCAACGTAATCGCACGCAGCAAGAACTGACCTGGCGCTATTCCGGGCCGCTCATCACCCGCATTATCAACGCGATTGATAGCGATCTGCATAACCAACTTGATCGTCTGGCTAAGCTCGCCGCCACCAGCAATGCCCCTTCTGCACTGGAGCGAGAAATTGTCGACATCATGCGTTCGAACTTAACGAATACGTTAAAACGAGAAATGGACCAGATTTCTGCCGAGCTGGTTGAAGAGATTGCCGTCAGCCTCGCCCAAAGTAATACCATGATGGTGGCGCTGGATGATAACTGGGCGAAAAATATTGCTGATAAAACAGAAGGAAAGTTGAAAGCTGTCAGCGGTTTCGTCGAAACCCTCAGTGAAAAATTCCCCAGTAAAGAAGGCGCCGGAAAAGCCTACCGGGTGCTCTCCTCTATTCTGGCCATCACGACCAATGTCCTCAACCCGGTGCTGGAGTTAGCTATCGTCTTTTTGCCTGATATTATTCGCTTTTTCTCTTCACTCAACGCCGAGGAAAAAGCACGCGATAAGCTAATGAATAGCGTGTTTCCCGGCATCAAAAGTGAGCTTCGTAAAGCCTTGCCCGAAATTGTCGACGAGCAATTGCAAACCTTATTGAATACCGTGAGTAATGAGTTTGAAGGGCAAATTAATCAGCAACGTACCTTAATTAGCACCTACCAACAAGAGCGCGAACAGCAACAGGCATCTATCGACCAACAACTTGACGCATTGCAGCAGCTTTCGCTTGCCCTGCAAGCGCTGGCCACAACTTACTTGTATCGTTAAGCAGGACACGGTTATGGAATATCAATATTTGATCGAGAAGACGCAAAAACTCGAAGCGCTCTTTCCCAACGTACTCGATCTCTTTGAACAGGAAATTCAGCAATTAAAGCACCAACATTGCCTCGATTCGGCCAGCGCGTTATCTGCCGCATTTGAAAAAATCAGTACCGACGGGCGCTTGCTTAATATTGGTATAGTTGGGCGCGTCAAAGCGGGAAAATCCTCGCTGCTCAACGCATTGTTCTTTGACGGGGAAAACGTCCTGCCTAAAGCGGCGACGCCAATGACAGCGGCATTAACCACGCTTTCTTATGGCGAGCATTTTCGCGCACAGGTGGAATTTTTTACGGTCGAAGATCTCAAGCAAATCGAACACAATGCAAACAAATATACCTTTGAATTAAAAAAAATAACCGACAGAAAATACGCAGAATTCGCCTCCCGTCCGCTCACATCCGCAACATCAGATGAGTCGCGGGTAACGGCGCATATAACCCGGCAAGCCCTGCAGGAAATCCAGAGCTCGTACCCCGAGCTTTGCGCGTCCCATGATCAATATACGCGTATGCAAAAATCGGGGTTAACCCTTGCGGACCTTGAGTATGTCGGCGTCATTGAGCCAGAAAATTGTGAAGCCCTCTCCACAGAGCTGCTTAACTATGTTGGCGCAGAGGGGAAATATATGCCCTTCACGAAAGTCGTCCATATTTCAATGCCGCTCGCCTCACTCAAGGATATAAGCGTTATCGACACGCCCGGGATGAATGACCCTGTCCAGTCGCGTGAAGCGCGCACCGTGGAGTTGCTGAAAACCTGCGATGTGGTGTTTATTATCAGCCCGGCAGGGCAGTTTCTGAATGAAAACGATCTGGAAGTCATGGGACGTATCACCGCTAAAGAGGGTGTGCAGGAACTGGTGTTAGTCGCCAGCCAGATTGATACCCAACTGTATGGCAGTGAAAAGCGCCCTCACCTGAACCAGACGCTTGAAAATATCAAAAACTCGCTCATCAACAGAGCGACCAGCACGCTGAAAAACCTCAAGCAACATCATCCGGAAGTCGGCGCTGTGTTTGACAGCATCATTCGGGCTCCGCAAGAACACCTTTTGCACTGTTCAGGTGTGGCGTATGGGCTTTCTCACCGGCTGGCAACGCCCGAGACGTGGGATGCGAACGAGACCAAGACCTGGGACAATCTGACCAACGACTACGCCGACTTTTTTACATTGCAAAACCAACAGCTCACCCAACACAGCCTGGCTTTGCTTGCGAACATCGACAACATTCACCGCAAAATAGAGGCGGTTCGCCGCAAAAAAGACGACATTATTCGTGAAAAAATGCAGGTACTGGTCGCGCGTAAAAACCAGGTGGTTGCGGAGTTTACCGAGGCGCTTCTGCGACAGATCGAGCAGCGTATGACGCTGATTAATAGCTCAGATTTAGACGCGCTGGCAAAACAAAGCGCGGCGCTGAAAGGTAAAAGCAATATTCTTGATAAACGGCTCAACCGGACTTATCGCGACTGCGTTGAAAACTACTATCGGGAAGTGATTGCCGAACTGAACCGGGAAGCCGATAAGCAGTTCCAGGTTACCCGCAGCGCTATCGGCGACCAAAGCACCAGTGAAACAACGCAATATACGCGCGAAAAATCAGGCGCATATAACTGGGTTGCGCGCAAATTATGGGGCGGCGGGACTGAAACGGTTAGCAAAACGGAGACAATTATCCATACCGGCCCGACGTCGGTGGCGTTAAAAGGGTTTGTGCACGAGGTGGGGGAAAAATTAAAAGAAGCCTCCGTTAAACAACATAGCGGCCTGGAAATCGCGATCAGTAAAAATGTCACCCCGCTTATCAACGAGATCCTCGAGGGAGAATGTGAGGCGGTGATGATTGCCGATGTTATTCTCTCTGTGGCAGCAAAATTACCGCGTCAAACGTTTTTATTGAATATCTCCGTTCCGCCTGAGCTCGCACCAAAAGGCAGGCTGAAGGGAAATGCGGCCGACGAGTATATAGACAGAGCTGATGATTTTGTCGCCAATGTCCGGCAAACCGTTTATGACGATATTGATCACTATTTCTCCCGCATAAAAAGCACTTTACCCGACACCATTTCATCAGTCTTTGTCGCTGAACTGGACGGTAAAATTCACCAAATTGCGAATCAAGTTGAGAACAGTACCCTGACCCTTGATCGCTTACAGCGCTTTGCGACGCAGATTCAGGGAGTGAGAAAATGAGTGACGCGCTACATATTGATAAAGCTGTCTTTACCGATCTTGATACCCTCAGCCATTTCTGGTGCTTTAAGCGTAAGGCGCTAGCCGCAACCGTCTCGCGCGCGCTGAGTGACTACGAAAAACAGGTTGGCACAACAGTCGCGGAGTTGAAACTCAACCATCAGCAGCAGTTGACGCACCTGGAAACGGAGCAGCAAGCGCAGCTACAGCATCTCAACGCACAACATCAGCACGATATGGCACAACAAAAACAGGTGCTGACCACCCAAATCAACGCGCTCGAAGCACAGCGCATTGAGCAAAATCTGCGTAACGAGCGGCTGGTGGAAAAAGTGGCAGTGCTCGACGAGACAATCACCAGCACGCAAACGCTGCTATCGCAAAACCGCGCCAGTCTGCACGTGCTGGAGGAACTTAAGCAGCAACTGGACGTGTCGCATCAGCAGCTCCAGCAGGATTACTCCCAGCTTCATCATGATAACCTGACGCTGAGTGAACGCTTCGCGCTGCTGCAGTCCATTTTATCTGCGCAACCTTCGCGGAATGCGGGGCTGGAGGCATTCCGCCAGCTTCTGCATAGCGACTATGCCTCCTTCGCTGCTGAAGAATCATCGCTGGCGGATGAAGCTGGCGCGTTGCTTATTCTGCAAAACGTGCTGGCTGACCTTGAGCAACTCAACACCTTCCCGGCGGCCGCCGGTAAAACGGTTGTCGGCGTTGCAGGCGGGTTCAGCAGCGGCAAATCGGAGTTCATCAATAGCTTTATTCAGGATAAATCCCTGAAGCTGGCGACCGGTATTAATCCCGTTACGGTGATCCCGAGCTTTGTTGTCTACGCGCCAGACTCCCGCATCTGCGGCTACGCCAAAAACGGTTGCAACGTGCCTTTAAGCAGCAAACTGTATAAAGCGTTATCGCATGATTATCTGGCGGCCTTTGGCTTCGATCTGCGCACCGTGATGCCGACAATTAGCCTGCAAGCGCCAATGGATGAGGCGTTATTTGAGCACATCTGCCTGGTTGATACCCCTGGGTATAATCCCGGAGCGGTTAACAGAACGGAAGCAGCCGATCGCTCGACAACCCTTGAATTCCTTACGCAGTGCTCCGCAATGATCTGGGTGATTGGTTTGGATCCCGCCGGAACGATTGCCCAGTCTGACATAGAATTTATTCGCCAGAGTGCTTTTACCGCTGACGATGTTTACGTGGTTCTGAATAAAGCCGATGTGAAACCGCAGGAAGACATTGAGGCGATCATAGAAACCGTGGCCGACGAACTGCTTTTCGCCGGGATTGGTTATGCCGGCATGACTGCCTACTCATCGACGCGACGAACAAGCTATGCCACGAAAGGCTGTACGCTGGACGCATTCCTGAAAAACCACAATACGCGGTTCAACACCACATCGGCTTATGAAGAGAAAATTGATCGCGTGTTTAGCGCCTATAACAAAGCGTTGCAAAGCGATATCGATAATATTCAATTGTTACGCGTCAGGCTCAAGGATTTGCAATTCAGAACCCTCGCGGATTCCGGCGCCAAAGCGTTAAAAGAGCTTCAGCCCGTGATCGAATTTTTCAACCCGCAAATGGCTGACGAGGCACGGCTGCAGAAACTCATTGAGCGTTCACAACAGTTAAGCGCCGCCTTCAGGACAGCACTGCGCGAGGCCATTACGCTTACTCAGCCAGGCTGATATTGCCCAACGAAGCACGGCGTTTAACCCCTCGCTGAATGTGCTCTCCTGATGTACAAAGGCCCTGTTTCGGGCCTTTTTTACCATGTTGCGCATTGCCGAAACCATTTCAAGCCGCTTAATGCGGTTGGTTTTCCCCCGCGACAGCCCTATCTGCTGGCAGCTGGTGAGAAGCATTGATGCACGCCGCGATATCTTTATTATCGCTGCACGCAATGCGCTGGTTTATCTGCGCCATCATCCACGGGAAAAACGGGTTGGAACTGGCGCGCATCAGCGTATCAAGACTCACCGCCAGCGTATTGGTTTCGCCGCGTAGCGAAATGGCGCCGAGGCTTATGCCGTATTGGTTGCTCTGCGCCGGATAGAGGCCGTACAGGGAGTCATTCAGTGGAAACGGCAGCGCAATGTGCGACAGCGAAAACATCCCCGGCGGCCAGGCGATGTGTAAGTCCTCCTGTGTCTCCTGCATCGCTTGCGCGGGCGTCGTGCGGGCAACCGTATCAAAACTGTTGGCGGCGGCATTGGCAATGACGGTTGTCGTGTAGCGACGTGGCGGCGCGGGCAGCAATGTGTTCACTGCCTGCCAGGATGACGGGCGAAACAACGCACCGGCATTGGCCGCCTGGTTGATATCAAATAACACTAACTCGCTGCCGTTTGGCGGCAGATAGCGGTACAACGCATCAATCACCGCGCGGGCACTGACCGTCGAATCCATCACCGACTGGAACGTCAGCACCGGCGGCAAGTCTTTTATCTGTCCGCTGCGCGCGGCCTGCTGGATCTGCTGCTGTAACGCCTGCGTTAACAACCATGATTGGCGGGCGGCGTTAACCGGAAACGAATTGTATTTATAGGGATTGAATTCGGGCACCACATTAAGCCACGCCGCTTTAGCAAAGGCCGGAAACGCCGCAGGCCAGCCAGCGAGCCCGGCAAAACGCGCATAGGACGGGACGCCGATCATCGGCGATAACAGAATGATTTGTTGTGGTCGGCGCAGCGCAGTGTTGCCAAGGCTATCCAGCGCATACTGAATCGCCAGCGCGCCCCCGTTCGAGTAGCCGACGAGATGCAACGGGACAGACGATCCCGCAAGCCTTGTGGCTTCCCGCACAGCCAGTCGCGGGGTCGCCAGCCATTGGTCGCGATCCACTGTCGTCAGCGCGCCCGGTGCTGTTCCGTGCCCCGGCATGCGCGGCACCACCACCACAAATCCATGCTGCTGCCAGGTCTGCGCCAGGTAACGCATGCTGTAAGGCGAATCCGTCAGCCCGTGCAGCAACACCGCCGCGCCGCGAATAGTGCCTTGCGGCATCAATACCTGAGAACGGTTCCAGTTGGGTTGAAAACCGGCGGGGTAAACCCGGCTTTGCCCGTAAAACCGGTTAAGCGGTGTTTTCTCATCGTCGCTAAGCGCATCCGTGAGCTGGTTTTTCATGTCGCGGAAAAGCGTGTCTTCGCGCGCCAGATAGTCGGCAAAACTGGCGCGGTCGATCGCTTCGGCAGACATTTCATCAGCAGACCAGCGGTGCCAGGGCTGCAATGAAGGGCCTTTTTCCGACTGATAAACGCGGCCAATAAAAAAAACGATGCCGAGCACAAGCAGCCCAACGGCAAGCTTTCTGGCAAGTGGGATGAGTTTAAAACCTGACATTATTGCCCTTTGTCGCCACCAGGCGCGGCGATGCCGTTACGAAACAGTGCACAGAGAATAGTGCCACTTTTCAGATTGCGGCAAATCACTACGTCGGCAGGCAAGCGTAAAAAAACCCTGGTGTGGCAGGTGTTGGCAAATGGTGTTTTCAACAAGTGGAGCCAGTAGAAGCCAATAAAGGAAGGCAAAAAACCGCTATTGGCAGATTATTGCCACCGTCTGGTTTCGCGGTCGGTGGCAATAACCCCTCGTTCCTGAGGTCAGATATCATCCGTCGTATGGTGTACAACAATTTCCAGCGTATTGCGGATAATGTCGCTTCGTACCACATCATCCGTGCTTTCGATCATCCGGATTAGCTCCAGAATCAACGCCTTATGGGTTATCCGTTCATCGGCTGCGACTATGCGTCTGATGGCGACACCAAGAATGGCGGATTCCTCTGCAAGTTTTTCACCACCGCTGCGAAAATATTCCATGAGAGAAAGATCAGAAAGATTTTCGTACCCATCAGAACTTTCAAGCATAGCCTGGCTCATTTCATTACCCCATATTGAGTGCATGCTTATCAGCACTTAAGTCAGTGTTTTTTACTACTGTCCGGCTGCTTGTTGCCAAACAGTGGATAAATGTTATCCCTGCGATCCTCATTCCATTCCATGCCTACCGCGTCTGCGCCATGGCGCATTTCGCCCAGCGTGTTATTGCTGATTTCGGCAATAATACGCCCCAGCATCTTGCGCCGTTGGCTGTCAGGTTCACTGCTCTCCATCGAACGCAGCCGGGCTATCAGTGCCTGGGTGCTGATAGGAGAGTTGTCTTTCAGGAGCGACAACACGGCCACTCCGATAAGTTCATCTGTCAGTTGCTCTATTTCACTACTGTTCATAACTGCATCTCGGGTTGCCGCCCGTTGCCGAAGTGCAATTGCGGCATAAAGCCAATTCTCACGTGGTAGCGTTCTGCCAGAGCTTATGGCGCCCCGTGAGAATTGACTCAAATAACCAGGTCATTTATCGCGATTAGTCTTTTCATCTTAACGATCAAACAGCAAACCAATCAGCGTGTGATAGTGGCTCTCCTCTTCCGGGCCAGATGCTTTTTCAAGCCGCGACAACAATTTGGTACAAATAGCCTTACGGTTCAGATTGCGGCCTTCGGTCAGGATCTCGACAGCAATGCGTCCTAATGTTTCTTGCTGCGTTGGCAGCGTGGCTTTATCAAAATAGCGCGTAACCGCATTCGCTGTGTTTGGAAGAAAACCATTCTGTTGCATCTGTTAATCCTCTAAAGTCCATGAGTCAGGAAAGTACAATTAAAGTTATACAAAGATTGCTAATATGTACATAGAAATTGTACAAAATAATTAGCCCCCTATAGAAACACTCTATAAATCGATATAAATCATCAAGTTAACACAAAAACAAAAGCATTCGGACGCAACGGACTTGTACAAATTACCTGTATCGGCGTCTGTTTAGTTGTTAACATTTCTGCATAATCACCTGCGGACATACGCGAACTATTTGAAAACAAATGGAATAGCGGCGCGACGTCCTGGCTATCTTCTGCTAAGGTAAATATTCCTAAATCTCCCGCCGGAACTCCTATGCTTACCACCATCATTTACCGCAGCCACCTGCATGACCATGTCTCGTTTACGCTGCTTGAAGAGATGGTCGCAGCCGCCAATATCAAAAATGGTCAGGCCAGCGTGACGGGGATCCTGCTGTTCAATGGCACGCATTTCTTTCAACTGCTTGAAGGGCCTGAAGAAAACGTTGCGGCTATTTATCAGGACATCTGTAACGATGACCGCCATTACAATCTGGTCGAAGTACTTAGGGACTACGCACCGTCAAGACGCTTCGGTAAAACGGGAATGGAACTGTTCGACTTGCGCGATCACGACCGTGAAGCGGTATTGCAGACCGTGTTTGATAAAGGCACAACGCGATACCAACTGACCTACGGCGATCGCGCGTTGCAGTTCTTTCAGACCTTCGTTGAAGACAGCGAGAAAGAGTTCTACTACGAAATTCCACCGGGCGATGCCTGGGAGTTTATTGCCGATGGCAACGCGATAACCCTGCCGCCAGGCGTCCCGGATAGCCACGCCAACTGCCATTTTGCTTTCCAGCCCATTGTTGACCCCTTTGCCCGCCAGATTGTCTCTGTCGAAGCCCTGCTGCGCACCCGCGTAGGCGGCTCGCCGCAGGACTGGTTCGACGATATGGCCGGAGATGATATTTACACCGCCGATTTACAAAGTAAGCGTGTCGCCTTCGCGATGGCAGCGGCGTTAAAGCTGGGTGCGCAGACGCTCTCGGTAAATCTGCTGCCCATGACGCTGGTAAAGGTGCCTGATGCCACTGAATTTATTGTGCAGGCGATTAAAGAGCACGGGCTGGTTCCTGAACAGGTCATCGTGGAATTTAACGAAAGCGCCGTGTTTTCATGCATTGATGCGTTTACCCAGGCGGTGAAAATGCTAAAAGGTGCCGGTATTCGTGTGGCAATCGATCACTTCGGTGCCGGGTTTGGCGGGCTGGTATTGCTGACGCAATTCCAGCCGGACAGAATCAAAATCAACCGCGCCCTGATTGCGGACGTGCACAAAAGTGGCTCCCGCCAGGCCATTGTCCAGGCGATTATCAAATGCTGTACCTCGCTGGAAATTGCTATTTCCGCGGTCGGCGTCGAAAAGGCGGAAGAGTGGATGTGGCTTGAATCGGCGGGTATTTCTCAGTTCCAGGGGCATCTTTTCGCGCGCCCGGATGTAAACGGCATACCGGCCGTGGCCTGGCCAGAAAAAAGAGATGAGATGATATAAGCTGTGCAGCGAAGTTGTACAAAAAAGGATTTGTACAACTTTGCAAAGTTAACTTAGTCTGTGAAAAGAGCACACTGGCGTTAAAGAGTACGAGGGAGCTATGGCTTTTTATAGTATCGGCGAGGTTGCCGAACGCTGCGGGATAAACCCGGTCACACTACGCGCATGGCAGCGTCGCTACGGGCTGTTAAAACCGCAGCGCAGTGAAGGTGGTCATCGTCAGTTCGATGAGTCGGATATTCAGCGCATTGTGGAGATCAAGCGCTGGATCGATAACGGCATTTCCGTAAGCAAAGTTAAGGCCTTGCTAGACGACAACAAATTCGCCGGGGAAACAAGCTGGGCGTCACTGCAGGAAGAGTTGATGTCCATGTTGCGACAAGTGAATCCTTCCCGACTGCGCGCCACCCTTCACGCGTTGAGCCAGACACATGCGGCGGATGTACTTATCGACGATATTCTGGTGCCGGTACGCCAGCGGCTCAGTCGTGATAAAAATACCGCGCGCGTGGTGTTAAGCCTGCTGGACGGCGTATTAGTGGAGTTCGCCGCGTCAGGCATTGCCACCGCGCGTGAACAGGCAGCAAAAACAGCGCTGCTGATCGCCTGGGGAAATGACGATCGCACCCATTTATGGCTCGAAGCATGGCGCTTGTCACAGCTGGGCTGGCGCATCGATGTCCTCGCCGAACCGCTCGACTCCCCTCACCCGGAATTTTTTCCCGGCCAGCATCTGTTTGTCTGGACCGGCAAACCGCTCACGCGCGGCCAGGCGCAGCAGCTTGCCCACTGGCGCGAACAGGGGTTTGCTATCGCTCACCATAGCGGCAAGGCAGAAAGCATCTGAGACTGGCATTCAATTCAGTCTTGCTTCTCTATCGCTGACGGTTTGCTGAAAACCGTTTTGTCTCCCCACTACTCCTGATGATCGCGGAGATCATCAGCTCTGGTTATAATCGCTTCGCCAGTTCGCACAGAAAATAATATTAATAAGGGGAGCATTGTGACGGAAAAAGCATCAGATTCAGGTTTGAAGGAACAGATAACGGATTTTGCCAGTAATGTTATTTCCAGCCGATTAAAAGGGCCGCTATATATCTATTTATTGTGCTCACTGGTCGCGTTTAACTGGAAGCACATATTACTTATCGCCATGTCGGATGAGAAAATAGAAATCCTCCTTAAAAACATCACCAGCACTTACCATTTCTCGCACAACTATTTTTACTGGCCACTGGTGGTGGGTTTTGGCATGTCAATAGCTATGCCGGTACTGGATTTTATTGTTAATTTCTTTTCCTCGTTTGTACGCATTGGTGTTAACTGGTCAGATCGCGTCGCAAATGCCGTATGGCAATGGATTCTGCAACGTGTAAACGCAGGCAGAGCAAAGACATTGAGAAAAACTCAGGCGCTCGAAGTTGATCTTGCAAAAGCCCAATTTCAACTTGATAACGCCCAAAAATCACTCAGCAATGCCCGACAACTCTCCTCCTCTGTTCGCCAGGAAATTATTTCGCTTGCCGCGCGGCTGGCTGTCATTTCCGGGAATATAAGCACTAACCTAGCAGAATTAAATGACCCTGATAAAATTATGAATACCATTCATAAATTTTTCGATTTTGAAGAATATAACTCAGCGCGTGCGCTGGCAGAGAAAATCTATATTTCCAATGGTTCTGCAGAATTTATAGAGGCATTGTCACGCGCAACGCACCCACTCACTGAAGATGAAATCGCAAAGATCATGGCATTTCTGAACCTTCCGTCCACCACTGCCGAAGAGAGCGACCCCGCCACTGCACAAGGTTAACCATCCTGCCAGGCAATTATCCTTTCCCTGAACAGAGCCCGGTATAAACCGGGCTCGCAGTAACCTACCCCATATCACTTTCCAGCCGCTGGCGATGGCGCAAACCGGGGAACCACTTCATCCAGAGGGCTACCACAATCAACGTGCCGACACCGCCAATCGCCGCCGCAGGCACCGCGCCAAGCCACGCCGCCAGCATGCCGGATTCAAACTCGCCGAGCTGGTTAGAGGTGTTGATAAAAATCGAGTTAACCGCGTTAACCCGCCCGCGCATCTCATCTGGCGTATCGAGTTGCACCAGCGAACCGCGGATCACCATGCTCACCATGTCGAAACCACCGAGCGCGAACAGCGCCAGCAGCGACAGCCACATCCAGCTTGAGAAGGCGAACACCAGCGTCGCCACGCCAAACCCTGCCACGCACATAAACATGATCATGCCGACATTGCGCGTCAATGCGCGGTGGCTTAACCAGAAACCCACCAGCAGTGCGCCAACCGCTGGCGCGCTGCGCAGCAAGCCCAGACCAAGCGGCCCGGTATGCAGCACATCATGGGCGAAAATAGGCAGCAGCGCGGTTGCGCCGCCGAGCAGTACGGCAAACAGATCGAGCGAAATCACCCCCAGCACATCCGGGCGATTACGGATAAACCCAACGCCGGCAAACAGCGAGGATAACGTCGCCGGCGTGCGCGGCGGCTGCGCCTGTTCATACCGCAGGGTCATCACCAGCAGCAGTGACACCAGATAAAGCCCGGCGGTAACGCTGTACACCACATCGGCTCCCGCCGCGTAGAGAAAACCGCCAAGTGCCGGGCCGACAATCTGCGCCGCCTGTCCGGAAACCGCATTCGCCGCCGTTGCGCGCGGTAAAATGGAGAGCGGCACCAGCGCCGGCAACATCGAAACCATCGATGGCGACTCAATGGTTTTGGCGCAAGAGATAACGAAGATAAGCGACAAAATCACCCACACGCTGGCATCGCCCTGCCACGTTAACCATGCCAGCGCGGCAATGGCCAGCCACTCGAGGATTTGCGCCAGCAACACCACGCGACGGCGGTCAAACTGGTCGGCGATATGCCCGGCAGGCAGCGCCAGCGTCACCGAGGGAATAAACTGCACCAGACCAATCATCCCCAGCCAGAACGCGCTCTGTGTCTGGGAATAAATTTGCCAGCCGACGATGATAGATAACATCTGAAAACCGAAGCTGGAACTGGTTCGCGCCAGCCAGAAGGCGACAAACGAACGATGCTGCAATAAACGACCATCACTGCCTGGTAACACCGGAGCCATACGTTATTCCATCTCTGTTATTAGTGTCCTGCCGACGGCGCGCCCGGCGCACCGGAACGCACAAACGGCGGGCGGGCAAACCAAATCACCACCACCAGCGCCAGAAATCCCCAGCCCAACAGCCAGAAATAGTCGATGGTCGACAGCATATAGGCCTGCTGTTCAATGGTTTTATCCACCGCCGCCAGGTGTTGCTGCGTCACGCCGCCCATTTTATGCAGATAATCAGTGGCCGCCGGGTTATACACGGAGACGCTTTCCGTCAGGTTGGCATGATGGTAAACCTCACGCCGCGACCAGATCCAGGTGGTGAGCGACGAAGCAAACGAGCCGCCCAATACACGGAAAAAGGTTGCCAGCCCGGAGCCTTCCGCCACTTCGGCACCGTGCAGATTCGACAGCACGATGGTGGTGATCGGCATAAAGAAAAACGCCACGCCGATCCCCATAAACATCTGCACTTCCGCCACGGTGCGAAAATCGACACTGGTATTAAACTGCGCGCGGATAAGGCAGGATGCGCCCATGGTCAGAAATGACAACGACGCCAGCAGGCGCAGATCCACTTTATGGGCGTAGCGACCGATAAACGGTGTTAACAGCAGCGGTAAAAAGCCCATCGGCGCGGCGGCAAGCCCGGCCCAGATGGCGGTATAACCCATCTGCGTTTGCAGCCACTGCGGCAGGATAATGTTAATAGCGAAAAAGGCCGCGTAACCGAGCGTCAGCGTTGCGGTGCCAATGGCGAAGTTGCGATCTTTAAACAGCCGCAGGTTCACAATCGGGTGCTGCTCCCCCAGCTCCCAGATGACAAACGACACCAGCGCAATGGCGGAAAGCACCGACATGACAATGATTTCCGTGGCGTTGAACCAGTCCATGTCGTTACCCTTGTCCAGCACCACCTGCAACAAGCCCACGCCGAGTACCAGCAGGGCAATGCCGATGTAATCAATCGGCGAATGAGAGGTAGTCTCTTCGCGCTCGCGCATCTGCGTCCAGACCACAATGGCGGCGAAAATCCCAATTGGTACGTTGATATAGAAGATCCACGGCCACGAGTAATTGTCGGTGATCCAGCCGCCGGTAATCGGCCCGACAATCGGTGCAACCACGGTCACCATCGACAGCAACGCCAGCGCCATGCTGCGTTTGCTGGTCGGGAAAATCACCAGCAATAGCGTCTGGCACATCGGGAACATCGGCCCGGCAAAAAAGCCCTGCAGCGCGCGGAAGATAATCAGCTCGGTCATGCTGTGGGCGAACCCGCACAGAAACGACGTCAGAGTGAACAGCGCCACCGAACCAACAAACAGCTTGAGCTGACCAAAGCGACGGGTAAACCAGCCGGTCAGCGGCAGCGCAATGGCGTTACACACGGCGAACGAGGTAATCACCCAGGTTCCCTGATCCGAACTGACGCCAAGGTTACCGGCGATGGTCGGCAACGCAACGTTCGCGATGGTGGTATCCAGCACCTGCATAAAGGTTGCCAGCGACAGCGCAATCGTTGCCAGCAACAGGCTGGGTGGCGTAAACGCCGACTTATCTTGCATAACGTCTCTCTTAGCGGGCGCTGGACGCTACCGCCTGGCTGTTGTCATGAAGAATTTTCGCCACCAGCTGATCGGCGTTGTCCAGTGCGTTCTGGTAAACGTCGGTGGTGAAGCGCGGCGCAGCAACCGTTTTGGGCGGCAGCAGATCGCCATCGGCGTTACGAATATCCACGCGGGCAAACATCGACAGCCCCACGCGCAGCGGATGTTTCTGCATGTCATGCGGATCAAGGGTGATGCGCACCGGCAAACGCTGGATAATCTTGATCCAGTTCCCGCTGGCGTTTTGCGCCGGCAGCAGCGAAAACGCACTGCCGGTGCCAATGCCCAGACTCTCAATGGTGCCGTGGTACTCCACATCGTCACCGTAGAGATCGGCGGTCAGCGTCACTTTCTGCCCCAGACGCATGGTATTCATCTGGCTCTCTTTAAAGTTGGCATCCACCCAGACCTGATCCAGCGGCACAATCGACATCAGCGTGGTGCCAGAATCGACGCGCATCCCCAGTTGCACCGCGCGTTTCGCGACAAAGCCGCTGACCGGCGCAACAATGGTGCTGCGCGCGTTATCGAGGTAACGCTGGCGCAACGTGGCAATCGCGCTTTTGATTTCCGGATGGCTATCGATAACCGTGTCATCGGTCATCGCCAGGTTGGTGCTTAACGCCTGTTGCGCCGCCGCGAGATCGCTTTTCGCCGTGGCAACCGCGTCACGGTAGTGCGCTAAATCCTCAACGGAAATCGCGCCGCTGGTGGCGATTTTTTGCCGACGCGCATAGTCGTTCTGCGTGGTTTGCAGCGCGGTTTGTTTCGCCGCGACCTGCGCACGGTAATTATCGACCGTGCTGTATAAGCCGCGCACCTGACGCACGGTGCTGGCGAGATTCGCTTCTGCCTGTTGCAGGGCGATTTCGGTGTCACTCGGATCCAGCAACACCAACGGCTGCCCTTTTTCGACGTAATCGCCTTCATCAACGGAAACCTGCGTCACCGTCCCGCCGATTTGTGGCGTTAAGGTCACCAGATTGGCGTTGACGTACGCATCGTCAGTGCTTTCGTAGTAACGGGCATATAACAGATACCAGGCCAGACAGCCTGCGGCGATAAGCAGCAAAACAATGAACAAAATAGCGAAGTTGCGCTTACGTTTGCTCGGCGCGCGTTCGGGTTGTGCAGATGAAGTTTGCATCTTGATACCTTTTCAGGACAGCTTAGCGATGTGGGCGGGTTGCCTCGTCCGGCAACATTTTTATCAGCAGTTCTACCAGCAGTCGCGACTCATCGGCGGTCAGACGACTGGTCAGCGTACTGAGAATCGAGGCCAGCGCCTCATTCTGAAAACGATCACAAATCACTCGCCCTTTGTCGGTCAGTTCGAGAATGACCTGCCGTTTATCTTCCGGGTTGGTGGTGCGCACAATCAGATCGCGCTTGACCATGCGTTCAAGCATCCGGCTCATCGCTCCGGCATCCATCAGCAAATTCTTGCTCACTTCAACCGGGCTATTAAAGCCTTTATAGATACTTATCAATACCTTGAACTGTGCTGCGGTGATATCCGCAGCGGAAAAGTACTGGCTAATAAGCTGGTCTTTGAACTGGTTTGCCAGATGAATCAACAAACCGAGATGAAGTTTAGGGTTGGGAATATCCGCAGCGTTCGTCATGATATTTGCCTGGTCAGTAATTACAAATGAAATTACTGACCAGGCAGTTAACTGTCAATGAATTGTCAAGATAAGCGCACATTTTGTCAGTTCTCACTGCTGCGCTTAGCTGCCTTACCCATTCTCCCTTGCCGCAAGCGCAGCGGGATAAAAACCTCCCAACGTTCGCTTTTGATGGCGCGTTCTATAGCGGGTTTAACGGCCTGTTTTCGCCTCTTTCCCTTTTTGGGCACCCTATCGCGTTGAGATAGTTCTTAAACACACTGGTTCTACCGATATTAGTCGCCTGCTGAACGTAAAGAAATGTCAAAAAAAGCCACTAAAAAGTCAGCAATGCCTGCCAAAAATGAGTGGTAGTGACGTATGTTATTAATGAAATCGAAAGTGTATTCCGTTAACTTGTTAATATTAAGGAAAATTTATTTTTATAAAAATAATAACAAGCGAAGCGGTGTGCCGAAAATATATTCAATCGAACCTGTTTACGCCTCGGTTTGACTAAATGAGGTCAGTGTCTAAATTTAATATCAAGCGATACACGTTAGTATGAAAATATAATGCAGGAAGGATATCAGGATTATTATTTATCTATTTTATTTACCTCGCGTTAATAAACGCCGCACAATTTCCCCTGATATTTTTTATTAATCGTATAACTGCTGATCACAGCGGCAGTACTCTCTTTTTCTTATCCACTCAACTATGAAAGGATTAGATATGACGCCTCAAGAAAATTATCACGACTGGTTACGCGATGCACACGCAATGGAAAAACAAGCTGAGTCAATGCTTAATGCCATGAGTGGCCGCATCGATAATTACCCCGATTTACGCGCAAGAATTGAGCAGCATTTAACGGAAACACAAGGGCAAATAAAATTGCTGGAAACGGTGATGGATCGTAATGATATTAACCGTTCATTAATGAAAGATGCCACCAGCAAAATGGCGGCGATGGGTCAATCATTTGGCGGCATGTTTGCACCGGATGAAATTGTTAAAGGCGCAATCAGCAGCTACGTCTTCGAGCAATTTGAAATTGCCTGTTATACCTCGCTTATTGCTGCGGCTGAAAAAGCCGGTGACAGCGCCAGCATCGATATTTTCAAACAGATCCTGGCGGAAGAAAAAGCAATGGCCGAATGGGCACTCAATCATATTCCGGATGTGACAGAACAATTTTTGCTGCGCAGCGCAGCGGAAGGCGTGGAAGCTAAAAAATAATAATTTTGACTTTTCAGGAGGCAAGCAATGTTTCGTCATGTAAAACAACTGCAATACACCGTGCGCGTCAGTGAACCGAACCCAGGGCTGGCCAACCTGCTGCTCGAACAGTTTGGCGGCCCGCAAGGGGAACTGGCGGCGGCATGCCGCTATTTCACCCAGGGGTTGGGTGATGAAGACGCCGGTCGCAAAGAGATGTTGATGGACATCGCGACAGAAGAGCTCAGCCATCTGGAAATTATCGGTTCGCTGGTAGGCATGCTCAATAAAGGCGCGAAAGGCGAGCTGGCAGAAGGCACCGAAAGTGAGGCGGAGCTGTATCGCTCGTTAACCGAAAACGGTAACGACAGCCATATTACCTCGCTGCTTTACGGCGGTGGTCCCGCGCTGACCAATTCCGCCGGTGTCCCGTGGACCGCCGCTTATATTGATACGATTGGCGAAGTGACTGCCGATTTGCGTTCGAATATCGCCGCCGAAGCGCGCGCGAAAATTATTTACGAGCGCCTAATCAATGTCACCGACGATCCGGGGGTAAAAGACGCGTTAGGTTTCCTGATGACCCGTGAAGCCGCGCATATGCTCTCTTTTGAAAAGGCGCTCTACTCGATTCGCAATAATTTCCCGCCAGGAAAATTACCGCCAATCGAACAGTACACCAACGTCTACTACAACATGTCGGAAGGTGACGATCCGCGTGGTAGCTGGAACAGCGATGAGAACTTTGACTATGTCGCCGATCCACAACCGGCGGTCGACGGCGGTGACGGCTCCGCCACCACGACGCTCAGCCCGGAACAACTGGCGCTGGTAAAAGCGATGGCCGAACGCACCAAATCCGATCCGACTGTAGATCCACTCACCGGCGCCGACCTCGGTAACGGTGAACCCCAGCCGAAATAAGCATCCCGAAAGCATCTGCCTTGCAGATGCTTTTTTTATCGGCGTTGTAACGCACGCAACTCCTGCGCATCGTGGCTACAAAACAGCCGGATCTCCTCGCCATGCGTTAACGCCAGCTCGCGCAGACGTTGCTGGTTAACCCTTCTGGCACCGTTATCCATCGCCATCATCCATTGATAAAAGCGCAGCCCCGGCGTGCAGTGGCGCTCCGTTCCCCCGATTTCACCCCGGTAAAACCAGGCGTCACCGCCGTGCAGTAGCCAGCCAGCGGAATGCTGAATGGCAATACCGGCATGACCCAGCGTGTGACCAGCGAGCGGAATGAGCAAAATCTCCGGCGGCAATCCACGCAGGGTCGTCACGGCATCAAAGCCGTACCATTTTTCCCCTTCGGCGGTATACCCCTGCCAGCCCGAAACGCCCTGCCACTGGCCGGGACGATAGCGCTCGCGTGTCAGCCAGTTGTGCCGCTGCTGCGCAGTGTCGATTTCGCGCTGTAAGAGATGGATTTGCGCCTGCGGAAAATCGGTCAAGCCGCCGGCGTGGTCAAAATCCAGATGGGTTAATACAATATGCCGCACATCTTCAGCCTGAAACCCCAACGCTTTAACCTGTGCCAGCGCCGTTAAGCTTTCCCGGTGCTGGATGTTGTTCATCAGGCGAAAAAAAGCCGGGATATTGCGCCGGGGCTGGCGCATATCAGTGGTGCCAAAGCCGGTATCGACCAGCACCAGACCGTGGTTTTGCGTTTCCAGCAGCAGGCAGTGACACGCCAGATGCGCATGCACACCTTTGCTGAAACCGTCATACAGCGCGCCGCCGAGTGGGCACATACAGCCGCAATTAAGATGATGAATAATCATGTTTGCCCTCCGCGCGCGTTATTAATGCGCATGCGTACCTTCAGAGAGATTAACGGGCTTGATTTGAATCACCTGCCCCTGTTCCCACGCATCCGCGCCCTGCGCCACCGGGTGCGCTGGCAGATCTTTGCGCTGTTGCCTGATAGCAGACGTGTTCACATCAAAGCGGCGATCGCGGTCAGCAAGCAGCGCCGGATTAAGTTGCCCATCTTGCGTAAATCCCATCATCAACGCGGGCACGCCCAGCGGCAGCGTCTGGTCACGCTCCGTGTGCCAGGTATGCCAGGTCTTACCGTAGGTATTCACGATATTGCTCATCAGCGCTTTTTCCGCGACAGTCGGTAAACCCGGCGCAATAAGCGAGCCGGATTTCACTTCATAACGGTGGCTATGCCAAAGTTTTTTCTCCTCGGGCGGCAGTGTTTTGAAAAGTCGCTCACTGATGATGTATTCCACGCCCATCAGCCGCGCATTCGTGGTATTACCGTCGTAAATCACCGCCTGCATAACATCATTATTTAACACGGTGACATAATGATGGGCTTCCATTTGCCCTTGCCGATCGCCGTTATAAAAATGAAAGCCATCCAGGTAGGCGCTTATTGCCTCAATCGGCGGGCGAGATTGTATTAGCGCTGCGCCTGTTTCGAGGGTTTTCATTTTTCCGGAGGTTTTCTCACCAGGTATCGCCGTTTGCGGTGCGCTATTATTGGCGCCACAGCCAACAAGCATCAGGGGAATAATAAGATGTAAAGCCAGACGCATGGATCTTTTTCCTTAAAGTCAGGTGGAATAATCAGGGTAGCGTATGCTGCGTATTCGACCAGTTATATTGCGATTATGTCTGGCCATATCCTTATTAGCGAAACGGTAAAAAAGAAAAAATGTCGTTCTGTACATAAGATTATCCACAACCCTTCCCCACGCTGGCAAAAAATGCATTGCCGCAATCTCTTTCTTATTGAGCAAACGCAGCGAAATGCATTCGCTACTTAGCGTGTTTATTAGCCATTCCGTTTCGGCCGATTAAATTAACATTGCGCAGATTCAACCTCGGCGAATTATTCCGGGCGAAGATATAGATATATTTCAATAAAACCTCAGCGTTTAATTTCAACGCAAGAAATACACACCTTTGTTGTATGCCGTTACAGGCAGCGCCTGCTGTGCCAGGGTTACGCCGTCACAAAAAATGCGCTACGCCCTGAAAAAAACCGTAACGGTAATGGTGGAATTGCTAAGGTTTATGAGTGGGTAGCGCAGTTAAGCGATTTGCGTCAAGTTTTTACCATTTTATAGAAAGGTATTGGCTATCAAATCTGTAGATTCATTCAAATACCTTTATCAGGAAGCAGTGTATATCGTAACGACAGAACACAAGCAAATGGAGCCCGATATGAGCACGTCAGACGATCAATCCCTCTCGTCATCCGTCGAGAAATGCCCCTTTCATAACAAAAGCAGCGAAAAAAGTGCAGGCCCGGTAACCAGTAACCACGACTGGTGGCCTAACCAGTTACGCGTAGATTTGCTAAACCAACACTCCAACCGTTCTAACCCGCTGGGTGAAAATTTTAACTACCGTGAAGAGTTCAAAAAGCTCGATTACTCCGCGCTGAAAGCTGACATTCGCGGTGTGCTGACCGACTCCCAGGAGTGGTGGCCAGCAGACTGGGGCAGCTATATCGGCTTGTTTATTCGCATGGCCTGGCACAGCGCGGGCACCTATCGCACCGTTGATGGACGTGGCGGTTCTGGTCGTGGTCAGCAGCGCTTCGCGCCGCTCAACTCGTGGCCGGATAACGTCAGCCTTGATAAAGCGCGTCGTCTGCTGTGGCCGGTAAAACAAAAATATGGTCAACAAATCTCCTGGGCCGATCTGATTATTCTGGCGGGCAACGTGGCGCTGGAAAATGCCGGCTTCCGCACTTTCGGTTTTGGTGCCGGGCGTGAAGATGTCTGGGAACCGGATATGGATGTCGACTGGGGTAATGAAAAAGAGTGGTTAAGCCACCGTCACCCGGAAAGCCTGGCGCAGGCCGCGATTGGCGCAACCGAGATGGGGCTGATTTACGTTAACCCGGAAGGCCCGAACGCCAGCGGCGAGCCGGTTTCTGCCGCCTCTGCCATTCGTGCCACCTTCGGCAATATGGGCATGAACGATGAAGAGACCGTCGCGCTGATCGCCGGTGGTCATACTCTGGGCAAAACCCACGGCGCCTCCACGCCGGATAACCATGTCGGGCCAGAGCCGGAAGCCGCACCGCTGGAAGCGCAGGGTCTGGGCTGGATGAGCAGCTACGGTAGCGGTGCTGGCGCTGATGCCATCACTTCCGGTCTGGAAGTGGCATGGACGCAAACGCCGACCCAGTGGAGCAACTACTTTTTCGAAAACCTGTTCAAATATGAGTGGGTGCAAACCCGCAGCCCGGCGGGTGCTATCCAGTTTGAAGCGAAAGATGCCCCGGAAATTATCCCTGATCCGTTCGACCCGGCGAAAAAGCGCAAACCCACCATGCTGGTGACCGATTTGACGCTGCGTTTCGACCCGGAATTCGAAAAAATTTCGCGCCGTTTCCTCAACGATCCACAGGCGTTTAATGAAGCCTTTGCCCGCGCCTGGTTCAAACTGACCCACCGCGATATGGGGCCAAAATCACGCTACATCGGCCCGGAAGTGCCAAACGAAGATCTGATTTGGCAGGATCCGCTGCCTGCGGCGGTTCATCAGCCGAACGGTGCTGATATCGCTAATTTGAAAGCGGCGATTGCCGAATCCGGCTTGTCGGTGAGCGAACTGATTTCAGTCGCCTGGGCGTCTGCTTCCACCTTCCGTGGCGGCGATAAACGCGGCGGCGCGAACGGCGCGCGTCTGGCGCTGGCACCGCAAAACGGCTGGGAAGTGAACGCCATCGCCGCGAAAGCCCTGCCCGCGTTGCAAAGTATTCAGAAAACGCTGGCGAAAGCCTCGCTGGCAGATGTGATTGTGCTGGCGGGCGTGGTTGGCGTTGAAAAAGCAGCGGCAGCAGCCGGTGTGCAGGTTAATGTGCCGTTTACGCCGGGGCGTGTCGATGCGCGTCAGGATCAAACTGATGTGGACTCTTTCGCACTGATGGAGCCGCTGGCCGATGGTTTCCGCAACTATCGCCGCGTGTGGGATGGTATCAGCACCGAAACGCTGCTGATTGATAAAGCGCAGCAACTGACACTCACCGCCCCGGAAATGACCGTGCTGGTTGGCGGCCTGCGCGTACTGGGTGCGAACTATGACGGCAGTAAGCACGGCGTCTTTACCGACCAGCCGGGCGTACTGAGCACCGATTTCTTCGTTAACCTGCTGGATATGCGCACCGCATGGAAAGCCGCCGACGAGAAATCAGAGCTGTTTGAAGGCCGCGATCGCAAGAGCGGTGAGGTGAAATACACCGCCACGCGCGCCGACCTGGTGTTTGGCTCCAACTCGGTACTGCGCGCGCTGGCCGAAGTTTACGCCAGCGCCGACGGTAAACAGAAATTCGTCACCGACTTTGTTGCCGCCTGGACAAAAGTGATGAATCTCGATCGCTTCGATCTGCTCTAATCCCTCTCTTTATCCTCAAGCCTGCGACCTGTCGCAGGCTTTTTTATGCCGCGCGTTCAGGAATGCGCGCAATCACCTTAATTTCGAAATCAAAACCCGCCAGCCAGTTCACACCCACGGCTGTCCAGTTGGGATACGGCGGCTGCGGAAAAATCGCCTGTTTAACCTCCATGATGGTGGCGAACTGGTTTTCCGGGTCCGTATGAAAGGTGGTGACATCAACCAGATCATCAAAAGTACACCCCGCCGCCGCCAGTGTGGCCTGCAGATTATCGAACGCGAGGCGCACCTGGGCGGCGAAATCGGGCTCCGGGCTGCCATCGGCGCGGCTGCCAACCTGACCGGAAACAAACAGCAGATCGCCGGAACGTATCGCGGCGGAGTAACCATGCTGTTCATACAACGCATGGCGATGAGCGGGAAAAACGGGTTCGCGTGGGAGCATAGGGTTACCTTTTGTTAGTTGATTTGAGATACACTTCGTATATGAAGTTAATCCACATACACTGCGTATGTCAATTCACATACGCGAGGTATTTAAAAGGGAGTCAATATGGCCGTAAAACGTCGCGCGCAAACCATGGAAGAGAACCGCGCCAAACTTATCGCCGCTGCACGCAAGGCGTTTGCCGAAAAAGGCTTTGCGGCGGCATCAATGGATGAACTGACCGCCAGCGTGGGCTTAACGCGCGGGGCGCTGTACCACAACTTTGGCGATAAACAGGGCTTACTTGCCGCCGTGGTGGCGCAGGTTGATGGCGAAATGGCGCAGCGCGCGAAGATGCGCGCGCACGCCACCGATAATGCCTGGGATGCGCTGCTGGCTGAAGGTGTCGCCTATATCGAGATGGCGCTCGATGCGGAAATCCAGCGTATTGTGTTGCTCGATGGACCGGCGTTTCTTGGCGATCCTTCGCGCTGGCCAAGCCAGAATGCCTGCCTGCAGGCCACCCGTATCGCCGTGGCTGACATGGTGGCAAACGGCGAGATGAAAGAGGTGGATGTGGAATCCGCCGCGCGTTTGCTCAACGGCGCGGCGTTGAATGCCGCGTTATGGGTCGCCGCCAGTGATAACCCGCAACAGACGTTACCCAAAGTGATTGACGCATTTTGCTTGCTGGCGAATGGGCTGCGCGCAGAGAAAAAAAACCCGGCGTAATGCCGGGAATAATGGGTAGATAACGAGTTTGAGCGTGGCGGCAAAGTGCGCCGCCGCGAAATCAGGGTAACAACAAATGAAGCCGCAAGCCGGAGAAAACAGAGTCAGTGGCAGGGCTCGCGGCTATTAAAAGGGATAAATATAACGCGGAGATGACACAGCGTCGGTTGCCAATAATACGCCCGTCGCCTGCACTCCTGTGCCACTGGTGAAGCATGTTACCCGAGTGTGTTCAACCTGAAGCGGCTTCTTTCTCCAGCCTGAGCACAAAATGGTTATCGTGACGGGCAATCTTCGCCCCGCTGTTGCCGTAGTTTGCCGAGAGCATAAAAAACGTATCCGCATCGACATCAAATGCCAGCTCAACTTCCTGGTGCTTTCCTGAGCTAATCATTTGATACGCCTGCTTTAAATTATAAGCTTTTGCTATAGCCATGGATAAGTCTCCGCGCATGCTGTTGCTTACTGTAAATCTCGCCTTTACTTTATAGCCTGTTTTGCCGAACTAACCTGCAATTTTTCCACTGAAGATGCGAAAAACCCAGCTGTTATAAAGCAACGTTACGGGCACCAGTAGCGCAAACATCACGAGCAGAAATCGCTGCGTGGCCGGTGGCGCGGCGGTCTGCATAATGCTGAGAACAGGCGGCACTATCCATGGAAAAAGCGTAAACACCAGCGCACAAAAAGCACAACTGACTATCACCTGCACCGCCGCCAGCGGTAGAAATATCCGCCGCAATATCAGCCCCAGCCATAACAACGCAACTGCCAGTGCAGCCACCAACGAGAGCGGTAACCACAGCCACGGGTTAAACAGATGCTGACGCCAGGTTTCATATAGTTGCGTAGTCCACGCCAGCAACCCCGCCAGCAGTAACCCGGTGATGATAGCGAGCCACGGCATCACCCGCCTTCCCCACGTTTCCAGCTCGCCGGTGCAGCGCCAGACTATCCACCCGGCTCCCATCAGGCTATATCCGCAGACCAGCGCAAAGCCGCAATAGAGTGGAAAAGGACGCAGCCACTCAAAACCGCTGCCGGTAAACTGGCGCCCATCGGTGGCAATCCCCTGTAGCAGCGCGCCCACAATGATCCCCTGCGCCAGCGCCGCCAGTAGCGAACCAGCCACCAGCATCAGGTCAAACAGCCGTGGCGCATAGTGGCGGTACTCAATTGCCATGCCGCGCATCACCAGCGCCAGCAACATCACAAACACCGGGATATAGAGCGCGCTGAGGATGATGCCGTACGCCAGCGGGAAAAGCCCCAGCAAGCCGCCCGCCGTGAGCACCAGCCAGGTTTCGTTGCCATCCCAGACCGGCAGTAAAGAGAGATTGAGAACATGGCGCGACTGCGGGCTGCGCTGAAAGGCGCACAGAATACCGGTGCCCAAATCTGTGCCATCAAGCAGAACATAGATCAGCAAACTGAGCGCCAGCGCCGCGGCACAAAGCGCGTCAAGCCAGGGCAATCCTAAAATATCCGGCATATCACGTCCCCTTCCCGGTGCGTTCGGCGACCTCAGGCATGGCACTCTTTTCATGCCTCGCCGGTAAGCGCGACATCAGCTTCAGCAAAAACCACAGCCCCAGCGCAAAGAGCGCGATATAAACCACCACCGTCACCAGCAGCGAGCCAAGCACCAGTTCAGGTGAAACCGGCGCCACACTGTGCGAGGTGCGCAGTAAGCCATAAACGGTCCAGGGCTGACGCCCCGCTTCCGTCACCAGCCAGCCTGCGAGCATGGCGATAAATCCGGCGGGTGCCAGTAGCACCATCACGCGTTGTAACCAGCGTGCCCGCCACAAACGCCCCCGCAGGCGCACCACCAGCCCGGCGATGCCCGCAGCCGCCATGGCGATGCCAAGCCCGACCATCACGCGAAACGACCAGAACACCACCGGCACCCACGGCAACGCTTCCGCCGGGTACTGGTTGAGCGTATGAATGCGCCCTTCAAGATTGTGCCGCAAGTAGAGCGAACCAATATCGGGAATGGCGACTTCGTATAAATTGCGGCGCTGTTGCATGTCCGGCAGCGCAAATAATCGCAGCGGCTCGCCTTCGCCCGGCGGCGGTGGATCCCACGCGCCTTCCATCGCCGCCAGTTTTATCGGCTGATGGTCGCGCGTGTTTTCGCCATGCAGATCGCCAAGCACGATCTGTACCGGTGCCATCACCACCAGCATCCACAGGCCTAGTGAGAACATCTGGCGCGCCGCCGGATGTCGCGCCTCGCGCAGCAGATGCCACGCCCCGCAGGCCGCCACCAGGCACGCCGTGCCCAACATTGCCGCCACCACCATATGTGCCATGCGCCAGGGAAATGACGGGTTGATAATTGCCGCCCACCAGTCGACCGGCACAAAGCGACCATCGGCCGCCACGGCGAAGCCATCCGGCGTTTGCATCCATGAGTTGGCCGCAAGGATCCAAAACGCGCTGAAAAGCGAACCAAGCGCCACAATACAGGTCGCTATAAAATGCACCCACGGCCGGACTTTGCCCATGCCGAAAAGCACCACGCCCATAAACCCCGCTTCAAGAAAGAACGCGACCAGCACCTCCATGTACATCATCGGGCCGAGTACGGCTCCCGCGCGGCTGGCCAGCCCGCTCCAGTTCGTCCCGAAGGCGAACTCCATTACCACGCCGGTGACCACGCCCACCGCCACGTTAAGGGCAAAAATTTTGCTCCAGTAGCGCCACAGTGACAGCCAGAGCCGCTGCTTGCGCCAGAGCCACATCGCCTCAAGGAACATCAAAAAATGCGCCAGACCAATGGAAAAAGCCGCCAGCACAATGTGAAAGCCGATGGTAAAAGCAAACTGGCCGCGCGCCAGCAACAGTGCGGTTTCCTCGTTCATTATGCGTCGCTGGGTTTCCCGGTCCACGCGGAGATCGGCTTATCAACCGGTTGCTCCATGCGCCGCGCGAAGGCTTTCATCCCGGTAAGCAGGGGTTGCAGGGCATGCCACAGATCCTCGTCCTGCAGCATCTTCCACGCCCCTTGCAGACCCGGAGCAGTATGCTCACCCGCTCCGGCAGGCTGGCTTAGCGCATCGGCCATATCGCGCAGGCCAAAGGCCAGTTTGTACATTTTCTCCGGTGGAATGCTGGAGAGCGCGAGCAGCAGCACCGAGATATTCTGCATCGCATTGAGCGTGCCTTCGCGCTGTAAACCCTTTACTAAAACCTGGGCGATCTCCTGATTAGCACCTACTAAATCATTTGCCAGTCGCAGCACGCCATGCTGATGCAGCGACTCCAGCAACCGCGCCAGTTCTTCATGGGCATCGGGGCCAATCTTTGCCGGTTCCGGCTGATAATCAATCGCTTTTGCCATCAGAATTTCTCCGGGTGGGGTTCGGTTGCTGGCGGTTCGCGGTAATCTTCGCGCCGCCATTTCTCTTCCACTGGCACCTTGTCAATCGGGGTACGTTTACCGTGGCGGAAATTGTGCTTCGGTAGCGGGTCGGGCAGCGGCGGGCGATCCAGCGTTTCCAGGCGCACGGCCAGCTCTTTATAAGCGGGTGTATTGACCGACGGATCGTGGTGTTCGCCAGTGAGTTTGTTAATGCCATCTTTACCCTGATGAATGGAGATAAACAGCACCTTCCCCTGAACGCGATCGGTCACCACCACCGGCACCTCAACTTCTCCGCGCCGGGAGATAAGTTTTACCCAGTCCCCCTCCTGCAAGCTGCGCGCGCTCGCCAGTTGCGGGCTGATTTCCACAAACCAGTCCGGTGAAAGACTGGTGGTGCGCCCGCCCTGCCCGCTCTGGTTGGTGGACTGGAAATGCTCCAGCATCCGGCCATTGTTGAGCAACAAATCATATTCGGCATCCGCCTCTTCCGCGGGCGGTTGCCAGCTCAGCGGATAAAGCGTGGCGCGCCCGTCGGGGGATTTAAAGCGTTCTGTGTTGAGCAGCGGCGTGCTGCTGCCATCGGCGTTGACCGGCCAGATTTGCGATTTCCAGCCCTCAAGACGTGAATAGCTGACACCGGCAAAACTTTCGGCAATGCCCGCCACTTCTGCCATGATCTCCTGCGGATGTTGATAGCCCCAGTCATGGCCCATGCGAGCCGCCAGTTGCGTGAGGATCCACCAGTCCGGGCGGCTGTCACCGAGCGGCGCCATAACCGGGTAAAAGCGCTGAATTCGCCGCTCAGTGTTCACAAATGAGCCCTCTTTTTCCACGCTCGGACAGCCAGGCAACACCACATCAGCAAACTGCGCCGTGCGGCTAAGAAACAGATCCTGCACCACCAGAAAATCGAGGTTGGTAAAGCCCTGATGGACATTTTCCGCATCCGCATCGGAAAAGGCCGTTTCCTCGCCAATGACGTACATGGCGCGGATCACCTCCTTGCGCGCCAGTTCGACCATCATAAAGTTATCCTGGCCGACCTTGAGCGACAGGCGCTCAGCCGGTACGCCCCAGGCGTTGGCCCATTTTTCGCGGATCTGTGGATCGCTGACCGATTCGTAGCCAGGGTAGAAGTTTTTCAGGCAGCCGAAGTCACTGGCGCCCTGCACATTGTTATGCCCGCGCATCGGATAACCACCGGTACCTGGTCGGCCATAGTTGCCGGTAACCAGTAGCAGGTTGGATAACGCGGTGCTGGTGTCCGCGCCGTGGCTGTGCTGCGTGATGCCCATCGCCCACATAATGCAGACGCTACCCGCCTTGCCGATCAACTCGGCCGCTTCGCGCAGGGTCTCTTCCTGTATGCCGGTGATTTGCGCGGCGTAATCCAGCGTAAAGGGGGTAAGCGACTGGCGATAGGCTTCCACCTGGTTGACACGTTCCGCGAGGAAGCCTGCATCTTCATAACCATGGTCAAACATATAGCGCGCCATCGCCGATGCCCAAACCAGATCGCTGCCGGGATGAATGCGTAAATGCAGGTCGGCGCGTTCTGCCATTTCGTGGCGTCTTGGGTCGACCACCAGCCATTTTTGCCCATGATGTTTTTTTGCCGCTTTCAGGCGTGAAGCGATCACCGGATGGTTTTCCGCCGTGTTGCTGCCGACGATAATCACCAGTTCGGCCTGTTGCAGGTCGTCAATCGTCCCGGCATCGCCGCCATAACCCACCGTGCGAAACAGCCCTTCCGTGGCCGGGTTCTGGCAATAGCGCGATGAATTATCCACGCTGTTGGTGCCAATAATCGCGCGGGCAATTTTTTGCGTCAGATACGCTTCCTCATTGCTGCCTTTGCTGGAGCCGATAAAACCAATACTGTCCGGGCCGTACTGGTCACGGGTCTGTAATAAGCGGCTGGCGACAAGGGTTAACGCTTCCTCCCAGCTTGCCGGGCGAAAACGGTCATTTTCGCGGATCAGCGGCGTGGTCAGGCGCTGCGGACTGTTAATGAAATCCCACGCGAATTTGCCCTTAACACAGGTGGAGATGCCATTCACCGGCGCATCAACCACCGGCTGCACTTTCAGAAGCTGGCGGTCGCGGGTCCACATTTCAAAGCTGCATCCGACGCCGCAATAGGTGCAGACGGTTTTGGTGCGTTTGATCTCCTGCTGGCGTAACGCGGTATCCATCACCGAAATACCGGAAATAATTTCGGCACCGGTGGAATTCTCCAGCACTTTGATTACATCGATCAGCGGACGTTTGAGCGACTGGCGCATCGAGGTGAAGGGGCCGGCATCCGGCTGCATGCTTTTTTCCAGCAGGGCGTTGCACGGGCAGACCGTCACGCAATGCCCGCAGCTAACGCAGCTTGAACCGGCAATCTGATTTCCCCCATCCCACAACACGCGCGGATGCTCCATGGTGTAATCAATGCTCAGCGTTTCGTTGACTTCCACATTCTGACAGGCGTCCACGCAGCGACCACACAATATGCATTGATCCGGATCGTAGGTGTAAAACGGGTTGGAGTGATCTTTAACGTAAGGCTTGCGCGTATACGGGTAGCGCTGAATGGGAATGTGCATATCCACCATGGTGTTATGCAATGTACAGTCGCCAGTGTTGTGTTCGCACACGGTACAATAAAGTTCATGTTTCGCCAGCAGACGATCCATACCCTCTTCGCGCGCCGCCCGCGCCTGAGTATCCAGCGAATTAATCACCAGCCCGTCATGGCTTCGCAGCGTACAGCCGCGCACCAGCTTCCCCTCTTGTTCGACCCAGCACACATCGCAGGTCTGTAACGGATCGAGCGCCGGGTGGTAACAAACATGGGGCAGCGTGATATTGCAGGTTTCAAGAAAATCGATCAGCGGGACATTTTCGGGGCCAACCAGCGCCCTACCGTCGTACAGGACGGTACATTTTTGCAGGCTCATCTTACTTCCTCACCAAAAAACGCTGTACGCGCACTCCCCGGTTCGACAGCTCAGTAAACTTGCAAAAAGTCGTTCCTGTTCAGGGTGACGTATCGGTTATTGAAGTTTAAAAGTAGTTGTCGCGTTGGTTGCGAGCCAAACGGCAAGATACATTCTGCATCCCTGTTTAAGACTTCTCTTAAAACCATAAGCGATAATGATGATTCAACAAAGCCAAATGTAAATTTATGTCAATAAATGCCATTTTCATGCCAGAAATCACACGAAAAAAGGTAGGTAATAACGATAGGTAATATTCGTTTTCTATCTACTTTTTGCTAAGTGACTTATTTTAAAGATACATCCTCAATGCCGCTTTGTTTAAATAACCAGCAGCTACACCTAAAGGAGTATTTTTTAACGTAGGAATTTTCACGTTTGACTATTTCACTACAGCGACTAACTTTAATCCCTGAACGCAGTGAACATGGTTTCGAATATTCATGTTCATATATTTAACAACGAAACAGGAGAAATATTATGGCTGAACATCGTGGCGGCTCAGGTAATTTCGCCGAAGATCGTGAAAAAGCGTCCGAAGCGGGCCGCAAAGGCGGTCAACACAGCGGTGGTAATTTCAAAAATGATCCACAGCGCGCTTCCGAAGCAGGTAAAAAAGGCGGCCAGAATAGCCACAGCGGCGGCCGTAAATCAGGGGATTAATTTCTGATTTAATTTTTTACCGCATCAATATATTTATTTTATTACTGGCGAGTCGGCAACGGCTCGCTATTTTTAACCTGAAATTAAAGGTCTTTAATTATGCAGATTAATACGCTAAACGATTTATTTATCCACGGCTTGTCGGACATTTACAGTGCGGAAAAACAACTTGCCCGCGCGTTAGCCAAACTGGCACGCGAAGCCTCTACCACCGAGCTGGTGCAAGCCTTCAAACAACACATGGAAGAGACGCAAGGCCAGATAGAGCGCATCGATCAGCTACTTGAAGCCGAAAGCGGCCTGAAGTTAAAACGCATGAAGTGTCATGCGATGGAAGGTTTAGTAGAAGAAGCCGACGAGGTGATTGAAAGCACTGAAAAAGGCACCATTCGTGACGCCGCGTTAATTGCCGCTGCGCAAAAAGTTGAACATTATGAAATTGCCTCTTACGGTACGCTTTGTACCCTTGCCGATCAATTAGGCTATAAAAAAGCGAAAAATCTTCTGGCGCAAACGCTGGAAGAAGAAAAAAACACCGACAATTTGCTTACCAAAATTGCGACCAGCAAAATTAATTCCAAAGCGGAAGTAGAATAAACGTCATTGAGTTAATTCCACCTGAGGTAAACGTATGACACGCGAAGAGAATTATCACGACTGGCTACGTGACGCACATGGGATGGAAAAACAGGCAGAGTCGATGCTGGAGGCAATGGCTAAACGCATCGATAATTATCCTGTGTTGAAAAGCAAAATTGAAAGTCATTTAGCCGAAACCCGCGAACAAATAGTGTTACTTGAAGGGCTTATTGATCAATGCGGAATATCGCGATCGGTCCTCAAAGACACCATGGGTAAAATGGCGGCGATGGGTCAGGCCGTTGGCGGTGTCTTTAATTCCGACGAGGTGGTTAAAGGCGCAATAGGTGGCTATGTCTTTGAGCAATTTGAAATTGCGTGCTACACCTCATTGATTAGAACGGCTGAAGAATTGGGCGATGTTAACGGCGTGCAGGTGCTGCAAAAAATCGTGGCGCAAGAGATTGAAATGGCGGAGTGGATGCTCCAGCACGTGCCGGAAGTGACAACCCAATTCCTTGACCGCTCCAGCGCGCCCGGCGTTGAAGCGAAAAAATAACCTGCGTTTATTGTTAATGGAGAGACGACGATGCTGCCAAAGCTGAAACGCGTAAGGAATGTGTTAATGAACAACCGTGCCAGTGACGATCTCGGCTGGCAGGTGTTGAGTGAGTTTGAACGCGCCCGGGAGCAAAAACCGTTTGTCGCCGGACAACCCGCCAGCAACCATGATGAGGCTGAATTGCCGCAACCCGATCTTTCTCTCGACCCCGTGCAGGAATATCTGGTCACGACCATGGCTAACCGTAAACAGGCCAGCGAATAACGCTCACAGACCGCGTTATTCCATAACATTTTGTGTCTTGTTAGATTTGCCCGGAGCGGAGACTCCGGGTTTTTTATTGCCCGTCATCCGCCCTCTTCCGCACCTGCTTGACTTAAAATGTAATTAGCGTACGTTTCAGGACATGAAAACATTCCTGATTATTGTTCCTGATGGCGGCATGCTGTTCGAAGCCGCCGGTATTGCCGACATTCTGATGCAGGCCAACCAGCTGCATCCGGATGAGACCGCCCAGCCGCGCTATCGCGTTGCTGTTGCCACCACCCAGCCACATCAGGTGATCCACGGACAGTCCGGGCTGAACCTGCTGGCGGATCATCGCCTGCCGGAAATCGATCCGCGCCAGCCGTGGGATACCATCATGATAACCGGTCGCGGTACTGATGCCGAAGAAGGTACGGCCGTGGTGGACTGGCTGCGCCTTGCCGCGCCGCACGCGCGCCGTGTGGTTTCTATTTGCGGCGGCGCGATGCTGCTGGCACAAAGTGGATTGCTCAACGGGCGGCGCGCAACCACTCACTGGCGGTTACTGGAAACCATGCAGAAGGAGTACCCCGCGATTACTGTTGAAGGCGGCCCGCTCTATATTCAGGACGGGCCAGTCTGGACCTCCGGCGGCGTCAGTTCCGGCTTCGATCTCACGCTGGCGCTGGTCGAAGATGATTACGGCTTCTCGCTGGCGCTGGATATCGCACAGAACATGGTGATGTACCTGCGCCGTCCCGGCGGGCAGTTGCAGTTCAGCCGCTATCAATTGCAGCAGGCCAGCGGCGTCGGGCCAATCAGCGAACTGCAAAACTGGATCCTTGCCAACCTGGCTGAGGATTTATCTGTTGAGCGGCTGGCGGAACAGGTTGCAATGAGCCCGCGCAATTTCACCCGCGTCTTTACCCGTGAAAGCGGCGTTTCTCCTGCGCGCTACGTGGCCGAAGCGCGGCTCGCCGCCGCACGTAGCCGGCTGGAGCAAACCGGTGAAACGCTGGAGCAGATCGCCGCCGCCACCGGTTTTGGCAGCAGCATCAATCTGCGGCGCATTTTCGAACGCCAGTTACACCTGACACCAGGCGATTATCGCCAGCGCTTCCACTGCCGCAAATTGGCGTAAAGTGATCCTTTTTTGTCGTTTACGCCAAACCATGACCGGCCTACAGTAACTGCAGTTAGTTACCGCACAGGAAGGAGTCAATTATGGTTAAGGTCGGCATTAATGGTTTTGGCAGAATTGGACGCAACGTGTTACGCGCGGCGCTGGGCAACCCGGAGATTCAGATCGTGGCGATTAACGATCTGGCAGACAGCAAAACCCTCGCCCATCTGCTGAAACATGATTCTCTGCTCGGCACCCTGCCCGTTCCGGTAGAAGCGGGTGAAGGCCAGTTGTTCGTCGATGGCAACGCGGTGCGTGTGTTCAGCGAACGCGATCCGGGCAACATTCCATGGCGCGATGTTGGCGTGGAAGTGGTGATTGAAGCCACCGGTTTCTTCACCGAACGCGACAAAGCCGAAGTGCATATCAGCCGCGGCGGCGCAAAACGGGTGATTATCTCCGCACCCGGTAAAAATGATGATTTAACCATCGTGCTGGGCGTGAACGACAGCCAGTACGATCCCAAACGCCATTTTGTGGTCAGCAACGGCAGTTGTACCACCAACGGCCTGGCCCCTGCCGCGCAAGTGCTGCATCAGCGCTTCGGGATCGAACATGGCCTGATGAACACCACCCACGCCTATACCAACAGCCAGGCGCTGCATGACCAGCCGGAAAAAGATCTGCGAGGCGCGCGTGCTGCGGCGCTGTCGATTGTGCCTTACTCCAGCGGAGCGGCGAAAGCGCTCGGCAAAGTGATCCCGGAACTCGACGGCCGGTTGACAGGCTACTCTCTGCGCGTGCCGGTTCCGGTGGTGTCGATTGTTGACCTGACGGTCACGCTGAAACGTGATGTCACGGTCGAAGAGGTGAATGCCGCGTTCCGCGAAGCGGCAGAGACCGTTCCGCTGAAAGGTATTCTGGGCTATAGCGACGAACCGCTGGTTTCCAGCGATTACCAGGGCGACCCGCGTTCGTCAATCATTGATGGATTATCAACACTGGTGATTGGCGGCAATCTGGTAAAAATCCTCGCCTGGTATGATAACGAGTGGGGCTTCTCAAATCGCCTGGTCGAACTGGCAAGCCTGATCGGCAAACGCGGTTTATAACGGCGAGACTTCCGCCCTGCACATTATGACGACGCCTCAGGGCGTCGTTTTTTGTTTTGTCGCGCCCAGAGCGGCAACCAGTTGCGCGCGGCGGCGTTCAAGGGTGGCGATTTGCGCCTCAATCGTCGCCAGCCGTTTACGCTGTAACGCGCGCGTTTGCGGACACATCGTCGCCCCTTCTTCATTGCGCATACAGGCAGGAAAGGCGGCAATTTCAGCAATGCTAAACCCCGTGGCGATTAACTGCTGGATTTGCCTCACCTGGCCGAGCGCCTGCGGTGGAAAGTAGCGATAACCGTTGCAGGCACGCGTGCTGCACAGCAGACCGTGGCGATCATAATGGCGGATAGAGCGCACGCTGATGCCCGTTTGTCGGGCGAGTTCGCCAATTGAAAACATTCTCTTCCTCCCGGTAAATGGCTTGACTCTGACACCAGTGTCAGGGTTGAGGATAGCCGCGAACATTCATCTGGAGGAACATTTTATGCTGTTATCCCCTGGCCGTTATCTCGCTATTTTGTTATTCAGCTTTTCCGCCTCACTGTTTGCCAGCGACAAACAGTACACCGTGACCTCGGCGGACGGTGTGGAACTGGCGGTACAAGAGTCCGGCTCGCCGCAAGGTAAACCGATTATTTTTATTCACGGCTTATTAGGCAGCCACCTGAACTGGGAAAAACAGCGTCAGGATCCGGCTTTGCAACGTTTTCGCTTAATCAGTTTTGATATGCGCGGCCATGGTCTGTCGGCAAAACCGACGCAGGCTGAGGCCTACCGCGAGGGAAGCCGCTGGGCGCAAGATGTCGCCGCCGTGATTGCCGCAAGCCATGCAAAAAAACCGCTGCTGGTCGGCTGGTCGCTGGGTGGCGCGGTGATCAGTCACTACCTGGCGCAGTTTGGTGACAGAGCCCTGTCTGGTGCGCTGTATGTCGACGCCGTAGTGGAGTTAACGCCCGATCAGATCCCGGCGCACCCGCAAGTCTATCAGGCGATGACCTCGGCGGATTTAGCCACCCACCTGGATGGCGAGCGCGAGTTTCTGCGGCTCTGCTTCTACCAGCAGCCTGACGCGGTCACGTTTGCGCGCCTGCAAGCCAATGCGGCGATGGCCTCCTGGGAGATGCAACGCGCCGTGCCGTCAATGAAAGTTGCGCTTGCGCAAGGGTTGGGAAAAGCGACAATCCCGGTACGCTTTATCTACGGCAGGCATGATCAACTGGTGGATCCGCAGGCGTCGCTGGCGCGGGCCAGAAGCGTGAATCCCCGGATTAGCGCAGTGTGGTTTGACCATTCGGGGCATGCTCCGTTCCTGGAAGAGCCAGCCCGTTTTAGCCAGCAGCTGGCAGAGTTTGCAGATTTCCTGCCCTGAAACACAAAACGGGGCATCGCTGCCCCGTTTTTACTCTGTTACTTCGACATATCAACGACGATCCTGCCGGTGATTTTCCCGGCGCGCATCCGCTCAAAGATACTGTTGATATTCTCCAGCGGCTCCACGGCGATTTCCGCATGCACTTTGTTGCGCCCGGCGAAATCCAGCGCTTCCTGCAGATCTTTACGCGTACCGACAATCGAACCGCGCACCGTGGTGCCGTCGAGCACCATGTCAAAAATCGACAGGTCGAATTTCCCCGGTGGTAAGCCGTTGAGCACCATGGTGCCGCCACGGCGCATCATGGTGGTTGCCTGCTCAAACGCTTTTGGCGATACCGCGGTCACCAGCACGCCGTGCGCACCGCCAAACTCGCTATGGAAACGCGTTCCCGGATCTTCCTGGCGCGCATTGACCACCACCGAGGCACCGAGACGGCGGGCAAACGCCAGCTTGTCATCATCAATATCGACCGCCGCCACGTTCATGCCCATCGCCACCGCGTACTGGATCGCCAGGTGTCCCAGACCGCCGATACCCGACACGACCACCCACTCTCCGGCGCGCGCTTCGGTCATTTTCAGCCCTTTATAGACTGTCACCCCGGCGCAGAGGATCGGCGCGATACTCTGAAAATCGACATTATCCGGCAAAATCCCGACATAGCTGGCATCGGCCAGGCAATATTCGGCAAACGTACCGTTTACCGAATAGCCGGAGTTTTGCTGCGAATGGCACAGGGTTTCCCAGCCGCCAAGGCAGTGTTCACAGTGACCACATGCTGAGTAGAGCCACGGCACACCGACACGATCGCCCTCTTTCACATGCTTCACGCCCGGCCCGACAGCCACCACATGGCCGACACCTTCGTGGCCGGGGATAAACGGCGGGTTCGGTTTAATCGGCCAGTCGCCATCGGCGGCGTGTAAATCCGTGTGACACACGCCGGTCGCTTCAATTTTGACGAGGATCTTGCCCGGTTCAACCGCCGGCACCATCACCTCTTCAATTACCAGCGGCTGACCAAAGGCTTTCACCACTGCGGCTTTCATGGTTTTCAGTTGCATATTATCGCCTCATCCTGATGTAGATAATTAATACAGCCCCAGCGGCGAACCGCTGTAACTCACCAGCAGGTTTTTGATCTGCTGATAGTGGCTCAGCGCCAGTTTGTGGGTTTCACGCCCGACGCCCGAGTTTTTGTAACCGCCAAACGCCGCATGTGCCGGGTAGAGGTGGTAACAGTTTGTCCATACGCGACCTGCTTTAATGCCGCGCCCCATGCGCCATGCGCGATTAATATCCAGCGTCCACACCCCGGCGCCGAGGCCAAACTCGGTGTCGTTAGCGATACGCAGCGCTTCGGCTTCATCTTTAAAGGTGGTAATGCCCAGCACCGGCCCAAAAATCTCTTCCTGGAAGCAGCGCATCCCGTTATGGCCTTTAATCAATGTCGGCTGGATATAGAAACCGTTTTGCAGCCCGTCGCCGTGTTCCACGTGAGCGCCACCGGTAATGATTTCGCCGCCTTCGTCGCGGGCAATCGAGATGTAAGAGAGGATCTTGTCGTACTGCTCTTGTGACGCCTGCGCACCAATCATGGTGTCGGTGTCAAACGGGTCACCTTTGCGGATGTTTTCCATGCGGGCGATGACTTTTTCGACAAACTGCGGATAGATCGATTCCTGCACCAGCACGCGCGACGGGCAGGTGCAGACTTCGCCCTGGTTGAAGAAGCCGAGCACCACGCCTTCCACCGCTTTATCAATAAAGCCTTCATCACCATTCATCACATCTTCGAAGTAAATATTCGGTGATTTGCCGCCGAGCTCGACGGTGCTAGGGATGATGTTTTCCGCCGCGCACGAAAGGATGTGGCGGCCAATCGGCGTGGAGCCGGTAAAGGCGATTTTTTCGATGCGTTTGCTGCGCGCCAGCGGTTCACCGGCTTCAGTGCCGAAGCCGTGCACCACATTCAGCACGCCTTTGGGTAGCAGATCGCCAATCAGTTCCATCAACACGCAGATGCCAAGCGGCGTCTGTTCAGCCGGTTTCAGTACCACGCAGTTGCCCGCCGCCAGCGCCGGCGCCAGTTTCCACGCCGCCATCAGCAGCGGGAAGTTCCACGGGATGATCTGCCCGACCACGCCCAGCGGTTCATAGATGTGGTAAGCAACTGTATTGCTGTCGATCTCTGCCGCTGTCCCTTCCTGCGCGCGGATACAACCGGCGAAATAACGGAAGTGATCAACAGCCAGCGGCAAATCCGCGCCCATGGTTTCGCGGATCGGTTTTCCGTTATCCCAGGTTTCTGTTAATGCCAGCATTTCCAGATTGGCTTCGATGCGATCGGCAATGGCCAGCAGCACATTGGCGCGATCCTGCACGCTGGTTTTTCCCCAGGCGTCGGCGGCAGCATGCGCTGCGTCCAGAGCCTTCTCAATATCCGCCGCATCTGAGCGCGGGAATTCGGCAATCACCTGTCCGGTGACCGGCGAGGTGTTGGTAAACCAACGCCCTTCCACCGGGTCAACAAATTCACCGCCAATATAGTTGCCATAACGCTGTTTAAAAGAGACTTTCGCGCCAGCAAGGCCAGGGTGGACATATTTCATAAGATGTTCCTCTTTTATTATCGGTACAGGTGAGGCGTCGCGCATCGTGGCGGACACAGGGTCATAAGCAGTTCTTATGCCAGGTCGTAGAAAACGATCCGTCGCAGGTGAATTTATGCTGATAAAACAAGAAAATAACTGAAAGCCAGACTTTTGCCGGAATGAAATGACACAAAAAAGGCTGGTACCGGGTGCGGGAAGTGTGTCGCACGTCGCTACATACGGGACACTGTTATGCTACACAAATGTAACATCTCATTTAATGGAGAGTCACATGCCGCCACGCGCCTTGTCCCTCGCTCCTGCCGGGTTACCCTGCTTGCTTGAAACTTCCTGGCAGCGTAGTCGCAGCTACGGGTTGACCCGCGATGATGACGCCCAGCCCTGGGTGGCGACATCGATGCTGAAAGACGCCCGCGCGGAAAACGGTTGGGTCAACCATCTGGCCGCCCCGCTGCTGGCGCGATTGCGCCCGGAGCTTGCCAGTCATCCGTCGATAATGGTGCTTTCCGACGCGACCGGTCTGGTGCTGGAGACCCACGGCAACCGCGACTTTCTGCAAAAAGCGCAGCGCTATGCGCTGGCACCTGGCAACCTGTGGGGTGAACACGCGCGCGGCACCAACGCGATAGGCACCGCGCTGGCCTTGCAACGCCACTGTGAAGTCTCCGGCGGCGAACATTATCTCAGCCGCAACGCAGGCTTGTTTTGCTCGGCGTCCCCCGTTTTCCGACCAGATGGGCAAATTGCTGGCGTTTTAGATCTCTCGACACCCGCCCAGACGCCACGCCGCGATGCCGCTGCGCTGATCCGTCGCGCGGTGTGCCAAATAGAGCATGAATGGGCCACCAGCGCGCTCGGTGCCGATCGCTGGCTGCTGAGTCTGCATCATGACCCGTCTGTGCTCGGCAGTGCGCAAGAGTTGCTGCTGATTTTCGCCGATCAAACCCTGCTCGGCGCAAACAAGCTGGCGATGGATGAATTTTCGCTGACCTCCCAGCATTTTGGTGAACTCTCGTTGCAAACCCTTTTCCCGCAGGCCGGTTTACAGGTGGGCGAAACCACCCTCGACGCCAGCAATACCCGGCGCTACTACGCGCGTCAGACGCTGCCTGCGCGGCGCTATATCGGGCGCGGCACGGCATTTGCGCAGGATCAGTTGACCAGGGAAAAAGAGAAAGCGCTACGCATTGTTAATGCCGGGATTGCCTTGTGTGTGACGGGCGAAACCGGCAGCGGAAAAGAGTATCTGGCACGCGAGTTATATGCCCGCAGCCAGTGGCGTACGGGAAATTTCGTCGCCATTAACTGTGCGGCGCTCCCGGAGCATTTGATTGAGTCCGAACTGTTTGGCTATGTCCCCGGCGCGTTTACCGGCGCAAGCCCGAAAGGCTATATCGGTAAGTGCCGGGAAGCCCACGGCGGTGTGCTGTTCCTTGATGAAATCGGCGATATGCCGCTGGCGCTGCAAACCCGCCTGCTGCGCGTGTTGCAGGAGAAAAAAGTGACGCCGCTGGGTGCCAACAGTGTGTATGACGTCAATTTCACGCTGATTTGTGCCACCCATCAGGATCTCGCCGCACGGGTGCAGGCCGGGACATTCCGCGAAGATCTGCTGTACCGCATTCAGGAGTTTCACCTGCGCATTCCCCCGTTGCGCGAATGGCAGAATGTTGATGGGTTTATCCAAAAACTGTGGCAGGAACTGGGTGCAGCCAGCCGTGGCCTTACCCTTAGCGCCGAGGTGGTCGCCGCGCTGGCAGGCCGCCCCTGGCCGGGCAATGTGCGCCAGTTACTCAGCCAGTTGCGGGTATTGATGGCGCTGGCGGAAGACGGTGATTGCATTACGCTTGAGGATTTACCGGCCGAGATAGCCGCCCCGCGTCGGCCTGTGGCTGCGGTCACGCCGAAGGATGAGCAGAGCGCGATTGACGAAGCGCAGGGCAATATGAGCCTGGCGGCGAAAAAACTGGGTATTTCACGCAGCACACTTTATCGGCGGCTGGAGAAACGACAAACCAGCGAGTAAGATAACACGTTGTTTTTAACCATTTGATTTTAAATATAAATGATACAAAAGGGATATATACATAATATGGATATTTCGACCCATAAACTCGCCAACGGTATCGCCGTAACGCTGCATATGCAGGCCACGGATAAAGACCAGCCGGTGATCATCCTGTGTCACGGCTTCTGCGGCATTCAAAAAATCCTGCTACCTGAATTTGTCGAGGCATTTAACCAGGCAGGCTTTGCGACGATCACCTTCGATTATCGGGGTTTTGGCGACAGCGACGGTGAACGCGGTCGGCTGGTTCCGGCGTTGCAAATTGCCGATATTCTCTCGGTCGTTGACTGGGCGCGCCAGCAACCGGGGCTTGATCCTGACAGAGTTGGACTTTGGGGCACCTCATTCGGCGGCTGTCATGTTTTTGCCGCCGCGGCGCAGGATCGCAGCATTAAATGTCTTGTCAGCCAGCTGGCGTTTGCCGATGGAGAAGAGATGGTTACCGGCAAGATGAACGCGGATGAGAAAAGCGCATTTATCGCCACGCTGGATAAAATGGCGGAAAAACAGCGCGCCACCGGGAAAGAGATGTTTGTCGCCATTACTCGCGTGGTCAGCGACAGCGAGTCGAAAGCCTTTTTTGAGGAAAACCGCGCCCGGTTCCCGGAAATGGATATTAAAATTCCGTTCCTTACCGTACGGGAAACGCTGAATTACAACCCGGCGCACTTTGCGCGCGAGGTCACCTGCCCTTCGCTGGTGGTCGTCGCCGGGCAGGACACCGTCAATCCGCCGGAATATGGGCGGGCGCTGTTCGCCGCCGTCGCGGCCGAGAAAAAAGCGTTATACGAAGAGAGCGACGCGCGACACTATGATGTTTACACTGGCGAACATTTTGCGCGCGTCAGCCATGCTGAAATAGCCTGGTTTACTACCTATCTTTAATCGATATTCGTGACGGGTTGCCTGACCCGTCACGCTCACGCTTCGTTATTCCTCTCCTCGACACAATAAAAATTGTTTCCTCAGTAATATTATTTTTGCGTATGCGAATTTTGTGATCGGCTTCAAATAAAATTGGCTAAAGTCTAAGGCATGGAAAAATAAGTACGTTTTGTTATGCAAATGCACATTGTCTGCGGATGGGGATAATCCTATCTTTGGCAAAGTGAATAATGATCAGGGAAATTAATGCACCCGTATAAAGAGACTTAATCTAAATAAATCCACTGCGCTCATGTTAATAATCCATTCACTCCGAAAGCACCGAGCCGGAATGTATTGATTATTAACATTTCGAATTTATGGCAAATTTAAGGTGGTTTCGCATGAGTCAGGTGAATAATCTTGAGGGCGTCGCACAGGCGAAAAAAACGAATGTCCGCTGGCATATCGTTATTATCCTCTTTGTAATTACGGCGGTGAGCGTCGGCGATCGTTCTACGCTGGCGATTGCCGGTAAAGACATGTCTGCCGCACTTGGTATCAACCCTGGACAAATGGGTTGGGTGTTCTCTGCTTTTGCCTGGGCTTACTGCCTGGCACAAATTCCCGGTGGCTGGTTACTTGATCGTTTCGGGTCGAAAAAAGTCTATCTGTGCGGTTTGTGCATGTGGTCGGTGTTTACGCTGCTGCAAGGTTGCGTGGAGATCTTCCACGGCTTCGGCGCAATTATTTGCTTTACCATTTTATTGTTTCTGGTGGGTCTGTTTGAAGCACCGGTGATGCCAGGCAACAGCCGTTTTGTCGCCGCCTGGTTTCCGTCGAAAGAGCGGGCAACAGCCGCCGCGATTTTTAATTCAGCGCAATATTTTGCCACGGCTATTTTTGCGCCAATAATGGGGTGGTTAACGCTTAATTATGGCTGGCAATCCATTTTTATTTTTATGGGTACGCTGGGGGTAATTATTACCTTTGTTGCGGCAAGAATTGTACATAATCCGTTAAATCATCCGCACGTTAACAGTGAAGAAATTGAGTATATTCGCAACGGTGGCGCGCTGGTGGATATGGATCAGCGTAAAGTGCGCACGGGCCCGGCATTTGATTTTGCCGCATTTAAGCAGTTAATCACCAACCGTATGCTGCTTGGTGTTTATCTTGGTCAGTACTGCATCAACGTTTTAACCTTCTTTTTCATTACCTGGTTTCCGCTGTATCTGGCAATGGAAAAAGGGCTGGATATTAAAACTGTCGGTTTTATTGCCGCTATTCCGGCAATTTGCGGATTTGTCGGCGGGTTACTTGGCGGCGTGATTTCCGATCTCATTTTGCGCCTCAGCCAGTCGCTGTCGATTGCCCGCAAAACGCCGATTGTGCTTGGTATGTTGCTGTCGATGGTGATGGTGTTCTGCAACTACGTTGATTCGATTTACCTGGTCGTTTTCTTTATGTCGCTGGCCTTTCTGGGTAAAGGGATTGGCGCGCTGGGCTGGGCGGTGATGTCCGATACCGCACCGAAAGAGATGGCGGGCGTCGCCGGAGGCTTCTTTAATCTGTGCGGCAACATTGCCGGCATTATTTCACCAGTGGTAATTGGTTATATCGTCAAAGCGACCGGTCATTTTGAGTGGGCGCTGGTGTTTGTCGCGCTGCACGCGCTGGTTGCCATTTTCAGCTTTGTGGTGATTGTTGGTCCAATCAAACGTATCGAGCTGAAAAAAGCGCAGTAAGCACCGGAAAAATAAGGGCGCACCGCGGTGCGCCCTTTTCTCTTTACAGCGCCATATCGTGCTGCGGGGAGGCTTCGCTTTTCGCTTCTGCCGGTTTGTCGGCAGGCGCGTTGCTCTGATCGTTCATCTGAATCACCGGCGGTTTCGCCAGTTGCAGCGTGGCGGCGGTGTCATCCCACACTTTCTGGGTCAACGCCACATTACCGTTCATCTCCTGACCGTAGCTCGGCACGATGTCGCGGATTTTGCTCTGCCACTGCGGCGAGTTGAACTGCTCCGGGAACATCTTCTTCAGCACATTCAGAGTGATTGGCGCAGCCGTCGACGCGCCCGGCGATGCGCCAAGCAGCGCAGAGATGGTTTTTTGCTGATCGACCACCACTTCGGTGCCGAGTTTCAGCACGCCACCTTTGTCTTCATCTTTCTTGATGATCTGCACACGCTGGCCGGCCTGGATCAGTTTCCAGTCCTCTTTACGCGCCTGCGGATAGTACTCTTTCAGTGCTTCAAAGCGGTCTTCATCGCTCAGCATGACCTGACCAATCAGGTATTTCACCAGGTCGAAGTTGTCGAGCCCTACGTGGGTCATCGGCATAAAGTTGCTGGTGGTGGTAGTGCTCAGCAGGTCAAAGAAGGAGCCGTTTTTCAGGAACTTGGTGGAGAAGGTCGCGAACGGCCCGAACAGCACCACACGTTTGCCATCAATAAAGCGGGCATCAATATGCGGCACCGACATCGGCGGTGCGCCAACGGACGCCTGACCGTAGACTTTTTGCAGGTGCTGGCTGGTGATCGCCGGGTTTTCCGTCATCAGGAAGGAACCGCCGACCGGGAAGCCCGCGTAGTTATCCGCTTCCGGGATGCCGGTTTTTTGCAGCAGCTTCAGCGCCCCGCCACCGGCACCGATAAAGACATATTTCGCATCGATGGCGTGCTCGTTACCGCTATTCACGTCTTTGACGGTGACATGCCAGGAGTTATCGGCATTGCGTTTGAAATCGGTCACTTCGGAAGAGGTCTGCAGCGAGAAGTTGCTGCTTTTTTTCAGGCTACCGACCAGCTGACGGGTAATTTCACCGTAGTTAACATCGGTGCCAACCGGCGTCCAGGTGGCGGCGACTTTCTGGTTCGGGTCGCGCCCTTCCATCACCAGCGGTGCCCACTGTTTAATTTGCTGATGGTCGGTGGAGAATTTCATGCCCTGGAATAAGGTCGTTTGCTGCAAAGCGGCATAACGTTTTGCCAGATAATCCACATTATCGCCCCAGACGAAACTCATGTGCGGCGTGGAATTAATAAAAGCGTGCGGGTTATTCAAAATACCGCGCTTCACCTGTGCCGACCAGAACTGGCGGGAAATCATAAACTGCTCATTAATTTCCAGCGCTTTGCTGACATCAATAGAACCATCCGCACGCTGCGGCGTGTAGTTAAGTTCCATATTTGCCGAGTGACCGGTGCCGGCATTATTCCAGCCGTTAGAAGACTCGAGCGCTACGCCATCGAGTTTTTCCACCATCACTTGTTTCCACTCCGGCTGCAGCTCTTGCAGCCAGGTGCCCAGAGAGGCGCTCATGATGCCGCCGCCAATCAGCAGGAAGTCCGTTTTTTGCGTCTCTTCTGCGTACGCGCTGGTCACTGAACTGACGAGTAACGCGACGGCGCTCAGCGAGATAATTGTCTTTTTCATTGCAGGCATAATTATAAGGTTACATAGCAGGTGTGATTTGTGAAAACAGATATTAACGCACTTTTACGTTAATTTAAAATATCATTCACAAATCAGCTCATATCGGTAAATATTATTTCATTGCTTTTTTAAATTAAAAAAAGCAGTGACATAATTTGTGTGGAATTAATAGCGACGAGATTTATTTTAAAGCAGAGAAATATCAAACGACTCCTGGAAAATTAAACGAAAATAAAAAAGCCCGCAAGATGAGTACCTGCGGGCTTTTTTGTTATTCAGACATCAGCAAAATGCGTTTTCGCCTCCTGTAAGGCAATTCGCAAATGATCGTTATTCTCGGTTAGCAGATCGCGCGCGCGCCAGGCATCCAGACCGGTCAGCACCATTAATATCGCCGTACGGCAGTTATGGTCGCAGCTCTCCAGCGCGCTTTTCGCTTGCTCGCGAGAGCACTGCGTCGCCGCCATCACCAGCGTGATTTGCCGCTCTGCCCAGTGCACACTGGTCGCCTGCACATCCACCCGCAGGTTGCTATAAACACGCCCGGTACGGATAGCAAGACCGGTTGCCAGCATGTTGAGGATTTGCTGCTGGGCAAGCCGCGCTTTCGGTTCGCTAAAACCACTCACCACCTCCGCGCCGCTGTCCGGTGCCAGCACGATATCCGCTAACCGGGCGGCTTCACTATCGTGACCCCGGCAAACCAGCGCGATGCGTGCGCCGAGCACCCAGGCGTGGCGCAGCGCGCCCCATGTCCACGGCGTTTTACCACTGACCGACAGCGCCACCAGCATATCGTCATGGCTAAAGTTGATGGCCTGTAAATCGGCAACCCCGCGTTCATAATTTGCCGCCGCCGCGTCACGCGCTTGCGCGTTAGCATTGATACCACCGGCCAACAAGCCGATAACGCCGTGACGCGAATCCGGGGCAAAACCTTGTGCGGTTTGTATCGCTGCCAGCCCGGACGCGCCCGCACCGATAATCACCACCCGGCCGGCGCGGTTCAGCGTCGCGCTGGCGTTATCCACCAGCCGGGCGATCTCCGGCAAACAGGCGCTTACCGCGTCGGTAACCTGTTTATCTTCCTCATTGATGAGCGTCAGCATATCCAGCGTGGCGAGCCGGTCGATGTCGGTCGTGCGGCGGTTGCGACGTTCCACTAGTGAACCGTTTGGCTTACTGCTCATACCCTGCTCCTTCTGAATGGTTCCACACTCACTATAAGGTTATTTATCTGCCTTACCTGCGAATGGGGTCACGCTTCACGGTTACACCGCGCATTTTGTGCTTCTCACGCCGCTTTAAGATTTTTACGCCTTCGGTGATAATAAATATATTGATGTGAATAATTGGGTTTGGCATGAAAGAGTTAGCGCAGCGGATAAAACCGCGCAAACGCCCTATGAAGCTCAGTACCACCGTGACGCTAATGGTATGCAGCGTTATCGGTTCGGTGTTGCTGCTGGCCTTTGCCCTGTGGTTCTGGCAAATCAGTAATGCCACGCGTGATGGGGTAAAAGAGACGGCGCTGGCCGTTGCGCGCACGCTGGCTGATTCGCCTGAAATCAAGCGTGGATTATTGTTGCCGCCTGACAGCAACGTGATCCAGCCGCTGACGGAAGCGGTCGCTGCCCGTAACGATCTGCTGTATGCCATTGTCACCAATATGCACGGCATCCGTTATTCGCACCCGAACGCCGGGATCATCGGGCAACACTTTATTGGCGAGGATCTTAACCCGGCGCTGAAAGGCAAAGAGAATGTCGCGGTGAATCGCGGCGTGCTGGCACCCGCATTACGCGTTTTTACGCCGGTATACGACGATGCCAACCAGCAAATTGGCGTGGTCGTGGTCGGGATCTCGCTGAGCAAAGTCGATCAGCAAGTCAGCCGCAGCCGCTGGGCGGTGATGTGGACGCTGCTGTTTAGCGCACTGGTGGGCTCGCTCGGCACCTGGCAACTGGTGCGCGTGCTGAAACGCATTTTGCTTGGCCTTGAGCCGCATGAGATATCGGCGCAATTCAAGCAGCGCCAGGCAATGTTACAGTCACTGAAAGAAGGGGTGATTGCCGTCGATGCTGACGGGCGCGTAACGCTGCTTAACCATGCCGCACGGCAGATGCTGCTGACCAACGCGCCAGATGGTGCCGCCGGGCACGGGCCGCTGCTCGCCGACCTGCTGGAAGTGCTGGAAACCGGCGAGCCAACCCATGACCGCGAGCTCGGTTGCAACGGCCTGCTGCTGCTCAGCAACACCGTGCCGGTGCGCAGCCAGGGGGTGGTGATTGGCGCGATCAGCACTTTCCGCGATAAAACCGAAGTCAGCCAGCTACTCCAGCGGCTGGACGGGATGGTGAATTATGTTGATGCGTTGCGCACCACATCGCACGAATTTATGAACAAGCTGCATGTTATTCTCGGCCTGTTAAACATGAAAAGTTATGACAAGCTTGAAGAGTACGTGCTGCAAACCGCGCAGAATTATCAAACCGATATTGGCGCTATTCAGCACCGGGTTAAATCACCGGTGGTGGCGGGTTTTCTGTTAGGCAAAATCAACCGGGCAAAAGAACGCGGTTTTACGCTGACGCTGGCGGATGAGAGCCTGGTACCGGATAACCCCAATGAGAAGCAAGTTACCGTGCTGGTGACGGTGCTGGGGAATCTCATCGAAAATGCGCTTGATGCCATGAGTAGTCAGCCGGAAGGCGAAGTGGGTATCCTGCTGCATTATCAGGATGGCTGGCTGACTGGCGAAGTGAGCGACGATGGTCCGGGCATTGCGCCGGGCAATATCGACGCCATTTTCCGCAAAGGATTCTCGACGAAAGGTGATAACCGGGGCGTTGGGCTGTTTCTTGCCAGCCAGCAGCTCACCGAACTTGGCGGCACGATCACCGTCGAGTCTGAACCCGGTGTCTTTACCCAATTTTTTGTCCATCTCCCCTGGGATAGTGAAAGGAAGAACGCGTGATAAATGTATTAATTGTTGACGATGATGCCATGGTCGCCGAGCTGAACCGCATGTATGTGGCGCAGATCGCCGGCTTTCAGTGCTGCGGCACGGCGTCGACGCTGCGCCAGGCCGAGGAGATGATTAACGATCCGCAGCGGGATATCGATCTGGTACTGCTGGATGTCTATATGCAGCAGGACAGCGGGCTGGATCTGCTCCCTATCATTCGCGCCAGCGGCCGGGCGATTGATGTCATTATGATCACCTCCTCCGCTGATGCGGCGACCATTCAGACCTCGCTGCACTATGGGGTGGTGGATTATCTGATCAAGCCTTTCCAGTTCCCGCGCTTTGAAGAGGCCCTGACGTCGTGGCGCGAAAAACGCAAGCTGATGAGTGCGCACCCTTATTATGAGCAGTCTGATGTCGATCGCCTTTTACACGGTGGCGCGCCGGAAGCCGCAGACACGCGCCGTCTGCCAAAAGGGTTAACCGCGCAGACATTGCGCACCATTTGCCAGTGGATTGACGCCCATCCGGGCATTGAGTTTTCCACCGATGAACTGGCGAATGCCGTGAATATTTCGCGCGTGTCGTGCCGTAAATATCTGATTTGGCTTGCCCAAATCAATATTCTCTACACCACCATTCACTACGGTGCAACCGGTCGCCCGGTGTATCGCTACCAGTTGATCGCCGATCAATACAGCTTACTTAAGCAGTACAGTCAGTGATCCGGTAGCTGTCGTCGCACGGCGTAAAGCGGAACTGACGCTGTGAAGAGAGGATAATGTCGCGGTTTTTGGTGACGAAAATCGCTTCAATATCCTCGCGCTGTTTCAGTAATGCGCAGCCTTTTTCCACACCGAGACCGAAGATAAGCGTGGTCCAGATATCACCGTCGAGTGAATCGCGGGAAATAATGGTCACGCTGTCGAGTTCGTTATCCAGCGGGTAACCACTGCGCGGGTCAAGAATATGGTGCCAGCGTTTACCATCCTGTTCGAAATAGCGCTCGTAGGTGCCGGATGTCACCACCGATTGGTTCACCACGTCTATCGACCCCACCAGCGCATCACCGGACGAGAAAGGCTTTTTCAGCCCGATAGACCAGCTACCTTGCGGTGTGCCCAGAGTTTGAACATTCCCCCCCAGGTTAATCAGCCCGTCGCGCACATCCTGCTGATGCAGGTAATCGCGCACCCGATCGGCGATAAAGCCTTTGGCGATTGCGCCAAGATCGATCTCCATCCCCGGCTGGGTGAGAAACACGCTGCTGTCGGCATCATTCAGCACCACATCCTGTGGACGGGTAATGCGCAGCCGCGCGGTTATCTCGTCGGCTGGCGGTACGCGGTCGCCTTTAAAGCCGATACGCCACAGTTTCACCAGCGGGCCAATCGCCAGGTTAAAGGCGCTGTCCTGTACCATGCTGGCGGCTTTGGCGCATTTAATCAGTTCATACACCGGACGGCTGACCGCCACCGGATGCTGACCCGCCGCGTGATTGATATCCATCACCTGCGAATGGGCGCGGTTTACCGTCAGCAGATCTTCGTAACGTTTGATAAGACCAAAAACGCGGGCGGCGAGCGCTTCGTTATCGGCAAAGAGTTTCAGCAGAATGGGAGAACCCATAAGGGTTGCAGAGTAGCTCCAGACACGGTTATCGGACATCGCACTCTCCTGATGGGCTAAATTGAACAGGCCTGCACAGTGGCAGGCCTGAAGTGTAGCACGTGGTTAGCCGCGTTTGGCGCGCATCGCCGCCTGGTGCCCCGCCAGTGAGCCGAAGATAATGATATCGGCCACGGCGTTCCCGCCGATACGGTTGCCGCCATGCAGGCCGCCAACCACTTCGCCGGCAGCATAGGCACCCGCGATAACCTGGTTTTCTGTGTTCAACACTTCGGTTTCAGTGTTGATGGTCACCCCGCCCATGGTGTGGTGCACACCCGGCGCAATCTGGATCGCGTGGAACGGACCTTCGTTGATCGGCGCACGCAGTGCGGTGGTGCGACCAAAGTCTTCATCGTGCTGTTTTTCCACAAAGCCGTTGTAGCGTTCAAGCGTGGCCAGGAAAGCGTGGTAATCGATACCCAGTTTATCCGCCAGTTCACGCGGCGAGCTGGCGCTGGTGACCAGGCCACGCGCGATATACTCGTCTGCCGCTTTGTTTTTCGCTCTGACATGCTCATCAAACACGATGTAAGCGTAATGTTCCGGCAGGGCGATGATTGCCGCCGAGACTTTATCGCGGGTCGACATTTCGTTAAAGAAGCGTTTGCCCTGCTGGCTGACGAGAATCGCACCGCCGCCGCGAATCGATTCGGAAATCAGGTACGAGGTATTTTGCTCAACGGTCGGGTGGATCTGAATTTCGCCCATATCCACAGTGCCCGCGCCAATACGTTCCAGCAGTGCGATACCGCCGCCGGTCGCGCCTTTATGGTTGGTGGTGACAAAACCTTCCAGGTCCGGACGGTATTTTACCACCATTGCGCTGTTGGCGCTGAAACCACCGGTCGCCACAATCACGCTTTTCGCTTCAACCACCACGCTCTCCTGCTCTTCGGTCAGCAGGCGCACACCGCGCACTTCACCTTTCTCGAACAGAATGTCGTCCACTGAAGTATCCAGCATTACATCAATGCCGCGTTTGGTAACGTTACGCACCAGGCCGCTAATCAGGTAGCCACCGACTGCCGATCCGTCGCGCGGGCGGTGCGTACGGTCAATGCTCATCCCGCCAGTGGTGGTGATGTCGTTAAGCATAATGCCGCGACGAGCCAGCCATTCGATGGCTTCTGGCGCATTCTCCACAAAGCGACGCAGCAGCGCTGGATTGTTTTTGTTACCGCCGCCTTTCAGGGTTTCCGCGTAGAACAGCTCTTTGCTGTCCTGAATGCCTTTTACGCGCTGGAAGCGGGTTTCCGCGGCGTTCATGCCTGCAGAGGCTTTAATGGTGTTACCGCCGATGGTTGGCATTTTTTCGACAATCAGTACGCTCGCCCCTTCGTCGTGTGCCTGAATCGCCGCCGCCAGACCCGCGCCGCCGCTCCCGACAACCACAACGTCATAGCGTTTGGGTTCCTGAGAGTCACTGCCCTCTTCCGCCGCCAGCGCTTTGCTGGATTTCACCATCGCTTTTGATACCGCTTTTTTCACCGCTTCGCTCTGGCTGGTTGCGCCTGAAATCGCGTCAACGTGCGGGCTGTTGGCCGTCAGGATGCGGCCACGGATCTCTTCAAAACTGCTGGTGAATTCAACGCTATCAACGGTACTCGAGGCGAGTTCGATATCGACGATGCGGTCTGTGTCGAGGCTGACATTGATAACCAGCTCGTTAGCGTCGTCCTGAACCGTTTCAGCAAAAAGACCTGGCTTAAATTTCGATGCGCCCATGCTCATATCGCGGATCATCGCTTCAACCAGCGAGAAGCGCCACAGCGGTTCCGGGATATTCAGCGCTTCACGCTGGGTACTATCAATGAACAGCTCCAGGGTTTCACCGTTGGCGATACGCGCCGTCCAGTCCGGATACGCGATGCACGCACGGCCTACCGCAATCAGGTCATAGCCGTGATCCAGCCCCTGCTCAGCGTCGGCGGCGTTAACGATACCGCCAACACCCATCACCGGCACCTGCGCCAGCGTTGCAGAACGCATGGCACAATATTTTTTAATCAGTGGCGTCGGATCGCTGGTGTCGTTAATGGAAGGACGCAGCGCCGCACCCAGCGAAAAGTGCAGGTAATCAACACCGCGCGCCGCCAGTTTTTCCAGCAGGAACATGGTGTCATCAAAACGGATGCCGGGCACTTCCAGCTCTTCCGGCGAGAAACGGTAACCGATAATAAAGGCGTCATCGGCATACTGACGCGCCATTTTATGGGTGATGTCCAGTACGGCCAGCGGGAACTTCGCGCGGTTGTCGCGGCTGCCGCCCCACTCATCATCGCGCTGGTTGGAGTTTGGCGAGAAGAATTGCTGGATAAGATAAGTATTCGCACCGTGAATTTCGACACCGTCGAACCCGGCCTGAATGGCGCGGCGCACGGCGTCACCAAATTTACCGACCATCCCTTCCACTTCAGCGGTGGTCAACGCAACCGGGGTGGCCGCACCATCACGCGGGGCGGCAATAGCGCTCGGACCAACCGGCGTACGACCGCCAATCAGCTTCGGTTCGACCATGCGGCCGCCGTGGTAAATCTGCAAAATCGCTTTTGAACCTTCGGCTTTAATCGCCGAGGCAATTTTTGCCAGACCGGCAATTTTCTCGTCGTTATCAATACCGATAGCACCCGGAAATGCCAGACCGAGATCGTCGACAAAACAGCATTCAACAATAATGGTGCCGATACTTCCGGCGCGGGCGCGATAATATTCCACCAGTTCACTGCTGACAGTGCCGTCAAAATAACCTGTGCAGGTGGTCATTGGCGCCATTAACAAACGGTTTTTCAGTTCTGCGCCATTCGGCAAGGTAAACGGGCTGAGGATGCGTTCGTTGCTGGTCATAATTAAACTCCAAATCTAAAAATTAAAAACTTTGAATTCGGTGACGGATTTATTTTTCGTTCTGTTTTTTTAATCCTGATGTCGTGTATTTAATATACCGTGAATTTTAATTACCAAATTAATTACGTTAGTTATAAAACTATTTAACCACCCTAATAACAGAGCTACCTCCAGCGTATTATCATTTTTAAATATCGCGTTCACAGCATATTAATTACCGGTAACATTACGATTACTTCACACTTTTCCTTTCCAGCTTTATTCGAATAATAAAATAGATAACTATTATATAGTTAAAAGAAATCTCCTCGTTAATGAGAGTTATTATCAGCACCATCTTTTAACATTTGCGGCAATTTTGTGAAATTAACCACATAATACTCTGTGGGTATTCAGTTTATTAAAAAAAGTGTCGTTCGTTTCGTTTTCTTGATCTCAATCAAGAGTATTCGCCAATGGAAGAGCAATATATAAATACGCTCAGATTTTTATTTAATGCGATTGAATTTGCGTTAAACAACACATGCCAGAATGTGAAAAGTCTCAATAAAAAATTAAAGTAACTTTTGAAACTAAAATAATCATAGATTCACTTCCGCGCATGACCGAATTTTTAACTACTTGTAGATGCTCACTATGACAGAGAAAACAACAACCCCACCGTCTGCTCCTGCAGCCAGTGCAAAAGCCGGAAATAAAAACCGCCTGATAATGATGGCGTTGCCGATTATCGTGGCAGTGCTTCTGCTGTTTGTCCCGGTGCCGGAAGGTTTACCGCCGTTTGCCTGGCACTACTTTGCTATCTTCGTTGGTGTGATTGTCGGCCTGATTTTCGAACCCCTGCCGGGTGCGGTTATCGGCATGACCGGCGTGGTGGTTATCGCGCTGTGTAGCCAGTGGCTGCTGTTCAGCCCGGAACAACTGGCCGACCCGAAATTCAAACTTGCCGGACAGTCCTTTAAATGGGCGGTAAGCGGTTTCGGTAACTCCACCGTGTGGCTTATCTTCGGCGCGTTTATGTTTGCCGCCGGTTACGATAAAACCCAGTTTGGTCGCCGCCTGGCGCTGATTCTGGTGAAATATCTTGGCCGCCGCAGCCTGACGCTCGGTTATGCCATTACTTTCGCCGACCTGCTGCTGGCCCCGTTCACACCGTCAAACACCGCGCGCAGCGGCGGGACAATCTACCCGATTATCGCCAACCTGCCGCCGCTGTACGGTTCCAAACCGAACGATCCAAGCGCGCGCCGCATCGGTTCTTACCTGATGTGGGTGGCGATTACCGCAGCCTGTATCACCAGTTCTATGTTCCTTTCCGCACTGGCACCGAACCTGCTGGCGCTGGCGCTGGTGAAAAGCACCGTTGGCATTAACATCTCCTGGGGTAGCTGGTTTATCGCCTTCCTGCCGCTGGGCGTGCTGTTGATTCTGACCATGCCGCTGCTGGCTTACTGGTTCTACCCGCCAGAAGTGAAAGTCAATGACGAAGTGCCGCTATGGGCCAGCCGCGAGCTGGAAAAACTGGGCAGAATGTCACGCAATGAAATCCTGCTGCTGGTGTTTGTCTGCTGTGCGCTGCTGATGTGGATCTTTGCCGCCGACTTTATCGAGCCTGCGCTTGCCGCGCTGCTGGTGGTCGTGCTGATGCTGTGGACCGGCGTGTTAACCTGGAACGACATCACCAGCAACAAACCGGCATGGAACACCTTTGTCTGGTTTGCCACGTTGGTTGCGCTGGCCGATGGCCTCTCCACCACCGGCTTTATCGCCTGGTTGGGTAAAGAAGGCGGCCTGCTGATGAGCGGTATCTCTCCGGGGATGGCGACCATCGCTCTGCTGCTGGCGTTCTACCTGCTGCACTATCTGTTCGCCAGCACCACTGCGCACACCACGGCGCTGCTGCCTGCGATGCTGACCATCGCGGCGACAATTCCTGGCATCAATATGGAAGTGGTGGTTCTGGTTCTGTGTACCTCGCTCGGCGTGATGGGCATCATCACCCCGTACGGTACTGGCCCAAGCCCGATCTACTACGGTAGCGGCTACCTGCCGACCAAAGATTACTGGCGTCTGGGCACCATCTTCGGTGCTATCTTCCTGGCCGCCCTGCTGTTGATTGGTTATCCGTGGATCACCATGATGTTCTGATTCGTAACCGCCGGGCATTCCCGGCGGTTTTATTTTATGGAGTAAAGAGCTATGTCGAACAAACCCTTTGTTTATCAGGACCCGTTCCCGCTGGCGAAAGACGATACGGAATATTATCTGCTGAGCCGTGAATATGTCTCCGTCGCCGACTTTGACGGCCAGCAAGTACTGAAAGTCGAGCCGGAAGCGCTGACGCTGCTGGCACAACGCGCGTTTCATGACGCGTCTTTTATGCTGCGCCCTTCCCACCAGAAACAGGTGGCGGCCATTCTGCATGACCCGCAAGCGAGCGAAAACGACAAATACGTTGCTCTGCAATTCCTGCGTAACTCCGAAATCGCCGCTAAAGGCGTGTTGCCGACCTGCCAGGACACCGGCACGGCAATCATTATGGGTAAAAAAGGTCAGCGCGTGTGGACCGGCGGCGGCGATGAAGCCGCGCTGGCGCGTGGTGTTTATAACACCTACACCGAAGACAACCTGCGTTATTCGCAGAATGCGCCGCTGGATATGTATAAAGAGGTCAACACCGGCACTAACCTGCCGGCGCAGATCGATCTCTATAGCGTCGATGGCGACGAGTATAAATTCCTCTGCATCGCCAAAGGCGGCGGTTCAGCCAACAAAACCTATCTCTATCAGGAAACCAAAGCGCTGATTACGCCGGCGAAGCTGAAAAACTATCTGGTTGAGAAGATGCGTACCCTCGGTACGGCAGCCTGCCCGCCATACCATATCGCCTTTGTGATTGGTGGTACGTCTGCGGAATCCACGCTGAAAACGGTGAAACTGGCATCAACCCGCTACTATGACGGCTTGCCGACCGAAGGTAACGAGCATGGTCAGGCATTCCGCGATGTCCAGCTTGAACAAGAGCTGATGCAGGAAGCGCAGAACCTTGGCCTTGGCGCGCAGTTCGGCGGTAAATATTTCGCTCACGATGTCCGCGTGATCCGTCTGCCGCGCCACGGTGCCTCCTGCCCTATCGGCATGGGCGTCTCCTGCTCCGCCGACCGTAACATCAAAGCGAAAATCAACCGCGAAGGTATCTGGATCGAGAAGATGGAGCACAATCCGGGGCAGTATATTCCGGAAGAACTGCGCCAGCAGGGTGAAGGCGATGTGGCGAAAATCGACCTCAACCAGCCGATGAAAGCGATCCTCGCGCAGCTTTCTGCGTTCCCGGTTTCAACCCGTGTTTCGCTGAACGGTACGATTATCGTGGCGCGCGATATTGCTCACGCGAAGCTGAAAGAGCTGATTGATAACGGCGAAGAGCTGCCACAGTACGTGAAAGATCACCCGATCTACTACGCCGGCCCGGCAAAAACGCCAGAAGGTTATGCGTCCGGTTCACTTGGCCCAACCACCGCCGGGCGGATGGACTCCTATGTGGATCTGCTGCAATCGCACGGCGCGAGCATGATCATGCTGGCAAAAGGCAACCGCAGCCAGCAAGTGACCGATGCCTGTGCCAAACACGGTGGTTTCTATCTGGGGAGTATTGGCGGCCCGGCTGCCGTACTGGCGCAGCAGAGCATTAAGAGCCTCGAATGCGTGGCTTACCCGGAACTGGGTATGGAAGCGATCTGGAAAATTGAAGTGGAGAACTTCCCGGCGTTCATTCTGGTGGACGATAAAGGTAACGACTTCTTCCAGCAGATCCAGAACAAACAGTGCGCCGGCTGTAACCAGCGTTAAGTAAGATGTGAAAAACCCCCGGCGGAGTGTCCGACCGGGGGTTTTTTATTGCGCGAACATCAGCGGGTAGCGTCGGGTTTTAGATACTGCAATGCTTTCCGCCGCGCGCTATTCATCCTCGCTAACCACCAGCAGCGCATAAAGCGTGGCGATGTAACGGGCAGGCTGTTGCTCTTTATAACTGAAGATAACCAGCGTTTTCCCCTGCCCGTCTTCACAGCTATGCACAGAACATAAAAGCGAACCCTCTGGCGCAGAGTAACGCGTATAAGCCTCAGGATTGAAGGTAATGGCTTTGATTCTTGCTGCCACCGCGGCCTGGATGTGCTCTGGCAGCCGGGCAAAATCCCCGCTCTGGTAGAGATCCGTCTCAATTGGCGTCTGGCAACGCGGACAAATCAATTCGACAGGTTGATTAAAAAAGCGCGTTTCCACGCCATCGTGCAGCATCACGCGTTTCTTAATAAGTTTGTCGATTTTCATCGTCGTCACCCTGCGCGAAAAATTGAAAATTCAGGTCGCCCTTCAGTCATTTCCAGTGCTGATATTAATGGCCCGCACTTTGCCGCCGGTGACATCGAAAGCGATATTTTTGTGCGCCAGTGAATACATAATCCACTCTTCGCCATCGCTGTTATCGGTTTCACCCGCGCCATACTGCTCAATCACACGCTGTTTCGCATCTCCGGGCGCTACACCACGCGCGGTATGCAATGTGGGAGAATGCAGCGTTATCTGCCCGATGACATAACTGTCGACGCTTTTGCCGCGCTGCTGCCAGTCAATATTGGTGCTGTAGATATCAAAGCCCGCAAAAATGTGGCGGTAAAATTTATAGTTTTCCTCGCCAAACGGCACTTCGCCGACAAAATCTTCGCTGGTTTGTTTCCCGAGCGCCGTCAGCAGATTGCGATCCCACTCCTGCCCCAGGGTAATAGCCTGTTTATTGATTTCCACGCTGAAGTCGTTTTCCGTCAGCGGCGTTTGCGCCGCCTGGGCAGAAAAAGCAAACAGCAGCGCAAAAACAGGGAATATTCGACGCATTAACCTTTCCATAGTCAGTCAAAAGAAGCGCTATTTAAGCCAGCTACCCGCCTGGTTGACAAGCGTTTTACCCGCCTGCGTCACCACCAGTTTCGGCGGGTTGTAATCGACAAGATAAAGCACATCGCCATTACGGAATTCTGCGCCAATTACGCGGTTTGCATCATCCACCCGCGTTTTACCGTGCAGGCTAATCTGCTGGCTGTCGCGGTTTCGCGCACCCGTATAAAGCAGATCATCGCAAGGCGTGGTAAACGCGCCGCAATTATTGCGGATCGCAATCATAAAATTATCCGTGCGGATAATTTTCGTCGTCGCGCCAGCGTGAACGGTCTCTTTAACCAGCGCGTAATTTTCCGGGGCGTAATAATCACCGTGTTCAGGCGGTTGCGTCAGATGCCACGCCAGCTTGTCACCATTAATAACCAGCGCGGCTTTGCCGTTTTTACCGCCAAAGCTCGAATCAAACGTAACGATGGCGGTATTATTTTTCACCTCGCCGCGCAGGTTATCCTGCTGTTCATCCGGGCAATCAATGCGGTTGCCGCGCTGAGTAATAAAGCAATACGATCCGCTGAGCCTGTTATTCTGCTGAGCTAAATTCAGCGTTAATGTGGATTCGTTGCTTTCACTGCCGTGCCACTGCCCGGAAAAATCAGTTGCTGAAGCAGCGCTGGCGCACCAGGAGAGCAAGAAGCTCGCAACGACAAAATAAAGCCGCTGCTGAGTTGAATGAATAGCGTGCATAACGTGCGTCTGTTCCTTTTCAGCATCACAGAAAATGAGTTGATTCTTAAGGCCCGTAAAAAAACATCAAGGTCGACAGGTCGTCAAGATCCGCTTTCGATAACGTATTTTTTTCCATGCGATCGTACTGGTAGATAATCCCTTTCATGGGAATGGTCGATGGATGTTCTCTGGCCAATGCCATTAATGTTTCAACATCTGAGGTATTTTTGAGCGCTCTGCTGAGGAATTTGCACAGTAACGCTTCGCCCTCTTCACGGGTTAACAGATCCATGCGCATTTTCTCATACGGTTAATTCAGCAGCAAAAAGCTGATGGCTGAAATAATTACCCTCGATAACGCCATCAGCGCATCTCTGTTTTGCAGTACTATTACCTGCGCCTTTGGAACGCACGGTGACAGGCATGCGAATCTACTCATGCGCTTTCCAGATACCTTTTTCATCGAGGAGGATTTTATTGTTTTGTATCACGGTTAAGCTGTTATCAATTTTACTCAGCAGATAAGTGGTGGTGCCGTTTTTAAAGGTGTAGGTAATAACAGGGCAGACTGGCTGTTCACAGGATTCCCGCACCGCAAAGCCGTGCAGATTGACTTCGGCCCGATCATTTTTACGCACGCCGTAGTACGTTGCTTCGTCACAATTCGCGCCGTTACTACACACCGTGACCACTTTTATCTTAAATTTAGGGGTTTCAAAAAAATCGACGAAGGTTTCAGCCGTTTGATTAACCGCAGGCGTGCTAAACGACACGTCCTGAAAGCGGCTAACCCATTGTTGCAGCGCGTCAGGAATGCGTTTTTCGCCTGTGTTGCTTTTATAGTGAGCAACCGATGCCGCTGGCACTACCCATGCGGCAGAAAGTCGACCATCCGGATAAATAACAAATGCGGAGGCATTTTCCAGATAGAGATCTTTCAGCCAGCCTTCCACGAATAACCCGCCATCCGCAGTGTGTCGCGGTTCGCCATAGACATCGAAATTGCCTGCAAACGCAGCGTAATCTGCCCCCAAGACATTTTTTAACGACGCCTGCACCTGCTTATCCATGGTGATATTTTCGACCGTTTCGAGCGTGTCAAAATGGTTAATATCAATAACCGCAGCAGCGTTAAATGAAAAAAAAGAGAACAAGCAAACGAAAAGGATCGACAAACGCACGTTGCCAGTAAAAAGATTTCGCATAAAGTTAATTCACTTCCTAATTAGCGCACTTTAAACTCAGGAACCGGGACTTCACGATGTTTGTATTTATCATAATTGTCGCGCATATCTTTTGCTAACGAGACCATTTCATGAAAATCGCCATATCGACTTAACTCGGCATGGTCGAGAATAAAACATTTTTGCACATCCCACATACTGTTACAGGGCCAAATCATGCAAATAAGATATTTATCGTCGCTTTGCAAAATAAAGAAATCGCCCTTTTCTTTATGAATAACGTTCACTTCAGCCATAACTACTCCTGATAATTCTATAAAACAGCAAAGCTGAATATGCTAAAAAGCATCATCAAGATAATTTTTTCTTTACTGTCATGTCGATAAATCAAAAATAAGGGCTCAAAATTTCAGCAAGCGAGTCCAGTGGGAATGGAATTTCTGAATAGAAGCTAACAGACTTTATATGCGTCTGATTTTTATTGTTTGATGGAGTAATTCTGTTGTTCCATTCGAAAGATAATTACACATCAAAATCATCTGGATACAGCAAAGCCAGCCTTTTTTGTTTCTCATAATAATTTTTATTAATTTGGTGCGGCAACTGTACCTTTAACCCCTTTCGGATCTGAGAGGCAATATAAAAGGCATCAGTCAATCGTTCAAAGAAAACCTCATCTGAAGATTCAAATTCTTTTGCAGCATAGATACCAAAAGTCAGCTCGCGTAACTTACTTTTATCTTTCTCTGTACCATTTACCACATCCTTTAAATATTTAAGCTGCGCAGCGATTGACTGATACATTGGCACAACTGAATTTTCTGTTTGATTATTCTCTATGTCCTGACATCTTTTAGTCGCAAGGTTTAATGCTTTCTCTATATATTCAGATGCTGTCAGTTCAGGCATTGGATACTCGTTTATATGCATAATAACTCGTTGCAAATTATACCTAAAATTATTCTATTCTCGTTAAAATTACGCCAGCAAAGATAAAACTTATTAATTACATTAAATTATTAAACTATAATTGCTTCTCATCTAATTAATTTTCTTTTAAAGGTATATTATTAACAATAAAACGGCCCATATTAAAATTAATATCAAAATCCACCACTATGTTATCGGCCTACCCTAAGAGTTAGAGTGGCAAGTCTAATTAACAAAATCAATGAAGAAATACATCTATGAAATATATGTTCATTTACTGCATAAGAAAAAATAGTCATGCACGATTACTGAAAGCCTGTTGCGACGTTATATTGAGCCGCTAATTTATAAGTTATTGAAACCGCAATCTTTTCAAATAACGGTTAACTCACTTAAATAAGCTTTTGGATAATAACATTTAATGATTTCCAGGATCGTATCTCGTTCTTGCTCTTCAATTAGTTTTCCGTTATCCCAGCGCTTAATGCTTTTTTTACTTAACATTGCATCTCGTGCAGAAATTGTGCAAATTAGTGCTCTGTCATTTAACTGAAAGTATAGCCCTTCACCACGATAAATTGTTTTAAGGCGAATTACACCATAGGTTTCATCTACAAATTCGGAAGCAGAATCATCATTTTTTAATTCTTGAAGATAAGTGAGTTCGTCGCTATTCACTTCATCCCTCTATTATAGAGTCCGTGGTATGTACTTAACAGTAGAGTAAGAATACCAAATATTCTCTCTGCTAAATAGGCTGCTTCATGCAACTACAAAACTAGCGAATAAAATATCCACATTGGCATAGGTCCTTTACTTAATTAGCGACGGTAATGGCATACAATCTCAGCAGTCTGATTATGTGGATCATATGACGCATCTATATCACCCCATTTTTTTTGGAGCGGTAATAAATGATTTGTTTGCTCCTGAAACCAAGCTCTTAGATTTTTAGTCAATTTCCCATCAACTTTTTTTTGTACGCCATAAAATTTTTGAGTTGGAGCTAGTAACCAACCTTTCAGAGCAGCGGTTTCAACGGAAAACCCATCAAAATAAATAATAACAGTAACTTTTTCTTTTTTATTTTTCTGGTTAATATCTATAGTTGTTCGATAGTTAAAAATCATATCATCTACTTTGGGAAACCATTCATCCCATAAAACATTTTGCGATAGAATGTCTTTCTTTGCCATATGAGGTGAAAGGGTTAAATTTTCATTAACTTCTAATGTTCCAGTATCACTATCAAAGTTCATTTCACATTCCTAATTTAAACGGAAGGCCAATTGGTTCAAGCACGGTTTTATAGTTTGATATAAAATATTGCGTCCCGTTTCCTTGACCAAAGATAGTCGTATCCTGAGCTAAAGCTTTTCCTGTTCCAGCAATCGCAACACGTTTAACACGATAGGCCTGGATCTGACCACGATAGCCAAAGTCACGATGTGGTAAAACTTGTAAACTTTGCCACAATTTACTCCTGCTTCCACCAGCAGCATCAAGAGTTGCCTTATCGAAATAGAACCCCGACTGCCCCGGTGTACCACCATAAATTATCTCACCTTCTTTCAGCATGGTATTTGACCATGAATCACGACCTTTATACGCTCCATGCCCTTGCCATTGTCGACCAAATGCGGCCTGATTATGGTCATTTGCTTTTGTCGGCTTACTCGGTTTACAAGACCTTCTCAACCCCCACGGGTCCACCCAGCCCTGCGCATTCGGCGCATACTGGTAAAGATTGAGCCCACCCGCCAGCCCTATCGGGTCCTGCTGGGTAAAGCGCCCGCAGTCGGGGTCGTAATAGCGGAACAGATTGTAGTGTAAGCCGGTTTCGCGATCCAGGTACTGTCCCTGCATGCGCAGGTTCTGGGCATATTCTGGTGCGCGCAGCGGTGTTTCATGCAGCAGTTTACCCCACGCGCTATTCTGCCCTTCCCAACGCAACTCCCCTTCCGCGTCGGTGAGACGCTCCGGCGTGCCATTTGGCTGATTATGGAACCAGTAAATGTCCGGGTTGGTAATACCGTCGATGCGCGCCAGCGGATCGAAACTGCCTTGATCGCTGTAAACATAGGTCAGCGGCACATCGTCGTGAATTTCCTGTAATAGCCTGAAACCGTCCCAGACGAAACGCGTGGTAACGCTTTGCCCGACCGGCTGGCCAGCGCGCATCTGGCGGCGTGTTTTGCTGATGCGTCGTCCCAACGGGTCATAACGAAAACTGACCTGCACCTGCGGCTTATTGCGGTCACGCGGCTGGCTGATGACCTCCGTCAGCCGGTGTTCGCCATCATAGCGATAGCGCCAGCGTATCTGACCGTTATCTTTCTCCACGGTACGACCGTGGATGTCATATTGCCAGCGGATACCATGCAACTGCGTGACGCGGTTGTGACGCACGGCATGCTGCACCGTTGTATCGACAGGGTTGCTCGCCGCATCCCAGCGCCACTGCTCCTGCCCCGGCAGAGTACCGTCCTGCGTCAGCAAGCGCCCGGCATCGTCATATTTCCAGCGATACCAGTTAAACGGATTATCGTCCCGTTCTTCGCGCACCAGGTTATTGCGGTGATCGTAATCCCAGCGGCGGGACCAGCGGCGTGGTGCCGGACGCTGCGCGTTGCCGCTAAAGACGTCTCGTCGATGCAGGCGTCCAAGGCGATCGTAATCACTGCGGGTGGTAAGCAGCCCTTGCGTGCGGCTAATTTCCCGGTGCAAGGTGTCGCGGCCAAAATCACTGATCGGCAGGTTATCCAGCGCAATGCTCAACAAATGCCCGCTGCCGTAATAGAACTGTTTCAGCTCACGGCCATCCGGCAACTGTAGCGAGGTACGATTACCCAGCACATCGTAACCCCAGCCGAGTGTACCGTTTTCCCCCTGCTCACCTATCACGCGTCCCAGCGCATCGAAAGTAAAGTTTAGTTCCTGCTCCGCTTCGGCGCTCCAGCTGTTTTCATCAAGCGCGGGATGCAGGCTAATGCGTTCAGGAAATCCCGCAGCAGACCAGCGCCAGCGCGTCTGGCCTTCCGGTGTGGATCGCGCGAGCAACAGTCCTGCCGCGCTCCAGCTAAAACGGTGGGTAATCGCCTCAGGGTGCCCGGCGGCAAATGTGCGCGACAACGTGCGTCCGCAGGCATCGTAGGTATAGCGGCTGACAACACCATCCAGCCCCTGCTCTTCCAGCAACAGGGAATCCGCCCCCCAACGGAACTGGTAGGCTTCCCCGTTCTCATTATGCAGGGCGACCAGGCGGCCACGGCTATCCCAACTGCGGCGGATCTCTTCCCCAAGATGGTTACGCGTCGCCACCAGCCGTCCGGTGTTGTCATAACGAAACGTGCTGCGGCTGCCATCCGCCGCTTCATGTTCTGTCGGCAACCCCTGTTCGTTCCAGCGCAGCGTTTCCAGCCAGCCTTCTGCCCGCTCAAGCTGCACCGGGCGGCCTGCGGCATCATAGTGGTAACGGGTTTCTTCCCCGTCCGCCGCCTGCACCGCCACCAGCCAGCCGAGAGGATGGTAGTGATAACGAGTGAGATGCCCGGAACAATCTGTTTCGCGGATAACCTGACCGGCATCGTTGTACTCCATGCGACGACTGTTACCTGCCGCATCCACTTCTTCGATAACCTGACCAAACTCGTCGCGATGCCAGAGAGTGCTCTGCCCCAGCGCATCCACGGTGCGCGCCAGACCAAAATGTGGATCGTAAAAAAAGCGTGTTGTACTGCCGCCAGGTTCGGTTATTACCGCTGGCAACGCGCGATTTTCCAGCCACTGGGTGGCGCGTTCATTGCCGTCAGCATCAATCTCCTGGACCCGGTTGCCCATCTCGTCATAAACGAAGGTCATGGCATTGCCGAGCGGATCGATACGACGGGTTAATTGCTCGTTGTCGTCCCATTCGAAACGCCAGCTCTCACCGCGCTCATCAACGAAACGTACAATCAACCCCTGCGGGTTCCAGAAATGCTGGCGCGTCTGACCGTCATAGTGCGTAACGGTGGTTAATCCGGCATCGAGATCGTAGGCAAAGCGGCAGCCGTCTCCGGTATTGGTACGGTTTTCAATGACGCGCCAGTGATCAAACATCGCCCAGCGGTATTCGCTTTCCAGCCCGCCTGCAGCGCGGTGCCAGACCATCAGGCCGTCATCGTTATAACGATACTCGCGCGTCACGATCCCGCTGGCATCGGTTATCGTTGCCAGTTGACCGCGCCCGTCGTAATGCCAGCGCATCAGCAGCCAGTGGTGTTCGCCATCAAAATGGCTGGCGGAGGTCACACGCTGCGCAAAACGCGCGTCGTCATAAGCGAACGTCACATCAATCGCGCAGGGCGCATCATGAAGCCGTACCAGACGTCCGTGCTCATCCCAGCCGGTTTCCAGCGCGTTGCCATATTCATCACTGAGCGAGGCAAGGCGCAGGATCGCCGGGTTGGCGCGGGTGGGTTTGAATAAACGCCATACCGCGCCGTCATCATCAGCAATGGCGACATCGCCATTATCATTGCGCCGGATGATCACCCCTTCACTGATGCTGTACATCGCCTGATCAACCGACGGCAAAGTGAAACGCAATTCACGCCCGGTTTCGTCAAACCAACAGGCTTCATCGCCCGTCAGCACCAGATAACTATCAAAAACGGTTGACCAGCCCAGACCAAACAGCCCGGCGCGTGACGTCAGGCTGTTATAGCTGCGCTGCAACAGCAGCGGAAAGCGCCCCGGCAGTGAGAAATCAAGTTCCTGCTCGTCATTAAGCACTTTCACACCGGTGGCGGCATGCACCGGGTGCGATGAACCAAAGATCGCATTCACCGCCATGTCCGCTAACATACCGCCGCCTGCGGATGCCAGCGCACAGGGCATATTTTTTAAAATTTTGCCGGGGCGTCCACGGATAAGCGACAACGCGATCATCGCCACCGCTAAACCGGGCAATTTGCCACTTTTGATATCGCGCACCGTCAGGGTTTCGCCGCCAATGATCACATTCGGCGAGACATTATCGGAAACGGTGGCTTCACAGGTGGTTTTGTCTTTCGCGCGAACGGCTGGCTGGCCGTTGATAAACACGCTTTTCGACCCCTGGGCCAGATATTGCGGCCCGGAGTGCTTCTTGCAGGCCACTTTGTCCTGCTCCAGCGGCGACGTACCAGCGTCCGCCGAGCCGACGGTCGGCTGCCACATTTCGTTGCCAAAATGTTTTGCTCCGGCAAGTAGCATGCCGGCGTAATCGGCGAAACTGGCGGGCGATTGCGGCTCGGCAGGCGGTGTATCCGCAGGGGTTAACGTTCCGGCGGCTCGCGCTGCCAGCTTGTTATTGGTCAACACGTTGGACGAACCGGTAACGATTTTACCCGCAGGCGACGGCGGGAAAAGCGCATCGCCAAGGCTATTGGCCATATTGCTGATGTCGTCGGTGATCCCGGCGACGTTAGCGAGGATGCCACCAACAATTCCGCTCAGCAGGCAACTGGAACCAATCGCCGCCACACTCGCAGCGGCGGCACCGGCACCCAGTAAAGGCGCAGCAGTCGCCGCCGCAAACGCCACCGCCGAACCAATCGCCGCATAGGCGACCCCTTCAGCAACGATACTGGTGATATCGGCGAAAACGCTCGAGTGAATGATTTCATCGCCCTGACGGGCCGCGTGTTTGTCGCTCATGCTACCGATTCCGTTATTCGTGCAGCGTCAGACTGTGTTTGATGGCGTCCCAGCGCTCGCCGTCTTCATCGGTAAAGGCGCGCAGTGCCGAAAGGGTAAAGATCATCACTACCGCCGCGCCCGGCGCCTGAACGGCAAACTGTTTTTGCCAGATTTGCTGACCGTTACGGGTAAATACCGTTTCCACTTCCACCGCGCGGGTTTTGTTGTCGCGGCCAACGAGAATGCGCGCGAATTCGCTCTGTGCGATGTCGCCCATTTGCGTGCGCAGCACGTCCCACTGGCGATAAAACTCTTTCTCAAAATCGCTGCCGTCCGGGATCGGGCCGCGACTGACGATCAGCGATAAGCCACTCTCTTCATCGCGAAGCATGGTCATACTGGTGTCCTGCCAGCCGGCAGGAAATAATGAAAAGGAACCTTCCTGGAGGGTGTATTGCATAAGTTAATCCTGAAAATTCCTGAGGGTCATATTTTTTAAATAAGAGGGTTGGGCATAAGGAAAACCAAACCCGATGGCGTTACCCCGTTCATCAAGTGGGGTGATCCAGGAGAAAGTTTCATCCTCTGAATGCCCGTGCGGCACATCAATTAACTTTAATTGTGGGTAGGTTTTCCGGACGTCCTCTAACAAAATATTTGCATTCGCAACATCATAAGAAATGATATAAACCTTTCCCGGATTGTGCAGATCAAGACGGACTTTTATATTTCTGATTTCAATACCGCCGTCAATCGTGAACGGTTCTGCTTTTAAACTCTCCGCAATATTGGGATCTTCACGCACAAATCTGCCGGGGACAATTGCATCCAGTTTTTCTGCATCTTGTCCTACTGTATTTTTAAGCTGTGTAGCAAAGTGCCATAATGATTGCACTTTTATATTATTTTCTTCTGCGCATGAATAAAACGAGGAGAATAAAGTTAATGCCATTACGATTATTTTAATGAGGTGCTTTACCTTGCATATAGTCATCGTACATTTTCCCGTCATGGTCTTCATAAACTTCATCGGCAGTTGAACTGGATGCAATTTCCCCCCTGCGGTAGATCTCTCTGCAGCCGAACGGCATCTGGTGATAGAGAATGATTTCGTAGCCGCTGAAGGGCTGATATTCGGTCGCCGCTATTCAGATCCCTTGACTTAAAATACAGAGACAGGAAGTTTTAATGATGAAATATCAAAAATCGTAATCCGACATCGTAATCTCGCTAAGGCATTTGCGGTCCAGCGCCGGGAAACCAAATCCCCAGGCTAACTGCTTATTGTCGCGTGCGGTGAGATAACCAAACGTTCTTCCCGGTAATTTTTCGCGGGGGACAAAGCGCAATGTGACATCCGGGAAATTATCCTGGACCTCTTCAAGCGTAATACATTCTCCACTGATGGAAAACGAGACCAGCTTAACGGTCCCGCCACCATTCGGGCTAAGGCGCACATCCAGGTTGCTGATGGTGATCCCATCATTTAAGGTAAATGGCGCGGAGGTGAAACGATCTTTTGCTGTCGGTTTATAAGGAATCATCGGCTGGTTTAAAAGGGCGCTGACCGCATCTATTTTTTTGCCCCACAGTGATTTTAATTCTTTTGTTATTTGCCACAGAGAATCATGATTCATTTTTTTTTGTTCCGCATGCGTCGTCAACGTGAAAAGAGAAAGGAGTAATAACACCGGGAAATTTGTCGCCATCCTACTGGTCATAATGACTCCCATAATAATCGTTATAATTTTGTTCGGTTCCAGAGGCGATTTCATTTTTACCGATAATCTTACCAATGGATTGCATGGCACTATTCCGTGATATTTCACCGCTAACCATCTTGTTGTACGTCTGATTATAGGCCGCTTCCGTTGCATCGCTGCCTGCGGCGACACCAATATCAAGCCCACCATTTGCCAGTATTTCGCGCTGGATCTTGATGTTGTTCAACGTCGCGCCACCCTCGTCCATCAGTTGGCTATTGATATAATTTTCACGGCTGGATAAATCCGGCGTAACCGGATACATCGCATGGCCCGCTTCGTGCGCCAGCGTTTGTACCGTGTCCTGAGCATTAACCATATGCTCAGGATCCATGACAATAAGCCTGCTCTCGCCGCTGGTGAAACTCCCTTCCCCGGCAGCCCCTGGCTGGATAGCCCAGCCTTTCGTTTTCAATTCTTTAAGCTGCGACTGAAGGGTAGGCGATTTATTGATCTGGTTAACCACATCCTCATTGAGCGGCATAGTCTGAGAATTCTCAGGATCATTCTTATAAACATAATCCCCCTTCAGCGGCGGTGGTGCTTTGTATTTCGTCACCGGTTTGGCCGCCCCCACCGAAGCCGCTGCCACAGGAGCCGCGTGCTGCACGTTACCCTGCGGGGAAAATTTTGCCTGAACCGCGGAGTTAATATTCCCTTTATGGTCAGTCCCTGGCGCGGTAGTCGGGGCTTTTGTTCCGGGAGCATTCAGATGTAACTTACCGCCGGTGGTAATGTGCCCATCTTCTTCGACAAAGAAGTTAAAGGATTTACCGATCAGGTTAATTTTGCCGTTCGCGTTAAGCTCAATGGCGGTGTGACCGGACACCAGCCGCAACTGCGTCCCGGAAGCCAGAATAAACTGCTCCACTACGGCATCGAGCTTGCCTTTGCCGGTGAGGATTTCCGTTTGCCCTTTCACCGCCTGTGTCTGATTCGTTTCGACGCGGTGCAGCTCATTTTTACGCACATAGTGGCTGTGATTACTGCCAATCGATCGCGAGGCGTCGTTTTTGACGTGGACATCCATGTTGCGTTCCGCCTGGATCCACACCTGCTCTTCACCCGCCTTGTCTTCAAAGCGCAGGGCGTTAGCGTTATCGACCGAACCATCTTTCGAGCGGCTAAGGAAGCCCATCTGCGTGGCTGCCGCAGGTAATGCCCACGGCGGCATACTCGCTTCGTTGTAGACGCGCCCGGTGATAATCGGTCTGTCCGGGTCGCCGTTAATAAAGTCGATCACCACTTCGTCCCCCACGCGCGGGATCTGCACCCCGCCGAAGCCCTGCCCCGCCCAGGCACTCGACACCCGCACCCAGCAGGAGCTGGTGTCATCGCCTTTCGCCAGACGGTCCCAGTGGAATTTCACCTTCACCCGACCATATTTATCCGTCCAGATGCTCTCGCCCTGCGGGCCGACCACTTTCGCCGTCTGCGGCCCGTAGGTTTTCGGCCACGCCGTCACCGCCGCCGGGCGGAACACCACCGACGACGGAATGACAGTGAAATCGATGCGGTGCACCGTTTCGCCGTCGGAGCCGCTGGCGTAGCGGTTTTCCTCGAAAATGTAGTTCGCTTCGGTGGTCAGGTACTCGCCGTTATCGCTGAAAAACGGCGCGTTATACAGCGCAAAGGTGTTTCCCGGTGCGACACCAACCGCCGTGGCGGTGCCCTGAATCTGCTGGTGCTCCACCTGCCAGCGCTCCTGGCGGATACGCGCGTAATACTCCCCGTGACCGTGCTCGACAAAACGCCCCGGCCAGTCGTACACGTCAATGCTGCCCGGCTGCGGTGACGCCGGGTTCTGCCGCGCCTGGAACAGCCACGCGTTCGGTTTGCGGAAGTCGTAATCGTCGAGGCTGTAAATGCCCGGCGTCACGCTGTCCTCCAGCGCCCACTGGCTGATGCCCTCTTCGGCTGTGCTGCCGCCGGACGGCGTCTGGTGATACGGAATGGTTTCGTAGCCGCTGAAGGGCTGATGTTCGGTCGCCGCGTCGGTCAGCACCAGCACATGGCGGTCGGCTTCGTGGCGGAAATGGTAGGCGATGCCCTCAAGCTCCATCAGACGGCTGATGAAGTCGAGACTCGATTCCTGGTACTGCACGCAGTAATCCCAGGTGCGGTAACTGCCGGTCAGCTTATCTTCCACGTTCACCTGATATTCGCCGAGCAGCGTTTTCACTATCTGCGGCGCAGTCTGGCCCTGGAAGATACGCAGGTTGCGGTCGCGTTTCATCGGCCACAAATCCGGCTCCACGGTGAGCTGGTACACCGCGTAACGCGTCCCCGAAAGTTCAACGGCGCTCACCGCCACGCGGGTGATTTTGCCGTTGATATAACGCGTACCCGTTCCCTGAGTGGGAATATTGACGGTTGCGGATTGACCCAGCAGTTTGCTGCGATCGACCCGCGCATCGGTGCTCAGCACCGTCAGCGTCAGCGTAAATGACTCCGACAGCGCTTCGCGCCCGGAGAGTTTCCAGAAAAGCAGGCCGTCGACCGGCAGCTTGACCGTGATCCTGTTCGCCATAACCATGATTCCGTAAAAATCAATCACCGGAAAGCGCACTTGCTGTTGCCTGTGCGTTCGTTTTTTTAGGTGGAAAATGACTGTGCGTTGCGTGTGCCGTTACGGTGCCAGCATTAATACTTTGAACTGGCTTGGCACAATGCGCATGCCAATGGCATTGGTGGAGTTTTGCAGGCTGACGCTGGTTAAGCGCGTGGCCGGTGTACCTTTAAGCAGCACGGTGAATGCGCCGGTCAGGTGGCGCGATGGCCCCATCACCGTGCCGGAAGCGACACCCGTCGCCACGCCCGGGTTATCGCCATTAGTCAGCGGTGTAATGGTCGCCATATTGTGTGCGGGCATGCCCATAAACAGAATATTGAGCGCGTTCGGTATCGCGGTTGGTCCCAGCGCGATATCCGGGTACGGGATCGGTGTCGGAGCAGGCATCGGCGTCAGGCAGACATCCGGAAATGCGAGATCAACCCCCATCAACTGGCAGTTTGCAAACATCGAATTACCCCATATGGATCTGTTCAGAATCGACTTTAGTGATCGCTTTCGAGGTGATCACCGTGTTTTGCGCGTGCATACGCAGATAATCTTCCGCTTTCATATCCAGTTGCCCGGCGCGCACATGCTCGGTCTGCCGGGTGGTGCGAAACAGGTGCTGGCTCATCTGCGTGACCGTCTGCCAGACGGATTCCGCGCGTTTGCCAACAATGCGCGAAAGCGTAACCCACGCGGAAATCTTGTCGCCGCTGTAGTTCATCTCGCTGATATGGCAATCGCCTTTCGCCGCACTGACATTCAGCGCATCGCTGCTAAGGGTTAACGCGCCCTGGCTTGTGATACGCAAGTCACCCGGCACACTAAGCTCAGTGGCGTCTTCGTTACCGCGCTCCAGCACGGCGAGTAGCCACATCTGGTTATCGACCGCGCTTATCAGCACCGTATCGCCCGCCTGCGGTGCAATCACGCAGCTTACTGCCCGGCGGCAGTGCCAGCCGCGCCCGTCGCATTCGACCATCAGGCTGCCATCGTCAAAACAGTGGGTGACGCGTGCGGAAAACTGGCCGCCGGGCAGCGTGGCGAGAGTCAAAGGTTGATTGAGGTTGTTCATTGCAGGTCTCCGTAAATTCTGCTGTGGCGTTCGGCGGTCCAGGCCTCCGCCGCCAGTAACTCTTCGTCGTACTCAAGAATGCCTTTGCGATCGGCAAAGCGCGCGCCCTCTTGCCGCGCGCGATGAAAACGGCTGCGTGAGAATGTCGCACCGCGAAAATCGGCTTCGCACACCTCCGCGCCGCTGAAATCGGCATAGGTAAAATCACACAGGGTGAAATCGACCTGCCGGGCCGCAACGTGTTGCAGGATGCTCTGGAAAAAACGGCTCTGTTTAAAACTGGCCTGCTGTAATGTCGCGCCGACAAAAATCGCCTGATCGAACAGGCTGCCGTGGGCGTGCGCGCCGCTCAAATCGGCCTGCATAAACAGCGCCTGCGTGGCATTAACGTTGTTCAGTCGCGCTTGTCTGAGCGATGCGCCTTTGAAATTGCACTGGGTGAGCTGCGCCCCGCTAAAATCAGCGCCATCAAGCTGGTTATCGGTAAACTGACAGCCGGTGAACTGATGCTGCGCATAGTTTTTGCCGCGCTGGTCGCAGTTAAAAAACACCGCCCGTTCAAACTGGCTCCCGCTGAGATCCGTATCGCGCAGATCAATACCGAAGTACGTGGTCAGCAGGTTATGGCAATGATTGAGTTTCGCCCCTTCAAGCGGACACTCAAACAGGGTCGAACGTTCTAAACGCGCAGCGGTAAAAAGACTGTTATTCAGCGGGCTGCGCATGAACTGTGTGCTGTCAAAAGTTGACTGCGAGAAGTCGCAGCCGGTCAATGTGCATTCGTTGAATACGCAACGCAGCAGCGAGGTATTACTGAAATTCGCCGCGGCTACATCGCACTGGTTAAACACGGTCTCTTCGAGGTGTGCCGCTGTAAGCACGGTGCCTGCGAGCTGGCATTCGGTAAAGACGCTCTCCTGCAGATTGCAACCTTGCAGGTTGGCCCCTTCGAAAGACACCTCCTGAAAAATCCCGCCGGATAAATCACATCCGCGCAGATCGCAGCCATCAAGGTTGAGTTCCATAATGGCCTCGCCGCTTTTCACTTTTTGCTGCAGCTCAGCGGCACTTAACTGACTCATATCACCTCCCCGTCGCGCTTCGGCAGGGTTTTCACGCGTTTGTTATAGGCACCCTCAAATTTCGTGGCGCTGTCCGCTAGCGACTGGGAAAGATCGGCGCGAAACAGATTGCTGAAACTGAGATCGGCTCCTTCAAGGCGGCTTTTTTGCATCATCGCGCCCATTAAATTGGCGTCGGTAAAACGCACACGCCGAAAATCAGTACGCATAAACAGGCTGCCGGTTAGCGTCGCACCGCTAAAATCCGCCCCTTCACATTGCGCCTCGCTGAGATCGCTGTTATCGAGCTTCGCACGAACGAAACGGGCGTCAGTCAGTACCGCCTGGCGTAAATTGCTCTGCTTAAGCTGCGCGCCGCTGAAATCTGCACCGCACAGCGTGCCTCCGGATGCCACCGCACAGGTGATAAGCGAGGCGTCACGAAACAGGGCTCGCTCAAGGCGGCTCTCTACCCAGGAACAGCCTTCCAGATGTGCCCCGGCAAACGAGGCGCTTTGCAGTTCACACTGGATAAAACTGCTTTTATTCATTGTTGCCGCGCTGAAGTCAGGTTGCGGCAGCGTAAGTTCCATAAACACACAATTATCCAGCGTCGCATGATGGAATACGCACTGGCTAAAGCCGGTTTTACGCAGCAGCAGGTTTTCCAGCCGTGCATGGCTGAAATCACAGGCGTCAAACAGCGCATCGGTCATTTCCGATTCTGTAAATTGCGCACCGGTGAAATTGGTCTGGTGGCACTGCGCCAGCGCAAGACTTGCTTCGGTGAAGTTGCATTCGCAAAGCGAGGCACCCTGTAAATCCGTGCGCGCCAGCATCGCGTGGCTAAAATCAGCGCCGTCAAGCTGGCACTGACTGAGGTTGGCACACTCCAGCAGTGCATTGCGGAAATTGGCGCCACGGAGATCCATGCCGGAAAAATCCGCGCCGGTCAGATCCAGCCCGCTGAAATCCCCACCCTGCGCCATTGTTCTTTCGGCACGCTGGCGAATAATCAGCGCGATATCGCCAGTCAGTTTGATGGCAGGTGGTTGCTCTGCGGCGGACATCAGATAGAGTTTGTGCAGCGCTTCCCGGCTCTGCTTGAGCTTTTTCTCACTCATGCTGTCGGCGTTACGCTCGAGTAAATCCTGCATGCGCATCATCGATTCCGGCCCGCGCGGCTGATTTTCCTGCGCATTCATCTGGGGGAAACGCGCCTCCATCTCGGCCTTGCGTGTTTCGGCCTGCGCCTGCATTTGCTGGGCTTTGCGCTCCATCTCTTCGATAAACTCAGGCAACTCCTCCAGCTTCGGAAGTGCGGGCTCCTCCATCTCCTGGAGCAGATCGGCGGTGTCCGCACCCTGCGCTTCCAGCCGCGCACGATGCTGCTCGCGCAGCTGCATGGCGCGGTTTTGCTGGTTATCGCGCATCGGGCTGTGGTTTTCCTGTACCTCGCTGTCGATCCACGGGCCGATAACCTCTTCAGGTATCAAATCTTTTTCACGGAAGGCAAACAGCGCGCCTTTCTCTTTATCCAGCCGCTGATGAAGGACTTTGCGATAGTGGTTGACCGAACGGGCAGCACCGGTTTTTTCGAGCGCCGGCATCAGTTGCAAAACGTCTGCGGCATCGTCTTCATTGATACGCTGATTGCCCTGCCAGATAAGCACCATCTGCTCAAGATGCGGGAAAAACCACACCGTAGTGGCGCGCAGCGCTATCTCTTCAAACAGGATCTCATCGCCGCGCTGGCGCTGCATAAAGCAGCGCGCCTGCCACGGCGGCAGCGTGCCTTCCTGCAAATGCTGCTCCGGGTGCATATTCCAGATGCGCCATGCGGCCTGCGGTGGTAACGCATCCCGCTCTTCCCACCACTGATCGGGGCTAGCAGCGTTAAATACCCGCCAGTCGATATCAGGCGCGAAACCGGGGAAATCATGCTGTAACCAACGGGCATCGTAATTTTTACCCATCCGACGAAAGCGGCGAGGCCAGAGAAGATCCAGCGGGCCGAAAGAGGCTGGTTCAGGTTTTGCGCGCGGAGACGTGACACGCTGATTTAAGAGTTCAATATTAGGCAGACGACGAAATCGGGTGCCGTTGTGGTTTTCTTCCACCGCACCGATACCGTGCGGGTTTTCCTCAAAACCTTCGCCCCCGAAAGCGCGGCTCCAGTCGAGACGCATCTGTTCAAAAGGTTTGGCGGCGGTCGGGCGCAAACCAGCCCAGTAGCGATCGCCAGTGACGGCCAGCGTTTTACTGAGTTCGCCGATTTCAATGCGTACCGCACACGCGGTTTTATCCTGATGATGGTGCGAATAAGCGAAGCCGGTAGCGAGGAATTCGGCGCGCGCTTTTGGCATTGCCATATCCAGCACGCCGCCGCTGGTTTGTAGCTCACTGGCGGCCAGTTGCCACAACTCGACTTCAGGACGTAATTTTGGTTGTGCGCTCATATCCAGCAGCGCGAGAACAGAAACACCCAGGTGATTTTGCCCCTGCAGGCGAAATGGGCGATTAAGCACACTCAGCCGCAGCGGTTTAATAATCTTCATATAACATCCTTTGGAAGATTAAGTGTATCGTTGGCGTTTTTTTAACGTCAGGAAAGAGCGCCTTACGATGAAATAATTAATGAATTTAAAATACGCGCGGAAGATTAACCTTATTGAGCGAAGGATCGCTGCGCAAATAAATGACCGGAACGGTTTCGCCCGCTTTATAGTTAAGCATCTCCATTGTTTTCACCACGGTAACCACATTTTGTTGTGTGAAAACCTTGCCGGTATGATCGTTAAATTCATAATCCAGGGTGATATTGACGATGCCATTTGGCGCGGGCGTTCCCGCCACGGCCTGAGTTATTCGCGCATTGACATGCACAGGATCGCTGGCGATGCGCTTTTTTATTCGGTTGTTTTTTATATCGCGAATCGCGATTTTAATAAAAACAATAATTACCAGTGCGGGAAAGAGATAAGCCAGATACTTAAAATAATCCATTACGTTTCCTGAAATGATTCATCAAAAACAATATCGGCAACAGCGATTTTCTTTGTAAGCAACCCTTGATATTTTATGCGCAACTTAAGGCCCGGCTTTAACCTTTCGATATCACTGGCATTAATTAAAGCCGCTGCTTTTTTCTTTTGCGTTTGCCGATCAATCACAATGATGAAATGAAATAGAAAATATTCGCCTTTTGGCGTTGATTTTAACGGTGCCCATGTTTCCAGCACGCCCTCTTTTTCAGGGCCATACCAGTCACGTAACGTTGCACGATACTGGATTAATTTCGCATCGCCGGTAGGCTCACGCAGACCTTTAATAAAAAGGTAAATAAAAACAGCCAATATAGACCATGAAAAGAGCGTGAGGTTTTTTGCAATGAGGTCCGTCATGAATGGCAATACCTTATCTTCGCTAAAACTCAATTTTAATGACCGCTAAGCGGCCTTCGCTTCCTTTCTTCACTTTGATTCGCAGTCCAGGCTGGATCAATGGCATCTGAGAAATATTCACCAGTGTTTTAGCAGTGTAGAGTTGATCACCGCCCGGCAGGTGAAAGCGAATATCATAAAAGAAGTCATTACCAAATCGATCGCCGGTGATTTTGCAGGAAATAATTTCGCTTTCGATAATATCTCCAGGCCAAAGATGGCAAGTCAGAAAGATATCAATCTCAGCCTTTTTCTTATTTTCCACTCTGAACATCAAAAAGAAAATCAGACTGGCAATGACCGAAGCAGCAATACCGCCATACATAAAATATTTTGAATAGTATTCAATACCCATCATCACATTCCCGAATGAAGTCTATTTACGGTACTAAAATAAGATATTTTCGTCATCGAGATATTTTATTTGTATCTGTTTGCCAGGCTCTAACTGGTATGAATAAAAGGCATCGATCGTTTGCGATCCTTTGACGATGCGCTCGACACCGTCGAAATCCACCGCCAGTTCATAGACAACGTTTGTGCTGCCGCCGTCATTCGAACCGGTAGAGCGCATGCTCAAAATCTTTGCATTAAGCAGCCTGCCGTGCTGATCTGTCTGATACGCTAAATAACATTGCCTGCCTATATATAAAACGAACCCACCGACAAGTGCGATAACAAGAACAGCCTCCATGGGAATTACCTCATTATGCAAAATATCTATATCGAAAAACTACTAATGGGACCGGAAGAGTAAGAGATGCTCATTATATTTTTTGTTGAGCTTTAAAAAATGCGTAATGCAAACTTAATTATCTGAAATTCAAGGTTTATAAAAAATAATAATTTTTATTTATAGAAAATTATCTATCCAGTGGGTATGGAATATTAATCTTTATTTTCTTAGGTTCTTTCTTTGAGTAAGTCAGAGGCAGCTTTGTTCCTTTTTGATATTCTGAAACCTTAACGGCATCAATAACTGCCTTCCCTTCAGTGTTAACGATTTTATGATCGGCGGTAATAAACCGCACCTGAATGAGCACATTAATAAAAGCGGAATTCTCGCCACTTGAGCTACGGATATTAACAATCTCACCCTGCGCCTGCCCCGCATCAGTCGGGTCAATTTTAACCGCCCCTCTACCAGCCATGATGATGTTATAGACAAAGAAAACAAAAATGCCAAAGAAGATAACTAGCAAGGGATAAGTAACAAAATAAGAAATTGCCATTTGAACCTTTTTATCATGCCGTGTGGTTGTTATTAACGCTTTAAATTTTTTTGAAATGCAACCCAATAGTATAACCAGTCACGCACACTCAAAAAAACCAGCTAACTTATTCCATTTCGCCCGGCATAAGAAGTACTTGTTGAGGATCCTGAGGGAGATAGTAAAGCACAACAGTGTTGTTCCTCATGATTTTTATTAAATCCTCAGGCGTAAAGTATCTTTTAGTTGTAACGGTTACAGTTTCATTTTTAGTTGTAAACTCGACCACCATGCGAAATCGGGTATTTCCCGTGCCCGATGCGCCAATTTTCTCCTTACTTAAAATTTTCGCTTCTGTTCTAACGCCTTCTTTTTTAAATTTATCGTGAACAACACCTGTATGGTAACAGTATAAAAGGATGCCAATGCAAACAATAAAAATAAGTGAGATGGTAAAAACAGGAGAGTAAAACACGATAGCCGCCATGGTTAAAATAATTAAAACAATATAATTTGTATTTTTCACAGTCCAAAATGGTTGACTTACTGAAAAACCGTTAGCTTTACAGCCTCCAACCTTCAAAAAAAGCCAACCAGGATTATCTTTGCAACTAACCGATTCGATTAACTATTTACAATAATAGTTATTCCATATCTTGAGGGACCAAATAAATCTGTTGCGGATTTTCTGGCAGATAAAATAGTTGCACATTATTTTTATCATTTTCACCACCTATGGGAGTACGTTTTAGGCCAAGGTGCCGGCAGGGGGTAGAACGCCACAGATGTCCGAAGTTACATACCTTTTCACTTACACTTTGGCAATTAACTTATCCAGCGGGGAGGAGATTTTCAATTTTATTTTCTTAGATTCTAGCGCCCAGGCATAGAAGCAAATGAATTATTCGACATCTCCTGAACAACAACCAGGAATAATCAATAATAATCATCTTGCTTTTTTGTTATCAAATGTATTTTATTTCTCAAACATAAAAACATAATGTTTATCATCGACATACATAATTTTTATTTGCATTCCAGGTTGCATCTGTGGAGCGTAAAAGGTATCGATCTTTTCACGACCTTCAATTTTACGCCCTTCAACATTTAAAACATAAGCTACAGTTGTATTTCCTGAGTCATCCGTGGAAACAGGTCTGATATTTTCAATCACGGCCATAATCGGGCGACCTTCACGAATTATTTTCTCCGTTTTATTAACAGAAATGAAACACATAATAACAACCGCAGCAATTATGCCAATCGCTAATAAAATCCCCATCATATTGCTCATTCCTTTTTTCATAAATACATAGTCATCTGTGCAGACATAATACATAAAGAAGCATAGGCTGACTTCAAAGCTGATGTAAACTCGGTTCTGCCTTGTTTTTTAGAAACATCGAATCCTGTTTGATTATACTGAAGGCCTTTTATCCCGACAGATACGCCTGTCAATGAGGCATCCGCTATTTTAACGGTCATCGCTGCATGTTTATAAGTAAAGTATTCTTCCCAAAAGCTTTTCTCCTGCTTATGGGTATATTCTACCAACGGTGCATCGAACACGATCCGCTGTGCTTTTAAATGTATTTTTTGAGAAACCTCCTGATAAGAATCACCATCTACATATACGGTAGAACCACCATTAATGCTTTGCCAGGAGCCATTGCTTTGTACTGTTAACTTATACCCCTCACCAATTGTTTCTTTTTTCCCCCCCGCAACGATTGTCGTTTCAAGTCCCTGTGCGAATCTCTCCGTAACTTTCTCCGTTACATGAAGATATTCCGTGCCTTCGACGTCCGTGTTGCGTCCACCTTTTACCGTAACCTTATCACCGCCGCTGGTGATATTCAGCGTACGCCCATTCTTGATGGTTTCCGTCTGGCTGTTGTTGAAGGTGGTGGTTTCCGCTTCATCTACCGTAGTCGTGCGCTTCGCACGATAGTAAAACGAGGCGTCACCAGTGACATCGTCTTTCTGCTCTTTCAAAATGGTCGTCGTACGATTGCCGTCAATGTTGACCGTCTTGTCATTTTCCACCGAGACTTTCATATCTTTTTCGGAATGCAACTCGACAGTTTCGCTCCCGGCGCGATCCTCAAAAAACAGGTAGCTGGCGTTGTCTTTACTACCGTCTTTACTGCGGGTCATAAAGCCCATGCGCGTTGAGTCATCCGGCAGTGTCCACGGCGGCATGCTGGATTCGTTGTAGACTCGCCCGGTAACGATCGGCCGGTCCGGGTCGCCATTGATAAAGTCGATCACCACTTCGTCGCCCACGCGCGGGATCTGCACCCCGCCGAAGCCCTGCCCCGCCCAGGCACTCGACACGCGCACCCAGCAGGAGCTGGTGTCATCGCCTTTCGACAGGCGGTCCCAGTGGAATTTCACCTTCACCCGGCCATATTTATCCGTCCAGATGCTTTCGCCCTGCGGGCCGACCACTTTCGCCGTCTGCGGGCCGTAGGTTTTCGGCCACGCCGTCACCGCCGCCGGGCGGAACACCACCGACGACGGAATGACAGTGAAATCGATGCGGTGCACCGTTTCGCCGTCGGAGCCGCTGGCGTAGCGGTTTTCCTCGAAAAAGTAGTTCGCTTCGGTGGTCAGGTACTCGCCGTTATCGCTGAAAAACGGCGCGTTATACAGCGCAAAGGTGTTTCCCGGTGCGACGCCAACCGCCGTGGCGGTGCCCTGAATCTGCTGGTGCTCCACCTGCCAGCGTTCCTGGCGGATACGCGCGTAATACTCCCCGTGACCGTGCTCGACAAAACGCCCCGGCCAGTCGTACACGTCAATGCTGCCCGGCTGCGGTGACGCCGGGTTCTGCCGCGCCTGGAACAGCCACGCGTTCGGTTTGCGGAAGTCGTAATCGTCGAGGCTGTAAATGCCCGGCGTCACGCTGTCCTCCAGCGCCCACTGGCTGATGCCCTCTTCATCCGTGCTGCCGCCGGACGGCGTCTGGTGATACGGAATGGTTTCGTAGCCGCTGAAGGGCTGATGTTCGGTCGCCGCGTCAGTCAGCACCAGCACATGGCGGTCGGCTTCGTGGCGGAAATGGTAGGCGATGCCCTCAAGCTCCATCAGACGGCTGATGAAATCGAGGCTCGATTCCTGGTACTGCACGCAGTAATCCCAGGTGCGGTAACTGCCGGTCAGCTTATCTTCCACGTTCACCTGATATTCGCCGAGCAGCGTTTTCACAATCTGCGGCGCAGTCTGGCCCTGGAAGATACGCAGGTTACGGTCGCGTTTCATCGGCCACAAATCCGGCTCCACGGTGAGCTGGTACACCGCGTAACGCGTCCCCGAAAGTTCAACGGCGCTCACCGCCACGCGGGTGATTTTGCCGTTGATATAACGCGTACCCGTTCCCTGAGTGGGAATATTGACGGTTGCGGATTGACCCAGCAGTTTGCTGCGATCGACCCGCGCATCGGTGCTCAGCACCGTCAGCGCCAGCGTAAATGACTCCGACAGCGCTTCGCGCCCGGCAAGTTTCCAGAAAAGTAAACCCTCGACGGGTAACGTCGCCGTGATTCTGTTCTGCATAACGAGAGATCCCTACTCAATGTCTGTCAGCGGCAATCAGCGCACGGTAAAACCTGCGCGCTATTTTGCGCGATGAAATTTAATACTCTGGATGATTTGTTGATATTGCTTTTGATGTTCTTCGCTGAATTCGCCAGGGCAGGTGCCGACGTAGCTCACCATTTTTTTCCCGGCGGGATCGTCGAGCAAAATTAACGTCTGGCGCTGGAAGATAACGTGGTTGTCATTTTTGAACTGGTAGAAGAGCTCCACGGCGGGATAACCGTCCACTTCCAGCATTTCCGACGATTCAAGATGAAAATCGATGAGCGTCATCTCCAGCTCACGCGTTTTTCGGGCAGCGAGGGCGTGAACTTTATCGTCAGCTTTTGCATTACTTCGCGATACGACAAACGTAAATTCACCGCCACCCTGATTGCTGTGTGTTAATAAATTCATAGTTCTGTCTTTTTAATATAACGAGCGAGACGAGCGTTGTTATGGCAACAAGAAGACATTGCATCAGCATGCAATGTGAAAAATGACGCGCGCGGGAATGGCTTCCCGCGCGCTGCCGGGCGCCAGCCCGGAGGAACCACCACTATTGTGCTTGCGGGTTGATAAGCCAGGTGCCTGGCTGCCCAATAGTAATAGTCTGGCTGCGGGTCTGACCGTTGCCCTGCAGTACCAGGTTGTAACGCCCCGGTTGCAGCTTCAGTGATGCAAAACCGTTGGTGGCCGGAGAAACAGACTGCGCTTCGCCGTTCAGCGTCAGTTTTTCACCCTCGTTCATACGCACAAAAATCTGCGCAACCGGCTCTTGTACTGCAGGCGCAGTAGTCTGGCTTTGTGCCTGCGTGGTTTGTGAAGGCGTCGCCGCAGGTGCGGTAGTTGTCTCCTGCCCGCTCTGGCGCGGCGGTTCAGCGGCCTGCTGCGTGGTCTGCTGCTGATCGCTGTTACTGGCATTCTGCGTCGCCGCCGTGTCCGGCGAGGAACTCCCGCCAAACAGCGCCGCCCCCGCAATCACCCCAACGATCACGCCCGCCGCCACCAGCCCCGGCACTTTGTAACGTTTCACGCTACTCAGCGCATCGGTTTTTTCTGTCGTTTCTTCCACCGGCACCAGCATGGTGCCCGGCTGTTTTACGCTCATGACGTCGTCGATCCCGGCGACCGGCATTTCAATCAGCGCAGCGAATTCATCCACCGTTTGCGGACGGTCTTCCATTTTCAGCGACAGCGCGCGATCCACCGCCTGCAACAGCGTGTGCGAATAACCCGGCAAACCGCGCTGCGTCAGCGGAACATAGGTGTCCTGAATGCTGCGTACCACGCTCACCGGCGGCGGTGAGCCAATAATCAGCGTGTGCAGCACGGCGCCAAGGGCGTAAATATCGGTCCACGGCCCCTGCTCGCTTTCGTTGTCGTCGGTGTATTGTTCAATCGGCGCATAACCCGGACGCAGCATGGTTTCGGTTTCATCGGAAACCGAGCCAATACTGCGACGCGCAGAGCCGAAATCGAGCAACACCGGCAGACCGTTATCCTGAATCTGGATGTTATCCAGCGAGATATCGCGGTGCAGGTAGCCTTCGTCATGAATGGTTTTGATAGCACCCAGCAGCATCGGCAGCATGCGGCGGATCCACGCTTCATTAATCAGCGTCGGGTTCTTTTCACGCAGGCGGGAAAGCGTGGTGCCGCTGTAAAACACCGTTCCCATGTAGGCGGTGTCGTTCTGCACCCAGAAGCGCAGCACGTGCAGCAGGTTCGGGTGGTTGAAGCGCGCCAGCAGACGCGCCTCCTGAATAAAACTGTTCAGCCCGGCGGTAAATGCTTTACTGAAGCGCTCGCTGCGCAGCACCAGCGTCATGTCATCATTACGTACCGCCAGCGACGACGGCATAAACTCTTTAATCGCGATGGTTCGCTCAAGCTGGTGATCCTTGGCGCGATAGACGATGCCAAAACCACCGCCGCCGATCACTTCTAAAATTTCAAACTCGTTGAAGCGATATCCCGGTGGCAATGCATTCGGTACACTCCGGTTGTTATCGTGATCCGTCATATTGGAAAACTCTCTTGATAATGGCTTTACGCCGCAAACTGACAGTGAAACTCACCCTGCTCAAACGTGACCCGTAAGCGCTTATATTGCTCGTCGCGCGCGCTGGCGTCGAGTAATAGCTGGCTCATCAGCGGCAGCAGTGTATTAGTAAGGATGGCGTCCACCATACGGCCGCCTGATTCGACTTCCGTGCAGCGGGCTACAATTTGTTCCACCACGCTGTCGTCCACTTCCGACACAATCCCGTGGTTGTCCGCCAGGCGGCGCTGAATGCGTTTAAGCTGCAGGCGCACAATCATCGCCAGCATCTCGTCGCTGAGCGGGTAGTACGGCACCACCAGCAAACGGCCCAGCAGCGCGGGCGGGAAAACCTGCAACAGCGGCGGGCGCAGCGCGTCGCGCAGGGCGTCCGGTTCCGGCATCAGTTCCGGATCGGCGCACATGCCGGTAATCAGCTCAGTCCCGACGTTAGAGGTGAGAATAATAATGGTGTTACGAAAATCAATATGGCGACCTTCGCCATCTTCCATCCAGCCTTTATCGAATACCTGGAAGAAGATTTCATGCACATCCGGGTGGGCTTTTTCGATCTCATCGAGCAGCACCACGCTGTAAGGACGGCGGCGCACCGCTTCAGTTAACACCCCGCCTTCGCCGTAACCCACATAGCCCGGAGGCGCGCCTTTCAGCGTAGAAACCGTATGTGCTTCCTGGAATTCACTCATGTTGATGGTGATAACGTTCTGCTCGCCACCGTACAGCGACTCCGCCAGCGCCAACGCGGTTTCGGTTTTACCGACGCCGGACGGGCCGCACAACATAAAGACGCCCACCGGTTTGTTCGGATCGTCCAGGCGCGCACGCGAAGTCTGCACCCGTTTGGCAATCAGTTCCAGGCCGTGGCGCTGTCCAATCACGCGTTCGTTCAGGGTATCGGCCAGTTTTAACACCGCGTCGATTTCGTTTTTCACCATCCGGCCCAGCGGGATGCCGGTCCAGTCGGAAACCACGGCGGCGACCACGTTGGCATCGACCGAGGTAAACAGCAGTGGCGCGTCGCCCTGTAGCGCACGTAGTTCGGCCTGCTGTTGCGTCAGCGTGGCGCGTAAATCGGCCTGCGCCTCTTCCGGCGAAGTATGCAGCTGCGCGCGCAGCGCAATAATCGCGTCAACCAGCGCCTGCTCCTGCTCCCAGCGCGCCGTCAGTTCGTCGCGTTGTTGCGCCAGTTTTTCCAGCTCGACCTGCAATTTTTCCACGCGATCGCTTTCACCGGTCGCCATTTTCGCTTCACGGTTGGCAATCTCAACTTCCACGTCCAGCGCGGCGATGCGGTGCAGGCAATCTTCCAGCTGCGGCGGCGGAGAACTTTGGCTTACCGCGACGCGCGCACAGGCGGTATCGAGCAGCGCAACGGCTTTATCCGGCAACTGGCGCGCCGGAATGTAGCGGTGCGAGAGTTTCACCGCCGCGACAACCGCTTCATCCAGCAGCAGCACGCGGTGGTGCTTTTCCAGGGCCGAAACGGTGCTGCGCAGCATCAGAACGGCTTTTTCTTCGTCTGGTTCGGCGACTTGTACGGTCTGGAAACGGCGGGTCAGCGCCGGATCTTTCTCAATGTATTTTTTGTATTCCGCCCAGGTGGTCGCGCCGATGGTGCGAAGCTGACCACGCGCCAGCGCCGGTTTCAGCAGGTTGGCGGCATCGCCCGTGCCCTGCTGGCCGCCGGCGCCAATCAGCGTGTGAATTTCGTCGATAAACAGAATGATCGGTGTCGGGCTCGATTGCACTTCGTTAATCAGCGACTGTAAACGCGCTTCAAACTCGCCCTTCATTCCCGCGCCCGCCTGCAACATGCCAATATCCAGCAGCCACAGTTGCACATCCACCAGCGGCTCCGGCACATCACCTGCGGCAATGCGCAGCGCCAGCCCTTCCACCACCGCCGTTTTACCCACGCCCGCTTCACCGGTGAGCAGCGGGTTGTTCTGGCGGCGACGCATCAGAATATCCACCATCTGGCGGATCTCTTCATCGCGCCCCACTACCGGGTCGATTTTGCCGTCGCGCGCACGCGCGGTCAGATCCTGACCATACTGCGCCAGTGTTCCCTGCTGCTGCGGTACGCCTGCGCCCGCGTCATCGTTCAGCGCCACGGTGACTTGCTGGCTCTCTTTGCTGTTGGCGAAAATGGCATCGAAGTTATCCAGCAGCGCATCGGCGCTGATACGCTCAAACTGCGGCGAAATGCCTTTCAGCACGTTTGCCAGGCTCCAGGTTTTCAGGATCCCGGCCAGCAGGTGTCCGCCGCGAATGCGCGTCACGCCATATTTTAACGAGCCATATACCCACGCGCGTTCAACGGCGGTATCAATGTGTTCTGACAAGTCGGAAACCGAACTTGCGCCGCGCGGCAGTTTGTCCAGCGCCGCGACGATATCGCGCGTCAGCGCCTCTTCATCCAGCGAAAAGTGGCGAATAACCTGTTGCAGATCGCCGTCCGTCTGTTGCATCAGTTGATGCAGCCAGTGAACCAGCTCCACATACGGGTTGCCACGCAGCTTACAAAAGGCGGTGGCGCTTTCCAGCGAGGTAAATAACAGCGTATCGAGTTTGCCGAACAGAACGGCGCGGCTGATTTCTGACATGAGTTCATCCATTATTCATAATTAGTGTGCAGTCATCCTTACAAGCCAGCTCGTCGTGCGATACGACATGCAGGATGTGTGCGTACGTCAGACCAGGAAACTAACAACGGAGGTTATCCCTCCGGGCTGAAAACTAAATCTCCTCGCGCTTGCGGTGTCGGCTGAGCGCCAAGCCAGGCGCTGTAACCCAGACGCCCGGCCCCGCCAAGCGTGGCACCGGCGACATCCTCACTGCGCAAAATCACTTTCACCGCCCACTGGTACTCAATGCCCAGATACTGGCGCACCCAGTCGCGTAGCGCGGTAACCCACTTTTCACCCGGCATAAAACGCCGATAGGTATCAACGGGAAGCGGGCCAATTTCGATGCGAAACTTATGGCACACATCGCGCACGGCTTCGCCAAGAAATGCCGACTGCCCGAGGCGCGGCGCGTGTCGCCCGCCCTGTAAGCGCGCGCGTTCACGTTCGCTGAGCGGCATCCACTGCGGCACGTTTTCGACAATGGTGACCGGCACGTTGAAATAGCTGCGCAGGATCTTCGCCAGCCCTTCCGGGTCGCGCCCGTTACGGGTCAGATGTCCGGCAAGGGCAAAGCGCGCGTGCGGGCTTAAGCTGCCTTTTTCCAGTTGTCCTGGCTGGCCCATGCCGATCAGCGAGGCGATGTACTGCTCAAAACGTTTGTTATCCTGGCGATCCAGTGAAACGGTCGGCTGCGCATCGGCCCAGGCGCGGTAAAACAGCAGCGCCAGACGGTGATGAAAAAGATCGGCGAAGGCGCTCAGGCTGTCATCCTGGTGGTGCGCGATACGTTCGCTGGCATATTCAGTCAGGTGAACCGGCAGCGGGCCGTTGGGGCCAAACAGGCCAAAACTGAGAATCGAGACGTCATACAGCGACGAGTTTTCGCGTTGGCGCACGCTTGACAGCGTCGACGGTGCAAAGCCAAGAGAAGGTGTTTGACCAATGCGCAACGGCTCAAAACGCGGCAACGGCGCGCGACCCAGCGGGTAACGCTCGCCGCCACGCGCATCAACGCGGCGCAGCAGTGTAAACAGATCGTAGCGCCACGGCGTTGCCATTACGTTTTGCCAGAATGCCTCCGGCAGCGCACTGGCGCGCGTAATGACCGGCGCGGTGCTCAGCGTTTCGGTCATATCAGCGCCCTCTTGCCCATGCGCGGCGGCCAGTAACCCACTTCCCCGCGCTGCTGGCTCTTAAGCGTGAACTCGGTAAAGCTGTTCATGCCCACCAGACGGGCAAAAACACGCTCCAGTACGCTGCCAAACAGATACGGGCTGAAGCCGGAAAACGCCTGTTCATCCACCGTGAGCGTAATGCCAATACCGCGCGCGAAAACAATCGGTCCCGGTTCCGGCACGCGGCGATGTACCGGTTCGAGCACGCAGTGGCGCACGCCTTCGATCTGACGCGCGACCGGCGCTTCCGCCAGCCGGGTATAAAGCCCCAGTAACTGGCGCAGCGCCGCAGCGCCTTCGCCGTCTTCGCCATCCATCAGGCTTAAATAGTTCATCTGCAACTGGCTGATCAGCCGCCAGGTGCTCAACCCTTCTGCCAGCGCCGGACGCGGCGGTGTCGGGCCTTTACGCAGCTGTAAGCTTTTGACCGGCAGCGAATCCGGCAGCACAAACTGACCAATCTCCTGCTGCAACATCAGCGGCAGATCGCGGCTGGTGCACAGCACTTCGGCGGTGATGTAGCGTAACTCTTCCCGCCACGGCGCATGCTGTTCATCCACCAGCGAGGCGAACACTTCCGAACCGATGTAGCCGGTACGCGTGCCGTAACGCTGCGCATGTTCCGATAACGCACGCTGTTCGCGACGCAGCGAAAAGTAAGCGCCGTAGTTGCCTTCGTCCTGGCTCCAGCTACTCCAGAACGGGCGAAATGTTTGTTCATCACGCTGACCGTCGATGCTGGCGTGAATTTTGGTAACGGCGTAGATCTCGTAATCCAGCGGACGAATGTTATCGACCACCAGATGGTACTCATGCAGGCTGTCGCTCAGCTTCTGGCGTTCCGCCACTTTCGGAAACAGGTTAATCACCGGCGTGCAGTGCAATGCGAGGTGGCTTTTATCCACCACGCGTTCAAGCTGCGCATCGGCTTTGTCGAGCAGAATGATGATATCGAAGGACTTCGCTTCGCCACTTTGCGCCAGCATTGCGCGCAAGCCATGCAGGCTGATAAACAGGAAACGCGACGGAAAAGCAAAATACTCCTGCAACAGGCGGTAGCCGTCAAAGTTGCGCAGATCGTCCGGCAGCAGTGCCTGGTCTGCGCTGAACCCTTCCTGGCGCAGTGCATCGTCGGCCAGCACCAGCGGTGGGGTTTTCTGCCCGTTCGCCTGGCACAGCATCCCGACCTGATGCTCCATCACCAGCTCGAGGAGCTTCAGCGCCTGCATATCCGGGCCGCTTAAGAAGAACTCCAGACGGTCGAAATCAAGATGGCTGAGGTTTACCGGGCCGTCGCAACTCAGGCGAATACGCAGTGCGCTTTGCGCCCCGCGCTGGCTTAAACCGACCTGCGCCAGCGGCAGATCGGCGGGCACGCCGCCCAGTTCCACCTGGCTGATTTTCAGCGGCAGCAGCGTGACATCATGCGCGGTGGTGTAACTACAGGTGACACCGTTCTTTTTCATCACCTGGCTGTCCATCATGGTGCCGCGCGGCACCACAAAACCGTTGCTCAAATCGCCTTTCGCGCTGTCCGGTTGCAGTTCGGCAATCGCCATGGACGGCGTGGGCGCAAGGTAATTCGGCGCGACCATTTCCAGCAAACGCTGGGAGAAACGCGGGAACTCGGCGTCCATTTTTAACTGCACGCGCGAGGTCAGAAAGGCAAAACCTTCCATCAGGCGTTCGACATACGGGTCGGAGACGTCCATGCCGCGCATACCCAGACGCCCGGCAACTTTCGGGTAGCGCCCGGCGAATTCCTGACCCATTTCGCGCAGCCAGGCCAGTTCGCGGTTGTAATATTCGAGTAATTTGCTGTCCATCGTTACCCCGCGTCTTTCAGCTCGAAATGCCCGTTTTCCAGATCCACATCGGTACGAAACAGGAACTCCAGCGGATAAGGCACGCACCACAGGCGGCCTTTGATCTCAATCGACAGGACGTTATGCAGATCCAGTGACTGGGTATCGGAGATGCAACGCACCTGCAATCCTTGCGGAAGAATGCGCGGTTCAAAATGCAAAATTGCGTCGGTCAGTTTGCGCTGGATATCCTGCCATTCGATATCCGACATGCGCTTGCCCGCCAGCGGCGACACGCCAAAGTTCACCACCGAACGCCGCACCTGGTCAAAACCTGAGAGATCCTGTTGCGCTTCGTTATTAATGGTGTTGAACAGCCACTGCAAATCGCGCAGTACATGGCGGCGCAGCGCGGAGTGCGAAACCAGATTGTTATTCACCGGCTCCTGCACTTTATCCGGCGCGTCATCCGTCAGGCGATCGAGCAGCGAAGGCTGCATTTTATCGCGCGCGCCAACGGTCTCTTTCCCGCGCCGCGAGCGCCAGCCGCTACGCAGCAGGTCGCTCTCTTCATCATGCGCAGAGTTACTCATCTGCGGCTTCCACGTTAAAGCTGACGGTGGCGAGGTCAAGCAGCGAATACTCAGCGCTGTCGTTAAGCCACACTTTTTGCCCCTGCCCGATATAGTGCGGCGCATCGCCTGGCAACGGCTGCCATTCGGTGACGCGACACAGCTTAAAGCGGTCATCGGCATTCGCATCCAGCGGGTAGCGCGCCGGGATCTGGCACACCTGTTCACTGCCATCCTGCAAGCGCACCAGCGTGTGACGCCACACTAAATCGGTGACGCTGGCCGGGGGCTGGAACTGCATGGCGGAAATGGCGCTGAACGGCAGCCAGAAATAACGGCCATTGACGATAGCTTCGCAGACCGGGCCAAAACGGCAATCGCCATCCATCAGCCAGTCAAAGTGCAGCGTTTGACCGTCCTGCGTCGTCAACTGCCCGGGGTTAGCGTCGGCCATTTCCAGCGCGGCTTCACGATCTGCGCTGGCATTCGCCGCTTCCGGCTCCAGCGCGCTGACCATAGACGCCAGCCACGGCCATTGTTGATCCGGCGTAACCGGACGCGCGCGACCGGCCATCACTTCCGCACGCTGGCGTTCGCCTTCAATGGCTTGTTCCAGCAGCGTAACGGTTGGCTGCGCCTGCGGTTTTAACGCCTGCCAGCTTTTTAACTGCGCCAGCGCGCGCGACCAGTTGCCATCAAGGCACAACAGTTGGGCGAACGCGGCGCGCAGATCGGCGTCGCCCGGCTGCGTGCGGATACGGCTTTCGAGCTGCGCCAGGCTTTCCCGCAACGATTCGCCCGCCAGTTGTTGAAACAACGTGTTCATCGCCGCTCCTTAATTAACCGTTTTATAGGTGCCAACCGCCGGGTTGCGCAGCTGCGGGTGCAGCGAGTCAATCAGCAAAATATTCAGGTGCGTACCCGGTTCAAACCACGGCATCCACGCTTTGCGCACTTCTTCAATACGCGCCTGTAAACGCGCCGGGTCATTTGCCACGTCGCGGGAGATTTCCACCGCCACGGTGCCATTGGCCTGCCAGCCATTCAGGGCGTCAACATACGGCAGGATCATCCAGCTCTGCGCCAGCGTACCTTCGCTGACCACCATACGTTCGTTGTTGACGGTGGTGATCAACAGGCGATCAGCATCGACACTGGCATTCAGACCGCTGACCGGGAAACCGTGTACGAAGGTCATGGTGATTTTCTTTTCCACGCCGTTGCTGAGTTGCGTCACCACGCTGCGCCCGTTCAGCCAGCCGCCCTTCTCACACTTGCCATCTTCTTTGGCGGGAATAAACAGCGCGGGCGTACCGGCGCCGCCCTGCCAGAAGGTGCGCAGGTGGCAGCCATCCTGCAAGGTGAACTCCTGCCACGGCGCACGGCTGGCGGGTGGCGAGAGATCTTCGGCGCGTCCGGTAGGGGCAACCAGTCCGGCGCTCGGGGTTGCGGCGGGCGCGGTAGTCGCACCGGTTGAGGTGACCACCGGATCCCACTCTTTGGCTTTATCGGCGGTGCCTTCAGCCAGCGTCGTGCCTTGTGGGTCGGTCAGTTTCCAGCGCACCTGCGTCAGCGTGCCGCACTGGTTTTCCAGCAGCGCGCCAAGACGCGGTAAAAAGCTATTCAGTACCGAGGGTTTTTTATCGCCGCTGGCGACAATACGCAGCGGCAACGTCTTCGCACACCAGCTTTTTGGCGTGTTATCGGCGATGTTGTCGATCCAGACATCCAGTTTTTGCGAAGGCGATTGCACGATGCGGTAGTTTTCTGCCTGCACGCTGCCACACACTGCCAGCAGGGCCAAACCCGGTAGCCAAAGTTTCATAAAAGTCCTTGTAAGCTGTATCAATCACGAAGAGGGAAAAACTGCGCGGCTTCAGAGAGCGTATGCAAAAGCGTCGTCTCCTGAGGCGTGCCCATCCACACCGCTACGGCGCTATAGTTGTCCTGCTGGGTCTGCGCCCCGACACCGTTTTTCAGCAGGATTTGATTCATCAACGTCAGCCACTCATCCGGCGTGTTCACCATATGCAGCGACTGTTGCATCTGCTCCTCGGTGACGCCGTGCCAGAAACCATCCGTGCACAGCAAAAAAGCATCGCCATCTTCAATCGGCACCACATCACTGTAGCTCGGTTCACGCTCATCCTCGCCCAACCCCAACGCGAAATAGAGCAAGTTACCGTTGATGCCTTCGGTCTGGTGCCCGGCGTCTTTCATCTGCTGGACGAGGCTGTGATCGGTGGTGACGTGGTAAAGCCAACCGCGACGAAAAAGATACAACCGGCTGTCACCCGCGTGCGCCCAGTAGGCGAGCTGGTAATCGCGATCGATAAACAGGCTCACCATGGTGGTGCCCATGCGGTGATAATCCTGCACCGCTTTTTGCTCTTCGCGGATGGCGCGGTTCGCGCCATTCACGTACTGACGAATGTACTGGGCATTGAGGTGCTCGTCACCGTCGAACCGGGTGATAATGGCGTTTCGCGCCAGTTTCGCCGCCACGTCACCGCCGGGTAAACCGGCGATGCCGTCGCAGACCACAAAGCAGGCGGCGCGCTCGCCGATGGTTTCCCCGGTCTGATCCTGATTACTGGCACGTTCGCCCTGTCGCGAAATAGAGGCCGTGCTGATATTCATTCTTCCGATCCGCTTTGTGAGTCTTTGTACTGGTTGACTTCCATGTCATAAGCGTGGAGGAACGCTTCGCCAAACAGGGTGTGGAAGTCATCGTCAATCTCACCGGCTGTCTGGGCGTATGTACGCACATAGTAATCCCACAACGCGGCTTTACGGTTGGAGAGCACGCCAAGCCGCGCGGTTGCGCCGTCGCGTTTGGCGTCATCTTCCAGTTGCTCCGGATTAAACTGCTGCAACATGGCGGCGATAATGGCGCGAATACCGGAGATCATCCCCAGCTGGTGCGCCTGTAAATCGATCAGCGCATCACGCACCGATTTTTTTGGCGGCATAAAGCCAGGCATACGCGTGCCGAACATCTGCATCAGCACGGTTTTACCGGACGGCAGCAGTTTGAACGGGTTGTTCGCATCGTCCAGCACCATGGTCATGTCCGCTTTTACACCGCGTTTCAGAATAGAACGCGACGACAACAGCGCAACCGTGCCCTGCGAGAACATGCTCAGCATCTGACCGAACTGGCGCATGTTTTCTTTATCGAACTGCGGCACCGGCTGCATGTCGCTCAGTCCCATGCCTTCAAGCAGCGCATCAAGCAACTCACCTTTCAGCACATCGCCGCTGTCGCCGGTGCTGACTGATGGCGTGCTCTTCGTGCCATTGCTCTGGACCGGATCGATACGCAGACGCCCTTTCGGCGTTTGCGCCGCGCTGCGCTGCACCGCCTGCGGTGTTGGCAGCGTGATGCCAGCGTAATCCTGCGGCTCCTGCACCTCTTCCGGCGCGGAGAGCGGCGCGTCGTCGGCAAACAGCGGCGTCGAACTTAAATCTTCCGGGCGCAGCTCGGTAATAATCGGCTGAGCGGTTGGCGGCGGTTCCGGCGTGTTGAGATCGGTAATGATCGGCTGCGGTTCAGCCGGTTTCTGCGCCGCCAGTTCATCGGCATGCGCCAGCGGCACCGCGCCGCTCAGCAGGCCAAGCGGATCGTCGCTGCGGGTTTGCTTCGTGCTACCGCTACCGCCAAACAGCGCCAGCGGATCGAGCTCGTCGCTATCCGGCGTGTGCGACTTTTGTGTCGGTTCAACCGGCGGCACCAGCGCAGAAGGCGTGGAATCGTTGAAGATGCTGTCGTTTTTAAACAGCTGTTCGTCATTAAACAGCTGATCCGAGGCCAGCGATTTCGGCGTCACCAGCGGTTCATTGTTATTGAGCAGCGACAGCGGATCTTCCGGGTTGCGCTCCGGCCCTTTCGGCGCGGCGAACGGGTTAAGATTTTGCGCTTCCTGCGGTTTCGCACGGCTGCTGGAGATGCTGTCGGAGATGGAAAACTCCTGCATCAGGCTGTCCCAGATTTCCGTCGGCACGGACGCCGGTGCGCCTTCTGGCGCGTTTTTCTGCGCCGGAGCAGGTGCCGGTTTCGCCACCTGCGGCTGCGCTGGCTTCGGATACATCTCTTCCGCCATGCGGGTGACAGGACGGGTATCCTGGATCAGATCGGTGACTTCAATACGGTATTCATCGATGCCAAGAATATCGCCATCCTGCAGCTCAACCTGACGACCACGTTCCAGGGGGATGTCATTCAGTACGACGCGGGTCACGTTGCCACGGTTGGTGACGCGGCATTCGCCATTGCCGGCGATATGAACAATTGCCTGCAAACGTGAAATGGAACGGTCGTTGTCCGGCAGCACCAGATTGTTGTCCGTGCCGCGGCCAATGGTGCCGCCCGGGGGATAAAAGTCGCAGCTACTTTGTGGCGGCTGATGACCGGGTTTACTGGTAATAATAGTGAATCGCATCGCGTATTCCTGCTGGAGTTATGAGCACTCAAACGGTGCCGCTTTAGCTAAAACGGCTGCGTTTGAAGACAAGCGAAAAGAAGGTCGACGTTCGCGAACCCGGCGCAGCCACCGGATAAGTCTCTTGTTTTACTGGATTTTACTGACCAATTCAAAGGTCCGTTGTTGCATCGATTTTGTTAAGCAGGCCGCGTCTGTCTGGCACTGGTTGCGTTTTTTAAGCCAGTCGCGCTGCGCTGCTTTCATGCCCGCCAACGTGGCTTTATCCGCCGGGTCAATTTCTTGCTGTTGCTGCAACTGAATGGTGTAGGCGTCGGTCACGCTGCGATCCCAGGCCGCCAGTTCATTGTCGCCACAAATCGCTTGCTCGGTGGCGCTTAGCTTAGCGTTACAGGAAAAACTGGGCGTAATTTTTTCATCAGCCGTCACGCGTTTCAGCACAAAATAGCTGTTGTCATTCCCGTACATCAGCAGCTTATCGGCAGATAACAACGCTACCCAGTTACCGATGGATTCGCCATCCGGCCCCAGGTGCCCGTGCTGGCATTGCAGCACAATTGGGGTGATTTTCTGCATGCCTTGCCCGTTCAAACCGAAATCTTCTGCAACAGGAATTTTGGGCGGAAAACGGCGCTCGCCGGAGGTTTTTACTATCGCTTCATTTAGCGTCATCGGCGATTGCTGAAGGTATGCGGGTTGCTGGCAATCAATGTTCAGCGCCGCGTCGCCACTTACCGCGTGGTTATCGAAACGAACCACGCGGCCAACATAGCTGGGATCGTTGACTTTGGTATAGAAGGAGATGGTGGCTTGCGTATCCGTTGAATTGGCAATAATACGCCAGGGCCCCGAAATAGAGGCTGGCGCTTCTGCTGCGCTGGCCGCGCAGTGACTCAACGAAACCAGTGCGGCTAAGGCGAGCCATTTCACGCGAGCCGGGGTAAATCGAATGATGCTTCCTGTCATGTTTTCCCTGCCATCTCATCCAGTGGCGTACATGCAATACGTACAAGGTTTTACTGCTTAGCAGGGATGGCAGCTCGCCATCCCCTTATTACACAAACGACTCAGACCCCATCCAGGCTGTGCGCCAGCGTTTCCAGACGATCGTTCATCGATTTTTTCAGGCATTGCACATCGCCATTGCAGCTATTGCGCTGGCTTAACCAGGCTTTCTGTTGCGATTGCAGTTTGTTTTCCAGATCTTTATTGCCCAGGCTTACCGCTTCTTTGCGAAACGAACGGTAAGAACGGGCAACGCTGTTATCCAGCGCCGCCAGCTCGCGATCGCCGCAAATCGCTTTTTCCGGCGCCGAAGCGGCTTTTGCACAATCAAACGAGGCCTGCGGTTTGCTGTTTTTATCCACCGGCGCGAGTAAAAGGATGGTGCCATCCGTCCAGTTCAGCAGTAAGCGCTGATTGACGAACGCCAGACTGGCGTCGCTGCCCGCATCACCGTTGGCAAAGTGACCCGACGCGCAAGTAATGTTTTCAACCTGCGTTTTCGCGCTCCCGTCTAATCCCAGTTCATAGGTTTTCGCCGCGTCTTTCTCCGGGATGGACTGCGTGGCTGCAACCCATGCATCCAGCGTACTGCTGCTTTCTTTCATCGCGGGTGACTGACAATTCGAGCCGCCCGGAAGCGTCGTGCTGATGCCTTGCGGCGTCACGCTCAGAAAGCGCCCGACAAGGCGATCATCGTTGAACTGATAGTTCAGGGTGCGTTCAGTTTCGGTATTAATAAACGCTTTCTCAACCTGCCACTCGCCCTGTACCGGTGAATTGCCAGCCTGCGCCGCCGAAGAGAATAGCGCCAGGCAAGTGAGCGTTGCCGCTACGATCTGTTTAGTGTGAGTCGTCATTGATCAATTAGTCCCGTAGTCGCCGTTTAAGAAAAGATTCACTTCAAAATTACGACGATTAATCAAACCCTTCATAACTTTGTGTTTACTGGTGTTCGCGCGTTTAATTTCCGTCATCGCATCAGAGATCTGCCCGCGATTGATAAAACCAAACACGTTGTTAAGCCGTCCACCGGGGTTATACGCAAAGGAGACCAGCGCGTCGAATTCATACTGCTTCAGCGGCACAAAAATACCATTTCTCACCGCGTTAACGTATGGCGGAACGGTGGCACGCAGTAAATTTGTCTCCTGATCAGCGGTAAGACGCACCAGTTTCGCGTTATCGGCGACAAACTGGCTGGCCTGGTCATCATGCAATCTGGCGGCTTTACTGATTTTTTCCGCGGTTATCGCATCGATGCCGATTTCAATCATTTTCGCTTTGATAGATTGCTCTGAGCGCTCTTTCATGTCGTAGCCCGGCCCGAGCGTCACGCCGCTCGCGCCACCTGGCCAGTGCAGATAACAACTTTTGTTTGCCCAGGCTTCACGGTGAAAAATAAAGGTCATGCCACTGGCGGAGATATCCATCGCACCGACAGCCTGTCGCCCGGCGCTGCCGGAAATCGGCGGCTGCGGCGCGCGGGTAGTGACTGGTTTACCCAATGCAGCAAGGGTGCGTCGCCCGACAATTCCATCGACGTGTAAATTCTGTTTCGCCTGGAATTGTTTGACAGCCATTTCGGTTTTTAAGCCGAAAATACCATCTTCACCGACTTTCGCTCCCGATTTATTCAGCAGCTGCTGTAGCTCTTTAACATTCGTACCACGATCACCCTTGCGCATAACACTCATTCGTTCATCCTCAAATTATTCTTTACTATTTATACGCACTCAAAAGAAACAGCTTTCATAAAAGCGGCTGCGTTTGAGTAGCTAATTATTCTGTTGGGGACAACGTGACTCACTCAATATAAAAAAAGAGACAGCTATTAAAAATTTAAATAATGATCAGGCCGAAAAAAAACACGGTGAGCCCTTGCGGGCTCACCACAGCGATTACGCTTCTTTGTTTTCTTTGATGTTCCAGCCAGCGCTGGTTTCAGCACCTTTACCGCCGGAAGAGGACTGCTCCCAGTACTGCTGTTTCACTTTCGCAGCCTGGAATGCATAGGTCACACCTACGGTGTCGCCGTTGTCAGCACCGGTGTACTGAACGGAAGTCACCAGCACATCTTCCAGGGTGATGCGCGCGTACTCAACCTGCTGGCCGCCTGCTTTGCAGACAGACAGCTCAACCTTGGTCAGGTGTTTGCCGCTGGCGCAATGTTTCAGGATAGCCGTCGTGGATTTATCAATGAGTGCGTTAACATGCAGGTCATTAAAATTGACTTTACCGGCACCGCCGCCACCGCCAACGCTCATGTTTCCAGGTTGTGAAGCACCCCAGGAAAAAGATGTGATATCAGTCCAGCCGGTGTGGTTAGAGTCTTTAGATTCACCCGTAACTCCATCGACCTTCAGAAACATATCAATAGCCATAATATTTACTCTTCGTTAATGATAAATATTGCTTTCGAAAAAGCGCTTATATGGCAAACGGGTAAGCATGGGGCCGAATAAAACCGTCCATATTTTACCTCTGCCTCGTTTGATTCTGAAAAGATGATGCATCTGTTCAGAAACACTCATTCCCTCGATTGAGAGAAAGAATTCATCACATTCTGACGCCAATATAACGACGTGGCGTTACGGAAATAGCACTATCAGCGTTCAGATAATTCGCGCGCGTTATTTATTGCGCGATGGTTTGCTTTTTTCACAGCCACCATGATGCTGCGTCATCGCTTCGATTATTAATCTCGACGCGCGCTCCTGTTTCAGCCTCTCAGGTGGCAAGCTGCGAAAGTAGCTATACACAATTTCATGCAGCGTGATGGATTTGAACCGCCGGTAACTACACCAGACTGTCCCTTCCGTGGTATCCAGCACGCCTAATAAATAGAGATCGGCTTTAATGCGCTCGCGCTCGTTGCTTTTAGATGTCCAGGCGTTGAAAAAGCGCTCGCCGCGCATATTCACATCCTGGCTGGTAAGCAACGTCGGGTCGCGCAAAAAATTGGCGGTATCGTCTTGCGGCAACGCCTGCGCGCGCGGGGTGTAATCCTGTTCTGCCCAACCGAGCGTTGAACAGAACAACAGACCGGCTAACATAATGCGATGTCGCATTGTCACATCCTTGTGGTTAACGAAGCCAGCCTGTCCGGCTTACGCCTCTTTGGTTTTCAGCGACGGCAGTTTGGATACCAGACGCAGAGAAACGGTCAGACCTTCCAGCTGGTAGTGCGGACGCAGGAAGAATTTCGCCGCGTAGTAGCCCGGGTTGTCTTCGATTTCCTGCACCTGTACCTCTGCCGCAGCCAGCGGTTTACGCGCTTTGGTTTCCTGCGAGGAGTTCGCCGGGTCGCCGTCGACGTAGTTCATCACCCAGTCGTTCAGCCAGCGTTCCATTTCGTCACGCTCGCGGAAGGAGCCGATTTTGTCGCGCACAATGCACTTCAGGTAGTGCGCAAAACGGCAGCAGGCGAACAGATACGGCAGACGCGAAGCCAGACGGGCGTTAGCGGTCGCGTCGGCGTCGTGGTACTCCATCGGTTTTTGCAGCGACTGTGCGCCAATAAAGGCGGCGAAGTCGGAGTTTTTACGGTGGATAAGCGGCATAAAGCCGTTTTTCGCCAGTTCTGCTTCGCGACGGTCGCTGATGGCGATCTCGGTCGGGCACTTCATGTCCACGCCGCCGTCATCGCTCGGGAAGGTATGGCATGGCAGGTTTTCTACCGCACCACCGGATTCCACACCGCGAATCGAGGTACACCAGCCGTACTCTTTGAAGGAACGGTTGATGTTGGTCGCCATCGCGTACGCGGCGTTCGCCCACGAATAGTTGTTGTGGTTCGCGCCGTCGGTCTCTTCTTCGAAATCGAAGCTGTCAACCGGGTTGGTGCGAATACCGTACGGCAGACGTGACAGGAAGCGCGGCATGACCAGGCCAAGGTAACGGGCATCTTCAGATTCACGCAGTGAACGCCAGGCGGCATATTCGGTGTTCTGGAAGATTTTCGTCAGATCGCGCGGGTTCGCCAGCTCCTGCCAGGACTCCATCTGCATCACGCTTGGCGCAGTACCGGTAATGAACGGGCAGTGTGCCGCCGCGCCGATGCGCGCCATTTCGCCCAGCAGTTCGACATCCTGCGGGCTGTGGTCGAAGTAGTAGTCGCCAACCAGACAGCCAAACGGTTCGCCGCCGAACTGGCCATACTCTTCTTCATAGATTTTTTTGAACAGCGGGCTCTGATCCCAGCCCACGCCTTTAAAGCGTTTCAGGTTACGGCCCAGTTCCTGCTTGGAGATGCTCATAAAGCGAATTTTCAGCATCTCGTCGGTTTCGGTGTTGTTCACCAGATGGCTCAGACCGCGCCACGCGCTTTCCAGTTTCTGGAAATCTTCGTGGTGGATTATCTGGTTTATCTGCTGCGACAGCTTTTCATCAATCCCGGCAATCAGATTCTGAATGGTGCGGTAGGTATCGCTGGAGAAGGTGACGGTGTTTTCCAGCGCCTGTTGCGCCAGCGTTTTCACCGCACTTTCTACCGCTGAACGCGCCTGGTCCGTTTTCGGACGGAACTCTTTGCTGAGCAGCGCGCTGAATTCATCCTGGCTGAAGGCCTGTGCGCCCTGCTGCAATTCTTGCTGTTGAGAAGGGTTGCTCATGGTTTACTCCTCTTTACCTTGCGCACTGTCTTCACTGTTCGGTAACTGGCTGAGCGATTTCAGCAGGGTTGGATCCTGCAACACTTTGGCAATCAGCTCTTCCGCGCCGTTTTTGCCGTCCATATAGGTCAGCAGGTTGGAGAGCTGCGTGCGCGCTTCCAGCAGTTTGTTCAGCGGCTCAACTTTGCGCGCCACCGCGTCCGGCAGGAAGTCATCCATGCTGTCGAAAGTTAAATCGACGTTCAGACGGCCTTCGCCGGTCAGCGTGTTGTCGACGTTGAACGCCACGCGCGGTTTCAGCGCTTTCATGCGTTCGTCGAAGTTGTCGACGTCGATTTCGAGGAATTTACGATCCTCAATAGAGGGTAAGTTCTCCACCGGTTTCCCTACCAGATCCGCCATTACGCCCATCACAAACGGAAGCTGGATTTTGCGCTCCGCGCCGTACACTTCCACGTCGTACTCAATCTGTACGCGGGGGGCACGGTTGCGGGCGATAAATTTCTGACCACTGTTACTTATTGCCATGATGTTCTCCATCGAATATGCGCGGTGAAGGTTTGACGACCGGCAACGCGCCTGCCGTCATAACTCGGTACGCGTCAGTCCTGACGCCCAAAGATGTTTTGCAGTTGATTCACGCCATCGGGCGCCAGATCGCGAATAATCTCCATAAAGTCCAGTTCGATTAGCCGCTGCACGCGGTCAATCATCAACGGCGCGGGGTGGCTCGGCTCGTGCTGGGTGAAGTATTGCTTCACTTTTTCCAGCATCAGTTGCGCATCGGCACGCGTGGTGACCTGCGCGGTTCGCCAGTCGGTATGCGCCGCAAGCGGTGTCGCGACAACCGGTTGCGGTGCGCTCTCCGCAGGTGCCGTTTGTTCTGTCGCCTGTTGCTCTTCCGTGCGGTTAGCGCGGCTGACGCCGGCGATTAACCCGACCGTTTTGAGTAACTGTTCCATTTCCGGCACCCCGCTTTCGCCCAGTTGTTCGAGCAACCATGTACGGATCGTTTGCAGACGCCCTTCGATTTGGCAGATAGCCTCAATGCCAGGCTGACCGCCGCGCGTGAGTTCATCAATCAGACGTACCCGACCACCGGGGTAGCCTGCACATTCCGTTTTGCTGCCGTCAAGCAACGCCTGCGCGTCGCGCACGTTTAGCTCATCGCCGTTGCTGCGCAGCAGCGTCGCCTGGCGCAGCGTGGTGGTCAGCGAAGATTTATCGCTTAACCCCGCCAGCGCATTAATGCGATAAAACGGGTCGAACTCACCACCGTCGGTCAGCGAAGGCCAGAGTTGATCCCAGTACAGCGCCAGCGCCTGACCTAACAGCATTAAACCATCAGCATAGCCTTCCAGCCCGCGACGTCGAGTCCACGCATGGGTTAACGCCATCATCACGCGGATATCTTTGGTGCGCGACAGCAGCCCGGTGGCCAGTTTTTCAACCCGCGTCCAGTCTGCCGGTTCAGCGGGAATAATGGTGCTGCCAAACTGCTGCTCGGCTTTGCCGAGGCTCGCCTGCTCCATCGCCTGGAAATCGGCGTCGTACTCCAGATTCTCACCGCAAGGCTGCTCCGGGCTGACCGGAGCGAGTAACGATTCTATAGTCATCCGCAACCTGCTTATTCTTCAAACATCGGTGGGTAGAGGCCATGGCGACCGGGTCTTGCGCCACCCGCCGGCTCAAACAACAGCGTGAATAACTGGCCGGTAAAATTGCCGCTGTGCACATGGGTGTAAAGCGGGTAGCCATCGCTGCGGTTGGTCCACCAGAAACTGATCTGGCGCAGCGGATCAAAACATTCGGCGGCCTGTCGCCAGCCGATGGTGGATTCGCCGTCGCCGTCATAACCAATCACATCCAGAATTTCCGAGCGCGTTTCCGGCTCCACCAGTTGCACAGGCGGAATGGAGAGCAGCGCCTGGTCGAGCTGTTCGGGTGAAAACCCATTGCGCACGGCGTGCAGCATGGTGCGCCCGAGTTGTTCATACCAGTCGCCCGCTTTCGCTAAATGGCGCGGCGACCACTCCAGCGGGTTAATCGCCATCAACGCACACAGCGGATACTGACGACCAACGCTGTCGCGCCCTGGCAGCAGACAGCCCATTTGCACCTGCTGCCCGCCGAGCATCGGCGGCACAACAAAATTCCAGATCGGCGCATTGCTGAACTGCCGGTCGTTTGTACGCTGTTCTTCTTTCTGCCAGTTCATCAGCCCCACCTGAAACCAGTGGGACCACTGACGCTGAAGCGCATCAGGAAAGCGGCGTTGTAAAAAATCGCCCGCACTGGGCAGTTTGCCATACCAGCTAATTGCAGAAGTCGTAGTCATTAGGCGTTCCTTTGCAGTTCAAGGACATGCGAAACGTGGAAGCTGGAACGGGTTGCGGATGCTGTTCGGCGCGAATTCCAGCGTCACCTGATGTCCGTCAACCGTGAATGTCGCCTGGCGGCTCAGGCTGCTGCTGCCGGGGCTGATGCGCGCTTTATCGAAAAAGCGGTTCAGCGCCCAGGCGCCGTTGGTCACAAGCGTAGCGGTTGTGCCGTTGGCCAGCCCTAACTGCATCCGCACCTGGTTGGTGCCGCCGGAACCCGGCCAGCTAACGATTTGCACCGCCTGCGGGCCGTGGCTGTAGCGAAGGATTTGTCCGTCTACATCCAGCGTCATATTCAGGATGGTGTTATCCATGCGCACCGTACGCACCGTAGTGCGAAACGACGGTGTTGCGCTGCCGTTGGCAAAGAACGCGTCACGAATCGATTGCGCTTGCTGAAACGGCACCAGCACGCCTTCGCTGCCTGGCAACGTTTTGCCATCGATGCCCGGCATAAAACGCCATGTTGCCTGGGTGGTATCGACTTTGTTGGTCAGGTTGTCGCGAAAAAAGACATCCATCAGACCGGTACCAGGAGCAAACATGCGCGCCAGATCGTCGGGGGTAACTTCGCTGCTGGCGGAACGCACTAACGGGTAGCGTCCGGCAATCGCCTGGCGGCAAAAGCTGCCCACTTCCACGCTGATGCGCTTGCGCACGTTTTCCATATCGCGGCGCTGGGTATCACTGCTCGCGCCAACCGCCATGTTGCTGAACATGGTTTGCAGCCCGCCAGGTAAACGCCCGGCACTGGCCTGCAAACGGCTGATTGCTTCGCCGCCCGGCGGTGGCATTCCGCTGTTGGCGGCATCCTGCACGGCGGTCAGGTAACGATAAAGCTCATCAACCTGTTTAAGAAAGTCATCAAACACGATGGTCTTGCCACCCTTTTCCAGCGGCTGCGCCAGTTCGATGATCGGCGCGAAATGTTCGGTGACACGCTGTTCCGGCGTCTGGCTGGCGGCGGCGTTTGCCGTGGCTGACGCGCCGTCATGGTTGCTGAACAGCGTTTCGAGCATCTGCGTGCCACGGTTGCTGCTCTCCGGCGCTTTCTCTTTGCCATCCGCCACGTCATCACGGCTGAGTTTCAACTGCTGGCTGAGATTGATAACCAGCCGGCGCAGCGGTGAGTTGTTCCCGGAAAGCAGACGCGCGGTATTGATGCGCTGGTTCAGATCCGCGCTGTTATTAAGCTGAATGTCACTTAAGAAGTTATCCCAGATGGCGATAAAATCCCGTGCATACAACTGGCGCACCGCGTTATCGGTTTGCTGTTTGTCTTCCGCTTGCGTGGTGGAGCCAAGCACCCAGACATCATCTTCATGCAGCGAGGCGGTGACCGGCGCGATTTGCGCATTGAAACTGTTCCAGTACCCTTCCGGGGTATACAACCCCGGCAATCCTTCACCGACCGGCTTACCGCTTTTGCGGGAAAAAACCAGTTCACTCTGCGGGCCGCCAAGCGACGCCAGCGAAACCTGCTTCAGGTTTTCATCGCGCTCCAGCAGGCGTTTCAGCCGCCCGTAAACGCGGGTGGAGAGCGGTTGCTGGTTAATTAATGCCTGTTCGCGGCTAATCAGCGCCTCGTCTTTGGCATACGGCGACGACTGAATTTGCGGCTCCAGCAGTTGCGTCAGGTGCCACTCAAGCTGGCTTAACTGCGCTTTGGTGACGTTCTGCGGCAGGTTACGTTGCAGATTGAGCATCACCCACGAGTGCAGGAACTTACCGTCGTAATGCTTCGGCTGATACAGCATCTGATAGGCTTTCAGCGCTTCATAGCTGTATTCCACATCGCTGCCGTTGTCGTTACGCAACCAGGTGGTGATGCGCATCGCCACTTCCGGCAGCAGCATCTGTTGCAGCGCTTTCTGGTACAGGGTTTGCGAGGCGTCAGCCACATCGTTACCGCGATAGAGCCCCATACGGCGGGTGATCGGCGGGTTATTGACGTCAAACTTCTCGCTTTCCGGCAGCGCAGAGAGGCCATTAAGCAGCGGCAGCAAGGCAAAGAGATCGCCCTGTTGGCGGTTACGCAGCGCTTTAATCTGCTGATCAAGGGCCGGTACTTTGGCCTGCACTTCATCCAGATAATCACGGTTGTTGCCGTAGCTGGTAAACCACAAGGCGCTGATAATAATCAGCAGCGCCAGCAGCGCCGCATAACCGGACCAGATCACCGCCCGGCTGCGCAGTTCCCACCAGCGGTTTTGCCCGGCGATACCGGCTTCCTGGAAGATCACGTTTTGCAGCAGATGCTTGATAAAGAAGCTCTGCCCTTTCCCGCCCGGCACCGGTTCCTCTTTGCTGACCGAATCCCAGTTATCGCCAGATTTGCCCTGCGGCAGCGACAGCGCGCGGTTCAGCTCGCCCATCACGCGGTCAAATGGCAGGCCTTCTTGCGTACCGCTGGCAAAATAGATGCCGCGCGGCGAGAACTCGGTTTCAAAGTTAGAACGGGCAAAAATGGTGTTCAGATAGTCTGCCAGCAGCGGACGCAGCGCGGCGAACTCCTGCGGGAACAGGAAACATTCCGCGCGGGCTTGCGCATCGCTTTCACGCAGCAATGTATCCGGCAGAGCCGCGTCCAGGCGCTGTTGCAGCAGCGCGAATTCCTGAATAAAACTGCCCTGCAGGTCGAAATCCGCCAGTTTGGCTTTTTCCCACGGGAAGGTGAAACCCCAGATTTGATCGCGCTGCGCTTTATCAAACCCGGCAAAGTACGCGCGAAAACCTTTCAGCAAGTCCGCTTTGGTGACCAGTACATACACCGGGAAACGGATCCCCAGTTGTTCATGCAACTCGGTCAAACGCTGGCGCAGGTTGAGCGCCTGCTCGCGTGACGCCTCGGCTGACTGGGTGAGCAGATCGGCAATGCTGACCGTCACAATCACGCCGTTGATCGGCTGGCGGCGGCGATACTTTTGCAGCAGGCCAAGAAATTTCAGCCATTCGCTCGCATCCTGAACCTGCTCGCTCTCCTGCGTGGTGTAACGCCCGGCGGTATCGAGCAGCACAGCCTCGTTGGTAAACCACCAGTCACAGTTACGCGTACCGCCAATACCGCGCAGCGCGGTTTTACCGAAGCGATCCGCCAGCGGGAATTGCAGGCCGGAGTTGACCAGCGCAGTGGTTTTACCTGAACCCGGCGCGCCGATAATCACATACCACGGCAGTTGATACAGATACTGGGTGCTGAAGCGCTGCGCCCACTGTCCGCGCTGACCTGGCTGGTTGAAGTGCGCTTTTTTCAGTACCTGCGCGGCTTCTTCGAAACGCTCGTTCAGTACCTGATCTTCGTTATTGAGGCGTTTGCGCTCAACCGGATCTTTCGCTTCTTCGCTTTTCAGGTTGTCCATCAGCTTGCGGTTGAGCCAGGCGTTGTAAAGACGCGGCACAATGTGGCTGTGAACCCAAATCAGGTACATCACCGCAATGGTGATCATGCGGTTTTGCTCAGACTCAAGCGGGCGGGAGTCCACGACGGAGAGCAGCGGGCCAATCATCCAGATAACTGCGGCCAGCCCCGTTACGCCAAGGAAACCCCACAAAATGCGGTTGGTCAGCAATGAAAGCAACATATTCATCCTTTAGTTTCCTTGCGGCAATCCGTTCAGCTCGGCGGCCGTATTTCCCGGCGACACCAGCAAAGTAATCTCTACGCGACGGTTACGGGCGCGGTTTTCAGCCGAGTTGTTCGGCGCTATCGGGTTCATCTCCCCACGCCCTTCCGCTTTCACACGCGCCGGTTGCGACAGGTGTTTTTGCAGCAGCGACTGCACAGAACGCGCGCGCTCAAGCGACAACTCGTAGTTCGAGGCGAAACGCGCACTGCGGATCGGCACGTTGTCACTGAAACCCACCACCAGAATTTTGCCGCTGACGTTATTCATCGCCTGCGCAACACGGTCGATAACCGGTTCGTAGCTTTCGCGTGCCACCGTCGATCCCGAGGCAAACAGGCCATCGCCTTTGAGTGTTACCACGCTGCGATCGGCTTCATCGCGCACCGCCACCAGGCCTGCCTGAATTTCCGGGCGCAGAAACGCGCGCAGGTTAAGTACCGGCTGCACGTTTTGTACCGGCTGCTCAATGGCGGCTTCCGGCAACTGGGTCTGGTAAATTTTCGCCAGCACCGGGTTGGTGCTGTCACCCAGACGCCAGTTGAGCACGATATAAAACAGACAGGCGAGAAAACCCGCCAGCCCGACACACGCCCACAGTGGAATAACCGGACGCCACAATTTGCGCATGACCGGTTGATCTTCCGGGTGCGGCGACAGCGGCGGCGGATAGTTGCCGCGCACACCGCGAATCATCTGCCACAAGCGCTGTTTGATGGTTTCCAGCTGCGTGCGGCCGTTGTCCATCACCCGGTAACGCCCTTCGAAACCGAGTAACAGGCAGAAGTTGATCAGCTCCAGCAGCGCGATATGTTCGCGCGGGTTTTGCGACAAGCGCGCCAGCAGCTGGAAGAATTTCTCCCCGCCCCAGGTTTCGTTGTGAAACGTCACCAACAGACCGCTACCGGACCAGACGCCACGGCTGCCCCACGGCGTGAGCGCCGCCGCTTCATCCAGCGCGGTGCATAAACAGTAACGGGCGCCGACGATCACTTCGTAGGCCAGCCCGGATTGCTGGCAGCGCACTTCAAAACGGCGAATTTCATCAATCAGGTGCTGGCGCAGACCGCTTTGATCATCATGAGAAACGGAATAGCGGATCTGCGGTATCGCGTTAAGTAGCGGATTGGCGGCTGCGACCAAAGGATTGTTGCCACTTGCTCCTGCCAGAGCGGCATCGCTGCCGGAGGCTTGTTGTTCCTGCATATTGTGCGCTCGCTGTATTATTCAGTCGGGCTACGGATGGCCCAAAACTCCATATCAAGACCCGGGAATTCACCTGCCAGATGCAGTGCGAAAGCCCCCGATTTCTCCATTTCGTTCCACAGCTCGCCGCCCTTTTCCAGTTCGAAATAGTTGTAACCGGCATGCCACGGAATTTGCGGCGGCGCGACCGGCATGGTGCGCAGCTTCATACCCGGCAGTTGCAACTGCACCAGGTCGCGGATTTTGGTGACCGGCGCGACTTTCATCTGAGCCGGGAAATGGGTTTGCAGGATTTCGCCCGGGACGCTGGCTTTCACTGCCAGCACGAAACCAAACTCGCGCGCCATGGTAGTGGTCGGCAACGTGGCGATATTCAACCCGTGTGTGCGTTCGGTGAGCGGCAACTGGATGGCGTGCTCTTCCATCACCAGAGACAACCCGTTGCGCAGCATCAGTTGTAACTTGCCAAAACACCCGGCCAGATCGTCATGGTCGTAAACCGGCAGCGTCTCTTCCGGCGAGCGCGACGCGGTCCAGGTAGTCAGCTCGGTGGCAAACGCCAGCCAGCTGCGCCACAACTCTTCCGGGTGGATCATCGGCAGTGTTTTCAGATGCGAAACCTGGCCGACATGGTGGTTAATCAACGCCAGCAGCGTGAATTCCACCATTTCGGAGGTATTAAAACGCCCCGGCTGGCGCAGACGCTGGCCAATCTGCTGGCTACGCTGCATCAGCAAACTTTGCAGATCGTTGATAATGGCGTAAATCGCCGGGTTGTTAACCGCATTCAGCATCGGCGGAATATAACGGCTATCAATTCGAACGTGGTTATCGTTACGTTTTTCTACGACATGCGCGACACCGATCGCCGTCCACTCTGCCGAGAGATCTTTTTCCAGCATCAGTTTCAGACGCAGACGGCCAAACTGCACCGCCGCCGGCCCGACGGACAGGGCGTTATCGTCATCGACTTCGCTTTCCCAGGTGACATAACGCGCCAGCGAATCTTTCTCTTCGCTAAAGATCACCTCATCACGCCCGCCGCGACGGGCAGGCAGCGCCAGCACCACGCGCTCATTGTTGATGTTGTCCGGGATAGCCAGCGGTGTGGGCGCCTGGCGAGCATCGTGGAATGAGAAGAACGTGCCATCCGGCAGTAAACCGCTGGCATAACTCAGGGCAATACAGCCCTGGCGCAGCATGGCATCGTCGAGCTCGATATCAAGGTAGCCCCAAAGATACGGGCGCTGCAGTGTCCCCCACTCGCGAATATGGTGTTGCAGATAGCTTTCCGCTCGCTGAAAGTGATGAGGGCGCAGAAACATACCTTCGGTCCACACGACCTTTTCTGCTTTGTTCATACGGTTTTCCTGTTAAGACTGGCGCTATTTGGAAATCACACGGATGCCATTGACGTCGAGGAAGATGTTGGCTTCCAGTTCGTCTGACGACGATTTCCAGAATTCGTAGAAGTGCGTCTCTCCCTGCACCGGGAGCGGTAAGGACATCCGCCATTTTTTGCCATCCAGCGCCTGATACTCCGCCATCACGCCGATGTAACGCGCGTCGGGCGCGCTTTTACCGCTCAGCGTTTTCGACAACTGGCCGGGCATCAGGAAAAATTCATCACTGTTCAGCAGGTTGGCGCCAAGTACGCTATCTGCGTTGTTTTGCAGCGACCAGAAATCGGCGGACATAAATGTCGCGTCCGATTTCAACAGCAACACCCTGACTTTAAGGGGAGCGGACTCATTGATTTGCGGATGAGCCCTGAACTGAAGGTTATAGCTGGTAGGTACGCTGTGTGAAGAGGAGCCACAACCGCTGGCCAGGGTGGCCAGCACAAAGAAAAACACCAGGCTAATCTGGCGTACAACCGAATTATTATTCATACCAGGTACTCGTCACGGCTGGATTAATTGATGATCCACGTTCCGGAGTTGGCGTTTTTGCAAGCCTTACCGCTGCCATCGACAGTCACGCAGGTCTGTTTTTTACGCACTACGCGGCGTTTATCATCGCGCAGGGTTTTTTCGTACAGCTCGCTTTTCACGACGGCACGCATCGGCACATATCCAATCAGCTCTTCCTGACCTTCATCGGCCAGCGCCATCCAGAAATGTTCAACCTGACCCAGAACCACATAGGTTTTACCGGCTTGCAGCTGGCGAATCACTTTGCCGCCGAAATCCGGGGTGCTCATCACCGACGCCGGGTAAAGCGCGCGATAGTCTTGTTTGATAGGCTGGAATTCCTTCGGCGGAATAACCGCGTAGCGGTGTGTCAGCGTGACACCGTTCACTTCGCTGGTGACGATGGTGTCATCGGTTGGGGCGGGTTTAGGTGGCGCTTTACAAGCCGAAACGCCAAAGACAAAAAGAAGAGCCAATACCATTCGCATGTTCATAACGTTTTTTTCCATTGCAAATATATTACTGTGTTGACCTGGAGCGTTTTGGAAAGGGTATTTAAATCGCTCTAAATGACGCAAATCCATGTCCAGTTAAACGCTCAGATAATGAATAAAAGGCATAGCTACCGCACGAGTCTGTCGCAGGGACAGGCCGCAATAATATTACTTTTCATTGACTATCGTGACACAATTTTACAGATCAGATTATTCAATTCAATATGATCTCCGACCTGTTGAAATACTATTATTTAATTTTTTTGCAAATTAGGACAATTCTCAAGAAAGAATTTCACTTTAGATGCAAACCACAAAAAATGCCAACCCACCACTTTACTAACGGCGCGCAATCTTTGCATAAATTGCTGATTATTAATAGATATTGTTAACAACATGGCAATAGCATATATTTTAAAATGCGAGATAGGATGAATCCTAAAAGCTATTTTAATGAGATAAACCCTACAATATTTAGTAGTGAAATTACCTGAATAAAAGTGCGGATTAACGCAAAAGGTCAGCAAACATGTTATTTTCCCGCCGATAGGCAAAATATATTGAACAAACAAAGATTATTTCCATAGCAAGATAGTCAAGGGTGTAACAGTCCCCAACAGGAAACATTCTTTACTTTCATATGAAATTTTCCCCTGCCTTAAATTATGTAGTCATACTTAATTCTCGTGAACGTGCAATAAACGAAACCTTTCAGCAAAATTGACACAGCGCACTATTTACCCGCTGCGGGCTTTTAGTAACTAAATAAAAAACACCCTGGCGAACAAGTCTGTAGGCGGCGGTCACTTTTCTTGCGTGGTTTGCATAAAAATCAGCCCCCGCTCTACCAGCCAGACGGGGAAATTGTCTGGAATCGTGCAAAATGCCAAACGCGACACACGATTTGTTTCAGATTCGACTATGGTTTTGTGCAAGGTTGATTGCGGCAGCACCGCTGTGCACCCGCTAAGGAGAATAATCGATGACAAGACCTGTTCTACACCGACCGCGCGCTCTGCTGCTGGTCATGCAAATCGCGTTAGGCGGCGCGTTACTCGCCACAGCTACCCACTCTTTCGCCGCCGAGGCGCAAAATACGCCGCAGCCACCGGATGTTCTGCTCGGTCCGCTGTTCAGCGATGTGCAAACCGCTAAGCTCTTTCCCGATCAAAAAACCTTTGCCGATGCCGTGCCGAAAGGCGACCCGCTGATGATCCTCGCGGATTATCGCATGCAGCGCACACAAACCAGTTTCGATTTACGCCACTTTGTCGATGTGAACTTTACGCTGCCCAAAGAGGGGGAAAAGTATGTTCCGCCTGAGGGGCAAAACCTGCGTGAACATATCGACGGGCTGTGGCCGGTGTTAACACGCACCACCGACAGCGCCGGGAAGTGGGATTCGCTGCTGCCGCTGCCAAAACCTTATGTCGTGCCGGGTGGTCGTTTTCGCGAAGTTTATTACTGGGATAGCTATTTCACCATGCTCGGCCTTGCCGAGAGCGGTCACTGGGACAAGATTGAAGACATGGTCACCAATTTTGGCCATGAAATCGATACCTGGGGCCATATTCCTAACGGTAACCGCAGCTACTACCTGAGCCGCTCGCAGCCGCCCTTCTTCTCGTTGATGGTGGAATTGCTGGCCACGCACGACGGTGACGAAGCACTGAAAACCTGGCTGCCGCAAATGGAAAAAGAGTACCAGTACTGGATGGAAGGTGCAGATACGTTGCAGCCAGGCCAGGCCAATAAGCGCGTGGTTAAGCTCAGCGATGGCAGCATTCTGAACCGCTACTGGGACGATCGCGATACGCCGCGCCCGGAGTCGTGGCTGGATGATGTGACAACGGCCAAAAATAACCCCAATCGCCCGGCAACCGAGATTTACCGCGATTTGCGTTCTGCCGCCGCGTCGGGCTGGGATTTTAGCTCCCGCTGGATGGACGATCCTAATCAGCTTGGCACTATTCGCACCACCAGCATTGTGCCGGTCGATCTGAACGCGCTGATGTTCAAGATGGAAAAAATGCTCGCCCGTGGTTATCAGGCAGCCGGCGATAGCGCGAAAGCAAGCCAGTACGATGCGCTGGCGAACGCGCGTCAGAAAGGTATCGAGGCCAATCTGTGGAATGAAAAAGAGGGCTGGTACGCGGATTACGATCTGAAGACGAAGAAGGTGCGTAATCAGCTGACAGCCGCAGCGCTTTACCCGTTGTTTGTTAATGCCGCCGCCAAAGATCGCGCCGATAAAGTGGCCAGCGCGGCAAAAGAACGGTTGCTGAAGCCGGGGGGTATCGCTACCACTACGGTGAAGAGCGGTCAGCAATGGGATGCGCCGAACGGTTGGGCGCCGCTGCAATGGGTGGCAACAGCGGGCCTGCAAAATTACGATCAGCAGAAACTGGCGATGGAAGTGAGCTGGCGTTTTCTGACCAACGTGCAGCACACCTACGATCGTGAGAAAAAACTGGTCGAGAAATATGATGTCAGCACCACCGGCACCGGTGGCGGCGGTGGTGAATATCCGCTACAGGACGGTTTCGGCTGGACCAACGGTGTGACGCTGAAAATGCTCGATCTGATCTGCCCGAAAGAGAAACCGTGCGACAGCGTACCGCAAACGCAGCCCGCGCAGCAGCCTGCCGCGAAGGTTGAACCGACGAGTCAGCCCTCAAAACAGCAGCAAGCCGTCGCACAATAACACCCGCGCAGTAAAAAGCCGCAACATGATTGTTGCGGCTTTTTTGTCTCAAAAACGGATGAACTGGCGGTTAACCTCGTCTGAACAGCCGGAATATGGCCAGCACGACTATCGCACCCAGCACCGCAATCAGGAAACTGTGCCAGTTGAAGCCAGTAATATCTCCGCCATAACCAAATTGTGTCGCGAGCCAGCCGCCGACAACGGCCCCGACGATCCCAAGTATACAAGTCAGAATGAAACCGCCCCCATCCCGTCCAGGCATAATCAACTTAGCAATAACGCCAGCAATCAGGCCAAAAACGATCCACGCGAGAATGCCCATGTTTCTCTCTCCTTCTGTTAGTCTTGTTGACGCGCACATACCACTTCGGCGACGCGTTAGCTACAGTATAGTTGTCGGTCATAAAACATTTTCATCTCACAGACTTAATTCAAACGGATTACGAAAATAATTACGTTATTTGTATTAAGTTCTTGCTGAAAATGCCGATAAAGCAACGAAGGTGTGTCAGCCATCAAGGAGCCATTCGGCGTGAGCAATTACAGTGAGCAGTTCCTGAAACAAAATCCTCTGGCCGTGCTGGGCGTTTTACGCGACCTGCAAAAAAACCAGGTGCCCGTTTGCATCACCTGGGGCAGCGGTCAGTTCATCAGCAAGATACTGGAAGCGAATCCAGAAGAGCTGATCATGGATTTTGGTAGTCAGGAGTACGAGAACAACGCAGTACAGCGTGCCGGAAAGGTGACCGTGACCGCTGAAACACATGGCGCCAAAGTCGAATTCACGCTGACAAAGCTGTCTACCGGCGATTTTCAGGCTTTACCTGCTTTTATTACTCCGCTTCCGGAAACGCTGTGGTTTATTCAGCGCCGTGAATATTTCCGCATCAGCGCCCCGCTCCACCCGGCCTATTTTTGTAAGGCATTGATGCCGGATAAGAGCGAGATTCGCTTTCGTCTGTTCGACCTGTCATTAGGCGGCATGGGCGCACTGCTGGATGGCGAAGCGCCCACCACGTTGCAACCGGGTATGCGCTTTTCCAAAGTGGAACTGGATATGGCGTCGTGGGGGCAGTTCTATTTTGACGCGCAGTTGATTGCGATTGGCGAACGTAAAGTCGTTGATGGCAAGAATGAAACCATTGTTACGCCGCGCCTGAGTTTTCGTTTTTTGAATGTCAGCCCGGGCGTGGAGCGCGAGCTCCAGCGCATTATTTTTGCCCTGGAGCGCGAGGCGCGCGAACGCGCCAGCCGGGTACGCTAATTACATCGCATCCATCGCTTTTTGCACTTTCCAGATATAGCGCGGCGCCTGCGGCGCGGGGTGGTTTTCCGCCACATGCTTCATAAACGCGTCTGCGCTTAACTCGTTTATCTCTTCAATGGCTTCGCTTCTGTCGGACGAGAAAGTCCGCAGTAGCGCGCCTGCGCCATTCACATACGAGACCACCAGCGCGTACTGCATCACTTTCGGATCGCGGATGCCTGCCAGTGCCCCGTGCTCAAGAATACTCAAATAAGCCGCCCCCATGGAGATGTTGCGCTCCGGGTTTTTGAGTTCACTGGTGGACGGCTGCCCGCTCCAGCCCATATGACGGTAAACTTCGCGCCCGGCGGTGGAGGCTTTAAGCTGCATCAGGCCAACGGCGTTGGATTTGCTGACCAGATTCGGGTTACCGCCGGATTCCACGGCGATCATCGCGGTGATCAATTGCGGGCTGACGCCCCAGGCTGCACCGGCTTTTTCGGTGATGGGCATCCACTGCATTGCGCGTTTTACCGGCACTTCCGGGTTCCAGTCCGGGTTACGATAATCCTGTTTTGAACTACATCCGGCGAGCAGTACCACTAAAAAAGCAAACCATCTCAATTTCACGCAAGCTAATCCTTCTATAAGTGTCATCGGCTACGGATGACAACGACACAGGTTAGCGGCATGATAACTGTTTCCCTATAGATGTCAGCAAGGAATTGCCATGTCCACCTTCCACCTGATTGCCCCTTCCGGCTATTGCATTAACCAGCGCGCCGCAGCGCTTGGCGTCGAACGTCTCACTTCGCAGGGGCATCAGGTTAACAACCAACACGTCATCACCCGTCGTGATGAGCGTTTCGCCGGGCGTGACGAAGAGCGCCTCGCGGATATCAACGCGCTGGCGCAATTAGCGGGCGACAACATTATCGTGATGCCGGTGCGCGGCGGGTACGGTGCCGGCCGCCTGCTCGCTGATATCGACTGGCAGGCGCTGGTGGCGCGCCAGCAGCATCAACCGCTGCTGATTTGCGGCCATAGTGATTTCACCGCTATTCAACTGGGGTTGCTGGCACACGGGAAGGTCATCACCTTTAGCGGGCCAATGCTGGCGGGAAATTTCGGGGCCGAAACGCTGGATACCTTTACCGCAGAGCACTTCTGGCGCGCTATCAGCAATGAAACCTTTACCATTGAGTGGGACGGTGAAGGCCCGCAATGTGACGTGGCAGGCACGGTGTGGGGTGGAAACCTGGCGATGTTAACCTCGCTGATTGGTACGCCCTGGCTGCCTTCCATACCCGGCGGCATTCTGGTGGTGGAAGACATTAATGAACATCCCTACCGCGTGGAACGCATGCTGTTGCAGTTGTTGCACTCAGGCATTCTGGCGCAGCAGCGGGCGCTAATACTCGGCAGTTTCTCGCTGGCGCAACCCAACGATTACGATGCGGGCTACAATCTTAATAAGATGATCGGCTATCTGCGCGCGCAATTGACGATCCCGGTGGTCAGCGGGCTGGCGTTTGGTCATGAACCGCAGACCGTTACGCTGCCGCTTGGCGCGCATGCCCGGTTGCAACATGCTGAAAAGACGCAACTGACCTTATCAGGTCATCCCACGATCTCAATGTAAAAAAAGCGCTTTATGCCCTTATTAAAACGTTGTTTCTGCCGTTATTATATAACGCACTAATAAACCCGGCCGGTTAATGCCGCCCGGGATCCCCCACGGTGAGGAATAAGGAGAAGCACACCATTGGACGCTGAGGCGATAATCAGTCTGTTTATTTTGGGTTCAGTTCTTGTAACCTGCAGTATTTTATTAAGTTCTTTCTCCTCCCGCCTTGGTATTCCCATTCTGGTTATCTTTCTGGCAATTGGTATGTTGGCCGGTGTTGACGGTATCGGCGGTATTCCGTTCGATAACTACCCGTTTGCCTACATGGTCAGTAACCTCGCACTGGCGATCATTTTACTCGATGGCGGCATGCGTACCCGCGCCAGCTCGTTTCGCGTCGCGCTTGGCCCCGCGCTTTCCCTGGCGACCGTTGGTGTGCTGGTCACTTCCGGCTTAACCGGGATGATGGCCGCCTGGCTATTCAAGCTCAACATTATGGAAGGCTTTTTGATCGGCGCGATTGTTGGCTCCACCGATGCCGCCGCGGTGTTCTCGCTGCTCGGCGGTAAAGGGCTGAACGAACGCGTCGGCTCGACGCTGGAAATCGAATCCGGCAGCAACGATCCGATGGCAGTGTTTCTTACCATCACGCTGATTGAGATGATCCAGAAGCACACTGCCGATCTCGATATCATGTTCCTCGTGCATATTGTGCGTGAGTTTGGCCTCGGTATTCTGCTCGGCGGCCTGGGCGGCTATCTGTTGCAGCAGATGATTAACCGCATCTCTCTGCCGCCGGGCCTTTATCCGCTGCTGGCACTGAGCGGCGGGATTCTGGTTTTCGCCTTAACTACGGCCCTGCACGGTAGCGGCATTCTGGCGGTCTATCTGTGTGGTTTTGTGCTGGGCAACCGCCCTATCCGTAACCGCTACGGTATCCTGCAAAATTTCGATGGCCTGGCCTGGCTGGCGCAAATCGCCATGTTCCTGGTGCTGGGGCTGTTGGTTACGCCATCCGATTTATTGCCGATTGCGGTTTCCGCACTCATCCTCTCGGCGTGGATGATTTTTGTCGCTCGCCCGCTGTCGGTGTTTGCCAGCCTGTTGCCGTTTCGCGGTTTTAACCTGCGTGAGCGCATTTTTATCAGTTGGGTTGGCTTGCGCGGCGCGGTGCCGATTATTCTTGCCACCTTCCCGATGATGGCCGGGCTTGATCACGCGCGTCTGTTCTTTAATGTCGCCTTCTTCGTGGTGTTAATCTCCCTGCTTTTCCAGGGAACGTCGCTCTCGTGGGCGGCGAAAAAAGCCAAAGTGGTTGTGCCGCCGGTTGGCTGGCCGGTCTCCCGAGTCGGTCTGGATATTCACCCTGACAATCCGTTTGAGCAGTTTGTTTATCAACTCAGTGCAGATAAATGGTGCGTGGGTGCTGCGCTGCGCGATTTACATATGCCTGCGGATACGCGTATTGCCGCGCTGTTTCGTGACAACAGCCTTTTGCACCCCACCGGCAGTACCCGGCTGCGTGAAGGCGATGTATTGTGCGTGATTGGCCGCGAAAGCGATCTCCCCGCGCTCGGGAAACTGTTTAGCCAGTCTCCGCCGGTGGCGCTGGATCAGCGCTTCTTCGGTGATTTTATCCTTGAAGCGGATGCTAAATTTGCCGATGTGGCACTGATTTACGGCCTGGAAGATGGGCTGGAGTATCGCGAAAGCCAGCAAACGCTTGGCGATATTGTGCAGCAACTGCTGGGTGCCGCGCCGGTCGTGGGCGATCAGGTAGAGTTCGCCGGTATGATCTGGACGGTAGCGGAAAAAGCCGATAATGCGGTACTGAAAGTCGGCGTTCGCGTGGCGGAAGACGAGGCGGAATAACCGCCTCGCGTTAAGTTACACCGTCACAACAGGCACGCGCGGTGCCAGGGCGCACATTAATTCATACCCTACCGTTCCGGCCGCCGCCGCCACTTCATCGATTTTTATTTCGTTACCCCATAGTTCAACCGGCGTACCGATGCCGGCCTGCGGGCATGGGGTTAAATCTACCGTCAGCATATCCATTGAGATTGCACCAACAATGCCAGTACGAATGCCATCCACCAGCGCTGGCGTGCCGGAAGGCGCGATGCGCGGATAGCCGTCGGCATACCCGCAGGCGACAACACCAATACGCTGCTCGCTCTGCGCGCGGTAACGACAACCGTAGCCCACCGTTTCACCGGCTTTCAGCGTCTGCACGGCAATGATCTCACTGCTCAGCGTCATTACCGGGCGGATCCCGCTATTGGCGACATCCTGCCACGCGCCCGATGGCGAAGCGCCATACAGCACCACGCCGGGGCGCACCCAGTCATAATGCGTTTCGGGATGCCATAACGTGGCGGCAGAGTTAGCCAGTGAGCGCGGCGCGTCAATGCCCTCCGCCGCCTGCTCAATGCGCGCCAGCGGCGCGGTGATACCGTCTGCCCGCTCCGCTTCAGCAAAATGTGACATCAGCGTCACGGTTGCCACATTGGTTAAGGCATTGAGTTGCTGGTACACGGTATGCACGCGTTCAGGCATAAAACCGAGCCGGTTCATGCCACTGTTGATCTTCAGATAAACGTCGAGCGGCGCTTGCTGACGCGCGTCCTGCAAGGCCTTAATTTGCCAGTTGCTGTGCAGGCTGGTCGTCAGGCGATATTTATCAAACAGCGGTAGTTCATCGGCATGGAAAAACCCTTCCAGCATCAGAATCGGCCCTTTCCAGCCGCGTTCGCGTAGCAAAATGGCTTCTTCAAGATTGAGCATCGCGAAGCCATCTGTGCTGTTGAGCGCGCGCCAGATGCGATCCAGACCGTGACCATAGGCGTTCGCCTTCACAACCGACCAGACTTTTGCGGCAGGTGCCGCGCGGCGCACAACCTGTAAATTATTGCTCAGCGCCGTTAAATCAAGCGTGGCGAGAACCGGACGAGACATTCCTATTCCTTCTTCGAATCAGTTATGAGCACCGTGTAAATGCTGCGCACGCATGGGGGTAAAGCCAGGCGAATAGCGCGCCACGCTCAAATCATCGGCAGCAATGGCAGGCGTGCTGCCGGACATCAGGTCGCTTAACAGCTGGCCGGAACCGCAAGCCATTGTCCAGCCAAGGGTACCGTGCCCGGTATTCAACCACAGGTTTTTATACGGTGTGCGCCCGACAACGGGCGTACCGTCTGGCGTCATGGGGCGCAGGCCGGTCCAGAAAGTTGCTTGCTCGACAAATCCACCACGCGGGAAGAGATCGCGCACCACCATCTCCAGCGTTTCGCGGCGTGGTTTCAGCAGTTCCGTATTAAAGCCAACGATTTCCGCCATGCCGCCGACGCGAATACGCTGATCAAAGCGGGTAATGGCAATTTTGTAGGTTTCATCCAGGATCGTTGAAACCGGTGCGCCGTCTTCTTCGGCAATCGGGATCGTTAATGAATAACCTTTCAGCGGGTATACCGGGATATCGACGATGTTTTTCAGTAAGCCGGTAGACCACGAGCCAAATGCCATCACGTACGCGTCGGCTTTGACCACCTCTTCTCCGCACTTCACACCGTAGATGTTCTCGCCTTCGTACAGCAGGCGATCCACCGGGGTGTTAAAACGAAACTCCACGCCCGCCTGCGCTGCCATCTGAGCCAGTTGCTGGGTGAATAGCTGGCAGTCGCCAGTTTCATCATTTGGCAGACGCAAACCGCCGGTCAGTTTGTGTGCAACTTCCGCCAGCGCGGGTTCGACTTCTGCCAGCCGCGCAGACTCCAGCAGCTGATAAGGCACGCCGGCATCCTGCAACACGGCAATATCGCGCGTGGCGTTTTCATACTGTTCCGCAGTGCGAAACAGCTGCAATGTACCGCCTTGCCGCCCTTCATACTGAATACCGGTAGTTTCGCGCAGCAGTTTCAGGCAATCACGGCTGTATTCCGCCAGACGCACCATGCGGCCTTTATTTTCCATATAGTGGCGCGTGTCGCAGTTGCGCAGCATTTGCCACATCCATTTCAGTTGCGATGAGGTGCCGTCGAGGCTGATTGCGAGCGGCGCATGGCGCTGGAACATCCATTTAATGGCTTTTAACGGCACACCTGGCGCCGCCCAGGGCGCGGCGTAGCCTGGTGAGATCTGCCCGGCGTTACCGGCGCTGGTTTCCTGCGCGGGACCAGGCTGGCGATCAATCACCGTGACGTCATGCCCGGCCTGGCGTAAATACCAGGCGCTGGTGACACCCACCACGCCACTTCCTAACACAACAACTCGCATATCCCTCTCCTGTGAGTAAAGCACGATCATCTGATTACAAATTGATAACCCAGATGAAAATATTATTCAACATATGGCTTTTTTATGGTGAGCTTCCTCACAGCTTCGCCGTATGACAAGGGTTTCTGTTATTTAGCATCTCCTGCTGCACGACTTTTCGCCGCAGCATAATATTTCGCAACAATTGTTATTTACGCCGTTGATATGATGAAAAATCGCGAAGAAAAATTTATGGCTTAGGTACAGATTTAATTGCGTGTTCTATGCTTGAAATGAGACGCTCCATACAGAGAGTGTCGTTAACAACGAGGGCGCGCTAATGGCTACGATTGACTCAATGAATAAGGATTCTATTCGTCTGAGCGATGGACCCGACTGGACTTTCGAACTGCTGGATGATTACCTGGCGGAGATTGACCGGGTGGCGAAACTTTATCGGCTGGATACCTATCCGCACCAAATCGAAGTGATCACCTCAGAACAGATGATGGACGCTTACTCCAGCGTCGGTATGCCGATCAATTACCCTCACTGGTCGTTCGGGAAGAAATTTATCGAAACCGAGCGGCTTTATAAGCATGGGCAACAGGGGCTGGCCTACGAGATAGTCATCAACTCTAACCCCTGCATCGCTTATCTGATGGAAGAGAACACCATTACCATGCAGGCGCTGGTGATGGCACACGCCTGTTATGGTCATAACTCTTTCTTTAAAAACAATTACTTATTCAAAAGCTGGACCGATGCCAGTTCGATTGTCGACTACCTGATTTTCGCGCGTAAATACATCACCGATTGTGAAGAACGCTACGGTGTGGACGAAGTGGAAAAGTTACTCGACTCGTGCCACGCGCTGATGAACTACGGCGTGGATCGCTACAAACGTCCGCAGAAAATCTCGTTGCAGGAGGAGAAGGCACGGCAGAAAAGCCGAGAAGAGTATCTGCAAAGCCAGGTGAATATGCTGTGGCGCACGCTGCCCAAACGCGAAGAAGAAATAACCATCGCGCAGGCGCGTCGCTACCCGGCGGAGCCGCAGGAAAACTTGCTCTACTTTATGGAAAAAAACGCGCCGTTACTGGAGTCGTGGCAACGCGAGATCCTGCGCATCGTGCGTAAAGTGAGCCAGTACTTCTATCCGCAAAAACAGACGCAGGTGATGAACGAAGGATGGGCGACGTTCTGGCACTACACCATCCTTAACCACCTGTATGACGAAGGCAAAGTGACCGACCGCTTTATGCTGGAATTTTTGCACAGCCACACCAATGTGGTGTTCCAGCCGCCCTATAACAGCCCGTGGTACAGCGGCATTAACCCGTATGCGCTGGGCTTTGCCATGTTCCAGGATATTAAGCGTATTTGCCAGTCGCCAACGGATGAAGACCGTTACTGGTTCCCGGATATTGCCGGTTCGGACTGGCTGGAAACGCTGCATTTCGCGATGCGCGATTTCAAAGATGAGAGCTTTATCAGCCAGTTTATGTCGCCGAAGATCATGCGGGATTTCCGCTTCTTTACCGTGCTGGATGATGACCGTAACAATTATCTTGAGATTGCCGCTATCCATAATGAAGAGGGTTACCGGGAGATCCGCTCGAAACTCTCCTCGCAATACAATCTCAGCAACCTTGAGCCCAACATCCAGGTGTGGAATGTCGATTTGCGCGGCGACCGTTCGCTGACGCTGCGCTATATTCCACACAACCGCGCGCCGCTTGATAAGGGTCGCCGCGAGGTGCTGAAACATGTGCACCGTTTGTGGGGTTTCGATGTGTTGCTGGAACAGCAAAACGAAGATGGCAGTGTGGAGTTACTGGAGCGTTGTCCGCCCCGCGCCAACAGCCTGTAATGAAAAACCCCTCTGATGAGGGGTTTTCTTTGCTTATCGGCTTTGTAAGGCTAAATCACCCGGCATCGTTTTCTGCATCCGATGCCAGATCTCACCACTATCATGACCATAGCGGCGAACCACTTCGTAGACTTTGTCATGCTGCGCCTCTTCACACACCTGCGCCAGCTGGTGGTAGAAACCGAGCGCCAGGCTGCGGGCTTCCGGGCTTGAGAAATAGTGGCGACCAATTCGCGTATATAACCCTTTCATGCCGTTAAGGATCAAACCATAAATTGGATTACCGGACGCAAAGGCCAGACCGCGGAAAATGTTGTAATCGAGGTCAGCGAAGGCATCAGCATGATCTTCAACTTCACGCGCGCTGGCCAATACTTTCAGCGCGTCTTCCGGATGCTGGCGAAACGCAGTACGGATAAAAATCGTGGAAATGTTGGTACGCACTGAAAGCAGATTATCGATCAGTTGCGGAACACTCTCGTGATCCAGACGCGCCAGCGTTTCCAGAATATTCAGCCCGGAGGTTTCCCAGAAGTTGTTCACTTTCGTCGGCTTGCCGTGCTGAATTGTCAGCCAGCCATCACGGGCGAGGCGCTGTAAAACTTCACGCAATGTGGTACGAGTGACGCCAATCAGTTCAGAGAGTTCGCGTTCAGCCGGAAGAATCGACCCCGGAGGGAAGCGACTATTCCAGATACTTTCAATGATGTACTCTTCCGCGAAACCCGCCGGGCTCTGCGCCTTAATGACCATAGAGAGATTTCCATTACACAGCTAAGCAAAGGACACTCATCATACCAGACCGCACCCGGTGCAGGTAGCGTACCTCATGAAGAAAAAAGGGGATCGGGGATCCATTTTGGCGATTTAACAACGCTTATCCGTAAAAGCAGCAGCGCTTTCATCTGAAATTTTTGCGCCGCAGCGCGCAGGATATTTTGTTGCGTAAATGGCAGCACTTTGTTGCCAGGTTTGACTTTCCGCATGATAAACATTCGATTACGCATTATTTTTTTGCCCGCTAGTGGCCTGCGCAATGATTTCGTTTACACTGCTTTGTCTACGCATCTCCCAGGGAAATGATTATGTTGCGATATTTAAACGGGTGCTCACATGGGCGCGGCGCCTGGATTTTGATGGCGCTAACAGCGTTTGCGCTGGAAATGGTCGCATTGTGGTTCCAGCATGTCATGCTGCTTAAACCTTGCGTCCTGTGCATTTATGAACGCAGCGCGCTTTTTGGCGTAATGGGCGCGGGTATTGTCGGGGCCATTGCGCCGAAAACGCCGTTACGTTATGTCGCTCTGGCTATCTGGATCTACAGCGCGTGGCGCGGCATCCAGCTGGCCTGGGAACATACCATGATCCAGTTACATCCCTCGCCGTTTATGACGTGCGATTTTGCCGCTCGTTTTCCCAGCTGGCTGCCGCTTGATAAGTGGCTGCCGCAGGTGTTTGTTGCTTCTGGCGACTGTGCCGAGCGCCAGTGGTCATTCCTGACGCTGGAAATGCCGCAATGGTTACTGGGCATTTTTGTCGCTTATCTGGTTGTTGCACTGCTGGTGCTGATTGCCCAGCCGTTCAAACCGAAAAAACGCGACCTGTTTGGTCGCTAACAGAGCGCTCCTTCGGGAGCGTTTTTTTTGGCTGAATCCGGGTAAAGGCAACATTCGCAAAGTCGAATACCGGCAGGGAAAGGGACGATTCGGATGGCTGGCGTTATTGCACTCGTTTACTTCGCATCAGGGACGGTCTTTTTTACGCAGAAGATTAGGCTGTTCGCTATTGTCTCTTCTTTTATTCTTTACATGGCTCTGCATATTGCTGCCGCAAGTGCGCTGCTAACCGGGCTATTGCTGGCCTGTCTGCTCAGCACTTTCGTCATCTTGCTGATCCTAAAGCGCCCCGTGACAAGAAAGCTATTCTTCACTTTTCCCTGCCCTGCTGGCTACTGATTGTCTCAGTTATTTATCACGTTTTCGTTAGTCAGCCCATTCCGGCTTATTAAGAATATGCTCCTGCCAGTCGCGAACTTCTGATTCTTTCACCGCAATGTGGCGTACCGAAATACGCTCCGCATGCATGGCGGCTTTTGAGCCTGTGCGTAGCGGGTGCCACAGCGGCAACGCCTTTCCTTCCGCCAGCAGGCGATAAGCACAACTTGGCGGCAACCATTCGAAAGTGGGGAGATTTTCACGGGTCAGCTTGATGCAGTCCGGCTCATACTCGAAGCGGCGTTCGTAGTTGCGGCACTGGCAGGTTTTAATGTTTAACTGACGACAGGCGACGTTGGTGAAATAGATTTCGTCAGTGTCTTCATCCATCAACTTATGCAGGCAACACTGTCCGCAGCCGTCACACAGCGACTCCCACTCCGCGTCCGTCATTTGCTCAAGGGTTTTGCTTTGCCAGAAAGGAGTGTCGCTCATGATGAAATCCGCCGTTGAAATCCAGGGTGCACCTTATAACCAGTCTGGCATGCGGATGCAAGTTTTGCCGCCAGGAAAGGCGGCAAATTGCTTTAAAGTACGCGGGTCGTTAATGAAAGCCCGTCAAAACTCACTTCCAGCTCATCGCCACTGTTCAATGGCCCTACCCCTTCTGGCGTGCCGGTCAGAATGACATCGCCAGCTTTTAAGGTGAAGAAGCGGCTCATATAAGCAATCAGCGGAATAATTTTATGGATCATATCCGCCGTAGTGCCTTGCTGGCGCACTTCCCCGTTGATTTTCAGCCCAAGCGTGGTGTTTTGCGGATCGCTCTGGAATTCCGCCGCCGGGATAAACCCTGAGATCGGGCAGGAATTATCAAACCCTTTCGCTTTTTCCCATGGCTGACCGGCTTTTTTCATTTTGCCTTGCAGATCGCGCAGCGTCAGATCGAGCGCGACACCATATCCGGCAATTGCTTTTTTCACATGCTCTTCCGTCGCCTGGCGCAGCGTTGCGCCAATCAGCACCGCCAGTTCAACTTCATGGTGAACCGAACCAAAATCCTGCGGCAGCGCCAGCGGCTGGCGAAGATCGCACAGCGCAGTTTCGGGTTTGATAAACAGTACCGGCTCTTCCGGGGTAGCGCTCCCCATCTCTTTAATATGTTTCGCATAGTTACTGCCAACGCAAACTACTTTACTCACCGGGAAATCCAGCAGAGCGCCCTGCCAGTTATGATGTTGATACATGGTGTACGACCTCCGGTAACACATTGAACATGAGCGAAAAATGACTATCCGCGCCACCCGGCGGTTTGTCAAATGCCAATATGTTACGGCGATACAATAGCCATAAAATAAGAAACGGCGGAGCGTTCCGACGTTATTGCCGCGAGATTATTCTTTACCCTGGTTGGCGAGATGCTGCTTCAATAAATTTTCTTGCGGCGGAGGAAGTTGCAAATAATAGCCCTGCGAAATTAACGCCTCTTTTACTTTTTCTAAATCTGCACCGACTAATTTTTTACGGCCATCAAGCGGCAAAATCATTGCCAGCTGTGGCTGACCGAAACTTTGCATTAATGCTTCTGGCACGCGGGAAAAATCGTCTCTTTTTTCGACGTACAGATAAGTCTGATCGCGTCGGGCACTTCGGTAGATCACACAAAACATACTTTTACTCGGAATTATCGGGAGGTTACTTGCCTGAAAATAATAGTGACTATAACATGCCTGATAGTCTTCGGAATATCACTCAAGATGCGGGTGATAATAGCAAAATGAGTAAGGTCAGGATGTCAAATACGCCCATCGAGCTAAAAGGCAGTAGTTTTACCTTATCAGTGGTTCATTTGCATGATGCAAAACCCGAGGTTATTCGTCAGGCGTTAGAAGACAAAATCGCTCAGGCTCCCGCTTTTTTGCTGCATGCTCCTATCGTTGTCAATGTTTCCGCGCTGGAAGGCGCTGTTAACTGGCCCGCGCTGTTGCAGGCTATCACCACAACAGATTTACATGTGGTTGGCATCAGCGGTTGCAAAGATCCAGAACTGAAGGCTGAAGTTGAACGCGCGGGTCTTCCGTTACTGACGGAAGGAAAAGAGAAAGCACCGCGAAAAGAGCGCGCACCGGAACCTACGCCGGTTGCGGTGCCGGTCACAAAAACACGCTTAATTGACGCGCCGGTGCGTTCCGGCCAGCGCATTTATGCGCCAAATTGTGATTTGATTGTCACCAGCCACGTTAGCGCAGGCGCGGAGCTTATCGCCGATGGCAACATTCATGTCTATGGCATGATGCGCGGTCGGGTGCTGGCCGGTGCCAGTGGCGATAAAGACGCCCAAATATTCTGTTCTCATCTCACGCCGGAGCTGGTCTCCATTGCGGGGGAATACTGGCTGAGCGATCAGATCCCGGCCGAATTTTATGGCAAAGCGGCGCGTTTGCAGTTGGCCAACGACGCTTTGACAATTCAACCCTTAAATTAAGCCCTTTTAACAAGGAACTCCTATGGCACGCATTATTGTTGTTACTTCGGGTAAAGGGGGCGTTGGCAAGACCACCTCCAGCGCGGCCATCGCTACTGGTTTAGCCCAGAAGGGCAAAAAGACCGTCGTTATCGACTTCGATATCGGCCTGCGTAACCTCGACCTGATTATGGGCTGCGAGCGCCGCGTGGTTTATGATTTCGTTAACGTTATTCAGGGCGATGCCACACTCAACCAGGCGTTAATCAAAGATAAACGCACTGAGAACCTCTACATTCTCCCGGCATCGCAAACGCGTGATAAAGACGCGCTGACCCGTGAAGGCGTCGATAAAGTGCTGGAAGACCTGAAGAAAATGGACTTCGATTTTATCGTCTGCGACTCCCCGGCAGGCATTGAGACAGGCGCATTGATGGCGCTCTACTTCGCTGATGAAGCGATTATTACCACCAACCCGGAAGTCTCTTCCGTGCGCGACTCTGACCGAATTCTCGGTATTCTGGCGTCGAAATCCCGCCGCGCGGAAAATGGCGAAGAGCCGATTAAAGAGCATCTGCTGCTCACCCGTTATAACCCGGGCCGCGTAAACCGTGGTGATATGCTCAGTATGGAAGATGTACTGGAAATCCTGCGTATCAAACTGATTGGCGTGATCCCGGAAGATCAATCGGTGTTGCGTGCGTCGAACCAGGGTGAGCCGGTTATTTTGGATACCAATGCTGACGCCGGCAAAGCTTATGCCGATGCCGTGGAGCGTCTGCTGGGAGAAGATCGTCCTTTCCGCTTCATTGAAGAAGAGAAGAAAGGTTTCCTCAAACGCCTGTTCGGAGGATAAGTTATGGCATTACTCGACTTTTTTCTCTCCAGAAAAAAGAACACCGCTAGCATTGCGAAAGAGCGTCTGCAGATTATTGTTGCAGAACGCCGCCGCAGCGATGCTGAACCGCATTATTTACCGCAGCTGAAGCGGGACATTCTGGAAGTGATCTGCAAATATGTGCAAATCGATCCGGAAATGGTGTCGGTGCAACTGGAGCAAAAAGGGGATGATATTTCCATTCTGGAACTCAACGTCACCCTACCGGAAACCGAAGAGACAAAATAGATTCCCTCCCATGCAGGGATAAAAAAAGGCAGAATATTTTCTGCCTTTTTTATTTTATTTCCGCAAATAAGCTGTATTTATTTACAGTATTTAACGCGGGTATTCCGCAAGTAATATTTTCAGCTGATCGGCCATCAATTCCCCGCGCCAGCCGCTAATTAATTCCGGTGACGAATTTTGCGGTTTCAATTTCCAGTGCCAGTTGAGTAATTGATTAATCTGCCTACGTGATGCCAGCAGCTCAGCGCTAATCCCCTGACTCTCGCTGATGGTTTGCACCAGCGCTTTGATAGCTTTGAACGCTTTACGATAACCCGGCATATCCATCAGATTAAGCAGCGGCTCTGGCAGCGCCTCTTCCGGCAATGCCTGCGCCTGCGCAACCAGCGCCAGCAGCGTTTTGCCATGGAAGCGGATTTCGCTCCCGGAAAGACCAATACTGTCCAGTTCGCCCATACTGCCAGGCATGTAACGCGCCACTGCCCACAGGTTTTCTTCACGCACCACAAAGTTAACGGCTAAATCACGCTCACGCGCTTTGCGCAGCCGCCAGTCGGCAAGCAAACGCAGGCAGGCAAGCTGGCGCGTACGTAATTGCCATGCGTTGGTAATTTCGCGCCACGCCTCTTCCGGGGCTAACACTTCCTGGCGGCGTTGCATCATCAGGCGACACTCATCCAGCGCAGCATCCAGCCTTCCTGCCTGATCGGTTTCCGCCAGCAATTTTCCGGCGATAGGCAGCAGATACCACACATCGGCGGCGGCGTAATCACACTGGCGCTCGGTCAGCGGGCGCGCCAGCCAGTCAGTGCGGGATTCACTCTTATCAATCACCAGCCCGGTAAACGCTTCCACCATCGCAGCAAAGCCCCACGACAGCGGGCGGCCGCAGAACGCGGCGAGGATCTGCGTGTCAATCATCGGCTGTGGCTGCACGCCAAACGCATTGAGAAACACTTCCAGATCTTCACTTCCCGCATGCAAATATTTGGTCACGGCGGTGTTGATGAGCAAATCGCGAAACGGCGTCCAGTCGGTGATGGCCAGCGGATCAATCAGCGCCACATGTTCACCGTCATACAGCTGGATCAACCCCAGTTGCGGATAATAGGTGCGGGTGCGGACAAATTCGGTGTCCAGGGCAATCGCTGGAAATGCGCGGGCAGCTTCACATAACGCTGCCAGCGCATCGTTCGTCGTTATCATCTGGTAATTCACGTCATCTTCTCTTTAGTTGCGCCCATAAAAAACGCCGGTTTAACCGGCGTTAGGGGGGACTCACGCATAGCTCAGGCGTTATTGTCCACTTTGCCACGCGCTTCGTCACGCAATTCTCGCCTTAAAATCTTGCCAACGTTCGATTTTGGCAGTTCATTGCGAAATTCAACCAGCTTCGGCACTTTATATCCGGTCAGTTGACGGCGACAGAAAGCGATCAACGCCTCTTCGCTCAGCGAGGCGTCCTTTTTCACCACGAAAATCTTCACCGCTTCGCCGCTGTTTTCCGACGGTACGCCGACAGCCGCCACTTCCTGCACGCCGGCATGTTGCATCACCACATCCTCGATTTCATTCGGATAGACATTAAAACCGGAAACCAGAATCATATCTTTTTTGCGATCGACGATGCGCAGGAAGCCTTCATCATCCATTACCGCAATATCGCCCGTGTGCAGCCAGCCGTCACGCAGGATCTCATCCGTGGCGTCCGGGCGCTGCCAGTATCCCAGCATCACCTGCGGCCCTTTCACACACAATTCGCCCGGTTCGCCCGGTGCAACTTCATTGTTGTCGTCATCAACCAGTTTGGCTTCCGTTGAGGGAACCGGCAGGCCGATGCTGCCGCTGTGGTAGTCAATATCATGCGGGTTCACACTGACCAGCGGCGCACATTCGGTCAGACCGTAACCTTCCAGCAGATACTGCCCGGTTAATTTCACCCACCGATCGGCAACCGCCTGCTGAACAGGCATCCCGCCACCGGCGGACAGGTGCAGCGAAGAAAAGTCCAGCTTGCGAAAATCTTCATTATTCAGCAAGGCATTGAACAGCGTGTTCACGCCGGTCATGGCCGTAAACGGATATTTGCCAAGCTCCTTCACCAGCCCCGGAATATCGCGCGGGTTGGTGATCAACAGGTTTTGCCCCCCGAGCTCAATAAACAGCAGGCAGTTCATGGTCAGGGCGAAAATGTGGTACAGCGGCAACGCGGTCACCACCAGCTCTTTCCCGCGATGCAGCAACGGCCCGTAAGTCGCGTTCACCTGTTCAAGGTTTGCCAGCATATTGCGGTGCGTCAGCATGGCTCCTTTTGCCACGCCGGTTGTACCGCCGGTGTATTGCAGGAAGGCAAGATCCTCGGCAACCACTTCAGGTTTGATGTACTGCATTCGGTAGCCGGTTTGCAGCGCCCGACGGAAGGAGATGGCGTCCGGCAGATGATACTTCGGCACCAGTCGTTTTACGTATTTCACAACGAAGTTCACCAGCGTCCCTTTTGCCGGGGAAAGCTGGTCGCCCATGCGTGTCAAAATGACATGCCGCACTTGGGTTTTATCAACGATCTTTTCCAGCGTATGGGCGAAATTCGACACAATAACAATCGCGGCAGCCCCGCTGTCATTAAGCTGGTGTTCCAGTTCACGCGGCGTATAAAGCGGGTTGACGTTCACCACGATCATCCCGGCACGCAAGATACCAAACAGCGCCACCGGGTATTGCAGCAGGTTCGGCATCATCAATGCAACACGATCGCCTTTTTGCAGCCCCAGCCCCTGCTGTAAGTAAGCCGCAAACGCCCGGCTGCGCTCTTCAAGTTTACGGAACGTCATGACCTCGCCCATGTTGATAAACGCAGGCTGGTCGGCGTAACGCGCCGTGGAGTGTTCAAATAATTCAACCAGGGATTGATAACGGTCAGGATTGATCTCCGCCGGAACATCGGCGGGATACCGGTTTAGCCAAACCTTCTTCAATGCATCACCTCTAAAATGAGTATTCTTGGTCATCACAACCCCAGTTAATAAACAAGCCGTTAACATAATATTAACTCAGCGTACCAGTTTATTAATTAAGCGGATTGAAGGTTGCGAAGCGCGTCACTAATTATTTTTCTTATACAAAGCCCAATATAAAAAACAGCGGCTTAGCCGCTGTTTCGTTTTCCTGATAAAACAAGAAATTACTCTGTTACGACCGTCTCGACTCGCGCGGGTTCAGGTGGGAACCAGCCCCAGCCACCGTACCCGCCATGCCACGCGCGCGGATGCGGTCCCGGCCCCCAGTACCACGGGTCGATTGGCTGCGGCGGCAACATCACCTGCTGGGTTAACCGCCAGCGTTTGTAACCCTCTGCCTGCATCACCATAAATTTATAGGGTGCGTTGCCAATTTTGCCGTCGGCCGTGCCAGTTATCGGACCAACCACGGTGACCAACTGATTGCGGAAATCGACTGGATCGAGAAAACCATTCACGTCGGCAAAGATGCGCCCGACGGAGGGTTCGCCCAGAACCGGACGCGCGCCGCTGTCGAGCGGGACGGCAGCGATCTCAAGCCGGGTTTTCCCCTGCTGATTCTGAATATCCACCACTTTGCCACCGAAGCGGGCTTCCTGACCGACATACAGCGACGGCGCACTCATCACGCGCACTAAATCATCCTGCGGCGTGGGACTGGTTCCTTTAATCGCGTCAGGCACAGAAACACAACCGCTTAATACCGCGATTGCCAGCCCCGCCAGCAATCCGCGCACAACCTTTTTTTGACCCGCCATGATGCGACTCCTTACCCCAGTGGATACTACTGAGATTCATTCCCGGCCAGGAAGTTTCTTCCATGCCACTTCGTTACGCAAATAAACCGGCTCGGCATGCTCGACGGCGACGGTTTTCTGCGCAGCCAACAGTTGACGCGCAATGGGCAGCATATCTTCCGCGGCGGGCAATAAGATCTCACCATCACGCAGGGTTGCCGTACTATTGTTGCCCATCTCAGGCCATGCGGGCCAGCCAGTACCGACCATCGCCCACTCGCCATCCAACTGCTGCAAACGTTCAGTAACGGCTTGCGGTTTTAATACCGCTTCCGTCTCTTCGCCGTGCCAGACACCATTTTCATCGCGCTGATACTCTGCCCAATAGACTTCGCCCATTCGTGCGTCAATCGCTGCCAGCACGCGGGTCGCGCCCGTTTTGCGCCACGCGCCCTGCGCCATCGTCGCCAGCGTTGACACGCCAATCATCGGCAGTTCAGCGCCGAGCGCCAGCCCCTGCGCAATACCAATGCCGATACGCACGCCGGTAAAACTCCCCGGGCCACGACCAAAAGCCAGAGCATCCAGTTGCGTCAGTTTAAGTTCAGCATCGTCAAGCACATCCCTGACCAGCGGCAGGATGCGTTGCGTGTGTTCGCGTGGGCAAAGTTCGAAGTGAGCGAAGGTGGTTCCATCGTTCCATAAGGCGACAGAACAAGCTTCTGTGGCAGTATCAATAGCCAGAATGCGCATGGGTATAGCGGTCCATGAAAAACAAAATGGCGCGCATCTTACCACAGTCCACAGAAAATTACTGCGCCGGGGGCGAGGCGAGGAATTCTACCGCGCGGCGAATATCACGGGTTCGCGGCGCAGGCGGCAGGCTGGCGAGAAACACCGCGCCATAGGGACGCATCACCAGACGGTTATCGCAAATGACCAGCACGCCGCGATCGTCAATATCACGTATCAGGCGCCCGACACCTTGTTTCAGGGTAATAACCGCGTCCGGCAGTTGAACTTCATCAAACGGATCGCCTCCACGCAGACGGCAATCTTCCATCCGCGCTTTTAACAACGGATCTTCCGGAGACGTAAACGGCAGCTTATCAATAATGACCAACGATAACGTGTCACCACGCACGTCCACCCCTTCCCAGAAACTGCTGGTTGCCACCAGTAACGCGTTACCGGCATTCACAAATTGCTGCATCAGTTGCCCTTTGCTGGTTTCTCCCTGTAGCAAGACCGGCAGGGTCATGGTGGCGCGAAATTGTTCGGCGAGATCGCGCATCATGGCGTGTGAAGTACACAGCATAAAGCAGCGCCCATTGTTAGCTTCGATCATCGGTCTGAGCATCGCCGCCAGCTGGCGTGCAGCGCCTGGCTGATTGGTCTGCGGGAGATTGCGCGGTACGCACAGCAATGCCTGGCGTTCATAATCAAAGGGGCTTGGCAGCAACAGCGATTGCGCCCCTTCAATGCCAAGCCGCGCGGTAAAGTGGTGCAGATCGTCATTCACCGAAAGCGTTGCAGAAGTGAAAATCCAGCTGCCCTTTTTCTGCGCCATTACCTCGGTAAACTTATCCGCTACGGTCAGCGGCGTTAACGCCAGCGTGAAGTTGCGTGACGTGCATTCATACCAGTAGCTGTAACCTGGCTGGTTGATCTCTTTGAGCCGTTTCAGCCTGGCACGGTATGTCGTCGCGCGTTCGAACGCGGCATCCAGCAGTGCGGAGCGGCCCAGTGACAGCTTCGCCACGTCGTAACAGAGTTCCAGCGCATCATCGAGCAGCAACAGCGCACGTTGAATATGCGCATCCGCCAGCAGCTCGCGCAGGTTACCGCGATAACCCGGCTCACCTAACTGCAAACGAAAATCCTGCGTACTCTGCGCCAGACGATCGGCGCACTTCTGTAACTGCGCGGTATCTTTCAGTTCGGTGCGATAGGCGATGGTGAAATCTTTTGCGAGATCAAGAAGCTGGCGGCTGGAGAGTGTCTGACCAAAATACTGGCTGGCGATATCAGGAAGCTGGTGCGCTTCGTCAAAGATCATCACGTCGGCTTCCGGGATCAGCTCCCCGAAGCCGCTCTCTTTCACCACCATATCGGCAAGAAACAGGTGATGGTTGACCACCACCACGTCGGCATCCATCGCTTTTTTACGCGCCTTGACCACGAAACAGTCTTTGTACATCGGGCAGTCGCTACCCAGACAGTTATCGTTGGTACTGGTCACCAGCGGCCACGCCTGCGAATCCTCCGCCACACTGACGCAGGTACTGATGTCACCATCAGTGGTTTGATTCGACCAGGAGCGCAGCAAAATCACATCACTTAACGTTTGTACCGGCAGATCGCCACCGGCCAGCGCTTGCTGCTCCAGACGTTCAATACAGAGGTAATTGGACCGCCCTTTCAGCAGCGCCGTGCGCCCGGTGAACTCAAGCGCTTTGGCGACGGTGGGTAAATCGCGACTGTAAAGCTGATCCTGCAAGGCTTTCGAACCGGTGGAGATAATCACTTTTTTCCCGGCGCGTAGCGCAGGCGCGAGGTAGGCGTAGGTTTTACCGGTACCGGTGCCCGCTTCCACCACCAGCGGCTGCGTATTCTCAATCGCCTGTGTAACGGCTTGCGCCATCTGGCGCTGCGGTTCACGCGGTTTGAATCCCGCAATGGCTTTGGCTAACTGGCCATCTGTTGCAAAATCGTCCGTCACACTACCCCCTGGTTAAATCGCCAGTGATTATGTCAGGGTGAGCGGATTTACGCCAGCCGGGTTTTTATGGCACTCTTGCCCGCGAATTCATGGCAAATAAGAAGGAACAGATAATGACAATTGTGCGTATTGATGCGGCAGACCGCTGGTCTGATGTGGTTATCCATAACCAGACGCTTTATTACACTGGCGTGCCGGAAAACCTTGATGCCGATGCGTTTGAACAGACGGCCAACACGCTGGCGCAAATTGATGCGGTTCTGCTCAAGCAAGGCAGCGATAAAACGCGCATTCTTGATGCCACCATTTTTCTGGCCGATGGCGACGACTTTGCCGCCATGAATAGAGCGTGGGATGCATGGGTTGTTGCGGGCCATGCACCGGTGCGCTGCACCGTGCAGGCAAAACTGATGAATCCGCGTTATAAAGTGGAAATCAAAATCATCGCCGCGGTGTAATTACTCGTCATCTTCATCTTCAAAGCGCGCCACAATTCGTTCGCCGGTATGGCTGGCGCGTAACTCTTCAGCAACCTGCGCAATCGCCTGCCCGCTGCTCATGCCACCGGACATTAATTCCTGAATACGCTCTACCGCTTTTTGCTGCTGCTCGTGGCTGAGGGAAGGTAAACCTGCAAACATTGTCAACTCCTGCTAAATTGTTGGCGCTAATTATTCCATGCGTCGGCGCGCTTCACCAGCGCAGACGCACATGAGTCAGGATCAATGAAGACGTTATCCCCCGCCGTTATTTCGCTGCCGTGGCGCCAGGACGCCGCCGAACACTACTTTGCGCCACTCAGCCACCAGCCCTGGGCCATGCTGTTACATTCTGGCCATGCTGAACATCCGCACAATCGTTTTGATATTGTGGTTGCCGATCCGCTGGAGACACTGACGACACACGGCGAGGCCACTACCCTTAATGGTAGCGAGATATCGCAGGAAGATCCGCTACACCTGCTGCAACAACGTCTGGATGCTTACCCGTTTCGATGCGAATCGCATGCCGATCTGCCGTTTCAGGGCGGTGCGCTGGGGCTGTTTGGCTATGATTTAGGCCGTCGTTTCGAAAAGCTGCCCGCGATTGCCGAACAGGACATTCGCATCGCGGATATGGCGGTCGGCATTTATGACTGGGCGTTGATTGTCGATCATCAGTTGCAGCAAGTGACGTTGCTCAGCCATAGCGATGTTAACGCCAGACTGGCATGGCTACAGGCGCAATGCGAACCGCAGCGCCAGCCGTTTCGGCTGACATCCGCCTGGCAGACCAATATGACGCGTGGCGAATATGGCGAAAAATTCCGCCAGGTTCAGGCATGGTTACACAGCGGCGACTGCTACCAGGTCAACCTGGCGCAACGTTTTGCTGCGGACTATTGCGGAGATGAGTGGCTGGCATTTACCCAACTCAACCGTGAAAACCGCGCGCCGTTCAGCGCTTTTTTACGCCTTGAACACGGCGCGATCCTGAGCCTGTCGCCGGAGCGTTTTATTCGCCTTGAACGCGACAATATCGAAACACGGCCGATTAAAGGCACGTTGCCAAGGCTTGCCGACCCGCAGGCAGATGCGCAGCAAGCACAGAAACTCGCCGCCTCACCGAAAGATCAGGCCGAAAACCTGATGATTGTTGATTTGATGCGTAACGATATCGGTCGCGTGGCGACACCGGGTTCGGTGCGCGTACCGGAACTTTTCGTGGTCGAACCTTTTCCTGCCGTCCACCATCTGGTCAGCACCGTAACAGCGAAATTGCCCGCCGGACGTCATGCCAGCGATCTGCTGCGCGCGGCGTTTCCGGGCGGCTCGATCACCGGCGCACCGAAAGTGCGGGCGATGGAAATTATCGATGAACTTGAACCGCAGCGGCGAAACGCCTGGTGCGGCTCGATTGGCTATCTTAGTTTCTGTGGAAACATGGATACCAGCATCACCATTCGCACCCTCAGCGCCTGTGCGGGGAAAATTTACTGTTCCGCAGGCGGCGGCATTGTAGCCGACAGCCAGGAAGAGGCGGAGTATCAGGAAACTTTTGATAAAGTTAACCGTATCCTGCGGCAACTGGAGAGATGATTCGTGGAGCAACCGGCTTTAACTCTGGATGATTTTTTATCGCGCTTTCAGCTTCTACGCCCACAACTCAATCCGGCGGTGGCGAATACACGTCAGGCGGCGGTGCTGGTGCCGGTGGTGCGCCGTGAGCAGCCCGGCTTATTACTGACGCAACGCTCGCCGCTGCTTCGCAAGCATGCCGGTCAGGTAGCGTTCCCCGGTGGCGCGGTTGACAGCACGGATGCGTCGCTTATCGCTGCTGCATTACGTGAAGCACAGGAAGAAGTCGCCATTCCGCCTGAGGTCGTTGAAGTGATTGGCGTTTTACCGCCAGTTGATAGCGTGACCGGTTTTCAGGTTACGCCGGTAGTGGGCATTATCCCGCCGGATTTACCCTATCACGCCAGTGAAGATGAAGTGGCGGCGGTGTTTGAAATGCCGCTCGCCGAAGCACTGCGTCTTGGTCGCTATCATCCGCTGGATATCCACCGCCACGGCAATGCGCATCGGGTGTGGTTATCCTGGTATCAGCATTATTTTGTCTGGGGCATGACGGCAGGAATTATTCGTTCGCTGGCGCTGCAGATTGGGCGCAGACCTTGACTATACTTTACATATAGCACTTTTGTGACAGCGTACGCGCTATTAGTAAAATCAGGGTTAGCCATTAGTTTAATTCATGTGAATAGTTAAGCTGATGATGGCCTTCCCTCTTACACTATGCGCAGTTATTACATCGTTACTGGAAACGCCGGTAACCCTGTCAGGAGCGTTAATGTGATTAGTCTATTCGACATGTTTAAGGTGGGGATTGGTCCCTCATCTTCCCACACTGTAGGCCCGATGAAGGCCGGTAAGCAGTTCGTCGATGATCTGGTCGAAAAAGGATTGCTGGATAACGTCACCCGCGTGGTAGTGGATGTGTACGGCTCGCTCTCCCTTACCGGGAAAGGCCACCATACCGATATCGCCATTATTATGGGGCTGGCGGGCAATGAGCCGGCCACGGTCGATATCGATGCAATCCCGGGTTTTATCCGTGATGTGGAAAATCGCGGTCGTCTGCTGCTGGCGCAGGGGCGTCATGAAGTCGATTTCCCGAAAGATGACGGGATGCGTTTTCACAGCGATAACCTGTCGCTGCATGAGAACGGCATGCGCATCACTGCGCTTAATGGCGAAAACGCTATCTACAGCAAAACCTACTATTCCATCGGCGGGGGGTTTATCGTCGATGAAGAGCATTTTGGTAAAGAGACCACCAGCTCGGTAGATGTCCCTTATCCGTTCAATTCCGCGACCCAGATGCTGGAGTATTGCAAAGAAACCGGCCTGTCACTGTCTGGCATGGTGATGCAAAACGAACTGGCATTACACTCGAAAAAAGAGATTGAAGAGTACTTCGGTAATGTCTGGTCCACCATGCGCGCCTGTATCGATCGCGGCATGAATACGGAAGGCGTATTACCAGGGCCGCTGCGCGTTCCGCGCCGCGCTTCCGCACTCCGCAGCATGTTGGTTGCCAGCGATAAGCTCTCCAGCGATCCGATGAATGTTATCGACTGGGTGAATATGTTTGCGCTAGCGGTTAACGAAGAAAACGCCGCCGGTGGCCGCGTGGTAACCGCGCCAACCAACGGTGCCTGCGGCATCGTTCCGGCTGTACTGGCCTATTACGACCACTTTATTGAGTCCGTCAGCCCGGATATTTATATCCGCTATTTCCTCGCCGCTGGCGCCATCGGCGCATTGTACAAAATGAACGCCTCCATTTCTGGCGCTGAAGTTGGCTGCCAGGGCGAAGTGGGCGTTGCCTGTTCGATGGCAGCGGCGGGCCTGGCAGAACTGCTGGGCGCCAGCCCGGAACAGGTCTGCGTGGCGGCGGAAATTGGCATGGAACACAACCTGGGCCTGACCTGCGACCCGGTGGCTGGTCAAGTGCAAGTACCGTGCATTGAGCGTAACGCCATTGCTTCGGTAAAAGCGATTAACGCCTCGCGCATGGCCATGCGCCGTACCAGCGCGCCGCGCGTCTCGCTCGATAAAGTGATCGAAACAATGTATGAGACCGGCAAAGATATGAACGCCAAATACCGCGAAACATCGCGTGGTGGACTTGCCATCAAAGTGCAGTGTGATTAATTCTTGCTTATCAACGCCGTTCAGCCGAACGGCGTTTTTTTTAACCTTTGCTGCAGTTGAGTGATCTTTCACCGATTTATCGTCGCTTCGGTAATTCCCCACTACACTTTGAATGTTCTGGCATGGAAATCAGGCCAGGGATTTTACAGGCGGCAGCGGCATGCAGACGGCTCAACGGATCATCAAAAGTTACCGACGACGGCGCGCCATTGTTTGCGTGCTGGTTGGCGCTGTCGCACTATTTTTAACCCTCACGTTTCGCTTTATTTCGGAGCGTAATTTAAATCATCAGCGTGTTTACGCCTTTACCAACCACGCGGTCAAAACCCTTGAGCGATTGATGCTGCCGCTGGAAGCGGGTCGCAGTGTGCTGGTGCAGCTGGTTGGCATCCCCTGCAGCGATATTCACCTGCAGCTTCGCAAGCTGGCCGCAAGCCTGCAAACCGTGCGATCTATCGGTTTGATTCAAAACGGAACGCTCTACTGTTCGAGTATTTTTGGCCAGCGTGATGTTGCCATTCATCAGCTTCAGCCCTCTCTGCCTTCACGCTCGCAAAAACTCGTGCTCACCACCGATCAGTCACTGCTAAAAGATCGCCCTATATTGATCATGTGGTATCCCACCAGTGAGGACGGGCAAAGTGGCGTGATGGAGGCGGTAAATATTGAGCTGCTGAGTAATTTAATGCTGGAGCCGCAAGTGCCATTGATTACCAGCGTCAGTCTCAGCGTAGGCGGCAAACATCTGGTTGAAGGCAAAGGTGTGCTGGATAACTTACCGCCGCTGGAAAACGAAAAGCGCTACCAGCGCACTTCTGCTCATTTTCCTTTTACCATTAGTGTTACCGGGCCGGGTTCGACGCGACTGGCGCTGTGGCATTTACCTTCGCAGTTGCCGCTGGCGCTGATGATGAGTTTATTAACCGGTTTTATTGCCTGGTTTGCCACCGCCAGCCGGATGAGTTTTTCCCGCGAGATAAACCTCGGACTTGCCGGGCATGAGTTTGAGCTGTTTTGCCAGCCATTGCTCAATGCACACAACATGCAGTGTGCGGGCGTCGAAATTTTGTTGCGCTGGCACAACCCACGCCAGGGGTGGATTTCGCCGGAGATATTTATCCCGATTGCCGAAGAGCAGCATCTGATTGCCCCGCTGACACGTTATGTGCTGGCTGAGACCCAGCGTCAACTGGCGCTCTTTCCTGCTGATCCTGACTTTCATATCGGCATCAACGCCGCGCCAAGCCACTTGCGCCACGGTGAATTGCTAAAAGATCTCGTCCAGCTTTGGTTTAACAAAAATCCCGCCCAGCAGTTAACCATTGAACTCACCGAGCGCGATGCACTGCTGGATGTCGAATCCCGTATGCTGCGCGAACTTCATCGCCATGGCGCGAAAATAGCCATTGATGATTTTGGTACGGGTAATAGCTCGCTTTCGTGGCTGGAGAAATTACACCCGGACATCCTGAAAATTGATAAGTCTTATACCGCCGCTATCGGTACAGATGCGGTGAACTCGACAGTGACGGATATGATTATCGCGCTCGGCCAACGGCTGAATATCGAGCTTGTCGCGGAAGGTGTGGAGACAACGCAACAAGCGCTGTATTTACGTCAACAGGGTGTGCATATGTTGCAGGGATTTCTTTTTGCAGCACCGATGCCGGTGAAGGATTTTCCGGCCTGGCTGGCGGGGAATATCTCCCCGCCGCCGGAACGGCATAACGGCCATGTCGCACCGTTAATGCCGGGGTAAAGGTTACTCTTCTTCGTCGTGAGCAGGTTGCTCTTTAACAATACGGACCAGATCAACACGGTAATCGTTGGCTTCCATCACGGTGATATGCAACGGTGCCATTTCGAAGGTTTCGCCCACAGGCGGGATTTGCCCTCGCGCGGCAATCACCAGCCCCGCCACAGTGGCAATGTCTTCGTCTTCATCGATGAAGTTCTCCAGGCCCAGCGTGTGTTGCAGCGCATGTAAGTCTGTGGTGCCTTTCACCAGCCAGCCGTCACCATCGGCAACGATTTCTGGCGTTTCATCCGCGTCCGGGAATTCACCGGCGATCGCTTCCAGCACGTCCAGCGGCGTGACCAGGCCCTGCACGACACCGAACTCATTGGTAACGATAACGAAACTCCCGCGTGCCCGGCGCAATACGGCCAGCAGCTTAATCGGATCCAGGGTTTCCGGCACAACAATCGCTGGCGTTGCCGAAGCGATGGCGGCGACATCTACGCCCTCTTCCAGCGCGACCAGTATCTCCTTTGCACGCACAATGCCAATGACTTCGTCCAGCTCGCCACGGCAAACCGGGAACAGGCTGTGCGGCGAGGACAGCAGTTGCTGGCGGATCTGTTCAACACCGAGGTTGGCATCCACCCAACTGATATCACCGCGCGGCGTCATAATGCTGCGAAGCGAGCGTGAGGCCAGCGTTAATACGCCGTTAATCATATAACGCTCTTCTTCCGCAAACGCGCCTTCGGGCACCGGTACAGAGGCCTGGCTATCCGCTTCGATTTGCGGGTTCGACTGACGGCGGCCGCCCATCAAACGCAGGATGGCATCAGCCGTACGGGCGCGCAGCGGCAGGTGCGACTGATGGCGAATAAAGTTGCGGCGCGCAATCTGGTTAAAGAACTCAATGATGATCGAGAAACCAATCGCCGCGTACAGGTAACCTTTCGGAATATGGAAGCCAAAACCTTCGGCCACCAGGCTCAAACCAATCATCAGCAGGAAGCTCAGACAGAGCACGACCACCGTGGGATGTTGGTTCACAAAACGCGTCAGTGGTTTTGACGCCAGCAGCATCACCGCCATGGCAATAACGACAGCCGCCATCATCACCGGCAGGTGATTGACCATGCCCACTGCGGTGATGACCGCATCGAGTGAGAACACCGCGTCAAGAATAACAATCTGCACGACGACCACCCAGAAGCTGGCGTAGCCTTTGCCGTGCCCACTGTCATGCTCGCGGTTTTCCAGCCGTTCATGCAGCTCCGTCGTCGCCTTGAATAACAGGAACACACCGCCGAATAACATAATCAGATCGCGCCCGGAGAAGGTGAAATCCCAGACGGAAAAAAGCGGTTGTGTCAGCGTGACCATCCACGAGATCAGCGACAACAGCCCCAGTCGCATCACCAACGCGAGCGACAGGCCAATAAGACGCGCTTTATCACGCTGTTTCGGCGGCAGTTTGTCGGCAAGGATGGCAATAAACACCAGGTTGTCGATACCCAGAACAATTTCCAGAACAACCAGCGTCAATAATCCCGCCCAAATCGAGGGATCCATTAAGAATTCCATGACAGGCTCCTGAGAAGAGATGCGTTATTCAGTGTGCACAAACGCACAAATGTGACATTGAACGTCGTTGGGAAATGGCGGAAAACGCCGGGCTGCGTGGCACGAGAAGGCCAAAAAGTGAACTGACGTCGGTGACGATCCATACGGTGGGCTGCTGCCCTATACTCCTGACTAATTAAACGGAGGATAAACATATCAGAGAGACTTTGGCATTTGCAAAGATTTACCGGAATTTGCAATTTGTGTGGATATTTTGCGCTTCGAAATTTCACGAAGAGGAAACCTAAATTACGGATCTTCATCACATAAATTATTTTTTCACTATCTAAAATAATTCCCGAAAGTCATCGGTGTTCTCTTTAACCCTTATCTGAATCGATTCGGTTTACCGTTACCGGGACAGATTCACAATACATCAATTAATGGTGTGTTAACGACAAGAAGAAGGAGGTAGCAAGTGACCATTGCTATTGTTATAGGCACACATGGTTGGGCTGCGGAACAGTTGCTCAAAACCGCCGAGATGCTGCTGGGCGAGCAGGAGAACGTCGGTTGGATTGATTTTGTTCCCGGTGAAAATGCGGAAACGTTGATCGAAAAGTACAACGCGCAACTGGAGAAGCTGGATACCGGCAAAGGGGTGCTGTTTCTCGTCGATACATGGGGCGGCAGCCCGTTTAACGCTGCCAGCCGCATTGTCGTCGATAAAGAGCATTATGAAGTCATTGCTGGCGTCAATATCCCGATGCTGGTGGAAACACTGATGGCCAGGGATGACAACCCGACGTTTGACGAACTGGTGGCACTGGCGGTGGAGACCGGACGTGAAGGCGTGAAAGCGCTGAAAGCACAACCGGTGGCAAAACCCGCACCAGCTGCTGTGGCACCGAAAGCGGCAGCACCGGCCAAACCCATGGGACCTAATGATTATATGGTTATTGGCCTGGCCCGTATTGATGACCGTCTGATCCATGGCCAAGTGGCTACCCGCTGGACAAAAGAGACTAACGTTACGCGTATTATCGTCGTGAGCGACGAAGTGGCAGCAGATAATGTCCGTAAAACCCTGCTGACTCAGGTTGCGCCTCCAGGTGTGACGGCGCATGTCGTTGATGTCGCCAAAATGGTGCGTGTGTATAACAACCCTAAATACGCGGGCGAGCGCGTGATGCTGTTGTTCACCAATCCGACGGATGTGCTGCGCGTCGTTGAAGAGGGGGTAAAAATCACCTCCGTCAACATTGGCGGTATGGCTTTTCGTCAGGGTAAAACCCAGGTGAATAACGCGGTTTCGGTGGACGAGAAAGATATTGACGCGTTCAAGAAATTGAACGAACGCAATATTGAGCTGGAAGTCCGCAAAGTTTCAAACGATCCGAAACTGAAAATGATGGATTTAATCAGCAAAGTGGCGAAATAACCGCGACGGCCTGATTGACTCAGTTTTCACACTTACGTCTGATTTAGCTATAGGAGAAGTACAATGGAGATTACCACTCTTCAGATTGTGCTGGTGTTCGTCGTCGCGTGTATTGCCGGTATGGAGTCGATACTCGATGAATTCCAGTTCCACCGTCCGTTGGTGGCATGTACGCTGGTGGGCATCGTTCTGGGTGATATGAAAACCGGTATCATTATCGGCGGTACGCTGGAAATGATTGCTCTGGGCTGGATGAACATCGGTGCAGCGGTCGCACCCGATGCGGCGCTGGCGTCGATTATCTCGACCATTCTGGTCATTGGCGGTCATCAAAGCATCGGTGCCGGTATTGCGCTGGCCATTCCTCTGGCGGCGGCAGGCCAGGTTCTGACCATTATTGTTCGTACCATTACTGTCGGCTTCCAGCATGCCGCGGATAAGGCAGCCGAAACCGGTAACCTGACGGCACTTTCCTGGATCCACGTCTCTTCCCTGTTTCTGCAAGCTATGCGTATCGCTATCCCGGCGGTCATTGTTGCTATCTCTGTCGGTACCAGTGAAGTACAGAGCATGCTGAGCGCCATTCCTGAAGTGGTGACCAGTGGTCTGAATATCGCCGGTGGTATGATCGTGGTAGTAGGTTATGCGATGGTCATCAATATGATGCGCGCAGGCTACCTGATGCCGTTCTTCTATCTCGGCTTCGTGACGGCGGCATTCACCAATTTCAACCTCGTCTCGCTGGGTGTTATCGGTGCAGTTATGGCGATCCTCTACATTCAGCTCAGCCCGAAATATAACCGTTCAGCAGGCGGCGCTGCTCCGGCTGCGGGTTCCAACGATCTTGATAACGAACTGGATTAACAGGTGAACGACATGGTTGATATGACAAAAACTCCGACTGAGAAAAAACTCACCCAGAGTGACATTCGTGGCGTGTTCCTGCGTTCTAACTTGTTCCAGGGGTCATGGAACTTCGAACGTATGCAGGCATTGGGCTTCTGCTTCTCAATGGTGCCGGCGATCAAACGCCTGTATCCGGAAAATAACGAAGCGCGCCGTCAGGCCATTAAACGTCATCTGGAATTCTTTAACACTCATCCATACGTTGCAGCGCCGGTACTGGGCGTTACGCTGGCGATGGAAGAGCAGCGTGCAAACGGCGCAGAGATTGACGATGGTGCGATTAACGGTATCAAAGTTGGTCTGATGGGGCCGCTGGCAGGTGTCGGTGACCCGATTTTCTGGGGTACGGTGCGCCCGGTATTTGCAGCGCTCGGGGCGGGTATTGCCATGAGCGGTAGCCTGCTCGGGCCATTGCTGTTCTTCTTATTATTCAATATTGTCCGCCTGGCGACACGTTATTACGGCGTGGCGTACGGCTACCGTAAAGGTATCGATATTGTTAAAGATATGGGCGGTGGTTTCCTGCAAAAACTGACTGAGGGGGCGTCAATTCTCGGCCTGTTTGTGATGGGGGCGCTGGTTAACAAGTGGACGCACGTGAACATTCCACTCGTAGTATCAGAAATTACCGATCAGACCGGTAAAACCAACGTCACGACCGTGCAAACCATTCTCGATCAGTTAATGCCTGGCCTGGTGCCACTGCTGCTGACTTTCGCCTGCATGTGGCTACTGCGTAAGAAAGTTAACCCGCTGTGGATCATCGTTGGCTTCTTCGTCATCGGGATTGTAGGCTACGCCATTGGTCTTCTGGGTCTTTAATATGTGATGTGATGACCGGGGGCTTGCCCCCGGTTTTTTTATGTAAGGAGAAACAATGACGATTACGGATATCGTATTGGTACTGTTTATCGCCGCCCTGCTGGCTTTCGCCATCTATGATGAGTTCATCATGCCGCGCCGCATGGGTACTACGCTGCTGGCGGTCCCCCTGTTACGCAGAAGCCGTACCGATGGGGCTATTTTTGTCGGCTTACTGGCGATACTCATCTATAACAACACCGCCAATGGCGGTTCACCATTAACCTTGTGGTTATTATTTGCACTGGCTTTGCTGGGCATTTATCTATTCTGGATCCGCGCCCCTAAAATCATCTTTAAAATGCGTGGTTTTTTCTTTGCTAATGCGTGGATTGAATATAGCCGTATAAAAGAGATGAATTTATCGGAAGATGGTGTGCTAGTAATGCAATTAGAACAACGACGTTTGCTTATTCGCGTACGAAATATCGACGACCTGGAGAAGATATCTGCCGTTTTACTTAAAAGTCAGTAAGTTAGAATTTTATAACGCGGAAATTGCTCCGCGTAAATAATCATCAGATTTATAGCCTTTGCTATATTGATGGACTAATGTACTTATATTTATTAACGTAATTTTCACCAATAAATCTAAATGCTAATCGTTATCGATAAGTAAACAACATTATATATTGCTGTTGTTGTTTTATATTCTCAAAATATGTTAAGGTGCGTCCGTCGTTGGGGAGTAGCCGATTTCCATTCCTTTGGAAATGTACGTGTCAACATACTCGTTGCAAAACGTGGCGCGTACGGACTGAAATCATCAGTCAGGCGAGACCATTGGCACATCAACTGCTGTTTACTGGGGGCAGAGATGTGTTATATGGAACTCCCGGTCAGGACGCTCACATGAATTTATCTGCCACTCTTCTCCTCGCTTTTGGCATGTCGATGGATGCTTTCGCTGCTTCTATCGGTAAGGGCGCCACCTTACATAAACCAAAATTTTCTGAAGCATTGCGTACCGGTCTTATCTTTGGCGTGATTGAAACCCTGACGCCGTTGATTGGCTGGGGGCTGGGGTTGCTGGCCACGAAATTTGTCCTGGAATGGAATCACTGGATAGCGTTTGTACTGCTGGTATTTCTTGGTGGCCGGATGGTGCTTGAGGGAATACGCGGCGATGACGACAGTGAAGCGGAAACACCGCATCGCCATGGGTTCTGGTTGCTGGTAACCACCGCAATTGCTACCAGTCTCGACGCAATGGCTGTTGGCGTTGGCCTCGCTTTCCTGCAAGTCAATATTCTCGCAACTGCGCTGGCGATTGGTTGCGCCACGCTGATTATGTCGACAGCAGGGATGATGATTGGCCGTTTTATTGGCCCGCTTCTTGGAAAGCGAGCCGAAATTCTCGGTGGCATCGTGCTGATTGGCATTGGCGCGCAGATCCTGTGGAACCACTTTGCCGCTTAGCTTTCCCGCTGTAAGCAGTGGATCGTAAAATCGGTCTGGCAGTGGAATTGTTCCATTGCCGCTAACGTTTCCCACACTTCCGGTTTTGCCCGCCAGGCAAATGGCGTCATTTGCAATAACGCAACGGCTTGCTGACCCGTCAATGTCATCTCATAAGAGAGTGAATGCTGTTCCAGCAGTCTGAACCCTGCGATATCGCCGCTGTTTTCCGCATGCAGATGCACCTCATCATAAATAAGCCCCTTTAATTCCATCAGATGTCGCGGTCCTGGCGATGCGGTGATGACAATACCTTCTGGTTTCATTACACGCGCCAGTTCTTGCGCTTTGCAGGGTGCATAGATACGCACCAGACCGTCAATACAGCCATCGTCAAAAGGCAAGCGGTGGCTGGAGGCAACACAAAACATGATCGCCGAATAGCGCTTTGCCGCCGCCCGGATCGCCGCTTTTGAAACATCCAGCCCTAACATTTGCGCACCATGCTGCTGAGCAATCGCGGCAAATGCCTGGGTGTAATACCCTTCCCCACAGCCAATATCCAGCACCGCATCGGCTAACGGCGGTAGCCGCGCATGCAAAATGTCACCAATTGCATCGCGCAATGGCTGATAATGCCCCGCATCGAGAAAAGCGCGGCGCGCTTGCATCATCTCCGCACTGTCACCAGGATCCTTCGAGCGTTTATGCTGAACAGGCAAGAGATTGACATAACCCTCTTTCGCAATATCAAACTGATGCCGCTGCGCGCAAAAGAAGGATTTATCTCGACGGTGTAAAGGTGCGTGGCAGAGCGGACAACTGAAAGCCATAAAAACTCCGGGGCGTTCTTAAAGGGCGAAAGTTTACCGCCATTTGTTATGCCGTGGAAATTAAAAAGCCCCGCACTAAGGCGAGGCTTTATGTCTGACATTGATGCGCTACATGCGCTTCAAGCTCAGGGGTGTCGAAATCAGATAGCAGTTACGTTAACTGCAGCCGGGCCTTTCTGGCCGTCCTGAATTTCAAACTCAACGTTCTGGCCTTCGGCCAGAGTTTTGAAGCCGTTACCCTGGATTGCAGAGAAGTGTACGAATACATCTTTGCTGCCGTCAGCCGGAGTAATGAAACCAAAACCTTTAGACTCGTTGAACCACTTAACTTGACCTTTAATCTTTGCCATTTGCAAAATTCCTTAATGTATATACTTCGCCCGCAGGCATTGACTGAGAAAACTGAGACATTACTGCTTGAGGCACTAATATAAGGTTCGGCAGAGAAGCTGTATTCAACGAAACGTGTTTACTCAGGACTTCTTTACTGAAAATGCCACACATAAACAGAACTGTACCTCGATTGACCCAAAACGTGTTATCACATAATACGTAAATTATGGCAAGCCATTTTTAAACATGTCTGGATCCGTCGCACAAATTCTATAGTCATCAAGACTTGTTGTGCACGATTATGCATAACGTTGAACGCTATAACAGCCGCTCTGAACACCAATACCAATACTCAAAGCAGCCAATTTATTACTATAGCTCAATAAGTTCCGTTGTTCCATGTCAGTTCCCTCCCCGCTATGCATATAGCGTATATCGTAAGAACTTTTTGCGCATACTTATGCTTTTTTCACAGACTAGGAAGATTCTTAAACAAATATACGCGCCAGAGAAACTATTACCTCAAACCGCTATGGATATTTCTTGTGCAAATAAGCAAAGTAGTGCACCAAAATAATGAAATTATGATGACACTGCCTCATAAAAAGGCAAAGAAAACGTTTCGATAAAAATAAAACAACATGATTATAAAAGAACTCCTCTTTTTGGCGGGCAGTCTGAATTAACAAAGGGGTAAATACTGGCCAATTTTTAAGATCCGAAAGTTATCATTCTCCGCAGCCGTTTCGCTTAATGCCCACTGTAACTCTTTTACAGGTTCATCAAGCGATTCGTCCGCCAGCTCAAAAACGCCCCAATGAATGGGAACAGCAAGTGGTGCACCCAGTTGCTGCCATAGCGCGACAGCGCTTTGCGGATCCATATGGTTCACCGCCATAAACCAGCGTGGCGCATAAGCGCCAATTGGCAACGCGATAGTATCCAGTTGACCTAACCGTTGAGGAATAGTGAGTAATTCTGGCGTGTAACCTGTATCACCGGCAAACCAAAAACGCTGCGTTGATGATTCAATAACCCAGCCGCACCATAATGAGCGATTGCGATCCCATAATGTGCGCATGCTCCAATGTTGTGCAGGCACAGCGGTGTAGGTCATTCCCTGGAATGTAAAACTTTGCCACCAGTCTAACTCAGTAACATGCTGCGCACCGCGACGACGAAGCCAATCGCCCACCCCCAGAGGCACAAAGAAATGCACATCCGGAAAGCGACGCAGCAGCGCACGCACCGTCCACGCGTCCAGGTGATCGTAGTGGTTGTGGGAAATTAAGATCGCGTCCAGTTGCGGAATGTCGGCAATCGCGAGTGCTGGCGGTGTACGCCGCCGAGGCCCCGCAAAACTAACAGGTGAGGCACGGTGGGAAAAGACGGGATCGGTGAGGAGATACTGGCCCTGCAGGCGCAAGAGCATACTGGCATGGCCTAACCACCAGAGGCCATCATCATCACCAGTAATATTGGCTTTTTGCCACCACTGTTCGATAAACCCCGGGTAACCGCTGGAGGGTGGTCTGGGAAGACCGGCGGCTTTGCGCTCTTTTCGCCAGCGCTTAACATCTCCGGCTTGATGGGCGGCAGATGCTGAGTTGCTAAAACCTTCCGGCGTGTGGTGCGAGATTGCAGGATCATACCAGGGGTTTTTCCACACCATCTCGCACTCCCAGGCAAACTAGCGCTCGGCGACCAGGCGAATGAAATCATCATCGCCTTTTTCTTGCACTTTTACTGGCTCAACCGCTTCGTCCTTTTCAGGTTCATTTGACTCGCACAAGCGACGCAGCAAAGCATTTTGTCGTTTTTGCTGATCCAGCAGAGCTTCAAGTAACTCGATTTGTTCATTCGTGCGTGAACTGGCGCGATTGATAAAGAACCACAAAACCAGACCGACAAGCAGAACCACCAAAGAAAGGACTATAGACGCAAGGTTGATCGCGCCTGAATTTAATACTTCGTTCATTTCACCACCTCTATATAGACGCGGCATTCTACCACTGACGTCAAGGAAGGAAATCTCTCACTGAAAAAATGCCATTACCAGGGGATGAATTTATTGATGACGCAGATGCCGCTGAAGAATTGTACATCTTGATCACACATTACGTTAAGCATTTGAGTCCAGAGCAGCAGGCAGACCACCAATACGGCAGCCAGAATCAGCCATCTATATTTTCTCACTCCACTCTCCGATACGTTGCAAGGTGTAACCAGGTTATCATGGCTTCCTTAAACCGCGACTAACTGTATCTCCTTTCGGTATTTTTAGGAATGCTGGACTTGTTTCACCAGGTAAATACCGTAGCCTTATGATACAGTCTACCGATGTGCAAGGAGCAAATATGCGTACACTCATACGAAGCGTTATCATTCTGGCGCTGCTGTGGATTGGGCTCTTGCTGAGCGGTTACGGGGTGTTGATTAACAGTACGGAAAACGCTGCTGGGCTGGGTTTGCAATGTAAATATGCTACTGCACGAGGCACCAGCACCGCACAATATGTGCATTCCAGTAATGGTTTTTTTGGTCTGGCAAACTGCCCGCTGTTGCGTAAAAGCGATACCGTAGTCGATCATGGCTAACCGTTTGCACAAGAAAAAGCCGCCTTTTCAGGCGGCTTTTTTTGTCTTCATTCAGAACGGATAGTCGTTATAACCCATCTGTTCGGAAATTTTCCGCGCGGCATTGTGCAACATTTCAACGTACTCATGCAGACGTTCTTCTGAAAAGCGCAATGTCGGGAACGAAATACTTAAACCTGCGATCACAACACCGAAACGGTCAAAAACCGGTACGCCAATACAGCGTAAGCCTTCTTCCTGTTCTTCATTGTCTTCGCCATAACCCTGCTGACGCACAATATCCAGCATCGGCAACAGATCTTCGGTACTGGTGATAGTACGCTCAGTGCTGCGCTTATACTCAACACCTTCAAGAATCTGCTTCACTTCTTCACGATCGCGCCAGGCCAACAGGACTTTACCAATCGCGGTACTGTACAGTGGGTTACGGCGACCAATGCGCGAATACATGCGCAGATTGTACATTGAATCAATTTTATGGATGTAGACAATGCTGTCTTCATCCAGCGCACCCAAGTGGATGGTCTCTTTCGTCAGACGAGAAAGCTCACGCATTTGGATATCCGCGCTGCGGATCAAATCAACGTTTTGCAATGCGCGCGCGCCAAGCTCAAAAAGCTTCAGCGTCAGGGAATATTTTTCAGATTCCCCTTCCTGCGCGACATAACCTAGTGATTTCATGGTTTGCAAAAAGCGATAAACGGTGCTTTTCGACATCATCACTCGCTGCGAAAGCTCGGTGATGCCGATTTCACGCTCTTCTCCGAGCGCCTGCAGAATGCCAAATACCTTCAATACAGAAGAGACAGAATCTGGCTGCTTGTCCAAATCTGCGATTGCCATTAATCACCTCATCGCCTGTGTTTTATAAAATTCAGAATCGGTTTTTATTATAAATTCGTCATCCGGTCATCGCAATGCGCGTTTGTCAACTTCGTTACAAATCTGCGACATAAAACCGGAATGCCAATGATAGAATCATTATACAAATAACTTTGTGACATTAGCCCTGAAATTTCCATGGATAAATCTTCCCTTGATGGCCTGCCCATTCCGCAGCGTTACGGCGCAATTCTGACAATTATTATTGGCATCGCCATGGCCGTGCTGGACGGGGCAATAGCAAACGTTGCTCTACCGACCATTGCACGAGATCTCAATGCTTCCGCTGCCAGTTCAATCTGGATTGTGAATGCCTATCAAATTGCGATTGTCGTTTCACTACTGACCCTTTCATTCCTTGGCGATATGTTTGGTTATCGCCGGGTTTATCAATGCGGCCTGGTGCTTTTTACACTTACCTCGTTACTTTGCGCGCTTTCCGACTCGTTATTGACCTTAACTTTGGCGCGTGTCGCGCAGGGCTTTGGCGGGGCAGCGCTGATGAGCGTTAATACTGCACTCATTCGGCTGATTTATCCCCATCGAAGCCTGGGGCGCGGCATGGGAATTAACTCATTTGTTGTCGCCGTCTCGTCCGCAGCAGGACCGACCATTGCTGCGGCCATTCTTTCTGTGGCCTCGTGGCAATGGTTATTCCTGATCAATGTGCCTCTGGGTATTCTCGCCTTGCTGTTGGCAATAAAATTTTTGCCGCCCAATGCGACACGCAGTGCAAAACCCAAATTCGACCTGCCCAGCGCGGTGATGAATGCACTGACATTTGGTCTGCTAATCACGGCCCTTAGCAGCTTCGCTCAGGGGCAATCCACGACGTTAGTGTTGGTGGAATTGGTCGCATTGTTGTTCATCGGCTCGCTTTTTGTTCACCGGCAGTTGAAATTACCCGTGCCTTTATTACCTGTAGATTTGCTGCGGATCCCGCTTTTCTCTCTGTCGATTGGTACCTCAGTGTGTTCATTTTGCGCGCAGATGTTGGCACTGGTTTCCCTGCCCTTCTTTTTGCAGACGGTGCTTGGGCGCAGTGAAGTGGAAACGGGTTTGCTGTTAACGCCCTGGCCGCTGGCGACAATGGTAATGGCTCCGCTGGCAGGCTATCTGATTGAGCGCGTTCATGCCGGGCTTCTGGGTGGGTTGGGAATGGTCATGATGGCGGGCGGGTTATTTGCCCTGGCGCTGCTTCCCTCAGCACCGGCAGATATCGATATCATCTGGCGAATGGCGTTATGCGGTGCGGGTTTCGGCCTGTTTCAGTCCCCCAACAACCACACGATTATCACCGCAGCACCACGCCAGCGCAGCGGCGGTGCCAGTGGCATGCTGGGTACCGCGCGTCTGCTGGGACAAAGCTCCGGTGCTGCGCTGGTAGCGTTGATGTTTAATCTCTTCGAAACGAATGGAACGCATATCTCGTTGCTACTGGCGGGAACGCTCGCCACAGTTGCCGCTGTAATCAGCAGCTTACGGATCACACAGCCGCGCGCCAGTGAGTAAAAAAATTGCTTGTATAGCAAGTGATTAAATGCCGTCGCAGAAATTAATTCCCTGACCGTTCTGTAGTTTTAAATCCAGAGGCAATAGGCAACACCAAAACCTGTTGCTTACCGCGTCCACCGAACGTGGTTTTCAATTGGCAATAAAAAACGCGTCATTCGACGCGTTTTTTGATTCCAGATGAGCTGTTATTTCAGATATTCGCCAGAACGCAATGCTTCAATACGTTTGTCCAGCGGCGGGTGAGTCATGAACAGTTCACTCAGCGATTTTGACTTACCGTTGATACAGAAAGCCATCATGCTGCTTGCTTCCTGCGGTTCATAACTGGTTTTCAAACGCTGGAGGGCAGCAATCATCTTCTCACGCCCCACCAGTTTTGCAGATCCGGCATCGGCATGGAATTCGCGGTAACGCGAGAACCACATGGTGATAATGCTCGCCAGAATACCAAATACCAGCTCCAGCACAGTTGCAACAGCGAAGTAGATCAGCGGGTTGCCGTTAGTTTCTTCGCCATCATCGCGATTGCCACTAAGGAAACCTGACGCTATTTGCGCAATGATACGTGAAATGAAGATAACAAAGGTGTTCACGATACCCTGAATCAGCGTCATGGTGACCATGTCGCCATTTGCGATGTGGCTGATTTCATGGGCGATAACGGCTTCGGCCTCATCGCGGCTCATGTTTTGCAGCAGGCCGGTGCTGACAGCAACCAGCGAAGCATCACGGCGCGCACCGGTTGCGAAGGCATTGATATCCGGCGCATGGTAAATAGCCACCTGCGGCATCGCGATACCCGCCTGGCGAGACTGCCGGGCAACGGTGTCAATCAGCCAGCGCTCCATATCGTTACGTGGCTGTTCAATCACTTCACCACCGACAGATTTCAGCGCCATCCATTTCGACATCAACAGCGAAATGAACGAGCCGCCAAAACCAAACAGCAGCGCCATAATTAACAAGCCCTGAACGCTGCTCGACTGAATGCCCGTCAGGCTAAGTACCAGACCGAACACCAACATGACGGCCAGGTTAGTCAACAGGAAGAGCGCGATTCGCATCATAATTTTCTTTTAACCTCGACTTAACAAAACGCACTATGCGATTACCCACATCGTATGGGCATAGCGGTTATTTTCAAGCATCCGGGCGGCGTAAGTCACGAGAAAAACACAACTTTACATTTTGTAGTACATTGCTTACGCCAGAGAGGAGTTGTTAAAAAAAACAGGCACAATTTCTTGTGCCTGTTTTATTTTACTTGGCGGGAGCGGGCTGTTCCGCTGGTTGATCTTTTTCCAGATGCGCCAGATCCAGGGCAATATGAACCGTTTCATCGAGATACGGATCAGGCTCCTGATAGTCCTTTGGCAAATCATCCAGTTTTTTCAGTAACGGTTTGCCTTCGCGTTTGAAGCGATCGTTGAGACGAGAGAGACGAATGGCATCATCTTCCGCATTCTCTTTCTCACGCTGCGCCAGGTTAAGAGAAACGATGTTACGTTTATCTTTCAACGCATCGAAACGCGCAATGTCTTTCATGATGTACTGGAACTCAGGATCTTTGGCGATCCGTTCCTCATGATCTTTGAGCAGCTCCGCGCCAAACGGTTTTAAATCGCCAGACTTCACGAACGTAGCCGCGTTTATGCTGTCCCACGGCAATGCGTTGTCTTCAAATTTTTCACCCGTTTCAGTAACCTGTGTTCCCGTCGGCATAATAATGTCCGGCGTTACGCCTTTGCGCTGCGTGCTCCCACCGTTAACACGATAGAATTTCTGGATGGTGTACTGAACCGATCCCAGCGCCGGCCACTCAGGACGAAGCATCTGATCGTAAATACGGTTGAGCGAGCGATATTGCTGAACAGTGCCTTTACCGAACGTCGGTTCGCCAACGATCAGCGCACGACCATAGTCCTGCATTGCAGCCGCAAAGATTTCTGATGCAGAGGCACTAAAGCGGTCAACCAGCACCACCAGCGGGCCTTTATAATAGACCACGCCATCGGTATCGCTGTCTTCACGCACTTTACCGTTGTTATCACGTACCTGTACCACCGGGCCGGACGGAATAAACAGACCGGAGAGCGATACCGCTTCTGTCAACGCGCCGCCACCGTTAGTACGCAGGTCTATAACCACGCTGCTAACGTTTTGTTTTTCAAGTTTTTGCAACTGGACTTTGACATCGTCAGTCAGACCAACGTAGAAGCCAGGGATGTCGAGAACGCCAACTTTTTCTTTACCGACGCTCTTCACTGACATTTTCACCGCGCGGTCTTCGAGGCGAATCCGTTCACGCGTCAGGGTAACAATGCGTGTTTTGGTGCCCTTACCCGCCGGCAGGATTTCGAGGCGCACTTTACTGCCTTTTGGTCCTTTAATCAGCGCAACCACATCGTCAAGACGCCAGCCGATAACATCAACCATGTTCTGACCGGTTTGCCCAACGCCAACGATACGATCGCCAACGCTGATGGCTTTGCTTTTCGCCGCCGGGCCACCCGCGACCATAGAGTTGATCACGGTATAATCGTCATCTCCCTGCAACACCGCGCCAATCCCCTCAAGAGACAGACTCATCTCGGTATTAAATTGTTCGGTATTACGCGGAGAGAGGTAGTTGGTGTGCGGGTCAATTTCGCGCGCAAAAGAGGTCATGGCTAACGAAAACACGTCTTCGCTATTGGTTTGCGCCAAACGGCGAATCGCAAACTTATAACGACGCGTCAGCGTTTCGCGGATCTCTTTCTCGTCTTTCCCGGTCAGCTTCAGGCTGAGTTCATCGTACTTAACTTTGCTGTCCCAGAGCGCGTTCAGTTCCGCTTCATCTTTCGGCCATGGCGCTTTGCTACGGTCAAGATTAAAGGTGTCATTACCGGAAAAATCCATCGGGCGCTCAAGCACTTTCAGCGCGTACTGGTAGCGCTCAAAACGACGCTTCTGCGCAAGGTTGTACAAGTCGTAAAATACGTCCAGCTTACCAGTGCGTAGCTCGTCGCCAATCAGGCTTTTTTTCTGGGAGAACTGTTCGACATCGCTCGCCAACAGCACATTGTGGCTGTAGTCGAGCAGATTGAGATAGCGATTGAAAATCTTCGCCGAAAAAGCGGCGTCTAAATCAAACTGACGGTAGTGAGAGCGGGTAAAACGCGAGGTTACGCGTTCGCTCACCGTCGCGTGCTGGGTCTCTTCCTTTAATACCGGAATTTGATCGGCACGGGTAATATCTTCCACAGCCAGAGCGTGGCCTGTTACGAATAACAGACCAGCCAATACTGTGCGCTTAAACAAAGTGTTCATGCCAGGCCAGGCCTCCGTTTCAGAACATTAAATGTTCTGCGCGTACAATCATCGACATACCCGAGCTAAGCTGTACGCGAACGCCATCTTTCGTGATTTCCAGCACCGTGGCGTCCATCGCATTGTTTCCTGCTTTCACCTTCAGGTTTTGACCAACGCTCAGCACAGATAAATCTGAAACTGGTGTATGGCGCTCTTCCTGCTGAGGTGCACGCTGGGTTTTCGCGACAGGTTTGTCAGTACGAGGTTTGCGTTCAGCACCCTCTTTACGACGCGGAGCCGGGCGGGCTTTACGCTCACGGCGCGGCGCCTCTTCTTGACCTGCGGCAGCAGCGGCTTCTCGTTTTTTAGCTTGCTGTTCAGCACGTTGTGCCTGAACGCGCGCTTTGGCTTCTTCAAGCTGTTTGCGGGCATGTTCTACGTGTTGCTCATCCAGCACGCCACAAGCGTTGCCATCGAGATCCACACGCGCCGCACCAGCTTTGATACCGTACAGGTAACGCCAGCTTGAAGTATAAAGACGTAAAGCGGAACGAAGTTGGGTTTTGCTGAGATTCATCTCACCCTCAACACGCTCGACGAGATCCTGAAAAATACCGATTTTCAGGGGGCGTGCTTCGCCTTCAGCACTGAAACAGTGAGGGAAACGTTCGGCCAAAAAAGCGATAACTTCTTTACTGCTATTCAACTTAGGTTGATTTTCCATGAAATTTCCTGATTACAACGGACGTTGCCAACAAGCGCAGGCATGAACAGGCGTCATTATAATGACGCTATCGGTAAATGCTACGTTATCCGTTGATTATCCTGCGACGGGTGCAAAGATTTTTTGATAATCGGTCGCCGCAAGAACGTTTTCAAGATGCGAAACCAGTTCGCGCAGCCCCTGTTCATCCTCGGCGGTGAAGCGAGAAAAGACGACGCTGTCGATATCCAACACGCCAATAATCTGTTTATTTACCGTTACCGGCAGTACGATTTCAGAATTACTTGCCGCATCACAGGCGATATGACCATCGAACTGATGCACATCTTCCACACGCTGTACGCGATTTTGCGCAACCGCAGTGCCGCAAACTCCGCGCCCAACCGGAATGCGCACACAGGCAATTTTGCCCTGGAACGGCCCTAACACAAGCGTATCCGCTTCCAGAAGATAAAAGCCGGCCCAGTTCACCCCATCAAGGCGTTCAAATAACAGCGCGCTGGTATTCGCGAGCGTCGCTAAAAAACTGGTTTCACCTGCCATTAACGCCTGAAAATCGCGGTTTAAATCCGCGTAAAATTCTGTTTTGTTCATTATCCAACCACTTTGGTGTCTTACTTCGAAAAACTGCTTAGCCTATTAAAATAAGCATTAAATGCGTTGATGCTCAAGATGTTCCATTCATGAGTTAAGATAGATGCATCTAAACATTTTCTGATACCCGCAATGGCACTAAAGATACAACAAATTACGCCGGGGAAAAAAATCGCCGTTCATCGCGTGGGCGAAGCGCTGCCACGCGCACATTACCAGCGCTGTCCCCAGTGCGATACGCTTTTTGCGTTACCGGTTATGAAATCGCACCAAAGCGCATTTTGCCCCAGTTGTGATGCGAAAGTCCGTGACGGACGGGACTGGTCGTTAACGCGCCTCGGTGCGATGGCGGTGACCATGATCCTCTTGATGCCCTTCGCCTGGGGTGAACCGCTGCTGCATCTCTATTTGCTCGGTGTACGTATTGACGCCAATTTGTTGCAGGGTATCTGGCAAATGACCGCCCAAGGCTCGCCGATAACCGGCGCGATGGTGCTGTTTTGTACGGTTGGCGCGCCGCTGGTGCTGGTTACAGCTATCGCCTATTTATGGCTTGGCAATATCCTCGGCATGAACCTGCGCCCGGTGTTGTTAATGCTGGAAAAACTAAAAGAGTGGGTGATGCTGGATATCTATCTGGTTGGCGTAGGCGTCGCCTCGATTAAAGTGCAGGACTACGCCTACCTACAACCTGGTATCGGGTTGTTTGCATTTGGCGCGCTCGTGATTTTAAGCGTAATGACGCTCATCCATTTGAACGTTGAACAGCTGTGGGAGCGCTTTTATCCGCAACGCCCGGCAAAACGCCCCGATGCCAAATTGCAGGTTTGTCTGGGCTGCCATTTTACCGGTTTTCCAGACGTTCGCGGCCGCTGCCCACGCTGCCATATTCCGTTAACGCATCGCCGTAAACAGAGTTTGCAGAAATGTTGGGCGTCACTTATCGCCTCGTTGATCTTTCTGTTCCCGGCGAACCTGCTGCCGATCTCCGTTATTTATGTCAACGGCACGCGACAAGAAGACACGATTATGTCGGGGATTATTTCGCTGGCGCACAGCAATGTTGCCGTGGCGGGTGTGGTGTTTATTGCCAGTATTCTGGTGCCGTTTACCAAAGTGATCGTGCTGTTTACACTGCTGCTTAGCATCCATTTCAAATTTGAACAGGGGTTACGCACTCGTATTTTACTTTTGCGCTTTGTGACCTGGATTGGGCGTTGGTCGATGCTCGATCTGTTTGTCATTTCATTAATGATGTCACTGATTAACCGCGACCAACTCCTCGCTTTTACTATGGGACCCGCTGCGTTTTATTTCGGTGCAGCGGTAATTTTGACTATTCTTGCTGTGGAATGGCTGGACAGCCGCTTACTTTGGGATGCACATGAGTCAGGAAACCCCCGCTTCGCCGACTGAAGCGCGTATTAAAACAAAACGGCGCATTTCGCCTTTCTGGTTGCTCCCGGTCATCGCCCTGCTCATTGCGGGCTGGCTTATCTGGAGCAGTTATGAAGATCGTGGCAACACCATCACGATTGATTTTATGTCCGCCGATGGCATTGTTGCAGGGCGCACCCCTGTTCGCTATCAGGGCGTTGAAGTTGGCACGGTGCAGGACATCCGCCTGAGTGAAGATCTGAAAAAAATCGAAGTCCGCGCCAGCATCAAATCCAATATGAAAGATGCACTGCGCAGTGAAACGCAGTTCTGGCTGGTTACACCGAAAGCGTCGCTGGCGGGCGTTTCAGGGCTCGATGCGCTGGTGGGCGGTAACTATATTGGCATGATGCCAGGCAAAGGCGAACCGCAGGAGCACTTCACCGCGCTGGATACGCAACCGAAATATCGCCTGAACAACGGCGAATTAATGATCCACCTTCATGCTCCGGACTTAGGCGCGCTGAACAGCGGCTCGCTGGTCTATTTTCGTAAAATCCCGGTCGGTCGCGTATACGACTATGCGATCAACGCCAATAAACAGGGCGTGACCATTGATGTGCTGATCGAGCGCCGTTTTACCAACCTGGTGAAAAAAGGCAGCCGTTTCTGGAACGTTTCCGGTGTGAAAGCCGATGTCGGCTTGAGCGGTGCCAAAGTCGAACTTGAAAGTCTGGCTGCGCTGGTCAACGGCGCCATCGCGTTTGACTCCCCCGACGCCTCGCAACCCGCCGCCCAGGACGACGAATATGGCTTATATGAAGATCTGGCGCACAGCCAGCGCGGCGTGCTGGTGAAACTCGATTTGCCTGGTGGTCAGGGATTAAAAGCCGGTTCCACACCGCTGATGTATCAGGGGCTGGAAGTGGGCCAACTGACGAAAATCGATCTCAACCCTGGCGGCGCTGTCAGCGGCGAATTAACGGTTGATCCGAGTGTGGTGAACCTGTTGCGCGATAACACGCGCATCGAAATGCACAATCCAAAAATCTCCCTGAGTAATACCAATCTCAGCTCCCTGCTGACCGGTAGCACGCTGGAACTGGTGCCGGGTGAAGGTCAACCGCGTAATCAGTTTGTTGTCCTGCCGGCGGACAAGAACTTGTTGCAGGAACCCGGCGTTGTAACCCTGACGCTCACCGCACCGGAAAGTTATGGTATTGACGCCGGACAACCGCTGGTGCTCCACGGCGTACAGGTCGGCCAGGTGCTGGAGCGCAACCTGACGAACCAGGGCGTTACGTTTGCCGTCGCTATTGATCCGCAGTATCGCGATTTAGTGCACGGCGACAGTAAGTTCGTCGTCAACAGTCGTGTTGATGTCAAAGTTGGGCTGGATGGCGTTGAGTTCCTCGCCGCCAGCGCTAACGAGTGGCTCAGCGGCGGCATTCGCATTCTGCCAGGTGCCAAAGGCGAGATGAAAAACAGCTACCCTCTGTTCGCCAATCTTGATAAGGCCCTCGAAAACAGCCTGAGCGACCTGCCAACTACCACGCTGACGCTTACGGCAGATACGCTGCCAGACGTGCAAGCCGGTTCGGTGGTGCTGTACCGCAAGTTTGAAGTCGGCGAAGTGATTACCGTGCGTCCGCACGCCAATGCTTTTGATATTGAGCTGCATATCAAACCGGAATACCGCAACTTATTGACCAGCAATAGCGTTTTCTGGGCTGAAGGTGGTGCGAAAGTACAACTGAACGGTAGCGGTCTCACCGTACAGGCCGCTCCGCTCTCGCGCGCCATAAAAGGTGCTATCAGTTTCGATAACCTTAGCGGCGCCAGTGGCCGTGTGCGCAAAGGCGATAAACGCGTGCTTTACGCTTCGGAAACCGCGGCGCGCGCGGTCGGCGGGCAGATTACGTTACATGCATTCGACGCCGGAAAACTGGCAGCGGGCATGCCTATTCGTTATCTGGGAATTGATATTGGGCAGATTCAGGATCTGCAACTGATTACCGATAAGAACGAAGTCCAGGCCAGCGCGGTACTGTATCCGGAATACGTTCAGACCTTTGCCCGCGCCGGGTCTCGCTTCTCTGTAATCACCCCGCAAATATCCGCTGCGGGCGTCGAACATCTCGATACCTTGTTGCAGCCCTATATTAATGTGGAACCAGGCCGTGGAGACGCGCGGCGCGACTTTGAAATTTCAGAAGCCACCATTACGGATTCCCGCTACCTTGATGGCCTGAATATCGTCGTCGAAGCGCCGGAAGCGGGTTCGATCAACATCGGCACTCCGGTGTTATTCCGCGGTATCGAAGTTGGCACCGTGACCGGCATGATGCTGGGAACGCTCTCCGATCGCGTGATGATTGGCATGCGGATCAGTAAGCGCTATCAGCATCTGGTACGGAATAATTCGGTGTTCTGGCTCGCTTCCGGCTACTCGCTGGACTTTGGTCTGGTCGGCGGCGTGGTGAAAACTGGGACTTTCAACCAGTTCATTCGCGGTGGTATCGCCTTCGCTACACCGCCGGAAACACCGCTGGCACCGAAAGCGCAACCGGGTAAACACTTCCTGCTGCTTGAGAGCGAACCCAAAGAGTGGCGCCAGTGGGGCACCGCCCTGCCGCGTTAAGCCTGCAGGCTCCGGCGTGCTTGCGCCGGAGCCTTTATGTTACACTGCGCGCCTGTTTTTACTCCTGTGGTACGCCTCGTGGCTCAAAACGCTGTCTATCTTCCGGATGAATTTCTGGCGCAAATGCGTCAAGCCATGCCGGAACATCTCTCTTTCGATGAATTTATCGCTGCCTGTCAACGTCCGCTGCGGCGCAGTATTCGCGTCAATACGCTGAAAATTTCCGTTGATGACTTTCTGCAACTGGTCGCGCCTTATGGCTGGCAATTAACGCCAGTGCCGTGGTGTGCGGAAGGTTTCTGGATCGATCGCGACGATGAAGACGCATTGCCACTGGGTAGCACCGCAGAGCACCTGAGCGGCCTGTTTTATATTCAGGAAGCCAGTTCCATGTTGCCCGTCGCGGCGCTGTTTGCCGACGGGGAAATGCCGCAGCGGGTGATGGATGTCGCTGCAGCGCCCGGCTCTAAAACAACACAGATTGCCGCACGGATGGGCAACACTGGCGCGATCCTCGCAAATGAGTTTTCCGCCAGTCGTGTAAAAGTATTGCATGCCAACATCAGTCGCAACGGCATCAGCAACGTGGCGCTGACCCATTTTGACGGACGCGTATTCGGTCCGGCATTACCAGAAATGTTCGATGCCGTTTTGCTTGATGCGCCCTGCTCAGGCGAAGGCGTGGTGCGTAAAGATGCTGACGCGCTAAAAAACTGGTCTGTTGCCAGTAACCTTGAGATTGCCGCCACCCAGCGCGAGTTGATCGACAGCGCATTCCACGCCTTAAAACCCGGGGGAACCCTGGTCTACTCAACCTGCACCCTTAATCGTGACGAAAACGAAGCGATCTGTCACTGGCTGCAGGGGCAATACCCGGATGCCGTGGAATTTCTGCCACTTGGTGAATTGTTCCCGCAGGCACACCAGGCGCTGACCGCAGAAGGTTTTCTGCATGTGTTCCCACAGATTTACGACTGCGAAGGTTTTTTCGTCGCGCGCCTGCGTAAAACCGCCGCGATAGCGCCGATGCCCGCGCCGACTTACAAGGTTGGTAATTTCCCCTTTACCCCTCTGAAACCCAAAGACGCAGCCCATGTAGTAACGGCTGCTGCGCAAGTTGGCCTTCACTGGAGCGACGAGCTGCATTTATGGCAGCGGGATAAAGAGCTTTGGCTGTTTCCGGCACAGATCGAGCCATTGATGGGTAAAGTCCGTTTTTCGCGTATCGGTATTCGTCTTGCTGAGACGTATAACAAAGGGTATCGCTGGCAACATGAAGCCGTTATTGCTCTCGCCAGTCTTAATAATCCGCTGGCGTTTGCGCTGACGCTCGCCGAGGCTGAAGAGTGGTATCGCGGGCGCGATATTTACCCGCAAAATCCCCCCACACGTGATGAAGTGATTGTCACCTTCCAGGGCCAGCCGCTGGGGCTTGCCAAAAAAATTGGTTCGCGTCTGAAAAACAGTTATCCCCGTGAACTGGTACGTGATGGGCGTTTATTCGCCGGTAATGCGTGACGGTGCGCTAAAAAAACGCATTTTTTGACTGGCGACTTGCTCAGTGTTGTACCAGGCTGAAATGTGGGTGATCTTACTGGTCATACCACATTTTTTGACGATCAACGGAGAGCATTATGACGAAAACCAGCGTGCGTATTGGCGCATTTGAAATCGATGATGCCGAGTTGCAGGGTGATAATCAGGGCGAGCGAACGTTACGCATTCCCTGCAGTTCTGACCCGGATTTATGTATGCAGCTTGATGCCTGGGACGCGGACACCAGCATTCCCGCGATCCTGAATGGCGAACACTCGGTGCTTTATCGCGAACATTACGATCAGAAATCTGATACCTGGGTTATGCGTCTTGCCTGACCCAAAGGGAACCCGTCCACAAGACGGGTTATTTACCTGCCTGATTTCCCCTGCCCTCATTCATCCCCTACACTTATCGTTACGTTATACAGCGCCGAGGATGGAATGTTCGCTCTGGTTTTATTTGTTTGCTACCTGGACGGTGGATGTGATGACATCGTGGTCGATGTCTATAACACGGAACAGCAGTGTCTCATCGCAATGAACGATCAGCGGATGCGCCACGGCGGCTGTTTTCCTGTAGAAGAGTTTATCGATGGTTTCTGGCATCCTGCTAACGAGTTCAGCGATTTCTGATCACTGAACCTGTACCAGCGTCAGTTCGCCGCCAAAAACCGCCCCGGTATCGATATAGTGCTGATTGTGTCCATCAAAACGCTGCTTAAGAGGGGTATGACCAAACCAGAAATGATCGGCCCCCGCGATACGATTTCCTTTACCTGCCAGCAGCTGGTTAAGCCGGTCGCGCCGCCAGAGCACGGATTCGCTATCCACCTCCTGCTCCCACAGATACTCCTGTTCGGGGTAGTCTGCATGGGCAATCACATTCACCTCTCCCTTGCAGCGCAATTCCAAAATGTATGGCAATTCAGCGCAAGCACGCAGTGCTTCGAGCGCCTGTTGCTGCTGCGCTTCGTCAAGCGCGCTAAACCAGGTGCCGCCATTAAGCTGCCACATCGCCATCTCGCCGTAACGCAGCGCGTCGATAGCCATCTGCTCATGATTACCGCGCACGGTTCGAAACCAGGGTTTATTTAGTAATTCAAGACATTGCAGGCTCTGCGGGCCGCGATCGATTAAATCCCCGACGCAGATGAGTAAATCCTGATAGGGGTCAAAGTGACGTTCCCGTAAGGCTTGCATTAAGCGCTGGTGGCAGCCGTGAAGATCGCCAACAATCCAAATATGCCGCCAGTGAATGCCGTCAATACGCTGATACATATTCATTCCCCCCCTGTCTCACCAGTATAGGAAAATCCTGCACGAAGCGAAGAGAATCAGTTTTGCCTCTATTTCTAAATAGAACTTAAACAGAACGGAAATAAAGCTGGCAGCAAGGTTAATTTGTATTTCCCTGGCCTCTAAACTAAGCGCTGAACTTTTAGAGGTCTTTCTCCGTGTCAAATCCCAGCCTGCAAACAGAACTTAACTCAAATCATAATGCGCATATTATTTCCGACCTGGTAAGCGGACGTCTTGTGCCAGGCCCCATCTGGAAAAAACGTAATTACCGCATAAAGTTTTTGTTACGTTCGCTGCTGTTCTGGTCTTCCACAAACCGGATGCTTACCGCACTTTCGCAGCGCCCGGATTTTAGCCGCTTACTTGACGCGCAAATAACGCTGCCGAGCAAATCGCATCGCCAATATTTAACGCTCGGGTTAAATGCTTCACAACGTGCGGATGCCATCATCAGCCACTACGCCTGGCTTGATGAAAAAGTCTCACCGAAACTGGCTGAAGCGCTGAGTTCACCCGTACCGGTGCAGATAATTGAATTTACCGGCAAAGACGATGCGCGTTTTAGCGTCTATGCCTCTTGCGCCAGCAAAGCTGAGCGTGAGGGAGAAACCACCCTGTGGATGTATGATGGCGAGCAGACTTTGCTGGCAAGCGTGACCTTTAGTGTGGTTGGTGAAGAAGGCCATCGCGCGCTGGTGATTGGTGGTTTACAAGGCCCACGCCGAAGCGTGAGCCATGAAGTGATTAAAGTTGCCACCCGCGCCTGCCACGGCATCTTCCCCAAAAAGATGTTGCTTGAAGTCTTAAGTCAGATTTCCCAGCTTACTGGCGTTTCGGCAATGTATGGCGTCAGTGATAACGGGCACGTCTTCCGTGCGTTACGTTATCGCCTGAGCAAAGGCCGTCATTTCCACGCCAGCTATGATGAATTTTGGGCGTCAATTGAAGGCGAAAAAGAGAGCGCATGGCGCTGGCGTTTGCCGGTGCAATTCGCACGTAAACCGCTGGAAGCGATAGCCAGTAAAAAACGAGCTGAGTATCGCCGCCGTTTCGAATTACTGGACGATGTGATTGTAAAAATTAACAACTTATTTTCAGCATAACAGCGTTAATCTGTACACCGTCCAGCTATCCTGGTTTGCTGGACGGTTGATATTCGTTAGTGCCAATTCTGGCGTTTTTCTAAATCAAATCCTCAGAGTGCAAGAAGCACTTTCCTGATGCTTTTGCTGCTGGCCTTCCACTTACCGGGAAGTCAGCCCAACTGTACGTTGTTTAGCATTGCCGGAAACACCGTGGAATATTTCTGAGCCGCGACAAATCGCCGTGCAGGATACAAGATACGCGCAGAGAATCTGGTGCTTATTGAGCTTTAATACTCTCAGGCCTAAAGGCAAACCTCGCTATTGAGTTTATTAAATGAATCAATCTCCCGACGGTATTCTCCAGACATAAACGGGTTTTTAGCAATATAGACAATCGGTCGCCGCGAGAACTTGAAACCGATAACGAAATGATTGGGTTCTGCGGTAATAAATCGGATACCCATTCGATGGTCAAGTTCAGTCTCTCCTGAGATGGCACCGCAGATATAAGCATCTCCCGCATATTCATGTTGTGAAATTTCAGAGAAAGATACTGGCTTTGTAAAAGCAATATTGTTATCACAAAACCCTATCAACATTTCCTTTGACTGTTGATTGTTTGGGTCTTTTGCCAGAATTTCCTTTACGGACTGGCACCCTCCCGGGACCAGTTCACTGTTCTTAAAAAAATCGATAACAGCCTGCTCCAGCTCATTGCGCTGTATATCGCCCTGACCATGAGCCATCTGCACCACGGAAGCGAATAACATTACTAATAACATCTTTATTCTCATAATATGTGCATTCCCTTGAAAAGCCGGATCATCTTGTCGGTTATATCGTCGTGATATTGAGGTTTTTTTATAACTTTGCTCTGCACGCTGCAGCCTCATGCGATGAGTTCTGCGAACAGTATTCACTTTGACTTAGCGGGCTGCCAGTACATCAGTGATGTGATGATGTCCGGGAAGTGCATCTTATTCCCGAACCAAAGCAAGCAGGTCAAAACTTTCGTTAAAACTAAAGTACACCAAGTGAAACTATCAATGGATCCCCGGCCAGAGCTCCTACAGAGCAGGTACTTTTTCTTCTGTGCCTCGAAAAACCGTAAGTCCGGGGCACCTGACGGTTTACCCTGGCTTGCTGGCAGGTTATCTGATGCAGCACAGGGCGGACTCACTGTTCAGGTCATAAAAACATCGCAATCACAAAAAAATACCTGGACGCACGCGGTGCAGAATATGTTATGGTTTGTGGCGATGTATGGTTTTGGGAATTTTCAGGACGAGATAAAGAAACCTGCATAACGTAGAGATAAAAAAAGACCGAACACGATTCCTGTATTCGGTCCAGGGAAATGGCTCTTGGGAGAGAGCCGTGCGCTAAAAGTTGGCATTAATGCAGGCTAAGTCGCCTTGCCCTTTAAGAATAGATGACGGCGTCAGGTTTTCCAGTCCGCGACAAAAGTGGTCAGAAAAATCAGGTTACCGTCACGCTTATGAAATGCAAAAAACCGCAAGGCGTGTTTACTCAGGCTTGCGGTTTTTTATTGTAGATCAGCGGATTATCGCTGGATTTTAACAAAGCGTCTCAGCTCGCGTAATAAAAGGCGCAAGACTCATCTTTTCGCCAGGATTGGCAGGATTATCGATCTGGATGATGCTAATCGGCTGAGCAATGGTCTTACCGCTGGCAACTTCTTTTTCAGCAATGTCATTCAACGGGTATTGCACTAGCGTGCTGGGGTTGATGGCATACAATGCATGGCCTGGCCGGCACGTCAGCATGACTTCCTCACGGTTAAATGCCCATTTGTCTTTGCCAATCTCAAAGCGGCTTACCGTAATGACCTGCGGCGAAGCCAGTGCCGTACCTGAACATGCCAGCATTACCAGAACTAATAAACTCTTCTTCATTTTTCCCGCCAGGTTCATTCAAAAAGGTTCCCATGTTGCAAACAAACTTACCGCTGCCAGCACCAGTGCGCCCAGCCCGACTTCGGCCCAGGTCAACGCGATAAAACGTTGCCGCGCGGTGTCGCTTTGCAGATTCAGCCGCGGCACCAGAACATACCGATTCATCACAGCAATTACTACCATCAGCGCCACAAGCGCACATTTCAACAATAACCCCTGACCCCAGAGGCTCTGCCATGGCCAGACCCAACCCTGGATTAAGAGTGTATTGATAACGCCAGTGAGGATCACCCCTGCAACGGCGAAATGACCGAACCAGGAAAAGCGCATCATGGCGGCAATTGCCGCTGCACGCCAGGGACCGTGAGCCAGTTTCATGCAGAATAATACTGGCAACAACCCGCCCAGCCACATCGCGGCACATAATAAATGCAAGGCATGATTACCCCGCTGCACAACACCCATCGCGCCTTCCCGCATCGCGGCATGCCCTGTTCCGGCGGCCAGCACAAACTGCAGGATCACAAGTAGCACTATTTTACGTTGCTGTAGCGGTTGCATAAGCACGACAACAAGCGCCAGACACGCAGCAACAACTTGCCACGCCAGCACGGCTCCGGTTTGCGTGCCAGCAACCGCCAGCCAGATTTCAGTACGCACTACATCAGGCCAGCCATCGCCCATTACACCGCCCTGCACGGCAAACATCGCAGCTGCACTGACTGCGGCAAGCCATAAACAGCCCCGTTGCCAAAAAAGAAAGCGTTGCGCGAGAAGGCGTTGCAGGCTACCCGGCGCGAACCACACGCTAAATAACGTGCAGCCAAATACCAACATCAGGGCCGCAAAATGCACAAAACGCAGTCCAACCAACACTGCAGCTAACATCAGTCACTTCACAGAAAATGCGTACTGGCCACTGGTTTTGTGCCCGTCAACTGAAACGACATGCCAGTTAACGGTATAGTTGCCCGGCGATAGCGGCTCTTCCAGCGGAACAATCATCTGCTTGTTGTCATTCTCATTGCGCTTTACCGCGCCAGTCTTGATAATTTGCTGCTGTGCGTTGGTCACTGCGATACCGCTAAATTTAGGCTCAATGCCTTCAGAAAAATTCAGCGTTAATGCTTGTGGTGCGGCGGTAACAGCGGCGTTGGCGGCAGGATACTGCCCTTTAAGATGGGCATGCGCCAGAACAGCAGGCGTAGCGAACAGGCTGACTATCAATGCGATGGCTCGCCAGTGGCGAGAGATTACAGCAGGCATATTGTTCATTCCTTTTAGTTATGCATATGGCACAAAGAATAACGCTGTACAATAATCGCGTCGAGTATCATCGGCGGCGCGCTTGTCTTTCTACGACAGGCTTAGTAACTTTTGCCGCGTGAACCCAGGAGAACATCATGATTACCAATCTTGCGCAGCTCGAACAACAAGAGATGGACAAGGTCAACGTTGACCTTGCTGCGGCGGGTGTCGCATTTAAAGAGCGTTACAACATGCCAGTGATTGCCGAAGCCGTTGAACGCGAGCAGCCGGAACATCTGCGAAACTGGTTTAGAGAGCGGTTGATAGCCCACCGTCTGGCCTCTGTGTCGCTCTCCCGCCTGCCTTACGAGCCCAAAGTGAAATAATGGAGCAAGGCATGTTACGCGTTATCGATACCGAAACCTGCGATTTACAGGGAGGCATTGTTGAAATTGCCTCCGTTGATGTCGTCGACGGGCAGATTGTCAATCCCATGAGCCATCTGGTGCGTCCGGACAGACCAATCAGTCCGCAGGCCATGGCGATACACCACATCACCGAAGCGATGGTCGCTCATCAGCCGTGGATTGAGGAGATCGTACCGCTCTATTACGGGAGCAACTGGTATGTGGCGCACAACGCCAGTTTTGATCGCCGGGTGCTGCCTGAAATGCCAGGGGAGTGGATTTGTACCATGAAACTGGCGCGCCGCCTGTGGCCCGGTATCAAATACAGCAATATGGCGCTGTATAAATCCCGCAAGCTCAGTGTTCAGACACCTGCGGGGTTGCATCACCACCGCGCGTTATATGATTGCTACATCACCGCTGCACTGCTGATCGATATTATGCAGGTGTCCGGCTGGACACCCGATCAAATGGCCATGGTAACCGGACGCCCTGCTTTGCTGACGACATTTACGTTTGGTAAATACCGGGGGAAAGCCGTCTCTGAAATTGCCGATCGCGATCCGGGCTACCTGCGCTGGCTGTTTAACAACCTGGAGCGCATGAGCCCGGAGCTGCGATTAACCTTAAAACACTACCTCGGCGAAGAGTAACCGTTCCCTTTTCCGGGCAATGTTCCCTGCGCCAGGGCGATTAAGAACGCATATTCCAGCGCAACACCTTCGTAGGATTTAAACCGGCCGGACTTTCCACCGTGCCCGGAATCCATGTCCGTGCACAGCAACAGCAAATTATCATCGGTTTTATATTCACGCAGTTTCGCAACCCATTTTGCGGGTTCCCAGTATTGCACCTGCGAATCGTGAAGACCGGTTGTTACCAGCATATGCGGATAGGCGTGCGCCGCAATGTTGTCATACGGGCTATAGCTTTTAATGTAGTGATAATAGGTTTCGTCCTGCGGATTGCCCCACTCTTCAAACTCCCCGGTGGTCAACGGGATTGACTCATCAAGCATGGTGGTCAGGGCATCGACAAACGGCACCTGGGCAATGACGCCGTGGAACAGCGATGGACGTTGGTTGATTACTGCGCCCATCAGTAATCCACCTGCACTGCCCCCCATGCCGTAGCAAAACAGGGGCGAGCCATAGCCCTGCGCCAGCAAGCTGTCGGTGACATCGATAAAATCATTAAAGCTGTTTTTTTTGTTGAGGAACTTCCCGTCCTCATACCATGAATGGCCCAATTCACCGCCACCGCGAATATGCGCGATGGCGCAGACAAACCCTCGATCCAGCAAGCTTAACCGGCTGCTGCTAAAATCAGCATCCATACTGGCGCCGTAAGAACCATAACCATAAACCAGTAACGGATTCTCTCCTTTGCGGAAATGTTTATGGTTATAAACCAGCGACACTGGCACTTCGACGCCATCTCTGGCGTGGATCCACAGGTGCTCGCTGCGATAATCGCTGGAATCAAACCCCGCCACTTCCATTTGTTTCAGAACACGCCGTTCTCCGGTATCCATATCCAGTTCAAACAACGTATCTGGCATGGTCATGGATGAGTAGCCATAACGCAGGCGTGATGTTTCCGGTTCCGGGTTGTAAGCAAGCCAGGTGACATAGGCGGGATCATCAAACGCGATACCGATAACTTCCCGGGTTTTGCGGTTAATCTGGCGCAAACTGGTCAGGCCGCGCTGGCGTTCTTCCACAACCAGCCAATCAGTAAACAACGTAAATCCTTCAAGCATCACCTGTTCGCGCGCCGGGATCAGCACTTCCCAGCGCCGTTCATCACGCACTTTGGTGCGATACAGACCGAAGTTTTTACCATCCCGATTGGATCGCAGGTAAAAAGTGTGCTGGTAGTGATCAAGGCTATATTCGTGATCTTTGCGCCTTGGCAGAAAACGCAGCGGTTGGGCATCCGGCAGTTCAGCATCAAGCAGGAGCACTTCACTGGTGGTCGCGCTGGCGAGATGAATAGTGATGTAGTGCTGGGAAGTGGTTTTACTCAGGCCAACATAAAAGGTCTCGTCCTGCTCTTCATACACCAGTTCATCCTGTTGCGAAGGCGTGCCAACGGTGTGTCGCCAGACCTGGTACGGCAGTAATGTAGTGGCGTGTTTGCGCACATAATAGAGCGTTTCAGAATCGTTAACCCAGACAAATTCCGGCGAGACATTATCCAGCATTTCCGGATACCAGTTGCCCGTCTCAAGATTGCGAAAACGCAGACCATACTGCCTACGGGAAAGATAATCTTCGGCAATCGCCATAATGGTGTTGTCGGGCGAGACTTCCATACCGCCAAGAGTGTAGAACTCACTGTGTGACGCACGCTGGTTGGCATCCAGTAACACCGACCACTCATCCCACTCGGAACTGAGAACCGACTGACGTTGGTAAATCGCATACTCGCTTCCCGGCTCGTAGATGTGCCGGTAACGGTAGCCGTTTTTGATATAAGGCGCGGAGACTTCGCGCTGCGGTATTCGCGAGATAATTTCTGCGAGCACGTCGTCCTGCAACGCCTGCTGGGAGGCCATCACTTCGCGCCCGTAATCATTTTCCTGATGGAGATAATCCAGAACATCTGACTGCGAGCGCGTATCGTCTCGCAGCCAGTAATAGTTGTCGATACGCGTATCACCATGCATCGTCATGGCGTGCGGGATTTTTTTTGCTTTCGGCGACATAGCACAATTCTTATTTGGTTTTACATACCTATAAGGGTGGCAAAACCCACGCGCGATGCAAGCGAAACGTAATTTAAATCATGAGCTAAGCGCTAATTTCTGCTTTTTGAGATCCGCCTCGATATCTTCTCGCACATCTTGCGGAATTTTTAACGCATCGCCCAGCGCGTTCAGATAGCTGCGTTCCATAAAATGATCGATATCGATAGCGGCGCAACTGAGGAAGTAAACTTCCAGCGCTTCTTCTTCGTTTTGCACTCCCTGCGCCAGACGCGCGGGATCCAGCGGCTGGTCTATAGCTTTCGCTACCAGTTGCTGCCCTTGCGCTTCCACACCTGCTTCACGCAACTGCTGTTCTATCGCCGCACGTTCTTTATCATCAATGTGTCCGTCGCTTTTGGCGGCGAAGACCAGCGCCAGGATAAGCCGCTCAGTGCGGACATCCAGAGGCGTATTTTGCTGACCAAATTGCGGCTCACCTTGATGCGCATCCCGGATGCGATCCTTGTACTTATTCCACAACACGCTGCCCGCAACGGCGCCTCCGCCCACCAGCAAAGCGCCTGTGCCATATTTCGCGAGCAGTTTGCGCGATGATTTACTGGCGACCAGCAGACCCGCCAGGCCACCTAATGCCCCCGGCACCAACAAATTGTTGAGCCCCTGGCCACCGGGAGACGGCGTCTGCGTATCACCTTTTTGACCAAGCAATGACTGCAGTTGATTTAACCAGCTCATAGAACCCTCGCTTATCATGACAGTTGTGCGCACAGAGTAAGCGAGGGGGATGTCAGGAAGTGTCTATATCTGAAAAGAATGGGAAAATGCGGTGTTACAATCGCGGCTGATACTCTGCGGTTCCGCCTTTACAATCGATGGCTACGCGATAGTGAATGTCCGTGCTTTTCCCGCGTACGGTTAACGGCACTACCCATTTATCATCCGTGCCAGTAATCTCTTTCGGATTGACCCAGGCGACCGGATCGGCCTGACCCAGTTTCTTTTGATCGTCAGCCCAACGGACAATGCGATTCTGCAGATAATCCCGCTTAACACTGGCGGCGATGCCGTCTGCCTTGAGTCCCTCGCACGAGGGAAATTTCACCGATTTATCCGTAGCGGCATGCGCCGCGATGCTGCCTGCCAGCAAAAGCAGACCGGTGAAAACTCCTGAAATTTTCATGCTTATCTCCTGGTTTTTTACCCCTTCAAAGCATGGTACAAATTGCTGGCAGTGCAAGATCAGGCGACTTTCACGCGCTTCGCTGCAGTTTTGATATCCACAGTGTCAGCCGTTTCTGAATCAGAAGAGCCAACCGGCGCTACCGCTTCTTCAGCTTCCGTGCCCGGTAATTTACCGGATTTCAGGATGCTGTTAAGCGCCTCTTTTTGCTCGGCAAGCCACAACGCCATCTGATCGCGCGCGTTGTCTTCCAGATCTACCGGCCCTGTTGCAAGCCAGTCACCGAGCACTTCGGCCAGATCGAGCATCTTATCGTAAGCATCGGCTTCCTTTTTGCTGGCAAAAGACATTTTTTCCTCACCTTCACGAATGACTACGTATTTAACTTCTACCGCCATGATGCAGCCTCATTTAACTGTTTATTTATACAGTATGGTAGCGCGTTGAAAAAACCACCGCAAGTGATAAAAGACAGACGCAAACGTTTTCGTTTATACTGCGCGCAAATTTTTTCTAACGGTACAATGCTATGACTCTTTTAGGAACTGCGCTGCGCCCTGCAGCAACCCGCGTGATGTTATTAGGCTCTGGTGAACTGGGCAAGGAAGTTGCCATCGAATGTCAGCGTCTGGGTATTGAAGTGATCGCCGTGGATCGCTATCCCGATGCACCTGCGATGCATGTTGCGCATCGTTCGCATGTTATCAATATGCTTGATGGCGCGGCGCTGAAAGCGCTGGTTGAACAGGAAAAACCTCACTTTATCGTGCCGGAAATCGAAGCTATCGCCACCGATATGCTGATAGAGCTGGAAGCGCAGGGTCAGCATGTCGTTCCCTGCGCACGAGCCACTAAGCTGACGATGAACCGTGAAGGTATCCGCCGCCTGGCGGCTGAAGAGTTACAGTTGCCGACTTCCAGCTACCGCTTTGCCGACAGTGAAGCTGCATTTCAGCAAGCCGTCGCGGAGATAGGCTTGCCCTGTATTGTAAAACCAGTGATGAGTTCTTCCGGTAAAGGCCAGAGCTTTATTAAAAGCGCCGCTCAATTAGCAGACGCCTGGGAATATGCCCAACAAGGCGGCCGCGCCGGTGCCGGGCGGGTAATTGTTGAAGGTGTGGTCAATTTTGATTTTGAAATCACACTGCTGACCATCAGCGCGGTCGACGGCGTACATTTCTGCGCACCAGTCGGCCATCGCCAGGAAGATGGCGACTACCGCGAATCCTGGCAACCGCAGCAGATGTCGCCTCTGGCGCTGGAGCGCGCACAAGCGATCGCCAGTAAAGTGGTGCTGGCGCTTGGTGGTTACGGTCTGTTTGGCGTTGAGCTTTTTGTGTGCGGCGATGACGTTATCTTCAGCGAAGTTTCTCCGCGCCCGCACGATACCGGGATGGTGACGTTAATTTCGCAGGATCTTTCCGAGTTTGCCCTGCATGTCCGCGCGTTTCTCGGCATGCCCATTGGCGCTATTCGCCAGTACGGTCCGTCTGCTTCGGCGGTGATCCTGCCGCACCTGACTAGCCAGAATGTCACCTTTGATAACATAAACAACGCCGTGGGTGCTGGCGTGCAGTTGCGTCTGTTTGGTAAGCCGGAAATTGCGGGTTCCCGCCGTATGGGCGTCGCGCTGGCCGTGGCAGATAACGTTGAAAAAGCGGTGGAATACGCGGTTGCGGCGGCGGCGTCGGTGAAGGTCAACGGGTAATCTGCCTCACCCAGCAAACGGCATTGATTGCTGCCTGGAGGCGTACACAACTCTCTCAGAAGCACCAGCCAGCCCCTTGAGAACTAAATCCGGGGGCAATAAACGGAGTCGCATCTTTTGATGTCCGTAGCCCTGGACGAATCAAAACCATAAAAAAGCCCGGTCGACGTGATGCGACCAGGCTTTTTATCAGGCGGACTTCAGACCCGCCGAAAATTACTGTTTCGCGCCTTCTACTGCTTCGCGAGCCAGTTTAGTGATGCGATCGTAGTCGCCTGCTTCCAGCGCATCGGCCGGTACCAGCCAGGAACCACCGATGCACAGCACGCTTTTCAGCGCCAGGTAATCACGATAGTTCGCCGGAGAAATACCGCCTGTCGGGCAGAAACGTACCTGCGAGAACGGACCCGCAATCGCCTGCAGCGCTTTGGTGCCGCCATTGGCTTCTGCCGGGAAGAATTTAAACTCTTTCAGACCGTAGTCCATACCCAGCATCAGTTCAGAAACGGTACTGATACCCGGGATCAACGGGATAGTGCCTTCGGTCGCGGCTTTCAGCAGCGGCTCGGTCAGACCTGGGCTGATGGCGAACTGCGCGCCAGCGGCAGTCACTTCTGCCAGTTGCTGCGGGTTCAGCACGGTACCTGCACCGATAATTGCGTCCGGCACTTCCTTCGCAATAGCGCGAATAGCGTCGATAGCGCAAGCCGTACGCAGAGTCACTTCCAGAACGCGAACACCACCTGCAACCAGCGCTTTCGCCATCGGTACGGCGTGCTCCAGTTTGTTCACTACGATTACCGGCACTACCGGACCCGTTTTCAGGATTGCTTCTGCACTCGTTTTCCAGTTTTTCATCAGTGTTTTTCTCTCGCCAGAACTAAAATCTTGTCGTCTTAAAAAGTGATACAGGTCGCGCCCTGTTCCGCGCCGGAAAGTTTTTCCCGCAGCGCACCAAACATTTCGCGCCCTGTGCCCACGCGCATCGCGCTAAGGTCAGGAATATGTGGCTGACGTGCGGCAAGTACGTTGTCATCAACCAGCAGCGTTAATTCGCCGGTCTGCCCGTTAACCCGAATCATGTCGCCATCATGCACTTTTGCCAACAACCCACCATCATATGCTTCTGGTGTAACGTGGATTGCCGACGGCACTTTACCTGATGCTCCTGACAGCCGTCCATCAGTAACTAATGCAATTTTGAAACGGCGGTCCAATAATACACCAAGTGGCGGCATGAGTTTATGTAATTCTGGCATACCGTTCGCTTTTGGCCCCTGATGACGAACAACGACCACACAATCGCGATCCAGCAGCCCTGCCTCAAATGCGGGCAGCACGTCATGCTGGCTTTCAAAAATCACCGCCGGTGCTTCAATCACCTGGTTTTCTACCGGTACGGCGGAGGTTTTCATTACCGCGCGTCCGAGGTTGCCGCTCAGTACTTTAGTGCCGCCATGTTTAGAAAACGGTTTATCAATGCTGGCGATTACATTGTCATCCAGCGACGCGGCTGCGCCTTCGCGCCAGTCCAGCTCGCCGTTATTGAGCCACGGCTCATGGGTATAACGCGCCAGACCAAAGCCTGCGACAGTATTAACATCTTCATGCAGCAGACCGCCTTTCAGCAGCTCGCGCAGTAATACCGGCACACCGCCGGCTGCCTGGAAGTGATTAATATCCGCCGGGCCATTCGGGTAGAGGCGCGCCAGCAAAGGAACAACGTCTGAAAGATCAGAGAAATCATCCCAGTTGATGATGATGCCCGCCGCTCGCGCCATCGCCACCAGATGCATGGTGTGGTTTGTGGAACCGCCGGTCGCCAGCAGCGAAACGATACCGTTAACCACCACTTTTTCATCGATCATTTTGCCAAGCGGCATCCATTCGTTGCCATTGCCGGTGAGGCGCGTTACCTGGCGAGCCGCCGCTTCTGTCAACGCTTTGCGCAGCGGTGCATCCGGGTGTACAAACGAGGAACCCGGCAACTGCATGCCCATAAACTCAATCACCATCTGGTTGGTGTTAGCGGTACCGTAGAATGTACAGGTGCCTGGCGCATGATAGGACGCGGCTTCTGATTCCAGCAGCGCCATGCGATCGACTTTGCCCTCAGCATAAAGCTGGCGGATACGCACTTTCTCTTTGTTGGCCAGGCCGCTCGCCATCGGACCTGATGGCACAAACACTGCCGGCAGGTGGCCAAACGACAATGCTGCCATTGCCAGCCCCGGGACGATTTTGTCGCACACGCCCAGATACAGCGCGCCATCGAACATGTTGTGCGACAGGCCGACCGCAGCGGACATAGCAATCACTTCGCGGCTCAGTAAGGACAATTCCATCCCGTCCTGACCTTGCGTTACGCCATCGCACATGGCCGGAACACCACCAGCCACCTGCCCGACTGCATTCACTGAATGCAGTGCTTTACGAATAATATCCGGATAGACCTCGTAAGGCTGGTGCGCAGAGAGCATGTCGTTATATGAGGTGATAATCGCAATGTTGTTGCGCAACATGCTTTTGAGGGAGGCTTTATCGTCGGGCTGGCAAGCAGCAAAACCGTGCGCCAGGTTACCGCAGGCGAGAGTGGAACGGCGTACGGTATCGCTTTTCGCTTGTTCAATACGCGCCAGATAGGCTGAGCGGGTTTCGCGCGAACGTTCGATAATACGATTTGTTACGCGTAACATTGTCGGGTTCATAGAGGCTCCTGAAATTTATCTGTCCGGGGAAGCCGCGTTAACAGTGCGATGAGCTTTACGTAACAAGCTGAAAACACCAGAGCGCCGCGCCCCAAAGGCAAAATCGCTTCAGCCAGTGTAATAAAAAAAGCCCCGCTGGTGAATCCAGTCGGGGCCTGAAAGATGAAAAATTGTTCGGATAGCTGAGTTAGATCATGTTACCGGTAAAATTGCGCAACATTAACCGACAGCGAATCACTCAAACTCGTTCCAGGAACGGCCGTCACGGGTGATCATCGCTACCGAGGCCACTGGCCCCCAGGTTCCCGCCTGGTAAGGTTTCGGCGAGTCGTTATCCGCCGCCCAGGCTTCCGTAATGGAATCGACCCATTTCCAGGCTTCTTCCACTTCGTCACGGCGCACAAACAGCGCCTGAATGCCGCGCATCGTTTCCAGCAACAGACGCTCATAGGCATCGGCCAGATGCGTCTGATTGAACGTTTCGGAATAACTCAGATCGAGCTTGGTGATTTGCAGATTGTGTTTGTGATCGAGACCCGGCACTTTGTTCAGCACCTGGATATCCACCCCTTCGTCCGGCTGCAGGCGAATGGTCAATTTGTTCTGCGGCAGATCCTGCCAGGACTCTTTGAACAGGTTCAGTTCCGGTGTTTTAAAGTAAACCACCACTTCAGAACACTTGGTCGGCAGACGTTTACCGGTACGCAGGTAGAACGGCACACCAGCCCAACGCCAGTTATCAATGTCGACACGGATAGCAACGAACGTCTCGGTGTTGCTGGTCTTATTCGCGCCCTCTTCTTCCAGATAACCCGGCACTTTTTTGCCCTGGGCGAAACCGGCGCTGTACTGACCGCGGACGGTTTTTTCACGCACATTGGTGCGATCAATACGGCGCAGCGACTTCAACACTTTTACTTTCTCGTCACGAATGCTGTCGGCGCTTAGATCGGACGGCGGCGACATGGCAATCATGCACAGAATTTGGAGCAGGTGGTTCTGGATCATATCGCGCATTTGTCCGGCCTGGTCAAAATAGCCCCAGCGCCCTTCAATGCCCACCTCTTCCGCCACGGTGATTTCAACGTGATCGATGGTGCGATTGTCCCAGTTATTGACGAAAAGAGAGTTCGCAAAACGCAGCGCCAGCAGGTTGAGCACCGTCTCTTTACCGAGGTAGTGGTCGATACGATACACCTGGCACTCTTCGAAAAACTCGCCCACCTGGTCATTGATTTCCCGCGATGTGGCAAGCGATGTGCCCAGCGGTTTTTCCATCACCACGCGCGCCGGTTTGGCGTTCAGTTTGGCTTCACCCAGGCCTTTGCAGATTGCGCCAAAAGTGCTTGGCGGCATGGCGAAATAGTTGATGGTGGTGCGATTTTTTTGATCCAGCATCTCGCCGAGACGTTTGAATGCCGACGTATCGTTGACGTCCAGATTGCAAAAATCCAGGCGACCACTCAGCTTGTCCCACAGGCTCTCGTCGATCTTCTCCTTCATAAAGGTTTCAAGCGCTTCGCGAACAACCTTGGTATACGCTTCCTTATCCCAATCAGCGCGGCCCACGCCCAGAATTCGTGTCTCCGGGTGAATCTGGCCCGCTTTTTCCAGTTGGTACAGGGAAGGCAGCAATTTCCGACGGGCAAGGTCGCCCTTGGCGCCGAAAATGACCAGGTCACACGCCTGGGCTGTTTGTATTACCGCCATGTCTTTCTCCTCAGTTGGCTATCCTGGAGCTTCAGCCAGGCCTCAGTTGTAATTTTATTACAGTGCACTGTACTGCTTTTACGTAATTCCCGAAACTGTTAAGCCTTGTCAGGACGTGCGTTATATTGTTGTGACGAAAAAACTGTTCTTTCGCCCTGATAAAGCGGGATATTTGCCCAATACACAGCCGGTAAAATCCGACTCTGATCATGTAATGAAAAAAAACAACAACATTTCTCATCACGACTTACCTTTCTGCGCGTCGCAGGGGTAATATCAAGCTAAACCGCATCACGATTCCATCTATTGGTGTAATCGTTTTACCATGAGCGTTTATCACCCATGAATATGCTGGAAAAAATCCAGTCACGGCTGGAACACCTTAGCAAATCCGAACGAAAAGTGGCGGAAGTGATCCTCGCCGCGCCGGACCAGGCCATCCACTCAAGCATTGCCGCACTTGCGCAAGAAGCGGATGTTAGCGAACCAACAGTGAACCGTTTCTGCCGCAGCCTCGATACCCGGGGTTTCCCCGATTTCAAACTGCATCTGGCGCAAAGCCTCGCCAACGGCACGCCCTATGTTAATCGAAATGTTGATGAAGATGACAGTGTTGAAGCCTATACCGGCAAAATCTTCGAATCCGCGATGGCCAGTCTCGACCATGTGCGCCAGTCACTGGATATGGCGGCGGTAAACCGCGCCGTAGATTTACTGACGCAGGCGAAAAAAATTGCCTTCTTTGGCCTTGGTTCTTCTGCCGCCGTTGCGCATGATGCGATGAACAAATTTTTCCGCTTCAATGTGCCGGTGGTCTACTCCGATGACATTGTGTTGCAACGCATGAGTTGTATGAATTGTAGCGACGATGACGTCGTTGTGTTGATTTCACATACCGGAAGAACCAAGAATTTAGTAGAACTTGCGCAACTGGCGCGTGAAAACGATGCCATGGTGATAGCCCTTACGTCCGCAGGCACGCCGCTGGCGCGTGAGGCAACGCTTGCTATCACCCTGGATGTTCCGGAAGATACAGATATTTATATGCCAATGGTTTCTCGTCTTGCGCAACTCACGGTGATTGATGTGCTGGCGACAGGCTTCACATTGCGTCGGGGAGCAAAATTCAGGGATAACTTGAAGCGAGTCAAAGAAGCACTGAAAGAATCGCGCTTTGATAAAGAGCTGCTTATTAAAAGCGATAACCACTAATAGTAAATATAAAAGCGGTAACCTCTTACGCTGTCCGATCTGACACATCGCCCTTCACAGCTGGGCGCCAAATGACCGGATTTATGTTCACGCAACACCAAGTTGTTTCAGTCAACGGAGTATTACATGTCCAGAAGGCTTCGCAGAACCAAAATCGTAACCACCTTAGGCCCGGCTACTGACCGCGATAACAACCTTGAGAAGGTGATCGCTGCCGGTGCTAACGTGGTACGTATGAACTTCTCACACGGAACACCTGAAGATCATAAATTACGTGCAGATAAAGTGCGTGAGATTGCGGCAAAACTGGGACGTCATGTTGCTATCCTTGGCGATTTACAGGGGCCAAAAATTCGTGTTTCCACCTTTAAGGAAGGCAAAGTTTTCCTGAACATCGGGGATAAATTCCTGCTCGATGCCAACCTCGGTAAAGGTGAAGGCGACAAAGAAAAAGTGGGCATCGACTACAAAGGTTTGCCTGCTGATGTCGTACCAGGCGATATCCTGCTGCTGGACGACGGTCGCGTACAGCTGAAAGTGCTGGAAGTTCAGGGCATGAAAGTGTTTACCGAAGTGACCGTTGGCGGCCCACTATCGAACAACAAAGGCATCAACAAGCTCGGCGGCGGCCTCTCTGCAGAAGCACTGACTGAAAAAGACAAAGCGGATATCGTGACGGCTGCATTGATCGGTGTTGACTACCTGGCCGTCTCCTTCCCGCGCTGCGGCGAAGATCTTAACTATGCTCGCCGTCTGGCGCGCGATGCCGGTTGCGATGCCAAAATCGTGGCAAAAGTTGAGCGTGCAGAAGCGGTATGCAATCAAGATGCGATGGATGATGTGATCCTCGCCTCCGACGTGGTAATGGTCGCACGCGGCGATCTCGGTGTTGAAATCGGTGACCCGGAACTGGTTGGTATCCAGAAAGCGCTGATCCGCCGCGCGCGCCAGCTGAACCGTGCGGTGATCACCGCGACGCAGATGATGGAATCAATGATCACCAACCCGATGCCAACACGTGCGGAAGTGATGGACGTTGCCAACGCCGTGCTCGATGGCACCGATGCGGTCATGCTCTCTGCCGAAACGGCCGCAGGCCAGTATCCGTCCGAAACCGTTGCTGCAATGGCGCGTGTATGTCTGGGTGCTGAGAAGATTCCAAGCATCAACGTCTCCAAGCACCGCCTGGATATCCAATTCGATAACGTGGAAGAAGCGATTGCCATGTCAGCCATGTATGCGGCAAACCACCTGAAAGGTGTAACCGCTATCATTTCGATGACAGAATCGGGGCGTACCGCGCTGATGACCTCGCGCATCAGTTCCGGGCTGCCGATTTTCGCCCTCTCTCGTCATGAACGTACCCTAAATCTGACAGCTCTGTATCGCGGCGTCACGCCGGTCTATTTCGACAGCGTAAATGATGGCGTGACAGCAGCTCACGACGCAGTAAACCTGCTGCGCGATAAAGGCTATTTGCTCTCTGGTGACCTGGTCATCGTGACTCAGGGTGATGTGATGAGCACCATCGGCACCACCAACACCACGCGCATTCTCACCGTAGAATAAGCGGTTATAGAAAGCAAAAAGGCCTCTCATTGAGAGGCCTTTTTTGTGGGCTATTTTTTCGCAAATAAATCTTTGCGCCTGTAAGGCTCAGTTTCACCCGGTTTGCGCGTTTTAAGCAATTTGAGGATCCAGGTATATTGCTCAGGATGCGGACCGACAAACTTTTCAACTTCTTCGTTCATACGGCGGGCAATCGTATTGTCATCAGCGGTAAGCAGATCGTCCATCGGCGGACGCACCTGAATAATCAGCCGGTGTGTTTTCGCATCATAAACCGGGAACAGCGGCACCACGTGCGCACGGCACACTTTCATCAAACGGCCAATAGCAGGCAGGGTCGCTTTATAGGTTGCAAAGAAATCAACAAATTCGCTGTGCTCCGCACCGTGATCCTGGTCCGGAAGGTAGTACCCCCAGTAGCCCTGGCGAACCGACTGGATAAAGGGTTTGATCCCATCATTACGCGCATGTAAACGCCCGCCAAAACGACGACGCACGCTGTTCCATACATAATCGAACACTTTGTTGCCCTGATTGTGGAACATCGCCGCCATTTTTTGGCCTTGCGATGCCATTAACATCGCCGGGATATCAACGCCCCAACCGTGCGGAACGAGGAAAATCACCTTCTCTTCGTTGCGGTGCATTTCATCAATAATTTCCTGCCCCTGCCATTCCACACGCGGCATGATCTTTTCCGGGCCACGCAGTGCCAGTTCCGCCATCAGAACCATGGCTTGAGGCGCAGTGGCAAACATCTCATCAATGATTACTTCTCTTTCCGCATCGCTTTTTTCAGGGAAGCAGTAGTAGAGATTGATCTGCGCGCGGCGGCGCGCGCTTTTGCCGAACTTTCCGGCCAGACGACCAAGTTTGCCGAGTACAGGATCGCGTACCGAGGGCGGGATCAGCGCTACACCCGCAAAAGCCAGCACTCCCAGCCACGCGCCCCAGTAGCGCGGATGGCGAAATTCTTTTTCAAACTCAGGAATGTATTCAGCGGTATTTTTTTTCGTTTCCATGCATCTTCCGCAGGCGAGAAATCAGTTCACATAAAATAATGAGATAGTGTAGCGAGGCGCCATCCATCGCACAAAAGAAAAAGCCGATGCGGTTTGGACATCGGCTTCGGACGCACATTTATTAAACGAATCAGTCGACTTTTAACTGAGGCAGAATCTCTTTAACCTGTGCCAGATAATCTTTGCGATCCGACCCGCTTAAGCCTTCGGTTCTCGGCAGCTTCGCCGTTAACGGATTAACAGCTTGCTGGTTGATCCACACCTCATAGTGCAAATGCGGTCCGGTAGAACGGCCGGTATTCCCGGAGAGTGCAATACGATCGCCACGTTTCACTTTCTGTCCTGGTTTTACCAACAGTTTGCGCAGGTGCATATAACGCGTGGTATAAGTGCGCCCGTGACGGATAGCGACATAGTTACCTGCCGCTCCGCTGCGTTTCGCCACGACGACTTCGCCATCCCCTACCGCCAGCACAGGCGTGCCCTGTGGTAACGCGAAATCAACGCCTTTATGCGGTGCAACCCGACCAGTAACCGGGTTCAGACGACGGGGGTCAAAATTCGAAGAGACACGGAACTGCTTGGATGTTGGGAAGCGCAAAAATCCTTTTGCCAGGCCTGTACCGTTGCGATCGTAAAATTTGCCGTCTTCCGCGCGAATTGCATAATAATCTTTGCCGTCGGAACGCAGACGCACACCAAGTAACTGGCTTTGCTCTTGCTTGCCTTCCAGCATTTCGCGGGACATGAGTACAGAGAATTCATCGCCTTTTTTCAGCTTGCGAAAATCCATTTGCCACTGCATGGCTTTGATCACCGCGCTGATTTCACCGCTGGTTAGCCCGGCATCGCGCGCGCTGGAAACAAAACTCCCGCCGACAGTCCCTTTCATCACCGAGTTTACCCAATCGCCTTGCTGCGTTTCGCTACTCATTTTGAAGCCGCCATCAACGCGGTCATAAGTGCGGGTCTCGCGGCGGGACATCTCCCAGGTCAACCGCTGTAAATCGCCATCCGCGGTCAGAGTCCAGGAGATCTGTTGGCCGATTTTCAGGTTACGCAGTTCTTTATCCGCAGCGGCAAGCTGGCTGATATCACCCATATCAATGCCGTACTGATTAAGAATGCTGCTCAGCGTATCGCCCGTCGATACGACATATTCATGTACGCCAGCTTCACTGGAGGTTTTCTCATCGAGTTCATCCTGCGGAATAGCGTCAACATCGTCATCCGATGCAGTCTGGTCGATAGGTTCGCTGGCTTCCGGCAGCAAAGAACGGATTTCGCTCTTCGGCAGCTCGATAGCTTTAACAATGGGTGTAACGGATTCGGGGTGGTAAACATACGGACGCCAAACGGCGACCGTGAGAGTGAGAACTGTAAGTGACCCCAGCATAACGCGGTGGGGTCGTGGCAGATTATTAAATGCCAGGGCGACAGAGCGGGCTATCTGTTGCACGTATTCACTTCCTCGTTATTCTCCTTTCAGGCAGCTCGCATACTGATGTGAAAGTTGGGCAAGGAACTGCGGATAGCTCTTTTTGCCTAACTTGATGCCGATACCGAGCGGATCCAACGTTCCCATTCGAACGGATGTCCCTCTGGCAACAGCTTCTACGACCGCTGGCCTGAACTGTGGCTCAGCAAAAACGCAGGTTGCTTTTTGCTCAACCAACTGTGTTCTGATTTCATGTAAACGCTGCGCACCAGGCTGAATTTCGGGGTTGACGGTAAAGTGACCCAGCGGAGTCAGTCCGTAGTGTTTTTCAAAGTAGCCGTAGGCGTCATGAAAAACGAAATACCCTTTCCCTTTCAGCGGTGCCAGCTCGTTACCGACCTGCTTATCGGACTGGGCTAATGATGCCTCAAATGCTTGCAGGTTGGCGTCCAGCTTGGCTCGACTTTGCGGCATAACTTCCACTAATTTATCGTGGATTGCAACCGCCGACAGCCGCGCAATCTCTGGGGAGAGCCACAGATGCATGTTGTACTCACCGTGATGGTGATGCTCGTCACTATTTTCGTCCTGATGATGTCCATCATCATGGTCGTGCTCATCCTCGTCCGACCCTTTCATGAGTAGCGTTTTCACACCATTCAGTTCCGCCATCGTCACTAATTTTTTCGCCGGGATTTGCTGCGCGGAACGCACCATAAAGGCTTCCATTTCAGGCCCGACCCAAAATACTAAGTCCGCGTTCTGTAAGCGTTTTACATCCGATGGACGCAGGGAATAATCGTGCTCTGAAGCGCCATCCGGCAGTAATACTTCTGTCGGCGTCACCCCATCAGCGATTGCTGACGCGATAAATCCCAGCGGCTTTAATGACGTTACAACGGCGGCATTAGCAGTTTGTGCTGCTCCACCGAGAAGCGCAGCGGATAACGCTGCGCAAAGAAGCGTATTTTTATGTAACATAATGCGACTATTAATCGTAATGAATAAATGGAATGTGATATTATAACATTCGACAACTTGTGCAACCCCATAAATGCTATGACGAATCTTGTAACGCTCGAAAAAATCACTGTCGCATTCGGCCAACGTCGCGTCCTGTCTGATATTTCGCTGAATTTACGCGCGGGTAAAATTTTAACCCTGCTGGGCCCTAATGGCGCGGGCAAATCAACGCTGGTGCGCGTTGTGCTTGGGCTGGTAGCACCCGACTCCGGGTTGATCAAGCGTGACAAAACGCTGCGCATCGGATATGTGCCGCAGAAATTACACCTGGACGCTACTCTGCCGCTCACCGTTGGCCGTTTTATGCGCCTGCGTCCTGGCACCAGCAAAGGCGATATTATTCCCGCACTAAAACGAGTGCAGGCCGCACACCTGGTCGATGCGCCAATGCAAAAACTGTCTGGTGGCGAAACCCAACGTGTATTGCTGGCGCGAGCACTGCTTAATCGCCCGCAATTGCTGGTTCTTGATGAGCCAACCCAGGGCGTTGATGTGAATGGCCAGGTGGCGCTGTACAACCTGATTGACCAGTTGCGTAAAGAGCTGGACTGCGCTGTATTGATGGTTTCTCACGATCTGCATCTGGTTATGGCAAAAACCGATGAAGTGCTCTGCCTGAATCACCATATTTGCTGTTCTGGCACGCCGGAAGTGGTTTCGATGCACCCGGAATTTATCTCCATGTTTGGCCAGCGTGGCGCGGAACAGTTGGGGATTTATCGCCACAATCACAACCACCGCCACGATTTACAGGGCCGCATTGTGCTGCGCCAGGGTAATGGACACTCATGATCGAATTATTACTGCCCGGCTGGCTTGCCGGGGTTATGCTCGCCTGCGCGGCGGGTCCGTTGGGCTCATTTGTTGTCTGGCGCAGAATGTCATATTTCGGCGACACGCTCGCGCATGCTTCTCTGCTGGGTGTGGCTTTCGGTTTGTTACTGGACGTCAATCCATTTTATGCAGTGATCGCCGTTACGCTGCTGCTGGCCGCCGGGCTGGTATGGCTGGAAAAACGACCTCATCTGGCCATTGATACCCTGCTGGGGATCATGGCGCACAGCGCACTGTCGCTGGGTCTGGTTGTTGTCAGCCTGATGTCAAATATCCGTGTCGATTTAATGGCCTATCTGTTCGGGGACTTGCTGGCGGTCACTCCAGCCGACCTGGTGGCGATTGCTCTGGGTGTTGTCGTGGTGCTGGGAATTTTGTTCTGGCAATGGCGCAATCTGCTGTCGATGACCATCAGCCCCGAGCTGGCCTTTGTCGATGGCGTGAAGTTGCAGCGTGTGAAGCTGCTGCTGATGCTGGTCACTGCGTTAACGATTGGCGTTGCCATGAAATTCGTCGGCGCACTGATCATCACCTCCCTGTTGATTATCCCTGCCGCGACATCGCGACGCTTCGCACGTACACCGGAGCAAATGGCGGGCATCGCAGTCGGGATCGGCATGATCGCCGTCACCGGCGGGCTGACATTTTCGGCTTTTTATGACACGCCCGCGGGCCCATCCGTGGTGTTGTGCGCGGCGCTGCTGTTTATCTTCAGCATGATGAAGAAACCCGCCAGCTAAAGCGAAAGGCCGGAAGCAAATGCTCTCCGGCCTTTAACGTTATGGCATTTGCGGCGGCGTTATACCAAAGTGATTCCACGCTCTGACTGTTGCCATCCGGCCTCGTGGCGTACGCTGCAAAAAGCCCTGCTGGATAAGATACGGCTCCAGCACATCCTCAATCGTTTCGCGCTCTTCACCAATGGCTGCCGCCAGGTTGTCCAGCCCGACCGGGCCACCGAAGAACTTATCGATTACGGCTAACAGCAGCTTACGATCCATATAGTCGAAGCCTTCGGCATCGACATTCAGCATGTCGAGCGCCTGGGCCGCGATATCAGCGGTAATGTCGCCATCGTGCTTCACTTCAGCGAAATCGCGCACACGCCGCAGCAGACGATTCGCAATACGCGGCGTACCGCGTGAGCGTCGCGCCACTTCCAGCGCACCCTCGTCGCTCATCTCCAGCCCCATATAGCGCGCGCTGCGCCCGACAATGTGCTGTAAATCTGCCACCTGATAGAACTCCAGACGCTGCACAATGCCGAAACGATCGCGCAGCGGCGAAGTGAGCGAACCCGCGCGCGTTGTCGCGCCGATCAAGGTAAACGGGGGTAAATCGATTTTGATTGAGCGCGCCGCTGGCCCTTCACCGATCATGATATCCAGCTGATAATCCTCCATCGCCGGATAAAGCACCTCTTCGACAACCGGCGAGAGGCGGTGAATCTCATCAATAAACAACACATCATGCGGCTCGAGATTAGTGAGCATCGCGGCGAGATCGCCCGCTTTTTCCAGCACCGGGCCTGAGGTCGTGCGCAGATTGACACCCATCTCGTTTGCCACGATATTCGCTAGCGTCGTTTTACCTAAGCCCGGCGGGCCGAAGATAAGCAGATGGTCCAGCGCGTCACCGCGCAGCTTTGCCGCCTGGATAAAGATCTCCATTTGCGAGCGCACCTGCGGCTGACCGATATACTCGTCGAGCATTTTCGGACGAATAGCGCGGTCTGCAACTTCCTCTATATTGGTGCTGGCGGGCGTTACCAGACGGTCTGCTTCAATCATCCTCTACCTCACAACGCCGCGCGCAGCGCTTCGCGGATCAGGGTTTCACTGTTGGCGTCCGGACGCGCAATCTTGCTTACCATCCGGCTGGCTTCCTGAGGTTTATAGCCCAACGCCACCAGCGCAGCAACGGCTTCTTGTTCCGCATCATCCGTCGCCGGGCTCGCCGGAGAGGACAGCACCAAATCAGCAGCCGGGGTGAAGAGATCGCCGTGCAGACCTTTAAAGCGATCTTTCATCTCGACAATCAAACGCTCGGCGGTTTTCTTCCCGATTCCCGGCAATTTGACCAGCGCCGCAGGATCTTCGCGTTCAACGGCGTTAACAAACTGCTGCGCCGACATGCCGGACAAAATCGCCAGTGCTAGCTTAGGCCCTACACCATTGGTTTTGATGAGCTCACGAAACAGCGTCCGTTCCTGCTTGTTATTAAAGCCGTATAACAGCTGAGCGTCTTCACGTACCACGAACTGTGTAAAAACAACCGCCTCTTTTCCGGCGTCCGGGAGCTCATAAAAGCAGGTCATCGGCATATGGACTTCATATCCCACGCCCCCCACTTCCAGCAGAACCAACGGGGGTTGTTTTTCTACAATAATGCCTCTGAGTCTGCCTATCACGTGACGCTCCTGCGTTAACGGCTGAAAGTGTAATGCCGTATGATAAAAAAAGGCTGGATAGATATCCAGCCGAATATACAGGAAAACGCGAGCGCGGTTCAGGAATTCGCGTAATAGGCCGCATCCGCAAGATCGGTGAGTAAATCGCGTTGCTCAGGGTGCCAGCCTAAGACCTCACGGGTTCGCTCGCTGGATGCCGACATATCCGCGGCAGCAAAGGTGGCAAACCAGCCAAAATGGTCGGCACCGCGTGATTCAGCGGGCAGGCCCAGCATGTTGCCAATGGCGATGGCAATCTCCCGCATCGCGATCCCTTCTTCCGCTACCGCATGATATACCGTTTCCGTTACGCCACTTTCCAGCGCCAGCCGGTATACCTTCGCCGCATCAAGACGATGTACCGCCGCCCAGTGATTATTGCCCTCGCCCGGCCAGGCGGATACACCGGTTTTCTTCGCCAGCGCGATCAAAATCGGGATAAAACCGTGATCGCCTACACCATGAACAGTTGGAGCCAGACGCACACTGGCAGCCCGGACACCTTTTTCGACCAGAGCCTGTGCCGCCAGTTCGGAACGGCGCAGATAGTCCGGCGCGCTGACAGGCTGATCCTTTTCTGTTGCTGGCCGCCCCTGAACCAGCCTTGCCAGCCCCGAGGTCACCAGCAACGGACGATCGCTACCGATCAGCGCCTCCCCCATCACTTCAATGGCGCGACGGTCCTGTTCGCAATTTTCCGCAAAGCGGGAAAAGTCGTGATTAAAGGCGGTATGGATCACCGCATCCGCACGCGACGCTGCGTCAAACAAGATGGTGTGATCATCCAGCGTTCCGGAAACAACCTGCCCCCCAGCGGCCAGCAATGTCTGTGCTTTATCCGTGTTTCTTGCCAGGCCGCTCACCTGGTGCCCGGCAGCAATCAACTCTGCCGCCACTTTAGCGCCGACCCAACCGGTCGCGCCCGTTAGAAAAACATGCATGTGTGTGTCTCCTGATATTGACTCGCGCCGTTATCCTTATAAATATCCTTTGTAGTGAAAAGTAGTGACGTTATCGGGGTATAAGGACTAACAGGATGCAAAGCGTTACTCAGCCTAAAGATCTGGGCAGTTACCTGAAATCGCGCCGGGCACAGCTTGATCCTGTGGCGCTGGGTTTTCATACCGCGCGGCGACGTACGCCGGGGCTGCGCCGTGAAGAAGTGGCGCATCTGGCCTGTATTAGCGCCACCTGGTATACCTGGCTTGAGCAAGGTCGAGGAGGTACGCCTTCGGCGGAAGTGCTGGAGCGCATTTGCCAGGCGCTGCGTCTTTCTGAGCGCGAACGCGAACACGTTTTTCATCTGGCATTAGGCCGTGCTCCGGGCATGCATTCCATGACCAGAGGAACCGTGACAGAAAGGCTGCAAAAAGTGCTGGACTGTATGCACCTGAGCCCGGCGATGATCCGCAATGCGACCTGGGATGTGCTCGCCTGGAACAAAGCCGCCACGGTGGTGTTATCCGATTACCCCAGCCAGCCCGCACATGAACGTAACATTCTGCGGCGCATTTTTCTTAATCCCCAGGCGCGCGCCGCACAGGCAGACTGGCACTCGCTCGCCCGCTTTCTGGTGGCCGCTTTTCGTGCGGACGCAACCCGCGCGGGTGCGTCGATTGAAATTCGTCCTCTGGTTGAAGAACTCAGCGCAGCTTCTGCAGAATTTGCAGAGCTTTGGCAAAATAATGATATAGACGTAATGGAAGAAGGCACCAAAATCCTGCTGCATGGCGCTGTCGGTAGGTTGTCGCTGGAGTTCTCGAGTTTTTCAGTGGAAGGCCAACCGGATCTGACAATGGTGGTCTATAACCCATCAACCGAAGAGGACGCGCGCAAAATAAGTTCGCTATTGTAAAAAAAGCGCCGGTAAACCGGCGCTTTTTAGCGTAATCGTCCGCGAGCCAGATTGAGCCTTGTGCTGCTCACCTGCAATGCATTCTGGCTGACATGACAATGCGTGATGGCGATAGCCAGCGCATCTGCCGCATCCGCCTGCGGGTTAGCGGGCAGTTTCAGCAGCGTGCGCACCATATGTTGCACCTGGCTTTTTTCCGCGCTGCCAATCCCCACCACCGTCTGTTTTACCTGCCGTGCGGCATATTCAAACACCGGCAAATCCTGATTCACGGCGGCGACAATCGCCACACCGCGCGCCTGCCCCAGCTTGAGTGCCGAATCGGCGTTTTTCGCCATAAACACTTGTTCGATAGCGAAGAAATCCGGCTGGAACTGGGTAATGATCTCCGTCACGCCTGCATAAATCAGCTTCAGACGCGACGGTAAATCATCCACTTTGGTACGGATACAACCGCTGCCGAGATAGGTCAGTTGTCGTCCCGTCTGGCGGATCACGCCGTAACCGGTGACGCGCGAACCCGGATCGATACCGAGAATGATCGCCATTATGCGTCTCCGGTGACAGGCGAGTTAATCAGCGACATTAGAGTGTCGCCGCAACCTCATCAGAGATCTCACCGTTGTGGTAAACCTCCTGCACGTCGTCGCAATCTTCCAGCATATCGATCAGACGCAGCAGCTTCGGCGCGGTTTCCGCGTCCATGTCGGCTTTGGTCGACGGGATCATGGAGACTTCAGCGTTGTCTGCTTTCAGGCCCGCAGCTTCCAGTGCGTCACGTACCGCGCCCATCTCTTCCCATGCGGTATAAACGTCAATTGCGCCATCATCAAATGTCACCACGTCTTCAGCACCGGCTTCCAGCGCCGCTTCCATAATGGTGTCTTCGTCGCCAGCGTCGAAGGAGATAACCCCTTTTTTGCTGAACAGATAGGCAACAGAACCGTCAGTACCGAGGTTGCCACCACATTTGCTGAAAGCATGACGCACTTCCGCCACGGTACGGTTGCGGTTGTCACTCAGACACTCCACCATCACCGCCGTGCCGCCAGGACCATAACCTTCATAAATGATGGTTTCCATGTTCGCGTCATCATCCCCCCCCACACCACGCGCGATAGCACGGTTTAAGGTGTCGCGGGTCATGTTGTTAGACAGCGCTTTATCAACCGCCGCACGCAGGCGCGGGTTAGAACCGATATCACCGCCGCCCAGACGCGCAGCCGTTACCAGTTCACGGATGATTTTGGTAAAGATCTTACCGCGTTTAGCATCCTGTGCCGCTTTGCGGTGTTTGGTGTTGGCCCATTTACTATGACCTGCCATAAAAACTCTCCAATAAAGCCTTTTCCCGGCGGTTTTAAGCCCTCTGGCGCGTTGGCTGCTCCCGTTCGCACCCGTTGCTTACCACAGTAAGCATCTGGCGACGCGGGGGTTGCCACCTTCCTGAGAACTGAAATTCCAGGGGAAATTAGTCGGCGTTAATAACAAATTCTTCAATCGCCTGCCGGTTGCTCCACGACTTGGTTAATGCCGCCGCTGCCGGGGCATCAAGCCAGCGGTACGCCAGATGTTCACTAAAAACAATCTGGCGTTCATGGGGCAGCGCAAGACAAAACCAGGATTCGGTATTGTGCGTAACGCCCGGCGCATAGCGATGACGTAAATGACTAAATATTTCAAACTCCACCGTGCGCTGACAGTCGACTAAGGTCAGTTGCTCGCAAGCAATATCGATGTCGACCTCTTCCTTTACTTCACGCATGGCGGCTTGCGACGCTACCTCTCCTGCTTCAAGGCTGCCGGTAACCGACTGCCAGAAATCAGGATCGTCGCGTCGCTGCAACATCAGCACCCGTTTCGTGTCCTCGGCGTAAATCACCACCAGTACAGAAACAGGGTGCTTAAAGGCCATCTTATTTATTCTCCGGCGTCTCTTTTTTGACGACGGAAATACCCAGCTCAGCCAGCGATGCCGGGTTGGCGAAACTTGGCGCTTCGGTCAGCAGACAGGCCGCCGCCGTGGTTTTCGGGAACGCAATCACGTCACGGATGTTATCGGTGCCGGTCAGTAACATGGTCAGACGATCCAGACCAAACGCCAGGCCCGCGTGCGGCGGCGTACCATACTTCAGCGCATCCAGCAAGAAGCCGAACTTCTCACGCTGTTCCTGCTCATTGATGCCCAGAATGCCGAATACAGTCTGCTGCATTTCGCCGTTATGGATACGTACAGAACCGCCGCCCACTTCATAACCGTTGATAACCATATCGTAAGCGTTCGCTACGGCCTCTTCCGGTGCCGCTTTCAGCTCGGCCGCAGTCATATCTTTCGGCGAGGTGAACGGGTGATGCATCGCGGTCAGTCCGCCTTCGCCGTCATCTTCAAACATCGGGAAGTCGATCACCCACAGCGGCGCCCATTTGGCTTCGTCGGTCAGATTCAGGTCTTTACCCAGCTTCAGACGCAGTGCGCCCAGCGCATCAGCCACCACTTTTTTGTGGTCCGCACCGAAGAAAATCATGTCGCCATCTTGTGCGCCAGTGCGCTCAAGGATCGCGCTAACGATTTCCGCGTTCAGGAATTTCGCGACCGGGCTGGTGATCCCCTCCAGTCCTTTTGCCGCTTCGTTGACCTTAATGTAAGCAAGGCCTTTCGCCCCGTAGATTTCGATAAACTTACCGTAGTCGTCAATCTGTTTACGGCTAAGTTGTGCGCCACCTGGCACACGCAGCGCAGCAACGCGGCCTTTCGGGTCGTTTGCCGGGCCGGAGAAGACTTTAAACTCGACCGCTTTCAGCAAGTCGGCAACATCTATCAGCTCCATCGGGTTACGCAAATCAGGTTTATCAGAACCGTAACGGCGCTCGGCTTCGGCGAAGGTCATAATCGGGAAGTCGCCCAGATCCACACCACGAATTTCCTGCCACAGTTCGCGTACCAGCGCTTCCATTACTTCTCGCACCTGCGGCGCAGTCATAAAGGAGGTTTCCACATCGATCTGGGTGAATTCCGGCTGGCGGTCAGCACGCAGGTCTTCATCACGGAAACATTTGACGATCTGATAGTAACGGTCGAAGCCGGACATCATCAGCAGCTGTTTAAACAGCTGTGGGGATTGCGGCAGCGCGTAGAATTTGCCTTTATGCACGCGCGACGGCACGAGATAGTCACGCGCGCCTTCCGGCGTCGCTTTGGTCAGCATCGGGGTTTCAATATCGAGGAAACCGTGGTCATCCATAAAGCGACGCACGAAGCTGGTGATCTTCGCGCGGGTTTTCAGGCGCTGGGCCATTTCCGGGCGGCGCAGATCGAGGTAGCGGTATTTCAGACGCGCTTCTTCGGTATTAACGTGGTTGGAGTCCAGCGGCAGCACGTCAGAACGGTTGATAATGTTCAGCTCGGTGGCAAACACTTCCACTTCACCGGTTGCCATATCTTTGTTGACGTTTTTGCCGTCGCGCGCACGCACGGTACCGGTAACCTGAATGCAGAACTCATTACGCAGTTCAGAGGCGAGCTGGAACGCATCCTGACGGTCCGGGTCGAAAAACACCTGCACGATGCCTTCACGATCGCGCATATCAATAAAGATAAGGCTACCGAGGTCACGACGACGATTGACCCACCCACAAAGCGTTACTTGCTGTCCCACATGGGACTGATTGAGCTGCCCGCAATATACTGTACGCATGAGATATCCCTTAATTAGCTGCGCGCGACCCGCCGCCTGCGGGGCAGGCACTCTGGTGGCAGCTATTTTCGTATGTCACAACTGGATGAAAAAAGGGGGCTATTATACTGGAAATTCTGACTGACGATAAGCCCGCGACCGACTGTACGCGCGTTTGCTGCGCGCTTATTGCGCATTCTCACAAAATTTAACAAAATTTGTAAACCGTCCGCACCTGCATAACGCGTAAGGTATCCGCCGACGTCATTCATTTTTCAGGAGTTATTATGCTGGAACTCAATGCTGAGAAAACCGCACTGGTGGTGATCGATTTACAGGAAGGTATTTTACCTTTCGCCGGTGGCCCGCACACAGCGCAGGACGTGGTTCAACGTGCCGCAACGCTCGCGGAAAAATTCCGTGCCAACGGTTCGCCGGTTGTATTAGTACGCGTTGGCTGGTCAGAGGGTTTCGCCGAAGCGCTGAAACAGCCGGTTGACGCGGCAACAGGCGGTCATACCCTGCCAGACAACTGGTGGGTTTACCCGCAGGCCCTGGGTAAAAAAGAGAGCGATATTGAAGTGATCAAACGCCAGTGGGGCGCGTTCTACGGTACCGATCTTGAGTTGCAACTGCGCCGCCGTGGCATCGACACCATTGTGCTGTGTGGCATTTCCACCAATATCGGCGTGGAATCCACCGCGCGCAACGCCTGGGAGTTGGGTTTTTCGCTGGTGATTGCAGAAGATGCTTGCAGCGCTGGCAGCAACGAGCAACATCAGGGCAGCCTGAAGTATATCTTCCCGCGCATTAGCCGTGTTCGCAGCACGGACGAGATCCTCAGCGCGTTATGATGTATGTCGGCCTGCCACAATGGTCGCACCCCAAGTGGGTGCGCCTTGGCATTACCAGCCTTGAGGAATACGCCAGTTACTTTAACTGCGTCGAAGGCAACACCACGCTTTATGCGCTGCCAAAAGCCGAGATCGTGGCGCGCTGGCGCGAACAAACCACCGATGATTTTCGCTTCTGCTTTAAATTTCCCGCCACCATTTCGCACCAGGCGGCGCTGCGTAACTGCCGCGATCTGACAGACGAGTTTTTTGAGCGAATGTCGCCGCTCGCCAACCGGATAGGCCAGTACTGGTTACAGCTTCCGGCAACCTTTGGCCCACGCGATCTCCCCGCGTTGTGGGCATTTCTGGACGCGCTGCCGGCTGATTTCACCTATGGCGTTGAAGTGCGCCACCCAGGCTTTTTCGCCAAAGGCGAAGAGGAAAAAGCGCTCAATCAGGGCTTACATGCGCGTGGGGTGAATCGTGTGATCCTTGATAGCCGACCGGTGCATAGCGCCATTCCCCACAGTGAAGCGATCATTGAAGCGCAGCGCAAAAAGCCGAAAGTCCCGGTGCATGCACTGATTACCGCCAGCCATCCGATGGTGCGTTTTATTGGTAGCGACAATATGGAACAAAATCGCCAGTTGTTTGCCGTGTGGCTGCAAAAACTGCCGGTGTGGGAACAGACCACCACGCCGTATTTATTTTTGCACACGCCGGATATCGCCCAGGCACCAGAACTGGTGGAAACCCTGTGGCAGGGTTTGCAGGCCGCTGTCCCGAGTGTTGGCGACGCCCCTTCTCTTCCGCTCCAATCTTCTCTTTTCTGAACGAACCACCTATCATTGTTTAGCGGTCACCAGAGCCTTAAAGGGAGTTAGTATGGTTAGCGCGCTTTACGCCGTGCTGGGTGCATTGTTACTCATAAAATTTTCTTTTGACGTTATTCGCCTGCGCACGCAATACCGTGTTAGCTACGGCGACGGCGGGTTTAGCGAGCTGCAAAGTGCGATACGCATTCACGGCAATGCGGTCGAGTACATTCCCGTCGCCCTGATCCTGCTTCTTTTTATGGAGATGGACGGTGCGCAAACCTGGTTAGTGCACGTTTGTGGGCTGCTGCTGATCGCCGGTCGCCTGATGCATTATTACGGCTTTCACCACCGTCTGATCCGCTGGCGTCGTTCCGGTATGGGCGCAACCTTTTGCTCCCTGCTGCTGATGGTGCTGGCAAATCTGTGGTACATGCCCTGGGAGTTGGTTTTCTCATTGCATTAGCGCACAATACGCCCCTTTGTTTTCCCGGATATTTACACTATGTCTCACCGCGACACGCTTTTTTCTGCGCCTATCGCCAGCCTGGGCGACTGGACTTTTGACGAACGGGTAGCCGAAGTCTTCCCGGACATGATCCAGCGTTCCGTACCGGGTTACTCCAATATTATCTCGATGATCGGCATGCTGGCGGAGCGCTTTGTCCAGCCTGCCACGCAGGTTTACGATCTCGGCTGCTCACTGGGCGCGGCAACGCTCTCAGTGCGTCGCAACATTCACCACGCTGATTGCAAAATTATCGCCGTCGACAACTCACCTGCCATGGTGGAGCGCTGCCGTCGTCATATCGATGCCTATAAAGCGCCAACGCCTGTTGAAGTGATTGAAGGCGACATTCGCGATATTCAGATTGAAAACGCCTCGATGGTGGTACTCAACTTCACCTTGCAATTTCTGGAGCCAGACGACCGACTGAAACTACTGCAGAAGGTTTACCAGGGGCTCAATCCTGGCGGCGCGTTAGTGTTGTCGGAAAAATTCAGTTTTGAAGACCATACTGTCGGCGAACTGTTGTTCAATATGCACCACGATTTTAAACGTGCTAACGGCTACAGCGAACTGGAGATCAGCCAGAAGCGCAGCATGCTGGAGAATGTCATGCTGACGGATTCTGTTGAAGCGCATAAAACCCGCCTGCGCACTGCCGGGTTTGAACACAGCGAACTGTGGTTCCAGTGTTTTAATTTTGGTTCGCTGGTGGCTCTGAAGGCGGTTGCAGCATGATTGAGTTTGGCCGTTTTTATCAGCAAATCGCCACCGGTACGCTCGCGCACTGGCTGGAAACGTTACCCGCCCAGATCGCCGCCTGGCAGCGTGAAGCATTGCACGGGCAGTTTAAGCAGTGGAACAACGCGGTGGAGTTTCTGCCGACCATCACGCCTGCAAAGCTGGATCTGCTGCACAGTGTCAGCGCGCAAAGCGCCGAACCGCTCAGCGCCGGGCAGCTTAAAGGTATGGAAACGCTGCTGCGTAATCTGATGCCGTGGCGCAAAGGGCCGTTTTCTCTGTATGGCATTGATATCGACACCGAATGGCGTTCCGACTGGAAATGGGAGCGCGTCCTGCCGCACCTTTCCGATCTGAAAGGCCGCACAATTTTAGATGTCGGCTGCGGCAGCGGTTACCACCTGTGGCGCATGGTCGGCGCGGGTGCGCAGCTTGCCGTTGGTATCGATCCGACGCAGTTGTTTTTATGCCAGTTTGAAGCCGTGCGTAAATTGTTGGGCGACGATCGTCGCGCGCATCTCTTACCGCTTGGCATTGAGCAGCTTCCAGCGCTGAACGCTTTCGATACTGTGTTTTCCATGGGCGTGCTCTATCACCGCCGTTCACCGCTTGAACATCTGTGGCAGTTGAAAGATCAACTGGTGAAAGATGGCGAGCTGGTACTGGAAACACTGGTGGTGGAAGGCGATGAAAATACCGTGCTGGTGCCCGGTGACCGCTACGCGCAAATGCGAAATGTCTATTTTATCCCTTCTGCGCTGGCGCTGAAAAACTGGCTGGAGAAGTGCGGTTTTGTCGATGTACGCATTGCAGATACCAGCGTAACCAGCACCGAAGAGCAACGTAGCACGTCGTGGATGGTCACAGAATCACTGGCCGATTTTCTGAACCCGGCGGATAACAGTAAAACCGTTGAAGGCTACCCGGCCCCGGTTCGCGCGGTGTTGATTGCCCGCAAACCGTAAGATAAAAAAAGGCCCCTGTTAATGGCAGGGGCCTGGTACAAGCAAGCATCATATTGGGCGACATGATGCGCGGTAAAAACTGTTACGGGCGATGGTGCAAAATCATCTCTTTCATTACTGCCACCGCATCGCCATCCACACCGTAGCGGGCATATTCATCCGCACTGGCATCTGACGACATCGATAATCCTGGATTGCGATAGCGCATCGGCGACGCTGTCCAGCGACCTGCCGAACTATGCACCTCTTTGATACCCGCATGGAGAAAGGTTTCGAGGTTATCCGGACGCACCCCTGCGCCGGCCATAATGATTGGAACACCAGACCTGGCATTTAGTTCCCTGATTAATGAAAGTCCTTTTGCTGCCGAGGGCTGCTGACCAGACGTGAGAATACGCGCAATGCCTAATTCGGCTAAGTTATCAAACACCTGAAGCGGATTAGCACACATATCGAACGCGCGATGAAAAGTTACCGCCATCCCCTGTGCGGCCTGCATAATTTCCCGCATGCGCACAATATCGACATCTCCCTCTTCCGTCAGCACACCGGTGACAAGGCCAGGAAAACCCAGCTCACGGAGCATCGCAATATCGCTCAGCATGGAGGCAAACTCATCGGCCCGGTAGCAAAAATCCCCACCGCGCGGGCGCACGATCGGATGTACGGGAATAGTCACCGCCTGTCGAATCGCTTTTAACGCGCCAAAGGAAGGGGTTAAACCGCCCTCTTTCGGCGCGGCGCAAAATTCAATGCGATCGGCGCCACGTTGCTCAGCAATCACCGCGTCATCGACGCCATAACAACAGATTTCCAGTAAGGTCATTTCCTCTCCCCCGGTTCAGCATGGCTCGCTTTCGTAAGCGCTTTCACCCCTGCTCGCTCGCGACAATCTCTTCAATGGTCCACGGATGAAATTTCACGGTGACTTTGCCATCCGTCACCGCCAGCGTTGGATTGGACAGTCGTTCGCGCTCGCCTTTTGGTGAACTGGTTTTCACCGAAATACCCGGCTGGCTTAGGCCCTCATCAGCCAGCAGCGCCAGCGCACGCGCGTTGAGCGTGGCGATATCGCCCGGCAGCACGATTTCTACATGCTCCCACCCTTCGTGCGGGTAGCGCTTTTCACCCGGCCACGGCAACTCAATCACCGTAAACTGCCAGTGGGCGACGCACACGGGTTCACGCAGTTTGAACAGGCAAATCGGCCGACCATTAATGATGTTTTCCGACAGCAATTCGCCGCATTGCTCAAAGCCACGCCGCCAGCGCTCCGCCGTGGTGTTCTGGTGGCAGCGCAACGAGATGTGATCGGCATTTAAGGGTGCGATATCCAGCCCCAGACGGGTAGTTAAATTTTGCAAATCTTGGGTAAACCGTGGCAAATCTTCCACGATATCCTGCAACTCTTCGATGGTTTGCCAGGTACGCATAACAGTGCTCGCAAGTCATAACAAAGCGCATAATCTACCGTGTTATGCAGTGCTGACGCCACCGGGCATTTGCAGTATACTCCCGCCTTTATTAAACACCCGGACGCCGCCTCAGCGACGCGGTGTCCTAAAAGTAAGGTATCCCGGTGAATATTCAGGCTCTTCTCTCAGAAAAAGTCAGTCAGGCCATGATTGCAGCAGGCGCGCCAGTCGATTGTGAAGCGCAGGTTCGTCAGTCAGCAAAAATTCAGTTTGGCGACTATCAGGCTAATGGCGTGATGGCAGTAGCGAAAAAACTGGGCATGGCACCGCGACAACTGGCCGAGCAGGTTCTGTCTCACCTTTCACTCGACGGGATTGCCAATAAAGTTGAAATCGCCGGTCCTGGCTTTATCAATATTTTCCTCGCGCCTGAGTTTCTCGCCTCGCAGGTAGATGCGGCGCTGAAATCCGATCGACTGGGTGTAACAACACCGCAGCCGCAAACCGTGGTTATCGACTACTCCGCGCCGAACGTGGCGAAAGAGATGCATGTCGGCCATCTGCGTTCCACCATCATTGGCGATGCATCAGTCCGTACGCTGGAATTCCTCGGTCATAACGTGATTCGCGCCAACCACGTCGGCGACTGGGGCACCCAGTTCGGTATGTTGATTGCCTACCTTGAGCTGCAACAGCAAGAGAATGCTGGTGAAATGGCGCTGGCCGATCTCGAAGGTTTTTACCGTGAAGCCAAAAAACATTATGACGAAGACGCGGCATTCGCTGAACGCGCACGCGCTTACGTGGTGAAACTGCAAGGCGGCGATGAATATTGCCGCGAGATGTGGCGCAAGCTGGTCGATATCACCATGAGTCAGAACCAGAAAACCTACGAACGCCTGAACGTGACGCTGACCCGCAAAGATGTAATGGGCGAAAGCCTGTATAACCCGATGTTACCGGGCATCGTTGCGGATCTGAAAGCCAAAGGTCTGGCGGTCGAGAGCGAAGGCGCTACCGTGGTGTTCCTGGATGAATATAAGAACAAAGAAGGCGAACCGATGGGCGTCATCATCCAGAAAAAGGATGGCGGCTACCTGTACACCACAACCGACATCGCCTGTGCGAAGTACCGTTATGAAACGCTGCATGCCGATCGCGTGCTCTACTACATCGATTCCCGCCAGCATCAGCACCTGATGCAGGCCTGGACCATCGTACGCAAAGCCGGGTATGTGCCGGATTCCGTGCCGCTTGAGCACCACATGTTCGGCATGATGCTTGGCAAAGACGGCAAGCCGTTCAAAACCCGCGCGGGCGGTACGGTGAAACTTTCCGATCTGCTGGATGAAGCGCTGGAACGCGCGCGCCGTCTGGTGGCAGAAAAGAACCCGGATATGCCTGCCGACGAGCTGGAAAAACTGGCCAACGCGGTCGGTATCGGCGCGGTGAAATATGCGGATCTGTCGAAAAACCGCACCACCGATTACGTTTTCGACTGGGACAACATGCTGGCCTTCGAAGGCAACACCGCCCCGTACATGCAGTACGCTTACACCCGCGTACTCTCCGTATTCCGCAAGGCGGGTATTGAAGAGAGCGTGCTGGAAAACGCACCGGTGGTGATTGGCGAAGAGCGTGAATCCCAGCTGGCAGCGCGTCTGTTGCAGTTCGAAGAAACCCTGTCCGTCGTTGCCCGTGAAGGTACGCCGCATGTGATGTGCGCCTATCTGTACGATCTGGCGGGTCTGTTCTCCGGCTTCTACGAGCACTGCCCGATCCTCAGCGCGGAAAACGACGAAACCCGTTTAAGCCGCCTGAAACTGGCTCTGCTGACGGCAAAAACGCTGAAACTCGGTCTGGATACGCTGGGTATTGAAACCGTAGAGCGTATGTAATTGCTTCATTTTTTAGCCATAAAAAACCCCGGTCAGCCGGGGTTTTTCATTTATCGCCTTTCAGAAATATTTGCGCAGATACTCCGTCAAACAGAGCATCGCCATCGCCTGGCCGTATGGCATTGAGGTCAGCGGGATCTGGCGATAAAACGCCAGATTACTGCCCATCCCGGTGCCGAACGACACCTGCAATAACTCCCCTTCCGGCGAAATATTTCCCACAATCGCCTTCACCGCTTTTTCCGCCACATCCGTGTAATCGGCGCTGATATAACGCTTACGCAGCGCTTTCAGAATGCCATAGGCAAATCCGGCGGTTGCCGAGGCTTCCAGATAAGAATCTGGATCGTCGAGCAGCGTATGCCATAACCCGCTTTCATGCTGGCACTTCGCCAGCGCGGCGATTTGCGCATTCAGCACCTGGACCAGATAACGGCGCACCGCATTGTTTTCCGGCAGATCGACAAGCTCAAGGAAATCCGGGATAACGATGGTCAGCCAGCTATTCCCGCGCGCCCAGCGGGCGTTGGCAAAATTGTGGTGACCGTCGTAATTCCAGCCGTGGAACCACAGCCCGGTTTCTCTGTCCATCAGGTTCTGCACATGCAACAGAAACTGATACACCGCCTCTTCCACATAGTCTGGCCGGTTGAGCAATTTGCCGATTTTCGCCAGCGGCAGCACGGTCATCATCAGCGTGTCGTCCCACATCTGCTGGTGGTTCTCCTCCGCCAGCGTAATGTGCTGCATGCCGCCGCAGTCGGTGCGCGGCATCTCGTTCATCGCCCATTCGGCCCAGCTTTCCAGCCACGGGAGATAAGTCGGGTTACCGGTTTCTTCATAGCGATACGCCAGCGTCAGGAACGGTGCCATGGTATTGACGTTTTTGGTGGTCGCGCCTTCGGCAAAACGGTCGGCGAACCAGTTATCAATCACCTCACGCACACCCTCTTCGCCGGTCTGACGGTAATACTGATACATCCCGTACAGACCCACGCCGTGCGTCCACTCCCAGCCAGCCCAGCCTTTGGTATCAATCACGCGCCCATCGTCGAGACGGAGTAAAAACTCGCCGGTGTTGTCGTGAATATTGACCAGGTTATGCGTCACCTTGCGGATCAACGCTTTCAGTTCATCACGGGCGATAAAACGCTCTGGCTGACGCAGTAACGGGCTGTGTTTGACAGGCCAAACCTTCATATTCTTAACCTCAGTTATAAGTCGATTTCAGTGACGCGTCTTTCAGCGATGGCGCGGCAGGTTTATTGCGATTCAGATAGCCAATGTTGTTGTTGCCCCACAAGGATTCGTAAGGCATGCCCGCCAGCATTTCGACGGTTTCGCGCGCTTGCGGAGTGATACTTTCTGGCATTGCGCGGCCGCTCTGGCGCATTTTGGCCGTTTCTTCACGCAGCACGCTGTGGGTTTTCAGGTTCAGCTTGAAGCGTAAGGAGACGAGGAAGCCGCAGCACAGTACCGCAATGGTGCCAAAGCACATGATCATCAAAATGGTGTGGCTCACTTCTGGCACCTGGGTTTTCTGCCCGGAGACAAAGCCAGAAGCCTGCATCACAATCCCCACCAGCATCACCGCACCGGCCTGCGAGGCTTTACGGGTCAGCGTCATGATCCCGGCGAAGATCCCTTCGCGGCGCTGGCCGGTGACCACTTCGTCAATATCCGCAATGTAGGTGTAGGTGTTCCACGGTACGTAGTTGATACCACCGCGTCCCAGACCGGCAACGGCGGACACCAGCAACAGCAGCGAATAAACATCGCTTAAACCGGCGTAGTAGAGCACGGCATAAGAGGCGGCGCTCAGACCGAACAGCACCACCACCATGCGGTATGACGGCGCAGGTCCGAAGCGGATGCACAGCGGTATCATGGCAATCACCGCGATGAACTGGAAAATCGCCATCGTGCCCAGCAAGTTGGAGGCCAGCGATGCTTCCTGCATCAGCACGAACACCACGTAATAGGTGAACACTGCGTTAAATACGTCCTGCGCGATATAACCGCCGAGGTACATCCCCAGGTGCTGGCGGAAAATCTTGATACGCAGCGTGGAGCTGAGTTCAACAAACAGGCGGCGCAAACTTTGCCCAAGCGTGAGGCTCTTTTTCTCTTCTTCCGCGCGCAGCGCCGCTTCGGTCCACTCTTCGCGCGGTCGTTCCCAGGTAAAGCACCAGACAAATGTCAGCATCAGCGCACAGAGCAGCGAGAACACCAGGCTTGCGTAGAAAAAGGAGACCGGGTTGTCCTTACCAAAGTGTGACAGCAGAACGCCCGGCAGGAACGAGGCCAGAATCGCCGACATCTGCGCCATGGAGATACGCGCGCCGGAGAATTTGGTTTTCTGTTTAAAGTCGTCAGTCATTTCCGGCACCAGCGTTTCGTACGGCACCAGAATCATGGTGTAGACCACATCAAACAGCAGATACGTCAGCAGGTAATACCAGAAACTCATGTCCCCTACCCACATTATTGAGTAGCTGAACACGCAAGGGATACCTAACAAAATAAAGAACTTACGTCGACCGAAGCGTTTACCAAGCCAGGTCGATCCGAAATTATCGGTTAAAAAGCCCATCAGCGGACTGACCACCGCATCCAGCACCCTTGCTGTCGCGAAGATAAATGTCGCTTCAATCGGCGTCAGGCCGCAAAAGGTCGTATAGAAATAGAGTAACCATGCTGCGGTTAACGCGGTTGTGCCCGCACCCAGAAAATCGCCCGAGCCATAGGCGAGATAATTAGCCAATCCAATTTTTCGTGTTTTCATTGCCGTCAACCCTATTCATTTTGGGGGACCTTTGACGATCCGGCTTAGCCAAAGGAATTTCTTACACGGCTAAAGTAAGAGGATGTGCAACGGGAAACCTTTCTGTTTCTGCCATCAAAATTACGCGGCTGGCAAAAATGCAAAGAGTGTCGATACGCGCTTCACTGATTTATAAAACAGCGTTTCTTTTGCATCAAAAGGAGCGGTCAAAAATGCGGGGCAGATAGCAAAATCCCGCCATTGCGGCGGGATTTTCGGGTGAAAAACGAGCTAACTCATTGAAGCGAAGCGGTTAGTTTTGCTGAGTGGGTTGACGGTAGTTGACCAGCACTTTGTTACTACGGACGTCCAGCGGCGGCCATAACCGTCCACCGCCGGGCACTTCCCAGACAAAACGCAGCGATTCGAGTGCCGGAACATCGGTAAAGCCGCGCGTGGTGCCGCTCTGCCCATCCAGCTCGACACAACGCGCCTGAGAACAGAGCCGAACAATTAACCCGGCAGGCGTCGGGCCATTTAATTCATAGCGCCAGGAGACATCCGTCATCAGCCCGTTTACCGGCTGCGACGGGCCCAGCGGTCGTGATGAAGAGACCACGCCACGGTTATCCAGCCGGATACCGATACTGCTGGCCTGCCACATGCCTTCGCCAATGCCGTTTCCGGCCGCGTGGGCAAACAGCGGCAAAGCCACCAACCAGGCCAGATAACGCATTATTTGCCTCCGATAGTCGCAGTCATACGGATGCTGCGGTTATCCGACATTTCCATGTTCGACAACACCACCAGTTGCGGCAGGCTGCGGCGCAGGAAGCGCGCCAGCAACGGACGCAGCGCATGGTTAACCAGCAACACCGGCGGCGCACCCAACATCTCCTGCCGCGTTAACGCTTCCTGAGTTTGTTCCAGTAAGCGATCGGCAAGACCCGGTTCCAGACCGCCACCGCCCTGCAATGCCTGCAACAGCAAACGTTCAAGCGGCGTATCAAGACCAATCACCTGCACTTCATCATTACCCGGGAACCACTGCTGTGTAATGGCGCGACCCAACGCGACACGCACCACCGCCGTGAGTTCGTGCGGATCGGTTTGCAGCGGCGCATGCTCGGCCAGCGTTTCCAGAATGGTGCGCATATCGCGGATGGGCACTTTTTCGGCCAACAGGTTTTGCAGCACTTTATGCAGCGTAGTCAGCGTGACGACGCCCGGCACCAGATCTTCGGTCAGCTTCGGCATCTCCTGGCTCACCCGGTCAAGCAGTTGCTGCGCTTCCTGGCGACCAAACAGCTCCGCCGAGAATTGACCAATCAGGTGGTTAAGATGGGTTGCCACCACGGTACTGGCTTCCACAACGGTGTAGCCCTGGATCTGCGCCTGTTCTTTCAACGCGCTCTCAATCCAGATAGCGGCCAGGCCAAAAGCCGGATCCACGGTTTGCTCACCCGGCAGCGTGCCCGCCGCCGTGCCTGGGTTAATCGCCAGCCAGCGCCCTGGGTAAGCCTCGCCGCTGCCAATTTCCACCCCTTTCATCAGGATGCGGTAACGCGCCGGCGGCAGATCCATATTGTCGCGGATGTGCACAACAGGCGGCAGGAAGCCCATATCCTGCGCGAATTTCTTACGAATACTGCGGATACGGCCTAACAGCTCGCCATCCTGCTGGAAGTCCACCATCGGGATCAGGCGATAGCCCACTTCCATACCGAGGGAATCTTCCAGCTGCACATCGTTCCAGGTGGCTTCTACCGCCTGGGTATTTTCCGGCAGCTTCATCGGCGCGGCTTCAGCAGGTGCGGCCTGGTCTTTACCACGCAACCACCAGGCAAGACCCAGCAGCGCGGCGGTAAATAGCAGGAACACAAAGTTCGGCATCCCCGGCACCAGCCCCAGCAGGCCGAGTACGCCGGCGCTGAGCATCATCACGCGCGGGTTGCTGAACAACTGGCCAACCATCTGCTGGCCAACATCCTGATCGGTGCTAACGCGGGTGACGATAACACCCGCCGCAGTAGAGATAACCAGCGCCGGGATCTGCGCAACCAGACCGTCACCAATGGTCAGCAGGGTGTAGCTTGATGCCGCATCGCCCATCGACAGGCCATGTTGCAAAACGCCCACCAGCAAACCGCCGATGACGTTGATAACCATGATCAGAATACCGGCGATGGCGTCACCACGAACGAACTTACTCGCGCCGTCCATCGAACCGTAGAAGTCCGCTTCTTGCGTTACTTCAGAACGGCGGCGTTTCGCTTCGTCTTCACCGATGATCCCGGCGTTGAGATCGGCGTCAATCGCCATCTGTTTACCGGGCATCCCATCGAGTACGAAACGCGCGCCCACTTCGGCGATACGTCCCGCACCTTTGGTGATAACCATAAAGTTGATGATAACGAGGATGACGAACACCACGATACCGATGGCGAAGTTACCGCCAACGAGGAAGTGACCGAAGGCTTCAACCACCCGCCCTGCCGCCGCCGATCCCGTATGCCCTTCCATCAGGATAATACGCGTCGAGGCGACGTTCAGCGCCAGGCGCAACAAGGTGGTAAACAGCAGAATGGTCGGGAATGCGGCAAATTCCAGCGTGCGCTGGGTGAACATCGCCACCAACAGCACCATGATGGAAAGTGCGATGTTAAAGGTAAACAACAGGTCGAGGACAAACGCCGGTAGCGGCAGCACCATCATCGACAAAATAAGCAAAATGAGCACCGGCCCGGCGAGAACTTGCCATTGGGTCGATTTCAGATTGCCGGGTAGACGCAGCATTGCTACCAGATTAGCCATCAGTGTCCTTCTCGTTCAAAAAGTCCAGTGCCTCAGGCACCGGGAGATTCTCAGGTTTAACAGGTCGTTGCCCGCCGGACAGACGCCAGCGTTTCAACTGCCATACCCACGCCAGCACTTCGGCAACGGCCGCATACAGCTGGCCCGGGATTTGCTGACCAATTTCAGAATGGCGATAGAGCGCACGCGCCAGCGGCGGCGCTTCGAGGATCGGCACACGGTTCTCCGTCCCCAGCTCACGAATACGCAGCGCAATCATTCCCGCGCCTTTGGCCACCACTTTCGGCGCACTCATTTTATTCTCGTCATATTGCAGTGCGACGGAGTAGTGCGTCGGGTTGGTGACAATGACATCCGCTTTTGGCACATCGGCCATCATGCGACGGCGCGCCGCTGCACGCTGCATCTGGCGGATGCGGCCTTTAATGTGCGGGTCGCCTTCGCTCTGTTTAAATTCGTCACGGATGTCCTGGCGGGACATGCGCAGTTTTTTCAGATGGCTGTAGATCTGCCAGAAAACGTCAAACCCCACCATCGGGATAATGCTCAGTGCCACCAGCATCGCGCACAGCCCGGCCAGATTGAGGGCGCTCGCCATGGCGGTCAGCGGCGATTCGCTCATCAGGCGCATCATATCCGGCCAGTGGTGCCATAAAAAAAAGCCCGCGACGCTGCCCATCAGCAGCGCTTTCATCAGCGCTTTCACCAGTTCCGCGCCCACTTGCGCGGAGAACAAACGCCCCAACCCGCTGAGCGGGTTGAGTTTGGAAAATTTAAACTCCAGCGATTTGGTGCTAAACACCAGTCCGCCCAGCATCACCGGCGCGATAAGCGCGATGATCACCACGCCCGTCAGCAGCGGCAACATGCCGATCAGCACGTTTTTTAACATCACGATGATCTGCCCGAGGATCAGGTTCTGGTCACTGATAATCTTGTGGTCAAAACGCAGCCCGGATGAGAGCGCCATCGATAACCTGCGACCAAACGCTTCACCGCCAAACCACAGAATGCCGATACCGACCAACATGATCAGTAGCGATGTCAGTTCTTTGGATCGGGGGACTTGCCCTTCTTCGCGCGCTTTCTCTAGTCGGTGCGCGGTGGGGGCTTCTGTTTTGTCGTCGTTGTCTTCAGAGGCCACGGCCAACACATCCACGGGTTACAGGTTTGATGACATATTGCCAGAGTCAAGCCTGTCCAATGGGCAGAGTAAGGCATAAAAACAGAGGGTTTTCGCCATTTGAGTTGTCGCGTCATGTTCAACCTCGCATGCTGAAACGCAGACCAAACGGCAACGTTATCGCGAAAATCCTGCCTAAAGGCCATTTTTTATCGATAGATCCTGATTATTAACCGCAGAACAGAAATGCCAGCGCGCTCCTTTATAATGGTCGGCTTCGCGTATTTATCGGCACGGACGTTATTTTTTTATGCCACGACATCTGGACAGAATCTCGCACACGGCAATTTGCATCGCGGCGTTTGTTATCTATTACAGCCTCTTTTATTTAGCCTTTTTCATTCCCGGTTTTATGACGCTTTATCGAAATGGTCTTGCCGCGCCGTTTCTCGGCACCGCGCTGTTATTGCCTTGCTCGTTGTTGCTCTGGCGCTATTACGCGCGCCATTTTGACGGGCTGTTGCCCTTTGGCACACTGGCGCTGCGCAACGTAACGGTGCCGCTGCTGGCGCTGGTGGTGATGCTGGTGATGGAAAAACTGTTTCAGCAGCCTGAACCCTGGCTTGATTCGCTGCGCGATTACACCGGGCTGACCCGCTGGGCGTGGATTTTAACGGCGTGCCTGGCAGCACCCGTGAGTGAAGAGATTATCTTTCGTGGCTTTTTACTCAATGCAAGCCTTGGGTGGGGAAAAGTACCGCAGCAAGTGGGGATTGTGCTGACCTCATTGCTGTTCTCCGTCATCCATATGCAGTATCACGCGCCCATTACCTTTATTCAGCTCTTTATTTTTTCTGCGGTGTTGTGTGTGGTCAGGCTCGGCACGGGCGGCTTGATTGTCCCGATTGTGCTGCATGCGCTGGCAAACGCCTTCTCAATTGGGGATATTTTCCTGCAATAAAAAAGGGAAGGTTTCCCCTTCCCTTTTCATTGTCAGACCTGCACCTTCAGACGGGCTGAAGGTGCAGGTACAGACAGATCAGAAGCCCAGGCTGTCGAGCAGATCGTCGACCTGATCCTGGCTTGCCACCACGCCCGCTTTGGTCGCGTCGAGTTGTGGGCCATTGAGCAGGCTGTCGTTTTCACGCTTCGGCCGCGCGGACTGATCCGGGATATTCTCCAGCAGCACCATCAGCAGCTGACGCTCGATCTCCTGGATAACATCCATCATGCGTTTGATAACCTGACCGGTGAGGTCCTGGAAATCCTGCGCCATCATGATGTCCAGCAATTGGGCGTTGGTGAAGCTGGTGTGCCCCGGAATTTCGCCAAGGAATTTGCGCGTATCGGTCACCAGTTCACGCGCATCCGCCAGTTCGATCGGGTTTTCAAACCACTCGTCCCAACGTTTGCTCAGCGCTTTCGAACCTTTTTCCATCTCATCCTGGTGCGGCTGAGAAGCTTCAACGCTGTTAAGCGCGCGTTCTGCCGCTTGCGCGGTCATCTGTACTACATAATCCAGACGGTCACGCGCATCCGGAATCGCTTCCGCAGCTTCGGCAATCGCCTGGTCAAGACCTAATTCGCGCAGGCTATCACGCAACATACGCGTCAGGCTGCCGATCCGGGCAATGATGTCGCTGGGTGAATGTTCGTCCGCTGGTTTAATTGAAGGTTGAATCATTAGCCAGTCCTCACATGCCAAGTTTCTCGAAGATCTTACCGAGTTTCTCTTCCAGGGTTGCAGCGGTAAACGGTTTCACCACATAACCGCTCGCACCGGCCTGCGCCGCCGCGATGATGTTCTCTTTTTTCGCTTCTGCTGTAACCATCAGCACTGGCATAGAAGCCATATTGCTGTCGGCACGAATCGTTTTCAGCAGTTCCAGACCGTCCATGTTTGGCATGTTCCAGTCAGAGATAACAAAACCGAAGCCACCCGTCTGCAATTTGTTTAACGCATCAACACCGTCTTCTGCTTCTTCAACGTTGTTAAATCCCAGCTCTTTTAGCAGGTTACGTACAATTCGACGCATGGTGGAAAAGTCATCCACGACCAAAAACTTAAGCTCTTTATCCGCCATAAAAAATTACTCCTGGTTCAAATACGTATTGCCTGTCCGGCACTGATTTTCGCCAGCATCTGCTGGCTTACCTGGCTAAGATCGACCACTTCGCTGACGCCACCCATATTGATGGCCTCACGCGGCATGCCGAACACCACACAACTTGCTTCATTTTGCGCAATCGTCCAGGCGCCAGCCTGGTGCATTGCTAACATTCCGGCCGCGCCATCGTTGCCCATCCCCGTGAGAATAACTCCCACGGCGTTACGCCCCGCGTGTTTCGCCACCGAATTAAACAGCACGTCCACCGACGGGCGGTGCCGGTTAACCGGCGGTCCGTCATGGATCTTAATTTGATAGTTCGCCCCGCTACGCGCCAGCTCCATATGCCGATCGCCAGGTGCAATATACGCGTGTCCTGGCAATACGCGCTCGCCATCTTCCGCTTCTTTGACGCTGATCTGACAGAGCTTATTCAAACGCTCAGCAAATGAGCGGGTAAAGCCCGGCGGCATATGCTGAGTGATAAGAATACCCGGACTTGAGAGCGGCAATGGCTGGAGTACATGCCTAATTGCCTCTGTTCCTCCGGTTGACGCGCCAATTACCAGCAGTTTTTCCGAGCTGAGTAACGGCCCGGCTTTCAACATAGCCGGTGCTTCCATCGGTTTATGTGCCGCGATACGCGCGCGTGACGCGGTGCGTACTTTTTCGGCAATCATCTCGCTGTAAGCCAGCATGCCTTCGCGAATGCCAATCTGCGGTTTGGTGACAAAATCAATTGCCCCCAGTTCCAGCGCGCGCAGCGTCACTTCAGACCCTTTCCCGGTCAGTGAAGAAACCATCACCACCGGCATTGGACGCAAACGCATTAATTTTTCAAGGAAATCCAGCCCGTCCATGCGCGGCATTTCCACATCCAGCGTTAACACGTCCGGGTTGAATTTTTTAATTAAATCCCGGGCAACCAATGGGTCTGGCGCCGTCGCCACCATTTCCATATCGCTGTGGCTATTGATAATTTCTGTCATGATCTGGCGCATCAATGCGGAATCATCGACGGACAACACCCTGATTTTACTCATGCTTTATCCTTACTCAGCGCATAAACGGTTTGCCCACGAAGGGTAAACTCACGCACGAGGTTGCTGAAGTTCTCCGAATGCCCGGCAAACAGTAATCCGTCTGGCTTAAGCAGCGGAGCGAAACGATGCAGAATGTCCTGTTGCGTCGTTTTATCAAAATAAATCATTACGTTACGGCAAAAAATTGCGTCGAAAGGCCCCGGAACGTTGTACTGCTTATCCAGCAGATTAACCGTGGTGAAATCGACGTAGTTCGCCAGTTCCTGCCGTACACGCACCAGCCCGGCATGCGGGCCAGTGCCGCGCATAAAGTAGCGTTGCATCTGCTGGGGCGAGAGGGTTTTCAACTCGTCCTGGCGGTAGATGCCACTACGTGCTTTTTCCAGCACTTCTGTATCGATGTCGCTGGCGAAAACTTTCCAGCGACCCGGTGCCATACCCAGCGCATCAGCGAGGGTAATGGCAAGAGAGTACGGCTCTTCGCCTGTCGACGCCGCCGCGCTCCATACCCGGTATTCCCCCGTGCGCTTGCGCGCATGGTCCGCGAGAACCGGGAAGTGGTGTGCTTCCCGGAAAAACGCGGTGAGATTGGTGGTCAGCGAGTTAATAAACGCTTGCCACTCGGCGCTGTTCTGGTTCGCTTCCAGCATGCTCAGATAGCGGCCAAAATCATCTAGACCAAGCGTGCGTAAACGGCGGACAAGGCGGTTGTAAACCATGTCGCGTTTATGATCCGCGAGGACAATCCCCGCACGCTGGTAGATCAATTGACATATCCGACGGAAGTGCGCGTCGGACAGCGCCAGGCGCTGTGTCATCTGTTGCAATATTGATGACGTTTGCCCGTTAGGCATGGATGATGTCATAGCGCCTTCTCAACTAGGTTCAGGATGCAACGGGCACTGCCTTAGGCGGTGCCACTTCGGGTATTGCGACATGCTCTTCAATCTTAAATATGGCCACCAGCGCGGTAAGGTTATCAGCCTGGTTAGCCAGCTGGTCGGTGGCGGAAGCTGCCTCTTCTACCAGCGCAGCGTTCTGTTGTGTCACCTGATCCATCTGTGTTACTGCCTGAGCCACCTGCTCTATCCCGCGCCGTTGTTCATCGGACGCGGAGGCGATCTCGCCCATGATGTCGTTGACCTGAGTGACAGAGCGGACGATTTCCGTCATCGTCTGCGCGGCGGTATCCACCAGGGTGGATCCCTGCTGAACGCGGGAAACCGACTCTTCAATCAGGCCTTTAATCTCTTTTGCCGCCTGCGCGCTGCGGCTTGCCAGGTTACGCACCTCACCGGCGACCACCGCGAAACCACGCCCCTGTTCACCGGCGCGGGCCGCTTCCACGGCGGCGTTCAGCGCCAGAATATTGGTCTGAAACGCGATGCCATCAATCACACTGATGATGTCGCCAATTTTCTGCGAGCTGCCGGCAATCTGCTGCATGGTACTTGCCACGCTCGATGTCTGCTGCCCACCTTTTCTCGCCGTTTCCGCCGCACTCTGCGCAAGTACGGAAGCCTGACGGGCGTTATCGGCGTTCTGGCTTACCGTCGACGTTAACTGCTCCATGCTGGCCGCGGTTTGCGCCAGCGACGCCGCTTGTTGCTCCGTTCGCGACGATAAATCATTGTTGCCCGCCGCGATTTCCGAGATGCCGGTATGCATCGCGTAGCTGCCCTGACGGACATCGCTCACCGTGGTGCGTAACGCGGTTTGCATCTTTTTCAGGCTGGTAAAAATCGCCGAAATCTCGTTACGCCCGTCAACAGCAATCGGTCGTGCCAGATTGCCTTCGGAGATGCTGTCAAAGTGGCTGCTGACCACCGCCAGCGGCTGGACAATCATCTTGCGCGACCAGAACAACGCGGCGCTGGTCAATAACGCGGCAAGAATAACCACCACGACAAAAATCACCGCCGAGCGATGATAATTACTTTCACCATCCGCTCTCGCCTGTTCAGTAAAGTGGTTAATGTGTTTCTCCCACGCACTGAAACTGGCATCAAACTTATCCTGCGACTCCTGCACCGGCGCGGTCATAAAGTCCGACAGCTGGTTGTTTTCAAGCCAGGTCGCCTGATGCTCCAGGTCACCGCGCCAGGCGGTGTAACTGGCCTGCGTGATTTCCTGTAATTTTTTGCCTTCTGGTGTCATCACCTTCAGGCCAAGAAACTCTTTTTCTACCTCTGCCGACTGCTTGAGGCTGGCTTTCGCCTGTGTCATCAGCGCTTTGATGTCATCCGGCGGATAACTCAGCGCCGTTAACGTCCCGGCTTTGTTTAACGCGGTGCTGGCCTGAAGCAGCGTGGCCCGCATCTGCATTAATGCGCTGCGCTGGTGTGTACTGTTTTCTACTTCTTGTAAATGTGAAGTGCTCTCTTTAAATGCCCAGAAAGACAACCCGTTACTGCCAACCTGTAAAATGCCACACACGATCAAAATCAAAAAAAGTGTTGTCGAGATGCGAATACGATTTAACATTAACGCCCCATCTGGCGGAAAAAGTCCGCGGTTAAGACCTGCTAAAATGTTTCCCAGTTATCCTCTTGTCCGGTTACAAGTTGGCGACTCCGCGCCGGGGTCTGAGCGCTGCCTGCTGCCGGAGTTGTAGCACGCGACGCCGGTTTGCCGGATACAGAAGAAAGGCGGAAAGCAGATACCGCCTGCGTCAACAAACTGGCTTGTTCTTCTAAGGCAGCCGCTGCGGCTGCCGATTGTTGTACCAGTGACGCGTTTTGCTGCGTGACGCGATCCATTTCGGATACTGCCAGCGCAACCTGATCGATGCCGCGGCTCTGTTCATCAGAAGCCGAGGCGATCTCACCCATAATGTCGTTCACCCGTGTTACCGCGTTTACGATGTCCGACATCGTCTCCCCTGCACTCTCCACCAGCACAGAACCGGTATCGACACGGGAGACAGAATCTTCAATTAAGCCTTTAATTTCTTTCGCCGCCTGCGCACTGCGGCTGGCAAGATTGCGCACTTCTCCGGCGACCACGGCGAAACCACGCCCCTGCTCGCCTGCTCGTGCCGCTTCAACCGCGGCGTTCAGCGCCAGAATATTGGTCTGGAAAGCAATACCATCAATCACACTAATAATATCGGCAATTTTTTGCGAACTGCCCGCAATTTCGTGCATGGTTTTTACCACGCTGTTCACCACTTTGCCGCCGCGCTCTGCCGTTTCCGACGCGCTCTGCGCCAGCAGTGAGGCCTGACGGGCGTTATCGGCGTTCTGTTTCACCGTGGCGGTCAGCTCTTCCATACTGGCGGCGGTCTGCTCAAGTGCGGAGGCCTGCTCTTCCGTACGGGACGAGAGATCGTTGTTCCCGGCGGCGATTTCGCTGGTGCCGGAGTAAATGGCATCAGAACCCTGACGAACGTTGGTCACCGTTTCGATCAGCGCGTTCTGCATATGGTCAACGCTCTGCGCCAGTTCCGTCATTTCACTGCGACCAGCAATGGTCAGCGAATGCGTCAGGTTGCCACCGGCGATTTCACGGATGTGGGCAATGACCGACGATAACGGCGACAGCAGAATACGGCGAATGCCATACCAGACCCCGGCCAGCACGATCACCAGCGCCAGCGCCAGGATCGCCATCTGCCATTTGGCGAAGTTGTAATCACTGACGCTCTGTTCCCAGGCATTGCGATACAGGCCTTCACTCAAATCCGCGTATTTCTTCATCGCGTCGCCAAGGGCGTTTTGCATGCCTTGCGTTGGCTGCGCCATAAAGCCGTTAATATTGCCGCCTTCGAGGAACTGCACCAGTTCCGCCAGCGCGGCATTATAAGTGCGGTATTTTTCATCCAGCGTCTGGCGCGCGGCGTCAGTTTCCGGCAGCGATGGCAGCGCGCGGAAGGCATCGTAATGTTTTGCCGCATCGGCAAGCGAGGCTTTGGCGCTGTTCAACAAATCGGTTTTCGCACTGCTCTGCTGGTTGCTCGGATCCAGCAACATCCGCGCTGAAGAACGGCTCAGGTTGATACGCGTTTGCAGCATCAACTCCCAGGCTTTACCTAATTCCGTCTGTTGCATGCGCAGGTCATTGGAGACCGCAAAACTTTGCTGGTTTTGCTTAAGCGACGAAAAAAACAGGCCACCAGAGACAAGCTGTAACAAGGCAAAGACCACCAGCACGCTCATAAGCAGAGTAACGACGCGGATACGGTTCAACATGCAACACCTTCTTGATAAGTTCTTAACGGTGTTATCGGCATGCGGCCACGGAACTTTACATTTGCGAAAGGGAATTAAATTCTGACTTAAAACGCGATATCCACAGTTAAGGTATCACTATATGTTCCCCCCGGCGGCGTGGTCTGCGACGTCAAAATTTGCGCGGTGTAATTGTAGGTTCGCAGCAGGCCATCGCTGCTCACCTGCGATGACACACCGCTCGACCAGCGCTCCGCACCAGCGCTACCCCAGCGGTTGGTGGTTGCCCCTTTGTAAATTTCATAACTGAGCCGGTTGCTGCCGCTGGCCATATTTCTCGCGCTGCCGTTGTAGTAACCGCCGTTGTTAATTCCGACGGTGTACACCATGCCTTTCGTGCAGGTGATGGCAACAGATTGCGAAATGGTCGGGAAGTTGCGCACCAGCGGCGCGCTACCGAAATTGACGTTCGGCGCGCTGATGGTGGTGCAGTCGTTGGTGATGGTGCCGTTGACCTGCAGGCTGGTGGTCGCCGTGCCCGTTTGGGCTGTCGAACATAATCCTAAAACCCCCACCGAACAGACGTTGTACGCGACGCTAAAATTGAGCGTCACTGTATAAGGCCCGGCGCTGACGTTTTGCCCCGGAACAGTGAGGAAATAGAGCGGCAAGGTATAGGTTCGGGTACCCAGCAACGCCAGCAAGACGGCACCGCTCCAGGTGTAGCTGTTACCACTGATAGTCGCTTCGCTATTATTGGCACAGTTGGCCTGACCGCAGACGCGGATCGGGATCGCATCCGTCACGGCGGCGTTATCGGAACGTTTCATCACGCCCCGGTTCGAGGCGGTGGCGCTCGCCCCGGTCAGCGTCAGAGTAATTGAGTCGTTGGTGAGCAAGTTGAGCGCCGCGTCGCAGCGCACAATCAGGCTGGCGGTGGTGTTTTGCGCCGTGGCGTTAAGCACAAACGAGGTCACCGTGCCGAACGCGCCATTGGTGGTGCTGACCGTACAGGCCGACCACGCTGGCCCGCAACTCAGGAGTAATAACAGAAGAAGTAGCCGACGCATTAAGGGTTCCTCCGGCAGGTCAGTGGCCCGTAGGTTTGCAATTTATGGTCAGGATTGGCGAGCAGCGTGAAGTGGGTGTCGCAGGTTTTGCCATCTGGCAAACGGACATGCAGCGCATTGGCCTCATCCAGGTTTTCCAGCCATGCAATGCCGTCATAGCCGACAATCGCCGTGGCTTTACCCGCCCGGTCAACTTCGCTGGCAAGCGGAATCGCTTCGCCGTTTTCATCATGCAGGATCACGCTGGCGACGCGCTCCTGTACCATCGGGAACTCCACCAGATAGCCACTGCGCCGACGTAGCGAGATTTTGCGCTCGGTATCTTTCAGCTGCGTATCCGCCGGTAAGTTCAGCGTATTAATGCTGTAACTGGCCGGGTAATAAGCAGATACCCCGCTCACCAGCAGATAGCCGTCACGGTTGGTTTCACCCACCGGCTGATTTTCATAGTTCACCGGCACACCGCCATGACCGCCGGAGCTGATCACCGCAAACGCGTCATTGATGCGGTTGGCGGCAAATAGCTGGCCATCCATCAGCACCAGCGACCCCAGCGCTTCGCCCCACCATGTCATCATGTCGCTTTCACCGTAACCACCACCCTGCAACTCGACATTGTTATTGCGCCAGCCCAGCGTGCCCTGCTGATAATTTTTTGCCTGCGACTGGTGCGCAAAAGCCATGTTCCAGCTAAATCCGCCATCGGTCGGCATGGCGTGGTTATAGTTGATACGCGCAGTGGAGCCGTTATCGGGGGTTCGCTCCATACTCACTGCCGCACTATCCATGTCGCCTATCGGGATTTGCAGCGACAAGGCAAATGTCCAGTCGCCTTGCTGGTTATCGCGGCTCGCTGCCAGATAAAGGCTACTGCCGCCCCAAAGATTGCGGCTCCAGGAGAGGTTGAGCAGTTCCGTCTTTTTATTATCAAAGCTGCGCACACCGATCCATGCCGCGCCCACGTTGCCGAAATCGCCCATATTCACCGTCAGCGCATATTGATCCGTGTTGCGGCTCAGGCTGGCGACAGGCCGTTGTCCGTTGCTTTGCTCATTGTTGTAAAGGTTGCGCTGGTCGTAGAGCGCCAGATTGCCAAAGCCGCGATCGCGTCGGCTGTGCTGCGTGTTAACACTAAACAGACGGGTGTTGTACTGATAACCCCAGGCAAGCTGGCTGCCGTTATCGCCAGACATGCGGCTTTGCGTCCATGCCCCGTTCACCACGCCAAGCCGCCCGAGTTTCAGCACCGCGCCCGCGCCGCCCAGCGTCAATGACTGTGCCGCCTCACCGTGCCCTTCGAGGGTTAAATAATCGCTCACTCCATAGCGATACGATCCGCTGCCCACCAGCGTCCCATAGTCAACATTCTCAATACCGTAATTGCGCCGCAGCGCCCCCACGGTAATCGCTCCGTCGCTTAAACCTGATTTGAGCAAATCGCTGGCGACATAAAAAGGCAACGTTGTGCTGACCTGCCTCCCCAGCGCGTCCGTGGTAACCAGTACGGCATCTCCCGCGCCATTGATATAGGGCATATTGGTCAGCGTGAAGGGGCCGGGTTGTAGCTGGGTGTTCCCGGCGCGATAGCCGTTAATAAACACATCCACCGAAGTCGGCACAGCCGCTTCGCCGGAAAACGCGGGCAGTGGCCAGGTCACCAGATCCGGGCGCAGGGAGAAGTCGCGCCCGTAACTGACGCCGCCGATACGCACACTGCTGCTCCAGGTTAATGCATCGGAAATAACATCGCCCACGCTCCACTGCGTGGCGTCATCTTCATCGGTAAACGTGAGGGTGGTGTCATAACGCATATACCCTTCCTGCTGTCTGAGGCTGCCGGAAAGTGTCTTACGCAGTGAACCGGTTGAAGAGAGCACGCCATTGCCGTTGAAGTAGCGAAACTCATGCCACAGCGCCGCCTGCCCGCCGATGTGTTCGGTGGTGCTGGTATAGACATCGTAATTGAGTAACGCGCCCTGACCATATTTCGGCGTCGTGCGCCGCAGACCCGAATTAAACGCCGTCACACGCTCCGGCACCCACTCGCCGGGCACCGAAAGCAGCAGACGCTGACCCGCACTGTCATAGTCGGCGCGCACATTCTCCAGCGCCGACACATTGACCTCCCCTTGTGGTACATGCTCAGCGGGAAGCCCGGCCTGCAGAAGATCGGCGCTGGAGACAAAAAAGGCGTTCTGTTGCCGCGTCACGGGCACCACCCGCTGGGTATCGTAATGGTTAATCACCAGGCTTAAATGGAACACAGCGTGACCATTGATGGCGTGCGCATCGGGCGGCGGCGGGAGCATATCATCGCCCTGCTGCGCCCATGCTGAACTCGCCAGCAGCATGAAAGTGACCGGTAAAATCAGTTGCCGGCGGACGACTGCCATTCGCTTTCCCTGGCATTGATAGTCGCCTTCATTTCCACTGGATTACTGATACCCGCGGGTAGCGGCCAGCTACGTACGCTGTGCGGCAAAACATAACCGAGTAGTCCCTCGGCAACCTGCCGCGTTTGCCCGCCTTGCCGCACGCTGACTTTGCTTAAGCGGACATGGACATCGCCATTATTGCGCACTTCCAGTGCCGGTTTGCCGTTGTCGCGGCTTATGCGCCAGCGTAGATCTTTAGTATCCACCAATGCATGATGCGCGCCGCTGGTGTGGGTTTCGATGCCGGTGCCATAGACAAAGAGCGGAATCGAGTAGCGCATTTGCAGCTTGAGGCCAATCTGCGGTTTGTCGCTGTTTTCCGGCTGCGGGATCTCATCAACGATGATGCGATAAGCCTGTTCGACACCCGCCGGGATTGACGCCTGCTTGATCAGGCGAATCAGTTGTTTACTCTCTTTTTCGATTCTCACAATCGGTGGGCTGGCAACGATCTCGTTTTGTTGCTGGTAGCGTTCAAGCCCCTTTTCCTGCTGCCAGCGGACAATGCGCACCTGCATGGTGGTTGGCGCTTCACCCTGGTTCTGGATCCATAATTCGGTCGCGTTGCTGGTAGCGCTGAGCCACGGATCGATGGGCCAGAGCAGAATAGTGGCCGCCGCAAAAACGTTGCCCGCGCTAAACGTCAGCGCACAGGTACAGAGCACGCCCGCCGCGCGACCCGTCGAAATGACCTTCATCGCCTTCTCCCTTGTTACCATGACAATGTCACAGTGAGTTGATCGGTATAAGTGCCTGCCGGGCTGAACCCGGTTAGCTGCGCCGCACCGAAAATCGCCAGCGAGATAGTGTTGCTATTGCTGTAAGCGACGGAGACGGCCTGGTTAACGCCAATCTCGGTATTTGCCGCCAGCGTGCTGCTGGTATAGAGGCGATAAGGCACGCGATCGGTACCACCGCTGCGTTGCAGGTTGCGCACGTTGGCGTAGTTCTGCCCGCCGTTGATACTCATACTCAGCGCCACACCGGGCGTGCAGCCCAGCGAGAACGACGCGCCAGGCACGAAGCTGGCGGTGACCTGTCCGCTCTGCACGCCGCTGCGGGTGCCAAAATTGAGTGAGCCGAGTGCCCCGCCGCTGCCGCTCACCACTGAACAGCCAGGCGCGATGGTCGCGCCCACGGTGAAGGTTTGCGTCGTCACCGCAAAGGCACCCTGCGGGGCCATCATCGCGAACAAGAGCAGCCCAGAAATGACGCGCAGAGATCCCCGGTTCCCCCGCAGGGAAACGCGCATGCCGCCTGGCATCATCTGGGGAGGTTTAGTACGTCACACTCACATTGATCGTATCGGTATAGGTACCCGGTACGACGCTAACGCTGTTGCCACCGCCGGAGATCCGCCCATAGAGCGTGTAGTTATCGACACCACCGGTCGTTGAAGCGCGAGGAATGTTGGTGTTGTTAGTGATGACGTTGCTGAAGCCGCTATCGCTATAAAGGCTGTAGGCAACGCCTTGCGTGGTATTGGCCGCATTGACCAAATAACGGGCAGGCGTTCCCGGTGTGCCGACCACGGTGCCCGGCGCGGTAGAGTTGGTGTTGCCGGTTACCTGCACGGTGTAATCGGTTGTCGTACATTGAATACCGAAGCTGTTACCGCCGCCTGCGTTGGTGAGCTGGGTGGTGAGCTCTGAAAATGTTGCCGGATGCGTACCAAAATCGAGCGAACCAAAATTGATACCGTTCTGGCTTGGCGAGCCGTTAATCAGGCAGCCGTTAGTCAACGTCAGGGTCGCGCCAATCGTCCCGCTACTGGTGACCGCACGCGCATTTTGCGCGGCCATTACCAGAGCACCGCTTGCCAGCACATAAAGTAATTTTCTGTTCATGTTTCCACCTCCGAAAATACCGCGTGCTGTTTATTTCACCGCGCAATTAATTAGCCACCGAAATAAGAAAAACACGCAAACGATTAAAGCAGGAATAACAGAAATTTAGTTTACGCTGTACGCTTCAACCACTTAAACGCAACGGCGTAAGACCCATAAACCGGTGATGATTTTATGATTTTAAATCATTGAGTTAGCGAATAATTAATGCCTAATTCATTAATTTCCCGAAAGATATATACCTTGAATTGTGATAAACATCACAATATATGACCAGCTGTAACGAGAAGTAAGAGAACTTTATGAAATAGAAATTAAGCGGGGGTGAAGGATATATATTATAGCGACAGAAAAAAGACAAAAATAAAGGCGGATGAAGCAACTTCACCCACCTTTATTATTTCGCAACTGGCGTGATTATTACGCTACGTGTGAGGCTGCAATGTCCAGCAGCGCCATTTCATCGCTGTTGAGCAATTTTTCAATGTTTACCAGAATCAGCATACGGTCGCCGAGCGCGCCAAGGCCGGTCAGGTATTCGGTCGACAGCGTGACCGCGAATTCCGGTGCCGGGCGGATCTGGTCAGATGCCAGCGACAGGACGTCGGAAACACCATCAACCACAATCCCCACCACGCGCTGACCGAGATTCAGCACGATAACGACCGTGTTTTCATCATACTCGACATCGCCCTGGCTGAACTTCACACGCAGGTCGACAATCGGCACAATCACACCGCGCAGGTTGGTGACGCCTTTGATAAAGTCGGGGGTATTGGCGATTCGGGTCACCTGATCATAGCCACGAATTTCCTGCACTTTGAGAATATCGATTCCGTATTCTTCATCGCCCAGAGTGAAAACCAGGAACTCCTGACCTGATGGCTCGCCCGCCAGTTTTGCTACATTACTCATACCGGTCATGTTTTATACCTTCTTAACTAAATCAGGCGGCTGTGTGCGCCATACGATGTTCACGATTCAATCCCTGCAACGCTGATACGTCAACGATCAGCGCAACGCTACCATCCCCAAGGATAGTGGCAGCAGAAATACCCGGCACTTTGCGATAGTTGCTTTCCAGGTTTTTCACCACCACTTGATGCTGACCAATCAGTTGATCAACCAGCAATGCATAGCGACGACCCGCGCTTTGCAGAATAACGACAATCCCCTGCGTGGCTTCGGTTTTCGCGCCCATAACGTCAAAGACTTTCCACAGTTCAACCAGCGGCAGGTATTCACCGCGCACTTCCAGCACACGCTCACCACCGGCCAGCGGATGCAGATCTTCTTCACGCGGTTGCAGCGATTCCATTACCGCGTTCAACGGCAGGATAAAGACTTCGTTGTTCACTTTTACTGACATGCCGTCGAGGATCGCCAGCGTCAGCGGCAGCAGGATACGAATGGTCGTCCCGGTGCCCTGTTTCGATTTGATTTCAACGTGGCCACCCATCTCCTGGATGTTACGTTTCACCACATCCATGCCCACGCCGCGTCCGGAAACGTCAGTTACCTGTTCAGCGGTGGAGAAGCCCGGCGCGAAAATCAGCATGCCCACTTCTTCATCGGTCATGTTCTCGTGTACGGCCATCCCCTGCGAAATCGCTTTCGCCAGAATACGTTCACGGTTCAGGCCTGCGCCATCGTCGGTTACTTCAATACAGATGTTCCCGCCCTGGTGTTCCGCCGAAAGGATCAGGTTGCCGATAGGCGACTTCCCTGCTTCCACACGTTTTTGCGGTGTTTCAATACCGTGGTCGAGGCTGTTACGCACCAGGTGCGTTAACGGGTCAATAATGCGTTCGATCAAGCTTTTATCAAGTTCGGTTGAGCTACCCTGCAGCGTCAGCTCCACTTGTTTATCAAGCTTGCTCGCCAGATCGCGCACCAGGCGCGGGAAGCGGCTGAAGACATATTCCATCGGCATCATACGGATGGACATCACCGATTCCTGCAGGTCGCGGGCGTTGCGCTGCAGCTGGCTCATGCTGGTTATTAAATCACCGTGCGTCACCGGATCCAGCTCGTTAGAGCGCTGGGCCAGCATGGACTGGGTGATAACCAGTTCGCCTACCAGGTTGATCAACTGGTCAACTTTTTCGACCGCAACACGGATACTGGTCGATTCACTGGCGCGGGCTGCCGGTTTTTCACGGCCTGCCGGTTGCTCTTTCGCTACTGCTTTCAGCGCAGGTGCCGCAGCCGGGGCCGCTTGCACCGCCGGGACAGCCGCTGCTGCCGGCGCTTCAGCCACTTCAGACGGGGCTTCAACAGCCGTTTCTGCTGCCGCGGGCGCGGGTGCCGCTTTTTCGAAAGCGATTTGATCCGCTTCGATAACAAAGCACAGCACCGCGATAATGTCGTCTTCGCCCACGCCACCGTCGATCGTCACGCTCAGGGTATCTTTCCCCTTCACGACATCGCTCAGCGTGCCGAGGTTGCCCAGCTCTTCTTCGAGTAAGTCAACTTCACTCTCTTTCAGGCGAGAAAGGACAATTCGCAGTTTGCCGTCGTTTTCAGCGGCGGGCGCGGTCGCTTCAGATGCCAGTGCGGTCTCTACAACAGAGAGTTTTGCACCATTCGCAGCGGCAGGAACGACCTCTCCTTTTGCCTCCAGCGCCAGCTGGCGCAGGGCATTGCAGATGTATTCGAAGCTTGCGGCATCTGGCTCTGACGAGCTTTTATAGGCATCGAGCTGTTCCTGCATAATATCTTTGGTTTCCAAAAACAGGTTGATAATGTCGGTGTTGAGCTGCATCTCGCCACGCCGAGCCTCATCAAGCAGGTTCTCCATCAGGTGAGTTGTTTCCTGCAAGATGGTAAAGCCAAATGTACCCGCACCGCCTTTAATAGAGTGAGCAGCACGGAAGATGGCGTTGAGCTGTTCTGAATCCGGCGCTTCCGGCACCAGATCCAATAAATGTTGTTCCATATCGGCCAACAGTTCGTCGGCCTCATCAAAGAATGTTTGGTAAAAATCACTAATATCCATGCTCACGCTATCACCTCGGATTGGCTTGTGGCGACGTAGGAACTGCTGCCGGAGACGAGGCTGCTGGCGCGGGTGCTGCCGCTGCCGCTGGCTCTGGCTGTGTAATCGCGCTTATTGGCGCACTCTGACTTTCGGCGTTCTCATGCAGAATGGCCGCTTCTGCTTGTTTGTTCAGCACCAAAAGACTAATTCGGCGGTTGATGGCTTCATCCGGGCCGCGGTTGACCAGGCGCATGGTTGCCGCCATGCCAACAACGCGCATCACTTTGCCATCATCCAGGCCACCGGCAACCAGCTCGCGACGCGACGCGTTGGCGCGATCGGCGGAAAGCTCCCAGTTGCTGTACCCTTTATCGCCGTTAGCGTAAGGGGCATCGTCGGTGTGACCGGAGAGGCTCACTTTGTTCGGGATCCCATTCAGTACTGGCGCAATCGCCCGTAAAATATCGCGCATATAAGGTTCGACTTCCGCGCTGCCGGTTTTAAACATCGGCCGGTTCTGGCTATCGATAATCTGTATACGCAACCCTTCCTGTACCAGGTCGATTTTCAAATGCGGGCGCAATGCGCGCAGTTTGGGATCGGCCTCAATTAACTGGTCCAGGTCGCCGCGCAATTTACTCAAGCGCGACTGCTCCATGCGTTTTTTCAGGTCGTCAATATTGGGCTGTTTTTGTACTTCGCCCTGTTGCTGTGTGTAGTCATCGCCACCGCCCGGAATCGGGCTGTCGCTATTCGAAATTCTCGGCCCACCCGTGACCGCAGTTGCCAGCGGCGTGCGGAAATACTCCGCAATCTGGATAAGCTCTTTCGGGCTGGAGATGGAGATAAGCCACATCACCAGGAAAAACGCCATCATCGCCGTCATAAAGTCGGCATAGGCTATTTTCCAGGAGCCGTGTCCGCCGCCACCGTGGCCTTTATGTTTTTTTCGTCTAACTACGACGATCGGATGGGACTGGTTTTTCATGCGTCCTCAGTCGTCGTCTGTTGGTTAGGATTTCTGACCGCACGAACATGTTCGTCCAGTTCGATAAACGACGGACGCTCGCTGGAGTAAAGTGTTTTACGACCAAACTCAACCGCGATCGGCGGCGCATAACCGTTCAGGTTCGACAGCAGGGTTATCTTCACGCACTGCATCATTTTGGCGGTTTCCGCACTCTTCTGGCGAAGTACGCTTGCCAGCGGAGAGATAAAACCGTATGCCAACAAAATACCGAGGAAAGTTCCCACCATCGCATGCGCAATCAGCGCACCCAACTCCGCCGCCGGACGATCCGCCGAGGCCAGCGCATGGACCACACCCATTACTGCCGCCACGATACCGAACGCCGGAAGTGAGTCACCGACCATCGCCAGCGCGTTCGCCGGGACTTCAGCTTCACTTTCGTGGGTCTCAATCTCTTCATCCATCAGCGCTTCAATTTCGAAGGTATTCATGTTGCCGCTGATGATAAGACGCAGATAATCCACGATAAATTCAAGCATCGTCGCATCCGCGAGAATACGCGGGTAGCTGGCGAAAATTTCGCTCTCTTTCGGGTTTTCAATATCCCGTTCCAGCGAGAACATCCCTTGCTGACGTGATTTCGCCATCAGGCGATACAGCAGCGCCAGCAAGTCCATATACATACTTTTGGTGTACTTCGAACGGCGAAACAGCAAAGGCATCGCTTTCAGCGTTCCTTTGATGGCTTTACCGTTGTTGCCAACGATGAATGCACCTACCCCCGCGCCCCCGATGATGATCAGTTCAGACGGTTGATAAAGTGCCCCAAGTTCTCCGCCGGTCATCATATAACCGCCAAAGACTGCACCAAGAACAACCAGGTAACCTAATACGATAAGCACGACATCATCCTTCTGCTAATGACTAAGGCTCGGGATAAACATTTCAAAGGGTTAACACGAGTGACAGGTAAAAAAAAAGCAGCGGCATAACTGCACCGCTGCTGGAGTGTTTCCACCTGTATTCGGTTAAACAGCCTGATCGATCTGTTCATCCAGCAGTTGTGGAATAATATCGGCAGCATCCTGGGAAAGTTTACGTCTTTTTACCGCGCGGGACGGCGGCTGGCATAAACTGCAGGCAAAGCTACCAACAGGCTGATGCGCGTGAGTAATAAAATTACCACCACAGCAATTGCAGCGAGACAACTCCAGCATTCCGCTTTCCACGAAACGAACCAGCGTCCAGGCGCGGGTCAGCGCCAGCAGCGGTCCTTCCTCAGCATGAGGGCATTGTTCGAGGTAAAGTCGGTATGCTTTGATGACTGCGTCAACGCCGCTGCAAAGGCCTGTTTTTAACAAAAATTGCCATGCGTTACAGAACATAGACGCGTGGATGTTTTGTTCCCAGGTCATAAACCAGTCGGTGGAGAATGGCAGCATACCTTTTGGCGGCGGGCTACCACGCAACTCTTTGTAGAGTTTGATAAGACGACCACGGCTAAGCTGGGTCTCACTCTCCAACATTTGTAAACGCGCACCCAGCGTAATCAGTTCCATTGCTAACTGAATATCGCGTGCTTCCTGAACAATGCTTTTTTCGCTCATCGTTATGCCCTTTTCTTCCGGGCCGCGTCGCCAGTCTGTGAAGACTCATTCAGCAGGCGGGTTGAAAGTAAAATCCCGGTGTGAACTTGCTGTAAATCGTCCACGCGTGATTCTTGGGTCAGACGAGTGATGGTCTGATGATTGTCAAAACGGAACTGGCAAATCAGCTGATTGGTTTCAGCCAACTTCACCATTTGTGGAAGGGTTAACTCAACCAGTGTCGTCGCCATCTCTTCATTAATACCAAGACGGAACATGGCGGACGCTTTGTCCTGGCTGATCAAACGCTGAGCAAGAAGTAAATACGACAAATTAATGTCATAAACATGTTTCAGCAACTCGGATGTATGCATTTTTCCCATCCCGAATAACCAACTTGTATCTTATGCGGCTAAGCCGCACCCCGTGATGTCGCCGGGAAAAAACCCGGTATAAAAAAGAAAGGCTAAATGCATAACTGACTAGGATCTTGCGATAAGGCGCTTCGCTCAAATGTTAATTGCCTTACAACGTTCTTAATCATTTCTTACAAAGAACTAAGATTTTTCCTAATTCGACGCAACTGTACTCGTAGGTGCTGCCACATACAATCTGACCAGTGCGGAAATTTGAAATTTTTGTGATCCACGTCACATAATTTACGTGAATATGGACAAGAAATCTATCAGTCTCGCTTGTGAATTGATGTTTTTTTGCGCGATCGGCCCCCTTTTCTATTCCAATTGTCCGAATAGGCATGCAAAACGCGCTCTTACCCACGCTAACTGGTCGGAGGATTAGGATGCTGCCCTATTTACATTTGACAATATGTGTCTACTGAAGAAACAAAAATAAAAAATCTTATAAAACAACACATTATGTTTTAAGCGATCTTAATTAATCACCCGAAGTAACCATTGCATTTTTGTTAATCTTTATGATTGATAATTTAACAATTCGATCTTAAATTCTCTTAATTTTAGTTAAGCTTTTAAAATCGGTTAAGGTGATTAAAGCGCGACCATACCGTTACGTAAGAATAATTAATGAATATTTATGATAACCTTCACATCCCTGCCATATTCACAGGTTGCGCTGGTTTAAGAATCGGAGTAATGGTGAGAAAAATTTGATTCAATCGGGGAGTAAAAATGGCTTATGCACATCTTTTGGTCGCCGTAGCCGTTACGCCAGAAAGCCAACAACTACTGGCAAAAGCGGTCGATATTGCCCGCCCTTCCAGTGCCCGTATCACACTGATTACCTTAGCCGCTGACCCGGAACTCTATAACCAGCTTGCAGCGCCGATGATGGAAAACGTTCGTGATGTATTGCAGGAAGAGACGCAGCAGTTTCTGGATGAGCTGGTGCGCAACGCGAATTATCCTATCGAACAGGCGCTGATCGCCTCCGGCGAGCTGAGCAAGCATATTCTGCATACTTGTCGCACCCAGGATGTCGATTTAGTGGTGTGTGGTAATCACAATCAGACGTTCTTCTCGCGCGCCGTCTGCTCGGCTAAAAGCATTGTCCAGGCCAGTGAAGTTGATGTGCTGTTAGTGCCGTTAAGTGCGTAAAACGCCCCCGCATGAGCGGGAGCGTTGTTACCTCAGGCTAACTTCTGAAAGGTCGCCACTTTGCTTTGTAGCTGGCTTTGTGCGCTACGTGGCGTGATGCGCTTTAAATCGCTGATAAACCTCTGCTGCCAGTGATGGATATCATTCTCCTTGATAACTTTGAGCATCTCCGCATGACGCGAAATACGCTCCGCCAGCGGCATCCTTAATGCCCTGTCCATCGCCGCCGCGACATCATCGCGATCGTAAGGGTTAACGATCAGCGCCGACGTCAGCTCATTCGCCGCACCGGCAAACTGCGAAAGAATTAGCACCCCCGGGTTTTCAGGATCCTGGGCCGCTACATACTCTTTCGCCACCAGGTTCATCCCGTCACGCAGCGGCGTCACCAGCCCGACTTCCGCATAGCGGAATACCTTCATCAACACTTTGCGATCAAAATGCTGGTTGAGGTAATAGAGCGGCGTCCAGCCAAGCTGACCGTATTTACCGTTGATACGCCCGGCTTCGGTTTCCAGTTGATGACGAATATCCTGGTAGGCCTGTACTTCGCCACGCGAGGTGGGCGCAATCTGCGTATAACGAATTTTACCGTGGTGCTGAGGGAACTTCTCCAGCAGGGTTTCATAGGCCAGGAAGCGTTCCGGCAAGCCTTTGGAGTAATCCAGACGCTCTACCGAGAAGATGTTTTTCACATTCTTCAGCTCATTTTTCAACTGCGCCAGTTTGGGCGGCAGCGGCCCTGCGGCCTGCTGCGCGATTTCTTGCGGCTCAATACCGATAGGATAGACTTCAGTGCGGAAGTTTTTGCCCCAGGCAACATGCTCTTTGCCACCACGCGTGGTGAGCCTTGTTTGCATCGACAAACTATCGAGGAAGGCCAGACGATCGCTTTCGGTCTGGAAGCCCAGCAAGTCGTAATCACACAGTTGCTCAAGCAACTCGGCGTGCGGCGGCAAGGCATTGAAAATTTCCGGCGTCGGGAAAGGAATATGCAGGAAGAAGCCGATTTGGTTGTTGACGCCGCGCTTACGCAGTTCGCTGGCAAACGGCAACAGGTGGTAATCATGGATCCACAGAATGTCGTCATCTTTAATCAGCGGCAGCAGCTTGTCTGCCAGCAGCGCGTTGACATCCTGGTAGCCTTCCCAGGCCTCGCGCTGGAACTTAACCAAATCCAGACGATAGTGGAAAGCGGGCCACAGCACCGCGTTGGAAAATTGCGAATAATACTGCTCGTAATGATCTTCGCTGAGGTTAAAAGAGGCCCAGGTAATATTCCCTTTCGTGACCTTTTTTAGCGGTTGATCCTCGTCACCGATCTCCCCGCTCCAGCCAAACCACAGCCCACCGGTCGCTTTCAGCGCCCCGAGGATCCCTACAGCCAGCCCGCCAGCGCTGGATTTTTTATCATCAGGCGGAGCAATACGATTAGATACTACGACTAAGCGACTCATAGCCATCTCTCCTGTTTGTTAGCGCCCGTTGTTCTTGTTGTTGATGGTCGACAAGTTGTTCAAGCCATTGATAGACATCATTCACGCCAGCCAGACGCCACTTTGCCTGTGTTGCGCCCGGGCCAACTTTTATCGATATGCCGCCAAGTTTATTAACGGTTTTAAACCCATGTTCGTCAGTCAAATCGTCGCCAAGAAACACCGGTTTCTTGCCGAGAAAGGGTGGCGTTTGCATAAACGCGTCAATAGCGGCGCCTTTATGAATGCCAGAGGGTTTCAGCTCGACCACACATTTTCCCGGCTGCATTGCCAGCTGCGGGTAGTGTGCGATGAGTGTTTTTGCCAGGGCAAAGACCGCCTCTTCATGCTGCGGTGCCTGGCGATAATGCAGTGCAAATGCCATCCCTTTAGTTTCAAGTTCAACGCCGGTTAGCGGCGCAATGCCATGCCGTAATTCACGTTCCAGCGGCTGCAAAACCGCTTCCGGTAAGGTCATTCGTTCGGTTCGACCATTGATATCGCGGCGCTCCGCCCCATGTACCCCGGCCAGCGGGAAACGATATGGTTTGGCGAGCTGTTCCAGCTCAGCAATCGAACGCCCTGAAATCAATGCCAACGCCCTGTCATTTAGCTCAGCAAGCAATGAAAGTCTGGTCAGCACATCTTCAGGGATAAAAACATCATCCGGGTGCGGTTTGATGTCCGCAAGGGTGCCATCCAAATCGAAAAAAAAGGCAAAATTTCCGGAAATGAGAGGCGGTATAGATAGTGCGTCTTCCACCCTGGTTTCCTCCTTACAGTGTCAGATGAGAGCCGTTTTTCATTAACGTCTCATTATCATTAGCCATGTAAGTATAGACAGTGTGACGCTGCTCGCCATTTTAAACATGACTTACCAGCCGGATTAGCGGCTGGTAAGGTCTGGAGTTACACTATAAGGTTGTGTGCAAATTTTAAGCAAAAAGCATCAAATCGTGCGTTTGGCCTTTTGTTTGTAGCGGTCGAAAATCACCGCCGCCAGCAGGATCAAGCCGCGCACAACGTATTGCGAGAAAGGAGAGATATTCAGCAGGTTCATGGCGTTTTCCACGGTCCCCAGAATCAAAATCCCGGCCACAACGTAGGAAATTTTACCGATGCCACCTTTCAGCGACACACCTCCCAGCACGCAGGCTGAAATGACAATCAGCTCATAACCGATCGAGGTCATTGGCTGTCCGCTGGTCATACGTGAAGCAAGAATAATCCCCGCCGCCGCTGACACAAGGCCTGAGAGCACAAAGATAATAATCTTGGTTCTGACTACCGGCACCCCCGCCAGTCTCGCCGCCTCTTCGTTACCGCCAATCGCCAGCGTATTGCGACCAAAGGTGGTTTTATTAAGCAGGAAACCAAAAATAATCAGGCATCCGACCGTCAGCCAGATAGGCGCAGGCAGGCCAAGCCAGTTCGCATAACCGAGCGTAAAGAAGCGCTCATCTTCGATCCCGACCGCTTTACCATCAGAGATAATATAGGCCAAACCGCGCACAATCTGCATTGTCGCAAGTGTGGTTATCAGGGCGTTGATTTTCAAACGTGCGATGACAAAGCCGTTAATAAAGCCGCTCACCACACCGAGCAGCAACCCGGCAAATACGCCAATCCACAGGCTTTCGCTTAGGTTAATCACCACCGCCGTGGTCACCCCGGCGCAGGCAATCACAGACGCGACGGAAAGGTCGAAATCACCGGAGGCCAGGCAAAAAAGCATGCCGCAAGCCACCATGCCGGACATAGATATCGCCAGCCCCAGCCCTTTCATATTGACGAAAGAGGCAAAGTTCGGCACGAAAACAGCGCAACCAATGAACAGTACGGCGAACACCACCAGCATGCCGAACTGATCCCAGATGCGCCCGAAGCTGAACGCCGATTTCGGCGCGCGGGACGTAGTTAAAGATGACATCGTATTCTCCTCACTCAGGCGACAGCCTGGCTCACTTTCGGCATCGCAAGGCTCAGCGCCTGCTGTTCATCGCCCTGACCGTGTAACAACTCACCGGCTATTTCGCCTTCCCGCATCACCACAATACGGTCGGCGACACCGAGGACTTCCGGCAAATCACTGGAAGCAAACAGCACCGCCACGCCACGTGCCGCCAGCGCATAAATCACGTTGTAAATTTCATGTTTCGCCCCGACGTCAATCCCACGCGTAGGCTCGTCGAGCAGGATCACCTTCATCTCTTCCGATAACCAGCGGCCAAGAATGGCTTTCTGCTGGTTACCGCCGGAGAGATTCATAATCAGCTGATCCGCGCCCGGCGTTTTGATATTGAGCGAGCGAATGTGGTGCTCGGCGTTTTCGCTCTCCCAACCATTGTTGATGAGACATCCTGCGCGAATGTATTTACGCCGGGCGCTGATGTTGATGTTCTCCTGCACCGAGTGCACCGGAATAATGCCTTCGGCTTTGCGATCCTCCGGGCACAACATCATGCCAGCACGAATCGCGTGAGCGGGTTTGTGAATATTGACCTGCTCACCGTCAATAAACACCTGCCCTTCGGTGATCTGTGTGCCACCAAACAGCCCTTTCATCAACTCGCTGCGCCCGGCACCGACCAGCCCGAACAGGCCGACGATTTCCCCGCTGCGCACGCTCAGGCTAATCGGCGTGCGAACTCCCGGCGCTTTCACCTGCTCCAGGCGCAGACGCTGCTCGCCATATTCGCGCGGCTGCCAGCCGTAAATATCGCCCAGCTCGCGCCCGACCATCGCCTTAACCAGTTGGTCATGATTGACCTGCTGCATATCGGTAAATGTGCGCACATAGCGGCCATCTTTAAACACCGTAATGGCGTCGCTCAGGGCAAATATCTCCTCCATGCGATGCGAGACATAAAGGATGACGCGCCCCTCTTTACGCAGCTCACGGATCACGCGAAACAGGTTGTCGATTTCACGCGCTGAAAGGGAACTGGTTGGTTCATCAAAGGCAATAACTTTAGCGTTACGCGCCAGCGCCTTGGCTATTTCCACCATCTGCCACTGGCCGATGGAGAGATATTTCAGCGGCGTTTGTGGGTCGATATCCAGCCCCAGATGTTGAAGCTGCAAACCCGCTTCGTAGTTGAGCAGGGAGCGGTTCACAATGCCGCTTTTATGCGGCAACTGACCCAGGTAGATGTTCTCGGCGACGGTCATTTCCGGCACCAGATGCAGCTCCTGGTAAATAATGGCCACCCCGGCGTTGAGCGCGGCGGTGGTATCGGCAAAGGAGACTTCTTCTCCTTTTATTGCCAGCGTACCGGTTGTCGGCGCGTAGTTGCCGCTGAGGATTTTTAGTAGCGTTGATTTACCGGCACCGTTCTCACCCATCAAGGCGTGAACCTGCCCGGCATAACAATCAAAACTGATCTCGCTGAGCGCTTTCACACCGGGGAAGGTCTTACCGATGCCGCGAAACGAGAGGTAAGGAGTAGACTGTTGCATAACGTCTCCGCAAAACAGTTCATTGTACGTCTGGCTCCCCGCTTAGGCGGGGAGCGCAACCAACAGAGAATTACAGTCCTTTTTTCGCCAGCTCTTCTTTGAAGTTATCGCGGGTGATCAACACCACATCCGTAACGGCGGTGAATTTCGGCGGTTCCACGCCTTTGGTCACCCAGTTGTACAACAGCTCACTGGTTTTGTAGCCGTGAACGTCCGGGCTTGGCAGCAGAGAACCGAAGAAGCCCGTCGCCTGTGCTTTGGACAGTTCGCTCACCGCATCCACGCCGTTAATGCCGATACCAATCACGTCCGCCGCTTTAAAGCCCTGTCCTTCCGTGGCACGCACACCGCCAAGTACGGTGTTGTCATTCATACCCAGCACCAGCCAGTGTTTCACTTCCGGATGCTGTACCAGCAGGGAGTTACCGGCATCAAATGCACCGGGGATATCGTTCGATTTTGTCGGCACCTGGTAGATCTGTTTTTCCGGGAAACCGGCTTTTTTCAGCGCATCCATGGAGCCAGTGGTACGGCGGCGAGCGGTATCCAGTTCGTTAGCCGTAATCGCCATCACGCCGGTCTGTTTCACATCCCAGCCGCGTTTTTGCATCTCTTTGTACAACTCATCGCCCTGACGTGCGCCAATTTCACTCGCCGCCATCATCACTAACGGCACCGATTTCATCGGCTCACCTTTGGCGTTGACGAACTGGTCATCGACGGTAATGACTTTCATGTCGTAACCGCGCGCTTTGGCAACAATTGCCGAACCCAGCTTCGGATCGGGAGTACAGATAACAAACCCTTTCGCGCCGCTGGCCGCCAGGCTATCAATGGCGTTCAGGGTTTTTTCGCCATCGGGGACGGCGATTTTGATCACTTCGAAACCTAAATCTTTGCCTGCCTTGTCGGCGAATCTCCACTCCGTCTGGAACCATGGCTCTTCCGGTTGTTTAACCAGAAATCCGAGCTTCATGGTTTCAGCGATAGCGGATTGTGACATAACGGCAGCCAGGCCGATGGCCGCCAACGCTTTAGTGAATTTGTGCATGGTAAACTCCAGCTTTAGCATTCTTTTATGTAGGGAAAACAACTCATCAGGTCTTTTAAAAGTTCATAAAACAAGGCATTAGAGTCCATACGTCACTGGAGCTCTGTGCTGGAAATAGTTTTAGCGGGAAATTGATTCTCCATAGGAGAGCGGCATCACACGGCTGAATTACAGTAATTCCGTACATAAATTCAGCGATTTATCACATAAAATCAGCCGTTTTTGTCTGACAAATAAGAAGGGTAAAAGCAGGATAATCCATAACATCAGCCAGCTTATCCTTGTGCCCGGATACAGGACGCATCCGGGCGGAAAAATCACCAGCTATAGTAGATATGCTCGGCGTGATCTCGCGCCGCGATTTCGTTCCCTTGCAGGCGCGCGGCTATGGTTAAGGCAAAATCAAAAGCCCGTCCCAGACCTTTGCCGCTGATCAGGTTGCCATCTTCGACCACTGGCGCATCAACATATTCGCCGTCGCGCACGTTTTCATATAAATCACCGGAGCAAACATAGCGGCGACCTTTCAGTAAGCCGTTTGCACCCAGCACGCGCGCAGCGGCCGAACAGATTGGGCAAATGAATTTGCCCGCCGCGTCATGATGTTCAACAAATTGCAGCACCGCCGGGTTGGCGGCGAGGTTGACACTGCCCTGCGGACCGCCGGGCAGCACGATGGCGTCATACAGCGTTTGCTGCCGCTCGGCCAGCGTGCTGTCTGCCACCATGGGGATATTGTGATAACTGACCACCGCGCGGGATCCCGCACAGGCCAGCGTTTCGACCTCTATCTGCAAGCGGCGCAAAATATCAATGGTGATAATCGCTTCCGCTTCTTCAAAACCGGGCGCCAACAACACCGCCACTTTTTTCATTCCCGACTCCTTTTGTGCAAGGTTGGTTGAATTCAGTGGCGTTATTGTTGATCAAAACAACGTTTCAAAATCCCCGCTGTGTCACAGACCCGCAGGCGCAACACAGCAAGTATAAAATCAGTGTGCTTCGCCCTGCGGGGTGAATTTCAGTTCAATTAAAGCGATGGCTTTTTGAATAGCACGGCGCGTTACCGGATCGGCAGCTGCCGGATGGGTGGAAAAATCAATGCTTTTTAACTGGTTCGCCATTTTCTCACGCACTTCAACCGGCGCGATGACGTCAATAACATCAAGGATTTGTTTAATGACCAGCTGGCAGGCGACGACATCAGAGACCAGTTCCTGGTCAGCAGAAAGATTTTGCGACATATGAGGCTCCTTTACTAAAGGGCGTCATAGTAGCGGGAAATATCAGGCAAGAGTAGTTTTGTCCCCTTCAGTAGCCGAATTACGGGCATAAAAAAACCTGCTCGCGGCAGGTTTTTTTATCATCAGAACATAGCGCCTGGCGGTACGTCTTTGAAAGTCTTGCAATAGGTTTCAAACATATGCTTCAGGATCTTACGCAGTTTCATTTGTTACTCCGGCGATGTGTTATGCAGGTGTTACGTCTCAATGCGCATATAATATGACCTACATCACAAAAAGCAAGTTCAATGTGATGGAAATCACGTTTCAAAAATCAAAAATGCGGTAACTTTGTTAAAAATCCAATTATAAATCCTGCGGTTAGCGCGCTAAAATATTTTTTAGCCTTTTCAATTATTCTTGCAAATGGCAGCCCCACAATGAGTGAAAGCACCCTTTCGCGAAAGACAGGAGGTCTTTCTCCCGCCGCGCTACTGGTAGCCGGCGCTTTTTTTATGGAGTTTATCGACGGCACGGTGATCGCCACGGCGTTGCCGGATATGGCAAAAACCTTTGGCGTAGAAGCCGTCGCGCTCAATATTGGTATCAGTGCCTATTTGATAACGCTTGCGGTGCTAATCCCCGCCAGCGGCTGGATTGCCGACCGCTTTGGCGCGCGCAATGTCTTCTCGCTGGCGCTGGCTATCTTTACTCTCGCCTCGGTGCTTTGCGGGCTGTCGACCAGCGTTAATATGTTTGTTTCGATGCGGGTTTTACAAGGCATCGGCGGTGCGTTAATGGTGCCGGTCGGCCGCCTCGCGGTGTTGCGTACCACACCGAAACACCAGCTCATTACCGCTATTGCCACGCTGACCTGGCCCGCGCTGGTCGCGCCTATTATTGGTCCACCGCTCGGCGGTTTTATTACCCACTACGCCAACTGGCGCTGGATCTTCTTTATTAATGTGCCGCTGGGCCTGCTGGCGATTGCGCTGGCGTTACGCATTATCCCCAATATCCGCGAGGAGGAGCGCCGTCCATTCGACTTGCCGGGTTTTATTGCCACTTCTGTGTCGATGCTCAGCCTGGTGTACGCCATGGAGGCGTTGGGTTCTGAACATCCGCAAGGCGCGCTAACCGTTGGTTTGCTGGTACTCGGCGCGCTAACCCTTGCTTTTACCCTGCGCCATTTCCAGCGGGCAACGTGGCCGATGATCCGCCTCGACGCCATGAAAGTGCCGACATTTCGCGTAACCATGTACGGCGGTTCACTGTTTCGCGCCTCAATTAGCGCCGTGCCGTTTCTGTTGCCACTGCTGTTTCAGGTCGGATTTGGCATGGATCCGTTCCACGCCGGGTTGTTAGTGCTGGCGGTGTTTGCCGGTAATCTTTCCATCAAACCTGCCACTACGCCGCTTATCCGCTGGCTGGGTTTCAAAAAGCTGCTGTTAATCAATGGCGCGCTCAATGTGTTGGCGCTGCTGGCCTGCGCATTACTGACTTCCCACACACCGGTGTGGCTGACATTTGTGATCCTTTATCTCGGCGGCGTGTTCCGTTCGGTGCAGTTCACCGGCGTCAGCACGCTGGCATTTGCCGATGTACCGTCGCCGCAAATGAGTTATGCCAACACGTTATTCAGCACGGCAACACAATTAGCGGTGGGCTTAGGCATTACGCTGGGCGCCATTGGTATTCGCATTGGCGAGCATGTCAGTACGTGGTTGCACATAACCGCCGTTGAGGGGATCAGCTTTCGACTGGCGTTTGTGTTTATTGCGCTGATTTGTCTGGTGGGCATGATTGATACGCTGCGGCTCACGAAGGATGCGGGTAGCGCCGTGTCGCGTAAACAGAAAGCCTGATGCAGGAAAGGAAAAAGAAGAAAGCCGCAACAGACGTTGCGGCTTTTTATTATCAGGCAAGGACTTCGCGAACGAAGGCTTCAATCTCTTTATTCTGGCAGTTTTCAAAGAAACATTTCTGGAAACGTTCACCAGAAACGGCGGTTTTCACCAGCTCACGGTCGATAGCGCGCAGCGTATCGAGATAGTTCTCTTTTACCACCGCCGCTTTGACCTGGTTCAGAATTCCCGCGTTGCGCACCTGCGGTTCTTTGCGCTCCGGCGGGTAACCTTCCCCTTTACGACCAGTAAAGGCTTTCTCAAAGATAAAGCGCACGTTCAGTTCTGCGCCCCAGCCAAAACCTTTGGCGAACGGCAGTGCCAGTGCGTTACCGTTGTTGATCTGTGCGAACAGGAAAGCATCTGCCGGATCGATACAGTAACCGCACACCACACCCGGGTGGATATTCAGTGACATCAGCGCGCCCTGGCCAGTGCCACAACCGGTTACCACGAAATCCACTGCTTTGGCATTCAACAAAATACTGGCCATAATACCAAGGTGGATATAGGTCAGATGGTGGTCGTTCTCATCGCTCATCCCGACGTTAAATACCGGGAAATCTTTCTCATCGGCAACCGTCTTCAGCTCTTTGAGGATGATGGCGTTTTTCGCCGCCTGGCTGTTTTCCATCATCAGTGCAATTTTCATTTTAGATCTCCTGTGACATGCTTCAGATAGCAAAGGTTGGGTAAACCTTACTACCTGACAAACATACTTTCAAATTTAATGAAAAATGGTTTTAAAAATCAGAAGCAGGCTCACAGTTTTTGCTCTTCGCGCATTGCCGTCGCGATTAGTAGAGGCTGTTCGGCGGGTTATTCTGTCGATTGCCTGCAAATCAACGCGATAAGATGAGATCATGCCAAAATGAAACAGAGTGATTTCATGAAGAGAATAGTTGTAGCCGCCTCGCTGCTCCTGCTCGCGGGATGCACGATGACGAAAGAAGCGGAAGTCAGTAGCGTGGATACCATTAGCGGTCTGGTACGCCTGAGCTATAACCAGTCGATGATGCAAACTGCAAAATACGACACCTATACCGCGCAGGGGACTGCTAATAAACAGTGCCAGCAGATGGGTTATGCTACCGCGGTACCTTACGGTCAGCCAGTGCAAACCTGCAGCCTGATTAGCGGGTCGGTCTGTATGAATACGAAAGTGACCATTCAATACCAGTGCCGTGGCGTGGCGTTTACACAAACCAAACCGACCTGGTAAATTCTTAAGCCAGTATAATTCTACTGGCTTATTTTTTATTAAAAATAAAAACAATTCTCATTTATTTAATTAATTTTCGCCAATGCGTGTTATTCTCATTCTCTTCTTAAAACATTTATTTTTTATTTTACCTTTTGCAAATAATTAAATAACAAATTATAGTGAGCGCTCCTTACGCCTGATAATTATATTTATGGAGCCGCGCCATGTTAAAAGCAGAGATGATCGAAAAATTAAATGAACAAATGAATCTGGAACTGTTTTCTTCCCTGCTTTATCAGCAGATGAGCGCCTGGTGCAGCTACCATAGTTTTGAAGGTGCGGCCGCGTTCCTGCGCCGCCATGCGCAGGAAGAGATGACGCATATGCAACGCCTGTTTGATTATCTGACTGACACCGGCAGCCTGCCACGTATTAATACCATTGAATCGCCGGTGGCTGATTATGCTTCGCTCGACGTTCTGTTCCGCGCAACGTACGAACATGAACAACTGATCACGCAGAAAATTAACGAACTGGCTCATGTCGCGATGACCACTCAGGATTATCCAACATTTAATTTCCTGCAATGGTATGTGGCGGAACAACATGAAGAAGAAAAACTGTTTAAATCAGTGATTGATAAACTAACACTGGCAGGTAAAAGCGGCGAAGGTCTCTATTTCATCGATAAAGAACTGGCGACGCTGGACACACAAAACTAATATTACGGGCGGTAAAGAAAATTCTTTACCGCCTTTTTATTAATGCCTGCAGATTTTACTTTCGTGAGTAGAAAAACCCTCTTCCGCCGGAATAAACTTTCCGCGTGATGCCAGAAATGCGACCAGTTCAGCCGCCATCATTCCTTCCGCTGAGCAGGTATGAAAACGCGTCGCTTCGCCAAACCGATGAATAATTGCCGCCGTCAGACTCTCGTTTGAGTAGCGCTCGCCTGTTTCAATCATCATATTCAACACTTCATGGCCGTGAATGGATGTCATAGATCCTCCCCGAAAAAGATGCATTATAAACTCAACATTTCAAGCGGGTGTTGCGCTAAAACAGGTTTACATGCATCCGGCACAGCTTGTACAACGCCAGTCGTGCTTATTCACGGCATGGTAAAAGTAGCGATAATTTACCGTTTCCAGCGGGATGCCGTTTGCGTAAAACAGATCGGTCAGCCAGTCGACGTTGTCAATAATCCACTCATCTTCCGGCAAGCCCTGAGCGAAGGTTTCATCATCCGGGTCAATGATCGAATAGATTGCCCACGTCCCCATATCCTTTTCCTGTCGAGGCTCTGGCAATGTTATCTCTGCCCCTTGCCAACTAATTTCCCAGTGACCGTGACAAAGCAGGTTGCCGCTGCGCGACCATCGTGCTGTAAAGGGATTAGTACCCGGCATTGCCAGCCCGCAATATTTTTGAAAATTTATAATATTTTTTAAGTTACGCCGGATTGTCCCTTAAAAACATCCTTCTGATAAAGTAGGCAAATCCGGCAATTTTTCTGTGCAGATGCCCCACGAACCCTCCTCGTAAAGAAATAAATACAGTGTATGTAACGGTTGTTTGACGAAATCACTGAATTATCTTACTCTGCGCCGCATCTTGAGCTGGCAGTGTGTTTTATTACAGAGGAAAGCGTGAAGAATCGAACACTGGGTAGTGTTTTTATCGTCGCCGGAACAACCATCGGCGCGGGAATGCTGGCAATGCCGCTGGCAGCGGCAGGCGTAGGTTTTGCGACCACTTTAGTTTTACTTTTCGCCTTATGGGCAATGATGTGTTACACCGCCCTTCTTCTGCTGGAGGTTTATCAGCATGTTCCGGCAGATACCGGGCTTGGATCACTGGCCCGGCGTTATCTGGGGAAATATGGCCAGTGGGTGACAGGCTTTAGCATGATGTTTTTGATGTATGCGCTGACGGCGGCATATATTAGCGGCGCAGGCGAATTGCTGGCAGCAAGCATCAGTGCGTGGCTTAACTTGTCGCTTTCGCCCATTGCCGGCGTGTTGCTGTTCACTCTCGTTGCCGGTGGCGTAGTGTGCGCAGGAACCTCCCTGGTCGACCTGTTTAACCGTTTTCTGTTCAGCGCCAAGCTCTTGTTCCTGGTAGTGATGCTGGCGCTGCTAATGCCGCATATCCATAAGGCTAATTTGCTGACCATGCCGCTGGAAAAAGGTCTGGCGCTGTCTGCCATTCCGGTCATTTTTACCTCGTTTGGTTTTCACGGCAGCGTGCCAAGCATCGTCAGTTATATGGGCGGAAATATTCGTAAACTGCGCGGGGTGTTTATCACCGGCAGCGCCATCCCGCTGGTGGCCTATATTTTCTGGCAACTGGCAACGCTTGGCAGTATTGATTCTTCGACCTTTATCGGGCTGCTGGCCAGCCAGGCCGGGCTTAACGGTCTGTTGCAGGCATTACGCGAAGTGGTGGCGTCGCCACATGTTGAGTTAGCGGTACATCTGTTTGCCGACCTGGCGCTTGCAACCTCTTTCCTTGGGGTATCGCTCGGTCTGTTTGATTACCTTGCCGATTTGTTCCAACGTCGCAACACTGTCGCAGGGCGTTTACAGACAGGTGCTATCACGTTTCTGCCACCGCTGGCGTTTGCACTGTTTTATCCGCGTGGCTTTGTAATGGCGTTGGGCTATGCCGGTGTTGCACTTTCCGTGCTGGCGCTGTTATTGCCTTCAACGCTGGCATGGCAAAGCCGCAAGCATCATCCGCAAAGCGGTTATCGCGTGCTCGGCGGCAAACCGGCACTGTGTCTGATTTTTGCCTGCGGTATCGCGATTATTGTTATTCAGTTCTCTATCGTCGCCGGGTTGCTCCCGGAAGTCGGTTAATCACCGCCATCAGGTGTGAGTGCTGGCATGTTCAATGTACATGCTCACACCGCTCTTCCCTTCGTTAAGGGGTCAGCATTTTGTTCGCTCTCTACAACGTTCCAGGCAGATGATTGCCAGCGCGCAAGCACAGGTAAGCTTACACGCGTCAGCAAATGCATGAGTTATGACACCGCCATGCAGGGAACGTGAAATGAAAGAAGGAAATTTCAGGACATAAAAACGTATAACCAATGGCGAGATCCAAGCGCACGATTTCAGTAGGTTCGGTGATTTATAGGGCAGTAGTGCCCTCTTGATATGGCGAAACCGAATGGCGAAAGTTTGGCAAAAGAGGAAAGCAGGCATAAAAAAACCGCCTTTAAGGGCGGTTTCACGACACTGCTTATCATTGATTTTATTCTTGTTTTCCCATGGTACCCGGAGCGGGACTTGAACCCGCACAGCGCGAACGCCGAGGGATTTTAAATCCCTTGTGTCTACCGATTCCACCATCCGGGCTCGGGAAGGAAATTGGAGGCGCGTTCCGGAGTCGAACCGGACTAGACGGATTTGCAATCCGCTACATAACCGCTTTGCTAACGCGCCTGAATACTACAGGTTTTTCAACCCGCACCCGCTAATATAGCCGATGCGTTAAACTGGAGCGGGAAACGAGACTCGAACTCGCGACCCCGACCTTGGCAAGGTCGTGCTCTACCAACTGAGCTATTCCCGCATTATCAAGATTTGTTGTAATCTCTTGATTTTACAATCATCTGGCGAGCTACGCTGCCTTCCGATGCGTTGCATTCTACTTACCTGACGCACTGAGTCAACGATATTTTTCAAAACCCGGATCGTTTGCTGAAAATTGCGACGAAACGATCACGGTTCAAGCAGATCGCCACGCGCAGCGTTGAGGTATTGCAGCATTGACCACAGCGTTAACACTGCGGCAACGAAAAACAGCGCAATGCCGGCATATTCAACCCAGATATTCGGACGCCAGAGGAGCCATACCAGGGCTACCATCTGCGACGTGGTTTTGACCTTACCAATCCACGAAACGGCCACACGACTGCGCTTGCCCATTTCCGCCATCCATTCACGCAACGCAGAAATAATGATCTCACGCGCGATCATCGTTGCGGCAGGCAGCGTCACCCACCAGCTGTGATAGTGTTCTGCGACCAGCACCATCGCAATCGCGACCAGCACTTTGTCAGCAACAGGATCGAGGAAAGCACCGAAACGGGTACTTTGATTCCAGCGACGCGCCAGAAAACCGTCAAACCAGTCGGTTACCGCAGCACAACAGAAAATCAGCGCACAAACAAACGGCGCCCACGGAAAGGGAAGATAAAACGCCAGCACGAAAAACGGGATCAGGATGACGCGAAATAGGGTGAGCAACGTAGGGATATTAAATCGCATAGTGGCGTTAACTGTCTGTTGTCCGTAAATATTCGCTCTATGGTGCTACAGAGCCCTTAATGTTTCAACGAGTAGTAGATCTTTTCTGCCAGTCCTTGCGAGATCCCCGGTACTTTTGAGATTTCATCAATACTGGCATTGAGTAAACCTTGTAAACCGCCCATATATTTTAACAACATCTGACGTCGCTTCGGTCCGACACCTTCAATGGTTTCCAGTGAACTTGTGTTTTTCACCTTTGCGCGTTTTTTGCGGTGTCCGCTGATCGCGTGATCGTGCGACTCATCGCGAATATGCTGGATAACGTGCAACGCTGGCGAGTCAGGCGGCAGACTAAAACCCTCCCCTTCCGGCTCGAAGAACAACGTTTCCAGACCCGCTTTACGATCGGCCCCTTTCGCCACACCCAGCAGCAAAGGTTTATTTTTATCCCACGCCACATCCAGTTCGGCAAAAACAGCTTTCGCCTGCCCTAACTGCCCTTTACCGCCATCGATGAGGATCACATCAGGGATTTTGCTCTCTTCAATCGCTTTACCGTAACGGCGACGCAGCACCTGATTCATCGCCGCGTAATCATCACCCGGCGTGATGCCACTGATGTTGTAGCGTCGATACTCCGCCCGCAACGGCCCATTGGCATCAAACACGACGCATGAGGCCACGGTTTGTTCACCCATCGTGTGGCTGATATCGAAACACTCCATGCGTTTCACTTCCGGCAACTCCAGCACGCTGGCCAGCGCAGCAAGCCGCTGGTGAACAGTCGCTTGCTGAGAGAGTTTGGTTGCCAGCGCCGTGGCGGCGTTGGTACGCGCCAGCTTAAGGTAACGCGCACGGTCACCGCGCGGTTTGGTTTGCACATTCACCCGCCGGCCAGCGAGTTCGGACAGCGAGTCGCTCAGCAGCGTTTTATCGCTCAAGTTGAAATCGAGCAAAATTTCACCCGGCAAGGTACGCATCTGGCTACCCTGCAAGTAGAACTGACCAACAAAGGTTTCCACTACTTCGCCAAGCTCGGTGCCACCCGGCACTTTCGGGAAATAGCTGCGACTGCCAAGCACTTTTCCCTGACGGATAAACAGCACATGCACACAGGCCATTCCGGCATCGAAAGCCACGCCGATAACGTCCAAATCGTCGCCAGTATTAGAAACAAACTGTTTTTCCGTCACGCGGCGTACGGCCTGAATTTGGTCGCGGACACGCGCCGCTTCTTCAAACTCCAGCGCCTGACTGGCTTTTTCCATGCGAGCGATAAGCTGAGTCAGTACCTGATCATCTTTACCGGCAAGAAAGAGGCGCACATAGTCAACCTGTTGCGCATACTCCTCTTCGCTGACCAACCCGGCGACACACGGCCCAAGGCAGCGGCCAATCTGGTATTGCAGGCAGGGGCGTGAGCGGTTGCGATAAACGCTGTTCTCACACTGGCGAACAGGGAAAATTTTCTGCAGTAGCGCCAGCGTCTCGCGCACGGCATAGCCGTTCGGAAAAGGCCCGAAGTACTCACCTTTCGCATGCTTAGCGCCGCGATGCATAGAAAGACGAGGATGCGTATCACCGCTAAGAAAAATAAACGGGTAGGATTTATCGTCACGCAGCAGCACGTTATACCGGGGCTGGTAGAGCTTGATGTAGTTATGCTCAAGCAACAGCGCTTCGGTTTCCGTATGGGTAACGGTGACATCAATCTGCTGGATCTGTGCAACCAGCGCTTCCGTTTTGCGCGAGGCAAGGTTGCTGCGAAAATAGCTGGAAAGCCGCTTTTTCAGGTCTTTCGCTTTACCGACATAGATAACAGTGCCACCGGCATCATACATACGATAGACGCCGGGTTTACTGGTAACCGTTTTGAGAAATGCTTTCGAATCAAAAACTTCAGTCACTGACTTATTAACGTCTCCGCATTGCACAACCCGTGGCGAATAGCGAGGTGCGTCAGTTCGACGTCGCCGTGAATGTTCAATTTGCTGAACATCCTGTAGCGGTAGCTATTCACCGTTTTTGGGCTCAGATGTAGCTGTTCTGAGATCTCATTGACCTTCTGGCCTTTGGTGATCATCAGCATAATCTGCAATTCACGTTCAGACAAACTGTCGAACGGCGAGTCCGTTTTTTCGGGTTCGATTTGGCTAAGCGCCATTTGCTGAGCAATGTCGGAAGCGATATAGCGCTGACCAGACTGCACCGAGCGGATAGCGTTCACCATTTCCTGCGGCGCGGCGCCTTTGCTGAGATATCCTGCTGCGCCCGCCTGCATCACTTTCGCGGGCAGTGGGTTTTCAGTGTGGACTGTAAGCATAATCACTTTGGTATCAGCACTACCACGCGCGATTTTCCGCGTCGCTTCGAGGCCGCCGATACCGGGCATATTCATATCCATCAGGACGACATCAACCGTATTGGCCCGACACCATTTAATGGCATCTTCCCCACAGTTGACCTCGCCGATAACTTTTATGCCCTTAATGTCTTCAAGAATGCGTCGTATCCCTGCGCGCACCAGTTCATGGTCATCAACAAGTAGTACGTTGATCAATGGAGTATCTCCGGAATAGGGATAACGCGACAAAAGCCTAATTCAACGTATATTAACTTTTTTTCATCTAACAGTGAAAGGTTAAAAAACCAGTAACTTTCGATTTTGTTCGCGTTTTTGGAAATTAAGTTATACAGCGTGTGGAAAGTTTAGCGATCTTTTCAAACGCAGCGCTAAAAAATTTTTAGCGCCGTTTTTCAAAAAGTTACTAAAAATTGTGTTTGCAGATATGACTATTAGCACGCTTCGCATGTAACAACAATTAACTGCCTCTAAACCTTGCTTAAACATATATTCTTCGATAATTAAAAACAGCACGGCTTATTACCGTCAGGTTTAATTTAATAAACTGAAAACAATGATCAAAAAACAACCACTGCTTTCTTTTGCCAGCATTATGGTATACTCCGCCGCTTTGACAGTGTTCGTCGCGCAGGTGCGCGACACCGTAACGAGGAAAATAAATTGAGCACACCTGATTTTTCCACTGCTGATGATGCAAAGGAACTGGCGCTGGAAGTCTCCTGCCTGAAATCAATGATTACGCTGATGCTGCAGGCCATGGGCCAGGCAGACGCCGGACGCGTTATCCTTAAAATGGAAAAGCAAATCGAACAAATGGAAGACGACGCTCAGGCGGCGGTATTTTCCGGTACTGTTAAGCAAATTAAACAAGCCTATCGCCAGTAAATAATAACCAGCTGCCAAAATAACGTTGTCAGCTAGCTATCTTTGCCGGGCAAAACATAAGGGATAATTAAATCATCCCTGTCGCCGCTGCGTAGCATGCGATCTGTGTTTTGTTCGGCGCATTAAATTTCTTCTGCATATTTTTTTGATGAAAATTAACGGTGTTTTCGGAGATGGATAAAATCATCGCGATCTCTGCCGATGTTTTACCTTCCGCCGTCCACTTGAGAATTTCACGTTCACGCTTGCTGAATTTCATTTCAGGCGCCAGCACCATCTGATCTTCCAGACGCGTTAATGCCAGCAGGCTTAACTGCACCAGCGTCTGCAGGCGCAATTCAATTTCATCATCCGACATCATTTTGCCAAACAGGCTGGTGCGCGACACGGACAAAAACCCCATCGCATGATTGGGCAACATCAGACACTGCGAAATACCTTTGCGCAATCCATGATCCCGGGCTGCATCCCACAATACCGTGGCATCGCGAAAGAGTTTGTCATTCCAGGGAAGATGTCCCTGAATGAAGTTTTCAGCCTTCAGCACCGGGTCAATAGCAAAGTAATTCTCTGCCTGATAATGCTGCATCCACGCTTGCGGATAAGAGGTTTCAACGCTCAACTTCGGCCGGGTAAAAGGCACCGGGTGACGAACGCAAAGCGAAAAATAATCAAATTCCAGCAGCTGTGTCTGCCGCTGTAATTCGGAATAAACATCCTGGGATGTTGTCATCTCCTGGAACCGCGACATCATGTCACGACGCCAGGTAAAGAATTCTGTATCCTGCATACCGACCGGTAATACCCCTGGTTTTAATAATCATTATTTTGTATACAATAAGCTAACACATAAAACTTAATTATAAATATAAAATATCGATACATCTGGAAATAAGTTGCGTTTAACGCCAGCGTTAACGGCATCTTCAGGAGGGAATAACTGGCTGATGTTTCAGGCACACAGCATAAAGTCGGGAAATATCCCTGCAAAATTTGTATGTAATAAAACCAATGAACTTTAACTTAAGTAAAATTAACGCGATTCAGCCGCAATGGGTGCTGAACCGCGAAGGCATTACTGCATGAGGAATTTTTCCAGAAACTGGCGCGTACGCGGTTGTTGCGGGTCAGCAAACAACGCTTTCGCGGGTCCTTGTTCCACAATGCGCCCCTGATCCATAAATATTGCCCTGTCCGCCACGTCACGTGCAAAGCTCATCTCATGCGTGACAATCACCATTGTGCGCTTTTCCTGCGCCAGCTGGCGAATGGCATTAAGCACTTCTCCCACCAGCTCAGGATCGAGCGCGGATGTCGGCTCGTCGAAAAGGATCACATCCGGACGCATCGCCAGCGCGCGGGCTATCGCCACACGCTGCTGCTGCCCACCCGACAAGCGACGTGGGTAGCTATTCTCTTTGCCGCTCAGCCCCACTTTTACCAGCAGTTCGCGCGCCCGCGCGACCGCCTCGTCTTTGGGCTCGCCTTTCACGATCACCGGCCCTTCAATAATGTTCTCCAGCACTGTCCGGTGCGGGAACAGATTGAAGTTCTGAAAGACAAACCCGACATGCTGGCGTAACTGGCGGATAGCACTTTTCTGCTGGCTCAGAGAACGCGCGGTATCAATGGTGATATCACCCACGCGAATAGTGCCGTTCTCCGGCTGTTCAAGCAGGTTAATGCTGCGCAACAAGGTGGTTTTACCGGAGCCGCTCGGGCCAATAATTGCCACCACTTCGCCCTGCTGCACCTCCAGATCGATACCGTGCAACACCGTCTGGCCGTGGAATTTTTTCACCAGATTTTTCACGTCGATAGCACTCATTTCGGATCACGCTCCTGACGATTAAGCTGGTTTTCGAAATAGTTTTGCAGCGAAGAAAGCACCGTCGCCATTACCCAGTAAATCAGCGACGCCGCAAGGTACATAGTGAACACTTCCAGCGTACGGGAGGTGATTAACTGCGCCTGACGGAACAGTTCCGGCACCTGGATAGTGGCTGCCAGTGACGTATCTTTCACCAGGCTAATAAAACTGTTGCTCAACGGTGGCAGCGCGACACGCGCGGCCTGCGGCAGAATCGCGCGACGCAGCGTTTGCCACGGCGTCATGCCTATACTGGCCGCCGCTTCCCACTGCCCTTTATCGATAGACGAAATCGCCGCGCGCAGCGTCTCCGCTGCGTAGGCCGCCGTATTAAGTGACAGACCAATCATCGCCGACGGAATAGGATCCAGCTCAATACCAAACTGCGGCAGACCGTAGTAGATCATAAATAACTGGGCGATAAGCGGCGTACCGCGAAAAATCGAAATGTAAAAACGCGCCAGCCAGCGCACAGGTAAGAACGACGACATGCGCATAAGCGCCAGCAGAAAGCCCAGCAGTAAACCAAAAAACATCCCGCCAATACTGAGTTGCAGTGTAAATACCGCGCCCTTTAACAGGTAAGGCGCGGAGTCGATAACCAGTTGTAGACTCTCTTGCATTATGTTTGCTCTGCCTGGGAATTAAATATGGGGGTGATAGGCAAACAGCGCCGGTGCGCCGCCCGTATGGATAAACAAAATTGGCCCGTTATCTTTAAAGCGATTCTGCTCAATGCCATCCAGTAATCCGGCCATCGCTTTGCCGGTATAAACCGGATCGAGCAAAATGCCTTCCAGGCGGGCCAGCAATTTCACCGCTTCCATTCCTTCATCATTTGGCGTGCCGTAGCCTGGCGCGAAGTAATCATCCCACAACAGAATATCGGCGTTGGCCTGCAAGTCGAGTTCCCGCGCGATAGCCTGTTGCAGCGTCACCACTTTCGGTTTTTGATCCGCAACGCTACGCGAAACCGTCACGCCAATCAGTTCCACATCCGGCATCAGTTGCTCAAGCCCGACCGCCAGCCCGGCATGCGTACCGGCACTGCCGGAAGCGACCACTACCGACGAAAGGCCAACCGCACCTTCACATTGCTGGGCAATTTCCAGCGCGCTTTCCACATACCCCATGGCACCTAACGCGTTGGAGCCGCCAACCGGGATCACATAAGGGTGAAAACCCTGCGCTTCTACGCGCGTCGCCAGTTCCTCCAGTTGCGCAGTGGGATCCGTCAACGCATCGCACATTTCAATCTGCGCATTGAACAGATCCAGCAGCAAGCGGTTGCCGTTAGTCAGGTAGTTTTCAGCGGTGGTGCCAATCGGGTTTTCCAGTAGCGCCACGCAGTGCAGACCTAATTTGGCCGCTACCGCCGCCGTCTGACGCACGTGATTGGACTGGATCGCCCCGGCGGTAATCAGCGTATCAGCGCCCTCACGCAGCGCATCTGCCGCCAGAAACTCGAGTTTACGCAGCTTATTGCCGCCCATCGCCACCGGCGTGACATCATCGCGTTTAATAAAAATTTCGCGTCCCAGGTAATCGGAAAGCCGTGGTAAATATTCCAGCGGCGTGGGTGCGCCAATCAACTCCAGGCGCGGAAAGCGGGTCACATTGTGCAAGGGCATAAAACCTCCGAAGACCGGGTAACGTTAGCAACTGCTTTTTATTATGCACACTAAAGTCGATGAAATAAAAAAGGCGCTTGATTAAGCGCCTTTTTTTAGCGGGTAACGATTACTTCGTCACATCCGCGCCAAACCATTTTTCCGACAGCGTTTTCATGGTGCCGTCTTTTTGCATCTCGGCAATGGCTGCGTCGATAGCTTTCAGCAAATCGTCATTACCTTTACGCAGCGCAACGCCGGATTCCTGACGCGAGAACGCATCCCCCGCTACCGCCAGCGTATCTTTGGTTTTCTTCACCAGATCCAGCGCGGCCAGACGATCGACCAGGATGGCGTCAATACGACCAACGCGTAAATCCTGATATTTAGTCGGGTCATCATCATAGGTGCGAATATCCACGCCCTGCACGTTCTTACGCAACCATTCTTCATAGTTAGTGCCAAGACCCACGCCCACTTTCTTACCTTTCAGATCCGCCGCGGATTTGATCCCCGCTTCGTTTCCTTTTTTCACCAGCGCCTGGATGCCGGAAACGGTATAGGGCGTGGAGAAATCATACTTTTTCTTGCGCTCATCGGAGATGGTGACCTGATTAATCACCACGTCGATGCGTTTAGAATCCAGCGATGCCAGCATGCCGTCCCATTTGGTGGGTTTCAGGGATGCTTTTACACCAAGATGCTGCGCCAACGCTTCGGCGAACTCCACTTCAAAACCAGTAAGCTTGCCGTCGTCGCCCTGGAAACTAAACGGCGGATACGTGCCTTCCAGACCCACCAACAGCGTGCCACGCTCTTTGACTTTATTGAGCAGGTTTTCCGCCGCGAATGTTTTCACGCTCATCCCTGCTACCAGCGCGACGGCCATCACACCCATCAGCGCCTGACGTCCCAAAAGTGCTAGTTTCATAGTTACCCCGATAAAGAAATTGGCTGTAGTGTAAGGTGCCTGACGCTAAGTACAAGCACAACTCGGCTACATCTTATTCCTTTTTAATATAAATCAGATGTTGCACCTACAGCGATTTTTTGCACGGAAGCAAAACGCATCTGGGTTTTAAACTGCGCATATTTGCGCAAGGCAATCCGATAATTATTGGTGCTGGTCGCAGGTAACCACGGTTCCAGATTTTCGTCGAGGAACCCTTCTTCAAGCAGTTGTCGGGAAATATTCAGTTCAGTGAGATGGTTGCCGAGGCGGCGCAAACGCACGACATACTCGCGCACCGTACCGTGGCTCATTTCGGTTTGTTCGAAGAGATATTGTTTAAAACCGATGATATCGAAGAAATCGCTCTGCTCTTTGCAGTGCAGATCGCCGCAAAAACGACAGAGTGCGACCCACTCTTTCTGCTCTTGTTGCCAGGCCGCTTCATCCAACAGCATATCCAGACGCGAAATCGCGATTTTATTCACGATCTCGCCCCGGCGTACCAGTGTGATGCGATCAAGCAGCTTGTGGCAGTGTGCGCAATGCGTCTGGCTGTGTTTAAAGTCTTTAAGGTAGCGGCTTAGAGGCCGTCTTTTAGGTTGCTGCACCGTCATGATAACTCCTGGTTGTCAATGCGTTGTACAGCATTTACCAGGAGTGATGCAGAATCACCGACCTATAACTTACCCAGCTTGGTACGTAAGCGCTTAATGGCCTGGCTATGGAGCTGGCTGACTCGCGATTCCCCGACTTCCAGAACGGCGCCAATCTCTTTCAGATTGAGTTCTTCCTGGTAGTACAGTGTCAGGACAAGTTGTTCACGTTCCGGCAGCGACTCAATCGCTTCCATGACCCGGTGACGTAAATTACTTTCCATTAACTGGAATAACGGGTTTTCCTGTTGATGATCGTCAGTGACCAGCTCGATACTGTCGCCATGCTCTTCCCGCCATTCATCATAGGAGAAAAGCTGGCTGTTATTGGTATCGAGCAGCATCTGACGGTATTCCTCTACAGGAATTCCAAGACGCTGCGACACTTCGGTTTCCGTCGCGTTACGTCCCAGTTCTTGCTCAAGTTGCCCCATTGCCTGCGCCACTTCGCGGGCATTACGCCGAACGCTGCGCGGCACCCAATCGCGGCTGCGCAATTCGTCCAGCATCGCCCCACGAATACGCTGTACTGCGTAAGTGGTAAATGCCGTTCCTTGCAGAGCGTCATATCGGTCTACTGCATTCAGTAAACCGATACCGCCCGCCTGTAGCAGGTCGTCCAGTTCCACACTCGCCGGCAAACGCACCTGCAGGCGCAATGCTTCGTGACGCACAAGAGGTACATAACGCTGCCACAGCGAGTGTTTATCCATTACACCTTCAGCGGTATAGAGTGAATTCACGATAAACAGCCCTGCGTTAATTGAGTTATCGGCACGATTATCCGATTCTGGAGTGGTTTTAATCGGATGAATAGTGGGTGAAATGGGGGTTATTTGACTTTATTGAACCGTTCTCCCGGCCGGTAATGCATATAACACCAGCTCAAAAGCCAACGCCGGATGATGCCCGCGCAAATAAAAACGATAATTATCCGACAGTTCACGAATGTATTGCGGGATCGTCAGCAAATCTTCCGGCTTGTGATACAAGCTAATAGTCAAAACAGGCAAAGATGCACGAATGGTATGTTGCGCACCTTTTAGCGCTTCCAGTTCCGCCCCCTCAATATCCATTTTAATAAATGTAGCGTAATTCGTGCCTTCGAGGGCATTATCGATGCTGACCACATCGATGGAAGTGTTGCCTTCCCCTTCGCTTAAACGAGACGAGGTATCCATTCCGGAATCAAAGCGTAATGTGGTATTTTCCGACCAGACACCTTTATTGATGGCTTTCAGTTCTACATCGCCAATATCGGCACGCTGTAATAAAGCGAAGTTTTTCGCTTCCGGTTCAAAAGCAAGGATTTTTGCCGGTTTCTTCACGCCCTGCTTCTGCGCAGCTTTCAGGAATGCTACCACGCTGTCGCCATCGTAAGCGCCGCAATCGACATACACTTCGTTATCCTGTAAACGCACCAGGTCTTCTGCCAGATAGTGGTTAGGATCGAAATATTTACCGTAATACAAGCTGCGCGCACAAATACGTTGGTTAATAAACGCCACCAGCGTTTCTTTTGAGCGTTCATCGCCTAAAGAGTTATAAAACTCCGTCAAAACGGCTTCATTTTCCTGGCAAAATTCGGCGGTATAAAGCGTGTCCGTATTTACACCAATAAAAGAGTGGTCGAAGATCAATATGCTTTCGGCGTTGTTTGCGAGCATCGCTTCTAATTCAGCGCTCACATACTGGATGGCCAGAATGTAATTATAGGTGCCTTCTTGTCGGGTCAACTGGTCTAAATTGACGATATCGTAGCCGTAAAAGGTTGAACCTTCGGTAAAATATTTCTCATTGACCGCAACATAATCAACCTTCACATTCTGGCTGGTCAAAAATTCCCACGTTTTTTGCCCTAAATAACCGGCACCGCATAATACCAACGGACGACCATTCTTCTGCATTTCGTCGATCGTATCGAGAAAATGGTTTCTGGACTCGCTAATTTTTTCAAGAATAGACATATCTACCTCAGAGACTCATTCAGTACACAATAAGTGGCTATCACAGTATGATTTTTTGTTGCGCTAATGCGCTTTTGTTGGCGCTTTCAAGGAAAGCTAATCCTTTCAAAGCCACCTGCGAGCCAATAGCATAACTATTCGCTTCGCCGCGTAATGCTGCTGCGATATCACAGTAATAGTTCGCAAAGGCTTCAATAAACCCGGCGGGATGGCCTGCTTTAAAACGGCAGTACCGCTCCTGGTTCGCCACCGTGTTGTCACTCGCCGTGCGGTCAATAATGCTGACGTTGCCGTGAATATCCGCAATACGTAAATACTCGGGCTCCATTTGCAGCCATTCCGCGCTGCCTTCTGTGCCGTACACCCTGATCCGCAAACCGTTGCGATAACCCAGCGCTGCCTTGCCATACCAGTAGTTGCACACCACATCATCGCTATAACGTGAGACGATATTCACCGTGTCCACAACGCCCGGCACACGGGCAAAGGTACTGTTAACGGCATAGACATCCAGCGCATGTTTCTCAGTGAGGAACTCCACCAGTTGATGGACATGTACGCCAAGATCCAGCGATACCGTCGGGATCGCATTATCTGTGCGTCGCCAGGTCTGCGGCAATGCGATGCTACCGTCGCTGCGACAGCGGCTGAAACCCTCTTGCGGCATCTCAACCATCACGTGCTGAATTCGGCCCAGCGCGCCGCTTTGCAAACGCTGGCGTAATTCGCGCACCATCGGATAACCGGTATAGTTGAACGTCACGTAGAGCTGGCTATTCACCTCGTCAACGCGCTGCTGAATATCTTCAGCGTCCTTGACGCTCGCCACTAAGGCTTTTTCGCAAATGATCGGCAGCGGATATTCCAGACATGCCATCAGAATTTCGCGGTGCGCGGGCGTGGGCGTTAGCACCACCACCGCATCAAGATGCGCGTGCTCTTTCTCAAGCAGTGTCAACGCATCCTGGTAAATCTTGCGCTCATCAAGCCCCCAGGCCATGCCGGTTTGCCGATTAAGTGCGTCATCCCGGCTGAAACAGCCGGCGGATAACTGGAAATGTCCATCCATCTGGCTGGCGATTTTATGGGTCATACCGATGGCGGAATTAAGGCCGCCGCCGATAAATGCCAGGGATAAGGGCTTAGCCATAATCCGGTCCTTACGTCGTTTTAAAGGAAAAATAGTTTTTAAGCTGCGGCGTCAGACGCGCCAGTTCAGCAACATCATCAAATTCGGCGAATACCAACCCTGCCCTGTCACGCGGCGCGGGCTCCAGCCGATCGCCTGGCAATTTCAGCGGAATAGTTTCGATAATGCGTGCTGCCAGCGGCGCAAAAAGGTAGCCGGTAAAATGGGTATCGACATCGCTGGAAATAGTGTGCCGTGCAATGGCGCGAAGGTGCGCAGGTCGCCGCGCTGAAAACGCGGTAGCTTGCTGGCAACCGAGGAACGGGGCGACAAACTCGCTGGAATAATCAACGCCGGTTGAAAGCTCAATTAAACGGGAATAGAGATCGCCCGGGCAGCGCCGGGTAAGTTCGATAAGCCAGAAATCATCGTCATTGGCGATAAACTGGGTGTGCAGCAAACCGTCGACCAGTTGCAGCTGGCGCACCAGGGTTTGCATACATTCACTGACGCGATCACGCATGCTTTCCGTCAGGGAAAGGCTCAAGCTGCTGCTGTTGACCTGCCAGGGATAAACGGTGCAGAACTCATCGACGAAAAATTCGCAGACAATCTCCCCGCCACGGATAAACGCGGAGTGGCTGTACAGCGCGCCCTGGCAAAAGGTTTCAATCACGCACTCGCCGTTTTGCGAAGCGCTACGAGCTTTTGCCACCGCATCGTCAAGTTCTGCGGCCTGCTGCACCAGCGTAATCCCGATGCCGCTATAAGCATCAATCGGTTTTACCAGCAACGGAAACGGGAGATGACGCGCTTCTTCAGCACGTCTTACCGCACGCGGGATCGGATAACCCTGCTGCTCTGCCCAGGCGCGGAAGCGATCTTTAAGAAAAAGCGTGTCGCTGACATCCGGCGTGTCAAAACCAGGCAACCCCAGTTCGGCGGCAACGCGGCTTCCCGTCAGGTACGAGACATCAGTAACGCCAGGCGTAATGGCCGCAATATTGTGTTCGCGGGCAATCGCTAACACCGCATCGCAATCGGCATAATTCTGGACTTTGGCAATATCGGCAGATTTCATTCCCGCATCGTGCGGCTTACCGCTGCACACCAGCGTGGTAAAGCCCGCCGTTTTGATCGCCCGTTGTAAAGGCAGTGAGGCAAATCCTGCATCGAGGATCATCGCCGTGCGCGTGGCTGTCATGCCCCCTCCAGAGAAATAACCGCCGCAGCGGGTGTTGCGGTTGCGGCGACACCACGAATGATGTCAGTGATACGCTGTTGATCTTCGCGCGCCAGCCCCGGATAAATCGGCAAGCACAGCACTTTGTCAGCGATAACATTTGCGCACGGCAAGTTCTCTTTCTGCGAGGAAGCAAGCCCACGATACATACTGAAGGAGCTAATCAGCGGGTAGAAATAGCGCCGCGTTAAAATACCGGCATTTTTCAGCACGTCATAAAGCGAGTCGCGATCGATACCGAATTCCGGTTCAATCAAAATCGGGAAGTAGGCATGGTTCCAGGTCACATCAGCAGGTACATCCAGCAGACGAACGCCGTCGATTCCCTGCAGTAATTCCACATAATGCTGGTAAAGCGCCTGGCGATCGGCCAGTGCCTGATCGATATGTTTAAGCTGCAACAAGCCGAACGCCGCTTCAACTTCGTTCATTTTGGCGTTGATACCAGGGGCGACAACGCGCGTTTCCCCGGCAAAACCGAAGTTTTTCAAATAATCAATGCGCTGCTTGGTACGCGCATCGTGGCAAATAATCGCGCCGCCTTCGAAGGTGTTAAACACTTTCGTTGCGTGGAAGCTAAGCACCGACAAATCCCCGTGATTCAAAATACTGACGCCATTTTTCTTCACGCCAAACGCGTGCGCCGCGTCATAAATCACTTTCAGGCCGTAGATATCCGCGACCTGCTGGATTTTGTCCACATCACAGGGAATGCCGTAGCAGTGAACCGGCATAATCGCCGTAGTCTGCGGAGTGATCAGCTCTTCGACACGTTCAGGATTGATATTGTAAGTTTGCGGATCGATGTCGGCGAAAACCGGCGTCAGGCCATTCCATAACAGGGTATGGGAGGTGGCAACAAAGGAGTAAGGCGTGGTGATGACCTCGCCGGTAACGCGGAGCGCCTGCAGTGCGGTGAGCAGCGCCAGCGTGCCGTTTGCGAACAAGCAGACATGTTTCACGCCCAGGTAACTTGCCAGCGCCTCTTCAAGTTCCTGATGGAAAACACCGCCATTCGTGAGGATCCGGTTGTTCCAGATCTTCTCAAGGTAAGGAATAAACTCTTCCAGCGGTGGCAAAAGAGGGCTGGTTACAAAGATATTATTGTCCATAGACAAACCTGCGCGCGTAGGAATTATCTGTTCATCATAACGACGCGCCTGGCGAGCTATCGGTGAAACAGGGGGCATTTTGTTATGCTTTTCCCCTCAGTGCTAAAGGTAAACTGGCGGGGTCTGCGCAGGTGGTGGAAAAATGGCAGGGCTTGCTTAATCAGCTCTTCAGCGAAAAACCCGGTAATGTCACATCACCGGGTTTCATCGCCGCAAAATTACGCATTATTTCAGCATGGCGAGCAGCGCTTGTTGGCGCGGCTCATCAAAGAGATAGCGATGTTTTAGCAGCGAATTGATTTGCTCTTGATTCTCGCAGGCGGCGTTGCCTGTAGTGGCAAAATCCTCGATGGCCTGCGTCCACAGTGCCATTTTGGGTTTCAGTTTCGTCGCGAAGTCATACTCGCTGAAACAAGGGAAATCGCTGCACATAACGGTGATATTTCGTGCGGCGTACTGCAACACGGCATAACTATCCGCAAACCGATGCTCATGATTATTATCACGGAACAACATCACCGCATCCGGGCTCAGCGCATCCAGTGTCTCAACCGAGACAGGATTAGCATGGTATCTGAAGGTGCCCTTCACCAGCGGGTACCAGCTGGCTGGGCACTCGCCAAAAATATACCAGTCAACAATGTGATGCGTTTTTTCGATCAACTGCCAGATGAAATCCCGCTCTTTCCCGGTGAGAGAAAAAACAGGGCATAACACGCGGCGTGGAGCATTCACCGCAACGGCATTCCCCTGTAAAAACCATTCTTGCGGGAGGTAATCAGGGATTCGCAGAACGTTTAGCCCTTTGCCGCGTCCCCATTTTTCCAGCGCGGAATTTAATACCAGCCAGCGATCAAACGGCAGAGGTTGGCTATTCTGGCATGCAATCAGCGGCTCGGCATTTTCATCGAAAAGACAGTGCACAACCTTCCCCGCCAGCGCGCGAAATTGCGTAACGGTGCTGATATCACGTTCACTAAACTGAGCATCCAAAAGGGTGATGGCGGGACGCATTCTGAGTAACGCCGGTAGCGCAGGCAAGGCATCGTTGATAACGAGTGCGATCTCACCGGCTTCTTCCATCATGCGGAAATAGTGCGTTAAGCGTTTTGTATAAACGGTCTGCGAACGCAATACCAGCAATACCACCGGCGTGTGCGCCGGGCTTACACATACGCGGTGTTGTGTAACGCTGGCGTCCAGCGTAAAGAGTGGCGAACTCAATGATAAAGAGTTGCTATACGCGGGATCGCCTGCAAATACCTCGCTGAACTCTTCCATCAGCGCGGTCATTTGCGATAACAGGGATTGCTGATACTCGCTCTGCATGAAGTGGTAATTGTCCGAAGCAATAATGCTATACGGCGTCCAGACTGAAACGTAGCCCTTTTTTTGCACAGCAAGGCAAAACGCGGCTGAACTCACTTCTAGCGACGTGTATTTTTCATCCAGCCCGCCGACCTGCGTGAAACATTCTCTTTTGATAAGCAGACACAGGCTATTAAGCACGGAATAGTTTTGTTCACACTGATAACGTGCCTGATAGCCGAAAGATTGCCAGTCTTCTCCGGCACCGACATTCGCGATGCCGTTATCCGCGCCAACAATCATTCCTGCGCTGATAAGCTTTTTATCAAAGCTAATGATCTTCGGCCCGCTACACGCCACTTCCGGGCGCACCATCGGATTGAGTAAGGTGTTTAACCAGCTTTTTAAGACGAAAACCGATCTTACGTCTAATAACAACAAAGACGCGCCCGCAGCATGTGACGCAGCAATATTTACCGCCTGCACCTCACTGCAGTTATTCAGCTCAAGCACCTGAACCTTGCCGGGTAACAGTTTTTCAACTTCCCGCGCGGTCTGCAAAACAATCGCGTCGGTGGTATTTATCACGGGGATAATAATGTCGTAATCATGCCAGTCGGTGTTATCCACCAGCGACGCGATACAGCGCGTCATTAAATTAGCATCATGATTATGGGTTAAGATAATACTCACCCGCCCCATATTATTCAGCGGGTAATGGATCCGCCACGCGACACCGTCGCTATACTCCACATGATCTATTGGCAAATTACGCTGCGCGGCGAAAGAACCAACGATGCCGCCCTCAATTTCAATGCTTGCGGGAGTGAGCATTTTCTCGTCAACAATATTGACGATATCCGCATAATGACCAATCGCGGCGGTGTCATAACGGGCAATCAATTTTGTGATGAGATCGAATTCAAAAGCCGATCCTGCGTTAGTGTCCCATCCACCGCATTCCAGCCATGCCGAGGCGCGAAAGAAAACCCGTTGCAAATAACGGGATGGCGCACTGACAAAGAGATCAAGATTAAATTCTGGCTTGAAAAAATGCGTCACCGAATCCGCATGCTTCACGGCTTCATCAGCATAAATAGCCTGCACAGCGGAGCGCTGTTGCAGTGTTCGGGCTAAACGATACACGCTGTCATGCCTGTAGGTCACACCGGCAGGAACCACCTGTAACCAGTCGGCAGCAGCGCTCTGAACCAGGCTGGCAAAATGGTGCTGGTAATGCTGAAAATCGACAACCGAGAGGGTGTTATCCGTTGCGTCGTGATGCGCGCCATCCTGCACGAGAAGGATGCGGGCATTCGGCAAATCGCCTGATTGCCCACGTAAAGAATCCACGGTGATATTAACAGCGGCGCTATCGCCGTGCGGATTGAGAATAACGAACAGCAACGCCAGTGAAGAGCGCGTATCAATGCGTTTTTCCGCCACGCTATTTTCAAGCCAACCCTGAAACGTATTACGGTAATGTTGTTGTGCTTTTTCTTGTGCTTTACGTTGTGTTTTTTCTATGAAGTCCCTGAATTGCACCAGCGATCGTTCGCGTCTCAGTAATAATTGCTCGCGCGACTTATACAGGTTTTCGCGAGCGTGTTCGATAGCTTCCGGGGTATTCACCAGCGTATAACCTGCATTACCGTTTTCGCGTATCGTTTTTTCACTTAATGCATAGCTTTCGTAACCTGGCGCGATTAACCCAACGACCGGACAACCACATAAATTCGCCAGCAGACAGGTACCAGAAGATTCATAGGTATATAACACGCGCCCACGCTTGAGAACTTTTGCCAGTTCGTCGAGCGGCAGCGGGTTTTGCATACTCAGTATCGTCAGATTTTTCGGCAATTTGTCATATTCAATAACGCTGGCGGGTAAGCGGTTAATATAAAGTAAGTCCAGATCCTTATGCGGGTTATCATCCTGGAACAGATCGAGATCGTAATTCTCAATATTTAACAGCGCCGGTTGAAACTCTTTTTCGGCGAATTCCACGCGATACCAGAAAAACAGATCATCAGGCGAAAAGTCGAGGCGATTGCCATTCATCACCCCTTCTCTGTTGAGCATATAGCGCACTACCACCGGCGCACGCAGCGGGTTGCCGCTCGTCACTTCCGGGTAGACCGCAATCCACGGTTCGCCTGACGTCTGTAACTGCGCGTAATCATCTTCCGTAAGACGCGGCGTATTCCATTTTGGGTTAACCGTCCCGCCCACAATCCACGCTTTGCCGCCCGAGTTGTTTATGGTCTGGCAAAAAAAATGCAGCACTTGTATCCCGGCCGACGCTTCCGAGTAATCGGGTGCCACAATCAGATAGGGGTACTGAGCGAGGTTATTCATCGATATTCCTTGAACGTTTGCCAGGCCCGCCGGCCTGGCAGAGAAAATTATGCTTTCGGTAACCAGCCCTGCTGCCAGTCATCCAGACCTGCGCCGCGCAAATACCAGTTATTCAGCACCGCTTCACGCAGCGCATCGCCCTGCCGATGACGTAAATCGGCATCGTTGATATAGGCCTGAACCGCGTTCATCCAGTCTTTGAAGCGGTTTTCCACCAGCGTCACCGGCAGATCGCAACGGTAAGGCACAATGTCGGTGGCGATGATCGGCACACCGCAGGTGCCGATCTCCAGCAGACGCAGGTTGCTCTTACATTCGTTGAACTGATTAATTTCCAGCGGCACCAACGCCAGGTCAAGATTGAGGCTGGCCAGTTTTTCCGGGTACATTTCAAACGGCACACCAGGGTGGAATTCACAGCGAATATTGCGCGGTTTCATGCCCATAAAGACCCATTCCACCTTCCCTTCCAGTTCTTTAATCAGCGGCAACAAGATCTCCAGATCGCCGGTATGAGAACTGCCGCCCGCCCAGCCAACGCGCACTTTTTTGCCCGTGCCACGCTCGCTCAACAGATGTTCCCACTGGTTCGGCGCAAGACGGTTTTGCGCAATACGGATGTCGCTATGGAAACGGCTGTAGGCGTCCGCCAGCGGCGCGGTGGAAACCACCAGCCAGTCCGCGCTGTCGACGACTTTGCGAAAATTCTTCACCATTTGCTGCGGGAAGTGCTGACGAGAACCATTTTTGATCGGCACATTAAGCAGGTAGTCATCATATTCGAGCACGATTTTGGCATTACTGGTGCTGCGTAACTGCTCAATAATCTGCGGGAAACGGCTGCCGGTAATCAGCTCCAGCAAAATCACATCCGGCTGCTGCGCGGCAGCTTCCATCACGCCAGGTATGGTGTTGGTCAGGCCGCCTTCAATCATCAAGTGACGTTCCAGCGCTTTGAAGGGTTGCATCACCCGGTGGTGCCCGCCGCCGACCCAGTTAACATGGTGCGCCAGCACCACCGGCAGCGGCCGCCCCGGCAACGGCTGATGCAGGCGCGCCAGGCTCGCGCTGAGCGTGAACGCCTGCCCCGCTTTTTGCATTAACGGATGGTATGACGGTTCTGCCAGCAGCCCTTGCCGCCATTCATTACGCAGCGTGGCAAAATCCGTCAGTAACGGGCGCTCCTGCACATGGAACTTATCGCCCAGTAAACGAGTGGCACCGCCCATATGTTTCACGCGGGCGTACGGTGTCCAGACATTGAGATAACCTTGCTGCTGCGCGCGTAACCCAAGATCGACATCGGCAAAATAGAGCGGATAGGTTTCCTGGTTAAAACCGTTGAGGGCGAAAAAGACCTCTTTGCGCACCATCATGCAGGAAGCGCTTACCGCCGCCAGGTTACGCGGCGTTTTCAGATAGTGCTGGAAACCGTTGCTTTCGCCATCGGCACCGTCGAACGCCACCTCCACACCATGCTGCACGCCGAGCAAAAAGCCGCCGTGCTGAATACGACCATCCTGATACTCCAGACGCGCGCCAACCAGCCCCACTTCCGGGCGTAGCGTCTGCTCCAGCAAGGCATCAAGCCAGCCGCCATCAATAATTTCACAATCATTATTGAGAAAAACCAGCACCTCACCGCGCGCCTGTTGCGCCGCAGCGTTGTTGATTTCAGCAAAATTAAACGGCGCGTCGTAGCGCAAAATGCGCACCTGATCGATACCCAGCTCCGCCAGATCATTGAGAAAACGGCAGGCATCCTCTTCCACCGACTGGTTATCAACAATTAACAGCTCATAGTGCTGATAACGCGTTTTCTCCATCAAACTTTCAATACAGCGTTTGAGCAGGGCAACGCGATCGCGGGTTGGAATAATGATCGACACCAGCGGCTTTGCGTCCCAGTGGTAGCGCAGGCGTTTGATGTTCGCCGCTAACCCCTCTTCCAGCGAGGCCTGAATGCCAAGCCGTTGCAGGTGCGCCAGTAAAATCTGTTCGCATTCGGCCACCACCGCCGGATTTTCGCTCCAGCACGACGCCGCTTCCGGGCTTTCCACCAGCACTTCAGCAACGCGGCCCAGCGCCGGTGTTCCCTGCCCTTCAACAAAGCGCCACAGCAAGTCGATCATTGCCGCCTGCGGATAGTGGCTGTTCAGGCCACCAAGCTGGCGGGCAATATCACGCGAAAAAAGCAGAACGCGGCCGACATACGGCACGCCGCGCAGCAGGTCAATATTGACATCAGGACGCAGCGTCAGGAGTGGTTCGCCGTTTTCCGCGCGCGTCATTTCATCGCAGTAAAACAGCCAGGCACTTTGTTGCTGCATCCGTTGTTCGGCAAAGCGCAACAACGCATCATCCCGCAGTGTAAAACCGGCGGGGATCAGTAGCAGCGCATCGGCATCCCGCGTGCTTAGCAGCGCATTTACTGCCGCAGGCCAGGCGTTATCATCGGCAATGACATCAATGCTGGCGGCAGCCAGTGACTGGCTTTCCACAGAGCGCCTGGTCTGCGCGCTGCGGTCGTTATCGCCAAGGATAACCACGCCGATACTGGCTTTGTCAGGGTTTGCGCCAGCGAAAGAGAGCAGCGCTTCGCGGCGCGCATCGCTAATCTGGCGATCTTCGAGCCAGCGGCTGAAGGAGTACTCGCTGGTCTGCTGCTGCGCCAGCACCGCTTTACTGTGGAAGTTCAGCGTATAGCGTGCTTTGTTATCGAGCTGGCGGGGTTTTTCCACCAACGGCAGTGAAAAAATGGCCTCCAGCGCGGTATCCAGCGTCCATTTATTGACAAAAGTCGCACGCTGCGCCAGCGCCCACTCGCGTGCGCTGGCATAACCGCTTTGCAGCAGCTCCACCCACTCATTGGCGTCCGGGCAGTTGTGCAGCGTCACCGCGCAGAAATGATCGGCTTCATGACGCGCCAGGTTATCGGCATTCAGATAACCTTCAACGTAACCTTCGTTAACCAGGAACAGCGGGATCCCAAGCGTCAGCGCTTTCGCCACGCTTTCGTCATTACCGATGATCACGTCATACTGTTCCAGCCAGGCCGGTTCGAGGCGTTGTACCTGCTGGCTCAGATCGAACCACTCGATCTGGATGCCCGCCTCCCTCGCCTGCTGCTGAACTTCATACATTTCTGCCGACATTTTGCCCGCTATATAAAGAACGCGGGACAAGGTTTGCGCGTCGCGCGTGCGGGTAAATGCGCCAAAGCTGGCCGGTACTGACCACGGTAAATGTTTGAGCTGCGCGTTCTCCACACCGGTCTGTAGCAAGATGGCTGAAGTGCGCGCGGAGAGATCCAGCGTCAGCGCGGCAAACTGGTTCTCCAGCGCCACGCCCCACGGCAAGTAGAGATCGTTGTAATCGCTGAAATGGCGGAAGATCATCGCGCCGTCGAGTTTCCCGGCTTCGATAGCATCAAGTAACTTTTCGCTAAAGAAACCGCGATAGATCCAGATGGCGTTGTAATAGGTTTCCAGCGCCCCCTGCTTTTCGGTGATGACAGTAAAACGCCCTGTCGCGCTCAGGCGTGCAATTTCACTCGTTAACTTCTGCCCGGCGGTTGAGCTAATGACATCCACGCGCCAGCCTCTGGCCAGCAAGGCGTCCGCAATATCGATAAGTTCAGAGGTATGGGGGGTAAACGCGTCAAATTGATCAACGCTGATTAGTATGCTTTGCATCTGTCATCCTCATATCACCGCGCAAACCGCCGGGGTGATAGCAAAAGGCGTTCCTGTCGTTATGCAATATTCTGGAGGACGAAAGAAAGATCGAGAGGCAAAACAGCTAACAGAAAAGGCGTTATATCTGGCGATTGCAGATAAAAAAAGGCATCCGAAGATGCCTTTTTTAAGCGGTTGCGAATTAACGCAGCAGGGACAGCATGGTCTGCGGAACCTGGTTGGCCTGGGCCAGCACGGAAGAACCAGCCTGCTGCAGGATCTGCGCGCGGGACATGTTCGACACTTCAGTTGCGTAGTCAGAATCCTGAATACGGCTGCGTGCGGAAGACAGGTTGTTCACGGTGTTGTTCAGGTTGGTGATGGTGGATTCGAAACGGTTCTGGGATGCACCCAGCAGGCTGCGCTGGGAGTCAACCGCTTTGATTGCCGCATCGATATCTGCCAGCGGGTTACCGTCGGTGGTGCCACCGCTGTTCACAGTACCGCTCAGAACGTCGAAGCCTTCAGCAGCGGTAGTACGTGCAGTACCGTTGATGGTCTGGCCGGAAGTCTGGGAAGTTGCACCGGTAGCGTTGTACAGGTTGTAAGAGTTGGAAGAGGTCAGGCTGATGGAGATCTGCTCGCCGTCTTTCGCGCCAACCTGGAAGTTGTAGCTGCTGGTGCCGGAACCGGTGTTCAGCACTTTGATGCCGTTGAAGTCGGTCTGGGTGGTTACGCGGTTCACTTCTTCCATACGCTGGTTAACTTCAGCCTGGATGGAGTCGATGTCAGAGGCAGAGTTGGAGCTGTTCTGCGCCTGAACGGTCAGGTCACGGATACGCTGCAAGTTGTTGTTGATTTCGCCCAGCGCGCCTTCAGCGGTCTGCGCCAGAGAGATACCGTCGTTCGCGTTACGTGCAGCAACGGTCAGGCCGTTGATGTTAGAAGTAAAACGGTTAGCAATTGCCTGGCCAGCCGCATCATCTTTTGCACTGTTGATACGCAGACCGGAAGAGAGACGCTCGATCGAGGTGCCCAGAGAAGACTGAGATTTAGTCAGGTTGTTCTGGGTCATCAGCGACAGGGTGTTAGTATTAATAACAGCCATGATAATTATCCTTCAGTGAGAAATTTATATTCCGGTATGGGCCAGCGGCTTCATCACCGTCATAATTGTTATCGACGACCTCGCAGAACTCTTTAGTAGTTTTTCTATTTTTTGAGCAATTTTCGTCGAAAATATGCGCAAATCACAAAATAAAAAAGCGCCGACAAGCGGCGCTTTTCTGATACTACGTAATTTGCGATTAACGCAGCAGGGACAGCATGGTCTGCGGAACCTGGTTGGCCTGAGCCAGCACGGAAGAACCAGCCTGCTGCAGGATCTGCGCGCGGGACATGTTCGACACTTCAGTTGCGTAATCAGAATCCTGAATACGGCTGCGTGCGGAAGACAGGTTGTTCACGGTGTTGTTCAGGTTGGTGATGGTGGATTCGAAACGGTTCTGGGATGCACCCAGCAGGCTGCGCTGGGAGTCAACCGCTTTGATTGCCGCATCGATATCTGCCAGCGGGTTACCGTCGGTAGCGCCGCCGCTGCTTACAGTACCGCTCAGAACGTCGAAGCCTTCAGCAGCGGTAGAACGTGCAGTACCGTTGATGGTCTGGCCGGAAGTCTGGGAAGTTGCACCGGTAGCGTTGTACAGGTTGTAAGAGTTGGAAGAGCTCAGGCTGATGGAGATAGTTTCGCCGTCTTTCGCGCCAACCTGGAAGTTGTAGCTGCTGGAGCCAGAACCGGTGTTCAGCACTTTGATGCCGTTGAAGTCGGTCTGGGTGGTCACGCGGTTCACTTCTTCCATACGCTGGTTAACTTCAGCCTGGATGGAGTCGATGTCAGATGCAGAGTTAGAGCTGTTCTGTGCCTGAACGGTCAGGTCACGGATACGCTGCAAGTTGTTGTTGATTTCGCCCAGTGCGCCTTCAGCGGTCTGCGCCAGAGAGATACCGTCGTTCGCGTTACGTGCAGCAACGGTCAGGCCGTTGATGTTAGAAGTAAAACGGTTAGCAATTGCCTGGCCTGCAGCGTCGTCTTTAGCGCTGTTGATACGCAGACCGGAAGAGAGGCGCTCGATCGAGGTGCCCAGAGAAGACTGAGATTTAGTCAGGTTGTTCTGGGTCATCAGCGACAGGGTGTTAGTATTAATAACAGCCATGATTATTATCCTTCATTGAGTAATTTATATTCCGGTATGCGCCAGCGGCTTCATCACCGTCCTAATTGTTATCGACGGGGTTAACGAACTCTTTAGGGATTTTTTTATTTTTATTCGGCTTATTTTTCAAAGAAATAAAAAAGCGCCGACAAGCGGCGCTTTCTGATACTACGTAATTTGCGATTAACGCAGCAGGGACAGCATGGTCTGCGGAACCTGGTTGGCCTGAGCCAGCACGGAAGAACCAGCCTGCTGCAGGATCTGCGCGCGGGACATGTTCGACACTTCAGTCGCGTAGTCAGAATCCTGAATACGGCTGCGTGCGGACGACAGGTTGTTCACGGTGTTGTTCAGGTTAGTGATGGTGGATTCAAAACGGTTCTGGGATGCACCCAGCAGGCTGCGCTGAGTGTCAACCGCTTTGATTGCCGCATCGATATCTGCCAGCGGGTTACCGTTGGTGGTACCGCCGCTGTTCACTGTACCGCTCAGAACGTCGAAGCCTTCAGCAGCGGTAGAACGTGCAGTACCGTTGATGGTCTGGCCGGAAGTCTGGGAAGTTGCACCGGTAGCGTTGTACAGGTTGTAAGAATCAGAAGAGGTCAGGCTGATGGAGATCTGCTCGCCGTCTTTCGCGCCAACCTGGAAGTTGTAGCTGCTGGTGCCGGAACCAGTGTTCAGCACTTTGATGCCGTTGAAGTCGGTCTGGGTGGTTACGCGGTTCACTTCTTCCATACGCTGGTTAACTTCAGCCTGAATGGAGTCAATGTCAGATGCAGAGTTAGAGCTGTTCTGTGCCTGAACGGTCAGGTCACGGATACGCTGCAGGTTGTTGTTGATTTCGCTCAGCGCACCTTCAGCGGTCTGCGCCAGAGAGATACCATCGTTCGCGTTACGTGCAGCAACGGTCAGGCCGTTGATGTTAGAAGTAAAGCGGTTAGCAATTGCCTGGCCAGCAGCGTCATCTTTAGCGCTGTTAATACGCAGACCAGAAGACAGGCGCTCAATAGACGTACCCAGAGAAGACTGAGATTTAGTCAGGTTGTTCTGAGTCATCAGAGACAGGGTGTTAGTATTAATAACAGCCATGATGTAATTCCTTAAAAAAGTTATCAGATTCAGGCATCTGCCTACGGTTTTCTCACCGTCACCCTGATTATCGACCGCCTCCGAGCAACCTTTAGAAAAAAAGATCATTTTTTTAAAGCCGCAAACTGCCCGCTATTCTTTATCTTTATTTCGCCATTGTTTTAAAAAAAACCCTCTAATCTTTTCGCAGTCGCTGCCGATAATCCCCACAGTGATTGTCTAAAACTGAAGGATAAAGAAATGGCAACTATTAGTTCTATCGGAGCAGGCACCAGCTTAAGTTCGTCGCTCAGTACGCTGTATAGCCAGCTGCAGACGGCCGAAGAGACAAGGCTGACGCCAATTACCACTCAGCAGACATCGTATAAAGCAAAACTCACTGCCTGGGGTATCGTTCAGACGTCGCTGACCAAACTGCAAACAGCGGCCAACGCGCTGAAAGACACCTCCAAAATTGCATCGGCCAAAGTTTCCAGCACCAACACGGCGTTTACCGCCTCCCTGGCGACCAGTGCAACGGCGGGATCATATTCTATTGAAGTGACGTCGCTGGCAGCAGCGCAGTCGCTGCTCAGCCCGAAAGCGGCAAGTAAAGATACGGATTTAGGTGATAGCAGCCTGAGCTCGCGTACCATTACGATCACCCAACCGGGTCAAAAAGATCCGCTGACCGTTACGCTGGCAAGCGATAAGACCAGCCTGGCGGATATCCGTGATGCGATCAACGCGAAAGCAGGAAGTGTGACCGCAAGTATCATTAAAGCCGATGACAGCAGCTACTATCTGGCGCTGACCTCGCGCGATAGCGGTACCACCAACCAGATGACGATCACCACTAATGATACCGAATTAGCCAAGTACGTTAGTTATGATTCAAGTAACGCCGGCAGCGCCAGCAATACCATGACGCAGCAGGTTGCCGCTGCTGACGCCAACCTGAAGATCAACGGCGTGGCGATCACGCGTAGCAGTAACACCATCACCGATGCGCCGGAAGGCGTAACGCTGACGCTGAACAAGACCAATATCGGCAGCCCGGAAACGCTGGCGGTAACCAAAGATAACGCGCCAATGACTGCCGCGGTGCAGGCGTTTGTTGATGCTTATAACTCACTGCAAACGACCATTGCCAACCAGACAAAATACACGAAAGTGGATCAGGGCAGTACGTCTCAGGACAATTCTAACGGCGATCTGCTGGGTGACGGTACGCTGCGTAACATTCAGACGCGTCTGCGCTCGCTGCTCTCCTCTTCGCAGAGCAACAGTGGCAGCTATAACATTCTGTCGCAGCTGGGTATTACCCAGGATGTCTCCGGCAAATTGACCGTTGACAGCACCAAGCTCGACAAAGCGCTGACGGAAAAATCAACTGACGTGATCTCCTTCCTGACCGGTGATGGCAAAACCACAGGTTTTGCGACGCAGGCCAGCAATCTGCTGGACGATTTCCTCGGTACTGACGGCACCGTGCAGAATGCAACCGATGGGATTAACAAGACGCTGAAAAAGCTCTCTGAGCAGTATGACCGGGTTAACGACCAGATCACCGCAACCATGGCTCGTTATAAAGCGCAATTTACAAGTTTAAGTACGCTGGTATCGTCACTGGAATCAACCGGTAACTATTTGACCCAGCAATTTAACAAGACCAATTAATAAAGTATTCGTTGAGGTTTGAAATGTATACGAAATCGGGAACTCAGGCTTATGCTCAGGTCGGCGTGGAAAGCGCCGTCCTGAGCGCCAGCCCGCATCAGCTTGTGGTACTGCTTTTTGATGGCGCGTTAAGCGCCATGAAAAGGGCTGCGATCCTGATTGAGCAGGGAGATATTCCCGGTAAAGGACAGGCGCTTTCAAAGGCTATTAATATCATTACCAACGGTTTGCGTGCCGGTCTCGACCACGAAGTCGGTGGCGAGATCGCCGCAAACCTGGACAGTCTTTATGACTATATGACACGACGTCTTTTACAGGCTAATCTCCACAATGACCTCTCCGCCATTGATGAAGTTTCAACGTTGCTCAACAACATTGCTGATGCCTGGAAAGAGATTGGCCCCAATAATCAAAACGCGCGGGACACTTACTAATGGAAGCAAATTTCGGGTTGCTCCACCACTATCAGCAGCTGTTGGTCACCAGCCGCACCATGCTTAACCTCGCGAAGGAAGGGCGTTGGGACGAACTCATTGAGCACGAGTTGAAATACATTACCGCTGTGGAGAAACTGACACAGTTCCAGGACATTAGTGAAGTCGCGCCTCAAATGCAGGCGCAAATTCGCCCGCTGTTACAGCAAATTCTGGACAATGAAGTTTCACTCAAAGAACTGTTAAGCCAGCGAATGGACGAGCTGCGGACATTGGTTGGACAGACATCCCGACAACATAACCTACATTCGACATATGGACGTCTCTCTGGAAACATTTTATTCCCCAACGAGATCTAATCTCATACCCGGCGGGTGATACAGGAACAGTCCATCACCCGCTACGGTTTTCGCCTTACCCCCCTTTTCCCGTTCTTATCTCGCAATACAAATTCCCACACCAATATGTGCGTAGCGGTTCGTCGTTTCTGAAATCTCAGCCATACTTCCAGCGTCTCATTCTGGAGCATGGAAGATGAAAAACCCCACCCTGTTGCAAACGTTTCACTGGTACTCCCCTGATGGCGGCGCACTCTGGCCGGAACTTCGCGCGCGCGCAGGTGCGCTGAAGGAGATGGGGATCAATATGGTCTGGCTTCCACCGGCGTACAAAGGTGCCGCAGGCGACCAGTCGGTGGGTTATGACAGCTACGATTTATTCGATTTAGGTGAATTTGATCAGAAAGGCAGCGTCGCCACCAAATATGGAGACAAAGCACAACTGCTCGCTGCCATAGACGCCCTGCAGGCGAACGGTATCGCCGTGCTGCTGGATGTGGTGGTGAACCACAAAATGGGCGCCGATGAAAAAGAAGCCGTACGCGTGAACCGGGTCAATCAACAGGATCGCACGCAAATTGACGGCGAGATTGTTGAATGCGAAGCCTGGACGCGCTTCACCTTCCCTGCCCGCGCCGGGCAATATTCGCAGTTTATCTGGGATTACAAATGTTTTAGCGGCGTCGATCATATCGAAAATCCTGACGAATACGGCGTATTTAAAATCGTTAACGACTATACCGGCGACGGCTGGAACGACCAGGTCGACGACGAGCTGGGCAACTTTGACTACCTGATGGGCGCCAACATCGATTTTCGTAACCATGCGGTGACGGAAGAGATCAAATACTGGGCGCGTTGGGTAATGGAACAGACTCACTGCGACGGTTTTCGTCTGGACGCGGTGAAACACATTCCGGCCTGGTTCTATAAAGAGTGGATCGAACATGTGCAGGAAGTCGCGCCCGGGCCGCTGTTTATTGTCGCGGAATACTGGTCCCATGAAGTGGAAAAGCTGCAGCAGTATATCGGCCAGGTTGAGGGCAAAACGATGCTCTTTGACGCGCCGCTGCATATGAAATTTCACGAAGCCTCGCAACAGGGGCGCAATTACGATATGCGCCAGATCTTCGACGGAACCCTGGTGGCAGCCGATCCGTTTCACGCCGTAACGCTGGTTGCCAACCACGACACGCAACCCCTGCAAGCCCTGGAAGCGCCGGTCGAAGCCTGGTTTAAACCGCTGGCCTATGCGCTTATCCTGCTGCGTGAAAATGGCGTGCCGTCAGTCTTTTATCCGGATCTGTTTGGCGCAAGCTACGACGATACTGGCGGCGATGGCGAAACCTACCACGTCGATATGCCCGTCATTGAAAATCTCGAACGGTTAATTCTCGCCCGCCAGCGTTTCGCCCACGGCGTGCAAACCCTGTGGTTTGATCATCCTAACTGCATCGCCTTTAGCCGCAGCGGCACCGAATGTGAGCCGGGTTGCGTGGTGGTGATGTCCAATGGCGACGAAGGAGAAAAGCAGTTGATGCTGGGGGAGAATTACGCCAGTAAAGTGTGGCGGGATTTTCTTGGCAACCGCGAGGAGACGATCACCACCGATGAACACGGTGAAGGAACATTCACCTGCCATGGGGGTAGCGTCAGCGTGTGGGTCATTGAAGATGCGCTATAAAAGTGCGCCGGGCAATATGCAGGCCCGGCGTGCTATTTAGTGCGCCGGGCAACATGCAGGCCCGGCGTGCTATTTAATGCGTAATGTTCAGCCCGGATTTTGTCAAAGCGTCCTGGCATTCAACCGTAGGTTTATCGACGCGTTGCAATGTCAGGCCATCAAACTCCAGCGTATTACCTTCGCGCTCAAGGCGGTAAATGTCACGTTTTTGCGTCACGTTATACAGCTTGTCGCCATTACGCATCAGCTTGCCCGGCACGGCAATCACGCGTTGCCACTGGCGGCAATCGAGCGTATCACCCTCTTTTGTCACGATAAGGCTGGCGATGGTTTCCGGGCTCACCAGGCTGCTTTGCGGCCCGGAAGATTGCCAGTAACCCGCCAGCCCTGCCGGTGCGGGCTGTTTCACCACCGCATCGTAATTATCCACCTGAACGCAGCCGCTCAGCAGCATCGCCGCGCCAATAATCACTCGCTTTTTCATTATTTATCCTGCTCGCGAAGAAAAAAATATTGTGGCATTAAAGCATTATCATCGCCACCCTTTCCCCCACCCCCTGCAAGTTTGATCTGTACCAGGTTTTTCGCCTTTTTTACGTTAGCTTGTCATCCCGCCCGTGTATTATCCGGGGTTCTTTTGCATTACCCGTTCCTTCTGAGTTCAGAGGCTCATTTCTATGTCATGGCAACAGTTCAAAGACCGCTTTCTGATTAAGTTCTGGTCTCCCGTCCCGGCGGTTATCGCTGCGGGCATTCTCTCTACCTACTATTTTGGTATCACCGGCACGTTCTGGGCGGTCACCGGCGAGTTTACCCGCTGGGGCGGCCAGTTATTGCAACTGGCAGGTGTGCATACCGAAGAGTGGGGCTACTTCAAATTGATCCACCTGGACGGCACCCCGCTCACCCGTATTGACGGCATGATGATTATCGGCATGTTCGGCGGCTGTTTCGCCGCCGCGCTGTGGGCGAACAACGTTAAACTGCGTTTGCCGCACAGCCGTATCCGCATCATGCAGGCGATTATCGGCGGAATGATTGCCGGTTTCGGCGCACGTCTGGCGATGGGTTGTAACCTCGCCGCCTTCTTTACCGGTATTCCACAGTTCTCGTTACACGCATGGTTTTTTGCCATTGCCACCGCCATTGGCTCGTGGTTTGGCGCACGCTTCACGTTGCTGCCGCTGTTTCGTATCCCGGTTAAAATGCAAAAAGTCTCAGCCGCCTCACCGCTGACGCAAAAACCCGCGCAGGCAAAACGCCGTTTTCGCATCGGCATGCTGGTGTTCTTCGGCATGGTGGCCTGGGCGTTGCTGACGGCAATGAACCAGCCCAAATTAGGCCTGGCAATGCTGTTTGGTGTGGGTTTTGGTCTGCTTATCGAACGTGCGCAAATCTGTTTTACCTCGGCCTTCCGCGATATGTGGATCACCGGGCGCACGATGATGGCGAAAGCGATTATTTTCGGAATGGCGGCCAGCGCTATCGGTATCTTTAGTTATGTCCAGTTGGGCATGGAAGCCAAAATCATGTGGGCGGGTCCGAATGCGGTGATCGGCGGATTGCTGTTCGGCTTTGGCATTGTACTGGCCGGCGGCTGTGAAACCGGCTGGATGTATCGCGCGGTGGAAGGCCAGGTGCATTACTGGTGGGTTGGGCTGGGTAACGTGATTGGCTCAACGATCCTTGCCTACTACTGGGATGATTTATCCCCTGCGCTGGCTACCAGCTGGGACAAAATCAACCTGTTGAAAACCTTCGGTCCGCTGGGTGGACTGCTGGTCACTTATCTTTTGTTGCTGGCCGCTTTCTTGTTTGTCGTCGGCTGGGAAAAACGCTTCTTCCGCCGCGCTAACACCGCGACTACCGTTAAGGAGACTGCATGAATATCGTGCCCGATTACCGTCTTGATATGAGCGGCGAGCCCTGCCCTTACCCTGCTGTTGCCACGCTTGAAGCGCTGCCGCAGTTAAAAAAAGGCGAGATTCTGGAAGTGGTAAGCGACTGCCCGCAATCCATTAACAATATTCCTCTGGATGCGCGTAATCACGGCTATACCGTGCTGGATATTCAGCAAGATGGGCCGACGATCCGCTATTTGATACAAAAATAAGGTTTTACCTGTACTCCCCCCCCAGGCTAACGATAAAATTAGGCGCTGTAATTACAACGGAATGCATTAGCCTGGGGGCGTTTATAAAATGAAATTAGCATTAATTGGTAATTGCCAACTTGAAGTTCTGGGAAATTTGATAATGAACGTCAGCGGGCTGCATGAAGGAAAGTTCGACGGCATTTTCAATATGCCTATTTATAAACTTAACGAAAATAATGACTTCATTAACTTCTATCACGAATTAGAACAGTGTGATTTCATTTTTATGCAGCATCATGCAGAAAAATGGGGACCGTTTTCAACAGCGGCCCTAAGCCAATTCTTCGATATCACCATGCTGCCGACTATGGAATCCCGCATTTCAACGCCGCAGCTCGGGTATTATAAAGATAAAATCCCTGATTTTATGGTCTATGTCGATTACCGCATGCTGCATCTTTATCTCACCAATGTGAGTGTTCGAAACGTGGTAGAAGTGTACCATTCGGTGAGTTTTTCCAGTGAAAAACAAACCACTATGCTCAAAGAAGATGCGTTGAAATACCGCACATTATTTCAACAAGGCAAGCTTTACTTCGATTATTCAGAAGAGTATTTCCGCACCCTTTCCGCTAACCCAGATTGCTACTCAACGGTAAGCCACCCGGATAACTATAATCTCAGTTTGTTATTACAGGTGATTTATCACAAATCGCTGGGTATTAACGAGAGTTTCGATCTGCAGGGTAATGACCTGCTGAAAAATTACCTTGCACCGAAAATTGGCTCCGGCGACAACGCGTATCATATGATGCGCCCGACAGGCCTTGCGCTGGCCAGTAAAATTAATTATGCCTTCTTTGACAGCCAAAATCGGCATGCCCTTAAACAAGCGCTGTTCAACTCGTCTTATTATATTGGTCTGGAAGACCGCTACCAGAATCTATAATTATCAGGGCGTTTTCCTGCCATAAAAAAGCCCTTTAAAGGGCTTTTTTATTATGATTAAAAATCAGATCAACTGGCAGTGAAAACTAAAAAAATCCCTGTAGCAGCAATGAATGCAATATAAAAAATCAAACCTGAGATAACAGAATATTAGTCGGTAATAAGGTGAATCTCACCGCCTTCATCCATAAACATACAGCGATTGCGCCCGGTCTGTTTTCCCCGGTACATCGACGCATCGGCTCTTTTTGCGACGACGCCAATAGACTCGCCTGCCCATGCCTGAGTCACGCCGATGGTCACCGTAATGTTAAGCGCTTTATCGTCACAGTGAATGGTTGTCTCTGCAACCGATTCACACAGGCGCAACGCGGCCTGACACGCCTCTCTGTCCGAAGGCGCGTGTAAAATAATGATGAACTCCTCACCGCCGTAGCGGTAAGCGGTGTCGCTCCCACGGATCCGATCGCGCAGTTGCTGCGCCAGCTCACGTAAAACACCATCGCCAATCAGATGCCCATATGTATCATTCACATTTTTAAAACGATCGATATCAAGCAGCAGCATATAAATATTCTGGTCTGATACTTCCTTCAATTGCTGCTCAAATCGTTCATCCAGCATTCTGCGGCCAGGCAAGCCGGTTAATATATCAACGCCACCGCGCATTTTTAATAAATACGTTTTATAGGCGGTCACTGCTGCGGAAAATAATGAAAGCCGATGCTTAAATTCTGAAAACTTATCCGTGTTTGTCTTTTTATCCCTAATCACCCACATCAATTCACGGCCGCAGTTATGTATTTTTTTGTGTGTTGCATAAATTGCCTGCAGGCAGTTGGACTCCTCCTGATTCGTGGGTTGATGCCCATCCAGCCAGCGACCGAAATGGCACAGGTGGTGCGAGTGTGCGTTTATGCTTTCCGACTTTTCAATATTACTATTAACTACGCAGGCGAACATATTGATTAACCAATCATAATGCGCGTCAACTGCCTTATTAAGATCAAAAAGAATATTATCAATTTGTTCCGTACTCCGATACATGATATTCCTCACCGCTGCGTTACAGGCGCTACAGTGTAAAAAACAAAATGTATATTTATGTCAATGTAATAAAGAGAGCGCAATAATCAGATATTTCTTCACAAGGAATATTTACGCAAGCGGGACTCACCCGCTTGCTTATTCATGGACATTTTAAAGCACGCTGATGATAAGACTGACCGCATTCAGTCAGTTATCCACGCTCTGTTTTGCAACACTACACGATAGCCGTCACTGTCCTGCCAGCTCTTGCCTGAAATATCCCAGTAAGGGTTAAACGAAACCGCCTCTGTAAATCCGGCTTTGCGCATAGCCTCACAGCGCGCAGTCCATTCAGCAGCATCAGGGTAATAGAGCACCAGCAAATCCTCTGCCGTCGCAGCAGGTTTCACCGGATGGTGATGACACAGGGTGAATTCAATGTGCCAGGGCGCAGAGCGATGCCCCACCATCACGCCACTGAATCCATCGTGATCGGTGAAATCTGCAATCTTGTGCAGTTCAAGCGCGTCGCAGTACATGCGGCAGGTCAGTTCAAGGTCCGTTACGGGCCGGGCGATTCTCATATGGGCAAACATGCGCAATCTGTCCTTCGGGTGTCGTCAGTTGAAAACGATAAGCATGACTTTATCCGCAACGGCAATAACGGATGTGATCGTCTGTGCCCACGCAAAGTGGCAGGGAGGGTGCAAAAAGGATTGGGTGGGAAAACGCGCGAAACACAAAAGAAGAGAAGATAACCGCCTGAGTGGTGGTTATCTTCCCATTATTCGTGGTTATGCGTGAGCAAGGCTCACTACACCTGCATATTCATGATATGACTGTGCAATTTTCATAAACAGTAAAGTTCGCCCAAGAGCACACGTAACAACAGGCGTTTACTGATATGCAATTTGGTTAACATCCATATTCGCCCATAAACGTAGAATAAAAATGCCCCATACATGCCCCATCACACAATGCCACCATCATCATGCAATCGGGTAATAGTGTACGTAAGTAGTCCATGCACGGTGACACCATCCAGCGCCTCACCTTCAACCGCTTCCCCGTCTTCAGTTATCAGCGCCCCGCCCATCCACTTAGCGAACTGCGCGCGGCCGTCGAAGGTTGCCAGTACCGTTTCACCTTCACCAGGCCTTGAAGCCCTGTCTATCACCGCATACCCTGAATCGGTTTCGATGATCCGGCAATTGGCATCCATCTGACAAATCGAGTCAACAGTGAGGACGCGCTCTGCATAGTCTGTTGCTGGCGATGGAAATCCCATTAGTGGATCCTCCCCATATTTCTCAACATCCAGAGACGGTTTTCGCTAAAGTCCGTCGTCTTGTCCACGAAGTCTGTTTGATACTGCTCAATCCACGCGTTTGCATCCGCCTGGCTGAAATGCCAGTTGCGAGCAGCAAGCTCACGTATAAAATCGGCTGTGCGCAGGTATTGGTAACCCTTGGGGTTTTGCTGTATGGAAGCCACAAAGGCGGAATGTATTTCGTACTGGCGTGGCATAATTGCATCCTGTGAATACTGTTTTTATATACAGTAGTTACGTTGATTGCAGCAATCAAGATCCAGGTTGCAACTGTTTAACAACTCCCTCTAATTCTTCGATTTTTAATATGGACACTTTCAGCGCCAGCAGGGCATCAAGCAGGAGGACATTGGTATCCAGTGCCAGCGTGCTGGAGTCGTCAAAGAAGTTCGGTACCTCTTTCACATAGTCTGCATCAATCTCACGAACGTCCTGGGCTATCACACCACGCCGGACGCGCTCCTTCTCATCGTCGTTGTAGATGAAAGAACACGGCATGATTTTTTTGATGTTCTCGTAAGACTGCAATCCGTCGTTATATTCAATGTCGCGCTTAAGGTTACGGTCTGATGTTGCCGCTTTTGTAAAAATGTACGATCCCGGCTGAGCACCTGAACCGCTACAGGCCAGATCTCCGGACGACATGGAAAATGACCATATTCTGGCACCAAAATTTGTGTCATTAGCGGTTTGCATCAAAATAGTTGCGGGCCATGCTGCCGTTCCTGTACCAAGCGCCCCAAGCCCGGTACATAACTCATAACCGCTGCCATTGTTATATTTGTATGAATAGCCGAATACCGCATTAACTCCGCCTGAATCAATGGTTATCCCTTGTTTGTATCCTGCACCGTTAAGCGCATTAAGATAACTACCAACAGTGCCGGCGGAGCTGGCCAACTTTCCGTTTACTGTCACATCGCTGCTGATAGTCCCGCCTGATTTTCCGTTGACAGTATCAAGCCGCGAATCATCACCGGCGGCGACCGTATTAGCCGTTGTGCCTACATTGAGAGCCGCAGCGCCACCCAGTGAACTTTTATCAGCCTTGCCGTCCAGCGCTATTTTATCGGCCTTGCTGGCTAAAGACGTTGCCAGACTGTTCCATGTGGGGCCGGTAAAAGATGTGTCGTCGGGAAGTTTCACCGTGGCAGTACCACTTCCGGCAAAGATTTGCTGCCAGTTCTGTTTGTCGTAATTCAGGCCGCGCAAAGCCTCAGCACTCTGCGCAACCAGCGCGGCGGTAACCAGGTTCATTGCAACGCGGGGCACAGCATACCAGGCTGCGCCAGCCTGCGTCGGCCCGGTGTAATTGCTGACGAGCGTCAGGGCAGTTATGCTGTCCACCGTTTTCACCGGCAGCGTGTAAGGGATGCCGCCGACCGTAACCACAATAAAATCGGCGGCGGCAAGCTCAGTAGTGAATGACGTGCCATTCCCGGCAACTACGGCTGAATTGTTCGTTAGTGTTAAGGTTCCTGCTGACATATTTTCTCCGGAAATAAAAAAACCCGCTTCGTGAGCGGGTTCTGTATATATTACATCTGCTATTTGCAGGTTGAAGAGGTAAAGTTATTTCGGTTTACCCATCGCCAGTTAAATGGGTCTCCAGCTTTATACTCTACCTGATGTGCGACAACACGAACGCCATAAATCTGAACAGTTCTTGGAAGACTACCAAGCATCGCTGTGGCTTCGCAAACCGGCTCTTGCTTTTCAAGCAATTGACCTGAACAGCCGGATAAAACAAATAAGAACATTAAAATTGCAATTATTTTTTTCATTTTTTATACCAGAGGTTAATTAACATAATTAAATTACCCCTGAATTATAAATAATGAAAATAGGTTTAATGTATTGATTTCTATAAATTCGATCGATTAAAACGATCAATTTAATCATAGGCTTCTGTTTTTATCGCTATGATTGCATTCCCATTGTTTGTACTACCAACAACGGAACCGGAAGCATTGCTGTTGGAAGCGGCACTTATTCTTGAGGTTGTGCCATTAAACCTGCATCCAGTGTATGCGGTGGCTGCAATAATCTGTGGCTGTCCCTGTACCATGAACTGTATCAGCGTTGACCCAAGAATCCCAGGACATACGGCATAGCTTCCATCCAGTGTCTGATCAATGTTTACGCCTCCACTGTTACCGGGCGTGCCGATTGTAACAAGGTCGCTTAACACACGACTCTCATTTGTTAATACAAGCTTGCCTACAGCATCCCATATTGCAAAGCCCCATTGAGGAAGGGTTTGAGGGAAAATGGCGAAAATATAAGCCGTCAGCGTGTGGGCTTGACCATAAGGGTTTCCTGAAGACACCGATATATTGTTTCCTGACCTTGCCGCACCAACAACAGTTGGCTGATTTGTATAATTTGTTTTGCAGAAAGCAATCGCAGGAAATGAAGCGTCGAGATTGACTGCGGCTGATGCGCTGTGGAATGTCCCATTTGCAACAGAATTCACAACTACTTTTCTGTATAAACAAAATGGGGTTGATTGTGGCGTAACAAAGGGATTACCGTTTTCCATGAGTATCATCGCGCCATAATCGGCCATTTAATTTTTCTCCAAAAATACAACCAGCTCGCATGCTGATGCAGGATAGTTGCCACTCCCTACGCTGTTTGCCGATGAGATCGTAATTGTGTTTCCGTTGGCTTCAATTCTTCTTCCAACATTTACCGCACCAGCATCAAGAGAAACGACAAACCCTACCTTAAAACCAGCCGGTACGGCGTAGCTCCATGAACCAGAGGTTTGTCCTGCGGCCAGAGGAATGTGACCTATAACAGATACTGGTTTGATGCCATAGTTGTTGGGGATGCCATTGGCATCCCATGTCTGAATTCCCCACGTCATCAGTATACCCCTGTTAATTTCCCGAACTGCACGCGCAGGACACCATTACCGTCTTTAACGCTCTGGGTGGTGTTGGTTATCCTCATCCCCCCCTCTCCGGAAACTGCCCCATTAACTTCAAACGTCCCGTCCGCTTTCATTATTGTTCCGGTCTGGCCAGGAATATAATTTGAAGAACGGAGTTCGCCGATTTTTGCGAGTGTAATGGCAGCATACTGAATAAAGGCATCGCTGATAAACACCTGCCCATTAACTACCGCGAACGGTGAATATTGCGTGTCGCCGCTGCCGCTCATCAGTACGAACTGATTGGCATTGAACCCCACCCGGGTGACAACTGGCTGCCCGGCCTGCGCCAGCACCGCAATCGACATCCCCGCGTTGTACATCACACCGTTGATACGCACACCAGTCTTCAACGTATAGATAGCTGTCGCGCCCTCGGCATCAACAACAGCTGTGAGCTTATCTTCCAGCGCCGCAGTCACGTCACCAATCTGCGCCTGCACCTGCGTTGAGAGCTCCGCCAGCGCGCTATCGACTTCAGCAATGGTGGTTTTTACGACCAGGATATCGGCCCGCACTTCACCATACTGTTGATACTGATGTTCAACGGTGCTGTGGTTCGCCAGCGCGTTTTGCAGCGCAGCTTCGAGGTTAGTGTCTATGTCGCTGGACAGGCGGTCACCGTCGGCGGAGGTAAGGAAATCACCAGTAATGTCACCGAGATAATCAGCAGCCTGGTCGTTGGCCATCCCCCTTATCCAGTCGGTATAGCCTGATTCGTTACCGGTCTTATCGACGATCTGCGCACGGTACCAGAATTCCTGCCCCGCTTTGAGCCCGAGCTGGGTGTATTCTGCCGACGGGTACGGCACATCGCTGAGCAGCAACGGACTGGAAAAATCGCTGTTGGCGGTATACTGAATTTCCGTTTTCAGCGTGTCGGCAGTATTAGCCGGGAAACCCCAGTTCAGGCGGATCCCCCAGTTAATACCTGTTGCAGTAAAGCCCACCGGCTTCGGCGGGTTGCCTTCTTTTCCGGTCAGCGTCGTTTCGGTTGAGTATCCCCAGCCGCTGGAAATTTCCGCTGCATTTATGGCGCGCGCACGCACCAGATATCGCCCGGCATAAATACCCGGCACCTCAAATGATGCAGTGGAGCTGCGCGGGACGTTAACCCAGTTGCCATCGTTGCGGCGCCACTGAGCCTCATATGCAATAGCGCTGACCGTGTCTGACCATGAAACACGCATGGTCTGAACGCTAATCCCCTGGTTAACAACGGAGTAACTGTCGATAACGATATTATCGGGCGCGGCCTGGCTGCCCGGTGGCACGACACTCACAGGGCGGCTGTCGATGACTGCACCGGTATCGATGCGGGCATATTTATCTGGATCATGCGCCGCCCCGGTGATGGAAAACGTGCCATCATCATTATCGGTTACACTCACCACCCGGTACTGTTGCGCATACAGTTCGTCGGACTCAACAATCCACACGCTTTCGGCTTCCGGCGGTTCGCTGTAGGCAGTCGTTACCGTGACAATACTGCCGTTAACGGCCTGGATGGTACGGCTCTGCGCGGCACCAGAGGGCAAATTAAGGATCAGACGGGCACCGGCAACAGCATCAGGCGTTCTGTCCAGCGTGATTGCCCGGCCATTCACAGCGCTGATTCGCCCGCCGGTGACTTTGCCGGAGAGGTTCTCATCAGCCACAGCAATAATATGGCCGGGCTGTGGAATATTGCCGTCCAGCCCCACAGAGAAAGTCACCACCCTGTCTTTATTATTGGTGAGGATCCCCCAGCGCCCTTTGCGGTTCGCTTCCGACTGGCGGGTACAGCCAATCGCCGTCAGCTCAAGCTGATTAAATCCTCTGTAGCGGGAGACCAGTTCAGCTTCGAACACAGGCTCCATTGCATCCGCGTAGGCGTTATCCGGATCGGACCATGAAACCAGCGCGCTGGTATACCGGTTTTTCGTTGTGCTGCTGCTGTAGCTGAAGCGACCATCGATGACGTTTGCTTTGGTGTAGCTGTAATCAACATCGCGCGGCATGTCTGCCAGGGTCACAATCTGGTTACCTCCCCAGTATGTCATCCCCCGGAAGATAGCCGCGAAGTCACGCAGCACCGTGTAGGCGTCATTGCGATCCTGGACATAGACATTACAGATATAGCGAGGCTCAGTCCCGCTGCCGCCTTTGCCATCAGGAACAGGCGCATCGCAATACTGCGCCACCTGATAGAGCGTCCATTTGTCGATGTTCTCAGCATTAAGACGGTCGCCCAGACCGAAACGGTCAGAGACTACCAGATCGTAAAAAATCCATGCCGGATTATCTGTCCAGGCCCACTTAAAGGCACCCGACCATGTGCCGCTGTATGAGCGTGTTTCCGGGTCGTAATTGTCCGGCACGCGGATAACGCGTCCGCGCGGCTCACAGGAAATCTGCGGGATGGAGCCGTTGAACTGGCTCGAGTCAAATTCAATATAGAGCAGCGCCGTATTGGGATAGCGCAGCTTGGCGTCGATAACCTCCGTGTAGCTCTGGAGCGTCATGGTGTCGCCAATTTTGGCACTGTTGGCGTCAGCAGTAATTTTCCTTACCCGAACGGTCCATGACGTGGCACCCGCAGGTAAATCAATACGGTGGCTACGTTCGTAGCCTGATGTGGTTTTTCCGCTCACTGCCGTGTTGATTTTAGTGACAAACGCACCGCCATCGACCTGGAGATCAATCGCGTACAGAATCTGATTACCCACCAGATCGCCATCATCTTCCTGCTTAAAGAGTGACGGCCATTTCAGGCGCAGGCGTACCGCGGAAAGCTGAGAGTTGGTAAAGGTGTGTGTCCAGGCAACAGAGCTTTTAATCTCGATACCGACGCTGATCTCATTCTCTGTACCGGGAATGCCCTGAATATAACTTTGCGCCTGGGTACCCGGACGGAACTCCCACGTCACCCCGCTGAAATTTGATGAGCCGTTCGTATTCAGCAGTGGCGTGCCGTCGAGAAAAATACTCTGCCCGGTGAGCTGCCCGGAAAATTCCCCCTCACCCAGCGCGACAAGGAGCTTCGCCTTCGCGACAGACTGGAGATCGTCAGGCTGTTCTGTAGGCGTGCGGGAACTTGAGCTGCCGCCTTTGCGCCCCTGAATTTTCTTTGCCATATTGCGCCCATAAAAAAACCGCCCGCAGGCGGTGATTAACCGGAGAGGATTTTATTGCTGGTCTTCGACGTAAATACCGGCGGAAATAATCGCGCCACCGATACGGCGTTTACCGTAAAGAAGCGGTACCGGATAGCCCTGTGCGGCTGTATTCGTCACACCGCCAAATGCGTACGATGCCCTGTTGTCGCTGTCCTGTTTACTCGCCAGTCCTGCGGCCTGCGGGGAAAGCATCTGTACGACCCCGCCCAGCATCATTACCGCGCCCATTTTAGCCATCCCGTAACCGACTGCAGACAGCGTACCACCAGAAAAATAGCCAATGGCAACACCGACTACTACCAGCACAGCACCAAGGATGGTCTGTAATGCACCGGCTTTTTTACTTCCCATTGCGACTGGAACTATTCTTATAACCTCATCCGTTACGGGGAACCCCAGATCATCAACGCCAATATTCTTTTTCCCGCGAAAAACAGCATAAGTCAGACCACGGCGTTTGCTGGAAATCATGAACTGCTCAAAGCCTTTAACGGTAGCAGCCAGAGCGCGCGTTGCTTCGTGAGTTGTGCGGATCAGACGATAGTGTACCTTGCCAAAGGTTTTACCAAGTATTCCGCTTAGTTCGATTCGAGTCATTATTTCTTGCAAAAGAATGCCCCCACAACAAAAACCCGCCATTTGGCGGGCTTGGTTAGTGATGATCTACAGTCCTTTTTCTTTCTTGTCTTTATTCTCAGCGTCTCTTTCATCTGTCACACTCTTAAATAAAAGAGATTCATAACTAATTTTGACAAAACCTTGACCTCTTTTGATTCCTTTTAGTTCTAATGCAATATCACCGCCACCAGCAGGTGAAAAAAAGGTACTATACGAACCGCACCCCTGATACGCTAGACATTGATAAAACTCGTTTTTTTCTCTATATAAATCTCGACCAATATACTCATATGACAGGTCTGGCTTGCTATACTTTTTAGTTAAAAGAGACTTAAGGCTTTTGTATTCGTCCAACCCTTTACTGCCAAATGCATCATCGTTAATATTTTCTATTGCAATAACTTTAACAAGGCCAAACTTATCATCAACAACACCATAATATTCTTCAAAACCAGGTACTGGTGTAGGTGGTTTATTTATCACATAAATCTTCAGTCTTGTTTCATTTTTATCATAGAGACTAGCTCCGTAATCATTTACTAGCTTTTCTCTGCTATCTCCCCAGGTTAATCCAAGCGGTGCAGAAAAACCATCAGCAGCGCGGGTTAAAGAAACTATAGATAAAAGTATTACACCGATAGCTAAGTTGACCTTATTCATCCCTATCCCCTTCAGTAAAAGATAAGATAAATCCTATCAGGATCGAAGGCGTAAAAAAACCCGCAGTTAAGCGGGTTTGGATATCGAACTATTTTGATTATTGAAACAGTTAAGCTACATCAGCACCGTGAATAATATGACGGATTGCTTTGATACCTTCTGCGTTATAACGGAACGCCTCAACCTGCTTGTCTGAGTGTTTCGACTTATCCAGGAAGAACTTCCCATATTGATCTGTTTTCAAATTGTGCTTGTTGGCAATGCGCCCGATTTTGTTCGCCGTGCAACCGATCTCGGCGGCTACCTCACCAGCAGTTGAGTAATGTTCTTCAATGACCGGCAGAGGAACGACTTCATGACCAAGAAGCGGATTAACGAGATTCGCCACGATCACTTGATTAGCTGACTCACCAAGCCGGGGGAACATGGTCATCAACTCACGAGCCGATGCTATGTTCTTTTCCAGCGCCTGCGCTTTCAGTTGCTCCGCCTTTGCGCGTCGATATTCAGGAAGCCCGGAGTTACTTTGTACCGGCACCTGAATGGCCTGCATGTCTTCAAGTTTATCAACCAGAGAACGGCGAACAGCCTTAGACTCGCGAGCGGCTACACGAAGCGCTTGTTTAATGGTCATGGTAATGATGTCGATTTCAGCACCATTTTTCTGACCTGCACTTTTTGTGTAGGTCTCTCCTTCAAGTTCATCGACGATTTTCTCAATGAACTTGTTATTACGCACAGCAGGTTCACCACACTGCTTACGGGCATCATTGACCATTGAAAGCAGTGACTGGCTGTCAATGGTTTTCTCGGTGACAATGCTACCTTTTGGTGCTAAATTTAATGAAGTCATTGGTTGGTCCTTATGACAGTTTTATGGATAGCCAGCAGCTGCGAACTGCTGGCTTTTCTATTTGCATCTCTGCAAAATTCATCTGATTCTTGCCTCCTCACCCGGAAGAAGCTGATTATCTGCCTGATCCTTTATAAGCCTCATGAAAGCGGCTCCATCAGAGAATCGGTCATGAAGCCGACCAGCCAAAGGTGATTCAATGGCTCTGAGCGCTGGCTCAATTTGATAGCGCCATGCTTCATACATCACGGCAAAATAATCAAACATTGCATTCACGTTATGCGCATGCATTTCCCGATCATTGATATGGCGTTCTACAGGAGTGTTAATAGCGATCTCGCTATCCAAAATATTCAGCACCCAATGGCGAAATTCCTTAGCTATTGCCGTGCGAGCAAACATGGCAACCAAGTGGGCTCCGCGCAGAGAAAAAACGCGTGTCATTTGCTCTCCATAAGGGGTGGTCACTTTGACCACCCTTGACATTTGATCTGTAAATTCATCTGAATGGCGTGAGTAAATTCGCTGTACAGCTTTTTCGTCTGCATACTCAAGCGCGCAACCAATTTGGTTGGCCGTCAACCAAATACCGTCCAAGTTTTCCACTGGTTGCAAGCAAAGCCCGTGGAAGTTGAGATCCGTTTTCGCTACAATATTCATGTCGATATTTCCTTTGCCGGATTTTTTCGATAAGGAGCCCTGACTATCGCAAGTAGTTGGGGCTTCGTCGTTTCTATACCTTGATAAAACCATCTTCTTTCAGGCTCCGCTCAATGCGCTTAATAACTTCGCTATTCAGCGAACGCCCCTCTTCTTTAGCTGCCTTTTTAATGATCTCTTTCAGGTGCTCCGGGAACCGGATACCTGTTGGCGGAATATTGCGGATATGTTCCATACTCACTCCTTTGGTTACATGGTGTAGTCATTAAAATACTACATGATGTAGCTATCGCGTCAAGTGTATTTTGACTACATTATGAAGCTAGTTTTATTTAGATCTGGAGTCACAATGAAAGGGGCGAGCTTGATTGCACCATTCGGTCTACGTATGCCGGAAGAACTGAAGGAAAAAATCGCAGAACGGGCCAAAAATAATGGCCGCTCAATGAATGCTGAAATAGTTCAGATACTCCAAGATGCGGTTGACGGTCGTATAAACCCATTAGCCGACGACGATGAAATTGAGAAGATTTACATTGAGGTCATTTCCCGTGATCCCAGCAAAATGAGCATGGAAGACTTCGATGCTAATAACGCAAAGCTTGATTGGCTAATTGACGCCTTTATGCAACGCATATCAGAGGACACAGAAAGATTCCAGTCTGCAATCCGCTTCAAATCACAAACCAAAGAGTTAATCGCAAGGCAAATTCATCAGCTAGTTCTGCAAAAGGCTGATTACCCAAGCCTAAGCAAAACCCCAGAAAACAGTAAAAAAAAATAAGTCACTGATACAAATTTATATCACAATCCCGCTGTTTAATTGTTAAAGAGCAACTTCTGGCGTGATTAAAACGCATGCTCTTTTGTGTGTAAAGCCTATAAATATCAGCAAATTAACTTAAATTATCTACGATTAGATATGAATAGATACTGTGATGTTGCGCTTACATAAATTTACAATGCCCTATCAGCCCAACTGAGTGGGCAACATCATTTCTTTGTAGCGTAATACCTTCATCGTTCTTTCCTTCCAGTAGCCGCCCCATGGCTCCCGATTGCTGAGTCTTCCGTACAGGTGATGCAACATCATGTTACCTTCCAGCAGGATCGCCGCATGATTCCACTTATTTGCCTGCACCTGCATGATCAGCAGGTCGCTGGGAGCTGGCGCGCCGGACACTTCCCGGAATCCACACTCGTACCAGTTGTCTTGGTATAAATTATCCGGATACTGGTCTTCCCACCACGGATAATCGACACGGTAATCAGGAAGCTCAATGCCGTGCATTTGCCGGAACCAGCTCATCACCAGCCCCCAGCAGTCATAAACGCCGAGCACAAACGGGCGCTCCAGCAGCGGCAGTTCGCCGCGCGGCAGGATGGTACGAAAGTCGCCTTCCGGCCAGCTTACGATATGCCACGGCAGCCCACTCAGATCGCATTGCGCTTTGTCGGCCTCGCTGGGCTGGGTGGTGGCGTCAGGGTGGCTGTGTACAATCGCCGTTACCGTGCCCCGGTCTTCTGCCGCAGCATAGTCCTCCGGGCAGAGGACAAAATTATCCTCCGGTGTTTCGGCAATATTGCGGCACGGAAAATAGCGTTCCACACGGCTTTTCTGCACCACCAGGCCGCAGCACTCGCGCGGATATTCGGCGGCCGCATGCGCCATAATGGCGTCAATAATTTTCTGGCGCATATCAGCTCCGGATCAGCGATGTGCCGGGAAAACCGCCAAACGACAGTTCATTATTTTCCCCAAAACGCAATTTGCACCCTGTGAGCGTACCGTTGCATTCATCCAGCGACGGATCACTTACCGGGTTATTGTGCTTATCGAAATAGCGCGTACCGGCGTAATCACAGCCGTTACCGGAACGGTACTGACCGCGAATGCACCAGGTACAAAGCGAATGCAGCTGGCGCGTCGGGATCATCAGTCCCTGCAAATCCATCGGGCTGGACAGCGTGAACGCCACAACCTCGTTTGTCTCGCTGCTTTTCGCATCGATGTACCAGACCTGCAACTTTTCCTGCAACGGATCAGCCGTCGGGTTTCCCTCAGCAAAATTCCGTGCGTCAAGGTACTGCGCCAGCGTGTCGTGGATGGTGACTTTCGCCTGCAGCATGTCATCGTAGGCAAGGCACAGCGCAGTGATCGACGCATCGAGGTTAGCAACAGTCAGTTTCGGTGATGCGCTGCTGCCGCTGGTTGATACTTCAATTCCATCCAGCTCATACGGCCAGGCTTTGTACTCGTTACCCTGCCACCAGACGGACTTCGCTGGCAGCAATGATTCATCGCCACCCGCAGCGATAATTTCCGCTTCCGTGTGAGGGATGTTGTGACTGTGAAAACGAAGAATATCGCCCACACCGAAAGCGGATCCGTCAACGTCAAGGAGCCGGACCGCGTTGCCCGGTTCCAGTTTTTGATAGTCGCTGTGTAAACTCATGGTGCAAATGCCTGCTCGAAGGTTGCAGTGACAGACATAACATTCTGGCTTTTGACAACCTGCTGGAGGCTGTCAGCCTCAACACGCCAGAGCGCCAGCGCCCCGAAAGGCGGTTTAAAAGAAAAGGATTTGGTCTTGTGTCTGCGCAGGAACGCATAAATTTCCAGCGCAGTTTCCGTACGCCCGTTGAAGGAAAAATCAAACGTCAGCGATTCAGGATGAAGGCCATCGCCACTCACCTGGGCATAACCATCACCGAATTGGGCTTTTCTGACGTTGTCTTTACTTTTTATTGTGGGCTGCCCGGCTGATTGAATCGGCCAGGTAAAGGTTTCAATGGTCATCATTACCTCCGGTTTACTGCACTCCAGATAATGCCGCCGGGACGGACTTCGCGCTGAATACCCTCAGTGACAGACTTCTCTACTACCTGCTGATATGCTTTTCCAATCTTCTCACTGGACGCCTGCGGCTTACCGTTGCTGTTCTCAGAGGAGGTCACTGAAACCGGAGCGTAAACACTCACACCCATCGGGGAAGAAGCTACAGGCGAGGCGTTGCCGACATATCCACCATTTGCATAACCTCTCATCAGCCTGTAAAGGTTACCAACACCGATTCGGCTCGTAGCCTCCTGGGTAAACACGAACTCACCGCGATGGACGATACCTGCAGGATCATATTTTCCGCCAGGCCCTGTGAACCCACCGCCCGCAAAGCCAAGAAAAGAACCAAACGCGGTACCACCCAGCGCAGCTTTAGCGGTACTCAGTATTGTCAGTTGGCTCACCATCTGAACGATCCCTTTAAGGAAGGTGGTGAGAAAGTCTTTGAAGTTTGATTTGCCCGTTGTCAGAAAATCAGTGAGCTGGGATGACATTCCCGTGAACGCCCCCTGCGAAATCTGCTGTACCTGCGAATAAACGTTGGTGGCCGTATCTGCAAATTCTGCAAATCCTTTTTTAGCCCCGGCCTGCCAGTCGCCACGTAACTTATCCTCCTCTGCGTAATAATTACGCAGCGCCACCAGCTCTTTCTGGTAATCGGTATCCGTCAGCTTACCGCCGGAATTCAGCCACCCACTTTCAAGCTGGGCAAATGAATTTTGTCGGGATGCGTCACGATCGTTCAACGTTGACGACTTCGTAAGCGCAGCCTGTTTCGCGGACATCTGGGTGACGTACTTACTCGCGGTGTCCATCCGCTTATTCAGTTGTTCCTGCGCAACAATCTGATCGCCCAGCAAGGCTTTCTGCTGCGCCAGCGCAATAACCTGCTCTTTACTGGAAAGCAGCGACTGTTCCTGCTTCGTCAGCTTTCGCTTACCCGCGGCATCTTCCAGCACGGTGAATTGCGCTTCGGTTGCCCAGAGGTCTTTTCGTTGCTGGCTGATGACATCGTTAATACCCTGATGCTGTTGCAAAACCTTAAGCTGAGCCTGAAGCGCCAGCAGCTCAGCGGTGGACTTATCCTCCGCCCGGTCACCAGCGGGGACACTGGTTTTAGGTCCTTTCGGATCCTTATATTTCTCATTAACCGCAGCAATAAGCTGGTTGAATTTCTCCTGCTTTATCAGCCCCTGATCGAGCTGTCGCTGGTACTTCGCCTGCAGGTCATTGCGGATTTGTGCGTTTGTGCGGGCGTTTTCGAGAAATTTATCCGCCTCGACGTTGGCGGCGATCTGCTCTTTATTAAACTGCGCCGTTTTTTCAGCCTGTTGCTGACGCAGAATGGCAAGGTGATTTTCTTTTTCAGTCTGGGCATCAAGATTTTGCTGGCGCTCCTGATCCCCCTTTTCCATTTCAGCATTGATGGTGTCGAAAACGGCAGATCCGGTCTGGAACTGAGGTTTCGGCAAGGGGGTGGAGGTGGCTTTATCTGCCACCCTGTCATTCCAGAATTTATAATCTTTTACTTTATCAATCAGCCCCTGCCAGTAGCTGGTGAGGCTGTCGACTTCGGTTTTGGCAGAATCAGTAAACTGCGTCTGGCTGTTACTGAGAGAATCAATAATAAGTTTTGTTGCGCCCGCTTTATCGCCCAAATCAACCATATGTTTGACCTGCTCATACAGAGCAAGGTTGGCAAAATTGTACTGGCTGTTGATATCGACAAACGCTTTTAGCGGATCCTGCGGAATCTTGCCCAGTTGGGTAACAAGATCCTCAACGCTTTGCCCGGTGTTTTTCGACAGCGTTAGTGCCGTCTGGCTCACCAGGCGAATCTGTTCAATCGTCAGGCCAATCCCCGTAGCCTGGGCCACCGCTGCAGCGGCAGCGGTTTTACTCGCATCAGCATTTTTGGCGATGGCCACTGACAGGCGTGAAAGACTGTCACTGGTTTGCCCGCTGATATTGCCGGTTTTAGCCAGTGCCTGGTTATAGGCTGTCGACTGCTGGCTGCTCCGGTACAGATCCAGAGAAAGCAGCGCCACCCCGCCCGCCAGCGCGCCGATACCAAGCGTCATCGGGGTGATCAGGCTCAGCATGATGCGAAAATAATCCCCCACCCCGGTAAGCGCCCCCTTGACGCCGCCAAAGGAGTCTTTGATCTGACCACCCTGCTGGAGAAGAATCAGAAACGGGGACTGCCCGCCAGCGAGCTGTGTTGCAATGTCGGTGAACTGCGCCGGTAGCATCTGCATTGCATTTCTGTACTGCCCCACAGAAATACCCGCTTTCCTGGCTGAAATTTCCTGCCGGCTGAATGCCTGCTGTACCTGTAACGCAGCATCATTTGCCGCCTCACCCGCTCCCTGTAACTGCCGGCGGGCAAAGGCAATCTGTTCCGTAAACTTTGCGTTATCGATATCAAGGCTGACGACAAGATCACCCACTGGCTGGGCCATAGCGTTTTCCTCCGGAAATGCCCTCAGCAAGATGCATCATCGTTTCGTCATCCTGTTCCGGGGCTGATGGGCTGGGCCTGAGAAGACTGAAATCAGCGGGCGTCAGGCCGTGATCCCGGCACATCATGTCAACGACAAGATGGCTGAGGCATGAAAAATGATTATCAAGCAGGTCATTGCTGAAATACTGATCGCGGAAGAAATCCCCCCACTCCGCCAGCTCTGTGGAAGACATTGCAGAAAGCATTGCACGCCAGTCAGGTTTGCCAAACTCGCGCGCCAGCTTCATAACGAAGTTCAGCTCGCTGGCATAGACTTTTCCGGGCTGGCTTCCTCATCTGCGGGTTGTTCCACAGGATCTGCGTCGGCCTGGACGGGAGGCAACATCAGCGACATCTCCTGCACGATAAACTCAGCTTCACTGAGCGCCGGTAGCGGCCATGTTGACATAACCTGCTGCTGAAGCTCATCCACCGACGGACCGTTGATATCGGCCTGCCAGAGAGACATCGCCACCAGCCGGGAAGAAATTTTCACGCCCACAATGGATGTCATCTGCGTGCGGACTGATTCATCCGCATCGACTGGGATCTCTTTTGATACCTTCGTGAGATAGCCGATGTATTCAATGCGCTGGAGCGCGGAAAGTTCGTAAAGCGTGATTTCCGCGCCGTTGAACGCGAATTGCTGTGTTTTAAGAAACATGAATTACTCCGGGGAACGGGGCGGGTGCCCCGGTGATCAGGAAACCGTGACGTCCAGTTGTGCAATAAACTGTCCGTCACTGGTCATCACAATGATGTCAGTTGTACCCGCAGACTCGCCCTTATAGCTGACGGTCATGCCATCCGCGGTTACCGTTGCGACGGCAGGTCTCGAAGAAGCGACGCGGAAGGCTTTATCCGTTGCGCCTGCCGGGGCAATGACGACGGTTGCCGTGGCGGTATCACCCACGCCAATGGCATCGGTGGTTTTATCCAGCGTAACGCCGGTGACAGGAACGACGGGCGCACGCTGGTCTTCGGCCAGTGACGGTTTACCGTTATTGGTGATTTTCGCCGTGCGGGTGATAACTTCGTTAGACGGGATAGCTTTGCCCAGGCTGCTGGCCCAGCCTTTAAACACATCGACAGCACCGTTGGGATACTTGATTTTGTAGGCACGCTCTTCACCGTTGTTAAACCAGCTCACCAGATCCTGTTGACCGGATTCGCCCGGCTTCCAGGCCAGCGTAAAACTGGTATCACCCGCTGATTTCGTGCCCTGGGCGGTAGATGCCCATTCAGCGTCATCATCATCGAGATAGCTGTCGTCGTATGATTCAGCCGTCATATCGCCGGGCGTCAGCTCTTTAATCTTCGCGAGTCGGGTCCAGTCGATATCCGAAAGCGGGTTTGCATAAGGGTCACCGGTACCGGAATAAATCCACAAAGTTGTTCCGGCACCTTTTACGGGTACTGCAGGCGATTTCGCCATAATGCGGTCCTCACATTGAGTAAGTGATTGAATATTTCAGATCAACGGAACCCCAGGTCGCGGCTTCGTCATCGCGCTGATAGTCATAGCTGACGGGTGACAGCGTTTCGACAAGCTCATCCAGCGCCGGGATGTCACTCAGCACAGGGTGAATGCGGTCTTCACTCCACGCATCAAGCGCGCTGTCGGTCTCGGTCGCCTTGAGGAAAACCTCAATATGCAGTTCTGCCGTCCACATCTCCCCGTCCAGCTCCGATTCATTACATTCGGCACCGGAGATATAGACGGCGACGGCGGGTAAATCGCCTGGTTCAATGAATGCCGGGCGACCGTCAAAAAAGGTGGTTTCAGCAGTGATTGCCGCCTGTAATGCAGAAATCACAGCAGCACGGATATCGGTATGAATCATTTAAGGATCAGCCTCAGTTGTCTGTTCAGCGCGGCGGACAGTTCCTTTGGAAGATCGGACTCCCGCAACCCACCGACTTCCCTGTTAAATGCCTCAGTAAGCGGAGCAGCAAGAGGAATACTCACCACCTCAATCGGGTAACGGCTTTTCGTGGTGCGCCTGAGTACGTGCCAGCGACCATTCGACAGTTGCTGGATAAAGGCACCGGGAAAAGAATATTTACCGATCCGCAGAACGCTGTTCGTTCCCCTGCTGTCTTTTTTGCGCCGGGACAATCGCACACTGGCCGGGCCAAGTTTGATAGCCGGTAAATTCCCGCGGTTAACACGGATGGTGACCACAGGTCTTCTGACCGTGGCTTTTTTCACACGGGCGCGCTGCCTGATGAGTTTTTGCGGCAGTTTCTTCTCCCCTGCTACCGCTTTTGTACTGCGCGATACCGCACGGGAAGCGATACGGTTCACGGCCTGAGCAGATGCCCGCGGTACAGCCGTTTTACTGATGCTTTCCAGATTGCGCATCGCCTGCTCAAGCCCTTTGATGGACATGACACCTCCCGTCACTCGATGAAGATACGGGGCTTACCGTTAAAAATGTCGTGCCGGGTGACAGCGAAAGAGGTCCCCTCATAGTCGACGACGTCATTCCGCTTTGGTGTGTAGGGAGAGAACACCACAAGCGACAGGCCATTTCCCATCAACGGCCCCATCTCTTCCAGAAATCCGGCAGGCACAACACTCATCGACGTGCCGTTGATAATGGCGGTTTTTCCCATCATGGCAACGGTTGCCGCGTCCATGCGGCTGACCATATTGTCGAAGGGGTTAGGCATTGATTTTCACTTCAATGACCGTCGTCGCAGCGGCAGCATCTTCCCAGGCAACACCAGCAGGCACCGCATCAGCTTCCGCAAGTTGCACGGCACCCTCTTTCAGAAAAACGCGGGCACCAGCCGTAATAGCGTCAGCCGTGAGCTTAGGCAGGAGAAACACGCCTTCGGTGAAGCCATCACCGGTTTCACCGGGCTGGATTGTGGCGATTGCAACAGCCACAACGGAGCCGACAGCAACGGGAGCACCGCCGGGGATATCGGTCTGACCGCTGTTGATCAGGGGAATGGTTTTACCATCCTGAATAAAATTCTTAGCCACAGAGCACTCCTTTCAGCCCGCGACGGGCTGAATTTTGGGTATAAAAAAAGCCCTTACGGGCGTCAGTTTCTGCAATGGGGGATTACTTCCCGCTGGATTTCACCATGCCGCGGTAATCAAGCGGTGCCACGCCAGCATCGATACGGACTTTTGTCGCAATACCGTCGGTGGTGAACCCCTCCTGCTGGTCGATATAAGGCGTATCAACCCCGTTCAGATAAGCCACTTCAATGGTGTCGCTACCCTGCGCAGCGGCGAGATACCAAGCTTCCGCATCCGCATCATCCAGGCGAGCTTCCGCGATAACTTCGGCAAAGTTCTGGATGGGGTTAATGATACCGGCGTTGACGTCAGCGCCTTTGACACTGGCAGATTTGATGGTCTGGTTTGCGGTGGTTTCCAGCCCTACCGGTACCAGCATAAAGGCTGGACGGATATTCAGGGAGCGTTCGCCCTCTTTCTGCAGGCGCATCAGTTTACGTGCGTTATCGAGACTGGTTACGGAGATAGCCCCCTGGGACAGGTTTTTGTGATCTGCATGGAAAATGCCTTTCCCGTCGGAGAGTTTCGCGTTTTTGGTGAGCACGGCATAAACCAGATCGCCGATGGTGCCTTTAGCCGCCCGCCCCATCTTCATCGGGACATCCGTTAACTGATTCAGATCATCGTTGATAATGGCCTGACGGGTGACAGAGAAAATCTCACCGTAAGTGGCCAGCGCAATGGTTTCGCCTTTATCCCCTGTGGTGACGTATTTGTATTCTGCCCCCTCGCGAACCTGTCGCAACGACGGGAAGCCGCCCATACCGACGCGGTGCGCCGTTTTAAAGTCAGACAACTGGCCTTTTTTGGTCCAGCGCTGGAATGTCTCTTCCGCTTCATCCCAGCCCTGCAACAACGCTTTGTTGGCAACATCGAGCAGAATATTGCCAAAATCAGAGGTGCTGTGCGTCAGCGCCAGGCCGACCATCTGCATCGGATTATGGCTTGCAACACCAATTCCGCGTTCAGTCAGGGACATCCGCGCATATTCACGCAGGGTCATGCCGTTATAAACGTTATCCCGCTCCTGATCTTCAAACCCAGCGCGCGCCATCAGCGCCTGGCGGATACCATCGCCGCAGAAATTACCGTTGCCCGCATAAATGTGAGCCGGTGTGGTTTTGTTGGATGGCGTGGACGTTTTTCCGAGCTCAGCCAGGAGCAGGTCTTTGGCCTGGTCGACGGAACATTCCGGATCCGCAACACATTTGGCCTGAAGCTCCTGATGTTTCCCGCCAAACATTGCGAAGAGATCGCCGATGCCGTTAACGCGGGCTTTCTGCTCCGCCAGCACCTGGGCACGAATGGTCGTTTCGTCCGCACCGGAAGGCGTGTCCGGGGTGTTTTGCGGTGCCGGGTTCTCGCGCTGGGCGCTGTTTCGCGGCGGCGTGATCATATTACGAATGCTGCTTGGCATCTTTTCGAATTCCTCAATACGTTTGGAATGAATACAGGCCATCGCCTGCAGTGAAGGGGTAACCTGATCGGCGAAACCCATGGCGAGGCACTCAGCGCCATCCATCCAGGTTTCATCTTCAAGCAGGGCGGCAATCTCCTCAGTGGACTTGCCTGTTTTCTGCGCATAAGCCGGAATAAGTACGGATTCGACCTTATCCAGCAGGTCTGCGTAATCGCGCATGTCGTTGGCATCACCACCCGCAAAACCCCATGGCTTATGAACCATCATCATGGTGTTTTCCGGCATGATGACCGGGTTGCCGACCATCGCGATGACTGACGCCATCGACGCGGCCACACCATCAATGTGAACAGTGATGGACGCACCGTGATGCTTCAGCGCATTAAAAATGGCGATGCCGTCAAAGACATCGCCTCCTGGTGAATTAATGTGAAGATTGATCAGGCTGATATCGCCAAGCGCCTTTAAATCGCTGACAAACTGTTTTGCCGTTACCCCCCAGTAGCCGATTTCATCATAAATAAAAATATCGGCAGTGCTGCTCCCGCTGGCCTGCATGCGGAACCAGGAGTTACTTTTTGCGCTGGCTTTCGGACGGTGGCGCGCCCGGCTCTTTGACTTCGGCACTGGTGCCTCCTTTATCATTGGAAGGGTCTGTATCAAACACCAGCCCCAGTTCTTTGTTTTCGTCGATTTCAGCTTTGCGACGGGATTTAACATCATCAGGATTGCGACCACTGGCGCGCACCCAGTCAGATTCTGTGGCAGCACCACCCCTGATCTGGGTTTTCCAGGCGTTGGCCTCTTTTACCGGATCAATCCATGGCATCACCGGACCGGAATAGACGGCGTTATAGAGCGTGTCCATGTCGACACCACGCGGCACCATAATTTCACCGGATGCCACCGCCATTTTCAGCCAGGCGCGGTACATTGGTCGGGTTACCGCGCCGATAAACCAGTTCTGCAGGATAAGGTAGCCGTCGGTGGACTCCACCAGCTCCTGACGCTGTGCGCTGTACGTCCCGTTGTAGTTTCTCGCAGTACTCGAAAAACTCAGGCGGGTGCCGGCAGCGACGGCGCGCAGCTGACCGTTTCGGAAAGTCTCCAGGTTGGGATTGGGGCGGTCGGATTTAATCATCCCGATCTCTTCACCGGGCTGCAGGTCGTCATACAGCATACCGGGCTGGATCATCAGCTCGCGGTCATCTTTGCCCGTTCCCGCTGAATCATCCTCATAACTTTGCCCGTCTCCTTTTTTGATATACATACCCAGCGCGGCGGCAATACGTGCGGCAGTCAGCTCTGAATCCTCATACTCTTTCAGGGCACTGAGCCGCATCAGGACACCGGATAGCAACGAATTGCCGCGGGTCTGATGCAGCCGCCGGGTATACTTCAGATGCAGCATGTTTTCCGCCTCAACATCCTTGGTGTCGAGTTGTTTCCCACTTACCGGCAGAATCTTGTAGACCTGATAGGCTTTCGGGCGCCCCCAGTCATCGAGGTAAACCCCCTGGCTGAGTTTGCGGGATACATCGCTGTTCATTGGGACGAAATCCGCTTCCAGCGCCTCCAGCCAGAATGGGATCCGCGCTGATGGCACCAGCCCGTTGCCCGTTCCGCTGACTATCTGGGCGAATACTTCACCGTCACGCAGCCAGCTGCGAAGCATAAGTCGCTCCAGCATGGGGCGGGTGAACTGGCCCGTGACTTCAGGCTTAACAGACCATTCAGCGAACTTCTTGCGGATATCCACCACCAGCTTTTTCGCTATTTTGCCGCTGTTCATCTTGGGATGTGGCTCCACCACAATCCCGTTCGCTCCCACGACACGCTCTTCCAGTTTGTCGAAAATGCCGATCACCAGATCGTTGTTGTTGTCGAGCCAGCGCGCCTGCTCCCGAAGGGAAACGGCGCCCATCTGGCTCAGCTGGTTAGCGGACCGATTTTCCCGGCGTGCCTTGTGAGTCCGGGACGGTCTTGCGGCCTCATAAGCCTGTATCACCGCCCTTGCCCGCAGCCGTGAAGCTTTCCATGCCGGCGAAAAAAGTCCGATTGCATCGTCAAGGATGGTCATCAGAACCTCGCCAGTCTGTAGCCCGGTCTGCCCCGGCGTTTGTTGTTAATCGCAGCCAGTCGACGCTCCCACTCCTGCCGTCCCTTACGGATCTCGGCCAGATTTTCAAAGCTCATCTGCTGCCCGTTAAAGGTAATGGACTTGCCGCCCAGCACCGCCATTTCTGCGTCGGTATAACGCTGGATCATGGCTTCAATATCACTCTGGTTCACACCCAGCCTCCTGACGTAGCCCACGGGTTTGCTTCTGTTTCGGATTTCGACTTTTTACGCCGGGTTTTAACTACCGGCACGGGATGAACTTCCGGCGCGGGTGGCGTTTCGCCAGTTTCCGCCGGCGCGTCCTCCAGCCAGGTTTCCCGCCGTGCCCACTCAGGTGCATCCGGCCATTTGATTTTCTCGTAGCCGTGAAGGGTCGCCAGCGCGCTGGCATAGACAAGCAGGTCGAAGGCTTCATTCGCGCCGCGCCCCGGTTTGCTCCATTTGTCATCGGTTGATCGCTCCTCATACGTCAGTTCGTCGTAAAACCAGCTGCCGAGCCATTTCGGGAAATGCACATAATTCGGACCAGGGGATTCGCGCCATAAGGCGTTATTAACCTGGTCTTTCAGTGCATCAGTCTGTAGAAGATACAGCGGCACATCACCCGCGGCTTTTGCCCGACGGGTGGACCTGTCAGTGTTATCAGGGAATGTGCGGGTGATGAGTTTTGAGCGTCTAACGCTGTCGCCCTTGAAGAGAAATATCCTTTTACCCAGTCCATCCCGGCGGCATTTGCGCCAGAATTTATAGGCATTGTCGGTGACGCCATCCTCTCCGCCGGAATCGACCGCCATTGCCATCAGTCGCATGCGTTTTTTCGGGTCGCCTGCCAGAGGCCAGGACTTTTCAAACACATCAGAAAGCAGTAAATCCCAGTCCTCGGGATAACTGGCGGGATCTACCGGGTAACACTCTCCATCCTGGCTGGTTCGCAAGGATTGGCGAATGTTGTAGCGATCAACTACCCATCGCTCTCCCTGCGCACCATACCCGGTCACCTGAACCACAAACCGGCGGGATTTACCGCCCTGAACGTCGACAGTAGCCATAATAAATTCAACACCGTCGGGTACTGCGCGTTTGGGCACATCTTCGGCACGCTGCTCGAGCAGTTCGCTTTTACGCTGTTCAAGACTGGCGCGGGGCAGATAAGGCCTGCCAAAGTCGGTATTAACCACCGTTTTGAGCGTTTCCTCACTCCGGGTGGCTTCATACTCCTGCTCAGCCGTGAGGAATTTATAAATCATCTGCGCCCACGTCTGGTACGCAGCGGCGGGCCCCTCCATCCAGAACGATGCGATACGCGAGCGACGTGGTTCACCGAATCGATTGCCATCCCGGTCTATTTTTTCCCCGTCGCGTAGCCAGACATGCCGGATATTCAGTTCACGCTTCATCTCCGGAGTTATCCTGCCCTTACAGGCAGGGCACTGGAGATAAGCGGCTTCACTTGCCAGAACCGGATCCGCCGTTTCCCTGTACCCCGCCATATTGGCGATTTCTGGCTGGAAATATTCGTGGCAATGCGGACACTGCCAGTACAGGCGGCGACGGTCGCCACGATTAAATAAAGAGAGGATACCGGTAGTCGGCGGCGCTTCATGTGGCGATGCAGGCCGCCATTTAGTGTCACGAATATCGCGACCGGGCGAGCTTTCGACCAGGGTCATGCCGCCGGACATAAACGTGGTTGTTCGTTTTGAACCGAGTGAAAACGCGTCACCTTCCCCGTCAATGTCTTCGGGGAACCGGTCGTAGTCAGTAAGCGCCACACTTTTATAGTCCGACGACGACATGATATTGACCGATGGCCAGCCGAGTTTGAGGTAGTTACCCGCCCGGAATGTCCGGTCATGGACGTTATTGTCATTGCGGCGGGGACTCAGCCGGGCTTTGACTTCCGGACTGCAGCGGAATGTCCTGTCGAGGCGCTTTTTCGAGTGCTCGCGCGCTTTCTCCTCGGAAACCTGGATGACCAGCATGTCAGCCGGATCGCAGACAATGTTGTAGACAATCCAGCCATCGATCAGACCAATGGTTTTCCCGGTTCGGGCTGGCCCGACAAAAACCACTGCATCATATTCCCGCGATGCCAGGCAATTCATCGGCTCAATAATATAAGGTGCAAGATTTGGATCCCACGGTACGGAGTTACCCGCGCCCATCGGCACACGCATATATGAGCTGACCGCATCGGCCACCTGCATACGACGCGGGGCACGTAAAATGCCGGAGACATCGCGGCGGATCCCCCTGGCTGATGCCCGTTTTGCCATCAGTCCTCCTCTGGCTCTCCCTCCTCTGGTTCGGCGTCCATCACTTTTTGTGCCACCTGGTCGCGCAGATCATCGATAACACTCTGTACGCGCGATACCGCAACCGGCGTCAGCGCGCAGTCGCGCTCAAGAATATCCGGGAGCGTCTCAAGCACCATAACGACAGCTTTCGCCATTAATGAAAATTCCCGTGCAACGTCTTCGGCCGGTATCAGTTGATTTGTGTCGACCTCGAATTTCAGCCGCTCATTTTCAGCTTTCCAGTGCGCGAGCCTGTCTGCTGGCTCCATTTCTTCCACGTTTGCCGTGGAGAGGGTCGGGATCATCAGTTCGCACAGAATGTCTGTGACGAGATAAAGTTTCAGTTTGCTGTTACTGCCGGGTGCCGGGCTGACATTTTTCAGCCGTGCTGCAACCGTCTGCCGGTGGACGCCAGTGATACCGGCGAGCTGGTTGATATTGAGTTTTAACGCTGCGATTTCCTGGTCCATGATGATGAACACTTTTTGAACAATTCGACATCATTGAAAAGCGGACACCTTAAAAATCAATAAGCTGCCCACATGATGATGATGACTATAAAACGCGAAAACTAGCCGAAACCCGCGGCCGCGTCGCCCCGTGGCTGGCGGCTCCGCCGGGAGGACCCACTCAATTGTTAATGATTATCAATATCGCTTGCATTGAATGGTCGCAGGCTTACGGCAGAAAGACTTTCTATTGTTTAGCGCATGCGAAGCGCAATAAAAAAGCCCCGCATAGGCGAGGCGTGTTTTAATTAATGAAGCGGATTTCGATATTTATTAAGAACCAAGAATGTTATCTATTTTTTTCTGAACGAATCCTTCCAGCAAGCGCTTTGATACATCAACTAACGTCCCAATGCTTGCATCTTTAAATCCAGTCTTTACGGTATTCCATACTTCTTTATTTCGTATCGCTTCGAGAAAATCATGGCCGCTGGCAGTTAAACGTAACGGTAATGCGCCCCACGAACCTCCGTCATCTGCACCTTCAAAGTAACCGAAGCCATATTTACCGTCAGTTCTAGCAATCAGGTTTCGATCATCTAACAAGCGCATATGAAATAAGAATTCATTAGTCATGAAGTCATAGCCAGCTTGCTGCAATTTATAAATATCTGTTTGCGGCTCACCTGCAGCCTCGAAAGCTTCAAGAAGTCCTTTCAAATATTCATGATCTATTTTCATAGCCATCCCCACTTAAGAAGTGAGGGTTTAATTTAGCATTATCACAGGCACTCAGTGAATGCCTGCTGTAATGCCTACTCGCCCACAGAGTGCTCATAGCGTGAGATGGTCTTTCCTGCTGCGTTCATCACATAGGCCACCTCTCCTTCTTTCAGAAAGATGTTCTGATCCGTGCCGGCAACCGCGATGCTTTGTTGGGCGGGATTGAAACCAACGCTCAGACCGCTATGAATCTCTTCGCCGCCACCGGGCGACATTACTTTTACTGTTAACATGCTTCTTCTCCTGCTTCTGGGGATAAAAAAAGGCCGCCATTGGCGACCTTGTGAAGGTTTGATGCTATTAAGTTGTATGACACGGTTTGCAGCAGTAGTAACACCCATTTGCATTGTAACCAAGCCGCTTAGCTTCCGTTACAGCAGGTGCGCATGAGCCATAGTCACCAAGATATTTCCGGTTCGACTCCGACGGCATGTAACTGCAACCAGAAACATGAACTTCATTATCACCGTTAGACTGCTTATTCGTATTTACGTAATACAAAGACATTCTAATATCCCCAGAGTATCGCTGCGTTATGCAGCATCAGGGATAGTAATAATCTTACCGGTTCGTTTGTTCGATATATCCTTAGAATTTGAGCCCGTTCACTTTAAACATTGCTGCCTGATGTATTCCTGCAAGTAGCTCACTTGCCCGGTGATGGTGCTGGTTCGATATCTGAGGGCAAACCCAGGATTTCTCTTATTAACTACCGCTTACTCTTGCCAACCTGGCATTATGTGCCACGTTTAAATAACCCTAGCGTGGCTCCTACCCACACCAGGGAAACGCTCAGGGATGAGCGTTAGTCAATGCTTGAACCTATCAGATAAACGAAATATTTCTCCATTCGCCCTCTTCGGAGGGCTATTTTTGTTGCTGCCGCTGACGCTCAATATCACGGATACCTGCAAAGTTGTTATTGCCCTGCTCGATAGTTGAAAGCAGCGGCCGAATCCACAGCACCGCCTGGCAATATGTCAGCCCGCTGGTGGCATCGGCACTACCATCGGTTGTGTCAGGCTGGCCGGAATCGGTGTGCATTGCGCTGGCACGTAAACGGTACGCGTATTCGAGCAACCCGCGAGCAACGTCAGCAGGAACAGGCAGATCACAGGTTTTCTCACGGCGAAGAATCTCCCGGTATTCAATAACGGTTTTTTCGGCATCACCAGCGACTACCGCATTAGCACTGGCTGCCAGTTGCGCCACCTGGTTAAACCGGTTGACGTTGAATGCCTGAGTGGCAATCACCTGCCCCTGCAGCGCGTTGTCACTCTTCAGGACGCGGTTATCGCTTTCTGCATTTGACAGGTCAGCTTTTGCAAATGCCAACAGCGCTGCCAGAACGGCAATAACGACTACCGCCGCAATTGATGCAATAGCAGTTATGCGGTTCATCACGCACCATCCAGGAATAACGCACGCTCTGCCTCACGGCGACGGGTAAGACCAGTCAGCACCTGCCCGCCAGCTTTGTTCCAGCGTAAGAACTCATCGGCGGCGCCGCGGTAATCACCGGCATTAAGTTTTTTCAGCAGCGTTGATGTGGAAAGCGCCCGGGCGCCGAGGTTGTAGGCGAAAGCAACCAGCGCATCGAACTGGCCCTGCGTCAGTTTAACTTTCACCAGCTTCGATACGTCGCTTTCATAGCTGACCAGCCCGGTACGCAGCAAACGTTCTGCCGTTTCCTCTTTGATGGTCATTCCGGCGCGGATTGGTTTCCCGTCCACCGGCTGTGTCCAGCCATAGCCGATCGTCCACACGCCCACGCTGTCCTGATACGCCGTCAGCCGCAGACCTTCAAACTGTTTTATGAGCGCAATGCCCTTATCGCTGATCTGCATTATTCTGGCCTCAGTACGTGAAAAATCCGGGCTACGTTACCGCGCGCAGCGAATACAGCAGCGCAGATGATGAGATTCATCAACACGGTCGCCCAGTGAACATGGAAATAGAAATCGAACATGAAACGGAATGGCACCGAGGCATAAGCCAGGATGATCAGATATGCCAGCCATGACGCCCACCAGTTGTGTCGCCCGCCCGGCTTACGAAACATCATCAGGCGCAGAACAATAGCCGTACTGGTCACCACGTTGGTCAGTACCAGCGGATCACTTGTTACCATTTGTCCCTCCCCGCCACCTTTGCAGCAGCGACAGAGGATCCTGCTCGCTGAAGAAGGTGAGCGTCTTAATCGCCACCGCAGAAAGCAAAACCGCGCCGAGCGCATCAAGCGGTTTGTCACTGTAATGGGTGATGCTCGCCAGCATTGAACCCACCAGCCCGGAGCCGTACACGCCAGCGAAGTAAGAAACGATGAAGTAGGCCGAACGGCGGAGAATCGTCAGATCGGCAGCAGTGGCGACATAGAACACGGCGCCAGCGAACGCACCGAACACGACGCCGTAATCGGTGCCGGTTAACAAGCCATACAAACTGGCACCGGTTAAAGCGCTTGCCGCCGCAGCGGAACCGGAAACAGGTTCGGACATTTAGCCCCCTCGTATATGCTGTGAGTCCTCTCAGAATGAGGGGAATAAGAAAGGCCGCCTGTAGGCAGCCAGAAATGAAAAAGGCCACCAATTGGTGGCCTTTGCATTTACGGTGAGGTCTGACAAGCTACCCTCACATGAATATTATGAGTGTTGGTGAGTAGCCCCTAATGTCTCTAAATCTATGGGCGTGCTCTTGTACAGTTCAATTGGAACAGTTTTCTTGACCCTGACTGCCTGAGAGTTACAAAGGATAGATGCAAACCACAGAACCCGGTTAAAGCTCAAATTGAGCCTTATCATCATCTGAATAATCTTATCTGCTTCAGCAGCCGCTGGTAACGAGCTAGTATCTTCCATCTCTTCTCGTTTGCACTCTTCCAAGGTAGCCATAACTCTTGGGTCTTCTTCTTTTTGCAGACGCCAAGTTCTAGCCAACACAAGTGGAAGATTAAAAGACAATGTATCTTCGAACGAAGATGCGACTAACTGCTTGAGCCTAAGAGAAGCATCCTCCCGACCTAAATACTCCATAACCCGTTTTAGCATGATCATTCGACGCAAATATACAGCTCTCGCGTACAAAGAAAGTTGTAAGAACACCAGCCCTACTATAAGCAGAGGAATAAAAGTGCTCATATGTCACCCACCAGTTGTGGTTGTTGTTGTGTTCGGAGCTTCAACCTTGTCGGCTGCAACATCCATTGTCTTCTTACTACTATCGGCAAACTCATACTGTAACTTTAGCTTAGATATAACAGCTTCGTTGTCCAGTCGACGCATGTTAGCTGCAAATTTGAGCAAAAGATATAGGGGCAGTGATCCTAAAAGAAGTAAGAAACCTATCGATGCAATTGTTGGGTTCTTATCATAAAAGGAAAGTACTGCACCAAAGGTCTCATGAGCCAAGTCACCAACCCAGCTCTTAGAATCTTCATCAGACATGATTAACGGCCCATACTTTTTTTTACAAAAAAATAGCATGGCACATGTATTAATCAAGGTGATGAGATCAGGACTTAGTATTTACACAACTTACGAATGAATCAAAGTCAATCTGCAGTTTTTTATAAAACTTAATTACTAACAATAAGAATATTCCGCTTACTGGTACGGGCAACCAATTCATTGTTATTGCAGATTCAAATTGTGGTCCTGCCTTATTGAGCTTTCCGTTAGGCTGAAACATGTAACATTAGTATCGCCATCGCACTTATCTCATTGGTGGCGGTTTACCATAAAAAAACCCGCTCGCTGGCGGGTTTTTAACGCTGAACACACAATGCCCATCGTTGGGAAAATCCTAACCAGTTTTTTTGAAAATTGCAAGCATCGTGACGCCATAAGTCGCGAAAATGTGGCTAACGTGTCACTTTTCTCAAATACATCTCTGCGCTTGCCTCTTCAAGCCAGCATTTAGTCACCAACGCGTTAATCACATCGGCATAACCGCTATACCATTCGTAATTGGTCAGGTCTGGCACAACTTTTTTGACCAGTGCGCGGGCAAGCGTTGTCGGAACGCGGCTGTAGCGATTGCCATTACAGCGACCGCATACCTTATTAACCGGTACACCGTGCAGCTTGGTGCGCTTTTCATCGAGCACTTCGCCCTTGCCTTTACAGCCACGGCACGCTGTTCTTACCTCTCCTTTACCGCCGCAGTGATGGCAGATCTCTTGCACCTCTTCATACCTGACCTTTGCCTCCACACCTTTAACGCCGGGGTGCTTGACCACATCGCGCATAACATGTAATACACCAAGGCCATTACAGTGCGGGCACCGCGCCTTACTTGCCGCCGATCGGGAATAATCGGCATAGGCGAATTGCACCAACACCGGCAGAATTTCGAGGCGGTCTTTCTCGCTGAGTTTCGTCAGCACCGGATTTTTTAGCGCCAGCGCATAGTTCATCAGTCCATCAATCGCCGGTGCCGGATCCTGAATCCCCATCTTTGCCAGGAACAGATTAAAGCCAAGCGATGCTTTTGACTGCACCATGCCCTGAGCCGCCATTACATCGGTAATGGTCAGTGCGACACCGCCCGTAGCTGGCGTCTCGTCGTTATATTTCTGCGACTTTGGCGAATAGAATTTAGGTAATGATTCGAGGTTCATAGCGTCTCCACTTTACGCAAGCACCAGCACGCCTATGGCTGCCGCTTTTTGTTGAATTCGTATAACCAGTTCAAGCTGGCTACCATGTTTTTCTTCCCATGCTTTTGGATCTGCATGAAGCTCACGGTGATCCGCCCTGCAAAGCGGAATAACGTGAAAATCATGAGCTTTTGTTCCCATTCCTCCTTGTCCATGTCCAATCAGGTGGTGAGCATCATCAGCAGGCATGCCGCATGCAACACAGGGCTGCGTCTTAACCCAACTGATATATTTGGGTATTACCAGTCGAGTGCTTTTTGGACGCTTCATTTGAGCGTTCGGTGTATCCGGGTCTGCTGCTATTTTCACTACTTGCTTTGCGACCTCCTTAACGATTTCCCGCGCCTGCGGCATACCGGGCACCAGATCAAGCTCGCGCGTCACCGATTTAATGACCGGCTTAGGCATAAGGAGAACCTGCCGTGCGGCTTCCTCCGGCAGCACGTCGGCGAGGCCGTAACGCGCCAGCCACCAGCAGAACTCCGGCAGCGTCAGTGAATGGGAGTCGTCGAAGCCAAGCTCACGGCGTGCGGTCGTGAGGATGTATGAGGCGCAGTTCGCCCTTGCTATGGCTGCCAGTCGCTCTGTGCTGTGCTCGCGAAGGATGTTGTCGCAGTGCCAGCACAGCCGGATCGCACCCGGCGCGTGGCGCATGGTTGTCATGTTCTCATCGTGCCAGCTTTCGTGTGGCCACTGGCATCCGGTACCGGATTCAAGCCAGCTTTCCAGGCCGTTGATGCCGCCAGCGCGGCGCAACACCGCTTCATTTTCGAATACGCCAGCCAGTGCCGGATCTTCCGCCAGCGGCTGCTCTGCTGGTGGCAGTTCACCGTTCGGCATACCCGCCAGGCGCTCGGGTTCGTTCTCAAGCAACATGCGGCCGCGGCGAAAATACGGCAGTAGGCTGGTGCCGGGACGGAACATGACAAGCCCAAGCTCAGTTACCACGACGGGGTTTAACAGAACCCTCACTCTGCGCCCTCCTTCGCGATATGTGCAGCCCACAGACCGCCAATCCACTGCACACCTTTTGCGGTAAATCGTGCCTGGCTGAATGCATGGTTGTTTTCGGTGCTGGTACCGGTTTTCACTTCGAACCGGCCAAGAGCGATATGACGGTGGCGCGGTGTCAGCGTGCCGCCCAGTCGGTATAGAATGTCGTTATCCAGCAGGAAGCATCGAAAATCTGGCTCTTTTGCGTTAAGCAGCTTCGCTACCTGTCTGAAGGACATCGAGCCTTTCGCGGAGCAATAACGGTCGACAAACTCAACCTTTGGCGCAGCGGCGGCAAGTTCTTGCTTAAGTTGTTGTTGCTGCTCTGCAAGGTCAGCAGCGAGGCGCAGTGCTTCAGGTAATGACTTCGGCACCTGCATTGCCTGCTGGCTTTCCAGTTCCTGCCAGCGATCTACCAGGCGCGCGGTAAATTCGGGAGATAATCTGGCAACCACAATATAACTGTCTCGCTTGCATACCTCATAAACCGATACGGATTGTCCTAGATGATTTTTAACAACCCCCAATGGAGGAAGCTGAATAACTCCGCGCTCTGCCAGTCGCTCGATGGTGCGCTTAACATTGTCGTGACGTGACTCAACCAGATCGGCAATCTCCTGGCTGCTCATTGTCAATTCCTGCCCTGGCATAAATGGCGCAGGGGTGAAAGCTGGTGTTGCGTTCATCTGTTGCATGCGTATCTCCTTTAAGCGGCTGCAACCGCTGTTGGTTCAAACTTGCTGATCGTGATCTCCACCATGCCGCCCTGCTGTACCGGTCCCCACTCCACCAGCAGGCGTTTAACCTGGCTGTCGTCCTCCCACACTCCGGCATGCGTTAGCGAATCAAGCAGCGCTTTGCAGTAATTGTCGATGTCGCGGAGACGCTCATCAGGTGGGAAGAGTGTTATTTCCACAGCGGCCAGTGCGGTTGATGGCTTCGGCAAGCGGCGTAGCTGCTCGATAATTGCCGCGCAGGCAGCACTCTGGTACTTTCGCCCGGCGGCGCTGATAAGGTGGCGGCCTTTAAGCGGCCCTTTATTCGGGGCGCGCCAGTAGGTGTTCACGCTCGGCGGGAAAGGTAAAATCAGCTTCATGCCGTGGACCCTCTGCGTTTCAGCCATTCCTGAGCCAGATCAGCCGAGCTTTCTTCACCCGCCAGGAGTGCGCGGATCAATTCCTCGGCTTCATCGAGCGCCAGCGTGTCGTTTACGCCAATCACTTTGATTCCGCGCGCGGTGCCGCTGGCAATCGTGATGTAGCCTTTTTTCACCAGGGCGCGCAGGTGTTCAAAGGCAGCGTTGACCGACGCGACGCCAATCAGCGCCGAAAGCTCGGTGTAGGTCGGCGGGTAGCCGTGCACGTTGTGAAAATCCACCAGCGCATTAAGCACCTGCTGCTGCCGGTCAGTCAGTGGTTTACGTTCTTCCACGGTTCCCCCTCAGAGAATGGCCACGATGTCGGTGGCGGTTTCGCGCGTGCTGCCTTTGCTCGATATGGCGCGGCGGGCGCTGACATGGTGCAGGTCGAAGCCATGCCCCTTGTAAAGCTCGATGATGCGAGGCGCGGTGGAATTGCTGATCACCACTCTGGCGCCACGCTCATGCGCGGCCACACAGCAGCGCGCTAACGCCTGCTGGTCGTCCCACGTAAAACCCCCGGCGGCATAGTTGGTAAAACCGGCGGTACCGGGCATCGGTTCGTATGGCGGATCGCAGTACACAACATCACCCTCACCGGCAAGCGCCAGGGTTTTCTGAAAACCAGCGTTCATAAACACGCAGTTGTGCGCCATGTTGGCGAAGGTTTTTATTTCTTCTTGTGGAAAATACGGGGAGCGGTACTTGCCAAAGCCGACATTAAATTGCCCGCTGAGGTTGTATCGAATCAGGCCGTTAAAGCAGTGTCTGTTCAGGTACAGGAATGCTGCTGCACGCTCAATGCTGTCTATCCGCTGCGCGTTGAATTCTTCCCGGACAATCCCATAACCGCGCTCAGAGTTGAGACTGGTGAACATGCGGCGGGCAAACGTCAGAACCTGCTCCGGAACGATGGCTAACATCTGGTACAGGTTGATCAGATCAGCGTTTACGTCAGCCAGCAGGAAACTTGCATGCTTATCAGAGTTGATGAAGACAGAACCGCCGCCCACGAATGGTTCGACGAGGCGTTTACCCGCCGGAATGAGGCGATCAAGTTCCGGCAGCAGTGAATACTTGCCACCAGCCCATTTGAGGAACGGGCGCTGCCATGCGCGTGGTGCTGGCGTTTCTGATGGTCTGGCAATGGTAATGACATTATCTACCTGGCTCACCATGCCCCCCCGATATTGGTTTCGTTCCAGCGGTTCCCGGCACCATCAGCAACGCCGCGCGTCATTCCTGACAGGCACTTTGCCCGGCGCAGCGCGAAGCATGCTCTGGCTTGTGGGGTTTTTGCACAGTCAAAGGCTTCCAGCCATACAGTGGCAGCGCGACGGCGTAAGCCCCTTGCCTCCAGATCAAGTGCCTTGTTCGCCAGTTCAACCGGACGGCCTGTTTCGCTGGGGGCAATCGGTGCGTCGGTGTAATACAGGAAAAAGCGGCCAAGCGGCTTGCGCTTTAACTGGCCGATGCTCGCCAGGCGCTCAAGCGTGCGCTGTACAACTCTGAGATCCAGATGTTCAAGGCCGCAACACACCTCGCTAGTGGTGCATTCGCCGTTTTGCTGGATGTATTCGAGGACTTCAGAAAAGGCGCTCATCCACGGAACCCCGGCGGTATAGTGGTATCAGGGCAACTAATGGCATTGATGTCCCTCTCCCGTTTCCTGTCCCATGTCTCGCGAAGCGGACGGCCTTTCGCTTCCCAGTTGGTGGCGCGCTGAAGGTAACCTTCGAATTTCTTCGGCCCAAACAGAGTTTCCGGGCGCATGTACTGATAAAACTCGTCGTTGTCGCGCCAGTGCTCGTGCTTCAGGTCGATAACCAGTTTCATGTCATTGACTGTGAACCCCTCGCGAAGACGCGCGCGGATGTGCTCAAGCGATCTCCGTGATTTCTGGTAACGAGATCCGCTGACCTGGTTCAGATGGGTAAGAACCTCAATCGCAGAATCAGTTATTGCCACTTCGGGGTCGGGTTGCGCAGCAACCTGACAAGAGGGTTTTGAGATCTGTTTGTGGTGATCTGTGTAATGATCTGTATAGAGAATAGGTTCCGCGACTTCGCGGTTAGGGTTCTGCGATTCTGCGGTTTCGGTTCCGCGATTCTGCGTAATGGGTTCCGCAACTTCGCGTTTCCCGTTCCGCGATTCTGCGGAATCCACTGGATTCGCAGGAAAGAGAGCATTTATCAGCGCATCACCATCAATTCGGTAATGCGTTTTTTTGGTGCCATTAACCTGACGCTGTGCTTTTTCCACCACACCATGAAGCCAGCGCGTGCAAATCTTGTTTACGAGGCGCTGCACCTGGTCTTCACTTACACCACGGATTTCGGCTGCAAGCTCGCTGTGCTCTTTGTAAAACCAACCATCATTCAGATCTGATTTACCTGACCAGAACACAAGCTGATTTAGTATTGCCCCAAGCGCATGCGCCTGCTGATCGCCGGAAAAGAAGTCTAGGTAAGGAACAGGGATCGTGATGCTGTTTCTCTGCCCTGACAGCGACTGGACGATTTCAAATATCTGGCTCATGGTCGTCCTTTATTTCTCTGAATTTACGCTGGAACTGCTCAAGCGGGCTGAAGCATTCATGCTCATAGCCTTGCGCTTCACGAAGATAGATAACGCGCTGCTTTTCTGGCTCCCAGCGGATAACCCGTACCGGGATTCCGCGGTGGTCTCTGAACCGCCGGTTAACTTCAGCCATTCTTCGCGCCCCTGCTCGTTCATAGTGGCAAACTCCTCTACCATTCCGGCGGCGCGCTGGTAGTTGTTGGCATCTGCGCAACCGCGTACTCTTTCCACATAGCCGAACGGTGCATTACGCCCCACCAGCGGTGGGCAGCGGAATTGCTTAGCTGGCCGATATCGGTTTAAACTGTTCATGCGTAGGTATCTCCACAACGATCGACACGCCACGACGCCAGAGGCTGCAACCTGCTGGCGTCACTTCTTTTTGCGGCTGAATAATTCGATGATGGCCGCGACTTCTTCTTCACGCGCAGCCATATGACGGCGGTGATATTCGTGGATAAGTTCTGCTTCATGCTGTTCAATCACCCCGTCTTTTAGTGCCTGTTGGATAATCTGATCAACCTGCCCGCGAGCTGCGGCGGTGCGCATCGCCCTGCTGAAAAGGTCGACGCGATCGAGATCTTCAAAGGTTGGAACTTCCACCAGCAGACAGCCGCGGCGCTTCGCAAAGTAATCAGCCAGGAATGAGGTATTCGATAAGTCCTCCATCGCTTCCAGCTCTGTCACTTCGAAAAACCGGCAGCCGTTTTTCTCGTAAAGGTTGTTATTGAACTGCGTGGCGGTCATGCCAAGCGCACCGGCCATGGCTTCACGTCCACCGGGATAGGCTTTACACATCGCCTTAACCACTTCTTTCAAGCTGTGCTCTACCATCTTGTTTTTCCTTTGGTAGTTACGATTAAGCGGCCGTTTCGTTAGGCTTTGCATAAAGAGTCGGATCGACTTTCAATGCGTTGTTGGTGATGGTCTGGATTTCAAAAGCGCGACCTTTAGGAATTACGTTTCCCCAGCCTGAAACTGATGCGTGAGAAATACCCAGCAGCCTTGCAAGGTTGCTCACGCCACCGAAGTAAGAAAGCACTTCGTCTTTGTTCATATGACCCTCTCATGTAGTAAATGGGAACATCTGAATAGTAGGATATCTTACATATAGAGGTCAAGGATTCCTACATAGATAAATGGTAGGATTGCCTACATGAAAATGAATGATCGCATCCGCTCACGCCGTAAAGAGCTAAAGCTGACTCAGGCTGTATTAGGGAAGCTCGTTGGCGTTAACCGTGTAACTGTCACTGGCTGGGAATCTGGTGATTATGCTCCTGGTGGTTCTAACCTTCAGGCGTTGGCTGCTGCTCTAAAATGCAATCCCCAATGGCTCATTGCTGGTGTTGGTGATCCTGAAAGTGATGCACCAGCGTTAAGCCCCACAGATAAATTTGGAGTGAAGCAAATCCCTGTCCTGACTTGGGTTCAGGCTGGTGAATGGACTGAATCTGCATCGCCAATAACACAAAATGATGTTTCTGAATGGATTTATACCACTGCAAACCTCTCTGATGAGGGATTCGCGCTGAAAGTACGTGGCGATTCAATGACTAATCCAAATGGAGCGCCAAGTATCCCAGAGGGCTCTTTGGTGATAGTTGATCCAGATTATGGTAGTCCATACGAGGTTAACGGCCGGATTGTGGTAGCTCAGATTGAAGGTTCCACTGAGGCGACATTGAAAAAATTCGTCATCGATGGGCCGATGAAATACCTTGTCCCTTTGAATCCAAATTATCGAGTGCTTGAGGTAAATGGAAACTGCCGTATTGTCGGCGTCGTTAAACAGGTTGTTACCGACCTCTGAAAAGATCCGCAATTCAACCAAAGCCGCCAAGTGCGGCATTTTTTTTACCCATCGATGTAAGATTTCCTACTTTTCATGTTGACACGGCAAGGTAAGTTATCCTACATTCAATTCGTCGGCGTATGGCACATGCGTCGTTAGCGGTCCGGGGATTCCTTTGACAGTATCCCGATCCAGCGGGTAGCCGGAATGTGCAAGCCAGCCCCGTACTTCGGCCTGAGTGATTCACCATCGTGGCGATTAGGTGTGACCACCGGGAAGAGTCCGGTAAAACGCGGCGGCTAAAAGTGTGCTCTCGGATAGCTGAGGATTTCGATAACGGTGTGGCGGGCCTGCTCGACGCTCTCAGTGTAACCGGTGATTTCGACGGGAGCCTCCTTGATGAAATCCACAGCATCATCGGTGCTGATGGTGCCGTCGGAAATAAGAGCCGAGATCAGCGCAACGGTAAATTCAGACCGTGCGACAAGGTTTACAACGTTTTTCTCGGCTACTGCCTGAGCCTCTTTCAGGCGGGCAATTTCGAGAGTCAGTTGGTTAATTTGTTGCTGCAGCACCGTGTCCATATTCGAGTCCTTCTGATTGGGTGAGAACACAAGGAAACCACCGAACCTGATGTGGTTAAAAGCCAGGCACACAACATGAAAGCGCACTCCTTCTCTCATCAGTTATGGGTGGCAGGTGTGATTAAGCGGGAGTGCGCTTCCAGTTGTGGTGAATTGCAGCCGCTTCGACAGTAACGAGAAGATAAGCGTCTGGCACCACACAACAGTATAAATGCCAACTGGTAGTTTTTGGCGGCGTCGGATCTTTCCCGTGAGGGCGCCGCATTTTTTTTACATAACTGTAAGCGCGTTCCGGCCTCTTCCCCTGAGTGTCTGGTCGTTAATGCAAACCCCTTCCGGAGCGCGCTTTCAATTATGTGGAGATACCACAGGCGGTTGCAGCCGCCCGCTTCATTAAGCGCCCTGCTCCGGGCGTTTATTAAAGCGAACTGTCATTAATTATCGCCACCCGGCGAGGGATTCGTGCATCCAAAAATCGCGCGTTGCAGCGCGCAAAGGAGATACAACGCAATGAAAGAAACCTTTATTCGCACCTACACGGGCAAAAAGTTTGACTACCTGACGGCCACCACCGACGACATTGATATCGAAGATATTGCCAATGCCCTGTCTAAGGTCTGCCGCTTTAACGGTCATCTGCCGGAATTCTACAGCGTAGCGCAGCATTCGGTGCTGTGTAGCCGCATCGTTCCGGTTGAGAACGCATTTGAAGCACTGATGCACGATGCTGCCGAAGCCTATGTGCAGGACATTCCCGCACCACTGAAAGCGCTGCTACCTGACTACCAGCGCATCGAGGCTCTGGTTGATGAAATGATCCGCCAAAAGTTCGGGTTGCCGCGCGAGCATACGCCAGTCGTCAAATATGCAGACCTCACCATGCTTGCGACCGAGCGCCGTGATCTGGATATCGACGACGGTACTACCTGGGCAATTCTGGAAAATATTCCGGCAACCGACCTGATCCAGATTAACCCGCTCCGCCCAGGGCAAGCCTATGCCCTCTTCATGAATCGCTTTAACGAATTGCAGGAGGCACGCCAATGCGCCTGAATGCCAAAGAACTGATCGCTGATGCCCGCGTTACGGCTCCTACTCTGCCACCAGCAGCATCGAAGTTAATGACTGAAATGGCTGACCGCCTGGATGTTCAGTTTGCGGCGCTGTGCGAATCACGCGAGCAGGTTAAGCGGATCGCTGTGGAAAGTGACTTCAACCTGCATTGTGCAGCGCGTGAATTAAATACGTCGTGGATGATGCACAGAACAATGCTCGGCGCGCAGGCCGCCCTGCTTTGCCTTTCACAGGGTGATATCCGTTCTGCAAAAGACTGGCTTGAAGGTACCACGGACGAAGCATTTGCGGATATGCCTGACGATTTGACGCCTGATGGTTTGCAGGCATGGTACGACAGGAACATGACCAGCAATGACGGCGGTAATGGGTTCCTAACGCAAGAAGAAGCTCTGGTAAAACTGCGCCAGCGCGCTCCCGCCACCGACGCTGCAATCGCCTCCCTGCGCACAGAAGGGGCAGCAAATGCCATTCCTGAAGGCTATGCGCTGATGCCAAAACAAATTCACCTGGATGCTGACGCTGTTGAGTGCATTTGCTCTCAGGGTGGCGATGGTGGGTACAACTACGGCGATTTCACAGATGTGGTTTTGTGGGTTGGCGAAGTGGAAGACGATGACGGTAGTAAAACTCACGGCCTGAATGTTTCCTCCGCAGACTACCCAGAAGAAGGCTCAATCAATCTTTGCGAGTTTTCTGCCCAGCTCCGCAGCCAGTCTGAGCAGGTGAAGGGGGTGCAATCGTGAGCGAGCTTTCAATCCTCGATATGTGCTGCGGCAGCCGCATGTTCTGGTTCGATAAGCAGGACAATCGCGCAGTGTTCAGCGATATCCGCGCCGAGCAGCACACGCTATGCGACGGGCGTAGCCTCGTTATCAACCCGGATGTGATAGCTGACTTCCGCGCGCTGCCGTTCGCTGATTCATCTTTCCCGGTTGTTGTGTTCGATCCGCCACACCTTGAGCGCGTCGGCGATAACGCCTGGATGGGTAAAAAATACGGACGCCTGAACAAAGACACCTGGCGCGATGACCTGCGCGCCGGCTTCAAAGAGGCTTTCCGCGTGCTGTGGCCACACGGCGTACTCGTTTTCAAATGGAACGAAACGCAGATACCAGTGAGCCAGATTCTCGCGCTGACCGACGAGAAGCCAGCCATCTGGCAGCGCACCGGCAAAGCCGACAAAACGCACTGGGTGTTATTCGTGAAAGGCAACGCAGGAGAAGGCAGCAATGGCTAAGCACTCTCACACCACCGCGCGCCTTGAGAAAAAGGTATCTAAAAACGCAAAAGAGCTTTTGCTGGCGTTGTTTCCTCACTTCAAGGCGAAAGACTTCTCACTTGAAGAGGGAGATTTCACCGGGTATCGCGGGGACGTTTTTCACCAGCAATGGCATGTCTGGTTCGGGCCCGATTATTTCTATGGAGATTACGACAGCGAGGATTGTTACTGGATTCTCTACTCCTGGCTTATCGACAACACCACTGACTTTGAAGGCATGTCTGCTGCGCAGGAAGAGAACGACTGGCAAGAGGACACTGACCTTGAGCCGTTTTATTCACCGTGGCGAGGCGCTTCACGCGCAGAGGTAATTAGCCACTGCCGCGACCTGGTTAAAGCTGGCGTAACACTTGAGAGGATGCGCTGATATGAGCATGACTAACAACGACGAGCTGGCGCTGAAGCTGAAAGCGGCGGCAGAGAAAGCGACAAAAGGTAACTGGCGTCGCGCATCAACCCGATTTAATGGAATCACCGCGACTCCATTCTCACTCAGTGGCGTAGAGAGGATGCTGGCCAGAACATTAGAGAAATGTGATGCGGAATTCATCACTACTGCATCGCCAGCCAACATCCTCGCCCTGCTGGCAGAGCGTGACGCCGACAAGAAGCGCATCGAAATGCTGGAAAAATACGTCAACGAGCGTGACGCACAAAACCAGGATTTACTGCTGACAATCGGCAAGCTTCGCGAAGAGCTGGAAGCGCGGACAGTTAGCGTTAAGTTGCCGGATTGCGATTACGCAGCCGTTCAGCACATGTCAGGCGGCACACCGATTACTGCTGATGGCACGCAGAACGCCATAAAGTGCTTCAAGGCCGACCTTGCCGCCGCTGGCATCAAACTGGATGTGGGAGAGTGATTATGCAAACTGAAGATTACGAAATTGACCGTAAAGATCTGGAATTGTGGTGGGGGCTTAGTTACGCGAGTTTTCTGGTGATGCCGCGTGTTGCCATGCAACTTATGCCAGAAGAATGGCAGGAGAAAATGGCAGAGTTGCTTAATCAATATGATGAGGCAATCAATACTGATGCCTTCGGCGTTAAGGGCTGTCGTGTCCAGGCGATTGGTGAGAATGGCAAGCTGATGACGATGCCTGACGAATGGAAGAATTATCGTCATCCCTCGCGTGAAACCAAAGCCGCGATTAAAAAGCCTGATGGGGAATAGATATGGCGCTCACTAAAAAACAACGCTCCGAGCTGCGAATGAAATTCGGTGGCCGCTGCGCGTATTGTGGTTGCGAGCTTGGCGAAAAATGGCATGCCGATCACGTTGAAGCGGTACGAAGAAATATCAGTAACGGCTACGCAATGGACAAGCCAGAAAATGACACCATCAGCAATATGGTTCCAGCATGCATTCCATGCAATCTGTTCAAAATGTGCAGCACCGTTGAAGACTTCCGCAGTCGCATAGCTACCCAGGTTGACGTGACGCGCCGGGCATCAAGAAGTTACCGCACCGCTGAATCATTCGGTCTAATTAAACCAACTAACGCGCCAGTGGTGTTCTGGTTTGAACAATATCAGCAGCAGGAGGCAGTATGACAGCAAAACTGAGCCGGCAAGAGTTAGAGACAGTGCTAACGCAATGTCGAAACTATCATGCTGACTGCATAGCACCTGTTTCTGTGCGTAAAGTCGAAACAATGGCCCGCATGCTGCTGGCGGGAATGAGCAGAGAGCCGGTGGCGGATATTCGTGAGGATTTGGGGCGGCTTTTCGTGCACATCAAGCATCCTACTAATCTGAAAGCTGGAGATGTCCTCTACGCCGCACCGCCAGCGCCGGTGGCTGCGCCTGAATGCTTCCGCAACGCGGTATCAGCGCTTGAGTCTCTTTATCGAAACGGGCAGAAACAATGCTGGAATGAGCGCTACACGACGGACATGGCTTATGCCTCCGGTGTGCTCAATGCCTGCCGCGCCGCCATGCAAGCCGAACCTGTAACGGCGGCTACGGTGCCTGGGGATTTGCTGGCAACGTTCACCCGGAAACGACTGTTACAAATCATCGTCACTGGGCCTGATGCATCTGGTGCAGAACAAAACATACTGGCTCGCATAGCGCTGTCACTGATGCCACTCCCGGCAGCGCCTGAGCAGGAGGTGTGAGGTGGACGACAACGTTATCCCACTTGTGCAGCCAAAGCGCGACGAAGAGAAGTTGTTGAATGTCACAGTGACTGACCGTAAGGAGTACGCACAGCAGCGCTGCAAGCATCGTGCAGTTGAAGCCGATGAGACAAACAGGGTTATACGATGCCTGAATTGTGGATGCGTCGTTGACCCTTTCGAACACATCCTGCGGTGCGCCATTGATGGCGAGCATATTGTCACTGAAATTATGCAACTGCACCGCCGCCGCGATGAAATGCGTGAATCAGTGGCCAGCCTGGAGCGAGAAGAAAAGAATGCAAAGGCCCGGCTGCGTTCTGCCAGAACATTGATTCTCTTCGCCGAGAACGACCTGAAAAACGTTGAGCAGGGAGTGAAGCAATGATGCCTAACCCATTCGACGCCGTGATGTTCGTCCTGCTGGCGGCTGGCGCGCTCAATGAGCTTGGGTGGTTACCATGGTGAGCAAACTCAAACAGCGGCGTATGCGCCGCCTTAAAGCAGATCTGTGGTGGTGGAAAGAGGAAGCAAAAGACCTTCACACCCGCGTCATGGAACAGGCCGATGAGATTGCCGCGCTGCGCCAGCAGATATTTCGCGTGCCGATGCCAGTGCTCGTCCCTGCCCCGATCATGAAACTGGTGGCTCCGGCCACCAGCGAGCCTGAAATTTGTTTGAAATGTAACGACGGTGCCAGGCTTGGCTGCTCGTCATGTGCGTACAGATTGAAATAGCCGGTTGCAGCCGGTGGAGATACCTGGATGAATGAAAAATCTTACGTTGTCCCCAATGAATGGGTGACTGAGCAAAAGCTCACTGAAATTACTGGCCTGCGCCACGGCACAATAGAGGTGGCACGTAAGAAGTCATGGCTTCTTGGTCGTGAATACCTGCATGTCGCTCCTGATGGAGATCCGAAGCCGAACAGTGAATGTATGTATAACCGCAAGGCTATTGACCAGTGGATTGAAAGCCTCAAAAAGAAACAGCCAGGTGCACGGTCATTACAATCCGTTTATTCTTGTCAGGCTCTTGGGCGTCAGGAGGGTGAATGAATAAAACATACCCAACAGGCGTTGAAAACCATGGCGGTTCACTACGCATATGGTTCATCTACGAAGGGAGGAGGGTCAGAGAGAATCTCGGTGTTACCGATACACCAAAGAATAGAAAGATGGCGGGAGAATTGCGGGCGGCAGTTTGCTTTGAAATAAAAACAGGGAGATTTAATTACGCAGCACATTTTCCAAACTCCCCTAACCTTTCAAAGTTTGGCGTTTCAGATCGGCAGATAACACATATAACAGTGCAGGAAATTGCAGAGCGCTGGCTTGAGCTGAAGAAGGTCGAAATCTGCGCGAATGCACACGGAAGGTATCGGTCAGTGGTGAGAAATATGCTTCCGCGCCTTGGTAAAGACAGGCTGATCTCATCCTTTACGAAGGAGGATATGCTGAACCTCCGGCGCGAATTGCTGACGGGTTATCAAATATTGAAGAAAGGACATACCAGACCTGTAAAAGGCCGATCTGTCCCTACGGTCAATTACTATATGGGCGTGGTAAATGGCCTGTTTCAGTTTGCAATTGATGGTGGATATATAAAGGAAAGCCCGTTCAATGGAATGTTGCCACTTAAAAAATCACGTTCTGAGCCAGATCCGCTTAGTCGTGATGAATTCGACAGGCTTATTGATGCGCTACGGCATCAGCAGGTCAAAAACATGTGGTCACTGGCTATTTATACCGGGCTGCGACACGGTGAGTTGGTATCTCTTGCCTGGGAGGATATAGATCTCGTTCAGGGTGTGGTTACGGTTTCAAGAAATCATACTTTGGCTAACGAGTTTACATTTCCTAAAACTGAAGCTGGCACAGATCGGAAGGTTTTTCTTGTTGACGCCGCGATAGAGATTTTGCGAAATCAGGCTGAAATGACAAGGCTGGGTAAGCAGTACGAAGTTGAGGTTATGACGAGAGAGTTTGGAAGGTCGGTCAAGCATAAATGCACGTTTGTATTCAACCCACAAATCAGTTCGATAAACGGCAAGTGTGGTCATCACTATTCCGTAAGTTCGATAAATCAGATCTGGGGAGATGCACTAAAAAAAGCGGGACTACGGCACAGGAATGCATACCAGTCCCGACACACTTATGCATGCTGGTCTTTATCTGCCGGAGCTAACCCGAACTTCATAGCCAACCAGATGGGACATGCCGACGCCCAGATGGTTTACAAAGTTTATGGGAAATGGATGGCCGACAACAATCTGGATCAGATCGCAATTCTGAACCAGAAATTGTCAGCGTTTGCCCCACCCATGCCCCAGGCAGTAGGATCCAATCTGTAATACTGTTATGCAACAGTATCTTAGGTTGGTCACACCTGCATGTTCATGATGTCCTGGTATGCAGAAACCAGTTTGTTACGTACCTGAATGCCCATTTGCAATGAAATCGATGATTTCTGCAAATCGGTCATTACGTCGTTCAGCGCTACGCCCGGCTCACCGAGTGTAAATTTTTCCGCCTGAGTACGCGCTGCGTTTTGCGTGTCGCTAATGCGATCCAGCGCAGCATGCAGTTGCCCGGCGAAGCTGATAGACGGTTCACTTTCCACGCTCTGATTACGCGCAATCCCGGCAGTTGCCTGCAGCTGACTGACGACGCTTTCAATGCCCTGTATAGCCATGGTAAATCCCCGGATGGTTTGATACCTGACAAGGTTAACAGCTTGTCAATGGGATAATGGCGGTAAATAGCGATAAAAAACCAGGTTATTTGAGGCATAGAAAATTCGGATTCATCAAATAATGACACTGCCAGTTAATGGACATTTGTCGAGTTTGCCGACCCGGGAGTCTGTTTTGTTTCTCAACTCAAATAACAACATCCACCCAGAGTTACGAGGTGCGCAATGAGTGCGACTGCAACAACTGCACCGCAGAATAAATCTCTTGAGTGGCTTAACCGCTTACGCGCGAACCCCAAAATTCCTCTCATGGTGGCCGCTGCAGCAGCGGTTGCCATTGTTGTTGCGATGGTACTGTGGGCGAAAAGCCCGGACTACCGCACGCTTTATAGCAACCTGTCCGATCAGGACGGCGGCGCTATCGTCACCCAATTGACGCAGATGAACGTCCCCTACCGCTTTGCTGACGGCAGCGGTGCTATTGAAGTTCCCGCCGATAAAGTCCAGGAGCTGCGCCTGAAACTGGCTCAGCAGGGTCTGCCGAAAGGCGGCGCTGTGGGTTTTGAATTGCTGGATCAGGAAAAATTCGGTATCAGCCAGTTCAGCGAACAAGTGAACTACCAGCGTGCGCTGGAAGGCGAACTGGCACGCACCATCGAAGCACTCGGCCCGGTAAAAGGCGCACGCGTTCACCTCGCGATGCCAAAACCGTCGCTGTTCGTGCGCGAGCAGAAAGCCCCTTCCGCGTCCGTAACGGTGAATTTACAACCGGGACGCGCGCTGGATGACGGCCAGATCAGCGCCGTGGTACACCTCGTTTCCAGCGCGGTGGCAGGTTTGCCGCCGGGCAACGTGACCGTTGTCGATCAGGGCGGTCGTCTGCTGACCCAATCCGGCGTTGCCGGACGTGATCTGAATGATGCACAACTAAAATACACCGCCGACGTTGAAGGGCGTATCCAGCGTCGTATTGAAGCGATCCTTGGGCCTATCGTGGGTAACGGCAACGTTCACGCGCAGGTAACGGCGAAACTCGATTTTGCGAATAAAGAGCAAACGGAAGAGCAATACACGCCAAACGGCGGCGATCCGTCGCAGGCTGTACTGCGTTCACGTCAGGTAAACAGCAGCGAGCAGATTGGCGGCCAGTATCCTGGCGGCGTTCCGGGTGCGCTGTCGAACCAGCCTGCCCCGGCGAATACCGCACCGATCACCACGCCTGCGACCAATCAGCAGAACGGTCAGCAGACTCAAAATGCGCAAGGTCAGCAAGGCACGAGCACGGCAAGCACCACTACCGGGCCGCGTAACACCACGCATAACGAAACGAATAACTACGAAGTCGACCGTACGATCCGCCACACCAAAATGAATGTCGGCGATATCGAGCGCCTCTCTGTGGCGGTGGTGGTTAACTATCGTTCGCTGCCGGGTGGCAAAACCGCCGCGCTGACAGCCGACCAGATTAAACAGATTGAAGATTTGACTCGCGAAGCGATGGGTTACACCGAGAAACGCGGTGACACCCTGAACGTCGTCAACTCGCCGTTCAACGCAACGGACGATCTCGGTGGTCAGCTCCCGTTCTGGCAGCAGCAGTCGTTTATCGAACAGCTGATGTCCGCAGGCCGCTGGTTGCTGGTGCTCATCGTGGCGTGGCTGCTGTGGCGTAAAGCGGTTCGTCCGCAGCTGGTACGCCGCCAGGAAGAAGCGAAAGCCCTGCAGGAAGCGCAACAGGCCAGAGCAGAAATCGAAGAATCGGTGGAAGTTCGCCTCAGCAAAGACGAACAGAACCAGCAGCGTCGCTCTAACCAGCGCCTGAGCGCCGAGGTGATGAGCCAGCGTATTCGCGAAATGTCAGATAACGATCCGCGCGTCGTGGCGCTGGTCATTCGCCAGTGGATGAGTAACGAACATGAGCAATAATCTTTCCGGAACGGACAAAAGCGTCATCCTGCTGATGACCATTGGCGAAGATCGCGCGGCTGAGGTGTTCAAACACCTCTCCGCCCGCGAAGTCCAGCACTTGAGTACCGCGATGGCCAGCGTACGTCAGATCTCCAACAAACAGCTGATGGACGTGCTGCAGGAGTTCGAGAACGAGGCGGAACAATTCGCGGCGCTGAACATCAACGCCAACGATTACCTGCGTTCGGTGCTGGTCAAAGCCCTCGGCGAAGAGCGTGCTTCCAGCCTGCTGGAAGATATTCTCGAAACGCGCGATACCACCAGCGGCATCGAAACGCTCAACTTTATGGAGCCGCAGAGCGCCGCCGACCTTATCCGCGACGAACACCCGCAGATCATCGCCACTATCCTTGTGCACCTCAAACGTTCTCAGGCGGCGGATATCCTTGCGCTGTTTGATGAGCGTATGCGCCACGATGTGATGCTGCGTATCGCCACCTTCGGCGGCGTACAGCCTGCCGCACTGGCGGAACTGACCGAAGTGCTGAACAACCTGCTCGACGGCCAGAACCTCAAGCGCAGCAAAATGGGCGGCGTGAGAACCGCGGCGGAAATCATCAACCTGATGAAAACGCAGCAGGAAGAAGCCGTTATTACCGCCGTTCGCGAGTTCGACGGCGAGCTGGCGCAAAAAATTATCGACGAGATGTTCCTGTTCGAAAACCTGGTGGATGTGGACGATCGCAGCATCCAGCGCCTGCTGCAGGAAGTGGATTCCGAATCCCTGCTGGTCGCCCTCAAAGGCGCCGAGCCGCCGTTGCGCGAGAAGTTCCTGCGCAACATGTCGCAGCGTGCGGCAGATATCCTGCGCGACGATCTGGCCAACCGTGGGCCGGTGCGTCTGTCTCAGGTGGAAAACGAACAGAAAGCCATCCTGCTCATCGTTCGCCGTCTGGCGGAGACCGGCGAGATGGTAATTGGCAGCGGCGAGGATACCTATGTCTAATGAATTGCCGTGGAAAGTCTGGAAGCCGGACGATCTGGCCCTCCCGCTGGCCGCCGAGTTCGCTCCCCTGCTGACGAAGGAGTCGTCGTCAGCCGCTGAAGAGGACGGCGAGGAAGACGAGATATCCCAGGAGCAAAAGCTGCAACAACAGCTGGCGCAGATCCAGATGCAGGCGCACGACGCCGGGTATAACGCCGGTCTGGCGGAAGGCCGCAAAGCGGGTCACGACGTCGGCTACCAGGAAGGTCTGGCACAGGGGCGCGAAGATGGCCTGAACCAGGCGCGCCAGCAACAGGCGCCGATACATGCGCGTATGCAGCAGTTGGTCAGCGAATTCCAGTACACGCTGGATGCGCTGGACAGCGTTATCGCCTCGCGTCTGATGCAGATGGCGCTGGAAGCCGCGCGTCAGGTGTTAGGCCAGGTGCCGGTTGTTGATAACAGCGCACTGATTAAGCAGATCCAGCATTTAATTCAGCAGGAGCCGCTGTTCAGCGGGAAACCGCAGTTGCGCGTGCATCCGGACGATTTGCAGCGCGTGGAAGAGATGCTTGGCGCAACCCTCAGCCTGCACGGCTGGCGTTTGCGTGGCGACCCGACCCTGCATCCGGGCGGGTGCAAAGTATCCGCCGATGAAGGCGATCTCGACGCCAGCGTAGCAACACGCTGGCAGGAACTGTGCCGTCTGGCGGCGCCGGGAGTAGTTTAATGACCGCACGTTTGACCCGCTGGCTAACGACGCTGGATAACTTTGAAGTCAAAATGGCGCAGCTGCCCGCTGTGCGCCGTTATGGTCGACTGACCCGCGCGACCGGGCTGGTGCTGGAAGCCACCGGCCTGCAGCTGCCGCTGGGCGCGACCTGCATTATTGAGCGTCAGGACGGTGTCGAAACGCGCGAAGTCGAATGCGAAGTGGTTGGCTTCAATGGCCAGCGCCTGTTTTTGATGCCGCTGGAAGAAGTCGAAGGTATTTTGCCTGGCGCGCGCGTGTATGCCCGCAGCGTGTTAGGTGATGGTTTGCAAAGCGGTAAACAACTGCCGCTCGGCCCTGCCCTGCTTGGCCGCGTACTGGATGGCGGCGGCAAGCCGCTTGATGGCTTGCCTGCACCAGAAACCGGTGAAACCGGGGCGCTGGTCACGCAGCCGTTTAACCCTTTACAACGTACAGCGATTGAGCATGTGCTCGATACTGGTGTACGCGCCATTAACGCGCTGCTGACCGTCGGTCGAGGTCAGCGTATGGGCCTGTTCGCCGGTTCCGGCGTCGGTAAAAGCGTGTTGTTAGGCATGATGGCCCGTTATACCCAGGCCGACGTTATCGTCGTCGGGCTGATTGGTGAACGTGGCCGCGAAGTAAAAGATTTTATCGAGAACATCCTTGGCGCGGATGGTCGCGCACGTTCGGTGGTGATTGCCGCCCCGGCAGACGTTTCTCCTTTATTGCGTATGCAGGGCGCTGCGTACGCGACGCGCATTGCTGAAGATTTCCGCGACCGCGGTCAGCATGTGCTTCTGATCATGGACTCCCTGACGCGTTATGCCATGGCGCAGCGTGAAATCGCGCTGGCTATCGGCGAACCGCCAGCGACGAAAGGTTATCCCCCTTCTGTCTTCGCCAAATTACCGGCGCTGGTGGAACGCGCGGGGAACGGTATTCACGGCGGCGGATCGATCACCGCGTTTTATACCGTTCTGACCGAAGGGGATGACCAGCAAGATCCGATCGCTGACTCCGCACGCGCCATTCTTGATGGGCACATTGTCTTGTCTCGCCGCCTGGCGGAAGCCGGTCACTACCCGGCCATTGACATTGAAGCCTCCATCAGCCGTGCGATGACAGCGTTAATTACGGAACAACATTACGCCAGAGTCCGGAACTTTAAACAGTTGCTGTCGAGCTTCCAACGTAACCGCGATCTGGTCAGCGTTGGCGCATATGCGCGCGGTAGCGACCCAATGCTGGATAAAGCCATCGCATTGTGGCCACACCTGGAAGCCTTCCTGCAGCAGGGCATTTTTGAACGTGCCGGGTGGGAAGATTCAATACAGGCATTAGAGCTGATCTTCCCGACAGTCTAAGGTAGTGGAGAGCTGACTTATGACGCAAAACAGCGCATTAACGACGCTAAAGGATTTGGCAGAGAAAGAAGTCGACGACGCCGCACTGAAACTGGGTGAGATGCGCCGCGGCTGCCAGCAAGCGGAAGAGCAATTAAAGATGCTGATTGAATATCAGCATGAGTATCGCAGCAGTCTGAATAACAACATGAGCCAGGGGATCGATAACCAACGCTGGCAGAATTATCAGCAATTTATTCAGACGCTGGAAAAAGCGATTGAGCAGCACCGCCAGCAGTTAGCGCAGTGGAATGAAAAAGTCGATAGTGCCCTGGGTAGCTGGCGTGAAAAGAAACAACGTTTACAAGCCTGGCAAACCTTGCAGGACCGACAAAGCGCCGCGGCGTTACTGGCGGAAAACCGTCTCGATCAGAAAAAAATGGATGAATTTGCACAGCGCGCGTCCCTGAGGAAAATAGAATGATCAACTTGTCAAAACTGTTAATGACAGAATCCGATGCCACCACCGGTGTGCAAGCCGGCAAAAGCGGCGGCGATTCTGCACAAGATTTCCTCGCTCTGCTGACGGGTGCAATGACCGGCGGCCAGGGACAGGAGAGCGATGCACCCATCACGCTTGCCGATCTGCAAGCAGCAGCCCTGAGCGGCAAGCTGGCGAAAGGCAACCTGGCAGCAACCGCAGCCACCGGCGAAGAGACGCAGGCACAAACCCCGGCGCAAAAACTGGCAGAACTGCTGGCGCGGCAGAGCGCGAAAAGCGATCTGACTGCATCAGCGGCAAGCGACGCCGATGTGCAAAAACTGTTTTCTGGCCTGACGCCTGCGGCGAAAACCGATGTGCTGGCCGCGTTAAGCAAAACCGCGAAAGCGGGTGACAGCGAAAACAAAACCGATTTAAGCGATGAGGAACTGGCAGGTTTAAGCGCGCTGATGGCGATGCTCCCGCATCAACAAGCTGCGCAGTTAAACAACGCCAGCGCCCAACCGGCTACCGCGACAAGCGGTATTGATGTGGCCAAAGCAGCAAACCGCGCACTGAATACCAGTTCACTGACGACAGATACTGATTTACCGCGCGGTAGTGCGAAAAATGACAGCGCTGCCGGTACCACGCCGTTCCATGTAGCGGATGATGCCCAGCAGACGGCGGTGCTCGCCTCCTCTTCTGCGGCGGTGAAGAAAGATAATGACAATGCGCTGCAAACCACCAATACCACTGCCAGCATCGCACCGGTGACCACCACCGCCAGCGCCGCGCAGGCCAGCACGCCTGTCGCCGCGCCGGTGATCAGCGCCCCGCTGGGTAGCCATGAGTGGCAGCAGAATATCAGCCAGCATGTCACGCTCTTTACCCGCCAGGGCCAGCAGAGCGCGGAACTGCGTCTGCATCCGGAAGATCTGGGCCAGGTACAGATTTCTATTAAGCTCGAAGATAACCAGGCGCAGTTGCAGATGGTGTCAGCGCACAGCCATGTTCGTCAGGCACTGGAAGCGGCGCTGCCGATGCTGCGTACGTCGCTTGCAGAAAACGGTATTCAGTTGGGTCAGAGCAATATCAGCAGCGAGTCTTTTGCCGGTCAGCAGCAGCAACAGCAGGCCTCTCAACAACAGCAACAGGCTTCACGTTCGGGCGCAGGCGATCTGTTTGGCACAGATGATGGCGACGCGTTAGTCGCCCCGGCGAGCCTGCAATCTGCGGCTCGTGGCAACGGCGCAGTCGACATCTTTGCCTAAACGCCAGAGGTAGCATGATTATCCCCGTCTTTTCCACCCTTTGACGGGAGCAGGACACGGGATAATCAGCTCATAAGCAGTATTAACAGGAAGCCCGTAACAGATGACTGACTCCGCTATTAACAAAAAACGTAAGCGCTCTATCTGGATCCCGCTGCTGGTGTTAATCACACTCGCAGCTTGCGCCACCGCTGGCTATAGTTACTGGCGTATGCAACAGAAACCTGCGGCTAACGCAAAAGTGGAAGCGCCTCCTCCGCCTGCGCCGGTTTTCTTCGCTCTCGACACCTTCACTGTAAATCTGGGCGATGCTGACCGTGTGTTGTATGTCGGTATCACACTGCGTCTGAAAGATGACGCTACGCGCGCCAGACTTAGCGAATATCTGCCGGAAGTACGCAGCCGCTTGTTGATGTTGTTCTCACGTCAGGACGCAGCACAGCTTGCAACCAACGAAGGCAAGCAGAACCTTGCTACCGCGATTAAAGAGACGATCGCAACGCCATTAGTGCCAGGACAGCCGAAGCAGGAAGTCACTGACGTTCTTTATACAGCTTTCATTTTGCGGTAAAGACATGGGCGATAGCATTCTTTCTCAGGCCGAAATCGATGCGCTGCTCAACGGAGACAGCGATAAGAGTGATGATCCGCAACCGGGTATGGGCGGCGATAGCGATATTCGACCCTATGATCCCAATACCCAGCGCCGCGTGGTGCGTGAGCGTCTGCAAGCGCTGGAGATCATCAACGAGCGTTTTGCGCGTCAGTTCCGTATGGGGTTGTTTAACTTGCTGCGTCGTAGCCCGGATATCACCGTCGGCGCGATCCGCATTCAGCCCTATCATGAGTTTGCGCGTAACTTACCCGTTCCGACCAACCTTAACTTGATCCACCTGAAACCACTGCGCGGCACCGGCCTGTTTGTTTTCTCGCCAAGCCTGGTGTTTATCGCCGTGGATAACTTGTTCGGTGGCGACGGACGTTTTCCAACGAAAGTGGAAGGCCGTGAATTTACGCACACTGAACAGCGCGTTATCAACCGCATGCTGAAGCTGGCGCTTGAAGCCTACAGCGATGCATGGAAGGCGATTCACCCGCTGGACGTGGAATATGTGCGTTCGGAGATGCAGGTAAAATTCACCAACATCACGACATCGCCAAACGACATTGTTGTGAATACGCCGTTCCATGTTGAAATCGGCAACCTGACGGGTGAGTTCAATATCTGTCTGCCGTTTAGCATGATCGAACCGCTGCGCGAAACGCTGGTTAACCCGCCGCTGGAAAACTCCCGTAATGAAGACCAGAACTGGCGTGACAACCTGGTGCGTCAGGTTCAGCACTCTGAACTGAATTTGATTGCCAATTTCGCGGATATTCCCCTGCGCCTGTCGCAGATACTTAAGCTCCAACCCGGCGATGTGCTGCCGATTGATAAACCCGATCGCATTATCGCTCATGTGGACGGCGTACCGGTGCTAACGAGCCAGTATGGTACGGTCAACGGACAATATGCGTTACGTGTAGAGCACTTGATAAACCCGATTTTGAATTCGCTGAATGAGGAACAGCCCAAATGAGTGATATGAACAATCCGTCCGATGAGAACAGCGGAGCACTGGACGATCTGTGGGCTGACGCGTTGAACGAACAAAAAACCACTCCCGCGACGAAAAGCGCGGCCGATGCCGTGTTCCAGCAGCTCGGCGGTGGTGATGTTGGCGGCACTCTCCAGGATATCGACCTGATTATGGATATCCCGGTCAAACTGACCGTGGAACTGGGTCGTACGCGTATGACAATTAAAGAGCTGCTGCGTTTGACGCAGGGTTCCGTGGTGGCACTTGACGGGCTGGCGGGCGAACCGCTGGATATCCTGATCAACGGTTATCTGATTGCTCAGGGTGAAGTGGTGGTCGTTGCGGATAAATACGGCGTACGTATCACCGATATCATCACCCCTTCCGAGCGTATGCGTCGTTTGAGCCGCTGAGTCGAGCATGAAAACACAGGCCACGGTTTCCCAACCGTCTGCCCTTTCCGGTTCGCCACTGTTGCAGGTCAGTGGCGCGCTGTTTGGCATGATCGCGTTAATTCTGATTATCGCGTGGCTCGCCAAACGCCTTGGCCTCGGCGGCAAAACCGCCAGCGGCCGGGGTTTAAAAGTGACCGCCAGCACCACGGTTGGCCCGCGTGAACGCGTGGTGATCGTGGATGTTGAAGATGCACGCCTGGTGCTGGGCGTTACGCCCACCAACATCAATCTGTTGCACAAACTTCCTCCCGCACCCGCAGAAAGTGAAGACGTGAACGTGAAAAATGTGGATTTCCAGACCGTGATGAAGAATTTGCTTAAGCGTTCCGGGAGATCCTGATGCGCCGTTTGTTCTCTTTTGCGCTGGCCGGATTATGGCTGGTTGCCCCTGCGGCATTTGCACAACTTCCGGGTTTGATTAGCCAGCCGATAGCCGGTGGTGGCCAGAGCTGGTCGCTGCCGGTGCAGACGCTGGTATTTATTACCTCGCTCACCTTCCTGCCCGCCATTTTGCTGATGATGACCAGCTTTACCCGCATCATCATTGTCTTCGGCCTGCTGCGAAACGCGCTGGGAACACCGTCTGCTCCGCCGAACCAGGTGCTGCTTGGGCTGGCGCTGTTTTTGACCTTTTTTATTATGTCCCCGGTGATCGATAAGATTTATACCGACGCCTATCAGCCGTTTAGCGAAAATAAAATCTCTGTCGATGTGGCGCTGGAACGCGGCGCACAACCGCTGCGTGAATTTATGCTGCGCCAGACGCGCGAAGCCGATTTGGCGCTGTTTGCCCGTCTCTCTAATAGCCCGCCGATTCAGGGGCCGGAAGCCGTATCAATGCGTATTCTGCTACCCGCTTATGTCACCAGCGAGCTGAAAACCGCATTCCAGATTGGTTTTACGATCTTTATTCCGTTCCTGATTATCGATCTGGTGATCGCCAGCGTCCTGATGGCGCTCGGGATGATGATGGTACCGCCTGCCACCATTGCCCTGCCGTTCAAACTCATGCTGTTCGTGCTGGTCGATGGCTGGCAGTTACTGGTCAGCTCGCTCGCCCAGAGCTTTTACAGTTAGGAGTAAGCCATGACACCAGAATCGGTCATGATGATGGGCACCGAGGCGATGAAAGTCGCACTCGCGCTCGCTGCCCCACTGCTGCTGGTTGCGCTGGTCACGGGCCTGGTTATCAGTATTTTGCAGGCGGCAACGCAGATCAACGAAATGACGCTCTCCTTTATCCCGAAAATCATCGCCGTGTTTGTCACGATTGTGGTTGCCGGGCCGTGGATGCTGAATTTACTGCTTGATTACATGCGCACCCTGTTCAACAACATTCCTTATATCATCGGGTAAGCCGACTTATGTTGAACGTCACCAGCGATCAGTGGCTGCATTGGATCAGTATGTATTTCTGGCCACTGCTGCGCGTGATGGCGTTAATTATGACCGCGCCGATCCTCAGCGAATCGCGTATTCCGCGTCGGATAAAAGTGGGGCTGGGGATTGTGATTACTATCGTGATCGCCCCCACCTTGCCGCCCACGCCGGATGTACCGGTATTCGCGCCAGCGGCACTTTGGCTGGCGCTGCAGCAGATCCTGATTGGCGTTGCGCTCGGTTTTACGATGCAGTTCGCCTTTGCGACCATTCGTACCGCCGGTGAGCTGATTGGCCTGCAAATGGGTCTCTCTTTTGCCACCTTTGTCGATCCCACCAGCCACTTAAACATGCCGGTGCTGGCGCGCATCCTCGATATGCTGGCGCTGCTGCTGTTCCTCACGTTCAACGGACATTTGTGGCTAATCTCGATGCTGGTCGATACCTTCCACACCTTGCCGATTGGTGGTAATCCGGTAAACAGCAATGCGTACCTGGCGCTGACGCGTGCGGCGGGCATGATCTTCCTCAATGGGTTGATGCTGGCGTTACCGGTTATTACCTTGCTGCTGACCATTAACCTTTCCCTGGGTTTACTGAACCGCATGGCACCGCAATTGTCGGTGTTCGTGATTGGTTTTCCCGTTACGTTAAGCGTTGGGATTTTACTGATGGCGGCAATGATGCCGTTGATCGCCCCTTATTGTGAGCGATTATTCAGTGAGATTTTCAATCTGTTAGCTGATATTGTTAGCGAACTTCCGCAGAATAGTAATCCCTGACTTTAGTAATGCCTTTCTGAGGATATTCCTAAAGTTAAATTTGAAAAACATCCCCCACCATATATCTGGCGCGGCTTATTTGTTTTTAGCCTTCTCACATAACGCAACATTTACTTTACTTTAAGATGATTCCTGGCAAATTATACCTAACTTTACGGGATAGTGGGTTCGCCTGAAGTTTCGCGTCGTACTTCAGTAATATAAGTTTTTCCTGTATGGCTTCTGAAGCTTCTGGCGGGTGGTGAATTATCGTTACGCATTGAGTGAGGGTATGCCATGTCAACGATTATTATGGATTTATGCAGTTATACCCGGTTGGGATTAACAGGGTATCTGACAAGCCGGGGGGTTAAAAAGCGAGATATCAACGACATCCAGACTGTTGATGAACTCGAATCAGCTTGCGCCACACTCCAGCCAACCGTGGTGTTTATTAATGAGGACTGCTTTATTCATGACCCAAGCAGCAGTCAACACATTAAGCAAGTCATTAATCAGCATCCTCGTACACTTTTTATTGTGTTTATGGCTATCGCCAATATCCACTTTGACGAATATCTTTTGGTTCGCAAAAACTTATTGATTAGTTCTAAATCAATCAAGCCTGAGTCGCTGGATAATATTCTGGGAGATTGTCTCAACAAAGAGAAAAAAAGCGTTGGGACCATTAACTTACCAACACTTTCGCTAAGTCGTACCGAGTCAAGCATGTTGAAAATGTGGATGTCCGGGCAGGATACGATTCAAATTTCCGATCAGATGAATATTAAAGCGAAAACGGTATCATCACATAAGGGTAATATTAAAAGAAAAATTAAAACGCATAATAAGCAGGTTATATATCATGTAGTACGACTAACAGATAATGTTACCACTGGTATATTTGTTAATATGCGTTGAAGGTATTTTTTCTATTCACCCTCCAGGCGGAGGGCGAAATATTAATCTGCACGTTCTACAAATACGCCGTCCGGGTGGTCTTTTTCATTAAAGAACCAAATCCCGAGCGGGTAATCTTCCAGTGAGACCAGGTACATCGTACCTTCATTAAACGCTTCGACAGCCAATACCACCCCCGGACGGCGTGGACCCCCGTCCGTTTTGACCGTAACCCGATCGTTAACCTTCATAAGTACCCTCCTCTCGCATTTACGCCAGTGTAGAACAAAACCGTTGCCCTGACAGCGTGCTTGCGTTTAGCTGGCGATTTTTTCTACCGACTATACTTAACACTGCATTTATGAAGGAGGTGACGGCGTGAAAACAGTCAAAGAGTATAGCGAGACCGCAAAGCGGGACGTGCATATTGATGTCGATGCCCTGCTGGCTGCAATTAACGAAATCAGCGAAAGTGAAGTGCATCGCGTCGATGACGAAGATGGCCAGCGCGTAAGCGTGGATGGTCGGGAATATCATACCTGGCGGGAACTGGCGGAAGCATTTGAACTGGACGTGCATGACTTCAGTATTACGGAGGCGAATCGCTGAAGAAAACATCCCGGCCGCCGAAACGGCCGGGACAAACTTGCTCTCGCAAGAAGCACTTAAAATTCGTACACCAGGGAATCTGATGTGGGGACAACTTTATAGATAAAACATCCACAAGACAAGAAATAACTATAAATCAATGAATTAGCAGATACATCTGTATTCTACTGCATACAATGCGCGACAAAAGTCTCCCGACTCATACTGCCAAAGGAGCTCACTATGCCGAGCCTGGACGACCCATTACTGATCTTTACTGACATAGAAGGAACACTGCTGGATAGCCACACGGGTGAATGGCAACCTGCTGCCCAGTGGCTTGCTCGCCTGCGCCAGCGGCAGATACCGGTGATCCTCTGTAGCAGCAAAACGGCGGCAGAAATGGTAGCTGTGCAAAACATGCTGCAACTGCAGGGCCTGCCCTTTATTGCCGAAAACGGCGCGGTGATTCAGTTAGATGAACACTGGCAAGATCACGACGACTACCCACGGATTATTACCGGTTCCCCCCATGCCGAAATCGCCCGTGTGCTGACCCAATTACGCCTGAGCAATGGCTGGAAATTCACCACTTTTACAGAGCTGGATGAACATGTTCTTGCTGAGTTAACAGGTCTTACGCCTGCGCAGGCTAACCTCGCTAAGTTGCAGGAAGCCTCTGAAACGCTGATCTGGCGCGACAGCGATGAGCGCATGAACGCCTTTGATGATGCGCTGGCGCAACTGGGCTTACGTGTTGTTCAGGGGGCACGATTCTGGCATGTGCTGGATGAGCGCGGCGGAAAAGATCAGGCCGTAAATTGGCTCACCCGGCAATATCGCCATTACCAGGGCAAACGCGCCGTCACGGTCGGGCTGGGTGATGGACCAAACGATGCGCCGCTACTTGATAACGTTGACTACGCCGTGGTGGTAAAAGGTCTTAATCGTGAGGGGGTAAGGCTGCGCCAGGATAGCCCGCCACGGGTTTATCATACACAACAAGAGGGAGCGGCGGGCTGGCGCGAAGGCCTCGATCACCTGTTTGGGATCACATCGACTGAACAGACTTGATTGCGACCACTGTTTTTTGCCAGGTATAAGCGGCTATCGGCAATGGATTGCAGGTATTCAAAATCGTAATTGCCGCTTTCCTGCGCAGCGCTTACGCCGAGCGAGACAGTAATGCGCAACGTTGTACGCTTGTGGATCAGGATCTCTTTACTTTCAATGCGTGAACGGATGTGCTCGGCAACCTGTACTGCCTGCTCAAGCGTGCTGTCCGGTAATAAAATACAGAACTCTTCGCCGCCGACGCGACCGGCGACATCCTGCTCTCGGATGGAGCTGCTGATAAGCCCGGCGGCGTGGGATAACACCAAATCACCGGCCTGATGACCGAACTGGTCGTTGACGCCCTTAAAATGGTCAATATCAAGCTGAATAATCGAGAAAGGTCGCCCCTGCACCCGCGCCTCTTCTGATAACACTTTCGCCTGCTCAAAGAACGATCCCCGATTATAAAGGCGGGTCAGCGGGTCAAACCACGCCTGCCATTGCAGCGTGTGTTGCATGCTATACAAGTTGGTCACCATTCTGCGGATCACCACCCAGGAAAAGAGCAGCATGCCGGTAAACAGCACCCACAGCAGCGAGAGCGCAATGCTGATACGCCCGAAATCTCCGGAGAGGCCTTCACGCAAAGAGTGAACACGCAGCAGGACGCCACCAAAATGTTTAAGCTTTTGCCAGCTCACATAACGGGTACCCAAATGCAGGCCACCGACGGTATCGTGCGCCATGTCGGCTTGTAGCTTAGCGATCTCATCCTGATTAAACTCAACGCTGGCATTCTGCCGTGGTTGCGTACTGATAAGCAGGCGGAAATGATTATCGTAAAGCTGATATTCCCCACCATCTTGCTGGAGTTGTTCATCAATCAGTAACGGCTTAATTGCACTCAGCGGAAAGCTCATTACCAGCACGCCGTACCAGTAATGCTGATAATCGAGCGGCACGCTGGCGGCGACAAAACTGTTATTTTCCGGGTTGGTTAAAAGCGTGAACCAGCGAACGCCTCGCGCACGATTTTCCTGTTGCTGTTGGCCGCTAAACCATGGGCGCGTTAATAAGCGGTAGTAGGTAGAAATAATGTCCTGCTCGCGATCCACAGCGCGTGTGGAGAGAAAAAAACCGGCGCGCGAGAAATAATAAGCCTGACGCGGCAGCATGGCGGCCTCAGAGGAGAGACGAAACAGATACCCAAGCTCCATCGCCGCCATGAGTTCGTCGTGTAAACGTTCCTCGTCGCGACGCAGCAGCCCACTCTGTTCAACTAAAGAATCAGAAACGCCGTAAATAGGCAGCGTCCGGCTATTATCCAGGCCAATCTGCCAGTACGGTAAGGCGCGTTTACGATCAAACTCACCCTGCACGGAATTTAGTGCCTCAAATCCCAACGGCTTTTGCAGCGCGGCCTGCATACCATTTCGGAAAAAAAGTAACCGGTCTACGCCGACCTGAATCTGCATATCCAGAGCATTACTGACGTTTTCCAGCGCGCTACGCTGGCTGGCGACATAAGCCCCCTGCAGCACAATGACTTCACGCCACGTCAGTAGCGTTGAACACACCATCACGATCACAAAGCAAAGGTTTACCACCTGAGCCGGAACAAAATAGCGCTGCAGTTGTTTAAACGACCTGGGCTGTTTTACGACACGGTTCTGCCGCACACGGGCTCCCTGAGATGTCTGTGAATGCTCTTTCGCCCCGCTCGCGTGTAATCCGGCAATAAAAACGCCCAGCAATGCCGGGCGTTTTTGTGGTTACGCTTCTTCGTGGATCCGCCGCCTGTTGCCAGGCATTAGCTCATCTTCACGAAAGGCTTCCCGTTTGACGCCGTAGCCGTCATACCAGCGGCACTCAACCATACCACTGGCATAACCGGTAACAATCATGAGCGGACCACCCTTTTTACTCTGCACTTCATCGCTGACCAAAAAGACCATTCTTGCCTCCGGTATCAGGGCGAAACTTTTTCACCTTAGACGAAGTTGCTTAAATTTGCGTAATCCTTGCCGCGAGATTTTATTTTTCACCGCCACGTAAACGTTCCACACCTTTCATCACCGCAACCACAACGGCACCAATCACAAAGCCCAGCACCAGGTTGGCCACCATCGGTGCCAGCGCTTGCAGCAGTGCAGGCTGGTTTGTGGCGAATTGCTCGATAGCATGATGTAACGGCGCAATGCCGTGAACCACAATCCCGCCACCGACAAGAAACATTGCCAGCGTACCGACAACAGACAGGATCTTCATGAGCCAGGGCGCGGTGAATAACAACCCTTTCCCCAGCCCTTGCGTCAGAACGCCCGGTTTCTTCACCAGCCAGTAGCCCATATCATCGAGCTTAACAATGATGCCCACCAGCCCGTAAACACCAATGGTAACCAGCACCGCGATGCCCGACAGGATCAGCACCTGGTTTAGCAAAGGCGCGTCGGCAACGATGCCAAGGGTGATAGCGACAATCTCGGCAGAGAGAATAAAATCGGTGCGCACCGCGCCTTTGATTTTATCTTTCTCGAACTGCTGCGGATCTTGCGCCGCCAGCGCCTCCAGACGCTGCTGGCGGGCTTCCGGGCTCTCTTTATGTTTACGCGCTTCAAACGTGTGCAGCACTTTCTCCACACCTTCAAAGCATAAAAACGCGCCGCCAAGCATCAACAGCGGTGTAATGGCCCACGGGATAAAAGCGCTAATCAGTAACGCCAGCGGCACGAGAATCACCTTATTCAGCAATGATCCACGCGCGACGCTCCACACCACCGGCAATTCGCGGTTGGCGCGCACGCCGGTGACCTGCTGCGCGTTAAGCGAAAGATCGTCGCCCAGCACACCGGCAGTCTTTTTCGCCGCCAGTTTGCCCATCACTGAAATATCATCCAGCAACGTCGCAATATCATCGAGTAATGTTAATAAACTACTTCCTGCCAAAATATCTTCCTTTTGAATTTATGATGTCACGCTTCTCAGTATGATGGAAAAAGTCCGGGACGAAAATCACCTCCTTGAGTCAACAAAAATTTAACACTTCTTTCGCAATTAACCACTCGCCAGGCCGATAGTTTTAACGTTTACTATAAGCCTCTTATCTTTTGCCGTGGTGGGTTATGCGTTTCAGGCAAGTTTTACCGCTTATTGGCGCGCTTTTCGCGCTCTATATTATTTGGGGTTCCACGTACTTTGTTATTCGCATTGGCGTTGAAAGCTGGCCGCCGTTTATGCTGGCCGGGACACGCTTTTTATCTGCGGGCGTCATTCTGACCAGCGTCTTATTACTGACCGGCCATAAATTGCCGCCACTTCGTCCGACGCTTAATGCCGCGCTGATTGGCGTGCTACTACTGGCAGTGGGCAATGGGTTTGTGACCGTCGCCGAACACCAAAATGTGCCATCAGGAATTGCCGCTGTTGTTGTGGCGACCGTTCCGCTATTTACCTTGTGTTTCAGTCATTTTTTCGGCATTAAAACGCGAAAACTTGAGTGGTTTGGCATTGCCATTGGTCTGGCAGGCATTGTTTTGCTTAATAGTGGCGGGAATTTAAGCGGTAATCCGTGGGGCGCTGTGTTGATTCTGGTCGGTTCGCTAAGCTGGGCATTCGGCTCGGTATACGGTTCGCGCATTGAACTGCCGGGCGGAATGATGGCGGGCGCAATCGAAATGCTGGCCGCAGGCATTGTGTTGTTAGCGGCTTCGGCATTAAGCGGCGAGCGCCTGAGCGCAGTACCGCCACTGTCCGGTTTCTTTGCCGTCGGTTATCTGGCGCTATTTGGCTCCATTATCGCTATCAACGCCTATATGTACCTGATCCGCAACGTCTCGCCTGCCGTTGCCACCAGCTATGCGTATGTCAATCCGGTTGTCGCCGTGCTGCTCGGCACGAGCTTTGGCGGGGAACATCTCTCGTCTGTGGAATGGCTGGCGTTGGGCATCATTATTATGGCGGTGGTGCTGGTGACATTGGGTAAATATCTCCTTCCGGCGCGCCCGGGAGTTACGCCTTGCGAGACAGAGAAGTAACCGCCATCGCATGAATACCCTGAGTGTCGATCTGCGCAGTCTGTTGCCCTTCGCAGATCCACTCCTCCAGCCGTTCACATAGCGCCTCGTCGCTAAGTTTTAACCGCCCCCGCAGCGCACACTCCCAGACCACCAGCACTCGCCAGCCCTGCTCCAGCAACAACGCCGTGTCGCGTGCATCGCGTTCAACATTTTTGCCAATCTTTTCCAGCCAGAAATCCGTGCGCGTGGCAGGCACTTTGAACAGATAACAGGTGTGGTGATGCCAGAAGCAACCGTGGGTAAAGATAACGCAGCGATAATCGTCGAGCACAAAATCAGGCCGCCCCGGCAAGGCGGCGTCCTGGACACGAAAATCGAGTTCCAGTGAAAGAAGACATGCGGCAAGCCGCTTTTCAATCGCCGTATCCTTTGTGCCGATGGCGCGCATATTTTTACTGCGCGTTGCTTTATCATGCACATCCGCCATTACGCGTCTCCGTCAGGCCAGATGAAAACCAAAGCGGCGCAGCACCTCTTCATCCACGCGCTGGTGATCGCCTTGCAGTTCGGCGCTGAGTTTCGCCATAAAGTGCACTAAAAAATCCGCGTTGTGTTCGGCGAGTTTACGCCCTTGTTCAGTCTGCATGGTGGCGGGTAATTTCAGCAATTTGCAACGAAAATGATCGAGGGCGAAGGCTTTATCATCCAGTTCACGTTCGGCGGCAAACGGATCTTCGCCATCGAATAAGGCCGCTCCCATTGAGCCGGAAACGGCAAAAACGCGTGCAAGGCCAATCGCTCCAAGCGATTCCAGCCGATCGGCATCCTGAACAATTTTCGCCTCCAGCGTTTGCGGCGCAATGCCGGCGCTGAAGCTGTGCGCTTCAATGGCATGGCGTACGCCAGCCACCGCGTTTTGCGGGAAATCAGGAAACTCGCTTTCGAGAATAGCCGCCGTTTTTTCTGCCGCCATGACTGAAGACTGGTGACGCTGCGGGTGATTTTTGGCAAAGCTCACAATGTCATGGAAATAACAGGCGGTGAGCACCACCAGCGCATCAACCTGCTGGCCTTGCATTAGCGTTTGTGCTGTTTTCCAGACCCGGCGAAAGTGTGAGACGTCATGCGCGGCGTCGCCGTGGTTAAAATGCTGAGAAATCCATTGGTCAAAACGGTGCTGCCAGTCGATTACATTCATTCTTGTTCCCGTTAATGAAAGCCCTTACCTGCTGTTTCAGGCATCCGGATCCTGCGGACGTGTATACCAGGCAATAGCGCCAAGTATCGCACCCACGACGGCTAACACCAGCACGCCAAAAACAGAGTTCAGCCAGTTCCCGGTCGCGGTACCCACCGTGCCAGTATTAAATCCGGCAGGCAAATTTGTCTGGCTGACTGGCCAGATATCGTTTAGCACAGACCAGATAAAATAGACGCAGAAAATCCAGAACACCCAGAGTGCCAGTTTGCCACCGAGGCTACGCACCGCTTTATCGTCCATAATGATTTTTTCCGCATGGGTTAAGGGATGAAAGAAATGAAATTGTCCCGACATAAATGTGACAACTTTCTCATCATATCGTCAGTTGATGAATTTTAAAGATATATCAGCGAGACTGATGAATCCCCTCACCCGCAACGGTCGCAAACCGCGAATGAGTGTGCCATGCGTAAATGACAAACAGACGTAACGGGATAAAAATTAATAAGAAAAAGTGTAATTAGTGCATTTAGAGTGACATTTTCAGACCGCGCGGAAACGCTCCAAAAATTAATGATAAAAGCGGCATTCATTTCTATCAATTATGTTAAGAAAAGGTTATAAAATGTGCAAATGCAAGAGTGGAAAAGCAACTGTGACGGGAGTCGTTGAAAGCGAAGCGCGTAACTGTTTGAATAATGGCGGAGAGAGGGGGATTTGAACCCCCGGTTGAGTTGCCCCAACTACGGTTTTCGAGACCGTCCCGTTCAGCCGCTCCGGCATCTCTCCGTTCAGATGGTTGCCATGATGCCAGGTAATTTGGCATTTTAACAGACCCTGTCCCGTTAATTTGGTTCAAGTGGCGAGTTTGCGAGCAAAACGATGATTAAGTGGCCCTGGAAGACAAGGGAATCTGCCGAAGGCGCAGAATACCCCTGGGAAGAAGCGTTAAATGCCCCTGTGTTAGCAAATTTGTCGCCGGAGGAACAAGAGAAACTTGTTCATCTGGCTGACCGCTTTTTGCAGCAAAAACGCCTGGTTCCGTTGCAAGGATTCGATCTGGATGCGCTGAAAAGCGCGCGCATCGGCTTACTGTTTTGCCTGCCGGTGCTGGAGCTTGGTCTTGAATGGCTGGATGGCTTCCACGAAGTGCTGATCTACCCGGCGCCGTTTGTTGTTGATGACGAGTGGGAAGACGACATTGGTCTGGTGCACAATCAACGCGTGGTCCAGTCCGGGCAGAGCTGGCAACAAGGCCCCATCATCCTGAACTGGCTGGATATTCAGGATTCGTTCGACGCTTCTGGCTTCAATCTCATTATTCATGAAGTGGCGCATAAACTGGATACGCGCAACGGCGATCGCGCCAGCGGCATTCCACTGATTCCGCTGCGCGAAGTGGCAGGCTGGGAACACGATCTGCGCGCCGCGATGGACAACATTCAGGATGAGATCGATCTGGTTGGCGAAAGCGCAGCCAGCATTGACGCCTACGCGGCAACCGATCCGGCAGAGTGTTTCGCCGTGCTTTCCGAGTATTTCTTTAGCGCGCCTGAGCTGTTTGCTCCCCGCTTCCCGGCGCTGTGGCAGCGCTTCTGCCATTTCTATGGCCAGGATCCACTAAGCCGTCTGCGCGGGCAGGCGGGCTGCGATAACGAAAGCGCAAGGCAGGTACATTAAAACGCCGCCTGTGTTTTAATTCGCCAGTTGAATCAGTGCGTTAAATTTAGTGTTGACACTCAAGTACGGGGCCAGTAGTATGCGCCCCGTTCACACGATTCCTCTGTAGTTCAGTCGGTAGAACGGCGGACTGTTAATCCGTATGTCACTGGTTCGAGTCCAGTCAGAGGAGCCAGATTCAGAAAAGCCTGCTTTTAAGCAGGCTTTTTGCTTTTCAGGCCTGGCAACGTGTTGCCCCGTTCCCTTCAGCCGTTACTTCTCTTTTTCCGTACAGCGAGCGGCCTGATTTACGCACATTCCAGCTCGCGCGAGAGAATAAACAGCCGCCGGCACACAGACTTCACGCGCCATCGTCGTCGCGATTACGCGGTGGGTACTGTGCCGCCATCAATAACGTACTCCGTACCCGTGATTGCCGCCGCGCAGGATGAAGCGAGGAACACAATGAGATTCGCCACTTCCACCGGTTTTGACGGGCGCCCCAGCGGGATGCCACCGAGCGAATCCATGATGATTTTCTTGCCGCCTTCATAATCCGTTCCTGCCTGATGCGCGAGCCGTTCAGCCAGCGCGACAGAGGCTTCCGTTTCAATCCAGCCGGGTGCGACACGCAGCACGCGGATCCCTTTTGGTGACACCTCTTTCGACAGGCTTTTACTGTAGGTAGAGAGTGCAGCCTTTGCCGCGGCATACGCTGTTGTCGATTCCGGCAACGGCAGTTCGCGCTGGATAGAGGTGACATGAATAATAACCCCCGCTCCCTGCGCGAGCATGCCGGGTAAAAGCACTCTGTCGAGCCGAACCGCAGGCAGCAGATTAAGATTCAGTTCCTGCTGCCATTCCTCTTCGCCTAACGCCGCAAAACCACCCGCGGGCGCTGTCGAGCCGCCAACAACATGAACAATAATGTCTACGCCGCCAAAGCGGCTCTGCACCGCCCGCGCGACGCGCTGACAACCTTCAACCGTTGTCAGATCGGCCGCCACAAAGTGATCCGCTAACGATTCATCAGGCTGGATCCGCGCGGTGGTTAACACTTTTGCCCCCTGTTCATGAAACAGACCAACAACCGCCTTTCCGACACCTTTAGTGCCCGCCGTGACCAGAACGCGTTTTCCTTGTAAGTTCAGATTCATGCTCATCAGACGATCTCCAGTGCGGCAATCTTCCCGTCCAGCAAAGTGAACGCATGGCTAAGTTGCACCGGGCTGCCGGGAAAATTGCCCGCCACATGCGAGGTCACCGTTAACCGTGTTCCCTCATCAGCAACCCGGATCGGTTCAACGGTGTACTCAAACGCACTCTGCACGTCGCGTTGCCAGGCCTGGATAGCGACAAGGCCGCGATGGGTCTTATGTTCATCGATAACCACGGCATCAGGCGTAAAACAGTGGTTAACGTTGGCGATATCTGCGCCATTGCTGATGGCGAAGTAGGTAGCAACAGCGTCGGGTAGTGACAAAGACATGATGAGAGGCTCCTTCGGTTTGCGGTGCTCTCATTTTCACCATATAGTGTCAAATCATCAAGAACGCACAAAAAAGTTAGTAACAGGCTTATGAGTAAGATTTATACCCCCGATACCGCCGCGCTTGGCGTCGAACAGGTGCTGCGATTACTGGAAGGCCGCTGGAAGCTGGTCATCCTGTTTCATTTATTTGATGGAAAAGTTCAGCGCTACTCCGATTTCAGCAGGCTTATTCCGGGCATTTCGCAAAAGATGTTGAGCCAACAACTAAGGCAGCTTGAAGCGGATGGCATCGTGTCGCGCAAGGTCTATCCGCAGATCCCGCCGAAGGTGGAATACCGGCTGACAGAGTGGGGCCAGGCTCTGTGCCCGGCGCTGGATGCCATGCTGAAATGGGCAGAAAAACGCGACACCTTCCCACCGAACGCGCCGTAAATCCGGCAATCACCTTTTCCTTCGTTCTGCCCCAGCCTGCTGCGCGCTGAACCGTTCTGTCGCGCAGCGGGCATTTCTTCTTTTTTTGGCCGCACTCTCCAGCACATACCGCGACCGCAATGTGCCATGCTAAAGATGTTGTTATTCAAATAATGGCGCGGGCATCGCCCGGCAAAAAGAAGCCATTCGCTGCAAAACCCTTTAGCACTGACGTATCCGCAACAAAGAGGACGATAATGATCACCTTATGCAACGCGTGCGGCACATCGTATGCAATCACCGACACTCACCCACACCGGTGCGATATCTGCGAAGATGAACGCCAGTTCGTGCCGGTAACGGGACAGAAGTGGGTTGATTTCCCCACCCTTCTGGCCTCGCATGTCAATAAATGGCAACAACACGAGAGCGATCTCTTCAGCATTAAAACCGTGCCTGATTTCGCGATTGCGCAGCGCGCTTTCCTGCTGAGAACAGCGCAGGGCAATATCCTGTGGGACTGCATTTCCACCCTCGACGACGCCACAAAGACGCTAATCGCCTCTGTGGGCGGGCTCAAGGCTATCGCTATTTCGCATCCCCATTTCTATACCACCATGCAAGACTGGGCCGCCGCGTTTGACGCACCGATTTATCTGCATGAACGCGATCGCGAGTGGATCATGCGCGACAGTCCGCACATTACCCTCTGGGACGGCGACACCCTGCAACTGACCTCCGACGTGAGCATCATGCGCCTTGGCGGCCATTTTGCCGGTGGCTGCGTCCTTCACTGGGCGCGTGATGACGGTGTGTTGCTGTCCGGCGATATCGTTCAGGTCACGCCAGGCGCTAATGCCGTCTCCTTTATGTGGAGCTATCCCAATATGCTGCCGCTACCGGCAGAGACGGTTCGTGAAATGACACGCCGGCTGGATGCGGTGAAATTCGCGAAACTTTACGGCGCGTTTGAAGGGCGGGAGATCGTGCAACATGCTGCGGAAATTGTGCGCCGATCAGGTGAGAAATATATCGCTTGCCTGCGCTAAGCGGTTGTTTATCTATCCGTTCGCGCACGCTTGCGTATAACGCACTGCGCCCCTTGATTTCAATACAATAATTGCATGGCAACCCGACGTTTCGGATCCAGCCCGGCGAGGATTTCCTCTGTTAGTACCGCTTTCAGCCGGGGTGAAATGGCGTTGCCTTCAACGATGTCAAAACCCAGCGAAGCGTAAAAAGGCGCGTTGAAGGGCGCATCACGATCGGTCGTCAACGAGGCGCCGTTTAAACCGCGCGCTTTGCCTTCCGACAGCAGCGCGTGCATCAGGCGCCGGCCAATGCCCTGCCGCTGCCAGTTCGGGTGAACATCCGCTTCGGCAATGTGCAGCCAGTTTTCTGTGATCGCGGCACCGGCAAACCCGACGGGAATATCGCCCGGCGCGAAAGCGACGAATAACACGCCTTCCCTGCACAACTGGTGCAACGCTTCCAGGCTGTTAGCAACAGGCGTTCCGCTCACTGCACCCGCCTCGCGCAGGGTTTCAAACGCTGCAAGTTCGATGGCTCTTAACGCCGCAAAATGCTCGCTTCGCGCTGGTCTGATTGTGATATCTGTCATCTGAATGTTCCCAAAGGTAACAAGCGTTAAGCCTGAGCGACACGAGAGTGTCAGGCGTTCCCGCGCCATCTCGCGCCCGGTATTGTACATCCCGCATGCGCCAGCACAATTTTCATACTGCTCCCCCACTCTTTGTACCTTATTTACATCGTTTCATTTACTTACATAAAACGCTCAACAGGAAATAATTCATTCACGTAACTAATAGAATATGAATCGTGTTAGTGATTTTAGCCGTGATGGTCGATTCGCCGTTCTTCCCCGAGAACGGCTTTTTTTTGGGTTTTGACAGGAGGGTAAGTTGATGTTCCAGTCTGCGGTTGTTTTCCTTTCGTCACTGTTCATGTGCGGCAATGTGTTTGCAGGCTCCGTCGCCTCGGTGTCGCTCAGCACACTTTCATCAGCGCTCAATGAACGCATGCTGATCATGAAAGACGTCGCCAGTTACAAGGCACAGCACAATTCCCACGTAGAAGATCTAGAACGGGAGCAAAAGGTACTGGCAGAAGCGGTAAAAAATGCCCAGGACGCGGGTCTGGATCCCCGCTCTGTGGAGCCTTTTTTTCGCGCGTTGATGAACGCCAGCAAAGCCGTTCAGTATCGCTATCTGGCCGACTGGTTAGCCACACCGGATGCCAACAGCACTGTCAGAAGTCTGGACGTAACCCGGCAACAGATAAATCAACTGGATAGCCAGTTGCTCACCGCCATCAGCCAGCGGCTGCTCACCGGTGCCTTTACTGAAGCCGACACCGCATGGCTGTCGGCACAAATTATGGCGCCCAATCTCAGCGAGGCGGATAAAAACAACCTGCTTGCCGCTTTACGCCGTATTCATCGCGTACGTTAGCCATCAATGCCGTACGCAATGAATAACACGGATACCTGGCCTGCCAGGCGCATGACAGGCCGGGCATCCGATAAGAAGATTAACGGCTTATGGCCGGCGTCTGCGGTGTAACATCAACCGCCCAAATACCACACACGCGAACCATTCAACAACCGAATAATCTTCTGCGCATTAACGCCCCCTGAGTTAAATTCCCCCTTTCATGCCGCCCGCTCTGCAAAAGAGTTTTCACCTGTCCGCTGTCGCTGTAGTCTCAATAGCGGCTTTTTTAGCTGCGTACGATGTGAGTAACCTTTTCTCCTATTAAAACTAGAAAATTTGGCAATTTTGAGGAACGGACAAAACAACTATGGACTCCACGCTCATCACCACCCGCCCCGATGAAGAGGTACCGCCACTAAATCGCGCCCGCCGTGCAGCCTGGGGCAGCTTCGCTGGCGCAGTGGTCGACTGGTTCGATTTTTTACTGTATGGCATCACCGCCGCGCTGGTGTTTAACAGCGAATTTTTCCCGCAGATAGATCCGGCAATGGGCACGCTTGCCGCTTTCGCCACGTTTGGCGTCGGATTTTTATTCCGCCCGCTCGGCGGCATTGTCTTTGGTCATTTCGGCGATCGTCTCGGTCGCAAGCGAATGCTGATGATGACGGTCTGGATGATGGGGATTGCCACAGCCTGTATTGGTATTCTGCCCTCTTTTGCCACCATCGGCTGGTGGGCACCGGCGTTATTGGTCATCCTGCGCGCCATTCAGGGTTTCGCCGTTGGCGGCGAATGGGGCGGTGCGGCGCTGCTGGCTGTCGAAAGTGCGCCCTCCGGCAAAAAAGCCTTCTATAGCAGCGGCGTTCAGGTCGGATATGGCGTCGGGTTGTTGCTCTCCACGGGTCTTGTGTCGCTTATCAGCAGCCTGACCACCAACGAACAGTTTCTGAGCTGGGGCTGGCGTCTGCCTTTCTTGTTCAGCATTGTACTGGTGCTTGGTGCGCTGTGGGTGCGTAACGGCATGGCGGAATCGGCCGAGTTTGAACGAGCGCAGACGCAACAACCGACGCAAATAAAAAAACGCCCGCCCGTATTTGAAGCGCTGTTTCGCCATCCAGGGGCGTTTTTGAAAATTATCGCCCTGCGCCTGTGCGAACTGCTGACCATGTATATCGTCACCGCCTTTGCGCTGAATTACTCGACACAAAATCTGGGTTTACCGCGTGAGCTGTTCCTCAATATCGGTTTGCTGGTCGGCGGGATTAGTTGCCTGACCATTCCGTTATTCGCCTGGCTGGCGGATCGTTATGGACGGCGGCGCATCTATATCACCGGCGCATTGATCGGCGCGCTGAGCGCCTTCCCGTTCTTTATGGCACTGGAAACGCGCTCCATTTTCGGCGTGGTGATCTTCTCGTTACTGCTGGCCAATATCGCCCACGATATGGTGGTTTGCGTACAGCAGCCGATGTTCACTGAAATGTTCGGCGCGGGTTATCGCTACAGCGGCGCGGGTGTTGGTTACCAGGTCGCCAGCGTGGTTGGCGGCGGTTTTACGCCCTTTATTGCCGCCGCACTGCTGAACTTTTCCGGCGGCGAGTGGCATGCCGTCGCCATTTATCTGCTGGCAGGCTGTCTGCTCTCCGCTCTGACAGCGATGCTGATGAAAACACCGCAGCACGAGCATCAATAAAAAAAGCCTCCGCATGCGGAGGCTTTTTTTATTGTGACCCTTGTTAAATCTGGTAATCGATCGCCGCTTCATCCGGCTCCATCACCTGGCGTTTGATATCATCGACCGACAGCCCGGCGTTACACAGTTCAATAAAGCGCCAGACATAATTTCGTTGTAACTGGCCGCGTTTTAACCCTAACCAGACAGTATTGGCATCAAACAGGTGTTGCGTATCGAGCCGCACCAGTTTGCCCTCTTCGTTTTCGCCGCTCGATTGCTCCGCCACCAGCCCGACGCCCAGCCCCAGCTCGACATAGGTTTTGATAACATCGGAATCCTGCGCGCTCAGCACCACATCCGGGATTAACCCCTTGCGACCAAACGCTTCATCAATGCGCGAACGTCCGGTTATCCCCTGGCGATAAGTGATAAGCGGCCAGCGGCTGATATCTTCGAGCGTTAACGGTGAGGATTGCGCCAGCGGGTGATCCGCCGGTACCAGCAAACTGTGGTGCCAGCGAAACCAGGGGAACGCCACGAGTGAGCTGTCATTGCTTAAGCGTTCGCTGGCAATGCCGATGTCTGCGCCACCGTTATGCAGCAGAGATTCAATCTCTTGTGGGGTGCCCTGAATCAACTCCAGCCGCACTTCCGGGAACAGCGCGCGAAAAGCTTTAATCACCGAGGGCAAGCTGTAACGTGCCTGTGTATGCGTCGTCGCAATAGTCAGCACGCCAGAGGTGTCATTGGTAAACAGATCGGCGAGCCTGCGCACATTGCTCGCTTCGTTAAGAATGCGCTCGGCAATCACCAGCAGCGCTTTACCGGGTTCCGTCATGCCCAACAAACGTTTGCCGCGACGGATAAAAATCTCAATCCCCAGCTCTTCTTCAAGCTCACGAATATGGCGGCTCACGCCGGATTGTGATGTGTAAAGCATGTTGGCGACTTCGGTCAGGTTGTAATCCCGCCGCGCCGCCTCGCGGATAATTTTGAGTTGCTGGAAATTCACCCTTCACTGCTCCTGGCCTGTCAGACATGACGATATTGTTAAAGTCTGCGGCCAGGCAGAACAAATAATAAAAACCAGCATCTTATTCCATTAAGGAATAATGCTTAGCTCACCAGCTGCAACTCGTGGCTTTCCATCGCCGGGCGGCTGACTAATGACATTAAAATATCTTTCACCGCTTGCGCCTGCGGCGAGAGCGTGCCGCGCGCGGAAACGTTTAATGACAACGGCAAGTTCATCGACGGCGTGGTGATACGCGCCATCCAGCCGTTGGTCGCGGCGCACAGCGAACGCGCGGCAGATTCCGGCAGTACCGTCACGCCCATTCCGCTGGCAATTGCCGCCGTCAGCGTGGCGATCGACTCAATTTCGCCAATGATCTTCGCGGTCAGTCGACGCAGCGAAAAGGCTTCATCAACACGCAAACGGACAGCGCTGTAATCGCGCGGCAGGAAAAGATTCATATCGGCAACCGCCGTCAGATCGACGCTCTGGCCTGGGCAGTCACGCGTGCCCACCAGATACAGATCCTCTTTCAGTAGCGGCAGGCTGTTGATCCCCGCGCCAGGCGCGCGTTCATACAGCACCGCCATATCCAGTTGCCCACTGAGCAATTTATCGTTCAGCGTTGAGCCGCTATTTTCATGCAGATAAACCATAACTTCCGGCAACTCGGTCCGCACCGCCTGCAACAACGGCATGGTGACGGAAGACGCAGCAGTGCCCGGTGCCAGGCCGATGGAGACTTGTCCCCGCAGGCACTGACCGACATTGTTTACCGCCAGTTGCGCCTGTTCGCACTGGCGCAAAATCGTTCGTGCATGGGTGTAGAGGATTTTGCCCGCTTCGGTCGGCGTCACACCGCGTTTGGTGCGAATAAGCAATTGCTGATCCAGCTCGCCTTCCAGAGTGGCAACCTGCTGGCTCAGCGCGGGCTGCGCAATGTGTAATACTTCGGCTGCCTGAGTCAGGCTTCCAATATCGACGATTTTTACGAAGTATTTCAGTCGTCTTAAGTTCATTTTGCCTCCTGTACGGGTACCAGTGCCAACGCCGGATGTGATGTAGCCAGAGGAGTTGCAATATGCTTGCCAGTTTTAGTTAGGCAAAACGAAAGGCGCTAACAGGCTGGATAATAAGAGATTCTAATTACGAGCGGGGGAATTATTACTGAAACAGTGGTTCGTATGCTGCCCCATGGAGGATGCATTGCACAGTTTTGGTGCAAATGCGCGCTTAAGTGCTTATCCCGGCAGCAGATTGCTGAAATAGTCAGCAAACGATCGCGACGGCACGATCCATCCTTTGACAAGGCTCTGGGGCATCGCTAATATTCGCCCCGTTCACACGATTCCTCTGTAGTTCAGTCGGTAGAACGGCGGACTGTTAATCCGTATGTCACTGGTTCGAGTCCAGTCAGAGGAGCCAGATTTAAAAAAGCCTGCTTTTTAAGCAGGCTTTTTGCTTTTCTGCCAACCGCACGCGATAAACCACTCACCTTTCATCCAGGCAAAACGTTGCTTTGTTCGCTGCGCGCTTGCGCCTCAGATGCGGTTTCCCCTCTCCTTCTTTCAGCTATTGCTGGCCGTTCAGGGCTTATGCTTACCCGATTCAGGAATAAAGGCTGTTCGTGCAGTATAAAAGTGAATATGACCTCCCGTTGTTGCGATTTCTGATTTGCCTGTAATGACGAGGCTGGCAGGGATAAGGATTAACGGGCCTGCCCTCTGCAGGCCCGTAAGTGTGTTGCTGCGGTGATTATCTGCCGGTATTAAAAAAGGCTACAGTTTGCGTCAGCCGGCGGGTCTGCTCTTCCAGCGCACTGGCCGCCGATACCGCATGCTGAACCAGAGCGGTGTTCTGCTGCGTGACCGCATCAATTTGCACAATCGCTTCGTTAACATGGCTGATGCCTTTACTCTGCTCGTCGGTCGCGACGGAGATTTCCGACATGATGTCCGACACGCGCCGCACCGCCACAATCATCTCGTCGATACTGCTGCCGGCAATTTTGATTTGCGACGAGCCGTTGTTAACCCGAGTGACGGACTCTTCCACCAGCCCTTTAATTTCCTGCGCCGCCTGCGAACTGCGCAACGACAAGCTGCGCACTTCACCTGCGACCACCGCGAAGCCTCTGCCCTGCTCACCGGCTCTGGCCGCTTCAACTGCCGCATTCAGCGCCAGAATATTGGTCTGAAACGCGATGCCATTGACCACCTCAATAATGCTCGCGATTTTCCCGGCGCTTTCGGAGATACCGTTCATGGTTTCATTCATGCTCCGCATTACCACACCGCCGCGCGAGGCGATATCCACGGCTTCACTCGCCAGATGGCGCGCCTGCCCGGCATTCTCCGCGTTTTGTTTCACGGCGGCGGTGATCTGTTCCATGCTGGACGAGGTGCGTTCCAGTGATATCGCCTGCTGCTCAGAATGGGAGGCAACCTGTTGATTTCCTGCAACAATATCATGAGTGCTGGTGTTGATTATCTCCGCCCCTTCACGGATATCTTTAATCACGGCGGTCAGTTGCTCACGCATCACACCCATTTCGTGGATCAGGCTTGAGTTATCCCCGGCTTTTTTATCCACCGTCTGCGAAAGATCCCCGGCGGCAATCCGCGCGGCGACATCAACGGCATAACGAGGTTCGCCCCCAAGCGCTAGCAACGTTCCCCGGTTGATGAGATAGACGATCACCGACAGCAAAATACTGATAGCCACAAATTCAATCAGGTTCTGATACAGCGAAACCCGAAACGCCGCGTCGATATCATCCACATACAAACCGGTGGTGATGATCCAGCCCCAGGGCGTCCACGGAATGCTGTAAGCGATTTTCGGCTGAGCTTCTGTCTCACCGGGACGGGGGAAAACGTAAGCGGTAAACCCGGCCTGATTATCACGGGTAACAGTAACCATATCCCTGAAGATATAGGCACCATTGGCGTCCGCGATCTGTGGCCCCTGACCAATCAGCTTGGCGTTGATCGGATGCATAATCACTTCGGCCTGGGTATTGAGAATCGTGAAGTATCCCGTTTCCCCATAGCGTAAATCCTTAATTAACTGGGTTGCACGCTGTTGCGCTTCCTGTTGCGTGATCGTCCCTTTATCAACCAGCGCGGCCTGTGTTTTGACGATACTCAGCGCCAGTTGCGAAACATGCTGCAACTCGTTTTTCCGCAGTGACAGTTGGTCTTCTTTGACCGTAAAAGAGCTGTAGAGCAGTGTCCCGGCAAGGCACACCAGCGCCACGATGAGAGGGAGCCAAAGTTTTTGCGCGAGGGATAGTTTCATGGCATGAGTACCTATTGTTGTTTTATATGGCGGGTACAGCATCGGCTTCGGGCATTCGAACCGCGCCTTATCTCTATATCGGAAATAAAAAAAAACGAGTTAATCGATAGAAGTTGTATATCTTTAACAACTTAACCGTTTTGAGGTTATGAAAAAGTAACTGATTAATAAATAGAGTGTTATTTTTGGCAGGTTAATTTATCCGGTGAAAGTCTTATTAATAAATAAGAACGCCGTCACATTCATGCGCGAAGGCGTCTCCGGGAGATAGCAGCAATCCCGCCGCATTCGCTAACGAGTCATCGCCGGTTTTGTGCACCGCGCAACGTCTGGCCTACAGGCAGGCTGTTTACGTGTTGCGCGTAGTTTGCGGGTGCGACAGCGCTTTCAACATTTTCTGCAACCACTGCGCCGCCCCGCGCTTGCCGCTGCGTTTATGGGAATAAATCTTCACCTCGAACGGCGGAACCGCAAAAGGCAGCGTAAAAATGGTGATCCTTGCCGCCTGCTTTAACTTTTCCGCAGCCGAACGCGGAAGCGCCATCAGCAGATCGCTGTCGGCGATAATAAAAGGCGCGCTGAGCATTGAGGGCGTTTTTATCGCCACCTGTCGCGTATAACCCAGACGTTCAAGTTCACTATCCAGCACGCCTTGGCTTTCATTCCACGGTGTCACCACCAGGTGGCGCGCGGCAAGGTAATCGTCCAGTGTTAATTGTTGCCTGAGTTGATTGCTGATAACGACATATTCATCGGTAAACCAGCCGATTTCATCCAGCTCTGCGTAATGAATATCCTGCGGCGCGCTAAATCCCAGCGCAAAGTCCACTTCTCCTGCCAGCAGCTCATTAAGCGCCGGGCTATGGGGCAAATAGCGAAACTCAAAACGCAGGCCGGGTGCGGTGTGCTGCAATTCAGCCATCAGCGCGGGAAAAATACTAAACGCGGTGAAATCGGTGATTGCGACCTGCAAACAGTCTGTGGTCGTCGCGGGATTAAACTCCGCTTGCGGGGTGAGTTCATGATTCAGATGCGCTAATGCCGACGCAATGGCGGGCGCAAGTTGGCTGGCATAGACGCTTGGGCACATAAGGTGCCCTTCGCGGAAAAATAACGGGTCGTTGAGCGTCACACGTAGCCTTGAGAGCGCGTGGCTGAGCGCCGATGTGCTCATCGCCAGTTCTTCTGCCGCCTGGCGCACAGAACGGTGGCGGTAGACCGCGTCGAATACAGGTAACAGGTTGAGATCAAGACGTCGTAACGTTGGATGCATAATATTCATCGAGTAGTGATTTCATTGCACTTAATTCTTTGCACAATACCGCTTATGCTGGCGGCCATCAATTTTGAACTCCCGGTAAAAAAACAGGAAAAACAATGAGCATTACCATCCGCCCCGCCCGCCCGACTGACGCAAACGCCATTTTTGCGATGATTTATGAACTGGCGGTGTATGAAAAAGCGCCTGAAGAAGTGATCACCACAGCCGATGAAATCCGCGAAACCCTGTTTGGCGCAACGAGCAAAACGGAAGCCTTGATCTGTGAAATCGAAGGCAAAGCCGTGGGCTATGCGGTGTTCTTCACCAGTTATTCAACCTGGCTTGGTCGCAACGGCATTTACATGGAAGATCTCTATGTTTCACCGGATTTTCGCGGTAACGGTGCCGGAAAAGCGATGCTGCAAAAGATTGCGCAGTACGCCGTTGAGCGCCGCTGCGGTCGTCTGGAGTGGAGCGTGCTCGACTGGAACCAGCCAGCCATTGATTTTTATCAGAGCATCGGCGCGCGGGCGCAAAGTGAATGGGTGCGTTACCGGCTGGATGGCGATGCCCTGCTGAAATTCGCCGAAAGCCCCGGCGTTTAATCTTTCTCCATTAACCCGCCACGGCGGGTTTTCGCTTATTCATCATCGGGTTCGTCTCACGCCTCGCTTAAAGATCCCGCGCTTACTGCCGATAAAAACTGTGCAGCTATACTCATAGCTGTTCTCTGGTTGTTTTTTCTACAATAAAGGATTTACAGCATGGATCCGATACAAATTGCATCATTAGCCAGCAGCCTTGACTCTTATCAGCTTGATAACCAAGTCAACACGCTGGTGCTGAAAAAAGCGCTCGATACCCAGAAAACAATCGCCAGCGACTTGATTCAGCAGATCCCGCAGTTACCTTCCAACCCGGCAATCGGTCGTAATATCAATACCACCGCCTAACCCGGTTTGCCCGCTGGCGTTTGCGGTAACAGCGTCAACCGGCAACGTTTGCAAGCCCGCCTCGTGCGGGCTTTTTTGTTTCTTCGCTTGCCTGCAAGGGTAAATCGGCGTAGCCTCTGCCGAATTAAAACCGATCGGTCTAAATTATGAATGGCGAAACAGCAGCACGGCAAAAACCCCGCCGTGGACGGCCGCCAAAAGTCGAGCGCGACTTTACCGATACCCGCCAGGCGCTGATTCGCTCAGGCCTGGAAGTGCTAACGGAAACCGGCTATCTCTCAGCGGGTATTGATGCGGTGATCAAAAATATCGCGGTTCCTAAAGGCTCGTTCTATCACTGCTTTAAAAGTAAGCAGGAATTTGGCATGGCAGTGCTCACCGCTTACGGTGACTTTTTCGCGCATAAACTGGATAAATTTTTAACCGATACTCAACGCACACCGCTGCAACGTATGGCCGCCTTTGTGCACCACGCGGGCCAGGGAATGGCGAAATACGATTTCCGCCGTGGTTGCCTGGTGGGCAACCTGTTGCAGGAAACGCCACTGTTACCGGAAGCCTTCCCGGCGCGCCTGAAAGCCATCCTCGCCGACTGGGAAACGCGCGTCGCAAGGTGTCTGGATGAAGCAAAAGCCTGCGGCGAACTGCCGCCAGACGCCGCGAGCCGCGAACTGGCCAGGGTGTTCTGGTCCGGCTGGGAAGGCGCAGTGATGCGCGCCAAGCTGTTCCGCTCCGTCGAGCCGCTGGATCAGTACTGGAAATTTTTCCATCACAGCATAACAACCGCCCCTGCTGCGTGAAGCATGACGGGGGATGGAGCATCTGCACAGGACGGCGAAAACGCCGAAAATACACCTCATCCGACGAGGAAAACGCAGTCATGAAAGCATTAGTTCTGGAACAGAATGAGAATAAAACCCTGGCGGAAGTGAAAGAGGTCGACCTGCCCGCATTGGGTGAAGGCGACGTTCGGGTCGATATTGACTGGTCCAGCCTTAACTACAAAGACGCGCTGGCTATCACCGGTAAAGGCAAAATCATTCGCCAGTTCCCGATGGTGCCAGGCATTGATTTTTGCGGTCGCGTGAGCGAAAGCCGCGATGCGCGCTTTGCTCCCGGCCAGGCCGTGATCCTCACCGGCTGGGGCGTGGGCGAAAACCACTGGGGTGGACTTGCCGAGCAGGCCTGCGTAAAAGGCGACTGGCTGGTGGCGCTGCCGGAAAGTTTACGTGCGCGCAATGCGATGATCATTGGCACCGCTGGGTTTACCGCCATGCTGTGCGTCATGGCGTTGCAGGATGCAGGCATTAAACCGCAGGACGGTACCGTGCTGGTCACCGGTGCCAGTGGCGGCGTTGGCAGCACTGCTGTCGTGCTGCTGAAAGCGCTGGGCTACACCGTTGCTGCCGTGACCGGGCGCGAATCTACCCATGATTTTCTGCGTAAGCTGGGCGCCGATGAGATCCTGCCGCGCAGCGATTTTGAACAGACCCGCCCGCTGGAAAAACAGCTGTGGGCCGGTGCGATCGATACCGTTGGCAACCACGTACTGGCAAAAGTGCTGGCGCAGACGAACTACGGCGGATGCGTTGCCGCATGCGGTCTGGCAGGCGGTTTCGAACTGCCTACCACCGTGATGCCGTTTATTCTGCGAAACGTGCGTTTGCAAGGCGTGGATTCCGTGATGGTGCCAACCGCACAGCGCGGCGCCGTGTGGGAAAATCTCGCACGCACGTTGCCAGAAAGTTACTACCAGCAGGCAGCAACCGAAATTACGCTGGAACAGGCTCCGGCAACCGCTGCCGATTTTCTGAGTAATAAGATCCAGGGCCGTACACTGGTGAAAATCAGCGGCTAATCCGCCTTCCGGCGCGGGCTGTCGCGCCGGATCGTTCCCTCATCCGTTTCCTCTGAATCCCGTTGCGCGCTGCTTTCGTTTCACATTCCTGTGACATACTATCGGCTACAGCCGTAGAGCAGATAAGGAGATAAAGATGAATAATAAGGGTGCAAATCTGACCCCGGAGCAAGCGCTGGATCAACTTGAAGCGTTGTATGACCGTTCCGTTGAGGCCCTTCGTCAGGCGATCGCTCGCTATATTGACGACGGTCAGCTTCCCGATACCGAAGCCCGCGCACAAGGGTTATTCGTCTATCCGCAGTTATCCGTAAGCTGGAATGGCAGCGCGACGAACCCACCGAAAACCCGCGCCTACGCCCGCTTCACCCATTCGGGCTGTTACACCACCACCATCACCCGCCCTTCGCTGTTTCGTCCCTATTTACTCGAACAATTAACCCTGCTGTGCCAGGACTATGGTGCGCACATCGAGGTGGGGTTATCCGCGCATGAAATCCCGTACCCTTACGTGATTGATGGTTCGGAGCTGACGCTGGACAGATCAATGAGCGCGGGCTTAACGCGCCATTTTCCCACGACCGAACTGGCGCAGATTGGCGACGAGACCGCCGATGGCCTGTTCCACCCGACCGAGCTTTACCCGCTTTCCCATTTTGATGCGCGCCGTGTCGATTTCTCGCTGGCGCGACTGCGCCACTACACCGGCACGCCGGTTGAACATTTCCAGCCGTTTGTGTTGTTCACCAACTACACGCGTTATGTCGACGAGTTCGTGCGCTGGGGCTGTAATGAGATCCTCAACCCGGACAGCCCTTACGTCGCCCTCTCCTGCGCGGGTGGCAACTGGATCACTGCTGATACGGAAGCGCCGGAGCAGGCCATTTCCGACCTGGCGTGGAAAAAACACCAGATGCCGGCCTGGCACCTCGTCACCGCTGACGGTCAGGGTATTACGCTGATTAACATTGGCGTTGGCCCGTCGAACGCGAAAACCATTTGCGATCATCTGGCCGTGCTGCGCCCGGATGTCTGGCTGATGATTGGCCACTGCGGCGGCCTGCGTGAAAGCCAGTCGATTGGCGATTACGTACTGGCGCATGCCTACCTGCGCGATGACCACGTGCTGGATGCCGTGCTGCCGCCGGATATTCCGATCCCGAGCATCGCTGAAGTACAACGTGCGCTGTACGACGCGACCAAAGCGGTAAGCGACATGCCGGGTGAGGAGGTTAAACAGCGGCTGCGTACCGGCACGGTGGTCACCACCGACGATCGCAACTGGGAGCTGCGTTATTCCGCCTCCTCACTACGCTTTAACTTAAGCCGCGCGGTGGCGATTGATATGGAAAGCGCCACCATTGCCGCCCAGGGTTATCGCTTCCGCGTGCCGTATGGCACCCTGCTCTGCGTTTCTGACAAACCGCTGCACGGCGAGATCAAACTTCCCGGCCAGGCCAACCGTTTTTACGAAGGGGCGATTTCCGAGCATTTGCAAATTGGCATCCGCGCCATCGACCTGCTCCGCGCTGAGGGCGATCGTCTGCACTCGCGTAAATTGCGCACCTTTAACGAACCACCATTCAGATAACAATTAAAAAGGATTAACCATGCAAACCCCGACACCGTTACAAGCGTTACGCGATCGGCTGGTCGCCCTGGAGCTTGACGGTATGATTGTTCCGCGCGCCGATGCGCACCAGAGCGAAGACTGCGCGCCACATGATAATAAGCTCCAGTGGCTCACCGGCTTTACCGGTTCTGCCGGGCTGGCGCTGGTGCTGCGCGATAAGGCGCTGTTGTTCGTGGATGGCCGCTACCAGGTACAGGTACGCAGCGAAGTCGATCTCCATGATTTTGCGATCCACCATTTGCACAACGAGCCGCTGGATCAGTGGTTAAACGCTTCATTGCCTGCGGGCAGCCGCATCGGCTTTGAGCCGCTGTTGATGGTCAACAGCCAGTTTCAGGCGCTGAACGCCACGCACTGTGAACTGGTGGCACTGGATAGCGATCCGTTCGATGCCATCTGGGCCGATCGCCCGGCGGCACCGTGCGGCGCGATCCGTGAAATGCCGCTGGCGATAAGCGGTGAAAGCAGTGCCGATAAACGCGCACGCATCGCGCGGGTGCTGGCGGAAAAAGGCGCGGATTACCTGGCAATTACGCTGCCGGATAATATCGCCTGGCTGCTGAATATTCGCGGTTCGGACATCGCGATGAACCCGGTGGCGCACTCTTTCGCCTTGCTCAGCCGCGAGGGAAACGTCGAGTGGTTTGTCAATCCGCAGAAAATTGCCGGTTTATCTGCGCAGCTCACCTCCACGCTGACGCTGCATGATTTCGAGGATTTCCTGCCGCGCTGCCAGCAAATCGCTGCCGGCAAACGCATCCTGCTTGATGGTGATTTCGCGCCGGTGGCGCTGCGTTTTGCCATCGAACAACAGGGTGGTGAAGTGCTGTGGAGCGCCGATCCCATTACCTTTATCAAAGCGCATAAAAACGCGACCGAACTGGCAGGCTACCGCGAAAGCCACCAGCAGGATGGCGCGGCGTGGGTTAATTTTCTCGCCTGGCTGGCGCGCGAAGTGCCCGCCCGTGAAGCGGCGGGTAACCCGATAACCGAACTGGAAGCACAGCAAAAACAGCTGGCATTCCGCCAGCAGCAACCCGGTTTTATTGAACAGAGTTTCAGCACCATTTCAGCCTCCGCCAGCAATGCGGCGATGTGCCATTACCACAGCAGCGAAAAAACGAATAAAGCGATTACCTGTGCCAACTTCTATTTGAATGATTCCGGCGGTCAGTACCAAAACGGTACCACTGACGCGACGCGTACGCTGTCGTTTGGCCCTCTCAATGCTCAGCAGCGGTTGCATTACACCGCCGTGCTGAAAGGCTTTTTATCGATGTTCACCCTGCAATTTCCTGCAGGTACGCACGGTCACCAACTGGATGCGTTTGCCCGCCGGGCGCTGTGGGATTTAGGGCTGGATTTCGATCACGGCACCGGTCATGGCGTTGGTCATCAGTTGTTGATCCACGAGCAGCCGCAGCGCATTGCGAAAAAGGTCAACCCCTGGCCGCTGTCGGCGGGCAACATCATGACTATTGAGCCGGGCTACTATTTAGCGGACAACTACGGCATTCGTATCGAAAACCAGGCAGAAGTGGTGGAAAGCCAGCCGGGATTTTGTCGCTTTGCTTCGCTGACGCTTATTCCCATCGATTTAAGCCAGGTGGAATGGAGCCTGCTTAATGAACAGGAGCAGCAGTGGCTGGATGACTATCACCAGCAGGTGCGCGACACTCTATCGCCACTGGTTGATGACGACGCCCGCGCGTGGCTTGATGCCGCCACTGCCCCGCTGCGCGTGCAGGCAAGCTAAGCGTTCGGTTCATTTACAAACCCGCTGCGGCGGGTTTTATTTTAATAAGTGCAGGCGTAACGACTCTTCAGCGTTTCTTTGCCAGCCTATCGATGCCCGAACTGACGATAGCCTTTGTCATTGCGATGGATTGCTGCTTCAAAGAGAATTTCCCGCAGGGAAAAGCGCTAAGCTGTGGGATGTAAGAACGCAGAAAAGCAAAAAGCCTGCTTAAAAGCAGGCTTTTTAAATCTGGCTCCTCTGACTGGACTCGAACCAGTGACATACGGATTAACAGTCCGCCGTTCTACCGACTGAACTACAGAGGAATCGTGTGAACGGGGCGAATATTAGCGATGCCCCAAGGCCTTGTCAAAGCCTGATTTTCACATTTTGGCGCGTTTGCCGAATTATTCTCCATTCTGTGCAGAAATGGTGCTTTTTTGCGGCTTCGGGTACTTCCACAGCCAGCGCCCGCTGACCATACGCCAGTAAAACAGCGCGCCGCGCACCGCCCAGTCAAGGAACATGCCGAGCCAGACCCCAACCACGCCCATACCGAGCATAATCCCGAGGGTATAACCGGCGACGACGCGACAACCCCACATTCCCAGCATGGACACCCACATGGCAAAACGGGCGTCGCGCGCGCCTTTCAGCCCGGCGGGTAGCACCCACGATGCCGCCCAGATGGGCATAAACGCCGCGTTAAGCCAGAGAAGCACTTTAACCACCTCTTTTACATCCTCTTCCTGGGTGTAAAACGAGGCGAAAAGCCCGGCAAACGGCGCGGTTCCCCAGGCAAGCACCGTCAGTAACAGCGTCGAGAGCCAGAATACATGCCGCAACTGGCGCTCAGCCTGGCTTATCTGTCCTTTGCCCAGTCGTTTACCGGTAATAATTGTGGAGGCGGAACCCAGCGCGTTGCCCGGCAGGTTAATTAGCGCCGCAACGGAGAAAGCAATAAAGTTACCGGCGATAACGTTGGTGCCCATACCGGCAACGAACATTTGCGTCAGTAGTTTGCCGCCGTTAAACAGCACCGATTCGATACTGGCGGGGATGCCGATACCCATCACTTCCCAGATAATGCCGAAGTTGAGCTTTTCGAAGTAACTTTTTAGCGGAATACGCAGCGCCGGATTAAAGCCAATCATCAGCACCCAGATAATCGCCACCGCGCCAATATAGCGAGAAATGGTCAGCCCCAGCCCAGCCCCGGCGAAGCCCATCCCTTTCCAGCCAAAGAGGCCGTAGATCAGCACGCTGCTGATTAGAATGTTGAGGATATTCATGCCGCCGTTAATCAGCAGCGGGATTTTGGTATTGCCCGCACCGCGCAGCGCACCGCTGCCAATCAGCGCAATGGCCGCAGCCGGGTAGCTGAGAACCGTCAGTTCAAGGTAGGTCAGCGCCAGCGCTTTGACCTCCGCCGTTGCCGCCCCGGCGATAAAATCGATAATTTCTGTGCCGTAGTAGTGGATCACCGCCGCCAGCACAATCGAAAACAGGGTCATGATCACCAGCGACTGACGCGTCGCCGCCCTCGCCCGCTCGCCGTCCAGCTTACCGAGGCTGAACGCCACCACCACCGTGGTTCCCAGGTCGATAGCCGCGAAAAACGACATCACCACCATGTTAAAACTATCGGCAAGACCTACCCCCGCCATCGCCTCTTTGCCCAGCCAGCTCACGAGGAAGGTGCTGAGCACGCCCATCATCAGGACACAGGTATTTTCGAGGAAGATAGGTACGGCAAGGGGGGTGATTTCTCGCCAGAATAAAACACGGTAGCTTTTACGCTTTCTGTACCACGGCGTGCGCATGACAGCCTGGCGAAGAGGAGTAACGACGTTCAAATTGGTCCTTAGCCGCAAAAGGTGAAATCACATTTCAAATGATGGGGGAGAAACCCTGATCCTGCAAAGCATTTCGGCAGAAAACGATGATAACGAACTCAAATTGTCGATGGATTCAGCAGTCAGAACACCCTGCGAGAAATGAGGTTTGACAAAAGATTTTTCGCCGCTAAGATAAGCCTCCACAACGATTCCTCTGTAGTTCAGTCGGTAGAACGGCGGACTGTTAATCCGTATGTCACTGGTTCGAGTCCAGTCAGAGGAGCCAGATTTAAAAAGCCTGTTTTTAAGCAGGCTTTTTGCTTTTATCGCTCCGCTAAACATAGCGATAAGTTTTTCCCTTCCAGAAACGGCCCCTTTCCGCATCTTCAGTATCAAGCTGCATTTGTTACCTAATCCGTTGAAAATGTTTGCTTACCTTAATGCTCTAATCGCTGCTTGCAGAAATCATCGACATGCGTAATCAATACCGCGCGACAGGAAATACAAAAACGCGTGACCAGCCTGGTAAAGTTGCTCGCCGGTCACGCCGCGTCTATCAGGGACAAACATTTCAGGGTTAACCACCATGCGCAACCGTTTTACGACTCGTCTGGCAAAACGCCTTTTCGCCACCGCACTCCTTCTTTTTACTGCCTCAGGCCATGCAGATGTGGTGGGGCAAGCCCCCGAATACCAACAAATTGACGGGTTGATAAGAGAGCCGCTTTTGCTGGCGGTCACCTTAGATAATGGTCAGCCGGCCGTGCTGGATGCCTTTGTGACACGCATGACCAGCCAAACGCCTTTGCCCGTGGTGTTAATCACTAATGGAACCGTTGGCACTGCTGAATTTGATCGCTGGATAATCAACCCGAACCGTTATGCCGCAACGGCTATCGCTTTTGCGCGCCACGGTTATGCGGCGGTGGTAGTCCTGCGCCAGGGCTACGGGCAATCAAGCGGTGCGGCGGAGTATGCCGATGGCTCCTGCGCGCAACCTTTACATCTGCAGGCCGGGGAGCAGGACACCCGTAACCTGCTCGCCGCCCTCGATGCCGTGCGCCGCCAGCCGTGGGCCGCAGCCGATAACGCGATCCTTGCCGGGATGTCCGCAGGTGGTTTTGCGGTAATTGCTACTGGCGCGGCTAATCCACCAGGCGTTAAGGCGGTGATCAATTTCGACGGCGGAAGGGGCGCGATTGACGGGAAATCACTCTGCGATAAAGCTGGTCTGCTGCAAGCTTACGCACGTTACGGGAAAACAGCGCAGATCCCGTCCCTGTGGCTGTATGCGAAAAATGATAAATCCTTCCCGCCGTCGATGGGCAAAGAGATGTTCGATGCCTATCAGCAGAGAGGCGACACGGCGCAATTCATCACGATGCCTGCCTTCGGTAATAACGGCCATGTCTTTATGGATTCAGCGCCGGAGAGTTTCTGGTGGCAGACGGTGGCAGCATTTCTAAAACAGCAGCATTTACCGACCGGCGAAGCTGTGCCTCTGCCCGAAACGCACCTGGATGCACCACCCGCCCTCAATGCTGCCGGGAAAAAAGCGTTCTCAGAATATGCAGCAACACAACGCTATGAAAAAGCCTTTGCCACGGACGAGGACGGCGACTGGGGCGCCGCGTACTGGGCCAGAAACAGCCATCAAGCCGCAGAAACGGCGCTAAGTATCTGTCAACAGGAGCAGCGTCCGGGCGCGGCTAAATGCACGGTGTACGCCATTAATAACCGTGTCGTCACCGGAAAGATGCCTTAGAGCCAACAGAAACCGATATGCAGTGAAAACGCACTCAGCATGTGTTGCCATTCTGGCAACACATGCAATGTCTGGTCATAACTTAAAAGCGCTTCTATTAAATATTGTTTATGTGTCTTGTTTATGCTGCCCGCGTTTATAAAATGCGGCCGGGTAAGTTTTTTCGTAATACCCTTTCATTTCAACTTCATTAAGTGAAAGTGCCCGACGCAAATGAAACGAACATAGAATAACAGGAGCAATTAACACCACCACGGCACCGGAAATAACAGTAAATGGAACCACACCTAACAAACTGATATACCAGCCGGCAAAAGCAACGCCAAAAGGGTTCGCCAGACTGGATAAAAAGCCTGCCATGGCGCTCATTCTTACTCGGTAATCACGTGGCGTTGCGGTTGAGCGCAGCGTACTGAGGTTGATATTAATAAAAATAAACGCCATACCGCAGAAAAACGCTAGCGCAATAGACATATAGATATTTCCCATCAGGACAATTGCCATAACGCTGCTGCCCAACAGGACAAAACCAAATAAAACATTATTGAGCCGTCCCACCCATTCTCTTATGAAAGCGTTAATGTAAAGGCTACTAACAATCAATCCCAAAGCAAATGAGAGTTCGAATGCACCAAGATAGGTAGCGGGAAGCTTTAATTCAGTGCTGATCCAGTACGGTATCGTCACGGAAAAGAAAGGAAACATCGTAAAATTAATGACAGAGGAGACCAATGCAATATGAAATTCAGATTTAACATGATAAATCGCTTTAAATGCCCCTTTCGTTTTATGAAACCAGCTCTCCTTTTCACCCGTTGAAACGGCGTCCACATCATATTTAAACGATAAAATAATAAATGCGATGCAGGACAATACATAAACCAGTGCAGAAATGTACAGCGCAACCCCTGCTGAAAAAATCGAAATAAGCGAGGCGGCAATCACCGGACCTGCCAACATAATTATGGAATTGATGGTCGAGCGGTGCGATATAGCCTGCGTCACTTCCCCTTCTGCAACAAGATCGGGAATCAGTCCCATAATCGTTGGTTCACGCACAGATGAGATAGCGCTTATTACCACGAGTCCCGAGGCGATAGCCACCAGATTGAAATATCCCAGATAACTTGCCAGGCAGAATAATGTGATGATCCCTGAAACAGCGAACTGACAGGCAATGATAAATTTAATGCGATTGAAGCTATCGCCAAATGACGCCAGAAACGGTTTAAGGTAAACCTCTGCCGCCACGGATATCGCAATGAGTGAGGAAAAAGCGACCGCCGAGTGCGTGGCTTGCAGGCACCACCAGGCCATAGCCAGGCGGAAAATATGCCCCGACACCATGCCCAGCGATGCGCCCGTTTGCAATAAGAAGAAACGGAAGTCAGGACGCATCGACGCATCAACTTTCATATTGCCCATCCCATTAGCGCCAAAATTGCTTTTCGCTTTGTATCAGCCCCATCGTCCCCGCCGGTAAGGTTAACAATGTGGGTACAACTTGATCTTTGAGATACAGGATAGCGTGTTTGCTCCGATTCGCGACAGTTGCGAACTGCAGCGCTTAAACGTATGTTGATGATCATTCTGCTGGTTATTCATTGCGTTAGATAATGAGGAAAAATGGAATCACTGTTTGTTTACGGGACGCTTCGCCCCGGTCATTCGAATGCACATATTCTGGAAAATATCGGTGGAGAGTGGCTGCCGGGTTACGTTACGGGAACATTTTATGAATTTGGCTGGGGAGCCGCCGCCGAATTCCCTGGCATTGTGCTGGATAAAGACGGTTCCCGGGTTGATGGTTACCTGTTTATATCCGCTAATCTCGCGGCGCACTGGACGATGCTGGACGAATTCGAAGAGGGCTACGATCGTGTTCAGGTGGATGTGACCACGCTCGACGGCAAGCATGTGACGGCATGGATTTATCAACTGCAACCGCAGGAAAAAGCGTAGCATCGCTGTGATTAACAACCTTCATCGCCAAATGCAGCATGCCTGAAGCAAGTCTGCTGAACCTTTCTGCTGAATAAGGCCCCTCTTTTGCGGGGCTTATGCCTCGCTAACCGTTAAGCCGCAAAACGCTGGCGGTTTGCAAAATACCGGAACCTGTTCGAAGCAAATCCAACACCGGCGATACCGCTTCTCGCAGGCCGCCCCACGTTAGCAGCCCCTATCGTTATTTACCATGTTGAGTTGAACTCACAGCAGACCGCACAATTATTCGTTTTTCAAACCGCACACTATCAATAATACTCATCGCGTAAGCCTGGCAGCGCGCTGCTATGTAAAAATGAAACAGGATCTGCGTGACGTTTTAAAAACGTTCATTTAAAGCACCTGTCATATGCTGGCAGGCCATGTGTTATTTTCGACACGGGATTTATTAACAGTGATACAAAGCTGCCAGCACTATTTTTCGTTATCGCCAGTTAATACCGCACAATGAAATTCATAAGGCACATTAAATGACTTTTGAAATTTTAAATTACCTAATTGAAATTGCATCAAATAGCACTCAACTTCCTTCTGAAGCCCAGCGGAAAACGCATTATGATCACAGCCCGCCTGAGGATGAGTTATCCGCTTTTATTACGGCACTCTCGTCAGAAAAAGTGGATAACGATATTCTGTCTAAAACAAAATATCGCTTACAGCTACTTTCTACTGCACAAAAAGATGATAAAAAAGCAGAAGAGTTGTTATTAGCCAACATATCACCCGATAAAGAAGCGTTCCCGTTAATTGATTTTACAGAGTGGCCTATTGTCCGTTACGCTGTTTCGGGCGAATTACAAACTGTGGAATCGGAAGAATATTTTAACAACATTTCTACGGCAGCGGCGATAATACGCTCCGCGATTGTCGACTGCGAACGCGCTAAAAAAGCACCGACATTCTCTATTCTTGAAAAAGTCCTGGCGTTGAACAGCGCGTTACCTGAACGGTACAAAGCGATGGCAAATATTCTCTACTGATCTTTTGCGCGTTCGGGGAGAGTTGCGATGTCCGCTTCCTGCGGCGAGCGGACATAAAAAATGCACTTTCGCGCTTCGGGAATCACAGTAACAGAGGTTACTCGTTGCCCCACTGGTTCAGAAACGTCGCAATCTCATCAATACGCAGCGCGTCGATACCCGCTTCAGTGGCCATCTCTTGCTGCGCCTCTTCACTGATTTCTTCGTTATTCATCAAACGGGTGATCAGTAGCTGAAAATAGTGCGCCAGCGCATCGCGTTCTGATTCTTTTACCGTTTTTTCGGTTTCCGTCGAATACTCATCCACGATGTCATAAAATTTAAGCGGTACTTCGTTACTCATACATTCCCCCGGAGGTTGAGATCGTTTGCAGTGGTTATTACCACATCAAATCATCAGGCACTTTAAAATCAGCGTACGGATCATCTTCATCTTGCTCTTCCTGACTAAGCGCGCTGTTTAATACAATACTGTTCGCATCCCGCTGAGCGATTTTATCGGCTACGATTGCAGGAATAATCGCATATTCACTTTCATCCTTGCCATCAACAACCAGACGAGCAATGGCGAGGCGACCGCTAATCAGTTGTGCCTGAGTATTTTTATCCACCGCTATTTTTTTAATTAACTTATTATCTGTGAAATTAAAATCAATATTGCCTTTGGCAATGGTGATCCTGTTCATTTCAATAAGTTGTTTCACCTGCGCTTTATATTCTTTCGATAACGCAGCTTGTTTTTGTTGCTCGCTTAACTGCTTATCGCGCTCAAGCTGTGCTTTTTTATTCTCTTCCACTGCCTCTCTTGCTTCACGCGCCTGAACGCGTGATTTTTTAGCAGTGCGCTGGACTTTGGCCATTTTCTTACTGGTTACTAATCCCGCTTTGAGCATCTGCTCTTGTAAGGTGAGTTTTGTCATTTTCGTCTGTAAACCGGTTGAACAATGTGTCGGATTATAGCTGTAATTGCTGCGAAGAGACCAGATTGTGGAATCGACTCATTACCCGCGAAGCGCAAACATTGCGCTCGCCATTCCACACTCGCACGGGGCGAAAGCATTGCTCTGGCGGGACGGATTGAACAGAAAAACGGGAACCACAGCGAACAGTAAATGATGCCGAAACGCGGTTTAGAAAAACGCCGGTTTCGGCAGCAAACCATTCTGGATGTTTTAGACTTTAAGCAGCTTAACCGTCGCATCCACGTCTATCTCGTCTTCGGAGAAGATCAGGGTTGTTCCCTGAAAGGTGGTGATTGCCAGTTTTTTTAGCGAGCGCATTTCGCCAGGCTTCGCGGCTGATTTCGGCCGAATACTCCCCATCAACGCGCCAACAGACAACACCGCATTGTCTTTATCGATGCGGGTATCGGCAGGAACTTCTTCGCTGTACACCAGATAAGATTTGATCGAAGTGAGCTTAATTCGTTCACCGGCGATATAGATGTATTTGCTATCCGGGACCACTTTCACGGCATAAGCAGACAACCCTTTGTTGTTTGTCGTGGGTTCGAACGTTACCGCCGCATCTTTTTTAAGCAACTCAGGGTTGGCGACCTTAATCACATGAAAGTAACGGTTTTCTCCGTTTTCATCTCTGATAAATCCAAAACCTTTATCTTTAAACCAGGTTGTGATCTTTCCGTTCATCGCCTTACCACCTACTTAATCGTTCATTTGCTCTGTTTTTGCTGCGCGCAGTTTAAAGCACAATGCCTGCGCCGACTACGTCTTTGGCTTAAGTGTCGGTGATAAATTTCCACACTGCAAAACGGAGTGCGGCGCTTTATAAAAGCGCCGCACGATGAGGAGGTAAGGTTTTCAACGGCAGTTTCTGATCAATCACGCCAGCCAATCGCCGGTGCGACATGCTTAAGAATCGACTCAATCACGTGCGCATTATAATCTACGCCTAATTGATTCGGCACCGTCAGCAGTAGCGTATCCGCTTCGGCAATGGCCTCATCCTTTTTCAACTGCTCGATTAATTTATCCGGTTCTGCGGCGTAGCTGCGGCCAAAAACAGCGCGGGTTTTCTCATCAAGAAAGCCGATTTTATCGCTGTCATCATGGCTGCCACCAAAGTAAGCCCGATCACGATCGTCCATTAACGCAAAAATACTGCGGCTGACGGAAACGCGCGGCGTGCGCGAGTGCCCTGCTGCTTTCCAGGCTTCACGGTAGGCACGAATCTGCTGCGCCTGCTGGATATGGAACGGTTCGCCGGTTTCATCATTTTTCAGCGTGGAGCTTTGCAGGTTCATCCCCAGTTTTGCCGCCCAAACCGCTGTCGCGTTCGAACCTGCGCCCCACCAGATACGTTCGCGCAAACCTTCAGACCAGGGTTCCGGGCGCAGCAAACCGGGCGGGTTCGGGAACATCGGCTGCGGGTTCGGTTTGGCAAACCCTTCGCCGCGCAGCACATCCAGAAACGTTTCCGTATGATGGCGCGCCATATCCGCATCGGTTTCGCCTTCCGCCGGCTGAAAGCCAAAATAGCGCCAGCCATCAATAACCTGTTCCGGGGAGCCCCGGCTGATGCCCAATTGCAAACGCCCGCCGGAAATCAAATCTGCCGCACCGGCATCTTCTGCCATATACAGCGGATTTTCATAGCGCATATCGATAACGCCGGTGCCAATCTCTATTTTGTGCGTTTTGGCACCAATGGCGGCCAGCAGCGGGAAAGGTGAGCTGAGCTGGCGGGCAAAGTGATGCACGCGGAAATACGCGCCATCCGCACCAAGTTCTTCAGCGGCAACCGCCAGATCGATGGATTGCAGCAACGTATCAGCCGCCGAACGCGTCGCGGATTGTGGCGAAGGTGTCCAGTGACCAAATGACAAAAATCCGATCTTCTTCATGGCGTCGTTGTCCTTCTGTTCAGAAAGGTAATCAGCAGACGGGAGTGTAATTACCCGTCCAGAATTGCCCCTACTCTACGCACTCCATGAGAAGAATAAATACCGATCGTTTAACCTTAAGGTTCAAATTTATTGATAAACCATTCTATAGCGGTTGTTTATCTATCGGGTTGTTCATAGCAGGTGCACTAATATTTACCGGCATACCAGAACGGCGCTCCAGTTCCAGGGTTGCGCGGTTCGCATCAATGCCTTCGCCTTTCATCAGCGCATGCAGCACCGGAGTGGCAGGCAGCGGCACTTTGTTGCTGGACTCAAACTCGGCGCGATTGCGGGATAGCGGTTCGTGAACTTCAACCCAACTGCTGCCATCCGGCTCGGTGGTTATCTTGACCGGCTGGTCGATAATCTGCACCCGCGTTCCCACAGGCACGTTGTCGAAGAGATATTTAATGTCGTCGCTGCGTAAACGGATACAGCCCTGACTGACGCGCAGCCCAATGCCAAAATTAGCATTCGTACCGTGAATAGCGTACAGCTTCCCGATATAGATGGCATAAAGCCCCATTGGGTTATCCGGCCCGGCGGGCACAAACGCAGGTAAAGTTTTTCCCTCTTTTTCGTACGCTTTCCGCGTATTCGCCGTAGGTGTCCAGGTTGGCCCTTCCTGCTTGCGTTCCACCGAAGTCACCCAGTTGCGCGGCGTTTCGCGTCCGGCCTGGCCGATGCCAATCGGTAAGATCTCGACCGTATTCGAATCTTTCGGGTAATAGTAGAGGCGCATTTCCGCAACGTTAATCACAATGCCTTCGCGGACGGTAGCGGGCAGGATCACCTGCTGCGGAATGACCAGCTGCGAGCCAGCTTTGGGTAAAAAGGGATCGGCATCCGGGTTGGCTTCGAGCATATTACTCAGCCCCTGTCCGTATTTCGCGGCAAACGCTTCCAGTGGGAAGGTGTTGTCATGAGGAATGGTGATAGTTAACGGGCTGCCCACCAGCCGACTGCCTTCCGGCGGCAGCGGATAGCTCACAGCCTGCGCGCCCTGGGCGCAGAGTAACGCAACACAACAAAGAAGTTTAACGCAGCGCATCATCTTATCCTCAGGCGCAACGGGTATTTGCTAATCATAGTTTGCTTTGTGGGTTTTCTCTTTTTTACAGCGCATTATCGCTTCACAGCGCAAAGCCATAGTGCGAGCCATCCGGCAGCTCAATATCAATGCGTAGCTTGCTGCCTGTCGCTTCCACATAGCGCTTCAGCGTGGAAAGTTTAATGTCCCGGCCCTGCTTTTCCATCACCGCTACCGTGGGCTGTTTCAGCCCCAACTCCTGCGCCATTTCGATCTGCGTTTTTTGTACCCGCTCACGCAGCTCTGCAAGATGGATATTGAGCAGCATCTCTTGCGCGAGTGACTGCGCAGCGGTGACAACATCAGCCTTTTGTTCGGCAATTAGCTGTTCCAGTGTTTTGCTCATCGTATTACTCCTTGATTTTAATCTGGTGCAGATGGTGCGTTAGCTCCCGATCTGCAATCTGGATCATCACATCGTAAAAGCGTTTGTCATGACTCGCCTTGTTACCAGCGCAAAGCAATATGCCCACGCGCTGCGGATCAAAGGCATAGAAGACCCGAAACGGCTCACCCCGGCTTTGTATGCGCAGTTCCTTCATATTGTTATAACGCGAGCCTTTTACCGTATCCGCGTAAGGCCTTGGTAGCTGCGGACCTTTAACCCGTAGCACCATCAACGCCGCCAGTACACGGGCGCGATCGTTGTCACCCAGTGCATCAAACCACTTTTCAAACGTCTGCGTCATTGTTATCTGCCACACAACACACCTCACCAATATAGATCAAAAACTATATAGATCAAATTCTATATTTGAATGATGTAGCGTTCGGTCGGTGTATGCATGCACAGATGGAAAGTAATGGAAGCGTGATTCCTGAATATCAGCCGCAAAATGCAACGTTGCATTGATTTTGCGACCCGGCTTCACGCAAAAAAAACCCCGCCGGAGCGGGGTTTGCTGTTACAGCGTAGACGTTACGCTTTCGCACGGCTGGCGATGATATCGTCCGCCACGTTGCGCGGCGCTTCCGCATAGTGGTGGAACTCCATGCTGTAGGTCGCGCGGCCTTGCGACATGGATCGCAGCGTGGTGGAGTAGCCAAACATCTCGGCCAGCGGCACATCGGCGCGGATAATCTGGCTACCGAAACGCTCTTCCATGCCCTGCACCATCCCGCGACGGGAAGAGAGATCGCCCATAATGTTCCCGGCGTACTCTTCCGGCGTTTCCACTTCCACATGCATGATCGGCTCAAGGATTGCCGGATCCGCTTTACGTGCGCCCTCTTTGAAGCCAAAGATCGCCGCCATGCGGAAGGCCATTTCCGAGGAGTCGACATCGTGATAGGAACCGAATGTCAGGGTTGCCTTCACATCGACGACCGGATAACCCGCCAGCACGCCGTTGTTCATGGCTTCGCGCAGGCCTTTTTCCACGGAAGGAATGTACTCGCGCGGCACCACGCCGCCTTTGGTGGCATCTTCAAATACAAAGCCGCTACCCGGCTCCAGCGGTTCAAGTGTCAGAACCACATGACCATACTGACCTTTACCGCCGGACTGGCGCACAAATTTACCTTCGATATCCTTCACGGTTTTACGCAAGGTTTCGCGATAGGTAACCTGCGGGCGACCGATATTCGCCTCCACGCCAAACTCACGTTTCATGCGGTCGACAATAATTTCCAGATGCAACTCGCCCATCCCGGAAATAATCGTCTGTCCGGATTCCTCGTCAGTATGCAGACGGAATGACGGATCTTCTGACGCCAGCCGTTGCAAGGCGATGCCCATTTTCTCCTGATCCGCTTTGGTTTTCGGTTCAATAGCGAGCGAAATCACCGGCTCAGGAAACTCCATGCGCTCCAGGGTGATCACTTTATCCGGGTCGCTTAACGTGTCACCGGTGGTGACATCTTTCAGACCGACGCACGCGGCAATATCACCGGCGCGCAGCTCATCCACTTCGTGGCGATCGTTGGCATGCATCTGCACGATACGTCCGATACGCTCTTTCTTGCCTTTCACCGGGTTGTAAACTGCATCCCCTTTTTTCAGCACGCCGGAATAGACGCGGATAAAGGTAAGCTGTCCAACATACGGGTCGGTCATCAGTTTAAACGCCAGCGCCGAGAACGGTTCGTCGTCATTCGCATGGCGCTCTGCCGGTTGGCCTTTTTCATCCACGCCCTGAATAGCAGGGATATCCAGCGGCGACGGCATCAGTTCCACCACCGCGTCGAGCATGCGCTGGACGCCTTTATTTTTAAAGGCGCTGCCGCACAGCATCGGCTGAATTTCCCCGGCAACCGTGCGTTTGCGCAGGCCGGCAATAATTTCCGCTTCGTCGAGCGAGCCGGTTTCCAGATATTTATCCATCAGCTCGTCACTGGCTTCCGCCGCCGCGGACATCATCTTCTCACGCCACTCCAGCGCGGTTGCCATGAGATCATCCGGCACCGGGCCATAGCTGAAAGTCATGCCCTGCGTCGCGTCATCCCAGATGATTTCGCGCATTTTGATCAAATCCACCACGCCGGTGAAATGCTCTTCCGCGCCGATAGGGATCACAATCGGCACCGGGTTGGCTTTCAGGCGGTCGATCATCATCTGTACCACGCGGAAAAAATCCGCGCCGGGTCTGTCCATCTTGTTGACGAACGCGAGACGCGGCACGTGGTATTTATTAGCCTGACGCCACACGGTTTCCGACTGCGGTTGCACGCCACCCACGGAGTCATACACCATTACCGCGCCGTCGAGCACACGCATGGAACGTTCCACTTCAATGGTGAAATCCACGTGCCCGGGGGTGTCGATAATGTTGATGCGGTGCGGCTCAAAACCTCTGTCCATACCAGGCCAGAAGCAGCTTACCGCCGCAGAGGTAATAGTAATGCCGCGCTCTTGCTCCTGCGCCATCCAGTCGGTTGTTGCCGCGCCATCGTGTACTTCACCCAGTTTGTGGCTCATCCCGGTGTAAAACAGAATGCGCTCAGTAGTGGTTGTTTTACCGGCATCGATATGCGCTGAGATACCGATGTTGCGATAACGTTCGAGGGGGATGGGTCGGGGCATGATGCGTCCTTAGTCATTTGACTGTTAGTTCGCGACCGGAATTGGCCGCTATTCATTCACGGCATCTATAATAGTACAACTGTACGAGTATATTCGAACTATTTTTGCTATTCTTACGATTGGTTGAGCCGCGATTGACCTCGTGGCTTTCGCAAAGCAGTTTGCGTATAGTACCGGCCCAGCCGCCGATACGGGCTGCTGCTTTTTCAGCACAGCCACCGCCGACACAGGAAGATTATGATCGCTAACCACCCCGAACGTGAGCAATTTCGCCTTGAAAATGTGCTCTTTGCCCTTGGCAATCCCCTGCGCCTGGCGATGATCAAGCGGCTTGCCGACGGCAGCGAATTGAGTTGTAACGCCCTGCGCCCGGAAGATGTGGCGAAATCCACGATGACGCACCACTGGCGCGTCCTGCGCGATAGCGGCGTGGTCTGGCAGCGCCCGCAGGGACGGGAAAATATGATCTCCCTGCGCCGTGAAGACCTCGACGCCTGCTTTCCGGGATTGCTGGATACGCTGTTGCAGGCGATGCAAAAAGAGGGGTAATGCCGGGCAAGGCGAAGCGACACCCGGCAAAAAGATCTTATTTCGTTTCCGGCAACACTATATTGCTCGCCGCCAGCGTGCCCATGTGGTTGTAGATCGCACATGCCGCATCAACCAGTTGCATCGCCAGCGCCGCCCCGCTCCCTTCACCTAAACGCATGCCCATATTGAGATACGGCTCCAGCCCTAAATGTTCCAGCGCCAGGTGCGCCCCTTTTTCCGCCGACAGATGCGAAGGGATCAGGTACGGTTTTACCTGTGGCGCCATGCGGCACGCCGCCAGCGCCGACGCGTAAGAAAGAAAACCATCCAGAACTACAGGCAAACCACAAGACGCCGCGCCGAGCATCACGCCGGTCATTCCCAGCAGATCGTATCCCCCCACTTTTGCCAGCACCTCAAGGCCATCGGCGGGATTGGGCTGGTTGACGGCAATTGCTTTACGCACCACCTGCGCTTTATGCCCGAGCAGGTTTTCCGGCAAATTTGCGCCAATGCCGACCACATGTTCAGGTTCTTCGCCGGTCAACACGCTGACAATCGCCGCCGCCGGCGTGGTGTTCGCCATGCCGAGTTCACCGACGCCAAAGAGCTTCACGCCTTGCGCCGCCAGCTCTCGGGTATAGCGCATCGTTTCCAGCAACAACGCTTCGGCTTGCTGCTGGCTCATTGCCGGGCCGGTGGCGATATTGTCGCTGCCGCGCGCGACTTTCATATTCACCAGGCCGGGGATCGGATCGGCATCAATGCCAACATCCAGCACATGTACTTTCGCACCGGCCTGCGCGGCCAGAACGCAAACGCCCGTCGTCGCCTGCGTCATGTTCGCCGCCTGAATCGCAGTGACAACCTGCGGTGATACCGCCACGCCCTCATGCCAGACACCATGATCGGCACAGAGCACCACAATGGCTTTCTCACCGCTACGTGGTGTGCCGTTTAACCCCGGCATTCCCGCCAGTTGTACCGCTAATGCTTCCAGTCGCCCGAGGCTGCCAACCGGCTTCAGTAAACCATCCAGGTGGCGCTGTGCCTGCGCCATTGCTACATCATTGGGGGTCGGAATACTTGCCAGTAGTGTCGTCAATGTCTGCATGTTGTTTCTCGTTATGTTGCGGGCTGTTCAGAGCAGCGCCAGAAGAAATACCAGTTCGCCAAGTTCAATCGCTGCACCCAGCGTGTCGCCGGTTTGCCCACCCAGCGTGCGTTTAAGCATCTGCCCCAGCAGAAAGATCGCCGCCAACATCACCAGCAGCGCAATAATCCCTTTCATGCCCAATATGGCAATCGCCAGCAACGCCGTGATTGCCAGCGTAACCAGCGTGTCTCTGGCGGAAACTTTGCCGATAAACAGGTTGCCGAGCCCCTCTTCGCGCGCATAGCGATGGCCGAACATCAGTAATACTGAGCAGCCACGCCCGGCGGCGCAGGCCATCGCCAGAGCGGCAATGATGCTCACACCGCGCAGTTGCAGCTCGCTGATAACCAGGATTTTGGCGACCAGCACAAACACCAGCGCCAGGCCACCGTGGGTGCCAAGTCGGCTGTCACGCATGATTTCCAGCATCCGTTCGCGTCGACGCGCGGAAAAGATACCGTCGCAGGTGTCCGCCAGACCATCCAGATGAAAGCCACCGGTTAGCAAGGCCAGCGCCAGCACGCCAAAAAGCGCCGCCAGCGGCACGCCGCACCAGGGTTGTAACGCCAGTACGACAACACCGCTGAGCGCCCCGAGCAGCAGCCCGACCAATGGAAAGGTCACAATACCGCGCACATATTCCGCGACATCCAGCCCCTGCACACAACGGCCAGGCACCGGCAAACGGCTGATAAAGGAGAGCGTGGCGAAAAACAATTTGATCATTTGATTTTGACTCCAATCCCAGACACCACCAGCCAGACGTGATCTGCCGCCTGCGCCAGCCGCTGGTTGACGCGCCCGGCGATATCGCGAAAATGCCGCGCCAGCCGGTTTTCCGGCACAATACCCATGCCCACTTCATTAGTCACCAGCACCACCGGCGACGGGCACGCCGCGCAGGCTGCAATCAATTGCTCAATCTCTTGCTGAACCTGCGCTTCCAGCGCGGCGTAATCCCAGTTATCCGGGTCGTCGCCCGCGCCAGAAGCAAATAGCAGATTGGTGACAAGCGTCGTAATGCACTCCAGCAATACCGCTTCGTCAGGATCGTTATGCGGAGTAATGACGGCTGACAATTGTTGCCAGCGCTCTTCGGTGCGCCAGTGTCGGGGGCGTTCCTGCCGGTGGTGCTCAATCCGCATCGCCATTTCGTCATCAACGATTTGCGAAGTGGCGATATAGAGCACCGTTTTTGCATCCGCGACCAGCGATTCAGCATGACGGCTTTTGCCGCTGCGCGCGCCGCCGGTAACAAGGGTTAACATGCTTGCTCCTGATGTTGCTGCATAATCTGATAAATACGATCAATGTCCACATGCTGACGCATGGCGTCGGCGAGGATATCAAACTGCTGCGCTTTGTACTGCGCATAATCAACGCGCGCATCCAGCGGCGGCAGCCCTTTGCGCTGGCGCAGCCCGTTAAGCAGTGTGCGGGTGAACGCGTCGCTATCAAACAAGCCATGCAGATAGGTGCCAAACACCAGACCGTCACGGCTGACTGCGCCGTCTGCCACGCGCTGCCCCGCTTTTTGTAGCCACAACGCCGGCTGGCAACCGCTGCTGCGCGTGGTTTCACCCAGATGAATTTCATATCCGCGCAGCGTTAGCCCGGCGCACGGCGCCAGCCAGCCGGGGAGCGTCTCCTGCAAACTCGCTTCGACTCGGGTGGTGGTTTTGTCGCGGGCAAATTGCGTCACCGTCTCCAGCAGCCCCAGCCCTGGCTGTTGACCCAGCCCGGACTCCACCTCATCAATAATGGTGTCGCCAAGCATTTGATACCCGCCGCAGACACCGATAATTGGCACACCCGCGCGATGTCGTTCCAGCACTGCTTTCGCCAGCCCGCTTTCGCGCAGCCAGTTAAGATCGCCAAGGGTGTTTTTACTACCAGGGAGGATTAGCAGATCGGCGCTATGCAGCTCCTCCGGCGTGCGCACGTAGTGAACGCGTACGTCGGGCTGAGCAGCGAGCGCATTGAAATCGGTGAAATTAGAGATATGCGGGAGTTGCACCACGGCGATATCCAGCGCCCGCTCGCCGGCGCGCAGATATTTTCCACGCTGTAACGCCACGCCGTCTTCATCTTCAAGGTCGACCTCCAGCCACGGCATTACGCCAATCACTGGTACGCCGGTCAATGCTTCGATCTGCTTAATTCCAGGGGTGAGCAGCGCGACATCGCCGCGAAATTTATTGATGATCACTCCTTTCACCCGCCAGCGCTCATGCTCCTGTAACAGCGCCAGCGTGCCGTAAATCGCGGCAAAAACGCCGCCTCTGTCAATATCCGCCACCAGAATGACCGGGCAAGCGGCCATCTCTGCCATGCCCATATTGACAATATCCCGGTCGCGCAGGTTGATCTCCGCCGGGCTGCCCGCGCCCTCCAGCACCAGCGCGTCATACTCCTGCGCCAGGCTCTGGTAAACGCGGATAATCTGCTCGCGCAGCCGCGGTTTATAGTCGTGATAACTTACGGCGTCCATATCGGTGGCAACTTTGCCCATCAGCACCACTTGCGCGTTGCGATCGCTGGTCGGTTTGAGCAGCACCGGGTTCATGCGCACATCCGGCTGGACACCCGCCGCTTCCGCCTGAAATATCTGCGCACGCCCCATCTCGTGGCCGCCTTCGGTGATACCGGAGTTGAGCGCCATATTCTGCGATTTAAACGGCGCTGTTTTTAGCCCGTCCTGATGAAAAATACGGCACAGCCCCGCAACCAGCACGCTTTTGCCCACGTCCGATGCGGTGCCTTGCAGCATAATGGCCTGCGTCATGACGCCTCCTTAACCTGCGTCGCCCGCATGCGGGCAAAAAATTCGTCTTCACTTTTGCACAGCGGCAACCCCAGCTCACTGTGCAGTTTTACTAACCATGGCTGTGTCAACCCGGCATCTTCTATTAATGTCCGGCGGGCAAAAACCTCGCCGGGCGCGCCGTGGGTCAGCAACTCACCGTGGCGCAGCACATACACCGCGTCACAAACCTCATAGATTAAATCAATGTCATGGCTGGAGATAACAATATGATTTCCCTGCGCCACGATGCGCCGGATGAGCGCAATCATCTGCGTGCGCCCGGCAGGATCCAGCCCGGCGGTCGGTTCATCAAGGAGCAGGTATTTTGCCTGTAATACCAGCGCACCGGCGATTGCCACACGCTTTTTTTGCCCGTGGCTCAGGCACTGAATTGGCTGCTGGCGAAAAGAGTGCGCATCCACCAGCGTCAGCGCCTCGTCAATGCGGCGGGCGATTTCCGCTTCCGCCACGCCAATATTACGCAGGCTGAACGCGATATCGCTGTCGATATCGGTATAAAAAATTTGCTGATCGGGATCCTGAAACACGGTGGTAACTTGCTGGCGCAGCGCCAGCAGCCCGCGCTTGCTGTAATCGAGTGGTTTTCCCTGCCACCACACCGCCCCCTGTTGCGGGCGCAAAATCCCGCTCAGGTTCATAAACAAGGTCGACTTGCCGCAGCCGTTAGCGCCCACCAGCCCGGTGACCGGCTGGCGAGAGAAATCAAGCGTTAAGCCCTTTAGCGTCGGCGCGTCCTGATAACTGAACCACAAATCCCTGGTGACCAGCATGCTCAATCCTTACAGGTGAAAATCACCCTGATACAGTTTGCTATCCAGCGTTACCGCCATCGCCTTATAACGCAGCAGCACGCGGGTAAATAACAGGCTAACCAGCATCGCCAGCGAGCGGTAACCCTGGGGCAACGTGCGATAGCCAAAGCGCAGCGTTTGCGCACGGTGAATTGCCGCCGCCTCTTCCATCAGGATAAAGATAAAGCGCCATGTCAGCAGAATTTGCTCAATGAGAATACGCGGCACTCGCCCGCGTTTGAGTAGCAGGATCAGCTGTGGAAATGGCAGATTAAGCACCAGCCAGAAGGTCGCCGCCAGCGCCGCAAGACTTCGCCACAACGTGCTGTTCGCCGCCGCCATCCCCTGCGGTGTTACCCCCAGCCAGACATTGCCGACTGATACGCCAAACAACATATGCTGCGGTTCACGCGTAATGCTGAACAGCACCGTCAACACGCCGATCAGCAAAAAGCCCATCGGCAGTGCCATCCAGCGCAACCAGCGCCACAGCGAGACGCGCAGTAACCAGCAGGTGAACACTGCCAGTAAGGCCAGCAACGCCGCCTGCCCAACCGGCGGCAGAGAGAACGCCAGCGCCATCATCAGCAACCAGCAGCCAAACTTGCGCTCCGGCGCAACGGCGAACCAGCGGCTCTGGTAGCTCAGCCGGTCAAACACGTTTGTTATCACGCTGCCTGCCTTTCATATAACCCAGAATGTAAAAAATCACTGCAGCACCGATTGAGCCTTGCAGCGTGAAAAGCAGGCTTTCAATCTCGCTGCTGGCCGGTTCATATAACGGCTGAAACCACGGCTGGTAATGCGGCGCCACGCGCTGGATCTGGCTTTCCGCTTCGCTATCGGAACCGCCGTATTCACCGCCGTGATTGATAAAAAATGGCAGGATGACCAGGGCGATCACCATTGCTAACAGAATCAGTGTCTTTTTCATGTTACTGCCTCCCGGCGGGGATGAGCTGACGTTTGGTGAGCTGGTCGTAAATCATCACCGTTAACAAGCCTTCGGCAATGGCAATCGGGATTTGCGTCAGGCAGAAAATACCCATGAACTTAACGATGGACCCGCTCGCGCCCTGCTGCGGATCCGGGAAAGCCACGCCAAGCTGCACCGAGGTGACAAAATAGGTCACCAGATCCGCCAGCATCGCGCACAGAAACACCGCCACATCGCGACGCAACCCCGCGCGACACGCCAGTTTCCACACCATATAACCGACAACCGGGCCAATCACCGCCATCGACATGCCATTGGCGCCAAGCGTGGTCAGCCCGCCGTGCGCCAGCAGCAGTGCCTGAAACAGCAGCACGATCGCGCCAAGCACCGCCACCACGCCGGGGCCGAACAGGATCACCGCAAGACCAACGCCGGTCGGGTGCGAACAACTCCCGGTGACCGAGGGGATTTTTAACGCCGACAACACAAAAATAAACGCACCGCACAGCGCCAGCAGCACTTTCTGGTTGTTATCATCCGCCACGATACGACGCAGCCGCACCAGCCCGTACCACAGGCATGGCAGGAACAGCAGCCACCAGGCCAGCGCCCACACTGGCGGCAAAAAACCTTCCATGATGTGCATCGCAAACGCCTCCTGCGGCACGATTATCAATAGCAGCGCCGCCGCAAGCCCACTGAAGGACAACGGTTTTAGTTGTTGCTCTTGCATAGCCTCTCCCACTGTTTATTCACCAGAATGGTCGAAAAATAGGGCAGCGGCTGATCGTCGCTCACCTCGCTCAGTTGCCGCCAGCACTGCTCGTCCGGCAGCGTGGCTTCCGCCATCATCAGCGCATGGTCGAGCAACCCCGCTTGCGCAAGCAGTGCTTTGATCCGCGCGAAACGGCCATAGACTTTCATCAACACCAGGCTGTCGTGCTGCGCCAGTGCCTGGCGGATGTCGCTTTCCGGCGCGGTGCAGGAGACCACCGCCAGCGACTGTTGTTCAATCGCCAGCGGTGTTTGCGCCCGCGCGGCGATGGCGGCAAACGAGGTGACGCCGGGAACAATCTCCAGATTTTGCCGGTGTTGCAGGCGCTGCAGCAAAAACACCCAGGTGCTGAACAGCATGGCGTCACCAAGCGTGATAAAACCGACCTGCTTACCGGCCTGCACTTCAGCCTCCAGCGCAGCAGCGACCTCATCCCACACCGCCTCTTTTTCCGCGCTGTCGGCGCTCATCGGGAAGTGACAACAGCGCACGTCGGTCTGCTCACCGAGATACTCACGTACAATCGACAACGCCAGGCTGTCGCCGCCTTTGCGCCCGGCCGGCGCGTACAGCACATCCAGCTTTCCGAGAATACGCGCACCGCGCACAGTGATAAGATCCGCCGCGCCCGGGCCGGTGCTGAGGGCGTAGAGTTTTCCGCTCATGCCGCCACCTCCAGCGCGTGTTCGAGCGCCTGGTGTAAATGCTGAACAAACATGGCGCGGATATCAGCGTTTTCACCCAGGCCTTGTAGCCACGGCGTGGCAGCGATACCGACGCGTTCGAACTGCGTTTTCCACGAATCGTCATCATCGGAAGCCATATCATTAATCGCATGATCGCCTGCCACCAACATCAGCGGCATCAGATGAACGGCTTTGACATCTTCCCGGCGCAGGCTGTCGATGATGACATCGATTTCCGGGTAGCTTTCCACCGCGCCGACGCGCGCCGGGAAGCGATGCGCCGCCATCATATGGTCAAGGCAGGCATAGGCTGCAAAAGCATGATGGCTGGCGCCGTGGCCCATAAACACCACGCGTTCATCCGGGGCGACCATCGGCATCTGACGCGAAAGCGCCTGCATCAGATGCAGGTAATCTTCATGGCTGCTGAGTAACGGCGCACCAATCACCAGCCGTTTAAACAGCGGGCGCATCGTTTGTACTTCACGGGCAATTTTTTCGTACTCATCGCCGTTGATAATGTGCAAAGACTGGATTGCCACATCCTGATAACCCTGTTCCGCCAGTTTTTGCAGCGCTTCGAGCGGGGTATCAATGTGCAGGTTGTCGCGCTGCCTGAGCTTGCGAATGATCATGCCGGAAGTGAACGCACGAAACAGGGTGCGATCCGGGCAACTGGCCGCCAGCTCTCGCTCGCAGGCAACAATGTTTTTCTCACAGGTGTCGTGATAGCTGGTACCGAAGCTCACCACCAGAAGGGCTTTTTTCATGCTGTTCTCCTCACTGTGCCGCCAGCCAGCGCCGCAACCGCCCGGCGAAGGCATCCTGACTGTTGAGTAACTCTTCCCCGCTCACCGCAGGTTGCGGGCGGGCAATGACGATGCACGGAATGCTGGCATCCAGCGCGGGCTGTACTTTTTCCAGATAACCGCCTTCCGCCCCGGAGGCTTTGGTGATCAGCACTTCCACACGATACTGGCGATAAAACGCGGCGTTAAACCCGGCGCTGAACGGGCCGCAGAGGGCGAAAATATCACCAACGCCGAAACCCAGCTCCGCGCACTGCGCCACCACTTCCGGCACGGGAAGCACCCGTGCCAGTAAGGTTTTATCCGGCAAGCCTTCGCGCCAGCGCGCCAGATCTTTACTGCCGGTGGTCAGCAAAATACGCTCGCCCAGTTCGCGGGCTTTGGCGCAGGCCTCTTCCAGCGTGGCGACATAAAACAACAACGGATGGGTTAAATCCGCTAACTGCTCCGGGCGCTGATAACGGCTGAGCAGCACCTGTGCCTGCTCGCAGGCCGCGGCAATATTGCGGCTCACCGCATCGGCATACGGGTGCGAAGCATCAATGACCCAGCGCGTACCGTGGTGTTGCAGCCATGCGACCATATCGCGCATCTCCAGCCGCCCGCAGCGCACCTGGCCGCGAATATTTCCCGCCAGTTGCTGCCCGGTCGGTGTCGCCACCGACAGCGTGTAGCACACATTGGCTGCGTCCAGTTGTTGGCAAATTTGCCGTGCATCGCTGGTGCCGCCGATAACCAACACCTCCCCGGCGGTCACAGGGTGTAGCCCCGGGGCGTGATCATCAGGCCGTTTTGCACATAAGTGGCGCGGTTGCCGACAATCACCAGGCTGGTCATATCGACGGGTTCAAAATCCATCTCGCCAAGCGTGGTCAGCCATTTCTCTTCTTTTTTGCGCCCGGCAGATTTCACCACGCCCACCGGCGTGTCGGCGCTTTTGCTGGCCGCAAGCAGTTCAAACGCGCGCGCCAGGTGGCCTTCGCGGCCCCGACTGCGCGGGTTGTAGAAGCAAATAACGAAATCCGCTTCACCCGCCGCGACAATGCGTTTTTCAATCACCGGCCACGGCGTCATCAGATCGCTTAAGCTGATATGGCAAAAGTCATGCATCAGCGGCGCGCCGAGCAGCGCGGCGGCGGCAATGCTGGCGGTCATACCCGGCACCAGACGGACTTCCACATCGAGTTGCTGCTTGTTCACTAACTCAAGTACCAGCCCGGCCATGCCGTAGATCCCGGCGTCACCGCTGCTGATCAGCGCCACGTTATGTCCTGCCTGCGCCAGCTCAATCGCCGCCTGGCAGCGCTCAATCTCTTTGCACATGCCGGTTTTGATCACCTGTTTATCGCCGGTAAAGGCTTTCACCAGATGGGTGTAGGTTTTGTAACCGACCACAATTTCCGCCGCCTGCAGCGCTTCAACGGCTTCCATGGTCATCATTGCCTGTGAGCCGGGGCCAATCCCGATTACCGTTAACATCAGTGTGAAACTCCCAAAGTAATAGTCACGCCCTGCTCACGCAGGGTTTCGCCAGTCAGTTGCCCGTCGCTCATCAGCCATGCCGCCGGGCCGGAGACACTCCCGACCCCGGCGTTGCGGCGGACAAATCCCGAGGCGGGAAAATGGTGTTCGTATTGCCGCAATGCCTCAGCCGTGAAAACGTCAAACGGCACGCCCAGGCTTTGCGCCAGTTGGATTAGCCCTTTTTCATTCTGCTTTAAGGTGATGCTGCCAATCGCGCGCAGCGCCAGCGGGTCAATGGCGTTCGTCTGCAACTGGCGTTGCAACAGCGCCGAAAGCAGCGTAAACGGCGTATCGCGCCGACAGCCCATCCCCGCCACAATGCGTTTCGGCACCAGTTTGAAAACAGGCACAGGGAGAACCGGCAGCGCCGCTTGTGTGGTCACGCACACGAGGCCATCCAGTGGCGGTAACGCATCGAGGCGATCCACTGCGATAAAACCACGCGTATCGCAGCGCGCCACCTCCTCGCGCATCGCCGCGTCACACCACAGGCCAACGCGTTTACCGCTGACCAGCATCTGGTTGATGGTCTTTACCGCTGCGCGAAAATCCTGCATTCGCGCATCCAGTTGGATGGCCAGCGTGTCGAGCGCCGCCAGATCGTTTACGTCTGTCGCGGTGGTGATCACCGGATCGGCGTCCAGTACCGCCGCGAGGTAACGCGCCAGCGCATTCGCACCGCCGCAATGCCCGGAGAGCAGGCTGATCACATGCTGCCCGCGCTCATCAATGACGATCACCGCCGGATCGTTAAACTTGTCATTCACCAGCGGGGCGATAACGCGCACGACAATGCCGGTTGCGCCAATAAAAATCACCGCTGAAAAGTGGCAAAACGCCTCGCGCAGACTCTTCGCAAAACTGCCGTCGAAAGGCTGAAATCCCGCCGTGAGCAGTTTCTCGCTGGTAAAACAGGTCATCGGCAACGCAGATTGCAGCCGCGCCGCCAGCGCCACGCCGCCCGGCGTCAGGCAAAACAGCGCTATCGATTCAGGCTTTGCGGTATTCATGGCTAAAATCCGCCGCGTAAAGTCGTGAGTAGTGGAACTCTTCGCCCAAAAAGGCGCCAACGAGGATCAGCGCGGTTTTGCGGATCCCGGCATCGCGTACTTTGTCAGCAATATCCGCCAGCGTGCCGCGCACCGTCTGGCTTTCCGGCCAGGTCGCTTTATAAATAACCGCCACTGGCGTGGTCTGCGGGTAACCACCTTCGATTAAACGTTCCGCCACGCGGTGAATGCGTTGTACCGAGAGGTAAATCGCCATCGAGGTCTGATGGCTGGCAAATGCCTCCAGTTGCTCGCGCTCCGGCACCGGCGTGCGTCCTTCGAGGCGGGTGATGATCAGGCTTTGCGACACCTCCGGCACGGTGTACTCCACACCCAGTTCCGCCGCCGCGCCGAGAAACGCGCTGACGCCGGGTACAACCTGCCAGCGAATGCCACGGCGGGTTAACACTTCCCCCTGTTCGCGCACCGAGCCATACAGTGAAACATCGCCGGTTTGCAGGCGTACCACCACTTTCCCGGCCTTCACCCCGGCTTCCATCAGGTCAATAATTTGCTCAAGGTGCAGCTCTGCGCTGTCGTGGCACTCTGCGTCTGGCGGGCAGTATTCCAGCAGTTCGGTATTAATCAGCGAACCGGCGTAAATCACCACCTGCGCCTGTTGCAACAGGCGATACCCTTTCAGCGTGATGAGCTCTTTATCGCCCGGTCCTGCGCCCACAAACCAGACAGTTTGTGCATCCGTGTGCTCAGCCATGGTGTTGCTCCTTTTCACAGGAAATTAAAAAAACGGGATTATGCGCTTTGAAGTAGTGACCGCTGCCAAGCGCGGTCAGTTGAGAAACCTGAAGTTGCTGGCAATCCAGCGCAGTGACGGGGCAATCGGCCAGATGCGCCAGTGCGGTACTGAGGTTTTCCTGCAGAATAAAGGTCATCACCAGCCGCCCGCCGGGCTTAAGCTGCGCCAGCGACCAGTCGATAAGTTGTTTCAGATTGCCGCCGCTGCCCCCCATAAATACCGCGTCCGCAGGCTGCTCAATGAATAGCGGTGCAACGCCGGGGATCAGGGTGATATTGCGACAAGCAAAGCGCTGACAATTCTCTTCCAGTAGCCCGAGCGCTGCCGGGTTGCGTTCAATCGCCGTGACCTGCAACTGCGGGTGCGCCAGCGCCGCTTCGATGCTCACACTGCCGGTGCCCGCGCCGATATCGATCAGGTGGCGGGCATCGTGCAGCGCCAGCTTTGACAGCGCTACTGCGCGCACGGCCTCTTTGGTCATCGGCACCTTTTCACCGCGAATAAACCGCTCATCGTTCATTGAGGATCACCACCACATTCATTTCGTAATGCGCCTGCACATCCGCCGGGCGCAGCCTGTGGATACGTTCATTGTCCATACCGAGATTTTCGCCAATCACCAGCCAGCGGTTCTCGGCCCCGCGCGAAATCAGCGCATCGGCAATGGCTTTTGGCCCGCAGCGGGCATCGGTCACCATCGCGACCTTGCTGGCACGCGCCAGGGCATCGAAATCGACATCGCGCCCGTGGCTACTGGTCAGCCAGATATCGTTCATATCAATACCGGTGCGCGAGCAGAGGTATTGCGCGGCGCTGATGCCGGGAATAATGCGCAACTGTTCAATACCAAAATGCGCCACCAGCCGCGTGCCGATGCCGTAAAACAACGGGTCGCCGGAGGCCAACACCACGACATTGCGCGCGGCGTGCTTTTCCAGCCACGCCAGCAAAGCAGGAATGTCAGCATCCAGCGCTCGTCGTTGCCCGGCGAAATCGGGGAACTGCGCCAAGTGGCGTTTACCCCCGACCAGCACGTCAGCCTGCGCCACCGCCTCCTGCGCCTGCGGTGTCATTAGCGCCAGATTGCCTGGTCCCATTCCGGCAACGGTCAACATCTGAGATCCCTCGCAATTTCTTCAACCGGACGGTTCGCACCCAGCACCTTGTTATCAAAGGAGAACATCACGGCATCGCACTGCGGCGGGTTGTTCGTAAAGCGCAGCATCTGCTTGATACGCTGACAGATTCGGGTTGCCAGGTGATCGTAAAGGTGGCTGAACCCGGCGGCGTCGATGTATTCCATTGCCGCTTCGGTGGTGTCGCACTCGCTCACCGCCAGCAGCAGCGCGTGCGGCGCACCGAGCAGCGCCAGATGTGCGACCAGCGTTTCCATGCGCGCATCCGCGATATGGCTGTGGGTGTGAAAGATCCCGGCGGCGATTTTCACCAGCTTGCCAGGGTGACCGACCAGCACGATATGCCGGAAACCGAGGCGCACCGCCTCTTCCAGCATGTAGCCGACAAAGTTACTCATGGTGACCACAAGTTCGCCCGATACGCCCAGATGTTCACGCACAAAACGCTCGCCGTGGTTGCCGGGCACCAGGATCACCCGATCCATCCCGACGGCGCGTTTTAACTCCAGCTCCAGCGCCAGCGAGCGCTTCCAGCTCTCTTCAGACATCGGCGTGACAATGCCGGTGGTGCCAATAATTGAAATACCGCCAAGAATACCGAGCCTGCCGTTGTAGGTTTTCTTCGCCCGCGCTTCCCCTTCCGGGGCAAAAATTTCCACCTCTGCGCCGCGCGTCGGACCAATCACTTCGCGCACGGCGGCTTCGATAGTTTGACGCGGCGTGCGGTTGATGGCCGCTGCTCCGACCGCCAGGCCAATGCCTTTACGGGTCACCGTGCCAACGCCCTCGCCGCCACGCAGGGTAATCTCCCCCTCATCATTGAGCGTAACGCGGGCAAAAATCAGCATGCCGTGCGTAGCATCGACGTCATCGCCTCCGTCTTTGCGAATCGCGGCGACAGCCTGAAGCCCCTCCACATGCGGACATTCGACATTCAGGCGCAGCGTGACACCCGATGGCGTGACAATCGACACCTGGTGAAGAAGGTGCTGGCGCAGCACCATCAGCGCGGCCACTTTCGCTGCCGCCGTCGCACAGGAGCCGGTGGTATAGCCTTTGCGCAGCGCTTTTCCGTTGTGCCACACCGGATCGTCGAAGGCCTGTTCGCTCATTGCGCCTCCCGCAGGCTGTAAAGCAATGCGTTAACGATCGCCGCCGCCACGTTGCTTCCGCCTTTGCGCCCGCGAGCGGCAATACCCGGTAAACCGCTCGCCACCAGTGCCTCTTTCGATTCTGCCGCGCCGACAAACCCGACCGGCACACCGACCACGCCATTCACCGGCGCGTTATGTTCCAGCAGGCGAAACAGTGCGGTGGGCGCATTACCGAAGACAAACACTTTGCCGCCCTCTTCGCCCAGCGCCAGATCAACCGCCGCCATCGAACGGGTGATACCGTCGGCTTTGGCGCGGCGCACCACGCGCGGATCGGAGATATAGCACCGCACTTCACCACCGAATTGCGCCAGCAGCGTTTTGTTAATGCCGGAAAGCGCCATGGTGGTATCGGTGTAGAGCGTGCAACCCTGTTTAATCGCGGAACACAGGCTTTCCAGCGCGTCAGAGGAGAACCATAAGATATCGAGCCAGTCGAAATCCGCTGTGGTGTGAATGACCCGTTTGATCACCGCTTCATGCAGCGGGCTGGCAAAGCGGTAATCGGGACGCGTCTCGTTGATGATGTCGTCGATAATGACAAAACTTTTGGCTTCAATAGCCTGCGGTTGCTGCAAATAATCCATCTTTTCCATCCTCAGGCTCCCGTCCACACAAAACGCACCAGTGCAAACAGCACCAGCGCCAGCGTTGAGGCCAGCCACATCATCCGGATGGCTCGCCCGATGTCATCCACGTCGATGGCGCGGGTGTCATCGCCAATCCAGGGTTTGTCGACACGTTGGCCGAAGTAGTCATTTGGCCCGCCAAGGCGCACGCCGAGCGCACCCGCCACGGTGCCTTCCGGCCAGGCGCAGTTCGGGCTGCTGTGATTGTTCCGATCACGAAAACCAATACGCAACGCGGCGCGGGCATTCTGGCGACAACACCAGGCGGCGACGCTCAGCAGCAGCCAGCTCAGGCGTGCCGGGATAAAATTGGCGACATCATCCAGCCGGGCGCTGACCATGCCGATGGCGCGGTACTTTTCATGTTTGTAGCCGACCATCGAATCCAGCGTATTGACCGCTTTATAGGCCATCGCCAGCGGCGCACCACCGAGCAGTAAAAAGAACAGCGGGGCAATCACCCCATCGACGGTGTTCTCGGCGACCGTTTCCACCACCGCGCGGGTGATTTGCGGCGGCTGCAACTGGCGGGTATCGCGCCCGACGATCCATGAGAGTTTTTCACGGCTTTGCGCCAGAAGCCCTTCGCGCAGCGGTTTTTCCACTTCCCGCGCCATGTCCGCCAGGCAACGGGTGGCGAGCGTGGTGTAAATCATCCACACCTCAATGCACCAGCCGAACCACGGGTGAATGGCGTTCGCCAGCGCCAGCACGCCCCAGGCAAGACTCCAGCTCACGCCGACCACCACCAGCCACATCACGCCGCCGCCCACTCGCAGCGCGTTATCGCTATGGCAGCAGCGCCGCACGATGCTTTGCAGTAAATTAATCAGCGCGCCAATCCAGCGTACCGGATGCGGCCAGTGCGGCGGGTCGCCCAGCAACCGATCGAGTAAAAAGGCCACAGCCCAGGCAAGTAGCGTCATTGCGCGCTCCTTGCGGCGGCAAACCAGTGGTTGAGCATTTGCGGGCGTTGCGCGAAGTGCAGATGCAGGTAGCTGGCGAATGTGTTGCCAACCTGCCAGCCGCCCTGCCAGCGTTTGAGTACTTCGCCGTCGCGGGTTTTATGGCAGTCAAGCACCGCCGCCGTTTGTGCGGTGAAATCCGAGTAGTGAAATTCATGACCGCGCAGGGTTTCACCCGCCGCTGCCAGTAAGGTCTGTTGCGTGGCGCGGGCTTCGCAGTAGCCAAAGCGGGTCAGTTTGTTACCCATCACGCTAAGACCGGGGATCACATTCGCCATCGGCCATTCGTCGCTGTCCGCGTCACGCAGCGCGGTGCCGAGATACATCAGCCCGCCGCACTCGGCGTAGATCGCCACACCGCGCCGATGCGCCGCGCGGATAGCCTCCAGCATCGGGGTATTTTCTGATAACGCCCGCGCATGCAGCTCCGGGTAACCGCCGCCCAGCCACAGCATCTGGCATTCCGGCAACTGGCGATCCCGTAGCGGACTAAAGCGCACAATGCGCACACCTGCACGATCCAGTAAATCGAGGTTATCGGGGTAGTAAAAATTAAATGCTTCATCAAAGGCTAATGCCAGCGTCAGCCCTGCAACGACATCCGGCAACGGCGGCATTTGCCCTGCGGGAAGGGTCGTGACCTGGCTGAGCGTCAGCAGTTGGTCGATATCAAGGGTTTGCTCCAGACGCCCGGCAAAATCGTGCCACGGCCGCGCTTCCTCCACTGATTCACGGGCGGTCACCAGCCCGAGATGGCGTTCCGGCAGCGCAACGCCGGGCGTGATCGGGACATAACCCAGCACCGGGAGCGCGCAATAGCGTTCAATGGCGTGTTTCAGTAGCTGAAAATGGCTGTCGCTGTTGACCCGGTTAACGATAACGCCGGCAATGGACAGTTGCGGATCAAAGTGCTGAAAACCCATCACCGTGGCGGCAATGGAGGTCGACACCGCTTTGCCGTCAACGAGTAAAATCACCGCAACACCGAGCTGTTTTGCCAGCGCGGCGCTGCTGCAATAATCGGGGTCAGTGCCGTAGCCGTCGAACAATCCCATCACGCCTTCAATAACCGCGACATCGCATGCCGCAGCATGATCGCTAAAGAGCGCGTTTAGCGTGGGTTCCGGCAGCATAAAGCTGTCGAGATTGCGGGAGGCAACGCCAGAAACGGCGCTGTGCCAGGCAGTATCGAGGTAATCCGGCCCAACTTTGAACGGCTGAACGCGTAAGCCACGGCGCTTAAAAACAGTGAGCAGCCCCAGCGTGACGGTGGTTTTCCCACAGCCGCTGCCGGTTCCGGCAAGGAGAAAGGCGCTGCGCCTGTTTGACATTGCTGACACCCCATTACGGGCGGAAAGCTGAAGTCAGGCGCGCGTTTGCCCGGTCTTGCGACCGTACGCTTCTGAGCAACCCACTTCCCACCGAAGTTGTTGATAATGGCCCATCAGGTCGGTCTTCTGGCTTAGCGTCATCCTCACCCGTCCTTCCCGATCTGGCGATCAGTGGTGTTTTCGGGGTTGTCAGCATCACAGCAGCGGGGGCTGCGGGGGATTTTCACCCCCTTCCCAGCCGCGCAAAAAGCGGCGGCAAAACCTGTTGGCTTATTGCGTCACGGCGCGAAAACAGGGTTCGCGTTCTCATGACATTTCCCCAAAGCGCACTGGATTGCCGCAGGGAAATAAAACTGAAGCAGTTTATCGTCGCGTAAACGCGAGTTTGTTGCGCTATGACAATGTATTGCGTGCCCGTTTTTATCAACACCTGATTTATTCAGCTTTCGCCAACCGATCTTTAGCGCTGGAAACTTCATGCGTAATTCAACACCGTCTCAGATGGTAAAAAATACCGGCGCAGTCAGGTGATAGCGCTGACGAAAAAGGCTGTGCACTATCGATCCTGCGAAAATCCTTACCTGCCGAAGGTAAAAGCCATCTGCGAGTGCAATAACAGGGAATGCTTCGTGCCCTGATGGACATATACCGGCAGTGGTTAACGCTGGCATTCGCGCGGATGAAGTGACACTATCCGGTTTTATTTTTAAGGGGAAGCACCGTGGCGCAGGCAGCATGTCCCGCATCCTGCGGCGAAATTATCCAGGGCTGGATCCTCGGCGGTGAAAAGCTGGTCTCCTGCCCGGTGGCGTGGTACAGCCACGTGGAAGTCACCACCGGTACGCCACTTGCCAATGAACGCCCGCTCACCCGCGCGATGCTCAGGCAACTGCTGGCGCACTGGCAACTCCCCGCGTCACTCTCATCAACCCTGCGTATCGACTGCCGCTCGACGATTCCGGTAGCGAAAGGCATGGCCAGCAGCACCGCCGATATCGCAGCGACAGCCGTGGCAGCAGCCCGACACCTCAATCAATCATTGGATGAAGAGACGCTGGCGCAACTTTGCGTGGCGCTGGAGCCGACCGACAGCACCCTGTTTTCAGGCCTGACGCTGTTTGACCACAACACGGCGGCAACGCGCATTCCCTGTGGCGCGCTGCCGCCCACCGAGATCCTGCTACTGGAAAGCCCGCTGACGCTGACGACCGCAGATTATCACCGGATGGCGCGTCAGCAGGCGCTGCTGGACAATGCGGAAATACTGGATAGCGCGTGGCAAATGCTACAGCGCGCGTGCGCACAAAAAGATGCCGCGCGGCTCGGCGAAGCCGCAACGCTCAGCGCGATAGCCAGCCAGGCGCTATTGCCGAAACCTGCGTTCACTACCCTGCTCAACCTGGTGGAGCAGTTCGGTTTATATGGTCTGAACGTGGCGCACAGCGGGAGCGTGGTGGGTCTGTTTCTGGATTCGGCACGTCACGATGTGGAGGCGGTTTGCCGGTTTTTAACGAAGAGTGAGCTGGCGGCGCACTGGCCGAAAAATTACTTGTTGAAGATGGTGGCGGGCGGCGTGAAATAAATAAGGGTGAGAGGCGAACCTCTCACCGCGAGGCATTATTCGGTTTTCGCTTCAACCGACTTCAGTTCGCCCATGGTTTTCAGCTTTTTGGAGATGTCGCGACGCTCTTTCGACAGCTCGGCGTTTTTGATGATGTAATCATCTACGCGATCTTCGTAGTCGGTTTTCATGCTGGCGATAATGCCCTGAATGGCTTCAACGCTCATGCCCGGTTTGATGTAATCGCTGAGGTTATCCAGCAGCAGTACGCGCTTCTGGTTATCACGGATCTTCTTCTCAACGTCCTGAATTTCACGCTGCAACTTGTTTTTGCGGCGGAACAGACGCACAAACTCCAGAACGTCCTGGAACGAAGGCTTGGTTGTTTCCATTTTTACACCCCTGATAATGTGAGATTCGGATTCGTTAACGCAACAAGCTTAGAGGCAAACCTACCCAAAGCGGTTGCATATGACAATAATTTTTCCTTTTCCCTATCATAACCACAAATCCAGCTGAATCGAAACAACCAGACTGTGTACAGCGGCTATCTGCCGCTTATTTGCGCAATGCCCGGCAGATCAAATGCGATAACAATTCCAGCTGGCGCGCCAGCTCCAGGCTTAACCAGACATAACCATGAATCGAGGTTTCGGCCAGTGCATCCCCCTGATGCGCGCGGCTTAACTGGCGTAACTCGGTGACAATCTCATTGAGCTTTTCCGTATTTGCCAGAATCGGCTGCGGGTTGCCTTCATACAACGCGTGGGCAATGGTTAGCAACGTCTGCTGCGTCATCTGCTGTGTTTCACGCAACGTATTCGCATTGATCATGACAAAATGGCTGGCGCGCGAGCTCCAGTGGGCATTGATCTGCAACTCCAGCATACACACCAAATTACGGCTGACGGTCTGGATAGCTTCAAAAATCGCTTTCTGGATATGGGTTTCTTTACTGGCTGGCGTGATTAAGCCGCGCATTTTTACCACGTCATTGAGAATTTTTTGCAGGTGCTTTTCCAGACGCGGCCGCTCCACCAGGTTGCGGGACAACCCCGCCTGATAGACCCGGTTAAACGCCGTGACATAATTCGCCATCTGAATGCGCCAGTGCAAAAACGCCCGCTGCGGCCAGATGCCGGTGAACAACATGGCCAGCAGCGAACCAATAATGACATCGCCACTGCGCCACAGCGCTGTTTGCATATCGCCTGTTGGCGCGCCGACTACCACCGAGAGCGTCACGCCGATAATCAGTGCCTGATACGGCTTTTTACCGAGCGCCAGCCAGCCGCATATAAACATCGCAACGGCACACCACACCAGCATTACCGGCAAAGAAATCAGCTCCAGCCTTAACGCCACCAGCCCCAGTACGGCTCCGAAGATGGTGCCACCGATACGCTCAAAAGCGCGCGGAACAACATTCCCCCAAAAGGAAATTGGCCCCATCAACACCACCAGCGTGATTAATGGCCAGGTGCCTTCCGGCACATCCAGCAGGCGGATCAGCAGGAAAGTCAGTACAAAGGCCAGAGCGATGCGCACGCCGTGCACGACGCGATAATGACGGTAAAGACGAATTTCAAAAGTACTGAGTGATTTGTCGCGGCGCACGGCCGTTCTCCGGGCTAGAAATAAAAAGAGGCGCAATTGTAGGATTTTTCAGTGGCAGATATCACCTTTTAAAACAAAAAAGAGACGCCAGTTTGATCCTGACGTCCCTTTGCATACGTTTACGGCTTACAGCACTTTCGACTCTACCGGAATATACATCTCAATCTCCCAGTAACCGTCGCGCTGCCCGTCGTTACGATAGATTTCGAAACAGGGTCCGGCAGCAATTTGTAATGCCTGATCGGTGAGCAACTCATCGAAAAAGAGATCCCAACTGGCGGCAAACTCTTCGTTGTAAACCCGCGCCTGCGCCACCGCGTACTGGCCGCCCGGAACCTCGGTGGTCATCACCCCCTCGCTGTTGGCTGGCACCTGAAACGCAGCGTCAACGGTGATCGCCACATCCGCCCGCAATTTCTCTGCTGGCACTTCATCCGGGTTGTCGTAATAAACGCAAATCCACTCCAGCGGCTGGATCTGCTTGTTATCCACCCACATCGACAGCTGTGCAAATCCCTGTTTAACTTTCTCGTCCCACGGCCCGACCAGATGAAACCCGGCAATACGGCGTTTTTCACACTGCTTGACTGTGTAGCTCATACTAACTCCCTTAGTGTTACTGTTCGAACATACAGTATAACGGGCAGGCGTATGCCTGCCATCTGCCACCGCTCAATTATGCGAGCAACCTCGCATGCCTTCCAGACGGCGCTTGACGGTGTCAGCTTTTATGGTGGAGGTAATCGCTCAGACGCGAGAACAAGCCGCCTTTGCCGACGCTATCCAGCGTGACCAGCGGCCAGTGCGCGATCACTTTATCGCGGTCATAAAGCTGGATTTCCCCCACGCGCTGATGTGCTGCCAGCGGCGCATCCAGCTCCTTGCTGTCCAGTACATATTTGGCTTTTACGTTTTGCAGTTCCGCTTTCGGCAGCACCAGCCAGTAATCCCGATCGGTGCCGACATCAACCTGCTCTTTATCCCCGTACCACACACGCTCGCTACCCACTTTTTTACCGTTACGCAGAATTTCCACGGTATTAAAGTTCTGCTGACCCCAGTGAAGCAGCTTACGCGCCTGCTCTTCACGCCCTTTCGGGCTGTCTGCACCCATGATCACCGCAATCAGGCGACGTTCTCCGTCCACGCTTGAGGCAATCAGGTTAAAGCCTGCGCCAGACGTATGGCCGGTTTTCAGCCCGTCAACGTTCAGCGTTTTATCCCACAGTAAACCGTTGCGGTTTTGCTGGGTAATGCCGTTCCACGTCAGGCTTTTTTCACTGTACATATGGTAGAAATCCGGCTCGCCATGAATGATGGCACGGGAGAGCACCGCCAGGTCGTACGCAGAGCTGTGCTGACCCGGCGCATCCAGCCCGTGTACGGTTTCAAAATGGGTATCGCGCAGATTCAGCTTCTGGACGTAATCATTCATCATGGCGACAAACTGTGGCTGCCCGCCCGCCACGTGATCCGCCAGCGCCACGCAGGCATCGTTACCGGAATCAACAATCAAACCACGGCTTAAGTCACGCACCGTCAGGCGATCGCCTGGCTTGAGGAACATCAGTGAAGAACCATCGAACACTGGGTTTCCTTTTGCCCAGGCGTCTTTTCCGACGGTGACGACATCATCAGCCCTGATGCGGTGGCTATCGATGGCGCGGTCAACCACGTAGCCGGTCATCAGTTTGGTCAGGCTCGCCGGGTTACGTTGCTGATGTTCATTGCCTGCCGTTAAGATTTGCCCGGTGGTGTAGTCCATCAATACCCAGGAGCCCGCCTGAATTGCCGGGGGCTGAGGAGCAAAAGGTAAGTCGTCGGCGTAAGCGTGGTTCACGCAAACCGCCAGCAAAGAAGCAGCAAACAAACGGCGTTTCAATGAAATATCCTCAATAGCATCTAAAATCGTCGTTCTTTGTACGGAACTTCGTGTGTCGTTACCTGGTTAAATTGCAAAAAAGTGTGACACAGATCGATTTTAACCACCTGTTTTTGCGAAGGTCTGCGGAAGAATGACCGGTTTTCCTTCGGCACACGCGCCGGGATGGTTTACCATAGAGGGCATATTTACTGACAGGATGAGCATCTGGTGTCTGATTCCGCCGCAACGCCCACTTTTCTCTTTCACGATTACGAAACTTTCGGTACCAGCCCGGCGCTGGATCGCCCGGCGCAGTTCGCCGCGATCCGCACCGACGCGGATTTCAACATTATTGGCGAGCCGGAAGTCTTCTATTGCAAACCGGCGGACGACTATCTGCCGCAGCCGGAAGCGGTGCTGATAACCGGTATCACCCCGCAAATTGCCCGCGCCAAAGGCGAGAACGAAGCGGCTTTCGCTAAACGTATTCACGATCTGTTCACCGTGCCGAACACTTGTGTGCTCGGTTACAACAATGTGCGTTTTGACGACGAAGTGACGCGCAATATTTTCTACCGCAACTTCTACGATCCTTATGCCTGGAGCTGGCAGAACCATAATTCACGCTGGGATCTGCTGGACGTTATGCGCGCCTGCTACGCCCTGCGCCCGGACGGGATTAACTGGCCGGAAAATGAAGACGGTCTGCCCAGTTTCCGCCTTGAACACCTGACAAAAGCCAACGGCATTGAACATGCCAACGCCCACGATGCAATGGCGGATGTTTACGCCACTATCGCCATGGCGCAACTGGTGAAAGCGAAGCAGCCGAAGCTGTTCGACTACCTTTTCAGCCATCGTCACAAGCAGAAGCTGGCAACGCTGATCGATGTGCCGCAAATGAAACCGCTGGTGCATGTCTCCGGGATGTTTGGTGCCTGGCGCGGTAACACCAGTTGGGTGGCGCCCTTGGCCTGGCACCCGGAAAACCGCAACGCGGTGATTATGGTGGATCTGGCGGGAGATATGTCGCCGCTACTGGAACTGGATACCGATGCGCTGCGCGAAAGGCTGTATACACCGAAAGCGGAACTCGGCGATAGCGCGGCGGTGCCGGTGAAACTGGTGCATCTGAATAAGTGCCCGATCCTGGCGCAGGCCAATACGCTGCGCCCGCAGGACGCCGAGCGGCTGGGCATTAACCGCCAGCAGTGCCTGGATAATCTGCAAATCCTGCGCGATAACCCGCAAGTGCGCGAGAAAGTGCTGGCGATTTTTGCCGAGGCGGAACCGTTCGTCCCTTCTGATAACGTGGACGCACAGATCTACAACGGCTTTTTCAGCGATGCTGACCGCGCCGCGATGAAAATTTTGCTGGAAACCGAGCCGCGCAACCTGCCCGCGCTGGACATCACCTTTGCCGATTCGCGCATTGAAAAACTGCTGTTTAACTACCGGGCGCGTAACTTCCCCGGCACGCTGGATGAGCACGAACAGCAGCGCTGGCTTACCCATCGCCGCAATGTCTTTACTCCTGAGTTTTTGCAGCAATACGCCGAAGCGCTTCAGGCGCTGTTCCAGCAATATGACGGCGACAATGAAAAGCAGGCGCTGTTGAAAGCGCTGTGGCAGTACGCCGAAGAGATTGTCTGAAAGAGCCCTCCCGCTACCGGGAGGGCATCGGCTTACGCCTTCTGCACGGTAATACTCCAGGCGGCATCGCCAACCTGTTGGTAATCCGTAATGGTGTGGCCCTCTTCCGCCGCCCATTGTGGGATAGCTTCCGTCGCCTGGGTGCAGTCGAACGCAATAATCAGTTCATCGCCGCGGGCCATCTCCGCCAGCGCCGCTTTTGCTTCTATCAGAGGAAACGGGCAAACCTGCGTTACCACGTCCAGTTTTTTTACAGCCATAACAGCTCCTGTAAGTTAAGCCGCAGCCGCCGCCAGTTTCGCTTTGCGCTGCGGACGGACATATAAAAACCATGACGCCGTCCATACGCCAAGGATCATAAATACCAGCCCGACCCAGCCCTGCCAGGTCATCATCGCGGTCATCACCAGACCATTACCAATCGAACAGCCGCCAGCCATACTGGCTCCCACGCCCATCAGCAGGCCACCAAACCCGCTGCGCAGCGTGGTTTGCGCATCCGCCGCGCGTACGCGGAATTCACGGCTGGCTTTCGCGGCAATAAACGACCCCAGGAAAATCCCCAGCACGAGGAAGACGCCCCAGTTGAGGAACTTACTCTGCCCCGCCACCAGGAACTGCAAAATGTTGGCGGTGGGTGAGGTAATGCCCAGCCCAAACATGCGGCCAGTCGCTTCACTGAGCGGCCAGGCCAGCAGTGCGATTAGACCGATAAGTATCGCAGTGACAAAAGGATGCCAGCGCTTTTCAAACAGCAGGTGCGCAAGCCCGGTGCGTCGCGGCGGTAATGACGCAATCTTCAGCTTCGGCTTACGCAGCTCTCTGACGACCGCCCACAGCGTGACGGCAAGCAGCAGTGCGATAAAAGGCCAGACGGAAACGCCGAAGGTTTCGGCAATCGAGTTATGTTCGGTGCTGTAGGTTTTCAGCAGGCTGTTAATGCCGTCTGCATGCGGGGATCGCATAACCGCGCTCATCACCATATAGGTAAACAGCGCAATCCAGCTCCCGATCAGCCCTTCCCCTGCACGGTACCAGGTGCCTGTCGCGCAACCACCGGCATAGACAATTCCCAGTCCGAAAATGTAACCGCCAACAACAGTGCCAAGCCACGGGAACGTCCCGGCATTGTATTGCAGCGCTCCGCTCTGGATTAAGGCAAAGACACCAACGCTTTGAATGGCGATGGCAATCAACAGGGCATAAAACATCCGGTTATTTTTGGCGATATACATATCGCGAAATCCGCCGGTCAGGCAGAAGCGCCCGCGCTGCATCACAAACCCCAGCAGTGCGCCGCAAATCAATCCACTCAATATCATTGAAAACATAACGGTAGCTACGTCAGAAAAACCAGATCGTGAATTTTCCACGCGCAGCTTGGACGGAACCAATAACGAAATTATCTAACTTAGTTCGCCGGGTTATTAATAGGGAGGTAACAGATATAAAAAAGCCGGAGACAAGGCTCCGGCTGAGTAGATATGCAGAAGAAAATTTACTGCGCGATATCTTCGTACTGCGGGACTGGATTGCGGAAGCTGCGCGTCACGCACGCCAGGTAAACCAGGCCGATACCGCCCCAGATAAGCCCCAGGATCATCGAGCTTTGCTCAAGGTTGATCCACAGTGCGCCAACCGTCAGCGCACCGCACACTGGCAGCACCAGATAGTTGAAATGGTCTTTCAGCGTCTTGTTGCGTTTTTCGCGGATCCAGAACTGGGAGATCACCGACAAGTTAACAAAGGTGAACGCCACCAGCGCACCAAAGTTAATCAGCGCCGTGGCCGTTACCAGGTCAAAACGGATCGCCAGCAGCGCGATTGCGCCAACCAGCAGCACGTTCCACGCCGGAGTACGCCATTTCGGATGGATATAACCGAAGAAACGGGTCGGGAATACGCCATCGCGCCCCATCACATACATCAGACGGGAAACGCCCGCATGCGCGGCCATACCGGACGCCAGCACGGTCACGCTGGAGAAAATCAGCACGCCCCACTGGAATGTTTTACCCGCAACGTACAGCATGATTTCCGGCTGAGAAGCATCCGGCTCTTTAAAGCGGGAGATGTCCGGGAAGTAGAGTTGCAGGAAGTAAGAGGCCCCGATAAATACCATGCCGCCGATCAGCGCAGTCAGGAAGATGGCGCGCGGGATCACACGCTCAGCATCTTTGGTCTCTTCAGAAAGAGAAGAGATACCGTCAAAACCGAGGAACGAGAAGCACAGGATAGTAGCGCCAGTGATCATCGGCACGACATGGGCGCCTTCAGACCAGAACGGGCGGGAACTTACCAGCGTGCCAGCACCTTCGCCGTGGGAAACACCGTAGATGATCAAACCAACGATGACGGCGACAATCCCCATTTGCAGGATAACAATCAAGGTGTTGAAGTTCGCCACGGTTTTGATGCTGCGCAGGTTGGAGATGGTCATAAAGGCCACCAACGCCACCACGAAAATCCACGACGGCACCGAAGGCACCAGCGCTTCAAAGTAAATTTTCGCCAGCAGAATGTTGATCATCGGCATGAACAGATAGTCCAGCAGCGATGACCAGCCCACCATAAAGCCGACGGCCGGGGAGATGGATTTCTGAGCGTAGGTATACGCAGAGCCAGCAGACGGGAAGCGGCGTACCAGCTTGCCGTAGCTCAGCGCAGTAAAGAGGATAGCGACCAACGCAAAGGCATACGCGGTTGCCACGTGACCATCGGTCAGGCCAGAGACGATACCAAACGTATCGAACAGCGTCATTGGCTGCATATAGGCCAGGCCCATCATTACAACCGGAATCAACGTAAGCGTCTTACGTAATTCCACGCGAGAGGTTTTTGGAGTAACGTTATGCGTCATGGCGATTCTCCTGTACGGCGAGTGCCGGCGCAAAAGCAAAAAATTGCCCCATTTGTGTTATTTCCTCAGCGACAACGACTGTCGGTTTTTAAATGTGTATCTATCCGGTACGAAGCCCGGCCTCTTTTATTGAATGACGTTTGTGCCTGCAAAAAAAATAACCGACGGATTAACGTCGGCTAGTCTCTTCATTTTTTTGCAGCGGCGTATTTTGCACCATCCTGAAGCAGGATGACAATACACTACGGCCTACCCTGCAGTATTTATGCAACTAAATGCTTGAATTTTAGGCTATCGCTGAATTATTAAACATTTTAATAGCACTTTTTGCTAAAAAATTACGCCAGCGGCATCTGAGCCGGATCCGGATAAAGATAGTCAAAGCCCAGTTCATTGCAAATACGGCTGCCGTCGATGATTTTTCCCTTCTCATCATCGCTACGCGACGCGGTGAAGGTGGGCGGCGTAAGGCCAAGCTGTCGCGCCATTGCCGTGTAGAAACTTTCGCGCGACGGATGTCCCGGTGCGCAAAGATTATAGATGTGTCCGCCTTTCGGTGCCTGCAGCAACAAAGTAATTGCAGCGATAACATCTTCGAGATGCACCAGATTAACGCCGTGCTGGCCGTTAGGCGCGGTTTTTCCGGCCAGAAAGCGCCCCGGATGGCGTGCCGGTCCCACCAGCCCTGCCAGGCGTAAAATATCCACCGATGTGCCAGGCAAATTATGCAGCCAGTCCTCCAGCTCTTTCAGCACCCGTCCGCTTGCGGTAACAGGCTGGCGCGGCGTGGTTTCTTTGATGACACCGGGCGCATCGCCATAAACAGAAGTAGAACTGGTAAAAATAATGCGCGGTATGCGATAAGCCAGCGCGCTGTCGACAATCTCCTGCATCGCTTGCAGATAGAACTCTTCGCCGGGGCCGCTGCGGCGCGCCGGGAGGGTGATAACTAACGCATCGACCTGCATCAGCGCATCCAGATCCTCCGATTCGCAGACTAATTCTGGTTCAAGGTTGAGCACATAACTTTCGATGCCGCACATACGCGCCGCCTCGACGCCATCCTGGCTGGTTTTACTGCCGGTAACTTGCCAGCCTCGCGCTGTTAATGACAGTGCCAGCGGCATTCCCAGCCATCCTAATCCGATAATCGCGACCTTTTTCATGCCTCTCCCCTGCACTCTCGCTTCCACCTGTTTAAGGCTACGCCAGCCAGTGATAACTGACAATTCATACAACGAATATGAAATGATTTAATGATAAAAAAAAGCCCTTGCCTTCGGCGACCAAAGTGGTTTACGTTAACTGACAACTTATGAATAAACATTCATCGAGAATTTTATGACCCGCGTTCAATTTAAACACCACCATCATCACCATCATCCTGACTAGTCTTTCAGGCGATGTGTGCTGGAAGACGTTTGGATCTTCCAGTGGTGCATGAACGCAGAGAAAGCCCCCGGAAGATCTTCTTCCGGGGGCTTTTTTTTGAACCAAATTCAGCAGGATAAAAGAGGACAACAGAATGTTAGACAACTCGCGTTTACGCATAGCTATTCAGAAATCCGGCCGCCTGAGCGAAGATTCACGCGAACTCCTGGCCCGCTGCGGGATTAAAATTAACCTGCACACCCAGCGCCTGATCGCCCTGGCAGAAAATATGCCGATTGATATTCTGCGCGTTCGCGATGATGACATTCCGGGCCTTGTGATGGACGGTGTCGTTGATTTGGGCATCATCGGCGAAAACGTGCTGGAAGAAGAGTTGCTGACCCGCCGCGCGCAGGGGGAAGATCCGCGCTATTTTACGCTGCGTCGCCTCGATTTCGGCGGCTGCCGCCTGTCACTGGCAACCCCGGTTGACGAAAGCTGGAACGGCCCGCAAGCGCTGGACGGTAAACGTATCGCCACCTCTTATCCGCACCTGTTAAAACGCTATCTCGATCAGAAAGGCGTCTCTTTTAAATCTTGTCTGTTAAATGGTTCTGTTGAAGTCGCCCCGCGTGCGGGTCTGGCGGATGCGATTTGCGACCTGGTGTCGACCGGCGCGACACTCGAAGCTAATGGCCTGCGCGAAGTGGAGGTGATTTACCGCTCCAAAGCCTGCCTGATCCAGCGCGACGGTGAAATGACCGATGCCAAACAGCAACTTATCGACAAGCTGCTGACCCGTATTCAGGGTGTTATCCAGGCGCGCGAATCGAAATACATCATGATGCACGCGCCAAGCGAGCGTCTGGAAGAGGTCGTTGCCCTGCTGCCTGGCGCTGAACGCCCCACCATTCTGCCGCTGGCGGGCGATCAACAGCGTGTGGCAATGCACATGGTCAGCAGCGAAACCCTGTTCTGGGAAACCATGGAAAAACTGAAGGCGCTGGGGGCTAGTTCTATTCTGGTGCTGCCGATTGAGAAGATGATGGAGTAAGGCCATGAGCTTCAATACCGTAATCGACTGGAACAGCTGTAGCGAAGCAGAGCAACGCGACTTGCTGATGCGCCCGGCGATCTCTGCCTCTGATAGCATCACACGTACCGTGATTGAGATTCTGGATAACGTGAAAGCGCGCGGGGATGACGCCCTGCGTGAATACAGCGCCAGGTTCGACAAAACGCAGGTCGACGCGCTGAAAGTTACCGAACAGGAAATCGCTGATGCCAGCGCGCGCCTGGGTGACGATATCAAGCAAGCGATGGCCGTGGCGGTGAAAAATATCGACACCTTCCACACCGCGCAGAAGCTGCAAACGGTGGATGTTGAAACCCTGCCAGGCGTGCGCTGCCAGCAGGTTACCCGCCCTATCGCCTCGGTTGGCCTGTATATTCCTGGCGGCTCCGCGCCGCTGTTTTCAACCGTATTAATGCTGGCCACACCGGCGCGTATTGCCGGTTGCCAAAAAGTGGTGCTCTGCTCACCACCGCCGATTGCCGATGAAATTCTCTATGCCGCCAAACTTTGCGGCGTGCAGGCGATCTTTAAAGTGGGTGGCGCGCAGGCGATTGCCGCGCTGGCCTTTGGCACCGAATCGATCGCGAAGGTCGACAAAATTTTTGGCCCAGGAAATGCCTTTGTGACCGAAGCCAAACGTCAGGTCAGCCAGCGTCTGGACGGTGCGGCGATTGACATGCCCGCCGGTCCTTCCGAAGTGCTGGTGATTGCCGATAGCGGCGCAACGCCAGATTTTGTTGCCTCGGATCTGCTTTCGCAGGCGGAGCACGGCCCGGACTCGCAGGTGATCCTGCTGACGCCGGACAGTGAAATGGCCACCCGTGTAGCCGAGGCGGTTGAACGCCAGCTTGCGGAACTGCCGCGCGCGGAAACGGCTCGCCAGGCACTCTCTGCCAGCCGTCTCATTGTGGCGCGCGACTTAGCGCAGTGCGTGGCGATTTCCAACCAATACGGGCCGGAGCACCTGATTATTCAGACCCGCGATGCCCGTTCGTTAGTGGAGAGCATCACCAGCGCAGGCTCGGTGTTTCTCGGTGACTGGTCACCGGAATCCGCAGGCGATTACGCCTCCGGTACCAACCACGTGCTGCCGACTTATGGTTATACCGCCACCTGTTCCAGCCTGGGTCTGGCCGATTTCCAGAAACGTATGACGGTGCAGGAACTTTCCCGGGAAGGGTTTGCGCAACTGGCAAGCACCATTGAAACACTGGCAGCAGCTGAACGCCTGACCGCTCACAAAAACGCCGTCACGTTGCGCGTTAACGCGCTGAAGGAGCAAGCATGAGCATTGAAGAACTGGCGCGTAAAAATGTGCGCGAACTGACGCCCTATCAGTCGGCTCGCCGTCTTGGTGGTAAAGGTGACGTCTGGCTGAACGCCAATGAGTTCCCGACAGCGGTTCCTTTTGAACTGACACAGCAAACATTAAACCGTTACCCGGAGTGCCAGCCGAAAGCGGTTATCGAAAGTTATGCGCAGTATGCGGGCGTAAAACCGGAGCAGGTGCTGGTCAGTCGTGGCGCAGATGAAGGGATTGAACTGCTAATCCGCGCGTTTTGTGAACCGGGTAAAGACGCGATACTGTTCTGCCCGCCGACCTATGGCATGTACAGCGTCAGCGCCGAAACGCTGGGTGTGGAATACCGTACCGTTCCGGCCCTTGCCGACTGGCAACTGGATCTGCAAGGCATCGCCGACAAACTGGCTGGCGTCAAAATTATTTATGTTTGCAGCCCGAATAACCCCACCGGGCAGATCATCAATCCGCAAGATTTCCGCGTCTTGCTCGAGATGACGCGCGGCAAAGCCATTGTTGTGGCGGATGAAGCGTATATTGAGTTTTGCCCGCAAGCCACGCTGGCGGGCTGGCTCAGTGAATACCCGAATCTGGTGATACTGCGTACGCTTTCTAAAGCGTTTGCGCTGGCTGGACTGCGTTGCGGTTTTACCCTTGCTAATGAAGACGTTATCGCGCTGCTGTTAAAAGTGATTGCCCCCTACCCGCTCTCCACGCCGGTGGCGGATATTGCCGCGCAAGCGCTCAACCCGCAGGGGATTGTCGCGATGCGCGAGCGGGTGGCGCAGATTCTGGTTGAGCGCCAGTATCTGGTTACCGCGCTACGGGATATTCCCTGTGTGGAGCAGGTGTTCGACTCAGAGACTAACTATATTCTCGTGCGTCTGACTGCCTCCAGCGCAGTGTTTAAATCATTGTGGGATCAAGGCATTATCCTGAGAGACCAGAACAAACAACCTTCTTTAAGCGGCTGCCTGCGTATCACCATTGGCACCCGTGCAGAGAGCCAGCGCGTCATTGACGCCTTACGTGCGGAGCCAGTATGAGCCAGAAGTACCTGTTTATTGACCGTGACGGAACCCTGATTACCGAGCCGCCTACCGATTATCAGGTGGATAAATTCGTCAAGCTGGCCTTTGAGCCAAATGTGATTCCGGTACTGCTGAAACTGCAAAAAGCGGGCTACAAACTGGTGATGATCACCAACCAGGACGGTCTGGGCACCAGCAGTTTCCCGCAGGCGGATTTTGATGGCCCGCACAACCTGATGATGCAGGTCTTTACTTCGCAGGGTATTGCGTTTGAAGAGGTGCTCATTTGCCCGCATTTTGCAGATGATGAGTGCGACTGCCGTAAGCCAAAAGTGAAGCTGGTGGAACGCTGGCTGGCAGAAGGTGCACTCGATCGCGCGAATAGCTATGTGATTGGCGACCGCGCCACTGATATTGAGCTGGCGAACAACATGTCGATTGGCGGTTTGCGATACAACCCTGAGACGCTGAATTGGGCAATGATTGGTGAGCAACTGACGCGCCGAGACCGTTATGCGCACGTTGAGCGCAACACCAAAGAGACGCAGATTGACGTCAAAGTGTGGCTGGATCGCGAAGGCGGCAGCAAGATCCACACCGGCGTCGGTTTCTTCGACCATATGCTTGATCAGATTGCGACACATGGCGGTTTTCGGATGGAAATTGCGGTGAAAGGCGATCTCTATATTGACGATCACCACACGGTCGAAGATACCGGCCTGGCACTGGGTGAAGCGCTCAAACTGGCGCTCGGCGACAAACGTGGTATCAACCGTTTTGGCTTTGTGTTGCCGATGGACGAATGTCTGGCTCGCTGTGCCCTGGACATCTCCGGCCGTCCGCACCTCGAATATAAAGCTGAATTTGCCTACCAGCGCGTGGGTGATTTGAGCACCGAAATGGTCGAGCACTTCTTCCGCTCGCTCTCTTACACCATGGCGGTGACGCTGCATCTCAAAACCAAAGGCAAAAACGACCACCACCGCGTGGAAAGTTTATTTAAAGCATTTGGCCGCACGCTGCGCCAGGCGATCCGCGTGGAAGGCGATACGCTCCCCTCATCAAAAGGAGTGCTGTGATGAATGTGGTGATCCTCGATACCGGCTGCGCCAATCTGAACTCGGTGAAATCTGCCGTCTCGCGCCACGGTTATGAGCCGCAAGTCAGCCGCGACCCGGATGTGGTGCTGCGCGCAGACAAACTGTTTTTACCCGGTGTCGGAACCGCGCAGGCGGCGATGGATCAGCTACGCGAGCGAGACCTGATCGAACTGGTGAAAGCCTGTACGCAGCCGGTGCTCGGCATCTGCCTGGGAATGCAACTGCTTGGGCGCTTTAGCGAAGAGACCCATGGCGTCGATTTGTTGGGCATCATTGAACAGGATGTGCCGAAGATGAAAGACGCTGGCCTGCCGCTGCCGCATATGGGCTGGAACCAGGTTTACGCAAAAGCCGGCAACCGCCTGTTCCAGGGCATCGAGGATGGCGCTTATTTCTACTTTGTGCACAGCTACGCCATGCCGGTGAATGAGTACACCATTGCCCGCTGCGATTACGGCGAGCCGTTTACCGCTGCGGTGCAGAAAGACAATTTCTACGGTGTGCAGTTTCACCCGGAACGCTCCGGCCGCGCGGGTGCGCAACTGCTGAAAAACTTCCTGGAGATGTGATGATTATTCCGGCTTTAGATTTAATTGACGGCACCGTCGTACGTCTTCATCAGGGCGACTACGCACAGCAGCGCGATTATGGCAATGACCCGCTGCCACGCTTGCAGGATTACGCCGCTCAGGGCGCGCAGGTACTGCACCTCGTCGATTTAACCGGCGCGAAAGATCCGGCGAAACGCCAGATCCCGTTGCTGAAAACGCTGGTTGCCGGGGTGAACGTTCCGGTACAGGTGGGCGGCGGTGTACGCACGGAAGAGGACGTCGCCGCACTGCTCTCGGCCGGTGTTGCCCGCGTGGTCATCGGCTCGACGGCGGTAAAATCGCCTGAGGTAGTGAAAGGCTGGTTTGCACGTTTTGGCGCAGACAAACTAGTGCTGGCGCTGGATGTGCGCATTGATGAACAAGGCACTAAGCAGGTCGCGGTGAGCGGCTGGCAGGAAAACTCAGGGGTGACGCTGGAAGCGCTGGTGGAAACCTATCTTGCTGTTGGCCTGAAGCATGTATTGTGCACCGACATCTCGCGAGACGGCACGCTCGCGGGCTCGAACGTTGCGTTGTATGAAGAGATTTGTGCCCGCTGGCCGCAGGTGGCGTTTCAGTCTTCCGGCGGTATTGGCGGTTTAAATGATATTGCCGCCCTGCGCGGTACTGGCGTGCGCGGCGTGATTGTCGGACGGGCGCTGCTGGAAGGTAAATTCACGGTGAAGGAGGCCATTCAATGCTGGCAAAACGGATAATCCCTTGTCTTGACGTGCGTGATGGCCAGGTGGTGAAAGGCGTACAGTTTCGTAATCACGAAATCATTGGCGACATTGTACCGCTGGCAAAACGCTACGCCGAAGAAGGCGCGGACGAGCTGGTGTTCTACGATATCACCGCTTCCAGCGATGGCCGCGTAGTGGATAAGAGCTGGGTGTCACGCGTGGCGGAAGTGATTGATATTCCTTTCTGTGTCGCAGGTGGGATTAAGTCTGCTGACGATGCGGCGAAAATTCTCTCGTTTGGCGCAGATAAAATTTCGATTAACTCCCCAGCACTGGCCGATCCGGAATTAATCACACGGCTGGCCGATCGCTTTGGCGTGCAGTGCATTGTAGTCGGTATCGACACCTGGTTTGACGCCGACACGGGCAAATATCACGTTAATCAGTACACCGGTGATGAGAGCCGCACCCGTGTGACGCAATGGGAAACGCTGGACTGGGTGCAGGAAGTGCAAAAGCGCGGTGCCGGGGAGATCGTGCTTAACATGATGAACCAGGATGGTGTGCGCAATGGCTACGATCTTGAACAACTGAAGAAAGTGCGCGCGGTGTGCCACGTACCGCTGATTGCTTCTGGTGGCGCGGGCACCATGGAACATTTTCTGGAAGCCTTCCGCGATGCGAACGTTGACGGCGCGCTGGCAGCTTCCGTGTTTCACAAGCAGATTATCAATATTGGTGAATTAAAAACGTACCTGGCAGGCCAGGGCGTGGAGATCAGGGTATGTTAACAGAGCAACAACTGGCCCAACTGGACTGGAAAAAAACCGACGGACTGCTGCCCGCCGTGGTGCAACATGCGGTTTCCGGCGAAGTGCTGATGCTGGGTTACATGAATCAAGAGGCGCTGGCAAAAACGCAGGAAAGCGGCAAAGTGACTTTTTTCTCCCGCACTAAAGGGCGCTTATGGACCAAAGGTGAAACCTCGGGCCATTTCCTTAACGTAGTGAAGATAGCTCCTGATTGCGACAACGACACATTGCTGGTCCTTGTTAACCCAATCGGCCCAACCTGCCACACGGGAACATCCAGCTGCTTTGGCGATACCAGCCACCAGTGGTTGTTCCTCTATCAGTTAGAAGAGTTGCTCGCCGCGCGTAAGACGGCCGACCCGGCAAGTTCTTACACCGCCAAACTCTACGCCAGCGGTACTAAACGTATCGCGCAGAAAGTGGGCGAAGAAGGCGTAGAAACGGCTCTGGCGGCAACCGTGAACGACCGCGAAGAGCTGACTAACGAAGCCTCTGACCTGATGTATCACCTGTTGGTGCTGTTGCAGGATCAACAGCTTGATTTGACGACCGTGATTGAGAATTTACGCAAGCGGCACAAATAGCGGGCGTAAAAAAACCGGGCGCTGCCCGGTTTTTTTTGCTTATGCTTTCGATTGATGGTTTCGTAATGCGTTACGCATGAGAACGAATCCGGATCCAACGATAATGCCCAACAGTATGGCCAGTACGATGGTTAATGCTCGCATAGGACTGTCGCGGTGAATCGGCAATGTTGGTTTCATCACGTAACGATAAGCATGGGTATTCTGCGGCTTAACAATAATCGTCTGAATATTAAGAAGATTCTTTCTTGTTTTGTAGTAATCATCAGGAAATATCAGCGGACGCGATGACTCATTCTTGATCATTGACTCCAGCGCCGCGCTACCAAGCAGAAACAGCGTATCCTGGGATACGTTTTCAGTTTGACGCACCTGCGGGGACTGTACCTCAGCCTCTTTCGCGACGGTAAGCGCCTGCGCTATCTGTTTAATTCTGAGATCTTTTTGTTCTTGTGCCACTTTTTCCTGAGTTGACAGCGACTCAACTAAATCGCGAGTGCGCGATTTAACACTGGTTTGTAAATCATCAATCAGTTCTTTGGCGATTTGCTGATCGACTTTTTCAATATATTGCGCCAGTTTGCGCTGTGCATCCTTTGCTGTTGGCCCCTGATAGGTAACTTTCAGAGGTAGCGGTTGTCCTTGTACAGCACTATCGATAGTCAGTTTTTCGGGGTCTTCCTGATTGCCCAAGGTTTCCGACAATGCTGCGAATGCAGAATTAAAGCGGCCAATCACGCGCTGTTGAATACCAGCGATGTCATACTTCTCGTCGTTACTTAATATACTCATCGCATTGGCGTAGCCAGCAATCTGCCCGGCATCCGGAGCACTAATCACCGCGATCGAGGTCCATTTTTCTTTGGCAATGCTTAAATAGACGCCAGCAATAATAACAGCGACAAGAATAAACAAGGCAATAATCCATTTGCCGCGCCAAATTTGAGATAAAACCTCTAACAAATCAATCTGTTCTGAATCATTACTCTGCCAGGCAGGTAAGCTTTGTTTTTCGTACGTCATAGCGACCCTAAATGAGAAGCGCAAAAGAGAATTATAGAGCGCGAGTTTAGCGGTTCGTTATTTTTTTTCTATAGGACTACGTGTAAATAAGTTTTACCAGACACTATTTAACCGCTTTTACGCGTTTATAACTGATAGCGATTACCAGGCTGGGATCATACAATAGACAGATTGTACGTTTTAGATGTTTGAAAGGATTAGCTATGAAATTTCTGGTTACCGGCGCTGCCGGGTTTATCGGCTATCACGTCAGTGAACGTTTATTGCAGGCGGGCCACCAGGTGGTGGGTATTGATAACCTGAATGATTACTACGATGTCAGTCTGAAGCAAGCGCGCCTGGATTTACTGGCCTCTCCCGATTTCCATTTTCATAAAATCGATCTCGCTGACCGCGAAGGGATGGCGCAACTGTTTACGCGTGAGAAATTCGACCGCGTTATTCACCTCGCTGCACAAGCTGGTGTCCGTTACTCGCTGGAAAATCCGCACGTTTACGCAGAGTCTAATCTGATTGGGCATCTGAACGTACTTGAAGGCTGTCGTCATCATAAAGTGCAGCACCTGCTGTATGCTTCCTCCAGCTCCGTTTATGGGTTAAACCGTAAGATGCCGTTCTCCACTGATGATTCAGTTGATCACCCGGTATCACTCTATGCGGCAACGAAAAAAGCCAATGAACTGATGTCGCATACCTATTCGCATCTGTATGGTCTGCCAACGACCGGCCTGCGTTTCTTTACGGTCTATGGCCCCTGGGGACGCCCGGACATGGCGCTCTTCAAGTTCACTAAAGCGATGCTGGAAGGTAAGAGCATAGATGTATACAACTACGGCAAAATGAAGCGCGACTTCACCTACATTGACGATATTGTGGAAGCGATTATCCGCATGCAGGATGTGATCCCGCAGCCAGATGCAAACTGGACGGTTGAAAGCGGATCGCCGGCAACCAGCTCCGCGCCTTACCATGTTTATAACATTGGCAACAGTTCACCGGTTGAGCTGATGGATTACATCACGGCACTGGAAGAGGCGTTGGGGATTGAAGCGCAGAAAAACATGATGCCGATTCAGCCCGGCGATGTGCTGGAGACAAGCGCAGACACCCAACCGCTGTATGCTGTGACTGGCTTTAAGCCCCAGACTTCGGTCAAAGACGGTGTGAAGCGCTTTGTTGACTGGTACAGAAATTTTTATAACGTGTAAAAAAACGGCCCTGACGGGCCGTTTTACTTTCTGCAATAACAATTAGTCGTTGCCGAATAAATCGCGGGTGTAGACCTTCTCTTCCACATCCGCCAGCTCTTGGGCCATACGGTTGGAGATAATGACATCCGCTTCCTGTTTGAACGCGTCCAGATCGCGTACCACGCGGGAGTGGAAGAATTCATCTTCCTGCATGACCGGTTCATAAATGATGACCTGCACGCCCTTCGCTTTGATACGCTTCATGATGCCCTGAATCGAAGAGGCGCGGAAGTTATCGGAACCGCTCTTCATGATAAGGCGATAGACTCCCACCACCTTCGGTTTACGCGCCAGGATGGAATCCGCAATAAAGTCTTTACGGGTGCGGTTAGCATCAACGATAGCCGAAATAATATTATTCGGTACCGACTGGTAGTTCGCCAGCAGCTGTTTGGTATCTTTCGGCAAGCAGTAACCACCGTAACCAAACGATGGGTTGTTGTAATGATTGCCGATACGCGGATCCAGACATACACCTTCGATAATCTGACGGCTGTTCAGCCCCAGGCTTTCTGCATAGCTATCCAGTTCGTTGAAGTACGCCACGCGCATCGCCAGATAGGTGTTAGCGAACAATTTAATCGCTTCGGCTTCGGTTGAATCAGTGAACAGTACGCGAATATCTTTTTTGATCGCGCCTTCCTGCAACAACGCGGCAAAACGTTCGGCGCGTTCGGAGCGTTCACCGATAACGATACGCGACGGGTGCAGGTTATCGTACAGCGCTTTACCTTCACGCAGGAATTCCGGTGAGAAGATAACGTTATCAATACCGTATTTTTCACGGATGGATTGGGTAAAGCCCACCGGAATGGTGGATTTAATGATCATCACCGCTTGCGGGTTGATCTCGTGAACATCACGGATCACTGATTCTACGCTGCTGGTGTTGAAGTAGTTCGTTTTCGGATCGTAATCCGTCGGCGTGGCGATGATGACGAAATCCGCGCCGCGATAGGCGTCGAGTTTGTCCGTCGTCGCACGGAAGTTCAGCGGCTTATTCTGCAAATACTCCTGGATCTCCTTATCCACAATGGGAGAGATCTTCTGATTAAGCATATCTACTTTGGACTGAACGATATCCAGCGCCACCACTTCATGGTTCTGCGCAATCAGAATCCCGTTCGATAGCCCAACGTAACCTGTTCCGGAGATTGTTATTTTCATTCGATAAGCAACTTTTGTGAGTGTATGAAACCGGAGATGACGATCCCGTCGCCACCCGCTTAATATCAATAACTGTTGGGGTTTTTACCTCTTCTGTTGAGGGACTGTCAAGGCGACAATCAGCCGTCAACAGCAGCGTTTATGTATGGTTTAGTAGGCAATAATCGACTAAATGAATATGACTGCCCGAAAAAATGGCGGTTAAGACGAAAAAAAAGCCCGGTTTTAGTAACCGGGCTTGGGTAAACCAGATGGGTGATTATCAGATTAATCCAGCCATTCGGTATGGAACACGCCATCTTTATCTGTGCGCTTGTATGTGTGCGCACCGAAATAATCACGCTGAGCCTGGATCAGGTTCGCCGGCAGTACCGCAGAACGATAACTGTCGTAGTATGCCACCGCGGCAGAGAAAGTCGGTACTGGAATACCATTCTGTACGGCATAGGCCACTACGTCACGCAGCGCCTGCTGATAGTCATCCGCGATTTTCTTGAAGTACGGCGCCAGCAGCAGGTTTGCGATAGCCGGGGTCTCGGCATAGGCGTCGGTGATTTTCTGCAGGAACTGAGCACGAATGATACAGCCTGCGCGGAAGATCTTCGCGATTTCGCCGTAATTCAGATTCCAGTTGTGCTCGTCAGAAGCAGCACGCAACTGGGAGAAGCCCTGCGCATAGGAAACGATTTTACCGAGGTACAGCGCACGGCGTACTTTCTCGATAAATTCAGCTTTGTCCCCTGCTGTTTTCGCCTGCGGGCCAGACAGCACTTTAGACGCGGCAACACGCTGCTCTTTCAGGGAAGAGATATAGCGCGCAAACACGGATTCGGTAATCAGTGACAGCGGCTCGCCGAGGTCCAGCGAGCTCTGGCTGGTCCATTTACCGGTGCCTTTATTCGCCGCTTCGTCGAGGATCACATCAACCAGGTATTTGCCTTCTTCATCTTTCTTGGTGAAGATATCTTTGGTGATGTCGATGAGATAGCTACTCAGCTCGCCAGCGTTCCACTCACTGAAGGTTTTCGCCAGCTCTTCATTAGAGAGGTTCAAACCACCTTTCAACAGCGCGTAAGCTTCGGCAATCAGCTGCATATCGCCATATTCGATACCGTTATGCACCATTTTAACGTAGTGACCCGCACCGTCCGGACCAATATACGTCACGCAAGGTTCGCCATCTTCCGCCACTGCAGCAATTTTGGTCAGGATCGGAGCAACCAAATCGTAAGCTTCTTTTTGACCGCCAGGCATGATTGATGGACCTTTCAGCGCGCCTTCTTCACCACCGGAAACGCCTGTGCCGATGAAGTTAAAACCTTCTTCCGAAAGTTCGCGATTACGACGAATGGTGTCCTGGAAGAACGTGTTGCCACCATCAATAATGATGTCACCTTTATCGAGATATGGCTTGAGGGAATCGATAGCGGCGTCGGTGCCTGCACCGGCTTTCACCATCAGCAGGATGCGGCGCGGGGTTTCCAGGGATTCGACAAATTCTTGTACGGTGTAGTAAGGAACCAGCTTTTTGCCCGGGTTTTCGGCAATGACTTCTTCGGTTTTTTCACGGGAGCGGTTGAAAACTGAAACGGTGTAGCCGCGGCTCTCAATGTTGAGCGCCAGGTTGCGCCCCATTACCGCCATACCAACAACGCCGATTTGTTGCTTGGACATTACATACTCCTGTCAGGTGTTTAATAATGACAATTATACATGATGTTGTTTTTGTGTTACATAGCATTCATTAAGAACGTTCAAAAACATCTCGTAACATTATCGAGATAATATCTTGTAGTATTGTTCTCTTACTTTTTCCCACGTATATCGTCTGTTCGCTATCTCTGCCATTTTAGGATTCTCATGGCAAGAATCATCGTTTTGAATTAATTGACACAATTCTTCTTCGTTCGAGAAATAAAAAGCCTGATTTTCAGTTGATGCGCGGTTGTAATTGCAGTCAAAGCAGTATGTTTTTTTTCCAAAATGCATGAACTCAACCAATGAAGGATTAGTTCCACCAGCAGAGTGACCGTGAACATAGAGGGAGCAACCAGCGCGTAACTCAGCTAATTTGTCGAGATCATAAATTGGATCCAGCATTTTAATATTAGGACAGGATGAATATTTACTTAGTAATTCCAGACCAAACGCACTGTTTCTCCAGTTACCAACAAAAATCAATTCCTTATTAATTCTGGAAAATGCTTGCAGGATCATTGCGACGTTGTTTTCAGGTTCTATGCGACATAGCGCAAGTGCATATCCTTTATCGCAGATATTCGCATCTGAAGGAAAAGCATGGTCGCCACCATAAGCAATAACTTCACTAGAAACATTATATTCTTCTTTTACATAATCAGCGATGGCCTGATTATCCGAAATAATAACATCAGAAAATCTTACCGCAATGCGCTCTGAAAGCTTTAAAAAGGACTTCGCACCTTTTCCCCATTTATCACGCTTCCATTCTAAACCATCAATATTTGTTACAACTTTCGCTTTTGAAAATAACCTAAAGGCAGGGAGTAGTAAACAACCTGAAACACCAAGAATTAAAACCGAGTCTGCTTTTTTAAATGCAGCAATAAATAAAGAAACGATGTCATATATTACACTATGTAATCCATTAGCCTTGAACGGTAAATAGATCAGCTTGGCATTTTTATATATGTGTTTACGGTTCTCTTTCGAGTATGTTTTTCCAGAACAATACACGGTAATATCTGTTTTCTGTTGTTCTGCCAGATATTCGACCAGAGTTTCAAAACCACCGTAACATGCGGGAATACCTACTGTACCTATAATATGTACTTTTTTCATTTAACACCAACGCTGCAAGCGGCCTACGCCTTGTTTTTTATTACATCATTGAAGAAAATCTCGAAACGATCCTGAAACTTCTCAATACCATAGCTTTGCTCATACGTCATTCGAGCTTGTTGCTGAATATTTTTCCGCTCTTCAGAACTGAGCTGTAAAAATGAACTAAGTAAATTTGTGAAATACTGAACATCACCATGTTTAATAAGAAAGCCGTTTACGCCATCTTTTATTATCTCAGAAGCGCCACCGTTATCCGTAGTAAGCACAACTTTACTAGCCCTTAGTCCTTCAATAACGGTCGTTGGGAAAGGATCGACCATAATTGAAGGAATTATCCATACATCAAGTAGACTCGCTTTTATCGATGCATCAGGATCAAAACCATGTAATACAAAAACGCTATCCAGTTGAGCATCGCTAATCAATGACTTAAATTCTTTAAATAAATGAGATCGCGTCGGAGGAGCATCACCATAAACATGAATTTTAATTTTTTTCTTCAGATAATCAGGTAGATTTTTCACTGCCTCGCAAAGAAACCATTGCCCTTTTTCCGGCATGACTCTTCCAACCATGGCAAAGTGAATCATATCATCTGGAGTTGATGATGCCCTCTCTGTAACACGCAGAGTCACATCGGGAATGCCATTGTGTATTACAACAACTTTTGGATTATCACCAATATAGCTCGCTACTTTTGCTGAAACACAGACAATCTTATCAGCCCCAAACCGAATAATTCTGCGGATAACTTCACCGTAAAGCGATCCTTTGAGGTATTCATGGCAATGCACCATATTTTTTACATTCAGCATACGGCAAATTAAGCTTATACTGAAAAGAGCCACTGTATTAATATAGACAATTTCGTAGTCTTTACGTAATTTCATAAGGAATCGCAGGGTTCTAATATTTTGCCAAACCCAAACATATAAACCTTTCAGCGAATACATCTTCCGATGAACTAGCGGTGCACAGGGGAATTCTATAAAATTAACATTTACATCATGACTTACTAACTCTTGCAGTGTCAATTCAATTTCATGCGTCAGAGCAGGAATGTAGACATCGCATTTATACTCCCGGGATAAAAAGGATAAAACATAAGCCAGGATTTTACTTGCTCCATACCTATCATCAACAGGATGAAATATAGCAATTCGTTTCATTTCCACACCAACTCTTAAAAAGAAATCTGAGAAGTAAAAAGTGAGCTATCTAAAACAGAATAAATCAAAAAGATTTATTATTTTCCTCTTGTGAGCCCTTTAAAATACATGGATAGCTTAAAAGCAAGAATAAAACCTGAGGAAATACGAAACTTACAAATTCATTTGTGAAATTCTGTGCAATAAACAGATAGAATATTGCATACACACACAGCATAAAATTTATTTTTCGTATTTTAATCGCAACAACACAACCTGTAACAATATAAAGCAAAAGACCAGCAATACCAAAATACTTAAATAGAAACAAAAAACCATTTTCCACATAATTAATGTCAACTTGATATTGTGGAATATAAAAATGAATAGTAGAAAAGTCACCAAAAAGAACCGATAACACGCTATCAAAATTAATTTCAGAAATAACGCCTGTGAACAAATACAAACGACTCTGTATTGTTTGCAGATTAATTTTAGAGTAATCAAGCAATTGCAGGGAAATTATGGCAACGACAACACCTAACAGAGGAGATAGTAATTTTACAAATTGCCAAAGAGTTTTATTTTTCAGACGGGTATTTACTTTCAAAAAACCCAGCAGGCATAATGCAATAAGGTTAACGCGATTAATTGTGAATATCAGCATGGCAATTGACAATGTTTTAGACGCGAATAATGAAGGTATTCGTTTTTCTTGACGCGGTGTACATAAGAAGAAGGCTGCTAAACAAATTGATGCCATTAGTTGTGGAGTAGAATAAATGCCCCTTAAAGCCAGTAAACCACTAAATCCTTTAGCATGCCCGGCGTCAACAAACATCGAATGTTCGCCCGTAATTATTCCAACAAATGCGATAAATGCGGATATAAAGATTTGCACCTGTAATGCACGAATAAATATCCAACGCAATTCTGCATTACGGAAATCCAAAGTAAACAGAAATAATAACTGTAAGAAAAAATTATATACAACTACATCAATAGCTTTCCCATCCACGTAGACGTGAGCTGTGTTAAACAAAACCAGAGACGTGACTAAAAAGACCATAAAAACGCCCTGCTGAGTTAATTTGCCAGTTAACAAATTAATAAGAATCAGCAAAACGATTCCAATATAGGAACTGACGCCCAAATAATAAGCATTTGATGATATTACAAGAAGTAATATATATATAAATGATTTTAGCTTGTTCATTTAGCCTTTATTTTCAGTTTAACTGCCTTTTTAAAAAAAAGCACCGATGTTTTCACAGCTATATAGAATATTGTTTTTAAAATCCCGAACTTATTTCCGGAACCAGCCCACAAATAATCACAATCTAACTTATCATTTAATTTCTTAAGCTTAACAAATAAAATGGAAATAAAAGATGCATCGCTCGTCGACAGTATTCTTTCTCTGAGCTCAACATTTTTATTGATAAATCCCTGAATAACGTCTTTACGCAAACTTTCATTCTTCTGAATTCTGTAGCGCCCCACACTCTCTGGATGAATACTTATTTTGCCAAATTGGGTGACCCAGCGTATCCAAAAATCATAATCTGAAATCGGGTACATATCCTGGTTGAAACCACCGATTGCAACTACTTTGTCCCGCTGCATGACCACACCCAGGGTGCCTTGAAAGGGATTGCTCGTGAATAAATCGTCGAGTCCCACTACACGGATATTTTTCTCCCGACTACGTCTGGCCTTCTCTTTTATGCGCTGAAGTAAAGTGTTTGTATGAACAACATCTTCACTAGCGCGTTGATCAAGTATCGAAACATTGAAGCCAATCAATGTTTCAGAAAACAACTCCTTATTGCTGACGAGCCTGTTCATTATAACGCCAAAAGTAGCATCTAAAAGGTCATCATCGTGTAACAAAGTAACATAACGACCTCTGGCGAGCCCCAGACATTGGTTCCAGTTGCCGAACATGCCATAGTTCTCGTTATTTTTAAAATAGCGGATGTGCTTAATGCCAATACTTTCAATGAACTGCATGGCAGCATCAGCATTCTCTGGATCATTATCGACAACAATAATCTCAACAGGAAAAATGAAATTGGATGCTGAAAGATTTACAAGACATTCCCTTAACAAATTGAATCTTTTATAAGTTGGGATTGCGATAGTTAAGATAAATTCTTCTTCTGCGCAATCATCATAAACAAGTTGTACAGGTAAAACGGATATCATCTAATATAATCCTTATACACACAACATGGCCATTTCCAGTTATTATATAATAACTGAATAAGCCCTTGAGCAATAATCAACCCCAACACACCCGTTGTGGTAAATTTCATTAGTAAATACGATATCAGAACGATTAATATACCAGAGACTAGGGATGGTTTGACAAATGGTACTTTATTAGCAGTCGTAAGAATCGTTGCACAAATAGTATGATTCAGCTCCAACAAATACACAACAGCCAGTAGCAATAAAAACCCCGAATCCAGAAAAGTCACATTAGAATGAAAAATACTGATTATATAACTCTGTAAGAAATAAAACAAAACAAACCCAAAAAGATACAGACCCACAGAGAAAGTCAGTATTTGAATGATCAACTTTTTCATTGCTGACTTATTATTCTGCAATATTTGCTGTGACAAAATGGGAACCTTTACGGTTACGAAAACATTTCCGACCGCCAGTAGCGCCATATAAACCTGTAAGGAAAAAGTATACTGCCCAGCTACAACTAATGGCAGTGATGCTCCCGCAATGAGAACCGTTGATCGACTGATTAAAAAACTCCCCAAGCTTACCGTGCCAAGCTTAACTGCATTATGCGCGATATAAGGGATCGTTGATTCTTTTTGTGGCAAATTATTATTAAGTTGAGCGACATATTTATGACGTTGGTACAGATGTTTAATGAATATACGGTTGACAATTACCGAAAGTAGAAATGAAAGCGAAAACGTCAAAATACTTGGCAATAATAATATCGCTCCACCTGTGAACAGTAACCAGCAAATCCGTCCTAAAATGTTCGCTTTATAAGAATCTTGTATCACCCCAAAACCACATAATAATGGCGTATAGTACAGGTAATATAAATTCATCAAGAGTCCAACAGCAAATATTCCCCAAGACGCAAGCGCTTCAATTTTCAGTGATCCTGGAGCAATAGAATAAAAATAAACGCTTCCTAACCCCCCAATGATAACAAGGCCTATCAACGTGAGTACCCGATATATTTTTCTAATATCAAGGACAAGACGAGATAAGAGACTAAAATCTATCGAATCATAGAATTCGATGTCATCCAGGCCATTTTTCGCTAACTTTCTGGCCCCCCCTACAACGTAGCTTACATTTCGTATTATTGTTGGGGAAAGACCAAAATCCAGTAGATTTATTAATACCACCATCGACAAAAAAATAAGCCAAATACTACCAGATACCGCATCGATATACTTAAGACCGATAATCGTTACAATAAATGGTGTTAATATATTAAAACCCTGATTAACTAAACCAATAAGTAGTTGGTAGTGCTGTTTAATCATAATTATATGTCACAGTGTGGATTATAACTATTTTCTGTTAACTCGATTTAAACCAAAGGATAATTCCACACTGGGCTCCCACCCAGGTAATCGCTCAAGATTGCCAGCAGGCTTCATTACTTCTCGCGGACGATACTCCCTTCCTCCCCAATTAATATGGATATCGCAGTTATTACTACGCTCATAAATAGCCGCTAATTCTTTTAAAGAATAGCTTTTATTAGAGTGGAGACCATAGTTAGCCTGATAACCGGGTTGTTGTTTCATTATCATCTGAATGGCGATGTTATAGGCGTTACAGATATCAGAGATATGAACCAAATCAATGTGCTGTTCGCCTGGTGACATATCAAGTGATTCCTGATTTTCTGCCAGGCGATCGAATAATGAAACAAGTTTTCCCCGGGTATCTCCAGGGCCATAAGAGTCGTAAATTTTTAATGTAAGACAGCTGAAACCTTTTGCTTCGACATAGTACTTTATAATATCTTCGAAAGATTGTTTTGTCGCAGCATATAAATTTACAGGATTATAAGGTTCAGAATCATAATGCTGCCACGAAGTGCCTGTATTAATAAAGTGGGTTACTCCAGCACAATCCATTGCGTCAAGCAATTTTGTTGGAAAGGTAATATTACTTTCTATTAATTTTTCAATATCAGAATACTGATGGGCAGCCAAAAAAAGTGATGCAATATGAACGACGACATCTGGCTTAACGGCGCTGACAATATCTCTAATATTATCATTCTCTAATAAATGATAATGTACCGAATCGCTGATCGAGACAGCTTCCTTTCTTACTAAACCGTGGACATCATGTCCCTGTTTCGCCAAATGGTGCATTACCGCATTGCCAATATAACCCGTCACACCAGTTAGTAATATTTTCATATTCTACTCAGAATGGGCTGTTAAATTCAGTAAAACCGGAATGTTTCGTGTCACGTTCCGAAATGATTGGTGAAGCAATTGGCCAATTATAACCAAAGCTATCCCATCGAATGCCACAATCCTTAAGCGGGTCATGGACAGTACTCGTTTTGTATATCATCACACTATTGTCTTCTAAGGATAAGAAACCATGCGCAATGCCTTTTGGAAGGAATAATGCCCGAGTATTTTCACCGCTTAACTCAATCCCCATTGATTGACCGTAAGTGGATGACTCTTTTCTGAGATCGAGAAACACATCTAAAACCGCACCACTAAGGCAATAGACTAATTTTTCGTGATCGGATGGCGGTAATTGAAAATGCATCCCTCGTAATACATTCTTTTTTGAAACTGAATAAAATTCTTCAGCAAAATGCATTGCAATACCATTCTCTTCGAAGATTTTTTGATGATAAGTTTTTACAAAACCACCACGTGTATCGATAAACTTAGATGATTCAATTAAGAAACATCCAGGGAATTGCACTTCTGTAATTTTCATAATAAATAATAAGAGAGCATAAGCTCTCTTATTTCCTGTTTATTAAGGATTAGAAATTTAGACCAAAGAATTCTTCGAATTTAGAAACAACATAATCCAGATGTTCTTTTGTCAGGCCTGGATAAATACCAATCCAGAAAGTCTGGTTCATAATGCGATCGGTATTTGTCAGTTCACCTACAACGCGGTATTTCACATTTGCAAAATAAGGCTGGCGAGTAAGGTTACCGGCAAATAGTAGGCGCGTACCAATTTTAGCTTCATCAAGGAACTTAACCAAATCAACACGCGAAACGCCGCTGTTTTCTTTGAGCGTAATCGGGAAACCAAACCAGGACGGTTCGGATTTCTCGGTTGCTTCTGGCAGTTCAATAAACTCCGCACAAGACTGGAGGCCTTGTTTCAGATACGCGAAGTTTTCTTTACGCAGACGAACAAACTCATCGATACGCTCTAACTGTGCGAGGCCGCATGCAGCCTGCATATCGGTAATTTTGAGGTTATAACCCAGATGAGAATAGGTATATTTGTGATCGTAACCAAACGGCAACGACCCAAGTTGATGACCGAAACGCTTGCCACAGGTGTTATCACAGCCTGGTGCACAGTAGCAATCGCGGCCCCAATCGCGGAAAGACTCAATAAGCTTTTTCAGTTCAGCTGATTTGGTAAATACCGCGCCGCCCTCACCCATCGTAATATGGTGAGCAGGATAGAAGCTTACTGTGCCGATATCACCGAAAGTGCCGACCATTTTACCGTCATAGGTGGTGCCAAGCGCATCGCAGCAATCTTCAATTAACCATAGATTGTACTTATCAGCGATACGGCGAACTTCTGTCAGATCGAATGCGTTCCCCAGCGTATGGGCAATCATGATAGCTTTGGTTTTTTCTGATACCGCAGCTTCAATCAGTTTCGAATCGACGTTGTACGTTGGAATATCGACATCAATAAAGACAGGTATTAAACCATTCTGAATCGTCGGGTTAACTGTGGTCGGGAATCCTGCAGCTACAGTAATCACTTCATCACCCGGTTTAAGCGCGCGCTCACCCAATTTTGGTGATGTTAATGCTGTCAACGCCAGCAGGTTAGCGGAAGAGCCTGAGGTCGTGGTCAGTACATGCGGGACACCGATGAACTCACCCAATTTTTTCTCAAAAGCGTCGTTAAAACGACCAGTGGTTAACCAGCCATCCAGCGAGGCTTCAACCATCAGTTGCAGCTCTTTTGCACCGATAACTTTACCAGAAGGCGGGACGACACTGCTGCCAGCAACAAACGGCTTTGGACTCAGCGCTTCGTCAGCATATTGGGCAACTAGTTGAGAGATTTGCTCACGCAGGTTATTTGCGCTCATTGCTATTTTCCTGTTAATCAATTATTTCAAAGAGGTATTCATGTATTCGCTGATTTCATTCCGCGTAAGTTCAAGCATATCTTCGCCAGCAATCCATGCCTTATGCCATCTGACAATACGCTCCAGCGTTTCTACTAAATTCCAACGCGGCTGCCATCCCAAACGCATACGCGCTTTGGAACAGTCAAGTTTTAGATAATGGGCCTCGTGTGGATGCTCATTACCATCCAAAAGCCACGCCGCATCGTCTCCCCAAATTTTTACCATGGTTTCAACGATAAACTGCACTGGCATAGCATCGTCTTCCCGCGGACCAAAGTTCCAGCCCTCGGCAAATACCGGCCCTTCCTCATAGAGGCGTTGGGCAATGGTGATGTAACCAGACAGTGGTTCCAGTACATGCTGCCACGGGCGAATTGCGTGGGGATTGCGGATGATAACAGTTTGTTGGTTCTCAAACGAACGTAGGATATCCGGAATAAGGCGATCTTTAGCCCAGTCACCGCCGCCAATCACATTCCCCGCGCGTACAGAAGCGAGAGCAACTCCATGTTTTGCATAATCCTTTTCATTAAAAAATGAATTTCTGTATGCTGACGCGACCAGTTCTGCGCACCCTTTACTATTCGAATAAGGGTCATAGCCCCCCATCGCTTCGTGCTCACGGTAGCCCCAAACCCATTCACGGTTTTCGTAGCATTTATCGCTGGTAATGTTCACGATGGCCTTCACACCACCGACACGCTTGACGGCTTCCAGCAGATGAACCGTACCCATCACATTTGTGGAATACGTCTCTATAGGCTCATCATAAGAGAGTCTGACCAGCGGTTGAGCAGCCATATGAAAAACGATTTCAGGCTTGAATGCTGCGATGGCGGCATGCAATTGATCGAAATTTCGAATATCGCCGATCGTGGAATCAATGAGGTTATCGACTGAAGCGCTTTCGTATAACGAGGGCTCAGTTGGAGGATTCAAAGAAAAACCCTTCAGAACCGCCCCCATGGAGTGCAACCAAAGTGTCAACCAGGAACCTTTGAAGCCAGTGTGCCCAGTAATAAATACACGTTTGCCTTGCCAGAATGAAGCGTCGATCATGCTGATTACTCCCATGTTTTCCAGGGCGCCTTTCCTTTTTCCCACAATCCTTCCAGATACATTTTGTCCCGGAGAGTATCCATTGGTTGCCAGAAACCCGGATGTTCAAACGCCATCAATTCACCTTGTTCCGCCAGTTGCATTAGCGGCTCCTGCTCCCAGATCGTTGCATCATTATCAATCAAGTCGATAACGGAAGGATGGAGTACAAAGAACCCCCCGTTGATCATCGCGCCATCACCTTTTGGCTTCTCTTTAAAAGAACGGACCTGTTTATTTTGAATGTCCAGCGCACCAAAGCGGCCGGGAGGGAACGTCGCCGTCAGCGTTGCTTTTTTGCCATGCTTACGATGGAAATCAATCGTCGCGCTAATATCCAAATCAGATACGCCATCACCATAGGTAAAGAGAAAAGCTTCATCCTCTTTAACATAGTCGCGTACGCGTTTAAGGCGGCCCCCCGTCATAGAAGCTTCGCCCGTGTCGACAAGCGTAACATTCCAGGGCTCTACACGTTTCTGGTGAACTTCCATACGATTTTCTGCCATATGGAAAGTCACGTCAGACATATGAAGGAAATAGTTGGCGAAATATTCTTTAATCACGTATCCCTTGTAGCCGCAACAAATAACGAAATCACGGATACCGTGAGCGGAATACATTTTCATGATGTGCCACAGAATCGGCTTGCCACCGATTTCAACCATCGGTTTTGGTTTTAATACGGTTTCTTCGCTTAAACGTGTACCTAAGCCACCGGCTAAAATAACGGCCTTCATCTATTTATCCTCTATCTTATTTTGATACGGTAAACGCGTCCGAATAAAAGTGTTTAGCCGGCAATCCCAACGTCATCAAATCCTTTCGGCTAGCTTCGATCATCACTGGTGAACCACAAGCATAAACATCGAAACCTTCCAGGTTATCGAAGTCTTCCACGACCGCATTATGAACAAAACCCTTACGTCCTTGCCAGCCAACCTCATCGCCGGATACCACTGGAATAAAATGAATATCTGGATTCTCTGAAGCCCATTGCTGGGGCAAGGACGAATAGAAATGCCCGGAGTATTGCATACCCCAATAAATATAAATTTTCCGTTGCGTATTTTCGGCAAGCAGCGATTCGACCATTGCTTTAACCGGCGCAAAGCCTGTCCCCCCGGCAATAAAAATAACCGGACGCTCATTTTTACGAATAAAAAATGTTCCGCACGGCCCTTCGATGCGCATCAATGTGTTTGCGGTAAGCCCGCCAAAAACCAACTGGCTCATTTGCCCGTTAGGTACGTTTCTGATATGTAACTCGATGCCCTCTTTCGCATCAGCATTTGCGATGGAATAACTGCGAGTGACCCCCTGATACTGCAAGTTAATATACTGCCCGGGTAAGTAATTTAGCTGCGCTGTTGGTGGGAAACGAAGCACGAGTTTAATAACATCTTCAGAAACATTTTCAGCGCTTACTACTTTGCAGGGCGTTATTTTTTTGATCTGCCCCGCAAGCTCCGGGTAGTACGTTGCTTGTAGCGAAACATCGCCACCGGGGCGGCAGCTACATGTCAGGATATTATTGCCAGCCGGCACCACTTTATCTTGCGCATCAATCACCTCGCCTGCGATAAGCTGAGCTTCACATATGCCACAACTGCCATTTTTGCAACTGTGTTCAAGATGGATCCCCGCCTCGAGGGCAGAATCAAGCAACGTTTTTTCGCTTTCACCTTCAAAAGCGATATCAGCGGGAAAGACTTTAATTACATATGACACGGGCGGTTACTCAAAAAAATTCGCTAAGGTAAAGGAAGGTGCTATCGCATCTTTGGCTGATAGTTCCGGCTCAACTGAGAGCGGCCATGCAATATTCAATTCTGGATCGTTCCAAATAATACTGCTTTCAAATTGCGGATTGTAATAATTGGTTGCCTTGTAAACGAACTCAGCGCTATCACTCAGCACAACAAAACCATGGGCAAACCCTTCCGGGATCCATAACTGACGTTTATTTTCCGCAGATAAATGCACGCCAACCCATTTTCCGAATGTCGGAGAACTTTTACGCACATCAACAGCAACATCAAAAACCTCGCCGGCGATGGCGCGAACCAGTTTCCCCTGAGCATAGGGCGCTAGCTGGTAATGCAAACCACGTAATACGCCTTTTTTTGATTTTGAGTGGTTATCTTGCACAAATTCGACTTTACGACCAATAGCTTCTTCAAAGCGGCGCTGGCTGAAGCTCTCAAAGAAAAAGCCGCGATCGTCGCCAAACACTTTTGGCTCAAAAATAAGTACATCGGGGATCGCCGTCTCAACGGTTTTCATTTTTAGTGACCTTTAACCATTCTCAATAGATATTGACCATACGCATTTTTTTTCAGCGGCTCCGCCAGCTTTTTAACCTGCGCAGCATCAATAAAATTCTTGCGGTAGGCAATCTCTTCCGGGCAGGAAACTTTTAACCCCTGACGTTCTTCAATGGTTTGGATGAAATTACTGGCCTCGATCAAGCTCTGGTGTGTCCCGGTATCAAGCCATGCGTAACCACGGCCCATCATCGCTACAGACAAACGTCCTTGTTGCATATAAATACGATTGATATCTGTAATTTCCAGTTCACCACGCGCGGAAGGGGTGAGACTTTTTGCCATGGCGACAACATCGTTATCGTAAAAATAGAGCCCGGTTACCGCATAATTACTTTTCGGTTCCAGCGGTTTCTCTTCAAGGCTGACTGCCGTGCCATTTTTATCAAATTCGACCACGCCATAGCGCTCTGGATCGGTAACATGGTAAGCAAAGACAGTTGCACCGCTTTCCTGTTTCACAGCGGTATCCATTAGCTTCGGCAAATCATGACCATAGAAAATATTGTCGCCCAGCACCAGAGCGCAGGAGTCATTACCAATAAACTCTTCACCAAGAATAAACGCCTGCGCTAACCCATCAGGGCTTGGCTGTACTTTATAATGGAGGCTTAAACCCCACTGGCTACCATCGCCAAGTAATTGTTCGAAGCGAGGTAGATCCTGCGGGGTACTAATAATTAAAATATCACGAATCCCCGCGAGCATAAGCGTGGATAACGGATAGTAAATCATTGGCTTATCATAAATTGGCAGCAGTTGTTTACTCACAACCATTGTAACCGGGTACAGACGAGTTCCCGAACCACCCGCCAGTATAATTCCTTTACGTGTTTTCATTTCGTAATCCCGAGCAAAAATGCCTGCCCATAGGCACTTTTCAAATAGTCAAATAGGCGTTGTGCTAAATAACTCAGCCAGCATACGTTTCACGCCGAGCTCCCAGTCAGGAAGAACCAGATCGAAAGTTTGCTGAAATTTATCTGTGTTCAGTCGCGAATTGTGCGGACGTTTCGCCGGCGTTGGGAAACTTTCTGTCGTTACCGGATTTAATTTATTCAAAGCGAGTTCAACTCCCGCTGTCCTGGCCTCAGCAAAAACCAGCGCCGCGTAGTCATGCCAGCAAGTCTCACCACCAGCAACCAAGTGATACAAACCGGCCACGCGCGGTTGCATTAGTGCTGTGCGGATTGCGTGAGCAGTACAATCTGCCAGTAGCTCTGCGCCGGTCGGTGCGCCAAATTGATCGTTAATCACCGAGAGTTCCTGGCGTGTTTTCGCCAGTTTTAACATGGTTTTCGCGAAATTATTGCCTTTTCCGGCGTAAACCCAACTGGTGCGGAAAATAAGATGCTTAGGGCAGTTTTCGCGCAATGCATTTTCGCCATCCAGCTTTGTCTGGCCGTAAACATTCAGCGGAGCAGTGCTATCAGTCTCTACCCACGGCGTTTGACCATCACCCGGGAAAACATAATCGGTTGAATAGTGAACCACCCATGCATCAATTTTGGCGGCTTCACGCGCAATAGCTTCAACACTTTTCGCATTCAGCAGTGAGGCAAATTCCGGCTCGGACTCAGCTTTATCAACCGCCGTATGCGCGGCGGCGTTGACGATCACGTCAGGTCGTATACGGCGCACAGTTTCAGCAACACCTTGCGGGTTACTGAAGTCACCGCAATATTCTGTGGAATCAACATCCAGCGCAATCAGGTTGCCCAATGGAGCCAGCGAACGCTGGAGCTCCCAGCCTACTTGTCCCGTTTTTCCGAATAACAGAATATTCATTCGCTGCGCTTCCCGTAGTTTTGTTCAATCCATGACTGGTAGGCACCACTTTGTACGTTCGCGACCCATGCGCTGTTGGACAAATACCACTCAACCGTTTTACGGATTCCGCTTTCAAAGGTTTCGACCGGTTTCCAGCCCAGTTCTTTACTGATTTTATCGGCATCGATTGCATAACGGCGATCGTGCCCCGGACGGTCAGTTACGTAAGTGATCTGCTCACGATAAGAGGTTGCCTTCGGTACGATCTCATCAAGCAAGTCACAAATCGTGTGGACAACATCGAGGTTCTGTTTTTCGTTATGGCCGCCTATATTATAAGTCTCACCCGCAACACCTTGCGTGACCACTGTATAAAGCGCACGCGCGTGATCTTCGACATACAGCCAGTCGCGAATTTGATCGCCTTTGCCATACACAGGCAAGGCCTTGCCTGCTAAAGCATTTAAAATCACCAGCGGGATCAATTTTTCCGGAAAATGGAACGGTCCGTAATTATTGGAGCAATTGGTAACAATCGTCGGGAAACCATAGGTTCTGCGCCACGCGCGGACCAAATGATCGCTGGAGGCTTTAGAGGCAGAGTAAGGGCTACTCGGTGCGTAAGCAGTTTGCTCAGTGAACAGAGGCAATGATTCACCGGCGGTCACTTCATCCGGGTGAGGCAAATCACCATACACTTCGTCAGTGGAGATGTGGTGAAAACGGAAGGCCGCTTTACGTACGGTATCCAGTTGCGCCCAATATTGACGTGCCGCTTCAAGCAACACATAGGTGCCAACAATGTTGGTTTCAATAAACGCGGCAGGGCCAGTAATCGAGCGATCGACATGGCTTTCCGCAGCCAGGTGCATAACGGCATCGGGTTGATGCTCAGCAAAAATCCTCACCATTGCGTCACTATCACAAATGTCCGCACGTTCAAAAACGTAACGCGGGTCGTTATTGATTTCCGCCAGTGATTCCAAATTCCCGGCATAGGTTAATTTATCCACATTAACCACGAAATCAGCAGTGTTATTAATGATATGACGAACAACTGCAGATCCAATAAAACCTGCACCACCGGTGACCAGTATTTTCACGAGTATCTTCCGCTTTTGCTTTACTATGTTTTAACTTAAGGTTAGTTAAGAGTAGGTTATTAACTTGCGTGTATATATTTCAGGCACGCTACCGCCCCAGGCTCTTCAGCTACCTGTGTACTGTGTGCTTTTGTCGGCAATTTGTGATGTTAACGACTGCGCTACTCTTATTTGAATCTGCCACTTGGCACAAAATGCTAAGCGGCTATTCTCCGCCGAAACAGGCACGGAAACAAGGAAAAATCTTGCTTACGTCAGCGCAATAATTACCCATGCCTACCTTTTTTAATCGTTGATTTTATAATGAAAATAAAAAGGGCAGTAAGAATAACCAAAGGATCAAATGTCCTTGTGGCAACCCTATACCGCCCCTGCTGTAAATATCTTCACTACACCGTTTTAATTATCTATTGCGCCAGCAGTTTTTTAATACTTTCGCGGAATTTCTGACCTTCTTTCAGGTTACGCAGACCGTAGTTCACAAAGGCCTGCATGTAGCCCATTTTCTTACCGCAGTCATAGCTGTCGCCGGTCATCAACATCGCATCAACAGACTGTTTTTCTGCAAGCTCTGCAATCGCATCGGTGAGTTGAATACGCCCCCATGCGCCCGGCTCGGTTTTTTCCAGTTCCGCCCAGATATCGGCAGAAAGCACATAGCGCCCCACTGCCATCAGGTCGGAATCCAGCGTCTGCGGTTGATCCGGTTTTTCAATAAACTGCACAATGCGGCTGACTTTGCCTTCTGTATCCAGCGGCTCTTTGGTCTGGATAACAGAGTATTCAGAGAGATCGCCTTTCATGCGTTTTGCCAGCACCTGGCTGCGGCCGGTCTCAGCAAAGCGTGCCACCATCGCCGCGAGATTGTAACGCAGTGGATCGGCGGTCGCCGTATCCAGCACGATATCCGGCAATACCACGACAAACGGATTGTCGCCTACAATCGGGCGCGCACAGAGGATAGAGTGGCCTAAACCCAGTGGCTGCGCCTGACGCACGTTCATAATCGTCACGCCTGGCGGACAAATAGACTGCACTTCAGCCAGCAACTGACGTTTAACACGCTGTTCAAGCAGCGCTTCAAGTTCGTAGGAGGTGTCGAAGTGGTTTTCCACCGCGTTTTTTGACGAGTGAGTCACCAGAACGATTTCTTTGATCCCTGCAGCAACAACTTCGTCGACGATGTACTGAATCATCGGCTTGTCGACGATCGGTAGCATCTCTTTTGGAATCGCTTTCGTGGCCGGGAGCATATGCATCCCCAGACCGGCTACCGGAATAACTGCTTTCAAATTAACCATTATTTCTTCCACCTATAATAATTGGATGAATTATAAACCTTTAACCTGTTTTCGCCAGTGCGTTTGCAGCGAGGAAAGTGAAAGATGTTACGCCTAATGTCCCTGCAAGGCAGTAGATGTAATCCTAACCCTGGAGCTAAATCACCAGGATTTATCGTAAAAGGCCATTTCCCGCGCTTATAGCCGCTTCGCCGGCAAACGGAAGTTCAAATTATCGACATTCACCACATGCTGATCGACTCGGTCGATATCGACTGAACTTTGCCCGTTTTCATTGACTGCGTGAATATTCGCCAACGACAGCAAGGTGTCCTGTTTCGCCATAAAACGCCCGCGCACATCTTTGCGTAAATCGAAGTTCAGCTTCAGTGCCGGGCCGTTGGCCGCCTGTTGCGTCACGTTGATATTACGCAGGAAAAGATGTTGCGGTTTATTGTGCAGTTCCAGCGTCGCGCTCTGCATTTTCACGTTAGTGATAGCCACAAACGACGTGGCATTGCCGGACGATATCTGGATACCGCGCAGCTTATATTTACTACTGCTATTGTCCTGCTGGATATCGTTGAGTTTGAAATTCTGCGGGATCGACAAATAGTCGCCTTTGATAACGCCATAGCCAATCAGCATGCCGGCACTATTGACCATTGAAACATTATCAATGACGAAATTATCACAGCCGTAAATCGCCACGGTCGCATTATCAATCCCGGCTTTTTTACTGAAATCCGGGGTGATGTTTTTCGCTTTCACGTTGCGAATAATAAAGTGTTTACCGTTTTCCACATGCACTAACTGGCGGCAGTTGCTACCGGTAATATTCGCCACGACAAAATTTTTAACCGCTTGATCTTCAGGGTAGTTATTGTCGTAGGTGCTGCCCGCCAGCCCAATACCAATGCCCCAGTTAATTTTGCCGTTGGTGCAGTTGATATTATCAATCACATGGTCGGAGATCAGAATGTTGCGGTCATTGATGGCCACATTCCATTCGATAGCATCACCTTGTAAATCGCTGAAATGACCATTGGTTATCCGCACACCGTCCAGTTCATTGTGGAAACCCTGGCGTAAAATGCCATAGTTCGCTTTGCTCACCGTGATGTTATCGATGACCAAATTGCGCATCGTGCGCGCCTCTTTCCCGCCAATGTAAATCTGCATCACCGGGCCAAAGCCACTCATACTCACGCCCTTGATCACGCAGTCTGAACCGCGCACATCCAGCGTGATGTTATAGAAATTACCGCCCTTCTCCCCCACCACCCGGCTACCGTCCTGTAACACAAAGCGCCCGCGCCCGTTACCTTTCAGCGCACCGCGCACCAGCAGCGTTTTACCGGCAGGAATGAAAATACCGGTGTTGATATTGTCGCAGACCACACCTGCGGGAACTTCCACCGTTTGCCCGTCAGCAAAAGCTTGTTTAAACGCCGCGGGCCAGTCATTGCGGTTGTAATCACTGATGCTGACCGTGTCGTTACGTCCCAACGCGCGGGCGGCTGGAATATGTAGCAAAGGAAGTGCCGCCAGCGCGGAACCGGCGGCCAGGAAAGTGCGTCGCGATAGCGCAGTTGCTGTTTTCTTCACGGTCATAAAACCTCTGTTAAAGCGTCTGCAACAGACTGGCAAGTTGCTGGTTGATGATTTTCTGGTTGAAGTCGTTCTCGACTTTCTCTCGCGCCCGCGTCACCACCGGTGTTAAATCACGGCTCTCCATGTCACCGAAAGCAGCCAGACGCTGCGCCAGCGCCTCGGCATCATTTTCCGGCACCAGCCAGCCGGACCGCCCGGCATCGATCAATTCCGGAATGCCGCTGTGGACAGTTGAAACCACCGGGATCCCCACCGCCATCGCCTCCATCAGCGCAACCGGGATGCCTTCCATATCCCCATCCGCGCCGGTAACTGACGGCAGCAAAAAGACGTCGGCTTCATCAAGCAGCGCTTTCACTTCATGGCTGGGTTTAAAGCCCGGCATTTCAATCACATCTTCCAGCTGGAATTGTTCGATAAGCGTGCGTAAGCGGCGTTCCCAAGGGCCAATACCGAGGATGCGATATTTGAAATCCACGCCGCGTTCTTTCAATAAACGGCACGCTTCAATGGCGACGTGCAGCCCTTTTTTCTCGGTCAGGCGCGCCACAGAGATAATTTGCAGCGGACTACCGGGGTTTTTAACCGAGCGCAAACTAAAGCGGGCCATATCGACCCCCATGCGCGACACGGCGATTTTGGTCTCCGGGCAACCCATATTTTTCAGCCTGCCGGCCCATAAGTCGCTGATCGGCAACATCAGATCGCCACGCTGGAAAAGTTGCTGATACTCCGGCGTATAGTGGTTCAGCACGTCGCGATGCGAGATATCGATGCCGTGGAATACGGTGGCGATTTTGCCCTTGAGGACGCCGAGCTCCCGCAATTTGGCAGCGGTAACGCCTGCCGGGCCAAAGTGGGCGATAAAGACATCAGCGCTGAATGTGCGCGGCGCAAGGCCGCAAATGGCTGGCAGGATCAGATTGCGGGCTTCGTCGCCGTAACGCGACATATTCAACGCTTTCCAGGTGGAGGATTTCCAGATACCCCGCGCTATCGCCTGCCCGCGATAGCTCAGTTTTGCCATCTTCCCTTCCGGCTCGGCCAGCAGCCAGTGCGTTTTTTCCGCCAGCCGGTACTCGGTATACGCCGCGTGTGTATTGTTCATATCGCCCTTATGCAGGGCGACAATCTCAACCTCAAAACCCATATTGATAAAGGCAACGATCTGGTTGAGCACAAAAGTTTCGGAAGATAAGGGGAACTTCAGCAAAAAGAAGCTGACTTTCATTTCACCCCCTGTACACGATCGAGCACCGATTTAACCATTTTCATGCCATGCTCGCGCTCAGCCGCCACCGCCGTTGCCAGACGCTGGTTAATCGCAGGCAGTTGCCCCAGCGTGTCGGCCGCCATCGCCGCCAAAGAACCATCCAGCAGATGGCGAATGTCGACCGCCATTTCCGGCATCCCAAGTTGCTGCATGATGCCTGCCGATTTGTGTTCATAGTTGATGGCAATCGCCGGTGTTCCAAAGTTCATCGAGATAATCGCGGAGTGCAGGCGCGTACCAACCGTTAAATCACACGCGCCAAGGATCTTGCCCATCTCCAGATCGTTCAACTCATCCATCACCACGTGGTAGCGCGACGGGTCGCTGACATACTGGCGCAGATTGAGCGCCACCATGCGGTCATCTTTGTTGTAGCTGTCGATACCGGTGCAGGTGGAGAGCGCAATAACCTGATAACCCGCGTCAATAATCCGGTTGACCACCTCGGCAAAAGCCTGTTCATAGGCCTGTTGGGTAGTGCTGAGTCGTTTATCAAACGGCGCCAGTTCACGCAGCGTAATCGCCACGGTTTTCTCTTTCGCCGCCAGATCCAGCCAGTGCTGCACTGCATAGCTGGCCACAAAATCATGCTGATGGTGATCCACCAGCCAGGCCGTATCGACGCCCTGCTCGACTTTATCCGTGGTGATATTGCTCTGCTTCATCAGGTTCAGGCTGACTGTTTCGCGCAGGATCAGCGCATCACAATGGCCAAAAACATAATTCGCCAGCTGGTTAAACGCCTCGTTCTGGAACGGTCCCACGCTGTGACCAATCATGTAGATCGGTTTTTTCGCCATAAACGTACACAGCGCGTGTTCAAACTGCGGCACACCATACAGATCGACAAAGAAAGAGCCGCCAACCTGAATAATCGCGTCATAGTCCGCCAGACGGCGGACAAAATCGGTAAACCCTTGCGCAATGGCGATATTGCGCAACTTCCCGGTATCCGTCACCCTGGAGAGCAGCACCTGGTGCTGGTAACGGCGGCGCAGCACCTTCTTCACGCGCCCCATCAATCCGGCAGCGTTGTTCTGCTCTTTCATCTGGCTATAGAGCGGGTCGCCCATCACCGGGCGGTTGAGTAACCAGGATGAGCTCACCGGATAGCGGCTCATCACATCCACCTCTGCATCCGGCTCAATCAGGGCAATCGCATCCAGCAATCCACGTAAAATAGCGCTGTCACCACGGTTGCCGCATGTGTGATTGCCAAGGATCAATAATTTCATAACGACCTCATAAAGGGGTTCAATCAGGTTTCTTATCCTGCGCGAAGCAGCGTTTTAAGTTTCTCGTTGCGGCAAAACTGGCGTTTCATCTCTACCACCAGCGCATTACGCGACACAATCAGCATCCCGGCGAACGCCACCACGCCCGCCGCGACCTGAATCGCCAGCATCGCCGCCAGCGGCAGATGTCCGTTCAGGGCCAGACCCAGGCCATAGCTCACCACCAGCGTCGGCAGCGACAGGTAAAAGGGCAGCCACAGGCTCAGGATGTACTGACGGTAGCTGGAACCGAGCACCGGTTTGATCATCACGAAGTAGCTCAGAACGGTGTTGATGATTTGCACCAGCAGAAAACCGAGCGTCACGCCGAGCGCCCCCGCCAGATGTCCACCGACAATGATGGCAGGGATAAAGAGAAACGTTTTAAAGACGTTGAATTTAAAGCTGATATCCACCCGCGCTTTCGCCATCAGCAGCGAACCGATCGGGTTACCCACCGCGCGCAACAGGCCGACAATACACAGCAGTTGCAGGATGGGAATGATGCTGTTCCATTTGTCGCCAAACACCAGCGGCACAAAGTTATTCGACACCACCATCAGCCCCAGCAGGATCGGGAAGTTAATGATCCCGACCACTGACAGCAGTTTGTAGAAGTTCACGCGCAGCTTCTCGGTGTCGTCCTGAATTTTGGCAAACGCCGGGAACAGCACGCGGGTGATGATAGGGTTGAGCTTCATCGGCGGCACTACCGCCACGTTGTACGCCAGGTTGTAGCCCCCGGCGACACTGGCGCCGAGGATACGCGCCAGCACCAGCGTGGAGAGGTTGGTGTTCACATAGTTGATGATGCTGTCTGCCGTCAGCCAGGCGCCAAAACGCAGGTTGGAACTGACCGACGCCAGCGAGAAATGCAGCCCGGGGCGGTAAATTTTGCGCCCGAAATAGCCAAACAGCAGCGTACGCACGGCGCTGTTGACCAGATAACCGAGGATCGCGGTCATTGCCAGCGGCCAGAAGAACGCGCTGATAACCGTAAAGCTGAAGCCCGCCAGCACCGACAGCGTTTCAATGGCGCCAATCTTGTTGAACTCCAGCTCTTTTTGCATCAAGGTGCGAAATTGCTGGCCATGTGGGATCACCACGAAGGCCAGTGACAGCGTTTTAATCAGCGGTGCCAGATCCGGGTTATTCAGCACATCGGCGATCACCCCGCTCAGGGAGAAAACGGCGATGCAGACCACGATGCCCAGCCCAACATTGAGCCAGTACAACGTGGTCAGTTCGAGATGGCTTATCTCTTTACGTTGAATAATGGAGTTGGCGATGCCGAAATCCGACAGCGTATCCGCCAGCGCGATAATCACCAGCGAGACGGTCAGCAGACCGAACTGGTGGTTATCGATAATGCGCGCCAGCACGGTCATCTGCACCAGCCCCAGACCAATAATGGTCAGGGTCGCCATGGCGGACCACTTCGCGCCGCTGATGGTTTTTTCTCTCAGGCTCATGACCTTTCCTTAATACGCCGCTTTGTTAACAAAGCCTTTAAAGATGGTCAGAAAAACGATTTTGATATCGAACCACAGGCTCCATTCACGGATGTACTCGAGATCGAACTCAATACGTTTTTCCATTTTCTCCAGCGTGTCGGTTTCACCGCGCCAGCCGTTGATTTGCGCCCAACCGGTAATACCAGGTTTCACTTTATGGCGCAGCATGTAGCCCTCAATCAGTGAGCGGTACTGCTCGTTATGCGCCACCGCGTGCGGGCGCGGGCCAACAATCGACATCCCGCCGGTCAGCACATTGATAAACTGCGGCAGTTCATCGAGCGACGTACGGCGCAGGAAGCTGCCGACTTTCGTCACGCGCGGATCGTTCTGCGTTGCCTGGGTCACCACTTTGTCGTTTTCCATCACCTTCATGGAGCGGAATTTCCACACCTTGATTGGCTTACCGTCCATGCCATAGCGCGTCTGGCGGAAGATAACCGGCCCCGGCGAGCTGAGTTTCACCGCCACCGAAATCGCCAGCAGCACCGGGGAGATGAGCAGCAAAATCAGCGAGGAGAGGACAATATCTTCCAGACGTTTCAGGATGCGGTTAACACCGGAAAGCGGCGTGTCATACAGCGGTACCACCGGCACGCCGTTCACCTCTTCCACACGTGAGTGCAGAATGTTAAAGGTGAAAACGTCAGGGATAAGGATCACCGAACAGGTGGTATCGGCGAGCTGGCGCACCAGCTTTTTAATGCAGGCCGCATCGTTCATCGACATGGCGATGTAGACATTGTGAATTTTCCCGCTTTTCGCATCTTCCACCAGTTGGTCGAGGTTTCCCGCCCAGCCAGTCGTAATGCCGCCCGGTTGTGGATCGTGGTAAACCCCGACCACATCAAACCCGAGCCACGGTTCATTACGAAAACCTTCCAGCAATTCCTGGCCCATCGGCATATCACCGGCTACTGCCACGCGGCGCGTGTTGTAGCCCAGGTTACGCATCCAGCCAGCGCCAAAGCGGATCACCGCCCGGCTCATCATCAGCCCCATTGAGGTCAACAAATACCAGGCGAGATAAATGTTGAAGGTATTATCAAAATCATTGTTGAACGCCAGCAGACCGGCGCTGAAAATCAGGCTCAGCGTCCAGTTCTGCAACAGCAGCGTCAGTTCAGTCATGATTTTTACGCCCCGCCAGGAGCGGTAAAAATCGGTCATTCCGCCGATCATCTGGAAAACAACCAGCGTAATCAGAGCCATCAGCAGATGCATGTAGAAGAACGGCAGCGCATTGACCTTACACACCAACCACAGGCCACCGAACATAATGGTGATGTCGGAGAAGCGCTGCACGATAGAGATTAACGATGCATTCGTTTTGGCCCGGTCGCGTTTTTTGAGATGAGTCATTGTTGTACCTGCCTGTAATGTTCACCCTCCCCGGCATCGGGGAGAGGAACGCCTTATCGTTATTGATTTAACAGTGCCAGAATTTCCTGCGTTCGCGCTTTCATCAGTTCCTCGTCGTGCCGCGATTCAACATTCAGACGTACAACGGGTTCTGTGTTGGAAGAGCGCAAGTTAAAGCGCCAGTCGGCAAATGCGATGCTGATGCCGTCCGTACGGTCGATCTCCAGCGCACCCGGCGTGAAGTGTTGTTCAACGCGGTTGATCGCCGTCACCGGATCCGCCAGTTTGCTGTTGATCTCGCCGCTCGCCGGGAAGGCCACCATGCGGTCGCGCACCAGTTGCGCCAGCGTTTTCCCTTTCAGGCACAGCAGCTCGGTGACCAGCAGCCACGGGATCATGCCGCTGTCGCAGTAGGCAAAGTCACGGAAGTAGTGGTGCGCGCTCATTTCGCCACCGTAAATGGCGTCTTCTTCGCGCATCCGCTCTTTGATAAAGGCATGGCCGGTTTTCGACATCACCGGCGTACCACCCGCGCGACCAACGACATCCACCGTGTTCCACGACAAGCGCGGGTCATGAATAATTTTCGCGCCAGGATGTTTTTCGAGGAACGCTTCGGCCAGCAGGCCAACAATGTAGTAGCCCTCGATAAACTGCCCTTCCCCGTCGAACAGGAAGCAACGGTCAAAGTCGCCATCGAAAGCAATGCCCATATCGGCGTTATGCTCAATCACCGCATTGCGCGTATCGTCGCGGCACTCCGGCAGCAGCGGGTTAGGAATACCGTGCGGGAAGGTGCCGTCCGGTTCGTTATGCACTTTGACGAAAGTCACCGGCACATTCAGTGCCTTAAAGCGAGCTTCAATGGCGTCCACCACCGGACCTGCCGCGCCGTTACCGGAGTTAATTACCAGTTTTAGCGGCTTGAGGTTGTTGGTGTCGATATAGCCCATCAGGTGATCGATATAAGCGTCGCGCAGATTAATTTGCTCGTAGCTGCCGCGTTTTGCCGGGTTCACCGGCGGGAAGTCATTGGCTTCAGCCAGGCGCTGCACATCGCGCAGGCCGGTATCGCCGCTGATCGGACGCGCGCCCTTACGCACCAGTTTCATGCCGTTATAATCCATCGGGTTGTGGCTGGCGGTCACTTCGATACCGCCGTCAACGCCCAGATGGAAAGTGGCAAAATAGATCTCTTCGGTGCCGGAAAGACCAATATCCAGCACATTCACACCGGCGTCCTGCAACCCTTTCGCCAGCGCCAGTTTCAGCGCTTCGCTGGTCTGGCGCACATCGCCGCCCAGCACGATGGTCTGCGGCTTCAGGTATTCCCCATAGGCGCGGCCAATACGCCATGCAATATCTTCATTCAGTTCTTCGCCCAGCTTGCCGCGAATATCGTAAGCTTTAAAACAGGTTAATTTTTCCATCATTACCTCTTCTTCAGGCAACAGTCAGCCGTGACCGTAAAATGGCCATATCTTGTTGATTAATTTAAATTTATAAACCGGACAACGTTCGCGTTATCCGGCACGGGAATTAAATACGGCCGTAACGATCGGCAAACCGCACAATGTCATCCTCTTCAAGGTACGAGCCGGAGCGCACCTCGATCAGATCGAGCGGAATTTTCCCGGGGTTTTCCAGACAGTGGCGCGCGCCGAGCGGAATATAGATAGATTCGTTTTCACCCAGCAGTTTCACCTCACCATCAATCGTCACTTTTGCCGTACCGGCAACCACCACCCAGTGTTCAGCGCGGTGGTGATGCATCTGTACGGAAAGTCCTTCGCCCGGCTTCACGGTAATGCGTTTTACCTGGTAGCGGTCGCCGGAATCGATGGAGTCATATTTGCCCCACGGACGGTAGACTTCGCGGTGGATATGGTGTTCGTGGCGCCCGTCGGCTTTGATTTTCTCGACCACTTTTTTCACATCCTGCACCGCGTTACGGTCGGCAATCAGCACCGCATCTTTGGTCTGCACCACCACCAGATCTTTCACCCCGACGGTCGTCACCAGCCCCGATTCGGCGTAAACGTAGCTGTTTTCGGTTTTATGGGTGATGACGTCGCCGTGATGGACGTTTCCCTCCGGCGTGTGCTGGCTGATTTCCCACAGCGACGACCAGGAGCCAACATCGCTCCAGCCCGCATCCATTGGCACCACTACCGCATCGGCGGTGCGTTCCATCACCGCGTAGTCAATCGACTCTTCCGGACAGGCGAGGAATGACTCCTCGTCAACACGGATAAAGTCCATATCCGGGTCGGTGGCATCCATCGCTTTTTCGCAGGCCTCGAGAATGTCCGGGCGGTATTTTTTCAGCTCTTCGAGGTAGCGACCGGCACGGAACAGGAACATGCCGCTGTTCCAGTAATATTCGCCGCTTGCCACATAACCCTGCGCCGTTTCGAGGTTGGGTTTTTCAACAAACTGCGCCACTTCAAACGCCACCGCATCGACTTCACCGGCAGAAACCGCGCCGCGGCGGATGTAGCCATACCCGGTTTCCGGAAGATCCGGCACGATACCAAAGGTCACCAGTTTGCCCGCTTCGGCATAAGGGATCGCATTGCGTACCGACGTGCGAAACGCCTCTTCATCCTGGATCACATGGTCAGCGGCCAGCACCAGCATCAGCGGATCGCTATCCGGGTTGTGGCGTTTTACCGCCAGCGCCGCCAGCGCGATAGCCGGAGCCGTGTTGCGGCCTGCCGGCTCGAGGATGATGTTTTCGGTCAGCTTATGCAGCTGACGCAGTTGCTCCGCGACGATAAAGCGGTGCTGTTCGTTACAAATCACCACCGGGCTTTCGCACTCCACGCCATTCAGGCGGCAGATGGTGGTTTGCAACATGGTGAGTTCGCCTTTCAGGCAGAGAAACTGTTTAGGGTAAAGCACACGGGACAGCGGCCACAAACGGCTGCCAGAGCCGCCGGCCATCACGACCGGATAGAGTTGTGTTTGACTCATGATTTATCCCCATTGCCATCGAAGTTCAGTTCGCCGTCATGCACGCTTTCACTGGCAGGTGCGGGCTGAGTGGAATTCTCCGGGCTGATATCTGCAATAAACTGGCTTAACACGTTCTCTTTTTCGAGCGTGCGTTCGGCATATTCACGTGCCACCGTGTTGTTTTTGGGCATCGCCAGTGCGCGTTCAATGCCCCAGGTCAGCGCGTCCACCGATTCCGGTTCAACGCAGACCGCAATGCCAGGCTGGGTCAGGCACAGCTGGCCAAGTTCGGTACTCTCTTCGGCGGTAATGACGGCATTGCCGCCGACCGCCAGAATGTTGGTCAGTTTGGACGGCAGCACCGCGTCAGCCGCGCCGCGCTTTTGGATAACCAGATGGCAATCGCCCATTTTTAATAAGGCTGGTAACGCGTCGTACGGCTGCAACGGGAAGAATTTCACGTTGTGAAGCCCGCGCTCGCTGACCATTTTTTCCAGTCTTGCCTTGCCGCCGCCCTGGCCGACAATCACAAACAGCCACGGCTGGTTGTGCAGTTTTGCCGCCGCTTCAATAACGTTTTCCAGCCCCTGCTTCTCACCGATATTGCCGGAGTAGAGAATGATTTTTTTGTCATCCGGCAGGCCGAGCGTGCGGCGCAGTTGCGCGACGGATCCATCGTCGATATCGCGAAAACGCGCCACTTCGGACCAGTTCGGGAAGAAAATTATGTTGTCCGCAGCCACACCTTTCTCCCGCGCTTTGTTCATCATCGAACGGGAGATGGTCGACACGTTGTCAACGTTATGCAGGTTGCTGCGCTCAAAAGCGGTCGCCAGCTTCGCCACGCGACCATTTTTACCTTTGCCCGCCATGCCTAAACCCAGCATGGCGTCGACTTCATAATCCTGAATGTGCAGCACGGTTTTCGCACCGCTCAGTTTTGCCAGCAGGCGCATGCCCGGTGTGCAAAACAGGGTCGGCACGACGCCGATAATGCGATCCGGTTTCCAGCGACGCTGCGCCATCAACGGGAAGAAGCTGCTCAGGGCAAAACTGCCCAGATGCAGTAGCCGTTTTAAGGTCGATGGCTGCGCGGGCACATACAGCGGGCAGCGCCACACGGTGGCAACGCCCTGCTCTTTGCGCCAGCGCCAGGCGCTGTAATGCTCACCCACTTTCCACTCCGGGTAGTACGGCGGCGCGGTGATAACGCGCACGTCATGGCCCTGACGGGCCATCCATTCCACCATTTCGCCGGTGTACTTACCGATCCCGGTCAGCTCCGGCGAATAGTTGATGCCATAGACCAGGATTTTCATAAGCCCGGTACTCCCTGCGCGTCGAGGAAATAGGCGCGGCTGTTGTCATGTACCAGCGGGTCGGCAATCAGCGACTCCGGTGTTCCCCAGCGGTAATCATTGTGCTGCTCCGTCGGCAGCGCGAGGGTGTCCTCATCCACACGCAGGCGGAAGCCCAGCACGATGTAATGCGTGGTGAAATCCGGGCCGGAAAAGTTGTCGTCATAGAAGTGCTGCCAGACGCCGTAAAACTCGCCTGCCGACATCGGCAGGCGCAGTCCCAGTTCCGCCTGAGTCAGTCGCTCGAAAGCGGCCGCCAGCGGCTCGTCCTTTTGCACGCGTCCGCCCGGGACAAACCAGTATCCCTGGGCCGGGCGGTTAGTGCGCTTGCCGAGTAAAAACTCGCCGCGTGAGTTCTCCACGATCAAATCGATGGAAATCAGCGGGGTCGAACGCACCACCGTGGCAAAATCTTCCTGACTCAAAAACATGCTTACCCCCGGAACCGGTGCTGGTTTTCAAGGAACCACTGGTAGGTGCTGGCAAGCCCCGCTTCCAGTGAGATCTCGTGATACCAGCCAAGCTGATGCAGGCGCGTCACATCCAGCAGTTTGCGCGGCGTGCCGTCCGGTTTGGTGGCGTCAAACACCACGCGACCTTTGTAACCGACCACGCTTGCCACGGTTTGCGCCAGTTCACGAATGGTGCAGTCCACGCCAGTGCCGACGTTGATATGCGACAGCATTGGTTCGGTATTCTCCTGCCACACTTCGCGCGCCAGCTCCTGAACATGAATGCTGGCCGCAGCCATATCATCCACATGCAGGAATTCACGCATCGGCGTGCCGCTGCCCCACACCACCACATCCGGCGCATTTTCCTGCGTCGCTTCGTGGAAACGGCGCAGCAGCGCTGGAATAACGTGCGAGTTGCTCGGGTGGAAGTTGTCGTGCGGCCCGTACAGGTTGGTCGGCATCACCGAGCGGTAATCACGGTCATACTGACGGTTGTAGGATTCGCACAACTTAATACCGGCGATTTTGGCAATCGCGTACGGCTCGTTGGTCGGCTCCAGTGTCCCCTGCAACAGCTCACTTTCCGCAATCGGCTGGTGAGCCAGTTTCGGGTAGATGCAGGACGAACCGAGGAACAACAGTTTGTTCACGTCGTTCTTGTGCGCGGCGTGAATGATGTTGCTCTCAATCATCATATTTTCGTAGATGAAGTCCGCCGGGTAGGTATTGTTCGCCACAATACCGCCCACTTTCGCCGCCGCCAGGTAAACCTGGTCGATACGCTCACTGGCGAAAAACGCATTCACAGCCGCGCTATCTAACAGGTTGAGCTCCTCGCGGGAACGCAGCACCAGTTCGATATCCGCCCGCTGTTCGAGCTGCCGTACGATGGCTGACCCCACCATCCCGCGATGGCCAGCCACAAAAACACGTTGTTTGGTCATGCTCAGGACTCCAGCGCGATGGCAACCTCGTAACCGTGGGCCTTAAGCAGTGAGTGTTTTTTCGCTGCTTCCAGATCTTTTGCCACCATTTCGGAGACCATCTCCTGCAGGGTGATTTCCGGTTTCCAGCCCAGTTTTTCGTGCGCTTTGCTCGGGTCGCCCAGCAGGGTTTCCACTTCAGCAGGACGGAAGTAACGCGGGTCAACGGCAACAATCACATCACCCGGTTTCACGCCCGGTGCATCATGGCCGGTCACAGAAACGACAATGCCTTTCTCTTCCACGCCGGTGCCTTCAAAGCGCAGTTTGATACCCAGTTGTGCCGCCGCCATTTCGACGAACTGACGCACGGAGTACTGCACGCCGGTGGCGATAACGAAGTCTTCCGGTTTTTCCTGTTGCAGCATCATCCACTGCATTTTCACGTAATCTTTGGCATGGCCCCAGTCACGCAGGGAGTCCATGTTGCCGAGGTACAGGCAGGATTCCAGACCCTGTGCGATGTTGGCGATAGCGCGGGTAATTTTGCGGGTCACGAAGGTTTCGCCACGGCGCGGAGACTCGTGGTTGAACAGAATGCCGTTGCAGGCGTACATGCCGTAGGATTCACGGTAGTTCACGGTGATCCAGTACGCGTACAGTTTGGCAACCGCGTATGGAGAGCGCGGATAGAACGGCGTGGTCTCTTTCTGCGGGATTTCCTGCACCAGGCCGTACAGCTCAGAAGTGGACGCCTGGTAGAAACGGGTTTTCTTCTCCAGACCCAGGAAGCGAATGGCTTCCAGCAGACGCAGCGTACCCATGGCATCAACGTCGGCGGTATATTCCGGGGATTCGAACGACACAGCCACGTGGCTCATCGCGCCCAGGTTGTAGACTTCATCCGGCTGCACTTCCTGCAGGATACGCGTCAGGTTGGAGGTATCGGTCAGGTCACCGTAGTGCAGATGGAATTTCGGGTTGCTGGTGTGCGGATCCTGATAGATGTGATCCACACGCTCGGTATTGAATGAGGAAGCGCGGCGTTTAATGCCGTGAACTTCGTAACCCTTCTCCAGAAGCAGTTCAGCCAGATAAGAGCCATCTTGCCCGGTTACGCCGGTGATGAGAGCGACTTTAGACATAATTTATTTTCCTCAATAGTCCCAGTTCAGGGAGTTACCTTTTCAACGCGTTCGCGCGTCACCACTGCGGGATTGCCACGGCAAATCACATTTGCCGGAAGCGATTTAAAAACACTGCTGCGCGCACCGACTACCGTCCCGTCGCCGATGGAGACGCCCGGCGCGACAAACACATCTGTCGCCAGCCAGCACTTCTCACCAATCACGATTGGCGTCGCGTTAATATCAAAATGCGCGCTCATATAATCGTGACTGCCGGTGCACAAATAACATTTCTGAGAAACCACTGAATTCGCACCGATAGAAATATCACCCAGCGTGTATAACACTGCGTCATCTCCTACCCAGCTGTAATCGCCTAATGTTAATTTCCACGGATAAGTAATTTTTACCGATGGACGAATAACCACGCCTTTTCCAACCTTTGCGCCAAATAAGCGCAACAGGAATGCGCGCCAGCGATATAGCACCTGCGGGGACCAGGCAAATAATGTCGCCTGAACCGCCCACCACAGTTGAACCTTAATAGCGTTGCCGCCCCGAAAACCTTTCGGCACGGAGAATCCTTTTAAATCCTGCATCATTTTTCCTTATATCTGAGCGTTATGCTTTGTTATATAAGGCTTTCGTTTTGCCGGTCGTCCGTAAACGCAACATATAAGACAACTGTGCCCAGAAGCCCGGCATGCGTAATATTTTACGCTGCACATTGCGAGCATCCTGACATAATTCAAGGTTATTAGACGTTGATACGCCGCCCATCGAAAATTCAGACACAAGGCCTTTCAAACGCTTAAACGGGAAACCCGCTTTAAACATTCTGGCGGCTAATGCGTAATCGGAAGAGACTTTATATTGCAGATCGTAGGGGTAAGTTTTCAGACCATTTACCGGGAAAAATATAGCCTGATGGCTGGCCGGTAAGCTGTGGTAAATATACCAGCCATGTTTTGCGCCACGACGTATTTTTGTGCCATCGCCGAAATCCAGCAGCGCATCGCCAATATACATTGCGTTTTCTTGCTCATCATCCAGCTGACGAACAACATCCACAATTTCTTCATGGAAAATATCGCCGGAATTAAGAAACAGCGCAAAGCGTCCTGCGGCCATATCGATCCCTTTATTCATGGCATCATAGATGCCTTTATCGCGTTCGCTGATATAACGTAAGTTGTACTGACCGTTAAGGTTTTTCAGAAATTCCTCAGTACCATCCTGAGAACCGCCGTCAACCACAATCCATTCGAATTCAATATTTTGCGCTTTCGCCAGGTGAGCCAGCGACTGCCAGGTTTTCATCACACCTTCATAATTACGAAACGCGACAGTAATAACACTTAGCAGCATTTGACCCACCTCTTCATGTAGCCGCGATATTCAGCGCTTTGCGCAGAATAAACGGACAAACAATTAAAAACGCATATTCCGGGCTAAAGATAGACCCCGTAAAAAACAACGATATCGGAGTGAACAGATAAAGTTGAACACGAAAATTCTGATTGTTGCCAAAGGCATTTATCGTCATTTTCCCAACTTTAAACAAATACCATCCGGTCAGTAATACCGCAAACCATGAAAAATAAATGATCAGCAGATACAACCCATTGTCTATTGTTTTCCCGACGTCCGCACCGTTAAAGATTCCGAATGATGCGACATATTCGTAAAGTGAGCCAAATCTTACTACACCATCAATATTGGTCAGTGAATATCCCACCATCACCAGCGGACCGATAATACGATAATACGAGGAAGAGCCTTCCGTACCTAAATCGCCGATTCGTTCTGCGATATATGGAAAAGCAAATACAACGCCAACAATAAAGACTGCCAGTGAAATAATTGCCAATGGTAACTTTTTACGGATCGCCTCTTTGTTCAGATACTGGAAAGCCCATTCCAGCAGATAAAACAGGATAAATGTCATTACCCCTGAGAACGATCCCGAAAGAACTATCCCTGCCAAAATCATAGCATCGGTCTTCGGCGTTTTGATACCAAACTGTTTGATGCTGAGCCAAATTGAGATTAACGCCAGAGCGAAGAATGCCGGTTCGAAATATAGCGCCGTAGTACGTTTACCGCCGAACTTGATAAAATTCAGCACGTAACTGTTGCTATAGATGAGATATTTCGAAATCGTCTCCATTAAACTGCTGCCGCCAGTGAGGATAATCTGCGCCATTTCCATCGCCGCCAGCAGCACCACGAATGCCACTACCGCATAGAAAAATCTCAAGATCTTACGGTAATTATGCGGCGAAATAGTTTTGAAGCGGATACTCCACACCATGCCGATGATGATCACGATATAAACGAACAACATCGTTGAGGTGACATATTTACTGGCGTCCAGCGACTTACCGAATATGAAGTTAAACAGCGTCAGCCCTGCCCCGGCACCCAGCGCTATCATCAGTTTTTTCACGCTGATGCGCTCAACATAGAGCAACAGCAGCACCGGCAAAAACGTCACGATAGTGATGGGAAAACTCTCTCCTAACTGGAGGAGTTTGACGTTAACCAGCAGGTAAATGAGCGGCAGCAGGAGGTAGCTACAGACCTTGATAGAATGAGACATACTCCTCCAGCATCTGTTGGCCACTGTATGCCTGGCGGCTGCGCGCGCGGAACGCGTCGAGGCTTTCGCCAAATACCGCCTGGGCAATGTCGGCTTTATGGCACTGCACCAGCGGCAACACTTCCTGCTCGCTGAACGTTTTCCCGCCCGATTTCTGCAACACTTCGCGTGCCGCATCGCTGTGGGTGGCAATCACCGGAACACCGATAGATAACGCTTCACACAGAATCAGCGGATAGTTATCCACGCGAGAGCTAAAAACCAGCGCATCCATCTCGTTGAGTTCACTCATCAATTTGCGCTTATCGGTCAGAAAACCGTGGTTGATGACATTGCTGCCTTCAAACGGGGAAAACTTACCGAAGGTATGCAGCTCCACACGGTCATCCATCGCCATGATGTCGCGCACCAGTTGTTGGTTGGTTTTCCCGTCATAGCGTAGATCGTGCGCCACCACCGCAATCTTCGGTTTACCTTGCGTCACTTTCACCGGAGCCAGCTCCGCCAGAATCGCTTCTGTCGCCACATCAATACCGTTATTGATAATGCTGCAGCGCCCGGCGCCATACAGGCTATTAAAGGCGTCCGCTACATGCTGGCTGGGGGAGATAAACTGGCAGCCGAGCGCCAGCATGTCGTTGAATAACTGACGTTTGCTGTCGACCAGCTTATGCGCACGATCAACTTTCACCGGCGGGTAGTTCGACAACGTTGGGCATTTACGGCAATTCTCTTTCCAGCCTTCACAGCCATCGGTAAAGGCGCAGCGCCCGGTCACGCTCCAGTGGTCATGCAGCGTCCAGACAAAGGTGACATCCGGCTTGTGCGCTTTCACCTTTTGGCAAAATGTCACCAGTTCATCCAGATTCAACCAGTAGCTGTGCATGACATGAAAGTGCAGCACAACCGGCCCTTCCGTGCGGGTCACGGTGCGATAGAGATTATTCAGGTTGCCGAACACATCGCGGTTAAACAGGCGAAACAGCGCCAGATTAGCTATGGAAGTCAGACGTGGCGTCTGTTTATAGACCTGCGGATAGTTGTCGTGGCTGACGCTTTTTTTGCCGCCTTTGCCATAGCCGTAAATAAAACGTGATGAAATGCCCTGTTGCAGCGCGCGCTGATGTAAATCGAGCGCAACCCCTGCGGCACCGCCTTCTGCAAGGCGCACGTTAAATTGCAAAATATTCATTTAATCACCTTCACGCGCGCTTTCTCGCCGACCACCAGCGCGTTGTCCGGCACGCTGTCGAGCACCACGCTACCCGCGCCAATGGTGACGTTGTTACCAATGGTGATATCGCCAATCATCACTACGTTGGCACCCAGTTCAACGTTGTTGCCAATCACCGGGCAGGCCATGCTATCGGTCCCACGGTTGCCGATAGTGACACCATGACGAATGGTGAAATCATCCCCGGCGACGGTGTTTTTATTGATCACCACCGCATAGCCATGATGGATGGTAAAGCGGCGACCAATCGTCGCGGCGGCCTGAATTTCATAGCCAAACAGGCATTCCGTGACAAAGCGGTACAACAAAATGACGGGCGCGGCCCAGAGATTGTTGATGACATGCTTTTTGCGCCACACGGAGCAAAAATGGGCAATGCGGTACGCCGCAACCATGCAGCACGGGCGCAAATTCCAGTGATTAGCGCGAAAATCTTCCAGACGCATTATTTCCCCCGCAACCCATCAGCCAGACGCTTACCGTTACGCAGAGAAAACAGCGTCAACAAGGTGCGCCAGTTCATCCGCTTATTGCGAATCTGGTAGAGGGTAAACAGCTGATATTTCTTGCTGGCGCGATCGAATTTGTCTTTGTGCTTACGATAAAAGTGGAAGTAGCCGGAAAACTTCTTCGGTGAAGAAGTGATCTGCATTTCACCGTGGTTAATGTGCAGGATCTGCGTGGCTTCCTCGATTTTCCACGGCTCGCCGTACTCCTCGACCATTCGCAGGAAAATGTCGTAATCCTGTGCCGCCTTCAGTTGGGTATCAAACAAGCTCTCTTTAAAACGCCAGCCCCAGGTGAAAACCTGGTTGCCAACGATGTTGCGCTTGTAAAACAGCTTGCGCGAGAACGGCGATTTCGGGTACAGCGGCAAGCTCGCCGGTTGCGAATAGACTTCGCCCTGGCAGACATAATCGTTGGCGTACAAAAAGGCGCGGGTATTAAGCAGATGTTTGTGCGCCAGAAAAACGGACAGACGGTTTGGCGTCCATTCATCGTCATCGTCAATGCCGGTAATGTACTGGCCTTTCGCCTGCAAAATCGCCTGGTTGCGCACCGCGCAAGCACCAGAGTTAAAGGCGTTGCGCGTGTAACTGACACGCGGGTCGCCCAGCTCATCAACAAACTGTTGCAACTGCTCGAAACTTGCGGAGCAGTCATCAACAATGATCATTTCCCAGTGTGGGTAATCCTGGCGCAGCACCGATTTAATCGCGCGGATCGCCAGCTGCTGCCGGTTCCAGGTTGGCATATAAATTGAAATTAATGGGTTTGCTGTTGTACTCATGATGCGTTCCCTAATGCGTTCAACATGCCGCTTTCGCCCTTACTGCCGCCTTTTCCCGTCAGGGAAAAGGCGCAGCGCGTTGAGGGACAGAGGTAAGGTCTGGTTATTTTGAATCGGACTTGTATTCGTACTCGTAGTAGCCGTAATCCTGGTAGCCGGTCGCGCGGCGGAAAATCGAGTTCAGGATCACCCCTTTCACCTGAATACCGTTTTGCTCGAAGCGGCTCAGGCTGGTCTGGATCTCTTTGAGCGTATTCACCGCGTAGCGCGCCACCATCAGCGTGGTGCCCGCATGGCGACCCACTACTGCCGCATCCGTTACCGCAAGAATTGGCGGGGTATCGATCAACACCAGGTCGTAGTGGCTGCTGGCCCATTTCACCAACTGGCTGAAGCGTTCGCTCATCAGCAGCTCGGATGGGTTTGGCGGCACCTGACCGCGCGGTACAAGGTCAAAGTTGCTGATAGAGGTCGGCTTCGCGCAACTTTCGATAGCGCCCTTCCCGGCCAGCACTTCGGACAGGCCATTCACGTTATCGGTGCCCAGCAGTTCGTGGGTGTAGCCTTTACGCATGTCACAGTCGATCAGCAGCACGCGTTTATTGGTCTGGCTAATCACTGCGGCCAGGTTGGCGCAGACAAAGGTTTTACCGATTGACGGGCTGACCCCGGTCATCATCAACACGTTGTTATTAGCCTGCATCATGGCGAAGTGCAGGCTGGTACGCAGGCTGCGCACCGCTTCGATGGCCAGATCCGTCGGGTTCCCCACCGCCAGCAGTTGGCTCTGCTTATAGCGTTTAACCCCTTTGATGGTTTTGACACTATCGCGCGCTTTTTGCCATTCCGACAGCGGAATGCTGGCGTAGACGCTGATGCCCTGCTCTTCGAGCACTTGCGGGCTTTCGATACCGCGGTTAAACAGCGAGCGCAGCAGCACACCGACCACCGAAACAATCAGACCAAGAATAATGCTGCCAAGAATGATCAGCGCTTTCTTCGGCTTCAGTACCCCCGGTTGTGCAATAGCCGGGTCGACGATACGCACATCGCCAACGGTGCTCGCCTGGGTGATACGCAGCTCCTGCTGTTTGTTCAGCAACTGCATATAAACCTGCTGGCCTGATTCGACATCGCGCGTCAGACGCACAATCTCCTGCTGCGTTTCCGGCATCGCGGTGATGCGATCGTTCAGCTTCGCTTTCTCATCTTCCAGCGCTTTACGTTTTTCCAGCAGGGTGCGGTACGCCGGGTGCGCTTTGGTATAGAGCTTGGAGATTTCGGCTTCGCGGAAAGTCAGTTCGTTCAACTGCGCGTCGATGTTGACCATCGAATCGAGCACCGATTTCGCTTCCAGCGGCAAGTCGACGGAGTCTTTGCGCTGACGGTAGGTGTTCAGTTTTTCCTCGGCCTCATCGAGGTTTTTGCGCACTTCCGGCAGTTGCTTATCGAGGAAGACCAGGCTTTTGGCCGCTTCTTCGGATTTGCGCTCAATGTTCTGCTCAAGGTAGTTGCGCGTGATGCTGTCCAGAATGGCGCGGATCTGATCACGGTCTTCGCCGGTATAGGTGAGGCTCAGCACGCCGGTGTCTTTACCGTTCTCGGTTACCGTCAGGTTGTTTTGCAGGTTGTTAATCATGCCAAGCGTAGAAAACTTGGTCACGGTGAACTCGCTGTCATTCGAGGCCTGAATGGCGCTCACCATCATGGTGACGCCTTGCTTGCTGAGCTGTTGCCCCACTTCGCCGCGCGCTTCAAAACCGCCGTCGCTGCTTAACAGATACTGTTTCGGGCTGAGTACTTTTAATGTGAAGGTCTGATCGTTCATGCCTTTTGGCAGCGTGAACGTGGTGACTTTCACCGTCTCGTTCTGCCGTCCCATCAGGCGATCCCACCCTGCGCCAAACAGCGGGAAGGTGTTTTTGACCACGGAGATATCAAGATCAAGATCGTCAACGGTTTTACCCAGTACCAGGCGTGACTGGATAAGCTGGATTTCTGCGTCCGACGCCGGTGGCTTGTTCGACAGCGCACTGTTCAGATCCTGTACCAGCGAACTTCCGGTGTTCTGCTCGATTTGCACCAGCGCGTCAGCGCTGTAAATGGGGGTGGCGAACAGGCAGTAGACAACAGCAATCAGTGCGAAGACCGAGGTGATGCCCAGCACCCACCAGCGAGCTTCAATGATTGTGCCGAGCAAACGGCCAATATCGATTTCGTCGTTGCCCACCGCCGGGGCAGCAGAATGCGAATGGTGTGTTTTCTCTGTCATTATTATCCCTGCTGAGCTTGCAATGCCTGCGCCCAATGGCGGGCAGACTGGTCAAGTAAGGTGTAAATAGCTTCAAAAGCTTCACGACTTTTGCGATACGGGTCGGGGATCTCCCGCTCGTTATCCCAGTGGCCAAATAACATGACCTTTCCACGCATTTCCGGGGCAATCTCGCACAGGCGGGCGATATGACGTTTTTCCATCACCAGAATCAGGTCGTATTCGCGGCACATTTTTCCGGTAATTTGTCGCGCGCAATGCCCTTCCAGAGAGAGTTGATGATCCGCCGCCACACTCACGGCGTTGGCGTCCGCGCTACGTCCAACCAGCGCGCCCAGCCCGGCTGACGCCACCGTTAAAGCGGGCTGGTATTTTTTCAGCAGCCGTTCTGCCGTTGGGGAACGGCAAATGTTCCCCACGCATACCACCAGAATTTTGTTGAACATAGTCATTGCAGATTTTGGATGTCGTTGGCCGTATTGGTCATGTAGCGAACGCCACTGATTGTCGGCAGCAACTGGTTGATAAGACGGTTCCAACGCGCAACCGGTGCGGTCGTGACATACACCACGTCATACGGCTGGAGACGGAAGTTCGTTGCCATAACCAGCGATGTGGCATCCGACATATCGAGCTGGTAGATGTTGGCGATCTTGTTGCCACGGCCACTTTCGCTGCCTTTGAGCGGACGAATAACAAAAATGCCGCTGGCGTTGGAGGTGGTCAGATCGATACCTTCGGCCTGGCCGAGCGCTTCGGTCAGCGTCATGCCGCTGAAGTCCATTTTGAGCGTGCTTTGTTTTTTCACTTCGCCCATCACGAACACTTTCAGATCGTCATTACGCGGAACAAACAGAATGTCGCCGGGGTAGAGCAAACGGTTCTGGCTGAGATCGCCGTTTTGCATCAGCGCCTGCAGTGAAATGCGCTGCTCCTGGCCCTGGTGTGTCAGCACGACGTTGCGCCAGTCTGCGCTGTCGGTCAGACCACCTGCGGCATTGATCGCGTCAAGAACGGTAAGCGGTACGTTGGTGATCGCCTGCTGACCAGATTTTGCCACCTGGCCGGAGATATAGGCTTTTTGCGAGCGGAACGCGGCGATATTAACGTCCACCTGCGGATCAGCAATATAGGTCGCTAAACGGCTGGTAATATCACTACGGATCTCATTCAGCGTTTTACCGGCAACGTGGATCTTGCCGACATACGGATAGAACATGGTGCCATCGGGTTGTACCCAGTTACCGGCATCGCTCGAACTACGATACTGACCGGCTGGCGTGGTGAGTTCCGGGTGATCCCACACGGTTACGTTCAGCACATCCCCTGGGCCAACGCGGTACTGGTAGGCGGAAATCTCCTGATCCAGTGACATATTTGGTTGAGCAACATTGTTGCGCGGGCGCAATTGTTCAATCAGACGTGGGGTTAATGGATAGACATTCACCATACGGTCTATATCAAAATCAGCATCCTGCTGTTTAATCACATCCTTTCCCATCGTAGACATATTGCTCCCGGGGAAGACGGTGCAGCCACTCATCAAGCTAATGGACACCAATAATGGCATCAATTTCGTTTTAGATTTCATCATTGATTAATTATCACTTTGGCAGAGTAATTATCCTGTGCGATTTAAATAAGCGCTCAAGCTGTACACAGATTCAGAATGCAGTTAATTCTTGAGAAATATAACTGGCATCAGTCCTAAAAAGCGTTTATTCAACCACATGCGATTACAGAATAATCCAGGCTGATTGACATACCCGCAGGCACGCTACCGCCCCTGGCTTTCAGTTACCAATTCACTGATTGACGCTAAGTCATTGATAGTCATCCATTACATCCTCTTTCTGGTGGCGCTATTTGCCAACCAGATAAAATACGGCAGGTACCGGCTTTCGCACTGATTAACAATGCTGAAAATAAAGACGCTGGTATATTTGAACGATGCTGGAGGAATTGTTGCAGCTAAGCGAATAGCAGGCAAGGCGACATTCAGAGATAAACATCTTTTTAAGAATAATATTAAGACCAAAATTTTAGCTTTTTAGGATTTACCGCATATTGACAAAAAACTGACATGGTATTACCCATGCGACTTTTCTTATTTTCCATATTTAAATAGTAATAGTTAATCCCAGAAACAATAAGGAAATAACATTTAAAGCGTTTTAAATAACCACCTAAAATAAGATAAATCGCAGGCTGACATTGCAATTTATCTCAGCTTTATCCATGATCGCATTGTGACAATTGTCATATCACATAAGGTGTTACGTTAACGATGGAATGGATTGCCGATCCGTCAATCTGGGCTGGTCTGGTCACATTGGTAGTGATTGAACTGGTTCTCGGTATTGATAACCTGGTTTTTATTGCAATTCTCGCCGAGAAATTGCCGCCGGCGCAGCGTGACCGCGCGCGCGTCACCGGTCTGATACTCGCCATGCTGATGCGTCTGCTGCTGCTGGCCTCAATTTCCTGGCTGGTCACGCTGACCCAACCTTTATTTACCGTACGCGGCCTCAGTTTCAGCGCCCGCGATTTAATCATGTTAGTGGGCGGGCTATTCCTGTTGTTTAAAGCAACGGTTGAACTCAACGAGCGCCTCGAAGGGAAAGACAGCGACAACCCCACGCAGCGGCGCGGGGCGAAATTCTGGGCCGTGGTGACGCAGATTGTCGTGCTGGACGCGGTTTTCTCACTGGATTCCGTGATCACCGCTGTGGGGATGGTTGATCACCTGACCGTGATGATGGCGGCGGTGGTTATCGCCATTTCACTGATGCTGCTGGCGAGTAAAACCCTCACCCGCTTCGTCAATAACCATCCGACGATTGTTATTCTGTGTCTCAGCTTCCTGCTGATGATTGGTTTCAGCCTGGTGGCCGACGGCTTTGGTTTCCATATTCCGAAAGGTTACCTGTACGCCGCCATTGGCTTCTCGGTCATGATTGAAGCGCTGAACCAGTTGGCAATCTTCAACCGCCGCCGTTTTCTGTTCGCCAACCGAACGCTGCGCCAGCGCACCACCGAAACGGTCATGCGCTTGCTGAGCGGGCGTAAAGAAGATGCAGAGCTGGATGCCGATGCCGCCTCGATGTTGCGCGACGGCGATGATGGCCAGATTTTCAACCCGCAGGAGCGGCGGATGATTGAGCGCGTGCTGAATCTTAATCAGCGTACGGTGAGCAGCATCATGACGTCGCGTCACGATATTGAACATATCGATCTGAGCGCGCCGGAGGCTGAAGTCCGCGCCCTGCTGGATAAAAACCAGCATACGCGCGTGGTGGTTACCGGTGGCGAAGAGGATGATACCCTGCTGGGCGTGGTGCATATCCTCGATCTGCTCCAGCAATCGTTGCACGGCGAACCGCTCGATCTGCGTGTGCTGGTGCGACAACCGCTGGTGTTCCCGGAAGGATTGCCGTTATTGCAGGCGCTGGAACAGTTCCGTAATGCCCGTACCCACTTTGCGTTTGTGGTGGATGAGTTTGGCTCCGTTGAAGGGGTGGTCACTCTAAGCGATGTGATGGAAACCATCGCCGGCAATTTGCCCAACGAAGTCGAAGAGATTGACGCTCGCCACGATATTCAGAAAAACAGTGATGGTAGCTGGACGGCAAATGGTCATATGCCGCTGGAGGATCTGGTGCAATATGTACCGCTGCCGCTCGACGATAAACGCGAGTATCACACTATTGCCGGGTTGCTGATGGAATATTTGCAACGCATTCCCCAGCCGGGAGAAGAGGTTCAGGTGGGTGATTACCTGCTAAAAACGCTGGATGTCGAAAGCCACCGGGTGCAAAAAGTGCAGCTTATTCCGCTTGGCAGCGACAATAATCTCGATTATGAAGTGTAAAACATGCCGGGGTTCGCCCCGGCCATTCCCGCCTGCTTTCCTACGCTTTGACAATCGCAATACCACGCCGGGCAAACGGCTCCAGCGTGCGCCCATCGGTTTGCGCATCGACCACCAGCGTATTGATAAGTCCGATATCGCCGATCACCCACGGTGAAGCGGTGTTTAATTTTTCCGGTGAGGCCAGCACCACCGTCTCCGCCGCCCTTTGCGCCATGGCATGCTTGATACGCGACTCTTCGAAATCACCGGTGCTTAAACCCGCTTCAACATGCACGCCGGTCACCCCCATAAAAAAGAGATCGGCGCGCACGCGAGCAATTCCCTCCAGCGCCGCCGCGCCGACATTGACGATAGAGTGTTTATAAAGCTGGCCGCCAATCATCACCACGTTAATCAACGGATGTTGTGCCAGCCCGACAGCGATACTCGGGCTGTGGGTGACAACCGTAATGCGCAAGTCTTCCGGGAAAAAACGGATTAACTCACTGGTAGTGGTGCCGCCATCGATCATCACCACCTGCCCGGGGGATACCAGCTCTGCCCCTTTCTGCGCGATCCGCCGCTTGGCATCCGATTGCAATGTTTGTCGCTCGGAAAAGGTGACCACCGCCGCCGATGCCGGTAACGCACCGCCGTGCACCCGCTGCAAGCGCCCTTCCGCCGCCAGCTCGCGTAAATCGCGGCGCACCGTATCTTCTGATATGCCGAACTGCTCACTGAGATTTTTTGACAGCACCTGCCCCTCTTCAGCAAGCCGGGCAAGGATCAATTGTTTGCGTTGTGAAGTCAGCATAGGGGTGCTCCTGTATGCACGAAATATCTTGTTAATGCACGAAAGTGCACGTTAAGATGAGATCTTACGTCCTGAGGAGCGAATATGCCATCTGAAAATGCACAAGTACGCATTATTGCGACCAAACCCTTATCCGAAGACTGGGGCAAACTGACGAAGTACACCTTTGACTTTCGCCGCAGAGACGGTGAATGGCAGCGCCAGAGCCGCGAAGTTTACGACCGCGGCAACGGCGCGGTGATCCTGCTGTATAACGCGAGCAAACGCAGCGTGATCCTCACCCGGCAGTTTCGCTTGCCGCTGTTCGTTAACCAGCACAGCGGCTTTTTACTGGAAGCGGCAGCCGGCTTACTGGATGAGCTTGCCGCAGAAGAGCGCATAAAACAGGAAGCAGAAGAGGAGACCGGTTACCGGCTTGAGCAGGTGCAAAAGGTGTTTGAAGCGTGGATGAGTCCCGGCTCGGTCAGCGAAAAATTGCACTTCTTTATCGCCGAGTATGATGACAGTCGACGCACCGGCAATGGTGGTGGTTTAGCCGATGAAGGTGAGGATATCGAAGTGGTGGAGATGGATTTTAGCGCCGCACTGGCGGCTATTCGCAGCGGTGAGATTGCCGACGGCAAAACCATTATGTTGTTACAACATCTGGCGCTGGAAGGCATTTTGTAAATTGCGTTGCCGGGTGGCGCCGTGTCCACCCGGCAAACTGGCTCGCTTACATCTTCTCGAGCAGTTTTTTCACATCTTTGCTGCTCTGGCGATCTTTATTGCGATCCGCCCAGTCGTTTAACCGGCGTTTCGCTTCATCCTGCAGATGTTTACGCAGCAGTTGATCCACTTGCAGGCTGTAGTTGAGCGTCTGCCATTTACCGTATACGCGCAGTGGAACGGGGGTATTTTTCAGGAAATCGATAAGCTCGCTCTGCCCTTTCCAGCCTTCCATCACACGCACTTCAAAGCGGGTATCCGCCTGCTCTTTCACCAGATCCATCTCGCCTTCACCGGTAAGCGACAGCAGCGCTGAACTCCCCTGTATATCACTGAATTTCATCTGCCCGTTATCCAGTGACACATCGCTGGTGAAGCTATCAAGCCGCGTGGCGTTATCGTAGTTTTCCTGCGCCTGCACATCGCTGCTACGCGCCACGGCCTGCTGTACCAGTTGCTGGAAGTTGAGCCCTTCCATACGGCTGTTTTTCAAATCGACATGTGCCTCGCCCTGCCAGTGGCGGCGGAAATCTTCTGCGTCGATATTCGGTCCGGAAAAATCGCCCGCCATGCTCAGGCTGCCGGTCAGGGCAATCGGGTAATTAAAGGCTTTCAGAATGGTGCCGATTTCGACGTTATCCAGTTTTGGCTGGAAGGTCGCGCGGGATACATCACCGCGCACATCCAGCTCACCCGGTAACGAGATCTGCCCGTTGCCCATTTTTCCTTGCAGCGTGGGGATCGACAGCCAACCGGCATTATTGTTGAATTGTCCGACCACATCCGCAAACTGCATACCGCGCCAGCGCACGCTTTTCGCGCTAATGCCAATCTGTGCGGTAAAACTGCGTAACCCGTTGTACTCCGGCGTGTCCAGGCTGGTGGAGATAACCGGGCGCGGCAGGCGGTTTTGCGCCTGCCCTTGCTGCTGCGGCGAGCCGCTGTTATCGGCGGTCTGCTCCGGCGGTAACAAATTATCAAGATTGAGGGAATCAAACTGTAAATCGAGCGCCCACACCGGCAGGTTGCCAAACGTCACGCTGCCGTTACCGGTGAGCGCGGTGTCGTTCGCGCGCAGGCTCAGATCGTTGAGTGTCAGGCGCTGCTGGGCTCGTTGCCACTGCGCCTGTAAGCGCCCTTCTCCTTCGATGCCCTGCGTCGGGACATCGCCGCCCTGCAATTGCCATTTCACATTATCAATGGCAGCGGTAAGGTTATGCGGATAATCGCGGGCATCTACTTGCGCGCTGAAAGAGAGCGTTAAATCACGTTGATTGCGGTTAATCCGCCCGGCGAAATCAAGCTTTGCCTGGTGCAACGAATCCTGCTCCATTTGCAGGCGGATATCGCGCACCGTCAGTTGTTCATCATCATCGTGCTGAAACACCAGCACGCTATCAGCCACTTGCAGGCTGGCGATATCCCAGGACCAGCCGCGATCCTCTTCCACCTGCGGCAGGTTGTTTTCTCGCGGTGCCACGGGCGCGCCTTTTTGCGGCGCGGCGGCGCTTTGCGGCGTTAACTGGATAACCGCGCCTTTGAGCATCACCTGTTTGACCTGCAACTGATGCGAAAGCAACGGCCACAGATTAACGTCAAGGCGCATATTGTCGGCGGCGACCACCGGCGTCTGCGCACCGGGAGCGGTTAAGGTCATCCGCCCTGAGAGAATGCTAAGCTGCGGCCAGACATGCCAGCGCAGCGGGCCATCAAGCTGTAATTGATAACCGCTACGGGCTTCAACCTGACGCACCATATAAGCGCGAAAATCGTTGGGATTGACCAGTAGCACCAGCGCCGAAAGGCCGGCTACCAGCACGACCAACAGGATCATCAGCGTGGTTAACACTCTTCTCATGGCGTCCTCAGTAGCTCTACTTCACTCAGTCTTTATCAATACGGCTGGCGACAGCACCTTGCTGATCGCGATATTTCGCATCTTCACGACGGTTATAAGGGCGTTCTGCCGGACCGGAGAGCGGCTCGAAGCTCAACGCGCCAATCAGCATACCTGGACGCAGTGCCAGCGGCAGTTTGCCTGAATTATAGAACTCCAGCACGATGCAGCCTGACCAGCCCGGATCGATACGGTGCGCGGTAACATGCACCATCAAACCCAGACGCGCCAGCGAAGAGCGACCGTCCAGCCAGCCAACCAAATCCGCAGGCAGTGTGACGGATTCATACGTCACCGCCAGCGCCAGTTCACCCGGGTGCAGGTAAAAAGCGTCGCCTTCTGCCAGCACAATTTCATCGCTCATCACCCGGTCAAGCGCCGCGCTAACTTCGTGTTTTGGGCCGCTGAGATCGATAAACGCCGCCGTGTGCCCACTGAATGTGCGGAATTTGTTGCCCAGGCGGACATCAACCGTCGCACCGTTAATACGCTCAACCGGCGGGCGCGGATTAATCGCGAGCCGACCGTCGTTCAACCAGGCTTCAATATCTCGGTCACAAAGACGCATGGCACATTCTCCTTTTGATGCGACATACCCCTGAGCGCGCCTCAGGGGCCGGGCAAATTAATACGAACGGTGACAGCCTAACATTATTACTCAAAGAATTGGCTGATTTTGGCTTTCAGAATATCAATGGCTATGCGGTTTTTACCGCCGCGCGGCACGATAATATCGGCGTACTGTTTGGAGGGTTCAATAAACTGCAGGAACATCGGACGCACGGTTTTTTGGTACTGCGCCATTACCGAATCCATTGAACGGCCACGCTCGTTAACATCACGTTTGATACGGCGCATCAGGCAGATATCCAGCGGCGTATCGACGAAAATAGAGAAGTTCATCGCATCGCGCAGGCGTGAATCGGTCAGCAGCAGGATCCCTTCCAGAATGATGACTTTTTTGGCTTCAATGCGAATGGTTTCTTGCGTACGGGTATGTTCAACGTAGCTGTAAACCGGTAACTCAATGGCTTCGCCGCGTTTAAGCGATTCTAAATGCTGGAATAACAGGCTGTGATCCATCGCACTCGGATGGTCATAGTTGGTTTTTACACGTTCTTCCATCGACAGATGACTTTGATCTTTGTAGTAACTGTCTTCCGGAATAACGCCAATATGTTCATCACCTACCTGTTCGCGCAATTCGCGGTAAAGAGTACTGGCAATAAGGCTTTTACCTGAAGCGGATGCGCCGGCGATACCGATAATGACGCACTGATGAGACTGATCAGTCATAAATTTAGCGACCTGATAACCTGGATGTAAAGGAAGGGCGACGCCAGAGCGTCAAACGCCGCAATTATAGGGATTTCACCGTCGCGATACCAGTCGAATAGACACGGGATTCAGGTGTGATAAAAAGTCGCCAATTTTTACCGGCAAAACGCATTATTCGCAAAGCAAACCGCTCAAAAATGGAGCGCGGTGCGCGTTTTATTCATCCACTAAGTAATTAATAACACTATGATGTCAAATTATGAGCGCCCGCCATAGGAATTGTAAATTGTTTGTACTAGCATAATCCAAATTTCAAATTTCATTCGTCGGACTCTGTTCCGGACGGCACAGGGCTTGCGGATTAAGCGGTAATGAAGAAACAACACCAGCGCGTTTTGGTTACCACACCCTATCCTGGACTGCGGCTGCTCAGTTTAGGGCTACTCTCTTTTATCTTCACCCTGTTCTCGCTGGAACTGATCCGCTTTGGCACCGTCATTGCCCCGCTCTGGTTTCCCACCGCAATCATGACCGTGGCGTTTTACCGCCATGCAGGCAAGATGTGGCCCGGCATCGCGTTCGCCTGCGCGCTGGGGAATGTTGCCGCTACCGTCCTGCTTTTTTCCGTTTCTTTTGTCGATCTGCGTTATACCGCCGTCAATATTGTTGAAGCGGCCGTCGGCGCCGTGCTGCTGCGTAAATTGCTGCCCTGGTATAACCCACTGCAAAATCTGGGCGACTGGATCCGCCTTGCCATCGGCAGCGCGGTGGTCCCGCCGCTGGTCGGCGGGGCGCTGATCTGTTTGCTGGTACCGCCAGAAAATGTTCTGCGTACCTTTATTATCTGGGTGTTATCGGAATCCATCGGCGCGCTGGCGCTGGTACCGCTTGGGCTGTTATTCAAACCGCACTACTTGCTGCGCCATCGCAAACCGCAATTACTGCTGGAAACACTGGCGACGCTTGCCATTACGCTGACGCTCAGCTGGCTGTCGCTGCACTATTTACCGTGGCCATTTACCGCTGTCATTGTGTTGTTGATGTGGAGTGCGGTTCGTCTGCCGCGCATGGAAGCGTTTCTGGTGTTTCTGATAACCGTCATGATGGTGTCGTTGATTATCGCGCAGGAGCCGAACCTGATTATCGCGCCGAAAAGCGGCGTGATGACCAACGCGCCCTGGCTGCCGTTTTTGATGATCCTGCTGCCGGTTAACGTGATGACTATGGTGATGTACGCCTTTCGCGCCGAGCGTAAGCACATTACCGAAAGCGAAGAACGTTTTCGTAACGCCATGGAATATTCCGCCATTGGCATGGCGTTAGTCGGCACCGATGGGCAGTGGCTGCAGGCTAACAAAGCGCTGTGCCAGTTTCTGGGTTACAGCCAGGATGAACTGCGTTTAATGAACTTTCAGCAGCTCACCTGGCCGGAAGATTTACACAAAGACCTCGAACTGCTTGACCAATTGGTGCGCGGCGACATTCCCACCTACTCGCTGGAAAAGCGCTATTACACGCGTAATGGCGATCTGGTCTGGGGGTTGCTGGCCGTTTCCGTCGTGCGCCACGCCGACGGCACCCCGCTCTATTTCATTGCCCAGATAGAAGATATTAACGACCTGAAGCAGACCGAGTGGGTGAACAAGCGCCTGATGGAACGCATTACCCTTGCGAACGAAGCGGGCGGTATCGGTATCTGGGAGTGGGAGCTGGAGCCAGACATCATCAGTTGGGATAAACGTATGTTTGAGATGTACGAAGTCCCCGCGCATATGAAACCGACCTGGCATCTGTGGTACGAACGCATTCTGCCGGAAGATCGCCCGGAAACCGAGCGCGTTATCCGCGATGCGCTGGCCGCCCGCGTCGCCTTCAAGCTGGAGTTCAGAGTGCCAGTTAAAGAGGGAATTCGCCATATCCGCACCCTTGCCAACCGCGTGCTCAATAAGAACGGCGAAGTTGAGCGACTGCTCGGCGTCAATATGGACATGACCGAGGTAAAACAGCTTAACGATGCGCTGTTCCAGGAAAAAGAGCGGCTGCACATTACGCTGGATTCCATCGGCGAAGCGGTGCTGTGTACCGATGTTGATATGAAAGTCACCTTTATGAATCCGGTGGCGGAAAAAATGAGCGGCTGGCCGCAGGAACACGCCATTGGTCAGCCCTTATTGACGGTGCTGCGTATCACCTTCGGCGATAACGGCCCGGCGATGGAAAACATTCATAGCGGCGATATGTCGCGTACCGCGATTGAGCAGGATGTGGTGCTGCACTGTCGCACCGGCGGCAGCTTCGATATCCACTACAGCGTTACGCCGTTAAGCACACTGGACGGGCAGAATATCGGCTCGGTGCTGGTTATCCAGGATGTCACCGAGTCGCGCAAAATGCTGCGCCAGCTCAGTTACAGCGCCTCTCACGACGCCCTCACCCATCTGGCGAACCGCGTCAGTTTTGAAAATCATCTCAAGCGCCTGCTGGTGACCGTGCAGGAATTCCATCAGCGACACGCGCTGGTGTTTATCGATCTCGACCGCTTTAAAGCAGTGAATGACACCGCCGGGCATGCCGCCGGTGATGCCTTGTTGCGCGAAATTTCCTCGCTGATGCTCAGCATGCTGCGATCCACCGATATCCTCGCCCGTCTCGGCGGCGATGAGTTTGGCCTGCTGCTGCCGGACTGTAATGTCGAGAGCGCGCGCTATATCTCCGGGCGGATGGTGGAAGCCATCAATGATTATCACTTTATGTGGGAAGGTCGTTTGCACCGCATTGGTGCCAGCGCCGGGATTACAATTATTGATGAGACCAATTACCAGGCCTCAGACGTTATGTCGCAGGCGGATATCGCCTGTTACGCCTCCAAGAACAATGGCCGCGGCATCGTTACCGTCTACGAAGCGCAGCAAGGGCTGATGCAGCATGAGCGCAGCTTGATGTCGCTGGATGAGCAGTGGCATATGATCAAAGACAACCATTTGCTGATGATTGCGCGCGGCGTGGCCTCTCCGCGTGTACCGGAGGCCTGCAATTTCTGGCTGCTGTCGCTGCGCCTGTGGACCAGCGAAGGGGAAGTGATGGAGGAGCACGCGTTCCGCTCAGGGTTGTCGGAACCGGAACTTATCCGTGCACTCGACAGACGGGTGTTTCACGAATTTTTCCGCAACCATGCGACAGCCGTCGCGGGTAAAGGCCTTGGCGTCGCCCTGCCCCTGTCCGTCGTTGGGCTGGCAAGTCAGTCTCTGGTGACAGAACTGCTGCAAATGCTGGAAAGCGGGCCACTGCCGGGGCGTTTGCTGCATCTGATTATTCATGCCGATGCGCTGATGCGCGAAGGCAACACCATTAATGAGAATCTCAAACGCCTGCGCCATGCGGGTTGCCGCATTATTTTCAGCCATATCGGGCACGATCTGGAAGTGTTTAACCACCTCACACCGCATATGGCCGACTACCTGTTGCTGGAGCCTGAGTTAGTCACCAACGTTCACGGCAACCTGATGGACGAGATGATGGTGACCATTATTCAGGGTCACGCGCAGCGCCTGGGCGTGAAGAGTATTGCCGGACCAACTCACCAGCCGCTAATGATGGATACCCTATCGGGGATCGGTATCGATTTGATCTACGGGGATATTATTTCGCAGGCGCAGCCGCTGGATTTGATGCTTAATACCAGTTATTTCGCCATTAACTGACAAGAGGTAATAAGGCTATTTTACTTGCCATTTTGAAACCGGGCAGTGCTCAAAATCCTCACGTACTACGTGTACGCTCCGGTTTTTCCGCGCTGGCCGGTTCCAAACTTGCTGCGACAATAACGCCTTATTTTCCTCTTGTGCGCAATTAACAGCCTTATTCCCCTTCCGGCTGCCAGCCATCGGTATACCAGACATGCAACAACGCATACGACCGCCACGGCTGCCAGCGCGCCGCGTAGCGGCGGATTTGCGCGGGCGTCATCCCGGCAAAACGCTGCTTAATCAAATAATCATCCGGCAGGAACACATCTTTCGCCTGCCAGCCACGCAGCGCGAAGTAGTTCGCAGTCCAGCGACCGATACCCGGCCAGGTTTGCAGCGCTTTCACCCCTTGTTCCACATCTGCGGGTGGAGTGAGCGGGAATGTACCATCGCAGACCGTCTGCGCAAGAAAAAGGAGCGACTCCGCGCGTTTTAACGGCATGCCCAGCGCTTTGAGTTCTTCCGGTTGCGCTTGTGCCAGTTGCTGCGGCGCGGGAAAGCAGATCATGCCCGGCGCTTCTGCCAGCGGTTCACCGAAGCGCTGCGCCACTTTTGCGGTCAGCTTCGCCGCCATCGCCACACTCACCAGTTGCCCCAAAATCGCCCGCACCGCCTGTTCAAACGGGTCCATGCTGCCCGGCAAACGCAAGCCGGGACGCGCCGCGCCAAGTGAACCCAGCACGGTGTTCACCGTTTCAGCATCACAATCCAGATCAAACAAACAGCGCAGGCGCGCCAGACAGTGTTCAGCCACCAGCGCAAGTCCATCGCTGAGCGTAACCTTCAGCGTCGCGGTGGCTTCGTCAGGCTCGGCAGTGATTAACCCGCGATGGCCGCAGTAGTGGAAAGTGCGCACATAACGCGTTGCGCTAATCTCCTCAACGCCCGCCACGGCGCGCGCGCGTAAAAAATCGAACATCCACGCCCAGTCATATGGCTTGCGCCAGTGCAGTGTGTACATAGCAACTCCTGAATAGTGACGCTAACAGCATAACAAACCGGGGATTTTCCGCCTTGCTTTCATATTCCGGTTGTCGCCCGTCACGCATTCGGCTAAAGTCGCCCCCCTTCTTCACTGGCATGGGGATAAACACGTGTTTGTTGGTTTTGACTACGGTACGGCAAACTGCTCGGTCGCGGTGATGCGCGACGGCGCAGCGCAACTGCTGAAAATGGAAAATAACAGTACCTTACTCCCGTCGATGCTCTGCGCACCGACGCGTGAAGCGGTCAGCGAGTGGCTCTATCGCCACCATCAGGTTCCGGCGACAGACGGCGAAACCCAGGCGCTGTTGCGCCGGGCGATGAGCTTTAACCGCGAGGAAGATATTGAGGTTAGCGCCGCCAGTGTGCAGTTCGGGCTGGCTTCATTGCGTCAATACGTCAGCGACCCGGAAGAGGTGTACTTTGTTAAATCACCGAAATCCTTCCTGGGCGCCAGCGGCCTGAAACCGCAGCAAATCGCCCTGTTCGAAGATCTGGTCTGCGCCATGATGCTGCATATTCGCCAGCAGGCAGAAACGCAACTGCCGGAAAGTATTGAGCAGGCCGTGATTGGCCGCCCGATCAACTTCCAGGGGCTGGGCGGTGATGAAGCCAACGCGCAGGCGCAAGGCATCCTCGAGCGTGCCGCGAAGCGCGCCGGGTTCCGTGATGTGGTGTTCCAGTTCGAACCGGTCGCCGCCGGGCTCGATTTTGAAGCCACGCTGAGTGCGGAAAAACGGGTGCTGGTGGTGGATATCGGCGGCGGTACGACCGACTGCTCATTGTTGCTGATGGGGCCGCAATGGCGCGACAAGCAAGAGCGCGCCGCCAGTCTGTTGGGGCACAGCGGTTGCCGCGTTGGCGGTAACGATTTAGACATTGCACTGGCGTTCAAAAGCCTGATGCCGCTGCTCGGCATGGGCGGTCAGACAGAAAAAGGCATCGCGCTGCCGATCCTGCCCTGGTGGAATGCAGTAGCAATTAACGATGTTCCCGCGCAGACCGAGTTTTACAGCGCCGCCAATGGCCGCTTGCTTAACGATCTCCTGCGCGACGCCCGCGATGCGGAGAAAGTGGCGCTGCTGGTAAAAGTATGGCGGCAGCGTCTGAGCTACCGGTTAGTGCGCAGCGCCGAAGAGAGCAAAATCGCCCTTTCCGACGACACCCAGGTTACCGCTCCCTTGCCATTTATTAGCGATGACCTCGCGGCGGCAATTGACCAGGAAGGTCTGGAAAGCGCGCTAAATCAACCGCTGCAACGCATCCTTGAACAGGTACAACTGGCGCTGGAAAACAGTGCGGAAACGCCGGAAGTGATTTATCTCACCGGCGGTAGCGCGCGTTCACCGCTGATTAAAAAAGCGCTGGCGCAAACCCTGCCGGGGATCCCGATTGCGGGCGGCGATGATTTCGGCTCCGTCACCGCCGGACTTGCACGCTGGGCGCAGACACTGTTTCGTTAATATCTTGCCGGGAGGATCCCTCCCGGCATTATTTTCTCCTTTAAAATCCCCCTAACGCAAATTACCCTACCTGCCATACGTTTCCAGACAGTGTTTCATTTTTCCTCCATTTTTCCGGGGCATGCCGTTACTAAACTAGTATTATTTCGCCATTAGTTTTCCGATGAGATTCCCATAACGATGAAAGGCAGTGTTACGTTTCGCCGCACGCTTGTCGCGGCCGTGGTCATGGCGGTAGCGGGCGTAGCCTGGTACCAGTTCGCACATAAAGAGACTTCTTCTACCGCCACCGGGCAGACTCAGCGCCAGGGCGCGCCGGGCGGTGGTCGCCACGGTATGCGCGGCGGCGCGCTGCCGCCGGTGCAGGCCGCAACGGCAACCCGCGAAGCCGTACCGCGTTATCTCTCCGGGCTCGGCACCATTACCGCCGCTAATACCGTTACCGTGCGCAGCCGCGTTTCGGGCCAGCTTATGGCGATCCATTTCCAGGAAGGCCAGCAAGTAAAAGCCGGCGATCTGCTGGCGGAAATCGACCCAAGCCAGTTCAAAGTGGCGCTGGCGCAAGCGCAGGGCCAGTTGGCGAAAGATAAAGCCACACTCGCCAACGCCCGCCGTGACCTTTCTCGCTACCAGCAACTGGCGAAAACCAGCCTGGTTTCACGCCAGGATCTCGATAGCCAGCAGGCGCTGGTCACCGAATCGGAAGGCACCGTGAAAGCGGATGAAGCCGCTGTAGCCAGCGCGCAGTTAGAGCTGGACTGGAGCCGCATCACCGCCCCCATTTCCGGGCGAGTGGGTTTAAAACAGGTGGATATCGGCAACCAAATCAGCAGCAGCGACACCACCGGCATCGTGGTGTTGACGCAAACCCACCCCATCGATCTGGTGTTTACCCTGCCGGAAAGCGAAATCGCAACCGTAGTGCAGGCGCAAAAAGCAGGTCAGCAACTGGTGGTGGAAGCCTGGGATCGTACCAATAAACAGAAGCTGAGCAGCGGCACATTGTTAAGTCTCGATAATCAGATTGACGCCACCACCGGCACCATCAAACTGAAAGCCCGCTTTGATAACCAGGACGATGCCCTGTTCCCCAACCAGTTCGTCAACGCGCGCATGCTGGTTGCCACGCAGCAGGACGCGGTAGTGATCCCGGCAGCTGCCCTGCAAATGGGTAACGAAGGCAACTTCGTCTGGGTTCTGAACGATAAAAATCAGGTCAGCAAACACACCGTCACGCCAGGTATTCAGGACAGCCAGAAAGTGGTAATTGCCGCCGGTCTGTCGGCGGGCGATCGCGTGGTGACGGACGGCATTGACCGCCTGACCGAAGGGGCGAAAGTGGAAGTCGTGGATGCGAAAAACGCCGATGCCGTACCGGCAAAGCGTGAACATCCGGCCAAAGGAGCGCAGTCCTGATGCAGTTGCTACCGCCGGGCCGGACGGGCGGCCCTTCCCGTCTGTTTATTTTGCGTCCGGTCGCCACCACGCTGTTGATGGTGGCGATCCTGCTTGCCGGTATTATCGGCTACCGTTTTCTGCCCGTTTCCGCGCTGCCCGAAGTCGATTACCCGACCATTCAGGTAGTGACGCTCTACCCCGGCGCCAGCCCCGATGTGGTCACTTCGGCGATCACCGCGCCGCTGGAACGCCAGTTTGGTCAGATGTCCGGCTTAAAACAGATGTCGTCGCAAAGTTCCGGCGGCGCGTCGGTGGTGACCTTGCAGTTCCAGCTCAGTTTGCCGCTGGATGTCGCCGAACAGGAAGTGCAGGCGGCGATGAATGCCGCTAACAGCCTGCTACCGTCCGATCTGCCCAACCCGCCGGTCTACAGTAAAGTTAACCCGGCAGACCCACCGATTATGACGCTCGCCGTCACCTCTTCCGCCATGCCCATGACCCAGGTGGAAGATATGGTGGAAACGCGCGTCGCGCAGAAAATCTCGCAGGTTTCCGGCGTCGGTCTGGTGACGCTCTCTGGCGGCCAGCGCCCGGCGGTGCGTGTCAAACTCAATGCCCAGGCGATTGCTGCTCTCGGGCTGACCAGCGAAACCATTCGCACCGCCATCAGTAACGCTAACGTCAATTCGGCGAAAGGCAGCCTCGACGGCCCAACCCGCGCTGTCACGCTCTCCACCAACGATCAGATGCAGTCTGCCGAAGAGTATCGCCAGTTGATTGTCGCGTATCAGAATGGCGCGCCGATCCGCCTTGGCGATATTGCGACCGTTGAACAAGGCGCAGAAAATAGCTGGCTTGGTGCATGGGCTAATAAGCAACAAGCGATTGTCATGAACGTCCAGCGCCAGCCGGGGGCGAACATTATCGACACCGCCGACAACATCCGCAGGCTGCTACCGCAGTTAACCGAAAGCCTGCCAAAATCGGTGACGGTGAAAGTGCTGTCAGACAGAACCAACAACATTCGCGCGTCGGTTGACGACACCCAGTTCGAGCTGATGCTGGCGATCGCGCTGGTGGTGATGATTATCTACGTCTTTCTGCGCAATATTCCGGCGACCATTATTCCGGGCGTGGCGGTGCCGCTGTCGCTGGTCGGGACATTCGCGGCGATGGTATTTCTCGGTTTCTCCATCAACAACCTGACGCTAATGGCGTTGACCATCGCCACCGGCTTTGTGGTCGACGACGCCATTGTGGTAATCGAGAACATCTCACGCTACATCGAAAAAGGCGAAAAACCGCTGGCCGCCGCCCTGAAAGGGGCCGGTGAGATCGGTTTTACCATTATCTCGCTGACCTTCTCGTTGATTGCGGTCCTGATCCCGCTGCTGTTTATGGGAGATATCGTTGGTCGCCTGTTCCGCGAATTTGCCGTCACGCTGGCGATAGCGATTCTGATTTCCGCGATTGTGTCGCTGACGCTGACGCCGATGATGTGCGCACGCATGCTAAGCGCCGAATCCCTGCGCAAACAGAACCGTTTTTCCCGCGCGTCGGAGCGCTTCTTCGAGCGCGTTATCGCGGCCTACGGCAGGCTACTGAGCAAAGTGCTCAATCACCCGTGGCTGACGTTGAGCGTGGCGGTCGGTACCCTGTTTTTGTCGATCATGTTATGGGTATTCATTCCGAAAGGTTTCTTCCCGGTGCAGGACAACGGCATTATCCAGGGAACCCTGCAAGCGCCGCAATCCGCGTCCTTTGCCAGCATGGCAGAGCGCCAGCGCCAGGCGGCCGATATTATCCTGCGCGATCCGGCGGTAGAAAGCCTGACGTCATTTGTTGGCGTTGATGGCACCAACCCATCGCTTAACAGCGCCCGATTGCAAATCAACCTGAAACCGCTGGATGAGCGCGACGATCGCGTCCAGCCAGTGATTGAGCGCCTGCAACAGGCAGCGGCGAAAGTGCCCGGCGTGGCACTCTACCTACAACCGACGCAGGATTTAACCATCGATACCACCGTCAGCCGCACGCAATATCAGTTTACCTTGCAGGCCAACTCGTTAGATGCGCTCAGTACCTGGGTGCCGCAACTGGTGAGTAAACTGCAGGCGCTGCCGCAGTTGGCGGATGTCAGCAGCGACTGGCAGGACAAAGGCCTGGTGGCCTACGTGAATGTCGATCGCGACAGTGCCAGCCGTCTTGGCATCAACATGGCGGATGTGGATAACGCCCTTTATAACGCGTTTGGTCAGCGGTTGATCTCCACCATTTACACCCAGGCAAACCAGTATCGCGTGGTGCTGGAACACGACACGGCGCAAACGCCGGGGCTTTCTGCGCTCGACAACATTCGCCTGACCAGCACCGATGGCGGCATCGTGCCGCTCTCGTCGATTGCGAAAGTGGAGCAACGCTACGCACCGCTGAGCATCAACCATCTGGATCAATTCCCGTCGACGACGATCTCCTTCAACGTGGCGGAGGGGTATTCGCTCGGCGATGCGGTGCAGGCCGTGCTGGATAGCGAGAAAACGCTCAACTTCCCGACAGACATCACCACGCAGTTCCAGGGCAGCACACTGGCGTTCCAGGCGGCGCTTGGCAGCACCATCTGGCTGATTGTCGCGGCTGTCGCGGCGATGTATATCGTACTCGGCGTGCTGTACGAGAGCTTTATTCACCCCATCACTACCCTGTCGACTTTGCCAACGGCTGGCGTTGGCGCGCTGCTGGCGCTGATGGTTTCAGGCAGTGAACTGGATGTGATTGCCATCATTGGCATTATTTTGCTTATCGGTATCGTCAAGAAAAACGCCATCATGATGATTGACTTCGCCCTCGCAGCCGAACGCGAAGAGGGCATGTCGCCGCGCGATGCGATTTTCCAGGCCTGTTTACTGCGTTTTCGCCCGATATTAATGACCACGCTGGCGGCGCTGCTTGGTGCGCTACCGTTAATGCTGAGTACCGGCGTCGGCGCAGAGTTACGCCGTCCGCTGGGCATTGGTATGGTCGGTGGTTTGCTGGTGAGCCAGGTGCTGACGCTCTTTACGACGCCGGTGATTTACCTGTTATTCGATCGCCTGTCGCTGGCGGTGAAAAAGCGTTTCCCGCGCCGTGAAGAGGAGGCGTAAGTGAAGTTTTTCGCCCTCTTCATTTACCGCCCGGTGGCGACGATTTTGATTTCGCTCGCCATTACGCTGTGCGGCATTCTCGGCTTCCGGCTGTTGCCGGTCGCCCCGCTGCCGCAGGTCGATTTTCCGGTGATTATGGTCAGCGCCTCACTGCCGGGCGCCTCGCCGGAAACCATGGCCTCCTCTGTTGCCACTCCGCTTGAGCGCTCACTCGGGCGCATTGCCGGGGTCAGTGAAATGACCTCATCCAGTTCGCTGGGCAGCACGCGCATTATTCTTGAGTTTAATTTCGACCGCGATATCAACGGCGCGGCGCGCGATGTGCAGGCGGCGATTAACGCGGCGCAAAACCTGTTACCAAGCGGCATGCCATCGCGCCCGACCTATCGTAAAGCGAATCCGTCGGCTGCGCCGATCATGATTTTGACGCTTACGTCAGACACCTATTCGCAGGGGCAGTTGTATGACTTCGCCTCGACGCAACTGGCGCAAACTATTTCGCAGATTGACGGCGTGGGCGATGTCGATGTTGGCGGCAGTTCCCTGCCCGCCGTGCGTGTGGATTTAAACCCGCAGGCGCTGTTTAACCAGGGCGTATCGCTGGATTCGGTGCGCACAGCAATCAGCAATGCCAACGTGCGCAAACCGCAGGGCGCAGTGGAAGACGGCTCGCAACGCTGGCAGGTGCAAACCAACGACGAGCTGAAAACCGCCGCCGAATACCAACCGTTAATCATTCACTACAAAAACGGCTCCGCCGTACGCTTAAGCGATGTCGCGAAGGTCACTGATTCGGTGCAGGATGTGCGCAACGCCGGGATGACCAATGCGAAGCCCGCCATTTTGCTGATGATCCGTAAACTGCCGGAAGCCAATATTATTCAGACGGTGGACAGTATTCGCGCGCGTCTGCCCGGCCTGCAGCAAACCATTCCTGCGGCGATCGATTTGCAAATCGCCCAGGATCGCTCGCCGACCATTCGCGCGTCGCTGGCCGAGGTCGAACAGACGCTGGTGATCTCGGTGGCGCTGGTGATCCTGGTGGTGTTCCTGTTTTTACGTTCAGGCCGCGCAACGCTGATCCCGGCGGTTGCCGTCCCCGTGTCGCTTATCGGCACGTTTGCCGCCATGTATTTATGCGGCTTTAGCCTGAATAACCTGTCGCTCATGGCGCTGACCATTGCCACCGGTTTTGTTGTCGATGATGCGATTGTGGTGCTGGAAAATATCTCACGCCATCTGGAAGCGGGAATGAAACCGTTGCAGGCGGCGCTGCAAGGTACCCGCGAAGTGGGCTTTACCGTGCTATCGATGAGCATCTCGCTGGTGGCCGTATTCCTGCCGCTGCTGCTGATGGCGGGGCTTCCGGGACGTTTGCTGCGCGAATTCGCCGTCACGCTGTCAGTGGCAATTGGTATTTCGCTGGTTATTTCCCTGACGCTAACGCCGATGATGTGCGGCTGGTTGTTAAAAGCGCATAAACCGCGCGAGCGCAGCCGGGAAAAAGGCTTTGGCCGTCTGCTGGTGGCGCTACAGCGGCAATACGCGCGTTCGTTGAAATGGGTGCTCAACCACGCGCGGTTAGTCGGGTTAGTGTTAATTGGCACCATCGCGCTCAATATCTGGCTCTATATTTCGATTCCGAAAACCTTCTTCCCTGAGCAGGATACCGGCGTGCTGATGGGCGGCATTCAGGCCGATCAGAGCATTTCGTTCCAGGCGATGCGCGGCAAATTGCAGGACTTTATGAAGATCATCCGTGACGATCCCGCGGTAGATAATGTCACCGGTTTTACCGGCGGCTCGCGCGTTAACAGCGGCATGATGTTTATCACGCTGAAATCCCGCGATGTGCGTAAAGAGACCGCGCAACAGGTGATTGATCGTCTGCGCGGCAAGCTGGCCAAAGAGCCGGGCGCGAGCCTGTTTTTGATGGCCGTGCAGGATATTCGCGTTGGCGGACGTCAGGCCAATGCCAGCTACCAGTTCGCCTTACTGTCGGACTCGCTCAGCGCCCTGCGTGAATGGGAACCCAAAATCCGCAAAGCCCTCGCCGCGCTGCCGGAACTGGCGGACGTTAACTCGGATCAGCAGGATAACGGCGCAGAGATGAATCTGGTGTACGACCGTGAAACCATGTCGCAGCTCGGTATCAGCGTCCAGGCGGCCAACAGCCTGTTAAATAATGCTTTCGGTCAACGACAGATTTCCACCATCTACCAGCCGCTAAACCAGTACAAAGTGGTGATGGAAGTCGACCCGCGCTACACCCAGGATGTCAGCGCGCTGGATAAGATGTACGTCATCAACAGTGACGGTAAAACGATCCCGCTCTCCTACTTCGCGCACTGGCAGCCCGCCAACGCGCCGCTGTCGGTGAATCACCAGGGGTTGTCGGCGGCATCGACCATTGCCTTTAACCTGCCAACAGGTACCTCGTTATCGCAAGCCAGCGACGCCATTAACCGCGCGATGACGCAGCTTGGCGTGCCTTCCAGCGTGCGCGGCAGTTTTGCCGGCACCGCGCAGGTGTTCCAGGAAACGATGAACTCACAGGTCATTCTGATCCTGGCGGCAATCGCGACGGTCTACATTGTGCTGGGGATTTTGTACGAGAGCTATGTTCACCCGCTGACCATTCTCTCTACCCTGCCCTCGGCGGGCGTGGGCGCGCTGCTGGCGCTTGAGCTTTTCGGTGCGCCGTTCAGTTTAATAGCGCTGATTGGCATTATGCTGTTGATTGGGATTGTAAAGAAAAACGCGATAATGATGGTCGACTTCGCGCTTGAAGCGCAGCGCCAGGGGAACCTCACGGCTGAAGAGGCGATTTTCCAGGCCTGCCTGCTGCGTTTTCGCCCGATAATGATGACCACGCTGGCGGCGCTGTTTGGCGCGCTGCCATTAGTGATCTCCGGTGGCGACGGCTCCGAGCTACGCCAGCCGCTCGGTATTACGATTGTGGGCGGGCTGGTAATGAGCCAGTTGCTCACCCTGTACACCACGCCGGTGGTCTATCTCTTCTTCGACCGCCTGCGTATGCGCTTTAGCCGACACGAAAGAGAGCCAGTTAGTGAATGAATGAGCTACCGAAAAACATCCGCTGGCAGCTATGGATTGTCGCCTTTGGCTTTTTTATGCAGTCGCTGGATACCACCATTGTTAACACGGCGCTCCCCTCGATGGCGAAAAGCCTCGGGGAGAGCCCGCTGCACATGCATATGGTGGTGGTCTCCTATGTGCTGACGGTGGCGGTGATGCTGCCCGCCAGCGGCTGGCTGGCTGACAGGGTTGGCGTGCGGAACATCTTTTTTGCCGCCATTGTGCTGTTTACCACCGGCTCACTGTTTTGCGCGCAGGCATCGACACTCGATCAGTTAGTCATGGCGCGCGTGCTACAAGGTGTCGGCGGCGCGATGATGGTGCCGGTCGGCAGGCTAACGGTGATGAAAATTGTCCCGCGCGATCAGTACATGGCGGCGATGACTTTTGTCACCCTACCGGGGCAGGTAGGCCCGCTGCTCGGCCCGGCGCTTGGCGGTATCCTGGTGGAATATGCCTCCTGGCACTGGATTTTCCTGATTAACCTGCCGGTGGGCATTCTCGGTGCGATCGCCACCCTCAGCCTGATGCCCAACTACACGCTGCAAACCCGCCGCTTTGATATGGCGGGTTTTGTGCTGCTCGCGGGCGGCATGGCAACGCTGACGCTGGCGCTCGATGGCAATCGCGGACTGGGGCTAACGTCGTGGCAACTCGGCGCGCTGGTGGCAGTGGGCGCGGCGGCGATGCTCTTTTATCTGCTGCATGCCAGGGGCAACGACGGCGCGTTGTTTAATCTGCGGTTATTCCGTACACCCTCTTTTTCGCTGGGTCTGGCCGGGAGTTTCGCCGGGCGCATCGGCAGCGGTATGTTGCCGTTTATGACGCCGGTGTTTTTGCAGATTGGCCTGGGGTTTTCGCCCTTTCACGCCGGGCTGATGATGATCCCGATGGTGCTGGGCAGCATGGGAATGAAACGCATCGTGGTGCAGGTGGTGAACCGCTTCGGTTACCGCCGCGCGCTGGTCTGCTCCACGCTTGGCCTGGCCGCCATCAGCCTGCTGTTTATGACAACAGCGCTGCTCGGCTGGTATTACCTGCTGCCGGTGGTGCTGTTCTGCCAGGGGATGATCAACTCAATGCGCTTCTCCTCCATGAACACCTTAACGCTCAAAGATCTGCCCGATGAGCTGGCCAGCGGCGGCAACAGCCTGCTGTCAATGATCATGCAGCTATCGATGAGTATCGGGGTGACTGTCGCCGGGCTGCTGCTCGGCCTGTTTGGTCAGCAACATCTGTCCGCAGACAGCGGCGTGGCGCACCATGTTTTCCTTTACACCTATCTCAGCATGGCGGTGATTATTTCACTTCCGGCGTTGCTCTTCGCCCGCGTCCCGAATGACGCCAGCCAGAACGTCGTGATTGCCCGTCGCAACAGGAGAGAATCATGAAGTTCTGGCGGCCGGGTATTACGGCCAAACTGTTTCTGGCGATTTTAGCCACCTGCATTGTTCTGCTGATCACCATGCACTGGGCGGTGCGTCTCAGCTTTGAGCACGGTTTTATTGACTACATTAAGCGCGGCAACGAACAGCGCCTGCAAATGCTGAGCGACTCGCTGGCCGAGCAGTATGCGCAGAACGGAAGCTGGCAGTTCCTGCGCAACAACGACCGGGTGATTTTTCAGCTTTTGCGTTCATTCGAACGTGATAACGATCGTGAAGAAGACAGACCTGGTGGCCCCGGCGAGCCGCCGCGCGAGATGGACAGAAACGCACCGCCTGGCATGGAACCCGGCGGGGAGCGTGACATGCGACCTGGTCCGGATGGCGAAATGGAACGCGAGCCTGGCCCGCCACCGCCGGATATGCCGCCGCACGGCTGGCGCACCAAATTCTGGGTCGCCGATCAGGATAATAATGTGCTGGTCGGCCCGCGCTCACCGGTACCAAAGGACGGCACACGCCGGGCGATTGTCGTAAATAACGCGACCGTCGGCTGGGTTATCGCTTCGCCGATTGAGCGCCTGACGCGCAACACCGATATCAACTTTGAGCGTCAGCAGCGGCGCACCAGCTGGCTGATTGTCGGCCTTGCCACACTGCTCGCCGCGCTGGCCACTTTCCCGCTGGCGCGCGGTTTACTGGCGCCGGTAAAACGTCTGGTCGATGGCACCCACCGGCTTGCCTCCGGCGATTTCACCACCCGTGTCAATCCCGGAAGCCAGGATGAACTTGGCTGGCTGGCGCGCGACTTTAACCAGCTCGCCAGCACGCTGGAGCGCAACCAGCAGATGCGGCGTGATTTTATGGCGGATATCTCGCATGAACTGCGCACGCCACTGGCGGTGCTGCGCGGCGAACTGGAGGCGATCCAGGATGGTGTACGGCAGTTCACGCCGGAATCGGTAGCCTCGCTGCAGGCAGAAGTCGCCACGCTCACCAAGCTGGTCAATGACCTGCATCAGTTGTCGATGTCCGATGAAGGGGCGCTGGCCTACCAGAAAGCGCCGGTGGATGTGGTGTCGCTGGTCGAGATCGCCGCAGGCGCTTTCCGCGAGCGTTACGCCAGCCGCAATCTGACCCTTTCTCTTGAAGTGCCCGCCAGCGCCACGGTGTTTGGCGATCCCGATCGCCTGATGCAGTTATTTAATAACCTGCTTGAAAACAGCCTGCGCTACACCGATGCGGGCGGGCAAACGCTTATCCAGGTCATGACCCGCGATAACACGCTGGTGATGCGTTTTGCCGACAGCGCACCGGGCGTCAGCGATGAGCAACTCAAACGGCTTTTCGAGCGCTTTTATCGCACGGAAGGCTCGCGTAACCGTGCCAGCGGCGGCTCCGGCCTGGGGCTGGCTATTTGTTTGAATATTGTGGAAGCGCACGGTGGCGCTATCCATGCGGCGCACTCGCCATTCGGCGGGGTTAGCATTACAGTTGAACTACCGCTTGAACGCGAAAAAACGAGAGATGTATGACTGAGTTACCGATCGATGAAAACACGCCACGCATCCTGGTTGTTGAAGATGAGCCTAAGCTTGGGCAGTTGCTGCTCGACTATCTGCGCGCGGCAAGCTACGCGCCAACGCTGATTAACCACGGCGATCAGGTGCTCTCTTACGTGCGCCAGACGCCGCCGGATCTGATCCTGCTGGATTTGATGCTGCCCGGTACCGACGGGTTAACGTTATGTCGGGAAATCCGCCGTTTTTCTAACGTGCCCATTATTATGGTGACGGCGAAAATCGAAGAGATCGACCGCTTGCTGGGGCTGGAGATTGGCGCAGATGATTACATCTGCAAACCGTACAGCCCGCGCGAAGTGGTGGCACGCGTGAAAACCATTCTGCGCCGTTGCAAACCGCAGCGCGAGCTGGAGCGGCTGGACGCGGAAAGCCCGCTGATTGTCGATGAAGGGCGTTTTCAGGCGAGCTGGCACAACAAGCTGCTGGATCTCACGCCCGCTGAGTTTCGCCTGCTGAAAACCCTCTCCAGCGAGCCGGGTAAAGTCTTCTCCCGCGAGCAGTTGCTTAACCATCTGTATGACGACTACCGCGTGGTAACGGACCGCACCATCGACAGCCATATCAAAAACCTGCGCCGCAAACTTGAAGCGCTGGATGAGGAGCAATCCTTTATCCGCGCCGTTTACGGTGTCGGCTACCGCTGGGAAGCCGACGCCTGCAAACTGGCGTAAGCCAGATGTCGGGCGCATGCGCCCGACACGCTTCATCCATGTTATTTACGCAGCAATCGCTGCAAACGCTGCTTATGCCACTGGCTAATCAGATTCGCGAAGACAAAAATCCGCAGCCCTTTCACCGCCACTAGCCCGCCCCAAATCGCCGCCACCCACAATGACCAGTGGCTTTCCGGCGAGGTGCTGCGGTTGAGGAAAAACAGCAGCACGCAGACGACAACGGCGGTGATCAACATGCGCCAGAAACTGCTTTCGGCATCGAGCTGTTCCCGCGCGGCAGTAATGCGTTTATCCAGCGCCTCTTCGCCCGCCTCGCTTTGCGCGGAAAGCTCGGTGACGCTGACGCCAAACACCGCCGCCAGTGCGCTGAGTGTTTCCAGAGAAGGCTGATCGCCATTTTCAATTCTCTGCACGGTTCTGACGCTCAGCGCCGCCATCTCTGCCAGTTGTTCCTGTGACCAGGCCCGAGCCAGACGTAATGTTTTTACTTTGTTATCGCTCATACTCTTTCTCCTGATGAATCCGGCCTGTAGTGTCACCCAACCCCGCAGACAGCAACACGATCCGCACCTGACAGCGACCCGACAGCAGCCTGACACGGCCTGTCGTCAAGTATAACCCCAGTGAATACGTCTTCCGTGAACAACGGCGCAATCCTCTGTATGATGGCTGCCGCCTGGGGCATAGTATCGTTTCGTCAGCCGCCAGGCCTGACAACAATAAAAGGAAAGGGATAGTGAGGAAATACTACTACGGTGCGCTGACACTCTTCTTTGCCGCGTTCAACTGCCAGGCAGAGTTAACCGAAGCACAGATGGATGCAGACTGCGCGAAAATCGCCGATTACGCCAAAAAAGGCGATCAGTATTACAAAGCGAAAGACTACCCCAAAGCGCGCGAGGCTTTCGAAGAACAGGCCGCATGGCTGGAGCAGTGCGAATCAGGCAAAGATAAACCGAATGATGTGTTGATAGCGACCGCCTACAACAACGTCGCGCTTACCTGGATCCGCCAGGGCGAATACCGTAAAGCACAGGCGTGGCTGTCCATTATGCCGGACGATGAAAAGTCGAAATATAACCTCGCGCGTATTCAGGACAAGCTGCAGGCGCTGCCAAAACCGGCTTCCGCCGCGGGTGAATACTGGCAGTATGCCGGGCGCAGCGAGTGGGAAGTGCTCACGCTCAAACCGCAGGGTAAAGAGAGCTGGCAGGCGGACTGGTCCGGTCTTTATTTCGGCATCATGGGGCTGTACTCCGGGCCGAATATGGGTGATTTCAGCGAAAAAATGACGCTGAAAAACGGCAAAGGCGACATCATTTTGCGTGATGAAGGTATTTCCCAATGCACCATTTCGCTGAGTCTGGCGGCGGATCTCAACACGCTGGAGATGAAAACGGATGATGCGACGAACTGCGGTTTCGGCCATAACGTCAGCGCCGATGGCACCTACCTGCGCGTGAACTAACGCGCGGGTTTACTCCCCTGCCCCACGGCGCTACAATTCCCGCCCTAAATTTAGGGGAACTCCCCTGCGGCCTCACTTCGGTGAGGCTATCTGACCTGTCATCAGAACGAGAACATCATGTTTAAACCGGAACTCCTTTCCCCGGCGGGAACGCTGAAAAATATGCGTTACGCTTTCGCCTACGGCGCAGACGCGGTTTACGCGGGCCAACCGCGTTACTCGCTGCGCGTGCGCAATAACGAATTCAACCACGAAAACCTGCAAATCGGCATTAACGAAGCCCACGCGCTGGGTAAACAGTTTTACGTGGTAGTGAACATTGCCCCGCACAACGCCAAGCTGAAAACGTTTATTCGCGATCTGAAACCGGTGGTGGATATGGGGCCGGACGCGCTGATTATGTCCGATCCCGGTTTAATCATGCTGGTGCGGGAAAACTTCCCGCAGATGCCGATCCATCTGTCGGTGCAGGCCAACGCCGTTAACTGGGCGACCGTAAAGTTCTGGCAACAAATGGGGCTGAGCCGCGTGATCCTCTCCCGCGAACTGTCGCTGGAAGAGATTGCCGAAATCCGCGCCCAGGTGCCGGAGATGGAGATCGAAATCTTCGTGCACGGCGCGCTGTGCATGGCTTATTCCGGCCGCTGCCTGCTCTCGGGGTATATCAATAAACGCGATCCGAACCAGGGCACCTGTACCAATGCCTGTCGCTGGGAATATAAGGTGCAGGAAGGCAAAGAAGACGCTATCGGCAATATCGTGCACGTGCATGAACCGATCCCGGTTCAAAACATTGAACCGACACTCGGCGTCGGCGCGCCGACCGATAAAGTCTTCATGATTGAAGAAGCCCAGCGTCCGGGCGAGTACATGACCGCCTTCGAAGACGAGCACGGCACTTACATCATGAACTCGAAAGATCTGCGGGCGATCGCGCACGTTGAACGTTTAACGCAGATGGGGGTGCACTCTCTGAAGATTGAAGGCCGCACTAAATCCTTCTACTACTGCGCGCGCACTGCGCAGGTTTATCGCAAAGCGATTGACGACGCCGCAGCGGGCAAGCCGTTCGACACCTCGCTGCTGGAGACGCTGGAAGGCCTGGCGCACCGTGGATACACCGAAGGGTTCCTGCGCCGTCACACCCATGACGACTACCAGAATTATGAATACGGTTATTCCGTTTCCGAACGCCAGCAGTTTGTCGGTGAATTCACCGGTGAGCGCAAAGGCGACCTTGCGGCCGTCGCGGTGAAAAACAAGTTCTCCGTTGGCGACAGCCTGGAGCTGATGACGCCGCAGGGCAACGTCAACTTTACGCTGGAGCATATGGAAAACGCCAAAGGCGAAGCCATGCCGGTGGCGCCGGGAGACGGTTATACTGTCTGGCTGCCGGTTCCGCAGGATATGGCGCTGGAATATGCGCTGTTAATGCGTAATTTCACCGGTCAGTCAACACGTAATCCTCACGCGAAGTGATTGAGCAGGGTTATTTTTTCGGCGCGAAAAATCTTAGAATCGGATCACATACCGCCCCGTTTAATACGGGTATTATCCTTCTCGCTGAAAAACATAACCCATAAATGCTAGCTGTACCAGGAACCACCTCCTTAGCCTGCGTAATCTCCCTTACGCAGGCTGATTTTTTTCATCCTTTCTCTGCTTTTTCTCCCCACTTTTCTCTCCTGAGATACACTTTTCTCATCGAATTCAATAAGGATGAAGAGAATGAGCGCATTTCCCACAAGTTTGTTAATCCTCAACGGTAAAAGCGCCGGGGACGAAGCCCTGCGCGAAGCGGTAACGCTATTGCGCGACGAAGGCATGGATATTCAGGTGCGCGTTACCTGGGAAAAAGGCGACGCGGTGCGCTATGTCGAGGAGGCTCAACGGCTCGGCGTTGCCACGGTGATTGCCGGTGGCGGCGATGGCACCATCAATGAAGTGGCGACCGCGCTGGTGAACCGCAAAAGCGAAACAAGCCCGGCGCTGGGCATTTTGCCGCTCGGCACCGCCAATGATTTCGCCACCAGCGCAGGCATCCCGGAAGCGCTGGATAAAGCCTTGCAACTGGCGATTGTCGGTAAAGCGGCGCCGATTGATATCGCCCGCGTGAACGATAAAACCTGCTTTATCAATATGGCGACCGGCGGTTTTGGGACGCGTATTACCAGCGAAACGCCGGAAAAACTCAAAGCCGCGCTCGGTGGCGTCTCCTATTTGATTCACGGTCTGATGCGCATGGATATGCTGAAAGCAGATCGCTGCGAAATAAGTGGTGAGGATTTTCACTGGCAGGGCGACGCGCTGGTGATCGGCATCGGTAATGGCCGCCAGGCGGGCGGCGGACAGCAACTCTGCCCGCAAGCGCTGATCAATGACGGCTTATTACAGCTACGGATTTTCACCGGTGATGAACTGCTTCCCGCGCTGTTTACCACCCTGACACAGCCGGAAGATAACCCGCATATTGTCGACGGGAAATCAGCGTGGTTTGAGATCAATGCCCCACATGAAATGACCTTTAATCTCGATGGCGAACCGCTGCGCGGCGAGCAGTTTCGCATTGAAGTGGTGCCGAATGCGTTGCAATGCCGCTTGCCGCCGGATTGCCCGTTATTGCGTTAACGCACCGTAACGCTGCGCGGGTGTTGGAAGCCAATAATCAAGCCCGGTGAGTACAAGCGCCACCGGCAATCGATGCGACATGCCGCATGAATGGAATGGTTCCGTTCACCAGGCGTTCTGCGGTTTCTGAAACTTCACCTACCGTGAACGGGATAAGAGGAGCTGCCGCGCTCCCCTTATCCCATCTATGGATCATTGCGCCATAAGCCGTTATTTATTGTCGCGAATCTAACAGCGATGGGGTTGAGTCCACGCTGAAATCGGCGAACCGGAGCGTGAATGACAAGGTCTGGACGCCATGGATGGCGGCCAGAGGCGAATCGAGACAGGACAAAATTGCCGGGAGCAATTTTGAACAGCGCTAGCGCTGGCCCCGAAGGGGCGAGTCCCAGGGATGGGACGAGTAATCTTGAGTCGAGCCGACCGCAGGCAGGCACGCGGGAGGTGAGTGCAGTGCGCAGCACCGATTTCCTGCGGGGCCGCGGAGATTGACAAGGGGAACGCAGTGTTCCCCTTGTCCCGTTCACCGCTATACGGTTTATTGTGAGAGCCGTTCTGATAGTGAACGGAACCATTCCACAATACTAAAGCAGCGCCAATGAATCCCACAAACTTAATACGCCGCCACCTCGCGCGCCATCTCGCGGCTATATTGCTGGCTGGCGTTAACCAGCATCCGCGTATAATCCGTTTGCGCCGCGCCGCTCACCAGCGCATCGACGGTTAATGTCTCGAGGATTTTACCGTGCTGCATCACCGCCACTTTCTGGCACAAATGGGCGATCACGCCAAGATCGTGCGTCACCATCAGGTAGGTGAGTTGAGACTCCTGATGCAGCGCCGCCAGCAAGTTGAGGATTTCCGCCTGCACCGAGACATCCAGCGCCGAGGTCGGTTCATCGAGCAGCAATACGCGCGGCTCCAGAATCAGCGCCCGGGCGATAGCCACACGCTGACGCTGGCCGCCGGAGAGCTGATGCGGATAACGGTCACGAAAAGCACGGTTTAACCCTACTTTATCCAGCAGCGTGTTGATGCGCCGATCGCGGTCGTTAATGCCGTGAATTTGCAGCGGCTCTTCCAGAATGTCGCCAATGGTGTGGCGCGGGTGCAGCGAACCGTAAGGATCCTGAAACACCATCTGCACCAGCCGACAGCGCGCCGGGCTAAGGCGCTTTTCCAGCGGCTGGTCGTTGATTGCTAACTCACCTTCCCAGTGGGTAAACAACCCGGCCAAGCATTTCAGCACCGTGGTTTTGCCGGAGCCGGACTCCCCCACCAGCCCGTAAATTTCACCCGGCCGCACGCTGAAACTGACATCCTCCAGCACCTGATTGCGCTTCTCCCCTTCACCAAACGCGAGGTGAAGGTTTTTCACGTTGATCATTTTGCTCTCCTTATTCGCCGAGCCAACTGGCCTGGCGCTGCAATACCGGCAACACCGGGCGACGGTTATGGATTTCCGGCAGGGAGTGAATCAGCCCCTGCGTGTAGGGGTGCTGCGCGTTATCGAGATCTTGCGCGGCAATCGACTCCACCACTCGTCCGGCGTACATCACCAGTACGCGGTCACAGAAACTGCGCACCAGGTTGATGTCGTGGCTGATAAAAATCAGCCCCAACCCGCGCGATTTCACTAAGTCATCCAGCAAACCCAGCACCTGCAAACGTACCGAAACATCCAGCGCCGAAGTGGGTTCATCGGCGATCACCAGTTCCGGGTCGGTGATCAGCATCATAGCAATCATGATGCGCTGCCCCTGCCCGCCGGAAATCTCGTGCGGATAGAGGTGATAAACACGCTCCGGCTGGCGGATGCGCACCACATCAAGCATCTCCAGCACTTTTGCTTTCGCCTCGGCTTTCTTGCCTGGATGGTGCGTCAGCCAGGCTTCGGCAATCTGATCGCCCACGCAAACCACCGGGTTCAGCGAATATTTCGGATCCTGCATAATCATCGAAATACGCTTGCCGCGTACCTGGCGCATCTGCGCTTCGCTGATGTTCAGCAGATCAACGTCACCAAACTGCATACAATCTGCCTGAATGCGCGCTTTCGCCGGGTGCAGGCGCAGCAAGGCGCGCCCGACGGTGGATTTCCCTGAGCCAGACTCACCGACAATCGCCAGTTTCTCCTGACCAAGACTGAAGGAGACGCCGCGCACCGCATGGGTTACCGCGTGCCCGTTGATAAAATCGACATGCAGGTTGCGCACATCGAGTAGCGGCGAATTATTCGCTGCGAGGATCGAGGATGTCACGTAAGCCGTCTCCCAGGAAATTAAAGGCCAGGCTGTTGATCAAGATCGCCAGCCCTGGAATGGTTACTACCCACCAGCACTCCATCATGTAGGTGCGCCCGCTTGAGATCATCGCGCCCCACTCCGGCTCCGGTGGCTGCGCGCCCAGGCCTAAAAAGCCCAGCCCCGCGGCGGTCAGGATGATCCCCGCCATATTCATAGTGATGCGGATAATCACCGACGGCAGGCACAGCGGCACAATATGACGCCACAGCACACGCACCGGCGACGCCCCCTGCAAGCGCACGGCAGAGATAAAATCGGCCTGGCGCAATGAGAGGGTTTCCGCGCGCGCCAGACGCGCTATCGGTGGCCAGGCGGTGAGCGTAATGGCGATCACCACATGTTCAAGCCCCGGCCCAAGCGCCGCGACAAACGCCAGCGCCAGCACCAGGCTTGGAAACGAGATAAAGATGTCGGTCACACGCATCAGCACCATATCGACCTTGCCGCCAAAGTACCCGGCGCTGACGCCAAGCAGCAATCCCAGTGGGCCAACAGTGACGGACACCAGCAGCACGATGTAAAGCGTGATGCGCGAGCCGTAAACCAGGCGGCTGAAGATATCGCGACCAAACTCATCGGTACCAAACCAGTGCGCGGCATTCGGCGCGCTCAGGGCATTTTCCAGATCCTGAACCAGCGGGTTATAAGGTGCGATAAGCGGTGCGAAAATCGCCACCACCAGCAGCAGCAATATGATGCTGCCACCGATTGCCGTGAGCGGGTTGCGCGCCATTTTGCCGATAAAACCTGCCGCACGCCCAACGCCGCGTTTGATGCGCAGGCTGCGCTCGCGGCTTGCCGAAGAGATCGGCGAATCAAAAGAGACCGTCATGATTTCGTCCTCGGATCAAAGAGTTGGTAAAGCATGTCGGAGAGCAGATTGAGCAGCACGAAAATCACGCCGACCAGCAGTACGCAGCCCATAACCGCATTCATATCTCCCAGTAATAAACTGCCGGTAAGGTAGGAACCAAAGCCCGGCCACGAAAAGACAGTCTCGATCAGCACCGCCCCTTCCAGTAGCGAACCGTAAGCCAGCGCCACCACCGTTAACAGTTGCACGAGGATATTGCGAAACGCGTGATTCCAGATGACCTGGCGTTCCGTCAGCCCTTTCACCCGCGCGGTGATGATGAACTCCTGCGACAGTTGCGCCAGCATAAAGCTGCGCGTCATGCGACTGATATACGCCAGCGAGTGGAAACCGAGCAGCGAGGCGGGCAGCACCAGATGATTAAGCGCATTCCAGAACACCGCGCCGTTGCCTGCCAGCAGCGCATCCACGGTGATAAGCCCGGTGCGACGCGGCACTACGCCATCCAGCCCCAGATCCAGCCGACCGGCACCACCGACCCAGCCAAGCCAGGCGTAGAACAGCAGCAACCCCATCATGCCAACCCAGAAAATCGGTGTCGAGTAACCGGCAAGGCTGATAATGCGCACCACATAATCGGACACGCTGTTACGGCGTGCCGCTGCCAGCACCCCCAGCGGAATGCCCAGCCCGGCGCCAACGATGATCGCCATCGTCGCCAGCTCAAGCGTCGCCGGGAAGACGCGCACAATATCGTCCAGCACCGGTTTGCCGGTCAGCAACGCGTTGCCGAGATTGCCGTGCAAGAGGTTGTTCAGGTAAATGCCGAACTGGGTCAACAGCGACTTATCAAACCCCAGTTGCTGATAAACCTGCTGATAGGTGCTGTGATCCGCATCCGGGCCAACAATCGCCAGCACCGGATCGATAGGCATCACGCGGCCAATAAAGAAGGTCAGCAGCAGCAAGCCAAACAGCGTCACCGCCACCTGAGTTAACCGTTTTGAAAGGCGTCTGGTGCGTGAGCCAGGCGCAAGCAGTAACGAACTCATCCTTTCTCTCCTCCGGTGGCGGGCACTTTGTACACATCGCGCAGGAATGTGGTGGCTGACGGGTGCGACTGGAAGTTTTTCACTTCATTACGCACCACCACCGAATCCACCATTTGCGAGAGTGGGATCAGCGCCGGGATCAGTTGGTCATAGCGCAGCTGAATTTGCTGATAATCCGCTTTCTGTTTTTCCGGGTCGCGCTCCAGCAACGCGTTGTCGATCATCTCGTTAAGCGGTTTATCGTAGAAACTGGTGCGCCAGCCCTGGAAGTTGGTCAGCCGGGCGTCGTCGCTGTTATCCGGGTTATAGACCAGCGCGCGCAGACTCGAGTGCGGATGCGGCTCCACACCGCTGCCGCCGCGCCCCACCAGCATCTCGAATTTACGCTCACGCATCGCGCCATAAATCTGGTTGCCGGTGCCGGTGACGATTTTGGCGTTGATTCCGGCCTGCATCAGCGTTGACTGCACGGCAATGGCGATATTGAGAAACGGCTGGTCAGCCAGTACGCGTAGCGTGGTGTCAAAACCCTGCGGGTAACCCGCTTCCGCTAACAATTTTTTCGCACGCGGAATGTCCAGCCGGTAGCCGGGATCGGGCAGCGTGGAGGGCATTCCCGCTTTGATCGGCCGCTGGTGCAGCACGCCGTAGCCCGGCATCAGCGCTTTATTAATCCCCTGGTAATCAATCAGATAACGCACCGCTTCGCGCACTTTCGGGTTGGCGAAATGCGGCTCTTTCATACTCATCGCCACGTAATAAACCGTGCCCTTTTGCACCGCTTCAACCGTCACATCAGGGTCTTTACGCAGCGCGTTGATATCCGATACCGCCATGTTGTTGGCAATATCCAGATCGCCTTTCGCCAGCATCAGGCGCAGGGTTTGCGACTCCTGGAAATGGCGCAGCACCACGCGGCTCAGTTTGGGTTCCTCACGCCAGTAATCCGGGTTGCGCTTCATGCGCAGCACATCTTTCGCCTGCCAGGTTTCCAGCGTAAACGGACCGGAACCCGCTTCGTTGGTGGTCAGCCAGCGGTTGCCCCAGTCACCATTCACTTCATGGCTTTGCACGGTTTTGCTGTCCAGCACGCCGAGATTGCCAAGCGCGCCCAGCGAGTAGATAACCAGTTGCGGATCGTTAGGCTTAGGTAGTGTGATTTGCACGGTGTTGTCGTCCGGTGCGCTCACCTGCTGGTCGATATTCTTTTTGCTAAAACCGTAGGATTTCCACACCGACGCCTGCGCCAGATTCAAATGCAGCAGGCGGCGCATCGACCACACCACATCCTGCGCGGTCAGCGGGTTGCCGGAGTGAAACTTGACGTTGTTGCGCAGGTGGAAGGTGAGCGTTTTGCCGTCCGGGCTGATATCCCAGGACTCTGCCAGCGCCGGTTTGACGTTGGTGAGTTCATTAGCATCGAGCTCCACCAGCGAATCGTAGAGATTGACCACAATGCCGACCACTTCGTTGCCGGTCATCGCCGCCGGATCGAGGGTCAGCAGGTTGTTCATGTTCATGCCGATGATGAGCTGATCGGGCGGCGTTTTCGCCAACGCCGCGCCGCTCCCCATCATCAGCGAGAGCGCGAGTAAACACGCTCCCGCGAGGGAAGTTTTTTTCATCTGTGCATACCGTTTGTAGAGTACGTTTTGCCGGAAATCGGCTTATGTAGCCCGAACGTCATTGCCTCCGGGCATTTATTGTTATCTGTCAGTCGTGGCTGACGGTATTGGCTTCGATATACGCAAAATTGATGTCTTCGCCGAGCCCTGGTCGCTGCGGCAGATGAACAAAACCCTCTTCATCCATCGGGTCGACGATGCTGTTTAAGTACGCCGCCGGTTGGTCATAATCGAGGAACGGGTGCAGCAAACCCCGCTCGTACCAGCGGCAGTTGCGGATTGCGCCAATCACCGCCAGGCTCGCCGCACCGTTGCCATGCACTTCACAATCCATGCCGAACGACTCCGCCAGGTTCGCCACTTTCAGCGTTGGCGAAATGCCGCCTACGCCGTTGGCGCCGGCGCGCAGAATGTCGCAGGCGCCCGCTTTTATCCAGTCCGCGCGGCTGTGGTGTTTCCCGCCGAGGCTTTCCGGGCCGATAACTGGAATCGACAGATTTTCCGCCAGCCACGCGTAAGAGGACATGCTCTCTTCTTCCATCGGCTCTTCGAACCAGGCGAAGTTGAGTTTTTCCAGCTCTTTGCCGATATAGAGCGCTTCGGTGCGGCTGTACCAGTGGTAGCCGTCAATCATCAGGTCGATATCCGGGCCGACCGCCTCACGCACCGCCGCGCAGGCTTTGACGTCCATTTTCGGGTTCGGCGCGAATTTCACCGGCGGCATCCAGGTGTGTAACTTGATGGCTTTGTAGCCGCGCGCCACCAGTTTTTCCGCGAAAGCGGCGTACTCTTCCGGCGTCGAAAGCCCGCCTTCCAGTTCGTCGCCGCACATGGTACTGCCGTAAGCGGGCACTTTGTCACGGTAGCCGCCAAGCAGCTTGTACACCGGCATATTGAGTTTGCGGCCAATCAGATCCCACAGCGCTTGTTCAACAAACGACAATGCGCGCTCGGTTAACTGATGTGCACTGCCGCGCTGCCAGTGCACCAGATCCTGCCAGATGCGCTCGCGGTTAAACGGATCCTGCCCGACCATCACTTTGCGGAAAAAAGCGTTGAGCACAAACGAGCGCACCACTTCCGGCGGCGCGAAGGAATAGCCTTTGCTGCCATCGTCTGCGGTGATCGTCAGCATCGCCATTTTGGCCTGCGTTTCCGGCCCCGGATGCGAGTGCCCGGCGCTGTCGGAAACGCGGCGCGTGGGATGCTGAAAGACGGTGACATTGACAGATTCAATTTTCATTACAGATCCTTGGTGTTTTTTGAAAAGCCGTTTCACAAGCAAATATATGCACAAAAATACACCGCATCCTCGGACAATTTCCGCTAAGCGGCCGCCATTTTTTGGGCATGCGCACGACGGTGCGTGACGTTTTTCACAAAAGGTTATGGAAATGTGATAACGATCGGGAAGGGAATTGAGCAGAAATGAAATGGCGTTTTTAGTTTACCCTCCCCGCAGGGAGGGTAACTGACGCATCAGGCGATGGTCACTTTCTCGTCAAGATAGACATCCTGCACGGCGTTAATCAGCTTCACGCCGTCGGCCATGGTTTTCTTAAACGCTTTACGACCAAGGATCAGCCCCATGCCGCCCGCGCGTTTGTTGATAACCGCCGTACGAACGGCGTCGCCGAGATCGGTATCGCCGCCCGCCGCGCCGCCGGAGTTAATCAGCCCGGCCCGGCCCATGTAGCAGTTCGCCAGTTGATAACGCACCAGATCAATCGGGTTGTCGCTGGTCAGCTTGCTGTAAACGCGCTCGTCGGTGTAACCGAAATTCACTGCTTTGTAGCCGCCGTTATTTTCCGCCATTTTCTGCTTCACAATATCCGCGCCAATGGTGGCGGCAATGTGGTTCGCCTGGCCGGTTAAATCGGCGGAAACGTGATAATCAACGCCATCTTTCTTGAACGCCGAATTACGCAGGTATGCCCACAATACGGTGACCATGCCAAGTTCATGCGCGCGTTCAAAGGCGGCGGAGATCTCCTCAATCTGGCGGCGGGACTCCAGCGAGCCGAAATAGATCGTCGCCCCGACGGCGACCGCGCCCATATTGAACGCCTGCTCGACGCTGGCGTACAACGTCTGGTCATATTCGGTAGGGTAGCTGAGCGTTTCGTTGTGGTTCAGTTTTACCAGGAAGGGAATGCGGTGCGCATAGCGGCGCGAAACCGAGGCCAGCACGCCGTAAGTGGATGCCACGCAGTTACAACCGGCTTCAATCGCCAGCTCGACAATGTTCTTCGGATCGAAGTAGAGCGGGTTGGCGGCAAACGACGCGCCCGCCGAGTGCTCAATGCCCTGGTCGACCGGCAAAATAGACAGATAGCCTGTGCCCGCCAGCCGCCCGTGGTTATACAGCGTCTGCATATTTCGCAGCACCGCAGGCGGACGGTTATTGTCGACCATTACGCGATCAACATAATCGTGTCCTGGCAGATAGAGCTGGTCAGCGGGGATGGTCATACAACGGTGTTGCAGAAGGCTGTCGGCGTCTTTGCCAAGTAACTGCACAATATCAGTCATAGCTATGCTCCCGTAAGCTTCGCGCAAAGCGAATTGGATTATCCTTACCTGCCTGACGGCAGGCAGAGATAAGCCTGGTTCCCTCTCGTCAGATTTTCCACCGCTGGCCTTTTTTTCAGCATTATCTGCTGGCACGTTTCATATAGCGGTTTACCACCACTGATGAAAGTGATGCACCGGCCCAATGCCGTTCCCCACTTCCAGCGTATCTGCCTGCGCGAGCGCCGCCGTTAACCACTGTTTTGCTTGCGCAACGGTTGATGCCCAGTCGTTATGACGCGGGCGCAGCGCTGCCAGCGCGGCAGAGAGCGTGCAGCCCGTGCCGTGGGTATTTTTCGTTTTCACGCGCGGGGTGGTAAAGCGCAGTGCCCCGTCGCGGGTAAATAGCCAGTCCGGGCTTTCGGCGTCATCCAGATGACCGCCCTTCATCAACACCGCTTCACAGCCGAGCGCCAGCAGCGCTTCGCCCTGCGCATGCATCTCCTGTTCGCTGCGGGCATGTGGCGCATCAAGCAGCGCGGCGGCTTCCGGCAAATTAGGCGTAATAAGCGAAACCTGTGGCAGTAAATGCTGACGCAGCGCAGCGACCGCTGAGGGCGATAACAGCGGGTCGCCACTTTTGGCGAGCATCACCGTATCCAGCACCACATTGCGCACCTGATAGCGCCGCAGTCGCTCCGCGACGGCTTCAACAATGTCCGTTTCCGCCAGCATGCCGATTTTGGTGGTGTCGATACGCACGTCGCTGAGCACAGAATCAAGCTGCGCGGCGACAAAATCGGGTTCAATGCGGTACACCGATTGCACGCCACGGGTGTTTTGCGCCACCAGCGCGGTGATCACCGAACAGCCATATGCGCCCAGCGCCGAAAAGGTTTTCAGATCCGCCTGAATACCCGCCCCACCGCTGGGGTCGGTGCCGGCAATGGTTAACGCGTTGATGCGTTTCATGCATTGCCTCCCAGCGTATACAGCGCGTCCAGAAAGGCGGGAACAAAACTGCCCGGTCCGGTGCTTTTCGCGCAGGCCAGGCTACCGGCTTGCGCCATAAACGCACAGGCCGCGGCGACATTCTCCAGTTTATCGCCCGGCAACGCGCAACTGGCAGCTACTACCGCCGAGAGCGCGCAGCCGGTGCCAACCACGCGTGTCATCAGCACATCACCGCCGGTCACCATCAGCACGCGCGGGCCATCGGTGATGTAATCCACTTCGCCGCTTACCGCGACAATCGCCCCGCTTTGCCGCGCCAGCGCCTGCGCCGCAGGCAGTGCCGCGCTGGCGGTATCGGTGGTATCCACGCCGCGCCCACCTGCGCTCATGCCGGCCAGCGCGAGGATTTCCGAAGCATTCCCCCGGATCGCCGCCGGGCGCAGCGCCAGCAGTTGCTGGCAGAATTCCGTGCGTAGCGTGAGCGCGCCAACGGCGACGGGATCGAGTGTCCAGGGTTTATGTGCGGCATTCGCGCTCTCTACCGCCGCGCGCATTGCCCCGGCGCGTTCGCGCGTTAAGGTGCCCACATTGATTAGCAGGGCATCGGCGATGGCGCTGAACTGTGGCGCTTCTTCGCTATCAATCACCATCGCGGGTGATGCGCCAAGCGCCAGCAGCACGTTAGCGGTAAAGGTTTGTACGACGTCATTAGTCATACAGTGCACAAGGGGAGAACGACGGCGGAATTGCTGTAACGCATGTGCGAGTTGCACACGATCAAGCAGGTCAGGTTGCATGGTTTCGCTCCTGCCCGGCGTGAAGAAGGGATGCCAGGCAGGCATCTGACTTCCCTACGCTGGCATTATCCAGATCAGGTGGTACGGGTATTTCTCAGCCTTCACAAAGAAGGGCACCCCGAGTCATTTAAAAATCAATACGTTGCGGTTAACCGTTTAGTAACCGCCACTCAGGATAATGCGCGCGCCGGGTGTTGTAAACCAGCCTTCCTGCAAAAGCGCCATGCGCGGGCGAACCCTGCAACGTAAGGCGTATGGGCCACTATTTGAATTCATAACGAACACCCAAGGTCGCTTGCGTACTGCTATAGCTTTTGCCGCCGAGTTGATGGCCGATATTGCCCCACAGACTCAGCTGCGGGTTCAACCTGCCAGTAATGCCGATTTTCACTTCGCCGACATTCTCCGCGCCCGCCTGGCTGATGGTTTCACCATCCATACGCGTCGCGAAACGCTGCGTGTTGTGGATCCAGTTGGCTTCGATAAACGGCTGTAACGTGCGCCCGTGTTGATTATCCTCACTGCCGTAGCTGTTCAACCAACTGCGGATCCCGAGCCGCGTTTGTAGCGCGTTACTCCCGTCGCCGCTGACGCGCGTGCCGTTTGCTTCGCGGTGATCTTCGGCTTTTACCCCCATCCATATAGCCTGCGCCTGCGGCTGGATGTGCCAGATTGTCCGCGAACCGTTGCTGGCGGAAAACTCCGCAGCTTTCCAGTTCCAGGCGGTTTCAACGGACGCACTGACGCCTTTCGCGTGATACGCCTCGGAAGAGAGTTCCTCGCCGCTGACTGAATTCGTAAACCAGCTGTATTGCGCCCAACTGCCAATATACAGCCCGGTTTTATTAACATCGTCGGCATACCATGCGCCGTATGCGCCTGCCGTGAAGCCGTTTACCCGACCGTCAGCATCGTAACCGCTGATGTCCGAGTGCGTGTTGCTATGGTTGTTTCCGTACCCGGCCATGACGCCCGTGCGCCCCTGCCGGTCGTCGCCCCACTGCACCAGGTCGCCGCCCAGCATCATTACGTACTGAGTCGACGTGGTTTTCAATTGTCCGCTGCCGTCGCTCGAGCGATTACGCGCTCCCGCCTGATGCATCCACATGCCGCTTTCTGCGGTATCGCCCTGCTGCGCGTTATCGGTCTCGCTATCCTGCAAACGGAAGGCAAACATGCGGTTGGCTGCCGCCAGATTTTCCGTGTAGCTTCCCCCTTCCGGGCGGTTAACCGGCGTTGTGGATTGCGGTGGTTCCGGTTGGGATGGCGTCGGGTCAGGATCGGGCTGCTCAGTCGGCGGCTGCTCCGGCTCGCCCGGGGGATCTTCCGGGTCGGTCGGCGGGTCTTCCGGGTCAGGCGGCACGTCTTCTGGCATCTGGTTGCTTAAATACCAGTGCGCATGATCCTGCCCGTTGCCGCGCACCAGCATATATTCATACGCGCCTGCGACAATTCGCCCCTGCTGAGTGAATCGCCCGGCGGAGTGACCGTTTACCTGGATGAGCCGAATCCCGTTTAGCGTAGGTAATCCAGTGCCGCCGACATTGTTAACGCTGACCTTCGTCGTACCGCTGGTATCGCCTTCCACGCGCAGCGTTTCCGTGGCGGCGCTGTCATCCGCCAGAACGGTGTTGAAATTAATTAAACCGTTGCTGCCCTGGTAATCGCCCTTCACTACCAGTTGATTACCCGGCGCTTTGCCGCTTGTTGCCGCACCTATCTGAACAGTGCCGCTGTTACTCAGGTTACCGTTTATGGTTAACACATCGCTCACTGCGGCGGCACCTGCCGCGCGTGCAGACTGCTTCCCGGTTCCAATCGACAGAGTACCAGCGTTAGTGACATCGCCTGCTACCGCGCCGTTGCCGATAAGTGCAGCGTCCTGATAGATATTGACGTGCGATGACTCGAGCGTGAACGGATCTTCGGGGGAACCAAACTTCACTCCGCCGGTTCGGATATTCGTCTCGCCTCTGTAAAGCGCAGCGGCCTGCGAGAGCGTGATGATGCCGAGGCCGCCTTTTTCCAGCCCGCCGGAACCGGTCACGCTGTTTTGTACCGTCCAGTCATCATTAGTCACCAGCCGAAGCGTTCCGTCATTGATTATCGAAGCTGAACTCAGCTGATTTGCCGCATTAACCGTAAGCTGGCTGCCGTCGCCAATCTCAACCGTCCCGCCGAAATGAGTATTATCAGCGGTAAACTGGATGTCGCTGTTGTTGAGAACAACGATGCCGTTATTGGTAAGCGTGTTTTCAAACAGACCGGAAGCACCGTTAAATTTGAGAAAACCGAGATTATCGATGCCTGCGGTTCCCAGCCCACGAGGAGTATCGAGGGTGACGGATGCCCCCGATGTTATGGTGATATCGGCGCTGAGCGCGTTATTGTCGCCGTGGATAGCCATCGGCCCACTGGTGAAATTCAACGCGCCGCTGCCGGTGAGCGCACCAGCGATATCGCCGCCTTTGGTCACCGTCAGCGTACCGCCAGCAAGATCAATCCGCGATCCCTGCTCGCTCTCCACCGCGCCCAGCGTTTGCTGATAGCCATGAATGTCCAGCACCGTTGCAGAGGCCATGTCGAGCAACGAGGTGTTGCCCAGGGTGTGATCGTTAGCTAATTGCAACTCACCGGCCACAATTCGCGTTGTGCCGGTGTAGTCGTTATCCTGATTGGAGAGTGAAACTGCGGTGTCGGTATTAATTTGTAAATCGCCGCTTCCGCTGACTTTCGCGCTCAGATCGGCGGCGTTACCGCTGTTGCCTGCGGCGTTCAATGTCAGGGCATCATTGCCCTGCGCCAGCAGTTCAAGCTCAGTCAGCCCGTAATTAATATACATACCATCCGCGCCGCTACCGCTGGTAAGACGATAATCATAGTGCCCTTTCGCCACGGTCTGGCCATTTTGCGTAACGTCGTGCTCCGTTTCTGCGGAAACCGCCAGGCCATTTTCATCGACGAGCAGCAAATTACCGCCAGCGCCGGTTACGGCTTGCTGGCTTTCCACCAACTGACGTACAACTTCCGCCTCGTCCTGTTGCATGAGCGGGTTACTGGTATCAGGCGGCGCATGTTGCAAACTGCTGCTGTTGCTGATCTGAATGGTGCCCCGCCCGGACAAATCCACATTTCCCGCAACTTCAACCGAAGGCAGAGAGCCGACATCGCCAAATACCATGGTGCCGCCGTTGAAAGCCAGGCCGCCAATGGATTGGGTGCCCGCGCCAACGGTGGTGGTGTTGCCGTTTTCAACATGCAGTGTGGCCTGAGTGAGCGCGGCGGTATTGACCCCATCCAGCAGAAAATCGTTATTTCTGAGATAGACATCACCGGAAAAATCACGCCCGACATCAGCGGTAAAATTAAACGAGTTGTGGTTATTATCGGCAATAAAATCGCCCGTACCGGTCAGGTGATTATTAAATTCGAAAGCAGCATCTGTTTGTGCGCTGAATTCACCATTCGTATCAACATTAATAGTGCCCGTACCAAACGCGTTGTTACTGAATAATAAATCCTTACTGGCTGCCGCTTTCCCGGTAATATTCCACATCCCGGCATAGGTGTTTTTATTAATAAAAATGATGACATCCCCTGACACGGTAGTCATACCCGTGCCGATCATTTTATTGGTGAAGGCGTAGTGTTCCATCCCGGCAATTTCCAGCCCTTGCGACCAGTCATTTGCGTCAGTATTAATTGTTATAGTATTTGATCCCAGCGCTTTCGTATGATTAATCGTAACCAAACCACCGCTAATTAGCGTATCACCGCTATAATCAGACTCTAAACCCAGCGTGGTATGACCCGACTGATATTCGACACTACCCTCACCCACTATTTGCATGTTAAAAACATAGCCATCATCATTCGATTGCGTAGAAAAATTATTATTAAAAATAACTTTATTATTACCAGCCCCGCTCATAATAATACGAGTCGCCCGAATATGATTTTGTTCATCCGTTAATGCGTCACCAATATAAAGGGTGTTATTTGCGCCAGATACGCTGCCAAGGTTAATATTACCCCCCACATCCACCCACGCATTATTACCGAGTACCGTTTTCATGTTATTACCGGCAGCAGACGCATTAAGATTCATATTTTCGCCGATAACTACGTGTTGCCCGGAAGAACCACCCTGTATTTGCCACGCCGTGTCACCGGCATGCGTGCCATTAAGGTTCATATCGCCGTTAACATGCACGTCCGCATTGCGAATTATTGCGTTATCCGCAACCGCATTGATGTCATTGAGGGTTCGATCATTTGAGAGCGTTAAATCACCGCCAACATTGACGGTTGCGCCATCGGCAATATGTAAGCCCATGCCACCGCCAGCGAGATCGGCGGTGAGATTATCGCCTACATTGAGAATCGCGGAACCGCTGACGGATAACCCGCCACTCGCCGCGCCACCACTGGGTAAAATCGACATATCATGTGCCACGGTGGTCGTGCCGCCGGTCTGGACGAACTGGCTTGTTTCAGACTGCAGGTTGATGCTGCTGGCCACGATTACCGACTGCGCATCATAAATATTAATAGATGTTGACGTGCCAGCACCGGTGCTGGTTACAAGGTTGCCAAACGAGAGTGTGCCGCCATAACCGTTTGTCAATGTGGGGACACCACCGATTTGCGCCCCGCCGAACTGAATGTGCGACTGCCCCTTCAAAAGCAGATCGCCCGCGCCATTAAGCGAACCGCCATGTAACCATAAATAAGCGCTGTCCATCTCTACTGCATAGGGACCTGAGCCGTTAGTGATATTGACAGTACCGGCTCCAGCGGTAATTTCCAGGCCGCTATTCGGATCGAACTTAAGGCCATCGGTAATATCGTTAACCGGCTTATCGTAAAGCGTATTTTGCGTAATATTTACGGCCATAGCACCCGGAATGCCCGTAAAAAACAACAACACTGGAAAGGTACGTCTTACTGCGCAGGAAAGGCGTGTAAGCGTGGTTTTCATATTCGACACGCTATTTAAACCGAATGAGGGGTAGCGCGTCATATCCAGTTTAAAGGGTGCAGAAAATTGCCGCGCTAACTTACCTGAATTAGGTTTAATAATCCTTTCCATATAGAACTCCCTTATATTTAAAATAAGCGTTCCTGTAATTTATTTCGGTAAACAACACCCACAACTCATGCAGACACACCGCGACCTCAACTGAGCAATTCGTGACAGTCATGGAAGATAAATTAATGGAACAGATAAAACAAAACGCTATTACACAGAAAATAACGCACCGACCTTAAAATATTAAATATATCCCGATTACCGTTACCGCTAAGATCACAAGGTATTTATCGATTAAGTAAACGCTTAATTACATTTACCCGAAAATGTCAGCATTAACTCTCATGCACAAGTTATCTTAACAGCAAACTGCTGGACAGTTACCAGGTAAGATCATTTTTTACTCGCCGTTTATTTCGCTCAATGAAGTGAGAAATATTAACAAGTTGCCTGTTATTTTTGTGTTAATTATTAAAATTAAAAATCCGAAAATAAATGGGGACTCAGCGCAAGGCCAAAATGAGATACATGGCTGAAACACGGAATAATGGATTGGAAAGTGAGCCGGCGCGGGGATGTCACCCGGCACAAGCGCCGGATGACAGGTGACATTAAAGCGTAATTATTTCCACAACTTGTGTGCAATGGATTGCAATTGCTGGGCGATCTCTTGCAGGTTGGTGTCCTGCGCCTGCAGTGCCCCTGTTGAGTGGCGCACAATAAGCCGTGCGGGCAGTACCGAAGAGCTGCGAGCGGCATCGCCGTGACCGCTGTCGAGCAGCCGCCGAACCGCTTCCTTACCCTGTAAATCGAGATCCAGCGAGACGGTGGTCAGCGCCGGGTAAAAGAATGAGCTTTCGTAGGTGTCATCATAACCGACGACCGATTTCTCACCGGGGATCGCCACCTGGTGCTGATGAAACGCGCTTAGCACGCCCAGCGCCATCTGGTCATTACCTACCAACACGGCGGTGAAGTTTGGCGTTTCGCGCAGCATCTGTAGCGCACCGGCATAACCACTTTGCGCGTCCCAGTTACCATGAAAAACCATCACCGGTTTCAGGCCATAGCCGTTTAGGGTTTCGATCCAGCTTTTCAGGCGCAGCTTCGCGGAGACAGAACTTTCCGGCCCGGCCAGTAAAGCAATCTCCCGGTGTCCCAAATCGTACAGGTGTTTGACGCTGGCACGGGTACCATCTGCCGGGTTAAACGAAACGTTAAACACCGAACTGTAAGGGTCAACATCGAGAAACAGGCAGACGACATCATCGTTGTCAGACGCGATGCGCTGCGCCTGTTCGGTCTCCAGCGGCACGTTGATGATCACTTTATCGACCAGCTGTGATTTCAGTTCATTGATCGCAGCCTGGATATCATGATTGACGTTCTCATCAATCATTGAGATCAGCACCTGGTAACCATCGAGGTTGGCATAGCGTTTTACCGCCGCCGCCACCTGCGATGGTGCGTGCAGGGCCAGCGAAGTGGTCACCAGTCCAATGGTCTGGCTCTGCTTGCCGACCAGCTGTTGGGCCAGCCTGTTGGGTACGTAGCGCAATAACTCTATGGATTTCTCAACCTTGAGACGCGTGGCTTCGGATACATTGGCAGATTTGTTGAGTACCCTGGACACGGTCTGATAGGAGACACCCGCATGGCGGGCAACGTCTTCTAACGTCGCACTTTTAGACTTCATGGTCCGGTTCCTTATGTTGTTATGCGCCGATTGTAACAGGGGCCATCTAAAAAAACGCTCACCACACTTTTCCTCGTCTCTTTTTCGCCAACTAAGTATCACGCTCACAATAGCGAACATTGTGAAGGAATTCGCTACCTGTAACAAAAAACGCTGATTTATTTGCACTTAATCACACATTCGTAATCGTTAGTTTGCCTGCTTTTACATTTAGGCATTTTATGACAGCGTTTATGTGAACGTAATACAAAACAATAAGAGGAATGATATGAACACTACGCTACGCACTCTCACACTTGCGTTAGCCGCTGCGCTGACTTCACCATCCATCCTGGCCGCCTCATCTTCTGTGCCTATCGACTTTCACGGTTACCTGCGCGGCGGCGTAGGCGTGTCGGGCGATGGCGGACAGGTGGAGTGGCAGAAAAACAAACTCGGCCGCCTCGGTAACGAATCCGACACCTACGGGGAAGTGGAACTGGGCTCGGAAGTGTATAAAAAAGACGAAGTGAGCTTTTACCTCGACACCATGGTCAGCATGGTTTCCGACGGCTCCAACGACAACGAAACCACCATTGGCGACGACGCCCAATTTGGTTTGCGCCAGTTAAACCTGCAAATCAAAGGGCTTATCCCTAACGATCCCAACGCGGTGATCTGGGGCGGTAAACGTTACTACCAGCGTCACGATCTGCACATTATCGATACTAAATACTGGAACATTTCCGGTTCCGGCGCAGGTGTTGAAAACTACACCTTAGGCCCGGGCGCAGTGTCCGTGGCGTGGATCCGTGGCGACGCCAACGATGTCGATTACCGCGTGGATAACGATAACGACGTCAACATCAACTATATCGACCTGCGTTACGCGGGCTGGAAACCGTGGTCAGGTGCGTGGACCGAGTTCGGCATCGACTACGCCATGCCAAACCCGACCAAAAAACAGAAACAGTATGGTGGCCTGTATGAAGCCGATGATGGCGTGATGGTAACCGGTGAAATCAGCCAGGATATGTTTGGCGGCTACAACAAGCTGGTGCTGCAATACGCCAACAAAGGACTGGCGCAGAACATGGTGTCGCAGGGCGGCGGCTGGTACGACATGTGGCATTACGTTAATGACGCCAGCGGCTATCGCGTGATTAACACCGGTCTGATTCCGATTACCGATAAGTTCTCGCTGAACCACGTGCTGACATACGGTTCGGCCAACGACATTACCGAATACACCGACAAAACGCGTCTGGTTTCGCTGGTTGGCCGCGCTCAGTATCAGCTCACCAATTATGTGCGCCTGATTGGTGAAGTCGGCGGTTTCTACCAGAAAGATGATTATAAAAACGGCACTCACTACAAACAGAGCGGCGAGAAATATACTTTTGCCGTCGGTCTGGCGGATGGCCCGGAATTTATGTCTCGTCCTGAGTTACGCCTTTTCGCTTCCTATTTAAATGATTCGGAAGACGGAAAATCATTTGAAGACGGAACGAAAAATAATACCTGGAACTTCGGTGTTCAGGTTGAAGCCTGGTGGTAATACGCTTCATCCTTCACGTTATCTCTTTGTTGGCTGATGCTGTTTACTCTGGCTTTTTATTTTAATAAGCCAATACCAGGAAACTATGTTGTCGCAAAAAGATAATGCACCACGTTGTATGTATTAACGAGTAACATCATTATTTACTTTATCTCCGCAAACTGAGCAAAGTTGCCACTGTTTTATTTCGGGATACCCATGCAGGTATCCCTTTTTTTATTTATTAGCGAGATGAGAAATGTTCATCAAGTAATTTACGCAGCGCGTCAGATTGTTTACCGAAAATAGCGTGGACTTCTTGGCCAAGAATAATTACACCCAACGCCCCTTCATTTTGCAGTGCCTGAGAGTCGACAACAGCCAGATCGTTTACCGTCACGCGTAAACGGGTTAAGCAGGCATCCACATGCGCAATATTCGGCGCGCCGCCAAAGGCTTGCGCCAGTCGCTGGATTTTCTGTAACTCCCCCTCGCTAATCGGCGTTGTTGCCGCATTTTTCGCTTCAGAGAAGTAGTGCAGGAAGGATTTAAGGCTCACCATAATAGTCTCCTGATAATCAGCAGATAAAAAAACGCCTGCCCGAATGGGCAGGCGCGGAAGGTTCACTTACGCTTTACGGCTTACAACCCGGCAATCCCAGGGAGCGAGCGGCATCGCGCCGCTGACCGACGAACCGGATAAACAATCCTGACAACCGTCAGGCAGCGTTATTACCTGCTGCTGGGCGCTAAAGTTCTGGATAAAGACAAAGGTGCTTTCGCCATCGGTACGCGCCGTGGCAATGACGCCCGGCGGCAAATCGTGTTGTAACGCGCGCGGCAACTTCAACTCCTCAATAATGTTGGCGAAGAAATCACGCTGGAAGGCGAGATCGTTGCGTGATGCGACGTGCCAGGCCTTGCCTTTGCCGACATGATTGACCGTCACGGCGGGTCGACCGGCGTAGAAATCATCCCGGTAGGTTGCCAGCGCCTGCGCGCTCTCGGTATGGATCAACTCACACAGATGGCGCACCTGATACGGCCCCTGTAACCCGGCTTCATTCCCCGCCAGTCCCTGCACCAGATTGCGCTCGTTATCGTCCAGGCAATCAATCTCTTCTGCCCAGATACCCAGCAATTTGCGCAGCGGACCCGGGAAACCGCCGAGATAACAGAGATCGCTTTCATTGACCACGCCAGTCCAGTAGGAGGTCACCAGATGACCGCCCGCCGCGACAAACGCCTCTGCGCGTTCGGCAAAACCGTTGCGCACCATATACAGTATCGGCGCAATCACCAGTTGATAACGGCTGAGATCGGCATCGGCATTGATCACATCAACAGCAATGCCTTTTTCCCAGAACGGTCGATAGTGCTCGTTAACCGTTTTTTCATACTCCAGCCCTTTATTGCGCGGGCCTTCGGCGTCATCCAGCGCCCAGCGGTTTTGCTGATCGAAGATAATCGCCACACGGGCATCGGTACGGCACCCCATTACCGGGGTGAGTTTGCTGAGCATGTCGCCCAGCGCGCAGACTTCACGACCCACGCGCGTATCCAGATGTCCGACGTGATCGATAACCGCACCGTGGAACTTCTCGACTGAACCACGGCTTTTACGCCACTGGAAGTACTGCACCGAATCGGCGCCGTGCGCCACCGCCTGCAGTGACGAGAGAATGTGCATTCCCGGTTTTTTCAGCTTGCTGGTCGGCTGCCAGTTGGTGACGCTCGGCGTCGACTCCATCAGCACAAAGGGTTTGCCGCCTTTCAGCGTGCGCATCATGTCGTGATACATGGCGGTGTAGCAGGCCAGCGTCGTTTCGTCTTTATCCCGGTGCCACATCGGGTAGCTGTCCCAGGAGATAAAATCAATTGCTTCAGCCAGTTGCCAGTAGTCGTAATCGTAGAAATACTCCATAAAGTTGGTGGTCACCGGCAGCGCCGCGTTGGTGGCCTTCAGCGGGGCCACTTCATGGCGGCAAAAGTCGGTTACCTGCGCGGTGTTAAAACGCCGCCAGTCGAGGTTCAGCCCGTGAATGGAGACTTCCCCCTGCGGCGATGGCGACTGGATCTGCGACCAGTCACTGTAGGTGTGGCTCCAGAAGTCGCTCCACCAGGCGTGGTTAAGATTTTCCAGCGTCTGATAACGTGCTTTCAGCCAGCCGCGGAATTTCTCCTGACATAAATCGCAGTGGCATTCTCCACCGTATTCATTGGAAATATGCCAGCCCAGCACTGCGGGATGGTTTGCATAACGCTCTGCCAGCAGCGTATTAATTTTCAGCGTCTTTTCCCGGTACACCGGCGAGGTCATGCAGTGGTTGTGCCGCCCGCCGTGCAGCGCCGGAACGCGATCGCGCCCGACCCGCAACACCTCCGGGTATTTTTGTGACATCCACGCCGGACGCGCGCCGCTTGGCGTGGCGAGAAAAATATGGATACCGGCGGCATATAATTTATCGATGACCTCATCCAGCCAGGCGAAATTAAATACCCCTTCCTGCGGTTCGAGTTTCGACCAGCTGAATATGCCGACGGACATCACATTGCATTTTGCCTGCTCCATCATGGCAATGTCTTTATCAATAATATCGGGATAGTTTTCCCACTGTTCCGGGTTATAGTCCGCGCCATGCAATAGCGAGACGACCTTCGGGCTTAAAGGCGCAAATTTATTCATAATGAATTCCTGAAATTTACCACACCAAAATTAATTAAAGACTTTTACCGATGGCAGCACTTTCCCATGGCAATCAAATAACGCCTGGTTTTCTCGGGCATTTCCCTCTTTCCACTGGTCGTTGATATATTTCATGCCCGCTTGTGTGGCCCAGGTATTTCCGGGAACGGCAATCCAGGTTGGCTCCCAATAAAAAATACCTTTACCGCGATGGCCCTGAACATTGATTACCGACTGCATTAAATCGTGAATATAGTCATATTGCCCCTGCACAGTGCCGGGGTAGCCGCCCTCTTTTTCCTCTTTCGCCTGGAAGCTGTTTTCCGCGTTATCACAGTTCGCCAGCGTATAGCCGTAGGCCGCTTCCACCACAATCACATCTTTGTTGTAGCGCTTGCTGATGTCGTCCATATTGGCCTGCAACGCGCTGATTGGCCCGTTCCAGTAGGTGTACATCGAGAGGCCAATGACATCGAACGGCACGTTGCGTTTGGTGATTTCATCAAACCACCAGCGGAAGGTATCGTTCTTGGTGCCTTCCGCCAGATGCAGCATGATTTTTACCTGTTCGCCGTTCTTCAGGTTCTCTTTCAGGCCGTCGATAGCGGAATTCAGCAAGCCCGCCAGCCGGTCAAACTCACCGCCGCCCTGCCCCCAGCTTTTGCCTTCCGGCCACAACATGCCGCCGTTGATCTCATTGCCGATTTGCACCATATCCGGCAGCACGCCTTCTTGCTTAAAGCGGGCGATGGTGTCGCGGGTGTAGTCATGGATTGCCGTTTTCAGCTGCGGGTAATCCATCTTCTCCCAGGCTTTCGGTTTGTATTGCTTGCCCGGATCGGTCCAGAAATCGCTGTAGTGGAAATCGAGCAGCAGTTTCATACCCTGCGCTTTGGCCCGTTTCGCCAGCGCCAGCGTGCTGGCTAAATCATTATTGCCGCCGCCGTACGCCTGCCCTTGCGCATCTTTCGGGTCCACCCACAAACGCAAGCGTACATAGTTGACGCCGTTGGCTTTCAGAATGGCGATCGCATCCTGCGGCTGGTTACTTTCGTTATAAAACGTCGCCCCGTGTTTCTCGGCGTCGAGCAGCGTTGAAATATCCGCGCCTTTGATGAAATCGGCGGGCATGCCGCTAAAAGGGCGCGTCTTTAACGCGTCGGCGGCAAAGGTGCTGGCGGACAAACTACCAAGACAGACAGCAAGCAGAGCGGGTGCAAATCTTTTCATGTGGTTATCCTTTGGTGCTGCCGGAGGTCAGGCCGGAGACGAAGTATTTTTGCAGTGCCAGATAAAGAATGGCCACCGGAACGGCGATCAAGACCGCGCCCGCCGCGTAGGTGGTGTAACTGGCGCCCATTTTTTGCGCTACCAGGTTGTAAAGCCCAATCGGCAGCGTGTATTTGTCCGGGGTGCGCAGAATAGTGCTGGAGAGAATGAAATCCCCCAGCGGCCCGGTGAAAGAGAACAGTGCCACCACGGCCACAATGGGTTTCGACAGCGGCATGATGATCTCAATAAAAATGCGGAAGTTACTCGCGCCGTCCATACGTGCGGACTCATCCAGGTCACGCGGAATAGCATCGAGATAGCCTTTCATCAGATAGGTGTTCATCGGGATCATCCCGGCGACATAAATCAGTACCAGCGCCATATGGCTGTTGATTAAGCCCAACAGTTGCGACAGCACGAAAATGGCGATCAGCGCCGAAAACTGCGGGATCATCTGCAACAGCAAAAACAGCATCAGCCCGTTCTGCCGCCCTTTAAAACGAAAGCGGGAAAAGGCATAGGCGGTGAAACTGACACTGATTAAGGTCAGCACCATCGTCAGCAGGCTGATCTTCATTGAGTTCCAGTACCAGGTCAGATAGTTGACCTGGCCGTTAAACAGATCGGCGTAGTGCTGAAACGAGAGGTTTTCCGGGATTATCGAGGTGCTGAGCAGGCTGTTACCAGCGTTCAGCGACGCGCCAATCGTCCACACCAGCGGATAGATAATCATCAGCGATACCAGCGCGATAACCAGCCAGGAGAGCGTCAGGCGGATCCACTTTTCGCGGCGGATACTTTGTGATTGAGCCATTTTTCTTCCCTTATGCCATGTCGTCGTTTTTAAAGGATTTGGTCGCGCGGAACTGCCACAGCGCCAGGCCGACGACAAAAATCGACAGCAAAATGGTGATGGTCGCCGCAATCGCGTACTGCGAGGAGGACATCGTCAGCTTGTAAATCCACGACACCAGGATATCCGTCCCACCCGCGTTCGCCCCTGCGACTGCCGGGCCGCCGTTGTTAAACAGATAGATGATGTTGAAGTTGTTAAAGTTGAAGGTGTACTGGGTGATGATGATCGGCGCAATCGAGTACAGCACCAGCGGCAGCGTAATGGTGCGCAGCCGCGTCCAGGTGCCCGCGCCATCCATTTTCGCCGCTTCGTATAAATCGTCCGGGATAGCCTGCAACACGCCGGTGGTCATGGCGAAAACAAACGGGAAACCGAGCCAGGTTTGCATCATGATCAGCGCCGTTTTAGTCCAGAACGGATCCGTTAGCCACGCTTTCGGTGCAATGCCGAAGAACGCAAGAATGGCATTGTTAATCACGCCGAACGAATCGTTAAACATCCCGGCGAACACCAGAATGGTGACAAATCCCGGCACCGCCCACGGCAGGATAAAAATGGTGCGTACCAGCGGCTTAAAGCGCAGATCTTTCTGGTTCACCAGAATCGCCAGCAGTACGCCAACGGAACACTGCAACGTGGTGGCCAGCAACGTCCATACCACCGTCCATTGCAGCACATCAAAGAAGGTTGAACGCCAGATCGACAAGGTAAAGATGTTTACGAAGTTCTTTAACCCTACCCAGTCCACCAGCTTGGCCGGCGGCGTGTGGTAAAGGTTGTAGTTAGTGAAGGCGATGGCGAAACCGAAGAGGATCGGGAAAATCACCACAAACACCAGCAGAATAAAGCCTGGCGTGATCATCAGATACGGGAAACCGTCGCTGAGTAACATCTGGTACTGTTTGCGCACGCTGTTGAGCGGTTTTCCTGCGTCGCGTTTTTTACCGTTTACCCACGCATCGCGCAGCGAGAGGTAATAGACCATCACGCCAAAGGCGATGATGAGTACGCTGATGATCCCTTCCGCCAGTAAGAAAATGGAGTTATCACGCGGGACTTCTTCGCCAAGGGTGTATAACCCCCACAATCCTTCACGCAGAAAATCGTAAAAAATGCCCATAAAGCTGCTAAGCAGCACCAGGAAGATAAGGCCCTTGAACCACTGGCGGTGATAAAACTGACCAAAACCCGGCACAACGGCCAGCAGCAGCCCGCACCACGCATGCCGCCCTGCGCCACGCGTTTTGGCAAAATTTTCGCTGGGACTGATAATCACGTACGACTCCTTTTCAACAACGGGAGGTGTCCCTCCCGTTTCGCAACAACACGCGGTTACTGGTTACTGGCCTGCATCGCTTCAACTTGCATATGGATCTGTTTGGTGGCCGCATCGAGCGCCGCCTGCGGTTCCTGTTTGCCGGTCAGGCTCAGCTCCAGCGCGGCGTTCGCCGGGCCCCACACTTCGCCCATCTCCGGAATGCCCGGCATTGCCGTCGCGCGCGCCGCCTGAACCGCCACAGCGCTGGCTTTTTCGTCGTTTTTGATAACCGGATCGTCAATCATCGCTTTCTGCGCCGGGATTTCACGGGTGGCGATATAGCGCGTTTTCACGTACTGCGGCTGGTTGATAAATTCGATGAATTGCTGAGCGAGCTTTTTGTCTTTGCTCCAGGTTGAAACGACATAGCCTTTCACACCGAGGAACGAGCTCATCGGCTTGCCGTCTGGTAAGTTCGGCAGCGGCGCGACGCCGTAATTGATACCCGCCGCTTCATACGGCTGGAACGCCCATGGGCCGTTAATCACCGCTGCGGCTTTTTTCTCGGTAAACAGCGAATCGATGGCGTTCAGACCGTTATCGCCGAGGATGCCAGAGGGGAACACGCCTTCGGCGTAGAATTTTTTCAGGAAAGTGACGGCTTCCACCGCGCCCGGTTTATTGAGGCCAATATCCTGCGGGTTGAAACCGCCTTTATCGTTTTTACCAAACAGGTAGCCGCCTTCCGGCCCGATAGCACCCCAGCTGTAATAAATCTGGTCAAACTTGGCCAGCAGCCCGTATTTGTCCTGTGCGCGCTGTTTTTTCGAATAGTCGAGCCACTCCGGAAGGCTTTGCAGCGGCTTATCAATCAGTTCCTTGTTATAGATAAGCACGAGGGTTTCCACCGCTTTCGGCACACCATACAGCGTGTTATCCAGACGAAAGGCGTTGATTGACGCAGGCGTAAAGGCGTCAACTTTTTCTTTATCCAGATTCAGGGGGGTCAGCAACCCTTGCACCACCGCGCCACCCAGTTGATCATTGGGAATGACCAGCACATCCGGGCCAATGCCGGCCGGGCCATCGAGGCGTAATTTCTCCAACTGCTGCGCGTAGGGCATCTCCTGCACATTAACTTTGACGTCGTACTTTTGTTCGAAATCTTTTACGGCGTCCTGAATGCCGACCGACTTTTTGATGTCTTCCCAGACATTAAGCTGCTGAGTGGCGGCGTGCGCCGACAGGCTAACCGTCTGGCCAACGGCGAGTGCAGAGAGGATCAGTGCAGTAAGTGTGTTCTTTTTCATTATCAACCTCATGTCAAGGTATAACAATTTTGTGGTTTTTATGGCGCAGCATCAGGATGCCTTTTAAACAAACCACCTGATATTGCAGGGTTTAAGACGTATTCACCCGCCTTATTGAATTTGTTATACGCTACGCTTTAACAATTAATAAAACGAGCATAAACGGTGAGTTATGTGACCGGCATTACAGAAATGAAAATTCGATATAGGGCGCAAAAACACTGGAAGTTATAGTCATAGCAAGACTTTTCGCCGTTACGCAGCGACGCCAGATGATTGTTATACGTAATACAAAAAACACTCAGCGCACGGCATAAACGGTAAATAACGGCTACTACATTCGGGGAACGTTGATGTCCAATATACGACTGAGGAATGTCACCAAACGGTTTGGCGACACGGTGACGCTGAACAATGTCAATTTGTCGATTGATGATGGCGAATTCGCGGTATTTGTCGGCCCTTCCGGCTGCGGTAAATCCACCATGCTGCGCATGATTGCCGGTCTGGAAGAGGTCAGCGAAGGCGAAGTGTTGATTGGCGACGAAGTGATGAATGATGTCGCGCCGGCGCATCGCGGCGTGTCGATGGTGTTCCAGTCTTACGCGCTCTATCCCCATATGACCGTGGCGGAAAATATGGGCTACGGGCTGAAAGTGAACAAAGTGCCGAAAGAGGAGATCCGCCGCCAGGTGGAGATGGTGGCGAAAACCCTGCAACTGAGCCACCTGCTGGACCGAAAACCGAAACAGCTCTCCGGCGGTCAGCGCCAGCGCGTCGCCATTGGCCGCGCGATTGTGCGTAATCCGCGTGTGTTTATGTTCGACGAGCCGCTCTCCAACCTCGATGCTGAACTGCGCGTCGAGATGCGCCTGCACATTGCGCGCCTGCACCAGGAGCTGAAAACCACCATGGTGTATGTCACGCACGATCAGGTGGAAGCAATGACGCTGGCGGATAAAATCGTGGTGATGAACTACGGCAATGTCGAGCAGATGGGCTCGCCGATGTCGCTCTACTACAATCCGAAAAACAAGTTTGTCGCCGGGTTTATCGGCTCGCCGAAGATGAATTTCCTGCCCGCCACGGTTAACGCCTGGCAACCCGGCGAAGTGACTATCACGCTGGCACAGGGGCATCAATTAACGCTCGGTATCGACACCTCGCGCCTGGAGCCTGGCGCTTCGATTACGCTCGGCATTCGCCCGGAACATCTCTCCACGGATGTCACGCGCGGCACGCCGCTGGAATTTCAGTGCGAAGTGGTAGAACGGCTGGGTAATAACACCTACCTGTTTGGTCAGTGTTACGGCCATGACAACATAAAAATTCTGTTGCCGGGGGATGTCCATTTCCGCCCGTGGCAGAAAATAACCCTCGCCTTTGATAGCCGTCACTGCATGATTTTCGACGATCGGGATCTGCGCGTCAGCGCCGATATTCCGGTGCCAAACCCGGACTCCCCGGACGGCCCGATCAATTGATTTTCACTTATCGAGGATAAGTGCTGCTCCGTTTTGCGTGTTTTTCATCAGATAGGCTTTGACTACCCTTATCTGCATCGACACCAAAAACGCATTAACGGAGCCATGATGAAAGCTATCGCTATTACCCGCGCCGCGCAGAACGGCAGCAATCTGGATTTTCTTACCGACATTGAACTGCCGCAACCGACCGTCAGCGGCCACGACTTGCTGGTGGAAGTGCAAGCCGTTTCCGTCAACCCGGTGGATACCAAAGTACGTGCCGGTTTCAACGCCGATGCGCCGCGCGTACTGGGTTGGGATGCCGTTGGCGTGGTGACTGCCGTGGGGGAAGCGGTGACGCTGTTCCAGCCGGGCGATGAAGTGTGGTATGCCGGTGCGTTGACCCGCCCCGGCAGCAACAGCGAATTCCAGTTGGTGGACGAACGCATCGCGGCGCGCAAACCGAAAACGCTGGATAACGCTGCCGCCGCCGCACTGCCCCTAACCGCCATTACCGCCTGGGAGTTATTGTTCGACCGTCTTGGCATCAAAGAGGGCGGCAACGAAAATGATGTGCTGCTGATTGTTGGCGCAGCGGGCGGCGTAGGCTCGATCATGACGCAACTGGCACGTAAGTTAACGCGCTTAACGGTGATTGGTACGGCATCCCGCCCCGCCAGCCAGCAGTGGGTAAAAGAACTGGGCGCGCACTATGTGATTGACCACAGCAAACCGCTGACCGAAGAGCTGGCGCGCATTGGCGTCAAACAGGTTTCACATGTCGCCAGCCTCAATAACACCGAGGAGCATTATCAGCAGCTGATTAACGCCCTTAAACCTCAGGGTAAACTGGCGCTGATTGATGATCCGCAAAGCCTGGACGCGCTGCCGCTGAAGGTGAAAAGCATTTCGCTGCACTGGGAATTTATGTTTACCCGCTCCATGTTCACCACCGACGATATGATTGCCCAGCACCAGTTGCTTTCACGCGTGGCGCAGTTGATCGATGAAGGCGTGCTCAGAACCACGCTTGGCGAGCACTTTGGCACCATCAATGCCGCGAACCTGCGCAAAGCCCATGCGCTGCTGGAAAGCCAGCGGGCAGTCGGGAAAATCGTACTGGAAGGGTTTGCTGACTGACGATTAGCCAGGATTATTCTTAAAGGTTACAAGCGGATAGCGAAAATCGCTGTCCGCTTTTCCTGCTCTGCCCTGGGTTTGCTTACACTTTTTACCAAAGCGTTATTTTTTGGTGGTTGCTCCGCTGTCAGTTAACGGCAATGATGGCGTGCTATTTATGCAACCGCGTGAAATGTATAAGAACAACCTGGAGAGAGTATGAGTAAAACAAAAATGATGCTTCTGGGCGCGCTGTTGGCAACCGCCTCGACGGCCTTTGCCGCACCGCAAACCGCTACACCAGGCGCTACCGGGCCGCAATCTTACGAAATTAACGAATTTGTCGCTGACTTTACGAAATTCACCATTGGCGATACCGTACCGGCGATGTACCGCAGCGAAGAGTACAACATTAAACAGTGGCAATTGCGCAACCTGCCAGCCCCCGAAGCCGGTAGCCACTGGACCTACATGGGCGGCAACTATGTGCTTATCACCGATGCCGAAGGCAAAATCCTCAAAGCCTATAACGGCGACATCTTTTACCATCGCTAAACCAGGAGCTGAATGATTATTCGCCGCTGGCAGGAAAGTGACAGACCGTTTTTACGCACCCTTTTTTTACACGCCCGCAAAGCGAGCTGGCACTGGCTTGATGGCAGCGACTGGCGGCTGGAAGATTTTGACGCCGCCACGCTCGATGAAACCATCTGGGTCGCCGAAGAAGAGGGTCACCGGCTGGGGTTCGCCTCGGTGTACGAAAACGACAATTTCCTGCACAACCTGTTTGTCGACCCGGCCTTTCAGGGCAAAGGCGTCGGCAGCGCTCTGCTCAAACATGCGCAATCCACCTTTACCGGCACTGGCGCACTGAAATGCCTGCTGCATAACAAAGCCGCACTGGCGTTTTATCAGCACCATGGCTGGCATATCGAAGCACAGGGCGTTTCGCCGGAAGGGGATTACGTGCTGATGCACTATCTGAAGAAGTAAAAAACCTCTCCCGAACGGGAGAGGTTGACTGAGTTACACCGCGCGAAACGCGATATCGCCAGGAATGACTTCGCCCTGCCAGTAAAGCTGTGCGGCTACGCGCCCGGCAAGTTGACGGTAGATAGCGGTAAATTCGCTGTCCGGGCGGCTCACCACGGTCGGCGTGCCTTTATCCAGATCCTCACGCAGCGAAATGTGCAGCGGCATCTGCCCCAACAACTCGGTGTGATACTGCTCGGCCAGTTTTTCCGCACCACCGGTGCCAAAAATCGGTTCGTGATGACCGCAGTTGCTGCAAATGTGCATGCTCATGTTTTCAACAATACCGAGCACCGGCACTTCCACTTTCTCGAACATGACGATGCCTTTTTTGGCGTCGATCAGCGCGATATCCTGCGGCGTTGTCACCACCAGCGCGCCGGTCACCGGAATGTTTTGCGCCAGCGTCAGCTGAATATCACCGGTGCCTGGCGGCATATCCAGCACCAGGTAATCAAGATCCGGCCACATGGACTCCTGCAACAGTTGCAGCAGCGCTTTGCTGGCCATCGGGCCGCGCCACACCATGGCGTTATCATCGGTAACCAGGTAGCCAATCGAGTTGGTCGCCAGACCATGGGCGATAATCGGCGCCATATGCGTGCCGTCCGGCGAGGTCGGACGCTCGTGCTCCGCACCGAGCATGACCGGGATCGACGGGCCATAAATATCGGCGTCGAGAATACCGACTTTCGCCCCTTCCGCCGCCAGCGCCAGCGCCAGGTTTACCGCCGTGGAGGATTTCCCTACCCCGCCCTTGCCGGAACTGACGGCAATGATGTTTTTCACACCGTTGACGCCCGGCTGGTTCTTCACACGTTTTAAGGTGGCGATGTTGTGCGACAGCTTCCAGTCGATGGCACGCGCGCCGGTCAGCCGCAGCAATTCGGCGCTGCACTGCGCTTTTAACTCTTCAAACGCGCTGCGCCAGACGAACGGCATCAGCAGTTCTACGTGCAGGGTGTCATCCAGCCATGCGACATGGTGTACCGCTTTTAAAGCAGTGAGATTGTGCTTCAGGGTTGGGTGCTGAAAATCGGCCAGCGTCCCGGTGACAATCGCGCGTAACGCTTCCGGGGATTTGGCCTGGGATTGCGAACTCATCCCGACTCCTTTGTAGTTGTTCTGAAAACGACATTGTAGCCAGCAAGTTTACCCCACGGGCAACAATTATTCATTTACGGATAAATGCCGTTAACGCATGGGTTAATTATTACTCATCTATTCATATATGGATTGAAACGTTCTTAAAACCCTTAGTACTGGGGAGCAATCTTTACCCAAAAATCCCTGTCTGAATTAAAACGTCCGCAGATCGCGTAGCGCGCTAATTCCCCTTTTGGTACTATCGATACCCCTTTTTCTCAAGAAGATGTAATGCCTACTATGACTCAAGTCGCGAAGAAAATTCTGGTAACGTGCGCACTGCCGTACGCCAACGGCTCCATCCACCTCGGCCATATGCTGGAGCACATCCAGGCTGATGTCTGGGTCCGTTACCAGCGAATGCGCGGCCACGAGGTCAACTTCATCTGCGCCGACGATGCCCACGGCACGCCGATCATGCTGAAAGCGCAGCAACTGGGGATCACCCCGGAGCAGATGATTGCCGACATGAGTCAGGAGCATCAGACCGACTTTGCTGGCTTTAACATCAGCTACGACAACTACCACTCGACGCACAGCGACGAGAACCGCGAGCTGTCGGAGCTTATCTATACCCGCCTGAAAGAGAACGGTTTTATTAAAAATCGCACCATCTCTCAGCTCTACGACCCGGAAAAAGGCATGTTCCTGCCGGATCGTTTTGTGAAAGGCACTTGCCCGAAATGTAAATCACCGGATCAGTACGGCGATAACTGCGAAGTGTGCGGCGCGACCTACAGCCCGACCGAGCTGATTGAGCCGAAGTCGGTGGTTTCCGGCGCGACGCCGGTCATGCGTGATTCCGAGCACTTCTTCTTCGATCTGCCGTCATTTAGCGAAATGTTGCAGGCGTGGACGCGCAGCGGCGCGTTGCAGGAGCAGGTGGCGAACAAAATGCAGGAGTGGTTCGAATCCGGCTTACAGCAGTGGGATATCTCCCGTGATGCGCCTTACTTCGGTTTCGAAATTCCAGGCGCGCCGGGCAAATATTTCTACGTCTGGCTGGATGCGCCGATTGGCTACATGGGGTCGTTCAAAAACCTGTGCGACAAGCGCGGCGATACCACCAGCTTTGATGCGTACTGGCAGAAAGATTCCGACGCCGATCTGTATCACTTCATCGGTAAAGATATCGTCTATTTCCACAGCCTGTTCTGGCCCGCAATGCTCGAAGGTAGCGGTTTCCGTAAGCCGACCAACCTGTTCGTCCACGGCTATGTGACGGTGAACGGCGCGAAGATGTCCAAATCGCGCGGGACGTTTATCAAAGCCAGCACCTGGCTGAACCATTTCGACGCCGACAGCCTGCGCTATTACTACGCGGCGAAACTCTCTTCGCGCATTGATGATATCGATCTCAACCTCGAAGATTTCATCCAGCGCGTGAATGCCGACATCGTCAACAAAGTGGTTAACCTCGCCTCGCGTAATGCCGGTTTTATCAATAAGCGTTTCGACGGCGTGCTGGCGGCAGAGCTTGCGGATCCTGCGCTGTACAAAACCTTTACCGACGCGGCAGCGACCATCAGCGAAGCGTGGGAGAGTCGTGAGTTCGGCAAAGCGGTACGCGAAATTATGGCGCTGGCCGATGTGGCGAACCGTTACGTTGACGAACAAGCACCATGGGTGGTGGCAAAACAGGAAGGCCGCGACGCCGATCTGCAGGCCATTTGCACCATGGGGCTGAACATGTTCCGCGTGCTGATGACGTGGCTGAAACCGGTTCTGCCGTCGCTGGCGGAGCGCGCCGAAGCGTTCCTCAACACTACGCTTGAGTGGGATGCCATCAACCAGCCGCTGCTCGGCCACAAAGTTAACGCCTTCAAAGCGTTGTATAACCGTATCGAAATGAAACAGGTGGAAGCACTGGTGGAAGCGTCAAAAGAGGAAGTGAAAGCGGCTGCCGCACCGGTCACCGGCGAACTGGCGGATAACCCGATTCAGGAAACCATCAGCTTTGACGATTTCGCGAAAGTCGATCTGCGCGTGGCGCTGATTGAAAACGCCGAATTCGTCGAAGGTTCCGACAAGCTGCTGCGCCTGACGCTGGATCTGGATGGCGAAAAACGCAATGTCTTCTCCGGCATCCGTTCCGCGTACCCGGATCCGAGCGCGCTGATTGGTCGCCTGACGGTGATGGTCGCCAACCTCGCGCCGCGCAAAATGCGTTTTGGTATCTCCGAAGGGATGGTGATGGCCGCCGGCCCTGGCGGGAAAGATATCTTCCTGTTAAGCCCGGATAGCGGCGCAAAAGCAGGTCAGCAAGTGAAGTAAAAAAATAAGGCGCTGAATTCAGCGCCTTTTTCTATACTCAATTTTGCATTACCAAACATTACTTCACATGGAAAACAGGGGATTATCGTGAAATTCAGTAAACTCATCGCCGCACTCTTTTCTGTCGCTTTACTCATTGGTCTGACCGGCTGTGGGGAAAAAGAGCAAAGCAAAACCTTTACCTTTGCTCAGGCGGGCACGGAAGTGACGTTGACCTATTACTACAAAGGTGACGAAGTTGAGCGTCAAACCGCCAAAAACAAAATTGAGTACGCCTCTATCGGTGCGAAAACCAAAGAAGATGCCATGAAAGTGCTGGATCCGATCAGCAAAAAATACCAGAGCATTAAAGGGATCAAAGAGAGCGTCGATTATCAGGAAACCTACGCGCAAGAGACGCTGGATGTGGATTACAACGAGGTCGATTTTGCTGCGCTGAACAACCTGCAGGGTTCCGAGTTTACCGGCACGGTCAATGGCAAAATCAGCATGAAGAAATCAGAAGAGCTGCTGAAATCTCGCGGCTTTAAAGAAGTGCAGTAAGTCCTGTTCTCCTTCAAGCTGCGCGTTGTTGGCGATGCCCGCCTGGCGCTAAACCACCCGCGACGCAGCCTGAAGGATTATCGATTATTCCGCGTCGGTTTTACCCTTCGGTTTTTGCTCGCGTACCGCCAGCCCACGTAAAAAATAACGCATCACCTGATCGCCGCATTCGCGGAAGTTCTTATGATCTGGCGCACGCATCATGGCAGTGATTTCCGGCATCGAGATGCGGAACTGCTGGGCGGTCAGAATAGCCAGAATATCGTCAGTCTTTAACGAAAAGGCGATGCGCAGCTTTTTCAGCACGATGTTGTTATTCAGCTTGCGTTCAGCCACCAGCGGCGGCGCGGTTTCATCTTTGCCGCGCTTTTCATAAATAAGACCGTTCAGAAACGCGGACAACACAATATCCGGGCACGGCTTATAACCTTCCTCGTCTTCTTTGCGCAGCCAGGGCGCCAGCTGTTCAACGGTCACTGCCGTGTCTGCCAGTGCCAGAATGCGCACCAGCGCGGTGTTATCAGCTTGCAGGGTGTAACGCACGCTGCGCAGGATATCGTTATTAAGCATATTTGTTTCCGGAAATGATGAACCAGCGCGCAGTGTAGGCATCGCACAGGAATTTACAACCCCAACGCCTCTTTTAAATTTTTCAGATAACGCCGACTCACCGGCACCGTCAGGCCATCGCGCAGCAGTAACTCCGCCTGGCCGTTATCTTCCAGGCGGATCTCTTTCAGGTGCGCCATATTGACCAGGTACTGGCGGTGGCAGCGCACCAGCGGCGTACGGCTCTCCAGCGTGCGCAGCGTCAGCTCGGTAAACCCCTCTTTGCCCTCCTGGCTGGTCACATACACGCCGCTCATGCGGCTACTGACAAACGCCACTTCGTCCATCTGCAATAACCAGATCCGGCTGTGCCCGGTACAGGGAATGAATTTCAGCGCTTCCTGGTTTTCCGGCAGCACCGACACATCCTGCACGTTTCGCTCAAGACGCAGGCGGCTGAGGGTTTTCTCCAGCCGACGGGCTTCAATCGGTTTAAGCAAATAATCGAACGCGTGTTCTTCAAACGCCTGCACCGCGTACTCATCAAACGCGGTCAGGAACACGACATACGGCCGGTTTCCCGGATCGAGCATCCCGACCATCTCCAGCCCGCTAATGCGCGGCATCTGGATATCAAGAAACAGCACATCCGGACGCAGTTTATGCACCGCGCCAATTGCTTCGACGGCGTTGCCGCACTCGCCAACAATCTCAATATCGCTCTCTTCCTGGAGCAGAATACGCAGGTTTTCCCGGGCCAGCGGTTCATCATCAACAATCAGCACTTTTAACATGCGTGTTCCTCCAGCGGGAGTCGTAGGGTAATGCGGGTAAACAGATCCGGCTCGCAGGCAATGGTAATGCCGCACTCATCGCCAAACCGCGCACGCAGGCGCTTATCCACCAGGCTCATGCCTAATCCACTGGCGTCGGTTTTCGGCTGGTACAACCCGGCATTGTCTTCAATATCCAGCACCAGATGCCGCCCGTCCTGGCTGGCGTTAATCATAATCTCGCCCACGCCGAGCAGGTGCGACGTGCCATGTTTGATGGCATTTTCCACGATCGGTTGCAGGGTAAACGCCGGAAGTTGCAGGTGCGACAGCGCTTCCGGCACATGTAATTGCACCTGCAAGCGCGACTGAAAACGCGCTTTTTCAATTTGCAGGTAGGCGTTCACATGTTCAATTTCGTCCGCCAGCGTCACCACTTCCGACGGGCGTTTTAAATTTTTACGAAAGAATGTCGAGAGATATTGCACCAGCAACCCGGCCTGATCGCTGTCGCGGCGGATCACCGCTTTTAGCGTGTTCAGGGCATTAAACAGGAAATGCGGATTTACCTGCGCGTGCAGCAGCTTAATTTCCGACTGGGTGAGCAGCGCCTTTTGCCGCTCGTACTGCCCGGCAAGGATCTGCGCCGAGAGCAGTTGCGCTATCCCCTCGCCCAGCGTGCGGTTGATAGAGCTGAACAGGCGGTTTTTCGCCTCATATAATTTGATGGTGCCCACCACGCGCTGGTTTTCGCCACGCAGCGGGATCACCAGCGTCGAACCGAGTTTGCATTGCGGGTGGAGCGAACATTGGTAGGGCACTTCGTTGCCGTCGGCATAAACCACTTCGCCGGTTTCAATGGCGCGCTGCGTCCAGACCGACGAGATAGGCCGCCCCGGCAGATGGTGATCGTCGCCGGTGCCGGTGAAGGCCAGCAGTTTTTCCCTGTCGGTTATCGCCACCGCGCCAATATCGAGCTCTTTATAGAGCACCAGCGCCACCTTCATGCTGTTCTCTTCATTAAAACCCTGGCGCAAAAACCCTTCCGTCGACGCCGCCACTTTCAGCGCGGTAGCAGAAAACGCCGAGGTGTACTTTTCGAACATTGCGCGCTTATCGAGCAGGATGCGCATAAACAGCGCCGCACCAACGGTATTGGTGACCATCATTGGCGCGGCGATGCTTTGCACCAGGTGCAACGCGCTATCAAACGGACGGGCGATAAGCAGGATAATCAGCATCTGGATCAGCTCCGCCACGCAGGTCACCGCCCCGGCGGTAAACGGGCTGAACACCAGATCGGTGCGCCCGCGTTTGATTAGCGCGCGGTGTACCAGGCCGCCGAGCAACCCTTCAACAAACGTAGAGAGCATGCAGCTCAGCGCGGTCATGCCGCCCATCGAATAACGGTGAATACCGCCGGTTAACCCGACAAGACCGCCCACTAACGGGCCACCGAGCAGGCCGCCCATTACCGCGCCAATCGCGCGCGTGTTGGCGATAGAATCCTCGATATGCAGGCCGAAGTAGGTGCCGAGAATGCAGAAAATGGAGAAGGTGACATAGCACAGCAGCTTATGCGGTAAGCGAACGGTTACCTGCATCAGCGGAATAAACAGCCGCGTTTTGCTCATCAACCAGGCGATAACCAGAAACACGCACATCTGCTGAAGCAGCAGCAACACCAGATTGAACTCGTACATACCCGCCACACCACATCAACTAAAGCGCGTAACATACAGGGTGTTTTCAGATGTTTCTTTGAAGCGCTGCAAAAAAATACAAAATCGTGCTCCGCATCACAAAGTAAGCCACATTGATTAACCGTTCGCACACATTTTGCGCAATTTTGCGGCTGCGCATCCTGTGCCAGGCGGCAGCGGCTACAGTTATACAGGGAGTCGGCTGGCGAGGGTAACACCATGGCGCTTTACACAATCGGTGAAGTGGCGTTGTTATGCGAAATCAACCCCGTGACGCTGCGGGCCTGGCAGCGACGTTATGGACTACTACAACCCCAGCGCACGGATGGCGGCCACCGGTTATTCACCGAAGAGGACATTGACCGCATCCGGGAGATCAAACGCTGGATCGAAACCGGCGTACAGGTCAGCAAAGTGCAAAAGCTGCTCTCTTCGGCGCTGGAAGAGACGCGAGATGGCTGGCGCGCCCAGCAGGAAACCGCCCTGCAATACCTGCAACAGGGCGACCCGCATCGCCTGCATCAGTGGATCAAAGAGCACGGGCGCGACTACCCGGCCCAGGCGCTGGCAGCGCATCTGCTTATCCCCTTACGATTACGCCTACAATCTCAGCAGCCCGCCCTGCTGGCGATGCTGAGCCTGCTTGACGGGATCCTGATCAATTACATTTCCGGCTGCCTGACTTCTGCGCGTAAAAAACCGGGCAAAGACGCGCTGGTGATTGGCTGGAATGTGCAGGACACCACGCGGCTGTGGCTGGAGGGCTGGATGGCAAGCCAGCAGGGATGGCGGGTGGATATTCTGGCGCACGCCCTGCCCCAGTTGCGCCCGGAGATGTTTCCCGGCCGGACACTGCTGGTGTGGTGCGGCGAAACACCGGGAGAAGCACAGCAACAGCAGATGCTGGCATGGCGCGAAGCGGGGCACAGCGTCTGGTTGCTCGGCATTTAATGTTTTATTAACAACTCAACTTGCCTTTATAATGCCCGCCTGATTCAGAAGGAGCATAAAATGAAGTCTGGTAAAATTGTTGTTATCGCTATCTTTTTGCTGATGGCTATCGGCGGCATTGGTGGCGTCATGCTCGCCGGTTATTCGTTTATTGTGCGTGGCGGTGTCGGTTGAGCCGCTGCGCCAGCCGCTCAAATCCCCGATCGACAATAATTGCTGCCAGCGCCACCAGCACTGCCCCCTGCACCACATAAGCCGTATTAAAACCGCTCAGGCCAATGATGATTGGCGTCCCCAGCGTACTTGCGCCCACCGTTGACGCGATGGTGGCGGTGCCGATATTAATGATCACCGACGTGCGCACCCCGGCGATGATCATCGGTGCGGCGAGCGGCAACTCCACCTTCAACAACCGCTGCCATGCGCTCATGCCCATGCCTTTCGCCACGCTTTGCACGCTTTCCGGCACCGAGGCGATCCCCGCCAGCGTGCCCTGCAAGATCGGCAATACGCCATACAGTACCAGCGCAATAATTGCCGGTTGTTTACCAAAACCCATTACCGGCACGGCAATCGCCAGCACCGCCACCGGGGGAAAAGTTTGCCCCACGGCGGCAATGGTTTCCGCCAGCGGGCGAAACTCCCGCCCGGCAGAACGTGTGACCACAACGCCTGCGCCGACCCCCAGCACAATCGCAATCACGCTGGAAATCGCGACCAGCGAGAAATGGGCGACAGTCAGAGAAATAAAACTCTCCTGCAAATAGACCGGGCGCGGAAGTTGCGGAAAGAACGCGCTAAACAGCGCTGCGCTGTGCGGCAACCAGACCAGCAGCGCAACAAACAGCGTCATCAACCACAGCAGCGGGTCACGCAGGATCTTCACAAGCGGCCTCCACGCGCAGTAAATCGCGAAAATGCAGGCTGCCGCAGGGCTGCCCCTGCGCATTATTCACCGGCAGCACCTCGCACTGCTGGGCGACAAACGCCGAGAGCGCTTCACGCAGAGTCATCGCCTCCTGAAGCGGTTCGCCGACAGCAACGCGTTCACTGCGCAGATAACCGCTCACCTGGCGCAATGAGAGCAGCCGCACGCCAAGCTCGCTGCGGCCAAAAAACTCGCGCACAAAATCGTTACGCGGCGCGGTCAGCATCGATAATGGCGTCCCCTGCTGGACCACCTTTCCGCCATCCATCAGTACCAGGTGATCGGCCAGTTGTAAGGCTTCATCAATGTCATGCGTTACCAGCACAATAGTGCGCCCAAGCAGACGGTGAATGCGCACCATCTCCTGCTGTAACGCCGCGCGGGTTACGGGATCAAGCGCACCGAAAGGCTCATCCATTAACAGCACTTCTGGGTCGGCGGCAAGCGCGCGGGCAACGCCCACCCGCTGCTGCTGCCCGCCGGAAAGCTGATGCGGAAAGCGCTCGCGCAGGGCGGGCTCCAGCCCCAGCAGGGCCATCAGTTCATCGACCCGTGCGTCACGCTTCGCGCGCGACCATTTTTGCAGTTGCAGCACGGTGGCAATGTTCTGCGCTACCGTCCAGTGAGGAAATAAACCAATCGACTGAATGGCATAACCCATGCGACGGCGCAATTCCAATACCGGCAGCGAGCGGATATCCGTCCCGGCAAACGTAATCGTGCCTTCGTCATGCTCCACCAGCCGGTTAATCATCTTCAGGGTGGTGGATTTCCCCGATCCCGAGGTGCCAATCAGCACCGAAAACGCACCAGTTTTAACCTGTAAATCGAGATGGCTTACCGCGGGCTGCCCGGCAAAGGTTTTACTGACGTTATTAAATTCAATCATGATGTTTCACCTTCAGCAGTGCTATCCCTAAGGCAAATAACGCATCAACGATCACCGCCATGGCGATAACCGGAATGACGCCCAGCAGCACCAGATCCAGCGCGCTGCTCAGCAGCCCCTGAAAGACCAGCGCACCAAACCCACCCGCACCGATCAATGCGGCAATCACCGCCATCCCGACTGTTTGCACCGCCACCACCCTCAGGCTGCGCAGTAGCAGCGGAAGCGCCAGCGGCACGCGCACCTGCCAGAAACGCTGGCGCGCGCTCATGCCCATCGCTTCGGCGCTTTCCAGCACCTCCTGCGGCACTTGGTTTAACCCGGCGACCACACCGCGCACCAGCGGCAGTAAGGCATAGAGAATTAACGCTATCAGCGCGGGTGTCATGCCGGTGCCGGCAATTCCCAACTGGCTAAGTTCGGGGAATTGTTTTACCAGCCCGGCTAACGGCGCAATCAGTAAGCCAAACAGTGCTACCGAAGGAATGGTTTGAATAACGTTGAGCACCGCGAACACCGGCCCCTGGCGAGAGGGATGACGATAGCACCACAGCCCGATGGCAAAGCCGACCACCAGCGCAGGTAGCAACGTGCCAAACAACAGCGTTAAATGCTGCGCCAGCGCATCGTTGAACACATCCTGCCGATTGGTGTATTCGCGTAGCAGCGAGAGATTATCCAGCGCGCCGCTGAGCAATAAATAGAGAGGAAAGCACCACACCTGCGCATGCAGCAGCCAGCGCCACACGGGGTTGGAGACAACGCGGCGAATCGCATCGCTACAGGCCAACAGCGTTAGCGCCAGCCACAGCCACAACCCGCTGCCGGGCGACGTGCGCGCCAGCGGGCTGCCCGTTTGTACGAGATCGGTCGCCGCCCTGCCCGCACTCCATATCAGCAGACAGAACAGCACTTCGGTGAACAGCAGAGTTGCCACCTGCGCACCGCGACCTGGAATAAAGCTCATTGCCAGTAAGAGACAGGGCGCAAGGAGCCACAGCGCGGAAAAAAGCTGCCATAAGGCGCGGCTTTCACCGGAAACCAGCCGGTTTGGCGCATAGTTCACAAACGGCAGCCACGCCGCCAGCCCGCCCAGCACCGCCAACAGCAACAACACACGGTTATGGCAGCGTATCGAAACATCCATAGGGGTAATTATTTCACCAGGCCTTTTTCTTTCAGGTAGTCTGCCGCGACTTTCTTCGCATCCAGCCCTTCCACCGCAATGCTGGCGTTGAGTTTTTGCAGCGTTTTCTCATCCAGGCTGGCAAAGACCGGTTTCAGCCACGTATCGAGTTCCGGGTAGGCTTTCAGCACAGATTCGCGTACTACCGGCGTTGGTGCGTAGATGGGCTGCACACCTTTCGGGTCGCTCAGGGTTTGCAGACCGAGCGCCGCCACCGGGCCATCCGTACCGTAGGCCATCGCCGCGTTAACACCAGAGGTTTGCTGCGCCGCCGCTTTGATGGTGACCGCCGTATCGCCACCGGCCAGCGACAGTAGCTGATCCTGTTTCAATTTAAAGTCATAGGCTTTTTCAAAGGCGGGCAGCGCATCGGTGCGCTCAATGAATTCAGCCGACGCGGCGAGCTTAAAGTCACCGCCCTCTTTCAGGTAGCGGCTCAGATCCTCAAGCGAGTTAAGTTTGTTTTTCTGTGCCACATCCTGACGCACCGCGATTGTCCAGGTGTTGTTCGCCGGGGCGGGGGTTAGCCATACCAGTTTGTTTTTTTCAGCATCCAGCTTTTTGACTTTTTCGTAGCCCTGCTGCGCGTTTTTCCATGCGGCATCGTTCTCATCTTTAAAGAAGAAGGCACCGTTACCGGTGTACTCCGGGTAAATATCCAGCTCGCCAGAGGTGATCGCGCCGCGCACCACTGGCGTGGTGCCGAGTTGCACTTTATTGACTGTTTTTACGCCATGACTTTCCAGAACCTGCAAAATGATATTGCCCAGCAGCGCCCCTTCGGTATCAATTTTGGAACCGACCTTTACCGGCTCCGCCGCCTGGAGCGGCAGGCTCACTGCGGCCATCAACCCTATTGAGCACGCAATCTTTTTCATGATTGTCATTGTACTTCCCTCATTTTTTACCGCCTTTTTCAGCAGCTTGAGAAAAGAGCGTAGCCGAAAATTAGCGGCTTTGTCGCGTCAGAAGGTTAAACGATTAAGGAATAAGGTATAGCGAGGGAAATCAGGCCGGTTTCCCGGCCTGTGAGAGGTTAACGCAGTTCGAACTCGCCCTGGTTAACGCGCGCGGAATCAACGCCGATAAAGACATTAAATTTGCCTGGCTCCGCATCGTACTTCATCTTCTGGTTCCAGAATTTCAGCGCATTGATATCGATCGGGAAGCTAACGGTTTGAGTTTCGCCCGGTTTCAGGTTCACCTTATCAAAGCCGCGCAGTTGTTTTACCGGACGGCTCATTGACGCGGTGACATCCTGCAAATACATCTGAATAACCGTTTCGCCTTCGCGTTTGCCGGTGTTGGTCACTTCAACGCTGGCGGTCACTTTGCCGGTACGCGTCATCGACGGTGCAGACATCTTCACGTCAGAAACCTTGAAGGTGGTGTAGCTCAGGCCATAGCCAAACGGATAGAGCGGACCGTTCGCTTCGTCGAAGTAACGAGAGGTGTATTTGTTCGGTTTATCGGCATCATACGGACGCCCGGTATTCAGGTGGCTGTAATAGACCGGGATCTGCCCGACAGAGCGCGGGAAGGACATCGGCAGTTTGCCGGACGGGTTGTAATCACCAAACAGAATATCGGCAATGGCGTTGCCGCCTTCGGTGCCGGCAAACCAGGTTTCCAGAATGGCGTCGGCTTGTTGATCCTCTTTCACCAGCGCCAGCGGACGACCGTTCATCAGCACCAATACCAGCGGTTTGCCGGTGGCTTTCAGCGCGGCAATCAAATCGCGCTGGCTCTGCGGAATGGTGATATCGGTACGGCTGGAGGCTTCATGCGCCATGCCCTGCGCTTCGCCCACTACCGCAACAACCACGTCGGATTTTTTCGCCGCGGCGACCGCTTCATCAATCATCGCTTGCGGGGAGCGCGGATCGACAACCACTGCCGGTTCATAAAGATTGAGGAAATTAACGATATCTTTGTCATTGGTGATGTTTGCCCCTTTGGCGTACACCACTTCACCTTTACCGGCCAGCGCGTTGCGGATACCGGTCAGCACGGTAACGGACTGATCGGCAACGCCTGCCGCAGACCAGCTGCCCATCGAATCGCGTTTGCTGTCAGCCAGCGGGCCCACCACCGCCACGGTGCCCGATTTTTTCAGCGGCAGCGTTTCCAGACGGTTTTTCAGCAGCACCATGCTTTCACGCGCCACTTCCCGCGCTTCTTTGCGGTGCAGACGGCTTTCGGCATTGGTATCTTTCGGGTCGCTCTCTTTCGGCCCCAGGTGGCTGTACGGATCGTTAAACAGCCCCATATCGTATTTCACATTCAGCACGTGGCGGGTGGCATCATCCAGCTCCGCCATCGTCACTTTGCCGGATTTCACCAGGCCCGGCAGGTATTTGCTGTAGTACTCGTCGCTCATACTCATGTTGATGCCGGATTTCAGCGCCACGCGCACGGCGTCTTCCGGGTCGGCGGCGGTGCCGTGTTTAATCAGCTCTTTAATCGCCCCGTGATCGGAAATGGTGATGCCTTTAAAACCCCACTCATCGCGCAGCAGATCTTTCAGCAGCCATGAATCGGAGGAAGCCGGTGTGCCGTTGAGGGAGTTCAGCGCCACCATCACGCCGCCGCTGCCAGCGTCCAGCGCGGCTTTATACGGCGGCATATAGTCATTGAACAGGCGCTGCGGGCTCATATCAACGGTGTTGTACTCTTTACCGCCCTCTACCGCGCCATAGGCGGCGAAGTGTTTCACGCTGGTCATCACCGCGTAGCGATCGGCCGGGCTTTTGCCCTGCATCGCTTCGACCATGGTGCGCCCCATTTCAGAGGTCAGGTACGTATCTTCGCCAAACCCTTCGGAAACGCGGCCCCAGCGCGGATCGCGCGAGACATCAACCATCGGCGCCCAGGTCATATTCAGGCCGTCATCAGCGGCTTCATAGGCAGAAACGCGACCAACGGTTTTCACCGCATCAAGGTTAAAGCTGGAGGCAAGACCGAGGCTAATCGGGAAGACGGTACGCTGGCCGTGTACCACGTCATAGGCAAAAAACAGAGGGATTTTCAGGCGGCTTAGCTGCATCGCCTGATCCTGCATGGCGCGAATATCCTGCCGGGTGACGGTGTTAAAAATTGCGCCGACCTGGCTTGCTTTGATCATGTCGCGAATGGCTTCTTTTGGGTTATCCGGCCCGACGCTGATTAAACGCAGCTGGCCGATTTTTTCATCGACCGTCATTTTTTTGAGCAACTCAGTGACAAACGCATCCCTTGCTTCTGGCGTCAGCGGATGGTTGCCGAACATCTCTTCCGCCAGCACTGGTTGCAGCGCGAGGCTCACAGCGACACCTACAGAACATAGCCATTTCATGTCGTTTACTCTCTTGTTTTTTCACCCATAACCGCGGTCACTGGCCGCGAAAGAAACGCAGTGTGCCATAATCCTGGCACGTGTTGCAGAGTTGGACTCTGATTTTTATGCGAATTCGCTCCCCCGTTTGGTTTTACGGGGCTAACATTAATGCGCACTTTACACGTCATCATGCATAACGCGCCAAAGCGGCAGGTCTTCACATTCTTAAGACGCTTACTGAGATAAGCTTCCGGGCGCTAACGCCAGTAAAAAGCGGCCCGAAGAATGAAATGTCTTGAACAATGATTAGCCACAAGGAGTGGATAATGTCACATCCAAACAACGCGTTTATCAGCGAACTCAAACGGCTGGTTGGCGCTTCTCATCTGCTTACCGACCCGGCCAAAACGGCCCGCTATCGTAAAGGCTTTCGTTCTGGCCAGGGCAATGCGCTGGCGGTGGTTTTTCCCGGCTCGCTGGTCGAATTGTGGCGCGTTCTGCAGGCCTGTGTTAACGCCGATAAAATTATCCTGATGCAGGCGGCGAACACCGGGCTGACGGAAGGATCAACGCCAAACGGCAATGATTATGACCGGGACATCGTGATTATCAGCACCCTGCGTCTTGATAAGCTGCATCTGCTGGATAACGGCGAACAGGTGCTGGCCTATCCTGGTACCACGCTCTATTCGCTGGAAAAAGCGCTTAAACCGCTGGGTCGCGAACCGCATTCGGTGATCGGCTCCTCGTGCATTGGCGCATCTGTTATCGGCGGGATCTGCAATAACTCGGGCGGTTCGCTGGTGCAGCGCGGCCCGGCCTACACCGAAATGTCGCTGTTCGCGCGTATCGATGAGCAGGGCAAACTGGTGCTGGTGAACCATTTAGGCATTTCGCTGGGGGAAACGCCGGAGCAGATCCTCAGTAAACTTGATGACGATCGTGTGAACGATAGCGACGTGCTGCACGACCAGCGCCACGGCCACGATCATGATTACGTCACCCGCGTGCGCGATGTCGATGCCGACACCCCGGCGCGTTACAACGCCGACCCGCAACGCTTGTTTGAATCCTCCGGCTGTGCGGGCAAACTGGCGGTTTTCGCCGTGCGTCTGGACACCTTCCCGGCCGAAACGCGCCAGCAGGTCTTCTACATCGGCACCAATCAAACAGCAGTGCTGGCGGAGATCCGCCGTCATATTCTGGCGAACTTCGAGCATCTGCCGGTCGCCGGTGAGTATATGCATCGCGATATTTACGATATCGCCGAACGCTACGGCAAAGACACCTTCCTGATGATCGATAAACTCGGCACTGACAAAATGCCGTTCTTCTTCACCATGAAAGGCCGCACCGAAGCGCTGCTGGAAAGAGCGACGGTGTTTAAGCCGCATTTTATTGATCGCTCCTTACAAAAAATCAGCGGCTTTTTCCCGTCTCACCTGCCGCCGCGCATGAAAGCGTGGCGCGATAAGTATGAACATCACCTGCTGCTGAAAATGTCCGGCGATGGAATTACGGAAGCAGAAAACTGGCTGAAAACCTACTTTGCCAGTGCCGAGGGGGATTTCTTTGTCTGTACGCCGGAAGAAGGGAGCAAAGCGTTTTTACACCGCTTTGCCGCCGCCGGTGCGGCAATCCGTTACCAGGCGGTTCATGCCGATGAAGTGGAAGATATTCTGGCGCTGGATATCGCGCTGCGCCGCAATGACAACGACTGGTTTGAGCATCTGCCGCCGGAAATCGACAGCCAACTGGTGCATAAACTCTATTACGGCCACTTTATGTGCCATGTTTTCCACCAGGATTACATAGTAAAAAAAGGCGTGGATGCCCATGCGCTGAAAGAGCAAATGCTGGAACTGTTACGCCAGCGTGGCGCGCAGTATCCGGCCGAGCATAACGTCGGCCATCTGTATGAAGCCGCCGAGCCGTTAAAACGTTTTTATAAAGAAAACGACCCGACAAACAGCATGAACCCCGGCATCGGTAAAACCAGCAAGCGTAAGTTCTGGCAGGAAGACGCTGCTACGGATAACGCATCGTCAACGGCGATGAAATAACCCGGCAACGGGCTGTATTGTGTGCTCCTTTCGTAATAGAGTAGCGAACAGCGCCAGAGAAACGTTTCTATGGCCGCCTGCTTTGAAGGAGCACACCCGTCATGTCAGCTGTCGATATCTTATCCGGTCCTGCGGTGGTAGTGCGCGACGCCTGCCCTGATGATGTTCACGCTATCGCCTCGCTTTACGCCTGGCATGTTCTGCACGGCCGCGCCTCCTTTGAAGAAGTCCCGCCTACTATTGATGAAATGCGCACCCGCATGAACAACATCGCCAGAGAGGGTTTACCGTGGATGGTGGCGCTCTATCACGGCATTGTGGTCGGCTATTGCTATGCCGGTTATTACCGTCCGCGCGAGGCGTATCGCTATACCCTTGAAGAGTCGATTTACGTGGATGCCAGTATGACCGGGCGCGGCATTGGCAGTACGTTGATGAGCGCGTTGATCGCACGCTGCGAAGAAGGCCCGTGGCGGCAACTGATTGCGGTGATAGGCGATGGCAACAACAATTCCGGTTCGCTGCGACTGCATAAAAAGCACGGTTTTGAGATTGCCGGGCAGTTGCGAAGCGTCGGCTACAAGAAAGGCGACTGGCGGGATACGCTGATTATGCAGCGTCCACTCAACGACGGTGACTGGACGCTGCCGGAGTAATTAATCGTTTTGCGCGGTCTGCTCACCCGCAGACGGGTTTTGCGCCATCTGCGCCGCTTTCTGGCGCTTATAGCTCAATGCAGAAGCCGGAACCGGCTGCACTTTGCCCGTTTCAATCCAGGTGCGTAAACGGCTGGCATCGGCAAAATGGGTAAATTTGCCAAACGCATCCATCACCACCAGCGCCACCGGTTTGTTGTTAATCACGGTGCGCATCACCAGGCAGTGACCTGCCGCATTGGTAAAGCCTGTTTTGGTTAGCTGAATGTTCCAGTTATCGCGGTACACCAGGTGGTTAGTGTTGCGAAACGGCAGCGTGTACGCCGGGTTGGCAAAGGTCGCCATCTCTTCACGCGTGGTGCTTAACTGACCAATCAGCGGATACTGTTTGGTGGCAATCAGCAGTTTGCTCAGATCGCGGGCGGTCGAGACGTTGTGAATCGACAGCCCCGTCGGTTCCACATAGCGCGTATTCGTCATGCCTAAGGCTTTCGCTTTGGCGTTCATCGCCGCGATAAAAGCGTTATAACCGCCCGGATAGTGGTGCGCAAGGCTCGCTGCCGCGCGGTTTTCCGAGGACATCAGCGCCAGCAGCAGCATATCTTTACGGCTGATTTCGCTATTGAGGCGCACGCGAGAATAGATCCCTTTCATCTCCGGCGTCTGGCTGATATCCACTTTGAGTTTCTCATCCAGCGGCAGGTGCGCATCCAGTACCACCATCGCCGTCATCAGCTTGGTAATGGAAGCAATAGGACGCACCAGATCAGGGTGGCTGGAGTAGATAACCTGATTGGTTTGCAGATCGACAATCATCGCGCTACCTGAAGCAATTTCAGGTTGTGCGGCGGTGGTCGCCGCTGTGGTTTTCGCGACGGCAAACGGCGCCACGGGCGCAGCCAGGATTAACGCCAGGCTTAATAAGGAAACTCGAAATTTCTGCATGGTGAGACTTCTGAAAATTATTCACGCACGTTATTACGCACACCGCTTCTGTCAGCCGGAGCAATAACAGAGCTGGCTTTGGCATAATAGCCGCCACGCAGGGTTGTCGCCAGAGGATAATCGTTGCGAGAGATTGCGTTGCCGACATTTACGCCAGCAACGCAACAGGTTTAGAACAAGCGGTAACCGTAACCCCACAGGATCACCGTCAGCGCCAGCAGCACTTCGAGCACCAGCACCCCGATCGCCAGCGTCGAGCTTGAGAAACTCAACCCCTCTTCTTTATTGATATTCAGGAAGGTCGGGATACCGACATACAGCAAGTAGCCGGTGTAAAACAGCGCCACCGTCCCCACCAGCGCGCAAAGCCACACCAGCGGATAGAGCGCCACAATCCCACTGAGAAACAGCGGCGTCGCCACATAACCGGCGAACACCATACAGCGCCCTAATGAAGGCCGCTGCGGCAAGCTACGCGCCATCCACCAGATAACGCGGCCCATCACCGCCACGCCTGCCAGCATCAACGCATAGAACAGCACCGCCAGATAGAAACCGGTAAACAATGACAGCGTCACCACACTGTTTTCGCCAAAATTCCAGCCAATTTGCGTGGTACCAATAAACGCACAAACAACCGGAATCGCCGCCATGATTAGCACATGGTGGGTGTAGTGATGCGAAATTGTCTCGTTTTCGCCTTTGATAACCTGCATTTCACGATCGGGATGGGAAAAGAGTCCCCAGACATGGTTCATAACGCCCCCTCGCTGAAAGCCCGAACATCGACACTGTCAGTATAATTCACTATTGCGATTATTTTTTGTACAGCAACAAAAATGCCGCGACAACGAAACGGCGTCATTCCGGCGAAGGCGCGATATCGGGTGTATGCTTATAAGCGTTTTACCGGGAGGACGTAAAAACAATGGATATCAATCATCTGATTAGCCAGTACGGCTACGCCGCGCTGGTGATTGGCAGTGTGGCTGAAGGAGAGACAATTACCCTGCTGGGCGGTGTTGCCGCGCACCAGGGGCTGTTACGGTTCTGGCTGGTGGTGGTATCCGTGGCGCTTGGCGGCATGATCGGCGATCAGCTGCTTTATCTGGTCGGCAGACGCTACGGCACGAAAATCCTGCGCCGCTTCTCCCGCCACCGGGACAAAATCCACCAGGCACAGTCGCTCATCCGCCGCCATCCCTACCTGTTTGTTATCGGCTCACGTTTCATGTACGGCTTTCGCATTATTGGCCCGCTGTTGATTGGCACCAGTCGTTTGCGACCGAAAATCTTTCTGCCGCTCAACATTGTTGGTGCCATCGTCTGGGCGCTACTGTTTACCACGCTCGGTTACGTCGGCGGGGAAGTGATTGGCCCCTGGCTGCACCAGTTCGACCAGCATGTAAAACGCTGGATCTGGCTGATTCTTGCCATCGTGCTGGTGGTTGCGCTGCGCTGGTGGTTTCATCATCGGCGGAAAAAACGCCAGCGCAACGCGTCAAACGACTAAGCCGTTTTCGGTTTGAACTGCGGGTTAGCCAGCATAAAACCGCCATCAATAATCAACGATTGTCCGGTGGTGTAGCTGGCATGTTCTGAACAGAGCCAGGCGACCATGCTGGCTATCTCTTTGGTGGTGCCTGGTCTTGTCAGCGGAACAATCGGCAACGACCCCGGTTTTGCATCTTCGTCGCGCATGTTATTCATCGGCGTGGCTATCGCCCCCGGCGCGACGGCGTTCACCAGAATGTTGTGATCCACCAGCTCCAGCGCCATCGATTTGGTTAACCCGCCGAGCGCGTGTTTGGCGGCGGTATAGGCGCTGGCGTCCGGCAACGGCGTATGCTCATGCACCGAGGTGATATTGACGATGCGCCCGCCCTGCCCCTGCTGCACCATGTGCCTGGCGGCGATTTGCGAGCAGAGAAACGCGCCGTCGACATCCACGGTGAAAATGCTGCGCCAGTCCTCAAATTTCATATCAAGAAACGGGGCTTTGCTCATCGCCCCGGCATTATTCACCAGCACATCGATACGCCCGAAGCGGGAAATCAACGTCTCAATCGCCTGCGCCCCTTCCGGCAACTGGCTAAGATCGAGATGGATGGTTTCCGCCCGCCGCCCAAGATCCTCAACATGCAACGCCGCCTCTTTCGCGCCGTTTTCATCCGAATGCCAGGTAATGCCGATATCAAATCCCTGTTCCGCCAGCATCAGTGCACACTGTCGGCCAATCCCGGAATCGGCGGCGGTCACAATCGCAACTTTGGTTACAGGCATAGGTCGTCCTCTGGTTAACAAATAGACAGGTAAGTATAGGAAAAAGGCACAACTGCGTGAGATTGCCTACGCTTTTAACTACCCGCATATAAAAAGGACGAAGAAAATGATGAAGATATTGCTTTGGGCAATCCTGATTATCTTTCTGATTGGTCTGCTGGTGGTCACCGGCGTGTTTAAGATGATCTTCTAACTGTGCAGCCGGGTAGCGCCCGCTACCCGGCATTACGGGTTAATTCCCCTTCGCGCTGTAATTCACCGGCACCCAGCGATAGCCGTTCTCCGCTTTCATCACTTTACCGATGCCGGGAAAAGCAATATGCGCTGCGGCCACCCAGTCCCCTTCGCGCGCGACCTGCGCCAGCACGGTCTCACGGGTTTTAACCGCCTGCTGCTGGTTAACATCAAAATGGATCGCCACTTCCGGCTGCGGTAGTTGCACCGGGTGCGCATGAATAATATCGCCCCACAACATCAGCGTCTTACCGCCGTGAGTGACGCGGTAAATCACGCTGCCTGGCGTATGGCCCGGTGCCGGGATCGCTTCAATGCCGGGGATAATTTGCGTCGGCGCGCGGAAAGGGCTGAGCTTACCGGCATCTATCACCGGGCGCAGTGAGCGCTCGGACTCCGCAAAAGTATGGCGCTGCCCCTCTTCCACCTCTTTTTCATGTGCCGGGTTGAGCCAGAACTCGACATCCCGCTGATCGACCCGCACGGTGGCATTGGCGAACACCGGTTTGCCGTCGCGCTGTACGCCGCCGGAGTGATCGGCATGGATATGCGTCAGCAGCACGGTATCGATGGTGGCCGGATCAATGCCCGCCGCACGCAGGTTTTCCGGCAGATGACCGCCCGCGTCGCCAAACAACTGCCCGGCACCGGCATCCACCAGGATTAACTGCTTACCGGTGTTAATCACAAAGGCGTTGATCGAGGTTTCGGCATTGACGGGTAAACTGGCCTGCGCCATCCGTTCCTGCAACTGCTCCGGGGTGATATGGGTCAGCAGTTTGTCAAACGGCACCGCGACGGTGCCATCGGAAACGGCGGTGATTTGCCAGTCGCCCATTGCCATGCGGTAAAAGCCCGGCGCTTGCGGCTGGTGCGTTGAGAGCGGTGTGGCAGCAATAGCGCCAAAACTCAAACCCGCCGTCGCCAGCGCCAACAGAAGTGGATAATGTTTCATACTCTTCTCCAGTCGTTTTCATTGCGCCAGTATCCGGCAACGGCTACTATCACTCCAATTGATTGGAGCAATAATGACTATCAAAGAGAATGATTTCCGCAAAATCGATCTTAACTTGCTGATCGCCTTTGCCGTGCTGTTTCGCGAACAGAGCGTTTCTGCGGCGGCGGATAAGCTGCATCTGGGTCAACCGGCGGTGAGCGGTGTGCTGTCGCGCCTGCGCACCCTGTTTGACGATCCGCTGTTTATTCGTAGCGGTCATAAAATGCAGCCCACCGCGCGCGCCGTCGAGCTGCATACGGAACTGCTACCGCTGCTGGAGCAGTTGCAAAGCGCGCTGTTTCAGCAAACGGCCTTTGATCCGCAGACTGCCAGCGTCACGCTGACGCTTGGCATGGCGGACTGGGTGGAAATGTGGCTGATGCCAAAGCTGATCCCGGCGCTGCAACAGGCCGCGCCCGGCATGCGTCTGAATGTGGTGGCCAGCGATCCGTTCAGCGATGCCGGTCGGCTGGAAGGCGGCGAAATGGATATGGCGATAAGCGTCGCCGAAGCCGGGCCGCGCTGGCTGGAGCGCGACGTGCTGACCACCATGCCGTTTATCACGCTCTGGCACCCGCAACAGCTGGCATTGAGCGCACCGCTGGATATCGATACTTTTGCCGCACAGCCGCATTTAATGGTCAGCTACCGGGAAGCCACCAGCAGCCACTTCGACACGCTACTGGCCAAAACCGGCCATCAGCGCCGCATCCACTACACCACGCCGCACTTCGCCGCCCTGCCAGGATTACTGGAGACCATGTCAGCACTGGCGACCGTACCAGCAGGTCTGGCGCAGGAGTGGCAGCGCACGCGAGGGTTTGCAAGCAGTCCGCTGCCGCTGGATGTGCAGCCAATTGAGGTGGCGATGCTGTGGCATCAGCGTCACAGCAGCGATCCGGCGGTAATGTGGCTGAAAGAGTTTATCGCTAAACGCCTTAACTGACGCGTCTGCCCGGTTTGTGCGGGCAGAGCGGGTGTTATTTCAGGCTTTCACCGTTACTGCCGCGATACCCGTAGAAATTTTTCTCAGGGCTGCGCGGCCGGGGTGCCTTGCCGTTAGCATCAATAAAACCGTAACGCCTGGCGCTCTCCGCTTTGGCGGCGCTTTCCAGATCAACCGGCTTTCACCGGGTGTAACTTATCACCACTTGTGCGCGCGACTGCCGCCCGGCACCACGACAACAACGTTGTTTACTATTTTGGCGCTATTCATTCCGACCCCGGAAACAAAAAAACCTGACCTCCGGCAGTTGCCAGATGATCAGGTTTCGCCTGCTTACGCAGTAACAATCCACACCCGCACTTCAACCCAGCTTTATTCGAGCGCATAACGAGACCGCCTGCGAAAGGTTCACCGGCGCGTGTCAGACGCCAACGCGGCTGCGCTGGCGGGCGATTGCTTGTGCGATATCGTCGGAATGTTTATAGGCGCGGATCTCAGTAAACAGCTCGCTGGCCTCAAGATATTCTTTGCGTAAATAACCGAGCCACTGTTTGATGCGCGCAACATGATACAAACCGGTATCGCCCTGCTTTTCCAGCCGCGAATATTTCGCCAGTAGCGCGACAACCTCCGGCCACGGCATACGCGGCTCGTTGTACTTCACCACCCGGCTCAGATTCGGCACATTCAGCGCGCCACGGCCAATCATCACCGCATCGCAACCGGTGGCTGCCATACAATCCTGCGCACTTTGCCAGTCCCAGATCTCGCCATTGGCAATCACCGGAATGGTTAGCCGCTTGCGGATCTCACCGATGGCCTGCCAGTTGATGCACTCCGCTTTGTAGCCATCTTCTTTGGTGCGCCCGTGTACCGCCAATTCGCTGGCGCCGGCCTGCTGTACCGCATCGGCAATTTCAAACGCGCGTGCGGGGCTGTCCCAGCCAAGACGCACTTTTACCGTCACCGGCAGGTGCGACGGCACCGCTTCACGCATCGCTTTTGCGCCACGGTAAATAAGCTCAGGATCTTTGAGCAACGTCGCGCCACCACCGCTGCCGTTGACCAGCTTCGACGGGCAACCGCAGTTGAGATCGACGCCCCAGGAGCCCAGTTCAACCGCGCGCGCCGCATTTTCCGCCAGCCACTGCGGGTATTGTCCTAAGAGTTGAATACGCACCAACGTACCGGAAGGCGTACGGCTTTGACGATGCAGTTCCGGGCAGATTTTATAGAAGGATTTTACCGGCAGGCGTTGATCCACCACGCGCAAGAATTCGGTGATGCATAAATCATAATCGTTAACCTCGGTCAGCAGCTCGCGCACCAGCGAATCGAGCACGCCTTCCATCGGCGCCAGTAATACACGCATATCTCGCCCCATAAAAAAGAGGCGCCATAGTAGCGTCTCTGTTCAGGCGTGGAAAGTGCCTTTCTTCACTACACTTTTGGCTATATCGCGCGGTAAATCTTGTGGGAATGCATAACGTTCCTGAATGGAATGTTTGGTATGCTCACAATTCATGATGTGATCAGTAGCACGTTTTTCGCTTTAATTGTATGATGAATGCGTTTCGACAAGGGCTTTCACCATGAGTAACTCACTGAATATTATCTGGCAGTACCTTCGTGCGTTTGTGCTTATTTACGCTTGTCTCTACGCAGGCATTTTTGTTTCATCGCTGCTGCCTATTGCTATTCCGGGCAGCATTATCGGCATGCTGATTATGTTCGTGCTGCTGGCGCTGCAAATTCTGCCCGCCAAATGGGTAAATCCCGGCTGCTTTATTTTGATCCGTTACATGGCGCTGCTGTTCGTGCCCATCGGCGTTGGCGTGATGCAATATTACGACCTGCTGCGCGCGCAGTTTGGCCCGATTGTTGTTTCCTGTGCGGTGAGCACAATTATCGTCTTTTTGGTGGTGAGCTGGAGCACCCATCTGGTGCACGGCGAGCGTAAAGTGGCAGGACAAAAAGGTCAGAAAGAATGATGACGTATATCTGGTGGTCGTTACCGCTGACACTGGCGGTGTTTTTCGCCGCGCGTAAACTCGCCACGCGTTTCAAGCTACCGCTGCTCAACCCGCTGCTGGTGGCGATGGTGGTGATTATCCCGATCCTGCTGGTGACGGGCATTCCATATGACCACTATTTCCTGGGCAGTAAAATTCTTAACGATCTGCTGCAACCCGCCGTTGTTGCGCTGGCGTTTCCGCTCTATGAGCAGTTACATCAGATTCGCGCCCGCTGGAAATCGATCATTACTATCTGCTTTATCGGCAGCATGGTAGCGATGTTTTCCGGTACCGCTGTGGCGCTGCTGATGGGCGCGACACCGGAAATTGCGGCGTCGATATTACCCAAATCCGTCACCACACCGATCGCGATGGCGGTTGGCGGCAGCATTGGCGGTATCCCGGCAATCAGTGCGGTCTGCGTGATCTTTGTTGGCGTATTGGGCGCGGTGTTCGGCCATACCTTGCTGAACCTGATGCGTATCACCACGAAATCGGCTCGCGGGCTGGCAATGGGCACCGCCTCACATGCGCTGGGTACCGCGCGCTGCGCTGAGCTGGATTATCAGGAAGGGGCGTTCAGTTCGCTGGCGCTGGTGATTTGCGGGATTATCACTTCGCTGGTCGCACCGTTTCTGTTCCCGGTTATCCTCGCGTTGCTGGGCTAAAATTTGCGATACGTCGCGCATTTTTAATTTGAGTTTCATAAGTTGCACATACAGTGTGAAGTGAATCACACATAGAGGCTATGCAGCCCCGTAAACTACGATTCCAATACACTGCTATGAGGCACAGCTATGCATTCACGTTTTCACTCTGCTTTTTCCGGGCTTGCGGAGAATTTACAAACCGCACTGGCTCCTCTGCTGGCGGATGATCACTTCCCCGCCATGCTGAGCGCAGAGCAGGTGGCAACTTTGCAAAGCGCGACGGGGCTGGACGAGGACGCGCTGGCATTTGCCTTGCTGCCGCTCGCCGCCGCCTGCGCCCGCACTGACCTTTCCCATTTCAACGTGGGTGCGATTGCGCGTGGCGTCAGCGGAACATGGTACTTCGGTGCCAATATGGAATTTGCTGGCGCGACGATGCAGCAAACCGTGCATGCCGAGCAGAGCGCCATCAGCCACGCCTGGCTGCGCGGTGAAAAAGCGCTCTCTTCCATCACCGTCAACTACACGCCGTGCGGCCACTGCCGCCAGTTTATGAATGAACTGAACAGCGGCCTGAATTTGCGCATTAACCTGCCGGGTCGCGCGCCGCATACGCTGGGCGATTACCTGCCGGACGCGTTTGGCCCCAAAGATCTCGACATCAAAACGCTGTTAATGGATCAACAGAACCACGGTTTTTCACTGAACGGGGATGAGGTAACGCAGGCGGCCATTCATGCAGCCAATAAAAGCCACTCGCCTTACACGACTTCGCCCTCAGGCGTGGCGATTCTTTGTCGCGACGGGCGCATCTTCAGCGGGAGCTACGCGGAAAATGCCGCCTTCAACCCAACGCTGCCACCCTTGCAGGGCGCGCTGAATCTGCTTAGCCTCAGCGGTTTCGATTATGCGGATATTCAACGCGCGGTACTGGCAGAACGCGCTGATGCGCCACTCACCCAATGGGATGCCACCGCCGCCACGTTGCGCGCGCTGGGATGTGAGAAGGTCGAACGCGTTTTGCTGAGTAAATGATCCTCGCTGCGGGTTCGTGCCCGCAGTGATGAAAAACCCCGCAATTGAACCGCCGTTTCTTGCGCTTGCCGTACGGGTAAAGTAGCCTGAGGGACATTCTAATTCTGCTCGAGTCTGCTGCATGTTAAAGCGTTTTACTTACAGCTTGTTAGTCCTTATCGGCTTACTGCTGTTGACTGCGCTTGGCTTAGACCGCTGGATGAGCTGGAAAACCGCCCCCTATATTTACGACGACTTGCAGGATCTCCCCTGGCGCCAGGTCGGCGTCGTCCTCGGCACCGCAAAGTACTACCGCACTGGCGTTATCAATCAATATTACCGCTACCGGATCCAGGGCGCGCTTAATGCGTATAACAGCGGCAAGGTTAACTACCTGTTGCTGAGCGGCGATAACGCGCTGCAAAGCTATAACGAACCGATGACCATGCGTAAGGATTTGATTGCCGCCGGTGTCGATCCTGCCGACATCGTGCTCGATTACGCCGGTTTCCGTACGCTCGATTCAATTGTGCGTACTCGTAAAGTCTTCGACACTAACGATTTCATTATCATTACCCAACGTTTCCACTGCGAACGCGCGCTGTTTATTGCCCAGCATATGGGTATTCAGGCGCAGTGTTACGCCGTGCCGTCGCCGAAAGATATGTGGAGCGTACGCGTACGCGAGTTTGGCGCACGGCTGGGCACGATTGCCGATCTCTATATCTTCAAGCGTGAGCCGCGCTTCCTCGGCCCGCTGGTACCCATTCCGTCAATGCAGGAAGTGCCGGACGACGCGCAAGGCTACCCGGCCGTCACCGCCGAGCAGCTTATCGATATGCAAAAGAAAGGAAAAAACTGAAGCGTTAGTTCATTGACGCATTGCGACTGCTGGTTTTCACTGGACGGACAAGTGTAAAACCGCGCTCCACAAAATGGCGGTGATCGATAACCGCACGGCTGGTTCTGTCGAGCGTCCAGTGGCCATTTAACGCATTGAAGGACAATGCTTTCTCCCCATCCGGCGTATTAACCAGATACTCCCCGCTTTTTAAGTACCCTGCGCTACACACAATTCGCGCTGGCGGGCTGTTTTTCATTCTGAACTCTATTTTGCGAAAGCCGGTGGGTACCGGGCAAAAGTAAAAGAACGGCAAGGACGTGATTTTGATATCGCCAAGTGAAGCAATCACGTCGCCATCGCGCAACAGTTCGACATTTTTCAAAGAGAAGTTAACAGGTGAGTTTTTTTCATGCGGTAAATAATCAACAGTAAAATAAACAAAATTCATAAGCGCCCCTGAGCTGCGGATACAACCTCATTCACAGATTCATTCTTTCAAGCGTAAGTAGCGATGGGCATACAGGCATTCAGAATTGACTTAAATATCGGGCACATGGGATGTACCCGAAGTGCAAGCGAAGCGTCAGGCCACTTTGCTCTCATGCTGTTGCAGGCTACGCTCAAGGTCGTAGATCAGGCTTCTCACCATATCAGGCGTTAAATTAAAAAAGGGCGAATCAAACGTCGTTGCTCCCGCGTCGCAGGGGCCTGTGCTGCAACCAAACTTCATGACCACACCATCCAAATCCTCAACCACTCCCACCTGCCAGCCAATCACTGGAAGTGCAGGAAATGCGCACTCACTGTTCATCCCCAATCTCCTTATTAATATTGCGACTTTATTGAGCGTAGCACCGAAGCAAAAAATTTAACAACTCGCCGCGAGCGAAGTTTTTTGGCTGAAGCAGTGGGTTAAATCCATGGCAGAAGGCGGCAAAACAGGCAAAAAAAAGCCCGCTCGTTGAGCGGGCCGGGTACAGATGATGGGATTATTTTTTACGAGCGTATTTCAGCGAGTCCAGCGCCACGGCGAAGATGATGATGCCGCCCTTGATGATGTACTGCCAGTACGGGTTAATACCGATATAGGTCAGACCATAGTTGATGACGGTGAAGATAATCACACCGGTCACTACGCCAAGCACGGTACCCACACCGCCGCTGAAGGAGACCCCGCCAACCACGCAGGCGGCGATGGCGTCCAGTTCATACATAAAGCCAAGGTTGTTGGTGGCAGAGCCGATACGACCCGCTTCCAGCATCCCGCCGAAGGCATAGAACACACCGGACAGCGCGTAAATCATCAGCAGGTTCAGCGCCACGTTAACGCCGGAGACTTTCGCTGCTTCCGGATTACCACCGATGGCGAAAATGTTTTTGCCAAAGCGGGTTTTGTTCCACAGCACCCAGACGAACGCCACAGCAATCAACGCATAGAAAGTGATATACGACAACCGGAAGCTGCCCAGCGCAATAAAGCCCTGCGTAAAGGTTGAGAAGCCGCTGTCGAAACCGGAAATCGGCGACGCGCCCACAAAGTCGTAGTACAGGGAGTTGATACCGTAAACGATGATCATCGTACCCAGCGTGGTGATAAACGGCGTCACGTTCAGGTATGCAATCACGATACCGTTCACCAGCCCAATCACCGCGCCAATGGCGCAAACAATCAGGATCACCACCGGAATCGGCATTGTCGCCATATCCGGGAAGACCTTGTTGACGTTTTCCATCGATTGCAGCAGCGTGGCGGCAACCACCGCCGCAAGGCCAACCTGGCGCCCGGCGGAAAGGTCAGTACCCTGAGTAACAATCAGCCCCGCTACGCCCAGTGCGATAATAATACGCACGGAGGATTGGGTCAGAATATTACTTAAGTTCAGTAGACTTAAGAAAGTGGGATCCTGAAAAATGATAATGGCCAGTAACACTAAAAGAACAACGTAAATACCGCCGTCTTTCAGATAAGTGAGAAAAGTTTTCTTATTTAACGCACTCATGAGGAGCCCCTGATCTTAAAGGTGCAAAGACGCAAGACGGAGAATTTCGTTTTGCGTTGTCGTTTTAGTATCAACAATTCCGGAAACGAGGCCATTGCTCATAACCAGAATACGGTCAGTGATGCCTAACAACTCAGGCATTTCAGAGGAAATAATAATGATCCCCTTATTCTTTTTCGCCAGTTCGGCAATCAGTTGGTAAATTTCAAATTTAGCCCCAACGTCAATACCACGGGTCGGCTCATCGAGCATTAAAATTTCTGGCTGTGTTAATAACCAACGACCAATAACCACTTTTTGCTGGTTACCACCGGAAAGCGAACCAATTTGTGTACGGTGGCCGGGTGTTTTAACACGCATGGAGTCAATAACCCACTGGGTATCACTCTTCATACGGCTATTATCCAGCAAGCCGACTTTATTTTTGTAATTCTGAATATTCGAGATTAATGAGTTAAATCCGATATCAAGATAAGCATAAATACCGGTAGAACGGCGTTCTTCAGTCACCAGCGCAAAGCCATTATTAATCGCTTCATTGGCGGTGTGATTATTAATCAGTTTGCCATGAAGTTTAATGGTGCCAGCGGACTTTTCGCGAATGCCAAATAACGTCTCAACTATGTCGGTACGTTTCGCCCCGACCAGACCTGCGATACCGAGAATTTCGCCTTTGCGTAAATCAAAGGAGATATCGCGAATAGAGGGCTGGCGCAACGAGGTAAGATTACGCACTTCAAGAATGGTTTCGCCCGGCACGTTGTGCTTATCCGGGAAGCGCTGGTTCAGGGAACGGCCAACCATCATGGCGATGATCTTGTCCATATCCAGCCCTTCCAGCGGCTGGGTGGCAATCCACTGGCCGTCGCGCAGAATCGTAATTTCATCGCACAGCTGGAATATCTCTTCCATTTTATGGGAGATATAAACAATTCCGCAGCCACGCTCTTTCAGTTTACGGATAATTTTAAACAGATGATTGACTTCTTTTTCCGTCAGCGAAGAAGTCGGTTCATCCATAATGACAATTTTGGCGTCGTAAGAGAACGCTTTGGCAATTTCAATCATCTGCATTTGCGATACAGATAATGTTCCCACGCGTGCTTTCGGGTCGATATCAATATCCAGCTCATCAAAAATGGCTTTGGTATCGTGGAACATTTTATCCTGATCGACAAACATGCCTTTGGTCGGGTAACGACCCAGCCACATATTGTCCATCACGGAGCGTTGCAACACCAGGTTGAGTTCCTGATGAACCATCGAAATACCATTTTCCAGCGCTTCTTTCGCGGAATGGAAGTCGATCTCTTTCCCCTGAAAAAGAATGCTACCGGAATCTTTTTGATAGATCCCAAAAAGACATTTTAATAATGTTGATTTCCCCGCACCGTTCTCGCCCATTAATGCATGGATCGAATGCGGACGGACTTTCAAATTGACATTATCGAGTGCCTTTACGCCTGGAAAAGACTTGTTGATATTGCTCATTTCCAACAAGAATTCACCTGACGACTGAGTATTATTGCTGACCATAATTATACCTTGTTGGCCTGGCATATCGTGTTATAAGGGCGCAACAGTCGTTGCGCCCAATGAGAACATGCTTACTTAATATTATTTACCGGCGATTTCAGCCAGGTTGTCTTTATCTACACCTACGTAAGGAATACGAACAATTTTATTGTCGATTTTCCAGTTGGTGCCATCTGCCGCACCTTTACCTTCGGCCAGGTTTTTCGCCAGATCAAAGCTTGCTTTCGCCTGGTTGTTCGCATCGTTCAGCACGGTACCGGCCATTGCACCGGATTTCACCAGCGCCAGCGCTTCTGGCAGCGCATCGACACCGAATACCGGAATAGCAGATTTGTTGTGTGCTTTCAGGGCTTCAACCGCGCCCATTGCCATCGCGTCGTTGTTAGCGATAACCACTTCAATTTTGTTAGCGTTCGGGCCAGAGAGCCAGGCGTCCATTTTGTCTTTCGCCTGAGCGGTATCCCACATCGCGGTATCCAGAGCCAGCTGCTGGGTTTTAATGCCCTTGTCGTTCAGCTCTTTGATAACGTAAGTGGTACGCGCTTCAGCATCCGGGTGACCCGGCTCGCCTTTCAGCAGTACGAACTGGATCTGGCCATCTTTGTTCAGATCCCAGCCCGGGTTCGCCGCCCAGTGTTTAGCAATCAGGTCGCCCTGAATCACGCCGGATTCTTTGGAATCGGTACCCACGTAATAGGCTTTATCGTAGCTATCCAGCGCTTTACGAGAAGGTTCTTTGTTGAAGAAAACAACCGGAACGTTTTGACCACGCGCTTTCTCAATCACCGTACCTGCCGCAGCCGGGTCAACCAGGTTGATCGCCAGTGCTTTTACGCCTTTCGCCAGCAGCACGTCAATCTGGTCGTTCTGTTTGGATTGGTCATTCTGCGAGTCGTTCATCAGCAGCTGAACATCTGGCGCTGCTTTGGCGTCTTTCTCAATAGCCTTACGGACAACGGACATAAAGTTGTCGTCATATTTATAGATGGTCACACCAATGCGGGTATCCGCTGCGTGTGCGGCTGCGCCAAAAAGCATGCTTGCCATAACAGCAGACAGAGTCAACACCTTCTTATTCATGGTATCTCCGGTTTTTTTATATGCAGGGTAGTTCTTGTGAATAATGCTCGGCGGGTCAGTTGTTACGAAGACGTTACTGCCGACCGAAGTTCACTCTAAAAATCCATTCGTCCGTGTCCGGGTAACGCTCCAGAAGTTCGCTTTATTCGATGTTTCAAAGCGCTCACTTGTAGTGAAAGTGATTAATCACCGTTACATCGTGTTTCAGCTTCTAAAACGCTGACATCATAGTCAGCGCCTTGTTAAGATACTGTGAATTTACTCACAGATTGAAAACGGTTACATCATCGAAGTTTATAAGTTAGTGATCGGTGCCACAGTTTGTCGTGCGGTCACGGAATGGCGGCGTACCAGCGTCGGCATAAAGCAGTGCGCAGCCTCTGGATCCAGCTTACCTGCGGCCCCCTGCAACGCCAGCTCGGTCGCCAGGCGTGCCATTGAAGCGACCGGGTAACGCACCGTGGTCAGTTGCGGATCGGTGTAACGCGCAATGGGAATATCATCGAAACCAATCAGTGATAAATGCTGTGGCACCGCAATACCGTTGTCTTTCAGCGCCGTCAGCGCCCCCGCCGCCATGCTGTCGTTATAGGCGAAAACTGCGGTCAGTTGCAGATTGCGCCCCAGCAGCTCAACCATCGCCGCTTCACCGCCCTGCATGTCCGGCGAACCGGTGCCAACCCAGCTGTCCGGGGCGTTAATCCCCTGCTCTTCCAGCGCGCGGAACCACCCTTCGCGGCGCATATCGTTGTCTTCAATCTGGTGGCTGGAGGCCAGATAACCGATGCGCTGATGACCGTTATTAAGCAGCATGCGTGTCGCCATCACCGCCCCGCTGACGTTATCAAGGCAGACGCAGCGGTGCGCATAGCCTGGCACCAGCCGGTTGATCAGCACCATGCCGGGGATCTGCTCCATAAAGCCTGTCAGCTCTTCATCGCTTAGCGCTTTTGAGTGAACAATCAGGGCGTTACAACGCTGGCGGATCAGGACTTCAATGGCGTGACGCTCCTTTTCCGCCTCGTGATAACTGTTGCCAATCAGCACATATTTTTCGTGCTGCTGCGCAACCGTATCTACCGCTTTCACCAACGCACCGAAAAAGGCATCAGAGACGTCCATCACCACCACGCCAATGGTGTCGCTAACCTGCGTCGCCAGCGCCTGGGCGTTGGCATTCGGGCGATAACCCAGCTGGGCGACGGCTTTCATCACCGTTTCGCGCGTTTCCGGGCTGACCAGCGCGCTGTTATTGAGCACGCGGGACACCGTCGCGACAGAGACGCCCGCATGCCGGGCAACGTCACGAATGGTGATCATTTTTACCCACCTTTTCTGGATTGCGGCAGTTCACAGCCACCCCCTGTGTTAAGTAAGGAGGCTATTCTGGCAGCGAGCAGGCGATTGCTACGTGAGTGGCATCACATGAATGGAAACGGTTACATCCGTTTTGTTAATGATTGTGATCCAGATCGTTATCTGGATGTGCGTGCTAATGATGTCCCTGCAGCACGTGCGGTCAATTGCCGCCATAGCCATTCCATTGGCCCCTGACGAAAATGCCTGAGCCAGAACAGAGAGAAGAGGATATTCACGGCCCACACCGCAGGTACAAAAGCCAGCAGTTGCAGACGGTCGAACTGCATAAACAGCCCGAAACGATTGAATAAGGTGATGCAGATTAGCGTTTGCAGCAGGTAGTTAGTGAGCGCCATGCGTCCAACGCAGGCAATAGCATTGACCAGTTTGTAACCGCAGATCTGCGGCCAGAATCCCCACGCCAGCGCCGCGTAACCCACCGCCTGTAACGGCGCGCCAAGTTCGCGCGGAGCCTGCAGAAGAAAAGCGCACCAGCGATACGACCAGCCAAGCTGCCACTGCGCAATAATCGCCGGGATGTTGATCAGTAACCCTAAGCCAATCAGCAGCGCCCCCGTCCGACGGTAATGGCGCAGGCTGAATTGCCCTTTCAGCCAGCCGCTGCGCATCAGCGCCGCGCCTGTCAGCATCATGCCCGCTAGTTGCCAGCCATATTGCGCCCCCAGCGCCAGCAGCGCGTTAGAGAGCATATCCGCACGATTACTGATGGCCTCCCCGATACTGCCGCTGACTCGCCACCAGGTCTCGTACTGCACATTCGCCGCATCCGGCAACCAGGAGCGGTTCGGTTGCGAACCGGAAATTCCCCCCAGCAACAACAAAACCGCAATGCCAATCAGGTACAGCACCACACCAGTGTTAAACATCGTCTTCACGTTCTGCGCATCACGCACCATGCGCCAGGCAATCAGCCCCACCAGCCCATAAGCCAGCAGAATATCGCCATCCCAGAAAAAGAGACCATGGATGAAACCGAGCAGCACCAGCAGCGTCAGGCGCGACTGGATCCAGCGCTTACCGCGCGGCAGCAACATTTGCAGACCCGCACCGAACAAAATGGCAAACAGCGAGAGGAATTTCACCTGCGCGAAGAGATCGAGCAGCGCCCAGGTCCATGCATCCGACGCCGTGATGTCGCCGTACCAGGCAGGGTTCAGATAGGCCGCCTTTGGCAAACCAAAGGCGGTGATATTCATCAAAAGAATACCGAGAATGGCGATGCCACGAATAAAATCCAGCGTGACATTCCTCTCCATGTCGGCGGCTCCAGCGAATTAGTTAGTGTGGCGGACTGCGCGCAGGAACTCCTGGCGGGTATTCTGGCTCGACTTGAACAAGCCACCGAGCGAAGTGGTCGTCGTCGCGCTGGTCGCGTCGCGGATGCCGCGCGCTTTCACGCAATAATGCACCGCATCAATAGAAACCGCGACATTGTTAGTGCCGAGCAGCGTTTGCAGCGCGGTCAGGATCTGCTGCGTCAGTCGCTCCTGCACCTGCGGGCGCTGCGCAAAAAACTGCACGATACGGTTGATTTTCGACAGGCCAATCACTGAATCCTTCGGAATATAGGCAACGGTGGCTTTGCCGTCGATAGTGACAAAATGGTGCTCACAGGTGCTGGTCAGTGTGATATCGCGCACTGTCACCATCTCATCGACTTTCATTTTGTTTTCAATGACGGTGATCTTCGGGAAGTTAGCGTAATCGAGGCCGGAGAAGATCTCATCGACATACATTTTGGCGATGCGATGCGGCGTTTCCATCAGGCTGTCATCATTCAGATCGAGATTCAGCAGTTGCATAATCTCGGTCATATGCCCGGCGATAAGACGTTTACGGGATTCGTTATCCATTTGCACCGGTGGGCGCAGCGGCGTTTCCAGACCACGGGCAACCAGAGCCTCGTGAACGAGCGCCGCTTCTTTACTGAGTGATGACATGTTTTTTATTCTCCTGCAGGTGTGGCGAACTTCGCGTTGTTAACGCAAAGTGAGCGAACATTGTGCGTGAGGTCGCGCACATAATCCAGCCCTGGTGGCGATAATTATTGAAATCGCTGCCGCCTTTCAGGCCGTGCGTTTCCAGACTAAAAGCCCGCCAATGACCAGGGCAATTGCCGCCACGCCAAGCGCCGGTTCAAGCTGCTGCGTAAGCCAGGTGGAAAGCGCGGAAGTCATAGGGCCAACCAGTTGTCCCATCGCATAGCCGGTGGTCAATAACCCGGCCATGTAACGCGTGTGATTGGGCGCGAGCTCGCGTCCATACAGCAATGAGAGCTGTACGGCACAAAGAAATCCGCCGCCCACCAGCAACGCACCGCACACCAGACCGCTCATCCCCGGCAGCAACCATGCCGCCAGTACGCCCGCCCCCTGCAGCCATAGCACCACCGCCAGCCGCTGATGGCTGTGACCAACGTGGCGCAGCAAAATACTGAGCGCAATCCCCACCACCGCTGCGGCACCGAACACGGGCCAGACAAACTGGGCAAACAGGCTGCCAGGAAAGCGCAGCGCCGCCATTTGCGACAGGAACGTCGCCGGTAAAATATAGCCAAATCCGGCCAGGCTGTAGCTCCAGACCAGCCGTTTAAGATCGGTGGTTAATTGTAGCGGCTGCGGCTTTTCGCCCGGTCGATGCCACTCGCCAAGACGCGGCAAATAGCGGGCAATCAACGCCACCAGCAGCAGCGCCAGCACCCCATACACCTGCCAGGCGGATGCAGCGCTTAAGCCTTTTGCCTGGATCGCCACCGCCAGCAGGCCGCTTAATGCAATGCCTGCGCCCGGCCCGGCAAACACCGCGGCATTCAGCCCTGGTTTTCCAGCGTGCGCCAGCCGATCGTTGGTCCAGGCGGCAATCAGCACCATCGCCCAGCCGCTCATTGCGCCAATCACCAGGCGTAACGCGCCGTGAAGCAGCGCGTTATCCGCAAGCGAAGAGAGAAAAGTGAGTGCCACCGCGCCGCCAATACCAAGATAAAGACGGACTTCGATATGCCGCTGCGCGCGCATTGCGTCCCACGCACCAAGCAGATAGCCGAGATAGTTAATCGCCGCCACCAGCCCGGCACTGGTCAGGGTGAGTTGTTCGTCGCGGATCATTAACGGCACCTGCGGCGTGAAGGCAAAACGCCCGATCCCCATTGCTACCACCAGCACAATAAACCCACAAAGCGCCACACGTTGCGCCATTAGCGCCCCCAAAATGTTAACGTAAAGTTATGTTTATGATGCAGTATGTTGCGTTTATGCGGAAGTGAAAGTTACTCACAGCAAAGGGAATAGTCTGTATGATGACAAGAAGTCACCTTACTTTGTTTGTAAAAAATTCTAAGGAGCCCCGCATGGAAATGCTTGAAGAGCACCGCTGTTTTGAAGGCTGGCAACAGCGCTGGCGCCACGACTCCGCCGTACTGAACTGCACGATGACCTTTAGCATCTTCTTACCGCCGCAATACAGCGCAACACCGCCGCCGGTGCTGTACTGGCTCTCCGGTCTCACCTGTAATGACGAAAACTTCACCACCAAAGCCGGTGCGCAACGCGTAGCCGCAGAGTTAGGCATTGTGCTGGTGATGCCGGATACCAGCCCACGCGGCGACGATGTCGCAGATGCAGAGAGCTATGACCTCGGCAAAGGCGCAGGTTTTTACCTCAACGCCACCGAGCAGCCGTGGGCGGCGCATTATCGTATGTATGATTACCTGCGCGATGAATTACCGACGCTTATCCAGTCGCAATTTAACGTCAGCGACCGCTGCGCTATCAGTGGTCATTCGATGGGCGGCCACGGCGCATTGATCATGGCGCTGAAAAACCCCGGCCGTTACACCAGCGTTTCCGCCTTTGCACCGATAGTGAACCCGATGCAGGTGCCGTGGGGGCAAAAAGCGTTTCGCGCTTATCTGGGCGAGGATGCGCAACAATGGCGTGAATGGGATAGCTGCGCGCTGATGCTGGAAAGCAACGAAACTGACGCGATCCCAACACTTATCGATCAGGGGGATAATGATCAGTTCCTGGCCGATCAACTACAGCCCGCGCGGCTTGCGGAAGTGGCACGGCAAAAATCCTGGCCGCTGACGCTGCGCATCCAGTCCGGCTACGATCACAGTTACTTCTTTATTGCTGCGTTTATTGAAGATCATCTGCGCTTCCATGCGCAGCATCTGCTGAAATAATCGTAAACCCGGCGATTAACTCGCCGGGGCTTATCCAACCTACCAACATTTCCTGATATGCCATTCATTATTCGCATTCGCTTTTAATAATTAATGGATTTGTTTTATATCCCTCTTAAAACGCTTCCATTGTATTTTCTCTCTTCCCAGGCTAATTGCGACCAACCCAATTGTATCTGCGTTATCAAGAGCAATATTCATTCGACTGGTCGGCGTCCCCGTCGTTAGCTTATTTATCTTTCCAGCCATTTTTTGATTTTGTATTTTCATTACATTTAATGACAACCTAAAATAATCTGGTTGTATTTTTGTCTCGTCAATTTCTTGCGTACCGTAGTAATAATAGTCTTGCGTTCCCCGATCCTTATACAGTTTTTCATACTTTGAACCGGGAACTCTTTCAACACCTGAGAAATGTGAAGCCTCGTGGATAAATGTTTGCAAGCTATTGATAGTTCCTAAGTTTTTCATATAGTTCTCAGTAAGAAAAATATGTTTCTTCGCTTCGTCATGAAAAACATACGCACGTGCGCCTTCTGGAAGCGTTTCCGACCCCCTGGGATCAAATAATATATAGCTCTCAGACAGGTGTTTTTTTATTGCCGTAAATCTCGCTAATAACTCATCTCTAAACCTTGAGGTTTTTATTTTACCTTTACTGGACGCCCCAGAGAAAATCTCTCTAATTTTTAATTTAGTATCAGACGATAATTTTTTCTCACTTAATTTCTTTATAGCCTCATCGACAATATTAATTGCAATTGTCCGTGCATATAACACCTGTTCGTCATCAAACGGATATGCTTCTGAACCAATATGTGTGTATTGTATTTTCCCCTCCCTATCGATTATTGCCCTTTGCGCCTCCTTCCCCTCTTCATCAAAAAAGGTAATTGGATTATTCCGCACCATTCTGAACAGATTCAGCCCGTCCACCGTACCCGAAGGATCCGCTGAGAGCCACCGCCCCGCCCACGGCTGATAATAGCGGTAGCCGTAGTAATAAAGCCCGGTGGCGTCCTGCTCCTTGCCGGAATAACGAATTGTTTTGTAATCCGCCTCCAGCTGACTGCGCGCGGCGAATAACGCCGTGCCGCCGAACGGGTAATACTCCTCCTGGCTGATAAGCTCGCCACTGCTGTCCACTTCCAGACTGCTGCTGCCGGTGAGGTTGTCGTAGCTGTAACGAATCTGGTCGTTAGCAATTCCGGCAGGCTGACCGCTTTCCCAGTGCAGCACCCGCACCTGCGCGCGCCCGGCGACACCGACGGTTATCACCTGTAACTCCTCTGAGGCGCTGCTGCGCAGTTCCAGACCCGGCAGATAAACCACCCGTCTGGTCTGTGTGCTGTTGCCGGTCAGTTGCGAGGTGATTTTGACGATGCGCTGGCTGCTGGCGTCGTAGCGGTAACGTTCGCTGTCGTCCGCTGCACCACTGCGGGTGACGGGCGTGACCTGCTGCAGCTCCTGGCGTGCTGTCCACAGCAGGCCCTGCCCCGGTAAAAGCTGTTGCTGCTGGCCGCCGGCGGTGAACAGCGCCTCCACATCCGCCGGGTTTTCGGTGAGTGTGCTGATTACCGCCCGGTTGCTGCGGTCGGATACGGTGATGCTGGTGGTGTAGTTATTGCCGGACGCCGGGGCGCTGTGCTGAATTTTCGTCAGATTACCGGCGTTATCGTAGGTGTACGTGCGGGAGTAGTTTGTGTACGTGGCGTTATCGAAGGAGGTGAAATCAGGCAGGTTACTGTTCTGCTGTACCGCGCTGGCCATTTCGCGTCCGCTGGCACTGACCAGCTGGTACAGGCTGTCGTAGGTATAGGTGTTTTCGGGAACGACCTGCTGATTGCGCCAGAAACGCGTCTCCTCGGCATCGTTAGTAATCACCAGCACGTTACCCACCGGGTCGTATTCGTAGCGCAAATCCTGCAGCACTTTTGTGGCGGAGACTCGTTCCGTTTTAATGCCAACGAGGCGCTGCGTTTCCGCTTCATACGAATATGTGGTCACCACGCCGTTGCCGTGCTCCTCGCGCAGCTTCTGCCCGGCGGCGGAGTATGACAGGGATTTCACGATAATCTGCTCGGAACCGCCACTGACTGTCAGCCAGCTGCCTTTCAGCAGCCCCGCCACATCATAGGCCACGCGCTGGATATTGCCTTTCGCGTCGGTGGTGGTCAGCACATTTCCGGCCGCATCCACCGTGCTGTTGGTCGTGTAGGTTTCGCCCGCCAGCAGGTCATTCCACGCGGAAGCATCCGCGCCCTGCCAGTCTGCGTCGGCATCGTCCGGCAACAGCTGGCGGGTGACGGCAAGCGGTACGCCGTTCAGGGAAACGCTGCCCGTCGAAAGCAGGCCTGCCGGGTCGTAATGGCTGACCAGCTGACCGGCGAGATTGTGGCTCTGTTCATCCGCTGAAACGCTGCCCCAGATAAACAGCTCCGTGATGCGCGCGCTGTCTCCGGCAACTTGCTCGCTAATGCCAAGCAGACGTCCCGGCAGGTCTGCCGCTTCATACTGGAAGGTGCGGGTCACGGCGGCGCTGCGCTCGTTGCCTGTACCGATATTGCTGATCTGCAAAAAAGCCCGCCCTGACGCGTCATTCAGGGCAACGGATGTACCGGCATCGGCACTCTGTGCGCGCAGCGGCGTACCGTTCAGGTCGTGGAGATAACTGAAATTCGCCAGCCCGGCGGCATACAGACGCGGGTCGGCGCTTTGAGACGGCAAACCACGCGCGTCGAACCGATGGCGAGTGATGCGCTCGTCGGTGATGTCCGGGAAGTCGGGATGGCGGTGATAAACAATATCGCGTACCGCCATTGCACGATTATCAAGCACCGCAACATGGGGGGTTTTACTGTAAAGGGATGTACTCATACGATTCTCCATTACTGTCGATAACACTTGTGGATATCAGGAGAAGTATAGGTTCGTTGGCGCAGAGATCTGATAGCGAAGCCAGGACAGGGGCACAAAATATACGCTTTCACAGGAAGCGACACTCATTTCGCCCCCGAAGGGCGCACTAAAAAACCTTAAAAAAAGTCTCTGTCAGTCGTGTGAGATGTAAATCTAAAGGCAACAGGCAGAGCAAAAAAAAGCCCTCCATACAGAGGGCTAAAGAGTGAATTTATTTCGTGAAACGTTCCGGGAACTCCATTTCACTATAACGCACGAAACGGGTTCCTTTGGAAAATTTATAGCCTAACCAGATAATAAGGAACAGCGGGATGCCGATATACGTCGCCGCAACGGCGCCCCAGTCAATGCTATCGGCCAGGAAAGCCTGATAGTTCTGTCCAAGCGTGATGATGAGGCACAAAGCGAAGGCGAAAATCGGCCCCAGCGGGAAGAAACCTGAACGGTACGGCAGGTTATCCAGCGAATGCCCCTGCGCCACATAGCCGCGGCGAAAACGGTAGTGGCTAATGGCAATCCCCAGCCACGCAATAAAACCGGTCATACCGGAGGTGTTCAGCAGCCACAAATACACGGTCTGGTTGCCAAACATTGAGGTCAGGAAGCACAGCGCGGCAATCACCGTGGTGGCATACAGCGCGTTACGCGGCACGCCGCCTTTCGATAATTTCGCGAAAATGCGCGGCGCTTTGCCGTCACACGCCAGCGTGTAAAGCATACGCGTGGAAGCGTACATGCCCGAGTTCCCCGCCGACAGCACCGCCGTCAGGATCACCGCGTTCATCACCGCCGCCGCCGAGAGCAGACCCGCATGCTCAAACACCAGCGTGAACGGGCTGACGCTGATATCTTTCACGTCGTTGCGCAGCAGGCTCGGATCGGTGTACGGAATAATCAGGCTGATAATCAAAATCGCAAACACATAGAACAGCAGAATACGCCAGAACACCTGACGCACCGCGCGCGGGATGTTCTTCTCCGGATCTTCCGATTCACCCGCCGCGATACCAATCAGCTCAGTGCCCTGGAAAGAGAAACCGACAATCATTGCCACACCGATCATGGCGGAAAAACCACCGGCAAATGGCGCATCGCCAATCGTCCAGTTGCTCCAGCCGGCCGGTTTTTCCCCCTGGAAAATACCGACAATCATCATCACACCAACAATGATGAAGATAATGACGGTGGCGACTTTGATCAGCGAGAACCAGTACTCCGCTTCACCAAAGCCTTTCACCGAGATGTAGTTAAGCAGGAAAATCACCGCGAGGAACAGCGCGCTCCAGATCCAGCCTGGCGTGTCCGGGAACCACCAGGTCATGACTAATTGCGACGCCACAAGGTCAACGGCAATGGTCACCGCCCAGTTGTACCAGTAGTTCCAGCCCAGCGCGAAGCCGAACCCCTCTTCAACATATTTCTGACCATAGGTGGAGAACGAACCGGAAACCGGCATAAACGCCGCCAGTTCACCGAGGCTGGTCATCAGGAAATAGACCATCAGGCCAATCAGAATATAGGAGAACAACGCGCCGCCAGGGCCCGCTGAAGAAATGGTCGCCCCTGATGCGACAAACAAACCTGTACCGATGGAACCGCCAATGGCGATCATCGTCAGATGACGCGCTTTGAGTTCTCGACGAAGCGTGGGCGCTTCTGTGGTTTTAGTTTCGGAAACCATAAGAAAATGCTATCCATCCAAAAAATGAGGCGCGATTGTAGCAAACGAAACGCAGGCCTTCCGGCATAAAACGCCTCTTATTAGAGACCTTCATGATCGGCAACGGATTATAAGTAAAGCAGTGAATGGGCGATGTTGCGAGGCGGTAAATAAGCTCCCGCGCGGATGCGGGAGCAGAAAGATCAATTCAGACCGCGTACCGAGGCGATAAACTGCTGCAGTTCCGGTGTTTTCGGCTGCGTGAAAAAGTCCTTGCTGTCACCCTGCTCCCAGACTTTTCCCTGATGCATAAACACCACGCGGTCGCCCACTTCGCGGGCAAAGTTCATTTCATGGGTCACCAGAATCAGCGTCATGCCTTCACGAGCAAGCTGCTCCAGTACGCGCAGCACCTCGCCGACCAGTTCTGGATCCAGTGCCGAGGTGATTTCATCGCACAGCAGCACTTTCGGTTTCATCGCCAGCGCACGGGCAATCGCCACGCGCTGCTGCTGGCCACCGGAAAGATTGGCCGGAGAGTAGTCGATACGCTCGCCAAGCCCCACTTTCTCCAGCATCTCAATGGCAAGGCGACGGCACTCGTCAGCAGGCAATTTCAACACCCGGCGCGGTGCCAGCATCACGTTTTCCAGCGCCGTCATATGCGGGAACAGATTAAAGCTCTGGAATACCATTCCCACTGAGCGGCTGATTTCACGCGCCTGCGATTCCCGGTCCGTTACCGTCATACCGCCCAGTTTGATACTGCCATCCTGGTAGCCTTCCAGTCCGTTCATGCAACGCAGTAAGGTGCTTTTGCCCGAACCGCTGCGGCCAATAATCGACACCACTTCGCCCATTTCAATGTCGAGGCTTACGCCCTTCAGCACATGGTTGTCGCCATAATATTTCTGCACTTCATTAATGGTGATGAGCGGCATGGAATTTCTTCTCCAGATAGCGGCTGTAGCGCGACAGCGGATAACACAGCAGGAAATAACCCAACGCCACCAGCCCGAACACTTTGAATGGTGCAAAGGTGACGTTGTTAAGCATGGTGCCGGCTTTGGTGAGTTCGACAAAACCGATAATCGACGCCAGCGCGGTGCCTTTAATGACCTGCACGGAAAAGCCCACCGTCGGCGCAATGGCGATTCGAATGGCTTGCGGCGCAATCACGCGAAACAGCGTTTGACCAAAACTCAGACCCAGACAGCGGCAGGCTTCCCACTGCCCTTTTGGCAGCGCGTTGATGCTGCCGTACCAGATATCAAGCAGGAAGGCGCTGGTAAACAGCGTTAGCGCCAGCGTCGCCGCCGTCCACGCGCTGACATCAATACCAAACAGCGCAAGGCCAAAAAAAGCGAGGAACAGTTGCATCAACAGCGGTGTGCCCTGAAATAGCGCGGCATAGGCGCTGATAAACCGTTTTGGTAAACGCCAGCGGCTAATGCGCAACACCAGCAGCGGCAGCGTCACCAGCGTGCCGCAAACAAAGGCGATCAGCGACAGCAGCACCGTCCAGCGCGCCGCCAGCAGCAGGTTGCGCAGAATATCCCAGTCGGTAAACGTACTCATCAGTTCTCGCTCCCCAGCCATTTGCGCCCGATTGCCAGCAGTAGCTGGCGCATCAACAGCGACAGCATCAGATACAGCAACGTGGTGACAAAATAGACTTCAAAACTTAAAAACGTGCGCGACTGAATCAGGTTGGCCATAAAGGTCAACTCTTCATAAGAGACTTGCGACACCACCGAGGAACCCAGCATGACGATAATGCACTGGCTCACCAGCGCCGGATAAATGCGTTTCAGCGCGGGGGGCAAAATCACCCGTAAGAAGGTTTGCGATTTGCTAAGCCCCAGTACGCGAGCAGCTTCCCACTGCCCTTTCGGCGCGACCTGGATCCCGGCGCGGATAATTTCCGTGCTGTAGGCGCCAAGGTTAACCAGCATGGCGATCAGCGCCGCTTCACCGGCGGTGAGCTTCAGCCCGAGGCCCGGCAAACCAAACACAATAAAGAACAGTTGCACCACAAAAGGCGTGTTGCGGATAAGCTCAACGTACGCGCCCCAGATGGCACTCATCACGCCGGGTTTACCGCTACGCAGCGCCGCACCGACGATGCCTATTAGCACACCGCCAACCGTCGCCAGCGTGGTTAAGGTCACCGTGGTCCAGAGCCCTGCCAGCAGCTCCGGCCAGAACGGCCAGAGCGCGGCGAAATCAAGCGATGTCGTCATGCGTTACGCGCCAAAGTTGGCCGGTAACGGCGCTTGCATCCATTTCTGTGACAAGTTGTTGAGCTCGCCCTCTTTCAGCGCCTGCTCAACCAGCTTGTCGACTTCCGCTTTCAGCGCTGGTTCGTTTTTCATTAGCCCGATATAGCACGGCGAATCTTTCAGCATAAACTGGCTGACCGGCGCTTTTTGCGGGTTCTGCCGCGCAATTGCCGCCACAACAACATTACCGGTGGCGAGATACTGCACCTGGCCGGACATATAAGCAGAAAGCGTGGTGTTGTTATCTTCGTAGCGCTTCACGTCGGCATCTTTCGGCGCGATATCGCTCAGCACCATGTCTTCCACGGCACCGCGGGTAACGCCGATGGATTTGCCGCTTAACCCTTTCGCATCGGTCACCGTGGCCTCTTTCGGGCCAAACACGCCAAGGAAGAACGGTGCATAGGCACGGCTGAAGTCGATCACTTTTTCGCGCTCCGCATTTTTGCCAAGACTGGAAATCACCAGGTCAACTTTATGCGTTTGCAGATACGGCACGCGGTTGGCGCTGGTTACGGGCACCAGTTGCAGTTTCACCTTCATGCCTTTTGCCAGGTATTCGGCCATATCAATGTCGTAACCCTGCGGTTTGAGATCGGTGCCGACAGAGCCAAACGGCGGGAAATCCTGCGGTACTGCCACACGCAATACGCCGCGCTGCTGAATATCCTGTAATTGATCCGCCATCGCCTGCGAGGCGCAAGCCATCATTACTGTCGCCACCGCGGCGGCCTTCATCCACGTTTTCATCATCAACACCTCATCGCTCATGAAACAAAAGATTCTTTGAATCACTTTCTGCAACTAATGTGCCAATACGATATATTCTGACGGAGCGTGATATTCGGGAGGTTGAGGGATGAATCGAAGGTTGCAGCGCTACGTCTGCACCACCAAAACGGTGCAGACGCCTGCTGATGGTGCAATCAAATCTCGCAGTAGCGAATAAAGCGGTTTAGTGCGCTGGAGAGGTGCTTCTGACGATGGTGGATACGCCACAGCGTGCGCACCAGACGGGGCAGCGGAATCGGCACTTCCTTTAAGCTGCCGGTTTCCAGTTGTTCGGCAATGACGCGCCGCGACAGGCAGCTAATGCCCAACCCGTGACGCACCGCGTGCTTAATGGCTTCGGAGTTGCCAAGCTCCATGCCCAGGTGAAACTGCGGCAGATGCGAGAGGAGTAAATAGTCGACGATTTCGCGTGTGCCGGAGCCGCGTTCGCGCAGGATCCACGGTGCAGCGGCGAGTTGCTCCAGCGTTACGCGACCTTGTAACAGTGGGGATGACGGCGGAGCAAACACCACCAACTCATCTTCCAGCCACGGCTCGGCGATAATTTCCGCCGTGTGGCACGGACCTTCGATTAAACCGATATCAACGCGGAAATCCGCGACCGCGTTGATAACGTCCTGGCTGTTACCCACGCTCAGTTCCAGCGGCAGATCGGGGAAATCACGGCGGTAGTGGGCAATCACCTCCGGCAGGATGTAATTACCAATCGTGCTACTGGCGAATACGCGGATAGCACCGTTATCTTCGCGAAACAGTTGCTCGATTTCTGTCGCTTGTTCAAGCGCTGCCAGCGCGCGGGGATAGAGCAAACGCCCGTGTTCATTCACCACCAGCCGTTTACCCACGCGGTCAAACAATTGCACGCCCAGCTGGCCTTCAAGATCGGTCAGTGCCGCGCTAACCGCAGATTGCGAGAGCGCTAACTGCTGCGAAGCCTGGGTGGTGGAGCCGCTTTTCAGCACTTCAGCAAAGACTTCAAGCTGACGTAACGTTATATGCATAGAGGTCACTTACCACTTATAAAGATTGATTATAAATATATAATCAATTTTACCTTTAAACCAGTTCGCCTTAACCTTTTCGCCATTGAGAGGAGAAGGTTATGACAGAAATCACGTTACAGACTCGACGCCATCCGGCATGGCATTTTGTTCCCGGCTTGCTGTTGACCGGCCTGATTACCGCCGCCGCATTATGGCTTGGATCGATTCCTTCAGTCGCAGGTCTTGGATTGAGTGCCTTAACGCTGGCTATTCTTATCGGCATGCTGCTTGGCAACACGCTCTACCCCGCCTGGCACCATCGTTGCGACGGCGGCGTACTGTTCGCTAAACAGCACCTGTTACGACTGGGGATCATTCTTTATGGTTTTCGCCTGACGTTTTCGCAAATTGCCGACGTGGGGGTCAGCGGTATCGCCATCGATGTGCTGACGCTATCAAGTACTTTTTTGCTGGCCTGTTTTCTTGGGCAAAAAGTATTCGGGCTGGATAAAAAAACCAGCTGGCTGATTGGTGCAGGTAGCAGTATTTGCGGTGCGGCAGCCGTGCTGGCAACCGAACCGGTGGTCAAAGCGGAAGCCAGTAAAGTGACGGTTGCGGTCGCCACAGTCGTGATTTTCGGTACGCTGGCGATTTTTATTTACCCGGCACTCTATCCGCTGCTTGCACAGTGGTTTAGCCCGGAAACCTATGGCATTTGGGTAGGTTCAACGGTACATGAAGTGGCGCAAGTGGTTGCCGCCGGACACGCTATCAGCCCGGAAACGGAAAATGCCGCCGTGATTGCCAAAATGCTGCGCGTGATGATGCTGGCACCGTTTTTACTGCTGCTGGCCGCACGCGTTAAACAGCTCAGCCCGCAGCAAGGGGCAGAAAAAAGCAAGCTGACTATTCCGTGGTTTGCGCTGGGCTTTGTGGCTGTCGCGGTGTTTAACTCGTTTCATCTGCTGCCAGCATCGATGGTGAACATGCTGAACACGCTGGATACGCTGCTGCTGGCGATGGCGATGGCGGCGCTGGGATTGACCACACACGTCAGCGCGCTGAAGAATGCCGGGGCAAAACCGCTGGTCATGGGGCTGATTCTGTTTGTCTGGCTGATTGTCGGCGGGGGCGCCATTAACCTGGCCGTTCACCACCTGATGGCATAAACCACTACATCTCCTCCCTGTTGACCCGCTATGATGAGCGTTTTCCCCTGGCGGGTTTAACAGGAGTTTTTATGAAATATATTGGTGCGCATGTGAGCGCCTCCGGCGGCGTGGCGAATGCCGCCATTCGCGCGGCTGAGATTGGCGCGACCGCCTTTGCGCTGTTTACCAAAAACCAGCGCCAGTGGCGGGCCGCGCCGCTGAGTCCGGAAACCATCGACGAATTCAAAGCCGCCTGCGAAAAATACCGCTTCACACCCGGTCAGATCCTGCCGCACGACAGCTACCTGATTAACCTGGGTCACCCGGTGGCTGATGCACTGGAAAAATCCCGCGACGCGTTTATTGATGAGCTGAGCCGTTGTCAGCAACTGGGGCTGAGCCTGCTGAACTTCCACCCCGGCAGCCATTTAATGCAGATCCCCGAGGATGAATGTCTGGCGCGTATTGCCGAGTCCATCAACATTGCGCTGGCGCAAACCGAAGGCGTCACCGCCGTGATTGAAAACACCGCCGGTCAGGGCAGCAATCTGGGGTTTAAGTTCGAGCATCTGGCGGCGATTATTGACGGTGTGGAAGACAAATCCCGCGTTGGTGTCTGCATTGATACCTGCCATGCGTTTGCCGCAGGCTATGATTTACGCACTGAACAAGCCACGGCAGACACCTTTGCGGAATTCGATCGTGTGGTCGGTTTCCAGTATCTGCGCGGTATGCATCTGAACGACGCCAAAAGTGCTTTTGGTAGCCGCGTTGACCGCCACCACAGCCTCGGCGAAGGGAATATCGGGCATGACGCGTTTCGCTGGATCATGCGTGACGCACGTTTCGATGGCATTCCTATGATCCTGGAAACCATTAATCCGGATATCTGGGCCGAAGAGATTGCCTGGCTGAAGGCGCAGCAAACCGCTGAAGCCACCGCATAAAAAAAGGGCCGCTAAGCGGCCCTTCTCATTTCCCGGATGTCGGCAATTTCTTATGCTACTTTCGCTACGGCTTCTGTTTCTGGCCGTTTCAGGAAGGCATACACCAGACCCGCCAGCAGCGTACCCGCGACGATAGAGAGCAGGTAGCCCAGTACCGGCGTGATAGCGCCTGGGATCAGCAGCACAAACAGACCACCGTGCGGTGCCATCAGTTTCGCGCCAATCGCCATGGAGATAGCACCGGTCAGCGCACCACCGGCGATACAGCACGGCAGAACACGCATCGGGTCGCGGGCGGCGAACGGGATAGCCCCTTCGGAGATAAAGCACAGACCCAGTACCAGCGCCGCTTTACCGCCTTCACGTTGACCTTTATCGAACTTGTTGCGGGCAACAATGGTCGCCAGACCCATCGCCAGCGGCGGCACCATACCGGCAGCCATAATCGCCGCCATCGGCGCGTAAGTTTGCGTACTCAGCAAACCCACACCAAAAGCGTATGCCGCTTTGTTGACCGGACCACCCATGTCGGTACACATCATGCCACCGAGAATTGCGCCCAGCAGGACGGCGTTAGCCGTGCCCATGGTTTGCAGCCAGGAGGTCAGACCCGCGAGGATTTTCGCCACCGGCGTACCGATCAGGTAAATCATCGCCAGACCGACAATCAGGCTGGAAACCAGCGGAATGATCAGAATCGGTTTCAGCGCTTCCATACTTGGTGGCAGCTTCAGACCTTTACTGATGCCTTTCGCCAGGTAGCCCGCGAGGAAACCGGCAATGATACCGCCGATAAAACCCGAACCGGTGCTGACCGCCAGCATACCGCCGATAAGACCCGGGGTCAGACCCGGACGGTCGGCGATGGAGAACGCGATAAAGCCCGCCAGCACTGGCACCATCAGGGCAAAGGCTGAACCACCACCGATTTTCATCAGCGCAGCCGCCAGCGTGCCTTCTTCTTTAAACGCGGTAATACCGAATGCGAAGGAGAGCGCAATTAACAGACCACCCGCCACCACCATCGGCAGCATGTAGGAAACGCCCGTCAGCAGGTGACGGTATGCGCCCGCGCTCTCTTTCTTACCTTCAGCAGCATCAGCAGAGGGTTTACCCGACGGCTGATAAGGCTTCGCTTCCGCGACGGCTTTATCCAGTTCCTGCGCCGTTTTCTTCAGCGCCAGGCCTGTTGTCGTACGGTACATCGGCTTACCGGCAAATTTCGCCAGGTCGACTTCGATGTCAGCGGCAACCACCACCAGATCCGCCTGCGCAACCTCTTCCGGAGTGATGGCATTACCCGCACCCACGGAGCCACGGGTTTCCACTTTCACCCACCAGCCGCGTTTTTTCGCTTCGGTTTCGATAGCTTCCGCCGCCATAAAGGTGTGTGCCACACCTGTCGGGCAGGCAGTGACCGCAACAATGCGTTTCGGGCCACTACTGGTCACGGCTGTCGCCGCTGCAGCAGGCGCGACATACACCGACGCGTGGTTTTTCGCTTCGCTCAGGAACAGTTCCGGGTGGGCGACTGCGCGATTGATATCGCCCAGCCAGACCTTTTTCCCGTCCAGCGCACTGTCGCCAGGCAGCTTGCTACCCAGCACGATAGCCAGTTCCGCTTCGCCTGGGTTATCAATAAATTGCAGATTTGCTTTCTGCGCCGCCGCGCCCAGCAAGGTCTTCGCCATATAGGCGCGGGCCTGCCCGAGTTCGGAGTCGATTATCAGCAGCGTTTTCATTATGCCTCTCCTGCTGTTAGTTGAAGGGTTTTAAGTCAACTCGCGCCATCATCGCGGCTAACTGGGTACGATCGGTAATACCTACGTTACTCTGACTTACCGCCAGTGCAGCAACAGCGGTGGCCAGGCGTAATGTATGTTCACTGGATTCACGCATCAGCAGACCATAAATCAACCCACCGACCATTGAATCCCCTGCGCCAACGGTGCTTACCACTTCCATTGACGGCGGTTTGGCGATCCATTCGCCCGAAGCGTTAACCCACAGCGCGCCTTCTGCGCCCAGTGAAATCACCACATGGGCGATCCCCTGTTCGCGAAGCGCATGAGCGGCTTCAATAACGTCCTTCAATTCTGGTAATTTACGGCCCGCCCAGATTTCCAGCTCACGGCGGTTTGGTTTCACCAGCCACGGCGCGGCTTTCAGACCGGCTACCAGCGCGTCGCGGCTGCTGTCGAAGATAATGCACGGGCACTGGCTACGCAGGCGCGTCATCCAGTCCGTAAAGGCTTCCGGACTGACGCCCGACGGCAGGCTACCGCTCACGCAAACCATGTCGAACTGACCAAGCCAGGTCAGCGAATCGTTAACAAAGCGTTCCCAGTCAGCCGGGGTGACTTCAAAGCCGGAGAAGTTAAAGTCCGTTACTTCGCCATCTTTTTCCGTCAACTTGACGTTGATGCGGGTACGCCCCTGCACCACCTGGAAACGGTTAGCAATGCCCAGCTCGCTGAACAGTTGCTGAAAGCCGTCCTGGTTATCTTTACCGAGGAAGCCACCCACGGTGACATCAATGCCAAGGTCTTTCAGTACCTTTGCGACGTTGATCCCTTTACCCGCGGCATGCAGGCCAGTGGTGCGCACAAGGTTAACTTCACCGCGTTCAATTTCCGGGGTGAAACCCACCAGATCATAGGCCGGATTCAGGGTGATCGTAGCGACACGTCTGCTCATTTATGCGCCCTCTCCCAGACCAGCAGCGATGGCTTCGCCAATCGCTTTCAGCGCCTGTTCAGCATCATCACCCTGCGCGGTGAAACGCAGGCGGTGTCCTTTTTTCACGCCAAGTGCAACAACTTTCATCAGACTACGTCCATTCGCGGGTTTGCCAGTACCGTCAAGGTTGGCGACGGTAATTTCACTGTTAAATTGCTTGATGGTGTTGACCAGCATGGTGCCCGGACGCGCGTGCAAACCGTGTTCGTTACGCACGACAAACTCCTCGCTCAGCAGGTCTTCAGCCACCGCATCATCACTGCTCAGCAACGCCAGCAGCGTGGCGGCGTCGGCATTCAGCAACAGGTTGGCTTTATTGTTAAGCAGCAGATCGCTAAGACGCTTGAGCACCGCAACAGGCTGTTCGTCGGCCATCGCAACACTGACCAGCAGCGCCGCACGCTCACCTTCCACCTCAAACGGGGTAGCTGCGCGGCTCACTGCAACAGCACTCAGCACGTTGCCTTCAGCACTGTCGTTCAGCCAGATGCCCTGACCCAGGTTCAGCGGTTTGTCGTTAATGGCGCGAGTAACATACGCAGCATCAACTGCACCCGCTTCTTTCAGGCGCGCAGCGTTCAGCGCTTGCAGCGTCGTCAGATCGCTGGCGGCAACATCGAGCGTTAAGGTTTCATTATCCAGCTTGAGTGATGCGCTCAGTTTTTCGCCCATCAGCAGTGCGCGCAGCTCTTCAGCAGAGGTGGCGGACTGCAACTGTGCGGCGACAGAATCATCGCTCAGCACATGTGTCAGCTGACGCAGCAGGCCAAGATGTTCATCGGAGCTGGCGGCAATACCGATGGCGACATACGCCACCTGCCCTTCGCTCCAGAGGATGCCCTGCGGGAACTGGAAGACTTTCACACCGGTTTTTAGCACCTGATCGCGCGTGTCGGTGGTGCCGTGTGGAATAGCAATACCATTGCCAAGGTAGGTGGACGTTTGCCCTTCGCGCGCCAGCATACCGTCGACGTAACCGTCGGCGACGTTGCCTGCTGCTGCCAGTGCCGCCGCAATCTGGCGGATAGCATCTTCTTTATTGCTGGCCTGCTGGCCTGGATGGATGTCCTGAACGGATAACTGGAACATGTGACCCTCTCTCGCTGACTTGAATCGTTTCAGCTAGGTTGAGAAATAGTGCGTCACCGCCGTTGTTCAGACATAACGCGATGACGCTGAAACGTTTCAAGGAGCATTCACTTTTTTTCTTCTGTAAGCAAGAATTCTCTCATTTGGCATTGCAGAATTTTGAGGTTCAGCACATTTCGGTCGCGCGTAAGGCAAATTTGCTGAAGCAGACTTTCTGTTCAGCAATCCACTTTCAGCTTTCGTCAGCCTTTATAAAAACCCCGGAAAGAGATTTGGATTTTTTGTCGCAAATTTTACTTAGCAGGCTGTGTTTTTTTCATGCAGCGGCGTACACTCCGCGTCTCGCTATTGGATCTCATTTAACATGCAAAATTCTCCCGCCGCTGCCCGTCCCGGCGCATTTGATTTCACCTCAACGGCATTCCTGATCGTCGCCTTTTTAACGGGGATTGCCGGTGCGTTACAAACACCGACGCTGAGCCTGTTTTTAACCAATGAAGTGCACGTTCGCCCGGCGATGGTGGGCTTCTTTTTCACCGGTAGCGCGGTGATAGGCATCTTGGTAAGCCAGTTTCTTGCCGGACGTTCCGATCGCAAAGGCGATCGCAAAACGCTGATTGTGTTTTGTTGCCTGCTCGGCGTGCTGGCCTGTGTGCTGTTCGCCTGGAACCGTAACTACTTTGTTTTGCTGTTTGTCGGCGTGTTCCTCAGCAGTTTCGGCTCAACAGCGAACCCGCAAATGTTTGCCCTTGCGCGTGAACATGCGGATCGCACCGGGCGTGAAGCCGTGATGTTCAGTTCGATACTCCGTGCGCAAGTCTCCCTGGCGTGGGTGATTGGCCCACCGCTGGCCTACGCGCTGGCGATGGGCTTTGGTTTTTCCACCATGTATTTGTGTGCGGCGGCAGCCTTTATTGTCTGCGGCGCAATGGTGTGGCTGTTCCTGCCAACCATGCGTAAAGAGCCGAAGCTGAAATCGGCGGTAATAGAAGCACCACGCACTCACCGCCGCGATGCGCTGCTGTTGTTCGTGATTTGTACGCTGATGTGGGGTACTAACAGCCTTTATATTATTAATATGCCGCTGTTCATTATTGATGAGCTGCATCTGCCGGAGAAACTGGCAGGCGTGATGATGGGTACTGCTGCCGGGCTGGAAATCCCCACCATGCTGATAGCCGGGTATTACGCTAAGCGCTTCGGCAAACGCTTTCTGATGCGCGTCAGCGCCGTGGCGGGCATCTTCTTTTATGCCGGAATGTTGACGGTGCATACGCCCGTGGTGCTGCTTGCTTTGCAACTGCTGAACGCGATTTATATCGGCATTCTTGCCGGGATTGGCATGCTCTATTTTCAGGATTTGATGCCTGGCCAGGCGGGTTCAGCCACCACCCTTTATACTAATACCACGCGCGTCGGCTGGATCATCGCCGGTTCGCTGGCTGGCGTGGTGGCAGAGATCTGGAGTTATCACGCGGTGTTCTGGATTGCGCTGGCGATGACGCTGGTTACGCAGGTTTGCCTGAGCCGGATAAAAGATATTTAAGGCGCGGTTTGTTGCTCAAGATCGAGCAGGTAAACCATCGCCTGCTCGCGGTTTGCGCCGCACATGTCACGGCTGGGTTGCAGCCCGGCGCACACTTTTGGGCGCAGCGGCGAGCCGAATATCTTGCAGCGCTTTTGCGCGTCAAGCTGAACGCAGGGCGTATTAGCGGGCTTCCCGTCAGGCATGCCGGGTATCGGGCTACTGATGGACGGGGCGGTACAGCAGGCTCCGCAGTCCGGGCGGCATTCCATAAACGTTCTCTATTATCAGGCGCGCGGGGCTGCGCGTGCAGGGCGCAAGCTACCATCTTTTGCCCTCTGAACGCAAAACTCTCCGATTCCACTTGCCTGAAAAGTCCCTCGCGAGTAGTTTGTCGCGATATTTTCGTTATTTTCAATTTACAGGACCCTTGCAATGCCAAGAGCGAACGAAATTAAAAAAGGTATGGTGCTGAATTACAACGGCAAACTGCTGATTGTGAAAGATATTGACATTCAGTCACCGAGCGCCCGTGGCGCAGCAACGCTCTACAAAATGCGTTTTTCCGATGTCCGTACCGGGCTGAAAGTGGAAGAGCGTTTTAAAGGCGACGATATCCTTGATACCGTGACCCTGAACCGTCGTTTTGTCGACTTCTCTTATGTTGACGGCAATGAATACGTGTTTATGGATAAAGAAGATTACACGCCATACACCTTCAATAAAGAGCAGATTGAAGAAGAGCTGCTGTTTATTCCGGAAGGCGGTATGCCGGATATGCAGGTTCTGCTGTGGGATGGCCAGTTGCTGGCGCTCGAACTGCCGCAGACGGTGGATCTGGAAATTGTGGAAACCGCACCAGGCATCAAAGGTGCTTCCGCCAGCTCGCGCACTAAACCGGCCACCCTGACCACCGGTCTGGTTGTCCAGGTGCCGGAATACCTGACCACCGGCGAGAAAATCCGTATTCATATCGAAGAGCGCCGCTATATGGGCCGCGCCGACTGATAAGCGTGATGCATGAAAAAAGCCACTTCATTGAAGTGGCTTTTTATTTTCCGACGATAAATCTAATTACAACAGATCGCGGAACAGCGTTTTCTTCAGCGCCAGCTCAACGCCGCGCACTTCCGCCATCCCTTTCAGGCGACCAATCGCCGAGTAACCTGGGTTGGTTTTCTTACGCAGATCGTCAAGCATCTGGTGACCATGATCCGGGCGGAACGGGATCGGGCGCAAATCACCGGCTTTCATGCGGCGCTGCTCTTCGGTAAGAATGGCGGCAACCACCGACACCATATCCACATCACCCTGCAAATGCGCGGCTTCATGGAACGTTTTCGGGTTATCTTCGCGGCAGGTGGAACGCAGGTGCGTAAAGTGAATGCGATCGCCAAACGTCTCGATCATCCGCACTAAGTCGTTATCCGCACGCACGCCGTATGAACCTGTGCACATGGTGAAACCGTTATTGATGCTGTCTACCGCGTCTTTCAGCCACTGCATATCTTCAATAGTAGAAACGATACGCGGCAGGCCGAGGATCGGGCGCGGCGGATCGTCCGGGTGAACCGCCATACGTACACCCACTTCCTGCGCAACCGGCACGATAGCGCGTAGGAAATAGGCCATATTTTCACGCAACTGTGCTTTGTCGATGCCGTCATATTCGGCAAGGCGTGCATGGAACTGTTCCAGGGTATACCCCTCTTCAGCGCCCGGCAGACCAGCAATGATATTGCGCGTCAGCTTTTCCACTTCCGCTTCCGTCATGGCATTGAAGTAAGCCTGCGCCTGACGCTGCTCTTCTTCGCTGTAATCAGCTTCGGCGCCTTTGCGCTTCAGGATATGCAGCTCGAACGCGGCAAAAGCAATCTGGTCAAAACGCAGCGCTTTGGAACCATCCGGCAGTTCATATTCCAGATCGGTACGCGTCCAGTCGAGGATTGGCATAAAGTTGTAGCACACGGTATCAATGCCACAGGCAGCCAGATTGCGGATGCTTTGCTGATAGTTGGCAATCCAGGTGTCGTACTGCCCGGTATGAGTTTTAATATCTTCATGCACCGGAATACTTTCGACCACCGACCAGACAAGCCCTTTTTCCGCCAGCAGCGCCTGACGCGCTTTGATCTCGTCTACCGGCCACACCTGGCCGTTCGGGATATGGTGCAGTGCGGTCACGACGCCCGTCGCGCCTGCCTGACGCACATCATCAAGCGACACCGGATCGTTCGGTCCATACCAACGCCAGGTTTGTTCCATTGCCTTACCCTCTACAAAGTTGTTATACCAATACACACAAACATATGACGACTACCATACATGCTTAATTGCAGCGGTCAAATCTTCCCACAGCAATGATTGATCCAGCTCACATTCCCCGGATAATTACGGCATACCAATTCTTTTTGCTGTCATATAACTTTACACTGCACATTGTTAATTATTGGTTAATCAGGTGTATATAGATGAAGACAATCGCCTCCGTAACGCTGCCCGCCAGCGTACAGCAACCCCAGTATGACCGCACACAACTGCGCTCGCGAATTGTGCATTTTGGTTTTGGCGCATTTCATCGCGCGCATCAGGCGCTGCTGACCAACCGGGTGCTGAACGCGCAAGGTGGCGATTGGGGGATCTGTGAAATCAGCCTGTTCAGCGGCGATGTGCTCATGTCTCAGTTACGCGAGCAGGATCATTTATACACCGTGCTGGAAAAAGGGGCGGAGGGGAACCAGCCGATAATCATTGGCGCGGTGAACGAATGTCTGAACGCGAAACTTGATTCGCTGCCCGCCATTATTGAAAAGTTTTGCGAACCGCAGGTGGCGATTGTTTCCCTGACAATTACCGAAAAAGGCTATTGCATCGATCCTGCCAGCGGCAAACTGGATCTGCAGCAGCCGCGCATTGCACACGATCTCCAGCATCCGGGCGAACCGCACTCAGCGCCGGGGATTCTGGTTGAGGCGCTCTCCCGTCGCCGTGAACGCGGGCTGCCGCCCTTTACCGTGCTCTCCTGCGATAATATTCCCGACAATGGTCATATTGTTAAAAATGCCGTACTCGGAATGGCGCAAACCCGTTCACCGGAACTGGCGCAGTGGATAGAGGAGAATGTGAGCTTTCCGGCCACCATGGTGGATCGCATTGTTCCGGCGGCAACAGATGAATCACTGGCGGAAATTGGCGAAGCGCTGGGCGTATTTGATCCGTGCGCCATCAGTTGTGAGCCGTTCATTCAGTGGGTAATTGAGGATAATTTCGTCGCCGGACGTCCCGAATGGGAAGTGGCTGGCGTACAACTGGTTCAGGATGTACAGCCGTGGGAGCAGATGAAGTTACGCATGCTCAATGGCAGCCACTCTTTTCTGGCCTATCTCGGCTACCTGGCAGGCTTCGCGCATATTAATGATTGCATGCAGGATGAGGTCTTCCGCACGGCAGTGCGCCGCCTGATGCTCCAGGAACAAGCCCCGACGCTGCGCATTACCGGCGTTGATCTCACCGCCTATGCCGATAGCCTGATCGACCGTTTTTCAAACCCGGCGCTGAAGCACCGCACCTGGCAAATCGCCATGGATGGCAGCCAGAAGCTGCCACAGCGTATGCTGGACGGCGTTCGGGTACATTTGCAACGCGAAACGCCGTGGCCGCTGTTAGCGCTGGGCATTGCGGGCTGGATGCGCTATGTCAGCGGCGTGGATGACGCCGGTAACAGCATTGATATTCGCGATCCGCTGGCGGATAAAATTCACGCGATTGTTGAAACCAGCAGCGTCGATGAACGCGTAACGGCCCTGCTGACACTGAAAGAGATTTTCGGTAGCGACCTGCCGCACAACCCGACGTTTGTTAATGCCATTAATCACGCATGGCAGACGCTCACCACCGAAGGTGCGCATGCAGCGGTGAAGCGCGCACTCGATAATTAACAATTTCTGCTACTTAAGCGGACGGTTAGTGCTTTTACGCCGTCCGCGCCCTTCTCTTTTCGCACTTTTTTCGCCAAGATCGTCAGTCACCCTTACATTTCGTTGACGCCTGGAGCACTTGTGACCAAAACCAACCTCATCACCGGCTTTCTCGGAAGCGGCAAAACCACGTCGATTTTGCATTTGCTGGCCAATAAAGACCCGCAGGAAAAATGGGCCGTGCTGGTGAATGAATTTGGTGAAGTCGGCATTGATGGCGCGCTGCTGGCTGACAGCGGTGCGCTGCTTAAAGAGATCCCGGGCGGCTGTATGTGCTGCGTGAATGGCCTGCCGATGCAGGTGGGTCTCAATACATTGCTGCGCCAGGGGAAACCTGACCGCTTGTTGATTGAACCGACAGGCCTGGGCCACCCAAAACAGATCCTCGATATGCTCACCGCGCCGGTGTATGAGCCATGGATAGACCTGCGTGCAACGCTCTGCTTGCTCGATCCCCGCCAGTTACTGGATGAAAAAGCACTCACCAACGAAAACTTTCGCGACCAGTTAGCGGCGGCAGATGTCGTTGTCGCCAATAAACAAGATCGCGCCACACCGCAGAGCCAGCAGGCGCTGGAGACGTGGTGGACCGAGTTTGGCGGCGATCGCTTACAGGTTAGCGCGACCCAGGGCGTAATTGACGGCGCACTGCTTGATCTTCCTCGCCGTAACCTGCGTGAGCTGCCTTCCAATGCCGCGCATAACCATACTCACGACGAGAAGAAAGGTCTCGCGGCATTAAGCTTGCCAGCGCATCAACGCTGGCGCCGCAGCCTTAACAGCGGCCAGGGCCATCACGCCTGCGGCTGGATTTTTGATGAAGAGACGGTGTTTGACACCATCGGTTTGCTGGAGTGGGCGCGGCTTGCGCCTGTTGAACGGGTTAAAGGGGTGATGCGCATTCCGGAAGGATTGCTGCGCGTTAACCGCCAGGGGCAGGATCTGCATATCGAAACGCAAAACGTCGCGCCGCCGGACAGCCGTATCGAGCTTATCACCGCCTCGGAGGCAGACTGGAACACACTTCAGTCCGCTTTGTTGAAGCTTCGTTTAAGTCAGTAACACTAACGTTGCCGCCGTGTTAATTGAAAATAGACTCGTAATGAAAACTCGTTTACCGCTCATTTTACTGTTGAACGCCGCAGGACTGGCGCTATTTATTTCCTGGTACTTACCCGCTAACCACGGTTTTTGGTTTCCGCTGGACGCCGCGATGTTCCATTTTTTCAACCAGGGTCTGGTGGAAAACCGCGCTTATTTGTGGCTGGTGGCGCTAACCAATAACCGCGCTTTTGACGCCTGCTCGCTGCTGGCGATGGGCTGTTTAATGCTCACTTTCTGGGTAAAAGAGGATGCAAGTGGACGACGCCGTATCCTGATGATTGGTCTGACGATGCTGCTGATAGCCGTGGTGATCAATCAACTGGCGCAACATCTGATGCCCGTCAAACGCGCCAGCCCGTCGCTGTTCTTTACCGATATTCACCGGGTTAGCGATTTGCTCGACTTCCCCACCAAAGATGCCTCGAAAGACAGCTTCCCTGGCGATCACGGCATGATGCTGCTTATTTTTGCTGGTGTAATGTGGCGATATTTTGGCCGAAAAGCGTTTGGGGTTTCCCTGATTATTTTTGTGGTTTTCGCCTTCCCGCGCGTGATGATTGGCGCGCACTGGTTTACTGATATTGCTATCGGTTCTCTTTCGGCTGTTTTGATCGGTCTGCCGTGGTGTCTGTTAACATCACTTAGCGACAAAATTATTTCTGCGTTTGATCATTTCCTGCCCGGAAATAACAAAATTTAAACAACTTCCGATTATCAATAACACGCATTCATCAGGGATCGTTTTCGATTCCTGATGCGTAATCCCGGCTTTTCCCTAATTTTGTCATTTTCTCGTCACGGCAATCTGCCTATAAAAGAGCATTTTGCACGCTATTTAAGCTAAATTGATTATTTTTTATTCAATCCTGAGAATTCACTTTCTGTATCATAATTTCTTATAAAAAATTAAAGAAAACCGCTCGCCATGCCGAAGATGTTCAGGTAACCTCGGTTCGTCTTGTCGCAAAGAGTGCTCTTATTCTCATTGCGCGTAAATTTGTGCGTTCTTCCACAAAATTACGTCAGAGCATTTGTCTCGATGCATTCAGATAATTAATCTCGCTGCGTTGGCATTTTTTATAACGATATTTATCGTTAAGGACTTCAAGGGAAAATAAGCAACATGGTCAAATCTCAGCCGATTTTGAGATATATCGTGCGGGCGATACCCGCGATTGCAGTAGCGGTTCTGCTTTCAGCTTGTTCTACAAATACCGCAAAGAACGTGCATTCTGAGACGCTTGCTGTGGGCGAAGACAACTCTTCACTGCAAGCCTCTCAGGATGAATTTGAAAATATGGTTCGTAATCTGGACGTAAAAGGCCGCATTATGGATCAGTATGCTGACTGGAAAGGCGTTCGCTACCGTTTGGGCGGCGACACCAAAAAAGGCATCGATTGTTCCGGCTTTGTGCAGCGCACTTTCCGTGAACAGTTTGGTTTAGAACTGCCGCGTTCCACCTGGGAACAGCAGGAAACAGGCAAGTCCATCTCGCGCACCAGTTTGCGCACCGGCGACTTAGTTCTGTTCCGCGCAGGTTCTACCGGCCGACACGTTGGCATTTATATTGGTAATAATCAATTTGTTCATGCTTCCACCAGCAACGGTGTCATGATTTCAAGCATGGATGAGCCGTACTGGAAGAAGCGTTACAACGAAGCGCGACGCATCCTGACACGCAGCTAATTGCTTAATGCCGGTTTTCCCTTGGCTGGCGTTAAGTATAAAAAAACACTGCTCCGGCAGTGTTTTTTTATGTCTGCGTTATGCTATACGAATCTTTTCAGGTTATAGTCCGACTCTGTTACCACGCCGCCCCGAGCACCTACAATGGGCCCAACGCCATGTTCACCCGCCATTTTTCAGTTAATCGAAAAATTTTGCTGACCAGCCTGCTTATCGGTCTGTTCTCAGCATTAATCGCGAGTGGCTGTCAGTTTTGGTTCGAACAACAACGGCGGGAAGCCCGATACGATACGCTGCTGACTAATATGCAGTCCTGGCTTTCGGATTATCTCAACGATATCCGCGCCACTGCCGAATCGCTCCAACCACTCACGCTGAATGATTGCCACGCCGTCGCCGGCGAACTCACTTCCCGTGCCGCATTCAGCATGAACGTGCGTGCTTTTTTACTGGTAAAAGATCGCTACGCCTTTTGCTCCTCGGCCACCGGCGAGATGAGCCTTGCGATGAAAGATTTGGTACCGGAAATCGATCTCGATAAAACCAGCGATATGGTGTTTTTACCCGGAACACCGATGATGCCGGATAAACCCGCTATTGCGCTCTGGTTTCGCAGCCCATTACTGGATCATCGCGGCGTATTCGCTACGCTGAACATCAATCTGACCCCCTACAGACTTTACACCTCGCAGCAGCCGGATCTAACCGGCATCGCCCTGGGTATTGGCGATCGGGCTGTCTCCACGTTTTCCAGCGGGCTTATTAACCTGAGCAATATGCCTCAGTCCCCTTTTCTGACCACCCGGATTGAAGGTTCGCCAATCACACTTTATCTCTATGCAGAAAAGTGGCGTCCGGAAGATATACAGTTCGCCGCACTGCTGGGAGCCACCTTTGGCATGCTGGCAGCATTGCTGAGCGCCTTCATTCTTAATACGCAATTGCGCCCCGGCAGAGAGATCCTCACCGCGATTAAGCGCGACCAGTTTTATGTCGTTTATCAGCCCGTTATCGGCGCGAAAGATTTAAAAGTGACGGGTATCGAAGTGCTGATGCGCTGGCGGCATCCCACCGCGGGAGAAATATCGCCTGACGCTTTTATTCACTTTGCCGAAGCGCAGCAGCTTATTGTGCCGCTGACATTGCATCTGTTTGATCTCATTGCTCGCGATGCGCCGGTATTACAAACACTGCTCCCGCCAGGCGCAAAAATGGGCGTTAATATCGCGCCAGGCCATTTGCATGCTGCCAATTTCCTTGACGATATACGCGACTTCGCTCACTCCCTGCCCCCGCACCATTTCAGTATCGTGCTGGAAATTACCGAGCGGGATATGCTGCGCTATACGGAAGTGACCAAACTGTTTGATTCGCTGCGCAACGAAGGTTATGAAATCGCTATTGACGATTTCGGTACCGGGCACAGTGCATTGATTTATCTGGAACGCTTTACGCTTGATTATCTGAAAATCGACCGTGGTTTCGTTAACGCCATCGGCACCGAAACCGTGACATCGCCGGTGCTCGACGCCGTCCTCACGCTGGCGAAGCGGTTAAATATGCTCACGGTTGCCGAAGGTGTCGAAACGCCAGAACAAGCCAGGTGGCTACGCGAACATGGCATTCATTACATGCAGGGCTATTTCTTCAGCCGCCCACTGACGCTGGAGCAATTTGTCGCGTGGCATCCGCCAGAGTTCACCAGAATGCTTTAGCGTGAATAATTTCACATCAGACCAGGCCTCCCTTATTATTCAATGATAAGTAGTTAGCGAGCCTGTCGCGTTGCAGGTCAAAGGAACACACCGGATGAAGTTTGTGCGCATTTCAGCTTTATTGCTGGCTTTTGTCGGCCTGACATGTCAGGCGCAAACCATAAAAGAGAGCTACTCATTTGCCGTTATTGGCGAACCCAAATACGCGATTAATTTTTCCCATTTTGATTACGTCAATCCCGCCGCGCCTAAAGGCGGTAACGTCACGCTGTCCGTCATTGGCACGTTTGATAACTTCAACCGCTACGCATTACGCGGGAACCCAGCGGTGCGCACTGAAGCGCTCTACGACGCCCTGTTTACCACCTCGGACGATGAGCCCGGGAGCTATTACCCGCTGGTCGCCGAAATGGCACGCTACGCTGATGATTATTCATGGATGGAGATCAGCATCAATCCGCGGGCAATATTTCATGACGGTTCACCCATCCGCGCCAGCGACGTCGCCTTTACCTTTCAGAAATTTATGACCGAAGGTGTGCCGCAGTTCCGTCTGGTCTACAAAGGCACGACCGTCAAAGCTATTTCGCCGCTGACCGTGCGCATTGTGCTGGCGACACCGGGTAAAGAGGACATGCTCAGCCTGTTAACGCTGCCCGTTATGCCGGAGAAATTCTGGAAAGATCATAAGCTGAGCGATCCGCTCGCCCAGCCGCCGCTGGGCAGCGGGCCGTATCGCATCAGCACCTGGCGCATGGGGCAATATATTGCCTATACCCGCGTTCGCGATTACTGGGCGGCTAATTTACCGGTGAATCGGGGGCGCTGGAATTTCGATAATATTCGTTACGACTACTACCTCGATGACAACGTGGCGTTTGAAGCTTTCAAAGCGGGTGCTTACGACCTGCGCAGCGAAGGCGATGCGAAAAACTGGGCGACGCGCTATATCGGCAGCAATTTCAGCCGTGGCTATATCGTTAAAGATGAGCAGCCCAACACCTCCGCGCAGGATACGCGCTGGCTGGCGTTTAATACCACGCGTCCGGTATTTAGCGATCGCCGCGTGCGCGAAGCCGTATCGCTGACCTTTGATTTTGAATGGATGAACAAAGCACTGTTCTACGGGGCATACAGCCGCGCCAACAGCTATTTTCAGAACACCGAATATGCGGCGCGCAACTACCCCGACGCCGATGAACTGACGCTTCTGGCGCCGCTAAAAGCACAGGTGCCGCCGGAAGTGTTTACCTCGATTTATTCGCCCGCGAAATCCAACGCGGACGGCTACGACCGCGAAAACCTGCTGAAAGCCGATAAACTGCTCACTGAATCCGGCTGGATACTGAAAAATCAGCAGCGCGTTAATGCCAAAACCGGCCAGCCTTTCACCTTTGAACTGCTACTCCCCTCCGGCGGCAATACGCAGTGGGTTTTGCCGTTTCAGCACAACCTCGCGCGGCTTGGCATCAATATGGATGTGCGCCAGGTCGATAACTCGCAGGCCACCAATCGTCTGCGCAGCCGCGACTATGACATGATGCCGAGTCTGTGGCGCGCGCAACCGTGGCCGAGCGGTGATTTGCAGATATCCTGGAGCTCACAATACATCGACTCTTCGTATAATGCTGCCGGCGTCAAAAACCCGGCGGTCGATAATCTGATCGCGCAGATCAACCGCTGGCAGGGAAATAAAGAGAAGTTACTTCCGCTCGGACGCGCGCTGGATCGCGTGCTGACCTGGAACTTTTACATGCTGCCAATGTGGTACATGGCAGCCGATCGCGTCGCCTATTGGGATAAATTTTCCATGCCCGGCATTCGCCCCGTCTACTCCCTTGGGTTCGATACCTGGTGGTATGACGTAAACAAGGCGGCGAAACTGCCCGCTGCCAGACGTTAAGGAGAAGAGATGGGCGCGTATCTCATTCGCCGGTTATTGCTGATCATCCCTACGATTTGGGCAATTATCACCATCAACTTTTTTATCGTGCAGATTGCGCCCGGCGGCCCGGTCGATCAGGCTATTGCGGCTATTGAGTATGGCGATCAAAGCAACCTCCCCGGTAGCGGCGGTGGCGGAATGGGTGCCACACATGCACGCACGGGCGTCGGCGATGCGTTGAGCAATAACAGCCACTATCGCGGTGGTCGCGGCCTTGATCCGCAAGTCATTGAAGAGATCAAAAAGCGCTACGGTTTTGATAAACCGATGTACCAGCGCTACTTCAAAATGCTGTGGGATTATGCGCGTTTCGACTTTGGCGACAGCCTGTTTCGCAGCGCGTCGGTGTTGCAGCTGATTAAAGACAGCCTGCCGGTTTCGGTGACCATTGGCCTGTGGGGTACGCTAATTATCTATCTGGTGTCGATTCCCCTTGGCATTCGCAAAGCGGTCTATAACGGTAGCCGCTTTGATAGCTGGAGCAGCGCGCTGATTATTGTCGGCTACGCCATTCCACCTTTTCTGTTTGCCATCTTGTTGATTATTTTCTTCGCGGGAGGCAGCTATTACGACTTCTTCCCGCTACGCGGGCTGGTGTCGACCAATTTCGACACGTTGCCGTGGTATAAGCAAATCACCGACTACTTGTGGCACATCGCTCTACCGGTGCTGGCAACCGTGATTGGTGGTTTCGCCGCGCTGACCATGCTGACCAAAAACTCCTTCCTTGACGAGATCCGCAAGCAGTATGTGGTGACGGCGCGCGCCAAAGGTGTCAGTGAGCGCAATATTATGCGCAAACATGTGTTCCGTAACGCCATGCTGCTGGTGATTGCCGGTTTCCCGGCGACATTTATCAGCATGTTTTTTACCAGTTCGTTGCTGATTGAGGTGATTTTTTCCCTTAACGGGCTGGGGCTGTTGGGTTATGAAGCCACCGTCTCGCGGGATTACCCGGTAATGTTTGGCACACTCTATATTTTCTCTTTGATCGGCCTGCTGCTGAATATCCTCAGTGATATCACCTATACGCTGGTGGATCCGCGCATCGATTTCGAGGGGCGCTGATGGTTCAATTAAGCTACATCAATCGGGCGCGCTGGGCGCGTTTTCGCCATAACCGCCGCGGCTACTGGTCGCTGTGGATTTTCCTGGTGATTTTTATTCTGAGTCTGTGCGCCGAACTGGTGGCTAACGATAAGCCTCTGCTGGTGCGCTATCAGGGGCACTGGTTCGCGCCCGTGGTGAGAGATTACAGCGAAAGCGACTTTGGCGGTCCTTTCGCCACACCTGCTGATTACCAGGATCCGTGGCTGCAAAAGCAGCTTGAAGAGCATGGATGGGTGCTGTGGGCACCGGTGCGTTTTGGTGCGCGCAGCATCAACTACGCCTCCACGCAGCCCTTCCCTTCCCCGCCTTCGGCACAAAACTGGCTGGGTACTGACGCGAACGGCGGAGATGTGCTGGCGCGACTCCTTTACGGCACGCGCATCTCGTTACTGTTCGGTTTAATGCTAACCCTCTTTTCCAGCGTTATCGGTATCCTGGCCGGTGCGGTACAGGGTTATTACGGCGGCAAAATCGATCTGCTCGGACAGCGCTTTATTGAAGTCTGGTCGGGGTTGCCAACGCTGTTTTTAATCATCTTACTTTCGAGTGTGATCCAGCCTGGCTTCTGGTGGCTTCTCGGCATCACGGTGGTGTTCGGCTGGATGACGCTGGTGAGCGTCGTGCGTGCCGAATTTCTGCGTACGCGTAATTTCGACTATATCCGCGCCGCGCAGGCCATGGGCGTGGGCGATCGCGGCATTATCCTGCGTCATATGCTGCCCAATGCGATGGTCGCGACGCTGACATTCCTGCCGTTTATCCTTTGTGGCTCGATCGGCACGCTCACCTCGCTCGATTTCCTCGGCTTTGGTCTGCCGCTCGGTTCACCGTCGCTCGGCGAATTGTTATTGCAGGGCAAAAATAATTTACAGGCACCGTGGCTGGGTATCGCCGCGTTTGTTTCTACCGCGCTGCTGCTTTCGCTGCTGATTTTTATTGGCGAAGCCGTGCGCGACGCGTTTGACCCCAATAAGGCGGTGTAAAATGGCGACTCCCCTGCTCTCTGTCGATGCGCTGAGTATTGCCTTTCGCCAGCGTGATACGCTACATCCTGTCGTCAATGACCTCTCCTTACGGATTGAGGCGGGCGAAACGCTGGCGCTGGTGGGCGAATCCGGTTCCGGTAAAAGCGTTAGCGCGCTATCGATCTTGCGCCTGCTCCCTTCACCGCCGGTGGTTTACCCTTCCGGCGATATCCTGTTTCATGGCGATTCGTTATTGCATGCCAGCGAAAGAACCCTGCGCGGCGTGCGCGGTAATAAAATCGCCATGATTTTCCAGGAGCCGATGGTCTCCCTGAACCCGCTGCATACGCTGGAAAAACAGCTCTATGAAGTGCTCTCGTTGCATCGTGGCATGCGGCGTGAAGCGGCGCGGGCAGAAATTCTTGATTGCCTGGATCGCGTGGGCATCCGCAACGCGCGCGCACGTTTGGGCGATTTCCCGCATCAGCTTTCCGGCGGTGAGCGCCAGCGCGTGATGATCGCAATGGCGCTGCTCACGCGTCCCGAACTGCTGATTGCCGATGAGCCGACGACCGCACTTGATGTCTCCGTGCAGGCGCAAATCCTGACGTTATTGCGCGAGCTGCGCGATGAGCTGAACATGGGGCTGCTGTTTATCACCCACGATTTAAGCATTGTGCGTAAGCTGGCGGACAATGTGGCGGTGATGCAAAACGGCCGCTGTGTCGAGCAAAACAGTGCACAGACCTTGTTCAGCGCACCGACACATCCGTATACGCAAAAGCTGCTCAATAGCGAGCCCAGCGGCGAACCCGTCGCCCTTCATCCCGATGCACAGCCCTTGTTACGGGTTGAAAATCTCGCCGTTAACTTCCCAGTCCGCAAAGGGATCTTTAAGCGCGTGGTGGATAACAACACGGTGGTGAAGGACATTAGCTTTACGTTGCGCCCCGGCGAAACGCTCGGTCTGGTGGGGGAATCCGGTTCGGGGAAAAGTACCACCGGCTTAGCGTTGCTGCGTCTGGTGGCCTCGCGCGGGACGATCCTGTTTGATAATAAACCGCTGCATCAATGGAACCGCAAGCAGATGCTGCCGGTGCGCCATCGCATTCAGGTGGTCTTTCAGGATCCGAACTCGGCCCTGAACCCAAGGCTGAATGTGCAGCAGATTATCGAAGAGGGGCTGCGGGTGCATCACCCGGAGCTTTCGCGTGAACAGCGCGAACAGCGTGTGATCGAGGTGATGCGTGAAGTCGGGCTGGATGCCGAAACGCGGCACCGCTTCCCGGGTGAGTTTTCCGGCGGCCAGCGCCAGCGTATCGCTATCGCCCGCGCGCTGATCCTCAAGCCCGAGCTGATTATTCTCGACGAGCCGACATCATCGCTGGATCGCACGGTGCAGGCGCAAATTCTCGCGCTGCTGAAAGCCTTACAGGAAACCTACCGGCTGGCGTACATCTTCATCAGCCACGACCTGCAGGTTGTGCGCACCTTGTGCCATCAAGTGATTGTGCTGAAAGAGGGTGAAGTAGTGGAGCAAGGAGAGTGCCGGCGTGTGTTTGATGCGCCTGCACAGGCGTATACACGCCAGCTTCTGGCATTAAGCTAAATCAGAAAGGATTTTGTCCTGAGAAGGGTTCCGCGATGGCAACGCCGAAATTTTTCAGGCGGCACGTCGCGGCAAATTCATCCTCGCAGTTGACGAACAGGCACGGTTCCCCTTCGCACTCAAGCACGGAGCAATTCACTTCGATATCGCTCAGCGCCTGGCTGAGCTTGTGCATGACGGGCCATGCGTTGTCGCCATCCGGACTCAACAGTTTTAAGGCGACAAGCGTGTCGTCCGCTGACTGACCATTTTGCGGAATCGGTTCAACTTTGGCACCTGCAAAACCATCTGACCAGCGATAGCACTGGGGCAGACGGTGGATGATGGAGAGCTGTAATGTATTCACGTTCTTTCCCCGGAAGTACTTTTACTTCACAAATATTTCACACTTATATTAACACACTATTGACAATTCATCCTGTCAACCACACAGAAATGACGGCATCCCGCGCGGCGTGTGGGGTAGTCACTCATTTATTCAGGATTTTATGGGTAAGCGACAGACCCGGTTTCGGGGTATATGTACCCGTTTCTGCGATCTAACTCAACCTTTTTCACTACAATGATGTGACTTTTTACACGAATAGATTTTACATAAAATAAACAAATGCGTGTAAAGGTAAGTTGTTTCTGGTTGACATGTATCAAAAAAGGGAGCGTTTCTGCTCCCTATTCAGGTGGGTTATGCCGATTTTTTCGCCCGGCTGGCGTAGAGATAGAAGAGAATCGAGCAGGTAGCGCAGAAGGTAATTGACCAAATCATCGGCCAGGCGGTGTTAAAGGTCGCCATCGACAGCAGCGCACCCACAATGGCGCCAATGCCAAAACGGAACGTCCCCGCCAGTGATGATGCCGTGCCCGCCATGTGCGGAAACTCATCCAGGATCACCGCCATCGCGTTTGAAGCCACCAGCGCAACGCAGCCGACAAACGCCGCAACGCCCAGCACCAGCGACCAAAAACCGACATCCAGCAGCGCCGTCACTACCATCCACAACGCCATGGCAAATTGCACCCACAGCCCGCTGCGGAACATGTTTAAGGCACCAACACGGCGAACGATGCGGCCATTAATCATCGTCGTCACAAACAGGAACACGATGTTCAGCGCAAAGTAGTAACCAAAGTCCTGCGGTGAGATATGGTTAATTTCGATATAGACAAACGGCCCGGCGCTGAGAAAAGAGAACATACCGGCAAAGCTGAAACCGCTCGCCAGCATATAGCTCAGTACGCGTTTATGGCGAAACAGCGACGCGAAGTTACCAAGCGTGGTGCGGAAATGGAATTTTTGCCGTTTTTCAACCGGAAGCGTTTCGCGGATAAAAAAGACAATCATTGCCGAGACCAGCAATGCGGCAATCGCCAGGATCCAGAAAATGGCGTGCCAGTCGAACCAGACCAATACCGCGCCGCCAATCATCGGGGCCAGCAGCGGCGCAATGGTCGTCACCAGCATGACAAACGACATCATGCGGGAGAACTCTTCACGTGGGTAAATATCGCGCATCAGCGCGTTAATCACCACGCTTGCCGCTGCCGCCGCAAGACCATGAAAAAAGCGCATGGTAATCAATTGCTCAATGCTCTGTGCCAGGGCACAGGCAACGGCAGCGGCGGCAAAAACCAGCGTGCCGCCGAGAATGACCGGCTTACGCCCGATGCTGTCGGCCATCGGCCCGTATAACAACTGACCGACCGCAAAGCCCAGAATATAGGTACTCAGCGTCATCTGCGCGCTGCCCGCCGGAACGCCAAACTGTTCGGCAATCACCGGCAGCGCAGGCAGATACATATCGATGGATAACGGCATCAGCATGGCCAGCAGGCCAAGAATAAACACAATGCTCAGTGATGAGTGTGGCCTGCGGGTCACGTAAATCTCCTGAATTAGCGGGGTGGCATGCCAACGCTGGCAATTTCGTCTTCGGTTAATGGCCGGTATTCGCCCGGTTCGAGATCCGCGTCAAGCTCAATCGCACCGATGCGCTCACGGTGCAGGCCTACTACATGGTTGCCGACGGCGGCGAACATCCGTTTGACCTGGTGATAACGCCCTTCGCTGATGGTCAGACGCACTTGTGTTGGCGTGATAACTTCCAGCACCGCAGGCTTGGTGAGATCTTTTTCATTATGCAACTGTACGCCACGGGCAAATTGCTCAGCGGTGTCATCGGCCACCGGCGATTCAAGCGTCACCAGATAGGTTTTTTCGCAGTGATGGCGCGGCGAAGTAATGCGGTGCGACCATTGACCATCGTCAGTCATCAATACCAGACCGGTGGTATCAATATCCAGGCGCCCCGCCGCGTGCAGCTTATGCGCCACCGGTTCATCAAGGAAATAGAGTACCGTCGGATGATCCGGATCGTCCGTCGAGCAGACGTAACCTTCCGGTTTGTGCAGCATAAAGTAGCGTGGGCCATTCTGCTGAACGAGCGAATTACCGTCGTATTCAACCTCGTGTTCGGGTTGCAATTTAAAGGCGGTGTCTCTGACGATCTCACCATTGACCGTAACGCGCTGGCCGCGGATTTCACGCCCGGCAATAGCGCGGCTGACGCCGAGTTGCTGAGCGATAAACTTATCAAGTCGCATGAAATTTTTTTGCCTGTATGGTGCTGGGTGCGGGCAATGCGCCCGAAAACAGAAATGAGTACCCAAACAGTATAACGAGCATCATAGACCGCTCAAAGGAAAGATTCGTGGCATACTGTGCAGTGTGAATGTGTAACCCCTGCGAGATAATGACTTTTACCTTACGCCCCTATCAACGCGAAGCCGTGGATGCCACCCTCGCCCACTTCCGTCAACATGCCGAACCTGCAGTCATTGTACTGCCCACCGGTGCAGGAAAGAGCCTGGTTATCGCCGAACTGGCGCGGCTTGCGCGCGGGCGTGTATTGGTGCTGGCGCACGTTAAAGAGCTGGTAGCGCAAAACCACGCGAAATATGTCGCGCTTGGGCTGGAGGCCGATATTTTCGCCGCCGGGCTTAAAAGCAAACAGAGCCACGGCAAAGTGGTGTTTGGCAGCGTTCAGTCCGTTGCGCGTAATCTGCCGCAGTTTCAGGGCGAATTTTCCCTGCTGGTGGTCGATGAATGCCACCGCATTGGCGACGACGATAACAGCCAGTATCAGCAAATCCTCAGCCATTTGCGCGAAGTGAACCCTCATCTGCGTTTGCTGGGCCTGACGGCGACACCTTTTCGCCTCGGTAAAGGCTGGATTTACCGCTTTCATTATCACGGCATGGTCCGCGGTGATGAAAAAGCGTTGTTTCGCGACTGCATTTATGAACTGCCGCTGCGCTACATGATTAAGCACGGCTACCTGACCCCGCCGGAACGGCTGGATATGCCGGTAGTGCAGTACGATTTCAGCCGTTTGCAGACGCAAAGTAATGGTCTTTTTAGCGAAGCGGATTTGAACCGCGAACTGAAAAAGCAGCAGCGCATTACGCCTCATATTGTTAGCCAGATTGTCGAATTTGCACAGACGCGCAAAGGGGTGATGATTTTTGCCGCCACAGTCGAACACGCGCGCGAGATAACCGGCTTGTTACCTGCCGATGATGCGGCGCTGATCACCGGTGACACCCCCGGTTCACAGCGTGATGCCTTAATCGAAGCCTTCAAAAATCAGCAATTTCGCTTTCTGGTAAACGTAGCGGTACTGACAACAGGCTTTGATGCGCCACATGTGGATTTGATAGCTATTCTGCGCCCGACCGAATCCGTCAGTCTGTATCAGCAAATTGTTGGTCGCGGCCTGCGCCTCGCGCCGGGAAAAACTGACTGTTTAATCCTTGACTACGCAGGCAACCCGCACGATCTCTACGCCCCGGAAATCGGTGCGCCAAAAGGTAAAAGCGATAATGTGCCGGTGCAAGTGTTCTGTCCGGCGTGCGGTTTTGCCAATACCTTTTGGGGAAAAACCACCGCCGACGGCACGCTGATTGAACATTTTGGTCGCCGTTGCCAGGGCTGGCTGGAAGATGATGACGGCCACCGCGAACAGTGCGATTTCCGCTTTCGCTTTAAAAACTGCCCGCAATGCAACGCAGAAAATGATATCGCCGCCCGCCGTTGTCGTACCTGCGATACGGTGCTGGTCGACCCGGACGATATGCTAAAAGCGGCGCTGAAACTGAAGGATGCGCTGGTGCTGCGCTGTAGTGGTATGACGTTGCAACAGGGCGCGGATGATAAAGGCGAATGGCTGAAAATCACCTATTACGATGAGGATGGCGCGGATGTCAGTGAGCGCTTCCGCCTGCAAACCGCCGCGCAACGCACCGCCTTTGAGCAACTCTTTATTCGCCCACACACTCGCACGCCAGGCGTGCCACTGCGCTGGATTGTCGCGGCGGATATCGTGGCGCAGCAGGCGTTGTTACGCCACCCTGATTTCGTCGTCGCGCGGATGAAAGGCCAGTACTGGCAAGTGCGGGAAAAAGTGTTCGATTATGAAGGGCGTTTCCGGCGGGCACATGAATTACGGGGATAAACGCGCTTTTGATTGATGTATCGAACATTCAGGGATAGAATACCGCCCGCTTTTGCATCCGCAAAGCCGATCATCTGCCTGTTGCTGGGTCGCCTGTAACAGGATTATTTAAGAGAGATTCAAATGTTTACTATTAACGCAGAAGTACGTAAAGAGCAGGGTAAGGGTGCGAGCCGCCGCCTGCGCACAGCGAACAAGTTCCCGGCTATCGTTTACGGTGGAACTGAAGCGCCAATCGCTATCGAACTGGATCACGACAAACTGTGGAACATGCAGGCGAAAGCTGAGTTCTATAGCGAAGTTCTGACCATCGCTGTTGATGGCAAAGAAGTAAAAGTGAAAGTTCAGGCTGTACAACGTCACCCGTACAAAGCCAAACTGAACCACATCGACTTCGTTCGCGCTTAATCGCCGACAAGTTGAAGAAACCCCGCTCCGGCGGGGTTTTTTTTATGCCCGCTCGCTATCGATAAGCGGCTGGCCCGCCCATACGCGAATCGTCCTCTTTCACTGCCAGCTCGCATTTAAGCTGGTTGAGCAATGTTCGCGCGCAGTAATGTGAAATCGATACCCGGGTTAAGGGCTCCCGTGGGGGCGTAAAACAGACAACCTGCCCACACGGGCAGGTTCAGAGGATCACTTCCCGCCGGACAAACGGCGTTGCAGCTGGTCGCGCAGATTCGGCGGCGTACCTTTAATGGTCAGCGTATCGGTCGCCGGATCCCAGAAAATGCGCTCACCGAGCAGTAAAGCATCGAAATTGATGGTCAGGCCACCACCGCTACCGGCATATTTAGTCAGCTGACGCAGCGTGCTGCGATCCGCCGGGAAGCTCTCTTCCAGTTCGTAGCCCTGACCTGCAGTAAACTCCTCGAAACTGACTTCGCTCACGCCAGCCAGTTCTTTGGAGAGCGAGGCCAGTTCAATCTCTTCGCCCGCCTGCAACTGCTCGTTACAGTAGGTGTAAACCTGCTGGCGCACCGTCTGGCGTTCTGATTTGTCCAGCTCCGCCTGGGCGGTAAAATCGTCCACCGCTTGCAACAACCCGCGGTTCTGCGCTTTGGCGTTCAGCCCTTCGCTAGCCCCGAGGAAATCCATAAAGAAGTCGGCGACTTTTCGCCCTACCCGGCCTTTCAGAAATGTCAGGTAGCGGGTCGACTCCGGATTGGTTTCCCACTCCGTGAGATCGATACGCGCGACAATATCCGCATGGTTAATATCCAGATAGTGTGTAGAGCTGATATCCAGATGTTCATTAACACGCATGCTGCTTAAGTTGTTCAGCACCGCGATCAGCAGATATTCCACCGCCAGGTAACGGTAGTGGCAGAAAAGCACAATACCGCCATCAGCGAACGGATATTTTGCCAGTTCATCACGTAAGCGCCCGGTTGCCGCACGGCTGAAGGCCAGAAACTCTTCTTCACCCTGGCGCTGAAGACGCAGCGCTTGTGCCAGCTCGCTCTCATCATTAAACAGGCCGTAGGCTTTATTTTTCGCACTGTAAACCCGGTGTAATTCAGCGACCATCTCTTCGACAGGCGCGGTGGGTTCCAGCAAAGAATCGCGCAGCACCAGTTCGAGGGTTTGCTCATCACGTTTGATAAGCTGGTGCAGGGCAATCTGGTTGATGTCCAGACTCATGATAAACTCTCCTTTTAGACCGGCGGTATTCAACCACCACCAACGCGACTGTGCAACTGCTGATAAAAAAGCAGAAAAAAAGCTGTTGCTACGGTAATATGTTGCCCTTTCATGAACAGACTGATTTCGATTTATGCCACAAATCTCCCGCTACAGTGATGAACACGTTGAAAAGCTTCTGAGTGAGCTGGCTAACGTACTGGAAAAACACAAAGCACCGACCGATCTATCCCTGATGGTGTTGGGCAATATGGTGACGAACCTGATTAACACCAGCGTCGCCCCCGCACAGCGTCAGGCTATCGCGAAGTCTTTCGCGCAGGCGTTACAATCGTCCATCGGCGACGACCAGGCGCATTAAGGGAAATAGCGACAGTTTATGGTGACCAATCGTCAGCGCTACCGTGAAAAAGTCTCCCAGATGGTAAGCTGGGGGCACTGGTTCGCGTTGTTCAACATTCTGTTGTCCATCGTGCTCGGTAGCCGTTATCTGTTTGTTGCCGACTGGCCGACCACCCTCTCCGGGCGTATTTATTCCTACCTGAGCGTGGTCGGGCATTTTAGTTTTTTGGTGTTCGCCACCTATCTGCTGGTGCTGTTTCCACTGACATTTATTGTGATGTCCCAGCGGCTGATGCGCGTGCTGTCCGCGCTGCTGGCAACCGCTGGCATGACGCTGTTGCTGATCGACAGCGAAGTGTTTACCCGTTTTCACCTGCATCTCAACCCGATCGTCTGGGAACTGGTCATTAACCCGGACCAGAACGAAACCGCGCGCGACTGGCAATTAATGTTTATCAGCGTACCGGTGATCCTGCTGATTGAGATGTTGTTTGCGACCTGGAGCTGGCAGAAACTGCGCAGTCTTACCCGGCGTCGCCACTTTGCCAAACCGTTGGCCGCTTTTTTCTTCGTCGCCTTTATTGCCACTCACGTGATGTACATTTGGGCCGACGCCAATTTCTATCGCCCCATTACCATGCAGCGGGCGAATCTGCCGCTCTCCTACCCGATGACCGCGCGTCGTTTTCTGGAAAAACATGGGCTGCTGGATGCGCAGGATTACCAGCGTCGCCTTGTTGAGCAAGGCAACCCGGAAGCGGTATCGGTACAGTATCCGCTAAGTGATTTGCGTTACCAGGATATGGGTTCCGGCCAGAACGTATTGTTGATTACCGTCGACGGTCTCAACTATTCACGTTATGAGAAACAGATGCCGCAACTGGCGAGCTTCGCTCAGCAAAACGTCACATTTACGCAGCATATGAGTTCTGGCAATAGCGCTGACGGCGGCTATTTCGGCCTGTTTTATGGCATCTCGCCAAGTTATATGGATGGCGTGCTGTCGGCGCGTATTCCGGCGGCGCTTATTACCGCTTTTAACCAGCAGGGTTATCAACTCGGGCTGTTCTCTTCCGATGGTTTTAGCAGCCCACTCTATCGCCAGGCGCTGCTATCTGATTTTTCGCTGCCTGCGGCAAAAGTGCAGAGCGATGAGCAAACCGCCGACCAGTGGATTAGCTGGCTGGGGCATTATGCGCAGGAAGATAACCGCTGGTTCTCATGGATTTCGCTAAACGGCACAGCGTCCGTTGATATGTCGCAGCCAGGCTTCGCCCGGAAATATGGCAAAGCGGCGGCCAGTGTCGACGATCAAATCGCCCGCGTGCTGGATGCCCTGCGCGCCTCCGGTAAGCTTGATGACACGGTGGTGATTATTACCGCCGGACACGGCGTTCCGGAAAGCAAAGAAGATAATCATTTTGACTGGTCACGCAGCCGGTTACAGGTGCCGCTGGTTGTGCACTGGCCGGGGACGCCGGCACAACGCATTAGCAAGTTAACGGATCATAAAGACATCATGACCACGCTGATGCAGCGCCTGTTGCATGTCAGCACGCCGGCAAGCGAGTATTCACAAGGACAGGATCTGTTTACCGCCACGCGCCGTCATAACTGGGTAACCGCTGCGGATAGCGACGTACTGGCGATTACCACGCCGGAATTGACGCTGGTGCTGAACCAGAATGGGAATTACCAGACCTGGAATGCGCAGGGTGAGAAAATTCGCGATCAGAAACCGCAACTCAGTTTGCTGCTGCAGGTTCTGACGGATGAAAAACGTTTTATCGCTAACTGATTGATTAATTATGAATCACTCAGCGTGCCCTTAGCTTGCAATCAGCTATGAAAAGGGTACTATTAGCGCCACACGTCGGCACGTAGCGCAGCCTGGTAGCGCACTGTCATGGGGTGTCAGGGGTCGGAGGTTCAAATCCTCTCGTGCCGACCAAAAAATCCCAGGAAAACCAACCCATTGCGGTTGGTTTTTTTTGCCTGCGATTTGCCCAAGGTAAAACATGTGGCTTGTTACTAAAAGCAGGCTATTACGAAGCGTCAACCACCGTGCAATTGACAACACTCCCGCCCTGATAGGTCAGTTTGAATTTTTGTCCGACTCCTGGAACGGATTTGTCCGGCAAAGAGAGCGAATAGCCATCAGGTAGAATGTGCGTTGACTCTTCAACCAAAAAATTATTGATATCTACTTTCCATTGTGGGCTAAATATATTACCGTGAGCATTCACACAATCCGCTTTTAAATTATATATTCCTTTGCGCCCATATGAGCCTTGCGCGGTAAGTTTGCTATCCATAGAATTGTCATCGAATTGATCAAATATATTCGCTTTCTTATTCTGGTTACTATCTTGCGGCTGCTCTGTTTTACGTTTAGCGGTGGGTTTAGCTGCCGAGATTTGGATCTGTTTTTGAAGCGCAGCTATCTTTTCATCTTTATTGTCTAGTTGTAAGCGCAACGCATCAATACTCTCGTTCATTGAATTATTCGCAGCAGCACCGCCAAAAACATAACCACCAACAGAGGCTACTCCTGTTAATAAAATCAGGGTCTTTACCCAACCGCGCAAGTCGCTCAGCTTTTCGCCTTGCCGTTTTATGGTTTCCTGCGCCGCAGCCGCAGTCGGGCCCAATACGTTTAAATGTGCCTCGTATTCTTGCGAGATACGGTGCCATTTTATAGCAAGTTCCTTGGCTTCACGCAGATCAGCATAATTGCCTCCGCCTTTTCTGGCAGCGTCTAACTCACGCTCCAGGCGCAAGGTGGCATGGCGCATACTTTCACATGTTTGTTGCAAATCAGCATATTCAGATCTCAGTAATTCCAGCTCGGCATTCCGTTCATCTTTCGAGGCCAAAAAGTCTTTCGGATTCAGTCCCTCTTTCTGCATGCTGCTGGCAGCCATTTTAAGTGCCTGTGCCGCTTCATTTGCGCTTGAATTATTCAGTGCTGAACTAATCAGCTTATTTATTTTAGAGGTCATTATGTTTACCTATAGAACAATCCTGTTCATATTTATCGCACCGTCTTGAAAGACTGGCGATTCTAACAGGAAAACGCCACGACTTAAGCCATATATCAGGAATATCTGAATCGTTAATTTTTATTTCTCGTTGAAATTATTTAGGATCAATATTAATTATAGTGAGAAGTAATTGCAGGCAGAAAACGATTAACTACTTCTTCCACGTGAAATACCAACGTAATTAATCTGCTTTATACATAAAAAAATCCCGGCGATTTTGCCGGGATTTTCATTTTGCAAAAGCATTTACAGCGCGATATCCGCAACCTGCTCGCCATCGTTGTGCGGCTGTGTTGTCGGTTTTTGCACCGGCGGCGTAATATCTGCCACCAGCGACTCGTCGCATTTCAGGCCGAGGATCTCGCTGGTGTAGCGCAGCTCCTGGTCGGCGGCTTCAATATTGCCATTCAGCTCGGTGCCAAAAGAGGGAATAATCTCTTTCAGTTTTGTCTGCCAGGCATCAGAAGCGAAATGCTCAGCGAACACTTTCTCCATCAGCTCCAGCATGATTGGCGCTGCTGTTGAGGCGCCTGGTGACGCGCCAAGCAGCGCAGCAATAGTGCCCTCTTTATCGCTCACAACTTCGGTTCCGAGACGTAAAACACCGCCCTTGCCCGTTTCGCGCTTAATAATCTGCACGCGCTGACCCGCCTGCCACAAACGCCAGTCCTCTTTCTGCGCCAGCGGATAGTACTCGCGCAGCGCATCGAAGCGGTCGTCCTCATTTTGTAGCACCTGGTTAACCAGATATTTCACCAGGCTGAAGTTGGTCATCCCCACGGTCAGCATTGGCAGAATATTCGACGAGTTAGTCGAACGCAGCAGATCCCACAGAGAACCGTTTTTCAGAAAACGCGTCGAAAACGTGGCGAATGGCCCGAACAACAGCACGCGTTTGCCATCGATAATGCGCGTATCAATATGCGGTACCGACATGGGCGGCGCGCCCACGGTGGCCTGGCCGTAGACTTTCGCCAGATGGTGATTGACCACTGCCGGGTTTTCCGCCACGAGGAACTGCCCGCCAACCGGGAAGCCCGCATAGTCTGCTGCTTCCGGAATTCCGGATGCCTGCAACAACTTCAGCGCGGCGCCACCGGCACCAATAAAAATAAACTTCGCCTTGATGACCTGTTCCGCGCCGGTTTGCAGGTTATGCAGCGTCACATTCCAGCTATTATCAGCATTGCGTTTGAGGCCGCGCACTTCAGTGCCCAGTTGCAAAGCGAAGTTCTCTTTTTTCTGCAATGAACCAATCATCTGGCGCGTCAGTTCGCCAAAGTTCACATCGGTGCCGATTTCGGTACGCGTGGCGGCAATTTTTTGCCCGGCATCGCGCCCTTCCATCACCAGTGGTGCCCACTGTTTGATCTGTTCGGCATCTTCGGAATAGCGCATACCGCGGAACAGGGAACACTGCTGCAACGCTTTGTAGCGCGCACGCAGGAAGTTCACGTTATCGTCGCCCCAGACGAGGCTCATATGCGGCACGGTATTAATAAATGAACGCGGTTCGCGCAACACACCGGTTTTCACCTGATGCGCCCAGAACTGGCGAGAGATACGAAAGGCTTCGTTGATTTCAATCGCTTTTTTAATACTGACAGAGCCGTCCGCGCTGCGTGGGGTGTAATTCAGTTCCATTAAGGCGGCATGCCCGGTTCCGGCATTGTTCCAGCCGTTCGAGCTCTCTTCCGCCAGGGCATCCAGCCGTTCCACCATAGTAATCGACCAGGTGGGTTCGAGATCCTGCAACCAGGTTCCCAACGTGGCGCTCATGATCCCACCACCGATTAAAAGCACATCTGTTTCCTGCTCTTTCGATGCGGACATTTTTGCTGCTTTTGAGACAGCATTAAGCCCGACAGCCATCGAAAACAGCCTGGCAGTCATTTTTTTCATGATGATATTGCCTTACTTTTAGTGCTGCTTTATTCGCATTTATTGAGGGTAAAGTAGTTAGCACCCCTAACGTAGCACTTAAAAAGTGAGATTTAAATAATGTTTAAACATTAAATATTCATTGTATTAATGTTACTAATAAGTTGATTTTTTGCATTATATTTAACACTTATTGCTGGTCACTCTGCTCGGAAATCTGCTATCATCCCCCGCTTTGCCGAATGCAGGGATGCCGTTTGTCACTGCTTTTCTCGCATCCCACCTGCGAATCTTTATGACTGAAAAATCAACCCATTCTGTACTGCGCGTAAGCCACCTCCTAAGCTCACCACAGTTTTTTACCCGCGAAGTTCTGGCAGGCGTTATTACCGCGCTGGCGCTAATCCCGGAAGTTATCTCGTTTTCTGTTATCGCAGGCGTTGACCCGAAAGTAAGCCTGATAGCCTCAGTAGTGCTTTGTTTTAGCATGTCTTTGCTCGGCGGGCGTCCGGCAATGGTCACGGCGGCGGCGGGATCAGTCGCGTTGGTTATCGGTCCGATGGTTCATCAAAACGGTGTGGAATACATTTTGCCCGCAGTTTTACTCGCCGGCGTGATCCAGATTTTGTTCGGTTTAAGCGGAATGTCCCGGCTGATGCGCTTTATCCCACACGCTGTGATGACCGGTTTTGTTAATGCACTGGGAATTTTGATTTTCTTCGCTCAGGTGCCGCATTTCTGGCATAAAGATCCCCTGATTCTGGCGCTGTTCGCCCTCACCATTCTGATTGTGCTGTGGCTCCCGCGCTGGGTTAAAAGTATTCCTGCACCGCTGGTGGCGATTGTGCTGCTCACGGCGTTCACCGTTTTTACCGGTCAGTTGCTACCCACCGTGGGGGATGAAGGTTCTATGCAGGGCGGTTTGCCAGGCCTGACGCAATGGCTGGTGCCATTGAATCTACATACGCTGAGCATTGTCTGGCCGTGTGCGCTGAGTATCGCGTTTGTCGGCCTGATGGAGTCGCTGCTGACCGCCAAATTGGTCGACGATCTGACACATTCGCCATCGAATAAAAGCCGGGAAAGCACCGGGCTTGGGATCGCGAACATTCTGGCAGGTTTCTACGGCGGCATTGCAGGCTGCGCCATGATCGGCCAGACCATTGTCAACGTGGAGATGGGCAAAGGGCGCACGCGTATCTCGACCCTTGCTGCTGCGCTGGTGCTGTTGTTGCTGGTAACAGCATTAAGCAATGTGATGGCGAAAATCCCGATGGTGGTATTAGCCGGGATTATGGCGATTGTCGCGTGTAAGACCTTTAACTGGACCAGTTTGCAACCTGTGACGCTAATGCGAGCGCCGGTTGTTGAAACGCTGGTGATGCTGGTCACCGTGGTTGCCACCGTCAGCACCGGTAATCTGGCCATCGGCGTTGTTGCCGGGCTGGTTACGCTGGCGATTACGCCAGCGGCGCTGCGGGAAAAGAACCTGTTTACAGCAAAAAAATCGTCGCCAGCCCAAGAAAAATAAAGAAGCCGCCGGTATCGGTAATGGCGGTGATCATCACGCTGGAGCCGACCGCGGGGTCGCGCCCCAGCCGGGTCATCACCATCGGGATTAATACTCCCATTAGCGCCGCCATCAGCAGGTTCAGCACCATTGCCAGCGTCATCACGCCGCCCAGCGCCGCATCGTCGTACAGCCACCAGGTGACACCGCCCATAATCCCGCCCCACACCAGACCGTTAATCAGCGCCACGCCCATTTCACGCAGTATAAGAAAGGTAAAGTTTCCCGGCTGAATGTTCTGCAAAGCCAATGCGCGAACGATCATGGTTATGGTTTGATTACCCGTATTGCCGCCGATGCCAGCGACAATCGGCATCAGCGACGCCAGCGCCACCAGTTGCGAAATGGTGTGTTCGAAACCATCAATGACACGTGATGCGATAAACGCAGTACACAAGTTGGTTGCCAGCCATACCCAGCGGGTTTTCACCGCTTTACTTACCGGGGCGAAAACATCTTCCTCGGTGCTTAAGCCCCCCATCTGGCGCATATCGTTGTCGGTCTCTTCGTACACCACATCAACGATTTCATCGATGGTCAAACGCCCCATCAGCATGCCGTTTTCATCCACCACCGCCGCACTGAGTAAGTTGTCACGCTCGAAGGTGCGCGCCACTTTTTCCGCTTCGTCTTCGGGTGAGAAGGTGACCGGATCGGCATCCATCACCTCGCTCACCCGCCGTCCGGCGGCGTTAAGCAGGATAGTTTGCAGCCCAAGCTCACCCATTAGCCGGTTATCACGTCCGATAACAAACAGTTTATCGGTGTTCTCCGGCATTTTACCGAGACGGCGCAGATAGCGCTGGACAGCCGCCAGCGTGACTTCCGAGCGGACAGTGATGACTTCAAACGCCATAATTGCGCCGACGCAATTTTTGCCATAGCGCATGACCTGTCGCATACGGGCGCGCTCTGACGGCGGCAATGTCGCCATCAATCGCCCGGTGAGGTTACGCGGCAGATGCTGCACCAGCCAGATTTGCTCATCGATATCCAGCGTATCGAGCGCGTCCAACAGCGCACGGTCGCTCATCTCATCGATCAGGTCATCCCAGACGTTTTCGGACGCTTCCAGCAGCACTTTGCCACGCTTATCATCATCGATTAGCCGCCATAACGCGTGGCGTTCAACCACTGGCAGCGCTTCAAGGGTGTCAGCCAAATCCGGGGGCGGCAGATGCGAAACCAGCACTTTCACTTCGGCGAGATCGTGCTCAAGCTCGGCACTATCGACCTGCTCGACCAGCGTGATTTCGCCAAGCAGCGCGGCGGTGAGCGGTTTATGGGTGGTGAGCAGCCAAATCAGCCGCGCACGCTCTTCGTCGCGCAGTTTGACGCTGTTTTTTTTGATAACTGGCATTGGCCGGTCCCTGAGTGTGGCAAAGCGCTCCGAAGCCAGAGCGACGTAGCCTTAAGCATAGCGGTAGGTTTTGTAAAAAATAATAAACAACGCAGGCGTTTGGATAAAAAACCAGCGAAAGCCCCCTCGGCAGAAGGGGCGTTTTTGTCAGGCGGTACGTGCTACTGCGTCGCGGGAAGCGTGCGCACGCTCTTCACCCACCAACTCGGTAAGCTGGCCGTTGCGCATCTCCAGCAGGCGATCGGCATGCACGAAGTAGTGATCGTCATGGCTGATGGCAAAAATGGTTTTGCCCATCTGCTGCATTAACGGGAGTAAGACCTGGTAGAAATCGCGGCGGAAATGGGGGTCCTGATCCGCCGCCCATTCATCCAGCAGCAAAATATCGCGCTCTTCCGCCAGTGCCAGCAGCAACGCGACGCGTTTTTTCTGCCCTTTCGACAGCTTCAGATTGAGGATCTTGCCGTTGTTTAGCTCCAGCTTGTGCGACATTTTCAGTTGCTCAAGCCACTTTTCCACCAGCGCCGGATCCGCCTGCTTGCCTTCCGGCCCCAGCAGGTCGTCAAACAGCCAGACATCGGTAAAAACCGCCGAAAATAATTTACGGTAATCTTCCGGTTTATCCTGCACCATCGGTTTGCCATCAAGCAGGATCTCGCCGGAAACCGGCTGATACAGCCCGGTTAACAGCATCGCCAGCGTCGACTTGCCGCTGCCGTTGCCGCCAATCAAAAACACCAGCTCGCCGCGATTCAGCGTCATATTGACGGGACCAATCGCGAAGTCGTTGTCCTGATATTTAAAGGTGACATTGCGCAGCTCCAGCGTTTGCCAGTTCGGGAAAGCCTGCGGGCGGGGAAACCCGGCTTTATAGGGGGCCAGCGCAAACTGTTTTAGCTTTTTGAAAGCCACCTGCGCACTGAGCAGCGTGGGCAAGGCACCCACTGCTGACAACAGCGGCGTGCGCAAAAACAGCAGGGTCAGGGAATACGTTGCGGCGACATTGGTATCCGCCCAGCCGAGGCTGTTTGCCATCCAGAACACCAGGCCGATTGCCCCCAGCATCATAATGTTCGACCAGTTTACCGCGCTTAAATGGAACGTATCGGCGCGAATAATATGATGGCGATACTCACGCGCATCCGGCAGATACATCTTTTCGAAAATGTGTTCCGCGCGTTCGCGGTTGAGGTTCAGCTCTTTGCGCCCTTCCAGCACGGTCTGGAAATCGTTGTACAACTTGTCTTCTGTTTCGCGCAGCCTCGCCATATGTTTGTACACACGCGACACCAGCACGAACCCGCCCCAGATAGTCAGCGCCATCCACAGCACAGTGATCAGCAGCATCTTGCCAGAGAGCATCGCCAGGTAGATACAGGAACCGACAGTCAGAATAATGCCCTGCACCAGTTCCGGCAGGCGCACAAAGGCGATGGTGATATTACGCACATCGCTGGTCAGACCGGCCAGCAGCGCGGCGCTACCCAGTTGTTCAATGCGTTCGACCGGGGTGTCGAGAATACGTTTGATAAATTCACTGCGCAGACGGAAGACAAAATGGTGACCGAGCGTAGTCAGCGCCAGTTGCGATCCCAGCGTCACCGCCATCAATAACAGCAACAGACCGAGAAACTCCGGTAACACGGTCAGTGATATATCCACCGTTTCAATCAGCCGCTGGTTAATAAAAGCAATCAGGCCGATACCAAACGCGGCGCTCAGGAGGGTAAGCGCGAGCACACCGACAAAAGGCCAGCGATACTGACGCCAGACAAGAAGGAGAAGTTCCATAGCAACACCCGGTCAACAAAATCAGCCAGCAGTTTAAACGGCTATCGGGTTACATCAAGAATAATTCTTATTTTTATTCGCCATTGCCTGCCTGGCGAAACGTCAGGTTGTAGCGGCATTCACCGGTCGCCGGATGATAGCCGCCTTTTAGCGGCGCAATCCCATGGTAAAAGAGCCGCGATTCGCCGCCCCATACGACAACATCGCCGTGTTCAAGCATCAGCCGCTGCAGCGGATCGCTACGTTTCAGGCCGCCAAACTGGAAAACGGCCGGTAAACCGAGCGACACCGACACAATCGGCGCACGCAGATCGGGCTCATCTTTATCCTGATGCAGAGACAATTTCGCACCCGGCACATAACGGTTGATAAGACAGGCATCCGGACGGAAATCCGGATAACCCGCCGCCTCGCTCGCCTGCTGGCACAACGCGGAAAAAGCCGCAGGCATCGGCGGCCACGGCTGTTGAGTTAACGGATCGACCGGCGCATAGAGATAACCACGCTTGTCGGTGGTCCAGCCGAGTTTGCCACAGTTGGTCATCGCCACGGACATGGTATAACCGCCTGGGGTGACCATATGGCGCAGCGGAGACTGGCTAACCACCTGCGCAATACCACGTAACAGTTGGTCGGCGGGCGCTAATGCAAGGCGCCGCAGCACGACAGCGCCCGATGCCAGCGGCTCCTGCCAGGGTTGTTCTCCGGAAAACAAATCGAGCATTACGTCTCCTCTTTGTTACGTTCTCGCTTGAGCAACTGGGCTTTGCGCGCCATCCCCCAGCGATAACCGGACAGCGTCCCATCGCTGCGCACTACGCGATGACAAGGGATCACAATCGCCAGTTTGTTTGCGCCGCAGGCGCTGGCAACCGCCCGCACCGCTTGCGGTTTACCCAGTTTTTGCGCCAGTGCCTGGTAACTTACCGTCTCACCAGCGGGTATTTCGCGCAGTGCTTGCCATACCTGTAACTGGAAAGCGGTACCGCGCAGATCCAGCGGCAGCGTAAAGGGGGCATCGACATTGTCAAGCCGCTTGATAACCTGCGCCACACGTTCGCTGAACGCATCATTTGCCTGCGCACGCTGGGCGCGCGGGAAGATTTCCTGCAACTGCTCAAGAAGCTGCTCGTCACTGTTGGCCAGTAAAATGGCGCAAATTCCACGTTCGCTCTCCGCCACCAGGCAGCGCCCCAGCGCGCAGGCGCTAAAGGTATACCAGACATCAGTTGCATCGCCGCCGCGGCGAAACTGCTGTGCCGTCATCCCCAGCGATGCATCGGCCTGGCGGTAATAACTGCTGCTATCGGGGAAGCCGGCAGCCAGCACAGCGTCGGTAACGGTTTCGCTCACGGTAAGGGTATTGCGTAAGCGGCGAGCGCGAAAAGCCAGTTGCCAGGCTTTTGGCGTCATGCCGGTAACGGATTTAAATAAACGGTGAAAATGATAAGGACTCAGCGCCACTTCGGCGGCCAGTTGCTGAAGCGTAATGGGCGTATCCTGCTCCAGTAAACGGCAGGCTTTAGCCACTTTATCCAGCCGCTGTTGCTGCGGGTGAGTTTTATCCGGCTGGCAGCGCTTACAGGGGCGAAAACCAGCGGCCTGCGCGCTCTGCACATCAGAATAAAAACGCACATTCTGGCGCAGGGCATGGCGTGCCGTGCAGGAGGGACGGCAAAAAATGCCGGTGGTCAGCACGGCAAAAACAAACTGACCATCGGCCTGCGCATTACGGGCCAGCACCGCTTGCCAGCGCTGTTCATCTAATAATGTGGTGTCGTTCATGTCAGGCTCCTCATGTAAGCTTAGCCTCACTGTGCCCGTATGCGCAGCTCCAGACACCCGCAATCTTGCGGTTTAATTTTTTTCGCTGAGCAGAAATGCGGAAAACTGCGGTGACATCCAGGTGCGGAAACCGTCGCCGTCTTTGATAATCATAAATACCGCCAGTCCTTCCCGCGTCACCACCTCTTTTGCCTGCTCGGTGCCGAGCACCATTAAACCGGTGTCCCAGGCATCCGCTTCCAGCGCCGTGGGCGCGATAACCGTGACCGACACCAGCGCATGCTGGATTGGCCGCCCGCTACGCGGATCAATGATGTGTGAAATGCGTTTGCCGTCCAGTTCGTAATAGTTACGGTAGCTGCCAGAGGTACTAATACCATGACCGTTGATATCGACCACCGCCTGGGCAACGTTCTCACGATCGGTCGGTTTCTGGATCGCCACGCGCCACGGCTGACCTTGCGCGTTCATGCCCCGGCTGGCTAATGCGCCGCCGACAGAAACCAGATAACGCGCGATCCCTTCCTGCTCCATTAACTTTGCCAGATGATCCGCCGCGTACCCTTCCCCTACCGTAGAAAGATCAACAAACAGTTCCGGCAGATCTTTTTGCAGGAATTGCTCCCCGGCGCGGTTGATCACGGTTAAATGCGCTAAACCGGTACGCGCTTTCGCCGCATCAATTTGTGCCTGACCCGGTGTTTTTACCGGCTGTTTATCCGGGCCAAAACCCCATAAATTAACCAGCGGCCCGACGGTGATATCCATTGCGCCTGCGGTTTTTTCGCCGACACGCAACGCGGTGGTGACAATATCTGCCATCGCGGCACTGACCGGCCACGGCGCGGTGCTGGCCGAGTGGTTAAAACGCATCAGCGCGGAGTCGTCTTTCCAGGTCGACATCAGATGATCGTCAGCATCCAGCTGCGTTTGAATTTTCTGCTGCAGGGTTTGCGCCTGTTGCGGGCTGATATCGACTACACTGACGCGCCAGAAAGTGCCCATGGTTTTGCCTTCCAGCACGGTGGGCTGTGCCTTGCTACCGGTGTCGCAACCGGCCAGTAACAACAACGCCGCGACTACCCCGGCACGAAGAAAAATCATCTCTGTCTCTCGTTATTTGTTAACCCGCGGCAAGCCTACACTAAAACGCAAGCGTTGACCGACGCGGGCCATAAAAAAAGGGGCCTTTCGGCCCCTTAATAATCACGGTTGCTAACTTAGAACTGGTAAACCAGGCCCAGAGCAACAACGTTGTCGGTGGCAATGCCAGCGGCTTTGGTGAAGTCATTGTCGTCCAGCAGGTTGATTTTGTAATCAACATAGGTGGACATGTTTTTGTTGAAGTAGTAAGTCGCGCCAACATCGATGTATTTCAGGATATCCTGGTCACCGAAGTTAACAGTACCGGTGTTGTTGCTGACATCCTTGCCTTTAGATTGCAGGTAAGCGATGGACGGACGCAGACCGAAGTCAAACTGGTACTGGGCAACCACTTCGAAATTCTGCGCTTTGTTGGCAAAACCGAAAGCAGTGGATGGGGAAGAGCCATTGGAAGTACCAAAACGGGTTGCGTTATAGGTCTGAGAGTACTGTGCTGCCAGGTAAATATTATTGGCGTCGTATTTCAGGCCGCCGCTGTACACTTCCGCATGATCGCCTTCGCCGAACAGCGCATCATTGTTGGTCGCGTTCTGGTCAGCAGTACGTTTGGAAGAGGACATCGCGCCGCCCACGCTGAAACCTGCGCCCAAATCGTAAGTCAGAGACGCGCCATAGCCGTCACCATTCTGGTTCAGCAGGCTGCGACCGTTGGTGTTCTCACCGCTTACGCTACCGTTTTTACCCTGGTATTGCAGAGCAAAGTTCAGACCATCAACCAGACCGAAGAAGTCGGTGTTACGGTAGGTTGCAACGCCGTTAGCACGGGACTGCATGAAGTTATCTGCACCGTAGGTATCGCCGCCGAACTCCGGCAGAACGTCGGTCCAGGAAGTGACGTCGTAGATAACGCCGTAGTTACGACCGTAGTCGAAAGAACCTGCATCAGCCACGCGGATACCGGCGAAAGCCAGACGAGTCCATGCCTGGTCGCTTGCACCTTCTTCGCTGTTCGCCTGAATGTTGTATTCCCACTGACCGTAGCCGGTTACCTGATCGTTAACCTGCGTTTCACCTTTGAAGCCGAAACGGACATAGCTCTTATCGCCATCGGAACCGTTGTCGTCAGAGAAATAGTGCAGACCGTCTACTTTGCCGTACAGATCTAATTTGTTGCCATCTTTGTTGTAAACTTCAGCCGCATTTGCTGCGCCTGCTACCAGCAGAGCCGGTACCAGGAGGGACAGAACTTTAACTTTCATTTTATTAACCCTCTGTTATATGCATTTTTATTGCCACTGCTTGCCGATCAACCCTCTAATCAGCTGGCAAAATCATTGTGCTTAAAATAGAAAAATAATCCAACGAGAATATGATACGAAAACTTTGAAGATGTTTCATACATAATGATAGATGTTTCATTTTGTAAATATGAGGGAACTTTTTTTCGCACAAATAGCTAAACGAATACGCACAAATAATCAAAAAACAATAAAAAATCATTTAAAAACAATATAATAATACAAATTAAAATCATAGCACTGAATGCAAAACCATAATCTTCAATCGCAACTAAAATACCTAACGCTATCATCATTAACTTTATTTATTACCGTCATTCGAATCTGAATGTCTGTTTACCCCTCTTATAACCGGATGCGTCGCATTCGGTTTTTTTTTACTCTTATTTACGTAAGTTGAATAATTATTTAGATATAATAACGATTTGTAACGACTATTAATTAATCAATTACTATGCCAGATATTTCTCATTGACACATTCACCAAATTAATTGTTTGTTATTTATCGCGTTCTTTTTGCAAGCAACCGGTAAATATATGTACAACTTTCCCCGGCTGTACATATTTGCCACTACGTTTAGTCAATATGCCTATCCCCATGTTTTCGAGGCTGAAACGGGAAAGAGAGTCTGGAAATTCACTCATTAACCGATATACTGCCTGCTGTACACTGCTCTGCAACACAACATCTATACGTTCGCCGCATGTTTCAGGCGGCTCTTACGGCATGGCAGCAACATTGTCTCAGCGAGCGCTGAGTGTTAACAGCAGTGTTGTCATAACGGGTTCCACACAAGAATGAGTCGATCGGACACAATGATCCCTGGCAAATTTTCCCTGATACCGGGCAACATCACCCGTTACTTTCTTTTGTTGATTATCGTCCTGTTGGTGACAATGGGGGTGATGATCCAAAGTGCGGTCAACGCCTGGTTAAAAGATAAAAGCTATCAGATTGTCGATATTACCCACGCTATTCATAAGCGTATCGACACCTGGCGCTACGCAACCTGGCAAATCTACGACAACATTGCAGCGGCCCCTGCCGCTACGTCTGGTGAAGGTCTGCAAGAAACGCGCTTAAAACAAGATGTTTACTACCTGGAAAAACCACGGCGTAAAACAGAAGCGTTGATTTTTGGGTCCCATGACAGTTCGACGCTGGAAATGACGCAGCGGATCTCCACTTACCTCGATACGCTCTGGGGCGCGGAAACCGTGCCCTGGTCGATGTATTACCTCAACGGCCAGGATAACAGCATGATCCTGGTGTCGACGTTGCCACTAAAGGATCTTTCGTCCGGTTTCAAAGACAACACGATCAGTAATATCGTCGATTCCCGCCGTGCGGAAATGCTGCAGCAGGCGAATGCCCTCGATGAACGCGAAAGCTTTTCATCTCTGCGCCATCTGGCCTGGCAAAACGGCCATTATTTCACGCTGCGTACGACATTCAACCAGCCGGGTCACCTGGCCACGGTGGTCGCATTCGATTTGCCAATTAATGATCTGATCCCACCCGGAATGACGCTGGATAGCTTCCGTCTCGATCCGGATACCACGCAGACCAACACTCGCGGCCAGGATAAAGAAACAACCGACAGCGTTGCCGTCAATTTTAATAGTTCACGCATTGAGATCTCCTCGGCGTTGAACGGCACCGGGCTACGTCTGGTCTGGCAGGTGCCATTCGGAACACTGCTGCTGGATACGCTGCAAAATATTCTGCTGCCATTACTGCTGAATATCGGCCTGCTGGCACTGGCATTGTTCGGTTACACCACCTTTCGCCAGATGCCAGGGCGTAAAACCGACGGTCTGGCAACGCCTGGTGCAAGTAACGAACTGCGTGTGCTGCGTGCCTTTAATGAAGAGATCGTTTCACTATTGCCGCTGGGGCTGCTGGTGCACGATCAGGAAGCGAACCGCACCGTTCTGAGCAATAAAATCGCCGATCACTTATTACCGCACCTGAATCTGCAAAATATTACGGCCATGGCCGATCAGCATCAGGGCGTGATTCAGGCCACCATTAATAACGAACTGTACGAAATTCGTCAGTTCCGCAGCCAGGTCGCTTCGCGTACGCAGATCTTTATTATTCGCGACCAGGACAGAGAAGTGCTGGTTAATAAAAAGCTGAAGCAGGCGCAACGGCTGTATGAGAAAAACCAGCAGGGCCGAGCCAGCTTTATGAGTAACCTTGCCGAGTCGCTGAAACAGCCGGTGAAATCGCTGGCCAGCGAAGCCGCAGCGTTGCAGAGCCAGGAGGGCAACCTTGTCGCGGATCACGCCGACAGGCTGGTACAACTGGTCGATGAAATCCAGCTGGCACATATGCTGGAAAGCGACAGCTGGAAAGGCTCGTCTACACTGTTCTCGATTCAGGATTTGATTGACGAAGTGGTGCCGGAAGTCCTGCCGGTTATCAAACGTAAAGGTCTGCAACTCTTAATTAATAACCCGCTTCCGGCCAATGAAGAGCGTCACGGCGACCGCGACGCACTGCGGCGGATCCTGTTGCTGCTCATCCAGTACGCGGTCACGACCACGCAGATGGGCAAAATCACGCTTGAAGTGAATGTGGACGAATCGGCGGAAGACCGCCTGACCTTCCGGATTCTCGATACCGGCGTGGGTGTGAACGCCAGCGAAATCGATAATCTGCATTTCCCGTTCCTAAACGATACGCAGGGTGATCAGTACGGAAAAGCGAACGCCCTCACCTTCTGGCTGTGCGATCAGCTGGCACGTAAACTTGGCGGGCATCTGAATATTAAAGCGCGTGAGGATCTGGGCACCCGTTATTCACTGCATGTGAAAATGGCGGCCCGTCCGCAACAGGCAGAGAGCGAAGAAAAATTACTCGATGACGTAGTGGCGATGATTGATATTACCTCTAACGAAATCCGTAATATTGTGGTTCGCCAGTTGGAAAACTGGGGAGCGAGCTGTATTTCCCCGGATGAGCGGTTATCAAGTCAAGAATATGATCTCTTTTTGACAGATAATCCGTCTAATCTTACTGCCTCAGGCTTGCTTTTAAGCGATGATGAGGCAGGCGTACGGAAAATTGGCCCAGGCCAATTGCGCGTGAACTTTAATATGAGCAATGCAATGCAGGGAGCAATATTGCAACTCATTGAAGAGCAACTGGCGCAGGAGGATGTACCGGAGTCGCCTTTGGGGGGTGACGAAAACGCCGAGCTCCACGCCAGCGGCTATTACGCGCTGTTTGTTGACACAGTACCCGATGATGTTAAGAGGTTGTATACTGAGTCGGCGCTGCGTGATTTCGCGGCGCTGGCGCAGACGGCACACCGCCTGAAAGGCGTGTTTGCCATGCTTAATCTGGTACCTGGTAAGCAGTTGTGTGAAACGCTGGAGCAATTAATTCGCGAGAGCGATGTTCCAGGCATAGAAAATTACATCAGCGACATTGACGCTTACGTCAAGAGCTTGCTGTAGCAAGGTAGCCTAATACATGAACAATATGAACGTAATTATTGCCGATGACCATCCGATTGTACTGTTCGGTATTCGCAAGTCACTCGAACAAATCGAATGGGTAAACGTTGTCGGTGAATTTGAAGACTCTACAGCGCTGATTAACAACCTGCCGAAACTTGAGGCAAACGTATTGATAACCGACCTGTCAATGCCGGGCGATAAATACGGCGATGGCATCACGCTTATCAAATACATTAAACGTCACTTCCCGACGCTGTCGATTATTGTGCTTACCATGAACAATAACCCGGCCATCCTGAGCGCAGTGCTGGATCTGGATATTGAAGGTATCGTGCTAAAACAAGGCGCGCCGACAGACCTGCCAAAAGCGCTGGCGGCATTGCAGAAAGGGAAGAAATTCACCCCGGAAAGCGTCTCCCGTCTGCTGGAAAAAATCAGCGCGGGCGGTTACGGCGACAAACGCCTGTCACCGAAAGAGAGCGAAGTGCTGCGTCTGTTTGCCGAAGGTTTCCTGGTAACGGAAATCGCCAAGAAGCTGAACCGCAGTATCAAAACCATCAGTAGCCAGAAAAAATCAGCAATGATGAAACTGGGTGTCGATAACGATATCGCACTGCTGAACTATCTCTCCTCCGTCACCCTGACGCAGACAGAAAAAGAGTAATCCTGCAACCCCGGCACCCGCCGGGGTTCTTTTTTATCCCCGGCTGTTTCGTACCCGCGCAGCATATGCCGCCAGCGTTTGCTTGAGAATATCCAGCGTTACCGGCTTCGACAGGCAGCTGTCCATACCCGATTCCAGACAGCGTTGCTTCTCTTCTGCCAGCGCGTTAGCCGTCACACCAATCACCGGCAGCGTTAGCCCTAACTGGCGAATACGTTGTGTCAGGCGGTAACCGTCCATATTCGGCATGTTGACGTCGCTGAGCACAATATCGATAGGGTTTTTACTCAGAACATTCAGCGCATCCACGCCATCATTGGCCGTTTTACATTGATATCCCAGCGATCCCAGCTGATCGGCCAGCAGGCGGCGGTTAATCGGATGATCGTCCACCACCAGAATCATCATGTCATCGTTACGCGCCTCTTCCCGGGTCTCGGCAGGAAGCGCGTTGCTCGCCTGCGGCTCAATAACCTGCACGCGGTAAATGCGCCCAAGCAGCGTCAGCAGGTCGTGTGGCGACGCCACGCTGTGCAACCATTCGCCTGGCGCTCGCTCAACGGGAATACCGATATGGCGACGGCAGAAAATAATGGCCGCGCGTCCGGTCCACGATGCGGAGAGTTCATCATCGGTGATCAACGTATCCTGGTTGCCCAGCGCGCGTCCGTCGTACTGCTTCACCTGAATACCGTGCCATTGCAGTAATGTCTGCAGATAACCCGACAGCCAGGCATTACGCACCGCCAACCAGCAGCACGTATCCGCCAGGCCATCGACATCGGCGCGAACCGGTGCCACCGCGCTGTAAAGCGGGATACGGATGGTGAACTGGCTCCCCATGCCCGGCTCGGTATCAACGGAAATATCGCCATCCATCATGCTGATCAATTTTTCACAAATCGCCAGCCCCAGCCCGGTGCCCTGGAAGTTACGCTGTACGCCGGTTCCCACCTGGAAGAAGGGATCGAACAGACGCACCACTTCTTTACCCGGAATTCCCACGCCGGTATCACGTACGCGAATACTGAGATAATCCGCATCACGATGCACATGCAGCACGATACACCCCATATCAGTAAACTTAATCGCGTTGCTGAGCAGGTTGGAAATCACCTGCTGTAAACGCATCGGATCGCCATTCAGCGCCATCGGCACATCCGGTTCAATAAAGCAGTACAGCCCCAGCTGTTTGCGTACCACCAGCGGTAAATAGTTGGCAGTGATATGGCTCATCACTTCGCGCGGGGAAAACTCGCGCGGCTCGATTTTCAACTGTTCCGATTCAATTTTCGAGAAATCGAGGATATCGCTGATAATTTTCAGCAACAGACTCGACGAGTTGTTCATTGCGGTGACTAACCTGTCCACCCCTTTCGGCAGCTCTTTCGTTTGCAGCAGATCGAGGTTACCGATAATACCGTACAGCGGCGTGCGCAACTCATGGCTGACTGTCGCAAGGAACATCGATTTCGACTGGCTCGCCTGCTCTGCCGCTTGCGCCATTTCCTGCAACGACTCTTCCATTTTCACGCGAGCGGAAACATCCACCAGCACGCAAATCGCCACGTTTTCATTGCGATAACGTGAATGAACAAAGCTAATTTGCAGATTGGTATTATTGCTGGTCAGCACATCAACGAAATTGACCTGCTGACCACAGATAATTTGCGTAAGCCGCTGCCTGTCTTCATGTGTCAGCATATTCAGATAGTTGTGCGCCAGTTCGTTACTGAGGATGTTTGTGCCGTCCTGAGTACGTAAAATGCAGATCCCCACCGGCGCGGAGGCAACGATTTTACGGTTGAACTGCTCATGCTCTTCCAGCCGCTGGGCATCATTTTCCGCCGGAATAAAAATCCGCCGCTCGTACATACGCGCAAGCGTAAACAGCGCCACACCGACCAGCACATTCAGCAACACGGCGTTAAGGATCAGCATGCGAATGCGCTCCAGCACCATATCAACCGGTACGGAGTAAACCACGCTCAGCGATGACGGTGGCAGGCTCTTTTTCAGGATCAGTTCGCGGAAACCCGAGGTATAACCAAACCATGAACGTTCCTGCATCCAGCGCGGATCGACAACAATGCCGCTATCCTGGCCGGTAAGGGAAATCAGCGCATGGCCGTTGTCATCCAGAATGGTCACGCCCATCGGCAGGCTACCCGGCGTGAAAAAGTTCTCCATGCGAATGGACTGTTCCGTTCCCAGCAGCGCTTGCAGGCGGTTGCCGAGGTAAACCGGCGTCAGCGCATAGAAGTAACCGATCCCCGGACGCGGCCCCTGGCTCATCCAGTAGACGTTGTTGCTGCGCTCATCCTGCGGAGCGTTACGGTATTTAACGATACGCTCATGCAGGCTTTTCAGCGTATCGTCGCGTTCAACGGGGAGATCGCGCAGGCCGAAGTCGGCCATGCAGAGATTGTCGCTGCCGATCAAAAACACGCGGTTGAGATCGTAAGCGGCGGAGAAATTGTCGCGCCAGTAGCGCATAAACCACGCCAGCGACTCCAGCGAGCCGCGCCAGGAGCTGCCCATGGCGGAGCAGTCAGAATCCGGGAACAGCGGTAAAAATGTCGGGACTTCGGTTTTGTCGTCGCGGTTGCGCGAGGTCAGAATACCGTTTTCTGCCGTCAGACGATTTTCAGCGATGTACTTCAGCTCTTTCATCACGTCAGACGTGCGCTGGATGTAACGCTGCGCCTGATCGGAGCTGAGGTTAAATTCCTGGCGAATTTCCGACTCTTTGTCATGCAAGGCGTTAACGATATAAAAGACAGAAAAAAAGGCAATCAACAGCCAAAGCAATAGCGCCAGCGCCCTGAACAGATAGCGGGAGACTTTCAGGGTACTGCGAAACGAGACGAGGTATTTCAACCTGGGGAAACTCCGCCACAAGGAAGTTAAAAAAGAGTGTGATTAAGGTAGCGATAAATCGCAAAGGCCGCAACGGCAATGAAAAAGGGCCGGAAACCGGCCCTCATAACGCATTACTCGGCGTCGTCGTCCGCCGCGTCGTCGTCGGTATCGGTATCAACTTCCGGCGCGATATCATCATCGCCTTCCGCCACGCTACCGTCGATGGAGTCTAACTCTTCATCATCTACCGGCTCAGCAACACGCTGCAGACCCACTACGTTTTCATCTTCCGCGGTGCGGATCAGAATAACGCCCTGGGTATTACGCCCTACCACGCTGATTTCCGAGACGCGTGTACGCACCAGCGTACCGGCATCGGTGATCATCATGATCTGGTCACAATCATCAACCTGCACCGCGCCGACCACTGCGCCGTTACGCTCGGTGACTTTGATGGAGATAACGCCCTGAGTACCGCGCGATTTGGTCGGGTACTCGGTTTCCGCCGTACGTTTACCGTAACCGTTCTGCGTTACCGTCAGGATTGCACCTTCGCCACGCGGTACGATCAGCGAAACAACGCTGTCTTTTTCCGCAAGTTTGATGCCACGAACACCGGTCGCAGTACGACCCATTGCGCGCACAGCACCTTCTTTAAAGCGCACCACTTTGCCCGCCGCAGAGAAGAGCATCACTTCGTCGCTACCTGACGTCAGATCGACGCCAATCAGCTCATCGCCTTCGTTCAGATTGACGGCAATGATACCGGCAGAACGCGGACGGCTGAATTCGGTAAGCGCGGTTTTCTTCACGGTACCGCTGGCGGTCGCCATAAAGACGTTGACGCCCTCTTCGTATTCACGCACCGGCAGGATGGCGGTGATACGCTCGTTCGGCTCCAGCGGCAGCAGGTTGACGATCGGGCGACCACGCGCGCCACGGCTCGCTTCCGGCAACTGATAAACCTTCATCCAGTACAGACGTCCACGGCTGGAGAAGCAGAGGATGGTGTCATGGGTGTTGGCCACCAGCAGGCGGTCAATAAAGTCTTCTTCTTTAATACGCGCAGCCGATTTACCTTTACCACCACGGCGCTGGGCTTCGTAGTCGGTCAGCGGCTGATACTTCACATAGCCCTGGTGCGACAACGTGACCACCACATCTTCCTGATTGATCAGGTCTTCGATGTTGATATCGGCAGTGTTAGCGGTAATTTCGGTGCGACGTTCGTCGCCAAACTGTTCGCGAACCAGCTCAAGCTCTTCGCGGATCACTTCCATCAGGCGTTCAGCACTGCCAAGGATGTGCAGCAGCTCGGCAATCTGCTCCAGCAGCTCTTTGTACTCGTCGAGCAGTTTTTCATGCTCAAGGCCGGTCAGTTTCTGCAAGCGCAGATCCAGAATCGCCTGTGCCTGCTGTTCGGTCAGATAGTATTTACCATCGCGAATACCGAACTCCGGCTCCAGCCACTCCGGACGCGCCGCGTCATCACCCGCACGTTCCAGCATAGAAGAGACATTGCCCAGATCCCACGGCTGCGCGATGAGGCCCGCTTTTGCTTCAGCAGGCGTCGGCGCGCGGCGGATCAGTTCAATGATCGGATCGATGTTCGCCAGCGCCACGGCCAGCGCTTCAAGGATATGCGCGCGGTCGCGAGCTTTACGCAGTTCGAAAATCGTACGACGCGTCACCACTTCGCGGCGGTGGCGCACAAACGCGGCCAGGATTTCTTTCAGCGCCATGATCTTCGGCTGACCATGGTGCAGAGCCACCATGTTGATACCGAAGGAAACCTGCAATTGCGTCTGGGAGTAGAGGTTATTCAGAACCACTTCACCCACGGCATCACGTTTGATTTCGATAACGATGCGCATACCGTCTTTATCGGACTCGTCACGCAGCGCGCTGATGCCTTCAACGCGTTTATCTTTCACCAGCTCGGCAATTTTCTCGATCAGGCGCGCTTTGTTCACCTGATACGGAATTTCATGCACGATGATCGTTTCGCGACCGCTTTTCGCGTCGGTTTCCACTTCCGCGCGCGCACGAATGTAAATCTTGCCGCGACCGGTGCGGTAGGCTTCTTCGATGCCACGACGACCGTTGATGATCGCCGCCGTCGGGAAATCTGGCCCCGGAATATGCACCATCAGCTCTTCAATGCTGATGTCTTCGTTATCAATGTAAGCCAGGCAACCATTGATCACTTCCGTCAGGTTATGTGGCGGAATGTTGGTTGCCATACCGACGGCAATCCCCGAAGAACCGTTCACCAGCAGGTTCGGGATCTTGGTGGGCATCACATCAGGAATTTTTTCGGTGCCGTCGTAGTTATCGACGTAATCAACCGTCTCTTTTTCCAGATCGGCCATCAATTCATGGGCAATCTTCGCCAGGCGGATTTCCGTATAACGCATCGCCGCCGCGGAGTCGCCATCGATGGAACCGAAGTTCCCCTGACCATCGACCAGCATGTAACGCAGCGAGAACGGCTGCGCCATACGGACAATGGTGTCGTACACTGCGGAATCACCATGGGGATGGTACTTACCGATTACGTCACCAACGACACGGGCAGATTTTTTGTAGGCTTTATTCCAGTCATTGCCCAATACGTTCATGGCGTAAAGTACGCGACGGTGAACCGGTTTCAGGCCATCTCGGACATCCGGAAGCGCACGGCCAACAATGACCGACATCGCATAGTCCAGATAGGAGCTCTTCAGCTCTTCCTCGATGTTAACCGGTGTAATTTCTCTCGCAAGGTCGCTCATCTAACCGCTATCCCTCTACTGTATCCCGGATTCAAAGGTCGCAAATTATAACACAACCGCTTTGATACAGGTAAACCTATAACACCCGTGCAAAGGTTTATTCATCCCGTTGGCCTGATATACTCACGGGTCTTATTGATAGAGGAGTTATTGCGCCCATGAATGCCGAAAAAACGCCGGTCGCTCAAAACGTTGATCATGCTGAAATCGCCAAATTTGAGGCTGTCGCCTCGCGCTGGTGGGATAAAGAAGGTGAGTTTAAACCCCTGCACCGCATCAACCCGCTGCGTCTGGGTTATATCAGCGAACACGCTGCCGGTCTGTTCGGTAAGAAAGTGCTTGATGTCGGCTGCGGCGGCGGGATTCTGGCGGAAAGCATGGCGCAAGAAGGCGCGGATGTCACCGGGCTCGATATGGGCTTTGAACCACTCCAGGTGGCGCGTTTGCATGCGCTGGAATCTGGCATTCAGGTCAATTATGTGCAGGAAACCGTAGAAGAACATGCGGCAAAACATGCGCAGCAGTATGACGTCGTCACCTGCATGGAGATGCTGGAGCATGTTCCGGATCCGCAATCGGTGGTGAAAGCTTGTGCGCAACTGGTCAAACCCGGCGGCCATGTTTTCTTCTCTACCATTAACCGCAACGGCAAAGCCTGGTTGATGGCGGTAGTCGGCGCGGAATACGTGCTGCGCATGGTGCCGAAAGGGACGCACGACGTGAAGAAATTTATTAAGCCAGCGGAGCTCTTACATTGGATTGATGGCACCGTGTTACAGGAACGTCACATTACCGGGTTACATTACAACCCGTTGTTAAACCAGTTTACGTTAGGGCCGGGTGTGGATGTGAACTATATGTTACATACAACGGCAAAAAATGACTAAGGTCATCAGATAAAGTGATAGAAGATTGCGCAGCATCAAGTTGCGCAATTGCCTTTCCCGATGAAGAAATCAGCACTCGATCAAAAATTCATTTTTTTTTGCGAAATATTGACATCGCCGCCAGGCCTTACGATACGAGGACTTAGCGATTATCACCCTTTCGCAACCTCAATTTAACCTCAAAATCAACTCTTGTACTGAAAAGAATCCTTACTAGAATACTCACCATATAGCGTTTCTCTTATCGCAAACCCCCTATATGTAGTATTTATCCACAGAGTTAATCACAGCAACGAATTGTGGATAAATGGGGGGATATTTTCTATTTCACGGACAGGTAATCACATGAATCAGAGTCTGCTGGTGACAAAGCGTGATGGTGGCACTGAGCGCATCAATCTCGACAAAATTCATCGAGTACTGGATTGGGCGGCAGAGGGGCTAAGTAACGTATCTATCTCTCAGGTTGAACTGCGCTCACACATTCAGTTCTACGACGGTATCAAAACGTCCGATATCCACGAGACCATCATTAAGGCCGCCGCGGATCTGATTTCCCGCGACGCGCCGGACTACCAGTACCTGGCCGCACGCCTGGCCATTTTCCACCTGCGTAAAAAAGCCTACGGCCAGTTCGAGCCGCCAGCGCTGTTTGACCACGTGAAGAAAATGATTGAGCTTGGCAAATACGATCATCATCTGCTGGAAGACTACACGGAAGAAGAGTTCAAGCAGATGGACGGTTTTATCGACCACTGGCGTGATATGAACTTCTCCTACGCGGCGGTGAAGCAGCTGGAAGGCAAATACCTGGTGCAGAACCGCGTGACCGGCGAGATCTACGAGAGCGCGCAGTTCCTCTATATCCTGGTTGCTGCGTGCCTGTTCTCCAACTATCCGCGTGAAACCCGTCTGGACTACGTGAAGCGCTTCTACGACGCCGTTTCCACGTTCAAAATTTCGCTGCCGACGCCGATCATGTCCGGCGTGCGTACGCCGACCCGTCAGTTCAGCTCCTGCGTACTGATCGAGTGTGGTGACAGCCTGGACTCCATCAACGCCACTTCCAGCGCGATTGTGAAATACGTTTCCCAGCGCGCCGGTATCGGTATCAACGCCGGTCGCATTCGTGCGCTGGGTAGCCCGATCCGCGGTGGTGAAGCGTTCCACACCGGTTGTATCCCGTTCTACAAACACTTCCAGACGGCAGTGAAATCCTGCTCGCAGGGCGGTGTGCGCGGCGGTGCAGCAACCCTGTTCTACCCGATGTGGCATCTGGAAGTCGAAAGCCTGCTGGTACTGAAAAACAACCGTGGCGTGGAAGGTAACCGCGTGCGTCACATGGACTACGGCGTACAGATCAACAAACTGATGTACACCCGTCTGCTGAAAGGTGAAGATATCACCCTGTTCAGCCCGTCCGACGTGCCGGGTCTGTACGATGCGTTCTTCGCCGATCAGGACGAGTTCGAACGCCTGTACACCAAATATGAAAAAGACGACAGCATCCGCAAACAGCGCATCAAAGCGGTGGAGCTGTTCTCCCTGATGATGCAGGAACGCGCATCTACTGGCCGTATCTACATTCAGAACGTCGATCACTGCAACACCCACAGCCCGTTTGACCCAATAGTTGCGCCGGTACGTCAGTCCAACCTGTGCCTGGAAATCGCCCTGCCGACCAAGCCGCTGGATGATGTGAACGACGAAAACGGTGAAATCGCGCTCTGTACGCTCTCTGCATTTAACCTCGGGGCGATTAAAAACCTCGACGAGCTGGAAGAGCTGGCAACGCTTGCGGTGCGTGCGCTTGATGCCCTGCTGGACTACCAGGATTACCCAATTCTGGCCGCTAAACGCGGCGCGATGGGTCGCCGTACGCTGGGTATTGGCGTCATCAACTTTGCTTACTGGCTGGCGAAGAACGGCAAACGTTACTCGGACGGCAGCGCCAACAACCTGACGCACCAGACTTTCGAAGCCATTCAGTACTGGTTGCTGAAAGCCTCTAACGAGCTGGCGAAAGAGCAAGGCGCGTGCCCGTGGTTCAACGAAACCACCTACTCGAAGGGTATTTTGCCGATCGATACCTACAAGAAAGATCTCGACGGTATTACCAACGAGCCGCTGCATTACGACTGGGAAGCGTTGCGTGAATCGATCAAAACGCACGGCCTGCGTAACTCCACGCTCTCCGCGCTGATGCCGTCTGAAACATCTTCGCAGATCTCCAACGCCACCAACGGCATTGAACCGCCGCGCGGTCATGTGAGCATCAAAGCGTCGAAAGATGGCATCCTGCGTCAGGTAGTGCCGGATTACGAAAAACTGAGTAATGCCTACGAGCTGCTGTGGGAAATGCCGAATAACGACGGCTACCTGCAACTGGTCGGCATCATGCAGAAATTTATCGATCAGTCGATTTCGGCAAACACCAACTATGACCCGTCACGCTTCCCGTCGGGCAAAGTGCCGATGCAACAATTGTTGAAAGACTTGCTGACCGCCTACAAATTTGGTGTGAAAACGCTGTACTATCAAAACACCCGCGATGGCGCGGAAGATGCGCAGGATGACCTGGCACCTTCCATCCAGGACGATGGCTGCGAAAGCGGCGCATGTAAGATCTAACTAAGGGGCGGGGAAACCCGCCCTTTTTTTTCGCAAGACAGGACTCACATTCCATGGCATACACCACTTTTTCACAGACGAAAAACGATCAGTTGCTGGAGCCGATGTTTTTCGGCCAGCCGGTTAACGTGGCGCGCTACGATCAGCAAAAATATGACATTTTCGAAAAGCTGATTGAGAAACAACTCTCCTTCTTCTGGCGTCCGGAAGAAGTTGACGTTTCCCGCGACCGTATCGATTTCCAGGCGCTACCAGAACACGAAAAGCACATTTTTATCAGCAACCTGAAATACCAGACGCTGCTGGATTCCATTCAGGGTCGTAGCCCGAACGTCGCGCTGCTACCGCTGATCTCTATCCCGGAACTGGAAACCTGGGTAGAAACCTGGGCGTTTTCAGAAACGATCCATTCACGCTCTTACACCCACATCATCCGCAACATCGTTAACGATCCGGCGGTGGTGTTTGACGATATCGTCACCAACGAGCAGATCCTCAAGCGCGCGGAAGGCATCTCGCACTTCTACGACGAGCTGATTGAAATGACCAGCTACTGGCACCTGCTGGGAGAAGGCACGCACAACGTCAATGGCAAAACCGTGACCGTCAGCCTGCGCGAGTTGAAGAAAAAACTCTACCTGTGCCTGATGAGCGTGAACGCGCTGGAAGCGATTCGCTTCTACGTCAGCTTCGCCTGCTCCTTCGCTTTCGCTGAGCGTGAGCTGATGGAAGGCAACGCCAAAATCATTCGCCTGATTGCCCGTGACGAAGCTCTGCACCTGACCGGCACCCAGCATATGCTGAACCTGCTGCGTTCCGGCGCAGATGACCCGGAAATGGCCGAGATCGCCGAAGAGTGCAAACAGGAGTGCTATGACCTGTTCGTGCAGGCGGCATTGCAGGAAAAAGAGTGGGCGGAATACCTGTTCCAGGGCGGCTCGATGATCGGCCTGAACAAAGACATTCTCTGCCAGTATGTTGAGTACATCACCAACATCCGTATGCAGGCAGTCGGTCTCGACTTACCGTTCCAGACCCGTTCGAACCCGATTCCGTGGATCAACACCTGGCTGGTTTCCGATAACGTCCAGGTGGCACCGCAGGAAGTGGAAGTGAGTTCCTATCTGGTCGGCCAGATCGACTCTGAAGTCGACACCGACGATCTGAGCAGCTTCCAGCTCTGATGAGCCGCGTTACGCTTAGCCTTTCCGGCACGCACGTCCAGTGCCAGGATGAGCACCCTTCCCTGCTGGTGGCGCTCGAATCGCACCAGGTGGAAGTTGAGTACCAGTGCCGCGAAGGCTACTGCGGCTCCTGCCGCTGCCGCCTGGTGGCAGGCCAGGTTGACTGGATTGCCGAGCCGCTGGCCTTTATCAACGAAGGGGAAATTTTGCCCTGCTGCTGCCGGGCGAAAGGCGATATCGAAATCGAGATGTAAAAAAGGGCCTTCACAGGCCCTTTTGTTTTACTTGTGCTGTAAAAACTGCACCGCTTTATCCGGGAAATCGGTGAACAAACCATCGACACCCGCCTGCTGATACAACACCTTATAGAGCTGATTCACATCGCTGGCATACGGCGGAAGTTGATCCGCGCGTACGGTAAACGGATGGACCTGCAAATGGCTGGCATGCGCCTCTTTCACCATTGCCGTTAGCTTAACGTTACCCGGTTTTGAACCGTCCGCCACCAGCATGTGGTAGTCCGGGCCGATGCCGTCGGCATACTGCGCGATTTGCTTCATCGCGCCGGGTTTGAACATCCAGTCGTAACTGTAATTCACCCATTTGCCGTCCGGCTGCTGCTCCTGCGTTTCATTCCATTTGGTATACGCAATCAGCTGCACCAGTTTAAGATCCATCCCCATCTTCGGTTCCAGCTCATTCTTAATGCGCTTAAGCTCATTGACGTCAAAACATTGCAGGTAAACGTTGTCCTGCTTGCTGGTGTAACCGTACTTTTTCAGCACTTCCAGCGTTTTTGCGGCAATATCTTTCCCCTCCTGATGGTGGAACCAGGGCGCTTTGATCTCCGGATAAATACCGATGTTTTTGCCAGTGGAGTGATTTAACCCCTGCACAAACTCGATCTCCTCTTCAAATGTATGAATGCGGAAATCGGATTTGCCCATCGGGAAACGCCCCGGATAGACCTGCACTTTCTTGCCCTTTTCCAGCTCGAACCCTTCGGTAAACTTCAGCGAGCGGATCTCGTCGAGCGTAAAGTCGATGGCATAGTAACGCCCGTCTTTACGCGCGCGCTGTGGGAAGCGCTCCGCGACATCCGTTACGCGGTCGAGATAGTGATCGTGCAAGACAACCAACTGGTCGTCTTTGGTCATCACCAGATCCTGTTCCAGGAAATCCGCGCCCTGCGCATAGGCCATCGCTTTCGCCGGTAAGGTATGTTCCGGCAGATAACCGCTGGCGCCACGATGGGCGATAACGATTTTATCGGCGGCCAGCGCCTGGCTGGTTAACGCGCCTGCCAGCAGCAGGCTTGAGGTCATACGGGTGAAAGTGGTTTTCATCAGTGCTCCCTGTTAGCTGCGACGCGCCAGCACGTCGGCATGGTGACGTTTCTCGCCAATCATCACGATAACCAGCAGTAAAACCGCCAGAATGCTGCCGCCAATCATCACCATAAAGCCGCCATCCCAGCCGAAGAAATCAACGGTATAACCGACAATCGCGCTGGCGGCGACAGAACCACCAAGATAGCCAAACAAGCCGGTAAAGCCCGCCGCCGTACCCGCCGCTTTTTTCGGTGCCAGCTCCAACGCATGCAGACCAATCAACATCACCGGGCCATAAATCAGGAAGCCGATGACAATCATGCAGGCCATATCCACGCTCGGGTTGCCCGCCGGGTTCAACCAGTAAACGATAGTCGCAATGGTCACCAGTGTCATAAAGAACACGCCCGTTGCGCCGCGGTTTCCGCGGAAGACTTTGTCCGACATCCAGCCGCACAGCAGCGTGCCGGGGATGCCCGCATATTCATAGAAGAAATAGGCCCACGAGGATTTATCCAGCGCGAAGTGTTTCACCTCTTTCAGGTAGGTCGGCGACCAGTCGAGAATGCCGTAGCGCAGCAGGTAAACAAAAACGTTCGCGACCGCGATATACCACAGCAGTTTGTTCGGCAGGATGTACTGCATGAAAATCTGCTTTGCGGACAACTCCTCTTCGTGTTTGTCACTGTAATCATCCGGGTAATCGTTTTTGTACTCTTCAATCGGCGGTAAGCCGCAGGATTGTGGCGTATCGCGCATCAGTGCGAAGGCAAGAATCGCCACCAGAATCGCGCCAAACGCGGGCATATATAACGCCGCGTGCCAGTCGTTAAACCACGCCATCCCCAACAGGAACAGCAGCGGAGGAATGCCACCGCCGACGTTATGCGCGCAGTTCCATACCGACACAATGCCGCCGCGCTCTTTTTGCGACCACCAGTGCACCATGGTACGCCCACACGGCGGCCAGCCCATCCCCTGGAACCAGCCACACAGGAACAGCAGCACAAACATGACCATGATGCTTGAGGTTGCCCACGGCACGAAGCCCATAACCAGCATCACCGCCGCCGCCAGAATTAACCCGGCGGGCAGGAAAACGCGCGGATTCGAGCGATCCGACACCGAACCCATAATAAATTTCGAAAAACCGTAGGCAATGGAGATCCCGGACAGCGCAAACCCCAGATCGCCACGGGAAAAGCCCTGTTCGACTAAATACGGCATTGCCAGCGCAAAGTTCTTACGCACCAGATAGTAAGCGGCATAGCCGAAGAAGATGCCGAGGAAAATCTGCCAGCGCAACCGCCGGTACAGCGGGTCGATTTGCGCATCGGGCAGACGCGATTGATGGGGGGCAGGTCTAAAAATACTCAACATAGCGGCCTCCGTGGCGCGGTAAGACTCATATCTTTCATTCATGAGTGAAAACGAACATAACCAGAGTTATTCGCGGCGGATTGTAGTGAAAGTTTTAACCAGAGTGAATGAGTTGTCGCAGGTATTGTTACAGAAATATGACAAACATCTAACTTCACGCATGAAAGCGCGTTTCACTTTCGTTTTTTGCTCGAATATGCGCGATATCAAACAAACCACAATCATAGTATGGCTAAATGGTTGCTAAGGAACGTCGACCAGAAGGACGCGAACATGCGCAACTCCAGTGACTACGATGTGATTATTATCGGCGGCGGCGCGACCGGCGCAGGCATCGCCCGCGACTGCGCCCTGCGCGGCTTGCGCGTGGTGCTGCTTGAACGCCACGATATCGCCACCGGCGCGACCGGCCGTAACCATGGCTTACTGCACAGCGGTGCGCGTTACGCGGTGACCGATAACGAATCAGCGCGTGAATGTATTGCCGAAAACCAGATCCTCAAACGCATCGCCCGCCACTGTATCGAACCAACAGACGGCCTGTTTATTACCCTGCCGGAAGATGATCTGGTCTATCAAAGCCAGTTTATTGACGCCTGTCTGCAAGCGGGGATCCCGGCGCAGGCCATCTCACCGCAGGCGGCGCTGCGCATGGAGCCAGGCGTCAACCCGGCACTGATCGGCGCGGTGCGTGTACCAGACGGCACGGTGGATCCTTTCCGCCTCACCGCCAGCAATATGCTGGACGCGCGCGAGCACGGCGCCAAAATCCTCACCGGACATGAAGTATGTGGCCTGATCCGCCACGGCGACACGGTGAGCGGTGTGCGGCTATATCACCCTGCCAGTGGTGAAACCCAGGAACTTCATGCGCCAGTGGTGGTGAATGCCGCCGGGATTTGGGGCCAGCGTATCGCTGAGTATGCCGATCTGAGCATCCGCATGTTCCCCGCGAAAGGCGCGCTGCTGATCCTCGATCATCGCATTAACCAGCACGTCATCAACCGCTGCCGCAAACCCGCCGATGCCGATATTCTGGTGCCAGGCGACACGATTTCCCTGATTGGCACCACCTCAACGCATATTGATTATGCCGATATTGATAACCTGCGCGTCACGCCTGACGAAGTGGATATTCTGCTGCGCGAAGGGGAAAAACTGGCACCGGTGATGGCGAAAACGCGCATTCTGCGTGCTTATGCCGGTGTGCGACCGCTGGTCGCCAGCGATGATGATCCGAGCGGACGCAATGTCAGCCGGGGAATTGTGTTGCTGGACCACGCGCAGCGCGACGGACTGGAAGGGTTTATCACTATTACCGGCGGCAAGCTGATGACTTACCGGCTGATGGCCGAATGGGCAACGGATGCCGTGTGTCGCAAGCTCAATCATCATGCCCCCTGCACCACCGCCACCGCGCCGCTGCCAGGCTCCCGCGAGCCGACAGAACAGGCGCTCAAAAAAATCATTTCCCTGCCGACGCCGCTACGTGGTTCGGCGGTCTATCGCCATGGTGATCGTACGCCAGCCTGGCTTGGCAGCGACAGACATAACCGCAGCCTGGTTTGCGAATGTGAAGCCGTCACCGCCGGGGAAGTGCAGTACGCGGTCGAAAACCTCAATGTCCACTCGCTGCTGGATTTGCGCCGCCGCACACGCGTCGGGATGGGCACCTGCCAGGGCGAGCTGTGCGCCTGTCGTGCCGCCGGGTTGCTTAACCGCATGCATGTCACGACCGAAAGTGAATCTCTGCATCAACTGGCCGGTTTTCTTAATGAACGCTGGAAAGGAGTTAAACCCGTCGCCTGGGGCGATGCGCTGCGTGAAAGTGAATTCACACGCTGGGTTTATCAGGGGTTGTGCGGTCTGGAAAAGGAGGCGGAAGATGAGATTTGATACGGTTATTATCGGGGGCGGGCTGGCCGGTTTAGTCTGCGGGATCCGTCTTGCGCAGAGCGGCCAGCGCTGCGCCATTGTCAGCCGCGGACAGAGTACTCTGAGCTTCTCCTCCGGCTCACTGGATTTACTTTCACACTTACCCGACGGCCAGCCCATCAATACGCTTGATAGCGCCATCGCGCACCTCCAGCAGCACCATGCCAATCACCCTTATGCCCGGCTCGGCGCAGACCAGGTTCGCCACTATGCACACCAGGCGCAGACGCTGCTGGCAGATTGCGGGCTGGCGTTACAGGGCGATGTTGATACGCCGCACCAGCGCGTAACACCGCTTGGCACATTCCGCACCGTCTGGCTTAGCCCGTGGGAAGTGCCGGTAAAAACAGAAACCCACCAGCACACTGGCGTGGTCGGTATCAGTGGTTTTCTTGATTTCCAGCCGCAGCTTGCCGCTGGTGCCCTGCGTAAACGCGGTATTGACGCGCAGGCAGAAGAGATAGATCTGCCGCTACTGGATCGGCTGCGTGATAACCCCAGTGAATTTCGCGCGGTGAATATCGCCCACCAGCTGGACGCACCCGAGCACTACAACGCCCTGTACGAAGCGCTGCTGCCGCTAAGCCAGCACTACGCGATGCTCTATCTGCCCGCCTGCTTTGGTCTGACGGACAGCAGCGTCTTTACGCGCCTCAACCAGCAACTGGCCTGCCCGCTGCGCCTGCTGCCTACGCTGCCGCCATCTGTACCGGGTATGCGCATGCAACAACTCCTGCAACAGGCGTTTATACGCAGCGGCGGTAACTGGATGCCCGGTGACGAGGTACTGCGTGCCGATATCGCCGACCAGCGCGTAACGCAAGTGTGGACGCGTAAACATGAAGATATCCCGCTGCGTGCGCGCAATGTGGTGCTCGCCAGCGGCAGTTTTTTCAGTAACGGGCTGGTTGCCGGGCGCGATCGCGTGCGGGAAACGGTGTTTGATCTCGACGTGCTGCAAAGCGCGCAGCGTCAGGAGTGGTATCGCGATAATGTGTTTGACAGCCAACCGTGGCAGCAGTTTGGCGTGCAGACCGACGCGCAACTACACGGCCTGCGCGAGGGCAACGCGGTGAACAATCTCTATGTGGTTGGTTCCGTGCTGGGCGGTTTTGATGCCATCGCCCAGGGGTGCGGCGGCGGCGTTTGCGTCGTTACCGCGCTGCATGCCGCACAGCAAATTAGCGCACAGGGAGGCGAACAATGAACAATACGCAATTTGAAAGCTGCATTAAATGCACCGTTTGCACCACCGCCTGCCCGGTCAGCCGCGTCAACCCTGCTTACCCTGGCCCGAAGCAGGCAGGGCCTGATGGCGAACGTCTGCGGTTAAAAGACGCCGCGCTGTATGATGATGCGCTGAAGTACTGCACCAACTGCAAACGCTGCGAAACTGTCTGCCCGTCCGGGGTGAAAATTGGCGATATTATTCAGCGCGCCCGTGCCCAGTACGCGCCGAAAAAGCTCTCCATACGAAATGCCATTCTCAGCCACACCGACCTGATGGGGACGCTATCAACACCGATGGCACCGCTGGTGAATGCGGCAACATCACTCAAACCCGTGCGCCAGTTACTGGATACCGCATTAAAAATCGATCACCACCGCACGCTGCCAAAATATTCCAGCGGTACATTTCGCCGCTGGTATCGCAGCATTGCCGCGCAGCAACAGGCATTTGCGCAGCAGGTGGCGTTTTTCCACGGTTGCTACGTGAATTACAACCATCCCCAGTTGGGTAAAGATCTGATCCGTGTGCTGAACCATATGGGCATCGGCGTACAGTTATTGCAGCGGGAAAAGTGCTGTGGCGTACCACTGATTGCGAATGGTTTTTTCGATAAAGCGAAAAAACAGGCGCAGTTTAATGTGCGCTCGCTGGAGCAGGCTATCGGCACGGAGGGATTGCCGGTTATCGCCACCTCTTCCACCTGCGCTTTTACGCTGCGCGACGAATATCCTCACCTGCTGGATGTGGATAATAGCCATCTGCGCTCGCATATCGATTTAGCCACGCGCTGGATCTGGCGCATGCTCGACGAAGGTCGCGCATTGCCGTTGAAAGAAACGCCGCTAAAAGTGGTCTACCACACGCCATGTCATATGGAAAAAATGGGCTGGTCGCACTACACGCTGGAACTGCTGCGGCGCATCCCCGGGCTTGAATTAACGGTGCTGGATTCGCGTTGCTGCGGGATTGCCGGCACCTACGGCTTTAAAAGCGAAAACTACCCGACATCGCAGGCGATTGGCGCGCCGTTGTTCGAGCAAATAGAAGCCAGCGGTGCGGATCTGGTGGTGACGGATTGTGAAACCTGCAAATGGCAAATTGAGATGTCCACCAGCAAACGCTGTGAACATCCCATTACGCTACTGGCAAACGCATTGGGGTAACGGCATGCCGTTACCCTCAGCGATCACTCTACCGACAGTGTTTCCACCACATTGATCCAGCCGTGATCGCTGGCAATGTCTTTGCCCGCTAACCAGCGGCGCAGAATGTTCAGCGCCATCATGGCGCACACTTCCTGGCGCACCACCAGCCCGTGGCGGTTGGTGTTGAATTTCACTCGCAGCGCGCGGGTGCCTTCCGGCGTCGCCAGCGCGAAGTTGAGATGATCCTCTTCAAGACCGGTCACTGTCAGCGCCAGCCCGGCGAGATGGCGATTGCGCAGCTCGGTGGTCCAGCGAGCGCTTTGCGCCAGCGCTTCCGCCTGCGACGGTAACACTTCGCTGGCCAGCAGCGGCGCACCAGCGCGGGAAAGCTGTAAGGCCACCAGACCGCCGGTGAACTGTTCGCTCAGTGTCAGGCTGAGCTGACGTTCCCGCAGGGTTGCGGCAAGTGCTGCCGGTAAACCCTCGGTGCCTTCAAAAATCAAACTTTCCCCGGCGACACGTTTCACTTCCGGCCACAGCGCTTCCATCGCGGCGCGATGTTCTGCCGGGCCAGTCAGTTTTAACTCGATAATCGGCATGGAAGAGCGGTAGCCCATCACCACGCCTGGCGGCAGTTGAAGGTGTTGCAGACTCTGCGCCAGATCGCTCTCTGAGCGACCAAAAGTGGTTAAGCGCAGGCAAACCGGCGGCTCCGGCAAGGTAAAGCGGGCGCGCAGGCGCGGCAGAATTTCTTGTTCCACCATCACTTTAAATTCCGACGGTACGCCCGGTGTGAAGAACATCAGGCAACGGTTGAGCTGCAGAGCAAAACCACAGGCAGTACCGACCGGGTTATCCACCAGTTCGGCGCTGGCCGGGATCTCGGCCTGTTTGCGGTTACTTGGCGCCATTACGCGACCACGTTCGGTAAAGAAGCGTTCCATTTGTGCCAGCCACGCTTCGTGTAGCACCAGCGCTTCGCCTTTAGCAGTCGCCGCCGCCAGCGCGCTGAGATCGTCGCTGGTCGGCCCCAGACCGCCATTCACAATCAGCACATCCGCGTGCTCACTACGTTCACGCAGGATAGCGACCAAATCATCAAGGTTATCGCCCACGGTGTTACGGCGCGTGAGAGGCAACCCCTGGTTAAAGAAAAAGTCAGCCAGCCAAGCCGCATTGGTATCCACAATCTGGCCATGCAGCACTTCATCGCCGGTCGATAACATCTCCACATTTAACATCGTTAGCTCCTGCAATCGAGGTTGAAACACTATAGCGCATGCGCAGAGGAAAAACGGAGACAAACGGGCGCGGACAGAGGCCGCGCCAGGGGATTAGAAACTGGCGCTAACGCCAACATAGGGGCCATCGGCAACCGCGTTGTCGCGACGCCCTTCTTTACCGGTCATGTCGATGTAGCGGTAACCAGCCTCAACCGTCAGCGGGCGCATAATGGTGTAACGCGCCCCGGCGTTCGCTTCCTGATACTCTTTTACGCCGCTGGAGAGTGAATCCGGTGAGTAGTAGTATTCGCCGAAGATACTGAAGCTGCTGGCAATTTTCCACTGCAGCCCGCCACCGACAGCAACGGCATAACCTTCGCTGCCCACATCCGGATTCAGATAAATGCCTTTACCGCCGACGGTCGCAAGGAACGGACCAAGCGGGATGTTGTAACCGAGCCCCAGGCCGGCGATATCGCCATCATCTTCACTGTGTGCCCAGTTACCGCTCACGGCGATCCCGCTGGTTTCGGTACCCAAACCAAAACCAAAGTTGGTGTAATCTTTCCCAATCTGGCCGTTCAGACTCACAGCCTGCGCCCCAGCAGAGACCAGCAACACGCTGGCTAAACCTAATAAAGCAATCTTCTTCATTTTTGATTTCCGCACATAACGGGCCTGATGCCCAAAAGCCTCTGATTGTACGCTTATTTTTCTGTCAGCAGAATGAATAAAAAGGCCAGTAACTATAGACGGGGTCAATTTTTCTACACCAGCGCTTGCGTTAACATGGCGCATTCTATTCATCACGCTAAAAGAATTAACCATGCGACAACGGACAATTGTATGCCCCCTGATTCAAAATGACGGTGCCTATTTGCTGTGTAAAATGGCCGACGATCGCGGTGTTTTCCCCGGTCAATGGGCACTATCCGGCGGCGGTGTGGAGCCTGGAGAGCGGATTGAAGAGGCGCTGCGCCGGGAGATCCGTGAAGAACTGGGCGACAAGCTGGAGCTGAGAGAAATCACCCCGTGGACATTTCGCGACGATATTCGGGTGAAAACCTATGCTGACGGCATTAAAGAGCAGATCTACATGATTTACTTAATTTTTGACTGCATCAGTGCCAATCGCGACGTCAGTATTAATGACGAATTCCAGGATTACGCATGGGTAAAACCTGCGGATCTGCACCGCTACGATCTGAACGACGCGACCCGCAATACCTTAAGGATGAAAGGGTTGCTCTGAAAGCGTGCTCAGTGGCTGACCTTTTCCACCACTTCCGCCGGTAGCCCGGTTAATGTTGCCACAACATCGGGCTCCATTCCTTTTTCCAGCATCACTTTGGCAATGCGTAGCGCTTCTTGTTGAACGCCTTCGGCACGCCCCTGCGCCAATCCTTTTTTCAGGCCAAACGTCATGCCTTCTTCGCGAAGATATTGTGCAATATTCATTAACGCCTCCTTTTGCTGATGATCCGTGGTTCTGCTGGCAATGGCGGTTAAAAACGCTGCCGGATCGGCGGTATGACCCACCTTCAACAAATAGTGCAGCAACGTCTTCAACTGTTCGCCGCCAGTGTAGCCCAGTGCCAGCAGGCTGACCAGTTGCTCCTGAAACTCCAGCATATCGCGTTGCCGGACATGTTTTTGTAAAAGCTCAAGCATGGCGATACGCCGATGTTGCACAATTTCAGCATCGGCAAGTTGGGTGATATCCACCAGTGGAAACGCACTGGTGTAGAGCTTTTCTGCCTGCTGCGGCAACTGAAAGGCATCCAGCCAGCGTAGCGACCATGGATACGGCGTGACGCGTCCATGATAAAAAAGCATCGGGATAACCATTGGCAATTCACCATGCCCTTTATCAAGATGGCGTTGCATTGCAGCAATGGCATAGCGCATCAGGCGAAAGGCCATATTTTTATCAGGTGAACTTTGGTGTTCAATCAAGGCATAAAGATAACCGTCGCCAGCGCGCGTTCTCAGCGAATAGAGAATATCCGAGTAGCAATATCGCAGATCTTCCTCAACAAAACTGCCCGACTCCAGATGAAGCGTGGAAAGATCACACAGTGCAATCAAGTGCTCTGGAAGATGAATATCGAAAAAATCACGAGCAGTTTGCGCATGTGATAATAATTTGCGAAACACCGCATCGTGCGGTGTAGAAGAGGATGAATGCGGCATCGCTATCCCTGCGTTTCAGAAGCCAGAGCGCAAACTAACACACTTGCGGGAGGGGGTTTTATTGGCCAGTCAGTTTGTCGTGAAGGCTCGCAAAATTGTCCTGCCGCTATTTTTACGTGTTGCCTTCAAGGGTGCTAACCCACTGCTGAACGGCGCGACGGGAGATTTTAATACCGCCATTTTTAAGCGCTGCGGGCAACATCAGCCAGCGTACCGGCTGCTGGAAACGGGCCAGTTTATCGGCGACCCACTGGCTCAGCGCATCGGCATTTACGTCACCTGCGCACTCCACTACCGCCACCGGGCGTTGACCAAACTCCGCGTCATCGACCGGCACCACCAGCACCTGCTGCACCTGCGGGTGGCGGGCAATAACGCGTTCAACTTCTTCTGGTTGAATGCCTTCCCCGCCGCTGAAAAAAAGATTGTCCAGACGACCGTGAATGGTCAGGCGACCATCGTTCAGCTCGCCGCGATCGCGCGTGGCAAACCAGCCTTCACTGTTTACCAGCGGGAGGGGTTCTCCGTTGCACCAGTAACCCGACGCCATGCTGGCGGCACGCAGCCAGACTTCCTCGCCGACAATTTTCACTTCACGCCCTGGCAGCGCGTAGCCGACATCAGGTTTGCCATCGGCTTCTTTCGCACACACCGTCGAGGCAAATTCAGTTAAACCGTAACCACACCAGCTGCGGATCCCGCGCTCGCGGGCCTGCTGTGTGAGTTCGACGGGGATCGCTGCGCCGCCCAGTAACACTGCTTTCAGCGAGACCGGTACATTGTCGTTCAACAAGCGCCACAGCTGCGTTGGAACCAGCGAGGCGTGGCTACACCCGGCCAGCGCCTGCTCCAGCGGCGCTTTTTGTCGCACGGTGATCCGCGCGCCAGCCAGCAGCCAGCGCCATAAAATCCCTTGCCCGGAAACATGAAACAGCGGTAGCGAGAGCAGCCAGTCGTCTTTCGCGGTAAACGGGATCAGCGCCAGCACGCCCTGTGCACTGGCAAGATGCGCCGCGCCGGTATGCACGGCGGCTTTCGGCAGGCCGGTAGAACCGGAAGTCAGAGTCATTGAGGCCAGCCGTTGAGGCCACCAGTCAACGGCATAATCGCCGTCAGCCTCGCTCAGCGCCAGCGATGTTAAACCGGCATACGCCGCATGCGACTCCAGGTCGAGTGCAAAACGCAGCGTCAACTGCCCTAACAGCGCATCCAGTTGCGTGGCGGGTAACTGCGGATTCAACGGCAAAACCCGCGCGCCGCATTGCAACAGCGCCAGCCACGCCAGCAGCGTTTCCGGCTGATTGCGCGCGCGCAGCATGACGCCGTCGCCCGTCTGTACACCCTGGCGGGCAAACCCGCTGGCCAGCCTGCCAATACGCACACAAAGCTCACGCCAGTTAAGGCTTTGCTGCTCAAGACGAATTGCCGCCTGCTCGCCACGTACCTTACGCCAGTGACGCCAGGGCCAGTCGGCAAAAATCATAGCAGTGGTTCCAGCGCATCAACCTGCAAGCAGGGTAAATCACTCTCCGGCCAGCGGCGGATCAACTGCGTTTGCATTAATTGCAGCGTATCCAGACCCGGCACCATTCCCGGCGTCAGCCAGGCGGCGATACGCGCCAGTTGCGTCAGACCAAGGCTCGATTCGAGTGACGAACTGATAACGGTCGTCAGCCCCAGCGCTTTCGCCGCTGCAACCTGCTGTTGGACTTTCTGCAAGCTGCCGGTCAACATCGGTTTAATCACCACGGCGCCGACGCCTGGCTGCTGCTCAAAACGAAAGTCTGCGTCACGCAGGCTCTCATCCCAGGCGAGGGTAATGCCGGTCTCGCGGGCAAACGCCAGTGATTCCTCGCGCGTCTTGCAGGGTTCTTCAAGAAACGCAATGCGCGAGCGGTAAGCCGGGTTGACATACTTCGCAAACTGTTGCGCTTTCAGCGGCGTCCAGGCACGGTTAGCATCCAGCCGCAACCGGAGATCGGGAATGGATTCCAGCAGCAAGTTGACCACCATGCCGTCACGCACCGCTTCATACAGCCCCACTTTCACTTTCGCCAGCTTTTCACCCGGCAAAGCAGCAAGCGCGGCGAACAACTCGTCCGGATCACCGCTACACAGCATCGCGGCGCGGTAATCCGCCGCCTGCGGCAGCGCATCGCTAAGCTCTGCCAGCGCGCAACTCAAACCAAATGCCGCAGAAGGCTCGTCCGGCAGCGGTGGTTGTTCGCCGTCGCGCCAGCTACCTACCCACGCCACCACAACCGGTTGAACGTCATCCAGCGTTTCCAGGCTAAACCCCGGCAGAGGGGAAATTTCCCCCCAGCCTTCGCGCTCACCTTCACGAAGATGAACGAACAACCCGTCACGTGTTTTCAGGCGCCGCTCACGCAGCACCACACCCGCATCAAGCGGGATTTGCCAGCGGTAAACCTGCGCCTGTCGCATTATGGATTCCGTTTGAATTTGCTGAAATCAGGCTGGCGTTTTTCGTTAAACGCATTGCGGCCTTCCTGCCCTTCTTCGGTCATGTAGAACAGCATGGTGGCGTTACCCGCCAGCTCCTGCAGCCCCGCCTGACCATCGCAGTCGGCGTTCAGCGCGGCTTTCAGGCAGCGCAGCGCCATTGGGCTGTTTTGCAGCATTTCACGACACCAGCGCACGGTCTCTTTTTCAAGATCGGCAACCGGCACAACGGTGTTGACCAGCCCCATATCGAGCGCCTGTTTAGCATCGTACTGGCGGCAGAGGAACCAGATTTCGCGCGCTTTTTTCTGCCCCACGATGCGCGCCATGTAGGACGCACCCCAGCCACCATCGAAGGAGCCGACTTTCGGGCCGGTCTGGCCGAAAATGGCATTTTCCGCCGCAATGGTCAGATCGCACATCATGTGCAGCACGTGGCCGCCACCGATGGAGTAACCCGCCACCATCGCCACTACCGGTTTCGGACAGGTGCGGATCTGGCGCTGGAAATCCAGCACGTTGAGATGATGCACGCCGGAGTCATCCTGGTAGCCGCCGTAATCACCGCGCACTTTTTGATCGCCGCCGGAACAGAAGGCTTTTTCCCCTTCACCGGTGAGAATAATCACGCCCACGCTGTCGTCATAGCGCGCGTCAGCCATGGCCTGAATCATCTCTTTGACCGTCAGCGGGCGAAACGCGTTGCGCACCTGCGGGCGGTTGATGGTGATTTTGGCAATACCATCGGCCGATTTTTGATAACGGATGTCGGTGTAACCTTCAGAACAGTCACGCCATTCAACCGGCGCATAAAGCATGTTTTCATCTGGGTGGATCATAGTGTGTCCTTTGTCTCAAGACGCAGAATACGCGCCAGGGCGGCAATAACGGCAGCGGGATTTTCCCGGTGCGCGTTGTGCCCGGCGGCAGGAATGGCGTGACAGTGGCGCGAGACTTGCGTCGCCAGCGCCTGAAATTTGCTGTCATGTTCACCGTATAAATAATGTACTGGCACAGAAAGTGTCTGAAGTGCGGCGCGCAAATCGGGCTGGCAGGCAAGCGAGGTTGCCTCCAGCATCGCTGCCAGCGTCGCACCGTTATTCTCGCCGCGTGTGGCCACCAGCGCCGCCCGTTGCGATTCGCTTAGCGTGGCAAAAACAGGCTGCCGGTACCAGGCGTCAAATACCTCACTCAATGGCTGCTGGCGAAAACGCGCAGCCCACTGCTGATCATTACGCAGCCGCTGGGCACGATCGTCAGCGGATGTCAGTCCCGGGTGGCCACCTTCAACCACCAGGCCGCACAGCCCGGCAGGATGCTGGCAGGCGTGGTACATCGCCACGCGCCCGCCAAGCGAATATCCCACCAGCCAGTAGTTGCGTATGTTGTAGTGCTCAAGAGTAGTGCGCAGCAGCGCGTCCAACTCATCAAAGGACGCAACGCCAATATGGGCTGAATCGCCATGTCCGGGCAGATCGAGATACAAGCGCGGGAAATCACTCAGCGCGTCGCCAACGTGCTGCCATTCACGGTTATCGCCGGAAAAACCATGCAGAAACACCAGCCACGGTTGGAGCCGATGTCCAGTAATGGCCTGGCCGTGCAGGATCACAGATGGCTCACCTGCGCCAGCAGCGTTTGTAACGTCTGCGCGCCGTCGGTTGCGTTCACCACCAGTTCAATCACCGTCGCACCTGGCTTGCACCAGGCGCCTTCCAGCGCCTGCTCAAGCTCAGCCCAATTCTCCGGTTGATGGTAAGCAAGGCTAAACATCGCCGCCGCATGCGCAAAATGGACATTCTGCGGCATCAAATAAAACTGCTCGCGCTCGGCGGGCGGCGTGGGCAGTAGCGAGAAAATTTGCCCACCATTGTTATTCACTACCAGCAGGACGAATGGCGCAGAAGCCTGCCGCAGCAGCGCCAGCGCATTGAGATCGTAAAGCGCGGAGAGATCGCCCACAATCGCCAACGTAGGCCGCGCGGTAGCACGCTGAACGCCCGCCGCCGTTGAAAGCAAGCCATCAATACCACTGGCGCCGCGATTGCTGTAAATCGGATATCCCGCCGGGAGTTGCGCCAGCGCATCGACCAGCCGCACGACCAGGCTGTTGCCAAGAAAAAGCTGGCCCTGGGCTGGCAAATAATCCGCGATGCGGTGCGCCAGCTGTGCCTCGCCAAAAATATCACGCTTCGCACAAACGGTTTCCCAGGCCTGCGCTGAAAGGCGTGGGATCGCCTCGCACCAGGGTGCGCGCGGTTCAGCCGGATGCTGCTCCAGCCAGTCGGCAATGCTGGAAACCAGCCGACGCCCGCGATGATGGGCCGGATCGAGCCGCCCTTGCAGGCGATCAATCAGCCAGTACTCTTCCGGTTCGCAGGTTGCCTGCCACTGCAACAGACGTTTGCCGGTCAGGCTGCTGCCAAACTGCAACACAATCTGCGCCTGATTCAGCTCTGCCACTGCCTGGCCATTACCGAGCCAGAGATCGGCACACGGCAGCGGTTGCCCGGTTTGCGAAAGCGCATCGCCAATCAGCGGCCAGCCGAGCGTTTTCGCCCATTCAGCAAGCAACCGGCCTTCAGCCGCGCTCATGCGACCAGCCACTATCACACCGCGTTTTTGTCGCCAGAAAAACCAGTCGCGCTGTGTTTCGCTGCTAACCCTGTTCGGTGCGCGCAACCATGGTGTGTCTGACTGCCACCAGTCACCCAGCGCCTGCTGCCAGGCAAGGCCGGTATCATCCATCTCACCGTAAAGCGGCTCGGCAAACGGGCAGTTAATATGTACCGCGCCGCCCTGTAACGAACCCAGCAGGTTATCAAGGGTGGAAACCAGCCAGCGCGCAGGGATGTCCTGTGAGGGTCGCGGCAACGCGAGAGATTCCGTAGGATGCGTGGCAAACATGCCCGGCTGGCGAATTGCCTGGTTAGCACCGCAATCAATCAACTCCGGCGGTCTGTCCGCCGTCAGCAGCACCAGCTTTTCACCGGTCAGCCCTGCTTCAATCAGCGCGGGATAAAGATTCGCCACCGCCGTGCCGGATGTCACAATCACCGCCACCGGCTCATTGCTGGCCTTTGCCAGCCCCAGCGCAAGGTGGCCTAAACCACGCTCATCAAAATGGGTGTGGTGAATAAAGGCGTGATTTTCCGCTGCGGCCAGCGTTAATGGGGTGGAACGGGATCCCGGGGCAATGCACACATGCCTGACGCCGTGACGGGTAAGAGCTTCGAGGATCACCGCCGCCCAGCGTCGGTTAAATGAGCTTATCGACATGAATTTGTCCGGTATCAATATTACGGCTTAGTATAAGTAATCAGGAACTATGTATTTTTGATATGAGTCGGTTATGCGTGACTAAGTTGTAATAATGATCGCAATCCCGCCGCTTTGTTCTCAATTTCCTGCCACTCTTGCTCCGGGTCTGAACCGGAAACAATGCCCGCACCGGCATAAAGACGTACGGTATTGCCGTCAATTTTTGCCGAACGCAGGGCAACGCAGAACTCACTCTGTTGCCGCGAAAGATAACCCGCCGAACCGGCATACCACTCACGCTGAAAAGGCTCATGCTGCGCAATAAATGCCCGCGCTTCACGGCGTGGCAATCCTGCAACTGCCGCTGTCGGCTGGAGCATTTGCAGGCAGAGCGCGTCATCCGGCGTTTGCAGATCGGTCCAGATACAGCGGCGAAGATGCTGTACTTTACGTAGCCGGACCACTTTCGGCGGCAGCACCTCCAGCGCACCGGTTTGCTGCTGTAAACGCTGGCAGATATCTTCCACCACCAGCATATTTTCACGCTGGTTTTTGTCATCAGCCATTAGCCAGTCGGCAAGCTGTTGCGCCTGCTGGTCATCTTCATGATTGGCCACCGTTCCGGCCAGCGCTTCCGTGCGCAAGGCGCAGCCACGGCGACGCCACAGCCGCTCCGGCGTTGAACCTAAGAAGGCCGTTTGCGCATTAAACGCCATCATGAAATGAAAACAGTGATGATTGAGGCGACGGCTGGCGGCCATCAACGCGGCGGCGTCCACCGCACTGGCAAAATGGTAATCCGTTGCGCGGGCGAGTACGACTTTATCCAGCTCACCGCGTTCCAGCGTTTGCAACGCCTGTGCAATCAGCGTTCGCCAGCCATCGCGCTCGGGGATGTGATGCTGCTCAAGGCACGTTTGCTGCACGTTTTGCAACGGTGTCGATTCCACCAGCGCCGAAAGAAATGCGATTGCGCGCTGTGCATCATCACAGAGGGACGTCTCGCTGAAAATATAGACGCGCAGAAAGGCGTGACCGCCTTCCCGTCGCCACTCCAGACGCGGTAAAAACAGTTCGCCTTGTGTGGGATCAAACGCGTTAAGCCCCCAGATGCGGACATCTTCAGCGCATTGCTGCAAGAAATCTTGCGCTAAGGGTAAAGAAGAGAAACGGCGCAATGCGCCAAGCGCGGCGGCTTCGTCATCACCGCTACGTTGTTGCCAGTAAAATTGCGGCCACACGCCTTGGCTGGCAAGCCAGGTCAGGGGATCAAAAGCGTCGTTTAACGGGAAAGGGGCATCAAAAAAGCAAAATCCTGACGACCGGGGAATGTCGTCGGTCAGGCAGAGGTGTAAGTGTGAAAGCGCCGAAGAAATGGAGTACACGCGAGCCCCTCCCTGTTAAAAACCACATAGTATACGGGGTACTTAGCGTAATAACAGTACCCCCTTCCAGGGAGGGGAAGTGAAACGTTAGCGGCGGGCTAACAGCAGACCGAGCACCAGACCCACTGCGGCACCGGCACCAATGCCCTGCCACGGTTTTTCATGCACGTAGTCGTCTGCGCGATAGACGGCTTTTTTCGCACGGTAGTAGTACGTATCCGATGCGCTGCTGACGCGGTTTTTCACTTCATGCAGCGCCTGTTCGGCACGGGCCTTCAACTCAATGTACTTTTGATCTGCGGGGTCGCCCGATGAGCGGAGAATTTCTTCCAGCGTTTCGCTCAGCAGGGTCAGGTCGTCATCAATATGTGATTCATAAGAATGATATGCCATCTGTTATCTCCATGTTATGCACCTGTCCGCTAACTATAGACAAAGGCTGTCGGTTACGCCTGGCGGATCTCGCGCGCCATCCCGATATGCGCAATACCATCTTCGTCATACACATCGGTAACGGGTTGAAAACCGAAATGGGCATAGAAAGATTGGAGATGCGCCTGCGCGCCCAGATATAGCGCGTGCTGCGGCCAGTGTTGCTCGCAGGAAAGCACCGCGCGCTCCATCAACTGATAGCCCAGTTTTTCGCCGCGAACCTGCGCCCTGACAATCACCCGACCAATAGCAACCGGCGAGAGATCATCATCACTTTTCAGAATCCTCGCATACGCCACCAGTTCGTCGCCTTTCCAGCCGAGAATATGGCGGTTCTCGCCCACCAGGTCATCACCATCCACATCCAGATAAGCGCAGGCCTGCTCAACCACAAACACTTCGCAGCGCAATTTCAGTAACGCGTACAACTCAGAAACGGTCAGTTCGGAATGGTGCACATCCTGCCAGCGGATCATGTTGTTCTCCTCATTTATAGTGACCTCGTTATACTAGATTCTTTTTCATTCGGGCAAAGATTGTGGAACTGATTTTCTTAGGCACCTCTGCGGGCGTACCTACACGGGCGCGTAATGTCACGGCGATGCTGCTCAATTTACAACACCCAACCCGCGCCGGGCTTTGGCTGTTTGATTGCGGCGAAGGAACCCAGCACCAGATGCTGCGCACTGCCTTTCACCCCGGCAAACTCGATAAAATTTTTATTACTCACCTGCATGGCGATCATCTTTTCGGTCTGCCCGGGTTGCTGTGCAGCCGCTCGATGGCCGGCAATGTTCAGCCGCTGCAGATTTACGGCCCGAAAGGGATCCGCGAGTTTGTGGAAACCACGCTGCGGCTTAGCGGTTCATGGACCGATTACCCGCTGACGATTGAAGAAGTGACGCCGGGGCTGGTGGTGGATGATGGTTTGCGCAAAGTGACCGCTTACCCGCTGTCGCACCCGGTGGAGTGCTACGGCTACCGGATTGAAGAGCATGATAAACCCGGCGCGCTGAATGCGGCGGCGTTAAAAGCGCAAGGCATCCCGGCCGGGCCGCTGTTCCAGCAATTAAAAGAGGGGAAAACCGTCACACTGCCTGACGGGCGCATCGTCAATGGCGCGGATTATCTTGCCCCGGCAGAAAGCGGAAAAAAACTGGCGATTTTTGGCGACACCGCGCCCTGCCCGGCCGCGCTGGAACTGGCACAGAGTGTTGATTTACTGGTGCATGAAGCCACGCTTGAGCAGGCAATGGAGGAAAAAGCGAACAGCCGGGGGCACAGTTCAACCCGCCAGGCGGCGCAGCTCGCCGCCGATGCCGGGGCAAAAAAGTTGGTGATTACCCATCTCAGTTCACGTTATGACGAACAGGGCAGCCAGGCGATGCTCGCCGAGTGTAAAACGTACTTTTCGCAAACGACATTGGCTGAAGATTTTGCGGTAGTTCACATTTGATTTTAATTTAGGCACTCTATTTTTTCTCCACCATGCCGATAATAGATATACGCAGGCATTTCCTATTTGAGGGCATGATGGACAATTTCCAGAAAGACATCGATGACAGGGCGAATCTTACTCTGTCGAACCGGTTTGAGCTGTTGCTGTTTCGCCTTGGCACATCGTTAGATGCCACCAAATCCGAGTTATTTGGCATCAACGTATTTAAGCTACGCGAAATCGTACCGATGCCCACCTTTACCCGTCCCGCAGGGATGAAAGCGCCGCTGATGGGGATGGTTAACATCCGCGATCAGGTGATCCCGGTGATTGACCTCGCCGCCGTGGCGGGTTGTAAACCTGCAAGCGGTCTGAACATCTTACTGATTACGGAATATGCCCGTAGCGTGCAGGCATTTGCCGTTGAGTCCGTGGAAAATATTATTCGCCTGGACTGGAAACAGGTGCACACGGCCGAAAAAGCGATCAATGGTCGCTACATCACCAGTATTGCCTGCCTGGATGACGATAAGGATACCAACAACCTGGCGATGGTGCTGGACGTTGAGCAGATCCTGTATGACATCGTGCCTGCGGATCATGACGTCCACGGCGATCATGTGCCGGACAAGAAATTCAACCTGAAACCGGGTTCTGTTGCCATTGTGGCGGAAGATTCCAAAGTGGCGCGCGCGATGCTGGAAAAAGGCCTCAATGCGATGCAGATCCCGAGTGCGATGCATATCACCGGTAAAGACGCGTGGGAAAAAATCCAGTTAATGGCGCAGCAGGCCGACGCGGAAGGTGTTCCAGTAAGCGATAAGATCTCGATGGTTCTGACCGACCTCGAGATGCCGGAGATGGATGGGTTTACCTTAACGCGCCTGATCAAAACCGATCCGCGTCTGAAAAACATCCCGGTGGTGATCCACTCGTCGCTTTCCGGTAGCGCTAACGAAGATCACGTGCGGAAAGTGCAGGCAGACGGTTACGTGGCGAAGTTCGAGATTAACGAACTCTCTTCCGTGATTCAGGAAGTGCTGGATCGCGCTGCGAATAATATTCGCGGCCCGCTGATTAGCCACCACCAAGTAACATCTACCCCGCTGCTGGCGAAGTAATCGTTGCGCGTTTATCTGGTTAGCCCATAAAAAAACCGCCGATACCGGCGGTTTTTCTTTACCTGTTTCCAGGCCTTACATCATCGGCATCGCCAGTTGAACAATGCTGATCAGCGGCTGCGGATAGATACCTAACAGCAGCACCAGCAACGCGGAGATAAGTACCACAATCCCGCCTGCGCTGTAAGCCCAGTTGGACGGTGCATCGCGGTTCAACTGTTGCGGTGCGTTCAGGTAAAGACTCACCGCCACGCGCAGGTAGTAATACAAACCAATCGCCGAGCCAAGCACCACCGCGGCAGTCAGCCACCACAGATGCGCTTCAACACCGACCGCCAGAATGTAGAACTTACCGATAAAGCCCAGCGTCATCGGAATACCCGCCAGCGACAGCATCATTACCGTCATTACCGCAGACAGGATCGGACGGTGCCAGAACAGGCCACGGTAGGAGTAAAGCGACTCTGCATCCGGGCCGCGATACGGGCTGGACATCAGGCTGACCACACCGAACGCGCCAAGGCTGCTGAACAGATAACCGGCCAGATAAACACCGACGGTTTCCATCGACATCTGGCCGCCTTGCAGCGCAATCAGCGCCACCAGCAGATAACCCAGGTGCGAAATAGAGGAGAAGCCCAGCAGACGTTTAATATTGGTCTGGCTCAGCGCCATCAGGTTACCGAAGATGATGGAGACGAAAGCAATAATACCCAGAACCACGCGAACCGCTTCGCTTTCCCCCACCGGTGCGTAGAGGAACAGACGCATCACCACGCCAAAAATGGCGATTTTGCTGGCGGTGGCCAGGAAGGTGGACACCGGCGCAGGCGCGCCCTGGTAAACATCTGGCGTCCACAGATGGAACGGCACCAGCGAGAGTTTAAAGCCAAGTCCGACAATCATCATGCCCAGACCCGCCAGCAGCAGCGGTTCATGCAGCATCCCTTCGCCCAGGCTTTTACCGATCGCGACAAACGACAGGTTGCCGGTTTGCGCATAAACCAGCGCGATACCGAACAGCAGGAACGAGGAGGCGGCAGCGGACAAAATGGTGTATTTGATACTGGCTTCCAGCGAACGTTTCTGGCGGAAGGCGTAGCCCACCAGCCCGAACAGCGGCAGAGAGATCAGCTCAATACCGAGGAACAGCGCCGCCATGTGATTCGCGTTCGCCAGCAGAATGCCGCCGAGCGCGGCAATCAGTACCAGCAGATAAAACTCTTCTTTGTTATCGCTATACCCTTCCAGCCATGGATAGGCAAAGGTGCAAGTGGCGAGGCTCGCCAGCAGCACCAGCCCGGTGTAAAGCATGGCGTAGCCATCGACGCGCATCAGCGGGGTGACATCCATCGCCCCCGCCTGGCCGACGAACCACAAAGAGAGCAGCGCGACGTTCAGGCCAATGACCGACAGCGTGGCATTGAGAAAATGGTTGCGTCGCCACGCAATGGAGAGCATCACAACCACCACCGTCAATCCGACGATTAGCAGCGGCAGCAGCGCAATCAGGTGTTGTGGAGTTATCGTCATGGCGATTTACGGCCTTGTAGTAGTAACAGAATTAACAAACCACTGCTGGATATTGCCCATCGCGGCGTGCGATGTATCCAGAATCGGCTGCGGATAGAAGCCAAGCAGTACCAGAAGCACAACCAGGATCAGAATCATAAACAGCTCGCGTAGCGACAAACCCCGCAGTTCCTGGCTGGCGAGTTCGCTTTTCGCCTTGCCGAAGTAAGCACGATGCAGCATCGCCAGCGAGTACACCGACGCGAACACCAGGCCGAAGGTGGAAATCACCGTGATCGTCGGCACAACCTGGTAGCTGCCGAACAGGATCATGAATTCACCCACGAAGTTACCGGTACCCGGCATCCCAAGCGTTGCGACGGCAAAGAACATTGACAGCGCCGGCAGCCACTTAATTTTGCTCCACAAGCCGCCCATCATGCGCATATCGCGCGTATGCAGACGTTCGTACAGCTGGCCGCACAGAATAAACAGACCCGCAGCGGAAAGACCGTGGGCAATCATCTGAATCACCGCGCCCTGGTAAGCAAGCTGGCTGCCGGTGTAGATAGCAATCAGCACAAAGCCCATGTGAGACACAGAGGTGTAGGCGATAAGACGTTTGATATCGGTCTGGGTGAAGGCCATCCACGCGCCGTAGAAGATACCGATCACGCCAAGCCACATGGCGATAGGCGCAAACTCTGCCGACGCGTTCGGGAACAGCGGCAGCGAGAAGCGCAGCAGACCGTAAGCGGCGGTTTTCAGCAAGATCCCCGCGAGGTCAACGGAACCGGCGGTCGGTGCCTGCGAGTGCGCGTCTGGCAGCCAGCCGTGCAGCGGCACCACCGGCATTTTTACCGCAAAGGCGATGAAGAAGCCGAGCATCAGCAGATATTCGACATTGCCGGACATCGGCGTCTTCAGCAGATCTTCGTAAGCGAAAGTCCATACGCCGGTCGCGTTGTAGTGCACCAGCACCAGCGCCAGGATGGCAATCAGCATGACCAGGCCGCTCGCCTGGGTATAAATGAAGAACTTGGTCGCCGCGGTAATACGCGTCTTCCCGTCGGAGGCTTTATGGCCCCACAGCGCGATCAGGAAGTACATCGGCACCAGCATCATTTCCCAGAAGAAGAAGAACAGGAACATGTCGATGGCAAGGAACACGCCGATAACGCCGCCGAGGATCCACATCAGGTTCAGGTGGAAGAAGCCCTGATATTTCTCGATTTCACGCCAGGAGCAGAGCACCGCCAGCACGCCGAGAAAGCCGGTCAGCACCACCATCAGCAGCGACAAACCATCCATCGCCAGATGAATGCTAATGCCAAAGCGCGGGATCCAGTCATGCTTGAACGTTTCCTGCCACTGCGGAAGGCCGGTGACTTGCGTCAAAGAATAGCCGCCCTGCAACCAGAGTTGCAGAGAAAGCGCCAGCGTCAGTCCCATGGTGATCAGCGCGATCCAGCGCGGCACCTTCACGCCGAAGCGCTCGGTCTGCCAGCAGAGGAAGCCGCCGATAAAGGGAATCAGAATTAGCCAGGGTAGTAACATGGCGATTTTTGTTCCTTGTTTAAGTCCGTCTCAGGCTATCTTGCTCGTCATAGCGAACCCCGGCAGTGCTCGCAATCCTCACGTACATCTGTACGCTCCGGTTGCTCTGCGCAGGCGGTGTCTACTCTGACTTCGCCGATAACGCCTGTCCATTCGGACCAGATTTTCAACGAATTTCTAAAAATTCTCTTTCCGTTTGCAGGCCGGATAAGCGCACTCAGCCGGCCAACAAACTCAGCGCAATACCATCAACAGCGCCAGCACGACAACCGCGCCAATGCTCATGGATGCCACATACCAGCGCAGGTAGCCGTTCTCGCTAAACAGCAGACCTTTGCCTGCGAAGCGGGAAAGGATCGCCGGGATGTTCATCAGCGCATTGAGCGGATCGCTCTTCAGCAACCATGCGATACCGAGGTATGGCTTCACAAAGACGCGATCGTAAAGCCAGTCGAAGCCCCAGGCATTGAACCACCAGGTACCGAAGAAACGCCCCGTTGCGCTGTTGGCAATCGAATGCACCAGTGTGCGATTACCCAGCCACAGCCAGGCTGCCAGCAGGATACCGATAATCGCTACCGCACCGGATGCCACTTCCAGCATCACAACACTGCTGTGCGCAAGCTCGGTGGTTTCCGGCAACACGCCTTTCAGCGGCGGCACGATCATCGCGCCAACAAAGCTAGACAGCACCAGCAACACGATCAGCGGCAGATGATGGGTAATCCCCTTCCCTGCATGCGCGTGGATTTGTTCTTTTCCGTGGAAAACAATGAAAATCAGACGGAAGGTGTAGAGCGATGTCATAAAGGCACCGACCAGGCCTGCAATCATCAGATTGATATGACCATTCGCAACCGCACCGGCAAGGATTTCGTCCTTACTGAAGAAGCCCGCGGTGATCATCGGCAACGCTGACAGCGCCGCGCCACCGACCAGGAAGCAAACATACACCAGCGGAATCGACTTACGCAGGCCACCCATTTTGAAGATGTTCTGCTCGTGATGACACGCGAGGATCACCGAACCGGAGGAGAGGAACAGCAGCGCTTTAAAGAACGCGTGCGTCATCAGGTGGAAAATCGCCGCATCCCACGCCTGTACGCCCAGCGCCAGGAACATGTAACCAATCTGGCTCATGGTGGAGTAAGCGAGCACACGTTTGATATCGGTCTGCACCAGCGCGGCGAAACCCGCCATCAGCAGCGTTACGGCACCCACAATACCCACCAGATGCAGCACTTCTGGCGTCAGCAGGAACAAGCCGTGCGTACGTGCAATCAGGTAGACACCGGCGGTAACCATCGTCGCCGCGTGGATCAGCGCCGAAACCGGGGTCGGGCCAGCCATCGCATCCGCAAGCCAGGTCTGCAACGGCAGCTGTGCGGATTTACCAACCGCACCACCCAGCAGCATCAGTGTCGCCCACATCAGCATGTTATTGCCGTTGGCGAAGTGCTGCGGTGCCAGTTCAACCATTTCGCGGAAGTTCAGCGTGCCCAGTTCGTTGTAAAGAATGAACAGTGCGAAAGCGAGGAACACGTCACCCACGCGGGTAACGACGAACGCTTTCATCGCCGCGGCGCCATTCTTCGGATCGGTGTAGTAGAAACCAATCAGCAGATAGGAGCACAGACCCACGCCTTCCCAGCCGAGGTACATCAGCAGCAGGTTATCACCCAGCACCAGAACGACCATGCTGGCGATAAACAGGTTGGTGTAGGCGAAGAAGCGGGAGTACCCCTCTTCACCGCGCATATACCAGGAAGCGAACATGTGGATCAGGAAACCTACACCGGTGACCACCGAAAGCATGGTTAATGAAAGGCCATCCAGCACCAGATTGAAGCCGATGTTGAAATCACCGACCGCCATCCACGTCCACAGTGGTTTTGCGAAAGGTTGCTGACCGTGATTGAAGAAATCAACGCCCGCATACGCGGTAACCAGCGCAGCCAGACCAATCGACCCGACACCTACGGTTGCAGAAACATTTTCCGACCAGCGGCCACGGGAAAACGCCAGCAGCACAAAGCCAATAAAAGGAAAAATAATGGTTAAGGCGAGCATGTTCATCCACGCATCTCACTTACTGAATCGATATTCAGATTCTGGCGGCGACGATGGAGTTGCAGCAGCAACGCCAGGCCAATGCTCGCTTCGGCAGCCGCGAGGCTAATGGCGAGAATATACATCACCTGTCCGTCGGTCTGACCCCAGTAGCTGCCCGCGACCACAAAGGCCAGCGCAGCGGCGTTAATCATGATTTCCAGCCCAATCAGCATAAACAGCAGGTTGCGGCGGATAACCAGACCGGTCAGCCCCAAAACAAACAAAATCGCAGCGAGGATCAATCCATGTTGCAACGGGATCATGCGTGCTCCTCCGTTTTTCTTTTCGCGCGGTCTTCCGTACGATTGCTCAGCACTTCGCCCGGGCGGTCTTCGCGTCCCAGATGGAAAGCAACAACCAGCCCCGCCAGCAGCAGCATCGAAGCCAGTTCTACCGCCAGTACGTAAGGACCAAACAGCGTAATGCCAACCGCTTTCGCGCCAATCGCCGTCCCCTCGATACCCTGATCGTTAACGCCGAGGATGGCGTAAATCATTACCACCAGCAGCACTGCGGAGAGCAGCGCCGGGCCAATCCAGATTTGCGGCGACAGCCAGTTGCGCTCCTGCTCGACCACGGTATTGCCGAGGTTTAGCATCATCACCACAAACACAAACAGCACCATGATGGCCCCGGCGTAGACGATGATCTCCAGCGCCCCGGCGAAGTATGCGCCGAGCGAAAAGAAGACCCCGGCAATCGCCAGCAGAGACACAATCAGATACAGCAACGCGTGTACCGGGTTGGTATGCGTAATCACGCGTACCGTCGTCAGGATGGCGACCAGGCCACAGATATAAAAAGCGAACTCCATTGCCCCTCTCCTTACGGTAACAGGCCCTTGACGTCGATAGGCTTGGCTTCATTTTCCGCTTCGCCTTTATCTTTGCCGTCGATTGCCATACCTGCCATCCGGTAGAAGTTATATTCCGGGTATTTGCCCGGACCGGAGATCAGCAGATCCTCTTTTTCGTACACCAGATCCTGACGTTTGTATTCGCCCATCTCGAAATCCGGGGTGAGCTGAATCGCCGTTGTCGGGCACGCTTCTTCGCACAGACCGCAGAAAATGCAGCGCGAGAAGTTGATTCGGAAAAATTCCGGATACCAGCGGCCGTCCTGCATCTCCGCTTTTTGCAGCGAGATACAGCCGACAGGGCAGGCTACCGCACACAGGTTACAGGCAACGCAGCGCTCGGAACCGTCCGGGTCGCGCGTCAGTACGATACGGCCACGGTAGCGCGGTGGCAGATAGACCGGCTCTTCCGGGTACATACGCGTTTCGCGTTTGGCGAACGCATGCAGGCCAATCATCCAGATACTACGAACCTGGGTGCCGAAGCCCACGAGTAATTCTTTTAAAGTCATGGTCTTTTCACCCCTTATTGCGCTTGCCAGAGAATGACAGCCGCCGTTCCCAGCAAGTTAATCAGCGTCAATGGCAGGCAGACTTTCCAGCCGAAGGACATCACCTGGTCATAACGCGGACGCGGCAGCGCGGCGCGGATCAAAATGAACATCATCATAAAGAACGCGGTTTTCAGCGCGAACCAGATGAATGGCGGTAACAACGGCCCTTGCCAGCCACCGAAGAACAGCGTGACCATCAACGCGGAAATGGTGACGATACCGATGTACTCCCCGACGAAGAACAGGCCGAACTTCATACCGGAATATTCGATGTGGTAACCATCCGCCAGTTCCTGCTCCGCTTCCGGCTGGTCAAACGGGTGACGGTGACACACCGCAACGCCCGCGATCGCGAAAGTCACAAAACCGAAGAACTGCGGGATAACGTTCCACAAACCGGCCTGGTTGTTAACGATGTCGGTCATGTTGAATGAACCGGCCTGCGCAACCACACCCATCAGGGAAAGCCCGAGGAACACTTCATAGCTCAGAGTCTGCGCGGAGGCACGCATCGCACCGAGCAACGAGTATTTGTTGTTACTCGACCAGCCAGCGAACAGCACTGCGTAAACTGCCAGACCCGCCATCATCAGGAAGAACAGGATCCCGATATTGAGGTCGGCTACCACCCAGGTGGGGCTGACCGGCACAATGGCGAACGCTAACAGCAACGAAGTAAAGGCAATCATTGGCGCAAGAGTAAAAATCACGCGGTCCGAAAAGCGCGGGATCCAGTCCTCTTTAAAGAACATCTTGATCATGTCCGCTACCAGCTGGAGTGAACCACCCCAGCCTACGCGGTTCGGCCCGTAACGGTTCTGGAACAGACCGAGCAGACGACGTTCACCAAAGCTCATGAAGGCACCGCAGGTGACCACCACCAGCAGAATGACGACCGCTTTCAGAATGCTTAACAGAATGTCGATAACATCCGGTGTTAACCAGCTCATGCTTGCGCCTCCTGCAGATTTTCAAGACGTGCTCCGGCCAGTACCGGCGCGATACCCGGCATCCCCATCGGCAGACCAACCTGCCCTGCCACCAGACCTTCCGAAACCTGCAACGGCAGGCTGATCGTCTGCCCTTCGTAAGTGAAGGAGATATGCGCGCCCGCGTTCACGCCAAGTTTCGCGGCGTCTGCCGGGTTCAGCTTGATGTACGGCTGCGGCATGCGGCTCTGGAACACCGGAGAGCGCTGCGACAATTCATCACTGCCAAACAGGTGATAGTAAGGCGCGATACGCCATTTGCCATCCTGCGCTTCGAACGCGCCGGGTACGGTAGTGAAATAATCAAGACCGCTTTCAGACGCTTCGATCAGGCGTACGCCCGGATCGCCGTGACGCAGGTGACCACCCACTTCGTCCTGGAATTTGTTCCACGCCTGCGGGGAGTTCCAGCCCGGCGCCCATGCAAACGGGATTTGCGAACGCGGTGCAGACGGCTGGTTGTTCCCTTCCATTGAGAAAGCGAACATGGTGTCTTTGTCCTGCGGCTGACGCGGTTCGTGCACGCTGATATTGGCGCGCATCGCGGTGCGTCCACTGTAGCGGTGCGGTTCACGCGCCAGTTTCTGACCACGAATGCGGAAGCTGGCATCCGGCGCGGCATCTTTAATACCGGCCAGCTGCGGCAGCGCTTCAATAGCCGCGTCAATCACATGATCAAGCTGCGTCCAGTCCACTTCGCGGTTTTGCACGGTGCTGTGCAGCGAGTGCAGCCAGCGCCAGCTTTCCAGCATCAGCGTTTTGCTGTCGTAATAAGTCGGGTCATAAACCTGGAAGAAGCGCTGCGCGCGGCCTTCGTTGTTGATGACCGTACCGTCGCTTTCAGCGAAGCTGGCTGCGGAGAGCACCAGATGGGCGCTGTCCATAATGGCGGTGCGCTGATGATCAACCACCAGCACCAGCGGCGCTTTCGCCAGCGCCGCGTCAACGCGGGCAGCAGAAGCGTGACGGTGCAAATCGTTTTCCAGCACGACAACGGCGTCAGCACTGCCGCTTTCCAGCTCAGCCAGCGCATCATCGAGGCTACCGCCACCGATAAGCCCCAGCCCCATGCTGTTTACCGAACGGGCAATCATGGTGATGCCGACATCAGAACCACGGCCTTTGAGCGCTTTAGCTACGTTTGCCGCTGCCTGAATCACCGCCGTGCTACCGGCGTTAGTTCCGGAGATAATCAGTGGTTTTTTCGCCCCGGCCAATGCCTGAACAATCACATCAACTTTGCTTTTCAGGTCGTTGCTCAGACCGTCAACCGCAGGAGACGCGTCGTCCAGCGCATGCGCAATGGCGAAACCTAAGCGAGCCTGATCTTCTACCGGTGCGCAGTAGGTCCATGCTGCGATATCGTCCAGACGGGTACTGTCAACGTTGGTAACGAACAGCGGATGTTTAGCACGCTGACCAATGTTCATGATCGCCGCGATCTGCCAGTCGGCCACTTTCTGCGCCGCCGCCATTTCGCGGGCTTTGCCTTTCACCGCCTGACGAACCGCCAGCGCGACGCGCGCGCCGGTCTGGGTGATATCTTCACCGAGGATCAGCACCGCGTCGTAAGATTCAATTTCACGCAGCGCCGGTGTACGGATACCGCCTTCGCGCAGCACTTTCAGCGCCAGCTCAAGACGTTCCTGCTCACCTTTGGCGATGCCGGTATAGAAGTTTTCCGCGCCGACTAATGCACGCAGCGCGAAGTTGCTCTCGACGCTTGCGCGTGGAGAACCGATACCGATCACTTTCTTCGACTGACGCAGAATATCCGCCGCACCCTGCATCGCCTGTTCGGCGTTGAGGGTGATCAGATCGTCGCCACGGCGCTGAACCGGCTGGCGCGGTCTGTCTTTCAGGTTGACGTAGCCATAGCCAAAACGACCACGGTCGCAAAGGAAGTAGTGGTTAACAGTACCGTTGTAACGGTTTTCGATGCGGCGCAGTTCGCCATAACGTTCGCCAGGGCTGGTGTTACAACCCAGGGAGCACTGCTGGCAAATGCTCGGCGCGAACTGCATATCCCACTTACGGTTATAACGCTCGGAGTGGGTTTTATCAGTGAATACGCCGGTCGGGCAGATTTCCACCAGGTTGCCGGAGAATTCGCTCTCAAGCACGCCGTCTTCCGGGCGACCGAAGTAGACGTTGTCATGGGCGCCATACACGCCAAGATCCGTGCCGTCCGCATAGTCTTTGTAGTAACGCACGCAGCGGTAACAGGCGATACAACGGTTCATTTCGTGAGAGATGAACGGGCCGAGATCCTGATTACGGTGCGTACGTTTGGTGAAACGATAGCGACGGAAGCTGTGACCGGTCATTACGGTCATATCCTGCAGGTGGCAGTTTCCCCCTTCTTCGCAGACCGGGCAGTCGTGCGGGTGGTTGGTCATCAGCCACTCGACCACGCTTTCACGGAACTGCTTCGCTTCGTCGTCATCAATAGAGATAAAAGTACCGTCGGATGCCGGTGTCATACAGGACATCACCAGGCGGCCACGCGTGTCTTCCGCGTTTTGATATTGCTTCACCGCACACTGGCGGCACGCACCCACGCTCCCCAGCGCCGGATGCCAGCAAAAATAGGGAATATCAAGGCCTAAAGAGAGACACGCCTCAAGAAGGTTGTCTGCTCCGTTTACCTCGTATTCTTTGCCGTCTACATGAATAGTAGCCATTAGCATGCTTCCAGTTGTCTCAGTCAGCGACTAAGAGTTAATCAAAATTCTGTTCGCGTTCCCCTCATCTGCCTGATGAGGGGAGAACCATTACCAGCGCGCTTTCAGCAAGTTTGGCTGGATACCGCCAATTGCATGGGTATTGCTGAATTGCTGTTTAATGCCCGCTTCGAACTCTTCGCGGAAATATTTAATTGCGCTCTGTAACGGTTCAACCGCACCTGGCGCATGCGCGCAGAAGGTTTTACCCGGCCCGAGTTGTCGACACAGTTGCTCAAGTGTCTCGATATCTCCAGGCTGGCCTTCGCCGCGCTCCAGCGCACGCAGGATTTTCACGCTCCACGGCAGACCATCGCGGCACGGCGTACACCAGCCGCAGGACTCACGAGCGAAGAACTCTTCCAGGTTGCGTACCAGCGACACCATGCCAATTTCATGGTCAACGGCCATCGCCAGCGCCGTACCGAGACGGCTGCCCGCTTTACCGATGCTTTCAAACTCCATCGGCAAGTCGAGGTGCGCTTCGGTCAGGAAGTCAGTACCTGCCCCGCCCGGCTGCCAGGCTTTAAATTTCAGGCCATCGCGCATACCGCCCGCGTAATCCTCAAGGATTTCACGCGCGGTGGTGCCAAACGGCAGCTCCCACAGACCCGGATTTTTCACGCGGCCAGAAAAGCCCATCAGCTTGGTGCCCGCATCTTTGCTGGTCGAAATGTTCTGATACCACTCAACGCCGTTCGCCAGAATTGCCGGGACGTTGCACAGGGTTTCGACGTTGTTAACACACGTCGGTTTACCCCACACGCCGGAACTGGCCGGGAACGGTGGTTTGGAGCGTGGGTTAGCGCGGCGGCCTTCCAGCGAGTTAATCAGCGCCGTTTCTTCGCCGCAGATATAACGTCCCGCACCGGTATGCACGAACAGTTCGAAGTCGAAACCGCTGCCAAGAATGTTCTTGCCGAGCAAACCGGCTTCGGTTGCTTCAGCAATCGCGCGGCGCAGATGCACCGCCGCTTCAATATATTCACCGCGCAGGAAGATGTAGCCACGGTAGGCTTTCAGCGCGAATGCCGAAATCAGCATCCCTTCCACCAGCAGGTGCGGCAGTTGCTCCATCAGCAGGCGGTCTTTATAGGTTCCCGGTTCCATTTCATCGGCGTTACACAGCAGGTAACGGATGTTCATGGATTCGTCTTTCGGCATCAGGCTCCACTTCAGACCCGTGGAGAAGCCCGCGCCGCCGCGACCTTTCAGACCAGAGTCTTTAACCGCGTTGACAATCTCATCCGGCGCCATGCCGGTCAGCGCTTTGCGCGCACCGGCGTAACCGTTTTTGCTCTGGTACTCTTCGAGCCAGACCGGCTGTTTGTCATCCCGCAGACGCCAGGTCAGCGGATGCGTTTCAGGAGTACGGATAACTGTTTTCATTTATACCGCTCCAGCAAGTCAGGGATCGCGTCCGGCGTCAGATGGCTGTGAGTGTCCTCATCAATCATCATGTTCGGGCCTTTATCGCAGTTACCCAGACAGCAGGTCGGCAGCAGCGTAAAGCGACCGTCGAACGTTGTCTGGCCCGGTTTGATCTTCAGATGGCTTTCAATCGCAGATTGAATGCCCTGATAGCCAGTGATGTGGCAAACCACGCTGTCGCAATAGCGAATAACATGGCGGCCAACCGGCTGGCGGAAGATCTGGCTGTAGAAGGTTGCCACGCCTTCGACATCGCTCGCCGGAATACCCAGCACATCAGCGATGGCGTAAATTGCGCCGTCCGGCACCCAACCACGCTGTTTCTGAACAATCTTCAGCGCTTCAATGGACGCCGCACGCGGGTCTTCGTAGTGGTGCTTCTCGTGCTCAATTGCCTCACGCTCTGCCGCACTCAGCTCAAAAGCCTCGGTTTGTGGTTGTTGATTCTCGTGCATAATTAGCGATCCACATCTGACATAACAAAATCGATACTACCCAGATAGACAATCAAGTCTGATACCAGGCTGCCGCGGATGGCCGACGGGATTTGCTGCAGGTGCGCAAAACTCGGGGTACGAACGCGGGTGCGGTAGCTCATGGTGCTGCCGTCGCTGGTCAGGTAGTAACTGTTAATACCCTTGGTTGCTTCAATCATCTGGAAGGATTCGTTGGCCGGCATTACCGGGCCCCACGATACTTGCAGGAAGTGAGTAATCAGGGTTTCGATATGTTGCAGCGTGCGCTCTTTCGGCGGCGGCGTAGTCAGCGGGTGATCCGCTTTGAACGGGCCTTCCGGCATGTTGTTGAGGCACTGCTCAAGAATGCGCAGGCTCTGGCGCAACTCTTCAACTTTCAGCATCACGCGGGTGTAGCAGTCGCTCACGCCACCGCCAACCGGGATTTCAAAGTCGAAGTTCTCGTAACCGGAGTACGGGCGCGCTTTACGCACATCGAAATTGATGCCGGTCGCACGCAGGCCTGCACCGGTCGTGCCCCACTCCAGCGCTTCTTTCGCGTTGTAAGCGGCAACGCCCTGCGAGCGGCCTTTCAGAATGGTGTTACGCAGCGCCGCTTTCTCGTAAGAGGCCAGGCGTTTTGGCATCCAGTCGAGGAATTCGCGCAGCAGACGATCCCAGCCACGCGGCAGATCGTGCGCCACGCCGCCAATGCGGAACCAGGCCGGGTGCATACGGAAACCGGTGATCGCTTCCACCAGATCGTAGATTTTCTGACGATCGGTAAAGGCGAAGAACACCGGCGTCATTGCGCCGACGTCCTGGATAAAGGTTGAGATATAAAGCAGGTGGCTGTTGATGCGGAACAGTTCAGACAACATCACGCGGATCACGTTGACGCGATCCGGCACGGTGATACCGGCCAGTTTTTCCACCGCCAGCACGTAAGGCATTTCGTTTACGCAACCGCCGAGATACTCGATACGGTCGGTGTAAGGAATGTAGCTGTGCCAGGACTGGCGCTCACCCATTTTCTCCGCGCCACGATGGTGGTAACCGATATCCGGCACGCAGTCGACGATCTCTTCGCCGTCCAGTTGCAGGATGATACGGAACGCACCGTGCGCAGAGGGGTGGTTCGGACCGAGGTTGAGGAACATAAAGTCCTCGTTTTCGGTGCCGCGTTTCATGCCCCAGTCTTCCGGCTTGAAGGTCAACGCTTCCATTTCCAGATCCTGTTTGGCTTTGGTCAGCTCAAACGGATCGAATTCGGTTGCGCGCGCCGGGTAATCTTTACGCAGCGGGTGACCCGTCCAGGTTTGCGGCATCATGATGCGCGTCAGGTGCGGGTGACCATTAAAGGTAACGCCAAACATCTCCCAGGTTTCACGCTCATACCAGTTGGCGTTCGGGAAAAGTTTGGTCATCGTCGGCACATTCAGATCGTTTTCGGCCAGCGCCACTTTCAGCATGATGTCGCGGTTGCGGTCGATGGAAATGAAGTGGTAGAAAACGGAAAAATCCGCGGCGGGCAAACCGGCGCGGTGTGTGCGTAGACGTTCATCCATGCCGTGCAAATCGAACAGCATGACGTACGGTTTCGGTAATTTCTTTAAGAAATCGACCACTTCCAGCAACTGCTCACGCTTAACCCAAACAACGGGTACCCCGGTGCGGGTCGCCTGAACGGTAAAGGCATCCGGCCCAAAACGGTTGCGCAATTCGCCAATGACCGGATCATCCAGATGATCCCGGGTCTGCCATGCGGCTTCTTGCGCAGTTAAATCGGTCATATTGTTCACCATTGCAAAGGGTCCGTGGTGACTGTTGGGTATGGCTTCGCGTTATTGGATTATTGAAATGCGAAGTTTCTTCCATTACCCACAGGCGCAAATTAAATCTCGTCCGGCGTACGCAGATTGGTTACGGCGATACGCTCGCCACGCTTACGGTCGCGTTCCGACTGCATATTGGCGCGATAAACGCCCTGATCGCCAACCACCCATGAGAGCGGACGACGCTCCTTGCCAATCGACTCCTGCAGCAGCATCAGCGCCTGCATATAGGCTTCAGGACGCGGCGGGCAGCCAGGGATGTAAACATCCACCGGGATAAATTTGTCGACGCCTTGTACGACTGAGTAGATGTCGTACATACCGCCAGAGTTGGCACAGGCACCCATGGAGATAACCCATTTAGGTTCCAGCATCTGGTCGTAAAGGCGCTGAATGACCGGCGCCATTTTGGTAAAGCATGTGCCTGCTACCACCATCAGGTCTGCCTGACGAGGAGACGCACGCAGCACTTCCGCACCAAAACGCGCAACGTCGTGCACCGCCGTAAAGGATGTCACCATCTCTACGTAACAGCACGACAGGCCAAAGTTATATGGCCAAATTGAGTTTTTACGTCCCCAGTTCACCATATCGTGCAGGGCATTTTCGAGTTTGCCCATATAAACGCTACGGTTAATTTCTTGTTCCAGGGGGTCGGTTACGATCTCCTGTTTCTGCAGGGGGTAACGGTCGTTCTCACCGTTAGGATCTATGCGGGTGAGCGTATAATCCATCTTATTGCCTCGCGGTTAGCGTTGACTGTCAGTGTAGCTGTTAGTCTCTGGGTTGATTTGCTCACGGCGCGAACGCACGGGCGTCCAATCCAGCGCGCCAATACGCACCAGATAAACCAGACCAGCCAGCAGCACTAATATAAAAATTGCGGCTTCGACAAACCCGACCCAACCACTCTCGCGAATGGAAGTTGACCATGCGTATAAATAGAGCGCTTCCACATCGAAGATGACGAAGAACATGGCCACCAGGTAGAACTTGGCGGATAGACGTAAGCGAGCGGAACCGACGGAGTCGATACCCGATTCGAAAGGAACGTTTTTGTGCCTCGCGCGTGCGCGACCGCCCAAAAACCGACCGCCGATCAGCATCAGGCAACACAGGCCAATGGCGACAATAAGAAAGATAGCGAATGCCCAGTGATGAGCGATGATTTCAGTGGATGTTGACATACGCATTGCTTAACTCAAAAGGTAGCGTTATTACCTCTGCTCTTGCTGGCAGATGACGCCACATCGATTCACGGGGAGGAATAAAAAACCACACATTAACTGTGTAAAAGGCGAAAACAGCTAAACGATGTGGATTTTTACTCCTTTCTATAACCTTTTGTCAACTTTAACAAAGGTTTCCTCACATTAGTTTACATCGGCAGCAATTCATTAACATTTAGTGCCGTTTTCTTGAACGGATTCAAACATTCACAAGAAATATCCAGGTGTTGAATCGTGTCCGTAGCGAGGTTTTACACTAATTACCCGCCTATTTTGACAGGATTTTGTCCGGATTCCTCCCCCTCAACGGGAGTATTTTCTTGATCTGAGACACGCTTTTGTTAATTCATTCAGTGAAACAGCAACAATCCGCCTTGATTTTTAACATGACCAGCAGGCATGAAAGACTATAGTTGAAAAAAGGCGATCTTGCTGTGAGTGATATTAACTTATTGAAAGAAAGAATAATTTTCAGGAAGGATGTTTCTGTGATTCAGAATCTGTGCGTAAAATGAACCGATAACCGCTTTTTTGCCGCCAGCGGTTCATTTTTGCACTTACATTTTGTTACCAGATTTGGCAGGGAATGTTAGCTAAAATCCCCTTCTATAACCAACGGATCGCCTCCTCCTTCGGGAGTACCGCCGCTGTAATGCCAGGGATTTTGATAATGTTCCATGGCCTGGAAAATTACCTGTGCCAGCTCGTTGCGGCTTTGCGGATTATAACAGAGCAAATATTCCGTATCCGGCAACAGCGGCAGCCCTTCGGCTCTGCCCAGCACGCGCAAATCAGGGCTCATCATTTCCACCGGTCGCGCGGTTACACCTAATCCGGCTTTTACAGCAGCTTTTACCGCCGACAGCGACGAAGCAACATACGCCATACGCCAGGGGATATCCGCATCATTTAGCGAATTGATGACCATATCGCGAAATGGGCTGGGCTCATCCAACAGAACCAATGGTATCGCCTCACTTTTCTGTAACACATATTCAGCCGAGCAGTACCAGTGCGTTGGCGATGTGCGTAACGTCAGGCAATCAAACTGCGCGGAACGGTGAGTCGTCACCACGAGATCAACATCATGCTCTTGTTCGCGTTCGTCAGAAAAGGGGTTGCGTTTCACGCGCACATCAAGAGCCAGCTTCGGGTATACCGAGCTAATACGATTAAGCAAAAACGGTAAAATGGTGTCTGCGGACTCATCAGAAGCGCCAATAGTTAAGACGCCCTGAAGATTGCTAAACATTAACGATGTACATGCTTCGTCATTGAAACGTAAGATCTTTCGCGCATATCCCAGTAACTGAATACCATGTTCAGTTAACAGTTTATTGCGGCCATGACGGGCAAATAATTCTTTTCCCACTAATTGTTCAAGCCGCTGCATTTGCTGACTTACGGCGGATTGTGTGCGACAAACTGCAGCAGCGGCCGCAGCAAAAGTGTTTAGATCGGCGACCGCAACGAAAGTTCTCAGCAGATCGAGGTCGAGATTCAATATCGGACGATTTGCATTTATCATATTTTTTCACTTACGGGTCGTTCGCGCGGAGTGACCCGGGTTTATGCTGTGCTCGTAAGATTAAGTAATTCCATTTAAAAAGTGCATCCAGCAGGATCATAACCAGGTAAAGCTGGCAGTCGTTCAGGTGTTTATAGTTCGCTGTCTAACGCAAGCTGAACTGAATGGCTTTATTTCGCCTTCTGCCATTCCTTTTAGATATATAAAAGATGCCAAAGCGCGTTATTCCTTTTAAGAAAAACATGTTTGTGCAACGTTCATAGGCTATACATAGCACTGCGCCATATAGAACCAGCCTATATAACTGGTCAGAATTAAAAGCGAATAATAACAATCAACTACAATTAAGAAATAAACCTTAACTAAAGCAAGGCTTTTGGTGTCGGTTCCATTTCTTGCCCCACGAGTTTAACCTAAAACCTTTATATTTATAAGCATTATTGCGAATTATCTTAAGCAAACAAATGGCTTGTACCACACCATCATCTTATTAATATTAGTGATAGTCATCGTTCCCATTCTCAATATTAAATAGTAATTAATTAAGTGAAGAACTAACTATTAATAACGCTTAACATTGCGTTTACAGCTAACTCACCTCTTCGCCTGTCGACTGAGGAGGTAATCTATCGCGCTGGTTTTGAGCAGGAAGCGAATTCTACCGTAGCACAGTCGCCTAAAACCGAGACGAAACGAACGCATTTAGACGGTTAAAAATATCACCTAAAAAAACAAAATCAGCATGAAAAACCAAATTTAAAAACAAAAACGGAAAAAACGAAAAACAAAAAACACGATAAACAGTTAAAAAAGCGTTAACCATCAGAGGCATTAAGACAAAATCTTCTCCTGCAAACCCTTCAAAACAGCCGGACGGGGGAGTACATTGTTCCGTGCTCACTTCCACGGCAGGCAGTGGCTATTCTAGCTAAAAGGTCAAAGGTTCATGTCCTCCATCGAAAAATCCAGCAAATTAGATAACGTCTGTTACGACATCCGTGGCCCGGTTCTGAAAGAAGCAAAACGTCTTGAAGAAGAAGGCAACAAGGTCCTCAAACTCAACATCGGCAACCCAGCCCCTTTCGGCTTCGAGGCACCGGATGAAATTCTGGTTGATGTGATCCGCAACCTGCCCAGCGCGCAAGGTTACTGCGACTCCAAAGGGCTCTATTCCGCGCGTAAAGCCATCATGCAGCACTACCAGGCACGCGGCATGCGCGAAGTCACTGTGGAAGACATCTATATTGGCAACGGTGTTTCCGAGTTGATCGTGCAGTCGATGCAGGCGTTGCTTAATAGCGGTGACGAAATGCTGGTGCCCGCACCGGATTACCCGCTGTGGACGGCTGCAGTCTCGCTCTCCGGCGGGAAAGCGGTGCACTATTTATGTGATGAGTCGGCAGGCTGGTTCCCCGATCTCGACGATATCCGCGCCAAAATTACGCCGCGTACGCGCGGGATTGTGATTATCAACCCAAACAATCCAACCGGCGCGGTTTACTCAAAAGAGCTGCTGCTGGAAATCGTTGAGCTCGCGCGTCAGCACAACCTCATCATCTTTGCAGATGAAATCTACGACAAAATTCTTTACGACGAAGCGCAACATCACTCCATTGCCGCACTCGCGCCGGACCTGTTCACCATTACCTTTAACGGATTGTCGAAAACCTACCGGGTCGCGGGTTTCCGCCAGGGCTGGATGGTGTTGAGCGGGCCGAAAAAGCACGCGAAAGGCTACATTGAAGGGCTGGAGATGCTGGCATCAATGCGCCTGTGCGCCAACGTTCCGGCACAACACGCAATTCAGACAGCGCTCGGCGGCTACCAGAGCATTAGTGAATTTATTGTTCCTGGCGGGCGTCTGTATGAGCAGCGTAACCGCGCGTGGGAGCTGATCAACGAGATCCCAGGCGTTTCCTGTGTGAAACCAAGCGGTGCGTTGTATATGTTCCCGAAAATCGACGCCAAACGCTTCAATATTCACGACGATCAGAAAATGGTACTCGATTTCCTGTTACAGGAAAAAGTACTGCTGGTACAAGGTTCTGCGTTTAACTGGCCATGGCCGGATCACGTGCGAATTGTGACGCTACCACGTGAAGACGATCTGGAAATGGCGATTACCCGTTTTGGTCGTTTCCTCTCGGGTTACCACCAGTAAGCACACCGGGGGAGGATTTGCATCTTCCCCCACTCTCTGCGCACAATGACTCAGGTCGCAGTCACAGACAAGGTTAACCATGAGTCAGAGTCATTTTTTCGCCCACCTTTCCCGCCTTAAACTCATCAATCGCTGGCCGCTGATGCGCAATGTGCGTACGGAGAATGTCTCCGAACATAGCCTGCAAGTCGCGATGGTCGCCCACGCGCTGGCGGCGATTAAAAACCGTAAATTCGCAGGCCAACTCAATGCTGAACGCATCGCGCTGCTGGCGATGTACCATGATGCATCGGAAGTGTTGACCGGGGATTTGCCAACGCCGGTAAAATACTTCAACTCGCAGATCGCCCAGGAATATAAAGCCATCGAGAAGATCGCCCAGCAAAAACTGGTCGAGATGGTGCCGGAAGAACTGCGCGATATTTTTGCGCCGCTGATCGATGAACATCACTACACCGCAGAAGAGAAATCGATCGTGAAGCAGGCAGATGCCCTGTGCGCTTATCTGAAATGTCTGGAAGAGCTCTCCGCTGGCAACAACGAATTCTTGCTGGCTAAATCACGGCTGGAAAAAACGCTTGATGCGCGCCGCAGCCCGGAAATGGATTACTTTATGCAGGTGTTTGTACCGAGCTTCCATCTGTCGCTGGATGAAATCAGTCAGGATTCGCCGCTGTAACTGAACATGCCGGGCTAACAGCCCGGCCAGGTCAGAACGGAAACAGCACCGGGATTAATAGTGCGCAGACCACCATCACCAGTAATGTGAACGGCACGCCAATTTTTACGAAATCACTGAACTGATAGTTACCCGGCCCTAAAACCAGCGTATTCACCGGTGAGGAAACAGGCGTCATAAACGCCGCCGAGGCCGCCATCGCCACGACCATGGCAAACGGATAAGGTGACACGCCCATCGATTTCGCCGCCGCCAGAGCAATCGGCGCCATCAATACCGCAGTCGCAGTGTTAGAGATAAATAAACCAATCGTGGCGCACATCACGAACAAACATATCAGCATCAGGTGCGGACCGTAGCCACCGCCCAAATCCATCAACCCTTTCACCACCAGATCCACACCGCCGGTTTTTTGCAACGCCAGCGCGAACGGCATCATGCCGACAATCAAAATAATGCTCGGCCAGTGGATCGCTTTATACGCACTTTCTGCATCAATACAGCGAAACTTGCCCATCAGCATACAAGCAATGATCGCGGCCACCGGATTGGGAATTTCATCGGTCAGCATCAATGCAATCATCAATACCAGACAAAAAATAGCGTGTGCCGCCTGGCTGTGCGCCGGGGAAGCGGCGCTCTCTTCCACCGGTAAGTTGAGCACCACAAAGTCGCGCCCGTGCGAACCAAGCTGGCTGATAAGTTTCCAGTTGCCGACCACCAGAAAAACATCGCCCAGTTGCAACGTTTCATCCGTCACCGCACCTTCCAGCGCCTCACCGTTGCGTTTCAGGCCAACAACGTTAAGACCGTAGCGGGTGCGAAAACCGATTTCCCGCACTGTTTTACCAATCAATTCCGAATCGGGGATCAACGACACCTCCGCCATCCCAACATCCAGCGCCTGGTCGGAAAAATACTCACCGCGCAGGATCATCGGCTCAAGCAGTTGTTCAGCGCAAAACTGGCGCAAGTCGACTTCGGCGGCAGACATATCAATCAGCAGCACATCGCGGGCACGAAATTCGGACACCCCATTAACGTTAACAATGACACGCCGGAAATGTCGCCAGCGCTCAACACCGATAATGTTGGCGCCATACCGTTCGCGCAGCTGTAAATCATCCAGGCGTTGTCCAATCATTGGCGAACCGGGGCGAATCGCCAGACGGCGCGCGCGCCCGGCCAGACGATACTCCTTAATAAGATCGCGAAAACTGCGGCGTTTCCAGCTTTCACGCGCGGTATCGTCATTCTCCCCTTTCAACGTGAAACGCATCAACAGCATATAAATGATGCCAAGCAGCAAAATCACCAGCCCCAAAGGCGTCACGCTAAAAAAGCTGAACCCGCTAAAGCCTTCGCGTAGCAATTCGCTGTTAACGACAAGATTTGGCGGCGTCGCTACCAGCGTCATCATGCCACTAATAAGGCCAGCGAAGCTGAGCGGCATCATCAGCCGTGACGGCGAAATCTGCATACGCATTGACACACTCAGTACCACCGGGATGAAGATAGCCACCACGCCGGTCGAACTCATAAATGCGCCAAGCCCGGCAACGGTAACCATCAACAGCACCAGCATTTTGATTTCGCTGCTGCCCGCCATGTTGACCAGCCACGCCCCCATATTCGTCGCTACGCCGGTGCGCACCAGGCCATCGCCGATGATAAACAGGGCGGCGATTAACACGACGTTCGGATCGCTAAAACCAGAAAACGCTTCGGAAAGCGTCAGCGTTCCACTGAGAACAAAGGCAACAATAACAAACAGCGCAACAGCATCCATACGCACTTTGCCCGTTGCAAAAAGCACCACCGCGATGCCCAGCAGACACAGTACCCAGATAAGTTCACCGTTCACAACGTATCCTTGTCAGTTGATAGTGGAGAAATAGTGCCATAAAAAACCCCACAAAAGTGGGGTTAAATCATGGGATCAGGCCTTTAGCGTGACATCCACCAGGCCGTCCGGCCGTTTTGCGACATCAAGCGTTTCAAGTGTGGTGAGCCGGAAATCAACTTCATCAAGCCGGGGCGCATCTGCAGGAACATTTACCGCAATCACATGGCAACCTGCGGCAAGGCCGGAAAGGACACCCGCCGGCGCATCTTCCACCACCACGCACTCTTGCGGTGCCAGCCCCAGCAGCTGAGCGCCGAGGAGATAAGCATCAGGCTCAGGTTTGCCGCGTGTGACCTGCTCGGCGGTGACGAACACTTTCGGCGTCGGCAACCCGGTCGCACGATGTCGCGCGTGAGCGACAGGCACCGACCCGGAAGTGACGATAGCCCATGGAATGCCTGACTCATCTAAATGCTGAAGCAGCGCAATCGCGCCAGGCAGCGCGGTAATGCCATCGGTATCTGCCGCTTCAATCTGTTCAAGCCAGGTAAACTCAGCCGCAATCTCTGCTTCAGACTTGCCCGGTAAGAAATGCCGCAGCGAGGTAATCGCCTGTTTGCCATGGATAAAATTCAGTACTTCATCATGCGCGATACCAAATCGATCGGCCCAGTTACACCATGCCCGCTCCACGGCAGGCAGCGAATTCACCAGGGTGCCATCCAGGTCAAACAGAAATCCTTTACACTGCACACTCACCTCCTCAGGCGTTGATAATCTGATTAATTTCGTTACTGCTCAGGTGGTACTGACGCGGGCAGGAGTGCCACACGCCCAGCATGCGCTGATATTTTTCCCACATTGGGGTTTGCGCGTTAAAGCCGTGGGTTCCCGCATCGAAATGGGTATAACGGCCTTCGATGTTGACCATAAAACGCACATAGCCGAGGTAACGCGCTTCCGTTGCGGCGTCAAAGCCAAGGAAAGTCACGCGGCGCTCATCAATGGCGCTGGTGTCTTTCAGGTTGGCCCAGGAGACATGCAGTGCGTGGTACATCTCCATAATGTCGATAACCGTGCGACAGGTCTCTTCTTTCAACTCGCCGAATTCACGATCCAACTCGCGCATTTGCAGGCCATATCCACGCTCAATAATGGTTTGCAAACGACGATAGCGCTCCGCATTAGCCGGGTCCATCATGGTCATCATTTTGTACTGGTTGGATAAGATCAGACGTTGGGCATTAGTCATTTCCATCTTTCGACTCCTGTGGCACATCGGCGCATTAAAAAAGATGTCTTGAGTTTACCTGCTGAAAAAGACGGCTTTTTTGATTTGCCGGGGGTTTTGGGTAGAACAGGATGAAAAATAAAAAAGAAGACATCGCAAAAATGCCTTCTTTTATAGAGATTACGAAATTTGCTCAAACTCACAAATCATCAAGAAATGTTTTATCGAGCTGTTTAAAAGCACGTTTAAGCGTGTCAGCCAGCGCCTGATAATCAGGCTTACCCTCTACGGGTGCCAGCGCCTGCCCCGCTTCTTGCAACTTACCGCGCACTTCATAAAACCAGTGCAGAATCGACGGCGGTAGCGGCGTCACGGAACGCTTACCCAGCCACCAAAGCCCCTGCATCGGCAGGCTCAGCGCAAACAACGCGGTAGCCACCGCCGGGCCAAGCTGACCACCGAGCGCAATTTGCCAGCAGAGAGTAAACACCGCCACCGGCGGCATAAAGCGCGTGGCATAGCGCATTGCGCGGATCACGCGGTTTTCAACGAACATCGGAGCGAGGCGTTTTTCCATAGGCCAGGTCTTCGCATAGTGCTGACCCCGACGAAACAAACTAAAAAAAGTGACGGGTCGATTCTCTGAAGTGGACATGGTTTACCTCAACTTCACATATAAAAATTAAAAAATTTGTGCAAAACAACAACTGTGAATGACATCGTTAAAATTTTTTGTCAATCCCACCTGGTATCAGGTATCCTGTGGCGGCCTTGACCGGTTCATTAGACGAATATCTTTAAATCGTCAAATTTAAGCTCATTATGCCACTGCCTGAAATTTGCGCAAAATAGCTTAAAATTTTATGTATTCTTCTCATCATGCCAGAAAGTAAACCCGGCATGATGTTAATCATAATTGTCAGTGTCCACCTGCGCTACGCTGTGCGACTCACTGACCTTTTTTAGCCACGTATCATAAATAGGTACTTCCATGTCGAGTAAGTTAGTACTGGTTCTGAACTGCGGTAGCTCCTCACTGAAATTCGCAATCATCGATGCAGTTAATGGTGACGAGTACCTTTCTGGTTTAGCCGAATGTTTCCACCTTCCTGAAGCGCGCATCAAGTGGAAAATTGATGGCGGTAAACAAGAAGCGGCTTTAGGTGCAGGTGCCGCTCACAGCGAAGCGCTGAACTTTATCGTTAACACTATTCTGGCACAAAAACCAGAACTGTCTGCACAGCTGACCGCAATCGGTCACCGCATCGTGCACGGTGGCGAAAAATACACCAGCTCTGTGGTTATCGACGAATCCGTTATTCAGGGCATCAAAGACGCAGCCTCTTTCGCACCGCTGCACAACCCGGCTCATCTGATCGGTATCGCCGAAGCGCTGAAATCTTTCCCGAACCTGAAAGACAAAAACGTAGCCGTATTCGACACGGCGTTCCACACCACCATGCCGGAAGAATCCTACCTGTATGCGCTGCCGTACAAACTGTACAAAGAGCACGGCGTTCGTCGCTACGGCGCACACGGCACCAGCCACTTCTATGTGACTCAGGAAGCAGCCAAAGTTCTGAACAAACCGGTTGAAGAACTGAACATCATCACCTGCCACCTGGGCAACGGTGGTTCTGTTTCCGCTATCCGTAACGGCAAATGCGTTGACACTTCCATGGGGCTGACCCCGCTGGAAGGCCTGGTAATGGGTACCCGTTCTGGTGATATCGATCCGGCAATCATTTTCCATCTGCATGACACTCTGGGCATGAGCGTTGAAGCTATCAACAAAATGCTGACCAAAGAGTCTGGCCTGCTGGGTCTGACCGAAGTCACCAGCGACTGCCGTTATGTAGAAGACAACTACAAAGATAAAGAAGACGCGAAACGCGCAATGGACGTTTACTGCCACCGTCTGGCGAAGTACATCGGCTCTTACACTGCGCTGATGGACGGTCGTCTGGACGCGGTTGTCTTCACCGGCGGTATCGGTGAAAACGCCGCCATGGTACGTGAGCTGTCGCTGGGCAAACTGGGCGTTCTCGGCTTTGAAGTTGATCACGAACGTAACCTGGCTGCCCGTTTTGGTAAGTCTGGCTTTATCAACAAAGAAGGCACCCGCCCGGCTGTCGTTATCCCGACAAACGAAGAGCTGGTCATCGCGCAAGACGCGAGCCGCCTGACTGCCTGATTCCACACACCGCCAGCCCACGCTGGCGGTGCTGTTTTGTAACCCGTCTCGCAAGACGGTAACGAAAGAGGATTAACCGTGTCCCGTATTATTATGCTGATCCCTACCGGAACCAGCGTCGGCCTGACCAGCGTCAGCCTTGGCGTTATCCGTGCTATGGAACGCAAAGGCGTTCGTCTGAGCGTCTTTAAACCGATCGCCCAGCCGCGCGCCGGTGGCGATGCGCCGGACCAGACCACCACTATCGTGCGTGCTAACTCTGGCCTGACTGCAGCAGAACCGCTGAAAATGAGCCACGTTGAGTCGCTGCTCTCCAGCAACCAGAAAGACGTGCTGATGGAAGAGATCATCGCCCGTTACCACGAAAGCAGCAAAGACGCTGAAGTGGTGCTGGTTGAAGGTCTGGTTCCGACGCGTAAACATCAGTTCGCGCAGTCGCTGAACTTTGAAATCGCGAAAACGCTGAACGCAGAAATCGTGTTTGTCATGTCTCAGGGCACCGACACGCCGGAGCAGTTGAAAGAGCGTATCGAACTGACCCGCAACAGCTTCGGTGGCACGAAAAACACCAACATCACTGGCGTTATCGTTAATAAACTGAACGCACCGGTTGATGAACAAGGCCGTACCCGCCCTGACCTGTCAGAAATTTTTGATGACTCGTCCAAAGCAAAAGTGGTTCATATCGATCCGGCTAAACTGCAAGAAGCCAGCCCGCTGCCGGTGCTGGGCGCTGTGCCGTGGAGCTTCGATCTGATTGCTACCCGCGCAATCGACATGGCCCGCCACCTGAATGCGACCATTGTTAACGAAGGTGATATCAAAACCCGCCGTGTGAAATCCGTGACCTTCTGTGCGCGCAGCATTCCGCACATGCTGGAACACTTCCGCCCGGGTTCACTGCTGGTGACCTCCGCAGATCGTCCGGACGTGCTGGTTGCCGCTTGCCTCGCAGCGATGAACGGCGTGGAAATCGGTGCGCTGCTGCTGACTGGCGGTTACGAAATGGACGCCAGCGTGCGCAAACTGTGTGAACGTGCATTCGCCACCGGCCTGCCGGTATTTATGGTGAATACCAACACCTGGCAGACCTCTCTGAGCCTGCAGAGCTTCAACCTGGAAGTTCCGGTTGATGATAACGAGCGTATTGAAAACGTTCAGGAATACGTAGCTGGCTACATCAATGCCCAGTGGATCGATTCTCTGACCGCGACTTCCGAACGCAGCCGTCGTCTCTCTCCGCCGGCATTCCGTTACCAGTTAACTGAGCTGGCGCGCAAAGCGGGCAAACGCGTTGTTCTGCCGGAAGGCGACGAACCGCGTACCGTGAAAGCTGCCGCTATCTGTGCTGAACGTGGTATCGCGACCTGTATCCTGCTGGGTAACCCGGACGAGATCAATCGCGTTGCCGCTGCGCAAGGCGTTGAGCTGGGTACCGGGATTGAAATCGTCGATCCGGACGTGGTACGTGAAAGCTACGTTGCTCGCCTGGTTGAGCTGCGTAAGAGCAAGGGCATGACCGAAGCCGTCGCCCGCGAACAGCTGGAAGACAACGTGGTTCTCGGCACGCTGATGCTGGAACAGGACGAAGTTGACGGTCTGGTTTCCGGTGCTGTGCACACCACCGCGAATACCATCCGTCCGCCGCTGCAGTTGATCAAAACCGCACCGGGCAGCTCACTGGTTTCTTCCGTGTTCTTTATGCTGCTGCCGGAACAGGTTTATGTGTACGGTGACTGCGCCATCAACCCGGATCCGACCGCTGAACAGCTGGCAGAAATCGCGATTCAGTCTGCGGATTCCGCTATCGCGTTCGGTATCGAACCGCGTGTGGCAATGCTCTCCTACTCCACCGGTAACTCCGGCGCGGGTAGCGATGTAGAGAAAGTGCGCGAAGCAACACGTCTGGCACAGGAAAAACGTCCTGACCTGGTAATCGACGGCCCGCTGCAGTATGACGCTGCGGTTATGGCTGACGTTGCGAAATCCAAAGCGCCGAACTCTCCGGTTGCAGGTCGCGCTACCGTGTTTATCTTCCCGGATCTGAACACCGGTAACACCACCTACAAAGCGGTACAGCGTTCTGCCGACCTGATCTCCATCGGGCCGATGCTGCAGGGTATGCGCAAACCGGTTAACGACCTGTCCCGTGGCGCGCTGGTAGACGATATCGTCTACACCATCGCACTGACCGCGATCCAGGCTTCACAGCAGTAATCTGCTTTAACCGGCAACAAAAAGGCGACCATCCGGTCGCCTTTTTTAGTTCTGACAGAAAATCATGTTTTGTTGGCAAGCGAAGCAGGTTTTGGCTCGCTTATTACCAGGAGTGAAATCTCACAGCGCGACAGACAGGTGCTTCTCTAGTAGACGTTTCGACATGGCTTTCAGGGGCAAATCAGTACCGCTTCTGTGAAAGCGGCTTTATGCTTGCGCAGCCATACCAAATGTCAGGACAGAAAAAACAAAACACCGATAATGTCGGTGTTTTGCCTGCGGCAGAAAGGCTGATTACTCTGCTTCCTGCACCGCTACCGCATCATTGCTGGCATTGCGCGTCATCCACAGCGCCAGCGCTTTCAGTGAATCAGGGGTGAACTCGTCGCAGCGGGCGGTGATCTCTTCCGGCGTCATCCAGCATACTTCGCTGACTTCTTCTTCCTGCAACGCGAACGGCCCGTGGGAAACGCAACTGAACAGCCCGCCCCAGACCCGACAGTGTTCATCTTCAAAATAAAACTGACCATGCTCGGCAAACGGCACACCCGCAATACCTAACTCTTCTTCCGCTTCCCGGCGCGCGGAATCCAGCAGGTTTTCTCCTGCCTGCACCACACCACCGGCGGTGGCATCCAGCATACCGGGCATAAAATCTTTGATCTCTGTGCGACGCTGCACCAGCACTTTGCCCATCCCATCATGCACCACAATGTAGGTTGCGCGGTGACGCAGACATTGCGCCCGCATTTGCTGCCGGCTGGCCTGCGCGATCACCTCATTGTCTTCATTGACAATATCCACCCACTCCATGCCTGCAAAATGACTCTGTTCCACCATCGGGAAATCTTCTCTTTAGGGCGCTCTGTTGGCGCGTTTCGGTTGAAAGGTAACTTACGGATTAATCGTGACCTGCGCAATAACCCGCTGATCATTAAGTGTGATAACGCGCAATACGTCCTCTTCCAGCATGCCGTAGCTGGCCGCGAACCCGCCTTTTGGAATACTGACCGAGCCGGGGTTGAAGTGGAAAATATCACCTCGTTTCTCAGCAACCGGAATATGCGTATGACCATAGACCAGCACATCGCCCGCCGCCAGCGATGGCTCGTCATCCGGGCTAAAGAGATGACCGTGCGTCAAAAACAGGCGGCATTCAGGCAGTAAAACCTGCTGCCAGGGCGCAGTAATCGGAAACTTCAGCAGCATCTGATCCACTTCACTGTCGCAGTTGCCGCGCACGGCAATAATCCGGCTGGCCTGTTCATTCAAACGATCCGCAACCTGCGCTGGCGCATAGCCTTCCGGTAAGGCATTGCGCGGACCGTGATTCAGCACATCGCCAAGGATCACCAGCCAGCGGGCATCACTTTGCGCGAACCGTTCCAGTACGCGTTCCGTCGCGGGCAACGACCCATGAATATCCGATGCAAACATCAGTTTCATCACTGCACCTCATGTGGAAGAAAACGCCCCATAATAACGGAAGTTGCCGGGCTTATCAGCCCGCGCGCTTAGCGGAAAGTGCAACAAAGCGCTGGACCGATGAGCGTTGCCACTGGAAGGTGGCGTAATCCGCCAGCCGCTCCGGTACATTGTCGCCGTTCAACACTAGCCGGTTCAGCATCAATGCCAGGTCAACATCGGCGATGCACCATTCGCCAAACAGATTCGGTTTATCGTGCGCCAGCAGCTCACCGGCAATCGCGAACAGCTTGGCGGCACTCGCCTGCCCGGCAGCACTGAGCGGCGCTTTTTTGGCGCCGGCAAACACTACGGTTGTCGAACGCTCTTCGCGGATAGGCATTAAATCGCTACGTAGCCAGGCCTGAATTTGCCGGGCACGCGCACGTTTTTGCAGATCAAGAGGATAAATACGTTCCCACTCCGGCGGGGCAAAGCGCTCCTCCAGATATTCATCAATCGCCGTGGATTCACTGAGCTCAAACCCTTCAATCTCCAGCACCGGCACACGTTGCGTCAGGCTGAAACCTGGCCAGTCGGGTGCACGTTGCGCACCACTATCAAGATCGACAGTTTTGAGGGTAAAGGGCAGCCCTTTTTCATGTAGTGCGACATAGGCCGACAGCACATACGGGGAAAAATACTCTGCGTCAGACCATAAGGTGATAGCCGGTTCGCTCATAACATCCTCGTTCAATAGTTGAGATTTTTCTTCAAAATATAACGTCCTGTGCGCCCTGTCACTTGATGAAAGTTCACGCATCAGAGGTAACACCTATACTCAAACTCAGACGTTTCTTTTCCGCTTCACGGGAGCTTTGATGATAGACCTCTATTTTGCGCCCACACCAAACGGTCATAAAATAACGCTTTTTCTGGAAGAGGCGGAGCTGGAATATCGCCTGATCCGTGTGGATATCAGCAAAGGCGATCAGTTTCGCCCCGATTTTCTGACCATCTCACCTAACAACAAAATTCCCGCCATTGTCGACCATCTTCCCGCCGACGGCGGTGCGCCGCTTAGCGTGTTCGAATCCGGGGCGATCCTGCTTTATCTGGCGGAAAAAACAGGGAAATTGCTCAGCGGTGAACTCCGCGAGCGCCATCTTACGCTGCAATGGCTGTTCTGGCAGGTTGGCGGGTTGGGGCCAATGCTCGGACAGAACCACCACTTTAACCACTTTGCGCCGCAGCCGGTGCCCTACGCTATTGAGCGCTACCAGGTCGAAACCCAGCGTTTATATCAAGTGCTGAATAAGCGTCTTGAACGCGTACCGTGGCTGGCAGGCGAGCATTACAGCATTGCCGATATTGCCGCCTGGCCGTGGATCAATGCCCACGCGCGCCAGCGCGTCGATCTGGAGGATTACCCGGCGGTATTTAACTGGTTCGAGCGTATTCGTACACGTCCGGCGACCGAGCGGGCGCTACAGAAGGCGCAACAAGTATAAGCATTGCGGGTAACCTCTTCACATTGCTAAAAAATTTGATGCAAAATGTGCCCGCCATCGCATGCGGGTTTTGCTGAGTCACATATGCTGAGGAAAAGCACACACATCCTGGAGGGAAGCATGAAGATACTGATTACCGGCGGAACTGGCCTGATTGGTCGTCATCTGATCCCCCGCCTGCTGGAGCTAAAACACAGTGTGACCGTGGTAACGCGCAACCCAGCCAAAGCACAACAGCTGCTTGATGCGCGTGTCAGCCTGTTAAAAGGGCTAAATGAGCTGAGCAACCTGAATGATGTCGATGCGGTGATTAATCTGGCCGGTGAACCCATTGCCGATAAGCGCTGGAGCGAGGAGCAAAAACAGCGTCTGTGCAACAGCCGCTGGCAGATAACCCAGCAGATTGCGGATCTGATCAACGCCAGCGACACACCGCCGCAAGTGCTGATTTCCGGTTCAGCCGCCGGTTACTATGGCGATCTCGGTGAGGTCGTGGTGACTGAGGAAGAGCCGCCCCACAACGAATTCACCCATAAGCTGTGCGCCCGCTGGGAGCAAATCGCCTGTGAAGCGCAAAGCGATCGCACCCGGGTTTGCCTGCTGCGCACTGGCGTGGTTCTCGCACCGAAGGGCGGCATTCTCGGCAAGCTGTTGCCGCTGTTTCGTCTTGGCCTTGGCGGCCCAATAGGCGATGGCCGCCAGTATCTGGCGTGGATCCATATCGATGATATGGTCAACGGCATACTCTGGTTGCTTGATAACGACCTGCGCGGGCCATTCAACATGGTTTCGCCCTACCCGGTTCGTAATGAGCAGTTCTCGCATACGCTCGGTCATGTGCTGCACCGTCCGGCTATCATGCGCGCGCCGGCGTTTGCGGTGCGCCTGATGATGGGGGAATCCTCTGTGCTGGTGCTTGGCGGTCAACGCGCGCTGCCAAAACGCCTCGAAGCCGCCGGTTTTGCCTTCCGCTGGTACGATCTGGAAGAGGCGCTGGGAGATGTGGTTCCCTCCTAATTTTCGTGGCATCCGTACGTCACTGGCGGTGGTAAGCTAAAGCGCCTTACCACCGCAAAGGCGATTTCATGACGTTGCACACGCCCCGCTTTACGCTCTCTTCATTTCAGGAATCCGACTGGCCGTTTTTTCTGCAGCTGCGTTCGAATAACAGCGTGATGCGCTATATGACCGAAATCGCCTCAGAGGCGCAAATCCGCACCCTGTTTGACGATCGCCTGCGGGACAGCAATGCCTTTATCATTCGTGACCAGCACAGCGCAGTTGGCGATATCGGTCTGCGTATCAGCCAGCATAATCCGCGCGAAGCCGATGTTGGTTATTCGGTTGCACCAGCAGCGCAGGGGCGAGGCATCGCCTCCGAAGCGCTGCAAGCGCTCTGTGATTACGTTTTTTCACAGGGTAAAGTGAATGCGCTGAATGCATGGGTGCTGGCGGACAATCAGGGTTCAGTGCGGGTGCTGGAAAAGAGCGGCTTTACCCGCGTACAGGTGCTGGAAAAAGTGTATCTGCTCCATGGCGAATATTATGACGACTGGGTTTACCGGCGGGAAAAATAAGGCTTACACGCTGAGCTGACAGTCACATTAAAAGAGAGGAATACGGAAGGGATGAAATCCGGCAAAACGCGGTTTTGGCTTTATCTGGGGCTGTTCACGATATGGATTATCTGGATACTGTTTGCCAGCCGGCTCAGCCATAAAGTCTACCTGCAAGCGGGCGCGCCCGACACGTGGGTGATGCTGGCAATTGCCGTGCTGGTGGCATTATTAGCGACATGGTGTAGCAGGAAAAAAGTCACCCGCAACAAAACCCGGCTGCTGACGTTTTTGGGCCTTGTTTTGTTTGCAGAGATGACGTTGTGGAATGTGCCGGAAGCGTGGGTGCGCTACAGCGCAAACGAGATGGTGCACAGTGAAGTGGCTTTCTCGATTGGTCACCCTGGCCCGCCAATCAGTAAGAGTAAGCACTGCGAAGCCGGGTTACGTTTCTATGACGAGTGGCTTCAGCGTCCGATTGAGCTGTGCACGCGCGATGCCATCGTTATGCCCGGCGCACAGAAAGTACAGCTGGAAAAACGTGTCAGCGCCAGGGGCGCCGTGTTTACCCACTATCGCTTTATCTCAGCGAACGGCATCCCGCAGGGATGGTGGCCTGTCTCGCCACCTTCCCGTTAAGGCACTTTATTTCAGCGAACCTTTGAGGAACTGCTGCAAACGCGGGCTTTTCGGATTGCCGAATAATTCATCCGGTGTGCCTTCCTCTTCAATCTTGCCCTGATGCAGGAAGATAACGTGCGTGGAAACATGCCGGGCAAATCCCATTTCATGGGTCACCACCACCATTGTTTTCCCCTCTTCCGCCAGCTGTTGCATGATGCGCAGCACTTCGCCCACTAGTTCCGGATCCAGCGCCGAAGTGGGCTCATCAAACAGCAACACTTCCGGCTCCATCGCCAGCGCACGGGCAATGGAGACGCGCTGCTGCTGACCACCGGATAAATGCACCGGGTATTTTTGCTGCTGCATCGTATCAATGCCGACCTTCGCCAGGTATTTCACCGCACGTTCGCGGGCTTCCTGCTTGCTCAGACCGAGCACCTGAATGGGCGCTTCCATGACGTTTTCTAATACCGTCATATGGCTCCATAAATTGAAGTGCTGGAACACCATCGTCAGACGGGTACGCAGCAGACGCAGCTGGTTTTTGTCGGCGACTTTTAACTGGCCGTCTTTGTCGCGCACCAGATTGATATTCTGTCCGTTAACCACAATCGAGCCTTCGCTCGGTTTTTCGAGAAAGTTAATGCAGCGCAGAAACGTACTTTTACCGGAGCCGGAAGAGCCGATGATGCTAATCACATCACCGGCGTTCGCCTGCAACGACACCCCTTTCAGCACTTCATGCTCGCCGTAGCGCTTGTGTAGATCGATAACGTTTAATTTATTCTCAGACATCGTGTTCTCAGTGCGTCGAAGAAGGTTTCATATGCTGAAGCCAGCGCTTTTCCGCTTTACGAAAGAGGCTTATCAGCACATAAGAGATAATCAGATACAGCACTGCGGCAAGACCAAACGCGGTAAACGGCTGGTAGGTCGCAGAGTTAATATCGCGAGCAATTTTCAACAGATCCGGCACCGTGGCGGTAAATGCCAACGCCGTGGAGTGCAGCATCAAAATCACCTCGTTGCTGTAGGCTGGCAGCGCAATGCGCAACGCCGAGGGCAGAATAATGCTGCGATACATTTTGAACGAGGAGAAGCCATAGGCGCGCGCCGCTTCAATTTCACCGTGCGGCACAGAGCGGATCGCCCCGGCGAAAATCTCGGTTGTATAAGCGCAGGTGTTGAGCGTGAGCGCCAGCACCGTACAGTTAAGGCCACTGCGGAAAAAAGCGTTCAGCAGCTCAGTACCTTTCACCACTTCCAGCGTGTACATGCCGGAGTAGAACACCAGCAGTTGCACATACAGCGGCGTGCCGCGAAACACATAGGTGAATAACCAAATCGGGAAACAGATAAATTTGTTGCTGGAAACGCGCCCGATAGCCAGAAACACCGCCATCACGCCTCCCATCACCACCGAGGAGATCAGCAACCACAGCGTGATCGCTACACCGGTCAAGCGATAGCCATCGCTCCACAGCAGGGATTTCCAGTACTCCTGAATAATCTCGATCACAGGTCAGCCCTCTTCACACCCACCGAGTAGCGACGTTCGAGCAGAAGCAGTACGCCATTGGAAGCCGTTGTAAAAATAAGATAAATGACGCCGCAGACAATGGCGAAATAGAAAGGCTCCCAGGTGCTTTTCCCGGCGAGCTGAGTAGCTTTAACCACATCTTCCAGCCCCAGCAACGAGACCAGCGCAGTGGCTTTGAGGATCACCTGCCAGTTATTGCCAATGCCCGGCAGCGCGTAACGCATCATCGCCGGAAACAGGATGCGGCGGAAAGTCTGGCGACCGGTAAAACCGAAGGCGGTTGCGGCTTCAATGTGCCCCTTCGGCACCGCCATATAAGCACCGCGGAAAGTTTCAGTGAAATAGGCGCCGTAGATAAAGCCGAGCGTGATGATACCCGCCACCATCGGATCAATATCCAGCTGTTCCATGCCCAGCGCATCAGTAATGCCGTTGAGCGCAATTTGCAGGCCGTAAAAAATAAGCAGCATCAGCACCAGATCCGGCACACCGCGGATAAGCGTGGTATAGCCTTCAAAGATCAGCGCGAGAAGCCGGTTTTTCGAGAGCTTCGCTCCCGCGCCCGCAAGGCCAATCAGCACCGCCAGCACCACGGAACTGAGAGCCAGCTCCAGCGTGACCAGCGCGCCTTGTAAAATGACTTGAGAAAACCCGTACAGCATGCAGCCAGTCCTGTCGTGTGTGGTGTTGCCGTGTCTCTTCCCCTCCCGACGCGGGAGGGGCCGCACGTTAATCACGCGTGGTATTAACCACCGTAAACATCAAAATCAAAGTATTTCTTCGCCAGCTTTTCGTAAGTCCCGTCAGCGCGCATCTCTGCAAAGGCTTTGTTCAGCGCGTCGCGCAGTTCGGTGTCGCCTTTACGCACACCCATACCGGTACCGACGCCAAACAGTTTTTCGTCTTTAATGGAAGGACCACCAAACTTATAGGCTTTGCCCTGCGGGGTTTTCAGGAAACCTTCGCTGGCGGCCACTTCATCCTGAAACGCGGCGTCTATACGGCCTGCGGTCAGGTCGGAGTAAATATTGTCCTGCCCCTGATAGGAGACAATTTCCACGCCTTTCGGCGCCCAATGTACGTTGCCGTAGGTCTCCTGCGTGGTGCCTTGCAGTACGCCAATGCGTTTGCCTTTCAGTTTGTCCAGCTCCGGCTGAACATCAGAATCTTTCGCTACCACCAGGCGGGAATCTGCCGCGTAGAGCTTGTCGGTAAAATCAATTTCCTGCTGGCGTTTTTCCGTAATGGAGAGCGACGACATAATGGCATCGATTTTTTTCGCTTTCAGAGACGGGATCAGCGCGTCGAGTGGGTTTTCGATAAACACACATTGCGTATTAATGCGTTTACAGAGTTCTTTTGCCAAATCGATATCAAAACCCACTAATTCACCCTGCGCATTCTTCGATTCGAATGGTGCATAGGTTGGATCAGTACCGATACGTAATTTTTGCGGAATGGCGGCGAACACGTTGGAAACGCTGGAGAAAGCGAGCACCAGAGAAAGAGATAACACCAGTTTTTTCATCATTATCCTCAACAGACTGTCTTCCCTAAGGGAATTCTCATCACAATACGGTGCCGCTATCGTGCCACTTTATGCCCCGTTAAGGCAAAAAATTATGGCTGTCTAATGGCTTTTATTTGCATTCTGAATGCTTAACTATGCACTCATGCACCATTACGAAGCATTCGATGCACTATTCTGGAGCATTCACCGTATCTCTGCACCATGCCGATTTCCCGGCATGGTGCAGTTTTCCCTTTTGACCCGGCATAGCGGGTCGGCCAGTCTTAATCGCCGTAGACGTTAAAGTCGAAGTATTTTTTGGCGAGTTTGTCGTAGGTGCCGTCTTTGCGCAGTTCGGCAAACGCTTTGTCGAAGGCGGCTTTCAGCTCGGTATCATCTTTACGCAAGCCGATACCGGTACCGTCACCGAAGTATTTTTTGTCTTTGACTGACGGGCCAGCAAAAGCAAAATCTTTCCCGGCAGGCTGTTTCAGGAAGCCTTCGCTGGCGGCGACTTCATCCTGGAACGCAGCGTCCAGACGACCTGCAGCGAGGTCAGAATAAATCAAATCCTGGTTCTGATAAGCCACCACATCGATACCTTTGCTGCGCCAGTTGTCATTGGCGTAGCCTTCCTGCGTTGAACCTTGAAGGACACCAACATGCTTGCCTTTCAGCGACTCCAGCGTCGGTTGAATCGGCGAGCCTTTCGCGGCGATCAGGCGGGAATCTGCGGCGTAGAGCTTGTCAGAGAAGGCGATCTCCTGCTGACGTTTTTCGGTAATCGACAGAGAAGAGATGATGGCATCGATTTTCTTCGCTTTCAGCGACGGGATCAGCGCGTCGAAATCGCTGCCCACCCAGGTGCATTTCACATGAATGCGTTTGCACATTTCATTGCCAAGATCGATATCAAAACCCACGAAGTTCCCTTTTGCATCTTTCGATGAGAACGGTGCGTAGGTCGCATCAGTTCCGATGCGTACCGTCTGGGGAAGCGCTGCATAAACGCTGGCCGTCGCCGACAGGCCCAGCAGTAAAGACAGAGCGAGAACCGTCTTCTTCATACATTACCCTCAAGTGTTCTGTTTTTATTTTGTATTACGTTGTGTTGTGTGTTGCTGACAGTTACCTTGCACGTCTTATGCCACTTTCCCGGGCGCTAAAAAACACCGCGTTAAATATGTTAATAAAACGTTGCAGACTTACTTAATGATGAAAGATAGCAGCTCTGCTGAACGAACCGCAGTGCTAACACAGCGAAAAGAGGATTAAATGTTGAGGATATGATCGCGCTTGCAGAATTGCCCCAAAAAAGCGCATGCCGGTAAGCGGCGCACTATTTTGCGACATCGCTCCCTTGCCAGCGGGTAAAAAGGTCGTGGGGTAATTCAATATCGAACTGGTCCAGCACGCGATTAACAGTCTGATCAACCACCTCCTGCAAACTCTGCGGGCGATGATAAAACGCCGGAACCGGCGGCATAATTACCGCGCCCAGTTCCGCCGCTTGCGTCATCAAACGCAGGTGCCCAAGGTGCAACGGTGTTTCACGCACACACAGCACCAGGGGTCTGCGCTCTTTGAGCACCACGTCCGCCGCACGCGTCAGCAGGCTGTCGGTATAACTGTGCACAATGCCGGAAAGGGTTTTGATCGAGCACGGCAAAATCACCATGCCTGCGGTTTTAAACGAGCCGGAAGAGATACTGGCTGCGATATCGCGCGCGTCATGCACCACGTTCGCCAGCGACTGCACATCGCGCAGCGAGTAGTCGGTTTCCAGAGAGAGGGTCTGGCGGGCGGCCTGACTCATAACCAGATGGGTTTCCACTTCCGCCACGTCACGCAGCACCTGCAGCAGGCGCACGCCGTAGATAGCACCGCTGGCGCCAGAGATCCCCACAATGAGTCGTTTCATGATTGTTGCCCCTTTTTACACGCACGAACTTTGCCTGATTATAGAGGGCGTTGCAACAGATTGCGCCCCTCAGAGCGAGGGGCGCAGGAGGATCAACCTTCGTTATGCATCTCTAAACTTTCCACTTCGTTCTGAAGCTGTACTGCTTTGGCATCATCATTACGCAGGGAGTCGAGATAATCGAGGTATTGCTGATCGACATCTTTGGTGACGTAAACACCGTTAAATACCGAGCATTCAAACTGCTGAATATCCGGATTCTCGGCACGCACCGCATCAATCAAATCGTTAAGATCCTGGAAAATCAGCCCGTCTGCACCAATTATCTGGCGGATTTCGTCCACTTCACGACCGTGCGCAATTAGCTCATTTGCCGTTGGCATATCGATACCGTAGACGTTCGGGAAACGAATTTCCGGAGCGGCAGAAGCGAGATAAACCTTCTTGGCGCCCGCTTCACGCGCCATCTCGATAATCTGCTCAGAAGTGGTGCCGCGCACGATGGAGTCATCCACTAGCAGCACGTTTTTATCGCGGAACTCGGCACGGTTGGCGTTCAGTTTGCGGCGCACAGACTTACGGCGCAACTGTTGGCCCGGCATGATAAAGGTGCGGCCAACATAGCGGTTTTTCACAAAACCCTGGCGGTACGGTTTGCCGAGAATACGGGCGATTTCCAGGGCGATATCGCAGGAGGTTTCCGGGATCGGAATCACCACGTCGATGTCCAGATCTTCCCACTCGCGGGCAATTTTTTCGCCAAGCTTGGTGCCCATGTTGACACGCGCGCTGTAGACGGAAATTTTGTCGATGAAGGAGTCCGGGCGCGCAAAGTAAACGTATTCAAACAGGCACGGATTGCTGACCGGGTTGTCCGCGCACTGGCGGCTGAACAACTGACCTTTTTCAGTGATATATACCGCTTCGCCCGGCGCGATGTCACGCAGGAATTCGAAGCCCAGCGTATCCAGCGCCACGCTTTCAGAGGCGACCATATACTCGGTGCGGCCATCGCCGATCTCGCGTTTGCCCAGCACCAGCGGACGGATGCCATTCGGGTCGCGAAACGCAACCATGCCGTGGCCGATGATCATTGCTACACAAGCGTACGCACCGCGGATCTGGCGGTTAGTCGCGGCAATGGCGGCAAAAATGTTGTCTGCTTCCAGCGGATAGTGGCGGAAGTTATCCAGCTCGCTGGCAAAGATATTGAGCAGGATTTCAGAATCAGAGGTGGTGTTAATGTGGCGACGCTTCTCTTCGAACAGCTTTTTACGCAGCTCGTGCGCGTTGGTCAGATTGCCGTTGTGCGCAAGCGTAATGCCGTACGGGGAGTTAACGTAAAAAGGCTGCGCTTCTGAAGCGCTGGAGCTGCCCGCCGTGGGATAACGTACGTGACCAATACCCATATTGCCCTGCATACGCTGCATATGGCGGGCTTCAAATACATCACTCACCATGCCGTTCGCTTTACGCAGACGGAAACAGTTATTGGCATCAATTGTGATGATGCCCGCAGCATCCTGCCCACGGTGCTGAAGCACCGTCAACGCGTCATAAATCGACTGGTTTACCGGCATAAAACCGGCGATACCGACAATACCGCACATACGTCTTTTCCTCGTTAAGAGTTTGGTTTAGTAGGCGTAATTGTCGAAGACAGTTTGAACACGGACAGCGCGCAACAACCGGAGCGTACATGTAGTACGCGAGGATTGTGAGCACTGCCCAGGTTCAAAATGGCGAGTAAAATAGCCTAATACACCAAACTCTAAGCCACATCTCAGGGCTTATGCCCTGGGCAAGAAACTCGACGAGCTTTGCAGATAGTCAAAGAACCATCTGATGATGAAGCTGAATTGCGGGATAAGCTGCGACTTCTGCCAGTCGTCACTTTTCGACAGGCCTGTAAAGGTATCCAGAAAGAACAGAATGGCGGCGACGATCAGCACGCCGCGTAGCGCGCCAAAACAGATCCCCAACACCCTGTCCGTACCCGACAGGCCGGTTTTCTCCACCAGCGCACCGATCACATAGTTAACGATAGCGCCAACAATCAGCGTCGCGATAAACAGGACCGCGATGGCGATGCCATTGCGCACCAGTTCGTCTTCAAAGCCCGTGAACCAGACAGACAGGTAAGTGTAGTAATGACTGGCGACAAAGAAAGCACAGCCCCATGTCACCAGCGATAACGCTTCACGAACAAAGCCGCGGATCAGGCTTACCAGACAAGAAAAACCAATCACCGCAATGATGGCGTAATCAATCCAGACCATATGTGTCCCACGATTTTACGCCCTGTCGTCCAGTTCGGGGCGCATTCTAACAGAAAAAGAAAACGTTTGCGTAGGGATTTCCTTCCCGCGCGGAAATAAAAATGGCGCTGAAAAAATATTCAACGCCATCGGAACTTTGGCCTCTTCGGGCGTAGTAATTACTGGCTTCCCTCGCCCGCTTACCTCAACAAGTGAGGCAAAGTTGAGCCATTAATTCGCGCTATAGTTCATGACGACGCCGCTTAAACCTGAGATCTGTTTAAGCTCGCCGAGCGAATCTTTTAGCTTGTCCCGTGATGCATCCGGTCCCACCAGAATGCGGGTGATTTTACCCTGAACCGGCGTCGTCGGCGACGTGTAAACGCGATATCCCGCGCCACGCAATTTGCCCACCACTTCATTCACTTTATCGGCGTTTTTCAGCGCGCCCAGTTGCACCACATACGCTTTACCGGTCGGCACGGATTTATCTTCCTGCGCTTTCGCCGGCGCGTCGCTGGCCGCCGTCTGCTGCTCACGCGCGGCTGGCGGTTGTGCCTGCTGCTGCGGTTGCGGTTTTGGCTGCGGCTTCTCGACAGGTTTTGGTTTGGGCTGTTCTGCCGGTGTACTGCTCACTTCCGGGTCCGGGTTGTCGTTTGCCGCCAGGCGCGACGAATCCAGCGATGGCGCAGCCGCGTTTCCGGCGCGCACCTCCTCCGCAGCGCCTTCCGGCGGCTGCGCCGGTAACGCTTGCGTTGCCGCAGGCATCATATCCGGCTCATCGCGATCGCCGGGTTTCGGCACCAGCGGAATTGCCGCGAATTCATCCTGGTAATGCTTTTTCTGCCCGTCGAGCAGCCCGGGGAGAATAATCACCCCGAGCGCGACCAGCACAATGGTACCCATCAAACGGTTCTGAAACTTACTTGCCACCGGTTCTCCCCGCTTTTTCCATCGCTTCCATGACATGCGCCACCGTGTGGAACGAGCCACACACCAGCACGGTATCGCAGGCGTCAGCGTCCGCCATTGCCGCCTGCCAGGCCTGCGCGACATCCGGCCATGCACGACCGGTTTGCAGATGTTCCAGCAGTTGTTCCGCTGTCGCACCGCGCGGCCCTTCCAGAGGGGCACAATACCAGCTATCGACCACCGGCTCCAGACAGGCAAGCGTTCCGGCGATGTCTTTATCATGCAGCATGCCAATCACCGCCAGCACGCGTCCGGTTTTCGGTAGTGCGGAAAGACGCCCGGCAAGATAGCCTGCCGCGTGAGGATTATGCGCGACATCGAGGATGAGACGCGGCGACTCGCTCACAATCTGGAAGCGTCCGGGTAAAATCGCCCCGGCGATGCCGTCGCGGATAGCCTGCTCGTTCACCGCCAGCTTGCTGGCGCGCAGCGCGGCTACAGCCGTTGCGGCATTTGGCTGCGGCACCTGCGGTAGCGGTAATCCGTTCAGCTCGCCCTGCGCATCACGAAAACACCAGCTATCAGCGCCCACCTCATACTGCCAGTCCACACCGCGACGCAGCAGGTGCGCGCCTTTTTCCTGCGCCACCGCGTCAATGGTGTGCGGCATGTCCGGTTCGCCCACCACCGCCGGTTTCCCGGCGCGGAAGATCCCCGCTTTTTCGCGGCCAATACTTTCACGATCCGGTCCCAGCCAGTCGGTATGATCAAGCGCAATGCTGGTGACAACGGCGACATCGGCATCGACCAGATTTGTCGCATCCAGGCGACCGCCAAGGCCGACTTCGAGGATCACCACATCGAGCTGCGCCTGTTTAAACAGCCACAGCGCCGACAGGGTGCCGTATTCAAAATAACTCAACGAAATATCGCCACGCACCGCTTCAATTTCGGCAAACGAGTGAGTATGCGCGCTCTCGGGCAGCTCATCGCCCTGTACGCGCACGCGCTCGGTGTAACGCACCAGATGTGGCGAACTGTAAACGCCGACGCGATAACCCGCAGCCAACAGGATAGATTCCAGGGTGCGGCAGGTCGTGCCTTTGCCATTGGTTCCGGCAACGGTAAAGACAAACGGCGCGGGACGGAGCACATCAAGACGCGCCGCCACCTGGCTTACGCGCTCAAGGCCCAAATCGATGGTTTTACTGTGCAGGTTTTCCAGATAAGAAAGCCACGCGGCCAGGGGCGACGTGGCTTGCGGAATGCGTTTTGTGTCCATGATGCCCGTTAATAATGTACGGTTTGAAAAGCAAAAGGGCAGAGCCTGTTGGCTCTGCCCTTCGGTATTATCAGGCTTCGCCTTCCTGATCGGTCGGTGACGGCATCACCGTGCCCGTCAGCGTATCTTCCGGTTCCGGCGACGGCAGATTCATCAGCTTCGCCAGAATACGCGCCAGCTTCAGACGCAGTTCCGGACGGCGGATAATCATATCGATTGCGCCTTTTTCGATCAGGAACTCGCTGCGCTGGAAGCCCGGCGGCAGTTTTTCACGCACGGTCTGCTCGATAACACGCGGACCGGCAAAACCAATCAACGCCTTCGGTTCAGCGATGTTCAGATCGCCCAGCATCGCGAAGCTTGCAGAAACGCCACCCATGGTCGGGTCGGTCAGCACGGAAATATACGGCAGACCGCGCTCCTGCATTTTCGCCAGCGCGGCAGAGGTTTTCGCCATCTGCATCAGGGACATCAGCGCTTCCTGCATACGCGCACCGCCGGAAGCGGAGAAGCAGATAAGCGGGCAGTTGTCTTCCAGCGCCTGCTCGACCGCACGCACAAAACGCGCGCCGACAACCGAACCCATGGAGCCGCCCATAAAGGCGAACTCAAACGCCGCGGCCACAACCGGCATGCCGTGCAGCGTGCCTTTCATCACCACCAGCGCGTCTTTCTCGCCGGTTTCCTTCTGCGCTGTCGCCAGACGGTCTTTGTATTTTTTGGAATCGCGGAACTTCAGCACATCTTTAGGCTCAAGTTCGCTACCCAGTTCTACCAGTGAACCTTCATCCAGCAGGCTATGCAGGCGATTACGCGCTGACATCCGCATGTGGTGGTCACATTTCGGGCAGACCTCAAGGTTACGCTCCAGCTCGGCGCGATACAGCACCTGGCCGCAGCTGTCGCATTTTGTCCACACGCCTTCAGGAATGCTCGCCTTACGGGTGGGGGTAATGTTGCTCTTAATTCTTTCAATCCAGCTCATTGATAACCTTTATACATGAACCTGGTAGCCCATAAATGGTGCACATTAAAACATAACGGTTCGCAACTTGGGATAAAAAAGTGGTCGAACCGCCACTGACTTCTTATTTTGCCTGTCGCGACGCGGCGCGACGATGACGAATAACTTCAAACACTCCGGGAAGTATAGACACCACGATAATTCCCACAATCAGCAGCTTAAGATTCTCCTGAATCGCCGGAATGGTGCCAAAGAAATAGCCTGCGTAGGTAAACAGTAATACCCACAGCAGCGCACCAGCGACGTTGAACAGCGCGAAGTGGCGATAGGACATATGCCCCATACCGGCGACAAAAGGTGCAAAAGTGCGCACGATCGGTACAAAACGCGCCAGAATAATCGTTTTTCCCCCGTGCTTCTCATAAAACTGATGCGTTTTATCGAGATAGCTGCGACGGAAAATCTTTGAATCCGGATTACTGAATAAACGCTCGCCGAACAAGCGTCCAATGGTGTAGTTCACCGCATCGCCCGCAATCGCGGCAACCAACATCAGCACCACCATCATATGGACATTCAGATCGTTGGTGCCAAGCGAGGCCAGCGCACCGGCGACAAACAGCAGCGAGTCACCCGGCAAAAAAGGCGTCACCACCAGGCCGGTTTCGCAAAACAGGATCAGGAACAGGATGGCGTAAACCCAGATGCCGTATTGCGCTACCAGCTCCGCCAGGTGCACATCAATATGCAGGATGAAATCAATAAGGAAGTGTATTAAGTCCATGTCTGGTTATGCCTTTTTAAATTGCGACTAGTCCGCCAGGAACAGCGGGCCCATTGGCGCAGCGGGAAGCTCAAAGCGCGCGGGATAATCCACCGACACCAGATAGAGCCCTTCCGCTTTCGCCGTTGCTGCCGCCAGCGTTCTGTCCTTTACCGCCAGCAACTCTGCTATCCAGCTCTCCGGCTGGTTGTGGGCGCCTACTTCCATCAGGCTGCCGACAATATTCCTGACCATATGATGTACAAAGGCATTGGCTTTGATATCGACCACAATATAAGCACCGTAACGACTGACGTTGATATGCATCAGGTTGCGCCACGGTGTACGCGACTGACACTGCACCGCGCGAAACGAGGTAAAGTCGTTTTCACCGAGCAGACACTGCGCCGCACGGTGCATGCGCTCCGCGTCCAGCGGCTGGTGATAGTGCGTCACACCGTGACCGAGCACCGCCGGGCGCAAACGATGATTGTAGATGACGTAGCGGTAACGGCGAGCCGTGGCGCTAAAACGCGCATGGAAATCATCCGGGACATCTTTGACCCAACGTACCGCGATGTCACCAGGCAAATTCGCATTTACACCCAGCGTCCAGGCCGCGTCTTTGCGCAGCGCCGTGGTTTCAAAATGCACCACCTGGCCGGTCGCGTGTACGCCTGCGTCGGTACGCCCGGCGCAGAACACGTTAATGGGCTCGTTAGCCACCTGCGAGAGCGCTTTCTCCAGCTTCTCCTGCACGCTGCGTACTTCCTGCTGACGCTGCCAGCCGTAATACTTGCTGCCGTCATACTCAATGCCAAGCGCAATTTTGTAGACCGGCGCTTTCAGCTCGTCCTGCATCAGTACAGATACTCCTGAACCAATTTTTCAGCGATTTTCACCGCCATCAGCGCACCGCCAAAACGTACGTTATCGGCAACCGACCAGAACTGCACCTGCTCCGGCATACCGTAATCGTTACGCACGCAACCGACAGAAAGGTGCGCCTGGCCGGAGGCATCGCCGACCTGGGTCGGGAACTCACCCACTTCAGAGAGCGCGATATCTTCAAAGCGGCTGAACGCATCGCGTGCCTCTTCCGCCGCCAGTGGACGAATCGCTTCAAAGCTCACCATCTGCGCATGGCCGTAAAAGACCGGCGACTGTACGCAATTCGCCGAGATCATCAGTCCTTCGTCCTGCAAAATTTTGCGCATCTGATCGACGAGAACCCGCTCTTCACGCACACTACCTTCGCTGTCTGACAGCAGCGGCAGCATGTTGAACGCTAACTGGCGGCCAAAATAGTCGTCTTCATCAATCGGGATACCGTTCAGCAGCTTGGCGCTCTGCCCGGCCAGCGCGTCCACCGCCTGCTTACCGTTGCGGGAAACGGACAGCAGGCACGTTACGCTCACGCGTGATAAACCACCTTCATCAATCAGCGGTTTTAGCGCCGCCAGCAATTGGCTGGTGAGGCTATCCGGCACAGCAATAATGTTGCGATTACGGTAATCCGCCAGTACGAACGGGTTAACATCCGGCATCACCAGCGGCACATCCGGTTCCAGAGCAAACAGACCGCTGGTGTCGATCACCAGACAACCCGCGTTGGTCGCCTCTTCAATATAGGTCGCCGAAGCCTGTGCTCCCGCGACGAAAAAGGCCAGTTGCGCCTGCGTCCAGTCAAACCCGGCGGCATCTTCCACACGCACGGTTTTACCGGCAAAACGCAGGTTTTCACCGGCACTTTCGCTTCTGGCCAGCGCATACACTTCGCCAACCGGGAACTGGCGCTCCGCTAACGTTTCGAGCAAGGCTTCTCCGACAGCGCCCGTGGCACCGAGAACGGCAATATTCCAGCCTTCAGACATGGTGATTTACTCCAGGAAAAAAGCGTCCCCGCCGCACTATTCGGCAGGGAGCATTAAGATGACATTAACGTGCCGGGTTATGCGTGGCGTTGAAACCAAGCTGTTGCAGCAGCGCAGCGGCGCTGGCGTCATCGCACTGCACATACAGCGATGACCATTCACGGCGCTCAAGGTAATTTTTGCGCAGCTTGTCAAACTCACCCGGCGTGCCCGCTACTTTTCGCAGCAGCGCATCGTCGCGGCGCACATCATACACCAAATGCACCAGCCTTTTTAGCGTTGACTGATCAAGCGGGCCATGCAGCGTAATGCGGCCAAATTCCGGTGCGGGCAGCAGCGTGTCGAGCGCCACTTGCTGGCGCTTACCGAGAAAATCGCTAAAGGCTTCAAACACCTGCGTGGTGCCGCGCGCTTTGCCTTCAAGGGTATACCCGGCGATATGCGCCGTCCCGATATCGACAAGGTTAAGCAAGTCGACATTCAGATCCGGCTCCGGCTCCCACACGTCCAGCACCACGCTCAGCGCCTGCCCGGCCTGCAAATGTTGCAGCAGCGCAGCGTTATCGACCACCGGCCCGCGGCAGGCGTTTATCAGAATAGTGCCAGGCTTCAGGCGCGAAAGCAGCGCATCATCCGCCAGGTGCAACGTTTTATACGGCCCGTCTTTAAACAGCGGCGTATGGAATGTCAGCACATCGGCTTCGCGCACCAGTTCATCCAGACTGCGGAAATCCCCGTCGTCGCCACGATCGGCGCGCGGCGGATCGCATAGCAATGTACGAACACCGAACGCTTCCAGTCGCGCCTGCAGGCGACCGCCCACATTGCCGACACCTACGATACCAACGGTGCGATCCTGTAACGCAAAGCCGTCGCGCTCCGCCAGCATCAGCAGCGAGGAGAAAACATATTCGACGACCGCAATCGCGTTGCAACCTGGTGCGGCGGAAAAGGCAATGCCCGCCTGCTGCAAAAACGCCTCATCAACATGGTCAGTGCCTGCCGTCGCCGTGCCGACAAATTTGATCCCCGTGCCCTGTAATAAACCGTCATTTACCTTCGTGACAGAGCGCACCATTAAGGCGTCCGCATCGGCCAGTTCCGCCACGGGAATCGGGCGACCGGGAACCGCTTTTACCTCGCCAAGACGACTAAAAAGATCGCGGGCGTAAGGCATATTTTCATCAACAAGGATTTTCACGCTTCAGTACCTGTTTGAGAACGGGAGTTGAGCGCGCAAGTGTGCCATAATCTCGCGGCCGGGCATACCCGCAATGCCGCCACCGCCACGCGAGAGTAAGAGGAAACCATGATTCAACCCATTCAGGGTGCCCCCGCGCGCCCTCCCGGGCAAGAGCCAGCTCCAGCCGCCAATAATATCGGCGAGCAACCGTTATCCACGATGCAGCGCACTGTGCTCGAGCGTTTGGTTATTCGCCTGATTGCGCTGACCCAACAGCAGAGCGCGGAAGTGTGGGCGGGCGTTAAGCATGATTTAGGGCTGAAGAACGACACGCCGCTGCTTTCCCGCCATTTTCCGGCGGCGGAACAGAACCTCAACCAGCGCGTAGAGACGGCAACGCAGAACCACACAACTCGCCAGATGGTTTCACAGCTGACGGAGCTGTTAAGCCAGGGGAATAATCGCCAGGCAGTGAGTGATTTTATTCGCCAGCAGTTCGGGCAGACGGCGCTAAGCCAGCTGACACCGCAGCAGTTGAAAACGGTGCTGACGATGCTGCAAAACAACCAGATCACGATTCCGCAGCCGCAACAGCGCCCTTCCACCGAGCGCCCGCTGCTGCCCGCAGAGCATAACTCGCTCAACCAGGCGGTTATCAAACTGACCGCGGCTACCGGTGAATCGGGTAAACTTATCTGGCAATCGATGCTGGAGCTGTCCGGCGTGAAAAGCGGCGAACTGATCCCGGCAAAACATTTTACACCGCTGATGACCTGGCTACAGGCGCGTCAGACATTGAGCACGCATCCCGCGCCAACGCTGCATGTTATCCAGACGGCGCTGAAGCAACCGCTGGATAACAACGAGATGCGCAGCATCACCGAATACGCGCAGCAGACATGGCAAGCGACGCCGCAGACGGTGTTAACCACCGCGCAGGTGCAGGATATTCTGAACCATGTGTTCTTGCGCCGCACGGAACGGGCGTCGGGGATGATTGAGGTGCGTGATATTCAGCCGATTTACAGCCCCTTCGTGGCGCCGATTGTAGAGACGGTCAAAGCGATCTCCACCCGTCCGGGTTTCTTCTTTATCGCCCTGCTGATCGTGGCATTTCTTTTCTGGCTACTCAGTTAAAAAAATCCCCTCCGCTGGAGGGGATTCGCTTTTACAGATTGTCACCGTTATGTTTGATCACGTCCTGATACCACCAGAACGATTTCTTGCGGCTGCGCGCCAGCGTGCCGTTGCCGTCGTTGTCTTTATCGACGTAAATTAAGCCGTAACGTTTTTTCATTTCGCCGGTGCCCGCCGAGACCAGATCGATACAGCCCCACGGGGTGTAGCCCATTAAATCAACGCCATCTTCCACCACCGCTTTTTTCATTTCACTGATGTGGTTACGCATATAGTCAATGCGGTACTGATCATTGACCACGCCGTCGCTTTCAGGCTTATCAATCGCGCCAAAGCCGTTTTCCACCACAAACAGCGGCAACTGGTACATGTCGTAGAAGTAGTTCAGGGAGTAACGCAGACCAACCGGGTCGATTTGCCAGCCCCAGTCGGACGCTTTGACATACGGGTTCGGCACCAGGCTCTTGGTTTCGTCGTAATCCAGCTGCGGGTTATCTTCTTTCGCTTTGGTCACGAAAGACATGTAGTAACTGAAGCCGATATAGTCGACGCGACCACGCGTGAGGATCTGCAAATCCTCGTCGGTAATATCGAGTTTGAAACCACGGCGCGCGAAGTAGTTGAGCAGATGCTGCGGGTAATAACCACGCACATGCACATCGGTAAACCAGTAGCGGCGATGCATTGCCACCACCGACATCATCATGTCGTCCGGCGCGCAGGTTAACGGATAGATCGGGCACATGGCGATCATGCAGCCAATTTTAAAATCCGGGTTGATTTTATGTCCGGCCTCTACCGCCAGCGCGCTTGCCACCAGCTCATAGTGCGCCGCCTGATACATAATCACTTCCCGATCTTCACCAGGCTGGTACTTCACCCCGGAGTTAGTAAAGGGCGCGAAATCTTCGTGGTAGTTGGCCTGGTTATTGATTTCGTTAAATGTCATCCAGTATTTCACCTTGCTGCGGTAGCGGGTGAAAACGGCATTGGCGAAGCGGACAAAGAAGTCGATGAGTTTACGGTTGCGCCAGCCGCCATATTCGGTGACGAGGTGATAAGGCATTTCGAAATGAGACAGGGTAATCACCGGCTCAATATTGTACTTCAGGCATTCGTCGAACAGATCGTCATAGAATTGCAGCCCGGCCTCGTTTGGCTCCAGCTCGTCGCCTTTCGGGAAAATCCGCGTCCAGGCAATGGAGGTGCGAAAACATTTAAAACCCAGCTCGGCAAACAGCTTAATGTCGTCTTTGTAGCGATGGTAAAAATCGATGGCATCATGGTTGGGATAATTTTTACCGGGCAGCACGCCGTCGGTAATCTCACGCGGTACGCCGTGCGCGCCTGCGGTCATTACATCGGCAACACTCACGCCTTTACCGCCTTCCTGCCAGCCGCCTTCCAGCTGATGCGCGGCAACAGCGCCACCCCATAAAAAATCCGCTTTAAACCCGGACATATCTCTCTCCTTTCGCTCAATGGTGAACCAAGGATAAACAAGCCCGCGATGACATGACATCATCGCGGGCTTGTTTTGTGAAACCGGTTGCAAAGAGTTTTATTGCTGTGGTTTTCTGCGCTATTTACGGGAGCGGAAAGCGATTAACGTCACGATAATCCCGGTCACCGCCGAGATAGCCCCGGCGAGGAACACCGACGAATAACCGAGCGAGGTTGCCAGCAGGCCGGTCAGCGGGCCGGTGACAGCATACGAGATGTCCTGAAACGCGGCATAACCGCCAAGCGCCGTACCGCGTACCTGCGGCGGCACGCGTTTCACCACTTCCACGCCGAGCGCCGGAAAAATCAGTGAACAACCGCAGCCGGTTAGCGCCGCGCCAAGCAGCGCCGTCCACGCGTCGTGCGCCTGCCACAGCAGCAACAGACCCACGGTTTCAACTATCAGCGAGGCTATCGCCACCCGCACGCCGCCAAAACGATCCGGCATCCAACCAAACAGAATGCGCATCAGCACAAACGTCCCACCAAAGGCGGTCAGGGTAAAGCCCGCCATTGCCCAGCCGTTGCTGGCGAAATAGAGCGAAACAAAAGTGCCGATAACCGCAAAGCCGACGCCCTGTAACGCCAGCCCCAGGCCCGGCTGCCAGATAAGTCCAACCACACTCCACAACGACGGGCGCTCACCCGGATGTGCCGGTACTTTGCGCACGCTGCCGTTAAACGCCCAGGCGATAAACGGTAGCGCGATAGTGGTCGCGGCAAGCGGCGCAAAACCAAACTGGCTGTGGATCCATAACCCCAGCGGCGCACCGGCCGCCAGTGCGCCATAAATCGCCATCCCGTTCCACGACATCACTTTGCCGGAACGCGCCGGGCCAACCAGCCCCATGCCCCAGGTCAGCGTTCCGGTCAGTAACTGGCTTTCGCCAAAACCGAGAATTAAACGCCCCACCACCAGCAACGCGAATTTTGCCAGCGGTTCAACCGGCAATAACGCAGCGAGAAGCCACGCCACACCGGCCAGCGCGCAGGCAAACATTCCCTGCAACGCCGAGCGTTTGGCACCGAACTGATCCGCCAGCCGCCCGGCGTAGCCGCGCGTTAAGACGGTAGCAAGAAACTGAATTCCGACCGCGATACCGACCATCGTGTTGCCGTAGCCGAGCTCGTGGTGAACAAACAGCGGGATCACCGGTAGCGGCAGCCCAACGGTCATATAGGTAAGAAACACCGCGAAAGCGATGCGAAACAGCGAGACATTCGCTGAAGAAGAACGAACAGATTGTGATTCTGCAGACATGCATTACTCCATAACGCAGAGTAAGGCGGGATTTGGAAGTACCACGCCCCCTCTACCTGAGTTTCAGGATTAAGGCGCGTTGGTTAACGTTAAACGCTTACGCATTATCGCGGGGATAATGTTGCGGGTGGAGTTTGCCTGTCAACGTAGCGGGTTGTCAACGCATAAAAATCCCCGCAATAAAAGCGGAATGGTTTTCGCCGCCAGAGCGCGTGCCAGAAACCATAAAAACAGCCTCTGCCAGATCGGTAAGATGTCACTTCAACGACAATCAAGACAGAGCCAAAGCCCGTTGCTGCCCCGCAGAAGAAGGTTTAACGCTGGCAATAAAAAAGGGAGCCTCAGGCTCCCCTTCTCGCGGTAAGACAAACTTATTTCAGTTTGCGCATCACCAGAGTGGCGTTTGTGCCGCCAAAACCGAAGCTGTTAGACATCACGGTAGTCAGCGTGGCATCCATCGGTTTAGTGACAATGTTCAGGCCTTCAGCCTGCTCATCCAGCTCTTCCACGTTAATGCTCGGGGCGATAAAGCCGTGTTCCAGCATCAGCAGGGAGTAGATCGCTTCCTGAACGCCAGCCGCACCCAGAGAGTGACCGGTCATCGCTTTAGTCGCGGAAATCGCCGGGCTGTTGTTGCCGAACACTTCGCGGATAGCGCCCAGTTCTTTCACATCGCCAACCGGCGTGGAAGTCCCGTGGGAGTTCAGATAATCGATCGGCGTATCAACACCGTGCATCGCCATCTTCATGCAGCGCACTGCGCCTTCGCCTGACGGCGCTACCATGTCTGCGCCATCGGAGGTCGCGCCGTAGCCAACGATTTCGGCATAAATGTGCGCGCCGCGCGCCAGCGCGTGCTCCAGCTCTTCAACCACTACCATACCGCCGCCACCTGCGATAACGAAACCGTCACGGTTTTTATCGTAAGTACGGGACGCTTTTTCCGGCGTTTCGTTGTATTTGGTCGAGAGCGCGCCCATTGCGTCGAACTCGCAAGCCATTTCCCAGCACAGCTCTTCGCCGCCGCCGGCAAAAACGATGTCCTGTTTGCCCAGTTGGATCTGCTCTACCGCGTTACCGATACAGTGCGCGGAAGTGGCACACGCGGAGCTGATCGAGTAGTTCACGCCATGAATTTTAAACGGTGTTGCGAGGCACGCGGAAACCGCAGACGCCATCGCTTTGGTGACCACATATGGGCCAACCGCTTTCAGACCACGCGGGCTGCGCATTGCATCAGCGCCGAAAACCTGAGATTTAGACGAACCGCCAGAACCTGCAATCAGGCCCACGCGCGGGTTGTTCTGGTAAACCTCGTCTTTCAGGCCGGCATCTTCAATCGCCTGCTGCATGGAGAGATAGGAATAGATAGAGGCATCGTTCATGAAACGAACCACTTTACGGTCAATCAAACCAGTGGTGTCCAGTTTAACGTTACCCCATACGTGGCTGCGCATGCCGGAATCTTTGAATTCCTGAGAGAATGTGATCCCTGAGCGTCCTTCACGCAGGGATGCCAGGACTTCCTGCTGGTTGCTACCAATGCTGGAAACGATGCCCAGGCCAGTAATCACTGCACGTTTCATTCAATACCCCTAAAGTCGCACTAATTAAGTTTCGTGTCGCAAGATAGCGTACACTTGTACGCCGAACAAGTCCGATCAGACAATTTCTGAGGAAATTTGCGCCTTTCTTTGTCCCTCGTTAAGATCGTGACACTGCTTGATGGACGAGTAACTTACGTGAAACAAACCGCTATACAATCCGCCAACCTGGAATTCAACGCTGAGGGTACACCTGTTTCCCGAGATTTTGACGATGTCTACTTCTCTAATGATAACGGGCTGGAAGAGACTCGTTATGTTTTTCTCGGCGGCAACCGTCTTGAACAGCGTTTTCCTGACCACCCGCGCCCGCTGTTTGTGGTGGCGGAGAGCGGTTTCGGCACCGGTCTGAACTTCCTTACCCTCTGGCAGGCGTTTGCGGCCTTTCGCGCAGTTAACCCCGACGCTACCCTGGAAAGATTACATTTCATCAGTTTTGAAAAATTTCCGCTCACCCGCGACGATCTGCGCAAAGCGCACGCCCACTGGCCGGAACTGGCGAACTGGGCAGAACAGCTACAAGCACAGTGGCCGCTGCCCTTTGCCGGTTGCCACCGCCTGTTGCTGGATGGCGGTCGTGTGACGCTCGATTTGTGGTTCGGTGATATCAACGACCTGACCGATACGCTGGATGATTCGCTCAACCAGAGCGTCGACGCCTGGTTCCTTGACGGATTTGCGCCCGCCAAAAACCCGGACATGTGGACACCCAATCTGTTTCAGGCGATGGCGCGTCTTGCAAGGCCTGGCGGTACGCTGGCGACTTTTACCTCGGCGGGTTTCGTCCGGCGCGGTCTGCAAGAAGCGGGTTTTACCATGCACAAAAGCAAAGGTTTTGGCCGCAAACGCGAAATGCTCACCGGGGAGATGGAAAACCCGCGAGCGCCTGCAGTCCGTGCACCGTGGTTTGCCCGCAGCGGTACAGAGAAGCGCGAAGTAGCGTTAATTGGCGGCGGTGTAGCCAGTGCCCTGTTGTCGCTGGCGTTGCTGCGTCGCGGCTGGCAGGTCACGCTGTATTGCGCCGATGAGGCTCCTGCCGAAGGCGCATCCGGCAACCGCCAGGGCGCACTCTATCCTTTGCTCAGCGCCCACGATCCGGCGCTGGCGCGCTTCTTCCCGGCGGCTTTTACCTTTGCCCGCCGCGTGTACGACGCGCTTGCCGTTGAATTCGATCATCAGTGGTGTGGCGTGACCCAACTCGGCTGGGATGAAAAAAGCCAACACAAAATCGAACAGATGCTGACGCTGGATCTGCCCCCGGAACTCGCCAGGCGCATTGAGGCTAATGAGGTCGATGCGCTCTGCGGCGTGGAAACCGGCTGCGGTGGCATCACTTACCCGGCTGGCGGCTGGCTTTGCCCGGCGCAGCTCACGGCGGCCGCCATCGCGCTGGCTTGTGAACAGGGCTTACAGGTGCACTATGGGTATGATGTTGAGCAATTAACGGCTGACGATGAGCACTGGCAGTTGCATATCAAAGGCGGCGAATTACGCCAGCATGCCGCCGTGGTGCTGGCCAACGGGCACCGCATACAACATTTTGCGCAAACGGAAAAACTGCCGGTGTATCCGGTGGCAGGCCAGGTCAGCCATATTCCCAGCACGCCTCAGCTCAGCCCGTTGCGCCAGGTGCTGTGTTATGACGGCTATCTGACGCCGCAAAACCCGCACAATCAGCAGCACTGCATTGGCGCCAGTTATCATCGCGGTCAGCAGGAAACCGCCTACAGCGAAGCCGATCAGCAGCAGAACCGCCAGCGGTTGCTCGACTGCTTCCCGCAGGCTTCATGGGCCAAAACGGTGGACGTCAGCGCGGGCGAGGCGCGCTGCGGCGTGCGCTGCGCCACGCGCGATCACCTGCCGATGGTCGGCAACGTGGCGGATTACGACGCAACGCTTAGCGCCTATGCGAGCCTCGCAGAACACAGCGAAACAGCCGTCAGCGCGCCCGTTTATGACGGCCTGTTTATGCTGGGAGCGCTGGGTTCACGAGGTCTTTGCAGCGCGCCGCTGGCGGCAGAAATCCTGGCATCGCAAATGAGCAATGAGCCGATCCCGCTGGACGGTGAAACGCTGGCAGCAATGAACCCGAATCGTTTATGGGTCAGAAAGTTATTGAAGGGTAAAGCGGTGAAATGAGGTGGATGTTTTCCCTCTCCTGAGCGGAGAGGGAAAGAACGGCTTAGTGCGCTTTCGCCTGCTGATACAGGTTTTCCCACATGCCGAGCACCAGCGCCTGATCGCGCGGCGATAATTCCCCCGCCTGAATAGCGGTTTGCACACTGGTGGTCACTTTGCCATACAGGGTTTCGGGCGCATGGTCATCGCCGCTCTCCAGCTCCGCCACCGCCAATGTCAGGTGGCCGCGCAGATAACCGCCCGCGAACAGCTCATCATCACTGGCGTGGTCCACCATGTTATCTATTAACGCCAGAATGCGTGATTCAAACTCCGCGATCATCTCTCTTCCTCATTTTAAAAAATGGCCTTACAGGTCTTCCGGCCACGGAAATTGTGCTGCCGCTAAGGGCGGCGTCTGGTAATAATCCTGTAGTGCTTTAATAAAACGCGCCGGACGTGCAGGAATGCCCTGCTCCAGATACGCCATCACCTGTGCATGTACACGGCGCTGGAACACGATGCGATCGGGTTCGAAATCGCCTTCCAGATTGTCGCAACTGACGTTAAACGGGAAACCTGCCGCCACGCAGAACAACCAGTCAAACGCCTGTGGTTTGACTTCAACATCTTCGAATTTCCCCTGCGTCGCCGCATCGCGGCCGTCCGGGCAGTACCAGTAACCAAAATCCACCAGCTTGCGCCGCTCGGCTCCCGCAATGCACCAGTGCGAAATTTCATGTAACGCGCTGGCATAAAAGCCGTGGGCAAAGACAATGCGGTTATAAGGAACATCCGCATCAGCAGGAAGATAGATCGGTTCGTCGTCGCCTTTAATCAGACGGGTATTAAAATCGTCGGCAAAACAGCCGTCGAAAATATCAATGAGTTGTTGATAGTGATGCGTCATACATTCACCCCCAGATACTGGAGGATCTCCTGCCCGTGACTGTCATAGAGAAGTTTTGCGCTCATCACCGCCGAGACAATCACAATCATCGGACGAATGAGCTTTTGCCCTTTGCTGAGCACCAGACGCGAGCCCATGCGCGCGCCGAGAAATTGCCCGGCCAGCATAACAAAACCGGTGCCCCACACCACTTTGCCGCCAATAATAAATAGCAGCAGCCCGCCGACGTTGGAGGTGGCATTCAGCACTTTGGCATGAGCGGTCGATTTTGCCAGGTTAAAACCCGCAAGCGTGACAAACGCCAGGGCGTAAAACGAGCCTGCGCCCGGGCCGAAGAAACCGTCATAGAAACCAACACAGCCGCCAGAAACCAGCGCGAAAGGCAGACCGTACAAGCGGCGCTGACGATCTTCTTCGCCCAGCCCTGGCATCAGCAGGAAATAGAGGCCAATACAGATAATCAGAATCGGCAGGATCTGGCGCAGCACATCGGATTGCACATGTTGCACCAGCAGCGCGCCGGTGGTGGAGCCGATAAAGGTCATCAAAATATTGAGCTTCTGATCGGCGAGATTCACCACTTTGCGGCGAATAAAATAGAGCGATGCCGAAAGCGAACCGCCGCAGGCCTGCAATTTGTTGGTCGCCAGCGCCTGCGCCGGTGACATGCCCGCCGCCATCAGCGCCGGAACGGTTAGCAGCCCACCCCCGCCCGCCAGCGCGTCAATAAACCCGGCCAAGAGCGCGACAAAAAAAAGCGTCACCAGCAGCAGCGGTGACACCATAAACAGTTGTTGAAAAAGTTCCATCAGAGTGCGTGTTCATCCAGTAAAGCCTGACAGGACGGCGGCAACGGCGGCGGCGTCTTTTTCTCAGGCGTTGAACTACCCGGCTTCGCCGGTTCAAACCAGCTTTGCAATTCCGCGCCGCAACCATCGCCTGGCGGCGGCAGCGGTTGATCCTGGCACTCCAGGCTGTCCGCCGGGCAGCGCAGGCGCACATGCATATGCGCGCGATGCTGGAACCACGGGCGCACTTTGCGCAGCCAGTCACGATCGCTACCCGCATCCAGGCAAAGCTGCTGCTTGATTGCCGGGTTAACGAAGATACGCGTCACCTCGTTATCCTCGGCCGCCAGCTTGATCATGCTGCTGATTTCCGGCTTCCACAACGCGGGCACCACCTGTTTGCCATCGCTGGAAACCAGATCCAGCGCCTGCGGTTTCAGCAATTGCGCCGCGCTCCAGCGCGTTTTCGGAAGCTGCAGGAAGATATCGACATCCAGCCCCGACTGGTGGCTGGCGTGACCGCCGTTAAAGCGCCCACCGGCTGGCATTCCCATATCGCCTACCAGCACCGTACCGAGCCCGAGGTTGTACACCTGCGTGCTGAAGCGCTGAATGAATAACACCAGATCCGGGTGACCGAAATAGCGCCGTTGATCGGTGCGCATCACCTGGTAGTGATCCGATTGCAGCGGCAGCTCATGCGCGCCAACGATGCAACCATTGGAAAACGCGCCGATAGATTGCGGGCTACCGGCGACAGGATGGGTCAGTTTTTGCCAGGGCGTCGCCGCCATGACAGTTGCGCTCACCAGCAGGGCAAACAGGGCGATTGCCGTTTTTTTCATGATTACCAGCGTGGAATATCGGTTATTACATCAGCGTTTTGCGCGCGCTGACGCAGGAAGTGATCCATCAAGACAATCGCCAGCATCGCTTCAGCGATAGGTACGGCGCGAATGCCAACACACGGATCGTGACGACCTTTGGTGATCATTTCGACCTCATCGCCAAAGCGGTTGATCGTCTTCCCGGGCACGGTAATGCTTGAGGTGGGTTTCAGCGCAATATTGGCAATAATTTGCTGACCGCTGCTGATACCGCCTAATATGCCGCCCGCGTGATTGCTCTGAAAGCCTTGTTTGGTGATTTCGTCGCGGTTTTCGCTACCGCGCAGTTTTACCACCTCGAAGCCATCGCCAATTTCAACGCCTTTCACCGCGTTAATGCTCATCAGCGCATGGGCAATATCTGCATCAAGACGGTCAAATACCGGCTCGCCAAGGCCTGCCGGCACGCCATCGGCGACCACGGTCACTTTCGCGCCAATGGAATCGCCCTCTTTTTTCAGGCCGCGCATCAGCTCATCCAGCGCATCAATTTTGTCGGGATCCGGGCAGAAAAACGGGTTCTGCTCCACCTGATCCCACGCTTTGATCTCCAGCGGGATGTCGCCCATCTGCGTCAGGCAACCGCGAATGACAATGCCAAATTTCTGCGCCAGGTATTTTTTAGCAATAGCGCCAGCCGCCACGCGCATCGCCGTTTCACGGGCGGAAGAACGGCCACCGCCGCGATAGTCGCGCACACCATATTTTTGCTCGTAGGTGTAATCCGCATGTCCCGGACGGAACAGATCTTTAATTGCGCCATAATCCTGCGAACGCTGATCGGTATTTTCAATCAGCAGACCAATGCTGGTGCCGGTGGTTACGCCTTCAAACACGCCGGAGAGAATTTTCACCTGATCCGGCTCGCGGCGCTGGGTGGTGTAGCGCGATGTCCCCGGGCGGCGTCTGTCCAGATCGTGTTGCAGATCCGCTTCGGTCAGCGGAATGCCCGGCGGCACGCCGTCGACAATACAGCCGAGCGCCAGGCCGTGCGATTCACCGAAGGTGGTTACGCGAAAGAGTTGTCCAATTGTGTTTCCTGCCATCACGGCTCCGTTGTCGTTGTCTGTGTTGAGCGTCGTTTTAATCTTTATAAATGCTGAAGTGTTCGCGAGCGGCGATAAGCTGCGCTTTGGTCAGCATGAAGACGCCGTCCCCGCCGTTATCAAACTCCAGCCAGGTAAACGGTACGTCCGGATATTGTTCCATCAGATGTACCATGCTGTTACCCACTTCACAAATCAGGATGCCGTTGTCAGAGAGGTAATCCGGCGCGCAGGCGAGGATGCGGCGCGTCAGTTTCAGGCCATCGCTGCCGGAGGCCAGGCCAAGTTCTGGCTCGTGGCGATACTCGGAAGGCAGATCCGCCATATCTTCTTCGTCAACGTACGGCGGGTTGGTCACAATCAGGTCGTACTGCACTTTCGGCAAGTCGCGGAAAACGTCGGAGCGGATTGGCGTCACGTGATGAATAAGCCCGTGCTCTTCGATATTGTGTTCGGTTACCGCCAGCGCGTCTGTGGAGATATCGACGGCGTCCACTTCCGTTTCCGGGAAGGCATAAGCACAGGCAATCGCTATACAGCCGCTACCGGTACACATATCAAGAATATGCTTCGGCGGCTCATCGATAAGACCCGCAAAATGGTTGTTAATCAGCTCGCCAATCGGCGAACGCGGCACCAGTACGCGCTCATCAACATAAAATTCGTGGCCGCAAAACCAGGCTTTATTAGTGAGGTAAGCGACCGGAATACGTTCATTAACGCGACGGATCACGCGCTCAACAATGCGGTGACGCTCGCTGGAGGTCAGGCGCGCGGTGCGCATATCTTCCGGGATATCCAGCGGCAGGTAGAGCGTTGGTAACACCAGTTGCACCGCTTCGTCCCACGGGTTGTCGGTGCCGTGACCGTACCAGATATTGGCGGCGCTAAATCGGCTTACCGACCAGCGCAACATGTCCTGAATGGTGTGCAGCTCGTTCACTGCTTCGTCGACGAAAATTTTATCCATGGTATCCCCCAGGCGCATGCTCGCATTAAATTCGGCGGCTAGTTTGCCACGAAGACGGCGATAAATCAGCATTCTCACGCACCTGCGCGGGGTAAAAATGCATTTTGCTGCACCGCTGGCGCAATGAGTCGGGTACACTGAAAAAAAGAAAAGATGAGATGCGCAGATGAAAAAGAAACCATCGCTTAGCGAGGAGGAACAGGCGCTGTTCCGGCAACTAATGACCGGTACACGCCAGATAAAGCAGGACACCGTGGTTCATCGCCCGGCGCGAAAAAAAATTACTGAAGTGCCGGAGAAACGGTTGCTGCAGGAGCAGGCCGATAACAGCCACTATTTTTCTGATGAGTTCCAGCCGCTGTTAAACACCGAAGGCCCGGTAAAATATGTGCGCGACGATGTCAGCCATTTTGAACTGAAAAAGATCCGCCGTGGCGATTATGCCCCGGAGCTGTTTCTTGATTTGCACGGTTTAACCCAGCTTCAGGCGAAACAGGAACTGGGGGCGTTGATTGCCGCCTGTCGTCGCGAACATGTATTTTGCGCCTGCGTGATGCACGGCCACGGCAAACATATTCTCAAGCAGCAGACACCGTTGTGGCTGGCGCAGCACCCGCATGTGATGGCGTTTCACCAGGCCCCGAAAGAGTATGGCGGCGATGCGGCGATACTGGTGCTTATAGAAGTAGAAGAGTGGCAGCCGCCGGAGTTGCCCTGAAGCGCAGAAACGACAAGAGCCGCACAATGCGGCTCTTTATCTTTCATGGTCCGGCGAATCAGATAGCTTTTGGCATCTTCAGGTTGCAGGGACTCATTTGCCAGTTAAAGACACCTTTACCGTCTTCATCCAGCGTAACGCTGGCGATGGCGGAGGTGGTAAACATCGGCGGCGCTTCACCCGGGCAGAGTTCGGACACCAGGTATCCGACCAGCGGCAGGTGAGAAATCACCAGCACGGCGGAAGTACCTTCATTTGCCAGCGCCTGCAAATAGGCGCTAATCAGGCCGATATCGCCGCAGGGCGTCAGTTCCGGCAGGACATCCACGTTGTCAGGCAGGTTCATACACTCCCCTACCTTATCCAGCGTCTGTTCAGCACGTAAAAAAGGGCTGACCAGAACACGTTCAATATCCACTTTTTGGCCTTTCAACCATGTTGCCATCAGACGGGTTTCGTCACAGCCACAAGGGGTTAAGGGACGAACCGAGTCACTGGCTGCATCGAGGGCAGCGTCGCCGTGACGCATGATAAAAACTTGCATATTGCACCGCTTTTGTTAACCAGAATCATTAATACTTTCACCGCAAAATCATTTCACGACATCGGAAAATATTAATGGCCGGGCATTGTGCCTGATCCATTCGTTGAATGAAACGCTGTTTTTTACCTCAATGGCGCAACTATAGTCAATCACTGTTTATTAAATAACCGTAAAGCCCATGAGGTATAACAGAATTACTTTTTAGACACTAACTGAAACGTTCGGTTTCTTTTGTCGGCCAGAAAGTTACACCTTGTTCCGCCATGCGTAACAGCGGCTCGCAAGGAGCAAAACGCTCGCCGTACTGCGCCTGTAACCGCTGTAGTGTCGCCACCACTTCGCTTACGCCCAGCGCATCCATATAGTGGAATGGTCCACCCAAAAACGGTGGGAAACCGATACCAAACACGGCGCCAATGTCACCATCGCGCGTACTGCGAATCACCTGTTCATCAAAGCAGCGAGCCGCTTCGTTCAGCATCAACATCACGCACCGTTCTGCTATCTGCTGAGACGGTAACTGCGTGCCATCTGAAACACCGATTAAGCGGTAGATCGATGGGTCTGGCTGCTTTTTGCTTTTACGCCCTTTCGTCGGGTAAAGATAGAAACCGCGCTCATTTTTTCTGCCTTTGCGATCGTCATTCAAGATTGCGTTAACCACACTTGCAGGCGCGCTAAAACGTTCTCCATAGGCAGCTTCCAGCACCGGGATAATTTTGGTGCCGGTATCGATCCCCACTTCATCCAGCAACTGGATGGGCCCTACCGGAAAACCGAATTTCACCAGCGCCTGATCGATAGTTTCAATGCGTTGCCCTTCGCTTAGCAGGCGCATCGCTTCATTAATATAAGGCGCGAGGATGCGGTTAACGTAAAAGCCCGCTTTATCTGCCACCACAATCGGTGTTTTGCCCTGTTTTTTCGCCAGCTTCACCGTCGTGGCAATGGTCTGCTCATCGGTACCGGCATGAGGGATCACCTCGACCAGTGGCATTTTTTCCACTGGGCTGAAAAAATGTAATCCGATGACCTTTTCAGGACGCGCCGCATGCGCAGCAATATCGCCGATCGGTAAAGATGAGGTATTGGAGGCGAAAATGGTATGCGCTGCGCAGTTAGCTTCGACTTCAGCGACCATTTTCTGCTTCAACGCAAGATCTTCGAACACCGCTTCAATCACCAGATCGCGATGGGCAAAGCCACGATAATCGAGTGAACCGGAGATCTTCGCCATCTGGCTGTCGCGCTCGGCGGGTTTCAGGTAACGACGGCGCACTTTTTTATCCAGTTGTTGCCAACTGTATTTCAGCGCATGGTTAATGCCCTGCGCATTAATATCTTTAATGCGAACCGGCAAACCGCCTTTGCTGGCCGTGACAAATGCGATACCGCCGCCCATCAACCCACCGCCCAGCACGCCCACACTGTTAAGCGGGCCGGGTTCGACGAGGCTGCCAGGATCTTTTTTGATATCGGTACTGGTAAAGAAGAGATGCCGTAGCGCCTGCGATTGTGGCGTCATCGCCAGTTGGCCAAACGCGCGCGCTTCGGCGTCATAACCGCTGCTGCGCCCCTGGGCAAGACCGGTTTCAATCACCGAGAGAATGCGCAACGCAGCAGGGTAATTCCCCTGGGTTTTCTGTTCCGTTTTCTTCGCCACCATGCGGAACAGTAACGTGCGGCCAAGCGGCCCGGCAAGAATGCGTTCGCGCACCGGTAAATGGCGGCTGGCAGGACGCCCCTGCGAAACCAGCCCGACGGCGGCGTCCAGTAAAATGGAAGGCGGAACCACATCGTCAACCAGACCCACTTTTAATGCCTGCCGTGGGCGTAACTGCTTACCGGTGAGGATCATCTCCAGCGCGGTACTCACGCCGATCAGGCGCGGCAAACGTTGCGTACCGCCAGAACCAGGAAGCAAACCCAGTTGCACTTCCGGTAATCCCAGCACCGTTTTGGCATCGTTTGTACAAATCCGGCGATGGCACGCCAGCGCCAGCTCCAGCCCACCGCCGAGGCAAGGGCCATTAATCGCGGCGACGACCGGGATGGGCAGAGCATGAATTTCTGCCATTATCTGCTGCCCCTGACGGGCAAGATCTTCGGCCTCTTTCGCCGTCTGGCAGCGGGCGATCATATTGATATCCGCGCCCGCAATAAAGTTGTCCGGTTTTGCTGAGATAAACACTACGCCGCGCAAGGCTTTGTTATCGCGGATCTGTTTTAAAATGGCGCGAACATCCGTTGCGAACTCCGCTTTCAGCGTGTTCATCTTCTCGTTCGGTACATCAATAGCGACTACCGCCACATTGTCGGGACGCACACTAAGGGTAAATGCCGATGTTGTGGTCATTACTCTGCCTCCAGAACCATTGCCGCACCCAGACCGCCCGCGGCACAGGCCGTCACCAGACCAAAACCGCCGCCACGACGGCGCAGCTCATGCAGGGTTTGGGTGATCATACGCGCGCCGGTAGCGGCAAACGGATGCCCATAAGCGATAGAGCCGCCAAGCACGTTAAATTTGCTGTCATCCACTTCGCCGGTAGCCTGTGAACGTCCCAGCACCTCGCGGGCAAAACGCTCGCTGGCCATCAGCTTCAGGTTGCTCAGCGTTTGCGCGGCAAAGGCTTCATGCATATCAAGCAGGGTTAAATCCGCCATTGATAATCCGGCTCGCTCCAGCGCCAGCGGCGTTGCCCACGCCGGGCCAAGCAGCATATCTTCACGCACATCAATCGCGGTAAACGCGTAGCTGCGCAGGTATCCCAGCGGTACCAGCCCCAGCTCTTTGGCGCGGGATTCGGTCATCAGGATCACCGCCGCTGCGCCATCAGTAAGCGGCGTACTGTTGGCCGCCGTCACCGTGCCGTGCTGGCGATCAAACGCCGGACGCAGTTTTGCATAATCCGCCAGGCTCGAATTTGTACGTACGTTGTTATCTTTCTCGACCGGGTCACGAAATGGCGGTGCGTAAGCGGTCATCACCTCTTCTGCCAGTTTGCCTTCTGCCCAGGCTTGGGCGGCAAGCTGGTGTGAGCGGTGCGCCAGCGCATCCTGCTGCTCACGGCTGATAGCGTAAGTTTTTGCCATCTGTTCAGCGGTATCGCCCATGCGTAAGCCGGTGGAATATTCCGCCACCGCCGGAGGAACCGGCAGCAGGTCACGCAGACGCAGGCGCGAGAAGAGTTTCAGTTTTTGCCCCATGCTGCGCGCTTTGTTGGCATCCACCAGCGTTCGCGCCAGTTTTTTGCTGACGCCAATTGGCAGCACTGAAGATGAGTCTGCACCACCGGCGATACCGGCACGAATGGTGCCCGCCAGCAGGCTTTCGGTGACATTCGCCACCGCCTGGAAGCTGGTCGCGCAGGCGCGGCTTACGCTGTAAGCGTCGGTATGCACACTCATGCCAGTGCCAAGCACAATTTCGCGCGCAATGTTCGGCGCTTCTGGCATTTGAACCACCTGGCCAAAAACCAGTTGTTCAATCACTTCGGGGGGAATCTCGCTGCGTGCCAGCATCTCTCCCACCACCATTTTGCCAAGATCGATGGCCGGCACGCCGTGAAAGACGGTCGCCTGGCGGGCAAAAGGGGTACGTAACCCACTGACAATGGCAATGCGGTCGCCCTGGCGGGTGACAAGCGGTAATGCCTTCATAACACTCCCCTGTTAACAGCGTAATGTATTAAGTGGTCTGACCTGATAACAGTCTTAACCAATTTTTTACATTTAGCCAATGGGAGGGAGAAAAAAATGGGAGCTAAGGCACAGAGATACTTAAACAAAACGCTCCCGTTGAACGGGAGCGTTTGCGGGATAATTAACGCAGACCGAGCTGGAAAATCAGCGTTTCGGCTTCGCAAGCGAAGACAAAATCGATATCCAGGCGCACACCGTCTTCAACTTCCGTAAATGTGGAAGTGATTTGGCAAGGATCGGATTCCACGCTGCGGGCTCTGGCGCTCAGCGCAGCCAGGGTTTCTTCCGCATCGGCGCGTTTAGCGAACACGCGGCTGTAAGAGGCGGTGCAGTCGGAGTTGTCCATAATGGTGCCAACATCCATACAGCAGCAAACCGGGGTTTCATCAGCACTGCATTTACTCATGGTAGATTTCCTCTGAATTCGCACCCAAGGTGCCAGATAAACGTTGCGCATATTTTACGCCGCGAGGGAATGTGGCTCCAGTCGTTAATTCCGCAAGCGGTGATAAGTGACCGAAATCACACTTAAAAATGATCTAAAACAAAAATCATCTAATCGACTGATTAACACCGGGGGCAATTTTGCTGCGCAGATCCCGTTTCGAAGATCACAATTGAAAAATCTTATATACATACTTGCAACATTTCCTCTGGTCAGACCTATACTCTCGCCACTGGTCTGATTTCTCAGATGTACCTCAGACCCTACACTTCGCGCTCCTGTTACCCCGCGTAACAAAGTTTGTATAAAAATAAATCGATTTCGAATGAGGTTATGGTCATGAGCCAGAAAACCCGGTTTACCAAGTCTGCGTTGGCAGTCGCAGTGGCAATCGTTTCTACCCAGGCCTGGTCTGCAGGCTTCCAACTCAACGAGTTTTCATCTTCTGGCCTTGGCCGAGCTTATTCCGGTGAAGGTGCTATCGCTGATGACGCAGGCAACGTCAGCCGCAACCCGGCGCTGATCACCATGTTTGATCGCCCGACCTTCTCTGGTGGTGCGGTGTTCGTCGATCCGGATGTTAACGTGACGGGCCGTTCTGCCATTGGCAACAATGCCAGCCAGGATAATATCGCCCCGACCGCATGGGTGCCGAACCTGCACTTTGTTGCACCGATTAACGATCAATTTGGCTGGGGCGCGTCCGTGACCTCTAACTACGGGCTGGCTACTGAGTTCAATAACAACTACGCCGCCGGTTCAATGGGCGGTAAAACCGACCTCGAAACGCTGAACCTCAACCTGAGCGGCGCGTATCGTCTGGATAGCCACTGGAGCTTCGGCCTCGGTTTCGACGCCGTTTATGCACGTGCTAAAGTGGAGCGCTACGCGGGTGACCTGCCGCAAATCATCGGCGCAGGTCTGCCAGGGCTGGTGCAATCAGGTCAGTTGTCCGCGCAACAAGCCGCCGCGATTGGCGCGCAGGCTGGTGGTATTAGCCGCGATACGCAAATCGCCCATCTGAAAGGTGATGAGTGGGGCTTTGGCTGGAACGCAGGGATTCTCTACGAGCTGGATAAAAACAACCGTTACGCATTAACCTATCGCTCTGAAGTAAAAGTCGACTTCGACGGCGATTATAAGAGCAGCCTGCCCGCGACGCTGAACCCGATCAATGCGGCACTGGGTCTGGGCTTGCCATATGGCACCGGCGGTTCCACCACCAACGGTTCGCTCTCATTACATCTGCCGGAAATGTGGGAAGTATCGGGTTATAACCGCGTTGATCCGCAGTGGGCGGTTCACTACAGCCTGACTTACACCAGCTGGAGTCAGTTCCAGGAACTGAAAGCCACCGGCAATAACGGCCAGACGCTGTTCTATAAAGATGAAAGCTTTAAAGACGCCTACCGTATCGCGCTGGGTACTACCTATTATATGGATGATAACTGGACCTTCCGCGCCGGTATCGCCTTCGATGATAGCCCGGTTCCGGCAGACAAACGCTCCATCTCCATCCCGGATCAGGATCGCCTCTGGCTGAGCACCGGTGCGACCTATGCATTTAATAAAGATGCGTCCGTTGACGTCGGCGTTTCTTATATGCACGGTCAGAAAGTGAAATTCACCGAAGGCCCGTATACCTTCAGTTCTGAAGGTCGTGCATGGCTGTACGGCGCGAACTTCAACTACGCGTTCTGATAAACCTGCAGGCATAAAAAAAGGTGAGCGCCGTGCTCACCTTTTTTATTTGCTGTGTTATTGCGAGTCGATGTCTTTCAAATCGCCCTCTATCGCCTGCGCGTTCGGGTTTTCCTGCGGTTTCAGCTTACCGCCGTTGGCGATAAAGTCGTGGCGCTGGAAGTAGGCTTCACGCACCAGAATGTACGGATCGGAAGACTGACGCAGCAGGCCATCTGAATCCAGCAGTTGCGCGCGCGATTCGATGCCTTCAACCGTCCATTTGCCCACCGACAGCGGCCATGTCAGCCACGACAACACCGGATAGAGTGTATCGGCCATATCACCACCGTCTTCACGCAGCGTGAAACTGCCATAGAACGGCAGTTGCATATAAGGGCCATAACCCATGCCGTAATGGCCCAGCGTGCTACCAAAACGGTGCGGTTCAACGCGCTGCAATTTCGGGTTCGCCGCACCCGCGACATCCATCAAGCCGCCCATTCCCAGCAGAGTGTTCAGGAAGAAGCGCGTAAAGTGAACCATCCCCTGATACGGATCGCCTTGTAAGAAGAAGTTCACCATTACCGCCGGTTCTTCAAGGTTGCTGGTGAAGTTACTCAGGCCATTACGCGCTGGCTGCGGCACGTAATCACGCCAGACAACGGCAACGGGCCTGACAACATACGGATCCAGTACATTGAAGTTGAAGCTGTACATGGTGCGGTTGAACCCTTCCAGCGGGTCTGAACGTCCCTGCGAATCTTTACCGGAACTGGCACAACCGACCAGCACAGTGGTAGCCAGCGCAAGCGCCGACAGGCGGAATTTCATAGGTGTCTCCCTGAAGAAAATGGTCATCGCTGAATGCCATTTTGAATAACGCAAACGCGGAAATCCGTTTTGCGCAGACAATGCGCAACGCATTGTATCAGCACATATTCTGATGTCCACGCGGCGAACAACTCTCACTCAGCCTAACCGAACTCACCTTTACGGCTCGTTAACAATTCTATACAAACTTCCTCAATATCGTATTGCCATTATTGCTTTTCGCGCAATTTAGGACGAAGCCGTCACGGAATAATCGCGAAAACCGCTACGCTTAAATTTTGCCGCCATCACCAAGCGAGGCCATCGTGGACAATATTAAAGAAGAGAAACTCGACAAACACAGCGATGACATACAAGTGGAGAGCGACGAGAAGAAGAGTGGGAAGAAAATTGAACTTGATGAAGAGCGCCTGCCCTCACGTGCGATGGCGATTCATGAACATATTCGCCAGGACGGCGAAAAAGAGCTGGAACGCGACGCGATGGCGCTGTTCTGGTCAGCGATTGCGGCGGGCTTATCGATGAGCGCGTCGCTGCTGGCAAAAGGGATTTTCCACGTACAGCTCGACGGCGTTCCCGGCGGTTTCCTGCTGGAAAACCTCGGTTACACCTTTGGCTTTATTATTGTCATCATGGCGCGCCAGCAGTTGTTTACCGAAAACACCGTCACGGCCGTATTGCCAGTAATGCAGAAACCCAGCTGGGTTAACTTTGGCCTGATGACGCGCTTATGGAGCGTGGTGTTACTGGGGAATCTGGTTGGTACAGCTATTGCTGCCTGGGCGTTCGAGTATATGCCCATATTCGATGAAGCCACGCGCGATGCTTTTGTCAAAATCGGCATGGAGGTGATGAAGAACACGCCGCTGGAGATGTTCTCTAACGCCATTATCTCCGGCTGGATCATCGCTACTATGGTGTGGATGTTCCCATCGGCTGGCGCAGCGAAAATTGTGGTGATCATTTTAATGACCTGGCTTATAGCGCTGGCGGACACCACGCATATCGTGGTCGGTGCGGTGGAGATTTTCTATCTGGTGTTTAACGGTACGCTGCACTGGAGCGAATTTATCTGGCCTTTCGCCCTGCCGACACTCGCCGGGAATATTTGCGGCGGCACCTTTATTTTTGCCCTGCTCAGTCACGCGCAGATCCGTAACGATATGATCAATGCGCGTAAAGCCGAAGCAAAAGCCCGCGCCGACGAGCAAAAACAGCAACGTGACGGCGCAGAAAAAGAGGCATAAACGGCGACAGTTTAATCACTTGGCGGCCTGTGAGCTTAACGCGAGACGTAAATAACGTTATACTCCCGCCGCTTTGTCCCCTTAGTTAAATGGATATAACGAGCCCCTCCTAAGGGCTAGTTGCAGGTTCGATTCCTGCAGGGGACAATATCCCGCTTACTGCAAACATCGGTCAACGTCGTTATTTTCTCATAAATTCAGTAAGTTAAAGAACTCTCTCCGTCTACCCATCGCCATTGTTTCTTATCCACAACCTGCTGGTTAGTATTACGCCATCAGTTGCTGCATGACCTTAATAAACGCGGAGGTCACCTGCTCTTCCTGCGCGTGACGCCCCTCTTCGATCACCCAGCGCCCTCCTGTCATCACACTTTTTATCGGGTTTGTCGAACAGGCGAAAATCCAGCGATTCAGACGGTCACGATCGCCTGCGGCAGCCAGGAAGGGATCGCGGCTGTCGAGCAACAGCATATCCGCGCGATCGCCTGGCGCCAGTTGACCAATCGCCTGCCCCAGCGCACGACGTCCGCCCTGCAATGCTCCCTGATACAGCACATTTCCGACATAGGGTTCATCCGGCAAAGACAGTAAGTTGCGCCGCCGTTTTTGTAATCGTTGCCCGTACTCAAACCAGCGCAAATCCTCGCTGACACTGACGCTAATATGGCTGTCGGAGCCAATTCCCCAACGCCCCTGCTGTGCAAGATAGTCCGGCCCAGGAAAAATACCATCGCCAAGATTGGCTTCAGTCGTCAGGCAAAGACCCGCCACTGCGCCGGAAGCGGCAATCTGGTGGGTTTCCTGCGACGTAATGTGCGTGGCATGGATCAGACTCCACTGCTCATCCACCGGCATATGCTGATAAAGCCACTCTACCGGACGCAATCCAGACCAGGCCACGCAGTCATCAACCTCTTTTTGCTGCTCGGCAATATGAATATGCACCGGTTGCTTTTGCGGACAGGCTTTAAGCACGCTCTGCATCTGTTCCGGCGTAACGGCCCGCAGCGAGTGGAAGCACAGCCCGGTACGCTGCATCGGCTCAGCAGCAAGCCGGGAAGTCAGTGTGTTATGCAGTGCCAGATAGCTTTCCGTATCGTGAATAAAGCGGCTCTGCCCGGCGGTCGCTGGCTGCCCGCCAAAACCGGAGAAACGGTAAAGTACCGGCAGTAATGTCAGGCCAATGCCCGCCGTTTTCGCCGCCTGCGAAATACGCAACGCCAGTTCGGCTGGCTGTGCGTAAGGTTTTCCGCCACGATCGTGGTGCAAATAGTGAAATTCGGCAACTGAGGTATAACCGGCCTTCAGCATTTCGATGTACAGATAGCTGGCAATGATTTCCAGCTGTTCGGGGGTAATTTTATCCACCAGCCGGTACATCAGATCGCGCCATGTCCAGAAGCTGTCCGCCGGATCGCCCACCACTTCGGTCAGCCCGGCCATTGCACGCTGAAAAGCGTGCGAATGCAGGTTTGGCATGCCCGGCACCAGGAAACCTTCCAGGCGAATCGCCGTGTCGTCTGGCTGACTACCGCTTTCGAGCGCGGTGATGATGCCCTGCGGGGAAACCGTAATGCGAACATTCTCCGCCCAGCCCTGCGGCAACAATGCTTTTGCCGCGAAATATACCGTCATATATCCCCTCACCGCCTGCCGTTATTTAATATGTATATACATGCTTATATATATACATCCAAAAGTGCGTAGAGTAAACTTCAACGGTTATCCGGCCGAGGAAAGGGTTAATGGAGCAAAGCGACATTTTTAAAGCAGCCACAGGCGAGACACGTCTTGATCAGCCCGCCCCTTTCTATGAAAGGGTGAAGAGCATGATTAAAACCAATATCCACAGCGGCGCCTGGCCGGTGAACTACCGCGTGCCGTCCGAAAGCGAGCTGGTCAGCCAGTTTGGCTACAGCCGGATGACCATTAACCGCGCGCTGCGTGAATTGACCGCCGAAGGGCTGCTGGTGCGTATGCAGGGCATTGGCACCTTTGTCGCCGAAGTCCGCGGGCAGTCGGCGCTGCTGGAAATCAATAACATTGCTGATGAGATTGCCAGCCGCGGCCATCGCCATCATGCCAGAGTGCTGGAACTGACCCAGCAGCATGCAGATGCTCAGCAAGCACTGGCTTTTAATCTGCCGAAAGGCAGCCGCCTGTTCCATTCGTTGATTTGCCATTATGAAGATGGCGTTCCGGTGATGCTGGAAGACAGGCTGGTGAATGCGCTGATTGTGCCAGACTATCTGCAGCAGGATTTCACCCGTATCACGCCGAATGCCTATCTCTCTTCCATCGCACCGATTGTCGAGGGCGAGCACATTATCGAAGCGGTGAACGTGCCCCGCAGCGAGTGCGTTTACCTGGAAATAGATGAGCACACCCCCTGCCTGCAAGTGAACCGCCGCACCTGGACCGGTCGTCAGGACAAGAAAATCGTCACCAGCGTGCGTCTGGTCTATCCGGGTTCGCGTTACCGCCTTGAAGGAAGCATGCGCAAATGAGGCTGCTGCCTTATAGCGGCTACGCTGAGATGCGCTGGAAAAATGGCCAGGGTGTCACCCGCGAAGTGTGCCGTTTTCCCGCCAGCGAGCAGTATGACTGGCGCATATCGGTTGCGACGATCCGCGAAGACGGGGCGTTTTCACGTTTCTCCGGTTACCTGCGAAACATCAGCGTACTGGAAGGCGAAGGCATGTTTCTGACGATTGATGACCAGCGCAGCACGTTAATTCCACCGTTTCAGGCGACGGATTTTAACGGCGACAGCCAGGTGTTCTGCGAGGTTGTCGGCGGGCCGTTGCTCGATTTCAACGTGATTTATCGCCGTGAAACCACCCAGGCAACGGTGTGCTGGCAGCGCGCTGGCACATGGCAACATCAGCAGGGAACCATGCTGCTGTTCAATGCCGGAAATCTGCTTGACGTCATCGTCGGGGACGAACGCCATACGCTGCAACATTACGACAGCCTGCTGCTCGATAACCCGGCGACGGTTACCGTCAACGCAGGCAGCAACACGTTTTTCGCCTGCGTGACGCTGACATCCATTAACGCCCGCTAAACTGCGGCGTTTGCCGGTTCTGAAACGCCGCAAGCCCGGCAGCGCGATCGTCGCTATCCGCAATCAGCGCCGAGAGCGCCCGCTCATACGCCACGCCCGAACTTAATGGCATTTCGTAGCTGGCCAGCACTGCTTTTTTGATCATCACGGCCGCCAGTGGCGCGGCTTTGGTGATTTGTCGCGCGATGCTTAGCGCCTGCGCTTCCAGTTCATCCGGCTGAACCAGCTGGCTAATCAGCCCCGCCTGGCGCGCCTCTTCGCCATTGATGCGTCTGGCGCAAAGCAACATCTCCATCGCCAGCGATTTCCCGACCGCGCGCACCAGCCGCTGGGTGCCGCCAGCGCCGGGAATAATGCCGATGTGGCTTTCCGGTAACCCAAACTGTGCCGTGGTGTCGGCAATAATAATGTCGCACAGCAGCGCCAGCTCCAGCCCACCGCCGAGCGCATAACCTGAAACGGCAGCAATCACTGGTTTTTCAATGGCGGCAATGCGATCCCATTTCTCGCTAAAACCGCTGCGCCATAAGGTAATGGCGGAAGCCGACGCCAGCGTGCCGGTATCCGCCCCGGCAGAGAAGGCTTTCGGGCCGCCCAACAGCACAATGGCGCGCACTTGCGGATCCCGCTCAAGCTGCTGAAGCGTGGTGACCAGCGCATCCAGCATCTCTGCGGTCAGGGCGTTATATTTCTGCGGGCGGTTTAGCGTCACAACGGCGACGGTATCTTCATGGCGGCACACAATATCATTCATCGTCCGCGCTCCTTGTCGTCAGGCGGGTAACGATCGCTTCACGGTGACGCATCGCCGCCGCCGCGCTTTCCTCGTCCCAGGAATAAAAGCCTTCCCCGCTTTTCACTCCCAGTTGTTTCGCAGCGACTTTCTCCAGCAGCCAGCAGGGTAAAACCGTGCTGTTATCCAGCGCGGGCAGCAATATTCCGGCGACTTTCTCGACCGTGTCCAGCCCGGCGAAATCCATCAGTTTCATCGGCCCCATCGCCGCCCAGCGCGGCGCCAGCGTACGCTGCACTGCACGGTCAACGTCCTCAACCGAACCAATCCCGGCGCTCACCAGGTAGAGCGCCTCGCGCAGCATGGCGTATTGCAGGCGATTGATAATAAACCCCGGAATGTCCTGCTTCACAGTGATGGTCTCTTTACCAAGCTGCTCGCATAAATCGCGAATGCGCTGGCAAATGCCGTCTGCGGTTTTCTCGCCGCGCACAATTTCAATCATCGGCATGGTATCTGCCGGGTTAAACCAGTGCATACCAATCAGCCGCTGCGGGTCGTTGAGCACCGACGCCAGTTGCGTGATGGAGACGCTGGAAGTATTGGTCGTCAGCAGGCACTCTGCGGAAACCAGTGGCTCGATGAGGCTGAACAGGTGCTGTTTGAGCGCGACATCTTCCGCCACGTTTTCCGACACCATATCCGCGCCCGCCAGGCAACTTTCCAGCGATGTGCTGTACTGCACATCGGCCTGAGCGACCCGCGATTCGACGATCGCCTGCGCTTTATCCAGCGTTTCCTGCGAGCGGGAATAGAGACTGACGCGATAACCCGCGCGAGCCATCACGACAGCAATGCGCGCGCCCATGGTTCCGGCGCCAATTACCGCCACTTTATTAATTTGCGACATGCTTTTTTCCCCTAAATCACGCCCTGCGTTTGCAGTTGCGCAAGCGTTGCTTCATCCATACCCAGCACTTCACGCAATACCGTGAGTGTATGTTCCCCCAGCACCGGCGGGATCAGCGCCGGTTCGCCCGGCACACCGCTCATTTTCACCGGCTGCGGCACAATCGAGATCGCGCCTGCGCGCGGGTGCTGGATCTGTTTCACCAGCTCGCGTTGGTGGGCGTAATCGCTGTCGAGGATCTGATCGAGGCGCAACACCGGCGAGGCCGGAACGCCAGCGCTATCCAGCAATGCCTGCGCGTCTCTGACGCTTTTATCTGCCAGCCAACGTTCAATCTCTTCGCGCAAGGGCTGTTGATGCGCCAGCCGCTGCGGATCGCTGGCAAAGCGAGGATCGTCCACCAGCGCGGGATTTCCCATTGCGCTGGCAAGCTGGCGGAAGAGTTTGTCGTTGGCGACGGCAATAACAATATGTCCATCCTGCGCCCGGTAGCTGTCCATCGGCGCGCTAATCGGGTGCGCATTACCGAGCCGCCCGGCGCTGGGCTGACCGCCGATCCACTGGGTTAACGACACCATTTGCAGCGTCACCATGGTATCGAGCATCGAGACATCCAGATGCTGGCCTTTACCGGTAATGCCACGCTGAAGCAGCGCCGCGAGTACTGCCCAACTGCCATACAGCCCGGCGACCACATCACCAATCGCATCGCCAACGCGCGTGGGTTCGCCGTTCGCCCAGCCGGTGACCTGCATAATGCCGCCAATGGCCTGGATGATATGGTCGTAAGCCGCTTTGTGCGCCAGCGAGCCTTGCTGGCCAAAGCCGGAGATGCTGACGTAAACCAGCCGCGGATTGATGACCTGTAGCGTCGCGTAATCCATCCCCAACCGCTGGGTTACGCCGGGGCGAAAGTTCTCCACCAGCACATCTGAACAGGCGACCAGCTCTTTGAGGATCGCTAAGCCCTGCGCGCTTTTCAGATCCAGCGTGACGCTTTTTTTGCCGTGGTTGAGCTGCATAAAATAGCTGCTCTCGCCGTTGATATGCGGCGTGAAAGCGCGGGAATCGTCGCCGCTGCCCGGCATCTCGATTTTGATAACGTCAGCACCCAGATCGTTAAGCAGCGAAGCGCACCACGGGCCCGCCAACACGCGCGACAGATCGAGAACGCGTATACCACTGAGCGGCTTAATGGCGTTACTCATCAGCCCCCTCCTTTATCAGTAAAGTAAGCTGGCGGCTCAGTTCGCCATCAGCAATCAGATCGCGGACGGCATGCATATCGGCGTACAACGGCGTATCGGTTTCACGAAACGCGACCTGCTGGCGTACCTGTGACAGCGTCAGTTCCGTACCTACCGAGGCACGCAGCGGGCGGTGAAATTCAATCGCCTGACAAGCGCACAGCAGCTCTATAGCCACAATATCCACCGCGTTTGCCACCGCCTGCATCGCTTTTCGCGCCGAGGAGACGCCCATACTGATATGGTCTTCCTGCCCGGCACAGGTGGAAACCGTATGTATGCTGGCGGGCACCGCCAGGCTGCGGTTATCCCCGGCGAGCGCGGCGGCGACATACGGCGGGATCATCATCCCGGAATTGGCCCCGCTTTTACCGACCAGAAACGCCGGTAAGCCGCTGAGATGGACGTTGGTAATACGGTCAGAACGCGCTTGCGACGCGGTGCTCAGTTGCGCAATAGCCACCGCCAGCGCATCAAGTGCCAGCGCCAGCGGCGCACCGTGACCGTTGCCGCCAGGCAAAATCACCAGCGTATCGTCTTCAATCAAAAACACCGGGTTGTCGGTCACCGAATTGAGTTCGGTGGTGACGATATGACGGCAATGCGCCAGTTGATCGCGTACCGCGCCATGGATTTGCGGGATGCAGCGTAAGCTGAGCGCGTCCTGCACCCGGTGGTCGCGGTAACGCTGGAGGATCTCGCTGCCGTGCAGTAAACGGCGCAAAATGCGCGCTGTTTCTTGTTGCCCGTCATGCGGACGCAGGGCGTGCAGACGCGCGTCATAGCCGCGGGTGTTGCCTTTCAGCGCTTCAAGACACATGCCGCCTGCCATATCCGCAACCGGCAGCAACTGCTCGAAATCCCGCACCGCCAGACAAGCCAGTGCGGTAATTTCGTAGGTGCCGCTGATCAGCGCGTGTCCTTCGCGCGGGCCAGGAATGCGCGGCGCAATGCCCGCTTTCGCCAGCGCGGCGGCGGAGGGTAATAACTCACCCTGATACCAGCACTGCCCTTCGCCAAATAACGATAAGCCGATATGCGCGGTAGCAATCAGATACCCCACGGAACCGCTGGCAGGCGACCACGGCGTCACCTGCCGGTTCAGCATCAGGCACATACGCTGCGCCAGTTCAGAACTGACGCCGCTGTAGCCCTGCAACAGCGATTTCAGCATCACCGCCATCATCGCCCGCACTTCCCGCACCGACAAATCCGGCCCCATCCCGCAGGCGTGGCTGCGCAGCATATTGAGTTGCACACTGGCAATTTGATCCGCAGAGAGACGCTCGGTCACCAGGTCTCCCACGCCGGTTGTCAGACCATAAATCACCTTCCCGTCAGCAATCGCCTTGTGAATATAACCGCTGACCTTATCCATTTGCGCCAGCGCATCATCAGCCAGAACAACCTGAGCGCCATCGGCAATGCGCACCAGCTCGTCAATGGTCGTGGCATCCGTGCCTAAGGTGACCGCATCCATATGCGGCATGGAAGAACGGATTGTTGTCGTCATCTCGCAGCCGTTCCTTACTTGCTCAGTTGGTGTTTAACCAGCCACTGGTGCGCTACATCATCAATGCTGGCGAACTCTGCAAGCTGCTCGTTCATGGCGATCAGATCTTCGGTGGTGAGCTGCGCGGAGATTTTGTTCAATGTGCTTTCAATGGTCGGGTTCAGCGTGCTGCTGGCGACAATCGGCACGATGTTCTGCGCGGCAAACAGGTGTTTCGGATCTTCCAGCGCAACCAGGTGATCTTTTTTGATTTCCGGCGTAGTGGAGGTCAGATCAGCCACCTGAATCTGGTTATTTTTCAGCGCCGTCAGCGTCAGCGGACCAGCGACATCCAGTACTTTGAAGGTTTTGAAATTCAGGCCATAAACTTCACGCAAGCCGGGAACACCTTCATGACGGGTTTTCCACTCCGCCGGGCCGCCAAGCACTAACTGCCCGGCGACAGGTTTCAGATCGTCGATGGTTTTCAGTTTGTATTTGTCGGCGGTTTTCTTCGTTACCGCCAGCACATCGCTGTTTTGCGCCGTGGACGTGTTCAGCATTTTCACTTTCTCCGGCAGCTTAGCGGCCAGCGCTTTCGCCACATCTTCCGAACTGTGCGCGTCGTTTTTCGCATCCAGATAGCTTAACAGCGCGCCGCTGTACTCAGGGATCACTGTAATGGAACCGTCGAGCAGCGCCGGGATATAGACTTCACGGCTACCAATGTTGAGTTTTTTCTCGACCGGAATGTTTTGCGCTTCCAGCGCCCCGGCGTAAATGGTCGCCAGCAACTGGTTTTCCGGAAAATCCGCCGAACCAATAATCACTTTCTGGCCGGCATCCGCAGCCCAGACAGAAGAAGCGACAGACAGCAGCGCGGCACTGAACAACGTTAAATAGCGTTTCTTAATCATCTTATTAACCTTCTGTAATTAAAGGACTCAACATCACTGGTTTTTGGTTTTCCGGGTGATGCCCGGTGAAACCACGACTTTCCCTGAAAGCGAAAAAAAGAGATCAATGATCAATGCCAGCAGCGCGACGAGGATGGCCCCGGCGGTCATCTGCGCAAAGTCGTTGGCGGCACGCCCGTCGATAATCAATCGTCCCAGGCCGCCGAGTGAAACGTATGCCGCAATGGTCGCAGTAGAGACAATTTGCAGCGCGGCACTGCGGATCCCGGAGAGGATCAGCGGCATTGCGCAGGGCAACTCAACCTGCAACAGCACCTGAAGCGGCGTCAGACCAATCCCTTTTGCCGCGTCATGCACGCTGGGATCGACAGAACGGATACCCGCATGTACGCCCAGCGCCACAGGCGGCAGCGCCAGCACTACCAGCACGATGATGCAGGGCAAAACAAAGGCCAAATCCGATTCGAAATAACCCGCCAGCAGGATCACTAGCAGAATAATCAGACCAAAAGAGGGCAACGAACGCAGGGCGTTGGTGGTGCCAATCAGCAGCGCCTCCCCTTTCCCGGTATGCCCGGTGTAGCAGCCGACCGGAAACGCAATGGCGACGGCAATCGCCAGCGCCGCCGCGCTGTAACCAATATGCTGCAACAGCAGCGGCACAATGCCGTCGTCGCCGTACCAGTGGCTGAGATCGAAAAACCATTCACTCATCAGTTATCCCCTTTGCGGTTGCCAGCGGCTTAAAGAGCGGGTTATCGCCACCACCAGGCAATCCAGAATGAAGGCCAGCGCGATACACAGCACAATCCCGGCGATAATCGGGGTGAGGAACTGAAGCTGAAACCCCTGGGTAAACAGCGAACCTAACTGCGGCGCGCCAATCAGCGCGGCAACCGACACGATGCTGACATTCGAAACCACGGCCACGCGCAGCCCGGAGCCGATCACCGGTACAGCAAGCGGCAGGTCGATCTGCATAAATTGCTGTAGCGGTTTGTACCCCAGCGCAAAAGCAGACTGCCGGGTATCTTCGGCGACGGAATCCAGCCCGTCGCACACGGTTCTGACCAGCAGCGCAAAGCTGTAGATAGTCAGCGCCACGACCACGTTGATGGGGTCGAGAATTTGCGTATTCAGCAACGGCGGCAGCAGTACAAACAGCGCCAGCGACGGAATGGTGTACAGCAGGCCGAACAGGTTCAGGATGAGACCTTTCACTTTTGGCAGGTTGTTCACGGCCCAGCCGACAGGTATTGCCAGCAGCAGGCCGATCAGGATCGGCGTAATCGACAAATAGCAGTGCCAGAGCAGCAAGCTGAGGATCCTGTCGCCTTGCCCCCACAGCCAGTCAAATCTCATAGCGCCTCCCGCGTCAGCGACTTGCAGGCGTCCAGCACATTTTCCAGCGCCAGCGATCCCAGAGGGGCAAGCCCTTCATCGACCACCACGGCGCGATGGCAGGGAGAGCTCAGCGCCGAATCCAGCAACTGGCGCAGCGTGCCGTCCTGCGGAGAAAACGTCGCGCCGAGGTTCACGTTTTCCGGCGCTATCACCGTTACCTGCTGATGAGTGTCAAACCAGCCGCAGGCTCTGCCCTGCTGCGTCACCAGCAACCAACGTTGTGCGCTGATATTGCGTGCCTGCGCAAGTGACGCGCCCATTTCGATAGCCGGTTCCGCCTGCAACGCCGTCAGCGGTGCGGAGGTGTGGAAACTGAGTTTGCGATAACCGCGGTCGCGGCCAATGAAATCGGCGACAAATTCGCTCTGCGGCGCATTCAGCAGTTCGCCCGGCGTCGCCAGTTGCGCCAGCTTGCCGCCAGGTTTCAGCACCGCAACGCAATCACCCAGTTTCATTGCTTCATCAATATCGTGCGTGACCATAATGATGGTCTTGCTGACCTCTTTCTGAATACGCAGAAACTCTTCCTGCAACTGTTCACGCACCACAGGGTCAACGGCGCTGAAGGGTTCATCCATCAGCATAAATTCCGGGTCGGCAGCCAGCGCACGCGCCACGCCGACGCGCTGCTGTTGACCGCCGGAGAGTTGCCACGGGTAGCGTTTCGCCAGTTGCGGCGCCAGACCGACCACTTCCAGTAATTCTGCCGCTCTGGCCCTGGCTTTGCTTTTCGCCGCGCCATTAAGGATGGCGGTAGTGGCGATGTTATCGATGATGGTTTTATGCGGGAACAAGCCGGCATTCTGGATCACGTAACCAATACGGCGGCGCAATTGCACAACATCCATCTGAGCGGTGGATTCGCCATTGAGCAAAATCGTACCGGAAGAGGGCTCCACCAGCCGGTTGATCATGCGTAGTGAGGTGGTTTTCCCGCAACCTGACGGCCCCACCAGCACAGTAATTTTGCCTCCTGGCGCGACAAGGTTCAGGCCATCTACCACGACAGTACCGTCGTGGTAATGCTTGGTCACATTGTTGAAAGTAATCATCGTTACGCCTTATGGTCATCGTTTGCCATCCCGTTGTGACGGCAATGCAAAAAAACTTTTGTATATCCTTGTATGTACAACTAGCAAGCCATGTGCCATAACGTAATCGCAACATTCATGATTCAAACAAAATCCCTTTAAAACAAATATATATAAAAAATTCGCAAATAAAATCAGCGTAGCATAACGGATTAACCCTGCTTATTTTCCCGGTCAGCTCGCTTTAAAACAGCGCAGACACGCACTAAAAACGCGCATTTCAGCACCACCTGGCACAAGAACAGTGCAGAAGAGTGCATCAAAACCCTTTCCTTCAGTACCAGGAAAAACCACATCAATAACAACACATTGTTTTGTATGTAAAATAAATAATTTGATTAAACTGGCACCTTATGTGCTTATCATGTATATACAAGACGTACACAGCAGCATCGCAACGTCAGTAAGCATGTATTCCGCTATCAAACAGAGAAGGTAAACCGCATGAGTAGTGAATTATCCCGTTATCGTGATGTTGAGATCAGAGCGCCGCGCGGCACGACATTGAATGCGAAAAGCTGGCTGACCGAAGCGCCGCTGCGCATGCTGATGAATAACCTTGATCCCGATGTCGCGGAAAACCCGAAAGAGCTGGTGGTGTATGGTGGGATTGGACGGGCAGCGCGTAACTGGGAGTGCTTTGACAAAATGGTTGAAGCACTAAAGCAGCTCAACGATGACGAAACGCTGCTGGTGCAGTCCGGCAAACCGGTCGGCGTGTTTAAAACCCACAGCAACGCACCGCGCGTACTGATCGCCAACTCCAACCTGGTTCCCCACTGGGCCAACTGGGAGCACTTTAACGAGCTGGACGCTAAAGGGCTGGCGATGTACGGCCAGATGACCGCTGGCTCCTGGATCTATATCGGCAGCCAGGGGATCGTTCAGGGTACGTATGAAACCTTCGTCGAAGCGGGTCGCCAGCATTATAACGGTTCACTGGTCGGCCGCTGGGTGCTGACCGCGGGTCTGGGCGGTATGGGCGGCGCGCAGCCGCTGGCCGCCACGCTGGCGGGCGCCTGCTCGCTGAACATTGAGTGCCAGCAATCCCGCATCGATTTCCGCCTGCGTACCGGGTATGTGGATGAGCAGGCAACGGATCTGGACGATGCGCTGGCGCGTATCGAACGCTATACCCGCGAAGGCAAAGCCATTTCCGTGGCGCTACACGGCAATGCGGCAGAAGTCTTACCGGAACTGGTTAAACGCGGTGTTCGCCCCGATCTCGTGACCGATCAAACCAGCGCCCACGATCCGCTGAACGGCTATTTGCCGATTGGCTGGCAGTGGGAAGCGTATCGCGAACGCGCGAAGAGTGAACCGGCCGAAGTGACTCAGGCGGCGAAAGCCTCCATGGCCGAGCACGTTAAAGCAATGCTCGCCTTCCAGCAGCAGGGTATTCCGACCTTCGACTATGGCAACAATATTCGCCAGATGGCGAAAGAAATGGGTGTCAGCAACGCCTTCAATTTCCCGGGTTTTGTGCCCGCCTATATTCGCCCGCTCTTCTGCCGCGGTATTGGGCCATTCCGCTGGGCCGCGCTCTCCGGCGATGCGGAAGATATCTATCGCACCGATGAAAAGGTGAAAGAGCTGATCGCGGATGATGCGCATCTGCACCGCTGGCTGGATATGGCGAAAGAGCGCATCAGTTTCCAGGGCTTACCTGCGCGTATCTGCTGGGTTGGTCTTGGGCAGCGCGCACGTCTGGGGCTGGCGTTTAACGAAATGGTGCGTCGCGGCGAAGTCTCCGCGCCGATTGTCATTGGCCGCGATCACCTGGACTCCGGCTCCGTTGCCAGCCCGAACCGCGAAACCGAAGCGATGAAAGATGGTTCCGATGCGGTTTCCGACTGGCCTTTGCTGAACGCGTTGCTCAACACCGCCAGCGGCGCAACCTGGGTTTCTCTGCACCACGGTGGAGGCGTCGGCATGGGCTTCTCGCAGCATTCGGGGATGGTTATTGTCTGTGATGGCACGGATGAAGCGGCAGAACGTATTGCCCGCGTACTGCATAACGATCCGGCGACGGGCGTGATGCGCCATGCTGACGCAGGCTATGATTCAGCTGTCGCCTGTGCCAAAGAGCACGGCCTCAATTTACCGATGATTGCAAAGTAAAACCGACGGCGCGGTGATTGCCGCGCCACACCATGACGGGAGAACGCGGATGCGCATTTTATGGCGTCACTGCCAGATTGCCACCATGGAAGCGGGCAAATACAACCTGATCCCTCGCGGCGCGCTGATCACCAACGGGTCGCAGATTTCATGGCTGGGCGAAGAGGGAACGCAGCCGGATGATGTGGTCGACCGAGAAGTGGATTTGCAGGGGCGGCTGGTTACGCCTGGGTTGATCGATTGCCATAGCCATAGCGTGTTTGGCGGCGATCGCAGCCAGGAATTTGAGATGCGACTCAACGGCGCGAGCTACGCGGAAATCGCCGCAGCAGGCGGCGGCATTATCAGTACCGTCAATGCCACCCGCAACGCCAGCCAGCAACAACTGCTGGAAAGCGCCCGCAAGCGCATTGATGCACTGCGTAAAGACGGCGTTACCGCGCTTGAGATTAAATCCGGTTATGGCCTCAGCTTTGCCGATGAAAGCAAAATGTTGCAGGTGATCCGCACGCTTGGCGCAGAAATGCCGCTCACTCTCTTCAGCACCTGCCTCGCAGCGCATGCTTTGCCGGGCGAGTATCAGGGGCGCGCTGACGACTACATCGACGAGATTTGCCAGCACTGGCTACCCGCCTGGCACGCGCAAGGGCTGGTCGATGCGGTCGATGCTTTTTGTGAACATCTGGCCTTTTCACCGCCGCAAGTGGAGCAGGTTTTCCGCAAAGCGCAGCAGCTTGGCTTACCGGTAAAACTGCATGCCGAACAGCTTTCTCTGCTGCACGGCGCAGGGCTGGCTGCCCGCTACAATGCGCTTTCCGCCGATCACCTCGAGTATTTGTGCGAAGAAGATATCGTGCTGATGGCGCAGCACGGCACCACTGCCGTTCTGCTGCCGGGCGCGTTTTACTTTTTACGCGAGAGCCAGCAGCCACCGGTGGCGCTGCTGCGTCAGCACCAGGTGCCGATGGCGATTTCCAGCGATCTGAACCCCGGTACGTCGCCCGTGTTGTCGCTGCGCCTGATGATGAACATGGCCTGCACGTTGTTCCGTCTGACGCCTGAAGAAGCGCTGGCGGGAGTGACCTGTCACGCGGCCCGTGCATTAGGTATCAGTGAGCGCTGCGGTACGCTCCAGGCGGGTAAAGAGGCCAGCTTTGTCGCGTGGGATGTGGCGCATCCGGCAGAACTCAGCTACTGGCTGGGAGGAACACTGTCAAAACAGGTTATCTATCAGGGGGAGGAAGTCTGGCATGACTAACGCATTCGAATTACATCAGGGCCGGTTGCCGCTTTTGGTCAGCATGCCCCATCCCGGCACGCAATTGACGCCGGAAATTGCCAGCGGTCTCACTACGCGGGCACGACGTCTGGAGGATACAGACTGGCATATTCCGCTGCTGTATCAGCCGATTCGCGAGCTTGGTGCCAGCGTGCTGAGCGCTAATTATTCCCGCTATGTGGTGGATTTAAACCGCCCGGCAGATGACAAACCGCTATACAGCACCGCGACTACCGGCCTGTTTCCAGACACCTTTTTTGACGGCGAGCCGCTGTTCGAAGCGGGTAAAGCGCCGGATGACGCCATAAAAGCCGCTATTTTGCATACTGTGTGGCAGCCTTATCACCAGGCGCTGGCGCAGGAACTGGCGCGGTTGCGCGACACGTTCGGCTACGCGATCCTGTGGGATGCGCACTCCATCAAATCGGTGGTTCCGCGTTTGTTTGACGGCAAACTGCCGGATCTGAACTTCGGCACTGCCGATGGCGCAAGCTGCGCACCGGAACTGAGCACCGCATTACTGGCGTGCAGTGAGGCATTTCCGCACTACACGAAAGTGCTCAACGGTCGCTTCAAAGGCGGGTATATCACCCGCCATTACGGCGCACCGCAACAGAACATCCATGCGATACAACTGGAAGTGGCGCAGTGCTGCTATATGGATGAGACGAGTTTTGCTTTCTCCGAAGAGAAGAGTGAAGCGTTTTGCCAGCTACTGACTTCCCTGATCAATACCGCGCTCGACTGGGGTAAGCAACGACTGTCCCGTTAACATTAAAAGGGATGCGCAAGCATCCCTTCATAACGGGATTCATTCCCGTGTCGTTGAGCCTTTATTTCCCGCCACCGCTTAATCCATTCCAGGCGTGACGCCTGCCCCTGACACCAAAACATTATGCTGGCTTACAGGGGCACCTTACGTTTTATAACAGCAAAAAAGTATTCAATTTCCAAGGCAAAGCCCGCCGTATCCGACTGACCAGCAATGCCTCTCTTCTTCAGCAAGACACTATTGCTGGCAGCAATGTCGTCAGATGGCGTTCCGCCAGCAGAGCAATCGCACGTTCAATATCCGGCGCGAAATAACGGTCTTTCTCATAATGCGCAACCTGTTCGCGCAGCAGATGGCGAGCCTGTTCCAGCAGCGGGCTGCTGGTTAAGCCTTCGCGCATATCCAGCCCCTGGCAGGCGGCAAGCCACTCGACAGCAATCACACCGCGCGTATTTGCCGCCATTTCCCACAGACGACGCCCGGCAGCCGGTGCCATAGAAACGTGATCTTCCTGGTTTGCCGAGGTAGGCAAACTGTCCACACTGTGCGGATGCGATAACGCTTTGTTTTCGCTTGCCAGCGCCGCTGCGGTGACCTGAGCAATCATAAAGCCGGAGTTAACACCGCCGTTTTTCACAAGGAACGGCGGCAGTTGCGACATATGGCTGTCCATCAGCAGGGCGATACGGCGCTCCGCCAGCGAGCCTATCTCCGCAATCGCCAGCGCAATATTATCGGCGGCCATCGCGACTGGTTCCGCATGGAAATTTCCCCCGGAGATCACTTCGTTTTCGGCGGCGAACACCAGCGGGTTATCGGAAACCGCATTTGCTTCAGTTAACAGCACTTCCGCAGCAAAACGCAGTTGCGTCAGGCATGCGCCCATCACCTGCGGCTGACAGCGCAGGGAGTAAGGATCCTGCACTTTATTGCAGTTGTGGTGAGACTGAGAAATGGCGCTGTCATCGGTTAATAGATGACGATATAACGCCGCCGCGTCAATCTGCCCGCGTTGGCCGCGAACGTCATGAATACGCGCATCAAAGGGACGACGCGAACCGAGCGCCGCCTCAGTGGTCAACGCACCGCAAACCACAGCAGAAGCGAACAGATCTTCGGCTTCAAACAGGCCGCGCAAAGCAAAGGCGGTGGAGGTTTGCGTACCGTTCAGCAGCGCCAGCCCCTCTTTTGCCGCCAGCGTGATCGGCTCCAGCCCGGCGTTTTTCAGCGCTTCACTCGCCGGTAACCATTCCCCCTGCCAGCGCGCTTTGCCTTCGCCGAGCAGCGTCAGCGACATATGCGCCAGCGGTGCGAGATCACCTGATGCACCCACCGAGCCTTTCGCCGGGATCCATGGATAAACCTCCGCGTTAACCATCGCCACCAGCATCTGGATCACCTGCAGGCGAATGCCGGAAAAACCGCGCGCCAGGCTGTTGATCTTCAGCACTATAATTAAGCGAACCAGCGCGTCATCCAGCGGTTCGCCAACACCTGCCGCGTGAGAGAGCACCAGCGAGCGTTGCAAATTCTCCAGATCTTCCGTCGCGATACGCGTCTGCGCCAGCAAACCGAAGCCCGTATTGATGCCATAGGCGGTGCGGCCTTCCGCCATAATCGTGTTGACGCAGGCAACGCTCTCATTAATGGCCGCAAACGCGCCATCATCCAGCGACAGATGAAGCGGCTGGCTGTAGATTTCTCGCAGCTGCGCGAGGGTGAGTTGGCCCGGAATAAGGGTGAAATTTTTCATGCTTTGCCCTGCTCCTGCATTACAGCAATCATCGGAAAATTGAGCGTCTGCGCTGCGGCGCACTCAATCGCAATCTCATACCCGGCGTCAGCGTGATGAATCACACCGGTAGCCGGATCGTTGTGCAGCACGCGCGTAATGCGTGCCGCCGCTTCATCTGTGTCACCACAAACGATCACCATCCCTGCATGCCGGGAAAAAACCATTCGCACGCTACTGCCGTGATGTCGCGAGGCACAGGTCGCGCCGCTGGCTGCGTTAAGCAACGGCCAGTTGGATACGACGTCAGAACCGTTGTGCATCGCTTCGGTTTCGCGGCTCGGGCTTACTACCGAGCCTGAATCAAGATGGCTGCGACCCATGCCGCCATACACCACCTGCGCGTTCGTTTTTTTGGAAACATCGGGATCAGAGTTATTCATCAGCATGCGCAGCGGCGCTTCGGCGAGCCAGCTTTTCGTATTCAGCTCCATGCCTTGAGGGGCGTGCTGGCGATTGAGGATGTGCGGCATCGGTGTTCTCTCCTGAGGACATCTCCTGATGTGTAAACATATATACTTGCCTATACAATTGCGCGCAAGGCAGGATTTAACAGAAAAGATACAATTTTATTATAGTGCGCCAGCAATCACGCTTTTGCTGATGCAAACGATCAGGAGCAGAAACGACGCTGTAAACGCTAACGGCTATCCGGGAAAAGCAGGCTGGCATGGGAATTTGTGAGGTTGTCTATGTACGGGTGAACAAGCACGCAGGGATTGTGCTATTTGATGTGCAACAGGCGGCATTAATCAGCCGGGAAGCTCTCGGCTTTGATGATATGCCAGGGCTCTTCAACAATTTTTCCCAGCGCCCTTTTCCCTCAGCGTTTTTTTTCGCCGCAGGGTTATTTTTTCCCCTCTCCTTCACTTTTTTATGCATGTCATCGCAGAAACACGGTGGCGCCTTTTTCCGATCGAATTGCAGATGCTGTGACCTGCTTCAAAAAATTAGCCTTATTATTCAAGCGGAAATGAACCGTTTCAGCAGGCCGTTTTTATCGTCGCTCAATAGCAATTTATTTAGCAGTGAAAGTATTGTGTCGCCAAAGCCCGACACATTCTAAGTTACTAAAATTAAATAGAAAAAAGGCTCTTGTAAGGCCTAAAAATTAAGCGTACATTAGCCCCGTTTGGTGAGGAATTCACCCGAAATTCTGAGATGGAGCTGTGGCCGAAATAGAGATAATTCTCATTTTCGATGTGGCGTAGTTTCACCTCTCTATACTCAGTCCTGAATGGTCATGAATGCATACTTAGGTGTGCGGAGCGATGAACGTGAAATATTTCTTTATGGGCATTTCGGTGATGGTTATTGTGTGGGCCGGCACATTCGCCCTGATGATCTAACCTGAGCATATCGTGCTGTACAAAAAAGGAGCCAAAAGGCTCCTTTTTTGTTTTGCCAGCCGGGCAAGGAACAGTTACGGTTCCAGATCTTCCGCCGCACTTTTTTGCGCTGCCGGAAGCAGCCCGTCGGCACGGAACATGGCCTTAATACCGCGTACCGCCTGGCGGATACGATCGCGGTTCTCAATCAGCGCGAAACGTACATGCGTATCGCCATAATCACCAAAGCCGATACCCGGAGAGACACACACTTTCGCCTCTTGCAGCAGTTTTTTGGCGAACTCCAGCGAGCCCATCGCCGCATACGGTTCCGGAATTTTCGCCCACACGTACATTGACGCTTTCGGCATTTCTACCATCCAGCCCGCTTCATGCAACCCTTTCACCAGTACATCGCGGCGGCGTTTATACTGAGCGGCAATATCGCGCACACACTGCTGATCCCCTTCCAGCGCGGCAATAGCAGCCACCTGGAGCGGCGTAAAGGTGCCGTAATCATGATAACTTTTGATCCGCGCCAGTGCGTTGACCAGCACCGGATTACCAACCATAAAGCCGATACGCCAGCCCGCCATATTGTAACTTTTCGACAGGGTGAAGAACTCAACGGCGACATCGCGTGCGCCCGGCACTTGCATGATTGACGGCGCTTTCCAGCCATCGTACACAATGTCGGCGTAGGCCAGATCGTGAACCACCAGCACATCGTAGCGTTTTGCCAGCGCGACCACTTTTTCGAAGAACTCCAGTTCAACGCACTGCGCCGTCGGGTTAGACGGGAAGCCTAAAATCATCATCTTCGGCTTCGGGTAGCTTTCGCGGATGGCGCGCTCCAGTTCATTGAAGAAGTCGACACCTTCCACCAGCGGCACAGAACGCACCTGCGCTCCCGCAATCACCGCACCGTAAATATGAATCGGGTAACTCGGGTTCGGCACCAGCACAGTATCACCGTGATCCAGCGTCGCCAGCATCAGATGCGCCAGCCCCTCTTTCGAGCCGATGGTGACAATCGCTTCGGTTTCCGGATCGATATCCACTTGATAACGATCCTGATACCAGCGGGAAATCGCCCGGCGCAGACGTGGAATGCCGCGTGACGTGGAGTAACCGTGCGTGTCCGGGCGTTGCGCGACGGTACAGAGTTTCTCAACGATATGCGCCGGCGTCGCGCCGTCCGGGTTGCCCATACTGAAATCAATAATGTCTTCGCCGCGGCGTCGCGCAGCCATTTTCAGTTCAGCGGTGATATTAAAAACATACGGGGGGAGACGATCGATACGCGTAAAACGGCGTTCAGGACTGAAGTCAGCCATAGATTCCTCGGAGTAACGTTAGCGCCCGGACCGTCCGAGCGACGTCGCCGCATTTGCGGCGTACTCAGAACATAGCCCGAAAAAAATCTCGCTGTCGAGAGGTAAGCGCAAAAATAACGCAACACCATAAAAGAGGAAGTTTAATTTAGGAAAGGGAAAGCCAGATTATCCCCTTATAGAAAAATCCATCATATATTTTAACAATAAAATAAAGATAAAATTACCTTATAAATTCACCAGTTAACGCACAGTCTCATCATTTCTTTCGGATCTTTTCAATCCCCTTTTGGAAAAGTGGTCTTTCCTCATTCAGCGAATGAATACTGCGGCTGGTCATCTGCGCCGGGGTTTTTTATCATAGCTTTTTGACGCTATTCATATGAGTCCCCCGTGCACGAAATATTCGACATGCTGCTGGCCGTTTTTGACCGAGCGGCGCTCATGCTGATCTGCCTTTTTTTCTTGATCCGCATCCGCCTGTTCCGCGAACTGCTGCATAAAACGGCGCACTCGCCAAAAGAGCTGCTGGGCGTGACGGCCATCTTCTCAATGTTTGCCCTGTTCAGCACCTGGTCCGGCGTACCGGTGGAAGGCTCGCTGGTTAACGTGCGTATCATCGCGGTGATGTCCGGCGGGATTTTGTTTGGCCCGTGGGTCGGCATTATTACCGGCGTGATTGCCGGGGTGCACCGTTATCTGATTGATATTGGCGGCGTGACGGCGATCCCCTGTTTTATTACCAGCATTATTGCCGGCGTGATGTCCGGGATGATTAACCGCAAAGTGCCCAAAGCGCAGCACTGGCGCGTAGGCATTATCGGCGGCATGATTTGCGAAAGCCTGACCATGACGCTGGTGGTGCTGTGGGCGCCGACTACCGCGCTTGGCCTCGATATTGTGTCCAAAATTGGGGTGCCGATGATCCTCGGCAGCGTCTGCATCGGCTTTATTGTGCTGCTGGTGCAAAGCGTGGAAGGGGAAAAAGAGGCGATTGCCGGTCGTCAGGCGAAGCTGGCGCTGGATATTGCCAATAAAACACTGCCACTATTCCGCAATGTGAATAGCGAGTCCCTGCGCAAAGTCTGTGACATTATTCGCCGGGATATCAAAGCCGATGCCGTGGCTATCACCAATACCGATCACGTGCTGGCTTACGTTGGCGTCGGGGAAAATAATTACCGCGACAGCGATGATATTATCAGCCCAACCACTCACCAGGCGATGAACACCGGCGAAATTATCATTAAAAACAATGATGAAGCCCACCGCACGCCAGAAATCCACTCAATGCTGGTGATCCCGCTGCGTGAACAGGGCATTGTGACCGGCACGCTGAAGATCTATTACTGTCACGCGCACCAGATCACCTCGTCATTACAGGATATGGCCGTTGGCTTATCGCAGATTATTTCGACACAACTGGAAGTTTCCCGCGCCGAACAGCTGCGGGAGATGGCAAACAAAGCGGAACTGCGCGCTCTGCAAAGTAAGATCAACCCGCATTTCCTGTTTAACGCCCTGAACGCTATCTCGTCGTCGATTCGTCTGAACCCGGACACTGCCCGGCAGCTCATTTTCAATTTGTCGCGTTACCTGCGCTATAACATTGAATTAAAAGATGATGAGCTCATTGATATCAAAAAAGAGCTCTATCAAATCAAAGACTATATCGCCATTGAGCAGGCCCGTTTTGGCGACAAGTTGACGGTGATTTATGACATCGATGAAGAGGTCAGTTGTGTGATCCCGAGCCTGCTGATCCAGCCATTGGTTGAAAACGCGATTGTGCATGGCATTCAACCGTGTAAAGGCAAAGGTGTGGTCACCATCAGTGTGGAAGAGTGTGGCAACCGCGTGCGTATCGCGGTGCGCGATACGGGCAACGGTATCGATCCGCAGATGATTGCCCGCGTTGAAGCCGATGAGATGCCCGGCAACAAAATTGGCCTGCTGAACGTGCATCAGCGCGTGAAGCTGCTATACGGCGAAGGGCTGCATATCCGCCGTTTAACGCCGGGCACGGAGATCGCGTTCTTTGTGCAACGCCAGCCGTCTCCCGCTGCATTGTTGCCTTAACAGGAGAGCTGTATGAAAGTCATCATTGTTGAAGATGAGATCCTGGCGCAACAGGAGCTGAGCTGGCTTATCAAAGCGCATAGCCAGATGGAAATTGTCGGCACTTTCGACGATGGTCTCGACGTGCTGAAATATTTACAGCACAACAAAGTCGACGCCATTTTTCTCGATATTAATATCCCCTCTCTGGATGGCGTATTGCTGGCGCAGAATATCAGCCAGTTCGCCCATAAGCCGTTTATCGTCTTTATTACTGCCTGGAAAGAGCATGCGGTGGAGGCTTTTGAACTGGAAGCGTTCGACTACATCCTGAAACCGTACCAGGAGTCACGCATCATCAGCATGCTGCAAAAACTGGAAACGGCCTGGCAGCAGCAATCAGGCCCGGTTGCCAGCCCGCAGCCACGGGAAAACGCGACCATTAATCTGGTGAAAGACGAGCGCATTATCGTCACCAGTATTCATGATATTTATTATGCGGAAGCGCATGAGAAGATGACGTTTGTCTATACGAAGCGGGAATCGTACGTGATGCCGATGAACATCACTGAGTTTTGCAGCAAACTGCCGGCGGCGCACTTCTTTCGCTGCCACCGCTCTTACTGCGTCAATCTGGATAAAATCCGCGAGATCGAGCCCTGGTTTAACAATACCTATATTTTGCGGCTGCGGGACCTGGAGTTTCAGGTGCCCGTCAGCCGCAGCAAAGTTAAAGAGTTTCGTCAGTTAATGAATCTTTAAAGCACGTAACCCAGCGTCTGGCGCAGATGAGCGCCAGAGCCCAACAGCCCCGGATTATCATGCACGATCAGAAATACCGGGATATCCTGGACGTAGGATTTAAAACGTCCTTTGTCCTCGAAACCGCCGCGAAAACCGGAAGCGGTAAAGAAATCGAGGAAGCGCGGCACAATACCACCGGCAATGTAAACGCCGCCGAAAGTGCCGAGATTAAGCGCCAGGTTGCCGCCAAAACGCCCCATAATGACGCAAAACAGTGACAACGCGCGACGGCAGTCAATGCAGCTGTCTTCCAGCGCGCGTTCAGTCACATCTTTCGGTTGCAGATTTTCCGGCAGGCGGCCATCTGATTTGACGATCGCGCGATAGAGATTAACGAGGCCAGGACCGGAGAGCACTCGTTCAGCAGAAACGTGACCGATTTCCGCACGTAACTCTTCGAGGATTATCCCCTCTTCTTCGCTGTTTGGCGCGAAATCGACATGGCCACCTTCGCCCGGCAAACTCACCCAGCGCTTATCCACATGCACCAGATGCGAAACGCCAAGCCCGGTGCCTGCGCCGTAAACGGCAATCGGTTTACCTTCAACCGGCGCCAAACCGCCAAACTGAATCAAGTGTTCGGCTTTGAGCATCGGGATCGCCATTGATACAGCGGTAAAATCATTAATGATTTCCAGATGTGCGAAACCGAGGTTTTTCTTCATTTCGGCAATCGAAAACGCCCAGGTGTGGTTGGTCATTGCCACCCAGTCACCAGTGATCGGGCAGGCGATGGCAATACAGCCGTCTTCCACCGTGACGTCGTGCTCTTTCAGATAAACACGCACCACGTCTTCCAGGCTTGGATAATCGAGGCCGGAGTAGGTTTTGGCCCGGGAGATGTCACCGCTATCGACATCACACAACGCTAAGCGCGCGTTCGTGCCACCCACATCTCCCACTAAAGCATACTTTGTCATTCTTTTACGGCTCCGCTAAAGTCAGAATAAATCTTTGGCACACTGTAAATTCAAGGCGCTGTAACGACAACGACCATATCATGAGTGCCCCAGGATTATCGATCTTCATCACAGATTACCTTAAAGGTTTCAGCCCGGTTGCATCCTCCGTTGCCAGGCTTCGTTACAAGGATAAAAAGATGCTCCATCCGCGTGCGAGAACGCTGCTGTTACTGGCGCTGCCTGCGCTCACTATTGGTGTTGCGTCGAGTCTGATCTTAGCGCTGGTGATGAAAATCGCTGCCCTGCTGCAAACTGTGTTGTGGAGCGGCGTGCCGTGGCGGCTCGGCATCTCACCGGATTCCCCCTGGTGGATACTGGTCGTGTTGACACTCACCGGCGTTGCTATTGGCCTGGTTATCCGTTTCAGCGCCGGTCATGGCGGGCCGGATCCGGCGACGGTGCCGCTGATTGGTTCGCCGGTTGCGGTCAATGCGCTACCGGGGCTGACGCTGGCAATGATCCTCGGTCTGGCGGGCGGCGTAAGTCTTGGCCCGGAACAACCGGTGATGGTGCTGAATATCGCCCTTGCCGTTGCACTTGGCGCGCGCATTTTCCCGCGCGTTGCGCCGCTGGACTGGACAATTCTTGCCTCCGCCGGCACGCTCGGCGCACTGTTTGGCACGCCTGTGGCGGCAGCGCTTATCTTCTCGCAAACCCTGAAAGCCAGTGAAGACGTGCCACTGTGGGATCGCCTGTTCGCGCCGTTGATGGCTGCCGCAGCAGGCGCGCTAACCACCAGCCTCTTTTCGCCACCGCATTTCACGCTGCCCATTCCCCATTATCCGCAGATGCATATCGTTGATATTTTTAGCGGTGCGGTCGTGACGCTGTTCGCCATTGCGCTGGGAATGGTGGCAGTTTGGTGTTTACCGCGTCTGCATCACTTACTGCATCGCCTGAACAACCCGGTGATGACGTTGGGGATTGGCGGCTTCCTGCTTGGCCTTCTGGGCATGGCTGGCGGCCACGTTACCCTATTTAAGGGGCTGGATGAGATGCAGCAACTGGCGTTTGCCCATACCTATACCGTTACCGATTACCTGCTGTTTGCCCTGGTGAAGCTCGCCGCGCTGGTGATCGCTGCCGCCTGCGGTTTTCGTGGTGGGCGTATTTTTCCGGCGGTGTTTGTCGGAGTGGCATTAGGCTTAATGCTGCATGAACATGTCGATGCCGTTCCGGCTGCGGTCACTGTGTCCTGCGCGGTGTTAGGACTGGTGCTAGTAGTGACGCGCGATGGCTGGCTGAGCCTGTTCCTGGCGGCTGTCGTCGTACCGGATACCACTTTGTTGCCGCTGCTGTGTATCGTGATCCTGCCCGCCTGGTTAGTGCTGGCCGGAAAACCGATGATGATTGTCCCCCGTCGCAGTAAGTAACTACTCACTGTTACGCGTTTCCAGCGCATGGGTGACATCTCGCAGCAGATCCGGCAAATCGGCTTGCGGCAACATCACTTCAATCAGCGCAAGCCGATGATGATGCGAGGCGGCTTCCAGCGCCTCCGCCAGTTGCACCGTTTCGCTAACACGCCAGCATTCGGCCTGGCAGTCATGGCTGAGTGCATGCGGGATATGTGTCCAGTTCCAGCGTGCAATATCGTTATAACGCTGATGCGCACCGTGGATCGCCCGCTCCACCGTGTAACCATCATTATTGAGCAATAAAATGATCGGCCGTTGCCCGTCACGCAGCATGGACCCCAGCTCCTGAATAGTGAGCTGCGCTGCGCCGTCGCCGCTAAGCAAAATGACCCGCCGCTCCGGGCAGGCGGTTTGTGCGCCGAACGCGGCGGGCAGGCAATAACCAATCGATCCCCACAGCGGCTGCGTCAGCATGTCAACCTCGGCTGGCAGGCGCAGAGACGCTGCGCCAAAGGCGGCGGTTCCCTGATCGGCCAGTAAAATATCACCGGGGCGAATAAAAGCCTGCAGCGTTTGCCAGAATGTATGCTGATTCAATGTGCCGGAGTGGTGCGGCGAATTGGCGGAGGGCGCGGGAACAGGGTCAAGCACGCAGCGTGGGTTATTGCGACAAACCGAAATCAATGTATTCACCGCGTCCTGCATTGTAATCCCGCTGAACCACTCTTCCCCTACCCGCGCCGCAAAGGGCTGGATATCAATCGTGCGTTCCGCAGGTAGCTGCTGGGTAAACCCGGCGGTGATGGTGTCCGTAAAACGCACGCCGACACACATTACCGCATCGGCACTCTCGATCGCCTCCCGCACCTGCGGCGGGCTGGCGGCACCGCTGTAAGTGCCGACAAACCCAGGCTGCGTTTCATCAAACAAGCCTTTACCCATTAACAATGTGGCGTGCGGGATGGGCGAATCCTTCATCCAGCACTGCAACATTTTCTGTACACCAAAGCGGTGAGCGAGAAAATCCGCCAGCAGCGCAACGCGCGGGCTTTCGCTGAGCATCGCCTGTACACATCGACGAAAGCTGTCCAGACGCCCTTCATTAGGCTGAAGCGGTGCAGGAGTGATAACGTTTACAGGCGGCGTTGCCGCCATTTTTGCCACATCGGCGGGCAACATCAGGTAACCGGGGCGGGATTCACTAAGCATCGAGCGGATCACGCGGTCAATTTCATAGCAGGCGTTTTCTGCTGTTAATACCGCCAGTGCGGCGCTAACAGGTTCATACATGCGCCAGAAATGGCTGAAATCACCGTCTCCCAGTGTGTGGTGCAGAAGTTCACCACGTTGCTGTACGCTGCGACAGGGCGCGCCCACGATATGCAACACCGGCACATATTCCGCAAAGCTACCGGCGACACCATTAATCGCACTTAACTCCCCCACGCCAAAGGTGGTCAGCAGCGCGCCCGCCCCCTGGCAACGCCCGTAACCATCGGCGGCATAAGCAGCATTCAGTTCATTGGCGCAGCCCACCCAATGTACTGCCGGATGCTGGATAACGTGATCGAGAAATTGCAGGTTGTAGTCGCCCGGTACGCCGAAAAGATGATGAATACCGCAGCCGGCAAGCCTGTCCAGTAGGTAGTCGGCAACTGAATAATCGTTTTGCATTGCGCTACGTCTCCAAATACTGACACTTACCTGAGTATTGGAGAACTGTGATGAGAGTCCAGGATACGCGTCAGAGAGAAAGTGGAAAGCAAGCTTTACGGTACCAGGCGGTGTAAGCTCAGTGAATGTAAACGCATACACTAACGTTACGCTGATAAAAAGGAGCAACTGCATGGTTTATCTGGCCAATCCCGCACGTTATGAAAAGATGCACTACCATCGCTGCGGCGACAGCGGGTTAAAGCTGCCGGCAATTTCGCTTGGGTTGTGGCATAACTTCGGTGATACCACGTTGCTGGAAAATAGCCGCCAGTTGTTGCGGCATGCCTTTGATCTGGGTATTACCCATTTTGATCTGGCCAACAACTATGGGCCGCCGCCGGGATCCGCAGAGCGCAATTTTGGCCGGATTTTGCAGGAGGACTTCCTGCCCTACCGCGATGAATTAATTATCTCGAGCAAAGCCGGTTATACCATGTGGGACGGCCCGTATGGCGACTGGGGCTCACGTAAGTACCTGATTGCCAGCCTCGACCAGAGCTTGCGCCGCATGGGTCTGGAGTATGTTGATATCTTCTACCACCATCGCCCGGATCCCGAGACGCCGCTGCAAGAAACCATGCGCGCACTGGACCATATTGTGCGCCAGGGCAAAGCCCTGTATGTGGGACTTTCCAACTATCCGGCGGCGCAGGCGCGCGAAGCTATCGATATTCTTAATGACCTGGGAACACCGTGTCTTATCCACCAGCCGAAATACTCAATGTTTGAACGCTGGGTAGAAGCGGAATTGCTTGATGTATTGCAGGAAAAAGGTGTCGGCAGTATTGCGTTCTCACCGCTGGCAGGCGGGCAACTGACCGACCGTTATCTGCACGGCATTCCACCCGATTCCCGCGCCGCCAGCGGCAGCCGCTTTCTCAACCCGGAGCAAATTACGGATGAAAAGCTGATGACCGTTCGCGCGCTGAATGCACTGGCGGAACGGCGCGGACAGAAGTTATCGCAGCTGGCGCTGGCCTGGGTGCTGCGCAACGATCGTGTTACCTCGGTGCTGATTGGCGCCAGTAAAACCAGCCAGCTTGACGATGCAGTCGGCATGCTGGCAAACCGCCACTTCACCACAGCGGAAAACAATGAGATCGACGCCATTCTCAGCGGCGCAAAATAACAGCAGATTTAGCAAAAAATGCTGCCATTCATGATTTAGGAGTTCCGCCAATAATACGGGGTTTGGCCGCCCCGTAATATTGTTGTAACAGGCCGTTTCGGCCCGATCGTGAAGGAGAAGAGTATGTTCAGGTCACTGATTCTGGCAGCTGTGTTAATGGCTTCTGCGCCGCTGGTGGCAAATGCTGGCGAAATCACCCTGTTGCCATCTGTAAAATTACAAATTGGCGATCGCGATAATTACGGTAACTACTGGGACGGCGGCCGCTGGCGCGACCGTGACTACTGGGGCCGCAACTATGAGTGGCGCGGCAACCGTTGGCACAAACACGACCACGGCTGGCATCGCGGCTGGGACAAAAAGAATGCGTATGAACGCGGTTACCGTGAAGGCTGGCGCGACCGCGATGATCATCGTGGCCGGGGACACCACCACTAATTCAAAAAAAGGAGCGCAAGCGCTCCTTTTTCTCATGCGATTTACAGGCCTGCCGCACTGCCGATTAACAGCCAGCCATTCAAACTGACCACCAGCACCACAATCACCCAGCCAACCCGTTTAACCATTGGCGTATTGACTAACTCGCCCATTAATTTGCGGTTACTGGTGAAAATCAGCAGCGGCACCAGCGCCAGCGCGATGCCGAAACTCAGCAGCACCTGGCTCATGACAAGGATCCTCGTCGGATCCAGCCCCAGCCAGATAACAATAAACGATGGCATCATGGTGATGGTGCGCCGCACCCACAGGGGAATATGAAAACGCACAAACCCCTGCATCACCACCTGCCCGGCCAGCGTCCCCACCACCGTAGAAGAGAGCCCCGCTGCTACCAGGCTAAGACCAAAAATGGTCGCTGCCGCATGGCTTAATAATGGCTCCAGCGTCAGGTACGCCTGGTCGAGATCGGCAACACCGGTATGCCCGTTAAAATGGAACGCCGCGGCCGCTGTCGCCATCATCGCCAGATTCACAAACCCGGCGATAGTCATTGCGATGCCCACATCCCATTTCGTGGCGGAATAACGCTCGCGCTGAGTGCCCTGGTGCAGATGCTGCGTCAGAGACGAGTGCAGGTAAATAACGTGCGGCATAATGGTCGCGCCCAGTACGCCAGCCGCGAGGAACACCGCTTCGCTACTCGGCAAACTCGGGATCGCAATGCCTTGCGCCAACTGAGCCAGCTTCGGCTGGGAAAAAACCAGCTCGACAATATAAGCCGCGGCGACAAACAGCAGCAGGCCGCCTATTACTTTCTCCAGCGGTTTTTGCCCTCGCCGCTGTAACATCAGAATCAAGAACGTCGCCACGCCAGTGAGCACCGCACCTTGCAGTAACGAAACGCCGAGGATGAGCTTAAACCCGATGGCGGCACCAATAAATTCAGCCAGATCGGTTGCCATGGCGATAATTTCTGCCTGAACCCAGTAGAACCACACCAGCGGGCGCGGATAGTGATCGCGGATCTGCTCTGCGAGGTTCTTCCCGGTGGCTATCCCCAGTTTGGCGGAAAGCAGTTGGATCAGCATCGCCATGATATTGGCCCAGACCACCACCCACAGCAGTTGATAGCCAAAACTGGCGCCCGCCTGAATATTGGTAGCGAAGTTGCCCGGATCGATATAACCGATAGCAGCAATAAACGCGGGTCCCATTAAGGCAAACCGTAACTTGCGCGCTGCACGCCCATTACTATTCTCAACGCGACTACTGTTCATTTATTGCCCCTAAATATAGCCTTTGCTATGTTTTATGCTACCAAAATGAGAATGATTATCAAGTTCATTTAAATGGGTTTACCTGATTTCTCTGATAGCCAGAAACAATAGAAGGGTTGAATGTCAAGGATGGTGACGACGACAACAGCTTTTGCCGCAGCGTTATGTTAAGAGTCTAGCAGTATGACGCAACTTTTCACGCTTTTACTTAACATAACAGAAATGTATGTTGGATCACTAATTTTGAGTCTGGTCACAGGTCATTAATATAGTGTGTGTTTGATCTCGTTTTCTTTTGCCTTGTTACATAGAATGTGCACGAAATTCCTACCCGTCTCATATTTGGAGCAAATATGTCCCGCGTTTTGCACTTTGTCCTGGCGCTTGCTGTTGTGGCGCTGCTTGCCCTGCTCGTAAGCAGCGATCGCAAGAAGATCCGCATTCGTTTTGTTATTCAACTGCTGGTGATTGAAGTTTTACTGGCCTGGTTCTTCCTGAACTCTGATATTGGCCTTGGCTTCGTTAAAGGCTTCTCCGAGATGTTCGAAAAACTGCTCGGTTTTGCTAACGAAGGTACCAACTTCGTCTTCGGTAAAATGAATGATGAAGGTCTGGCGTTCTTCTTCCTGAAAGTGCTGTGCCCGATTGTCTTCATTTCTGCTCTGATTGGTATTTTGCAACACATTCGTGTGCTGCCGATCATTATCCGCGCCATCGGTACGGTGCTGTCCAAAGTGAACGGCATGGGCAAACTGGAGTCGTTTAACGCTGTCAGCTCCCTGATTCTGGGCCAGTCTGAAAACTTCATCGCTTACAAAGACATTCTCGGCAAAATGTCCCGCAACCGCATGTACACCATGGCAGCGACCGCCATGTCGACTGTTTCGATGTCCATCGTCGGCGCGTACATGACCATGCTCCAGCCGAAATATGTTGTTGCGGCGCTGGTGCTGAACATGTTCAGTACCTTTATTGTGCTGTCGATTCTCAACCCGTACCGCGTGGATGAGAGCGAAGAAAACCTGCAAATGGCGAAGCTGCACGAAGGCCAGAGCTTCTTTGAAATGCTGGGTGAATACATTCTGGCGGGCTTCAAAGTTGCCATTATTGTTGCGGCAATGCTGATTGGTTTTATCGCCCTGATTTCCGGCCTGAACGCGCTGTTCGCCGCCGTGCTGGGCATCTCCTTCCAGGGGATTCTGGGCTACATTTTCTACCCGATTGCGTGGGTGCTGGGCGTGCCGGCTCACGAAGCGCTGCAGGTTGCCAGTATCATGGCGACCAAACTGGTTTCTAACGAATTTGTGGCGATGATGGATCTGCAGAAAATCGCGGCGAACCTCTCTCCGCGTTCAGAAGGCATCCTGTCCGTGTTCCTCGTCTCCTTCGCGAACTTCTCGTCTATCGGCATTATCGCCGGTGCAATCAAAGGCCTGAATGAAGAACAGGGTAACGTGGTTTCCCGTTTCGGTCTGAAACTGGTGTATGGCTCCACGCTAGTGAGCGTGCTGTCTGCGGCTATCGCTGCGCTGGTTATTTGATTGTCACAGGCTAAAAAAACCGGGGAAATCCCCGGTTTTTTTTATTCAGTGTTAGCCAGCGGCTGCGGTTTACCCAGCAAATACCCCTGCAAGTAATCGACGCCAACATTCAGCAACAATTCGCGCTGCGCTTCATTTTCCACATACTCCGCAACCACAGTCAGCGATTTGGCCTTCGCCAGTTCGCATATCGCTTTGACAATCATTGCATCCTGCTTGTCCTGCAAAATATCCCGGATAAAACAGCCGTCGATTTTAATGATATCGGCCTGGAGCCTTTTCAAACGTTCAAAGTTGGCATAGCCGGTACCAAAATCATCAATCGCGATTTTGAATCCCGCCTTTCGCAACTGCTTAATATTATGGATACTGATTTCCGAATTGGAGAAAGCCTGCTCTTCCGTTATCTCGATGATCACCTGCTGCGGCAATACCGCATAGCGTGCAAAAAGTGCCAGAAACTGCGCGGCGAACTCTTTTTGCATCAGGGTGAGTGGCATTAAATTCACCGAAAAACGCGCCGAATCGCCGGGCTGCGGGTGCGCCTGCATCCACTGGAGCAGGCATTCTATAACCTGCATATCAAACCGTGCGCCAAGATTGAACTGGGCAATAACGGGAATAAAAAGATCTGGCGTAATAAATTCGCCATCAACAACCAGCCGCGTGAGGACTTCCTGGTAACCGTCCCCTTCGGCATTCACGATCGGCTGCCCATAGAGGACAATGCCATTTTCGCTGAGCGCACGTTTCACTTTGTTCAGCTGTAACACGCGTTCCGTGGTTTGATCGGTAACCACTTGCAGGCTGTTTGTCAGCGCCAGTACGCGGTGCTCCGCACTTGCCTGTTCTGAAAGCCAGCTTAACTGGCCCAACGTCTGGTGCAGTTCTTCGCCCGAGCCCTGCAATTCCCCCCAGGAAGCGCCAAACTCAATATCCAGAACGGCATTGTTCCAGTAAATACGGCGACTGTTCAGGTAATCCAGCATATGATGCAAACGCGCCAGGATTTCTGGCCCATCAAGTAACAATAAAAGCTCACTGCCCGGAAGCTGGAAAAAGCGTTCCCCATCCTGTAGCAAAGGCTGAAGCTCACGCGTTACGCTGCGTTTCACATATACACGCATCATCATGCCGAAATGGCGGCTGAGGAATTCGAGGTTTTTCATATGCAGGCAGCACACGATACCATTTGGCTGCTGCGCCATCTGCTGTTCCAGCGCACGCAGGTTGGGCAGGCCCGTTAATGGATCACTCATGGCCTGTATTTCCCAACGCCCTTTCAGCCACTCGCTGCGGTTAAAAACACGCGTCATATAAAGCATGCAGATGGTAAAGCTGATAAGTACCGACATCACAAATGCCAGCGAGTAATCGGAACGCACACCATGAAGAAAATTATCGTTGTACGCCAGCAACAGGAACGCCGAAACGCCCCAACTTAATGAAATGAGCGTAGAACTTAACCTACTGATACCAAAAGTGAATAAAATAAAAATAACCGGCACCAAATAACCCGCAATATAATCATTTTTATATGGAGCGCATAAAATAGCAACAAGCGCAGCAAGCGAAATAAGCCAACAAAGCGTAAAGACTCTATTTTCCCTGGAGAAACACGGTTTAAAACTTCTCAACCATAAGGCGCGGGCAAAGCGAGGATTAAGAATCATCCGCAAAAGATAATAAAAAACCATGGTAAAAATGAGTGCGGCGCAAATCAGGCTCTGGATATCAATAATAGAATAAATAACCGAACCAGCCCCAAAAAAATTCGATAAATTAACCGGATAGTTAAACCAGGCCCCAGCAATATACATCGATGCTTTTATTCCGACAGGCGCAATAAACCCTAACCACAGGATACGCACACCCATATCTTTATTTGGCAGACCATGACGCCAGCGAGAACCCAGCTGCCAACGAACAATACCGCAGATCAGCAACACCGAAAATAATTGGCAAAATAAAAGCATCAATGCTTCAGCGAGGGGAAGATGAAAAAAAACCTCATTTACCAGAGCAAACCCAATGATAATCGGTAATATTCCATGCCAGCCAAATAATAGAAGTATTGCCAGCATTGCACTCAACGGTAACCAGGCAAGATAAACTTCACTGGCATCAACAAGGGTGAGTGGAGAAATAAATCGTGAAACCGGAATAGCCACCAGGCATAAAATTAACGCGAGGAAGAATTTTCTTACCGCACTGTATTTACTGTATTTCATCAGCGTTAATTAAATGCTCCCAACTGGTCAAAAATGAGTCGCCGAGATAATAGGTTTATTCATAGTGCGAATCAAGCTATCAGCGGCTCGAATACCGAGCATAACTGTCGCCTTACCGGACGTATGCTTATTTAGGTATAGCAGAAAGAATTGAATAAAAGAGGAAGATAAAAACAAAAACCCCCACGTAAACGCGGGGGTTTGAATTTTGGTGGAGCTAAGCGGGATCGAACCGCTGACCTCTTGCATGCCATGCAAGCGCTCTCCCAGCTGAGCTATAGCCCCACAATATGCCTTAACGTGCCAATTCCGTTGGGTGCGGAATTTGGTGGAGCTAAGCGGGATCGAACCGCTGACCTCTTGCATGCCATGCAAGCGCTCTCCCAGCTGAGCTATAGCCCCATCGCGTAAAGCGTGTCGTGTTGACGGGCGGCATAATATGAATTCCCTTGCCAGGTGTCAACGGCAAAATCGCGCCGCATTATTCAATCGCTGAAAAAGCATGCAAATGAAAGACATTGCGAACGCCCTCGCAGCCAGTAGTTAAACATGTCACATTTTCCCGTAAAATGGTGCTATAACATAAGCCATTAATTACCCTTACAACAATTCGGGAAATTACATGCTCAAGGAACGAATGACGCCAGAAGAGTTGGCCAGCCTTACAGGATATAGCCGACAAACCATCAATAAATGGGTGCGCAAAGAAGGCTGGGTGACCTCACCAAAACCCGGCGTACAAGGAGGTAAAGCCCGTCTGGTCCATATAAATGAACAAGTCCGCGCATTTATTCGCAGCGCACAGCGCACTGAAGACCAACCCAAAACCACGCTTACCGCCAGCGATACCTCACTTGAGGCGTTATTAATCCGGCTGGCAAAAGAGATGACCGACGCGGAGCAAAAACAACTCTCTTCACTTTTATTACGCGACGGCATTACCGGCTTGTTGCAACGTCTGGGGCTCCGCGATCAAAAATAATATGATGAAATTACCTAACAAAATGACCACCGAAGAATTAGCGGAGTTTCTCGGCGTCGCCAGACAAACGGTGAATCGTTGGATCCGCCAGCAAGGTTGGGAAACAGAACCGTTACCCGGTGTAAAAGGCGGTCGTGCCAGGCTGATTCACCTCACGAAAGAGGTGCGCAGTTTCATTATGAAAACGCCCTCTATGCGCCATCATAATTCTCCCTATTCTATCGCCGAACCCGCTCCGGTTTACGCCAGTGGAAATAGCGCGCTGCATGAGATTATCAAAGTGCTGCAAAACATGACCGCTGAGGAACAAAAGCAGCTTTCAACGCTGCTGGCGCGCGAAGGTATTAGCGGGCTTTTAAGCCGTTTAGGCATCGAGAAAACGCTGGCAGAATAAAAAAACGGCCTTATGCAGGCCGATTTTTTTATCTGTTTTCCATCAATGGGTATGCTGATGATTCTCCCGCCGGTACGCACCCGGCGGCAGATTAAAGGTGCGGGTAAAGATGCGCGTAAACGTCTGCTGCGAATCAAAACCGTACTTCAGGCAGATGTCGTAAACCTTCTGATCGGTATTACGTAAATCGCGTGCAGCGAGAGATAATTTGCGCGTGCGAATATAGCGCCCCAGACTCTCCCCTTTATAGTGCAAGAAAAGCCGTTGCAGATGCCATTTGGAATAGCCCGCATGCGCTGCAATATCATCAATACGTAATGGTTGATGGAGATTGTCGTCGATCCACTCGACGATGGTGTCGATAACCTGAGCGGAAATAGTCATACTGCGATCCCCCTCTGCTCTTCGATTAATAAACGGGTTTATTCCCACCAGGCGCGGAAAACTTGCGCAGTATCAGCCGCAAGCACCGGTTCGCCCAGCCTCGGTGTCAATAAGCGATAGCTTTTGTCCCGGCTTGCTGCCGCCAGCCGTTTGTACGGATCGTCCCATGTGTGTTTTGCCAACACAAAACGCCCCGCATGGCCCGGCAGAACCGCGCGAGCATTAAGTTCCTGCGCTGCCAGAGCGGTCTCTTCGGGCATCATGTGAATGTACTTCCAGTCCTCGTCGTACTGGCCATTTTCCATAATCGCCAGATCAACCACGCCAAACTGTTCGCCAATCGCTTTGAAATGCGAGCCATAGCCGCTATCGCCGCTGTAATAAACGTTCTGCGTGGCGGTAGTGAACATAAAGCTGGCCCACAATGTCTGATTACGTTTCAGACCGCGCCCGGAAAAGTGGCGCGCGGGTAAAACGTGCACGGCCAAATCGTCGCTCACCACCACTTTCTGCTGCCAGTCGGCTTCATGAATGATTGCCGGATCCATTCCCCAGTAACGCAGGTGCGAGCCTACACCGAGCGGCGTCACCACTTTTTTGATTTTCGGCATCAGCGCCTTGATGGTGGCGTAATCCAGGTGGTCATAGTGATCGTGCGAAATAATCAGCAGATCGATCTCCGGCATGTTTTGCGCCGTCCAGAGATCGTTACCGGCAAACGCCTTATTGAGAAATGAAAACGGCGCCGCGTAATGACTCAGAATTGGATCGATCAGAATGCGCTTGCCCGCCAGGTGCAAATACCAGGACGAATGTCCCATCCACACCAGCGTATCCTGCTCAAGCGGCAGGCTGGCGAGATCGGTGTGCACCGCCGGTAACGGCTGCTGCGGGCGCGCGTTCTCGCGTTTAATAACCAGAAAATCCCACCATGCTGCCAGCATATTTTTCTTTCCGGTGAAACCCGGGGTCGGCAACTGGTTTTGAAACTTTCCGTCACGATAATGCGGTGATTTTTCGACTTCAGTAAGCTGTTCGCCCTGCGGGAGTTGGCCAAATCCGGCATTCAGAACAAAAGGTAAACTTGCGGCAGAGGCAACGAGCATAACAAGAACCACGCTGAAAATGAGACGCTTCATATCCTGACCCGACAAAATCGATCCATTCCGTAGATATGACGCTGGTTAAACTTGATTATGAGTGAGTAAGCACTCATTATAGAAAGCAACGCTCAACCGTCAAGATCATTTTTTTTCTATGACATTCGACGTTGCAGCGTTACAGAGGGCATGTTTCAATCGTGGTTTTTACAATGTGAGAGGAAAAGTGTAGTGGCTCGTCCAAAAAGTGAAGATAAAAAACTGGCGTTACTGGAAGCGGCTACCGAAGCCATTGCACAGTCGGGGATCGCTGCCTCCACCGCGTTAATCGCCCGCAATGCGGGTGTTGCGGAAGGGACGCTGTTTCGCTACTTCGCCACCAAAGACGATCTGCTCAACGCACTTTACCTGCATCTGAAAAGCGATCTGTGCGGCACCATGCTGGCGAATATCGATCTCTCAATCAACGATTCCAGGCATCACACGCAATGTATCTGGAACAGCTATATCGACTGGGGCATCCGTCACCCGAATGGTCACTGCGCCGTGCGCCAGATAGCCGTCAGCGACAAACTCACCGACGCCACCCGCCAGCAAGTCGCGGAAATTTTTCCGGAGCTGCATGAGTTATGCCACCGTTCAGTACGGCCGGTGTTTCTGACCGATGAATACTCCCCTTTTGGCGATGCGATTTTCCTGTCGATGGCGGACACTACCATTACCTTCGCCAGCCGGGATGCGTCTCGCATCACCGAGTTTAAGCGCCTTGGCTTCGAAGCCATGTGGCGTGCGCTGGCCATTGAGGAAAATAATGGACAGTAAAACCCTGCAAGCGAGCGCGCACCGTATTGCGCTCGAACTGCCCTTCACCGAACATTGCTGGCCGTTTGGGCCGGAACATGACGTGTTCAAAGTGTGCGGGAAGATTTTTATGATGACCACCACCGCGCACGGCAGGCCGATGGTGACGATGAAAGCCGAGCCGCAAAAATCGCTGCTCAACCAGCAGATCTACCCCAGCATTGAACCGGGGTATCACATGAACAAAAAACACTGGATTTCCGTATTCGCTGGCGACGACATCGACGAATCGCTGCTCGCGTTCCTGATTCAGGAATCATGGAACCGCGTGGTCGACGGCTTGCCGCGCAAAGATCAAAAACGCCTGCGCCCTTAAGCGTTGTCCGCCAGCCAGCTCAACGCCTTTTCACCCGCCTCATCCACCGGCAGATACACCAGCAACCGCGAGCCGTTACGTGGTGCTGAGTACCAGTACATTTGCTGAAGAGAAAACTCGCCAAGCTGCGGATGGTTAAAGATTTTTATCTTATTTTCCAAGCCGCGCACGTCCAGATGCTTGCGCCATAACGCTTCAAATTCCGCAGAAGCCGCACAAAACCGCGCCAGCTTCGCTTCCCACACCGCATCGCCCCGGTGCTCAGCCATGGCCGCGCGGAAATAGGCAACAAAGGTCTGTAACACGCTCTCATCATAGCCGAGCCGGGTACGCCATTGCGGGTGGGTGAGATAGAGATAAATACAGTTGCGATCATCGTCGGGGATTTCGCTGAAATTAACCCCCATCAGGCGCTCAAAACCGACGTTCCACGCCACAATGTCAAAGTTGGTTTTCTGAATACTGGCCGGTTGCGGCAGCAGGCTATCCAGCAAGCGCCGGGTGCCTTCGCTGATGCCTTCACACTGCGGCGTATTCAGCGCTTCCGTTGGCGTTAACCCGGCCAGCAAAAACAGATGGCGGGTTTCCGTTGGCGAACATTGCAAAGCCGCGGCAATCGCCTGCAACACGGTAGCGGAAGGATTAACGTCCCTGCCCTGTTCGAGCCAGGTGTACCAGGTGACGCCAACGTCTGCCAGCAGCGCCACCTCTTCACGCCGCAGCCCCGGCGTGCGCCGGCGCGTACTGCGCGGCAGCCCCAGCCGCTGCGGATCGAGGCTTTCCCGCCGCGCACGCAAAAATGCACCAAGCTGTTTACGGTTCTCATCCAGCACCGTCAGTTCCGGGATCTTTTCGACCATCGACGTCATAACCCTCTCCAGCATGGTAGTGCCAGTACCAGTATAGGCAAGAACTGGTACCCGTTTTTCTGTTAAGCGATGCTACGTCCATCCGATGAATGACGCAATGGAGTTCCCATGAAAACGTCTGCTGTTTCTCCGGGCCGGGCAGGCCTGATCCTTCTGCTGACCGGGCAAATGCTGCCATTGATTGACACCTCAATTACCAATGTCGCGCTCGACTCCATCACTCTGTCGCTGCACACCACCGCCACACAGCTGGCGCTGATCGTCGCGCTGTACGGCGTAGCTTTTGCCGTCTGTCTGGCGATGGGCAGTAAACTGGGGGACAACTTCGGCCGCCGGCGGATATTCTTATGGGGCGTGGCCCTGTTTGGTATCGCTTCGCTGTTGTGCGGGCTGGCAAATTCGGTCTCCGCATTGCTAGGCGCGCGAACGCTACAGGGCATGGGCGCGGCGCTGATTGTGCCGCAGATCCTCGCGACGTTGCATGTCACGCTAAAAGGCACAGCCCACGCACGCGCCATTAGCCTCTACGGCGGTATTGGCGGTGTGGCGTTTATCATCGGGCAGATGGGCGGCGGCTGGCTGGTCTCGGCGGATATTGCCGGTCTTGGCTGGCGCAACGCCTTTTTTATCAATGTACCCATTTGCCTTCTGGTGCTGGCGCTCAGTCGCCGCTATGTGCCGGAAACCCGGAGCGAAACGCGCACACGCATTGACTGGCAAGGCACTGTTGCGCTGGCGATGATCCTCTGCTGTCTGCTGTTCCCGCTGGCGCTTGGCCCCGAGCTGCACTGGCCGTGGGAAACGAAAGCCGCGCTGCTGGCGCTGATTCCGCTGGCATGGTGGATGCGCACCAGCGCATTAAAACAGCAACAAGCGGGTTTAATCCCGCTGCTACCGCCGCGCTTACTCAAGTTGCACAGTATCCGTTTCGGCCTGCTGATTGCGTTGCTGTTCTTTAGCGCGTGGTCGGGTTTTATGTTCTGTATGGCGCTCACGTTGCAAGCCGGAATGGGCATGACGCCGTACCAGTCAGGCAACAGCTTTGTCGCGCTGGGCGTCGCCTATTTTGTCTCTGCCTGGTATGCGCCAAAACTGATTGGTCGCTATAGCATGCGCACCATTTTGCTCACCGGGCTGATGATCCAGGTCAGTGGTCTGCTGGCATTGATTGCTACCCTGCAGCTCTCCGGGCGGGCGGTGGGTGCGCTGGCACTTGCGCCGTCTACCGCGCTGATTGGCTATGGCCAGGCGCTGATTGTGAATAGCTTTTACCGCATTGGCATGCGCGATATCACCACCCAGGATGCAGGCGCAGGTAGCGCACTGCTCAGCACATTGCAGCAGGCCACGCTCGGCCTCGGTCCGGCAGTACTCGGCGGGTTGTTTTTGCATCTTGTCGGCCAGTCGCAAGGCAACTACAGCACGGCGCTGAGTGGTTTTCTGGCAACAGAAGTGGTGATGATGCTGGTGCTGGCGGCAGCGGCAGTGAGCGCCCGCCATCAACTGGCACCGCGCTGCCCGGCTAACTCCTGATTAGCGCTATCCGCAGGCGTAAAAAGGGGATAATGTTATCCCCTTGTTAACAAAGGGAGCGCCGTAGTGGAACTTGATATTTACCAGGTGGACGCGTTCAGTACGCGTCCTTTTTCCGGTAACCCGGCAGCGGTATGTATTACACCGCAGGGGCTGGAAGCCGCATTAATGCAGCGGATAGCTGAAGAGATGGCGGTATCCGAAACCGCGTTTTTAAACCTTGCGGACAATAACCTGCGCTGGTTTACGCCGCAGGCCGAAGTTGATTTATGCGGCCACGGCACGCTGGCGACCGCGCATATTCTGCGCCAGAACGGGCGGCTTGCCGAAGGCGACGCCATCACCTTTTACACCCTTTCCGGCCCGCCGACGGCAACCGCCGTGGCGCAGGGCATTGAGCTTGATTTCCCGCTCCTGACACCGCACATGCAGCCCGAAGCGCCAGCGGAATTACTGAAGGCACTTGGGCTGGCGCATGAACAGGTGAGTGGTTACGGTTTGTTCGGCGCGAAGCAACTGGTGGTGGTTGAGGATGCGCAATTAGTTTACGCACTCACGCCTGATTTTGCGGCGCTTCGCGCCTTGCCAGGCCGCGGCGTGGCAGTCACCGCGCCCGGTCAGGATGCGTATGATTGCGTGTCGCGCTACTTCGCCCCGTGGGTAGGAGTGAATGAAGATCCGGTGACCGGCTCTGCGCACTGTGCGCTGGCGGCCTACTGGTCGGCGCGGCTGGGTAAGCGCTCGCTTACCGCCTTCCAGGCCTCACCGCGCGGCGGCGTTTTAGCGCTGGCGCTCAGGGAAAATGGACGCGTGCTGATCGGTGGTGGTGCGCATACGGTGCTGGCCGGCACGTTACGGCTTTGACGGTAGACGCGCAATCATCCGCCAGCGGAACCAAATCTGCGCCAGCAGGATCAACACGCCGCCAAGGATTTTTTGCAGCGGTAAGCGCTCACCGTACCAAATCGAAGCGGCGATCACCGTCAGTAAGGGTTCCAGCACCATAATGATGGCAGCGCTGGCGACGGCAGCATATTTTTGCCCTTGCAGCTGCAGGCCAAACCTGAGACTTGTAGCAATTAAAATGCTCGCCGCCAGCCACATCGCCGTGGTGCTGGTAAAGGGTTGAGTCCAGGACTCAAACAGCGCAGAAATCACCAGCCCGGCAATGCCGGTGATCGCAAGCTGTACCGCCGTGAGCGGCAGCAGCGGCACTTCTCTGGCACAGCGGCTGGTGTAGCAAAAATAGATCGACTGCACGAACGCCGTCAGCAAAAACCAGCCCTGGCTGGCATGAAACGTGATGGGCATGTGCAGGCTCAGCAGTGCTAACCCAATAATGGCGACCGGCAAACACTCCCAGTAGGCGCGCGCCGGACGGGTTTTTAGCATCACCCAGGCCACCAGCGGCACAAACAGCATCGACAGGCTCATGATAAATGCCCCCTCGCCCAGCGATGGCGTGGTCGATACCGACCAGATCCACAGACAAAGGTTGAGTGCCATCCATACGCCACTTATCACCACCTGACGCACTTTTTCCAGCGCGATGCGTTGCCCACGGCAAAACGGCAGCAGCACCAACGCCGCGCCAAAAAAGCGCAGCCCAAGAAAGGCGAAAACCGGCATTCCGCTAATGGCTTCGCGCGAGAAAATCCACCCGCAGGCGGCAATCAGTGTGGTCAGAACCAGAAATAAATCAGCTTGTCGTTGCCGGGTCATGGCAAGGCTCCCTGAGCAATAAAAAAGCCAGCGCGGCGGCTGGCGAAATCTTTACACACATCATGCCTGAAATGTCAGGCGCTGGCGCGGGAAATATAACGCCAGTCCATGATTACGCTTTCTGGCGGGCTATCGGGATTATCAATACGGTTCAGCAACAGCCGGACGGCTTCGCGCCCCATTGCCTGCGAAGGTTGCTCGATAGTGCTGAGCGGCGGCGTAACCATCTCTGCCAGTTCAGTGCCATCGAAACCGACCACCGCGATATCCTGCGGCATTTTCAATCCGACTTCATGGATCGCCAGCAGCGCCCCGGCGGCCAGCGTATCGGAAACAGCAAACACCGCGTCCGGGCGTTGCGGCGCATTAAGCAGTTGCTGCATCGCGCTTTTCCCGGCGCTGAAACTCAAATCGCGGGCGTATTCCACGTTTTCATAGCGCAGGTGTTTTGCCTGTAAACCGCTCCGGTAGCCACGTTCACGCAGCCGGGCATATTTATAACTCAAATCGTGGTTAATCATGGCAATGCGCTGGCAGCCGCGCTCAACTAAGCGGTCAATCACGCAGCAGGCGGCGTCGACATCGTTAATGCCCACGCAGGAGACGTCGCCGTTATCGGCATACTCGGCACATTGCACCCAGGGCGCGGCGCCAATCATGGTGGACAGCTCCGGCAATTTCGCACACGCATCCATGGTGATGATGCCATCGACAATCTTGCCCGACAGCAATTTGAGTGCTGAGCGCGAGCGCGCCATGTCCGCACCGGAGTTACACAACAGGATGCGGTACCCGTTTTTTTCCGCCTCTTCTTCGATGCCCTTCACCACTTCGGCGCAAAACGGGTTACCGATATTAGAGACCAACACCAGAATCATTGAGCTGCGCGCGGTGCGCAACTGGCGGGCTAATAAGTTGGGTTGGTACTGGCACGCCTTGATGGCCTGCAATACGCGTTCGCGATTTTTCGGTTTCACGGATTCGCTGTTATTCAACACCCGTGAAACCGTTGCAACGGAAACGCCCGCCATCCTGGCAATTTTTTGAATGGACATAACAACAATATATTCTGCGATTGGCCATAAGATCCGAGGCTATCACAGTTGAGACATAGACATCATCACCAGTCCGGCAGGCCGCAGCCCACTGGATCTGGTAGGGAGTCGCACGAGTTACCCGCGCTTCGGCGTACGACGCAGCAGTTTGAAAGCGACAAACAGGAACACAATCCATACCGGCAGCAACACCGCTGACAGGCGCATATCGTCCATCGTGCACATCAAAACGAGGATCATCAGCATGAAGCCAATGCACAGATAGTTACCCGCCGGAAAGAGCAGCGCTTTAAACTGCGGATCGCGCCCTTTGCGGCGCATCGCCGCGCGGAATTTCAGGTGCGCCAGTGAAATCATGATCCAGTTCAGCAGCAGCGTCGCCACCACCAGCGCCATCAGCATGGCGAAGGCTTTTTGCGGCAGCAGATAATTAACCAACACCACCAGCGAGGTGATAGCCCCCGAGAGGAACAGCGAATTCACTGGCACACCACGGCGGCTGACGCGCGTCAAAAAGGCCGGCGCGTTGCCTTGCACTGACAAACCAAACAGCATACGGCTATTGGAATAGACACCGCTGTTATACACCGACAGGGACGCCACCAGAATGACGAAATTGAGCGCTGATGCCACCAGATTACTGTCCAGTTCGTGGAAAATCATCACAAACGGGCTGCTGTTGGCTTTGACGTCAATCCACGGATAGAGCGCCAGTAGCACCACCAGCGAGCCGATATAGAAGAGTAAAATGCGGTACACCACCTGGTTAACCGCTTTCGGAATGGTGGTGTGCGGCTCACTGGCTTCCGCGGCGGTAATGCCGATCAGCTCCAGGCCGCCAAAAGAGAACATAATCACTGCCAGCGCGAGGATAAGCCCGTGCCAGCCGGTGGCGAAAAAGCCGTTATAGCGCCAGAGGTTATCGAAGCTGGCGCGCTCACCGCCATGGCCGGTAAACAGCATCCACAAGCCAAAACCAATCATGCCGATAATCGCCAGCACTTTAATCAGCGCAAACCAGAACTCGGTTTCGCCATACAAGCGCACATTAACGAGGTTGACGGCGTTGATGATGACAAAGAAAGCGGCGGCCCAAATCCAGGTCGGCACGTCCGGGAACCAGTACTGCATGTAGATACCGGCGGCGGTCAGTTCCGCCATTCCCACCAGCACAAACATCGCCCAGTAGTTCCAGCCGGAGAGGAAACCGGCGAACGGCCCCCAGTATTTGTAGGCAAAATGGGAAAATGAACCAGAAACCGGCTCTTCAACCACCATTTCACCGAGCTGGCGCATAATCAGAAAAGCGATAACCCCGGCAATGCCGTAGCCCAGTAACACGGCAGGCCCGGCCATCTGGATCGCGGGGCCAATGCCCAGAAAAAGCCCGGTGCCAATCGCGCCGCCCAGCGCAATCAGCTGAATATGGCGGTTTTTTAAACCTCGTTGTAGTGTCGGCCCTGCTTCCGACGCGGCATCGGTGCTACTTCCCGCTGCCTGTGACGCGTTTTTCACGTCCTTCCCCTTTGTGGTTTCATTTAAAGGGGCACCTTTTAACATCTCCGCTGTGGGCTGGCAAGAAATGAACCCTGCGCGTCTGGTGATGTTTAAACCGTCAGGATCTCAATATTCTCTGCGCGCAAGGCCTGATGAAACGCTTTGCTGAGATCGGTTTCGACCACCAGCACATCAATCTGCTGGCTGGCAGCAACAATGTAGCGGGCCACACCCGGGATCTTACTTGCCGTTAAGGCCACCACCACCTGGTTGCTTTGGGCAATCACCGCCTTTTTAAATTCGCAGTCGGCATAATCAAACCCGGTCAGCCCCATCTCCGGCGACATCGCGCAGCCACCGATAAACGCCTGATCGAAAATGATCCCGTTAAGCTGGCTGATTGCCGGTGCGCCGACGCAACCACCGGTGCTGCTCTGCACCACCCCACCCAGCATGATCACTTCGCAGCGGGGATATTTACACGCAACAGCGGCGATTTCCGGTGAGTTAGTCACTACCGTCAGGTTTAACTCTGGCGGCAGCGCTTTTGCCAGTTCAAGGTTGGTGGTACCAGTATCAATAAAGATGCAGGTGCCGGGTTGAAGCAGTTGCACGCAGCGCTGCGCGAGGAGGCTTTTTGTTGCTCGATCCTGCTCTTTTCTTTGCGTAAAGCTCCCGGCAGTTGCCAGCTGCAATACCGCGCCGCCATAGACCTTCTTGCAGATGCCCGCTTTACTCAGTTCCTGCAAATCGCGGCGAATGGTGTGCTCTGAAACCTGTAATTCAGCGGCCAGCTCCGTACAAACTACCCGTCCCTGCTCCTGAAGACGCTGGCGGATCAGATCTTGTCGTTGATCCGGAAAAGCTGCATAATCGAGCATAAATCCTCTTTTTTAAATTTAAATCGAGCAATAATGAGCACAATCATGCAAATGAATCAGGCTGTCAATTACCATCCCCTACGCCCTGGAGGTCACCTTGAACATTGCCCATGTCGCACTCTGGACACGCCATCTCGACGCACAGCGCGCATTCTGGCGCGACTTTTTTGCCGCCACCAGCAATGAGAAATATGTCAGTCAAAACCGCGCCGGTTTTGCATCCTATTTTATGTCGCTGCACAACGGGCCAACCATTGAACTTATGACCGTGCCGGAGCTGGCCGATGCGCCAAACGCCGCAGAGTTTGTTGGCTGGGCGCATATCGCTATCAATGTCGGCGATGTTGGGGCGGTGGATGCGATGGCAGAAAAAGCCCGTCAGCAGGGCCGGTTAGCCAGCGCCGCGCGATGGACGGGGGATGGTTTTTACGAAGCCGTGATTCTGGATCCGGATAATAACCGTATCGAACTGGTTGCCGGCTAAGATAGGCAGAGAGCCTGTTGCCAGGCTCTCTGTTGAGGTTACGCGTCGAGGCGGAACTGATGCACCGTCTGCGCCAGTTGCTGCGCCTGATCTTCGAGTGAGGTTGCTGCCGCAGCCATTTGCTGCACCAGCGAGGCGTTTTGTTGCGTGACACCGTCCATTTCATTGACGGCAATCGTCACCTGGCTAATGCCTTTGGCCTGCTCATCCGAGGCGCTGACAATCTCATTGATGATGGTCTGCACGGAATTCACCGCCTGCGTCATCTCCTGCATGGTGTGACCGGCATCGTTCACCAGTTGCACCCCGGCTTCGACGCGTTTGCTGGACTCTTCAATCAACGCGCCGATATCTTTCACCGCATCGGCGCTGCGCTGCGCCAGGTTGCGCACTTCAGACGCCACCACCGCAAAACCACGCCCTTGCTCACCGGCACGCGCCGCCTCTACCGCGGCGTTCAACGCCAGGATATTGGTCTGGAAAGCAATGCTGTTGATGATCGCCGTGATATCGCCGATTTTTTTCGCGCTGTCGTCAATTTTCGCCATCGTTTCCACCACCTGACCGACCAGCGTTTCACCCCGGCTGGCAATCTGCGTGGCATTGGCGGTCAGCGCCGTCGCCTGGTGGGCGTTGGCGGCGTTATGTTTCACCGTGGCGCTAAACTGCTCCATACTGGCGGCGGTCTGTTCCAGCGCTGCGGCCTGCTGTTCAGTACGTGAAGAGAGGTTAATGTTGCCGCTGACAATCTCGCCAGCCCCCTGACGCACCGAGTCACTGGCTTCTTTGATCTGCCCGACAATCTGCCGTAACTGCGCCTGCATGGTATGCAGGGCATAGAACAGGCTGCTGCGATCGTTACCTTTCACCGGGATGGTGTTATCGAGTTTGCCGTCCGCGACCGCCAGCGCGATATTCGCCCCTTCCAGCGGTTCGCCACCAATCGGTTTCAACACTTTACGGCTGAAGACCAGGCCGAGCAGCGCACACACCAACAGGATGCTGATAACCCCCAGAACAATGGCGTACATCAGTTGACGGTTAGCTGCCGCCATCACCGAACTCACCGGCGCAACGACGCCGAGATACCAGTTATCGGTACTGTTGCCAATAGAGACTGGCTGCCAGGTGATCAGCGCTTTTTCGCCGAGGATCGGATCATCTTGTTCCACGACTTTACTGGTGAAGCCCTCTGTTTTACCGGGGTAAGGCTTACTGGTCAAGTTTTTATCCGGGTAAGAAATCACCTTTCCGGCGGTAGAGAGCAGCACTGCATAACCGCCCCCTTCCCACGGTTTGATCTGATTCACTTTCTGTTGCAATGAAGCCAGCGAGATATCCGATGTCACAACGGCATGCAGTTTGCCACCGCTGACAATCGGTGCTGCCACTGAGGTCAGCAGCGTCGGTACACCGTTATAGGCATAGCTGTAAGGCTCAATTAACGTGTCTTTCTGGCTTTTTTGCGGCAGCAGATAGTAGTCGCCCTGGCCTGGCGTAAAGATCGACGTTAACGGGTGCAGCTTAAAATTACCGGATTGATCGTGATCGACAAAGAAGGCGTAGCGGCCTTTGGGTGCCTGATCGGGTTTATCCGCGAACTCTGCATCGCGACCGTCATAGGCGTTGTCTTCAAAAATAACCGAGATAGAGAGATAGTCAGGATTATCGCGCAGGGCGGAGATCAGCAGTTTATCCGCCGCCTGGCGGTCAGTGATCCCGGCTTCTGGCAAGGCAATCATACTGTGACCGAGGTTATGCGCCACATCGCGGGCATAGTTCAGTTGTTGCTGGATAGTCAACGCCTGGCTTTCAGCAATTTTTTGCAGATATTGTTCGGCGAGGTGTTTTTGTTCACTGCTGGACTGCCAGCTCAGTACCCCGATAGTGACAACAAAACCGAGGGTGATGGTGATGGCTCCCGTCAGCAACATTTGCGCGCGGGTGCTCATTTTTTTGGTCACAAATTCTCTGGCCATTACGGCTCTCCTGGAGTCAGCCTTTACATCGTCATCTTCCTTTCAGCTCGAACTCCCTGTGAGATCTCTATCGGCGATTATTTTTTGATCTTTAATTGTTAACGGAGATGTTATTACGAGGTAAAAACGCGTTTGCAGGCGATAAACAGCAGCCTGCACAAGCCAATGAATGTAGTGGCAGTTAACCTATCGGTCACTGAGGCTTACTGCAGAACTTTACGCTGAGGACGCGAGAGATCACGATTTCGATTAAGGCGCAAGAGAGACAGCCCCGACAGCACGCCAGGGCAGGAGGGATTAGCCACGATCGTCTTTCGGGCCAAGGAAATAAAAACCAAACGGCAGTGAACCAATGATGGTGAACATCAGGCTGTAGATAGCAACCCATGCGCCCTGCATGATAAACATCGTTACCGTCCAGGATTCCATCGGCAAATTGTACTGATCTTCAACGCCCTCGAAGGTCACTTTCGAAATGACGCTGACGGCAACCAGGAATACAATCACCACCGCAATGATAAATTTTTTCCCCTCGCGGGTACGCAATTTTTCCAGCATATAAACCTCCTGTCATGTGGCTTTTCTGTGCCGCGAGTGTAACCGATCTGCTGCCTGGTTGTTGTGAAAAATCAGGAAAAAGGCCATTTGCGCGAAACCATAACAAGCCCTGGCGATACCCTGATACGGCTGCTTTAGCCATTAACATGGAGAAAACAATGAGTAAGGAAATCCCGATACGCTGCTTTTCGATAGCCCTGTTTGTGCTGTGCAACTCCGCAGCGGGCTGGCGCGTTCTGCTGCTTAAACGCAGCGGTAAAATGCTTAACGGCCTGTGGTGCCAGATTGCAGGCGGCATTGAACACGGTGAAACAGCCTGGCAAACCGCACGGCGTGAAGCTCAGGAAGAGACGGGCTTGCAGCTTAGCGAACTCTATTCCGCCGACTGCTGCGAGCAGTTTTACGAAGCGCACCGCGACGCCATCACCGTCGTGCCGGTGTTTGTTGCGTACGTCGATGAAGCCTGCGAGATAACGCTTAACCACGAGCACAGCGAATACCGTTGGGTCAGCTTTGCTGACGCCCACGAATTGCTCACATTTCCAGGCCAGCGCAAAACACTCGACTGGGTAAAAACGCATTTCGCGGATAGCGCGCCCTCGGCGCTGCTAAAAATGCCTTCTACGCTTTAAGCGCGCCATTTTTATACTATTTTTATCGCCGCGTATTTCCTTTTTACGCGGCGTTTATATCAAAATAAAAAGCGCTCTTTTATGCTGAGTTCACCGCCAAAAAGGCCTGACAGAAAGAAAAAAGATGAACTCGCTGATGACTATTCCGCTGCTGAAAAATATCCGCACCTTTTTTACCACCACAACATTTCCAACACCGTTGCATTCGCGATCTGTGTTGATGGTGGATCAGGAGATCAGACAATTTCAGCAAAATTTTTCTCATGAAATCAAGGAGTATCTGAACGAACACCCGCAAACAAAACACGTTGATATATATCTTAACGATACCCATGGCACATTCCGCGGAAAAAGAGTCGCCGTCGAAAACTTATTTTCGCTAAGCTCGGGTTGTTATTTTCCGCAATCTGTTTACGCCATGGATCGCGAAGGGAAAATAATCACCTCTTCACCCGACAGACTTATTAACGAAGAGCCTGATAATGTATGTTTACCCGTTTCCGGCACGCTACGCCCGAGCGCGCACGATCCACGCCATAACGCGCAATTATTATTAACCATGCTCGACAGCAATAATATGCCGTGGCCGCTGGAGCCAAGAGTTATATTGCAAAATGTGCTGCGTCAGTTTCACCAGCATGGTCTTTACCCGGTGGTGGCAGCGGAAATGGAGTTCTACCTTGTAGATCCCGCTGCACAGCAAAACCGCCCGCAGGGCTGTTTTCATCTGGCCGTGCCGTCCACCTACTCTGCGTTTATTGAGGAACTGGAAAGCATGGCGGCAGCGCAGCGTCTTCCCTTATCCGGCATCGTTAGCGAAGCCGAAGCCGGGCAGTTTGAACTGAATATGTGCCATTCATCCAATGTTGTGGAGAGTTGCGAGCAGGTGCTGGCACTGCGCAAACTCACCGGTACCGTAGCGGAGAAATTTGGCTATCAGGCCAATTTTATGGCGAAACCCTTCTCAGACCTGGCCGGTAATGGCCTGCATTTTCACGTCAGTCTTAATGACACGAATGGCGAAAATGTATTTGCCAGCCCGGCGGAGGCACCCAATGAGATGGTGCGACTCTCCCTTGCCGGCATGCTGGAACTGATGCCCGCGTCGCTGGCGATCATGGCGCCGGGCGTCAATGGGTTCAGGCGGTTGCGTAAGAATCTGGATGAGCCGCTTTTTCACTCCTGGGGTTACAACAAACGCAACGCCGCGCTGCGCATTCCCTGCTCTGACGCGCGCAACCGGCGGATCGAATATCGCCTGGCGGGCGCGGACGCCAACCCTTATCTGGCGATGGCGACGTTACTGACGGGTATGTTATACGGCCTGGAGCGTATTGATGATGACGCGCTGGCCAACTTCACCCGCGCCTCGCCCGATCTGCCGTTATTCCAGCAACCTGCACTGGAGGCGTTTCGCCAGTGCACCTATCTGGCGGACCATTTAGGCAGCGCGTTTTGCGAGCAGTGGTATCACGGCAAGCTGGCGGAACTGAACGCGTTTGAGCGCATTGTGACGGCAGACGAATTGTCCTGATCTGCCTGGCTGCGGTTGCATCAAGGTCTTAACCTTGCCATTATGTCATTACAAACGTAATGACAGGGGTAAATCCATGGGCAATTTGAATGTTCGTATCGATGACGATTTAAAAGCGCGTTCCTTTGCCGCTCTGGAAAAACTTGGCGTAACACCTTCCGAGCTCCTGCGACAGACGCTCGAATATGTTGCCGAGAACGGCAAGCTACCGTTTCACCGCACACTGCTTAATGATGAAGATCGGCAACTGATCGAAATCGTGCGTGAGCGTTTACGTGATCCGAAACCGGTTCGTGTGACACTGGACGATTTGTGATGAAACGCTGATACATGAATGCGGCCAGGGAAAGGCCGCTTTTAGCAAACAAGGAGGTGGTATGGTTTATCAACTGGATTTCGATGAACGCGCGTTAAAGGAGTGGCGAAAGTTAGGCAGCCTGTTCGCGAGCAGTTTAAAAAGAAAATTGCTCAGGTACTTAAAGCGCCGAGGATTGAAGCAAACAGACTCAGCCATTTACCTGATTGCTACAAAATCAAACTGCGCGCTTCAGGTTATCGCCTTGTCTACCAGGTGAACGATGGTCGGATTGTGGTGTTCGTTGTCTCTGTCGGAAAACGCGAACGCAACACCGTGTATAGCATCGCAGAAAAGCGCCTGAAATAACCCGCGCTGCGCGGGCTGCTCGCTCACCCGGGCTGCGGAAGCGTGCCATCCCCCTCCCCCAGCGGGCGCTGCATCAGAACGGTATCCAGCCAGCGCCCGTGCTTCATGCCGACACTTTTCAGCGTGCCGATAACCACAAAACCGGCGCGGCTGTGCAGGCGTAATGAACCTTCGTTTTCGCTGTTGCCGACGTTGGCGATGAGCTGGCGGTAACCGTTTTGCTCCGCCCAGGCCACCGCGCGGGCGAGCAGTGCTTTGCCTGCGCCTTGCTGGCGAAAGTTGTCATCAACATAGATGGAATCTTCCAGCGTGTACTGATACGCCCGCCGCTCGCGATAGCGCGATAAATAGCAGTAACCCCGGACTTGCCCTTCATGCACGGCGACATACCACGGCAAGCCATTGTGGCGGGTTTTCGCCAGCCGCGTACGCATTTCATCCACGTCCGGCGCTTCGGTTTCGAACGTGGCGTTACCGTGCGTCACGTGATAAGCATAAATCTGCACAATCGCGCTAAGATGATGTTCTTGCGCGTCAATAATTTCCATAAACTGTTCCCCGTTTGATGATATCTACAGGCTACCGGTAACGCCGCCCGCGCGGCACCAGGCTGCGCTTATCACCGTTATAAGGAAAACTTTGCCATGCCCCACTTCAGCTTTGACCAGTTAGCGACGTTTAAGCTGGTGCTCGCCCGCGGCAGTTTTACCGCCGCCGCAGAGGTGTTAGGCATTTCGCAACCCGCCGTCAGCCTGCAAATCCGCCAGCTTGAACAGGCCCTGCACGTCCGCCTGATTGAACGTTCCGGGCGTGGTCTGCGCGCCACCGCCGCCGGAGAAACCTTTCTGGCGCATTGTGCGGAGATCGAAAATGCCGTCAGCGCCGCGGTGCAGTCGGTAGCGCAGCATCAGCACGCGGTCAGCGGCAGCGTGACGATAGGCACCGGCGCGACGACCTGTATTCACCTGTTGCCGCCGCTGCTGCAAAAGTTGCACCGCGAGTTCCCGTTACTGTCAGTCGGGGTGCGTACCGGCAACACCAGTGATATCGTGCGCGCGGTGGAAGAAAATCGTATCGATATCGGCCTTGTAACGCTGCCCGCCAACGGGCGCAATCTGGCGATTTCACCGCTATTCACCGAAGAATTTGTGGTGATCACTGCACAAGACGCTGACGGCGTTTTATTGCCGACGCCGGCAACGCTTGCGCACCTTCCGCTGATTGTTTTCGAATCCGGCAGCAGTACGCGCCTGCTCATAGAACAGTGGTTTAGCGCAGGCGGTGTCACCCCCGCGCCGGTGATGGAGCTGGGCAGTATTGAAGCGATAAAACGCATGGTGCGCGCCGGGTTGGGTTACAGCATCGTGCCCGGCGTGGCGGTTCAGGCTGAAGAAGACCGCCAGGGCCTGCGCGTACAATCGGTGCAGCCGCCGCTCCAGCGCCAGTTAGCGCTGGTAATGCGGCAGGATAAAGTGGTGAGTCGGGGGATGCGGGAAGTGTTGAACAGCCTGCAACAGGCGGGCATCACGCCCGCCGGGTAAAACAACTATCAGAAGTCGTAACTCATTGAGACTTTCACGGTGCGCGGATCGCCCTGGTAAATATAGGTGCCGTTGTCTTCTACGCTGGCCCAGTATTTCTCGTTGGTGACGTTATCCACGCCCACGCGCCAGACCATCTCGTTTTTCTCCGCATTCAGCTGCATACGATAGCGCAGGCCAAGATCGAGTGTGGTGTAACTGTCGAGTTTGCGGGTATTGGCGGTGTTTACATATTGCGAGTCGGTATAGTTCACGCGTGCCGTGGCGGTCAGGCCATCGACCGGTTTGATGTCATACTCGGCCCCCATCACCCCGTAGAAATTCGCCACACCAATCGGGCGATTGCCCTGGTTGACGCCATCTTTGGTTTTCGTCAGCTCGGCATCCAGCCAGGTCGCACTGCCATTCAGACGCAGACCGAGCACCGGCTCCCCAAACAGATTCAACTCCACGCCACGGTTACGCTGCTCACCGTCCAGCCCGTAAACATTGGTCGTGCTATTAAGAATGCCGGTCGGCTTTTTGATTTCAAACAGCGCCAGCGTACCACCAATGCGTCCAAAGTCCGTTTTCACGCCGATTTCGTTCTGTTTAGAATGCGCAATCCCCACGCTTTGATAGCGATTTTCCGCTGTCTTCGGCGCTACGCCGCCTGGCTGCAACGCTTCGGTATGGTTGGCGTAGAAAGAGACGACATCCCACGGCTTATAGACCACACCGTACGTCGGCATCCAGCGATCCTGGGTATAACGCGCAGTGGTGGTTTCCGCACCGGTGGCATTGCTGTAGTTACGCACCCACAATTTCTGGTGACGTGCGCCCACGGTAAACAGCAGGCGGTCGTCGAATACGCCGAGCGTGTCGCTCAGGGTATAACCCTGCGAGCGGTAGCGCGCGGTTGTCAGCGGGTCACTGTAGTTGCCGCTATGGGTCAAATTGTCCGGCAGCGGGATCGCCGAAGGATCATAAATGTTCACCACCGGCAGATTTTTTTGATCGGACTGGGTCCAGGCCACGCGATCGCGCTTGATGTTCGCCGAATAACCGACGTTCACTTTATGGGAAACAAAACCGGTATCGAAGTTACCGCGCAACCCTGCCATGCCGCTCCAGGAGTCGGAAATCCGCACCGTATCCATGCGGCTGAAGGTGGCGTCACCGTTTTTATTAAACAGTTTAGGCGCGCCATACGTGCCGTCTTCATGGGCATGTTGGCCGCCGAGCGCGCCGTAAGCTGTCCAGTCATCGGTCAGATCATATTCAGCGCGCGCCAGGCCAAATTCGTTCTCAATATCACTGTGCGCCCAGCGCTGGCTGTAGTTTTTGCGGGTATCCGGCAGCGTCGGAATAAAGTCGACGGCGCTGATATTGACGCCCATTTCGCCGCCATGAACCGTTTTGTTCTGGTAACCGAGATCCAGCGACGTGCGCAAGCGCTCGCCACGATAATCAAGGCCAATTGACGCAGCCGTCGTGCGGCGATGGTCATCTTTCACCGCGGCATCCCCTTCGCGATGCAGCAAATTCATGCGTACGCCGAACTGGTTGTTATCGCCGTAGCGACGCCCCACATCCAGCGAACCACCGACTTGCGAGCGGGTGGTGTAATCGACACCCACGCGGGTAAGCGGCGTATCGTCGGCATGTTTCGGTTCGAGGTTAATCATCCCGCCGACACCCGAACCCGCAGACCCGTTCATCAGCGCGTTCGAACCTTTAAAAATCTCCACGCGCTCCAGCATCTGGGTATCGACAATCTGGCGCGGCACAATGCCCGCCAGACCGCCCATCAACATGTCGTCGCCATCAAGCTGGAAGCCGCGAATACGGTACGTTTCGGCAAAGTTGCCGTAACCCTGGCCAACCTGCACGCCCGCATCGTTACTGACCACATCAGCGATGGTTTTCGCCTGTTGATCCTGCACCAGCTTCGAGGTGTAACCGATAACGTTAAACGGCACATCCATCGCTTTTTGCTCGCCCAGCACGCCAAGACGGCCGCCGTGCGCCACCTGACCATCAAGGAATGCAGGTACGAGATCATTACCGCCAGGCTTAAATTCGCTGTTCACCGTGGTCTGCACGACAATGGTTTCTTCATGCGTGGGTTTTACGCTGGCGTCAGCCGTCGCTGCCTGTGCGTTATGCGCGACCGCGCCAATGACCAGCGCAAGCAAGGTCTTGCGCAAAGGTATCGAATGTTTTTTGCTGTTATTCATCATTATTAGCTATTGAAATAAAAAGAAATGGCCCGTTTCCAGGCCAGCGTCATTACTTGTTCAGATCGATCCTGACGACACTATCCGGGCCGTTGGTGGAGTGATCTTTGTTAAATGCCTGTTTGACGGTGACAAACAGCGTCTGACCATCGGCGGAAAGCAGCAGGCTGTTTGGATGCGGCGGCAGATCCCAGCGCTGTTTTACCGCATAGCTGGTTGCATCAAGGCTCAGCACGTTGCCGGACTCACGCTGGGTAATATAGATTTCATGGCGTTTAGCGTTGAATTTCACCGCCAGCGCATCGCCCTCAAGCTGTTTCACAATTTTGCCGCTGTGGATATCCAGCACCAGCGTGGTTTTGGCTTTTGAATTATCGGTAACGAACAAGCGGCCGGTGGCCTCATCTTCAGCGATATTCAACAGCAGCGCCGGTTTGTCGCCCAGTGGTTTCCAGCGTTGCTCGATACGATTATTGCGCGGATTGACCACCAGGATTTCGCCGCCGCCATTCGCCACGTACAAACGTTGCGTCTGCGCAGAGAAGTGCAGACCGGTCACCCATTTGCCCGCATTTTTGATACGCGCTTTGACCTTCAGGGTTTTCGCGTCAACCACCCACACCAGCGCCGGATCGGCAACGGCGCCGATATATAAATTGCCGTTATGCAGCACAATTTCACGCGCGCCATAGGGCAGGCCTTTTTCGTTGCGTTCCGGGAACAATGTGCGGGAAAGCACTTTGCCGGTGCTGGTGTCGATGGCGCTCACGCCGCCGTCCAGCGAATTAGTGACATACACGGTTTTGCCATCCGGGGAGATAGCCATGCCAAAGTTTTTCAGGTCAGTGTGGGTCGCGCCGAGGGTTTTAAGCGTTTTCGGATCCAGCTTGTATACCACTCCGCCCTGCACATCTTTAAAGCCTTCCGCGCTGGCAACATACAGCGCATCGCCTTGCGGACTGAGCGCCATTTCATACAGACCGCTCGCCAGTTCGCGTTTCACCATGCTCTCTGGTAACTGCGCCGCCGCAGATTTTGCTGCTGGTGCCACAGGCTGTGCGCTGCTGGTGGTATGTGCGCTGCAACCGGCAAGCGCCATCGCCGCCAGCAGAGCCAGCACGGAGGTGTTCATCTTCATGGGAGATCCTTTACCGTTAATGTCATCAGGGCAGACGAGCGCCCACGCCACGCATCCTGTGCGCGATCGTTTGCTGAGGGCAGATGCGGCCCGGCGCAGCTCGTCACAGCTTTTCAGTGTTCCCTGTCAGCCTTCACGCTCACTGTTATTGCGGGGAAGATCCTGTTGTACCCACAAACACTAAAGAGAATGAGAACTATACGCATTCTTTACTTTCGAGCAAGAACTATCGTTTTACTTCGCTGTCGTGGGGATAAATTAAGCGGTAAAAAAAGCGAAAAGCGCCGGATATGCAGACATCCGGCGCGAACAGCGGGAAAATTACAGACCGAGCGCTTTCTCGACGGCCGGTTGTGCAGGTTGACCGTCGCGCGTGGTAACACCCGCGAGCCACGTTTTTAACAGTTCCGGGCGTTGTGCCAGCTCGGCTTTCGCCGCCGCGTTGACATCTTCTTGTTTATCCAGCACGCGGGTGATTACTGCGTTTTCAAGCGCGACATCAAACTTCAGCTGGCTATAAAAGCGATTAAGGTTCGGGCAATCGGTGGCGAAATCTTTGCGTGTCACCGTATTTACCGTCGCGCTACCGTAATTCGCACCAAAGTAGCTGTCGCCGCCGCTCAGGTAGGCCAGCTTAAAGCGCGTGTTCATGGCGTGCGGCTCCCAGCCTAAAAAGACGATCCACTCTTTGCGCTCCACCGCGCGGGTCACTTGCGCCAGCATGCCGCTCTCGCTCGATTCCACCAGTTGCCAGTTTTGCAGGCCGAAATCATGTTTATCGAGCATCTTTTTAAGGTTTTGGTTGGCCGGCGCGCCCGGCGCAATACCATAAATCTTATGGTGAAATTTATCGGCGTACTTTTGCAGGTCGGCGAAATCTTTCACTCCGGCTGCGGCAACATAATCCGGCACCGCCAGCGTAAAACGCGCTGCAGGCAGGTTTGCGCCGATCACCTTAATTGCGCCGTCGGCGGTAAATTTACCGATCACCGGCTCCTGCGCAGGCATCCAGTTACCCAGAAAAACATCCACCTGGCCGGTTTTCAGCCCCTGAAAAGCCAGCGCCACAGAGAGATTCTGCACTTTTTGCTGGTAACCCAGCGCGTTAAGCACCACGCCAGAAAGCGCATTGGTTGAGGCGATATCCGTCCAGCCCGGATCGGACTGGGTCACCGTCGCGCAGCGCTCAGCGTCGGCGGCGAAAGCATTCAGTGAAACGCTGCCAGCCAGCGCCAGCAGTAAAAGTTTGCTCACAGTGTGGTTCATTGTTATTTCCCGGCCGGTTGTTTTAAAGGGTGCGGATAACGGGCAAAAGCTTCCTGTTCATCCAGCGTTTGGTGGTTACGAATGTAGCGCTGCGACGCATCCTGCTGCGGTTGGAAATCCCATTTTGGAATGGCATCGCGCCCGGCGATGCGGGTTAAAAAGAGCCGCCGCTTCTGGCTTGCCAGCACCTGCTCACGCAGCGCCGCCACATCCCAGTGCGCGTCCGCTTCAGCGGCAAACGCATCTGCCACCGTCTGGTATTCGCTGTGTGTCGCCAGGTTTTCGCGCTCATGGGGATCGCGTTGCAAGTGGAATAACTGTGGCGCTTCGCTAAAAGAGTGAATGTATTTCCACGGGCCACGGCGGATCATCAGCATCGGTCCCAGCGCGCCTTCGGCAAGGTATTCGCTGTACGCCCCATCCGGGCCGTTTTCGCCGCGCAAATGCGCCACCAGGCTGTTGCCATCGAGCGGGGCTATCGCCTGCGCTTTACGGTCTTCTCCGCTTGCCAGTTCCACCAGCGTTGGTAGCAGATCCACCAGCGACACGCTTTGTGCGATACGCTTCGGCGTAAACCGCGCTGGGTTATGCACAATAAATGGAATGCGTACCGCATTCTCGAAGAAAGTCATTTTGTACCACAGGCCGCGTTCACCCAGCATTTCACCGTGATCGGCGACCACCAGCACCACGGTATTTTCCGCAAGCCCGGTGTCCTGCAAGGTTTTCACTACCTCGCCGAAACAATCATCCACATACGCCAGCGCACCATAATAGGCGTGACGCGCGCGGCGAATGTGGTCGTCGGTAAGCAGCCCTTCCTCCAGTTGATACATCGCTCGCAAGCGTGCCGAATGCGCGTCGTCTTCCACGTCTTCACGGCGTGTTTGCGGCAGATCGATATCCTCTTCGCGAAAACGATCGAGATAGCGACGCGGAATGGCGAACGGATCGTGCGGATGAGTCAGCGACAGCAGCAACATAAAAGGCTGTTCCGACGGCCGACGTGCAGCGTCATATAACCGCTGGCGTGCGAGAAACAGCGCTTCGTCATCAAAATCAAGCTGGTTGGTGCGCACGCACTCCCCCGCATCCAGCACCGAACTCATGTTGTGATACCAGTCAAGACGGCGCTCCGGGCGTTCCCAGTCCGGCGTCCAGCCGAAGTCTGCCGGGTAGATATCGGTGGTCAGGCGTTCGTCAAACCCGTGGAGCTGATCCGGGCCGCAGAAATGCATCTTGCCGGAAAGCCAGGTGCGGTAACCCTGCTCGCGCAGATAATGACAAAAGGTTGGTGAATCGGCATGAAACTCGGCGGCATTATCATAAACGGCGTTGCGTGAAATAAATTGCCCGGTCATCAATGCGGCGCGCGACGGCGCGCACAGCGGACTATTACAGTAGGCAGATTCAAACACCACCCCTTCGTTGGCTAATTTATCAATATTCGGTGTCAGACTAACCTTATTCCCATACGTTTTTAATGCGCTGGCCGTTAATTGGTCGGCCATAAGAATAACGATATTCGGTTTCTTTATAAGCATGCGACATCCAAAAATAAAATAGACGTAAAAAACGTGATACGTTTATCTCACGCATATATTCCTCTGTGAAGGGGTTATTTCTTTATCGTGAAATAAGGTGGAATTATGGCAGACAAATTACAACTTCCGCCTTTACAGGCGCTGGTGGTATTTGAGGCGGCAGCAAGATTAGGTAATTTCACCGCTGCCGGAAATGAGCTGGGGCTTTCCCAACCGGCGGTGAGCCAGCGCATTCAAATGCTGGAAAACCGGCTTGATGCCCCGTTATTTGAGCGGCGGCATCGCGGCGTGCAGTTAACCGAGTCCGGCCATAGTCTGTACCTGATTGTCCGCAGCAGCCTGAGCGACATCAGCGAGCAACTGGAGCGCACCCGACGCAAGCGCAACGTGCTGCGCATCGACACCGATATGGGTTTTGCCAGCTACTGGCTGCTGCCGCGAATGGAGCGCTTGCAGGCGCTGATCCCCGGAGTGGAAGTGCAGGTTACCACCTCGCCCAATGACTACAATTTTCGCGACAGCAATGCCGATCTGGCCATCTATTTTGGTCAGGGAAACTGGCCGGGAACGCAGACCCAACGCCTGTTTCCGGAAATTGTGTTCCCGGTCTGCGCACCGGAAATAAAGAAGAAAATGGAAGAAAACATGCAGACGGAAGCGCTGCTACGTTATCCGCTGTTAAAGCTGCCGGAAACCCGCCCGCAGCGCTGGATGACCTGGGAGGACTGGTTTCGCTACCACCAGATTTTCGGCCAGAGCCATAGCGCCTCGCGTACGTTTAATGCTTACTCGCTGGTTATCCAGGCGGCGCTGGAAGGCCAGGGCATTGCCCTTGGCTGGCAACCGTTAATTGCACCATTTATTACTCATCAGCAGTTAGCGCAGTGCGGCCCGGCGGTGCGAACCGAGCGCGGTTATTATCTTATTTCTGCCAGCCATAAACCGATTTCCGCCCAGCAGGAAAAAGTCAAATCATGGTTATTAGATGAAGCCTGGGGCTTTCATGAAAACACAACGTCAATTGCCGGTTTTTAAATAAGCTCATGCAGAAAAAGCATATCAGCAAAGTTAAAATAAATACTCCAGCCAATTCTTTTACGTTAGTGTGAACGCGAAACCCAAAAATAAAGCAAACATTATGTCGCAACCTTTATTTGAGTTACGCGCCGTGGATAAAAACTATTATTCGACGCGCCGAAAAAGTATTTTCTCACGCCGGGAAAAAGGCGTACCGGTAAAAGCCCTGCAAAATATTCATTTGCAGATTTTTGCCGGTGAGATTTTTGTCATTGTGGGCTTATCCGGCTCGGGCAAATCGACCCTGCTACGCACCTTAAATCATCTGATCCCGGCCACTTCTGGCGACGTCACTTTTCAGGGGCGCGCGCTGGCAACGTTGTCTGCGCATGAGCTGATTGCGCTGCGCCGCCAGCATATGAGTATGGTGTTTCAGTCTTTTGCGCTCTTTGATGAGCGCACGGTGCTGGAAAACGTCGCCTTCGGTCTTGAAGTTGCCGGTATTCCGCGTGAAGCGCGGGAAGCCAGGGCGCTGACCATGCTTGAGAAAGTGGGCCTTGCGCAGGTTGCTGAGCAGTATCCGCACCAGCTTTCTGGCGGCATGCAGCAGCGCGTTGGGCTGGCGCGGGCGCTGGTGGTGGAGCCGACGGTGCTATTAATGGATGAAGCGTTTTCCGCACTGGATCCGATTATCCGCCGCGAAATGCAAAGCCTGCTGCTGATGCTACAGACGGGCTCGCAACGCACCATCGTCTTTGTCACTCACGACATGGAAGAGGCGCTACGGCTGGGTTCGCGCATCGCGATAATGGAAAAAGGCAAACTGGTGCAGGTAGGTAAACCGGAAGTGCTGATAAACGCCCCTGCTACACCTTATGTGCGCCACTTCTTCTCCGGGGTGGACGTTTCCCGCTGGCAACTGGCGGAAAACTACGCCGATATCTGGGGCACTCGTTAAGGAATACCATGGCTTACCCATTAGATTTTAGTCGGCAGATTGATGATGCTGTCCACGCGTTACTGGCAAATGCGGGCGGGCTTTTCGACGGCATCGCGAGCGTTATTGATCTGTTTGCCGGTGGTCTTGAACAGTTGATTAGCGCGCTCTCGCCGTGGGGGTTGGTGGTGCTGGCGGTCGGACTTGGCGCGTGGCGCATCGGCAAAGGATTTGCGCTGTTCGCGCTACTGGCAACCCTGTACATCATCTATAGCGGCTACAGTGAACATGCTGCAATTACGCTGGCGCTGACACTCTCCTCCACCTTTTTTAGTCTGCTGCTCGGTATTCCGCTTGGGATCTGGAGCGCGCGGCGAGCAACGGTGGGCAGCATTGTGCGTACCCTGCTCGATTTTATGCAGACCATGCCTGCGTTTGTTTACCTGATCCCGGCCACCATTTTGTTTGGCCTTGGTCGCCCGCCGGGTATTTTCGCCACAATCCTGTTTTCGATGCCACCGGTAGTGCGATTAACCGACTTAGGGATCCGCCAGGTCAACACTGCACGGCTGGAAGCGGGGATCGCCTTTGGTTGTACGCCGTGGCAACTGTTGTGGAAGGTACAACTTCCGGCCGCGCAGCCGTCAATTATGGCGGGCATCAATCAGACCATCATGATGGCAATGTCGATGGTCATCATCGCCTCAATGGTCGGCGCTGGCGGGCTGGGCAACGATATTCTCAGCAGCATTCAACAACTGGAAATCGGGCTTGGGTTGCAAAGCGGTATTGTAGTGGTGCTGATGGCGATTTTGCTGGACCGGTTATCCGCCAGCTTTGCCCGCCGCCCTACCCATCAATAACCGCGTAATTTTGAACGTTGCCAGGCGCCGTCGACCAGCTCGGCGGCGGCCTGCACCTGGTCGCGAAATGGCGCGCCGAAGGTTTCCATCAGCGCGGCGTGTCGGGTGAGAAAACGCATCCCTTCGTCGTTGCCGACAATGCTCTCCAGAAACCAGTCTGGCACCTCTTTTTTCAGGCACAGCTCACACAGCGAGGCGGTGAATTGCGCACGCTGCGCGACATCATTTATCCAGGAAGGTTGCTGGTTATCCATCTCGCTGGCCACGGTCGCTTCCAGAGCGCGCTGCGAGCGGCGGTAATATTCGCGGATCTTCGCCGAACTCCACGCTTTGCCAAAGAACAACAGCAATATTGGCACTACACACCAGAAGAGGGTCATCGCTTACTCGTTGTCTGTTTTTTCGCGCAGAGGATAGTACTGACAAAACCTGACAAAAGCATTAGCCGGGATCACTGTTTTGCCCGGCAGCGCCGGGCAGGAGGGAAAAACGTGCGGCGCTTAACGCTGCATTCCCCAGCGTTTAACGGTCACTTTCTCAAGGCTGGCAAAGACCACGCCTTCCACCAGTAAACCAATGGCAATCACCGTGACCAGCCCGGCGAATACGCGGTCGGTGAACAGCTCGTTGCGGTTCTGGAAAATATACCAACCCAGCCCGCCCTGTCCGCTGGACGCACCAAATACCAGCTCGGCGGCAATCAGTGTGCGCCAGGCAAAAGCCCAGCCAATTTTTAAACCGGAGAGGATCGCCGGAAGCGAGGCCGGGATGAGGATCGTCAGCACGTAACGTGGCCCGCTCAAGCCATAGTTGCGCCCCGCCATGCGCAATGTCTCCGGCACACCGCTAAAACCAGACCAGGTATTGAGCGCAATCGGCCACATCACCGAATGCACCAGCACAAAGATCAGGCTCGCATTCCCCAGACCAAACCACAGCAGCGCCAGCGGCAACAGCGCAATCGCCGGCAATGGGTTGAGCATCGCCGTTAACGTGCTAAGCAGGTCACGGCCAAACTGCGTTGTCACCGCCAGCGCACTGGCGACCAGCGCCAGCAGGCTGCCAATCAAATAGCCTTTCAGCAAAATACTCAGCGAGTTAATGATTTTTTCCGGCAGTTCGCCGTTACGCATATCTTCACTGAAAGCGTGCCAGGTTTGCAGCACGCCCGGCAGCATCAAGTCGTTATGCTGTACCCGCGCCGCCACTTCCCACAGCGCCAGTACCAGTAGCACAATCAGCGACTTGCGCAACCACGCCTGATTCCACAAGCGCTGGCTTAGCGGTAATGGTATTTCAACCGGCACATTGCGCAGCGGCGGCAGCTCGCGTTCAAATTCAGGACGAATGTACGGTGGCTGCGACATAAGCCGGCTCCTTGTCAGATGAAAGGGATGCGCCAGCGCCACCAGCCGGAAACAGCAGATCATGGATATGCTGCGCCGCCTGCTGGAACGCTTCGCTACCGAAATCATTAAGCGTGAACTGATGGCAGTTCAGTTCTGCCCTGACCCGCCCGGGATGCGGCGAGAGCACCAGAATACGGCTGCCGACCGCCAGCGCTTCTTCAATCGAGTGGGTGACAAACAGCAGCGTAAAACGTTCCTCTTCCCATAATGCCAGCAACTCTTCCTGCATGGTGCGCCGTGTCAGCGCGTCGAGTGCAGCAAATGGTTCGTCCATCAGTAAAATACGCGGCTTCATTGCCAGCGCCCGCGCAATCGCTACGCGCTGTTTCATGCCACCGGAGAGCATATGCGGCATCACATCGGCGAAATCCGCCAGCCCGACTTTGCCAAGAAAATGCAGCGCCGCCTCTTTCGCCTGTGCGCGGTTCGCTTTGCGGCTCGCCAGGAGCGGGAACATGACGTTTTCCAGTACCGTTTTCCACGGCGGCAGTTGGTCGAACTCTTGAAACACCATCATCCGTTCAGGTCCAGGTGCGGTGATAACGTCGCCCTGCAAGGCAATCTGCCCGCTGCGCGGCGCGAGAAAACCGCCCGCCGCTTTCAGCAGGCTCGATTTTCCACAACCAGATGGCCCGAGCAGAATAAAACGATCGCCGGGCCAGACGTCGAAACTGACATCATGGGTCGCGCGTACCTGCCGCTCGCGGGTGCGGTACTCAATATCGACGTGGCTGACTTGTAATAACGGCCCGTCATGTGGATGCGTTGCCATCGTTGCCTCCTGAGGTTAGCTGCCCGGGTTTTCCCACGCTTCGCTGAAGAAGTACGCTTTCCACGAGTCGGCTTTGTTTTTTAGCACGCCCAGCTCATGCAGTTTTTCCGCATACACACCGGTGCGCTCCGGGGAGACGGTGAAGCTTATTTCCGGGTCATTGACGATTTTCTGCACCAGCGGTAATGGCAGACGAGATTTTTCCACACGAATATAGGTTTCAGCGGCGGCATTCTTATCCGCATTAATAATTTTTGCGGCTTCGCTCAGCGCGCGATAAAAAGCTTTATAGGTTTTCGGGTTCTCGTCGTGGAATTTCTGCGTGGTGTAAAGCACGTTAAACGTTGCCTGCCCGCCTAATACGTCATATGAACTCAAGATTTTATGCACGTTGCTGTGTTCGAGAGCCTGATACTGAAACGGCGGGCTGGAGAAATGGGTGGTAATTTCTGATCCTCCGGCAATTAACGCCGCGCTGGCATCCGGGTGTGGCAGGCTAACACTGATATTATCGAAGCGTTTAAAATCGGCATCGCCATATAATTTAGCGGTTTCAATCTGTAATGTGCGGGACTGAAAACCGACGCCAGCAGCCGGCACCGCAATGCGATCTTTATCGCTCAAATCTTTAATGCTTTTCACCGCCGGGTTATTACTGAGTAAATAATTGGGCATTGAACCGAGGGAAGCAATGGCCTTCACGTTCTGCTTACCTTTGGTACGATCCCACAGCGTCAGCAACGGCGGTACGCCTGCAGAAGCGACATCCAGCGCGCCGGAAAGCAGCGCTTCATTCATCCCCGTCGCGCCAGAGATGGTGCGCCAGTCAACGGTAATATCCAGCCCCTCTTTTTTACCCTCTTTTTCGATAAGTTGCTGGTCGCGTACAACATCAAGAATTAAATAACCAATACCAAATTGCTGCGCAATGCTGATTTTCCCTTCGGCAAATGCCGAATGCGCGATGCCGCTTAAGGTAAAAAGCGCCAGCGCTCCGGCGAGCGTTTTGTTTATTGTATTCATGCCTGTCCCCAGTTTTTTAATTTTTCAAACGAAAATGATTGGCTGGTGGGGTAAGAAAATGGAAATGATTTAATCAGTAATGCTTAGTTAAAAAATCACAATGAGATGTTACTCATCGCTTTATTCAGGCGGCAGGAAAAGATAGTTTTTTTTAATGGTTAGGCACGTTCTGCATCGTCGTTATAGTCGAAAACTCCTCTTTATTATCCTCAATGAGTTAAGGGATTATGCCGCTATTTTCACATCAGCAGTTACGCGCGCTGCTGCAACAACACTTGCTGCGGGTAAATACCGCGCCTGAGATTGCGCAGAAAGTTGCTGATAACCTGGTGGAAGCGTCGTTAAAAGGCCACGACTCGCACGGCGTGACGCTACTTCCTCGTTATATTCGCGCCATCCTGGCCGGCGATTTGAACGCCAATGCCAGCCTGCAAACGGTACGTGAAGAAGGCGCGATCCTCTCTTTTGACGGCAACCACGGTTTTGGTCAGTTGCTGGGCGAGCAAGCAATGGCGGCAGGCATCGCCCGCGCAGAGCAGTCTGGCGTGGCGATTGTCGGCTTAGCCAATTCACACCACCTGGGCCGCATTGGCGCATGGGCGGAACAGGTCGCCGCTGCCGGGCTGGTGTCTATCCATTTTGCTAACGTTGCCGCGCCATCAGCGGTGCTACCGTTTAATGGGCGGCACGCCAGGCTCGGCACGAACCCGTTTTGCGTGGGCGTGCCGCTGCCGGGACGCCCGCCAGTGGTACTGGATTTTGCGACCAGCGCGATTGCCGGGAATAAAGCCCGCATCGCGTGGAATGAAGGGCGATCCATACCGGAAGGCTGCGCCGTGGATGCTCACGGGCAACCAACAACCGATCCGGGTGTATTAATGACGGAACCGCGCGGCGCATTGTTGCCGTTCGGCGGCCATAAAGGCGCAGGGTTATCGCTGATTTGCAGCCTGCTCGGCGCAGCGTTGACCGGGGGTGAAACCGAAAGCCACCAAATCCCGCCGCGCGCGGGGATCATCAATAATATGTTGTCGATTCTTTTCGATCCGCAAAAGCTGGGGGCTGGTGAGCAATATCAGCACGCACTGCTGGCGCAGATCGACTATCTGCGCGAAGGGCAAGAAGACCGGGATGTGCAAATCCCCGGCGAGCCAGAACGACGTGCGTACACCCGTCGCCAGCAGGCAGGTATTTATATAGATGATGTGAGCTGGCGCGAATTTCTTGAACTCGAGGCATTAAATCAGTGAAGCCGCACAAAACTTGGGGTTGACCGCAAAGATGATAAAGATTATCTTTCGCATTACCGAATAGTTGAGCAAATCACTCAGGTATTCGGTACGACATTGCTCACATTGCTTCCAGTATTATTTGCCCGCCTGACAAGTGCGGGCTTTTTTTTACCCCCTCTCCTCTCGCCGCCGCAGATATGACTGTGGTTTTGCTTAGGGAGCAATAATCTCCCGTTATTCATCGGCTTACTTAATTGAAATCAAACCGTCACAAACCCACCTTAACCTAAGATTATTCTTATATCGGGATGCTGTTTGAATCATGGATATACCGCTCTCTTCGCGACAGCTTAATGCTGGTATCTTGCGCCTTGCCGTCCCGCACGTGACACCGGATGCCAATAATGTGCAGGTCATGTCGCTGTTCAATGAACACAAATCGTTAATTGGCCTGCCGGTGCTGGAAAATAACCGCCCTATTGGCATGATTAACCGACATATTTTTCTGTCGCAGATGAGCCGTCCGTTTTTCCATGAACTGTATGACCAGAAAAGCTGCATCGCGTTTATGGATAAAAACCCGCTGATTGTCGATGCCGATTGCGCTCTCGAATACCTGTCCGAGCGGGTGATCGAAACCGGTGACAAAGCCGTCACCGAAGGGTTTATCCTCACCCAGCAGGGGCAATACATCGGTATTGGCCTGGGCATTGACCTTATCCGCACGGTCTCGGATTTACAGGCCAAACAGCATCTGCAAATTATGCAAAGCCTTGAATACGCGCGCATTATTCAGGAATCTATGCTGAGCCGCTCGCGTAACACCATTGAAAAAACGCTGGATGACTGGTGCCTGCACTGGCACCCGCGCGACTGCGTTGGCGGCGATATCTATGCTTTTCAGCGCGTGGAAAATGGCTGGTTGATGGTGCTGGCGGATTGCACCGGGCATGGCGTTCCCGGCGCGTTTATGACCTTTATTTTCTCCTCGGCACTGGAAAAAGCGCTCAGCCTCGCCCCTGCGAACGCGCCGGAACAATTGCTCAGCCTGATCAACCAACATATCAAACAGACGCTCAGCCAGGTGCATCCTTCTGCCGATCGCAGCCAGTCTAACGATGGCTGCGACGCCATTGTTCTGTTTGTTGATACGCAAAACGAGCAAGTCAGTTGGGCGAGCGCGCGCATGCACGCTTTCGTACTCAGCCAGGAAGCTGAGAGCACAACAACGCTTGAAAGCTGCCGCAAAGGTGTGGGTTACACCGACACGCCGGTGGATTACCAGTGGCAGCGCTACCAGGCTCCATTGCGTCGTGGCGACACGTTCTTGATTGTTTCTGATGGCGCGACCGACCAGCCAGGCGGCCCGCGCAATGTAATGTTTGGCAAAAAACGTATTCAGTCACTGTTAGCGCAAAACCGCACGCTGCCAATGCCTGCACTTTCCGACGCCCTGCTCGCGGCGCTGAAAGCCTGGCAGGGGCAGCAAGCCTCGCGCGATGACATGACGTGGTTTGGTTTTCGCTGGTGAACAACATGCAAATAAACGACCTGCAGGTCAAAGAAGCCGTTCTGTTACCCCTTTTTACGCTGCAACGGCAAAACGCCGTTGAGCTTTTTTATACGGGCTATTTTTCCCAGCAGCATATTGTTTCGCTGGGTGAAGTCATTCGTACATGGCTGGATAAACATGAATCCTCAGCGGTAACGCGCAGAAAGCTGTTCTCAGCTTTTATCGAGATGGGGCAAAACATTGTGCGTTACTCCTCAGATGACCGCTATTTATCGACTGAACAGCAAGAGCTGCGCTTCGGTTCGGTCTGCTTTCATATGGATCAAACTCACTATTATCTCGAAACCGCAAACCTGGTGGGGCCGGAAGCATCTACGTTATTGCAGACAAATCTCGATGTGTTGCGCGGTATGTCGCAGGCGGAGATCCGCGATGCCTGGAAACAGGGGCTACGCAGTGAAGCTCCTGTCACCAGTAAAGGCGCGAACATTGGTTTGTTGACCATGGCGCGGGATACCAGCCTGCCGCTGGAATATCGCATTCACCCTCTGGCGGCGAGTTCTCTGTCCGCCTTTCACTTAAAGGCAACGTTCTGCCATGACTGATATGACACTGACGCCGGTTATTGAATTGCCCGCCACCGCCGCGACGCCGGAGGTGAAATTTGATTTTGCTGTCCAACGCCTGATGCTGAAAGGCGAAGCTTACCCGGAAAATGCCGCCGCATTTTTTCGCCCGTTGATGGATGCGCTGGAAGGCTGGTTGCAGAGTGGCCAGCAGACGGACGCGCCGCTCCAGTTGCATGTGGCGCTGAGCTACTTCAACAGCTCCAGCACCAAGCTGTTATTTACGCTGTTCGAAAGTCTGAATGATTACGCCCGAGGCGGCGCGGCGTGTGAGCTGTACTGGTACTATGACGCGGAGGACGATATCTCCGAGGAGTTTGGCCAGGAGTTGCGCATCGATTTCCCGTCGCTGACCGTTTTTCTTATCCCGGACATCAACGCATGTTAGATATCAATGAGCTATTCAAGGAGGATTATTCCGTTCTCGAAGATGCCCGCCTGGCCGCTGCTGACGACAGGCTGACGGCGGATGCCTGCCGTGAAAAATTGTGGTCGGTGGCGAAAAACTACCAGCGGCTGATCCGCGAATCGTATCGCCTGATTTCACGCAGTGATCGCGCCGAGCGCGAGCTCAATCGCATGAATGAGCAGTTGCAACAGCTCGCGGCACGCCTTGAATATGAGGCGACGCACGACCCACTAACCGCCGTGTTTAATCGCAGCGCAATCATTAATCACATTAACCAGGGTCTGACGACCGGCCATGTGGCGCTGATCCTGCTTGATATTGATCATTTCAAACGCATTAATGATGAGTACGGTCACCCGATGGGCGACCGCGTGATTTGTGCGCTGGTGGCGCGTATTCGCCGTGCCGTGCCGCAAAGCGCGGCAATCGGTCGCGTCGGTGGAGAGGAATTCACCATTGTGCTGCCAAAAGCGCGTGTCGAAGAGGCGATGATCACGGCCAGTTATATTCACTCATCGCTGAACGCTTCACCGCTCGAGGTGCTTCCCCAGCAGCTGGTGACCGCCAGTTTTGGTGTCAGTTTGGGGTATAAAGACAGTGATTTCGAGACGCTGTATAGCATGGCCGACACCGCGCTGTATCACGCGAAAAAACGCGGGCGTAACCAGGTGGCGCTGCATGAGGATTTTTTTCGTCCGCAGCTAAAAATGGGGCTGTCGTCGGAAAATGTTCAGCATTGAGGAAGCGGGCGTTCGACTACGTTCGGCAGAGTGCAACGATCCGCCGCAACACATGGTGCTTTGCGGCAGGCTTTCAGCCTGTCTTGCTCTGATGTAACCGACGCTTACCGGGTCAACGTTCGCGAAAACAGCAATCCAGGCGTGGGCATCGCAGAAAAATGAAGATAACTGAGCCAATTTGCCAGGGGGTTTGTCAGATTGTTTTATTGTTCTTAAGCGGCTTGTTTTTCCAGCGTTTATGCAACCATTCAAACTCCTGATAAGTAAGAGAAGTACGCAGTTTTTCCCGTAACGCCTTAATCAGCGGCTCAGCGGTTTCGTAGGTGTTTATTACCGTCGTATATGAGGCCTGCTTAATCATGTTTTCCTCATAAATACCTGCTCTTATGCTCACCGCCATACGCTCATAGAAATTAAGAATGTATTGTATTTTTCGTCCTTCGTAGTTCTCATCCTTTGAAAGATTTTCTGCAACAGGGAACACATATGAACGGAAGGATTTCCCGGAGTCGCGAACGCGCCGAAGTGTATGCAGACCATCAATGTATTCACTGTCTTTTCTGCTTTCAAAAAGAAAGGTCGCCGTTTGGGTTTTACGGGCCATCTTCACGTTAAATCGGATGGTAAGAACAGCGGTACAAATACCGCCAAAAACAAGCAGATTGCTGATGACTTGCCACGCTGTCGGACTGATTTCCATAGACAATTCCCTGTCATTAGATAAAAAAAGCGGAGCCTGAGCTCCGCCTGTAAAAAAATTGTCTGTCAGAAACCGTCGAACTCATCACATTTTTTCATATAAATCTCCCTGTACGCATTACCCTAACAATGAGTGAAATTTCACTTAGGTGGTGATTTTATAATCGCAGTAGCCGCTTCGCAATGGCAAGTCCAATGCAATCCTGTTTGGATATTTCAAAGTGCGGCACCGCTCGAAAAACAACGATTAGCGGTCTGTTTTATCGGTTCTGAATCACTATCCTCACCTGCTGGATTGCAAAAACTTCCTCACCCTGTCTGAATCCGGGTTGGTGAAAAATTTCTCCGGTGGTGCTTTCTCGATCAGCAGCCCTTTTTCCAGAAACACCACTTCATCCGATACCTGGCGGGCGAAATCCATCTCGTGCGTCACTACTACCATGGTGTAACCCTCTGCGGCGAGATCTTTCATCACGCCCAGCACTTCGTTAACCAGTTCCGGATCCAGCGCTGAAGTGGGTTCATCAAATAAAATCACCTCCGGCGACATCGCCAGCGAACGGGCAATCGCCACGCGCTGCTTCTGACCGCCGGACAGCGTAATCGGGTAGACATCGGCTTTATGGTTCATGCCGACCTTTTCCAGTTGCCGGTGGGCAATCTCATTCGCCTGTTCACGCTTCATCCCCTTCACATGCACCAGCGCTTCGCTGACGTTGTGCAGCACGGATAGATGCGGCCACAGGTTAAAGCTCTGGAACACCATGCCAACCCGTTCACGGATGTGTGAAAGATCTTTATGCGACATCGCTTTGCCGGTTTTTTCATCCACACCGATGCGCTGCCCGCTGATACGCACTTCACCGCGATCCGGCTGTTCCAGCCAGTTCATACAGCGCAGCAGCGTCGATTTCCCCGAACCGGACGACCCCAGAATGCTGACCACCGTGCCCTTCTTTACGGTCAGATTGATATCGCGCAGCACTTCCACGTTATCAAACTGTTTGGACAGGTTTTTGATGCTTACCGCGCTTGCTTCAGGCATGGGTCATTCCTCTTTTCGCTCCGTAATGGCTCAACCGCTTAATCAGCAACTCCAGCAGAATGCTGATGCCCCAGTACAGCGCAATGGCGACAATAAAGGCGTTAAACGGAATAAAGTACGTGGACTGCACACTGTTCGCGGCGGCGGTGATCTCCTGCACGGTAATAATGCACAGAAACGCCGTGTCCTTCAGGCAAATAATCAGCTGGTTGCCCATTAAGGGCAGCGCGGAAGAGACAATATTCGGCAGAATAATACGCAGGAAGATCTTATAACGAGAAAAACCTTGCGATACGGCAGCTTCAATATAGCCCGAGGAGAATATTCTGCGCTGACTGCGTAATATTTCGAAGAAATAGGCACCATGATAAATTACCAGGGCTAATAACCCTGCGGTCCAGGCGTCCATGCTGATACCTAACTGCGGTAAACCGTAATAAAGCAGATACGCCAGAATCAAAAACGGTATTGCCCGCATCAGGCTGACAAAAGCAATAATCAGGCGATGAACAACACGGTTCTGATATTCCATCAGGTAGCAAAATAGCACACCGATCAATAACCCGACCACGGCGGCAATAATAAATAACTCTAACGTCGCCAGCAGCCCGTTGAAAAAACTCTCACGCGCGGCCCAAATAATTCCCCACTGATTCATATACCCTCCGCCTTTTATCGCGCCAGGCGCTTCGCTTTGCGTTCAGCTACGCCCTGCAACTTCAGCAGCAGGCCGATAATAATCACGTATAACAGCGCCGCAGCGAGGATCGGCGACAGCGGTTCATAGGTCACTGATGAGATCCGGTTAGTGACGCGCGTTAAATCCACGACACCAATCACCGCAATCGCCGGGCTGCCTTTGATCAAAAACGACATCTCGTTGACCAGCGCCGGCAGGCTTTCGATCCACATTTGCGGCAACATAATGTGGCGGAAATAGGTCCAGCGCCGCATCCCCACAGACTCCGCCGCTTCCCGCTGTTCACGTGGGAAATTACGAAACGCGTTGCGCCAGATTTCCGCGTTAAACGCCGAGGTGTTCAGCGTCAGCGCGACAATCGCCGCCAGCGTTTTATCCAGGTTAATGCCGAGCGTCGGCAGGGATAAAAACAGAAACAATACCAGCGTCACCAGCGGCGTGGCTCGCGCCAGGCTGATGTAAACCACCAGAAACTGGTCAATAAACGGGATCTTCATCATGCGGATGAAGGCGATAACCAGGCCGATAACCACCCCGAACGCAATCGCCACGCCTGAGATCCAGAGGGTCGTCCATGCGCCTTCAATCAATAACTGCCATGAGATTAAGTCCATGTTCCCTCCTGTTAAAACGGGCGGCGGTTGCCCGCCGCAGAATACTTACAAACCGGCTAACTTGTGGAACTGATCGGCGCTAGTGATCGGCTCTTTCGGCAGTTCATAGGTTTCGCCAAACCACTTTTTCTGCAGCTCAGTGAGTTTGCCGGTTTCAGTCATATGGTTCATAAAACCGGTCATAAATTTCAGCAGTTCCGGTGAGTTTTTCGGGATCGGCCACGCCATGTAACCCGGACCGGAAACGGCCAGGCCTTTGGCAAAGACTTTCGGTTTGGCTTTCACCAGATCGTTGACGGAAATCACCACGTTAATCACGTAATCAACGCGCTTGTTCGCCAGATCGGCGTAGGCTTCCGGGTAGGATTGGTACTCCACCACCGGTCCGAGTTTTCCACCCACTTTCTCCAGCATCGCTTTCAGCTCCGGCAAACGCGCCAGCAACGCGCTGCCCGCCTGTACGCCCACTTTTTTACCGCTGAGATCGGCAATGGTATTTAAGGTTTTATCGTCGGCGCGTTTGACAAAATAGTGCTGCGCGGAGGCCCACGGCGGGGTGAAATTAAAGACATTGAGGCGTTCATCGGTAATTACCGCACCGGTGAGTGCCATATCATATTGGCCGGTGGAAACCGCAGCGAGTAGTCCCGTCCACGGTAAGATACTTTGGTTAATATTGAATTTCGCGTATTTGCGTAATTCCTCAAGCATGTCCTTATTAAAACCATCCGTCTGGCCATTATTCATAAAATTGAATGGCGCGTAATCGTCTTCGGTCGCCACTTTCATGGTGCCAGATTTTTCAATTTCGGGTAAATCCGCTGCGACTGCGTGTAAGGAAAATGCCAAAGCGATCGTGGCTGCAAGACAATATTTGCCGAATACGTTTTTCATCTCTCCACCCTTATTTAATGTGCCAGACCGGTATATCCCAGGTGTGCCGGAAGCGTTGCAAGATATATGCCGAAACACGACATCGTGTGTTTTTCGTGACTGCGTTTTTACAATAGGGAGGCTTGCGCTTTTGTGAATAGAGCCAGTTCTGGCGAATGAGTGTGTCAGTTAACAGGAAGCTGGTATGGAATTTGCTCCATCGCATTACGTGATATATCCGAAGGAGTGCAGCATGATTCGTCACCTGTTGAATGTGAATTTTGACGGCCAGCGTGGATTGCAGGAGCAAGTCCGCGAATGTTTGATCAACGCCATTCTGAGCGGGATTTTTCCGGCGGATACCGCGCTGCCCTCCTGCCGTCAGCTTGCCAGCCAGCTTAACGTTTCGCGCAATACCACCGCGCTGGTGTTTGAAGGCCTGGTCAACGAAGGTTATCTGGTGAGCCGCCCGCGCAGCGGTTATTACCTGCACCCGGATTACTACCGTTGCGGGCAAAACCCGACGCCACCTGCACCTGAATGCGAAAGCGCTGCACCACGCTGGGGCAACCGCCTGAAAATCACCCCCAGCCAGCAGGAATCCATCCTTAAACCAGCGGGCTGGATGCACTACCGCTACCCGTTTATCTACGGGCAGCCTTATACGCAGCAATTCCCGCTTGCGAGCTGGCGCGCGGCGGCAAACTGGCTGCACGGTGGTGTGCGCGACCCGGCATGGGTTATCGATCATATTGACCAGGATGTGCCGATGCTGATTGAGCAGATCCGCACCCGCGTGTTGCCCAAACGTGGCATCGTTGCCGCACCGGATGAGATCCTGATTACGCTCGGCTCGCAAAACGCGCTCTATCTGCTGACGCGTTTGCTGATGTCGCCCGCGACGCGCGTGGCGGTGGAAAACCCCGGCTTTCGCGAAGCCATTAACACCTTCTTATTAAGCGAGCCGCAAATCGTGCCGCATGACGTGGATAGCGAAGGGCTGGTGCTCAACGAAACCCCTTGCGACTACTACTATGTTACGCCAGGCCACCAGGTACCGACTGGCGTGACAATGAGCAAAGCGCGGCGCGTGCAATTGCTCGATTACGCTGCCCGCCATGATGCAGTGGTGATCGAGGACGATTACGACTCGGAAAGTAACTTTATGCAAAATCCGCTGCCCGCGCTGAAAGCCAGCGATCGCAGCGGGCGCGTGATTTATGTCAGCAGTTTGTCCAAAGCACTGTCGCCGGGGTTACGGCTGGGGTATATGGTCGCCGCGCCGGAAATCATTGATGAAGCGCGGGCGCTGCGCCGCCTGGTGTACCGTCATCCGCCAACCAATATTCAATACCAGATGGCGCATTTTCTGGCGCAGGGGCATTACGAAACCCATTTGCGCCGCTACCACGAAGACTCCGCCCGCCGCTGGGATTGTCTGCACAACGCGCTACACACGTTTCTTCCGGAGTGCCAGTTGATGCTGGGTAGCGAACATGCCAACGCCTTCTGGCTGCGCACACCAGAACAGATCAACACCCAGCAACTGACCTGGCGCGCCGCCCACGCGGGCGTATTGATTGAGCCTGGCGCGCGGCATTTTCTTGATGCCGCGCCGCCGGATAACTTCTTTCGTATGGGATTTCACGCGATCAATCCGGATGCAATTGCCCCTGGCGTGGAAGTGTTGCGCGGCCAACTGGCGCAGCTATGTTGATATTTTGAGCGGTTGTCGCCGCCTCGCAGGAAGGAATGCGTAATCGCTTCCATAATGAAGCAAACCCATTTATCGCGAGAACGCTATGCCACTGCCGGATTTTCATGTTTCTGAACCGTTTACGCTCGGCATTGAACTGGAGTTACAGGTCGTTAACCCGCCGGGTTACGATTTGAGCCAGGACTCTTCACGGCTGATTGAAGCGGTAAAACACCAGATAAGTGCCGGTGAGGTCAAGCATGACATCACCGAAAGCATGCTGGAGATTGCCACCGGCGTGTGCCGGGATATCAACCAGGCGGCGCATCAGTTTTCCGCCATGCAGCATGTGATTTTGCAGGCCGCATCCGAGCACCATGTGCAGATATGCGGCGGCGGTACTCACCCTTTTCAGAAGTGGCAGCGCCAGGAGATCTGCAATGATGAGCGTTATAGCCGCACGCTGGAGACGTTTGGTTATCTGATGCAACAAGCGACGGTGTTTGGCCAGCATGTGCATGTTGGCTGCACCAACGGCGACGATGCGATCTATTTGCTGCATGGTCTTTCCCGTTTTGTGCCGCACTTTATTGCGCTCAGCGCCGCCTCGCCCTATATCCAGGGCACCGACACCCGCTATGCGTCTTCGCGCCTGAACATTTTCTCTTCCTTTCCTGATAATGGCCCGATGCCGTGGGTGGCGAACTGGCAGGAGTTTGAAGGGCTGTTTCGCCGCCTGAGCTACACCTCAATGATTGAAAGCATCAAAGATTTGCACTGGGACATTCGCCCCAGCCCGCATTTTGGCACCGTTGAAGTGCGGGTCATGGACACGTCACTAACGCTTTCGCACGCCATTAATGTTGCCGGGTTTATCCAGGCGCTGTCGCACTGGCTGCTGGCTGAGCGGCCGTTTAAACACCAGCCGCAGGATTATTTACTGTATAAATTCAACCGCTTTCAGGCCTGCCGTTACGGGCTGGAAGGTCTGATTACCGATGTGCACACCGGTGAGCGGTACACCATTGCTGACGATCTCACTCGCCTGCTGGAGAAGCTCGCGCCGTCGGCAGATAAACTGAATGCAGGTAGCGCCCTGGATGAACTGGCAAACGTGGTGAAACGCGGGAAAAGTGAAGCACAGATGATGCGTGAATTTATCGCCGATGGTGGCTCGCTAATTGGATTAATGCAAAAACACGCTGAGATTTGGGCGGCAGGCTAACGCATTAATTTTTTAGTTATTATTCTTAACCACAACATAAATAACCTGCGCATCAGCAGGTTATTTTTTCTTATTACGCAAAATCATAACCACTAAGTGGTAGATGGATTCAACAGAATTGATAAATATCAACAAGCCCTGCGTTAGAAATAAAGCCCCCGCACTCAACTCCGATAACGAATTAAAGCAAACGAGAACATGAGGCATTTGTATGAGATGGATTTACCGTTTATCAATGAAATTTAAATTATTACTGGCTTTACTGCCTTTATTGTTTGCCCTCATATGGTTAGCAACCAGCGGCATCCTGGCGCGCGTGGAAACAGGCCAGCAGATGCGCACCATCATGTCATTAACGGATCTGGCGAAAAATGCCGGTGGCGTTATTCATGAATTACAAAAAGAGCGTGGTATGAGTGCAGGATATATCGGCAGTAAAGGTCAGCAATTTAACGCTGAGTTAACTGCACAATATATTCTCTCTGATAAAGCCCTGAGCCAATTAGCTGAAGCATTAAAAGAATTTCCGCTCCAGCGGGCGAATAATGATATTCGTCATGCGCTCGATCAATTCCACCAGCATCAACAAGGCATAACAGATTTTCGCCAACAAATTCATGCCCTCAGCGTCAGCGGCACGGAATCACTGACCTGGTACAGCACCATTATTAGCGATTTACTTAATGTGGTAGGCGGTATTAGTCAGTTGACGGACAACGGCGAAATTGTCAATCAACTGGCGGCATATTACAGCGTACTGAATGCCAAAGAGCAAACCGGCGTTGAGCGTGCGCTGATGTCCAACGTGTTTTCCGCCGACCGATTTACCGACGGGCAGTTCCGTCAGTTAAACGAAGTGGTTGGCAAGCAACTTTCCTGGCTGGCGGCGACGCGAGCGTTCAGTACTGCCGCCGTCAATGAACGGCTGACGGCGCAACTGCAAACTCCGGAAGTAACGCGCGCGCTTGAGATGCGCCAGCAGGCAATTGACCATGTGGCAACCGGCGGTTTTGGCATCGCGCCGACAGACTGGTTTAACACCCAGACTGCGCGCATTAATACGCTGAAATCTGTGGAAGATGCCGCGGCAAATACCTTGCTGCTAACGGCAAAAGGTCTGGCGGATAATGCCTGGCGCGATGTGATCGTTTTTGCGGTGATAAGCGTCGCAGCCCTGGTGATCGCGCTTTTCTTCGCCCTGCTGGTGGCCAGTAGTATCCATCGCCAGTTGCACCATTCACTGGCAACGATTGAAGGGATGGACGGCGATCTCACCCAGCGGCTGGATGTGCCGGGAAGCGACGAGCTGTCGTTGCTGAACCGCGCTTACAACCAGGCCATCGAGAATATTCAGCATATTGTCAGCGAGATAAAACACGGCGCGGGCGTGTTGCGCGGCGCCAGTTCCGAGATCGCCAGCGGGAACCAGGATCTGGCCTCACGAACGGATGAACAAGCCGCGTCACTGGTGGAAACCGCGGCCAGCATGGAGCAAATCGCAACCGCAGTGAACCAGACGGCGGATAACGCCAACGAAGCCAAACGGCTGACGCAAGAGATGGAGCAACAGGTGCAGGAAGCAAGCCGGGTGGCGGGTGAAGCCAGCCAGAGCATGATTGCCATTCGCGGCTCCAGCGAGCAGATCTCAAATATTGTTAGTTCAATTGACGAAATCTCCTTCCAGACCAACCTGCTGGCACTGAATGCGGCAGTTGAAGCCGCACGCGCCGGTGAGCTGGGTAAAGGTTTCGCCGTGGTGGCGAGCGAAGTGCGTAACCTTTCGCAGCGGTGCGCCAATGACGCGCACCAGATCCGCGAACTGGTGAGCAAAAACATGGAGCAGATCCAGCAAGGCGTCACGCTGGTGCAGGCTTCTGACCGCGCGCTGCAATCGGCAAAAGCCCATACCGGGCAGATGCTGGCGTTTGTCAGCGATATTGCGCGTGCGGCGAGCGAGCAGTCACTGGGCGTGTCGCAGGTGCATCAAGCCCTGAACCAACTGGAGCAGGTCACCCAGCAAAATGCCGGGCTGGTCGCCAGCGCGGCGACCGCCAGTCAGATGCTGGATCAACAATCGGAAACCATGGCGACGCTGGTTGACCGCTTCGTCGTAGCGTAAAAGCCTGTCGGGGAACGTTGCACAGCGCGCCGCTTTCCCCGACAATGCGGCTTTTCACCTTCGATTAACGCTTATGAAACACTCGCTCGAACCGCTGCTTACGCTGGCAGGTATTCTGCTGATGGCTTTTCTCTCCGTGCTGCTGCTTCCTGCCCCTGCGCTTGGGTTGCAACTGGCGCAAAGCCTGGTGCAGCGCTTTCATCTGCTGGATTTGACGCAGCTTTATATCATTCTTTATTGCCTGTGGTTTTTGTTGCTCGGCACGGTGGAGTTTTTTGTGGTGCGCTTTATCTGGAAGCGCTGGCTCGCCGCCTGAAAACACCCTGGTTCCCCTTCCCTGTGCTTGTACAGTGGGGAACATACCCCCTTCCCTCTTGATAACTATTCAAAAGTCATTCTAATTTTTTGAACACTACGCGCAAATAGTTCAGCTTTTTCTTTCCCTTTCACCGGCCTATTATTCGTTTCATCAGGGCAAAACAGCCCATTACAAACGGAACTGGCCCGCAGGTTGGCCGTAAATTAATCAAAACTTTCGTTGCAGGCCAGATTAACCATGAACCCATTACAGAAACTTTTTAGCGCTTTGTTTCCACAGTCCGCAGGTAACAACGTAGCGGACGTGCAGCCAACTTCAGGAGTGACTATGTCAGACAATTTTCTCGCTTTAGCAAAACAACGCCGCACTATCTACGCCCTGGGTAAAGATCTGCCGGTGGCAGAAGATGTGGTCATTGAAACCATCAAAGAAGCGATTCGTCAGGCACCTTCGGCGTTTAACTCACAGAGTTCCCGCGCGCTGATCCTGTTAGGTAAAGAACATGTGCAGTTCTGGGAGCTGACTCGCGAGCAACTGAGAAAAATCGTGCCGGAAGAGAGCTTTAAAGCCACTTCCGACAAGCTGGACGGCTTTGCCGCAGCGGCGGGTTCCGTGCTGTTCTTTGAAGATCAGGATGTGGTGAAAGGCTTGCAGGAGCAGTTCGCCGCTTACGCCGATAACTTCCCGGTATGGTCTGAACACAGCACCGGTATCGCACAGTACGCCGTGTGGCTGGCGCTGACCGAAAAAGGCATCGGCGCGAACCTGCAACACTATAACCCACTGGTTGACGCCGATGTGCAGCGCACCTGGGGTATTCCGGAGAACTGGAAACTGCGCGGCCATATGAACTTCGGTTCGATCGTGGCCCCGGCTGGCGATAAAGCCTTTATGGATGACGCCAAACGCTTTGTGGTTGCCCGTTAATCGACGGAATTCACGCTGCGTGCAGTAAGTTGACAGCCATAAAAAAGCCGCCTTAATAAAGGCGGCTTTTTATTTACAGCAGGTAAAACTTACTGCTGGCTTTCACGCTCAGCAATAAAACCCAGCGCTTTATTGATCCGCGCGATGCTGCGCGCCTGGCCAATGGCGTGAACGGTGACATCCAGCGCCGGAGACTGACCCGCGCCGGTCACGGCAACGCGCAGCGGCATACCCACTTTACCCATGCCCACTTCCAGCTCATCGGCAGTCGCCTGAATCGCGTGGTGAACGTTTTCCGCCGTCCAGTCGGTGATAGCAGCCAGTTTGTCACGCACCACTTCCAGCGGCTGACGCGCAACCGGACGCAGGTGTTTTTTCGCCGCATCGGCATCGAATTCATCAAACTCTTCATAGAAATAACGGCAGCTTGCCGCCATCTCTTTCAGTGTTTTGCAACGCTCGCCGAGCAGCTTCACTAACTCAAACAACTGCGGGCCAGTATGGGTGTCGATGTTTTCCTGCTCAATGTGCCACTGCAGGTGCGTCGCCACATACTCGGGATCCAGCGTATTGATGTAGTGATGGTTCAGCCACAGCAACTTGTCGGTGTTGAACGCGCTCGCCGATTTACTCACCGCGCCGAGAGAGAACAGCTTGATCATCTCTTCACGGGAGAAGATCTCCTGATCGCCGCTCGACCAGCCCAGGCGCACCAGATAGTTAAGCAGCGCTTCCGGCAGGTAACCGTCGTCGCGATACTGCATTACGCTGACCGCGCCATGGCGTTTGGAGAGTTTTTTACCGTCGTCGCCGTTAATCATCGACACGTGCGCGTAAACCGGAACCGGCGCGTTCAGCGCTTTCAGGATGTTGATCTGACGCGGTGTATTGTTGATATGGTCTTCACCACGGATAACGTGGGTGATTTCCATATCCCAGTCATCAACCACAACGCAGAAGTTATAGGTCGGTGAACCATCAGTACGGCGGATGATCAGATCGTCGAGTTCGAGGTTGCTGAACTCAATCGGGCCGCGAATCTGGTCGTCAAAAATAACAGAACCATCCTGCGGGTTGGCAAAACGCACGACGCACGGCTCGTCATCAGCATGGTGCGAATGATCGTGGCGGCAACGACCGTCATAACGTGGTTTTTCATTATTTGCCATCTGCGTTTCGCGCAGCTGCTCAAGGCGTTCTTTCGAGCAGTAGCATTTGTAGGCGGTACCGGCTTTGAGCATTTCATCGATGACCGCGTTGTAGCGATCAAAGCGTTTAGTCTGGAAGTACGGGCCTTCGTCCCACTCCAGGTTCAGCCAGTTCATGCCATCCATGATGGCTTCAATTGCTTCCGGAGTGGAGCGCTCAAGATCGGTGTCTTCAATACGCAGCACAAACTCACCGCCGTGATTACGTGCAAATAGCCAGGAGTAAAGAGCAGTGCGCGCGCCGCCAACGTGCAGGTAGCCGGTGGGGCTTGGCGCGAAGCGAGTTTTGATTTTCATGAAATGGCCTTACGTTTATAAAGATGCCGACCGTCGGCAATAGCGAAAATGAAAGTGGGCGATATTCTATCACTGTGGGCTGATTCCTCAATGTTGTTGCCGCAATGAGGGGGTTATCAGGCTATTTTGTTTAGAAATCATGCTCTCGCGACGCTTTACGCAGCGGTTTGTCTAATTTTACGACGAACGAACAATTTCTTTTGAAAATGCGTTGACTCATTTTCAACTCTCCCTATAATGCGACTCCACACAGCGGGGGTGATTAGCTCAGCTGGGAGAGCACCTCCCTTACAAGGAGGGGGTCGGCGGTTCGATCCCGTCATCACCCACCACGATTTTTGTGGCTTCCGCAGTGTAGATAAGAATGAGAAGTGGGTGATTAGCTCAGCTGGGAGAGCACCTCCCTTACAAGGAGGGGGTCGGCGGTTCGATCCCGTCATCACCCACCACTTTCTCGCCAGCGAATTCTTATCAGTTGAAGTACCGAAGTGGGTGATTAGCTCAGCTGGGAGAGCACCTCCCTTACAAGGAGGGGGTCGGCGGTTCGATCCCGTCATCACCCACCACTTCGGGTCGTTAGCTCAGTTGGTAGAGCAGTTGACTTTTAATCAATTGGTCGCAGGTTCGAATCCTGCACGACCCACCAATGTAAAAAAGCGCCCTAAAGGCGCTTTTTTGCTATCTGCGATATTCAAAGATTCGAACCTGCAGCAGGTTCGAGTCGAACGTAGTGAGACAACGGAGCCGCTTGCGGCGACGACCCGAAGGGCGAGCGAAGCGAGTCATCCTGCACGACCCACCAATGTAAAAAAGCGCCCTAAAGGCGCTTTTTTGCTATCTGCGATATTCAAAGATTCGACAAAATTGTCGGGAACAATTTTGAACAACGCGCAGCGTTGGCCCGTAGGGCGAGTCTCAGGATGAGACGAGTAACTCTGCAGCAGGTTCGAGTCGAACGTAGTGAGACAACGGAGCCGCTTGCGGCGACGACCCGAAGGGCGAGCGAAGCGAGTCATCCTGCACGACCCACCAATGTAAAAAAGCGCCCTAAAGGCGCTTTTTTGCTATCTGCGATATTCAAAGATTCGACAAAATTGTCGGGAACAATTTTGAACAACGCGCAGCGTTGGCCCGTAGGGCGAGTCTCAGGATGAGACGAGTAACTCTGCAGCAGGTTCGAGTTGAGCGCAGCGAAACAACGGAGCCGCTTGCGGCGACGACCCGAAGGGCGAGCGAAGCGAGTCATCCTGCACGACCCACCAATGTAAAAAAGCGCCCTAAAGGCGCTTTTTTGCTTTCTGCTATTCACCATTCTCCAGCCCTGTTCCAGCCGTCAGTTGAAATCCATTGATTACCAACCCGCGCAATTCCAGTTATGTGACCAGTAAATCGATGAATTTTTCCCGCCGAACAATTTACTTTAAAGCAGCATACAAACGATTAAATCCACGTTAAGCCAGCTAAAAAAACCACCCCGACCACAATGTGAAAACGAATAAAATTTCAGTATTTTCAATAAGTAAAAACGGTAACGCTTATCCATAATTTATCCTTAATGTCCCGCTATGATGCCCGCCGAACGGCCATTCGATTAAGACAATTCAAGAAATAGATGATGTCGGCCGATAACCATGTTTTATGGCAAAAAGGAGTGTGCAATGACCACAATTTCGACAACTACAGCGTCAATTCAAACGGGTAGCGCGGGTAGTTCATCGTCTACCGGCAACGATACCGCTTCGCAAATCAGCCGCATTACTCAGAAGATCACCAAGCTGACGCAGCAGCTGAAAGAAATCGCTAACGGGAGCGGTTCGACGGAAGACAAGAAGAAACAGCAAGAGATGATTCAGACTGAAATCCAGCAACTGCAAGCGCAGCTGGCGCAACTGCAGCGCAAACAGGCTGAGGAAGCAGAGCAGAAACAAGCCCAGCAGCACCCGCAAACGAAAGCGGAAGGTGTTAACAAACCTTCCGACGATCATCAGATTGATATTTACGTCTGAGTAAATAACGGATCGTCCTCACGGGCCTGGTTTAAACACCGGGCCTGTTCTCTGACAACTTCCCACAATGCCTGCGCCGCCCCTGAGAGAGACCTGTTTTTTCGTCGCACCAGCATAATTTTGCGCTGCATATCCGGCACCAGCCGTTTTACCGCCAGCTCGCTTCCCTGCGGCAGCGGCAAGGCGAGTGCGGGCAGAATGCTTATACCGATCCCCGCTTCAACCATCGGAAACAGGGTTGCCGGGTGGCCAATCTCCTGCACGATTGTTGCGCGTACGGCGAAATGGCGCAGCGCCGCATCGATAAGCGGTCGGCTACCAGACGCGTAATCCTGCACTACTAATCTCGCACCATCCAGCGCCGACCAAGGCACCTCAGCAAGCTGTGCCCACGGATGATCGCTGCGACACAGCAAAAAGAATGGCTCCTCAAGGATCTCTTCGCTCTCAAAATCGTTCACCGGGCCAGGATCGATAACAATGCCAAAATCCACCTCGCCCTGGCGAATGCTCTCCAGCACCCATTGCTGCGGCCTGTCGTGCAACACAAAATCAATTTCCGGATAACGCTGGTTGCTGCTGGCGATGCATTGCGGGATCAGATGTGCCGAAATGGTCTGGCTCGCCGCCACGCGCACCGTGCCAGTCAGCTGCTGACCGACACGCCCGGCTTCACGTAGCGTGCTGCTAAGCTCATCTAACAGTCGTTCGAGGCGTCCGGCCAGTTGATGCCCGGCTTCGGTCAGCACCACTTCGCGGGTGGTACGGTCGAGTAAGCGGACACCGGTTTGCAGTTCCAGCTCTTTCACGCTGTGGCTTACCGCAGACTGGCTGAGGCCGATTATCTCCCCTGCCCGGCTAAAACTCTTGGCTTGCGCCACCGTGACGAAGACACGTAACTGACGTAAGGAATAATTCATCTTATAAATTCATGAATGGATGCAATAAATCAATTTTATTTCTCAAAACAGAAAAAGCACAATAGCGGCATCGACTTTCAGGAGTGCACATGAAACTTTTTCGTATCCTTGATCCTTTTACGCTCACGCTGGTATGTACCGTTTTGCTGGCCTCTTTCTTCCCGGCGCGCGGCGGTTTTGTGCCGTTTTTCGAAGGGCTGACCACCGCCGCGATTGCACTGTTGTTTTTTATGCACGGCGCAAAACTGTCACGCGAGGCGATCATCGCTGGTGGTAGCCACTGGCGTTTACACCTTTGGGTAATGTGCAGCACGTTTGTGCTTTTCCCGGCGCTCGGCGTGCTGTTTGTCTGGTGGTCGCCGGTGAATGTCAGCCAGGAGCTGTATACCGGTTTTCTGTATTTGTGCATTCTGCCTGCGACCGTCCAATCGGCAATAGCCTTTACCTCGCTGGCGGGCGGTAATGTCGCGGCGGCGGTTTGCTCGGCATCGGCCTCCAGCTTACTCGGCATCTTCCTGTCGCCGCTGCTGGTTGGCCTGCTGATGGATCTGCACGGCGCAGAAGGCAGCCTTGAGCAAGTGGGCAAGATCATGCTGCAACTGCTGCTGCCGTTTGTGCTGGGGCATCTTTCCCGCCCGTGGACCGGCGCTTTTGTGGCAAAGCATAAGAAATGGATTTCAAAAACCGACCAGACGTCGATTCTGCTGGTAGTTTATTCCGCCTTTAGCGAAGCGGTGGTGAACGGCATCTGGCACAAAGTGGGCATCGGTTCGCTGCTGTTTATCGTGGTGGCGAGCCTGGTGTTGCTGGCGATTGTCATCGTAGTGAACGTAGTGGTGGCACGGAAATGTGGCTTCAACAAAGCCGATGAAATCACTATTGTTTTCTGCGGTTCAAAAAAGAGCCTCGCCAACGGTATTCCTATGGCTAACATCCTGTTCCCGACGTCGGTGATTGGCATGATGGTGCTGCCGCTGATGATCTTCCATCAGATCCAGTTGATGGTCTGCGCCGTGCTGGCGCGCCGTTATAAACGTCAAACGGAGCAACAGCAGGCGCAGGACGCGGCGAAAGCCTAATTGCGTTTCAGGGGCTGCACCAGATGGCTCAGCCCTTCCGTTTTGATCAGTAACGTTATCTGCATCAACTCGCCCAGCCGCCCGGCGGGAAACGAATCCTTCCGGGCAAACCACAGCAGATACTCTTCGGGCAGATCGATAAGCCGCCGCCCCTGATATTTACCAAACGGCATGAGCGTATTTGCAATCTCGACCAACTGTTCCTTTTCCATTTACGCTCCCAGCAGGCGCATCATCTCAGCTTCGTCGATAACCTCTATACCCAGTTCTTGCGCTTTCGCAAGCTTAGAGCCTGCGGCTTCCCCGGCAATCACCAGATCCGTTTTCTTCGACACGCTGCCCGCCACTTTTGCCCCTAAGGCGGTTAAACGTGCTTTGGCGTCATCGCGCGAAAGCTGGCTCAGGCTACCGGTCAGCACGATGGTTTTCCCGGCAAATGGGCTGTCGATCTCTTCAGCCTTGACGACAACCGGCGCAGGCCAGTGAATGCCAACATCCTCAACTAACTGGCGGATAACCTCGCGGTTGCTCTCTTCATTGAAGAAGTTGTCCACATGCTTCGCGACCACAACCCCGACATCAGGCACTTTTTGCAGCTCGTCAACGCTTGCGGCCATCAGCGCCTCCAGCGTACCAAAGTAAGCCGCCAGACCGGCGGCCGTGGCTTCGCCAACCTCGCGGATACCGAGCGCGTAGAGGAAACGGGCAAAGGTCGTCTCTTTGGCTTTCTCCAGCGCATTGACCACATTTTGCGCCGATTTAGGCCCCATACGATCAAGCCCCGTCAGCTTACCGGCCGTCAGGCGGAATAAGTCTGCCGGCGTGTGGACGTACTCTTTTTCAACCAGTTGGTCGATTATCTTGTCGCCCATGCCATCCACATCCATCGCGCGACGGGAGACAAAATGCTTCAGCGACTCTTTACGCTGCGCACCGCAGATTAACCCACCGGTACAGCGGGCAACAGCTTCGCCTTCAACACGTTCAACATCGGAACCACACACCGGGCAGTGCGTCGGAAAAAGCACTTCACGGGTTTCTTGCGGACGCTCGGAAAGCACCACATTGACCACCTGCGGGATCACATCACCGGCGCGGCGAATCACTACTTTGTCGCCAATACGCAGACCCAGACGGTCGATTTCATCGGCGTTGTGCAGTGTTGCGTTGCTGACCAGCACCCCGGCAACGTGTACCGGCTCAAGCCTGGCGACAGGCGTAATTGCGCCGGTTCGCCCGACCTGGAATTCCACATCGCGAACAAAGGTCATCTGCTCCTGCGCCGGGAATTTAAAGGCGACAGCCCAGCGCGGCGCGCGGGCGACAAAGCCCAACTGTTCCTGTAAATCGAGCGAGTCGACCTTAATCACCACGCCGTCAATATCAAAACCGAGCGTGGGGCGATCGGCTTCAACCTGGTGATAGAAAGCCAGCACCTCTTCCGGCGTGTTGCAAAGGCGGATGCGGTCACTTACCGGCAGCCCCCAGGCTTTGAACTGCTGCAAGCGGCCCAGATGGCTGCGCGGCAGCTCGCCGCCTTCGAGAATGCCGATGCCATAGCAGAAGAAGGTCAGCGGGCGTTTGGCGGTGATACGCGGATCGAGCTGGCGCAATGAACCTGCGGCTGCATTGCGCGGGTTGGCAAAGACTTTCGCACCGGTACGACGCGCATCTTCGTTGATTTTTTCAAAACCCGATTGCGGCAAAAACACTTCACCACGCACTTCGAGGCGGGCGGGAATATTGTCACCGTGCAGCTTGAGCGGGATGGCGCGGATAGTGCGCACGTTAGTGGTGATATCCTCTCCGGTGGTGCCATCGCCGCGCGTTGCCGCACGCATCAGCACACCGTTTTCGTAGAGAATACTCACCGCCAGGCCATCCAGCTTTAGCTCGCAGCAGTAGGTAAGCGCGTCGGTGCTTTTCAGCCTGTCCTGCACACGTTTGTTAAAAGCGAGAAAACTCTCTTCGTCAAACACGTTGTCCAGCGACAACATCGGCACTTCATGGCGTATCTGGCTAAAAGCGGTAAGCGGCGCTGCGCCAACACGCTGCGTTGGCGAATCCGGCGTGACTAAATCAGGGCGCTGCGCTTCGAGCTCACGCAGTTCACGCATCAAACGATCGTACTCGGCGTCCGGGATCTCCGGCGCGTCCATAACGTGGTACAGATATTCATGATGGCGAAGGCTGGTTCGCAGTTCTGTCAGTTGTTGTTCAATTGAGTCCATATCGCACCATCAATGATAAAAAACCCCCGACTGGCGGGGGTTCTGGAAGGAAATAATGTTCGTGGTCCCGTTACGCGTTGGCGTCTTTGACCTCGCGAATACGATCCTGGTATTCACGTAATTTCTGCGGGGTCATCATCCGACGCTGATCGTCCAGCACCACACCACCAACTTCATCGGCGATATGCTGTGCGGATTGCAGCATCAGTTTAAAGTTTTGCAACTCGTCGCCATAGGAAGGCACCTGCATAAAGATGGTGACGCCAGGCGTTGCCATCTCGCTCATCGTATCGACATCAAACGTGCCGGGATTGACCATATTGGCCAGGCTGAAAAGCGCCGGGCCACTGCCGTCCGGGCTAAGATGACGATGAAAAATGCTCATATCGCCGAATTTAAACCCGGCCTGCAAAATGCTGTTCAGCAGCACTTCGCCATTCAACGTGCTGCCATGGTGTGCAGCAACGTTCATGATAATCACGGTTTCTTTGCGCTGCGGTTTTTCCACCGGCGCTTCGACAACCGGTTCAGGTTCCGGCTGAGGTGCGGGCTGCGCAATTTCAGGTTGCGATTGATACTGCGGCGCAGGCTGCTGAGGTGCCACTTGCTGTTGTGGCGCTACAGGCTGTTGCGGCGCGTGACGCACCGGCTGCGTTTCAAAGGCAGGTGCTTGCGCTGGGCGCTCCGGCTGCTGCTGGGAATAAGGCTGCTGCGCGTGGTGCGGTGGCTCTGCGGGTTGAACCGGCGGTGCCGACGGGCGTGGTTGTGCCGACGCATAAGGCGGCTGATATTGGTGCTGACGCGGCGCGTCCTGCTCGTTACTGGCTGCCGGCGCGTGATTCACTTTATGAACACGCACTTCACCTACGCCTTCGTCTTCTTCGACATCCTCGTCATCCAACTCGTCGTCGTCACGTCTCGACTTCATACGTTTTAATGGGCGATCCCGGAACATGGACGAACGTTCTTTGCGACTGGTCCAAAACCCATGAACCAGCAAAGCAATTATGGCGATCGCGCCAACAATGATTAATATCAGACGCAAATCCTGCATCATTATATTCTCTGTTGTTCTAACACCTTGCCACCACGGCAAACATTTACTCACTAAGAGTATTTGCCCATTACGTCAAGTGCAAGTGCGCGCGTGTCTTTCGCAGCATAAAGATGAACGAAATTGTGCTTTTTGCTGTTTTTTCGAACATTTCCGAACGGGTTTCCCCCGTCTGATGAATATTATAAGCTGCAGTTTTCGGTCGTCATGAAAGGAGTATGGCCAGATTATGGTTTCATCATCCCCGTCTGTTGCTCGCAGCGGCATGTTTTACTTTTCCCAGGGCTGGAAACTGGTCACACTGCCAGGCATTCGTCGCTTTGTGATCTTGCCGTTAATGGTGAATATTTTGCTGATGGGCGGCGCGTTCTGGTGGCTATTTACCCGCCTGGATAGTTGGATCCCTTCGCTGATGAGCCATGTGCCGGACTGGCTGCAATGGCTGAGCTATTTACTGTGGCCAATTGCCGTTGTCTCAATTCTGTTGGTCTTCGGCTACTTCTTCTCAACCCTTGCGAACTGGATTGCCGCTCCCTTTAATGGCTTGCTGGCAGAACAGCTGGAAGCACGCCTTACCGGTGCGACACCGCCCGACGTCGGCGTTTTTGGGCTGCTAAAAGATGTACCGCGTATCATGAAGCGCGAATGGCAAAAACTGGCCTGGTATCTGCCCCGCGCCCTGCTGCTGCTGGTACTTTATTTTATTCCCGGTATTGGGCAAACCGTCGCCCCGGTGCTGTGGTTCCTGTTCAGTGCGTGGATGCTGGCTATCCAGTATTGCGACTATCCGTTTGATAACCATAAGGTGCCGTTTAAAGCGATGCGCGTTTCCTTGCGCGAACGCAAGGTTATTAATATGCAATTCGGTGCGCTCACCAGCCTGTTTACGATGATTCCGGTGTTGAACCTGGTCGTGATGCCCGTAGCGGTGTGTGGCGCAACGGCGATGTGGGTCGATTGCTACCGGGAAAAACACGCGGTTTGGCGATAAGGATTTATTCCGTTTCTTATTCCATACTGATTAGCATTATTTCACCCTAGCATATAGATATGCGATTTCCTTACTTCCCCAACAACAGTAAGTGCGTATGCTGAGGTGGTTCCCAAATTTCATACAGTTAAGGACGGGCTATGAGTAAGATTTTTGAAGACAACTCGTTGACGATTGGTCATACGCCGCTGGTTCGACTGAACCGCATCGGTAACGGCCGCATTCTGGCGAAGGTCGAATCACGTAACCCAAGCTTCAGCGTAAAATGCCGTATCGGTGCCAATATGATTTGGGATGCCGAAAAACGCGGGGTGCTGAAACCGGGCGTAGAACTGGTTGAACCAACCAGTGGTAACACCGGGATCGCACTGGCCTATGTCGCCGCTGCGCGCGGCTACAAACTGACGCTGACCATGCCGGAAACCATGAGTATCGAACGCCGTAAGCTGCTGAAGGCATTAGGCGCGAACCTGGTACTGACGGAAGGCGCAAAAGGCATGAAAGGCGCTATCCAGAAAGCAGAAGAAATTGTCGCCAGCGATCCGGCGAAATTCCTGCTGTTGCAGCAATTCAGTAATCCGGCTAACCCGGAAATCCATGAAAAAACCACCGGCCCGGAAATCTGGGAAGACACCGATGGCCAGGTTGATGTATTTATCTCCGGCGTGGGCACTGGCGGTACGCTGACTGGCGTAACGCGTTATATCAAAAATACCAAAGGCAAAACTGACCTGATCACCGTCGCGGTAGAGCCAACGGATTCTCCGGTTATTTCCCAGGCACTGGCAGGCGAAGAGCTGAAGCCTGGTCCGCACAAAATTCAGGGCATCGGCGCGGGTTTTATTCCCGGCAACCTGGATTTGAAACTGATCGATAAAGTTGTCAAAATCACCAACGAAGAAGCCATCAGCACCGCGCGTCGTCTGATGGAAGAGGAAGGTATTCTGGCGGGTATCTCTTCAGGTGCAGCCGTCGCGGCAGCGCTGAAATTGCAAGAAGACGAAACCTTTACCAATAAGAATATCGTGGTCATTTTGCCTTCTTCTGGCGAGCGTTATTTGAGCACCGCGTTGTTTGCCGATCTGTTTACTGAAAAAGAATTGCAACAGTGATGCCAGATTGTTAAATCAGCACAAAAAAGCACCGATTGCGGTGCTTTTTTGTGGCATATATCAAATTTTTGTCCTACCTGGCATTGCCTGAAACCTCCTGGTCTGGTATTTAACCATCACATTTATTTTGATGCGCGAAATTAATCGAAGGCAAGATTTCACCAAGCTGAATCGATTTTATGATTTGGTTCAATTCTGCCTTTCGCTGCATAATGTTTAATGACGAGCGAAACGTCAGCAGCCAGAAGCGCCAGCGTTTGGTTGCGCCAGGCAGGCTTCTGTAGTTTGTCCCGTTGCGCCGGCGCTAACAATACAGGCTAAAGTCATGCCGCCAGGCTAGACTTTAGTTCCACAACACTAAACCTATAAGTTGGGGAAATACAATGTTCCAGCAAGAAGTTACCATTACCGCTCCGAACGGTCTGCATACCCGCCCTGCTGCTCAGTTTGTTAAAGAAGCAAAAGGCTTCTCTTCTGAAATCACTGTGACTTCTAACGGCAAAAGCGCTAGCGCGAAAAGCCTGTTCAAACTGCAAACTTTGGGCCTGACTCAAGGTACTGTTGTGACGTTGACCGCTGAAGGCGAAGACGAGCAAAAAGCGGTTGAGCATCTGGTTAAACTGATGGCAGAACTTGAGTAAGTTTTACTTACGGGTTCTTTTCAAGATCAGTCACAAGTAAAGGTAGGGTTATGATTTCAGGCATTTTAGCATCCCCGGGTATCGCTTTCGGCAAAGCACTGCTGCTGAAAGAAGACGAGATCGTCATCGACCGGAAGAAAATTTCTGCCGACAAGGTTGACCAGGAAGTTGAGCGTTTCCTGAGCGGTCGTGCCAAAGCATCGGCACAGCTGGAAGCAATCAAAACGAAAGCGGGTGAAACTTTCGGTGAAGAAAAAGAAGCCATCTTCGAAGGGCATATTATGCTGCTGGAAGATGAGGAGCTGGAGCAGGAAATCATAGCCCTGATTAAAGATAAGAACATGACTGCCGATGCGGCAGCGCATGAAGTTATCGAAGGTCAGGCTACAGCCCTGGAAGAGCTGGATGATGAATACCTGAAAGAACGTGCTGCTGACGTACGTGACATCGGTAAGCGTCTACTGCGCAACATTCTGGGTATGCCGATTATCGATCTGAGCGCAATTCAGGAAGAAGTGATTCTGGTTGCGGCCGATCTGACACCGTCAGAAACTGCCCAGTTGAACCTGAAAAAAGTGCTTGGTTTTATCACTGACATCGGTGGTCGTACTTCCCACACGTCTATCATGGCGCGCTCCCTTGAGTTGCCAGCGATCGTGGGCACCGGTAGCGTCACCACTCAGGTTAAAAATGGCGATTATCTGATCCTCGATGCGGTTAACAACAAAGTCTACGTTAACCCGAGTGACGAAGAGATTGAGACACTGCGCGCGGCACAAACTCAGGTTGCTGAAGAAAAAGCCGAACTGGCGAAACTGAAAGATCTGCCGGCGATCACCCTTGATGGTCACCAGGTGGAAGTGTGCGCCAACATCGGTACCGTTCGCGATATCGCGGGCGCTGAGCGCAATGGCGCTGAAGGTGTTGGTCTGTACCGTACCGAATTCCTGTTCATGGATCGCGACGCCCTGCCGACTGAAGAAGAGCAGTTTGAAGCCTACAAAGCGGTGGCAGAAGCCTGCGGTTCTCAGGCAGTTATCGTCCGTACCATGGACATTGGCGGCGACAAAGAGCTGCCTTACATGAATTTTCCGAAAGAAGAGAACCCGTTCCTGGGCTGGCGTGCTGTACGTATTGCGATGGATCGTAAAGAGATCCTGCGCGATCAGGTACGCGCTATTCTGCGCGCTTCCGCTTTCGGTAAACTGCGAATTATGTTCCCGATGATCATCTCTGTCGAAGAAGTGCGCGCACTGAAGAAAGAGATTGAGATCTACAAACAAGAATTGCGTAACGAAGGCAAGGCGTTTGACGAGAGCATTGAAATTGGCGTGATGGTGGAAACTCCTGCTGCCGCGACAATTGCCCGCCATCTGGCGAAAGAAGTTGATTTCTTTAGTATCGGTACCAATGATTTGACGCAGTACACCCTGGCGGTTGACCGTGGTAATGATATGATTTCACATCTTTACCAGCCGATGTCACCGTCTGTACTCACCCTGATCAAGCAAGTTATTGATGCTTCTCATGCGGAAGGCAAATGGACTGGCATGTGTGGTGAGCTTGCTGGCGACGAACGTGCTACACTTCTGTTGCTGGGGATGGGTCTGGATGAATTCAGTATGAGCGCCATTTCTATCCCGCGCATTAAGAAGATTATTCGTAACACAAACTTCGAAGATGCGAAGGTGTTAGCAGAGCAGGCTCTTGCTCAACCGACAACGGACGAGTTAATGACGCTGGTTAACAAGTTCATTGAAGAAAAAACAATCTGCTAATCCACGAGATGCGCCCAAATTACTGCTTAGGAGAAGATCATGGGTTTTTTCGATAAACTGAAATCTTTGGTTTCTGATGATAAAAAAGACACCGGAACCATTGAGATTATTGCCCCGCTTTCTGGCGAAATCGTCAACATTGAAGATGTACCGGATGTTGTATTCGCTGAGAAAATCGTTGGTGATGGCATTGCTATCAAACCGACCGGTAACAAAATGGTAGCCCCGGTTGATGGTACTATCGGCAAAATCTTTGAAACCAACCATGCCTTCTCTATCGAATCCGATAGTGGCATTGAACTGTTTGTTCACTTCGGTATCGACACCGTTGAACTGAAAGGTGAAGGTTTCAAACGCATCGCAGAAGAAGGCCAGCGCGTAAAAGTTGGCGATCCGGTAATCGAATTTGATCTGCCGCTGCTGGAAGAGAAAGCCAAGTCAACCCTGACGCCGGTGGTTATCTCCAACATGGACGAAATCAAAGAGCTTATCAAACTTTCTGGTAGCGTAACCGTGGGCGAAACCCCGGTGATCCGCATCAAAAAGTAATGCGTAATGCATAAAAGAATGGCGCCGAAAGGCGCCATTTTTACTTTACTGCGGCGGTAAAATCAGCTCGTCATAGCCTTTTTCCAGCGTATATCCCATCACTTCTACGACCCGATCGCCCGCAGCCTGTATCGCCATATCAAGCGCTTTTCCCTGAACAATGCTGCTCACCAGTTCAGAACAAAACAGATCGCCAGTGCCTTTGAGATCTGTCGCCACACGCGGATAACCACTCACATGAACCGCATCAGCGGTAACCAGTACCACGTGAATGTGCTCACCTTGCTGCTCAACCGGCGCACTGGTGATCGCCACCCAATGCAGCGATTCCGATAACAGGCCTTTTGCTGCCTCAATAGCACTTTGCAAATCCCGGCATGGCTGACCACTCAGCACTTCCAGCTCGAACACATTTGGCGTGATACCCTGCGCCAGTGGCAGCAGATGTTCACAATATGCCTGCGGAATTTCTGGTTTAACGTAGATGCCGCTATCGGTATCGCCGATCACCGGATCAACCAGAATTAGCAATTGCGGATGTTTTTCCCGCAACACAGTGAGCCACTGTGCCAGCAGTTTTATCTGGCTGGCACTGCCCATATAACCGGTCGTGACAGCTTTAACGCTGCGCAAAACATCACGCTCTTCCAGCGCTTTTAAATAGCCGCTAAACCACTCGTCGGGAATGACGCCGCCGTAAAAGGTGTCATAGTGCGGCGTGTTGCTGAACAGCACCGTCGGCACGGCCAGTACATTCAAATGGTGCTGGCGAATATTCGGTACCGCTATACTGTTGCCCACGCTCCCGTAGACAACTTGTGATTGTACGGCAACAATATCAGCCTGCTGCGCCCGGGTCTTATCCCTGAACAGGATCATCTCCATTAGCTCTCCTTAACGGGTTAAATTCCCGCGCCCTGCGAATAACTCTCTTCACCAAATACGCCAGTTGAAAGATAGCGATCGCCGCGATCGCAAATAATGGCGACGATCACCGCATCCGGGTTCGCTTTCGCCACCCGTATTGCCCCTGCTACTGCGCCGCCGGAACTGACACCGCAGAAAACGCCTTCCTGCACCGCCAGCGCGCGCATGGTATTTTCCGCTTCGCGCTGATGGATATCCAGCACCTCATCAACCAGAGACGCGTTAAAAATCCCCGGCATATATTCAGCAGGCCAGCGGCGGATACCAGGAATACTGCTGCCCTCTTCCGGCTGCAAACCGACAATCGTTACTTTTTTATCCTGCTCACGCAGAAAACGCGATACCCCGGTAATAGTGCCGGTAGTGCCCATACTGGAGACAAAATGCGTGATTCGCCCACTGGTCTGACGCCAGATTTCCGGACCGGTGGTAGTGTAATGTGCGTAGGGGTTATCCGGATTGTTAAACTGATCGAGCAGTTTGCCTTCACCGCGCGCTGACATCGCCAGTGCCAGATCGCGCGCCCCTTCCATTCCCTGCTCTTTGCTGACCAGAATCAACTCCGCGCCGTAGGCACGCATCGCGGCGCGCCGTTCCTGGCTCATGTTGTCCGGCATCAGCAATTTCATGCGGTAGCCTTTCAGCGCGGCGATCATCGCCAGCGCGATACCCGTATTACCGCTGGTCGCTTCAATAAGTACGTCGCCGGGTTTAATCTCCCCGCGCTTTTCCGCCTGCACAATCATCGATACTGCCGCTCTGTCTTTTACCGATCCCGCCGGATTGTTGCCTTCCAGTTTGACCCAGATTTCACTACCGTTATCCGGCGTCAGGCGTTGCAATTTGACCAGCGGCGTATTGCCAATGGTTTGTTCTAATGTGTTCACAATCGCTGTCCAATAAAAAACCCGGTCGCAAGATGCATACCGGGCTTGTAGGCCGGATAAACCTGTATGTTATCCGGCAGAAACCACGTCTGTTTAAGCTATCAGGCAGAATCCGCCAGAGCAAGTTCTGCGCGGGCCACAATGCGTTCGTTACCGTTATATAAACGGGCATGTTGCAGGCCAACAAACAAACGCTCACCGCGCTGCGGAGGTTGCTCATCACGCATCACTACGGTCAACGGCTCCGGGTTCCAGCCCAGCGGCTGCACAACCAGTTGGGTGTAATGGCCTTTCGGACTGGCTTCCAGCACCTGTACCGGCAGCGGAGAATCGAGGCTGGTGCGGCGGCTGACATCCACTTCCCACGGGCGCAGGAACAGATCGACATCCCCCTGGTAAGCCGGAGTATAACCAAGTGGCCAGCGGTGTGCGCCAACGTGGAACTGCCCACCGCTCACCGTGCCTTTCAGGCGGTTAACCTCCCCCATAAACTCCAGCACAAAGCGGGTTGCGGGTTCGCGCCAGACCTGATCCGGCGCATCCGCCTGTTCAATGTTGCCCTGGCTCATCACCACGACGCGATCGGCAACTTCCGTCGCCTCTTCCTGATCGTGCGTTACGAATACGCTGGTGAATTTCAGCTCTTCATGCAACTGGCGCAACCAGCGGCGCAACTCTTTACGCACCTGCGCATCAAGCGCGCCGAAAGGTTCATCCAGCAACAGGATTTGCGGCTCAACCGCCAGCGCACGCGCCAGCGCCACACGCTGTTTCTGGCCGCCAGAAAGCTGCGCCGGGAAACGTTCCGCCAGATGTGCCAGTTGCACCATTTCCAGCAGTTGCGTCACTTTGGCTTTGATCGCCGCCGCGTTTGGTCGTTCACGACGCGGCAGCACCGTCAGGCCGAAAGCGATATTGTCGAACACCGTCATATGACGAAACAGCGCATAATGCTGGAACACAAAGCCAACGCGGCGCTCGCGCGCATGCAAACGGCTGACATCAGTACCATGAAAACGAATGCGCCCGCTGCTCTGATGCTCAAGACCGGCAATAATACGCAGCAACGTGGTTTTACCGGAACCGGACGGGCCCAGCAACGCCACCATCTGGCCGGAAGGGATATCCAAAGAGATATCATTCAGCACCTGGGTGCGACCAAAAGACTTCTTAATATTGGCAATCTCAATGCTCATGATTTCCCTCCTGTTGCTGGCGTTTTTCCTGATTATTCAAACGCCACTGCAACGCACTCTTTAAAAACAACGTCAAAATAGCCATCAAGGTCAGCAGAGCTGCGGCAGTAAACGAACCGACGGTATTGTAATCCTGCTGCAGTAATTCAATTTGCAGCGGCAGCGACAGGGTTTCACCGCGGATAGAGCCGGACACCACCGACACCGCGCCAAATTCACCAATCGCCCGCGCGTTAGTGAGCACTACGCCGTACAGCAGTGCCCAGCGGATGTTCGGCAACGTTACGCGCTTGAACATCTGCCAGCCGGACGCGCCAAGCAGAATCGCTGCTTCGTCCTCCTGGCTCCCCTGGCTTAACATCACTGGCACCAGTTCGCGCACCACAAACGGGCAAGTCACAAACACGGTAACCAGCACCATGCCCGGCCAGGCGAACATAATTTGCAGATTATGCGCATCCAGCCAGCCGCCAAGCGGGCCGTTCGAGCCATAAAACAGCAGATAGATAAGACCTGCGACCACCGGCGAAACAGCAAAGGGAATATCCAGCAGCGTCAACAGTAACTGGCGGCCGGGGAAGTTAAAGCGCGTCACCAGCCAGGCCAGCAACGTGCCGAATATCAGGTTCAGCGGCACCGAGATCAGCGCAATCAGCACCGTCAGCCAGATGGCATGCAGCATGTCGGCATCAGCGAGATTTTGCAGTACTGGTGCCAGGCCTTTGCTAAATGCCTGCACGAAGATATAAACCATCGGCACGACGAGAATAAACGCAGAAACAAGGACGCCCGTACCAATCAAAAACCATTTGCCCCAGTTCACCTGAGGCTTGTCATAGCGTTTCAATTCAGTTATTTCCGCCATTAGTGACCTACCACACGCTGACCAAAGCGGCTTTGCAGGGTGTTAATGGAAAACAGCAACAGCAAAGAAGCCGCCAGGATCACCGAGGCAATCGCGCTCGCCGCCGGGTAATCAAACTCCTGCAAGCGTACAAAAATCATCAGTGAGGTGACTTCGGTCTTCCAGGCGATGTTACCGGCGATAAAGATCACCGCGCCAAACTCGCCAAGGCTGCGGGTAAACGACAACGCGACGCCCGCCATCAATGCAGGAGAGAGTTCCGGCAGCACCACTTTGCGAAAACTTTGCCAGCGCGTCGCGCCCAGGGTTTCCGCCGCCTCTTCATATTCCGGCCCTAACTCTTCCAGTACTGGCTGGATGGTGCGTACCACAAACGGAATGCTGGTAAACGCCATTGCCACCGCAATACCGAGCCAGGTATAGGTCACTTTGATATCAAACTTCGCTAACCATTCGCCGTAAAAACCATTCACCGAAAACAGCGATGCCAGCGTCAGACCCGCCACGGCCGTGGGCAACGCAAAAGGGAGATCCATTAACGCATCCAGCAGTGTACGGCCCGGAAAACGGTAACGCGTGAGGATCCACGCCATCAACAAGCCAAACACGCCGTTAAAAACGGAGGCGACAAAGGCTGCAATCAGCGTGACTTTATAAGCGGCCACAACCTGCGGATTAGTGACCACCTCCCAGTATTGCGCCCAGCTCATCTGCGCCAGCTGCATCACCAGCGCGCTCAGCGGCAACAGCAGTATCAGACAAACAAAAAACAGGCTGCTGCCGAGGCTTAAACCGAAGCCAGGCAGCACGCGTTTTGATCCTGCAAACATCACTTACGCCCCGCCGCCAGCAACGTGTCCAGTTCACCACCATTGCCGAAATGGGTTTTCATCACTTCAGGCCAGGAACCAAACTTGTCCTCTACACGGAACAGCGCCGTCTGCGGGAATTTATCGCTCAGTTTTGCCATTACTTCCGGGTTGTTCACGCGATAGTAATAATCGGTAATGATGGTTTGCGCCTGAGGGCTGTAAAGCCAGGTGAGATAAGCCTTCGCCGCTTTTTCCGTGCCGTTGGCCTTCACGTTTTTATCCACCCACGCCACCGGGAATTCAGCCAGGATGTTGACCTTCGGTACGACAACCTCAAAACCCTGCGCTTCATACTGCTTGCGGATGTTATTCACTTCCGATTCAAACGAGATCAGCACATCGCCAAGCCCGCGCTCAACAAAGGTGGTTGTTGCGCCGCGACCGCCGGTGTCGAACACTTCAACGTTTTTGAGGAACTGGGTCATAAACTGCTGAGTTTTGGCTTTGTCACCGCCATCCGCTTGATCCACTGCGCCCCAGGCCGCCAGATAGGTATAGCGCGCATTGCCGGAGGTTTTCGGGTTCGGGAAAATCAGCTTCACATCGCTGCGCACCAGATCGTTCCAGTCGTGAATGTTCTTCGGGTTACCTTTGCGAACCAGAAACGCCATCGTTGAGTAGAATGGCGAGCTGTTATTCGGCAAACGGCTCTGCCAGTCCGCCGGGATCAAGTTGCCTTTGTCGTGCAGGATCTGCACATCGGTGACCTGGTTATAGGTCACAACGTCGGCTTTCAACCCTTGCAGGATCGCCAGCGCCTGCTTTGAGGAGCCAGCGTGAGATTGCTTAATGGTCAGCTTGTCACCACCGTTATCTTTCGCCCATTGCTGTTCGAACGGCGTGTTAAGGGCCGCAAAGAGCTCGCGTGATACATCATAAGAGCTGTTAAGCAGTTCCGTCGCTTGTGCCTGCGCGGCCCACAGCGTAAGCGCTGCCAGCGTCAGATATCCTTTTTTCAGTAAGTTAACGGCCATTGCGCACCCTTATAAGCTGATGACATTTCGTCACTCAGTTTATTTATAACGGGTGTGAAACCAGTAACGGTTTTATATACCAATTGGTGATTTGGAATCAGAAAAGAATATAAGCAGAAGGGAGTAGTGACCGGGTTTCCCCGGCCAGGCAGAGGTGCGTAGTTTACAGCGCCAGCAGCTTATCCAGCGACGGCGCGAAGTAGTAGCCGCCGGTCACCGGGCGGGTAAAACGCAGCATGGCATCGCGCTTACCGTCGGTATCACCAAACATGCTCAGCAGTTGCTGCTCAATGTTATATAGACGGGCGCAATAGGTGCAGAAATAGAGCCCATGGGTGCCGCTGGCGGTGCCATAAGGCAGGCTCTGGCGGACGATTTTCAGCCCTTTGCCGTTCTCTTTCAGGTCAACACGCGTCAGGTGTGAGGTGTCCGGGCGCGCATCACCGTCGATCTCTTCATTGGCCTCTTTGGTACGGCCGATCATCATTTCCTGATCGCCCACGCTCATGCGATTAAGCTGCTTGAGGTTATGCTCCCAACGCTGCACCATCACGTAGCTGCCACCGGCGTCCACACCATCCTGAATAATGGCAACCTCGCGGCGTTTCTCATCACCTGCCGGATTTTCCGTGCCGTCGATAAAACCACTCAAATCGCGCTCTTCCACCCAACGGAAACCGTGTGTCTCTTCTTTAACCTCAATCGCCTTGCCGAACGCCGCCAGCGCGGCCTGAGCGACAGAGAAATTCACATCGTGGCGCAGAGAAAGAATGTGGATCAGCAGGTCTCGCTGTGTTGCGGGCGCCAGGCCTTTGCCATACGCCGGAAAATCTTTTAGCTCGTCTGCGCCTTCAGCACCGTTCAGCGCGCGCCAGGTCTTGTTGCCAAAGGCAATGGTCGCGCCCAGCGCCGCATCGGGGAATTGCAATTGAAAGGTCGCCAGCTTATCGGCGAATACACGGCTCGCCACGCGCAGGGCATCGGTGTCCCCTTTCACGTTGGCTTCAATCCAAATCGCCGCACGGCAATGTTCTGGCAAAATGCCGCTTTGAACCTGGGACATGACTCCTCCTGGAAAAAAACAGGCCACGAAACCGTGGCGATAATCGCGGTATTGTACCTGTTTTTCCCGCAGCAGCAGCGAGTTGAGATCAAATTAACGGCGCCAGATAAACTTGCTCACTTTCCAGTTTTTCAGCGCATCATCGGATGGCATCAACCCTTCCGGGCCACTCCACTGGCCGGTAAACACATAGCTGATATGCTGGCTACCCGGCGCTTTACACTCTACGCCCACGCTGTCATCGCCCGCGCCTTTCACGCAGTTACCGAAAGCTTTATCAAACAGCGAATTGAACGGTGCGCCGATTTTTACCCCTTTATCCGTGGCGATACTATTATCGAGCACATCAATACGGCTGACCGTGCCGTTTTCGCCGTTCACCACCAGCGCCAGTTTGTCGTCTTTTAGCGCTTCAAAATAACGAACGATGCTGCCTTTTTCCGTCTTCATACCGCTACGCAGATGGTAATCGCCACCCAGCGCATCCTGAATTGCTTGCTCGTTCAGCGGCGTGCTGGCGGTGATGTTACCAACACCGTTGTCGCTCACCTCAACAGATGAACCAAACCAGTTCCACGGATAGGCCGCCGACCAGTTGACGGAAGCCAGCGTCGAGCAGCCGGTTAACGCCAGCGGCAGAACGCAAATAAGTGTACGCAGGGATTTCATGCTTCATTCCTTTTATTCATTGAACGCCTGTTGGAGTCCCGGAAGTGAAAAAAGTGCCGCTTAATGTTGAGCAAGGGAAAAACAGGCCCGAAGACGCCGGTTTGTCGCAAGCCACCACAGCGCAAACAGATCGGCAATAACCAGAAACAGCCCGATCCCGGAGAGCGCCTCGCCGGTAAACCAGCGCCAGGGTTGCCATACCAGCAGCGCCAGTTGCACCAGCAATACCAGCGGGTAGAGTGCGCGCCACAGGCGGGGAAAATGTTCACGGCGGCCGCTCAGTAAAAAGGTCAATGCCGCAGGAATACCCGGCAGCAAGCCCAGCCAGAAATCATCGTGATCGGGGTAAAACAACGCTAACAGCGCATCGCCCTGCCCGCGCGATGCCCCCGCAATAACAAACAGCATCCAGGTGCGTGCCTGTAGCAGCAACACGCACCAGAACAAAAAAGGGAGTTTCAGGCGACCATGGCTGTCGTAATCGGCGGGATAAATATCAGTACTCTTCATCTTCAATCAAACGCTTGCCCAGACTGGCCGAATCCATATGTTCATAACCGAGGCGCTCATACATGCCGATAACCATCTCGTTATCTTCCCGCACCATCAGGTTAATTTTCGGGCAGCCGCGGGCAATCAGCTTTTTCTCCAGCCGGCTCAACAAGGCGTTAGCGATGCCGCGCCCGCGAAACTCAGGATGAACGCCAAGGTAATAAGCCGATCCTCGATGACCGTCATAACCGCCCATCACCGTGCCGACCACTTCCCCGCCGACTTCGGCGACCAGAAACAGGCTCACATCGTGATTCACTTTGCGTTCAATATCCATTTCCGGATCGTTCCATGGTCGCAACAGCTCACAACGCTCCCACAAGGTGATCACTTCTTCGAAATCTTCCTGGCGAAAAACGCGTATCTCCATGGTATTCCCCGTCATTTTCAGCTGTGTAAACGTAGATTATGGCCCCAAGCGCCGCTGTCGCCAATATCCGGCATCTTCGGCGCTGAAATTTGGCATAATGTCACTCTGTCACGTATTGAAATGAAAAGTAAAACATTAGTTCGCACGGATAGTCGTAACGGCAAACACGATACGCTATAACACCAGGGACCACGAATAAGACAATTCAGGCGTATGAGCACCTTTAAACCTTTAAAAACACTTACCTCGCGTCGTCAGGTGCTGAAAGCAGGCCTGGCCGCCCTGACATTAACGGGCATGTCTCGCGCTATCGCAAAGGACGAGACACCACTTAAAACCACGACCGGGCACAGTAAACCGAAAGCCAGGAAAGCCGGCGCGAAACGCATTGTGATGCTTGATCCGGGCCACGGCGGTATTGATACCGGCGCGATTGGTCATAACGGTTCGCAAGAGAAACACGTGGTACTGGCGATCGCCAAAACCGTCCGCGCCCAGTTGCGTGCGCAGGGAATTGATGCGCGCCTGACGCGCACCGGCGATAAATTTATTCCGCTTTATGATCGCGTAGAGATTGCCCACCAGCACGGTGCCGATCTGTTTATGTCGATCCACGCCGATGGTTTCACCAACCCAAGCGCTGCGGGCGCGTCGGTGTTTGCGCTTTCCAATCGCGGCGCCAGTAGTGCAATGGCCAAATATCTGTCGGATAAAGAAAACGCCGCCGACGATCTGGCCGGGAAAAAAGCCAGAGACAAAGATCACCTGCTCCAGCAAGTGCTGTTCGATTTGGTGCAAACTGACACCATTAAAAACAGCCTGACGCTCGGCTCGCATATTCTCAAGCAGATCAAACCGGTACACCGCCTGCATAGCCGCAACACAGAACAGGCGGCCTTTGTGGTGCTAAAATCGCCTTCGATCCCCTCCGTGCTGGTGGAAACGTCGTTTATCACCAACCCGGCAGAAGAGAAGCTGCTTGGCACAGCGGCGTTTCGCCAGAAAATCGCCAGCGCCATTGCCGATGGCGTACTCAGCTATTTTAGCTGGTTTGATAATCACAAAGCCCACACGAAGAGACGCGGATGACCACGCCTGATATCCACCCGGTTAAAAACGCCCTGCTAAATTTGCAGGACAAGATCTGTGACCAGTTAAGCACCCTTGATGGCGGCGCATTTATTGAAGATGCGTGGACGCGTGCGGCAGGTGGCGGTGGGCGCAGCCGTGTGCTGCGTGATGGCGGCGTATTTGAACAGGCGGGCGTCAATTTTTCGCACGTTCACGGCGACGCAATGCCCGCGTCGGCCACCGCGCACCGCCCGGAGCTGGCGGGTCGCAGTTTTGAAGCGATGGGCGTTTCGCTGGTGGTTCATCCGCGTAATCCGTATGTGCCCACCAGCCATGCCAATGTGCGCTTCTTTATCGCCGAAAAACCCGGTGCGGAACCGGTGTGGTGGTTTGGCGGCGGCTTTGATTTAACGCCCTACTACGGTTTTGAAGAGGATGCTCGCCACTGGCACCGCACAGCGCGCGATATCTGTTTGCCCTTCGGCGAAGAGGTATATCCACGCTATAAAAAGTGGTGTGACGATTACTTCTACCTTAAACACCGTGATGAACAGCGCGGCATCGGTGGGTTGTTTTTCGACGATCTCAACACGCCAGATTTCGATCACTGCTTTCGCTTTATGCAGGCGGTGGGCAACGGCTATCTCGAGGCTTATATGCCGATCGTTGAACGCCGCAAAGCCACGCCTTATGGCGAGCGTGAGCGCGACTTCCAGCTTTACCGTCGCGGTCGTTATGTGGAGTTCAATCTGGTATGGGATCGCGGCACGCTGTTTGGCTTACAAACCGGCGGGCGCACTGAATCCATTCTGATGTCGATGCCGCCGCTGGTGCGCTGGGAATACAATTATCAGCCCGCCGAAGGCAGCCCGGAAGCCGCCCTCAGCGAGTTTATAAAAGTCAGAGACTGGGTTTAATTTCTTTAATTCTCAGGCCGGATAAAGTGCGCTATTCAACGGATATGTCACTGATGAGGTATTGTTCCGTTCACCAGATGTTCAACAGTTTCTGAAACATCGCTGCATGTGAACGGGAAAAGGGGAGCTGCCGCGCTCCCCTTTTTAATCCCCGCGTCTCCGCAGGAAATCGGTGCTTCGCACTACGCTCATCTCCCGAGTGCTTGCCTGCGGTTAGCTCGACTCGCGATTACTTGCCCCTTCGGAGTCAGCGCAAGCGCTGTTCAAAATGGCTCCCGGGGCAATTTTGTCCGTGGCTCGATTCGCCTCTGGCCGCCATCCATGGCGTCCAGACCTTGTCACTCACTCTTCGGTTCGCCGATTTCAGCGGAACGCAACCCATCGCAATTGAATTTCGCCCGGACAGACAGAGCTAGCGGCTTCCTTCAAAAACAACCCAACAAGCCACAATCCGATTATCGACGGTTCGTAGACACAAACATTACAACGGCTGCGTTTGCGCCTCGACCACCGCCAGCGCAACCATATTGACGATACGCCGCACCGAGGCAATCGGCGTCAGCACATGCACCGGTTTCGCCACGCCCATCAGTACCGGCCCGACAGTCACCCCTTCCGAACTGGACACGCGCAGCAGGTTATAGCTAATTCGCGCCGCTTCTACGTTCGGCATAATCAGGATATTCGCCGCCCCTTTCAGCGGGCTATCCGGCATACGTTCATGGCGGATAGTCTCATCCAGCGCCGCATCGCCATGCATTTCGCCGTCAATCATTAACTCCGGCGCGCGTTCACGCACCAGCGCTAACGTATCGCGCATTTTCACCGCCGCAGGCGCGTTCGATGAACCGAACTGCGAATGCGAAAGCAGCGCCACGCGCGGTTCAATGCCGAAACGGCGCACGGTTTCCGCCGCCAGAATGGTGATCTCCGCCAGTTCTTCCGCGCTCGGATCCTCGTTGACGTAGGTATCGGCGATAAAGGTGTTACCGCTCGGCAGCAGCAGCGCATTCATCGCCCCTGCGGTATGCACATTGTCGCGATAACCGAAGATCGGCTGCAGCACACTGAAGTGCTCGTGGTAATCGCCGATGGTGCCGCAAATCAGCGCGTCCGCTTCGCCACGATGCACCATGATCGCGCCAATAATGGTGGTATTGCCGATCACCGCGCGCTGCGCCTGCTCCTGCGTCACGCCGCGGCGTTTCATAATGTTGAAGTACTCCATCCAGTACTCTTTAAAGCGTGGATCGGACTCGTTATTGACGATTTCAAAATCCACGTCCGGGCGGATTTGCAAACCGAGTTTCTGAATACGCATCTCAATGACGCTCGGGCGACCAATCAGGATCGGTTTTGCCAGCCCTAACGTCACCAGTTCCTGCGTGGCATGCAGCACACGTGGCTCCTCACCTTCTGCCAGCACGACGCGTTTCGGTGCGTTGCGCGCCTGCGAGAAGATCGGCTTCATAAACAGATTGGTTTTGTAGACAAACTCAGTCAGCTTATCGACATAAGCATCGAAATCGGCAATCGGTCGCGTCGCCACGCCGGAATCCATCGCGGCTTTCGCCACCGCAGGCGCGATTTTGACAATCAGACGCGGATCAAACGGTTTCGGGATCAGGTAATCCGGGCCAAAGCTGAGATCCTGGTCGCCATAGGCCGAGGCCACCACTTCGCTCTGCTCGGCATGCGCCAGTTCCGCGATGGCGTTAACCGCCGCCAGCTTCATCTCCTCGTTAATTGCCGTTGCGCCGACATCCAGCGCGCCACGGAAAATAAACGGGAAGCAAAGAACGTTGTTTACCTGGTTGGGGTAATCGGAACGGCCGGTGCAGATAATGGCGTCCGGGCGCACCGCTTTCGCCAGATCCGGCAGAATTTCCGGCTCCGGGTTCGCCAGCGCGAGGATCAGCGGCTGGCGCGCCATACCTTTCACCATTTCCGGGGTCAACACTTTCGGCCCGGAACAGCCAAGGAAGATGTCCGAACCGGCAACCACATCCGCCAGCGTGCGTTTGCCGTCATCGTCAACGGCATAAGCGGCTTTGGTTTCCGCCATATTCGGCTCGCGGCCTTTGTAAATAACGCCTTTTGAGTCGCAGACCACAATGTTGTGTTTCTGCATCCCAAGCGCCACCAGCAGGTTCATACAGGCAATCGCCGCTGCGCCCGCGCCGGAAACCACCATGCGCACATCGGAGAGGTTCTTCTCGACCACGCGCAGGCCGTTGAGAATAGCGGCGGTGCTGATAATCGCCGTACCGTGCTGATCGTCGTGGAATACCGGAATATTCATGCGCTCGCGCAGCTTCGCTTCAATGTAGAAGCACTCCGGCGCTTTGATGTCTTCCAGGTTTATGCCGCCAAAGGTCGGTTCCAGCGCGGCCACAACATCAATCAGTTTGTCCGGATCGTGTTCATCCACTTCGATATCAAACACATCAATTCCGGCGAATTTTTTGAACAGTACGCCTTTGCCTTCCATCACGGGTTTACCGGCCAGTGCGCCGATATTGCCAAGGCCGAGTACCGCAGTACCGTTGGATACCACGGCGACCAGATTGCCGCGCGCGGTGTATTTGTAGGCTGCCAGCGGGTCTTTTTCGATCTCAAGACAAGGCGCGGCGACGCCAGGAGAGTAGGCCAGTGCCAGATCGCGCTGTGTTGCCAGCGGTTTTGTCGGGGAGACCTGAATCTTCCCCGGGCGGGGGAATTCGTGAAAATCGAGGGCACTTTGTTTTAGTTGGTCGTCCATTTGAGGTTCCTTTCACGTTGTTTTCAGAGTGAAACGTGCGATGTCTATCCCAATGCGCCGCATAGTATGGCCTCTGTCGCCCGCATAAACTTTGAACATAGCCAAAATCTCGCGATGACATAAACAAAATTGTTATCAATTTATCGCAACTTTGTTACGTGCCGCAAAACGCAGGGCGCGGGCGCGTCTGCTATGCTTTTTTGTTATGCACCTCTCATCCTCACAAAAGTGCGACAGAAAGCACTCCAGTAATCCATTGCTTTTAAAGGAGTTATTTTTCATGAATCACTTAGACGGCCTCAAACAATTCACTACCGTGGTGGCCGACAGCGGCGACATCGAATCCATTCGCCACTATCAGCCGGAAGATGCCACCACCAACCCTTCCCTGCTGCTGAAGGCGGCCGGGCTGGCGCACTTCTCGCATCTGATTGACGATGCCATTGCCTACGGCAAAGCGCGTGGTAAAACCCAGGAGCAGCAAGTGGCAGAAGCCAGCGACAAACTGGCGGTTAATTTTGGTGCGGAAATTCTGAAAAGCATCCCGGGACGCGTCTCCACCGAGGTTGACGCCCGCCTCTCTTACGACAAAGAAAAGAGCATCGCCAAAGCGCTCCAGCTGGTGGCGCTTTATAAAGATCAGGGCATCGATAAGTCACGCATTTTGATCAAACTGGCGTCAACCTGGGAGGGGATCCGCGCGGCGGAAGAGCTGGAAAAAGAGGGGATCAACTGCAACCTGACGCTGCTGTTCTCGTTTGCCCAGGCGCGCGCCTGTGCCGAAGCGGGGGTGTTTTTGATTTCGCCTTTCGTTGGCCGTATTTACGACTGGTATAACGATCGCAAACCGCTCGACCCGTATGTGGTGGATGAAGATCCCGGCGTGAAGTCGGTGCGCAATATCTACGACTACTACAAACAACATCGCTATGAAACCATCGTGATGGGCGCAAGCTTCCGCCGCACCGAGCAGATCCTCGCTCTGGCGGGCTGCGACCGCCTGACTATCTCTCCGGCGCTGCTGAAAGAGCTACAGGCACAGGAAGGCATTGTTGAGCGCAAGCTGGTGCCATCGCGCCAAACCTTCCATCGCCCGGAACCGTTAACAGAAGCTGAATTCCGTTGGGAGCATAACCAGGATCCGATGGCGGTCGATAAGCTGGCCGACGGTATCCGTCAGTTCGCCGTTGATCAGCGCAGCCTTGAAGATCTGCTCGCCGCTAAACTTTAACCTTTGCCATGGAGTGAATTATGTCCCGTAGAGAGCTTGCAAACGCCGTTCGCGCCCTGAGTATGGACGCGGTGCAAAAAGCCAATTCTGGCCACCCTGGCGCCCCGATGGGGATGGCGGATATTGCCGAAGTGCTGTGGAATGATTTTCTGCGCCACAACCCGGCAGACCCCACCTGGTACGATCGCGACCGCTTTATCCTCTCTAACGGTCATGCCTCAATGCTGCTGTACAGCCTGCTGCACCTCAGTGGTTATGACCTGCCGCTTGAAGAGCTGAAAAACTTCCGCCAGCTCCACTCCAAAACCCCGGGCCACCCGGAGATCGGCTATACACCGGGCGTGGAAACCACCACCGGCCCGCTCGGACAGGGGCTGGCGAACGCCGTCGGGCTGGCGATTGCCGAACATACGCTGGCCGCGCAATTCAACCGGCCGGGGCATAACATTGTTGACCACTACACCTATGTGTTTATGGGCGATGGCTGCCTGATGGAAGGCATTTCCCATGAAGTCTGTTCGCTGGCGGGCACGCTCGGGCTTGGCAAACTGATCGGCTTTTACGATCACAACGGCATCTCAATTGATGGCGAGACCGAGGGCTGGTTTACCGATGACACCGCCAAACGCTTCGAAGCCTATAACTGGCATGTGATTGGCGATATCGACGGCCATTCACCCGAGGCGGTGAAAAAAGCGATTGAAGAAGCGCAAAGCGTGAAAGATAAGCCGTCACTGATTATCTGCCGCACGGTGATTGGTTTTGGCTCGCCGAACAAAGCTGGGAAAGAGGAGTCGCACGGCGCAGCGCTCGGTGAAGAAGAAGTGGCGCTCACCCGGCAAAAACTCGGCTGGAAATACCCGGCTTTTGAAATCCCCAAAGAGATTTACCAGGCGTGGGATGCCCGCGAACGCGGGGCGAAACATCAACATGACTGGAATGAAAAACTGGCGGCCTGGGCCAAAGAGTACCCGGATCTGGCAGCTGAATTTACACGCCGCATGAGCGGTGAACTGCCGGAAAGCTGGGAGAAAACCACCACCGACTGGATCAATAAGCTGCAGGCCAACCCGGCGAAAATCGCCACCCGTAAAGCCTCGCAGAACACGCTCAACAGCTATGGGCCAATTTTGCCGGAGCTGCTTGGCGGCTCTGCGGATCTCGCGCCCAGCAACCTCACCATCTGGTCCGGCTCCACCTCGCTGAAAGAGGACCCCGCCGGGAATTACATTCACTACGGCGTGCGTGAGTTTGGTATGACGGCCATTGCCAACGGCATCGCGCATCACGGTGGTTTTGTGCCTTATACCGCCACCTTTTTGATGTTCGTTGAATATGCCCGTAACGCGGCACGTATGGCGGCGCTGATGAAAGCCCGGCAGATCATGGTATACACCCACGATTCGATTGGCTTAGGGGAAGACGGTCCAACGCACCAGGCGGTTGAACAACTCGCCAGCCTGCGCTTAACGCCAAACTTCAGCACCTGGCGTCCGTGCGACCAGGTAGAAGCAGCGGTCGGCTGGAAGCTGGCGATCGAGCGACATCATGGCCCGACAGCGTTGATCCTCTCACGCCAGAACCTCACGCAAATGGAGCGAACCCCGGAGCAGGTGCAGGCCATCAGCCGTGGCGGTTATGTCCTGAAAGACTGCGACGGCACGCCGGATGTGATCCTGATTGCTACCGGCTCGGAGATGGAGATCACCGTCAACGCGGCGGAGCAACTGACTAACGAAGGCCACAAAGTGCGCGTGGTATCGCTGCCGTCGACCGATATTTTCGACGCGCAGGATGAAGCCTGGCGTGAATCTGTGCTGCCGTCGGATGTGAGTGCGCGCGTGGCGGTTGAAGCCGGTATCGCCGATTACTGGTACAAATATATCGGCCTGAAAGGGGCGATTGTCGGTATGACCGGTTACGGGGAATCGGCACCTGCCGAGAAACTGTTCCCCTACTTCGGCTTCACGGTCGAAAACGTGGTGGCGAAAGCCAAAGCGGTACTGAAAAAATAAGCGTGAGCGCGCCAGCATAAATGGCTGGCGCGCCTTTTTTATTTCACCACCAGCAACGGCTCGCTCTCCTGCGGCGTCACGATATCTTCCTGCTTTTCATCCCACAACGCTTTTTTCACCAGCACATTCCCGTTGTGCTGCGTATCGCGTTTCACCAGCGTTGCGGCGTCATCGTCTTCCTGAACATTGATGTTGATGGGAAATGAAGGCAGCGCTTTCGTCCATTGCCCTTGCTGGATATCAAAGACATAAACCACTCGCCAGGCGCTGGTCCACCATTGCGGGAAAACAACGACCCGATCGCGCCCGCTATCATCGAGCTGCGACAGCGTTTCCACCCCGCCACCAATGCACTGCGGCACCACCGCAGGTTGTACAGCCGGGTTGCTGCTCCAGAGCTTACATTCACAATCGCCCTCTTCATCGCAACTGCCACCGGTTTTGGGGTCGCGCGCGTTCACCCACACGACATCTTTGCTGTTGCCGTCAAACTTGCCTTTGGTCAACAGCCCCTGCACCGACGCCTCTTTTTGATTCAGGCGGGTGAGCAAATCACTTTCGCCGCTAATGCGCCAGCCCTCAGGCTGCTTGCTGAAAGTAAGCTGCGCCGGGTAGTTTTTTACCTGTTTTTCATCGAGCCCGGCTTGTTTAACAAACTCGACCTGAACCTGGCCCGCCTCATCTTCGGCGATATCAAGCGTGGTGATAATGCGCTGCGCATAGTGTGGTGAGTGAGAGGTGAACGCTTGCTGGCGGCGCAGGACCTCATCGCGCGCAAGGCGCTGACCAAACCATTCGACCTGAGCCGCATAGAGATCGCTGCCGGTTGCCCGAGCATTGCCATTCAGATGGCTATTCCAGACATCAACAAGCTGGGTGATGTTCTGTTTATCCGCTGAGGTCAGTTCAGCCTGTGCAGGCAGAACGGCAAAAAAGAGCACGCAGGCCGCAAGCCATTGTGGGTAAAAGCGTTTCATTATTCCCTTCCCGATAAAAATATCCGCAAGGGATTATGTCAGCGAAGGGTTAGCGCGTCACCCACAGCGTTGGCCACGCATCGGGGCCGTGCCAGCTATCGCAGGAGGGCTCCTGCGCGTAACGCACCAGGCGAAAGCGCTGGCCGTCAAAACGCCAGCGGCTCGACACGCCGCAATCCGCCAGGCTGCGGCCTTTGGAGAGCGTGGTGAGTTCGTGGGTTTTCTCATCAAATGCCGCATTCATCAGCTCCATTTCATCGTTACCGTTATCCGGCGTGAAAGGCAGCATCAGGCGCACCAGCCGCGCGGCAAATGGTTTTTCCCGTGATACCAGCCAAGCGCGTTCGACCATGTTATACGCACCCGCTTCACAGTCGATCAACAGCAACGCTTTATCATCGGTTAGCGCGCTCACACGCACCTGGCGGCGCATCGGATCAAGCGAACACTGGCTGTTGTTCATTCGCCAGGTGCCGTAATCCAGCAAATCGTTCAGTTCCTGGTGTGTCAGCGGGGTTGGCGCCACATTGGCCGTGGCTACCTTTTTCAACGCGGGTGCGGGCGGAACGCTTAACGACGGGCTATCGCCCTTTTTAATCCATGCCGTTTCGCTACCGACGCGTTTTTGCAGCGCATCAATAAACAGTAGCGCCGCTTTTAGCCCCACCAGAGAAATCTCGCCCTTGCTGCCTTGCAGGGTAAGCGACTGGCCTTCCTGAATGTTTTTTAAAAATGAAGTGATGGCATCAGTGTTATCCGTCACCAGATGCCACGGCGTGATTTGCCAGCGATCGCTCGCCAACGCCAGTGGCTGACCGTCAAACAGTAAACGCCCGGCAATCGGTGGTTCTTTAGTAATCGGCGCGTCGATACCGCCATAGTCGATACGCAGCGTGGCATCGGCACGCGCGCCGGCGCTGCGCTCCAGCGTCATTACCAGCCCCTGATGCTCACCAATATTGCGTGCCACGCAAAAGTTCTGGTTATTACAGGTGACTTGCCAGTCGGAAAAGGTTTGTTGCGCGGGTGCTGCGCACAGCAACGGTGCGGCCAGAAGACCGAAGAGCAAAGTCAAAACGCTGCGGTAACGCATGGTTGGCACAACCCCGGAAGAATAGACGCAGAACCTGCGTATATTCTATTTCCCGGTTGGCTTGCTCAATCGGATTTGTCGGATAGCTTCATCTGAAAGCGGAGCTGATAACCTTATTAATTTCAGTCCATTAGGCCAGATGTTTGCAGATATTGCAGTAAAATCACCGCTTTGCCATCACGGATCTCACCGTTGGCGACCATCGCTAAGGCCTGCCGGAAGGGGAGTTCCAGCACTTCGATATCTTCATCTTCCACGCCGCCACCGTTATTAGCGCGCTGCGCATCGTTATATTCCGCAATGAAGAAGTGGACAATTTCCGTTACCCCGCCCGGCGACATGTATAACTCAAAGACTTTGCGCACCTCGCCAACTTCGTATCCCGTCTCCTCAATGGCTTCCTTACGAATGCACACTTCCGGCTCATCGTCATCCAGTAACCCGGCGCAGGCTTCAATCAGGCGACCATCCACGTTGCCATTTACCCAGGTGGCGATCCGGAACTGGCGGATCAGCACCACGCTCTGTTTTTCACGGTTATACAGCAGGATAGTGGCGCCATTGCCGCGATCATAAACTTCACGTTTATGACGCACCACTTCACCGTCCTGACGGGTCAAATCGTAGGTGATATTGCGCAGGACAAAATAATTTTCAGAGAGGATTTTATCTTTGATGACTTCAATTTTCAGCGACATACAGGCTCCAGAGCGCTAACAACTTTGCGTAATACTACGCTGCGAAGTATGACGCCGTGAAGCCTGTTTTATGGCAAACGCCTTAATGCTGCCCTGGTGCTTTGATGCCCAACCAGTCCATCATACCCTGTGCGGCGTGGCGCCCCTCCGCCATCGCGGTCACCACCAGATCGGCACCGCGTACCGCATCGCCCCCGGCAAAAATTTTCGGATTACTGGTCTGGTAGCGATACTGGCTTTCGACACTGGCGGCAATGCGCCCCCAGTCATCAACGCGCACACCGTGGCGCTCCAGCCACGGCATCGAATGCGGGTTAAAACCAAACGCCATGATCACCGCATCAGCAGGCATAACAAACTCACTGCCTTCAATTGGCACCGGACGGCGGCGGCCTTTAGCATCCGGCTCGCCGAGCTGTGTGCGCAGCAAGCGAATGCCGCAAACTTTGCCGCTCTTATCCTGCTCAAGGTTGACCGGCTGGACGTTGAACTCAAACTCAGCCCCTTCATCCCGCGCATTTTTCACCTCTTTCTTCGAGCCGGGCATGTTGGCTTCGTCGCGACGGTAGGCGCAGGTCACTTTGCTCGCGCCATGACGCAGTGCGGTACGGACACAGTCCATTGCCGTATCGCCGCCGCCAAGCACCACGACATTGCGCCCCCTGGTGTTGATAAACGGCTCGTCGGCGCTGTCCGGCAGCCCCATTAACTGGCGGGTGTTGGCAATCAGGAACGGCAGCGCATCATAAACGCCCGGAGCGTCTTCATTTGGCAACCCGGCTTTCATGGAACGGTAAGTGCCAACGCCCACAAACACCGCGTCGTAATCGCTGAGCAGCGTCTCCAGCGCGATGTCTTTACCAATTTCACAATTGAGTTCGAAGCGAATGCCCATCGCGCTGAAAATTTCACGACGGCGCGCCAGCAGCGATTTATCCAGTTTAAAAGCGGGGATGCCAAAGGTGAGCAAACCGCCGATTTCCGGGTGGCGATCGAACACCGTGGCGCTCACGCCGTGGCGAGCAAGCACGTCCGCACAGGCGAGGCCAGCCGGGCCAGCACCGATAATCGCGATACGTTTATCCACCGCCGCAACCTGCTGTAAATCGGGCTGCCAGCCCTGCGCCAGCGCCTGATCGGAGATATAGCGCTCAATATTGCCGATCGTGACCGCACCATACTCATCGCGTACCGTACATGCCCCCTCGCACAGCCGGTCTTGCGGGCAGACGCGACCGGTGATCTCCGGTAAGCAGTTAGTTTGATGCGAAAGTTCGACCGCAGCCGCAATATCGCCCTCTTTTACCCGCTCGATCCACTGCGGAATATGGTTATGCAGCGGGCAGGTCCATTCGCAAATGCTGTGGTCGCCGCACTTCAGGCAGCGCTCCGCTTCACGACTGGCCTGATCGGCGCGAAACGGCAGATAGATTTCATCAAAACCGTTTTTACGCGCCGCCAGTGGCAGTTTACCTGGCTCACCGCGCGGCGGCGTTTTGCGCATCTGCCGCACTTTGCGGTCGTTAAAGGCGGGAGTCAGCGCCGCGACACTGTGCCACGGCTGCGCTTCATGGCTGGCGGTACGCAGACGGCGAGATTTAGCAAGCCCCGCAAGCGCGTCGCTGTTCACCAGTTGTAGCGCATCGGCCGGGCAATTCTGCGCGCAGGCCGGGCCTTCCGCCCTGCCCTGGCAGAGATCGCATTTGTGCGCGGTGGCTTTTACCAGCCCGTCGCCAATTGGCGTGACCAGCACCTGCATGGTGCCAAACGGGCAAGCCACGACGCAGGATTTACAGCCAATACACTTTTGTTGATTGACCTGAATCGCCTCATCAACGCGGCTGATTGCGCCATTCGGGCAACTGCGGGCACAGGGCGCAGCTTCACAGTGGTGGCAGGTCACCGCGCTGCGGTGTTGCTGATGTTTAACCACGGTGATCCGTGGGTGAAAATGGTCGGCGCTTAACACATGTTGCTCATTATTGTGCGCCATCACACACGCGACTTCGCAGGCACGACATCCTATACATTGCTGGCTATTCGCCATAATAAAACGATTCATGGCACCCTTCTTTTCTGGTTTAATAAACCCTATTTTTTATATGAGCATTGTATTTACCGGGGCAGCACGACACAGGCAATGTTCAATTGCCCAGAAAGGTTATCTATTTGTCACGAGCTTGTAGCAGATCAATTTATTTCAGGATTTCTGAAAAATTATTTCATTCGATGGGCGTTCAGGCCGATGTTTCCTGTACGTAACATCAGGATTGGGAAGCGCTGCAGTGATAGTCAAAAAACCTGTTTCAGGAAGCCTGGCCAGAGCCTTTTTCTCTCTTGTTTTACTGTCGCTGCTCTCCACCGGAGTGGCACTCGTCACGCTTGCCAGCAGCCTGCGGGATGCGGAAGCCATTAATATAGCCGGGTCGCTGCGTATGCAGAGTTACCGTCTTGGTTACGAGCTGCAAAAACAGACCGCCGAGCTACAACCCCACCGCCAGATTTACCAGCAGACACTGAACTCTCCCGTATTACAAACCCTGAACCACTGGTACGTTCCGCAGGAAGTGCAGCAACGTTATGGGCAATTGCACGAAAACTGGCGCCAGATGGAAAAACATCTGATTCAGGGCGACCAGCAGTGGTACGAGCAAAATATCCAGGCTTATGTCGGGCAAATTGATTTGTTCGTGCTGGCGCTCCAGCACTATGCCGAACGCAAGATGATGCTGGTAGTCGCTATTTCGCTGCTGGGCGCAGCAGGGATTTTCACGCTGGTGTTTTTTACGCTGCGCCGTATTCGCCAGCGGGTCGTCAAACCGCTTAATAACCTGGTCGCCACCTGCCAGCGGATCCAGCAAGGGCAGTTTTCCTTGCTGCCGCTCGATAACAAACTGGATAACGAACTGGGTTTACTGGCTTCAACGTTCGACAGAATGTCCGGTCAACTGTTTAAGCTCTACCGCTCGCTGGAAACGTCGGTGGCGGAAAAAACCCGCGATCTGCACGAAGCCAACAGCCGCCTGGAAGTGATGTACCAGTGCTCGCAGGCGCTCAACACCAGCCAGATTGACGCTCTTTGTCTGCACCATGTGTTGCAGATCGTCTACGACCATCAGGCAGCCTGCTTCCTGGAACTGGTTGTCGATGACAACTGGCGGATCCAGCAAGGGGAGCTTAACCCCGCACTGCCGGTGAACAGCTTGCCGGTAAATATGCAGGAGAACGTGCTGGGCGAGCTGCGCTGGCAAAGCCAGCAGCAGCCGCTCTCCGCGCCGCTGATGTGCAATATTGCCACCATTCTTGGACGCGGGCTCTATATCAACCAGGCGCAGAAACATTACCAGCAATTAATGCTGATGGAAGAACGCGCCACCATCGCCCGCGAGCTGCACGATTCACTGGCGCAGATGCTCTCCTATCTGCGTATCCAACTGGCGCTGCTTAAACGCGCCGTGCCGGACGATAACGCCCCGGCACATCTGATTATCGACGACTTTTCGCGCGGTCTGAACAACGCCTGGCAGCAGTTGCGTGAGCTGCTCACCACGTTCCGCCTCTCTTTACAGCAAAGTTCGCTACCCGCCGCGCTGCGTGAAGCACTGGATGTCTTGCAGAGCCAGACCAGCGCGAAGCTGAATCTGGATTGCCGTTTACCCACCCAGGCACTGGATGCGCAACAGCAAATGAACGTCTTACAAATTGTGCGTGAAGCGGTCATCAACGCGATTAAACATGCGCAGGCCAGCGAAATCACCGTCAGTTGTGTGACCGATCCTGACGGGCTGCACTCGGTCTACATTCGTGATAACGGCATCGGTATGAACAGTACGCAGGAGCCCGCCGGACATTACGGGTTGACGATCATGCGCGAGCGCGCCGAGCGTCTTGGCGGTGTGCTGGAAATTGTCTCACCGCCGGGCAGCGGCACGCAGGTGCAGTTTCGTTTTCCGTTATCGGTCAGCGCGGAGCGTCAATAAGTGTAAAGAATTTAAAGTAAAATGATTTTGTGCAGGAGGAAATTTTGCTTAAGTGTGGTTATGCATAGTTATGCCTTAATCAGGCATGATAATTTACATTTTCTCCTTTTTTTCTCCACGATTGGTTTCTGCATTGCCGCTACATTGATGCAAGCAATGTCACTATAACGATGCGCAGCAATATGAGGTTTTATTTCTGATGGCGAATTTTTTTATTGATCGCCCCATTTTTGCGTGGGTGCTGGCGATCCTGATCTGTCTTACGGGGACACTTGCCATTATTTCTTTACCCGTCGAACAATATCCCGATTTAGCCCCGCCTAACGTCCGCATTACCGCTAACTACCCTGGCGCATCGGCGCAAACCCTGGAAAATACCGTTACTCAGGTTATCGAGCAGAATATGACCGGCCTCGATAATTTAATGTATATGTCCTCGCAAAGCAGCGCCACCGGGCAGGCGACGGTCACCCTCAATTTCAGCGCCGGTACCGATCCTGATGAGGCCGTACAGCAGGTACAAAACCAGCTGCAATCGGCGATGCGTAAACTTCCGCAGGCCGTGCAAAACCAGGGCGTCACGGTGCGTAAAACCGGTGATACCAACATTTTAACCATCGCGTTTGTCTCCACCGACGGTTCGATGGATAAACAAGATATCTCCGACTACGTGGCGAGTAATATTCAGGATCCGATTAGCCGCGTAAACGGCGTAGGCGATATTGACGCCTACGGTTCGCAATATTCCATGCGTATCTGGCTCGATCCTGCGAAGCTCAACAGTTACCAGCTCACCGCCTCGGACGTCACCACTGCCATTTCATCGCAGAACGCGCAAATCGCCGTCGGGCAGCTTGGCGGAACGCCTTCTGTTGATCGCCAGGCGTTAAACGCCACTATCAATGCGCAGTCACTTTTACAAACGCCGGAACAGTTTCGCAATATTACGCTGCGCGTGAATCAGGACGGTTCAGAAGTGCGTCTTGGCGACGTGGCGACGGTGGAACTGGGCGCAGAGAAATATGACTACCTGAGCCGTTTTAACGGTAATCCCGCGTCCGGGCTGGGGGTGAAGCTGGCCTCCGGCGCTAACGAAATGGCGACGGCAGAGCTTGTGATTAATCGCTTAAACGAGCTGGCACCTTTTTTCCCGCACGGTCTGGAATATAAAGTCGCTTACGAAACCACCTCGTTTGTTAAAGCCTCGATTATCGATGTGGTGAAAACCCTGCTCGAAGCTATCGCGCTGGTGTTTCTGGTGATGTACCTGTTCCTGCAAAATTTCCGCGCCACGCTGATCCCCACTATCGCCGTGCCCGTCGTGCTGCTTGGCACATTCGCCGTGCTCTACGCATTCGGCTACAGCATTAACACCCTGACCATGTTCGCCATGGTGCTTGCCATCGGTCTGCTGGTGGATGATGCGATTGTGGTGGTGGAAAACGTCGAACGCATCATGACCGAAGAAGGGCTGTCGCCCAGGGAAGCGACGCGTAAATCAATGGGGCAAATCCAGGGCGCGCTGGTGGGGATTGCGATGGTGCTGTCGGCGGTATTTGTACCGATGGCGTTCTTTGGCGGCACCACCGGCGCGATTTATCGCCAGTTTTCCATCACCATTGTTTCGGCGATGGTGCTTTCTGTGCTGGTGGCGATGATCCTCACACCGGCGTTATGCGCCACGCTGCTCAAGCCGCTGCATAAAGGTGAGCTGCACGGGCAGAAAGGCTTTTTCGGCGCTTTTAACCGCATTTTCAACCGTAATGCCGATCGTTATGAAACCGCCGTTGGTAAAATTCTGCACCGCAGCCTGCGCTGGATTTTGCTCTATGTGCTGCTGATTGGCGGCATGGTGTTGCTGTTCCTGCGTCTGCCAACGTCGTTTCTGCCGCTGGAAGACCGGGGCATGTTTACCACATCCGTGCAGTTGCCGAGTGGTGCAACGCAACAGCAGACGCTGAAAGTGGTGCAGAAAGTCGAAGACTATTTCTTCACCCACGAGAAAGCGAATGTTGAATCGGTGTTTGCTACCGTCGGCTCCGGCCCCGGTGGTAACGGGCAGAACGTGGCGCGTTTGTTTATCCGCCTGAAAGACTGGGAAGCCCGCGACCCGAACAGCGGTAGCGCGTTTGCCATTATCGAACGCGCCACCAAAGCGTTTAGCCGCATCAGTGAAGCCCGCGTTTTCGCCAGCAGCCCGCCCGCTATCAGCGGCATGGGGAGTTCGGCCGGTTTTGATATGGAATTGCAGGATCACGCCGGTGCAGGCCACGATGCTCTGATGGCCGCGCGTAATCAGTTGATTGAAATGGCGGCGAAAGATCCGGCGCTGACCCGCGTTCGCCATAACGGCCTTGATGACAGCGCCCAGTTGCAAATCGATATCGATCAGCGCAAAGCGCAGGCGCTGGGTGTGTCGATTGATGATATTAACAACACGCTGAAAACCGCCTGGGGTTCCAGCTACGTGAATGACTTTATGGATCGCGGTCGCGTGAAAAAAGTCTACGTACAAGCTGCGGCGAAATACCGCATGTTGCCGGACGATATCAATCTCTGGTATGTGCGAAATAGCAGCGGTGGAATGGTGCCGTTCTCCGCGTTTGCTACTTCGCGCTGGGAAACCGGCTCGCCGCGCCTTGAGCGCTACAACGGTTATGCCGCAGTGGAGATTGTCGGTGAATCCGCCCCCGGCGTCAGCACCGGTACGGCGATGGATGTGATGGAAAAACTGGTTAGCCAGTTGCCTACCGGTTTTGGTCTGGAGTGGACCGCCATGTCTTACCAGGAACGTCTTTCCGGCGCGCAGGCACCGGCGTTATATGCGGTCTCCCTGCTGGTCGTATTCCTGTGCCTTGCAGCGCTGTATGAGAGCTGGTCTGTGCCGTTCTCGGTGATGCTGGTGGTGCCGCTTGGCGTGATTGGCGCGCTGCTGGCAACCTGGATGCGCGGGCTGGAGAACGATGTCTACTTCCAGGTCGGGCTGTTGACGGTCATAGGCCTGTCGGCGAAAAACGCGATACTCATTGTTGAGTTTGCCAATGATATGAATGCGAAAGGCGAAGATTTGCTGGTCTCCACACTGCATGCGTGCCGTCAGCGTTTGCGGCCGATCCTGATGACCTCGCTGGCGTTCGTTTTCGGTGTGCTGCCAATGGCAACCAGCACCGGTGCGGGCTCCGGCAGCCAGCATGCGGTGGGTACCGGTGTGATGGGCGGGATGATTTCCGCCACCGTGCTGGCGATTTTCTTTGTGCCGCTGTTCTTCGTGCTGGTGCGTCGCCGTTTCCCGCTCAAAGCGCGCGCGCAGTAATTTCTGCATAACAAAAAGGCGACCTGCTGGTCGCCTTTTTCATGTGTCGGTTCACATTGTTATTTATTAAGCCGTCACTGCTTAATCGTCCGTCAGGAAATTATTTACGAAGCATGCCTTCGATAAAGTCTTTCCAGTTCCCCAGTTCATGTTCAATCATAACTACCTCTCTTATTATTCTGGCAATTCTACTTAAACCCGTAACAACATTGAAGAGATGTTAATCAATTGCTTCAATCGCTATTAGCGGGGTACTTTTAATGCTTGTGATAACTATGAGCCGATGTCATGTCATTTACTGTGAATAACGGCAATATTCCATAAAAACTTTAGGGCCAAATGAAATGACGATCACATTGTTCGATAAATCAGCAATTGAAGCGGTGGACTGGCTGGCGTTAACGGCGCTGATTGCCGCAGGCGGACTCAATGAGCGCGACCCGCTACAGGTCGAGCAAGCGTGGCGCAACAGCACCTTCTGCTGGTTCGGCTACCATAACGGGAAACTGGTCGCCACGGCGCGTGCTATCAGCGATCTGACATGGGCCAGCTATGTTGCGGATATTGTGGTCGCGCCAGAAATGCAGGGCCGCGGTTATGGAAAACAGCTAATGTCTGACATTGTCAGAACATTATTACCGTTCGGCAAAACTTTTATTTATTCCGTACCGGAAAAGACCGGATTTTATCAACAATATGGTTTCCGTTTTTTAACCACAGGCATGGTATGCGCAACACCTGAAAGTTTATTCAAACTGGAACAGAGTGGTTATATCCGCTGACATTTGCTTATCAGACTAATCACAGGCAAATTAAAATCCATTATTCTAATTTCTTGCACAAGTAACCAAAAATGAGACAAAAGGATTCACCATGATCACCATGTACGGCATTAAAAACTGCGACACCATTAAAAAAGCGCGCCGCTGGCTCGAAGCGCAGCGGGTGGAATACCGTTTCCATGATTACCGCGCAGACGGTATTCATGCAGATTTACTGCGTACATTTGTTGATGAACTCGGCTGGGAAGCGCTGTTAAACACCCGTGGCACCACCTGGCGTAAGCTGGATGAAGCCCAGCGCGCCACCATCACCAGTGATGATGCCGCCATCGCGTTGATGCTTGAAATGCCTGCAATTATCAAACGCCCATTGCTCTGCGCGCCGGGTAAGCCTATGCTGCTGGGTTTCAATGAATCCAGTTATGAGACGTTTATTAACGAGGTGTAGTTTATGTCGTGCCCGGTTATTGAGCTGACACAGCAGCTTATTCGTCGCCCTTCTCTGAGCCCCAATGATGCAGGATGCCAGGCGCTGATGATTGAACGTCTGCGCGCTATCGGTTTTACCATTGAGCCGATGGATTTTGGCGACACGCAAAACTTCTGGGCATGGCGCGGGCAAGGCGAAACGCTGGCCTTCGCTGGCCATACGGATGTGGTACCGGCTGGCGATGCCGACCGCTGGATCAATCCGCCTTTTGAACCGACCATCCGTGACGGCATGCTGTTTGGCCGCGGCGCGGCAGACATGAAAGGTTCGCTGGCGGCGATGGTCGTCGCCGCCGAGCGTTTTGTCGCCCAGCATCCGCAGCATAAAGGCCGTCTGGCATTTCTTATCACCTCTGACGAAGAGGCCAGCGCCACCAACGGCACCGTTAAAGTGGTCGACGCACTGATGGCGCGTAATGAACGGCTGGATTACTGCCTGGTCGGCGAGCCTTCCAGTACGGAAGTGGTGGGCGATGTGGTAAAAAATGGTCGCCGTGGTTCAATGACCTGCAATCTGACGATTCATGGTGTTCAGGGGCATGTTGCCTATCCGCACCTGGCGGATAACCCGGTGCACCGCGCCGCGCCAATGCTCAATGAGCTGGTGGCGATCCAGTGGGATCACGGCAACGAATACTTTCCGCCGACCAGCATGCAGATTGCCAATATCAAAGCCGGAACCGGTAGCAACAACGTTATCCCTGGCGATCTGTTTGTGCAGTTCAACTTCCGCTTCAGTACCGAGCTGACCGACGAGATGATCAAAGCTCATGTGCAGGCGTTACTGGATAAACATCAGTTGCGTTACAGCGTGGAGTGGTGGGTTTCCGGGCAGCCTTTCCTGACGGGGCGCGGCAAGTTGGTGGATGCGGTGGTTAATGCCATTGAGCACTATAATGAAATCAAACCGCAGTTGTTAACCACCGGCGGCACGTCAGATGGCCGTTTTATCGCGTGTATGGGCGCGCAAGTGGTTGAACTTGGGCCGGTGAACGCCACCATTCACAAGATCAACGAATGTGTGAACGCGGCGGATTTGCAACTGCTTGCCCGTATGTATCAACGCATTATGGAACAACTCATCGCCTGATGGCCTGGAGGATGACATGGACTGGCTGGCAAAATATTGGTGGATTCTGGTACTGGTTTTTTTACTTGGCGTACTGATTAATGTGATCAAAGACCTGAGCCGGGTCGATCACAAAAAATTCCTCGCTAACAAGCCGGATCTGCCACCGCATCGTGATTTCAACGACAAGTGGGACGACGATGACGACTGGCCGAAACAGGATCAGCCGAAAAAGTAAGCCTCACATAATTCACCCCCTATCGGGGGTGAATTTTTTGCTCATAAAAACTCAATAATATCGTCGTTATTCGGCTTGCCGCCGCTTAACGCTTCATCGAAATAGTGCTTCGGCACGGTGTAGCGCAAATGTTTGAGCGCCAGCTCAATACTGCGATCATCAATGGCATGGCCCAAATCGTCGACAATATCCAGCGTGATATCGCCGCCCAGCGTTTGCACTGCTTCCTGCGCCTTCACCGCCCAGGCCAAATCGATAACCCGGTCTTCACCGCCGTGAATCAGGTGAATGGTCTGCGCCGTAGAAACCGCCTGCGGCAGCGTGGCATAACGCCCGTTGAAGGCAATGACACGCGAAGCGAGATCCGGCTGCGCTTTCAGCCCTTCCAGCGCCATAATCGCCCCCTGCGAAAAGCCAATCAGCGCCGTGGCTAACGCATTTACGCCGCTTTGCTGCTGCCAGTAGCGCACAACGTCAATAAATTGCGGCATTACAGCATCAATGCGTTGCTGACGATTTTCTTCCGTCACGCCTGCCACGGAAAACCACTGGCGGGCGGGTGGTGCACCGCAGGCTTCGACGCCGCCAATACTGACGATCAGCGCATCGGGAAAGTGCGGTGCAAACCAGCTGCCGATTTGTCCCATGGAGACCGGGTTATCGCCAACGCCATGAAACAACAGCAGTAATTGTTTTGCCGGGGATGGCGGACTTTGTACAACGAAATGGTCATGTTTCATGGTTGTCTCCTTAAATCGTTAAGTGCAGTTTACGCCCGGGAGCCATAATGACCATGCCATTTAACTGAATGAGTTAGTTAAAAAAATTGCAGTTTCTGCACCTGTGTTTTCAGATTGAGTACGCGATCAGCATCCAGTTGCAAGAGCGCCTGTTCACACTCCCGGCGCTGAGATAACAGCAGCGCTTTACGCCCGCTCAGCGATAAACGCTGGCATAACGCCTGTTCGCTTTCGCCATTGCTTACCTGTCCTCGCAGTGCCGACAATGGCAAATCCGTGTACGCCAACAAACGGCATAACGCGCCATAAGCCGCCGAAAGAGGTCGATGCGCGAAGGCAAAACCGGCCAGCTCCAGCCAGTCCTCTTCACTAAGCGTAGTCGACTGAACAACAGGCAGAGACAATGTTTCCTCGCGCCAGTCGGCAAGCCAGGGCAGATCGCGCGCCAGCCGGGTCTGTTCCCGCACCCGCAAGGCTTCGCCAGCCGCCGTCAGCGGGAGTATCGCCATGGCGGTAAAACAGCCGCTGCTCGCTTCGCGATGGCTGCCAAGGCGCACCAGCGAAAAACCGCCGCGCTGCCAGAAGCGCCATAATTCTGGCGTATAGCCAAAACTGACGGAGAGGTAATCACACCCCGTTGTATGCGCTCGCGCATGGGCGATGAGCGCACTGCCAATCCCCGTACGCTGGCAAAAAGGATGCACAGCAATGCGGCTGATGCGCCGCCCGCGCAGGGTTGCCGCCAGCGGGCTACCGCCGTGCGCGGCCAGCGATTGCGCGACCAGGTTACCACGCGGGCGACGAAAACCCGCCCACACCGCCTGGCTAAGCCCGGCACTTAACCCACCCTCTTCCACCAGCCAGAGCGCGGCAACCGCCGTTTTTGCCCGGCAAGCCTGCCAGAAATGCTGCCCTGGCGCATCCATCATGCGTCGCAGATCGAGCGGTGACGTGCGGTAATGGGCGCTCGCCAGTAGACGATAAATCGCCGCCGGGATCGCCGGTGCCTCTCGCCAGGCCTGCGCCGGTAGTGGTTGCATGGTGATGTCACCTCTCGGCGGTTCCGCGACAGGTTCATCGTCAAACAACAACAGAGCGCTAATTACCTGCTCCAGCGGGCAGCCCTGCGCCCAGCGCAGCGGCGTAGAGAGCGTGTAATGGCGTAACTGCGGAAACCCGGCGCAGAACTTCAGCAAAAACCCCTGCCCGGTGCCTTCGTAACCCTGTACGGTGGTGGTGAGCAATGCGCGAGGGAAAGCGGAAACCAGCGCATGCAGCAGCGGACCAGGCATGGCAGCCGCTTCATCCACCACCAGCCAGCCGGGTTGTGTTCCCTGCGCCGTTATTTGCTGGAGTAACGCATCCGGGGCAATAAAGTTGAACCGCTCCCCGGCGTAGTGCGCCAGCACATCGGTGGCGGCGCGCGCAGGTGCGGTAACCGTGACAGGCTCAGATATGCGGGCAATATGCATCCCCGCCAGCGCCGATTTTCCTCGCCCGCGCGGTGCCGTCACCACCGCGACACCTGGCGGCATGTGCTGAAGTTGCGCGAGGATCTGCGCCTGCTCGCGCTCGGGTGCACCAGTTGCCGCGTGCCATTCAGGCCGGGAAGGAAAATCCGGAAGAGAAAAAGGTGACGTTTGCTGCCACACCACGGTTTGTGGATCGTCACGGAGCGTACGGCAAAAGTGATCAATAAAAATCGGGGTCGGGATCGGCTCGGCGGTGTCGCTCCAGCGCAGGCTGTCTGCATCCGGCTGCTGCGGCCACAGCGCGAACGGCGGTGTGAGCAACACCAGCCAGCTACCGGCCGTGAGCGTCCCGCCAAGCGCGGCAAACGCGGCGACATCGAATCCTTCACGCGCATCGAACACGGCATGATGGAATTCCCGCCCGAGCAAAGTAGTTAATGCGCGAGGTTGAATGTGTTGTGGCCAGCCGCTGTTTTCACCGACCCACAGCCAGTCGCCGGGAAGCAAGTCGCGCAGTGTGCTCGCCTGCGCCTCACTCCACGCAGGCTGACCGGCAATCACCAGCAAGCGACGGATCCCTTCCTGCGCCATGCGGGCGCTCAGTTCAATCAGTTGTTGCATCACGAGATGATTACAGCTGCCCGCTGAATGTATTGCACTGCGCCGGATCGCCGCTGTCCATGCCGCGTTTGAACCAGGTGTAACGCTGTGTCGAAGTGCCATGCGTGAAACTGTCCGGGAATGCGACGCCCTGGCTGCGCTGCTGTAAGCGATCATCACCAATGGCTTGCGCAGCGTTTAACGCCTCTTCGACATCGCCCGGCTCCAGCACACCCTGCTGCTCCATGCTGTGGCCCCAGACGCCCGCATAACAATCGGCCTGCAACTCCATGCGCACCGACAAGGCATTTGCCTGCTGTTGTGTGGCGTTTTGTTGCAGGCCGCGCACTTTAGCTTCCGTTCCCAGAAGTTTTTGCACGTGATGACCGACTTCATGCGCAATCACATACCCCTGGGCGAAATCGCCGCCCGCACCGAGCTTGTTTTTCATCTCATCGTAAAAAGAGAGATCGATATAAATTTTGCTGTCCGCCGGGCAGTAAAACGGCCCCATAATGGATTGCCCGGTACCGCAACCGGTATGGGTGCTGCCACGGTACATTACCAGCGTCGGCTGTTGATAATGTTGACCCATTTTTTCAAACAGCTGGCCCCAGGTCTCTTCGGTGGTGGCGAAAATAACGCGGGTAAAATGCGCAGACTCATCCTCGTGCGGGTTCGCGGCGCGCTGTTGTTGCGTGGGAGAGCTAACCGGTTGCCCGGTCAGTAAACTGGTGAGATCAACACCGTAATAGCTCGCGACGATCACCACAAACAGCAGGATTATCCCACCCTTGCCACCCGGTAAACGAAACCCCGGCCCGCGCATCGACGGCCCACCCGACTCATTACGTCGGTCTTCTACGTTGTCACTCTCTCGACGGCCTTGCCAGCGCATAACTACCTCACTATCCCAATGATGGACTCAGTGTATATATGATCGTAGGCGCAGAGGGAAGGATTAGCACAGGAAAAAAGTGAGGAAATCCGGAGGATGCAGGCATCCTCCGGAAGTAACGCGAGGTGAAGATCAGTCCAGTTTCACGCCAAGACGGTGCGCCACGGCTTCATAGGCTTCAATCAGGCCGCCAAGGCTCTGACGGAAACGGTCTTTGTCCATTTTATCCAGCGTCTCTTTATCCCACAGGCGGCTGCCGTCCGGGGAGAATTCATCGCCGAGTACCACTTCACCTTTAAACAGGCCAAATTCCAGTTTGAAATCAACGAGGATCAAACCGGCGTCATCAAACAATTTGCTCAGCACGTCGTTGGCCTTGTAGGTCAGCTCTTTCATGCGCGCCAGATTTTCTTTGTTCACCCAGCCGAAGGTTTCGCAGTAGGATTCGTTCACCATCGGATCGTGCATCGCATCGTTTTTGAGGAACATATCAAACAGCGGAGGATTCAGTTCAATGCCCTCTTCAATGCCCAGACGTTTCACCAGCGAGCCTGCCGCACGGTTACGAATCACGCACTCTACCGGCACCATATCCAGTTTTTTCACCAGACATTCGGTATCTGAAAGCAGCGCTTCCATCTGGGTCGGGATACCCGCTTCTTGCAGCTTGGTCATAATGAAATGGTTGAACTTGTTGTTCACCATGCCCTTACGATCGAACTGTTCAATGCGCGCGCCATCCCCTGCTGACGTATCGTTACGGAATTCGAGCACCAACAGGTCCGGGTTTTCCGTACTGTACACGGTCTTCGCTTTGCCGCGATACAACTCAGCTTGCTTTTGCATCTTCATTACTCCAGGTGTGATTACAAGGCTAATTTGGCTATTTTACGCCGACGCACACGTTTGCGTCACCATAATAAAAAAAGGCCGGAACATCCGGCCCTGAGGATTATCGGTTAAACGCCGCCTGGAAGGCTGCGACTAACGCGTCGTTCTGCGATTGTGTCAGCGTGTGGCCTTTCGGATCGATGAACTGGAGGCTGCTGCGGTTATCCAGATCGCCGACCTGCAGTTTATAGTCGCCGGAGGCCAGACCCGGATCGCGCGCGCCCAGTTCCTGCCAGCTGCTGTCAGACAGCGGCTTGTAGGTCACGGCAATGCTGCCCGTTGAGCGGGTGCTGTCGGTCACTTTCATGCCCACTTTTTCCAGCACGGACGGCAGACGCTGCCACACCACGTTAAACGGACCACGCACCACCAGCATCGGCAGACCGGTATCATCGGCAGCGCTCTGGACATTCAGCGTAGAGACGCTGCGGTTTTCCGCCGCGTTTTGCGCGTCCGTTGCGGTTTTATCCAGACCGGAGGAGATCACGTTCAGCATTTCGGTGCTGTAACGCTGCAGCGATGCGGCGTCCGCAACCGGTTTGCCCGCCTGTTCCAGATTCACCAGCTTGACGACAACCGCCTGCTGGTAACCCTGCGGTTTCACCGAGATTTGATAACGACCACGATACTGCTGATCTTCATCCAGACGGTTCCAGTCAACCCAACCAGTGGTCAGGGTTTGCGTGGCATCGTCACGTTTGTCGATGCTGTAGTTTTTCCCCTGAAGAATGCTGACGACCTGCGGCCACAGCGTGCTGTTGCGACCGTTTTCGACCATCAACGTCGCGGTGTCACCGGTAAACTGGGTGCGCGCACCGCTCACCAGCGCCAGCGGCTGAGCTGGCGGACGAATGTCCAGCGCTTTACCTACTGCGCCACTGCCGTTAGCAACAGGAATGGTGTAATCACCGTTTTGCACCGGAAGGATCATCCCTGCGGGCGCGTGAAGTTCAGCAAGCGGAGCCGCATCCAGATAGGATTCGTCACCGCTAACCTGACGCTTATAACGTGAATCGGAACTGCAGGCGGCGAGCAACATCACAAGTGAAACACCCGCTACCTTCGCCAGGCGCGACTTCTGTACTGAGTAAGCCATCAAATCTCCCTAAACTTTACAGCAGACCAGCATGCTTAAGCGCAGTGCGGACAACGTCACGACCGTGGTCGGTGATGGGCGTCATCGGCAGACGCAGCGTGTCGGTTGCTACAAGCCCCAACTCCATACATGCCCATTTGACCGGGATTGGATTGGGTTCGACAAATAGTTTGTTATGTAACGGCATCAAACGCTGGTTGATCACGCGTGCTTCGGCGTAATTCCCCTCGGCCGCCAGTTTGCACATGTCAGCCATATCACGCGCCGCCACGTTGCTGGTCACGGAAATCACACCGTCACCGCCGAGCTGCATAAAGTCCAGCGCGGTGGCATCGTCGCCGCTCAGCAGAATAAAGTCGTCTGAAACCAGCTCTTTGATCTGGTGAACACGACTTAAGTTCCCGGTCGCTTCCTTAATACCGATAATATTTTTAATTTTCGCCAGGCGACCCACGGTTTCCGGCAGCATATCGCAGCCGGTACGCGACGGCACATTATACAGAATTTGCGGCAGGTCAGTATGTTCGGCGATGGCTTTAAAATGCTGGAACAGCCCTTCCTGAGTCGGGCGGTTATAGTAAGGCGTAACGGTCAGGCAACCCACCACGCCGCTGTCGTTGAAACACTGGGTCAGGCTGATGGCTTCTGCGGTAGCGTTCGCGCCCGTCCCGGCAATCACAGGGATGCGCCCGTCGGCCAGTTCAACCGTCATCTTCACCACGTCGGCATGTTCATCATGGCTCAGCGTGGCGGATTCACCGGTAGTCCCTACCGAAACGATCGCCGTGGTTCCGTTGGCGACATGGTAATCAATCAGTTTTTTCAGGCTTGACCGGCAGACTTTACCTTGCGAATCCATCGGCGTGATAAGCGCGACAATACTTCCCGTGAACATGGGCCATCCTCTGTGCGAACAAGATTCTCAATGGTACGTGCGGTGCCGTCAGAAAAGCAAGAGACCTGAGGCTCTGTGGCGGTTGTATGCCGGTTTTTTTTATGCTTTCCTTATGATTACCTCACGTTTGACAGGAAGCTCAGGTTTGACAACCTCATCACAACACTTTTTGGTTATCACTGCGCTGGGGGCCGACAGGCCTGGCATTGTGAACACGATCACACGCCACGTCAGCAGCTGCGGCTGTAATATCGAAGACAGCCGTCTGGCGATGCTGGGGGAAGAGTTCACGTTTATAATGCTGCTTTCGGGTTCGTGGAACGCCATCACGCTTATCGAATCGACGTTGCCGTTGAAAGGCGCCGAGCTGGATTTGCTGATTGTGATGAAGCGCACCGATGCCCGTCCGCGTCCTGATATGCCAGCCACCGTGTGGGTGCAGGTTGAAGTCCCCGATTCGCCCCACCTGATTGAGCGTTTCACTGCGCTTTTCGACGCACACGACATGAATATTGCGGAGTTAGTCTCCCGTACACAGCCCGGTAATCTTACCGTTGCGCCAACGTTATTTATCCAGATAACCGCTCATAGCCCCGCGTCACAGGACGCGTCAAATATTGAGCAGGCGTTCAAAGCCCTATGTACAGAATTGAACGCGCAAGGCAGTATAAACATCGTCAACTATTCCCAGCATGATGAACAGGATGGAGTTAAGTAATGAATCCACTGAAAGCCGGTGATATCGCACCGAAATTTAGCTTGCCCGATCAAGACGGTGAACAAGTAAATTTGGCCGACTTCCAGGGACAGCGTGTTCTGGTCTATTTCTACCCGAAAGCCATGACACCAGGCTGTACTGTCCAGGCCTGTGGCCTGCGCGATAACATGGATGAGTTAAAGAAAGCGGGTGTGGAAGTGCTGGGTATCAGCACCGACAAACCAGAGAAACTTTCCCGCTTTGCCGAAAAAGAGCTGCTCAACTTTACGCTGCTCTCTGATGAAGACCACCAGGTCTGCGAGCAGTTTGGCGTCTGGGGTGAAAAAACCTTTATGGGGAAAACCTACGATGGCATCCACCGTATCAGCTTCCTCGTGGATGCTGACGGTAAAGTTGAACATGTGTTTGATGACTTCAAAACCAGCAATCACCACGACATCGTGGTTAACTGGCTGAAAGAGAACGCCTGACAGTAACGCACCTTTTCTCAGGGCGGCCCATTCTGGTACGCCCTTTCCTTTGCTTCGCCCTTCAGATATTTGACCACGATCACACTTCACGCCGTGATGTCGACACTTGTGCCGACAGGTTAATTTTCGCGCTGCACTGACCATCACTTTTGTTCGCCCCTCGATCCTCAAAAATACACAATCATTTGAAATTAAACGATTTATAACTTTGGCACAGCTTATGCTAAAGCAGGCTCAATGTTTTTACGTCGATTCCAGGGAGCCGAAATGAACCGCTTTGTGATTGCCGATCCCGAGTGGTGTATAGGATGCAATACCTGCCTTGCCGCCTGCTCGGATGTGCATAAAAGCCAGGGACTGCAACACCATCCCCGGCTGACACTCGTGCGCACCCCCAGCAAAACCGCGCCGATACTGTGCCGCCACTGTGACGACGCGCCATGCAAACAGGTGTGTCCGGTTAATGCCATTTCGTTTCGGGATGATGCCGTTTATCTCAACGAAACGCTGTGCATTGGCTGCAAACTATGTGGGCTGGTGTGTCCGTTCGGGGCGATCACGCCCGCCGGCAGCCGCCCGCTTAATATTCCCGCCCGTTATGAGCATCACATTGCCGAAGAACAATTACGCGATGTGCCCGGCAGTGCGCCCAACGATCACCCCTTTTTACGCTGGAACGCGGGGGTGCAAACCATCGCAGTGAAATGCGATCTCTGCGACTTTCTGCCCGAAGGCCCTGCCTGTGTACGGGCTTGCCCCACGCAGGCGCTGCATCTGGAAACGGAAAACACACTGCATAAACAGCTCAAGGCCCGTCGGGAGCTGGCCGCGCTGAGTTCAACCGATGTGACCTTCCCTCCTCTTCCCTCTTCGCCGGAGCAACGCTAATGGATGCCCTGCAATTATTGATGTGGTCAATCGTGGTGTACGTCGCCGGAGGCGTCCTGTCGTTGTTGCTTGCCCGCAGTCAGGAACTGGCGATCAACGTCGCCGGGATCGCCGCCATGCTCGGCGGCGTGCTGGGGATCGCCAGCGCCCTGAGCGCATTGCACGGCGGCGTGCCGCTGAGTTTTCAGGTTATTGGCCCGTTTGATTTCGCCCATTTCGTGGTACGCATGGATAGCCTGAGCGCTTTCATGGTGCTGGTGATTTCACTGCTGGTCACGCTGTGCGGGCTCTATTCACTGGCGTATGTGCGGGAATACATCGGCAAGGGTGCCGGGGCGATGGGCTTTTTTATGAACCTGTTTATCGCCTCAATGGTCGGTCTGGTGGTGATGGATAACGCGTTCTGGTTCATCGTGCTGTTTGAAATGATGTCCCTCGCCTCGTGGTTTTTGGTTATCACTGACCAGGATGAAGAGTCGATCCGCGCCGGGATGCTCTACTTCTTTATCGCCCACGCCGGGTCGGTACTGATTATGATCGCCTTCTTCCTGATGTGGCGGCAGAGCGGCAGCCTCGATTTCGCCAGTTTCCGCATGCTCACGCTTGAACCGGGCACCGCGTCAGCGGTCTTCTTGCTGGCCTTTTTCGGTTTTGGCGCCAAAGCCGGGATGTTGCCGCTGCACAGTTGGTTACCGCGCGCCCACCCGGCGGCACCGTCGCACGCGTCGGCGCTGATGTCGGGCGTGATGGTGAAAATTGGTATCTTCGGCATTATCAAAGTCGGTATCGACCTGCTCGGCCACAGCGGTATTCCATTGTGGTGGGGCGTGGTGGTGCTGGCTTTTGGCGCGGTGTCGTCGGTGCTTGGCGTGCTGTACGCGCTGGCGGAGCACGACATCAAACGCCTGCTGGCATGGCACACCGTCGAGAATATCGGCATCATTTTGCTGGGCGTCGGCGTCGGCATGGCGGGCATCGCCTTACATCAACCGGTGATTGCCGCTGTCGGCCTGCTCGGCGCGCTGTTTCATCTGCTTAACCACGCGCTGTTTAAAGGCCTGCTGTTTCTGGGCGCAGGCGCAATCATCTTTCGTCTGCATACCCGCGATATGGAAAAAATGGGGGCGCTCGGTAAACGGATGCCGTGGACAGCCGGCGCATTTCTGGTGGGCTGCCTTGCGATTTCCGCGATGCCGCCGCTGAACGGCTTTATCAGCGAGTGGTACACCTATCAGTCGCTGTTCTCCCTGACCCGCATTGACGCCATCATCCCGCGCCTCGCCGGCCCCATTGCCATTGTGATGCTGGCGATCACCGGTGCGCTGGCGGCAATGTGTTTTGTGAAAGTTTACGGCGTCAGTTTTTGCGGCAATGCCCGCAGTGAAAAAGCCGATCAGGCACGCGAAGTGCCGTGGCCGATGGTTGCCGCCATGTCCGTGCTGGCGCTGCTGTGCGTCGTGCTCGGCGTGGGCGCAAGCTGGGTGGCCCCGCAATTAATGCATATCGCGCTGAGCTTAACGCCACCAGCAGCGCTTGCCGCCGCTGAAGGCGCAACGCTTATCCCCGGAGATGCGCAGCAAGCGATGCTGACGCCTTCCACCGTGTTCCTGCTGTTACTGCTTTTGCCCCTCCTGCCCGGCGTGCTGTGGTTCCTCAACCGCCAGACGCGCGGCGCGTTTCGCCGCAGCGGCGATGCCTGGGCCTGCGGTTACGCGTGGGAAAAAGGCATGGCTCCTTCCGCAGGCAGCTTTACCCAGCCGCTGCGCGTGATGTTCGGCCCGCTTTACCAGCTACGTAAACAGCTCGATCCGGCTCAGCCTTTACAGCGCAGCCTGGGCGGTATTACGCAGGCGGCAACACGCACGGAGCCGTTCTGGGACGAGAAAATCATTCGCCCGCTGGTCAGCTCAACGCAGCGCGTGGCCCGCGTGGTGCAGTACCTGCAAAGCGGCGATTTCCGGCTCTACTGCCTGTATGTGATTGCCGCGCTGGTGATCCTGCTGCTGACGATCGCGCTGTGAGGAGGAGACAACAATGTTAGAACAGACATCTGCGTGGTCACTCGGGCTATTTGCCCTCTGCCAGGCAGCCCTATTGCTGGCGCTGACGCCGCTGTTTACCGGCGTTTCCCGGCAAATCCGCGCCCGCATGCACTCGCGAAAAGGGCCGGGGATCTGGCAGGATTATCGCGACTTACAAAAGCTGCTGAAACGCCAGGCTGTCGCGCCGGCTTCCTCCGGCCTGATGTTTCGCGCCATGCCGTGGGTGTTGCTCAGCAGCATGCTGCTGGTGGCGATGACGCTGCCGCTGTTTATCCGCACCGCGCCGTTTGCCGGCGCGGGCGACTTAATCACCCTGATTTATCTCTTTGCCCTGTTCCGTTTCTTCTTTGCCCTTTCCGGGCTGGATACCGGCAGCCCCTTCTCCGGCCTCGGCGCCAGCCGCGAGCTGACGCTGGGAATTCTGGTGGAGCCGATGCTGATCCTTTCGCTGCTGGTGCTGGCGTTACTGGCGGGATCCACCCAAATCAGCGCCATCAGCAACACGCTGGCGGCGGGCTGGATGTCACCGGTCGCCACCTTTTTAGCGCTGCTGGCTTGCGGGTTCGCCTGTTTTATTGAGATGGGCAAAATCCCGTTCGACGTCGCGGAAGCGGAGCAGGAGTTGCAGGAAGGCCCGCTGACCGAATACTCCGGTGCCGGTCTGGCGCTGGTGAAATGGGGCGTCGGCCTGAAACAGGTGGTGATGGCCTCGCTGTTTCTGGCGCTGTTTTTCCCCTTCGGTAATGCCGTCACGCTCAGCGCGGGCGCGATGGCGCTGTCGCTGGTGATCACGCTGCTGAAACTGCTGGTGGTGTTCGTGCTGGCGTCGGTGGTGGAAAACTCGCTGGCGCGCGGGCGCTTTTTGCTGACGCACCGCCTGACCTGGCTCGGCTTCAGTCTGGCTGCGCTGTCCTATGTCCTCTGGTTAACCGGTTTGTAAGGAGCGCGGAAAAATAATGGAAACTCTTGCTCTGACGACGCTACTGCTGCCCTTTATCGGCGCGCTGGTCGTCTCGCTTTGCCCACGGAAAACCGCGCCGCAGCTTGCCACGCTCTTCGCGCTTCTGGCAACGCTTGCCACCGTGCTGCTGGCCTGGCGCTTTTACCAGGCGGGCAGTGAAACCGCAGATATGCCGCTGCTGGCGGTGGGTCAGGTGGTGCTGTTTGGTCTGTTAGTCGACCGCATCAGCACCCTGATCCTGTTTGCGGTGGTGTTTCTTGGCCTGCTGGTGGCGCTCTATTCGACCGGTTACCTGACGCGCAGCAACCGCGAGCATCCGCATGACGGCAGCAACCGTTATTACGCGTTCCTGCTGGTGTTTATCGGTGCGATGTCCGGTTTAGTGCTCTCCTCCACGCTGCTCGGGCAACTGCTGTTTTTCGAGATCACCGGCGGCTGTTCCTGGGCGCTGATTAGTTATTACCAGAGCGAAAAATCCCAGCGCGCGGCGATGAAAGCGCTGCTTATTACGCACGTCGGTTCGCTTGGCCTGTATCTGGCGGCGGCCACGCTGTTTTTGCATACCCACACGTTTGCCCTGAGCGCCATCAGTCAGCTACAAGGCCCGGCGGCCTATCTGGTATACGGCGGCATTCTGTTTGCCGCGTGGGGCAAATCCGCCCAGTTGCCGTTACAAGCCTGGCTGCCGGATGCGATGGAAGCACCAACCCCGGTGAGCGCTTACTTACACGCCGCGTCCATGGTGAAAGTGGGTGTCTACATTTTTGCCCGCGCAATCGCCGAAGGCGGGCACATTCCTCACATCATCAGCTGGATTGGTGTCGGCATGGCGACGCTGACGCTGGTATATGGCTTTTTGATGTATCTGCCGCAAAAAGATATGAAACGGCTGCTGGCCTGGTCGACCATCTCGCAACTGGCATGGATCTTCCTCGCCCTGTCGCTGTCGACCTTCGGTTCACCGCTGGCCTTCAAAGCGGGGATTGTTTACATCTTCAACCACGCCTTTGCCAAAAGCCTGTTTTTCCTCGTGGCGGGCGCGCTCAGCTACAGCTGCGGTACGCGTCTGTTGCCGCGCTTGCGCGGGGTAATGAAGACATTGCCGCTGGCGGGCATTGGCTTTTGCGTTGCCGCGCTGGCGATCACCGGCGTGCCGCCGTTTAACGGTTTCTTCAGTAAATTCCCTCTCTTCGCCGCCGGGTTTGCCCTGTCGAATGACGCCCCGATTTTACTGGCGGTAATGATTCTGGCGCTGGTGGAATCCGTCGCCAGTTTCGGCTGGTTTATTTACTGGTTCGGGCGCGTGGTGCCAGGTGAGCCGAGCGAGGAAGTGGCGCAGGCCGCACCGCTGCCGTATGCGATGAAACTGGTACTGGTGATTCTGATTGTGATGTCGCTGTGCTCAAGCGTGATCGCTGCGGCGTGGCTTGGATAAGGGAGTCGATAATGACGGGAACACTGCTTGTTAACAACCTGGCGGGGCTGATGATGTTCACCTCGCTGCTGGTCACCTGCGCCAGACGCTACTCCGTCTCCTGCTGGTTGTATGCCCTGCAATCGCTGGTGCTGGTCTCTATCTTTTTTACCCTGTCGCAGCTGCTGGACGCCGAACAGTTGCTGATGTGGTCGTTCAGCGCGTTCTTCACCAAAGTGCTGCTGGTGCCGCTAATCATGGGCTACGCCTTTCGCAAGATGGCGCAATCCGGCGTTGGAGAACGGCTGTTTGGCCCGGCCACGCTGGTGCTGATGGCGGCGGCAATTGTGCTGCTGTGCTGGTTTGTGGTGCGCCCGGTGCAGTTACCGATGATCGCCCAGCTCAAACCGGCGCTCGCCGTTGCGCTCGGTCACTTCCTGCTTGGGCTGCTGTGCATTATCAGCCAGCGTAATATATTGCGGCAGATCTTCGGCTACTGCCTGATGGAGAACGGCTCGCACCTGGTGCTGGCGCTGCTCGCCTGGCGCGCGCCGGAGCTGGTGGAGATTGGCATCGCCACCGACGCCATTTTCGCGGTGATTGTGATGGTGCTGCTGGCACGGAAAATCTGGCGCACCCACGGCACGCTGGATGTCAACACGCTGACGGCGCTGAAGGGGTAACACCATGAGCCATACCTTGATGTTCACGTTGTTACTGCTGACGCCGCTGCTGGTTTCTGCGCTGTGCTTCGCCTGCCGGTTAAGCGGCAATGCGGCGCGCATGCTGGTTACGGTGGTGCATACGCTGGGGATTTCGCTGCTGCTGATTATCGCCCTGTGGACGGTCGCGGAAGCGGTGCGCGAAGGGGAAATTTTCGCCGCCAGCCGCTGGTTGCATATCGACAGCCTGAGCGGGCTGTTCCTGTCGCTGCTGGGCGTCATCGGTTTTATTACCGGGCTTTACTCGATTGGCTATATGCGCCATGAAGTCGATCACGGTGAAATCAGCGTGCCGACGCTCTGTTACTACTACGGTTTTTTTCACCTGTTCCTGTTCACCATGCTGCTGGTGGTCACCAGCAATAACCTGATTGTGATGTGGGCGGCGATCGAAGCCACTACGCTCAGTTCCGCTTTTCTGGTCGGTATTTACGGGCAGCGCTCGTCGCTGGAAGCGGCATGGAAATACATCATCATCTGTACCGTTGGCGTGGCGTTTGGCCTGTTCGGTACGGTGCTGGTGTACGCCAATGCCGCCAGCTTTATGGCGCAGCCTGATCACGCCATTTTCTGGACCGAAGTGCTGAAAGAGAGCGGTCAGCTCGACCCGACGCTGATGGTGCTGGCGTTTGTGTTTGTGCTGATTGGTTTTGGAACTAAAACCGGGCTGTTCCCGATGCACGCCTGGCTGCCGGACGCGCACAGCGAAGCACCCAGCCCGGTGAGCGCCCTGCTCTCGGCGGTGCTGCTCAACTGCGCTCTGCTGGTGCTGATCCGCTACTACATCATTATTTGTCATGCCATCGGGGACAGTTTTCCCAACCGGCTACTGCTGATTTTTGGTCTGCTGTCGGTGGGCGTCGCCGCGTTCTTCATTCTGGTGCAGCAGGATATGAAACGCCTGCTGGCTTATTCCAGCGTGGAAAACATGGGGCTGGTAGCTGTTGCGCTCGGCATCGGCGGCCCGCTCGGTATTCTGGCGGCGCTGCTGCACACGCTCAATCATAGTCTGGCGAAAACGCTGCTGTTCTGCGGCTCCGGTAATGTGCTGCTGAAGTACGGCACCCGCAATATGGATGTGGTGTGCGGGATGCTGAAAGTGATGCCGTTTACCGCCGTACTGCTCGGCGGCGGCGCGCTGGCGCTGGGCGGTATGCCGCCATTCAATATTTTCCTCAGTGAGTTTATGACCGTCACCGCCGGGCTGGCGGCGGAACATCTCGCCGTCACCATCCTGCTGCTGGTGTTACTGACGCTGGTGCTTGGCGGGCTGGTGCGCATGGTGGCGAAAGTGCTGTTCGCCACGCCGCCGCAGCAGGTGGCAACCGGCGAGCTGGGCTGGCTCACTACCGCGCCGATGGTGATTTTACTGGTGATGATGCTGGTGATGGGTACGCATATTCCTCAGCCGGTCAGCCGTTTACTGGCCAGCGCCGCCACCATCGTGCAGCAAAGCAATGATGATCATCCCACCCAGCTTAGCTGGCTGTGGGCCAATGTTGATACCACCGCCGCATCGGCAACGCCGTCGCATCGTCAGGGAGAGTGAAAGTGAGTTATTTAGCAAGCGTGAATCTCCAGCAACCTCGCGGCAACGCCTGTCTTGCTGCATTGAAGGCGCAATTTCCCGGCGCGGTGCTGGACGAGGAGCGCCAGACTTTCGAACAAGTCACTATAACGGTCAAAATCAACCTGTTGCCGGACATTGTGCACTATCTCTATTACCAGCATGATGGCTGGTTACCGGTGCTGTTTGGCAACGATGAACGTACCCTGAATGGTCATTACGCGGTCTACTACGCGCTGTCGATGGAAGGTGCGGAAAAGTGCTGGATTGTGGTGAAAGCGCTGGTCGATGCCGACACGCGCGAATTCCCGTCGGTGACGCCGCGCGTACCCGCCGCGGTATGGGGCGAACGTGAGATCCGCGATATGTACGGTCTGATCCCGGTCGGTTTGCCGGATCAGCGCCGGCTGGTGCTACCGGATGACTGGCCGGACGATCTGCACCCTCTGCGCAAAGACACCATGGATTACCGTCTGCGCCCGGAGCCAACCAGCGACACGGAAAACTACACCTTTATCAACGATGGCGGCAATTCGGCGCGCATTGTGCCGATTGGCCCGCTGCATATCACTTCGGATGAACCGGGGCATTTCCGCTTGTTTGTCGATGGTGAACGGATTGTCGATGCCGATTACCGCTTGTTTTATGTGCATCGCGGCATGGAGAAGCTGGCGGAAACCCGCATGGGCTACAACGAAGTGACATTCCTGTCGGACAGGGTTTGCGGCATCTGTGGTTTTGCCCATAGTGTGGCTTACACCACCTCGGTGGAAAACGCGCTCGGCATTGTGGTGCCGCAGCGGGCGCACACTATCCGTTCGGTGCTGCTGGAAGTGGAACGGCTGCACAGCCATTTGCTCAACATCGGTCTTTCCAGCCACTTTGTCGGTTTTGATACCGGTTTTATGCAGTTTTTCCGCATCCGCGAAAAATCGATGACCATGGCTGAGTTGCTCACCGGTTCGCGCAAAACCTACGGTCTGAATCTGATTGGCGGCATCCGCCGCGACATTCTCAAAGAGCAACGCGTCAAAACCATTCAACTGGTGAAAGAGATGCGCGCGGAAGTGGCGCAACTGGTCGATATGCTGCTCTCCACGCCCAACATGGCGCAGCGCACCCAGGGGGTGGGCATTCTTGACCGCCAGGTCGCACGCGATTTCAGCCCGGTCGGGCCGCTGATCCGCGGCAGCGGTTTTGCCCGCGATTTACGTTTCGATCACCCGTACGCGGATTACGGCAACCTGCCGAAAACGCTGTTTACCTGGCCGGATGGCGACGTCTTTTCACGCGTCATGGTGCGGGTGAAAGAGGTGTTCGATTCGCTGGCAATGATTGAGTTTGCCCTTGATAACCTGCCGGATACACCGCTGCTGACCGAAGGGTTCAGCTATCAGCCGCATAAATTCGCCCTCGGTTATGTGGAAGCGCCACGCGGCGAAGATGTGCACTGGAGCATGCTCGGCGACAATCAGAAACTTTACCGCTGGCGCTGTCGCGCGGCGACCTACGCCAACTGGCCGGTGCTGCGTTATATGCTGCGCGGCAATACCGTTTCCGATGCGCCGCTGATTATCGGCAGCCTCGATCCCTGCTATTCGTGTACCGACCGCGTGACGCTGGTGGATGTGCGCAAGCGTAAATCGACTACCGTGCCCTACAAAGAGATCGAACGTTACGGCATTGAACGTCGCCACTCGCCGCTGAAGTAAGGAAAGAAACGATGCTGAAATTGTTGAAAACCATTCTCAGAGCGGGCGAGCCGACGGTGAAATACCCGTTCGCACCGCTGGAGGTGTGCCCGGGGTTTCGCGGCAAACCGGAACTGGATCCGCAGCAATGCATCGCTTGCGGCGCCTGTACCACCGCCTGTCCGGCGAACGCGCTCACGCTGGAAACGGATGCCGGAGAGAACAGCCGCGTCTGGCAACTGTTCATCGGCCGCTGTATCTACTGCGGGCGCTGCGAAGAGGTGTGCCCGACGCGGGCGATCCGTCTGTCGGAAGAGTTTGAGCTGGCGGTCACTAACAAAGCCGATCTCTATGTGCGCGCCACCTTCCGCCTGCAGCACTGTAGCGAGTGCGGCGTGCCGTTCGCGCCAGAAAAATCCGTGGCGCTGGCGGTGGAACTGCTGGCCCTGAACCAAAACGCACCGCATCAGTTGGAGAACCTGCGGGCGCAAGCCTCTCTCTGCCCGGCGTGCCGCCGACGCGCGGCACTGGAGCATCGCGGCAGCGTTAACGTGCACTATTACCTGAAGGAGCAAGCATGAGTTCCGACCTGAAAGTGCTGAACCAGCATGTCAGCCAGCCGGTGCCGCTCGATGAATCCGCGCAGAAAATGAAACAGCTCTTGCTGCGCGATATCCAGCGTTCTGCCTACGTTTACCGCGTCGATTGCGGCGGCTGCAACGGGTGTGAAATCGAAATTTTTGCCGCCATTACGCCGCTGTTTGACGCGGAACGCTTTGGCATCAAAGTGGTGGCTTCGCCGCGCCACGCGGATATTTTGCTGTTTACCGGCGCGGTCACGCGCGCCATGCGCATGCCCGCGCTGCGCGCCTGGGAATCGGCACCGGATCATAAAATCGCCATCTCCTACGGCGCGTGCGGCGTCGGCGGCGGGATTTTTCACGATCTCTACTGCGTGTGGGGCGGCAGCGACACCATTGTGCCGATTGATGTGTGGATCCCCGGCTGCCCGCCGACGCCAGCGGCAACCATCCACGGTTTCGCGGTGGCGCTTGGCTTGCTGGAGCAAAAACTGCACGCCGTCGACCATCAACAAGCGGCAGATGAAATTGCCAGCGTACGCTGGCCGACACTGCCACTGGCATTGCGCGTGACGCTTGAACGGCTGGCGCGCCAGCTGGCGGGTTATCGCCAGGGACGCGAGATCACCGACCAGCTCTTCGCTTTATTAACCGCAGGCGATCCCGCGCAGGCTACGCTGCGGGTAAATAACTGGCTGCAACAGGCGGCAGACCCGCGCCTGACCTCCATTGTGCAGCAACTGATGAACGAGCTGGAGCGTGCCCATGTCTGAGCAGCAAGCGAAAGTGATGTTCTGGATGCTGCGGCAGAAGTTTGTCGATAACAGCGTCGAACTGGAAGAGAAAAGCCGCCAGGTGATGTACTACTCGCTGGCGATTGGTCATCACGTTGGGGTGATCGACTGCCTCAACGTGGCGCTCGAATGCCCGCTTGATGAGTATCAGCACTGGCTAACGTTAATCGACGACGCCGAAGCCAGGCGCAAAATGCAGGGGTTATTAACCTTTGGCGAAATCGTCATCGATGCCAGCCACGTGAATACGCTGGCACCGACATGCGTGCAGTTATCAAAAACCGCAGAAGAACCCTGGCGGAGCTGGAGCCGCCAGTTGCTGCAATATTTACAGGATATGGCGCATGAACCGGCGATCTATCTGATGGTGCGGCTGTTGCGCTGAATGATTCATCACATAAATGTCACCCCAGTGATTTATACGTGAAGTTTGTAACACTACAAAAATAAGGGGTAATGTACTATTTACGCTCACTATTAAGGGCGACGTATCCATGATCTTACGGCAGTTGCTGGAACAGAATACTCACACTTCGTTACTCCGGGCGTTTATCCCTTTACCGCCGCCTTTCAGCCCCGTCCAGTTTATCGAATTACGCTTAAATAACGCCCACTTCTGGCGCTGCTTTGATGATGGCAGCGTCGAAACCAGCGAGCGTGAATACGGCGGAAAAGTCAGCGACAGTTCGCTGCACCTTATTCTGCTGGCGCAAAGTGAGGCGCTGGAGTTGCGTTTTGCTCGTACCGATAGCGGCCAGTTCACGGAGCAGGACAACACGATGTTTAGCTGGCTGGCGCGGCTGGCAAGCCAGGCGCTGGAAACGCAACTTTCTCAGGTAGAATTGAGCGAGTCGATCGAGACGCTACGTGAAGAGCGCGACCATGATCGGGTGCTGGTGGATATTACCAACTCGGTGCTCTCGCATCTGGATCTTGATGATCTGATCGCCGATGTTTCGCAGGAAATTCACCGCTTTTTCGGTATCGATAATGTCCGCGTGGTTCTGCGCGACACGCTGCACTCCCGCCAGCTTATTTGCCATGCCACCCACTTTCCCAGCTGCCCGCCGGAAACCGAGCGCTTTGCGCTGCGCAGTGATAGCCCGGTGGTGCTGGCGGCGCTCAACGAAAATCAGGGCGCGTTGCTGCACCAGGAGCAGGATGCCGGGTTATGGCAGCGCGATCCGGTATTGCAACAGCTATTGATGCAGGGGTTAAACGTGGTATTTATTTTGCCGCTGACCTTCAGCCACCACGCGCCTGGCGTGCTGTTGCTGGCGCACCGGGACGCCTCAATTTTCAGTGAGCAAAACTGTCGATTATTGCAGCAAATTGCCGACAGAATTGGCATTGCCGTCGATAATGCCGACGCCTACCGGCAGGTGATCCATTTAAAAGAGAATCTGAACAGCGAAAACCGCAAACTGAACGAGCAAATCGCCTCCAGCCAGAGTTTTGGCGACATCATTTACCAGAGTGATGCCATGCGCGAGGTACTCCAGCAGGTCAATATTGTGGCACTGAGCGACAGTACGGTGCTGATCCTCGGTGAAACCGGCACCGGCAAGGAGATCATCGCCCGCGCGCTGCACCAGATGAGCCCGCGCAAAGACAAACCGCTGGTGAAAATCAACTGTGCCGCCATTCCCGCCAGCCTGCTGGAAAGCGAGCTGTTTGGTCACGATAAAGGCGCTTTCACCGGGGCGATTAACGCCCATCGCGGGCGCTTTGAAATGGCCGATGAAGGCACACTGTTCCTCGATGAAATCGGCGATATGCCGCTTGAGCTGCAACCGAAGCTGTTGCGGGTGTTGCAGGAGCGCGAGATCGAACGCATCGGCGGTACAAAAACCATTCCGGTTAACGTGCGGGTGATTGCCGCCACCAACCGCGATCTGCGCCAGATGGTGATTGACCGCGAGTTCCGCAACGATCTGTTTTACCGCCTGAATGTGTTTCCGCTGGTGCTGCCGCCGCTACGCGAGCGGCCGGACGATATTCCGCTGCTGGCGCGTTATTTCACGCAAAAGCTGGCGCGCCGCCTCAATCGCACCATTGATACCATTCCCGCCGACACTCTCCAGCAACTGATGCGCTACGAGTGGCCTGGTAACGTGCGCGAGCTGGAAAATGTGATTGAACGCGCGGTACTGCTGGCGCGCGACAACACGTTAAACCTGCATCTGCACGCCCAGCCGGTCAGCATGGTGCAGCCGGTTAGCCACGATCCCTTCCCCTTCACGCTGCCTAAAGTGGCGGAGATGATGCGCCCGGAGCCGCCGGAAAATGACGAAGCGGAACGCCAGCAGATTATTCAGGTGCTGCGCGAAACCAACGGCATTGTCGCCGGGCCGCGCGGCGCGGCCGCCAAACTCGGCATGAAACGCACCACGCTGTTATCGCGAATGCAGCGTCTTGGTATCGCCGTGCGCGAAGTGCTGTAACCCCCTTCGGGTTCTGTGAACCCGCTAACGCTCTCTGGTTTGTCGCTGGTATGCGCTATGCATAAGACGGCGGGTGTCTACTATGCATTGAATCAGGAGAATCAAATGGATACCGGCAACGCGTTTGACCTGCGACTTCCTGCGGAAATGGCAAAAGTCGCCGAGCAGTCTGGATTGTATAAAGTCAGCAAACGAAAAGAGCTGTCGTTCTTCCTCGCGATTACTGCGGGCGTGTTTATCTCGATTGCATTTGTGTTTTACATCACCGTTACTGCCGGGCCTGCACCCGCGACGGCGCTGGCGAAACTGGCGGGCGGCGTCTGTTTTTCCCTTGGGCTGATTCTGGTGGTGGTCTGCGGGGCGGATCTCTTTACCTCAACCGTGCTGACGGTGATGGCCAAAGCCAGCGGGTTGATTAGCTGGCGGCAACTGCTTACCAACTGGGTGATCGTCTATTTCGGCAACCTCGTTGGGGCACTGTTTTTTGTGGCGTTGATTTGGTTTGGCGGCCAGGCCATGAACAGCAACGGCTTGTGGGGGCTGAATGTGTTGCAAACCGCTGACCATAAAATGCACCACACCTTTATCGAAGCGGTGTGCCTGGGCACGCTGTGCAATTTAATGGTTTGTCTGGCGGTGTGGATGAGTTATTCCGGCCATACGTTGACGGATAAAATCATGGCAATGCTGCTGCCGATCGGCATGTTTGTCGCCAGCGGTTTCGAGCACAGCATCGCCAACATGTTTTTGCTGCCGCTGGCGGTGATCATTCGTGACTTTTCACCGCAGAGTTTCTGGACCGCGGTACACAGCTCGCCGGATAACTTCCCGGCGCTCACCATCAGTAACGTGATTACCGATAACCTGCTGCCAGTGACGATTGGCAATATTATCGGCGGCGGCGTACTGGTGGGGGTGACGTACTGGATTATCTATCTGCGCCATCAGAACGACACGCATTAAGGAGAATGCCGGGCGGCAAGCTGTCTGCCGCCCGGCAAGATTACTCTTCTGACACCGGCGGCGAATCCGGCCAGGCGTGGATCACCGCCTGAATCAACGTCGCCAGCGGAATGGCGAAAAAGACACCCCAGAAGCCCCACAGCCCGCCGAAGATAATCACCGACAAAATGATCACCAGCGGATGCAGGTTAACCGCTTCGGAGAACAGCACCGGCACCAGCAGGTTGCCATCCAGCCCCTGAATAATCAGATAAACGGCAAAGCAGCTCCAGAACTCGGTGCCAAGACCGAACTGGAACAGCGCCACGCCGACCACCGGAATGGTGACGACAAACGCGCCGATATAGGGGATCAGCACCGAGAAGCCGACCAGCACCGCCAGCAGCAGGGAGTAGTTGAGACCAAACAGGATAAAACCGATCCAGGTGGCGACACCAACGACAATCATCTCCAGCACTTTGCCACGGATGTAGTTGGTGATTTGCTGGTTCATCTCTTTCCACACCTGGCCTGCCAGCCCACGGTTGCGCGGCAGCACGCGACGCACGGCGTTGAGCATCTGCTCTTTATCTTTTACCAGGAAGAAAACCATCAGCGGCACCAGCACCAGATAGACCGCCAGCGTCAGCAGCCCGACCAGCGAGGCGAGCGAATATTTCACCACGGAATCGCCCATTGTCAGCATGCGGGAGCGCATGTTTTCCGCCATCGCATCGATGATCCCCGCATCCATTAACGCCGGGTAACGGCGCGGTAAGGTGGCGGCAAAATCAGAGAGTTTACTTAACATGCCGGGCATATCGCGGATCAGGTAAATCCCCTGCTGCCAGGCAACGGGCATCACCACAAACGCCATCACCAGCAGGATGCCGACAAACAGCACCAGAACTATTGTGGCAGCCCAGGTACGCGAACAGCCGATACGTTGCAGACGTGCGGTAGGCCACTCAAGCAGGTAAGCGATCACCAGCGCCACCAGCAGCGGCGCAAGAAGGCCGCTGAAGAAGAAGAGAATACAGAACCCCGCGAGCAGAATGACCAGCAGCGCAATCGCCTCCGGATCGCTGAAGCGGCGGCGATACCACTGCATTAACATTTCGAGCATAACGTTCCTTTATGAGCCTCTTGAGCGGGGGTAAGGAGTGGAATTGTATCGAAATGTCACAAAAAAGACTTCGCTTTTCGTATCCTTTGCGGGAAACATAGCAATCCACTGAATACAATGTTTTTCATCCCAAAAGGCGGCTACACTCGAAGGCCGGTGAGCCGGAACGACGCCGCCGAAAGCAGGTCTACAGTGTGTCACCCCAAATACAGGAAAGAGGTTATGTTCAGGCAGTTGAAACGAACGCTGGTCGCAACCCTGATTGCCGCACTCAGTGCGGGTAGCGTTGTCCCGGCATGGGCTGATTCGATAGACAGCACATTGCCGGATATGGGCACCTCGGCGGGAAGCACGCTCTCCATTGGTCAGGAGATGCAGATGGGCGACTATTACGTTCGCCAGCTTCGCGGCAGCGCGCCACTGATTAATGATCCGCTGCTGGTGCAGTACATTAATTCCCTCGGTATGCGTCTGGTAGCCCACGCGGATTCGGTCAAAACCCCTTTCCACTTCTATCTCGTCAATAACGACGAAATCAACGCTTTCGCCTTTTTTGGCGGCAATGTGGTGCTGCACTCCGCGCTGTTCCGCTATACGGATAACGAGAGCCAACTGGCTTCGGTGATGGCGCATGAAATTTCCCACGTCACCCAGCGCCACCTGGCGCGCGCGATGGAAGACCAAAAACGCAACGCGCCGCTGACCTGGGCGGGCGTACTGGGTTCCATTTTGCTGGCGATGGCTAACCCGCAAGCCGGGATGGGCGCGCTCACCGGCACGCTGGCCGGTACACAGCAAGGGCTAATCAGTTTTACCCAGCAGAACGAACAGGAAGCGGACCGCATCGGTATTCAGGTGCTGCAACGCGCCGGGTTTGATCCGCAAGCGATGCCGACCTTCCTCGAAAAACTGCTGGATCAGTCGCGCTACTCCACGCGCCCGCCGGAAATTTTGCTGACGCACCCGTTGCCGGAAAGCCGCTTGTCGGATGCCCGCAACCGCGCCAACCAGATGCGCCCGGTGGTGGTGCAATCATCCGAAGAGTTCTATATGGCGAAAGCCAGAACGCTGGGCATGTACAACTCCGGGCGTAACCAGCTCACCAGTGACCTGCTGGATGGCTGGTCGAAAGGCAACGTGCGTGAACAACGCGCGGCGCAATATGGTCGGGCGTTACAGGCGATGGAAGCGAAAAATTACGCCGAGGCGGCAAAAACCTTGCAGCCGCTGCTGAACGCCAGCCCGAACAACGCCTGGTATATCGACCTGGCGACCGATATCGATTTAGGGCAGAACAAAAGCGCGGACGCCATTAAACGCCTCAATGGTGCCAGCGAACTGAAAACTAACCCGGTGCTGCAACTCAACCTGGCGAACGCTTACCTGGAAGGTGGTCAGCCCGCGGAAGCCGCGCGCATTCTTAACCGTTACACCTTTACGAATAAAGAGGATGTCAACGGCTGGGATTTACTGGCGCAGGCCGAAGCGGCACTGAATAACCGCGATCAGGAACTGGCCGCGCGTGCCGAAGGATTGGCGCTGGTAGGCAAGCTGGATCAGGCGATCACCTTGCTAAGCAGCGCCAGTTCGCAGGTGAAACTCGGCAGCCTGCAACAGGCGCGTTACGATGCGCGAATTGACCAGTTACGCGAGTTGCAGCAACGGTTCAAGCCGTACCAGAAAATGTAATAAGGAGAAGAGATGTCAGAGACGGTGAAGATTTACCATAACCCACGCTGCTCAAAGAGCCGCGAAACGCTGGCGCTGCTGAAGGAAAACGGCGTTGAGCCAGAAGTGGTGCTCTACCTGGAGACGCCGCCGGATGCGGCGACGGTGCAAAAACTGCTGAAAATGCTGGGTATGTCCAGCGCGCGCGAGCTGATGCGCAGCAAAGAAGATCTCTACAAAGAATTGCAGCTTGGCGATAGCGCACTGACGGAAGCGCAACTGGTGCAGGCACTGGTCGATAACCCGAAACTGCTTGAACGCCCGATTGTCGTTAGCCACGGCAAAGCACGAATCGGTCGCCCGCCGGAGCAGGTGCTGGAGATTTTGTAGCATTAAAAAACCCTCGCCGCGTGGCGAGGGTTCAGAGTTTGAGGATCTCTTTGACGAACGGAATGGTCAGCTTGCGCTGGGCGGTGATCGACGCGCGATCCAGCTCATCCAGCGTATCGAACAGTGTGCGCATTTCTCTGTCCAGCCGCTTTAACAAAAACCGCCCCACGTCTTCCGGCAACTCAAACCCACGGATCCGCGCCCGCAGCTGTAAGGCTTGTAATTTGTCTTCGTCGGAGAGCGGTTGCAGCTTGTAGATTTGCCCCCAGTCCAGCCTTGAGGCCAGATCCGGCAACCCCAGATTGAGCTGGCGCGGCGGTCTGTCGCCGGTTATCAGCAGGCGGGTTTTGCCCTGTTCCAGAATGCGGTTGTAGAGGTTGAAAATCGCCATCTCCCACGGCTCGTCACCGGCCACGCATTCGATATTGTCGATACACACCAGCGAGAGTTGCTCCATCCCATCCAGCACTTCCGGCACAAACCAGGTGCGCTTATCGAGCGGCACATAGCCTACGGCATCGCCGCGCTGGGAGAGTTCGGCACACGCGGCATGCAGCAAATGGCTGCGGCCCGCGCCTTCACGTGACCAGAAATAGATGTATCCGCTGTGCGCCTGGCGCAGAACGTTTTGCAGTGCCGCCAGTAAAGAGGGGTTATCACCCGGCCAGAAACTCGCAAAGGTTTCATCATCGGGTAAGTACAATGGCAGGGAGAGCTGTGCCGGCGTGTTCAGAGGTACCTCAACAAGGCTTACAAAAAACGCAGTGAGTCTATCACAAAATGTTGCAAGGTTTGAACCGGGCGCGAGGCCCGGTTCAATTCTGCACGATGTTTACGACTTCGCGACGTCATCTTCTGGCGCGTCCAGCACCACTTCTTCCGGGCGCAGTACGCTAATCAGTTTAAAGATCAGGCTCAGCCCCACACCGACGATCGTCGCCAGCGCCATGCCTTTCAATTCAGCCGCGCCAATGTGCACTTTCGCGCCGCTAACGCCGATGATGAGGATCACGGAGGTGAGGATCAGGTTTTGCGCTTTGCTGTAATCCACTTTCGATTCGATCAGCACGCGGATACCGGAAGCGCCGATTACCCCGTACAGCAGCAGGGAAACACCGCCCATTACCGGCACCGGGATAATCTGGATAGCCGCCGCCAGTTTACCAACGCAGGAGAGCAGGATGGCGATAATCGCCGCGCCGCCAATCACCCAGGTGCTGTAGACGCGGGTAATCGCCATCACGCCGATGTTCTCACCGTAGGTGGTGTTCGGCGTAGAGCCGAAGAAACCGGAGATGATGGTTGAAAGGCCGTTGGCGAACATGGAGCGGTGCAAACCCGGATCGCGGATCAGATCTTTTTTGACGATATTCGCCGTCACCACTAGGTGACCGACGTGCTCGGCAATCACCACCAGCGCCGCAGGCAGAATGGTGAAAATGGCAAACCACTCAAAACGCGGCGTGTAAAACGTTGGCAGCGCGAACCAGTGTGCCTGAGCAATCGGCGTGGTATCGACAACGCCCATCGCGAAGGAGAGCGCATAACCCGCCAGCACGCCAATCAGGATCGGGATAATCGCCAGAAAGCCGCGGAACAGCACCGAGCCGAACACCGTCACGCCCAGCGTCACCAGCGAGATGATCACGGTTTTGGAATCCGCTGACTGCCCTTCTGCTGGCAGCAGGCCGGCCATGTTCGCCGCCACACCCGCCAGTTCCAGACCGATGACGGCAACGATTGCGCCCATCGCCGCAGGCGGGAACATCACATCCAGCCAGCCGGTGCCCGCTTTTTTCACAATGAACGAGACGATGCAGAACAGCACGCCGCACATAATGAACCCGCCGAGAGCCACTTCGTAGCCCAGCGGCAGCAACAGCAGTACCGGGGAGATAAACGCAAAGCTGGAGCCTAAATAGGCCGGAATTTTCCCTTTACAGATAAAGATATACAGCAGCGTTCCGACACCATTGAACAGCAGCACGGTGGCCGGGTTAATGTGGAACAGGATTGGCACCAGCACGGTTGCGCCGAACATGGCGAACAGATGCTGTAAACTAAGCGGGATCGTCTGCAAAAGCGGCGGTCTTTCACTTACCCCGATAGCACGGCGCGTCATAGTGTTTTCCTCTGAGTGTTGTTGTTGTCCACCCGTCCAAAACGGCGGGCAGTGTTATGAATTCCAAAAAAAAGCCGACTATCAAAGTCGGCTTTCGATTTCTTATCAGTTACTTCGTACCAAAGATTTTGTCGCCGGCGTCGCCGAGGCCCGGAATAATGTATCCGTGCTCATTCAGCCCCTGGTCAATCGACGCGGTGTACAGCTCAACATCCGGGTGCGCTTTTTCCAGCGCCGCCAGCCCTTCCGGCGCGGCAACCAGCACCAGCACTTTAATGCTGTGGCAACCGGCATTTTTCAGCAGGTCGATGGTCGCGATCATCGAACCACCGGTCGCCAGCATCGGATCGACAACCAGCGCCATGCGCTCGTCGATGTTCGATACCAGTTTCTGGAAGTACGGTACCGGCTCCAGCGTCTCTTCATTACGGTAGATACCCACCACGCTGATGCGCGCGCTCGGTACGTGCTCTAGTACGCCTTCCATCATGCCCAGACCTGCGCGCAGGATCGGCACTACGGTGATTTTCTTACCTTTAATTTGATCAACCTGTACCGGGCCATTCCAGCCTTCGATGGTCACTTTTTCCGTTTCCAGATCGGCCGTTGCTTCATAGGTCAGCAGGCTGCCCACTTCTGAGGCGAGTTCACGAAAGCGTTTGGTGCTGATGTCGTTCTCTCGCATCAGGCCCAGCTTGTGTTTGACGAGTGGGTGTTTTACTTCCACGACCTTCATACTCTTCTCCTTTCCCCTGACAGGTGGCAGCCACAAAAAAAATCGCCGGATTATACCGCTTTTTCTCCGTTGCGCTACAGGAAGGCGCTTGATCGCGATCAATCAGACTGGAAAAGAGTATATCGCAAGAATCCGCCGCGCCCTTAAATAATGGACTCGCAAACGTTTGCCTTGGCTGTTAGAATTGCGCCGAATTTTATTTCTACCGCAAGTAAACGCGTGGGGACCCAAGCAGTGACCGATAAAACCTCTCTCAGCTATAAAGATGCCGGTGTTGATATCGACGCGGGCAATGCTCTGGTTGACCGAATCAAAGGCGTGGTGAAGAAAACCCGTCGCCCGGAAGTGATGGGCGGTTTGGGCGGCTTCGGTGCGCTGTGCGCGCTGCCGCAAAAATATCGTGAGCCAGTACTGGTTTCCGGCACTGACGGCGTGGGCACAAAACTGCGTCTGGCAATGGATCTGAAACGTCACGACACCATCGGTATCGATCTGGTGGCAATGTGCGTTAACGATCTGGTGGTACAGGGCGCTGAACCGCTGTTCTTCCTCGACTATTACGCGACCGGCAAGCTGGATGTCGATACCGCCGCCAGCGTGATCAACGGCATCGCCGAAGGCTGTCTGCAATCCGGCTGTGCGCTGGTTGGCGGCGAAACGGCGGAAATGCCCGGCATGTATCACGGTGAAGATTACGATGTCGCCGGTTTCTGCGTCGGTGTGGTAGAAAAATCAGAAATCATTGATGGCTCTAAAGTGGCTGACGGCGACGTGTTAGTCGCCCTGGCTTCCAGCGGCCCGCACTCCAATGGCTATTCGCTGGTGCGTAAAGTGCTCGAAGTGAGTGGCGCCGATCCGCTGACTACGCAGCTTGAAGGCAAACCGCTGGCCGATCACCTGCTGGAACCGACCCGCATTTATGTGAAGTCCGTGCTGGAGCTGATTGAAAATGTCGATGTCCACGCCATCGCCCACCTGACCGGCGGCGGTTTCTGGGAAAACATTCCGCGCGTACTGCCGGATAATACCCAGGCGGTAATCAATGAATCCTCCTGGCAGTGGCCGGCCGTGTTTAACTGGCTGCAAAGTGCCGGTAACGTGAGCCGTCATGAAATGTACCGCACCTTTAACTGCGGCGTCGGTATGGTGATTGCGCTTCCTGCGGCTGAAGCCGATAAAGCCATCACGCTGCTGAATGCGAAAGGTGAAAAGGCGTGGAAAATCGGTATCATCAACGCATCCGATTCCAGTGAGCGTGTGGTTATTGAATGAAAAACATCGTGGTGCTGATTTCCGGTAACGGAAGCAATTTGCAGGCAATTATCGACGCCTGCAAACAGAAGAAAATCAACGGCACCCTGCGGGCAGTATTCAGTAATAAGGCCGATGCGTTCGGCCTTGAACGTGCGCGGGAAGCCAATATTCCCGCCCATGCGCTGAGCGCAGATCAGTTCGCCAGCCGCGATGCGTTTGACCGCGAGTTGATGCAGGAAATCGACGCCTACGCCCCGGATGTGGTGGTGCTGGCGGGTTATATGCGTATCCTCAGCCCGGCGTTTGTCGCGCACTACGCCGGACGTCTGCTGAATATCCACCCTTCCCTGTTGCCAAAATATCCCGGTCTTCACACACACCGCCAGGTACTGGAAAACGGTGATGAAGAACATGGCACCAGCGTGCATTTTGTTACCGATGAGCTGGACGGCGGCCCGGTGATTTTGCAAGCCAAAGTGCCGGTGTTTGAAGGTGATACGGAAGAAGAGATCACCGAACGCGTGCAGTCGCAGGAACATGCGATTTACCCGCTGGTGGTCAGCTGGTTTGTTGACGGTCGCCTGAAAATGGACAGCAACAGCGCGTGGCTGGATGGTGTGCGCCTACCGCCTGAAGGCTATGCGGCCGACGAATAATTACTGCAATTTATCGCTTTTCACCCTGCCCGCCGTGGCAGGGTTTCTTTCCTCTTCCCCTGCTAAAAGAAAAAGTTACTTTATTTCCATCACCTTAGATGCGAAAAACGGATTACTGTCATACTTTTTTGGCACAGTTGGACATCTGACGGCAAAGCTCGCCATAATAAGTTGTGTCATACGAAGGGACGCCAGCAACGTTCACCTGTCAGTCAGGGCACCGCGAGCGCGAGAAGGATTTGCCGTGTCCCGAGCAAGAACCGGAGTGTAAACAGGAATGGGTCAGGAAAAGTTATATCTCGAAAAAGAACTAAGCTGGTTGTGCTTCAATGAACGTGTTCTCCAGGAAGCTGCCGACAAAAGTAACCCGCTTATCGAACGCATGCGTTTTTTGGGGATCTATTCCAACAACCTCGACGAATTTTATAAAGTCCGTTTTGCTGAACTGAAACGCCGCTTAATCATTAGCGAAGAGCAAGGCGTTACCACGAATTCCCGCCATCTGCTGGGCAAGATCCAGTCTCGCGTACTGAAAGCCGATCAGGAGTTCGACAGTCTGTACAACGATCTGCTGCTGGAGATGGCGCGTAATCAAATTTTCCTGATTAACGAACGTCAGCTTTCGCAAAACCAGCAGAGCTGGCTGCGCAATTACTTCAAACAATATTTGCGCCAGCACATTACCCCGACGCTGATTAACCGCGAAACCAACCTGGTACGCTTCTTAAAAGATGATTACACCTACCTGGCGGTAGAGATTATTCGCGGCGACGAAATCCGCTACGCGCTGCTGGAGATCCCGTCAGATAAAGTGCCGCGCTTTGTTAACCTGCCGCCGGAAACGCCGCGCCGTCGCAAACCGATGATCCTGCTGGATAACATTCTGCGTTACTGCCTGGATGATATCTTTAAAGGCTTCTTCGATTATGACGCGCTGAACGCCTACTCGATGAAAATGACCCGTGACGCCGAATATGACCTGGTGCACGAAATGGAGTCGAGTCTGATGGAGCTGATGTCCTCCAGTCTGAAACAGCGTCTTACCGCCGAGCCGGTGCGTTTTGTTTATCAGCGCGATATGCCCGATGCCATGGTCGAGATGCTGCGTGAAAAGCTGACCATCTCCCGTTATGACTCCATTATTCCCGGCGGGCGTTACCACAACTTCAAAGACTTTATTGGTTTTCCGAATGTCGGCAAAGCCAACCTCGTCAACAAACCGATGCCGCGTCTGCGCCACATTGGGTTTGATAAGTTCCGCAACGGTTTTGACGCCATTCGTGAACGCGATGTGCTGCTCTATTATCCGTACCACACCTTTGAACACGTGCTGGAGCTACTGCGCCAGGCGTCGTTCGACCCGAGCGTGCTGGCGATCAAAATCAACATTTACCGCGTGGCGAAAGATTCGCGCATCATCGATTCGATGATCCACGCAGCCCACAACGGCAAAAAAGTCACCGTGGTGGTGGAGTTGCAGGCGCGTTTCGACGAAGAAGCCAACATCCACTGGGCGAAGCGGCTGACGGAAGCGGGCGTGCAGGTGATTTTCTCGGCGCCGGGCTTAAAAATTCACGCCAAACTGTTCCTCATCTCCCGTATGGAAGGGGAAGAGATCGTGCGCTATGCGCACATCGGTACCGGCAACTTTAACGAAAAAACCGCGCGGCTTTACACGGACTACTCGCTGATCACCGCTGACGCGCGCATCACCAATGAAGTGCGTCGGGTATTCAACTTTATTGAAAACCCCTATCGCCCGGTGAGCTTCGATTATTTGCTGGTGTCGCCGCAAAACTCGCGCCGCCTGCTGTACGACATGATCGACACGGAGATCGCTAACGCGCAGGAAGGTAAACCTTCTGGCATTACGCTGAAGCTGAACAACCTTGTCGATAAAGGGCTGGTGGACAGACTCTATACCGCCTCAAGTTCCGGCGTGCCGGTGAACCTGCTGGTGCGCGGCATGTGTTCACTTATTCCGCAACTGGAAGGCATCAGCGAAAATATTCGTGTCACCAGTATCGTTGATCGTTATCTTGAGCACGATCGCATCTATATTTTTGAGAACGGCGGCGATAAACGCGTTTATCTCTCCTCCGCAGACTGGATGACACGTAACATCGATTACCGTATCGAAGTGGCCGCACCGCTGCTCGATCCGCGCCTTAAACAGCGCGTTCTGGATATCATTGATTTGCTTTTAAGTGATACCGTGAAAGCAAGGTACATCGATAAAGAACTGAGTAATCGCTATGTTCCGCGCGGCAACCGTCGTAAAGTGCGCGCACAACTGGCGATTTACGACTACATCAAATCACTCGAACAGCCCGACTAACCTATGCCGATACAAGAAAAGACGCCACGACCGGAGGAATTTGCCGCGGTCGATCTGGGTTCAAACAGTTTCCATATGGTCATTGCGCGCGTGGTCGACGGCGCAATGCAGATCATCGGCCGCCTGAAACAGCGCGTGCACCTGGCTGATGGTCTGGACAGCAATAACATGCTGAGCGAAGAGGCAATGGAGCGCGGGCTGGCTTGCCTGTCACTGTTCGCCGAGCGCTTGCAGGGCTTTGATCCGGCAAGCGTGTGCATTGTCGGTACGCACACGTTGCGCCAGGCACTGAACGCCACAGAATTTCTTAAACGCGCGGAAAAGGTAATCCCCTACCCGATTGAAATCATTCCGGGCAATGAAGAAGCGCGCCTGATTTTTATGGGCGTGGAACATACGCAGCCGGAAAAAGGCCGCAAGCTGGTAATCGATATCGGCGGTGGCTCTACCGAATTAGTGATCGGTGAAGATTTCGAGCCGAAGCTGGTGGAAAGTCGCCGTATGGGCTGCGTGAGCTTTGCACAGATGTACTTTATGGGCGGTACAATTAACGGCGAGAACTTCCGCCGCGCGCGCATGGCGGCAACGCAAAAGTTGGAGTCGCTGGCGTGGCAGTTCCGCATTCAGGGCTGGAACGTCGCGCTTGGCGCATCCGGCAGCATTAAAGCCGCCCACGAAGTGCTGATCGCCTCCGGCGAGAAAGACGGTTTTATCACACCGGAACGACTGGAGAAGCTGGTCGCCGAAGTGCTGAAATATAAGAACTTCAGTGAACTGAGCCTGCCGGGCCTTTCGGAAGAGCGTAAAGCGGTGTTTGTGCCGGGGCTGGCTATTCTTTGCGGCGTGTTCGATGCGCTGGCGATCCGCGAATTGCGCCTTTCTGATGGCGCACTGCGTGAAGGCGTGCTGTATGAGATGGAAGGTCGTTTCCGACATCAGGACATTCGCAGCCGCACCGCGCAGAGCCTTGCCAGCCAGTACAATATCGACCGCGAGCAGGCGCGGCGCGTGCTGGAAACCACCACCCAGATTTACGATCAGTGGCTGGCGCAAAACCCGAAGCTCGCTAACCCGCAACTGGCGGCGTTGCTGAAATGGGCAGCGATGCTGCACGAAGTAGGGCTTAATATTAACCACAGCGGGATGCACCGCCATTCGGCGTACATTCTGCAAAACAGCGATCTGCCCGGTTTTAATCAGGAGCAACAGCTGATGATGGCGACGCTGGTGCGCTGCCACCGTAAGGCTATCAAGCTTGATGATTTGCCGCGTTTTACGCTGTTTAAAAAGAAGCAGTATTTGCCGCTGGTGCAAATCTTACGGCTTGGCGTGCTGCTGAATAACCAGCGCCAGGCGACCACCACGCCGCCGACACTGCGCCTGACTACCGATGCCAATCACTGGACGCTCAGCTTCCCGCACGACTGGTTCAGCCAGAACGCGCTGGTGTTGCTGGATCTGGAAAAAGAGCAGGAATACTGGGAAGCCGTGACCGGCTGGCGCCTGAAAATCGAAGAAGAGCACTCTCCGGAAGTGGCGGCCTGAGCCGCCCGTTCGCTACTCGTTAACCAGCGTCTCCAGCGGCGCTGGCTTACCAATCAGATACCCCTGTAAATAGTCGATACCCAGCGCGATTGCCGCGCTGCGTATCTCTTCGCTCTCCACATACTCCGCTACTACCAGCATTTTTTTCATCCGCGCCAGATGGCAAATCGACGCCACAATCTGATAATCGAGGCTGTTCGAGACAATATTGCGGATAAAACTGCCGTCGATTTTCAGGATGTCGGCATTAACGGTTTTCAGCCGCGCATAGCTGGCATAACCGGTGCCAAAATCATCAATCGCCACCCGGCAGCCCATCTGTTGCAGTTGCCCCAGCGTCTGGTTGGCCTGCTGGAGATTGGTCATCGAGTTGCTTTCTGTTATCTCAAAGATCAACTGCCAGGCTTCAATGCGGTATTTGCGCAATAAACGGCGGACTTCCTGGGAAAACTGCGTGCGGCAAATTGAGGCCGGCGAGAGGTTAATGGAAAAACGCTGGGCGGGGAGTTTTTCGCGGTTTTGCGCCATAAACATCAGTACATGTTCAATCACCCATAAATCGATACGCGACGACAAGCCGAACTCATACGCGACGGGCAAAAATGCATCCGGACTGATGCTGTCGCCGTTCTCTTCACGCATGCGCAGCAGGATCTCGTAATAGTCATCGCCGCGCACCCCACAAATCAGCTGCGCCATCAGGATAAAATGGTTCTCTTCCAGCGCCAGCTGCAGGCGATTCATCATATCCACTTTGCTTTTCAGGCTGCGTTGCAGATTCGCCGCGCCCCGGTTTTGCAAATTTTCCGGGTGGTTGGTCGCCAGCGACAAATCGGCAATGGTGCTCATCTCACCAAGCAGCAAATAAAGGTGTTTTACTGGCGAGCGGACATAGCAGTAACTCAGCCCCACTTGCGGCTGCAGCGGCATATCATCCCAGATAAAGCGAAACTTCTTGATGCGCGCGTCCAGCTCCTCAATGCGCGTCTGGTGCGACTGCGTATTCAGGCGGATCGCCAGATCGTGTCCGGAGAGTTGATACACGTTCTCTTCCGCCGACAGCAGCGGCCTGAGCCAGTCCGCCATGCGCTGTTTGTACTGAATGCGCAGCAGCACACCATAGTTGCGCCCCAGCAGTTCCAGCTCCGGTATGCGCAGAAAACAGAGCACCGACCACGGCGTATCCGCCAGAGCCCGGCCCAGCGCGCGAAGATTGGGCATATTGGCAACCGGGTCGATAAACGCCAGACGGCGGGCACGATCATGCACCACTCTCTGACGGGTCGCCATCATCGCCATGGCGAGAATGATAAAGGAAAACACCAGGTAACTTGATGAGGCGATCGCCAGTTGCACGTCGTAAGCGGGAAACCACGGCAAATAACGGTAAAAAAAGTGAATAGAGATCACCAGCAGCGGTGTCCAGACCAGCGACATAAAACGGTAGCCGTAACGCATCGATCCCCACAGCATCACCGGCAGGAGAAGTGAAAGCGTGTAGTTGGTACTGAAAATGGAACTGTTTTTGTTCAGCGGCATCAGTAACAGCAGCAAAATGCCAATCACCACGGCGAACCAGACCACGATCTCAATGCGCGTAACTTTGCGATCAAACTCGTGGCGCATTTGCGATAACCACGAAATCGCGTAGCGCGGATGGCGAATAACGCGGATCAACAAATAACTAAACGGCACGCCGGTCATTGTCCCGACCAGCAATGCCTGGTAATTGATGAGCATCGGCACATTCCACGCCAGCGCGCCGCTGTCGCTTGCCGCCCGATCGTAAAGATTCAGCCAGACACCCAGCTCAAGAATCATCAGGTAGATCGACGCCGGACAGAGCACCTGCCAGAAAATACGCTGGGAAACCAGTAATGCCGTGCCGTAAGCCACCCGGTGGCGGCGAGTGACAAAAATACGGTAACCCGCCCAGCTCAATATGATGGGGAGCAGTAAATGCACGCCTTTACTGACTATTTCCAGCGGTGGTGCGGGCCAATAATGGCAAATCAGCGCCAGCACAATGCCCGGCAGCGCCGCCCAGCCATAAAACATCATCAGGACGATTAGCAACGCCATCGGCAGATAATAGAGAATGACTGCCTGACCAGAAACGGTAGTGAATGTATTAGCGAGACTAAACAGTGGGTACAAAACAACAGGCGTGATGAGCGGCAAAGCCCACCACTGATCTTTCAGGCGATGATATTTTTGAATAAGTGTCATAGATGCTCGGTTACCCAACCCAGATCCTGGCGGGTGTTTCAGGCAGGTATCCGACCCGACTGTGCTGCGCACTGGTGAAGTGCCAGTTTGTTAACAAACAGAAATTCTAATTCCGGACAATATCTGTTAATTGATTTGCATCAAAAAAAACGCGCCCGCCAGCTTTAATTCCCTGCTTTATGCGCATTATCGCCCATTTTTCATCGCCCACGTAAATATTTAATTTATCTTATATAATTCTTGGTGATAATTTAATCATTGTGATTTTGCGCCAGGCTTAATTGACCTGACTAAAAGAGTGTGCATTAATGACGCTGTCGCCCGTAGATCGGGTATTCCTAAAGGAACCATTGTGAGTCAGGCAACCAGTATGCGAAAACGACATCGATTTGACAGTCGCATGACCCGTATCGTACTTCTTATCAGCTTCATCTTTTTCTTCGGCCGCTTCGTCTATTCCTCTATTGGCGCCTGGTATCACCATCAGGATAAAAGCCAGTCGCAACAAATCAGCCAGACTATCGATCCCACCGCACAACGCTAGTATTTACCCGATTTTGCTTACACGTCTTACCGCGTGGGTTTGCGCTCGTCTGTGCAAAGGTATGCGCCCCCTTGCACAAACGCGTTACTTATCTGTCGAGGTTTAACCAGCGCTCTTCCAGCCGCGCCAGCGCCGTGTAGGCTTCGCCAAGACCAACCGCCAGTTTGAATTCCGCAGGCCACTCCCCGGAAGGTGAAATCCCGGCACCTTCCAGTTTATGCACATACTGCAAACGTCCGTAGTTGGATAAACAGGTTGAAAACACACGTGCAATCTCCGCACGCGTCGGCGTCGTGAACAGTGTTATTGACCTGAGCATGCGCCAGTCATGAAAACAATCTTTCAGCGCCACAATTACCCTGACAGCTGCGACAACGGCAAAACCGGCGCACGTCAGCAGGATAATGCTCACAAACACTTTCGTTGCCAGAGGGCGTTTGGTGACATAGTCAATCCAGAGAAACATGCCCCATACCATCAATGCCGACACAGTCAGGATAGACAGGTTCGATAGCCATTTCCGCAGGTTAAACAAATCCTTTATTTTGCTGCGGACAAACCGACTGATACTGACCCAGTCCAGCAAAAGCAGGCCGGAGACAACAACCAGCACAGCAACCCACCAATGATACGCACCACTGAACTCGCCATAAGCGGCAAAAGGCGTAATCACATGAACCATCTCTGCGGAAAATAGCCCAATGATGCTCATCAATGCCAAAATGAGGCAGCATAGCACCCTGAACATCACGACGGTACAGGTGAAAAATCCAGGCTCGACTAGTGACGTTAAAGGCCTGCGGATAGGTTTCTCACCCTGATTGTTTTCAGGTTTCTCTTTCTTCCCCGTTTTTAGCACGAAAAAAAGAGAGGCGCTTCCTGCCGCCGCGTATGCCGCGCCAAAGGCCACAATGAACGGCATGACGACGGTAAGCAGCGCGCTATATATCATCGAGACTTTCATGTTCCACAGGCGTAAACGCGCCACCCGGTAGACGCCGCTTAATGCATCCGACAGGGATAAACTCAGCAAAATATTTTTACGGCTCCCCCAGAAATGCACATCCGGGATACCCAGCACATATTTTTTGATCCCCTCTTCCAACCCGGCTTCCATTTTCGGTAAATGACGGCAGGCGCGGAAGGCCGTTTCCCGCAGCCAGCCATCCGGACCGACAATGGCGACAGCCAGGATCGGCGCGGCACGGGATTCAGACAGTATTCCGGTCGCTTCAAGGCAAATTTTCGCAAGAATAATGCTATCGCCGGTTTTTACGTGCTCCATAACAAAGTCGCTTAGCGCAGCTTCAAACGGCAGGATCACATCCCGCCGGGAGCCAAATGCATCAATCAAAAAACGCAGACAGTGGATAGCGCGAATACGCGTGTGTGAGTTGGCGAAATGCTGCTGGATCTCACGCCAACAGAGATTCGCAAGCCGCTGAGCCTCATTTTCGCTACACAATTGGGCATACAATACCAGCGCATCACGACCACGTGAATCCGTCGGGATATGGTCATCAGGGACAACCTCCGGAGTCTGTAAAAACCGAGTGGTGACGAAATACTCCAGAAAACGACGATGCACATACGCAAATGACTTCTCATCCCCGGTGGTAACCCTGGCAATCCTGGCGTAACTAAGCACTTCCAGCACAGCATCAACTTTGTCTGATTTAAAATGATCGCTTATCACCTTCACGGGCGCTTCAAGGCCATATGTCGGCGAGTGAAAAACAAACCAGGCAATTTCTATTGAAACATCAACGACTTCTTGTATCGTTATCCCAACTTTATCGAGACGAGTCCGACACAGCGCTAACCGCCTACCAATATAGTTTTTGTAAATCTCGGCCTGGTTTGCTGGTAATTGTTCATTGACTGCAATCCATTCCCCCAGCAGCGCCATGATGAAAGGGTTACGCGCCAGCGGCATTAAATCCTGGCGATGGCTAAATAATTCACTCCGTACTTGCCCGGTAAATTGCGGGTAACGGCTTAATGCTTCTGAGATACCGGCTTCAGAAAGTGGCCTGATTTCCAGTACTTTTTCCGCCAGAAAAGCACGTGTCGGCTGTCGGAATACGCGCGATGATAAAACACCACGCGACGCCGGGTGCGAGGCAATAAATCGGGAAATAACATCAGAAAGTGAATTGATGACATCGGAATCTTCGTTGGCGTCCAGCAGCTCGGAGATTTCATCAAATGAATCGAAAATAAAAAACAGACGTCCACTGCGCCAGAGTTTGCGGAAATAGGCATCGACAAAATCTTTGGTGAAGACATCACCACGGCGAATCAGGTTTTTGATAACAAAGGATTCGAGATCCTCAACGGAAAATTCGGTGCGCCCGCCAATGATAGTGCTGATTGGCACCCACTCACGAAGATTGACGTAAATCGGCACGCGGTTGGTTTTTTTCACTTCATCCAGCATATCTTTGGCGAGCTTGCGTAACGCCACGCTTTTTCCGGAACCCGGAACGCCCAGAACCAGAAACGATTGAGACTTTCTGTCTTTGCGAATCGCGTCCTGCAACCCCATGATTTTTTTACGTGCCGCCGAGCCTTTCGTTTTACGGATCTCGACCTCAGCCTGCAGCTCAGTGTAATACTCCGGGCTCCAGTTGGTGTCCTGATCCACGGTGGTGAGATCCCGTCTCAGCACATTGCAGAATGCTTCCAGTTTTCGCGGAAAACTCTCTTCCGGAAAATCCTCTTTTAATGGCGTAGGGTGCCCTCCACCAACGCTTTTGTCACGCAGGCAAAAGAATACGATGCCGACAATAATGACGACAGCAGTGAGGATCCACGGCGAAGGCTGGCTAATAAACTGGATATTTTTCAGCCAGGCAGGCGCGTTTTGCAATACTGGCAATGACCAGATGGTGGGTAACAACGTATTTAGCGCGCTGGAGCCACTGCCGATGATCCCCAGGCCAAGCACCAGTACCAGCGTGCGGATTTTGTTCGCGCCATAACCGGCGGGCATCAGCAATGGTCGCGTGAAATAGAGCATCAGGCAGATAAACACGCCAACTGAGGCCGCATTAAACCACGAGGAATACAGCCCGGTGCCCACCACGAAGCACAACGCCAGCACAAGGAGGAGTAAAACGAATTTTTGGCTACCCGACATGTGAGTCCCTTCTTTATTCTTGTGACGCCTTTTGCAATGAAACAGCACTATAACGCCTCCGGTACCGCAAACCGGAAACAAACTACCTGATTTGGTGGGGGTTGTCTGAGGAGAAAAGCCCGATGCGCTTCAGCGTGTAATAGTCGCCACTCTTTCACAGCGCATGCGGTGCTTTAATCCGCAACAGCGCGACGGGTGAGGATCTCTTGCACATAATGCTCAATTGCAATGTGATGTTCCCGATTGATGCGGGCAATAAAGGCCTGCAGGAAATCGTTCGTTGCGTGGAGCGTATCCGCAAGCAGTTTATCGAAATCGCTTTGCGTGAAACGGGCATTTCCCCTAAGCGTGGAATGCTGAAGCAGGGTGTGTGCAATGATTTCGAGCACGGCGCGTCGGTAATTATCGGCAAGCAGGACATCCAGATCGCTTTGGCGAATAACAAAACGAAAATCGAAGCTGACAAACCCGGAATCGACCGGCAACGAGTATGTCAGTGTATCGCCTTCCTGCCAGACCTGCGGCTCATAGCCATCTCCCATTAACTTTACTGACTGCATAGCGCTCCCCGTTCAGCACCGTTGATATGTTCGAATTACCTTAACGTTGCGAAGAACATAGCGTAAAGCCATCACTAATGGCAGTGGTCCTCATGGCGAATGTAAGCGATCCTGTGAGCAGCCAGAGTAAATCAGCAGGGGAAAAAAATGAATCCAGATAGCAGCGAACTGCCACCCTTAATGTGGCCAGAATTTACCGATGAGACAGCCCGGCTGGCCTGGTGGCGCGCCTGCGTACAGGCCTGGCGCGAACAGTGGAATAATCCGGCGCCAGTTGCGCCGTTTAACCCTAAAGAGATTGAAGCGCTTGAACAACGCCTGGGCTGCGCGCTTCCGCCGCTGCTGCGTCGCTACCATGAAACTCTCGGCGCACTCGAACTGGCCGAAAGGTTATGCAGCGTCACGCCCGCGAAATACGCCAGCATTGAACCGCTGGTAGACGCTTATCCCGGCATTCATGACATTCTCGAAGGTGCGCCAGACGCGGCCTCGCAATGGGCGCAGGTTAATCAGTTGGTCGCCTTTGGCGACTATCTGGGCAACGGCAATTTATGGTGCTTTCATCGGGAAACCGGCGCAGTGTGGTATTTCGATCACGATAGTTCGCCAATGCTGACGCAGATTTTCACCGACGTGGGCCAGTACCTCGACGTACTGATGTTCAAATGCCTGCTCGAAGCCCACGGCGAGGAGGATAACGAGGAGTTGCTGCGCGAGCACCTGGGGGATGACGTGGTAGAAAAGTGGATGTACTGAACAGCGCTATACTGGGACAGCAGCAGCGATGTGGCAACGCACACGCCTTTCATGAGCGCTTCTACACTGTCGACAAATGCGTTGAATAGCGGGCTACCGGGTAGCGACGAACCATTAAAGAATCACCAACAAGGCAGGCATAAGCCTGCCTGTATTTTTTGGCAAAATATTAGCTCAGTTTAAAAACGGCTACCGTCTCTTCCAGCAATTGAGACTGCTCTTTAAGCGAATGCGCCGCCGCCGACGCTTCTTCGACTAACGCGGCGTTCTGCTGCGTTACCGTGTCCATCTGCGCAACAGCCTGGTTAATCTGTTCTATGCCACGGCTCTGCTCACCGGTCGAGAGCGCAATTTCCGCCATCAGCTCAGAAACCTGCTTAACGGTGCTGATAATGCGCTGCATGCTTTCGCCCGCCTGCGACACCCTTTCGCTACCCAGAAGCACCTGCCGGCCGGATTCCTCAATAAGCTCTTTGATCTCTTTCGCCGCGAGGGACGAACGCTGCGCCAGATTACGAACTTCGCTTGCCACGACGGCAAACCCGCGTCCCTGCTCGCCGGCTCTTGCCGCTTCAACCGCTGCGTTGAGTGCCAGGATATTGGTCTGGAAAGCAATGTCTTCGATTAAGGAGATGATGGTGTCTATTTTGCCAGCGCTGGATTCGATCTCTTTCATCGACATCACCGCCTTTTCCACAATCGTATTCCCTTCCTGCGCGGAGCTGCGCATCGCCGTCGCAAGGGTATTTGCCTGTTGTGTGTTTTCGGAGGTGTGCTTAACCGTTGAAGTCAGCTGTTCCATGCTGGCAGCGGTCTGCCCAAGAGAAGCCGCCTGCTCTTCGGTACGGGCCGAGAGATCGGTATTACCGGCAGCGATTTCTTCTGCCGCATGGGCCACGCTCTGGCTGGAATTACGCACCTGGGCAATGATTTCCAGAAGAGCAAGACGCATTTGCTCCAGCGAACCGAGCATGTCGCCAATCTCGTCTTTAGAACCGTAAACAACAGGAGTGTGCAGCTCCCCTGCCGCCATCTTCTGGCAGTGCAAACGTGCGGCATCCAGCGGCGAAAGAACACGACGACGCAGCAGGATAAAGATAGCGACAATGATCAAGGTAAACAGTAAGGCGAAAACACCAATGGTCACCATGCTGTTCACGAAGCGATTCTGCGCGTCGTTGTTAAGGCGCTGGGCGTACTTTTCGCGAAAGGCCAGCAGGTTATCGAGAGTGATTTCAAACTGACGATCAAGCTGCGGAACAGTAGTGCTGACGAGCTGGTTGAAACGCGCCGTGTCGTTGTTGCTCGCGGCGTCCATCAACGGACGCAGGCCTTGATCAACATACGTTTGCCAGGCCTGGCTGTAAGGCGCGGAAAGCGCCTCTTCGCCCGCAACAGGTGGCGCAGCCTTGTAGTTGTTGAACGCATCGGTGGCTTTTTGCATCACCGCTTTCGCGCTCTCAAGCGACGCATCCGCTTTCTGTTTGTCGCCCAGGGAGGCGTTAATCATGGCTTCCATCAGGCGCACACGCAGTGTGCGGCTATGGTTAATCGGGTCAATAACCGACAGCACGACCCTGATCTCTTTGTTCACATTATCCAGCGACTGGTTGCTGTGAGTAAGTGACCAAAGGTTAGAAGCCGAGCTGATGAGAAAAATACCAAGTAACAGACTAAAAACGAGAAATGAAAAACGCCTAACTGACATATTTATTACCCAGGGTTGAGGTGATTTCATGAATTTCTGCCCCCTTTGAAAGGAGCATACCGAAGACAACTTATCGGCAATCTGGCGTTAAAATTTAATTTAAATCACATTACATATTTGAATCAAAGAGTTAGAAAGAAGGGACTTGTGAGAAAGAAAATATACTTAGGATTCACCAATTTATTCAAACTAACGTTTCAAATATGTCGTTTCATGGAATAGCTATTCATCCTGGCGATGAACCGAATTTGTTCAAAAAACGCACATTTATGACATCAAATGGAAGGCAGAAAAAGGAATTTATGCGCAGGAGGAGAAATACAGGCACAGGTGGCTGATAATTTAAAAGCACGGAATTCGAAACAGAAGAGGCTTTTCCACCGTTATAAGGAAGAAAAAGGGAATAAAAACGTTAAATTAAACTTCTAACTGTGTTTTCTGTTTAAATTATTTTTATAAATACCAAAGCGGTGTTTAAAGAGCTTTTCATAATCTTAATTTCCATTTGAGTGCTTATATTCTTAATCAATCGCACCAAATAAATATGAAGCATCGACAAGAGCTTATAAAAAATATACCTGATAGCACTCATACTATTAAATCTCCTCACAACGGAACAAAAATATTGAGTTAATTGCCAATAAGTCCCGCAAAAACGCCATAGACAAAAAAGCCCGCTTTCGCGGGCTTAATATTTCAAATATTCAGCAGGATCTAAATCTTATTCCCACTCAATCGTAGCTGGCGGTTTACCGCTAATGTCATACACCACGCGGGAAATACCGTTCACTTCGTTGATGATGCGGTTGGAGACGCGGCCGAGGAAATCGTACGGCAGATGCGCCCAGTGTGCGGTCATAAAGTCGATGGTTTCTACTGCACGCAGCGAGACAACCCAGTCGTATTTACGACCGTCGCCCATCACGCCCACGGAACGAACCGGCAGGAACACGGTGAACGCCTGGCTCACTTTGTTGTAGAGATCGGCTTTATGCAGCTCTTCGATAAAGATTGCATCGGCGCGGCGCAACAGGTCGCAGTACTCTTTCTTCACTTCGCCCAGCACGCGAACACCGAGGCCCGGCCCCGGGAACGGATGGCGGTACAGCATGTCGTACGGCAGACCCAGTTCCAGACCAATTTTACGCACTTCGTCTTTGAACAGCTCACGCAGCGGTTCAACCAGCCCCATCTTCATCTCTTTCGGCAGGCCGCCCACGTTGTGGTGAGATTTAATAACGTGCGCTTTACCGGTTGCCGAAGCAGCGGATTCGATCACGTCCGGGTAAATGGTGCCCTGCGCCAGCCATTTCACGTCTTCCAGCTTCAGTGCTTCTTCGTCGAACACTTCCACGAACACGCGGCCGATGATCTTACGTTTTGCTTCCGGATCGTTCTCACCGGCCAGTGCGGCCAGGAAACGGGATTCCCCTTCAACATGAACAATGTTCAGACCGAAGTGGTCGCCAAACATGTCCATTACCTGCTGAGCTTCGTTCAGACGCAGCAGACCGTTATCAACGAATACGCAGGTCAGGTTTTTGCCAATGGCGCGGTGCAGCAGCATCGCGGTCACTGAAGAATCCACGCCGCCGGAGAGGCCGAGGATCACTTTGTCATCGCCAACCTGCTGACGGATGCGCTCAACGGCGTCATCGATAATTTTTGCCGGCGTCCACAGCGCTTCACATTCGCAGATATCGCGCACAAAGCGCTCCAGCATACGCAGGCCCTGGCGGGTGTGGGTCACTTCCGGGTGGAACTGCACGCCGTAGAAGCGTTTTTCTTCGTTCGCCATGATGGCAAACGGGCAGCTTTCGGTGCTGGCTACGGTGACGAAGTCAGACGGGATCGCCGTCACTTTGTCGCCGTGGCTCATCCACACATCCAGCAGCACTTTGCCTTCTGCGGTCAGCGAATCTTCAATACCGCGAACCAGCGCGCTGTCGGTCTGCACTTCAACCTGCGCGTAGCCGAATTCACGCTCGTTAGAACCTTCAACGTGACCGCCGAGCTGCATCGCCATGGTCTGCATGCCGTAGCAGACGCCAAGCACCGGCACGCCAGCTTCGAACACATATTGCGGTGCGCGCGGGCTGTTGTCTTCAGTGGTGCTTTCCGGGCCGCCGGAGAGGATGATGCCGCTTGGATTGAAGTCGCGGATCTGCGCTTCGGTGACATCCCACGCCCACAGTTCGCAGTAAACGCCCAGTTCACGCACGCGGCGCGCAACCAGTTGGGTGTACTGAGAACCAAAATCGAGGATAAGAATACGATGTTTATGAATGTTGTCCGTCATTGACGTTACTTCCGAGGCAAGTTACGAAAGCGCCCGGTGAGAACACAGGGCGCGAAAATCATTAAGAACCCATGCGGTAGTTCGGGGATTCCTTGGTGATGGTCACGTCGTGAACGTGGCTTTCCTGAATGCCCGCGCCGCTAATGCGCACGAATTCCGCTTTGGTGCGCAGGTCGTCGATAGTACCACAGCCGGTCAGACCCATACAGGAGCGCAGGCCGCCCATCTGCTGGTGAATGATCTCTTTCAGGCGGCCTTTGTAAGCCACGCGGCCTTCGATACCTTCCGGCACCAGTTTGTCGGCGGCGTTATCGCTCTGGAAGTAGCGGTCAGAAGAGCCTTTGGACATCGCGCCCAGCGAGCCCATGCCACGGTAGGATTTGTAAGAGCGGCCCTGGTAGAGTTCGATTTCGCCCGGGGATTCTTCGGTCCCGGCAAGCATCGAGCCAACCATCACCGCGGCAGCGCCTGCGGCGATGGCTTTGGCGATGTCGCCAGAGAAACGGATACCGCCATCGGCAATAACCGGAATACCGGTGCCTTCCAGCGCTTCAACCGCGTCGGAAACGGCGGTGATCTGCGGAACGCCCACGCCAGTCACGATACGCGTCGTACAGATGGAGCCAGGGCCGATACCGACTTTCACCGCGCTGACGCCAGCTTCTGCCAGTGCGCGAGCACCTGCGCCAGTTGCGACGTTACCGCCGATGATTTGCAGATCCGGGTATTTAGCACGGGTTTCGCGAATGCGCTGCAGCACGCCTTCGGAGTGACCGTGAGAGGAGTCGATCAGCAGCACGTCCACGCCTGCGGCAACCAGCGCGTCAACGCGCTCTTCGTTGCCCGCACCCGCGCCAACCGCTGCGCCAACACGCAGTTGACCCTGCTCATCTTTACAGGCGTTCGGTTTACGTTCTGCTTTCTGGAAATCTTTAACGGTGATCATGCCGCGCAGATGGAAGCTTTCGTCGACAACCAGCGCTTTCTCAACGCGTTTTTCGTGCATTTTAGCAAACACGACTTCGCGGGATTCACCTTCACGCACGGTAACCAGGCGCTCTTTCGGCGTCATGTACACGCTAACAGGCTGGTTCAGGTCGGTGACGAAACGCACGTCACGACCGGTGATGATGCCAACCAGTTCGTTGTCGCCATTCACAACCGGGTAACCGGCAAAGCCGTTACGTTCGGTCAGCTCTTTCACTTCGCGCAGGGTGGTGGTCGGCAGAACGGTTTGCGGGTCTTTAACCACGCCGGATTCATGTTTCTTCACGCGGCGAACTTCTTCCGCCTGGCGCTCAATCGACATGTTTTTGTGAATAAAGCCAATGCCGCCTTCCTGTGCCAGGGCAATTGCCAGGCGCGCTTCCGTCACGGTATCCATCGCCGCAGAGAGCATAGGAATGTTCAGGCGAATGGTTTTAGTGAGCTGCGTGCTCAAGTCGGCAGTATTCGGCAGAACGGTGGAATGAGCGGGAACGAGGAGGACGTCGTCAAACGTCAGTGCTTCTTTAGCGATACGTAGCATGGGCAATATCTCTGACCTGGGGGGTTAAATATTGCCGTGGCATTATACAGAGCGTAACCGATTGCATCCACACTTTTTTAAGAAAAATACTTGCCATCCCCTCGTTTCGGGTTACTATCGAACGAATAACTTGCTGATTTAGAATTTGATCTGGCTCACATGTCGTCGTTCCAATCCCCCTCAATTTTTACGGTTAGCCGCCTTAATCAGTCGGTACGCTTACTGCTGGAACGCGAACTCGGCCAGGTGTGGATCAGCGGGGAAATCTCCAACTTTACCCAGCCCGCTTCCGGTCACTGGTACTTCACCTTAAAAGACGATACCGCTCAGGTGCGCTGCGCAATGTTCCGCAATAGCAACCGCCGCGTCACGTTTCGCCCGCAGCACGGCCAGCAAGTGCTGGTACGCGCCAATATCACGCTGTATGAACCGCGCGGCGAATACCAGATTATTGTCGAGAGCATGCAACCGGCTGGTGAAGGTTTGCTGCAACAGAGGTATGAGCAACTTAAAGCTAAGCTCGCGGCCGAAGGGCTGTTCGACCAGCAATTCAAAAAACCGCTACCCTCGCCCGCCCATTGCGTTGGTGTTATCACCTCGAAAACCGGCGCCGCGCTGCACGATATACTGCATGTGCTGAAACGCCGCGATCCGTCGCTGCCGGTGGTGATTTACCCAACCGCGGTACAAGGCGAAGATGCGCCCGCGCAGATTGTGCGCGCCATTGAGCTGGCTAACGCTCGCGAAGAGTGCGACGTACTGATTGTCGGTCGCGGCGGCGGTTCGCTGGAAGATTTGTGGAGCTTTAACGACGAGCGCGTGGCGCGGGCAATTTTTGCCAGCCGCATTCCGGTGGTCAGCGCCGTTGGGCATGAAACCGATGTGACCATTGCTGATTTTGTTGCCGACCTGCGCGCGCCAACGCCCTCTGCGGCGGCGGAAATTGTCAGCCGTAACCAGCTGGAGCTGCTGCGCCAGGTTCAGGCGATGCAACAGCGTTTAGAAATGTCGATGGATTACTATCTGGCAGGCCGTAATCGCCGTTTTGCCCAGGTACACCATCGTCTGCAACAACAGCATCCGCAACTGCGTCTGGCGCGCCAGCAAACTGTGCTGGAACGCCTGCAACAGCGCATGCACAACGCGCTGGATAATCAGTTAAAACGCGCTTCCGTGCGCCAGCAGCGCACAGTGCAGCGTCTGAATCAGCAAAACCCGCAGCCGCGTATTCACCGGGCGCAAAGCCGCATTCAGCAACTGGAATATCGTCTGAGCCAGAATGTTCGTGACCGCTTAAGCAGCACGCGTGAACGCTTCGGTTCGGCAATCACTCACCTTGAAGCGGTCAGCCCGCTGGCAACGCTGGCGCGTGGTTACAGCGTAACCACAGCAATCGACGGCAAAGTGCTGAAACAGACCAAACAGGTAAAAGCGGGCGACAAACTGACCACGCGGCTGAATGACGGCTGGGTAGAGAGTGAAGTCAGTGCCGTTACGCCCGTGAAAAAAACGCGCCAACGTAAATCGTCTTAATTAGCGCGCTCAATAAATCAGACGAACCTATACTTTTTGTTGTTCTTTTTTGTTTTATCAAGGAGATCAACATGAATGCACGTCATCCGTACAGTGTTATCCCGCCTTATATCCTGCGCCGCATTATCGACAATGGCTCTGAACTTCAGCAACGCTGCGCCCGCCAGACCTTAACGCATGTACAAACGTTGATGGCGCACAGCCACGGCAAAGTCGATGCGCCGCTGGTCACTTCGCCCGGCGAACTGGTACGCGATATTTATGACGCTCAGCAAAAAGAGACATTGCCCGGTGAGCAGGTACGCTATGAGGGCCAGCCACCGACGGGTGATGTCGCCGTCACCGAAGCGTACGACTACCTGGGTGTCACCCACGATTTCTTCTGGCAGGTTTATCAGCGCAACTCGCTGGATAACCAGGGGCTAATCCTCAGCGGCACCGTGCATTACGGCAAGGATTACCAGAACGCTTTCTGGAATGGTCAGCAGATGGTGTTTGGCGATGGTGATGGCGAGATCTTCAACCGTTTTACCATTGCCATTGACGTGGTAGCGCATGAACTGAGCCACGGCGTCACAGAAACGGAAGCCGGGCTGATCTATTTTGAACAAGCTGGCGCATTAAATGAGTCATTATCCGATGTGTTCGGTTCGCTGGTAAAACAGTACCACCAGCAGCAGACGGCGGATCAGGCGGACTGGATCATTGGCGAAGGCTTGCTGGCAAAAGGCATTCATGGCAAGGGGCTGCGTTCGATGTCGAAGCCGGGAACAGCTTATGACGACCCGTTATTGGGTAAAGATCCGCAGCCTGCGCATATGAAAGATTTTATTAAAACGCGTGAAGATAACGGCGGTGTGCACCTGAATTCCGGCATTCCTAACCGGGCATTTTACCTGGCGGCAACCGCTATAGGCGGCTATGCATGGGAAAAAGCCGGATACGCCTGGTATGACACGGTGTGTGATAAGTCACTGGCGCAAAATGCCGACTTCGCCACCTTCGCCAAATTCACCATCAAACATGGCGAAAAACGGTCCGGCAAGAAAGTCGCCGCTGCTATCGAACAGGCGTGGAAAGATGTCGGAGTTTTATGATGAACGAACCCGAATTAACCGACGACGCGGTAGTGGAGTTAGCCCGTGAAGGCGGGCTGGCTTATATTCCCAAACTGAGCGGTGCGCGAAAAATTGTCATCGCCCAGCTCAGTGCGGAGCAGCGCCAGCGGCTGGTGGATATATTGCACCAGACGCTCCCGCTTGCAGAGCCGCCAGGCCAGCCGGACTCGCCGGGCCGCGGCGATCAGCGTTTCTACCGTTTGCAGATCACCTGGACCACCCAGCAAACGGATGTGCTGCTGCTTATCCCGGAAAGCAAAGCGCCACCGTCGTTTGTTGAACTGTGGCGCGAAGGGGAAGACTGTATTTGCAAACCTTAAAGCAGCGTATATTCGACGCGTTTTTTCGAAATCAGCCCGTGGCCGTGCTGGCAGAAAAAATCCACCGCGCCACAGGCTTTTAACACTTCCAGAGGCTGGTGGCACTCCGGGCAATGTGCTTGTAGTTCAATGTCTTTGCCGCAGCCGTCGCAGTGAGCATGTGTACCCACTACTTGCAGCGGGTTATGGCAAGTCGGGCAGGTAAGTTCCATAAGGCGCTCCTTAATTTTTCGCGGCGTTTATCATACACCGCTGGCGACAAAAAACCCGCCTGCAGACGGGTTAAGTGCCGCGTCAGGTTTGGTTTGCTATTCGCCCACCATCACGAAGCGGGAACTCTCGAATGCCTGATAAACCCGCTGAGAAGGAAATGCCGGGAATGTCGCCCGTTGCGCTGCGGTTTTCAGCGCTGCACAGTAAGCTCTATTCCCTTCCCTCGTCTCGATATTGTTCAGTTTGCCATCATAGGCAAACTCCATATGTAAGCGGCATTTTTTCCCTTTCCATTCAGAACGATCGGCAAGCCGTGATTCGATAGCGTTTTTTATCGCGCGGGCCTGTTTCCCGAACTCATCCTGATCGGTAAAGCGCCCAGAGTCGCAACTACCAAGCGCAGTGGTTTTATGGCAACCGGAGGGGTGAAGCGGTGTGCAACCTGTCATTACACTGCCCAGAAGTATCAGCAGTAAAAACTTCTTCATTTCATATTCCTTTTGAAATTACTTATTGAAGATGGTTATTAACTCGTTGTTTTTATAGTTATAAACAGTGTACTGCTATCGACAGGCTGAAACAGCGCCTGAATTTTGTAGGTGAGCCAATTCTGGCAAACAAAAAACCCGCCAGGCGGCGGGTTTGAAGCAAGTGATTACTTACTTTTTTTGATGTGTTTAATCAGGCGCTTACGTTTACGCATCTGGTTCGGGGTCAGGGTGTTACGTTTTTCAGCAAACGGGTTTTCCCCTTCTTTGAACTGAATTCGGATTGGCGTACCCATCACATCCAGCGATTTGCGGAAGTAGTTCATCAAATAACGTTTGTAGGAATCCGGCAAGTCTTTCACCTGGTTGCCGTGGATCACCACAATCGGCGGGTTATAACCACCGGCGTGGGCATATTTCAGCTTCACGCGACGACCACGCACCAGCGGCGGCTGATGATCTTCCGCCGCCATGTTCATGATGCGGGTCAGCAATGCGGTACTGACACGGCGGGTGGAGCTGTCATAAGCTTCGCGAACGGATTCAAACAGGTTGCCAACGCCGCTGCCGTGCAGTGCAGAAATAAAATGCACGCGGGCGAAATCAATAAAGCCCAGGCGGTAATCCAGCGTCTCTTTCACTTGCTCTTTCACTTCCAGGCTCAGACCGTCCCATTTATTGACGACGATAACCAGCGAGCGACCGCTGTTAAGAATAAAGCCGAGCAGCGATAAATCCTGATCGGAGATACCTTCGCGGGCATCAATAACCAGCAGCACGACGTTTGCGTCTTCAATAGCCTGCAGCGTTTTGATAACCGAGAACTTTTCTACCACATCGGTGATTTTGCCGCGTTTACGCACACCAGCGGTGTCGATAAGTACGTACTCACGCTCATCGCGCTGCATTGGAATGTAGATGCTGTCGCGCGTGGTGCCCGGCATGTCGTACACCACCACACGCTCCTCACCAAGAATGCGGTTAGTCAGTGTGGACTTACCGACGTTCGGACGCCCGACAATAGCCAGTTTGATCGGCAGATCCTGCGGGTTGAAATCGTCTTCCGGCTCTTCTTTCTCGCCGTTTTCGTTAGCTTCGAACTGCGCCCAGTATTCGGCGTCTTCATCCACCTCTTCCGGCGGGTTGAGCTCGTCCATCCACGGCATCAGCACATGTTCCAGCAAGCTGGTAACACCGCGCCCATGAGAAGCGGCGATAGCGTGGATTTCACCCAGACCGAGGGAGTAAAAATCTGCTGTTGCCTGATCCGGATCCAGACCGTCAGTTTTGTTCGCCACCAGGAAGGTCGGTTTTTCGCGTGAACGCAGGTGTTTGGCAATGGCCGAATCGGCAGGCATCAGCCCCGCGCGTGCATCGACCATAAACAGCACAACATCAGCTTCTTCAATCGCCAGCAGCGACTGTTCCGCCATACGCGTTTCCACGCCGTCTTCGGTGCCATCGATACCGCCGGTATCGATACAGATAAATTCGCGGCCTTCAACTTCAGCACGACCGTACTTACGGTCACGAGTCAGACCCGGGAAATCCGCCACCAGCGCATCACGGGTGCGTGTTAAACGGTTAAATAGCGTGGATTTTCCAACGTTAGGGCGCCCGACAAGCGCGACCACAGGTACCATGTTTAAAGCCTCATTACAGAAAATTCATTAGCAAAACGTCGCGGATTGCGCGCCGTTTTAAAAACAGGAAAACGGCTCCTGCAACAGGAGCCGTCTTCAGGAACGACAAACCCGACGCGCTTAGCGCGAAAGGGCGTACACTGTGCCGTCTTTCGCCTGGATCAGCAGTTTGCCACCAGCAACGACCGGCTCGGTCAGGAAACCGGAGCTGTCGACTTTTTGCTGCGCGACAAAACGCCCATCTTCGACGTTAATCCAGTGCACGTAGCCTTCGCTATCGCCTGTCACAATGTAACCATTATACAACGCCGGAGCGGTAAGGTTACGGTGCAGCAGGTCACTTTGCGTCCACAGGGTTACGCCACCGTCGGTAGTCAGCGCCAGAACACGATCGCTCTGGTCGATCATATAGATGCGGTTACCATCAACCACGAAATCGCTCACTGAGCCCAGCTCGCGTTTCCACATAATCTGGCCGCTACGCAGATCCAGCGCGGTCATGTTGCCGTTATAGGCCAGCGCGTAAACCACGTTGCCAACAACAACCGGCGTGGTATCGACATCGCTCAGACGATCGATCTCTGTCGGGCCATTAGCCAGGGAGATGCGCTGCTGCCAAATCATCTGGCCCTGCTGCATCAATACCGCGCTTACGCGACCGTTATCACCGCCGACAATGGCAGCGCCAAAGGCGGTAGTCGGAGCGGATTCACCGCGCAGAGAAAGCGCAGGCATATCGAGATTGACGGTCCATTTGGTTGCGCCATCGCTTTCGTTCAGCGCCTGCAACTGACCGTTGCTGGTGTGGATCAGCACTAAACCGTCGCTCACTACCGGGCGAGAAAGCGCTTCGCCAGCGACTTTCGTTTTCCACGCCTGCGAACCATCGCTGGTGTTCAGTGCGTAAACCTGCGCTTTTTCGCTGCCCACATAAACATGGCCACCGGAAACGGTCACACCGCCAGAAAGCAGTGCAGCGCGAGTGGAGAACCAGCCATCTTTTTCAGCCAGGTTAACCGACCAAATTTCATGCCCATCTTCAATGCTAACCGCTTTCACCACACCGTGACGATCGGCGGCGTAAACCACACCATCAGCAAAAGCTGGATGCAGGTTAGAGTAGAAGTCACCAATACCGTTACCCACGGAGGTGCTCCATGATGTGGTCGGTGTGAACTGGTTTTCAACCACCGGCAACGGGGACATTTTGACAACATCTTCTTCGCTGTTAAACAGGGAACAGCCGCTCAAAAGCGTGACGGAAAGCAGCCCTGGCAGAAGTAATTTACGCAATTGCATCGGGTCCCTCTTAGATGGACAAATTATTGATTTTCATCTGCATCATTTCACTCAGCGCAGGAGAAGCATTGTTTTTAATGCCGTTTTCCCATGCGGTGCGCGCACCTTGTTTATCGCCTTTGCTCAGCAGTGCTTCACCACGCAGATCGGCAACAATCGCTGACCAGCTTTCCGCTTTGACAGCATCCAGCGTTTTCAGCGCAGCGTCTTGTTGCTTTTGCTGTACCTGAATGCGCGCCAGGCGCACATTGATTATCGACTTGAGATTTTCATCATTCGTCGCAGCCAGCCCTTGCTGCAGCTGAGCGGCGGCTTTATCCAGCTCGTTCTTGTCAACGTATTGCTGCGCCAGCTCCAGCGACGCCAGCGCGCCGTAGGTGTTTTTGTTGTCAGCCGCGAATTTTTCCGCCGCGGTGAACGACTCTGGTTTGTCCGCCGAAAGCGCGGCAACCGCGTTTTCATAAGCCTGTGAAGAGGCTCTCGCCGTGTCCGCCTGATGGCCGTTCCAGTAGCGCCAGCCAACCAGCGCACCAATACCCAAAACGACGCCAACGGCCAGCGCTTTACCATTCTCGGCAAAGAAGCGCTTAATCGCGTCTACCTGGTCGTTTTCGTTTTCGTAAATTTCCACGCAGTCCTTCTCCTTAACGATAATTCACCGGGGAGATTAGCCCAGTAGTGTGCGCAAATGCGCCGCAACGCTCTCCTGCGTTACCGTACTCTGCTCACCAGAGCGTAAATCCTTCACCACAACATTACCGTCGGCAATTTCAGTTTCACCGAGCACCAGTGCGACGCGAGCGCCCCACTTGTCCGCGCGGGCAAATTGCTTTTTAAAATTGCCGCCGCCGTGGTTCATCATCAGCCGTACGCCAGGTAACGCATCGCGCACCTGTTCACCCAACTGCATAGCAGCGGATTGCGTATTGGCACCAGACGCCACCAGGTATATATCGACAACGGATTCTGCTTTAAATTCCGGATTAACTGCCTGAACTAACAAAACAAGTCGTTCAAGACCCATTGCGAAGCCAACCGCCGGGGTCGCACGACCGCCAAGCTGCTCAACCAGGCCGTCATAACGACCGCCTGCGCAAACGGTGCCCTGCGCGCCAAGACTGGTGGTTACCCACTCGAAAACAGTGCGGTTGTAGTAGTCCAGACCGCGCACCAGACGCTGGTTCATCGTATAAGCGATACCTGCCGCATCAAGGAATGCGCAAAGACCTGCGAAGTGTTCGCGGGACTCGTCATCAAGGTAATCACCCAGTTTCGGTGCATCGTTCAACAACGCCTGAATGTCCTGGTTTTTGGTATCCAGTACGCGCAGCGGGTTGGTATACATACGACGCAGGCAGTCTTCGTCCAGCTTATCTTTGTGCTGCTCGAGGAAAGCTACCAGCGCATCGCGATAGGTCGCACGCGCTTCGAGCGAACCAATAGAGTTGAGTTCAAGGGCAACGTGCGAAGCAATGCCCAGCTCGCGCCACCAGCGGGCGGTAAGCATAATCAGCTCGGCGTCGATATCCGGCCCCTGCAGGCCAAACACTTCCACACCCAACTGATGGAATTGACGGTAGCGCCCTTTCTGCGGACGCTCGTAGCGGAACATCGGCCCAACGTACCACAAGCGCTGCTCCTGATTGTACAGCAGACCGTGCTCGATGCCGGCGCGTACGCAGCCCGCGGTACCTTCGGGACGCAATGTCAGGCTGTCGCCGTTGCGATCGTCAAAGGTATACATCTCTTTTTCAACCACGTCGGTCACTTCACCGATCGCGCGTTTGAACAGCGGGGTCTGCTCTACAATCGGCAAACGGATTTCACTGTAACCGTAGCTGCCGAGCACGTTTTTTAAAGTGCCTTCAATGCGCTGCCAGATGGCGGTTTCGCCAGGCAGATAATCGTTCATGCCGCGAATGGCTTGAATATTTTTTGCCACGTTTATTCTCTTTATTAATACAAAAAATGAACCCTCGGGGCCGCGACGAACAACGGGTCGCGCCGGGCGGGTTCATCATACACGGGAAGCCTGCCGCTTCCCAGCAACCTTATTTTTCTACCTGTTGCACATCGATACGACGCGCCTCATCCAGCATTGATGCTTTCGCGCGAATGCGGGCTTCAAGCTGGCTAATCATATCGCTGTTATCCAGGCGGTCTTTGCGCACGCCATCTTCGTACAGGCCGCTTTTCTTGTTGCCGCCGGTCACACCCAGTGTGGAAACCAACGCTTCGCCAGGGCCATTTACCACGCAACCGATAATGGAGACATCCATCGGCGTGATGATATCTTCCAGCCGCTGTTCAAGGGCGTTGACCGTACCGATAACGTCAAATTCCTGGCGGGAACAGGTCGGACAGGCGATAAAGTTAATGCCGCGCGAACGAATACGCAGGGATTTCAGAATATCGAAACCAACTTTGATCTCTTCCACCGGATCGGCAGCCAGCGAAATACGCAGCGTGTCACCAATGCCTTCTGAAAGCAGTAAGCCCAGACCGATTGCAGATTTGACCGCACCTGCACGCGCGCCACCGGCTTCGGTGATACCGAGGTGCAACGGTTGATCGATCTGTTTTGCCAGCAGGCGATAGGATTCAACAGCGAGGAATACATCCGACGCTTTCACGCTGACTTTGAACTGATCGAAGTTCAGGCGATCAAGATGATCGACATGGCGCATAGCGGATTCGAGCAGCGCTTGCGGCGTTGGCTCGCCATACTTTTCCTGCAGATCTTTTTCCAGCGAACCGGCATTAACGCCGATGCGAATCGGGATGTTTTTATCGCGCGCGCAATCAACAACGGTGCGAATTCGCTCTTCGTTGCCGATATTGCCGGGGTTAATGCGCAGGCAGTCAACGCCATATTCGGCGACTTTCAGCGCAATGCGGTAGTCAAAATGGATGTCCGCAACCAGCGGGACACTCACTTGCTGCTTGATCAACTTGAATGCTTCCGCCGCGTCCATGGTCGGGACGGAGACGCGGACGATATCCGCGCCGACGCGCTCAAGCGCTTTGATTTGATTGACCGTAGCTTCAACATCCGTGGTACGGGTGTTTGTCATGGACTGCACGGCGATGGGCGCGCCATCGCCAATGGGCACATTACCAACGTAAATCCGTTTCGATTTCCGACGCTGAATCGGGGCCTGGTTATGCATGAAAAATCTCCCGCGTTGCCCGTCTGTTACTGTGCTGCTGATTGTTCGGCATTGAGGGTCAGACGCGCAACCTGGTTAGTTCTGATAAAACGGCTCAGATCGACAGGTTTACCCTGATACTGAATCTGAACGGCTGACGGCGCGCCAATTTTCAGCTTATATGGCGCCTGGCCGGTTAAATTGAGCGTGGCGTCTTTACGTTGCAAGCCACTGAATAATTTCTTCCCGGTGGCATCGCTCACTTCCAGCCAGCAGTCGGCAGTAAAGTTCATCACCAGTGCGTTAGTATCCGCTTGCGCACCTGCGACACCGGCCTGGTTGGTCGGTAACTGTGCAGTATTCGCTGGAGCGGCAGGCTGCTGCATGGCGTCGACATTTGCCTGCGACGGTGCAACAACGGTGTTCTGATTTGCGGTAGTAGCAGGGCTTTGCGGCGCGCTGGCGGCTGGTGTTTGTGTCGTCGCCGACGGGGCTGGCGCTTCAACAGGCGTGCCGGAATTATCAACCGGATCTGCTGCAGCGGTGTCGTTATTCAGCGGTACGCTTTGCGCGTTGCTATTGCCCGCGTTCAGTTCCGCAGAAGATTGATCTGCCATGTTGGTGATCTCTTGCTGCTGCGCTTTATGGTTATCCCACCACCATGCGCCCGTCAGGCCGATGGCGACCAGAAACACCAGCCAGGTGATAAAACTCATCATCCAGCCACCGCGTTTTTTGCGCGGCTTGCCTAAAGCAAAAGTCTGCATTGGCGCAACTTTCGCCGCTCTGACCGGCGCTTGTTTTTCAAGAATCGGCAGCAGCTCTTCTTCAGGGATGTGCACCAGGCGGGCATAGGAGCGGATGTAACCGCGTACAAAAGTCGAAGCCAGATCGGCAGGGGACCTGTCCTCTTCGATATCGCGTACCGTGGAGACCTTCAGGCACAAGCGCTCTGCAACCGCTTGCTGGCTGAGTCCAAGTTGTTCACGGGCGTTGCGCAGACGTACGCCAGTGGTTTGTGCTTCATTTTGGTCGTGAGTGGCTTCAGTATTCATTCGCTACAACTACTGGTACGTGAAAATTAAACATTCAGGCGCGCATAACCGCAATGCCTACACGCGCCGCGAAAAAACCGGGTCGGTTAAACCTGGCCCACAGTATAGGACTGTCAGGCTCGTCATAACAGAACAGCTTTCAGCACTTTTTGCTAAACCATTGTTCCATCACTACATACTGCCTTAAAGTCAGGAGAAACGCACCGTAATTATTAATGGCCTGTATGTGTACAGGCCAAATAGTCGACATTTTCACAAAATGCAGCATATTCTTCGCGCTGCAACTTATGATTATAGTGCCTTGATCTCAATAGGCTCGCCCTGCATACGCTTACGCATCGTACGTTTGGTACGGTCAATCACATCGCCCGCCAGCTGTCCACACGCGGCATCGATATCATCGCCACGCGTTTTACGCACGATAGTGGTGAAACCATAACTCATCAGCACTTTACAGAAGCGATCGATACGGCTGTTAGAGCTGCGGCCATACGGCGCGCCCGGGAACGGGTTCCATGGGATCAGGTTAATCTTGCACGGTGTATCTTTCAGCAACTCCGCCAACTGGTGCGCATGTTCAGTGCCATCGTTGACGTGATCCAACATCACGTACTCAATGGTTACACGACCCTGGTTAGCGTTGGATTTTTCCAGATAACGGCGAACGGCGGCGAGGAAAGTTTCGATGTTGTACTTTTTGTTGATCGGTACAATTTCATCGCGAATTTCGTCATTTGGAGCATGCAGAGAGATAGCCAGCGCAACGTCAATCATATCGCCCAGTTTATCCAGCGCCGGAACCACGCCGGAGGTGGAGAGCGTTACGCGACGTTTGGAGAGACCAAAGCCGAAATCATCCAGCATAATCTCCATCGCCGGAACGACGTTGGTCAGGTTGAGCAGCGGCTCGCCCATGCCCATCATCACCACGTTGGTAATGGGGCGGCTGCCGGTGACTTTCGCCGCGCCGATAATTTTCGCCGCGCGCCACACCTGGCCGATAATTTCCGAAACGCGCAGGTTACGGTTAAAGCCCTGCTGAGCCGTGGAGCAGAATTTGCACTCCAGCGCGCAACCTACCTGGGAAGAGACGCACAACGTCGCGCGATCCTCTTCCGGGATGTAGACGGTTTCAACACGCTGATCGCCCACGGCAATCGCCCACTTGATGGTGCCGTCGGAGGAGCGTTGTTCTTCGACCACTTCCGGCGCACGAATTTCGGCGACTTCTTTTAATTTGTTGCGCAGCACTTTGTTGATGTCGGTCATCTCATCAAAGTCGTCGCTGCAATAGTGGTACATCCACTTCATCACCTGATCGGCGCGGAAGGGTTTTTCGCCTAAGTTTTTGAAAAATTCACGCATCTGCTGACGGTTTAAATCCAGCAGGTTAATTTTTGCATCTTTGTTTGGCACCGTGAGAGCGTCGTTCTCAGGCATGACAATTTGTTCAGTCATAATGTATTCCGGCCTCGTTATTACACGTTGTGGCCCGTGGAGGGTTAAAAAGAAGCGCCCCAGGAAAGCATCGGCTCATCCTGGGGCGCAGCATTGTACAAATTCTGACGCACAGATACCACGTTTGCACGCGGCTTTTCACAAATTAAAGTGTAAACCTCGTTACACGTTTAACGAGTGATTAACGAGTGCGCGGGCACACTTCGCCTTCGGCGAAGAAGTAGGCGATTTCACGTGCAGCAGATTCAACGGAGTCAGAACCGTGGGTGCCGTTCTCGGTGAAGCTGTCTGCGTAATCAGCACGCAGCGTGCCTGCCAGCGCGTTAGCCGGGTTGGTTGCGCCCAGCAGGTCACGGTGACGCTGCACCGCGTTTTCGCCTTCCAGTACGGAAACCACAATCGGGCCGGACGTCATGAACTCAACCAGACCGTCAAAGAATGGGCGACCTTCGTGCTCGGCATAGAAACCGCGCGCCTGCTCAACGGTCAGGTGCAGCATTTTGGTGCCGACAATTTTGAACCCTGCCGCTTCAAAGCGAGAGAAGATGCTGCCAATAACGTTTTTTGCCACCGCGTTCGGTTTAATGATGGAAAAAGTACGTTCAATAGCCATGTTTACCTCTGTAAGTTGTTCTGTTGCCCTGAATAGGTGTGGCGCGGATTATAAAGAGCAATACGGGCGTTGCCTATGGATGAAGGTAACATTTTTTTAAAATGAGACTATTTTTAGCAACACTTCCCATCAACAGCGCCAATTCATCGGTTATTGCACCGCAAACTGCACTGTCGCTATTTGCCCTGCGTCATCCATAACCAATAACTGATACTCCCCGCTTTTATCAAGTTTCAGGCTCAATAAGTTGTTATGCGAGGCTAACGGTTCACCATTTAAAAACCACCAGCGACTGCCTTCGCCGCCGCTGCTTTGTAGCGGCAGCAAGGCAAACGCCTGGCCGGGTATGCGTCTGATAACCGCACCTTCACGCACGCCGCTTAATAACAGTGGCGGCGGTGCGTTATCGTCACGAGGCGGGCAGCGTTTATCCGCCGCTGGTAAACGGGCAGCGCGGCGTTCACCGGCAGGTAACCACGGCTCCAGCGGTAGCGGCCAGGCAATCCATGTTTTCTGCTGCGCCTCCGGGCAATCTGCGGCAACCCTGCGCCCCTCTTTATTCAGCCAGAGCGGGAAATTGATCCCGTGCCCACCTTCCTGCTCCGGCAATAGCAGCGTTGGCGGCTGGCTACCGTCCAACAGCCAGGTGGTGAGTCGACGGCGACAATTGTTGTCGCCAGGCGGCAGGCTTTGCCCGCCCGGCCAGCAGATGACGCCGCTGCTGACCGTTTGCGGGCGCGGGTCGCGCGGCAGTCTCGCCTGTTCAAGCGCTGAGCGCGGCTGCAACAGATTATTGACCTGGTTAAGTAACGGCACCGCACTGGCAAAACCGAACTGCCCGGCAACGGGCGTGCCGTCAGGTCGGCCCGTCCAGATGCCTATCACGTAGCGGGCATTAATTCCTATCGCCCAGGCGTCGCGATAGCCATAACTGGTACCGGTTTTCCACGCCAGCGGCACCACCTGCGGCAACGCTTCGTCGGGCACTGGTTGTGCTTCTCCGGCGAGAATGCGGCGAATAATCCACGCCGCGCCCGGCGACATCAATCGCCGCTCCATCAGCGGGGCGTTGGGGGTCAGGCGCAGGCTTCCCGCTTTCCCCTCACGGGCAAACGCAGTGTAAGCGGCTGCGATATCTTCCAGCCGCGCACCCGCGCCGCCAAGGATAAGCGACAGATTTGGTTCCGCCCCGGTCGGCAAAATCAGCGGCAAACCAACGTTACGCAGATTTCCGGCAAATTTTTTCGGCCCGTAGGCTTCCAGCACCTGCACCGCCGGTAAATTAAGGGAGCGTATCAGCGCTTCATTCATGCTTACCGGGCCATGGAAACCACTGTCAAAATTACCGGGCCGATAATCGCCCACCCGGCGCGGCACATCCTGTAACAGTGAGGCCGGATGAATCAGCCCTTCATCCAGCGCGAGGCCATAAATAAAGGGTTTTAACACCGAGCCCGGCGAACGAACGGCGCTGACCATATCCACATGGCTGAAACGGCTGTCGTCATTGATATCCACGGAGCCAACCCAACCGCGCACTTTCATATCCGTGTGGTCAACGACGATTATCGCCAGCGAGCTGCGCGCCGGCAGGCGGCTTTTCACATTTAACGCCAGATCTTCAAGCTGACGTTGCAGGCTGGCATTCAGCGTGGTGGTGATTTTCAGTGCCTGGCTTTCACCAAGCATTCGCCGGGCGAATAGCGGCGCCAGTTGCGGCATCTGACGCGGTGCCAGCCAGACCGGCTCCTCGCGGGACTCCGCCACCTGCGTTGCCGACCACACCTTTTGTGACACCATGCGCTCCAGCACTTTGTCGCGCGCGGCCTGCGCACGTTGCGGCCAGCGATCCGGGCGTAAGCGGCTGGGTGCCTGCGGCAGAACCGCTAACAGCGCCGCTTCGGAATAGCTGAGCTTCGCCGGCGGCTTACCTAAATAAGCCCAACTCGCAGCACCCACGCCTTGCAGCGTGCCGCCAAACGGTGCGCGGTTCAGATAAAGGGTGAGTATTTCACGTTTTGAGAGGTGCCACTCCAGTTGCAGCGCTCGCCATAGCTGACGCACCTTGCCGCCAAAAGTACGCGGATGCGGATCGAGCAGGCGAGCTACCTGCATGGTCAGCGTGCTGCCGCCGGAAACGACATGGCCGGAACGCAAATCCTGCCAGGCGGCGCGCGCAATCGACAGGGGATTCACCCCGGGATGCGCCCAGAACCAGCGATCCTCATACTGGATCAGCGCCTGCAGATAGTGGGGCGATACTTCTTCGATAGTGACCGGGTAGCGCCAGATACCATCGGCATCGGCAAAGCGCCACAGCGGCGTACCGTCTTCGGCCACCACCACCCGCGCCGGATCGACTTCGCTCAGCGGCAGCGGCCAGATCTTGTCGGCAGCCATAACACTCAACACCAACAGCAGCGGAACACCCACCAGCCAGCGCCAGCGGGTGCGCATCAGACGTACGATCCTCACGTTACGGTACGATAATCAGCGGACCACTGGTCGCACCGGTTGCCCGCCACTGCGGAACATACATTGACTCCACCTGCGGAGCAGGAACCTGGTAAGTGCCCGGCGTGACCGCGCGCGCCAGGTAAACCAGCGTGACCCACTCCCCTGCGTTTACCGGCACCGCTGCAACAAATCGGTCATCACGAAACTCCATATGCTGAATATCCACTTGTTGCATGCGATTAAGCAGATCCTGCACTTCACTGCCGCTATCTTGCAGACTGGCGCTGCTATCGGCGAGATTCTGGTTTTCCAGTTCCAGCCCGGCGGGCAGTAAATCAACCACCAGTGCATCCGGTACGTTCTGGCTGGCGTTCACGTCGAGACGCACCAGCACCAGTTCACCGCTTTTCAGTGACGAAAGTGATTTACTGCGACCATCGGTTCCGAGGAACGTACGCTCAATTTTTAATACCTTCCCGGACGGCGCAGGTGCCTGTTCCGGATAACCGGTACTGTCGAGACGCAACCACAGCGGTGTGCTGCCGCTATTGGTAACCTGCAATGCCCCCAGTTGATCGGCACTGAGATTACGGCTTTGCGGACGATCGCCACTGAGCCCCGCGGCATCCAGAGAGGTTTGTGCCTGCCACGCGCCAGTGGCGTTTTGCAGGTTACGCCCGGCCATAAATAGCGCATTGCTCTCCTGTGTCGACAACCAGCGCTGACCGTAAGCCTGCTCGGCGAGCGTCGCCAGCAGACGCGGCTGCTCCTGTGCCAGCAGGTTGTACTCTTCCAGCAGCGCCAGGATCAATGCGTTATCACGCAGTTCGCTGCCGTAATCTGCCAGCCAGTGCCCGGACTTCGGGCGAGACGTTTTCAGCCCCAGCGCTAACGCTTGTTCGCTGCGCTGCGCATCGCCCATCAGTTTCAGCGCCACACCCAGTTGCATCAGCGGCAGCGCCGCTTTGGCCTGCTCGTGACGTTGCCAGATTTCACGCAGTGCGCCTAACGGCGCTTTCTGCTGACGCGCCAGCACCAGACCGGCATAGCTTTGTACGGCGAACCTGGTTGCCGGCGCGTCATCGGTATAGCGAATGGACATGGCCGCCGGATCCTGCAAATAACGCAGTAAGCGGTTATTGGCATTATTCAGCGCATCCATAGGCACGCTATACCCCTGCGCAGAGGCGCTGACCAGGAAGTCGGTGACGTAGGTCGTCAACCAGTACTCCTCCGGCCCGCTCTTGTCCCACAAGGCGAAACCGCCATCTTCGCGCTGCATCTGCAGCAGGCGGGAGATACCCAAATCCACCGCCGCGCGGCGCTGCTCATCGCTGTCGCCTTTGATACCCAGCGCTTTCAACTGCGCAGCGTTGGTATAAAGCGACGGGAACAGCCCGCTGGTAGTCTGTTCAAGACAGCCGTACGGATAAGCACGCAGCTCTTCGATATAGCGCGCCAGATTTAGCGGCGGCTTGCCGCTAAGCAGTAAGCGACCTTGCAAGGTCACCGGTGAAATATTGGCAAGATGCTGCCCAGGCGTATGCCAGCTCTCACCCGGATTGAGCATCACACCGCTATTGACCGTCTGTGCCGCGAACGGGGGACGCACACCGATTTTCCACTGCTTTTGCTGCGGTGCGAACGTTTCACCTGGTAAAGCCAGGCCACTGATTTGCGCACTAATCTCGCCATCGCCAAATCCCTCCAGCGCACGCACCGGAATAAACAGCGTGGTACGCTCGCCGGCAGAGAGCTTAACCGGTTCCGGTTGACCGCTTTCCAGTCCCAGCAGGCCGCTCGCCGTCAGCGCGACAGTGAGCGTTTGCGGTTGATCGGTCAGGTTAGTCAGATCCAGCGTCAGGCGCGAGGTATCGCCGCTGCCAAGGAAACGGGGGGTATTGAGATCGGCAATCACTGGCGCGGCCACAATCACTTTGCTTTCGGTGCTACCAAAGTCTTCCGCCGTCCAGGCTTGAGCCATTACGCGCAGCTCGCCATTGAAATCGCCAATCGGCAAGCTCACCGTCCCTTCACCATTTTCATCAAGCGTTACCGGCTGTGCCTGCTGAGCAATAATGGTGACATGGTTGACCGGCGGTTTGCCGCCACGGTTAAGCTCGTCGCCATCGCCGCCAAAGCGCAGCGCCGCCAGACGTCCCTGCCCTTCAATCACCTGACCGTAAATATCGTAAATATCCGCACCGTAGCGTTTCTGGCCGAAAAAGCCCTGCCACGGATCCGGCGTCACATAATCGGTAATGTTCAGCACACCGCTGTCCACAGCAGAAAGCAGCACGTTAACCTGTTTTGGCGTGGCGCCGTTTTTCACCGCCGCTTTGACTTTCACCGTCAGGGGTTGGTTAGGGCGCATTTTTTGCGGCGCATCGAGCGTCACGTCCAGGCGGCGGTTCTCATCGCCCATCGGCAGATGCAGTAAACCTACCGCGCGTTTTGGCGTGGCGGATTTCGATTTATCACCAGGACGCACCACCAGCGTGCTGATATAGAGATCGTGGCGCTGCCATTTCTGATCGACAGGAATACTCAGATCAACGCCCTCTGTCGGCACATCGATCTCTTTCCACCACAGCGGACCTTCACTGGATTCGATCATCGCGTAGCCTTTTCCTGCGGCAGGCGCGGTGACGTGCAATTTGATAGTATCGCCCGGTTTGTAGGCTGGTTTATCCAATTTCATGGTGACGCGATCCGGCCTTGCCGCACCCGCTCCATCGGTGTTGTCCTGCCAGCTGTAACCGGCCCAGAAGCGCACGCTACTGATGGTGTCATCCGGCCCTTTCACTTCCAGGCGGTAGGAACCCCAGTCTACCGGGAAACTGACTTTTCCGGTTTCATCTGCCTTGAGCGTCAGGCTTTGTTCGCCCTCGACCAGATCTTTCTGGTCGAATTGTGATTGCCAGCCTTCGCTTTCCGACCAGTTCCAGAAGTAGTCGCGGCGTTCACGAATCAAACGTACCTGCAAATCGCTGACCGCTTTTTTCGCGCCACTGGCATCGCTATAAACGATGTCAAAAGCGGCATTGCTGCCCTCATCAACTATCGGCTGGTTCACGGTGGTGTCAGTGCGATAGTCATACACCGCTTTAGAGGCAAACTGCGGACGAATGCCCGGCAGCGTTTGCGCGGGCCAGATAGCCTGTTCTGCGCGGCGTGTCACCGGGCGACCGCCTGATTCCAGCAGGCTGGCTTGTAAAATCACCTGCAACGGCGAGTGCGAATCCTGCCACTGGCTCGGCGTGGTGATTTCGCCCTGTCCTTGTTTATCCAGCGTCAGATGCACTTCATCCAGGCTGCGGCTTAGGTTCTCTTCGGCAATATCGCCAAACTGGAAGCCCGGCAGCGCGGGAACGGCTTCACGCAGCGGGCGCAGGAACAGCTGACCTTGCAGACTGTTCCCGCTGGCGGGCGCGCCATACAGATAGTGACCGTCAATGTTAAACACCACGTCTGCGGCAGGCTCAACAGGCTCTGGTTGCGGCGTAATATTCAGCGCCATGCGTTCTGGCATGAAATCTTCAACGTGAAAACCCCACTCACGGGAAAGGTTATCCCCGGTGTTCGCACGGATGTGCCACATGCCCGTTTGCGCGCTGGCTTCCAGCGGGTAAGTAAACTGGTACAGCCCGTTTTGCGGCTGGCTGACCACCGTGCGGATCACCTGCCCGTCCGGTTTTACCACTTCGAGTTTTACCGGCTGCGCTGCCAGCGGCTTGCCGTCGCTGTCGCGCAACAGACCATTAAGGATCACCGTTTCGCCAGGGCGGTAGAGATCGCGCGGGCCAAACATAAAGAACAGTTTGCTGTAGCCCGGATCGCCTGCGATGGCGAACTCGGCAAGATCCAGCGCCGGTAATTTCAGATCCAGCAGCGTGGTTTCACCCGCTTTGCGCGCGAGGATCAACGCCGCTTCTTTATCGGTGCTGAGCGTGGCATGACCATCGCTATCGCTGGTGGCCTGCGCCAGGGTTTGCCCTTTCTCGTTCAGCAGCATCACTTCAATGCCGGCGAGCGCAGCGCCGTTTTCCAGCCCCTGGGTGAAGATATCCAGCCGGTTGTGGTAACGGTGCGCAGAAAGGCCAATGTTACTGAGGGTGAACAAGGTGGCAGCATTGCTGTAGTTGTAATGCCCGGCCTGGTTCATCACCGCGATGTAAACGCCGGTTTGCTGTAACGGCTGGATACCGCTAAGTGGCAACAGCAGTTTTTCACGCGTGTTGCGGGTTGGGTTGAGATCAAAACGGCCGGTATAAACCAGGTCGGCCATTTTCAATAGCGTTTCAGATTCCCAGTTCGACAGCGAACTGCGGTACTCCCACTGGCTGATAAACGCGGCCAGCGATTCCGGTTTTACGCGGTAAAAATTGACGTCAACGTTGTCCACGTTCAGCGCCATCACCGGCAACCCGTCTACCACTTTGCCAGGCAGCAGCGAACCACGGCTGGCGAAACCAACACTCGGTTGCACATCGCGGGTGGTGATCGTTTTTTCGTAATCGCTACCGAAAGTAGCCTTGTTAAGCGCCAGCAACCCTTTATCGACCGATACCAGCAGCTCGCGGTTCGGTTCGAGATGGCGCAGGCGCAGCTCTTTCAGGTTTGGTGCCAGTTCCCAGGCACCATCCACTTTGCCACTTTTTTTATCCACCAGATGCACGGCGGAAGCAAAGTTCTGGTCTGGATCCAGCGGCACCGAGAAGGTCAGCACCAACGTCGCCGCGCCGTCCAGCTGCACTTCGGAGGCATCCAGCAGGGTTAACGGTTTGCCTTCGCTGCGTGCGGCAAGCTCAGCAAGCTTTGCTTTATCCTGCGGGATCGCCGCCGGTGTTTTTTGCTCTGGCGCAGGCGCAGCCTTCGATTCGGGTGCGCTGGCGGCCTTAGGCTTATCGTTATCATCGCAGCCCGCGAGCGTAAAGGTGGTGACGAGCGCAAGAGTTAGCGCCGCAAGACGTAGCGGTTTCATTCGTTATCCCTGGTTAAGTAACCTGTTGAAAGAGGCTCACACATTATTATGCGCAACCGTGACAATTACAAAACCGCCGATGAATTCTGGAAAGCGCCTCGCAAAGCGCGCTTAACATTCTTCACCCTCGTTGTTAAGCCGATCACAGCCCGTAATGTAACATGTTACGTTATGAGTCATTTGTTTTTAAAACAATAAGATAGCTGGATATTTCTTATTGCTGGCTGCTAACGTTAAGCGGTCTGTGCACCTTTGTGCGCGGTTCTAATAAGAGAGAACATTATGTCCAGAGCCGTGAATGCCCTACAAAATTTTGGTAAGTCCCTCTTTGGTCCGGTGCTCATTTTGCCCATCGTCGGTTTGTTTATTGCCTTCGGAAATATCTTTGGCAACGGCAACCTGGCCGAATATTTACCCTTTCTTGGTCATCCTTTTATTCAAAACGTCGGCCAGCTCATTGCCAAATCCGCCGTCTCCGTGCTGGCTAACCTGGCACTGGTGTTTGCTGTCGGCATCCCGGTCGGGCTGGCTTCACGGGATAAAGGCTATGCCGCGTTAATTGGTCTGGTGACGTTTATTGTTTTCATCAACGCCATGAATGTCACTCTGCAGATGCAGGGTGCGCTGGCCCCGGCTGCGCAGATGAAAGCCGCCGGGCAAAGCATGGTGCTGGGCGTGCAGGTGCTGGAGATGGGCGTTTTCGCCGGCATACTCACCGGCGCGCTGTCGGGCTATCTGTACGATAAATATTCCGGCGTACAGTTTTCCGGCGCGATGGCGATTTACTCCGGCCACTGTTTTGTCGCCATTATTATGCTGCCGGTATCCATCGTGCTCGGCGTGGTGATGAGTGAGTTATGGCCCTTTGCCCAGCACGGCATCAGCACGCTGGCGCTGGCGATCAAAGGTGCCGGGCCATTTGGTGTGGCGGTGTACGGTTTTCTGGAACGCATTCTGGTGCCGACCGGGCTGCATCACCTGGTTTACACACCGTTTCTGTACACGGAGTTAGGTGGTACGGCAGATGTTTGCGGCAGCACCTACCAGGGCGCACGCAATATCTATTTCGCGGAAATGGCCTGCCCGAGCGTTACGCAATTAAGCAGCACGGCAGTGTGGGATGCACGCGGCATCAGTAAAATGTTCGGCCTGCCCGCCGCCGCGCTGGCGATGTATGTCACCGCGAAACCGGAACGCAAAGCCGCAGCAAAAGCCATTTTGATCCCCGCTGCGCTCACCTCGTTGCTGGTGGGTGTGACCGAACCGATTGAGTTCTCGTTCCTGTTTGTCGCGCCGCTGCTGTTTGTGGTTCACGCCGTACTGACCGGCATTGGCATGATGCTGTTTTCCCTGTTTGGCGTTCACGCCATCGGCGCGAATGGCATTATCGATTTCATTCTCTACAACCTGCCGCTCGGCACCGTGAAATCCAACTGGCCGATGTACATCCTCGTCGGGCTCATCATGTTCGCCCTCTACTTCGTTATCTTCCGCTTCCTGATTTTGCGCTTCGATATGAAAACGCCGGGGCGTGAGGATGACAGCGAAGAGACACGCCTTTACAGCAAGCAGGATTACCAGGCCAAAGGCAATAACGACGCGGTTGGCGAAGCGATTATCGAAGGGCTGGGCGGGCGCGCCAATATTGAAGTGGTGGATAACTGCTACACCCGCCTGCGCGTCACGGTAAAAGACACGGCGGTGATTAATGAGCCGCAGTTGAAAGCGACAGGCGCGAAAGGCGTGATTAAACAAGGTAATAACGTTCAGGTGGTCTACGGGCTGCATGTCAAAAAAATGCGAGAAGCGGTTGAGATGTTTCTCTAAAGGAGTCCAGAAATGATTAAACCCCCGTTTATTTTATCGATCGCCGGTGGCGGCAGCACCTACACCCCGGGCATTGTCAAAAGCCTGATGGTGAGACTGGAAGATTTTCCGCTGGCGGAAATCCGCCTTTACGATATCGATGAAGCCCGGCAAAACACCATCGCGCCGGTGGTGGAAAAAGTGATCCGTGACCACAGCCAGAGCATCAAGTTTACCGTCACCAGTGATGCGGAAACGGCGTTTCGCGGCGCACATTTTGTCTTCGCGCAGATGCGCGTCGGGCAGTACAAAATGCGCGAGCAGGATGAAAAGATCCCGCTGCGCCACGGCGTGGTGGGTCAGGAAACCTGCGGGCCTGGCGGGCTGGCTTACGGGCTGCGTACCATTTTGCCAATGGTAGAACTGATAGATCGGGTGGAACGTTACGCCGATAAAAACGCCTGGATCGTTAACTACTCGAACCCGGCAGCGATTGTCGCCGAAGGGGTGCGCCGTCTGCGTCCCAACGCGCGCGTGCTGAATATTTGTGATATGCCGGTGGCAGCAATGCGCAATATGGGCGCGATCCTCGGCGTTGATCGCCACAAACTGGAGGTGGATTACTTCGGTCTGAATCACTTTGGCTGGTTTACCAAAGTGCGGGTCGATGGTGAAGACCGGCTGCCGGAGCTGCGCGAGCACGTCGCCCGTTTTGGTCTGTTAACTGAAGATGCCGCGCAAACCGATCCGCAACACTCCGATCCGTCGTGGGTGAAAACCTGGCGCAACATCAAGCCGATTATGGATCACTTCCCGGAATTTTTGCCGAACCCCTATTTGCAGTATTACCTGATGCCAAACGACATCGTTGCGCATCAAAACGCCGATTACACCCGTGCCAATGAAGTGATGGACGGGCGCGAGAAAAAACTGTTTGCCGCCGCGGCGGAATATCAGCGCACCGGCATTCTGCCGGATGCGTTCCATGTTGGCGTACACGGCGCGTTTATCGTCGATGTCGCGTGTTCGCTGGCTTTTGACCTGCGCCAGCGTCACCTGGTGATTGTGGAAAACAAAGGGGCGATTGCTAACCTGCCCTACGATGCAATGGTGGAAGTCCCGGCTTACATCACCAGTGAAGGGCCGGAGCCAGTGCGGATGGGCGCGGTGCCGCTGTTCCACCAGACGTTGCTAATGCAGCAACTGGCGTCGGAACAACTGCTGGTGGAAGCCACCATTGAAGGCAGTTACGAGAAAGCGCTGCAGGCATTTACCCTCAACCGCACCGTGCCGACCATGCAGCATGCGAAAGCAATTCTGGATGAGATGATCGAAGCCAACCGTGACTACTGGCCAGCGCTGCAAAAAGCATGGGAAAACGGCAAACCAGCATAAAAATAACGAGGTCGCTCGCGGCGTTAGCGAAGTCGGCTTGTCGGGTCATGAAAAAACGTTAACAATTCAGGTTACTGTTGATGACACGGAGACAACCATGTCCACCTCGTTTTTTGTCGCGGCCGACTGGCTGATAGAGCACAGCGATGATCCCGAAATCCAGCTGATTGATGCGCGGATGGCGCCAGTGGGTCAGGAGCATCGCGACATGAGAGCGGAATACCGCGCCGGGCACCTTCCCGGTGCGGTCTTTTTTGATATCGAAGCCCTTTCCGATCACACCACGCCGCTGCCGCATATGCTGACGCGCCCGGAAGCGTTCGCCGTGGCAATGCGCGAGCTGGGCATCAGCCAGGATAAACATCTGGTGGTGTATGACGAGGGCAATCTCTTCTCTGCCCCGCGCGCCTGGTGGATGTTGCGTAATCACGGCGTGGAAAATGTCTCGATTCTGGCCGGTGGGCTGGCAGGCTGGCAGCGCGATGCTCTGCCGCTGCAAAAAGGCGATGTGCCGCTGCCGGAGTCCGATTTCAATGCCAATTTCGACCCGCACGTGGTGAAAAAAGTGACCGACGTGCTGCTGGCGAGCCACGAAGGCACGGCACAAATTGTCGATGCCCGCCCTGCTCCGCGTTTTAATGGCGAAGTGGATGAACCGCGCGCGGGTCTGAAGCGCGGCCATATTCCCGGCGCGCTGAATGTGCCGTGGATCGATTTAGTCGTTGAAGGCGAACTGAAAACCACCGATGAGCTGGCAGCGATTTTCCGCCGTCAGGGTGTGGATCTGCACAAACCGATTATCGCCAGCTGCGGCTCCGGCGTGACGGCATCGGTGGTGATCCTTGCGCTAGAAACGCTTGGTGCAAGTAACGTGACGCTGTATGACGGCTCCTGGAGTGAATGGGGCGCGCGCGACGATTTACCCATCGAAACGGCGTAAATGGATAACCGACTGGCACCACTGTTGACGCGCGGGGAATCACTGACCCGCGCGGAATATCGCGTTCTTGCGCACCTGACGGAACACCCGTTGCTGGTGGGGAACATCACGGTGCGCGAGCTGGCGCAGGCGACATTTGTCTCCACCGCCACCATTATTCGCCTGTGCCAGAAGCTCGGTTTCAGTGGCTATAGCGAGTTTATCTGGCACTGCAAACAGCGGCTGGCAGACACGCCGCACATTACCGGGCCACACAGTGAACCCGCCGAGCTACCCGCCGCTTTCGCGCAGTTTATGGCGAATTATCAGCGCACGTTTCAGTGGGTGAGTGCCGAAAAAGGGCAGCAATTTGCTGCCCTGCTGCATGAGCAGGAGAGCTTTTTTCTTTACGGCGCCGGGTTTTCCTATCTGTTTGCTGAGTACCTGACCAAGAAATTACAGGTGCTGGGCAAGACGGCGTTTATTTCCGGGCCGGGCGACAGCCGGAATATCTTTCTCAGTAACGCGGCACGCTACCAGGTGTTTATTGCCGTCTCCCGCAGCGGTGAAACGGAACAAGTGCTGGATAAAGCGCGTATTGCGCGCACGGTCGGTATGACAGTGGTGGCATTTACCCGCGCGTCGGTAAACCCGCTGGCGGAGATGGCGGATATCCATTTCGCGCTGTACGACGAAGCGGTGCATTTTGCCGCTGAAGCCGCCGGGATCACCTCGTTCGAGTCGAATCTGGTGCTGCTAATGGATCTGTTGCTGCTGGAAGCGACGCAATAATGCTTGCCGCAGCGCGGCAAGCATCAGCAAACGCGCGAATTACGAATGGTTCAGTTCACGCCGTGCCCAGGCGGCCTGAATGTATTCATGGAGCGCGACATACAGCTCCTCAATCGACATTTTTTCACGCTGTGCGCCTTTCAACACCCCACCGGGCAGGCTTATCACCACTTTGTTCTTCTTCGGCTCAAACGTAAAACTGCGGAACAAACGCCCGACAGTGCAGGTCGGCGGCTGATAACCTTCCCGCCAGTAGAGATCGATAAACACCCACTCATTGACGCTACGAATATCAATATTTTCAATCTCCGCCAGCAACAGCGGCGCGCTGAGCTGATAGCTCTCGATGCCTTGCGCAGTCAGCGTGAACAGCGGCTGACGCACCCGCGTATGCATCGTCCAGCTCGCCAGCCCAAAGATCAGCCCACCGGCGACCAGGCCAAAGATTATCTTCTCCATCGAGCTATTGGCGGTGGCGTTCCACTGGATACTCAGCGTGAGGACCAAACCGGCACCGGCAATACAGAGCACCGCCAGCACCAGGAACAACCAGAAATTTTTCTTACGCAGCGAAACAACGAGGCTTTCCGTGGAGTGTGCAGCCAGATTCTCTAATTCGGCCTGATAAGCGTCATGGTGCGCTTCCACATTGCTCGCCATGCCGGCGGTTAACGCGGCTGACAAAGCCGAAGCATCGCGGAATAAACTGCGCATCCACTGGTAATCCGCCTCATCCGCCGGGCGCGACGCCCTGGCCAGCAGCGTTTCATCCAGCGGCACATTCAGTTGCTCGATACGCACGCGCGTCGGCGGGTGGCTGTCTGTTGGGTGCGCCAGTTCCTGCTCAAGCGAGGCGGCAACATCAAAACGCCCGCCCTCACGCAGCGAAGCAAACAGGCTGTGCACCAGATCGTGCGTCTCAAGTTTGCGGTTAAAGAACAGCTCCATCGGCGCGTTAAAGCGTTCATTGAGCGCAGAGAAACGCAGGAGCGAGGCCGCCAGCGCCTGCGGCGAACTGGTACGCGCGCCCGCAGCGTCCGCCGCCAGTTCGCGTACGCGGCTCCAGCCATTGACCGTTTCATGGAACTGACGGTAAAACCACAAGCCAAGATGAATGGTCGGGTTGAGCGCCAGCCGCTCAAGCCAGCCGCTGCTTGCCACATCGCGATAAAAGTAGTCGAGACTGTTTTCCATACCGGCATACAGCCCGGCGAAATGCAGGGTGTAGACGGTGTCATTACCGGAAAAGTGTCCCAGCTCATGACCAATCACGGCGGCCACTTCGTCTTTATTCATAAACGCGGCGTAGCTGAGCGGGAAATAGAGCGTGTTACCGGTTAATCGCGCGCCATTTTCAATTTGCACCGGGCTTGCGGTGACGTAAAAACCCTCAAATAAACCGACAACAATATTATCCGGCACAATAGCCTGCCCGCGCTGGGCTAATTCTCTGACCCAGCGCCATAATTCCGGCGCGTCGGCTTCAGAAACAGCTGCACCATGAACCTGCATATCTTGTGGCTCAAACAGCGCAAAGCAGCGTTTTAGTAAGAACAGGCTTTTCAGCACCATAAATACCAGCGAACCAATGATCAGCAAAACAAATATCACCAGTTTGATATTAAAGGCGCTCGCCCTGCCGAGCGTGTAGATCCAGCACACCTCATATAACAGTACGCAGACCAGCGCGAAACCAATCGACGCCATTACGCCAACCATAATAAATGGCAGTAACTTGCGACAAAGGGTAAAGGCGGCAATGAGCTTTTCCGCAGATATACGGGCTTTCCGTACGCTTAAAATACAGAGAATTACCGCGCTGGTACTGGCAATCAAGCCCAACAGGGAAAACAACATACCGGCTTTGGCGAGGATCTGGCGCAACATATCGGCAAATACGCTGTGGCCTACAAAACCATATTGCGTGACCTGATAAACATCCACTTCGTTAATACGGATATTCTGCCAGCAGGCGTAGAAGAAAAGAATTAACGGTACGCCGAAGCAGTACAGCAGGCTTTTTTTGTCCATAAAAAGTAACCGTAAAGAAACGTAAAAACGAACCGTATCACAGGAATGGGATTAATACATAATTTATGGAATTTACAGAGAAAGCCGTACGACGTTATTAATGAAAGGCTAATAATTCACTTTTTTAAATAATAGAAGGCGGTACATAACATACCGCCTGGTAATTAAATAATGCGATTTTGCTTAAAGTCGCGCAGGAAACTTCCCCAGCGTCGTTCGTAGAAAGGGGTAATATGCGCCATCATAAAATGGCTAATTCCTTTTTCACCTTCAACGACCTGGCAAATATCCACCGGCTCATCACCGGGGAGCGTATCGGTCGCCACACTGCCCGCCGCGTGAATAATCTCTTCAATATCGCCTTCGGCTTCGATTCCAATCAGCAGATTGGGCTGCTCATCAGCTTTCTCTTTGATTGAGCAGAGAAACGCGCGCTTGACGGTTTTGATGCTTTTAAACAGCGTGGTCAGCGAATCCACCATTTGTGCGGGCGGTTCAGCCACATCGGAAAGCAGCAGCGCCGTGCCGCCCTCCAGCACTTCCTGCTGGCTTAGAGGGCTGCCCTCTTCGCCCACCAGGTGGCTGATTTCTCGCGGCGTGAACTCTTTGCCGGTCGGCAACTTGGCATTGAGGAACAGCGTCTCGCCGAGCGTCATTTCAAACAGCGTACGCGCGGGCATCACCACAAACGCCTGCTCCTCTTCCACCGCCTGTTGCAGCGCGTCCAGCGAGGTAAAAAACGGGATAACGGATGTGCCGTCATCTTTTTCCCAGTGCTGTAAATCGAGCGCGCTGTCTTCAACAATGGCTTCACCTTCCGCCGCCGTGCCTGGCACCCAAACCGTGGATTCCAGCAGCGTGCGGAAAAATGCCGGACGATACGCAGGCTCAGTCGCGGCCTGTTCCAGCAGGGTTTCTAATTCGTTTTTGCTTTCTGACATAGTGGTTCCAGAGAGTTTCCTCCCCCTCGCGGGAGAGGAAAAAGATTACTTCGCGGTTAACAAATTCGCCAGGGTACGCACGCCAAGGCCGGTTGCCCCTGCGGCCCACTGCTCAACCGCCGCTTTACGATAGGTAGCTGAGCAGTCGATGTGCAGCCAGCCCTGCTGATAGTTTTCAACAAAGTGCGACAGGAAACCGGCCGCCGTGCTCGCCCCTGCCGGGAATGAACCACCCGCGGTGTTGTTCAGTTCTGCGAAATTAGAGGGCAGTTGATTGCGATGGAATTCGGCCAGCGGCAAGCGCCAGAACGGCTCGTTTTCCGCGCTGGCACTGCTGAGCAAACGTCCGGCAAGCGCATCATCAAAGCTGAACAGCGCGTGATAATCATTGCCGAGCGCGGTTTTCGCCGCACCGGTCAGCGTTGCCGCATCAATAATCAGCTCTGGTTTCTGCGCAGAAGCGTCGATCAGGCCATCGGCCAGAACCAGACGCCCTTCCGCATCGGTATTCATGATTTCGACGGTTTTACCGTTACGATAACGGATGATATCGCCCAGTTTGAAGGCGTTGCCGCTAATCAGGTTATCTGCACAGCACAGGTACAGTTTGATGCGTTTATCCAGCCCGCGATGGATGGCAAACGCCAGCGCACCGGTCACCAGTGCCGCGCCGCCCATATCGGATTTCATGGAATCCATTGAGGAAGTCGGCTTAATGCTGTAACCGCCGGAATCGAAGGTTATGCCTTTGCCCACCAGCGCGGCATAAACCGGCGCGTCCGGGTTACCGGTCGGGTTGAAGTCCAGCGCCAGCAGTACCGGCGGGCGCTCGGAACCACGGCCAACCGTATGCAGACCGAGATAATTCTGCTCGCGCAGATCTTCCCCTTTGGTGATGCGATACGAGACGTTATCGCCACCGACTTTGTGCAGCAGATCGACCGCGCGCTGCGCCAGTTGCTCCGGCCCTAACTCTTCCGCCGGGGCGTTGATGGTGTCGCGCACCCAGTCGATCACCAGCAGGCGACTATCCAGCTCTTTTTGCTCTGCGTCGTTAAGCTGCGCCCATTCGACTTTGCGCGTGCCTTTTGGCCCTTTATAACCGGCCCAGAACGCCCAGCTGCGATCTGCATCCCAGCCTTCACCGCTCAGAGCAACATGCTTGATGCCCATGCCGTCGATTTTACGCGCGGCGCGTTGGATCAGGCCTAAGTCATCTTTCCCGGTCAGATGCAGTGCGATGCCGTCGTTATTGATGCTGTAAGCGGCTTTTTCACCCCAGCGCGCGTCGGCGCTTTGCGTTGTCAGCGTAATTTTCATAGCTTCTGTCATTATTTTTATCCTTATGGCTGTTCATGAAAACGGGCCGCCCGAAGGCAGCCCGTTTGATGATTACGATGCTTCGTCTAACCAGACTAGCAGAATCGCTTCGAGAATTTTTTCATTCGATGCATTCGGATCATCGTCAAACTCTTTCAGCTCGCAGATCCACTGGTGCATATCGGTGAAACGCACGGTTTTCGGATCTACATCCGGGCGGCTGTCATACAGCGCCTCGCCGATTTCGCGGCTATCGGTCCATTTCAGCCCCATATTAATGCTCCCGCGCGTGGTTGATGGTGTAACGCGGAATTTCAACCACCAGATCTTCATCGGTAACACGCGCCTGGCAGCCTAAGCGGCTTTCCGGCTCCAGACCCCACGCTTTATCCAGCATGTCGTCTTCCTCTTCGCTACTTTCCGGCAGCGAGTCAAAACCTTCACGTACCACACAGTGGCAAGTGGTGCAGGCGCAGGATTTTTCGCAGGCATGCTCAATCTCAATCCCGCCGCGCAGGGCGACATCAAGAATGGTTTCACCGCTCTTAGCTTCCAGAACTGCGCCATCCGGACAGAGATCCTGATGAGGCAGAAAAACAATTTTAGGCATATTAAACCTCGTCGACGGAATGGCCTTTCAGCGCGGTACGTACGGATTGATCCATACGGCGTGCGGCGAATTCCTGGGTTTGTTTATCTACATTTTTAATGGCTTTTTCTATCGCGTCGGTGTCATCGCCGTCGGCAACCGCGCGTAACTGCGCGACTGCGTCGTCGATCTCCGCACGCTCTGCGGCGCTTAACAGCGCGGCGTCAGCGGCAAGCGCGCTGGCAAGGCTTTCCAGCACGCGCGCGGCTTCCACTTTCTGCTCCGCCAGCATGCGCGCTTTCACGTCCTGCTCGGCGAAACTCATGGAGTCTTTGATCATGTCGGCGATTTCGCCATCGGTCAGACCGTAGGACGGTTTCACCTGAATGGAGGCTTCCACGCCGGTGGATTTTTCCATCGCGGTTACGCTGAGCAGACCGTCAGCATCGACCTGGAAGGTGACGCGAATATGCGCCCCGCCGGCCGGCATCGCCGGGATGCCGCGCAGTGCAAAACGCGCCAGTGAACGGCAGTCTGCCACCAGCTCACGTTCGCCCTGCATAACATGGATAGACATCGCTGTCTGACCATCTTTGAAGGTGGTGAACTCCTGCGCGCGTGCCACTGGAATAGTGGTGTTACGCGGGATCACTTTTTCTACGAGGCCACCCATGGTTTCCAGCCCCAGCGAGAGCGGAATGACGTCCAGCAGCAGCATTTCGCTGTCCGGCTTGTTGCCAACCAGAATATCGGCCTGGATTGCCGCGCCAATCGCCACCACTTTATCCGGGTCAATCGACGTCAGCGGCGTGCGACCAAAGAACTCGCCGACCCGCTCGCGCACCAGCGGCACGCGCGTTGAACCACCGACCATCACCACTTCCAGCACGTCTTGCGCTTCGACACCCGCATCTTTCAGCGCGCGACGACAAGAGAGTAAAGTGCGTTTGACCAGCGTTGAAATCAATTCTTCAAACTGGGTACGTGTGATAGTGCCCTGCCAGCCCGCCACCTCAACGGTGACGCTGTCGGCATCGCTGAGGGCGATTTTTGCGGCAATCGCCGCATCCAGCAATTCGCGCTGTTGGCGCACGTCGCGGCGATCGGCAATGCCCGCCTGTTCACAAATGTAATCTGCCAGCAGATGGTCGAAATCGTCGCCGCCGAGCGCGGAATCACCACCGGTCGCCAGCACTTCGAAAACGCCACGGCTCAGGCGCAAAATCGAGATATCAAAGGTGCCGCCGCCGAGGTCATAAACCGCAATCACCCCCTCTTTGCCGGAGTCCAGACCGTAGGCGATAGCCGCAGCGGTCGGTTCGTTCAGCAGGCGCAATACGTGCAAGCCCGCCAGACGCGCCGCATCTTTGGTGCCCTGACGCTGTGCGTCATCAAAATAGGCAGGAACAGTGATCACCACGCCGTCCAGCTCGCCGGAAAGCGTCTCTTGCGCGCGCGCGGCAAGGGCTTTGAGGATATCCGCAGAGACGCGAATCGGGTTAACCTGGCCGCCACGCGTGGCAATCATCGGCAGACCATTTTCGCTCGGCTGGAACTGCCACGGCAGGTGCGGGTAACGCGCCTGAATGTCGGCCAGGCTGCGCCCCATCAGGCGTTTCACCGAGCTGATGGTGTTTACGGAGTCCTGCGCGGCGTTGGCGCGCGCATCGTAACCGACAACATGGCTGTCGGCCTGGTAGTTAACCACCGAAGGGAGCAGGTGACGTCCGGCGCTGTCGGCCAGCGTTTCCGCCTGTCCGCTGCGCACGGTGGCAACCAATGAATTGGTGGTGCCAAGGTCGATACCCGCCGCCAGACGACGCTGGTGCGGCGCGGCGCTCAGACCGGGCTCACTAATTTGTAATAAGGCCATGATGTGCTTCCAAAAAAATTAAAAACCGAGCAGTTTTTCTTCGAGTTGTTCTGTTGCGCTGCGCAGTTTATCGAGAAAACGCAGTTTACGCACGGTATCCGCCGCCGCGTCCCACGTCTGGCTATCTAATTGCTCCACCATTTGCCGATGGCGGATGTCATACATTCCTTTCACACGCTGTTGAAATGCTTCCAGACGGGTCGCGTCTTGCGCTTTTTCAATCTCGTCCAGCTCTTCACGCAGCTCAAGTTGTTCCATTAAGAAGGCGGTATCGCGCACCGTGTGTTGCTCGGAGGCTAAATCAAAACCGTGCAGCGACAGCAAATATTCTGCGCGCGTTAGCGGGTTGCGCAGCGTTTGCCATGCCTGGTTAATGGTAGCGGATTGCTGGACGGCAGCCAGTTGTTCCGCCTGCGGGCGGTTTGCGAAGCGATCCGGGTGGAACTGACGTTGCAGATCCTGGAAACGTGTCGCCAGCGCCTGAACATCGAGCGGATAGTGGGCCGGCAACCCAAAGAGGGTGAAGTAATCCATAACAATTCCGGGTGTGCAATCGAAACAAACCCCACGCGCAGGACGCTGCGGTGGGGTCATCGGATGGTGGCGATTAAACGTTGAAGCTTTCGCCGCAACCGCACTCGTCTTTAACGTTCGGGTTGGTGAACTTAAACCCTTCGTTCAGGCCTTCTTTGACGAAGTCCAGCTGAGTACCGTCGAGGAATTGCAGGCTTTTGCCGTCAACCACTACCTTCACGCCTTTGTCTTCAAACACCGTGTCTTCTTCGTTCGGCGCATCGACAAACTCAAGGACATAAGCCATACCAGAACAGCCGGAGGTTCTCACCCCCAGGCGCAGACCAAACCCTTTACCACGGTTGGCCAGGAAGGTATTGACTCGCGCGGCAGCACTGTCGCTCAGGCTAATGGACATGACAACAACCTCCCGCCTTATTTCGCTTCTTGTTTACTTTTGTAATCCGCAATTGCGGCTTTAATCGCGTCTTCCGCCAGGATAGAACAGTGAATTTTCACCGGCGGCAGTTCCAGCTCTTCGGCGATATCGGTGTTTTTAATCGCCTGCGCTTCGTCCAGTGACTTGCCTTTCACCCATTCGGTGACCAGCGAGCTGGAAGCGATTGCAGAGCCGCAACCGTAAGTTTTAAAACGCGCGTCTTCGATAATGCCTTTATCGTTAACTTTGATCTGCAGTTTCATCACGTCGCCGCACGCCGGTGCGCCAACCATGCCGCTACCAACTGTGTCGTCGTTGTCAAACGAGCCAACGTTGCGCGGGTTTTCGTAGTGATCGATTACTTTTTCGCTATAAGCCATTTTTTCTTCTCCTGCTTGCGCAACTATTAATGATGAGCCCATTCGATGGTGGTCAAATCCACGCCCTGTTTGAACATTTCCCACAGCGGAGAGAGTTCACGCAGACGGCCGATGGATTTACGTACCAGCGCGATGGTGTAGTCAATTTCTTCTTCAGTGGTGAAACGACCTAAAGAGAAACGGATCGAGCTGTGTGCCAGCTCATCATTCATGCCCAGTGCGCGCAGCACGTAGGACGGTTCCAGGCTTGCAGAGGTACAGGCAGAGCCGGAGGATACAGCCAGGTCTTTCAGCGCCATGATCAGCGACTCACCTTCAACGTAGTTAAAGCTGACGTTGAGGATGTTCGGTGCGCCATGTTCGAGATCGCCGTTCAGGTAAACTTCTTCAATGTCGTTGATGCCGTTCCACAGACGGCTACGCAGTCCGCGCAGACGTTCCATTTCGCTCGCCATCTCTTCTTTCGCGATGCGGTACGCTTCGCCCATACCGACGATCTGGTGAACAGGCAACGTGCCGGAACGCATGCCGCGCTCGTGACCGCCGCCGTGCATCTGCGCTTCGATGCGCACACGCGGTTTACGCTGAACGTAGAGCGCACCGATACCTTTCGGCCCATAAATTTTATGGCCGGAGAAGGACATCAGATCCACTTTCAACTGGCTCAGGTCGATAGGCAGTTTGCCCACGCTCTGGGTGGCGTCAACGTGGTAGATAATGCCGCGCGCACGGCACATTTCGCCGATTGCCGCGATATCCTGTACCACGCCGATTTCGTTGTTCACGTGCATGATGGAAACGAGGATGGTGTCTTCACGCATCGCCGATTCCAGCTCTTTCAGGTCGATAATGCCGTTGCTCTGCGGGGCGAGATAGGTCACTTCGAAGCCTTCGCGCTCCAGTTGACGGCAGGTGTCCAGCACGGCTTTGTGTTCGGTTTTGCTGGTGATAATGTGCTTGCCTTTTTTCTGATAAAAGTTGGCTGCACCTTTGATCGCCAGGTTATCGGATTCGGTTGCACCGGAAGTGAAGACGATTTCACGCGGGTCCGCACCGACCAGTTCTGCAATCTGGTTACGGGCGATATCTACCGCTTCTTCAGCTTGCCAGCCAAAACGGTGAGAACGGGAAGCTGGGTTACCAAAGGTCCCGTCCAGGGTCAGAAACTGCATCATTTTCTCGGCAACACGCGGATCCACCGGCGTGGTTGCGGAGTAATCGAGATAAATCGGTAATTTCATTGCTCTTTAAACTCCGTACATCGCTCTAATGCAAGGAATCAGGCAACCGGCTGGATGTACGACCGCGTTAACAGGGCACTGTTGTGTGCCCTGGCCCGATTCTGAATTCTGTTTTTTTATTATGCGCGCAGTTTGACGTCGATAGCGTCCTGGCCACGGGTGTTGCGATGGGATTCGTTACTGTGCTGACGGTCAGACACATCGAGGATTTCCTGGTTGTTTACCAGTTCGCCCAGCGTGATGTTGTTTAAGAAACCGGTCAGACGATCGCTCAGATCGCGCCACAGCGCATGGGTCAGGCACTTATCACCACCCTGGCAGCCGCTTTTACCCTGGCAGCGGGTTGCGTCTACGGATTCGTCAACGGCGCTAATCACTTCGCCAACGGCAATGGTATTTGCGTCTTTACCCAGCAGGTAACCGCCGCCCGGGCCACGTACGCTGGCGACTAAGCCATTTTTACGCAGACGGGAGAACAACTGCTCCAGGTAGGAGAGGGAAATTCCCTGACGCTCGGAAATATCAGCCAACGGAACCGGGCCCGCTTCGGAGTTGAGTGCAACGTCCAGCATTGCGGTCACGGCATAACGCCCTTTAGATGTCAGTCTCATGTCTTACAAGCCTCAAACTCGCCCCTGCCCGGGGTGTATTATTAATATGTTAATGTTGCATAGCAGACGCAAGTCTGACATTCCCGACTAAATTGGTCAACTATTTAGTTGACTGTTTTAGTCAGGTATTTGTCGTTTAGTGCTTTCATAGAGTTAGGCCGAAAAAAGGCCATTTCCCGGCCTCGCGCATTACTCTTTATGCTTCTGTTCGATCGACGCCAGGATGCCGCGCAGGATATTAAGCTCCTGACTTTCCGGGCGCGCGCGGGTAAACAGACGGCGCAGTTTGTTCATCACCTGGCCGGGGTGGTTTTCACGAATAAAACCGGTTGCCAGCAACGTTTGCTCCAGATGCCCGTAAAAACGCTCCAGATCGTCGACCAGCGGGTACGGCGTCTCTTCATGCTCAACCGCCGGAGCCGTGCTCTCTTGCGCTGCCAGCCAGGCCATGCGCACTTCATAAGCAATAACCTGCACCGCCATCGCCAGGTTCAGCGAGCTGTATTCCGGGTTAGCGGCAATCGCCACGTGGTAGTGGCACTTTTGCAGCTCATCATTGGTGAGGCCAACACGTTCGCGACCAAATACCAGCGCGATGGGCGCGTGTTGCGCTTCGGCAACGCTTTTCAGCCCGCATTCACGCGGATCGAGCATCGGCCAAGGCAGCGTGCGGGAACGCGCGCTGGTGCCAACAACCAGGCTGCAACCGGTGAGCGCTTCATCCAGCGTGTCGACGATTTGCGCATTGCCAATCACATCGCTGGCACCTGCGGCCAGCGCGATAGCTTGTGAATCCGGTTTTACCAGCGGGTTCACCAGCCAGAGATTTGTTAAACCCATTGTTTTCATTGCACGAGCAACAGAGCCCATGTTGCCGGTGTGGGAGGTTTCCACCAGTACGATTCGAATATTTTGCAGCATAGATTTTCAACGGCTAAAGAATATTCGCGCATATTATCATAAAGCAAAGACATAATCCGAATTCGCTGCTATGATATGCGCCGTTTTCCGTTCTTTAACATCCAGTGAGAGAGACCGATGCATCCGATGCTGAACATCGCCGTGCGTGCTGCGCGCAAGGCGGGTAATTTAATTGCCAAAAACTACGAAACTCCGGACACCGTAGAAACCAGCCAGAAAGGCAGCAATGATTTCGTGACCAACATTGATAAAGCAGCCGAAGCGCTGATTATCGAAACAATCCGCAAATCTTACCCGCAACACACCATCATCACCGAAGAGAGTGGTGAGCACGAAGGCGCTGACCAGGATGTGCAATGGGTTATCGATCCGCTGGATGGCACCACCAACTTTGTTAAACGCCTGCCGCACTTCGCGGTATCCATCGCCGTACGAATCAAAGGCCGCACAGAAGTCGCGGTGGTTTACGATCCCATGCGTAACGAACTGTTCACCGCCACTCGCGGTCAGGGCGCACAGCTGAACGGCTACCGTCTGCGCGGCAGCACGGCTCGCGATCTGGATGGCACCATTCTGGCGACCGGCTTCCCGTTCAAAGCCAAACAACACGCCACCACCTACATCAATATCGTCGGCAAACTGTTCACCGAATGCGCTGACTTCCGCCGCACTGGTTCCGCTGCGCTGGATCTGGCCTATGTTGCCGCTGGCCGCGTGGATGGTTTCTTCGAAATCGCGCTGAAACCGTGGGATTTCGCCGCCGGTGAACTGCTGGTGCGTGAAGCTGGCGGTCTGGTATGCGATTTCACCGGCGGTCACAACTATATGATGACCGGCAACATCGTGGCGGGTAACCCGCGCGTAGTTAAAGCGATGCTGGCGAATATGCGTGAAGAGCTGAGCGACGCGCTGAAACGCTAAGTCTGGCTGTGCCCGGTGGAGGTTTGCCACCACCGGGTGCTATCAAAACGGTCGTAATCCGCCGCCCGGCGGTAACGCACTGACCCACATTATTACCGACGCGCTAATTAACAACACGCCACCGGCCAGAGCCAGCGTGGTCCAGCCAACCTGTCGCCACAATACTGGCGCACGATCCCCACTTAATTTCACTGCCAGTTGGCGAAAACCATGGACCAGCAACGCCAGCGAGCTGATGGTCAGCGACGTTCCGACCGCCATTGCCAGCGCGGACGCCACACCCCAGCTAAACACGCCAATCACTTTACTGAACAGCAGCACCATGATCGCACCGGAACAGGGGCGCATCCCCATCGACAAAATAATCATTAACCGTGCGCGCCAGTCATCACCGCTCTGCAACTGCGAAGCCGTGGGTAAATGCTGATGACCGCAACCGCACCCTTCGTGATGCACATGGTGCGGCGTAAAGGCGCGGAATTTCGGCGTTTGTACAAGCGCGCGCAGCTTTTTCAACGCTCGCCCGCACAAAAGCACTCCCAGCACACCTACCAGTAAATAACTGCCCTTCTCCAGCCAGTAACCGCTTAAATGCAGCTGCCGCGCGGGCAGCGCCAGAATACTCAGCACAACCACCACCAGCGCAATGGCCACCAGCCCCTGCAACAAAGAAGAGGCCAGCGTTAAGCCAATCGCCGGTTTCAGTTTTGACGGATGCGTGGCAAGCCAGGTGGTGATCACCACTTTGCCATGTCCCGGCCCAAGCGCATGCAGCACGCCATAGACAAAACTAAACAGCAGCAGCGCCCCACCGGCCTGACGCGGATTTTCTGCCACCGCTTTCAGTAAGCCGCTCATTTTCATATTCACATCGCGCTGCCAGATAACGCTTTTCACCATCACCTGCGGCCAGATCTGCCATAACCACAACGCGGCGGCCAGCGCACACAGCATAAAAAGCACCAGCGGCCACCAGTGCAATAAGCGTCGTTTTCGCGCCGTAGCGCTCACCATCACGGACATGTCAGCGTCACCGTCTGGGCAAATTGTTTACCGAGTTCCATATCTTCCGCCGGCGCATCGGCTTTATCCAGCGACTGAGCATAATTCAGCACCTCTTCGCCCGGTTTGGGCGTTTGTACCGCCAGTTTGCAGCCCTGCGGTGCGGCGGCAGGCAATGCCGCGTCGCTCGCTTTTGCGTAACTCATATCGACAAAATAGGTGGGATCGAAAGTGGAAAAAGTATACCGCTGGCCGCTGAGCACCTGCGGTTCGGCGAGCGGCAAAATAAACGTCAGCACCGCCTGGTGCGCAACCTGTTCCATGCCATATTCCGTGGGTCGGTTAAGAAACTTCACTTTCTGCCCGTGGTGCCAGACTTCGGTGAAATAGTGTTGACCCAGCACGTTTGCCATCACTTCTGCCGCCAGTTTTTTCCAGATCTCATCGCCAGGTTTTGCATTGCCCGCGTCATACAGCAGGTCTGCTGAGGTGATCTCATCCATCGTCCAGCGCATTTTCAGAGCGGTGAACTGCCCGTTGTCGATCAACACTTGCGTTTTCATGCGGATAAAACTGTGCGGATGCGCCGTCGCTGAAAACGATAAAAGCGCGAGAAACAGGCCACTGGCGCATTGTTTAACTGCTTGCATGTATTCCTCACGAGAAAAATTCTGTGATGCTCCCCGGCAATCCTGAATGAAAGAGCTGCCGCTGCGCTATCGCTGAGCATACCTTTAACTACGCTTATCAAAAACCCCAACTGGAATCTGACAGATGACAACTGTAATGACACCGCCATCTGCGCTCTCCAGTCCGCAGCGCCGCTGCCAGGTGCTTTTGATGCTCGCCTTGCCGGGGCAACACGTCACCATGGAACATATCAGCGCTATGAATGGAGTGGACGACGCCATGGCTCGCCGGGATATCGCTGAAACGGAAAGTGAAATTCAGCGCTACCACCGGCTCTCTATCGTTCCCCATCCTAACGGCGGCTTTCGGATTGAGGGCGCTCCGCTCGATCAACGTTTATGCCTGTTGCACTGGCTTCGCCGTGCGCTGCGGCTGTGCCCGCAATTTATCACGCAACAGTTTACCCCGGCGTTAAAAACCGCGCTTAAACAGCAAGGCATTGCCCGAACGTTATACGACGATACAAATCTGCTGGCGTTGATTAACCTCTGTTCGCGCCGCCTGCAGCGCGTCTTTGAATGCCGGGATATGCAGTTTCTGCGTCTCTATTTGCAATATTGTTTACTGCAACATCATCAGGGACATACACCGGAATTTAACCCGGTTCAGCAAGAGTGGGCGCGAATGCGCGCCGAGTATCAGGTAGCGCAGGAGATTGTGCGCCACTGGCAGCGCCGCGTTGTCGACTCTCCGCAGCAGAATGAGCACCTGTTTTTGTCGCTGCTGTTTATGCTGGTGCGCACGCCCGATCCGCTGCGTGACCAGCAACACCAGGATCGCCGTCTGCAAAAAGCCATCCGCCGGATGATCGCCCGCTTTCACGCTCTGGCGGGGCTGCGTTTCAGCGATGAGCAGGGTTTAAGTGCCCAGCTCTATATTCACATTGCCCAAGCGCTGGATCGCAGCTTGTTTGGTATTGGCATTGATAACAGCCTGCCCGAAGAGATCAATCAGCTTTACCCGCGTCTGATGCGAACCACCCGCGATGCCTTGCAGGAGCTGGAAAACGAGTATGATTTGCGCTTCAGCGATGAAGAGGCGGGGCTGGTGGCGGTGATTTTCGGCGCCTGGCTGATGCAGGACAGCGATATGCATGAGAAACAGGTGGTGTTGATTACTGGCGAAGACAGTACCCGCGAGCAGCAGATTGAGCAGCAACTGCGCGAATTAACGCTGCTGCCGCTCAGTATTAAATATCTGCCACTGTCGGAATTTCGTAAGGCCGGCGCACCGAAAGACGTGACATTGATTATCACGCCTTACACTACGCCGCTGCCGCTGTTCTCTCCGCCGCTGATCCACACCGACGGTCCGCTGAGCGGGCAACAGCAGCGGCATATCCGCGACATGCTGGAAAGCTAGCGGGCCTGCACAGCGACGTTCGGGCGCAGGAACAGGGCCGGAATGGCCAGCACGGCCATGACAAAAAACAGCCCCTGATGCAGATGTTCAAACAGGAAACCGGCGATCATGGTCATCAGCGCAATACTGCCGCCCATCGCGACCGCTGAATAGACCGCTTGTAAGCGGATGACTTCGCTGCCCTGCCGCGCCGAGATATAGCGCATGGCGGCAAGATGGCAAACGGTAAACGTGCCGCAGTGCAGGATCTGGGCAATAATCAGCCACGGAAGCTCGGTCGTCCAGCCCATCAGGCTCCAGCGCACCAGCCCGCAAACGGCGGAAAGCAGCAGCAGATCGCGTGCGCAGAAGCGGCGGAACAGACGGTTACTGAGCGCGAAAATCACCACTTCCGCCACCACGCCCAACGACCACAGATACCCGACCGTTGAAGCAGAGTACCCCGCCGACTGCCAGTAAATGGCGCTGAAGCCGTAGTAAGCCGCATGTGCGCCCTGCAGCAGAGATACGCAGGCGAGAAAACGCCAGTTCTGCGCAATCAATACCCGCCACGCCTGCCAGCCTGCGCCCTCCTGCTGGCGATTTTCACCCTGCGGCAAAATGGAAGGACGCAGCAACATACCGAGCAACATGGATGCCGCGCCCAGTGTCAGCAGCGCCAGAATCGCCTGGTAATCAAACAGGCTCACCAGTTTGCCGGTGAGCGCCGAACCAATCACAAAAGCAATCGATCCCCACAGACGCACGCGGCCATAATCCATCGGGAACTGTTTTTGCCAGGTGCCCGCCAGCGCATCGGTGAGCGGCACCAGCGGTGAAAAGAAGAGGTTGAAACCGATGATAATGACCGCCAGCCACGCCACATGCGTTCCGGCATAAAACGCCAGCGCAAACAGCAATGTGGCAAGCGCCAGTACGCGCAAAGCCGTAATCAAGCGGGAAGGATCGCTCACACGCGGGGCGATGAAAAGGCTGCCAAGAAAGCGGGCGACAAGACCTGCGCCGAGCAACATACCGATGATTTCGGGGGTCAGCCCCACGCCTTTGAGCCAGACGCTCCAGAAAGGTAAAAAGATGCCGTAGCTAAAAAAGTAGGTGAAATAAGCGAGCGCCAGCCAGCGCGTGGACTGCAAGACCATGATTTCCTCCTGAATGGAGGCGATAGTCTGGCGATAAATAGCAGGGCTGGCAAGTAACAATCAGGCAACACATGCGCTTACCCAACGTTTGCAGGCGAATATCTGCCCCCAGGTTGCTCGCCGTTGCTTAGCGAATATAAGAATCCAGCACGCTCAGCACCACATCCAGATCCGCTTCACGCTTAATTTCGTCGTTCTCATGCACGATATGATCGGTCAGATGGCCTTTGATCACTTCGCGCATTAACCCGTTTACTGCGCCGCGGATCGCCGCGATTTGTTGCAAAACCTGGGCGCATTCATGTGGTTCATCGAGCATTTTTTTCAGCGCGCCAACCTGCCCTTCTATTTTGCTCGCCCGCGCTTTTAGCTTTTTCTTGTCCCGGATGGTGTGCGACATACAGACCTCAAATCGACCGTGCTTAAACGAACCTTAGCATACCATGCATCAACTGGGGGGGAGTTTATTTCTACTGGAGGGTAGTATTTACTACTGGGGGGGAGTAGATTTGAGCGCACAAATTTTTACCGAGAATTATTCTCATGAATGACTTCACCACGCTTTTTCAGCAAGGGAACGCCTGGTTTTTTATTCCGAGCGCCATCCTGCTCGGCGCGCTGCACGGCCTCGAACCGGGGCACTCTAAAACCATGATGGCGGCATTTATCATCGCCATCAAAGGCACAGTCAAACAAGCCGTAATGCTGGGGCTTGCCGCCACGCTATCGCACACGGTGGTGGTGTGGCTGATTGCGCTCGGGGGCATGTATCTCAGCAACCAGTTCACCGCACAAGCCGTTGAACCCTGGCTGCAAATGGTATCTGCGGTGATCATTTTTGCTACGGCGGTGTGGATGTTTCTGCGCACCTGGCAAGGTGAACGTTCATGGCACGCCGGGCATCATCATCACCATGAACATGACCACGGCCACGCGCACCGTGCCCCAAGCCTGGTGCTTCAGCCGGTACAACCGACTCGTGTCACCGCGCAGCCAATAATCTTGTCGCTGCGAAAAGTGACTAAAGAAGAGGAGTATCAGGATGCGCACGAGCGGGCACATGCACGGGATATTGAGCGGCGTTTTACCGGCGGCGAGGTGACTAACGGTCAGATCCTGCTATTCGGTTTAACCGGCGGGCTTATCCCCTGCCCGGCAGCGATCACCATTTTGCTGATCTGTATTCAGTTAAAAGCCATCACGCTGGGCGCAACATTAGTGATCTCTTTCAGTATCGGGCTTGCACTCACACTGGTGGCGGTTGGCGTTGGCGCGGCAATCAGCGTCCAGCAAGCGGCAAAACGCTGGTCCGGCTTTAACACGCTGGCGCGTAAGGCCCCCTATTTCTCCAGCGCGCTTATCGCACTCGTCGGGATTTATATGGGTATTCACGGTTATAACGCACTGCAATAAGGCGTAAAAAAACCCGCCGCAGCGGGTTTTTCAAAGCTGAATAAACTTATGCGTAAACCGGGAAGCGGGCGCAGATATCCAGAACTTTCTGTTTAGTGCGCTCAATAACGGCTTCGTCATTGATGCTATCCAGCACGTCACACATCCAGCCCGCCAGTTCCTTCACTTCCGCTTCTTTGAAGCCGCGGCGGGTCACAGCCGGGGAACCGATACGAATACCGGAAGTGACAAACGGGCTCTTCGGATCGTTCGGCACGCTGTTTTTGTTCACCGTAATGTTCGCACGGCCCAGCGCGGCATCCGCTTCTTTACCGGTCAGGTTTTTATCCACCAGATCCAGCAGGAACAGGTGGTTTTCAGTCCCGCCGGATACCACTTTGTAGCCACGGTTCAGGAACACTTCCACCATCGCTTTGGCGTTTTTGGCAACCTGCTGCTGGTAAACTTTAAACTCTGGCTCCATCGCTTCTTTCAGTGCCACCGCTTTTGCCGCGATAACGTGCATCAGCGGACCACCCTGCGCGCTTGGGAAAACAGCGGAGTTCAGTTTTTTGTACAGCTCTTCGTCACCGCCTTTCGCCAGGATCAAGCCACCGCGCGGACCCGCCAGGGTTTTGTGGGTGGTGGTGGTCACAACGTGCGCATGCGGAACCGGGTTCGGGTAAACGCCAGCGGCAATCAGACCCGCAACGTGTGCCATGTCAACGAACAGGTAAGCACCGATGCTATCGGCGATTTCACGCATTTTTGCCCAGTCAACGATGCCGGAGTAAGCAGAGAAACCACCGATAATCATCTTCGGTTTGTGCTCTTTCGCCTGCTTCGCCATGTCTTCGTAGTCAATTTTACCGGACTCATCAATACCGTAAGGGATGATGTTGTACAGTTTGCCAGAGAAGTTAACCGGGGAGCCGTGAGTCAGGTGGCCGCCCTGCGCCAGGTTCATACCCAGAACGGTATCACCCGGTTGCAGCAGCGCGGTGTAGACCGCGAAGTTCGCCTGTGAACCGGAGTGCGGCTGCACGTTAGCGTAATCCGCGCCAAACAGTTCTTTCGCGCGATCAATCGCCAGTTGCTCAACGATATCCACATATTCGCAACCGCCGTAGTAGCGTTTGCCCGGATAACCTTCGGCGTATTTGTTCGTCAGCTGAGAACCCTGAGCCTGCATTACACGCGGGCTGGTGTAGTTTTCGGAGGCGATCAGTTCAATGTGTTCTTCCTGACGTACTTTTTCCTGCTCCATAGCCTGCCACAGTTCGGCATCATAATCGGCAATGTTCATTTCACGCTTTAACATCCGCATCTCCTGACTCAGCTAACAAAACAACTCTAAATGAGGGCCCAAATTTGGGGAACGGCCCACAGTATAACTGATTAATATTCTGATAACAGGTCTTGACAAAGGTTTTTACGCAAACGATTGGCTCCGCGTCAGACAAGGGTTTGAGCGATAAGACACTTCCCTGTTAAAGCGGATTTCTTTTCAGGTTTGTGATGCAACTTATTCACGATGTAAATCCCTTTACATTGTCCGCTCTTTACAAGCCAGGTCGCCGCGCTATAAGATGCATTTAAAATACAACTTTAAATAATCTGTAAAAAAGGAAGCAATCATGCTCGACGCCCAAACCATCGCTACGGTCAAATCCACTCTTCCCCTGCTGGCGGCAACTGGACCAAAACTCACTGCCCATTTTTACGACCGGATGTTCACTCACAACCCGGAACTGAAAGAGATTTTCAATATGAGCAACCAGCGCAACGGCGATCAGCGTGAAGCGTTGTTCAACGCCATTGCCGCTTACGCCAGCAATATTGATAATCTTGCCGCGCTGCTGCCGGCGGTTGAAAAAATCGCCCAGAAGCACACCAGCTTCCAGATCCAGCCGGAGCAGTACAACATTGTGGGCACACACCTGCTGGCGACGCTGGACGAGATGTTCAGCCCAGGGCAAGAGGTGTTAGACGCCTGGGGAAAAGCCTACGGCGTACTGGCGGGTGTCTTTATCAACCGTGAAGCGCAGATCTACAGCGAACATGCGGAAAAAGTCGGCGGCTGGCAAGGCACGCGCCCGTTCCGCCTGGTAGAGAAAAAAACACAGAGCGCACTGATTACCAGCTTTGAATTCGAACCGGTCGACGGTCAGCCGGTCGCCGCATATCAGCCGGGGCAATATCTGGGGGTCTGGCTGAAACCTGAAGGTTTCGCCCATCAGGAGATCCGCCAGTATTCACTGACCCGCAAGCCTGACGGCAAAAGCTACCGTATCGCGGTAAAACGCGAAGCGGGCGGGCAGGTTTCTAACTGGCTGCATAACAGTGCGAAAGTGGGCGATATCGTGCATCTTGCCGCGCCTGCCGGGGATTTCTTTATTGATGTGCAAAGCAACACACCGGTCACGCTGATCTCCGCGGGTGTCGGTCAAACACCGATGCTGGCGATGCTCGACAGCCTTTCAAAATCGCAACATGCCGCGCAGGTAAACTGGTTTCACGCCGCGATGAATGGCGAGGTGCATGCTTTTGCCGATGAAGTGAGCAAACTGGGTGCGTCGCTGAACCATTTTTACCAGCATATCTGGTATCAACAGCCTGCGGCGGCTGAGGTGAATAGCGGTCGCTATCACAGTGAAGGGTTGATGGATTTACGCGCGCTGGAAGGAAAGTTCAGCGATCCGGCGATGCAGTTTTATCTCTGCGGACCGGTCGGTTTTATGCAGTTTGTCGCGCAACAGCTGGTCGCGCTTGGCGTGAACAAAGAGAGCATTCATTACGAATGCTTTGGCCCGCATAAAGTCTTGTAAAACAGGCACCCTCACCCTGCGGGGTGAGGGAAAAATATCAGATTGCGGCGTCGTCTTCTTCGCCGGTACGGATACGTACAACGCGCGCGACGTCAAAGACGAAGATCTTACCGTCGCCGATTTTACCGGTCTGGGCAGTACGGATAATGGTGTCCACGCAGGTATCAACGATGTCGTCAGTCACGACAATTTCAATCTTCACCTTCGGCAGAAAATCCACCATATACTCCGCGCCACGGTAAAGTTCAGTGTGGCCTTTCTGGCGACCAAAACCTTTCACTTCCGTTACTGTCATCCCGGTGATGCCGACTTCAGCCAGCGCTTCACGTACGTCATCCAGTTTGAAAGGTTTAATAATCGCATCAATCTTTTTCATGGTCGTTCCTTACACGCTCTTGCCAGTCTGCTGCATCGTAATCGGTTGCTCACAGTACCATAATCATTTCGCCATTACTCTTTAAAGTCGTTGGCGTCGAGCTCATGGCGGGAGAGTAATTTGTAAAACTCGGTGCGGTTGCGCCCCGCCATGCGCGCGGCATGCGTGACATTACCCTTGGTGATTTGCAGCAGCTTGCGCAGGTAGTTCAGTTCAAACTGATTACGCGCCTCAACAAAGGTCGGCAGCGCGGTGTTTTCCCCTTCCAGCGCCTGCTCCACCAGCGCATCGCTGATCACGGGCGATGAAGTGAGTGCAACGCACTGTTCAATAACGTTAACCAACTGGCGCACGTTGCCAGGCCAGCCGGCGGTCATCAACCGCTTCATGGCATCAGTGGAAAAGGCGCGAACAAACGGTTTATGCCTCTCCGCCGACTGTTTCAGCAAATGATTGGCCAGCAGCGGAATATCTTCCGCACGCTCAGCCAGCGCCGGGATCTTCAGGCTCACCACATTCAGCCGATAGTAGAGATCTTCGCGAAACTCGCCGCGCGCCATCGCTTTCGGTAAATCACGGTGCGTGGCTGAAATGATGCGCACATTAATATCGATATCGCGGTTACTGCCAAGCGGGCGCACTTTGCGCTCCTGCAACACGCGCAGCAGTTTGACCTGCAACGGAATTGGCATATCACCAATTTCATCCAGAAACAGCGTGCCGCCTTCTGCTGCCTGGAACAGCCCCTCGCGACTGCTGACCGCGCCGGTAAACGCACCACGTGCGTGACCGAACAGCTCAGATTCCAGTAACTGTTCCGGCAACGCGCCGCAGTTGATGGCGATAAACGCACTTTTGCTGCGCGGACTGGCGTTATGAATCGCCTGCGCGAGCACCTCTTTCCCGGTGCCGCTCTGGCCGTTAATCAGCACGCTCACGTCAGATTGCGCCACCATCCGCGCCTGCTCCAGCAGACGCAGCATCACCGGGCTGCGGGTGACAATGGTTTCACGCCACTGGTCATCCATCGCCGAACCGCTGTGCTCCAGCGCATCGTCAATCGCTTTGTACAGCGCGTCTTTGTCCACCGGTTTGGTCAGAAAGCTGAACACGCCCTGCTGGGTCGCGGCCACCGCGTCAGGAATCGAACCGTGCGCCGTCAGGATAATCACCGGCATGCCCGGCTGTACGCGCTGGATTTCGGCAAACAATTGCATGCCGTCCATCTCATCCATGCGCAGATCGCTTATCACCAGATCGACCTTTTCCCGCGCGAGAATGCGCAACCCTTCCTGTCCGCTTTCTGCCGTAACGATGCTATAGCCTTCGCTGGTGAGGCGCAGCCCCAGCAGTTTTAACAGCCCCGGATCGTCATCCACCAGCAACAGATGGGCAGGTTTACGGCTGGTCATGGTTTCACATCCTCCTGATTGCCGTCGCTTTTAGACGGGTGAGAACTGTCCGGCAGGTCGGTAGCGGCGGGTTTATTACGCGTGGAAAGACGCCGTTCGATATCGGTGAGGTTTTCCAGTTTGCGTGTCGTCGTTTCCAGTTGTTCACGCAGGAATTGTTGCTGCTGGCGCAGACTATCGAGCTCGCTGTCCGCCGATTGCTGTAACTTCGCGTAACGGGCGCGCTCTTCCGCCAGTTGCAACTGGGCTTTTTCACCATCGCGCCAGAGCTCAAACAGGGGGCGAACCTGCGCAGGGATCGTGGGGCTTAATGCGCCCAGCCGCTCGGTGTATTCACGACGCTCAAGCGGCGAAATTTTGGCGTTAGAGAGCAAAATGCCGCGCCTGAACGTGGCCTGCCAGTTATCGTCAGACCAGGTACGAGCTTCAGCACGCGCGGCAGCGGGCGATAAACGCTGCGCACAGTCCATACCGCGCAGCCAGTAAAGCGGGTTGGTATCGACGTTTTGCCCGGACAGCGACCAGATATCGTCGCAATCTGTGGACAAGAAATCGGCCAGTTGATGTTCAGGGAGCCGTTCTTCCTGGAGGTCATGAATCGCGCTTTGCGGTTTTTGTGCAACACACCCCGCCAGCAGCAGACAAGGAAACACGCGAAGCCAGGCGTTTTGCTGTGTAACCGCGTTAATCACGCGGGAAAAAACATGCGACATACTCACCAGATTTAGATTCATTGAGTGGATTTTTCCGGCGCATTGAGAGGTAGCTCAATACGGAAACAGACATCAGCTTTGCTGCTCGCCACCAGATGCAGCTCGCCTTGCATACGGCGAATGCAGTCTCTGGCAATGCTTAGCCCTAACCCGCTGCCTTTCACCGCCCCTTTTCGCTGGTGGCTCCCCTGAAAGAACGGTTCAAAGATCATTTCACGCTCCGTTTCAGGGATCGGCGTACCGGTATTTGCCACTTCGATACAGAGCCGCGCGTTGGCAATATAGCTGTGCAGAGAAATGTTACCGGATTCAGCACCATAGTGCACCGCGTTGGAGTAAAGATTATCCAGCACGCTCATCAGCAACATCGGTTCGGCCTGGCAAGTCGCCACATCAAGGGCGACATCGGTATGCATCATTTTAGCTCGCGCCGGCAAACTGTGGGCAGAGATCACCATTTCTACCAGTGGCGCGAGTTCAACAGTTTCCAGCTCCACCGAACCTTCGGCCAGCTTGCGGTTGTAATCCAGTAGTTGTTCAATCAGTTTTTGCAGATTGCGGCTGCTGGCATCCAGGATCTCCACCACCTCTTTCTGTTCCACCGTCAGCGGTCCGACAACCTGATCGGCAAGCAGCTCGGTGCCTTCGCGCATGCTGGCAAGCGGCGTTTTTAGCTCGTGGGAAAGATGGCGTAAGAATTGATGGCGCTGTGATTCGAGCCAGGCCAGCCTTTCGCTCAGCCAGAGGATCCGTTCGCCGACATAGCGCAGCTCGCGCGGGCCTTTAAAAACAACGCTACGGCCCAGGGTTCTCCCCTCGCCTAAGCGATTAATCATCCGCTCGATGCCCTTCACCGGACCGATGATCATGCGGGTAAACAGCAGGACCAGCGCCAGGCTCACCAGGAACAGCACCAGCGCCTGCCAGCCGAAAAACTGGCCGCGTTCGGCAATTTCCAGCTGAAGCTGTTGCCCGCGGGAAAAGACCACCGCCCGTGTCGATTGCACCATCTCGGTATTGGCGGCGGCAAATGCTTCAAGCTGCGCAGAGGCCTCGGCAGACGGGCCGCTATTTTTACATTGCAACTGGGCGAGCGAGTTTAAATCCTGGCGCAACGCCTGGTAGAGTTTATCGTCAGGGAGCACGCCCGCGTGGGCGTCAAGCATTTCGCTATAACGCTTACGCTGATTCTGATACACGCGCGCCAGGGTGGCATCATCCAGCACACAGTACTGCCGGTAGCTACGCTCCATTTCCAGCGCGGCATTGGTCATTGCTTCGCTGCGACGCGCGTCAATCAACGTTGTGCGGTTAGTCTGCAACGCCTGCGCACTGAGTGCGTTCAGGCTTTGCCACGCCTGCCAGGCTAACACCAGCAGCGGCAACAGGATTAACAAAAACGCCATCATGACCAGTTGGCGAAGCGAGCGGGGGAAAACAGGCCAGCGTTTCAATGCACTTCTCTCGCAAAAAAAGGTATGGAGATGCTAACTGATTTACCAAAAGCCAGAAACAACAAAGCCGGGTATTAACCCGGCTTTGTTATGAAATTAGGCGGTGCCTAACTCGACGTTTCGCCCGATACCTGATAAAGCAGCGCAATTATCAGCAGGTGGACGGCAGGCACCTTTAAGTGCGTCATTCGAAGTTTATGTAGCGCGTCCCGAAGGGGCTGACATAAGAAGGTGAATGAGCCACTGCGTAATATTATGCAGGTATTGTGCCAACACGCCAACAATTAATTTAACTTATTGATTTTTAATCAATTAATATTTAAAAAATGAAAGTGTGATGTGCTTATCATTTCAACAACCTGTCGCTATTTAGCAACACACTGATAGCATCAAAAATAAATCATTTATAATCAATCGGTTAAGTGTCTCTTTTTGGAGACACCACTTAATACCCTATGTCGGGAAATGCAGACACTTTTGCTCAGGCGAAAAAAGCCCTCTTACAAAGAAGAGGGCTTACTAATGATTACTAAATTAACCCAACTGCTTACGAGCGTTGCGGAAGATACGCATCCACGGGCTGTCTTCGCCCCAGTTTTCCGGGTGCCAGGAGTTGGAAACGGTGCGGAACACGCGCTCCGGGTGCGGCATCATAATAGTTACTCGCCCGCTTTCACTGGTCACAGCCGTAATGCCGTTCGGTGAGCCGTTCGGGTTCGCCGGATAAGTTTCCGTCACGGCCCCGGTGTTATCCACGTAGCGCAACGCCACCAGCCCTTTGCTTTCCAGTTGCGCCAGATGCGCGCCATCACGCACTTCCACGCGACCTTCACCATGGGAAACGGCGATTGGCATCTGCGAGCCGACCATACCGCTCAGCAGCAGCGACGGGCTTTGCGTCACTTCCACCAGGCTGAAGCGCGCTTCAAAGCGGTCGGAGTGGTTACGCACAAAACGCGGCCACAGCTCGCTGCCAGGAATAAGTTCACGCAGGTTAGACATCATCTGGCAACCGTTACACACGCCCAGCGCCAGCGTCTGCGGACGATGGAAGAAGGTTTCGAACTCGTCACGCACGCGCTCGTTGAACAGAATCGATTTCGCCCAACCCTCGCCTGCACCCAGCACATCGCCATACGAGAAGCCGCCGCAGGCAACCAGCGCCTGGAAATGCTCAAGGCCAGTGCGCCCTGCCAGCAGATCGCTCATATGCACGTCAATGGCATCAAAACCGGCGCGATGGAACGCAGCCGCCATTTCAACGTGGGAGTTAACGCCTTGTTCACGCAGCACAGCCACTTTCGGGCGCGCGCCGGTAGCAATAAACGGCGCGGCGATATCTTCATTGATATCAAAAGAAAGCTTCACGTTGAGGCCCGGATCGTTGTCATTGGCTTTCGCCTGATGCTCCTGATCCGCACACTCCGGGTTATCACGCAGGCGCTGCATCTGCCAGGTGGTTTCCGCCCACCACATGCGCAGCTGAGTACGGCTTTCGCTGAACACCACCTGACCATCAGCTTCAATCACAAAGCGATCGCCAGTAACAGCAGTACCGAGATAGTGAACGCTATCACCCAGACCATAAGCCGCGAGTACGCTTTCTACCGCTTCGCGATCGGCCGCGCGCACCTGAATCACCGCGCCCAGCTCTTCATTAAACAACGCCGCCAGACGATCCTGGCCCAGAGACGCGATATCAACGTTGATGCCGCAGTGGCCGGTAAAGGCCATCTCTGCCAGCGTAACCAGCAAGCCACCATCGGAGCGATCGTGATAGGCCAGCAGTTTGCGGTCCGCCACCAGCGCCTGGATAGCATCAAAGAAACCTTTGAGTTGCTCAACGTTACGCACATCAGCCGGTTTGTCACCCAGCTGGCGGTAAACCTGAGCCAGCGCGGTGGCACCCAGTGCGTTGTTGCCATTACCCAGGTCAATCAACAGCAGGGCGTTATCTTCGGTGGAAAGCTGCGGGGTAACCGTGCGGCGAACATCTTCAACACGGGCAAACGCGGTAATGACCAGTGACAGCGGCGAGGTCATTTCGCGCTGCTCGCTGCCTTCCTGCCAGCGGGTTTTCATCGACATTGAGTCTTTGCCCACCGGAATGGTTAAACCGAGCGCCGGACAAAGCTCTTCGCCCACTGCTTTCACTGCGGCATATAGCCCGGCGTCTTCGCCCGGGTGCCCGGCGGCGGCCATCCAGTTCGCCGACAGCTTAATACGTTTGATATCGCCAATCTGCGTTGCAGCGATGTTAGTGAGCGCTTCCCCCACCGCCAGACGGGCAGAAGCGGCGAAGTCCAGCAGCGCAACCGGCGCGCGTTCGCCCAGCGCCATCGCCTCACCGTAGTAGCTATCAAGGCTGGCGGTGGTAACTGCACAGTTCGCCACCGGGATCTGCCACGGGCCAACCATCTGATCGCGCGCAACCATACCGGTCACCGTGCGGTCGCCGATGGTCACAAGGAAGGTTTTTTCTGCCACGGTCGGCAGGTGCAGCACGCGGTTAACCGCATCGGCAATGGAAATGCCCTGCACGTTCAGCGCTTCGCCAGCCGCCTGACGAGACGCGACATCGCGGGTCATCTTCGGCGTTTTACCCAGCAGCACATCCAGCGGCATATCGATCGGCTGGTTGTTAAAGTGGCTGTCGTTAAGCGTCAGATGTTGGGCTTCCGTCGCTTCACCAATCACCGCGTAAGGCGCGCGCTCGCGGCGGCACAGCTCGTCAAACAGCGCCAGTTGATCTGCGGCAACCGCCAGCACGTAGCGCTCCTGCGATTCGTTACACCAGATCTCAAGCGGGCTCATTCCCGGCTCATCGCTCAGAATATCGCGCAGTTCGAAACGACCGCCGCGACCGCCGTCGCTCACCAGCTCCGGCATGGCGTTAGAAAGGCCGCCCGCGCCAACGTCGTGAATAAAGAGGATCGGGTTAGCATCACCCAGCTGCCAGCAGCGGTCGATAACTTCCTGGCAACGACGCTCCATTTCCGGGTTGTCGCGCTGTACGGAGGCAAAATCAAGATCCGCGTCGGACTGACCGGATGCCATTGAAGAGGCCGCGCCGCCGCCCAGACCGATATTCATCGCCGGGCCACCCAGCACGATCAGTTTCGCGCCAACGGTGATTTCACCTTTCTGCACATGATCGGCACGGATGTTGCCGATGCCGCCCGCCAGCATGATCGGTTTGTGGTAGCCGCGCAGCTCTTCGCCGTTGTGGCTATTCACTTTCTCTTCATAAGTACGGAAGTAGCCGTTCAGCGCTGGACGACCAAATTCATTGTTGAACGCCGCGCCACCCAGCGGGCCGTCGGTCATAATGTCCAGCGCGGTGACGATACGATCCGGTTTACCGAAATCTTCTTCCCACGGCTGTTCAAAGCCTGGAATGCGCAGGTTAGAAACGGAAAAGCCCACCAGCCCCGCTTTTGGCTTCGCGCCACGGCCGGTTGCGCCTTCATCGCGGATCTCGCCGCCGGAACCTGTCGCCGCACCCGGCCACGGCGAAATCGCCGTCGGGTGGTTGTGAGTTTCCACCTTCATCAGAATATGCGCCGGTTCCTGATGGTAGTCGTAACGCCCTTCCCCGCGATCGGCGAAGAAGCGACCCACGTCGGAACCTTCCATCACCGCGGCATTATCTTTATAGGCCGACAGCACGAAATCCGGCGTTTGCTCGAAGGTGTTTTTGATCATTTTGAACAGCGACTTCGGCTGCTGCTTGCCATCAATCACCCAGTCGGCGTTGAAAATTTTGTGGCGGCAGTGCTCAGAGTTCGCCTGCGCGAACATATAAAGCTCGATGTCGTTCGGATTGCGCCCCAGGCGGGTAAACGCCTCTTGCAGGTAGTCGATTTCGTCTTCCGCCAGCGCCAGCCCCAGACGCAGGTTGGCATCAATCAGCGCCTGACGACCTTCACCGAGCAGATCCACGCTCTGTACCGGCGCAGGCTGATGGTGCTCAAACAGGCGTTCGGCGTCGGCTTGTGACGTGAATACGCTCTCCATCATGCGATCATGCAGCTCTGCGGCAACGTCGTTCCACTGGGCGTCAGTCAGCCCGGCTGCGTCAACGTAATAGGCGACGCCGCGCTCAAGGCGATTGATTTTGTTAAGGCCGCAGTTGTGGGCGATATCGGTAGCTTTAGAAGACCAGGGAGAGATGGTGCCGGGACGAGGAGTGACAAGCAGTAATTTTCCGGTCGGGGTATGGCTGCTAAGGCTCGGGCCGTATTTCAGCAGACGCTGGAGCCGCGCGTATTCATCTTCTGTCAGCCCATCATTAAGATCGGCGAAGTGAGCGTATTCGGCGTAAATGTTGCTTACCGGGAGGTTGGCGGCCTGAAAACGTGCCAGCAGTTTGTTGATACGGAAAGCGGACAATGCAGGCGAACCACGCAGAATTTCCATCATAAGTCTCTCGTCTTCGATTACGAAGCGTCGGGGACGCTTTAAGTGTGCACCAGGGGAAAACGGGCGTCATTATAGAGAATCCTGCGCGCCGACGAAACCGTTTGCGTCGAAATAAAATCGCCGTCAATTTTTAACAATAGCTGTCGCCGAATGCTCTAATTAGTTGCCAACTGGCGTTTTGTTGCGCAGAATGCCGCTCAATCACCGACAAACCTTACTGTTATCATCACGAGAACCTTCTGAGGCAAAGCACGGCGCAGAGAATTAACTCCTTGAAAAAATTTAAGATTAATTATCTGCTCATCGGCATTGTCACCCTGCTGCTGGCAGCGGCCCTGTGGCCTTCTATCCCCTGGTTCGGCAAAGCCGACAATCGCATCGCGGCGATCAAAGCTCGTGGGGAGCTGCGCGTCAGTACGGTCGCCACACCGCTGACTTACAACACCATTGATGGCAAAACGTATGGGCTGGATTACGATCTCGCGCAGCATTTCGCCGATTACCTTGGCGTCAAACTGAAAGTCACGGTGCGCCAGAATATCAGCCAACTGTTTGATGACCTTGATAATGACGACGCCGATATGCTCGCCGCCGGGTTGGTCTACAACAGCGAACGGGTGAAAAACTACCAAACCGGGCCGGTTTACTACTCCGTTTCTCAGCAACTGGTGTATCGCGTGGGTAGCTACCGTCCGCGCACGCTGGAATCCGTGAATGCCAGCCAGTTAACCATCGCTCCCGGTCATGTCGCGCTGGACGATCTGCGTGAATTAAAAGAGAAGAAGTACCCGGAGTTAAGCTGGACGGTGGATGAAAAGCTCGGCACGACCGCGCTGCTGCAACAAGTGGTCGACGGGAAACTGAGCTACACCGTCGCCGATTCGGTCGCCATTAGCCTGTTCCAGCGCGTGCATCCCGAGCTGGCGGTGGCGCTGGATATCACCGATGAGCAACCCGTTACCTGGTTTAGCAAGCGTGATGACGATAATACGCTGTCGGCTGCGATGCTCGATTTTTTCAATAATATGAATGAAGATGGCACGCTTGCGCGGCTGGAGGAGAAGTACCTCGGTCACGGCGAGGATTTTGATTATGTCGACACGCGTACCTTTTTACGCGCCGTCGATAGCGTACTGCCGGATCTGCAACCGCTGTTTGAAAAATACGCCCAGGCGATCGACTGGCGATTGCTAGCGGCCATCTCTTATCAGGAGTCACACTGGGACTCCCAGGCCACCTCACCCACCGGCGTTCGCGGCTTGATGATGCTGACGCGCAATACGGCGCAGAGCTTAGGTTTAAGCGATCGCACTGACGCTGAGCAAAGCATCAGCGGCGGCGCGCGTTACCTGGTGGACATGATGAGCAAAGTGCCGGACACCGTGCCGCAGGATGAAAAAATCTGGTTCGCGCTGGCGGCTTACAATATGGGCTACGCGCACATGCTGGATGCCCGTGCATTAACGGCGAAGACGAAAGGCAATCCGGACAGTTGGGCGGACGTAAAACAACGCTTACCGCTTTTAAGCCAGAAACAGTACTACAGCAAGCTGACGTACGGTTACGCTCGCGGGCATGAAGCCTATGCCTATGTAGAAAATATTCGTAAGTATGAAATTAGCCTGGTCGGTTATTTGCTGGAAAAAGAGAAAGAGGCCGCAAAAGCAGTGAAGCTGGCCAGGAGTTACCCGGCGGTATCGACAGAAGAATTAAATCGCCCGGCTTACGGCGTGCTGCCCTTTAGCGCGTTAACCGCTAATGAAGCCTTCCCGCGTAACCCGCTGCTGGTGTCCGACGCGCTGGTGCAAAACCCGCTGAAAGTGAACCGCTAGCGCTTCGCGCCACCAGGCTCTAGAAAGCTGTGGGATCGCCAGCCTGTTTTTTCAGGGCTTTCTTCTCCAGCCGACGCTGGCGGAAGAAATCGCTCAGCATCGCGGCGCATTCGTCGCGTAACACGCCTTCGGTTATCTCCACCCGATGGTTCATGCCCGGATGGTGCAACACATCAATCAGTGATCCCGCCGCGCCGGTTTTCGCATCCCGCGCACCAAAAACCAGTTGACCGATACGGCTGTGCACAATGGCACCCGCGCACATGACGCATGGCTCCAGCGTGACATATAAAGTGGTATCAATAAGACGGTAGTTTTGCAGCACCAGCCCACCCTGGCGCAACGCCATAATTTCCGCATGCGCGGTAGGATCGTGGCGGCCAATCGGCCGGTTCCAGCCTTCGCCGATCACCTGACCGTTATGCACCAGCACCGCGCCTACCGGCACTTCGCCCTCTTCCCAGGCACGTTTCGCCAGCGTGAGCGCATGACGCATCCAGACGTCGTGATTCAGTTCAGGAATGGACAAAGCGAGATACTCCAGTAATTCAGGCGGAGCGCATTATACACAGCCGTTATCGGTTCGACACTACTCGAGCTGTTGCAAGTCGCCACGCGGCGTCACGCGCCAGCGGTGCTGGCAAAAATAGAGCAACGGGTTGTCTTGCTTGCTGTCGCTGTAACCGCTGTAGAGGCGCAACGGGGTACCGATTTTGCGTTCAAGCTGGGCGACTTTTTCATGACCGAGACAGCGCATAGTCAGCACCCAGCCACCGTAGCGGCGGCTGATTTGGCTGGCTATCAGATTAACGCGCGGGAGCCACGGGGTATCATAATAGACCTGCTCCACCAGCGGCTGCGGCGAGCCGGTAATCAGCCAGATATCCGCATCGGACGCCGCCAGATAGTTGGTTAACCGCGTTTGCACGACCGGGAAGGCGGTAACATGCTCACGAAACCAGCTGACAAATTTCTGCTGCAACGCATTCAGGTGCCGTTCGCTATGGCCAAACGTACAGCCCCACAGCAGCAAGCTCATTGGCCAACGCGCGGCGCGTCCTTTGAGTAATAATCCGCCCGCAATCACCGGCAACAAAGGCAGCACCAGCAACGCATTTAACGGCTGATGACGCAAAACGTAACGCAGAAACGTGCCAAACATATCCTGCTGATGCAGGGTACCATCCAGATCAAAAAAGACGACGCGGCGCTCGCTGTTAGCCAAATGGGAGTCCTCTGTTGGTTAACCTTCGACCGCCGGGCCTCTCCTTCTGGCGATCGCTCTTTCAATAGCCTAACAGATAGACCTTCACTTTTCCGGTAACAATCGGTCACCGATACCTGTAATAATCAGCGGCTATGTTGGCAAGGTCAGGATGCTTTACACTGGCCAGAACCTTTAATTCACCGCGATCCCGATGACAACACAACATACACGCGCCTTTCACTTTGCCCCGTTTCGCCATCTGTTTTTTGCCCGTCTGCTGACGGTACTCGGTAACGGCATTGCCCCTATTGCGCTGGCTTTTGCGGTACTGGACATTGGCGGTTCCGCCACCGAGCTCGGGATTGTGGTGGCTGCACGTTCGCTGTTTAACGTGGCGTTTTTACTGGTCGGCGGCGTGCTGGCCGATCGCTATTCACGCAGCCGGGTGCTGGTATTGTCGTCGCTGGTCGCTGCCTGTTCGCAAGGCGTTGTCGCCTGGCTGGTGCTGGACGGTTCAGCGACGGTGATGCTCCTGGCGATACTCGGAACGATTAACGGTGCAGCGGCGGGGATCGCACTGCCGGCTTCGTCCGCGCTGGTACCGCAAACGGTGCCAGCGCATAACCTGCGCGAAGCCAATGCCTTTATCCAGCTTGGTATTTATAGCGGAACGGTCGTCGGCGCGTCGCTCGGTGGCATCCTCACCAGCGCCGTCGGGCCTGGTTGGGGGCTGGCGATTGACGCGCTGGGCTTTGCCGCCTCGACTCCGCTTTATCTCGCCATTCGCATGGGTGCTATTCAGGAGACGGCGGCGCAAAGCAATATCCTGCAAGATCTGCGCGATGGCTGGAAAGAGTTCATCAGCCGCGCCTGGGTGTGGGCCATTGTCGTGCAGTTCACCATTATTAATGCCGCGTTCAGCGGGGTGGTGATGGTGCTCGGCCCGATCATTGCCGATGCCTCGTTTGGCCGCACGCGTTGGGGAGTGATTGTCGCCGCGCAGAGCGTTGGTTTGATTGTCGGTTCGTTCCTCGCGCTGCGCTGGCGTCCGCGACGCGACCTGTTTATCGGTGTGATGCTGGTTGCCGTATGCGCGGTGCCGATCTATCTCCTCAGTCAAAATGTTTCTACCGCGTGGTTGCTGGCGGCGTTTTTCCTCGCAGGCGTCAGTTTCGGCCTGTTCGGCGTGGCGTGGGCGCAGTCATTACAAACACATATCCCGCCGGAGAAGCTGGCGCGTGTTTATGCCTACGACGCAATGGGGTCATTTATCGCCATTCCGGTTGGTGAGCTGGCCGCCGGGCCACTGGCGACGCACTTCGGTAGCAGCAACGTGCTGATCGCCTCGGCAATCGCGGTGGTCATTGCCTGCGCAGGAGCCAGTTTTATTCCGGCAATTCGTCTGCTCGATAATTCACCGAAGGTTAAACAACGCGGCCTCAGCGGATCCTCTTGATCGCTGTCAAAACCCAATCAGGGATATTTTGTGCTAAAAGAATTTTTAATTCATAATCGCAATCTATTACTGGAATATAAAATTCATTCATCGGCAAAATATCGCGGATGGGTTTGCTCCCGGAGATCTTATGAATTGTCTAATCCGCATTCGCCAGCGCTACCCAGGCCTTGCGCAGAGCGATAAAAAGCTGGCGGAATTTCTGCTGGAAAACCCCGATCGCGCACGCCATTTGAGCTCGCAACAACTGGCCGCCGAAGCAGGTGTCAGCCAGTCAAGCGTCGTGAAATTTGCCCAGAAGATGGATTTCAAAGGCTTTCCGGCGATGAAGCTGGCGATCAGCGAAGCGTTAGCCAGCAATAGCAATCCGTGGTCTATGCCGGTGCATAACCAGATCCGTGGCGATGATCCGCTGCGGGTGGTGGGCGAAAAGCTGATTAAAGAGTACCAGAGCGCCATGCATGCCTCGCTGGATGTCAACAGCGAGGAGAAACTGCTGGAGAGCGTGCGGCTGCTGCGCGAAGCACGGCGTATTATCCTGACGGGTATCGGCGCTTCCGGGCTGGTCGCACGAAATTTTGGCTGGAAACTGATGAAAATCGGCGTTAACGCCGTGGTCGAGCAGGATATGCACGCGCTGCTGGCAACCGTGCAGGCGATGGAGTCGGGCGATCTGTTGCTGCCGGTCTCTTATAGCGGCGAACGCCGCGAAATCAACATGGCGGCCGATGAGACACTGCGCGTTGGCGGCAAGATCCTCGCCATAACCGGCTTCACGCCAAACGCATTACAACAGCGGGCCACGCACTGCCTGTACACCATCGCCGAAGAGCAAACTACACGCAGCGCGGCGATTTCTTCCACCAGCGCGCAAATGATGCTCACGGATTTGCTGTTTATGGCGCTGGTGCAACAGGATCTTGAGCATGCGCCAGAGCGTATTCGCCATAGCGAAGAGCTGGTGAAAAAACTGGTGTAGCCTCCCCGCCCTGGCGGACGAGGAGCTTTAGCGCGTTACTCGCCGCCGTTGGTCAGATGTTGCACTATCTCCTCACGTATCATTTCCGCGAGCAGAGCATGGGTTTTGGTGGTCGGGTGCATATTATCCCAGAAAACAAACGCCCCATTCGCCGCTTTACATGTCTGCTTCACCGCAACGCCTGTGGCGTATGAGATACCCGAAGCGGAGATATCCAGGCAAGTTTCGCTGGTATTAACAAAGCCATATTTACCGCTTTCACTGAGCAGATCATTAAATGCGCTATCCAGTTTGACGGTGAAAAAATTCGTTTTCGGGTATGCGGTGCGTAATTCGCCGAGTAGCTGGTCCAACTGCTGGTTAAAATTCTCTGATTTGTTTTTTAGCGCCTCTTTTTCCGCTGGTGTCCACGTAGCGACATTGGGAATGACGGAAAAATCAGGCAGCCTGAATATCGCAATATGCTGCGCGCCCAATGCCGCCAGACGCGCCAGCTGTACGCGATACGTAGCGATGATATCGTCCGGCATTTTTGCACCAGTGATAAAATCATTACCGCCAAACAGCACCGTAAACAGTGTCTGCGCAATGTCATAGTTCTCTGTTTTACCCAGATAAGCGCTGAAAGAATCCAGTTGCTTGTCAAAACCGTTAAATAACGGTTTCTCGCCGCTTTCCGCATTGGCTGTCGCCCAAACGTAGCCCGGTAAATTCAGCGAACCGCTCAGATATTCGTGCCAGACTTTGCCATTAGAAAAATGGCCAAGAAACCACGATGCGTGATTTGGAACCGTGCCATACGAGCCGTTATAAACGTTAATCGTATCGCTAAGGCTGTCGCCAAATATGACCATGCGATCAATTTTATTATTGCCGAACATTATCGCCGGTTGTGCCTGCCCCTGATGCCAAATCATATAAAACCAGGAGAGCGTATAATCGGATGCATAAGGAATAACGGTTTCTGCATTAATATTGCTGGCCTTTAACGTACTCCGACAGATATTCATCAGGCTTGCGTAGGATGATTCGCTATAAAACATATTTGCCAGCGGCGTGGCGCTATACCAATACCCGCGCAGCTTTAGATAGTTGCTCCCGTCGCGTGCCCATGTCCATGATGAAGCCGGATTGCTTTGGTCCTGATTATCGATGTTATACACACATTTGATATAGGTTGAGGTCTCTTCGTTTGTCCGCAACACACGCTGGTTTGCGGAGGATTCATACGCAGGCGGCACCGGTGTTGTATAGATATACCCATTCGCCGCATTCGCCAGTCCACTCGTGATACTGGCAATAAACGCGAGATATAATTTCGCTCTTTTCATCATAGTCCCTTATTAATTATCCATCTCAGGTCGCGCTAATATATAGGAAATATTCGTATATCGCAGGCGGGTAATTATTCTTAATCAATAAAAATCCACCACATTCTATTCCGCGCGGGTGTCATTTGTATTTTCAGCGCAGAAATATTATCCGGTCAATGGCGCTTTTCTTATGTTTAATTAAGAACATTCTCCAACATATCGCAGGAAGGAGTAGGAATGTTGCCCCGCGCCGCTTTTGTGCGCAAAAGCATCATCATGATTGGGGCTATCCGGTTTCTGTGGTAAAGTGCGCCAGTTAATATTCAGTAGTTTCCAGATGGCATCCAGATTTGACGGTAATTCTTTGAAATGGCTTTACTAATTACAAAACGCTGCATCAATTGCGACATGTGCGAACCGGAATGTCCGAACGAAGCCATTTCGATGGGCGACAGCATTTATGAAATCAACAGCGATCGCTGCACCGAGTGCGTCGGCCACTACGAAACCCCGACTTGCCAGAAAGTGTGCCCGATACCCAATACCATCCTCAAAGATCCGGCGCATGTGGAAACTGAAGAACAGCTGTGGGACAAGTTTGTTCTGATGCACCACGCAGACAAGATTTAGCTCTCGATAATCACCGTCGCGCAGGCGTAATGGCGTTCATCCGCCAGCGTCACATGCATGGCGCGCACGCCCATCTGTTCCGCCATTCGCTGTGCTTCATCCCAAAGACGCAGGCTCGGTTTGCCCAGCGCGTCGTTAAACACTTCGAACTGATTAAACGCCAGCCCGTTACGGATCCCCGTGCCTAAGGCTTTTGCCGCCGCCTCTTTGACCGCAAAGCGTTTCGCCAGAAAGCGAACCGGCTGCTGATGCGCCTGATACAGCGCCCACTCGTTGTCGCTCAGCACCCGTTTAGCCAGGCGATCGCCGCTACGGGCGACCACCGCTTCGATGCGGGCTATCTCGACGATATCTGTACCTAATCCCAGAATCGCCATTACGCGCGCGCTTCCAGCATCAACCGTTTCATCTCCGCTACCGCCTCTTTCAGGCCGCTCATCACCGCGCGACCAATAATGGCGTGGCCGATGTTCAGCTCGTGCATTTCCGGCAGCGCGGCAATGGCTTTGACGTTGTGATAGGTCAGTCCGTGCCCGGCGTTGACTTTCAGGCCGAGACTTGCCGCGTAGGTCGCCGCTTTTGCAATGCGTTCCAGCTCTTTTGCCTGATCGGCATCGCTTTTAGCATCCGCGTAGCAACCAGTGTGAATTTCAATGTACGGTGCGCCAACCTCTGCCGCCGCTTTGATCTGCTCAGCATCAGCATCGATAAACAGCGATACCAGAATACCCGCCTGCGCCAGGCGCTGGCAGGCATCGCGCATTTTCTCGCGCTGTCCAGCAACATCCAGCCCGCCTTCAGTGGTCACTTCCTGGCGTTTTTCCGGCACCAGGCAGCAAAAATGCGGTTTGGTTTCGCAGGCAATCGCCAACATCTCTTCGGTCACCGCCATTTCCAGATTCATTCGGGTATGCAAGGTCTGGCGCAGAATTCGCACGTCACGGTCGGTGATATGACGACGATCTTCACGCAAATGCACAGTGATGCCATCAGCGCCTGCTTGCTCAGCGATAAAAGCGGCCTGAACCGGATCCGGATAAGCCGTCCCGCGCGCGTTACGCAGTGTGGCAATGTGATCGATGTTGACGCCCAACAGTAATTCAGCCATGACAATCCTCAATGTTCTCAAAGGAACTGACGCGTGCTTCGCCGCGTCAGCCCGGTTGTTATTCTGCTATCTTTTTGGCACGAACTGCCGGAACAGCTCCCGGCTTTTCAGCGGCTTGCCTCCAAGATACGGCTTTAACGCGATACGGGTAAAGCGCTTTGCGGCGCGTAGCGTGTCTGCATCCGGGAACTCCCGCTCAGCCAGTGCGCGTAAATGCCGCCCGGTAAAAGTACTGTTATCTATCACGACGCTGGCAATAAAGCCCTTCTCTTCCCGGTAACGATAAGTCATTACATCATCGACCGGCTCGCCGCTGCCGGCACAGTGGAGAAAATCAACGCCATAACCCAGATGCCCGAGCAGTGCCAGCTCAAAACGGCGCAGCACCGGTTCCGGCGTGCTGGTGACGCCCGCCAGGGCCTGGATACAGTGCAGATAATCAAAAAAGAGTTCAGAAAAGCGCGTCTCGTGTTCAAGCACGCGGGAGATAAGTTCGTTAACGTAGAGACCGCTGTAGAGCGTGATGCCGCTGAGCGGCAGTGCCAGCGATACCGCTTCCGCGCTGCGCAGCGTTTTGACTTCGCCACGTCCGCCAAAGCGCACCAGCAGAGGAGTGAAAGGCTGTAATGCGCCCTTCAGATTAGAGCGTTTGGAACGTGCTCCTTTGGCAACAAGGCGCACACGGCCAGACTCTTCCGTGAAGACGTCCAGCATCAGGCTGGTTTCGCTCCACGGACGACTATGCAGAACAAAAGCGCGCTGCCAGCCTTCCATATTATTCTCGTCGTCTTTCAGGCCGCAGCAGCGCTGGCTTTAACCGCTTATCCAGAGCGCTTATTTGATCAAGCGCCTGAACACTCACGGCCTGGCCGTCTGCCTGCAACCCGGGAGCCATAGAGAGCAGGCTCTTAGAGATCGTCTACGTAACCGAGACTACGCAGCGCGCGTTCGTCGTCGGCCCAGCCGGATTTCACTTTCACCCACAGCTCCAGGTGAACTTTGGCTTCGAACATCTCTTCCATATCTTTACGGGCTTCAATACCGATGGTTTTGATTTTGGAACCTTTGTTGCCAATCACCATCTTCTTCTGCCCTTCGCGCTCAACAAGGATCAACCCGTTGATATCGTAACCACCGCGTTCGTTAGTCACGAACTGTTCGATCTCCACGGTGACCGAGTACGGCAGTTCCGCACCGAGGAAACGCATCAGTTTTTCGCGGATGATTTCCGAGGCCATAAAGCGCTGTGAGCGGTCGGTCACGTAATCTTCCGGGAAGTGATGCACCGCTTCCGGCAGATGCTTACGCACGATGCTGGCGATGGTATCAACGTTCAGACCGGTCTCTGCAGAGAGCGGAACGATATCGAGGAAGTTCATCTGGCTGCCCAGCCACTGCAGGTGCGGCAACAGATCGGCCTTCTCCTGCACGTTGTCCACTTTGTTGACCGCGAGGATCACCGGCGTTTTACCGTCACGCAGCTTGTTCAGCACCATTTCGTCGTCCGGCGTCCAGCGGGTACCTTCCACAACGAAAATGACCAGTTCAACGTCGCCGATGGAGCTGCTGGCAGCTTTGTTCATCAGACGGTTGATGGCGCGTTTCTCTTCCATGTGCAGGCCGGGGGTATCGACGTAAATCGCCTGATACTCGCCCTCAGTATGGATACCGACGATGCGGTGGCGCGTAGTCTGCGCCTTACGAGAGGTGATGGAAATCTTCTGCCCAAGCAGATTATTCAACAGGGTGGATTTGCCAACGTTGGGACGTCCGACGATGGCAATAAATCCGCAATAGGTTTTTTCTTCGCTCATTCCAGCTCCAGTTTTTTCAGCGCCTGTTCGGCGGCAGCCTGCTCCGCCTTGCGACGGCTGGAACCCGTGCCAACCACCGGTTCACTCAGGCCGCTGACCTGGCAGTGGATAGTAAATTCCTGATCGTGCGCTTCGCCGCGCACCTGCACCACCAGATAAGACGGCAGCGGCAGATGACGGCCCTGCAAAAACTCCTGCAGGCGCGTTTTCGGATCTTTTTGTTTATCGCCGGGACTGATTTCATCAAGGCGCGTTTGATACCAGCTCAGAATTAATTTTTCGACGGTCTGAATATCGCTATCAAGGAACACCCCGCCAATTAACGCCTCAACGGTGTCAGCCAGAATGGATTCACGGCGAAAACCGCCGCTTTTCAGTTCACCCGGCCCTAAACGCAGACACTCTCCCAGCTCGAATTCGCGGGCAATTTCCGCCAGCGTATTTCCACGCACCAGTGTCGCGCGCATGCGGCTCATATCACCTTCGTCCACACGCGGGAAACGGTGATAGAGCGCGTTAGCAATCACATAACTTAAAATAGAGTCGCCGAGAAATTCGAGACGCTCGTTATGTTTGCTACTGGCGCTGCGGTGGGTTAATGCCTGCTGCAACAGATCATGATGTTGAAAAGTGTAGCCCAGCTTCCGTTGAAGCCGATTAATTACGATGGGGTTCATGCGATACCAATAAATAAATGCGTCAACAATGCAGCACACGAAACCGACCTGAGAAAACCAACGCGGTTTCGTGTGCTGTGGCGCCCGGGGGGAACCAGCCTTAAACTTCGGGGGAATATTCTATACGCAACGACCGGGGTTGTCGTTAGTCTGGTGGGAATAATATTGGAAATAATTCAGGGCGCAATCGCGGTGATTGCGCCCTGGTTAATTAATGAATTCCGCCGATACGATTCAGGCGCACGCCTGTCGGCCATTCACCTTCTTGTTTTTCGAAACTCATCCAGATTGCCGTGGCACGGCCAACCAGGTTCGCTTCCGGCACAAAGCCCCAGTAGCGGCTGTCTGCGCTGTTATCGCGGTTGTCGCCCATCATAAAGTAATGGCCCGGCGGCACAATCCAGGTAGCTAACGGCTGGCTCTGCTGACGATAGTAGATCCCCAGTTGATCCTGCGCGATAGGCACGGTCAGAATGCGGTGCGTCACATCCCCCAGCGTCTCTTTACGCTCGGTTAAACGTACGCCATCCGGCAGGGACTGGCCTTTCGGTAACTGGAAGAAACCGCTGCTTGCCTCACCACCGGAGCGACGCCCGAAGGTCTGCACAAAATCGCTCTCTTCAACGTTGCTGTAAGTGATAGGCAGAGCGCTACCGCAAGCCTGACCCGAGCTACAGTTCGGCTGCACGGTCACTTGTTTGGTCACCGGATCGTAGGTCACTTTATCGCCCGGTACGCCAACCACACGCTTGATGTAATCCAGACGCGGATCGTCCGGATATTTAAATACCGCAATGTCACCGCGTTTCGGATGACCGGTTTCAATCAGCGTTTTCTGGTAGATCGGATCTTTAATTCCATAGGCGAACTTCTCCACCAGAATGAAATCACCGATAAGCAGCGTTGGCATCATTGAACCAGATGGGATCTGGAACGGTTCGTAAATAAACGAACGCACCACCAGCACAATAGCCAGCACCGGGAATACGGAAGCACCGGTCTCCAGCCAGCCAGGCTTCGGACCAATCTTCTTCAGCGTTTTTGCATCAAGCGCATCGCCTGTCGCAACTTGCGCAGCGGCCTGACGATCCCGGCGTTTTGGTGCAAAAATAAACTTATCCAGGCACCATAAAAAACCCGTCACCAGGGTCGCGATCACCAGGATCAGGGCAAACATGTTCGCCATGCCAACTCCTTAGGATTATTTGCTATCTTTGCCCACATGCAGAATGGCAAGGAACGCTTCCTGCGGCAGTTCGACGTTGCCGACCTGCTTCATGCGTTTCTTACCTTCTTTCTGTTTCTGCAGCAGTTTTTTCTTACGGCTCACGTCACCGCCGTAGCATTTCGCCAGCACGTTTTTACGCAGCTGTTTGACTGTCGAACGGGCAATAATGTGGTTACCGATCGCCGCCTGAATCGCGATATCAAACTGCTGACGCGGGATCAGTTCTTTCATTTTCTCGACCAATTCACGACCACGATACGGTGCGTTATCGTTATGGGTGATCAGCGCTAGCGCATCCACACGCTCACCGTTGATCAACACGTCCACGCGCACCATGTTAGAAGCCTGGAAACGTTTGAAGTTGTAATCGAGCGACGCATAACCGCGCGACGTTGACTTCAGACGATCGAAGAAGTCCAGTACCACTTCCGCCATCGGGATTTCATAAGTCAACGCAACCTGGTTGCCGTGGTAAACCATGTTGGTCTGCACGCCACGTTTCTCTACGCACAGCGTGATAACGTTGCCCAGGTACTCCTGCGGCAGCAGCATGTGACACTCGGCGATAGGCTCGCGCAGCTCGTCAATGTTGTTCAGCGGCGGCAGCTTAGACGGGCTATCGACGTAAACCACTTCTTTATTGGTGGTCTGCACTTCGTAGACCACGGTCGGTGCGGTTGTGATCAGATCCAGATCGTATTCGCGCTCAAGACGCTCCTGGATGATCTCCATATGCAGCAGACCGAGGAAGCCGCAGCGGAAACCAAAGCCCAGCGCGGTGGAGCTTTCCGGTTCATAGAACAACGAGGCATCGTTGAGGCTCAGTTTGCCGAGCGCATCGCGGAAGTTTTCGTAATCGTCAGAGCTGACCGGGAACAGACCGGCATAAACCTGCGGTTTGACCTTTTTAAAGCCTGGCAGCGCTTTATCTGCCGGATTACGGGAGGAAGTCAGGGTGTCGCCCACTGGCGCGCCGAGAATGTCTTTAATCGCGCAAACCAGCCAGCCTACTTCACCGCACTTCAGTTCGGTGCGATCAACCTGTTTCGGCGTGAAAATCCCCAGGCGGTCAGCGTTATAAACCTGCCCGGTGCTCATTACTTTAATTTTGTCGCCTTTGCGCATGGTGCCATTTTTGATACGCACCAGAGAAACCACGCCAAGGTAGTTATCGAACCAGGAGTCGATGATCAGCGCCTGCAACGGCGCATCCGGATCGCCTTCCGGCGGCGGAATATCACGCACCAGGCGCTCCAGCACATCGGGCACGCCCACGCCGGTTTTCGCCGAGCAGCGCACCGCATCGGTGGCGTCGATACCAACAATGTCTTCAATTTCTTCTGCAACACGCTCAGGATCGGCGGCTGGCAGGTCGATCTTATTCAGTACCGGTACGACTTCCAGATCCATCTCGATAGCGGTATAGCAGTTTGCCAGCGTTTGCGCTTCCACGCCCTGACCTGCATCCACCACTAGCAGTGCGCCTTCGCAGGCGGCGAGCGAACGGGAAACCTCGTAGGAGAAGTCAACGTGACCGGGGGTATCGATAAAGTTCAACTGGTAGGTTTCGCCATTGTTGGCTTTGTAATCCAGCGTGACGCTTTGCGCTTTAATGGTAATGCCGCGCTCACGTTCAAGATCCATGGAATCAAGAACCTGGGCTTCCATTTCGCGATCGGAAAGACCACCGCAAATCTGGATGATACGGTCAGACAGCGTCGACTTACCGTGGTCGATGTGAGCGATGATCGAAAAGTTACGAATATTCTTCATATAGTGAGTTTTTATGCCTTACGAGTAACTAAGAGGCCTGTACGCGCCTGACGTCAATGTACTGAAACGCCGCATTCTACACTACAACAACAATGCGGGGAAATGCTGATACCAGGCAGAAAAGTATCGCTATTATCGTAAGACTTAAAGAGGATATTACGGCTGGCTTTCTGCGGATGCGTTGTCGACGCGGATAAGATCCGGAGGCAGACCGACGCTGAGAATAACCGGCTGCCATTCGCTGCGCGTGGCAAGCTTTGGCGATAAACCGCGGGCGAGTAAAAAGCCGCCAACGCCGCCAAGCACCGCACCGCAAAGCGCTGCGAGATCCTGGCCGAAGAGCGCCTGGAAAATAGCCCCCATGACAAACAGGCCTACCAGCGGCGACATATAGACCAATACCGCTGAGCCCAGCAGGCTGCTCTCAGCGATGCCTAATTCAACCTTCTGCCCGGCAACCAACGGTTCTGCGCTCGGTACGGCAATAGTGTGCGTGGTTTGCGGACCGAGTTTATTCAGCACACGGCTGCCGCAACCGGCACGCGAAGCGCAACTGCTACAGGAAGCTTTGACATCACATTCGACCAGCGCGCTACCATTTTGCCAGGAAACGACGGTCGCCCACTCTTTTATCATTGTGCGGCCTTAAATTTGAGACTGTCCGCAATACGTTTTGCGGTTTGCGGCGGCAATTCACCGACGACAGTAATTTCGGCGTTATCGCGAACCGTTGTGCTAACGGTACGGCGACCGGTGCGCAGCATCTGATCGGCGCTATTCTGATTAGCGCGGTTAACGTTAACGGAGAAACTGAACAAACCATCGGAATAGAGGCGAGATTCAACGGGCATATCCATGGTCGGCAGTTGGCGACGGCTGCTGGATACTTCGCTAAACCCCTGCGGCAACCAGGCCGGTTCCCAGTTAAATACCACTTTATCGCCAGCCGGAAGTGAAAGGAGCGGTGGCAAACTGGCTTTCGCCAGTGTTTGCATGCTGTTAGTCACCTGACCGTTAACGGTAACTGCAATAACGCGGAACTGTTCAAGGGTTTCGCCATCACGGTCAAGCAAATCAACGCGCATCGGCAGGCGGGTTTCTTCATCCATCCACACAATATAGCTATAACGGGTGCCATCACGTGCCACAACGCGGATCACTTCGCACAGCCGGTCGGCAATGCGCGTGCGTCCCACGGAGATAAAATCGTAATAGGGAGAAAGACGTTTGAAGTCGGTATAAACCAGCGACGGCAGTGAATCGACGATGAAGTTGCCGTTAAGCGTGAAAGGTTCAAGACCCGGTTCAAAGTAGCTGATCTCATTGCCACGCTGCACCACTTCGCGGCGGGGGCCGTCCATTTGCAACAACTGCGCAAGCGGCTGATCGTTAAGACGCACATGGCGGTAACGTAACGATTCAACACCCTGCTTATTGATGCTGACGAAAGAGAGTTCGTAGTTGAGCGACTGACTCGCCACGTTCATTTGCTGCAGCAACGCCCCGGACGAAACATCAGCCGAGGCGTTGACAGAGAAGAACAAGCCAGTAGCCACAAAAGACATGGCACACCAAAGTTGCTTCATTACTGCGATTGCGTTCCTAAAGTTTGATTTCCTGGCACTTGAACAGCAGCTTGCTGTGTTTGCGCCTGCTCAAACTGAAGCTGTTCGGAGTGCAGACGGCGTTGCAGTTCGTAATCCTGCAGCATCGCATTAATGCGACGACGTTGTTCCTGCACCTGCTGTTGCTGACCGGCATTTGCCGTCGCATCAGACGGAACACCCAAACTCACCGGACTGGCTTTGCCCATCATCGGCAGCGTATTAAACACTGGCGCTTCGGGCTGTTGGGTTGATTCAGCCGAGCCATTATAGTGCTGGACGCCAACAATTACAGCAAGCGATACGCATGCCGCAACGCCCATCTGGGTAAGCTGGCTGGCCCATGGTCGAACTTTGTGCCAGAACGGCATTTTCTGCCATTGGTGAGGAGCGGGCTGAGCTTCAGGAATCAACGGCGCCGGCGCCTGAACAGCGTCTTTCTCAATCGCGGCCATTACTTGGGCTGAGATATCGAAATGGAGGAGATCGGCGGTATCACCACGCATGGAATCGCGGATGAGATGGTAGCTCTCCCAGGTTTTCTGCATTTCCGGATCCTGAGACAACTCAACGAGCAGCTCACTATCCAGCGTTTCACCATCCATTAAAGCGGAAAGTTGTTCTTTCTGCATGCCTAATACCTTTTTTCAGTATCCCGCTATCGTCAACGCCTGATAAGCGGTTGAACTTTATTATCAATAGCTTCCCGCGCACGGAAGATACGCGAACGAACGGTACCTACCGGACAATCCATTATGGCCGCAATCTCTTCATAACTCAGGCCATCCAGCTCCCGCAACGTAATTGCCATACGTAAATCTTCCGGGAGCGACTCAATGGTACGGAAAACTATTTGTCGCAGTTCTTCTGACAACATTAAGTTCTCAGGGTTCGAAATTTCTTTCAGTGCACCGCCACTTTCGAAGTTTTCTGCTTCAATTGCGTCCACATCACTGGATGGCGGCCTGCGCCCTTGGGCAACCAGGTAATTTTTCGCTGTATTAACCGCAATTCGGTACAGCCAGGTATAAAAAGCACTATCCCCCCTGAATGAATCAAGCGCGCGATAGGCTTTTATAAATGACTCTTGTACGACATCAGGCACATCGCCCGAAGGGACATAACGGGAAACCAGACTCGCCACTTTATGCTGGTAGCGCACCACCAGTAAGTTGAACGCTTTCTGATCTCCTTTCTGGACCCTTTCGACCAGGACCTGATCCGTTAACTGCTCGCTCATCCGAGGTAAAGTCTCCCCAAAACCAATTTCCACGCGTATCCAGAAACGCCACTCCAATACTGCACAATATGAGCAAGCAGCCAATTAGAGGACCGGTCTGTAATAAAGTTCCGTTACGCCTTTGTTTTTGTGCATCGTTCTACAGACTTTTCATTCTGACTCATTATAAGTCCGCAAACTTTGAACAATGTGTTTTCTCAAAGAAAAGACCTTAAGATCGCCAGAGAGTAACGCAATACCGCTTTTTTTTCACCTCTAATACACCTTAGCTAACAAACTGCTTCTTAATATCTTTTTCCTGGATAGATATTCCCGCCCCGATCATCATGTTTAGCATTTAGTACAAAAATCGCAAAAAACAGTGATCATCTTCCGTTTACGGTGCTATGCTGCGCAAACACTGTTTAGTAAATTAAACAAACCATGAAAACGACTCCTGAACTCTCCTGTGATGTACTGGTCATCGGCAGCGGCGCGGCCGGTCTTTCGGTGGCTTTGCGGCTTGCAGACAAACATAAGGTCATTGTTTTAAGCAAAGGTCCTATTAGCGAAGGTTCGACATTTTATGCTCAGGGCGGTATCGCTGCGGTATTTGATGAAACTGACAGTATCGAATCGCATGTGGAAGACACGCTGATTGCCGGTGCCGGGATTGTGGAGCGTCACGCTGCCGAGTTTGTCGCCAGCAACGCGCGCCAGTGTGTCCAGTGGCTTATTGATCAAGGCGTGCTGTTTGATACCGAAGTCGCTGCTAACGGCGAAGCCAGTTACCACCTCACGCGTGAAGGCGGACACAGTCACCGCCGCATTCTGCATAGCGCCGACGCGACCGGCAAAGAGGTCGAAAACACGCTGGTCACCCAGGCGATTAATCATCCGAACATTCGCGTGCTTGAGCGCTGCAATGCAGTGGATTTGATTATCTCCGACAAAATTGGCCTGGCCGGAACGCGCCGCGTCGTGGGCGCGTGGGTGTGGAACCGTAATAAAGAACAGGTGGAAACCTGTCAGGCAAAAGCCGTAGTGCTGGCAACCGGTGGCGCCTCGAAGGTTTATCAATACACCACCAATCCGGATATCGCCTCCGGGGACGGTATCGCCATGGCCTGGCGTGCGGGCTGTCGGGTGGCGAACCTGGAGTTTAATCAATTTCACCCTACCGCCCTGTTCCACCCGCAAGCACGCAATTTCCTGCTCACGGAAGCACTACGCGGTGAAGGCGCCCATTTGAAACGCCCGGACGGCACGCGTTTCATGCCAGATTTTGATGTGCGAGGTGAATTAGCGCCACGCGATGTGGTCGCCCGAGCGATCGATCATGAAATGAAACGTCTCGGCGTCGATTGCATGTATCTCGATATCAGTCATAAACCTGCTGAATTTATCCGTCACCATTTCCCGATGATTTATGAAAAGTTGCTCGGGCTTGGCATCGATTTAACCAAAGAGCCCGTGCCGATTGTACCTGCGGCACATTACACCTGCGGCGGCGTCATGATTGACGATCGCGGGCGTACCGATGTCGACGGGCTATATGCAATTGGAGAAGTGAGTTATAGCGGTTTGCACGGCGCGAACCGCATGGCGTCGAATTCGCTGCTGGAGTGCCTGGTCTATGGCTGGTCGGCGGCGGAAGATATCGCCCACCGGATACCGCATGCCCAGGCGGTCACGATGCTGCCAGCATGGGATGAAAGCCGCGTGGACGATGCCGATGAACGGGTGATTCTGCAACACAACTGGCACGAATTACGGCTGTTTATGTGGGATTACGTCGGCATTGTGCGTACCACTAAACGCCTTGAGCGCGCACTGCGCCGTATAACACTGCTACAGCAGGAAATCGATGAATACTACACGAACTTCCGTGTTTCGAATAACCTGCTGGAATTGCGCAACCTGGTGCAAGTCGCGGAGTTAATTGTCCGCTGTGCGATGGCGCGCAAAGAGAGCCGCGGGTTGCATTTCACGCTGGATTACCCCGATTTACTGCCGGAATCCGGCCCGACAGTGCTCTCGCCACAAAACTACATAAACAGATAAAACGCCTGGGTCAGCGCAGTGTAGCTCTCTGAGTAACGCTGATCTGGCCCACGGATCACCAGACGATCGGCAAACATTTCGCCATCTCGCGGTGAGAAAGCCAGCAGGACCCGATGCGGCAAGCGGCTTTCTGCTTCAGTCACATCCGTACGCAAACGCAGATGCCAGCCCAGCGTTTGCGCTTTGCTGACAAAGGCTTCGCTGATTTCAATCGGCAGAACGACGCAGAAAAATCCCTCTTCCGTAATCAGCGTTGCGCCAATTTCCAGCAAGGATTCATGATCAAGCGTTGTGGTATAGCGCGCTTTATCGCGCTCCGGCGTGGCGCATTGCACCCCTTCGTCAAAATAGGGTGGATTGCTGACAATCAGATCGTAGCGCGCGGTATTTTCCGTGCTCCACTGGCAGATATCCGCCTGATGCACGGTAACGCGCTCCGCCCACGGCGAGGCCTGGACATTTTCCTGCGCCTGCCCCGCTGCTTGCTCATCCAGCTCGACGGCATTAATTGTTACTTCTGGCGATGTACGTTGCGCCAGCATCAGCGCCAGCAGCCCACTGCCGGTACCAATGTCCAGCACATGCCGCGCTTTGGAAACCGGCGCCCATGCGCCTAACATCACTCCATCGGTGCCCACTTTCATGGCACAGCGATCGTGAGCAACAAAGAATTCTTTAAACGTGAAGCCGTCACGGCGCAATTGAGCCTTTGACTGGGACATCTTTACAACCTCGATTCGGAAACCGGTGTAGCATAGGGGAAAGCAAAGCGCCGGAAAAGCAATAAGCAGACAACAGATGAAGATTGCAGCCGTAACGTCTATAATCGGCGCCCCACACAGAGGTAGATCATGACTGTAACGACTTTTTCCGAACTCGAACTTGACGACAGCCTGCTGGACGCGCTCCAGAGTAAAGGCTTTACACGCCCGACCGCCATCCAGGCCGCCGCCATTCCGCCTGCGCTTGAAGGGCGTGATGTCCTCGGTTCCGCCCCTACCGGCACCGGTAAAACGGCGGCATATCTGCTGCCTGCGTTGCAGCACCTTCTGGACTTCCCGCGTAAAAAATCCGGCCCGCCGCGTATCCTGATCCTGACGCCGACCCGCGAACTGGCGATGCAGGTTGCCGATCACGCGCGTGAACTTGCCGCAAACACGCATCTGGATATCGCCACCATTACCGGCGGTGTAGCGTATATGAACCACGCGGAAGTGTTCAGCGAAAACCAGGATATCGTGGTCGCGACCACTGGCCGCCTGCTGCAATATATTAAAGAAGAGAACTTCGACTGCCGCGCGGTAGAGACCCTGATCCTTGACGAAGCAGACCGCATGCTGGACATGGGCTTCGCGCAAGATATCGAGCATATTGCCGGTGAAACCCGCTGGCGCAAGCAGACCATGCTGTTCTCCGCGACGCTGGAAGGCGAGGCCATTAAAAATTTTGCTGAGCGCCTGCTGGAAGATCCTGTCGAAGTTTCCGCCACGCCATCAACGCGTGAGCGCAAAAAAATTCACCAGTGGTACTACCGTGCCGATGACGTCGCCCATAAAACCGCGCTGCTGGTGCATCTGCTCAAGCAACCTGAAGTCAGCCGCTCTATCGTGTTTGTGCGCAAACGCGAACGTGTGCATGAGCTGGCGAACTGGCTGCGTGAAGCGGGCATTAACAACTGCTATCTCGAAGGTGAGATGGTGCAGGCGAAGCGTAACGAAGCGATCAAACGCCTGACAGAAGGTCGTGTGAATGTGCTGGTCGCCACCGATGTCGCCGCTCGCGGCATTGATATCGATGATGTCAGCCACGTCTTTAACTTCGATCTGCCGCGCAGCGGCGATACCTACCTGCACCGCATCGGTCGTACGGGTCGCGCAGGCCGTAAAGGCACCGCGATTTCTCTGGTTGAAGCGCACGATCATCTGCTGCTGGGTAAAATTGGCCGCTATGTTGAAGAACCGCTGAAGCCGCGCGTGATAGACGAATTGCGAGCAAAAACGCGCGCGCCCAGTGAAAAGCTGACAGGCAAACCGTCGAAGAAAGTGCTGGCGAAGCGCGCAGAGAAGAAAAAAGAGAAAGAAAAAGAGAAGCCGCGCGTGAAGCAACGCCATCGTGACACCAAAAACATTGGTAAACGACGTAAGCCGAGCGCTGCAAGTACCGCGCCGCAAAATACAGAAGAGTAAAAAAACGCCGGGATATCCCGGCGTTTTTATGTGTGCCTGAAATTACAGGCTTTCAGTAAAGGTACGAGCAATAACGTCGCGCTGCTGTTCTGGAGTCAGAGAGTTAAAACGCACAGCATAACCGGATACACGAATCGTCAGCTGTGGGTATTTTTCCGGGTGTTCAACGGCATCAAGCAGTGTTTCACGACGCAACACGTTAACGTTCAGGTGCTGACCACCTTCAACGCGCACTTCCGGTTTCACTTCCATCGGAATTTCACGGTATTCGATATCACCGAGTTTGCTAACCGCAACCACTTCATCTTCTGCATAACCCGCTTTGGCACACACGCAACGTGCTTCACCTTTGTCGTTATCGAGCAACCAGAACGAATTGAGCAGGTTGTCATTGGCAGCTTTAGTAATCTGGATACCAGTAATCATGAATAGCCTCCCTTAGGCACATTATTTGATTCGCCGGAGTCTTTCCGGCCAATTGGTAAAACCATTGTTGTCTGATTGTTTATATACCAGTCCGACACGAGGCATTCTTTGATTTAAATCAACAAAAACCATACGGTAAAAATGGGTATTGGGGAATATACTTGTTTTATATCAAGTTACGCCAATCACGACGACTTAAAATTTTTGTAAATTTTAAAAATATTTTTAGGGTTTTCTATCACGGGCGACAGTGAATTTTGTTCGGGGGAAATATGCAGTTAAGCTACGGGGAACGAACATCGCAGGAGAGCGGGATGACCACTTCATTAACATGGCATGATGTGCTGGCAGAAGAAAAACAGCAGCCGTATTTTATTAACACCCTTAGCACAGTGGCGGCTGAGCGCCAGTCCGGGGTAACCATCTATCCACCGCAGAAAGATGTATTTAACGCCTTTCGCTTCACTGAGCTTGGCGATGTCAAAGTTGTTATCCTCGGCCAGGATCCCTACCACGGCCCGGGACAAGCCCACGGTTTGGCATTTTCTGTTCTTCCGGGCATTGCGCCTCCCCCTTCTCTGCTAAATATGTATAAAGAGCTGGAAGCCAGCATCCCGGGTTTTGTGCGCCCGCAACATGGTTATCTCGAAAGCTGGGCGCGTCAGGGCGTGCTGCTACTTAATACCGTACTCACCGTACGCGCCGGTCAGGCGCATTCGCACGCAAGCCTCGGCTGGGAAACCTTCACCGATAAAGTGATTAGCCTGATTAATGAGCATCGCGAAGGCGTGGTATTTCTGCTTTGGGGTTCGCACGCGCAGAAGAAAGGGGCGATTATCGACACAAAACGCCATCATGTTCTGAAAGCACCGCATCCGTCGCCGCTCTCCGCGCACCGTGGATTTTTCGGCTGTAACCATTTCGTCCTGGCGAATCAATGGCTGGAAAAACAGGGCGAAGCGCCAATCGACTGGATGCCAACACTCCCGGCAGAAAGTGAGTAAAAATCCGCCCTTATAAGAGACGGCATTGATTACGCTCTGGAAGGACGTACTAAAGCCTCTCCCTGGCTCGTGAGATTGAAATCGAAAGGCAATAAAACAGAGCCAAAGCATGTTGATAACCACGCCCGCAGGATGTGGTTATCAGTGAGTAGAATAAAAAAATGCCAGCATTACGATGGCATTTTTTAATGCACCAGGCGTTGCGCTATCAGGCTTTATTTTGACGCCACCACTCTGCCAGCAACACGCCGGTTGCGACAGACACGTTGAGGCTTTCAACGTTGCCGGTGCCTTCAATTGAGACGCTTAAATCTGCACGAGACAGCGTCACATCAGACAAACCATCACGCTCCTGACCCAGCACCAGCACCATTTTTTTCGGCAACTCAGCTTTAAACAGCGGCGTCCCGTTATGGCTGGAAGTCGTCACCAGCGCGTAACCCGCCTGACGGAACTCTTCGAGCGCATCGACAAAGCTATCGCCGGTAATCGGCTGAACGTGTTCCGCGCCGCCTTCCGCAGTACGCACAGCCGCGCCAGATTCAACCACTGCCGCATCCTGCAATACCACGCCTTTCACACCGAAATGCGCGCAGCTACGCATAATTGCGCCGAGGTTGTGCGGGTTGCCCACATCTTCCAGCGCCAGCACGCAATCTTCTTCTGCGGCATTCGCCACCCATTTCTGGACACTCAGACCATTACGCTTTTTGATCAGGAAGCACACGCCGCCGTGATGTTCTGTACCGGAGGCTTTCGCCAGTTCGTCTTCATCAACCACGTGATACGCTTTACGGTTCGCGGCCATCCAGCGCAGGGCTTCTTTAAAACGCGGGGTCACGCTCTGCACAAACCAGGCGCGAACAATCGACTCAGGACGGCTGCTGAACAGTGCCTGGCAGGCATTTTCGCCATAGACGCGCGTCTCTTCCGCGCGCTGACGGCGCAGCACTTCCGGATCGATAAAACTTTTACCGCTAATACCACCGTGATCCGGTTTTTCCGGCGTTTCGTCGCCCGGCGCGCGGGAAACGGTACGCCACGGCGAATCACTCTGGCTACTGAAATTGTCTCGCTGCGGGCGGTTTCTGTCATCACGAGCAGGGCGGCCCCGGTCATCGCGGGCAGAACAACTTCTGTCGTCACGACCAGCACGACCTTTATCATCGCGGGAGGTGCGACGGTCATCGCCACCGCGCGAAGACGTTCCGCTACGCGCTGGCCCTTTCCCGGTGCGCGGGTTATAGCCACGTTTATCGGAATCATCATCACTGCGGACATACATCACTTTGACCTTGCCGCTTTTATTCTTTAATTCATCGTTCATGCTTTTCTCCACCAGCGCTGCGCGAAGCGCGCAGATTACCTGATGTGCTGGCGCTTAGCCATTAATTCGTTCAAAAGTTATCGGCTATTGTACTCATTGAATAAAACGCGTTGTCGTTTAAAACCTTCTTATCAATAATATGTAACATTGAAGAAACATACCGGCGAAACGCCGCTTTGTACCATCGCTTCCCTGAGGTTAGTTATGAATACCGTATGTGCAAGCTGTCAGGCGCTGAACCGCATTCCTGAAGAAAGAATGAACGACGGCGCGAAATGTGGGCGCTGTGGACATGAGCTGTTCGATGGAGATGTGATCAATGCGACTGGCGAAACCCTGGATAAGCTGCTGAAAGATGACCTGCCTGTGGTTGTCGATTTCTGGGCGCCGTGGTGCGGCCCGTGCCGCAACTTCGCACCGATTTTCGAAGATGTCGCGGAAGAGCGCAGCGGTAAAGTGCGCTTTGTAAAAGTTAACACCGAAGCCGAGCGCGAGCTGAGTGCGCGTTTCCGCATTCGCAGTATTCCGACCATTATGCTGTTCAAAAATGGCGAAGTGGTGGACATGCTAAGTGGCGCGATGCCGAAAGCGCCGTTCGATAGCTGGCTTAACGAATCACTGTAATCCTTTCGGGGCGCATCTTGTGCCCCGTTTTCAGCTCTGCGACAATGGCGTTTTTCTTGCGCGACCTTCATGACCCATAACGCTGTTCTCCAACTCCGTGCTGAGCGCCTTGCCCGCTCGACGCGCCCGTTTCTGGCGCGTGGCAACCGTATTCGCCGCTGCCAGCGCTGCTTGCTGCCGCTGAAAAACTGTCTGTGTGATACCTTAAAACCGGCTTGCGCTAACAGCCGTTTTTGCCTGGTCATGTTCGACACCGAGCCAATGAAACCCAGTAACACCGGGCGTCTGATTGCCGATATCCTGCCCGATACGCAGGCTTTTCAATGGTCGCGTACCGAGCCGCCGCAAGCGCTAATCGATTTATGCACCAGCGAAGCGTACCAACCGATGGTCGTCTTCCCGGCCTCTTACGCAGGCAGCGAGCGTCAGGTGTTGAGCGCTCCCGCCGCCGGCAAACCACCCCTGTTTATTATGCTGGATGGCACCTGGACCGAAGCGCGTAAAATGTTTCGCAAAAGCCCCTACCTGGATGCATTACCGGTTATCTCCGTCGATCTGTCACGCGTGTCTGCCTATCGTTTAAGGGAAGCACATGCAGACGATCAATACTGCACGGCGGAAGTGGCCATTGCCCTGTTGGATCTGGCTGGCGATAACACCGCCGCGCAAGCGCTCAGCGATCACTTCACCCTGTTCCGCGAGCGTTACCTGGCGGGGAAACCGCATCATTCGCCCGCCATCACAGCAAACGCCGCAGAAAACGTTTAATATCATCGGGTCACTCTTTTGCGGAGGCCGGTATGAGCCAACGAGGGCTGGAAGCGTTATTACGTCCCCGATCGATTGCGGTGGTGGGTGCATCTATGAAGCCGGATCGCGCGGGTTTTTTAATGATGCGCAATTTGCTGGCAGGCGGTTTCGCCGGTCCTGTCTTACCGGTGACGCCCGCCTATAAAGCGGTACAGGGCGTGCTGGCATGGCCGGACGTCGCCAGCCTGCCTTTCACGCCCGATCTTGCGGTGTTGTGTACCCACGCTAAACGTAATTTGACGCTGCTTGAGGCGCTCGGCCAAAAGGGGTGTAAAACCTGCATTATCCTTTCCGCTCCGCCCGAGCAGCATGCCGATTTGCTGGCCTGCGCTGGCCGCTATCAGATGCGGTTGCTTGGCCCGAACAGCCTGGGCCTGCTCGCCCCCTGGCAAGGCCTTAACGCCAGTTTTTCGCCGGTGCCGATTACACGCGGCAAACTGGCGTTTATTTCCCAGTCTGCCGCCGTCTCCAATACCATCCTCGACTGGGCGCAGCAGCGGGAAATGGGGTTTTCTTATTTCATCGCACTCGGCGATAGCCTCGATATTGATGTTGATGAACTGCTCGATTTCCTGGCGCGAGACAGTAAAACCAGCGCTATCCTGCTCTATCTGGAACAGCTAAGTGACGCCCGTCGCTTTGTTTCCGCCGCACGTAGCGCATCACGTAATAAACCGATTCTGGTCATAAAAAGCGGTCGCAGCCCGGAAGCGCAGCGTCTGCTGCATTCCCATGCGGGGCTCGATCCGGCCTGGGATGCGGCAATTCAGCGTGCCGGTTTATTGCGGGTACAGGATACCCATGAGCTTTTTTCCGCCGTCGAAACGCTCAGCCATATGCGTCCGTTGCGCGGCGAACGGTTGATGATCATCAGTAATGGCGCAGCCCCCGCCGCACTGGCACTGGATGAACTGTGGTCACGCAACGGTAAGCTGGCCACGCTGAGTGAAGAGACGATCACGCAGCTTCGCGCCGTGCTGCCGGAGTATGTGGAACCCGCTAACCCGCTGGACTTGCGCGATGACGCCAGCAGTGAGCGTTACATCGCCGCGTTGAATATTCTGCTCGACAGCCAGGATTACGATGCGCTGATGGTGATCCACGCGCCCAGCGCCGCAGCGCCCGGCAGCGAAAGCGCGGTGGCGTTAATTGACGCGCTGAAAAAACACCCACGCGGGAAATACGTCACCGTATTGACCAACTGGTGCGGTGAGTTTTCCTCGCAGGAAGCGCGGCGTCTGTTCAGCGAAGCCGGGTTGCCAACTTACCGAACGCCTGAAGGCACCATCACGGCCTTTATGCATATGGTGGAATATCGGCGAAACCAGAAACAGCTACGTGAAACGCCGGCGATCTCAGTGAGTCTGACAGCAGATACCGCCGCAGCACACAACCTTCTGCAGCAGGCACTGGCCGATGGCGCATCAACGCTGGATACCCATGAAGTGCAGCCAATTTTGCGCGCCTGGGGGCTGCAAACGCTGCCGACCTGGATTGCCAGCGACAGTGCGGAAGCCGTGCATATTGCCGAACAGATTGGCTACCCGGTCGCGCTGAAATTGCGCTCTCCGGATATCCCGCATAAGTCGGAAGTCCAGGGGGTAATGCTTTATCTGCGTACCGCGAAAGAGGTGCAGCAGGCTGCTGATGCGATTATCGATCGCGTCAAAATGAACTGGCCGCAGGCGCGCATCCACGGTTTGCAAGTGCAGAGCATGGCGAACCGTGCTGGCGCACAGGAACTGCGTGTTGTGGTAGAACACGATCCGGTTTTCGGCCCGTTGATCATGTTAGGTGAAGGCGGCGTTGAGTGGCGGGCAGAGGATCAAGCCGCAGTGGCGCTTCCGCCACTGAACATGAATCTGGCGCGCTACCTGGTCATTCAGGCGATCAAAAGTAAAAAGATCCGCGGGCGCAGCGCATTACGCACGCTGGATATCGCTGGCCTGAGCCAGTTTTTAGTTCAGGTCTCGAATTTGATTGTCGATTGCCCGGAAATCGAACGCCTCGATATTCACCCTTTGCTGGCTTCCGGCAGCGAATTCACGGCGCTGGATGTCACAATGTCTATTGCGCCCAGCGCCGGGAACGGTGAGACGCGTCTTGCGATTCGCCCCTATCCGCAGCATCTGGAAGAACATGTTGAGATGAGAAATGGCGAACAGTGCTTGTTCCGCCCGATTCTTCCCGAGGACGAACCTCAGTTGCAGGCATTTATTGCCAGGGTGACAAAAGAAGATCTCTATTATCGCTACTTTAGCGAGATCAACGAATTTACCCACGATGATTTAGCGAATATGACGCAGATCGACTACGATCGGGAAATGGCCTTCGTGGCCGTACGCAGCACCGATCAGGGCGAAGAGATTTTGGGCGTAACCCGCGCTATTTCCGATCCGGATAATATTGACGCTGAATTTGCCGTGCTGGTGCGATCCGATTTGAAAGGGCTCGGGCTCGGACGACGTTTACTTGAAAAGCTCATCAGTTATACCCGGGATCACGGACTTAAGCGCTTGAATGGTATTACTATGCCCAACAATCGCGGCATGGTGACACTGGCGCGTAAACTGGGGTTCGATGTCGATATCCAACTGGAAGATGGCATAGTCGGTTTGTCGCTCCATCTGACACCGACAGAGTAATCCCGAGTAAGGTACTGGAAATGTTGACCACTTTAGCAGGCTCGGTGTTATTATTGCCCGCTTATGTCGTCTGCATGCAACAGAAGACCCTTCAATAAACAGAGAAGAAACGCACTGTGATGTTGTCAAAATTTAAGCGTAATAAACATCAACAACACCTTGCCCAATTACCCAAGATTTCTCAGTCAGCTGATGATATAGAGTTCTTCTATGCTCCTGCTGATTTCAGGGAGACGCTGCTTGCGAAGATAGCCACCGCAACGCGCCGGATCTATATCATTGCCCTGTATCTTGAGCAGGATGATGGCGGGAAAGGAATTCTGAACGCGCTGTATGAAGCAAAACGCCAGCGCCCGGAGCTGGATGTTCGCGTCCTCGTTGACTGGCATCGCGCTCAGCGCGGCCGTATTGGCGCAGCAGCCTCAAATACCAATGCGGACTGGTACTGCCGTCTGGCGCAGGAAAACCCTGGCGTTGTCGTTCCCGTTTACGGCGTGCCGGTTAATACCCGCGAAGCGCTTGGCGTGCTCCACTTCAAAGGCTTTATTATTGATGACTGCGTGCTGTATAGCGGCGCGAGCCTTAATGATGTTTACCTGCATCAGCACGATAAATACCGCTATGACCGTTATCAGTTGATCCGCAATCCGCACATGGCGGACGTCATGCAAGGCTGGGTTGAGCAGAATCTGATCCAGGGCCGAGGTGTGAACCGCCTTGACGATCCGCAGCGTCCTAAAAGCCCGGAAATCAAAAATGATATCCGCCTGTTCCGCCAGGAATTGCGCGATGCGTCGTACCATTTCCAGGGCGATGCGGATAACGAACAACTGGCAGTGACTCCGCTGGTTGGTCTGGGTAAATCCAGCCTGCTGAATAAGACGATTTTCCATCTGATGCCGTGTGCAGAGCACAAGCTGACGATTTGTACGCCCTATTTCAACCTGCCTGCGGTACTGGTTCGCAATATTATTCAATTGCTGCGCGAGGGGAAAAAAGTCGAAATTATCGTTGGCGATAAGACAGCGAATGACTTTTTTATTCCTGAAGATGAGCCGTTTAAAATTATTGGCGCGTTACCTTATCTGTATGAGATCAACCTGCGTCGTTTCTTAAGCCGCCTGCAATATTATGTGAATACCGATCAACTCGTCGTTCGCCTGTGGAAAGATGACGATAACAGCTACCACCTGAAAGGGATGTGGGTTGATGATGAGTGGATCCTGCTCACCGGGAACAACCTGAACCCGCGCGCCTGGCGTCTGGATCTGGAAAACGCGGTGCTTATCCACGATCCAAAACATGAGCTGGCCGCACAGCGTGATAAAGAGCTGGAGCTTATTCGCACGCACACCACCGTGGTAAATCATTACCGCGATTTGCAGAGCATTGCGGATTACCCGGTGAAAGTGCGTAAGCTGATACGCCGCCTGCGCCGTATCCGCATTGATAAACTGATTAGCCGCATTCTTTAACCTTAAGCCCCGTCTCTGCGATGGGGCTTTTTTTCAGGTCTTCCAATGAAATACACCTTGCTGGCAACAACACTGCTGCTGACAGGCTGTAGCCATATGGCGAACGATAGCTGGAGCGGGCAGGATAAAGCACAACATTTTCTTGGTTCGGCCATGCTTTCCGCAGCCGGGAATGAATACGCACAACATCAGGGCATCAGCCGTGACCGAAGTGCGGTATACGGCCTGATGTTTTCTGTCAGCCTTGGCGCATCGAAAGAGTTATGGGATAGCCGCCCGGCAGGGAGCGGCTGGAGCTGGAAAGATTTCGCATGGGATGTTGCCGGTGCCACAACCGGTTTTGCCGTGTGGCAACTGGCAAGATAGACACTAAAGCCGGATGCCTTTCCCTTTACGATGCAGCATCAGGGAAACCAGAAATGCCAATGCGCCCATCACCGTAACGTACCAGAAAAAGCTGCTCTCAAAACCGGCTGATTTCAGCGACAGCGCAACATACTCTGCCGAACCACCAAACAGCGCATTCGCCACGGCATAAGATAACCCGACACCTAGCGCACGAACCTGCGCCGGGAACATCTCGGCTTTCAGGATCCCACTGATTGAGGTGTAGAAACTGACAATCACTAATGCCAGCATGACCAGCGCGAACGCGGCATAAGGCGAAGTGACGCTGTGCAGTGCGCTGAGAATCGGGACAGTACAAAGCGTGGCAAGACCGCCGAACAGCAACATTGAATTACGACGGCCTATCTTATCTGACAGCGCACCAATAACGGGTTGAATCAGCATAAAGACAAATAACGCAACTGTCATAATGACGCTGGCAACGTTGGCATGCATTCCGGCGGTATTAACCAGATATTTTTGCATATAGGTGGTAAAGGTGTAGAACGCCAGTGAGCCGCCAGCCGTAAAGCCAAGCACCATAATGAAAGCCTTGCGGTTACGCCACAGCCCTTTTAGTGATCCCGCCTCTTTCAGGGCCCGCACCTCTTGCCGCGAGGTTTCGTCAAGTTGTCGGCGTAGCCACAGCGCAACGATAGCCAGAGCAGCACCGAGCGCGAACGGAATACGCCAACCCCAGGCACGTAAATCTTCGTCGCTCAGAATCTGCTGCAATACAACCACCACCAACAGAGCCAGCAATTGCCCGCCGATCAACGTGACATACTGAAATGATGCGTAAAAGCCTTTACGCCCTTCCACTGCAACTTCGCTCATATAAGTCGCGCTTGTGCCATATTCACCGCCCACTGATAGCCCCTGGAACAGGCGCGCCAGCAGTAATAATGCTGGCGCCCAGGTGCCAATGGACTCATAACCGGGTAAGCAGGCGATGACCAGCGATCCCAGGCACATCATACACACCGAGATAAGCATTGATGCCTTACGTCCGCGCCTGTCAGCGATACGGCCAAATAACCAGCCGCCGATCGGTCGCATCAGGAAGCCTGCGGCAAAAACCCCCGCCGTTTGTAATAGCTGAGTCGTTGTGTTGCCGGCGGGGAAAAAGATGTGCGCGAAATAGAGGGAGCAAAAGGAGTAGACATAGAAGTCAAACCACTCCACCAGGTTACCTGATGAAGCGCCAATGATCGCCCATACCCTGCGTCGGGTATCGCTGCTGGTGAGCGAGTCTCGTGTCGTCACACTGCTTTCTGCCATTCTACTGATACTCCTGCTAGAGATTTGGGAGATATGAACCTCGTGAATATCCATATCCACTCAGCGCAAAATCAAAATGTTACACATTTGTTATATCACAGGAGTGATTTACATCACATTTCAACTTAGCAAGGTAAGTAATTCAGAATAGGGGCATATGTGAACTTGTACAAAAAAAAGCCCCGAGCTTTCGCATGAGGCTTTGTTCCGGGCAGGCAGTCATTCCTGTTGTGCGCTGGCTCAGGCAGGCGGGGTAGTTTTCCGGTACTTACTGTCTGTTCCACATGAGGCTTTCTGTCGGGCAGATGAAAGGTTAAAACCGCCATCACAGACATGTTTTGCCGCATCCGAAGGGGGAGCGCCTGTGCTGTTTCACAGCGTAAAAACGCAAAAAGGCCATCCGTCAGGATGGCCTCTTCACTTGTTTGATGCCTGGCAGTTCCCTACTCTCGCATGGGGAGACCCCACACTACCATCGGCGCTACGGCGTTTCACTTCTGAGTTCGGCATGGGGTCAGGTGGGACCACCGCGCTACTGCCGCCAGGCAAATTCTGTTGTCAGACCGTTCTCACGCCCTGACGTAATCTGTATCAAGCTGATTTGATGTCTTTCTCTCACGCCAAAACATCTTCGGCGTTGTAAGGTTAAGCCTCACGGTTCATTAGTACCGGTTAGCTCAACGCATCGCTGCGCTTACACACCCGGCCTATCAACGTCGTCGTCTTCAACGTTCCTTCAGGAGACCTAAAGTCTCAGGGAGAACTCATCTCGGGGCAAGTTTCGTGCTTAGATGCTTTCAGCACTTATCTCTTCCGCATTTAGCTACCGGGCAGTGCCATTGGCATGACAACCCGAACACCAGTGATGCGTCCACTCCGGTCCTCTCGTACTAGGAGCAGCCCCCCTCAATTCTCCAGCGCCCACGGCAGATAGGGACCGAACTGTCTCACGACGTTCTAAACCCAGCTCGCGTACCACTTTAAATGGCGAACAGCCATACCCTTGGGACCTACTTCAGCCCCAGGATGTGATGAGCCGACATCGAGGTGCCAAACACCGCCGTCGATATGAACTCTTGGGCGGTATCAGCCTGTTATCCCCGGAGTACCTTTTATCCGTTGAGCGATGGCCCTTCCATTCAGAACCACCGGATCACTATGACCTGCTTTCGCACCTGCTCGCGCCGTCACGCTCGCAGTCAAGCCAGCTTATGCCATTGCACTAACCTCCTGATGTCCGACCAGGATTAGCTGACCTTCGTGCTCCTCCGTTACGCTTTAGGAGGAGACCGCCCCAGTCAAACTACCCACCAGACACTGTCCGCAACCCGGATTACGGGTCCACGTTAGAACACCAGCCATTAAAGGGTGGTATTTCAAGGACGGCTCCACGCAGACTGGCGTCCACGCTTCAAAGCCTCCCACCTATCCTACACATCAAGGACCAGTGTTCAGTGTCAAGCTATAGTAAAGGTTCACGGGGTCTTTCCGTCTTGCCGCGGGTACACTGCATCTTCACAGCGAGTTCAATTTCACTGAGTCTCGGGTGGAGACAGCCTGGCCATCATTACGCCATTCGTGCAGGTCGGAACTTACCCGACAAGGAATTTCGCTACCTTAGGACCGTTATAGTTACGGCCGCCGTTTACCGGGGCTTCGATCAAGAGCTTCTCCTTACGGATGACCCCATCAATTAACCTTCCGGCACCGGGCAGGCGTCACACCGTATACGTCCACTTTCGTGTTTGCACAGTGCTGTGTTTTTAATAAACAGTTGCAGCCAGCTGGTATCTTCGACTGATTTCAGCTCCACGAGCAAGTCGCTTCACCTACATATCAGCGTGCCTTCTCCCGAAGTTACGGCACCATTTTGCCTAGTTCCTTCACCCGAGTTCTCTCAAGCGCCTTGGTATTCTCTACCTGACCACCTGTGTCGGTTTGGGGTACGATTTCGTGTTACCTGGAGCTTAGAGGCTTTTCCTGGAAGCAGGGCATTTGTTACTTCAGCACCGTAGTGCCTCGTCATCACGCCTCAGTGTTAAAGTGCTCCGGATTTGCCTGGAGCACACACCTTCACGCTTAAACCGGGACAACCGTCGCCCGGCTAACATAGCCTTCTCCGTCCCCCCTTCGCAGTAACACCAAGTACAGGAATATTAACCTGTTTCCCATCGACTACGCCTTTCGGCCTCGCCTTAGGGGTCGACTCACCCTGCCCCGATTAACGTTGGACAGGAACCCTTGGTCTTCCGGCGAGCGGGCTTTTCACCCGCTTTATCGTTACTTATGTCAGCATTCGCACTTCTGATACCTCCAGCATGCCTCACAGCACACCTTCGCAGGCTTACAGAACGCTCCCCTACCCAACAACACATAGTGTCGCTGCCGCAGCTTCGGTGCATGGTTTAGCCCCGTTACATCTTCCGCGCAGGCCGACTCGACCAGTGAGCTATTACGCTTTCTTTAAATGATGGCTGCTTCTAAGCCAACATCCTGGCTGTCTGGGCCTTCCCACATCGTTTCCCACTTAACCATGACTTTGGGACCTTAGCTGGCGGTCTGGGTTGTTTCCCTCTTCACGACGGACGTTAGCACCCGCCGTGTGTCTCCCGTGATAACATTCTCCGGTATTCGTAGTTTGCATCGGGTTGGTAAGCCGGGATGGCCCCCTAGCCGAAACAGTGCTCTACCCCCGGAGATGAATTCACGAGGCGCTACCTAAATAGCTTTCGGGGAGAACCAGCTATCTCCCGGTTTGATTGGCCTTTCACCCCCAGCCACAGGTCATCCGCTAATTTTTCAACATTAGTCGGTTCGGTCCTCCAGTTAGTGTTACCCAACCTTCAACCTGCCCATGGCTAGATCACCGGGTTTCGGGTCTATACCCTGCAACTTAACGCCCAGTTAAGACTCGGTTTCCCTTCGGCTCCCCTATGCGGTTAACCTTGCTACAGAATATAAGTCGCTGACCCATTATACAAAAGGTACGCAGTCACCCCATTAAGAGGCTCCCACTGCTTGTACGTACACGGTTTCAGGTTCTTTTTCACTCCCCTCGCCGGGGTTCTTTTCGCCTTTCCCTCACGGTACTGGTTCACTATCGGTCAGTCAGGAGTATTTAGCCTTGGAGGATGGTCCCCCCATATTCAGACAGGATACCACGTGTCCCGCCCTACTCATCGAGCTCACAGCCTGTGTGCTTTTGTGTACGGGGCTGTCACCCTGTATCGCGCGACTTTCCAGACGCTTCCACTAACACACAAGCTGATTCAGGCTCTGGGCTGCTCCCCGTTCGCTCGCCGCTACTGGGGGAATCTCGGTTGATTTCTTTTCCTCGGGGTACTTAGATGTTTCAGTTCCCCCGGTTCGCCTCATTAACCTATGGATTCAGTTAATGATAGTGTGACGAGTCACACTGGGTTTCCCCATTCGGACATCGCCGGCTATAACGGTTCATATCACCTTACCGGCGCTTTTCGCAGATTAGCACGTCCTTCATCGCCTCTGACTGCCAGGGCATCCACCGTGTACGCTTAGTCGCTTAACCTCACAACCCGAAGATGTTTCGTGAAACATCCGCGTGTCGCGAAAATTTGAGAGACTCACAGAACAGTTCGCACTGTTCAGTGTTTCAATTTTCAGCTTGATCCAGATTTTTAAAGAGCAAATATCTCAAACATGACTCGCAAGTCAGTTTTGAGATACGGTTGGCAACGCCTTTCACACATTACCGCGCAAGTGGCGTCCCCTAGGGGATTCGAACCCCTGTTACCGCCGTGAAAGGGCGGTGTCCTGGGCCTCTAGACGAAGGGGACGTAAAGTCTCGCTCGCAAGACGCCTTGCTTTTACTTTTCATCAGACAATCTGTGTGGACACTGCAGAGGCAGGTTCTTTAAGGTAAGGAGGTGATCCAACCGCAGGTTCCCCTACGGTTACCTTGTTACGACTTCACCCCAGTCATGAATCACAAAGTGGTAAGCGCCCTCCCGAAGGTTAAGCTACCTACTTCTTTTGCAACCCACTCCCATGGTGTGACGGGCGGTGTGTACAAGGCCCGGGAACGTATTCACCGTGGCATTCTGATCCACGATTACTAGCGATTCCGACTTCATGGAGTCGAGTTGCAGACTCCAATCCGGACTACGACGCACTTTATGAGGTCCGCTTACTCTCGCGAGGTCGCTTCTCTTTGTATGCGCCATTGTAGCACGTGTGTAGCCCTGGTCGTAAGGGCCATGATGACTTGACGTCATCCCCACCTTCCTCCAGTTTATCACTGGCAGTCTCCTTTGAGTTCCCGGCCTAACCGCTGGCAACAAAGGATAAGGGTTGCGCTCGTTGCGGGACTTAACCCAACATTTCACAACACGAGCTGACGACAGCCATGCAGCACCTGTCTCACAGTTCCCGAAGGCACCAAAGCATCTCTGCTAAGTTCTGTGGATGTCAAGACCAGGTAAGGTTCTTCGCGTTGCATCGAATTAAACCACATGCTCCACCGCTTGTGCGGGCCCCCGTCAATTCATTTGAGTTTTAACCTTGCGGCCGTACTCCCCAGGCGGTCTATTTAACGCGTTAGCTCCGGAAGCCACGCCTCAAGGGCACAACCTCCAAATAGACATCGTTTACGGCGTGGACTACCAGGGTATCTAATCCTGTTTGCTCCCCACGCTTTCGCACCTGAGCGTCAGTCTTCGTCCAGGAGGCCGCCTTCGCCACCGGTATTCCTCCAGATCTCTACGCATTTCACCGCTACACCTGGAATTCTACCTCCCTCTACGAGACTCAAGCCTGCCAGTTTCGGATGCAGTTCCCAGGTTGAGCCCGGGGATTTCACATCCGACTTGACAGACCGCCTGCGTGCGCTTTACGCCCAGTAATTCCGATTAACGCTTGCACCCTCCGTATTACCGCGGCTGCTGGCACGGAGTTAGCCGGTGCTTCTTCTGCGGGTAACGTCAATCAACACGGTTATTAACCGTATTGCCTTCCTCCCCGCTGAAAGTACTTTACAACCCGAAGGCCTTCTTCATACACGCGGCATGGCTGCATCAGGCTTGCGCCCATTGTGCAATATTCCCCACTGCTGCCTCCCGTAGGAGTCTGGACCGTGTCTCAGTTCCAGTGTGGCTGGTCATCCTCTCAGACCAGCTAGGGATCGTCGCCTAGGTGAGCCGTTACCCCACCTACTAGCTAATCCCATCTGGGCACATCTGATGGCAAGAGGCCCGAAGGTCCCCCTCTTTGGTCTTGCGACGTTATGCGGTATTAGCTACCGTTTCCAGTAGTTATCCCCCTCCATCAGGCAGTTTCCCAGACATTACTCACCCGTCCGCCACTCGTCACCCGAGAGCAAGCTCTCTGTGTTACCGTTCGACTTGCATGTGTTAGGCCTGCCGCCAGCGTTCAATCTGAGCCATGATCAAACTCTTCAATTTAAAAGTTTGATGCTCAATGAATTAAACTTCGTAATGAATTACGTGTTCACTCGTTGAGACTTGGTATTCATTTTTTCGTCTTGCGATGTCAAGAATCCAGTCACCCTGAGTGCCCACACAGATTGTCTGATAAATTGTTAAAGAGCAGTGCCGCTTCGCTTTTTTGCTGCGGCGCGGGTTGCGTATATTACGTTTTCCCGCCGTGAAGTCAACTGTTTATTTTCAGAATTCTTCACCTGACAGGCCGGTGTGTTTGCCGTTGTGCCGTGTCAGTGGAGGCGCATTATAGGGAGTTAATTCCCGCTGACAACCCTTAATTTGAAAAAAGTAACCGTTCGCTCATTTTTCAGGCGAAACACTCTGATAAGTTAAATTTTTGCTTGGTTTTCATACAAAAACGAGCCCGAAAGGGCTCGTTTTCTTCTTTTGTGACTTACTGCACTGCCACAATTCGCTCATCTTTCACCACGAGCTGCACCGGTTTGCCCGGAATCAGCTCGCCAGAAAGAATCTGCTGCGCTAGCGGGTTTTCAATCTGCTGTTGAATAGCGCGTTTCAATGGACGCGCACCATACACCGGATCGTACCCGTTTGCGCTGAGCAGTTTCAGCGCGTCGTCGGAAATGGTAACCGTATAGCCACGCTCTTCCAGACGATTATACAGACGCTGCAGTTGGATCTGCGCAATAGAAGCAATGTGTTTTTCACCCAACGGATGGAACACCACCACTTCATCAATACGGTTGATGAATTCCGGACGGAAATTCTGGCTAACCACACCTAACACCAGCTCTTTCATGTGGCCGTAATCCAGATCGCCAAAACGCTCCTGGATCAAATCAGAACCCAGGTTGGAAGTCATAATGACGACCGTATTGCGGAAATCTACCGTTCTGCCTTGTCCGTCGGTCAGACGACCATCGTCCAGCACCTGCAGCAAAATGTTGAACACATCCGGATGCGCTTTCTCTACTTCATCCAGCAGAATAACGGAATAAGGGCGACGGCGAACCGCTTCCGTCAGATAACCGCCCTCTTCATAACCAACATATCCCGGAGGCGCACCGACCAGACGCGAAACGGAATGTTTCTCCATAAATTCCGACATGTCGATACGCACCATTGCATCGTCGCTATCGAACATAAAGTTCGCAAGAGACTTACACAGTTCAGTTTTACCCACCCCGGTAGGACCGAGGAAGAGGAACGAACCGATCGGGCGATTCGGGTCCGATAATCCAGCACGGCTACGGCGAATAGCGTTAGAAACGGCTTCGACAGCTTCATCCTGGCCAATTACCCGATGATGGAGGTCATGCTCCATGCGCAGTAATTTTTCGCGCTCGCCTTCCATCATTCTCGCTACCGGGATGCCTGTCCAGCGCGCCAACACCTCTGCAATTTCCGCATCGGTCACGCGGTTACGTAGCAGACGCATGGTTTTGCCTTCGGCCTGAGTTGCGGCAGCCAGCTGTTTTTCAAGTTCCGGGATTTTCCCGTACTGAAGTTCCGACATGCGTCCCAAATCACCATTACGGCGCGCTTGCTCCATGGCGATTTTGGCCTGTTCCAGTTCCGACTTAATGGTTTGGGTTCCGGAAAGAGAGGCTTTTTCCGCTTTCCACTCTTCTTCTAATGATGAGTACTGGCGTTCTTTATCTTCCAGCTCTTCATTGAGCATTTCGAGCCGCTTGAGACTGGCCTCATCGGACTCTTTCATCAGCGCCCTCTGCTCCAGTTTGAGCTGAATAATACGGCGATCGAGCCGGTCGAGTTCTTCCGGTTTCGAGTCAATCTGCATACGAATGCTGGACGCAGCTTCATCAATTAAGTCGATAGCTTTATCCGGCAACTGACGATCGGCGATGTAGCGATGCGACAGTGTTGCTGCTGCAACAATTGCCGGGTCGGTAATTTGCACATGGTGATGCAGTTCGTACCGCTCTTTCAGCCCACGCAGAATCGCAATGGTATCTTCCACTGTCGGCTCGGCCACCAGCACTTTCTGGAAACGACGCTCCAGCGCCGCATCTTTTTCTATATACTGGCGATACTCATCCAGCGTGGTAGCGCCCACACAGTGCAATTCACCTCGCGCTAACGCCGGTTTAAGCATGTTGCCCGCATCCATTGCACCGTCGGCTTTACCGGCACCGACCATCGTATGCAGTTCGTCGATAAACAGAATGACGTTGCCTTCCTGTTTCGACAGATCGTTCAGCACACCTTTTAAACGCTCTTCAAACTCACCGCGATATTTTGCGCCGGCAACCAGCGCGCCCATATCCAGCGCCAGTACACGGCGGCCTTTCAGCCCTTCCGGCACTTCGCCGTTGACAATACGCTGCGCCAGCCCTTCAACAATCGCGGTTTTACCAACGCCCGGTTCACCAATCAGCACCGGGTTATTTTTGGTCCGCCGTTGCAGTACCTGGATTGTACGACGAATCTCTTCGTCACGACCGATCACCGGATCGAGCTTGCCTTGTTCGGCGCGCTCAGTCAGATCAACGGTAAATTTTTTCAAGGCCTGACGTTGGTCTTCGGCCCCCTGGTCGTTCACGTTCTCTCCCCCACGCATTTGTTCAATCGCCTGGGTCACATTGGCGGTTGTCGCGCCAGCAGATTTAAGCAAGTCCGTCAGCGTACCGCGTGATTCAAGCGCCGCCAGAACGAAAAGTTCCGACGAGATAAAGTTGTCACCTCGCTTTTGCGCCAGCTTGTCGCAAAGATTCAGTACACGCACCAGGTCCTGAGAAGGCTGTACGTCGCCACCGGTGCCTTCCACCTGCGGCAAGCGGCTTAGCGCTTGTTCAATCGCTGTGCGTAACTGACCGGCGTTCACGCCTGCAGAGGTTAATAAAGGATGAATCGAACCGCCTTCCTGATTGAGTAAGGCGCTCATTAAATGAAGAGGTTCGATAAATTGATTGTCGTGCCCGAGTGCGAGCGACTGGGCATCGGCGAGAGCAAGCTGGAATTTATTGGTAAGACGATCCAGACGCATAACTCCTCCCATAACAGGTCAAAATTGCTACTGGAGATTAAATGAGGTCATCCCTCAATTATTCAAGGTGAATGACCTGAATTATGCGAAAGAAAACCTACGCGTACTGGATCGTCTTGATTCTTTAGGTTATATCAGCCAAATGAAACTTGCCATACGCCCGGTCGTCTTGTCCCGGCGGTATGAGAAAAAATTATGCTTATCGCTGAAGGTACAGCGATCGCCGCCGAACACGTGCTGGATGCCTACGCTCGCCAGACGCTGGCGAGCGAGCTGATAGATATCAGCAAAATATTTTTCACCGTGGGGTCGAAAAGCGCTGTCGGCCTGCGGATCGTGCCCCATGAACGCTTCACGAACTTCTGCACCGACTTCAAACGCTTGCGGCCCAATTGCAGGCCCCAGCCACGCCAGCAGATTTTCCGGCTTATCGGCGAAACACGCAACTGTCTGTTCCAGCACGCCTGCACATACACCCCGCCAGCCGGCGTGAGCAGCAGCAACTTCAGTGCCAGCCTGGTTACAAAACAAGACCGGTAAACAGTCGGCGGTCATCACCGCACAGACCGTACCGGGTGTGTTGCTGTATGACGCATCCGCCCGTTTCGACGCATAAGGGCCACCGCTAAGTGTGAGCACGTCAGTGCCATGAACCTGTTCAAGCCATACCGGCTTCGAAGGCAAACCGCCCGCCGCGAATACGCGCGCGCGATTCTCTTCCACATGCTCAGCATTGTCTCCGCAGTGTGCGCCAAGATTCAGCGAATCGTAGGGCGGCAAGCTAACACCGCCGACACGCGTCGAGCTGCAGGCCGCTACACCTTTCGGCAGCGGCCAGTCCGGGAGGATCAGTTTGGTCATAACCAGGCAACATCGTCCTTATGGGTTTCAAAATCAGCGCGCATCGCATCAATCAAATCAACCATATCTTGCGGAATTGGCGCATGCCATTCCATTTCAATACCGCTGATAGGATGGTAAAGCCGCAGCATAGTGGCGTGCAGAGCCTGACGGTCAAACTTGCGCAGTGCATCAATAAACTCGTCCGATGCGCCTTTCGGCGGACGCGGGCGGCCGCCATAGAGCTGATCGCCCACCAGCGGGTGAGTGATATGCGCCATATGTACGCGAATCTGATGCGTACGGCCTGTTTCCAGGCGCAGACGCAGACGCGTATGCACACGGAAATGCTCCATAATGCGGTAGTGTGTCACCGCCGGCTTGCCCATCGGGTGCACCGACATATGGGTACGCTTCGTCGGATGGCGGCTGATCGGTTCTTCCACCGTGCCGCCAGAAGTCATATGCCCAATCGCTACCGCTTCGTATTCACGCGTGATTTCTCGCAATTGCAGCGACTCCACCAGCCGCGTCTGAGCGGGTACGGTTTTCGCCACTACCATCAAACCGGTAGTGTCTTTATCCAGGCGGTGAACGATACCTGCGCGCGGAACATCCACAATTGGCGGGTAATAATGCAGCAGAGCGTTAAGAACGGTGCCATCAGGGTTACCTGCGCCCGGGTGTACAACCAGGTCGCGCGGTTTGTTAATGACGATAATGTCATCGTCTTCATAGACGATGTTAAGTGGAATATCCTGCGGTTCAAAACGTGCTTCTTCTTCGATTTCCGCATTGATAGCAATGAGTTCGCCACCCAACACTTTCTCTTTCGGCTTGTCGCTAACAACGCCGTTGACCAGCACGCGCTGGTCGAGAATCCATTCTTTTATACGCGAACGTGAATAATCCGGGAACAATTCGGCCAAAGCTTGATCTAAGCGTTGACCGAGTTGGTTTTCGAATACCGTTGCGGTGAGTTGTACCAGTTGTGCCATATACAGCTTCTTCGTTAACGTTGGGTTTTACGGCTTCGCCGTTTAATATAGTGTGCTATTGTAGCTGGTCTTAGTCGGGAGCAGGAATAAAGAATCTCCCGCGTAACATTCTGAGGAAAGTCTAAACGTCATGACGCGCTTGAAATATCTGGTGGCAGCCGCCACGTTGAGTCTGGCTTTGACAGGTTGCTCCGGTTCAAAGGAAGAAGTACCTGATAATCCGCCAAACGAAATCTACGCGACAGCTCAGCAAAAGCTGCAAGACGGTAACTGGAAGGCGGCAATAACGCAACTGGAAGCACTGGATAATCGTTATCCGTTTGGTCCTTACTCACAACAAGTGCAGTTGGATCTGATTTACGCGTACTACAAAAATGCCGATCTGCCGCTGGCGCAAGCCGCGATTGACCGTTTTATTCGTCTGAACCCAACCCACCCGAACATTGATTATGTAATGTATATGCGTGGGCTAACCAACATGGCGCTGGATGACAGTGCTCTGCAAGGGTTCTTCGGCGTAGACCGTAGCGATCGCGATCCGGCGCATGCCCGCGACGCATTCAAAGACTTCTCCAAACTGGTGCGCGGTTACCCGAACAGCCAGTACGTCACCGACGCTACCAGGCGTCTGGTGTTCCTGAAAGATCGTCTGTCGAAATATGAACTGTCGGTTGCGGAATATTACACCGATCGCGGTGCGTGGGTTGCAGTAACCAACCGCGTAGAAGGGATGCTGCGTGACTTCCCGGATACAAAAGCGACCCATGACGCGCTGCCGCTGATGGAAAAAGCCTATCGCGAGCTGCAGCTCAACGCGCAGGCGGATAAGGTGGCGAAAATTATCGCGGCGAACAGTAATCGGACCTGATTGCCTGAAATGCAAAACGGCAGCCACCGGGCTGCCGTTTTTTTATTCATTTTATCTATCACTAAAGCGGTTTAGCCGCAATTCATCCTATCAACTATGACTGCTAATGATGGCGTAGACAAGGTAAATTTGCCCTCTTCCTGCCCTGCCTCACAAAACCCCTTTATTGACAAAAAGTGACAAAATAATGTGATTTAAATCACACATTTTGACATTGTGGACGGTATGCTGAAATCACCAAGACGGAAAGACAAGAGGTAAAATTTATGACAATGAACATTACCAGTAAACAAATGGAAATTACTCCGGCAATCCGCCAGCATGTCACAGACCGTCTCGCCAAACTGGATAAATGGCAAACTCAACTGATTAATCCGCATATCATCCTGTCGAAAGAACCACAGGGTTTTATCGCCGATGCAACCATCAACACACCGAACGGACAATTGGTTGCCAGCGCGAAACATGAAGATATGTATACCGCCATCAACGATTTGATTAACAAGCTGGAACGGCAGCTGAATAAAGTGCAACACAAAGGTGAAGCACGTCGCGCCACAACATCGGTGAAAGACACAAGCTTCGTTGAGGAAGAAGAAGAGTAGTCTCTACATTGAGCCCATCCCAACGCGCCCACGGGCGCGTTTTTTATTGACAGAGCGAAAACAGTACGGGTACTGTACTTCGGTCGCACAAAGGAAAACTCCATGAAACTTGTTCCGTTCTTCTTCGCATTCTTTTTTACCTTCCCCAATTAGGGAGGCGATTCGTTTTGTGATAAAGAATGCGAAGACGAACAATAAGGCCTCCCACACCGGGAGGCCTTTTTTATTGATAACAATTAAAGACGAAAGGCAACAACATGACGGCTGAAAACCCCTTACTGGATTTACGCGTAAAGATCAGCGCACTGGATGAACAGCTGCTGACGCTGCTGGCCGAACGCCGCCAGCTCTCTGTTGAAGTCGGCAAAGCCAAGCTGGATTCACACCGTCCGGTACGCGATATCGATCGCGAGCGTGATTTACTCGAACATCTAATAGAGCTCGGCAAAGCGCATCATCTGGATGCCCATTACATCACCCGCCTGTTTCAGTTGATCATCGAAGATTCCGTTCTCACCCAGCAAGCCCTGCTCCAGCAGCATCTGAATAAAATCAACCCGCACTCTGCCCGCATCGCCTTTTTGGGGCCAAAAGGATCCTATTCACACCTGGCCGCCCGTCAGTACGCGGCGCGCCATTTTGAACAGTTCATTGAAAGCGGTTGCCTGAAATTTCACGATATCTTCAGCCAGGTGGAAACGGGCCAGGCCGATTACGCGGTGGTGCCGCTGGAAAACACCAGCTCCGGCGCGATTAACGACGTTTATGACCTGCTCCAGCACACCAGTTTGTCTATCGTTGGTGAACTGACGGTGCCTATCGACCATTGCATTCTGGTTTCCGGCTCCACCGATTTAGAACACATCACCACGGTTTACAGCCATCCGCAGCCTTTCCAGCAGTGCAGCCAGTTCATTAACCGCTATCCACAGTGGAAAATTGAGTATTGCGAAAGCACTTCCGCCGCGATGGAAAAGGTCGCGCAGGCGAATTCGCCGCAGGTTGCGGCACTGGGTAGCGAAGCCGGTGGCGCGCTGTATGGTTTGCAGGTACTGCAACGTAATCTGGCGAACCAGACGCAGAACATCACACGCTTTGTGGTGCTGGCGCGTAAAGCCATTGATGTATCCGATCAGGTTCCGGCAAAAACTACGCTGCTGATGGCAACCGGCCAGCAAGCAGGCTCGCTGGTTGAAGCCCTGTTGGTGCTGCGTAACCACAATTTGATCATGACCAAACTGGAATCGCGGCCGATCCACGGCAACCCGTGGGAAGAGATGTTCTACATCGATGTGCAGGCCAATTTGCAATCCGGGCAGATGCAAAAAGCGCTGCGCGAACTCACCGACACCGCGCGTTCGCTGAAAGTCCTCGGTTGCTACCCCAGTGAAAATGTGGTGCCGGTCGACCCGGCTTAAACCTCTTTAAACAGCGGTTTCTTCATTCCTGCCACCGCCACGGGCAGGGTGAAGATCGCTCCCGACAGCGGATATTGCGCCACTTCGTCCGCCGTCATATTTTCCCGGGTGGTGGTGATAAACAGCGTTTTCATATCAGGCCCACCAAAACAGACCATCGTCGGGCAACGCACCGGCAAGCGATACTCTGCCAGTTGTTCACCCTGCGGCGAAAAACGCGCGATGCGCCAGCCATCAAACATTGCGCTCCAGTAGCAACCTTCCACATCCATCGCCGCCCCGTCCGGAATACCTTCCCCGGCGTTAAAGCGACGGAAAACCTCGCGTTTACCCGGCTCACCCTGCTCATCAAGCGGCGTGCGGTAAATCACCGCGTTCGGCGTGTCCGAGGTGAACATCCACTGCTTATCGTGGCTGAAGGCAAGACCATTGGCACCGTGAATGTCGCACTGCAACACTTTGGGCGTGAGGTCATGATTAATGCGCAACAGCAACGCGCCGTTATAATCGCCCGGCCCCCAGAAGGTGCCCGCATAAAAACGACCAAGATGATCGGTGCCGCCATCGTTAAAGCGCGCCAGTTGCGGGTTTGAAGGGTTATCGCACACTTTTTGTCGCAGCAAACCGCGCGCATCCGTCAGCCAGATGCCATTACGCATCGCCACGATAAAGCCGCCTTTCTCACGTAGCGCAAAGCAGCCCACTTCTTCGGCAAACGACAGCACCGTATGTTCGCCAGACGATAAGTGATAACGGTGGATCTCACCTTCAATAATATCTGCCCAGTAGAGCGCCTGCTCCGCGTCGCTCCAGGTGGGGCATTCCGGCAAATGCCCGGTGTAATCAAACAGCGTGTGCAGCTCAGCCATTGCGCATCCCTTAAATGAAAAAAGCCAGCGGGTAACCACTGGCTTTTCAGTATAAACGGCTTTTTTATTTACGGGCGGCTGTCGTTGGCCTGGCGTAACAACACGCGGCTTTCGCTCTGGAAACGTTGCGCATAGTCACCAAACCAGTGTTCAACTTTGCGGAAGCTGTCGATAAACGCCTGCTTATCGCCCTGCTCCAGCAGGCCAATCGCTTCGCCAAAACGCTGGTAGTAGCGTTTAATCAGCGCCAGGTTACTGGACGACGACATAATAATGTCGGCGTACAACTGTGGATCCTGGGCAAACAAGCGCCCGACCATCGCCAGTTCCAGGCGATAAATGGGTGATGAAAGCGCCAGCAACTGTTCGAGCTGAACATTCTCTTCCGCCAGATGCAAACCATACGCGAAGGTCGCGAAGTGTCGCAGCGCCTGGATAAAGGCCATGTTCTGATCGTGCTCAACGGCGCTAATGCGGTGCAAACGCGCGCCCCATACCTGAATCTGCTCCAGGAACCACTGGTACGCTTCCGGCTGTCGGCCATCACACCAGACCACCACCTGCTTAGCCAGACTGCCGCTGTCCGGGCCAAACATCGGGTGCAACCCGAGCACCGGTCCTTTGTGCGCGGTCAGCATCGCCTGTAACGGGCCGCTTTTCACCGACGCCAGATCGACCAGAATGCAGTCCTCCGGCAAGGTCGGCAGTTTGCCGATCACCTGTTCGGTAACGTGAATAGGCACGCTAACAATCACCATGCCCGCGTCAGCCAGCAGCGCATCGGCCTGCGCCCAGTCCTCTTTTTCAAGAATGCGCACCTGGTAGCCAGAAAGCGTCAGCATTTTGGCAAACAGTTGCCCCATCTGCCCGCCGCCGCCAACAATCACCACCGGACGCAGTTCCGGACACAGGGTTTTAAACCCTTTGTCATTTTCACTGGAGTAGGATTCTCGCATGACGCGGCGCAGCACATCTTCAATCAAATCCGGCGGCACCCCCAGAGATTCGGCCTCTTTGCGACGCGACGCCAGCATGGTCGCTTCGCGCTCCGGTACATAAATTGGCAAACCATATTTACTTTTGACTTCGCCAACTTCCGCCACCAGCTCCAGGCGGCGCGCCAGCAAATCCAGCAGCGCCTTGTCAACTTCATCAATTTGATCGCGCAGTGCGGTCAGTTCAGCAACCATAACACCCTCTTAAGCAAAACGCGCCGCCAGGCTGTTACGCAGATCATTATTGATTTCACGCAGCAGCGCTTCGGTCGCTTCCCAACTAATGCACGCATCGGTCACGGAAACGCCGTACTTCATCTCGCAGCGCGGCTGCTCAGAAGATTGATTGCCTTCATGAATATTGCTCTCAATCATCAGACCGGTAATCGAACGGTTGCCATCTTTGATCTGCGCCACCACCGATTCAGCAACGGCAGGCTGGCGACGGTAATCTTTATTGGAATTACCATGGCTGCAATCTACCATCAGCGACGGTCTCAGTCCCGCCTGTTCCATCTCTTTTTCACACTGCGCGACATCCGCCGGGCTGTAATTCGGCGCTTTACCGCCGCGCAGGATCACATGTCCATCCGGGTTGCCCTGGGTTTGCAGCAGGCAGACCTGGCCGGCCTGGTTGATCCCCACAAAGCGGTGCGGCATGGCTGCGGCGCGCATCGCGTTGATAGCGGTCGCCAGGCTGCCATCGGTGCCGTTTTTGAAGCCAACCGGCATTGACAAACCTGAAGCCATTTCGCGGTGCGTCTGCGATTCAGTGGTTCGCGCACCAATCGCCGACCAGCTAAACAGATCGCCAAGGAACTGCGGGCTGTTCGGATCCAGCGCTTCAGTTGCCAGCGGCAGCCCCATGCTGACCAGCTCAACCAGCAGACGACGCGCAATCTTCAGGCCAGCTTCCACATCAAACGAGCCATCCATGTGCGGATCGTTAATCAGCCCCTTCCAGCCAACGGTGGTCCGGGGTTTTTCAAAATAGACGCGCATCACCAGATAGAGGCTATCGCTGACCTCTGCGGCAAGGGCTTTAAATCGACGGGCATATTCAATCGCGGCTTCAGGATCGTGAATCGAGCAAGGGCCGCAGACCACCAGCAGACGCGGATCGCGCCCGGCAATGATGTTGGAAATGGTCTGGCGGGACTGGGCGATTTGCGCTTCCTGCTCGACAGTCAACGGGAAGGCCGCTTTCAACTGATCCGGGGTGATCAGCACCTGTTCATCGGTAATATGTACGTTGTTCAGCGCGTCTTTTTGCATGATCGAAAATCCTGTATGGCTCGTTTGCGATAGTTGTTCCTCAAGTGAGGATGACGTAACGATACCATAGCTGGTAAAGATTTCAATCCACATAACGTAACGATTATTTTACAATAGCAAATTAATTGCCATTTAATCGCCACCAAGTGTAATTATATTTTTACACTAAGTGGCATTTTACTACTACATCGTTACGACAGAACGTCTGGCATGTTGTTTCCAGCGCAGAGCATCAATGAGGATAAACAGCAGCAAGCTGGCACCCATGACGGGTAACGCCAGCCCCAGCAACAGCGCCAGTAATGCGCTTATTACCCTTCCTGACAGCGGTAAAGCCAGCCAACTGTGCAGCAGCGTACTTGCCGGGTTGGCGTTGGCACTGGCCGGGCGGCGGATCCACCACAGCCGGTAACCAACCACAATCATCACGCACAGCGCACTGCCAAAGGCGATCAACAGCAACTGGTTCGCCAGGCCAAACAGAATGCCCATATGGAAATCAACGCCCCAGCGCGTCAGCTTCGCCATTAGCGGAAAGTCCGCGAACCTTGTGCGATCCACCACCGTCATCGTGCTGCCATCAATCGCCACCGCATCCACACGCGTGGGCCAGCCGCGATCGATTTCGGTTACCGTCCAGGCTTTATCCGCACTGCGCGGCGGGCGGATCTCCAGCTTGCCGGCGGCGATCCCGGCCTGCCGCGCACTGTGTAACGCGTCGTCGAACTGCACCCGATCCAGTTGCATATCCGGCATGTTCATACCCTCGTGCATAATATGATGTTCCGCATGCGGATCGTGCATCTCCTGCACACCATGCAGTTGCGTATTGACCTGCGGCGTCATCCAGCCAAGCGCCGCACGCAGGCTATCAACATTGCCGCCCGCCCACTGCGACCAGGTCAGACCGGTGGCGGAAAACAGCAGCATCCCGATAAGCAGGAGCCAGCCTAAAGAGACATGCAGGCGACGATGATTTTGCACAGCGTTATTAATGCGCCGTTTCGGGCGAGTAAAAAACCACAGCGCAATACCGCCAAGCGCGGCAACCCACATCCAGGACGCCGCCAGTTCGCTGTACAGACGACCAACCTCGCCCAGCAGTAGCGAGCGGTGGAAATAGTCAATCCACTGGCGCAGCGGCAAAATTCCGCTGGTGCCGTAGACCGTCATATCCCCTTTCACTTGCAGCGTCACCGGGTCGATAAATATCGCGCGGTTCTCCGATGCGCCCAGTTGTGGGTCAGCAAACATCACGCGGCTGGTGTCACTCCCGGTAAGGCCAGGGCGCACCGCATGCAGACGTAAATGGCCGCCGGTTACCTGTTCAGCCACGGCAATCTGTTCGGCGAGCGGCTGCCGCGTTCCCCCTTCCACACCGTAAAGCGCATCGTGATAGAGCCAGTTTTCCAGCTGTGGCGTCGCCACGTATAACGTGCCGCTCAGGGCGGCGACAAAAATAAACGGGCCGACAAACAGGCCAATATAAAAATGCAGGCGTCGCAGCACGTTGAGCCACGCCGCACGCGGAGTGCAGGTTGTCATACTTTTCCTCAGAAATAGCAAAAGGTTGCCGTTTCGCACAGGCGAACGGACATTTTTTTAGGATCAGGAAAAGCAGACGCGCGGCGGGGCGCGGGTGTCAGGACAAAGCCAGGGAAAGAAGTGCCAGTGCTGAACAGGCTGACGGGCAGCGGCCAGACGGATGCGCAACACACGGCCGAGCAGCAGCAAAATAACAAGGAAGAGAAGACCAGGAACATGTGCCAGCAGCACGCAGTAGCCACAGGCTTCGGCGTGATCAAGCGGCATACTTTGCGGAGAAGGTTGATGATGCGACATCGACTGCGTTGCGACATCGAGATGCGCATGCATCGGCATGCTCATCTCGGTCGGCGGCGATGCGGCATCGTGATGCACATGCATCGGCATGCTCATCTCGTCCGGCGGCGATGCGACCTCGTGATGTGCGCGCATCGGCATGCTCATTTCATTCGGCGGCGATGCGGCATCGTGATGTGCATGCATCGGCATGTTCATCTCGTGGTGCATGCCGGGCATCGCGCTCATTGGATCTTGCTGCAGCGAGACCGAAATCAGCGGCGCGACGAGGATCAGCAAGATCGCAAACAGCGCCAGCCCTGCGGCTGTGCGTTGTGCTGCGTATTGATGAAAAACGTTCCTCACCACTTCCCCTCCCGGTCGAAGCGGCATTGTAAATTAAACATCACCAGAAAGTTAATTTACTTGTCGTTTTTCTGCTGACTCAGCACCAGCGGCTCAGACATGTTTCTCGAGCGTAAAGACCACCACGCCATACGGCACAATTTCCGCTACCGCACACTCAAAATCCACCGCACCGTTGGTAAGGCGCACTTTTCCGCCCGGCAGACGCACCACATCAAAAACATCCAGCGTATCGTCAATGCTGATAAACCAGCGGCCGTTGCCAATTTTTTGCACACGGGTATCCACCAGCCAGCCCGCATTCAGCCCTTCAATAAAATTCAAACCGTCGGTAGACGCTGGCGCGAGACTGCGATCCAGCGACCAGACGCCCGCCTCTTTCAGCTCGCCAGACTCATGGCGAAATTTCGGGATGCTCAGCGCCGCGTCATTTTGCGCGGCGCCCGCGGCCGCAGCGGGATACATTTCGCCTTTGCCCGTCGCCAGCCAGCCTAAAGAGACGCCGGTATCCAGCGCACAAGTCACCACTACATCGCCAGGGAAAAACTCACGTCGCACCCAGGTGCTGATGGTGCCGGAGGAGATATCCAGTAAATCCCCTAGCTCTTTTTGCATCTCGAACCCGTACGCATCAAGGATACGGCGCAGCACCGGACGCCCGCCGGTCGACAAAATTTCGTCGTACAGTGCTTTGCCCTTCGGCACCGGTTTATCCGTCAATTTCGCATTTGCAAATTCACCTGTCACCAGCCAGTGCAGGTCTGCGCCGGTGTCGAGTGCGCATTTGACCACCGCTTTATACGACACGCTATCGCGCTGGATCCAGCTGCTGATATTGTTCGCCGGCACATCCAGCGCCTCAGCGAGGGCTTTCTGGCTGGAGACGGAATAGGACGCGGCAATGCGCTCAATCACATCCTGAACACTCATCTTGTTTTCACTCATGGACACCAACATCGAAAAAGTGATTTACACAATCGCATTTGCGATTTATATTGCTATGCATTGACCAAAAAGCACAGCTTCGCAGTACATTTTAAACAACAGGAGATAATGCGATATGTCAGATGCAAAATCAACGCCGTCGCATCCGCAATCCGCTACTCAAATGCGATCCAAACGTGGCTGCCACAGCCGGGGGAGCACTGAGATAACAGCCCGTTTTCCGGCACGCTACGCCGCGATTCGCATAACGAAGTCCGCGCCAGCAAACCAGAAAACATCCTCGGCAATCCATAGCCAGCGCGAATGTCAGAGAGATCAGCAATACGCTGAGCTCATATCGCAGAACCGACTTAACCGCCACATGTCTGACCTTCACGACACCGCAACATGGCGCGACGCGCAGGTGAACGCCAGCGCCTGGCATTTTGCCTTTACGCAACAGGAAAAGTGCCGTCACAGCGTTAAACACTCGTTCGGCATGGCGTTACGCTGAATTTGCTTTTGCAAGCCAACACTATCGCAGGAGAGCTTATGGCTATCACATCCCCTGTCGTGCATGTTCCGCTTAGCACATCAGAGCGGCTAAGCGGGCTGAACCATATCGCCGAGCTTCGCGGTCGTTTATGGGGCGATAACTGGAGCGACGTAGCACGCTTTATCGACGATCTGCGTGATCCGCGAGACGAACACGCAGACGAGAACAACCGGGCGCTGGCGGCCATTTTCTTTCTCGCCAGAGTGCCCGCCGCGCGCCAGGCGCTCAACCCGCACGCATTAACGCTTGATGAGAAGCGGGCGGTGATCGCCGCCATGAACCATTTCCGCGCGGTAGTCAGCCAGTTTCCGAAACGGCTCACCATGCCGCTGTAAACCCTAAATCCACAACCATGACGTCAACCCGTCGGGCATCCCCTTGCCCAAATTCAGGAGCAACACAATGAGAAAACACCCCTTCAATTCACCGAACCACAGCCCGGACGCGCTCGCGCTCCAGCTTGCGCAAGCGCGCAACAATGAACGTCTGCGCTGCGCCGGCGTTATCTCCGCCCGTCTGGACGCACTGGCCGCATTCATCAGCTCGCAACGCCTTGAATGGCACGATGCCGCTGAATTGTTGCGCCAGGAAGCCAGCCACATCGACAACCAGGCGCAGGAGCTGCACTAATGGCCGACGAAATGGATCTCGCCCAGCAACGCGAGATGGAAGAGCGCGAGCGGCATATTCAGCATGCACGTAATCGCCTGCTGGCACCCTCAAGGCTGACCTGTGAAAGCTGCGATGCGCCTATCCCGCAAGCGCGGCGCATGGCGCTGCCCGGCGTAACCTGTTGCGTTTGTTGCCAGCAGATCGCCGAACTGAAAGACAAGCACTACAGGAGACGCTAATTGTCTGTCACCTGGGCTTATCCGTGGAATGCGCCGCGTTCAGCTATCTCCAGCCCTTTGCTCACTCACGCTGAGCTGCACCGCCGTAATCGCCATATTGCGGCGGTGTCGCAGGCGCGTCAGGCACTGGCGCTTCAGCCGGAGTGCGTGCGCGTTTCACTCACCCGAGCTGCGGATACGATAGAAAAAGAGCACGGTATGGCGCGGGCAGAGGCTTTTCTGCTGCATTTTTATCGCCGCACGCTGCCGAGGCTCAACGCGGTGGCGCAACGCTATCAACTGAATCATTTACAGCCGCGCCTCTCCAGAGCGGTGTTCAACGGCCATTTTGATACGGTTATCCAGCAGGGGCTGGCGCACCGCTTAGTCTCGCTGTTTACCCGCTACAACCAGTTACCGGATATGAACAAAGCCCCTGTCGACAGGCTGGCGGCGGACATCGCCAACTTTATTCGCGGTGAACTGGCAGAGCACGACGACACAAGCGCAACGGAGCTGAAAACGCTGCATCGCTGGTATCTGCACGCGGGCACCATCGCCTTGCAATTCAACGTCACTCCCCCGCACTGGCAGCGAGTGACGCAAAAAGTCGTCAGCGCGGAAGATCTCGCCCCGGCGATCATGCGCCTGTTCAGCGAGCAGTGGTGGCGCGGGCATCTGCGCAAAGCCGCCGGGCAGTGGCGCGAACATTTGCACATCGCCCTCGGCAATGTCAGCAAGAAAAAACAGCCCTACGCCAGCGCGCAGTGCGTAACCGCCTGGCGCGAGCAAAAACGGCGTAACCGCGAGTTTCTTAAAAGCATGGAGCTGGAAGACGAAGAGGGAAACCGCATCAGCCTTATTGATAAACACGACGGTTCGGTAGCCAACCCGGCAATCCGTCGCTGTGAGCTGATGACGCGCCTTCGCGGTTTCGAAACTATCTGCCAGAACCTTGGCTTCTCAGGCGAGTTTTACACCTTAACCGCTCCCTCGGCCTGGCACGCAACAACGCGCGCGGGCTACCGTAACCGGACATGGAACGGCGCCAGCCCGGCGCAAACCCAGGCGTATTTTACCGCGTTGTGGGCGCGTATCCGCGCGAAGCTGCACCGCAACGGCCTGCGCGTTTTCGGCATTCGCGTGGCAGAGCCGCATCACGACGGCACTCCGCACTGGCACCTGCTGCTGTTTATGCAGCCGCAGGAGGTTGCCCGTGTGCGCGAGATCCTCGGTGATTTCGCCTGCCAGCAAGACCGCCACGAGCTGTCCAGCGCGAAAGCGCAACGGGCACGCTTTCACGCCGAAACCATTGATGCACAAAAAGGCAGCGCGACCGGTTATCTGGCGAAATATATTGCCAAAAATATCGACGGCTATGCGCTGGACGGCGAAACCGACCTTGAGAGCGGCGCATTGCTGAAAGAGAGCGCCTGCGCGGTCTGCGCTTGGGCCGCACGCTGGCGCATCCGCCAGTTTCAGTTTATTGGCGGCGCGCCGGTCACCGTTTACCGCGAGCTACGCAAACTGGTCGATAACGATGCCGCGCGCGGGTTAAGCGTGGAATTTGCGCAGGTGCATGAAGCCGCCGATAGCGGCGACTGGGCAGGTTATGTCAACGCGCAAGGCGGGCCGTTCGTCAAACGCGATGCGGTGCAGGTGCGCACTCTTTATGAAGCAGACGGCGATATTAATCAGTATGGCGAAGAGACGCTGCGCGTACGCGGCGTGTACGACAGCGTAGTCGGGAGCGAGTCGCCGCTACTGACACGGCTGAAAAAGTGGAAGATCGTGCCAAAGCGCGCACAGGAAAACGTGCCGGAGACCGCCCTTTCTTGGAGTTCTGTCAATAACTGTACGCCCTTCGAGCCCGATCAGCGGTTAAACCGCCGCCAGCGTCGGCAACTTACCGCCTGGCTGCGCAGCGATATTCTGCAGGCGCGCAAACGGGCGCCAAAAAGCGCGCGCTGTACTGGCAGAAATAGCAGGGAAATAGTTGGAAACACCGGGTTTCCAGCGCGTCCAGAAAGCCATAATGGTTTTCTTTATCAGCAACATAGTGATGGGAACAAATAATTATCGCTTCCCATTAATAATCAGCCTATGATACTGTATAAACATACAGTACAAGAAATTCATGAGAGGGATTCATGGTCTCTGAGCGACTAAATCAGACTCAGCACAAGTGGGCATGCGTGCAATTCATTGCCGAGGTGTCTCTGCTGGCTAACTGCAAACCGTCCGATCTGAAACTGGCGCTGAGTCTGATTGCGGACCTGGCCAACAGCGAAAACGCCACCGATGAGGATGAAAACATTTTCTACAAGGCCGAATAGCGCCCCGCCACGTCCCTTCCCGGCAGTTAACGCTGCCCTTCCCTCGATGCGCCAGCGGCACTGCTGCCTGGTGCATTCGTGCTGTGCTTTTCTCCCTGCGCGCACCTGTTGTGCCAGCGCTTAACCAGCCCCGAAAGATAGCGTCCATCGCCTGCGGTCAGGAAACTTAACCATGGGGAAAAACCTTCCTGATGGAAAGAGACGCGAACGATGAATGTGAAAACACAACAAGGCGATACCCTCGACCTGCTTTGCCTGCGTTATTACGGACGCACCGCATCCGTGGTCGAAACGGTGCTCGCCGCCAACCCGGGGCTCGCCGATCTGGGCGTTATTTTGCCTTATGGCACCACGGTCAACCTGCCGGAAGTACAGACGCAATCCATTAAAGAGACGGTGAATCTATGGGGCTGACCATCGAAAAAGTCACCTCATCGCTGGCGTACTGGATAAGCGTGGCGCTGACCTTTTTTGGAGCCATGACCCCGCAAGACTTCGCCGCCTATTTTGGCGCGCTGGGTGTTGCCGTCACCGTGGCGGTGAACTGGTACTACCGCCGCAAAAGCTATCTGTTCCTCCAGTCCTGCGCGTCAACCCAGGAGGTGATGAATGGGATTACCCGTAAAACGCTGTAGCGCGGCAGCGGTGCTGGCGCTGGCAGTGCTGCTGCCGGATTTCCGCTTACTGAAAACCTCACCGCAGGGGCTGGCGTTGATTGCCGATCTTGAAGGTTGTCGCCTGCGTCCTTACCAGTGCAGCGCCGGGGTCTGGACATCCGGCATAGGTCACACCGCAGGCGTTATACCAACGCGCGATATCAGTGAAAAAGAGGCGGCGAGCAACCTTGTCGCCGACGTATTACAGGTTGAACGCAGACTGGCGCAGTGCGCACCGGTGGCGATGCCGCCGCAGGTGTATGACGCGGTGGTCAGCTTCGCCTTTAATGTTGGCAGCGGCGCGGCTTGCCGCTCGACACTGGTTTATTTCCTTAACCAAAAGCAGTGGCGCCTGGCCTGCAATCAGCTGCCGCGCTGGGTGTTTATCGACGGTGTACGTAACCAGGGCCTGGAAAACCGCCGCCAACGCGAACGCGGCTGGTGCCTGCAGGGGGCGCAATGAATGCTCGTCTGATCGCCCTGTTGATCGCCTCGCTCGGCCTGCTGTGGCTGGTGCAGCAAAACTACTCGCTGAACGCCTCGCTGGCGCAATCCCGCCAGCTTACGCGTGAGCAAAACAGCGCCATCACGCAATTGAAAGCGCAACTGAACGCCGCCGCCGCGTTGGCGGACAAAAACCAGCAGGCGCAGGTGGCACTGCGCCTGCAACTGGATGCCGCCAGCACGCAAGCGGTGCGGCGTGAACAATCGATAACGAGGTTACTCAATGAAAATGACGCGTTTCGCCGCTGGTACAGCGCTGAGTTGCCTGATGCTGTGCGCCGGGTGCACCAGCGCCCCGCCTGCCCTTCCGCCGGTCACTGTTTACAACAGTTGCCCGCTGGTCAGCCTGTGCCCGATGCCGGGAAGTAACCCGCAAACTAACGGCGATTTGAGCGCCGATATCCGCCGACTGGAACTTGCGCTGGCACAGTGTGCGCTCCAGGTCGAAACCCTTAAACATTGCCAGGATGAGATCAATGCTAAAACCCAATACGTTGCGCACCGCGCTGACTGACGCTGTTCCGGCGCTGCGCGATAACCCCTCAATGCTGCGCCTGTGGGTGGACAAAGGCAGTAACACCGCCACCCTCGCCAGCTCACTCTCATTTGAAAAACAGTTCAGCCTCAATGTCACCGTCAGCGGTTTTGCCGGTGATATCGATGCGCTGTTCGTACCGGTGATGGCGTGGCTGCGCGCTAACCAGCCCGACATCCTCACTACCGAAGCCGGTCGCAAAGGCAGCTTCAGTTGGTCGCTGGTGGCGAACACCGACAATACCCACGATCTGACGATGGTGCTGCAACTGACCGAGCGCACCAAAGTCACGGAAATCGACGGCGCGCTGCATGCCGAAACACTGCCGGAACCGCTGCCGCCCGCGTTCGTGACCCGTCCGACCGAGCTTTATATCAACGGTGAACTGGTGAGCCGCTGGCCGGCCTGAATCGCCCGGCGTTGTGCCAAAAACCGGACAGCCCTGTCCGTTTTTCAACGCCCGTCACGCATAGGATGATTTTCGTTATGAACAGACAACTCTCGCTTCAGGAACTGTCCCGCTTGCTGCGCAATATGATCCGCACCGGGGTCATCGTCGACATCGATCTGAACAGCGGGCGCTGCCGGGTGCAGACCGGCGGCCTCGTAACACAATGGTTGCAGTGGTTAAGCCACCGCGCCGGGCATTCACGGAGCTGGTGGGCACCTTCTATCGGCGAACAGGTGTTGCTGCTGGCGGTCGGCGGCGAGCTTGACACCGCGTTCGTGCTGCCGGGAATTTTTTCCGATGACAACCCTGCCCCTTCGGCATCCGCCGACGCCTTGCATGTCGCCTTTCCCGATGGCGCGGTCGTGGAATATGAACCGAAAACCAGCGCGTTAACGGTGAGCGGCATTAAAACCGCCACCATCAGCGCGTCGCAATCCCTAACCGCCACCGTGCCAGACGTGCGGGTGACCGCCACGACCCGCATCACGCTGAATACGCCGGAAGTGGTCTGCACCAACAAGCTCATCACCGGCACGCTGGAGGTACAAAAAGGCGGCACGATGAGCGGCAACATTGAGCACAGCGGCGGATCGCTCACTTCCAACGGCAAAGTGTTGCATACCCATAAACACCCCGGCGATAGCGGCGGCACAACAGGAGCGCCTTTATGACAGTTCGTTACAGCGGGTTAAACCGCACCACCGGCAAGCGTCTTACCGACACCGAGCATATTCGCCAGAGCATCAGCGACATTCTGCGCACGCCGTTGGGCTCCAGAGTGATGCGCCGCGATTACGGCTCATTGCTGTTTGAGATGATCGACCAGCCGCAAACCCCGGCGCTGACGCTGCAAATTCAGGCCGCCTGTTACATGGCGCTATTGAAATGGGAACCGCGCATTAGCGTAAGCGCGGTCACCACCGAGCGCCAGTTCGACGGCAAGTTGCTGGTCAACCTGACCGCGCAACTCGCCAGCACTGGCGAGTCCCTTTCGTTAACCCTTCCAGTGAGTTAAAACCATGCCGATTATCGATCTGAGCCAACTGCCGGCGCCGGATGTGGTCGAGGAGCTTGATTATGAGGCTATCCTCAACGACCGCAAAGCGACGCTGATTTCCCTGTTTCCCGCCGATGAACAAGAAGCGCTGGCGCGCACGCTGGCGCTGGAGTCCGAACCACTGACCAAATTTCTGCAAGAGAACGCCTACCGTGAAGTGATGTGGCGCAGCCGCGTTAACGAAGCGGCCCGCGCGGTGATGCTGGCCTACGCCGCCGGGAAGGATCTGGATGTGATGGCCGCCAACAGCAACACCGCGCGGCTGGTGGTTTCGCCCGCTGACGAGAGCACCATTCCGCCAACGCCGGCGGTGATGGAATCTGACAAAGATCTGCGTCTGCGCGCGCAGCAGGCGTTTGAAGGGCTAAGCGTCGCCGGGCCGGAAGGCGCTTACGAGTACCATGGTCGTAGCGCCGACGGACGGGTTGCCGATATTTCGGTCATCAGCCCGACCCCGGCGTATATCACCATTTCCGTGCTCTCCCGCGAGGGGGACGGCCGCGCCAGCGATGAGCTGATCGCCATCGTGGATAAAGCCCTGAACGCTGAAGATGTGCGCCCGGTGGGCGACCGTGTGACGGTGCAAAGCGCGGAGATCGTGCCCTACCAGATTAACGCCACGCTCTACTTCTACCCCGGGCCGGAATCGGAACCGATTCGCCAGGCCGCTGAACAGCAGTTAAAAGCCTATATCAACGCGCAACGGCGTTTAGGACGCGATATCCGCCAGTCGGCGATTTATGCCGCGCTGCATGTCGAGGGCGTGCAGCGGGTGGAACTGAGCGCACCGCAAAGCGATCTGGTGCTGGCGAAAAATCAGGCCTCTTACTGCACCGCCTGGAGCATTAATGCCGGAGGCACCGATGAGTGACGACCGTTTGTTGCCTGTTGGCTCATCCGTTCTTGAGGTGGCAGCGGCAAAAGCGGCGGCAGATATTGAGCGCGTGCCGGTGCCGCTGCGCACGTTGTGGGATCCGCAAACATGCCCGGCGGAGCTGCTGCCTTACCTGGCATGGGCGCTCTCCGTCGACCGCTGGGATTTTAACTGGCCGGAAGCGACCAAACGCAAAGTGATTGCTGCTTCATTCTTCGTTCATCAACACAAAGGCACGCGCAGCGCGCTACGCCGGGTGGTTGAGCCGCTCGGTTTTTTGATTGAGCTGCGCGAATGGTGGGAGGACAACGCCGAGCCGGGTACCTTTAAACTGGTGATTGGCGTGCAGGAGAATGGCATTACCGAGGAGATGTACCTTGAGCTGGAGCGGCTGATTAATGATGCCAAACCGGCGAGCCGCCACCTGACCGGGTTAAACATCAGCCTGAGCAGCAGCGGCGAGTTTTATGTCGGGGCCGGTTGCTATCTGGGTGAAGAGCTGACCGTTTACCCTTACATGCCGGAAGAGATTGTTGTTGGCGGTGAATATTATCCGGCTTCAGCGGTTCACCTGATTGATGATGTCATCATCACTTAACCACGTAACATCACACCTAACGGGCTGCGGCCCGTTTTTTTTACCCGCCTCGTTGTGCCAGCGGGCAGCCAACCCCGCCTGATAGCGTTCGCCTGTCGCTGAACGGAAAATGTCTTCTGTACTGATTCATCACCCAACAACCTGAGAGTTAACGCATGACTGCAAAATTCTTTGCCATTCTGACCAATCAGGGGGCCGCGAAGCTGGCGAACGCCGCGTCGCTTGGCACAAAGCTTAACCTTACGCAGATGGCGCTCGGCGATGCCAACGGCGTACTGCCCACGCCCGATGCGGCGCAAACTCAACTGATTAATCAGAAGCGAATTGCCCCGCTGAACCGCCTCTCCGTTGATCCGAATAACACCAATCAGATCATTGCCGAACAGGTGATCCCGGAGAACGAAGGCGGGTTCTGGATCCGCGAAATTGGCCTCTACGATGATGACGGCGTGCTGATTGCTATCGCCAACTGCCCGGAAACCTATAAACCGTTGTTGCAGGAAGGCAGCGGTCGCACGCAAACCATCCGCATGGCGCTGATTGTTTCATCGACCGCCGCCGTGACGCTGAAGATTGACCCGTCGGTGGTGCTGGCCACGCGCCAGTATGCGGATGACCTGATGAATAACCATGTCAAAGCCGCCAACCCGCATACGCAATATGCGCCACTTGCCAGCCCGGTATTTAGCGGTGTGCCTACCGCTCCGGATACGCACATCGGCAACTATGGACAGCAAATCGCCAACACAAAGTTTGTTCATGATGCGCTGATTGATGACAACTACATCCTGCCCGTAGGGGGTGTTGTTGCCTGGCCGCAGGCGACTCCGCCATTAGGGTGGTTTAAATGTAATGGCGCCACGTTTGATAAAGCCAAATATCCCAAACTGGCGCTGGCGTACCCAACCGGTGTTCTTCCCGATCTGCGCGGTGAGTTTATTCGTGGCTGGGATGATGGGCGAGGCGTGGATGCAGGGCGAGGTCTGCTGTTAGCTCAAGAGGACGCCATACAGAATATTGTTGGTACTTTTGGACGAACGCAGCTTTTTCAGGACTCCACATTGTCAGGCGCATTCAGGCAAACGGGTTCATCGTTATTATCTGTCGGCCTGGCACCAGCTCCTTCAAACGCAACAGGATATGGTGCATCAAATTGGTCGTTTGATGCATCTCGCGCGGTTCGTACCGCAACGGAAACTCGCCCGCATAACATCTCATTTAACTACATCGTGAGGGCTGCATAATGACGCAAGCGACACTGAACCAGAACCTGATTGCCACCGTTGCCGGAGAGCAAACCGTCTATAACTTCGCAGCCGGTACGCGCGAATATCGTTCGACCTCGGTGGAGTACCTGGCTGTCGGCGTTGGTATTCCGGCAAACGCAGCCATCGATGTGCCGCTCGCGGTGAAAAGTGGTTTTGCGATTTGCCGTAAGGCAGATTTAAGCGGCTGGGAATACATTGCCGATCACCGCGGCGAAACGGTTTATGAGATCGCCAGCGGCAAGCAGACGCAACTGGATAAGCTGGGTGATTACCCGGCAGACGTTACACCGCTTGCACCAGCGACCGCTTATGATCAATGGGACGGCAGCAAATGGGTAACCGATACAACCGCACAGCAGACAGCGCTTGTCACCGGGGCGGAACAGAAAAAAACGCAGTTACTGAGTGAGGCAAAAAACACCATCAGCCTGTGGCAAACCGAGTTGCAACTCGGCATCATCAGCGATGACGATAAAACCCGGCTGATTGCCTGGTTGCAGTACATCAAGCTGCTCCAGGCGGTGGATACCGCAGCGGCACCGGATATCAACTGGCCGCAACAGCCGCAATAATATCAGACGGGCTACGGCCCGTTTTTTTCATTCATAGTTGTCCTGCCCATAAACCAACCCCAACCGATAGCCCTGCCCGATGCGCTCACCGGAAAATAGTGCCCACGTTTCCGACAACTGAGAGTGAACGCATGACCGCGAAATATTATGCCATTCTGACCAATCAAGGTGCGGCGAAGCTGGCAGCAGCTACCGCGCTTGGCACGCAAATCCATATCACACAAATGGCCGTCGGCGACGGCAATGGTTCCCTGCCAACGCCCGACGCCACACAAACCCAACTGCTTAACCAGAAGCGCATCGGTGCGGTGAACACGCTCACTGTCGATGCGGCCAACACAAACCAGGTCATTGCCGAACAGGTGATCCCGGAAAATGAAGGGGGCTACTGGATCCGTGAAATGGGGCTTTTTGATGACGATGGCGTGTTGATTGCCATTGCCAACTGCCCGGAAACGTACAAGCCGTTGTTACAGGAAGGCAGCGGTCGCACACAAACCATTCGCATGGCGCTGATTGTCTCGTCAACGGCTGCGGTAACGCTGAAAATCGACCCGTCGGTGGTGCTGGCGACACGCAAATATGTCGACGATAACGTTATCGAGGTAAAAGCGTATGCCGATCACTTGCTGACCGCACATCTTGCCGCGGCCGATCCACACCCGCAATACCTGCAAATCGCCGATATTGCAAAGTTTACGCCTGTCGGCGTACCGCTACCTTTTCCTTCAGCGACGCCGCCGACGGGGTGGCTCAAATGTAATGGCGCCGAATTTGATAAGGCGAAATATCCGGGGCTCGCCGCGGTATTCCCGTCTGGATATTTGCCCGATTTGCGTGGCGAGTTTATTCGCGGCTGGGCGGACGATGGTTCCTTAGATGCCGGACGGTCACTATTAAGTATCCAGGGCGACGCGATTCGCAATATTACCGGCATGCTTCCTTGCACTGCACCTTATGGATATGAGCAAGATGGGAGAGGTGCATTATTTGGCGCCGCAAGTTTTGCTCACGGAGGAGGCTCGGTGGAATCTAAAGCGGGTGGGTACGGTATTGGATTTAACGCATCCATGGCAGTACCTACTGCTAATGAAAATCGCCCACATAACATCGCATTTAACTACATCGTGAGGGCTGCATAATGACGCAAGCGACACTGAATCAGAACCTGATTGCCACCGTTGCCGGAAAGCAAACCGTCTATAACTTCGCAGCCGACACGCGCGAATATCGTTCGACCTCGGTGGAGTACCTGGCTGTCGGCGTTGGTATTCCGGCAAACGCGGCCATCGATGCGCCGCCCGCGGTGAAAAGCGGCTTTGCGGTTTGCCGTAAGGCCGATTCGAGTGGCTGGGAATACGTTGCCGATCACCGCGGCGAAACGGTTTATGAGATCGCCAGCGGCAAGCAGACGCAACTGGACAAACTGGGTGATTACCCGGCAGACGTTACACCACTTGCACCAGCGACCGCTTATGATAAATGGGACGGCAGCAAATGGGTGACCGATACAACCGCACAGCAGACAGCGCTTATCACCGGGGCGGAACAGAAAAAAACGCAGTTACTGAGTGAGGCAAAAAACACCATCAGCCTGTGGCAGACCGAGTTACAGCTTGGCATCATCAGTGATGACGACAAAGCCCGGCTGATTGCCTGGTTGCAGTACATCAAGCTGCTCCAGGCGGTGGATACCGCAACGGCACCGAATATCAACTGGCCGCAACAACCGCAATAACATCAGACGGGCTACGGCTCGTTTTTTGGTGCCCGGTTGTACTGCCCGCAAGCCAACCACATACAATAGCTCTGCTTATGCGCTCACCGGAAAATAGTGCCTACCTTTCCGTAACTGAGAGTAAACGCATGACCGCGAGATATTACGCCATTCTGACCAACCAGGGCGCGGAGACACTGGCAGCAGCCACCGCCCGTGGCACGCAAATCCATATCACGCAAATGGCCGTCGGGGATGGCAATGGCGAGCTGCCAGTGCCGGACGCTACCCAGACCCAATTACTGAACCAGAAGCGTATCGGCGCAGTGAATACGCTCACTGTCGATGCCGACAACCCCAACCAGATTATTGCCCAGCAGGTGATCCCGGAAAATGAAGGGGGATTCTGGATCCGCGAGTTAGGGCTTTTTGATGACGAAGGCACGCTAATTGCCACCGCAAACTGCCCGGAAACCTATAAACCGCTTTTACAGGAGGGCAGCGGGCGTACGCAAACCATTCGCATGGCGCTGATTGTTTCTTCTGCCGCCGCCGTCACGCTGAAAATCGACCCCTCGGTGGTGCTGGCGACACGCAAATATGTCGATGATAAGGTTATCGAGGTAAAAGCCTATTCCGAAGGCCTGATGAAACAGCATCTTTCATCAGCGAACCCTCACGATCAATACCTGATGATTGGTAACGCCTTAAAAGAACTGCAATCGGCGGGGCTCGTTGCTGAGGCTCTCAAAAATCTTGGTTTGGGAGAGGCCGCAAAGCAGGGAGTAGCCACAAACGCCCAAATGGTGGCAGGAACGGCCACAAATCTTCTACCGAGTGTTGCAACAGTAATGAGCCTTTTCAGCAAGCGCTCATATTCAGCCAATGATTTTATCCGCATCCCTGATGTGCCAGGTGGATTAATTATTCAGTGGGGAACGGTTATATCTGGCAATTTTGGTGATACCCCATGGACATATCCAACACCTTTTCCTAATGCCCGTCTGGGAGTATGGGGAGCCTTCCACCGGATGGGAACGAGTGGTAGTGATTATCCGACGATATCTTTTAACAACATATCTGATCCAACACCAAAATCGCTGAGTAATTTTATGTTGCGCATTAGCGGTAATGGCGGCGCGGGTTACACGGCTTTCGTTTTCGCAATAGGATATTAATTATGACTAAAGCTTATTTTTCACCCTCATTAAAGTCATTTATTCCAATTACATGGAAAAATGACGGAACCTACAGCGATGAAGACTGGCCTGCTGATGCATTTATTGCAACCGATCAAGAAATCACTATGTACTGGAAACAAACTCCACCTCCCGGGAAATTAATGGGTGTGGCAAGTGGCAGACCTGCGTGGGTAGATGAACCAGCCCCGACTCGGGAACAAATTATTGAGCAGGCAAATTCCCACCAGGCATCACTCATACAGAAAGCGTCAAGCAAAATCAGCATACTCCAGGATGCCGTCGATCTCGGAATGGCTACCACAGAGGAAACCGATACATTGACCGCATTGAAAAAATATCGGGTGATATTGATGAGAATAGACACATCAAAAGCGCCCAATATTGAATGGCCTGTCCTGTCAGGCGCTCAGGCCAGTTGATATCAAACGCAGTGGAGGTTACAACGCCCTTCACCACTTTGATGCATTTTATCCAGGCAGTTACGGGGTGATTGTTATCGGGGTGTATACATGCAAGAAAATATTCGGTCGTGAATAGGATATGCAGGATATCCCCACCTTCTGCACCAATAACGAATGTCCCCTGGCCGGAAAAACCGCAATAACAAACAACATCCAACGGGCCCCGGCCCGTTTTTTTTGTCTACCGTGTTGTTTCATCCCCACGCCAACCCCGACAAATAGCGCGTTAGCGCTGCGGTCTGGAAAATAGCACTCACCCCAACACCACGGAGTTAATCGGATGAGTGACTACCATCATGGCGTTCAGGTCGTCGAAATCAACGACGGCACACGCGTCATTTCCACTGTCTCAACTGCTATCGTCGGCATGGTTTGTACGGCCAGCGACGCCGATGCGGCAACCTTTCCACTGAATGAACCGGTGCTTATCACCAACGTGCAAAGCGCCATCGCAAAAGCGGGCACCAAAGGTACGCTGGCATCGTCTTTACAGGCGATTGCCGATCAGGCGAAACCGGTGATTGTTGTGGTGCGCGTCGCGGAAGGCAGCGGCGATGATGCCCAGGCGCAGACGATTTCCAATATCATCGGCACCACCGATGCAAACGGGAAATACACCGGCCTGAAAGCACTGCTGACCGCCGAAGCGGTGACCGGCGTGAAACCGCGTATTCTTGGCGTGCCGGGTTACGACACCCTGGAAGTCGCAACCGCGCTGGCCCCCATCTGCCAGAAGCTGCGTGCCTTCGGTTACGTTAGCGCCTGGGGCTGCAAAACCATTTCGGAAGCTATTAAGTACCGCGAGAATTTCAGCCAGCGCGAGCTGATGGTGATTTGGCCGGACTTCCTCGCCTGGGATACCGTTGCTAACGCCAGCGCCACGGCGTACGCCACGGCGCGCGCACTCGGCCTGCGCGCTTATATCGACCAGTCTGTTGGCTGGCACAAAACCCTGTCTAACGTCGGCGTTAACGGCGTGACCGGCATCAGCACCCCGGTGTTCTGGGATCTGCAGGAATCCGGCACCGATGCGGATCTGCTGAACCAGGCTGGCGTCACCACGCTGATTCGTAAAGATGGCTTCCGTTTCTGGGGCAACCGCACCTGCTCGGATGATCCGCTGTTCCTGTTTGAAAACTATACCCGTACCGCGCAGGTAATTGCCGACACCATGGCCGACGCGCATATGTGGGCGGTGGACAAACCGATTACCGCGACGCTTATCCGCGACATCATCGATGGCATTAACGCGAAATTCCGCGAACTGAAAAGCAACGGTTACATCGTCGATGCGACCTGCTGGTTCGATGAATCCGCGAACGACGCCGAAACCCTGAAAGCCGGGAAACTGTATATCGATTATGACTATACGCCGGTCCCGCCACTGGAAAACCTGACCTTACGCCAGCGCATCACCGATAAGTACCTGGCGAACCTGGTCTCCTCGGTTAACAGCAATTAAGGAGCCTGATAAATGGCAATGCCGCGAAAACTGAAATACATGAACGTGTTCCTCAATGGCTACAGCTACCAGGGTGTCGCCAAATCCATCACGCTGCCAAAGCTGACCCGCAAACTGGAAAACTATCGAGGTGCAGGCATGAATGGCGTCGCGCCGATTGATATGGGTCTCGATGAAGAGGCGATGTCAATGGAGTGGTCGCTGGGCGGCTTCCCGGATGAAGCTATCTGGGAACTGTATGGCGCCACCAGCGCTGACGCGGTGCCAATCCGCTTCGCCGGTTCTTACCAGCGCGATGACACCGGGGAAACGGTGGCAGTGGAAGTGGTGATGCGTGGTCGCCAGAAAGAGATCGACACTGGCGAAAATAAGCCGGGTGAAGATACGGAATCCAAAATCTCCGTGGTTTGCACCTACTTCAAACTGACCATCGATGGCAAAGAGCTGGTGGAGATCGATACCGTCAACATGGTTGAAAAAGTGAACGGCGTCGATCGTCTCGAACAGCACCGCCGCAATATCGGCCTGTAATACCCCACCCGGTCAGCCTGGCTGGCCGGGTCTTCCCCCCGCAAAAGCAACGAGGATCGTATGAACCACGAAACAGATAACGTCATTACCCTGCAAAACCCGATTAAACGCGGCGAGCAGTCGATCAATTCCGTTACGCTGATGAAACCGAACGCCGGTACGCTGCGCGGCCTGAGCCTGGCGGCGGTGGCAAACGCCGAAGTAGACGCGCTGATTAAAGTGCTGCCGCGCATCACCTCCCCTTCACTTACCGAGCAGGAAGTGGGTGCGCTGGATCTGGCCGATATGGTGGCGCTGGCGGGCAAGGTGGTCGGTTTTTTGTCACCAGCTTCGGGACAGTAAATTTTCCGGCCAGGCTGTCGGTTGACGATCTGATGGCGGATATCGCGGTGATCTTCCACTGGCCGCCATCAGAGCTCTATCCCCTGAGTCTGAGCGAACTCATCACCTGGCGCGAAAAAGCGCTGCAGCGAAGCGGAAACACATATGAGTAACAGCGTAAATATCGAGGCCCTGCTCGCTGCTGTTGATCAGGCGAAGCGGCCCTTTCAAACCCTGCAGACGGCGAATGTGTCGCTGGCTGACGGTATCAAAGAGACGGAAAAAAACCTGCGTGGCCTGTATAGCCAGGCTGCGCAGATTGATGGATTTACCCGCACCCAGAGCGCGCTTAACGGCGTTAGCCAGCAGCTAAAGATCGCCAAAGCGAGCACGCAGGCGCTGGCCTTCGAACTGAAAAAAATCGATAACCCCAGTGCAGCGCAGTTAACCGCGCTGGATAAGGCGCGCGCCAACGTGAGCGCGCTCAAACAGCAGCACGACAGTTTGCAGTCGGTAAAAAACCAGCGGCAAACATTGCAACAAGCGGGGATCAGTACCCGTGCGCCTGCAACAGCGAAACAACGCCTGCAGCAGAACATCAGCAGCGCTACCGAGCAGCTGTCGAGCCAACAGCAAGCACTAAAGCAGGAGAACCGCCAGCAGCGACTGATGAAAATTAAAGAGAGCCAGCAGTCGATTCTGGGCGTGGCGGGGAAAGTATCCGCCGTTGGCAAGACCGGGATGTCGATAGCGACCACCGGATTTAACCTGGGCAAAAAATTGCTGCAGCCGGGATATGAAGCGTCACTGCAAACGCATCCAGCCGTGCCACCTGCAACACCGGGCAGCGATGCCGCTTCACTGCAAACTCGTACCGCCTTGCCGACGGCAACGCCGCGCAGCGCTGTTGCAACTCTGCAAACTCACACCGCAGCGCCGGGAACTGCCGCCGTAAGCCAGCAGCAGAGCGCGGGGAGCCTCGCACCGGCTGTCGCCGCCCGAAACAATAGTACCGGCGCTCCGGCGGCTGCGATGCAGAATAATGTCGGCAATCTTGGCACGGATTTAGCGGCGTTACAGGCGGCTTATCAATCCCTGAGTGTGGATATTTTCGCCACCCAGGAGTCGTCGCTACGCATGCTGGTACAGACTGCGACTGGTTATCTCGGGCAGCTTCAGCAGTGGGTGCAAAATAACCAGGGGCTGGTGCAAAGCTTTGGTCTGATAGCGACGGTGATCGTCGGCGTTGCAGGGGCAATCGGCACTGTCGCAAGCGTGATTGCGCCCGTCTTTACGGGGATCAGCACGCTTATCACCATTGCCACGACCTTCGGCAGCGTGTTTACCACGGTTTGTGGCGGGATCATGGCGGTTATCGGCGGACTCACCTGGCCAATTGTTGCCGTGGTGGCAGCCATCGCCGCTGGCGCTGCGCTGATTTATAAATACTGGGAGCCTATTAGCGCCTTTTTTAGCGGCGTGATTGAGGGGATCGTCGCGGCATTTGCCCCCATTGCAGAGATGTTTTCGCCATTACAGCCGGTTTTCGATGCCATCGGCGGTGCACTGCAAACGGTAAAAGAGACCTTTATCGCGCTGCTGACGCCAATCAAGGCCAGCGAGGAGACGCTCACTCAATTCGGCAACGTCGGGCAGATTATCGGTAAAGTTCTGGTTACTGCATTCACCTGGCCACTAACCCTTTTCCGTTCACTGAGCGAGAGCGCGACGGGGTTGCTGGAGACGCTGGGCATTATCGATAAGAAACCCGCACTGGCGCTCAAACCATCGATCGAGCAACCCGCCACAGGAGGGGTATCCAGCTATATCCAGCCCACAAGTTCGCAGCCGGGGTATAACGCTTACCAGGTGGCGCGCCCCTCAACCGGCAGCTCTTACCTCGACCAAAGCCGTACGGAATATAACGTCACGCTGCAGGGCGATGTCACGCCGGGCAGCAGCAACGAACGTTACCTGCAGGATCTGTTCCGCCAGGATGCCGATAACCGGCGCAACAACGCGTTATCCCAATTCAACCCGTAAGGAGAGTTCGCATTATGATGCTGGCATTGGGGCTTTTTGTTTTTATGCGGCAGACGCTGCCATTTCAGAATATGAGCCGGACCTCAGCGTTTAACTGGAAGAACAACGCGCGCGTGGGCAAGCGCGCGGCGTTTCAGTATATCGGTCCTGGGGAGGACACCATCGATATCACGGGTGCACTCTACCCGGAACTCACTGGCGGCGTGCTGTCACTTGCAGCGGTACGTCTGATGGCCGATCAGGGTCGCTCATGGCCGCTTATTGACGGAACCGGAATGATTTACGGCATGTATGTAATAAGCAGCGTCACCGAAAATGGTTCTGAGTATTACAGCGACGGTTCACCGCGCAAAATCACCTTCACGCTCAAACTTACGCGCGTTGATGAATCGCTGGAGGCTCTGGCGGGCGATCTTCAGGCCCAGGGGGAACAACTGTTCAGGGACCCGACGAAGATGCTGGGGAACATGTGATGATAGACGTACTCACCCAGGATTTGGGGCGAACAAGCGTCCCCCTGTTTACGCTTAAGCTAAAGCAGAAACAGCATGATCCGCAGAAAGCGCAAAAACAGCAAGTAAAAGACATAACCTACGATATTGCGCCTCGCCTGATAGCATTGACCGTCACCGATAATCGCGGGTTTGAAGCCGATACACTAACGCTAACGCTGGATGATGCCGACGGGAAAATCCAGATGCCGCAGCGCGGTAATGAGGTAAGTGTCGCTATTGGTCGACAAGGAGAACTGCTCACCAATATGGGCACGTTTACCATCGATCAGGTGACGCACCGGGGTACGCCGGATCAGGTGGTTGTTACCGGCCGCAGCGTCGATTTTCGCGGCAATATGAACAGCCCAAAAGAGTGGTCATGGCATGACACAACGCTTGGCGAAGTTGTCAAAGATATCGCCTGGCGTAATTCACTGAGCGCCAGTGTCGCGCCAGCGCTGGCAAATATAAAAATCGCCCATATCGACCAGTCTAATGAGTCCGACATTGGCTTTCTTACCCGGCTGGCAACTCGCAACGGTGCCGAAATCGCCGTGAAATCAGGTACGCTGATTTTCCTTGTTCCGGGCATGTGCGTTCGGGGCGGCAAGGTTGTTCCTTCGGTGACGATCACCCGCAGCGATGGCGACTCACACGAGTTTACCCTTGCCGATCGCGTAGCTTACAGCGGTGTGGTTGCCCACTGGCAAGATACCAGAACGCCAAAAGCGCAGACGAAGCAGGTAAAACTGACGCGCAAAACCGCGACAACCAGCAATGAAAAACAGGAAGCGACCGATTACGCCGCTGGATCAAAAGATAATATCTATACCCTACCGACGACGTACGCTTCTAAAGATGAAGCCATGCGGGCTGCAGAGGCGCAGTGGCAAGACATCCAGCGCAACGCGGCGAAATTTACGCTCACTCTTGCTCAGGGGCGCACCGATATCTCCGCAGAAAGCCCTGTGTATGTTTCAGGTTTTAAAGATGCGATCAACAACACGCCCTGGGTAATCAAAAAAGTGACACATGGTATTGATAGCAATGGTTTTATTAGCAAACTGGAGCTGGAGGTTCGGGTTGACGGCGTTGAATATGAAGTGCAGGAATAGCGTCAAATGCATTCTTTAACTTGCATTTGCAAGTTAAAGGGGTAATATAGCTGGCATATACACGAGGGAGAAACCACCATGATGCATTGCCCGGTATGCCAACAAGCGGCGCACGCGCGCTCCAGTCGCTATCTCAGTTCTGAAACCAAAGAGCGCTATCACCAGTGCCAGAATATTCACTGTGGTTGTACGTTCGTCACCCATGAGTCGCTGGCGCGTTACATTGTCCGCCCGCCAGCACTGCAAGTGAGCGCGTCCCCCGCCGGGAAGTAATCCGGCGAAGATACTCAAAAGCCTGCGCCAGCAGGTTTTTTATTTCTGTATCGATAGCGGGTAATGAGTAAATAGCTGCGTGGGCAATGTGTGGTCAAAAAGGGGATATGGGTTGCGCCCGGCAAGAGCGTGTCGGCATCTTCAAAAGAAGCGGCAGTTCTATGAAAGGTAAACCCAAAGGTAATAAAACAGAGCCAAAAGTGACGGGCGACTGCGCCAGACCGTGGTTTTCAGCGAACAAAAAAGGGGTTGGCATTACGCCAACCCCTTGTTTCATAACACGCTTTGGATGTAGCGTGTGCGCTATCTTAGTTAAGACGCTCTTTGATACGAGCAGACTTACCAGTACGCTCACGCAGGTAGTACAGTTTAGCTTTACGAACGGCACCACGACGTTTGACAGAGATGCTGTCAACTACCGGAGAGTGAGTCTGGAAGACACGCTCAACGCCTTCGCCGTTGGAAATTTTACGAACAGTGAATGCAGAGTGCAGACCGCGGTTACGAATAGCGATAACCACGCCCTCGAATGCCTGCAGACGTTTTTTGGAACCTTCAACAACCCATACTTTCACTTCCACGGTGTCACCCGGACGGAAGGAAGGTACGTCCTGCTTCATCTGCTCTTGTTCAAGTTGCTTAATAATGTTGCTCATAATTTAATCTCTTATCCTGGGTAAACTGATATTCGGGTGGCTTAAGCCATCCCATCATGTTTCTGTTGCTGTTGCGCGTGTTCCCGTTGGAACTCCGCCAGCAACCTTGCTTGCTCTTCAGTCAGAGCCAGGTTTTCCAGAAGTTCAGGTCTTCTAAGCCAGGTGCGGCCCAGCGACTGCTTCAAACGCCAGCGACGTATCTCGGCATGGTTCCCCGACAGTAATACCGCCGGTACTTCCATTCCTTCTAACACTTCAGGTCGGGTATAGTGTGGGCAGTCCAGCAACCCATCGGCAAAAGAATCTTCCGTTGCCGAAGCTTCATGCCCCAGTACCCCCGGAATAAACCGGGAAACCGAGTCAATCAGCGTCATCGCTGGTAACTCACCACCGCTGAGAACGTAATCGCCGATAGACCATTCTTCGTCAATCTCGGTTTGAATTACGCGCTCATCTATCCCTTCGTAGCGACCGCACACCAGAATCAGTTTCTGATTCGTTGCCAGTTCGCTGACGCCCGCTTGATCAAGCTTGCGCCCCTGAGGCGACAGATAAATCACTTTGGCGCCTTCGCCCGCCGCGGCTTTTGCTGCATGAATGGCGTCCCGTAACGGGTTCACCATCATTAACATCCCCGGTCCGCCGCCGTAAGGACGATCGTCCACGGTACGGTGCCGGTCGTGAGCGAAATCACGCGGACTCCAGCTCTGGATGCTCAGCAGGCCATTTTTTACTGCCCGGCCAGTTACCCCGTAGTCGGTAATCGCGCGGAACATTTCAGGAAACAGGCTAATTATGCCAATCCACATAGCGCCGTCTTTTACCGTATATCCGGAGGTTCAAAAACCAGGATCCCAATCTACTTCAATGGTTTGAGTAGTGAGATCGACTTTCTTGATAACCTGCCCATCGAGGAACGGAACCAACCGCTCCTTGATACCAAATGCATCTTTCAGGTTTGCCTTGATGACGAGAACGTCATTCGACCCGGTTTCCATCATATCGACGACTTTACCGAGGCTGTAACCTTCAGTAGTCACTACCTGGCAGCCCATCAGGTCTTTCCAGTAGTAGTCACCCTCTTCCAGTTCCGGCAACTGCGCGGAATCAACGACAATTTCACAATTGGTCAGCAGATTCGCGGCATCTCTGTCATCAACACCTTTCAGTTTGATGACGATGTCCTGATTGTGGTAGCGCCAGCTTTCCAGCTCAATGCTCTGCCACTGACCCGCCTTCTGGATAAACCAGGGCTGATAGTCAAAAATGCTTTCGGCGTCTTCGGTGGAGGAAAACACTCTGAGCCAACCACGAATTCCGTAAGAAGACCCCAGCTTGCCGACAATAATTGGCTCAACAGGGACCGGTGCGGCTTGTTGCTTGCTCATCATGACCACCGTGACAGATTAAGCTGCTTTCTGTGCTGCTTTGATCAGCGCGGAAACGCGATCGGAAACGGTAGCGCCCTGGCCAACCCAGTGCTGAATACGATCCAGATCCAGGCGGGTGCCTTCTTCTTTCTCGGAAGCGATCGGGTTGAAGAAACCAACGCGCTCAATGAAGCGACCGTTGCGTGCATTGCGGCTGTCAGTAACAACAACCTGGTAGAACGGACGCTTTTTAGCGCCGTGACGAGCTAAACGAATAGTTACCATAACATCCTCTTGTGTGAATAAAACACCAGGCCCCATCGAGGAACGGAGCCCGGTGTCATATTAAAAGCCCGAAAATTTTACTGATTTTGGGGGAAATTGCAATCAGGATAAAGTAAACAAGGGATATAAGGCGTATATCGGTGCAGCCAGTTTAGTTCCGGCGTGCGCACAGAAAGCGGAGCGTACACGTAGTACGTGAGCATTTCGAGCACACCCCGGGGCTAAAATGGCAAACAAGATAGCCTTATGCCCTTGTTTTAGCGACCCGGGAAACCAGGCGGCATCATCCCCTTCATCCCGCGCATCATCTTCGCCATCCCGCCCTTCTTCATTTTCTTCATCATGCGCTGCATGTCGTCGAATTGTTTGAGCAGACGGTTCACATCCTGCACCTGCATACCGCAGCCGGCGGCGATACGGCGTTTACGCGAACCTTTGATGATGTCCGGGTTGGCGCGCTCTTTCAGCGTCATGGAGTTAATGATCGCTTCCATACGCACCAGCACTTTGTCGTCCATTTGCGCTTTAACGTTGTCCGGGATTTGCCCCATGCCCGGCAGCTTGCCCATCAGGCTTGCCATACCGCCCATGTTTTTCATCTGGCGCAACTGCTCAAGGAAGTCGGTCAGATCGAAGCCGTCGCCCTTCTTCAGTTTATTCGCCAGTTTTTCAGCCTGCGCGCGGTCAACTTTGCTTTCGATATCTTCGATAAGCGACAACACGTCGCCCATGCCAAGGATGCGTGAGGCGATACGGTCCGGGTGGAACGGCTCCAGCGCTTCGGTTTTCTCGCCGACACCGAGGAATTTAATCGGCTTGCCGGTGATATGGCGAATGGAGAGCGCCGCGCCACCGCGCGCATCGCCGTCCACTTTGGTCAGCACCACGCCGGTCAGCGGCAGCGCTTCATTAAACGCTTTTGCGGTATTCGCGGCGTCCTGACCGGTCATGGCGTCGACGACAAACAGCGTTTCCACCGGCTTAATCGCCGCGTGAACCTGTTTGATCTCATCCATCATTGCTTCGTCGACATGCAGACGACCGGCGGTATCCACCAGCAGCACATCGTAGAATTTCAGCTTCGCTTCTTTCAGCGCGGCGTTAACAATGTCGACCGGTTTTTGCGCGACGTCAGAAGGGAAGAAATCGACGTCAACCTGCTGCGCCAGCGTCTCCAGCTGCTTGATCGCCGCCGGACGGTAAACGTCGGCAGAAACGACCATCACTTTTTTCTTGTGCTTTTCGCGCAGAAACTTACCGAGCTTACCGACGCTGGTGGTTTTACCCGCACCTTGCAGACCCGCCATCAGCACTACCGCAGGCGGCTGCGCGGCGAGGTTCAGGCTCTGGTTCTCTTCGCCCATCGCCGCAACCAGTTCATTGCGCACGATTTTGACGAATTCCTGGCCTGGCGTCAGGCTCTTGTTCACTTCATGACCAACCGCCTTCTCTTTTACGCGGTTGATAAAATCACGCACCACCGGCAGCGCAACGTCCGCTTCCAGCAGCGCCATACGCACTTCGCGCAGGGTGTCTTTGATGTTGTCTTCAGTGAGGCGTCCACGGCCACTGATATTGCGCAGGGTGCGCGACAAACGATCGGTTAAATTATCAAACATTGTCTCTCGCCTGAGGTGATACGATGGCCGCCAGCGCGACGCATAACAGAAATTTCCCGGAGTATAACATGAAGACATTGCTCCTGTATGTGATGCAACTGTTGGAGCCAACGTCACGTAACGTTATACTGCTTTCCTTTCTTCTTCAGTCAACTGCCGACATCCTATGCCCGTTTTTGCCCTGATCGCTCTTGTTGCCTACTCAATCAGCATTGCGCTGATCGTTCCCAGCCTGCTGCAAAAAAACAGCGGCTGGCGCAGAATGGCCATCCTTTCGGCGGTAATCGCACTTATTTGCCACGGTTTCGGCTTAAAAGAACGCCTGTTCCCGGGTGATGGCGGGCAGAACCTGAGCCTGCTGAATGTCGGTTCGCTGGTCAGCCTGATGATCTGTACGGTAATGACCATTGTGGCGTCGAAAAATCGCGGCTGGCTGCTGCTGCCGATTGTCTATACCTTCGCGTTAATCAACCTTGCTTTCGCCGTTTTTGTGCCCAATGAGTACATCACGCATCTGGAAGCCACGCCGGGCATGATGGTGCATATTGGCCTGTCGCTCTTTGCCTATGCCACACTGATCATTGCGGCAATGTACGCGCTGCAACTGGCCTGGATTGACTATCAACTGAAGAATAAACGGCTGGCGTTCAGCAACGAAATGCCGCCGCTGATGGTGATTGAGCGCAAAATGTTCCACATCACCCAGGTTGGCGTTGTGCTGCTGACGCTGACGCTATGCACCGGCCTGTTCTTTATGCAGAACCTGTTCAGCATGGAAAATATCGACAAAGCGGTGCTCTCAATCATCGCCTGGTTTGTCTACATTGTTCTGCTTTGGGGCCATTATCATGAGGGCTGGCGCGGCCGCAGGGTCGTCTGGTTCAACGTTGCAGGCGCGGGGATTTTAACGCTGGCCTATTTTGGCAGCCGCATTCTGCAACAGTTCACGAGCTAAACACAAAGGAGTTCCCCCTGGAACACATCTCCACCACGACGCTGATTATTACGCTAATCATCATGGTCGTGGTTTCGGCCTATTTTTCCGGTTCCGAAACCGGAATGATGACACTCAACCGCTACCGCTTGCGCCACTTAGCCAAGCAGGGTAACCGCGCGGCAAAACGCGTAGAAAAGCTGCTGCGTAAACCCGACCGCCTGATAAGCCTGGTGCTGATTGGTAACAACCTCGTCAATATTCTGGCGTCGGCAATTGGCACCATTGTTGGCATGCGCCTGTATGGCAATGCTGGCGTCGCTATCGCCACCGGCGTGCTGACCTTTGTGGTGCTGGTGTTCGCCGAAGTCCTGCCAAAAACTATCGCCGCGCTCTACCCGGAGAAAGTGGCCTTTCCCAGCAGTTTCCTGCTGGCGCCGCTGCAAGTCATCATGATGCCGCTGGTGTGGTTGCTGAACGGCGTGACGCGCGTGCTGATGCGCATGGTGGGTATTAAAGCGGATGTGGTGGTCAGCGGCGCGCTCAGCAAAGATGAGCTGCGCACCATTGTGAACGAGTCACGCTCGCAAATTTCCCGCCGCAACCAGGACATGTTGCTGTCGATTCTCGATCTGGAAAAAGTCAGCGTTAACGACATCATGGTGCCGCGCAACGAAATTGTCGGCATTGATATCAACGACGACTGGAAAGCCATTGTTCGCCAGCTCACGCACTCGCCGCACGGTCGCATTGTGCTCTACCGCGATTCGCTGGATGACGCCATCAGCATGCTGCGTGTGCGCGAAGCCTACCGGTTAATGACGGAGAAAAACGAGTTCACCAAAGAGGTGATGCTGCGCGCCGCCGATGAAATCTACTATGTCCCGGAAGGTACGCCGCTGAGCGTGCAACTGGTGAAATTCCAGCGCAATAAAAAGAAAGTCGGCCTGGTGGTCGATGAATATGGCGATATTCAGGGGCTGGTGACGGTCGAGGATATTCTGGAAGAGATTGTTGGCGACTTTACCACGTCCATGTCGCCTGCGCTGGCGGATGAAGCCACGCCGCAAAATGACGGCTCGGTGATCATCGACGGCAGCGCCAACGTGCGCGAACTGAATAAAGCCTTTAACTGGCGCTTACCGGAAGATGAAGCCCGCACCATTAACGGCATGCTGCTGGAAGCGCTGGAAGAGATCCCGGCGGTGGGTACGCGTGTCCGTATTGAGCAGTACGACATCGATATTCTCGACGTGCAGGACAATATGATTAAGCAGGTTCAGGTGATCCCGGTGAAAGCACTGCGGGAAAGCGTCGCCGAATAAGCGAAAAAAAACCCTCTCCGGACGGAGAGGGTTTATCTAAAAAAAGTTACGCCTTCGCTTTAGCAACGGTCACCATCGCTGCGCGAATAGTGCGGCCGTTTAAAGTGTAACCTTTTTGCATCACGCCCAGCACTTTACCCGCGGCAATCTCTTCAGATTCCACCATGGCAATCGCCTGATGCACGTTTGGATCCAGCGGAACGTCGGTTTCAGCAATCACTTCCACGCCGAATTTCTTCACCACATCCAGCATGTTTTTCAGCGTCAGTTCAATGCCTTCAACCATCGGTGCCATCTCGGCGTTGTTTTTGTCCGCCACTTCCAGTGCGCGATCCAGGCTATCGATAACCGGCAGCAGTTCATTGACGAACTTCTCCAGCGCGAATTTATGCGCTTTCTCGATATCCTGTTCGGTACGGCGACGCAGGTTTTCCATTTCCGCTTTAACGCGTAAAACAGTTTCGCGCTCGCGGCTTTCCGCTTCAGCTAACTGCGCTTCAAGGTTCGCAATTTTCTCATCGCGCGGATCCACCTGCCCAGCAGAATCGTCAGACTCAACAACTGCCTCAACTTCGTCGTGCTGTTCCATGATAATTTCTTCCGGGGCTTGCCCGTCAGGCGTTTTCTGTTCTTTACTACTCATGAATTTCTCCGCGTTTTTTTGCATTCATCTCGCTAACCTGCATTATTATGGGGATCAGTTTCCGGGATTCAAGGGAACGTGACAGATTGTCATCATTTCATTCGCCACAAGGACCTCCAGAAAATGACCCATCATTTCAAGTGTATTGGTATTGTCGGGCATCCACGGCACCCTACCGCACTGACCACACATGAAATGTTATATCGCTGGTTAAGCGCCAAAGGTTATGACGTCATTGTCGAACAACAGATTGCCCAGGAATTGCAGCTCAATCATGTGAAAACCGGTACGCTGGCAGAAATCGGTCAACAAGCCGATCTCGCGGTGGTTGTCGGCGGCGACGGTAATATGCTGGGCGCGGCGCGCACGCTGGCGCGCTATGATATCAAGGTTATTGGGATTAACCGCGGCAACCTCGGTTTTCTCACCGATCTCGATCCCGACAACGCGCAGCAACAGCTGGCAGACGTGCTGGAAGGTCATTATATCGCTGAAAAACGTTTTTTGCTGGAAGTGCAGGTCTGCCAGCAAGAGTGCCAGAAACGTATCAGCACCGCGATCAACGAAGTGGTACTCCACCCGGGCAAAGTTGCCCATATGATTGAATTTGAAGTCTATATCGACGAAGTTTTTGCCTTTTCCCAGCGTTCGGACGGGCTGATTATCTCAACCCCTACCGGTTCCACCGCCTATTCACTCTCCGCCGGCGGGCCGATTCTGACGCCATCGCTGGATGCTATCACGCTGGTACCGATGTTCCCGCACACGTTGTCTGCGCGCCCGCTGGTAATAAACAGCAGCAGCACTATTCGCCTGCGCTTTTCCCATCGTCGCAGCGATCTGGAAGTGAGCTGCGATAGTCAAATCGCGTTGCCGATTCAGGAAGGCGAAGATGTGTTAATCCGCCGCTGCGACTATCACCTCAACCTTATTCACCCTAAAGATTACAGCTATTTCAATACGTTAAGCTCTAAACTTGGCTGGTCGAAAAAATTGTTCTGAAAATCATCGCACAACGCTTTACTGTATATAAAACCAGTTTATACTGTACGAAAACACAGTTATGGTTTTTCATACAGGAAAGCAACCATGTTGGCACAACTGACCATCAGTAATTTTGCTATCGTTCGTGAGCTCGAGATTGATTTTCACAGCGGGATGACAGCTATTACCGGCGAAACCGGGGCGGGTAAATCGATTGCCATTGATGCGCTCGGGCTATGCCTTGGCGGCCGTGCGGAAGCCGACATGGTACGCGCTGGCGCGCCGCGCGCCGACCTGTGCGCCCGCTTCGCGCTGAAAGACACCCCAGCCGCCCAACGCTGGCTCGAAGAAAACCAGCTCGAAGATGGGCGTGAGTGTTTACTTCGCCGTGTGATCAGCAGCGACGGGCGCTCCCGTGGTTTTATCAACGGCACGGCGGTGCCGCTTTCCCAGTTGCGCGAGCTGGGTCAGTTACTCATTCAGATCCATGGTCAGCACGCGCATCAGCTTCTTATTAAGCCCGAGCAGCAGAAAAACCTGCTCGACGGCTACGCCGGTGAGTATGCGCTCACTCAGCAAATGACCGAACACTACCGTGCCTGGCATCAAAGCTGCCGCGAGCTGGCTCAGCATCAACAGCAAAGCCAGGAGCGCGCCGCCCGCGCAGAGCTTTTGCACTATCAATTGAAAGAGCTGAACGAATTTAACCCGCAGCCAGGTGAGTTCGAGCAGATTGATGAAGAGTACAAACGCCTCGCCAACAGCGGGCAGTTGCTGTCTACCAGCCAGCATGCCCTGAATGTGCTGGCAGACGGGGAAGAGGCCAATCTGCAAAGCCAGCTCTATACCGCACGTCAGTTGCTTGGCGAACTGGCAGGTATGGACACTCGTCTCTCTGGCGTGCTGGATATGCTCGAAGAAGCTGCTATTCAGATTAGCGAAGCCAGCGATGAGCTGCGCCACTACTGCGACCGCTTAGATCTTGATCCAAACCGTCTGTACGAACTGGAACAGCGTATCTCACGACAGATTTCGCTGGCGCGCAAACATCACATCAGTCCGGAAGAGTTGCCTCAATTCCACCAGTCGCTGCTTGATGAGCAGCAACTGCTCGACGATCAGGCTGATTCCCAGGAAACCCTGGCGCTGGCTGTCACGCATCACCACCAGCTCGCGCTGGCGACCGCCCAGCAGTTGCATGAGCAGCGAGTGAAATATGCGCAGGAACTCGGCGAATTGATTACCGAAAGCATGCATGCGCTCTCCATGCCGCATGGCGTGTTTACCATTGATGTGGCGTTTGATGCCCATTCGCTGACAGCTGAAGGTGCCGATCGCATCGAATTTCGTGTGACCACCAACCCCGGACAACCGTTGCAATCAATCGCTAAAGTCGCCTCCGGTGGTGAACTGTCGCGTATTGCGCTGGCTATCCAGGTGATCACCGCGCGGAAAATGGAAACGCCGGCGCTGATTTTCGATGAAGTCGACGTTGGCATCAGCGGCCCGACAGCCGTGGTTGTAGGCAAGCTGTTGCGCCAGTTGGGTGAATCCACGCAGGTAATGTGCGTAACGCACCTGCCGCAGGTTGCCGGTTGTGGCCATCATCACTTCTTTGTCAGCAAAGAAACGGATGGTGCAATGACCGAAACGCATATGCAGCCGCTGGATAAACGCGCCCGATTGCAGGAGCTGGCACGCCTGCTTGGCGGTAGTGAAGTGACCCGCAACGCGCTGGCGAACGCCAAAGAGCTGCTGGCAGCGTAAACTTTTTTGTAATATGACGGTCAGAGTTCTCGACAAAATCGACAACAGACCCGCCGGCAAAGGTTTTAAACTGGCGAAAGGTCTATTATCATCGGCATATTACATATGAGCCACGTATTGTTCGGGCCGAAAAGGAATCAAATCACTATGCGCTGTAAAATGCTGACTGCTGCCGCAGCGGTTCTTCTGATGTTGACCGCAGGTTGCTCTACCGTAGAACGCGTGGTTTACCGTCCTGATATCAATCAGGGGAACTACCTGACGCCAAACGATGTTTCTAAAATCCGCGTAGGTATGACGCAACAGCAGGTTGCTTATGCACTGGGTACGCCGATGATGACCGATCCGTTTGGCAGTAACACCTGGTTCTACGTGTTCCGCCAGCAGCCGGGTCATGAAGATGTTTCCCAGCAAACCCTGACGCTGACTTTCAGCAGCAATGGCGTATTGACCAATATGGATAACAAACCTGCGCTGACCAAAAGCTAAGGTTGCAGAAATGCAAAAAGGTGCTCAATGAGCACCTTTTTTGTTTGAGTTGGTTTGAGTCATTTATGTCGGCTCTTTTCCCGTCGTGTTCGGGCTGTTACTCACCGGCGCCGGGAACAAAACCCACGCTATCAGCTTACGCTTTCTTAGATGACTTCTCAGCGCGCTGGCGGCGCAACTCTTTCGGATCGGCAATCAACGGGCGGTAAATCTCTACGCGATCGCCGTCGTGCACAGCATCGTGCAATTTCACCGGGCGGCTGTAAATACCGACCTTATTCACCTTCAGATCAATATCATCACGCAGCTCGAGCAAACCGGAAGCAAGTATCGCCTGCTCAACGGTTGCGCCCTCTTCCAGCGTCACCCGCTGAAGATACTGTTTCTCCGGCAGTGCGTAAGCCACTTCTACAGCAATATTACCCGGCACGGTAAACCTCTTTCGCCCGGTGCGTAAACGCCTGCACCATGTTTGCCGCCAGCTCTTTAAAGATGCGGCCAAACGCCAGCTCAATCAGCTTATTGGTAAATTCAAAATCAAGCTGGAACTCAATCCGGCAAGCCTCGGCGCTCAGCGGGGTAAATTTCCACCCGCCAATCAGCGACTTGAAAGGACCATCGACCAGATGCATCAAAATGCTTTGATTAGTGTTCAGCGTATTACGCGTGGTAAACGTTTTACTGATCCCGGCTTTGGAAACATCCACCGCCGCAGTCATTTGCGTCGGCCCGGATTCCAGCACCCGGCTGCCAGTACAGCCAGGTAAAAACTGCGGGTAAGATTTTACATCATTCACTAACTTGTACATTTGTTCCGCGCTGTAAGGCACCAGCGCAGTACGGCTAATCTGAGGCATATCGTTTTCCGCGTTCACACAATCGTCAAATAATACCATTTCCCCAGGTTGAAAGGAAAACGCAATGCCCTAACTCATGCTAAGATAACCGGCTAAACCTCACAGGACGCAATGAGGTCAGTTTCAGATATCAGATTACCGGATGGCTTCACGACACTATGACGAAGAAAAAAGCATATAAACCAGGTTCAGCCACCATTGCGCTGAATAAGCGCGCCCGCCATGAATACTTTATCGAAGAGGAATTTGAGGCCGGGCTGGCACTGCAAGGCTGGGAAGTAAAATCCTTACGCGCCGGTAAAGCAAACATTGGCGACAGCTACGTTATTCTGAAAGACGGCGAAGCCTTTCTGTTTGGCGCAAACTTTACGCCGCTGACCGTAGCTTCCAGCCACTACGTTTGCGATCCGACTCGCACACGCAAGCTGCTGCTTAACCAGCGCGAACTCGATTCACTCTACGGTCGCATTAACCGCGAAGGTTATACCGTAGTGGCGCTGTCGCTGTACTGGAAAAACGCCTGGTGCAAAGTGAAAATCGGCGTGGCGAAAGGTAAGAAACAGCACGACAAGCGCACCGATCTGAAAGAGCGCGAATGGCAGTTGGATAAAGCTCGTATTATGAAAAACGCCGGGCGTTAGTCACGCCCGCTACGCCCTCTCATGCCGGGAGAGGGCCCCGAACGCCTCTCAATACCTCATTCAATGTTTTTATAGATAATCCAGCTCCGATTTTGATTTCCACATTGGCAAACATCCCCGCAGACCAGGAAAGATTTTCCAGTGCGGTTGGCCAGCTAAGTGCTCCTTGTGCGCGCGTAATCACCACCATAGAGCAATCAACCACAGACGATCGGATCAATTCCATACGGTCTAGTACGTTAGCCGTCTGGTGTGAACGCTTTGTTTGCATAGAGCAATAACAAATACGGTATGATCGTCTTCGATAGCTGCGGACAAATACTAACCAGATTTCCCTCCTCAAAAGTCATTGTGATATGGACTGGAATGGCACGTCATAAATCTGTTATACTCACCGTCACACTTTTGGGGCTGATTCTGGATTCGACGGGATTCGCGAAACCCAAGGTGCATGCCGAGGGGCGGTTGGCCTCGTAAAAAGCCGCAAAAAAAATAGTCGCAAACGACGAAAACTACGCTTTAGCAGCTTAATAACCTGCTTAGAGCCCTCTCTCCCTAGCCTCCGCTCTTAGGACGGGGATCAAGAGAGGTCAAACCCAAAAGAGATCGCGTGGATGCCCTGCCTGGGGTTGAAGCGTTAAAATTAATCAGGCTAGTTTGTTAGTGGCGTGTCCGTCCGCAGCCGGCAAGCGAAATTAAAGACTGGACTAAGCATGTAGTACCGAGGATGTAGGAATTTCGGACGCGGGTTCAACTCCCGCCAGCTCCACCAAATATACATGGACAGTGGCAGGACAGAGTTTAAAAAAACAGTAAGTTAGCCACTTATCCCGGACGGTGACCGGACACCAAAGGGACAAAAAAAGGATACGTAAAGGAGCCGCGGCTCCCGCGTAATAAAAAAGCCTGCTCGTGCAGGCTTTTTTGTACGTTGGAATTTATCTTCACCGAGCACTAATTTACTTTTATAGTGATAAAACATTAAGTATCCCTGCTATACAAACGATTGTAAATCAGACGCGTTATCTCACATAAGCAAAAAGTTAATTTAACTATTCAGAGTACTAATTTAAAAATCACTCATTTCCTTTCAATGGCTTATGGCTGACATAGTCGGTGGTTGGCTGCATTCAAGACAGCCTTTAATATAGCAAAGGAATTAATAAATACAGGAGCAGGACATTCTTAATAAGCAAAACATAACATCATTTCACAGTGTAATAGCGTTTTTTTAACATAATTATCCAGCAAGTACACCTTACAACCCATTCATTATCGATAAAACGCCACAGGTTTTAAGGTATATTTACCGTATATAGCCATTTTGATTTAAAATTACACCGTATTTTAATCAAAAATTATGTATATATAGTGGTATTTAATTAGTAAAGATCTTTACATTTACATTAAAGTTGTGACTATTAAATTATAATTAACTTACCCAGAATCCTAGGATGATCGCAACTGTCCTGATGCAAGGAATCTTTTATCAAAGTTTAATCTTTTACTTCTCGTTACTAAAGAACTCAGTAATTGCATAAAAATATTGCTTTTTGGAAAAAATGCGCGCATTATAGTAAACATTTATTATTTTTCTCTTTTAAATAAAAGGCTTTATAATGAACACCAATGTCGGCCAAATAACACTCATCGATTTAATATCTATGCTTGAAAGAAAAGAGCTTATAGTAAACAAAGATTATCAGCGAGGTAATGGTATTTGGCCTGATTTCGCGAAAAGCTATTTTATTGATACTATCCTTGAAAACTACCCGTTTCCGAAGATTTATTTATATCAAGCTTTTGATAAAACCAGCGATAGGCCAATAAAAGAAATTGTTGATGGCCAACAAAGGGTAACAACACTTATTGATTTCTATCGCAATAAATTCCCCCTAACATCGGCGTCCAAAAAATATAGCGGAATGAGATTTAGTGATTTACCAGAAGATGCCAAAAGAAATTTCATTAGTTTTCAGATTGAGACATCTACAATTTATTCTGCCAGCAGAGCTGAATTATTGGAAATGTTTCGCAGAATGAATGCTTATACGTCACCACTATCATCTGCAGAAAAGAGACATGCTACTTTTCAAGGTAAATTTAAATGGTTTATTGTCGAAAAGGCTGACGCTCATGCTGAACTATTAGAACTTTATGGGATTTTATCATCAAAAGTTTTAGCTCGTATGGGTGACGCAGAGTTTATTGCTGATCTTGCAGTCGTTTTGGATAGAGGCATTACCAGTAAAGGTGTAGCTGTAATTGAGAATATCTATAAAAAATATGATTCAGAATTCAACTCAGAAGCTGAATTCGATGAAAAAATAGACTACTTCTTTAATTTACTCCGGACTGATCTTAATGCTCTCCGTGAGTCCTTTATTATGAAATCATATGCAATACATTCATTGTTTTGTGCGCTTATGGCACTGAAGTTCGGTTTCCCTGGTAGTGAGGATTTTGAAGAAGAGCTTGGCTTTACTGCAGATGACAAGTTTAAGCCTGATTTTGACAGAGCCATTCCTATCTTAATGGCTATGGCCGATGCTCATGAAGTCCAAGACGAAGATGGAGAGTATGGTGAGTATGTTGGTGCATGTCTATCAACAACTACAAAACAACTTCAGCGAACAACTAGAACTAAAGAGCTGATTAAAGCTTTTTTATAAGGCTCTAACATGAACGAATTATATAAAAGCTTTATTAGTAGATGTAATGTTTACCAGCATAAAGTTGATTCGTTGCGTATTTCCAGACCTAGTATGGATGAATGGACGTTCAACCGCTTAACTGAAGGATTAATGTCAGATATTTGGCAGCATTGGTGTCATTTTTGCAGAAAACTGATTCATAATTCCTGCCGGGGATCTATATGCTTAGATCGTAAAATTGTATCTCCTAGACTTATATCTCTTGATAACTCATGGGAGCGGCTAGGTTACGAAGCGAAAAGAAGAAATCAGCATAAGACTATAAATGGGCATCACAGCTTTCTTGTTCGTAATGAGCCTACTTGGGGTGATATTGATAATATAGTCGATATCATTATCGCCCTAGATCCTACCAATAAAAATCAGCTTTTATCGGCCTTTGGCATGAGCCTAAAGGATATAAATCATTTACAGTTGGCTAGAAATGCTGCCGCTCATAAAAATGTTGAGACCATGAGTAACCTTTCTCATGATATGATATTATATTATAATTTCACTCAACTGAAAAACCCTAGTGATCTTGCTTGGTCAATTAGACAAGGAACAACAAGCCTAGCATTTTATGTTTGGATTTATCAAATGAAAACCATCGCATATCATGCTGTCAGGACATGTTAGATATATAAACCTAACCACCGATCATCAGCCCACTAATGGGCTGATAATTATAAAATTTTAAACTCATCATAACTTTGATAAGTAACTCATCGCTAATTTAATATATTTTTAAGAAAAATGATATTTGTGCATTACATAAGAAAATTTCGGATACGTTTATATTTATCTGACAAGTAATAAGTCTGAAAAACGCGTCGTATACCGGGGCGACAGCATATCGCGCTTCATCTGCCATTGCGGCTGTATGCCCTGCCCGGCAAAATACAGAGTTCCCCTGCCATCTTTCGCATTGAGCTGATCCAATACGGTCATCAGCTTTTCACTGTCCGCGCGCGGTGCGTTATCGTCAAATAGATTAAGCTGCGCGACGCCCTGGCTGAAAAAGTCGCCGAGAATGACACTTGCTTTCTGGTAGCGGTAGCCATCTTTCCATATTGCGTCCAGGCAGCGGGTTGCCGCTCCGATTATGTCCCTGCTGTCTTGTGTTGGCGTAAGTAGTTTTACCGACGCGCTGTTGCCGTAGTACGGCTCGTTTAATGCAAACGGGCTTGTCTTAACGAAAGCGGAGATAAACCGGCAATACTGATGCTCACCGCGTAGCTTCTCTGCCGCCCTGCTTGCGTAGCTGCATATCGCCTGGCGCATTTCATCGTAGTCGGTGATTCGTCCACCAAAAGAACGTGAGCAGACAATCTCCTGCTTTGCCGGCGCAAATTCCTCAAGATCGAGACACGGTTCACCGCGCAGCTCCCGCACCGTTCGCTCGAGCACGACATTAAAATGCTTGCGGATAATCCAGGTGCTTTGTTCCGATAGTTCAAGCGCGGTTTTAATGCCCAGAGCGTTCAGCTTCTTACTGATGCGCCTCCCGACGCCCCAGACATCCTCAACCGGAACAAGAGCCAGCAACCGGCGCTGGCGGTCGATGTTGGACAAATCAACCACGCCGCCGGTCTGCTGCTGCCACTTTTTCGCGGCGTGATTGGCCAGCTTCGCCAGGGTTTTGGTTTGCGCTATGCCGACGCCGACAGTCAGGTGAGTGCGCTTCAGCACGGTCGCGCGTATCTCGCGCCCAAAGTCAGTTAAATCACGACAATTACGGACGCCGGTCAGGTCGCAAAAGGCTTCATCGATTGAGTATATTTCCACGCGAGGGCTCATCTCTTCCAGGGTGGTCATCACCCTGTTTGACATGTCCGCGTACAACTCGTAATTGCTGCTGAATGCGACGATACCGTGGCGCCGGAACGCCTCTTTCTGTTTGAAGTAAGGCTCCCCCATCACCACGAAAGGTTTCGCTTCGGCACTGCGGGCGATCACGCAGCCATCGTTATTCGAAAGAACGACGACTGGACGCCCTTTCAAATCAGGACGAAAGACGGTTTCGCACGACGCGTAAAAGCTGTTCACATCGCACAGCGCAAACATGATCAGCTTGCCGGTTTGACGATAAAAGTCACGACACCGAAGATATCCAGGGTGTCTTCGCTTGTTACCCGGATCGGACTGTATGCCGAATTCATTGGGTTGAGCTGAATGGTTGGTCTGAGCTGGAGGCGCTTCACAGTGAATTCGCCATCGACCGCCGCGATCACAATATCGCCGTGCTGCGCGGTGCGCGAACTGTCAACCACCAGCAGATCTCCGTCGCCGATTCCGCCATCAATCATGGAATCCCCCGCAGCTTTGACGAAATACGTTGCGCTGGGGCGCTGCACAAGGAGTTCGTTAAGGTCAATTCGCTGCTCAACATAATCCGCTGCCGGGCTGGGAAACCCGCACTGAACAAGGTCGCTGAAGAGCGGGAGCGCGACAACTGCGCGCGGAAAATCTGCTGGTTTAATGAATTGCATAGTGTAGCCCTGCTTAATACTGTTTTTATATACAGTATATTTATTAATTGCAGGGATCAAGATCCTGACGGCAACTGTTTAACAACTCCCTCTAATTCTTCGATTTTTAATATCGCCACTTTCAGCGCCAGCAAGGCATCAAGCAGGAGGACATTGGTATCCAGTGCCAGCGTGCTGGTGTTGTCGAAGTAGTTCCGTACTTCTTTGACATACTCCTCATCGATTTCACGAACGTCCTGTGCAATGACGCCACGGCGGGCACGTTCTTCCTTATCATTGTTGTACACGAAAGAACACGGTTTGATTTTTTTTACGTTCTCATAGGACTGCAACCCGTCGTTATAGGTGATGTCGTGCTTCAGGGTGCGGTCAGATGTAGCCGCTTTTGTAAACGTATAAGAGCCGGGCTGGCTTCCTGAGCCGTTGCAAATAAGGTCACCGGAAGACATTGAAAAAATCCAGATACGAGCGCCGAAAGCGGAATCGTTAGCTGTCTGCATTAAAATCGATGCGGGCCAGGATGAATTTCCCGTACCAACAGCGCCAAAGCCTGTATTTAATTCATACCCAGAGCCGTTGTTATATTTGTATGAACTGCTGAATATTGCACTGGATCCAGATGAATCAATTATCAATGGTTGTTTGTACCCGGCACCGTTAAGTGCAACAAGATAACTACCGATAACACCAGCTGAACTGGCAAGACTTCCATTGATCGTCACAGTGCCAGATATAGTTCCACCTGATTTGCCGTTGACAGTTCCAAGCCGCGAATCATCACCGGCGGCGACCGTATTAGCCGTTGTGCCTACATTGAGAGCCGCCGCGTTCCCCAGTGAACTTTTATCAGCCTTGCCGTCCAGCGCTGTCTTATCGGCCTTGCTGGCTAAAGACGTTGCCAGGCTGTTCCATGTGGGGCCAGTAAAAGATGTGCCGTCGGGAATTTTTATCGTGGCAGTGCCACTGCCCGCAAAGATTTGCTGCCAGTTCTGTTTGTCGTAATTCAGGCCACGCAGCGCTTCAGCACTCTGCGCCACCAGCGCGGCGGTAACCAGGTTCATTGCGACGCGGGGCACGGCATACCAGGCGGCACCGGCCTGCGTTGGCCCGGTGTAATTGCTGACCAGCGTCAGGGCAGTTGTGCTGTCCACCGTTTTCACCGGCAGCGTGTAAGGGATACCACCTACCGTAACCACAATAAAATCGGCTGCAGCAAGCTCAGTGGTGAACGACGTGCCACTACCGGACACAGCGGCAGAATTATTCGTAAGGGTTAAGGTTCCTGCGGACATGTGAACTCCAGGCAATAAAAAACCCGGCGCGCTGGCCGGGTGCGGTTAATACATTGAGGGGATGCAGGGAATGCTGATAGTCGTCAGTCGCTGACCCACAACCGAATATCTGTCAGTCCATGTTGCGGTTGTGCGCCCGCGCCCGCACCTGACCGCGTTTCCTGAGCGTACAAGCCCCGCCCATTTCAGATAGTCCCAGCCTCCTGATGTTCTGCTGTCGTAACCGTACCGGCCAAGCATGATCATGCTGTCGCCGATATCCGTCCAGTTCCATGACGGCACAAACGAGGCGTTACGGTAAACAAACGGGCGCCGGGTGGTGGAAAAGACACAGGTACCGTTTTTGAAAATGTTGAAGCCTGTTCCCGGCGTGGGGATCATGCCACTGGCAAAAATTGCTATCTGAAGGGTTACCGTGGCTGCCACATCATCTCCGTTTCGCTCCTGGTATGCGGTGACGTTAGCCCCGTCGAATTCGACGGTAACGCCGTCAGCGCTCCACTTCGCGAACACAAGATACTGATCGCGGGAAACGCCTGTATCAGGAGTGGCCCAGCTTCCTGTAAACGTTACGGTTCCGCGCCATACACAGGAGCCCACCATCGTTGCATCCGTTATTGACAGAAAATCGGTGCTGTCCTGAATCAACAGCCCCTGCCCCTGCGATGCCGGAAGGATTTGCCACACAGCAGAATTGAACGATCTGGCCCGGTTCCAGTTGTCGCTCCACCAGGTGTTAAGGGTAATGACGTTGCCGGATACAGAATAACCGGACAGCATCCCTATGGTCGGGATCAGGTTTGTGCCACGGTACGTCATATAAACGGTGTTACGTGGCAACAGCACAACCTGACTACCGGCGACATAGTTGGGGAGCTGGTACTGATTAACGTCAAATTGTTCGGGGATAATCATGCTGAACGAAGGACAGCGCAGACCGGCTGTAATTTCCATGCGCGGCCCGCCATCATTCAGGTCGATAAGTAAACCTTCAGGCATCACCATTTCCCCACGCGAATCATGCCGCCACCGGTCAGGTTAACGGTAAGGCCATTGTCATCGAGCACAACGGTGTTATTCGTCCCGTTGAAGGAGAACTGACCGCTGGTCGCATAGACCCTGCCATGAAATTCTGCATCGCCGCCTTTACCGAGCCGCCAGCCGCTGACGCCTGCCACGTAGTTCGACGACTGGAGCGTATCCGTGATTTTGGCGAAATCAATGGATGCCTCCTGTATCAGCGCGCTCCTGATAAATACCTGGCCGTTGTAAACAAAGAACGCAGCCTGCCAGTTACCGGGATTATTCCCGTAATAAACACCGAACTGGTCAGCGGCGACAACGACCGTCGATTTGTAGGTGCTGCCGTCTGGCTCAATCGACATGCCAAACCCGGTGCTGTACTTCACGCCATTGCGGACAATGCCGAGGTTAGTGACGTAAGACGCTTTCGCTGTCCCGTCGATATTAACTTCAGCAGTCATTTTCTGATTAACGGCAGCAACAAGGCTTCCTGCCGGACCAATCTGCGCCTGAACATACGTTGACAGGTCTGCCAGTCCTTTTTCGTTATCGGCGACCGTCGTTTTCACAACCAGAATATCGGCTCGTACCTCACCATATTGCTGATACTGGTGCTCAACGGTGCCATGCACCGCCAGCGCATTCTGCATGGCGGCCTCAAGGTTGGTATCCACCCCGTTCTGGATAGTCTGGAACGCGCCAGAATTACGGATCCCATCATCGATGATTTCAATCAGGCTCCCGGTATCCATTGAGCATTCAGCAGCGACAGTCACAAACGCTGATGTGCCGAAGGCGTTTATGGTCCGGATGTACCAGTAATAGGTATGCCCGACTTTGAGATCGTGTTTCGTCCAGGTCGTGCCGATACCTTCCCGCGTGGCGCCATTTTCCACCGTTATATCGCTGGCGTTCGGCAGCGGTGTTTCTCCTGACGTCCAGAAATCAAACTGTGTGGAAACGTTTACCAGATCGGCCAGTCGCGGGATCAGTGTGATGGCAAAGAAGCCCTGTTCGATATCCACCCGCGACGGCGGCGGCGGCGCCTGAATATTAAATTCGAGGTATGCCTCCGGCGACTCCGCGCCCATCTGGTTAACGGCAATGACATGCGCGGTGTATGCATTTCTCGGCAGACCGGTCAGGCGGGTAAATGAACCGGGAACCTGCACAGACAGCACCGCCGTTCCGCCCTGGCGGATGATCACCTTGTTGTAGGCAAACTGCCCGACGTTCTGCCATGACAGCACACCCTGTACCACCTGCCCGATCTCCTCGACCGTATATTTCAGGTTTTGCGGCTGCGCCACGCCGCCGACGGGTAACTGAGTGAACGGCGGGCGCACGATGGGTTTACCAATGGCATCTCCCCACACGTCGGCGGTTTCCTGTTTGACCGTGAGTTGCACACCATTGCTGATGCCAAACTTCCAGTCTGTCACGCGCATTTCAACGCCGGTGATGCCAAGCGACGGGAGGCTGACTTTCACATACATGCCGGGACGATAGCGGTAGCCGCTCAGGTTTAGCGGGATATTCATCGTGCGGGAAATGCGTGTGCGCTTCAGCCGGATATCCGCCAGGCGCTGCGCCTGAAATTCGGAGGTCACAAAGCGAAGCGGCATATCCTGAGATATCTCAACCCCGTCCTCAGTCACCCATTCAGCAACCGATACCGACGGGAAATCAACTTCAGAATAGCCCTGCAGCGGATCAACGAAAGTACCTTTAACCGTGTTCACCCGGTCTGTCTGAGCCACCTCCGGCATGATTTCAATATCACCGGCGATCTGATCTTCCGTGATGGTTTCTGTCGCCGGGCCGTAATATGCCCCGACCAGAATGCCGTGTTTACCCGCCGTGTACGTGGGTTCTCCGGCGCAACATACCAGCATGGCTTCAAGGATACTGGCCTTGTTTTCGCTGAGGTCAAACTCACCATTGAGCATATAGCGGCGTTCTGAGGTACCGTCGCCGTTAGCGACAATCTCATCGCTGATGTTTGCCGCTTCCTGAAACTGATCCCAGTTGATATCGGTATCAGGCACTTTGAGATAGTTACGGTAATAGTCGAGAATGCACAGCGCGGCATTATTGCTGTAAGCCGTCTGCCCGGTGCGCGGGTCGTAAACCTTCCGCCCGAGTTTTTCGACCTTGATATTGGGGATACCTGCCGGGAACTTCTCGGCATTGAACTTCATGGAAATACGCAACCATGAAATGCCCTTACCGATCATGTCCGCTTTCCACGACGGGCAGTTAGCCAGCATAAACGGATCGGCGGTCTGCCGGTCGATATGTACCTCATGCGTGACGCTATCACCGAAGGTGCCAATATCATCATCGGAAAGATAGATCGCACCCGTTCCGGAAATGGGATGCCCGGCGAGCGTGATCGCCATGTGCAGCCACTCACCATCTGTCTGGGAGCCGGTCTGCTCTTCTGAAAAGAAAAGTGTACCGGCTGACATTGTGCGACCGTACACAACGGTTTTCGGGCTGGCGGCGGCACGCAGCACCTGCTTACGCTCTGAGGTATCGCGATACGCGTCAAGCGAGGGTTTCTTTGTCATCAGCTGGGTTGCCACCTGCGCGGCCACCGTAATGGCGATGCCAATGGCATAGTAGCCCTGAGCCGCTGCGGCACCTGCGGCAACGGTTGCGATGATAGGGATCGCAGCTGGCATTATCGTACCCTCCACACACTCAGGGGTTTCACCCGCAGGCTGACCAGCCCGGCACTGCCTGGTACCCACACTACACCGGAATAAACGACGCCGGCGCACCGTGTGCCGTTATTCTCCACGACGGCAATATCCCCGCGCTGCGCCAGTTTCACCGGCACTTCATCAAGGAATCTGGACAGCACCTTTTCCAGTGTTCCGCCGTTGCGCAGCAGCACTTTTTTCGCCCCTGTCGCCGTGTGGTAAGTGCCGCGCAGATCAGCTGCAAAATCCTCGCCGCACATCGCCCGGGCGCAGTCAGCCGAAAAAAGACAGCAGTCATTTTCTCCCCATGAAAAAGGCCGCTTTTCAGCGGCCTTCATCACGGCGATTAATCGGTTATGCCAGTCTGGATGCTTCATGCGTCCTCACGAATAAGTAAAGCCCGGAGCATCTTTCTTGCTGCCCCAGTAGATTGAACGCTCCGCCATCTGCGCCACGTAACGGAAAATACGGTCGCCCGGTTGTGTGGCCTGGTGGGATTCATCGGTGTAACGATCGGGAAACGGGCGCTGCCAGTCCTCAAAGATATTGCTGACGGTGTACTGCAGGGCGTTCGTTTCCCCGGCGGTGGCACCGGTACTTGATACCTTACCCTGAAAAATCATATCCGCCGCGCGCACCACGCCGCTGTCGTCCATGACGACGAGGTAGATATTCGCCTGCCTGCCAACACACCGCTCATTGAGCGTGGTGGCAAACAACGAAAGATCCAGTCCGGATAGCGTAAGCTTTAGCTGTGCGGGGCTGGTCGAATTGGTTTCACCCACATCATCAACCGCCCCCATTTTGCCCATGCCGTAATACACAAAACCGTTCAGGACAATCGTGCCGGTACCGGAATGTACATAGACGGTGCCCGATTCAAACTGGATATTCGCGGCGATCACCGCCGTCACCCGGTCGCGTGACAGCCAGTCCACCATCGCATCAGAAAACGGGGAATACAGCATTAAAACGCCTCCTCAAACTCAATGGTGTAACTGGTAAAGCCGCCGGGTATCCGGCTGCCTGCCCCCTGCTGATTGTCTTTCAGCTTGAAGATGCCGTAAGGGTTAGCCACTTCAATCACTGCGTTTGCCGGTGGCGAAATGCGGAGCATTGGCGCTATCGGGATAATTGCCGTCATATCCGCCGCGCTGGTCACATCTGCTGTAACCATTTTCAGTTCGTCATTAACAGTGATGTAATCCCCGGCCCGCAGCACAATCACGCCCGCCGTCCAGCCTTTGCTGTGTAACTCCGTGCCGGTCTGGTTTGCATCAGAAACGGTCGGGGTTCCCGCCGGCGTTCTTCCCGGCCTCCCCCAGTCACGGATTTTAACCCGGCCATACTCACCATCGAGGGACGCGATAAGCGCATCAATGCGCCGTGATTTCTCGTCGGTGAGATTGGTCAGCGTCAGGGAGCATACCCAGCGGGTACCGGGATAACGGACGGTCTGTGAAGCACCGTTGAAAGGGGATCGAAATGTTTTGGTGTTGCTCTCCGGGCGCCATGTCAGCGCTGCGGGACAGACATCAGCAGGCCATTCAACAGCCATAATCACTCCTTACTAAACGTTCAGCAAACGGCGCGCCTGCCCGCGGGTCTGGAAGTCCTGAAGGAGTTCCTGCCTTGCCTGTTTCGCGCCATCCTGTGCCCCCTGCCGTGCGGCTTCCTGCATGGCCTGTTTAAGCGCTGCGTCACCATTCCCGGAAATACTGAAATGCTGATGGATAATCGTGCTGCCACCGCCGGAGTTTGCCCCCTGAGCGCCAACCATTCTGACACCAAGGGAACCATCAGCAGATCGGGTGAGCGGCATGATGGCTTCCGGCCCGGCCTCGCCCATCAGTCCGGCGCCCTTTGCAAAGGCAAAATAGGTCGGGGTATTTACCACGCTGTTGCTGTACGCGCTCAGGCTTTCGGAAGCATAGACGCCGCCTTTCGCATTTGGCCGGAAAGATGGCACGGCAAAAGACTGGCCAGCACCGGCTGAAGAACCGGAACTGCCGCCACCAAATAAACTGCCGAACATTCCGCCAATCGACGAGAAGAGACCGCCGGAACTGGATGCGGATTTCAGGCTATCCACCAGCATGGCGTTAATCAGTATTTTTTGCATCGAGCGGAGCACAGAATTAGCCCAGTCATCCCAGCTGCTTTTGTTGCCAGATAGCGCATCGGAAATGCTGCCAACCAGCCCATCCATTGAGGAACTGACGAGGTTTGCCGTCTGAGATGCGTAATCAGAAGCCTCATCTGCCCAGTTCGAAAAACCTTCCCTCATCCCTGCGCCCCAGTCAGCGCGCTGTGCATCAGAGGCTTCATAGTAGGCCTGCTGATCACGAAGGCGCTGATCGAGATACTCTTTGTTCAGCGCGATCCCTTTTTCATAAAATTCCTGGCTGATTTCTTTCGCCTGATACTGCCGCAGCAGATCGGTGTTCTTATCCCCGAACTCTTGACGGATGCTGTACTCTTCCTGCATCCTCTCACGCAGGCGGGTTCCCTGCCCGTACCCTGCAAGTTGAGCCTGATTTGCGGCAAGCGCTGTTGCATTGGCATCGGCCAGTGAATTCTCGTATGCAATAAGCTGCTGTTTAATTTTGGTCTGATCAATCAGGGCGGCATTCTGCAGAAGCGTCTGTTTTTGCGCATCGCTCAGCGTGGACAGTTCCCCCTGGCTGACCTGATATTTCACCTTAGCCAGTTCGGTATTCTGCCCTTCTAATGCGATTTGCTCCTTCTGCTGCTTGATCAGCCTGTCATAGGTATCAACGGCCTTTTCTTCATCTGTTTTCGGCCCTTTAGGTTTCTTCTTGTTAGCCTCGTTATTACGCCACTCTTCCAGACCATTATTGATAAACTCTGCTCTGTTGGTCTGGAATTGAGGATCCGCAGTGAGCCCCAGATCATCAGCTGTGTATCCAAGCCGGGTTCGTTCTTTTTCCTCGCCTTTAAGGCGCGAGAGAGCAAGCTCACGGCGGCTTTTTTCAAGCGCATCTATCTGCTTTTGCGTGGCTGTAGCTTGAGGAACCCGCAGCGGTGTGACAGTCATTCCCTGTCTGGCCATCAGCAACTGGTTTCCCAGACCAAGAAGGCGATTAAATTCAGTATGCTGACCGTTCATTACAAGCATCGACTGATAAAGCGCATTTTGTCGCCCGGCCTGCTCACGAATTAAATCGTTATGCCGCCTTTCGTTCTCCTCCAGCGATTGTTGAATTAATTTTGCTCTTTCCTGAAGCTGATTTAACCTTTCTTGTTCAACAGCTAAATCCCCTGTGGCAATGGCAACAGCCCTAATAATGTCTTCCCTGTTTCTATTATTCAGTGATGGATCGGACTGTGATTTGTTGAGTTGATCTATTTGCCTTTTAAGTTCATCTATTTTTTTGCTCTGCTCGTCAATCAGTCTGTTCTGTTCAGCGAGTGCATCGACACTTTTTTTCCGATTATCTTCAGTATCCGTCAAAGACATCTTGGACGTCTTTTCTCTGATGATATCGATCTGACTGGCATATTCTTGTGCAGAACGACGAGCTTCCTCCTGATTCTGGTACATCGTGTACCAGGCACCAGCGCCAAGCATCAATGCACCGGGTATTCCACCAACCAGCGACAATAGCAGGCGAGCACCACCGCCTAATGTGCCTACGACACTCGTGGCACGGTTCAGCGCCTGATGAGACGCAGCTACTGCCATATTGGATTGCGTAGCTTTAGCATTTGCCGCAATCATCTCGCTACGCTTTTTAATCAGATTGTCGGTTGCCAGTGCTTCCGCATTCGAACCTTTCGCCACATTAGCCTCGGCGAGAGCGAGGTTATAGGCTGATTTTGCAGCTTCGGCATCTGCCACTGCTTTACGCTGAGCCTGAACAGCAGCGTAGTTCTGTGCGTCAGCCAGAGCGATGGCACCTCCTCTGGCCTCTATCAATTTAGCGGTCGCTGTAGTAGCTCCAGTGATCATGTTGCCGAACATGCGGCTACCACCAACAGCTGCCAGAACACCAGCCACAGCAGCTATCTCTCCGATATTATCCGCAAGACTGTCCAGACCACCAGCAAGGGCGGATGAGGCGCCAAGAGCATTATTAGCGCCGCCGACCCATGCCATAAAGGCATTTTCAACCTTCTGCGCGGAACCGCTTATGCTGGCAGGTAAGGTATCAAACTCCTTACGCAATTGATCGACATTGGTCAGTAATGGGATGATCTTGTCAGTAGTCAACTGACCATTGTTCGCCATGTTACGCAGACCACCGATTGTGGTCCCCAAGCCAGACGCCAGCAGTTTAGCCAGACGACCGCCATTTTCCATGATGGCGTTAAATTCTTCGCCGCGCAGTACTCCGGAGCCGAGCGCCTGGCTAAGTTGGGTGATCACCGAGCTGGCCTCTTCAGTGCTGGCACCGGACAGTTTCAGGGAAGTGGCGACCGTTTCGGTCACTTTTGCCACATCAGAAGATGCGTATCCGGCATCGCGCAGGGCCGAAGCGATACGGGAATACAGATTCGCGTTTGCCTCAAAGGATGTACCGGTGCGCTGGCTGATATCCATCAGAGCTCGCTGTGACTCTGTGAAGTCATCTGTGCCGGTAGATGCCAGACGCAGTCGCCCAGATAACTGATTCCAGGTGTCGGCATAATGAATAAGTTGACCAGTGGCAAAGGCACCTGCAAAAGCACCTGCAAGACCGGTTGCGGTCGCCTTTACAGATGCCAACTCACCATTTAGGGCGGCTATGGCTCTTTGTGATTCTCGCGTGGCCGCAGTTGCCTTTCTTCCACCACCTTCCATCGTTTTGTAATAGTCAGCCCCCATGCGCTGCGCGCGGGAAATTTCAGACTGAAACGAGCTGGAATTGGCTGAGATTTTAATGATGAGTTCGCGTAGTGTTGCCATATTTCACCCAATAAAAAACCCGCCAAAAAGTTTAGCGGGTTTATTGTGTTTAATTGAATTTAAAAAGCCGTTGGGGAAAATCGATAATCACCGTTGGCGCCATATCCAATTCTGTACATTAAAGTTTTACCAGCAACAACATCGGCTGCAACTTCCACCATACCACCAGCGCACCATCCGTGTGGAGTTGCGCTTAGCACGTGACGTCCTGTGTTGGCGTAAAGTGTGACCTTCTCTCTGGTGTTTAAATCCGCGACGGGATTTCCATCAAAATACACGCTGGTAAGACATGCGCTACCCATAAAACCGGAGTCACGCTTAACTATTATTATTCCAGCACCTTCAGTTTTATTAGTTATATTTTTATTCCAAACTCTTTCTGGAGGAATATTAGATGCCTGTTCTGTTCCAACGGGTTGAGTAGAACACCCGGATAATAAAAAGAAAGACGACAATAAAATTGTGTATTTCATATAACGATCCCTCTGTCAGAAACAGCAGAATCCTATTATTTTTTTATCGGGATGTCACTTAGTGGCTTCTGTTAATGCGTCCTCAAGTCCAGCAAAAGGATCGTTATCTTCCCCTTTAGCATCTCCCCCCCACTGCAAAATAGCATCGCTTAGCGGGACTTTCGCACCCTGCGATCCGTATATAGCAGAAACAATCTGTGCCGTCTGAATATCGCCGCGGATATCGCCGACAGGGCTTTTCCTGTCGTACTCAATCCACATCATTAACTCACTGGCTGTCATGCTCTGCCTGAGTTCTGAAAGCGTGCGCCCCATACGGAGCGCAAGCGACATCAGAAATTTTACGCCGGGGGTTGCGACTTTTCCTGCGCGTCTTCCGCTGACGTGATGAGATCAAGCGCCTGTTTAAGCAGACGGGAATGTACCGGTCCATAAATCTGGCGCACTTTCTCTTCATCATCTACAGAAAATACCGGCTGTTTATCTTCATCACAGAGAACATCAAGGAAAAGCGCGACGTCAGCTTTGAGATTACGATGAGCACGCTCTGAAACAGAAAGTTCCTCATCCTCATTGCCAGTCTTTGCGATCTCCTGCCAGCGCAACCATGCTTCGCCGGAAGGTTCTCGCAGTACCACTTTCGCGCCACTCCACTCCGGTACTTCGACAGTTTTATGGCGAAAACCTGACAGCTTAGCCAGAGCAAGCTCTTTAATAGATGACATGATAATCCTTACGAACCAGGTTCGATATTTTCAGGCTTGCCTTTCAGGCGAAGGGAGAATGTGGCCGCAACCACGCCGTTAGTACCGGATGACCACGTGTGCTGTCGAATTTCAGCCAGGAAAGTGAAACCTTTACCGGACGGGAAAATAACCTGAAAGGCATACGTCGTGTCATTGTCATATGCATCACGCAGTGCGTCCTGCGCCGGGTTTTTATAGAAGTTGCCGGAGAGAGAAATCTCCGACTGTGCGGGCAGGCCGTTGATATTTTCCTGCTCGGTTGAGCACAAGGTGGTCACGTCGATATCCTGCTTCTGACCACCGGTAAACTGAATTTCTTTGATCGTGCAGCTGAGGTCAAGAAAGACGGCGGTACCCATCGTTTCTTTCGTTGCCGGCAGCGAAGAAATCAGGATCTTCGTTAACTGCGATTTTTCGTAAAGTGAGGACATAGCTGTCTCCGGGCATAAAAAAACCGCCTTCCGGCGGTCATGGATTTAAGGGATTGGTGGGTTACTGAAGAACATGGACTTCAAGCGTTGCCCGGTGCAGGCCGGTATCTTGCTCGTAGCCGCCTGTTTTGCTCATCTGCGTGAATCCCAGCGGCATCAGCGCGGCAATAACCTGCTCACGCAGCGCTCTTGACTCATCAACGGTACGGGAATACACATCGACCTGAAGCGCGCTGTTCTCTTCAGCCGGGCCGCAAAAGGTATCGCCATAAACCTGATCCACCAGCGTGAAAGTGATCCACGGTGGTGAAATGGATGGCGCGCCCTGTGGGTTAAGTGGCGCAACGTAGGGGTAAACCTGCCCACCCGCCAGCGCACCAATGAGAGAATAAACATCAGCCTCGGTCATTTTGACAGCGCCTCATCAATCGCCTGATTCGCACGCGCAAAAGCGGCATTTGCCGCATCTTCCTGCCTGGCATCATAGGCCGGGCGAATAAACGGAACGGGCGCCATATACGACGTGCCAAGCTCCACAAACTTCCAGTAGAAGGCATTACGCGAATTGCTGGCTTTCATTGAATTATCACTGTTGCCGGTGCGCGGATTCGTACCGCGAACATGCACACCGGATGTGATGTTGCCATTGCGGTCACGCTGCGTGATCACCACGATGTTTTTCTTTAGCTTCCCGGTGCGCACCGGGGCACGCTTAACTGCTTCATCTTTAAAAATGGTGGCCGCTGCGCGCGTGGCATCGCGCATCACCTTGCGGTTTTCCGCTTTGCTGAGAGCGGCGAGATCGTCCGATAAATCAAGTAAGCCGGAAAAATCCAGTTTCGTATCGATCACGGTTTCACCCCCTGCTTACACAGAATTTCCAGTTGAGAGCCTTTTGAATCAGCAATAGGCGGCGCGGCAACATCGAGGATTTGACCTTTATAGGGGCCGGTCAGCACCTTCAGTTTTGAGGCAGCGGTGATATCGGTGCGGAACCGAACCCATACGCGGATCGTTGCTTCCGCCATTTCAGCACCCGCTGAGATTTGCTCTCGCCCCGTTACGCCTTTAATTTCTGCATAAATTTCGCTGCCATCATGCCAGACAATCTCTGGCTGGCCGGACGGGGTTTTGATGGTAGTGAAATTAAGAATACGCACACGCTGATTAAGTCTTCCCGCCTGCATGGCACCTCCTACAGACCATAAATCCGGTGCGGCTGTAACAAAGCCTCCACCGCCAGTGGAATTTCGGAAGTGATATTGCCGATATTTACCGCTTCACGGTTGGCGTACCAGTGTCCAATCAGGAGCAGCATCACTGTGCGGATATCGTCATCGAGCAGGAGACGATCGGCATCATCAGCGAAGCCCGGATCATCACTGGTTTTGTAGAGCTTGCGCCGTGTCCAGGTTTCAACGTAACGAGCCGCCGCGCCGGTGTAGATTTCAAGCAGGTTGTCATCACCAGTAAAATCATCATCGATTCGGCAATGCCCGCGCACCACGGACAATTCAAGGAATTCCATAGACTCATCGCCTTAAAGAAAGGCGGCCAGCAGGCCGCCGAATACCTTAGCTGCCGGAAGCGGCAGAAATAGAACCGTAGATGAACGATTCCGGGCGTTTCACCGCCAGTGCCAGACGTTCTTCACAACGAATCGAGATCATGTTTTTCTCGAAGTCGTCGGCGTTCTCGGTGGAAATCACCACGTTGGCATCTTCACGATCGAAGATCTGCGCGCCGGCATTAAATGCCCCTGTCAGGAATTTACCGATAAACTGCTGCGCTTCGGTCGCCACGACCGGAAGCCCCCACAGCGTCGGTCCGGTCAGTGCTGCCGGGTTAGCCAGGATATAGCGGCCCAGGCTGTCTTTGGTCAGTTCAATCTTCGCCCAGTCAATAAAGTGAAGGACATGGCCGGAAGCCGGGAAACGGGCAAGCTGCGCCTGCAGCATGGCAAGACGAAGAATATCAATCCCGTTCTGATGCTCAACCTGAAACGCCGGATCAAACGCTGATGCCTGCGGGACGATGCCATGCAGGTGAGCGCCGCTGCCGTCGCCGAAAAGGATTTCCTGCTCTTCGGCATATTTCAGGCCGTAACGCATTTCGGCATCAATGGTCGACTGCAACTGCGCGAAATCGTCCAGGATCTGTTTGGAGGCTTTGAACATATGCGCGATGGTAGTCACCGGCGTGATTTTGGTGGCGAATTCAATATCGCTGTACGGTTTGGCCGTATTCTCCGGAACAACCTTCGCCTTGTTGGTGAAACCCGTCTGTTGCACCCAGAAAATGGCCGGTGAGGTGGTACGCCCCGGTGCAATCAGATCGCGAATGAAAAGACGCTGTTTCGGCGCGGTATCAATCCCCGGCAGTCGCTGCGGCTCGACAACGCGATCCGGCAGGTCAGGGGAAGTGATCGCGGCCTTCACCGGAACGCTGACACGTTTGCCACCTTCCGCGCTGGCGGCAAAGGCTTTTAACGCCTCGGAAGAAATCACCTGTTTACCGACGGTTTCAATAACGGTTTTTGCATTTGCCAGCGGCATCTGCGCAACCTGCTGCTCCAGCTCACCCAGTGCGGCTTTCAGGGTTTTCTCAGCCTCTTTAAGGGCGTTAAATTCAGAAGCCATCTTATCGACGGTTTCTTTGGTTTCAGCAGACAACTGCCCGTTTTTCTTTGCTTCGGTCAGTGCTTCTTCTGCTTTGGCGTTGAATTTGCCGGTGGCCTCTTCAATGCTGGTAGTAACTTTTTTCAGAATTTCATTTACTTCAGACATAGCGGATCCTTATTTGACTAACGCAGACAGGGCGTTTTCAAGTGATGAGAGTGTTTCGGGTTTAATGTCGTCGGCAGCGCCCGGCGTACCGTCAGAAGTGGTGGCAGCGCCAGACATGCCACCGGCTAAGGCTTTAATGAGTTTCCGGCGCTCAGAGCGCGGGGTATTGGTTTTCGCCAGCAGGGCATCGAGCTTGCGCAGTGCCGCCGAGGGTGATTCATCATCGGCGGCTATTTCATCGGCAGAGAGAAGGCTGTCGGCAAACCCTTTATCAACGGCCTCGCTGCCGCCGATGTAGGTTTCGCCGTCCATCATGGCTTCGACTTCCGTCGTGTTCATGCCGCTGCGCGCCGAGTAGATGTCGGCCATTGCTTTATCGAACGGCTCCATTTCCGTCGCAATTTTTGCCAGGTCATGGCGATTACCCATCGCGACAACCCAGCAGTTGTGGATCATCAGGAAAGCGCCACGCCCGATTTGTACATCATCGCCAGCCATCGCAATGATGGACGCGGCGGACGCAGCCAGGCCCAGCACCTTCACGGTGACTTTGCCTTCGTATTCGCGCAGCAGGTTATAAATCGCCAGGCCTTCAAACATATCGCCGCCCGGTGAGTTGATGTTCACGGTTACCGCGGCACCATTCATTGACCGCAGCGCGCCAGCGATACGGCTGGCAGAAACACCGTCTCCCCAGTAATCCTTCCCAATCACGTCAAAAATCGAGATGCTGTTGTCATCACTGCCTGCAGCACGAATGCCGCCGTCCCAGCGCTCCAGTGCTGATGCCGGGAGATCCGGTTTTTCGCGCGCAAAAGGCCGCCCCTCCGGCGCCGCCGGAAGGCTTCTGATTGTCATGGGTTCTCCTAGGCCGCCTGTTTCAGCGGTGACTGTTCGAAAGGAATATCGGGAAAAATGTGGTTATGGAGACTGCGCAGTGCATAAGCCTGCGCCGCCGGGCCGTTCTGCCTGAGATCTTCCAGCGGCGTCAGGTTGAGCTGCACGGTGTAAATATCACCCCCCTCGATAGGCGGCATATTTTCCAGCCGGCGAACGTCGTTACGCGACATCCAGCCATTCTGCAGCGCACTGGTGTAGTACGCCGCGCGACCGGCACTGTCGGCACGCAACAGACCTTCCACACTGAACTCGGCAAAAAGGTCTTCTTCACCGCCCAGCAGACACCGTGAAATTTCCTGCTCAATATTCACGAGTAACGGGCGCAGCGTGTGGGTCAGGAACTGGAGGTTCATCCCCTCAAGGCTCGATGCCCAGCTGCTTTGTTTTGTGGTGTGCCCGACCATAAACGGCGGCACGCGAAACCAGCGGCATATCTCTTCGATGCTGAATGAGCGGGATTCAAGCATCTGCGCGGCTTCCGGGTTCATGGTGACATTCTGATATTTCAGGCCGCCCTCAAGCACCATGATTTTCCCGGCGTTTTTTGATCCGGTAAACGCCTGCATGTAACCCCGAAGGCGCTCACGCTGATCCTTGTCCAGTGCCTGTTCAGCGGAAAGAAAGCCGGAACTCTGGAGCCCGTTCTCGAAAATCTTGGCTGCGGACTCTTCCACCGCCATCGCGGCACCAATCACATCGCGACCGGCCATCATCGGCATCATGCCGCAGACGCCATCCAGGCCGAAGCCGCGGATATGCATCAGGTTCTTTTCCGGGATTACGCGCTGCTTGCCGTTTTCGGTGTAGGTGTATTCCAGTCGCCCGGTATCCAGACGTTTCACCACCATGTTCTGCGGAAGGAGCGGAACCAGTGAAACCAGCTTGTTGCCGATAAACAGCTTCTCAATGAAAGCGTTACCCCGCAGGCAAAGACTGGCCACCAGCATCAGCATAAAGCGCGACGGTGTCATTTCGAGATTGGGCTTCCGGCATAGAACCTGATAGACCTGATTGCCCTGCGCCAGCTTTCGCGATCCGTCTGCCTGCCGTTCGTATATCTTCAGCGGCAGGGTGGATATGGACTCGCTCAGCAGTCTGACACAGGCCCATACTGCTGACAGCTGGATGGCTTTGTCAGCTGTCACCACCTTGCCGCTGCTGCTTGTGCCGTACCATTCCTGCCAGAACGTCCCGGTGGTAAGGCTGATGGGGACGCCCAACCAGTTGAGCAGAGCGCTTTTCACCCTGCCCGGCTGCTTATTTTTATTCATCAGAAACCTACCATGATGGGATTTTCAAAGAAGCCGTTAAGATCCTGCCGGGTCTCCGGCAACATGGCGCGACCAATATCCATGATCAGCGCAGTGGCACCGTCAATTTTGTTTTCGTTGTGCTCCTTTATGGGGCGAACAACGTCATCGTTGCCCGGCAGGTGTTTACCCACCACGTTGGAAATACACCAGGTCAGAATGGGATGGCCATCATGGTGAAAACGCCCCGCCTCGATTGCCGCTTCCAGTTCCTTCATCGGATCTGACATGTTGGTGTAGTTCTGAATGATGGTGATCGGGCTTAAACCTTCATCAGCCAGGTGATGCGAAAGGTTGGTTGCTCCGTGGGGGTCAATAGCTGATTCCTCCACCGGGTTCTGTCGGTTAGCCGCCTTTGCCTCTTCCAGAATGACGCGGTAATCAATTTCAGCACCTTCGGTAATCTCAAGGTGCCCGCTGTTCACCCATTTCTGGAAACGTTCTGCGGTACGCTGCTGATCCGTATCCGTGCTGTAAACCGTGTCATACGGCACCCAGAAGCGTGGCGCCACGCAGTAGTAATGTCGTTTCCCGTCAATGTCGCGGGTAAAGATCCTCACCATGCTGTTCATATCCAGCTTGCGAGCAAGGTCAAAAGCCAGATAGCATGGCTGCCCCTCAAACTGCTCCAGCGTGAGAGTTTCATCCTCACAGTTGCGCCAGCTGACCAGGTTGAAATATGCCGCGCGGGCTGACACCCAGATATTCAGGTGTTTTGTTTTGAACACGTTGGCCTGGCGGGCGTTGTTCATCGCCCTTTTCTGCTGGCTGAGCAGGAAATCGCTGTAGACCGATACACCCATGTTTGGGTTTGCCTTGCGGAGCACCGCCGGATCCGTCCAGTCATCGCCCTCATCCACGGTGTAGATCACACCGAAAAGTTCATCGTTCGGCACCGTACCGTTAAGCATTTCTATCACTTCCCGGCGCTTGTCGTAACATGGTCCCTCGATGTTATAGCCCGCAGTAGTGATCGCCCACATCAGTGGCTGGCGCCGGGCACCCATGCCGGTCAGCATGGTGGTATAGAGCGCGTCGGTGTCATGCTCGTGGTATTCATCGACCACCGCGCAGCTGGGCGACGAGCCGTCGCCGGGGTTCCCGATCAGGGGTTCAAAGCGGGCGCCATCCTCCGGCCTGTTCATATTTGAAGCGTTCACCTCGACACCAAACGCATCGCACAGCGCCGGGGTGCGTTTGCACATCAGCCGGGCCGGGCGGAAAACCTCCCAGGCCTGTTTTTCTGTCGTGGCGCCGGAATACACCTCGGCGCCAAACTCGTCATCACAGGTAAAGCAATAAAGCGCCACCCCGGCAGATATCGCCGATTTGCCATTCTTGCGTGGGATCTCTGTATAAACCTCGCGGAAACGGCGCAGCTTAGTGCCTTTTATCACCCAGCCAAACGCCGAGCAGACGATAAAAAGTTGCCAGGGTTCGAGCGTTATTGGCATGCGTTTAAACGCCCATTCGCCCTTGGTATGCGGCAGAAGTTGAATAAACTTCGCCGCCTTTTCTGCCAGATCCTTATCAAAGCGATAACGGAATTTCCGGGTTTTCTCTTTTGCCAGATCATCAAGATGGCGCTGACAGGCGTCGATGACATACCGGCACGCCGTCACCCTGCCCCGCACGATGTCGCGGGCATACTGATTTGCGGCGTTCACGTTCGGGTAGGATTTACGGGTCATAAATTTTTGAATGGGTTATCAGACTGTTTTTTGTTTGCTCCGATAAGGCGCTGGCGGCTGCTCGGGTCGAGCCCCAGCATCCCGCCAAATGATGCCATCTGGCGCATCGCCTCATTGAGTACCGTCAGTGCCGGGTTTTTTATCGGGCCGCCCATTGAGCCAGCCATGACTATCCCATGCGCCTGAATATGCTCCTGAGCCTGACGGGAGTTCGAATAGGCGATACAGAACATTTCAAGGTTATGAAGATCGGTGGCGCAGAGAACCTGCTGAGCACAAAGCTCTTTTGAAACCATGCGCCACATCGTCGCGGCGTTATCGTCCAGCCACTCCGGCGGCTCAACGCCAGTGATCGGCGTGAATGAAGGTTCAGTTTTGTTGAGGGCGCGCTTCCCCGGATTGCCCGCCAGCAACTTCCTTGCAACAGGCTTTGCCCGGCGCCCGGATCGCCCCGTCGCTCCAGCCATAGACGCTCCGGTTAATTTTTATATTTCGCGGGTGGAAAAATCTGACTGAGGCGGCGGTCCTTAGCAGGCAGCCCTCTGAACTTTTTACCCGCCCTCCCCATTGATGAGAATCTATATCATTCACATCAATATAGTTGCAAATGCAATCAATTTGTTGATATCTGTTCTCATTTGAATCTTTCGTGCCCCGTCTTCGAACGGTGACATGACCAGCACAGGGCTTCGAGATTGGTCCGGTCGTCTGTGCCGCCGTTAGCTTTGGCAATGATATGGTCGACTGTCTTTGCCGGTGCTATCAGCCCGTTGCGTTTACAGTTCTGGCACAGATGTTTGTCGCGCTTCAGCACCTCAGCCCTGAGCACGTCCCACTTGCTTCCGTAGCCACGCTGGTGGCGGCTCTGCCCGCGCTGGTGCTGTTGCCAGCCTTCGTTGCGGTGCTGGTCACAGAAGCCTGAACGGTCTGTCGTTGTTCCTGAGCAGCCACGCTTGCGGCATGCTCGCGGTATCGCTGCTGGCATTATGCAACCCTCCATGCCCGGCGCCGTTCCGTCCGCGCCTCACCATCGGGATGGCGCTCGACGGGTTCTCCATCGGCATGATCAACCAGTGACCAGCAGGGATACACCACCGGCGCACCCCATGCATCACCCAGCGCAAAGTCAGCGGGCTTGCTGCTGTCCCAGCGTGCCAGCACCTTTGGTAGGTGCTGAGACGGCACGCTGTAACACACACCATGAATGAGCTGCGGCAGCGTGATGTAGTCGGCGCGCGTCCTGTCGGCGGCAATCAGCCGCTCGGCAATAAGCGCCTGATATTGAGGCGGGCGGCCAGTGCCGAGGTAAAAACTAATCAGGTCATCAGGCTTGTCATTGAGCCAGGGGATAACATTATTGGTAAACCAAGGCACCGGCTGTGCATCCTCCTCCAGCACCACCACACGGCAAGGTTGCTCAGCCGCCCATTCGAGAGCCCGGCGATGATTCCAGTTGGCGCCGTGATTCCCTTCATCAATAACCAGGTGCGCACCGATATGCGATGCCAGGCTATCAGCCTGCTGACGCCGGGAGTGGTGGCCGACAACAATAAACTTCACTTGTGTTTCCAATATGCACACTCACTTCCAACGCCATTGGACTTAAATACAGTATGGATTGCCGGACCTGTCACGATGCGATCGCCAAAGCGTTTCGCCACAATACCAAACGCCAGCATGTCACCAACGGCTGCCGGTGCTTTCTCTGTCTTCCAGAAGCGATGACACTCCAGCAGGTAATACAGCCGCACAATGCCATGAGCAAACGCCATCACGTCTTCACGCAGGCCGCCAAGCAGCCCGGCGTTAAGCATCACGTCGTTGCGGTGCTGGTCGATGAAGTCCTGATAGACGCGCTCCGGGTGATGCTGGCGCGCCCAGGCGTCAGCGTAGGTTTTCGGCTCGGACCCGACATAAACCATACCGGGCACCATATCTGCCCACGGTTCCCGCAGCATTTCGACGTCGGTACCATCGGTACACCACACGAAGTGATATTCAGGGTGATCGCGAAGGTGCTGCCAGATATGCAGCCAGCGCCGGAAATAAACGTTCATCGCGACTTCCGGCACCCTGACCAGACTGGCGCCGGGTGGCGCGCTGGTGAGCTGGTCTGCCAGCACCACCGCTTTGGCACCTTTAACTGATTCCGACCAGCGCGCGAGCATGCCGGGTTCTACCGTCATGCGCTCATTGCGTTGCGGGTCGGGCTGGCTGGTTAACAGGGTGGTGATCACCACATCATGCCGCGGTCGGTACTCTGCATAGCCTGTGTACCCGGTGTCGCGGCGCTCGTTGTGAATCCGCACGTTGCGCTTAACCTGCTCTTCGCGATCCGGGCGCGGTACCGAGCGTTCAACCTGTTCATGTTCGTCCAGCGAGTGAATGAGCTTTTCAGAGCCAACCACATCGGCGAACGCCCACGACGTCAGCCCGGCATTGTGGATGCGCAGAGCCAGATCGGAATGTTCATACATGCCGCGCCCGTAAATCGGGTCAAAGCCACCGACGCGCTCAATTACGCTGCGGTGGTAGTAAAGCATCACGCCGCGCTGGCCGGTATAAGCCACATGCTTATCGTCGCGGTACAGCACAGCGATATCGTTCAGCTTTCGCGCGCCAGCCAGATCGAGGAACTGATAAGCCAGATGAGGCTCGGGTGAGTCGATGTAAGGCAACCACCAGCCATCAGCAATAGGCCATGCGTCATCGTCCCACAGAAACAGATGCTCGCAGCCAGCAGCGGTCAGCACAGCCAGGCTGGCATTCTTCGTTGCCACAATGCCCAGCGATTTTTCGTGCCTGATCAGCTTAACGCCGTCGGGCACCGCTGCTGGTGGCTGTGAACCATCGTCAACGACAACCACCAGCGCGCCAGCGGGAAGATGCTGGAGGTGATGCTCCAGCGACTGGCTTAGAGCACCAGCGCGATTATGAGTGGAAATTACGATACCGATACGGCTAGTGGCCGTGTTGCAGACAGGCGCATACGGGACACCATTGATAGTGACCTGCATAAATCTTCCTTTTTGATGTGAGCGTGGTGCATGGGACAGCCACACGAGAAAACAGCTTTCCCCAGGCTAACGACTGAAAGACTCTCTCATCAATGATAATCAGTAGGCTTAAAATTCAGCCCCCTGAATTCTTTTGTGCGCGGGCGAGGCGCAATAAAAAAGCCACCCATGAAAACTAGGTGGCCTATGTTAAAAGCAAATGAATGATTTAAAAAATTCGGAGAGCTTTACACTAAATCACCGATAAATTTGGCGTGTACTTCCAAATTAGAATTTGGGATTCCAAGTATGCTTCCCTGGAGAAGGTAGCCGCTTGCTGATTGTGTTATCGCAAAAGTGGTTCTGTATTCATGCAAACCAGGTATTACGCACTGTGCCTGAGGATCATGCTGGAAAACTAGAAGGTCCAGACTATTAGCCTGGATTACTCCCTGATACGTAAATCCAAAATCGCCACCATTAACTGTATTATTTCTCACCACGACAGTCCCGGTACCAACATCATTTTGAGCGCTTTTGAATACAACAAAGTAAATGCCGTCTTTCATTTTGCTTCCTTGAGTGGTTAGCCTTATGGCTTTCAGATTATATACCTGCTGAGTTTGGCGGCAAAACATACATTCATTATCACAGGCACTCAGTGAATGCCTGCTGTAATGCCTTTGGCGTAATATTTATCTCAGGAAGAGGTTGGCTGCATGCTCGCCATCGACGAACACATCACACTCCCTTGAGTCACGCGAAAACTTACAGCGAGCCATAACTTTTTGCCCCTTATAGGTACCATTGTAAACGTTTGTATAGCTTTGGCTGAAAGCTGCAGCGAGACTTTTATCCTGGTTAAGGGATGTATCATCAACGACCAAAACCTCATTTACCCACAACTTAAACATACCATTGGGCATATTTGCACTAATGACCATACGCTCACCATTCTCGGAACGATAAGGTTGCTGCGCTGAGAAATTAGTACACCCTGCAAGAAAAAGCGCTACAAACAATACAATTATGTGCTTCATTGATGTCTTATCCATAAGTTAAATTATTGATTGAAGTGGTTTTACCCTCAACAATAATTAAACGATTAATGCATAAAAGTACACATAAAAGCTGTTGTTATTTACAGCCACTTCATGATCAAATGCATTGCACAATATCCGCTCGCAGCCCCGCAATCATTCTCCCGCTGCTATCGATTCGCTCCCGGTGGGCAAACCCAGGATTACTCTTATTGATTACCGCTTACGCTTGCGAATCTGGAGTTATGTGCAACGTTTAAAGAACCCTAACGTGGCTCCTACCCACACCAGGGAAGCGCTCAGGGATGAGCGTTAAGTCAATGCTTGAACCTATGAGATAAACGCAATATTTCTCCTATTAGCCCTCTTCGGAGGGCTGTTTTTATTGCTGCCGCTGGCTCTCAATATCTCTGATGCCGGCAAAGTTGTTATTACCCTGCTCGATGGTTGCGAGCAACGGCCTAATCCACAGCACGGCCTGACAATATGTCAGCCCGCTGGTGGCAGCGGCACCACCATCGGCTGTGTCAGGCTGGCCGGAATCGGCGTGCATTGCGCTGGCACGTAAACGGTACGTGTATTCGAGCAACCCGCGAGCAATATCAGCAGGAACAGGCAGATCACAGGTTTTCTCACGGTGAAGAATCTCCCGGTATTCAATAACGGTTTTTTCGGCATCACTGGCGACCACGGCATTAGCGCTGGCTGCCAGTTGCGCCACCTGGTTAAAACGGTTGACGTTGAATGCCTGAGTGGCGATCGCCTGCCCCTGTAATGCGTTGTCGCTCTTCAGGACGCGGTTATCGCTTTCTGCATTGGACAGGTCAGCTTTTGCAAACGCCAGCAGCGCTGCAAGAACGGCAATAACGACTACCGCCGCAATTGATGCAATAGCAGTTATGCGATTCATCACGACAGGAACAGAGCGCGCTCTGCCTCACGGCGGCGGGTAAGACCAGCCAGTACCTGCCCGCCCGCTTTATTCCAGCGAGGGAATTCATCGGCGGCGCCGCGGTAATCACCGGCATTAAGTTTTTTCAGCAGTGTCGATGTGGAAAGCGAGCGCACGCCGAGGTTGTAGGCGAAAGAAACCAGCGCATCGAACTGGCCCTGCGTCAGTTTCACTTTCACCAGCTTCGACACGTCGCTCTCGTAGCTCACCAGCCCGGTACGCAACAGGCGCTCTGCCGTTTCCTCTTTAATTGTCATCCCTGCGCGGATTGGTTTCCCGCCCACCGGCTGCGTCCAGCCAAAGCCGATGGTCCATACGCCCACGCTGTCCTGATACGCCGTCAGCCGCAGACCTTCAAACTGTTTGATGAGCGCAATACCCTTATCGCTGATCCGCATTATTCTGGCCTCAGTACGTGAAAAATCCGGGCTACGTTACCGCGCGCCGCGAATACAGCAGCGCAGATGATGAGATTCATCAGCACGGTCGCCCAGTGAACATGGAAATAGAAGTCGAACATGAAACGGAATGGCACCGAGGCATAAGCCAGGATGATCAGATAAGCCAGCCATGACGCCCACCAGTTGTGTCGCCCGCCTGGCTTACGAAACATCATCAGGCGCAAAACGATAGCGGTACTGGTCACCACGTTGGTAAGTACCAGCGGATCACTTGTTACCATTTGTCCCTCCCCGCCACCGTTGCAGCAGCGACAGGGGATCCTGCTCGCTGAAGAAGGTGAGCGTCTTAATCGCCAGCGCGGAAAGCAAAACCGCGCCAAGCGCATCAAGCGGTTTGTCGCTGTAATGGGTGATGCTTGCCAGCATTGAGCCCACCAGCCCGGAGCCGTACACACCAGCGAAGTAAGAAACGATGAAGTAGGCCGAACGGCGGAGAATCGTCAGGTCGGCAGCCGTGGCGACGTAGAACACTGCGCCAGCGAACGCACCGAACACGACACCGTAATCGGTGCCGGTTAACAAGCCATACAAACTGGCACCGGTTAAAGCGCTTGCCGCCGCAGCGGAACCGGAAACAGGTTCGGACATTTAGCCCCCTCGTATTTGCTGTGAGTCCTCTCAGGATGAGGGGAATAAAAAAGGCCGCCTATTGGTAGCCAGAAATAAAAATGGCCCGCAAGCGAGCCAAAAGAGCTATTTAACGCACTTAATAAAATTAATAGAATAAAAAACTATCCTCGTATTCACTTAACCTTATTACACGAATTTCACTCTGATCGAATTCAAGATCCACTTCTTTTGATGGGAAAAAACTATCTGAAGCAATATCCAGTTGTGGATTGCTACGTTGAACCATCTTAAATTTGTTTTCACCTACTCTTTTAAGTGAAACTTTGAAGCTAGGATCTTCTAAAAAAAGAATCTTTTCTTCGCCAGACACTCTTGGCGTAATATCTAAAATCTCACCTTCCGGGCTTTTGTATAAGCAATGAGCTTCGCCCTCAATCATGTTGGCGCTTTCCCAAAGAACCCACCCATAAATAGGTTCTCCGCCATGTAATTTAATCATCTTTGCAACGTTGTAATAACATTCCTGCTCAAATGGTGCGAAATCTGCTGGCTGTGTATAGCGATAATAATTCGCAGAAAATGCGCCTGCAGGGTTAATTTTTTTTGCGATCCTTGCAACGTTATTACTCATGACACTTGGTGTTGTTGCATCTGTCAAATGAAACAATCCATTCATCCCGTTAAGAAAATGCATTTTTATCCCCTATATAAGTGAAGGCTCATCAAGCCCACAGGGACAATTTACGCTTTCATTTAAGGAATAAACTTGATGAGAATAAAAAAACCCGCACAGTGGCGGGTTTTTAACGTTGAACATACAATGCCCATCGTTGGGAAAATCCTAACCAGTTTTTTTGAGTATTGCAAGCATCATGACGCTATAAGTCACGAAAGTGTGGCTAACGTGTCACTTTTCTCAAATACATCTCTGCGCTTGCCTCTTCAAGCCAGCATTTAGTCACCAGCGCGTTAATCACATCGGCATAACCGCTATACCATTCGTAATTGGTCAGGTCTGGCACAACCTTCTTTACCAGTGCGCGGGCAAGGGTTGTTGGTACGCGGCTGTAGCGATTGCCGTTACAGCGACCGCATACCTTATTGACCGGCACGCCGTGAAGCTTTGTGCGCTTTTCATCGAGCACTTCACCCTTTCCTTTGCAGCCACGGCACGCTGTTCTTACCTCTCCTTTACCGCCGCAGTGATGGCAGATCTCTTGCACCTCTTCATACCTGACCTTTGCCTCAACGCCTTTAACGCCGGGGTGCTTGACCACATCGCGCATGACATGCATTACACCAAGGCCATTACAGTGCGGGCACCGCGCCTTACTTGCCGCCGATCGGGAATAATCGGCATAGGCGAATTGCACCAGCACCGGCAGAATTTCGAGGCGGGCTTTCTCGCTGAGTTTCATCAGCACCGGATTTTTGAGCGCCAGCGCATAGTTCATCAGTCCTTCTAAAGCTGGTGCCGGATCCTGAATGCCCATCTTCGCCAGGAACAGGTTAAAGCCGAGCGGCGCTTTTGACTGCACCATGCCTTGTGCTGCCATTACATCGGTGATTGTCAGCGCTGCACCGCCAGTAGCAGGCGTCTCGTCGTTTAACTTTGGCGATTTAGGCGAATAGAATTTTGGTAATGATTCAAGGTTCATAGCGTCTCCACTTTACGCCAGCACGCCGATGGCAAGCGCGCGATCTAAAAAACGAAACAGCAGCACAAGCTGGCTGCCATATTTTTCTTCAAATGCCACGGTGTCAGCGTGCAACGCGTCGTGATGTGCTCTGCAAAGCGGGATCACAAACAGGTCGTGCGCCTTTGTACCCATTCCACCATTACCGTGGCCGATAAGGTGGTGGGGATCGTCTGCCGGGTTGTTGCAGCACATGCATTGCTGCGCTTTAACCCAGCGGGTGTACTTCTCATTTTCCCAGCGGCGGCGCTTAGGGCGCAGCATGAAGGATTCAGGCGTCTCCGGATCGATGCGCAGCGCCAGCACCTGCTTTGCAACCTTCTCAACAATTTCCCGCGCCTGCGGCATGCCGGGCACCAGATCAAGCTCGCGTGTTACCGATTTAATGACCGGCTTAGGCATAAGAAGAACCTGCCGGGCGGCTTCCTCCGGCAACACATCGGCAAGCCCGTTACGCGCCAGCCACATGAAGAACTCCGGCAGCGTCAGTGAATGGGAGTCGTCGAAGCCAAGCTCGCGGCGTGCGGTCGTGAGGATGTATGCGGCGCAATTTGCACGGGCAATACCCGCCAGTTGCCCGGTGCTGTGCTCGCGCAGAATGTTGTCGCAATGCCAGCACAGACGGATCGTGCCCGGCGCGTGGCGCATGGTAGTCATGTTCTCATCGTGCCAGTTTTCGTGTGGCCACTGGCATCCGGTACCGGATTCAAGCCAGCTTTCCAGGCCGTTAATGCCGCCAGCGCGGCGCAATACCGCTTCATTTTCGAATACGCGTGCCAGCGCAGGATCTTCCGCCAGCGGCTGATCTGCTGGTGGCAGTTCACCGTTCGGCATACCCGCCAGGCGCTCGGGTTCGTTCTCAATCAGCATGCGCCCGCGGCGAAAATGCGGCAGGAGGCTGGTGCCGGGACGGAACATGACGAGGCCAAGCTCAGTTACCACGACGGGATTTAACAGCGCCCTCACTCGGCTTCCCCCTGTGCTTTATAAGCCGTCCAGAGTCCACCAATCCACTGCACGCCCTTCGCGGTGAAGCGCGCCTGGCTGAAGGCGTAATTTGAGGTATTGGTGGTACCGGTTTTCACTTCAAATCGCTTTGCTTCGATGTGCTGATGGTGTGGCGTAAGCGCGCCGCCGAGGCGATACATTATCCCCCGCTCAATGAGGAACATGCGGAATTCAGGCTCTTTGGCGTTCAGCAGCTTGGCTACCTGCCGGAATGACATGGAGCCTTTCGCGGAGCAATAACGATCGACAAACTCAACCTTCGGCGCAGCGGCTGCCAGTTCCTGTTTAAGCTGTTGTTGCTGCTCAGCCAGATCAGCGGCGAGGCGCAGCGCTTCAGGTAATGACTTCGGCACCTGCATTGCCTGCTGGCTTTCCAGTTCCTGCCAGCGGTCGACAAGGCGCGCGGTAAATTCCGGAGAAAGCTGAGCTACGACGATATAGCTGTCGCGCTTACCAATCTGGTAAACCGCCACCGACTGTCCGAGGTGGTTTTTAACTTCCCCCAATGGAGGAAGTTGAATAACCCCGCGCTCTGCCAGTCTTTCGATGGAGCGCTTAACATGGTCGTGACGAGATTCAACCAGATCAGCAATATCCTGGCTGCTCATTGTCAATTCCTGCCCCGGCATAAATGGCACAGGGGTGAAAGCTGGTGTTGCGTTCATCTGCTGCATGCGTATCTCCTTTAAGCGGCTGCAACCGCTGTTGGTTCAAACCTGCTGATCGTGATCTCTACCATGCCGCCCTTTACTACCGGCCCCCACTCCACCAGAAGGCGTTTAACCTGGCTGTCGTCCTCCCACACTCCGGCATGCGTCAGCGCGTCAAACAGCGCCTTGTTGTAGTTGTCGATGTCGCGGCGGCGCACGTCCGGCGGGTAGAGAATGACCTCCACCGAGGCTGGTTCGCTGGATGGCTTCGGCAGACGGCGTAACTGCTCGATAATTGCCGCGCAGGCGTCGCTCTGGTACTTACGCCCGGCAGCGCTGATAAGGTGGCGGCCTTTAAGCGGCCCCTTATTCGGTGCGCGCCAGTAGGTATTTACGCTTGGCGGGAAAGGTAATTTCAGCTTCATGCCGCGGACCCTCTGCGTTTCAGCCATTCCTGAGCCAGAACAGACGAGCTTTCCTCACCCGCCAGGAGCGCACGGATAACTTGTTCGGCTTCATCGAGCGCCAGCGTGTCGTTTACGCCGTTCACTTTGATGCCGCGCGCGGTGCCGCTGGCGATCGTGATATAGCCTTTTTTCACCAGGGCGCGAAGGTGTTCAAAGGCAGCGTTGCCGGATGCGACGCCAATCAGCGCCGCAAGCTCGGTATAGGTCGGCGGGTAGCCGTGCATGTTGTGAAAATCCACCAGCGCATTAAGCACCTGCTGCTGCCGGTCAGTCAGTGGTTTACGTTCTTCCACGGTTCCCCCTCAGAGAATGGCCACGATGTCGGTGGCGGTTTCGCGCGTGCTGCCTTTGCTCGATATGGCGCGGCGGGCGCTGACGTGGTGCAGGTCGAAGCCATGCCCCTTGTAAAGCTCGATGATGCGGGGCGCAGTGGAATTGCTGATCACCACTCTGGCGCCACGCTGATGCGCAGCAACACAGCAGCGCGCTAACTCCTGCTGGTCGTCCCACGTAAAACCCCCGGCGGCATAGTTGGTAAAACCGGCGGTACCGGGCATCGGTTCATACGGAGGATCGCAGTACACAACATCTCCCTCACCTGCCAACGCCAGCGTGCGGCGGTACCCGGCGTTTATGAATACGCATTTTTTAGAGATAGCGGAAAAGGCAAGCAGCTCTTTCTCGGGGAAATACGGATTGGGTTTCTTCCCCCAGCCAACATTGAAATCGCCGTTGCTGTTGTAGCGGATCAGGCCATTAAAGCAGTGGCGGTTGATGTAGAGGAAAGCGGCGGCGCGCTCAGGTCCGAACATTTTCTGGTTGTTGAACTCTTCACGACAGGCGATATAGCTGTCTTCATCGTTCAGCTTTTCAAATAAGCCTTTAGCCCACTCGGTTACCAGATCGGGAACCACTGTCAGCATCTGGTACAGGTTGATCAGATCAGCGTTTACGTCCCCCAGCAGGAAGCTTTCATGCTTATCGGAGTTGAGAAACACCGAACCGCCGCCCACAAATGGCTCAATGAGTCGTTTGCCCACCGGGATAAGGCGATCCAGTTCCGGTAGTAGTGAATATTTCCCCCCAGCCCATTTGAGGAATGGTCTCTTCCATGTGCTCATGACCGGAACCCCGCGTTCTCCGGCAGCGAATAATCCACATTCTTGAAACTGGCGCGCGCTGCTGTGCTGCTTACCCATTCGCCGTTACGGCGCTCCGGTCGCCCTGCCTCAACCCACTTGTTCGCGGCCTGAAGGTAGCCAGGGAATTTTGACGGCAGGAAAAGCGTTGTCGGGCGCAGGTATTCAGCCATGCGCAGATCCTGACCCCATTTTGCGGTCGTGTAGTCCACAACAAGATCCAGCTCAGCAACGGTGAAACCGTCACCAAGGCGGGCACGGATGTTATCCAGCGAGGATTTACTGACCTGATACCGTGATCCGGTCTTCTGGTTCAGGTAAGTCAAAACCTGTTTAGCCTGATCGGTGATAACCACCGCAACGTCGGGTTGCGGCGCAACCTGACAAGAGGGTTTTGAGATCTGTTCGTGGTGATCTGTGTAATGATCTGTATAGAGAATAGGTTCCGCGACTTCGCGGTTAGGGTTCCGCGATTCTACGGTTTCGGTTCCGCGATTCTGCGTAATGGGTTCCGCAACTTCGCGTTTCCCGTTCCGCGATTTTGCGGAATCCACTGGAGTCGCAGGAAAGAGAGCATTTATCAGCGCGTCACCATCAATTCGGTAATGCGTTTTTTTGGTACCATTAACCTGACGCTGTGCTTTCTCTACCACGCCGGGCAGCCAGCGGGTACAAATCTTGTTTACGAGGCGTTGCACCTGGTCTTCGCTGACGCCACGGATTTCGGCAGCAAGCTCGCTGTGCTCTTTGTAAAACCAGCCATCATTCAGATCTGATTTACCTGACCAGAACACAAGCTGATTGAGTACCGCACCAAGTGCATGCGCCTGCTGATCGCCGGAAAAGAAGTCGAGGTAAGGAACAGGGATCGTGATGCTGTTCCTCTGCCCTGACAACGACTGGACGATTTCAAATATCTGGCTCATGGTCGTCCTTTATTTCTGTGAATTTTCGCTGGAACTGCTCAAACGGGCTGAAGCATTCATGCTCGTAGCCTTGCGCTTCACGAAGATAGATAACGCGCTGCTTTTCTGGCTCCCACCGGATGACGCGCACAGGGATCCCGTAGTGGTCTCTGAATTGCCGGTTAATTTCAGCCATTCTTTGCGCCCCTGCTCGTTCATAGCTGCAAACGCCTCTACCATTCCGGCGGCGCGCTGGTAGTTGTTGGCATCAGCGCTTCCGCGTACTATTTCCACATAGCCGAACGGTGCATTACTCCCCACCAGCGGTGGGCAGCGGAATTGCTTAGCTGGCCGAAATCGGTTTAAACTGTTCATGCGTAGGTATCTCCACCACGATCGACACGCCACGACGCCAGAGGCTGCAACCTGCTGGCGTCATTTCTTTTTGCGGCTGAATAATTCGATGATTGCCGCGACTTCTTCTTCACGCGCAGCCATATGACGGCGGTGATATTCGTGGATAAGTTCTGCTTCATGCTTTTCAATCACCCCGTCTTCCAGTGCATGCTGGATAATCTGATCAACCTGACCGCGTGCTGCGGCGGTGCGCATCGCCCGGCTAAACAGGTCAACCCGATCCAGTTCTTCAAATGTCGGAATATCCACCAGCAGACAACCGCGACGCTTCGCGTAGTAATCAGCCAGGAGTGAGGTATTTGATAAATCCTCCATCGCCTCCAGCTCTGTCACTTCGAAAAACCGGCAACCGTTTTTCTCGTAAAGGTTGTTATTGAACTGCGTGGCAGTCATGCCAAGTGCACCGGCCATCGCTTCACGTCCACCGGGATAGGCTTTACACATCGCCTTAACCACTTCTTTCAAGCTGTGCTCTACCATCTTGTTTTTCCTTTGGTAGTTACCGAACAGCGCAATCGCTGTTACTGTTTCGGATAAATATCCGGACGCAGATCCGACTTAGTAATAGAACCGCCCGTTTTCTCTTCCAGCTTTTTTGCCAATGAGAAACCAGCTTTTTTGTAGCCATTAAAAACAAGGCGCAGATAACCAGGAGTTGATCCGACACATTTGGCTAACTCGCCTTGCTGCCCTTTGGTTAGTGAATCCCAGTAGTCTTTCATGTTATGTACCTCCTGTGTACATATTACACGAAAATAATGAACCCTCAAGGTACTTGTACCCATAAGGTACACGATGTTTAATTTTGGGATGAAAACGATTAACGAAATTCGCCGGGATAACGCCCGGAAACTAAGAGATGGTGCGGGTGGCAATACTTCATTTGCCGCCATGATTGACCGCGACCCGACTCAAACAAGCCGTTTCATGGGGAATGGGGCAACAAAAAACATAGGCGATGATATGGCTCGCCACATCGAGAAATGTTTCAATCTGCCGACAGGCTGGCTGGATCAGGAACATCAAACCACTAATGTTTCCAAAGCGCTGGATGTGTCGAATACCAATAAGACATTCACATTAGTGCCGGTAATATCTTGGGTACAAGCAGGCGCATGGACAGAAGCAGGTTATACAGAGGTTGATTTAAGTGTGACGGAAAACTATCCATGCCCTGTAGCTTGTAGCCCTATGACCTACATTCTTCGAGTCATAGGGGATTCAATGATTACGGAATACAGTCCAGGCGATATGATTTTTGTAGACCCGGAAGTAGCCGCATCTCATGGTGATGATGTAATAGCTCTTATGCATGAAACCGGAGAAACAACTTTCAAAAGGCTTATTGAGGATGGCGGAAGTAAGTACCTAAAAGCGCTAAATCCAAACTGGCCTGAGCCTTACATAAAAATAAACGGGAACTGTTCAATCATAGGAACCGTCATTTTTTCAGGTAAGCCAAGAAGAAATAAGATAAAAAATTAAACCATTCATTAAACCTGCTTCGGCAGGTTTTTTTACGCTTGACAATGTATCCTTGCGGTACATAATGTACCTACAAGCAACAACGACGTATGGCACATGCGTCGCAGCGGTCCGGTGGGTTCCCTTGACAGTATCCCTAACCCAAGCGGGTAGCCGGAATGTGCAAGCCAGCCCCGTACTTCGGCCTGAGCGATTCACCATCGTGGCGATTCGGTGTGACCACCGGGAAGAGTCCGGTAAAACGCGGCGGCTAAAAGTGCGCTCTCGGATAGCTAAGGATTTCGATAACGGTGTGGCGGGCCTGCTCGACGCTCTCAGTGTAACCGGGAATTTCGACAGGAGCCTCCATGATGAAATCCACAGCATCATCGGTGCTGATGGTGCCGTCAGTGATAAGAGCCGAGAGAAGCGCAATGGTGAATTCAGAACGTGCGACGAGGTTTACAACGTTTTTCTCGGCTACTGCCTGAGCCTCTTTCAGGCGGGCAATTTCGAGAGTCAGTTGGTTGATTTGTTGCTGCAGCACCGTGTCCATATTCGAGCCCTTCTGGTTGGGTGAGAACACCAGGACACCACCGAACCTGATGTGGTTAAAAGCCAGGCACACAACATGAAAGCGCACTCCTTCTCTCATCAGTTATGGGTGGCAGGTGTGATTAAGCGGGAGTGCGCTTCCAGTTGTGGTGAATTGCAGCCGCTTCGACGGTAACCAGAAGATAAGCGTCTGGCACCACACAACAGTATAAATGCCAACTGGTAGTTTTTGGCGGCGTCGGATCTTTCCCGTGAGGGCGCCGCAATTTTTTACGCAACACAAGAGAGCATCACCGACGGGACGGCTCATTCCCCAATCCCGTCGGGCGGCTTCTCACCGCAGGTGCTCTCCTGTGTTGTGTGGAGATACTAACCGGCGGTGTCTGCCGCCATTCTGAGGGTAAGACCGATGGACAAAGAACGTTTGACCAATATCCCCGACTTCTTCGGGGAACTCGACGGCGGTGTGTTCGAAAACAAAGTGGCGGCAGCACTGAATGAAGTTGCCCTGGGCGTGCTGAACAACGGCAACAAAGGGAAAGTCACTCTGACCTTTGACTTGTCCCGCATCAGCAACTCTATGGAAGAAAAGCGCGTTGAAATCGTCCATAAGCTGGCGTTCGTTAAGCCTACACCGCGCGGCAAGACCTCCGAAGAGGACACCACCAAAACCCCGATGTATGTCAACCGCGGCGGTAAGCTCACCGTATTGCAGGAAGACCAGGGTCAACTGTTCACCCTTCAGGGCCAGCCGAACCAGGCACAGCGCTAACCGGCCCGGTTTCTTAATCATTCACGTAAGGAAAAACCATGTCTCAACAAGTCGACTCAACCGCCATCACTCAGATCCGTGATCTGGTTTTCAGTCAGTTGGTTGAAGAAAAGCTCGCTGGCGCTGACTGCCCGGCTGTCGCGCTGCCGAAAGATGTAAGCGTGGAAAGTCTGGAAAAGCTTTATACCACCCGTTTTCGGTTCCGCGGAAAGATGGAAACACAGAGTATCGAAGATTTCGTCCGCTACTCCAGCGACTATGCTGCTGACGGCACCCGCTGTTTTATCAATGCCGACAACATGGCAGCGGTATCGGTATTCAACCTGGGCACGCTGGAAAACCCCGGTCATGCAGATAACAAAGCTGTGCTGGCACTGAAACGCACCTCACCGTATACCGCACTGCTGAAAATCAACGGCGATCGCAACAGCCAGAAGCAACTGGCTGAGTGGCTGGAAGACTGGTCTGATTATGTCACCGGGTTCGATGCCGACGGGCAGGTTATCGAAGCCAAGCGCGCGGCGGCGGCAGTTCGCAAAATTACGATCGACGCTATCCGCAGCGCGGAATATGAAGATCAGGACTTCAGCGGCAAACGTTCTGTGATGGAAAGTGTTGAAGCCAAGAGCAAAGACATTATGCCGGCGGCGTTCGAATTTAAGTGCATCCCTTATGAAGGGCTCGGCGAGTACCGCATCAAGTTACGTATGAGCATTCTGGCCAGCGACAATCCGGTGCTGGTTCTGCGTATCACGCAACTGGAAAGCTACGAAGAAGAAATGGCCGCCGAATTCCGCGATCTGCTGGTCGAAAAATTCAAAGACAGCGCGGTGGAAACTTTTATCGGTACCTTCAACGCTTAATTTCTCTGCTGCAAATGCCCCTCCGGGGGCATTTATGGAAGCGAAATCAATTTAATTATCGCCACCTGGCGAGGGCTTCGTGCATCCAAAAATCGCGTGTTGCAGCGCGCAAAGGAGATACAACGCAATGAGACAACAACTGACATCAATGACCATTATCGAACTGGTGAGAACTGCCAACAGTTACGCCACCAGCATCAAGCAGACCAGTGTTTATTCGGATCTGATTAAAGAGCTGTCTTCTCGCCTCGAAGCTCTCAATCTTGCTTATATTGCCGCAGCGCGCCAGCCATCTCTTGCTGATGATGATGTTTTGATTAGAGCGCTAACTACAATTGCGAACGTTGAAGTGCTTAATGGCGACACGGTTGTTTGTGATTTCTCCACGCTGGTTTCTGTTGCTGCGGGCGCACTGTATCAATTTTATGGGACTCAGATCCGCAACCATCCAGAACCATCACCCGAAGCGGCAGCCATCGCCCGCCAGTTTGAGCGGGTGAAAGGGGTGCATGATGGCAACTGAAATCATTGACCAGGCCAACGAGCTGGTAGAGCTCAACATGGCGCACGCCTTACAACGCATTCGCATCGACCGTAATAGGGCGTCAGCCGAGCATTGCGAAGAGTGCGGCGAGGCTATACCGGAAGCGAGGCGCGCTGCTGTTGCTGGTTGCAAGACCTGTGTGGATTGCCAGCAGCTGATTGAATTGGGGGCAGGCCATGCTCGCTAAATTATTCGCACTACTGAAAGGTAACAGGGCTGAAAGCACCGAGTTCGACTACACCAAGCAAACTTGGGGCCACGCCCTGCGCTTCGTTCACGGCTTCAAGGAAAACGGAAAGATGGAGATCACCGGCCATTACTTTGGCGCCGGTCTGATTTACGAACCGATGCCTAAGAAAGGTGACACCTTCGCGATTTCATTTACCAACAACCGTATCGGCGTTCTCCGCGTTCACTCCATTAAGTTCTACCGCGATCCGAGTGACATGTTTAATGCCACTGTTTCATTCGAGGGGTTGAAGCGCTAATGGCCAGCAAACTGAAATTACGGCGACAACGGCGCTTGCGCAAAGACGTGATCTGGTGGCGCGCTGAAGCTATGGGTTGCAAGGCGCGGCTGCTGGAACTGGCAAAGCTAATGGAGGAAGCCAAGCGCCAGAGAGTTCCGATGCCGGTGCTCGTCCCTGCCCCGATCATGAAACTGGTGGAAAAACCCACCAGCGAACCTGCTATTTGTGTGAAATGTAACGACGGCGCCAGGGACGGGTGTTCGTCTTGCGCGTATAAAATCAGTTAGCCGGTTGCAGCCGGTGTGGAGAATCTATGCTGAACCTCGATTGTGTTCCCATCTCGACGTATTGCAAAGAAACCGGAGAAACAGCAGAGGCCATCAACAAACGATTACAGCGTGGCGTTTGGTTTGAGGGTGTTCAGGTTTTGAAAGTTGAAGGCGTAAAGGAAAGATGGATTGATCTTAGTGAGGTTGCTAAATGGGCAAGACAGAATCGCCAAAGCTCCCGCGCGGTGTGACCATAAGGAAACACAGCCAGGGCGAGACGATCAATATTACTTTCACCTATAAAGGGGTTAAATGCCGTGAGCCCCTTTCCAATCTGGAAGTGAATAATAAAAACCTGAAATACGCCGAGAGAACGCTCGGCGAAATTCATAATAAAATTGAACGTGGAACTTTTATTTATGCAGAATACTTCCCACGTTCAGCAAGACTGAAAATATTCGGTAATGCCGCCACTGGTAAAACAGTAAAAATGTACCTTGATGAGTACCTGTCAATATGTGAAACACGGAAGTTATCGCCATCAACTATTGGCGGTTATAAAAAATGCCGCAGTGCGTTGAGTGAGCTTCATTCATTTCCGGCAAGCGAGCTGACGCCGGCAGCAATGAAATCATGGATCCAGAACCGCACAACGACTTTGAAGACCATCAGAAACCAGCTTTCTTTTTTGCGATCTGCTCTTGATGAGGCAGTGACCGATGGAGTCTTGCAAATTAACCCGGTATCGCTGGTCACCGCTTCCCGGTACCAAAGCGATAAGGCCAGCTCTGACAGCGACTATATAGTCGATCCACTTTCACCTGCTGAAGTTGATGCCCTTCTCTTGTCTGCCGGTAACAAGCAGTGGGAAAACCTGTTTATGTTCGCCATTCAGACCGGTTTACGGAGTTCAGAGCTCTGCGCGCTGCGCTGGCGCGACATAGATTTTATCGGGAAAACCGCGCACGTTCAGAGCGCCAGTGTCGTAGGGGTGATCAAAGGGACAAAAACAAAGGCTGGGACACGTAAGGTTGAGCTTAATGATCAGGCTATGGCGGTGCTGGCATCACAGAAAGCTTTCACCTTCCTGAAGGACGCAACAGTATTTGAGGATCCGAAAACAAATAAACCATGGGCGAGCGCAGATGCTATCCGCAAAAAAGCCTGGGTACCGACGTTGCGGAAGGCCGGTATACGTTACCGAAATCCATACCAAACCCGGCATACATTCGCGACACGTCATATCAGCCAGGGCGCCAACCTTTTCTGGCTTGCTGGCCAGATGGGACATAAAGGACCGGAAATGTTATTTCGCCACTACGGTTCATACTTAGCTGAATACGACGGAAAAACCGCGATTGCAGTTGGTCTGAAGAAATAAGTCAGCAGAAACAATAAACCCGGGAAATACCGGGTTTGTTGGGTAGTTACTCTGTTGCCCCACCTATTGATACATACTCATGGAATTGGTCTTCTATGAGCCTGTCTTTACAAATCACATGCACAATATGACGGCAACAGTTTTTATCATCATACGCACGGCCCCAACGAACTATCTCGTCAACAGATAAATCGTTAGCGCTCCAGGGCAATGTACCTGACACGCCACGCGCACCCGGGCCTAGAATGTCCATAAACTTCTTCGTACGTGAATTATAGATCCTGACCTCTGCAATACGAATGATACTGCTTGCCCAAAGAGCACCACCTGCGATGCTTTGAATATTATCGCAAATTAGGAATTCATGTTTTTTGGCGAGCATTTTATAAACTTCTCGCGCAAGGCCCGCTGACTGGAAGTCAGGAGCGATAACGGCGCTTTTTATCTGTTTACCAGTCATCAGCTGGCCGTTTTCTTCTATGAAGTTAAAATCATTAAACTGGATACGACCAATTCTGATTGTTTTAGTGTCATCGACCATATCCAGTGCAAGTAGAGTGTTAACAATATCTTGCATCGGTATGTTCATATCAATCAGATCAAGCCCATGATCTAAAAAGAAATCATCGGTCGAACATCCCAACTGGTAAACGTCAAGATAATATTGATATTCACCAGAGGAAACTATGTATTCATCAGCCCTTAAAAGGCCTGCTTCGATTGTGAAAAAGTAGAAAGTTTCAATGAGAAGCTTTTCGCCAAAGGGCGTAATGCTCAAATCCTTGCTGTAAGACGGTATTAGCGCAGGAGCCATGCTGCAGCCTTCTAATGGTAGTGAATTTCCTTATGATTCTTCATGTACTGCGCAATCGCCGCTTCGATTCGCTCGAGCAGATTGCCATTGACGTACTGAGGGTATTGATCCACAGGCCTTACAACATATCGCAACTTTTGATGGTTCATGGCAATCTCTGCAAATGGGATCACATCGCCGTCACATACTTCATTATTAAGTGTCACGATAAACAACTGTCGCGCCGGTGATACACGATCGCTCAGCCTTCGCACGAAGAATTCTTTCTCTGTTTTTGAGTCAACAAAAGAACTGACGAGTTGAGTCCGACGCTCAATCGTCTGTATCGATCTTCTCGCTACTGTTCTCATGCTTACCTCCTCAACACTTCACTGGCAACGCAGTAAAGGTGCAAAAAGCCACTGATAACTGCGTCATCAGCGGCTCTTGATGTCGATAACTACAGTTATCGTCTTTGCAGTTTATTACCTTTAAGGTAATTGTTCAACAGATGAGCATATTACGAAAGAACCCAGCGTTGTGCTGAGTGTGAAAAGGCACCGTCATCGGCATTGTTAAAAGCTGAGAGGGATCTTACAAATACTGGACAAGGTGTGGACGTCAAGGATACGTCAGAGTGTACGTAAAATACACGCGTGGTATTTCATTGTAAATTTATACTTAATATTCAAACGCTTAATAAAACATGGGCGCGGGTTCAACTCCCGCCAGCTCCACCACTTCATGATCCGGATACGTCCGGTGAAATCCTGAAAGCCCGCACGGCACAAGCCCTGCGGGCTTTTTTGTATCTGTCATTGTCCGAGACGATCCGGCTGAATCCGGTGATTATTGGTATACGTTACGATGTATACCTAAAATCGTATACCAATTCACGCAGGAGCGACCACCGTGGCAAGGACAACACGCCCCCTTATTAACACCGAAGTCTCACATGCTAAAGCGACCGATAAGCCCCTCCTACATTTCATGGGTTGCGGCTTGTCTTTTTCCTCAAGACACTCACTTAATACACAATGCGATGGATAAATTGAAAACGCGCATGAGGCCCCCCCGGCACGCTTGTCTTCCTGTGCCGTTATCTGAATGAATGGAACAGGTATCAAAATGAAAACAGATGGAAGATATGGTCTGGTTGGTCCGGACGCACCGGTAAAAAATGCGGATGAAGATCGTTACGGGCTCACTGCGGTTGCCAAAGGGTTAGCGCAGGCAATCCAGGCAATGGACGATGAAGGCTCCGCCGTCATTGGTATCGAAGGTGTCTGGGGTTCAGGGAAGACGAGCCTCATCAACTTACTACTTCAGGAACTGGAGAAGACGAAGCCAGAAAAGACCCATGTGTTGCATATCTCTCCCTGGCTTAATGGCGACGGTATTAGTCCGGTCGCATCGCTTTTAATGCCCGTCGCGCTTATCCTGGATCGGGAACAAACTCGCACATTATCTGAACGAGAACAGAAGTTTAAGAGCACAAAAAAGACGCTAAATGAGACAAAAGATCGTGTGCTGCGTTATGTCCGCTCGACCGCCAGACTCGCCCAACCGCTGGCGGATATGGCGAGTATCATCCCGCTTCTGGGTGGTGCGGATAAGATTACCGAAGCGCTGACAAAGCTCGGCTCAGACAGTGAGAAAAGCGCCGCCGATCTGCGCTCGGAGATCGAAAGCAGCCTGGAAGAACTTCAACTGACATTTATTATTGTCCTCGACGATCTCGATCGGCTGGAACCGGCGCAGGCCGTCGAAATATTGCGAATGGTGCGTTCGGTCGCCGACTTTCCCCGCTTTCGTTACGTGATGTGTTACGACCGCGATGTGCTGGCCAAGGCCATCGAGCACGGCCTTGGCGTCACGGATGGGCGTTTATATCTGCAAAAAATCGTGCAGCTCTCATTCAGCTTACCGCGCCCGGAAGCGTTCGACCTGCACCGGGAATTCCTGGCCGGCGCACTTGAACTGTATAAAAAAATTCAGGGACGCGATTTAGATACAGAGGCGTTTGCAGTGTTGAACAAAGCAGTGGATGCCTATGGCAACGAGTTCTCCACGCCGCGCGAAGTCCGCCTGGCATTAAACGCATTACAGTTTCGCTACCCGGCCATGCGCGATTATGTCTATTTCCCCGATCTCTGTTTCCTGCAACTCATTCGCGTCGTTAACCCAGGCCTGCATGACTGGATCGAACACTATCTCACCGAGCGCTCTATTGTTGAGTCGGGTGACGGCGCCATTAACAGCGCCGACCAAAATGCGATGACCGACGATCTGGCGACCAAACTTGCTTTGTTCAAGTACTCCTCGGGGCGCAATGCCTGGACGCTCGGTAAGTGGGTTCCGGGTGTGCAGGGCGGTGGCGATAAAAACATAAGCGTGTTCAGTGAAATAGATGAAAACAAGCGAGACGAATTGACAACATTAAGGCGTCTCGGTAGCGCGGGTTACTGGCGCTATTATTTCTCCTTTTCCGCGCCGCAAAACGTATTATCGGAGTCTGCCATTCAGGAGATTTTGTCCATGGCGGGTAATGATGAAGAAAAACTCGCTCAGCGTCTGCTCGGCGAAATTCACAGCAAAGGCGTCTCATCGCAGACCTGGTTTGAGCATATTATTACCCGCCTTACCCCGCGCGTTATTGCTGAAGCAAAACCTAAGCAACTGTTTGGCTTGCTCAACTTCTTCTTTCAGCAAGGTGATGTCGTTGAAGCCAAATTCGAGGCGCGTGATCCTTTTTACCGCCCGCAGGAGTCCGGCACGCGTGCGCTGGCTTTACAACTTACGAAGCAGCTGTTAATCGAAGATCGAACTCCCTTATGCACTTTCCTTGAGGTAAAGATAAAAAAGGGTGAGGCTCTGCGATGGATTGCCCAGTTTGGCCAAAGCCTGCTCACTCCCCTTCAGCCAAAAAGTATGGAACCGCACGATGTACCCTCGTTTTCCGCCAGCGAGTTAAACACATTGCGTAGGCTCCTTGCCGAACGCATGGATAACGATGATGTGAAGAATCAACTTTTAAACATTCCGCATTTATTAAGTTACCTCTACGCGTGGCGAGATATTGCCAGTCTGGACGTAGTGAAAGCATGGGTTGCCAACGTCAGCAAAACCGATGCCGATTTTCTGCAACTGCTACTGGCAATACGTAACACCTTGATAACGGGTGATAGAGAAGCCTACCGAATTTTGGAAATAGAAAAAATCGCCGTGTTTTTTGACGAAGAAGCAGATCCTGCTCAGCGATTAGAGAAGCTCGCCGAAGCGAATATCCCATCACTATCCGGACCGCTCGCAGAAGTCAACGAAGCGATAAGGCTGGCGGCTCCATTTGGCGGCCCCTTTTAGATTTACTCACTAACCCTTTCATTTCCGGGTTCTTTCGGGTAAGCGGTGCCAACGTATTGCTTTTTACTCACCGCTTGCCCTTTTAATAAAAAGTGCATGAGAAAAGACTTATACAAAAAAATGTTATTTGCATCGACTTTGTTCAACTCTTTAAATAAGCGTTGTGATTTTTCCTATATGTGACATTTAGCGGCCTGCTTGTTAAAGCGATGTAATAAATTAACGTTAGAAAAAAACTATTATCATTCACGCAAATCGGCATTATTTATAGATAAAATTCAATAAGATAAATCCAGACTGCAAAAGATAATTTTTCTCAACAGGTTTTTCCTCATTTTGTAATTAAAGTTATCGATTTTCTTGAAAATTCTCTAACCACCTGTAATTCCTAAAGTTAAATTAGTAACAAAAACACAACTTTACAAACCGCCTATTTTTTCCGCATTATTTCCATTGTTCGTATGAATCCTTTTGTGTAAACTTATTTCCGTTGTCAGGAAAAGTCCTGGAAACAAAGATTTAAGCAGGAACATAATACAATCACCTGCACAACTATATTAAAGCTGTTAAAAGATTTACCTTTTAGTATTTTTAATTAATATCGAAATGAAGTGGTTGCTCGCATATTTAATTTTTAAATAACAGCGAAAGACAGCGCATCGTCTGTTTTTTGCGGGAGCAACTTTATGAACGAACAAAATTTTGACGAACAAATGCAATCTATCCAGGATCTGAACCTGTCCTATTTATTACTGGCACAGCGTCTGATCCGTGAAGATAAAATTGCAGCCGGTTTCCGCCTCGGTTTAAACGAAACCACGATGGAAACCTTACGCAGCTTGTCACTGCCGCAACTGATTAAACTGTCCACTTCAGGCCAGCTGATTAGCCGGTTGCGTATTGATGATGATGTGATGATCAACTGCCTGACCAAAGACTCGCGTATTGATGCGCTTCAGCGTTTGCATACCGGCATTATTTTGTCGAGCAATCTGCTTAATACGCTCAACCAAGATGGCAGCGAGGCGGCGTAATGGAAGACTCAATGTTGCACGAAAAAAGCATTATGTCGGAAATTAAAGATACGCATATTGCCATGCAGTTGATTAATTTCGGCGCCAGAATGCAGGTGCTGGAGAGTGAAACCAGCCTTAGCCGCAGAAAACTGTTAAAGCTCTATAAAGAGCTGAAAGGGGATTCACCGGCGAAAGGTATGCTGCCTTTCTCCGCCGACTGGTATATGGCGTGGGAGCAGAATATTCACTCCTCCATTTTTTATAATATTTATCTTTACCTGCAGAAGGTCGAGCCTGGCCGCTCTGTTGAAGTGATGCTGAAAGCCTACCGTCTCTATATGGAACACGGTTTGGCTGAAGAAAATGAAGAACCGGTGCTGGGGTTAACCCGTGCATGGACGCTGTTGCGCTTTATTGACGGCGGCATGCTTAAACAGACGCAGTGCGACTGTTGTGGCGGCAGTTTTATCACCACACCGGAGCACATGTTCAATGGCTTTACCTGCAGCCTCTGCGTGCCACCTTCACGCGCGCTGAAGCGTAGCCCGCTGCTCAACTTCGCGGCTGGCGCACCGACCACATTGCAGTGATGGCATGATTTGCCCCGACAGCGGGCAAAATCATCTTCACACCGCCAATAACAGCCTCGCCTGCTCAGCATAACGTTGAGCAGGCGAGGCTGTTGTCTTTCTGTTATTTGCGCCCGTTATGACAAGCGGCCGGTAAAGACACCACGATAATAACTCGGGCTAATGTTGAGCCGCATCAGGATATCGCGCCGGTGAACGTAAGCCGTTTTCAGGCTGATCCCAAGCTCAGTAGAAACATCCTGAGCGCTGGCACCGGAGGCCAGCAGACAAAGCACCTCGCGCTGGCGCTGTGTTAAAAGCGGTAGCGCAGAATATCGCGGCGATATCGTCCCTTTACGTGACAGCAAACGACTGATTGACTCATAAATGTGGCGAATAGGCGTATTCAGACACAGCGTCGGAATATCCGGCATCAGGGCGGGCAAAACAGGGTCAAGATCGTCGCTCAGCAACAGGCACGGCAAATCCGGCTTCGCTTCGCGCAAAAACTGCATGGTATTCATCAACGACATCAGATTGGTGGTCTGCGTGGCAACTGCAATCACAAAGCGCACTTTATTGCCGGACACGCCCTGCACGTCTTGTGGGCTTGCGATATGGCTGATGCGCAAGCTCGGACGATAGAACTTAATCAGCGTGGTTAATCCCAGTGTTGAAAACACATCTTCGCTGTAAATCAAAACGTTAGCGATACTGACTGCCTTTTTTTCACTCATAGTCCCTTACCTACTCAGTGTCACATCCCGTGACGAATTGCGATGATTAAAAACGTCCCTTCTGGCGTTATTTGAATCCCGTCAGGATCACAAAAAGATGGTCGAAAATGCCCGCCATCATGTTTTCAAAGAAGGGTGCAAGCGTGTACATCACCAGCGACATGGCCACCATGCCGACAGTTAAAGAAAGCGGAAAACCGACCACAAAAATGGACAACTGCGGCGTCAGGCGGTTGAGCAGCCCCATTGTCAGGTTGAGGCACAGCAATAAGGTGATAACCGGCAGGCCCAGCATTAAGCCGTAACGAAAGATCAGGCTGCCTGCTTTGACCATCGCCATAAACCCTTCATGACCGAGCGGCGCGGCGCTAATCGGGAAAGCCTCAAAGCTGTTCGCCACCACTTCCAGCATATAAAGATGACCATTGAAGGTCAGAAACAGCAGCGTGACAAAGAGGTTCAGCAGCCGCGAAACGACTGGCATACTCGGGCCGCCGCTGGGGTCATAAACCATGGCGAAAGAGAGACCCATCTGCATACCGATAATCTCGCCTGCGTGACGCACCGCCACGAAAATCAGCTGTACCGCAAGCCCGATAGCAATGCCGATAATCAGCTGCTGGCAGCATGCCCAGAAGCCGTCGAACGAGGCGATCGCGATGTTACTCTGCGGCAGTTGCGGGGCGATAAGAAAAGCAGTGATCAGAGCCAGCGCGACTTTTAACCGCGCACTCATCTGTTTTTCACTGAAGATCGGTGCCGCGCCGAACAGGGCGAGCATGCGCAGGCACGGCCAGAAATACTGGTTCACCTGGTCATAAAGCGTAACCAGCGAGAGCGTAAGCATCGTTAACGAATGATATAAGGCAGGCTACTGTACAGACCACGCATGTAGTCAACCAGCGTTGACAGCATCCACGGCCCGCAAGCGATCAGCACCACTACAATGGTGAGGATCTTCGGAATGAAAGAGAGGGTCATTTCATTGATCTGCGTCGATGCCTGCAAAATACTGATAATCAAACCCGCCGCCAGCGCGGCTAACAATAATGGTGTGGCAATAAACAGCCCGACTTTCGTCGCCTGGAAGCCAAGCGACATGACACTTTCAGGGGTCATCTTCTTCTCTCTAACTAAAAAAGCTCTGCGCCAGGGAACCGATAACCAGCTGCCAGCCATCCACCAGGACAAACAACATCAGCTTAAAAGGCAGGGAAATCGTTGCCGGAGGCACCATCATCATCCCCAGCGCCATCAGCACACTTGCCACTACCAGGTCGATAATCAAAAAAGGAATAAACATCGTAAAGCCGATCTGGAAACCGGTTTTCAGCTCGCTGGTCACAAACGCAGGAACCAGAATGCTCATCGGCACATCGTCGGCCGTATTAAACTGCTCCGCTTTGGCGATACGGGAAAAGAGCGCCAGATCCCCTTCGCGGGTCTGTTTAAGCATGAAGGCGCGCAAGGGTTGCGACCCTTTTTGCAACGCGACTTCCATCGAAATCTTGTCCTGCGAGAGCGGCACCCACGCTTCGTCGTAAACACGGTTTAACACCGGCGACATCACGAAAAACGTCAGAAACAGCGCCAGCCCCAGCAGCACCTGGTTAGGCGGCGTACTGGCGGTGCCAAGGGCGTTTCGCAGCAGCCCGAGCACAATCACAATGCGGGTAAAACCCGTCATCATCAGCAGTATCGCGGGCAAAAACGTCAGCGATGTCATCAAAACCAGCGTTTGTACCGGCAGTGACCAGCTCTCGCCATTCGCCGAATGGCTAAGCATGATGTCGGTGCTGGCCGCCCAGGTCAGCCCGGCGGGGAAGAAAATCCCGGCAAGCGTGATCCCAAAGCCAAACAGTCCCGGCAGCAGGCGAGTGTTGCGTCTCATTTTTTGCCCTCACCTTTATACCGGGTAATGCGATTCACTAACGCCGCCTGAAAACTGGCAGCAAACGGTGCAGTCTGAACCGGCTCAGCGTCCGCTTTTTTCTCCATCGTCATCAGGTTAGTAATACTTTCCTGCGTCACGCCCAGCAGCAGCCACTTGTCATCCACTTCGACAACCACCAAACGCTGTCTCGCGCCAAGGGACTGGGTGTGTTTTACCGACAGAATGCTATTTCCCTTTACCATTCGTGAAGCGACGCCAGTGCGACGGCAGATCCAGGCCATCGCCACAATCAGCAACAGCACCAGCGCCAGCGCGCCAACAACATTGCCAATAGAGACCGGGGCCACGGCAGGCCCGCCGGCAACGGGCTGAACAGTATTAATCGTTGGGGTATTCATTATCTGCTCAGGCGGTGCATACGCTCTGACGGCGTAATAATATCGGTAATACGAATACCGAATTTATCCGAAACGACGACCACTTCACCCTGGGCGATTAAGTAACCGTTAATCAAAATATCCAGCGGCTCACCGGCTAACCCTTCCAGGGAAACAATGGCACCTGGGCTGAGTCTTAATAACTCTTTGATCGTCATTTTTGTGCGCCCCAGTTCGACGGTCATTTTGACCGGAATATCGAGCACCAAATTTAAATCTTCAGAAAAATTAACCATCACATCGTCTTTCACCGCAGCTTGCAGCTCGGCACTATTTTCGTTCATTTGTTCGCTCATCGCGTCGCCCCAAAGGTCGTTAAGCGAGGATTTATTTGACCCCGATTCAAGTTCCATATCACTCATTCGTTGGTCACTCCTTCTTTAAGGCTAATAATGTTGAATTCATCAAATTTTCCACCTGGATAGCATACTGATTATTGGCGCTGCCATATTTACCGGACATCACCGGCACATCGTTAACAAACCCGCCAATGTCTTCAGGTTTTTCCAATGGAATAATATCGTCAGGTTTCAGGCTCATAATTCTGGACAACCGGGTAGAAATCTCAGCGAATTTCACCACCAGTTCCAGTTCGGTATCACGCATTTGCGAAGCGAGTGCGCTACGCCACTGGTTATTTTCGTGCTGCGAGTTTTCCAGCGGCGGGTTGGTCAACAACTCGCGAATCGGTTCGATAATGCTAAACGGAATACAAATTTGTAATTCGCCACTGTGCGAACCAATATCCACCTGAAACGGCGTGGTCACCACAATATCGTTCGGTGACGACGTAATATTGGTGAACTTCACCTGTAATTCAGAACGGACAAATTCTGTTTTGATCTTATAAATAGATGTCCAGGCGTAATCATATGCTTCGCGCGCCATGGCCAACATCCGCTGGATAATACGCTGTTCTGTGGGCGTAAATTCGCGACCATCGGCCTTTGTCGGGAAACGTCCGTCGCCACCAAAGAGGTTATCCACCGCGGTAAACACCAGGTTGGGCGAGAAGACGAACAGTGCCGTGCCGCGCAGCGGATGCATGTTAATCAGATTCAGACTCGTCATCACCGGCAGATTGCGGGCAAACTCATGGTACGGCTGAATTTTAATGTTTCCGGCGGTTACATCCGGGCTACGGCGCAGAATGTTAAACAAGCCGATACGAAACTGTCGCGCAAAACGTTCATTAATAATTTCCAGAGAATATAAACGTTCGCGAATAACCCGACGCTGCGTATTAGGATCATAAGGCTTGATATTATCTTCCGCTGACGACAGTGCCGTTTCCGCGCTCTTTTTCTCGTCGTCACCGGGGCCGCCATTCAAAAGATTATCGATCTCGTCCTGTGATAAAATGCTGTCCGACATAATAGTTACCGTAAAATGAATGCATTAAACAGGACGTTTGTCACCATCGGTTGAGGCTGGCCAGCAAGTGATGCGTTAACCGCGTCTTTTACTTTTAATGCCAACGTTTCTTTCGCCTTATCACCGACTAATTCAGCCGCTGTTTGTTGAGAAAAAAGCACTAACAAATTACTGCGAACTTCAGGGAGATGTTTTTCCAGCATCGCTTTCATTGCGGCATCTTTAACTTTCAATGTCAGCCCAATATACAGAATGCGATCATTTTCCTGGGCATCAGGTTTCAGGCTGACGGTAAAAGTATCCAGATCTAAATAAACCGGTTCTGCTTGCTCAACGACTGCGGCAGGGGTTTTACCGTTGTTCCCATTAGCAACTTGCGTTTTGAGTTTGTTAATTTCCATATAGGCATAAGCGCCACCAGCGCACATACCAATAAGAATTAACAAAATGAGTAAAACCAACAGCGGGCTTTTTTTCCCACTCTGGGCGGCTTGTTTCTTCTTCGGCATTTGATGAATAACTCTGTAATTAAAAATAAATCAGGAATCATACTTAAGACAGATAACCTGCTGGATGCCGTTATTTTAATACAGCACCCATGCAGGACAATTCCCTGATAAACTGAAATTACTGTCAGCACCTTGCCATTTAGCGCATTCGCATTAAGCGAACGTATTGATTCCGCGGGAATAATGCATGATGCGTGAGCGTGTTGGGCGCTCTTCTTCCAGTGAAATAGCCCCTTCACCTTGTTCTGGATCAGACTTTCCTTGCCCGGAGGTATTACCCGATGTTGTATCCCCCGCCGAAGAGGAAGTTTCAGCACCAACGCTGCTCTGTCCGAGCGAAATGCCGGACTCTTCCAGCATGGTGCGCAGGTTCGGTATCGCCGATTCCAGCGCCGAGCGCACCTGATGGCTCTCTGAAACGAAATGGACCTGGGCCTGATCGTTATTCACGCGCAGGCTGATTTGTAGCGCACCCAACTCCTCAGGATGCAGGCGCAGCTCCGCATGGTGAACGCCATTACGGGTGAACACCGCAATTTGCTGCCCCAGCGATTGCTGCCACGCAGGTGTGCCCACCTCCGCCTGTAAGGTGCCGGTGGCCATCGCCGGAGACGCTAACGCGGGCGTTGTTGACGGTGCCGTAACGGGTGCCGCGTGAGAAATCGCACTCAGTTGCGGTACTGGTTCGCCAGCTTTCACCGCATGCAACGCCGTCGCGAAACTCTCGCTCACGGGTGCGGCCTGGTGTTGTCCATTCCCCGCAAGCTGCGCGCTGTCTGTTACTGGCAAACGTGATTCGCTGCCCTCGACGGCTTTCTCCGCAAGTGGTGAAGGCGTGTGAAGCGCTGCCGTTATCCCCTGCCCTTTGCCGGTCGCGGGAGCGCGCTCCGTGGCGGCTGTTACCGGAGTTTGCACTTTCTCACCGAGAACGGCGGAAAAAGTCACTTGCGCTAACGGGTCAGCGGCTTGAACGTCGGTCGCCACTGCGGCTGGTGTAAGTGCGTTTGCCGGGGTTACAGCAACTGCAGGCTCAATCATGTTCTGCGGTAAAGCCGCCAGATCCGCCAGTGCCGGTTGCGCGGTCTGTTCGCCCTGGGCAAGCAGCGCATCTGCGGTGGTCACCTCCGCAGGCAACGCGATTGTCTTCGCCACTTGCGCCAGCGGATCGATAGCCAGCGTCGCAGGCTGTGCCGGACGGGCGTCGTCTGACGGCTCCTCTTTTTTGTCGGCAGGTTTTTTATTGCCTTCCTGCGCAGGGGCTGTTTTGTCGTTTTTTGCGGGTTGTTCTGCCGCCAGCTGTTTTTTCAGCGCGGAAGAAAACTCGCCCTCTTCCTGCGCGGCTGAGGTGGATGCCGTCTGGCGTCCGCTATCGCTTGCGGGAGTAGGGTTAGAAGGTCTGATAATCATCTTATATGTTCCTTTGGCTGGCGCGACGGGCAAACTCATCCATCAGCTTTTGTTCCAGCCGGTTCTCTTTTAACAATCGCTGGGCTTCAGCACGGTTTTTCAGCGCTTCAAACGCATTCAGCCGCTGCTTATCTTTTTTCCAGGCGTCCTGCACGTTATCCACGGCAAACTGGCTGGCGGAAACCCGCCTGACCTGTTGCTCAACCACCCCATCCAGAGAGGTTAAAAATCGTTGCTGTGTCTGTAGCGCCATAATTGAAACGCGGCTTTGCGTCAGCGTTGTTTGCATTTGCTGGCGGTATTCTTGCGAGTACGTGCGCAACTGCTCCAGTCGGGAGGTCTCCTGGACATGCGCCTGACGAGCGCTGCCGAGCCGTACCGTCGTGTCATTGAGCTTCTTTTCCGCCAGCTCACGCAGTACATCCATTGGGTTATGGCTGGCCATTACGCACTATCCGCATTAGTTCACCCCGGCATCCGGAAACAGCGCGGAAAGCTCCGCGCAGGAGGTCGGATAATCACAGGATTCATGAATTCCCTGGTGGAGATAACGCTCCATGTTGGGGTAAAGGCTAATGGCCTGATCCAGCAACGGATCGCTGCCTGCCGCATACGCGCCCACGCTCACCAGATCGCGGTTACGCTGATAAGACGAGAGCATCTGTTTGAAGCGCTGCACTTTTTTGTAATGCACCGGTTCGATAAGTTCGGTCATCGCACGGCTTATCGAGGCTTCGATATCAATCGCCGGGTAGTGGCCCGATTCCGCCAGCCTGCGCGAAAGCACTATATGGCCATCGAGGATCGCACGCGCCGAGTCGGCAATCGGATCCTGCTGGTCATCCCCTTCCGTCAATACGGTATAAAACGCGGTGATCGAGCCGCCGCCTTTGGTGCCGTTACCTGCACGTTCCACCAGCGCAGGCAGCTTGGCGAAAACCGAGGGCGGGTAGCCTTTGGTAGCGGGCGGTTCGCCAATGGCGAGCGCAATTTCGCGCTGCGCCATCGCGTAGCGGGTTAAGGAGTCCATAATCAGCAGCACGTCGAGGCCGCGATCGCGGAAATCCTCGGCGATACGCGTGCAATAAACCGCGCCCTGCATACGCAGAATCGGCGACACATCCGCTGGTGCGGCGATAACGACGGAACGTTTAAGCCCCTCTTTACCGAGAATGTTCTCGATAAAGTCCTTCACCTCACGACCACGCTCGCCAATCAACCCGACGACAATGACATCCGCTTTGGTGAAACGCGCCATCATGCCCAGCAGTACGCTTTTGCCGACGCCGGAACCGGCGAACAACCCCATACGCTGGCCGCGACCAACGGTCAGTAAGCCGTTGATCGCGCGAACACCCACGTCGAGCACGTTTTTAATCGGATCGCGCTGCAGCGGGTTAAACGGCGCGGTGAACAGCGGCCCGCGATCGGTCGACCCCGGCGGCGGCAGGCCATCGAGCGGACGCGCGCTGGCATCCAGCACGCGCCCCAGCAACTCCGGTCCCAGCGGCAGCAGTTTGCCTTTGACGTTGTTACCAAAGGCATACACTCTGGCGCCAGGCAGCACGCCTTCGACGTTTTCCAGCGGCATCAAATAGAGGGTTTCGGCATTGAATCCCACCACTTCACTCTCGACGCGCTGGATGCCCGTCTCGCTCTCGCGTTCGACAATGCACAGCGTGCCGATCGGCAATTTCAGACCAACCGCTTCCATCACCAGCCCGGTCGCGCGCGTCAGCCGACCATAGCGGCGAAACAGCGGCAGTTCCGCCATTTTGTGCTCGCGCAGGTCAATGCCATCAAGCCACTTTTTCAACCGGGCGGTCATAACGCGAAGTCCTCACGACTCAGGTTACACAGCTCGTTCCAGCGGGTTTCCGTGGTCGCGTCCAGCTCGCCGCCGTCGGTGGTTAACCGGCAACCGCCCGGCAACATTTGCGCATCGGTACGCAATTCCCAGCCACGGGTTTCCAGCACCGATCCCAACGTCTCCTGCACAGCGGCAGACTCCTCGGCGCTGACCCACAGCTGCACATTGCCTTGTTGCAACGTGTCTTCCTGCAGCAGTTGCTGAATGCGCGTCATCAGCCAGGCGTTGGTCGAGGTCGATACCACACTTTCGCCCAACAAGCTGCGCGCCGCCATCAGGGCGACCTGCACCAGACGCGCAGGCATCACGCTGTCGAGGCTGTCGAACGTTATTTTGACGTTATCAAGCAGTTGGGCGAAATCGTCCGTCTGCTTCTGCTGGTGCTGGCGGTACTCCGCCGCGCCCTGCGCTGCGCCCTCTTCCCGGCCTTGCGCAAAACCCTCTTCGTAGCCCTGTTTTTTTCCTGCTTCCAGCCCCTGCGCCTGCCCCTGGGCAAAGCCTTTTTGTTCGGCCTGTTTACGCAGACGCGACAACTCTACCTGCATCGCGGCTTCCGTCGCCGGATCGCTTGCCGGAATCGCCTCACGCAGTTCGCTCTCCTGGCCAAATGACTCCTGAAGTAAATTTTCCGGCTGCCACGACTGCCACTGTTTTTTAGACGTAGACATCGTCGCCTCCACCCAATACGATTTCGCCGGTTTCCGCCAGACGACGGACAATCAACAGGATCGCTTTCTGCTCGTTTTCGACTTGCGACATACGCACCGGGCCACGGGAGTTCAGATCGTCACGCATAATATCGGCCTGACGTTTGGACATATTGCGGAAGAACTTATCACGCAACGCGTCGTCCACGCCTTTGAGCGCCACCAGCAGCGATTCGTTATCCACTTCCTGCAAAATGCGCTGGATGCTGCGATCTTCCATTTCGACAAGGTTTTCGAACAGGAACATCTCGTCGATGATCTTCTGCGCCAGCTCCTGGTCGTATTCGCGCACCGCTTCGATAGCCGCGTCTTCCTGGTGGGATTTCATCATGTTGAGGATCTCCGCCGCAGGACGTACACCGCCCATCTTGTTGCGCTTGATGTTCTGACCGTGCAGCAAGTTGTTCAGCACTTCGGTCAGTTCCTGCAACGCCACCGGCTGCACGCCGCCGAAGGTGGCGATACGCAGCATGATGTCGTTACGTTCGCGCTCATCGAATTTCGCCAGCAGATCGGCTGCCTGGCTGCGTTTCAGATGCACAAGGATGGTGGCGATAATCTGCGGATGCTCATCGCGGATAAGGTCAAAGACCATCTGCGGTTCCATAAAGTTGAGCGTCTCAATACCGTTGCGCTCATCGTTGGCATCCAGCAAATCTTCAAGCAGCGCATTCGCCCGCTCTTCACCCAACGCTTTCACCAGCGCACTGCGCAGGTATTCGTTGGTATTCACATCCAGCACGGCAAACTCACCTGAATCACGGCGGAACTCTTTCATCACCGTGCCCAGTTGATCGTGGGTATAACTGCCGATGTGAACCATGGCGCTACTGATTAAGGTAACTTCATGGGTATTCAAATGTTTAAACACTTCGGCTGCACGCTCGTCACCGAGCGTCAGCATGACTATGGCGCTTTTCTGGGCGGCGTTCATGACGACTTCTGCTCCTTATTCAACCATTGACGAAGAACCAGCGCGATAACCTGCGGCTCCTGATCGGCCATTTCACGCAGCTGCTGTGCGCTTTGTTCCGCCTCAACGCGCTGCTGTGCTTTCGCCATTTCCGCGCTCTGACGCTTACGGATTTGCTCATCCAGCTCGGCCTGGCGCGCCTCTTTTTCCATCTCCATACGCTGCAACAGCATTTCCTGATGGCGCGTCCAGAACGGTTGCACCGCTTTACGCCACAGGATCCAGGCAATCAGCGCCACAAACAGATAACGGGCGCCAGACATCATCAGTTTGATGACTTCAGGCTGTTTCCACAGCGGAACCTGCGGTTCGTCATCTTCAACGTTGAACGGGGTGTTCACGACATTCAGCGTGTCGCCACGTTTGTCGGAGTAGCCCATCACTTCTTTCACCAGCGCGTTGATCTGGTCGAGCTTATCTTTGCTAAGCGCGGCAGTTTTACCGTCTGCGCCAGGCACATAGTTCACCACCACCGCAACAGAGAGACGTTCCACCGTACCGGTGCTGCGCTTGATGTGGGTGAGCGTTTTGTCCACTTCATAGTTGGTGGTTTCATCGCTCTGCTTGTTGTACGGCGTCGCCGGGGTGGCGGGCGTCGCTGTTGCGTTCGCATTGGCGTTGGTCGCACCTTGTCCATTGGCCTGCGGCGCTGGCGGCTGCTCAATCGGCGCGGAAACCGGTGCTGGCGGCTGGTTGCTTAACGCACCGGGTACGCCACCCGCCGCATTCTTACCGCCCTGCTCGGCATTGCTGCTCTGGCGGCTGCGGATCGCCATATCTTCCGGGCGGCTGTTAGGCTGATACTGCTCGGCAGTTTGTTCGTGCTGCGTGAAATCAACCTGCGCGGTGACCTGCGTTCTGACGTTTTGTGCACCGACAATCGGTGCCAGGATGGCCTGAATGCGATTCTGGTATTCCGCTTCTATTTTGCGCGTGTATTTCAGCTGCGTGGTCTGTGTCGCCTGCTCACCGCTCTGCGTCATCAGATGCCCGCTTTGATCGACAATCGTCACGCGGTCGGCACTCAGCCCCGGCACGGCGCTGGAGATCATGTAAGAAATCGCGCTCACCTGGCCGGCATCCAGCGTTCTGCCGCTGATTAACGTCAACGTCACCGACGCGGAAGGTTGCTTCTGATCGTGCAGAAACAGTGACGGCTTCGGCATTGCCAAATGAACTCGCGCGGCGCTGACCGGGCCAAGCGTTTCGATGGTGCGCGAAAGCTCACCCTCCAGCGCACGCTGGAAGTTCACCTGTTCGTTAAACTGGCTGATGCCAAATTTTTCCTGATCAAGCAGTTCAAAGCCCACGGCGCCACCTTTCGGCAGCCCCTGCTGGGCCAGCTTGAGACGCACTTCATACACCTGCTCAGCGGGTATCTGAATAGAACCGTCATGTTCCGCAAAGCGGTACGGTATCTGCATCTGTTTCAGTTGCGTGACAATCGCCCCGCCATCCTGCTCGCTAATATTGCTGTACAGGACACGGTAGTCTGGCTCTTTAGCCCAGAACAGCAGCGCAATGACAATTGAAATAGCAGCTGCGGCGGCAATGAAAAATATCATCCGGGGATTAAGCCGAATATTATCAAGCAGTGCCTTAATATCGACAATGCCTTTCTTGTTACTGCTTTGGGTTGTGGCAGTCATGCCAATATCCTGTAAAAGTGATCGCCGCAATAAAAATTAAAAAGCATTACGGCTCGCCTCATTTGGTATGAAATAAGTAAATGAAAAACTATTTCCCAAGGAAATTCCTGGTTGCGTATTATCTACAAAACAGGCCATTTTCTAAGTGGTAAAAAGGTGAAATTTGTGTCAGCTATTCAGGTTATGTCGTTTTTCGCGCCACATGATAAGCTTACGGCTAATTACTACTAAGGTTGTTTTCTATGTCTATGAATGCAATAGGCGGGGTACTGGATCAGATTCAGTCCCAGGCCAGAAAAGTCTCAGACGCGTCAGCGCTGAACCCCTTTACAACAAATCGTAATGTCGAGAATAAGTCACAATTCTCTGATATTTTATTTAACAGTATTAACAATATTAGCCAAATGCAGACCACCGCTAAAACCCAGTCGCAGGCTTATCTGGCCGGCGTGGAAGGCATTGGTTTAAACGATGTGATGGTTTCTATGCAGAAATCATCGCTGGCATTAAATCTTGGTATTCAGGTACGCAACAAATTAGTAAATGCTTATCAAGATATTATGAACATGCCGGTATAACCGCTAAGTATTATCTTAATGCCGATTACCCCGGAAATATGGTTGCTATTTTTCACACCCGAATCATCCTGGATATTTCTTATTAAGATTTAATAGCACACACGCTTTTGTCGGGTGATGAGTGGCTCATCATTTGCGAATGCGTGTGTGCGCAATAACCCAGTGAATTACCGTCAACATTATTATTGGTTGTCAGAAAAATATGCATTCCATTACTCCACACGCTCCACAAGCACCCATTGTGCTGACCGAGAGTGAATTAGAAAAAATCAGCAAATTGATATACCAGCGCGCCGGTATTGTCCTCACCGCGCAAAAACGCGACATGGTTTATAACCGCCTTTCCCGTCGTTTGCGGGAGCTGAATTTAAAAGGTTTTGAGGATTACACCGATCGGCTGGTGGCCAATCCAGGCAGTGACGAGTGGCAGGTATTTGTGAATGCCCTGACCACCAACCTGACCTCGTTCTTCCGCGAGGCGTATCACTTCCCGACGCTGGCCCGGCACGCCCAATCCAGAAACGGCATGTACAACGTCTGGTGCGCGGCGGCCTCAACCGGCGAAGAGCCGTGGTCAATCGCCATGACGCTGGAAGAGACGCTGGGGCGCAGCATTACCGGCCCGCGCGTGCTGGCCACCGATATTGATACCGATGTACTGGAGAAAGCCAGCCTCGGGGTTTACCGGTTAAGTGATATCGACAACCTGAGCGAACAGCAAAAACGCACCTGGTTTTTGCGCGGGACTGGCGAGCATCAAAGCAGAGTGAAAATCAAAAGCGAACTTCGCAGCACCGTACAGTTTCGCCAGCTCAATTTGATTGATGCGCAGTGGGATATTCCCGCGCCTTTCGATGCCATTTTTTGCCGTAACGTGATGATTTATTTCGATCAGAACACCCAGGAGAAGCTGCTGCAGCGCTTCGCGAAAATGCTGAAACCCGGCGGACTGCTGTTTGTTGGCCACTCGGAACATTTTCAAAATTTAACCAGCCCATTTCGTCTGCTCGGGCAGTCTGTCTACCGCCTTGGAGATCAAAAGTAATGAGAAAAATCAAGGTGTTGTGCATCGATGATTCGTCACTGATCCGCAAGATCATGACGCATATCGTTAACGAGCAGCCGGATATGGAAATGGTCGCCACGGCGCTGGACCCGATTGTCGCACGCGATCTGATTAAACAACACAACCCGGATGTACTAACGCTGGACGTAGAAATGCCGCGCATGGACGGGCTGGAGTTTCTGGAAAGGCTGATGCGCCTGCGCCCGATGCCGGTGGTGATGTTGTCATCGCTCACCAGCAAAGGCTCCGATATTACGCTCAGCGCGCTGGAGCTTGGGGCGGTGGATTTTATCACCAAACCGCAAATGGGCTTGCAGGAAGGCATGGATCAATACAGCGACATGATCGCCGACAAAATCCGCATGGCAGCCAAAGCGCGCATCCGTCGCAGCGAAACAAAAGTGGCACCGCCTCGTGTGATCAAAGCCCCATTGGTGGGCAGCGAAAAAATCATCGCCATTGGCTCCTCTACCGGGGGAACCGAAGCGCTGCGCCAGCTGCTGGAACCGATGCCGCCGACCAGCCCGGCCATTGTCATTGCGCAACATATGCCGCCTGGCTTTACCCGTTCGTTTGCCAACCGGCTGGATCATCTGTGCCAGATGTCGGTGAAAGAGGCGGAACACGGCGAACGCGTGCTTCCTGGTCACGTCTATATCGCGCCAGGTGCTTTTCATATGGAGCTGACGCGCAGCGGTGCGAACTATCACGTCGCGCTGAATGATGATTTGCCGATCAACCGGCACCGCCCTTCTGTCGATTCGCTGTTTCACTCTGTGGCGCGAAGCGCGGGGAAAAACGCCATCGGCGTGATTTTAACGGGGATGGGCAGTGACGGCGCCGCCGGGCTGCTGGCGATGCGCCAGGCGGGTGCGTGGACCATTGCGCAAAGCGAACGCAGCTGTGTGGTGTTCGGTATGCCGCGTGAAGCTATCGCGCTTAATGCCGCCTGCGAAACCGTCGATCTGGAGCAAATCAGCCAGCAAATTCTTCACCGTTCTGCCGGTCAGGCGCGCAGGATTTAATTTTTTATTTCATTCCCCTTTATTCAGGAAAAAACAATGGCAGACAAAAACTTACGTTTTCTCGTTGTCGATGACTTCGCCACAATGCGCCGCATTGTACGCAATCTGTTGAAAGACCTTGGTTTCAACCGTGTTGAAGAAGCCGAAGATGGCCTGGACGCGCTGAACAAGCTGCGCGCAGACGCTTTTGATTTCGTCATCAGCGACTGGAACATGCCAAACATGGATGGCTTACAGCTGCTGACGGAAATCCGCGCCGACGCGAATTTAAACAAAATGCCGGTGCTGATGGTTACCGCAGAGGCCAAGAAAGAGAACATCATCGCGGCTGCGCAAGCGGGTGCCAGCGGTTATGTCGTGAAACCTTTCACCGCCGCAACGCTGGAAGAAAAGCTGAACAAAATCTTTGAAAAAATCGGGTGGTAACCGATGAGCGGCTTAGAAAATACGCAGCCAGAAGACGATTTCAAAAGCATCTTCTCCCGGGTTGGGCAACTGACACGCTTGCTGCGCGACAGCCTGGTCGACTTAGGTCTGGACCGCACCATTGTTGAAGCGGCAGACGCGATCCCCGATACGCGTGAACGCCTGAACTATGTGGTCGCGAAAACCGCACAGGCGGCTGAACGCGTACTGACCTGCGTGGAAGAAGCCCGCCCGCAACAGGAGACGATCACGGCGCAGGCAGAAGCGTTAACCGCCCGCTGGGATGAGTGGTTCGCCGATCCGGTTGAATTACCGATCGCGAAAGCGCTGGTGACCGACACGCGTGAGTTTCTCCTGCAGGCACCGGTCATTGCTCGTCAGACCAACGATCAGCTGATGGAAATCATGATGGCGCAGGATTTTCAGGATCTTACCGGTCAGGTGATCCGCCGCATGATGTCGCTTATCGAACTGGTCGAGAAAGAGCTGATCCAGGTGCTGCTGGCTTACGTGCCGGAATCACTTCAGCAGGAGAAAGAGGCGGAAGCGGAAGCAAAAACAGCCGCCATGCTGGTCAACGGCCCGCAGATCGATAACAGCAAAGCCGGTGTGATGGCGTCGCAAGATCAGGTCGACGACCTGCTCGACAGCCTCGGTTTCTAACGGTGCGCGGTTCGCCGCGCCGCTGAGCAAATCATGTCAGAAGAGAGTGATGTAGAAAAAACAGAAGAACCCACACCCCAGCGAAAACAGAAAGCGCGTGAAGAGGGGCAGATCCCCCGCTCGAAAGAGCTGAGTTCGCTGCTGATGTTGCTGGCCGGGTGGGCGCTTCTGCTCTCTGGCGGTTCGCAGTTCGCCAGGCAGTTGCTGGAGCTGCTGCGAACCGGCCTGGTGCTCAACCGGCTGTCGGTGATGGATGAACAGTCGATGTTCCACCAGACCCGCTACTTGCTGGAGATGATGAGCAGCGCGCTGCTGCCCATTTTGCTGGGATTGTTTGTCACCGGGATCGTCTCGCCGATGTTGCTGGGCGGCGTCAATCTGAGCGGCAAATCGCTGAAGCTCGATCTGAAGCGGATCTCGCCGCTTTCGGGGTTCAAACGCCTGTTTTCCGCCCAGGTGTTATCAGAAATGCTCAAAGGGTGCCTGAAGGTTGTGCTGGTAGCGTGCGCCTTCGCGCTCTACATCTACAAAAATAAAGCGCATTTCATTCAGTTAGTTAACGAAGCACTGCCGATGGCTATCGCCCATGCCATGAGCATGACGCTGGATTGCCTGATGATGGTGATTTTTTTCCTGTTACCGGTGGTGGGTTATGACGTCTTTTATCAGATAACCAGCCACCTGAAAAAGCTGCGGATGAGCCGTCAGGAAATCCGCGACGAATTTAAACAGAGCGAAGGCGATCCGCATATTAAGAGCCGCATTAAACAGATGCAGCGTGCGGCGGCGCAAAACCGAATGATGAGCGATATCCCGCAAGCGGATGTCATCGTCAACAACCCGACGCACTACTCTGTCGCCCTCTCTTATAAAGAAGGCGGGATGAGCGCGCCGGTCGTGCTGGCCAAAGGCGCCGGCGATATTGCCTTAAAAATTCGCGAGCTGGGCGCGCAACACCGCATCCCAATGCTCGAAGCACCACCGCTTGCCCGTGCGCTCTATCGCCATTGCGAAATTGGCGAACAGATCCCAGGCGAGCTTTATAGCGCCGTCGCAGAAGTATTGGCCTGGGTTTATGGCCTGCGTCGGTGGCGCAACAACGGCGGCGTTCCGCCGAAGCAGCCCAGGGATCTCGCGGTTCCTGAGTCGATGGATTTTGTACATGAGAGTTCAAACTGATGGCTAATATCGCCAGCAAATTACGCTTACCCGCGTTTAAAGATACACAGTGGCAAATCATGGCAGGCCCGGTGCTGATCATGCTGATTCTGGCAATGATGGTACTGCCGCTGCCGGCATTTCTGCTGGATACCCTGTTCACCTTTAATATCGTGCTGTCGCTGATGATATTGATGGTGGCGATGTTTACGCAGAAAACCCTTGAGTTTTCCGCGTTCCCCACGGTGTTGCTGTTTTCGACCCTGCTGCGCCTCGCGCTGAACATTGCCTCCACGCGTATCATTCTGATGGAAGGCCACACCGGTGCCGCGGCAGCGGGCCGGGTGGTTGAAGCCTTCGGCCACTTCCTGGTCGGCGGCAACTTCGCTATCGGTATCGTGGTGTTCGCCATTCTTATCATCATCAACTTTATGGTTATCACCAAAGGTGCCGGACGTATCGCCGAAGTGGGCGCGCGTTTTGTACTGGACGGGATGCCAGGTAAGCAGATGGCGATTGATGCCGATCTTAACGCCGGGCTGATTGGTGAAGCGGAGGCAAAACGCCGCCGTAGCGAAGTGACCCAGGAGTCTGATTTCTACGGTTCGATGGACGGTGCCAGTAAATTCGTGCGCGGCGATGCCATCGCCGGTCTGCTGATCATGGCGATTAACGTCGTCGGCGGTTTGATCATCGGCGTTATGCAGCACGGCTTAAGCGTGGCGGAAGCGGGCGAAACCTACACTTTGCTGACCATCGGTGACGGTCTTGTCGCGCAGATCCCTGCACTGATCATCTCCACCGCTGCCGGTGTGATTGTGACCCGCGTTTCCAACGATGAAGACATCGGGGAACAGATGGTCGGCCAGCTGTTTAACAACCCGCGCGTGATGCTGCTTTCCGGCGGGGTTATTGGTCTGCTGGGGCTGATCCCGGGGATGCCGAACCTGGTGTTCCTGATGTTCACTGCCATCCTGCTGGGTCTTGCCTGGTGGCTGCGCGGTCGCGAAATGAAAAACCCTGGCCGTCGCAGCGCCGTGAGCGAAGATAAAGACAGCGCCAGCGCGCTGGCGGCTAACGATCAGGCTACTGCGGAAGCCTCGTGGGCTGATGTTGAAATGGAAGATGTGCTGGGTCTGGAAGTGGGCTATCGCCTGATCCCGCTGGTGGACAGCGACCAGGATGGACAACTGCTGGTGCGCGTACGCGGTATCCGTAAGAAATTCGCGCAGGAGATGGGCTTTTTGCCACCGGCGATCCATATTCGCGACAACCTCGATCTGGCGCCTGGCGATTACCGCATTCTGCTGAAAGGCGTGGAAATCGGCAGTGGCACCATGGAGCCGGAACGCTGGATGGCCATCAACCCGGGTTATGCTGAGGGTGAACTGCCCGGCACACCGTGTGTCGATCCGGCGTTTGGCCTGCCCGCCTGCTGGATTGATGAAGTATTACGTGAACAGGCGCAGATCCAGGGCTTTACCGTGGTTGACCCAAGTTCGGTTATCGCCACCCACCTGAACCATTTGATCACCCTGCATACGGATGAATTGTTCAGTCGTCAGGAGACGCAGCAGTTGCTCGACCGCATCACCAAAGAGATGCCGAAGCTGGTGGAAGATTTAATTCCTGGGGTGATTTCGGTGACGCTGTTCCACAAGGTGTTGCAGAACCTGCTCTCTGAACGCGTTTCTATCCGCGATATGCGAACCATCATCGATACGCTGGCGGAATATGCGCCGGTGCAAAACGATCCGGATGAGCTGACCTCGCAGGTGCGTATTCGCCTGGGCCGTGCGATCACCGCGCAGTGGTTCCGCAACGACGATGACATTAAAGTGATTGGCCTGGATACTTCGCTGGAAAAACTGCTGATCCAGTCCCTGCAAAGCGGTAGCGCGATTGAGCCGGGCATCGCCGAAAATCTGATGCGCCAGGCCGACCGCGCCATTACCGAACAGCAGTCGCTCGGCGTTTCGCCGGTGGTGCTGGTCAACCCGGCGCTGCGCACCATGGTGTCGCGTTTCCTGCGTCGTGCCTTCCCGCAGCTGGCGGTGTTGTCGACGCTGGAAATCAGCAACAACAAGACCGTGCAAATGACGGCGGTCATTGGCACCCATTAATGAAATCCCGGGTATCACTTCTTCTGACGCCGCAGGTAACCCCTGCGGCGTTCGCACACATAACGGCTGCAACTGGCACAAGCTCATGAAATCACTGGCATTACTTCTTCTGGCGCTGCAGGTTTCCCCTGCAGCGTCCGCACAAACTACTGGCGCCTGGAGCGCCTCGTCCGCTGGCGGCAGCGTTACCATCGGTAAGCAGTTACTGCGTGGACGCCCGCTTTTCTCTCCTGAATCCCTTTCCCCTTCGGCGCAAGCGGTGCGTATTTCATGGCGCATTACGCTGCTCTCCCCTCCCCCGCCAGGGCTGGTGATTAAGCTGTGCCGCATCGATAAATGCATTCCATTGCCCGCCCTTTCCGGCGAGCGTCGCATTGATGTTCCGCTGGCGGCGAACGGTGAGTTCCGCTTTATCTATTCCGTCAACAGCCTCGGCCAGCTACAGCCGGCGCTCAATGTCGTACGTAATCAGTTAACCGTAAATTATCGTTAAGCAGAAAAAACGAAAGGCTATGCGGACAAATGCTGTTCCGCTAGCCTTTAGGGGAAGATTAATGCAGTGAAGGGGCTTGATGTTGGGAGTAAAGCTGGCTGCACCGGGCACCACGATGTATAGAGGATAAATTCTGTTTGAGGGTGTTAAGACGCGCCTGCAAATTACGCGTTATTTCTGCTTCATTCGCCAGTAATGCTTTTAACAGCACCTTCAATTCTTCTTTGACCATCATCGAAAGCGCATCGGTACTATGGGTTAAAATATCCTGCTTTTTAATCACATAATCCGCTGCGACTTCAACGAAATCATCCCAGCGTTCCTGTTTCGTCATCTCCAGCATCGCTAAGTTCATATCAAATAATTCACGGTAATACTGCAAAATACTCTCAGCCATAACGCACTCGCTTTTGTACCGGCTCAATCTCTTTCCAGGTTGCGGCCAGTTTCATTAACAGGCTGTCGACATGTTTTAACGGCTCGGGTTCGTTACGTAAATTCGCTTCCAATAAGGTGCGCGACATATATTCGTACATCTGCTCAAGATCGGCGGCAATATCCTGGCCTTTCTCGTGATCGAGCGCGGCGCGCAATCCGTTATCGATAATATTAATCGCTTTGGAGATCATTTTGCCGCGCTGGGCGACATTGCCTTTTTCAAAATAGATTGAGGCCTGCAAAATAGCGCTGTGCGCGCCGTCAAACAGCATGGAAATTAATTGGTGCGGTGTCGCGCCAGATAATTTGCTTTGCAGCGATACCTGCGCATAGGCGTGAGTGCCCTGAGATGCATACATATGCGGCTCCTGAAAGCAGGCCCGCAAAGGCCTGCTGATAACAAAAATTAAAGGGTGGAAAGCAGAGACGTCAACTGGCTGCTCATGTTGTTCATGTTCGACATTACAGTATCCAGGTTCTGGAACTCGACACGGTAACGTTCAACCTGGGCATCAATCAGCTTCTGCGTTTTGTCGATCTGCGTTTGCGCGAGTTTAGATTGCGTTGTCAGGCTCTCGGTCGCGGTATCGATAATGCCGTCGGTCTTGGTTTTGCTGTCGCCGAGGTACTCTTTCAGAATCGAACCGAGCGACGTTGCCAGCCCTTCGCTGGTACCACGTCCGGCGAACATATTGGAAATTTGTTCCGGGCTATCGGCAATCGCTTCATCCAGCGTATCTTCATCCAGCGTCATCTGGCCGGTCTGGGCATCAATGGAGATACCGAGATCCGCCAGTGACGCGTAAGAGGCGTCCGCGTCGCCGTACACACCGTTCACGGTGGAACGGATTTCGCTCACCAGCCCGCGCAGGGTGGAATCGCCCATCAGCGCGCCGCTCTTCGTGCTCTGCGTGGCAACATCTTCATCGCCAAGACCGGAAGTATCGGCAGCAACATATTTACTGGCCGAGGTGGTTTTATCCAGCAATGCGTTGTATTGCTTAACAAAATCTTGCAGGCTGGTTTTGATTGCCGAGGTATCGTTGGTCAGCGTGAGCTGCTCAGCATCGCCGTTTTCCGACACTTTTTTCAGGTTCAGCGTCACGCCATCAATGATGTCATTGATGTTGTTGGTTGAACGCGTGTAGTCGGAACCGTCGACGCGCAGTTTCGCATCCTGCGCATCCGAAACGGAGATCATGTTGTCACTCATACCCGGATCGTTAACGACCTGACCCTGAGCATCAATATGCTGACCGCCATTTGAAGTATCCAGCACGCCGGCAAGCGAGGCGTCGCCATCAACCTTGACGCTCATCTGCCCGTCGGAGCCGGTGGTTTTCGAGCTCAGTACCAGTTGATAACCGTCATCGGTACGCTGAACGGATGCGCTGACATCGCCTTTCTCTTTATTGATCGCTTTTGCAATCTGGTTCAGCGAGGTTTCATCATCCTTCAGCTCAACTTCCATCGTTTTACCATCGTTCTGGGTGATGGTGATGGTGCGCGTACCGCCCGAGGTATCAGTACCGAGCGCGGCATTCGCATCGGCTTGTGGTTGCGTTTTCAGTTTATGCGCGGCGGCTAACTGCGAAATCGTCACCGAGTGGCTATCGGCCTGCGCGCCGCTACCCGCGACAGCGGAAAAGGCTTCGTTGGCGCTGACGGTCATTTTGCTAAACGCGTCGCCGCCCATGGTGGTAACGCTTTTTTGCAGGTTCGACAGCAGGCTGGAAATCTGGCCCCAGGCCGAAATTTGCGAGTCGTACTTGCTTTTCAGGCTGGTATACGGCGTCAGGCGCGTTTGTTCGCCCGCTTTCAGCTGATCCAGCATCGACGCCGTATCAATCCCGCCAGTACCAACCCCTAATGATGATATAGCCATTTCTTCTCCTGTCGGAAATGTATATTTGCGGTAATTCTCTATTAAGCTATCGGCGCGGGAAAATAAAAGATGAATTTTTTACCTTCACAACACTATAAAGGAAAGACGCACGTTTCATCGGCTATTTTCAACAATTCCCGTTGATTACAAAAGAGCAAACACCGCACATAAAGCAGCAAAAAGTCATTCCTGATAATTAGCAACAAAAGTGATAGCAATTTATCGCTTCGCGTTCAATAAAACCCCCTTCCTTATATAGCAAGAAAGCCGCATCAAAATTCAAAGGAAAAAGACAAAAAAGTAATTACGCAAAATACGCACGGTTTTGTTGGCAATTTAAAAGATAAACCACAAAGACGCATAAAATATCAACGATATAGCACCAAAAACCGGTTAAAAAACAAAAAACGACCAGCCAATAAAAAAGTTTTTCGCGCAAAAGATTTTAGTCATTTTTTATAAGGCCGATTTATTAAGTATGCGAACGAAATGACGCATAACCATACTCTGTATAGTAAATTGTGTATAAGGAAACCCCATGTCCCAGGTTATTAATACCAACGCCCTCAGCCTCGTCGCCCAAAACAACCTGAATAAATCTCAGGGCTCTCTGGGTACTGCAATTGAACGTCTGTCTTCTGGTCTGCGTATTAACAGCGCCAAAGACGATGCAGCAGGTCAGGCAATCTCTAACCGCTTCACCGCTAACATCAACGGCCTGAGCCAGGCTTCCCGTAACGCCAACGACGGTATCTCCATCGCGCAGACCACTGAAGGCGCGTTGAACGAAATCAACGACAACCTGCAGAACATCCGTCGTCTGTCTGTACAGGCGCAGAACGGCACCAACTCTGATTCTGACCGTCAGTCCATCCAGGACGAAATCGACGCGCGTCTGTCTGAAATCAACCGTATCTCTGAACAGACTGAGTTCAACGGCGTGAAAGTACTGAGCAAAGACCAGAGCCTGTCTATCCAGGTTGGTTCTAACGATGGCCAGACTATCGATATCCAGCTGAACAAAATGGATTCCAGCACTCTGGCGATGGACGGTTTCAACATTGCTGGTGGCGTTGATCCTAGCACTCTGACTGCGGCTACCGAGGTAAACGTAGATCTTAAAATTAAATCTGACGGCAGCAACGTCGTTGATACCACCGGTACTGCGACCGTTGACGCTGTTGTTAAAGGCGATGACGGCAAAGTATACGTTCAGTCTGGTTCTGACTACTACGAAGCAACCATGAACGCGACTGGTGATGGCCTGGAGTTCGACTCTACCGCTGGTGCTACAAACCCTGCCGGTGTGACCATGGGTAAAGACACTATGGGTTCCAGCGTTGAGATGGCAGTGACCGCTGACCTGACTACCAACGGTATTACTGATGCTCTGATGACCGACGGTGAAGGTAAATACTACCTGCAGAACGCCAACGGCAACCTGACTGAAGCAAAATTCGATAACCTGGGTGAAATCTCCCAGGGTAAATCAGTTTCCACTACTCCGGCAACTGACGATCCGCTGGGTAAAGTTGACGACGCGCTGGCTCAGGTTGATGAACTGCGTTCTGGTCTGGGTGCGGTACAGAACCGTTTCGCTTCTGTAATCAGCAACCTGAACAACACCGTTAACAACCTGTCTCAGTCTCGCTCTCGTATTCTGGATGCTGACTTCGCTTCTGAAGTTTCCGAAATGAGCCGCGCGAACATCCTGCAGTCTGCTGGTACTACCGTACTGGCTCAGGCTAACCAGGTTCCGCAGAACGTACTGTCTCTGCTGCGTTAATTTCTGGTGTTTCCGGCAGGCTCCGGCCTGCTTTTTACCCACCCGCCCATTCGCCTGGGCGGGTTTTTTATTGCCTGCGATTTAACACGCCTTTCTATCCGTAATTAACCGTTTTGCACCGCGATAACACAAACGCGTTATCAGAACCTTCATCTTTCTTTTATTTCCGCGCTGGCTCTCTTTTTTATATTCCGTTTAAAGGAGAGTAGTCATGGCAGATTTAACCGCACCAGAAGGTTCATTCGCATGGGCGATGCTACAGCTTCAGGCCGGTAACCAGGTCAGCAGAAGCCTGTGGCATGATGCAGGAATGTACCTCGTCAGAAACCCGGGCTTAACAGAGCAGGTGGTGGTTGAAAATGACTGGCGTGCGGTGGCAGGTATCGCCGTGGGTACGGCATTTAACGTCTTGCCTAATATCGAGTTATGCAATGCGCAACAGGATTTTGTTCCCTGGGTTGCGACGCAGGAAGATATGGAAGCGACGGACTGGGCTGGGGTTGGTGAGCCAGGCAACAACTGGAAATTGATATTTGATATGGTGGTTGGGGCCTTGCATCCTTCGGATGGTGAGGAATATGGAGCTACTGGTTATACATCTATTATTCAAGCACCTGAATTAATCAAAAATATTCTTACTTTTTATACATGGTATCTGCCAGGACTCACTCCCGCTCAATGCGATTTCAGCACATTCTTTACCACAGACAATCTGGAAAACGATGAACAATTAGCGGCTGAACTTAATGTTGCAGGAATACAGGTCTTACTTGCCGATATAGTTTATGACCTGTCTCATGACTTCAAGGCTTACACTTTTGCCGCGACGAGTGGAAACCAGGTTCGTTTTAACTTTGACGACGTTAAAACCAGCAAAGATGTCTACAAAATACACCAGTACCTGAAAAGCCAGTTGGGTAGAACGATTCGGGTTTATATCACCTGGTGATCACCTTGCTGAAAGCAAAAAAAAGCCTTTCCCGTAAAGGAAAGGCCTGTAAGGTACAGCGCGTATTAAAAGTAAAACAAAATTAGTTAAAAGAGGCCTCGGTCACGCGTTCAATCAGCTCCATCTCTTCGCTGTTCAGCAGCTTTTCAATATCCACCAGAATCAGCATGCGCTCATCGAGCGAGCCAAGACCCAGCAGATACTGCGTGGAGAGCGTAACGGTATATTCCGGCGCAGGTTTAATCTGCTCGGCATTGAGCGCCAGCACATCGGAAACACCATCAACCACAATCCCGACCACGCGACCGCTGTCGAGGCTCAGCACAATTACTACCGTGTTGTCGTCAAACTCGGCGGAAGCCAGTTCAAACTTCACGCGCAGATCGACAATCGGCACAATCACGCCGCGCAGGTTGGTCACACCGGCAATAAACGCAGGTGTGTTGGCAATGCGGGTGACGCGATCGTAACCCCGGATCTCCTGCACTTTGAGGATCTCAATGCCGTACTCTTCTTTGCCCAGGCGGAAGACCAGGAACTCATTCCCGGCGTTGTCACCGGTTAACTGCTTGTCTGTGTTCGATAAATTCATTTTTTAACCTTTCTAAAAACTGACGTCAGGCTGCGTTTCAGTGCGCCCTGGCGCTTTTTGCCAGCGTCGTTAACACCGCGACATCCAGAATCAACGCGACGCTGCCGTCGCCGAGGATGGTCGCCGCCGAAATACCCGGAATTTTGCGGTAGTTCTGCTCAAGATTTTTCACCACTACCTGGTGCTGACCGATCAGTTGATCCACCAGTAAGGCGTAGCGGCTACCGGCGCTCTGCACAATGACGGCAATCCCTTCGCTGATATCGTAATTTTCGTCGTGAATGCCAAACAGCGTGCCCAGCTCGACCAGCGGTAAATACTCTTCGCGCACCTGCAACATGCGCTCGCCGCCGGTCATCCGGTGCAGGATGTTTTCGGAAAGCATCAGCGATTCCATCATGCTACCGAGCGGCAGAACGTAGATTTCTGAACCCACTCGCACGGACATTCCATCAAGGATCGCCAGCGTCAACGGCAGAATAATGCGGATCTTCGAGCCGCGCCCCTGCTCGGAATGGATGGTCACATGCCCGCCCATTTCCTGAATGTTACGGCGCACCACGTCCATACCGACGCCGCGACCAGAGACATCGGTCACTTTTTCCGCTGTGGAGAAGCCCGGTGCGAAAATCAGCATCCAGACATCTTCATCACTCATGTTGTCGCTGATCGTCATGCCCTGCAGTTGCGCTCGCGCCAGGATCTTCTCGCGGTTCAGCCCGGCACCATCGTCGGTCACTTCGATAATGATATTGCCGCCGTGGTGTTCCGCCGAAAGCACCAGGTTCCCCTTGTCGGCTTTACCGTTGGCGCGGCGCACATCGACCGGTTCAATACCGTGATCGAGGCTGTTACGCACCAGGTGCGTCAGCGGATCGACGATCTGTTCGATAAGACGTTTATCCAGCTCAGCAGAACCGCCGACCAGCGTCAGTTCCACTTCTTTATTGAGTTTACCAGCCAGGTCATGCACCAGCCGCGGGAAGCGGCTAAAGACATATTCCATTGGCATCATGCGAATCGACATCACCGACTCCTGCAAGTCGCGCGCGTTACGTTCGAGCTGCGCAATGGTGCTAATCAGCGTGTCGTGGTTGGTTGAATCGAGCACACCGGAAAGCTGCGAAAGCATCGCCTGGGTGATGATCAACTCACCCACCTGGTTGATTATCTGATCGACCTTCTCGACCGCGACGCGAATACTGCTGGCTTCTGTCGCTTGCGGGCGCTGGCGATTACTTTCCGGACGTGTCGCACGTGCAACCGGTGCCGCCACGGCGTTAACCTGTGCAGGCGTGGATGCCGCAGGTTCGTCGGCGATGGCAACGGGTTCGTCTTCAGCCGGTGCGGGGGCAATGGAGATCTGCTCCGGTTCGAGCACAAAACACAATACCGCCAGAATATCGTCCGGGGATGCCGTGGTGTGCAGCGTCAGTTGCAGGCTCTCATTTTCGGCCTGCAAATGGCTCACGCGGCCTAAATTGCCCATTTCATCGATCAGCGGCTGGCGATCATCTTCTTTGATTTTGCTCAGCACAATGCGCAGTCGCTGACCGTCCACGGCAGGTTTCGCCACCGGTGCCGCAACTGCCTCTGCTATTACTGTTTCGGCAGCAACTGGCGCGGCAACGTCTGTGGAAACCGCAGCGGAAGCCGTGCCGTCGAGCGCTATCTGGCGCAGCGCTTCGCAGATATAGTGGAACGTCTCCTCGTCGGGCTCTGCGGAAGCTTTATAGGCATCCAGTTGATCCTGCATAATATCTTTGCTCTCCAAAAACAGATCGCGAATAGGGCCGGTAATCGTCAACGTACCGCTGCGTACATCATCCAGCAGGTTTTCCAGGATATGCATGGTTTGCTGTAACACAGTGAAACCAAAGGTGCCCGCGCCGCCTTTTATCGAGTGCGCAGCGCGAAAAATCGCATTCAGAACTTCTCTGTCCGGTGAGTCGAGATCCAGCTCCAGCAGATACTTTTCCATATCCGCCATCAGCTCATCCGCCTCGTCAAAAAAGGCCTGATAAAAATCGCTTATGTCCATTTACTTACTCTCCTCAGGACCGCTTTTTACCGTAGATTCAACTGCCACTGCGCTGCCGCTCGGTGTCGGTGCGTTGGTGTAAGACGTGCTCTGGCTCGCCGGTGTGGCAACCAGCGTGTCGCGCAAAAGCACATCTTCTTGCATGATCTGTTTCTCTTTTTGCTGGCTCAGCATCAGGATACTGATCCGGCGGTTAATGGGATCGGCCGCATCGGAACCGGCCTGCATCATGGTGTCCGCCGTACCGATAACGCGGATAAATTTATTGCTGGCAAGCCCGGCACCGGCCAGGATGCGCCGCGCCGCGTTGGCACGATCGGAAGAGAGCTCCCAGTTGCTGTAGCCCTGCTCACCGTTGGCGTAAGGCAGTGAATCCGTATGGCCGGTCACAATGATGCGGTTCGGCATGTCGTTTAACACCGGCACCAGCGCCTGCAGAATGTTCACCATGTAGCTTTCGGGCGTCGGTCGGCCGATTTTGAACATCGGACGATCCGCGCTATCGGTGATCTGAATCAGCAAACCGTCATCGGTCAGCGAAAGCCGCAGGTTGGAGGTGAAGTTGTTCAAACGCGGATCGATTTGGATCAGGCTTTCCAGCTTCTCCCTCGCCCGCTTCAGATTGGCTTCACTCTTCTTCGCATCCAGTTGCTGCAACGTCCGCTTAAAAACTTCGCCATCTTGTTTGATGACATCTTCGCCGCCGCCGGGGATCATGCTGTCGCTAAGGCTCGCTTTATCGCCCTGCGCCAGCGTGGTTTTAATCGGCATTTTGAAATATTCAGCGATCTGCTGGCGCTGCTCCGGGCTGGAAGAAGAGAGCAGCCACATCACCAGGAAAAACGCCATCATCGCGGTCATAAAGTCCGCATAGGCGATTTTCCAGGAACCGCCGTGTGAACCATGCTTTTTATTGATGGATCTGCGGACAACAATGGTAGTGGCAGACTTCTTACTCATGTCGACTCACCCGAAGAGGATGAAGAGCTTGAAGTACGCACTTCGCGAACGTGATCTTCCAGTTCCGCGAAGCTCGGACGTTCCGTGGAAAAGAGGGTTTTACGGCCAAATTCAACGGCGATCTGCGGCGCATAACCGTTCATGCTGGAAAGCAGCATGGTCTTGATGCACTCAAGCATTTTCAGATGTTCCGCGCTATGCTGACGCAGCAGCGTCGCCAGTGGCAACACCATGCCGTAAGCCAACAAAATACCGAGGAAAGTACCGACCATGGCGTGGGCAATCAGCGCGCCCAGTTCCGCTGCCGGGCGATCGGCGGCTGCCAGGGCGTTAACCACCCCCATTACCGCCGCCACGATACCGAATGCAGGCAACCCATCACCGACGGAATTAAGGCTATGCGCCGGCACTTCATGCTCGTGTTCGCAGGTCTCAATCTCTTCATCCATCAACGCTTCCATTTCAAACGCGTTGGTATTACCGCTCACCATCAGGCGCAGGTAATCGGTGATGAAATTCATGATTTCACTGTCGGCCATCAGCCGTGGATAGGCCGAGAAAATCGGGCTGTTTTGCGGATCTTCAATATCGTTTTCCAGCGATACCAGGCCATTCTGGCGGCCTTTCGCCAGCAACAGATACATCATCGCCAGCAGATCCATATATAACGCTTTGGTGAAATGGGAACCTTTAAACAGACCAGGAAATGCTTTTAAGGTGGCCCGGATCGCTTTACCGTTATTTCCGACAATAAAAGCCCCTACGCCTGCGCCGCCGATAATTAAAAATTCGGTAGGCTGAAACAGGGACGCAAGATTGCCACCACTGAGCGCAAAGCCGCCAAATACGGTCGCGAAAACGACGATATAGCCAATAATGACTAACACTTCAACTCCTTAATAATTCAGTAATCATTCCGCAACTCTGATATCAGACCGCGCGGTGAAAATGCCGCAGCATCTGTTACTGTCGCCGATGAGAATGCGCCAGATCAGGTGTCGCTTTTTTAATTGCCCGCGAAGGTGGAAAACACAAACAGCAAGTAAAATTGGTGTTGGTATTTTCCGGCGTGGTAATAAAACGCCCGCCACACGTGCTGCACTCAGTATGTTTAACCATGCCGCAATCAATAAACCGCAGCAGCGTCCAGGCGCGCGTTAAACCTAAAACAGGCTTTTTCTCTGTACCATTCAGACTATTTTCCAGATACAGGCGATAGCCTTTGAGCATAATCTCAACGGGACGACCCAATTCGGTCTTTTGCAGATAACAATAAATGTTATAAAACATTGACGAATGAATATTTTGTTCCCACGCCATATACCAGTCGGTGGAAAACGGTAACATGCCTTTCGGCGGCGAACAGCCTTTGAGTTCTTTATACAGTTTTAATAATCTTCTGCGGCTAAGATTGGTTTCACTTTCGAGAACCTGCATCCTTGCGCCAAAAGAAATCAATTCCATGGCAATTTGCGCATCCCTGATTTCTGACATTATGCTTTTTTCACACATTACAAACTCCGCTGTCAGGATCTCGAAGGCTCTTCCCCAGAAAGAGAATTAAGCAAATCAGTGGATAAAATGATTCCGGTATGGAGACTTTGCAAAGCATCAATACGGGAATCTTTGGTCAAACAGTCAATAACTGTTTCGTTATCTATGCGTAACCGGCAAATAAGCTGACCGGTTGACGAAAGTTTAATAAGCTGAGGAAACGTCAATCCTTTCACAATATCGATAGTGGACTCACTTAAGCCCAGGCGAAATTTTGCCGTAAAGCGGTCCTCGTGAATGAGACGTTGCGCCAATAACAAATAGGAAAGATTCAAGTCCCGAATACACTGTGTCGGCTCATTAAAGTTTGTTACGTTCATTACAATTCCCCCTGTACAAGGTAATTCAAACTGCAATTACCGTCCTTTATTGCGTAACCAAGATGTAACAAGTTTAATGCCAATTTTTTAGTATAAGAAATCAAGGTTAAACGGAAATAATGAACCTAATAAGGAAAGCCGGCCTGGTCGAAATTTAATCGGTGCAAGATTTTCCTGATGCCTTATTATTCCCAGCCTCTTCCTTCCAGACGTGCACGTAAACGTTTGATCGTTTGACTATGCAACTGGCTGACGCGCGTTTCGGTAATCCCCAACAGTGAACCGACCTCTTTCATATTCAACTCCTGTTGATAATATAAATTGAGTAGCATCTGCTCGCGCTCAGGAAGCTCTCTGATCTCCTTACTGATCTGCTTTGTCAAATCGCCCAGTAAAATATCGTTGAGCGGGTCAAGATGATCCTGTTCCATTTCTGACAGCTCAACACCATCTGCCAGTAATTCCTGTAGCTCGTCGAGTGAGCAGAGCATGCTGGTATTCGTATCGGATAATACTTGCTGATATTCCTGCAAGCTCATCCCTAATTCAGCAGCAATGTCCGACTCACTTGCCACGCCACCGGCACGTTGCTCAACGCGCATAATGGCAGAAGAAACTTCACGGGTTTTACGGCGAACGCGGCGAGGTACCCAATCGTGTTCGCGTAATTCATCCATAAACGCCCAACGTAAACGCTGTGCAATATATACTGTGAGTTTGACCCCTTTTTTGGGGTCAAACTGTTCGATTGCATCCAGAAGCGCAATGGCACCCGCCTGAATAAGATCGTCAATATCAACACTCGACGATAATTTAGACTGCATCTTTAACGCTTCGTAGCGAACTAAATAACCGTATTTGGTCCACAACTGGTCTTTCTGAATTGACCCATCAGGGCTATATAATCCATTCACTATTACAATTTCCGGGATGATAATAATTGACTAAAATTATTATCGATTATCGCCAATTCAAATAGCATGATAAGCAATCGGAAAGTGGAACATATCGTGACTTTATTTCCCCACGAGACCCACAGCTAATTAAAATGTTTCCCAGTCGCCTTCAGTTTTTTTGGCAGGAACATAATCTCGCTTGGCTGCGGTAATAACAGGACGCAATTTCTCGCTGTTATTTCGCTCACGGGTAACGGCAGACACATGGCTTTCATTCACGGTGAACTGGGCAACTATTTGTTCCAGATCGCTGGCGTGCTCTTCCACACTGGTTGCAGTTCGCGCGGCGTTCTCTACCATGCTGGCGTTCTGCTGCGTCACCAGGTCCATTTCATTAACGGCCTGCGCAATCTGGTTAATACCGGTGCTTTGTTCATCCGATGCGGAGGTAATTTCCGCCATAATGTCGGTTACCTGAATAACGGATTTCACAATTTCCTGCATCGAAGAACCAGCCAGTTCGACTTCCTGGGAACCGATATTCATATTGGCAACACAGGTGTTGATCAACTGGCGGATCTCTTTCGCCGCATCGGCACTGCGTTTCGCCAGGTTACGTACTTCACCGGCAACAACCGCAAAACCACGACCCTGCTCACCGGCACGCGCCGCTTCAACCGCCGCGTTAAGCGCCAGGATGTTGGTCTGGTTTGCAATGCTATCAATCACGCTGTTGATGTCGGCAATTTGACGGGAGTTCACCGTAATTTCCGTCATGATCTTATCAAGGTTGGTCATCACTTCGCCGCCTTTCTGCGCGCTGACGCTGGCGCTTTCTGCCAGTTGCTGCGCACTGTGGGCGTTGTCGGCGTTCTGACGAACGGTGATTTTCAGCTCTTCCATGCTGGCCGCGGTTTCCTGCAGTGCGGACGCCTGCTGCTCAGTACGCGAAGAGAGATCGTTGTTGCTGGTGGCGATTTCCTGGGCGTTGGAGTAAATCTGCTTCACGCCGCGACGAATGCCGTAAACCGTGTCGGTCAGCGACTGGCGCATGTGCTCAACTTCCTGCAACATTTTGCCGATTTCGTTCTGCGCACCCGCTTCAATTTTGCTGCTCAGGTTACCTTCAGCGATAGCCTGGAAGGAGACGATAGCTTGTTCCAGACGGCTAAAGATGGTGCGTTTCAGCCAGACACGGGAAGCCACCGCGCTAATCACCGCCAACGCCAGTGCAAAGAATGCGAAGAAGCTCATGCGCTGGGTATCACGGTGCGATGTGTCGCTAAAGCCCGTAATCAGTTGCTCAGCATGCGTCAAATATTCTTCAGCCGCTTCTTGTACGGCGACGCGGTTTTTCGCTTCGTCAATCACATCGCGGTCATACGTCGTTGGGTTTTTAATGAAGGTAGCTTTGCGCTGCCCACTCGCCAGAACCGTATCAAAACGCTTCTTAATATTGGCGGCGATGGTGCGTTCTTCTTCGGTCTGAAACGGCGTGGACATAAATTTGTCCATCTGCTTTTCGGCATTCGCGAGCATTTTTTTCGCTTTGTCGATATCGGCCTGCTCCACCGGCTGGTTAATCATGGTTGCTACCATTGCGCCGTTAACCTGAGCAATACCGCCGGTCAGGCCGACAATCGCGCTGTTCAACATATCGATATTGTTATTGGTCATTACCGCATCATCGAAGTTATCCGCCGTTGCGCGGCTGCTGACCAATGCATAGGTGGATACCATAACAATACAAGCAATTAACAACCCAAACAGGATATTAATCCCGGTGGATATTTTTAAGTCTTTAAACATAACGAAACCTAAATAATTGAGAACACGGTGAAATAACTTTTGCAGATATTTCAAGCACACATGCGAGATGAATAAAAACCCGTCAATAATGACGGGCCTGAATGGGGTTAACCCACGAAATTAAAAATCGACAGTTGCTGCATCGACTGAAATACAGTCATTGACGAATTGAGCGCGAACTCTGACATCTTTGATTGCGACAACAGCGTAATCATCGAATCCCAGTCCGAGCCTAATGTTTCCTGCAACCGGCTTTGCACATTGATATTTTGCGCTTCAGAGCTGAAGCCCAGGGCTTCAATCTGCTGCATATTGGTGCCGACGGTGGCGCGGACTTTACCGAGGTTATCAATGTTTTTCTTGATGCTGACGTTGGTGCTATCCAGCGTCGCCTGCAAAGCCTGACGATCGGCATCGTTAGTCACCGGCTGCTGCAGTTGCGTAATGGCCGCGTCCAGCGCTTTGAACAGATCGTCCGGCGAGCCGCTCAAAAAGACATCGTCGCCCGTATGACCGACCTGCATTTCGGTGCTGTCGGAAACCACCTGCGTCATCGCGGTGTCACCGCCGACATAAGTACCGTCTTTCTGGAAAGGCGCTGCCCCGGTTTTGTAACCGGCGAAAATGTAGCGCCCGTCGCTGTTTTTGGTGTTCGCCAGATCCAGCAAGTTATCGCGGATCCCTTGCAGCTCCTGCGCCAGCGCCGCGCGATCCTCATCGGAGTACGCGCCGTTACCACCGGCGACAATTTTCTGCGACAAATTTTCAGACAGCAGATTAGAGATTGAATCCAGCGTGTTATCTTCCTGGCCCAGCGCATCCTGCGCGTAGGTGCGCGCGGTGTCGTACTGGCTCATTCTGGATAACGCGTTCTGCAAAATAACCGCCTGTGACGCGCCCGACGGATCGTCGGAAGGCTTCAGCAGCGTTTGCCCGGCAGAAAGGCGCGTGGACAAATCGTTATAACCGGTCATCGCCTCTGACAGGCTATCAATACGGTTTTGAAACATATAACTGGTGCTAAGACGCATCGTTTATTCCTGACTTTTCATTGAGTGGCCCGGTAAACCGGGCGTACTTAGCGAATACTTAACAACGTGTCGAACAGGGTGTTCGCAGTCTGTAAAACCTGCGCGTTCGCCTGGTAATACTGAGAGAACATCTGCAAATTGACGTACTCTTCAGTGATATCAACACCCGAAACCGACTGCTGCTGAAGCGCCCACTGGTCATACACATTCGCCGAGGTGGTCATATCCGCTTTCAGCGCGCTCACCGAGGAACCGACGGAGCTGACAAGGCTGGCGTAAGCGCCAGACAGCGTCATGCCATCCACCACTTTTTCGTCCTTGATGCCAATCATCGCCAGGATGTTCTCGTTATCGCTCTGGTCGTCAGGATCGGGGGATTTCGCCGCCGCAATCTGATCGCCATCGGTGATCGCCACGGTGATGTTATCTGCCGCGCCGTCGGTCGGGTTCAGCGTGAAGCTGTCGCCCGGCTGCGGTGTGCCGCCAGGGGTAATGGAGATCCCTTCAAATTCCAGTTCGCCATTACTACCAATGGTCGGCGTGATAGCGCGGCCGTCAGCGGTGGTGATGGTCCAGTCGGTGCTGCCCGGGCCATTGAAGGTCAGTTCGTAGTCTTCCGATTTCACAGACGGAATATCGGTAAAGCTGACATCCAGTGAACCGGTGCCGGTGTTATTGATGTTGCCGACCGCTTGCGGTTTGCCGATGTTAAAAATATCGCCGCCCGCGTTGCCGTCGAGGTCGTAACCCTGGGCATTCGCTTCGTTGAACTTGTTGGCCATTTGCAGCGCCAGCTGGTTCAGTTGATCGCGCGCGGAGACCAGATCTTCATTGCGGAATTTGAACAGCCCGCCCAGCGCACCGGTGGTTTTCCCTTCGTCGAGCGGCAGGGCGTTGCCCGAAGCGTCAACATAGGCCACCACGGTTTTCGACGGGTCGCTTTCAGACGCGCTGGCCTGCAGTTCATAGGATTTGCCGCCGCTGACCAACGCCATGCCGTTTTGCATGGAGACGTTCACCGCGCCGGTATCGGTATTTTCTGTCACCTTAATACCGATCTTTTCGCTCAACTGGCTTAATAATTGGTCACGCTGATCGAGTAAATCCGCAGGCATACCGCCGGTCTGACCGTGGATCTTTTCAATTTGTTTATTCAGTGTCGCCAGCTGTTTGGTATAGGAGTTAATATCATCAACAGTCTGATTAATTTGCGTGTTGGTGCTCTGCTCCAGGCCATTTAATGTTTTGCTGTTGCTGCGATATTGGTTGGCAATGGCGTTAAATTCAGCCAGAACGCCCTGGCGAGCCGCCGGGTCAACCGGGTCTTTGCTTACCGATTCCATGGCTTCGAATAAATTATCCATGGTCACGGAAATATTATTGGTGCTATCGCCGAGCATGTTATCAATTTGGCTAACCTGCTCGTAACGGCTATTAAGGGAATAAAATTCCGTTGCCGCGCCGCGCACCTGGTTAGTCATAAAACCATTATAAGCACGCTGGACGTCGCCCACTTTTACGCCGTAGCCGAAGAAACCGTAATTGGTGGATTTACCACCCGCTTCGCCCAGAACAATATTCTGGCGGCTATATCCCGCCGTGGTGGCATTTGACAGGTTATTCCCCACCACATTCAATGCATTCTGCGCAGCGTTAAGCCCATTCTGGGCCAGATTGATTAAATTCATATGTTATCGATCCTAACCAGAGGAGGAGGTAAGACGCCCCTGATAAAAGTAGCGCTCTCTTATATTTATCGGCCTTGCAAAAATTCACTAAAGCCTGACGGTTAAAATAATGAAGAAAAATCTGAAGAATAGGCTTCAGCCGCCTGATTAACGTTATTCTTCACCTGCTGAATGATGCTGATCAATTTTTTCGCATATGCAGGATCGGTTGCATATCCGGCAGACTGCAACGCTTTTGCTGCTATTTCCGGCGATTCAGATTTCACAACATTTTTATAACGCGGACTACGACTAATTAACGACGTATAATCTTCCAGCGCCTCGGCATAGGAGGAATAGACTTTAAATTTGTCTTTTATTTTTTGCGCGACGCCACCTTCATATTCCGTGGTGGTAATTTCTGTGGTTTCACCATCCCAATCCGCCGTGGCTTTCACGCCAAATAAGTTATGGCTGGGTTTGCCATCGCTAGTCATAATTTCGCGTTTACCCCAACCGGATTCCAGCGCCGCCTGCGCAATAATTAATTGATGCGGAATACCGCTTAAACGCGCGACCGCCATCGCAGGTGCCATCATGCGGGAAATAAAGCTGCCGCCCGGAACCGACGGTATTTCCGGCTGCGCCGTGGCGGCTTTTTCCGCCTGCTGCTGTTCATCGGGGTCAACCGGCTGCAAACGCAGCGGCACGCTAATAAAGCGTGCCGGGCTGATATTAAGCGGCACTTCACGCGTCGCTGTGACATTCTCCGCCGTGGAAGCAGGTTTGCCGGTCAGTTGTTGCACCATCAGATCGGCAAAGCCCATTTTTCCTTTATCGGCGATGTTCTGCGACAGCTGCTGGTCATACATCGAGGTAAACATCTCGGACTGCTGCGTATTAAACAGGCCGTCTTTGAAGGAGGCCTGGCGCATGCTCTTGAGCATCATCTGCACGAACAGCCCTTCCATCTGTTTCGCCACCGCCTTTAACGCATCCGGAGAGTCGTTGCGGGCGGCCAGTTTCAGCTTGTCGAGGCTGTGCGCATCAAACGCCGCCCCCTGCGTCATTGCCGGGCCGATCATCAGTTAATCTCCAGACGAGCATGCAGGCAGCCTGCGGTTTTCATCGATTGCAGGATTGCCATCAAATCATTCGGCGTTGCGCCAAGGTTGTTTAACGCACGCACCACATTGTTCAGATCGGTGCTGGTGTTCACGCGTTGCAGGGAGCCGTTTTGCTCACGCACCGAAAGCTGCGTGTTCTGCGTGACCACCGTTTGCCCGCCCGCCAGCGGCGTATTCGGCTGATTCACCTGCGTGTTGTTGGCGACTTCTACCGTCAGATCGCCCTGCGCAACCGCACAGGAATCAAGGGAAACATGGCGGTTCATCACCACCGATCCGGTACGCGAGTTGATGATAATTCGGGCATCGCCCGCATCAACGCGCAGCGGAATATCCTGCACTGCCGCAAGGAAACGCACACGCGCGGCGCTGTCGGCAGGTGCGCGCAGGCTAATGCTGCGAGCATCTTCTGCAAACGCGGCACCCGCGAAACGGCGGTTGATGGCATCGCTTATCTGCTGTGCCACGGTGAAATCATCTTCATTAAGCTGGAGTTTGAGCGTGCTCTGCCCGGCAAAACTTGCTGGCACTTCACGTTCAACTGTTGCGCCGCCGCTAATGCGCGCGCCATTGAGCTGGTTGACCTGCACCCGGTTACCACCGGCCTGCGCGCCTGCGCCGGAAACCAACAAGTTCCCCTGCGCCAGCGCATAAATCTGGCTATCCGCGCCCTTCAGCGGGGTCATCAGCAGCGTACCGCCGCGCAGACTTTTCGCGTTACCCATAGAGGAAACCACCACGTCAATTTGCTGACCGGCGCGGGCAAACGGCGGCAGTTCCGCCGTCACCATTACCGCGGCGACGTTTTTGAGCTGCATATTCACGCCCGCCGGCACGGTGATACCGAGCTGCGAGAGCATATTGTTCAGGCTCTGGGTGGTGAACGGTGTCTGCATGGTCTGGTCACCGGTGCCATCAAGCCCGACCACCAGGCCATAGCCCATCAGGGAGTTACCGCGCACCCCTTGCAGAGTGGTTAAATCGCGGATCCGCTCCGCGCTGGCCTGCCCGGCCACCAGCGCAGACAGACAGCACACCAGCGCCAGGCAGCGGGTTAAGAAATTCGTTTTCATCATCAATCAAAAAGGAGAAAGGTTAAGGAACATGCGCTGCAGCCAGCCCATTTGCTGCGCTTCGTTGATATAGCCATTACCGACATACTCGATGCGCGCGTCCGCCACCTGGGTGGAGACAACAGTGTTGCTGGCGCTGATCGTGCGTGGGTTCACGATGCCGGAGAAGCGGATAAACTCAGTCCCTTGGTTAATCGCAATCTGTTTTTCACCGACAACCGCCAGGTTGCCGTTTTCCAGCACCTGTTTCACCGTCACGGTGATGGTGCCGCTAAAGGTATTTTTCGCCGCCGCGCCGCCTTTTCCGGCGAAGTCATTCGTTCCACTGATCGACGCATCGGCTTTGCCGTTGCCCACCAGACCAGCCATAAAACCAGGTACGCCAGCAACGCCGACATCGGTGGAGCCGTCACGCGAGGCACTCGCCGAGGAACTTTTGCTGGCGCTGACATTTTCCTGCAGCGCAATGGTCAGCGTATCGCCCACATTTCGTGGACGGCGGTCTTCAAACATCGGTTGATAACCATAATTCATCGCCTGCCCTGTCTGAAAAATCGAGCCATTCGCGGTAGCGGCAGCGACCGGTGCAGGCATGGCGGAGGTTTCGCCTCCAACCAACGGTTTTTGCGGAATATAGGCGCAGCCGGTAACCACGGAAATCAGCATTAAGGTCGTTGCAAAACGACAAAGCGTACGTACAGAGCAAGGGTGATTGGTCATCTCATTCACTACAGGTAAAGCAGCCGCGAGCAACGCCCGCGGCCAGGGATCAAAGTTGAGTCAGTCGTTGCAGCATCTGGTCGGACGTCGACACCGCTTTACTGTTAATTTCATAGGCGCGCTGCGTCTGGATCATGTTGACCAGCTCTTCTGCGACGTTAACGTTCGAGGTTTCGACGTAGCCCTGTTTCAGGGTGCCCGCGCCGTTTAAACCCGGTGTGGATTCATTCGGTGCACCAGACGATTGCGTTTCGCGATACAGGTTTTCACCAATGCTTTCGAGGCCAGAATCATTGATAAACGAGCTCAGCGTCAGCTGACCAACCTGCTGCGGCGCGGTCTGCCCCGGCACGGTCACGCTGACAATACCGTCGTTACCGATGGTCAGGCTTTGCGCGTCCTGCGGGATAGTGATCGCCGGTTGCACCTGGTAACCGCTGGAGGTCACCAGTTGTCCGTTCTGGTCAAACTGGAACGAACCGTCACGGGTATAGGCGGTGGTGCCATCCGGCAACTGTACCTGGAAGAAACCGCTGCCCTGAATAGCGACGTCTTTGCTGTTGTTGGTCTGCGTCAGGCTGCCCTGGCTGTGAATGCGCTCGGTCGCAACCGGGCGAACACCGGTACCCAGCTGTAAACCAGAAGGGATGGTGGTCTGCTCGGAAGACTGCGCGCCCGGCTGGCGTAAGGTCTGATAAATCAGATCTTCAAACACCGCACGCTGGCGTTTAAAGCCGTTGGTGCTGACGTTCGCCAGGTTGTTGGAAATCACATCCATATTGGTTTGCTGGGCTTCGAGGCCGGTTTTCGCAATCCATAAAGAACGGATCATGGTGTTTTTCTCCTTACCGGGACTTAACCGGCGCTCAGTAACTGGTTAGCTTTTTGTTCGTTATCATCAACGGTGGTGATGACTTTCATGTTCATGTCAAAACCGCGTGCGGTGGCGATCATGTCCACCATTGATTTCACCGGGCTGACGTTGCTGCCTTCCAGCATGCCGGGCATCAGGCGCAGATCCGCATCGGCGGGAAGTGCTTGTGCCGCAGCCGGATCGGCGACATGAAACAGACCATCGTCACCATGTTTCAGCGTGTTCGGTGTGGCGTTAACCATTTTCAGGCGCGCCACCTGCGCCAGCGCTGAAGGCTCATCGCCTGCGCCCAACGCGGTGATGGTGCCGTCCGCCGCGATAGTCAGTTCCGCCTGCGGCGGTACGGCTACCGAGCCGCCATCACCGAGCAGCGGCATACCGCGCACCCGCAACTGGCCTTCGGCATCCACTTCGATGTTGCCATCTTTGGTGTAGCCTTCACTGCCATCGGGCAGTTGCACTGCCAGCCAGCCGTTTTGCGGCATGGCCACATCCAGGCTGCGCCCGGTGGCCTGCATCGCGCCCATGGTGTTGTCGCTAAACGGCGTGGATTCCGCCACCATGGTGCGGGTTTCTATCGACGGCCCCTGCACAGGGATGGCGCGAAACGCCGCGATCTGCGCACGAAAACCGGTGGTAGAAGCATTCGCCAGGTTGTTAGAGGTCACCGCCTGGCGGTTAAGGGCCGCGTTCGCGGCCCCCATTGCGGTATAAATCGCGTGATCCATGAAGCGCTACTCTTAGCCCAGGTTAACCAGCGTTTGCAGAAGCTCAGACTGGGTCTTGATGGTCTGAGAGTTGGACTGGTAGTTACGCTGGTAAACAATCATGTTCACCATCTCTTTACTCAGATCCACGTTGGACGCTTCCAGCATGTTGCCGCGCAGCGAACCCAGGTTACCGGTGTCGGCAATACCAATGACCGGCTGACCTGATTCCGGGGTTTCCGTCCAGCAGTTGTTCCCCGCCGACTGGAGGCCGCCCGGGTTGGTGAAGTTGCTCAGTACTACCTGGCCCAGCAGCTGGTTTTCACCGTTGCTGTAGGAAGCGATGATCTGGCCGTTATCACCCACGGTGTAACCGTTCATCAGTCCCGGCGGGTAACCGGTGGTGCTCGGGCTGTCCATGGTGTTTTCCGACGCCTGCTGAGAAAGACCGGAAAGATCGAGGTTGAAATTCAGCGCCGCTCCGCCCTGGTAAGCCGCGCCCGCCACCGGCAAATCCGCCGGGTTGGTGGTGAGCTTGCCGGAGGTGTCAAACGTCAGGTTGACGGAGCTGGTGGTGCCCGGCGAGGTGGAGTCTACGGAGTATGCAGTCCACTGGTTGTCGGCCGTTTTCACGTAATAGACGTTAATCGCGTGCTCGTTGCCCAGGCTGTCATAAGCGTTGACCTGAGTGGAATAGGTGTAAGAGTCGCCATTAGCCGGATCGAAAGGTGTTACCGTGACAATCTCGTTGCCTGAATCCAGGTTACCGGAAATGGAACCGGCGTCAGACGCACGCGCAGGCATCTGCCCGGTCGGGATCTGAATCGGCCCTACCGGTGCGCCCTGCTGGATCGCCGGCGGTGTACCCGTTGCCATGTAACCGGTCAGGCGCATGCCCTGGTTATTGACGACGTAGCCATTTTCATCGGTCTGGAACTGGCCATTACGGCTATAAAATACGCGACCCGCTTCGGTCACCATGCGGAAGAAGCCATTGCCCTGGATACCCATATCCAGCGGGCTGCTGCCTGCGCCAAGTACGCCATCGATGAAGTTCTGGTTCACGCCAGCAACCTGTACGCCCATGCCGACCTGAGAACCGGCAAACACATCGGCGAAAGCAACAGAACCTGATTTAAAACCGACCGTTTGTGAGTTGGCGATGTTGTTACCTACAACATCCAGCGCCTGTGAAGAGGCGTTTAATCCACTAAGACCTTGAGAAAAACCCATGTGATAAATTCCTGTGCGCGGGGTGCGCAAAATCCAAACTAAAAATTACTCGATGAGGTAAACGTCACTCAGCGAGGCGGTACCATTAACACCCAGTTGCAGCACCGCGCCTGAGTTGGTGAAGGAGACGCTCTGCACTTTCGCCGGTTTCAACGCGGTAATGGTTGGCGTACTGCCGTCGGCGTTGGTGGCGGAGAACGACACTTTGAAGTTCGTGTCGGCCTGCAAGCGCGGATCGCTCGGCTGGAAATCTTCAAAATCATCCAGCGAGTACTGATGCACGCCCGCTTCGACATTTTTCAGCTTCGCGGTATAGGCGTTACCGGCCGGATCGGTCAGCGTGACGGTGACTTCATCCGCCGGACTGTTCAGGGAAAGCCCAACTTTCTGGTTTCCGTCCGTAGCCGTGGAAACTGAAGGTTCGCCTTCAACCATGATGTCGCGACCTACCCAGTCAGCGGAGTTCATCTGCTGCATACTGGCGACCAGCGTGCCCATGCTGTTCATGGTGCTGTTGAGCTGCTCGACGCCCGCCGCCGTGTTGAACTGCGCCAGCTGAGCAGTCAGCTGGTTGTTGTCCATTGGGCTGGTGGGATCCTGGTTTTGCATCTGTGCAACCAGCAGCGTCATAAAGTTATTCAGCAGATCGTCGGCGCTGGAGCCGGTACCGACGCTGGAAGAACTGGTGGTATTGGTGTTACTTGTGCCCGACGAGGAGGTAGTTTTCGTCGTCGTAGCGCTTTGCGTCATGACCGGTGAAATTGCCATTTTTTTATCCTTACTGGCCCAGAGTCAGCGTTTTCAGCATCAAGCTCTTCGCCGAGTTCATCACTTCGACGTTGGCCTGGTAGCTGCGGGATGCGGAAATGGTGTTGACCATTTCACCCACCACATCGACGTTCGGCATATGGACATAACCTTTGTCGTCCGCCAGTGGGTTTGCGGGTTCATAAACCAGTCTGTCCGGCGCGGTGGATTCCGTAACACCGCTCACTTTCACGCCGCCAATCTCCTGACCAGCGGAATTGTCGACATTGAACACCACCGAACGTGCGCGGTACGGTTTGCCATCCGGGCCGGCAATACTGTCGGCATTCGCCATATTGCTGGCACTGACGTTAAGTCTTTTTGATTGGGCAGCCATTGCCGACCCTGAAATATCGAAAACACTAAACAGCGACATGAAAATTATTGACCTTGGTTAAGGGCGCTCGTTAAACCTTTTATTTGAGCACCGAGAATCGTTAGACTCGTCTGATATTTGACATTGTTGTCAGCAAAATTAACGCGTTCACGATCCATATCGACAGTGTTTCCATCAGCTCTTGGCTGATCGGGAATACGATAAAGTAATTGTCGATTGTCCGTTTTCGGCGCTACGCCAGGAATATGTTTCCCGGCTGTTAAACTTAGTGTTAATGGATGACGCGTTTCCTGCTGCATTGCATTTTTCAATTCTTTTGAAAAATCAATATCTCGCGCCTTGTACCCCGGCGTATCGGCATTCGCGATATTGGACGCTAAAATATCCTGCCGCCGCGACATCAGGCTTAACGCCTGCTGCTGGAAACGCAATTCATTATCAAGTTTATCAAACATGAAATGACTCGCTTACTTCGAAAATTGATTACGGGGCATAGTCTAAGAGACAACCTAATAAATCTATACCTTAAAAATCCGACAGAAGTAGACGCATTTAGCCAATTCACTTCCGCTTAATTTGCCGAAAAGAAGCTTATATTTAAAAGTTGAAATAGCAATACAGTGAAATGCTGTCAAAACTGACGGCATTTAATAGATAAGAAAATAGCCATCCTGAATTACAATAAAAAAATATTAATCCTATTGTTCCTTTATATTATAAGGCAGGTTTATCTCATTATGCCGCAGTCCCTTATCAGGTTGCTTATCGTGATTTTCACGCTCTGCTGCCCGTTCTCACCGGCTTTTGCCAGCGCGTCGGAAAACAGCGATCTCGAAGCCCGGATCGCCACCCTGCTGGCTGCGGACAATAAAGAAGCAGAGAATCAGCCGCAGCTGCGCATTAACATTCTTACCCCTGCGGCCAAACTCGCCGCATTGTGCGCGCAGCCGGATTTGCGTCTTTCTGGCCGCTCCGTGCGCCTGACAGGCCGGCGCAGCATCATCGCCAAATGCGGTAAAAAGCAGCAGTTCATTCAGATTCAGATTAGTGCCACCGGCAGGTACTGGGTGGCAGCGCAGACGCTGAAACCGGGGCAGATTATTGGCGCAGAGGATATCCAGCCTGTAAGCGGCGAACTGGATCGTTTACCGGCCGGTTTATTGCTTGATCCGCAAAACATCATTGGCAGCACGCCCACGCGCATCATCCAGCCGGGGTCGCCGCTCGCGGAGAATCAGTTGCGCCACAGCTGGGCGGTGATTGCTAATCGCACCGTCGAGATCACCGCGCCGGGTGACGGTTTTCTGATCCACGCCAAAGGTAAAGCGCTGGATAACGCCGCACTCGATGAAAGCGTCAGAGTACAGACGCGCACCGGCCAGGTTGTGGTCGCCACCGCAACAGGACAAGGACAAGTGAGCATTAGCCTGTCGAACTGATTTCAGTTTTATTTTCCCCGTGCCGATATCTTTAATACAGAGCCACCGCATAGAAAACCAGGATCCGTATGAACATTGAACGCACCCGCCAGGCCACTCCCATTCAGGCAACCGGCACTCAACAACAGCCCGTTGAGACGAAAGTAATGAATGATGAATCCGCGCAATCGGGGAAAACAGACGCCCAGCAGGCCGGCACGCAGGTCAAACTCAGCCAGCTGACGCAGCAAATTAAAAATGACGGCAGCCGTGATGTTAATACGGAACGTCTTGCCGCCATTAAAGCGAAGATGGATGCAGGTGAACTCCACCTGGACAGCGATAAAATCGCCAGCGCGTTGGTACGCGACATCTTTCGATTCTCATAATCTCAACATGCACGTGAATGATGGAAAACTTACCCGTAATTCTGAACAAACTGTATAAGCTGCTGGGTGAACTTGAAGCGACCCTGGTAGAAGAAATTGGTCAGCTTAGCCGCGCCCAAATAAACCCTGTGTCGCTGCAAGTGATCTCCGACAACAAGAGCCGTTTGTTGTCGGCGATTAACTTTTATGATGAGCAGCGCAAGCAGGAAGAGAAACAGCACAAGCTGACGTTTCCCTACCCGCGCCACTCCGAACTGGCTACGCTTTGGGATCGTATTACCGTGGTGGTGCGAAAATCAGCTGAACTCAACCAGAAGAGCTATCAGTTGCTGAACATGCATATGAAGAAGATGAACGACTTCAAAAAGATTGTCAGCCAGACGACCACAACCGCGCAGCTTTATGGTGAAAGCGGAAACCGCAGCAATGATGCTTCGGGTAATGTTTACCGCATTTCCGTTTAATGCGGCCTCTTCTCTGTGCAGCATTCAGCATTAACACGATGTTATGGCGTTTTTCACGCCCGTGTTGTTCCCCGCGCCAGGTCCGGAAGCCATTCTCAGCTTCCGCGCCTGGTGTGTATATCCCGCCAGGGCTGCTCGCATTTCTTCTGACGCATATTCTCTGAACGCACTTTGCGTGTTTTTTCGCGCCTCCTTTACTGTATCCGTTCTGCATAGCGTACCGACGTCGTGACCGGCCTTTCTTGCAGGCTGATGTCTGCTGTTTAATTCCGGTGATTTGTTCTGCGTGGCGTTATGCGCATTGCCAATGGCTGAACCCGGATCTCTCCTTCTGTATTGTTAGCTGGCGTTTAGTTCCGGCGTTTTACTCCGCGTGGCATTCGGACGCTCAAACCCGCACTTTTCTTCTGTGCTGTTAGCTGGCGTTTAGTTTCGACGTTTTACTCCGCGTAGCGCTCAGACGCTTAAACCCGCACTTTTCTTCTGTGTTGTTAGCCGACATTTAGTTTCGGTGGTTTACTCTGTGTAGCGTCATGGCAACCATTTTTTGCCTTCAGCGATTGTCTGGACGACTAAGGGGTAACCGCCGCGCACTTCGGTTCTGTTTTATGGCCTTCACCCATAGCACAATCCTCTGTGCGATTTATTTGACCATCGGCGTTGCTTATCTTCGTACTAGTCTTAGCGATAAACCCGCGCAGAATGCCGTTCTCAGCGTTTCCCCTAACAAAAATGTTTCTAAATGTTTCTTATTTTTTGGCGGTAAGTGTGAGGTCAATCGCATTAAAAATCAAAAGCGCTGATTTTGATCCTTTTTTTCCGGTTAAAAATGCTGCCTGAGCGGAGAGCGGTCAGAGTAAATAATTGGCACATTTTTAACAGGGAATTTTTGATCTGTTTTTTCTCCCCCCGATAATTCAATCGGCAGAAAAAAGGCTATTTACGAACGCATCAAAAATAACGAAAATACATTCAAGCAATGCAACAGGACGTTTTACCGGTTCATTCTGATTGGTGCTTTGCTTAAATACCCTCTCGATGAAAGGCGTGTTCTTTAGTTGCCATATGTCGGGAAACCTGGTGACTAAACTATATTACTGTGGCAATTAAACAGTACATTAGTTGTCATATGTGATGTAAAACCACTATTTCGATTGCCACCCTGGGTGGCATTTTTTTTGCCTTTTTTTCATGAAGTTAAGAAAAAATGGCAAGCAAAAAAGCAAGAGATACAGGGAGGAATGAAAAGATTTGGATATTTTTTCAGTACTCAGGCTGAAAAATTAAAATACGTAAAGGAATTATAAAAAACGAGAAATATAAGGAATGGGAATCACTGTCATTCAATAATGCGCAATATAGCGCATCATAAAAATACCCATTTATTTTTTAACGGATATATTCTGACAGTTTTATCTGATTAGCGAAAAGAAATAGAAAACAGCTTGTTTTGCAATGGCTGTGAAGGCGTATTCTACCGTATCTTTTTTAATCGTCCAGTTTCTGCCGCTGGCGATGTCAAAACCTCAACCTACTGTTATTTTTAAGTTTTATGGCAAAAACCAGAAAAGACAGCGCAGCAAGGCAGCAGTAACTATCGCCAGCGTTAATTTTCCCCGCCAATTTCCGATTTTAAACACCACAAAAAACGAAAATAGCAACATTTTTAACCGGAAAAAGCTACTCCTGATGGGGTTGTGTGACCTGAGCAGGCTGCACTTCATCCGTCCACAGCCGTGTGAAATCGGGCCAGCTTTGTGGATAGCAAAACACCCCCTGTACGCTGGCGGGCGTCACCAGCCGGTAGCGCTGCGCAAACAACGGCACGATCCAGCGGCGGTCGCTGAGAAAGCGCATCAACCTTTTGACACGCTGGCTGTAGCGCTCCGCAGGCCCGGCGTTAATACGATCGAGAATACCAATCCCGCGCCGCCAGACCGCTTCTCCCCAAAACCAGGCCCACATCACGCTGTGGCGAAAGCGCTCTTCCATGCTGAATACATCATGCTGCTCAAAACGCAGAAACCCCATGCACAAATCATGCTCGGCCCAGTTTTTATCCTGCAACAGCCAGTGCGTTACGCTGATAGGCGTCAGTGTCACTTTACAGCCGCGATAGCGCAGGCTTTTCGCCAGCTCATCCACCAGCTTGCGCATTTCCGTTGAGCGGAAATAGACGAGATTCAGGCTATCCGGTAATAACGCCTGCACTTCCGGCTCGGCTGCGGGTCGCAGCCACTCCGGCAACGGTGCCAGCGTATCCTCCCGCTCAATCAATCCTGCGCTGAGCGAGAGCGCAATACGCCGGATAAACGACTGCTGCTGCGCGCTTAATCGCCCGCGCGCCTGGTTGAAAGTGACATAGTAGAACGCGTCGGCATTATCCCGCTCGGTCATAGCTTCCGGCGCAATCAATGAGTGCGGCGTATCCAGACGCACCAGCGCGGGCAACGGCGCGACACTGAGCGGCGTACTGTAAATAATCTCCGACGCCTGCGGCGTTTCACCATACCAGGAAGCTGAGCGGGTAAGCACCAGTTGGCTGCTTGAATGCTCGTTTACCTTAAATGGCCCCAGACCAATGGAGCCGTTGCGCGGATGCGGTAGCGCATAAACCGGGCTTGCCAGCCGGTAAAGCAGCATGTTGTCTCGTTGGCCCAGCTGCATCGTCAGGACATGATCCGTGCATTTCACCTCGATAACATGCGGCAGCCCCGGCCCACCGGCATAGCGTTCCAGCGTGGAGCGTAATTGTTCTGGCGCGACAGGCTCGCCGTTATGCCAGACCAGGCCGCGACGCAGAATAAAACGCCAGCGCAATCCATCTTCACTGCAAGTGATCGTATGGGCAAGGCCGGGGATCGGTGCAACTTGCTCAGGAATATGGCGCGCCAGACCGGCATGTACCATTTGCAAAATATGCCGCCCGGCGCGATCGGTGTGGATGGATGGAATAGGCGCCAACAGCGGACGGTAGAAAGAGATGAAATAGCGAAAACCATCGCTGGAATAGTGCGGTTGCGCCTGCACGGTCGCCATTTCGGTTTCCGACGCCGGGTACTCACCAGCGGCCAGCGTCTCCAGCGCCGCCGCATTCATGCGGCATTGCAGAACACCAAGTGCACCGCGCCCTGGACGGGAATTCCACACCAGCCAGCCCTCCTCCTGCATTTCGTGGAGCAAAGAGCGCGCATAGCGCGAGGTGCAGGCTAACGTATCGGCAATTTGCGCCAGCGACACTTCGTGGCGATGGGTGCTATAGCGAGAGAGCAACCGATTATAGCGGCGCAGCAAACTACCTTTTTTAACGGCAGAATTATAGAGCATTAAGATTTACCAGCGTAACGCAAGGCAGTTGAAATGTGGGCCACAGGGCCAGAGGCAAGCCTATTAAATGTAGCATATAGGATAATAAGCAGAATCGTTTCTACCCAATATCTCGCGCTTTCTACCCGCCAAAGAAAATAATAATACCATGATAAAAAAGGATAATTTACTCACTTTTGTTCGAAACCCACCCTTATTTCAGCATTTTTGCCAATTCAGATTAATCACTGATTTTAATTTCCCGGGTACGTTAAATCTGCCTGTGGTTAATAATTAATCTGCTTTACGGCTACAGAAAAAATGGCATTTTCTTTTTTTAATCAGGCGAAACTTTTGTCTGCCCGCGAACGAACTGTGTATGAGCATCAATAAACTTCCCTACAGGAGCGCAACATGATCCCAATGAAAAAATTCGTTCTCAGCCTCACCGCCGCTGCACTGTTGAACATCGCTACTGCCCACGCCGCCCTCCCCACCGGTTCGCAAGCACCGGACTTTAAATTACAAGGCGCGCTGGCCGGAAAACCGCTCACCTTCTCATTGCAGCAGGCACTGCAAAAAGGCCCGGTGGTGCTCTACTTCTTCCCGGCGGCATTCAGCAAGGGTTGTACCATTGAAGCGCACGCCTTCGCCGAAGCGACGGACGATTTCAAAAAACTGGGCGCGACAGTGGTTGGCGTTACCGCTGGCAACACTGACCAGGTCGATGAATTTTCAAAACTGGAGTGTCGCGATAAATTCACCGTCACCGCCGATCCTGGCGCAAAAGTGGCGGCGCAGTACGACACACTGATGAAGATGAACGGCAAAACCCTCTCGGATCGCACCTCGTATGTCATCGCCCCGGATGGCAAAATCCTGCTGAGCTACACTGACAGAAACCCGGAGACGCATATTCAGAAAACGATGGAAGCGGTGAAACAGTATGCGAACGCGCATTCGTAAACAGGCCCGTTAATCGTCTTTTATCTGTCAGAGAATCACTATGTTAACCGCCATGCTCGCCGCCTTCGCAGGCGGCATTATTCTCAACTTTATGCCCTGCGTTTTTCCGATTATTTCGCTGAAAGCGCTGGGGTTGTTGCGCCACACGCAAAGCCCGGCGCAAACCCGCAAAGAGGGGCTCGGCTTTTTGCTCGGCTGCGTGCTGACTATGCTGGCACTTGCGGCCGTGTTGCTGGCGTTACGCGCCGGGGGAACTGCCGTGGGCTGGGGCTTTCAGTTGCAATCGCCGCTGGTGATCGCCTTTCTGGCGCTGGTAATTCTTGGTGCGGCACTCAATTTGCTCGGCGTGTTTGAGGTCGGTCTGTCGGTACAACGCGCCGGCGAGTTGACCATCGAACGCGGGGCATTTCTGCGTGCGGCGCTGACCGGTGCGCTCTCAATCATTGTCGCCACCCCGTGTGCCGCTCCCTTTATGGCGGGCGCTATCGGCTACGCGCTGGTGCAACCGCCCGTCGTGGCGCTGGCGATATTCGTCGCACTGGCGCTCGGTTTTACCGCGCCGTTTACGTTGATTTCACTGTTTCCGGCGCTCGGCAAATGGCTGCCGCGCCCCGGCGCATGGATGAATACGCTAAAACGCGGGCTGGCCTTTCCGATGTTTGGCGCCTTCGGCTGGCTGGTGTGGGTACTGGCGCAGCAAGCAGGAACCACGGCGCTGGCGGCTATTCTGGCGGCTGCCGTGGTAGTGAGTTTCGCCGCCTGGCTTTACGGCATGGCGCAGCAGCGTCGGTTTGCCGGGCGCGGTCATAAAGTGCTGTTTGCACTGACCGCGGCGCTGTTACTTACTGCCATTGTTCCACTGCCGTCGATAGTGCAAAGCGGCGCGCCGCTTACGGCGAGCAATACGATTGAAGAGGTCAAATGGTCGCCGCAAACCGTGGCGGATAATCGCGGTCACGGCAAGGCTATCTTTGTCAATTTCACCGCCTCCTGGTGCATAACCTGCCAGGTAAATGAAAAGACATCGCTCTCGACACAAGCCGTGAAAGCGGCGCTGGCAAAAACCAACACGCTATATATGGTGGCAGATTCGACCAAATTTAATGCTGATATTGATGACGCGCTGAATGAACTCGGGCAAGGCAGCTTACCGCTGTATGTGGTCTACCCGGCGGACGGCAGCGCACCGCATATTTTACCGCAGGTGCTGACCCCCTCAATTGTCGTCAACGCGCTCACGCAGGCCAGCGGTAAAAAAAGCTGAAGGCGGGATATGGAAAAAAATGAGGCCGCTCGCGACGAATGGCCGCAACTGATGGCGCTGGCGCAGTCCGGCGACAGTCAGGCCTACACGCGGCTGCTTAAAGCGCTGGTGCCGGTTATCCGATCGCTTGCGCGCAAACACATCGCCGATGAGGTGCTGGTGGAAGATGTGATTCAGGATGTGCTGCTCACCGTGCACCGGGTGCGGCACACCTACGATCCGGGCGCACCTTTTCTGCCATGGCTGATGGCGATAGCCAACGCCCGCGCGGTGGATGCCCTGCGCAAACGCGGTCGCCACCAGCAGCGCGAAATCGCCAGCGAGACGGATATTCCCCTGCTTACCACCAGCATGGAAGCGCCATCACACGACGAGCTGGCAACGCTGCTGAATCAGCTTCCTGCGCGCCAGCGGGAGGTGGTTGAACATGTCCACCTGCGCGAAATGACGCTGGCAGAAACCGCGACGCAGCAAAATTTGACGGTCGCCGCCGTGAAATCGCTGTTGCATCGCGCCCTGAGCAACCTTCGTCGGTTAGGAGCACACCATGGCCGATCATGAACTGTTAATTGAACATTTGGGCCGCTCCATCGCCCCGGTAAAACGCCCCTTCCAGCCGGGCTGGCGGGCACTAAGCTGGGTGGCGCTCGCGCTGCCCTGCGGGGTTATAGCGGGTTTTATCCTCAATCGCACGCTCACCGACTGGTCGCAGTCTGGCGCGTGGTGGGTGCTGATGCAGTTGCTGCTGACGTTTATCGCCGGGACGCTGGCGGTGCGTAATGCGTTTCTGTTGAGTATCGCCGGGCGCAACGCGCTGGGCTGGAAATGGTTTACACCGCTGGCGGCACTGTGGCTTGCCGGTACGTTCAGTAATCTGCATCTGCACCGCGTGTTGCCGGTAAGTACGGCGGTCGAAGGGCCAAACTGTTATCTGTTTATGGTGACGGTCAGCACGCCGATGGTATTGATAGTGATTGCTTACCTGCGCCGCACACGCACGCTTTTCCCGGCGCGCAGCCTGGCGGCCGCAGGCGCGGGCGTCGCCTGCATGGCGCTGACGTTGCTTGCCCTTTGCCACCCGACGCACATCAGCCTGGCGGATTTGATGCTGCATATCGCCGCCTTCAGCACCATTGTGCTGGCGACGATAGCGCTGGGTTACAAATGGGTGTCACTGCCGTAATGCGCAGCACGTACTGAACAGTCAGTACGTGCTTACACACTTAGCTTTTTTGCGGGAAGATCCACAGCTGTTCAGCAGGCAGCACCACGCGGTAGTTTTGCTGGTTGCGCTGCTGGGTGCCGTAAACACGGATCGCGAAATCATCGCCGGAGGTGCGGAATAAGTACTCCCAGCGATCGCCCAGATACATGCTGGTCAACATCGGCAAATCGAGTGAGTTATCCTGCGGCGAGTCCGCCAGCCGCAGACTTTCGACGCGGATCACCGCCGTGCAATCCTGGCCTGCGCGTACGCCCGGCCCGGCAACGCCCCACAGCGCCCAGTTCGCCCCTTCGATCCTTGCTCTGCCGTTGCTGACTTCGCTCACCTTGCCGTGCAGCCGGTTGTTGCTGCCCATAAACTCGGCGGTAAACAGCGTCGACGGCGTGGCGTACATCTCCTGCGGCGTACCTTGCTGCTCAATCACCCCGTTGTTGAGCAACAAAATGCGGTCGGAAATCGCCATCGCTTCATTCTGATCGTGCGTCACCATCAGCGCCGACAGCCCCAGCTTAACAATCAGTTCGCGCAAAAAGACCCGCGCTTCTTCACGCAGCTTGGCATCGAGGTTCGAGAGCGGTTCATCGAGCAAAATCACCGGCGGGTTGTAGACCAGTGCCCGGCCAATCGCCACACGCTGCTGCTGGCCGCCGGAAAGCTGGTGCGGATGGCGCTTGCCAAGCGTACCCAGCCCAAGCTGATCCAGCACGGTTTGCACACGGGTGTTGATTTCCGCCGCGCCGACTTTGCGCAGCTTGAGCGGGTAAGCGACATTCTCGAACACCGTTTTATGCGGCCACAACGCGTAAGACTGGAACACCAGGCCAAGATTGCGTTCCTCTGCCGGAACTTCACTGCGCGGCGTACCGTCGTACACCACGTTATTACCAATGGTGATCCGCCCATGGGTTGGTTTTTCAAGGCCAGCGACAGCGCGCAACAGCGTGGTTTTGCCGCTGCCGGAAGGGCCAAGCAGCGACACCACTTCGCCGCGTTTCAGCTCCATCGAGACGCCTTTTAGCACCGCGTTGTCACCGTAGGTCAGATGCAGGTTTTCTACCGCCAGCTCAATCATGTAATTTCACTCCAAAGCGCAGGGCCACACCAAGACCAATGACCACCAGCAGAATATTGATAAACGACAGCGCGGCGACAATATCAATCGCCCCTGCCGCCCACAGCGATACCAGCATCGAGCCGATGGTTTCCGTCCCGGGTGAGAGCAGATAAACCCCGGTTGAGTATTCGCGCTCAAAAATCAGGAACATCAGCAGCCAGGAGCCAATCAGGCCATAACGCGACAGCGGCACCGTCACATGGCGCGTTACTTGCCCGCTGGTCGCTCCCGTGCTGCGCGCCGCCTCTTCCAGTTCCGGCCCGACCTGCAACAGCGTGGAGGAGATAAGCCGCAGGCCGTAAGCCATCCACACCACGGTGTAGGCCAGCCAGACGCTAAAGATGGTGTTACGCAGCGAGCGCAGCCAGACAATCAGGTTTTCGCGCAGCCACTCGGCCACAGGCAACCCGGAAAGCCAGCCGTTTTTCAGCGACTGATCGAGCCACATCGGTAAAAACAGGAACACCCACAAAAATGCCAGACCGGCCAGCAGCCCCGGCACGGCACGCGGAACCAGCACGCTGTAATCAAGAAACCGTGTCACGTTATCCTGCTTGCGGTGCATGGCAATGCCGACAAACAGATAACAGATCACCGCCAGCGCGCCGCCAAAAATGCCAATCGCCATCGAGTTGACAATGGCGCGCAGCAGGTTGGGTTGCTGCCAGATATTGCGGAAGGTATCGAGCGACACTTCATCCCACAGAGAAACGCCAACGCCCCAGTTGGAGATAAACGCCCGCAGCACGACGCCAATCAACGGCACGCCGATGGTGACCGTCAACCACGCCACCACCACCGTACCGGCGACCCAGCGCCATTTACCCAGCGGCAGCGCCCGCGCCTGCGAGGCTTTGCCTTTCATGGTGACAAAACGGTTGGCGGTGCGCATCAGGCGGCGTTGCAGCATCACCAGCGGAATAGTGATACAAATCAGCACTACCGCCACCGCTGCCATCAGGTGGTAAGAGGGCGTGCCCAGTTTGTTGGTTAATTTATACAGGTAGGTCGCCAGCACCATGTTGCCTTCCGGATCGCCCAGCACCAGCATCAGGCCGAACACCTCCAGCCCAAGGAAGAACAACAGAACGCAGGCGTACAAAATTGACGGGCGCACCATCGGCAGGCTGACGGCGGTCATCACCTGTAATGGCGACGCGCCAACGGTGCGCGCGGCCTCTTCCACATCGGAGCCGACGCTGCGAAGCGCCGAGGAGATATAGAGATAGGCGTGGGGAACATGCGTAAGCCCGGCAATCACCACAATGCTGAACATCGAATAGATGTTCCATGGCACAAAGCCGATTAACTCCTGCGCCCAGCGCGAGAAAAAGCCCACCGGCCCGGCGGCCACCACGTAGCCAAAGCCGAGCACCATCGGCGAGACAAAAATAGGCACGAGGATCAGCGGCTCAATAAAACGGCGGCCCGGTAAATCGGTGCGCACCATCAAAAACGCCAGAATGCCGCCCAGTGGAATAGCGATAAACACCAGGCCAAAAGCGAGGATAAAGCCGGACTTCAGCGCCAGATAAAAATCCGGATCGGTAAAGATAAACTCGAAGGCTTCGAGACTCGGTTCCTTAGAACGGACAAAAAAGGGCGCCGAGAGAAAACTCTGCACCACAATAAATAACAGCGGGATATAGATAACCAGCGCGGTAATTAACACAACGACGCCGCGCGGCAACCCCTGCCATTTTCTGCGCACACTATTCATACATCTTCCCTTTGATCAGGAACCTCACGCCAACCCGCTGGCTGAGAAAAGGGTTGTGCGCAAAACCGGCGCACAACCCGTCAGAGCGTTATTTAGCGGCAGCAGCGCGCCATTGTTTAATAAATTCCAGACGTTTCTTCGGCTCCAGATACTCCAGCAGCGACTCATCCACCGCAATCGGCTTCAGCGCGTCGCCCAGTTGTTTGGTCATGCCGTCGATGTCGTTTTTGCCTTCAATATCGTTACGCAGCGAGGGGATATCCGCCTGATTAGCGAGAATGCTCTGCCCTTTTTCCGACAGCACATAGTCAAACCACAGTTTCGCGGCGTTGCTGTGCTCTGCTTCAGCGCTGATAAACGACACGCGCGACAGCACCAGCACGTAATCTTTCGGGTAGGAGATGCCCAGCGAATTATCCCCCTTCGCGCGCGCTTCGGCGTAGGAGCCCAGAATGTTGTAGCCAATCAGATTTTCGCCCGAAGAGACGCGCTCCATCATCGTGCCGGTGGAGGATTGCACCGTTAAACCGCCCTTCGCCACATCCGCCAGATGGGTGAAATAGTCTTTGTCGTGCTTGCTGTCTTCAACCGCGAGCATAAAACCAAGCCCCGATTTTTCGATATCGTAGGTGGTGACTTTATTTTTGAATTTGTCGGTGTGGCTGGCGATAAGTTTGCCAAGCGCGGTGTGCGAATCCGGCACGTCGCCCGCCGGGATCAGGCGTTTGTTATAGATAAAGACCACTGGTTCGTAGGTGGTGCCGTAGGCTTTTTTCTCCCAGACCGCCCACTTGGGCAGTTTATCCAGCTCGGGCGACGCGTATTCAGCCGCATAGTCGGTGGCCAGCTTCAGCGCGGTGTCCATTGAGGAGCTCCAGACCACATCGCCACTGCCGCCGCCGGAAGCCTGTTCGCTAAGATAACGGTTGTACAGTTCGGTACTGTTCATATCGTTATATTCCACTTTTATGCCCGGATACTGCGCCTCAAATCCCTTGATCAGCGGGCCTGCGGCTTTGGTATCGGTGGTGGAATAAATAACAACTTTGCCTTCTTTGGTTCCGGCGTCTACGATTTTCTGGTAATCCGCCGGGTACCCCTGAGGCACGGCAGCCAGCGCAGCGCCGGAAAACAGCGCCGCCAGCGCCACGGCCAGAACAGTGAATTTCTTATCCATGAACAAACCCCTTTGGTATCATTTTTTTAAACACAAATTTAACATATAGCGTGCATTTCACCCGCTGCAACGCAGTGGCTTGTTTTTTCCAGGTTTTGTGACGCTGGCGGGATTAAAATTCATGCTGTTGCAGCGTGCGGGCATAACGCGGGTTAACGCGCTGGCTGGAAAGGGAAAATGGCGCGAATCTCAGGCGAAGAGTCGATGGAAGGACATGCCTTGCGGCGAAGGGAATGGCGGGGATTAATCCCCTAAAATTAACGGGCGGTCATATAAGATAATGTGCTGCGGATTTTGCGGATCGTACTTCACGGTCGTGCCGTTGCCCTCGGCGAACCGCACAATTTCACGGCTATCCAGGTGCTGAAACACGCTCGCCTGCACCAGTTGCCCCTCGCGCGTTCTGAAGCGCAACACCAGTTCACAATAGACAGAGCGCCTGTCCATCCAGTTGGTGCGTTTAAGGGCAATAATATCGGCATTCGCACCGATGCCGTGTTTCATCACATGGGCTTCGATAAAGAGCTGGCGAACCCAGCGCAGCGCGTAATAAAGCAGAAACGCCGCCAGGGCGACAATGAAGATAAAAACGAAATAAGACATTGTAAACGCCATTTATTTTCTCCGTCGCTATGTGTCCCACTGTCTAACGTAGCACCTGTGGTGCGGCGGGCAGGATAACGAAATCGACGCACGCTCGCACGCCCTTTCGAAAGCCAAACATCCACGTTCATTATTTGTTCGCTTTTTCGTCATAAAACGATCATCACCCGTGCTCTTAATGGTCGCCAGTTTAATGAAAAAACCGGAAGACTTATGAACAGCGCGTTGGCAGAAATCTCTGAAGACCACTTTTCGTCTCGGCATCAATTAAACACCGTGCCGAAGCAAAAGGTGCTGAGCGTGAAGAACTTACGCAAAGCCTATAACGCGCACCAGACCGTGCTGCATGACATCAGTTTTGATCTGCACAGCGGCGAGATGGTCGGCGTGATTGGACGCTCCGGCGCCGGGAAATCCACGTTGCTGCATGTACTAAACGGCACGCACAGCGCCACCTCTGGCGAAATTTTAAGTTTTCCGGAAGTGGGTACGCCGCGCAATGTCACGCATCTGAAAGGTCGTGCGCTTAATCAGTGGCGCAGCCAGTGCGGCATGATTTTCCAGGACTTCTGCCTGGTGCCGCGCCTCGACGTGCTGACCAATGTGCTGCTCGGCAGGCTGAGCCAGACGTCGACGCTGAAATCCCTGTTTAAAGTCTTTACCGATGAAGACCGCGCCAGAGCAATCGCTTTGCTGGAGTGGCTGAACATGCTGCCGCATGCCTTACAGCGGGCGGAAACGCTTTCCGGCGGCCAGATGCAGCGTGTCGCCATTTGCCGCGCGTTGATCCAAAACCCCTCTCTTTTACTGGCGGACGAACCTGTCGCTTCGCTGGATCCGAAAAATACCCAGCGCATCATGGGCGTATTACGCGAAGTGAGCGAACAAGGCATCAGCGTGATGGTGAACCTGCACTCCGTGGAGCTGGTGAAAGAGTATTGCACCCGCGTTATCGGCGTTTCCCAGGGACGGATAATTTTTGACGATCATCCCTCCCGGTTAACGCAGGACGTGCTGCAGGTGCTGTACGGTGATGAAATCAGTCAATTGCATTAATTATTCCTTCCAATGAGACGACACAGGCAATGACAATGAAAAAGCATATTTCTGGCGCATTACGTTTATCGGCATTGATGACAGGTTTTCTGCTGGCATGGCAGGCGGCTGCCGCCGAGCAGCCGAAGGAATTAAATCTGGGGATTTTGGGCGGCCAGAACGCAACCCAACAAATTGGTGATAACCAGTGCGTGAAAGAGTTTCTGGATAAAGAACTGAGCGTGGACACCAAACTGCGCAACTCGTCTGATTATTCGGGCGTGATTCAGGGCCTGTTGGGCGGAAAAGTCGATGTGGTGCTGAGCATGTCGCCCTCTTCTTACGCATCCGTGTATATCAATAATCCGAAAGCCGTGGATATCGTCGGGATCGCGGTGGATGATAAAGATCAATCGCGCGGTTATCACTCGGTGGTGATCGTCAAAGCCGACAGCCCGTACAAAAAACTGGAAGATCTGAAAGGCAAAGCGTTTGGCTTCGCCGATCCGGATTCCACTTCCGGTTACCTGATCCCGAACTACGCCTTCAAACAGAAGTTTGGCGGTAACGCGGACAATAAATACAACAACTACTTCTCCAGCGTCACCTTCTCCGGTGGTCACGAGCAGGACATCCTCGGCGTGCTGAACGGCCAGTTCGCGGGCGCTGTAACATGGACCTCGATGGTCGGCGATTACAACTCAGGCTACAGCGTCGGGGCGTTTAACCGTCTGATCCGCATGGATCACCCGAACCTGATGAAAGAGATCCGCATCATCTGGGAATCGCCGCTGATCCCGAACGGCCCGATTCTGGTGAGCAACAGCCTGCCAGCCGATTTCAAAGCCAAAGTGATTACTGCGGTTAAGAAACTGGATACCGACAATCACGCCTGCTTCGTGAAAGCGATGGGCGGCACGCAGCATATCGGCCCGGGCAGCGTGGATGACTTTAAACAGATTATCGAGATGAAACGCGAACTGGTTACCGCACGCTAATCCTTCGCCGCATCGATTCTCCGGCCCCTGCGTAAAAACCAGGGGCTTTTATTCGATGGTCATACAGGATCTCCCGCTACGCATGAAGATGTCGAATACGCAGTTTGAGCACTACTATCAGCAAGTCCGAATGCGCCAGAAGCGCGACACTGTCGCCTGGTCGCTGGTGCTACTGGCGCTCTATTTGGCCGCCGGTAACGCGGCAGAATTCAATCTCGCTACCATCTGGCACTCGCTGCCGAACTTTATGGATTACATACTGGAAACGGTGCCGACGCTGCACTGGCCAGTGCTGTTTGCCGACAGTCACACCAAAGGCTCGCTGGCGTACTGGGGCTACCGTTTGCCGATCCAGCTCCCGCTGATTTGGGAAACCCTGCAACTGGCGCTGGCCGCAACGCTGGTCTCATTCGCCATTGCCGCCGTGCTGGCTTTTCTGGCGGCGGGCAACACCTGGTCTCCGCCGCCGGTACGCTTTGCCGTGCGTACGCTGGTCGCATTTTTGCGTACCATGCCGGAACTGGCGTGGGCGGTGATCTTCGTAATGGCGTTTGGCATCGGGGCGATCCCTGGTTTTCTGGCGCTGGCGCTGCACACCGTTGGCAGCCTGACCAAGCTGTTTTATGAAGCGATCGAGAGCACGCATGACAGACCTGTGCGCGGGCTGGCCTCCTGCGGCGCGACACGTTTGCAACGCATTCGCTTCGCGCTGTGGCCGCAGGTGAAACCGATTTTTCTCTCTTATGGCTTTATGCGCCTCGAAATTAACTTTCGCTCCTCGACCATTCTTGGCCTGGTCGGCGCGGGCGGCATCGGCCAGGAGCTGATGACCAACATCAAACTCGACCGTTACGATCAGGTCAGCATCACACTGTTGCTGATTATTATCGTCGTTTTCGTGCTCGATACGCTCTCTGGCCACTTGCGCCAGTGGGTGCTGGAGGGGAAAAAATGACCAACTGGCAAGCCGTACCGAATGTGGAATTGAGCCGCAAATTAAACCGAAAACTGTTCCAGGCGCAGGGGCGTTATCTGCGCCGCCTCGGGCTTATCGCCCTTGCCGTGCTGCTCTATTACGTGTGGTTCTTTATGCAGTTCGGCATTCCTGTTGAACAGGCGCTGACCGGCATGCAGCAAATCGGCCGCTATATTTTGCGCATGTTCGTCTGGCATGATTTCCTCAACTGGCCGTTTGGTTACTACTTCACGCAGATTGGCATTACGCTGGCGATTGTCTTTGCCGGCACAACGACCGCCACACTATTCGCGCTATTGTTGTCGTTTTTTGCCGCGCGCAACATCATGAAAGGCGGCATTGCGGGCGTTATCGCTTTTTTCGTGCGCCGCCTGTTCGATATGTTGCGCGGCATTGATATGGCGATCTGGGGGCTGATTTTTGTGCGCGCCGTCGGGCTTGGTCCGCTTGCCGGGGTGCTGGCGATCATCATGCAGGACACCGGCTTGCTTGGCCGGCTGTACGCCGAAAGCCACGAAGCGGTGGATCGCTCGCCAGGGCGCGGCTTAACCGCCGTGGGCGCGGGCGGTTTGCAGAAACACCGCTTCAGCACTTTTACCCAATCCTTCCCGACATTTCTGGCGCTGAGCCTTTACCAGATTGAGTCCAACACCCGCTCGGCAGCAGTGCTCGGTTTTGTTGGCGCGGGCGGGATTGGTTTGATTTATGCCGAGAATATGCGGCTGTGGAACTGGGATGTGGTGATGTTTATCACCGTGATTCTGGTGATGGTAGTGATGCTAATGGATAGCGCGTCGGCCTGGCTGCGCCGACGCTATATTACCGGCAAGACAGTGCCGTTGTTTAAACCGGAGTAAGTTGCCGGGGCCTCAATGCCCCGGCAGGTTAGCCATAATAAATTTTCGCGTTCACATATCCTTTTTTAGTTTGTCCCACTCGCCCTCCACTTTGCTTTTGAACGTGGCTTGTTTGTCCTGTTTGCAGGCTTCAATCACGGCGGGTGTCACCGTTTCAATCCCCTGAACATCCACCACCGCTTCTTCAGGTTTGTCCTTGTTATTTAACGCTTCAGCAATGCCGATGGCAGTTGGCTGGAAAGAGGCTTTCAGCGCGAGGAAATCCTCACATGTCCAGCTATTCACGGGTTTACCTTTATCTGCTGCCTGTGTCGCAGCGGAAACCAGCAGCAAGCTGCCAACGATGATGCTAACGGTTGTTTTCATTCACTTCTCCTTATTAATGACTCATATCATTGAAAAAACAGTTATTCCTTAGGGGCTAAATGATGCGGTGAACGCGCGCGTGGATGGATAAAGAAATGTCCTTTCGGCGCATTATCAGCGGTGATGGCAACCAGGGTCACAGTGCCTTGTGTACCGCGCTTGTCATGCAGCGCGTAGACCAGAAAGGGGAGGATCAGCACAATCACAAAACAGATAACCAGCAGCGTGATGTACTTCTCGTCGGCGCTTTCGCCGCCAATTGAGGCCGGTGGATAAAAAGAGACGATAAAAGCCAGCAGCGACACCAAAAAGCCCAGCCCCGCCACCGCGAGCCGGAATCCCTTTGCGCCGGGAATACGAAAGGTGCGTTTAAGCTGTGGCTGTTTGCAAATTAACTGCATATAGCCGAGGAACAATAAAAAATAGCTACACAGATAAATCACCACCGTCAGCGTCAGGGCAATCAAAAAGGACATATTGCTCCCGCCACCTGAATTGGTGAGCACCACCAGCGCAACAGATGTCATCAACAGTTGGCTCACCACCAGCGTCACCGGCACACCGTTTTTATTAACCCGGGCGAATGGCGCAGGCAGTATGCCTCGCTGCGCAGTGACATACATGCCGCGAGACGGGCCAACAATCCATGAGGCGATCTCTGCCAGCACGCCCAGTACCAGCAGCGCCGCAATGACTTTTACGGCCCAGGCGAGTCCGGCACCGTAATGGGTGATTAACACGCTGAAAGTTTGAACGACCCCGGCAGAAAGGTTGATCTCGTTATGTGGGATCACGGCCGCGACAGACAAGCCGCCAATCGAACTGAGGAAAATCGCGGCGATCATCAGCAGTATCATTGCCAGTGGATAGTCACGGCCTGGGTTGTTCATTTCGTTAACATGCGTAGCCGACGCCTCAACTCCCATATAACTCAGAATGAACGCCACAAAGACCACCAGCGTGCCAAGCCGGGTGAAATCCGGGACAAATGTCGACATATCAAAAGTGATGGCCAGCGGCGCGCCGCTGAGAAGGTACGTGATGGCCAGCACTACGAGGATAGCGGCAGGCAGCAGGATGCCGCCGAAGAAGCCCAGTTTGGCGATTTGCGCGGTATATTTCGTGCCGCCAAATTGGGTAAACGCCAGCGCCCAAAGAATGATTAACGCGGCGATTGTTTTCGTCAGCGGGTCGCTGTTCAGCGCTGGCCAGTCAAGGATATAAGCCAGCGCGCCCAGCACGAAGTAGAGCATCGGGATAAAACCGATCGCGATTTGCAGGTAACCAAACGAAATTGCCGCAAACCCCCAGCGTTCTCCCAGCGTTTTTGATACCCAGGTAAAGATCCCGCCCTCTTCCCAGCCCTCAACCGTGGCCATTTCAGCCGCACACAGGCCAACCGGGATAAACCATAAAATACCGCCCAGTAATAAGAAAAAAACCAGGCTGAAACCCGATGTCGCAAACGTCGGGTATTCATACACCGCCATCACCATGGATGCGGTGATAGCAAAAAAACCAATCATGGATAATGACTTAGCCGGAACGCTTTTGTTCACCGCCTCCATGGCACTTCTCCTTTCATAACGAGACTTTCCGGGCCTCAGGCGTGATTAAAACCACTGGCTTCCTCAGCACTGAGCGGGCTACTGACCGGATGGCGGGAAAAGTAGTCAAGCGCGCGCTTAATATCGTCCACCAACAAGCTGGCGAGATCATGGCTTACGCCGTGGCGCACCAGCACCCTCTGGATGACCAAATCTTCGCGATGGGCTGGCATTGAATAGGCGGGCACTTGCCAGCCACGGCTGCGCAGGCGATCTGCAAGGTCATAAAGGGTGTATCCGCCAATGGCGCGCTCGGTGCGCAGCGTCCACGCCAGCGCGGGAATGCCTTGCTGGCTGTCGCCATCGAACAAGATTTTGAACGGCCCAAGTTTGTCGATTTCCCGCGCCAGATACTGCGCTGTCTGGTAACAGGCGTGATGTATTTTCGCGTAGCCTTCCCGCCCCAGACGCAGGAAATTGTAATACTGGGCAATAACCTGTCCGCCAGGTCGTGAAAAGTTGAGGGCGAACGTCGGCATGTTGCCGCCGAGGTAATTAACATTAAAAATCAGTTCTTCCGGCAAATCGGCGGCCTCGCGCCATACGACCCAACCGGCGCCCAGCGGCGCAAGACCGAATTTGTGGCCAGAGGCATTAATCGATTTCACCCGTGGCAGGCGAAAGTCCCACTGAATATCCGGCGCACAGAACGGCGCCAGAAACCCACCGCTGGCACCGTCAACATGGATGGGAATATCAAGACCGGTTTCCTGTTGCAGATTATCCAGCGCATCATGCACCGCTTTTACCGGCTCATACTGGCACGAGAAGGTGACGCCCATCGTCGGGACAACGCCAATGGTGTTTTCATCAACCCGCTTGATCACCTCTTCGGCGTTCATCACTAACCGCTGGCCTTGCAGAGGAATTTCGCGCAGCTCAACATCAAAATAGCGGGCAAATTTGTGCCAGCAGATTTGCACAGGCCCGCAGATCAGGTTCGGTTTGTCGGTAGGTTTGCCCGCAGCAGCTTGTTTTTTCCGCCAGCGCCATTTCAGCGCCAGGCCGCCGAGCATTGCCGCTTCAGAGGAACCAATCGTCGAGCAGCCGAGCGTGTTTTCCGCCTCCGGCGAGTGCCATAAATCGGCCAGCATATGTACGCAGCGAGACTCAATTTCAGCCGTTTGCGGGTATTCGTCTTTATCGATCATGTTCTTGTCGATGGACAAATCCATCAATATCCGAATTTCATCATCGACCCATGTCTGGCAAAACGTTGCCAGGTTTTGTCGTGAGTTACCGTCAAGCATTAATTCGTCGCGTACTGCGGCAAAAACATTGCGCGGGTCCCGTTCTTTCGCGGGGAATTGGTGTTTTTCCAGGGATGAAGATAATTCCAGTGAGGCATAAATATCATCTATGCCAGGGTATTGCTCATCCATGTGCTTTCTCCTTATGGGTGCAATCGGTAATTCGTTATGCCTGAGAAAGCTATAAACCCTGATTTTTATTTTTTCAAACGAATGGAATTTCCTTATCCAGTAATTAAATCAATGGAAATGGCGCGTCATTAGACTGAATTTTAAAGAAAAAAACCATTAAGAGGCGAAATGTATATTTATTAATAAGAGCAGCTAACCTGCTGATATAAATAACCACCCTCATTATCTTAATTTATATTTCATGAGAAGAATTCAGATCTTATATGGCCTGAAATCGTTATTTTCCGCCTGACTATATTCTTCTTTCTCTGATATATCTTTTACCTTGCGCATAAAATCCACCGCACAGCAGGGGTTAAAAAATCACAGGTCTTGCAAAACGTCATTGATTTGCTAAACCGTTTTAGTTAATTTTTAGCAATACTATTTGTCAGGAGAAAAGCATGTCAGCCAGAGTCTGGTGTCTGGGCGATGCCGTCGTGGATTTACTGCCGGAAGCACCGGGGCATTTAATGCAGTGTCCCGGCGGCGCACCGGCGAATGTTGCGGTCGGCGTTGCGCGATTACAGGGAAATAGTGGCTTTATTGGCCGCGTCGGTGACGATCCGTTTGGTCGTTTTATGCAACAAACACTGTCCGCAGAACAGGTCGACACGGCGTTCATGCGCGCCGATCCGGCGCAGCGCACCTCCACGGTAGTGGTGGCGCTGGACGATGACGGTGAACGTTCGTTCACCTTTATGGTACGCCCGAGCGCTGACCTGTTTCTTGCCGAAAGCGACCTGCCAGAATTCCAGCGTGGCGAATGGCTCCACTGCTGCTCGATTGCGCTGGCAGCAGAACCGTCGCGATCCACCACCTTCTCCGCCATGCAGCGGGTGCGCAGCGCGGGCGGCTTTGTCAGCTTCGATCCCAATATCCGCCAGGATCTCTGGTCGGACGCCACGCAGCTTCGCCAGTGCCTGAGCCAGGCGTTAACGCTGGCCGATGTGGTGAAACTGTCTGAAGAGGAGCTGGCGTTTTTTTCCGGTTCCACACAGCTTGAGGCCAGCATGCAAGCCATGGCAACGCGTTACGCCATCAGCCTACTGCTGGTGACACAAGGAAAAGCGGGCGTTACCGCCTGGCTCAGCGGTAAGATTTTCCACTACCCCACTTTACCGGTGGTGAGCATCGATACCACCGGTGCGGGCGACGCGTTTGTTGCCGGGCTGTTGTGGGGGCTGGCGGAACACGGCCTGCCGGACTGCGAAGCGCAGTTGTCCGCGAGACTTGCCAGCGCGCAGATCTGCGGCGCGCTGGCGACCACCGCCAAAGGTGCGATGACCGCCCTGCCGTATCACCACCAGCTTCTGGAACAATGCCGCTGATTTAGCGGGCCTGCGGCTTCGTTTTGCGAGCCGTCTCACAATCACTAAACCGGTTTAGCAAATTTCATTGCGTGGAGAAATTGGCCTTGATTATGATTCGAGGCCTAAACCGGTTTAGCAAAATAACTCTGTGATGATGGCTCTTCCTTAGGGATGCAAAAAGATGAAAAAAAGCACGCTCGCCGTAACCCTTGGTTTGATATTAAGCGCCGGGGCCGCTCACGCCGCCGACCCCAGCATGAGCAGCATTGAAGCGCGTCTCGCCGCACTGGAACAGCGCCTGCAAGCCGCAGAACAACGCGCTAATGCCGCCGAAAACCGTGCGCAGGCCGCCGAAAAACAGGCACAACAACTGGCTGCCGCCCAGCAAAAAAACCAGACTACCACCGCCCCGGTTGAGCAGCGCATCGCCAAACTGGAACAGAAAGCCGCTGACGAAGGCGGGTTTGAATTCCACGGCTACGCCCGCTCCGGCTTGCTGATGAACAACTCGGCCGCCAAAACGCAGGGTGGCCCAACGGTGACACCAGCCGGAGAAACCGGCGGTCACGTTGGTCGTCTGGGGAATGAGCCGGACACCTATGTTGAGATGAACCTCGAGCATAAACAGACGCTGGCGAACGGTGCGACCACGCGCTTTAAAGTGATGCTCGCCGACGGGCAGAAAACCTATAACGACTGGACGGCGTCCTCAAGCGATCTCAACCTGCGCCAGGCATTTACCGAAATCGGCCATCTGCCAAGTTTTAGCGGCGCGTTTAAAGATTCCACCGTCTGGGCCGGTAAACGCTTTGACCGCGACAACTTCGACATCCACTGGATCGACTCCGATGTGGTGTTCCTCGCCGGGACCGGCGCGGGCGTGTACGACATGAAATGGGGCGACAACGCGCGCAGCAACGTCTCGATTTACGGGCGCACTTTCGGTGATATCGAAAACAGCGAAAACACCGCGCAGAACTACATTCTCTCGCTGAATAACTTCTACGGTCCGGTGCAGTTGATGGTCAGCGGGATGCGCGCCAAAGACAACGATGACCGCCTCGATCTCGACGGCAACAAAGTGAAGAGCGATGCGGCGAACACCGGCGTACATGCTCTGCTCGGCCTGCATAACGACAGCTTCTACGGCCTGCGCGAAGGGTCAGCGAAAACCGCGCTGCTTTATGGTCATGGCCTGGGTGCGGAAGTGAAGTCGATCGGTTCAGACGGCGCGCTGCTGCCGGAAGCCAACACCTGGCGTCTTGCCAGCTACGGCATTACGCCGCTCGGCGGCGGCTGGCATATTGCCCCGGCACTGCTGGCGCAGACCAGTAAAGATCGCTATGTCAAAGGCGACAGCTATCAATGGGCAACCGCCAACGTGCGCCTGATTCAGGGCTTTACCGAAAACTTCGAAATGCAGTATGAAGGCAGCTACCAGTACATGGATTTGCGCCCGGAAGGTTACAACAGCCGCAACGCGGTTAGCGGTAACTTCTACAAACTCACCGTCGCCCCAACGCTGAAAGCCAGCGATGTGGGTGAATTCCTCAAACGCCCGGAAATCCGCCTGTTCGCCACCTGGATGGACTGGGATCATCGTCTGGATAAATATGCGAGCTCCGATGCCTTTGGCAGCGACGGCTTCAAGGCCGGCGGTGAATGGAACTTCGGCGTACAAATGGAAACCTGGTTCTGATGAAACGGCTCCTTCGGGAGCCCTTTTTGCCGGTTAGTCCCACAAAAACGATAAAACAGAGGTTTTTATGGATTTTGCACAAATTTCCCGGTCGCTACTGCCGCTGCTGGGAGGCAAGGACAATATTGCCAGCGCCGCGCACTGCGCGACACGCCTGCGCCTGGTGCTGGTGGAAGACGCTAAAGCAGACACTGCCGCGATTGGCAAAGTCGACGGCGTAAAAGGATGCTTTCGTAACGCTGGTCAGTTGCAGATTATCTTTGGCACAGGCGTAGTGAACAAAGTCTACGCCGCGTTTATTGCCGAAGCCGGGATCAGCGAAACCAGTAAATCGGAAGCGGCAGACATTGCCGCGCGTAAACTGAATCCGTTCCAGCGTATCGCCCGTTTGCTCTCCAACATTTTTGTGCCGATTATTCCGGCGATTGTCGCCTCCGGCCTGCTGATGGGCCTGCTGGGGATGGTGAAAACCTACGGCTGGGTCAACGCCGACAACGCGCTCTATATCATGCTCGACATGTTCAGCTCGGCGGCGTTCATCATTCTGCCGATCCTGATTGGCTTTACTGCTGCGCGCGAATTTGGCGGTAACCCGTACCTTGGCGCTACGCTTGGCGGCATTCTGACCCACCCGGCGCTGACCAACGCCTGGGGCGTGGCGGCAGGCTTCCACACCATGAATTTCTTCGGCATTGAAGTGGCGATGATCGGCTACCAGGGGACCGTCTTCCCGGTGCTGCTGGCGGTGTGGTTTATGAGCCTGCTGGAAAAACAGCTGCGCCGGGTGATCCCGGATGCGCTGGATCTGATCCTCACGCCGTTCCTGACGGTGATTATCTCCGGCTTTGTCGCGATGTTGATTATCGGCCCGGCGGGTCGCGCGCTCGGCGACGGCATCTCGTTTGTGCTCAGCACCCTTATCACCCATGCCGGATGGCTGGCCGGTTTGCTATTCGGCGGCTTGTATTCGGTGATAGTGATTACCGGTGTACACCACAGCTTCCATGCCATTGAAGCCGGGCTGTTGGGTAACCCGTCGATTGGCGTTAACTTCCTGCTGCCGATTTGGGCGATGGCAAACGTGGCGCAGGGCGGCGCGTGCCTGGCGGTATGGTTTAAAACCAAAGACGCGAAGATTAAAGCGATTACCCTGCCCTCGGCGTTCTCTGCCCTGCTCGGCATTACCGAGGCGGCAATTTTCGGTATCAACCTGCGCTTTGTAAAACCGTTTATCGCCGCACTGATTGGCGGCGCGGTTGGCGGCGCGTGGGTGGTGTCGGTGCATGTCTATATGACGGCGGTTGGCCTGACCGGCCTACCAGGGATGGCGATTGTGCAGGCCAGCTCGCTGCTGAATTATATTATCGGCATGGCTATCGCCTTTAGCGTCGCCTTTGTTATCTCTTACCTGCTGAAATACAAAACGGACTCTGAATAATGGCTTCACAACCGCTGCTACCCGCCATTTTACAGGCGGTGATGAAAGGTCAACCGAAGGCGCTGAAGGACAGCCACTACCCTGGCTGGCACCTGGCGCCGACCACCGGGCTACTCAACGATCCGAACGGGTTTATCCACTTTGCCGGGCGCTACCACCTGTTCTACCAGTGGAATGCGCTGGGCTGCCAGCATTTGCACAAGTGCTGGGCGCACTGGAGTTCAGAGGACTTAGTGCACTGGCAGCATGAACCTGTCGCCTTGATGCCTGATGAAGAGTACGACCGCAGCGGTTGTTATTCCGGCAGCGCCGTTGATAACAATGGCGTCCTGACGCTTTGTTATACCGGCAATGTCAAATTCGATGACGGCACGCGCACCGCGTGGCAGTGCCTGGCGGTGCAAAACAGCGCGGGCGGCTTCGACAAGCTCGGCCCGGCGATCCCCCAGCCGCACGGCTACACCGGTCACGTTCGCGACCCAAAAGTGTGGTGGCACGGCGATTATTGGTACATGGTGCTTGGCGCGCAGGATCTGCAATTGCAGGGCAAAGTTTTACTCCTGCGTTCCGAGAACCTGTGGAACTGGCAAAACCTTGGCGAAATCGCCGGTAGCGGGCTGGGTGGACTGGGTGACGCGGGCTATATGTGGGAGTGCCCGGACATGTTCACGCTTAACGGCAGTACGTTTTTAATCTGCTGCCCGCAAGGCGTGGCGCGTGAAGAAAAGCGTTATCTGAACACTTACCCAAGCGCTTATTTAAGCGGTCAGCTCGACTACGCCAGTGCAAGCTACCAGCACGGCGACTTTCACGAACTGGACGCCGGGTTTGAGTTTTATGCTCCGCAAACCACGCTCAGCGCCGACGGACGCCGCCTGCTGGTGGGCTGGATGGGCGTGCCGGACGGCGAAGAGATGCGCCAACCGACCGTTGCCAACGGTTGGATCCACCAGATGACCTGCCTGCGTGAGCTGTCCTCGCGCAACGGAAAACTCTATCAGCAACCGGTCAGGGAGTTGCAGGCACTGCGTGGTGATCAGCAACATTATTGCGGCACAGCGCACAAGATGCCCGTGCTGGATGCGCAGCGCCTGGAACTGGTACTGGAAAGTGCGGGTGGCGTAACGCTGAATTTCGCCGATACGCTGATCCTCGAATGGCATCACGATGAACTGCGCCTTTCACGCCGTAGCCTGGAGAACGGCGCATGGCTGTACCGGTACTGGAACGGATGCGCGCATAAGTTGCAGATCCTTTGCGACCACTCAAGCATAGAGATCTTTATCAATGATGGCGAAGGGGTGATGAGCAGCCGCTACTTCCCGGTTCATCCGGCGCAAATAACCCTGACGGGAGACGCAGAAGTGCAGGCCAGCTACTGGTCGTTACGTGCTTGCATGGTAGAATAAGTGCTTGTTTCCTTAACCGATGCACAACCGTGAGAAAAACAAAACGCGTTACCATCAGTGATATCGCCGCGCTGGCGGGGGTCTCAAAAGCCACCGCCAGCCTGGTGCTTAACGGCCGCGGTAAAGAGCTGCGTGTGGCGCAGGAGACGCGCGATCGCGTGCAGGCTATCGCCCAGCAGCATCATTACCAACCCAGCATTCACGCCCGTTTGCTGCGTGAAAACCGCAGCCACACGCTGGGGCTGGTGGTGCCGGAAATCACCAACTACGGTTTCGCTGTTTTTTCTCACGAGCTGGAAAATCTCTGCCGCGAAGCCGGTTTGCAGCTACTTATCTCCTGTACCGATGAAAACGCCAGCCAGGAAACGGTGGTGGTCAATAACCTGGTTGCGCGCCAGGTGGACGGGCTGATTGTCGCCTCCAGCATGCAAAACGACGCCGACTATGTGAAGCTCAGCGAGCAGTTGCCGGTGGTGCTGTTTGACCGTCATATCAATGACACGCAGTTGCCGTTGGTGATCACCGACTCGCTGACGCCGACCGCCGATCTGGTCGAACGGCTGGCGCGCGCCAACCCGGATGAAGTCTACTTTCTTGGCGGGCAACCGCGTCTGTCGCCCACCAAAGACCGCCTTGCCGGATTTATGCAAGGGCTGGAGCGCGCCGGTGTGACGCCGCGCCCGGAGTGGATTATTCACGGGAATTACCATCCGAGCAGCGGTTATGAGATGTTTGCCGCCCTGTGCGCGAAACTGGGTCGCCCGCCCAAAGCGCTGTTCACCGCCGCCTGCGGCCTGCTGGAAGGGGTTCTGCGTTATATGAGCCAGCACCATATGCTGGAGAGCGATATTCATATTGCCAGCTTCGACGATCACTATTTATATGATTCGCTGACGCTGCCGATTGATACGGTGGAGCAGAATGTTCCGCGCCTCGCGCAGGACTGCTTTGATATCATCACCCAGATGATAGAAGGCAATGAACCGGCTTCACCACAGCGCGTGCTGCCCGCAACGCTGCGCGTTCGCCACCCCGCTTCATAAGAATCATCCCTCTCCTGTTTGCTCTATTTTTAATCATGCAGCCTTACTGGCGGCATCACACAAACAGGAGAGAATAATGAGCACATCACTGTTCAGCAAAACCCCGTCGGTGTCGGTTATCGACAACCGGGGTCTGGCGGTGCGCGACATCGCGTATCACCGCCATCCCGACACGCCACAGAACACTGACGAACGCATCACCCGCCATCGATTTGATGCACGCGGCTTCCTGGCACGCAGCGCCGATCCGCGCCTGCACGATACCGGGCTGGCAAACTTTATCTGGCTAACGGATCTCAGCGGCGATGTACTACGTACTCAGAGCGTAGATGCAGGCATCACTATCAACCTGAACGATGCCAGCGGTCGCCTGTTTACCTCGGCCAGCAATATTCGCGCCGCTGACGATGGTGCTGAAGACCGACGCCTGCTGGTGATCCGCCGCTGGCAGTATGAAGACGTCTCGATGCCAGGACGCCCGCTGAGCGTGAGTGAGCAGATAGCTGGCGCAGCAGCACGTATTGCGGAGCGCTTTGTGTATGCGGGAAACACGGAAGCGGAGCAGGCGCTAAACCTCGCAGGGGTATGCATTAGCCATTACGACCCGGCAGGTTTGCTTTCGACAAACAGCGTTTCGCTGAGCGGCGTACCGCTTTCCGTCACCCGCCAGTTACTACCGGACGACGCGCAGGCAGACTGGCAGGGGGCGGACGTCTCGGCGTGGAATGACCTGCTGGCGGGCGAAACCTACACCACGCATAGCACGGTGGACGCCGCCGGAAATGTACTCACCACCACCGACGCGAAAGGCAATATTCAGCGCGTGGCCTATGACGTGGCGGGTCTGCTGAAGGGCAGCTGGCTGACGGTGAAGGGCGGTTCCGAGCAGATTATCGTGAAATCTCTCACATACTCCGCTGCCGGGCAGAAGCTGCGCGAGGAGCACGGCAACGGCGTGGTGACCACATATTCATATGAAGCGGAAACGCAGCGCCTTGTTGGCATTAAAACGGAACGAGTCTCCGCCACAAAAGTGCTGCAGGACCTGCGCTACGAGTACGACCCGGTGGGTAACGTGCTGGTGATTACTAACGATGCCGAGGAGACGCGTTTCTGGCGCAATCAGGAAGTCGTTCCCGAAAATACCTACACCTACGACAGCCTGTACCAGCTGGTCAGCGCCAGCGGGCGCGAAATGGCCAGTGCAGTACAGCAGAACAGCAATCTTCCTGCGTATTCCTCCTTTGATGACGCCACCTACACGAACTATTCCCGCACTTACACCTACGATAACGCCGGTAATCTGACGAAAATCCAGCACAGCGCGCCTGCATCCGGCAATAACTACACCGTGAACATGACAGTATCCGACCGCAGTAACCGCGCGGTACTCAGCACGTTTACGGAAAATCCGGCCGATGTTGAGGCGCTGTTCACTGCCGGTGGTCAGCAGCAACAGCTTTTACCGGGGCAGAACCTGCTGTGGACGGCGCGCCAGGAACTGCAGCAGGTCACGCCCGTCACCCGTGACGGAGAACCCGACGACAGCGAACGTTACCGTTACGACGCCAGCAGCCAGCGCGTGCTGAAAATCACATCACAACTGACCGGCAGCACCACACAGACAAAACGGGTGATTTATCTGCCGGGTCTGGAACTGCGCAGCAGCAGCGCGGAAACTCTGCAGGTGATAACCGTCGGTGTTGCCGGGCGCGCACAAGTGCGGGTGCTGCACTGGGAAAGCGGGCAACCTGCCGGTATCAGTAATGACCAGATTCGCTACAGCTACGACAGCCTCACCGGCAACAGCGGACTGGAAGTGGACAGCAGCGGCGAACTTATCAGTCAGGAAGAGTATTACCCGTATGGCGGCACGGCACTGTTTGCCGCGCGCAGCCAGCTGGAGGCGGATTACAAAACGATTCGTTATTCCGGCAAGGAGCAGGATGCAACCGGGCTCTATTACTACGGATATCGCTATTACCAGCCGTGGGCGGGACGGTGGCTGAGCGCGGATCCGGCGGACACGGTGGACGGACTTAATTTGTTCAGGATGGTGCAGAATAATCCTGTGACGCTGGAGGATGATAATGGCCTGGCTCCAGGGAATAGATATGTCTATTTTCCTTTTTTGGATGAAGCAAGAGTTTCACGTTTAGTAAAGGGAACTTACACCAGAACAGAAAAGAATAAATGGGGTTTAATAACAGTTCTCAAACCTGAGGACGAAGATAAATTTACCGATATTGTGGAAAAATTCTTCTCTCATTTGCCTAACAGCAGTGATGAGCTTAAAGAAAGCGTTTTATTCAACACAGTAAATGACCTGCAAGAAATGAGTGAAAACGATCAGTTAATTATTAATTCACACGGACTTCCTGCCAGCAGTTATTTTTATGGTGAGCGTATCGGAGAATCGCTTCCTCAAATTTCTGCCAGCCAGGTAGCGCAAACGCTAGTCACTGACTTTGAACTTCCCGCAACAGCAAAAATCAAGGTCAGTGCCTGTTACAGTGCACAAGGTAAAGGTGATCATATTGTTATTGACGACTCGATAAAATCGAGCCGAAAAACACTTAAATTCATTGCGAAAAATAGAGGTCCATTTTCTGCCTCTTTGGCTGGAAAACTAGAAGAGAGCTTACTTGAATTACAACCCAAAAGAGAGAGGGGTAACGTTTACGGATACTTAGGTTCATCAGTATTTTACCCATTCAAACAGAAAAAAATTATCATTTCAGAAAATGGAAAATTTGTAAAAAAAGAAGCTACAGCTAAACCCTCTTTTTTTGATAAGAAAACAGTAACTCCAGATGGCGATATTAAAATTAAACAGATACAGATAAAAAGGAGTCTGACGCGCACGAATGCATCAGGAACACATGCAGAGCAGATTTGAGTAATATTGATGTTGGCGGCTGGCAAAAAAAGGGAGTTACCGCTATCCGGCAATTTTTGCGGCTAAAGGGAGAAGTCTGTCACACAGACCTCTCCCTTTAATTTTTCTGCCGCTTTAGGCGGAGAGTGGGTTGTCGCTGCGTCTCCGGTTTGCCTGGCACACTACCGGTTAAACGGCACGCCCTTTAATGGCTGCTGCAATTTCCCCGGCGCTTGTAACGAACCACAACTGTCGGGCTGAGGGGTGTTTTCCATCACGCCGCGTACAAATTTCAGCTCATCGTCGAAAGCAACGTTAACCACACCGTTATGCGTAATGCCGGGGTAGGTCTTCCACTCCACTGCATTACCACCCGCGCAGAGTGCAGCGATAGCGGCGTACTGGTGATGTGGCGACAACGTGTGATCGGCAAGCCCGGTTGCGGTAAAGAGCGGTGCGGGAAAAATTTTCACCGGCATATCCGTTACCGCAAGCAATGTTGACTCCACCTGCTTTGTGCCACCGATAAACACCGTGTCACCCGTGAGTTTTTCCCGCCGCTCATAGCGCCCCAGTTCCGGCATACAGGATGTTCTGGCGAGCGCCAGCATCTTCGCGCCTTTCTCCGTCACCCATTTTTCCGCCGCCGGTGCGCCGTCCGGCAACGAACCGCCAATGATGCGCAGCAGCGTAAGGCGGGCAGGATCACGCGGCCCTGGCCGCGCAGGCCCCGGTTTTATCGGACCGTCCGGAAAAGTGGCAACCACACCGGTGGCTATTGTCGCGCGCAGCTTGAGTTCCGGCGCATAATCCGGCGCGAGCAGGCTGGCGCCGAGCGATGCGCCGGAGCCTTGCGACTGACCGCTGATCACCAGATTATTTGCCAGTTGCGGCGTGCTGCTGAGCACAGCGCGCGCGCTATCGAGCACCGAACGTCCTTCGGCTTCCCAGTTCATATATGGGTGCGGGCCTGGCCCGCCAAGCCCCTGGTAATCGGTGGCGACGACGGCAAAACCGTGCTTCAGCCACTGATTGATATAGTACGCATCCCGCGGGGTCGGGTTAGTCCAGGAAGGCGCACAGCTATCGGCAACGCCCAGCGTGCCGTGCGCCCAGGCAACAAGCGGCCAGCCGCCTTTTGGCGCGTGCCCTTTCGGCAACCACAGCGTACCGCTGACCGGCACGATGCCAGCATTCCAGCGTTTATCCTGCGAGGTATAAAGAATGCGCATGATCTGGCTGGCATCAGTAATGTCAGGCTGACCGGGAATCGGCTCTTCACGCAGCATCATGCCGGGTTTATCGGGTAACGCGCCATCCCAGATATAAAACAGCGAAAGCGTTTGATCACCTGCCGCAGGCCCAACCGGCAACGCGTTGCTCCAGGCGTTCGCGCCGTTGACCCACAGTGTAAGGGCGCAAATCGCACAGTTGAGATAGCGACAAACTTTCACGTTTTTCTCCATAGATAGCGGGATGTTAGCCGTCAGTAAACGGAGTTGGCGGCAAGAATTCAAACCGAAAGTGTGAGTAATTTATTCATACAGGTTGCTTTTTCCTCGCCACTTATTTTAGAGTTACCTAAATTTAGACAATACTAAAATACAATGACCAGTCCCGATATCACCTTACTGCAAGCGCAGGCAGAGAAAGCGTCTGCCCTGCTGAAAGCGATGAGTAACCCGCATCGTTTACTGATCCTCTGCATGCTGTGCGATGCGCCCGGTACATCCGCCGGGGAGTTAAGCGCGATTACAGGCCTGAGCCCTTCCGCCACGTCGCAGCATCTGGCACGGATGAAAGAGGAAGGGTTGATCGAAAGCCAGCGCCAGGCGCAGCGGGTGAACTACTTCATTAAAGCGCCTGCGATCCGAACGCTGGTTCATACGCTGAAAACCCTTTATTGCCCGGAGATATAACCATGCAGTACACCCTCGTCAGCCCACAAGAAGCCAGCGCGCAGCAGCAAAACGGCGCGCTGATTGTTGATATTCGCCAGGCGGATGAATTTCGTCGTGAACATTTGCCGGACGCGGTTTCCCTGCCGCTGGACGACGTGCTTGCCGGGCAAACTGTTACGCAAATTTCGCCGGACCAAACGGTTATTTTCCATTGTCAGTCTGGTATGCGCACGCAACAAAACGCCGACGCATTAATGCGCGCCGCAGGGTCAGCAAAGGTGATGATCCTCGACGGTGGGCTCAATAACTGGAAGCGCGAAAAGCTGCCGACGGTGCAGGATAAACGTCAGCCGCGCCCGCTGATGCAGCAGGTGCAGATTATGGCAGGCAGCCTGATCCTGCTCGGTGTGGTGCTTGGTTTTACGCTTCACCCTAATTTCTTTCTGCTGTCGGGTTTTGTTGGCGCGGGTTTGCTGTTCGCGGGTCTGAGCGGCTGGTGCGGCATGGCGCTTCTGCTGGCGAAAATGCCGTGGAACCGCAGTTAAGCAGGTTTGCGCTGCCAGAAGTGGGTAATTGCCCGCACAGAAAAGTCGCCAGATAATGGCGCTTTCAAACGGAGAGTCATTGATGGACAAAAAACAGAGTGAGATGAGCAAGTTTTTAAGCTACGTCTTACGCCATGAACCCCAGGCGATTGGGTTGACGCTGGATGCGGAAGGCTGGGCCAATATCGACGCGCTGATCGCGGGTGCAGCGCTGCAAGGTTATGCGTTTACCCACGAGCTGATCCGCCAGATTGTCGAGACCAGCGATAAAAAGCGCTTCACCTTATCTGCCGATGGTGTATCAATCCGCGCCGCGCAGGGGCATTCCACCGCGCAGGTCAATATTTCCTATCAACCTAAGGTGCCGCCAGAAACGCTTTATCACGGCACGGCTACCCGTTTCCTTGACGACATTCTGGCGCAGGGGCTTGAAGCAAAATCGCGCCAGTATGTGCACTTATCCGCCGATGAAGTCACAGCAACGGCAGTTGGCCAGCGCCATGGGAAACCGGTGGTATTGCGAGTTAACGCAGGCGAGATGCAGACGCAGGGCTTTGTTTTCTATCAAGCTGATAACGGCGTGTGGCTCACCGAATCAGTACCGCCTTCATTTATTACGCAGTAAAAAACCCCGCACCTGCCGATTATCCTCTGGGTCAAATGAGTGATATATTTCAGGGCCTAACCCCAAGGAGACGTCATGGCGGAATTTGATTCACTTGCGCAGGATCTGCTGGCGCAGGCAGATACTGACCAGCAGCGACAGCAGGAACGGGACCGGGTACTACTGGATCAGGTGCTGGAAATCTACGGCCAGAAATATGTGGCGGAGCAGTTAAAAAAAGCGGGTAAAGCCGAGTGGAGCCGCGAATCGCTCAACCGCTGGGTCAACGGCAAAGGCAATCCGAGAACATTCACCGCCGCCGAAGAAGCGCAGCTTCGCAGCTTGCTGCCCTCCCCGCCCGCCCATCACCCGAACTATCGTTTTCGCTTTATCGATCTCTTCGCCGGTATCGGCGGTATTCGCAGCGGGTTTGAAGCCATTGGCGGGCAGTGCGTGTTCACCAGTGAATGGAATAAAAACGCGGTGCGCACCTATAAAGCCAACTGGTACAACGATCACGCCACCCATACCTTCAATCAGGATATTCGCGAAGTGACGCTGAGCGGCAACCCGAACGTTTCCGAAGCCGACGCCTATGCGCATATCGCTGCAACGCTCCCCGACCATGATGTTCTGCTCGCCGGATTTCCCTGCCAGCCCTTTAGCCTCGCGGGCGTGAGTAAAAAGAACGCCATGGGTCGCGCGCACGGGTTTGAGTGCGAAGCGCAGGGCACGCTATTTTTCGATGTGGCGCGCATTATCAAAGCCCGTCGCCCGGCGATCTTCGTGCTGGAAAACGTTAAAAATTTAAAGAGCCACGACAAAGGCAAAACCTTCAGCGTGATCATGAATACGCTGGATGAACTAGGCTATGACGTTGCTGACGCCGCGCTGAACGGCAAAGATGACCCGAAAATCATCGATGGCAAACACTTCTTACCCCAGCACCGCGAGCGCATTGTGCTGGTGGGTTTTCGCCGCGATTTAGACCTCGCCGACGGCTTTACCTTGCGCGACATCGACCGTTTTTATCCGACAAAACGGCCCGCATTCGGTGAGTTACTGGAGCCAACCGTCGACAGCAAATATGTGTTGTCGCATAAGCTGTGGGATTACCTCTATCGCTACGCGAAAAAACACGCCGCGAAAGGCAATGGTTTTGGTTTCGGGCTGGTTGATCCAACCCGCGCGGATAGCGTGGCGCGCACGCTTTCGGCGCGTTATCACAAAGATGGTTCAGAAATTCTTATCGATCGCGGTTGGGATAAAGCGCTCGGCGAGGCCGATTTTGCCAACGCGGAAAACCAGGCGCGTCGCCCGCGACGTCTGACGCCGCATGAATGTGCGCGTTTGATGGGGTTTGAAAAAGTGGGCGAAAAACCGTTTCGCATTCCGGTTTCCGATACCCAAGCTTATCGCCAGTTTGGCAACTCGGTTGTCGTTCCCGTCTTCGCCGCCGTGGCAAAACTGCTGGAACCCCGTATTGCTCTCGCCGTAAAACGCCGCAAAAAAATCTAAAACATGTTCCCGGCGCGCAAGGCGCCGGCACTTATTTAAGTCTTATTTAAGTGTTTAAAAAGTGATCATAAAGTTAATGCTGGCCAGGTCGATATTAGTGGTGCAATCCCGACTCTCTCACGGACTATGGCCATGCTTAAAAATATACGGGTTATTACAGGCATCATTATTGCTCTTTCAGTATTTTGTCTTCTTCAACTGGTTACTGGGGGTCTTTTCTACTCTGCGGTCAATAACGACAGGGTCAACTTTCAGAACACTGGCGTTCTGAACGCGCAGCAAGAAAATCTTGGCGACAGCGTGAACACGCTTATCAAAACACGCGTTACCGTTACCCGCGTGGCAATCCGCTTTTTGAAAAACCAGCGCGATCCAGCGTCGCTGGCCAGCATTGAAAAACTACTCACTACAGCAGCAGATTCTCTGGGTAAGTCCGAAGGGTATTTCAATAACTACAAAAGCACACCGCGCGTTGCCGGTCAGGACGCTGCATTAGCCGACGAAGTAGCGCAGAACATCACCAAGATGCACGATGTGTTGCAGCAGTCGATCGCTTTCCTGCGCGCCAATAACTACGAGGCTTATGGCAACCTCGACGCGCAGCAAGCGCAGGATGATATGGATGCCAGCTACGCCAAATGGCGGGCGGAAAACAACACCTTCCTGCAAGCCGCCGCACAGCAAAACCAGAGCAGTTTTACCAGCATGCAGTGGACGCTGGGCGTGATTTTGTTGGTGGTCATTGCGGTGATGACCATCATCTGGCTCGGTCTGCAGCACTTGCTTCTGCGCCCGCTGCACAGCGTGATGGGGCATATTCGCGCTATCGCCGGGGGCGATTTGACGATGAGCATTTCGGCTGAAGGGCGTAACGAAATGAGCCAACTCGCCGCCGGTTTACATGAAATGCAAACGTCGCTGGTGAAAACCGTCAGCGCGGTGCGTAACAGCTCCGATTCGATTTACACCGGCGCCAGCGAAATCTCCACCGGCAACAACGATCTCTCGTCGCGTACCGAGCAACAAGCCGCCTCGCTGGAAGAGACCGCCGCCAGCATGGAACAGTTAACGGCAACGGTGAAACAGAACACCGATAACGCTCGTCAGGCATCGCATCTGGCGAAAAACGCCTCCGATACCGCCGCGCGCGGTGGCGAAGTGGTGAATAACGTGGTGCGCACGATGAGCGAAATTTCCGACAGTTCGCAGCAAATCGCCCATATCACCAGCGTGATCGACGGCATTGCCTTCCAGACCAATATTCTTGCGCTCAACGCTGCGGTAGAAGCGGCGCGCGCCGGTGAACAGGGCCGTGGTTTTGCGGTGGTGGCAGGTGAAGTCCGTACGCTGGCAAGCCGCAGCGCGCAGGCGGCTAAAGAGATCAAAACCCTGATTGATAACTCTGTGAACCGGGTGAACTCGGGTACCACGCAGGTTGCGGAAGCGGGCGATACGATGAAAGAGATCGTCAATGCCGTTACGCGTGTGACGGATATTATGGGCGAAATCGCCTCCGCCTCTGAAGAACAGAGCAAGGGAATTGAACAGGTGAGCCTTGCGGTATCGCAGATGGATAGCGTAACCCAGCAGAACGCCGCGCTGGTGCAGGAATCCGCCGCTGCTTCCGCTGCGCTGGAGCAGCAAGCCGAGCAGTTGCGCCAGGCAGTTGCCGTGTTCCGTGTTAACGGACACAACCCACTCCTGAGTGCAAAACCGGGCAAACCGCAAGCCACGCCGCTGCGCCCGGTCGCTACCGCAGCGCCATCAAGTAGTGACAACAACTGGGAAACGTTCTGACACCCGCAAAAAGCCAGCGCGGTATGCTTGTCGCGCTGGCTGTTCTTCCTTTCACGATGCCGTTTACATCGCTGTCGCGGTTACTGATTGCCACGCTCTTGTGCTGCATCACTCTGTTTTGCCGTCTGCAAAAAAACCGCGAACTGCTGCCATTGCTGCTGTAGCGCGCTGATGTGGTTTTTCTCGATATCACGCATAAACGGCAGCGTTCCGCTACTGTCCACTGACTGATTAAACTGCGTGAACCAGCTATCGCTGTCAGTACCGCTGGCGGTGATACTCAGCATTTGATTGCGTACCGTCTGGGAGGCATGAGTGCCCGCGCTCAGTTGATCAATCGCCTGCTGATGTTGCCTGGCTTGTGTCGTATTGCCCAGGCTTTGCGCCAGATTCGACGCCTGCGTCAGCACCACGCGGTTAATCTGATCGGCCTGATCGGCTTTATCAGCAATAAAACCGGCGACAAACGCGCTGGCCTGCTGCTGATAATCAGCAGAGATGTACTTTGACACCACCTCATTCAGCTTCGCCTGGGTCATCGACAGATCCATCGCGCTGGTCGTGTAATCACCGCTCGCTTGCGGTGAGACCAGCGCCTGATGCAGCGCGGCGGCCATGTCATCAGGGTTAACGGTTGAGTGCTGGAAAAAGTCGATAAATTTCACCGCGTCGCCCGCGCTTTGCGGATCGGAATAGAACTCGCTGGCGAGGCTTGGCCCACGGGCATAAGTGGACATGTTGGTATTGCGAACCACCGCCATTGCCTGAGCCCTCTTTTCAGCTTCTTCTTTGGTCGGCGCAGTGTGCCCTTCCATGCCCTTCGCCAGCGCTTCTGCTGAGATATTGACGGAAATTGAGCTTTCCGTGACGATCTCTTTTCCGGCAAACGTGATGGTTTTTGACTGACGTACTTCGGGCAACGTCTGTGACGCGGCAGCCGAACCGATATCCTGAATGCTCATATCTTCTCCGTAGAATTGACGTTCATCAGTCGGTTATCGTCGGCGCGGCAACGGTTCTTTACCTTTTTGCGCGAAATTCACGCAAAACCACCATAAATTGGGGTGTTATCAGGTGAGTTCTAATAATGGGCGGGGACCCGCCCGACGGAGTTAATTGCGGGTTTGCACCCAAAACGCGTGGATCAGGCCAGGGAAATATCCCAGCAGTGTAAGCAGGATGTTAATGATAAATGCCCAACCGAAGCCTTTGCCAAGCAGCACGCCCAGCGGCGGCAGAATAATGGTAAATACAACTCGCCAGAAACCCATATAAACCTCCTGTGCAACGTCATTCCAGTTGATTGAAAAGAAAGACAATCCCTTAAAGATTAGCCACTTTGCCTGCAGCTGCCACTTTCACGGGCCGTGTTTACCCTCTTTTACGCTGTACCCAGGCGGACGTTCAGGCTATGTTTATCTTCACAAACTCATTACAAAAGGAGCAAAGCATGTTTTCTGTCGGCGATATTGTGCAGCCACGTATTGGCGGGCCAAAACTGAAAGTACTGGAAGTCCATCAGGATCAAATTGTCGCGGTTCCGGCCCACGACGAGCAGGCAGCAAAAATCACGCTGAAAGCGGAAGATGTCTCTCTGTATAAAGAAGACGGTGATTTTGGCGTCTGCTGATCGGCGGCGGTGGGCGTTCACCCACCGCTTAAAACTTCATTTCCATTCAAAAAAACCGCATAAACAAGCAACCTCATTTTCAGCACTAAACACTGCCATTCACGCTTAGTTAGCATAAAAAATGCTGCCTAATGTTTTATTTTCTTCCGCAAAGCATAGCGCTCTAAAACCCGCCAATTTTGTCCCCAGCCAGTCAGTGCGCCACATCACATATAAAATATAACCACTTGATATTTAATACATTTAATAGCCAGCCCAACAAAAATAATGAAATGCGTAAAATTCACGCAAACGCAGAGCACTTTATCCAATAAAGAAAAGAAAATAAAAATTTATCGCTAGTTGTGAGTTTCAATGCAGACAGATAATCTACGAACATCAAACCAGTCGTTTCAAAACACTAACACGACCGTTCCTCAGCCTGTTTATTGATTATCAAGGAGCACCACCATGTTCTCTTCGCAGTCTCGCCTGCGTCACGCCGCTGCGGACACCTTTGCTATGGTTGTCTACTGTTCGGTAGTGAACATGTTGATTGAAATATTTCTCTCCGGAATGAGCTTTGAACAGTCACTTTCATCGCGGCTGGTGGCTATTCCGGTGAACATTATTATCGCCTGGCCTTATGGCATGTACCGCGATGTATTTATGCGTTACGCCCGCCGTATTAGCCCGTCTGGCTGGATGAAAAATCTCGCCGATGTGCTGGCTTATGTGACCTTCCAGTCACCGGTGTATGTCGCTATTTTGTGGGGAGTCGGTGCCGACTGGCACCAGATTGTCGCCGCAGTCAGCTCCAATATTGTGCTGTCGATGATGATGGGCGCAGTGTACGGTTACTTCCTCGATTATTGCCGCCGCCTGTTCCGGGTGAGCAACTACCATCAGGCCAAGGCCTGATGGCGGGCGGCAGGCTTTGGTCTGTCGCCTTTTAATGCGCTTCGCCAAATAACCCCGTAATAAACTTTTCCAGCGCCACGCGCGAACTAAAGCCGTGCGGAATGCCGTAGTGCTCCTGGGCATCGCCGCCGAAGTAGAGCGGGAAATTCTGGTAGTGATCGCATAATTTGATGTCCGAGGCGGGTTCCGCAAGCGACGAACTGCGTTCTTTCAACGTGGGGTGGATCACCAGCGCCGTGCGTCCCATACGCGCTTCGCGGTTAACATACACATAATTTTCGCCACGGCGATAACCATAGGTTTTCGGCGTGGCCACATCCATGGTAAATCCCACTTTTTCCAGCACGCGCGCCACTTCATCGGGTCTTAAATACATAGATTTTCCTCGTCATCTTTCCAAAGCCTCGCCACCTTACATGACTGAGCATGGACCGTGACTCAGAAAATTCCACAAACGAACCTGAAAGGCGTGATTGCCGTCTGGCCTTGAAAATTATGGTCTAAACTAAAATTCACATCGAAAACGAGGGAGGATCCTATGTTTAACAGACCGAATCGCCGTGACGTAGATGAAGGTGTTGAGGATATTAACCACGATGTTAACCAGCTCGCTGACAGCCTCGAAGCCGTGCTGAAATCCTGGGGCAGCGACGCGAAAGACGAAGCGGAAAGCGCGCGTCGTAAAGCACAGTCCCTATTGAAAGAGACCCGCGCACGCATGCATGGCCGCAGCCGTGTGCAACAAGCGGCGAGAGATGCCGTGGGTTGTGCCGATACGTTTGTGAAAGACAAACCCTGGTGCAGTGTTGGCGCTGCCGCCGCGGTCGGTATTTTTCTTGGCGCGCTGCTGAGCTTGCGCCGCTAACGAATTTCCGCACGACCCAACCCCTGCCGGTTTCCCCCGCAGGGGTTTTTATTTGTCTGCACATTGCCCTTTTCTGTACGAAACGCGTACACACCGCCCTTACCCATTGTTTCTATCCTCCGGGCAAAGCCTATGACAATTTCCTATATATTGTGTGGTTGCATCTTTAAATAACTACATCTAGTATTCAGATCAGTAACACAGACACTAACTGACGCGAACCTTCGCGCCGCCACTCCACTTTAGACGGAAATACGAATTATGCGCATTACCATTTACACTCGAAATGATTGTGTTCAGTGCCACGCCACCAAACGTGCGATGGAAAGCCGTGGCCTGGCGTTCGAAATGGTGAACGTTGACCATGTGCCGGAAGCGGCAGATGAGCTGCGTGCGATGGGCTTTCGTCAGTTACCGGTGGTTGTCGCCGGGGAAACAACATGGTCCGGTTTTCGCCCGGACATGATTAACCGCTTACATGCCGCGCCGAGCGTCGCCAGCGCATGAGCACTCTCGTCTACTTCTCCAGCAGCTCGGAAAACACGCAGCGTTTTATCGCGCGTCTCGGGCTGCCGGCCGTGCGCATTCCGCTTAATGAGCGTGAACGCATCCAGGTAGACGAACCCTATATCCTGGTGGTGCCCAGTTATGGCGGTGGCGGTACGGCAGGCGCGGTTCCGCGCCAGGTGATCCGCTTTTTAAACGATCCGCATAACCGCGCGTTGATTCGCGGCGTGATCGCCTCCGGGAACCGTAATTTCGGTGAAGCCTTTGGTCGCGCAGGCGATGTGATATCGCAAAAATGCGCCGTGCCGTATCTGTATCGTTTTGAGTTGATGGGCACCCAACAGGACATCGACAACGTGCGTAAAGGAGTGAGCGAATTTTGGCTACGACAACCGCAGAGCGCGTGATGCAATCCGCGCCCGATTTCCACGCGCTGAACGCGATGCTGAATCTTTATGATAAAGACGGCCGCATTCAGTTTGATAAAGACCGCGAGGCGGTGGACGCCTTTATGGCAACCCATGTGCGCCCGAATACCGTGACGTTTAACAGCCAGGATGAACGTCTGAACTGGCTGGTGGCGGAAGGTTATTATGACGACAGCGTGTTAGCCCGCTACGACCGCGCGTTCGTCGTCGACCTGATTGCCGATGCGCATGCCAGCGGTTTCCGCTTCCAGACCTTTCTCGGCGCATGGAAGTTTTACACCAGCTACACGCTGAAAACGTTTGATGGCAAACGCTATCTTGAACACTTCGAAGATCGCGCCTGCATGGTGGCGCTGACGCTGGCGCAGGGCGATAAAACGCTGGCGCGCCAGTTAACCACCGAGATCCTCTCAGGCCGTTTTCAGCCCGCGACGCCAACGTTCCTCAACTGCGGCAAACAGCAGCGCGGCGAGCTGGTCTCCTGTTTCCTGTTACGCATTGAAGACAATATGGAGTCGATTGGCCGCGCGGTGAATTCCGCGTTGCAGCTTTCCAAACGCGGCGGCGGCGTGGCATTTCTGCTCTCCAACCTGCGTGAAGCCGGCGCGCCGATCAAGCGCATTGAAAACCAGTCCTCCGGGGTGATCCCGGTGATGAAAATGCTGGAAGATGCCTTTTCCTATGCCAACCAGCTCGGTGCACGCCAGGGCGCGGGCGCGGTTTATCTGCACGCGCACCACCCGGATATTCTGCGTTTTCTCGATACCAAGCGCGAAAACGCCGACGAGAAAATCCGTATCAAAACCCTGTCGCTGGGCGTGGTGATCCCGGATATCACTTTCCGTCTGGCGAAAGAGAACGCTGAGATGGCGCTGTTCTCGCCCTATGATATCGAGCGTTTATACGGCAAACCGTTCGGCGACGTAGCTATCAGCGAGATGTACGAGCAGTTGCTGGCCGACGATCGCGTGCGTAAAAGCTACATTAATGCCCGCGATTTCTTCCAGACGCTGGCGGAAATCCAGTTTGAATCCGGCTACCCGTACATCATGTTTGAAGATACGGTCAACCGCGCCAATCCGATTGCCGGGCGCATTAACATGAGCAACCTGTGCTCGGAAATTTTGCAGGTCAACAGCGCCTCGACCTTCGATGAGAATCTTGATTACGCCAATACCGGGCGCGATATCTCCTGCAACCTTGGCTCGCTGAACATTGCGCACACCATGGATTCCCCGGACTTTGGCCGTACAGTGGAAACCGCCATTCGCGGTTTAACTGCGGTGTCTGACATGAGCCATATCCGCTCGGTGCCTTCGGTGGAAAACGGCAATGCCGCCTCGCACGCCATCGGGCTTGGGCAGATGAACCTGCACGGTTATCTGGCGCGCGAAGGCATCGCCTACGGCAGCCCGGAAGGGCTCGATTTTACCAATTTCTATTTCTACACCATCACCTGGCATGCGCTGCATACCTCAATGATGATCGCCCGCGAGCGCGGTCAGCATTTTGCCGGTTTCCCGGCCTCGCGCTACGCCAGCGGCGAGTATTTCAACCAGTACCTTGAGGGTGACTGGCAACCGAAAACGGAAAAAGTGCGGGCGCTGTTTGCACGTGCTGGCATCACCATCCCAACCCGTGAAATGTGGCAACAACTGCGTGACGATGTGATGCGCTACGGGATCTATAACCAGAACTTGCAGGCGGTACCGCCCACCGGATCGATCTCGTATATTAATCACGCGACATCAAGCATTCACCCGATTGTGTCGAAAATTGAGATCCGCAAAGAGGGCAAAACCGGGCGCGTTTACTACCCGGCGCCGTTTATGACCAACGACAACCTGGCGCTGTACGAAGACGCCTACGAAATCGGGCCGGAAAAGATCATTGATACCTACGCAGAAGCCACGCGCCATGTGGATCAGGGGCTCTCGCTAACGCTGTTCTTTAAAGACACCGCCACCACCCGCGATATCAACAAAGCGCAGATTTACGCCTGGAAAAAAGGCATTAAGTCGCTGTATTACATTCGCCTGCGCCAGCTTGCGCTGGAAGGCACCGAAATCCAGGGCTGCGTGTCCTGCGCGTTGTAAGGAGAAAAGGATGAGCCAACTATCACGCGTCAGCGCGGTGAACTGGAACAAAATCCAGGACGATAAAGACCTGGAAGTGTGGAATCGCCTGACCAGCAATTTCTGGCTGCCGGAAAAAGTGCCGCTGTCGAACGATATTCCCGCCTGGCAAACCCTAAGCCCGGCAGAACAGCAGCTTACTATCCGCGTGTTTACCGGTCTGACGTTACTCGACACCATTCAGAACACCGTCGGCGCACCCGTGTTGATGGCGGACGCGCTTACGCCGCACGAAGAGGCGGTGTTGTCGAATGTCAGCTTTATGGAAGCGGTGCACGCCCGCTCTTACAGCTCTATTTTCTCTACACTCTGCCAGACCAGAGATGTCGACGCCGCTTACAGCTGGAGCGAAGAGAACCCCGCATTGCAGCGCAAAGCGCAGCTGATCCTGCACTATTACCGCGCCGATGAACCGCTGAAAAAGAAGATCGCCAGCGTTTTTCTGGAATCGTTCCTCTTCTATTCCGGTTTCTGGCTGCCGATGTACTGGTCGAGCCGCGGTAAGCTCACTAATACCGCTGATTTGATTCGCCTGATCATTCGCGATGAAGCGGTGCACGGCTACTACATTGGTTATAAGTACCAGAAAGGCCTGGAAAAAGTGAGCGCAGAAAAACGCGAGGAGTTGAAAACGTTCGCGCTGGATCTGCTGATGGATCTCTACGAGAACGAACTCAGTTACACCGACGATCTGTACGCCGATAGCGGCTGGGCCGAGGATGTAAAAGCGTTTCTCTGTTACAACGCCAACAAAGCGCTGATGAACCTCGGTTATGAGCCGTTATTCCCGCCGGAAATGGCCGACGTGAACCCGGCAATTTTGTCCGCGCTCTCGCCAAATGCCGATGAAAACCACGACTTTTTCTCCGGCTCCGGCTCGTCCTATGTGATGGGTAAAGCCGTCGAAACCGAAGACGAAGACTGGAACTTCTGATCTTTCTTTCCTCTCCCCATCGGGAGAGGAATATTCCCGTAAATAGTGTATTTAAAATAACCCGCTGCGAAAAAAGGATATTATTATTTCAATAATGTCTTCACGATTTCCCGGCACAATATTCTTCTAGCTTCTACACTGTAATTGCCTCGTCATTTTCATCTGAATCAGCACTATTCAGGTGCGATTCCCCGATGAATTTCAAAAAAATTTCATCCGCCGCCAGCCCTTATTTCATGGGAAATGGCGTCAATTATCGCTTAAGCAAATTCTTAAATGCGGGAAATTCAGGGTTGTCTCAGATTCTGAGTATGCTAGGGTATATCCAGTCAATTATTCTCACCAGGTACGATATCAACACAATAAATAACAGGAACTCTATTATTGCATGGCAATTAAATTAGAAGTTAAAAACCTTTATAAGATATTTGGCGAGCATCCGCAGCGGGCTTTCAAATATATTGAAAAAGGACTTTCGAAAGAACAAATTCTGGAAAAAACGGGTCTGTCGCTTGGCGTGAAAGACGCCAGTCTGGCCATTGAAGAAGGCGAGATATTTGTCATCATGGGGTTATCCGGATCGGGTAAATCCACTATGGTACGCCTTCTCAATCGCCTGATTGAACCCACCCGCGGACAGGTGCTGATTGACGGCGTGGATATCGCCAAAATATCAGACGCCGAATTACGCGAGGTGCGCAGGAAAAAGATTGCGATGGTCTTCCAGTCATTTGCGCTAATGCCCCATATGACGGTGCTGGATAATGCTGCCTTTGGCATGGAATTAGCCGGTATTGCGGCGCACGAACGCCAGGAAAAAGCGCTGGATGCGCTGCGTCAGGTTGGGCTGGAGAATTATGCGCACAGTTATCCGGATGAACTTTCTGGCGGTATGCGCCAGCGTGTTGGTCTGGCGCGCGCATTAGCCATCAACCCCGATATCTTATTAATGGATGAAGCCTTCTCCGCGCTCGATCCATTAATTCGCACCGAAATGCAGGATGAACTGGTAAAACTGCAGGCCAAACACCAGCGCACCATTGTATTTATTTCCCACGATCTCGATGAAGCGATGCGTATTGGCGACAGGATTGCCATTATGCAAAACGGTGAAGTGGTACAGGTCGGCACACCGGATGAAATATTGAATAATCCGGCCAATGATTATGTGCGCACCTTCTTCCGTGGCGTGGATATTAGCCAGGTGTTCAGCGCCAAAGATATTGCGCGTCGAACGCCTGTCGGGCTAATTCGCAAAACGCCCGGCTTCGGCCCGCGTTCGGCGCTGAAACTGTTGCAGGATGAAGACCGTGAATTCGGTTATGTGATTGAACGCGGCAATAAATTTGTCGGCGTTGTTTCCATCGACTCCCTGAAAGAAGCGCTCGGTCAAAGCCAGGGGATCGAGGCGGCGTTAATCGACTCCCCGCTTGCGGTGGATGCCGAAACGCCGCTCAGCGAGTTGCTCTCCCACGTTGGGCAAGCGCCCTGTGCCGTACCGGTGGTCGGTGAAGAGCAACAGTATGTGGGCATCATCTCTAAACGGATGCTGCTGCAGGCTTTAGATCGCGAGGGGGCAAACAATGGCTGATCAAAATAACCCGTGGGATAGCGCACCGGCAAGCGACAACGCCGCGCAGTCTGCGGATGCCTGGGGCGGCGGCAGTAGCGCACCAGCCGATGGCGGCAGCGCTGACTGGCTGCACAGCGCGCCGGCACCCGCGCCGGAACACTTCAATATTATGGATCCGTTCCATAAAACGCTGATCCCGCTCGATAGCTGGGTGACGCAGGCGATCGACTGGGTGGTGATGCACTTTCGCCCGCTGTTTCAGGGCATTCGCGTGCCGGTGGATTACATCCTCAGCGCGTTCCAGCAGATGCTGCTGGGCATGCCCGCGCCGGTGGCGATTATTCTTTTCTCGCTGATCGCCTGGCAGATGAGCAGCGCCGGAATGGGCGTTGCCACGCTGGTATCACTGATTGCTATTGGTGCTATCGGTGCCTGGTCGCAGGCGATGGTGACATTAGCGCTGGTACTGACCGCCCTGCTGTTCTGCGTGGTGATCGGTTTGCCAATGGGCATCTGGCTGGCACGTAGCCAGCGCGCGGCGAAAATTGTTCGCCCGCTGCTGGATGCGATGCAGACCACCCCCGCGTTTGTCTACCTGGTGCCGATTGTGATGCTGTTTGGTATCGGCAACGTACCGGGCGTGGTGGTGACGATTATCTTCGCCCTGCCGCCGGTGGTGCGTCTGACTATTCTCGGCATCAACCAGGTGCCGGCCGATTTGATCGAAGCCTCGCGCTCATTTGGCGCAAGCCCGCGTCAGATGTTGTTTAAAGTACAGTTACCGCTGGCCATGCCCACCATTATGGCGGGAATTAACCAGACGTTGATGCTTGCCCTCTCCATGGTAGTGATCGCCTCGATGATCGCCGTTGGCGGGCTTGGCCAGATGGTACTGCGCGGTATTGGCCGCCTTGATATGGGGCTTGCCACCGTTGGCGGCGTAGGGATTGTTATCCTCGCCATCATTCTCGACCGCCTGACGCAGGCTGTCGGTCGCGACTCCCGCAGCCGCGGTAATCGTCGCTGGTATCAAACCGGCCCGCTGGGTCTGCTGACCCGCCCTTTCGCTAAATAATCTGTCGCCCGGCAATCTCGCCGGGCAGCAGTATCCCACCTGAACAATAAGGAACAACGATGCGACATAGCGTACTTTTTGCCACAGCGTTTGCCACCCTTGTCTCGACCAGTGCATTTGCTGCGGACGCAGAACTGCCAGGCAAAGGCATCACCGTCAAGCCATTTCAAAGCACTATCGCCGAAGAGAGCTTCCAGACATTGCTGGTGAGCCGCGCCCTTGAAAAACTCGGTTATACCGTGAATACCCCGGACGAAGTGGATTACAACGTGGGTTACACCTCAATGGCAGCGGGCGATGTGACTTTTACCGCCGTCAACTGGCAACCGCTGCATGGCGACATGTATGCCGCCGCCGGGGGCGACAAAAAATTCTACCGTGAAGGCACCTATGTGACCGGTGCGGCGCAAGGATATTTGATCGATAAGAAAACCGCCGAGAAATATCACATCACCAATATTGAGCAGCTAAAAGATCCGAAAATCGCCAGGCTGTTTGATGGTAACGGCGACGGCAAAGCCGATATGATGGGTTGCTCACCGGGCTGGGGCTGCGAAGCGGTGATTAACCACCAGCATCAGGCTTACGGTCTGGAAAACACCGTCACCGTTAGCCACGGGAACTACTCGGCGATGATGGCGGATACCATTACCCGCTTCAAAGAGGGCAAACCGGTGCTCTATTACACCTGGACGCCGTACTGGGTCAGCGACGTGCTGAAACCGGGTAAAGATGTGGTCTGGCTGCAGGTCCCGTTCTCTTCCCTGCCGGGTGAACAGAAAGATATCGACACCAAACTGCCAAACGGCATGAACTACGGGTTCCCGGTGAACACCATGCATATTGTTGCCAACAAAGCCTGGGCTGAGAAAAACCCGGCCGCAGCAAAACTTTTCGCCGTGATGAAACTGCCGCTGGCCGATATCAATGCCGAAAACGCCATGATGCATGCAGGCAAATCGTCTGAAGCGGATATTCAGGGTCACGTTGATGGCTGGATCAAAGCGCACCAGCAGCAGTTCGACGGCTGGATCAAAGAGGCGCTTGCCGCACAGAAATAACCTGTTGCGCTAAGCCTTCCCAAAGCGCCATCGGTTTTTTGCCGCATGGCGCTTTTGCTTATTCAGGCTCTGCCCGCCTGTTCGCCTGTTCGCCTGTTCGCCTGTTCGCCTGTTCGCCTGTTCGCCTGTTCGCCTGTTCGCCTGGCAGGGTACGTCACCGCACGTTCCGACACGCGATCTTCCTCACAAAATTCAATCTATTGGCTATGATGAGTGTCTGGAAAAAACATACCTGACTAACAACGCCAATGACCACACCGAACCAGGGCCTTAGCCCGGCGCTGATTGCGCTGATGTCCGTTGCCACCGGCCTCGCCGTTGCCAGCAACTACTACGCGCAACCGCTCCTCGATACCATCGCCCACGCCTTTTCGCTCACGCCCAATCAGGCCGGATTTATTGTTACCGCCGCCCAGCTTGGCTACGCCGCCGGGCTGTTATTTCTCGTGCCGCTTGGCGATATGTTCGAACGACGTTCGCTGATTGTGCTGATGACGCTGCTGTCGGCAGGCGGCATGTTGATCACCGCCAATAGTTCGTCGCTCGGGCTGATGATCCTCGGCACCGCGCTGACCGGGCTGTTTTCCGTGGTGGCGCAAATTCTCGTACCGCTGGCCGCCACGCTGGCAACCCCGGACAAACGCGGCAAAGTGGTGGGCACGATTATGAGCGGTCTGCTGCTCGGCATTTTGCTGGCGCGCACCGTTGCCGGATTGCTGGCAAGCCTGGGCGGCTGGCGCACGGTTTACTGGGTCGCCAGCGTATTAATGGTGCTAATGGCGCTGGCGCTGTGGCGCGGGCTGCCGAAAATCAAGCAAGATAATCACCTTAATTATCTGCAACTGCTTGGCTCGATATTTGGCCTGTTTGCCGGTGACAAACTGTTACGTACCCGGGCAATGCTTGGCTGCCTGAGCTTTGCGAACTTCAGCATTTTGTGGACGTCAATGGCGTTCCTGCTGGCCTCACCGCCGTTTCGGTTCTCCGAGGCGACGATCGGCCTGTTTGGCCTGGTAGGCGCCGCAGGTGCACTTGGCGCGCGGCAGGCCGGTGGGCTGGCGGATCGGGGTCACGCCCATCTCACCACCACTGGCGGCCTGATTCTGTTGCTGCTCTCCTGGGTGGCTATCTGGCTTGGACACAGCTCGGTTATCGCCTTGATTATTGGCATTATCGTGCTGGATCTCACCGTGCAGGGGGTGCATATCACCAACCAGACGGTTATCTATCGCGTGAAACCGGACGCACGAAACCGCCTGACCGCCGGGTATATGACCAGCTATTTTATTGGCGGCGCAGCGGGCTCGCTGATCTCCGCTTCCGCATGGCAACACGCCGGCTGGACAGGGGTTTGCCTCGCGGGTAGCGTTCTGGCACTGCTGAATCTGCTGGTTTGGTGGCGAGGATTTCACCACCAGGAGGCGGCAATGTAAACAACCACCCACGTTTGCACGTTTCGGAGGAACACCGGGGTGTTAACGAGTCCCTCAGTCTGTTAAGGTTATGGGACTTGTTTATCCCGGTTATATTAACGTGGGTGATATATAACAAACATTATGGATATGGATAGTTCAGTAACCGCAACACAGAGCACGTCTGACCAGAGCGCGACATTTCTGGAGGGTATCAAAGACAGCCTTCCCATCGTTTTGAGTTACGTCCCCGTCGCGTTTGCCTTTGGCATGAATGCCACCAAACTCGGTTTTACCCCACTCGAAAGCGTTTTCTTCTCCTGCATTATTTATGCAGGTGCCAGCCAGTTCGTCATCACCACCATGCTTGCCGCGGGTAGCGCATTATGGGTTGCCGCGCTGACTGTGATGGCCATGGATGTTCGCCACGTGCTGTATGGCCCGTCGCTACGCAGCCGTATCCTGCAACCGCTCAAAAACCGCAAAACGGCCGTCTGGGCTTTTGGCCTGACGGATGAGGTATTTGCCGCCGCCACCGCGAAGCTGGTGCGTGATAACCGCCGCTGGAGCGAAAACTGGATGATCGGCATCGCCTTATTTTCCTGGCTTTCCTGGGTGGCGGGCACGGTGCTGGGTGCGTTTTCCGGCGACGGACTGCTCGATGGTTACCCGGCGGTGGAATCGGCGTTAGGGTTTATGTTGCCCGCGCTGTTTATGAGTTTCCTGCTGGCCTCGTTCCAGCGTCGACAGATAAGTGCCGTGATGGCTGCACTGCTCGGCGCACTGGCGGGCGTCACGCTGTTTTCCATTCCTGCCGCGATTCTGGCGGGGATTTTCGCCGGTTGCCTGGCCGCGCTGGTACAGGCGTTTTATCAAGGAGCATCGGATGCGCAATGAGGTGCTGCTGCTCGGCCTGCTGGTGGGCTGCGTCAATTTTTTATTCCGTTATCTGCCGTTGCGTATCCGCGCCGGACAGTCGCGCCCGGCGAAACGCGGCGTGAGCGGTGTGTTTTTAGACACCATTGGTATTGCGTCTATCTGCGCGCTGCTGGTGGTTTCCTGCGTGCCGGAAATCGCCGCCGACAGCCGCCGCCTGCTGCCAACGCTTGCCGGTTTCGCGGTGCTCGGCGTGAGTTTCTGGAAAACACGCAGCATTATTCTCCCCACGCTACTGAGCGCTTTCGCGTACGGAATCGTCTGGAAACTCCTGGCAGATGCATAGATAAGGCAAATTTATTACTACAAATAATACATTTACTTTATTTGTCACTGTCGTTACTATATCGACTGCAATTAATGAGGTTATACCCAAATGGATAGTTCGTTTACGCCCATTGAACAAATGCTTAAGTTTCGCGCCAGCCGCTATGAAGATTTCCCGTTTCAGGAAATCCTGTTAACCCGCCTGTGTATGCATATGCAGGGCAAACTGCTGGAAAACCGCAATAAGATGCTGAAAGCGCAGGGCATTAACGAGACATTGTTTATGGCGCTGATTACCCTGGAATCCCAGGAAAATCACAGTATTCAGCCTTCTGAGCTGAGTAGCGCGCTGGGATCATCCCGTACCAATGCGACACGCATTGCCGATGAGCTGGAAAAGCGCGGCTGGATTGAGCGTCGCGAAAGCGATAACGATCGTCGCTGTCTGCACCTGCAACTGACCGAGAAAGGTCACGAGTTCCTGCGCCAGGTTCTGCCCCCGCAGCATAACTGCCTGCATCAACTCTGGTCTTCGCTGAGCGTTGGCGAGAAAGATCAGCTTGAGCATATCACCCGAAAACTCCTGACGCGTCTCGACCAGATGGAAGAGGACGACGTCATTCTCGAGGCGTTGCGCTAACGCGATAAGACGCTCGAATATCCAGGATATAAGAATACTGAAAAGCCAGTATCTACTGGCTTTTTTGGCAAAAACAGGCCGGCGTTTGCCGGGATGAAAATAAGAAGATCGTGGAGAAAAGCATGAGCGCAAATGCGGAGAGTCAAACCCCGCAGCAACCGGTCAAAAAGAAAGGCAAACGTAAAAACGCCCTTCTTCTGCTGACCTTGCTCTTTATTGTTATTGCCGTGGCATACGGGATTTATTGGTTTTTGGTACTGCGTCACTTCGAGGAGACCGATGACGCGTACGTGGCAGGGAACCAGGTACAAATCATGGCGCAGGTGTCCGGCAGCGTGACGAAAGTCTGGGCCGATAACACTGATTTCGTCAAACAGGGCGATGTGCTGGTAACGCTGGACGCAACTGACGCGCAGCAGGCGTTTGAAAAAGCGCAAACCGCGCTGGCGAGCAGCGTTCGCCAGACACGCCAGTCAATCATCAACAGCAAACAGTTGCAGGCGAGCATTGAGCTGAAAAAAACCGCCCTCGCCCAGGCGCAGAGCGATTTTAACCGCCGCGTGCCGCTCGGCAGTGCCAACCTGATTGGCCGCGAAGAGCTGCAACACGCCCGTGACGCCGTGGCCAGCGCGCAAGCAGAGCTGGATGTCGCCATTCAGCAGTACAACGCTAACCAGGCCATCGTGCTTGATACCCGTCTGGAAGATCAACCGGCGGTAAAACAAGCTGCGACCGAAGTTCGCAATAGCTGGCTGGCGCTGCAACGAACTAAAATCGTCAGCCCAATCACCGGCTACGTTTCCCGCCGCGCCGTGCAGCCTGGCGCACAGATCACAACGTCCACCGCGCTGATGGCTGTCGTTCCGGCCAGCAACCTGTGGGTGGATGCGAACTTTAAAGAGACGCAGCTTGCGCATATGCGTATTGGTCAGAGTGCGACCATCGTCAGTGACATTTACGGCGATGAAGTGAAGTACACCGGCAAAGTGGTTGGCCTGGATATGGGCACCGGCAGTGCGTTCTCGCTGCTGCCTGCGCAAAACGCCACCGGTAACTGGATCAAAGTGGTACAGCGTCTGCCGGTACGTATTGAGCTGGATGCAAAACAACTCGCCGACCATCCGCTGCGTATTGGTCTGTCCACGCTGGTGAAAGTGGATACCGCCGATCGTGAAGGTCAGGTGCTGGCAAGCCAGGTGCGCACCAGCCCGGCCTATGAAAGCAACGCCCGGGAAATCAGCCTTGAGCCGGTCAATACCTTGATCGAAAACATCGTGAAAGCCAACGCCGGTTAATCTGAGGTGAGTGCAATGCAACAGAAACCGCTGGAAGGCGCGCAGCTGGTCATTATGACCATTGCGTTGTCGCTTGCGACCTTCATGCAGGTGCTGGACTCGACCATCGCTAACGTTGCTATTCCGACTATTGCCGGTAACCTTGGCTCCTCGCTGAGCCAGGGTACCTGGGTGATCACCTCGTTCGGGGTGGCAAACGCCATCTCGATTCCGATCACCGGCTGGCTGGCGAAACGCGTTGGGGAAGTGAAGCTGTTTCTCTGGTCTACCGTCGCCTTCGCTATCGCCTCCTGGGCATGCGGCGTCTCCAGCAGTCTGGGGATGCTTATCTTCTTTCGCGTGATCCAGGGGATTGTCGCCGGGCCGCTGATCCCGCTGTCACAGAGTTTGTTGCTCAGCAACTATCCGCCTGCCAAGCGCTCTATCGCGCTGGCGCTGTGGTCAATGACGGTGATCGTCGCGCCGATTTGCGGGCCGATCCTCGGCGGCTATATCAGCGATAACTATCACTGGGGCTGGATCTTCTTTATCAACGTACCGATCGGTGCGCTGGTGGTATTACTGACGTTGCAAAGCCTGCGTGGGCGCGAAACGCGTACCGAGCAGCGGCGCATTGACGGTGTTGGGCTGGCGTTGCTGATCGTCGGTATCGGTAGCCTGCAGGTGATGCTCGACCAGGGTAAAGAGCTCGACTGGTTTAACTCGACGGAGATCATCGTGCTGACGATTGTCGCCGTGGTGTCGATAAGTTTCCTGGTGGTGTGGGAGTTGACCGACGATAACCCGATAGTCGATCTGTCGCTGTTTAAGTCGCGCAACTTTACCATCGGCTGTTTGTGTATCAGCCTTGCCTATATGCTCTACTTCGGCGCGATTGTCTTGTTACCGCAGCTGTTGCAGGAAGTGTATGGCTATACCGCGACCTGGGCGGGGCTGGCTTCCGCGCCGGTTGGCGTGATACCGGTGCTGCTGTCGCCAATTATTGGCCGCTTTGCGCATAAGCTGGATATGCGCCGTCTGGTGACATTCAGCTTTATTATGTATGCGGTGTGCTTCTACTGGCGCGCGTATACCTTCGAGCCGGGCATGGATTTCGGCGCTTCAGCGTGGCCTCAGTTCATTCAGGGTTTCGCGGTGGCGTGTTTCTTTATGCCGCTGACGACTATCACCCTTTCCGGTTTGCCACCAGAGCGACTGGCGGCGGCGTCGAGCCTGTCGAACTTCGCGCGTACGCTGGCGGGCTCGATCGGAACCTCGATCACCACGACGCTGTGGACGAACCGGGAATCGATGCACCATGCACAGCTTACAGAGTCGGTCAACCCGTACAATCCGAACTCGCAGGAAATCTATAACCAGCTGCAGGGGATGGGCATGTCGCAGCAACAGGCTTCCGGCTGGATAGCGCAGCAGATAACCAATCAGGGGCTAATTATCTCCGCCAACGAGATTTTCTGGTTCTCTGCGGGGGTATTCCTGATCTTGCTGGGGCTGGTGTGGTTTGCCAAACCGCCATTTGGTGCGGGCGGCGGCGGCGGCGGCGCGCATTAACCTGAAAAGCAAATCGCCTCCTGATGGAGGCGATTTTTTTAATGGCTTGTTTTACTTCTCAATGCCGAGAACTTCCAGCGTCATCACGGAAGTCACGCCGGGCGGTACAGCGCCAGGTATACCTTCCTCGCCGTAAGCCAGCTCGGTGGGAACATAAATCTTCACTCTGCCACCCACGACCAGTTTTTTTACGCCAGCACGCATCACCATCGGTAGTTCGCTCACGCGCGCGGTGTTGACTTCGTTCTGTGCGAGAACCTGCCCGGAGCTGACCTTTTCATCCACTTTGAAACGGATGACATCGGTATCGCCAATAGCGGCACCCGGCCCACGTTTTTCAACCAAATAGACCACGCCGTTATCCGCCCGTACTGCGCCCTTTAGCTTCGCCGCATCGGCCAGCAACTGCTGCCCTTGCTTCTTGTTGCGGGTTATTTCGCGTTGCCGCGCATCGTCTACCTGCTTGTTGAGCGTAGTGAGGACCTTTTCAAGATCGGCATTCGGCATTTGCAGACTGCCCGCAAATTTATCCTGCAAGCCTTGCAGAAAAGCCTGCGGCATAAATTGTTGACCAATATCTTTCAGCGTTTCGCTTTCAAGCTGAACTTTTGCCGCAAACCAGACGCCCCAGGCATAGTTAACGCGCGCAAGTTCAGACTTATCCGCCGCCAGCGAGAATGCCGGTGAATTCGCTTTACCCGCCCCATTTTCCGCCGCAGCTGGCGCACTCTTCACGGCAGCGAGTTGCTGTTCCATTTGCGCCTTCTCTTCGCTGCTCTGCTTTAATTTCGCTTCCAGCGCGGCGATGTGCGATGCCTGATCTGCCGTTTGTTTGGTGGCGGCAGTCAACTGGTCGGTTATCTCATCGCGTTTTTTATTCGCCCCGGCAAGCTGGCTTTGTTGATCTGCGGCTTGTTTGGTGGCGGCAGCGAGCTGGCTGGTTATCTCGTCGCGTTTTTTATTCGCCTCGGCAAGCTGCTTTTCTTGTTCTGCGGTTTTTGTGGCCGCCTGCTGCAGCTTCGCGCTGAGCTCTGCACCCTGATTTTTCGCTTCAGCCAGTTGCTGTTCCGCCTGCGATTTTTCTTCGCTGCGCTGTTTTAGCGTCGCTTCCAACGCGGCAAGTTGCGATGTCTGCCCGGCAGTTTGTTTCGTGGCAGCGGCGAGTTGACTGGTGACGTCGTCGCGCTTTTTATTCGCCTCGGCAAGCTGCTTTTCCTGTTCGGCGATTTTCGTGGCCGCCTGCTGCAGCTTCGCGCTGAGCTCTGCCCCCTGCTTTTTCGCTTCAGCCAGTTGCTGTTCCGCCTGTATTTTCTCTTCGCTGCCCTGCTGCAACGCATCTTTTAAGGTCGTAATACTTAGCGCCTGCTCACTCATCTTTTTCGCGGCGGCATCAAGGTTACTATTTGCCTCTTCACGTTTGTTATTCGCCGCGGCAAGTTGCTTCTCGCTGGCCTGCAACTGTTGTTGTAGCAGCTTGTTTTCACTGCTAATGATCGGCGACGGCTGTTTGTTATCGTCGCCTGCGTTATTTTTTGGCTGTATGGGCGTTGCTGCGGTCTGTTTTTTGCGCAGCGTTTCTGTTTCACGCCGCAGCTCCGCGAGTTTGCGTTTCAGTAACCTAATTTCTTGCTCACTCGATGCCTTTTTTGGCGCGGTCTGCTGTTTAACGGCAGACTGTGGCGAAGACGTAGCAACTGAGCCTGCACTGCTGTGGTCCGCCGTAAACGGAGACTGCGGCTCGGCTGATATTATGTGTTCCTCGTTTAGTCGGTCGAGTAATGAGGCAGGCTCAGCGCTGGTGGCTGATGATGATATAGCCGATAACAGCACAGCAGATGAATAAAATAGTTTTCTCATAACTGTTTCAGGGCATTTGCGCGACTGGACATATTAGTGAATACCGCGCTACGCACGCGCGAGCAAACCACTTCAATCTTACTATCAATTTCGGCTTTCATTATTTCCGCAGAATTCTTATCAATTATTGGTCGATTTCTCTTGTAGACTTCATAGCTTTTATTAATCGTATTAAATTGCTGTTTGTAAGTTTCAAATGCGGAATTATCCAGACCTTTTAAGGCAGTCAGAAGCTCGTAACATTGCTGTGTCTGCTGTTTCTGCGGCGCATCTTTCACCACGGAGGGCACCGTTGATTTAACACAACCCGCTAATGTAAAGGGTAAAACGAAGGAGAGACATAAAAGATAAGAGTGTGAACGCCGCATAATATCCTCATCATTCAGGCATATCATTTCACTGAATTACATTCAGTTAATAAATAAATTAAACGTGAAATATCCGTCAAATAACAACAGGGGTGAAAACTATCACGCCGGAATTTAAATAACAACAAGAAGCCACATAGCGGGAATGGATATTATTGACGCATCATAATTCCATTATAAATAACGAAATATAATATTTTCACTGAATGAAAAGAATATGAAAAGGTGCGAATAAAATAATGCCGCCTTCCAGGCAGAAAGGCGGCATGGGGAAACTAGATATGCAGTTCCTGCAATTTCTCTTTCGGCAGAGCGAGTTCTTCGTTGCTGTTAACGCGAACATCGCGATCGAGGATGTGACGCGCGATTTCTTGCGCTTCTTCCAGAGAGTGCATTTGGTATGTCCCGCACTGATAAATGTTCAGTTCCGGGATCTGATTCTGCTCTTTTACTTTCAGGACATCTGCCATCGCCGCTTTCCAGGCATCGGCGACACGCTGCTCGTCCGGCGTACCGATCAGGCTCATGTAGAAACCGGTGCGGCAACCCATCGGAGAGATGTCGATGATCTCAACGCCATTGCCGTTGAGGTGGTTACGCATAAAACCGGCGAACAGATGTTCCAGCGTATGGATACCTTTTTCCGGCATCACTTCTTTGTTCGGTACGCAGAAACGCAGGTCGAATACGGTAATGGTGTCGCCGTGCGGCGTGTCCATAGTCTTGGCAACACGGACTGCGGGCGCTTCCATACGGGTATGATCGACAGTGAAGCTATCCAATAATGGCATTTAGTCACCTCCGACAGTGATTTTTTAAAAATAAAATGAACTCTTTTTTCCCGTGCGAGTCTGAGTATATGAAAGACGCGCATTTGTTATCATCATCCCTGATCTTCAGAGATGAAATTTTGGCCACAGAGATGTGGCCTTTTTCTTTTGTATCAGGCGTGGCGCGCGAGTAACGCCTCGAATGACTCCGAATCTCCGGCTTCAACCTCTGCCTGACGCACCAGCGACGCTTTGCACTCGGCGATGAAATCTTCCTCAAGCAAAATTTCCAGTGGCTCTTCACGCAGCTGCGACCGGTACTGATCGCCCAGGGCTTTCCCCGTGCCGCCAATACCATTATCAATCATCGAGCGCAGAATGCGCGCAGAGAATGTCAATTCCGGATCGTCGAAGCTGGCAACCAACTGGTCGCACACTTTTTCGTACTCTTCGCCACCGTACACGCCATCCAGCGTTTGCGCTACTCGTTTCAGATCGCTAAACAGATCCTTACCGACCTGAGCGAGCGGGAACTGTGCGGTTTCACAGCCCATTCCGAGCGTCAAACCAGGTTTACGCCCTTCGAGAATCACGCGATTCCAGTTAGTACGGGTGCACAGCAATTCATCGCTGCTCATTTCCGGCGCATCAGCCAGCACGCACCAGACCATAAACAGATCGAGGAAACGCACCTGCTGCTCATCAACGCCAATGGCGGTGAACGGATTGATATCCAGAGAACGCACTTCGATGTATTCAATGCCGCCACGTAGCAACGCATCCGATGGTGTTTCGCCGCTACGGGTTACACGTTTCGGGCGAATGGGTGCATACAACTCGTTTTCAATCTGCAGAATATTGGTATTGATCTGTAAGTATTTGCCATCTTTTTTCAGACCAATTTTGGCGTATTCCTCAGAAGGCGTTTTGATTGCGCGCTTCAACGCCACCACATAGTCATGCAGGTTATTGAAGGTAATACCGAGATTGCTTTGCGATTTATTGGTGTACCCAAGATCGCTCAGGCGTAATGAGGTCGCATACGGCAAGTAGTACATACCGTTCGACGTTTTCTCAAACGGCAGCGTTGTCGGTTTCCCTTGCAGGAACGACGAGCAAATTGCTGGCGAAGCGCCAAACAGATACGGGATCACCCAGCCGAACCGGTAGTAATTGCGGATGAGGCGAAAATAACCTTCCGATACCGATTCTTTATCCGTACTGCCGCTTTTCGCTTCCCAGAAGGCCATCGGCAGCGAGAAATTGTAATGCACGCCGGAAATGGTTTGCATCAGTGCGCCATAGCGATTTTTCAGCCCTTCGCGATAGAGCGTTTTCAGGCGACCAATATTGGACGTGCCATACTGCGCCAGCTCAATATCCTGACCATCTTTGATATAACACGGCATGCTCAACGGCCACATGCGTTCATCGCCAATCTGGCGCGCAGTGTAGCGATGAATGTCGCGCATGATGGTCAGCATATGATCGATATCGCCATCTACCGGCGTGATAAATTCCAGCAGCGCTTCAGCAAAATCGGTGGTGATCCATTTATGGGTCAGTGCTGAGCCAAGCGCAGCCGCGTGACCCGTAGTTGCCAGAGAGCCATCCGCATTTACGCGCAGCGTTTCACGCTCAAGACCGCGTTGTATCCCCTTCAGAGCTTGAGGATGTTTTTCCAGCCAGGACAGCGCCTGTGATACGTCCGGGATCAAATTGACCTCCCGCCTGTCATAATCATTTTATTAAGCATAATTGTAATGGTTGACGATTAAAGGTCACTCACTCAGTCCAATTAGTGCCACCACGTCATACCCTGCAGCGTTACAAAGGCGATCGCCACATAGCGCAACGCTTTGCCAAGGCATAAAAATATTACTACTGGCCCCCACGACAAGCGCATCCATCCTGCCAGCAGGCACAGCAAGTCGCCTATAACAGGCACCCAGCTTAACAACAGCGCTGCCGCGCCGTATCGTTTAAGCCAGTCAGTCGCTTTTTCCTGCCAGCGCGATGTTTTACGCTGCGGAAAGAAACGCCCAAGAATAACGTTAGTCAGCCCTCCAAGGCTATTACCCATTGTTGCTATTACAACAAGCAGCCAGGGCTGGCTAACGTGAGAAATGAGCATGGCAACCAGCACAACCTCAGAATTGCCAGGCAACAGCGTGGCACTGAGAAAGCTGCTGGAAAACAGTGACAACAACGACAGCGTGTCACTCACAATAAGCGAACGTCTACGACGTCCATACCAGCTGCGCGCGCCGCCTGAAGCCCGAAATCTGCATCTTCGAAAACAATGCATTGCGTCGGTTCCACCCCCATGCTTTGTGCACAAAGCAGAAAAGTATCGGGCGCGGGTTTGTGATGCTTAACATGATCAGCTGCGATAACGGCGTCAAAGTATCCTCGCAATCCAAGATGTGCCAGTAGCGCCTCCGCAATCGCGCTTTCGCTACCCGTTCCCACAGACATCGGACGACGACCATGCCACGCTTTCACCACCTCAATAAGCGGTAATGGGCGAACAGAGTCCAGCAGCATCGCTTTTACCATCGCCGTTTTTTCCTGAGCCAACAGATGAGGATCGAGATCGCCCTGGTTGGCTTCAATAATGGATTGCGCGATATGCCAGGTTGGAGCGCCGTTAAGCCCAATCATCGCCTGTTCGTCAAAACGCATCCCATAACGCCCGAGCACTTCATGCCAGGCTTTACGGTGAGTTGGCTCTGTATCAAGAATAGTGCCATCCATATCGAAAATCAGACCAGCGTAACGTTCGTACATCATGTTCTCACAAAGCGGATAACAAACAGTTACTTTAACGTAAACAGTGATTTTTGTCGCTGCCAGCGAGTGAGAAGCATAGTGTTACGCATGATTTTGGCGGGGTACCGGTGAGACGAAGTTTTGTGTTTTACGCAGGCGATACGGTCTGAAGGATGTTTTTGTTTAGCTTGTAGGGTATTGCCTGAGCTGCGTTATTCTTGCTGGTATCAGCAGAAACATGCACTAAACCTGAGAGAATAAATCGACGGGGGTATTGCAGAAGATGGTGCATCCGGGAGGATTCGAACCTCCGACCGCTCGGTTCGTAGCCGAGTACTCTATCCAGCTGAGCTACGGATGCATCGGGAAATGTTTTTACGCTACAGATTCAGAACTTCATGCCCAAACAAATCCGGAAAGATGACCCGGCGTTGCCTCGCCTTCAGACCGCTGCTGAAACAGCGCTGTCCTTTCTGATTCCGGCAATAATGTTCGCCGAAAGTGAAAGAATAAATAGGCTGGTGTATCAATAAGATGGTGCATCCGGGAGGATTCGAACCTCCGACCGCTCGGTTCGTAGCCGAGTACTCTATCCAGCTGAGCTACGGATGCATCGGGAAATGCTATTTACAACACAGATTCATATCTGCATAACATCGGCGTACTGAGCAAGAATGGTGCATCCGGGAGGATTCGAACCTCCGACCGCTCGGTTCGTAGCCGAGTACTCTATCCAGCTGAGCTACGGATGCATCGGGAAACTTACTTTACAACGCTGATTCAGTGCTGCGTTACCTCGCCACACTGAGCAAGATGGTGCATCCGGGAGGATTCGAACCTCCGACCGCTCGGTTCGTAGCCGAGTACTCTATCCAGCTGAGCTACGGATGCAAAATGGCGGTGAGGCGGGGATTCGAACCCCGGATGCAGCTTTTGACCGCATACTCCCTTAGCAGGGGAGCGCCTTCAGCCTCTCGGCCACCTCACCACACGCGCCTCTTTCGAGTGCTTCGAAGAACTTGTTGAGGGCTCATCGTCGCTGCGTGGCGCACATATTACTTTCTGGGACTTATAAGTCAAACACTTTTTCCAGCCCCTGAATCGTTTGCACACTTCGCAGGCAATTAGCCTGTAAAAAGGCCAAAAAGGATGTTTTATCAGCAGAATTTCTGCCGTTCCGCTACAGAAAAGTAGCCAACGCATGTCGGACCAAAAAGCGCGTAACAGAGGAAAACAGCAAGTATGCAATAAAAAGGAAACGTAACGAGGGGAAAATCAGGAGGAGGTGTTGCGTCTCGCCGGGAAACAGCGAGACGCGATAATAGCATCAGTAGTTCGACTGCTGTGATTTTTCAGCCTGGATACGCTGGTAGATCTCTTCACGGTGAACGGAAACTTCTTTAGGGGCGTTAACGCCGATACGAACCTGGTTACCCTTAACCCCTAATACAGTCACAGTGACCTCATCCCCAATCATGAGGGTTTCACCAACTCGACGAGTCAGAATCAGCATTCTTTGCTCCTTGAAAGATTAAAAGAGTCGGGTCTCTCTGTATCCCGGCATTATCCATCATATAACGCCAAAAAGTAAGCGATGACAAACACCTAAGTGTAAGCAGTCACGGCATTACATTCTGTTAAACCTAAGTTTAGCCGATATACAAGACTTCAACCTGACTTTATCGTTATCAATAGCGTAGTGGCAACAACGCCATAACCGCAAGGTTATGGCGTCTGCTTTCGCTTTGTAATTATGACAGTTTAGCGCTTACCCAATCTTTTACACTGGCGAGAGCGGCAGGCAGTGCGGCTGCGTCAGTACCGCCGGCTTGCGCCATATCCGGACGTCCGCCACCTTTACCCCCAACCTGCTGGGCAACCATACCAATCAATTCCCCGGCCTTCACGCGGTCGGTCACATCCTTCGACACACCCGCAATCAGGGAAACTTTTCCTTCCGCCACGGTGGCAAGCACAATCACTGAAGCACCCAGTTGGTTTTTCAGATCGTCCACCATGGTACGCAGCATCTTCGGCTCGACGCCAGCCAGTTCGCTAACCAGCAGTTTTACGCCGTTAAGATCGATAGCTTTACCGGACAGGCTAGCGCTCTCCTGCGCTGCCGCCTGCTCTTTAAGCTGCTGCAACTCTTTTTCCAGCTGGCGAGTACGTTCGATAATAGTACGCACTTTATCGCCAAGGTTCTGGCTGTCGCCCTTCAGCAACTGCGCGACATCATGCAACTGGTCACTCTGCGCATGCAGGCTGGCAATCGCGCCTTCACCGGTTACCGCTTCAATACGGCGCACGCCCGCCGCTGTGCCAGACTCAGACACAATGCGGAACAGACCAATATCACCGGTGCGGGAAGCATGTGTACCGCCGCAGAGCTCAGTCGAGAAATCACCCATGCGCAGTACGCGCACGCGATCTTCGTATTTCTCGCCAAACAGCGCCATTGCGCCATTCGCTTTTGCCGCTTCCAGATCCATGATGTTGGTTTCGATTGGCAGGTTACGGCGAATTTGCGCATTCACCAGATCTTCTACCGCACGGATTTCCGATGGCTTCATGGCTTCAAAATGGGAGAAGTCAAAGCGCAGCGCTTTGTCGTTCACCAGCGAGCCTTTCTGCGCAACGTGCGTACCGAGCACATCGCGCAGCGCGGCATGCATCAGGTGTGTGGCAGAGTGGTTCAGACGAATACGCGCACGGCGCGCTTCATCGACTTCAGCTTTCACACCGTCGCCGACTTTCAGCGAACCGCTATTCAGCTTACCGAGATGACCAATCGCCTGACCGTATTTCTGCGTATCCTGTACGGCAAAGGCAAAGCCATTACCTTTCAGTTCGCCTTTGTCGCCCACCTGGCCGCCAGATTCGGCGTAGAACGGTGTCTCATCGAGAACCACCACCGCTTCCTGACCTGCGGCAATCGCATTCACCGACTTACCGTCGACAAACAGCGCAGTCACTTTGCCGTTCAGTTCCAGATGGTCATAGCCTTTAAATTCTGACGCGCCATCAACGCGGATCATCGCGTTGTAATCTGCGCCGAAACCGCTGGATTCGCGTGCGCGACGGCGTTGCTCTTCCATCGCGGCTTCAAAACCTGCTTCGTCAACTTTCAGGTTACGCTCACGGCAGACATCGGCGGTTAAATCCACCGGGAAGCCATACGTGTCGTACAGGCGGAAAGCGGTCTCGCCGTCCAGCGTATCGCCTTTCAGTTTTGCCAGCTCTTCGTCCAGCAGCGCCAGACCGCGCTCCAGCGTACGTGCAAACTGCTCTTCTTCGGTTTTCAGAACCTGCTCAACCTGAGCCTGCTGGCGTTGCAGATCTTCCCCGGCGGAACCCATCACCTCGATCAGCGGGCCAACCAGCTTATAGAAGAAGGTGTCCTTCGCGCCCAGCATGTTGCCATGACGAATCGCACGACGAATGATACGACGCAGCACATAGCCACGGTTTTCGTTCGACGGAATGACGCCATCGGCGATCAGGAAGGCACAGGAACGGATGTGGTCAGCGATTACGCGCAGGGATTTGTTACCCAAATCGGTCGCACCGGTCACGTTTGCCACCGCCTGAATCAGCTTCGCGAACAGGTCGATTTCATAGTTGGAATTCACATGTTGCAGCACTGCGGCAACGCGTTCCAGGCCCATACCGGTATCCACGGACGGCTTCGGCAGCGGTTCCATGGTGCCATCAGCCTGGCGGTTGAACTGCATAAAGACGATGTTCCAGATTTCGATATAGCGATCGCCGTCTTCTTCCGGGCTGCCCGGAGGGCCACCCCAGATATGGTCGCCGTGATCGTAGAAAATCTCGGTGCACGGGCCGCACGGACCAGTATCGCCCATCTGCCAGAAGTTGTCAGAAGCGTACGCGGCACCTTTGTTATCGCCGATGCGGATAATGCGCTCGCGCGGCACGCCCACTTCTTTTTCCCAGATTTCGTACGCTTCGTCGTCCGTCTCGTATACCGTCACCCACAGACGCTCTTTCGGCAGGTTGAACCAGTTCTCACCGGTCAACAGTTCCCATGCGTACTGAATAGCATCATGTTTGAAGTAGTCGCCGAAGCTAAAGTTGCCCAGCATTTCAAAGAATGTGTGATGGCGTGCGGTGTAACCGACGTTTTCCAGGTCGTTGTGTTTACCACCAGCACGAACGCAACGCTGTGCTGTGGTAGCGCGGGAATAATTACGCTTGTCGAGCCCAAGGAATACATCCTTGAACTGGTTCATCCCGGCGTTAGTAAACAGCAGAGTCGGGTCGTTATTCGGTACCAGGGAGCTGCTGGCAACTACCTGATGTCCCTTACTATGGAAAAAATCGAGAAACGCCTGACGGATCTCAGCGGTGCTCTTGCTCATAATTATCCTGAAATCAAGCTAACGAAATGTGGTAACCGGCCGTTGCCATACATGGAAAACGCGCCAGCTACTGGAAAAAGTGGGAATAAGATAAGTTTTCTTTACTGCGAAGTAAAATCCCGTATGCGCTCAGTCGGCAAAATTTCGCCATATTTCCTGAATATCTTCCTGCATAAAGCCGCGATAGAGCAAAAAACGCTGCACTTTTACTTTCGCCGCATATTCAGTCGGTAGCGGTTCGCCATATTTGCGCTGCGCCTGCGCACGGGCACTCTCCACCCAGTCGATATCGCATTCGCGTAGCGCGCTTTCGCTGTCTTCTCGCGAAATCCCTTTTTGATTTAACTCCTGCCGAATGCGTGCCGGACCATAACCTTTGCGCGCACGACTGGCGATAAACTGGCGCACAAAGCGCATGTCATCAAGAAAGTTATGCTCCAGACACCACGCAACGACCTCTTCGACCTCTTCCGGCGTGATATCCAGTTCTTCCGGGCCGTTTTTACTCATTACTGGCGCGGTTAATTTGCGACGAAACTCTTTTTCGCTGTGATCGCGCATCGCCAGAATCCGCATCGCCCGGTCACGCAGGCGGGCAACGGCGGAGCGTCGGGAAGGGTTCTCGGGCATGGCTTGATCCTGTGTGCGTAGAAAAGCAAAAGGGCTGCATCAGCAGCCCTTGATTACCATTCAAATTATCAGAAATCTTCGTTGGTTTCTTCAACGTCTTCGTCATTGCCATCGGCAGTGAATTCAGCGGAAGAATTCTGGTTGCTGAGCAGAATTTCGCGCAGCTTTTTCTCGATCTCTTTCGCCGCCGCCGGGTTTTCTTTCAGCCAGGTCGTTGCGTTCGCTTTACCCTGACCAATTTTGTCGCCGTTGTAGCTATACCAGGCGCCGGCTTTCTCAATCAGCTTCTCTTTCACACCAAGATCGACCAGCTCGCCGTAGAAGTTGATGCCTTCGCCGTAGAGGATCTGGAATTCAGCTTGTTTGAACGGCGCAGCGATTTTGTTTTTCACCACTTTTACGCGGGTTTCGCTGCCGACCACGTTATCACCCTCTTTCACCGCACCGATACGGCGAATATCCAGACGCACAGAGGCGTAGAATTTCAGCGCGTTACCGCCGGTGGTGGTTTCCGGGTTACCGAACATTACGCCAATTTTCATACGGATCTGGTTGATGAAGATCAGCAGTGTATTGGACTGTTTCAGGTTACCAGCCAGTTTACGCATCGCCTGGCTCATCATACGTGCCGCAAGGCCCATGTGAGAGTCGCCGATTTCGCCTTCGATTTCCGCTTTCGGCGTCAGCGCCGCAACGGAGTCGACCACCAGCACGTCAACCGCACCGGAGCGCGCCAGCGCGTCACAGATTTCCAGCGCCTGCTCACCGGTATCCGGCTGAGAGCAGAGCAGGTTGTCGATATCAACGCCCAGTTTGCGAGCGTAAACCGGATCCAGTGCGTGTTCCGCATCGATAAACGCACAGGTTTTACCTTCGCGCTGCGCAGCGGCAATCACTTGCAGGGTCAGCGTCGTTTTACCTGAAGATTCAGGCCCGTAAATTTCGACGATACGCCCCATCGGCAAACCGCCAGCGCCCAGCGCGATATCCAGCGAGAGCGAACCGGTAGAGATGGTTTCCACATCCATGGAACGGTCTTCACCCAGACGCATGATGGAGCCTTTACCGAATTGCTTTTCGATCTGACCCAGTGCGGCTGCAAGCGCCTTTTGTTTGTTTTCGTCGATAGCCATGATTACTCCTTCATGCAGAGTGAAGCGCGTTACGCTCCGCGGTGAATTACTGTTCTGTTGTCGCAATTATACTGTATGGTCATACAGTATCAAGCATTTTGTAGAAAATGTTGCCAAAGGGTTTGCAGGGCATAGGCGGTGGCCTGTCTGCGCACCGCTTCACGATCGCCGGAGAAGCATTCACGCCGCGTAATCCCTTCCCCGCTGACGCTGGCAATGCCAAACCAAACCGTGCCAACCGGCTTCTCATCGCTGCCGCCATCTGGCCCGGCGATGCCGCTAATGGAAATCGCATAATCGGCACGCGCCGCTTTCAGCGCACCAATCGCCATCTCGACCACCACCTGCTCGCTGACCGCGCCGTGCGCATCCAGCGTGGCGGGCTGCACGCCAATCATTTGGGCTTTCGCTTCATTACTGTAGGTAACAAACCCGCGTTCAAACCAGGCGGAACTGCCAGCGATATCGGTTACCACCTTCGCCACCCAGCCGCCGGTACAGGATTCTGCCGTCGTCAGCGTCGCGCCGCGCGCCTTCAGCGCCAGCCCGATGCGTTCGCTGAGCTGCATTAATTCATTGTCCGTCATGATGGCTCCCGTGCGTCTAAAAACTGTGGCGGAAAAGATACCACTTTCCGCGAAAAGATGGGGACGGGATAGCGAATTTACGAGGAGGCTTCCGAAAAAAGGCCAGCGAGCGCCGGCCTGCGTAGCTTATTGCCCGTTACTTCATGCTGTTATAGATAGTGTCGACGTTATGACGAAAGGCTTTCTGATAGGTATCTGCCACCCCGCCTTTGGCGCTTAACGCTTCCGGATAAAGCTCGCCACCCGGTTGCGCGCCGGTTGCGCTGGCGATCTGTTTCACCAGCCGTGGATCCAGTTGGTTTTCCATAAACCACACTTTCACGCCATCGGCTTTGATCTGTTTGATCAGCGAAGCAACCTGCGCAGCGCTGGCTTCACTTTCAGAAGAGATGCCTTGCGGCGCCATGAAATCAACGCCGTAAGCGCGAGCAAAGTAGCCAAACGCGTCGTGGCTGGTCAGCACTTTGCGTTTCGCCTGTGGCACCGCGCTGAAGCGCTCTTTCGCCCAGCTATCCAGTTTAGTTAACTGGTCGATATAACGCTGACCAGAGGCATTTAACGCGGCTTCGTCAGCCGGATCGGCTTTCACCAACGCGGCAAGAATATTTTTCGCATACAGCGCACCATTCGCCGCACTGTTCCAGGCGTGGGGATCGGTCACCGTTGCGCCATCTTCTTCCAGCGTATGCGTTGTAACGCCGGTTGATGCGACGACAAGCTGGCCTTTAAAGCCAGAGGCTTTCACCAGACGATCTAACCAGCCTTCCAGCCCCAGGCCGTTCACCACCACCACGTCAGCGCTGTTAAGCAGTGCGCTGTCTTTCGCCGACGGTTCAAAGGTGTGCGGATCGCCATCCGGTCCCACCAGCGTCGTCACCTTGACGTGATCGCCGCCGACTTGCCGGGTGATATCGCCCAGAATCGAGAAGCTGGCGACCACATTTACTGTTTTTGCCATTGCGCCCTGCGCCACCAGGCCGAGCGCCAGCGACAGAATAAGCCCTGTCCGTTTCATCATTTCCCCTTGCTACGTTAAAAGTGCGCGCAGGCTGTGAGCCAGCCCACTGCGCGTGCCGAATAAAATGGAAAAAAAGAAAATAATACTGGCGGTCAGCACAATCGCCGGTCCGGCGGGCAACCCCGCCATCCACGACAGGCTTAACCCAAGCCAGGCGCACAGCGCGCCAATGCTGGCCGCAAGCCATAATAATCCCGGTAATGTCCGCGCCCAGCAGCGCGCCGCCACGGCGGGGAGCATCATCACGCCTACGGCCATTAATGTGCCGAGCACCTGAAACCCGGCCACCAGGTTAAGCACCAGTAACGCCAGAAACACCCCGTGCAGCAAACCCGGCGCGCGCGGCGAGTTAACCTGCAAAAACGCGCTGTCGAACGCTTCACTGACCATGCCGCGATAGCAAAACGCCAGCACCAGCAGCGTCAGGCTGGCCACACCCGCGACAAACAGCGCCGAGTCGCGATCGACCGCAAGAATCGAGCCAAACAGCAGATGCAGCAGATCGACACTGGAGCCGCGCAGCGAAACCAGCGTGACGCCGAGCGCCAGCGACCCGAGGTAGAAACCGGCGAAGCTGGCGTCCTCTTTCAGCGGCGTGCGGCGGCTTACCCAGCCTGCCACCAGCGCGACGGTGATACCTGCGATAAAACCGCCGATACTCATCGCCAGCAGCGACATGCCGCTCAGCAAATAACCCACCGCCACGCCAGGCAGAATGGCGTGCGACAGCGCATCGCCCATCAGGCTCATGCGCCGCAGCAGCAAAAAAACGCCCAGCGCCGTGGTACTGATGGAGAGCGCCAGACACACCACCAGTGCGCGGCGCATAAAGCCAAACTCGATAAACGGCTGGAAAAAGAGATGCCAGATCATGCGCTGCACGCCTCATCTTTTGTCGCGAAATGCGCTGTCGTGCCCCACTGCGCCACGCGTTCGTCGAGGCGTAACGTTTGCGGGAAATAGCGAGACACGCGCTCGCTATCGTGCAGCACGGCAATAATGGTTTGCCCGCCACGATGCATGTCCACAATCTGCTCCATCAACAGTTGCGATGTGGCTTCATCAATACCGGTGAACGGCTCGTCGAGCATCACCAGCGGCGCGTTCTGCACCCAGACGCGGGCAAACAACATGCGCTGAAACTGCCCGCCGGAGAGCGTATCAATCGTCTCGCGCGCCATTGCTGTCAGCCCAACGCGCTCCAGCCCCTGAGCGATTCGGCTACGGGCATCGCGGTTCAACCCGCGAAACAACGAAACGCGCGGCCAGCAGCCCATACTCACCACGTCCTGCACGGTGAGCGGAAATTGAGATTCCAGCGCGTGGCGCTGCGCCAGCCAGCCGATGACGGGCCGCGCCGGTTGCCAGCGCAAAACGCCGCTCACCGGCGGTAAAAATCCGGCCAGCGTTTTTAACAGGGTCGATTTACCGCAGCCGTTCGCGCCAACAATCGCCGTCATACTGCCGCGCGCCAGCGTGCCGCACAGCGCCGGCGTGATCGCGAGGCGATCGTAGCCTGCGACCAGGTGGTCAAGTTCAATCATGGCAGCGCAACCGCCCAGCCAGTCAGGAGCCAAAGCACCGCTAATAGTGCGGCAGCCAGCACGAAACGGATCGTGCCGGAAAGGGAAAACAGCGTTACGGGAATCATTCACATACCTCATATGTTATAACGTAACAATAATCAGTATGAATGATTAAGTAAATCGCTATGCGTAACGGGAGTGCATCGAAATGTTTCAGATTCCCCTCCCGCAGGAGGGGAGAGGGATCAGCGAACGCGCGCCAGTGAAACCGCCTGGCCGAGCTGCCAGACCGCCATCGCGTAATGCGTGCTGTGGTTATAGCGGGTAATGGTGAAGAAGTTCGGTAGACCGTACCAGTACTCATAGCCGGTGCCCACATCAAGGCGCAGCAGGCTCGCCTGTTGGTGCGCGCCCAGCGGTTGTTGCGGTGTTAAACCCGCCGCCGCCAGTTGCCCGACGCTGTAATTGGTTTTAAAGCCATTTTCCAGCCCCGGTGCCTGGCCGTTGGCCGGAACCGCCACGATATCGCCCTTCACCCAGCCGTGCTGTTTGAAGTAGTTCGCCACGCTGCCAATGGCATCCACCGGATCCCACAGGTTGATATGCCCGTCGCCGTTGAAATCGACGGCGTACTGCTTGTACGAAGAGGGCATAAACTGACCATAACCCATTGCGCCAGCGAAAGAACCTTTCAGTTCGAGCGGATCATCACTTTCATCACGCGCCATCAGCAGGAAAGTTTCGAGTTCACTGGCGAAATACTCCGCGCGGCGCGGGTACGCGAAGGCCAGCGTCGCTAACCCGTCGAGAATACGCGTTTTGCCCATCACGCGGCCCCAGCGGGTTTCCACGCCGATGATGCCAACGATAATTTCCGGCGGCACACCGTAAACCATCCACGCGCGGTTAAGCGCGTCTTCATACTGATTCCAGAACGCCACGCCATTTTGCACGTTGTCCGGGGTGATGAACTGCTTGCGATAGCGCAGCCAGGCGCCGTTCGGCCCGGTGGGTCCCGCTGTCGTCGGCGCTTGCTTATCCATCAGGCGCAACACGTAGTCCAGGCGTTTGGCCTGCGAGAGAATTTCATGCAGTTGCTGGCGGTCAAAACCGTGCTTACTGACCATCATATTGATGAACTGCTCCGCCGCCGGGTTATTGGCAAAGTCACCGCCGGTCATCAGAACATTGTGCTGCGGCTCAAGCAGAAAACCGCCGGAAGGCGCGGGCGACGCGGTTTGCGGGGTTTCAGCGAGCGGGGGTTTACTGCTACAGGCACAGAGCACAACAAACGCAGGCAGCAATGCTGCGTAACAACGCTTCAACATGGGACTTCCATTTTAAACGAATCAGCCAGGAGCAAGTATGGTAAAGCATCTGGCTACCGACAAGGAAGCGCCGTAACGCCTGCGCACGCGATCTCACTTCACTTTTTCACCTTCCATTACGCGTTCATTTAATTCCGCTCACTCTCGCTAAAACTTTCACAATGATCATTTTTTCTTTCATAACGAGACCTAAATAACACATTTCAACCTTTCATAATGATTATGATAGTGCACGGTTAAACAACAAAACGACAACCCTACAGGAGAGAACAATGGAAACCATTACGCATGGTGCCGAATGGTTCATCGGGCTGTTTCAGAAAGGCGGCGAAGTGTTTACCGGCATGGTGACCGGTATTTTGCCTCTGCTGATAAGCCTGCTGGTTATCATGAACGCACTGATTAACTTTATTGGCCAACACCGGATCGAAAAATTTGCCCAGCGCTGCGCGGGCAATCCCCTTGCCCGCTATTTGCTGCTGCCCTGCATCGGCACGTTTGTCTTCTGCAACCCCATGACACTGAGTCTCGGTCGCTTTATGCCAGAAAAGTACAAACCCAGTTATTACGCTGCCGCGTCCTACAGTTGCCACTCAATGAATGGCCTGTTTCCGCATATCAACCCCGGCGAGCTGTTTGTCTATCTGGGGATCGCCAACGGTCTGACAACACTGGGCTTGCCGCTCGGCCCGCTGGCGGTGAGCTACCTGCTGGTCGGGCTGGTGACCAACTTCTTCCGCGGCTGGGTTACCGACCTGACTACTTCCATTTTCGAGAAGAAAATGGGCATTCAACTTGAACAAAAAGTCCAACTCGCTGGAGCAACATCATGACGCGCATAGTGATTGAAAAAGGCACCGGCGGCTGGGGCGGCCCGCTGGAAATCGACGCCAGCACTGAGAAGAAAATCGTCTATATCACCGCAGGCACCCGCCCGGCGATCGTCGATAAGCTGGCGCAACTCACCGGCTGGCAGGCGGTTGACGGCTTTAAAGAGGGCGAGCCGCCAGCAGAGGAGATTGGCGTTGCGGTGATCGACTGCGGCGGTACGCTGCGCTGTGGTATCTATCCGAAACGCCGCATCCCGACGGTGAATATCCACGCGACAGGGAAATCCGGCCCGCTGGCGCAGTACATCCTGGAAGATATCTACGTTTCCGGAGTGAAAGAGGACAATATCCATCTGCACGGTGACGCGCCAACCGCCGCACCCAAACGCCCGGTCGCGAAGGATTACGACACCAGCAAAAAAATCACCGAGCAGAGCGATGGCCTGCTGGCAAAAGTCGGCATGGGCATGGGTTCGGCGGTCGCGGTGCTGTTTCAGGCCGGGCGCGACACCATCGACACGGTGCTGAAAACTATTCTGCCGTTTATGGCCTTCGTCTCGGCGCTCATCGGCATCATCATGGCCTCCGGGCTTGGCGACTGGATTGCCCACGGCCTCGCGCCGCTTGCCAGCCATCCGCTCGGGCTGGTCACGCTGGCGCTTATCTGCTCCTTCCCGCTGCTGTCACCCTTCCTCGGCCCAGGGGCGGTGATTGCCCAGGTCATTGGCGTGCTGATTGGCGTACAGATCGGCCTCGGCAATATCCCGCCGCATCTCGCCCTGCCCGCGCTGTTCGCCATCAACGCCCAGGCGGCGTGCGACTTCATCCCGGTGGGCTTGTCGCTGGCGGAAGCGCGTCAGGATACCGTGCGCGTCGGTGTCCCCTCCGTACTGGTCAGCCGTTTTTTAACCGGTGCGCCAACGGTGCTGGTCGCCTGGTTTGTCTCCGGTTTCATTTATCAATAAGGGTTGTTTTATGAGTGTGATTTATCAAACCACCATTACCCACATCGGTGAAAGCGCCCCGGACGCGCTGAGCGACAACATGCTGATCACCTTCCGCGAAGGCGCGCCTGCGGATGTCGCCGAGTTCTGTTTTATCCATAACCACGGTGCGCTTTCGGGCGCGCTGTTACCCGGCGCGCAGTTTGAACTAGGCGATCGTCGCTACCCGGTCACCGCCGTCGGCGATGTCGCCGAGCAGAATCTGCGTGAACTGGGGCATATCACCCTGCGTTTCGATGGGCAAACGCAGGCGGAATACCCCGGAACGGTACACGTCGCAGGCCCGGTGCCGGACGATATCGCCCCCGGCTGCATTTTGAAATTTGTCGCTTAAGTCGTAAGGAGAAGAGTATGAAACAGGTTGCCGTTGTCATTGGTGGAGGACAAACCCTTGGGGCGTTCCTTAGCCGTGGGCTTGCCGCAGAAGGTTACCGCGTGGCGGTAGTGGATATTCAAAGTGATAAAGCGGCAAATGTCGCCCAGGAGATCAACAGCGAGTTTGGCGAAGGGATGGCCTACGGCTTTGGCGCGGACGCCACCAGCGAGCACAGCGTACTGGCGCTGGCGCGCGGCGTGGATGAGATTTTTGGTCGAGCGGATTTGCTGGTCTACAGCGCAGGCATTGCCAAAGCGGCGTTTATCAGCGACTTTGCGCTCGGTGATTTCGACCGTTCCTTGCAGGTGAACCTGGTGGGCTATTTCCTCTGCGCACGTGAGTTCGCGAAGTTGATGATTCGCGACGGCATTCAGGGGCGCATCATCCAGATCAACTCCAAATCCGGCAAAGTGGGCAGCAAGCACAACTCGGGCTATAGCGCAGCGAAGTTCGGCGGCGTGGGGCTGACCCAATCACTGGCGCTGGATCTAGCGGAGTACGGCATTACTGTGCATTCGCTGATGCTGGGTAACCTGCTGAAATCGCCGATGTTCCAGTCACTTATCCCGCAATATGCCAGCAAACTGGGCATTGCGGCGGATGAAGTTGAGCAATATTACATCGACAAAGTGCCGCTCAAGCGCGGCTGCGACTACCAGGATGTGCTGAACGTGCTGATGTTTTATGCCAGCCCTAAAGCCTCTTACTGCACCGGCCAGTCGATTAATGTCACCGGCGGCCAGGTGATGTTCTGATCTGCGTGGCCCTCCGCGCGGGGGGCCAGATTTAAAAGGAGATCGCTATGGTTTCAGCCTTGATCACCGTTGCCGCCATCGCCTGGCTTTGCCAGATGGCGCTTGGCGGCTGGCAAATCCGCCAGTTTAACAAAGCGTTTGATACGCTGTGCCAGCGCGGGCGCGTCGGCGTTGGGCGCTCCGGCGGGCGTTTCAAACCGCGCGTGGTGCTGGCCGTCGCGTTTGATCAACAAGACCGCGTGACCGACACCCTGTTAATGCGCGGCCTCACCGTTTTTGCCCGACCAACCAAAATCGACCACTTAATGGGGATAAAAAGAGAGGAATTAGAGCCCGATGTGATCTTTCCCCATGATCCTGGCTGTCAGAATGCTCTATCATTAGCGCTTAAAATGAAACATTGATAATTTCGTTGTGAACGCTAATAGCTTGCGAAATTATCATTTCGCAACGTAACGCAGGATATCAGCGCCTATGAAACCACGTCAGCGTCAGGCGGCTATTCTTGAGCATCTGCAAAAGCAGGGAAAGTGTTCTGTTGAAGAGCTGTCAGCTTACTTCGACACCACAGGGACAACCATACGTAAAGATCTCGTCGCGCTGGAACATTCCGGCGCGGTGATCCGCACTTATGGCGGCGTGGTGCTCAACAAAGATGAAGCCGATCCCCCGATTGATCACAAGACGCTTATCAACACCGTGCAAAAAGGGCTGATTGCCGAAACGGCAGTGACCTACATCCACGACGGCGATTCGATCATCCTTGATGCGGGCAGTACGGTGCTGCAAATGGTACCGCTGCTCAGCCACTTCAATAACATCACGGTGATGACCAACAGTTTGCATATCGTTAATGCCCTATCTGAGCTGGATAACGAGCAAACGATCCTGATGCCGGGCGGCACTTTCCGTAAGAAATCGGCCTCGTTCCACGGCCAACTGGCGGAAAACGCCTTTGAGCATTTCAGCTTCGATAAGCTGTTTATGGGCACCGACGGCATCGATCTGAATGCAGGCGTTACCACTTTTAACGAGGTATTCACCGTCAGCAAAGCGATGTGCAACGCCGCGCGGGAAGTGATCCTGATGGCAGACTCCTCCAAATTTGGCCGTAAAAGCCCGAACGTGGTTTGTAGCCTGGAGAGCGTGGATAAACTGATCACCGATTCGGGGATCGCCGCCGACGTGCGCGCCGCGCTGGAAGCCAAAGGTGTCGAAGTGATCATTGCCGGAGAAAAACATGAGTGAGTCATTAATTAACGCCGGACGGCAAACCCTGCTGCTGGAGCTTCAGGAAGCCAGCCGCCTGCCGGATCGTCTTGACGAGGCGTTTGTGCGCGCCGCTGAAACCGTGCTGAATTGCGAGGGAAAAATCATCGTCTCCGGCATCGGTAAATCCGGTCATATTGGCAAAAAGATTGCCGCGACGCTTGCCAGCACCGGCACACCGGCGTTTTTCGTCCATCCGGCGGAAGCGCTGCATGGCGATCTCGGCATGATTGAAAGCCGCGACGTGATGTTGTTTATCTCCTACTCCGGTTCGGCAAAAGAGCTGGATCTGATCCTGCCGCGCCTTGAAGAGAAATCCGTCGCGCTGCTGGCGATGACCGGCAAACCACGCTCCCCGCTAGCGCTCGCCGCGCGGGCGGTGCTGGATATCTCGGTTGAACGCGAAGCCTGCCCCATGCACCTGGCTCCTACTTCCAGCACCGTCAACACGCTGATGATGGGCGACGCGCTGGCGATGGCGGTGATGCAAGCGCGCGGGTTTGATGAAGAGGATTTTGCCCGCTCTCACCCGGCAGGCGCACTTGGCGCGCGGTTGCTCAATAAAGTGCACCATCTGATGCGCAAAGAGGAGCAGATCCCGCAGGTGCAGCTTACCACCAGCGTGATGGACGCGATGCTGGAACTGAGCCGCACCGGTTTGGGTCTGGTAGCGGTCTGCGACAACCAGCGCCATGTAAAAGGGGTATTTACCGATGGCGATCTTCGTCGCTGGCTGGTCTCAGGTGGGGCGCTAACCGCGCAGGTCGATAAAGCGATGACGCCCGGCGGCATCACGCTGGAGGCAGGCAGCCGCGCCGTGGACGCCAAAGAGCGCTTAATGCAGCGCAAAATTGCCGCCGCCCCGGTGGTGGATGACGCCGGTTTACTGGTCGGCGCCATCAACCTGCAAGATTTCTACCAGGCCGGCATTCTTTAACGCTTCAGCCTCAGACGTTTCGCCAGCCGGTGCAGGCTGGCGACGTCACGTTCCACCATCGCAGGCAGGCAGTCATCTTTTAACGCTTCAGCCCCAGGCGTTTCGCCAGCCGGTGCAGGTTGGCGACATCCATCTCCAGACAGCGCGCGCAGGCCGCCCAGTTACCGCCCTGCTCTTCCAGCGTGCGGGTAATAAATGCGCGCTGAAAATCCTCCGTCGCATCGCGCAGATTTTGCTCCACGGGCAGCGGCGTCACCGCAGCGGAGGGGGCCGCCGGTTCATCGCTAAGCGCAAAATGGCGCGCTTCCAGCACCACGTCATCACGGTTACGCGTACCGCGCGCCAGCACCACTGCGCGGTGAATGGCGTGCTCCAGCTCGCGCACATTGCCCGGCCAGCCATAACTCAGCAAATGCGCCCGCGCGCCGGGGCTTAGTGCCACTCTCCCCAGCCCCAGCCGCAAACGGCACTGCTCGCAGAAGTAGCCCGCCAGTAAAACAACATCTTCCCCGCGCTCACGCAGCGGCGGTACAGAAAGCGGAAACACGCTCAACCGATGGTAGAGATCGGCGCGAAAACGCCCGGCCAGCACCTCTTCGCGCAAGTCGCGGTTGGTGGCGGCCAACACGCGCACATTCACACGCAGGCTGCGGTCATCACCGACACGCTGAATATCGCCGTACTGCAGGACGCGCAGCAGCTTCGCCTGCAACGACAGCGACAACTCGCCAATCTCATCGAGAAACAGCGTGCCGTTATCCGCCATCTCGAACTTGCCACTGCGGTTGCTGATAGCGCCGGTAAACGCGCCTTTGACATGGCCGAACAGCTCGCTCTCCGCCACGCTTTCCGGCAGCGCGGCACAGTTGAGATAGACCAGCGGACTGATGGCGCGCGGTGAACCTTCATGAATCGCTTTCGCCACCAGCTCTTTGCCGGTGCCGGTTTCACCGCTGATCAACACGTTCAGATCGGAAGCGGCAACGATATCGATCTCTTTTTTTAGCTGCTCCATGCCCGCCGACAGACCAATCATTTCGCTGCGCGCCACCTGTTCGAACGCCGCCGGTGCGCCGGGCAGCATATTCTGGCTCTCCAGTTGCTCTATCAGCAGCGCGTTGTTCAGCGCGCCTGCCGCCAGCGCAGCAATCAACCGCAGCTCTTCATCGCTAAAGGTATCGAACTGATCCGGCGACATGCCATCAAGCGTCAGCGCGCCAATCAGGTTTTGCCCGGCGAACAGCGGCAGCCCAACGCAGGCGTGCACTTTCAGGCTCTCCTGACCGGGGATCAGCCCATCGTAGGGATCGGGCAAATCGCTGTCGGCGGGAAAACGCACGACATCGCCCGCGCGAGCGATCGCCTCCAGCCGTGGGTGGCCTTCCAGCGTAAAGCGCCTGCCCAGCACATCCTGCGCCAGCCCGTCGATGGCCAGTGGAATAAACTGCCGCGCGTCGTAGCGCAGCAGCGCCGAAGCATCACACTCCAGCACCTGGCGCAGGGTGGTGATCAGCCGCTGGAAACGGTCCGCATGACCGATACCGCTTTGCAGTTCTATGGCGATCCCCGCCAGGACATTCAGCGAAAAACTCATACCTACCTCACTGTCGTTTTGACAATGCATAGTGTCATATTGACTGTATTAGTCATAGTCATATTGACAATTTATTTTTTCGAAAGATCATTAAAATTCTTTTATATCAATCAAATAAAAACCTGGCACGCAACTTGATATTAGCCATATATCGAATTGAGAAAACTGCACAGGACAACTGATATGGCTATTCATGTAAAAAACAACATTCACTGGGTTGGACAGCGTGACTGGGAAGTTCGCGACTTTCACGGCACCGAATATAAAACCCTGCGCGGCAGCAGCTACAACAGCTATCTGATCCGCGAAGGCAAAAACGTGCTGATCGATACCGTCGATCATAAATTTAGCCGTGAGTTCGTGCAGAACCTGCGCAGCGAAATCGATCTGCAGATGATCGACTACATTGTTATCAACCATGCGGAGGAAGATCACGCCGGTGCGCTGACCGAGCTGATGTCGTATATCCCGAACACGCCGATTTACTGTACCAATAACGCCATCGACTCGATTAACGGCCATCATCACCACCCTGAATGGAATTTCAACGTGGTGAAAACCGGCGACACGCTGGATATCGGCAACGGCAAACAGCTTATTTTTGTCGAAACGCCGATGCTGCACTGGCCGGACAGCATGATGACCTACCTGACCGGCGATGCGGTGCTGTTCAGTAATGACGCTTTTGGTCAGCACTACTGCGATGAACGTCTGTTCAATGATGAAGTGGATCAAACGGAACTGTTTGAGCAGTGCCAGCGCTACTACGCCAACATCCTCACACCGTTCAGCCGCCTGGTGACGCCGAAAATTACCGAGATCCTCGGCTTCAACCTGCCAGTCGATATGATTGCCACTTCACACGGCGTGGTATGGCGCGATAACCCGACGCAAATTGTTGAGTTGTATCTGAAATGGGCGGCGGATTACCAGGAAGATCGCATCACCATTTTCTACGACACCATGTCCAACAACACCCGCATGATGGCTGACGCTATTGCGCAGGGCATTAACGAAGTCGACCCGCGCGTGGCGGTAAAAATCTTCAACGTCGCCCGCAGCGATAAAAACGACATTCTGACCAATGTGTTCCGCTCCAAAGGCGTGCTGGTCGGCACCTCGACGATGAACAACGTGATGATGCCGAAAATCGCCGGACTGGTCGAAGAGATAACCGGCCTGCGTTTTCGCAATAAACGCGCCAGCGCTTTTGGTTCCCACGGCTGGAGCGGCGGCGCGGTTGATCGTCTGTCGACCCGTTTACAGGATGCCGGATTTGAAATGTCGGTCAGCCTGAAAGCGAAGTGGCGACCGGATATCGACGCGCTGGAAGTCTGCCGCCAGCACGGGCGCGATATTGCCCGCCAGTGGGCGCTGTCGCCGTTGCCGGAGCCGGTAAACAGCCCAGCCGCCAGCGCACAAGAAACCTGCGCCTGCGCAGCGGCGGCAGCGGCCGATCTCGGCCCATCCATGCAGTGCAGTGTGTGCCAGTGGATTTATGATCCGGCAAAAGGTGAGCCGATGCAGGATGTCGAACCGGGTACGCCGTGGCGCGAAGTGCCGGACAATTTCCTCTGCCCGGAATGTTCCCTTGGCAAAGAGGTGTTTGACGAACTGGCAACGGAGGCAAAATGAGCGCAGGCATTGTGATTATCGGTTCGGGCTTCGCCGCCCGGACGCTGGTGAAAAACATCCGTAAACTGGACAGCGCCATACCGTTGACGCTGATTGCCGCCGACGGCATGGAAGAGTACAACAAGCCGGATCTCAGCCATGTGATTAGCCAGGCGCAGCGCGCCGAGGATCTGATTCGCCAGTCGGCGGGTGAGTTCGCCGAGCAATATAATCTGCGGCTGTTCCCGTACACGTTTGTCAGCGCCATCGATACGCAAGCGCGGGTGGTGAAAAGCGCCGACAAACAGTGGCAATACAACAAACTGGTGCTGGCGACCGGGGCAAAGGCCTTCGTCCCTCCGCTTCCTGGGCGCGAAAAAATGCTCACACTCAATAGTTTGCAGGAGTATCACGCCTGTGAAACCACCCTGCGCGATGCCAGCCGCGTGCTGATTGTGGGTGCCGGGCTGATTGGCTGCGAGCTGGCGATGGACTTTCGCCGCGCGGGCAAAACCGTGACCGTTCTTGATAACGCCGCCAGTATTCTGCCGTCGTTAATGCCGCCGGAAGTGAGTGGCCGCCTGCAACACTGCCTGACGGCGCTGGGCGTGCGCCTGCTGCTGCAATCGCGTTTAATGCAACTCGATGAGCATGAACAGGGGGTGCGTGCGCAACTGGATGACGATCGCTACATCGATGCGGATGTGGTCGTCGCCGCTACTGGTCTTGCGCCGCAGGTGTCGCTGGCGCAGAACGCCGGGCTGGAGGTTGGGCGCGGGATCGTGGTGAACGGCACGCTGCAAACCAGCAATCCGCACATCTTCGCACTCGGCGATTGCGCGCAGATCAACGGTCAGGTGCTGCCGTTCCTGCAACCGATCCAACTGAGCGCGATGACGCTGGCGAAAAACCTCACCGGCAACAGCACGCAACTGGTACTGCCCGCGATGCTGGTGAAGGTGAAAACGCTGCTGATGCCGCTGCATCTGGCCGGGGAAACGCACCGCACCGATCTGCGCTGGCACATTACCACCGGGGCCGACGGCATGGTGGCAAAAGGGCTGGACGCCGAGGATAAACTGCGCGCGTTCGTGGTCAGCGAAGACAGAATGAAAGAGGCGTTTGCCCTGCTTAAAGCGCTGGCGATATAGCCCGCGCTGCCGCTACCAGCCCCTGGCCGAAAGCAATGCCGCCATCACCGGCCGGGAGCTGGTGCGCAAACAGCAAAGTAAACTCCGCAAGATAGTGCTGTAAGCGTTTTTTCAGCAGGCGGTTATGCATTACGCCGCCGCTGAACGCCAGCACATGAATGCCACGCCGTGCCGCTTCCTGCCGCGCCAGTGCTGCCAGGCCCTGCGCCAGCGCATCATGGAATGCCCATGCGCGTTCGGCTGGTGTGGCCTGCCAGTTCAGCCAGCGTTGCCAGAACGCCGCCAAATCCAGCATGGTGCCACGCAGCGGCATCTGGACCGGATGTTCAACGGACGCAACGCTCGCCGCCAGTGCTTCCAGCTGGCAGGCCGCTTCACCTTCATAGCTCAGGTGCAGCGGCGCACAACCGAGTGCACAGGCAATGGCATCAAATAAGCGACCGCAGGATGAGGCTTTCGGCGCATTAACCCCGCGCTCAATTGCGCGCGCCAGCATCGGCCAGTTCTGCCGCTGGATATCGGCGGTTTCCGGGTAGCGCTGCCAGTCAGGAACAAACTCCAGCATCTGCGCCAGCAAGTTGCGCCACGGCTGCTGCGCGGCTAAATCCCCGCCGGCGAGCGCCACCGCCGGTAACCCGCCTACGTGCTCACACTCGCGGTAATTGACCCGCAGACATTCGCCGCCCCATAGCTCGCCGCCTTCGCCCATACCGATGCCATCAAGCGTTATTGCAATGACATCGCCGCCCTCCAGCGGCCAGCCGTGTTCACCAAGGCAGGCAGCGGCATGGGCGTGGTGATGGAGCACCGTCTGCACCGGCAGACCATAGCTGCTGGCCCACTGATGCGTGCGGTAACCCGGATGAGCGTCTACCACCACCTGCTCCGGGTGGAAGTCGTAAATATCCTGCATCAGGCGCAGCGCACTGCGCCACTGCGCTTCGACGCCTTCATCGGTGAGATCGCCAAAATGCTGACCCGGCACCGCGCTGTTACCGCGCAGCAGACAAAAGGTGTTTTTCAGATCCGCGCCCAGACAGAGCAGCGGCGGAAGATCGTTAAACCCTGGCGGCAGCGACATCGCATCCGGCACATAGCCGCGCGAACGGCGCAGCATCTCCCCGCTCGCGCGTACCACGGAATCATCCATGCGCTGGACAATATCGCGATTGTGCAGCAAAAAGCCGTCGGCGATCTCCGCCAGATCGCTTAACGCCTCGTCATTGCTGATTGCGGGCGGTTTGCCGCTGAAGTTGCCGGACGTCATCACCAGCGGGCGCTGTAATTCTTGCGCCAGCAGGTGTTGCAGCGGACTGGCAGGCAGCATGACGCCCACTTCATCAAGGCCGGGCGCAATGGCCTCGCACAGCCCGCTCAGGCACTCTTTTTCCACCAGCACAATCGGTGCGGCGGGTGTCGCAAGTAAACGCTGCGCCTGCGTCGTCACGCCGTCTGCGCCGGGTAACATCACCGCCAGCGGTTTTGCCGGGCGATGTTTTCGCGCGCGCAGGTGCATCACCGCCGCCAGGTTCGTTGCATCACAAGCGAGATGAAAACCACCAATGCCTTTTACCGCCACAACGCCGCCGCTTTTTAGCAGCGCGACAGCCGCCTGTAGCGCCGCTTCCCCATGTGCATGCTGTTCGCCGCTGCGCCATTCAAGCGCCGGGCCGCATTCATGGCATGCGACGGGCTGAGCGTGAAAACGCCGGTCCAGCGGATCGCGGTATTCGGCTTCGCAAACCGGGCACAACGGAAAACGTGCCATCGCGGTGTTAGGCCGGTCATAAGGCATAGCGTGAATAATGGTGAAGCGCGGCCCGCAGTGGGTGCAGTTAATAAATGGGTAGCGATAGCGGCGTTCAGAAGGGTCGTTCATCTCCGCCAGGCAAGCCGGACAGGTTGCCGCGTCGGGAACAATTTGGGTATTCATTGCGCCACCCGCGCTGTGGCGAATGGCGAAATCAAGCGGTAAAACGGACCAGCAAAACGGCGCGCTGGTTACCATATCAATGCGCGCCAGCGGCGGACACTGCTGCTGCAACAGGGCGAGAAATTCGCGCTCGTTACCGAGCAGGCGAATCTCCACACCCTGCGCATCATTACAGACATCGCCTTTCAGCCCGAGCTGTTGCGCCAGTTGCCAGACAAAGGGGCGGAAGCCCACCCCTTGTACTTTTCCGTACACGCGCAAACAGACACCGTTGCTGTTAGCCGTGTCATCATTGCATTGCTGCATTGAGCAATCGACTCTTCATCTGTTGATAAGTGCTCTGAGTGTACTCTTCGGCCCAGCGCTGATCGTTGATCGCACTCACCCGAACTGCGCAATATTTGGTCTCCGGCGTTTTTGAAATCGGATCCAGATTATCCTGCGTCAGTTCATTACACGCACCAATCCACCACTGATAAGTCATATACACGCTGCCGTGATTGACGCGCTCGCTGACATCCGCGCGGGTGATCACCTTGCCACGACGCGACTCAACCCACACCAGTTGACGATCCTGTACGCCCAGCGCCGCCGCATCGTCCGGGTTAATCTGCACAAATCCGGGTTCATCGGCGAGGGTTTGCAGCGCCGCACAGTTGCCGGTCATTGAACGACAAGAGTAGTGACCCACTTCGCGCACCGTGCAGAGCACCAGTGGGAACTCATCGTCCGGGCGTTCCGCTGGCGCACGCCACTGGGCAGCAAAAAGATGGCCTTTGCCGTCCGGCGTATCGAATTTGTTGTTCTGATACAGATATGGCGTGCCGGGGTGATCCAGCGTCGGGCAAGGCCACTGAACGTGCCCCATATCGCCCATTTTTTCGTAGGTCACACCGTAGAACAGCGGGCACAACTCGCGCAGCTCATCCCAGATTTGCTGGTTGTTGTCGTAGTGCATCGGGTAGCCCATTGCCGTGGCAATCAGGCTGATGATTTCCCAGTCGCGCTTGACGTTGTACTTCGGTTCGATGGCTTTTTCAAAACGCTGGAAACCGCGATCGGCGCAGGTAAACACGCCGCCATGCTCGCCCCAGGAGGTGGCGGGCAGCAGCACGTCGGCCTGCTCGGCGGTTTTGGTCATAAAGATGTCCTGCACCACTACGAAATCGAGCGCTTCAAAACCTTTACGCACCAGGCCTAAATCCGCTTCGGTCTGCAACGGATCTTCGCCCATGATGTAGTAGGCTTTCACTTTGCCTTCCAGCGCCAGGTGCGGCACTTCGGTAATGCGCACGCCCACTTTGTCGTCCATCACCTCGGGGTCGATGCCCCAGGCTTTGGCGAATTTAGCGCGTACTTCCGGGTTGACGACATCCTGATAACCAGGGAACTGGTTGGGGATCACGCCCATATCGCACGCGCCCTGCACGTTGTTTTGCCCGCGCACCGGGCCAACACCAACATGTTCACGACCAAGATTACCAGTGAGCAGCGCCAGGCTGGAGAGCCCTTTCACCACGTCCACCGCCTGGCCGAACTGCGTTACGCCCATGCCCCACATAATGGTGGCAGACGGCGCGGCGGCATAGGTGCGCATCGCCTGACGTACCTGTTTTGCCGGCACGCCGGTAATGTGTTCCACCGCTTCCGGCGCGTAATCTTTTACCGTTTCGCGGTACGCCTCAAGCCCGGTGGTAAAGCTGGCAACGTAATCTTTATCGTAGAGTTCTTCTTCGAGCAGCACATAACCAAAGGCGTTGACCAGCGCCATATTGCAGCCGTTATTCAGTTGCAGGTGCTGGTCGGCAATACGCGCGGTTTCGATGCGGCGCGGATCGCAAACAATGATTTTCGCCCCTTTCTGTTTAGCTTTGATCACCCGGCGCGCGACGATCGGGTGTGAATCAGCACAGTTATAACCAAATACCAGCAAACAACTGGAGTTTTCGATATCGCTGATGGAGTTACTCATCGCACCGTTGCCGAGCGTTTCCTGTAAACCCGCCACAGACGGGCCGTGGCAGACACGCGCGCAGCAGTCGACGTTGTTAGTGTTGAGCACGCCACGGGCAAATTTTTGCATAACATAGTTGGTTTCATTGCCGGTGCCGCGTGACGAGCCGGTAGTCATAATGGCGCGCGGGCCGTATTTCGCTTTGATGTCGCCAAGGCGTTTGGCGGTGTAGCGGATCGCTTCATCCCAGCTAACCGGCGTCAGTTTGCCGCCTTTTTCGTAGCGGATCATCGGCTGGGTCAGGCGCGGCGTCAGCAGTTTGGTGTCGTTGAGGAAATCCCAGCCGTAGTAACCTTTCAGGCACAGTTCGTTCTGGTTCGTGTGGCCGTTGGCCGCTTCCGCACGGATGATTTTTCCGTTATCGACGACCAGTTTCAGTTTGCAGCCAGCGCCGCAGTAAGGGCATACGCTCGTAATTTTTTTCATCAGTAACAGACCTGTTAAAAGTGAAATTCAGATTGTTTAGAACACCAGGGAAACGGCGCCATCCAGCGCGGCGCGACGACGTTTTTCCGCGCTCATCTGTTCCAGTAAGTTGCGATCGACACACACAAGCGCGTTGGTCGGGCAGGCCTGCATACAGGCGGGGCCGCTTTCGCGGTGGTGGCACAAATCACATTTGTTGGCTTCGGCTTTCTCGGCACGCACATTCAGGCCTGCGCCGCTGTGACGAATAACCGGGCGCACTACCACTTCCATCGCACCGTACGGGCATGCCACTACGCAGGTTTTGCAGCCAATGCAGCGCTCCTGCATCACATGCACAAACCCTTCGTCGCGGCTGATGGCGCCGTTCGGGCAAACATTCGCGCAGGGCGCATCTTCGCACTGACGGCATAATGTCGCCGTCGACACATTGACACCCTTGATGACATGAATACGCGGCAAAAACGTCTCCGGGGTGAGCGCCGCGCAATCCTGGTTTTCCTGATGAGATACCACGCAGGCGACCTCACAGGTGCGACAGCCGATGCATTTTGCAGCGTCAGCCATAATAAATCGGTTCATGAATTCCTCCGGTAAAAGGCGATATCCCGCCGGAGTATTCACAAAGTGTGCCAGAATTGTAATTAACTGTTATTAAAGGATATTTATAAAATCAGTGGGCTGTCATCGACAGAAGTGACGATGACAGCTGACGAGATCAGGCGTGCGGGCCATTAATAATGGAGTCGCGAGTGATGAGCTCGCCGGGAAAGGTTTGCTGGTAGTGAAAATCGCCGCCATCGAGCATAAAGATCAAGCGGTTAATTGTCTCTTTGATCATCTCCGTGACGGGAATTTTCACGCTGGAGAGCGCCGGCACGGTAAATGGCGCAATGGCGATATCATCAAACCCCACCACCGACACCTGCTGGGGTACCGCGAGCTGGCTTTGATGCAGCTGCTTTATCGCGCCGATAGCCATATCGTCATTGCTCGCCACCAGCGCGGTAAACGTCGCCTTGCGGGAAAGCAGCTCCGCCACGCCCTGCGCACCGCTGGCTGGCGTCCATTTCCCTTCGGCTATCAACTCATTACGCACATCGATCCCGTGCTGCACCAGCGCGTCTTTATAGCCCGATAAACGCTCAATACCGGTGGGCGAATCCAGCGAACCGGTAATAAACGCAATATCGCGGTGACCGCGGGAGATAAGCCGCGACACCACGCTCAGGCTGGAGGCTTTCTGATCAGAGTAAACGCAGTGGCTGGCGTGTTTACGCAACCGGCGGTTGAGCACCACGATGGGCTGCGAATGGTTGTCGATAATCTCATCGAGCTCATCCACGCTAAGAAAGCGCGGATAAATAATGATCGCGTCACAGCGCAAATCGAGCAGGTACTGGATCGCCTGGCGCTCCTCTTCGGCGCTGTGTTTGCCATCTGCCAGCAGTAATCGGCGGCCTTTATCTTCCGTCATGCGCGCGGCGTGGGAAAGCAGCTCGCTAAAGTAAACCCCGTGATAGAGGGTGTTGGTGACCACCAGCCCTAAGGTCTGGGTTTTGCTGGAAGCCAGGCTGCGCGCCAGCAAATTCGGACGATAACCGCTTTCGGTAATGGCCTGAAAGACGCGCGCTTTCGTCTCTTCGCCGACATACCCTTTGCCTGTCAGCACGCGGGAAACGGTGGCTTTCGACACGCCGGCCCGCTTTGCTACTTCCTGCATTGTCGCCATCGATCCTACCCCTGCAAAAATCGTGACCCGAAGTGTACTTCAGGCGTTGCGATGATGGGAACACCTAACCCCGACAGATGAACATTTCGCACCCACCCCATTAAGTGATCATCATCACGATTATAAAAATAACCCCTTTTTACGTATTGTTTCACACAATAAAACTCATCATGATTTTGTGGAACCGGTTACCTATTTCATGTTTCATGGCCGCAAAACTGCAGTGATGAAGCCGTACCTTATTGATAGAACAGGACAAATCTCCATGGCAAAGAATTATGCCGCGCTGGCCCACTCGGTGGTGAACGCGCTGGGCGGAGCCGATAATATCGCCGCCGTAACGCACTGCATGACGCGTCTGCGTTTTGTAGTGAAAGACGAAACCCGTATCGACGCGCCTACGCTTAAAAGCGTCAGCGGCGTTATGAGTGTGGTACGCAACGACAATCAGTGCCAGGTGATCATCGGCAACACGGTTTCCCAGGCGTTTCGCGAAGTGGTCAGCCTGCTGCCACAAGATATGCAGCCGGTTGAAGTACAGACGAAGCAAAAACTGACGTTGCGCCGCATCGGCGCGGGCATTCTGGATGCCTTAATCGGCACCATGTCGCCGCTAATCCCGGCGATCATCGGCGGGTCGATGGTTAAACTGTTGGCGATGGTGCTGGAGATGTCCGGCGCGCTGCCAAAAGGCTCCTCCACACTGACGATTTTGACGGTGATTGGCGATGGTGCTTTCTTCTTCCTGCCATTGATGGTGGCGGCCTCTGCGGCGGTGAAATTCAAAACCAATATGTCGCTGGCAATTGCCATCGCCGGGGTGCTGGTGCATCCGAGCTTTGTCGATCTGATGGCGAAAGCTGCACAGGGCGAGCACGTTGAGTTCGCGCTGATCCCGGTGACGGCAGTGAAATACACCTATACAGTGATCCCGGCGCTGGTGATGACCTGGTGCCTGTCGTATATCGAACGCTGGGTGGATCGTATTACACCGGCGGTGACGAAAAACTTCTTAAAACCAATGTTGATCGTGCTGATTGCCGCGCCGCTGGCGATTGTGCTGATTGGCCCGCTCGGTATCTGGATCGGTAGCGCGATTTCCGCGCTGGTCTACACCATTCACGGCTATCTCGGCTGGCTTTCCGTCGCCATTATGGGCGCTCTGTGGCCGCTGCTGGTAATGACCGGTATGCACCGTGTGTTCACCCCAACCATTATTCAAACCATCGCGGAAACCGGCAAAGAGGGCATGGTAATGCCGTCGGAAATCGGCGCGAACCTGTCGCTCGGCGGCTCTTCGCTGGCGGTAGCATGGAAAACCAAAAACCCGGAACTGCGTCAGACCGCCATGGCGGCAGCGGCTTCCGCGATCCTGGCCGGTATCTCTGAACCGGCGCTCTACGGTGTGGCGGTGCGCCTGAAACGCCCGCTGATTGCGAGTTTAATTAGTGGTTTTGTCTGCGGCGCGGTCGCCGGTATCGCCGGGCTTGCCAGCCACTCAATGGCGGCACCGGGGTTATTTACCAGCGTGCAGTTCTTCGATCCGGCTAACCCGATGTCCATTGTGTGGGTATTCGGCGTGATGGCGCTGGCGGTAGTGTTGTCATTTGTGTTGACGCTGCTGCTCGGGTTTGAAGATATTCCCGTAGAAACCAGTGACAAACCGCAAGCGGCCGAGCCGGCCACTGTAAAAGAAGTACGAGCCTGATTTAAGAAAGCGAGGTAACGCATGTCAGTATTTCCGCAAGGATTTTTATGGGGCGGCGCGCTTGCCGCAAACCAGTCGGAAGGGGGTTATCTGGAGGGCGGCAAAGGGCTGACCACCGTGGATATGATCCCGCACGGCGCAAACCGTCTGCCGGTGAAACTGGGACAGGAAAAACGCTTTACGCTGCGCGATGACGAATTCTACCCAAGCCACGAGGCGATCGATTTTTATCATCGCTATAAAGAAGATATCGCGCTGATGGCGGAGATGGGTTTTTCGGTGTTTCGTACCTCGATTGCCTGGAGCCGCCTGTATCCGAAAGGCGATGAGCTGACGCCGAACCCGGAAGGGATCGCCTTCTACCGCGCGGTGTTTGAAGAGTGCAAAAAGTACAATATCGAACCGCTGGTCACGCTGTGCCATTTCGATGTGCCGATGCATCTGGTCATCGAATATGGCTCATGGCGTAACCGCAAAATGGTGGAGTTTTTTACCCGTTACGCGCGCACCTGTTTTGAAGAATTTAACGGGCTGGTGAAATACTGGCTGACCTTCAACGAGATCAACATCATGTTGCACAGCCCGTTCTCCGGCGCGGGGCTGGTGTTCGAAGAGGGGGAAAATCAGGATCAGGTGAAATACCAGGCGGCGCACCATGAGCTGATTGCCAGCGCGCTGGCAACGAAAATCGCCCATGAAGTGAACCCGCAGAATCAGGTGGGCTGCATGCTGGCGGGCGGGAATTTCTACCCCTACTCCTGCAAACCGGCCGATGTGTGGACCGCACTGGAAAAAGATCGCGAAAACCTGTTCTTTATTGATGTGCAGGCGCGCGGCAGCTATCCGGCGTACTCCGCGCGCGTGTTCCGCGAAAAAGGCGTCACCATTGTCAAAGAAACCGGTGACGACGAAATCCTGAAGAACACCGTCGATTTTGTCTCCTTCAGTTATTACGCTTCGCGCTGTGCGTCGGCGGATATGAACGCCAACAACACCAGCGCCGCCAACATCGTGAAATCACTGCGCAACCCGCACATTGAGGTTAGCGAATGGGGCTGGGGTATCGATCCGCTGGGTCTGCGCATCACCATGAACATGATGTACGACCGCTACCAGAAACCACTGTTCCTGGTGGAAAACGGCCTGGGCGCGAAAGATGAACTGAAGGCCAATGGCGAAGTGGAAGATGATTACCGCATCAGCTACCTGCGCGAGCATATCCGCGCGATGGGCGACGCTATCGAAGATGGCATTCCGGTTATCGGTTACACCAGTTGGGGCTGTATCGATCTGGTGGCGGCATCAACCGGCGAAATGAGCAAACGCTACGGTTTTGTCTATGTTGACCGCGATGATGCCGGGAACGGCACGCTGGCACGCAGCCGTAAAAAATCGTTCTGGTGGTACAAGAAAGTGATCGCCAGTAACGGGGCCGATCTCGACTAAACCCTGCGCTACACAAGAGGGGCAACACCAACACATTTCGTCGTTGCCCCTCTTTTCCCCGCTGTTTACAGACTTTTCTCAATGCCGGTTTGCCGCATGATAGCGTGACAACGCTCACATCTATGCCAGGCTTAATGACGTGTACAACAACGTCTGAAGGAGAAAGCATGGCAGAGCAAAGCCCAAAAACCACGCTAGCACCGCACTATCCTACTCCTCCGTTTGTCGAACAACCGCAGCCCGCACCAGGTCTTGCCAGCAAAATGAAACCTGTGCCGGATCACGGTGAAACCAGTTACCGGGGTTCCGGGCGCTTAGCGGGCCGTAAGGCGCTGATTACCGGTGGCGACTCCGGCATTGGCCGGGCGGTCGCCATTGCTTATGCCCGCGAAGGCGCGGATGTGGCGATCAACTACTTGCCGGAAGAGGAATCCGACGCCGCCGAAGTGATCAAATTGATCGAAGCCGAAGGGCGAAAAGCCATCGCTATTCCGGGTGATATCCGTTCAGAGCAGTTTTGCCAGACGCTGGTTAAAGAGGCAGTCGCCAAACTTGGCGGGCTGGATATTCTGGTCAATAACGCCGGTCGTCAGCAGTTCAATGAGTCGATTCTGACCCTTTCGACCGAAGATTTTGACGCCACCTTTAAAACCAACGTCTATGCGATGTTCTGGATAACCAAAGCCGCAGTGGAGCATCTGCCGCGCGGTGCCAGCATTATCAACACCTCTTCGGTGCAGGCGTACCAGCCAAGCCCGATTTTGCTGGATTACGCGCAGACCAAAGCGGCGATTGTGGCATTCACCAAATCGCTGGCGCAGCAGCTTGGTGAAAAAGGCATCCGCGTCAATGCAGTGGCTCCAGGTCCATACTGGACACCGCTGCAGTCCAGCGGCGGTCAGCCACAAGAAAAAGTGCAGCAGTTCGGGGCCAGCGCGCCGCTGGGTCGCCCGGGTCAGCCCGTAGAAATTGCCCCGCTGTATGTCACCATGGCCTCGGCGGAAAGCAGCTACACCTCCGGGCAGGTTTGGTGTTCTGACGGGGGTACCGGCACGCTGTAATTCTCACTCCCGCTTCCACTCTTTATATGGCCGCCGTCTGGCGGCCATTTCTGGTAAGGATCGCAACACCGTGAAGAACACAATTTTTCACTCTCCTGTCCGGGAGGATGGCTTTGCCGAACCCGGCGATTACGCCGCGATTGGCGAAGGGCGCTCGGTCGCACTTATCGCCCCCGACGGGTCAATTGACTGGTGGTGCGCGCCGAACCTGGATTCCCCGCCGCTGTTTGATCGCCTGCTCGACCCGGAGATTGGCGGTTTTTTTCAGTTAGCGCCGCAGCACCCTTACACCGTAACGCGCTGCTACAGGCAGGACAGCAATGTGCTGGAAACCACCTTCACCACCGCCAGCGGCAAAGTATTACTCACCGAATCCATTAACAGTACGCTCGCCGGACGTTTGCCGTGGAGCGAGCTGGCGCGCCGGATTGAAGGTCTGGAAGGCGAAGTGGCTTTAACGCTGAAAGTGCGTTTCGGCACACGGGCAGAAACCTGTTCGCCGTGGATGAACAAAACAGCGCACGGCAACGTCTACCATATCGCCGATTTAATGGCGATGCTGCGCACCAGCGAAGAGGTCAACATCACCGATGCTGACGATGAGCAGGTTAATGGTCACATAACGGTTTCGGCGGGCCAGCGACGGTTAGTCGCCTTGCTGGTAACCGAGAAAGAGCCGCTGGCAGTACCGAGCCTCGAGGCAATCGACGCGCGTATTGAAACCAGCCATGCCGCCTGGTGCGACTGGAGTAAAAGCCTGAGCTATACAGGACGCTACGCAGAACATGTCGGGCGTTCCGCGCTGGCGCTGAAATTTCTCTGGTACTCGCCCACCGGCGCGCTTGCGGCGGCAGCGACCACCTCCATTCCTGAAGGTATTGGCGGTGAGAAAAACTACGACTATCGCTACGCGTGGATCCGCGATGCCTGCCTGATCATTAAAGCCTTTGCCTTTTTGGGCGCGCTGGAAGAGTGCAAAACCGCCTTCTCCTGGCTTTCAAAAACCATTATCCGCCACGGTGTCAGGCTGCAGGCCTGTTACACCCTCGAAGGGGATGAAGTGCCCTGTGAAACGTACCCGGCGCTGCGGGGCTACAAAAATTCACAGCCGGTGCGAGTGGGTAACAACGCGCGCGACCAGCTACAACTCAGCATGTACGGCGACATGCTGGCAACGGCTGAGCTGTTCGTAAAGGCGGGCCACGTGCTGGATCTCACCACCTCGCGGCTGCTGGGCGAGCTGGCAAACTGCTGCGCCGATCACTGGCGGCAAAAAGATTGCGGGATTTGGGAACTGCCCGAGCTGCAACATTATACTCACTCCAAGATGGCGTGCTGGCTGGCGCTGGATATGGCCGTGTTGATGGCGAAAGAGAAATACATTGAGCCAACGTGGGTCGGGCGCTGGCAGCGCGAGCGGGATCGCATCCGCGACTGGATCGAAACCCATTGCTGGTCAGAGCGCAAGCAGGCTTACCTCTTTTACCCCGATAGCGAAGAAAGGCTTGATGCCTCGCTGGCGCTGGTTTATCGCTATGGTCAACACGTTAACCCGCAGCGCATGCTTGCCACTTACCGGGCCATTGAAGAGGAGCTGGGTCACGGCGGCGCCCTGGTCTACCGCTACAGCGGCGTCGAAAAGGAAGAGAACACCTTTGTTGCCTGTTCGTTCTGGCTGGCGGCAGCCTGGGCGGCAATGGGCGAGATAACCAAAGCCGAAGCGGCAATGGAGGCGATCCTTAGCGCCCTTTGCGATAAAGGCAATGTCGAAACCTTTAATGAGATGTTCGATGTTCGCACCGGCAAGTGGAGCGGCAACCTGCCGCAGGGTTTAAGCCACCTGGCGCTGATTTGCGCCGCGCAGGCAATTACCGATCACGGCACATCATCCACACCATGAACCGGTATGAGCGCAAACGCGGCTGGCGATCTCTGCCCGCAACCCGATGAATTTCGGCCAAAGGGGTCAACAGCACGACCGCGTAAGGTGGTTTTTCTCATGGGCGATCAACCACGCTTTGCGCGCGATACCGCCACCGTAGCCGGTCATGGTGCCGTCTTTACCAATGATGCGGTGGCAAGGAATGACAATCGCCACCCGGTTCGCGCCATTGGCCGCCGCGACGGCACGTACCGCGGTGGGTTGTGCAAGGCATTCCGCCAGCGCCTGATAATGCGTGGTCTGGCCGTAAGGCACCGTTTGTAAGCCCTGCCAGACACGGCGTTGAAACGCGCTGCCGGGCAGATCCAGCGCCAGCGAAAACTGCTGGCGTTCGCCTGTGAAATATTCGCCAATCTCTTTTTCCGCCTGCCGGGTATGCGCGTTTTCCCCGGCGATAATGCGCGCTTTCAACAAGCGCTGTAAGTCGCTGAATTCGGTCTCCAGCATGCGTCTATCCACAAACTCCAGCAGGCAAACGCCCTGTTCCGTGGCGCAGACAAACATCGGGCCAATCGGTGTGGTGAAACGGTGGATCATGATCACCGGCTGCCCGACGCTCGGTGCCGCGCCAGTGAGTTTTTTACAGGTATAACCAAAGCCGCTGAGCGATTCATAACCGCTGTCAAAGGCAACATCGGTGGCGCTGCGCCCGCCTTTCAATTCCTGAAGTGCGACATTTACCCGCGACATGCGCTGAAAAGCCTGGAATGTGATGCCATGTTGCTGCAAAAACCAGCGTCGCACGCGCTCCGGGCTGATGCCCTGCTCACGCAGCAGCGTATCGCTGATGCGCATTTTCGGATTGGCGCGAACCAGCGCTAACGCCTGCTCAATAAAGGTCGGTGCCGAACAGGCATTTTCCGTTGGCCGACACACTTTACACGGGCGGAAACCGGCATCGAGCGCTGATTTTATTTCGCGGAAAAACACCACATTTTCCCGCTTTGGTTTACGCGCGCGACAGACGGAAATACAAAAAACCCCGGTGGTTTTGACGCCGACAAAAAAGAGGCCGGTGTATTCAGAAGCGCGATCGAGCAGCGCCTGATACCAGGTATCGCACTGCGCTTTATCCGTGATTTGCATGGTGGAAAACGCCCTCAAACGATTGCTGTGTCTGCACACTCAACAGTATGTTTTTCAGTGGCGTTTGTAACGCGGCATGAACAGCATTGCCCATCGAAATACGGCGCACGCCGAGCGTGGCCAGTTTGGCGAACCCCGCAAGCCCCGGTACACACATCACATTGAGCGGCAAAAGAATCTGTTGGGCGATGGCGGCAATATCCGCGTTTTGCATCACGCAGGGGACAAACAGACCGTCCGCGCCGTGTTGAGCATATAACTGCCCGCGATATAGCGTCTCTGCCAGCGCATTTTCCACGTTCAGTAAGAACGTATCGGTACGGATATTCAAAAACAACGGACACGGCAATTGCGCGCGGATTTCCCGTAACTGCCGGGCGAATTGCGTGGCGTCAACCAATTGCCGTTCGCCATTGACCACACGGCTATCTTTCAGATTGATGCCCACCACACCGAGCTTTATTAATTGTTGCAGGTTACCGGCAATGGCTTGCGCGGTTTGGCCATAACCGGCTTCCATATCCACGCTGAGCGGCAGGTCACAGGCGGCACGAATGCACTTCACCATAAACAGCAGTTCGGCAAACGGCATTTGTTCACCATCGTCATAACCGAGCATTGCAGCAATGGCGGCGCTGGAGGTACCCATCGCCTGATACCCGGCCTGCTTTGCCGCCCGCGCGCTGGCTGCGTCCCAGACATTGGCGAGCAGTAATGGTGTAGTTTGATGGTGAAAAGCGGTGAAATCCATGGTCGTCTCCAGGGCTGTTAAGTGGAGTCAGTGTGGCGTTTGCCGTCTACCCCTCACAACCGAAAATCGGACGACCATTTTTTATATATCGGGCAGGCGCTGTTTCACCGCTGGTAATCAATTTGCCCGATCCGGAGCGAAAATCATTGCCTCAGGCAGAGAGCGCATTTTTTCTCATAAAATCAGTGCGGTGTTGTGTGGGCCGGTTAAGGCACTAGCCGCCATCCGGCGGCGTATTCACGGTTTTTGGCATCAATATCAGATATGAAATGCAACGCGTTTGCCTGTCGGCAATGTAATGTCAATGCTTAGCTCACCGCCTAACGCAGAGACATAACGCTTGAGAGTAGAGAGACGGGGATCGTTGCCAGGCTGCTCTATCTTCGCCAGTGTCGGCTGTTTGACGCCCATGACTCCGGCAAGCTCGGTCTGGGAGATATTCAATTCTTCACGTAGCTGGCTCAATACAATGTTGCGGCGCAGCTCATCAACACGCTCTTCAATTCGCGCCTGGCTTTCAGGGCTGCGTTTCGCTAAAAGTTCATCTAAGGTTGCCACGTTAACTCCTTATTTCGCATATGATTTCTGAACTCTGCGTCGGCAATTTTTATCATCTCTTTATAAAACCGTTTCTCGTTAACGCCTGTCTTATCTCCGGCGCACAACACAATAGCCCGCCGCGTAGAATCGAACGCAAAAAAAGCGCGTACGGGAGAACCTGCATACTGGATCCTCAACTCTTTCATATTGCTATAGGTTAATCCTTTTATAGTATCGACATAAGGACGCCCAAGCTGCGGGCCAAACTCACTGAGGATCCTGAAAACCGCTAAAATCTCATCCTGCAATAGTTCTGGCTGGATGCTAAACCACACGTCAAAACGTTCCGTCGTAATCACTTGCCACATTGCCGTTCCCTCATAGCTTTTTTGCTATGAATGGAAATTATAGCCTGAAAGCTATGCAATCAACAAAAGTTTAACCATCCCTGAAGGCGTGTCGACAATTTTCTTTTCACCCTTTAATACCAAACACCCGAAAAAACGCAGTTTTTCCCTCTTCCGTTATCGTAACTTCGCGATAACCCGGGGTTCTGCGCAACCAGCCCTGTTGTTCAAAAGCAATCAGTAGCGCCGCGCCTGCATCGCCGCCGAGGTGAAAACGCCGTTCACTCCAGTCCAGACAGGCGCTACAGGGTTTGCGCCGGGTACGCGGATCGAGGGTAACGCCGATCTTCTCAAGGCTGCGTTTGCCTGAATCCGTAACCGCGCTGCCATCATCAGTGATCCAGCCTTCACGCTGCATAAACGCATACACATCAACGGCTATCTCACCGGCAAGATGGTCATAACAAGTGCGCGCCTGACGCAGCGCCAGCGGCGTGCGGGTGACAGGTGCCTGCACACCGCGCATGGATACGCTCATCATCGTTTCCAGCAGCGCGGCGACATCGCTGCCTGCCAGCCGGTAGTAGCGGTGCCGCCCCTGTGAAACGCAGACCAGCAGACCGCTGGCGAGCAGTTTTGCCAGATGTGCGCTGGCCGTTGACGCGGCAATATCCACCACCGCGCTCAACTCGGTCGCGGTCCACGCCCGCCCGTCCATCAGCGCGCAGAGCATTTTCGCCCGGGAAGGCTCCGCCATCGCGCTGGCAAGGCCAGAGAGCGTCTCCTCCAGCAGATGCGGTTGTTCCTGCGCTTTGCGTAGTTCATTGCCAGTCATAGCGGTTGTACGTCCCATCGTTGTGTTACCTCGCGCGCCAGCGGATCGTTATCGGTGAGCAGGATCAACCGGTTGTCATGATCGCTGTATTGCACAAGGATATTGATATTATGTTGCGCGATCGTGCGGGCAATTTCGCCCAACTCGCCAGGACGCTCCTGTTTAAGTTTGCGAATAACCGGCGGCGTCACGGCATGCACACATAAACCGGCAGCGGTTAACACTTCCCGGGCGCGCTCGCCGTCGGTCACCAGAAAGTGCGCATGACATTGATCGCCTGCGGTAAACCCACCGCCCCCTTCCAGCCCGACACCATGCTTACCGAGCGTTTCGCCAAGCCGTGCCAGTTCGCCCGGCGCATTATTCAGGATAACGTGAATATCGTACATATTATGGCTTCTCCGGGGTTGATGCGTAATCGCGAAAAACCGTGGCAACACGGATGCGGTAGGACGAAAAAATGGTTTCCCTCCCTTCGCGCTGCGCCGCCTGATGCAGAACGTTGCTTTTCCAGGCGTGCACTGATGCTTCATCGCGCCACCATGACAGTGACAATATCTTCCCCTCACGGCTCAGGCTCTGAAAACGTTCGATAGCGATAAACCCGTCGATGTCTGCCAGTATCGGCTTGAGTTCAGCGGCTAATTGCAGGTAACGCGCCTGCTTACCTGCGGCGATATCGGCTTCAAAAAGTACGGCGATCATAACGTGGCTCCTCATCAATAATGAGCCGCCAGTGTTGCGCAGATGCCGAGCCCACGCTTCGTCCCCTGACGAAATATGGCTGTTGATCTCCTCTCCCTAATACAAACCGAGAAGTGATTTGGCTCGCAGATCTCCATGAAACCGGTTGCGGGCGAAGTTGACCAGGTTAGCATGAAACCGGTTTCACGCAGTTACACAGACTCAGTTTCCGATAATAAAAGGTAAATAAAAATGGCCGTTATCAGGGATTACAATAAGTTAGCGAGTGATATCCTTCGCGAGGTCGGCGGTGAAGAGAACATCAGTAATTTCTCCCGCTGCGCCACGCGTCTGCGCCTGGTATTGAATCAAACGCCTGACACGGCTAAAGCCAACATCCAAAGCCTGCCGGGCGTAATAGCGGTAGTAGAAAGCGGCGGGCAATTTCAGGTGGTGATTGGCACCCATGTCGCCGATGTGTTTAATGCGTTGAGCGGCATGGTGAAAGAGAAAGACGGCAACGCAGCACAGCCGAAAACCCGCTGGCTGGATGCGGTGATCGCCACCATGTCGGCGGTGTTCGCGCCGATTGTCTATATTCTTGCCGCCGCCGGGATCTTACAGGGCATACTGATCCTGCTCGGCCTTGCCGATGCGCAGATCAAAACTTCCGGCACCTTTGCGGTGCTGAACTTTATGTCATGGACGCCGTTTGCTTTCCTGCCGGTGTTTATCGCCATCACGGCTGCTCGCCATTTTAAATGTAACCCTTTTATCGCCGTGCTCTGTTGCTGCGCGTTAATCAACCCGGAGTGGACGGCAATGGCCGGGAAAATCGCCAGCGGCAGTGAAGTGAAATTCCTCTTTTTCCCGCTGGCGGAAACGGTTTATACCTCGTCGGTGTTGCCGCCGTTGTTCCTCGTCTGGGCGCTGTCGTGGTTTGAACGTCGCGTTGAAAAATGGCTGCCTGAAGTGGTGAGCCCATTGTTTACCCCGCTGCTCTGCTTCGTAGTCATTGTGCCGCTGACGTTGATTGTGATTGGCCCGATCACCAGTTGGGCTGCGCTGGGCGTCGCGCACGGTTATAACACGCTGTTCCACGCCGCACCGGCACTGGCGGCAGCGATTATCGGCGGTGTCTGGCAGGTGATTGTAATTTTTGGCGTGCACTGGGGCATTACGCCGGTGATCATGGCCAACTTCGATACTCAGGGCTATGACTCTTTCCAGGCGTATCAAACCATTGCGGTAATTGGTCAGATGGCGGCGGTATTCGGCGTGTTTATTAAAAGCCGCAACAAACAGTTGAAGGCAACTTCGCTGTCGGCGGGCGTGACGGCGATTTTCGGCATTACCGAACCGGCGATTTATGGCGTGACGCTGCGCTTTAAAAAACCATTTATCTGCGGCTGTATTGGCGGCGCGATTGGCGCAGTCGTCGCCAGCATGTTTGGCAGCCTCTACTATGCTTATGCCGCACTGCCGGGTCTGTTCACGCTGGTCAACGCGATCAGCCCGGATGCGCCAATGTCGTTTATTGGCGAACTGGTGGGCGCGGGCACCGCGATTGTGCTAACCATTGTGATGGTGCAGTTTGTCGGGTTTGACGATCCGGTTGAAGCAGCGGTTTCTGATGAGAAAAACGCGGCGCTGACTGTCGGCTCCCTGCAAATGCTGAGCCCCATCAAAGGTGAAATTATTGCGCTGGAAAGCGTCGCGGATGAAGCCTTTGCCGGAAAAGTGCTGGGCGATGGCGTCGCCATCATCCCGCACGAAGGTAAAGTTGTCGCCCCTTGTGATGCACAGGTCGCAACATTGATCGACTCTCATCACGCCATTGGCCTGATATGTGATAATGGCGCGGAATTACTGATTCATGTTGGGCTTAACACCGTTAATCTTCAGGGACAATATTTTACGCCGCTGGTCAAAGAGGGCGACCGGGTTAGCGCCGGAACACCGCTGCTGGCCTTTGATAAAGAACACATTGAGCAGGCAGGTTATGATTTGACCACGCCGGTGCTGGTGGTCAACAGCGAGGAGTTTACGCTCACTCGCCATCAGTCGCGGGGCGCTGTCAGCGCGGGAGTTCCGCTGATGTCGCTGGCCTGAAACTAGCCGCCGCAATAATAACAACAGTGAGGTTGAACGATGGTAACGATACTGGATGTCGCCAGGCTGGCTGGCGTCTCCAAAGCGACAGTATCGCGCGCGCTAAACGGCAAAGTTTTTGTCCGTGAGGAAGTGAAAGCCCGCATTATGCAGGCGATTGCCGAAACGGGTTATCGCCCCAATCAGCTGGCGCGCAATCTTGCCAACAATAAAACCAACTCTGTCGGGCTGGTCATCACCAACGGGCTGTATAACGGCCCGTTTTTCTCCAGCATGATTTACCACGCGGCAACCAACAGCGAGCAGCACGGCCGCCAGTTGGTGCTGGCGGACGGAAAACACAGCGCGCAGGAAGAGCGCGACGCCATCGATCTGCTGCTGTCGCTGCGCTGTGAAGCGATCATGATCTACCCCAAATACCTGTCGGTCGCCGAACTCGATGAGATCATCGAACGCAACCCGACGCCAATCGTGGTGATCAACCGGGAACTTATCCGCCACCGCAACCAGTGCGTGTTTGTCGATCACCAGCAAAGCTGTGAAACAATGATGGAATACCTGTTAGCACAGGGGCATACGCGCATTGCATTTGTTGCCGGTTCTGACGCCTCCCCCACCGGCGAGAGCCGTTTAGCCGGTTATCGTCATGCACTACGCAACGCCGGGATCGAACCCGACCCGCAACTGCTGGTGCGCGGTAGCTGGAGCACCGACAGCGGTTATGAGGCGGGGCGCGAACTGCTGGCGCGCAATGTGCCGTTTACCTGCGTGCTGGCCGGGAACGACGATATGGCGATTGGCGTGGCGAAAGCCTGTTATGAAGCGGGTTTACGGCTGCCGCAGGATGTGTCGCTGGCCGGGTTTGACGATTCGGTTATCGGCAAATATTACAACCCGTCACTGACCACCATCCATGTTCCGATGGAGGAGATGATCCGTAACGCCATTGAGATGGTTCTGATGCCAGAGGCGACTGCCATTAGCGCTCATCGGGGCGAGCTGGTGTGCCGTGAGTCGGTGATTGCGCCTAAAGCTGCCCGGTAAACCGGGCAGTTTCTGATCACGCCTGCGCGATAGCGTCGAGTTTCGCCAGCGCATCCGGCGGCAAGGTGAGTTGCGCGCTGGCGAGATTTTCCTGTAAATGTTTCGGTGACGACGTGCCGGGGATCAGCAGGATATTCGGCGAGCGCTGCAACAGCCAGGCCAGCGCCACTTGCATCGGCGTGGCACCAAGCGTAGTCGCGACTTCATTCAACTCGCCTGACTGCAACGGCGTAAAGCCGCCGAGCGGGAAGAACGGCACATAAGCGATCCCCTGCGCATTCAACGCATCAATCAGCGCGTCGTCATGGCGGTTCGCCACGTTATAGAGGTTCTGCACGCAGACAATCGGCGTCATTTTCTGCGCATCCGCCACCTGTTTCGCCGTCACGTTGCTCAGGCCAATATGGCGAATCAGCCCACGCTCTTTCAGCTTAATCAGTGCCTCCAGCGGCGCTTCAAGCGGCCCCTCTTCCGGCCCATGCACGCCGAACATGGCGCGCAGGTTCACCACTTCCATCGCCTCAAGGCCGAGGTTTCGCAGGTTATCCTCAACGGCCTGCGTTAACTCTTCAGCGCTGAATGCGGGCAGCCAGTTGGCTTTATCATCACGGCGCGCGCCGACTTTGGTGACAATGCACAGATCATCCGGGTACGGATGCAGTGCCTGCTTAATCAATTTATTGGTGACATGCGGGCCGTAAAAATCGCTGGTGTCGATATGGTTCACGCCTGCGGCAATCACATCGCGTAGCACCTGCAACGCTTTCGCTTCATCAGCGGGCGGCCCAAAGACGCCGGGACCCGCCAGTTGCATGGCACCGTAACCCAGGCGACCAACCTGGCGGTCACCCAGGCGAAAGGTAAGTGAAGGTTGAGACATGGAGTACCTCCTGTGCATTAAGTAAACAGATTGTAGGAGTATCGTTGCTGTGCAACAATCCGCTGAAATTAATACACACTGTACGGTTAACCGAACAATGAAGCTGGACTTCGCCCTGCTGAACGCCATTGTGGCGGTCGCTAACGCCGGAGGCTTTCGCGAAGCCGCACGCGTGACCGGCACCAACCCTTCCCGCCTGAGTGATGCGGTGCGCCGCGCTGAACAGCAGCTCGGCGTGCGCCTGTTTAACCGCACCACCCGCACCGTGGCGCTAACCGATGCGGGTAAAGCGCTGATGGAGCGACTGCAACCGGCGATGAGCGAAGTGGACGCGGCGCTCGATGCCATTAACCGTTACCGCTCAACCCCCAGCGGTACGCTGCGCCTGAACGTGCCGGTCAGCGCTGCCCGGCTGGTGTTGCCCGCCATCGTACCCGCCTTTCTGACGCACTATCCGGATATCCAGCTGGAAATCGTTGCCGAAAGTAACGTGCAGGATGTCTTTCGCGATAGCTGTGACGCGGGCATCCGCTATGACGAATGTCTGGAGCAGGATATGGTCGCGCTGCCCATCGGCCCGCGTCGCCAGCGTTTTGTCGCCGCCGCCTCGCCCCATTACCTGCAACAACATGGCATACCGCAACATCCACGCGATCTGATTGCCCACAACTGCATTCGTGGCCGCTACGCCAGCGGCGTAATGCCGGAGTGGGAGTTTGAGCGCGACGGCGAAGCGTTGCGCGTTCAGGTCAACGGCGCTTTAGTGGTTAGCGTCGGCGCGGCAATGGATCTGGCCGTGCAAGCCGCTATTGCCGGAAGCGGCATTATTTATCTGTTTGAAGAGTGGCTGCGCTTGCCGATTGAACGCGGCGAGCTAATACCGGTGCTGGAACCCTGGTGGCTGTCGTTTAACGGCCCGTATCTCTATTACAACTCCCGGCGGCTAATTCCTGCGCCTTTACAGGCGTTTATCGATTTTGTGCGCGCACAGGCAACCTACGGATATATAACGCAATGATCAGAAGAACTGTCTACACTTGAGGAAACAGAACAGAGCGAGGATGAGCTATGATCTTTCCGGCCATGCCAGTCAATGAAATCGAGCGGCTGAAGTCGCTATATATGATGGATTTGCTTGATAAAAAGGATGATGAGCGCTTTGACCGGTTAACCCGTACAGCGAAGACCACCTTTGACGTACCCATCGCGGTCATCAGCCTGCTCGATCGCGATCGTCAGTGGTTACTGTCGCGCAGCGGTGTCGATACTCACGAAACGCCGCGCAATCTCTCCTTTTGCGCACACGCCATCCTCGAAGAGGGGACTTTCATTGTGAAAGATACCCTCGCCGATCCGCGTTTTGCCGATAACCCGTTTGTCATTGGTGAGCCCTGGGTGCGCTTTTACGCTGGCTGCCCGGTGCGCCTGCCGGACGGGGCAATTGCCGGGACGATTTGTATTATCGACACTTACCCGCGCCCGTTCTCCAGTGCAGAAATCAACACCCTGCTCGACTTCGCCGCCATCGTGGAAGATGAGTTTTTGATCCTCAGTATGGCGATGACCGACAGCCTGACCGGGATGCCAAACAGCCGTGGTTTTTACCGCACCGGCGAGAAGCGCTTTGCCTGGCTAAAAGAGCATAAAAAACCCTTCAGCCTGCTCTATTTCAGCATTGATAATCTGAAAGCCATCAATGAGTTGCTGGGCAGCAAAGAGGGCGATGAGGTGGTAAAAATCTTCGCCAGCAACCTGACAAAATGTATTAAAGAACAGGATATCGCCGCGCGTCTGGGCGGCGGGGAGTTTGCGGTGCTGCTGGGAAATCTCGCCGTGAATGACGTGGATGCGTTTTTGTTCGATCTGCAATCGCGGATGGACGCCATCGATCATCTGTCCGGTAAGAATTACCACATCAACTATTCGCACGGCATTATCGAAAACGGCGGCAGTCGATACGCCACGCTGCGCGATATGCTGGAAGACTGCGACAAAGTGATGTACGCGGAAAAGCGTCGTCGTTAGTCGTTAAATAACTGCGCCGGACAACCGGCGCACCGTTTACAAATTGTCGAACCCGCCGTTACCTTCCCAGCCCGCCAGCCGCTGGTAGATACATTCCACCGCCGCTTTTACCGGCGGCGTCATCGGGTAGTAAAACCCGACAATATCCGGCTGAATGCCAAGAAAAATCACCTCGCCGGTATCCTCTTTCAACTGATCAATCAGATAGTTGAGCGGCATATTGTGGGTGGTCATCAGGAACATTTCGGCAATGTCATCCGGGTCCACCACGCGGATATCGCCGGGGTTGAGCCCCATATCGGTCGCATCGACAATCAGCAGCCGCGAGGGTTTCAGTTCGCGAATCGCCACCACATCGTTTTCCGGCGCGCTGCCACCGTCAATCACCTGCCAGTTACCCTGCGGGTTTTCGGCGCACATTTGCGCCAGCAACGGGCCAGCGCCATCATCGCCCATCATACTGTTGCCGACACACAGCAATACGTCAGTCACGTAATCTCCTCACCATTAAATAGATGGCGCTTTCCTGATGGATATCATGCAGCATCGATAGCAGCGCTTTGCTCCAGGCAAGCTGCTGCGCATTTTGCCGTGCCTGCGCCCGATCAAAGGCGTTTGCCAGCAGCATCACGTGCGTGCTGCCGATAACAATTTCGCCGTAGCGCGGCACGCCTTCCATTTTGCGCCGCGCTTCGCTGCCTGCCTCCAGCGTGGCGATCCACGCCAGGTAATCCTCCCACGGGCAGGAGAGCGCCGTTTCCAGGCAGTCGATCACCCCCAAATGGTGGCCGATAGCCAGGCTGTAATAAACCACTTGCTGCGCCTGTGCGGGTGTAGCGTCGTTCTCGTCGATAAATTTACGCCGCAACTGGCTAAAGACCACCGATTCGCCCATCAGATTTTCGCCTCCTGCACCACCTGGTTCAGATGGCTGACAATCTCGGTCAGGCGCGGATCGTTTTCCTGTGCCAGCCAGTTCACCACTTCATGTTCACCGACACTGCGCAAACGCATATAGTCATCGGCAATCTGGCGGCCGTAGCGGTAACCCGCCAGCCGACGCGCGGTGCGATCCACTTTCACGCGCAGGGGTTGCACCATCGTCGGGTGCAAAATCTCGGCCGGCTGGTCGTCCTGTTCACCGGGCAGGCGAGCGTGGATTTTCTGCTCCAGCAAGCCCAGCGCCATGGCAAAACCATACAACGTGGCAGCGGGCGTTGGCGGACAGCCGGGAATATAGACATCCACCGGCACAATTTTGTCGGTGCCGCCCCACACGCAGTACAGGTCGTGGAAGATACCACCGCTGTTGCCGCACGCGCCGTAGGAGATACAGATTTTGGGATCCGGCGCAGATTGCCAGGCGCGCAGCGCAGGCGAGCGCATGGCGCGGGTTACCGCGCCGGTGAACAGCAGAATGTCGGCATGGCGCGGTGACGGAACCACTTTGATACCGAAGCGTTCTGCGTCAAACAGCGGTGAAAGTGTGGCAAAAATCTCGATTTCGCAGCCGTTGCAACCGCCACAATCCACGCGGTAGACATAGGCGGATCGTTTGATCTTATTCAGCAGCGAGGCTTTCATGCTGGCGATGGACTCCTCCACCGTCATCGGTACCGGAATACCGTCCGCATCGCGCGGACCTAACAGCTGGCTCATTAGCTGGCCTCTCTCATATGGCGGGTCAATTCAATCCGGTCGGACGGCACCAGACACTTCTGGCGCTTACACTCCGGGCAGGTTTCAAAACTTTCACGATGCAGTTCTGCCCGGCTATCGCCGTTATGCGCCAGCAGCGCAATGGCGTAGTCGATCTCTTTTTGCACCGCGAATGGTCGGGCACATTCGCGGCACTGGCACAGTTCAAAGCGCGACTGTTGCAGGAAATCGGCTTTGTTCCACACCGCCAGTTCATACTCCTGCGAAAGCGTGATGGCAGCCGTCGGGCACACTTCTTCGCAACGGGCGCAGAAGATGCAGCGCCCCAGGTTGAACTGCCATGCCAGCTCGCCGGTGGCCAGTTCGGTCTCCACCGATAGCGCATTCGACGGGCAGGCATTGACGCACGCCGCGCAGCCAATGCACTGCTGCGGGTTGTGCTGCGGTTTGCCGCGAAAGTTTTTGTCGACCGGCATTGGCGACAGCGGGTAATCGCTGGTTGCCGTGCCGGTTTTGATCACTTTTTTGATAAAGGTAAACATCGCTACCGTTCTCCCCTCACGATTTCAACGGCGAGTTCTTACGCTCAACCCCATAACGCTCCAGCTCTTTGTAAGCCACGACCTTGCTTTTCTTCTTGCGCACATCCACCACTGTCATGCGGTCGGTGCAGGAGTAGCAGGGGTCGAGGCTGCCGATGATCAGCGGGGCGTCGGAAACCGTGTTACCGCGCAGCATATAGCGCAGCGTCGGCCAGTTGGCGTACGTCGCCGCACGGCAGCGCCAGCGATAAAGTTTCTGGTTATCACCGGTCATGCTCCAGTGGATGTCATCCCCGCGCGGCGCTTCAGAGAAACCGAGCGCGAAGCGGTGCGGAATGTAGGTAAAGCCTTCCACCATCAGCGGACCGCCAGGCAGGTTGTCGAGACCGTAATCGATCATATTGAGCGCGGTCAGTACTTCATTGATGCGTACTTTCAGGCGTGAAATTACATCGCAGCCCTGTTCGGTGTGCACAGTCATCGGCAGCAGGCCGTAACCGACAAACGGGTGATCGGCGCGGGTATCGCGAGCGTGTCCGCTGGCGCGCACCATCGGGCCGACGTTACTGAAATCGCGGGCGATTTGCGGGTCAAGGCGACCAATGCCCACGGTGCGCTGTTCAATGTTCGGCGTGCTCATCAGCACATCGACCAGTTCAGTCACATCACGACGCATCTGCTGCGCTAACTGGCGAGTCTGGATCATGTCCTCTTTCAACATGTCGCGACGGATACCGCCAATCAGGTTCAGACCGTAGGTTTTACGCGCCCCGGTGAGGATTTCCGCCATCTTCATGGAGGCTTCGCGCACGCGGAAAAACTGCATAAACCCGGAATCAAAGCCGACAAAGTGACAGGCCAGCCCGAGGTTGAGCAAGTGCGAATGCAGGCGTTCCACTTCGAGCAAAATGGCACGGATCATCTGCGCGCGTTCCGGCACGACAATGCCCATCGCGTTTTCAACCGAAGTGGTATAGGCCGTGCTGTGGGCAAAGCCGCAGATGCCGCAGACGCGATCGGAAAGAAACGTGACTTCGTTGTAACCCATGCGGGTTTCCGCCAGTTTCTCCATGCCTCGATGGACGTAAAACATGCGGTAGTCGGCATCGACAATATTCTCGCCGTCAACAAACAGGCGGAAATGACCCGGTTCGTCGGAAGTCACATGCAGCGGGCCAATCGGCACCACATTGTTTTTCTTATCGCCCAGCTCATTAATAAACTCGTAGGTTTCCGCATCGGTAGTCGGTGCAGGACGCTGGCGATAGTCCATGCTGTCTTTACGCAGCGGGTAGAGTTCATCCGGCCAGTCATCCGGCAGCACCAGGCGGCGCTCATCTGGCAGACCCACCGGGATCAAGCCGTACATATCGCGCACTTCGCGCTCGCCCCACACCGCTGCCGGTACGCGCGGCGTTACGGACGGATATTCCGCTTTCAGCGCATCCACTTCCACGCGCACCGTGATCCAGCACTTCACGCCCTGCTCCATCGACAGCACGTAATAAACAGCAAAATGGCCGTTCAGCTTACGTTCATCGTTACCAAACAGGACAGAAAGCCAGCCGCCCTGCTGGTAGTAAAGGTACTCCACGACTTCCGGCAGGTAGTTCACTTTGACGGTAACCGTTATCTGGTCTTTGGTCTGCCACGCTTCATCCAGCACCACGCCAGGAAATTTCTCGTGCAGGGCGGCAAGATAGTGTTGACCGATTTTTTCTTCAGACATGCTCAAACTCTCTTAATACGTCGCCAGCAAGGAGACGAAGGCTAAAAAGGCGACGCCGAAACCGGCCCAGGTCACGCGCGATGTGGCGACAAAACGCAAACGCGCCATGCTGTTCTCAAACAGAGCGATAATCAGCACGCCAGCAACCAGTTTCACCACGGCGATCGCCAGCGCCAGCAGCAGACCAGCGGCGCTAAAAGTGGTCATTTGCCCCCAGGGCAGAAACACGCCAACAAACAGTTGCAGCACCACCAGTTGTTTCAGGCTGATGCCCCACTTCATCACGGCAAAACCGCTGCCGCTGTACTCAGACAGCGGCCCTTCCTGCAACTCCTGCTCCGCTTCCGCGAGATCAAACGGCAGTTTGCCCATTTCGATAAAGGTGGCGAACGCGCAGGCGCACAGCGCCAGGAACAGAGGAATGCTGCGCGAGAGCGGCCAGTGATAAACGGTATTGGTGATGTGGCTAATGTGTGTCGAGCCAGCAACCAGCGCCGCCACCCACAGACCAAGCAGCAAAATCGGCTCGACCAGCACGCCGAGCATCGCTTCGCGGCTCGCACCAAGGCCGGTAAACGGGCTGCCGGTATCAAGCCCGGCGATGGCAAAGAAAAAGCGGGCAATGGCGAACAGGTAAATCAGCGTGATCAGGTCGCCAAGTTCCGGCAGCGGCGAAGCAATCGTCACCACCGGTAACGCCATCGCAACGGTCAGCATGACGCCCACCATCACAAACGGCGTCAGGCGAAATACCCAGCCAGACGCCGCCGGAGCAATACTTTGCCGCCCCAGTAGTTTCAGCAGATCGCGGTATTCCTGCAGCACGCCCGGCCCGCGCCGGTTGTGCAACCGGGCACGCGCCACGCGGCTGATGCCGGAAAGCAGCGGCGCTGCGGCAAACAACACCAGCGCCTGTAGTAAAGCAAACAGAAAACTCATCATCAGGCTCCTCGTGAAATCACCACTACCACCAGCACCGCCAGCTCAATCAGCGCCAGCCGACGAAACAGCACCGGCGCGCTATCACCATGCCAGCCGGGAACAGGAAGCCGGGGCTCCAGCCATTTCCGCAGTTTCAGCACCGGGGCAAAAGCCGCTTTCACCGGCATGGCGAAACCATGCGCGGTAATCACCATTGAACCTTCGTGATCGTAACCGCACACCCAGGCGCTACCACGGCGGCGGGCAGGCAGGCGATCGCCTTTAAACAGCATCATCAGCAGTAACGGCAGCAGCGGCGTGGCAATCAGTAACAGCGCAATCATCGGCTGCGACACCACGGTGTTCGCCGTTTGCAGCGGCAACGGTACAGCGGCAAACAGGCGCGGCATCAGCCACGGCGCGGCAACACCGCCAATAACGCAACAAATGGCCAGCGCGGCGACCACGCCAGTCATTAACCAGGGAATAGAACGTGGATTTTCCGCCTGAGCGCTTCGCGGCGCGCCAAGAAAAGTGACGCCATAGACTTTCGCCATGCACATCACCGCCAGCGCGCCGGTAATCGCCAGGCCAACCGCCAGCAGCGGCCCCAGCAGTTGCAGCAGGAAATGACCACTGGCGCTTAAACCAAAGAAGGATTGATAAATCACCCACTCACCGGCAAAACCGTTGAGCGGCGGCAGCGCCGCCATCGCCATCAGCCCGACCAGCATTGCCAGCGAGATAACCGGCATCTTTTTACCGATGCCGCCGAGTTTTTCGATGTCGCGATAACCGGTGCCAAACCACAGCGTGCCCGCACCAAGGAACAGCGTGCTTTTAAACAGGCTATGGTTAAAAAGGTGATACAGGCCGCCGGTCAGCCCCAGCGCCAGCAGCACAGGTTGTTGCAGCGCAAGGCCGGTGATGCCAGCGCCCAGGCCGAGCAGAATAATGCCGATGTTCTCCAGCGTGTGGTATGCCAGCAGGCGCTGGATATTGTGTTCCATCAGTGCATACAGCCCGCCAATAAAGGCGGTAATCATGCCAAATACCAGCAGCGCAACGCCCCACCACAGCGGCGGTTGGCCGCCAAGCAGTGAAAGGCTCAGAATGCCGAACAAGCCGATTTTCATCACCACCGTGGAAAACAGCGCCGCCGCCGGTGCGGGTGCAGTGGCGTGCGCCTGCGGCACCCAGGCATGCAGCGGAATAATCCCGGCCAGCAGGCCAAAACCGATCACGCCGAGCAGCCAGATGTCGCTGCCGAGCGCATGTGTACCGAGCAGTGCAAAATCCAGCGTCTGGTAACGCTGCCACAGCAGCCAGCAGGCCACCGCCAGCAGGACCGTACCGCAGCGGCCCATGACAAACCAGAGCTTGCCGGATTTGCTACAGCCGGTCAGAAATACCGCGCTCAGCGCCATAATTTCCGCCATGATCACCAGCGCGCCGAAGTTTGCCGCGCTCACCGCGCACAGCGCGGCGACCAGCAGTAAGTTCATCAGCAGACCATTGGCTTTCACCGCTTCATGGCGATGCCAATAAATGGAGTACAGGCTAACAAAACCGCCGCAAACACCGAGCGTGATCAGCCATATAGCGCTCAGCGGAGTGACCAAAATGTGATACTGAATCAGCGGTATCATGCCGCTCACCGTCACGGCGTCTGTTAATGCCATCACGCCGCCGGCCGCCGCCATTGCACAGCCGATAGCGCCGCCAAGCCCGGAAAAGAGACCGCTTAACTCTTTGAACGGCATAAACAGATAGTCCAGCATGGCGGCGCAGGTAAGCACTGCGACAGCCGCGCTTAACAAAGAGAGGATAGTCATTTCGCGCTCCGGTTTAGCTGCGTATACAGCGATAAATCGCCGTAATCCGTGTTGAGGGTTTGCTCGCGTTTGCGACGGCTGGCTCTGGCGATATCCCGGTTATTGACCAGATGCAGCGCTTTGGTCGGGCACATCCGCACACAGGCCGGGCCTTCGGCATCGAAGTGGCAGAGATCGCACTTCACCGCAATTGCCCGCACACCGGGCACCCAATCCAGCAACGTGCTGACACGCGCCGGCGCAGGCGGCGCAGCGGGCGCTTTGGGCGAGTTAACATTGGCGGGAATATCCAGCGGGCGGCTACCGGAAAACTCAATCGCGCCGAAAGGACACGCAATCGCGCACAGCTTGCAGCTGACGCACAGGCTTTCATTTAACTGCACCGCTCCATCAACGCGGTTGATCGCGTTCACCGGACAAACGCCCGCACAGGGCGCGTCTTCACAGTGGTGGCACTGCTGCGGCGCGGACTCTTTTTCGCTGCGCATCACACGCAGCCGTGGCATCGCCTGCAGACCATGCGCACGGTGCGTTTCGGCGCAGGCAGCCTCGCAGGTATGGCATCCAATACATAACGCCGAATCGGCAATTACAAAACGGTTCACCAGCAAATCCTCAGGTGATTCACCCTGGTTACGGGCGGTCATTTATGACGAAACGTGTCGCGCTATGTGTCACTTCGACACATGTCGACACCCAAACTCAGGCCAGCGCAGGCGCGTGCGCGTGGCTGACAAGTGTGGTGAGATTGACCGGCGTATCCGCTTCCATTGCGGCATACAGGTTGTCGTAAACGGCGGCGATTTTGCCGAGATAATGCTCCAGCACTTTTTCACGATCGCGCACGCTGAACGCGCCATCGACCTTGCCATCGCTGGAGAGCTGCGCTTTGGCAATCACGCGTCGCTCGTCGCTCTCTTTATTGGCAATCGCATATTCAATGGTGTGACCGTTAAAGCCGCCGGTCAGGGTGATATAAACCGTGAAGTGTTCGAACAGCACAAAGCAGAGTTGCTGTTCCGGCGCACAGCCGATGGCGTGATGCAACCGCGCTTTGGAGAGCGTAACGCCCTGAACTAACGCGTTACAGTAGCTACGCCACTCTTCCTGCAGGCGGTGATGCCGCCCGGCAATGTAATCTGCCTTTTCGCTAATTTCCCATATCGTCATGTCTGCTTACCCGGTTAATGAAAAACAACGGCGGTAAAGCATCATCCATGCCAAAATTTAATTAATTGATTTTTATAACAATAAACAGAAAACCCTCACCCTTTCGACGTGTCATCTCGACATTGTCGACATCGTCACCGTGTCAAAAGGCGGAATGGCACTCTTATTGCATTAAGGGCGCAAAGTCATCAGGAGGCGTTATGCACGAAATCACCCTCTGCCAGCGTGCGCTGGAAATTATCGAACAACAGGCGTCAGCAAACGGCGCGCGTCGGGTCACCGGCGTGTGGCTGAAAGTCGGCGCATTTTCTTGTGTAGAAACGGAAGCTTTAACGTTTTGTTTTGATCTGGTTTGCCGTGGCAGCCTGGCGGAAGGTTGTACACTGCACATCGAACAACAACAGGCGGAATGCTGGTGCGAGTCCTGCCAACAGTATGTGACGTTACTTACCCAGCGAGTGCGCCGCTGCCCGCAGTGCCACAGCGACCAGTTGCAGATTGTCGCCGATGACGGCATGCAGATTCAGCGACTGGAAATTGAGGAGTAAACAATGTGTACAACATGTGGTTGTCAGGACGGTAACCTTTATATCGAGGGTGACGAACATAACCCGCACTCAGCGTTTCGCGGTGCACCGTTCTCTCCAGCCGCTCGCCCGGCGCTGAAAATCACCGGTATCAAAACCGACGATTTTCGCCCCACTCAACTGGAACACGGCGACCTGCATTATGGCCACGGTGAAGCCGGTACTCACGCTCCCGGCATGAGCCAGCGCCGGATGGTGGAAGTGGAAATTGACGTGCTGGAGAAAAACAACCAAATCGCCGCCCGTAACCGCGCCCGTTTCGCCGCTTCGCAACACCTGGTGCTCAACCTGGTCTCCAGCCCCGGCTCCGGCAAAACCACCCTGCTCACCGAAACCCTTAAACGTCTGAAAGCGCGCGTCCCTTGCGCGGTGATTGAGGGCGATCAGCAAACCGTTAACGATGCCGCACGCATTCGCGCGACCGGCACGCCGGCGATTCAGGTTAACACCGGCAAGGGCTGCCATCTTGATGCGCAGATGATTGCCGACGCCGCACCGCGACTGGCGCTGGAAAATCGCGGCATTTTGTTTATCGAAAACGTCGGCAACCTGGTGTGTCCGGCGGGTTTCGACCTTGGTGAGCGTCATAAAGTGGCGGTGCTGTCGGTGACAGAAGGCGAAGATAAGCCGCTGAAATACCCGCATATGTTCGCCGCCGCCTCGCTGATGCTGCTCAATAAAGTGGATTTGCTGCCCTACCTCGATTTTAACGTCGAGCAGTGCATCGCTTATGCCCGTGAAGTGAACCCGACCATTGAAATCATGCTGATTTCTGCCACCAAAGGCGACGGAATGGACGCCTGGCTTGACTGGCTGGAGACGCAACGATGTGTATAGGCGTACCGGGGCAAATTTGCGCTATTGATGGCCTGCAAGCCAAAGTGGATGTCAGCGGCATTCAGCGCGATGTCGATTTAACGCTGGTCGGCAGCACCGACAAAAACGGTCAGTCACGCCTCGGCCAGTGGGTGCTGGTGCATGTTGGTTTCGCCATGAGCGTGATTAACGAAGAAGAGGCGCTGGATACGCTGGCGGCGCTGCAAAACATGTTCGATGTCGAACCCGATGTCGGCGCGCTGCTTTACGGCGAGGAGAAATAATGCGTTTTGTCGATGAATATCGCGCCCCGGAACAGGTGATGCAACTGATTGATCACCTACGTGAACGGGCAGCGCACCTCTCTTACACCGCCGCGCGTCCGCTGCGCATTATGGAAGTGTGCGGCGGGCACACACACGCTATTTTCAAGTTTGGTCTCGACCAGCTACTGCCGGAAAACATTGAGTTTATTCACGGTCCCGGCTGCCCGGTCTGCGTGTTACCGATGGGGCGAATTGATACCTGCGTGGAGATCGCTCAACATCCGGAGGTGATTTTCTGCACCTTTGGCGACGCCATTCGCGTGCCGGGGAAAAACGGCTCGCTGCTGCAGGCAAAAGCGCGCGGCGCGGATGTGCGGATTGTCTATTCGCCAATGGATGCGCTGGTGCTGGCGGAAAAAAATCCGCAGCGCAAAGTGGTGTTTTTTGGCCTCGGGTTTGAAACCACCATGCCCGCCACCGCCATCACGTTGCAGCAGGCAAAAGCCCGTAACCTCGATAACTTCTGGTTTTTCTGCCAGCACATCACGCTGATTCCAACGTTGCGCAGCCTGCTGGAGCAGCCGGACAACGGCATCGACGCGTTTCTCGCGCCGGGCCATGTCAGCATGGTGATTGGCACCGACGCCTACACCTTTATCGCCGATACGTATCAGCGCCCGCTGGTGGTCGCCGGTTTTGAACCGCTCGATCTGTTACAAGGCGTGGTGATGCTGGTTGAGCAGAAAATTGCCGCCCACAGTAAGGTGGAAAACCAGTATCGCCGTGTGGTGCCGGACGAAGGCAACCGGCTGGCGCAGGCCGCCATCGCCGAGGTGTTTACCGTGCGCGGCAACAGCGAATGGCGCGGCCTGGGCATGATTGGCGAATCCGGCGTGCATCTGACGCCCGCATATCAGCGCTTTGACGCCGAAGCGCATTTTCGCCCGGCGGTACAGCAAGTGTATGACGATCCGCGCGCCCGCTGCGGTGATGTGCTGACCGGCCGCTGTAAACCGCACCAGTGCCCGTTGTTCGGTAACACCTGTAACCCACAAAGCGCGTTCGGCGCACTGATGGTTTCATCGGAAGGTGCCTGTGCGGCCTGGTATCAATATCGTGCTCAGGAGTGTGAAGCATGAATGAAGTGCAGATGGCGCACGGCAGCGGCGGCCAGGCTATGCAGCAACTCATCAGCCAGCTTTTTATGGAGGCGTTCGATAACCCATGGCTTGCAGAGCAGGAAGATCAGGCGCGTATCAATCTGGCCGAGCTTACGGCAGGCGGCGATCGGCTGGCATTTTCCACTGACAGCTACGTTATCGATCCGCTGTTCTTTCCCGGTGGCAATATTGGCAAGCTGGCAGTATGCGGCACGGCGAACGATATTGCCGTTAGCGGCGCAACACCGCGCTTCCTCTCCTGCGGTTTTATCCTTGAAGAGGGGCTGCCACTGGCAACGCTGAAAACCCTTGTTGAGAGCATGGCCGACACCGCCCGCAGCGCCGGTATCGCCATTGTTACTGGCGATACCAAAGTGGTGCAGCGCGGCGCAGCCGATAAGGTGTTTATCAATACCGCCGGCATTGGCGCTATCCCGGCATCGGTTCACTGGGCGGCAAATTCTCTGCAACCCGGTGATGTGCTGCTGGCAAGCGGCACACTGGGCGATCACGGCGCAACCATCCTTAACCTGCGCGAAGGCTTAGGGCTGGATGGCGAGCTGACCAGCGATTGCGCGGTGCTGACGCCGTTGATTAGCCAACTGCGCGAGCTTCCCGGCGTAAAAGCCCTGCGCGATGCCACGCGCGGCGGCGTTAACGCCGTGGTACATGAGTTTGCTGCCACCAGCGGTTACGGCATTGAGTTAAAGGAACGAGACTTACCGGTAAAACCGGCGGTGCGCGGAGTTTGTGAACTGCTGGGGCTGGATGCACTGAATTTTGCTAACGAAGGCAAACTGGTGATTGCCGTACAGCGCGAAGCCGCAGAGCAGGCGCTGGCACAATTACGCGCCCATCCTTTAGGGCGCGACGCCGCAATAATTGGCGAAGTGGTCGAACGCAAAGGTGTACGCCTGACAGGCCTTTATGGAGTGAAGCGCCTGCTGGATTTACCTCATGCCGAGCCCTTACCACGGATTTGTTAACCTTCTATTTTTATTAATTTTTTCACACCTTCTGCGTGTGTTCCTGGAAAAGCAAAATGTCGTATACACCGATGAGTGATCTCGGGCAACAAGGATTGTTTGATATAACGCGGATGTTATTACAGCAGCCCGATATGGCCGCGCTTTGTGAAACATTAACCCGGTTGACCCGCCAGGCGGGTCTCGCCGACAACGCCGCGATTGTACTGTGGCATGCCGACAGCCATCTCGCCAGCCGTTACGCCGTGCAAACCCCCGACAACAGTGCCAAATATAACGACCAGGCGCTGCTGGCGGGTGGCCCGGTGCGGCATATTCTCTCTCACCCGCAGGCGCTACGCTGCACCGCGCAACTCTTTAGCGAGACCTGGCCCGCAGTTGCCGAAAGCCGGATCTACCCGGCGTTCGCCCATTACAGCTTGCTGCCGCTCGCCGCCGAAGGGCAGATTTTTGGCGGCTGCGAATTTTTTCGCACCAGCGACAGGCCATGGAGCGACAAAGAGACCGAGCGCCTGCATACGCTGACGCAGATCGTCGCCGTCGTTGCCGAGCAGTTGCAAAGCCGCGAGCACCCCACACCGGACTACGAGCTTCTGTGCCAGGAGCGCGACGATTTTCGCATTCTGGTCGCCATCACCAACGCCGTGCTCTCCCGGCTGCATATGGATGAGCTGGTCAGCGAAGTGGCGAAAGAGATCCACTACTACTTCGGCATTGATGCCATTAGTCTGGTGCTGCGCGGCAGCCGCAAGGGCAAACTGACCATCTACTCGACGCACTACCTGGATGAAGCCGACCCCACCCATGAAACCCAGGAAGCAGACGAAGCAGGCACGCTGACCGAACGGGTATTTAGCAGCAAAGAGATGCTGCTGATTAATCTGCATGAGCGCGACAAACTCGCGCCCTACGAGCGGATGCTGTTTGAAACCTGGAGCAATAAAATTCAGACCCTGTGCCTGCTGCCGCTGATGTCGGGGAAAAATCTGCTGGGCGTGCTGAAACTGGCGCAGTGCCAGAAAGAGGTGTTTACCCCGGCGAACCTGAAGCTGCTGCGCCAGATTGCCGAGCGTATCGCCATTGCCGTGGATAACGCGCTGGCCTATCAGGAAATTCACCGTCTGAAAGAGCGGCTGGTGGATGAAAACCTCGCGCTTACCGAACAACTCAATAATGTCGACAGCGAATTTGGCGAGATTATCGGACGCAGCGATGCGATGTTCCGCGTCCTCAAGCAGGTCGAGATGGTGGCGCAGAGCAACAGCACGGTGCTGATCCTTGGTGAAACCGGCACCGGCAAAGAGCTTATCGCGCGCGCTATTCATAATCTGAGCGACCGTAACAGTCGCCGGATGGTGAAGATGAACTGCGCGGCAATGCCGGCCGGGCTGCTGGAAAGCGATCTGTTTGGCCACGAGCGCGGCGCGTTTACCGGCGCCAGCGCCCAGCGCATCGGGCGTTTTGAGCTGGCGGATAAAAGCTCGCTGTTTCTTGACGAAGTGGGTGATATGCCGCTTGAGCTGCAACCCAAGCTGCTGCGCGTGTTGCAGGAGCAGGAGTTTGAGCGCCTCGGCAGCAACAAGCTGATCCAGACCGATGTGCGGCTGATCGCCGCCACCAACCGCGATCTTAAACAGATGGTCGCCGACCGGGAATTTCGCAGCGATCTCTATTACCGCCTGAATGTGTTCCCGATCCACCTGCCGCCGCTGCGCGAGCGCCCGGAAGACATTCCGCTGCTGGTGAAAGCCTTCACCTTTAAAATCGCACGTAAAATGGGGCGCAATATCGACAGCATTCCGGCGGAAACCTTGCGTGTGCTGAGTGCGATGGAGTGGCCGGGGAATGTGCGTGAGCTGGAGAACGTGATCGAGCGTGCGGTGCTGCTCACGCGCGGCAACGTGCTGCAACTGTCGATGGCGGAAATCGCCGTGCCGTCCGTCGCGCCTGAAACGCCCGCCGAAGTGGCGCGCGAAGGGGAAGATGAGTATCAGCTGATTGTGCGCGTGCTGCGGGAAACCAACGGCGTGGTCGCCGGGCCAAAAGGCGCGGCGCAGCGTCTGGGGCTCAAACGCACTACGCTGCTCTCCCGAATGAAACGATTAGGTATTGATAAAGAGGCGTTATAGCCGCAGACCCGACGGGCGTTTTCGCGCGTCGGGCGTTTCTTTGCGCGTCAACAGCGCCGTAAAACCGCCAATCCGGCAAACGCGTAACCCGCCTTCACCGAATACGCATCCTGCTTTTTTACCTTTACCCGCTATTTGCGCCGGTACTTCTCCGGCAACTCCGGCACCGGGCGCTTGTCATCAAGCAAATGACGTACCGTCAGCACCGGGTGACGCCACAGCATGCGCGGCCCGGCCCAGCGCATAATCTGTTTCATCTCTTCGCGTTTCGCAGGCTGGTAACAGTGCACCGGACACTGCTTGCAGGCCGGTTTCTCTTCGCCGAACACGCATTTATCCAGCCGCTTTTCCGCATAGGCATACAAATCCGCGTAGTGCGCCGCGCTGCTTACCGCATCCGGGCAGGCGCGCTGATAAAGGGCAATCATTTTGCGGATAGTCAGTTTTTCTCGCAGGATCCGGGTGCCAGCCATACACGTCACCAATAGTTAAGATGTATAAATAATACACCTTAATAAATGCGCAAAAAACCTTGCCCGCCGCGTTTTCATGTAAAGGCCAGGCCTCTCATGCCGATACCTGTGTATCCACTTCTGCTGACGATGAAAAAATGGAGCCGTAATAACAAACGGCGCATACCCTTAAGGACAACTATGAAATCTTTATTTCTACACCTGGCGCTGCTCACGCTGGCAATAACCGGCAGCGCAAAGGCGCAAACGCTGACAGAAGGTTTGCTGCGTTGCGACAGCACTTTTTTCAATGAACTCTATAAGCAGCGGGCAACGCTGGCGCACACCGCGCCAGTGGTCACAGATAAGCAGCATCACGCCTGGTTTGCCGCGCCGAAAGACGGCTCCGATATCGTCTGGTTTAGCAAGCCTCTGCGCATCAATCAGCTCACCATTTCTGGCTTTGACAGGTCGCAGGAGTCACTGGGCAAATTGGGTGATTATTACTTCTGGGGATGGGTGATCGAAGAGCCCATGTCTGCGGTGATAGCTGCGTTGCCTGACATTCACTGGCAGAAAGTCACGGACGGGTATTACGCCAATCCGCTGATCAAACGCGCCGGTGAGACCACATGGCGGGTCAACAAAACCGCCGTCAGCGGTATTGCTCCGGCCGCGGATAGCGTGGAAAAACTCGCAATGCTGGAAGTAAGTGAAGGCAAAACCTTTTTGCGCTGCTCGATTCAGGGCAAGGTCAGCAAGGACGAGTTACTGGCGGTGCGCCCGGATCTGCAAGGAGAGCGAAAATGAAAAAATCCCTGTTTTTTGGCTCAGCACTGCTGCTGATGTCCGGCTGCACCAGCCATCCGGGTGCCAGCGTTACGCAAGAGGAAACCCCGCCCAAGCGGGTCGTTAAGTTCGTGACACTCAGTAGCGGCGTCAGCTATCTGGATTTTCGTGCCATTTCCCTTTATGACGGCAATCCCTATTTGCGCCGTATTGACGTGATTCATAACTACACCAAAGGCATGCCGGTGAAAAAGAATCCGCTGATGATGATCCGCAGCGAACGCCAAAGCCTGGTTGTGAACTGTGATACACACCAATACGCCCATGTACATAAGCTCTTCTTTTCAGAGCATTTTGCCACTGGCGACAAAATCGCCCGTATGAACACGCCAGGACAGTGGCAGGATTACCCGCCAACATCCTTGATCGGCCTGACGGCAGGCTTGCTGTGTAAGCTCCCGGAAGATCGCCTGGCCGCAGAGCCTGCACGCGATACGCAAACACCGCTGTTATACACGCTGATACAGAACGGCGCGTAGCTGCACACAATCGGGATACAGTGATCCCTTGCAATAGCGGGTGGATGGCGCAGGACGCCATCGCCCACTTTATTGCAGGAGTGACTTATGTCATCGATTGAAAATCCGCAACGCCGCCTGCTGTTGCAGGCCACCGCCGCAAGCCTGGCCGCACTGGAACTGGGGCTCAGCACCCTTCCCGCCCAGGCCAGCGCACCGCCCGCCGCCCTCACCACCACACCGCGCAACCTGACGCCGCTACCGCCCATTAAGCATATTGACGCAGGCGTGCTGAATATCGGGTATATCGACACCGGGCCGGTTAACGGCGAACCGATGCTGCTACTGCACGGCTGGCCGTATGACATCTACAGCTTTGCCGATGTGATCCCGCGCCTTACCCGTGCCGGGTTGCGCGTGCTGGTACCGTGGCTACGCGGCTATGGCAGCACCACATTTTTATCTGCCGACACGCCGCGCAACGGCCAGCAGGCGGCGCTCGCCGTCGATGCGATTGCCTTTCTTGACGCGCTCGACATTAAACAGGCGGTGATCGGCGGTTTTGACTGGGGCGCGCGTACCGCCAATATTCTTGCCGCACTGTGGCCGCAGCGCTGCAAAGGACTGGTCTCGGTAAGCGGTTATCTGATTGGCAGCCAGCAGGCAAATAAAAAACCGCTGCCGCCCGCGGCGGAACTCGCCTGGTGGTATCAATTTTACTTTGCGACCGAGCGCGGCGAAGCGGGCTATCGTGAACATACCGATGAGTTTGCGAAACTTATCTGGCGAACCGCCTCGCCGCAGTGGCACTTTAGCGAAGCGGAGTTTGCCCGCTCGGCGCAGGCATTGCACAACGCCGATCATGTCGCCATTACGCTGCATAATTATCGCTGGCGGTTGGGAATTGTCAGCGGTGAGCACCGTTTCGACGCGCTGGAGCAGCAACTGGCAAAGGCACCGGTAATTACGGTGCCGACCATTACGCTCGAGGGCGACGCAAACGGCGCGCCGCATCCGGATCCTGCCAGCTACGCCGCCAAATTCAGCGGCCGCTACCAGCACCGTACCGCCACCGGCGGCATTGGTCATAACCTGCCGCAAGAAGCGCCCGCGTTTTTTGCGCAGGCGCTTATCGACATTGCACGGCATTAAACAGCACGCGCCTTCGGCTGAATCAGCGAAGGCGCTTTTCCCTCATGAATGCGCTTCGGCCAGCAGTTTCTGAATAAGTTGCTCCTGCTGTTGATACTCCCCTTCCCCAAAGTACATCTGCCGCAGTTGCCCTTTGGCATCAAAGTAGTAATGCGCAGGCCAGTACTGGTTCCCAAACGCATTCCAGATGGCGTAGTTATTGTCCACCGCCACCGGGAAGCGGATATTCTCTTTGCGTACCACGTTTTGCAGCGACTGAATGTTCTTCTCGAACGGGTATTCCGGGGTGTGAACACCAATCACCACCAGCCCCTGGTCACGGTATTTTTCCGCCCACGCGTTGACATACGGTAGCGTGTGCTGGCAGTTGATACAGTCGAACGTCCAGAAATCCACCAGCACCACTTTGCCCTTCAGCGCTTGCGGAGTGAGCGGCGCAGAGTTAAGCCAGCTCACCGCTCCCTCCAGTGACGGCATGCTATTGCGCACCAGCGGCTCGCTGACCGGCTGCAGTGTGACGGCAGGTTGCGGTGATGTCCGCCAGCTCAGGAGCTGTTGTTCCAGCCGCGTTGTCCACGAGCCCGCCCCCTGCAACGCAGACGTCGCCCCGCTGCCAATCAGCACTACCGCGCCCAGCATGGCGACGCCCGCCCCCTGACGCAGCCGCTCGCTGAAGGGCAGACTGGCGCGCAGGCGGGAAAAAAGCCGATCGCCACACAACCAGAGCAGCGCCAGCATCGCCGCCGCGCCGCTGCCGTAAGCCGCCAGCACCAGCGCCGTCTGCCCGCTTGCGCCGTTAAGCATGGCGGCGCTCAGTACCGCGCCCAGGATCGGCCCGGCGCACGGCGCCCACAGTAGCCCGACGGATAACCCCGCCAGCATCGCCGAAAGAACACCGCCCGAACGGCGGCTGCGGTTATCGAGCCGTTCACCGGCGCGCACGGCAAAGTACATCACCGTGCTGGCAATGCGCGGCGAAATCAGCGCCAGCGCCATCACCGCCAGCAGACCGAGTGCCAGCCAGCGCCCCCAGGCGTTGGCCTGGATTATCCACTGCTGCGTGGCGCCCGCCAGCAGTGCCACCAGCGTAAACATCGCCACCATTCCCGCCAGCAGTGCGGCAAGATGACGTTTATCGCGGCCAAAACTTGCGAACAGTAGCGGAATAACCGGCAGCGTACAGGGGCTGAGCAGCGTCAAGCAGCCGCCTAAAAAAGCAATGATCACCATAACAAGCTCCTTGATTCGTTGAGGAAACAGGCGCATTACACCGCCGCGGTGTATCGCGGCGGTGTCGGTGATGGCGGGTTTTGTCAGCCGGTGTTGCAGGCCGGAGAGCAGATACGCAGAGATACAAACTTAGTGCGGCAATAGCACGCAGGCATCCAGCCCGCCCTGTGGGCGGTTGCTCAGGTGCAGTTGCCCACCGAGTTGCGACACCAGTTGCCGGGCAATCGCCAGCCCCAGACCGGTGCCACCGGTGCCGCGATTACGCGAGGTTTCCAGCCGGTAGAAAGGCTCCAGCACCGCTGCCAGCGCCTCTTCAGGAATGCCAGGGCCGTTATCAAGCACATGGATCGCGAGCGGCGCATCTGGCGTAAGTACAATTTCGATGTCTGCTTTGCCGGCGAATTTCAGCGCGTTATCCAGCAGATTAGTTAATATGCGCCGCAGCGCCTGCACATCAATGTGCAGCGTGAGATCCGGCGGGCAGCGCAGCAGCGTTACTCGCTTGCCAACGTCGACATAGTCACACACCAGGCTGTCGATAAACGGGTGCAGCGCCAGCCGCTGCGGTGCGAGCGGCGGCGCATCCTGCGTGCGGGCATAAGCGATCCCTTCACGAACCAGCCGGGACATCTCATCCAGATCCGCCAGCAGTTTGTCGCGCAGCGCTTCGTCGGCAGCCATTTCGCTGCGCAACCGCATCCGGGTGATCGGCGTTTGCAGGTCGTGCGAAATCGCGGCAAGGATCTGCGCGCGCGAACTCAGGTGATGAGCAATACGCGCCTGCATGGCGTTAAAAGCGCGCACCGCGTGCTGCACCTCCGTTGGGCCGCTTTCGATCATCACTGGCGGCGGTTCGGGCGACGGGGTGAGCGCATCAAGCGCACGGGTAAAGCGGGTCAGCGGCTTCACCGCCAGGCGTACCGCCAGCCAGCAGCAGATAAGCAACAGCAGCAGTTGTGCGACCAGCACCGCAGGCAGCCAACGGGCGATAGGCGTTGGACGCGGGGTGATATCAATGGTCAGCGGCGCGCCATCATGCAGGCGCAAATGCGCCTGCAAATGTTCCTGCGGGCCCGGGACCGCATTGATTTTCAGGGCATATTGGCTGCCCAGCGCCTGTTCGAGCGAGCGTGCGGTATCTTTCGAACGCCAGTTGGTGGGATAGTGCCCGTCTTCACCTGTGCTCAGCAAGTAGCGATAGTTACCGCGATCGATACGCGCCAGCCATGCAGGACGCTCGCTGGCGGGTAAACGGTCGAGGATCGACACGCTGGTCGCCACATCGTATTCCAGATTGCCCAGCATTACCGAACGCGCGGTGGTGATGCGTTCATACAGCAGCAGGCTAAGGGTTAACGCGTTCGCCAGCAGCAATCCCACCAGCACAATCACCACTAAACGTGACAGCAGCGAGCGCGGCCACAGCCTCATTCCCGCGCCTCTGTGATAACCACCGGCATTGAGAAAACGTAACCTTCGCTGCGCACGGTTTTGATATAAGCCGGTTCTCGCGCGTCGTCGTTCAGGCGCTGGCGCAGGCGGCTTACCAGCAGGTCAATAGATCGTTCGAAAAGCTCCGCGTCGCGCCCCTGCGTAAGGTTCAGAAGCTGGTCACGGTTGAGTACGCGCTGCGGGTGATCGAGAAACACGCGCATCAGGCGATACTCCGCGCCGCTCAGTGCCACCACGGTCCCCTGCGCATCCACCAGATGACGCGCCGAGGTGTCAAGCTGCCAGTCGCCAAACGCCAGGCAACGTCCCGCTTCGGTGATTTGCAGGTTCGGCGGCAACATGCGCGTGCGGCGCAAAATGGCTTTAATACGCGCCAGCAGTTCGCGGGCAACAAAGGGTTTCACCAGGTAGTCATCCGCGCCCATCTCCAGACCGACAATGCGATCGGTCTCTTCGCTACGCGCGGTCAGCATCAGCACCGGCACGTTTTTATGCGCGCTGCTGCGCAACTCGCGGCACAGCGTCAGTCCGTCCGTGCCTGGCATCATGATATCCAGCACAATCAAATCCACCGGCGTGGTTTCAAGTAACTGGCGCATCTGTTTGCCATTCGCGGCGACGCTTGCGCGCAGGCCTGAGCGGGTCAGGTAATCAGCAAGCAGCGTGCGAATTTCCCGGTCATCATCAACAACCAAAATGTGGTCAATATGTTCCATCCAAAAAGCCCTGGCGGCGGGTAACGGTAAAATGAGTGTATCCTGGTTACGCGCGCCCCGGGCGTTGGCTTTGTATCACACTGTACAACGCTTAATAGACATCGCGCTGATAGCGATTTTCCCGCGCCAGGGTCGCCAGCCAGGCGTCCGCCGCGTCAGCGCTCATGCTGCCAAAGGTTTGTGCCACCTGCTTTAAAGTATTTTCGACATCTTTCGCCATCTGGCTCGCATCGCCACAAACATAAAAGTGCGCCCCGGCGGCTAACCAGCGCCACAGCGCTTCGCCCTGCTCCAGCATGCGGTGCTGAACGTAGATTTTCTGCGCCTGATCGCGGGAAAACGCGGTGGTGAAGCGCGACAACACGCCGTCGCGCTGCCAGGCCTCCAGCTCCTCACGGTAATAAAAATCCGTGGCCGCATGCTGCTCGCCAAAAAACAGCCAGTTATCGCCTCTCGCCCCCGTGGCCTGGCGCTCCTGCAGAAAACCGCGAAACGGCGCAATGCCGGTGCCTGCGCCGACCATAATCACCGCCGTGTCCGGATCGGCTGGCAGGCGAAAATGCGGCGAGGGCTGAATAAAGATCGCCACGTGCTCTGCGCGATCCGCCAGAAAGGTCGAACAGACGCCGCCGCGTTGCTTGCTGTCGCCATAACGCACGGTGGAGACCGTCAGTTCAACGCGCTGCGGGGAAACTGTCGGGCTGGAGGAGATGGAATAGAGCCGTGGCTGCAAGCGACGCAGCGCCGAAAGCCACTGTTCAGCCGCCAGATGTACCGGGAAACACTGCAACAGGTCGATAATCTGCCGCCCCCACAGCCACTGCGTAAGTTCGGTACTGTTTTCACTGGCGAGCAGGCTATGCAGCGTTTCGTTTTGCACATGGTCAGCCACCAGGCGCAGCACCTCCGGGGTGATGCGCGTGATGTCAAAACAGTCACAGAGCGCAGCCTGCAGCGTCATTTCGCCCACGCCGCTAACCTGCACCCTGCTTTGCCCATCCAGCGCCAGCAGATCGAGGATGTCGGCGACCCGCTGCGGGCAGTTGCGCGGCCAGACACCGAGCGCGTCGCCCGCTTCGTAGTGCAAGCCGCTACCCTGCAGATCAAACGCGAACTGGCGGATCTCTTTTTCCGCCCCCGGCGCGCTCAGCAATTGGTTCGTGACCAGCGGCACGCTAACGGGATCGTGGCGGCTGAAACCAGGTTTTGCCGTGGGTTGCCCCGTGCTTTGCGGCGGCGCGCCGAGCCGCAAAACGTCAGTGTGGATCGCCGCCAGCCACTGCTGCGCCGCGTCAATATCGCCCGCATCGCACGCCTGGCACGCCAGCAGCCGCTGTGCGCCAAGGGCGGCCAGCCGGGCATCGAGCTTGCGGCCAAAACCGCAAAACTGCGCGTAACTGGCATCGCCAAACGCCAGCACCGAAAACGCCGTCCCGCTCAGCGCAGGCGCGTTTTCGGCGCTCAACGCCGCCCATAACGCCGCGCCATTAGCGGGCGGATCGCCATCGCCAAAGGTGCTGGCGAGCAGTAACACGCGCGGCGCGGCGGCAATATCGTTAATACCGACGCTATCCATGGCGCGCAGTTTTACCGCCAGCCCGGCATGCAGAAGTTGTTCGGCGCAGCGGCGGGCAAACGCCTGCGCATTGCCGGTGGTGGAGGCCCACAGCACCAGCACTAACCCGCTGTCTTCATCCGTTGCGGGTGCAGCGGCGGGCGCGGGTTGCTGTTGGCTGCGCACCAGCGCGATAGCACAGTGTTTCAGCTCGGGTTGCAGCGAAACGGGATCCAGCGCATCGCTGGTTAGGGCGTTGATTGCCAGCTTGTCGCCAAACAGATCGTTCCAGTGAAAAGGCGCAAAGCTGTTGCCGGGTCGCACACGGTCAGTCACCACCGCAGGCAGCCGTGCCATACCGCGCCGCGAGTGGATATCCACCCAGTCCCCCTCGTTTATCGCCAGCCGTTGTGCGTCTGTGGGGGAGATTTCGATAAACGGTCCGGGGTTGAGCGTATTAAGCAGCGGGATTTTGCCGGTCTTGGTCAGCGTATGCCACTGGTGCTGCACGCGCCCGGTGTTGAGCACCAGCGGATAGTCGTCATCCGGCATTTCGGCCGGCGCGAGATCCGGGCGGGCAAAAAATTGCCCCTTGCCGCTGGCGGTAGCAAAACGCACGCGCCCGTTATCCTGCAAATAGCGAATGGGATGACGGGGTTCATCATCCTCCGGCGCGCACGGCCACTGCAACGGCGTCTGGCGCAGCCGCGCGTAGCTCGCGCCGCGAATGTCGTAGCCGGTTGCCGGGTTGTGAGCGGCGCGGATTTCATCAAACACCGCGGCGGCGCTGGCGTAGCGAAAGCCCTCCGCGTACCCCATTTCACACGCCACGCTGGCGATAATTTGCCAGTCGGCAAGCGCATCGCCCGGCGGAGATACCGCCTGCTGCATCAACGTCATGGTGCGTTCGGAGTTAACCATTACCCCTTCGGCTTCTGCCCACAGTGCACCCGGCAACAGGATATCGGCATAGCGGTTGGTTTCGGTATCCAGAAACGCATCCTGCGCAATCACCAGCTCAGCGCGTTCCAGCCCGGCGATCACTTTTTCGCGGTTTGGCACGGTGGCGACCGGGTTGGTGCAGATTATCCAGCAGGCTTTGATCTCGCCTGCGCTCATCGCGTCAAACAGCGCGACCGTACCGCCGCCCACCTCGCCAGGCAGCGTGCCGGCAGGACGTTGCCATAGCTGTTCGACGAACGCGCAATCTTCATCCACCAGTACCGATCGCTGACCCGGCAAACCGCCGCCCATATAGCCCATTTCCCGCCCGCCCATCGCGTTCGGCTGGCCGGTAAGCGAAAACGGCCCGCTGCCGGGGCGGCAAATCGCGCCGGTCGCCAGGTGTAAATTGCATAACGCGTTGGTGCTCCAGGTGCCGTGCGTGCTCTGGTTTAGCCCCATCGTCCAGCAGCTCATCCATTCACTCGCTTCGCCAATCCACTGCGCCGCCTGGCGAATGTCGGCTTCACGCAGCCCGGTGCGCTCCGCTACCTGCTGCGGCGTATAGTCCAGCAGAAAATCCGGCATCGCCTGCCAGCCTTCGGTGTGCCGGGCGATAAAATCGTTATCCAGTTGGCCGTTTTGCACCAACAGTGCCAGCAAACCGTTCAGCAACGCGAGATCGGTGCCGGGTTTGATCTGCAAAAAGAGCGAGGCTTTCTCTGCCGTGGCAGTGCGGCGAGGATCAACGACAATCAGTTTCGCCCCGGCATTGACGCGCTCCATCATGCGCAGAAACAGGATTGGGTGGCAGTCGGCCATGTTGGCGCCAATCACCAAAAACAGATCGGCATGTTCAAAGTCGTCATAAGAGCCAGGTGGCCCATCCGCGCCGAGCGAGAGCTTATAACCGCTGGCGGCGCTGGCCATGCACAAACGTGAGTTGGACTCGATGTTGTTGGTGCCAATAAACCCTTTCGCCAGCTTGTTCGCCAGATATTGCGCTTCTAAAGACATCTGGCCGGAAACATACAGCGCCAGGGCATCCGGGCCGTGCTTATCGATAATGTCACGCAGCCGCCGGGCGGTTTCGCGGATGGCGTCATCGATTGCCGTGCGCACCGGCTCATGCTGGCGCGATGTGCGGAGATACGCGCTATCCAGCCGGCCAGTCGCCGTTATCGCCCCGGCACAGCTTTTACCTTTGGTGCACAACCGCCCCTGGTTGGTCGGGTGGGATTTATCGCCCACCACACTGATGATGCGCTGGTTTTCCACCTGCATCACCAGCCCGCAGCCCACCCCGCAGTAGGGGCATACGCTTTTGATCTGCTCCATTTCGCCCCCGGATTTGTTTAAGACGCTTCGGCAATTGCTGGCAAGGTGTTCTGCGCGGCAGGCGCGTGCTGCACCCAGATTTGCCCGTGCTGGATTTTCACCGGCCAGACGCGCAGACGCAGCCCGGCATCGTCCAGGCTCTGCCCGTCGCGCAGGCGAAAACGCTTTTTATACAGCGGGGAGATAACCATCGGCTCACCGCTTGCGTCGCCCACCAGCCCACGCGCCAGCACATTCGCCTGGCTGCCAGGTTCATGGTTTTCGAGCGCGAATACTTGCTCCTCGCAATCAGGCAGGTGAAACAGGGCAATCTGCTGCTGACCAAGACGCGCGGCCATGCCGGCGTTCGCCGGAATATCAGCCAGCGCGGCAATCTGCTGCCACTCGCCATCCCCCGTGTGCGGCTGGTTGTGCATAGGCGGTTTTTCCTGCGCTGTTGCCGGGCGGATCTGCCCGCGCTCCGGCACCATCACCACCGCTTCATCCGGTTGATCGCTATTGAGGAAGCCCCGGAACAGCAGACGGTTTTGCGGATTATCGAGGGTGGTTTTCCACTCGCACTGGTAGCTGTCGACCACCTGCTGCATTTCGCGCTCCAGTTCAGCGCCAATATTGAGACTGTCTTCGAGCACCACCTGTTTGAGGTAGTCCAGACCGCCTTCCATGTTGTCCAGCCAGGTGCTGGTGCGCTGTAGCCGGTCGGCGGTGCGGATGTAGAACATCAACACCCGGTCGATGGTGCGGATCAGCGCTTCGCTGTCGAGATCGCTGGCAAACAGATCGGCGTGGCGCGGCTTCATACCGCCGTTGCCGCAGATATACAGGTTCCAGCCTTTGTCGGTGGCAATCACGCCAATGTCTTTGCCCTGCGCTTCCGCGCATTCACGGGTACAGCCGGAGACCGCCATTTTGATTTTGTGCGGCGAGCGCAGCCCCTTGTAACGGTTCTCCAGCGCGATCGCCATGCCGGTGGAATCCTGCACGCCATAGCGGCACCAGGTGGAACCGACGCAGGATTTCACCGTGCGCAGGGATTTGCCGTAAGCGTGGCCGGTTTCAAACCCGGCGGCGATAAGTTCCTCCCAAATCGCGGGCAACTGCTCAAGCCGTGCGCCAAAGAGATCCACCCGCTGCCCGCCGGTGATTTTGGTGTAGAGGTTGTAGCGCTGCGCCACTTCGCCGATGGCGATAAGCCCCTGTGGAGTGATTTCGCCCGCCGGGATGCGCGGCACCACCGAGTAGGTGCCATCTTTTTGAATGTTGGCAAAAAAACGGTCGTTGGTATCCTGCAATGGCAGGTGCTGCGGTTTAAGCAGGTAGTCGTTCCAGCACGAAGCGAGCATGGAGCCGACCAGCGGTTTGCACACTTCGCAGCCGTGCCCCTGGCCGAACTGCGCAATCAGCGCGTCGAAAGTGCGGATATCGTGCAGGCGGATCAGGTGATACAGCTCCTGACGCGACCAGGCAAAGTGCTCGCAGATATCTTTTTTCACCTCCACGCCGAGCTGTTGCAGCTCGTGCTCCATCACCTGTTTCAGCAGCGGCACGCAGCCGCCGCAGCCGGTGCCCGCTTTGGTGCAGCTTTTCAGTGCTCCAAGCTCGCTGCAACCACCCGCCACGGCGGCGGCGATATCCCCCTTGCTGACGTTATGGCAGGAGCAGATTTGCGCGCTGGCGGCGAGCGCCGCCACGCCCAGCCCTTTTGGCGCATCGCCGGAAAGCGCAGGCAGGATCAGCGTTTGCGGCTGCGCGGGCAGCGGCATGTCGTTAAGCATCATTTGCAGCAGCAGGCTGTAATCGGCGCTATCGCCAATCAGCACCGCGCCGAGCAGCCGTTTGCCATCGGCGGAGACAACAATTTTCTTGTAGATTTCGCGCGGGCCATCGGTCCACTGGTAACTCTGGCTGCCGGCGGTTTTGCCGTGCGCGTCGCCAATAGAGGCCACCTCGACGCCCAGCAATTTCAGTTTGGTGCTCATATCCGCGCCGGTAAACGGCGTGTCGCGCGCCGCGAGCTTGTCCGCCACGCTGCGCGCCATCTGGTAGCCCGGTGCGACAAGACCAAAAATCTGCCCGTTCCACAACGCGCACTCGCCGATAGCGTAAATGGCTTCATCAGAGGTCTGACAGTGATCGTTGATAACAATGCCGCCGCGCGGCCCTTTTTGCAGCCCTGCGCTTTCCGCCAGCTCATCGCGCGGGCGGATGCCCGCCGAGAACAGCAGCAGATCGGTTTCCAGAAAACTGCCGTCGGCAAAGCAGAGGCGGTGGCGCGCCTGCTCGCCGTCGATGATTTCCCGCGTCTCTTTGCGGGTGTGAACCTGTACGCCAAGCGCTTCGATTTTGCGTTGCAGCATCATGGCGCCGCCCTCGTCGAGCTGCACTGCCATCAGGCGCGGCGCAAATTCAACAACGTGGGTTTCCAGCCCTAACTGACGCAGGGCGTTGGCGGCCTCAAGCCCCAGCAAACCGCCGCCAATCACCACGCCGCGTTTCGCGTTCTTCGCCTGTGCGGCAATGGCGTCCAGATCGTCGAGCGTGCGGTATACCAGGCAGCCAGGGCGCGTATTGCCGCTGATCGGCGGTACAAAAGCATACGAACCGGTGGCGAGCACCAGCGTGTCGTAATGGGTTTCCACACCCTGCGCATCGCGCACGCAGCGTTGCTGGCTGTCGATAGCGACAATTTTGCTCGCGCAGTGCAGCGTGATGCCATTGTCGGCAAAGAACCCCTCGCTTACCAGCGACAACGACTGCGCGCTGCGCCCGGCGAAGTATTCTGAAAGATGCACGCGGTCATAAGCGGGCAGCCGCTCTTCGCCAAACACCACGATGTCGTAATGCAGGTGCAGTTCGCGCTCCACGAGCTGTTGCAGAAAGTAGTGGCTCACCATGCCGTGGCCGATCACCGCTAAAACGGGCTTTTTCATAACCTGGATCCTTAATGCGCAAGAGAAAGAGAGGTCAGGCCGCTTTGGGCTGTTTCTCATACAGGAAATGCAGCACTTGCTGGCGGTAGCGCTGATACTGCGCGTCGTCGGCCAGCGAAACGCGCGAGCGCGGGCGCTCCAGCTCCACCGCCATAATTTCGCCAATGCTCGCCGCCGGGCCGTTGGTCATCATCAACACGCGGTCAGAGAGCAGCACCGCCTCATCCACGTCGTGGGTGATCAGCACAATGGTGGTGTGCAGGCGCTGTTGGATCTCCATCACCGCATCCTGTAAATGAGCGCGGGTTAAGGCGTCGAGCGCGCCGAAAGGCTCATCCATCAGCAGTACGCTCGGTTTCATCGCCAGCGCGCGGGCAATGCCGACACGCTGCTTCATGCCGCCGGAGATCTCGTGCGGGCGCTTATTCCACGCGTGGGACATATGCACCAGATCCAGGTTGTGCATGATCCATTCATGCATCTCCACTTTGCTCATTTCGCCGCGAAACACCTGGCGCACCGCCAGCCCGACGTTGTCGTACGCCGTCAGCCACGGCAACAGCGAGTGGTTCTGAAACACCACGCCGCGCTCCGGCCCCGGGCCGTCGATTTCGCGGTTGTTGCACAGCAGACCGCCGCTGGTGGGCAGCGTCAGCCCGGCAATCAAATTCAGCAGTGTGGATTTGCCGCAGCCGGAGTGGCCAATCAGGCTGAGGGTTTCGCCGGGGTGAATGTCAAAGCTAACGTTATCAAGCGCCAGAAACTCGCCGCTGCTGGTATTAAAACGCTGGCTCACCTGCTGAACCTGGATAATCGGATTGGTACGCATCAGAGCCCCCTAGCGGTTGGTGTAGTTAAAACGGTTAGCAATCCACATCAGCGCCTGTTCGAGCAGCAGGCCGACCACGCCAATCACCACAATGGCGATGATGATGTGTTCCACATTCAGGTTGTTCCACTCGTTCCAGATCCAGAAACCGATGCCGATACCGCCGGTCAGCATTTCTGCCGCCACGATCACCAGCCAGGCGATGCCAATCGATAACCGCATGCCGGTGAGGATGCCCGGCAGCGCGGCGGGCAGCAGGATTTTGCGCATGATGGCGAACTCGGAAAGTTTCAGAACCCGCGCGACATTCAGGTAATCCTGCGGGATCTGCCGCACGCCTTCGGCGGTGTTGAGGATCATCGGCCAGATGGAGCAGATGAAAATCGTCCAGCTTGAGGCCGGTTCCGCGCGCTGGAACAGCAGCAAACCTATCGGCAGCCAGGCGAGCGGGCTGACCGGGCGCAGCAGGGAGATGAGCGGGTTGAGCATGCTGGCGACAAAACGAAAGCGGCCAATCAAAAAACCGGTGGGAATACCGACCAGTGCGGCAAGGCCAAAACCGGTCGCCACGCGCTCTAACGAGGCCAGCACGTTCCAGCCAATGCCCTGATCGTTCGGCCCGGCGACATAAAACGGATCGGCGAAAATCTCCAGCGCCGCCAGCCACGTTTGCCACGGCGTGGGGAAGTTTTTGCTGTTCAGCGCCGCCACCTGCCACAGGCAGAGCAGCAGGCCGATGCCGAGCAGCGCAGGCACCACACGCTGCATCAGCGGGCGTAACAATGACGGGCGGCGACGTACGCGCACTTTGGCGGGCAGCGTAACGATCTCTGCCTGCTGGGGAATTTTCGCCGCTTCGTCCAGCGGGATCGGGATAACTTGCGCCTGGTTTTTCATCAGCGACCTCTCATTTTTTTACGCTAAAGCCGTTGGCGTAGGCGGCAGGGTTACTGCCATCCCAGCGAACGCCATCCATCAACACGCTGCTGCGCATATCGCTGTCCGGCAGCGAAACATTGCCCACGCTGGCGGCGGCCTGTTTGTAGATATCAATGCGGTTCACCTGGCGGGCGATGGCGAGGTAGTCCGGATCGTCTGTGAGCAGCCCCCAGCGCTTGTGCTGGGTGAGGAACCACATGCCATCGGAGAGCCACGGGTAGTTGACCGAGCCATCGTGGAAGAAGCGCATCGCGTGCTGATCTTTCCAGCTTTTGCCAATGCCGTTGTCGTACTGGCCGAGCATGCGGCCAACGATGGTCTCTTCTTTGGTGTTGAGATAAGCGCGCCCGGCAATCACCTTCGCCGTTTCGCGGCGGTTATCGTCCGAGGCGTCAATCCAGCGCGAGGCTTCCAGGATCGCGGCGGTCAGCGCGCGGGCGCTGTTGGGGTTCTTTTCGACCCAATCGGCGCGCGTACCGAGCACTTTTTCCGGGTGATCCGGCCAGATATCCTGGCTGGTCGCGGCGGTAAAACCGATGCCATCGCTGATCGCGCGCTGGTTCCAGGGTTCGCCAACGCAGTAGCCGACCATGTTGCCAATTTTCATGTTCATCACCATTTGCGGCGGTGGCACCACCACGCTGCGGATGTCGTTGAGCGGGTTAATACCCGCGCTCGCCAGCCAGTAGTTGAGCCACATGGCGTGGGTGCCGGTCGGGAAGGTTTGCGCAAAGGTGTAGGTTCCCGCCGGGCTGGCGGCGAGATGCTTCGCCAGCGCGGGCAAATCGGTGACACCCGCCTCGTGCAGCGCGTTGGCGAGCGTGATCCCCTGCCCGTTCTGGTTGAGGGTCATCAGCGCCGCCATATTGGTTTGCGGCCCGGAAAGCCCCATTTGCAGACCGTAAAGCTGACCGTAGAGAATGTGCGAAGCATTCAGCTCGCCAGAAAGAAGCTTGTCGCGCACCGACGCCCAGTTGGCTTCTTTGCTTGGCAAAATGGTGATGCCATATTTTTTGTCGAAGCCTTTCACCGCCGCCATCACCACTGAGGCGCAATCGGTGAGTGGAATAAAGCCCACGCGGATCTCTTTAAGCTCCGGTGCGTCAGAACCGGCGGCCCAGGCGCGATTAATGACGCCCGGCACCAGCAGGCTGCCGCCGAGCGCCGCGCTGCCCAGTAAAAACTGACGGCGGGAAACCGTCATACCTTTCGTGTTGTTATCACTCATGCCACCCTCGCGCTGCTCACCGTTGTGGGATGCAAAAAAAAACGGCGCCCATAAGCCTGTGCAAAGCTGCACGCTTATGGACGCCGTTGTCCGCTTAACGCTAAACCGACCGCCGTTGGCCGGGTGCGCGTTGTGATTTTTTTCTACCTGGGAAGGTTAAAGCAAAGGCTGTGCCAGAATTGAAAGCGGCGGATTTCGCGGCACATTACCGCTAACAACCCAGCGCGGCGCACTGCGGAAGGGCACTTTTCGCACTGGCAATGTGCAGCTACTCCTTAAGGGTTAGCCTGAAAAACATCGGCCACCGCCAGCATGGCGCTGGCGATTTCAATCAGCTTTTTGTTCTGGTTCATCGCCATACGCCGCAGGGTTTTGTAGGCCTCTTCTTCGCTGATTTGCCGGTGCTGCATCAACATGCTCTTCGCGCGCTCAATCTGCTTGCGCTCGTTGAGCGTTTCGCGCAGTGCCGCAAGCTCTGTGTCCAGCGCCTGCAAGCGTCGCGACTGCTGTTGCACCAGCACCAGCAGTGAACGGCCAAGCTGCGGGCGAACGCCGCCGCTCTCCAGCCAGCCGTGCGCGTCGCTAAAGACCGAGTAACTGCTCTCTTCGTTCTCGTATGCGGGCATCAGGCTTTCGATATCGGCGAGTTGCTCATTATTGGCCTGCTCGGTGGCGGCAATGCGCGCCCGGCAGTGCGCCATCAGCGTTTGCGCCAGCGCATCTTCCAGCGTTTTCATCTCGTCAATGCGCTGCGTGGCAAGGGCAAACCAGCGCAGGCAACTGTCGGCTTCATATAACTCACGCCCGGTGCAGGCGATGCGCCGCAGGCGTTCAAACTGGCTGTCGGTCGCCATCTGCTGCCAGCGCAGGCGGTGTTCATCGTCGGCGAAATCGGCGAAGGTGGCGAAACAGCGCTCCTGGCGTTCAATCAGGCTGAGCAATTTCTGCTGCGTCTCTTCGCTGAATGTACCAGCGGCAAAGGCCGCCGCGCCGGTCGCCCGCTCCTGGCCTGCGTACTCTTTACCCTGCATAAAGCTGAACATGGCGATTAAATGCCTGGAGATGGCCGGTTCGGCGGCGGTGTCAGAAAGCTCGAACACCAGCGACAACAAATGGCGAATGATGTCGTTAAAAAAGCTCATCGCCTGCGGTAAACGCAGCGTGCGCTGGCGGATTTGCTGGCGTAACGCAGGCAGCAAACTCAGGGCGTACACCACGCTTGCGACGTGGCTGAACAGACGGCTGGCCTGCGGCAGCGCGGCAATCTGCTGCTCCAGCGTGTCGAGTTGCGCCATCAGCGGTGCTTGTGCCTGCGCCACCTCTTGTTCGCGCAGGATCAACTCATCAGCAAATTGCCCCTTGCTTGCGCAGAGGAACATATTGGAGGTTCCGCGCTCGCGTTGCAGCATGTGCACAAGCTGGCTGATCTTGCCCACCAGCTCGCCGCTTTGCAGCAGATAACGCAGGCTGTTGAGTTCACACTGGCGCGAGGCGAGCAGGAAACGGATGGTGGTCGATGAATTGGCTATCATGCGTATGCTCCAGGGAAGTCCTGCTTCCCTGATGCAAGGCGCGCGCCAGGTAGAACGGCTTTAGCCGCGCGGCAGCGTCGCCCGAACCATGGCGATGATGACCGCACAAAGTTCCTCTTTCGCCTGCGACTCGCTAATCGCCCCCTGCACCGCCGCCCAGGCGAGCCCTTCGGCGGCTCCCAGCATGGCCCACAGCGGCGCATCGCGCAGCGGTTCACCACAAAATGGCGCAAACAGGATGCGGCACTTGCCGATGAAATCGACGGCATATTCGCGGCGGATAGTTTCCAGCTCCGGCGTCCCGGCGAGCGCCGCCAGTAAACTTGGCATTTCACGGCCCTGAAACAGCACGCACTCAATATAAGCGGTGGCGATAACCGACGCGCGCGCGGCAAGTTCCGGCGCGGTCTTTGCCAGCGCATCATCCATTTTGCGGTTCTGGCGTTGATCATATTCGCGATAGAGCGCCGCAAGCAGCCCGGAACGGCTGGTGAAATGATCGTACACCACTGGCTTTGTGACACTGGCTAGCTCCGCCAGATGGCCGAGCGTCAGCGCTTCGGTGCCCTCTTCACGAATAATGTGCCACGCGACATCCACAAGCTGCGAATAGCGATCTTCCCGCGACAAGCGCTGACGCACACGCGTTTCCGGCATGATGTTTCTCCCTTGACAGGCTTATATACTAAAAGTAACTTACTAATGGTAGGTTACTGTTCGTAAATAAGACTACGTCCGTTAACGGCGGATGGCAATCCAGGAGGTTCAGATGCATGCGTTAATCGTGGTTTCTCACCCTTTAGCAAGCTCGTTAACCCACAGCGTGGCGAAAGCTGTTGCACAGGGGATAACGGATAAAAACGGGGAAAATAGCGCAGAATTTGCCGATCTGACGCAAGAAGGCTTTAACCCGGTGTTTAATGCGGCAGATTACACTGCGTTTGCCGAAGGCGCGCCGCTGCCCGCCGATGTGCTTGCCGAGCAGGCGCGCATTGAGAAAGCCGATGCGCTGGTGCTGGTATTCCCCATTTACTGGTGGACCATGCCCGGCCAGTTAAAAGGCTGGATTGACCGGGTATTTTCCAACGGCTGGGCCTATGAAGAGGGCGTAAACGGCAAGGTTTCCGGCAAACTTGGGCATTTACCTGTCCACCTTATCGCCCTGGGCGGCGCAGACATGAAAACCTTTGAAAAGCATGGCTATGCACAATCCTGGAAGACGCAGATCGCCCACGGCATTTTTGATTATTGCGGCGCGCCGGTGCTCACCAATGCCACGCTGATGCTGCCTGATTTCGGCACGCCGGAAGCGTTATTACATGAGGCGCAAAAAATTGGCGAGCGGATATTTACTCACCAGCAGTAAATTTCTCACTTTACCCGCGAAAACCCGCCATCCAGGCGGGTTTAAAAGGGCACCGTTATCCACGCACTGAAGAACCAGCATTGCGTTACATTGCTTTTTATCGACCTTAAGCAAAATAGCCATGCCGGTGCGCTTTATTAACGGTTATTTCTCTTTTTATCCTGCCGAACAAAGGCGGAAAAAATGCCCGACGGCGAAACTATCGCCACCGGCAATTATTTGCTGCCACCGCCATTTTGCCGCAGTTTACTGGCCGGAAAAGTAGCGGCGACGCAGGGCGCGGTCGCTACCGGCGACAAAATACCCGGATGCGGCATCAATCCACTGCGTGGTTTCATACAGGTATTTTGGCGACACCGCGCCTGCAACGATGCGTTGTTGCGAGCGCGCCACCGATTCACGAAACGCATAGTGGGTGAACAGGCGCATAAACTCACCAAGATAAACATCTGCCACGGCAGCGTTGCCCTTGATCACCAGCATGTTTTCATCATTGGTGTCGGTGGACGCGGCGGAAAAATTCGCCGAACCGACAATCACAATCGGCTCCGGGCCAAGCGGGTCGATCAACAAATATTTGGTGTGAATGTACGTGACGTGCGTCTCTTCTACCGGGCTTTCGATCTCTTTCAGCCAGCGGTCAAAGGCGTTCAGCACCAGGTTCTGCCCAACGGCGATGGTGACATTTGGATGTTTGCGGATACGGTCAATTTCCGCCGCTTGTTGCTTGTACTGACTGCCGGAACCTTTTTTCTCCAGCAAGGCGAAGCGTAACACCTCGTCGGTGCGATCCCAGGCGGGGACAAACAGTTTGTTCATGCCGAAAGCGAAAGTGCCGAACAACGCGCGTTGCGCGCCCGCAGCCAGTTGGGCGTACCACTCCAGCGCGGTGAGCGAGGTGCGCGGCGAAAAGACGGTGCTCACTTCATCGCGCCACGGAACCGGCGGCGCGGCGGTGATCGTTTCGACTTTTTTCGCCGTTGGCGCGCGGGTTAAATCCTGCAACAGCAGTTGCCAGTAGGTTTCGTACTGCTCCGCCACGCGAGGATCGCGAACGATGTGCGCATTATTCGAGTGACCGAAAATGCCGTTTTCGCTGAGATTAGTGGAACCGGTCCAGACCTGCTGCGACACACCCTGGCGCCGCAAGACAAAGAACTTGTTATGCATATAGCGACCGGAGTGGATGCGCGGGTGCGTCAGCGCCTCGATGCCGCTGTGCGCCAGATGTTTTTCATTGGACTCACGCTGCGAGTCGCCGTCGTAAATCACGCTCACGGTCACGCCGCGCGCGGCAGCGCTTTTTAACGCGTCATAGATGCGGCTGTTTTTGAATTCAAAAATGGCACCGTGCAGCTCATCACCTTTATCAGCCTGGCCGATAAACCGCTCCAGCCCTTCCAGCAGGCCGCGCGACAGCCACTTCCAGGCCGCATCGCCAATCTCCGCCGGGCTGGCATTGTGAAAGCGCCGGGCATACTCCTGCGAGGCAATCGCTCCACGGTTGAAGAAAATCGCGTGTTCGCCGTTATCCACCGGCTCGGTTAGTACCGTCAGTTGCACCGCATCGCCCGGCGTTAACGCCCCGGCAGGCCCGCACATGGCGACAATGTCGTAGCGATATTCCGCGTTGGGCGCAACGCTGTAATCAGACCATTGAAAGGTCTGGAAAGGGTGTCTGAACGAGGAGACCGGCACGCCCGGCGCGGGCGTCGGCTCGACGCTGGCGAAGGTTTTCATACCGTTTAGCCAGATAACCTCCCCGTCGCTTTTTCGCGTGCGCTGAATGGCGAAACCGAGAATATTACCGGCGAGGATATGCTGCTCGGGCATATCCCAGCCCAGCAACACCACATAGCTGCCCGCCACCGCTAACGCCGTTAACTCACCTTGCTGCCCGCTAACACGCATGGTTTACCCTCCGCCGAATCAGAGACTCACACTCCCGCGACACGCCGTATCAAATTATAAACCGGATGTATGACGTAACGGTGATGTCGCCAGCATCAGCAGCGCTTTGCGGGAAACGTGATTTTTTCGAATAGAAATCGCCATTGCGGCGTTAACTCACTACTCACGCTACCGAAGGAACTCAAAATGAAAACGCTCGCCCCGCTGTTGCTGTCGCTATTTTTGCTGCCTGCCGCGCAGGTTTTCGCCGCCGGAGACGATAATACCAACAGTAAAACGCCAGACTGCCCGAGCGGGCAGGTTTATGACAGCACGCTCAAACAGTGTGTAGCGGAAAAAAGCAGCCGCCTCAGTGACGAAGATAAAACCCATTATGCTTATCATCTGGCGAAAAAAGGGGAGTATCAGGCGGCGCTGAATCTGCTGGATACGCTGAAAAACGCCAATACCGCCGAAGCCTGGAACTACCGGGGTTACGCCACGCGCAAACTGGGCCGCACCGATGAAGGCATTGGCTATTATCAGCGTTCGCTGGCGCTCAACCCGCAGTATGCGAAAGTGCGGGAATATCTCGGTGAAGCGTGGCTGGTGAAAGGCCGCCCGGATCTGGCAAAAGAGCAACTGAAAACCATCGCCACGCTTTGCGGTGTGCAATGCAAAGAGTATCGCGATTTGCAGGCGGCGATTAATGGTCACCCTGAGTCCTGACTACCGGTGCGAGGAGCGCAAAATCACCACCAGTGACGTTCGCCAGCAACTTGCTGCACACCTGACACGCCTGTGGCGCTATGGGCTGGTTCTGTCGCGCAACCGCGAGGTTGCCGAAGAACTGGTGCAGTCGACCTGCGTTCGCGCACTTGAAAAGAGTGCGCAATTTACCCCCGGCACGCGCATAGACAGCTGGCTGTTCGCCATTCTGCACTCGATCTGGATCTCCGATCTGCGCGCGCGTCGTGTGCGGATGGGGCAAGGTTTTGTGGAGAGTGATGAACTGCTGGCGGCGGATACCCACGCTCAGGATGACGCGCGGCGGCATTACGCGAAAGTTATGCAGCACGTCAGCGCGCTGCCGGAGGCGCAGCGCAATACCGTATTTCTGGTTTATGTCGAAGGGTTTACCTATCAGGAAGCGGCAGACACGCTCGCAGTGCCTGTCGGCACGATCATGAGCCGGCTGGCGAGCGCACGCGCGACGCTGGCGAAAAAAGCCACTACGCCGCCAAAACCCCAGGAGAAACGCTCGTGAAACCCAGCATGTTTACACCGCCCTACCAGGATGACGCGATTGTCGCCTGGCTCGATGGCGAGATGAGTGAAGCAGATGCGCAACAATTTGAGAGCCAGCTTGCACAAGACGAACAGCTCGCCAGCCGTACCGAGGCGTTAAAACAGGATCGTGCGGATTTCGCCGGGGCGTTTGCACAGCTGCTTGATGAGGCTCCCGAAGCGCGCATGCAGGCGCGGTTGAACGAGCTGCTGGCTTCTTCGCCCCGCTCATCCGCAGGCGTCAGCCGCCGTTCGCTGATTGCCGCGTCGCTCAGTTTTCTGGTCATTGGCGGCGGGCTTGGCTATTTCGCAAGGCCACTGACGCTGGCGCGTAATGAGAGCGAGAAAATCCGCGATCTTGAGGCACAATACATGTCGCTGTATAGCGCGGAAACGCTGCTGGATGCAGACAGCTCGCCCACGGCATTGCAACGCGGGCTGGCGCGCACAGCGCAGGATATTGGCTTAAACGTGAAGATGACGCAACTTGCCCTGACCGGCGCAGAACTGAAGATGGTGCGCATGCTGCGTTATGACAGCACCTCGATTGCGCAAATCGCGTGGATGGATGCGGAATATGGCCCGATGGCGCTGTGTATTTCGCCTGAACGACATGCCCAAACGCGCGCCTTAACGCCTGAACATCGCCACGATATGCACCTCGTCTGGTGGCAACAACGCGGCTATCAATTTGTGCTGATAGGCCGAACCCCACCGCCGCAATTGTCACAACACGCACAGGCGCTGCACGCTGCGCTGTCATAAGTCGCGCCCGCTGCGGTTTACGCTGGCTGGCGGGCATGAGCTTGAGCCTGGGCTTTGACTTGAGCCTGGACTTGAGCTTGAGCTTGGGCCTGCGCATGGATTTCAATATTTATCGTTACCGTGTCGTCCACCAGCATGGCGAACTTATCCATGTTAAATGCCGAACGGGAGATAGCGGTAGTGGCGTGGAGTGACAGTTGCCCTGAATTCGCCCTGCCCTGTTTTTGCAGCGTGGCGTCGAGGATCACCGGGCGGCGAACATTTTTTACCGCCAGGGAGCCAAAAACCCGGAAATGCCCATCGCCTAAATCCACCACCCGGCTACTGCTAAAGGCGATTGTCGGGTAGTGGTCAGCGTCAAAAAAGAGCCTGCTTTTCAACTGGTAAGTCAGCAGGCTGTTAGAGGCGATAAGTGTCGCAACGGGGATCGTCACGTTGATGCGATCCTCCCTCTCCTGCGCCGGATTCAGCGTTACGTCGCCACTTACGCCGTCAAGATGCGCCTGTGACACGCCGCCAAAGGCGTGCCAGGAGAGCGCAACCGTGGTTGCCGGCGTGGCGATACGGTAGCTGAGCGGCATCGCCTGTGCTCCCGGCGCGCTTAAAAGACCAATCATCATGGCTGGAATGATGCGTTTCATAAATGGACTCTCCGGATTGCAGATATCCCGTAAACGCACCAGGCGGGAATTTTATTCGTTATAACGTCTTTTGCTTACAAAATTGTCAGTTAACGGTCAGGCAATTGTTAGCGGCAACGCTTTATATTATTGACGTCAGTTATAGGTAATCATCAGGGCCTGGGTCATGAAACTCCTTTTAATCGAAGATGAAGAGAAAATTTCGTCTTACATCAACACCGCGCTTCGCGAGCAAGGTTACAACGTCGATGTCTGCGCCGACGGGCGCGAAGGGTTGTTCCTGGCAACGGAGATGGACTACGACGCCATTATCCTGGATGTCATGCTGCCGTCGATGGACGGATATGCCGTCATCACCAGCCTGCGCAAACTGAAACAGACGCCGGTGCTGATGCTTTCCGCGCGCGGTTCACTTGATGAGCGGGTTAAAGGGCTGCGACTGGGCGCGGATGATTACCTGACCAAACCGTTTTCGCTGATTGAGCTGGTGGCGCGCATTCAGGCGCTGCTGCGCCGCCGACCGACCGATGGGCTTGATATTTCACAGTTGCAGGTCCACAACCTGCAGCTCGATCTGCTCGCGCGCAAAGTGTACCGCAACGGTACGCGTATCGACCTGACGCAAAAGGAGTTTGCCCTGCTAAGTCTGCTCGCCAGGCACCAGGGGGAAGTGCTGTCGAAAATGATGATTGCCGAGCAGGTCTGGGATATGAACTTTGAAAGCGACGCCAATATTGTCGAAGTCGCGATCAAACGTTTACGCGCCAAAATCGACTCCCCGTTTGAAGAGAAGCTGCTGCACACCGTGCGCGGCATGGGTTACATCCTTGAGTATCGCGACGAAGATCCCGGCAAAATGAGTGCGTATGTTTAAACGTTCTATTTCCCGCAAGCTGGCGCTGACGTTTGCGGTGGTCACCTTATGTATTGCCCTCGCCTATGCGCTTTGCCTGCGGGAATCACTGCGCGAATCGCTGAATAAACAGATGCATAACGAATTGATGTTCCGCTATTCGCTGGTGGAGCCGTTGATCGTTTCCAAGTTTAATCACCATGAACTCGATGAACTCAAAACCAAGCTGATGAGCCTGAGTAACTCGGAAGGCGGGCGCGTTCACTACTGGATTTTAAGCAGCGATCCGGCGCTACAAGTGGGTGGCGAGCCGCCAAAAGAGATCGATCTCAACGCCCTTACCGATGGCTTCAGCCGCGTTAACCGGGAAAAAACCGACCAGTGTCCGCTGTTTATTCTGACGAAAACCATTCGCTACCGCGATGGCGTGACGCCGCTGCATTTTGTGGTTTCTATCGACTCCACGCCGTATATGGGCACGCTGAATGAATTTACCCAGGTGCTGATTTTTATCACCACCATGGGCGTGCTGTTCGTGACCTTTTTAGGCTTTGTTATCTCCCGCCAGGGGATGCAACCGGTGGAACTCCTCAGCCAGCAGGCGCGTGAACTTGCGCCAGGGATTGACGGCCAGCGGCTGGACGCCACTGCGCTCCCGCAGGAGTTGCAGGGCCTGGCAGAAGCCTTTAACGGCGTGCTCGCCCGCCAGCAAATTGCATGGCGACAACTGGAAAGTTTTAACGCCGATGTGGCGCACGAGTTGAGAACGCCGCTTTCAAGCATTCTCGGCCAGACGCAACTGGCTCTTTCACGCAAGCGCAGCCATGAGGAACTCGAAGCCTGCCTCGAATCAAATCTTGAGGAGGTAAACCGCATGACGTCGATCGTCAACGACATGCTGTTCCTGTCCCATGCACAAACCGGTAAACATCCGGCGCAGCTTGCGGAAGTGTCGCTGCGCGAGGAGGCGTTAAAAACGGCTGAATATACCGAACCGTCGTTCACCGATCGTCATTTGCAATTACTGATCGAAGGTGATGTGACGATCTGCGTCGACAGGCGCTTGTTTACCCGCTCGCTCGCCAATTTGCTGGAAAACAGCGCCCGCTACGCCTACGAAAACAGCCAGGTCACGGTCACCTTAAGTAGCAACGACCGGCATGCGACGGTGAGCGTTAAAAATTACGGCGATGCCATTGAAAGCCACCATCTGGAAAGATTGTTTGAGCGCTTTTACCGCGCCGATCACGCCAGAACGCAAAGCGATACCAACCACGGGCTTGGGCTGTCGATTGTCAAAGCGGTGGCGCAAATGCATGGCGGTGATGTCTTTGCCACCAGCCAGAACGGCGAAAATACTTTTGGCTTTACGCTGGCGCTAAATAAATAGCGCCAGCCATTATCCCTGACAGCTTTGACAGAGTGGCGTCATTCGCCCGTCAGGGTGCCGCCAATATACTGTTCATGCCCACTCATTGATTTTTTATTCAAGGAATCGCGCATGAACAATCACACGATTATTATCATTGCCCGTATTTTAATTACCCCGCTATTTTTATATAGCGGCAGCGGAAAAATAATTAACTTTACCGATAACGTATTAAAAACGCCGTTTGGCGATATGTTAATTGGCAAACTGATGATCATTTTTGCCATTGCCATTGAGCTGGGTGGCAGCATGGCATTTATTATTGGTTATCGGGTAAAAGAAATATCGCTGTTGTGGATCTTCTATATTTTTCTCACCAGTATTATGTTCCATCAGTTCTGGGCGGCAAGTGGCTCCCAGCAAGCCGGGCAAGTGATTCAATTCACCAAAAACATGAGTATTTGCGCCGGTCTGCTCTGTTTCTACCTGCTGGCGCGCGAACCACAAAAATCATAGCCAGCAAAAAGGCGCCTTGCACGGCGCCCTTTTCAATGTCTGAATAATTACCCCGGTCTTTAGTGAATGAAAGATCGGGGATAATTGCACGCGATTATTTATACAGAATCGCATTACCATAAATATACTCATCGCCACCGGCGGAGATGATTTTATAGTATTTCGCATTATCTTTTTCAGCGGCTTGCTGAACTTGCGCTTCGAGATCCGCAACCGTATCGGCTTTGGCAATTGAAATGGTGCCCATCGGCACCAGGCCGCTATCGTCGGTGACCGGCTGCGCGGCAAACGCGCCGAAAGAGATAGCACTAAACAGTGTTGCAGCAAGCACGGTGTTAATAATGGTTTTCATAATAAAGCTCCGCATAAAAGAGGGGGTAATAATCATGTTTCAACGTAAGCGATATTACGCAGCGCATGCTGACCAGCGGCTGACAGTTTTATAACAACTTTGTCAGACTGGCGTTATTTACAGGATTAGACATTTCTTTGAATAAAAGAAAAAACGGACCGCAATGCATAATTAAATATTCACCCGTATCGAAACGAATTAAAGAAAGTAATTAGTGGTGTAGCAACGTGTAATAAAGTGTGAATACTGTAACGCTTAGGCCTGGAGTTTTCCGACAATCCCGGTAAAGCCGATATTCATCGCTATGCTTACTGAACGACATTTCATTCAGTATGGCAACGGTAATGCCGCTAATAACGCATCACGACGGAGGTAACATGAAAATAGCAATGGTACTGACATCCCACAGCGAACTGGGTAATACCGGTAAAAAAACCGGCTTCTGGCTTGAAGAGTTCGCCGCCCCTTATTACGTATTCAAAGACGCGGGTGCCGAGGTTGTGCTCGCCTCGCCCGCCGGTGGTCAGCCACCGCTTGATCCGAAAAGCGATCTGCCGGATTTTCAGACCGAACTGACCCACCGTTTTAAAGCCGACCCGGCGGCCCAGCAGGCGCTGGCTAACACCGTTAAACTCGATAGCCTGCGCGCCGGGGATTTTGACGCTCTCTTTTACCCCGGCGGTCACGGCCCGCTGTGGGATCTGGCGGAATCCGACACCTCGATTGCGCTGATTGAAGCATTTGAACGTGCCGGTAAACCGGTGAGTTTTGTCTGCCACGCGCCGGGCGTGTTGCGCCATGTGAAAACCGCCGCCGGCGATCCGCTGGTGAAAGGCCGTAAAGTGACCGGCTTTACTAACGGCGAAGAAGCGGATGTTGAGCTGACCAACGTAGTGCCGTTTCTGGTGGAGGACGAATTGATAGCGCTCGGCGCGAAGTATGACAAAGGGCCGAACTGGGCACCGTTCGTCGTCGAAGACGGGAAACTGATCACCGGGCAAAACCCGGCCAGTTCCGAAGCCGTGGCGAAAGCGTTAGTCGCCATGCTGAGATAATGCGTGTTGCCGCCATTACCCGCAGCGTAATGGCGGCGCCTCGCAGCCCCTTTTTGCGCAGCTACGCAGTGCCATCCAGAAATAGTTGAGCCGTACTTATCCCCGCCTGACTCGCCCCTTTAACGATAAATTGCCCAAAATGTGAAGGCCCGCAAAGCACCAGGTCAACCAGAGACAATTTTGGAGCCTTATGAAATACCCGCACCGATAACCCTCCCGTATACTTGCTTCAACCCAAGAAAAAAGTCATTTAGGTTAGGCGCACCGCCAGCACGAAGAGAGAGAAACGAGTCCGGCTGGCGGATCATCGGACAATGAGGGTCGTTTTTATGGAAAAGAAACATATTTACCTGTTTTGTTCTGCGGGCATGTCGACGTCATTGCTGGTGTCGAAGATGCGCACCCAGGCGGAAAAATATGAAGTCCCGGTCATTATTGAAGCATTTCCCGAGACACTCGCCAGTGAAAAAGGCCCGCAGGCCGATGTTGTTTTATTAGGTCCACAAATCGCCTGGATGTTACCGGATATCCAGCGTCTGCTTCCCAATAAGCCTGTCGAAGTGATCGACGCCTCGCTGTACGGCAAAGTCGATGGTTTAGGTGTTCTGAAGGCCGCCGTGGCGGCAATAAAAAAAGCCGCCGCCAACTAAACGTTTTGCGTTCGCTTATCACACAGTGATCCCACACATTCACCGCAATGTTGCATTGCGGTATTTAAGGGTATTTTTCTATGAGTAATGCCATTGCTTCACTTGAAAAGATACTGGTGCCTTTTGCGGTAAAAATCGGCAAACAGCCACATGTTAACGCCATTAAAAACGGCTTTATCCGCTTAATGCCGTTGACCCTCGCCGGGGCGATGTTTGTCTTAATTAATAACGTGTTCCTGAGTTTTGGCGAAGGATCGTTCTTTTATTCGTTGGGCATTCGGCTGGATGCCTCGACCATTGAAACGCTGAACAGTTTTAAAGGCATCGGCGGCAACGTCTATAACGGCACGCTGGGCATTATGTCGTTGATGGCCCCCTTCTTTATCGGCATGGCGCTGGCGGAAGAGCGCAAAGTGGATGCGCTGGCCGCCGGGTTGTTATCGATTGCCGCGTTTATGACCGTCACGCCGTATAGCGTCGGTGAATCTTACGCCGTTGGCGCGAACTGGTTAGGCGGGGCGAATATTATTTCCGGGATTATCATTGGCCTGGCCGTTGCCGAAATGTTCACATTTATTGTGCGCCGCAACTGGGTGATCACCTTGCCAGACAGTGTACCGGCTTCGGTGGCGCGCTCGTTTTCCGCGCTGATCCCCGGTTTTATTATTCTGTCGATTACGGGGATTATCGCCTGGGCGCTGAATCACTACGGCACCAATTTCCATCAAATTATCATGGACACCATCTCCACGCCGCTGGCTTCGCTGGGCAGTGTGGTCGGCTGGGCATATGTACTGTTTGTGCCGCTGCTGTGGTTTTTCGGCATCCATGGTTCGCTGGCGTTGACCGCGCTGGACAGCGGCATCATGACGCCGTGGGCGCTGGAAAATATTTCTGTCTATCAACAATATGGCTCGGTTGAAGCGGCGCTGGCAGCGGGTAAAACATTCCATGTCTGGGCGAAACCGATGCTCGACTCCTATATATTCCTTGGCGGCAGCGGCGCAACGCTGGGGCTGATTATCGCCATCTTCCTCGCTTCGCGTCGCGCGGATTACCGCCAGGTGGCGAAGCTGGGTCTGCCTTCCGGCCTGTTCCAGATTAACGAACCGATTTTGTTCGGCCTGCCGATCATCATGAACCCGGTGATGTTTATCCCCTTCATTCTGGTGCAGCCGATACTTGCCGCCATTACGCTGCTGGCCTACTACACCGGCTTTATTCCACCGATCACCAACATTGCACCGTGGACAATGCCAACCGGGCTGGGCGCGTTCTTTAATACCAATGGCAGCATCGCCGCGCTGTTACTCGCGCTGTTCAACTTAGGCATTGCCACGCTGGTTTACCTGCCGTTCGTGATGGTCGCCAACAAAGCGCAGAACGCCATTGAGCAGGAAGAGAGCGAAGAAGATATCGCTAATGCACTGAAATTCTGACCGAACCCGGCGGGCCCCCCGCCGGAAACCACGCGAGGAGCAACGATGTTCGAATTCGATACCGTCCTGGAGAGCACCACCCCGGCCGATGAGCTGGAAGAAGTGGTGATGGGCTTAATCATTAACTCAGGGCACGCGCGCAGCCTGGCCTACACCGCACTGAAACAGGCTAAACAGGGTGATTTTGACGGCGCAAAAGCGCTGATGGAGCAATCAAGGCTGGCGCTCAACGAAGCACACCTGGTGCAGACTAAACTGATTGAGGGCGATCAGGGCGAAGGCCGGATGAAAGTGAGCCTGGTGCTGGTGCATGCGCAGGATCATCTGATGACATCAATGCTGGCGCGCGAGCTGATAACGGAACTGATTGAGCTTCACGAAAAACTGAAATAACAAGGAGTGAATAATGCAGCCTTCGATCAACACGCTGGGGATCAAAACCGTTCACGAACAGCAGTTGTTTAACGGTAAAAATTTCCATGTGTTTATCTACAACAAGACGGAGAGCGCCAGCGGGCTGCATCAGCACGACTACTACGAATTCACGCTGGTATTAACCGGCCGCTATTACCAGGAGATTAATGGTAAGCGCGTGCTGCTTGAACGCGGTGATTTCGTTTTTATCCCGCTGGGTTCGCACCACCAAAGTTTCTATGAATTTGGCGCGACGCGGATACTCAACGTGGGGATCAGCAAACGCTTCTTTGAACAGCATTATCTTGCCCTGCTGCCATTTTGTTTTGTCGCCTCGCAGGCCTACCGCGCCAGCAGCGCTTTTCTGAGCTATGTGGAAACCGTTATCGCCTCACTCAATTTCCGCGAAACCGGGCTGGACGAATTTATCGAGGCGGTGACCTTTTATGTCATTAACCGCCTGCGCCACTACCGTGAAGAGCAGGTGGTGGATGACACACCGCAGTGGTTAAAAACCACCATTGAGTCAATGCACGATAAAACGCAGTTTGGCGAAAACGCGATGGAAAATATGGTGCAACTGGCGGCGAAATCGCAGGAGTATCTGACCCGCGCCACCCGGCGTTATTACCGCAAAACGCCGATGCAGATCATCAATGAAATCCGCATTGATTTCGCGAAGAAGCAGCTGGAAATGACCAACTATTCGGTCACCGATATTGCTTATGAGTCGGGTTACAGCAGCCCAAGCCTGTTTATTAAAACATTCAAGAAAATGACCTCATTCACCCCCAATAGCTACCGAAAAAGGTTAACGGAAATCAACCAGTAACGGCGAGCGGGCTGAACGTTTTACACCACCGTGCCTGACACGAAGGGAGAAATCATGAAGCAGAAATTAAAAGTCGTCACCATCGGCGGCGGTAGCAGCTACACCCCGGAATTACTGGAAGGGTTTATTAAGCGCTATCACGAACTGCCGGTCACCGAATTATGGCTGGTCGATGTTGAGGACGGAAAAGAGAAGCTGGATATTATTTTCGATCTTTGCCAGCGCATGATTGATAAAGCCGGCATCCCGCTAAAACTCTTCAAGACGCTGGATCGTCGCGAAGCTCTGCACGAAGCGAACTTTGTCACCACGCAACTGCGCGTCGGCCAGCTTAAAGCCCGCGAGCTGGATGAGCGTATTCCGCTAAGTCACGGTTATCTGGGCCAGGAAACCAACGGTGCGGGCGGGCTGTTTAAAGGCTTGCGCACCATTCCGGTTATCTTCGACATCATCAAAGATGTCGAGGAGATCTGCCCGGATGCGTGGGTGATTAATTTCACCAACCCGGCGGGAATGGTCACAGAAGCGGTGTATCGCCACACCGGTTTTAAAAAATTTATCGGCGTGTGCAATATTCCGGTCGGCATGAAGATGTTTATTCATGACGTGCTGGGCCTTAGCAGCAGCGATGATGTTGCCATGGATCTGTTTGGCCTTAACCACATGGTGTTTATTAAAGATGTGCTGGTTAATGGTGAATCGCGTTTTGCGGAGCTGCTCGACGGTGTGGCCTCCGGCAGGCTGAAAGCCTCCTCGGTGAAGAACATTTTCGACCTGCCGTTTAGCGAAGGGTTGATCCGCTCACTCAACCTGCTGCCCTGCTCTTATCTGCTCTATTACGTTAAGCAAAAAGAGATGCTGGCGATTGAGATGGGCGAGTACTACAAAGGCGGCGCGCGGGCGCAGGTGGTACAGAAAGTCGAAAAACAACTGTTTGAGCTGTACAAAGATCCTGAGCTGAAGGTGAAACCGAAAGAGCTTGAGCAGCGCGGCGGCGCGTACTATTCCGATGCGGCCTGTGAAGTGATCAACGCTATCTATAACGATAAGCAAACCGAGCACTATGTAAATATTCCGCATCACGGGCATATCGACAATATCCCGGCGGACTGGGCGGTAGAGATGACCTGTACGCTGGGGCGCAACGGCGCAACACCGCACCCGCGCGTCACCCACTTTGATGAGAAAGTGTTGGGGCTTATCTACACCATTAAAGGTTTTGAAGTGGCGGCCAGCAAAGCGGCACTCAGCGGCGAACTGAACGATGTCTTGCTGGCGCTGAGCCTTAGCCCGCTGATCCACTCCGATCGCGACGCGGAAATTCTGGCGCGTGAAATGCTGCTCGCCCACGAAAAATGGCTGCCAAACTTTGCCAGTACCCTTGCGCAACTGAAAGCTGAACATCATTAAACGGGACGAGCTATGGAATGCTTACTGATTGTTAACGCGGATGATTTCGGTCTCAGCAAAGGGCAGAACTACGGCATTATCGACAGCTTTCGCCATGGTGTTGTCACCTCCACCACAGCGCTGGTCAACGGCGATGCGGTGGAGCATGCCGCCGGGCTGAGTCAGCGCGAACCTTTGCTCGGTGTCGGCATGCACTTTGCGCTGACGTTAGGCAAACCGCTGACGCCGATGCCCGGCCTTGCGCGTAACGGCCAACTGGGGAAATGGATCTGGCAAATGGCGCAGGAAGATGCGCTGCCGCTGGAAGAGATAGCCGGTGAACTGGAAGCACAGTATCAACGGTTTATCGCCCTGTTTGGCCGGGAACCGACGCATCTGGACAGCCATCACCACGTGCATATGATCCCGCAGATCCTGCCCATCGTCGCAGCGTTCGCCACACAGCGCGGCGTGCCACTGCGCATCGATCGCCCCGCGTTGCCGCCAGATTTCGGGCTACCCGCCACACTGCGCACGACCCAGGGTTTTAGCAGTGAGTTTTACGGTGAAGCGATTTCCGAAGCGCTCTTTTTACAGGCGCTGGATGCTTCTAACGCACGAGGAGAAAGCTCGCTGGAGATCATGTGCCACCCGGCGTTTATCGATAACACCGTGCGTCAGAGCAGCTACTGTTACCCGCGCTTAACGGAACTGGAGGTGCTGACCTCGGTGTCGTTGAAATATGCAATTGCCGAGCGCGGCTACCGGCTGGGGAGCTTTGTGGATATTTAACCGGCGCGTTGCGGCGCGCCTTTGCGCCGCAACCTTGAGCTGTTACCACCACACTTCGGCCTGAACGCCCACCGCCAGTTGATCCTTTTTCTGATCGCCAAACTGGAAATGGCTGATGCCGTTATCCTGCGCGCGAAGATACGTCGTATAAAAACGGATCTCCGGTCGCGAAGCCAGCAGGCTGGTGTCGACTTTCAGCGCGTGATAGAGCGTGGTTTTATAACCCTGCTCATGGTAGTTCACGCCCTGCTGCTTGTTGGTCTGCGTAAACCATCCCAGCTCCACCCCGGTCTGGTTATAGCTGTCCCAAATCCACGCCGGGCGCACCACCGCACGGAAGCTGTGATAATCCGTATGCGCGCCGGTATCGTAACTGTAAATATCGTTACCCGCCGAGTAGATCAGCGCATGCGCCATTACCACCTGTGAGAACGGGTACGCTTCGCCCTGCGAGATCAGGCGAAACGCTTTACCGTAGCTGTGCTCACCGTAGTAGTTGTCGCCATAACCATACGTTGGGCTGGGGCCAAATGGCTGAGCAAAGCCGCTGGCGAGCGAGTTATCCGCCGCCTGTAGGGTAAACTCCTCAAAACCGCCCGCGCTAAGCGCCTGACGAACAACCACACCGGCCAGCCACGCGTCTTTAATTCTGTAGTAACTGCCGTTATCCTCACGGTTTTTATAGGTGTCGGATTTGTTCGCCATTGAATAACGACCAAGCAGAGCCAGCGTCGCGTTATCCCACAGCGGGATGTTGTTGTAGCGCACATCGAGCGTATTGGTATTCACCTGCAGCGCCTCGCTGGCGGCAGGATAGTTCACCGCATGGGCATTCAAATCCTGACGCACCAGCGCGGCATTGATCTGCCCTGGGCCAAGTTGCCAGTTTTCAATGCCCACACCCGCGCCGCTCTCGGTGAGGTGGCTTTTCCAGTCCAGCATCTGGATTTCATATTTCGGTAAGTTGTGTTTACCGACCCAAAAGTCCGCTTCCGGCGCAAAAGGGAGAAACCCTTTGGTGGTCAGGTAAATATCAGAAAATTGCAGTCGGCTTTCAGCATCTTTATCAAACCAGGCGTCGCCATATTGCTCACCCACATTGCCGTCGAACAGCACCACCGCATGGGCTGTTTTTCCATTCTGGTCGTAGACGCGTTGTGTGAATTGCAGATCGAACCACGAGGAATATTCATTCCCAAATCGTCCGACGGATCCAACGGCATAAGGTTGTGGCGATCCATGGCTGGCAGCGCCCCAACCGGAACGAAGATAGCCGGAATAGGTAAAACCGATATCTTCTTTGACAAAATCGCTAATCTCTTTCAGCGTTGGCGCTGTTTTTTCCGCTGCGGCATTGTTTGTGATCTGTTTATTAACGACCTTCGTTACAGGTTCATTAATTTTATTTTTGGATTCAGTTTCCTGATACTGTTTTAATGCCGCTTTGGTCTGTGATAATTCAGCGGCATTTTCCTGTAACTGTTTTTCCAGCTGCGCCAGGCGCTGTTCAACCGTCAGGCTTTGCGACCAGGCATTACCGCATACGGCCGAGATAAACAGCACAAGCCATGTTTTCTTCATTGAAAGTTCCCTTTGTAAATAGAAAGCAAATAAGTTAGTGGCGTGCGTTACGTGAAGAAATCCGCTTCTTCACAAATAAAACCATGAAGAAGCGTGAGAACGCTTAATAAGCAAAATTCTAATTATTATCTCAATTATTCCCTGGGGATGACGCAGAGGCGCTACATCGACAACAATAGTCGTGCAGAGCGAATATTTGTGTCCACTGTGAATTCCATTCTATTTGATCTGTCTCGCAGAATTAATGCGAAAACAGATCGATATTACATTGCTCTGTAAGCGTCACTCCTAATAATAAGGCCATAAACTTTCATTTTATTATTAGCCTGTCATATAAAAGGCTCATCTAATAATATTGATAAATGGATTACGTAACGCGAAGTATTTATAGAGGCTTTATGAAACACCAGGAAAATATAATCGCCATACTGGAATAAAGAACAGGGATAACTAAGACGTAGCCAATATAACTATCCTAAAAAAATCCACGTGCCACCGTGGATTTGTTTTGTCCGCGCTTAAATCCAGTCCTCTACCGCGCCATCGAGCGGGCGCAGCGGCGGCGTAATCCGTTCAATCTCCTCTTCAATATCAAATTCCGTGAGATCCTCTGCCGTGGCTAACAAAAAAGTCTGGCCTTGAGGGGAGATCCATTCAGAGATGAAATATTGCTCCTTGCGTGACAGCTCGATTTTCTGCTGCCCTTCCCGGTCGAAAAATTGCCCATAACGCTCATCATGCTTTGATAAGTTCAGCCCCATGGCCGGGTAAACACCGCGCCACACCTCGCCATGATGCTTGCCGCCCAGTACCAGGTACTCCTGCATAATCTTCTTGCTCATCCGCGCTCCTCACCATGCTGTTTCTTTTAAGCGTAGACAACTCTCCGCTCACCCTATGAAAAGCGCACGCGACACGCCTCAGGCTTGCTGTGTAAACACTACGACGACACGCGTTACGGAATGTCCTGAATCACGCCTATAAACGTCATTTAAGACATGAGGGGTTTGCTTATGATGCTTCCATCGCATTCATTGCTGAACCCAAGGAGTCTCGCATGACCATCGCTACACAACCGCACAAAGGCACGGCTGTTATCACCGGCGCATCAACCGGTATTGGCGCGATTTACGCCAACCGCCTGGCCAGAATGGGCTATGACCTGATTATCGTCGCCCGTAACCAAAACCGCCTGAACCAGATGGCCAGCCACATCACGGCGGATACCGCCCGCAATGTGGAAGCCGTCGCCGCCGATTTAAACGATGCCCAACAACTGCGGGCGCTGGAAGCGAAGCTGCGTGAGGATGCCAGCGTTACGCTACTGGTGAACAACGCCGGCGTCGGGACACACACGCCGCTGTTATCCAGCGATGTTGATCAGATGGAAGCGATGATTAACCTCAACGTTACTGCCCTGACCCGCCTCACATACGCGGTCGTTCCCGGTTTTGTGGCACGCGGCGCGGGCGCCATTATCAATATCTCCTCGATTGTCGGCATCGCACCGGAACTGCTGAACGGGGTCTACGGCGGGACGAAAGCCTTTGTGCTGGCGTTTAGCCAGTCGCTGCATCATGAACTGGCGGAGAAAGGCATTCAGATCCAGGCCGTGTTACCCGGCGCAACAGCAACGCCTTTCTGGGACAACGGCGGTTTGCCGCTGGAACAGCTGGATAAATCCATTGTGATGAGTGCTTACGACCTGGTCGACGCCGCACTGGTTGGCTTTGCGCAGGGTGAGCTTGTCACCATCCCCTCACTGCACAACGACGCGGACTGGCAGGCAATGGAACAGCGCCGACAAGCCATGCTGCCCAATCTCTCCAGCAACGTACCGGCTGAGCGCTACCGCCCGGCTACCACGCACTGAACATCCATTTCAAACAGAGGGTTTTCTTTATGAAACTGACAGGCAATACGATTTTTATTACCGGCGGCACTTCAGGCATTGGCCGCGCGATGGCGGAAAAATTTCACCAGTTGGGCAATAAAGTGATCATCTCCGGGCGGCGAAAAGCGCTGCTGGATAACGTCACAGAAGCCAACCCAGGCATGGATTCCGTGGTGCTGGACGTCACGCAGGCCGCGAGCATCAAAGCGGCGGCACAAGAGGTGCTGTCACGCTACCCGGCGCTGAACGTGGTTATCAACAATGCGGGCATTATGCCGTTCGACAACCCCGCCGGGGAACTTGATGACGCGATGGCTACCACGCTGTTAGACACCAACTTGTTAGGCCCGGTGCGAGTAAGCGCGGCGTTTATTGAGCATCTGAAAAAGCAGCCGGACGCGGTACTTATCAATAACAGTTCGATTCTGGCGTTCTTACCTCTCGTCAGTAACGCACTCTATTCGGCGACCAAAGCCGCGATCCACTCCTACACCTTGTCCCAGCGCTTCCTGTTGAAGGATTTTGGCATCAAGGTTATCGAAATTTCGCCGCCGTGGGTGGATACCGACCTGATCTATAAAAGTGGCGACACCCGTGCGATGCCGCTGCCGGACTTTATCCAGCAGACCTTCGACAAGCTGGGCACCGATACCATTGAAGCCATTGTCGATAGTGTGCTGCCCGCGCGCGCCAACCCTGGTGCGAACGAACATGAAATGGTCAACGCCTTTAACCAGGCGATGGTAGACAACCCGATCCCTGTAGCGTAATCGAATTGCGGGGCCTGGGCCCCGCAGCGGGAGTGAATGATGAATAATCGGTTATCTCTGGCGCAACGACGCGCGCTGTGGGCGCTGAGCCTGGCGTATTTTATTCAGGCCACGGGGGCGCTATCGGTAGCGGGCAGCCTGGCCGCCATCTCCCGTGAATGGGGGTTAAGCGATGGTCAAAGCGCGCGTTTACTCGCTATTTTCGGCCTGACCTTTGCCATCAGCGCACCGCTGGCGCAGGTGTTTTTAGGTCATATGATGCGCAAATACCAGGTGCTGGCCGGGATGCTGGTGTTCGGCCTCGGGGCGTTTATTTTCGCCATCGCCCCCGATTACACCGCGCTGGTTATCTCCCGCGTGGTGATGGGGCTGGGCGCATCGCTGATTGGCCCGGTGCTGGTGGCGCTCGGCGCGGAACTCGTCACGCAACATGAACGCGGCAGCGCTATTGCCACGATCCTGCTCGGCGTCTCCATGGCGAGTATGGTTGGTATTCCGCTGGCGGCGTGGATCGCAAATGGTTGGGGGGCAAGAACGTTATTTGCCCTTGTCGCGCTGGTGAGTGTGCTGACCGCGCTGGCCGTCTGGTTCTCGGTGCCGAACATCGTTAAAGGGGTGGACATCCGTTTACGCCAGGTGGGACAGGTATTAATGGATGGCAAATCACTGGCGGCATTTTTGGTGGTCTTTTTCATTACCTCTGGCGTGTATGACATGTATGCCTTTATTTCGCCGATGATCCGCGATCGCTGGCAAGGCGATACCGCCAGTGTTTCGGTAGCGCTGACGGTGATTGGTGTTGCCGGGATTTTGGGGAACTTGTTTGTTGGCCGCGCCGCACGCCGTTATAGCGCCGAACGGTTACTGGTCACTGGCATCACTATGCTGGTGCTGGATATGCTGCTGCTTATGATCCTGCCCGGTAAGCTGGCGTTGCTCTATTTGTTACTGGTGCTGTGGGCGTTTTCTACCGATCTTCTGTGGCCAACCCAGCAGCGGCGGATTGTCGAGATCGCGTCGGCGGCGACACGCGGTATCTCGCTCGCCCTGACCAGCGCGTTTATGTTTTGCGGCATTGGTTTTGGCTCGGCGGTCGCTTCATGGCTCTATCCGCTGTTCGGCTTTTATGGTGTGATGCTAAGCGCAGTCCTGTTTTTACTGTTGGCGCTTATCAGTTTATGGATCTCTGAACGATTACGCGTTCGGAGCCAGGCTTTGCAGGCCGCCAGCGCATGTTAAAGGGTGTCGCGATGCACAAAATTGGATTACTTATTTCCGACCATTTTCAGATGCTGGCGCTGTCCACCTTGACGGTGTTTGAGTTCGCCAACATGGTTGCCGGTGAAGCATTTTATCAGCCAACGGTCTACTCAGAGTTTGGCGGCACGGTTTATTCCTCATCCGGTATTGGCGTCGAGTCCCGAGCGCTGGAAAGCGTCACGCAAATCGACACCTGGCTGGTCGCGGGTGTGCTGTCGCCCGTGGATGAACCGGCCAGCGCTGGCATTGTTCACTTTCTGCAAACCACCGCGTTACAGGCGCGCCGCATCGCGGGGATCTGCACCGGCGCATTTGTGCTGGCGCAGGCAGGTTTGCTGGAGAAAAAGCGCGCCACCACGCACTGGGCGCATGCCCGAAGCCTGGTGTTGCAACATCCGGACGTTCAGCTTGAAGACGATCGTATTTTTATCATTGATGATCGTATCTGGACGTCCGCCGGAATGACGGCCGGGCTGGATATGGCGCTCGGCATGGTGGAAAAAGATCTGGGTGCCGAGGCAGCCCGTGTCGTCGCGCACCGGCTGGTGATGAATCAACGCCGCTCCGGCGGGCAGACGCAACACTCTGAAATGCTGGCGCTGGCACCGCGCTCAGATCGGCTGCAAAGCGCGCTGGAGTACGCCCGCAATAATCTGAAAAAAGCGCTGACGGTGGAACTGCTGGCCGATGCGGTTCACGTGAGCGCCCGCCAGCTCAGCCGCCTGTTTCGCCAGGAGACGGGTAAATCGCCAGCGAAAGCGATTGAAGGATTACGGCTGGAAGCGGCGAGGCTGATGATTGAGCAAAGCCGGCTTTCGCTGGATACGATTGCCCGTGAAGCTGGTTTTCGCGATCGTCGCCATATGCGGGAAGTTTTCGTGCGTGGTTACGGTATCCCGCCGCAGTCGCTGCGCACCGGCCGCTGAGGTTTCATATCGATTTTCATTCCTGCGGTGAAAGAGCTAATGCCAGAAACGGGTTTTTTATGCTGGCAGGCGGCGTAGACTAACCTGAACTTTCTCATGAAATCAGGAGCATAAAATGAACGATACCGTAACGGTTGTTGCAACCATTACCGCCCATGCCGGAAGCCGTGAAAAGGTGGCCGGGGCGCTTAAAACCGTTGAACGCGATGTGCAGGGCGAACCGGGTTGTCTCTCTTATCAGCTACACGTCAACCGTGAAAACGACCACCAGTTCGTGATGATTGAGCGTTGGGCATCGGCAAAAATGCTGGAGCAACACAGCCAGGCCGCGCCATTCAGGGCGTTAGTCAGCGCCATTGACGGGCTCGCCGATCTTAACGTCATGACCCTGAGCAGTGGTGCTTAACTGTTGATTGTTTTCAGCGAACAAAAGCTTTAAACGGGTTGGCGATTTTTGCCAGCCCGTTTTTGCATGCACAGCTACTATGGCTGAGGCGTTTGCAGATGGGTTCGGCGTTTTCGGTATTGCGCGGGGCTCACACCATACAGCCGCTTAAACCCTTTCGAAAACGAGGACAGCGAAAGAAACCCGCATCGTTCGGCGATGGCGTCGATAGTTAAACCCGCGTGCGTAATGAGTAACTGCGAAGCCATCGCCATACGCAACTGGGAAAGCCACGCTTGCGGCGTAAGCGGATAGCTGCGGGCAAAATAGCGGGCAAATGTCGCGCGGGATAAAAAGCATCGTTCGGCCATGGTTTCCAGAGTCCACGGGTGCGCAGGATCGGCGATGACGGCCAGCAACGCGGGAGCAAGCCGTTTATTACTCATCAGCCTGAGCAGACCGGCGGGCGGCTCATGTAATGCGAGCAACAGGCGCAAGATCAGCGCCAGCAGCGTATCGGCCAGCCCTTTGGCAATCGTCGCATTCCCCGGCAACGAACCGAGGCTTTCCCGCACCAACATCATCAGCAACATTTCCAGTTCAGGGCACGCCTGCCAGTGGTTTGTTTGCAGATGAATAAGGTGGCTTTCATGGGCAAACAACCAGCCGCTGTGCGGGCCAAAATCAAATTCACCGCACAGCACTTCCACCACCGCGCCCTTCGCCGGGCTTCGGACTTCTGTCAGGATGCCGTTGTCATGCTTTAACGCCGGAACAATCTGCCCCCACTCGACCAGGCTCTGAAGCAGATGCGGCGAACCGTGGGGAAGCAGGAGCACATCGCCTGCGCACACATCCACATTTCTGCCTTCTACCACCAGCCTCGCTTCGCCGTGCAAAACCACATGCCAGGGCACCACGCCAGGCGCAAGCTGATCATGACCGGCTTCCCAGCGCCCGGCAAAGCGGCAGTGGAGGTTTACAGCGCATGTTGGCGCCAGCATCGCAAGCAGTTGGCTGAGGCTATCCACATTTTCCCCTGAGACGATAAGACAAAAAATAGAGACGATGTATAACAGTTACCCGCAAGCTATCTGCCTATTATGAGCACATCGCCAATACGGCGGAACCCATACACTGACAGGAGATCATCATGAGCCGTTTAACATCCATTCAACCCGAAAATGCCACCGATAAAACCGCCGATCTTTTCGGTGCCATTAAGAAAGCGATGGGTAAAGTACCTAATGCCTACCAGACCATTGGCATTGCCCCGGAGATGCTTGCTCAGGCGTTACAACATAATGCCGCACTGGCAAAAAGTTCGCTGAATAAAAAAGAGCTGGAAGCAATCAACTTACTGGTCAGTGAAATTTCCGGCTGTGACTACTGCCTGGCCGCGCATACATTAACGGGGAAAATGGCGGGTTATAGCGTGGAGCAAACGCAACAGCTGCGCCGTGGCGAATTCCCTGAAGATGCGCATATTGACGCGCTGTTGAAATTCGTTAAAACCGTGGTCACCACGCACGGCACGCTGCCGGCGGAAAAAGTTGAATCGCTGCGCAGCGCCGGTTTCGAGGATCGTCAGATTGTCGAGATAATCAGCGCTATCAGCGCCATTCTGTTTACCAATATGATTAACCGCGTCAACGACACGGTGGTGGATTTCCCGAAAGCCGCCGCTCTGTAACGCTCCGCCTGGCTTCCCGCATGATGGGAAGCCAGTTTTTCCTTCCTGTTTCCCAGCCCCTCAGACTTCGTTATCATGCTGCCCTGGCAGAGTGATCGCTAACCAGAACAACAAAAGATCCACTCATACATTTCACGATAATGGACATCACTGACCGATGAGTACGATGTACGTTATGCAATCATCTTCTGAGTGCAAAAAACGCCCATGACTAACGCAACGGCGAGTTAAAAAACCGGGAGCTGGTCGGCGAGTTTTACTCATTTTCCAGCCAGTCAATGAAGAACTGGGTAAAGGCGGTAACCGGCAGCGGCTGCAACCGTCGCTGCGGATAGACAAATTGCAGCCCGACATTTTTTTTATCAAAGCGGCTGAACCCAATAAAACTTTCAGCAAACAGCAGGTGCAGCCTCCCCTGTTCCACATCGCGCTTTACATCCCACCATGACTTGCTGGCAATCCCCGCATCCGCCAGCACCCACTGGCGGAGTAGCGCGCCATCGTCGCATACCATGGCTGGGGTAAAGCGTACTGCGCTCTGTTTACCGTCATGCTCAAAACGCCATTCGTTCATGACCATTCCGCGCAGTTCCAGCGCAAGGCATCGGTGGCTGTGCAAATCCTCAATGGTCGCTGGTGTGCCTGCCATCCGGAGATAGTTAGTGGAAGCGACCAGTACCCTGTGATTCGGGCGGATATTTCTGACGACCAGGCTGCTGTCTGGCAGGTTTCCGAAACGAATGCTCATGTCCAGACGATTGGCGACCAGATCGGCGACATTTTCGCCCAGGTATACCGAGCTTTTCACTGCCGGATGCAGCCGGGAAAAATCAAGCAGGGCCGGGCTGAGATACTGTCGGCCAAAATCGGAGGGGGCCGAAATGCGGATATTACCGCTGAGCACCCCTTCTTTTTGCGTAAGCAGCGACTCAGCATGGTTCATTTCATCCAGTACGCGCAGTGCAGCGTGATAGAACTCCTCACCCGCACGCGTCATGGTAATAGCGCGGGTGGAGCGGTGGAATAGCCGGGTCTGATAACGCTCTTCAATCGCCTTCAGCCTTGCGGTCATGGTTGCCGGCGAAAGCCCCATCCTGCGACCGGCGGCTGAAAGCCCGCCCGCCTCCACCACGGCAACCAGCAGTGCCATATCTTCAAGCTTTCCCATTATTCAGTAATCCTGAAAAGAGAATCATATTTTAATGCCATTATCAAAATATCTGACGCCGCGTAAAGTGCTTTTAAAGATTCATTACGGGGGACAGAAAATGGGAAATCGTACACTTTTTGAGAGCTACCACCTGAAGGCGCTCAGCCTGAAAAACCGGATCGTGATGGCGCCGATGACGCGGGCGCGGGCGTTACAGCCGGGAAACGTTCCTTCCGCATTAATGGCGGCTTACTACCAGCAGCGTGCCAGCGCGGGATTGATCATTACCGAAGCCACGCAGATTTCACCTCAGGGGCAGGGGTACTCCTGGACACCTGGTCTGCACTCCGCTGAGCAGGTTGAAGGATGGCGGCTCACCACCGAAGCCGTTCACCGTGCAGGCGGGATTATCTTCTCCCAGCTCTGGCACGTTGGGCGCATGTCATATGCGGTTTTCCATAAAGACGGCAAACCGGTCGCGCCGTCTGCGCTCGCGCCCGATGCCCAGGTATGGGTGGTGGATGAGCAGGGTGAAGGACATATGGTCAACTGTCCGGTGCCGCGGGCACTTGAGCATGCCGATATTCAGCAGATCATTGCTGATTACCGGCAGGCCGCAGTAAACGCCATTAACGCCGGTTTTGATGGTGTTGAGGTACACGGCGGTAATGGTTATCTGATCGATCAGTTTCTTCGCCGGACATCAAACAAACGTACCGATGAGTATGGCGGCAGCCTGGCTAACCGGATCCGTTTCGCACAGGAGGTGCTGGAAGCCATCAGCGACGCTATCGGCAATACGCGCACGGGCATACGCCTTTCCCCGTTCATCACCCAGCGCGGAATGAACGATCCGCAGGTGACTGACGCGATCCTCGCGCTGGCTGCATGGTGTGAAAAGAGAGGTATCGCCTATATCCACCTGGCAGAGGCTGACTGGGACGATGCCCCGCAGGTGCCTGATGATTTTCGTCAAACATTACGCGCCACCTTCAGCGGCACGCTTATCGTCGCCGGAAATTATACCCAGGACAAAGCGGACAAACTCTTTAAGGCGGGTCTGGCCGACCTAATTGCCTTTGGCCGCCCGTTCATTGCCAACCCTGACCTACCGTACCGGCTCAGAAATCACCTTTCCTTAGCGGTCGTAAACAATCCCGCCACGCTCTTTGGTGGAAGCAGCGCAGGCTATACCGATTATCCGTTCTACAAAACCGACGAGGCGTAAAGTGATGGCGAAAAAAACATTAATCATCGGCGGGGCTTCCGGTATTGGCTTTGCTGTGGCCCGTGCGCTGGCTGAACAGGGAGGAAGCCTGATCCTTGCCGGAAGGAACAGTGAAAAGCTGGCGCGAGCCAGAGAGTTGCTGAGCCAGAAAAGCGCATCTGTGGATACTGTCGTCCTTGATATCAGCAAAGAGGAGGAGGTGATCCAGCTTAGCCAGACGCTCGGAGAGGTAGATAACATTATTGTGACGGCGGGATCGCATGCACCAGGCGGGGTGCTCACGTCACTGAATCTGAACGAGGCCCGGCTGGCTTTCGACACCAAATTCTGGGGCAGCATCCATGTTGCCAGGCATCTGAGTAAAAATATCCACGCCCGGGGCACCCTGACGCTGACCAGTGGCTTTGTTTCCCGCCGCACTGTTGCGGGCGCTATCGTCAAAACCACCATGAACGCGGCTCTGGAGTCAGCCGTTAAGGTGCTGGCGAAAGAGCTTTCTCCGCTGCGCGTAAATGCGGTGAGCCCGGGGCTGACAGATACCGAGGCGCATGCGGGCATGGAGCCTGCTGCCCGCGAAAAAATGTTGCTGTCTGCCGCTGAAAATCTGCCGGCAAAAGCCTTCGGGCGGGCAGAGGACATCGCAAAAGGCTATCTGTTCGTGATGGACAATCCCTTTGTCACCGGAACCCTGCTGGATATCGAAGGCGGCGCGCTAATTAACTAAACCTCACGTTTATCTGCGGGCGGCTGAAATGCGCCCGGATCACCTGTTTCTCTGAGGCTAAATAAAGGATCTTTTTATGAATAAGTTAAGGTTTTACTCTTCCCGGCTGGCGACGCTTATGCTGCTTCCTGTGACCTGTGCTGTGTTTTCTGCACCGCTTGAGCTGGTCAAACCCCATGAATTGATTGCGGAAAGCCACATATCATCCGCCCACGTGGCCGCGCTTGAAACCGTCGCAAGGCGTTACGCAACATTCTGGGATACCGGCGATGAAGCCCTGGCCCGTGAGGCGCTGGCCGATAATTTTGTCGACAAGACACCGCCTGAAGGCCGCAAACAGGGGCCGGAAGGCGCGCTTCTGGCTTCCCGCGCCTTCCGCACCGCCGTCCCGGATCTGCGTTGCGAGGTTGAGCAGATGATCGTTGCAGGCGATCGAGTCGTATCGCACCTTCATTTCCGCGGACATTTCACGGGAACCTTCGGCAAACTGAAAGGTAAAGGCCAGCAGGTGGATTTTATCGCGACGGATATCTACCAGGTCAGGAACAATAAAATTATCGCGAACTGGCATCTTGAAGATAATCTGACTCTGATGAAACAACTGGGTGCGTTGTAAATGGCTGCCGGGGAAGGATGATGCTGTCAGGCAGTATGGCAAAGGCTGGAATATTTCATTAAACACCAGCTCTTATTTTAAGCCTGCCGGAAATGGCAGGCGAAGCCGGTTATTCCTGATGATGCCTGAATAAGCTGCGGGTGCAGAGGCGTGCCGTGAAAACGATGCCGCCTGTTAAAGCCAGGCTACTGTCACCCGTAGGTTCAACGGGCAGTGCCGACTACTCATTTTTGCGCGCTTCACGGATACTGCGAGCCGGTGGCTGACCGAACAAGCGCGAATATTCACGTGTAAACTGCGTCATGCTCTCATAGCCCACGCCGTGGGCAGCGGTGCTGATCGCAGCGCCTTGCGCAAGCATACGTCTGCGAGCTTCAACCAGACGCAACTGTTTTTGAAATTGCAGTGGAGTGAGCGTAGTGACGTTGCGAAAATGCGTGTGAAATACCGAAATACTCATCCCCGCTGCATCGGCCAGTGTTTTGATTCGCAACGGCTGATCATATTTAGTCCGGATAATCTCGATAGCCCGGGCGATCCGGCGGGCATGGCTATCAATATTTCCCAGGGCGCGCATAGATTTGCCATAGCGGCCGGACAGCAGCCAGTAATGCAACTCGCGCACTAACTGGCGACCCAGCATTTTCAACGCGTGCGGTCTGTCGAGCAATTTCAGCAGGTGTAACGCAGCGTCTGCAACGTCCTCTTCGATCTGGTCAACCCTTACAGGCAAATCCGGCATTACCTCCAGTTTTTCCATATCGCCAACCAGTTCGGTAATCACAGCGGCGTCAAGTTCCACGACCAGTGAATAATATGGGGCGGCAGCGCTGGCGGTGATAACCTGGCTGACTGTCGGCACATCCATAGTAACCAGCAAAGACTCCCCCGCGCCGAAATCGAACGTATGACTGCCCATCGTCACGCGCTTGCGCCCTTGCAGCACAAGTGCCACCAGCGGCTTAGTAATGGCGAACTGCAACAAGGAAGGTGCGGCTTCGCTTAAGATAAACACCCCCGGAATGGGGGTTGTTGCCACACCGTCTTTATTGAGGTGCGCGTCGGCATATTTCCGCGCCACCCGCAGGAGCGCCGCCGTCGTCTTTGCTCCGTCAGACTCATCTGTGCCAGAGACGCATTCTTCCGGTAATCGGGTCATCGCCGTCATATTTTTAGGCTAGTAAATGTAATTTGAGCGTGCGCTAATCTTAGTGCAGTTCTGACTGAAGAGAAAATTCAAAATTATCAGGCAAGTTTTCGCGATTATCGGGCAACCTAAAATGCGCTGTGATGGATAGTATTTTATCTCCACATATCAGGAGATATTTTATGACAACCATTTCTCTTGTGACCGGTGCCAGTCGGGGCCTTGGTCGTAATACTGCACTGAACATTGCACGCCATGGCGGCGATGTGATCATCACCTATCGTAATGGTAAAGAAGCTGCGGACGCCGTGGCGGCTGATATCCAGTCCCTTGGTCGTAAGGCGATTACCCTTCAACTGGACATGCGCGACGTGTCCTCCTTTCGCGATTTCGCGGCCGCCGTCAGCGCAGCATTGAAAGACACCTGGGGGCGCGATACGTTCGACCATCTGATCAATAACGCCGGGCATGGTGAAATGGCCGACTTCGTGAATACCACAGAAGAGCAGTTTGATGCGCTCTTTGACGTCCACGTGAAAGGCGTATTTTTCCTGACGCAGTCACTTCTGCCGATCCTGGCCGATGGCGGACGGATCATCAATTTCTCATCGGGTCTGACGAGGGTGTCATTCCCTGGGTTCTCGGCCTACTCGGCTGCCAAAGGCGCGGTGGAAGTGCTCACCGTTTATATGGCTAAAGAATTGGGCAGCCGCGGCATTACCGTCAATGCCATTGCGCCAGGTGCTATCGAAACGGACTTCCTGGGGGGCGCTGTACGTGACATTCCCGATTACAACAAAGCCTTTGCAGGCATGACTGCGCTTGGTCGCGTGGGACTGCCTGATGATATCGGTCCGATGATTGCCAGCCTGTTGGGTGAGGACAACCGATGGGTCACTGGGCAGCGCATTGAAGTTTCCGGCGGGCAGTCGATTTAATCTCACGGGGATAGATTCCACTCCGGGTGGGATCTATCGTTTCGCCTGTCTGCCATGAGCATTTTTTAATGCCTGAATCGATTATTGGTTCTCTTGCGGTGACGTTTGCGAATGCCTGGTTATCAAGCGTCACGCTATCTGAAAAACCATGCCCCAGAGCCCGTAAACACCGCAAGCGCCATAAGCCCCACCCACTGGCATAAAACAGGTTACCCAGCTTTGTAAATTGCTGAGAGCGGGTTTCGCTGCTGAGGATCAGTTCAGTCTTATGAAAATATGCGCGAATAGTCGCTTCCCGCTCATAGCATGCATGATGCTTTCCAGTCGATCGGCTATGCGCCGCGGATAGCGAAAAAGTTATGGCATGAACCGGACAGAGAGCTAAAAGCGCATGATTTGCCTGGGTGGGATACATAGCGTACGGCTGGCGACACGTGAATCACGATTTTCGCCAATATCCGCGTTATCTTTGTCACCCGCTTCATCATTTCTATCGCTTTAAACGACAGTGGCTTTGCCTCTTGTTTTCCTGCCATAAAGACTCCGTTATCATGCTCCCCACGCCTTTATGAAGCGAAATGCAGGATTTCATGAGATCCAATGAGACAAAGTGAAACTCAATGAGAACAACAAACATCACTAACTCATTAAAATTTAAGAAAATGGACATCATAAACTGATGAGTACACTAGAGAATTTCGACGCGCATACCCCAATGATGCATTGGTGTTTTATTATTGATTAACATAGATATTTATTGAAATTTAATTAAAACCTACAATTCAACCTATAGTATATGCAAACAGTGCATACGAATGCCCATAGTTTTCGGGATCTTTATTCATGGCGCATCGCCAGATACTTACAAGCCCTATAAGAACCCCCTTCCCACTTAATGCCCTACAAAAAATCTTTCTGTGTACAGCATGTAAGCTCTACGAACGTCTGCTGGGTGCCAGGAACGGATATTGTATGAACGTTAGTGATTTAGCAGGCTCATCCCCTTTATCTAATTCTTGGATATCTCCTTAGCAGTACCTGAAAGGGACGACAAGGGTTGAATGATTGCCCTTAAGGGACATAAATCCAGCCTGGTCGTCACGTCACTGATACGGCATTCCTTTAAAGATGCCTGCGTCGCTCGTTTCATTCACGTCAGAGTCTCAATACTGAACCGTGAGAATGACACTTCCTGTTGTATGCCCCGCCTCCAGAACCCGGTGTGCTTCTGCTGCGTCGGTAAGGGTAAATTCAGCGCCAATGTGATTTTCAAGTCCTGCCGACAGTGCTGACATAAGGTCGGCCGCTCCCTTTCTGTAAAGCGCAGCATCATCTGCATAGGCGAGTGAACTGGGTCGCATCAGTGCTATAGATCGGGCAAATCCCAGTTCTTCCACCCGCACAGGAGGTATAGGGCCGGCAGGCTGGCCAAGACTGGCGACAGTGCCAAAAGGGCGGACCACGCTGAGCGTTCTGGAGAGCATTGTTCCTCCGATACCGTCGATGGCCAGATGCACGCCATACCCTTCCGTGATGTCGCGGACTTTCTCCGGCCATGCGGCGTCTGTATGGAGCAAAACTTCACTCGCGCCAGCAAGGCGGGCCGTTGCCACTTTTTCCGGTGAGCCCGTTGTACCAATAACCCTGGCCCCCTTCATCGTTGCCCAGCGAGTCACTATCTGCCCCAGCCCCCCGGCAGCAGAATGAACCAGTATCCAGTCGCCAGCCCTGACTTCCCTTACTTTGTTGAGCAACATATGTGCGGTAAGGCCCCGAAGCATCGTACTACCGGCTGTACGTGTGTCCACACCATCCGGAATCCTGATGAGGCGGCTGGCAGGTATATTGCGGGATTCAGCATAAGCGCCCATCGGATTTCCCGTATAGGCAACGCGGTCACCTGCAGCAAAGGCGCTGACGTTACTGCCCGTTGCTGTGACTACGCCGGCCCCTTCAAAACCAGGCACCGCCTGGGGATATGGCTGGGGGTAGAGTCCTGAGCGAAAATAGATGTCAACGAAATTCACGCCGATTATTTCGTGTCTGATACGAACTTCATCGGGACCGGGACTGACTGACTCTCTTTCCACCGCTTTAAGAACCTCAGGGCCACCCGGCTGGCTGATAATCATTGCTAACGACATTATTTTTTCCTCACTTATGAAGTGAGAAAACTATAAATGAGTTTATTGCAGGAAGAATACAGGTATAAAAGCACCATACATGTGTAAAAATGCACAAGAGGTGAGATATGGACTGGCAGGATTTACATTTTTTTTTCGCCCTTGCCCGGTGTGGTTCCCTGTCTGCCGCGGCCAGGGAGCTTGGCGTGGACCACGCCACGGTGAGCCGCCGGATTACAGCCCTTGAAAGTTCGCTGGGCCTCAGGCTCACAGAGCGCCTGCCACGCCGTACCATGCTTACCGGGCATGGGCGGGTTATCGCCTCCAGCGCTGACGAAATGTACCGCATTGCAGACCGTATTCGAATCCAGGCGAGGTCATTGTGTGCCGAACCAGCCGTGCCTATAAATATCAGCGCGTCACCTGCCGTTGCAGCACACCTCATTGCGCCTGCTATAGCAGGCTTCACCCGGAAACATCCGGGTATCACGTTGTCATTATCCGGCGTTTCGCATCATGTTCTTCTGAATAAAAGTGAGGCTGACGTCGCGGTTCGCCTTGAAAGGCCTGACGATCCAGACCTGATGACAAGGCGTATAGGTACTATGCGCTTTGGTCTTTATGCTTCTCGGTTCTGGCAAGAAATTCCTCAGGAAGACTGGGTTTTTATTGCTTATGACAGCACGCTTGCACATGTCACGCAGCAGCAATGGCTTGAATCACTGCTGAACGGGCGGCGTGTTATCTTTCGGGCAAGCGATCTAATGGCGCAGCAACAGGCTGCCCGGAAAGGATTGGGCATCGTTACTTTACCCTGCTTTATGGGTGATAATGACAGCGAACTGGTAAGGCTGCAGGAAAATCTGCCTTCGCCCGTGAGGAACATTTGGCTGGTTGCCTACCCTGAAATTAAGCGTAATCACTCTGCTGTCGTGGTGATGGACTTCCTTGCTGAAATCATTGGCCGGTCCTGCCCGCCTGACAAGAATATCTGAGTTTTTTCTTGTTAATTTCTCATGTTATATGACTGACAGGGCTTCCCGTTAATTAATATCGGTACGATTTGAGTTTTATCTCCGCCAGGTATGATTCAAACTCACCTGTTCGCTTTTCACTCTTAGCGGGCATTATCTGATGCAACGTCTACTTTGTGCCAGGAGCGGACGTTGGGATACAATTTTGTGCACTCAAACGCCAAGATACTGTCCTTGAAAACTAAAATGCTATCGCCAGTATCGTTAAGGACAGCCGACAGCCCCCCTGAACCAAGAGAGATGTCAATGCAGTTAATTCCCATGATTGACCTAATCCCCTGTTTTTATAAAAGAATAACTAATCTTTATCCAGACAAGCCCTGGATTGAGATGGTCGAAAAGATTGAGCAAACACGCCATGCATTTCCCCATCGTGTAGGTCAGGCAATGATAGATAACTGGTTTTCGTTCGCCCTAACCCGATGGGATCGTAAGGAAATACAGTTATTTGAGGGCAATGATTGGGCCGATTTGGTTGGGGCAATGAATTTAGCCAACAGAGTCAGCGCTCTCTGTGAATCGATTCAGAATGGAGGTGAAGGGCCGCGAGAATTGTATAATCGATTCAGAGGAGCTATTCAAAACCCCTCAGATTTACGGGCAATTCATTTTGAACTTTTTGTAGTCGAACGTCTGAAATTGAGTGGCTGCAGAATCCATTGGCCTGTTGAAAACAAAGGAGAGGAAACCTTTGACTTGCTGGTAAAACCACCTAATGATCTTCCTGAATTCGAACTTGAATGTAAGTCTTTTGCTGGAGACAAAGGGGCATCAGCAACATTAGAAGATGGGCAGCGTCTACTTGAAGCCTGCATCAAGATTCTCGGAGTAGATGGATTATTCAAACTATTTCCAGCGCAACCTGGTGTTGCCAGTATTATGTCAATTAAAATAGAGAAAGAGATCCCAAGAGATGAGAGGAAATTAACAGCTTTCGCCAATAGCGTACTCTCAGTAATAAAATGTGAATACGGGGATGAGCATTATTCATTTAAAATTGAACACTCCTATTGTGAAATCAGCGGAAACACTGATGATCCTGATACCTGTTTCAATGCGTCATTGAAGCTCCCAGGAGCTACATTAGCTTTCGCTGCATCAGGTGCTGCTAGCGAAGGATGGCAAGGTATTAGGATCTCATATACAGGTAAAGTCACTCTTTTTGAAAAAGCGGAAGAAACAGCAAAAAAAGCATTTAAAAAACAGTTAACCGGAACTCGACCGGGAGCTATTGCTCTACAGTTTACAAACGAGACTGCAGAATTTATTCGCAATTCAAATTTGCCTGGAAACAGATATAGAGCCCTTGCCGATAAAATTTTCACCAAGGAGCATGCGGCACTAGTGATCATAGCTGGCGACATAGAACCTCGCCCAATTCGCCCATCCGTATCTCCATATTCTCCAAGCGCCTTCATGGCAGAACATTGTACATTTGCAGCGTTTGATAACCAGAAAGGAAATCACCCTAACTCTAAATTAAAAACTCTCTTTAAGTAAAATAAATTCGTATGTATATAAATTTCCCCTATGTGTTTCTATTGAAAATGGTAGGTAATTAGTCTTATTTTTGTATAGTCCGCCCCTCACTCATAGCAGACCACGCGACGCTTCAGGTGGTCTGCTTCGTGCCAGAAGCTGCCTTTGCTAGAATCTTATTGTGTAAAATTGTTGGGTACAGTCCAAACGCGGCTAATATGTAAATTATTTTAACTAACAATTAAAATTTCTGACGGTATTTCTTTAATTAGTAGCGTAACCGCAAACGGAATCTTTGAGTTTCCTTATGTATTTAAATTTTCCGCAGGATATATTTGCATTTCTGTTATTATTTTTGACATAATTAGGTGAATCTAAACAAAACAAGATTTTCGGAAATTATATGGATATCATTATTGTACCCCGAGACCAACGTATTCCTTCCTCAGGCATTAGTACGGTCTACCTGCATGTGGATCGTTGGAATGACTTTTCATTTATTACGATGTTTTACATGTATCTGTTCGATCAGAAAGGTGAACGCCATGAAATGGGAAATATCAAGATTGGCTTTCAAGGACAAACAACTGAAAAATCAACTTACTCCACGTTAGGGAGCAGGTTTAAAACTCTCCCAGAAGGATATTTTTCCGTTGGTCAGGATGTCGACTATTATCAGAAAATTTCGAATTTACCAGAATCTGTCAAAGTTTCGTTACTTGAGGCGCTCAAAGATATAGCTTATGCGCCAGAACTTATAGATCTTGTTAAGGATGAGGAGGTCTTTAAAACGTCCTTGCTTCGGGATGTTAGTTTGTCTGTTATCAAAGGGCAGTTTGCACGCGTGCTTGAGGGAAAGAATCCACTGACTAATTTTGAGTTTAAGTTCATTCGCCCTGCACAAGACAAAATTTCCGATATCGAATTATCATTTAAGGTGAAAGTAGGAGAAATACCAAGTACCAATATTCATGCGATCATAGGTCGTAATGGTGTGGGGAAAACGACAATTCTAAACGGAATGATTGAAGCTGTTACCAGTAAAGGTAAGTCGAATGCAAAATTTTATGATCTGGAGGGGTGGAGTGAAGACCCGATTGATATTGATTACTTTAGTAGTTTAGTCTCAGTGTCATTTAGCGCATTCGATCCATTCGAGCCACCAAGTGAACAGCCTGATCCATCAAAGGGAACTTGCTACTTCTATATAGGTTTGAAAAAAAAAGGAGAGTCGCTGAAAGGGCTAAATGATATTCATGAAGACTTTCTTCAAGCTTTGACGCTTTGCTTTAGCCAGATTCCTAAGCGTGAAAGATGGCTGCAGGCTATTGATACTTTGGAGTCTGATGAAAATTTCGCAAATATGAAGCTGAAAAATCTAGCGAGATATAATGGTGAGGTGCTTGTTAGTAATGCACGGAAACGTATAAAAAGAATGAGCTCCGGCCATGCGGTTGTATTATTAACACTCACGCGTTTAGTCGCAACGGTGGAAGAAAAAACGTTAGTACTAATTGATGAACCAGAGAGCCATCTTCATCCACCGTTGCTGTCTGCTTTTATTCGCGCGCTGTCTGATTTGCTACTTGATAGAAATGGTGTTTCTATTATTGCAACTCATTCACCTGTGGTACTTCAAGAGATCCCTAAACGATGTGTTTGGAAAATAAATCGTTCTAGATTGTCTACCGAATCTCGCAGGCCAGACATTGAAACATTTGGTGAGAATGTAGGAATCTTAACAAGAGAGGTATTTGGTCTTGAAGTCGTTAAATCCGGTTTTCACGATTTATTAATCCAATCAGTTAAGTCAGGTGGAACATATGAGGAGATTGTCGATGAGTATCGTAACCAACTTGGTATTGAAGCCCGAGCTCTATTAAAAGCGCTTGTCATACACAGAGATCGGAGTGTTAAGTGATGTTGAAACTTAAACAACCTGCTTACACATATGCCGATATGCTGACTCGCTGCCGCGAAGGCATAACTGGTAATCCGGGCTTATTGCTGAAAGTAAATGAAGCAATAGCTGATTTGCAAACACTGGCAGCTTCATATAGAGCATCGGTATCAACTGGTGAACTTTATACAATACAACCACTGCAAAAAAAAGATGAGGAAGACCCCATTGTCGTAGGTCGATTAACGAAATCTGACTTTGTTAAGCTTTATAGCAATTATGTTGTTGGGAAGAAAAAGCCTGCTCGAGATATTTATGATGCCCTGATGACTGCTGCTAATGAAAAATGCCCATTTTGTGGTGGGATCGGGCGACCTAGAAATTTAGATCATTATTTGCCTAAAGCTCACTATCCTCAGTTTTCTATATTACCTATTAATCTGGTGCCAGCTTGTCGAGATTGTAATATGGACGGTAAAGGGGAAGCTTTTGCAAAAAATGAAGCAGAACAGATCATACATCCCTATTTAGACGATAGCCGTTATTATGATGAACAGTGGATATCGGCTAGATACTTGGTTGGCACAAATGATGAGCCCGGAGTTATTGAGTATTTTGTTTCTCCACCTGCTGATTGGGATGATGCACATAAACAAAGAGTGGAAAAACATTTTAACGATTTTTATTTATCTTTAAGATACTCGAAAGAAGCTGGTGCGAGGTTAGTTGTGCTTTTAGCTCTATATAGCTCAGTACTACAACTCTCCGGAGATAAAAATGCTGCTAAAGACCTTATATTTCAAACAATAATCAACAAATCGCCTTTTGTGAATCACTGGGAACGGGTTATGTGTTTGGCTCTTATGTCAGACTTGTAGTAATGCTTGGTGTTGTTATTTTTATTCTAACTTCGTAGTTCGATTTTATTAAATAGATACTAGGTTCTATACATGAGTGCCTGGCATCTATTGAAATGAATTCCAATAACTGCCTTTCATATCTAATGAGCCCACATCCTGCTTGCTTTGCGCTGATATTGATCTTCCCCAATATAAAAATTAAACGCAGTAAAATCAAGTTGTTACAAATGGTCTATTAGCGATGGAAAAGTTTTAAAAAAACAATTTTTTTACTATGAATATCAGTAGGATACGGACTAGCATCTAATCTAATGCTACGTCATATGAATTGGTTCGAAGCTGCGGGTGAGAGGTCCGCAGTGTGCCAACAGCGGACGTTTCAACATCATGCCAAGTCTGTTTATGAGGAGCAGATCACTGTATCCCTAGAAAGAAAATTTAGCTTCCACATACTACAGTTGATATAGTTAAGCGGAGATAAATTGAAACATATCGATAATGTTTTGAACGATTATTCAGCTTCGAAAGACATGACATCTAAAGGATACTATTATGACGTGGGTAGTTGGAGGAAACTGCTTTAATGGATTCGTCTGCGTAGCTGACATTCAGGTAACAATAATATCTGCTAGCGGAAGAGTTCGTTATTTTAATTGCGTTCAAAAAATACACCAAATAGGAAATAATCTATGTGTAGCTTTCAGCGGTGATATTCGATCAGGTTTCAAAATTATCGAGTTGTTGAGAGAAAATATTGCTCAGAATTTCCATAAAGATGAGTACTTTGATATCGATGGTCAATCTAAAATTCTAATCGATTTTCTCAAGCACTGCTATAACCACATCAATCCGGTTCATAAGCCTTACCTGGAATTGATGTTCCTATGGAATTCACAAGAAGGAGATGGACTTCTATATCGCCCATTCTGCATGAAATTTAAATCGCCAAATTTCACTATGAATTCAACCGCATTGCCCGGGCTTGCTCAATCAGGCGGTGGAATCAAAAATAGCACTTTCCAAGCAATCACTTCTTTTTTAGAGGGGAAGGAAATTTCCACACCGGAGTACGAAAGATTATTTTCTAACGTTCAAGGTGCTCCACAAATTATCACTCTAAAGAATTTCAAAAATATTATTCTGAATGAAGCATCAAAAGTTGATCAGCCGGGCATAAGTAGAACGCTAATTTCTTTCGAATCAGAAATACCCTATAAAGATATTTTTGGTGAGCAACAAAGCAGGAATTTAAGTGAGGCTTTTATAACTTTGGGTTTAGGCTCTACCAAAATGAAAACGGAACATTACAGTTTATTTCTTTCTGTACTCTCAATTCCAGACATCCAAAAAAGGCTAGATTATATCAAACGATATAATCCATTTTTATATAATTCGACAAAAGAAATAATACAACAAGCGCAACAGTCAATAAATATACAACCGCTAACAGAACTTCCTCCAATTATTGTCGATCGTTATGTGAGTAATGAAGAGGAGATTCACTCATATAAACTAATAGCTACGTGGCCTGAGCTTAAAGCATTTTTGGGCGAAAAGGGTATTCGTGTATCAGCTATGCAGGCAACAGCTTGAATTATATATGTTATTTGTAAAGATCGTGACTAAGAGGCTCTCTATACTGATAGGCAGATCTCTGCCAGGAGCGGACATTATAGATGGTATATGTAGAAAGTGAACATGCGTCGATTGTATGATTTAGCAGTCACTTAATTATTGGATAACTAACACAAGTATGGCCGTTGCTTATAGCATACATTTGGTTTTCCTTAAGATTTACAAATGGAAATGTCGTATACTCATAATTTATAGAGGTCATATTAAATGTAAGGAATTTATCTTCAAGATCTAATTTTGTTGAGTGGGCAGGGTATGTTCCTTCATTTTTCATTGTGATAATAAAACCGATAGGGAAAAAATGTAACGCACAAATAAATGCTACATGTCCTTCGTTCATAAATGCTACACTTTGAGCAGATATGTGCATTCTGTGTGGGTAAAACCAGTAGTAAATATCATGAGTCTCCTCAAAACTTGGATTTTTACCCAGAACATAATCCTTTAAAGGTGTATAGAAGGGGCTATCTACGGGTTCTTTTTTACAATCCTCAACTGAAGTTGCTGATAGTACGTGTCCAATCATAGCCTTAGTGAAAGATATACTATCAAAAGGTATTCTAATGAATGGATATACATTCATACCATTCATATATTGACTCAACTGTTCTTTAAAGGAGTTTGCTACATGTTCAATTGCAACATCGAACCCACCTAAAACCTTATTGTTGCAGTGGCCGCAAATGGTTCTGAAATAAGATCCGTTTTTAGCATTTAATGGTTTAACCGGTTCCTGAGCATTAAAAAATTCGCTAACTGTTTTCTGAAGAACAGGACCTAAGGTTATGGCGCACTTTGGAGGGACATGATCTTTTGTGAGCAAGTCATGTTTTCCACAAATATTGCAATAACCTTTAGCAATACCATTATGCTTCCATCGCTCACTAATTTTTGTCATTTTTATTCCTTCAATAGCATAAGCTATGCTATACCTTTTTTAATCCTATCAAAGATACAACTTAACGTCAGGAAATGATAATGTTTACCTAAGTAATACAATTAACTTCAACGCGCAACAGTCTGCTTTTCGCTCACAGCGGACCTTCAGTTCAGGTAACTTGTCCGCTCCGTGCCAACATCAGACATTGATAACATTGAGATATGTTAATTTATGTGGCGCAGGTCAAGTCGGTTATCAGCGATAATTACGGCATATTTATTCTGGATGCTGCCAAAATCCCCTCCGGATTGACGACGGGCTGTCATTTCCTTATCGAAAGCCTGTGCTTCATCCCAGCTTAAATAGTTATTCTCAAGAGTCGTTTTCCCGGCCTGTGCCGCTGCAAAAGCATTTGCACCACTGTGTCACCTATCAGGGACCCGCAGCCCCGGTGATAGCGCCGAAACGGTTTGTTTCTGATTCTCATTCAAATGACTGATATCTTCTATACCCAGGCGTCGAGAGAAATTATTCCACTCCATTCATCGGTTCCGGTGCTTTGCACCAGGATTCAAGAAAAACAGTTTTGCACACGTTTAAATACTATTTTTTAATTACATAGCTCTCTTTCCAGTTACCCTTCTACATAATAATTTTTAATTGCTATATTATTATTTTCGCTATAATTAAAAAAGCGAGAAAGGTATGCGCGATCATGAAAAGGACTTTGCACACCATTTAAATGTAAAGCATTAAAATCTCTTTTTTTGAGATCTATAAATAACTCTTGTGTTTTATTCAATGCTTTCGCAGACTCAATGGATATGTTGTTTTTAAGTCCGGTGGACTGAGCTATTATATCAAATTCATCGAACTCTAGGAATAACTTCCCTGTTGCAATAATTCTTAACCATACCATGGTGTCATGGTAATCTGCACTTCTTCCAGCAATTAAAATGTATTTATCACCGACATCAAAACCACAATCATCAGAATGATAATGCTTTCCCCCTTCATTTTCCAATAACATAAAGACACTTCTTTTGTCCATAAGAATCCTTGCACGTTTTAATACCACGGTGAATATGCACTCCGGCTGACTAATATCCACTTCTTTTAACAGTGAAGCTATTATGCTATTTGGGTTGTGATTTATAATTGGAGAAAACCAAATATCTTCACACATATTTATTTCGATATTCTCAAGGGTTATAACAAATTTGTCATTCCCCCATGAAGATATTTCAGGAAAGGTAATGTAATGCCGTAATCCTACATCACTACTCATACAGATAAAACGTTCATAGCTATCGGTTATATCTAATAAATATCTCACCATTTTTCACTTCCTTTTAAAGATGTACTCTCTAATATTTTCTTTAGCTATTGGGCTGCCATCTGACTGTTCATAACCATCATTATCAATGATATTTGAATTGCGACTGTTTCTGTAGTCACTTTTGTGGGCGCAGACCACAAAAATGACTACTTCCGCTGTTCGCTCACAGCGGACCTTTAGCTCAATTATCTTGTCTACTCCGTGCCAGGATCGGACATTGATAACATTGAGTTATGTTAGCTGATGGGGAGCAGGTCACAGGATTTCCGGTCAGGGTCAGATGCAACCTCGGAGCAAATAGGTTGCAAAAAACCAGCACGAGACCGGCGTTGAGAATAAGTGATGATTAAGAAAACTCTATTTTGCAATCTGATAGCGGGATTGAGCGGCCATCGGAAATAACCAATTGATCACCTTTGATTTGGGCGAGTAATAGACCAAGGCCAATGGCCCCTGCCTCAATATCTTTTCTCCAACCGTCAAGATCACCATGATAGGAAATCGCGTGAAAAATAGGCCCCGAGGGCGGGGTGACTTTGCACCCGCGATCATTTACCCCTCCGCGAACAGCATTCGGAGGCTCAGAAAAGCACGTAATATTATTAAATTGTTTTCGGGGGTTGTTTTTCCCATCGTCCGAAAAATAAACAACTTGCTGCCCATCCACAATCGTAACACCAGGTATATTTCTGGCGTTCGACTGCTCGATTTTTCCACCCAGAATTTTTTCTAACATTTCTCGATCATTACTCATTTCACACGTCACTTTGTGACCGGGGTAAGTACAAACTTAAAGTTTGTGACGCCCGCATCGGTAAACACCTTCGAATAGTAACTAGCTAATTCTGGGCTGTTTGTATGATAGATAGCACCGCCATCGAAACCAGTGGAGTATTTTTTCGCCTGAACTACCATTTTGTCTATTCAGTTACTGACCATGGTTTTGAGCCAGCCGGGCTTTCTGGGTTCCGAATAGAACCAGCCCCGTCATCGACAAATTTGGCTTCAATAGCTGTGGGCTTCCCGCCGATCACTGCCACTTCATTTGACTTGCCCCGGTTAATTATCACATGCCAGTGTTAGTCCGGCATCTGATATATACTGGCTTAAAGGACCGCTTTCGCTCACTGCGGACCTTCAGCTCAGCAAGCTCGTCTGCTCATTGCCTGGAGCGGACGTTCAACATTTCTGCTTATGTGGCCAAAATCGTTATGCCACTACACAGCAGGCAACTAATCTCACTCACTCTTCATCGGCATGAAGCATTTTTATCTCTTCAGTATGCCGCTTATTAAGATTGATTTGGCACTGATAAATATAGGGCCAGTAATCATAGGTGTCCTCACCGATTTGCGACCCAACGCCTAAACAGAAGTTCTTGCGATACTCTTTCCATGAATTTTGCGATTCCAGGAAAAATTTACTGAAGACATCACCAATGGTCAGTTGAGGATCCTTACTTTTATATACGGGCCCAGTATTGTTCTCCTTTATTTGCGTGATTGTTTTGGCAATTAACTCATCCATGCTTTGATTGCTTTTGTCACTAAGAGCGTGTAAGCATTCAGAAGCTTTTCCACGGTCAGCATTATTATGCCAACAAGTATCAGTTTCTGATCCGGCGATAATATCTGCTTTTTCAGCACTGAAGGCTGACGGAGCTAAAGCCAAAAAAGTAATCGCTAATATTATTTTCTTCATTGTAAATACCTGATTCTGTGTCTTGTAGACTCATAACGCATAAGTGATGAATCTTCCCGGATGAAGTTAATAAGCGCTGTTCTGCCAGCAATTGCAGCCTCGATTAAGCTTGCTGGATGTCTTATACCCTGGTAAAAGATATCGACAACGACATCTTTTATTTTCTGGTCGAGTTGATCCCATGAGGGTGCGTTCGTTTTTTTTGCTGCTGTTTTTTCATAAAAAGGTTTGGCGTAATTCTTTTTCTCTAAATAAGAACGTTTGAATAATTCAATCTGTTGCACATAGCTTATCTCACCAAATAGCTGCCATGTGGTATCGACAAAAACCTTTGCCTGTCTTCCACTAAGATATGCTGCGTTTGATGCAATCACTGCGCGATATTCTTCTATACCAAGACTTCGCAGAGTTGAAAAAATCTCTCCGGCAGTTCGCATCTTCATGTCGTAACCGCGACCCAGTGTGACGCCTGATACATCGCCAGGCCAGTGCAGTATTCGGGAGAAATAGTCAGGTCTTTTGGGTGCCCTCTTGGGAGCATAATCCGGGAATATATAATCATTCCCTTCAGCATCAAAGGTAACCTGGCCTTCAGGCACCTTTAGCTGTGCCGCCCCGACAGTCTTACGCCATGGCTGTAAAACAATATTATTTATAGCTTCCTGAAGCCAGATATCTCCAGGATGAATCATTCCGGTAGGCTTCATAGAGAGCATATTCTGAAACCAGCGAATACCTTCAATCGTATCCCTGTCGCACTTGCCTGTAATCTTAACGTCTCGTCCGGTTAATTCTTGATAACCTGACTCACTGAGTGTTTGCTGAAACCACAAAACTTCTTCTGGCTTGTTGTTGCCACACTCCCCCAGAGTGGAATCTATCCGCATAATATGCGGTCTGTAGCTTTTTCTACTACTCATAAACGCTCCCCTATCCCTTGATGCGTCAACAAATTTTTTTACTATTATGCATTTTAAAAAGTGTGGGCGTCACTGGAGAAAACTGTAACGAAAAATGCCGTAAAAGTTTTACAACGGTCTAAACGGATGGCTAAGACAGATACATTTTTTGCGAATTGTCAGCATCGCCTCTTTAATGCCCGGCTTCCAGCACATCTCGAGTGCACTGATGACCAGCTCCTCGTTGATTCACACGGAATGCTGTTAGCAATGTCCTCTGTTCGCTCATAAAGGACAACCACACTCAAATCTCCCACATTGCAGGAGATTTGAGTATGAACACGTCACCGTGGAATAAAGACCGTATCATAGGCCAAAAAAGACCACTTCAGATATCTCATATCTGGGGGATTCGAATCCGGCTTGAACTGGAAGGTAAAACGCGTGATTTAGCTCTGTTCAATATGGCCTTAGACAGTAAGCTACGAGGCTGCGATCTGGTGAGCCTCAAAGTATCTGATGTTGCATATGGTAGCTCGGTTTCAAGCAGAGCTACGGTGCTGCAACAGAAAACCGGTAGCCCTGTGCAATTTGAGATAACCAAAGGGACAAGAGAAGCTGTTGCTGCATTGATAAAGCTTGGCAATTTGCACAGTAAAGACTTCTTGTTTCGGTCTCGGATCGGAACTAACCGGCACATATCAACCCGACAATACAGCCGAATTTTTCATGGGTGGGTAGAAAAGCTTGGTCTCGAAGCTTCGCTTTACAGCACACATTCCATGAGAAGAACAAAACCTTACTTGATATACAAGAAAACCAAGAATCTCCGGGTGATACAAATTCTGTTGGGCTATAAGAAACTGGAAAGCACAGTCCGTTATCTGGGCATCGAAGTCGATGATGCGTTAGAGATATCTGAATCGATTGAAGTCTAAGGTTGTCAGGGCTGCAACAGCAGCCCTGTGCCAGAAGCAGACGTTGATAACGTTGAGATATGTTAATTTATGGGGAGTAGGTCACACGACTTGCAGTGGTTAAAACTGCCGAAACAGTTTAATCGCAGATGAAAATCAAAAGTTGCAGCATAACTACCATCATCTTGCCCTTTACCATGTGAAAACATTAAAACTCTGTAGACTCAATTCACCGCCGCCTTGCCTACACCAGAAAGGCAGCGGTTATTGGTCGATCAGAAAACATGAATCGCCCGGGTGGCTCCTGCGAATCACTATTCTGACTTCAAGCTGATACTTATCAAAGGCCACTTATTGTGGCCTTTTCTCAACATTAGGGATGCCTATGAAAAATGTTCTGGTGTTCTTCAATCGGCAGCCGGTGGTGGTTGTCAGGGTTGTAGATGGCACTACCACAATACTCCGTGAATACCCGAATGGTGAGGAAACTAACCTTAAGATTATGTATGCGGGAGTTCATTCGCTTACTGGCGATCATACTGAGTTTTGTGTAGCCTCAGACAGAGAGGTTACATCACATGAAATCGTCGAAGCTGCAAACAAGCTTTTGAAATAGCTTGAGTTTGTTAATTTCTGAAAGTAAAAAAATGCCTTCTAAGCGAAGGCAATATTGAGGTACAGCATCGGTTCTTATTTTCAGTTCCCTCAGCTCCCGCTGAAGGTATGGACTCATCCATAAGTCATTCCCTGGGTCGGGGTGCGCATCCTTCAAGGGCCTCTCCAAGTGTGGTCTACAAACCATTTACAACAAGCGTAAGCGGAAGAATAAATTCGAAAAAAAGTTTTATTAACGGGGCAGAGGAAAGACTATTACGGCATTACATCAGGCATTCACTGTGTGTCTGTGATAATGCCAGGGAAAAATATGGCAAGTGTCGGTTGCGGCCCGACACCAGATGTCCTGCGAACGAGGCGACCGGCATCGGCGGTTTGGGCATTGCAACCCACTCCCGATTTACCGGTGGCGTGAGGGATGATTCCTGTGCGCCCTCATGGAAGATAACCTATGATTTATAAAAGGTTGGGTATGAAAAAGGAGTACATATATGAAACCTGAAGAACTGGAGCGTAAAGCTGAGCAAGAAATTTCTGCTCTTATTACTAAAAAAATCGCTGAGCTACGGAAAAAAACAGGCAAAGAAGTTTCCGAGATCGAGTTTATACCGAGTGAGACCATGTCCGGTCTTGAGGGGTATAAAGTAAAAATAAAGCTTATGTAAAATAAATAGGTCGCTTAGGCGGCCTTTTTTATTGCTCCCAATTGACCTGCTTCCCGTTTATTAACGCGCGTCATCAGCTGTGGGATAAATTACGAACTTCCGCTGTTCGCTCAGGCTGTGTGAAAACTCCTGATCACTTTTTGGTCTAAGCGATGGTTTCATATGATCAACCATTCTTGATAAACCCATGCGACGGAATGATTTTTTCATTAAAATTATAAACATACAAATGAATACTGCGGATACCGACATGGTCCATCACATTCAAGGACAAGGCAGGCATCAGGTGACATTGCTCCCTGATACACTGGATGATTTTGTCACTGAAGATAACCCCGTCAGAGTGGTTGATATATTTGTAGATGGATTAAAGCTTGATTCTCTTGGTTTCAGAAGAGTTGATGCAAAGCGAACTGGACGGCCTGGATATCACCCTGCCACCCTACTGAAGTTGTACATTTACGGATATCTCAACCGAATTCAGTCCTCCCGTAGACTGGAAAAAGAGGCCCATCGGAACGTTGAACTGATGTGGTTACTTGAACGATTAACGCCTGACTTTAAAACCATTGCAGACTTCAGAAAAGATAACGGTGAAGGTATCAGGAATGCCTGTCGGGCCTTTATTGGCCTGTGCCGGCAAATGCAAATGTTCACTGATGTCGTTGTTGCCATTGACGGCAGCAAATTCAAAGCAGTAAACAGCAAACCCAACAACTTCACATCCCAGAAAGCCAATGACCATATTGAGCGCGTTGAGCAAAGTATTACTTATTATTTAAACAAGCTGGATGAAGCCGACAAGAATACTGAGCCCGATGCAAACACAAAGTTAACAGCCACTAAACTGGCCTGGCTAAAAAAGCGCTTACGTGAGCTTCAGGAAATTCAACAAGCAGTCGCACAACAGCCAGATAAACAACTCTCTTTAACCGACCCTGACTCCCGGTTGATGAAAACAAATAATATGAACCGGCAAGTTTGCTACAACGTTCAGACAGCTGTGGATACGAAGAACCATTTGATTGTTGCGCATGAAGTCACCAACACAACAGATAATGGACAACTTGGTTCAATGGCAACACTGGCTCAGAAAGCTGTTGGCCGGAAAGACATAACAGTACTGGCCGACAAAGGGTATTACAGTCGCAGCGATATTAAAACAGTTCTGGATAGCGGAGCAGTGGCTTTGGTGCCAAAGGGAGATACCTCTGGTGCTGAACGTAAGGGGCTCTATAACCGCTCAATGTTCAGATATAACAGGGAAAAAGATGTTTATGTATGCCCAATGGGCAATGAGCTTCAGAATCGATTTACCTCAACAGAGGACGGACTGGAGCAACAGTTGTACTTTAACAATATTGCCTGTCGCGATTGCAGCCAGCGCTCCAGATGCACTACATCAAAACGCGATCCAAGGCGTATACGGCGTTGGGTTCATGAAGCTGAAATGGAAGAAATGCATGCGAGGCTTGAGTCATTTCCTCAGGCGGTAGTCATGCGAAAGCAAACGGTAGAACATCCGTTTGGGACAATTAAAATGTGGATGGGTGCAACGCACTTCCTGATGCGGAAATTTAAAAACGTCAGTACGGAAATCAGTCTACATATATTGGCTTATAACCTGAAAAGGATGCTATCGATATGGGGTACTTCAGGATTGATAATTCAGCTGCAGGAACAATACGGCTAACGGTTCCAGCCGTTTTATCCTCCAGTAACAACAGATATCAGGTTCTTCCCCGCAATAAAAACTTCTGAGTCATCCGAATAAAATCACAGATTACCTCGTCAACTTAAACGACATTCTTAAAACACAGATGAGAAATATTGTTTGGCTAATTGAAGCTATGAGTTTTCACACAGCCTGCGCTCACAGCAGACATGATGGTCACGAAGCCTGTCCGCTTTGTGCCAAAAGCGGAAGTTGCATCAACAAACGAAAACCGGATTAACGCCGGACATTGCGTTAGGCATTATGAAAAAGGCTAGTAGCATAATGTCACCCGATAGGGATTTCGACATTACAGACACCGCCAATCGGCTATAATCTCAAACCAGATTGCAGTATCTTTCTTGTCAGGTACTTCCAACGTTTGAGGACAAAATATCAATCAGGGCACATGTATTAGCCGTGAGCCCTCCCTTACGCCATATCAGTTCCGTTGTTATTTGGCTATTTTCACTTTCAAAAGGATGGATTGTGATGAGTTCCTGTGTCGGAAACGTATCGAGGATTGTTGTTGGTATTACGCCCGCCCCCATTCCTGCACTGACGCCGCCCAGAATGGCATGGTAGGAAGACATTTCTGCCAGCCTGTAAGGTCTGATCCCAGCCTCTCTGAACCAGGTTGTTAGCCGGTCGCGATAGGAGCAGCCGTCGCTGAATACCAGCAATGTTATGTGAGTTAAATCGGCAGCAGAACGTATCGGCGGGAAATTTGCTGCGGCGATAATAACCAGTTCTTCCTTGTAAACAGCCATGCGTTCCAGTCTGTCATCATCTGGTGCGTCAGCAATGAAGGCTGCATCAAGCTCGTGGCTAAGTACTGCATCGAGCAATGTGCGGCTTATCCCGGTAACCAGCTCCACCGACACTGATTGATGTTGCTGGTAAAGGTGCGCCAGTGGCCCTGGCAACCTTGTTGCTGCCATACTGTCGAGCGCACCCAATCGGAACCGACCACCAGGCACCGGCCTTACCATCTGCTGTTCTGCTAAAGTGACCAGCTCGATAATTTTCTGTGCATTGTCATAAAGCACCTGGCCTTCACTTGTCGGAAGAAACCGACGGCCAGACTTAACAAACAGTGTGGTGCCGAGCTGGCTCTCCAGGTTCTGAACTCGTGTAGTGATTGCTGAGGGGACTCGGCAGAGCACCTTTGCTGCTGCAGTAATGGTACCTGTTTCTACCAGTGCTATGATGGTTCGGAAGTCTGCTACATCCATAATTTCACCATAATTGAAAATAAGATTCTATTTTATTCAATTGAAATGAATCTGCATGTTTTTTAATTTATTTACTCTATTTAAACAACTACCAGCCCCGCAGTTAGTCTCAACCACTTGTTGATCCTGGCAACGGGAGCTACTGAGGGTAAAATGAAGAAACTTGGATTAATCGGCGGCACCGGACCTGAATCAACATTGCTCTACTATCGCAAATTTGTTTATGAAGCTAACAAAAGAGTTGGCGATACATTCTTCCCGTCGCTAACTATTGAAAGTATCAACGTATATGATGTCCTGGCCATGTGCGGACGGAAAGATTATGAAGCGCTGACGAAGTACCTGGCAAAGGCTGTCGGGAATCTGGTGGCCGCAGGGGCTGAAGTCGTCGCCTTGACCGGTAATACGCCACATATCGTCTTCAATGAACTCCAGTCATGTACAACGGTTCCGCTTGTCAGCATTATCGATTCCACTTGTGCAGAAGTTCAGACTCAGAGCCTGAAGAAAGTCGGGCTAGTGGGAACACGATTTACAATGGAGGCTGACTTCTTCAAACAGCCTTTCACTGAAGCTGGCATCCAGGTGGTTGTCCCGCATGGTGATGAGATAGATTACATCGCAGATAAAATCCACGATGAACTCGAAAGAGGCGTTATAAAGCCACAGACGCGAGACAAGTTTACCGCTGTAATTGAGCGGATGTATCAGGATGAAGGCATTGAGGCCATCATTCTGGGATGCACAGAGCTTCCCCTTTTGTTCGCGGGTACAGAGTTACCTGTTAAAGCACTGGATACGGTTGATATTCACATCGAGGCGTTGTTTAAAGCTCTTCAGTAGCATTTAACACGAATTTTTCGGAAAGAACCGGGAGCGACCTGTTCCCTGTTCTTTAACACGCCCCGATTTGAGTAATGCCTTTATCGTACAACGAACTTCCGCTCTTCGCTCAGGCTGTGTGAAAACTCCTGATCACTTTTTGGTCTAAGCGATGGTTTCATATGATCAACCATTCTTGATAAACCCATGCGACGGAATGATTTTTTCATTAAAATTATAAACATACAAATGAATACTGCGGATACCGACATGGTCCATCACATTCAAGGACAAGGCAGGCATCAGGTGACATTGCTCCCTGATACACTGGATGATTTTGTCACTGAAGATAACCCCGTCAGAGTGGTTGATATATTTGTAGATGGATTAAAGCTTGATTCTCTTGGTTTCAGAAGAGTTGATGCAAAGCGAACTGGACGGCCTGGATATCACCCTGCCACCCTACTGAAGTTGTACATTTACGGATATCTCAACCGAATTCAGTCCTCCCGTAGACTGGAAAAAGAGGCCCATCGGAACGTTGAACTGATGTGGTTACTTGAACGATTAACGCCTGACTTTAAAACCATTGCAGACTTCAGAAAAGATAACGGTGAAGGTATCAGGAATGCCTGTCGGGCCTTTATTGGCCTGTGCCGGCAAATGCAAATGTTCACTGATGTCGTTGTTGCCATTGACGGCAGCAAATTCAAAGCAGTAAACAGCAAACCCAACAACTTCACATCCCAGAAAGCCAATGACCATATTGAGCGCGTTGAGCAAAGTATTACTTATTATTTAAACAAGCTGGATGAAGCCGACAAGAATACTGAGCCCGATGCAAACACAAAGTTAACAGCCACTAAACTGGCCTGGCTAAAAAAGCGCTTACGTGAGCTTCAGGAAATTCAACAAGCAGTCGCACAACAGCCAGATAAACAACTCTCTTTAACCGACCCTGACTCCCGGTTGATGAAAACAAATAATATGAACCGGCAAGTTTGCTACAACGTTCAGACAGCTGTGGATACGAAGAACCATTTGATTGTTGCGCATGAAGTCACCAACACAACAGATAATGGACAACTTGGTTCAATGGCAACACTGGCTCAGAAAGCTGTTGGCCGGAAAGACATAACAGTACTGGCCGACAAAGGGTATTACAGTCGCAGCGATATTAAAACAGTTCTGGATAGCGGAGCAGTGGCTTTGGTGCCAAAGGGAGATACCTCTGGTGCTGAACGTAAGGGGCTCTATAACCGCTCAATGTTCAGATATAACAGGGAAAAAGATGTTTATGTATGCCCAATGGGCAATGAGCTTCAGAATCGATTTACCTCAACAGAGGACGGACTGGAGCAACAGTTGTACTTTAACAATATTGCCTGTCGCGATTGCAGCCAGCGCTCCAGATGCACTACATCAAAACGCGATCCAAGGCGTATACGGCGTTGGGTTCATGAAGCTGAAATGGAAGAAATGCATGCGAGGCTTGAGTCATTTCCTCAGGCGGTAGTCATGCGAAAGCAAACGGTAGAACATCCGTTTGGGACAATTAAAATGTGGATGGGTGCAACGCACTTCCTGATGCGGAAATTTAAAAACGTCAGTACGGAAATCAGTCTACATATATTGGCTTATAACCTGAAAAGGATGCTATCGATATGGGGTACTTCAGGATTGATAATTCAGCTGCAGGAACAATACGGCTAACGGTTCCAGCCGTTTTATCCTCCAGTAACAACAGATATCAGGTTCTTCCCCGCAATAAAAACTTCTGAGTCATCCGAATAAAATCACAGATTACCTCGTCAACTTAAACGACATTCTTAAAACACAGATGAGAAATATTGTTTGGCTAATTGAAGCTATGAGTTTTCACACAGCCTGCGCTCACAGCAGACATGATGGTCACGAAGCCTGTCCGCTTTGTGCCAAAAGCGGAAGTTGCATCAACAAACGAAAACCGGATTAACGCCGGACATTGCGTTAGGCATTATGAAAAAGGCTAGTAGCATAATGTCACCCGATAGGGATTTCGACATTACAGACACCGCCAATCGGCTATAATCTCAAACCAGATTGCAGTATCTTTCTTGTCAGGTACTTCCAACGTTTGAGGACAAAATATCAATCAGGGCACATGTATTAGCCGTGAGCCCTCCCTTACGCCATATCAGTTCCGTTGTTATTTGGCTATTTTCACTTTCAAAAGGATGGATTGTGATGAGTTCCTGTGTCGGAAACGTATCGAGGATTGTTGTTGGTATTACGCCCGCCCCCATTCCTGCACTGACGCCGCCCAGAATGGCATGGTAGGAAGACATTTCTGCCAGCCTGTAAGGTCTGATCCCAGCCTCTCTGAACCAGGTTGTTAGCCGGTCGCGATAGGAGCAGCCGTCGCTGAATACCAGCAATGTTATGTGAGTTAAATCGGCAGCAGAACGTATCGGCGGGAAATTTGCTGCGGCGATAATAACCAGTTCTTCCTTGTAAACAGCCATGCGTTCCAGTCTGTCATCATCTGGTGCGTCAGCAATGAAGGCTGCATCAAGCTCGTGGCTAAGTACTGCATCGAGCAATGTGCGGCTTATCCCGGTAACCAGCTCCACCGACACTGATTGATGTTGCTGGTAAAGGTGCGCCAGTGGCCCTGGCAACCTTGTTGCTGCCATACTGTCGAGCGCACCCAATCGGAACCGACCACCAGGCACCGGCCTTACCATCTGCTGTTCTGCTAAAGTGACCAGCTCGATAATTTTCTGTGCATTGTCATAAAGCACCTGGCCTTCACTTGTCGGAAGAAACCGACGGCCAGACTTAACAAACAGTGTGGTGCCGAGCTGGCTCTCCAGGTTCTGAACTCGTGTAGTGATTGCTGAGGGGACTCGGCAGAGCACCTTTGCTGCTGCAGTAATGGTACCTGTTTCTACCAGTGCTATGATGGTTCGGAAGTCTGCTACATCCATAATTTCACCATAATTGAAAATAAGATTCTATTTTATTCAATTGAAATGAATCTGCATGTTTTTTAATTTATTTACTCTATTTAAACAACTACCAGCCCCGCAGTTAGTCTCAACCACTTGTTGATCCTGGCAACGGGAGCTACTGAGGGTAAAATGAAGAAACTTGGATTAATCGGCGGCACCGGACCTGAATCAACATTGCTCTACTATCGCAAATTTGTTTATGAAGCTAACAAAAGAGTTGGCGATACATTCTTCCCGTCGCTAACTATTGAAAGTATCAACGTATATGATGTCCTGGCCATGTGCGGACGGAAAGATTATGAAGCGCTGACGAAGTACCTGGCAAAGGCTGTCGGGAATCTGGTGGCCGCAGGGGCTGAAGTCGTCGCCTTGACCGGTAATACGCCACATATCGTCTTCAATGAACTCCAGTCATGTACAACGGTTCCGCTTGTCAGCATTATCGATTCCACTTGTGCAGAAGTTCAGACTCAGAGCCTGAAGAAAGTCGGGCTAGTGGGAACACGATTTACAATGGAGGCTGACTTCTTCAAACAGCCTTTCACTGAAGCTGGCATCCAGGTGGTTGTCCCGCATGGTGATGAGATAGATTACATCGCAGATAAAATCCACGATGAACTCGAAAGAGGCGTTATAAAGCCACAGACGCGAGACAAGTTTACCGCTGTAATTGAGCGGATGTATCAGGATGAAGGCATTGAGGCCATCATTCTGGGATGCACAGAGCTTCCCCTTTTGTTCGCGGGTACAGAGTTACCTGTTAAAGCACTGGATACGGTTGATATTCACATCGAGGCGTTGTTTAAAGCTCTTCAGTAGCATTTAACACGAATTTTTCGGAAAGAACCGGGAGCGACCTGTTCCCTGTTCTTTAACACGCCCCGATTTGAGTAATGCCTTTATCGTACAACGAACTTCCGCTCTTCGCTCAGGCTGTGTGAAAACTCCTGATCACTTTTTGGTCTAAGCGATGGTTTCATATGATCAACCATTCTTGATAAACCCATGCGACGGAATGATTTTTTCATTAAAATTATAAACATACAAATGAATACTGCGGATACCGACATGGTCCATCACATTCAAGGACAAGGCAGGCATCAGGTGACATTGCTCCCTGATACACTGGATGATTTTGTCACTGAAGATAACCCCGTCAGAGTGGTTGATATATTTGTAGATGGATTAAAGCTTGATTCTCTTGGTTTCAGAAGAGTTGATGCAAAGCGAACTGGACGGCCTGGATATCACCCTGCCACCCTACTGAAGTTGTACATTTACGGATATCTCAACCGAATTCAGTCCTCCCGTAGACTGGAAAAAGAGGCCCATCGGAACGTTGAACTGATGTGGTTACTTGAACGATTAACGCCTGACTTTAAAACCATTGCAGACTTCAGAAAAGATAACGGTGAAGGTATCAGGAATGCCTGTCGGGCCTTTATTGGCCTGTGCCGGCAAATGCAAATGTTCACTGATGTCGTTGTTGCCATTGACGGCAGCAAATTCAAAGCAGTAAACAGCAAACCCAACAACTTCACATCCCAGAAAGCCAATGACCATATTGAGCGCGTTGAGCAAAGTATTACTTATTATTTAAACAAGCTGGATGAAGCCGACAAGAATACTGAGCCCGATGCAAACACAAAGTTAACAGCCACTAAACTGGCCTGGCTAAAAAAGCGCTTACGTGAGCTTCAGGAAATTCAACAAGCAGTCGCACAACAGCCAGATAAACAACTCTCTTTAACCGACCCTGACTCCCGGTTGATGAAAACAAATAATATGAACCGGCAAGTTTGCTACAACGTTCAGACAGCTGTGGATACGAAGAACCATTTGATTGTTGCGCATGAAGTCACCAACACAACAGATAATGGACAACTTGGTTCAATGGCAACACTGGCTCAGAAAGCTGTTGGCCGGAAAGACATAACAGTACTGGCCGACAAAGGGTATTACAGTCGCAGCGATATTAAAACAGTTCTGGATAGCGGAGCAGTGGCTTTGGTGCCAAAGGGAGATACCTCTGGTGCTGAACGTAAGGGGCTCTATAACCGCTCAATGTTCAGATATAACAGGGAAAAAGATGTTTATGTATGCCCAATGGGCAATGAGCTTCAGAATCGATTTACCTCAACAGAGGACGGACTGGAGCAACAGTTGTACTTTAACAATATTGCCTGTCGCGATTGCAGCCAGCGCTCCAGATGCACTACATCAAAACGCGATCCAAGGCGTATACGGCGTTGGGTTCATGAAGCTGAAATGGAAGAAATGCATGCGAGGCTTGAGTCATTTCCTCAGGCGGTAGTCATGCGAAAGCAAACGGTAGAACATCCGTTTGGGACAATTAAAATGTGGATGGGTGCAACGCACTTCCTGATGCGGAAATTTAAAAACGTCAGTACGGAAATCAGTCTACATATATTGGCTTATAACCTGAAAAGGATGCTATCGATATGGGGTACTTCAGGATTGATAATTCAGCTGCAGGAACAATACGGCTAACGGTTCCAGCCGTTTTATCCTCCAGTAACAACAGATATCAGGTTCTTCCCCGCAATAAAAACTTCTGAGTCATCCGAATAAAATCACAGATTACCTCGTCAACTTAAACGACATTCTTAAAACACAGATGAGAAATATTGTTTGGCTAATTGAAGCTATGAGTTTTCACACAGCCTGCGCTCACAGCGGACCTTCAACGACGATGGCTATATGAAACTAATCTAGCGCTAGTCAAATATCAGCATCAGTATTGGCAACAACTTGAAAATACCAGAATCATCCGTGTCAATTCAATTCGAGAATTGATGACTATAACGATATGTTTTTTAAATTAACCAGCAAGAAAGTAGCTTTTATTGCAAATAATATCAAAAAAAACCTGCACACTTATTCGTGCAGGTTTTTTTTCTACGCCTTTTTACTGAGAGGTAACAAAGAGCTATTTGCTAGTGATACTATATAATCAGCATACCACTGCATCATCTCCCTCCTCCCTTCCAGATACTGAGCATGATTATACGTTCCGCGAATCGCATTCTTATCCACATGCGCAAGCTGAGTCTCAATCCATGCCGTATTGAACCCTTCCTCGTGCAAAATCGTACTCATCGTGTGGCGGAAGCCATGCCCTGTTACTTTCCCAGTGTATCCAACCCGTTTGAATACCTGATTGATACTCGCTTCACTCATCGTTTTGCGAGGGTCATTGCGTCCAGGAAAAACTAAAGGATATTGTCCTGTCATGACTTTGATTTGTTTAACAACATCCAACGCATAAGTCGATAGAGGTACGAGGTGAGGACGCTTCATCTTCATCCGCTCGATTGGGATTTCCCATATCGCTTTATCCAAATCAAATTCACTCCAGAACGCCCCACGAAGTTCTCCAGTACGGACGCCAGTGAGAATCAGCAGTCGAGCTGCAAGGATGACCAATGGACTTCCCGTATAGCCTGATAAGGCCTTAAAGAAATCGGGTAACTCTTCCACTGTAAGAAAGGGATAATGATTTGACTCATGCCCAGCCATGGCGCTGGTAAGATCCGCTGCCGGATTATATTCCGCACGACCAGTCACTATGGCGTAACGAAAGACTTCACTGCATCGCTGGCGAACCTTCTTAGCCTTTTCTGTCGCACCACGAGATTCCATTCTCTTCAGCACATTCAATAGAACGAGGGGCTTAATCTCGTTAATTGGTTGTTGGCCTATGAAGGGAAAAATGTCTTTTTTGAAGGCCTCCAGAATGTCAGAGGCATATCCTTCAGACCATCGACCGGCTCTCGTCGCATGCCACTCAAGCGCCACGGACTGGAACGTGTTGTTGAGTTGTACATCGCGAACCAGCTTCTCTTCTTTCTTTGCTGTTGATGGATCGATCCCTTCGGCCAATTTTTTCTTGGCTTCATCACGCAATGCCCTCGCTTGTGCGAGGGTCACTGTAGGGTACACACCAAAGGCCATACGCTTCTCTTTCCCGTTGAAGCGATATTTCATGCGCCAGTATCTGGAACCAGAGGGAACAACCTCAAGATACAAACCAGCGCCATCCGACAGTTTGTAGGCTTTCTCTCTGGGTTTAGAGGTATCGACTTGTCGAGCATTAAGCTTCATTGGGGGCATCTCCCAAAACCGAACACAGAATGCCCCCACTTATGCCCCCAACTGTAACTTGATTCCGGTTGAGTCCAGTTGATAACAGGAGATAAGATACGGGCCAGAAACCGCAGTATACGGGCTTTTATTTGATTTCGGTAGACCTTGGGAGAGTTTGAAATGGTGCCGATAATAGGAGTCGAACCTACGACCTTCGCATTACGAATGCGCTGCTCTACCAACTGAGCTATATCGGCCCTGCGATATGTTCACGGGTGTGAATCACGGAGTAGAAGGTTAAAACTAAGCGGGTGATGCGTCAATGCCCTTGGGAATCAAACGGCTACTTTTGCATCACCCTTTTTCAATTAAGCACGAATCGTGTCGTCGCCGAAACCAATCCACTTATAAGTCGTCAACGCTTCCAGCCCCATCGGACCACGCGCGTGCAGCTTCTGCGTGCTAACAGCGACTTCCGCCCCCAGGCCAAACTGTCCACCGTCGGTAAAACGCGTAGACGCATTAACATACACCGCAGAGGAATCCACTTCGTTGATAAAGCGGTCTGCATTGCGCAGCGTACGCGTCAGGATGGCATCAGAGTGCTGAGTGCCATGCTGGCGAATATGATCGATGGCGTCATCCAGACCCGCCACGATTTTCACATTCAGATCCAGCGATAAAAACTCGTCGTCATAATGTTCCGCTTTCACTGCTTCCACTTTCGCCGGGCCATTTTGCAGCAGCGCCAACGCCTGTTCATCAGCATGCAACGTCACGCCACTTTCCGCCATCTGCTTACTCAGCGCAGGCAGGAATTGCTGCGCGATACCCTGATGCACCAGCAGTGTTTCCACCGTGTTGCAGGTACTGGGGCGTTGGGTTTTCGCGTTAACGATGATCTTTAACGCCGGATCAATTTCCGCAGAGTCATCAACCAGAATGTGACACACGCCAATACCACCGGTGATCACCGGGATGGTCGACTGCTCGCGGCACAGCTTATGTAAACCAGCGCCACCGCGCGGGATCAGCATGTCGATGTATTTATCCATGCGCAGCATTTCATTCACCAGCGCGCGATCCGGGCTTTCGATAGCCTGCACCGCACCGGCCGGTAAACCGCACTCTTCCAGCGCCTGCTGAATAACTTTTACCGTGGCAGCATTGGTGCGCCAGGTCTCTTTGCCACCGCGCAGGATCGCGGCGTTACCGGTTTTCAGGCACAAAGAGGCGACATCCACAGTGACGTTAGGACGCGCTTCATAAATCACACCAATCACGCCCAGCGGCACGCGACGGCGCTCAATGCGCAGGCCACTGTCCAGCAGCCCACCGTCAATCACCTGGCCTACCGGATCTGCCAGTTTGCAAACCTGGCGCACATCGTTGGCGATCGCGGTTAAGCGCGCCGGGTTGAGCGCCAGCCGGTCAAGCATCGCGTCACTCAGCCCGTTGCGGCGAGCTTCCAGCAGATCTTGTTCGTTCGCGAGCAGGATCTCTTGCGCCTGCGCTTCGAGATAATCAGCGATTTTTTCCAGCACGCGGTTTTTCTCGCGGCTGGAGAGCAATGCCAGCTTGTATGACGCTGCTTTGGCAGCGATGCCCATTTGTTCCAGCATACTTCTGCTCCTTAACGGGTAATCATGTCGTCGCGGTGCACCGCGACAGGGCCATATTCGTAGCCCAGAATGGCGTCAATCTGCTGCGAATGTTGCCCAGCAATGCGACGCAGCGCATCGCTGTTATAACGGCTTACACCGTGGGCGATATCGCGACCTTGCAGATTACGAATGCGGATCACTTCACCACGGGAAAAGTTGCCTGTCACGCTTTTAATCCCTTTGGGCAACAAGGAGCTGCCGCGTTCCAGAATGGCCGCTGTCGCACCTTCATCAACGGTGATTTCACCGGCAGGCGGCGCACCAAAGATCCAGCGTTTACGGCTCTCCAGCGGCGACTCCTGGGCGTGAAAGCGCGTGCCGACGGAAATCCCTTCCACAACATCGCCAATCACGCCTGGCTTGCTGCCCGCAGCGATAATGGTGTCGATCCCCGCACGGCAGGCAACGTCAGCCGCTTGCAGCTTGGTGCCCATCCCGCCCGTACCGAGGCCGGAAACGCTGTCCCCGGCAATCGCGCGCAGCGCATCGTCGATGCCGTAAACGTCTTTAATCAGTTCCGCATCCGGGTTGCTACGCGGATCGGCAGTAAACAGACCTTGCTGATCGGTCAGCAGCAGCAGTTTGTCGGCACCGGCAAGGATAGCGGCCAGTGCGGAGAGGTTATCGTTATCGCCGACTTTGATTTCCGTGGTGGCAACGGCGTCGTTTTCGTTAATTACCGGCACGATATTGTTATCGAGCAGTGCACACAACGTATCGCGCGCATTGAGGAAACGCTCACGATCTTCCATATCGGCGCGCGTCAGCAGCATCTGCCCAATATGAATCCCGTAAATGGAAAACAGTTGTTCCCACAGTTGAATCAAACGGCTCTGCCCTACCGCCGCCAGCAACTGTTTCGACGCGATAGTCGCGGGGAGTTCCGGGTAACCCAGATGCTCGCGTCCGGCGGCAATCGCGCCAGACGTCACAATTACAATTCGGTGCCCGGCGGCGTGTTGCTGCGCGCACTGGCGCACCAGTTCAACAATATGGGCGCGGTTCAGGCGACGGGAACCGCCCGTTAAAACACTGGTACCGAGTTTTACCACCAGCGTCTGGCTGTCACTCATGATTCTCTGCCGTTTTTTAAGGAAATATAAGGAAAGTAAATCGTCGTCAGACGTTGTAACAGGAGTCAGAGCGATTGCCAACTGCCAGAGCTGTCAGCTCACTTTTTTGTTGCGCGGGATCAGCAAGCGTAGCGGCAGGATTTGACACTTTTATGGCAAATACAAAAAAACATAACTTTTTAAAAATATTCTTAATTTGTCATAAATCTTTAATTTCGCAGCGTTAAAACCCTTCCTGTTTTTCACGGGGCGTATGCCCAGCGAATATTAGCGCGTTAGTCAAATCAGGAATCAAAATGAAAAAGAGCACTCTGGCATTAATGGTGATGAGCGTTGTCGCTTCTGCTTCTTCTGTTCACGCAGCGGAAGTTTATAACAAGAACGGCAACAAACTGGACGTGTACGGCAAAGTGAAAGCCATGCACTACTTCAGTGACGATACCACCAACGACGGTGACAAAACTTACGTGCGTTTCGGCTTCAAAGGCGAAACACAGATTAACGATCAGCTGACCGGTTTCGGCCGTTGGGAAGCTGAATTTGCTGGTAACAACGACGAAACCAACAACAACAACTCAGCGACCAGCCAGAAAACCCGTCTGGCGTTTGCGGGTTTGAAAATCAAAGATTTTGGTTCTATCGACTACGGTCGTAACCTGGGTGTGCTGTACGACGTGGCTTCCGTAACGGATATGTTCCCGGAATTCGGCGGCGACGGCATGACCCGTACCGACGACTTCATGACTAAACGTACCACTGGCGTTGCAACTTATCGCAATACCGACTTCTTTGGCATGATCGACGGTCTGAATATGACCCTGCAGTACCAGGGTAAAAACGAAAGCAACCGCGCTGTCAATAAACAGAACGGCGACGGCTGGGGTACTTCTCTCTCCTATAACTTCGGCGGTAGCGCATTCAGCCTGATTGGCGCGTATGCGAACTCTGATCGTACCAACGCACAGAACACCGCAGCGTTTGGTCGCGGCGAGAAAGCCGAAGCCTGGGCAACCGGCGCGAAATACGATGCTAACAACCTGTATATCGCCACCATGTACGGCGTCGCTTACAACATGACACCAGTATCTGCTGCAGCGAGCACCGGGCTGGGTTCAGGTTTTGCTAACAAAACCGAGAACTTCGAAGCGGTTGTCCAGTACCAGTTCGACTTCGGTCTGCGTCCGTCTCTGGGTTATGTCCTGACTAAAGGCAAGGACCTGGAAAAAGGTGTTGGCGACGAAGATCTGGTTAACTACATCGACGTTGGCGCAACTTACTACTTCAACAAGAACTTCTCGGCGATGGTTGACTATAAAATCAACCAGCTCAAAGACGACAACAAGCTGGGTCTGGCGAATGACGACGTTGTTGCCGTTGGCGTGACTTATCAGTTCTAAGTTGCAGTAACTGTAATACCCCTCGTTATATTGAATGCCCTCGCAAGAGGGCATTTATTTAACCTGATTCAGGTGAAAGGCCGGGAAACTGCGGCCAGGCCCGATAAGCGCAAGCTATCGGGCATTTTTTATGCGGGGAGTTACGCGGTGAGCTTCAATTGTTCTTTGAAGTTTTCGGCAGGTTCCAGCTTCAGCTCAAGTGAAGCCAGCAGGGTTTTCGCACGTTCGTGAAAATCGCGCAGCGTGTGCTCTAATCGATCGGTCACTTCCTGATCTTTTATCGCCGTAGGTTTCCATTGCCCTTCTTTATCAAAAAGGCCGAACTGATAACGGTAGGTAAAACGTGTCTCCTGCGCTTCCATTTCCATCCACCAGCCCCAGAACTCTCGTTTTTCCGGCGCGGGTTTAACATTCACGCAAACTGCCAGGCAATCAAAGAAAAAACGGTTCTCTTCGCATTGCTCTTCGCGGATATAAGGCCCCAGCGCAGTAAACTTTTTAATCAACCTGCTTCTCGGATGTCCACTCGGTAACGTCATTGCGATCTCCTTTTGTGAAGCAACTGTTTTACCAAACCGATAGAATTTATCAATCTATTAACGAAAATGATGGTTGATCCATCCGGTTATTTGTTGCAACGCCTTATCAAAATTTCGATAAACCGGGTTAAACGGGATTTCCAGCAGTTTGCCGTTGCCAGATGACGAGGTGATTAAACGCGACTCCTCCTCCGGGCTGAAGGGATCGTTTTGCCAGAAACCAGAAAGCATCGGCGTGGGGCAACGTCTGCCGAGTAAACCTTGCGTTTTCAGCGAGTAGCGATTCAGCTCTACGCGCAGCGCCTCGTCGGAAGCGTCGTGCATCCCCAGACGGCTGGCGAGCACATCCAGATACATCTCCGGCACGCGTCCCTGGCGTTGCGGGTCGCTCAGCAATGCATGCACCACCGGCCCAAGGCAAGCCACCGCTTTCAGGCGCGAAGATTCAAGGTATGCCAGGCGCACCGCCACATTCGCGCCAAAGCGAAAGCCAAACGCCGCCACCCGCGTGTGATCGACCCATGGAATGTTCGGCAGCGCTTGCAGTGCATGCTGGTGCAGCAGGCTGGAATCCTGTGTCAGTTTCCACTTCGAAGAGAAGCCAACCGACGGCATATCCAGCGTCAGCATTGCGATGCCTTGCGGCGCGAAATAGCGTTCAAACAGGGTGTAATAGTCGCTTTGCAGGCTATCCAGCCCGCCGCACATTAATACCGTCGGGAACGGGCCATTGCCAGGCGGCATGTGCAGAAATCCGGTGACCGGCGTGCCGCCGGGAATGGCGAACTGCAGCTCTTTGATCTCGCCCGGCAGACGCTGCACTGCCTCTTCATACGCGCGGTTCGCCAGCGCTTGCGCCTGCTCAGCGAGCGAATCACCTTTAATATGAGGATAAGCGGCAATGCTGAACAAACTGGACGCATGCAGCCAGTGTTTGCCACTGATTTCTGGCGCGGGTTCCTGCATCGCTTTTTGCTGCCACGACATAGCCTGCACGGACCATTCATAGATCCAGTTGCCGTTACGGTAACCCACCACCGTGTCATACAATTCCGGGTCAGTACGTTCAGCCTGGCTCATCACAATGCGCGCCTGTACTTCGAGGATCTCTCGCGGATCCACGCCGCGCCAAACCCACATCAGCCGGTTGAGCATGCGATACCAGTGCGGCACATTTTTGCCATCAAGGGTCGACAGGATCGGCGAGGGCGCGCCACGATTAAACCGGCGTACCAGCGTGGAAGTTTCAGGGTGCTTGAAGCGGGGTTTGAATAACGTTTCGCTAAGATTGGGCTGTGACATTGCGCGCAGGCTCCATGTATCTATCACTGGCGGTTATTGTAACCTGTTGCGCGCTAAAAAGAACAACGCCCGGCAAAACCGGGCGTGAGCAAATGTTTCGAAGCAGAATTATCGGCCGCTGATTGGCGGCACAAACACCACGCCCATATCCCACGGCTGCTCAATCCAGGTATCCTGCGGGATATCAATCACATAATCGTCAACCAGCGGGCGACCTGCCGGCTTGGCGAAAATAGTGACGAAATGCGCTTTGGGATACATTTCACGAATGGCGACAGCAGTACCGCCGGTGTCCACCAGATCGTCGATCACGATAAAACCTTCACCGTCACCTTCTGCGCGTTTCAGCACGGTCAGCTCACGCTGGTTGTCGTGGTCGTAGCTGGAGATACATACGGTATCAACATGACGAATGCCCAGCTCACGCGCCAGCAGTGCGCCTGGCACCAGACCACCACGGCTTACGGCAATAATGCCTTTCCATTGTTCTGAAGGCATCAATCGGGCGGCCAGTTTGCGTGCGTGAATCTGCAACATGTCCCAGGTGACGACGTATTTTTCGCTCATGTGAAGTGTCCCAGCCTGTGTTTTAACGGCTTAAAAATTATTCGAGGGGGAAATAGGTTGCGCGAGATTATAGAGATCTGAAGCGCTAAAAACCAGTATTACCCGGCATTACCGCCGCTTTTTCCGCGCACTGGTGCTCGCAGCGCGGCAATAAAGTGGTATTCTCAACGCCATCTCGCAAGCTGACGGCTTGCGATGTTCGTTTATTTAACCCTGTGACCTGCAAGGTACGTTGCGCAGGCTCTTCGTAAGGAGACTCATCGTGTCTGAACTGTCTCACCTATCACCACAGCCGCTGTGGGATATTTTTGCCAAAATTTGTTCTATTCCGCACCCGTCCTACCATGAAGAACAACTCGCCGGGCACATTATGGGCTGGGCGAAAGAAAAGGGGTTGCATGCGGAGCGCGACCAGGTTGGCAACATTCTGATCCGTAAACCAGCCACCGCTGGCATGGAAAACCGCAAGCCGGTAGTTCTGCAAGCGCACCTTGATATGGTGCCGCAGAAAAATAACGACACAGTACACGATTTCACCACCGATCCGATTCGCCCGTATGTAGACGGTGAATGGGTTAAAGCGCGCGGCACCACGCTCGGCGCGGATAACGGCATCGGCATGGCTTCCGCGCTGGCGGTGCTGGCAGATGACAGCGTTGAACACGGTCCGCTGGAAGTGCTGCTGACCATGACCGAAGAAGCGGGCATGGATGGCGCATTTGGTCTGCAAGCGAACTGGCTGCAGGCAGATATTCTGATTAACACCGACTCTGAAGAAGAAGGTGAAATCTACATGGGTTGCGCAGGCGGTATCGATTTTATCACCACCCTGCCGCTCACCCGCGAAGCCGTCCCCGCCGGGTATGAAACCTTTAAGCTGACGCTGAAAGGGCTGAAAGGCGGCCACTCTGGTGCCGAAATTCATGTCGGTTTAGGTAACGCCAACAAACTGCTGGCGCGCTTCCTGGCCGGTCACGCGGCGGAGCTGGATCTGCGTCTGCTGGATTTCACCGGCGGTACGTTGCGTAACGCGATTCCGCGCGAAGCGATTGCTGTTTTCGCCATTCCGGCAGATAAAGCCGCGCAGCTGAAAACGCTGGCCAGCGAATATCAGGCAATCCTGAAAAACGAGCTGGAAGCCAAAGAGAAGAATCTGGTGGTACTGCTGGACAGCGCAAGCAGCGATAAAGCGGCGCTGACCACCGCCTCGCGCGATACGTTTGTGCGCCTGCTGAACGCGACGCCGAACGGGGTTATTCGCAACTCTGACGTCGCTAAAGGTGTGGTAGAAACCTCGCTGAACGTGGGCGTGGTAACGCTGCAAGACGACAACGCCGAGATCATCTGCCTGATCCGCTCATTGGTAGATAGCGGGAAAGATTATGTGGTGAGCATGCTGGAGTCACTGGGTGCGCTGGCGGGAGCGAAAACCGCACCGAAAGGCGGCTACCCTGGCTGGCAGCCGGACGCGCGTTCACCGGTGATGGCGCTGGTGCGTGAAACTTACCAGCGTCTGTTCAACAAAACCCCGAACATTCAGGTGATCCACGCAGGTCTGGAGTGCGGTCTGTTCAAAAAACCGTACCCGGACATGGATATGGTATCGATTGGGCCAACCATCACCGGCCCGCACTCACCGGATGAGCAAGTGCATATTGAAAGCGTGGGCCATTACTGGACCCTGCTGACCGAATTGCTGAAAGCGATTCCAGCGAAATAAGCCTGTTGTCCGCGCCGCCCGGCGCGGACATTTTCCCCGACTCTACACTGCCTTAAATGCCATCCCTTTAAACGCGCGCAGCGGGTTTCTCCCCGTTCAATCTGCTAGTGAAACAATCGACCTTCCGATTTCAGCCTCGCGTATTCAGCATCCTTTATTTGTTGCAGATGATGAGCAATCAGCAAGGTTGCCAGCCGTTTATCAGAAATGTATTCCGAAGCGAGACGGCAAAGAGAATTGCTCGTATCTCCTTTTATAGGTGAGCAAATAAAAGGGATCGGCAGACGAAATCCGGGGCTATATGAAATACAAAGAGACTTCAGGGAATGGTGAAATGCTTTTACAGTAACGAGAAATAAACGTCGGGGATAAAGAAGTTTGAAATAGATCCGTAGCGTATTTTTTATAAACCTAATACCAGTTGGCGTTCCAGTTGAGGATCAAGCAGCGTGACATGCAACCCAACCAGCCGGACACCGCGCCCGCTGCGGCGGTCGTTCCAGGTTTTTTGCGCCGTCGCCAGTAAATCCTCTTTATTTAAACGCGGCCAGACATGCTCCTGAGTCGTAAGCTGGAAATCATTAAATTTCAGTTTTACCCCCTGGCGAGCAATTAACAGATCCGGTTTTACTTTTGCTAACCGCCGCTCAAGCTCAGGGTACAAATGTTCAATAATCGCTTCGCACTCTTCCCAGCTGTGAATATCTTCCGCCAGTGTCCGCTCCACGCCCACGGATTTACGCAGCCGTTCGCTGTTAATTTCCCGCTCGTCAATGCCCTGGCTACGCTCCCATAAAACACGGCCAAATTTGCCAAAGCGTTTAAGCAACATGGCCAGGTCGCTTTTTTGCACATCTTCACAGGTGCGCAGCCCGAGCGTTTCCAGCTTTGCCGCTGACACCTTCCCCACTCCGGGGATTTTGCCGAGCGGTAGCGTGCGCAGGAAAGCCGGAACATCAGCCGGAGTAATCACATATTGCCCGTTGGGTTTGTTGAGATCGGAGGCGATTTTGGCGAGAAACTTCACCGGCGCAACGCCCGCCGACGCAGTCAGTTGGGTTTCATTAAAAATGGTCTGGCGAATTTCCTGCGCCATCAGCGTCGCCGAACCGTGGCAGTGCGGGCTATCGGTCACATCAAGGTAGGCTTCATCCAGCGAGAGCGGTTCAATACGCGAGGTGTAGCGAGAGAAGATATCGCGGATCTGGTTAGATGCTTCTTTATAAGCGTCAAAACGGCCGGGCAATAGCGTGAGGTGCGGGCAGAGTTTAAGCGCCATCGCTGTTGGCATTGCGCTGCGTACGCCAAACTTGCGCGCCGGATAGTTCGCCGTGCTGATCACGCCGCGTTGTACCCGGCTACCGCCGATAGCGATGGGAATATCGCGCAGGGCTGGGTTATCGCGCATCTCTACCGCCGCGAAAAAGCAGTCCATATCAACATGTATGATTTTGCGCATGCGTACGCCCTCACAGAACACTGGATAAGTATACAGCACACTTGCAGCAATTGAGAAGCCAGTACGTAAATCCGGCGAAAAGAGGGGAATATAAGCGGCAATTCAGGCTTTTTACTCGCATAATAGTCGCCAGCTTTCGGCCAAGCGTTTGATACGTAATCCTCAATCTTCTTCGCGCGAGAGAAAAGCGAAGCCAATGAAAAGGCAGCGTGAAAGACGATGTAGATTGGGGCTTGCGAAAAAATGCCGTAATGCTAATGTGGGCGCTCCAAAACAGAATAGTCTGAATTTTGGGCTTCTTTTGCCGTCCTGGCAATGTGGTATTCGCTTTATCAAGGAAACAAGTAGTATGCGCAAAATCGCATTATTTATTGCGATGCTTCTGCTTCCGTGCGTCTCTTTTGCTGGCCTGGTGAGCAGCAACGGTTCAGTAACGCCGGTCAGCAAAGAATATAAGCAGCAGTTGATGGGGTCGCCGGTTTATATCCAGATCTTCAAAGAAGAGCGCACCCTTGATCTTTACGTCAAGATGGGCGAGCAATATCAGTTGCTCGACAGCTACAAGATTTGTAATTACTCCGGCGGGTTGGGTCCCAAGCAGCGCCAGGGTGATTTTAAAAGCCCGGAGGGTTTTTACTCCGTGCAGCGCAGCCAGTTGAAACCGGATAGCCGCTTCTATAAAGCCATTAATATTGGGTTTCCGAATAACTACGATCGCGCCCACGGCTATGAAGGCAAATACCTGATGATCCACGGCGCTTGCGTGTCGATTGGTTGCTACGCAATGACGGATTCCGGTATTGATGAGATCTTCCAGTTTGTTACCGCCGCGCTGGTTTTCGGGCAGCCGAACGTGCAGGTGAGTATCTATCCGTTCCGCATGACCGACGCCAATATGCAGCGCCATAAATATTCAACTTATGCGGATTTCTGGAAGCAATTGAAGCCGGGTTATGACTACTTCGCCACCACTCACCAGCCGCCGGTTGTCTCGGTCGTGGATGGTCGCTATGTGGTTAGTAAACCGCTGAACACCGCTGTTCAGCCGCAGCTGGCGTCAAACTACACGCTCCCCCAGGCAAAATAGTGCCCATTCGCCTGGCATAATCTTTTGCCAGGTTTCATTGCCGGTTAACGGCTGGGTGGCAATCACGGTAACCACATCGTTTGGTGTGGTTTCCCGCTGAAAATCAATTTCCACATCCTGATCCAGCAGCTTCGCCACGCCAAACGGCGCACGGCGGGTGATCCAGAACAGGTTGGTCGAACAAAACGCCATTACATAACGCCCGTCCGACAGCAGCATATTAAAAACGCCCTTCTCGCGCAGCTCCGTTGCCAGTGCCGCAATGTATTTAAACACCGCCGCCATATTGCCCGGTGTGCGCGGGTAGCGTTCGGTCAGCTTGTGCAACAGCCAGCAAAAGGCTTTCTCGCTGTCGGTTTCGCCAATCGGGCGGAAATTACCGGTCTCCAGCGACTTATAACCCGTAAGCTGCCCGTTGTGCGCGTAGGTCCAGTTGCGCCCCCACAATTCGCGGGTAAACGGATGGGTATTTTCCAGCGCCACTTCGCCACGGTTCGCCTGGCGAATATGGGCAATCACCGAACGGGATTTGATCGGATAGTCCTGCACTAATTTCGCAATAGGGGAATTAAAACTCGGTTGCGGATCTTTGAACGTGCGACAGCCTTTGCCTTCGTAAAAGGTGATACCCCAGCCATCTTTATGCGGCCCGGTTCCGCCGCCACGCTGGACGAGACCGGTAAAACTAAAGCAGATATCGGTTGGCACATTTGCGCTCATACCGAGCAGTTCGCACATACACACCCCCACACAGCGCCCTTATCAGAGAAGGCGTAATTGGTGCAGCCAGTTGGCATACGGACAGTGCGTCGATTAACTGTACCTAAACAGAATTTCGCGCACTGCCGGAGTCAAAAAGGCAAAAAGCCTTCCTTAAGCCTTAACCATCTCTTTTTCAATCAACTGAATCAGGATATGAATCACTTTAATGTGAATTTCCTGAATACGGTCAGCATAACCAAAATGCGGCACGCGAATTTCAACATCTGCGCTGCCCGCCATTTTGCCGCCGTCTTTACCGGTCAGGGTGATCACTTTCATCCCCTTCTCACGCGCTGCCGCAACCGCTTTGATCACGTTGCCGGAGTTACCAGAAGTGGAGATCCCCAGCAGTACGTCGCCTTCGCGGCCAACAGCTTCCACATAACGAGAGAAAACATAGTCGTAACCGAAGTCGTTGCTGACGCAGGAGAGATGGCTCACATCAGAGATGGCAATCGCCGGGTAACCCGGACGGTTTTCACGGTAGCGCCCGGTTAACTCTTCTGCGAAATGCATCGCATCACAATGCGAGCCGCCGTTACCACAGGACAACACTTTGCCGCCGGCTTTAAAGCTGTCGGCCAGCAATACCGCCGCGCGCTGAATAGCGTGAATATTGGCATCATCTTTCAAGAAGTTCGCCAGCGTTTCGGCCGCTTCGTTCAGTTCGTTACGAATAAGATCCTGGTACATGAGGATATCCTTCAGCATAAATGTAAATAACACTGCGCAGTGTACCGGATACTATTCCAGGCGAGAAGTTAAAGCCGTAGCGCCCCGTCGTTTTCATTTTCCGTGCGCGAAAAGCCCTCAACAATGTGAACCAGGTTGTAATTATTTTGTAAACACATTGCTAAAAGAAATCACATCCACTACAACCAATACATCACAAGTGGTCAGACCTCCTACAAGCAAGGGAGCTTTTCTTTATGATGATTTTGAGCATTATCGCAACGGTTGTTCTGCTCGGCGCGCTGTTTTACCACCGCGTTAACCTGCTGCTCAGCAGCGTGATCCTGCTGGCGTGGACCGCCGCGCTCGGCGTTGCGGGCCTGTGGTCTATCTGGGTGCTGCTGCCGCTCGCGATTATTCTGGTGCCGTTTAACCTGCCGCCGATGCGTAAAGCGTTGATTTCCGCACCGGCATTCCGTGGTTTCCGTAAAGTGATGCCGCCAATGTCGCGTACCGAAAAAGAGGCCATCGACGCCGGGACAACCTGGTGGGAAGGCGATCTGTTTCGCGGTAACCCGGACTGGAAAAAACTGCATAACTACCCGCAGCCGCGCCTGACCGCTGAAGAGCAGGCATTTATCGACGGCCCGGTGGAAGAAGCCTGTCGCATGGCGAATGACTTCCAGATCACCCATGAAATGGCCGATCTGCCGCCGGAACTGTGGGCGTTCTTAAAAGAGCACCGCTTCTTTGCGATGATCATCAAAAAAGAGTACGGCGGGCTGGAATTCTCTGCTTATGCCCAGTCCCGTGTGCTGCAAAAACTCGCGGGTGTCTCCGGTATTCTGGCGATCACCGTCGGCGTACCGAACTCCTTAGGCCCGGGTGAATTGCTGCAACACTACGGCACCGAGGAGCAAAAAGATCACTATCTGCCGCGCCTGGCGCGCGGTGTAGAAATCCCCTGCTTCGCATTGACCAGCCCGGAAGCTGGCTCCGATGCGGGCGCCATTCCGGATACCGGCATCGTTTGCATGGGTGACTGGCAGGGCGAACAGGTGCTCGGTATGCGCCTGACCTGGAACAAACGCTACATTACGCTCGCGCCAATCGCTACGGTTCTGGGGCTGGCGTTCAAACTCTCTGACCCGGATAAACTGCTGGGTGGCGAGGAAGAATTAGGCATTACCTGTGCGCTGATCCCCACCTCTACGCCGGGCGTGGAAATTGGTCGCCGTCACTTCCCGTTGAACGTGCCGTTCCAGAATGGCCCGACCCGCGGCGACGATATCTTTGTGCCGATTGATTACATTATTGGCGGGCCGAAAATGGCCGGTCAGGGCTGGCGTATGCTGGTGGAGTGTCTGTCGGTAGGTCGCGGTATTACGCTGCCGTCCAACTCCACTGGCGGTGTCAAATCCGTCGCGATGGGGATTGGCGCGTACGCGCATATCCGCCGCCAGTTCAAAGTGTCGATTGGTAAAATGGAAGGCATCGAAGAGCCGCTGGCGCGCATTGGCGGTAACGCCTACGCCATGGATGCAGCCGCATCGCTGGTGACCTACGGCATTATGCTCGGTGAAAAACCGGCGGTGCTTTCGGCAATCGTTAAGTATCACTGTACCCACCGTGGTCAGCAGTCAATCATTGATGCGATGGATATTGCCGGCGGTAAAGGCATCATGCTCGGCGAGGGCAACTTCCTGGCGCGTAGCTACCAGGGTGCGCCGATCGCCATTACCGTTGAAGGCGCGAATATCCTCACCCGTACCATGATGATCTTCGGCCAGGGCGCTATCCGCTGCCATCCGTATGTACTGGAAGAGATGGCCGCCGCGCAGAATAACGACGTGGACGCCTTCGATAAACTGCTGTTCAAACATATCGGTCATGTCGGCAGCAATATGATGCGCAGTTTCTGGCTCGGCCTGACACGCGGTTTAACCAGCGCCACGCCAACCCGTGACGCCACCAAACGTTACTACCAGCATCTGAACCGTGTGAGTGCCAACCTCGCGCTGCTCTCGGATGTGTCGATGGCGGTGCTTGGCGGCAGCCTGAAACGCCGCGAACGCATCTCGGCACGTCTCGGCGATGTGTTAAGCCAGCTCTATCTCGCCTCGGCGGTGCTGAAACGCTATGACGACGAAGGCCGTCAGGAAGCGGATCTGCCGCTGGTACACTGGGGCGTGCAGGATGCGCTCTACCAGGCGGAACAGGCAATGCATGATTTACTGGAGAACTTCCCGAACCGCTTTGTGGCGGGTGCCCTGAGCCTGGTGATTTTCCCGACCGGTCGTCACTACCGCGCGCCGTCCGACAAACTGGATCACAAAATAGCGAAGATCCTGCAAACCCCGAGCGCAACACGTTCACGTATTGGTCGTGGCCAGTACCTGACGCCGAGCGAGCATAACCCGGTCGGCTTGCTGGAAGAGGCGCTGGTTGATGTGATGGCAGCGGATCCGATTCATCAGCGCATCTGCAAAACGTTAGGCAAAAACCTGCCGTTCACCCGTCTGGACGTGCTGGCGCAGCAGGCGCTGGCAAGCGGGCTAATTAATCAGGAAGAGGCCGCGCTGTTGAACAAAGCCGAGGTCAGCCGCCTGCGCAGTATCAACGTTGACGACTTTGAACCGGAGGCACTGGCGACTCAGCCGGTGGTAAAAACGCCGGAGAAAGTGCGTAAACCGGAAGCTGCCTGACGCAGTAAGCGGCTGAAAACCCTCTCCTCTTATCGAAACCCGCATCATGCGGGTTTTTTTATTTATCCTCATGCTACAGTGTGCAGATGCTGTCTTACGGGGAGTTGCTATTGTGCCTGGTTTAAAAATTACGCTGTTACAACAACCGTTAGTCTGGATGGATGGACCCGCTAACCTGCGCCATTTCGATATCCAGTTAGAAGACGTCACCGGGCGTGATGTGATTGTGCTGCCGGAAATGTTCACCACCGGTTTTGCCATGGAGGCGGCGAAACAATCCATGCCGCAAGATGAGGTCATCGCCTGGATGCGGGATAAAGCCCAACAGACCAAGGCGCTGATCGCCGGTAGCGCCGCGCTGCAAACCGAACGCGGGCCGGTCAACCGCTTTCTGCTCGTCGAACCGGAAGGCAAAGTGCACTTCTACGATAAACGCCATCTGTTCCGCATGGCCGATGAGCACCACCATTACGAAGCGGGTAACGAGCGCGTGGTGTTTGAGTGGCGCGGCTGGCGCATTCTGCCGCTGGTCTGTTACGACCTGCGCTTTCCGGTGTGGTCGCGCAACCGCAATGATTACGATCTGCTGCTTTATGTTGCCAACTGGCCAGCGCCACGCTCGCTGCACTGGCAATCGCTGCTGGTGGCCCGCGCGATTGAGAACCTCGCCTGGGTGGCGGGCTGCAACCGCGTCGGCACCGATGGCAACGGTCATCACTATCGTGGCGACAGCCGGGTTATCAGCCCGCAGGGCGAAATCATCGCCACCGCCGAGCCGCACCAGGCGACGCGCATTGACGCCGAGCTGTCACTCAGTGCGTTACAGGAGTACCGCGAGAAGTTTCCCGCCTGGCAGGATGCCGATCCCTTTACGCTGGGGTAAGGCGATCCCCTCTCCCCGCCGGGAGAGGGGGCTCATCAACTCACTAACGCCTGTCCGTCTTTGCGGCTTTCGGTCGCTGCGACATAGTGGCCTTCCGGCATCCGGTAAATGACCTGCGCGCCGCCAAAGTTATAGCCAGCCAGCGGATCTTCTACCGTTATCACATGCCCGCGCTCACGCAGCGCCGCAATCACGTTGCGATCAAAGCTTGATTCCAGCGCCACTTCACGCCCCTGAATCACGCGCCAGCGCGGCGCATCAATCGCCGCCTGCGGGTTTTGCCCATGCAACATAATGCGCAGCGCCATCTGCACATGTCCCTGCGCCTGCATCGGCCCGCCCATCACGCCAAACGACATGAGCGGTTTACCGTCTGCCCCCATCGCAAAACCGGGAATAATGGTGTGGAACGGGCGCTTGCTGCCCGCCAGCGCATTCGGGTGTTTTGGATCAAGTACAAAACCGCAGCCCCGATTTTGCAGGCTGATGCCGGTATCCGGCACCACAACGCCGGAGCCAAAACCCATAAAGTTGGACTGAATAAACGACACCATCATGCCGCTGGCATCAGCGGTAGAAAGATAAACCGTGCCGCTTTGCGTCGGTGCGCCATAGACAAAATCAGACGCGTTATCGGGGTCGATCAGCGCCGCACGCGACTTCAGATAATCGTCACTGAGCAGCAGTTCGGCGGCAAACTCCAGGTGTGCGTCATCGGCAACATAGCGGTCAAGGTCGGCCAGAGCCAGCTTCATGGCTTCAATGGCAAGATGCAACGACTGCACCGAGTCCGGGTGATAACGACCTATATCGCACTGTTCGAGAATGCCGAGCGCAATCAGCGTGGCGATCCCCTGCCCGTTCGGCGGTAACTCCTGCACGGAACCGCCGGCGAACTCACGTGACAGCAACGTGACCCAATCGGCTTTGTGGTTCGCCAGGTCAGCCTCGCTCAGGTGCGCACCGTGTTCTTTGGCGAATGCGGCAATCTTCTGGGCTAGCTCACCGCGATAGAAGGCTTCACCGTTAGTCTGCGCAATCAACTCCAGCGTGCGCGCCTGCGCCGGATTACGGAAAATTTCACCGATCTTCGGTGCGCGCCCTTCAGGAGCGAAGCAAGCGCTAAAGCCCGGCTGATCTTTGAGTTTGTTATAGCCGCGCTGCCACAAGTGACCAATCAGCGGCGAGACGGGAAAACCGTGGCGCGCATACTCAATGGCCGGTTGCGCCAGCGTGGTCAGCGGCAGTGTGGCAAAACGTTCCGCCAGCGCCACCCAACCTGATACCGCGCCCGGCACGGTGACGGCATCCCAGCCCAGTTCTGGCACTGCCGTTTTCCCGGCGAACATATCCGCATGCCAGCTCGCGGGCGAACGCCCGGAAGCATTCAATCCGTGTAATTGTGTGCCGTCCCAGACAATGGCGAAGGCATCGCTGCCAATCCCGCAGCCGGTGGGTTCGACGACGGTGAGCGCCATCGCGGTGGCAATCGCCGCATCCACCGCGTTACCACCGAGTGCGAGCATACGCATCCCGGCCTGCGCCGCCAGCGGCTGTGAGGTGGCAACCGCGTTGCGGCCAATCATCGGCGCGCGATGTGAGGCGTAATTTACATTGAAATCAATAGCTTTTGTCATCAGAACTCCTTAGTCGTGGCGCGGATCGAGCGCGTCGCGCAGCCCGTCGCCGAGTAAATTAAATCCCTGCACGGTCAGAAAGATGGTTACGCCGGGGAAAATAGACATCCAGGGAGCCTGTTCCAGAAAGCCCTTCGCGGTGTTCAGCATTGCGCCCCACGACGGATAGGGCGGCTGCTGGCCAAGGCCGAGAAACGACAGGCTCGCTTCGGTAATGATCGCCGAAGCGATCGCCAGCGTGGCCTGCACGAGGATCGGCGACATCACATTCGGCAACACGTAGCGCAGGATGATCCAGCGATCCGGCAGACCAATCGCCCGCGCACCGTCGATATACTCTTCGTTGCGAATCGCGATCACCTGGCCGCGTGTCAGGCGGGCAAAGATGGGCATCGCCGACAAGCCAATGGCGATCATCGCATTGGTCAGGCTGGGGCCAAGAAACGCCCCCAGTGCAATCGCCATGATCAGAAACGGACAGGCGAGCAGCGCTTCGATAACACGGGAAATCACCCCATCCCATACGCCCTGGAAGTAACCCGCCAGCAAACCGAGTGGTACGCCAATCACCACGGCGATCACCACCGACACGCACCCCGCCAGCAGCGACGTGCGCGCCCCCCAGATCATGCGCGAGAGAATATCGCGCCCCAGCTCATCAGTGCCGAACCAGTAAAGCTCCGACGGCGGTTTACGTACTGCCAGGAAGTTCGCTTTGACCGGATCAAACGGCGCGATCCACGGCGCGAACAGCGCAATCAGCACAAACACGCCGACAATCACCGCGCCAATCACCGCGCTACGGTTAGCGAGGAATTTTTTCAGTACCCGGTTTTCCGTACGCGGCAGCGATGCCGCCACGCCGGTGGTGGACAGTTCGGCCATTATTCACTCCGCATTTTCGGGTTGATTAACACATACAGCACATCCGCCAGCAGGTTCAGCGCGAGAAAACCGATTGCCACCACCAGCACGACACCCTGCACCACCGCGTAGTCACGGTTGAACACCGAATCGACAATCATCTTGCCGAAACCGGGAATGGTAAACACCTGCTCAGTCAGCACCGCGCCACCCAGCAGCTCGCCAAACAGCAGCGTGGTCAGGGTGATCACCGGCACCAGCGCATTACGAAACGCATGCTTCATAATCACCGCTTTTGGCAGCAACCCCTTCGCGCGTGCGGTGCGAATATAATCCGCTTTCAGCACCGCAATCATCGACGCGCGCGTATGGCGCATTAACGTCGCCGCCAACCCCGTTCCCAGCACCAGCGCGGGCAAAAACAGCGTGCGCAAGTTCTGCACTGGATCTTCACTAAAGGGCACAAAACCAGACGCCGGCAGCCATTGCAGGTTGACGGAAAAGATGAGGATCAACAGGATCCCCAGCCAGAAATGCGGCACCGAAATGCCGGATATCGCCACAAAATTAGCGCCGTGATCGATCCAGCTATTCCTGTTCACCGCCGCCAGAATGCCCATGCTGATACCGAACAGCAGCGCAATAACCATTGCCAGCAGCGACATCTCAAGCGTCACCGGCAGCTTGGTGGCAATCAGGTGCGTGACCGGCTCCTGCGTACGCAACGAGACGCCAAGATCGCCCTGCAATGCGCGGGTTAGCCAGTGAAAATATTGCACCGGAATCGGCGCATCCAGGTTCAGCTCCGCGCGCAACTGGGCGATGACCGCCGGATCGCGCTCCTCGCCCAGCATCGCAGTGAGCGGATCGCCGGGTAGCAACTTTTGCAAACCGAACACCATCATGCTGACCAGCAGCAAGGTCGGAACGGCGAGCAGCAGGCGTTTGCAAATCAATTCCAGCATGGTTTCTCCAGGCGACGCCGTTTAGTTGGCAAGCGACAGACCCGCCAGACGCACAATGCCGTCCGGGTAAGGTTTAAAGCCCTGCACTTTTTTGTTCATACCAAACAGGCGCGGTTCAAAGTAGAGGTAGGCAATCGGCATATCGGTTTGCAACTGCTTCACGACCTTTTCATACAACGCCTGGCGGGTTGCCGGATCGTTGTGCAAACGCGCCTGCGTCAGCCACTCATCGACTTGCGGGTTGCTGTAGCGACCATCGTTGAGCGTGCCTTTGCTATTGATGAAGCCGAAGATGCTGCCATCGGGATCGGGGCGACCAGACCAGCCGGAATAGCTAAGCTGAAAATTGCCGCTTTGCTGCCTGTCCAGCAGGGTGGCGAATTCCGTCATCTGCAGATTGACGTTGAAGCCGGCTTCGGCGGTCATCGCCTGCAACACCTGGCCCACTTGTTGTGACGTCGGGTTGTTCGGCACCAGCAGCGAAACGGTGATCGGCGTCTTCACCCCTGCTGCTTGCAGCAGCGCTTTGGCTTTTTCCACATCGCGCGGGGGCACCGGCAATTTGACGTGATACGGGCTGACTGGCGAAAACGCCTGGTTCGCCGGGGCATATAACCCTTCGAATACCACCTGGTTGAGTGCATCGCGATCTATCGCCAGCGAGAACGCCTCACGCACGCGCGCATCTTTGAACGGATCGTTGACCGGGACGTTGCCGTTATTGATATTAAACGTGATGCCCTGATACCCCAGCCCTGTCACTTTCGCCAGCTGAAGTTTGTTGTCGGCCTGGACGGTTTTCACATCACTGGCGGCAATCCCTTCGGTCAGATCGAGATCGCCCGCACGCAGGTTCGCCAGTCGCACAGAAGCATCCGGGATCGGCAGGTAGATAACTTTGTCGAAGTGGTACGCGCCTTTGTTCCAGTAGTTGTCAAAACGCGACAACACAATGCGGTCTTGTGAGACGCGGCTGTCGAATTTATACGGGCCGGAACAGACCGGGTGGGCGGCAAAATCCGCTTTCTTCGCCGCCACGGGCGCCAGCATCGCGCCGGCGCGATCGGTTAACTGCATCAGCAACGCCGAGTCCGGCGTTTTCAAATGCAACTTAATTTGCAGCGGTCCGCTGACCTCCACCGACTCGATAGAGGAGATTTCACTTTTTCGCAGCGAACCGGGCAGCGTCAGCGCACGATCGAGACTGAATTTCGCCGCAGCGGCGTCAAACTTCTCGCCATCGTGGAAGGTCACGCCCTCGCGCAGATCCATGGTCAGGGTTTTGCCATCCTCGCTCCACGACCAGGCCTTCGCCAGCCCGGGCACCACTTTCAGGTTTTCATCCACGTCCACCAGCCGATCGCACAGTGAAGCGAAGACAAAACGGCCATAGTAAGTACGCGCCAGGTGCGGATCGAGCATATCCGGATCCGCGCCAAGACCCACGCGCAGCACACTTTCCGCCTGGGCAGGCAGTGCCGTGCCCAGCAACATGACACTTCCCAGAACGGTCAAAAGCGAATTTCGCATCATCATTATTGTTTCCTTTAAGGGGAGGAGTGAGAGGCCGCGTGTTCAAACAGCGCGCGACGGCGCAAGAACGCGGCTGAGGGGGGAGCAATCTGAATCACGCTGCGGTCGCGGTTAATCTCCTGCCAGCGATGACAAGAGACCTGGCGACCGCCTTCGAGTACCTGTGTGATGGGCTCACGTTGCTGGCACTCGTCTGTCGCAAACGGGCAGCGGGTATGAAAACGGCAGCCCTGCGGCGGGCTTGCGGGATTGGGTAAATCACCCTGCAACAGCGGTGTTTCGCGCACAATGCCGGGCTGCGGTTGCGGAGCAGACGCAATCAGCGCCTGGGTGTAGGGGTGCAACGGCGCATCGAAGATCTCATCCACCGTTGCCATTTCCACGATTTGCCCGAGGTACATCACCGCCACGCGGTCGCTCATATGGCGGATCACCGCCAGCCCGTGCGCGACGATGATCATGGTTAAACCAAGCTGCTGTTTCAGCGTCTCCAGCAGGTTGACCACCTGCGCTTGCACCGACACATCCAGTGCGGAAACGGGTTCATCGCCAAGCAGCAATTTCGGCCCGGAAGCCAGCGCGCGGGCAATGCCAATACGCTGGCGCTGGCCGCCGGAAAACTCATGCGGGTAGCGTCTGGCCCACGCCGCAGGCAGACCCACGGTGCCAAGCAGCCCGGCAACGCGTGCCTGTCGTTCCGCTTTACCGATTTTCTGGTGCAACCACAGCGGCTCACCCACAATCTGCTCTACCGTCATACGCGGGTTGAGCGAAGCAAACGGATCCTGAAAGATAATTTGCAGCTCGCGCCGAAGCTGGTTTAATCGCGCGCCGCTGGCATGGGTGATCTCTTCTCCCTGGTAGTAAACGCGCCCTTCGGACGCCGCCAGCAAACGCAATAGCAGGCGACCAAGCGTCGATTTTCCTGAACCGGACTCCCCCACAATCGCCAGCGTTTCGCCGGGGTAAACCGCCAGGGAAATACGATCCACCGCCGTGACATAACGTTTTGGCGCAAACAAGCGGGTTGGCCCGGCAAAGCGTTTGCTCAGGTCGAAAGCTTCGAGGATCGGCGTGCTCATGCGGTTTCTCCCAGCGCGATGTGCTGTTCAAGTGGCACACGGAAACAGGCCACCAGATGGCCTTTCCCTTGCGGTGTCAGTGGGGGTTTTTGCTGCTGGCAGCGTGCCTGGGCAAACGGGCAACGGGTGGCGAAACGGCAGCCTTGCGGCATCGCTTCCGGTAACGGCACCGCGCCGGGAATGGTCGACAGTTGCCCTTTGCGCGCCCCCAGCGAGGGAATCGATCCCATCAGACCAATGGTGTATGGGTGCTGTGGGTCGGCAAAAATCGCCTCCACGCTGCCCTGCTCCACCACTTGTCCGGCGTACATCACCGCCACCTGCTGCGCCACTTCCGCCACCACACCGAGATCGTGAGTGATCATCAATACCGCCGTGCCGGTTTCGGCTTTCAGGGTATTGAGCAGCGCGAGGATCTGCGCCTGAATTGTTACATCCAGTGCGGTTGTCGGTTCGTCGGCAATTAACAGGCGCGGCTTGTTGATGAGTGCCATCGCGATCATCACGCGCTGGCGCATACCGCCGGAAAGCTGGTGCGGATACGCTTTCAGGCGCATCTCCGCTGCCGGTATCTGCACTTTTTCCAGAATGTGGAGCGCCGCCTCGCGCGCCGCGTTCGCCGACACGTTCTGGTGGCGTATCACCGCTTCGCTGAGCTGGTCGCCGAGCGTAAACGCCGGGTTGAGCGAGGTCATCGGTTCCTGAAAAATCATCGCCAGTTCATTACCGCGCAGGTCGGCATAGTCGCGCGCAGTGAGCTGGCGCAAGTTACGCCCGCGAAACTGCATCTCACCGCCAAGGATCTGCGCACTGGCGGGTAGCAGCCCCATCAGTGCCAGCGAGGTAATGCTTTTGCCGCAGCCGGACTCACCGACCAGCGCCAGCGTTTCTCCACTTTTGACAGAGAGCGAAATCCTGTCCAGTACGCTCACCGGGCTGCCAGCAAACTGCACTTCCAGGTTATGCAGACGCAGCACCGGCGCAGCCTCTTTAAACGGGATCGTCGTCATGGGGTATCGTCCTCAAGATGAATGGCCTGGATCAGCGCATGTTGCAGGTCGAGCAGGTGTTCGCGCATCGCCGTCGCCGCCTCATGCGGCTGGCGCTGGCGAATGGCAATCATGATGCGGTGGTGGTGATCGTTGTAGCGATCCACTTTCGCTGGCGTTCGCGCCAGTTCCCGCAGATGGTGCCAGGCAGGTTCGCGCCGCACCGCGTCTAGCGTGTCAAAAAGACCGAGCATCAGACGGTTTCCTGCCGCCTCGGCGATAGCCCGGTGAAAAGCGCTGTCCCACAGCTCATTCAGATCCGGATCATCCGGGTTAACGTTGTCGATGCGTTCCAGCATGCGCTGCATCAGCGCCAGATTTTCCGGGCTGGCGCGAAGTGCCGCCAGCCGCGCAAGACCGGGCTCAATTTGCAGGCGGGCTTCCATCACTTCCAGCATATTGGTTTGTTGCACCAGTCCCTGTAGTGCAAGAGGTGCAACCGGTGCCGCAGGGCCAATAAAGGTGCCTTTGCCCTGTTTGCGCCAGATCCGCCCCTCCTCTTCCAGCACGTCCAGCGCGCGACGCACTTCGCGTCGCCCGACGCCTAAGTTTTCCGCCAGTTCACGTTCCGTGGGCAGAGGAGTCCCTGGTGTTGACTCATGCTGGTGAATTAGCCCACGAAGTTGTTCCAGCGCCGTACTGGAATTTGCCAGATAGCGTGACGGTTTTTCCATATTGGTTCATCCGCGTTTCGCGTTATCTTTTTATTTCATTACAGACAGTTAATGCTTATACCGTCTGTATGCCCCGCTATTTACTAAGCAATTCGCGAACCAATACGGCATTGGTTCGATAATTTTTTGTTAATACTTTGATTTATTAATGTTTATTTTTTGGCTAAGGCAGAGGGGGTAGCAGGCACCTGCGGATGCAGGCGATGAAATGCACAGTTAGCGTGCAAACCATGCACTAAAAGGGAAGAAAGGAACCTAAGAGGGAACGACCTGAATGCGCCAGGGGCGTAGTGATGAGGAGGCGAAATGACCCGTTCTCAATCACTACGTCGAAGACAGAAACCAACACAACCTGCCGCGCCTGCCAGCCCGGCCTGTTCTCAGCATGGCGAATTCACTTTTACAGCAGCCACGGTTCAGGTGTGCCCGAACAGAATGGCAGGCTGATCTTTTTACCGCGATACCCGATAACCGCACGCTGACACGGTGGTAACAGCCTGGCGCTACGCCGCGTGAATAAGCCTTCCTACCGCAAGGCTCAGGGCGCGCAGCGCCTGGGCGACATCGCTACAGGCCACGCTTTCCGCCGGATGATGGCTGATGCCTTTATAACAACGCACAAACAGCATGGCGGAAGGCCAGCGCTCCGCAATGGCGATAGCATCATGTCCTGCTCCACTTGGCAGAGATAAAACCTTCCCCTGCACGATGTGTACCGCATCGGCCAGCTCTTCACGCAGTGGCATATCGCACGGCGTGGCGGCAATGGTGTAAAAAATGTCGTGGCGGAACTCAAGCCTGCGTTGCCGGGCGATGCGGTTGGCTTCGTCCAGCAAGTGGTTGAGCAGCGCTTCGCGCTTATCATCCTGCGGGCTACGGATATCAAGCGTAAGCCCAACCGCACCTGGGATCACATTCACCGCACCGGGTTCGCATTGCAATGTGCCAACGGTGGCAACCATCTCCGGGCCAGCCTCGATCGTTGCCTGTTCGATAATCTGTATCCATTCGGCGGCGGCAGTCAGCGCATCACGGCGATGACGCATCGGCACCGTACCGGCGTGCCCGGCCTCACCGGTAAAACGGCAGCTAAGACGCCGCGCACCGTTGATGGCCGTGACCACGCCGAGCGCCAGATCCGCTTCTTCCAGCACCGGCCCCTGTTCAATATGCAGCTCCAGATAGGCGGAAAAATCCCCGACCGGGCGCTGCGCCGTAGCAATCTGCGCGGCATTCAACCCGGCCTGTTCCAGTGCCTGCGCCACGCTGACGCCCTGCGCATCTTCACAGGCCAGCCACGCTTGTGGCCAGTTGCCGGTCAGCCCACGGCTACCCAGCAGCGCGATGTTAAATCTTGTGCCCTCTTCGTCAGCAAAACCGACAATCTCGATCGCCTGCCTGCCGCGCAGGTTAGCCCGATTCAGGCCATCAACAACTTCAATCGCCGCCAGTACACCAAGCATGCCGTCGTAACGCCCGGCATCGCGCACGGTATCAAGATGCGAACCGAGCAGCAGCGCCTGGCTTCCCGCTTCGATACCTTCGTAACGGCCAAAAATGTTGCCGACCGCATCCTGCCAGGTGCGCATCCCTGCCTGCTGCATCCACCCGGCAACCAGCGCATTTGCCTGCAAATGCTGGGGCGAGAGATAAACACGGGTGAGTTGGCCCGGCGTTTCGCTAATTTGCGCCAGCGCGTCACAGCGTTGCATAACCCGGCTGGCGGCTTGTGCGGCATCGAAAGGTGTCATCATTAACTGACTCCTTCGTAAATGTCCCATGCCGCCTGCATACCCGCTCCCTGAACGGTGCGAAAACCCAGCCGGTTCAACACCGCTTCCAGCGCCGTCAGCGTTTGCAGCACACAATCTTTGCGCGCGTTATAGCCCATGGTGCCGATGCGCCAGATCTTGCCCTGCAGCGGGCCAAACGAGGTGCCAATCTCAATATGGAAATCATCCAGCAGCCGTTTACGCACCTCTTCGCCATGCACTTCCCGCGGGATTTGTACGCCGAGGACGTTGTTCATCTTGTGCCGGATATCGCCAAACACTTCCAGCCCCATTCCCTGGATGCCCGCAAGCATTGCGCGCCCGTGCAGTTCGTGGCGCGCAATCAGCTTATCCATCCCCTCTTCAAGCATAATGCGCGCGCATTCGCGGGCGGCGAACAGCATGCTGGTCGCTTCCGTGTGGTGATTCAGACGTTCCGGCCCCCAGTAATCCATCACCATGCCGAGATCGAAATAGTTGGAGTAGATCATCTCATCCGCGCCGTCCTGATGCGCCTCGGTGCGAATGCCCTGTTCTACGCATTTTCGCGCCCGCACGGCGGCTTCCATTCGTGGGCTGAGGGTAATGGGCGAACTCCCGGACGGGCCACCAAGGCACTTTTGCAACCCGGCGGAAACGGCATCCAGGCCCCACGCATCGCTTTCTAACCGGTTACCACCGAGCGAAGCGGTGGCGTCGGTATAAAACAGCACATCGTGGCGGCGGCAAATCTCACCTAATTGCTCCAGCGGTTGCAGCATGGTGGTCGAGGTATCGCCGTGTACCGTTAACAGCAGGCGCGGCTTGATGCGAACAATGGCATCTTCAATCCGATCCGGGCTAAACACCTCGCCCCACGGCACCTCAATGGTGTGGACTTCAGCGCGGCAGCGGCGGGCAATTTCACAGAGCAGATGACCAAAACGGCCAAACACCGGCACCAGCACCTTATCACCAGGGCGAATGGCGGAAACGAGGATCGCCTCAATACCCGCGCGCGAGGTACCATCCACCAGCATCGTCCAGCGGTTTTCCGTGCGAAACACCTCGCGGTAAAGCGCCATCACTTCGTTCATGTAGCCGGTCATCACCGGATCGTATTGCCCTATCAACTGGCTCGCCATCGCCCGCAGAACACGCGGGTCGGCGTTGATTGGCCCCGGCCCCATCAACAGGCGCGAAGGCGGATTAATTTGCGGGAACTGCTGGAAATCAAACATGGGCGCGTCCTTTAGTCTGCGACAGCGTGAAATGTGAAACAAAAGATTCGTTTAATTAAATTCTGCAACTAATGTGCCACAGACAAAAAAACGACACCAGCGCTGGCTAGCCGCTATTTCATAGGAAAATCCAAAATAAAACGGGGCGCTGAACGCCCCGTCATAACACATCAGGATGGTGCAGAAGCACCTTTATGGTGCATTAACGGTGTTCAAGCTCATCCAGTTCATCGTACAGCGAAGCGATGTGGTGAATGCGCTGACGCCCTTCGCTCAACGCGGTGTGCAGCACGGCATTGGACAGCAAATTCACCAGGCTCATGGCGCTGCTGTAGCTGTCGAACGCGGAGACGCTCTCCAGCGGCAAACCGATGTGCCAGCGGCACAGCGGCTTAATGCTGGCCGCCTGCGGCTCACTGATTGCCAGCAGCGGAATGCCCTGCTGATGCAACACCGCCAGCAGCGGGCGCACCACGCGCGGGCGGCGGCGAAAAGCCACCACCACCACCATATCCTGCGGGGTGATGTCGACCACTTCTTCCGCCAGCGTCTGCCCCGGCTGCGGCATCAATAGCACCTGGCCACGGCTTTGCAGCAGTTGCTGGCGCAGGTGCAACGCCACGGGGGCACTGTTACGCAGACCCAAAATAAAAACCCGCTTCGCGGTATTGAGCGCGGTGACGATTTCGGCGAATTGCCCGGCATCCAGCGTATTGACCCACAGCGTCAGGTTCGCCATCTCCTGCTTGTAATGGCGCGCCAGCAGTGTGTTGCCCTGCACCGCGTCGCGGTTCTCAGTCAGCGGCATACCGCTCTGTCGCAGCGTGCGCAGTTCATCGCGCATCTCTTTGAAACGATCGTAGCCCAGCCGCTTAAATAAGCGGCTGACGGTGGCTTTCGATACCCCGCTCAAGCGCGCCAGCTCGGCGCTGTTGTAGCTCACCAGATCGTCGAAATGATCGATGATAAACGAGGCAACCCGTTGTTCTTGCGGGGATAGCTCGTCAAAGCTCGCCCGTAAACGCTCATCCAGCTGCTGCATAGCTTCTCCTGCAACTTTTGTTTCAGGCTAAGCTGACACAGTGAAACGCCCGTCGTCAATCTGGAACAGCTCTTGCTTAGTGTTCTGCACTTACCCGCAAAAACAGGAAGCGTGACGATGCAAAGTAATATAGCCCCCTCCGGCATGGCGGTGACACCGCACCATCTCGCCAGCGAATCGGCGTTGTCAGTTTTACGCCACGGCGGCGACGCGATTGAAGCGATGGTGGCGGCAGCGGCAACCATTGCGGTGGCCTATCCGCACATGAACGGCATCGGCGGCGACGGCTTCTGGTTGATTGTGCCGCCTGACGGCGAACCGCTCGCCATCGATGCCAGCGGTGCGGCCGGGCAACACGCGACACGCGAATTTTACGCAGGTCACGCACATATTCCCCATCGCGGGACGCTTGCTGCGCTGACCGTACCCGGCACACTCAGCGGCTGGGATGAGGCGCTGAAGGTTTCTGCCGCGCTCGGTGGCGGGCAGCTTCCGCTCTCACGGTTACTGGCCGATGCGATCCGCTACGCCGCCGACGGTATTCCGGTCACCCAGTCGCAGGCCAGCGCCACGCAAAGTAAATATGCGGAACTGGTGGATATCCCCGGTTTTGCAGACACCTTTTTACCGCAAGGCAATGCCCCGCTGGCAGGCAGCCGCTTTTGCCAGCCGAAACTCGCCCGCACGCTGACCCAGCTTGCCACCGAAGGGCTGGAGAGCTTTTACCGTGGCTCGCTGGCGCAGGTGATCGCCCGTGAAATGCAGATGTTGGGTTTGCCCGTGACCGCCCAGGATCTGGCGAACCATCGCGCCCAGCGTCGCGTGCCGTTGAAGCTCAGCCATAGCCAGGGCGAAATTTTCAATATGACGCCGCCGACGCAGGGGCTGGTATCGCTCGCCATCCTCGGCATTACCGACCATCTGGAGATGGCGCAGGCCAGCGAAGTACAAACCATTCACCGCATTGTGGAAGCGACCAAGAAAGCCTTCGGCCTGCGCGATCGCTACATCACCGATCCGCGCCACGTCACGCTGCCAGTACAGAGCCTGCTGGAACAAGCGCCGCTGGAGCAACTGGCGGCCAGCATTGATGAGCAACGCGCCGCGCCCTGGGGCCAGGGGAAAGGGCCAGGCGATACCGTGTGGATGGGGGTTATCGATAAAAATGGGCTGGCGGTGTCGTTTATCCAGAGTATTTATCACGAATTTGGCAGCGGCGTGGTGCTGCCGGAAAGTGGCGTGCTGCTGCAAAACCGTGGCGCGGCCTTTAGCCTTGATCCGGCGCATCTGCTGGCGCTGATGCCTGGCAAACAGCCGTTGCACACCTTAAACCCCGCCGCCGCGCGGCTGAAAGACGGGCGCACGCTGGTTTACGGCACCATGGGCGGCGACGGGCAGCCGCAAACGCAGGCCGCCATTTTTACCCGCCATGTCATGCAGGGCATGCCGTTGCAGGAAGCAGTCTGCGCCCCGCGCTGGTTGCTGGGCCGCACGTGGGGGCAGCTTTCCGATAGCCTGAAACTGGAAGGACGCTTTAGCGAAGAGACCTTTCAGGCGCTGCGCGCGCTGGGGCATGACGTTGAGTGGTTGCCGGGAATGAGTGAAGCCACCGGGCACGCAGGGGCGATTGTGCGCCACCCCAGCGGCATGCTGGAAGGGGCTTACGATCCGCGCAGTAACGGCAGCGCAGCAGGGTTTTAAGGAGCAATGATGAATACACCCTTTGACTGGCCGACCTATATCCGGCTGATGGAACAACTGCTTGATGTCCCGCTGGATGACGCACGCCGCGCCGAGCTGGAAATTCAGCTCGCCAGAATCGCCGCGATGGCGCAACCGCTGATGGCCTTTACGCTGCCGCACCGCCAGGAAGGCGCGGGAGAGTACCGGTTATGATTTTATCGATTGCTGATATTCAGCGTGGCCTGCGGGAAAAAACCTTTAGCGCCAGCGAACTGGCGCAGCAGACGCTGGCGCGTATTGATCACGTCAATCCGCACCTCAACGCCTTTACTGACATCACAGCCACGCGGCTACTGGCGGAAGCGACGCAAATCGACCGGCAAATCGCGAAGGGCGAAGCATTGCCCGCGCTGGCAGGCGTACCCTATGCGGTGAAAAACCTGTTTGATATCGAAGGTGTCACCACGCTTGCCGGGGCGAAACTCTTCAGCCAGCAGTCACCAGCTACGGAAGATGCCTTCGCACTTCGCCAGTTGACGCGCGCGGGCGCGATGCTCGCCGGGGCGCTGAATATGGATGCCTACGCCTATGGTTTTACCACCGAAAACAGCCACTACGGCGCAACGCGCAACCCACGCGATCCCGAGCGTATCGCGGGCGGCTCGTCCGGCGGTTCGGCGGCGGCTGTCGCCGCGGGGATGGTCAATTTTTCGCTCGGTAGTGACACCAACGGATCAATCCGCGTACCCGCCTCCCTGTGCGGTATTAACGGGTTGAAACCGACATTTGGCCGTCTGTCGCGTAGCGGTAGCCATCCGTTTGTCGCCAGCCTCGATCATATCGGCCCGCTGGCGCGTAGCGTTGAGGATTTAACGCAGGTGTATGACGCTTTGCAGGGGCACGATCCCGACGATCGCTGGCAATCGGATCGCGCCAGTGATGCCGCCTTACCGCAGTTGTATGAGGAAAGCAGTCTGCGCTGCGCCGTGCTGGAGGGGTATTTCACAAGCTGGTGCGATGACGATGCGCGCCAGGCCGTTGGTCGTGTGGCGCGAGCGCTGAATGCTGACAATGCGATGACGCTGCCGGAAGCGGAGCTGGCGCGAACGGCGGCCTTTTTGCTGTCGGCGGCGGAAGGCGGTAACCACTATTTACCCGCCCTGCGCACCGACGCTGACGCGTTCGAACCCAATTCGCGCGAACGCCTGCTGGCGGGCGCGATGACCCCCTCGGCCTGGTACACGCAGGCACAGCGGTTTCGCGCCTGGTTTCGCGACAAAACACTGCCGCTTTTCGATGACGTTGATCTGCTGTTAGCCCCGGCAACGCCCTGCTGTGCCACGCCGATTGGCGCGCAGACCATGCATATCAATGGTGTCGATTTACCCATAAAAGCAAGCATGGGGATGCTGACGCAGCCAATCTCCTTTCTTGGTTTGCCGGTGGTCACCGTGGCGCTGAAAACCGCCTGCGGTTTACCGATAGGCGTACAAATTATTGGCGCGCCCTGGCAGGAAGCGCGCTGTTTACAGGCGGCATGGCGGCTGGAACAGGCCGGTCTTCTTTTTCCACAGGATGCAGCATGAACCGAGATAATGTTGATCGCCCGGCGATCCTCAATGAAGTGACCACCGCGTTTTACCGCTATGAGCAGGCGCTTATCAGCAATGATATTGATGTGCTGGACGAGCTGTTCTGGGATGACGCACGCACCGTGCGTTACGGCGCGACCGAAAACCTGTACGGCATTGCCGCGATCCGCGATTTTCGCAACGCGCGCCTCTCAAGCGGGCTTGAGCGCGTGCTACGCAATACCACTATCACCACGTTTGGCGATGATATGGCGGTGGCGAGCACCGAGTTTACGCGGGAAAACAGCGAGAAAATTGGCCGCCAGATGCAGACCTGGGTGAAGTTCCCGTGGGGCTGGCGCATTGTGGCGGCGCATGTGAGTGTGATGGGGTAACAACAGCCCTCTCCGGTAAAGGAGAGGGAGAAAATCAACCTTCGTGCAGCCCGCATTCGCGTTTCAGGCCGAAGAAGCGGGTCTCTTCTTCTGCCATGCCCGGTTCCCATTTGCGGGTGGTATGCGTGTCGCCCACCGAAAGGTAGCCCTGATCCCACAGCGGGTGGTAGTTCAGCCCGTGTTTTTGCAGGTACTGGTAGACCGTGCGGTTATCCCAGTCGATGATCGGCAGCACTTTGAACACGCCGCGCTGAATAGCCAGCACCGGCAATGTGGCGCGGCTGCCGGATTGCTCGCGGCGCAGCCCGGCGAACCAGGTTTTCGCGTTCAGTTCGGCCAGCGCGCGGTTCATCGGCTCAACTTTGTTGATGTGATTGTATTTTTCAATCCCTTCAACGCCCTGCTCCCACAGCTTGCCGTAGCGCGCCTCCTGCCAGGCCGGGCTGTGCTCGGCGCGGTAGATTTTCAGGTTCAGCTTGAGCTTGTCCGTGAGCTCGTCGATAAACTGGTAGGTTTCCGGAAACAGATAACCGGTATCGGTGAGGATCACCGGGATATCCGGGCGCACCTGGTTGACCAGATGCAGGCTCACCGCCGCCTGAATACCAAAACTTGAGGAGAGCACATATTCACCCGGCAGGTTTTCCAGCGCCCAGGCGACACGCGCTTCAGCGCTGAGTTTCTCAAGCTGCGCGTTGGTTTCAGAAAGCTGCAGTATGCGGTCTACTTTGGGCAGCTCGTTTAGCGCGTTCAGATCGAGTACGGACATATTGACCTCTCTTATCACCTCTTCCTCCCTGATCGGGGAGGAAAGAATCAGGCGTTATTCCCAGAAATCCCGCGCCGGATCGAGCACCGGGCGGATAATTCCAGCGCGGATGGTGAAGTCGCCAAAACCTTCGCCCTCTTCACGCTCGTGCGCCCAGCGTGCGACCAGTTCGTCGATAGCACCCAGGATTTCGGGTTCAGTAATGTTTTCGCGATACATGCGCGGAATGCGTGTACCACTGCGATTACCGCCGATATGCAAGTTATAGCGCCCCGGCGCTTTGCCGACCAGGCCGATTTCCGCCAGCATCGCACGACCGCAACCGTTCGGGCAGCCGGTCACACGCAGCACAATATGGTCATCGCCCACGCCGTGTTTTTCCATCAGCGCTTCGACTTTATCGACAAACGAAGGCAGGAAACGCTCGGCTTCCGCCATCGCCAGCGGGCAGGTCGGGAATGACACACAGGCCATGGAGTTTTCGCGCTGCGGTTTTACCGCGTCCATCAGCCCGTGGCTGCGCGCCAGTTTTTCGATCTTCGCTTTCTGGCTTTCCGGCACACCGGCGATGATCAGGTTCTGGTTAGCGGTAATGCGGAACTCGCCTTTGTGGATCTTCGCAATTTCCAGCAGGCCGGTTTTCAGCGGTCGTCCCGGGTAATCCAGAATACGGCCGTTTTCAATAAACAGCGTCAGGTGCCATTTATTGTCGATGCCTTTCACCCACCCGATGCGATCGCCACGACCGGTAAACTCATACGGACGGATCGGTTCAAATTTGATCCCGGCGCGGCGTTCAACTTCCGCTTTGAAGGTTTCAACGCCAACGCGCTCCAGCGTGTATTTGGTTTTGGCGTTTTTACGATCGGTACGGTTGCCCCAGTCGCGCTGCGTCGTAACCACCGCTTCCGCGACCGCCAGCGTGTGCTCCAGCGGCAGATAACCGAATTCGCTCGCCGTGCGGGCATATGTTTTCTTGTTACCATGCTCGATCGACAAACCGCCGCCAACCAGCAGGTTAAAGCCCACCAGCTTGCCGTTTTCCGCAATCGCCACGAAGTTCATATCGTTGGCGTGCAGATCGATGTCGTTCTGCGGTGGGATAACCACCGTGGTTTTAAACTTACGCGGCAAGTAAGTCTGGCCTAAGATCGGCTCTTCATCCGTGGTTGCCACTTTTTCCTGATCGAGCCAGATCTCGGCATAAGCCCGGGTGCGCGGCAGCAGATGTTCGGAGATCTTTTTCGCCCATTCGTAGGCTTCTGCGTGCAGTTCAGATTCGTACGGGTTCGAGGTACAGAGCACGTTACGGTTCATGTCGTTGGCGGTCGCCAGTGCGTCCAGCCCAACGGCGTGCAGCATCTGGTGCGCCGGTTTCACATTTTTCTTCAAAATGCCGTGAAACTGGAACGTCTGACGGTTGGTCAGGCGGATGCTGCCGTAAATGGTGTTGTCGTGGGCGAATTGATCAATCGCCTGCCACTGTTTGGTGGTGATAACGCCGCCCGGCAGGCGGCAACGCAGCATCATCGCGTGGCGCGGCTCCAGCTTTTGCTCAGCACGTTCGGCGCGGATATCGCGATCGTCTTGCTGATACATGCCGTGAAAACGGATCAGCAGAAAGTTGTCGCCTTTGAAGCCGCCGGTCAGACCGTCATGCAAATCTTCCGCAATCGTACCGCGCAGGTAGTTGCTTTCGCGTTTCATACGTTCGGCGTCGGTCAGTTTGCCTTCGACCACCAGTGGGCCGGGGTGTTTTTCGCTCATTAGTAGACATCTCGCTGATAACGGCGCTCAACGCGCAGCTCACTTAAAAATTCATCCGCCGCTTCGGTGTCCATGCCACCAAATTCGGCAATCACATCCAGTAAAGCCTGCTCAACGTCTTTCGCCATGCGATTGGCGTCGCCGCAGACATAAATGTGCGCGCCGTCGTTGATCCAGCGCCACAGTTCCGCGCCCTGTTCGCGCAGTTTGTCTTGTACGTAAACTTTTTCTTTTTGATCGCGGGACCAGGCCAAATCGATGCGGTTCAGCACGCCCTCTTTCACATAGCGCTGCCACTCAACCTGATAGAGGAAATCTTCGGTAAAGTGCGGGTTGCCAAAGAACAACCAGTTTTTGCCTGGCGCGTCATCGGCGGCGCGCTGCTGCATAAAGGCGCGGAACGGCGCAATACCGGTGCCCGGCCCAATCATGATCACCGGCGTTTGCGGGTTCGCCGGCAAACGGAAGTTATCGTTATGCTCGATAAATACGCGAACTTCACCCTCTTCTTCTACGCGATCGGCGAGGAAGCTGGAGGCACCGCCCGCACGGGCTCGGCCTTCGACGTCATAACGCACCACGCCAACTGTGATATGTACTTCACTCTCCACTTCTGCCTGCGAAGAAGCAATGGAGTAAAGGCGCGGCGTCAGCGGGCGCAGCAGGCCAATCAGCGCATCCGCATCCAGTTGCGCCGGAGAGAAACGCACCATATCGACAATCGGCGTGGTCGCGGCGTAGTGTTGCAACTGCGCTTTATCACCGACCAGCGGCAGGAGTGATTCGCTGCGCGTCAGGGTGGCGTAGTTTTCCACGATATTGGCAGTGTTGACCGTCAATTCGAAATGCCACTGCAACGCTTCGGCAAGCGGCAGGGTTTTACCATCGACCGTGACGGGCTCATCGCCTTTCAGCCACAGCAGCTCAACCAGCTCTTTGACTAACGCTGGATCGTTCTGATACCAGACGCCGAGGGCATCGCCCGGCTGGTAACGCAGACCGGAGTCGCCCAAATCGATTTCGATGTGACGCACATCTTTTTCTGAATTACGCCCGGTGATTTTCTGGTTAACCGACAGGCTTGCACTCAGCGGTGCTTCTTTGGTGTACGGGCTGGAGACGATTTCATTCACCGCACCACTGGCGGCGACAGCGGTTTGCGCAGGCGAAGAGGCTGGCGCACGGCCTTTCAGCACCTCAACCACACGGGCGCGCCACTCTGCGGCGGCGGCCTGGTACTCCACATCGGCATCAACGCGATCCAGCAGACGTTCAGCACCCAGTTCCGCCAGCTTGCTGTCGAAATCTTTCCCGGCCTGGCAGAAAAACTCATACGAGGTGTCACCCAGACCGAAGACCGCAAAAGCGGTGCCATCCAGTTTTGGCGCTTTTTTCGAGAACAGGAACTTATGCAGCGCAACAGCTTCTTCCGGCGCTTCCCCTTCACCCTGCGTTGAAGCAACTACGATCAGCAGTTTTTCATTGGCGATCTGTTTGAATTTATAGTCGCCCGCGTTGACCAGCGTGACATTGAGTTTCGCCGCCAATAAGTCATCGCGCAGCGCTTCGGCTACACGGCGGGCGTTACCGGTCTGCGAGGCGGAAATCAGCGTAATCGAGGACGCTTCTGCGACCGGCGTCGCAGCGACCGTTGCGCCAGTTGGCTGCTGATTCAGCACGCCCCAGAAATAGCCGGAAACCCAGGCGAGCTGGGTGGGTGTTAAATCAGTGGTGGCCGCCTGGAGGCGCGCCAGTTGCTCCGGGTTAAGCGGAAGCAACGCGGAAGGTGGGACCTGGGTCGTCATGCGTCGTATTGTTCCAGTAGCAATTCCCTTTCGTCTTTCGCGCAGCCTGTGAACGCGCCAACGCCGCGAAATCCATGGGGATATAATTTTAAAAAAGTGAAGTGAAACTAAGGTTAACGGTGGGGATAATAACAATTAAAGAAAGGTTGGAAATAATAAATAACCAAATGGACTAACCTGTTTTAGTTATAGTTGTTAACACTAAAACAGGTTAAATAACTTATTGAATTACATTGATAAAACGAATGTATTGCGGTTCGGCTTCTGCCGTAACCGCTTTTAGTGATTTTAATTAATGCTAAAAAAGGTCATTTCCGCTACCATGCGGCGGTTTTTTGTAAGCCTGAGAGTTCATTATGTCGACCACGTTGTTTAAAGATTTCACTTTCGAAGCCGCTCATCACCTGCCGCATGTCCCGCAGGGGCACAAATGCGGTCGTCTGCATGGCCACTCGTTTATGGTGCGCCTGGAGATCACCGGCGAGGTGGATCCTTATACCGGCTGGATAATGGACTTCGCTGAGCTGAAAGCTGCGTTTAAGCCGCTTTACGAGCGCCTGGATCACTACTATTTGAATGAGATCCCGGGGCTGGAAAACCCCACCAGCGAAGTGCTGGCGAAATGGATTTGGGATCAGATGAAACCGGTGGTGCCGCTGCTGAGCGCGGTGATGGTAAAAGAGACCTGCACGGCGGGCTGCGTTTATCGCGGCGAATAACAGACTTTCGTGCCGTCAACCTGCGAGCCGTTCTCGCTGGTCTGCGGGTTGACAGCACATTTGCCCACGCTTTATCGGCTCCGCTCACACACCAGTGTGTTTAACGCACCAGATAACCGCCATCGACGACTAATAAATGACCATTGACAAAATCCGAGGCGCGGCTGGCGAGAAATATGACTGCGCCCATTAAATCCTGCGTATCTCCCCAGCGCATAGCCGGTGTGTGATCAATTCCCCATTTATATTGCTTGCGATCGCTACGAATTATTTGCGTGATATCCGTGGAGAAATATCCCGGCGCAATACCGTTTACCTGAATATTAAATTGCGCTAATTCGTCACAATAGGCTTTTGTTAAACCGGCCAGCGCATGTTTTGTCGCGGAATAGGCCGGCGATCCCTGTTGACCTAAAAATGAGCGCACCGAGCAAATATTGATAATTTTTCCGCGAAGGTTTTTCGCCATCACTTTTGCCGCTTCATGACATAATTCAAAGGCGGCCGTCAGATTGACGTTAATCATCGGATCCCAATCAGCGCGATTAAACTGCCAGACATTATTCATTTTGCAGATACCCGCGTTATTCACCAAAATATCAACCGTACCGAAGCGTTCACAGCAGGCGCTGATTATCTTTTGCGGTGCGCCTTCGGCGGTAATATCAATTTCCATAAATTCAACATCTACGCCCTGCTGTTTAATGGCTTCTTCTGTTTCCCCACCGTCTGAGGTAATCGCCGGAATAAAAACATTTGCCCCGGCTTTTGCCAGCGCAACGGAAAATGCCTGTCCTAATCCACTATTACCGCCGGTGACAATAGCGGTTTTCCCCTGTAAGGAAAAAAAGTCCAGCGAAAAATTATTAATTGATCTCATTGACATTGCTTGTTCCAAAATCCTTTTAGAAAAATAAGGCAGCGCCCCATAATAATGAAGCGACCTTTTGCAATATTTAAATATCGTAACCGGACGTTTTCTAACACAGATAAATAAAATGGCACTTGATAAAGGTCAAAGTTAAATTATCACGAGAATTCACTTCGGAATAATCACTTTATTTTCCCTTTGCTGTATTAAAAAACCCGCCAGTGGCGGGTTTGTATTAAGCAATATTGAGATATTTGTGTGTCTGCATCGACAGTCGCCAGTTGCGGGCGATACAGGTTTCAATACACAAGCGCGTCGCATCCTCTTTCTGGCTTATCGGCTGCAAGGCGATGACCCGCTGCTTATCATCGTGCAGTTGCGCCAAAAGCTCGTCCAGCGCTTCAATATCGCGCAGGCGGCCAACAGGGTGCTTAATCTCATCGGCGCGTTCCAGCGCCTGCTGGAGGACATCATAACCGCCGCGCATATTCACTTTCGGCGATACGGTGACCCAGGTAGTGTGCGACGTACGAACCTCGTGCGTGCCGCTGGTTTCAATCTGACAGCTAAAGCCATTGTGCTCCAGCAACGTAGTCAACGGGGTGAGATCGTGAATGCAGGGCTCACCGCCGGTAATCACCACATGGCGCGCAGTCCAGCCCTGGCGCTGAATAATGGCGAGCAGATCTTCACTGCTTGCCGCGCCCCATTTGTCGCTCTCTTTGGTCTTCGCGAGAATGCTGTACAGCGACACCTCCCGATCCGCGAGCTTATCCCAGGTGTGTTTGGTATCGCACCAGGCGCAACCAACCGGGCATCCCTGTAAACGAATAAAAATGGCGGGAACGCCGGTGAAGTAACCCTCGCCTTGCAGGGTCTGGAACATCTCGTTAATCGGGTACTGCATCGTCGCTCTTATTAGCAGGGAAAAACGCCATTATTGCAGATAACCCGCAGGGGATCATGTGCCATTTGCGCCGCGCACGGCGGGCTATTTAACCTGCTGATAATGAAAACTATCAATTATGGCAAATTGTCATTACCGGCTTTCAGCCGCTATCCTATGGCGGTTCTTTCTCTGGTTTGCCCGCAAGGATGATGCAAATGGCGCGCATATTGGCACTGCTGCTGGTGCTGAGTTTGACCCTTCCGGCGCTGGCTGTGCCTGTTCCACCGATGAATGGCGTGGTTAACGATGCCGAAAATCAGTTAAGCCTCTGGCAGCGTAAGGCGCTTATCCAGCAGGTGAGCGATCTGAATGCCCGCACGGGTACACAAACCGCCGTACTGCTGATATCCACGACAAATGGCGAAACCATTGAACACTTTGCCAACGCGGTTTTTAACCGCTGGCGGCCTGGCGATGCCCGGCGTAATGATGGCGTGCTGGTGCTGGTCGCCTGGCAGGACAGAAAAGTACGTATCGAGGTAGGAAGCGCCTGGAGGGCATGTTAACCAACGCGCTGGCAAAGCAAATCATTGATGAATATATGATTCCAGCCTTCCGGCAGAATGACCTGAATACCGGAATTGTGCGCGGCGTTGAGGGGATCAGCACCGTGCTTGCCAGCCAGCCACTGCCCAAAGCTCAACCCCCGTCATTTTTCCAGCAAATGGCTGCCTGGTTTTCCCTGTGGAAGAGTTTAATTATATTGGCGGTGGTTATCATTGCCCTGACGGTCAAAGGCAAAATCCTCACGCTGACAGGACTGTTTCTTATCGCCTGCCCTCTGGCCGTGATTTTGTTCGCTTACAGTGAACAACACCCTTTGCTGCTGCCTTTTACGATATTCTGCGCTGCCGTGCCCGCCTTTATTTTGCTGATGATTTTGTGCGTATGGTTGCTCTACCCGCAGCGGCTTACCACCGCAGGCCGGCAAAAATATCGTGAGAGCAGGCAGCTCAATTATTCACGTGGAGGCGAGGCCAGTACCGACACAACTCATTACACCAGCAGCGAAAGTTCCAGCCATAGCAGTAGCGACAGTTCCAGCGGTGGTGGCGGTTCAAGTGACGGCGGCGGCGCTTCGGGGAACTGGTGAGCCATAAAGCGCAAAAGAAATGGTGTAACCAGATATTATTTATTTTACATTTTGAATTGAATTCACAAATAATTTGCAGGCTAACAAACTAAAAATAATCCATTAAATATCATCGATATAAATATTTTCCGAAACGTGGCGGAATCTTTTTATTTTATTGGTTGTCGTAGACAAATCCCCCGCGTTTTCTTCCTTAAAACCAGCTTAAGAAACCCCGTTTTTGTACGCCATTTTATTGATATGGCGTTTAGCTTTCTGTGCCTACAATCCGCCACAACAACCATGATGAGAAAGCGTTGATGAATACATTATTGATTACGGGTGTCACTGGGTTTCTTGGCGGGGCGGTATTAGAAAAAATTCTTCACGACAATCTACCGATGAATTTATTGCTGCTGGTTCGCGCCGAAGATAGCGAAGCCGGGCTTGCGCGCGTTAAAAGCAATATGCGCAAATTCAACCTCAGTGATGAGGTGCTGAACTCGCTTTCGACGACGCAGATCCTGCTCGGCGATTTGGGCGAACCAGAAGGTTTTATTGCCGATCCGCGTCTGGAAAATGTCACCCACGTGCTGAACTGCGCAGCGGTGGCCTCTTTTGGTAACAATCCGCTGGTGTGGAAAGTCAACGTGGAAGGCACGCTGACATTTGCGCGCCGGATGTCGCAGGTTGCCGGGTTACAGCGTTTTCTGCACGTTGGCACCGCGATGTCGTGTACCCCGGAGCCGGATTCACTGGTACCGGAAAGCAGTGAGTTTCGCGAGAATGCCGAGCACCTGGTGACCTATACGCACTCCAAATCCACTATCGAACAACTGATGCGCAAAGAGTGCCCGCAGTTGCCGCTGGTGATCGCACGGCCATCGATTGTCGTCGGCCACACCAGCCACGGTTGCACTCCGTCTACCAGTATCTTCTGGGTGTTCAGCATGGGGCTGATGCTGCAAAAATTTATGTGTTCGCTGGAAGATCGCGTGGATGTGATCCCGGTGGATTACTGCGCCGATGCGCTGCTGATGCTGCTTAGCGGAGAGATTGCACAGGGTGAAGTGGTGCATATCTCGGCTGGCGAAGAGAATAGCGTCCGCTTTGCCGATATCGACAGGGCAATGGCGAAAGCGCTGGAAAAAGCGCCGGTTGGCGATAAATACGCGCAGGTTAGCTATGAAACACTGGTGAAAATGCGCCGCGAGCTGAAGGATATCTTCGGGCCGTGCAACGAGCGCCTGATGTTGAAAGCGATGCGTCTTTACGGAGCGTTTGCCACGCTTAACGTGCGTTTCAGCAATGACAAGCTGCTCAGCATGGGTATGCCGAAGCCGCCGCGCTTTACCGATTATATCGCCCGCTGCGTGCAAACAACGCGCGGCCTGACGATACCGCAGCAGATGGAAGTCGATTTTAAATAGTCAAAAACCCAAAAAAAATGCCAGTCAACTGACTGGCATTTTTATTTGATCAACGCTTAGCGATTACGCCTGGCCTTTGATCTCTTTACGACCGTTGAACGGTGCTTGTTCACCCAGCGCTTCTTCGATACGAATCAGCTGGTTGTATTTAGCAACGCGGTCAGAACGGCTCATAGAACCGGTTTTGATCTGGCCTGCAGCGGTACCAACAGCCAGGTCAGCGATGGTAGCGTCTTCAGTTTCGCCAGAACGGTGAGAGATGACAGCGGTGTAGCCAGCGTCTTTCGCCATTTTGATCGCAGCCAGCGTTTCGGTCAGAGAACCGATCTGGTTGAATTTGATCAGGATGGAGTTAACGATGCCTTTTTCGATGCCTTCTTTCAGGATCTTGGTGTTGGTTACGAACAGATCGTCGCCCACCAGCTGGATTTTGTCGCCCAGCACTTTGGTCTGGTAAGCAAAGCCAGCCCAGTCAGATTCGTCCAGACCATCTTCGATGGAAACGATCGGATACTGTTTGGTCAGATCTTCCAGGAAGTGAGTGAACTCTTCAGAGGTGAACGCTTTGTTGCCTTCGCCAGCAAGAACGTATTTACCGTCTTTGTAGAACTCAGATGCTGCACAGTCCATCGCCAGAGTGATGTCTTTGCCCAGCTCGTAGCCCGCAGCTTTAACCGCTTCAGCGATAACAGCCAGTGCTTCTGCGTTGGAACCCAAGTTCGGCGCGTAGCCACCTTCGTCACCCACAGCGGTGTTCATGCCTTTGGATTTCAGTACTTTCGCCAAGTTATGGAACACTTCTGAACCCATACGTACAGCTTCTTTCAGGGTTTTCGCGCCAACCGGCTGAATCATGAATTCCTGAATGTCGACGTTGTTATCAGCGTGCTCACCACCGTTGATGATGTTCATCATCGGAACCGGCATGGAGTATTTACCCGGGGTGCCATTCAGTTCAGCGATGTGTGCGTACAGCGGCAGGCCTTTAGAAGCAGCAGCAGCTTTAGCGGTAGCCAGAGAAACAGCCAGGATTGCGTTCGCGCCGAAGTTGGATTTGTTTTCGGTACCATCCAGATCGATCATGATTTTGTCGATGCCGGCTTGGTCTTTCGCGTCTTTACCCAGGATTGCCTGAGCGATCGGGCCGTTAACCGCGCCAACCGCTTTCAGTACGCCTTTACCCATGAAGCGGGATTTGTCGCCATCGCGCAGTTCCAGCGCTTCGCGGGAACCAGTGGAAGCACCTGACGGCGCAGCAGCCAGACCTACGAAACCACCTTCCAGGTGTACTTCGGCTTCAACAGTCGGGTTACCACGGGAGTCGATGATTTCACGACCGATGACTTTAACGATTTTGGACATTAGGTTTTCCTCAGTACAAGTTAAACTAAAACTCCAGACAAACAACGCGTACCGATGGTACGCGTTGCTGTTGTAACTTTTTTACTTCGCCTGGCGCTTCTGATACTCGCTGGCGGCTTTCACAAAACCGGCAAACAGCGGATGTCCATCACGCGGCGTAGAAGTAAATTCCGGGTGGAACTGACAAGCGACGAACCACGGATGATTCGGCACTTCGATGATCTCGACCAACTGATCATCCCCGGAACGGCCCGCAACACGCAGACCCGCAGCTTCGATTTGTTTCAACAGCATGTTGTTGACTTCGTAACGATGGCGATGGCGTTCGATAATGGTTGGCGCGCCATACAGCTGGCGAACCAGGCTGTCATCACCAAGCTGGCACTGCTGTGCGCCGAGGCGCATGGTGCCACCGAGATCGCTCTTCTCCGAACGCTGCTCAACGTTGCCGTCTTCGTCACGCCATTCGGTAATAAGCGCCACAACCGGGTATTTACAGTCTGGCACAAATTCCGTGGAGTTGGCGTTCTCCATTCCGACTACGTTACGAGCGAATTCAATCAACGCAACCTGCATACCCAGGCAAATACCCAGGTAAGGAATATTGTTTTCACGCGCATAGCGTGCGGTGGCGATCTTGCCTTCCACACCGCGGTAGCCGAAGCCGCCAGGGATAAGAATGGCATCAAGACCTTTCAGGATCTCTACGCCGCGCGTTTCAACATCCTGCGAGTCAATCAGCTTGATGTTAACGGTTACGCGGTTTTTCAGGCCACCGTGTTTCAGTGCTTCAATAACCGATTTATATGCGTCCGGAAGTTCAATGTACTTACCGACCATACCAATGGTGACTTCGCCTGACGGATTCGCTTCTTCATAAATAACCTGTTCCCATTCGGCCAGGTTTGCTTCCGGACAGTTCAAGCTGAATCGTTTACAAATATAATCGTCCAGCCCCTGGGATTTCAACAGGCCCGGGATTTTATAAATGGAATCGACGTCTTTCAGAGAAATCACAGCTTTTTCTGGAACGTTACAGAACAAAGCAATTTTTGCGCGTTCATTAGCAGGAACCGCGCGATCGGAACGGCAAATCAGAATATCTGGCTGAATACCGATAGAGAGCAGCTCTTTCACAGAGTGCTGCGTCGGTTTGGTTTTCACTTCACCGGAAGCCGCCATATAAGGCACCAGCGTCAGGTGCATGTAGAGAGTGCGCTCACGGCCCACTTCTACCGCCATCTGACGGATAGCTTCAAGGAATGGCAGGGATTCGATGTCACCCACCGTACCGCCGATTTCAACCAGCGCAACGTCATGGCCTTCGCCACCGGCAATAATGCGCTCTTTAATCGCGTTGGTGATGTGCGGAATAACCTGTACGGTTGCGCCCAAATAGTCGCCACGACGCTCTTTACGCAGAACCTCAGAGTAGATACGACCAGTGGTGAAGTTGTTGCGACGGGTCATTTTGGTGCGGATAAAACGCTCGTAGTGACCCAAATCCAGATCGGTTTCAGCGCCGTCTTCGGTAACGAACACTTCACCATGCTGGATTGGACTCATGGTCCCTGGATCGACGTTAATGTACGGATCCAATTTCATCATGGTGACGTTGAGGCCACGGGCTTCAAGAATGGCTGCCAGGGAGGCTGCGGCAATGCCTTTACCCAGAGAGGATACGACCCCGCCGGTCACAAAAATATAGTTCGTTGTCATGCTGAACCTGAGAAGTTAGGTTTAAAAGACGATGGAATAACCAGGACGGGAAAGCAGTATACCCGATGATGGTCTACGCCACAAACTTTCATTGCCCCTCTCCTCTGTTCTTCAGGCCGCATCTGCATTGGCTTCTGTCGCTCACCCCAGACGCGGCACATTTTGCTGCGTCTGAAGATTCGCTCGGTTGCCGCCTTGCTGCGACCCGAATTACTCGAAGAGGCGATTCTCAAGGCATTTCAACAAACTTAAGGAGTGTGAAAATAGCCACTTTTGGGTAAATGTTTTTGACGCAAATCAAGCGCTTGTTATTTTAAAAATCACACAAATCGCGCTTACTGGAATAAATGCTTTAAAGATCATGTTCCTGGCGTTTTACTTGTTGCCAGACATTTTCCATTGTTTCCAGATCTACACCGGTCATTTCCAGACCGCGTTCGCGCACAATGCGTTCAACTTCACGAAAACGCCGCTCAAATTTCAGGTTGGCTTTTTGCAATGCCACTTCCGCTTTGACGCCAAGATGACGCGAAAGGTTGACTGTCGCGAACAACAAATCGCCGACCTCTTCTTCCAGTTTCGCTTCGTCTACCACCGCTTGTTTGGCTTCGTCCATGACTTCGTCGATCTCTTCGTACACTTTGTCGAGCACCGGGCCAAGCGACGTCCAGTCAAAGCCGACAGTCGAGCAGCGTTTCTGGATTTTGTGCGCGCGCATCAGCGCAGGCAGGCTGTGGGGAATATCGTCCAGCGCCGAGTGCTGAGATTTTTCCGCGCGCTCTTCGCTTTTAATTTGCTCCCAACGCACCAGCACTTCCGTGCTGTTTCCCGCATGCGCATCACCGAAAATATGCGGGTGACGACGCTCCAGTTTGTCGCTGATGGCAGCGCAAATGTCGTTGAAATCGAAACGCCCTTCTTCCTGCGCCATCTGCGCATAAAAAACCACCTGGAACAGCAGGTCACCCAGTTCGCCGCGTAAGTCGTCAAAATCTTCGCGCGAAATCGCGTCCAGCACTTCGTACGTCTCTTCCAGCGTGTAAGGCGCAATGGTGGCGTAAGTCTGCTCTTTGTCCCACGGGCAGCCGTTTTCCGGGTCGCGCAGGCGTTGCATAATCCCGAGCAGACGATCGATTTGAGTCATGAGAAATCCCTGGTAATAAGTGTTGAGCCTCGCCCATCAAGGCGAGGCTCGGATGAAGAGAAAATCAGCCACCGTGCAGGCGGCGAGCGTCGATGACGTCCGGCACCTGGTTGAGTTTGCCGAGCACGCGGCCCAGCACTTGCAGGTTGTAGATTTCGATATTCATATCGATGGTGGCCAGCTGTTCTTTGGTGTCGCTGCGACTGGCGACGCCGAGCACGTTCACCTTCTCATTGGCGAGAATGGTGGTGATGTCGCGCAGCAGACCGCTACGGTCGTTCGCCGTGACGCGCACCACCAGCGAGTAACCCGCCGAGTAGCTTTCGCCCCAGACGGCATCAACGATACGTTCCGGGGCCACGTTACGCAGCTCTTCCAGCTGATCACAGTCGGCGCGGTGAATGGAGATCCCACGCCCCTGAGTGATAAAACCGACTATCTCATCCCCCGGGATTGGTTGGCAGCACCGCGCGATATGGTGCATCAGATTACCTACGCCTTCGACAACAACGCGGCCATTGTCTTTGCTGCGGCTTTGCGGCGTGTACGTTTTCTGCTGCAGCTGCTTCAGCGCGGCGGCGTCCTGCTCCTCTGCGCTCGGCTTATTGAACTGCGATTGCAGGAAATTCACCATCTGATTGAGACGGATATCGCCGCCGCCAATCGCCGCCAGCAACTCGTCCAGCTCGTTGAAGTTGTAGCGCGGCAGCAGGAATTTTTCCGCCTCTTTCAGGCTGATGCCAAGATGCGCCAGCTCATCGTCGAGGATCTGACGCCCCGCCAGAATGTTTTTGTCGCGATCCTGTTTGCGGAACCAGGCGTGGATCTTTGAGCGCCCACGGCTGGTGGTCACATAGCCCAGGTTCGGGTTCAGCCAGTCACGGCTTGGGTTCGGTTGCTTCTGGGTGATAATTTCGATCTGATCGCCCATCTGCAACTGATAAGTGAACGGCACGATGCGCCCGCCAATCTTGGCGCCAATGCAGCGGTGCCCGACATCGCTGTGAATATGGTAAGCAAAATCCAACGGCGTCGAGCCGGCAGGCAAGTCCACCACATCACCTTTCGGGGTAAAGACATACACGCGGTCGTCGAACACCTGGCTGCGAACTTCATCGAGCATCTCGCCGGAATCGGCCATCTCTTCCTGCCAGGCGATCAGTTTACGTAGCCATGCAATGCGGTCTTCGTGCGCCGAACGCGGGCCGCCAACGGTAGCAGTGCCCTCTTTGTACTTCCAGTGCGCAGCGACGCCAAGCTCTGCATCTTCATGCATCTGGCGGGTACGAATCTGGATTTCAACGGTTTTACCGCCCGGCCCAAGTACCACCGTGTGGATAGACTGGTAACCGTTCGGCTTTGGGTTAGCGACGTAGTCGTCAAACTCATCCGGCAGATGGCGGTAATGGGTGTGTACGATCCCGAGCGCAGCGTAGCAGTCCTGTAAACGCTCAGCGACGATACGCACGGCGCGCACATCAAACAGCTCATCAAAGGCGAGGTGTTTTTTCTGCATTTTGCGCCAGATGCTGTAGATGTGTTTCGGGCGGCCATACACTTCCGCTTTGACGCCTTCGGTCTTCATTTCGGCACGCAAATGCCCAACAAATTCGTCAATGTAGTGTTCGCGATCGATACGGCGTTCGTGCAGCAGCTTGGCGATGCGTTTGTACTCCGCCGGATGCAGATAACGGAAGCAGTAATCTTCCAGTTCCCATTTGAGCTGCCCGATGCCCAGCCGGTTCGCCAGCGGCGCGTAGATATTAGTACACTCTTTCGCCGCCAGTACGCGCTCATCTTCCGGCGCATCTTTCACTTCGCGCAGATGGGCGATACGTTCCGCCAGCTTGATAACTACGCAGCGGAAATCATCCACCATCGCCAGCAGCATACGACGAACGTTATCGACTTGTTCGGAGGAGACGGAATCGGTGTGGGTGGCTTTCAACTGGCGGATAGCCGCCATATCGCGTACGCCATGGATCAGGTTGACCACCGACGTGCCGACGCTTTCGCGCAGCACCTCTTCGCTGACCACTTCCGCATCGGCCAGCGGGAACAGCAGCGCCGCACGCAGCGTGTCGGTATCCATGCTCAGCATGGAGAGGATCTCCACCATCTCGACACCGCGCCACAGCAGTAATTCCGCGTTCGGGTGTCCCTGTGTTTGTCGCAGACAATATGCCCAGGTTTCGGTTAAGCGTTCACACGACGGCTGACTGGTGATGCCCAGACTCGCGATCCATTTGGCCGGATCGAATTCACCCGCTTTGTTCAAATGCGCACTGCGTACCGCAACCATTGTCCTCTCCTTTCAGGGACCGGGCCTGTCGAACTCGACAAGCCGAAATTAATCATTTGTGATTCACAAACAACACCATCGATTCCAGGTGGCCAGTGTGCGGGAACATGTCCAGCATCGCCAGCCGCTGGATCTGGTAACCCGCATCCAATAGCGCTTCACTGTCGCGGGCAAGGGTGGCGGGGTTACAGGAAACGTACACCACTCTGTCCGGCGACAATTTTAGAATATGTTTCATCACTCCGGCAGCGCCTGCGCGTGCCGGGTCGAGTAAAACTTTGTCAAAACCACGGCTTGCCCAGGGCTGTTTCGTGACATCTTCCTCCAGATTTTCATGAAAGAATGTCACATTCTGCAAGCCATTCTGTTGCGCGTTATCCTTCGCTTTCGCCACCAAATCGGCGACGCCTTCCACGCCGACCACGCTGGCCGCGCGTTTTGCCAGCGGTAGCGTGAAATTGCCCATGCCGCAGAACAGATCCAGCACCCGGTCGCCGGGCTGCACATCAAGCCACTCCAGCGCTCGCGCCACCATCTGCTGGTTAACACCATCGTTAACCTGAATAAAGTCCCGCGGGCTGAACGTTAAGCGTAGCCCGTCAGAGCTGTACCAGGGAGATTCTCCGCTAACCTGTTCTAGTATCTCGCTTTGTGGCGCGAGATACAGAGAGAGTTCCTGAGAATGCGAAAACTGTTCCAGTTTTTCTCTGTCTGTTGCACTTAATGCAACAGTGTGACGCAAAACCATTAATGGGCCATTATCGGCTTCCACCAGCTCAACATGGCCAAGCTGACGCACGGCCTGCAACCCGCTCAGGCATTCGCGCAGCGGCGCCAGTAATGCCTCAAGACGGGGCACCAACACCGGGCAGCGGGTGACATTAATAATGTCGTTGCCGCCCGCTTTACGAAACCCCATATCCAGACACTGACTTTTGGGCTGCCAGCTCAGGCTGAGCCGCGCGCGGCGGCGATAGCCCCAGGGTTCGCCTGCAATCACTTCATCGACGTCCCGTTTCATCAAACGCGCCAGCGCCGCACTTTTGCTGCGCTGTTGCAGGGCAATACTGGCATGCTGCTGCTGGCAGCCACCGCAGACGCCAAAATGCGGGCACAGCGGCGTAACGCGCTCGTCGCTATCATTCAGGCGACGTTTCACCTCACCGCGTGAAAACTGCCGCTTCTCCTCTTTCAGCACAATGTCCGCCGTTTCGCCAGGTAACAGCCCGGGGATGAACAGCGCTTTCCCGTTATGGCGCGCAACCCCCTGCCCAAAGGGATCAAGATCAGTTACGGTTACGGTTACTTTTTGACTAGTCGTCACACGTCGTTTTGCAGAGTAGAATTGCGCCATTGCAGGGATTTATCTCATTTACAGATTAATGGCCTAATTCTCCCATAACGGAACTCCATGACCAACTACAGCTTGCGCGCACGCATGATGATCCTGATTCTGGCGCCCACCGTGCTTATCGGTGTGTTGCTCAGCATCTTCTTTGTCGTTCACCGCTATAACGATTTGCAGCGTCAACTGGAAGACGCCGGTGCCAGCATCATTGAGCCGCTGGCGGTCTCCAGCGAATACAGCATGACGTTGCAGGACAAAGATGCGATAGGCCAACTGGTGAGCGTTTTGCATCGCCGCCATTCCGATATTGTGCGGGCAATTTCCATTTACGATGGGCAGAATAACGTATTCGTTTCCTCTAATTTCCAGCTTGATGGCGATAATCTCCGGCTGGCGGAAGGGCAACCTTTTCCGCGCAGGCTCAGCGTCTCCCGGCGCGGCGATGTGATGATCCTGCGCACGCCCATTCTTTCCGAAGGATTTACGCAAACCAACACCGCGCTACCAGTGGATAAAATTACCGGCAACATGCTTGGTTATGTGGCGCTGGAGCTGGATCTCAAATCGGTACGTTTACAGCAGTACAAAGAGATTTTTATCTCCAGCCTGATGATTTTGTTCTGTATTGGTATTGCGCTGATTTTCGGCTGGCGCTTAATGCGCGACGTAACCAGCCCGATCCGTAATATGGTCAACACCGTTGATCGCATTCGTCGCGGGCAGCTCGACAGCCGCGTCGAAGGTTTTATGCTTGGTGAGCTGGATATGCTGAAAAACGGCATCAACTCAATGGCGATGTCGCTGGCGGCCTACCACGAAGAGATGCAGCACAACATTGACCAGTCCACTTCCGATCTGCGCGAAACGCTGGAGCAGATGGAGATCCAGAACGTCGAGTTGGATCTGGCGAAAAAACGCGCCCAGGAAGCGGCACGCATTAAGTCTGAGTTCCTCGCCAATATGTCCCATGAGCTGCGCACACCACTGAACGGCGTGATTGGCTTTACCCGCCTGACACTGAAATCTGAGCTTAACCCCACGCAGCGCGATCACCTGCTAACGATTGAACGTTCGGCGAACAACCTGCTGGCGATCATTAACGACGTGCTGGATTTCTCCAAGCTGGAGGCGGGCAAGTTAATTCTGGAAAGCATTCCGTTCCCGCTGCGTAATACGCTTGATGAAGTGGTTATCCTGCTGGCGCATTCGGCGCACGACAAGGGGCTGGAACTGACGCTGAACATCAAAAACGATGTGCCGGATAACGTGATTGGCGACCCGCTGCGTTTGCAACAGGTGATCACCAATCTTGTCGGTAACGCCATCAAATTCACCGAACATGGCAATATCGACATTGTGGTGGAGAAGCGCGCCATCAGTAACAACAAAGTGCAGGTTGAGATGCAGATCCGCGATACTGGCATCGGCATTCCCGAGCGCGATCAGTCGCGGTTGTTCCAGGCATTTCGTCAGGCCGATGCCAGCATCTCGCGCCGCCACGGCGGTACCGGGCTGGGGCTGGTGATAACCCAAAGGCTGGTCAATGAAATGGGCGGCGATATCTCCTTCCATAGCCAGCCGAATCGCGGCTCCACCTTCTGGTTCCACATTAATCTCGATCTCAATCCAAACGCCATCAGCGAAGCGCCAGCCACCGGCTGTCTGGCGGGCAAGCGCCTTGCCTATGTCGAGCCCAATGCGACAGCCGCGCAAAGCACGCTGGACGTGTTGCACGAAACGCCGCTGGAGGTGATTTACAGCCCGTCGTTCTCGGCGCTGCCGCAGGCGCATTACGACATTCTGCTGATGGCGATTCCGGTAACGGTACGTGAGCCGCTCAACATGCAGCACGACCGCCTCGCGCGAGCCGCCGCCATGACCGACTACCTGCTGTTAGCGCTGCCTTGCCATGCGCAGGTGAACGCCGAGGAGCTGAAACAAGACGGCGCGGCGGCCTGCCTGCTGAAACCCCTGACCACCACCCGCCTGCTGCCCGCGCTCACGGAATATTGCCGTGCGACCCGCATTACGCAGGCTCAGCCAGTGGACGAAACAAAACTGCCAATGGCGGTAATGGCGGTGGATGATAACCCGGCCAACCTGAAACTCATCGGCGCGTTGCTGGAAGATCAGGTGCAGCATGTCGAGCTGTGCGAAAGCGGTATACAGGCCATTGAGCGCGCCCGCCAGCTACAGTTCGATCTGATCCTGATGGATATTCAGATGCCGGACATGGATGGCATTCGCGCCTGCGAGCTGATTCGCCAGTTGCCGCACCAGCAGCAAACGCCGGTCATCGCCGTTACGGCCCATGCGATGGCCGGGCAAAAAGAGAAACTGCTCAGCGCCGGGATGAATGACTATCTGGCGAAGCCCATTGAAGAGGACAAGCTGCGCAGTCTGCTGCGCCGCTATAAGCCCGGCCCGGATATCGGCAGTTGGCTGACGCCACCGGAACAGGCAGTAGCACCTGCGGATATTGTGGTCGACGCCGATACCACGCTCGACTGGCAACTGGCGCTGCGCCAGGCTGCCGGGAAATCGGATCTGGCGCGCGAGATGCTGCATATGCTGGTCGAGTTCCTGCCGGAGATCCGCAATATGGTGGAAGAACAGCTGGTTGGCGAAGCGCCGCAAGGGCTTTCTGAAGGGATCCATAAGTTGCACGGCAGTTGCGGTTACAGCGGCGTACCGCGGCTAAAAAACCTCTGCCAGTTGATTGAACAGCAGTTACGCAGCGGCGTTGCGGCCGAAGAGCTGGAACCGGAGTTTCTGGAACTGCTCGATGAGATGGATAACGTCACCCGCGAAGCACACAAATTGCTGGGGTAGCCTGCCACCTGACCGCTGGCGGGAGTTGAGGTTAAACACATTATTTATCCGCGAGTGGATAAACAACACATTGATTATCCACTCAACACGCCGCCACTAGGCCAGTGAGAACGCGTTAGAACAAGCCCGATAAGCCAGCATGCTACCGGGCGGTTTACGTTACAGCTTCTGCCCTGCTTTCAGCACTGCCGCCACGTTGCGCGCGGTCATGCGGACATTTTCGCCGGCATTTTCCAGCGCGTCTTCCAGCGAACAGACCTTGTAGATCACACTGAACACCGCATCGATACCGTGATGGTGTACCACGCCAACATCGGCGGTCAGGCTGCCAGCAATGCCGATTACCGGAATATTATGGCGCTTCGCCACTTTCGCCACACCCACTGGCACTTTGCCGTGCACCGTCTGGCTATCGATACGCCCTTCGCCGGTGATCACCAGGTCAGCGCCAATCACGTACTCATCCAGCGCCAGCGCATCGGTGACAATCTCTATACCCTGGCGCAACTCTGCGCCGCAAAACGCATACAGCGCGGCACCCATCCCCCCTGCCGCACCGCCGCCCGCCAGGTGCAGCACGTCCAAATCCAGGTCGCGGGCAATGATCCGCGCATAATGCCCGAGCGCTTTATCGAGCCTGTCGATCATCTCCGGCGTCGCCCCTTTCTGCGGGCCAAACACCGCCGACGCGCCCTCTTTTCCGGTGAGTGGATTGGTCACATCGCAGGCCACTTCGATACGGCACCCGGCAAGGCGTTTATCCAGTTGCGCGGTATCAATTCGCGCCAGCGTTTCCAGCGCCGCACCACCCAGTGCAATCTGCTGGCCATTCTCATCCAGCAGCTTTGCGCCCAGCGCCTGCACCATGCCAGCACCACCGTCATTGGTCGCACTGCCGCCAATGCCAATGATGATATGTTTAACGCCCGCGTCCAGCGCATGGCGAATCAACTCGCCGGTGCCCCAGGACGTGGTGATGAGCGGGTCGCGTTTGGCCGGGGGCACCATTTCCAGCCCGCTGGCGGCAGCCATTTCGATAAAAGCGGATTGCTCGTCGCCAGAAATCCCATAGAACCCTTCCGCCTGCTCGCCGAGCGGGCCTTTTACCGCGACCTTAACGATACGCCCGTCGGTAGCGGCGACCATGGCTTCAACCGTCCCTTCGCCACCGTCCGCCACCGGTATTTTGACGTATTCCGCCGTGGGGAAAATTTCACGAAAACCGCTCTCAATCGCGGTCGCCACATCCAGGGCACTTAAACTTTCTTTGTAAGAGTCTGGTGCGATCACAATTTTCATAAGCCATCCTTACGCATATTCACGGCTTTAAGCATACACCCAGCAAAGATGAGGAAATGCCAGCCCCCGCAAGGACTGGCAATTTCATCAACGCACCATGCACGGACGTTTGTTATCAAATTTCCAGTCCGGGATCAGGTATTGCATTCCCATGGCATCGTCACGCGCGCCGAGGCCATGTTTTTGATACAGCTCGTTGGCTTTCATCACCTGGTCCATATCCAGCTCTACGCCAAGACCCGGTTTGTTTGGCACCTGCACCATCCCGCCTTTGATTTCGAACGGCTGTTTAGTCAGGCGCTGGTTGCCCTCCTGCCAGATCCAGTGCGTATCGATAGCGGTGATATTGCCCGGTGCCGCAGCGGCAACGTGGGTGAACATCGCCAGCGAAATATCAAAGTGGTTATTCGAGTGCGAGCCCCAGGTCAGACCGAACTCGTGGCACATCTGCGCCACACGTACCGAACCCTGCATGGTCCAGAAGTGCGGGTCCGCCAGCGGAATATCCACTGATTGCAGTGACAGCGTATGACCCATTTGACGCCAGTCGGTGGCGATCATATTGGTGGCAGTCGGCAGGCCGGTCGCGCGGCGGAACTCCGCCATCACTTCACGACCGGAGAAGCCCTGTTCCGCGCCGCACGGATCTTCCGCATACGCCAGCACGCCTTTCAGGTGCTTACCGATTTTGATCGCTTCATCCAGCGACCAGGCACCGTTCGGATCGAGCGTCACGCGCGCCTGCGGGAAGCGTTTTGCCAGCGCGGAAATCGCTTCGGCTTCTTCCATTCCCGCCAGCACGCCGCCTTTCAGTTTGAAATCGTTAAAACCATATTTCTCATACGCGGCTTCCGCCAGTCGCACCACGCGATCCGGCGTCATCGCCTCTTCGTGACGCACGCGATACCAGTCGCACTTGTCATCCGGCTGGCTCTGGTACGGCAGCGGCGTTTTTTTGCTGTCGCCAACGAAGAACAGGTAACCGAGCATCTCCACTTCGCTGCGCTGCTGGCCTTCGCCAAGCAGGGAAGCGACGTTCACACCGAGGTGCTGACCGAGCAGATCCAGCATCGCCGCTTCAATGCCGGTCACCACGTGGATCGTAGTACGCAGATCGAAAGTTTGCAGGCCACGGCCACCAGCGTCGCGGTCGGCAAAGTTATTGCGCACGGTGTTGAGGATATTTTTGTACTCACCCAGCGTCTTACCGACCACCAGCGGAATAGCGTCTTCCAGCGTTTGACGGATTTTCTCGCCGCCGGGGATTTCCCCCACACCGGTGTGGCCGGCGTTGTCTTTAATCACCACGATATTGCGGGTGAAGAACGGGGCGTGCGCGCCGCTCAGGTTCATCAACATGCTGTCGTGGCCCGCAACCGGGATAACCTGCATGGAGGAGACAACGGGTGTCGAACTGTATGTGCTCATTTTTTAATCCTTTTGGTCTATCAATGACGTCCAAAAACGGGGCGTTTTTTGTCAAACGTCCAGCCAGGGATGAGGTACTGCATCGGGCCTGCGTCATTGCGCGCGCCGCCGGGCAGCTTCTTGTATGCCGCGTGCGCTTTTTCGATTTGCGTCCAGTCGATCTCAACGCCAAGGCCTGGTGCATCGGGTACGGCGATTTTTCCCTGGCGGATCTCCAGCGGCTGTTTGGTCAGGCGCGCGTCGCCCTCCTGCCAGATCCAGTGCGTGTCGATGGCGGTTGGCGTTCCCGGTGCTGCCGCGCCAACGTGAGTGAACATCGCCAGCGAGATATCGAAATGGTTGTTGGAGTGGCAACCCCAGGTTAATCCCCAGTCGTCGCACAGTTGCGCCACGCGTACCGCGCCGGAAAGCGTCCAGAAGTGCGGATCCGCCAGCGGGATATCCACCGCGTTTAGCATCACCGCATGGCCCATTTCACGCCAGTTGGTGGCAATCATATTGGTCGCTACCGGCAAGCCGGTGGCGCGACGGAACTCCGCCATCACTTCACGCCCGGAAAAGCCCTGCTCTGCGCCGCACGGATCTTCCGCGTAGGTCAGCACATCATTAAGGCCTTTGCACAGGCTGATAGCTTCGTCGAGCAGCCAGGCGCCGTTGGGATCAACCGTGATGCGCGCGTCCGGGAAGCGTTTTTTCAGCGCCCGCACGGTGTCGATCTCTTTTTCGCCTGGCAGTACGCCGCCCTTGAGTTTGAAATCTTTAAAGCCGTAGCGATCCTGTGACGCTTCCGCCAGGCGCACGACCGCATCGCTGTTCATCGCTTCCTGATGACGCAGGTGATACCACTCATGGCTGCCAGGCGTCGCTTCCAGATAGGGCAGATCGGTTTTGGTGCGATCGCCAACATAAAACAGATAACCCAGCACCGTCACCGCATCACGCTGTTTACCAGGGCCAAGCAGTTCGCACACCGGAACATTCAGCGCTTTGCCTAACAGATCCAGCAGGGCGGCTTCCAGTGCCGCGACCGCGTTCACGCGCAGTTCAAAAGTCCAGGCGCCTTTACCGAAGGTGTCGAAATCCGCCGCCTGGTTGCCTTTATGTACGCGCTGCACCACTTTATTCAACCGCGCCACTTCCTGCCCCACCACCATCGGCGTGGCGTCGACCAGCGTGTTGTAGATCACCTCGCCGCCCGGCGCTTCACCGACGCCAGTGTTTCCGGCGTTATCGGTGAGCACCACGATGTTGCGGGTAAAGTAAGCGTTATGCGCGCCGCCGATGTTCATCAGCATGCTGTCATGCCCGGCCACGGGAATGACTTTCATCCCGGTGATAATCGGGCTTGCTTGTGTATTCATCATTCACGTCCTGTCACAGGTTTCAGCACGATACGCTTGATATCACCCACCAGCACCAGGTAACTCAGTACCGCCACCAGCGCATGGATACCGACATAGATCAGCGCGCCGTTAAACGAGCCGGTCGTACCGACGATGTAGCCAATGGCAATCGGCGTCACGATGCCGGAGATGTTACCGAACATGTTGAACAGACCGCCGCTCAGGCCGCTGATCTCTTTCGGCGCGGTATCTGCCATCACCGCCCAACCCAGCGCACCGATACCTTTACCGAAGAAAGCCAGCGCCATGAAAGCGATAATCAGCGTTTCGGAGTCGGTGTAGTTGCAGAACACCATGCTCATGGAGAGCAGCATCCCCAATACGATTGGCGTTTTACGCGCCACGTTCAGCGAGCCGTAGCGGCGCATTAACCAGTCGGAAATGATCCCGCCCAGTACGCCACCCACAAAGCCGCAGATCGCCGGTATCGAGGCAACAAAACCCGCTTTCAAAATCGACATGCCGCGCGCCTGCACCAGGTAAACCGGGAACCAGGTGATAAAGAAATAGGTCAGGGCGTTAATGCAGTACTGGCCCAGATAGACGCCGATCATCATGCGGGAACCCAGCAGCTGTTTGATCTGCCCCCATTTTTCTGAGAACGGAACATGCTCAGCATTTTTCGCCTGATCCATGTTGATCAGCGCGCCACCTTCAGCAATGTACTCCAGCTCTTTTTTGTTTACGCCCGGATGCTGGTTCGGCTCGTGGATCATTTTCTGCCACAGGAAGCTGATGAAAATGCCGAGACCACCCATAAAGAAGAACACATGCGACCAACCCACAGCGTGCGTCAGCCAGCCCATGATCGGCGCAAAGATCACCGTCGCGAAGTATTGCGCGGAGTTAAAAATCGCCACCGCCGTGCCTCTCTCCTGCGCCGGGAACCAGGCCGCAACGATGCGACTGTTGCCAGGGAAGGAAGGGGATTCGGCCAGACCGACCATAAAACGCAGGGTGAAGAGCGCCACGATGATGCCAAAGCCGCTAAAGATGTCGACGAAGCCTTGCAGCAAGGTAAACAGCGACCAGGTGAAGATAGACCAGAAATAGACGCGTTTTGATCCGAAGCGGTCAAGCAACCAGCCGCCCGGTATCTGGCCAATCACATAAGCCCAGGAAAACGCGGAGAAAACATAACCCATACCGACCGGATCCAAACCTATCGCTTTGGACATCTCCGAACCGGCAATCGACAACGTGGCGCGATCGCCATAGTTGAAGGATGTGACGATAAACAGCATCACCACTATCCAGTAGCGGGCGTTGGTACGCTTTTCAGCGCCGCTCGCCGCCTGGCTAAATGTACTCATGGTTGTACTCCCGAAGCATAAATGTTCTTTTGTCCATTCATCCTGTACGGCGCAACCTGTAGGGGAAGACAGGATGATGTCATTGTGTTTTTGCTGCTCCTGCCGGGTTTGCCATACCTGGCGGGCCGCGTTTTTTTAACTGGCAAGAAAAAGTATATGGAGCGCCTTTTGAACTCTCACCGTGCAACAACACAACATTCGCCGGGCGCGGCTATGCCCTTTAAGGCATTAGCCCAGGCGGATGGGGAGTACTTCACGGAAATGAAAATGGAGCAGACCGAAGGCGGTCAAAAGAGAGGCAGCGTTAAAGAGTGTGAAATGCGTCGCTTGACGCGGCAAAAAGAGAGGCTTCCTCCCCGCGTACGGAGAGGAAGACAGGTTATTTCAGCAAGGTCGCCCAGTGCTCAACCCACGGATTAGAGACGGTTTCCGGTTCCGGATCTTCGCTGGCGTCAATCAGCAACATTTCGCCGATACGCTGCGCACCTTGCTCTTGCAGCAAGGCATCGAACTGCTTACCCCCGCCGCAGAAATGGGCGTATGTGCTATCGCCCAGGGCAATGACGCCATAGTGTAGATCGGGCTGATAACCCACGGTGTCGCGCAGATAATGGAACAGCGGCGCAATGCTTTCCGGCAAATCGCCCTGACCGGTCGTGGAGGTGACTATCAGCGCGTAATTGCCTTTGTTGTTTTCCCAGTCGCTGGCTTCGGGATCTTCAATTACCGTCGCCTTGTGGCCCTGCGCCTGTAAGATCTCCTGCGCTTCTTCCGCCACCAGCAGCGAATTGCCGTACATGGTGCCAACAAAAATTCCGACCTTCGCCATGCTCATCACTCCTTGCGTGATTCCTGATTGCCCTCATCCTGGCGGCTCACTGGCAAGAACTCAACCCTTTCATTTTCAGGGAGAAGCCCGCGCCAGCCAAAGTGCGACAGCGCGCCCATCCAGGTTTCATCCAGCCCGGCGCAAATCGTTAACGGTTCGCCGGTAAACGGGTGCGTCAGCGTTAACTGGCTGGCATGCAGCATCAGGCGGTTGCAGCCAAAGTGCTCTGCCGCGCTACGGTTTTGCCGCAAATCGCCGTGTTTACTGTCGCCAATAATCGGATGGCGCAAATGCGCCAGATGGCGACGTAATTGGTGCTTGCGGCCCGTTTTCGGTTCCAGTTCGACCAGACCATAGCGCGTGGTGGGAAATTTGCTGGTTGCCACTGGCATTTCGCACGTTGCCAGCCCGCGATAGTGCGTTACGGCTGGCTGCGCCTCTTTATCGGCGCGGGCGAACTTGTCGGCCACTTTATCCAGCTCTTCGACCAGCGGATAATCAAGCAACGCCTCTTCCATCAGCCAGCCACGCACAATGGCGTGATAGCGTTTTTGAATCTGATGTTGCTCAAATTGCTGTGCTAAGCGGCGACCGACCTCGCTGGATAAGCCCATTAACAACACGCCGGAAGTGGGCCTGTCGAGACGATGGGCGGTAAAAACGTGCTGGCCGATTTGGTCGCGCACCGTTTGCATGACCACCACTTTTTCATCGCGATCTAACCAGCTGCGATGTACAAGCCAGCCGGACGGTTTATTCACCGCCACCAGCCACTCGTCCTGGTAAATAATCTCCAGCATCAGGCGTTTTCGTCGCTGAACAGCGCATCAAGTTGCTGTAAATGCACCAGCATCACATCACGGGACGGATGGGTCGCATCCAGGGCGATTTCATAGTACGGCGCGATGGCAAACGCCTGCGGTAATGGCTGCTGACCATCCAACAAAGCATGCATGCGAGGAATGAGCACCCATTGCAGCCATTCGAACGGCTCAAGGGTGTCCATGCAAAAAGGCTGTGTGCTTTCGAAGGCGCTTGCCGCTGGCGCGCTGGTTTGCCAAAGATTCTGTTCGCGCAGTTGCGCTTCGAGAAGATGAAGTTGCTCACGCACACGTTGATGTTGAGTCATATAAACCCCCGGAATAATCAGACTGGCGCGCAGCATACCAAAGAGCGGAACAAATAAAAAAAGGGAGCACTGTAAAAACAGTGCTCCCGGTTCGTTTCGCAGCAGTCCCGCTACTCGTGTGCTCCCTGCTCATCCATGAAAACTTTTCCTGCGGTCTCCTGACCCGTTCATCCTTAAACAGCGCATCTTGCTCACACCACCCCGATGTGACATGGCCTCATCCGTAAAGCGTGTCCTGGATCTTCCTGATCTGCCGGGTATCCTTACCGGCTCTCATTCTCCGTCCTGGAGGTGTCCGTTAACGCATTCCAGCGATGTCCCCTTGCTTCGTCCTGAAGCCTTTCCTTGCAGCACCGTCCTGGTGAGTCCTCGAAACAACATCATCCTGATGTACGCTTCGTTGTCAGACTCCGTGTCGACTCAAATAGAATTACCGATTACGTAGCGTCTTACAAGAATACTTAACGCAAATTCACCTTTGAATGAAGCCATAAAAGATGAAAGGTTTTAGATTAACCTCATGATTTATATTAATTATGAATGAGAAGGCGCATCAGAAGTATGGAAAAAGACCTGGCGATCTCTTACAGGTCGTGTAAGAGATCTCTCACACGATGAGTAGTATAGAGGATTACACAACGGGTTCGAGTTGGTCGAGGAATGCCGCGAGGCTTGGGGCGAGAACAGTGCGCTGACGCGTACCCAGTGTCTCTTTCACCACTTCGCCGCTGAGGTTACACAGCGAAATCACATCCAGTTCGCTGTCGAGCGTAGCAATAAAAAGTGTAGGCGATAACTTCAGTCTTTTCTGCGTAACCAGGTGACCAATCAGATTTTCCTGCATACGCACGAAGTCATCCTCACTCCACGTTTGCAGCAGCGTCAGCGTCAGTTCGCCAAAACGCGCGGTCATATCACCGGCAAATTGTGTGGTGTAAAAGGTATGGAGCGGCGTTTGTACCACAATTTCCATGGCCTGTTCAATTGGGTTTACATTTCGTTCTGGTACGAACGGTTTTGGCTGCCAGATAACGTATTTGTCGGTGGAAGAAATAATGCACGGCGAGGGAATACCGTAAAGTTCTTCGCTTTGCGGCCAGCTGTCTCGCTGTGCGTGCCACGCATTACAGTAACGTTCCGTAAAGGCTTTCAGGGCATGCGCCGTCTCTTTTTCCACCGATTTCTCTCTTCACATAAGCCAGGATAAACTCTGCGACATAGTTTACCTGCAAAATGGCGATGAAACATGTCCTCTTATGATAACCACCAGGCGCTGGCTGGCCTGACGCTTGGCAAAACCACCGATTACCGCGACACCTACGACGCCAGCTTGCTGCAGGGCGTTCCCCGTTCGTTAAACCGCGATCCGTTAGGCTTAAACGCTGAGAACTTGCCTTTTCGCGGTGCGGATATCTGGACGTTGTATGAACTCTCCTGGCTCAACGCGAAAGGTTTGCCGCAGGTGGCGGTTGGCCACGTTGAGCTGGATCACGCCAGCATCAATCTGGTGGAATCGAAAAGCTTCAAACTCTATCTCAACAGTTTTAACCAGACACGTTTTGCCACCTGGCAAGAGGTGCACGATACGTTGCAACGCGATTTAAGCGCCTGCGCCCAGGGTGATGTCAACGTGGTGCTGTACCGTATTGATGAACTGGAAGGGCAGCCTGTCGCCCATTTTCACGGCACCTGTATCGACGACCAGGATATTGCGATCGAGAGTTACGACTTTGACGCCGCGCTGTTAACCGATGCCGCCAGCGGAAAGGTTGTGGAAGAGACGCTGGTCAGCCATTTATTAAAATCGAACTGCCTGATCACCCACCAGCCGGATTGGGGCTCGGTGCAAATCCAGTATCGCGGCGCGCAAATCGACCGTGAAAAATTGCTGCGCTACCTGGTCTCTTTCCGCCATCACAATGAATTTCATGAACAATGTGTGGAGCGCATTTTCACGGACATTCAACGTTTCTGCCAGCCGGAAAAACTGAGCGTGTACGCGCGCTATACCCGACGCGGCGGGCTGGATATCAACCCATGGCGCACCAACACCGATTTTGTCCCTGCAACCGGTCGGTTAGTACGCCAGTAAAACCCAACATTTTACGACTCTGCGTGGAAGATCCCACGCGACAGGTTGTTAAACGTCATAAGCCAGGGCTATTGTAATCACGGGAAAGATAAAATTTTCGTCCCGTAAGGAGTTCACTTGATTACACATATTAGCCCGCTTGGCTCAATGGATATGCTGTCGCAGCTGGAAGTCGATATGCTTAAACGCACGGCCAGCAGCGACCTGTATCAACTGTTTCGCAACTGCTCGCTCGCTGTACTGAACTCAGGGAGCCAGACCGACAGCAGCAAAGAGCTGCTCTCCCGTAACGAAAGTTTTGATATCAACGTGTTACGCCGTGAACGCGGCGTAAAGCTGGAGTTGATCAACCCACCGGAAGAGGCCTTTGTCGACGGGCGCATTATTCGCTCGCTGCAGGCCAACCTGTTTGCTGTTCTGCGCGATATTCTCTTCGTTAATGGGCAGATTCATAACGCTGGACGCGTCCAGCATTTAAATCTGGAAAGCTCCATCCATATCACCAACCTGGTCTTTTCCATTTTGCGTAACGCCCGCGCGCTGCATGTCGGTGAAGCGCCGAGCATGGTGGTCTGCTGGGGCGGCCACTCGATTAACGAAACCGAGTACCTCTACGCGCGCCGCGTGGGAACGCAGCTTGGGCTGCGTGAGCTGAACATCTGCACGGGCTGCGGCCCAGGTGCGATGGAAGCGCCCATGAAAGGTGCCGCCGTCGGCCACGCGCAGCAACGCTATAAAGAGGGTCGTTTTATCGGCATGACCGAGCCGTCGATCATTGCCGCTGAGCCGCCAAATCCGCTGGTCAACGAACTTATCATCATGCCAGATATTGAAAAACGTCTGGAAGCGTTTGTCCGTATCGCGCACGGCATCATCATCTTCCCGGGTGGCGTAGGCACGGCGGAAGAGTTGTTGTATCTGCTGGGGATTTTGATGAACCCGGCCAACAAAAACCAGGTACTACCGCTGATTCTGACCGGGCCAAAAGAGAGTGCGGATTATTTCCGCGTGCTGGACGAATTTATCGTCAACACGCTGGGCGAAGCCGCGCGACAACACTACACCATCATCATTAATGATGCGGCTGAAGTGGCGCGGCAGATGAAAAAAGCGATGCCGCGCGTGAAAGAGAACCGTCGTGAAACCGGGGATGCCTATAGTTTCAACTGGTCTATCCGTATCGCGCCGGATCTGCAGGTGCCGTTTGAACCGACGCACGAAAATATGGCTAACCTGAAACTTTATCCGGATCAGCCGGTGGAAACGTTAGCGGCGGATCTGCGCCGGGCGTTCTCAGGCATCGTGGCGGGTAACGTGAAAGAGCACGGCATTCGGGCGATTGAGGAGTTCGGCTCGTATAAAATTCATGGCGATAGCGACATGATGCGCCGTATGGATGACCTGCTACAGGGCTTTGTCGCCCAGCATCGTATGAAACTGCCAGGCAGCGCGTACATTCCCTGCTACGAAATCTGCGCCTGATCTCCCAGGGCGACCTATAAGTCGCCCTTATACCTCGGATTTTTTCCCACACAGCTCACACCCATATCGCCAGCATATTCATACGTTTCAGTTGCCCTTAAACGTCGATAAATCACTACGATAGCGGTTTTTTACAGGGTATTTATCGTCTTTCAACGGTGTGCGTTTGATCGCAAATCTTGCTGGTGATAGCCTTCGCGCCCATAAATTTCATCTCTAGATCATTAAGCAGAGAGATGGTCTAAATATATCCACATAAAAAGTGATTTATTGCAATTGCGATCCTGATCACTGATAGAGTCATAACATAAATGTATCTTTCCGCCGCAAATAATTGCGGGAAGAAATTATAAAAAAACCGTGATTGACCGAATTTAATATTACCGCCAGCCTGTCAGGCATTGTATTCGCCCGTCATGCCAGCATTTTGCTTTTCCCAGGAGATTTATAAATGGAAACCACTCAAACCAGTACGCTGGCCACATCGGCTACACGAAGTTCATGGCGCAAAACGGATACCATGTGGATGCTGGGCCTGTACGGTACTGCCATCGGCGCTGGTGTACTGTTCCTGCCAATTAACGCCGGTGTTGGCGGTTTAATTCCGCTGATCATCATGGCCATCCTCGCTTTCCCAATGACTTACTTCGCACACCGCGGTCTGACTCGCTTTGTGCTGTCGGGTAAAAACCCGGGTGAAGACATCACCGAGGTGGTTGAAGAGCACTTCGGTATCGGCGCGGGTAAACTGATTACCCTGCTCTACTTCTTCGCTATCTACCCGATCCTGCTGGTCTACAGCGTGGCGATCACCAACACCGTTGACAGCTTCATGACCCACCAGTTGGGTATGACGCCGCCGCCGCGCGCCATTCTGTCGCTGATCCTGATTGTCGGCATGATGACCATCGTGCGTTTTGGCGAGCAGATGATTGTAAAAGCGATGAGTATTCTGGTGTTCCCGTTTGTTATCGCCCTGATGTTGCTGGCGGTTTACCTGATCCCGCAGTGGAACGGTGCAGCACTCGACACGCTGTCTTTGAACAGCACTTCCGCAACCGGTAACGGCCTGTGGATGACCTTGTGGCTGGCTATTCCGGTGATGGTGTTCTCCTTTAACCACTCGCCGATCATCTCCTCGTTTGCGGTGGCAAAACGTGAAGAGTACGGCAACGAAGCAGAGAGCAAATGTTCACGTATTCTGGCGTTCGCACACATCATGATGGTGCTGACGGTAATGTTCTTCGTGTTCAGCTGCGTACTGAGCCTTTCTCCGGCTGATCTGGCGTCGGCGAAACAGCAGAACATCTCGATTCTCTCTTACCTGGCAAACCACTTTAACGCACCGATCATCGCCTGGATGGCACCGATCATCGCGATGATCGCCATCACCAAATCTTTCCTCGGCCACTATCTGGGTGCGCGTGAAGGCTTCAACGGTATGGTGATCAAGTCCCTGCGTGGCAAAGGTAAAAGCATCGAAATCAACAAGCTGAACCGCATTACCGCGCTGTTTATGCTGCTGACCACCTGGGCTGTAGCAACCTGGAACCCGAGCATCCTCGGAATGATTGAAACTCTGGGCGGCCCGATTATCGCGATGATCCTGTTCCTGATGCCGATGTACGCCATCGCCAAAGTACCGGCAATGCGTAAATACAGCGGTAAAATCAGCAACATCTTCATTGTTATCATGGGCCTTATCGCTATCTCCGCGATCTTCTACTCTCTGTTCAGCTAATCTCTTTCGCGCCGCTCGCCATGGGCGGCGCGACTCTCATTGCAATGGATAATGCGTCATGATCAGCGTATTCGATATTTTCAAAATCGGCATTGGCCCTTCCAGCTCGCACACCGTTGGCCCAATGAAAGCCGGTAAACAATTCACTGACGATCTGATTGCTCGCAGCATGCTGCACGACGTGACCCGTGTGGTGGTAGACGTTTACGGTTCCCTCTCACTGACAGGTAAAGGGCACCACACCGATATCGCTATCATTATGGGTCTGGCGGGTAACCTGCCGGATAGCGTCGATATCGATGCTATTCCAGGATTTATTCAGGACGTAAACACGCACGGCCGCCTGCTGCTGGCTAACGGCGAGCACGAAGTCGAGTTTCCGGTCGATCAATGCATGAACTTCCATGCCGATAACCTCTCGCTGCATGAGAACGGCATGCGTATTACCGCGCTCGCGGGCAACAGGGTTCTCTATAGCCAGACCTATTACTCGATCGGCGGCGGTTTTATTGTCGACGAAGAACATTTTGGTCAGACCAACAACGCGCCTGTCGCCGTACCTTATCCGTACAAAAATGCGGCGGATCTGCAACGTCACTGTCAGGAAACCGGGCTTTCACTCTCTGGTCTGATGATGAAGAACGAACTGGCGCTGCACAGCAAAGAGGAGCTGGAACAGCACCTCGCGCGCGTCTGGGAAGTGATGCAGGGCGGTATTGAGCGCGGAATTACCACCGAAGGCGTGTTGCCGGGCAAATTACGCGTTCCGCGCCGCGCCGCTGCGCTGCGCCGTATGCTGGTCAGCAGTGATAACACCAGTAAAGATCCGATGCAGGTCGTCGACTGGATCAACATGTTTGCGCTGGCGGTTAACGAAGAGAACGCCGCCGGTGGTCGCGTGGTGACTGCGCCAACCAATGGCGCGTGCGGCATTGTGCCGGCAGTACTGGCTTATTACGACAAGTTTATTCGTCAGGTGAACGCGAATTCACTGGCTCGCTATCTGCTGGTCGCCAGCGCGATTGGCTCGCTCTATAAAATGAACGCCTCCATCTCCGGCGCGGAAGTAGGCTGCCAGGGCGAAGTGGGTGTTGCCTGTTCGATGGCCGCCGCAGGCCTTGCGGAACTGCTCGGCGCAAGCCCGGCGCAGGTCTGCATCGCGGCGGAAATCGGTATGGAACACAATCTCGGTCTGACTTGCGATCCGGTCGCAGGCCAGGTACAGGTGCCGTGCATCGAGCGCAACGCCATTGCGTCGGTAAAAGCGGTGAACGCTGCGCGTATGGCGTTGCGCCGTACCAGCGAGCCGCGCGTCTGCCTGGATAAAGTCATCGAAACCATGTACGAAACCGGGAAAGATATGAACGCCAAGTACCGCGAAACCTCACGCGGTGGGCTGGCGATGAAGATCGTGACCTGCGATTAAGCCCTGCCAGATGCCTCGTTTTGCGAGGCATCTTCCTGATTATCCCCCGCTTCATAGCCTCACGCCGCACGCGATGTTACCCTTAGGCACGATTTCAAGGAGGGTATCTGTGGCTCATCTGTTAATTGTCGACGCGCTTAATCTTATCCGCCGGATCCACGCGGTGCAGGGATCGCCCTGTGTAGACACCTGTCTTCACGCGCTGGAACAGCTTGTGGTTCACAGCCAGCCGACGCACGCCGTGGCGGTGTTTGATGATGAGGCTCGCAGCCAGGGCTGGCGTCACCAGTTATTACCCGACTATAAAGCCGGACGACCGCCCATGCCGGAGACGCTGCATGCCGAGATGCCCGCTTTGCGTAGCGCTTTTGAACAGCGCGGCATTCGTTGCTGGGCCACGCCGGGTAACGAAGCGGACGATCTTGCCGCGACGCTGGCGGTGAAAATGGCGCAGGCCGGACAGCAGGCGACAATTGTTTCCACGGACAAAGGCTATTGCCAGTTGCTTTCCCCGACCATTCGTATCCGCGATTATTTCCAGAAACGCTGGCTGGATGCGCCCTTTATCGCCCAGGAATATGGCGTCACGCCGGAACAATTGCCGGATTACTGGGGGCTGGCGGGGATCAGCAGCTCTAAGGTGCCAGGCGTTGCCGGTATTGGCCCGAAAAGCGCAACCCAACTGTTAAACACCTTCCCGACGCTGGAAGTGTTGTACGAGAATCTTGCGGACGTGCCGGAAAAGTGGCGGCAAAAACTGGAAGCGCATAAAGCAATGGCCTTTACCTGCCGCGATGTGGCGCGACTGCAAACGGATCTGCAACTGGATGGCAACTTACAGCAGCTCCGACTCACACGCTGAAAAAGCCCGCACGGTGGCGGGTCATTCGCCTTGCTTCAGCCCTTATAGGGATGGTGCTTTAGCCAATGCTCGGCGATATCCTGGCGACGGCAGATCCAGACATCATTGTGGCTTTGCACGTAATCAAGGAAACGCTGCAGTGCGCGAAAGCGCCCAGGCCGCCCGAGCAGGCGGCAGTGCATGCCAATCGACATCATCTTTGGCGCATGCTCACCTTCTTCATACAGCACATCGAAGCTATCTTTCAGGTAGGTATAAAACTGTTCAGCGGTGTTAAAACCCTGAGCCGTGGCAAAGCGCATATCGTTGGCATCAAGCGTATACGGCACAATCAAATGCGGCTTCCCTTCTACCGAGGTCCAGAAGGGTAAATCATCGCCGTAATAGTCGCTGTCGTAGAGAAAATCGCCCTGCTCGACCACCAGCTTACGGGTGTTTGGGCTGTCGCGTCCGGTGTACCAGCCAAGGGGCTTTTTGCCAAACAGCGTTTGCAGGATTTCGATCGCCTGCTGCATGTGCTGGCGTTCGGTTTGAATATCAAGATCCTGATAATGGATCCAGCGCCAGCCGTGGCTTACCACGTCGTAGTCTGCCGCTTTGATCGCCGCGACGATTTCAGGGTTACGCGCCAGCGCCATTGCCACGCCAAAAACCGTGAGCGGCAGGCCACGTTGCTGAAAAGCCTGATGAATACGCCAGAACCCTGCGCGCGATCCATACTCGTACAACGAGTCCATCGACATATGCCGCGCGGGATAACTGGCAGCGCCAATAATATCCGACAAAAATTGCTCTGAACCCGCGTCACCATGCAGCACATGGTTCTCGCCGCCCTCTTCAAAATTAAGGACAAACTGAACGGCAATGCGCGCGCCGCCCGGCCAGCGGGCATGCGGCGGTTTTCCCGCATAACCTGCCATATCGCGGGGGTAGTCGGCGGTGAAATGCCAGAAAGGTTTGTCCGTTGCTGATTGCATGCTGATTCGACCTCTTTACGGGGCCGCTTTCAGCAAAGCTGTTCGAAACATCCTGAAAGCGGCTTTTTATTGGGATACGCGAGATCGCCGTATTTGCTGGTGCCAAGCCCCAGCGCGAGAAGGGATTCCACCATCTTCACCGCGGCCGTAACGCCGTCGATCACCGGCATGCCCAGCTCTTGCGTCAACTCGCTGGCAAGGTTCGCCATACCGCCGCAGCCCAGCACAATGGCGCCGCTGTGATCTTCCCGTTTGGCTTGTATACAACGTTCGCGTACCTTTTGCTGAGCAAGACCCGTGCCATCTTCCAGCGCCAGCACCGGTAAATCGATGGCATGCAGCGCGGCGCAGTGATGTTCGAAGCCATACTGGTGCAGTAAATGACGGGCGATAATTACCGTACGCGGCAGCGTGGTAACAATTGAGAACCGCGTCGCCACAAGCGTTGCCACGTGCATAGCCGCTTCGGCAATACCGATGACCGGCCCGCTCGCCAGCTCGCGCGCTGCCAGTAATCCGGGGTCACCAAAACAGGCAATCACGTGTCCTTGTGCGCCCTGGGTTTTACCCTGTTTGATTTGCTCCAGCACACCAATCGCCGCAATGGCTTCATCAAAATGTCCTTCGATTGATTCCACTCCCTGCGAGGGGCAACTGGCGAGAATGGTGGTGCCGGGCGACGCCACGCTGCGCGCCGCGCTGGCGATGGTGGCGGTCATTTCCGCGCTGGTATTGGGATTGATAACTTGTATACAAAACTGGCTCATCAGTGTTCTCCTGGCGCACCAAACAGGCGGGCAAAATCCGGTAATGTCTCGCCGCTGCGCTCAAAGCGAAGACTGGAAACAATATGATCAAAGTGGTGGGCCATAGCATCACTAAGCCCTGATAGATCCTTTTTACGCAGCAGCGTAATCAGTTGGTCATGATCGTCGCAGCGGCAGCCGCGCTGCCAGGGCGCGCCCCAGGCAGCTATCACCAGCGACGAACGCTGCGCCAGCGTGGTAATAATGTCAGTCACCACCGCATTACCGGAAATGGCCTGCAGCTGGATATGGAAAGCCGCAGAGTGGCGAATAGCCGCCGCGCCATCATGGTTTTGATGCGCCTCTTCTTCCTGCGCGATGATGTTTTCCAGCCCCGCAAGGTGCGGCGGCTGCAGATGTTCCAGCACCAGCGGCAGATTGGCGCATTCGATCATTTTCCGGGTAGTGAAGATTGCTTTTGACTCTTCAACGCCGGGGTTGGCGACAAATGCACCACGTCTGGGCGTCATGGTGATCATTTGCACCGTCGCAAGGCGGGTTAAGACTTTGCGGATCCCGGTACGGCTGACGCCAAAAACTTCCGCCAGCGCCTCTTCCGGCAGTTTACTTCCCGGCGGCAATTGATGTTCAACGATGGCGGTCATTAAAGATTGCCAAATGAGATGCTCTTTATCTTCCAGATCTGCAGGGGTTCGCAGCCCTATTTGCTGGTTCATAACGCCGTTCCTTTGTTACTCAATTCATCTATTTTTGTATACACTGTTAATTTATTTTGTATACAAAAAATTAAAACCTGGCCTGGTTAATGCAACGAGAGATAGCAGACAACACGTCACTATCTGTATTCAGAGGAGCAGAATCCATGCCAAACCTTGAACCAAATTACGATGCTCGCTATAGCCCACGCCTGACCAATGAAGATTTGGCGCCGACCCGCCATCAGACCTGGAGCTGGTACAATATTTTCTCTTTCTGGATGTCCGATGTGCATAGCATGGGCGGCTATGTGGTTGCCGCCAGCTTCTTCGCCTTAGGGCTTGCCAGCTGGCAGGTGCTACTTTGCCTGCTGTTGGGGATCTGTATTGTGCAGCTGTGCGCAAACCTGGTGGCGAAACCAAGCCAAATGGCCGGTGTGCCGTATGCCGTGATCTGCCGTCAGGCATTTGGCGTGTTCGGCGCGAATATCCCGGCGGTGATCCGCGGGCTGATTGCGTTTGCGTGGTACGGTATTCAGACCTATCTGGCCGCCAACGCGTTGATGCTGGTGATCCTGAAGTTTTGGCCTGCCCTTACCCCCCTGACCAACGGTCACTTTCTGGGCCTGTCGCATTTGGGCTGGCTCTGTTTCGGCATTATGTGGGTGTTGCAGGCGCTGGTGTTCTGGCACGGGATGAGCGCGATTAAACGTTTTATCGATATCGCCGGCCCGGCGGTATACGTGGTGATGATGGCGCTGGCGGGATGGATCCTCTGGCAAACGGGTTTCGATGGCATCTCTTTTACCCTCGCCAGCAAACAACTGACGGCAGGTGAACAAACCTGGCAGATGATCACCGCAACGGCATTAGTAGTTTCTTACTTCTCCGGCCCGCTGCTCAATTTTGGCGATTTTTCCCGCTACGGTAAAAGCATGCAGGAGATCCGCCGCGGCAACCGCTGGGGGCTGCCGTTTAACTTCCTGCTGTTTTCCATTGTCACAGTGGTGATTGTTTCCGGGACCCAATCGCTGTTTGGCAAGATGATCACCGATCCTATCGAAACAGTGAGCCATGTTGGTAGTAGCCTGGCGATGGCGATTGGCCTGCTGACGATGATCACCGCCACCATCGGCATCAATATTGTGGCGAACTTCGTCTCCCCGGCCTTCGATTTTTCTAACTGTTCCCCGCAAAAAATCAGTTTCCGTACCGGCGGGATGATCGCGGCGGTCGGATCGGTACTGCTGACGCCGTGGAATTTGTTCCAGTCTCCGGAGTTGATCCACTACACGCTGGATGTGCTCGGCGCGTTTATTGGCCCGTTGTTCGGTATTTTACTGACCGATTTTTATCTGATTAAACGCGGAAACGTGTTTGTCGACGATCTGTTTACCGATTCACCAAACGGGCGTTACTGGTACAAAAACGGCTTTAACCCGAAAGCAATTGCTGCGCTGGTGCCGTCGGTGGCGGTTGGGCTGATTATTAGCTTTATTCCGGCGCTGCATGAAGTGGCCAACTTTAGCTGGTTCATTGGCGCGTTCCTCGGGGCGGGATGCTACCGCTTTCTGGCGCGTAACGAACGCGAAGGTGTGAGCAGCACATTTACCGCCCAGCGCGTGGCGGCAAAGGAGTAGAAACGACGAAGGCCTGAATCATTGCTGATTCAGGCCTTCTGAATAGTGGCGGAACGGACGGGACTCGAACCCGCGACCCCCTGCGTGACAGGCAGGTATTCTAACCGACTGAACTACCGCTCCGCGTTGTGTTCCTGTTAGGGAACGAGGCGCATATTACGGATTGCACCTGGTGCCGTCAACGCTTTTTCCATCGTTTTGAATTGTTTGCTGCAAAAATCACCCGTGCGGCGATTTTCCTGCGTTAACAAAACGATTTTACCCGCGCCACAGGCAGCTTCCGCCCTTCTTCTGCACTAAATCGAGCCGTGATTCGTGGGCCATCAGCTCCTCATCACTGGCTAAAACCACGCGCAAGCGGCTTGCCTGGCGAACAACACGCTGGATCTCCGCATCGCCGGTTTGCGTTTGCCCTTCGCCTTCCATCGAAAATTTCATCGATGTCTGGCCGCCGGTCATCATCAGATAGACATCAGCAAGGATTTGGGAGTCGAGTAATGCGCCGTGCAGCGTACGTTTGCTGTTATCTATTTCATAACGCGAGCAGAGCGCATCGAGGCTGTTGCGCTTGCCGGGGAACATTTTACGCGCCAACGCCAGGCTGTCGGTGATTTTGCAAAACGTTTCGGTTTTTGGAATGCCACGGTTCAGCTTGCTGAACTCATAATCCATAAAGCCGATATCAAACGACGCGTTGTGAATGACCAGCTCCGCACCGCGGATATACTCAATAAACTCATCGGCGATGTCGGCGAACGTCGGCTTATCAAGCAGGAATTCGTCGGCGATACCGTGAACGCCAAACGCTTCCGGATCCACCAGCCGGTCAGGCTTGAGATAAATATGGTAGTTGTTACCGGTCAGGCGGCGGTTGATCACCTCCACCGCACCGATCTCAATAATCTTGTGCCCTTCATAGTGGGCGCCAATCTGGTTCATACCGGTGGTTTCGGTATCGAGGACGATCTGTCGTGTAATTGCTGTGCTCATAGCGGTCATTTATGTCAGACTTGTCGTTTTAAACACAGGAAGTCTACCAGAGATGCTTAAACAGGTAGAAATTTTCACCGACGGATCTTGTCTTGGCAACCCAGGTCCGGGCGGTTACGGGGCGATTTTACGCTATCGTCAGCATGAAAGATTGTTTAGCGAAGGCTACCGTCTTACCACTAATAACCGTATGGAACTGATGGCGGCTATTGTCGCACTGGAAGCGTTAAAAGAGCATTGCGAAGTGGTGCTCAGCACCGACAGCCAGTATGTACGCCAGGGGATCACGCAGTGGATCCACAACTGGAAAAAACGCGGCTGGAAAACAGCGGAAAAAAAACCGGTTAAAAATGTCGATCTCTGGAAGCGGCTCGATGCGGCGCTCAGCCAACATCAAATCCGCTGGGAATGGGTAAAAGGCCACGCAGGCCACCCGGAAAACGAACGCTGCGATGAACTGGCGCGCGCCGCCGCGATGAACCCAACGCAGGAAGATGTGGGCTATCAGCCGGAAAGTTAAGACTGGCGGGTCGCGCCAACGGTCTGGCGAACGCGGGGCTTGCTGCGGCTCTGCTTCATCGGATTGAGCGTCAACGGAATGGTGCGTTTGCGCGCGACGATGAGTTGCATACACCCCAGCGCAGGTAAATGCGTGCTAAGCAGTTTCCCGCCCTGTTTCGTCCAGGGAAGCACGCGAAAGCGGCTATAATGTAACACCTCGAAATTGAGCAACGATAGCCAGTCAAACTGGCGCATCAGGGTGAACATCCGGCTTTTTACCGCGGGTGATCGGCGCGCAAAAGGGACTGCTTTGCAAAGCCCAAGCAGGCTAATCGGGTTGAAACCGCTCATTACCAGCCAGCCGTCGTCAATTAACACACGATCCACTTCCTGCAATAACCGATGCGGATCGGTACACCAGGGAAGCGTATGCGCCAGCAAGCAGGCATCCACCGATTTCTCTGCGAACGGTAAATGCAGCGGATCGGCTCTCACCTGCGCCGGTTCGCCGCTGAGAGAAACATTGACCTGGTGGGAAATAGCGCAGCTTTCGGCATTGATTTCCGCGCTTAGATTGCCGATTTTAAGCAAATGAAAACCATACATTTTTGCAAACCACGGCTTAAGTTCTCCTTCCAGCGCTTCGCGATAATACGCGCCTTTAGGTAAATCGCTCCAGCTTGCAGGGGCGACCAATGTCTTAGGAGTCCTTGCCGGTTTCATCACAACCTTCCGCTACGCTTTGAGAGGTAATTTATGAATCTTAACAGTATTCCGGCGTTCCAGGATAACTACATCTGGGTGCTGAACAATGATGACGGCCGCTGCCTGATTGTCGATCCGGGCGAAGCCGCACCGGTATTACGCGCATTAGAAGAAAACCAGTGGCAACCGGAAGCTATCTTGCTCACTCACCATCACAACGACCACGTTGGCGGTGTGAAAGCGTTGCGTCAACATTTCCCTGATGTGGTGGTTTATGGGCCGGAGGAAACGCAAGATAAAGGAACCACACAGATCGTTAAAGAGGGGGACGTGATCTCCGTTTTGGGACATGATTTTTCCGTCTTTGCCACGCCAGGTCACACTTTAGGACATATCTGTTTCTTCAGTTCTCCTTATCTATTTTGCGGCGACACACTCTTTTCGGGTGGCTGTGGGAGATTATTTGAAGGGACGGCAAGCCAGATGTATCAATCCTTTTGTAAGATTAATGCGCTTCCGGATGATACGGTGATTTGCTGTGCACACGAATATACTTTAGGGAATATGAAGTTTGCGATCAGCATCTTACCGCAGGATCCTGCACTTAACGAATATTATCGAAAAGTTAATGAGTTACGTGCGAAAAATCAAAAAACACTCCCCGTAATTCTGAAAAATGAACGACGAATTAATTTATTTTTACGCACGGAAGACACTGATTTAATTGATGTAATTAACCAAGAAACAAAGTTGCAACACCCAGAGGAGCGTTTCGCATGGTTAAGGTCAAAGAAAGATAACTTCTGATATTTCCGGGTTGCCTTTTAAAGACGACGCCGTTATCATCGCTCGTCTTTTAAGCAACTACTATTGACACACACATGAAGGCAAAAGCGATCTTATTCGCCTCTGTCTTGCTTGCTGGGTGCCAGGCGTCTAACCATGACGGTACGGTACAACAGCACGCACAGAGCCTTTCTGCAGCTGGTCAAGGGGAAGCAGGGAAGTTTACTAGTCAGGCGCGGTGGATGGACGATGGAACATTCGCCGCCCAGAATAACAGTGACTTGTGGACCTCCATTAGCGACGAGCTAAAGATGGGAATTCCGGAAAATACCCGGATTCGCGAACAAAAACTCAAGTATTTAAGCAATAAGAGCTATCTCCACGATGTAACTTTACGGGCAGAGCCGTATATGTACTGGATAGCAGGGCAAGTTAAAAAACGTAACATGCCCATGGAACTGGTACTACTACCCATAGTGGAGAGCGCTTTTGACCCACACGCGACGTCTGGCGCCAATGCCGCAGGCATTTGGCAGATCATACCGAGCACCGGGCGAAATTATGGTTTAAAGCAGACTCGCAGCTACGATGCGCGTCGTGACATTGTGGCCTCTACCACGGCCGCGCTTGACATGATGCAGCGTCTTAACCGCATGTTTGACGGCGACTGGTTACTGACAGTCGCTGCTTATAACAGCGGTGAAGGTCGCGTGTTGAAAGCGATGAAAGCCAATAAATCGCGGGGTAAACCCACCGATTTCTGGTCACTTTCACTGCCGCAGGAAACCAAAATTTACGTGCCTAAAATGCTGGCTTTGAGCGATATTCTCAAAAACAGTAAGCGTTATGGCGTGAGTCTGCCAACACCAGACGAAAGCCGTGCGCTGGCGCGAGTCAGGCTGAGCAGCCCGGTTGAGGTCGATCAGTTGGCGGAAATGGCCGGGATTTCGGTGAACAAACTGAAAACGTTTAACGCAGGTGTTAAAGGTTCGACGTTAGGTTCAGCGGGTCCGCAGTACGTGATGGTGCCGAAGAAACACGCCGATCAACTGCGTGAATCGTTGGCATCCGGCGAAATCGCCGCCGTACAACCGACCCAGCTTGCGGATAACACCCCGCTGCAAGGCCGAAGCTACAAGGTTCGCTCAGGCGATACGCTTTCCGCCATCGCGGCGCGTCTCGGCGTGAGCGCAAAGGATATCCAGCAGTGGAATAACCTGCGCGGTTCGAACCTGAAAGTGGGCCAGAGTCTGACGGTAGGCGCAGGTAGCAGCGCGCAGCGTCTCGCCAGCAACAGCGATAGCATTACCTACCGCGTTCGCAAAGGTGATTCGTTATCGAGTATTGCGAAACGTCACGGCGTGAACATCCAGGATGTGATGCGCTGGAATAACGATACCGATAATCTGCAGCCAGGCGATCAGCTGACACTGTTTGTTAAGAACAGCGCCACACCGGATTCCTGATACAAACCGATAAAAAAGCACCGTTTCCCCCACGGTGCTTTTTTTTGCCCGTTTGTCCCCCCTCAAGCCGGTTTGCCTGGGGTAAACTCCACCAGCAGCGGGTTGTGATCCGATGCGCGCGTCACCAGCACTGACGCTTCCTGCACATTCAAACCCCGATAGAAAACAAAATCCAGCGGACGACCAAAGGCGCGGCGGCGATTGTCATCGGTAAAACGAACTTGTCGCAACGACATATCGCGCGTAAAGCGATAGAGCGCATTCATCCTCGGCCGGCTCCAGGCGTTGAAATCCCCTGCCATAATCACAGGTCCTGCGTGGCGCATAATCTGATCGCCAATTGGCAACAACTGCTTGCTGTAGACATCCACGCCCAGACTGAAATTCACCGCATGGACATTCACTACCATCAGGTTACGTAAATCAGGCAGCGGGTACACGGTGACCAACGCTGATTTCGCCAGCCGTAGAATCGGTTCCCGTTCACGTAGCGGGCAGCAATAGACCGGGTGCGCGGACGAAAGCGTCATGACGCCAGAGGGATGTTGCGGCAGTACAAACGCGGGAACCTGATCGGCAGCAAGATAGTTAGTAGTCGCAAACCTGACCAGTTCCGGTGTGGTTTGCGCTTCCTGTAACAGCACGAGATGCGCGTCTTTGCCAAAACTCTGCAGCACCGATAACCACTCAGCACGCTGCTGCTTAAAGATATTCCATACCAGCACGCGGATTTTTTCGTCGCTGCTTAAAGGCACACCTGCAGGCAACGCTTTGCCGATGCTCGCGAAAGACCCCGGCGGTAAAATTCGCTCCGCTGGCTGTCCGGCAACATATCGCATGGCATAGGTATTTTTTGGCACTTTCGGCTTCAAACCTCATTGATTTCCACACCCGGTTCCCGGGTGGTCATTCAGTTATAGGGATTTTAGCGCACACTTTCAACGCACAATCGGCAGAAAAACCACCGGTTATGGTTAGTGAGCGCTTATTAATGCCGCCAGCGCCGCGCGTGCGTGGCATCGCAGGCTTCAACATGGTTAAATAGCGTATGGATGAATAATATCGTTGCAGTGTTGCTACAGAGGCAATAATGAAAACCACCTCAGAAGAACTCGCGATTTTTGTGGCTGTTGTCGAAAGCGGCAGCTTCAGCCGGGCAGCGGAACGCCTGGGACAGGCGAACTCGGCGATCAGCCGTGCAGTAAAAAAGCTGGAGAACAAGCTGGGCGTCAATTTGCTTAATCGCACCACGCGCCAGCTCAGTTTAACCGAAGAAGGCGAACGCTATTTCCGCCGCGTACAAAGCGTATTGCAGGAGATGGCGGCCGCAGAAACAGAGGTGATGGAAACGAAATCCACGCCGCGCGGTACGCTGCGCATTGATGCGGCAACGCCGGTCGTACTGCATTTCCTTATGCCGCTGATTAAACCGTTTCGTGAACGCTACCCGGAAATCAACCTTTCTCTGGTCTCAAGCGAGACGTTTATCAATTTGATTGAGCGTAAAGTGGATGTGGCTATCCGCGTGGGGAAACTGACTGACTCCAGCCTGCGAGCCCGTCCGCTGTTCAAGAGCTATCGAAAAATTATCGCCTCACCGGATTACATCGCTCGCCATGGCAAGCCTGAAACAGTCGAAGAGTTGCGTAATCATGTGTTACTCGGGTTTACCGAACCGGTCTCCCTTAACACCTGGCCGATTGCTTCTGCCGATGGTCAACTGTTTGAAGCGACGCCGGATATCTCCTCAAATAGCGGAGAAACGCTTAAACATTTGTGTCTGAGCGGCAACGGTATCGCCAGTTTATCGGACTATATGATTGATAAGGAGCTGGCAAGTGGGGAACTGGTAGATTTACTGGCGGATCAGCGCCTGCCGGTAGAGATGCCTTTCAGTGCGGTCTATTACAGTGACCGGGCGGTGAGTACGCGTATTCGCGCCTTTATTGATTTTATCAGCGAACATCTGCCGCAATAACAACAACGGGAGCATTACGCTCCCGTTGAATTCTCGATTAATCCCACTTCGGCGCCAGGCCTTCCGGGCTGACCAGACGGTCATTGCAATCAAGCTTCGCGATTTCCGCTTTATCTTCCGCATCCAGTTTCAGCGACTGTGCCAGCAGGTTGCTTGCCAGGTTCTCACGCTTGGTTGAAGACGGGATCACCGCATAACCTTCGCCCATCGCCCATGCCAGAATTACCTGCGCCGGCGTAGCGTTATGTTTCTGTGCGATACGACCAATCACTTCGTCTTTCAGCGCCTTACCGTAGGCCAGCGTCATGTAAGAGGTGATATGGATACCGTGCTGTTTCGCCCAGTCAACGACTTTGCGGTTTTGCAGATACGGTGACAATTCAATCTGGTTAGTGGCGATGTTTTCCGCACCCACGGCGGCAATGGCCTGCTCCATCAGCGGAATGGTGAAGTTCGACACCCCAATCTGGCGCGTCAGCCCTTGTGCTTTTGCTTTCATTAGCTCCTGCATAGAGACATCAACCGCCACAGCTGCGCCCGGAGATGGCCAGTGAATCAGGGTCAGATCAACATAATCCGTGCCTAATTTTTTCAGGCTCTCTTTCAGGCTGGGGATCAGTTTGTCTGCGCCCAGATTTTCGGTCCAGATTTTGGTGGTGATAAACAGCTCTTCGCGCGCAACGCCGCTCTGAGCCAGCGCTTCGCCAATGGCAGCTTCGTTACCGTAGATCTGCGCGGTATCGATCACGCGATAGCCCAGCTCAAGAGCGTTTTTTACAGAAGCGATAACCGCTTCGTCAGTTAAACGGAAGGTGCCAAGACCAAATGCAGGGATAGCCATAAGAATTCCTCTTTCTGATTTCGTATTGTTTCGTTGCGCTGATTATTCCCCGCTTCAGTGAGGGGAAAAAGAGGCGAAAACGCAGAGGTTTTTTGCCGGAGAAGCAAAAGTAAGGGATTCAGGGCGCAAAGATAGTCACTTGCATTTTGAAAGTCACTATGTCACCGTAAGCGCAGAATCTAACTAGTAACCGGGTCAGACCATGAAAAATGAACCGCTTTGCAACGCTCCCTGCCCCATCGCCCGTAGCTTAGGCCGCATTGGTGACAGCTGGAGCATAATAATCCTGCGTGACGCTTTAGCCGGTTTCACACGTTTTGATGAGTTCCAGAAAAGCGCCAATGTCGCCCCCAACATTCTCTCTCGTCGTCTGAAAGAGTTGGTTGATGACGGGCTGCTGGAAAAAGTGAGCTACAGCACAACACCGCCGCGCTATGAATATCACCTGACGGCTCTCGGACGCGATTTTCGCCCGGTGATCCTCGCTCTGGTGGAATGGGGGAACCGCCACTTCTCGCCAGAAGGCGCGCAAATAGAGTTAGTCGAGCGTGAAACACAACGCCCGGTCGAAACCATTCTCATTGATAAAGCAACCGGCGAACCCATTACACCGGAGAAATATGCCCTGGTACCTGGTCCTGCGGCTGCACCGGTTATCCATTACCGCCACGATTATTTGCAACGCAAACGCACGGGCGATAACACGCAAAAATTCGCCCCGCTTCAGCATGTGAGCCGCAATGATGACGCTCAGTAAAAAGAAAAAGGCACTCACCCTGCTGCTGATAGCCGCAGCGCTGCTAGCCGTTGCGGGTTACGGCGTGTACTGGTGGCAAAGCGGACGATTTATACAGTCCACCGACGATGCCTACGTGGGCGGTGATATCAGCGCCATCTCCAGTAAAGTGTCCGGTTATGTCCAGCAGATTGCCGTTCAGGACAATATGCTGGTCAAAAAAGGCGACCTTTTAGTCCGCCTTGATGACCGGGATTACCAGGCTGCACTGGCGAAAGCCGTCGGTGAAGTCGCCGCGCAGCAGGCGGCGCTGGCTGATATCGCCGCGACACGCCAGTTGCAACTGGCGACCATTGAAGGCGCAACAGCATCGCTGGCTGCGGCCAAAGCGGTAAGTGATAAGTCAGCCAATGACAACCGCCGTTACGGCGCGCTGGTCATGTCCAGTGCCGTCTCTGCGCAGGTGCGGGAAAACGCGGCTGCGGATTATCGCCAGGCACGTGCGCAGGAGAGCAAAGCGCAGGCGGATAACGCTGTCGCCACGCGCCAGCTGGCCGTGCTTGATGCACGGGAAAAACAGACGCAAGCCGCGCTGCAACAAGCCCAGGCGAATCTTGAAATCGCGAAATTAAACCTGAACTATACCGAGATCCGCGCCCCGTTCGATGGCGTTATAGGCAATCGCCGGGCCTGGTCCGGCTCCTTCGTCGGCGGCGGCACGCAGCTGCTTTCACTGGTTCCCGCGGAAGGCTTGTGGGTCGACGCCAATTTCAAAGAGAGCCAGCTGGCTCATATGCGTCCAGGGCAACGCGCGACCATTGTGGCGGATGTCATGCCGGGTCGAACGTTCTACGGCCATGTTCTCAGCGTTTCCCCCGCGACCGGTTCCCGATTTAGTCTTCTCCCGGCAGAAAATGCCACCGGAAATTTCACCAAGATTGTCCAGCGTGTGCCCGTGCGTATCGCGCTGGAGGGCGAAGCGGCAAAACTCGGCATATTGCGCCCCGGTTTTTCTGTCATCGTTACCGTTGACGAAAAGAGCGCGCAATGAGCACCACCGATGCGGTACCGCTGCAACCGGGCGTTTCAATGCCGGTGAGTCAGAAAGTGTTTGCCTTCGCGACGATGTGTGTGGGGATGTTTATCGCCCTGATTGATATCCAGATTGTGTCGGCGTCGCTACGTGATATCGGCGGAGGGCTTTCTGCCGGCGATGATGAAACAGTCTGGGTACAAACCAGTTATCTGATTGCCGAAATCATCATTATTCCCCTCTCCGGCTGGCTGGCGAGGGTGATGTCCACGCGCTGGCTGTTTGCCGCCTCCGCCGCCGGGTTTACGGTGATGAGCCTGCTCTGCGGCTGGGCGTGGAATATCCAAAGTATGATCGCTTTTCGCGCATTACAAGGGCTGGCGGGTGGCTCGATGATCCCGCTGGTTTTCACCACCGCCTTTGCTTTTTTCCAGGGAAAACAACGCGTCATCGCTGCTGCGACGATTGGCGGGCTGGCATCGCTGGCACCAACGCTCGGCCCCACCGTCGGTGGCTGGATAACCGAGAACTTCAGCTGGCACTGGCTGTTTTATATCAACATCGTACCGGGGATTTATATCACCCTCGCCGTGCCACTGCTGGTAAAAATTGATACGCCAAATCCGTCGCTATTGCGCGGCGCGGACTATCTGAGCATCCTCTTGCTCGCGGTATCGCTGGGATGTCTGGAATATACCCTCGAAGAAGGCCCACGCTGGGGCTGGTTTGACGACAATACATTAGCGATGACTGGCTGGATGGCGTTGCTGTGCGGCATCTTTTTTGTTATTCGCACGCTACGCCATACGCAGCCGGTGATGGATCTTCGTGCGCTTAAGGACAGAACGTTCACGCTGGGCTGCTACTTCTCGTTTATGGCAGGGGTTGGCATCTTTGCTACGATCTATCTAACGCCATTATTTCTTGGCACCGTGCGCGGCTTTAGCGCACTGGAAATTGGTCTGGCGGTATTTTCCACTGGCCTTTTTCAGGTGCTGTCGATCCCGTTCTATGCGTGGCTTGCGAATCGGGTCGATCTACGCTGGCTGCTGATGGCAGGGCTGCTTGGATTTGCGTTGTCGATGTACAGTTTTATTCCGCTCACCCATGAATGGGGAGCGCAAGAACTACTGTTACCGCAAGCATTTCGCGGCCTGGCGCAACAATTTGCGGTTGCCCCGACGGTCACGCTGACGCTTGGCAGCCTGCCGCCGGCGCGGCTAAAACTGGCATCAGGTCTGTTCAATTTAATGCGCAATCTGGGCGGCGCGATTGGCATCGCCTTGTGCGGTACCGTAATTAATGACCGAACCAATTTGCACTACAGCCGCCTCGCGGATCATCTCAATAACGCCTCTCTTTCCGTAACGGAATTCGTTCAGAGCAACGTCAGCAGATTGGTTAGTCAGGGAATTTCACCCGATATCGCCAGCAGTGCTGCGCTAAAGAATCTTTCGGCCATCACGTTGCGTGAGGCCCGGACACAAGCGTTTTCAGATGCTTTTTATCTGATCATGTTAGGTTTTTTAATCGCTGCGCTGCTGGTTCCCTTAATGAAAAAACCGCAAACGGCATGAAATTTCAGGAGAATTGATGATGAGCGTTTCAACAAAACGCATCGTGGTAACAGGTATGGGAATTGTCAGCCCGCTGGGTTGTGGTGTCTCGCACGTATGGCAATCGCTATTACAGGGAAAATCCGGGATTTCCCGGCTTGCAGATAAGGTTGTCGATGATATTCCCTGCAAAGTGGCAGGTCAGGTTCCGTCTATTGAAGAGGATCCGCAGTACGGTTTTGATCCACTGGTGGCTATTCCCGCCAAAGAACGCAAAAAGATGGATCGTTTTATTGAATTTGCGCTGGTGGCAGCAAAAGAAGCCCTGACGCAGGCGAACTGGTTTCCACAGGATCAAGCGAAAAAAGATCGTACTGCCACGGTAATTGCGACCGGGATCGGTGGGTTTAACGAAATCGCCAATGCTGTGCGCACAACGGACGATCGCGGGCCTCGTCGACTCTCCCCTTTTACCATCCCCTCTTTCCTCGCCAATCTTGCTGCCGGGCATGTTTCCATTGCGCATGGCTTTCGCGGTCCCATTGGCGCACCGGTAACCGCCTGTGCCGCAGGAGCGCAGGCAATCGGTGACGCCGCGCGCATGATCCGTAGCGGTGAAGCGGATATTGCGCTGTGTGGTGGCAGTGAGGCGGCAATACACCGGGTGAGTCTTGCCGGTTTTGCGGCTGCACGAGCACTATCAAGCAGTTTTAACGACGATCCAGCGACAGCATCGCGGCCATTTGATCGCGATCGTGATGGTTTTGTGATGGGTGAAGGCGCCGGATTGCTGGTTATCGAATCGCTGGAACATGCCCTGGCACGCGGTGCTACACCGCTGGCAGAACTGGTGGGATACGGAACCAGCGCGGATGCGTACCATCTGACGGCAGGCCCGGAAGATGGTAACGGTGCGCGTCGCGCCATGGAAGCAGCTATTCGTCAGGCAGATATTACCACTACGGACATTCAGCATATTAATGCACATGCGACCTCAACACAGGTGGGGGATAAAGGAGAACTGGCGGCGATTAAGGGGCTTTTTGGTGACACTCCGGTTGCTATTACCTCTACAAAATCAGCAACGGGTCACTTACTGGGCGCGGCAGGGGGTATAGAAGCTATTTTCACTATCCTGGCTTTACGTGATCAGGTTGTACCGCCAACGCTGAATTTGCATCACCCTGACGCCGAGGCTGAAGGATTGCATTTAGTTGCGCTGACTGCGCAGCCGCTGGAGATGCGTTATGCCTTATCAAATGGCTTTGGATTTGGTGGCGTGAACGCCAGCCTGCTGCTGAAACGCTGGGAGTGATATACAGCAAAAAGGGCGCGATTGCCCTTTTTTATAGAAATAACAGACGAAAAAAAACCGCATCTCGTTAGAGATGCGGCTCTTAAATAAGTGGCGGAACGGACGGGACTCGAACCCGCGACCCCCTGCGTGACAGGCAGGTATTCTAACCGACTGAACTACCGCTCCACCGAATTTCTTTACAACCACCGGTTTAATGTCCCGGTTTCACTGCTAATTTGATGCCTGGCAGTTCCCTACTCTCGCATGGGGAGACCCCACACTACCATCGGCGCTACGGCGTTTCACTTCTGAGTTCGGCATGGGGTCAGGTGGGACCACCGCGCTAGTGCCGCCAGGCAAATTCTGTTGTCAGACCGTTCTCACGCCCTGACATAATCTGTATCAAGCTGATTTCATGTCTCTCACGCCAAAACATCTTCGGCGTTGTAAGGTTAAGCCTCACGGTTCATTAGTACCGGTTAGCTCAACGCATCGCTGCGCTTACACACCCGGCCTATCAACGTCGTCGTCTTCAACGTTCCTTCAGGAGACCTAAAGTCTCAGGGAGAACTCATCTCGGGGCAAGTTTCGTGCTTAGATGCTTTCAGCACTTATCTCTTCCGCATTTAGCTACCGGGCAGTGCCATTGGCATGACAACCCGAACACCAGTGATGCGTCCACTCCGGTCCTCTCGTACTAGGAGCAGCCCCCCTCAATTCTCCAGCGCCCACGGCAGATAGGGACCGAACTGTCTCACGACGTTCTAAACCCAGCTCGCGTACCACTTTAAATGGCGAACAGCCATACCCTTGGGACCTACTTCAGCCCCAGGATGTGATGAGCCGACATCGAGGTGCCAAACACCGCCGTCGATATGAACTCTTGGGCGGTATCAGCCTGTTATCCCCGGAGTACCTTTTATCCGTTGAGCGATGGCCCTTCCATTCAGAACCACCGGATCACTATGACCTGCTTTCGCACCTGCTCGCGCCGTCACGCTCGCAGTCAAGCCAGCTTATGCCATTGCACTAACCTCCTGATGTCCGACCAGGATTAGCTGACCTTCGTGCTCCTCCGTTACGCTTTAGGAGGAGACCGCCCCAGTCAAACTACCCACCAGACACTGTCCGCAACCCGGGTAACGGGTCCACGTTAGAACACCAGCCATTAAAGGGTGGTATTTCAAGGGCGGCTCCACGCAGACTGGCGTCCACGCTTCAAAGCCTCCCACCTATCCTACACATCAAGGACCAGTGTTCAGTGTCAAGCTATAGTAAAGGTTCACGGGGTCTTTCCGTCTTGCCGCGGGTACACTGCATCTTCACAGCGAGTTCAATTTCACTGAGTCTCGGGTGGAGACAGCCTGGCCATCATTACGCCATTCGTGCAGGTCGGAACTTACCCGACAAGGAATTTCGCTACCTTAGGACCGTTATAGTTACGGCCGCCGTTTACCGGGGCTTCGATCAAGAGCTTCTCCTTACGGATGACCCCATCAATTAACCTTCCGGCACCGGGCAGGCGTCACACCGTATACGTCCACTTTCGTGTTTGCACAGTGCTGTGTTTTTAATAAACAGTTGCAGCCAGCTGGTATCTTCGACTGATTTCAGCTCCACGAGCAAGTCGCTTCACCTACATATCAGCGTGCCTTCTCCCGAAGTTACGGCACCATTTTGCCTAGTTCCTTCACCCGAGTTCTCTCAAGCGCCTTGGTATTCTCTACCTGACCACCTGTGTCGGTTTGGGGTACGATTTCGTGTTACCTGGAGCTTAGAGGCTTTTCCTGGAAGCAGGGCATTTGTTACTTCAGCACCGTAGTGCCTCGTCATCACGCCTCAGTGTTAAAGTCCTCCGGATTTGCCTGGAGCACACACCTTCACGCTTAAACCGGGACAACCGTCGCCCGGCTAACATAGCCTTCTCCGTCCCCCCTTCGCAGTAACACCAAGTACAGGAATATTAACCTGTTTCCCATCGACTACGCCTTTCGGCCTCGCCTTAGGGGTCGACTCACCCTGCCCCGATTAACGTTGGACAGGAACCCTTGGTCTTCCGGCGAGCGGGCTTTTCACCCGCTTTATCGTTACTTATGTCAGCATTCGCACTTCTGATACCTCCAGCAACCCTCACAGGCCACCTTCGCAGGCTTACAGAACGCTCCCCTACCCAACAACACACAGTGTCGCTGCCGCAGCTTCGGTGCATGGTTTAGCCCCGTTACATCTTCCGCGCAGGCCGACTCGACCAGTGAGCTATTACGCTTTCTTTAAATGATGGCTGCTTCTAAGCCAACATCCTGGCTGTCTGGGCCTTCCCACATCGTTTCCCACTTAACCATGACTTTGGGACCTTAGCTGGCGGTCTGGGTTGTTTCCCTCTTCACGACGGACGTTAGCACCCGCCGTGTGTCTCCCGTGATAACATTCTCCGGTATTCGTAGTTTGCATCGGGTTGGTAAGCCGGGATGGCCCCCTAGCCGAAACAGTGCTCTACCCCCGGAGATGAATTCACGAGGCGCTACCTAAATAGCTTTCGGGGAGAACCAGCTATCTCCCGGTTTGATTGGCCTTTCACCCCCAGCCACAGGTCATCCGCTAATTTTTCAACATTAGTCGGTTCGGTCCTCCAGTTAGTGTTACCCAACCTTCAACCTGCCCATGGCTAGATCACCGGGTTTCGGGTCTATACCCTGCAACTTAACGCCCAGTTAAGACTCGGTTTCCCTTCGGCTCCCCTATGCGGTTAACCTTGCTACAGAATATAAGTCGCTGACCCATTATACAAAAGGTACGCAGTCACCCCATTAAGAGGCTCCCACTGCTTGTACGTACACGGTTTCAGGTTCTTTTTCACTCCCCTCGCCGGGGTTCTTTTCGCCTTTCCCTCACGGTACTGGTTCACTATCGGTCAGTCAGGAGTATTTAGCCTTGGAGGATGGTCCCCCCATATTCAGACAGGATACCACGTGTCCCGCCCTACTCATCGAGCTCACAACCTGTGCATTTTTGTGTACGGGGCTGTCACCCTGTATCGCGCGACTTTCCAGACGCTTCCACTAACACACAAGCTGATTCAGGCTCTGGGCTGCTCCCCGTTCGCTCGCCGCTACTGGGGGAATCTCGGTTGATTTCTTTTCCTCGGGGTACTTAGATGTTTCAGTTCCCCCGGTTCGCCTCATTAACCTATGGATTCAGTTAATGATAGTGTGACGAGTCACACTGGGTTTCCCCATTCGGATATCGCCGGCTATAACGGTTCATATCACCTTACCGGCGCTTTTCGCAGATTAGCACGTCCTTCATCGCCTCTGACTGCCAGGGCATCCACCGTGTACGCTTAGTCGCTTAACCTCACAACCCGAAGATGTTTCGTGAAACATCCGCGTGTCGCGAAAATTTGAGAGACTCACAGAACAGTTCGCACTGTTCAGTGTTTCAATTTTCAGCTTGATCCAGATTTTTAAAGAGCAAATATCTCAAACATGACTCGCAAGTCAGTTTTGAGATACGGTTGGCAACGCCTTTCACACATTACCGCGCAAGTGGCGTCCCCTAGGGGATTCGAACCCCTGTTACCGCCGTGAAAGGGCGGTGTCCTGGGCCTCTAGACGAAGGGGACGTAAAGTCTCGCTCGCAAGACGCCTTGCTTTTACTTTTCATCAGACAATCTGTGTGGACACTGCAGAGGCAGGTTCTTTAAGGTAAGGAGGTGATCCAACCGCAGGTTCCCCTACGGTTACCTTGTTACGACTTCACCCCAGTCATGAATCACAAAGTGGTAAGCGCCCTCCCGAAGGTTAAGCTACCTACTTCTTTTGCAACCCACTCCCATGGTGTGACGGGCGGTGTGTACAAGGCCCGGGAACGTATTCACCGTGGCATTCTGATCCACGATTACTAGCGATTCCGACTTCATGGAGTCGAGTTGCAGACTCCAATCCGGACTACGACGCACTTTATGAGGTCCGCTTACTCTCGCGAGGTCGCTTCTCTTTGTATGCGCCATTGTAGCACGTGTGTAGCCCTGGTCGTAAGGGCCATGATGACTTGACGTCATCCCCACCTTCCTCCAGTTTATCACTGGCAGTCTCCTTTGAGTTCCCGGCCTAACCGCTGGCAACAAAGGATAAGGGTTGCGCTCGTTGCGGGACTTAACCCAACATTTCACAACACGAGCTGACGACAGCCATGCAGCACCTGTCTCACAGTTCCCGAAGGCACCAAAGCATCTCTGCTAAGTTCTGTGGATGTCAAGACCAGGTAAGGTTCTTCGCGTTGCATCGAATTAAACCACATGCTCCACCGCTTGTGCGGGCCCCCGTCAATTCATTTGAGTTTTAACCTTGCGGCCGTACTCCCCAGGCGGTCTATTTAACGCGTTAGCTCCGGAAGCCACGCCTCAAGGGCACAACCTCCAAATAGACATCGTTTACGGCGTGGACTACCAGGGTATCTAATCCTGTTTGCTCCCCACGCTTTCGCACCTGAGCGTCAGTCTTCGTCCAGGAGGCCGCCTTCGCCACCGGTATTCCTCCAGATCTCTACGCATTTCACCGCTACACCTGGAATTCTACCTCCCTCTACGAGACTCAAGCCTGCCAGTTTCGGATGCAGTTCCCAGGTTGAGCCCGGGGATTTCACATCCGACTTGACAGACCGCCTGCGTGCGCTTTACGCCCAGTAATTCCGATTAACGCTTGCACCCTCCGTATTACCGCGGCTGCTGGCACGGAGTTAGCCGGTGCTTCTTCTGCGGGTAACGTCAATCAACACGGTTATTAACCGTATTGCCTTCCTCCCCGCTGAAAGTACTTTACAACCCGAAGGCCTTCTTCATACACGCGGCATGGCTGCATCAGGCTTGCGCCCATTGTGCAATATTCCCCACTGCTGCCTCCCGTAGGAGTCTGGACCGTGTCTCAGTTCCAGTGTGGCTGGTCATCCTCTCAGACCAGCTAGGGATCGTCGCCTAGGTGAGCCGTTACCCCACCTACTAGCTAATCCCATCTGGGCACATCTGATGGCAAGAGGCCCGAAGGTCCCCCTCTTTGGTCTTGCGACGTTATGCGGTATTAGCTACCGTTTCCAGTAGTTATCCCCCTCCATCAGGCAGTTTCCCAGACATTACTCACCCGTCCGCCACTCGTCACCCGAGAGCAAGCTCTCTGTGCTACCGTTCGACTTGCATGTGTTAGGCCTGCCGCCAGCGTTCAATCTGAGCCATGATCAAACTCTTCAATTTAAAAGTTTGATGCTCAATGAATTAAACTTCGTAATGAATTACGTGTTCACTCGTTGAGACTTGGTATTCATTTTTCGTCCGAGGACGTTCAAGAATCCAGTCACCCTGAGTGCCCACACAGATTGTCTGATAAATTGTTAAAGAGCAGGTGCGACGCGCTTTAGCGCTCTGTCGCGAGGTGGCGTATATTACGCTTTCCTCTTTCAGAGTCAACCCTGAATTTCAGGATTTTTTCTCTTCAACCGAACCGGTTGTTTGTGTGAAGTGATTCACATCCGCCGTGTCGATGGAGGCGCATTATAGGGAGCCCGAGCTGAATGACAAGCGGAAAAACACATTTTTATTTCAACCGCTCATCTTTTCGTCATAAAGGCTATTTTTGGTGCTTTTTAATGGTTGCAGGCAGCTCCGCGAGGCTATTAATCACCCAATCGGCGCTATTTTCAGCTTCCGGCGTGACGGGTTTACCGGTGCGTACCAGTACTTTTGTTCCTACCTGTGCGGCAGATGCCGCCTGCATATCTTCCAGCTTATCGCCAACCATATAAGAAGCGGCCATATCAATGTGCAGAAAATCGCGCGCCGAGATGAGCATGCCCGGGTGCGGTTTACGGCAGTCACAAACCTGGCGGAACTCTTCTACTGTTCCCTGCGGGTGATGTGGACAATAGTAGATACCATCCAAATCAACACCACGATCGGCTAAAGACCAATCCATCCACTCGGTTAACGTTTCAAACTGCGCTTCGGTGAATTTGCCGCGCGCAATACCAGACTGGTTAGTCACCAGCACCAACGCATAACCCATTTCTTTCAGTTCGCGCATGGCATCAATAACGCCATCAATAAATTCAAATTCGTCGATCTCATGGACATAGCCGTGATCAACATTAATAGTGCCATCACGATCGAGAAAAATAGCGGGTACAGACTTTGCCACGGGTTTGCTCCTGAAAAAGGCATATGTTCTTAGTATCTCATGTTTCGCTACACAGGAAAGTGCTCATCGTTGATGAGTGACATTGATTTAGACGTCTGGATGCCTTACCATCCGCTCTGTTTACGGCTGAAAGTCGTAACCGGCAGAAGAAAATGCCACGGCTAACTCTCATACGATAAAAATAATCTAATGATTAAACTTTCGAATATCACCAAAGTGTTCCAGCAAGGGAACCGTACGATTCAGGCGCTGAACAACGTAAGCCTGCACGTTCCTGCTGGCCAGATTTATGGCGTTATTGGCGCGTCAGGGGCGGGGAAAAGTACGCTTATCCGCTGCGTGAACTTGCTTGAACGCCCATCGCAGGGCAGCGTTCTGGTTGACGGTCAGGATCTGACACAGCTGTCAGAAGCGGAATTAACCAAAGCCCGCCGCCAAATTGGCATGATCTTCCAGCACTTCAACCTGCTCTCTTCGCGAACCGTTTTCGGTAACGTTGCTTTACCGCTGGAGCTGGATAATACCTCGCGCGACGAGATCAATCGCCGGGTAACAGAACTTCTCGATCTGGTGGGTCTGGCAGATAAGCACGACAGCTACCCGGCCAATCTTTCCGGCGGGCAAAAACAGCGCGTCGCCATTGCTCGTGCGCTGGCCAGCAACCCGAAAGTGTTGTTATGTGATGAAGCCACCAGCGCACTGGATCCGGCAACCACACGTTCTATTCTTGAATTGCTCAAAGACATTAACCGTCGCCTCGGGCTAACTATCCTGCTCATTACGCATGAAATGGATGTGGTAAAACGCATTTGTGATTGCGTGGCGGTAATCAGCAACGGCGAACTGATTGAGCAGGATACGGTGAGCGAAGTGTTCTCCCATCCGAAAACACCGCTGGCGCAGCAGTTTATCCAGTCCACACTGCACCTCGATATTCCGGAAGATTACCTGCAACGCTTACAGGCGCAGCCGCAAACGGACAGTGTACCGATGCTGCGGATGGAGTTTACCGGTCAATCCGTCGATGCCCCGCTGCTGTCGGAAACGGCGCGTCGTTTTAACGTGAATAACAATATTATCAGCGCGCAGATGGATTACGCGGGCGGCGTGAAGTTCGGCATTATGCTGACTGAAATGCACGGCACCCCGGAGGATACGCAGGCGGCGATCGCCTGGCTGCAAGAACACCATGTAAAAGTAGAGGTACTCGGTTATGTCTGAGGCAATGATGTGGCTTTTTGCCCGCAGCATCTGGGAAACATTATTTATGACCTTTGCTTCAGGCTTGCTGGGTTTTATCGTCGGGCTGCCGTTCGGCGTACTGCTATATGTGACGCGTCCGGGTCAGATCATGCAAAACCCGGGGTTGTATCGCGTGATTTCCGCACTGGTGAATATTTTCCGCTCCATCCCGTTTATCATTTTGCTGGTGTGGATGATTCCTTTCACCCGTGTGATTGTTGGCACATCTATTGGTCTGTATGCGGTTATCGTTCCACTGACCGTAGGCGCCGCACCGTTTATTGCCCGCATGGTAGAAAATACTCTGCTGGAGCTTCCTGCGGGTCTGATTGAAGCATCACGCGCCATGGGCGCAACGCCAATGCAGATCATCCGCAAAGTTCTGCTGCCGGAAGCGCTGCCGGGGCTGATTAACGCGGCGACCATTACGCTGATTACCCTGGTGGGTTACTCAGCGATGGGCGGTGCCGTTGGTGCGGGTGGTTTAGGTCAGTTGGGTATCCAATACGGCTATGTGACCTACAATCCATTAGTGATGAATACCGTACTGATATTGCTCGTGGTTCTGGTTTACTTAATTCAGTTCGCTGGCGATCGTATCGTCCGGGCTGTGACGCATAAATAACGTTACACACAACATAACGACTCAGATAGAAAGGAAAATATCATGGCTTTTAAATTCAAGACCTTTGCAGCAGTTGGTGCTCTGCTGGGTTCTCTGGCACTGGCAGGTTGCGGCCAGGACGAAAAAGATCCGAATCACATCAAAGTCGGTGTGATTGTGGGTGCCGAACAGCAAGTTGCTGAAGTCGCGCAGAAAGTCGCAAAAGAGAAATATGGCCTGGATGTTGAGCTGGTTACCTTTAACGACTACGTGCTGCCGAACGAAGCGCTGAGTAAAGGCGACATTGACGCGAACGCTTTCCAGCATAAACCGTATCTGGATCAGCAGATTAAAGACCGTGGTTTCAAACTGGTTCCGGTCGGCAACACCTTCGTTTACCCGATCGCCGGTTACTCCAAAAAAATCAAAGCCCTGTCTGAGCTGCAGGATGGTTCTCAGGTAGCCGTTCCGAACGACCCAACCAACCTCGGTCGTTCCCTGCTGTTGCTGCAAAAACAGGGCCTTATCAAACTGAAAGATGGCGTGGGTCTGCTGCCAACCGTGCTGGATATCACCGAAAACCCGAAAAACCTGAAAATTGTTGAACTGGAAGCCCCGCAACTGCCGCGTTCCCTGGACGATGCGCAGATTGCGCTGGCGGTCATCAATACCACTTACGCCAGCCAGATTGGCCTGACGCCGGAAAAAGACGGCATCTTCGTTGAAGATAAAGACTCCCCGTACGTCAACCTGATCGTCGCGCGCGAAGATAACAAAGACGCGGAAAACGTGAAGAAATTCGTCCAGGCTTACCAGTCTGACGAAGTCAGCGAAGCGGCAAATAAAGTCTTCAACGGCGGTGCAGTGAAAGGCTGGTAATCTCCTCAGTCTGTAATATCATTCAAGGCGGGCGCAAGCCCGCCTTGTCATTTGTGCACGCGCCTGATTCAATAAGCGGCGTTAAGAAAATTACTTCGAGGATATATTATGCGTGCTTTACCGATCTGTTTATTGGCACTCATGTTAAGTGGCTGCTCCTTGCTAAGCAGATCTCCTGTCGAACCTGTAAAAAGCACCGCTGCGGCGCCAAAAGTAGAACCGGAGAAACCGAAAGTCACGCGTCTTGCCCCTGTACGGGTTATTACGGATGCCACTGAACTGGTGGGTAAACCATTCCGCGATCTGGGCGAAGTCACCGGTGAATCCTGCCAGGCTACTAACCAGGACTCTCCGCCGAATATCCCTACCGCGCGTAAACGCATGCAAATCAATGCATCTAAGTTGAAAGCTAACGCAGTTCTGCAGCACAGCTGCGAAGTGACCAGCGGCACGCCGGGTTGCTACCGTCAGGCGGTTTGCGTAGGTTCTGCACTGAATATCTCATCCAAATGAGTACATTTGCTTTCGAGCAAATCGGCGTTATCCGCTCACCGTATAAAGAGAAGTTTGCCGTACCGCGCCAGCCAGGCCTGGTGAAACACGGCGGCGGCGAACTTCACTTGCTTTCTCCTTATAACCAGCCCGATGCCGTGCGTGGCCTTGAAGAGTTCAGCCACCTGTGGGTGCTTTTCATTTTTCATCAAACGATGGAAGGTGGCTGGCGACCAACCGTGCGCCCGCCCCGGCTGGGAGGAAACGCGAGAATGGGAGTTTTCGCCACGCGTTCAACCTTCCGGCCTAACCCGATCGGCATGTCGCTGGTTGAGTTGCACGGCATCCGCTGTCAGAAAGATCAGGTGATTCTACAACTTGGCAGTCTTGATCTGGTCGATGGCACGCCGGTGGTGGATATCAAGCCCTATTTGCCGTTTGCTGAAGCCTTGCCACACGCGCAAGCCAGCTACGCGCAACAGGCGCCTCCTGCTGATGTCGCCGTCACCTTTACGCCGGATGTCGAAGCGCAGCTTAGTGGGCTTGAAAAGCGCTACCCGCATTTCAAAACCTTTCTGTGCGAAGTGCTGGCTCAGGATCCGCGCCCGGCTTATAAAAAAGGGGAAGAGCAGGGAAAAACCTACGCCGTCTGGCTGTTGGATTTTAACGTGCGCTGGCGCGTAACCGATGGCGGCTTTGAAGTGTTTGCGCTCGAAGCGCGCTAATTTTATCCCCCTCTCTTTTGGCATCTCTGCCAGGCTGATAAACTAAACCACTTTTTTCTGTGTCAGGCCTGTCTTAGGCCTGTTCCGATTGTCCAAATGGAACCGTAACAACATGCGTACTAGCCAATACTTGCTCTCCACTCTGAAGGAGACGCCTGCCGACGCCGAAGTCATCAGCCACCAGCTGATGCTGCGCGCCGGGATGATCCGCAAACTGGCCTCCGGGTTATACACCTGGCTGCCAACCGGTTTGCGCGTTCTGAAAAAAGTCGAAAACATCGTGCGTGAAGAGATGAATAACGCCGGTGCGATTGAGGTGTCCATGCCAGTAGTGCAGCCCGCCGACCTGTGGCAGGAAAGCGGCCGCTGGGAGCAATATGGCCCGGAACTGCTGCGTTTTGTCGATCGCGGCGATCGTCCGTTTGTCCTCGGCCCAACGCATGAAGAAGTGATCACCGACCTGATTCGTAACGAGCTGAACTCGTACAAGCAGTTGCCGCTGAACTTCTTCCAGATCCAGACCAAGTTTCGTGATGAAGTGCGCCCGCGTTTTGGCGTCATGCGCTCACGCGAATTCCTGATGAAAGATGCCTACTCTTTCCATACTTCACAGGAATCGTTGCAGGAGACGTACGATGCAATGTACGCCGCCTACAGCAAAATCTTCAGCCGTATGGGTCTGGATTTCCGCGCCGTACAGGCAGATACCGGCTCGATCGGCGGTAGCGCCTCGCACGAATTCCAGGTGCTGGCGCAGAGCGGTGAAGACGATGTGATCTTCTCTGACTCATCCGAATTTGCCGCCAACATTGAGTTTGCCGAAGCGCTGGCACCAAAAGAGCCGCGCGCTGCAGCAACGCAGGAAATGACGCTGGTTGACACGCCGAACGCCAAAACCATCGCTGAGCTGGTTGAGCAGTTCAACCTGCCGATTGAAAAAACCGTGAAAACCCTGCTGGTTAAAGCCGTTGAAGGCAGCAGCTATCCGCTGGTTGCGCTGCTGGTGCGCGGCGATCATGAGCTGAACGAAGTTAAAGCGGAAAAACTGCCGCAGGTTGCCGCGCCGTTGACCTTCGCCACCGAAGCGGAAATCCGCGCGGTAGTGAATGCAGGCCCAGGCTCGCTCGGCCCGGTGAATATGCCGGTTCCGGTTGTGATTGACCGTACCGTTGCGGCGATGAGCGATTTTTCTGCTGGCGCGAATATCGATGGCAAACACTACTTCGGCATCAACTGGGATCGTGATGTGGCGACCCCGGAAGTGGCAGATATTCGTAATGTTGTTGCTGGCGATCCGAGCCCGGATGGCAAAGGTACGCTGCTTATCAAGCGCGGTATCGAAGTCGGTCACATCTTCCAACTGGGCACCAAGTACTCCCAGGCGCTGAACGCCGCCGTGCAGGGTGAAGATGGGCGTAACCAGATCCTGACCATGGGTTGCTACGGTATTGGTGTAACGCGCGTAGTGGCTGCAGCCATTGAGCAGAACAACGACGAGCGCGGGATCATCTGGCCTGACGCCATTGCCCCGTTCCAGGTCGCGCTGCTGCCAATGAACATGCACAAATCTTATCGCGTGCAGGAACTAGCGGAGAAACTCTACGCCGAGCTGCGTGCGCAGGGTATTGAAGTGCTGATGGACGATCGTAAAGAGCGCCCGGGTGTGATGTTTGCCGATATGGAACTGATCGGTATCCCGCATACGGTGGTAATTGGCGATCGTAACCTCGACAACGACGATATCGAATATAAATACCGTCGCAATGGCGAGAAACAACTGATCAAAACCGGGGATATCCTCGATTATCTGGTCAAAGCCATCAAAGGCTAAGCGCCCCAACAAAAAGCCCCGCAATGCGGGGCTTTTTTATAACGACCGTAAAACCATATAACGGGTATCTGGTTTTGGCTCGGCCTTATTATCGCTGCGTTTAAATCAAGCATGACCAACAGAGGTTTCATCGTAAACGCAGGTTTCGCATGCCCTTCACGATAAAGCATGCCGCCTTCTGTTAAGGCGGGCTTTGCGCTGCTAATGCTTAATCATCACAGCCTTTATTGGGGCTAAACTTACCGCGTTTATTCGTCACCAGCACTTTCTGCGCCGCACCGGTGTCGGGGTTTGGCTCAACGGTAAAATGCCCTTCGACCACCAGCAGAATCGGTTTGGTTTCTGTTCCGCGCGCTGCCGCATAGTCGCGCTCAAGCTGCGCATTGCTGGCAACGGTTACCTTCTTGCCGGTTGCACAATCGGTAAATACCGCCGCATCAGCCATGTACATATACATGCCGCGCATCGCCATTGGCGTTGCCGGTAGCGCGGCTTTTACTGGCTGTAACGTGTAATTGAACTGAGAAGTGATGGGATTGCCTTGCTGGTCCAGCATCTCCAGCGCATCGCCTTTGGCGCGGAAAAAGGTTTTATCACCGTGCGTATCAGTGAGGATCAGTTTATCCGCCGTGCGCGCCCAGTTCCCATAGGTGGCAAACACCGCGGGCGCTTTTCCTCCCTGATAGCGTTGGTTCATCACCCAGCTACCGTCTTTATCCAGAAACAGAGAGGTTTCAATCCCTTCGCAATCCGCACAGGGCAATACACCGCGCCAGCTTTGCTGCATCGGTTTCAATTCTTCAACGTGTGTTGGCTGCACCGTCTCAACATCGCCACGGTTGTTACATCCGAAAAGCGCAAAGAGCGTACACCCCGCCAGCACCGCTAAAATCGCTTTTTTCACACCCGATTCCTTATGCTCAATTCTGTTAGTACCCGTCAGCCTTCATGGCCACGAACTTTACCGCGTAACGCCTTTACCGACGACTTTTGCGCCTTGCCCGATAACCGGCGCTCTTTTGATGCGCGGGTTGGGCGCGTTGCCCGACGGCTCTTTTGCACAACGGTTAATTCTTTAATTAACGCTACCAGACGAGCGATTGCCGCTTCGCGGTTCATCTCCTGGCTGCGATATTCCTGTGCTTTTATCACCACCCAGCCTTCGCTGCTAATCAGATGGTGCGACGCCTCCAGTAAACGCGCTTTGTAATACTCTGGCAGGCTTGAAGCCCGGATGTCAAAACGCAGGTGGATCGCCGTTGAGCTCTTATTGACATGCTGCCCGCCCGCGCCCTGCGACCGCACTGCCGTGATTTCCAGCTCTTCGTCAGCAATCGAAACTGAACGGGAGATCTCAATCATTGCGGCTGCTGCCAGGCTTCAAGGTGGATCTCCAGATTCTGGCTCTCATCCGATAACCAGATAGCGCCATCCTGCAACGTCGCTTGCAGCGTCATGGTACGATCGCTGGCAAACGAGCTCAACCCGGCCAGTTGCACATCATCCAGATACCAGATGCTCAGATTGCTAAATGCCGCGCAGCGCGACTGGTTCTGCTGCCACCAGATCTGCGCCGCGCGTGAATTATAGGTAAAAAGCGCCACCTCTTTCGCCTGTGAGCAGGCTTTCTTCAGCCGTTTTTCCTCCGGCAGCCCCAGCTCAATCCACAGATCGATACCCAGATAATCATTGCGTAGCCACAGTTCCGGTTCATCGTCGGCACTGAGACCGCGGGTAAATTGCAGGCGTTCATCCGCATATTTCATCCACGCCAGCAGGCGCAGCATCATGCGTTCTTGCGTCTCAGAAGGATGGCGAGCCAGCGTCAGCGTTGCATCTAAAAACTGATTACGATCCAAATCGGCAACGTTCACCGTCGCTTTATAAATTGTCGCTTTTAATGCCATGTCACCGCTCCTTCATAAAATGGTCGCTATTGTAGCGAATATAAGCATAAAGCGCTGTTATCTCTTGTCGCAGTGGATATTCATCGCCCTGATAATGACGAATAAGCTGTGGTATAGTCACCTTGCTAAACAGAGTTTAACTTCGTAGGCTTAGTGTTATCTCACAGTAAAGTCAGGTTGCTGACAGGAGGTGATGTGAACAATTATTGTGAGTTAGTACGCAGACGTTATGCGGAAATCGCCAGCGGAGATTTAGGGTATATCCCGGATGCGCTGGGGTGCGTGTTGAAAGTGCTGAATGAAATGGCGTCGGATGACACCCTTTCAGAGTCGGTCAGGGAAAAGGCGGCGTACGCTGCCGCGAACTTACTGGTGAGCGATTATGTCAATGAATGATGCCTATCAACCCATCAACTGTGATGACTATGACAACCTTGAACTCGCCTGCCAGCATCATCTTTTATTGAAGCTGGAAATGAAAGACGGCGAGGTGCTCAGCGCCAAAGCCAACGATTTAGTCTCACGTAAAAATGTGGAGTATCTGGTGGTTGATGTCGCAGGCGCCGCGCGCGAACTGCGTCTCGATAAAATTGCCAGCTTCAGCCATCCTGAAATCGGCACCGTTGTGGTGAGCGAGTCCTGACATTTTGCGGGCAGCGCCTGTTGCCCGTTATCTTCGCCACGCCAGCCGTACGCCTTTTTGCTCCGCGCTTTTCGCCCCTTCTCGCGTAACGAATAACCCCGCCGCCGCCATCAACGTTTCACCATAAAACAGCAGCGGCGTGGTATCGCGCTGCCAGGGCGCCACGCCAAGTTCCTGCCAGATTTTCTTCAGCTTGCGCCCGCCGCTGCGCCCGACGATATGCAACATACCGGGTGCCTGAAAACGGATCGAAACCGCCTCATCAGCGTTGGGGGGGCGAATGTCCCCACCCGTCACTAGCGACAACTCACCCAGACCCGCCGGTAATGTTAGCGGCTCGAAAGGTGCCAGCCACGGCAGTTGCGTATCACGCTGGCTTTCAATGGCGCGGATCCACCACAAGCACGACTGATAACGACGCACCTCGAACTCACCAAGTCGCAGACACGGTGAGGCATCTTCTCGCGCCAGCGCCACTTCCTGCCACAAGCGATCAAGCATGGCGCGTGACGGCATGACCGCGCCGCGCTGCGCCAGCCAGCGACGCAGCAGCGCCCGACGGCGCACATCGCTTAGCGCATAAAGAGGGACAAGCTCCAGCGCCCCTTCAGCCGTCGTCGCAGCAATAAGTTCCGCCGCCAGCAGCTCATCAAGTAACTGCTCTTGCTCGCCACACAGCGCGGCACTTCGCGCAACAGCGTCAGCGAAATGTGGCCAGCGTGCCGCCAGCACCGGTAAAACCTGCAAGCGTAAAAAATTGCGATCGAAGCTGGCGTCGGCGTTACTTTCATCCTCAATCCATGACAGCGCATGGTGAAGCGCCCACTGGTGCAGCTCATCGCGAGTTTGTGTCAGTAACGGACGAATAAGCTGGGTTCCGGCAAAAGGCATACTTTCGGGCATGGCCGCCAGCCCGGCAGGCCCGCTGCCACGTTTTAACGCCAGCAGGAACGTCTCGCATTGATCGTCCAGATGCTGAGCCGTCACCAGCACTTCACCAGGCATCAATGCATCCGCAAACGCCTGATAACGCGCATTTCGCGCCTGCGCTTCGATTCCTTCCCCGTTATTCACCACTTGAACACGAACGACGCTAAGCGGGATCTGCCAGCGCGCGCAAATATCCTCACAATGCTCCGCCCAGGCGTCGGCGTGCGGGCTAAGCCCGTGGTGAATATGAATGGCGCGCAGCCTGAGTTCGGGTAATTGCTGACGCCAAAGCATCAATTTATGCAGCAGGACGGTTGAATCCAGCCCACCACTAAACGCCACCAGAAACTGGCGCGAAGTGGTCGGCATTGATGCAAAAAAGGGCGTGGTCATAGCGATTATCAAAACGGAGTAATGCCCGGCACGTTACCGGGCATTAGCGGAAGTGGCAAGTATTACTGCTGGTAAAGCTCCAGCGGCAGGCCATCAGGATCGGTAAAGAAAGTGAAGCGTTTATCAGTGTAGGGATCGATACGGATTTCCTCGCACTGCACACCGTGAGCCGCCAGGTGCGCGACTGCCTTATCTATATCATCCACACTAAATGCCAGATGACGTAACCCGCAGGCTTCTGGCCGGCTGGGGCGCGCAGGCGGGAACGGGAAAGAAAACAGCTCAATCACATACTGGCCGTTCAGCGCCAGGTCGCCTTTCCATGAATCACGTGCTTCGCGATAGACCTCGCTTTGCAGCGTAAACCCGAGGATATCGCAGTAAAACGCTTTACTCTTCGCGTAGTCCGTAGCAATGATGGCAATATGATGAACCTGTTTTAAACCCAGCATAGTCTCTCCTTTTCTGAATGCCAGAACGTTACGCCTGCCGGTGTTTGCCCGCAATAGCTCAGCGGTTTTTTAGGACTCGTACCCGGTAAACGCCCTCTTCGTCCCGCTTCGCGCCATGAATATCCGTCTCAAAACCGGGATAGTGGCGGCCAATAGCGCAAAGCATCAGCAGGAAATCCAGCACGGCTCTGCTCGCTTCGGTGATCATTTCGCCGGGCATCACCAGCGGCACGCCTGGCGGATAAGGCAGGATCATATTCGCCGAAATCCGCCCGATCAGCCGTTCCAGCTCAATAGTTTCCACTTCGCCCTGAATTTGCCGCTGCCAGGCCTGATGCGGCGTCAGTTTCATTTCCGGTAATACATCAAACGCTTGCAGCATTAAACGTGGAAGATCGTGCTGGCGGATGAGCTTATGGATCCCCTGCGCCAGATCCTGAATGCGCATATTGCGGTAGAAATCCGGATCTTCGGCGTAGAGATCCGGCAGCATATTCTTCACGCGCAGATTCAGATCGTAAGCGCGTTTAAACTCCATCAACCCACGCAGCAAACCCATCGCGCGGGTTTTATCAATGCCAATACTGAATAAAAACAGCAGGTTATATGGCCCGGTTTTCTCAACCACCACACCGCGCTCATCGAGGAACTTCGCCACCAGCGCCGCCGGGATCCCGTCGTCACTCATGTTCCCCAGCTCGTCCATGCCCGGCGTCAGAATGGTCACTTTAACCGGATCGAGAAACATATGGTCGGCATCCGCATCGCGAAAACCGTGCCATGCTTCCCCGGGCGCAACCGGCCAGCAGTCCGCCTCTTCAATCTCTTCTGGCTGCCAGATATCAAAGAACCAGCCATCGGCTTCATCTTTCAGCCGCTGAACTTCTTTACGGAAATGCAGCGCACGCTCGACGGAACGGTTAATCAGACGTTTGCCGGGATTGCCACGCAGCATCGCAGCCGCCGTTTCGATAGAGGCCACCAGCGGATAACTCGGCGAGGTGGTGGTGTGCATCATAAATGCTTCGTTAAAGGTGTCTTCATCATATTCACCTTTAATATGAATCAGCGATGCCTGTGAAAATGCCGCCAGCATTTTGTGCGTCGACTGGGTTTCAAAGAACACTTTTCCCGGCACCCGCTCGCCGCTCATGCCGCTTTTCCCGGCGTAAATCGGGTGGAAATTGGTATAAGGAACCCAGGCAGAATCGAAGTGGATCGACGGCACATCAAGCGTCTTTTTGATCCAGTCAGTGTTATACAACAGTCCGTCATAAGTGGAGTTGGTGATCACCGCATGTACCGGCCAGCGCGCGCCCGCCGTTTTTGCCACCTTCTGTTCGATGCTGGCATGGGTAAATTCGCGTCGTGGAATACCTCCCAAAATTCCCAATGCATTGCGCTCGGGTTTCAGCCATAGCGGCGTAACGTCGCTCATCATCAGCAGATGTGCCAGTGACTTATGGCAGTTACGATCAATCAACAATGTGCTGCCGGCCGGTGCGGCATACATGCCGACGATTTTATTCGAGGTCGAGGTGCCGTTGGTCACCATGTAGCTCTGCTCCGCGCCAAAGGTGCGGGCGATATACTCTTCGGCTTCCAGATGCGGGCCTGTGTGATCCAGTAACGAGCCCAATTCCGTGACCGAAATAGAGACATCTGCTTTTAACGTATTGCCACCGAAAAAATCGTAAAAAAGACAGCCAACCGGGCTTTTCTGATAAGCCGTGCCCGCCATATGCCCCGGCGTACAAAAGGTATATTTGCCTTCTTTAACGTAGGTAAACAGCGCGCGGGTAAACGGCGGCGTGATGGTTTCGAGATACTCGCGGGTGTACTGACCGATACGCGTAGCAATATCCTCGGACACACCCAGCGCATACTCGAAAAACCACAGCGCCATGCGCATATCCTGGATGCTGATATCCATCGTCGAGTGGGTGTTGATAAAGGCGTACAGCGGGAGATATTCATTAAGCTGATTGATTTCGCTGCACAGATCGAGGGAGTACTCATCCCAGTCAAAGATAACGCCGCAGATACGCGGGTTGTGTTCGATAAATTTCAGTAAGTCGGTGCTGTTTTGCGGCCAGATAAGTTGAAAGCCCTGGGCCTGTAATGCCTGCTCCAGCTCCTTAATTGGCTCATCTTTATAGAAAACGCCATGTGGTCCCATGATGGCAATAATATTCACGGCTACCTCCGTTAAAAACCTTAGCTAAGCATAGTTGAGGTAAACGGCAGGTATAAAAAAAGCCGCACAGCGGTGCGGCTTTTCAGAGTGGGATGAGGATCAGGCGTACCCGTAGCTCATCAGACGCTGGTAACGGCGGTTACGCAGATCGTCTTTGCTCAGCACATCCAGATCGGCCAGATCGGCCAGCAGTTGCGCTTTCAGCGACGCCGCCATCGCTTCCTGGTTACGGTGAGCGCCGCCCAGCGGTTCCGGGATGATCGAGTCGATCAATTTCAGCTCTTTCAGACGCGGAGCGATAATCCCCATCGCTTCGGCAGCCAGCGGCGCTTTGTCGGCGCTTTTCCACAGAATTGATGCGCAGCCTTCCGGAGAGATAACAGAATAGGTGCTGTATTGCAGCATATTCACTTTATCGCCCACGCCAATTGCCAGTGCGCCGCCGGAGCCGCCTTCGCCAATCACGGTGCAGATAACCGGCACGCTCAGGCGGGACATTTCACGCAGGTTACGCGCGATCGCTTCAGACTGACCACGCTCTTCCGCGCCCACGCCCGGATAAGCACCCGGCGTGTCGATAAAGGTAATGATCGGCATGTTGAAGCGTTCTGCCATTTCCATCAGGCGCAGCGCTTTGCGATACCCTTCCGGTGCCGGCATACCGAAATTACGGCGGATTTTCTCTTTGGTTTCGCGGCCTTTCTGGTGGCCGATGATCATCACCGGACGCCCATCCAGACGCGCGATACCGCCAACAATGGCTTTATCGTCAGCGTAAGCACGATCGCCAGCCAGTTCGTCGAACTCGTCGAAAGCCAGGCGGACATAATCCAGGGTGTATGGACGCAGCGGATGGCGAGCCAACTGCGCGACCTGCCATGCGCCAAGATCGGCGAAAATTTTACGTGTCAGCTCAACGCTTTTCTCACGCAGACGATGCACTTCTTCGTCGATGTTAATATCCAGTTTTTCATCCTGACGGCCAACGGCGGTCAGAGAATCGATTTTCGCTTCCAGCTCAGCAATCGGCTGTTCGAAATCAAGGAAATTCAGACTCATAGTATTCCTGTATTAGTCAAACTCCAGTTCCACCTGCTCCGAACCTATGAGGCCACGCAGATCGTTGAGTAAACGATCGCTCGGAGAGACACGCCACGTTGCGCCGAAGCGTAATCGCGCGCGCGCATCCGTCCTCTGATAGTAGAGATGTACTGGAATGGTTCCCGAACGGTGGGGTTCCAGAGACTGACGGAGTCGGTTTAAAAGCTGGTCATCAATTTGCCTGTCCGTCAGCGAGATAGCAAGCCCACGGGCATATTTTTCCCGGGCTTCGTCAATGTCCATCACTTCGCGGGCGGTCATTTTAAGCCCCCCACTGAAGTCATCAAAGCTGACCTGTCCGCTGACGATAAGTATGCGGTCTTTTTCCAGCAGTTGCTGGTATTTATCCAGGGCGTCAGTGAACAACATCACTTCAAGACGCCCGGAACGGTCATCCAGGGTACAGATGCCGATACGATTGCCGCGCTTGGTGACCATAACCCGCGCGGCAATGACGAGCCCCGCCGCCGTGGTCACTTTCCCACGTTCGGTCGGATGCATGTCTTTCAGCCGGTAGCCTCCGACATAGCGCTCAATTTCTTTTAAATACTGGTTAATCGGGTGACCTGTCAGGTACAACCCTAACGTTTCACGCTCACCATCCAGCACAACCTGTTCCGGCCACGGCTGGCAGCTGGCGTAGGACTGCTCAATCTGCTCCGGCTCTTCTGCCAGCACACCAAACATATCCGCTTGCCCAATCGCCTCGGCTTTCGAGTGCTGATCGGCGGCTTTCAGCGCATCGCCCAGCGCGTTCATTAGCGCAGCGCGATGCGGGCCAAGGCGATCAAACGCCCCGGACATAATTAGCTTTTCCAGTACCCGACGATTGAGTTTTTTGATGTCGGTACGAGCGCAAAGATCGAACAGTTCACGGAAATAGCCGCCGTTGTTACGCGCTTCAATGATCGCCTCGATCGGGCCTTCACCCACGCCTTTGATCGCGCCAATGCCGTAAACAATTTCGCCATCGTCATTGACGTGGAAATGGTACAGACCTGAGTTGATATCCGGCGGCAGAATTTTCAGCCCCATGCGCCAGCACTCATCGACCAGGCCAACCACTTTCTCGGTGTTGTCCATATCGGCAGTCATTACCGCCGCCATAAACTCGGCCGGATAGTGCGCCTTCAGCCACAGCGTCTGGTACGACACCAAAGCATAGGCGGCAGAGTGCGATTTGTTAAATCCGTAACCTGCGAATTTTTCCACCAGGTCGAAGATTTTCATCGCCAGTTCGCCGTCGATACCGTTTTTCTTCGCGCCATCTTCAAAAATCGAGCGCTGCTTGGCCATCTCTTCCGGCTTTTTCTTACCCATCGCACGGCGCAGCATATCCGCGCCGCCAAGCGTGTAACCCGAAAGCACCTGCGCAATCTGCATCACCTGTTCCTGATACAAGATGATGCCATAGGTTGGCTCCAGCACCGGCTTCAGGCTCTCATGCTGCCATTGAACATCAGGGTAAGAGATCTCTTCCCGCCCGTGTTTACGGTCGATAAAGTTATCCACCATGCCCGATTGCAGCGGCCCCGGACGGAACAGCGCCACCAGTGCGATCATATCTTCGAAGCAGTCAGGCTGCAGGCGTTTGATCAGGTCTTTCATGCCGCGGGATTCAAGCTGGAAAACCGCCGTGGTTTCCGAGCGTTGCAGCATGTCGAAACTTTTCTTGTCATCCAGCGGAATAGCGGCGATGTCCAGCGGCGGCTCGCCGTTCTTCTCGCGCCGGGCGTTAATCATCTCCAGCGCCCAGTTAATGATGGTCAGCGTACGCAGCCCAAGGAAGTCGAACTTCACCAGACCCGCATATTCCACGTCGTTTTTATCGAACTGGGTAACCGGGTGCTGACCGGCTTCATCACAATATAACGGTGCAAAGTCGGTGATTTTGGTTGGCGCGATAACCACACCACCGGCGTGTTTCCCGGCGTTTCGCGTCACCCCTTCCAGCTTGCGCGCCATATCGATCAGCGCTTTGACCTCTTCGTCGGCCTCGTAAATTTCCGGCAGTTGCGGTTCGGCTTCAAACGCTTTGGCCAGCGTCATACCCGGATCGGGTGGCACCAGTTTTGAAATTCGGTCGACAAAGCCATACGGGTGACCCAGCACACGACCAACGTCACGGATAACCGCTTTCGCCGCCATGGTACCAAAGGTGATGATCTGCGATACCGCATCGCGCCCGTACATATCCGCCACGTGCTCGATAACCTGGTCGCGTTTTTCCATGCAGAAATCGACGTCGAAGTCAGGCATTGACACACGTTCCGGGTTAAGGAAACGTTCGAACAGCAGGTCAAATTCCAGCGGATCGAGGTCGGTAATTTTCAGCGCATACGCCACCAGCGAACCCGCACCAGAACCACGTCCCGGCCCTACCGGCACACCGTTGTCTTTCGACCACTGGATAAACTCCATCACGATGAGGAAGTAGCCCGGGAACCCCATCTGGTTGATAACCTGGAGTTCAATATCGAGACGTTCATCGTAAGGCGGGCGCTTTTCAGCACGCACGTTCTCATCCGGGAAGAGGAATGCCAGTCGTTCTTCCAGCCCCTCTTTGGATTTCGCCACGAGGAAATCCTCGGTAGTCATATCCCCCGTCGGGAACTTCGGCAGGAAGTATTCGCCCAGACGCACGGTGACATTACAGCGTTTGGCGATTTCGACCGTGTTCTCCAGCGCTTCCGGGATATCCGAGAAGAGCTCGCACATCTCCTCTTCGCTGCGCATGTATTGCTGCGGCGAATAGTTACGCGGGCGTTTGGGATCGTCGAGGGTAAAACCGTCGTGGATCGCGACGCGGATCTCATGGGCGTCGAAGTCGCCGGCATCAATAAACCGCACATCGTTGGTCGCAACAACCGGCAAGTCATGCTCTTCTGCCAGTGCGACAGCGGCATGCAGGTAAGACTCTTCGTCCGCTCGCCCGGTACGGATCAGCTCCAGGTAGTAGCGATCGTGAAAATGGGTTTTATAGAACTCAAGACACTGTTCAACCAGTGCGCTATTGCCGCGCAGCACGCTTTTACCCACGTCGCCCATGCGCCCGCCGGAAAGCAGAATCAGCCCTTCATTGAGCTCCAGCAGCCAGTCGCGGTCAATCCATGGGCCGAGCGCGCCATAACCACGCTGGTAGGCGCGCGAAATAAGCAGCGTCAGGTTTTGATAACCGGTGTTGTTGATAGCGAGAACGGTAAGCTGCGTCAGTTCGTCACCAAGCAGATCGCTTTGCACATGAAAATCAGCACCGACGATAGGCTTCATCCCGGCACCGTGCGCCGTTCCGTAAAACTTCACCAGACCACACAGGTTGGTAAAATCGGTGATCGCCAGCGCAGGCATGCCGAGCGCGGCCGCCTTTTTCACCAGCGGTCCGGTTTTCGCCAGCCCGTCAATCATGGAATAGTCGCTATGCACCCGCAGGTGTACGAAACGTGGTTCAGCCATTTTTAGATCCCAGCCTGGTTTATTTCACGTTCACAAGAATCAGGACGCAAGACCCAACGCGCGTTTGACCGGCGCAAAGCTGCGTCGGTGATGCTCGGTTGCGCCGTGCTCCGCCAGTCTCTCCAGATGGAAAGCCGTAGGATAGCCTTTATGCTGCGCAAAGCCATATTGCGGAAAAATGATATCGAGTTCGGCCATCTCCGCATCGCGGGTCACTTTGGCGAGAATCGACGCGGCGCTGATTTCTGCGACACGGCTATCGCCTTTTACCACCGCCAGCGAAGGCATCGGCAAAACCGGACAACGGTTACCGTCGATCAGCACGAACTCGGGCGCGATCGCCAGCCCGGCAACAGCGCGCTGCATCGCCAGCATGGTGGCATGCAAAATGTTCAACGCGTCGATTTCATGCGGCTCCGCGCGGCCAAGGCTCCAGGCCAGCGCCTTCTCTTTGATCTCATCGCAGAGCGACAAACGGCGTTTTTCGGATAATTTTTTAGAATCGTTCAGACCGACAATAGGACGCTTGGGATCGAGGATCACCGCTGCTGTTACTACCGCGCCCACCAGCGGGCCGCGACCGACTTCATCCACACCCGCGACCAAATGCGTATGCGGATAAACAAACTCTATCATTGTGCTAACTCCAGTACGGCGTCAGCCGCCTGTTCATCGGCATTGCAGCGAATCTGCAAATGCAATTCGCGGAAAATGTCGTGCATCTCGTGGCTGGTTTTGCCGTTGGCCAGTAAGGGTTCCAGCGCGGCAGCAAGCGCCCGGGGATTGCATTCATCCTGGAGCAACTCTTTAACCAGCTCACGCCCGGCAAGCAGGTTTGGCAGCGACACATAGGGCGTTTTTACCAGACGTTTTGCCAGCCAGAAAGTGAATGGCTTCATACGATAGCCAACTACCATCGGGCATTTCGCCAGCATGCACTCCAACGCAGCGGTTCCCGAGGCCAGCAGCGCGGCGTCTGCGGCGATCATCGCTTCCCGCGCCTGGCCATCAAGCATATGCACTGGCAGCTCGGGTGCGACTTCCGCTTTAATGCGCTCAAACTGTTCACGCCGTTTCGCATTGACCAACGGCACAATCACTTCAAGATCGGGGTAGCGCTCACGCAGCAACTGGGCGGTACGCAGGAAGCCCGCACTCAGCATTTCGACTTCCGCCCCGCGGCTGCCCGGCAGTAAAGCCAGACAATGCACGTTATCGGCAATCCCCAGGTGCGCCCGCGCCGCGTTCTTATCGGGATCCAGCGGCATGGCATCCGCCATGGTATGGCCGATAAAACGACACGGTACGTTAAATTTATCGTAAAACGCTTTTTCGAAAGGCAGAAACGCGAGCACCAGGTTGGTGGCTCTGCCGATTTTGAAAACGCGTTTTTGTCGCCACGCCCAGACGGACGGACTGACATAGTGGATGGTTTTAATACCCTGCTTTTTCAGATTGCCTTCGAGGGTAATATTGAAATCCGGCGCGTCGATGCCGACAAAGACATCCGGTTTCAGTTCGCTAAAACGACGGGTTAAATCGGCGCGGATATGCAGCAGACGGCGCAAACGCCCCAGCACCTCAACGATGCCCATTACCGCCAGCTCTTCCATTTCATACCAGGCTTCGCAGCCTTCGGCCTGCATACGCGGCCCTGCGACGCCGACAAAACGAGCATTCGGCAGGCGAGCTCGCAGCGCGCGAATAAGACCGGCACCAAGAATATCGCCGGAGGTTTCTCCGGCGACGAGGGCTATCGTAAGAGGACGCGCGTCGATCATTAACGGATCAAACCACGAGTTGAGCGCTCAAAGAACTGCATAAATGCGTCAACTTCCGGGTGCTTCGCAGCAAGCTCAGCAATTTCCGGTTTCGCCTCTTCCAGCGTTTTACCGCTGCGGTACAGCAATTTGTACGCATTACGAATAGCCACTAACGCTTCTCTGCTAAAGCCGCGACGTTTCAGACCTTCAATGTTCACACCAAACGGTGTGGCATGGTTGCCCTGAGCGATCACGTAAGGCGGTACGTCCTGGGCAACGCCAGAACAGCCGCCAACCATCACGTGTGCACCGATAATGCAGAACTGATGCACTGCGGTCATGCCGCCGATGATTGCAAAGTCGTCGACGGAAACATGCCCCGCCAGCGTTGCGTTATTTGCGAGGATACAGCGATTTCCAACGGTGCAATCGTGCGCAACGTGCGCGTTGATCATCAGCAGGTTATCGCTGCCCACCTTCGTCAATCCACCACCCTGTACTGTGCCACGGTGGATGGTGACGCTTTCGCGGATGCGGTTGCGATCGCCAATTTCCACACGAGTCGGTTCACCAGCATATTTCAAATCCTGGTTCACCTCGCCGATGGAGGCGAACTGATAAATCTCGTTGTCACGACCAATAGTCGTATGACCATTCACCACGACATGAGATTTCAGTACGGTACCCTCACCAATTTCAACGTGAGGTCCCACAATACAAAATGGGCCAATGTGAGCGTTAGCACCAATAACGGCACCGTCTTCAACAATGGCAGTAGGATGAATAAAGGCGGTTTTATCAATCACGTATCAGGCCTCCCGGCTACGTGCACACATCATAGTAGCTTCACAAACAATTTTACCGTCTACCAGCGCAACCCCTTTAAAACGGGTCAGGCCACGGCGGGTTTTTTCGAAAGTGACTTCCATGATCATCTGATCGCCTGGCACAACAGGACGCTTAAAGCGCGCTTCGTCGATACCGGCGAAGTAATACAGCTCACCCGGCTCCAGTTTACCAACGCTTTTAAACGCCAGAATGCCGGTTGCCTGCGCCATGGCTTCAAGGATCAGCACGCCCGGGAAAATCGGTTTGCCAGGGAAGTGCCCCTGGAAAAACGGCTCGTTTACCGAAACATTTTTGACTGCGCGCAGAAAACGACCTTCTTCAAAATCCAGCACGCGATCAACCAGTAAGAACGGGTAGCGGTGCGGCAGAAGCTCCAGGATCTCTTCAATGTGCAGAGTATGAGTGTCAGTAGTCAAAATACTCTTCCTGTCCAAATATACTAAAAGGCAATAATAACACGGCCCGCGGCAATCATAAGAATGCCAACAGGCCGGGAAGTATATACACTTTATTCTTCGAGGTGCAGAGGCTTTTCTGTCCCGCGAATTCTTCTGTGTACAAGCGTTATGCGGATGAATTATTCGTCTTGTTGATTAACCTTGCGCTCGATAGCTTTCAGGCGCTTGCTCATATCATCAATATTCATCACCAGGGCTGCGGTTTTTCGCCACACTTTGTTCGGTTGCAGCGGGATACCTGAGGAGTAAATACCCGGCTCAGTGATAGGACGCATGACCATCCCCATCCCCGTTACGGTAACCTTGTCGCAAATTTCCATGTGCCCGTTGATTACGCTGGCGCCGCCAATCATGCAATAGCGACCAATTTTTAAACTACCCGCCATGATGACGCCACCGGCAACCGCAGTATTGTCGCCAATCACAACGTTATGTGCAATCTGACACTGGTTATCAATGATGACGCCGTTCCCAATGCAGGTATCATCCAGCGCACCACGATCGATGGTCGTACATGCACCGATCTCAACGTTGTTGCCGATAATGACGCGACCAAGCTGTGGGATTTTAACCCAGTTGCCACGATCGTTGGCATAGCCAAAGCCATCGGAACCTATCACCGTGCCGGATTGGATCAGGCAATTTTCACCGATCTCAATCTCATGGTAAATGGATACATTGGCCCACAGACGCGAACCCGCGCCAATTTTCGTATTTTTCCCAACGAAGCAACCCGGGCCGATGACCACGTTATCGCCCAGGCTAACGCCAGATTCGATCACGGCGTTCGCGCCAATTGCTACGTTGCTACCCAGCTGAGCCGTAGGATCAATCACTGCTCCTGGCGCGATGTTCTGCGCAGGCTGCGGCGTGGTATCAAGAATTTGCGCCATACGTGCGTAGGTCAGGTACGGATTTTTTACGACCAGCGCAGCGCTGTTGGCAAAGGGAAGATCGTCCTGCGTCATTACAACGGCAGAGGCCTGACATGCGGTCAGGTGTTCACGGTACTTAGGATTGACCATGAAAGTGATGTGGCCCGCTACGGCAGATTGCATGGACGCAACGCCGGTGATGACGATATCGCCATCACCGTGTAGTTCTGCATCCAACTGCTGAGCTAAATCAGCCAGTCGAATTGAAGGCATTACTTATTTAACCTGTTTCAGTACATCAGCGGTGATGTCTTTTACATCGTTGCTGTTGTAAATAACGGCGTTGGAAGGAATAACCAGATCAACACCCTGATCAGAAGCCACTTTTTTCACTGCGGTCTGGATACGAGTCACCAGCTTGCCGCGTTCTTCATTAGAGCGACGAGCCTGATCCTGCTCGAAAGCCTGCGCTTTTTGAGCGAATGCCTGGCGACCAGAAGTGATGTCTTTTTCCAGCTTGCTGCGATCGCTTGCCTTCATCGTGGAACCATCGCGCTGCAAACGCTGTGCTTTTGCTTGCAGGTCGGATTCCATGCTTTGCAGTTCGCTCGCGCGACCGCCGAATTCGTTTTTCATGGTCTGAGAAACGCCGGAAGTCTGCGCAACCTGCTGCAGCAGGCTACCCATATCAACAATCGCAATTTTGTCAGCGGCCTGAGCTGACGCAGCCATTGCCAAACCGAAACCTGCAGCTAATAACAACTTTTTCACAATTAACTCCTTACCATCCCGTTTGTACCCGGAGGTACAGTTCTTTGCGTGGCCGGGCTTTCCATTGAAAGCCTCAGCCATCACTACACTGCTGGTGCATTCCATTGCAGTACGGCGTTACCAGGTTTTACCGATGTTAAACTGGAACTGTTCCGCTTTGTCTCCATCGTACTTTTTAAACGGCTGGGCGTAGGAGAAAACCAACGGCCCCAATGGGGACATCCATTGTAATGCGATACCGGCAGACATGCGGATATTGCTCGGATCGCTATAATCCGGTATACCCAGCGCTTTCATCTGCGCGGTATTTTGCCAGTTTGTATCCCACACGCTACCCGCATCCCAGAAGAATGAGGTCCGCACAGAGTTGGCGTATTTATCACTGATAAACGGCGTCGGTGTAATCAGCTCAGCACTAACAACGCCCATTGCGTTACCGCCCACCGCATCATCAGACTTACAGAGTGAGCCTGCAACAGTGTTCTTACAGTTGCTCTGGTTGTTTCCGCCGTAGTAAACCGCTTTCGGACCAATGTTGTTGGACTGGAAGCCACGCACGGTGCTGGAGCCACCTGCGTAGAAGTTCTCATAGAACGGCATCTCTTTGCCACCTAAACCATCACCGTATCCCCAACGTGTACGACCTAAGACCACCCATTTGTGATCGTCGTCAATCGGGAAGTAGGAAGCGGTGTCGACAGTAACTTTGTAGAACTCATTATCTGAGCCCGGAACCGTCACTTTACCGTTCAGGTTGACGCGCGAACCTTTCGTCGGGAAATAACCACGGTCAAGGTTGTTGTAAGTCCAGCCGTAGTTAAAGGTGAAATCATCCGCCGAATAACCGTTGCTGTCGTTCTGCGTGCTGGCATTCTGCCCCACGGAATCCAGATAACGCCACATTGCCACCTGCGGTTCCATCTTCGACAGGCTGTTATGAACATAGCCTAAGCCAGCTCGCAGCGTGTTGTATTCGTTGATCGGGAAACCGAGCGTACCATCAAGGCCGTAGCTCTTGTTGGTATACGACGACAGATCCGCATCGTCAGCTTTAAAGTCGTTATAGAAGATACGACCGCCGAGGCTCACGCCATCAACCGTAAAGTACGGGTTGGTGACAGAGAACTCAGAGTAAGTCTGGTAGTCGTTTTTAGTTCCGCTGATACCAACGGAATAACCGGTACCTAACCAGTTATCCTGCTGAACGCCAACCTGGAAGCTGACGCCGCTTTCGGTACCGTAGCCAACGCCGAAGTTGAAGCTACCGGTGTTACGCTCTTTCACCTTATAGACGACATCAACCTGGTCCGGGCTACCCGGGATACGCTGGGTTTCCGTATCAACAGTTTCAAAATAGCCCAAACGGTTCAGACGCTCTTTACCCTGATCAACCAGATCGCTGCCCAGCCACGCCCCTTCCATCTGGCGCATTTCGCGACGCAGTACGGAATCTTTAGAAGTGTCGTTACCTTCAAAGCGGATCTTACGCACGTAGAAGCGGTTGCCAGCATCAACGTTGATATGCAGTTTAACCGTTTTGTCCGTGTCGTTGATTTCAGGCTGCGATTGAACGCGCGGGTAGGCATAACCATAGCGACCAAGAAGCTTTTTAATGTCATCTTCCATTTTGGTTACTTTAGCGCCGTTATACAGCTCGCCCGGCTCGATTTTGGTCAGGCTTTCAATTTCCGCAGAGTGTCCTGCGAGATTACCGCTAACCTGCACACCAGAGAGTTTGTACTGATCTCCCTCGGTCACGTTAACCGTAATGTAAATGCCTTTTTTGTCCGGCGTCAGGCTAACCTGCGTCGAATCAATGTTGAAACGTGCGTAACCGCGATCCAGATAGTAGCTACGCAGCGTTTCCAGGTCGCCCGCCAGTTTCTGTTTCTGGTATTTACGATCGCCGACAACGTTCCACCACGGCACTTCATCACGCAGCTGGAATGTGGAGATCAGCTGTTCCGTCGTGAAGGCATGGTTGCCGACAATATTGATCTGTTGGATTTGCGCGGAAACGCCTTCCTGGAAGACCAGCTTCAGGTCAACGCGGTTACGCGGCAATGGGGTGACGACAGCTTTGACGCTGGCGCTGTACTTACCCACGCTGTAGTAGAAGTCTTCCAGCCCTTTTTCGATATCGGAGAGGGTGGTGCGATCCAGTGATTCACCCACACGGACGCCAGAAGCTTCAAGGTTCTGTTTCAGCATGTCATCTTTTACCGACTTGTTGCCGGAGAAGGTGATGCTGGCGATTGTCGGGCGTTCTTTCACCTGAACGAGGAGCGTATCACCATCACGCAGGACACGAACATCCTCGAAGTTGCCGGTGGCAAACAACGCGCGAATGGTGTTACTGATATCTTCATCATTCACCGTATCGCCAGGACGAACTGGCATACTGAGGAGGGCCGCACCAACGGCGACACGCTGTAGGCCTTCGAAATGAATATCCTTCACTACGAATCCATCAGCACCGTATACGGTGGCGCTGCTAAACAGCAGCGACGCTATGAGCAACTTTTTCATCGCCATCGTTATTATGCGTTCTTCCTAACAAACTCTCTTACAAGCGAGAGAAATCATTGAAAAGTGCAAGCCCCATTAACAGCACCAGCAAGATAGAGCCAATGCGATAACTAAAGTCTTGAACTCGCTCGGATACCGGTCCGCCCTTCAGCTTCTCAATCGCCAAAAACAGCAGATGCCCGCCATCAAGAACAGGCAGAGGGAACAGGTTAATGATGCCTAAGTTCACGCTGATTAAAGCGAGGAACATCAGGTAGTAAATCAACCCGAACTCCGCTGACATCCCAGCCCCCTGAGCGATAGAAATCGGCCCACTGAGGTTGTTCAGTTTTACATCACCGGTGATCAATTTCCCCAACATACTGACCGTTAGCTTCATCAACTGCCAGGTTTTATCCGTGGCTTCAACGATGGCGCTAAATGGCCCGTACTGGCGTACTGTCTTGTATTCATCTGGCAGAGGAATGACTTTGGGCACAACGCCCGCAAACCCTTCTGCCTTACTACCGGGCTTTGTATCCGGTATCAACGTCAAAGACAAGGGAGCCCCTTGTCTTTCTACTTCCAGCGCTAACGACGTACCTGGGTTATCCCGTACCAGCGTAACGAACGTCATCCACTGCATTAACTGCTGACCATCGACTTTAACGATCCTGTCGCCAGCTTGCAAACCCGCTTTGCTGGCAGCGGAACCGGGTTGCACCTCCGCAAGCACCGGTTCAAGCTGCGCCGCACGGGGACGAATCCCCAGCGACATAACCGGATCGTCTTTATCAGGCGCAAAGGCCCAGTGACGTAAATCCAGCACCTTATCCTGACGATTGTTACTGCCGAATGGCGCTACGCTGACGGTCGTCTGGCTATCGCCGATTTTAGACACCAACTGTAAGCGCACAGCATCCCAATCAGGCGTTTCGATGCCATCAATCGCTTTAAGTTCCGTGCCAGGTGCAATTTGCGCGTTTGCAGCGATAGAGTTGGGCGTTATTTCACCAACAACCGGACGAACGCCAGGGACACCGATGATAAACACCAGCCAGTAAGCGAAGATGGCAAAGATAAAGTTAGCGATGGGACCGGCAGCAATAACGGCGGCGCGCTGGCCAACCGTTTTATTATTGAAAGCGTAGTGGCGCATTTCCGGCGTAACCGCCTCAACGCGCTCATCCAGCATTTTGACATAACCGCCTAAGGGGATCAGAGCGATGACAAATTCGGTACCGTGTTTGTCGGTGCGACGCCAGAGCGCTTTACCAAAACCGATGGAAAAACGCTCAACCCGCACGCCACAGCGGCGAGCAACCCAGAAATGGCCAAATTCATGCACGGTGATCAATACACCAAGCGCAACAATGAACGCCGCCAGATTCCAGAGAATGCTCAGCATAAAACCTTCCGTCAAATCGTCCTGAAAACCAGCAATAACAGGCAGGCAAATACAGGAACTGCCGCTGTCAGGCTGTCAATGCGATCCAGTATACCGCCATGGCCCGGAATTAGATGCCCACTATCTTTAATTCCGGCTTCACGCTTGAACATACTTTCCGTGAGATCGCCCAATACAGAGGCTAACGCCGCGACCACCGAGCAAATAAAGAGCGTAGATGAAGTCACATCCAGGTTCGCCCATGCGCCATAACCCCAGGAGATAATACCCGCAGTCAGCAGGCCCCCCAGGAAACCTTGCCAGGTTTTCCCCGGCGAGACTTTCGGTGCAAGCTTATGTTTGCCAAACAGTTTGCCGAACATATAAGCGCCTGAATCTGCTCCCCAGACGAGGATCATCACGTACAACAACCACAGCGCGCCGCTATAGTGATTTACATCGTAATGCCATACGCGCAGCGCCAGCATGCCCCAGAAAAAAGGGATAATCGTCAAGATACCGAAAATCAGGCGCAAAATTTTAGAATGGCGCCACGCCGCGGCGGATGCCGGGTAACTTAGCACCAGCACCAACGCCACCAGCCACCAGGCCAGAGAAGCCCAGAGCGAGAACGTCACCAGCGGATGATGGGTATTATGGTGATATTCCGGCAACGTAAATAGCATAAGGGCGAGTAAAAACCCGCATAATACGGCCAACCAAACCCGCTGAGTCCGGGACGTAAAGCCGCTCAGTTGCCCCCACTCCCACGCAGCGAGCATGCAAACAGCGAGCGTAACGATCGCAAATCCCACCGGCGGCAGCAAAAAAAGCGCTGCAATAACAATGGGTATCAATACAAAAGCAGAAATCAGGCGATACTTCAGCAAAAGCAACCCCCATCAGGCTTTGTCGCCACCTGGCTCGGTACCGCCGAAACGACGCTCTCGATTGGCAAAGGCATGCAGCGCACCTTCAAAGTCTTGTTCATCAAAATCGGGCCAAAGAACATCTGTAAAGTAAAGTTCGGCATAGGCAATTTGCCAAAGTAAAAAATTACTTATGCGATGTTCCCCACCAGTCCTAATCACTAAATCCACGGGAGCCAGTTCATGCATGCAGACTTGCTTATTGAGCGCTTCTTCATCAATTTGATCCGGGCGCAACAGCCCTTCCTGCACCTGCTCGGCAAGCTGCCGGACTCCCTGTACGATATCCCAGCGCCCACCATAGTTCGCTGCGATATTCAGCGTCAGCCCGGTGTTCTGGGCGGTTAACGCTTCCGCTTTGCGGATTCTCTCCTGCAAACGCGTATTAAAACGACTGGTATCGCCAATAATGCGTAAACGCACATTATGACGGTGCAGGCTTTTTACTTCGCTATCCAGAGCCCACACAAACAACTCCATCAGCGCACTCACTTCCTGCGCCGGGCGATTCCAGTTCTCGCTACTAAAAGCATAAAGCGTCAGCGCATCAATACCATTATTGGCGGCAAAAGAGACCGCACGGCGTACAGACTTCGCTCCGGCCCGATGACCAAAAGCCCGGAGTTTCCCTTGTCTTTTCGCCCAGCGACCATTGCCATCCATAATTATCGCTACATGGCGGCAGCCATGCGTTGGCAAACTTTCGCTTATCGGTTGGTTAGCAGACAACATAACGCGTTTTAGTCCCTGAAAAGGATTTAGCGGTACTCAGGAATACAAAAGCCTTTACGCAAAAAAGCCGTGTAAACCACGGCTTACACCAAACGCCATAATACCAACTGGCAATTTTGTGGCGCAGACTATATCACCGAAGCCCAACGCTAACAAATAGCACCGTCACTCATCGCTGTAATATCACTGGCTTGCGAGACGCATCACTTGTTTTTGCGCAACATCGCGTGCCTGTGCATCCACAGCCAGCACGTCATCAATGCTCTGCGGTTCGCGCAAATCCATCTGTTCAAGCACAGAAAGATTCAGGGCGGCAATATCTGTGAAACGGATAGCAGATGCCAGGAATGCCGAAACAGTGACCTCATTCGCCGCGTTGAGCGCGGTTGTTGCCGCCTGCCCTTCATCAGACGCATCAATGGCCAGCTTCAGGCAAGGATAGCGGTCAAAATCGGGCTGCACGAAACTTAACGAACTTAGTTTGCAAAAATCGAGGGCATTAACACCTGACGGCACTCGTTCCGGCCAGGCCATCGTATGAGCGATGGGCGTACGCATATCCGGCTCACCCAGTTGTGCCAATACACTGCCATCCTGGTAACGCACCATGGAGTGGATCACCGATTGCGGGTGAATCAACACTTCCATCTGGCGGGCAGAGGCATTAAACAACCAGCGCGCTTCAATGTATTCCAGACCTTTATTCATCATAGTGGCGGAGTCAACGGAGATCTTGCGCCCCATTGACCAGTTCGGGTGCCGGCACGCCTGATCCGGCGTCATTGCGGCCAGATCGGAAAGCGGTGTCTCCCGGAACGGGCCACCAGACCCGGTAAGCAGAATAGACGAAACGCCATTCTGCTCCAGATCAGCGTACCCCAGGTTATGTTGAATTGTTTCCGGTAAACTCTGAAAAATAGCGTTATGCTCGCTGTCCACCGGCAAAAGCTGCGCCCCGCTCTCCTTCACCGCCTCCATAAACAAGCGACCGCACGTCACCAGAGCCTCTTTATTCGCCAGTAGCACCGTTTTCCCGGCACGAATAGCAGCAAGCGTTGGCACCAGGCCCGCAGCGCCCACAATGGCCGCCATCACCTGATCGACGCCGCTCAGCGCCGCCATTTCACAGGCTGCCTGCTGGCCGCTTAGCACTTCTGTTCGGCTACCATGTTCCCGCAAAGAGCGCTTTAACTGTTGCGCGCTTTCGTCATCGTCCATCACCGCGAATTTGGGAGAAAACTCAAGGCACTGCTCAACCATGCGGGTAACATTTTTACCGGCAACCAGCGCAGTAACGGAGAAACGATCGGGATTGTGGCGAACCACGGCCAGCGTGCTGCAACCAATAGAACCCGTTGAGCCCAGAAGAGTTAAATGCTTCATGAAACGCTCGCAACGTTGCAAGGATAAAAAGCAAAACGCCGCCAGCAAAGCCACTCTCGCGGCTCTCTGTACGGCGTTTTAGTCGGTTTGTTTCGAATCAGAACTGCATCAGTTCCGCTTCTTTGTCCGCCAGCGCCGCATCCACTTTTTTGATTGCAGCATCGGTCAGCTTCTGTACGTCATCCTGAGAACGACGATCGTCGTCTTCACTGATTTCTTTGTCTTTCAGCAGTGCTTTCACTTTATCGTTCGCATCACGACGAACGTTACGTACTGCAACGCGCGCTTGTTCAGCTTCGCCGCGTACGACTTTGATCAGATCTTTACGACGTTCTTCCGTCAGTGCCGGTAGCGGAACGCGAATATCGCTACCCGCAGAGCTCGGGTTTAAACCGAGATCAGAGGTCAAAATCGCTTTTTCAACAGCCGGACTCATTGAGCGGTCAAACACGTTGATTTTCAGCGTACGGGAGTCTTCGACGGTAACGCTAGCCAGTTGGCGCAGCGGAGTCGGCGTACCGTAGTATTCCACAACGATGCCATCCAGCAGGCTCGGAGAAGCGCGGCCAGTGCGCACTTTGCTGATTTGAGTTTTGAACGCTTCGACGCATTTATCCATGCGTACTTCAGCATCTTTTCTGATATCGCTAATCACGTTACGGATCCTTGAAATCTTGTCGCAGGCAGGCCATACGGCGGGTGTGCTAAGTATAGCCTGTTCAATTTTTGGCACCCTGAAGATGCCAGAAAGAACTGCTCAATAAATTAAAGCGGAATCTTACCTTTATTTATTGCTTACGGGAATTATTCCGTAATCAATGTGCCTTCTTTTTCGCCCATGACAACGCGACGCAGCGCGCCAGGTTTGTTCATGTTGAACACGCGAATCGGCAGTTTATGGTCGCGAGCCAGCGTAAAGGCCGCCAGATCCATCACTTTCAGTTCTTTATCCAGCACTTCGCTGTAGCTCAGCTGTTCGCACAGCGTGGCGGTCGGATCGAGCACCGGATCGGCAGTAAATACGCCGTCTACTTTGGTCGCCTTCAGCACCACATCCGCTTCAATCTCAATACCGCGCAGGCATGCTGCAGAATCGGTAGTAAAGAACGGGTTACCTGTACCGGCGCTGAAAATGACCACGCGGTTGTTACGCAGCAGGCTAATCGCCTCTGCCCAGCTGTAGTTGTCGCAAACGCCATTTAACGGGAACGCGGACATCAGACGTGCGTTCACATAGGCACGATGCAGCGCATCACGCATTGCCAGGCCGTTCATCACGGTCGCCAGCATACCCATGTGGTCGCCCACTACGCGGTTCATCCCCGCTTTCGCCAGACCCGCCCCACGGAACAGGTTGCCGCCACCAATCACCACGCCAACCTGAACCCCAAGTTCGACCAGCTCTTTAATTTCCTGCGCCATACGGTCAAGAATGCTTGCGTCAATACCGAAGCCTTCGGATCCCTGGAGCGCTTCGCCGCTCAGCTTAAGCAGAATGCGTTTGTAGACGGGTTTTGCATTGGTAGCCATGTTTCTTTCCTGAGACTGTCAACAATTGGACGGGGTTAATACCGGCGCTTATGATACGTCGCCTGCCAGCGCAAACACTAGTGTGCTGGCTGATTTTCAGATGAAGGGCATAAAAAGAAGCCGCCCTCAGGCGGCTCCTTTTATTGATTAAGACTGCTTGGACATGGCAGCAACTTCTGCTGCGAAGTCAGTCTCAACTTTCTCGATGCCTTCGCCCACTTCGAAGCGGATGAAGCCAGTTACGTCAGCGTTGTGCTCTTTCAGCAGCTGAGCAACAGATTTGCTCGGATCCATAACGAAAGGCTGGCCAGTCAGAGAAACTTCGCCGGTGAATTTCTTCATGCGGCCTTCAACCATTTTCTCTGCGATTTCTTTCGGTTTGCCAGACTGCATGGCGATGTCCAGCTGAACCTGGTACTCTTTTTCTACGACTTCAGCAGATACGTCTTCCGGTTTAACGAATTCCGGCTTGCTTGCAGCGATGTGCATTGCCAGCTGTTTAACCAGCTCGTCATCAGCGCCTTTAGCCGCAACCAGAACACCGATACGTGCGCCATGCTGGTAAGAACCCAGCACTTCGCCTTCCAGCGCAGAAACGCGACGGATGTTGATGTTCTCACCGATTTTAGCAACCAGTGCAACGCGCTCTTCTTCGAACTGCGCTTTCAGAACTTCAACGTCAGTGATTTTGCCAGCAACCGCTGCGTCCAGAACTTTGTTAGCAAATGCCTGGAAACCACCGTCTTTTGCCACGAAGTCAGTCTGGCAGTTAACTTCCAGAATGATGCCGTAGGTGCCGTCGATTTTGGTGATGATCACGCCGTCAGCAGCAACGTTGCCTGCTTTTTTCGCCGCTTTGATCGCACCAGACTTACGCATGTTCTCGATCGCCAGCTCGATGTCGCCGTTCGCTTCAGTCAGCGCTTTTTTGCAATCCATCATGCCTGCGCCAGTACGTTCACGCAGCTCTTTTACCAGGGATGCGGTAATTTCAGCCATTCTTTATTCCTCGGGAGAGATATGACCTGCACGGTTTGCAACCAAACAGGCTTAAAAGTGAAAAAGGGGGCCATTAACAGGCCCCCTAACCAAACTCGGTACTACCTGCTCAATAAGGGGCTCAACGAGCGTGCCTTATTACTCAGCTTCTACGAAGCTTTCTTCCGCCTGAGTAGCCAGATCCGAAGAACGGCCTTCACGAACGGTAGCAGCAACGGCATTCAGGTACAGGCTAACAGCACGGATTGCGTCATCGTTACCCGGGATAACGAAGTCAACGCCGTCCGGATCGGAGTTGGTATCAACGATAGCAAATACCGGGATGCCCAGGTTGTTTGCTTCTTTGATTGCGATGTGCTCGTGGTCAGCGTCGATAACAAACAGTGCGTCCGGCAGGCCGCCCATGTCTTTGATACCGCCCAGGCTGTTTTCCAGCTTGTCCAGCTCACGAGTGCGCATCAGCGCTTCTTTCTTGGTCAGCTTGTCGAAGGTACCGTCTTGAGACTGAGTTTCCAGGTCTTTCAGACGTTTGATGGACTGACGAACGGTTTTCCAGTTAGTCAGCATACCGCCCAGCCAGCGATGGTTCACGAAGAACTGGTCGCAGTTCTGTGCAGCTTCTTTCACCGCTTCGCTTGCAGCGCGTTTAGTACCAACGATCAGGATTTTGCCTTTACGAGCAGCAATTTTGTTCAGCTCAGCCAGCGCTTCGTTGAACATCGGTACAGTTTTCTCAAGGTTGATGATGTGAACTTTGTTACGCGCACCGAAGATGAACGGCTTCATTTTCGGGTTCCAGTAACGGGTCTGGTGACCAAAGTGAACACCAGCCTTGAGCATGTCGCGCATGGAAACAGTTGCCATGTTTAAAACCTCTATATAAAAGTTGGGGTTATGCCTCCACGTATCCCATATTACCGACCCCGAAGGGCACCCCGGAATATGTGCCGATACGTGTGTGTTATTACACAAAGTGAGATTTGTGGCTTCCATCCCAAAACAGGAACGGAAGTCCGGCGCGCTTTATACCATAAAACACCGCCGGAAACCAATAGTTGTTGACGCAGGGTGCTGTTAATGATTCTCGATTTGGCACAACACTTGCCTGACTGTTACCATTGACAGCACTAATCCTGGTATAGTCGAAAAAATCGACACTGATGGACACATTCCATGGCTATCTCTATTAAGACACCTGAAGAAATCGAAAAAATGCGCGTCGCGGGCCGACTCGCCGCCGAAGTGCTGGAAATGATTGAACCGTACATTAAGCCGGGCGTCAGCACGGGTGAACTCGATCGCATCTGCAACGACTACATCGTTAAAGAGCAGCATGCCATCTCCGCCTGTCTGGGTTATCACGGCTTCCCGAAATCGGTTTGCATCTCTATTAACGAAGTGGTGTGCCACGGTATTCCGGATGACGAAAAACTGCTGAAAGATGGCGATATCGTCAACATCGATGTGACTGTGATTAAAGACGAGTACCACGGCGACACCTCCAAAATGTTTATCGTTGGTAAGCCGACCATTCTCGGTGAGCGTCTGTGCCATATCACGCAGGAGAGTCTCTATCTGGCGCTGCGCATGGTCAAACCGGGTATCCGCCTGCGCACCCTTGGCGCAGCAATTCAGAAATATGTTGAAGCTCAGGGCTTCTCTGTCGTGCGCGAATATTGTGGTCACGGTATTGGCCGCGGCTTCCATGAAGAGCCGCAGGTGCTGCACTATGATGCTGACGATGGCGGTGTGGTGCTGCAAGCGGGCATGACGTTTACCGTCGAGCCGATGGTAAACGCGGGCGATTACCGTATTCGCACCATGAAAGACGGCTGGACGGTGAAAACCAAAGACCGCAGCCTGTCTGCGCAGTATGAGCACACAATTGTCGTTACCGAAACCGGCTGCGAGATCCTGACGCTGCGCAAGGATGACACCATCGATGCCGTGCTAACCGCCGCCTGATTCTGACATTGGCAAACGCGATAAACGGTCCGCTCTGCGGGCCGTTTTTTTTACCGCTCTCCCCTGCAGCGTCATACATATAAACGACTTTTCATTTTTCATTATCTCTTTTAAGTTGTTTTGCTATGCATATGCACTCCAGACGGGTGGCCCATAATGAGCAACATCACTTCAGAACAATTTGTCAGCGCGGTACAACCCACCCTTCCCGGCCAGCCTGAATATCCAGGCGTTTGGTCACAAGACGAATTCCAGTGCGCCAATATCAAAGCGCATATTGAAGCTTTTCAGCAATGGCTGGGGCATGTCTTTGACGCCGGTATTTCAGCCGAGCAATTAATCGAGGCGCGCACCGAATTTATTGATCAACTTTTGCAACGCTTATGGCTGGAGTACGGTTTTGGCGACGTCAGCGATACTGCGCTGGTAGCGGTCGGCGGTTACGGTCGCGGTGAGCTGCATCCGTTATCGGATATTGATTTACTGATCCTCAGCCGCAGCAAACTTTCCGACGAACAAGCGCAGAAAATTGGCGAACTGCTCACGCTGCTGTGGGATGTCAAACTCGAAGTGGGACACAGCGTTCGTACGCTGGATGAGTGCTTACAGGAAGGGTTATCGGATCTCACTGTCGCGACCAACTTAATTGAATCACGTCTGCTGATTGGCGACGTCGCGCTATTTCTGGAACTGCAAAAGCATATTTTTAGCGACAGCTTCTGGCCGTCGGAAACTTTTTTCCCGGCAAAAGTGGCGGAACAAAACGAGCGCCACCAGCGTTATCACGGCACCAGTTACAACCTGGAGCCCGACATAAAAAGCAGCCCTGGCGGTCTGCGCGATATTCACACCCTGCAATGGGTGGCTCGCCGTCACTTTGGTGCCACATCGCTGGATGAAATGGTGGGTTTTGGCTTTCTGACCGAAGCCGAGCGCAATGAGCTGAACGAGTGCCTGCACCTACTTTGGCGTATCCGCTTCGCGCTGCATCTGGAAGTGAGTCGCTACGACAACCGCCTACTGTTTGACCGCCAACTGAGCGTAGCGCAGCGTCTGAATTATATTGGCGAAGGCAACCAGCCTGTCGAACATATGATGAAGGATTTCTTCCGCGTCACCCGCCGCGTCGCGGAACTGAATCAGATGCTGTTACAGCTTTTCGATGAAGCGATTCTGGCGCTGACCACCGACGAGAAACCGCGCCCGATTGACGATGAATTTCAACTGCGCGGTTCGCTTATCGATCTGCGTGACGAAACGCTGTTTATCCGTGAGCCGCAGGCCATCCTGCGCATGTTCTATATTATGGTGCGCAACAGCACCATTACCGGCATCTACTCCACCACGCTGCGCCACTTGCGCCATGCCCGCCGTCATCTGACACAGCCGCTGTGCTATATCGCCGAAGCGCGCTCAATTTTCCTCAGCATGTTGCGCCATCCAGGCGCCGTCAGCCGTGGTTTGTTGCCAATGCACCGCCACAGCGTGTTGTGGGCCTATATGCCGCAGTGGTCGCACATCGTCGGTCAGATGCAGTTTGACCTGTTCCACGCCTATACCGTGGATGAGCACACCATTCGCGTATTGCTGAAGCTGGAAAGTTTTGCCAAAGAAGAGACGCGAAATAAGCACCCTCTATGCGTGGAACTGTGGCCGCGTTTAACCCACCCGGAGCTGATCCTGATTGCGGCGTTGTTCCATGATATCGCCAAAGGCCGCGGCGGCGACCACTCGGTGCTGGGTGCGCAGGATGTTCTGAAATTCGCTGAATTACATGGACTTAACTCACGTGAAACCCAGCTTGTCGCCTGGCTGGTGCGTCATCACCTGTTGATGTCGGTCACCGCCCAGCGCCGTGATATTCAGGATCCGGAAGTCATCAAGCAGTTTGCCGAAGAAGTGCAAACGGAGAACCGTCTGCGCTTCCTTGTCTGCCTGACCGTGGCGGATATCTGTGCCACCAACGAAACCCTGTGGAACAGCTGGAAGCAGAGCTTGCTGCGCGAACTCTATTTCGCCACTGAAAAACAGTTGCGTCGCGGCATGCAAAATACGCCGGATATGCGCGAACGCGTGCGCCATCACCAGCTTCAGGCGCTGGCTCTGCTGCGTATGGACAATATTGATGAAGAGCAATTGCATCAGATTTGGGCGCGCTGTCGGGCGAACTATTTTGTTCGCCATAGCCCAAACCAGCTTGCCTGGCATGCGCGCCACCTGCTGCAACATGATCTGAGCAAGCCGATGATTTTGCTCAGCCCACAGGCTACGCGCGGCGGCACCGAGATCTTTATCTGGAGCCCGGATCGCCCGTATCTGTTTGCAGCGGTGTGCGCCGAACTCGATCGTCGCAACCTGAGCGTTCACGACGCGCAGATTTTTACCACCCGCGACGGTATGGCAATGGACACCTTTATTGTGCTGGAACCGGACGGCAGCCCGCTCTCCGCCGATCGCCACGACGCGATTTGTTTTGGGCTGGAACAGGCCATTACGCAGCACACCTGGCAACCGCCGCAACCGCGCCGTCAGCCTGCCAAACTGCGCCACTTTACCGTCGATACCGAAGTGAATTTCCTGCCGACACATACCGACAGAAAATCGTTTCTTGAATTGATTGCCCTTGACCAGCCAGGGCTACTTGCCCGCGTCGGGCAGGTGTTTGCGGATCTGGGAATTTCGCTGCACGGGGCGAGAATTACAACCATTGGTGAGCGAGTAGAAGATTTATTTATAATCGCGACTGCCGACCGGCGTGGCCTTAATAATGCGCTGCAAAAGGAGGTACAACAACGGTTGACAGAGGCCCTCAATCCAAACGATAAAGGGTGATTATTTTTTTACACAGATGGAAAGAGTAAACAATGCAGCAGTTACAGAACGTTATTGAAGCCGCTTTCGAGCGTCGCGCAGAGATCACCCCGGCAAATGCCGATACCGTTACCCGTGAAGCGGTGAATCAGGTTATTGCCCTGCTCGATTCCGGCGCGCTTCGCGTCGCAGAGAAAATCGATGGTCAGTGGGTCACCCACCAGTGGCTGAAAAAAGCGGTTCTGCTCTCTTTCCGCATTAACGATAACCAGGTTATCGACGGTGCGGAAAGCCGCTACTTCGACAAAGTCCCGATGAAATTCGCCGACTACGATGAAGCGCGTTTCCAGAAAGAAGGCTTCCGCGTAGTGCCGCCAGCAGCGGTGCGCCAGGGCGCGTTTATCGCCCGCAATACCGTGCTGATGCCGTCTTATGTCAATATCGGCGCCTATGTTGATGAAGGCACCATGGTTGATACCTGGGCGACCGTAGGCTCTTGCGCGCAGATCGGTAAAAACGTTCACCTCTCCGGCGGCGTAGGTATTGGCGGCGTTCTCGAACCGCTGCAGGCAAACCCGACTATCATTGAAGATAACTGCTTTATTGGTGCACGTTCTGAAGTAGTCGAAGGTGTTATCGTAGAAGAAGGTTCTGTCATCTCGATGGGTGTGTACATCGGTCAGAGTACGCGTATTTACGATCGTGAAACCGGCGAAGTGCATTATGGCCGCGTACCGGCGGGCTCAGTGGTTGTTTCCGGCAACCTGCCGTCTAAAGATGGCAAATACAGCCTGTATTGCGCAGTAATCGTGAAAAAAGTGGATGCGAAAACGCGCGGTAAAGTCGGTATTAACGAACTGCTGCGCACTATCGACTAAGTCTGTCCCTCTTCCTGTCCGGAAGAGGGTGATATATCCCGCCTTTTTTGCATTCACAGGTGGCAAAAATAGATTTTTTCGTTAATTATTCATAGGTTATGTTGAGCTTAAGGGTACCGCTATGTACGATAATCTGAAAAGTTTAGGCATCACCAATCCCGATGAAATCGACCGCTATAGCCTCCGCCAGGAAGCCAATAACGATATTCTGAAAATCTATTTTCATAAGGATAAAGGCGAGTTTTTTGCCAAGAGCGTCAAATTCAAATACCCGCGCCAGCGTAAAACCGTTGTCGCCGATGGTGTCGGCCAGGGGTACAAAGAAGTGCAGGAAATCAGTCCTAACCTGCGCTATGTAATTGATGAATTGGATCAAATCTGCCAGCGCGATCGCACGGAAGTGGATCTGAAACGTAAGATCCTGGACGATCTGCGCCACCTGGAAAGCGTTGTTACTAACAAGATCAACGAAATCGAATCCGATCTTGAAAAGCTGACGCGCGGGAAATAAATCGCGGGTTCTAACGCATTGTGCCGGGCTCACTACCCGGCACAACATCATTTTTTTAATGTTGTTCGTCTAATTGCAGCGCCACATACAGCAGCAGCCTGTCATCGAAGTTCCCCAAATCCAGCCCGGTCAGTTCCGAGATTCGGTTCAAACGATATTCCAGCGTATTGCGATGAATAAACAGCGCCTTAGATGTTGCCAGCGGCTGTACATTGTGGCGAAACCATGCCGCCAGCGTGCGACGCAGCAGGCCGTTATTATCCATCGCTTTTAGCCGCGACAACGGGCGTGCCAGCTCGTTGGCCTGCCAACCACCGCGTAAGCTGTCGAGCAATACCGGCAGCATCAAATCCTGGTAAAAATAGCTACGGCTTTCCGGCATACGCTGTTTACCCACCATCATGGTGGTGCGCGCCGTTCGGTAAGAACGGGCAATGCTGCCAGGGCCGGTGAAGTAATTACCCAGTGCGACACGAAAACGCAACTGGCCGTTCTCTTTCATGCGCGTGATCAGCTGTTCCACCCGCTTGCGGTGATCTTCGGCATCCCAGCGACCAAACTGGTTAAGCGCTGGTTTCAGCACCACCATTTCGGTCAGCGAAACAATAGCAATCAGGTTGTTGCGCTCAGGGGTGGTGAGGGCATTTTGCAGTTGCTGCAACTCGGCCATGGCGCTATCCACGCCCAACTGGCCGCTATCCACTTCCACCACCGCCACCACGCGCGGCTGGTTTAAATCAATGCCTAAACGCTGCGCCCATTCGGTCAGAGCGGGCGTGTGCTCTTCCGCCTGAATCAGGTTCATGACCAGCTCTTCGCGCAGACGGCTATCCTGTGCCAATAGATGCATCAGACGGGATTGTTCCAGCATCATCTCGGCGGTCATGCAGACTAATTCGCCGTATTTGCGCAACGTTTCCGGTTCACCCGTCAGGCCAATAACACCCACGATTTCCCCTTCAAGACGTAACGGCAGGTTGATACCCTGACGCACACCATGCAGATGGCGGGCAACCGCATCGTCGATATCCACCACACGGCCTTGCGAGAGCACCAGTAACGCGCCTTCGTGCAATTCACCAATACGTTCGCGGTCACCACTACCAATGATGCGACCCCGTGCATCCATCACGTTAATGTTCGTATCAATGATGCGCATCGTGCGCGCCACGATATCCTGTGCCATTTTGGTATCAAGATGCCAGCCAGCCATGTAACCCTCCCGTGTGCAGAGCCCAAGCATAGGGAAGAAAATTCCCGTACGCACTGTGCAAATGCACAAAGCGGCATTCAGAAGTATGGAGTTGTGGAAGGCTTCACAAAACAGAGGAGAGGCCCTCTTCCCATGGTTCGGGAAGAGGGTTTACAGCGGATTACTGCATCAGCAGATAGATAGAGGTGTCACCGCGTTGAATGTTCAACGCCAGCACCGAAGGTTTACTGTCGAGGATTTTGCGCAGCTCAGCGATATTTTTCACCGGTTGCTGGTTCGCTCCGACAATCACATCGCCTTTTTTCAGGCCAATCTGCGCGGCCGGGGTATTGGCTTTCACCGAATTAACCACCACGCCGCCGTCTTTGCCTTTGTTGCTCATTTCCGCACCTTCAATACCGCTGAAGATGGTGCTGGAATCAACCTGGTTCTGGCTGCTCTGTTGCAACTCAAGCGTAATATTCACCGCTTTGCCATCGCGCAGCAGGCCCAGAGCGACTTTGCTGCCGATCGGCATTGAACCAACTTCCGCACGCAGCGCGGCAAAGCTGCTAATCGGTTTACCGTTCAGAGAGGTAATCACATCCCCTGCTTTCACACCGGCTTTCGCGGCGGCAGAATTCGGCATCACCTGGCTGACAAACGCCCCGCGCTGCGCATCGACTTTCATCGCTTTCGCCAGCTCGGAATTGAGTTCGGTACCCATAATGCCCAGCTCACCACGGCGAACCTGACCGAACTCGACCATCTGGCCGGTGAGGTTTTTCACCATGTTACTTGGGATCGCAAAACCGATACCGATGTTGCCGCCATCCGGTGCGAGGATCGCGGTGTTAATACCGATCAGTTCGCCGTTCAGGTTCACCAGCGCGCCGCCGGAGTTACCGCGGTTGATCGCGGCATCCGTCTGGATAAAGTTTTCATAGTTTTCCGCATTCAGGCCGCTGCGACCCAGTGCGGAGACAATCCCGGAAGTCACCGTTTCACCGAGACCAAACGGGTTACCAATCGCCACGGTGTAATCCCCCACGCGAAGCGCATCGGAGTCCGCCAGCTTAATCGCGGTCAGATTTTTCGGATCCTGAATTTGAATCAGCGCAATGTCGGAACGCGGGTCTTTACCCACCACTTTGGCGTCAAATTTACGCCCGTCACTTAATTGCACTTTGATGGTGTTGGCGTTATCGACCACATGGTTGTTGGTCACCACATAGCCTTTCGCCGCATCAATGATCACGCCGGAACCCAGCGCCATAAATTTCTGCTGCTGGCTATCGCCCTGCCCGCCCGGTGCGCCGCCGCCCTGACAGAACGGCGAGCTCTGGAACGGAGAGCCTTCCTGGCAGAACGGTGAATTATCACCAAAGAACTGCTGGAAGTTGCGCGGCATACGCGGCGTGTTTACCGTGGTGCTGCCTTCAACATTGATACTCACCACCGACGGCATCACTTTTTCCAGCATCGGCGCGAGGCTAGGCATTTGTTGTGATGTCGCAGCTGTAGACGATGCCGTTTCCGCTGCCATAGCCGACAGAGGAGACAGCGCTAAACTTAAACTCAAAGCCAGTGCACTCATTGCTAACGTGGTTTTTTTCATGTCTCTCACTCTTTACCGATTAACGCAAACTGCTGTGTATGTGTCACTCAGAGTCGATTTATAGCGTGAAGTTCCGGCATTAAGTGTCTGGAAAAAGTAAAAATTTATTGTCGTTCTTTACAATTCAACGGCATTATTCCACCGCCATCAAACGACGATATTCATCCCATGAATATAGATCCGTCATCCCGCTAATATAATCCTGAATTAATCGACAACGGTGATAATACTCCAGCACCGGGTACTCTGCCGCGTCGGGCGATAATTTGCTCACCGCCTCAACGTAGGCTAGCCGGTGGCGCGTCGAAAGTTTTTGAAACAGGCGCGATTCAATCGGGAAACGACGCAAACGCTCTTTTTCCACCAGCTCGGCAAAATCCGCCGTCGATAATTGTAACAGCGGACGGTAAATATCCAGCAAACCACTGATAACGCGATAGCCCTGTAATTCGAGCTGCTCAACGTCGGGATGGCTGAACACCTGTTTTATGGCGACATTTTTATATAATTCAAGTAGCTGACTAAAGCTGCTTTCATCTTCCAGTAACGCGTGATTGAATTCACCGTTGAAAATCTGCGGCAAGTTATCAATAAAACGCTGTGCCGCGTACGGCACCAGTTTATTTAGCGTATTGACGCGTAGATACATGAAAAATTGATCTTCCGCGCTGCGGCTCATCGAATTAGCGCGTGATTTATCCCACGCGTTTTCGACAACCTGCGCAAACAACGATCCTTTTTCATGCTCCCCCCAGGCGTCATAAAGATGTTGATAAAGTTGTTCCGCGCTAAATATCCGTTTTTCTACCGCATCTTCTAAATCCGCCACGCAATAGGAAATATCATCCGCCGCTTCCATTATCCACGTCAGCGGAAAGCGACTGTAAGTATCGAGATTTAATTCTTTACGCAGCCGTTCTACATAGGCTTCTTCAGAAAAATAGTAACCCGGTTTTTTCATTAAATAACTGTGTGAGGCTGGCGGCTCGCCAATCCACCACGCCGGGCGCGTATATTTTAAAATACAGCCGACCTGCGCCCAGGTCAGGTTCATACGCATTAATGTATGAACCAGGCGGATCCCCTGCGCGTTACCTTCAAAATGGCTTAAATCATGGCGCACTTTCCGGCGTAATGCGTTCAGCGTGTCTTCGCCTTCACGCAATTTAAGCGCCACCACTTCGCAGCGATCGTCCGACAGCGGTTGGCTCACCGCATCATCCGGCGCCAGGCGCTGGCGGAACCAGTCATTGATTGCCGCCTCGCCGAAATGGCCAAACGGCGGGTTGCCAATATCATGCATCAGGCACGCCATCTCAACGATGCTTTCAAACGGCCCGGTCAGTTCATCCAGACCGTAGGTTTCCAGCAGGCGCTGCTCTTTCAGGCGGCTCAAAATCTCTTTGGCGATATAACGCCCCACTTGCTGAACTTCCAGCGAATGCGTCAAACGCGTGCGCACCGCCGCGTTACGCTCCAGCGGGAAAACCTGTGTTTTTTGCTGTAAACGTCGGATGGCAGCAGAGTTGATAATGCGCCCACGATCGCTTTCAAAGATGCGCAGTATTTCACGTTCGGTTTTTACACCCTGCGGCGAACGGTAGCGGCGGCGCCAGTTTATCTTGTTGCGAAAGTCGATCTCTGCCATTTCCTCTCCTGTGCTTAGCGTCACGGGATATCATGCAATTGTGTATGCCATGATAGACTATGCCCTGAAAACGTAATCCTGTCTTATCACATTAGCGAGTATCTCCATGAAAATTGGCATTATTGGTGCAATGGAAGAAGAAGTTACGCTGCTGCGTGACAAAATCGAGAACCGTCAGACGCTGAACGTCGGCGGGAGCGAAATCTACACCGGTACGCTGAATGGTACAGAGGTTGCGCTACTGAAATCCGGCATTGGTAAAGTGGCTGCCGCCATGGGCGCGACGCTGCTGCTGGAGCGCTGCCAGCCGGATGTGATTATCAACACCGGTTCCGCCGGTGGCCTTGCAGCAACGCTGAAAGTGGGCGATATCGTGGTTTCCGACGAAGCGCGTTATCACGATGCTGACGTGACCGCTTTTGGCTATGAGATTGGTCAATTACCCGGTTGCCCAGCGGGTTTCAAAGCGGACGACAAACTGATTGCCGCAGCCGAAGACTGCATTGGTGAGCTGAACCTGCACGCCGTACGCGGCCTTATTGTGAGCGGCGATGCCTTTATTAACGGTGCCGAAGGCCTGGCGAAAATCCGCCATAACTTCCCGCAGGCGATCGCCGTTGAGATGGAAGCGACCGCCATCGCGCACGTTTGCCATAACTACAGCGTACCGTTTGTGGTGGTTCGCGCTATTTCCGATGTGGCGGATCAGGAATCCCACCTGAGCTTTGACGAATTCCTGGTTGTGGCTGCGAAGCAATCCAGCCTGATGGTTGAAACCCTGGTACAGAAACTGGCGCGTGGTTAACTCTCTTTTCAGGGCGCTTGCCGCCCTGCTTATTCTGCTTCCGGCGTGGCTTTTCGCCGCGCCGCGTGTTATCTCACTGTCGCCCGCCAATACCGAACTGCTTTTCGCTGCAGGCATTACACCTGTCGGCGTCAGTAGCTATTCCGATTACCCGCAGGAAGCCAGGCAGATTGAGCAGGTGGCTAGCTGGCAAGGGATGAATCTGGAACGTATTGTCGCGCTGAAACCGGATCTGGTGCTGGCATGGCGCGGCGGCAACACCGAACGTCAGGTGAATCAGCTCAAGCAATTCGGTATCACCGTGATGTGGGTGGATGCGATCACCATTGAGCAGGTCATCGAGACGCTGCGTAAGCTCAAAGCATATAGCCCGCATCCGCAGCAGGCGGAACAGGCCGCGCAAAAGCTGTTTTCTCAATACCACGAATTGAAAACCCATTACGCCAGCCTGCCGAAAAAGCGTGTGTTCCTGCAATTTGGCGCGCAGCCGCTGTTTACCAGCGGAAAAGGCTCGATTCAAAACCAGGTGCTGGAGCTGTGCGGCGGGGAAAATATCTTTGCCGCCAGCCGCGTACCGTGGCCACAAGTAAGCCGTGAACAGGTACTGGCGCGCCAGCCGCAGGCGATCGTGGTGACAGGCGATGAAAAAGAGATCCCGCGAATCGAACAGTTCTGGCGAAATCAGCTCAATGTACCGATTATTTCTCTGCACGGTGACTGGTTTGAACGGGCAAGCCCGCGTATTATCCTCGCCGCTCAACAACTCTGCACTGCCCTTGCGCAGGTGAAATAACCGGGGAATTCACCATGCTGGTTTACTGGCTGGATATTATCGGCACCGCCGTATTTGCTATCTCAGGCGTTCTGCTGGCGGGAAAACTGCGAATGGATCCGTTTGGTGTGCTGGTACTCGGCGTCGTCACCGCCGTTGGTGGCGGGACGATCCGCGATATGGCGCTGGCGCACGGCCCGGTATTCTGGGTTAAAGATCCAACGGATTTAGTGGTGGCGATGGTGACCTGCATGTTGACCATTGTGCTGGTACGCCAGCCGCGCCGCTTGCCGAAATGGGTATTACCGGTACTGGATGCCGTCGGGCTGGCGGTGTTTGTCGGTATTGGCGTAAATAAAGCCTTTCTCGCCGAAACCGGCCCGCTGGTGGCAATTTGTATGGGCGTGGTCACTGGTGTTGGTGGCGGTATCATTCGTGACGTGCTGGCGCGCGAAGTGCCGATGATCCTGCGTACCGAAATCTACGCCACCGCCTGTATTGCGGGTGGCATTGTGCATGCAACGGCGTATCACTTCTTTGCAATGCCGCTTGAAACAGCAAGTATGCTGGGCATGGTGGTCACGCTGGTTATCAGGCTGGCAGCGATTCGCTGGCACCTGAAGTTACCCACGTTTGCGCTGGATGAATCAGGCAGATAACAAAAAAGCCGTGTCACTGACACGGCTTTTTATATATGAAGGATTCATTAAATACTGAATGAAGAGCCGCAACCACAAGTGCTGGTCGCATTCGGGTTAGTCACCACAAAGCGGGAACCTTCCAGACCTTCGGTGTAATCGACTGAACCGCCAACCAGATATTGCAGGCTCATCGGGTCAACCACCAGGCCAACGCCCTGCTTCTCAATGGTCATATCACCATCGTTGATTTGATCGTCAAAGGTAAAACCATACTGGAAGCCGCTGCAACCACCACCGGTGATGTAGACACGCAGCTTCAGATTTGGGTTATCTTCGTCCGCAATCAGGTTTTTTACTTTGTTGGCTGCTGCGTCGGTAAACTGCAGCGGCAACGCTACGTCATCACTCATGTCTTGCTCCCGTTGATACTGCGATCTGGTCAAATAGTAACCCGACCTTTTCAGCTATTATCCAATACGCTACTAAATCGTTCAAGTATTCTCCCGCGGCAACTCGCGTTCGCGAGCCGCATCCTGCCTGGCAAGCGTACGTGCCAGGATCGCGGAATAGAGCGGTTTTCCGCCCAAAAACTGTGCTAACAGTGTCGCACCAAGACAGGTAATGATCATTGGCAAAATAAGCTGATAATTGTCAGTCATTTCCAGAACTAGCACGATGCCGGTCAGCGGCGCACGCAGCGACGCGGCCAGTAATGCGCCCATTCCGGCAATGGCGAATGTCCCCGCATCGAGCTGATAATGCGGAAAAATCGCGGCACTCGCGCTGCCAAACGCCATGCCTAATACCGTGCCAAGCGCCAGCATTGGCGCAAATATGCCGCCCGGCGCGCCAGAGCTAAAACAGAGTAACGTGGTTGCCACACGAATCAGGAAAATAAACAGCAGTGCGCCAACGGTATAGTTTCCGGCGGTCGCAATCGGGATAAGCGCAAAACCCCCGCCGGAAAGCGCAGGTGCAATCAACCCAAGCACGCCGCAACAACCGCCGATGACACCGCCAATCAGCACCCATTTCCCGGTATGCCCGCCGTGGATACGCTGAAACAGATCCTGGGTGCGCAACACCAGCGTGTTAAATAGCGGTCCGATGCCGCCAAAAATCATCCCCAACACCAGATAGAGCCACAGTGTATTAACCGGCGCATTGCTGAGCTTACCGACGTCAATTACCGCCGCCTCGCCGTTAAACACGCGAAAGACAATGCTCGACATAATCACGCCGGTGAACACGGCTTTAATTGAGATCAGGTTGTAGTGAAACTGCGAACGCATCTCTTCAATGATGAAAAGAATACCTGCCAGCGGCGCATTAAACGCGGCAGAAAGCCCGGCTGCCGCGCCGGTCGCCAGCAACGTATGACGTGCTTCACCGCTGCGCAGGCGAAACAGATCGCTCATCATGCGCCCGATATTGCCGCCGATCTGCACGGTTGGCCCTTCCCGACCCAGCACCATGCCCGCGCCAAGTGTTCCCATCCCGCCGAAAAACTTAACCGGTAAGACTCGCCACCAGCGCACCGGACGCAGTTCCTCCAGCGCACCTTCAATTTCCGGGATCCCCGAACCACCTGCTTCGGGCGCGAATCGCCGCACCAGAAAATAGCCAATCATCGCCAGCACTGCCGAGCCAATAAATGCCAGCGGCCATACCCGCGCGCTGTCCGCCATCTGCGCCAGCGCGCCAATGCGTGCATTCAGCACCGCGTTGACGGCTTTTTCAAAAAAGACGCCGACCAATCCTGTGACTGCGCCCACGACGGCGGCAACCAGCAAAATCGCCAGCGGCGTTTTATCGCGTTGCAGCATCTGGCGCATGATGTTGCGGCGTCGCCGTTGTTCAACCTGCTGCTGTTCAAATGAAGGGATTTGCGCTGACATTGATTTTCGATAAGTAATACAAAAGGGGCATTTTACCCGGCAAGCCTCGGCGCGTCGCGGGTAAAATCCCTGCAAAATATGTCGTTTCACCGGGGCAAAACTTTCATAACATTCCCGTAATCACATAGAATGACCGGCATTGATTTTTCCACGAACCAGGAATGAAAAGCATGAGTAAGTCTGAAAACCTCTATAACGCAGCGCGTGAGCTTATCCCGGGCGGTGTGAACTCACCGGTACGCGCCTTTACCGGCGTGGGCGGTACGCCGCTGTTTATCGAGCGTGCTGACGGTGCTTATTTGTATGATGTCGACGGCAAAGCCTATATCGATTACGTCGGATCCTGGGGACCCATGGTGCTCGGTCACAACCACCCGGCGATTCGCAACGCGGTGATCGAAGCGGCCAGCCGCGGTCTGAGCTTTGGCGCACCTACCGAAATGGAAGTCAAAATGGCGCAACTGGTCACCGAACTGGTGCCGACCATGGATATGGTGCGCATGGTGAACTCCGGTACCGAAGCGACGATGAGTGCCATTCGTCTGGCGCGCGGGTTTACCGGCCGCGATAAAATTATCAAATTCGAAGGCTGCTACCACGGCCACGCCGACTGCCTGCTGGTGAAAGCCGGTTCCGGTGCGCTGACGCTCGGTCAGCCGAACTCACCGGGTGTACCGGCTGACTTCGCCAAACACACGCTGACCTGCACGTATAACGATCTCAGCTCGGTACGCGCGGCGTTTGAGCAATATCCGCAGGATATTGCCTGTATCATCGTCGAACCGGTCGCCGGAAACATGAACTGCGTGCCGCCGCTGCCGGAATTCCTGCCGGGCCTGCGCGCGTTGTGCGATGAGTTCGGTGCGCTGCTGATTATCGATGAAGTGATGACCGGTTTTCGCGTCGCGCTGGCGGGTGCACAGGATTATTACGGTGTGACACCGGATCTGACTTGCCTTGGCAAAATTATCGGTGGCGGCATGCCGGTCGGCGCATTTGGCGGGCGTCGCGAGGTGATGGACGCGCTGGCACCTACTGGCCCGGTCTACCAGGCGGGTACGCTCTCCGGCAACCCGATTGCCATGGCAGCAGGCTATGCCTGTTTAACCGAAGTCGCCCAGCCGGGCATTCACGCCACGCTGACCGAACTGACCACGCAACTGGCCAACGGTCTGCTGGACGCCGCGCAGGAAGCCGGCATTCCACTGGTAGTCAACCATGTCGGTGGGATGTTTGGTCTGTTCTTTACCGATGCCGAAAGCGTGACCCGCTATCAGGATGTGGTGAAGTGCGACGTCGAGCGTTTTAAACGCTTCTTCCATCTGATGCTGGAAGAAGGCGTATACCTTGCGCCGTCAGCGTTTGAAGCGGGCTTTATGTCTGTCGCGCACAGTGAAGAGGACATTGACAACACTATCGATGCCGCGCGTCGCGTGTTCGCCAAATTATAATCCGCAGGGCCTCTCCCCGGCGGGAGAGGCGCTCTTTTAGCGGCTCTGCTTTCTCAGCAAATAGATAAAGTATGGCGCGCCGATAAAGGTCGACAGCAACCCGGCGGGGATCTGAAACGGAAACAGCAGCATCCGCCCGCACCAGTCGGCAAACACCAGCAGTACTCCTCCCACCAGCGCTGAAATCACCATATGCGGCATCGTGCGACGAAAACCCATCATCCGCGCGATATGCGGTGCCATCAGACCAACAAAACTGAGCGGGCCAATGGTCATGGTCGCCGTTGCCGTGAGCGCTGCTGCCAGTAACAGCAGGCCGACGCGCGACGGTGTCAGCGCCATCCCGACTGAACGCGCGGTATCACCACCGAGCGGTAAGATCATTAACCAGCGGCGACACAGCGGTGTCAGCGCCAGCAAAATCACCATCATCACGCCAGTATGTAAAACCTGCTCGCCGGACGCGTGGTAAGTGCTACCGGAAATCCACGTCAGGATCGTCGCCATACGCGGATCGCCGCTTGCCTGCAGCATCATCAGCAGCATGGTAAACGCCGTGCTCAGCGCCATCCCTGCCAGCAGCATGCGGTGCGGCGAAAAGCCACCGCGCCCGGCGGCAACCATAATAATCAGCAAGGTGACTGCGGCTCCCACACTCCCGGCGGGCATCAGCCAGCCAAACGCGTTACCCGGTACGAAAAACAGCATCAATACCACGCCAAACGCCGCGCCTGAGCTTATCCCCAGCACTTCCGGGCTGGCCATCGGGTTGCCGGTCAGGCGCTGAATAATACACCCCGCCACCGCCAGCATCACGCCAGCGGTGAGCGCAGCGACAATGCGCGGCCAGCGCCAAGGCATCAGTTCGTCAAGCAACTGACCGCTGGCAAACTGCCAGCCTGTCGCGTCACGCCCGAACGTCAGCGCTAACCCCATCGCCAGCAACAGAAGCACGAAACCGCCCAGCGCAAACCACTGAACGTGCTGGCGCTCAACAGCCACGTTATCTCCGGCGTCCATTGCCGGGGCGCTCATACTGCGCAGGCGCGGCAGCAGCCACAGCAGCAGCGGCGCACCAATCAGCGCGGTGATCGAACCGGTGGAAACTTCCATCCACACGCGTGTCAGCCACCAGATAACTTGATCGGAGAGCCAGAGGATCAGCGCGCCAATCAGCGGTGCCAGCAGCAAGCGCGACAACAGGCGACGCGCGCCGAGCATTTTCGCCAGCAGCGGCGCAAACAGGCCGATAAAACCGATAATGCCGACCGCATTGACCAGCAACGCACTCAGCGCAATCGCCAGCATCAGCGCCGCCAGGCGCGCCAGCGACAGCGCCAGGCCAAGATTACGCGCAACGCCGTCATCCAGCCCCATCAGCGTTAGCGGGCGCAACAGCAGCAGCGTTAACACCGCACAACCAAGCAGCTGCGGCCACAAGCGCTGCACGATGCTCCAGTCGGTTTGCGTTAGCGTCCCGGTGCTCCATAAAAACATGCTTTGCAGTTGATCGTGATGGAACAGCGCCAGCAGTTGGTTAATCGCCCCGCAATAGAGGCTCACCACCAGACCGGCGAGGATCAGCGTTACCGGCGATAAACGTTTTCCCCAGGCTACGCCAAACACCAGCGCACCGACTGCACATGCCCCGGCCAGCGCGGCAAACTGTGAAGCCAGCACGCCAGGAATCGACCACAGCGTGGTAATGGTGATGCCCAGTTGCGCCCCGGTTGCCACACCAAGCGTTGTCGGTTCGGCAAGCGGGTTCCGCAGCACCTGCTGAAACAACACGCCGACCAGACCAAGCCCGGCGCCGACCAGCAGAGAAATCACCAAACGCGGCAACAGGCTGTAGTGAAACAGCATCTGATCGATAAGGTTAATGTCCGGCGCGACGAAGGCCTGCGCCCACTGCGCGCGCGGCAAAGCGACGGTTAAATTGTTCCAGCTAAGCACGGCAGCGGCGATAAATAGCACCGTCAGCAGCAACGCAGGGAAAGGCGAAACACGTCGGTTCATGCCCGGCCTCCCAGCGCATTATCCAGCACGCGGGTAAAATGCATCGCCGACAGCGTTGCGCCATAAAACCAGACCGCCGGCACCCGCTGGAAACGCCCGGAACGCACGAAGGGCATCGCCTGCCACAACGGCGTCGCCATCAGTTTTTGCATATCCTGCTCGTTACCGTGATCGAAACAGATGACATCAACGTCTTTGTATTCCGCCAGCCGGTCGATACCCACCGCCACGCTGCCCCAGAAAGAGGTTTCGCCGTGCCAGGCGTTACGAATGCCCATGCTATCGAGCACTTCCTGGAACAGGCAGTTCGGTCCGAACGCCAGCACATGGCGCGGATCGAGCAAAGTGATCATCAATAAAGGGCGATCGCCGCGACGCGCAAAATGCGGTTTTCGCGCTTCGATCAGGGCATCAAATTCGTCGAGATGTTTTTTCGCTGCCGCTTCCAGATTGAGGATTTGCGCCATCTCGTTTAACGAGTGCTTCGCCATGGCGAGCGGCTTTTTGCCATCGCTAAACGTGAAGCCGCGCCCCGGCGCGATTTGCGCCAGCTTCGCTTCTGAAGGGCCATAACCTGCCGACCATACTAACCAGGAGGGTTTCATTTGCGTCAGCAATTCGAGATTCGGCTCGGTACGCAGCCCAACGTCAATCACCGAAGCGGGCAGCGCAGGCTCGTTGACCCACAAGTTGTAACTCTGCACATCCGCAACGCCATAAGGCGCGATGCCGAGCGCCAGCAGCAATTCAACCGGCAACCACTCCAGCGCGACAATACGCGTCGGATCGATCGCCGCGGCGTGCGCGCTGCGCATGTTCCACAACAGGGGAGAGAGCGCCATCGCCGTCAGTAAGCGACGACGGCTAATGTGATGTAATCCAGCCATCAGTAGACAAAACTCACCGGTGCTGCCCCCGCAGGATGCGGCAGGATCCCCATCGGGATGCCGTAAATGTGTTCCAGCGTTTCGGCGCGCATTAATACGTCCGGCGTGCCTTCGGCGATCATCTCACCACCGCGCAGCGCCACCAGATAATCGCAATACCGCGCCGCCATATTGATATCGTGCAGTACGGCAATCACCGTCAGCCCGCGCTGCTGGCTCAAGCGGTGCACCAACGTCAGCACATCCACCTGATGGGCGATGTCCAGCGCCGAGGTAGGTTCATCCAGCAGCAGGCAGCGGCTGTCCTGCGCTACCAGCATGGCGATCCACGCGCGCTGGCGTTCGCCGCCGGAGAGGCTATCGACCAGGCGGTGCGCCAGCGGTTTTAAGCCCACCAGCGCAATCGCTTCTTCCACTTTTTCTCTGTCGGCAATGCCAAAGCGCCCCAACGCCCCGTGCCACGGGTAGCGGCCAATCGCCACCAGTTCACGAACCGTCATCCCTTCCGCCTGCGGCAACTGCTGCGGCAAGTAGGCCACTTTGCGGGCAAAGGCTTTGCTGCTCCAGCTAGCGAGCGGCTGCCCATCCAGCAAAATATCACCGCCCGAGGGCGGCTGGTGGCGGCCAAGCATTTTCAGCAATGTGGATTTTCCGGAGCCGTTGTGACCAATCAAGCCTGTAACTTTTCCTACCGGAAAGGTCAGCGACAGCGGGTGCAGCAGCGTGCGAGCGGGCACACGAAAAGTGACATCGCTGAGTTGAAAGGTGGTATCGGGAAGCGCGTTGTTTTCCTGCATGATTGCCAACTTATAAATGGGCACGGCGAACCGTGCCCGAAGAGAGATTAGAAGCGGAAGGTTGCCGTCGCCACCACCTGGCGTTCTGCGCCCCAGAAGCAGCCGTAGGTGTTAAAGCAGCTTGCGACGTATTCACGATCGAGCAGGTTGTTGACGTGAACCGCCACGTTGGAGCCAGCCATACCGAAGCGAGCCAGATCGTAACGAACCAGCGCATCGACAACCGTGTAGCTACCCACCTTGAAGGAGTTCGCCGGATCGCCATAGCTGGAACCCGTCAGGCGAGCGCCGGTACCTAATGTCAGGCCAGAGAGCGCGCCGTCATAGAAGGTGTAGTCGCCCCACAGCGATGCCATGTGTTTTGGCACCTGCGCCGGGGTGTTGCCTTTGTAATTGGTGTCGGTGGTGTATTCCGCCTGCGTATAGGTGTAAGAACCGACCATATTCAGGTTGGCTGACAGCGCCGCTTTGGCTTCGATTTCAACGCCGCGCGCGCGAATTTCACCGCCTTCAACCGACCAGAAAGAACCTGCTGGATCGGCCATCAGGTTGTTGCTCTTGGTGAGCTGATAGACCGCGCCGGTCAACACAATCGGACGATCTTTCGGGCTGTATTTCACACCGGCTTCGTATTGCTTGCCTTTCGACGGCGCGAAGATCGCACCGCTCGCCCCTGAAGTGGACGCCGGTTCGAACGATTCGCTGTAGCTGAAATACGGTGTTACACCGTTATCGAACAGGTAGTTAACGCCACCGCGCCAGGTGAACTGGTTATCGTCGCGTTTCGTTGTGGTGTCGGAGGTGCGGTTGTACGCGCTCTGTTTAGCCCAATCGTAACGTCCGCCCAGCGTCACCAGCACTTTATCCCACTGCGCCTGATCCTGCGCATAAAGCCCCGTTTGCTGCTGGCGGTTCAGGATCTGGTACGCACCGGAAGGCGTGGAATGGGCGTCGAAGTCGAAATCGCTGCGATCCAGATTATAAATATCCGACGGTGCAACAGAACCGGCATAGCCAAACCATGAATTGATGTCATTGCGCATACGCATGTAGTCGACACCGGTCAGCAGGATATGATCGATATCACCGGTGGAGAAGGTGCTTTGCAGTTGCGTATCAACAGAGAAGTTCTGCAATTTCTCGCTATCAATCACGTACTGGCGCGTCAGGTAGTGTCCCCATTCAGACTGGGCGATACCTGCACACGGGCTGGTTGATGGATTGCCGGAATAGAGCGGATCCGAGCACATGCCATAACCGTACACGCTGTTTTGCGAGGTTTTGTTTTGTGCGTAACGCAGATTCTGGCGCACGGTAAAGGTGTCGTCGAACGCGTGTTCGAAGCTGTAACCCACCATTTTCTCATTACGGGAATAGGTGTTGTTCTTCGCACCTTCGTTGAAATCGGTCGATAAACGCTTGCCGTTTGGCAGCGGCTCAACGGTTCCCTCTTTCGGCAACCAACCGTAATAACCGGTATCCGGCTCGTTCTGGAAATAGGACAAGAAAGTGAAGTTAGTCTTGTCATCAGGACGCCAGCTAAACGATGGCGCAATGGTGTAACGCTGTTCTTTTGCCCCTTCCTGTTGCGCGTTAGCAGAACGCGCCAGCCCGGTTAAGCGGTAGGAGAAAACACCGTCGTCATCAAGCGCGTCGCTAAAATCAAAGCCGGTCTGGAACAGGTTATTGGTGCCGGCTTTAAACTGTACTTCATACAGCGGCGTGGTGGTCGGGCGCTTGCTGACCATATTCAACAGGCCGCCCGGGCTGCTTTTTCCGTACAGCACGGAAGTGGGGCCGCGCAGAATTTCCGCACGCTCAACCATGTAAGGATCAATTACCGCGTCGTTATAGAAGTTGCCCTGCATCTTCAAACCGTCGAGGTAGTTGTTCTGGCTCTGTCCGTCGGCGGCAAAACCACGAATAATCAGGTAGTCATAGGTATTGGAGGCGCCACGCGTACCGACAGCGACACCCGGCGTATAACTGAGGGCTTCTTTCACGGATTTCGGCTGATGCAGCGCGATCTCCTCGCTGGTCACCACCGAGATGGATTGCGGCGTTTTCTCCAGCGGCATATCGGTTTTTGTTGCCGTCGCCGTGTGTTTCGCGGCGATGGTCGCCGCCGGTCCCCATGCGCTTTCCTGCGGAGCAGCGCTGGTGGTAACGGTGATGGTTTCTTCTTTTTGGGTTGTTGCAGCCTGTGCGTAAACAGACATGCCGCTAACCGCTGTGGCTACTACAACCGCGATTTTACGCAGCGTAGTGTTGACTGGCTGAGCAGTGTTAGGACGCGCCATTAGTTTATCTCTGATTCAAATGAGTGAATGATAACGTAAACGAGAATTATTATTATGACCGCAGCATAATATGCGAAGCGCTGTGCGCATAGCAAGCAGTAAGCCGCCTGAAACGGCCTGAAGGATGAAGAAATAACCAGACGAAAAGCAGGTGGTTAACAGGGGTTTAATACAACGTTATTTGCATGTTTCGGACATTAAAAAACCCCCGATGTTGCCATCGGAGGTTTCAGGTTTTGTCACGGCAGAAAGTTAGTTACCGCCGAACATCTCTTTGATCCAGCCGGCGACACCATCGCTTTTCTGCTCCTGCTGCGGCGGCTGTTGAGGCTGCTGCTGCGCCGGTTGCTGCGGCTGCTGGGACTGATCAAACGGGTTACCGGTTTGCGGCTGCACTTGGTTTTGCTGGCACAGCGTTTCCGGGCTGGTCGTCCAGACTGGAAGCTGGCGCACACCGCCACCGCCGCAAACGAAATTCCCCATGTCATCAACACCCATATTGGTGATGTCTTCCGGCGGCGTCAGATCCAGCGGGATCGGCGACTGGTTTTCCAGATAACGCTGGTAAATCGCCATCGCGCCGCTGGCACCATACAGCTTCGTCGGCTGGTTATTATCGCGGCCAACCCAGGTAATGGTCACTTCACGCCCGTCGATACCCGCAAACCAGGTATCGACGTTGTTGTTGGTAGTACCGGTTTTACCCGCCAGATGCAGGCCCGGATACTTCGCGCCAAGCTGACGACCAGTGCCGCGCTGGACAACCTGCTGCATCGTCCACAGCGTCATGTACGCCGCCTGCGCCGGTACGGCACGTTCGGCCTGCGGGAAGCTCTGATACAGCACCGTGCCATCTTCAGCAATCACCGAACGCAGCGCGGAAAGCGGTGCGCGGTTACCGCCGCTGGCGATGGTCTGGAAAGCCTGCGCCACTTCAATTGGCGTCAGGTTCAGCGCACCAAGCAGCATAGACGGCATGCCGGTCAGCTGATCTTTCGGCGCGCCGAGTTTCTGCCAGGTGTCCGTCACCGCAGGCAACCCAACCGCCATCCCGAGGTTCACCGTCGGTACGTTCATCGACCGGGTCAGCGCATCGACCAGCATCACCTGGCCACTAAAACGACGGTCATCGTTCTGCGGTGCCCACACCTGGCCGTTAGACAAGCGCAGTGAAATCGGCGCATCGGCAATCCAGGTATTCAGGCGATAGATGTTCGGCTGGCTCAGCGCTGTCAGATAGGTTGCTGGTTTCGCCAGCGAACCAATGGAGCGGCGCGCCTGCATCGCACGGTTATAACCTGCGAATTGCGGCGTCGCACCGCCGACCATCGCGCGCACTTCACCGGTGTAGCGGTCGACCACCACCATTGCCGTTTCAAGATCGGTCAGCTTGCGCTGTTTGATCAGCAGCGGAATACCTTCCACGGCGGCTTTTTCGGCGGCGTCCTGCGCCACGGAATCAAAAGTGGTGAAGATCTTCACGCCGGAGAGATCTTTCACTTTATCACCGAGCTTCGCTTGCAACTCCTGACGCACCATCTGCATAAACGCTGGCTGCGGTGAAATCACCCCGCCGCGCGGCTGCACGCCGAGCGGACGCGCGCTCAGCATGTCATACAGCTCCTGGTCGATAACGTTCTGCTGTTGCAGCAAGCGCAGCACCAGGTTACGACGCTCCAGCGCCAGTTTCGGGTTACGCCACGGGTTATAGATTGACGCACCTTTAACCATCCCCACCAGCAATGCCTGCTGATCAAGGCTCAGCTCTTCCACCGGGCGGCCAAAATAGTAGAGGCTCGCCAGCGGGAAACCGCGGATCTCGTTGTCGCCGCTCTGACCGAGGTACACCTCGTTCATATACAGCTCAAGAATACGATCTTTGCTGTAGCGGGCATCCATAATCAGCGCCATATAGGCTTCGTTGGCTTTACGCCAGTAGGAGCGCTCGCTGCTGAGGAACAGGTTTTTCACCAGTTGCTGCGTCAGCGTACTCGCCCCCTGCACGGTGCGTCCGGCGGTCAGGTTTGCCAGCACCGCACGACCAATGGAGTAAAAGCTGATGCCATCGTGCTCGTAAAAGTGACGGTCTTCGGTCGCTAGCAGCGTATCCACCAGCAGATCCGGGAAACCGTTACGCGGCACAAACAGGCGCTGCTCGCCATTAGGCGAAGAGAGCATGGTGATCAGGCGTGGATCGAGGCGGAAGAAACCGAACTGGCGGTTGCTGTCCATATTCTCGATGGTTTCCAGACGAGAGCCGTCAAAAGTCAGACGCGCACGCACCTGCCCTTCTTTACTGTCCGGGAAATCAAACGGACGGCGGATCATCTCAATGCTTTTCGCCTGCACAGTAAATTCGCCGGGACGCGTCATCTTCGTCACCTGGCGGTACTGCGTGGCTTCCAGCAGTTTCACCATCTCGTTTTTACTGATTGCCATATCCGGTTCGAGGTTGACCATACGGCCATACACCGCGGCAGGCAGTTGCCAGACTTTTCCGTCGATACGGGCACGGATTTTTTGATCCAGATAAACGCCATAAATGGCGCACAGCACGGCCAGAACGATGGCAATTTTTAACAGCAGCCAGAACCAGCCGCGTTTGCCGCGTGGCTTCTTGCCTTTGCCTCTTCCTTTTTTCGGCATCGGTTCCTCGTCTTCATCGTCATCTTCATACTCGTCGTACTCCTCTTCCCGAAGTCGACGACGGCTGATTTTCTCTTTCGCCGGACGCGCTGGTTTACCCTTGCGTCCAATTGGCTCGCGGTCATTCCCCGCCATGCTTTACTCTCCGCAACTTTCAGGCGCAAGGGCCTGATTCTCAACTCTTCCGCACCAGGGCAGAAGAAGAAATCTCTCAATTTATCGCACCGCTCGCTGGCAAGAAGCCCATCAAGGTTACGAATACTTTTTGGTGCGCCGCGTCGGTGCCGTATTAGCCGGATCGTCCGGCCAGACATGCTTCGGGTAGCGCCCTTTCATCTCTTTTTGCACTTCGCGATACGCGCCCGCCCAAAACGCGCTTAAATCACGGGTGATTTGCAGCGGACGTTGCGCAGGGGAAAGCAGCTCCAGCACCAGCGCCACGCGCCCTTGCGCGATGACAGGCGTTGTCGCTTCGCCAAACATCTCTTGCATGCGCACCGCCAGCGCTGGCGGGTTATCTTCGTGATAACGAATCGCTATCCGGCTTCCCGTCGGCACAGTGTAATGCGCAGGCAGCTCACTATCCAGACGTTGACGTAATGACCACGGCATCGCATTTTGTAACGCTTGAGTAACATCAAGCGCTTTCAGCTCACGCAGCGAACGGATGCCGCTCATTTGCGGCAATAACCACTGCTCAAGGTTTTCCAGCAACGAAGCCTCATCGACCGCTGGCCAGTCTACTTCCGGCAGCCACTTCGCCGCACAATGCAGACGCAAACGCAGTTGCTCGGCGTCCGGCGTCCAGTTCAGTACCCGTAAGCCCTTATCACGAATGCCGTTCAGCATCGCCTGATGCAACTCCTCTTCAGAGGGTTTCGCCAGCGGTTGTACTTTTAATGTCAATTGGCCTATCTGGCTGCGGCGAAAGGCTTTTAACGTGCCCTGCGCCTCGTCCCACTCAACCGTGTCGGACTGCTGCAATAAATGTGGGCAGCGGGTGACAAGCGCGTCGATATCCAGCGGCAGCGCCAGCAAAATCCGCGCATCCGGTGATGCGCTACCCTGCAACAGCAGAGGTGCTATCAGCCATTCGTGACGGTTGAGCGCATCATCGGCGTCCAGCGTTGCGCCCATGCCGTTCGCCAGTTGATAGCGACCTTCCTGTCCGCGCCGGCGGGCAATGCGATCGGCAAAGGCGCTTGCCAGCAACGGCGCAAGTACGGTGTTGTCCGGCTCGCCATCGCTGCTTTTCAGGCGGCGAGCCAGCTGTCGCGCGCGCTGCTGCCAGTTCGGCTGATTGCGTGAAAACGCCGCGCTCAAGTCACTGTTTGCGCCGCGTGGTGGCTCTTCCAGAATCGCCGCCAGCTTCGCCGCCGTGGCAATTTCATCACGACCGTTTGCCGCTGCCAGCATCGCAGCCAGTCGCGGCTCGTTACCGAGCGCCGCCATGCGCTGCCCAAACGGCGTCAGTCGCCCGTCCTCAAGCGCCTGCAACTGGCTGAGCAGCTTGCGCGCCGCCGCGAGATTTACCGCTGGCGGCAGATCCAGCCATTTGAGCTGGGCAGGATCCTGGCATCCCCACTGGATTAATTCCATTAACAGTCCGGATAAATCACTACTCACTATTTCAGGGCTGCTCTGCGCCGCCGCGCGTTCCGCCTGCTCTTTACTCAGTAAATGCACGCAAATGCCAGGCTCAAGACGACCGGCACGTCCGGCACGCTGCGTCATCGAAGCAACACTAATGCGCTGCGTCACCAACCGGGTTAAACCGCTGCGGGCATCAAACCGCGCGACGCGCTCCTGGGCGCTATCCACCACCAGGCGAATGCCTTCAATGGTCAAACTGGTTTCGGCGATATTGGTGGCAAGCACCACTTTTCGCTGCCCGACGGGCGCGGGCAAAATGGCTTTGCGCTGCTCACTGAGCGGCAGCGCACCATAGAGCGGGCAGAGGAGAACATCGCTGCCAACGCGGGAAGCCAGTTGCTCCTGCACACGCTGGATTTCCCCGACGCCCGGTAAAAACAGCAGCAGCGAACCGGGTTCATTACGCAGTAATTCAGCGGTCGCTTGGGCGACGGCTTCATCAAAACGAAGATGAGAAGGCAACGGTTGATAACGCTGCTCAACGGGGTACGCCCGCCCTTCAGACACAATGGTCGGGGCCTCTGGCAACAACGCCTGCAAACGGGCATTATCAAGCGTTGCCGACATCACCAGCAGTTTGAGGTCATCGCGCAGCCCTTGCTGCACGTCTAACAGCAATGCCAGGGCAAGATCCGCTTGCAGGCTGCGCTCATGAAATTCATCGAGGATCACCAGCCCAACGCCGCTGAGTTCCGGATCTTGCTGAACCAGCCGCGTTAAAATGCCTTCCGTCACGACTTCGAGCCGGGTATTTGGCCCCACGCAGGTTTCCGCACGCATCCGGTAACCCACGGTTTCGCCTGGCTTTTCATCCAGCAGCTCCGCCAGCCGCTGTGCCACATTGCGCGCCGCCAGCCGACGCGGCTCAAGCAGCAAAATACGACCAGTAATGTCGCCTTGTTGCAGCAGCTGCAACGGCAACCAGGTCGATTTCCCTGCGCCGGTGGGTGCGCTTAACAGCACCTGTGGCGCGGTGCGCAGGGCAGAAAGAATGTCGGGCAGAACGGCGGCGACTGGCAGTGAGGACACAAAAGCTCCGGAGGGTTAACATAAGCCGGCCAGCAGTATAACATCGCCGTAAACCTTTGACCTCGAGCCCGCCATGTCTGAACCAAAAAGGCTGTTTTTCGCCCTTGAACTCCCTGCAGATATTCAGACGCAGGTGGTGCAATGGCGCGCACAGCAGTTCCCGCCGGATGCGGGGCGGCCGATTGCAGCGGCGAATCTGCATCTGACGCTGGCGTTTCTCGGTGAAATCAGCGCGGAAAAACAGCGCGCACTGGAAGCGCTGGCCGGACGGATACGCCAGCCCGGTTTCACGCTCACACTGGATGATGCCGGGCAATGGCTGCGTTCGCGCGTCGTCTGGCTCGGTTCACGTCAGCCGCCGCGTGGGCTGCTGCAACTGGCGGATATGCTCCGCGCCCAGGCGTCCCGCAGCGGATGTTACCAAAGCCCGCAGCCGTTTCACCCGCACATTACGCTACTGCGCGACGCCAGCCACGCTGTCACGATCCCACCGCCGGGTTTTCGCTGGTCGTTTCCAGTGACGGCGTTCGCATTGTATGAGTCACAATTTATCCAGGGTCGAACCCGCTACACGCCGTTGCATCGCTGGACGCTTAAAAAATAAGGATTTTCCATGGATTTTTCCCCGCCGCTTAAATCCGCCACGCTGATTCAGCGTTATAAACGCTTTCTTGCGGATGTGATCACGCCTGAAGGGGAAACCCTCACGCTGCATTGCCCGAATACCGGTGCGATGACCGGTTGCGCGACGCCAGGCGATACGGTCTGGTATTCCACGTCGAATAATCCTAAGCGCAAATATGCCCATACGTGGGAATTATCCCAAACCCAACAGGGGGCATTTATTTGCGTCAATACTCAGCGGGCAAATATGCTGACAAAAGAAGCAATACTTGCTGACCAGGTGCCTGAACTCAGCGGATATAGCGCGCTGAAAAGCGAAGTAAAATATGGTGCGGAAGGTAGCAGAATTGATTTTCTGTTACAGGCGGATGACCGGCGCAACTGCTATATTGAAGTGAAATCGGTCACGCTCGCCGAGCAGCAGTCAGGCTACTTCCCGGATGCCGTCACCCTGCGTGGGCAGAAGCATTTACGGGAATTAATGAGCGTCGCGGCCAACGGCGATCGCGCGGTAATTCTGTTTGCCGTTCTGCACTCCGCCGTTGAACATTTTTCTCCGGCACGCCATATTGACGAGGAATACGCACGATTATTGAATGAGGCACAACACCGGGGGGTAGAAGTTATCGCTTATAAAGCGGAACTTTCTGCCGATAATATCACTCTTAAGTTGCCACTACCTTTTACGGTATAAAGGCAAGCTTTTGACGAGTAAGTGATTTGGTCGCGTGCGCAAATACGCTTTTCTTCACAGGGTTGTCAAGTGTTACGTTTAGATATTTGCCATCCGTAAAAGCATCTGCTATTTATAGCGGCCTGATTTTTCCCCCACACGGGGATCGATAGTGCGTGTTAAGGAGAAGCAACATGCAAGAAGGGCAAAACCGTAAAACATCGTCCCTGAGTATTCTCGCCATCGCTGGGGTGGAGCCGTATCAAGAGAAACCGGGCGAAGAGTATATGAACGAAGCCCAGCTGGCGCACTTCAAGCGTATTCTTGAAGCATGGCGTAATCAACTTAGGGATGAAGTCGATCGCACCGTCACGCACATGCAGGACGAAGCAGCTAACTTCCCCGATCCGGTCGACCGTGCCGCGCAGGAAGAAGAGTTCAGCCTCGAACTGCGTAACCGTGATCGCGAGCGCAAGTTGATTAAAAAGATCGAAAAGACGCTGAAAAAAGTGGAAGACGAAGATTTCGGCTTCTGCGAATCCTGTGGCGTTGAAATTGGTATCCGTCGTCTGGAAGCACGTCCGACTGCCGATCTGTGCATCGACTGCAAAACCCTGGCGGAAATCCGCGAAAAACAGATGGCGGGTTAATCCCCTGACGTCTTCAACGGCGCACCGCTAAGGCGTGGTGCGCCCTATACGGCGGGATCGATTCCCGCCTATATTTTGCCAGCGACATGCCTGAATCACACTATATTGGGCGCTTTGCGCCATCCCCGTCCGGTGAACTGCATTTTGGTTCGTTAATTGCGGCTCTCGGCAGCTATCTGCAAGCCCGCGCCAGCCAAGGCACCTGGCTTGTTCGCATCGAAGATATCGATCCCCCCAGAGAAGTTCCCGGCGCGGCAAACACCATTCTTCGCCAGCTTGAGCATTATGGTCTGCACTGGGACGGCGATGTGCTATGGCAATCCCGTCGCCATGACGCCTACCGCGAGGCGCTCGCCACCCTGCAACGCAAAGGGCTGAGCTATTTTTGTACCTGCACGCGCGCCCGTATCCAAAACATCGGTGGCACCTACGACGGGCATTGCCGGACATTACAAAATGGCCCGCAAAACGCCGCCGTACGGCTGGTACAGCAGCATCCGGTGCTGCACTTCGACGATAAATTACGCGGGCGCATCACCGCCGACGAAAAACTGGCGCGGGAAGATTTTATTATTCACCGCCGCGACGGGCTATTTGCCTACAATCTCGCGGTGGTGGTCGATGACCATTTTCAGGGCGTCACAGAAATTGTGCGCGGCGCGGATCTGATAGAACCCACGGTGCGGCAAATCTCCCTTTATAACCAGTTTGGCTGGCCGGTGCCGACATACATTCATTTGCCGCTGGCGCGCAATGAGCAGGGAAATAAGCTTTCCAAGCAAAACCACGCCCCCGCGTTGCCGGAAGGCGATCCGCGCCCGGTAATAATCAGGGCTTTACAATTTTTGAACCAGGATGTAACAAATGAGTGGCAGGATCTGCGCATCGACGCGCTGCTGCAAAAAGCGGTGGAAAACTGGACGCTTTGCCGTGTGCCAGATGCCGTGGATGCGAATACAGCATTCTCAAACGGCTCGCGCTGAGCTATGATTAGCCGCTATTTTTTTGTCCTGACGTTTGACACTACCGAGGTGTACTATTTTTACCCGAGTCGCTAATTTTTGCCGCAAGGTGCTAAGCCGCGAAGAGAGCATGGTCGTTGAGGCTATGGCCCAACCGCAGATGACGGTTATTCCGCGTGAGCAGCACGCTATTTCCCGCAAAGATATCAGTGAAAATGCGCTCAAGGTGCTCTATCGTCTGAATAAAGCGGGCTACGACGCTTACCTGGTAGGCGGCGGCGTGCGCGATTTATTGCTGGGCAAAAAACCAAAAGATTTTGATGTGACCACCAGCGCAACGCCGGATCAGGTGCGTAAACTATTCCGCAACTGCCGCCTGGTCGGCCGCCGTTTCCGCCTTGCACATGTGATGTTCGGGCCGGAAATTATCGAAGTCGCCACCTTCCGTGGTCATCACGACGAACAACAAACCGATCGCACCATCTCCCAGCGCGGGCAGAATGGCATGCTGCTGCGTGACAACATTTTCGGTTCCATCGAAGAAGATGCCCAACGCCGCGACTTCACCATCAACAGCCTTTATTACAGCGTTGCTGATTTCACCGTGCGTGATTACGTCGGCGGTATGCGTGACCTGGAAGAGGGTGTGATTCGCCTGATTGGTAACCCGGAAACCCGCTATCGCGAAGATCCGGTGCGCATGCTGCGCGCGGTGCGCTTTGCCGCCAAGCTCAATATGCGTATCAGCGAAGAGACCGCCGAGCCGATCCCGCGCCTGGCAACGCTGATTAACGATGTTCCTCCTGCGCGCCTGTTTGAGGAATCGCTGAAACTGCTGCAGGCCGGTTACGGTTACGAAACCTACCGTTTACTGCGTGAATATGGTCTGTTCCAGCCGCTGTTCCCCAGCATCACCCGCTACTTCACCGAAAAAGGCGACAGCCCGATGGAGCGGATTATTGACCAGGTGCTGAAGAATACCGACAACCGCATTCGCAACGACATGCGCGTCAACCCGGCGTTTTTGTTTGCTGCGATGTTCTGGTATCCGCTGCTGGAAAACGCCCAGCGCATTACCCAGGAAGGCGGTCTGGCCTATTATGACGCTTTCGCGCTGGCGATGAACGACGTGCTGGATGAAGCGTGCCGTTCACTGGCGATCCCAAAACGCATCACCACGCTGATCCGTGATATCTGGCAGTTGCAATTGCGGATGTCCCGTCGCCAGGGCAAGCGCTCATGGAAACTGATGGAACACCCGAAATTCCGCGCGGCCTATGATTTACTGGCGCTGCGCGCCGAAGCCGAAAATAACGGCGAGCTGCAACGTCTGGCGAAATGGTGGGGTGAATTCCAGGTTTCCGCACCGCCAGCCCAGAAAGACATGCTCAATGATTTAGGCGATGAACCGGCAGAACGCCGTCGCCACCGCCGCCCGCGCAAACGCGCGCCGCGCCGCGAAGGTAGCGCATGACCCTCGCGTATATCGCGCTCGGTAGCAACCTGGCGTCACCGCTCGACCAGGTTAACGCCGCGATGAAAGCCCTCGGAGAGATCCCACAAAGCCGCATCGTGGCGGTCTCTTCGTTATATCGCACTCCCCCGCTTGGCCCGCCGGATCAACCGGACTATCTCAACGCCGCCGTGGCGCTGGAAACCGACCTTACGCCAGAAACGCTGCTCGATCACACGCAACGCATTGAACTCCAGCAAGGCCGAGTACGTAAAGCAGAACGCTGGGGACCGCGCACGCTCGATCTCGATATCATGCTGTTTGGCAATCTTACCCTGAATACCGAACGTCTGACGGTGCCGCACTACGACATGAAAAACCGTGGCTTTATGTTGTGGCCACTGTTTGAAATTGCGCCCGATCTGCACTTCCCGGACGGCACATCGTTGCAGGAAATTCTTGCGAACCTGAACGCGCCCAAACCCGACGCCTGGTAATTTCCCGCTTTCGTCACGCCCCGCGCTCACCGCTTGCCTAAAATCATTGCCCACCTGATGGTTGCTGCTAGAATGCGCCAGAATCGCTTTCGACTATCAGGAAACGCTATGAAACCCACCACCATCTCCTGGCTGCACAAGTGCAAGCAGGAAAAAAGACGCTTCGCCACTATCACCGCATACGACTACAGCTTCGCGAAACTGTTTGCCGAAGAAGGGATTAACGTGATGCTGGTTGGTGATTCGTTAGGGATGACGGTACAAGGTCACGACTCCACCCTGCCGGTAACGGTTGCCGATATCGCTTATCACACCCAGGCGGTTCGCCGTGGCGCACCGGCCTGCCTGCTGCTCGCCGATCTGCCGTTTATGGCCTACGCTACGCCGGAGCAGGCGTTTGAAAACGCCGCCGTGGTCATGCGCGCAGGTGCCAATATGGTGAAAATAGAAGGTGGCTGCTGGCTGGCACCGACGGTGAAAATGCTGACCGAGCGCGCCGTGCCGGTGTGCGGCCACCTGGGTTTGACGCCGCAGTCTGTTAATATTTTCGGCGGTTATAAAGTTCAGGGGCGCGGCGACGCGGCACAAGGGCTGCTAGACGATGCGCTGGCGCTGGAAGCCGCTGGCGCGCAACTGCTGGTGCTGGAGTGTATTCCGGTCGAGCTGGCGCAGCGCATCACAGCGGCGTTAACCATTCCCGTAATTGGTATTGGCGCAGGCAATGTCACCGACGGACAGATTCTGGTGATGCATGACGCGTTCGGCATTACCGGCGGACATATCCCGAAATTCGCGAAAAATTTCCTCAGTGAAGCAGGCGACATGCGCGCAGCGGTCAGGCAGTATGTTGCTGACGTCGAATCCGGAGTCTATCCGGGTGAAGAACACAGTTTCCATTAAGGAGCTTAGTTGTGTTGATTATTGAAACCCTCCCGCTGCTGCGCCAGCACATCCGCAGACTGCGTCAGGAAGGCAAGCGTATTGCGCTGGTGCCAACGATGGGCAACCTGCACGATGGCCATATGAAGCTGGTCGACGAAGCGAAAGCCCGCGCCGATGTGGTGGTTGTGAGTATTTTCGTTAACCCAATGCAGTTCGACCGCCCGGATGATTTAGTGCGCTACCCGCGCACCTTGCAGGAAGATTGCGAAAAGCTGAACAAGCGCAAAGTCGATCTGGTTTTCGCCCCCGCACCGGCGGACATCTACCCGCAGGGCACCGACACCCAAACCTATGTTGATGTGCCGGGTATCTCCACCATGCTGGAAGGTGCAAGCCGTCCTGGCCATTTCCGCGGCGTGTCGACCATCGTCAGTAAACTGTTCAACCTGGTACAACCGGATATCGCCTGTTTTGGCGAGAAGGATTACCAGCAGTTGCAGTTGATCCGCAAAATGGTGGCCGACATGGGCTACGACATTGAGATTGTCGGCGTGCCGACCGTGCGCGCAAAAGATGGCCTCGCGCTGAGTTCGCGTAATGGCTATCTCACCGCCGAACAGCGTAAAATCGCCCCGGCGCTCAGCAAAGTGATGAATTCGATTGCCGATAAACTGCTGGCGGGCGAGCGCAATGAAGAAGAGCTGATTGCCATTGCCGGACAGGAGATCAACGACGCGGGTCTGCGCGCCGATGATATTCAGATCCGCGATGCAGATACGCTGCTGGCGCTGTCTGAGGACAGTAAACGCGCGGTGATTTTGATGGCGGCATGGCTTGGTCAGGCGCGGCTTATCGACAACAAAGTGGTTGAGTTAGCCCGCTAGACAGGGCGAAAAAATCGGGCAATACTCCACTCCTGGCTTGCCCTTACGCCCGCCAGGACGTGGCGCGAGCACACGAGGGATTCGCAGGGAGCCGCCCTCCATTTTCAGGTTAATTATCAGTAATGAAGGTTTAACTTATGATTCGCACGATGCTGCAAGGCAAGCTCCACCGCGTCAAAGTGACGCAGGCCGACCTGCACTACGAAGGTTCCTGCGCGATTGACCAGGATTTCCTTGAGGCGGCCGGTATTCTGGAATACGAAGCCATCGACATTTATAACGTGACCAACGGCAAACGCTTTTCCACCTACGCGATTGCCGGCGAGCGCGGCTCACGCATTATCTCTGTTAACGGCGCGGCCGCGCACTGCGCGGACGTCGGCGATATCCTGATTATCGCCAGCTACGTCACCGTGCCGGATGAAGTTGCCCGTAGCTGGCAGCCGAAAGTGGCCTATTTTGATGGCGACAACGAGATGAAACGCACCGCGAAAGCCGTGCCGGTTCAGGTTGCCTGATGCCCTACCCCTGCGGCTGATTACTGATCAGCCGCGACATAGTCTCCAGCGAATCCGTTCTCAGCACGTACAGCCTTTTCAGTAAAAACGGGTTATCTCCCGGTTTCACCTTGCCACGCACCGTGGTCACCGCCAGATGAAAACCGGCGTCATTCGCCGCTTTCACCGCTTTATCGTCATAGACGCCAAAAGGATAGGCCAGATAGAGCACATGCGGGTTGAACTGCGCCAGCGCGCGGCGTGAGCGTTTAAAATCGAACAGAATGTTGTGGTAGTTGCGGCTAAGCAAAATCGGGTGCATCGCTTCATCAACCCGGTGCAGGAAATGGGTATGTGACTGCACATCGAACACATCCTGAATCTGATTAAGCTCCGACACGCTCATAAACTGCAGGAATTTCGGATCCCACGGCTGCGGCTTGAGCTTAATACGTGACGAAATGATAAACGCCGTCGCTTTAAAACCATACTCGTGCAGGATCGGATAAGCGTAACGGCTGACCGATTTCAGCCCATCATCAAAGGTGATCACCACCGAACGCGCAGGCAAATTCATGCGGTTACGCACATAACCTTCCAACTGGTACATCGACAAGGTGGTGTAACCCTGATCGCGCAGCCAGGTCATCTGGTTGGTAAAAGCACGCACCGAGGTGGTGGTCGAGGTGTGTCGAAAGCGGGTATTTTCTTCATCGCGCAAGATGTGGTGATAAGTCAGCACCGGAATGCCGCTGTCTTCTTGTGCATCCAGGCTGCTGATCCACGCCAGCCGGTTGCCGATGCGGATCTGAAACCAGGTCTGGTTCAGGCGGTCTTTTAGCTTATCGATTATCGGGTAACGCAGGTTTTCCGCCAGCGTACCAACCTGTTTACTGGTGATATCCGGCGACGTATAGAGCGGCGTATCCTGCCAGGTGATCAGGTTTTGATTACTGAGCGGCTTATTCAGATCGCCCAGCGTATCTTCTACCCGCTCATTACCTGACACCGTGCCAAGATGGCCTCTGTCGATAAACCCGCTGCCGAAACCAAAGCGAAACGCGTAATAATCTTCCGCCCCCGGCACCACCGCCAGGATCTGTCCGGCGCGAATATTGCCGACGGTAACGACTCTGTCCCCCACCTGCGCCCAGATATTGGCATCTTCGGTGGTTTGCATATATCGCGCGGGAATGCGTTGTTCACTGACAATACTGGCAGATGCGTTCAAGGCAACCAGCAACAGTAAAAGGGTAATCAAACGAGACATGAGACGGACCGAATAGAAAAACTGCACCTATTGTAGCAACAGAACGGGAGAAACCAACGGCAATGAGCAGGCTAAAAAACAGCCTAATCCTGAGGATTGGCTCTCTTCCAGAGAAGAGAGCCGTTGCGGTCTGGCTTAGCTACGCAGCCCGCGTCCGCGGTTGATCAGATACCAGCACAGCAGGTAAAAGACGATGATAAACACCACTAAAACCCCCACGGTGGTAAACAGCGGCACATCGGAAATGCCGAGGAAACCAAAGCGGAAGCCGCTAATCATGTACACGATCGGGTTGAGGTGCGACAGCGCCTGCCAGAACGGCGGCAGCAGCGTCAGGGAGTAAAACACCCCGCCCAGATACGTCAGCGGCGTCAGCACAAAGGTCGGGATCAGGCTGATGTCATCAAAGGTTTTGGCAAATACCGCATTCAACAGCCCGGCCAGTGAAAACAACACCGCCGTCAGCAGCAGCGTCAGGCCAACAAACAGCCATGAATGTACCTGAAACGGCACGAAAAACAGCGAAACCGCCGTGACCAGGATGCCCACACACAGCCCGCGAGCCACGCCGCCGCCGACATATCCGGCGATAATGACATGCGTCGGCACCGGTGCCACCAGCAGCTCCTCGATATTGCGCTGGAACTTGGCGCTAAAGAATGACGACGCCACGTTGGCATACGCGTTGGTGATCACCGCCATCATGATTAAGCCCGGCACGATAAACTGCATGTAGGTAAAGCCGTGCATTTCACCGATACGCGAACCGATCAGGTTGCCGAAAATAATAAAGTAGAGCGTCATGGTGATCACCGGCGGCACCAGTGTTTGCACCCAAATGCGCATAAAACGCTGGATCTCTTTGTACCAGATACTCTTCAGCGCCACCCAGAACAGCTGCATCATGCGCTTTCTCCTTTTCTGTCATGAACCAGCGTGACAAACAGCTCTTCGAGACGGTTGGCTTTGTTACGCATACTCAATACCTGCACACCCTGCGCGCTAAGCTGGCTGAACACGCTGTTCACGCCCTGCTCACGCAGCACTTCCACCTCAAGCGTGGACGTATCCACCAGCCGGTATTGATACCCTTCCAGCTTCGGCAGCGGGCTTTTCGGCGCTAAATCGAGAATAAAAGTTTCCGATTTCAACTTCGACAGCAGCGCTTTCATCGAGGTGTTTTCAATCAGATCGCCACGCTGAATGATACCGATGTTGCGACACAGCATCTCGGCTTCTTCCAGGTAGTGCGTCGTCAGAATGATGGTGGTGCCTTTGTCATTGAGATCTTTCAAAAAGCCCCACATTGAGCGGCGCAATTCGATATCGACACCCGCGGTTGGCTCGTCGAGGATCAGCAGTTTTGGCTCGTGCATCAGCGCGCGGGCAATCATCAGACGGCGCTTCATACCACCGGAAAGCATCCGCGCACGTTCGTTGCGTTTTTCCCACAGATCAAGCTGAGTCAGGTACTTTTCGCTACGTACGAGGGCTTCTTTACGATCGACGCCGTAGTAACCTGCCTGGTTAACGACTATCTGTTGCACGGTTTCAAACGGGTTAAAGTTGAACTCCTGCGGCACCAGCCCCAGTTGGCGCTTCGCGTTCACCACGTCTTTTTCGAGGTCGTAACCAAAGACGCTAACGCGCCCGGAAGATTTATTTACCAGCGAACTGATAATGCCAATGGTGGTGGATTTGCCGGCACCATTTGGTCCGAGAAGCGCATAGAAATCGCCCGCTTCTACTTGTAAATCAATGCCGCGCAGCGCCTGAACGCCGCCCGGATAGGTTTTTTTAAGCTGCTCAAGCTCCAGTGCAATGGTCATGAATTATCACTTACCTGTTTTCTCACACTCGATGTGTGGTTTAAAAAGACGGAGAGTTCACCTATATTAGCGCAACGCACTTATCTGGTTACAGGTCGTTAACCTCCATGAAAGACATAGATACACTCATCAGCAACAATGCACTATGGTCAAAAATGCTGGTGGAAGAAGATCCTGGATTTTTCGAAACACTGGCGCAAGCACAGAAGCCGCGCTTTCTCTGGATTGGATGCTCCGACTCACGCGTACCCGCAGAACGTCTTACCGGGCTCGAACCGGGTGAACTGTTTGTACACCGTAATGTTGCAAACCTGGTTATCCATACCGATCTGAACTGCCTCTCCGTAGTGCAGTACGCGGTGGATGTGCTGGAAGTTGAGCACATTATCATCTGCGGTCACTACGGTTGCGGCGGCGTGCAAGCGGCGGTTGAAAACCCGGAACTGGGCCTCATCAACAACTGGCTGCTGCACATTCGCGATATCTGGTTTAAACATAGCTCGCTGCTGGGCGAAATGCCGCCGGAGCGTCGTCTCGACACGCTGTGCGAGCTGAACGTGATGGAACAGGTCTACAACCTGGGCCATTCAACCATCATGCAATCCGCGTGGAAACGTGGCCAGAAAGTGACCATTCACGGCTGGGCCTACGGCATTCACGATGGTCTGCTGCGCGATCTGGACGTCACCGCCACTAACCGCGAGTCGCTGGAACAGCGCTATCGCCAGGGCGTGTCAAACCTGAGTCAGAAGCACAGCAACCACAAATAACAATCGGGGCCATTATTGGCCCCGTTTTTTTACTCGTCCAGCATCACCACTTTGCCGACATACGGCAAATGGCGATAACGCTGCGCGTAATCAATACCGTAACCCACCACAAACTCGTCCGGGATAGCAAAACCGACGAATTCGACCGGCACATCCACTTCACGACGCGACGGTTTATCCAGCAGGGTACAAATCGCCAGCGATTTTGGCTCGCGCAGGCGCAGGATCTCGCGCACTTTCGACAGCGTGTTACCCGAATCGATAATGTCTTCCACGATCAGCACATCTTTGCCACGAATATCTTCGTCGAGATCTTTGAGGATTTTCACATCGCGGGTGGTGGACATGCCGCTGCCGTAGCTGGAGGCGGTCATAAAGTCGACTTCGTGCGACACCTGCACTTCACGGCACAGGTCAGCCATAAACATAAACGAGCCGCGCAGCAACCCAACCAGCACCATTTCGCTGCCGCTATCTTTATAACGCTCAGTGATTTGACGACCCAGCTCCGCGATACGCGCTTTGATCTCCGCTTCCGGGATCATCACTTCAACAGTGTGTTTCATTTTACTAACCATATGATTTAAAGAGTAAATCACTCAATACCGGCACTTAAACCAGTGATTGAAACGCAAGGTGCGCAGTATACCAGCAAAAAGATTGTTACGTGTTATTCCGCGACAAAGCTCATTTTGTGATGACGGTCACACTTGTTAACTCCTATAATTACTTGCTATCAAAATATTAACAAATCAACGGATGTGTTTTATGGCGGAAACAAAAACTCAACAGTCGCGGCTGCTTGTCACGCTGACGACGCTCTTTGCAGCCTTCTGCGGGCTGTATCTTTTAATCGGTGGGGTCTGGCTCGTCAGCATTGGCGGTTCCTGGTACTACCCCATCGCCGGTCTGGTCATGCTCGGCGTGACATGGCTGTTGTGGAAAGGGAAGCGCGCCGCGCTGTGGCTGTATGCCGCCCTGCTGCTGGCAACCATGATTTGGGGCGTGTGGGAAGTCGGTTTCGACTTCTGGGCGCTGACGCCGCGTAGCGATATCCTCGTCTTCTTCGGCATCTGGCTGATTCTGCCGTTCGTCTGGCGGCGGTTGATTGTGCCTTCCAGCGGTGCGGTAGCCGCGCTGGTGGTGGCACTGTTAATTAGCGGTGGCATTCTCACCTGGGCGGGTTTCAATGATCCGCAAGAAGTTCACGGCACCCTGAGCGCCGATGCCACACCGGCAGCGCCGATTTCACAGGTGGCCGATGGCGACTGGCCGGCCTATGGCCGTAACCAGGAAGGCCAGCGTTACTCGCCGCTGAAACAGATCAATGCCGATAACGTGAAAAACCTGAAGGAAGCCTGGGTGTTCCGCACCGGCGACCTGAAAATGCCAAACGATCCCGGTGAAATCACCAACGAAGTGACGCCAATCAAAGTGGGCGACACGCTGTTCCTGTGTACCGCACACCAGCGTTTGTTTGCGATTGATGCCGCCACCGGTAAAGAGAAGTGGCACTTCGATCCGCAGCTGAACACCAATCCTTCGTTCCAGCACGTCACCTGCCGCGGTGTTTCTTACCATGAAGCGCGCGCCGATAACGCCAGCCCGGATGTCGTTGCTGACTGCCCGCGCCGCATTATTCTGCCGGTGAACGATGGCCGTCTGTTTGCGCTGAATGCGGATAACGGCAAGCTGTGCGAAACCTTTGCCAACAAAGGGATCCTGAATCTGCAGACCAATATGCCGGATACCACGCCGGGTCTGTATGAGCCGACGTCTCCGCCGATCATCACCGATAAAACTATCGTGATTGCCGGTTCGGTAACGGATAACTTCTCCACCCGTGAAACCTCTGGCGTTATCCGTGGTTTCGACGTGAACACCGGTAAATTGCTGTGGGCCTTCGATCCGGGCGCGAAAGATCCGAACGCGATCCCGTCGGATGAACACACCTTCACCTTTAACTCGCCGAACTCGTGGGCACCTGCGGCCTATGACGCGAAACTGGATTTAGTCTATCTGCCGATGGGCGTGACCACCCCGGATATCTGGGGCGGCAACCGTACACCGGAGCAGGAGCGCTACGCCAGCTCGATCGTCGCGCTGAACGCCACCACCGGTAAGCTCGCCTGGAGCTATCAGACCGTACACCACGATCTGTGGGATATGGATATGCCATCCCAGCCGACGCTGGCGGACATTACCGTGAACGGCAAAACCGTACCGGTTATTTACGCGCCGGCGAAAACCGGTAACATTTTCGTCCTCGATCGTACCAACGGTAAGCTGGTGGTTCCGGCACCGGAAAAACCGGTTCCGCAAGGCGCGGCAAAAGGCGACTACGTAGCCAAAACCCAGCCCTTCTCCGAGCTGAGTTTCCGCCCGACGAAAAACCTGAGCGGCGCGGATATGTGGGGCGCCACCATGTTCGACCAACTGGTGTGCCGCGTGATGTTCCACCAGATGCGCTATGAAGGTATCTTCACGCCGCCATCTGAGCAGGGCACGCTGGTATTCCCGGGTAACCTGGGGATGTTCGAATGGGGCGGTATCTCCGTTGATCCAAACCGTCAGGTGGCGATTGCCAACCCAATGGCGCTGCCGTTTGTGTCAAAACTGATCCCGCGCGGTCCAGGCAACCCGATGGAGCCGCCGAAAGATGCGAAAGGTACCGGTTCGGAATCCGGTATTCAGCCGCAGTATGGCGTGCCGTTTGGCGTGACGCTGAACCCGTTCCTCTCGCCGTTCGGTCTGCCTTGTAAACAACCGGCCTGGGGCTACATTTCCGCACTGGATCTGAAAACCAACCAGGTGGTATGGAAAAAACGTATTGGTACACCGCAAGACAGCATGCCGTTCCCGATGCCGGTTCCGGTGCCGTTCAATATGGGGATGCCGATGCTCGGCGGCCCAATTTCCACCGCCGGTAATGTGCTGTTTATCGCCGCGACCGCAGATAACTACCTGCGCGCTTATAACATGAGCAACGGTGAGAAACTGTGGCAGGGCCGTTTGCCGGCTGGTGGCCAGGCGACACCGATGACTTATGAGGTTAATGGCAAGCAGTACGTGGTCATTTCCGCAGGCGGTCACGGTTCGTTCGGTACCAAAATGGGCGATTACATCGTCGCTTATGCACTACCGGATGACGCGAAGTAATCTCTCTTATCCCTGACCGGAAGTCGTTATAAAAAATCCCCTCTGCCATCTGGCATGAGGGGATTTTCTTTTCTGCGACCACCTGCCGTCGGAGAAAGCGAAAAGTGAAGCGCTAAACCGTAAAGCCTAACATCATCCCGGTATCTTCATGCTCCAGCAAATGGCAGTGCGCCATATAGGCAAATTCTTTCGGCGCGTCATGCTGGAAACGCACTAACACTGCGCTGCGCGCGCCATACACTTCAACCGTATCTTTCCAGCCTGCGCGATGCGCCGCTGGCGGTTTGCCATTTTCCGACAGAATGCGGAACTGCGTGCCGTGAATATGGAACGGGTGCAACATCATGTCGCCCTCGCCGGAGATCACCCAGCGCTCATATTGCCCTTTCCGCGCGGCAAATTGTGGTGTCGCCATATCAAAGGCCTTGCCGTTGATGCGGTTGGCGTTATGGAAATCAAAGCCATTGCCGCCATGGTTCATCTGGCCGCTATCCATTTGCATGTTACCCATTTGGCTATGGTCCATCTGACCATTATCCATTTGCATCTTGCCCATCTGGCTATGGTTCATCTGACCATGACCCATTTGCATATTCCCCATCTGCCCGTGGCCCATCATCCCGGCCATCGCGCTATCGCCATACTTCTGCTGTAGCGCCTGCATACCCATCATGTCGAGCATCGGATCCATCGACAGTTGCAAGGTGCGCTGCGTTAATCCTTCAAGCGCGGGTAAACCCGGCAGTGTCGCCAGCGTATCCGGTAACGTGCCGGAAGCGGTCACCTGTAATGGCTGGATGCGCAGCACCGGTTGCGGCTGGTCAAACGGCGCAACGGTCATTCCCATCTGCTGAACCGGTAAGGTGAGCAGATCAAACGGCTTACCATTGCTGGTATCAACCAATACTTCAAAGCGCTCGCCCATCAGCATCGGTAGCTCGCTCACTTTCACCGGCTCACTGAGCAAACCGCCGTCGCTTGCTACCACATACAACGGCCGTTGATCGCTGGTGGCAAACTTCAGTGAACGCGCATTGCAGCCGTTCAACAATCGCAAGCGCAGCCAGCCGCGCGGGGCGGAATGTTGCGGGTAAATGGCACCGTTGGTGAGCAGCGTATCGCCAAACCAGCCAACGGCTGCGCTCATCACATCCAGTTGGTAATCAATCTGGCCGTTGGCGGCGAATTTTTTGTCCTGCACGATGACCGGTACGTCATCAATGCCCCACTGTTGCGGCAGTCGCAATTTACGGCTGTTTTCATCCTCAATCAGCACCAGCCCTGCTAACCCCATCGCAACTTGTCGACCGGTTTTGCCGTGTTGATGCGGATGGAACCAACATGTCGCCGCCTGCTGTGTCGGGGTAAAGGTCACGGTTCGGCTACCACCGGGTTTAATAATGCCTTGCGGCCCGCCATCGACCTCGCCCGGCACCTCAACGCCATGCCAGTGCACGGTGGTCTCTTCGGCCAGCGTATTGCGGATCTCAACGGTGACCTCACGCCCCTGACGGAGCTGAAGCGTCGGGCCTAACAGCGCACCGTTGTATCCCCAGGTAGTGGCGCGTTTATTGCCAAACAGGGTTTCACCTGCCTGCACCGTTAACGCAATACGGTTTTGCGCGTCGGCGACAAGTAACGGTGGTACAGGCAATGCGGGGCGCTCAGCGGCGAACAGCGAACGGCTCCATAACGGCAGCGCGCTCATCACCCCCAGCGCAGCGGAATATTTCAAGAAATCTCGGCGTTGCATGGGCATTTCCTTATCGATTGCAGGTCATCTTTTGAGCTTAAACCCTCCCCCTGCCGGAAGGTCAAGAAAAGAGGCAATAATAAATATCGTCGCCATATCCGGACTGTGCTAACGTTTAAATTCCGTTACGCCGTGGTAGAAATAATGAAGACGTTTTTCAGAACAATTGTCCTGGGCAGCTTGCTGGCTGTCTCCGCCAACAGTTATGCACTGAGTGAATCCGAAGCTGAAGACATGGCCGATCTCACGGCAGTGTTTGTATTTTTGAAAAACGACTGCGGTTATAACAACTTACCGAATGGGCAGATCCGCCGCGCACTGGTTTTTTTCGCCCAGCAAAACCAGTGGGATCTCAGCAACTACGACACGTGGGACATGAAATCGCTTGGTGAAGAGAGTTACCGCGATCTCAGCGGTATTGGCATTCCGACCGCGAAAAAATGTAAAGCCCTCGCCCGCGACTCCCTGAGCCTGCTTGCCTACGTCAAATAACGGTGAACTTTTGACCGTGCATCGCTAATCAGAGTTAGCTATGATGTTGCGCCCGTTTTTAGCGGGTGTTAACAGAGGAGCTACCGATGGCCGATAACAACGTATGGCAAGAGACGCTGCACGACCATTTTGGTCAATACTTTGCCGTTGATAAGGTGCTGTATCACGAAAAGACCGATCATCAGGATCTGATTATTTTCGAGAACGCCGCTTTTGGCCGCGTTATGGCGCTGGATGGCGTGGTGCAAACCACCGAACGTGACGAATTTATCTATCACGAAATGATGACCCATGTTCCGCTGCTGGCACACGGCCACGCGAAACACGTGCTGATCATTGGCGGCGGCGACGGCGCGATGCTGCGCGAAGTCACCCGCCATAAAAATATTGAAACCATCACCATGGTAGAAATCGACGCTGGCGTCGTCTCTTTCTGCCGCCAGTATCTGCCAAAGCACAATGCAGGCGCCTATGATGATCCGCGTTTTACGCTGGTGATCGACGACGGCGTGAATTTTGTTACTCACACTGACCAGACGTTTGACGTGATTATCTCGGACTGTACCGATCCTATCGGGCCAGGCGAGAGCTTGTTTACCTCTGCGTTTTATGAAGGCTGCAAACGCTGCCTGACCCCTGGCGGGATCTTCGTCGCGCAGAACGGCGTCAGCTTCTTACAGCAAGATGAGGCGGTCGACAGCTACCGCAAGCTCGGCCACTATTTCAGCGATGTCGGCTTCTATCAGGCGGCGGTGCCAACCTATTACGGCGGCATTATGACGTTCGCCTGGGCCACGGATAACGAGGCACTGCGCCATCTCTCCACCGAGATTATTGCCGCTCGTTTCCGCAACGCCAATCTCACCTGCCGCTACTACAACCCGGCGATTCATACGGCAGCCTTTGCCCTGCCGCAATATTTACATGATGCACTGGCTGCACAGTAACACTAAGGGGGTGATAAAAATTGAAAAAGCTTAAACTACATGGCTTTAACAACCTGACCAAAAGCCTGAGTTTTTGTATCTACGACATTTGCTACGCCAAAACCGCAGAAGAGCGTGATGGCTATATTGCCTATATCGATGAACTTTACAACGCCAACCGTTTGACGGAGATCCTCACGGAAACCTGTAACATCATTGGCGCGAATATTTTGAACATTGCCCGCCAGGATTACGAGCCGCAGGGCGCGAGCGTAACCATTTTGGTAAGTGAAGAGCCTGTCGACCCGCAGCTTATCGACAAAACCGAGCACCCGGGCCCGCTGCCGGAAGCGGTCGTCGCGCATCTGGATAAAAGCCATATCTGCGTACACACCTATCCGGAAAGCCATCCGGAAGGTGGTTTGTGCACCTTCCGCGCGGATATTGAAGTCTCAACCTGCGGTGTGATTTCACCGCTAAAAGCGCTGAATTACCTGATCCACCAGCTCGAATCCGATATCGTCACCGTCGATTATCGCGTGCGCGGCTTTACCCGCGATATCAACGGTATGAAACACTTTATCGATCATGAGATTAATTCGATTCAGAACTTTATGTCGGATGATATGAAATCGCTGTATGACATGGTGGACGTCAACGTGTATCAGGAAAATATCTTCCATACCAAGATGTTGCTTAAAGAGTTCGACCTTAAGCACTACATGTTTCATACCAGACCGGAAGATTTGACGCCGCAAGAACGTAAAGAGATCACCGAAGCGCTGTGGAAAGAGATGCGCGAGATCTACTACGGCCGCAATATTCCGGCCGTGTAACGCACCAGGGGCGCAAGGACGCGCCCTGATTAACGCTGCTGGAGGAACTGCCGGTAAGCCGCCACCACCTGAAGAAAATCCTCAACGCCACACAGCGACAGGCTCTCTTCGTCGTAGTAACTCATTCCCTCTTCCATTTCATCGCCGGAAAATTCCAGCTGGTTCGCGCGGATCATCACCTCTTCGCCATCCAGCCACAGCGTGTATTCATGGCCCGCGCGTTGCCAGGTACGTTCGCTGCCTTTCACCGTTTTCGCCGCCTGCTCCACTTCATCGAGTAGCGCCAGGTTCTCTTTCACTTCTTCATTGAACCAGTGCCCCACCACTTCGTGGCCCATCGACATGCGCACCTTTACCACTCCGGTGATATCACGCAAAAATTCGTAATCCATATTCGCTTCCTCATGCAGGCCAGATAGCCGCCTATGCTGTAATTATCGCAGCACAATACAAGAAAAAAAGCGCAGCGGCCGGAAGCGAGGAAAAATAACCACTCAGGCGTGGAGAAAATAAGCGCGGCGGGCGTTTTAGCGACGGGAATAACAACAGGCGGGCAAAAAAAAGCCACCCCGCAGGGTGGCCTTCGTTATCAGACGGCAGTCTGGAAAATCACGCCGTCCGCTTTTTCGGTGTACTGGTTCAACTGGTCAAAGTTGAGGTAACGGTAAGTATCGACAGCGGTTTTATCCACCTGCGCCATAAAGTTGAGATACTCTTCCGGCGTTGGCAGTTTACCGATCAGCGCCGAAACCGCCGCCAGCTCCGCAGAAGCCAGGTAGACGTTCGCACCGGTACCTAAACGGTTCGGGAAGTTACGAGTTGAGGTGGACACCACCGTCGCGCCGTCTGCGACACGCGCCTGGTTACCCATGCACAGGGAACAACCCGGGATCTCAATACGCGCCCCGCTCTTACCAAACACGCTGTAGTAACCCTCTTCGGTTAACTGCGCGGCGTCCATACGGGTCGGCGGCGCTACCCACAAGCGGGTCGGCAACTGGCCTTTATGGCTGTCCAGCAGTTTACCAGCAGCGCGGAAGTGACCGATGTTGGTCATGCAGGAACCGATGAACACTTCGTCGATGCTTGCGCCCTGAACGTCAGAGAGCAGACGCGCATCGTCCGGATCGTTCGGTGCACAGAGAATCGGCTCTTTGATTTCCGCCAGATCGATCTCGATCACCGCCGCGTATTCCGCGTCGGCATCCGCTTCCAGCAGTTGCGGATCGGCCAGCCATTTCTCCATGCCCTGGATGCGGCGCTCCAGCGTACGGCGGTCGCCGTAGCCTTCGGCAATCATCCACTTCAGCAGCACGATGTTGGAGTTCAGATACTCAATAATCGGCTCTTTGTTCAGCTTAATGGTACAACCAGCAGCGGAACGCTCAGCAGAAGCATCGGTCAGCTCAAACGCCTGCTCGACTTTCAGATCCGGCAGACCTTCGATCTCCAGAATGCGGCCGGAGAAGATGTTTTTCTTACCTTTCTTCTCAACGGTCAGCAGACCCTGTTTGATCGCGTACAGCGGGATCGCATGCACCAGATCGCGCAGCGTAATACCCGGCTGCATTTTGCCTTTAAAGCGCACCAGCACTGATTCCGGCATATCCAGCGGCATCACGCCGGTCGCAGCGGCAAACGCCACCAGACCTGAACCCGCCGGGAAGGAGATACCAATCGGGAAACGGGTATGCGAATCGCCACCGGTACCGACGGTATCCGGCAGCAGCATACGGTTCAGCCACGAGTGGATAACGCCGTCGCCCGGACGCAGCGAAACACCGCCACGATTCATAATGAAGTCCGGCAGCGTGTGGTGTGTGGTCACGTCAACCGGCTTCGGATACGCCGCCGTGTGACAGAAGGATTGCATCACCAGGTCAGAAGAGAAGCCCAGGCACGCCAGGTCTTTCAGCTCATCACGCGTCATCGGCCCGGTGGTATCCTGAGAACCCACAGAAGTCATTTTCGGTTCGCAGTAAGCGCCAGGGCGGACACCGGCCACACCGCAGGCACGGCCAACCATTTTTTGCGCCAGCGAATAACCACGGTTGCTTTCCGCCACGTCTTTCGCCTGACGGAAAACGTCGCTGTGCGGCAGGCCCAGCGCTTCACGCGCTTTGGTGGTCAAGCCACGACCGATAATCAGCGGAATACGGCCACCGGCGCGCACTTCGTCAATCAGCACTTCGGTTTTCAGCTCAAAGCTCGCCAGCAGTTCGCCGGTTTCGTGATTACGGACTTCGCCTTTGAACGGGTAAACGTCAATCACGTCGCCCATGTTCAGGCTGTTAACATCCACTTCGATCGGCAGCGCGCCGGCATCTTCCATGGTGTTAAAGAAAATTGGCGCGATTTTGCCGCCGAGCACCAGGCCGCCGCCGCGTTTGTTCGGCACAAACGGAATGTCGTCGCCCATAAACCACAGCACCGAGTTGGTGGCGGATTTACGCGAAGAACCGGTGCCCACAACGTCGCCCACATAGGCCAGCGGGAAGCCCTTTTTCGCCAATGCTTCAATTTGCTTGATCGGGCCAACGCTACCTGGCTGATCCGGCTCAATGCCTTCACGGGCGTTTTTCAGCATCGCCAGCGCGTGCAGCGGGATATCCGGGCGTGACCAGGCATCCGGTGCCGGGGAAAGGTCATCAGTGTTGGTTTCACCCGTGACTTTGAACACGGTAACGGTGATTTTCTCAGCCAGCGCCGGGCGGCTCAGGAACCATTCGGCATCGGCCCAGGACTGCATCACCTGTTTGGCGTACACGTTGCCCGCTTTCGCTTTCTCTTCCACATCGTAGAAGTTATCGAACATCAGCAGCGTGTGGGACAGGGCTTTGGCGGCGATCGGCGCGAGCTTTTCGTTGTCCAGCGCGTCAATCAGCGGATGAATGTTATAGCCGCCCTGCATGGTGCCCAGCAGTTCGATCGCTTTTTCAGGGGTAACCAGTGGGGAGGTGGCATCGCCTTTGGCGATAGCGGCAAGGAAACCCGCTTTTACATAGGCAGCTTCATCAACGCCCGGTGGGACACGGTTAGCCAGCAGGTCAATCAGAAATTCTTCTTCGCCAGCAGGCGGGTTCTTCAGCAGCTCGACAAGCCCTGCCATTTGGGTTGCATCTAATGGTTTTGGCGCAATCCCCTCAGCGGCACGTTCAGCTACGTGCTTACGGTATTCTTCTAGCACGACGGTTCTCCTCGCTCTCATTGTCATAATGCGGCAGGCGTTTCTCTTCACGCTCCTGTGAGACAGCAGTTTGTAGGGTAAATCCGCGAACCGCGTCGGGCAGCATAGCAGGATTTTCAGGGGGTGTTAATCTGTTTACAAAAAAGCAACATTAAATACTTGCTGAATCGTTAAGGACGGAATAAAGCAGGCGGGAGAAGGTTTTAACGACAGAGAATCCTCGCCCACTGGAATGAAAAACGGCCCCGCAGGGCCGTTTGGTTACATAGCTGTTACGCCGAACCTAACAACGAACGCACATTGCTGTTGGAATACTTTTCCGGGGTGACGGTTTGATCCACCAGCTTACCCAGCACGTATTTTTGCACCGTTGAGCGGTTGTTCACCTGCTCGTTATGACCGACGCTTGCCAGTTGCCCGCGACCGTTATAGTTGAGCGTGGTGGTGTTCTCTTCATCGTTTTCCACCAGATGGTAGAAGTAGTTTTGCGACGACTTCATTTTGTTCAGCGCCAGCGGAATCGACGGGTCGATAGCCTCATGCCAGGCGGCGCTCAGATGGCTGCGTGCCGTCTGCTTCACGGTTTTTGAGCCGTCATCGCGGGTCTGCTCTTCGGAAGACTGCGAGGCGGTGTAAGCGAAGCGATCTTTCTCTTCTTCATGCAGCGGATTAGGTGATTTCTCGGTTTGCACCAGCGACAGCGAAAAATCATTCAGCCCGCTTAATTGCGAAACGCCACTCGTATCAAGGGTGAGGTTTTGGCCTGTGGTGACGTTGGCGCTTTCCGCATCGCGAGTGGTGTTCAGCGCGCGGAATACAGATTTCATCGCTTCCATCTGACCACGATCGCCATTTCCGGCAATACGCGCTTTATCGAATTTATCGTCATACGCCTTCAGCGCCAGCTGCTGTTGGCCGTAGCTGCCGGAGAGCGCAGGTTTGGACATATCGCTGCTCATCTTCAGCGAATAGTCGCCATCCTGGTAGGCAACGGAGCGCGCTTTGTCATCGGCATGGAAATTAAGCGACTGCAGCGAATCATCGCCATTGCGGATATCGGTTTTCAGATCGACGGATTTCAAGCGATTGCTATCAAAATTGGTTAAACCGGCGATATCGAGTTTTGGCGGTTGTTGCCCCAAGCCGCTGAGCGCTTTGCTTAACGCGTTGCCGAGGTTCGCCACTGCCGTCGCATCATCATCATTTAACGCGTCGCCCTCCGTTTTCACCTCAACCGCGATGCCGTTGTCCTGCTGGGTCATCGTCAGGTGAACAGTCGAGCCGGATTTGGTGGCGATACTGAGCGTCACCGCTGATTTGTTCGCACCGGCGCTGGCACCCAATTCAGCGCTCACCCCGGTCAGTGCCTGGGTGAAATCGCCACGGTTCTCTTTAAGGTTGTCAAGCAGCGCACTGCCAAGGCCAGCCATCGAGGAAACCGAAGCACCGCCCAGGGCCGATTGCATCAGCCCCTCAATAATGGGGTTGGACTGCTGTGCAACATTGGTGCTCATTTTTTTCGGTGACAGGCTATAAACCGCCGAAATCTCTGAAGTCTGGCTACCGAACATCACTTTCGCCGAGGTGTTATTGTTGGCGACGGCATTATTACTGCTGGCGGCACGTGCAGCAGCGCCAACCTGTGTTGTCGCGTTCACGCGCGTCACAGAAGGCAGCTGTAAGGCAAAACTAAGTCCGCGGATCATGACGATGAAACTCCCTCTCTCACCGATACTGGTAGTCATCTACCATCGGCAGTTTTTGCACAATCTTTATACTTTGCGGATGAAAACCCTGAATTCATCACGAAACGCAATAAAAATAGGCGAGTCAGTTATCTGACTCGCCTATTTCAGGCTACCCATGCATTCATCATATTGAATGCAAAGGCGGCTTACATAATGTTAGCGACAGATTTCGCCAGCTGCGCTTCGAGAGCCGGTTTGGCTTCTTCGAATTTCAGGTTCACTTTGTTCGCGTTAGACACAACACGCGTCTGGTATTTCGCGCGGTTGCCTTCTTCGGTGCTGGTTTGCAGTTTGATACCGGAAGTGCCCTGACGCAGCGCGGCACCTTCGTAACCACTTTTCCGGTATCCCTGGGTTTCACGCAGATCCATTTTGTCGACTTTCAGCATGCTGGCCTGGCTCCAGTCAACGGGAAAAGAGGCAAAAAAAAGCAGCCCGCAGGCTGCCTTATCGTAAACTGGCGAAACTTACTTTTTCTTCGCTTTCGGGTTCGGCAGGTCGGTAATGCTACCTTCGAACACTTCAGCCGCCAGACCGACGGATTCATGCAGTGTCGGGTGCGCGTGAATGGTCAGCGCGATATCTTCCGCATCGCAGCCCATTTCGATAGCCAGACCGATTTCACCCAGCAGCTCGCCGCCGTTGGTGCCGACAATCGCGCCACCGATAACACGGTGCGTCTCTTTGTCGAAAATCAGTTTGGTCATACCGTCAGCGCAGTCAGAAGCGATAGCACGGCCGGAAGCAGCCCACGGGAAGGTGGCGGTTTCGTAGCTGATGCCTTTCTCTTTCGCTTCTTTCTCGGTCAGACCCACCCACGCAACTTCCGGCTCGGTGTAGGCGATAGACGGGATAACTTTCGGATCGAAGTAGTGTTTCTTACCGGCGATAACTTCAGCGGCCACGTGGCCTTCATGCACGCCTTTGTGCGCCAGCATCGGCTGACCGACGATATCGCCGATAGCGAAGATGTGCGGCACGTTGGTGCGCAGCTGTTTATCAACACGGATAAAGCCACGGTCGTCCACTTCCACGCCTGCTTTGCCAGCGTCGAGGTTTTTACCGTTCGGCACACGGCCGATAGCCACCAGCACGGCGTCATAACGCTGCGCTTCAGCAGGGGCTTTTTTGCCTTCCATGGAAACGTAAATGCCGTCTTCTTTCGCTTCAACGGCGGTCACTTTGGTTTCCAGCATCAGGTTGAATTTCTTACCGATGCGTTTGGTGAAGACTTTAACGATGTCTTTGTCTGCGGCCGGGATAACCTGATCGAACATTTCAACCACGTCAATTTCTGAACCCAGCGCATGGTATACAGTACCCATTTCCAGACCGATGATACCGCCCCCCATAACCAGCAGGCGTTTTGGTACAGATTTCAGTTCCAGGGCGTCGGTAGAATCCCATACGCGCGGATCTTCATGTGGAATGAACGGCAACTGGATCGGACGGGAACCCGCCGCGATGATAGCGTTGTCGAAGTTGATCACGGTTTTGCCGTTTTCGCCTTCCACTTCCAGGGTGTTCGCCCCGGTGAATTTACCCAGACCGTTAACCACTTTCACTTTACGGCCTTTGGCCATACCCGCCAGACCGCCGGTCAGCTGAGTGATAACTTTCTCTTTCCAGGTACGAATCTTGTCGATATCGGTTTTCGGCTCGCCGAAGACGATACCGTGTTCAGCCAGCGCTTTGGCTTCTTCGATAACTTTTGCAACGTGCAGCAGCGCTTTAGAAGGGATACAACCCACGTTCAGACAAACACCGCCGAGAGTGTTGTAACGTTCAACGATGACGGTTTCCAGACCTAAATCAGCGCAACGGAAGGCAGCAGAGTAACCTGCCGGGCCTGCCCCAAGTACCACGACCTGAGTTTTGATTTCAGTACTCATCATGACCTCTTATTGATTTCCGGCGGTCAGGGGTACTTCATGTCGCCCTTCATCCACCGGGACGTTCTATCCGCCCGCAGTTTACAAAATTGTTAACAATTTTGAAACAACAAACGGCAAACGATTTGTCCTTTTGCCCCTGATAACCCCAACAGCCTTATGAGATTACCAGAAAAAAGCCGGCCGTCAGGCCGGCTTCTTCGATTACATCACCAGACGGCGAATGTCAGACAGCATGTTGTTGATGATGGTGATAAAGCGCGCACCATCAGCACCGTCAATCACACGGTGGTCGAAGGAGAGCGAAATCGGCATCATCAGACGCGGTACGAACTCTTTACCGTTCCAGACCGGCTCCATTGCAGATTTGGAGACGCCCAGGATAGCCACTTCCGGCGCGTTAACAATCGGTGCGAAGTGGGTAGTCCCCAGGCCGCCGATGCTGGAGATGGTGAAGCAACCGCCCTGCATTTCGCCAGCGGTCAGCTTACCGTCACGCGCTTTCTTGGAAATCACCGTCAGTTCGCGGGACAGCTCGGTAACGCTCTTCTTGTTCACGTCTTTAAAGACCGGAACAACCAGGCCGTTCGGGGTATCCACCGCAACACCGATGTTGATGTATTTCTTCAGTGTCAGGCGCTGACCGTCTTCAGACAGCGAGCTGTTGAAGCGAGGCATTTGCTCAAGCGCGGCAGCAACGGCTTTCATGATGAAGACAACCGGGGTGAATTTCACATCCAGTTTGCGCTTCTCAGCTTCGGCGTTCTGCTGTTTACGGAACGCTTCCAGATCGGTGATATCGGTTTTGTCGAAGTGCGTAACGTGCGGGATCATCACCCAGTTACGGCTCAGGTTAGCACCAGAGATTTTCTGGATACGGCCCAGTTCCACTTCTTCGATTTCGCCGAACTTGCTGAAGTCCACTTTCGGCCACGGCAGCAGACCCGGCAGAGAACCGCCAGTTGCGCCAGCGGCAGGTGCAGATTCAGCACGTTTCACCGCGTCTTTCACGTAAGCCTGAACGTCTTCGCGCAGGATACGGCCTTTACGACCGGTGCCTTTCACTTTCGCCAGGTTAACGCCGAATTCGCGCGCCAGGCGGCGGATCAGCGGAGTAGCGTGGACGTAAGCGTCGTTTTCTGCGAAGTCAGATTTACCTTCTGCTTTCGCAGCCGGTGCCGCAGCAGGTTTAGCAGCCTGCGCCGGGGCAGCAGCAGATGCCGGAGCGGCAGCGGCAGCCGGAGCCGCGGCAGGCGCAGCGCCTTCCACTTCGAATACCATGATCAGCGAGCCAGTGGAGACTTTGTCGCCCACGTTCACTTTCAGCTCTTTAACAACACCGGCGAACGGTGCCGGGACTTCCATAGAGGCTTTGTCGCCCTCTACGGTGATCAGAGACTGTTCAGCGGAGACTTTGTCGCCCACTTTCACCAGCACTTCGGTCACTTCAACTTCGTCGCCGCCGATATCCGGTACGTTGACCTCTTTCGCGCCAGCCGCAGTTGCCGGTGCGCTCGCCGCAGCCGGAGCGGCTGCCTGAGCCGGAGCCGCAGCAGGTGCAGCAGGTGCAGCACCCGCCACTTCGAAGATCATGATAAGCGAGCCGGTAGAGACTTTGTCGCCGGTGTTGATTTTGATCTCTTTCACGGTGCCAGCGAACGGCGCCGGAACTTCCATAGAGGCTTTGTCGCCCTCTACGGTGATCAGAGACTGTTCTGCCGCAACGGTGTCGCCCACTTTCACCAGAATTTCGGTGACTTCAACTTCGTCACCGCCGATGTCAGGGACGTTCACTTCTTTCGCTGCCGCGGTTGCTGACGCAGCAGCGGCCGGAGCGGCCTCTTTCTTCTCTTCTGCCGGAGCAGGTGCAGCGGCTGCTGCACCATCGGCGGAATCGAAAATCATGATCAGTTTGCCCGTCTCGGTTTTGTCGCCAACAGAGACTTTGATCTCTTTAACAACGCCAGCCTGCGGAGACGGAACTTCCATAGAAGCTTTGTCGCCTTCTACAGTGATCAGCGACTGTTCAGCTTCAACTTTGTCGCCCACTTTGACCAGAATCTCGGTGATTTCAACTTCATCAGACCCGATGTCCGGTACTTTGATTTCGATAGCCATTATCTCTTTACCTCTTACGCCAGACGCGGGTTAACTTTTTCTGCATCGATGTTGAATTTGGTGATTGCTTCCGCCACCACTTTCTTGTCGATTTCGCCACGTTTAGCCAGTTCGCCCAATGCTGCAACCACCACGTAAGAAGCATCAACTTCGAAGTGGTGACGCAGGTTCTCACGGCTGTCGGAGCGACCGAAGCCATCAGTACCCAGTACGCGGTAGTCATCAGCCGGTACGTAAGTACGAACCTGCTCGGCGAACAGTTTCATATAGTCAGTTGATGCCACAGCCGGTGCGTCGTTCATCACCTGAGCGATGTACGGAACGCGCGGCGTTTCCAGCGGGTGCAGCATGTTCCAGCGCTCACAATCCTGGCCATCACGCGCCAGTTCAGTGAAGGAGGTGACGCTGTACACGTCAGAGCCCACGCCGTAGTCATTCGCCAGGATCTGCGCTGCTTCACGCACGTGACGCAGGATAGAACCGGAGCCCAGCAGCTGAACTTTACCTTTGCTACCGGCAACGGTTTCGAGTTTGTAGATACCTTTACGGATACCTTCCTCGGCACCTTCCGGCATCGCCGGCATGTGGTAGTTTTCGTTCAGCGTGGTGATGTAGTAGTAAATGTTCTCTTGCGCTTCACCGTACATACGTTGCAGACCGTCATGCATGATGACTGCCACTTCGTACGCGTAAGACGGGTCGTAAGAGATACAGTTCGGGATAGTCAGCGACTGAATATGGCTGTGACCATCTTCGTGCTGCAGACCTTCGCCGTTCAGGGTCGTACGACCCGAAGTACCACCGATCAGGAAGCCGCGAGCCTGCTGGTCGCCAGCCTGCCAGCACAGGTCACCGATACGCTGGAACCCGAACATGGAGTAGTAGATGTAGAACGGGATCATCGGCAGGTTGTTGGTGCTGTAAGAAGTCGCAGCAGCCAGCCAGGATGCGCCAGCACCCAGTTCGTTGATGCCTTCCTGCAGGATCTGACCTTTCTCGTCTTCTTTGTAGTAAGCAACCTGCTCACGGTCCTGCGGGGTGTACTGCTGGCCGTTCGGGCTGTAAATACCAATCTGACGGAACAGACCTTCCATACCGAAGGTACGCGCTTCGTCGGCGATGATCGGCACCAGACGATCTTTGATCGACTTGTTCTTCAGCATCACGTTCAGGGCACGTACGAAAGCGATAGTGGTGGAGATCTCTTTATTCTGCTCTTCCAGCAGCTGGGAGAAGTCTTCGAGCGCAGGCAGATCCAGTTTTTCGGTGAAGTTCGGCTGACGAGACGGCAGGTAGCCTTTCAGCGCCTGACGACGTTCGTGCAGGTATTTGTGCTCTTCAGAACCTTCCGGGAAGGTGATGTAAGAGAGGTTTTCAACCTGCTCATCGGTAACCGGAACATTGAAACGATCGCGGATATAACGCACGCCGTCCATGTTCATTTTCTTAACCTGGTGAGCGATGTTTTTACCTTCTGCGGTATCGCCCATGCCGTAACCTTTGATGGTATGGGCCAGGATAACAGTCGCTTTACCTTTGGTTTCACGCGCTTTTTTCAGTGCCGCGTAAACTTTCTTCGGATCGTGGCCGCCACGGTTCAGGGCCCAGATCTGCTCATCAGTCCAGTCTGCAACCAGCGCTGCGGTTTCCGGGTATTTACCGAAGAAGTGCTCACGCACATACGCGCCATCTTTGGATTTGAAGGTCTGGTAATCGCCGTCGACGGTTTCGTTCATCAGCTGGATCAGTTTACCGCTGGTATCTTTACGCAGCAGCTCATCCCAACGACCGCCCCACATCACCTTGATAACGTTCCAGCCAGCACCGGCGAAGATGCCTTCCAGTTCGTTGATGATTTTGCCGTTACCGGTTACCGGGCCATCCAGACGCTGCAGGTTACAGTTGATGATGAAGCACAGGTTATCCAGTTTTTCACGGGTGGCGATGGTGATAGCGCCTTTGGATTCCGGCTCATCCATCTCACCGTCGCCGAGGAAGGCGTAAACGGTTTGCTCAGAGGTATCTTTCAGACCACGGTGTTCCAGATATTTCAGGAACTTCGCCTGATAGATCGCGCCAATCGGGCCCAGGCCCATGGATACGGTCGGGAACTGCCAGAATTCCGGCATCAGTTTCGGGTGCGGGTAAGAGGAGAGGCCTTTACCGTGAACTTCCTGACGGAAGTTGTTCATCTGCTCTTCAGTCAGACGACCTTCCAGGAATGCACGTGCGTAGATGCCCGGAGAGATGTGGCCCTGGAAGTACACCAGGTCGCCGCCGTCTTTCTCGTTACGCGCGCGGAAGAAGTGGTTGAAGCAAACTTCATAAACGGTCGCGGAAGACTGGAAGGACGCCATGTGGCCGCCCAGCTCAAGGTCTTTTTTGGACGCGCGCAGCACCGTCATGATGGCGTTCCAGCGGATAGCTGAACGAATGCGGCGTTCCAGTTCCAGATTGCCCGGGTATTCCGGTTCATCTTCAACGGCAATAGTGTTTACATAGTTGCTCGCCCCTGTGCCAGCTGCCACTTTCACACCGCCTTTGCGGGCTTCAGAAAGGAGCTGGTCAATCAGATACTGAGCACGCTCAACACCTTCTTCACGGATGACCGATTCGATCGCCTGTTGCCAGTCGCGAGTTTCGATCGGATCCACGTCATTTTGGAAACGTTCTGACATGGGGGGTATTCCTTATCTATCTAATACGTTGATTTGTCTGGAACCTGTCCCATTGCATTCTCATGCCTTTTCGTTCAAACCACAAAAGTGCAATAAGACAGGTTCTGCGTTTAGTTGCCGCGCTCTAAAGTTTGGCGCTGGTGTTACAACTCTTCCGGTACAACCTGCACCAGAAAATCTTAATTCTTTCTCTGCTCTAACCGGCGAAGCGAGCGTTCACGACGGCTCTGCTCACGGCTACGATCCAGCAAAATCTCTTCAATAAACGCCAGATGGCGGTGCGACGCTTCACGCGCCTCTTCCGGCTTCCCGGCCATGATCGCCGCGAAAATACTCGAGCGATGGTTGCTGACAAGCGGCAGCATTTCGCGGCGCGCGTACAGCAATTCAAAGTTCTGACGAACGTTTTGCGCCAACATGGGCTCCATGCAGCGTAGCAGATGAAGCAGCACCACATTATGTGCCGCCTCGGTTACGGCTATTTGATACTGCACGACGGCACTGGATTCCGCGTCCAAATCCCCGGACTGCTGCGCCCGCTCAATGGCCTGGTGCAGCTCGCTGATCCGCGCTTTGTCTTCATCGGTGCTGCGCAGCGCCGCGTAATATGCAGCAATGCCTTCCAGCGCGTGGCGGGTTTCAAGCAGGTCAAACTGGGATTCGGGATGATCGGCCAGAAGCTCAACCAGCGGATCGCTGAAGCTTTGCCACAGACTGCTTTGGACAAAAGTACCGCCACCCTGGCGACGAAGGAGCAGGCCTTTCGCTTCGAGGCGCTGAATGGCCTCGCGCAGTGAAGGACGAGAAACATCGAACTGTTTGGCCAGTTCGCGCTCTGGAGGCAGTTTCTCGCCGGGACGCAACGTACCTTCGAGAATCAAAAACTCCAGTTGCTGCTCAATCACATCGGAAAGTTTTGGTTGGCGGATTTTGCTGTAGGCCATTGTTCCCTGTCTCTACCACTCGCCCGGAGTAAATTGGTCTTACCAATTTCATGTTCTTGACGCTAAAGTAACAAAGTATTCACCTTCTGTCCATACAGGTTTTGATTGAAATCAGGAAACCACGCACATTTTAACAATGTTACAGAAATGGCGTTTCAAAGCTGTAACCTTGCACAAATGCCTCGTTTACCACGAAAGAGGCAGTTTTAACTTTCATGAAACGCAAATTAAGGCATATGAACCGATTCAGTTGATGAATATATGAATGGTTATTCCTTTAATATGCATAAAACAAAGAAATAAGTTCATTGAGGGGGTAGATGGGGTACGCAGAAACGGTTTCTTTTTTATCCGCTCGTCATCAGAGTTTCATAAAGCAGATGCATTCCCGCGCACTTATCACTATTCTGAGCCCTATGAAAGGGATTGACGAAAAATCACGTCAGCATTTCGTAAACTAAAAAATACAAAAAACGGAATTTATTCCTTACACGCAAACGACAGCGTACCTATAACAACCACACACGAGGTTTCATAATGGAAGGTCAACAGCACGGCGATCAGCTAAAGCGCGGCCTTAAAAACCGCCATATTCAGCTTATCGCGCTGGGGGGCGCTATTGGGACTGGCCTGTTTCTGGGCAGCGCATCCGTCATTCAATCTGCCGGCCCGGGGATAATTCTGGGTTATGCCATTGCCGGTTTTATCGCTTTTCTGATCATGCGCCAGCTTGGTGAAATGGTCGTTGAAGAGCCGGTGGCTGGCTCATTCAGTCACTTTGCTTACAAATACTGGGGCAGCTTTGCTGGCTTTGCTTCTGGCTGGAACTACTGGGTGCTGTATGTGCTGGTAGCGATGGCGGAACTCACCGCCGTGGGGAAATATATCCAGTTCTGGTGGCCGGAAATCCCAACCTGGGTCTCCGCTGCCGCCTTCTTTGTCATCATCAACGCCATCAACCTGACCAACGTTAAAGTATTTGGTGAGATGGAGTTCTGGTTCGCCATTATTAAGGTTTTCGCCGTGGTTGCGATGATCGTCTTTGGCGGCTGGCTGCTGTTTAGCGGTAGCGCTGGCCCACAGGCCACCGTGCGTAACCTGTGGGAACAGGGTGGCTTCCTGCCGCACGGCATCGGTGGGCTGGTGATGATGATGGCGATCATCATGTTCTCCTTCGGTGGTCTGGAACTGGTAGGGATCACCGCCGCAGAAGCCGATAACCCGGAACAAAGCATTCCGAAAGCCACCAACCAGGTTATCTACCGCATTCTGATTTTCTATGTGGGTTCGCTGGCCGTGCTGCTCTCTTTGATGCCGTGGACGCGCGTCACTGCCGATACCAGCCCGTTTGTGCTGATTTTCCATGAACTGGGCGATTCGTTTGTAGCCAATGCGTTGAACATCGTGGTGCTGACCGCCGCACTCTCTGTTTACAACAGTTGCGTTTACTGTAACAGCCGCATGCTGTTCGGCCTGGCGAAACAGGGCAACGCGCCGAAAATGCTGCAACAAGTGGATAAACGCGGTGTGCCGGTGAATACCATCCTCACCTCTGCGCTGTTTACCGCACTGTGTGTACTGATCAACTACTTCGCACCGGAATCTGCATTTGGTCTGCTGATGGCGCTGGTGGTTTCCGCGCTGGTCATCAACTGGGCGATGATTAGCCTGGCGCATATGCGTTTTCGTCGCGCCAAACAGCAACAAGGGGTTACGCCGCGCTTCCCGGCGCTGTTCTACCCGCTGGGGAACTGGATCTGTCTGGTCTTTATGGCGGCAGTGCTGGTGATCATGCTGATGACAGACGGTATGGCTATCTCGGTCTACCTGATCCCGGTGTGGATTGCCATTCTCGGCGTCGGCTACCTGCTGAAGCAGAAAAACGCCAGTGCCGTAAAAGCTCATTAATCCTTATCCGTTCTGCCCTCTCCCGCCCGGGAGAGGGTTATTATCACAGTGTTACCTTCCTCACACTTTCCTTTACATAGCCGTTTTGTCCATCTCTGTGGCCTGATCCTGCTACGCAAACAAAAATTTACAGGCGAATACTTCATCCCATATCTCAAAGGGAGAACCGGCAATGGACAACAACAAACTGTCTGTTAAAGAAAAGATTGGCTATGGCATGGGCGACGCCGGATGCAACATCATCTTTGGCGCTATCATGCTGTTTGTTAACTATTTCTATACTGATATCTTCGGCCTCGCACCTGCGCTGGTCGGGGTATTACTGCTGTCGATTCGCGTGATTGATGCGGTGACCGACCCGCTAATGGGAGCGCTCGCTGACCGTACACAAAGCAAATATGGCCGTTTTCGCCCGTGGCTGTTGTGGATAGCCGTGCCTTACGCCGTGTTCAGCGTGCTGATGTTCACCACGCCGGACTGGACCTATAACAGCAAAGTTATCTATGCCTTTGTCACCTATTTCCTGTTATCGCTGACCTACACCGCCATCAACATCCCCTACTGCTCGCTGGGCGGTGTTATCACTAACGATCCGAAAGAACGTGTCGCCTGCCAGTCGTATCGCTTTGTGATGGTCGGTATCGCCACCCTGCTGTTGTCGCTCACGTTGCTGCCGATGGCCGAGTGGTTCGGCGGTGCGGATAAAGCCAAAGGCTATCAGATGGCGATGACGGTGCTGGCGTTTATCGGCATGTGTATGTTCCTGTTCTGTTTTGCCACCGTGCGCGAACGTATCCGCCCGGCGGTGCCAACCAATGATGATCTGAAGAAAGATTTCAAAGATGTGTGGAAAAACGATCAGTGGGTGCGCATTCTGCTGCTGACGCTCTGCAACGTTTGCCCGGGTTTTATCCGCATGGCGGCCACCATGTATTACGTTACCTGGGTGATGGGGGAAAGCACCCATTTTGCGACGATGTTTATTAGCCTTGGCGTTGTCGGCATGATGCTCGGCAGTATGCTGGCAAAAGTGCTGACCGACCGCTGGTGTAAGCTAAAAGTGTTCTTCTGGACCAATATCGTGCTGGCGTTCTTCTCCTGCGCCTTTTACTTCTTTGACCCGCACGCCACGGTGTTGATTGTGGTGCTCTACTTCCTGCTGAACATTCTGCATCAGATCCCTTCCCCGCTGCACTGGTCGCTGATGGCCGATGTTGATGATTACGGCGAGTGGAAAACCGGCAAACGCATCACCGGTATTAGCTTCTCCGGCAACTTGTTCTTCCTGAAAGTGGGGCTGGCAGTTGCCGGGGCGATGGTCGGTTTCCTGCTCTCCTGGTATGGCTATGACGCCGGAGCTAAACAGCAAAGCGCCAGCGCCATTAACGGCATCATGCTGCTGTTTACCATTATTCCGGGCGTCGGCTACCTGATCACCGCAGGCGTGGTGCGCTTGCTGAAAGTCGACCGTGAACTGATGAAACAGATCCAGGCGGATCTGGAAAAACGCCGCGTCAACTACCATGAACTGACCGAAAATCAGCATCTACCGGCGGGCGATAACGTAAGGAATGCATAATGAAAAACTGGCCGAACCCGTTTATTGAACAGCGCGCTGACCCGTTTATCCTGCGCCATCAAGGCGAGTATTACTTCGTTGCCTCGGTGCCGGAATATGACCGGCTGGAGATCCGCCGTGCCAGTACGCTGGAAGGCCTGCGGGATGCCGAGGGCGTGGTAGTCTGGCGCAAACCGCAAAGCGGCCCGATGAGCGAGCTTATCTGGGCACCGGAGCTGCATCATATTGATGGCAAATGGTATCTCTACTTTGCCGCGACCTGGACCAAAGCGCTGGATGCGCTGAATATGTTCCAGCACCGCATGTTCGTACTGGAGTGCGCGGATGCCGATCCGCTCAGTGGTCGCTGGGTCGAAAAAGGCCAGGTAAAAACGCTTTTCGATACCTTTGCGCTCGATGCCACCACCTTTGAGCATCAGGGGAAACGCTGGTATTTATGGGCGCAAAAAGCGCCGCATATTGCCGGGAACTCCAACCTCTACCTGGCGGAAATGGAAAACCCGTGGACGCTCAAAGGCGAACCGGTAATGTTAAGCAAACCGGAATTTGACTGGGAGTGTCGTGGTTTTCTGGTCAATGAAGGCCCGGCGGTATTGTTCCACGGCGATAAACTCTTTGTGAGTTATTCCGCCAGCGCCACCGACGAAAATTACTGTATGGGTTTGTTGTGGATCGATATCACCGCCAACCCGCAGGATCCCAAAAACTGGCATAAATCGCCGCAGCCGGTGTTTAAAACCAGTTATGAAAACCGCCAGTACGGCCCGGGGCACAACAGTTTTACGCAAACGCCGGAAGGGGAAGATGTGCTGGTCTATCACGCACGGAATTACACCGAAATTGAAGGCGATCCGCTTTACGATCCCAATCGCCATACCCGCCTGAAAACAATCCGCTGGCAAGAAAACGGGATGCCCGATTTCGGCATCCCGGAGGAGGATAATCAGTGATACTGTGGCACGCGGTTAAATCAGCGTGCCGTAAATCGTTAACAGCGCCACCACGACCACCAGCACCAGCGACGTTTTTTTCGCCATCGAGACAGCGGCTTTCGGCGTTTCGACTTTATCGGTGTGCGGCTCGCGCGCCAGCGAGAACTGCGCAAGACGCGTCAGCACCTGGTATTGCGAAGTATGGCGATCGCCCAACGAGGCAAACCAGGCCGGGAGCGCTTTTTCACCGTGCCCAACCAGTGCGTAGACCACACCCGCGAGGCGCACCGGTATCCAATCCAGCAGATGCAAAATGGCGTCAATGCCAGACTGCTGACGCTCGTTTGGCGTTTTGTAACGCGCCAGCCAGTATTGCCACGCACGCAATGAGGCGTAACCGACCAGCAACACGGGTCCCCACGACGCACCGACGATAAACCAGAACATTGGCGCGAGATAAAAACGGAAGTTGATCCACACCAGCGCGTTTTGCAGCTCGCGCAGAAACTCGCGCTCGTCGCAGCCTGGCGGCACGCCGTGGATCAGCGTCAGCTCATTCGCCATTGCCGTGTGGGCATGTGCATCATTGCGCGCTGCCGCTTTCAGATAGGCGTGATAATGCAGCCGCACTTTACCCGCACCGATACACAACACGCCGAGCAAAATCCACACTACCAGCAGCGGAACATTGAAAAACAGCCCATACAATGCGCGCAAAATCAGGAAGGTGACCAGCATCGCCAGAGCGGTCATCAGCAACGTCCTGAACATGGAGTAGTGTTTTACCCGCCGGAACAGCACTTCCATCCGATGATCCAGTTGCCAGTGCTCGCCCAGTTTAAACAGCCGTTCTGCTGCTAACACCAGCAACAGGGTGAATAACGTCATGGCATCTCCTTTTCTGACATACCGGCAACCAGCGCACGGAATCTTGCCCAATCAAAAGCCGGCCCGGGATCGGTCTTGCGTTCAGGGGCGATATCGCTATGCCCGGTCATATTGTCGGCAATCGACGGGTAAAGCTCAATCACCGTTCGTGTCACTGCTGCCAGTTGGCGGTATTGCGCATCGGTATAAGGCAGATGATCGGTGCCTTCAAGCTCGATACCAATGGAAAAATCGTTACAGCGTTCCCGCCCATGATACGAAGAGACGCCCGCATGCCAGGCGCGTTTATCAAAGGGTACATACTGCACAATCTCGCCATCACGGCGAATCAGGCAGTGTGCGGAAACGCGCAGATGAACAATCTCTTCGAAGAACGGATCGGCGCTGGCATCCAGCGTGCCGGTGAACAGCGCGTCTATCCACGGGCCGCCAAATTTACCGGGGGGCAAGCTAATATTATGTACCACCAGTAATGAAGGCTGTTCATCGTCCGGGCGGCAATCAAAATGGGGAGACGGCACATGCCGCGCCTCGACCAGCCAGCCCTTGCGTAACTGCATAAGGAACTCCTTATAGAGGATGGTGCTGAAACACGCTTCAGAGTAGCATGTTTGCACTGTGTCCCGTAATGGCGTTGCCAGCAGGACATCACCTAACTTTGTGATTCGTTACCCTTTTTGGAGTTTATCATGCCGCCTCGCCGCTATAACCCCGATCACCGACGTGACGCGCTGCTCGAACGCATCGAGCTGGATATCCCCGCCGCCGTGGCTCAGGCCCTGCGTGAAGACCTGGGTGGAGAAGTCGATGCAAATAACGACATTACCGCGCAATTGTTACCGCCAGAGAACCGCTCTCATGCGGTAATCATCACCCGTGAAGACGGCGTATTCTGCGGCAAACGCTGGGTTGAAGAGGTCTTTATTCAACTGGCGGGCGATGATGTCGCCATCACCTGGCATGTCGCGGATGGCGACGTGATTCACGCTAACCAGCCGCTATTTGAGCTTGAAGGTTCTTCGCGCGTGTTGTTGACCGGCGAGCGTACCGCGCTCAATTTTGTCCAGACACTTTCCGGTGTCGCCAGCGAAGTACGCCGCTATGTGGATCTACTCAGCGGTACCAAAACACAGCTGCTGGATACCCGCAAAACGCTGCCGGGGCTGCGCACCGCCCTGAAATACGCGGTGCTGTGCGGTGGCGGTGCGAACCATCGGCTGGGTCTATCCGATGCATTCCTCATCAAAGAGAACCACATTATCGCTGCGGGTTCTGTTCGTAAGGCTGTTGAGCAAGCCTTCTGGATGCATCCGGATGTGCCGGTTGAAGTCGAGGTGGAATCGCTGGAAGAGCTGGATGACGCCCTGAAAGCCGGCGCGGACATCATCATGCTGGATAACTTCGCCACTGAACAAATGCGCGAAGCCGTGAAGCGTACCCATGGTCAGGCGCGGCTGGAAGTTTCCGGCAACGTGACGCAGGAAACCCTGCGCGAATACGCCGAAACCGGTGTTGATTACATCTCGGTCGGGGCACTCACCAAACATGTTCGCGCGCTCGATCTGTCAATGCGCTTTCGTTAGTCCTCACTTTTGAACGGGCCACAGGCCCGTTTTTTTTGCGTGCTAACTCGCACCTTTTTTGTTGTGTACTGCAATTTCATCAACAACGCTGGAAGCCTCTTTCCCACTCCTCTTTTTGCGTCTCGCCAGCCAGTCCAGGGGCTGACAGAGTAGCGGCTCAAAACAAGGAGCCGTTTATGAACAGACAGCAAGGATTCACCTTAATTGAGCTGATGGTGGTTATTGGCATCATTGCCATTTTGAGCGCTATCGGTATTCCTGCCTACCAAAACTACCTGCGTAAAGCCGCGCTAACCGACATGCTGCAAGCTTATGTTCCCTATCGCACCGCAATCGAGTTATGCGCACTGGAGCGCGGTGGCTTAGATACCTGCGATGCCAGCAGTAATGGCATTCCCGCGCCGACAACCACGCGATATGTTTCTGCCATGAGCGTTGCAAAAGGCATCGTCACGCTGACCGGGCAAGAGAGCCTGAACGGGCTGAGTGTGGTCATGACGCCACAGTGGAACAGCGCCGAGGGTATGCAGGGTTGGACGCGCACATGCAATACGCAGGCGGATAGCGCACTGCAACAGGCTTGCGAAGATGTTTTCCGTACCGGACGCTAAGGAGCAGCAATGAAAGAGGACAAACTTATCGCGCTCTGCCAGCGCCACAATGCGGTTGTGCTCAATAACGAAATCGATGTGCTCACTATTGCCGTTGTGGATAGCCCCAGCACAGAGCTGATGGAATCGCTGCAATTCGCGGTGCAAAAACGCATCGATATCCGCTGCTGGACACCGGAACAGATGGATAAGCACCAGCAGGTAACCGCGCAGCCCCCAGTACCGGTAATACAAGAGCCCAAAGAAGAGAGCGGCTCTGCGGTAGAAATTTTAAACCATACGCTGCAACAGGCACTGATGCTGCGCGCTTCCAACATCCATTTTGAGCCCGGCGAAACCCAATATGTCATTCGCCTGCGTGTTGACGGGGTACTGCATGCTTTAACGCCGCTCCCCGGCTCACTTGCCAGCACCCTGACGGCAAGGCTAAAAGTACTCGGTAATCTTGATATTGCCGAACGACGCCTTCCTCAGGATGGACAGTTCAATGTCGAGTTGTCGGGGCAGTCTGTTTCGTTTCGTATCGCAACCCTGCCCTGCCGCCACGGCGAAAAAGTCGTCTTACGGCTTTTGCACCAGGTTAACCAGGCGCTGGAGATCGCCGCCCTTGGTATGACGGAAACGCAAATGGCGCTCTTTAATAACGCGCTGGCGCAACCACAAGGGCTGTTGCTGGTCACCGGACCTACCGGAAGTGGCAAAACAGTGACGCTATACAGCGCACTTCAGGCGCGTAACAAGCAGGAAGTTAACATTTGTAGCGTTGAAGATCCGGTCGAGATCCCACTGAACGGTTTGAATCAGACGCAGATAAACCCGCGTGCTGGGTTGACCTTTCAAAACGTACTGCGCGCCTTACTACGCCAGGATCCCGATATCATCATGGTCGGTGAAATCCGCGATGGCGAAACGGCGGAAATCGCCATTAAAGCCGCACAAACCGGCCACCTGGTGCTGTCGACATTACACACCAACTCCACCAGCGAAACGCTGGTGCGCATCCAGCAAATGGGGGTTGCGCGCTGGATGATCTCTTCCGCGCTTTCGTTGGTTGTCGCCCAACGGCTGGTGAGAAAACTGTGCCCGCATTGCCGCAAGCTAGGAGTGGAAAACAATCATTTGCCCGGCAATCTGTGGCCACGCCCGCTGCCGCGCTGGCGCGCCGAAGGTTGTGAGCAGTGCTATCACGGTTTCTATGGACGCGTCGCATTATTCGAAGTATTCGCCATCACCCCGGACGTTCGCCAGGCCATCGCCAGCGATCTCAGTGCGGATGAGATCGAACAGCGGGCACGCGCAGGTGGGATGACTACGCTTTTTCAGCATGGATGCCTCGCCGTTGAACAAGGGCTGACCACGTTCGAGGAGCTGGTGCGCATATTGGGTTTCCCTGATGGCAAGTAAACAACTCTGGCAATGGTCCGGGCTCGAAAAAAGCGGCGAACTGCAAAGTGGGTTGTTCTGGAGCGAAAACCGCACCAGCACATTGTTGCTGTTGTACCAACAGCAAATTCATCCGCTTGCGATAAAGCGCTGCGTCATACGGCGCGCACTCTGGAAGCCGGAACACAGCAGCCAGTTACTTCATCAACTGGCAACCTTACTGCGGGCAGGACTCACGCTGCCGGAAGGGTTACAACTTCTGGCTGAACAGCACCCTGCAAAGCAGTGGCGCGCATTGTTAAATCATCTGGCACAAGCGCTGGAACAGGGTGAAACCTTCTCCGCTGCGTTGCGCCAATGGCCAGAAGTGTTTCCACCGCTCTGGCTGGCAATGATTCGCACCGGTGAATTAACCGGCAAGCTGGATGAGTGCTGCTTTAAACTCGCCAGCCAGCAAAAAGCGCAGCGAGAGTTAACACTGAAAGTGAAAAAAGCGCTGCGCTATCCGTTAATCATCCTCGCACTGACTGCCGTCGTGGTGCTGGCCATGATCTATCTGGTACTACCGGAATTCACCGCCATTTACCGGACATTCAATACCCCGCTGCCGATGCTGACGCGAGGTATCATTGCGGGTGCGGCGATCATGCAGCAAGCGGCACTGCCCTTAATGGTGTGCGCATTATTAACTGGTGGTGTTTTACGGATGCTGCGCAACCATACAGGCTGGCAACGCCATCGGCAGCGGTTACTACTGGCAAGCCCGATCATTGGCCCGCTGGTTCGTGGCCAGCGCCTGAGCCAGATATTTACCGTCCTGGCACTGACGCAGCGTGCGGGGATCGCGTTTTTGCAAGGGCTGGAGAGCGTACGGGAAACTCTCTCCTGCCCTTACTGGCAGGCGGTGCTGCAACGCGCACATCAGGAAATTACTCAGGGTGCGGCTATTTCGGCAGCGTTACAACAGAGTGGTGAATTCCCACCATTGTGCATTCAATTGGTTCGCACAGGGGAAGTTTCTGGCGCGCTGGACAGCATGCTGGAAAATCTGGCCCGGCATCATAGCGAACAAACCCAGCGTCAGGCGGATGGTCTGGCCGCAGTGCTGGAACCGCTATTACTGGTGATGACAGGGCTGATTATCGGGGTATTAGTTGTGGCAATGTATTTGCCCATCTTTCATCTGGGAGATGCGATGAGTGGTGGCGGATAATGCAGGCGCAACGCTGTGCGCCTGCAAAACTATCAGAGGTCAGAGGCTATTGAAAACGCGGTTTTCCTGCTCCTGAACACGGATAAAGGTGGTGCGTTTGGTCAGCTCTTTCAGGCGGGAAGCGCCAACATAAGTACAGGCTGAACGCAAACCACCGAGGATATCGCGTGCGGTATTTTCCACCGGGCCACGCAGCGTCAGCTTCACGGTTTTGCCTTCCGCCGCGCGGTAACCTGCAACACCACCAACGTGGCGATTCATGGCGGATTCGGAGCTCATACCATAGAAAAGCATGAATTTCTCACCGTTTTCTTCAACGATGGTGCCACCGCTCTCTTCATGGCCCGCCAGCATTCCGCCGAGCATGACGAAATCCGCGCCGCCGCCGAAAGCTTTCGCCACATCGCCAGGTACGGTACAGCCACCGTCACTGACAATCTGGCCCCCGAGGCCGTGAGCCGCATCGGCACACTCGATAACCGCAGACAACTGAGGGTAACCAACGCCAGTTTTCACACGTGTGGTACATACGGAACCCGGGCCGATACCCACTTTCACGATGTCGGCGCCGGAAAGAATGAGCTCCTCACACATTTCACCCGTGACGACGTTACCGGCACAGATAGTTTTATTCGGCCAGGCTTCACGCGCTTTCGCAACGAACTGCACGAAATGTTCTGAGTAACCGTTCGCCACATCGATGCAGACAAAATTCAGATCTGCATGTAACGCGAGGATCTGTTTGGTTTTTTCGAAATCGGCATCGGATGTGCCAGTAGAAACCATCACATGACGCAGCACATCTGCAGACTCACGCTGAATAAAGGCTTTCCAGTCTTCAACAGAGTAGTGTTTGTGTACAGCGGTAAGAATATCGAAGGACGCCAACGCTTTCGCCATCGCGAACGTGCCAACGGTATCCATATTGGCAGCGATAACGGGTACGCCGGACCAGTTCATCCCGGAATGTTTAAATGTGAATTTGCGCTCCAGTTCAACATCGGAACGGCTTTTGAGGGTAGAACGTTTAGGGCGGATAAGAACGTCTTTAAAACCTAACTTCAGATCTTCTTCAATACGCATGAGTGCAGATTCCTGGGGTTAATGGCGACATGACAAACTCACAACTCCAGTGACGCTATCATACGCGCTAATAAGGACCGTGCAAGACTGCGAAATTCTCTTTTTTTACGCTACAATCCTATAAATTTACCTGGTGAACAGGCAAGTTTGGGTTAATTGATTTCATTGTCGCTTGCTTTAATCGCAACTAACTGAATAATTTAATAATTATGTTAGCACTTTTGCGTTTTTCTCTTATCAGAGACGGCAAAATACCGTTACGAAAGCAGGAAAAAAGGCGCAGAGTGGTGAATGGCAGGCTATTTTAGGACTAAGCGTTATGGGGTATACGGTCGCGTTAACTGGCGGCATCGGCAGCGGTAAAAGCACCGTGGCAAATGCCTTTGCTGCATTGGGTGTTAATGTTATCGACGCGGATATTATCGCACGTCAGGTTGTGGAACCCGGAACCGAAGCATTACGCGCCATCGTCGGACATTTCGGCGCTGAAATGCTGCTCAAGGACGGATCACTGAATCGTCGTTTGTTGCGCGAACATATTTTTGCATCCCCAGCCGATAAAGCATGGCTAAACGGTTTGCTCCACCCGCTTATTCAAAAACTGACCCGGCACCAGATTGCGCAAGCGACGTCACCTTATGTACTGTGGGTTGTTCCGTTGCTGGTGGAAAACCAGCTTTATGATAAAGCCGATCGCGTTTTAGTCATCGACGTCCCGGTTGAGACACAAATTTTACGCACCATGCAGCGCGATGGCGTCAGCCGGGAACATGCAGAAAGAATTCTCACGGCCCAGGCCACGCGTGAAGCGCGACTTGCCATCGCGGATGATGTTATTGACAATAATGGCGCACCAGATGCGATAGCATCGGATGTTGCCCGCCTGCATGCAGCCTATCTACGTTATGCTTCGCAGGCCGTATCACAGGAAAAACCGTAATGCACACCCACATCCTTTTTGAACATCCGCTTAACGAAAAGATGCGTACCTGGCTGCGCGTTGAGTTTTTACTGCAACAACTTTCGGTTCATTTACCGGTGAGCGATCACGCTGGCGCGCTGCATTTTTTCCGCAACGTAGGTGAATTGCTGGATGTGTTTGAGCGGGGCGATACCCGCACTGAATTACTGAAAGAGCTGGAACGCCAGCAGCGTAAACTGCGCGCCTGGAGCGAAGTGCCCGGCGTTGATCTCAATCGTATTGAGGCTATCCGCCAGCAGTTGAAAGAGAGCGGCGCTGTACTGATGACCGCACCACGCATCGGTCAGTTATTACGTGAAGATCGCCTGATTGGGCTGGTGCGCCAGCGCCTGAGTATCCCCGGCGGATGTTGTAGTTTCGATTTACCCACGTTGCATATGTGGCTGCATTTACCGCAAGAACAGCGAGATGCGCAAATCGAATTATGGCTTGCAAGCCTTGAACCGCTGCGCGCAACGTTGTCTCTGATCCTTGATCTTATTCGCAATGCTGCACCATTTCGGCGCCAGACCAGCCTGAATGGTTTTTACCAGGATAATGGCGAAGATGCAGATTTGTTGCGCCTGCAATTGCCTTTGAAAGAACGTTTATATCCACAAATTTCCGGCCATAAGAGCCGCTTTGCTATACGTTTTATGCCCCTCGACAGCGAAAACGGCCTGGTACCGGAGCGGCTGGATTTTGAACTGGCCTGCTGTTAAGGAGTTCCGTAATGACTGAAGCTACGATGGTTAACTGCCCAACCTGCGGCAAATCTGTGGTCTGGGGTGAAGAAAGCCCGTTTCGCCCCTTCTGCTCCAAACGCTGCCAGCTTATTGACTTAGGCGAATGGGCTGCAGAAGAGAAGCGAATTCCGAGCTCAGGCGATCTCTCTGACAGCGATGACTGGAGTGAAGAGCAGCCGTAGTCGCCAGCGAACCTGCTGGCGCGTTGCTTAGCGCTGCGCCAGCCTGGTTATAACGGGTTCATTCGCCGGCGGGAAATCGTCCGCATTCAGCTTATCCTGCGCTATCCACTCGCCTGGCTGTCCCTCTTTACCCCAGGGCTGCCCTTCCCAGCGCTCTACCAGCCAAAACCACAACGTGATATGGCGATCCGGGAACTGATATTCCAGCTTATCAAACAGTACCGCTTCAACAGGCGTTATCCCTACTTCTTCCTGTAATTCGCGGATCATAGCTTGCTCCGGTGTTTCACCGGCTTCAATCTTTCCGCCCGGGAATTCCAGTTTATTTGCCATATGCGCATCGGCGGCTCGGCGGGTAATAAAAATTTCTCCTTGTGGATTACGGATGATCCCTACGGCGATGTTGAGTATTTTCATTCTGCAGATCCCATAAAAAAGGCGCAGATATCTGCGCCTTAGTAATTATTATCAACGAGTTATGCCAGACGACCGTGGCACTGTTTGTATTTCTTACCGGAACCACATGGGCATGGATCGTTGCGTCCTACTTTACGTTCTCCAGTTTGTGCGGCAAGTTCTGCCGCAGCGGCAGAGTCGTCATCCTGGTGGCTAAGTTGCTGCATCTGCGCCAGACGCTCAGCTTCCTGACGGCGCTGCTGCTCCATCTCTTCCACTTCTTCCGGCATACGCACCTGAACCTTACTCAGCGTGCTGATGACTTCGTATTTCAGCGACTCCAGCATCGCAGCAAACATGGCGAAAGATTCACGCTTATATTCCTGCTTCGGATCTTTTTGCGCATAACCACGCAGGTGGATACCCTGACGCAGATAATCCATCGCTGCCAGGTGCTCTTTCCACAGAGAATCGAGCGTTTGCAGCATTACGCCTTTTTCGAAGTGACGCATCATCTCCGCGCCAACAACTTCCTCTTTGCGCTGATAGGTTTCTACCGCACTTTGCAGAATACGTTCACGCAACGTTTCTTCATGCAGATCCGGCTCTTTGTCCAGCCATTCTGCAATCGGCAAGTCGAGGTCGAAGTCGTTTTTCAGGCGTTCCTGTAGACCCGGGACATCCCACATCTCTTCCAGCGACTGCGGCGGAATATGGCCGTCAATAGTCGCTTTAAAGACATCTTCACGAATGCTGGTAATCGTTTCGCTAACATCAGATACGTCCAGCAATTCGTTACGCTGGGTGTAAATCGCGCGGCGCTGATCGTTGGCCACATCATCGTATTCCAGCAGTTGCTTACGAATATCAAAGTTGCGGCTTTCCACTTTACGCTGGGCGTTGGCGATAGCTTTGGTGACCCACGGGTGTTCAATTGCTTCGCCCGGTTTCATCCCCAGCTTACGCATCATGCCGGAAACGCGGTCGGAGGCGAAAATACGCATCAGCGCATCTTCCATGGAGAGGTAGAAACGGGAGGAACCCGCATCACCCTGACGACCGGAACGACCACGCAACTGGTTATCGATGCGGCGTGATTCATGACGCTCAGTACCGATAATGTGCAGGCCGCCTGCCGCCAGTACTGCGTCGTGACGCACCTGCCAGTCGGCTTTCACTTTGGCGATCTGCTCAGGCGTTGGATCTTCGATCTCAGCCAGTTCAGCCTGCCAGCTACCGCCCAGCACGATATCCGTACCACGACCCGCCATGTTCGTCGCAATGGTCACCGCACCGGTGTAACCCGCTTGCGCCACGATGTCGGCTTCTTTGGCGTGGAATTTGGCGTTCAGAACATTGTGCTTAATGCCCGCTTTTGTCAGCTCATTGGACACAACTTCTGATTTTTCGATAGAGATCGTCCCCACCAGCACTGGCTGACCTTTAGCCGTACGCTCTTTAATGTCTTCGATAATCGCCTGAATTTTTTCCGCTTCGGTCATATAGACCAGATCCGGCATATCTTTACGGATCATTGGGCGGTTAGTCGGAACGACAACGGTATCCAGTTTATAGATTGAACTGAATTCGAACGCTTCGGTATCCGCAGTACCGGTCATCCCGGCGAGTTTTTCATACAGGCGGAAATAGTTCTGGAAGGTAATGGAGGCCAGAGTCTGGTTTTCATTCTGGATTTCCACGCCTTCTTTGGCTTCAACGGCCTGATGCAGACCATCGGACCAGCGACGTCCCTGCATGGTACGCCCGGTATGTTCGTCAACGATGATGACTTCGCCATCTTTCACGATGTAGTCCACATCGCGGGTAAACAGCACGTGCGCACGCAGAGCGGCAGTGACGTGGTGCATCAGCATGATATTCGCTGGAGAGTAGAGCGACTCGCCCTCTTCCATAATGCCTTCTTTCACCAGCAGCTCTTCAATCAGCACCAGACCACGCTCGGTCAGGGTAACCTGACGCGCTTTCTCGTCTACCGAGAAGTGGCCTTCACCCTGGAAAGTGTCAGAATCTTCTTTCTCCTGACGAATCAGATGCGGGATGATTTTGTTCACTTTTTTATACAAATCGGAGCTGTCTTCCGCCGGACCAGAGATAATCAGCGGAGTACGCGCTTCATCGATCAGGATGGAGTCGACCTCATCCACCAGTGCGTAGTGCAGTTTACGTTGCACGCGCTCTTCAGGGCTGAACGCCATGTTATCGCGCAGGTAATCGAAGCCGTATTCGTTGTTTGTACCGTAAGTAATGTCAGCGGCGTAGGCTTCGCGCTTAGCGACAGACGGCATGCCCGGCAGGTTGATGCCAACGCTCAGACCGAGGAATTCAAATAGCGGACGGTTGTTTTCGGCGTCACGTTGCGCCAGATAATCGTTCACCGTTACGACGTGCACACCTTTACCGCTCAGGGCGTTCAGGTAGGCTGGCAATGTTGCGGTTAACGTTTTCCCTTCACCGGTACGCATCTCTGCGATACAGCGATCGTTAAGCACCATACCGCCCAGCAGTTGCACGTCGAAATGGCGCATGCCAAACACACGTTTACTCGCTTCTCGCACGACGGCGAACGCTTCTGGCAGCAGGCTATCTACGCTTTCGCCTTTTTCCAGACGCGCGCGAAACTCAGCAGTTTTACCTTTCAGCTCGTCATCGCTGAGCTGCTCCATGGCCGGTTCCATGGCGTTAATCTGGGCAACAGTTTTACGCATGCGACGCAGCGTACGATCGTTACGACTACCGAATACTTTAGTTAACAAATTGGTAAGCATAATAAAAATCTCAAGCGCCCCGTTTTACGGAGCTAAAAAATGGATAAAAAGACTCGTTTTTTAGCTGAGACGCTGAGGCCCGGCGCGGATACCTTGTACCTGGCTTATCCAGGTGGAAACGCGAAACGCGGTATGCGGTACGAAGGTGGTTTGGGCAGCAAGACGAACAATTGCTGGCGGCTTGCTTTCCAGCGTCAGCAGCGCGCTGAGCGTGTCCAGCAAAGCAAGATGGTGTGCCTGAATCGGCAACGGCTCTTCCGTTGCCACCGGCAGCGCTTGCGGTGCCATGGCGAACGAAAGGTGGCGAATAACGGTGCGAATGGCATGTTGATGCCAGTAGTCGACGGTGAAGTTCGGGCGGCGTTTGGCTTCCAGCAAGGCAAAGCTGCTGAAATTGACCGCGCTGGCGTTATCGTGATTGCGGGTCGTTTCGCGTGCTGGCTGAGCGGTTTCTGTATTGCAGGCAAGCGCAGGCAAACCAAAACTCGCCGCGACCATCCCTAATAAGAGATGCGGCCAGAAATAGCGTCTGCCAAATTGTCGCCAGCGCGTCAGTATTCCGCTCACTTGCTCCACCCTAAAATAACGCCTGTCTCAAAATGCGTCAGTGTATGTCGTTTTGCGCCCCAAATCTTACCACTAAAGCCACTACGCCACAGCAGTATTCGGGCGTTGCAAGGTAGAAAACTGGACAGGAAAGCAGCAGTCGCACTAGAAAAAGCGGGAAGATAGGGTTTTGAATTGGATCTGCACACTGGCGTTTTTGATGAAATGCACAAATAAAAACGACTGGTTTCCCTGACCGGAGAGAGTGCCAGGTTAACCAGTCGATTTAGAGGTTATGGCGTTATGCCAGAACCATTGACGGGGCTTTGAATGCCAGCGGCAGTTCTGCTTCGTCTTCGAAAGTCACATATTCCCAGGCTTCCTGTTTCGCCAGAACAGCCTGCAACAATTTATTATTCAACGCATGACCGGATTTATAAGCGGTAAATGCACCAATAATATTGTGACCACACATGAACAGATCGCCAATTGCATCCAGCATTTTGTGACGAACAAATTCATCTTCGAAACGCAGGCCGTCTTCGTTCAGTACGCGATAATCATCAACAACGATGGCACAATCGAAGCTACCGCCCAGGCACAGTCCGCGAGACTGGAGGTATTCGATATCACGCATGAAACCGAAGGTACGCGCACGACTAATCTGGCGCATAAACGCATCGGCAGAGAAGTTCATTGCATAACGTTGCGTACTGGCATCAATTGCCGGGTGGTTAAAATCGATGGTGAAGTCGAGTGTAAAACCGTTATGCGGTTTGAACTCAGCCCATTTGTCACCGTCTTCAACGCGCACCGTTTCTTTGATGCGAACAAATTTTTTGGCGCTGTTCAGCTCTTCGAGCCCTGCATCCAGCAACAGGTAAACGAATGGTGCTGCACTGCCATCCATAATCGGAATTTCCGGTGCGTCAACTTCGACAATGATATTGTCGATGCCTAAGCCCGCCAGAGCAGCATTTAAATGCTCAACGGTTGAAATCCGCACGTCATGCTCGTTGACCAGACAAGTACAGAGCATTGTATCACGCACAGATTTAGCATCAGCCGGGAAGTCTACCGGTGGATTTAAGTCAGTGCGACGATAGATGACCCCGGTATTTGCCGGCGCAGGGCGCAACGTCAGTGTGACTTTCTTGCCGGTATGTAAACCGACACCAGTCGCCTGAACGATACGTTTAAGTGTCCTTTGTTTGATCATCGTATAATCTCGCCTAATTACCAATCCATCCAGATTGTATAACACAATCGGACGGCCAGTTTAGCACAAAGAGCGACGAAGCCCAACTTCCAGCAAATTCTTAATCTGCTTGTTTACGCAGAAACGCTGGAATATCAAGATAATCAGGCTCTTTAGTGGTCTGCGGCGTATTGTCGTTAACCACTTTCGCTGGTTTCTGCTCCTGCTGCATCGGCTGCATGCCGTGCTGCTGATAGCGATCCATTACCGGTTGCTGCGCTTGTTTATTGGTGACCAGGGTAATTTCCGGACGTTTATCCATACCGATACCGGTCGCAACAACAGTGACACGCAGTTCGTCGTTCATATCCGGGTCAAGGGAAGTACCGATAACCACGGTTGCGTTATCCGATGCAAACGCACGGATAGTGTTACCCACAGTCTCGAACTCATCCAGACGCAGGTCAAAGCCCGCCGTAATGTTAACCAGCACGCCACGCGCACCAGACAGATCGATATCTTCCAGCAGCGGGCTGGAAATAGCCATTTCGGCCGCTTCTTCCGCGCGATCTTCGCCGCTGGCAACGCCAGAACCCATCATCGCGTAGCCCATTTCGGACATCACGGTGCGCACGTCAGCAAAGTCGACGTTCATCAGACCCGGGCGGGTAATCAGTTCGGCAATACCCTGCACTGCGCCTTTCAGCACATCGTTCGCCGCGCCAAATGCATCCAGCAGCGAAATACCACGACCCAGCACTTTCAGCAGCTTGTCGTTAGGGATGGTGATCAGCGAGTCCACATGCTTGGACAGCTCAGTAATCCCCTGCTCCGCAAATGCCATACGCTTCTTGCCTTCAAAATTGAAAGGCTTAGTCACGACAGCAACGGTCAGGATACCCAGATCTTTTGCAACTTCAGCCACTACAGGTGCCGCACCGGTACCTGTACCGCCGCCCATTCCCGCTGCGATAAAGACCATGTCAGCACCTTCCAGCGCAGCGCGCAGCGCTTCACGATCCTCTTCCGCCGCGTTACGGCCAACTTCAGGGTTTGCTCCAGCGCCCAGACCTTTGGTGATACCACCACCGATCTGAATGGTTTGCCCCACCGCTGTTTTACGCAACGCCTGAGCGTCGGTATTCACCGCGAAGAACTCAACCCCTTCAATGCGCTCGCGCACCATATGCTCTACGGCGTTACCGCCGCCGCCACCGACGCCGATGACTTTAATCACCGCGTCGTTGGTTAATTCCATCGGTTCAAACATAATCTCTCTCCGTTGTGCCTGTCGCCTGAAACCGCTAATTCTCTACGGTCTCTGAAAAAAATTAAAACTCTTTTCGCAGCCAGCTGTTGATTCTTTTGAACCACGAACCTACTGACACGCGTTTTTCAACTTCTGCTTCACCACTTAAATGGGTCTCTTTCCCGTAGTGCAGCAGCCCCACCGCCGTTGAATAATACGGCTCCTGGGCGTAATCCGTTAAGCCAGTAATATTGAGCGGCGCACCAATACGCACCTGCGTATGGAACACGCGCTGCGCGCAGGCCGCCAGGCCTTCCATTTGCGCAGCACCGCCAGTCAACACAATCCCCGCCGCCAGATGATGCTTCACACCTTGTTGGCGAAGCTGTTCCTGTAACTGCAAAATTTCGTCGTTCACCAAGTTGAGCAGCTCGGTGTAGCGCGGCTCTATTACGTCTGCCAGCGTCTGGCGCTGCAGGCTACGTGGCGGACGGCCGCCGACACTCGGCACCTCAACGCTCTCGTCTTTGCCAACCAGCGAACCCAGTGCACAACCGTGGCGAACTTTAATGGCCTCTGCATCGCTCGGCGGTGTACCAAAGGCATAGGCAATATCGCTGGTTACTACGTTCCCGGCATAAGGGATAACTTTGGTATGACGCAGCGCACCGCCGGTATAAACCGCCATATCCATTGTACCACCGCCGATGTCGACAACGCAGACACCCAGCTCACGTTCATCTTCAGTCAGTACAGAGTAGCTGGAAGCCAGTCCGGCAAAAATAAGTTGGTCAACTTTCAAACCACATCGTTCAACGGCTTTAACGATGTTTTTCGCCATGTCGTTATGGCAAGTAATCAAATGCACTTTCGCCTGCATGCGTACGCCAGACAGACCTACCGGATTTTTGATCCCTTCCTGGTAGTCGATAGCGTACTCCTGCGGAATCACATGTAAAACACGGTGTTCATCGCGCACACGTACCGATTTAGCCGTATGCACCACGTTTTCCACATCTTCCTGCGTAACCTCTTCTTCCGAAATTGGCACCATACCAATCTCGTTCTGACAGCTAATATGCTTCCCCGAGAGCGCAAGGTAGACCGATGAAATCTGGCAATCGGCCATTAATTCGGCCTGATCGATAGCGCGCTGAACGCATTTCACCACCGATTCCAGATCGTTCACTCCGCCTTTATCCATCCCACGAGACGGACAACTGCCTACGCCAATGATATTCACAATACCGTCGGGCAGAACTTCCCCTACTAAAGCGGCGACCTTCGCGGTGCCAATCTCCAGTCCTACTACCAGTTTTCTGTCCGTCGCCTTGATCATTGTTGCTCTGCCTGTGCCTGATTCTGTTGTGCCTGATTTTGCTGCTGATTCGGTTCCTGAACAGGGGCCGCTTTCCAGCCTACGGCCGCACCTGAGTCATAGCGTAAATCCACGTAGCTAATCTCTTTGCCATCCGTTTGCGCCTGCTGCTGGAGAACCGGGTAGAGTTCTACAAAGCGCGCCAGACGTTTCATCGTATCGCCACGGCCCAGATTAAGCTTGATATCATTGCTGAGCGTCACTTGCCACGAACGCCGCGCGGTCATCGCCGCCTCTTTTAACGTGAATTTATCCTTTGCCAGCACTTGCCCCATATCACGGTAGCCTTGTAATACTTCGCTTTCGCTCCCTTCAGGGCCGTACAACATCGGTAAAATCTGTTTACTGGTTCGTTCGGCCGGCACGCTAAATGCGTTACCGTCCACATCGACCATATGCTGATCATTCCACCGCGCAATGGGCACATATTCAACCAGATGAATCTTCAATTCGTCTGGCCACTGTTTTCTGACGCTCGCCTGCTTGATCCAGGGCAGACGTTCTATCTGGCTTTGAATGATGTTAACGTCCTGCGTCATAAACGTGCCGGGCGCGCCCAACGCCAAAATAGACTGGCGAATATCATCGTTGCGGGTGTAATGACGATCGCCTGTCAACACCAGCTTTGATAACGGCAAACGCTGTGCGTCGTCCATCCAACCCAGTACCACCCAGCCACTCACCAACACAGTGCACAGCACCGTCAGCAGGAATACGATACCTGCAAGACGCGTTCCATTGTTGCGGCGGGAGATTTTGACAGCCTCCGCTTCGCGGTTTCGCGTGTTCAGCGCAGCCTGTGACATATCACTCCGCCAATTCCAGGATACGAACAACTAACTGGGAAAAGCTCAACCCTGCCTGACGTGCCGCCATCGGCACCAGGCTGTGGCTGGTCATTCCTGGCGAGGTATTCGCTTCCAGCAAATAAAATTGTCCATCGCTGTCCAGCATGACATCAATACGGCCCCAACCACGGCAGCCTAAAACTTGCCAGGCTTCACGCGCCAGGACATGTAATGCTGCTTCATCGTCGACTTCCAGACCTGATGGGCAAAAATACTTCGTCTCATCAGAGAGATATTTCGCCTCATAATCATAGAAGATTCCCGCCGGTTGAATACGAATCGACGGTAAAATTTCATTTCCAAGCAGGGCGACGGTAAATTCAGGCCCACTGAGCCATTTTTCAATCAGAACTTCATCATCATGTTGAAATGCAAGCGCTAATGCAGCATGCAATTCTTCACTTTTATCGACCTTTGACATCCCGACGCTTGAGCCTTCGCGGCTGGGCTTGACAATAACAGGTAACCCCAGCACCTCAATGCGTTGAATATCAATAGTTTTCAGGCCTGATTCAAATTCGCTGCGCGTCAGTGCCACCCAAGGCGCAACGGGCAACCCTGCTCCCTGCCACAGCAGCTTGCTGCGCCCTTTATCCATCGAAATCGCCGAGGCCATCACACCGCTTCCGGTATAAGGAATATCGATTAATTCCAGCAGCCCCTGCAGGGTGCCATCTTCACCACCGCGACCATGCAAGGCGATAAACGCTTTACTGAAACCCATCTCTTTCAGGCGGGTGACATCCACATCGCGCGGATCCACACCATGCGCATCAACGCCGCCTTCACGCAAACCTGCCAGCACCGCTGCACCGGAATTAAGCGAAACGTCACGCTCGGCGGAGGTTCCGCCCAGCAGAACCGCTACTTTCTCAGCCACGGCGCTCCTCCTCCACAGTCTGCGGTTTCAGTTTGCTCTCGGCCAGGCTGCGCGCAATCTTACCGACGTTACCGGCCCCCTGGATCAGGATCAGATCGTTGCCGGTCAGCACCGGTGCCAGCATCGCGGCAACCTGCGCCGGATCGGACACCAGAATCGGATCGATCTTGCCGCGCCCGCGAATAGTGCGGCACAGAGAACGGCTATCTGCGCCCGGGATCGCCGCTTCACCCGCCGGATAAACTTCCAGCATCAGCAGTGAATCCACCTGGGTCAGCACATTGGCGAAATCGTCATACAGATCACGAGTACGCGTGTAACGGTGCGGCTGAAACAACATCACCAGGTTTTTATCCGGCCAGCCCGCACGCGCCGCTTTGATAGTGGCATCCACTTCTGTCGGGTGGTGACCATAATCGTCAACGAGCATCGCGGTACCGGTTTTACCGTTTACCTCTTGCAACGGATATTCACCGAGGAAGTCGAAACGGCGGCCTGTACCCTGGAAGCTTTCCAGCGCGCGCAGGATCGCGTCATCTTCGATCCCCTCTTCCGTCGCGACCGCAACAGCCGCCGCCGCGTTTAACGCGTTATGGCGACCTGGCGCATTCAGCGTCACGCGCAGTTCCGGTTTATCCTGACGCACCAGCGTAAAGTGCCCCTGCGGCCCAACCTGACGGTAGTTTTCCACGCGAACATCCGCATCATCACTAAAACCGTAGGTGGTAATCTGGCGACCTACGCGCGGCAACAGCTCACGAATCACCGGATCGTCGACGCACATCACCGCACGGCCATAGAACGGCAAGTTGTGCAGGAAGTTGATAAAAGTCGTTTTTAAATTTTCGAAGTCGCCCTGGTAAGTATCCATATGGTCAGCTTCGATATTGGTGACAATCGCCACCATTGGCTGCAGATGCAGGAACGAGGCATCGCTCTCGTCCGCTTCAGCAATCAGGTAACGGCTGTGCCCCAGGCGCGCATGCACTCCAGCGGCTTTAACCAGGCCACCATTAACAAAAGTCGGATCCAGCCCGGCTTCTGCATAAATACTTGCCACCATCGCGGTGGTGGTCGTTTTGCCGTGCGTACCGGCAATGGCAATGCCGTGGCGAAAACGCATTAATTCCGCCAGCATCTCTGCACGGCGGATCACCGGAATGCGCGCTTCATGCGCCGCTACGATTTCCGGGTTATCGGCAGAGATCGCGCTGGAAACCACCACAACGCTCGCATCGCTTACGTTTTCCGGGCGGTGGTTGAAATAAATCGTGGCGCCAAGCGACGTCAATTGCTGCGTAACCGGATTAGGCGCCAAATCGGAGCCGCTAATCTGGTAGCCTTCGTTGGCCAGCACTTCGGCAATACCGCCCATGCCAGCACCGCCAATGCCGACAAAGTGAATGTGCCGGACGCGACGCATCTCGGGCACGATTGAACGCAGTTTCGCCAGTTCTTGTGTATTCATTCTCTAAACGCCATCGACTACTTAAATTTGCGCGACGCAAAAGGCGTCGCCAGTATTTATGCCTGAGCTGCCAGGCTCACTTCGTTTGCCACCCGTTCGGTAGCATCGGGGATGGCTGCCGCGCGCGCGCGTTCGGCCATCTCCAGTAATGCTTCGCGGTTCCAGCCCGCGAGCGTTGCAGCCACCGCATCTACGGTAAATTGCGGTTGCTCCAGAATCTTTGCCGCGCCCGCTTTTTCCAGCGGCAAGGCATTCCAGTACTGCTGCCGGTCTTTGTGCTGGAACGGTACAAACAGCGCCGGTAAACCTGCTGCGGCGATCTCACTAACCGTCAACGCCCCAGAGCGGCACACCACCACATCCGCCCACGCATAGGCTTGTGCCATATCGTCAATAAACTCAGTAACTTTATGCTGAGGTTCGCCAGCGCTTGCATAGGCTCGCTCAACCTCCTGCTGGGCACCCTTCCCGCTCTGATGCCAGATAGTGACCGCCGCCCCTAACTTTGCCGCAACCTGCGGCATCGTCTGGTTAAGTACGCGCGCGCCTTGCGAACCACCAACAACCAGCACCCGCACCGGGCCTTCACGACCGGGCAAACGTTGCTGCGGCAGCGGCAGAGCCAACACATCGACACGCACCGGGTTCCCCACCACTTCCGCTGTCGGGAAAGCACCCGGAAACGCCTGCATCACTTTGGTGGCGATTTTCGCCAGCCATTTGTTGGTCAAACCGGCAATGCCGTTTTGCTCATGCAGCACCACCGGAATGCCGAGCGACCAGGCTGCAAGCCCACCGGGGCCGGAAACATAGCCGCCCATCCCCAGAACCACATCAGGCTTAAAGCGCTGCATAATCGCACGCGCCTGACGCCAGGCATTGAAGATACGCACCGGTGCCAGCAGCTGCGCCTTAATACCTTTGCCGCGCAGACCAGAGATGCGGATGAAATCGATCTCAATGCCGTGTTTCGGCACCAGGTCAGCCTCCATGCGATCGGCGGTTCCGAGCCAGCGTACTTGCCAGCCCTGATCCATCAAATGGTGCGCGACCGCAAGACCGGGGAATACATGCCCGCCGGTACCGCCCGCCATCACCATTAACCGCTTTGGTTGACCACTCATCACACACCTCGTGTAAACGCCTGGGCTTTCTCCAGACGCGTTTCATAATCTATGCGTAGCAGCAGCGTAATCGCCACTGACATAATTAATAAACTGGAACCACCGTAACTGATAAGCGGCAGCGTTAACCCTTTGGTCGGCAACATACCCGCCGCCGCACCAACGTTAACCAGCGCCTGAAAGCTAAACCAGATACCTATTGAGCAGGCCAGAAAACCAGAAAAACGATGATCGATTTCCAGCGCTTTACGCCCGATAGACATGGCGCGGAAAGCGACGAAGAATACCATTAAAAGTGCCACTACCACACCGATATAACCGAGTTCTTCGCCGATAATGGAGAAGATAAAGTCGGTGTGCGCTTCCGGCAGATACTCCAGTTTCTGAATCGAATTACCTAAACCCTGTCCCCACAATTCACCGCGGCCAAACGCCATTAACGACTGGGTAAGCTGATAACCGCTACCAAAGGGATCTTCCCACGGGTTCCAGAACGACGTTACGCGGCGAATACGATAGGGTTCGGCAAGGATCAGCAGTACTACCGCTGAAATCCCCATCCCGATAATGGCGATGAACTGCCACAATTTCGCCCCCGCCAGGAACAGCATCGCCAGCGTGGTGATAAACAGTACAACCACCGTACCCAGGTCCGGCTGCGCCAGCAGCAACACCGCCAGCACCAGGATCACACCCATCGGTTTTAAGAAGCCGCGCAGGTTGTTTCGTACTTCGTCTACTTTGCGCACCAGGTAGTTCGCCAGATAGCAGAACAGCGACAGCTTGGTGAACTCCGCTGGCTGGAAACGCATCAGCCCGAGATCAATCCAGCGCGATGCCCCGTTGATCGAACTCCCCACAACCAGCACCACCAGCAGCATGATGATCGCGGCGATCAGCATTGCTGAGCTGTATTTTTGCCAGAAATCCATTGGCAGCCGCAATGTCACCATCGACATACAAAACGCCAGGAACAGATACAGCGCGTGACGCTTGGCAAAGAAGAACGGATCGTCCGTCAGGCGCTGCCCAACAGGCATCGACGCCGACGTCACCATGATGAAGCCGATTGCCGCAAGGCCCAGCGTCAGCCACAGCAGCGTACGGTCATACATGACCAGGCTATCAGTGTCCTTCTGTCGCGAGCCCATGACCCAGCCTTTTAACGCCGTAAACAACCAGGCCAGGATACTCAATCCTGGCAGGCGCGGCATTCTTGGGCGGGGGAGCGTTAAACGCATCAGCCTAACTCCTGCGCCAGACGGGTAAAGACATCGCCCCGTTGTTCGAAATTCTTAAACTGATCAAGGCTCGCGCAAGCGGGTGACAACAGCACCATATCGCCCGGCTGTACACGTGGCGCGATGAGCCGCATGGCCTGATCCATTGTCTCGGTTTGATCCGCGATTTCCGGGCGCAGCGCCGCCAGCTCCGCGCCGTCACGGCCGAAGCAGTAAAGACGGATACGATCGCCGCTCAGATAACGCTTCAACGGGGAGAAATCTGCCGATTTCCCGTCACCGCCGAGCAGCAAATGCAGCGTACCGTCGACATGCAGGCCGTTCAGCGCCGCTTCGGTACTACCGACATTCGTTGCTTTCGAATCGTTGATCCAGCGCACGCCGTTATGCTCCAGCGCCAGCTGGAAGCGGTGCGCCAGTCCGGTAAACGTCGTCAGCGCTTTCAGACTGCTGGCGCGCGGTAAACCGACGGCATCCGCCAACGCCAGCGCTGCCAGCGCGTTGGTGTAGTTGTGCTGGCCGCTCAGTTTCATCTCAGCCACATTCAGCACTTTCTCACCTTTCACGCGCAGCCAGGTTTCACCCTGTTGGCGGTTTAAGTGGTAATCGCCGACATCAACGCCAAAACTGACACAACGTTCATCCGCGCCGCGTACCGGCATCGTCAACGCATCATCAGCATTCACGACACACACTTTCGCGTTTTCATAGACGCGCAGCTTGGCAGCACGATATTGCTGCAACCCAAACGGATAGCGATCCATATGATCTTCCGTGACGTTCAGGATGGTAGCCGCCGCCGCATGCAGGTTGGAGGTCGTTTCCAGCTGGAAGCTGGAAAGCTCCAGCACATAAAGTTCGCGCGCATCGTCGAGGAGCATCAACGCTGGCAGACCGATATTTCCGCCGACCCCGACGTTCACTCCGGCAGCTTCAGCCATCTCCCCGACCAGCTTGGTCACGGTACTTTTGCCGTTGGAACCAGTAATCGCGATAACCGGTACCTGCGCTTCACGGCAAAACAGCTCGATATCGCCAACAATCTCAACGCCAGCATCTGCCGCCGCGCTCAAAGAAGGATGCGCCAGCGCGATGCCTGGGCTTGCAACAACCAGATCGGCGGCCAGCAACCAGTCATCGTTAAGACTACCAAGATGGCGCTCCACCGCCTCCGGCAGCTTGTCCAGCCCCGGCGGAGAAACGCGCGTATCCATCACTCGCGGTGTGACGCCGCGTGCGAGGAAAAAGTCCACGCAGGAAAGGCCTGTGAGACCCAAACCGATGATGACGACTTTTTTACCCTGGTAATCAGCCATGATTAACGTACCTTCAGCGTTGCCAGGCCAATCAGCACCAGCATCAGCGAAATAATCCAGAAGCGCACGATCACGCGCGGTTCCGGCCAGCCTTTCAGTTCATAGTGGTGATGAATCGGCGCCATACGGAAAATACGTTGGCCGCGCAGTTTGAATGAACCAACCTGCAAAATGACCGACAGTGTTTCCACCACAAACACCCCGCCCATGATCACCAGCAGGAACTCCTGGCGCAGCAGCACGGCGATAATGCCCAGCGCGCCGCCCAGCGCCAGTGAACCGACATCGCCCATAAAAACCTGTGCCGGATAGGTGTTAAACCACAAGAACCCTAACCCAGCGCCGACAATCGCCGTACAGACAATCACCAGTTCCCCTGCATGACGCAGATACGGAATGTGCAGATAGTTAGCAAAGTTCATGTTGCCGGTCGCCCACGCCACCAGCGCAAAACCGCCGGCAACGAAAACCGTCGGCATAATCGCCAGACCATCCAGGCCATCTGTCAGGTTGACCGCGTTACCGGTGCCAACAATCACAAAATAAGCCAGCAGAATGTAAAACATGCCCAGTTGCGGCATCACATCTTTAAAGAACGGCACCACCAGCTCGGTCGCGGGGGTATCTTTGCCCGCTAGATAGAGCGCAAACGCTACGCCCAGCGCGATAACCGACATCCAGAAATACTTCCAGCGTGCAATCAAGCCTTTGGTGTCTTTGCGCACCACTTTGCGGTAGTCATCGACAAAGCCAATCGCACCGTAACCCACCAACACGACAAGAACACACCAGACGTAGGGGTTGGATGGGTAGGCCCACAGCACAACGGAAACCACAATCGCGGTCAGGATCATGATCCCGCCCATCGTCGGCGTACCGCGTTTACTGAAGTGCGATTCCGGGCCGTCGTTACGTACAACCTGACCAAAAGATAGTTTTTGCAAGCGGGCAATCATGCGCGGCCCCATCCACAAGGAGATGAAGAGCGCGGTCAGCAGGCTGACAATGGCGCGAAACGTCAAATAGGAAAAGACGTTAAAGCCGGAATAATATTTGACCAAATGTTCGGCCAGCCACACTAACATGTCCCGTTCTCCTGTAATTCGCGTACCACCTCTTCCATGGCGGAGCTACGTGAACCTTTCACCAAAATAGTAATAATTTTCTGCTCAGCGATGAGCGCCTTTAAGCGCGCTGTCACTGCCGCTTTATCGTTAAAATGCTCGCCTACGCCGCTGGCTTTGCTCAACGCTTTGCTCAACGTGCCGACGCTCAGAACTTTATCAATGCCGACGGCTTTCGCCGCTTCACCGACCTGGATATGACACGCTTCGCTCTCATCACCCAGTTCGGCCATATCGCCAACTACCATCACCCGGTAACCCGGCATTTCAGATAACACATGCGCAGCGGCGGTCATAGAACCGACGTTGGCGTTATAGGTGTCATCCAGCAGCAGTTGGTTTTCACCCAACTGCACCGGGAATAAGCGCCCCGGTACAGCTTTCAGGTTTGCCAGCCCGCGTTTTACAGCGTCCAGGCTTGCGCCAACCGCCATCGCCAGCGCCGTTGCTGCCAGCGAATTGGCGATATTGTGGCGACCCGGCAGTGGCAGAGTGACATCCACATTGCCGGTTGGGGTTTGCAGCGTGAACTCAGTGCCATGTGAAGTCACATGCACATTCGTCGCGGTAAAATCGCTGTTCGCTGCGTTGGGGGAGAAGCGCCAGACTTTGCGATCGCCAATAATGCTCTGCCAGTTCAGCCAGTCATTATTGTCAGCATTCATAATGGCGATACCGTTAGCGGGCAGACCGGTGTAAATTTCACCTTTCGCTTTCGCCACACCGGCAAGCGAGCCAAAGCCTTCCAGATGCGCTGCCGCCAGGTTATTGACCAGCGCCGCTTCCGGGCGCGTCAAGCTAACAGTCCAGGCGATTTCACCCTGGTGGTTCGCCCCCAGTTCAATCACCGCAAACTGGTGCTCTTTAGTCAGGCGCAACAAGGTCATTGGCACGCCAATATCATTGTTGAGGTTGCCTGCGGTGTAGAGCGTATTGCCGCATTCGCTGAGAATGGCGGCGGTCATCTCTTTCACTGACGTCTTGCCGGAAGAACCGGTCAGCGCCACCACGCGCGTTGGCACTTGCTGGCGAACCCAGGCAGCCAGCTCACCAAAGGCCTGGCGGGTGTCCTGCACCACTAACTGCGGCAGGTCGATATCCAGTTTTCGGCTCACCAGCAGCGCGCCCGCGCCACCTTCTTTCGCTTTGTCTGCGAAGTCGTGAGCATCAAAACGCTCGCCTTTCAAAGCAACAAACAGGCAGCCCGGCGTCAGTTTACGTGTGTCGCTGGTTACCGCCTCAATCAGCACATCCTGGCCATGCAGTTCCGCATGCAGCGTGCGGGTAAGTTGACTCAGCGTTACGCTAATCATGCTACTACCCCCAGCAAACGCGCCGCGGTGACGCGGTCGGAGTAATCCAGACGGCGTGTACCCACAATCTGATAATCTTCATGGCCTTTACCGGCCAGCAGCACGACATCATTCTCTTTGGCTTGCATGATGGCATTGGTCACCGCTTCCGCCCGGCCTTCCACCACGCGCGCCTGGCCCGCATCCAGCATGCCCGCAAGGATGTCGTTAATAATGGCGCGCGGCTCTTCGGTACGCGGATTGTCATCCGTCACCACCGGTACATCAGAGAACTGCTCAGCAATCGCGCCCATTAATGGACGTTTACCTTTATCGCGATCGCCGCCGCAGCCAAACACGCACCACAGCTTGCCAGTGCAGTGCAGGCGCGCCGCCTGCAACGCTTTTTCCAGCGCATCCGGCGTATGGGCATAATCCACCACCACGGTCGGTTTACCCGGCGCGCTGAACACTTCCATACGACCGCAAACCGGTTGCAGACGTGATGCGGTTTTCAGCAGTTCACTCAGCGGGTAACCCAGCGCCAGCAGCGTCGCCAGCGCCAGCAGCAGGTTACTGACGTTAAACGCGCCCATCAGGCGGCTTTCAATTTCACCTTCGCCCCATGAGGAGTCGAAATGGATCGTCGCACCGCTGTCGTGGTAATCAACGCTCACGGCTTTCAACCAGCGACCATGACAGTCCGGATTGATATTGTCTTCCATCGATACCGCAACGGCGTCCGGTAATTTGGCCAGCCAGCGACGGCCAACTTCGTCGTCGGCATTAATGATCGCCTGACCATAATGGTGAGAAGAGAACAGTAGCCATTTCGCCGCTTCGTAGTTCGCCATATCACCGTGATAATCCAGGTGATCGCGGCTTAAATTAGTGAACACGCTGGCGGCAAATTTCAGTGCCGCCACGCGATGCTGAACCAGGCCATGTGAAGAGACTTCCATCGCGGCAAAGGTCGCGTTTTGCGCCGCCAGCCCGGCAATGACATGCTGAACGTCGACAGCAGATCCGGTGGTATTTTCCGTCGGCACGACGTTACCCAACAAACCGTTACCCACCGTGCCCATCACTGCGCTGGTTTCGCCAAGCAGTTGGCTCCACTGCGCCAGTAACTGCGTAGTGGTGGTTTTACCGTTAGTCCCGGTTACGCCGATAAGGCGCAGTTGCTCAGAAGGCTCGCCGTAAAAACGACCTGCCAGCGCGGAAAGGCGCTCATTTAACTGGCTGAGGTAAATGACCGGAACACCGTGCATTTCACGAATTTCACCGTCATTTGCTTCATCTTTCGCTTCAGCAATAATGGCAGCAACACCTTGCGCAATCGCCTGCGGGATATATCGACGCCCGTCCGCCTGATGACCGACCACTGCCACAAAAAGATCGCCCGAGGCAGCCACACGGCTGTCGAGTGTCATCTCTCGTAGCGCTCGCGCAGGTAGCATTGGCACCCACGGAGCGAGAAGGTCGCGCAAATTACGATCTGCCACCTGATCCCTCGCCTTGATTAATTACAAATTCACTTTTTTCGCCCGTGGTTAGCGCATCCGGTTCAATGTTCATGGTGCGCAGAACGCCACCCATGATGGCACCAAAGACCGGCGCGGACACGGCGCCACCGTAGTATTTACCCGCTTGCGGATCGTTGATGACCACCACCAGCGCAAAGCGCGGGCGGCTGGCAGGCGCGACGCCAGCGGTGTATGCAATGTATTTATTGATATAGCGGCCATCGGGGCCGACTTTTTTCGCCGTACCGGTTTTAATCGCAATGCGATAACCCTTGATGGCAGCTTTCACTCCGCCGCCGCCTGGCAGCGCCACGCTCTCCATCATGTGCACCACGGTACGGACAATGGATTCGTTGAAGATGCGCTCGCCCGGAACTGGTGGATCAACTTTGGTGATCGACAGCGGGCGATAGATGCCGTAGCTGCCAATGGTTGCGTAGACTCGCGCTAACTGTAACGGCGTTACCATTAGCCCGTAGCCGAAAGAGAAGGTGGCCCTCTCTATGTCAGACCACCGTTGTTTTTGAGGAAATAAGCCACTGCGTTCCCCGACCATCCCCAAATTGGTCGTTTTTCCCAGGCCAAAACGTGAGTAAGTATCTACTAACGCTGAGGAGGGCATCGCTAACGCCAGCTTAGAAACGCCGACGTTACTCGACTTCTGTAAGACCCCGGTAAGAGTTAATTCGCTGTATCGCGCCACATCTTTGATTTCGTGACCATTAATACGATAAGGCACCGTATTCAGCACCGTATTTGGCGTCACCACACCGCGCTGTAATGCGGTCATGACTACCATTGGTTTCACGGTGGAACCCGGTTCAAATACGTCGGTAATAGCGCGGTTACGCATCGCGTCTTTCGACGTGCCGGAGAAGTTGTTTGGGTTGTATGAAGGGCTGTTGGCCATGGCCAGCACTTCCCCGGTGTTCACATCCACCAGCACGGCGCTGCCCGACTCCGCTTTGTTAAACGCCACAGCGTTATTCAGCTCACGATAGACCAGCGCCTGCAAACGTTCATCAATACTTAATGCGAGGTTGTGCGCCGCCTGGCTGTCGGTAGATGAAATATCTTCAATCACGCGCCCGTAGCGGTCTTTACGCACAATGCGTTCGCCCGGCTGACCGGTGAGCCATTTATCAAAGCTCTTCTCAACGCCTTCAATGCCCTGGCTGTCGACGTTGGTAAAACCGATGAGGTGAGCGGTCACTTCTCCGGATGGATAGTAACGGCGAGACTCTTCACGCAGGTGAATCCCGGGTAATTTCAGCTTCTTAATGTAATCACCGAGATCTGGGTTAACCTGACGCGCAAGATAAATAAAGCGCATCTTCGGGTTGGCATTGATGCGCGAAGCAAGCTGGTCGAGCGGCATATTCAGCGCGTCAGAGAGCGCCTTCCAGCGATTATCGAGCGTCACACCACCCGCATCGTGCAGCTCTTTCGGATCCGCCCAGATGGCTTTCACCGGCACACTCACCGCCAGCGGGCGACCAGAACGGTCGGTTATCATCCCGCGCGACGTCGCAACTTCTTGTACACGCAGGGAACGCATATCCCCTTCACGCACCAGCATGTCCGGATTGACGACTTGCAGATAGGCAACGCGCCCGAGCAGGAACATCAATGCCAGCAGAATACAACCGCAAAGCAACGCAAAACGCCAACTGACAAAGTTGGCCTGTTCTTCCTGGCGTTTCGGTTTAAGCGTTTTCGCCGCTGCTTTCATGCGTTACGTGATCCCTTATTCATCTCTATTTCTGCACCACAATATTTTCCTGTGAGGGATCGACATGCTGCATTTGCAGCTTTTCTGTGGCGATCCGTTCAACCCGGCTATGATCGCCGAGCGCGTTCTCTTCAAGGATCAGGTTGCGCCATTCGATATCCAGCGCGTCGCGCTCAATAACCAGTTGTTCACGCTGTGCGGTTAATAAACGCGTGTGATGTGCGGTGGTGACCACCGTCACTGCCGTCATAATGATGCAAATGAACAAGCAGAGTGGCAGTTTCCCAAATCGCAAAAGATCGTCGCCGATCACGCCAGGCAAAGCATGGCGCTCGTTGCTTCCTAACGATCCCTTCACTTTGCTCAGGGTCTCTGTCACTCTGCCGATCATGCGTTCGTCCTCTCTGCAATACGCAGAACTGAACTACGGGCACGTGGGTTTTCAGCCACTTCTTCTTCGCCCGGCATCAACTTTCCTAAGGCTCGCAGCTGACGGCCCCCCAGTTTACTGAGTTGCTCTTCGGTCATCGGCAACCCGGCAGGAACCTGCGGGCCACGGCTTTGCTCACGCATAAAGCGTTTCACAATGCGGTCTTCCAGTGAATGGAAGCTGATAATCGAAAGCCGCCCTCCCGGGGCAAGCACGCCGAGCGAGTTTTTTAGCGCCAGCTCTATCTCCTCCAGTTCACTGTTCACCCAAATGCGCACCGCCTGGAAGGTACGGGTCGCGGGATGTTTGAATTTGTCCTTCACCGGCGTTGCCGCCGCCACCACTTCCGCCAGCTCTTTGGTGCGGGTCATGGGATCGAGACGGTTGCGCTCGACAATGGCGCGGGCAATGCGTTTGGCAAAGCGCTCCTCACCAAAGGTTTTTAAAACCCAGGCGATATCGGCTTCATCAGCGGTTTGCAACCATTCGGCGGCAGACTGACCGCGAGTGGGATCCATACGCATGTCTAACGGGCCATCACGCATAAAGGAAAAGCCGCGTTCCGGATCGTCAAGCTGCGGTGAAGAGACGCCAAGATCGAGGAGAATGCCGTCGATCTTGCCAATAAGGTCGCGCTCGCTGACATAATCAGCAAGCGCGGAAAAGGGACCATGAATGATGGAGAAGCGGGGATCATCAATGGTTTGTGCTACAGCAATCGCCTGCGGATCGCGATCGATCGCCAGCAAGCGTCCTTCCGCTCCCAGTTGGGAGAGGATCAAGCGCGAGTGGCCACCGCGACCAAAAGTGCCATCGATGTAAATGCCATCCGGACGAATGTTCAGGCCGTTAACGGCCTCATCCAGCAGCACCGTCGTGTGTTTAAAATTTTCCATCATCATTACAGAGACAAATCCTGCAACCGATCCGAAAGCGCTTCGGAACCCGATTGCTCAGCGTCGATATCTTCCTTGACCTGTTGATACCAGGTCGTTTCGTCCCACAGCTCAAATTTATTGAACTGCCCGACCAGCATCACTTCTTTCGTTAATCCGGCGTGTTGCCGTAAAACAGGCGCAATCAAAATGCGCCCGGCGCTATCCATCTGGCACTCGCTGGCATGCCCCAGCAACAAACGTTGTACGCGCCGTTCGAGCGGGTTCATGCTCGACAAACGCGACAGTTTTTGCTCGATAATTTCCCATTCGGACAAAGGGTAAAGCAGCAGGCATGAGTGACGGATGTCAATGGTGCAAACCATTTGACCGGAGGCATTCTCCTGCAGCAAATCCCGATATCGGGTGGGAACGGATAACCGCCCTTTGCTGTCGAGATTGACTAACGTCGCTCCACGGAACATTTCCGATTCACCCCCAGGTGACCCTTTTACACCACTTTATCCCACAAATCCCCACTGAGGGAGTTTACGGAGCGGAGGAAAAGCTTGTCAAGCCAGCGCAATGGCTAACCAGAACAAAAGATCCCTTATTCGCAGCGAATATCTGCGTCGGTGAAATAGTGCTCAGCTTACGAGGCAAATTAACGTCATGAATATTTGCAAGAAAAAAAACAGAATATGCGCACGCGCGTTTAAAACCATTCAATTTCTGCGCGCGAAATATAAAGTGTCAGTTTGCGACGCGGGCGGCATTTTAAGACATATTGAAGAGAGTTAACAGCACCAGTTACATCAACGCACGCACAGCGCGGCGGCACTTCCACAGTGATAAAACCTTAACGCGATAAATGGACGTTAATTCAATGCACGTGGCCTTTTTTAGATGTAACAATTCAATACAAAAACCGGGATAAGTTACTTCTCAATTACTCTTTAAAAATGTTTTTTAAGAAATGGGCAAAATAAATAAACAGCAGCCATTGGGAAATTAAGGATTTATCTTAGGAGAGTCTTAACAATAATTTGATTAAAGGTGAGAGATGAATAGTAAAAAGGCAGCTGTCGCTGCCTTTCATCCGAAACTATACCCGACTAAGTATGCCGCGACGGTAAAGATTACGGCGAATACGACTAAGCCCCGCTTTCGGTTTGCGTGGCTCATCAAGGCTTGCCAGCACAATCTCCAGCACGCGTTCGGCCACATCGCGATGACGCTGCGCCACCGCGAGCACCGGGCATTGCAGGAAATCCAGCAATTCATGATCGCCGAAGGTGGCAATCGCCAAATCAGATGGCAGCTTGCCGTCGCGACGTAACGTCACATCCAGCACCCCCTGCAATAAGGCAAACGAGGTGATAAACATCGCTTGCGGCATCGGGTTGGTTTCCAGCCATTTTTCAAACAGCTGCGCAGCGGCTTCCCGCTCATAACTGTTGGCGTAGAGATACTGAACCTCACGCGGATCGTCTTTCCACGCGGTGCGAAAGCCCTGCTCACGCAGGAAACTCACCGACAGTTCCGGTAAAGCGCCAAGGTAAAGCACACGCTCCGCCGGGAATTTACGCAGCTCTTCCGCTAACATTTCCGAATCATCCTGATCGGCACCGACGACGCTGGTGAAGTGTTCACGATCCAGCGCGCGATCGAGTGCGACGATCGGGAAGGAGTCATTCGCCCACCGTTGGTAGAACGGATGCTCCGGCGGCAACGAAGTAGACACGATGATCGCGTCCACTTGCCGTTGCAGCAAATGTTCAATACAACGCATTTCGTTGTCAGGCTGATCTTCAGAGCAGGCAATCAGAAGCTGATAGCCGCGCTGACGCGCCTGGCGCTCCAGATAGTTGGCAATACGCGTGTAGCTCGTGTTTTCAAGATCGGGGATAACCAACCCAATCGAGCGAGTTCGTCCTGCTCGCAGCCCAGCCGCCACCGCGTTCGGGTGGTAGTTATGCTCACGAACAACCGCCATCACTTTCTCGACGGTTTTGTCGCTGACACGATACTGCTTCGCCTTACCATTTATGACGTAGCTGGCCGTGGTTCGTGAGACGCCGGCTAGCCGGGCGATTTCATCCAGTTTCACAATTGCCCCTTAAAATAGTGCACTCCATAACCTTTTTAGGGATATAGGCTAATTTCCATAACATCTAAGCGCAGAATACTCACTGCGGCAACCGCTTTCGTATCGGGTTCCGTATGATTTCGCAAAAAAAAGCCCGGCGTAAGAGGCCGGGCGGATAAATGGAGAGAACGATCACGATCAACGCATGATTTTGTCACCACGCGACAATCCCACCACGCCAGACCGCGCGACTTCAACGATTTTTGCGACATCGCGGATCGTCGCCAGAAACGCATCCAGTTTGTCGCTGGTGCCGGCAAGCTGAACCGTATAAATAGAAGGGGTAACGTCGATGATCTGCCCACGGAAAATTTCCGCGTTGCGTTTCACCTCTTCGCGCCCGTAGCCGCTAGCCTGGATCTTCACCAGCATAATCTCGCGCTCAACATACGCGCCTTGCCCCAATTCATTGACGCGCAGAACATCGACCAGTTTGTGCAGTTGCTTTTCGATCTGCTCGAGCACCTTCTGATCGCCAACGGTCTGAATAGTCATTCTTGATAACGTCGGATCATCGGTTGGCGCAACCGTCAGGCTTTCAATGTTGTAACCGCGCTGAGAGAACAGACCAATCACGCGCGATAACGCGCCCGATTCATTTTCCAGTAATACAGACAATATCCGGCGCATAATCAGGTTCTCTCCGTTTTGCTTAACCACATCTCATCCATACCGCCACCGCGGATCTGCATCGGATAAACGTGTTCACTACCGTCAACGGTAACGTCAACAAACACCAGGCGATTGTTCTTCACCTGCTCCAGTGCTTCAGCGAGCTTCGCTTCCAGCTCATCCGGGCGCGTAATGCGGATCCCAACGTGCCCATAAGCTTCCGCCAGGCGGGCGAAATCAGGCAACGATTCCATATACGATTGCGAATGGCGACCAGAATAAATCATGTCCTGCCACTGCTTCACCATGCCCAGGTAACGGTTGTTCAGATTGAGCACCAGCACCGGCAATTCATACTGTAATGCGGTAGAAAGCTCCTGAATGTTCATCTGGATACTGCCATCGCCGGTCACGCAAATCACCGTCTCATCCGGCAACGCCATCTTCACGCCGAGCGCCGCAGGCAAACCGAATCCCATCGTGCCGAGCCCCCCGGAGTTGATCCAGCGGCGCGGCTTATCAAAACGGTAGTAGAGCGCAGCGAACATCTGGTGCTGGCCGACATCAGATGTCACGTAAGCCTCGCCTTTCGTCAGGCGCCAGGCCGCTTCAATCACCGCCTGCGGTTTAATGCTCTCACTTTGGGTATCGTATTTCAGGCACTGGCGGGCGCGCCATTGATCGATACGCAGCCACCAGTCGCGAATCTCATCTAACGGCTGCGGATACGCTTCCTGCTCCAGCAATTCCAGCATCTGTTCCAGCACCAGCCGCGCATCGCCCACAATTGGAATATCTGCCTGCACGGTTTTGGAAATGGACGTGGGATCGATATCAATATGCAGCACCGTCGCATCCGGGCAATATTTCGCCAGATTGTTGGTGGTGCGATCGTCAAAACGCACGCCAACGGCAAAGATGACGTCTGAATGGTGCATCGTCATATTGGCTTCGTAAGTCCCGTGCATACCCAGCATGCCGAGCGCCTGACGGTGGGAAGCAGGAAATGCGCCCAGCCCCATCAATGAAGAGACCACCGGTAAATTCAGTTTTTCAGCAAGCTGGCGTAGCTGCGCTTCGCAGGCAGAATTGATCGCGCCACCGCCCACATAGACCACCGGCTTTTTCGCCGCCGCCAGCGTTTGTAAGGCGCGCTTAATCTGACCTTTATGTCCCTGCGTTGTCGGGTTATAGGAACGCATGCTGACGGATTCCGGCCAGACGTAAGGCAGCTTATTGGCCGGGTTCATAATGTCTTTCGGCAAATCCACCACTACCGGTCCAGGGCGACCGCTGGCGGCAAGCCAGAACGCTTTCTTTAATACACCGGGAATATCTTCCGTTTGCTTGACTAAAAAACTGTGCTTAACCACCGGGCGGGAGATCCCCACCATGTCGCACTCCTGGAAGGCATCATAGCCAATCAGCGACGTTGCAACCTGACCGGAGAGCACCACCAGCGGAATAGAATCCATATACGCCGTGGCGATGCCGGTGATGGCGTTGGTCGCGCCGGGGCCCGAAGTTACCAGCACCACGCCCACTTCACCCGTCGCGCGTGCCAGACCATCGGCCATATGTACTGCCGCCTGTTCGTGGCGAACCAGCACGTGTTCAATACCGCCGACGGTATGCAGGGCATCGTAGATATCAAGAACCGCGCCTCCGGGATAGCCGAATACTTTCTTTACGCCTTGATCGATAAGCGATCGGACGACCATCTCGGCTCCAGACAACATCTCCATGCTTTGCCTCCAGGCTTACGTTTGTCGACTGACGGCGAAAATCATTTCCGCGCTGTCGCTCTGTTCAGAACAGGAAATCCCTGCACTCTGATTATGAATGGCAGTTACCATAACCGCTCAAAATCTGGCAGGCAATTAGCAAGCCCTGACGGCGAACCCTGTACAAAAGTGAAAAAACGACGTCAAAAACTGAGAATTGGTAGAAACATCTGTGATAAGTAAAGACGATGACAATTCATCATCCGAATACGAAGTTGTCCAGTAATTGATCCATTTTTGCAACATCGTCTGTCATTGCGACAGACGTAAATCAGGACAAAATACTGCCAGAAAAAAGCGGAGCAGAATAACCAGGCATTTTCACCGCTGGATGATTCTGCCCTATGGTTAATGGCTACATACCGATACCAGAAGCTCTTCCATCCATTGATGGCCCTTATCTCTGCCCGCGGCTTCGTGCCAGGAGAGATAACATGTTCGACTCTTGAGATCTAACGGTAGCGGCAGCATCTCTAAATCCAGCCCTTCCGCAAATGTCTTCACTAACCAGCGCGGTGCAATCGCCACCAGATGTGTTTGCGAGACCACGCTTAATACGCTGGTCAGCGCCATTCCCTGGTAAGCGATACAACTGCGTTTATCTACGCTGTCATACCATGGCTGGCTAAATGACGCATATCGGTCCAGCGAAACCACCGCATGCTGTTCTCTGAAGACGGCGTTTTCTGTGGTGAGCGTATTAAGGCGGGGATGCTGATGGCTGACGACCAGCACCATTTCATCATTAAATAGCGGGATACATGAAAATTCCGGTCGGCGAAACTCTTCGTAACCAATCACAAACTCAATTTCCTGATAACGCAACTGGTGCTCGGTGCTGTGATTAAGATCGGATTTAAACACCAAATTAATACCGGGGGCGATTTTCTCCACGCTGTTGTAAATTGCTGAGGTTAAAAGATTATCCAGCGGGCTACAAACACAAAGATTAAATACGCGTTCACTACTAAGCGGATCGAATCCGGAACCGGGCAGTTCATTTTGCACTAGTTGCAGCGCCTGGCGGATAGAACCAAAAAGTTGATACGAACGCGCCGTTGGCTGGATCCCACGACCATAGCGAACAAAAAGTTCGTCATTAAACATGACTTTAAGGCGCGCAACAGCATTACTCACTGCGGGCTGGGACATTCCCAGAGCATGTGCCGCGCGGGTGATATTTTGCTCCTGCATTACTGCATCAAAAACAGTCAGTAAATTGAGATCGACAGAACGTAACTGTGGTTTCCCCTCTTCATTAATGTGCTGATTATAAACGTCTTCGCCAGGTATTTTGCAATCCGTCGTCATCATGAGCTCCCTCGACCTGCGTAATAATAATATTCAGGAAGATGATTTATCACGCATATAGCATTATTAGAAGTACGGTTTGACAAATTAGGAATATATAAAGCTCCTGTTTTATTTTCATGGCGAATGAAATTTACTATTTCATCGTAAATCAATGGAGCGCTTCATATATTTTTACGCTGGCAAACATTCTGTAATCTCAATAAAAATATATCCCTATCGCTTTTTTTCTTAACAAATCAATCGACGATTCACTTCGCTTTTACGCAAGACGTTAAATAATGCATTACGCCAGATACACACGGTCATTCGTAAGCATGAAAAACGCATTTTCGTTACACAGGCAGAATTATTAACTAAAGCGCAACAAAATAATCAGCGCTCTTCAGACGCGCTTTTCAGACGAGGGGTTGACATTAACTTACGTATCCAGTACCACTAAAAGCATATCGCATTCACCTGGAGCATGATTCATGATTCGCAACGTCGGTTTCGCTGGTCTACTACTACTAAACGCATCTCTCGTGCGCGGTAGACCGGTGGGCGACATTCTGAGTTGAATCGTCCTTCCAGTTAAGACTAAGAACCCGCGCCTTGGCGCGGGTTTTTTTATGCTCGTAGCGAGGCGACCTAAGAGACAAGGACCTAAACCATGAGCCAGCAAGTCGTTATTTTCGATACCACATTACGTGATGGTGAACAGGCGTTACAGGCGAGCCTGAGCGTAAAAGAGAAGCTGCAAATCGCCCTGGCGCTGGAGCGTATGGGCGTTGATGTGATGGAAGTGGGTTTTCCGGTCTCTTCCCCGGGCGATTTTGAATCCGTACAAACCATTGCGCGCCAGGTGAAAAACAGCCGCGTTTGCGCCCTCGCCCGCTGCGTCGAAAAAGATATCGACGTTGCCGCGGAATCATTAAAAGTTGCCGAAGCGTTTCGTATCCACACCTTCATCGCCACCTCGCCGATGCATATCGCCACTAAACTGCGCAGCACGCTGGATGAAGTGATCGAACGTGCAATCTATATGGTTAAACGCGCCCGTAACTATACCGACGACGTGGAATTTTCCTGTGAAGATGCTGGCCGCACGCCGATCGACGATTTGGCGCGCGTCGTTGAAGCCGCCATCAATGCCGGTGCGAAAACCATCAACATCCCGGATACCGTCGGCTACACCATGCCGTTCGAGTTCGCCAATATCATCTCCGGGCTGTACGAGCGCGTCCCGAACATCGATAAAGCCATTATCTCTGTTCATACCCATGACGACTTAGGCTTAGCCGTGGGCAACGCCATCGCCGCAGTACACGCCGGTGCGCGCCAGGTAGAAGGCGCAATGAACGGTATCGGCGAACGCGCCGGTAACTGCTCGCTGGAAGAGGTGATCATGGCAATCAAAGTGCGCAAAGACATCATGAACGTGCACACGCAAATTAATCACCATGAAATCTGGCGCACCAGCCAGACCGTCAGCCAGATTTGCAATATGCCGATTCCGGCGAACAAAGCGATTGTTGGCACCGGCGCATTCGCCCACTCCTCCGGTATTCACCAGGATGGTGTGCTGAAAAACCGCGAAAACTACGAAATCATGACCCCGGAATCTATCGGTCTGAATCAGGTTCAGTTGAACCTGACCTCCCGCTCCGGGCGCGCGGCGGTGAAACACCGCATGGAAGAGATGGGCTACAAAGAAGCCGACTACAACCTGGATAATCTGTACGACGCTTTCCTGAAGCTGGCGGATAAAAAAGGCCAGGTCTTTGATTACGATCTGGAAGCGTTGGCATTCATTAATAAACAACAGGAAGAGCCAGAACACTTCCGCCTGGACTACTTCAGCGTGCAGTCCGGCTCCAACGATATCGCCACCGCGTCTGTGAAGCTGGCCTGTGGCGAAGAGATCAAAGCCGAAGCCGCCAACGGCAACGGCCCGGTCGATGCGGTCTACCAGGCCATTAACCGCGTGACGGCCTATGACATCGAACTGGTGAAATACGATTTGAGCGCCAAAGGCCAGGGCAAAGACGCGCTGGGTCAGGTTGATATCGTGGTGAACTACAACGGTCGCCGCTTCCACGGTGTCGGTCTGGCGACCGATATTGTGGAGTCTTCCGCCAAAGCCATGGTGCACGTGCTGAACAACATCTGGCGCGCCGCCGAAGTCGAAAAAGAGTTGCAACGCCAGGCTCAGAACAAAGAAAACAACAAGGAAACCGTGTGATGTCGAAGAATTACCATATTGCTGTGTTGCCGGGTGACGGTATCGGTCCGGAAGTAATGGCACAAGCGCTGAAAGTTCTGGAAGCCGTACGTAACCGTTTTGGTATGCGTATTTCAACCAGCCATTATGATGTCGGCGGCATCGCCATCGATCGTCACGGTAATCCGCTGCCACAGGCCACGGTTGAAGGCTGTGAACAAGCCGATGCGATTCTGTTCGGCTCCGTCGGCGGCCCGAAATGGGAAAACCTGCCCCCGGCGCAACAGCCGGAGCGCGGCGCGCTGCTGCCGCTGCGTAAACACTTCAAACTGTTCAGTAATTTGCGTCCGGCAAAACTGTATCAGGGGCTGGAAGCATTTTGTCCGCTGCGCGAAGACATCGCCGCCAACGGTTTCGACATTCTGTGCGTGCGTGAACTGACCGGCGGCATCTACTTCGGTCAACCGAAAGGCCGCGAAGGTAGCGGCCAGTATGAAAAAGCATTTGATACCGAGATCTATCACCGTTTTGAAATCGAGCGCATTGCGCGTATCGCCTTTGAATCAGCGCGCAAACGCCGCAAAAAAGTGCACTCGATTGATAAAGCCAACGTGCTGCAAACCTCGCTGCTGTGGCGCGAAATCGTCAATGAAATCGCGGGGGAATACCCGGACGTTGAACTGGCGCATATGTATATCGACAACGCCACCATGCAGCTGATTAAAGATCCGTCCCAGTTTGACGTGCTGCTGTGCTCCAACCTGTTCGGCGACATTCTTTCCGACGAGTGCGCCATGATCACCGGTTCGATGGGCATGCTGCCTTCCGCCAGCCTGAACGAACAAGGTTTTGGTCTGTATGAACCGGCAGGTGGCTCCGCGCCGGATATTGCCGGGAAAAATATCGCCAACCCGATTGCGCAGATCCTGTCGCTGGCGCTGCTGCTGCGTTACAGCCTGAATGCAGGCGACGCGGCGGACGCTATCGAAGGCGCTATCAATCGTGCATTAGAAGAAGGTGTGCGTACCGGTGACTTAGCCCGTGGCGCCGCCGCTGTCAGTACCGATGAGATGGGCGACATCATCGCTCGTTATGTCGCCGAAGGGGTGTAATCATGGCTAAGAGTTTGTACGAAAAGTTGTTTGACGCCCATGTGGTCTATGAAGCACCGAACGAAACACCACTGTTGTATATCGACCGCCATCTGGTGCATGAAGTGACATCACCGCAGGCGTTCGATGGGCTGCGCGCGCACCACCGTCCGGTGCGCCAGCCGGGTAAAACCTTCGCGACGATGGATCACAACGTCTCGACACAAACCAAAGATATCAACGCTTCCGGCGAGATGGCGCGCATTCAGATGCAGGAGTTGATCAAAAACTGCAACGAATTCGGCGTTGAGCTGTATGACCTGAACCATCCGTATCAGGGCATCGTCCACGTAATGGGGCCGGAACAGGGTATCACCCTGCCGGGCATGACCATCGTTTGCGGCGATTCCCACACCGCCACCCACGGCGCATTTGGCGCGCTGGCTTTCGGTATCGGGACATCGGAAGTGGAACACGTTCTGGCGACGCAAACCCTGAAGCAGGGTCGCGCCAAAACTATGAAGATCGAAGTTAAAGGCACGGCCGCACCAGGGATCACCGCGAAAGATATCGTGCTGGCGATCATTGGTAAAACCGGCAGCGCCGGCGGCACCGGGCACGTGGTTGAGTTCTGCGGTGACGCCATCCGTGCGCTGAGCATGGAAGGCCGTATGACGCTGTGCAATATGGCGATTGAGATGGGTGCCAAAGCCGGTCTGGTCGCCCCGGATGAAACCACCTTTAACTACGTGAAAGGTCGTTTGCATGCGCCGAAGGGCAAAGACTTCGATGATGCGGTGGCCTACTGGAAAACCCTGCATACCGACGAAGGTGCGGTTTTCGACACCGTAGTTACGTTGCAGGCCGAAGAGATCGCCCCGCAGGTAACCTGGGGCACCAACCCGGGTCAGGTTATTTCAGTGACCGATATCATTCCCGATCCGGCCTCGTTCGCCGATCCGGTTGAGCGCGCTTCCGCAGAAAAAGCGCTGGCCTACATGGGGCTGAAACCTGGTGTACCGTTAACGGAAGTGGCTATCGATAAAGTCTTTATCGGCTCCTGCACCAACTCGCGCATTGAAGATCTGCGCGCAGCGGCGGAAATCGCCAAAGGGCGCAAAGTCGCGCCGGGCGTACAGGCGCTGGTTGTGCCAGGCTCCGGTCCGGTGAAAGCGCAGGCGGAAGCCGAAGGTCTGGACAAAATTTTTATTGAAGCCGGTTTTGAGTGGCGCTTGCCGGGCTGCTCCATGTGCCTGGCCATGAATAACGATCGCCTGAATCCGGGTGAACGTTGCGCATCGACCAGTAACCGTAACTTTGAAGGCCGCCAGGGTCGCGGCGGGCGCACGCATCTGGTCAGCCCGGCGATGGCTGCTGCCGCCGCCGTGACCGGCCATTTCGCTGATATTCGCAGCTTGTAAGGAGAACAACCATGGCAGAGAAATTTACCCAACATACCGGCCTGGTCGTTCCGCTGGATGCCGCGAATGTGGATACCGACGCCATTATCCCGAAGCAGTTTTTGCAGAAGGTAACGCGCACCGGTTTTGGTGCCCATCTGTTTAACGACTGGCGTTTTCTGGATGACAAAGGCCAACAGCCGAACCCGGAGTTCGTGCTGAACTTCCCGCAATACAAAGGCGCATCGATTTTGCTGGCGCGGGAAAACTTTGGCTGCGGTTCGTCACGTGAACACGCGCCGTGGGCGTTGACCGATTACGGTTTCAAAGTGGTGATTGCGCCAAGTTTCGCCGACATCTTTTACGGCAACAGCTTTAACAACCAGCTGCTGCCGGTAACATTGAGCGATCACGAAGTGGATGAGCTCTTTACGCTGGTGCAGAGCAATCCGGGCATTACCTTTGAGGTGGATCTGCAAGCGCAAGTGGTGAAAGCGGGCGGGAAGTCTTACAGCTTCTCGATTGACGCCTTCCGCCGCCACTGCATGCTGAACGGTCTGGACAGCATCGGTCTGACGTTACAACACGACGATGCCATCGCCGCTTACGAAAACAAACAGCCCGCGTTTATGCGCTAACCAACAACAGGCCCGGTTTCCGGGCCTTTTTACGTTTATACGTCTTTAACGCGGCTGGTCAGCCACAGCGTCACCACCGAAATCACCGCAATGCCGATATAAACCGCGCCGTGACCATAGCTTTGCGCCAGCGCGCCCTGGATCACCCCGGCCAGGATCACGCCGGTCGAAATACTGTTGGTAAATAGCGTTGTCGCCGAACCAGCCCGCCCTGGCATCAGATCCTGAAACCACAACATGCCAATCCCGGCGATAATGCCGATAAACACCGCATTAAACAGTTGCAGGGAAAGTAACGCCGCCTGGCTGTGGAAAAAAATCAGGCCGATGTAGAACAGCACACCCGCGGCAACCGCGGTGACCATCATGCGCCTTTTACCGATGCGTTTGACCAAAAAGCCCGCCAGGATCATCGCCGGGATCTCCAGCCCTGCCGCCGTGCCCATTAAAATCCCGGCCAGTTTGTCGGGTAGCCCTAATTCCAGGCTAATCCACAGCGGCATATCAATGATGTACATGGTGTTGCAGGTCCACATCAGCGTGGAAGCAATAAACAGCATGCGTACATTTTTATCGCTCCAACCGCTGACCTGCGTCACCGCCACGTCGGCAGGTTGTTCAACACGCGCTACCGAAGGCAGCCAGAACGCCACCAGCACCAGGCTGATAACGAAAATCCCGGCGGCGATGGAAAACATGGCGGTAAAGCCATAATTAAGCGCCAGCATAAACGCCAGCGGCGGGCCAATCACCCACGCCAGCGAGAGTTGCGCGCGCATGACAGAACTGAACATCACCACTTCACGTGCAGAACTGTCCGCATACTCACGCGCCAGCGCGAAAAGCTGCGGCATGGCGGTATTTGCCAGCGACGCCAGCAGCACACCGCAGGTGATAAGCGTCAGATAGTGGCGGTTAAAGGCGAATAACAGCGCATTGCCCACCGCCATCAGGCAACAAAAGAGGATCAACTTGCGCCTGTCGCCCTGGTTGTCGGATCGTTTTGCCAGCCCAAGGCTGACAGCGATCCCGGCAATGGCGTTGACGGTATAAAACAGCCCGACCCAGAACGGCTCAGCGCCCACTTCCCGGCTCAGAAACAGGCTGAGCGTCGGTGCCTGTAGCGCTCCGGCGACTCCCATCATAAAGGCGACGATCATAAAAGCGACGTAAACGCCATTCAGGCGGCGTCCCATCGTCATTAACCAGAGCATGAATGTTTCCTTGTTAAAACGGGAAAAAGTGAAAGTGTAAAGCGTAAAAGGCGGCTGCCAGCATAAACGAAAAAAGCCAGCAAAAAACGTTTTGCTGGCGGGTGCATTCGCACTGAATACTCAGTCACACATGATGTCGGCGATTCAGTCCTTCGAGACCGGCGTTGTCACTTCCCACTGCATCAGCTCTTCCAGCATTTTCAGGCGCTGCCGTGCGCTCAGGCGGGCGAGCCAGCCCGCATCCTGCGTGGCATGAAAATAGTCCAGATAAAACCGTCGTATGGATGATCCCAGCATATGACCTCCTCGCTTTCATCGCAGAGAAGTATTGGCTTAATATAGGGATAAATAAATTGCTGAGTTTTCATCAGGAGTTCCCCTTTTATGTCGTCCGGCCGCCTGCAACAACAGTTCATCCGTCTGTGGCAATGCTGCGATGGGAAGTCACAAGAAACCACGCTCAACGAGCTGGCGGAGCTGCTTAGCTGCTCGCGCCGCCATATGCGTACCTTGCTTAACACCATGCAGGCGCGCGGCTGGCTGACATGGGATGCGGAAGCCGGCCGCGGCAAACGTTCACGCCTCACCTTCCTTTATACCGGCCTTGCGCTCCAGCAACAGCGCGCCGAAGACCTGCTGGAGCAGGATCGCATCGATCAACTGGTGCAACTGGTCGGCGATAAAAAGGCCGTACGCCAGATGCTGGTTTCGCATCTCGGCCGCAGTTTTCGCCAGGGGCGACATATTCTGCGGGTGCTTTACTACCGGCCACTGCGTAACCTGCTGCCAGGAAGCGCATTGCGTCGTTCCGAAACCCATATAGCGCGACAAATCTTCAGTGCCCTGACGCGCATAAATGAGGAAAACGGGGAACTGGAAGCGGATATCGCCCACCACTGGAAGCTGATTTCCCCTTTGCACTGGCGATTTTATTTACGCCCCGGCATTCATTTTCACCATGGCCGCGAGCTGGAAATGAGCGATGTAATTGCATCGCTGGAGCGCGCTACGGTCCTGCCGCTCTACTCGCATATCCGCGAAGTGCTCTCGCCGACGCCCTGGACGCTGGATATTCATCTCAGCCAGCCGGATAACTGGCTGCCGTGGTTGATGGGTCATGTGCCAGCAATGATTTTGCCGCGTGAATGGAACACGATAAGCAACTTCGCCAGCCAGCCGATTGGTACCGGCCCTTACGCCGTGACGCGCAATACCACTAACCAGCTAAAAATCCACGCCTTTGATGACTACTTCGGCTTTCGCGCCTTGATCGATGAAGTCAACGTCTGGGTGTTGCCGGATCTGAGCGATGAACCGACCAGCGGCCTGACGCTTGAGGGGCCAACAGACGGCGAAAAAGCGGTGGAAAGCCGCCTCGAAGAGGGCTGTTATTACCTGCTGTTTGATGCACGATCCAGCCGCGGCGCGAATCCGGCGGTCAGGGAGTGGGTCAGCCATGTGCTCTCCCCCACTAATCTGCTGTGGCACGCCAATGAGCAGTACCAACGCTACTGGTTCCCGGCTTACGGTCTGCTGCCGCGCTGGCACCATGCGCGCCCCGGCGGCGGTGAGAAACCGGCCGGTCTGGAAACGCTCACCATCACCTTCTACCGTGAACACAATGAACACGAGGCGCTTTCACGCACCATGAGCACGCTGCTGGCCGAACACGGCGTGAAGCTCATCGTGCAGGAAGTGGATTACGAGGAGTGGCATCGGGGCGAAGCTGAAAGCGATATCTGGCTCAACAGCGCCAATTTCACGCTGCCGCTGGATTTCTCGGTGTTCGCTAACCTCTACGAAGTGCCGCTGCTACAGCACTGTATTCCGCTCGACTGGCAGGCAGATGCCGCAAAATGGCGCAACGGGGAGATGAATCTTGCCGTCTGGTCGCAGCAGTTGCTCGCCAGTAAAGCCATCGTACCGTTGATCCACCACTGGCTGAGGATTCAGGGACAGCGCACCATGCGCGGGCTGCGCATGAACACGCTGGGCTGGTTCGACTTTAAATCCGCCTGGTTTGCGCCACCGGATCCATAAGGCTTTCGCATTTTTTACCAAATCATTACAATAGCGGCGTTCTCAACGGGGTGCTGCGCCATGCGCGTGTGCTGAGAAAATACCCGTCGAACCTGATCCGGATAACGCCGGCGAAGGGATTTGAGGCTGACTCTCAAAATCCTTTGCCACCCATTTTGAGGTGCAAAGTGTTAAAAAAATCACTGCCGTTCCTGCTGCTGATCGCAGCGCCTGTTTTTGCAAAACCCGTTCTGACCGTTTACACCTACGACTCCTTCTCTGCCGACTGGGGGCCAGGACCTGCGGTAAAAAAAGCCTTTGAAAGCGACTGCAACTGCGAGCTGAAATTCGTGGCGCTGGAAGATGGCGTTTCGCTGCTTAACCGCCTGCGCATGGAAGGCAAAAACAGCAAAGCCGACGTGGTGCTGGGGCTGGATAACAACCTGCTGGAAGCCGCGACACAAACCAAACTGTTCGCCAAAAGCGGCGTCGCTACCGAGGCGGTTAACGTGCCTGGCGGCTGGAAGAACGATACTTTTGTACCGTTCGACTACGGCTGGTTCGCGTTTGTCTACGATAAAAACAAACTGAAAAACCCGCCAAAAAGCCTGAAAGAGCTGGTCGAAAGCGATCAGAAATGGCGCGTTATTTACGAAGATCCGCGCACCAGCACGCCAGGCCTCGGCCTGCTACTGTGGATGCAGAAAGTCTATGGCGACAACGCCCCGCAAGCGTGGCAGAAACTGGCGGCCAAAACGGTCACCGTCACCAAAGGCTGGAGCGAAGCCTACGGCCTGTTCCTGAAAGGGGAAAGCGACCTGGTACTGAGCTATACCACTTCTCCGGCTTACCACATTATTGCCGAGAAGAAAGATAACTACGCGGCGGCGAATTTCAGCGAAGGCCACTATTTGCAGGTAGAAGTTGCCGCCCGCACCGCTGCCAGTAAACAGCCGGAACTGGCGGAAAAATTCCTCAAGTTTATGGTTTCGCCCGCGTTCCAGAACACTATCCCGGGCGGTAACTGGATGTACCCGGTCACCAATGTGACGCTGCCCGCGGGCTTCGACCAACTGGTGAAACCGCAAACCTCGCTGGAATACGCTTCGCAGGAGGTCGCGTCCCAGCGTGCAACCTGGATTAATGCATGGCAACGCGCCGTCAGCCGCTGATTGCTGGCTGGCTGCTGCCCGGTCTCACCGCCGCCACGTTGATGGTGGCGGTGGCGCTGGCAGCCTTTCTTGCGCTGTGGCAAAACGCCCCGTTCAGCGGGCTGGCTGATTTTTTCCAGGACAGCTACCTGTGGCATGTGGTGCGCTTCTCCTTCTGGCAAGCGTTTCTCTCCGCGCTGCTCTCGGTCGTACCGGCGATATTTCTTGCCCGCGCGCTCTACCGGCGGCGTTTTCCTGGCCGTCTCGCCTTGCTGCGCCTGTGCGCCATGACGCTGATCCTGCCGGTGCTGGTCGCCGTGTTCGGCATTCTCAGTGTGTATGGCCGCCAGGGCTGGCTGGCAACGCTCTGGCACACGCTTGGTCTGGAGTGGACATTCTCGCCATATGGCTTACAGGGAATTTTGCTGGCACACGTCTTTTTTAATTTGCCGATGGCCTCGCGCCTGCTGCTGCAAACGCTGGAGCAGATCCCCGGCGAGCAGCGCCAGCTTGCCGCACAACTGGGTATGCGCGGCTGGGCATTCTTCCGTTTTGTCGAATGGCCGTGGTTACGCCGCCAGATCCCGCCGGTCGCCGCGCTGATTTTTATGCTCTGCTTCGCCAGTTTCGCCACCGTGCTGTCGCTGGGCGGCGGGCCGCAGGCCACCACCATTGAACTGGCCATCTACCAGGCGCTCAGCTTCGATTTTGATCCCGCCCGCGCGGCCATGCTGGCGCTGATCCAGATGATCTGCTGCCTCGGGCTGGTGCTGCTCAGCCAGCGGATGAGCAAAGCGATCGCCGTGGGCAGCCATCAGATTACTGGCTGGCGCAACCCGGAGGATCGGCTGTTCAGCAAGGTCGCGGATATCACATTGATTGTGCTGGCTCTGTTATTACTGCTGCCGCCGCTGCTGGCAGTGATTGTCGATGGCCTCAATCTGAGCCTGATGAAAGTGCTGGCGGAGCCAGTCCTGTGGCAAGCGGTGTGGACATCACTGCGCATCGCACTGGGCGCAGGGCTATTGTGCGTTGTGCTGACCATGATGTTGTTGTGGAGCAGCCGGGAATTACGCGCGCGCCAGCAAATTATGGCCGGGCAAGTGCTGGAAATCAGCGGTATGTTGATCCTCGCGATGCCTGGGATCGTGCTGGCGACCGGCTTCTTTCTGCTGCTCAATAACAGCGTTGGCCTGCCCGCTTCCGCCGATGGCATCGTCATTTTCACCAATGCGCTGATGGCCATTCCTTATGCGCTGAAAGTGCTGGAAAACCCGATGCGCGATCTGGCTTCCCGCTACAGCATGCTGTGCCAGTCGCTGGGAATGCGGGGTTTTCAGCGCCTGCGCGTGGTCGAATTACGCGCGCTGAAACGCCCGCTGGCCCAGGCGCTGGCGTTTGCCTGTGTGCTGTCGATTGGCGATTTCGGCGTGGTGGCGTTATTTGGTAATGACGACTTTCGCACGCTGCCGTTTTATCTCTATCAGCAGATTGGGTCGTACCGCAGCCAGGACGGCGCGGTGACCGCGCTCATCTTGCTGCTGCTGTGCTTTTTCTTATTCACCGTGATTGAAAAACTTCCGGGCCGCCATGCTAAGACTGACTGATGTCACCTGGCTTTATCACCATCTGCCAATGCGCTTTTCCCTCTCAGTTACCCAGGGCGAGCAGATTGCCGTTCTCGGCCCAAGCGGCGCGGGAAAAAGCACGCTGCTGAACCTGGTAGCCGGGTTTCTTACTCCCGCCAGCGGCACAATCACCATCGCGGGCGAAGATCACACACACACGACGCCCTCGCAGCGCCCGGTATCGATGCTGTTTCAGGAAAATAACCTCTTTACTCATCTTACTGTGCGGCAAAACATCGGGCTGGGCTTAAACCCGGGCCTGAAGCTAAATAGCGACCAGCAGCATAAACTTGAGCAGATCGCCGAAACGATGGGGCTGGAATCACTGCTGGCGCGCCTGCCGGAGCAGCTTTCCGGTGGTCAGCGTCAGCGCGTGGCGCTGGCGCGCTGCCTGGTGCGTGAGCAGCCGGTGTTATTGCTTGATGAACCCTTTTCCGCACTCGACCCGGCGCTGCGCCAGGAGATGCTCGCGCTGGTACAGTCAGTATGTCAACGACAGCGGTTAACGCTGCTGATGGTGTCGCACAGTGTGGAGGATGCAGCGCGGATTGCCGAACGTTCGCTGGTGATTGCTGACGGGCGCATTGCGTGGGATGGTGACACGGACGCGCTGCTCAGCGGCAAATCGTCCGCGTCTGGTTTGCTGGGGATTCGCGGTCAGTGACCGCGAACAACGTCGCCTAAAATGTTGAGGTAAATCGGCATCAGCGGGTGCTGCGCCAGCGCGATCGCCGCAGCGACAGCGACCACCAGCGTGCCCGGTGCCAGCCATAACAGGCGGCGACGTGGCAGGTAGTTTGTCAAACGATCGACGCCAGCTTTTCCCGCACGCCACAACCGCCAGCACAACCAGCAGGCCAGCCACAGCAGCAGCGCGGTCAGCAACAACAGCCATTTGAAGTTGCCGCTTTGCATATCGGCGGGGATATCAATTACCGCACCGGCCAGAATACCGGGCAGGAAGTAGAACGGCGGCCACAGCAGGCAGCCAACAATATTCGGCGGCAAAAACTTGCGGATGGGCAGATCCAACATGCCGGCAACCATTGGGATCAGTGGGCGCGTCGGCCCGACAAAACGGCCAACCAGAATGGTAAATACGCTGTGCTGATGCAGCGCGTGTTCGGTTTTATCGAGCAGCGCTTTGTTCTTTTTCATAAACGACCAGCGGTGCAGCGGCCCCTTAAAACGCCAGCCCAGCCAGAAAGAGATCCAGTCGCCGAGCAGGCAGCCAACAATCCCCGCCAGCCACGCATGCCAGAAGTTCACTTCACCGCTGCCGATCAGCGCGCCGAGCGCCGCCATCATTACCGTGCCGGGTAAAATCAGCCCGACTAACGCCAGCGACTCAAAAAACGCCACCAGCATGATCGCCGCCAGCGAATACATGGCGGATTGGGTAATAAAGTGTTCCAGCAACGCTTCCATGAGGTGTCCTGTTCAGAATGAACGCTGGATTCTCCGGAGGTCATCCGCGAGCGTCAAGCTTTCAATTATCTGAAAATTTTACCGGTTATGTCACATTGCAGAACCTTTCATTGCCATTCTTTACCTTTTATTCACATCCGGCGCGGAATTCACTGGGGCTGGCACCAGTGCATTTTTTAAAAACCCGCGAGAAATAGAGCTGATCGTCAAAGCCGACATTGCGCCCTACGCTGGCAATTGGCATTCGTGTGGTGCTAAGCAGTAATTTTGCCTGGCTGATACGCTGATCTTCGCGCCAGCTCAGCACACTCACGCCCAGTTGCTGACGAAAAAGGTGTGACAGGCGCGAAGGTGACAAGCAAACATGCTGAGCAACGCTTGCGATATCAAAATGGTTATCCGCCAGGTGATCGCTAATGTACTGGCAAGCGTCGCGCACGCGGTTATCCAGCGGCGGGTGCAGCGATTCGTTAATCGCTTCCATGCGCCGCAGGAGCAGTTGTTCTAGCAGATTTATCGCCAGATGTTCCGCATAGCGCCCAACGCTTTGCCCGGCATCGATAATTTGCGCGAAAAGCTCGCGAAAACGCTCCATATGCGCATCATCAGGGCGGTAAAAACCGGTTTGCGCGAACAGTGTCGGCCAGTTCAGCCACTCGTGCCAGTAAGCGCGCGGACGGAAGTAAACCCACTGGTGATACCACTCGGTGGCGTCAGGATGACGCCCGTAGTGGTGAATTTCACCCGGCGGGAAAAGCAGAATATCGCCAGGGCGGCAAACAAACTGCTTGCCATGGTTCATCACCACACCCTCGCCGCGCACGGTGAGATTCAGGATATAGCCCTTCATGCCCAGCGGCCTGTCGATAAAAAAATCGAGATAACCGTCGGCTTCAATGGGGGTCAGCCCCGCCACCAGGTGCGCATTAAACGAGTACCCTGGCAGCAGTGGATCGTTCTGTGATTCAGCCATAAACGCAATACTCCCGTGCCTGGTAAAGAAACCAATTGTCCATATTGAGAATCCCGTCATTCCTCCGCCGTCCGCAGGCAAGGGGCATAAACACGCCAATTGTCTAATCCCGCCAGACAAAAGCGATTACGCCTTTTAAACGCCGTTGAACAGGGCAAAAAGGGATAACGGAAGTGTCTATAAAGGCGGCAGAAATGTCCACATCGAATTTTTGCACGGCGTCACACTTTGCGATGCCATAGCATTTTAATCCATAAGATTAGCGGATCCTGCCTGACGTTTTTTTCCGCCGCTCACTATCGTTTTTCTAACGGTTATTCTTCATGGAGCAAGATACATGGCAATCACAATTGGCCTCGATTTCGGCAGCGATTCAGTACGTGCGCTGGCGGTAGACTGCACATCCGGGGCGGAGATCGCCACCAGCGTCGAGTGGTATCCACGCTGGCAGGAGGGACGTTATTGCGATGCGCCGCATAACCAATTTCGCCACCACCCGCGCGATTACATCGAGTCGATGGAAGCGGCGCTGAAAAATGTGCTGGCAGAACTGAGCGACGCACAGCGCGCCGGGATCAAAGGCATTGGCGTCGATAGTACCGGTTCAACCCCCGCGCCGATTGATGCCGAAGGCCGCGTGCTGGCGCTGCGCCCGGAGTTTGCCGACAACCCGAACGCGATGTTTGTGTTGTGGAAAGATCACACCGCCGTCGAAGAGGCGGAAGCCATAACCCGCTTGTGCCATACCCCCGGCAAAACTGACTACTCGCGCTACATCGGCGGCATTTACTCCAGCGAATGGTTCTGGGCAAAAATCCTGCACGTTACCCGCGCGGATAGCGCCGTCGCGCAGGCTGCTGCGTCGTGGATCGAACTGTGTGACTGGGTTCCCGCCCTGCTCTCCGGCACCACGCGCCCGGAAGCCATTCGTCGCGGACGTTGCAGTGCCGGGCATAAATCTCTGTGGCACGAAAGCTGGGGTGGCCTGCCGCCCGCCGCATTCTTTGATGAACTCGATCCCATCATTAATAAACACCTGAACTGGCCGCTGTTTACCGACACGTATACCGCCGATATTCCCGTCGGCACGTTGACGGCCGAGTGGGCGCAGCGCCTTGGTTTGCCTGAATCCGTAGTGATTTCCGGCGGCGCGTTCGACTGCCATATGGGCGCAGTCGGCGCGGGCGCACAACCGAATACGCTGGTGAAAGTCATCGGTACGTCTACCTGCGACATTCTGATTGCCGACAAACAGAGCGTTGGTGAACGGGCGGTAAAAGGCATTTGTGGCCAGGTCGATGGCAGCGTAGTGCCGGACTTTATCGGCCTCGAAGCCGGGCAGTCCGCTTTTGGCGATATCTATGCCTGGTTTGGCCGCGTGCTTGGCTGGCCGCTGGAGCAGCTCGCGCAGCAACATCCTGAGCTGAAAGCGCAGATCAAAGCCAGCCAGAAACAACTCTTACCTGCCCTGACCGATGCGTGGGTAAAAAATCCATCGCTCGATCACCTGCCGGTGGTGCTGGACTGGTTTAACGGTCGCCGTACGCCAAATGCCAACCAGCGTCTGAAAGGGGTGATCACCGATTTGAATCTCGGCACCGACGCCCCGGCGCTGTTTGGCGGGTTGATTGCCGCAACCGCATTCGGCGCGCGCGCCATTATGGAGTGCTTCACCGAACAGGGTATTGCCGTCGACAACGTGATGGCGCTCGGCGGTATCGCACGTAAAAACCTCGGCGTAATGCAGGCCTGCTGCGATGTGCTGAACCGCCCATTACAGGTGGTTGAATCTGAACAGTGCTGCGCACTGGGTGCGGCGATTTTCGCCGCCGTCGCCGCGCAAGTGCATGCCGATATCCCGGCGGCGCAGCTGAAAATGGCCAGCGCCATCGAAAAAACCCTGCAACCGACCGCGCAGGCGCAACAGTTTGAACGCCTCTATCGCCGCTATCAGCAGTGGGCGAAGAGCGCCGAGCAACACTATCTCCCTTCAGCCGCGACAGTCTCGCAGGCCGCGTTAACTCATTAAGGACAAGATCATGACTATTTTCGACAATTATGAAGTGTGGTTCGTCATTGGCAGCCAGCACCTGTACGGGCCGGAAGCCCTGAAACAGGTGACGAAGCACGCCGAACAGGTGGTCAACGCCCTCAATGCGGAAGCGAAACTCCCCTGCAAACTGGTGCTGAAACCGCTGGGTACCACGCCGGATGAGATTACCCACATCTGCCGCGATGCTAACTACGACGATAAATGTGCCGGGATGGTGGTGTGGCTGCATACCTTCTCACCGGCGAAAATGTGGATTAACGGCCTCGCTATCCTCAATAAGCCGCTGCTGCAGTTCCACACCCAGTTCAATGCGTCCCTGCCGTGGGACAGCATCGACATGGACTTTATGAACCTCAACCAGACCGCGCACGGCGGCCGCGAGTTCGGCTTTATCGGCGCGCGTATGCGCCAGCAGCACAGTGTGGTGACCGGTCACTGGCAGGATAAACACGCCCATCAACGCATCGGCGCGTGGATGCGCCAGGCGGTATCAAAACAAGATACTCGCCAGCTGAAAGTGGTGCGTTTCGGCGACAACATGCGTGAAGTGGCGGTGACGGACGGCGATAAAGTGGCGGCACAAATCAAGTTCGGTTTCTCGGTCAATACCTGGGGCGTGGGCGATCTGGTGCAAGTAGTGAACGCCGTGAGCGATGGCGATGTCAACGCGCTGGTGGATGAGTATGAAAGCAGCTATCGCCTGACGGCTGCCGCGCAGGTTCATGGTGACAAACGCCAGAACGTGCTTGACGCCGCCCGTATCGAACTGGGCCTGAAACGCTTCCTCGAAGAGGGCGGTTTCCATGCCTTCACTACCACCTTTGAAGATCTGCACGGCCTGAAACAGCTACCGGGCCTGGCGGTACAGCGTTTGATGCAGCAAGGCTACGGCTTCGCCGGTGAAGGCGACTGGAAGACCGCCGCGCTGCTGCGCATCATGAAAGTGATGTCCGGCGGGCTGAACGGCGGCACCTCCTTTATGGAGGATTACACCTATCACTTTGAGCACGGCAACGATCTGGTGCTCGGCTCGCACATGCTGGAAGTCTGCCCTTCTATCGCCATCGACGAAAAACCGACGCTGGATGTGCAGTACCTCGGTATTGGCGGCAAAGCCGATCCGGCACGTCTGATTTTCTCCACCAAAACCGGCCCGGCGATTAACGCCAGCCTGATCGACTTAGGCGATCGTTTCCGCCTGTTGGTGAACTGCGTTGAGGCGGTGAAAACCCCGCACGATCTGCCGAAACTGCCGGTCGCCAACGCCCTGTGGAAAGCGCAGCCGGATCTGCCAACCGCCTCTGAAGCGTGGATCCTCGCCGGTGGCGCGCACCACACCGTCTTCAGCCAGGCACTGACGCTCGACGATATGCGCCAGTTCAGCGAGCTGCACGATCTTGAGCTGACGGTTATCGACAACGACACCCGCCTGCCTGCGTTTAAAGACGCGCTGCGCTGGAACGAAGTGTATTACGGTTCAAAACGTTAACAGGGAACACCCGGCCTGCTGCGGCAGGCCATCTTTCCTGGAGGAACGCATGTTAGAAGCATTGAAACAGCAGGTGCTGGAAGCCAACCTGGCGCTGCCGAAACATAACCTGGTCACGCTGACATGGGGCAACGTCAGTGCCGTTGATCGTACAAGCGGCTTGATGGTGATTAAACCTTCTGGCGTCGATTACAGCGTCATGACCGCTAACGATATGGTGGTCGTCAACATCACCACCGGCGAAGTAGTTGAAGGCACGAAAAAACCCTCTTCCGATACGCCGACTCACCGACTGCTGTACCAGGCGTTTCCGACCATCGGCGGCATTGTGCATACCCACTCTCGCCATGCCACCATCTGGTCGCAGGCTGGTCAGCCGATCCCGGCAACGGGCACCACCCATGCCGACTATTTTTATGGCGAGATCCCCTGTACCCGTAAGATGACCGACGAGGAGATCAACGGCGAATACGAGTGGGAAACCGGCAATGTGATCGTCGAAACCTTTGAGAAAAAAGGCATCGATCCGGCGCAAATGCCCGGCGTGCTGGTGCATTCTCACGGCCCGTTCGCGTGGGGCAAAAGCGCAGATGACGCGGTACATAACGCCATCGTGCTCGAAGAAGTGGCCTATATGGGTATTTTCTGCCGTCAGCTCGCGCCTGAATTACCCGCCATGCAACAAACGCTGCTGGATAAACACTATTTACGCAAGCACGGCGCAAAGGCTTACTACGGCCAATAGCTGTATAAAACCACAGCACTCAACAACAAACCAGGCTATAATCTCGCCTGGTTTTGTTTTATGAGAGACGGCTGTGGCGCAGGCGCAAGAAGGTTTTATTTTAACCCGACACTGGCGGGATACCCCCGGCGGAACCGAGGTCGAGTTCTGGCTGGCGACGGATAATGGCCCGCTGCGCCTCGTGCTGCCACCGCAAGAGTCGGTCGCCTTTATTCCCGCCGCGCAGGTGGAAAAGGTTAAGTTGCTGCTGCGAACCGAAAAGCAGTGGCGCTTAACGCCGCTGAACCTGAACGACTTTCACCGCCAGCCGGTATATGGCCTTTACTGCCGCGCCCATCGCCAACTGATGCGCATTGAAAAAATGCTGCGCGAGGACGGCATCACCATTTACGAAGCCGATATCCGCCCGCCGGAACGCTTTCTGATGGAGCGCTTTATCACCGCGCCGGTGTGGGTTGACGGCACGCCACAAGGTGCCGCGTTGGTTGACGCGCGGCTGAAACCCAGCCCGCACTATCGCCCACCGCTGAAATGGGTGTCGCTGGATATCGAAACCAGCCGCCATGGCGAGCTTTATTGCATCGGCCTGGAAGGCTGCGGGCAGCGCACGGTCTATATGCTCGGCCCGGAAAACGGCAGCGCGCAGGGGCTGGATTTTGAGCTGGAGTATGTTGCCAGCCGCCCACAACTGCTGGAAAAACTCAACGCCTGGTTTGCCACGCACGATCCGGATGTGATCATTGGCTGGAACGTCGTGCAATTCGATTTGCGCGTGCTGCAAAAAAGCGCCGAGCGCTACCGCGTACCGCTGACGCTCGGGCGTAACGGCAGCGAGCTGGAGTGGCGCGAACACGGTTTTAAGAATGGCGTCTTCTTCGCACAGGCCACCGGCAGGCTGATTATTGACGGGATTGAAGCGCTGAAATCCGCGTTCTGGAACTTCTCGTCGTTCTCGCTGGAAGCGGTCTCCCGAGAGTTGCTTGGCGAAGGCAAAGCGATTGATAACCCGTGGGATCGCATGGATGAGATCGACCGGCGTTTCGCAGAAGATAAACCCGCGCTCGCCACCTATAACCTGAAAGATTGTGAACTGGTGACGCGCATCTTTCACAAGACGGAGATCATGCCGTTTTTGCTGGAGCGCGCCACGGTAAACGGTTTGCCCGTCGATCGCCACGGCGGTTCGGTGGCGGCCTTCAGCCACCTCTATTTTCCGCGCATGCACCGCGCAGGCTATGTCGCGCCGAATCTCGGTGGCGTGCCGCCGCAGGCCAGCCCCGGCGGTTATGTGATGGATTCGCGCCCCGGCCTGTACGACTCGGTGCTGGTACTGGATTACAAAAGCCTCTACCCCTCTATTATCCGCACTTTCCTGATCGACCCCGTCGGACTGGTTGAAGGCATGGCGCAGCCGGATAACACGCACAGCACCGAGGGGTTTCTGGGCGCATGGTTTTCGCGTGAAAAACACTGCCTGCCGGGGATTGTCGGGCAGATCTGGCACGGGCGTGATGAGGCCAAACGTCACGGCAACAAGCCGCTATCGCAAGCGCTGAAGATCATTATGAATGCGTTTTACGGCGTGCTCGGCACCAGCGCCTGCCGCTTTTTCGATCCGCGGCTGGCATCATCGATCACTATGCGTGGCCACGAGATCATGCGCCAGACCAAAGCGCTGATTGAAGCGCAGGGTTACGACGTTATCTATGGCGACACGGACTCCACCTTCGTCTGGCTAAAGAAAGCCCACAGCGAAGAGGATGCCGCGCGTATTGGCCGCGCGCTGGTTGAACACGTCAACGGCTGGTGGTCGACGCATCTTAAAAGCCAGCAACTGGAAAGCGCGCTGGAACTGGAGTTTGAAACCCATTTCTGCCGGTTTCTGATGCCCACCATTCGCGGCACTGAACAGGGTAGCAAAAAGCGTTACGCCGGGATGATTCAGGAAGGCGAGAACCAGCGCATGGTGTTTAAGGGGCTGGAAACCGTGCGTACCGACTGGACACCGCTGGCGCAGCAGTTCCAGCAAACGCTCTACCTGCGCGTGTTTCGCAATGAGCCTTATCAGGACTATGTGCGCGAAACCATTGCCAGCCTGATGGCGGGCGAACTCGACGATCAGCTTATTTATCGCAAGCGCCTGCGCAGAGCGCTTTCCGAATATGAACGTAATGTGCCGCCGCACGTGCGCGCTGCACGGCTGGCGGATGAAGAGAACCGCAAACGGGGCCGCCCGGCGCAGTATCAGAACCGCGGCACCATCAAGTATGTCTGGACCACCAGCGGGCCGGAACCGGTGGATTACCAACACTCGCCGCTCGATTACGATCACTACCTGAGTAAACAGTTACAGCCGGTTGCCGAGGGAATTCTGCCTTTCATTGACGACGACTTTGCTACACTACTTACAGGGCAGCTGGGACTCTTTTGAGTTTTATCTATCGCGTTTCCCGGCTTGCAACACTACCGCTATACCCTGGCTATTTCAGGTTTGTGCCGCCATGCGGCGCGAAAGACGGCAGGTATAGGTAGTGACGAAAGGGATTGCTTCCTTTACCATAGCGCCCTTCCTTTTTCTGGCCCCAAATTTTATACGCCCGCCTGCCTTCAGGCGGTGACGAACTATTGCCTGCAATTTGAGATATAGAGTTCATTTATGCCCTTTACACTTGGTCAACGCTGGATTAGCGACACGGAAAGCGAACTCGGACTTGGCACAGTCGTCGCAATGGATGCGCGCACGGTCACCCTCCTTTTTCCGGCCACGGGTGAAAACCGTCTGTACGCTCGCAGCGACTCTCCGGTTACCCGCGTGATGTTCAACCCCGGTGATACGGTGACCAGCCATGATGGCTGGCAGCTCACAATTGAAGACGTAAAAGAGGAAAACGGGCTGCTCGCTTACACCGGCACACGCCTGGATACGCAGGAAAGCAATGTCACCCTGCGCGAAGTGTTGCTCGACAGCAAACTGGTGTTCAGCAAACCGCAAGACCGCTTATTCGCCGGGCAGATCGACCGTATGGATCGCTTCGCGCTGCGTTTTCGCGCACGTAAATACCAAAGTGAGCAGTACCGTATGCCGTGGAGCGGCTTGCGTGGCCAGCGCACCAACCTGATCCCGCACCAGTTGCACATCGCTCACGATGTGGGCCGTCGCCATGCGCCGCGCGTGCTGCTGGCAGATGAAGTGGGTCTTGGCAAAACCATCGAAGCCGGGATGATCCTGCATCAACAACTGCTTGCTGGCGCGGCTGAACGCGTGCTGATCGTGGTGCCGGAAACCCTGCAACATCAGTGGCTGGTTGAAATGCTGCGCCGCTTCAACCTGCGTTTTGCCCTGTTTGACGATGAACGTTACGCCGAAGCGCAGCACGATGCCGACAACCCGTTCGACACTGAGCAACTGGTGATTTGCTCGCTCGACTTCGTGCGCCGCAACAAGCAGCGCCTGGAGCACCTGTGCGATGCCGAATGGGATCTGCTGGTGGTCGACGAAGCGCATCACCTGGTGTGGAGCGAAAACGAAGCCAGCCGTGAATATCAGGCAATTGAGCAACTGGCCGAGCGCGTACCGGGCATTCTGCTGCTGACCGCCACCCCGGAACAACTGGGGATGGAGAGCCACTTTGCCCGCCTGCGCTTGCTGGATCCGAACCGTTTCCATGATTTCGCCCGGTTCGTTGAAAAGCAGCAAAACTACCGTCCGGTCGCCGACGCCGTGGCCCTGCTGCTGGCGGGTGAACGCCTGAGCAACGATGAACTCAATATGTTGAGCGATCTAGTGGGCGAGCAAGATATCGAACCGCTGCTGCAAACCGCCAACAGCGATCGCGAAGGCGCGACTGCCGCGCGTCAGGAACTGATTTCCATGCTGATGGATCGACACGGCACCAGCCGTGTGCTGTTCCGCAACACCCGTAACGGTGTAAAAGGGTTCCCGAAACGCGAATTGCACACCGTTAAGCTGCCGCTGCCAACGCAGTATCAGACGGCGATTAAAGTCTCCGGCATTATGGGTGCACGTAAAAGCCAGGAAGAGCGTGCCCGCGACATGCTCTACCCGGAGCAAATTTATCAGGAATTCGAAGGCGATACCGGAACATGGTGGAACTTCGACCCGCGCGTTGAGTGGCTGATGGGCTACCTCACCAGCCACCGTTCACAAAAAGTGCTGGTGATCTGCGCCAAAGCCGCCACCGCGCTGCAACTGGAGCAGGTGCTGCGCGAACGCGAAGGCATCCGTGCGGCGGTGTTCCATGAAGGTATGTCGATCATTGAACGCGATCGCGCAGCGGCATGGTTCGGCGAAGAGGACAGTGGCGCGCAGGTTCTGCTGTGCTCGGAAATTGGTTCTGAAGGGCGTAACTTCCAGTTCGCCAGCCATCTGGTGATGTTCGATCTGCCGTTCAACCCGGATCTGCTGGAGCAGCGCATCGGTCGTCTGGATCGTATTGGTCAGGCGCACGATATTCAGATCCATGTGCCTTATCTGGAGAAAACCGCGCAGTCCGTGCTGGTGCGCTGGTATCACGAAGGGCTGGACGCCTTCGAGCACACCTGCCCGACCGGGCGCACTATTTACGATAGCGTTCACAATGAGCTGATTAATTACCTGGCGGCACCGGAAAATACTGATGGTTTTGATCAGTTGATCAAAACCTGCCGTGAGCAGCACGACGCGCTGAAAGCACAGCTGGAACAAGGCCGCGACCGCTTGCTGGAGATCCACTCTAACGGCGGTGAGAAAGCACAGGCGCTGGCGGAAAGTATTGCCGAGCAGGACGACGACACGGCACTTATCGCCTTCGCCATGAACCTGTTCGATATCATAGGTATTAACCAGGACGATCGCGGTGAAAACATGATCGTGCTGACGCCATCGGATCACATGCTGGTGCCGGACTTCCCGGGCCTGCCGGAAGATGGCTGCACCATCACTTTCGATCGCGATGTCGCGCTTTCGCGCGAAGACGCGCAGTTTGTCACCTGGGAACATCCGATCATTCGTAACGGTCTGGATCTGATCCTTTCTGGCGATACCGGCAGCAGCACGATTTCGCTGCTGAAAAACAAAGCGCTGCCGGTCGGTACGCTGCTGCTGGAGCTGATCTACGTGGTGGAAGCGCAGGCACCGAAACAGCTGCAACTTAATCGCTTCCTGCCGTCGACGCCGATCCGCTTGCTGGTGGATAAAAACGGCACCAACCTCGCCGGTCAGGTGGAGTTCGAAAGCTTCAACCGCCAGCTCAGCGCGGTGAACCGCCATACCGGCAGCAAGCTGGTGAACGCAGTACAGCAGGAGGTTCACACTATTTTGCAAAAAGGCGAAACGCAGGTGGAAGCCGCCGCGCGCGAGCTGATTGACGCCGCGCGCAGCGAAGCGGATGAAAAACTGTCGGCGGAACTGGCGCGCCTGGAAGCGTTAAAAGCGGTTAACCCCAATATCCGCGACGACGAACTGGCCGCTATTGAGAGCAACCGCCAGCAAGTGCTGGAAAGCCTGGCGCAGGCGAGCTGGCGGCTTGATGCGCTGCGTTTGATTGTTGTGACGCACCAATAACGGAGCCCCATGGTGATGGAACCCTACAATCCACCGCAGGATCCCTGGCTGGTTATTCTTTATCAGGATCAACACATTATGGTCGTCAACAAGCCCAGCGGCTTGTTGTCGGTGCCAGGGCGTCTGGATGAGCACAAAGACAGCGTGATGACGCGCATTCAGCGCGACTTCCCGCAGGCGGAATCCGTACATCGCCTGGATATGGCGACCAGCGGTGTGATTGTGGTGGCGCTTACTAAAGATGCCGAGCGTGAGTTAAAACGCCAGTTCCGCGAACGTGAGCCGAAAAAGCAATATCTGGCACGCGTTTGGGGTCACCCGGAAAAAGCCGAAGGGCTGGTGGATTTACCGCTGATTTGCGACTGGCCGAACAGACCAAAGCAGAAAGTGTGTTTTGAAACCGGCAAAGCGGCGCAGACCGAGTATGAAGTGCTGGCGTTTGATGAGGATGGCACCGCTCGCGTACGTCTGAAGCCGATTACCGGGCGCTCACATCAGCTTCGCGTACATATGTTAGCGTTAGGTCACCCGATTCTCGGTGACCGTTTTTACGCCACACCAGAAGCGCTGGCAATGGCTCCGCGTTTGCAACTGCATGCTGAGACGCTAACCATCACCCATCCGGCGTTTGGCAACAGCATGACGTTTAAAGCGCCGGTGGATTTTTAAATCACTCTCCCGGTCTGACGACCGGGAGAGTTCAATGGCGTTAGCGAAAACCCTTCTGCTCGCGAATCAACTCGTAAGCTTTCTGAATTTCCTGCGCTTTTTGTTTCGCCATCTCCATCATCTCTGGCGGCAGACCTTTCGCCACCAGTTTGTCCGGATGATGCTCGCCCATCAGCTTACGGTAGGCGCGCTTGATGGTGGTTGCATCGTCTGACGGCTTCACGCCCAGAACATTACAGGCATCTTCCAGCGTCGGGCCGCGTTGCGCCTGCTGCCAGCCACCACCGCCCGCTTGCTGCTGATGCTGGTAACCACCGCCAAACTGCGCCCCGCCCTGCATCATGCGCAGAAACTGATCGAATTGCAGACGCGAAATCCCAAGCTCCTCAGCGATCACGTACAGCACTTCACGTTCGCTGGGGTGCAAAGAGCCATCGGCGAAGGCCGCCTGGATTTGTATTTCCAGAAACATCCTAATCAAGTCGAAACGTCCGAAGCAGACGCTGCGAAACTGACGCATCTTGTCGCGTAACGGGTAATTATCCGTTTTGCCGACGCGAAACGCCTGCTGCGCTGCGCTGCGCGACTCGCCGTGCAGGTTCATGCGATCCATAAACAGGCTGGCGACCTGGATATCCGCTTCGGTTACCCGGCCTTTCGATTTGGTTAGATGCCCCATCACCTCGAAGGTGGTGGCGAAAAAGAGCGTCTGGCGTTCGCGCTGGTTGGCAAACCACGCCATTTTCCGGCTGCGCGCCTTGTCAAAAAAGTGCCCGATTAACAACCCAAGAACCGCGCCCCAAAAGCCGCCGCCCATGAAAAGAGCGATGACAACCCCAACCACTTTCCCCCAATACTGCATATACTCCCCAAATCGTCATGCCGTCGGCTAAAATTTGCTTTATCATACCCGTCATTCTATGCCATGCACAGGCGCAGTCTTCTCCCCCTGGCTCGAACGCGGGCAGGATTAAAACTAGCGTTGCAAAGGCGAGTAAGTTAGTCTCAGACCGTTTGCCAGCGTAAAGCCACAGATGACGGAACAACAAATACAACGTATGAAAAAACGTATCCCCACCCTCCTGGCCACCATGATTGGCTCCGCCCTTTACAGCCAGCAGGGGATGGCAGCCGATCTTGCCTCGCAGTGTATGCTTGGCGTTCCCAGCTACAACCGCCCCCTGGTACAGGGCGACACCAATAATTTGCCGGTGACGATCAATGCCGATCACGCAAAAGGCAACTACCCTGACGATGCCGTTTTTACCGGCAATGTCGACATTAATCAGGGAAATAGCCGTTTGCAGGCCGATGAGGTGCAGCTTCATCAGCAGCAGCCGGAAGGTCAGACGGACCCGGTTCGCACAGTGGATGCACTCGGTAATGTGCACTATGACGATAACCAGGTCATCCTGAAAGGTCCTAAAGGTTGGTCAAACCTGAATACCAAAGACACCAACGTCTGGCAAGGTGATTACCAGATGGTGGGTCGTCAGGGTCGCGGTACCGCCGATCTGATGAAACAGCGTGGACAAAACCGCTACACCATTCTGGACAATGGGATGTTTACCTCCTGCCTGCCTGGGTCAAACACCTGGAGCGTTGTCGGCAGCGAAGTTATTCAGGATCGCCAGGAACAGGTTGCGGAAATCTGGAATGCGCGCTTTAAGCTCGGCCCGGTGCCGGTGTTCTATAGCCCTTATCTGCAGTTACCTATCGGCGACAAACGCCGTTCAGGTTTCCTGATCCCCAATGCCAAGTACAGCACGACGAACTATTTCGAGTTCTATCTGCCGTACTACTGGAACATTGCGCCGAATATGGATGCGACGATCACGCCGCACTACATCCATAAACGGGGCAATATACAGTGGGAAAACGAATTCCGTTATCTGACGCAGGCTGGTGCTGGTCTTATTGAGTTCGATTACCTGCCGTCAGACAAAGTGTTTCAGAATGAATACCCTAGCGAAGGGGAGCGTCACCGCTGGCTGTTTTACTGGCAACATGCCGGGGTAATGGATCAAGTGTGGAGGTTTAACGCCAATTACACGAAGGTCAGCGATCCACACTACTTTAACGATTTTTCGTCGAAATATGGTTCCAGTACAGACGGCTATGCCACGCAGATTTTCAGTGCGGGTTATGGAGTAGAGAACTTCAATGCCACAGTGACAACCAAACAGTTCCAGGTATTTAATCGCCAGAACAGTAACTCGTACGCTGCGCTCCCGCAGGTGGATGTTAACTGGTATCACAACGATCTGGGTCCGTTTGATTTCCGTATGTACGGCCAGGCCGTGAAATTTACCAATACAAATTCGAGTTTACCTGAAGCGACGCGTGTGCATCTGGAACCAACGCTCAGTCTGCCAGTGTCCAATGAATGGAGCAGCCTGAACACCGAAGTGAAAATGCTGGCAACCCACTACCAGCAGAGCAATATCGATAATACAAACTATAAAGAGTCCGTTAGCCGCGTTATGCCGCAATTTAAAACGGACGGGAAATTGGTGTTTGAGCGCGATATGAACTGGGCGGAGGGCTACACCCAGACGCTGGAACCGCGCGCTCAATACTTGTATGTGCCGTATCGCGATCAGAGCCACATCAACAACTACGACTCCTCACTGCTGCAATCCGACTACAGCGGGCTATTCCGCGACCGTACTTATGGCGGTCTGGATCGTATCGCCTCCGCGAACCAGGTTACTACCGGCGTCACAACCCGCATTTATGATGAAGCGGCGGTTGAACGTTTTAACGTTTCTGTTGGTCAAATCTACTATTTCACCGAGTCCCGTACCGGTGATGACAACATTAACTGGGAGAAAGACAACAAAACAGGTTCGCTGGTCTGGGCAGGCGATACGTACTGGCGTATCTCCGATCGTTGGGGCCTACGCGGCGGGGTACAGTATGACACCCGTCTGAATAATATCGCTAACAGCAGCTCGTCGCTGGAGTATCGCCGCGATGAAGACCGTATGCTGCAATTGAGCTACCGTTACGCCAGCCCGGAATACATTCAGGCTACGCTGCCAAACTATGCAACCGCAGCGCAGTATAAAGAGGGTATTTCGCAGGTAGGTGCGGCAGGAAGCTGGCCAATTGCGGACCGCTGGTCCATCGTCGGTGCGTACTATTTCGATACCAATACCAGTAAACCTGCCGATCAGATGGTGGGTCTGCAATATAACTCCTGCTGTTATGCGATTCGCGTTGGCTATGAGCGCAAAATCAACGGCTGGGAAAATGAACAAAGCAAATATGACAAAGTCATCGGTTTCAACATTGAGCTGCGCGGCTTGAGCTCCAACTACGGTCTGGGAACGCAACAAATGCTGCGTTCGAACATTCTGCCGTACCGTAGCTCTCTGTGATCTATTTGATTTGCAACATAATCCGCATTGCGGTTAATTGAAATGGAAAAGGTATGAAGAACTGGAAAACGCTGCTTCTGGGTATCGCTATGGTTGCGAATACCAGTTTCGCCGCGCCTCAGGTTGTTGATAAAGTCGCCGCCGTGGTCAATAACGGCGTGGTGCTGGAAAGTGACGTTGATGGTTTGATGCAATCCGTGAAGGCCAATGCAGGCCAGGCGGGGCAGCAGTTACCGGACGACGCAACACTGCGCCATCAGATCCTTGAACGTCTGATCATGGATCAAATCATTTTGCAGATGGGCACGAAAATGGGCGTCAAAGTCACTGACGAACAGCTCGACGCCGCCATCGCCGACATTGCCAAACAAAACAATATGACGATGGATCAGATGCGTAGCCGTTTGGCCTATGACGGAGTGAATTTCAGCACCTACCGTAACCAGATCCGCAAAGAGATGATTATCTCCGAAGTACGTAACAGCGAAGTGCGCCGTCGCGTTACGGTGCTGCCACAGGAAGTCGAAGCCCTGGCGCAGCAGGTGGGCAACCAGAATGATGCCAGCACCGAGCTGAATCTGAGCCACATTCTGGTTCCACTGCCGGAAAACCCAACTTCCGATCAAGTTAACGAAGCCGAAAGCCAGGCGCGTTCAATTGTGGAACAAGCTCGCAATGGCGGCGATTTTGGCAAACTGGCCATCACTTACTCTGCCGATCAGCAAGCGCTGAAAGGCGGCCAGATGGGCTGGGGCCGAATCCAGGAGCTGCCGAGTATCTTTGCTCAGGCACTGAGCACGGCGAAAAAAGGCGATGTGATTGGCCCAATCCGCTCGGGTGTTGGCTTCCATATCCTGAAAGTGAATGATCTGCGCGGCCAGACGCAGAGCATCTCTGTGACAGAAGTTCATGCCCGCCATATCCTGCTGAAACCGTCGCCGATCATGAGCGACGATCAAGCACGTGTGAAACTGGAACAGATCGCAGCCGATATTAAGAGTGGCAAAACTACTTTTGCTAACGCGGCGAAAGAGTTCTCTCAGGATCCGGGTTCTGCAAACCAGGGCGGCGATCTCGGCTGGGCATCAGCAGATATTTATGATCCGGCCTTCCGCGATGCGCTGATGAAGCTGAAACGCGGCCAGATGAGCGGCCCGGTTCACTCCTCCTTTGGCTGGCACCTGATCGAAATGCTGGACAGCCGTAACGTCGACAAAACCGACGCGGCGCAAAAAGACAGAGCCTATCGCATGCTGATGAACCGTAAGTTCTCTGAAGAAGCGGCAACCTGGATGCAGGAACAGCGCGCCAGCGCCTATGTCAAAATTCTGAGCAACTAATGAAAACACAGCGTGTCGTTATCACTCCCGGCGAACCCGCCGGGATTGGCCCGGATCTGGTAGTGCAACTCGCCCAGCGCGACTGGCCGGTTGAACTGGTTATCTGTGCAGACGCAACGCTGATGACCGACCGGGCCTCGCTGCTCGGTCTACCGCTTCAGCTGCGCGGTTACGATCCAACTGCCGCCGCAGTACCGCAACAAGCAGGCACATTAACGCTGTTGCCTGTTCCTCTGCACACGCCCGTCACCGCAGGCGTACTTAATACGCTTAACGGTTCTTACGTTGTAGAAACGCTTGCCCGCGCCTGCGACGGCTGCCTGAGTGGCGAATTTGCCGCGCTGATTACCGGCCCGGTGCATAAAGGGGTGATTAACGATTCAGGGACGCCGTTTACCGGACACACGGAGTTTTTCGAGGAACGCTCTCACGCCGCCAAAGTGGTGATGATGCTGGCAACCGAAGAGCTACGCGTGGCGCTGGCGACCACACACTTGCCCATCAAAGCCGTGGCCGACGCTATTACGCCTGATTTGCTGCGGGAAGTGATTGGCATTCTGCACACGGATCTGCAACAGAAGTTCGGTATCCCCCAACCGCATATTCTGGTCTGCGGTCTGAATCCGCATGCTGGTGAAGGCGGTCACATGGGGACGGAAGAGATTGATACCATCATTCCGGTGCTCAATGAAATGCGCGCGCAGGGTATGAATTTAAGCGGTCCGCTGCCTGCCGACACGCTTTTCCAGCCCAAATACCTTGATAATGCCGACGCCGTACTGGCGATGTACCACGATCAAGGTCTGCCCGTGCTAAAATACCAGGGCTTTGGCCGCGGCGTGAACATCACCCTCGGTTTACCCTTTATTCGTACATCCGTCGACCACGGTACCGCGCTTGAACTCGCGGGCAAAGGCACAGCGGATGTCGGCAGTTTTATTACGGCGCTTAATCTCGCCATCAAAATGATTGTTAATACTCAATGAATACTCGCGTCCATCAGGGCCACTTAGCCCGCAAACGCTTCGGGCAAAACTTTCTCCACGACCAGTTCGTGATCGACAGCATTGTCTCGGCCATCAACCCGCAAAAGGGTCAGGCTATGGTCGAAATCGGCCCAGGCCTTGGCGCGCTCACCGAACCGGTGGGCGAACGTCTGGATAAATTAACGGTCATCGAGCTTGACCGCGATCTGGCTGCCCGCCTGCAAACCCATCCGTTCCTTGCACCAAAACTGACTATTTATCAGCAAGATGCAATGACCATGGATTTTGGCGAACTCTCAAAAACGATTGGTCAGCCGCTGCGTGTTTTCGGCAACCTGCCGTATAACATCTCCACGCCGTTGATGTTCCATCTGTTTAGCTATACTGATGCCATTGCCGATATGCACTTTATGCTGCAGAAAGAGGTGGTGAATCGCCTGGTTGCAGGGCCAAACAGTAAGGCGTATGGTCGATTAAGCGTGATGGCGCAGTACTACTGCCAGATTATTCCGGTGCTGGAAGTGCCGCCCACCGCGTTTGCGCCGCCGCCAAAGGTGGATTCTGCTGTGGTTCGTCTGGTGCCGCACGCTCAATTACCGCATCCGGTAAAAGAGATCCGCACGCTGAGCCGCATTACCACTGAAGCGTTTAACCAGCGTCGTAAAACCATTCGCAACAGCCTCGGCAACGTTTTTACCGTTGAAGTGCTGGCGTCGTTAGGTATCGATCCGGCGATGCGCGCGGAAAATATTTCTGTTGCGCAATATTGCCAGTTAGCGAACTACCTGACTGAGAATGCGCCGCCGAAGGAGAGTTAACGTATGATCAATTCGCCCCGAGTTTGTGTTCAGGTACAAAGCATCTACATCGAGTCTCAGTCCGCTCCAGACGATGAACGCTATGTTTTCGCTTACACCATTACCATCCGGAACCTGGGGCGAACCCCTGTCCAGTTGCTCAAGCGTTACTGGCTTATCACCAATGGAAATGGCCGCGCAACGGAAGTTCAGGGCGAAGGTGTGGTTGGCGTACAGCCGCACATTGAGCCAGGCGGCGAATATCAATATACCAGCGGCGCGGTGATTGAAACGCCGCTGGGCACCATGCAAGGCCACTACGAAATGATCGATGCGCAGGGCGAAACCTTCCGTATCGCTATCCCGGTCTTCCGACTCGCCGTCCCAACATTGATCCATTAATACAATGTCTACATACCTTATTGGTGACGTTCATGGTTGCTACGATGAACTCGTCGCGCTGTTAAAACAGGTTGAATTTTCACCTGGGCAGGACACTTTATGGCTGACGGGCGATCTGGTCGCGCGCGGCCCTGGCTCGCTTGAGGTATTGCGCTTCGTCAAATCACTCGGTGACAGCGTTCGTCTGGTACTGGGTAACCACGATTTGCACCTGCTCGCCGTTTACGCTGGCATCAGCCGCAACAAGCCCAAAGACCGGCTTAATCCGCTACTGGAAGCGCACGACGCTGATGAGCTGATTAACTGGCTGCGCCGCCAGCCGCTGCTGCAAATCGATGAAGAGAAAAAACTGGTGATGGCGCACGCCGGGATCACCCCGCAGTGGGATATGGAAACCACTCGCCACTGTGCGCGCGATATTGAAGCGGTGCTGGCGAGCGACTCTTATCCGCTCTTTCTCGACGCTATGTACGGCGATCTGCCGAACCACTGGACGCCTGAGCTCAGCGGTCTTGCCCGCCTGCGCTTTATTACCAATGCGTTTACGCGCATGCGCTACTGCTTCCCGAACGGGCAACTCGATATGTACTGCAAAGATATTCCCGAGCATGCACCCGCGCCGCTAAAACCGTGGTTTTCGATTCCGGGACCGGTGGCGCAAGAATACAGCATTGCCTTTGGTCACTGGGCATCACTGGAAGGCGCAGGGACGCCTGAAGGCATCTACGCGCTGGATACAGGCTGTTGCTGGGGTGGCGTGCTGACCTGCCTGCGCTGGGAAGATAAACAGTACTTCACCCAGGCGTCAAATCGCCAGATGGATTTGGGCGATGGCGAGGCGATTGCCTCCTGAAAATAATTTCCCCGGCCTGGGCCGGGGAAAGAGAAGAAACATACGTTGCCGTGCAACCACGGCCGTAGCGCAGTGAATTAACGGCGCTCGAGGATCTCGAAACAGTAACTGTGGGAGTTCTGCGCGTCCGCGTCATGGAACTCACTGAACACGGAATCCCAGTCGTCCGGATCGTAATCCGGGAAATGGGTATCCCCTTCCACTTCCGCATCAATGTGTGTCAGGTACAAACGCTGCGCTTTCGGCAGAAACTGCTCGTAAACACGACCACCGCCAATCACCATGATCTCTTCAGCACCATCGCATTGTGCAATCGCTTCATCAACGGATTTCACCCACTGCACGCGATCGTCAGTGCCCGGCTGGCTACTGATCACGATATTCTTACGACCCGGCAGCGGACGACCGATGGATTCCCACGTCAGGCGACCCATCACTACCGGTTTGTTTAACGTATTGCGTTTAAACCAGGCGAGATCGGCAGGTAAGTTCCACGGCATCGCATTCTCCATGCCGATGACGCGATCCACTGCCAACGCCGCAATCAGACTGATCATTTATTCATTCCTGGAAGCCAAAAAATTGTCGCCACTATACGGAAAGCGCAATCTTTCGTCGACGGGGCGCGAGGTAAAGAATAAGAAAATTTTCTATTCTGCTGGCGGCACCGCACCCCGAATCTGCACCGCCAGCTTGCCAGCCGTGTTGAATCAGCAAGTTATCCGTAAGCGGTAATTTACGCTTGCGGTTTAACCGCTGGTTCGTCTGCGGGATCGCCAGTATGACGCCCCTCCTCCGTACCCTGCCAGCCGTGGCGCTGGGTTAATGACAGATGCGCTCTGTCTTCCGAAATGATTTCCGTCAGCATCGCACTGGTGCGTTTAAACACCGCCGCACGCGCCTGCGTATCGTTTTCCACCTGCGCCATCTCTTCCACCATCGAGGTGTTAAAACGACGGAAATGATCGGCGCGTTCACGCGCTTCATATGAACCCAGTCCCAAACCTTCCAGCGCCAGCCTTCCCGTTTTCAGCGCCGCTTCGAAGGTTTCACGCTCCGGTTTCTCGACACCGGCCTGGCGCAAACGAATGTAGTGATCGACATCGCGGGCACGGGCAATAATGCGCAGATCCGGGAAGTGCTCTTTCGCCAGCTCCGTTAATTGTAGGCTGGCCTGTGGATCGTCGATGGCATTAATTAATACTTCTGCCCGCCCGGCGCCGGCAGATTCCAGCAAATCAACGCGTGTCGCATCGCCATAAAACACCTTCATGCCAAATTTACGCAGCGTTTCAATATGATCGGGATCGTGATCCAGAACCACCATCTTCACGCCGCTGGAGAGCAACAAACGCCCGGCGATCTGCCCGAAACGTCCGAACCCGGCAATAATGACCCGCGCGTCTTCCTCGTCGATTTGATCCGCTTCGCGCTCCTGCTGACTACCGGATGCTTCAAGACGGGCCAACAGCACCAGTAACAGCGGCGTTGCGGCCATCGACAGCGCGACCGTCAGGGTTAGCGCTTTCGCCCATTCGCTATCCAGCACCTGTGCGGTTTGCGCGGTGCCAAATACCACAAAAGCGAACTCGCTCCCTTGCCCCAGCAGGGCGGCAAACCACAACCGCTGCTTGCCGGGAACGCGTAACGGACGAGCAATCAGCCACAGCACCGCGCTTTTGATCACCAAAAAACCGACCAGCAGCAGTAAGATGCGCAGCGGATGCGTCACCAGCGTGCCGAAGTCGATCGACATTCCCACGCCGATAAAAAACAGCCCGAGCAGCAAGCCTTTAAAGGGCTCAATATCGCTTTCCAGCGCATGCCGATACTCGGAGCTGGCAAGCAACACACCGGCAAGAAACGCGCCCATCGCCATCGACAACCCCGCCTCTTCCAGCAATAAGCCGAAACCAAAAACCAGGAACAGCGCCACGGCGCAGAACACTTCCCGCAAACCGGATCGCGCAACAAAACGCAGCGCCGGGCGAGCAACATAGCGCCCGATCAGCACCACCAGTGTCAGCGCGGCAACAACTTTCAGCGCCGAAAGCGCGAAGGCGCTGAGCGTCATCGCTCCGCCGCTGGCAGCCAGCAAGGGGATCATCGCCACCAGCGGGATAGCGGCAATATCCTGGAACAACAGCACAGAAAATGCGCTGCGCCCCATTTGCGATACCGTCAGGTTGCGTTCATTCATCGCCTGCATGGCAATTGCCGTGGATGACAACGCCAGCGTTAGACCGATTAACACCGCGACAGGCCACGGGAGCCCGAGCAGCGCGCAAAAACCGCCGAGCAACAACCCGCAACTGGCCATTTGCAGCGCACCGCCGCCAAATACCGACGCACGCAGTTTCCATAAACGCTGCGGATCCAACTCAAGGCCAATCACAAACAGCATCAGTACGACGCCGATTTCCGCAAAATGGAGGATAGATTCCGCGTCCGTTACCAGCCGCAATCCCCACGGACCAATAATGCCTCCGGCAATCAGATAGCCAAGCACCGACCCGAGCCCCAGGCGCATGGCGATCGGCACGATCAGCGCCGCCGATCCGAGATAAATCAGTGCCTGAATTAACGAATGGCTATCCATGCGGCACCTCCTGCCACTCCAGTAAACGTTGTTTGTAATGACGAGCCTGCGCCTGCAGCGTTTCATCGTCGCAGATAAACGTACAGTGCACGGCAAAAGGCGGCAGCCAGTTCATCCCGCAATAAAGCGCTGTCGCCTGCAGCGGCTGAGAAAGTACATCAAAACCGGGATGCGAGCCGATATCAAAATGGTTGTCGCCACCACCCGTCGTCACCGCCCACAGCACGCTTTTACCACGTAGCGCGGTTCCACCGTGGCCATACGCCCAGCCGTGCGCCAGCACTTTATCCAGCCAGAGTTTGAGTAATGGCGGCACGCTGTACCACTGCATCGGATGTTGCCAGATAACCAAATCGGCACGGGAAATCGCCTCCTGCTCGGCGGCGACGTCAATATTGAAGTCAGGATAGAGTTCGTACAGAGAACGTATTTCAACGTTTTCCAGCGTCCCTGCCTGCTCAATCATGCGCTTATTCGCATGCGAATGCTGCGGATAAGGATGGGCATAAATTATGAGGATCATTGATTAACCTGATTTCACTACACGCTTTTTCTTGAAAGTGTAGTCAGTTAATCGTCTGGCTAAAAGCGGCAATCTGTGCGGGAATGAGGGAAAGGCATGCGGCAGCCGGAGCCACCGCCAATGAGGAAGGGATTAATTATCCAGCTCGCTCATGTTTTTCACCTGATCGCGGTTAATCTGCTCGGTTTTTCCGGTTTCTGCATTTTTATAAGAAACCAGCCCGGTGTCTTTATCCACCTGCGGTTTGCCGTCGGTCACAATGGTGCGGCCATCAGTGGTGCGTACCGCCTGGTTGGAGGAACACCCTGCAACGGTAAACAGTGCTGCTGCAGTAAAAATCGAAGTCATCAGAAGTTTAGTTCGCATGGTTATCTCCCTGCTTTCCAGTGAATTTCATTCGTCTGTTTAGCCATTTTAGGCTAACTCACTGAACGTTGGGAAAAATGCAGAACACTCTGAAGGGGGAGTAGAGAACCCTCTCTCCACAAGGGAGAGAGGGGAGCGGATTATTTGCTAATCTGCGCGTGCATTTCCTGCACGGAAATCACTTTTTCTGTGGCATCGGCATTCAGCGCCATCGCGGTAGCAAAGCCGCCGTTCAGCGTGGTGTCGTAATGCACTTTATACTGCAGCGCGCTGCGGCGAATCAGCTTGGAATCCTCAATCGCCTGACGCCCCGCCGTGGTGTTGATGATGTAGGTATATTCGCCATTCTTGATACGATCCTGAATGTGTGGACGACCTTCATGCACCTTATTCACCAGACGTGGGTTAATGCCCGCTTCACCCAGCACAATCGCCGTGCCGTGGGTCGCATCCAGTTCAAAGCCCTGTTTCAGCAGCTTCGCGGCGAGATCCACCACGCGCTCTTTATCCCCTTCGCGTACTGACAGCAGCGCGCGACCCTGTTTTTTCATGGTCGAGTTACTGCCCAGTTGCGCTTTGGCGAAGGCTTCGGCAAAGGTACGTCCCACACCCATCACCTCACCGGTAGAGCGCATTTCCGGCCCTAACAGTGGGTCAACGCCCGGGAATTTGTTAAACGGCAACACCACTTCTTTTACCGAGTAGTACGGCGGGATAATCTCTTTAGTGTGACCTTGCTGAGCCAGCGTTTTGCCAGTCATTACGCGCGCCGCCACTTTTGCCAGCGGCAAGCCGGTGGCTTTGGAGACGAACGGCACGGTACGCGCGGCACGCGGGTTAACCTCAATCAGATAAACTTCGTTATCTTTCACCGCAAATTGCACGTTCATCAGACCGCGAACCTGCAATTCAAACGCCAGTTTCTGCACTTGCTGGCGCATCACATCCTGGATTTCCTGGCTCAGGGTGTAAGCAGGCAGTGAACATGCGGAGTCGCCGGAGTGCACGCCCGCCTGTTCGATATGCTCCATGATGCCGCCAATCAGCACGCTTTCGCCGTCGCAAATCGCATCGACATCCACTTCCACCGCGTCGTCGAGGAACTTGTCCAGCAGCACCGGCGCGTCGTTGGAAACGCTGACCGCGGTCATAAAGTAGCGGCGCAGGTCGATTTCGTCGTAGACGATTTCCATGGCGCGACCGCCGAGGACGTAAGAAGGACGCACCACCAGCGGGTAAGTAATCTCTTTCGCTTTTTCAACCGCCTGCTCCAGCGCGGTAACCGTGGCGTTAGCTGGCTGTTTCAGTTTCAGGCGTTCAACGGCGTGCTGGAAGCGCTCGCGGTCTTCAGCACGGTCGATAGCGTCCGGGCTGGTGCCAATCACTGGCACACCGGCGGCTTCCAGCGCGCGCGCCAGTTTCAGCGGCGTCTGGCCGCCGTACTGCACGATAACGCCTTTCGGTTTTTCGATACGCACAATTTCCAGCACGTCTTCGAAAGTAACCGGTTCGAAGTAGAGACGGTCAGAGGTGTCGTAATCGGTCGACACGGTTTCCGGGTTGCAGTTGACCATGATGGTCTCGTAACCATCTTCGCGCAGCGCCAGCGACGCGTGTACGCAGCAGTAGTCGAACTCAATGCCCTGGCCGATACGGTTTGGCCCGCCGCCGAGCACCATGATTTTTTCGCGATCATGGTTCGGATTGGCTTCGCACTCTTCTTCGTACGTGGAGTACATGTAAGCGGTATCGGTCGCAAATTCCGCCGCACAGGTATCCACACGTTTATAGACCGGGTGCAGATTGTACTGATCGCGCAGCTTACGGATTTCCGCTTCGCGCACGCCAACCAGTTTTGCCAGACGCGCATCGGCAAAACCTTTACGCTTCAGAGTACGCAGGAAGTCAGCGTCGAGACCGTTGATCCCCACGCTTGCCACCTGCTCTTCCAGGCGCACCAGCTCTTCGATTTGCACCAGGAACCAGCGGTCGATGTTGGTCAGGTTGAATACGCCATCCACAGACAAGCCCGCACGGAACGCATCGGCGATGTACCAGATACGCTCAGCGCCCGCGTCTTTCAGCTCGCGGCGGATTTTCGTCAGGGCTTCCGGGTCCTCAAGGCTCACTTTCGGGTCGAAACCGGTCGCGCCCACTTCCAGGCCGCGCAGCGCTTTCTGCATTGATTCTTGTTGGGTACGACCAATAGCCATCACTTCACCAACAGATTTCATCTGCGTGGTCAGACGGTCATTCGCGCCCACAAATTTCTCGAAGTTGAAGCGCGGAATTTTGGTCACAACATAGTCGATAGACGGTTCGAACGAGGCCGGGGTACGCCCGCCGGTGATATCGTTCATCAGCTCATCCAGCGTGTAGCCCACCGCCAGTTTCGCCGCGACTTTCGCAATCGGGAAACCGGTCGCTTTCGACGCCAGCGCCGAAGAACGCGATACACGCGGGTTCATTTCGATAACAATCAGACGACCATTTTTCGGGTTTACCGCGAACTGTACGTTAGAGCCGCCGGTTTCAACGCCGATTTCACGCAGTACCGCCATTGAGGCGTTACGCATGATTTGGTACTCTTTGTCGGTCAGCGTTTGCGCGGGAGCCACGGTGATAGAGTCACCGGTGTGGATGCCCATGGCGTCGAAGTTTTCAATCGAGCAGACAATGATGCAGTTGTCATTCTTATCGCGCACCACTTCCATCTCGTACTCTTTCCAGCCAATCAGCGACTCATCAATCAGCAGCTCATTAGTCGGTGAGAGATCCAGCCCGCGGGCGCAAATCTCTTCGAACTCTTCGCGGTTATACGCGATACCGCCACCGGTGCCGCCCATGGTAAAGGAAGGGCGAATAATGCACGGATAGCCGACATCCGCCGCCACCGCCAGCGCTTCATCCATGGTATGCGCGATACCGGAACGCGCCGTGTCGAGGCCGATTTTTTTCATCGCAATGTCGAAGCGACGGCGGTCTTCCGCTTTATCAATCGCATCGGCAGTCGCGCCAATCATGGTGACGCCGAACTCTTCCAGCACGCCCTGACGTTCCAGTTCCAGCGCGCAGTTCAGCGCGGTCTGGCCGCCCATGGTCGGCAGAACGGCATCCGGGCGCTCTTTTTCGATAATTTTGCGTACCACTTCCCAGTGGATCGGCTCGATATAGGTCGCATCGGCCATCTCCGGGTCGGTCATAATGGTCGCCGGGTTGGAGTTCACCAGAATGACGCGGTAACCCTCTTCACGCAGCGCTTTACACGCTTGTGCGCCAGAGTAGTCAAATTCACATGCCTGGCCGATAACAATCGGACCAGCGCCAAGGATCAGGATGCTTTTTAGGTCTGTACGTTTTGGCATTGCTCTTTTCTCCTGATTATTTGGCGGTATTACGATACTGCTCGATTAACTCAATAAAGTGGTCAAACAGCGGCGCGGCGTCGTGCGGGCCAGGACTTGCTTCCGGGTGTCCCTGGAAACTAAACGCCGGTTTATCGGTGCGATGAATGCCTTGCAGCGTGCCATCGAACAGGGATTTGTGCGTTACGCGCAGATTTGCAGGCATTGACGCTTCATCAACCGCGAAACCGTGGTTCTGCGCAGTGATCATCACGGTATTGTTATCGATATCTTTTACCGGATGGTTACCGCCGTGGTGGCCAAACTTCATTTTCACCGTTTTCGCACCGCTCGCCAGCGCCAGCAGTTGATGGCCCAGGCAGATACCGAACACTGGAATATCCGTTTCAAGGAAGGTTTTAATCGCCTCGATGGCATAATCGCACGGTGCCGGGTCGCCAGGGCCGTTGGACAGGAAAATGCCGTCCGGATTGAGTTTCAGAACATCCGCCGCCGGGGTTTTCGCCGGAACAACCGTCAGTCGGCAACCTCTGTCCACCAGCATGCGCAGAATGTTGCGTTTTGCGCCGTAATCGTATGCCACAACGTGGTACGGCAACTCACTCTCGCTCTTCGCCGGCGGCAGGTCACCCGCCAGTGTCCAGCTGCCTTGCGTCCAACTGTAGGTTTCCGCCGTTGTGACTTCTTTCGCCAGGTCCATACCGTTCAGACCCGGGAAGGCTTTCGCTTTTTCCAGCGCCAGCGCGGCATCAACATTATCACCAGCGATGATGCAGCCGTTCTGCGCGCCCTTTTCACGCAGCAGACGAGTCAACTTACGGGTATCAATATCAGCAATCGCCACAATATTATGGCGCTTCAGATAAGAAGAGAGGTCCTCGGTACTGCGGAAGTTGCTGGCGATCAGCGGCAGGTCGCGAATGACCAGGCCTTGCGCATGTACCTGAGAGGACTCTTCGTCAGCGGAGTTGGTGCCGACATTGCCGATATGAGGATAAGTAAGAGTAACGATTTGGCGGGAATAGGAAGGATCAGTGAGGATTTCTTGATAACCGGTCATTGAAGTATTGAAAACGACTTCCCCAACCGCCGTGCCCGTTGCCCCTATGGCCCGACCGTGAAACTGGGTTCCGTCTTCCAGAACCAATAGCGCTGACTTAATCAAAACACCCTCCAGAGAATATTCACTCACTTTATTTGCATATTAATTCATATTGAGAGCCTGAATCAATGCAAATTTGCTTGCCGTGGATTTTTGGCAAACGGCGGCATTCTGGAGAGATGTCGGTTAAAAGTCAACTTTTCTCCGGTATTTTTCTTATTGTTTTACGCCACTGCCCCTTTTTACTGGATTTAATCGATAAAAAGATCAGACAAACTCACCAGGAAAACGCTTGCGCGCTGAGAAAATTGCATTTTCTTACGGCAGATAGCAAAAAAGTAGACCAGATGGTCAAAATTTACAATTGAGAAACATAAAACAGAGAGATAAACAGAGATTATGGCAGGTTTGGATAAAATGAAGGATGAAAAAGGAAAAATAAAAGGGCAATAAAATATTGCCCTTTGCAATCAATCGATTATGACTGCAACAACCACATCACGATGGGTAATAAATCTTATAAATTGTTAAGATCAAGCACGTCTCGCATGTCAAAAAGTCCATTACTCTTTCCTTTCAGCCACAAAGCAGAACGAACCGCGCCATTGGCAAACGTCATGCGACTGGAGGCTTTATGTGTGATTTCAACACGTTCGCCAATATCGGCGAACATCGCTGTATGTTCGCCGACGATGTCGCCTGCTCGCACCGTGGCAAAACCAATCGTGCCGGGAACACGCTCGCCGGTGTGCCCTTCACGCGCATAAACGGCACACGTTTTTAAATCTTTATTCAGTGCACCGGCAATCGCCTCGCCCATCGCCAGCGCCGTTCCCGACGGCGCATCGACTTTGTAGCGATGGTGCGCTTCGATAATTTCGATATCGGTATAATCACCCATGACTTTCGCCGCTTTCTCCAGCAGCTTCAGCATGACATTGACGCCAACGCTAAAGTTGGCAGCAAAAACAATGGCGATATATTGTGCCGCTTCGGTAATGGCCTGCTTGTCTGCATCATCAAAACCGGTAGTGCCAATTACCATCCCTTTACGGTGCTGGCGACAGAAAGCCAGGTGCGTCAGCGTGCCTTCCGGGCGGGTGAAATCGATAAAGACATCGAAATCCTCTTTCACCGCCTCAAGGCTGCTCTGCACGGTCACACCGGTTTTCGCCGCGCCCGCCAGTTCACCTGCGTCGCTTCCCAGCAGAGAAGAACCTTCGCGCTCCAGCGCCGCGCCAAGTTCGACGCCATCCATTGCCAGTGCCGCCTGAATCAGCTGGCGGCCCATACGCCCGCCAGCGCCCGCGATGGCTACGCGGATTGGTGCATCATGCATAGTTGTGCTCTTTTGTTAAAAAAATGCGTAAGAATCGTTTCCAGATTAACCAGCCCGTGTCGGAGCCACCAGCCGAAAACGCCGATAATAAGAAATTAATGATATACAGCCGGAAATATCAGTAAAAGGCATGACGTTAAGGTGCCAGCGCCAGCACCTCGGCTACCCAATGACGAAAACCCTCTACGTCGATGTCCAGCGCCACCTGTGCATTGGGTTGTCGCCCCAGTTTGCCTTCAATATCCACCACCGTCGTTCCTGCGGTGTATTGCCCCTGCGTCTCCACAGCGACAAAACAGGGTTTCAGCGTAAACAGTTCCGGACGAGCCAGCCAGGCGATAGCGCAGAGATCGTGCATCCGCAGCCCGGTCGCCATACTGCCGCTGCGATAGTGACTAAAGAGCGCATGTAACATTTTGCCGGTGTTGTTGAGCGCCGGCAGTGCCGCCAGATATTCCGGTGTCAACGTTGCGCGGTTGGTCACATCCAGCCCGCACATCACGATCTCCAGCCCGCTATTGAACACGCGCGCAGCGGCCTCGGGATCGATGGCGATATTAAATTCGGCATTGGGCGTAAAATTGCCGCGCCCGGCAGAGCCCCCCATCATCACCAGACGGCGAATGTTGAACTGACACTCCGGGTAGTGCGTCAACAGTAGCGCAATATTAGTTAACGGGCCGATAGTGACCAGCGTTACCGGTTCCGGCGAAGCCAGCAGTACGTCGCGGATTGCCTGAAAAGCAGGGACAGCCAATGGCTGGCGCTGATGCTCAATAAAATCGTAGCCATCCATGCCGGATTCGCCGTGTACGTCGGCGGCGCTGTACAACGGCCGCAGCAGAGGTGTTGCCGCGCCCTGCGCCAGCGGGATATCCGCATGCCAGAAATTCAGTAGTTGCAGCGCGTTACGGGTGGTTTTTTCCAGCGAAACATTACCGGCTACGGTGGTGATAAGTTTGAGATCGCACTGCGGCGCGAACAGCGCGGCGGCAAGGGCAACGGCATCATCGATACCGGGATCGGTGTCGAGAATCATGGGAAAACGCATCACGCCTCCAGAATTATCCATAAAAAATGCCAGACTCAGTCTGGCATCTTCGCATAAAGCTTCGCGTAAAACGTTATTCGACTTCGCGAACATCCACCCGCAGCTCTTTCGGCACTTCGAAGACAATATTCTCTTCGCGCCCTTCCAGCGGGATCGCTTCGCCGCCGCCCAGTTCCTGCAAGCGGACAATAACATTTTGCACCAGGATATCCGGCGCGGAAGCCCCGGCGGTGACACCCACGCAGTTAATGCCTTTTACCCATGCCTCCTGAATATCCGAGGCGTCGTCGATGAGATACGCCGCTTTCCCCATCCGCTGTGCCAGTTCGGCCAGACGGTTAGAGTTAGAGGAGTTTTTCGAACCGACCACCAGCACCACTTCCGCCTGCTCCGCCAGCGCACGCACAGCTTCCTGCCGGTTGGTAGTGGCGTAGCAAATATCGTCTTTGCGCGGGCCGACAATTTGCGGGAAGCGCGCGCGCAGCGCGTCAATCACATCTGACGTATCATCCACGGAGAGCGTAGTTTGCGTCATAAACGACAGTTTACCCGCGTCTTTGATATCCAGCGTGTCGACATCTTCCGGCGATTCGACCAGGTACATTCCCCCTTTCGGGTTGCTGTACTGGCCCATGGTGCCTTCCACTTCCGGATGACCAGCATGACCAATCAGAATCGCTTCTTCGCCACGACGGCTGGCGCGTGCCACTTCCATATGCACTTTGGTGACCAGCGGGCAGGTGGCGTCAAAGACGGTCAAATCGCGGCTTTTCGCTTCGTTACGCACCGCCTGAGAGACGCCGTGGGCGGAGAAAATCAGGATCGCGCCATCCGGCACTTCGCTGATTTGCTCAATAAAGATTGCGCCACGTTCACGCAGGCTATCGACAACATAGCGGTTATGCACCACTTCATGGCGCACATAAATCGGTGCGCCGTAGAGAGCCAGCGCGTTTTCAACAATGCTGATAGCGCGGTCAACGCCGGCGCAAAAACCGCGCGGGTTAGCCAACAGGATCTGCATTTGTTTCCTCCAGTGCCGGATCAACTTCCAGCACGTCGATATCAAAATGAACGGTTCTGCCCGCCAGCGGATGGTTGAAATCGACGGTAATCGAATCGCCGTTGACTTCACGGATCACGCCCGGCATTTCGCTGCCGTCCATTGCGGTAAAGAGCATAATCGCACCGACTTCCGGCTCCCCGGCATCCATAAATTCACGGCGCGAGAAGTACTGAATCAGATCCGGGCTCGGCGTGCCGAATGCGGCGTCTGGCTCCAGAGAAAAGACTTTTTTCTCCCCGGCTTTCAGGCCAAGCAGATGTTGTTCCAGTCCTTCGGAGAGTGAACCGTCGCCAAGGCGAAACAGCGCCGGTTTGCCATTGTTGCGGGTTGACTCGGCAAGAGAGCCATCTTCGAGCTTAAGCGTGAAGTGCACCAGCACCGCGCTATCGCTCTGTACGGATTTAGACATGCAGGTTGCTCTTTATGTTTTCGTGTTGTATTGCCCGGCAGCCTTAGCTTACCGGGCCTACAAAGCGGTTGGCTTATGCTTGTTTCTTGGCGGCCGTTGAGGGAAGGAAACCTTCCAGCACAATCAGTGCCGCGCCAATACAAATTGCAGTATCGGCAAGGTTAAAGGTAGCAAAATGCCAGTCGCCCATATAAAAATCGATCATATCGACGACAAAGCCATGCCACAGACGATCAAACAGATTACCCAGCGCGCCGCCAATAATCAGCGCATAGGCGATATTGTTCAGTTTTTGCGAGGCCTTAGCGCGATACATCAGCACCGCCAGCACCACGCAGATACCGATAGCGATACCCGCGAAGAACCAGCGTTGCCAGCCGCCGCTGTCCGCCAGAAAACTGAATGCCGCGCCATAATTACGCGCGTAGTGCAAATTAAGCGACGGGAACAGCGACACCGTATCCCCCAGAGCAAAGTTCTGGAGGATCAGGTATTTGCTGCCCAGATCGATAATCAGCACGACCACCACCAGCCACAGCCAGCGCAGCCCTGTTGAAGAGATCGATTTACTCATCAGGCAAACTTACGTTTTTCGCCGTCACCGGCGACGTTGCTTACACAGCGTCCGCAAATATCTGCGTGTTCCGCCACCTGACCGACATCGGTGGTGTAATGCCAGCAGCGCGGGCATTTCTCACCTTCGGCTTTGCTCAATGCGACTTTCAGCCCTTTGAGCAGCTCGCTCTGCTGTGCATCCGCAGAAGCGCTGGCATAATCCGCAACTTTCGCGCCGGAGGTCAACAGGACAAATCGCAATTCCGTGCCCAGCGCCGTCAGCTTCGCGGCCAGTTCCTGCTCGGCAAACAGCGTCACCGCCGCCTCCAGCGACCCACCAACTTTCTTGTCGGCGCGCGCCTGCTCGATAACTTTGTTCACTTCGCCACGCACTTTCAGCAGCTCGTCCCAGAACGCATCGTTCATCGCTTCGCTGTCAGCCAGGCCAAACAGACCTTCATACCATTCGCCGGTGAACACATATTTCTCGCGGGAACCTGGCAGATAACCCCAGATCTCATCGGCGGTGAAAGACATGATCGGCGCCATCCAGCGCACCAGTGCTTCACAGATGTGATACAGCGCGGTCTGGCAGCTACGGCGCGCCACGCTGTCCGCTTTCGCGGTGTACTGGCGGTCTTTAATGATGTCGAGATAGAACGACCCCATTTCGATAGAGCAGAAGCGCATCAGACGCTGTACCACTTCATGGAAGTCATAGGATTCGTAGGCTTTAACAATGTCTTCTTGTGCTGCTTTCGCGCAGCCGACAGCCCAGCGATCCAGCACCACCATCTCTTCCGGTTTCACCATGTCTTTTGCCGGATCGAAACCGTTCAGGTTCGCCAGCAGGAAGCGCGCGGTGTTACGGATACGGCGATAGCTGTCGGCAGCACGTTTCAGGATCTCATCGGAAACCGCCATCTCACCGGTGTAGTCGGTAGAGGCCACCCACAGACGCAGAATATCCGCGCCGAGTTTGTTCATCACTTCCTGCGGTGAAACGGTGTTACCGATGGATTTGGACATTTTGCGTCCCTGACCATCAACGGTGAAGCCGTGCGTTAACACCTGGCGGTACGGCGCTTTGCCTTTCATCGCTGTGGAGATCATCAGCGAGGACATAAACCAGCCGCGATGCTGATCCGAACCTTCCAGATACATATCTGCTGCATGACCGGCGAACTCCGGGCGCACATCGACAACAGAGGCGTGGGTTGAGCCGGAGTCAAACCAGACGTCCAGCGTATCCGGCACTTTCACATAGTTGTCGGCATCGTCACCCATGATGTCGCGCGGGTCGAGATCCCACCATGCCTGAATGCCGTCAACTTCAACGCGTTTGGCGACGGCTTCAATCAATTCCAGCGTGCGCGGGTGCAGCTCTTCGGTGTCTTTATGCACGAACAGCGACATCGGCACACCCCAGGTGCGCTGACGGGAAATACACCAGTCCGGGCGGTTAGCAACCATCGATTCGATACGCGCCTGGCCCCAGTCCGGGATCCACTGCACACCTTTGATTTCACTCAGCGACTGCGCACGCAGCCCTTTCTGATCCATGCTAACGAACCACTGCGGCGTCGCACGGAAGATGATCGGCGACTTGTGACGCCAGCAGCACGGGTAGCTGTGCTGCATTTTTTCAACGTGCAGTAGCGCGCCTTTTTCAGTCAGCAGCGCCACGATGAGATCGTTCGCTTTAAAGACGTTAACGCCATCCAGCGTCGGATAAGTCCCCGGCAGATATGTACCATCCGGGCCAACCGGGTTGGCGATTTCCAGACCGTATTTCAGGCTAATGGTATAGTCATCCGGGCCGTGACCACCCGCGGTATGCACCGCGCCGGTACCGGCTTCCAGCGTAACGTGATCGCCGAGGATCGCCGGAACATCGAAGTCGAGGAACGGGTGCTTAAAGCGCATCAGTTCCAGTTCGGAACCTTTTACCGTACCCAGCACCGAATAATCACCAACGCCGATGCGTTTCATCACGCTATCGACCAGATCTTTCGCCAGGATCAGCGCCTGACCGTCAATCTGCACCAGCGCATAGTCAAACTCCGGAGAGAGAGAAATGGCGCGGTTCGCAGGCAGCGTCCATGGCGTGGTGGTCCAGATAACCAGCGAGATTGGACCATTAACGGTTGCGGCACCAAACTTCGCTTTCACTGCGTCCTGGTCGACGGCGTGGAACGCGACATCAATAGACGGAGAGGTTTTGTCGTAGTACTCCACTTCCGCTTCCGCCAGTGCGGAACGGCAGTCGACGCACCAGTGCACCGGTTTGGCACCTTTCAGCAGATGCCCGTTGCCAATGATTTTACCGAGCGCGCGAATGATATTGGCTTCGGTTTTGAAATCCATGGTCAGGTAAGGGTGCGACCAGTCGCCCAATACGCCAAGACGGATAAAGTCTTTACGCTGACCATCAACCTGCGTGGCGGCGTATTCGCGGCATTTGGCGCGGAATTCGGCGGCGGTAAACTTCTCACCCGGTTTGCCATATTCCTGCTCTACTTTCAGCTCGATCGGCAAACCATGGCAATCCCAACCCGGAACATAAGGCGAGTCAAATCCTGCGAGTCCTTTGGACTTCACAATAATGTCTTTGAGAATTTTGTTAACCGAGTGACCAATATGAATGCTGCCATTCGCATATGGAGGGCCATCATGCAGAATGAAGGTTTTTTTGCCTTTTTTCGCCGCACGGATGATGCCGTACAGGTCATCATCAGTCCAACGCGCCAGCATTCCCGGTTCGCGCTTGGCGAGATCGCCGCGCATCGGGAACCCTGTTTCCGGCAAATTCAGGGTAGATTTATAGTCACTCATCAGATTCTCGGTTCCGTATTTCGGTTTGATTAATACCACCAGGCCTTAAGAAGCCGGTTTAGATAGCCCAAAAAAGTCGCGGGCCGCTACCTCATCTCGGGCGATTTGCGCTTTTAGCTCGTCAAGCGAGGCAAATCGCTGTTCGTTGCGTAATTTTTTACGCAGTACTACATCTATATGGCGCCCGTAGAGGTCCATTACAACGTCAAGCAAATGCACTTCCAGTTGCTGGCGCACACCCGCGACTGTTGGGCGAGTGCCAATGTTGGCAACGCCGGGAAGGACAGCATCGCCCAGTCCAGCCACTTCGACCGCATACACCCCTTTGACCGGGGAGACCTGACGGCGCAGCGGTAAGTTCGCCGTCGGGAAACCAATGGTGCGCCCCAGCTCATCACCGTGCACAACGCGCCCGGAAATGGTAAAGGGGTGACCCAGTAAATTTGCAGCCAGTTCCAGGTTATCTTCCGCCAGCGCTTGCCGCACTGCCGTGCTGCTAACGCGCACGCCGCCCTGGCAGAAGGTTTGCGTGCTGGTGACGCTGAAACCGTACTTTTCACCGGCCTTCTGTAATAACAAGAAATCCCCCTGGCGACCAGCGCCAAAACGGAAATCATCGCCGACTGCGAGGAATTTCACTCCAAGGCGTTCCACCAGCAAATCGCTGACAAACGTTTGTGCAGTGAGCGCCGCAAAACGGCGAGCGAAGCGCACGCAGAGTACGTAGTCCACACCGCAATCGGCCAGCAAGCGCAGCTTTTCGCGCAGGCGGGTCAGCCGCGCAGGGGCTTTTTCCCCGGCGAACAATTCCAGCGGCTGCGGCTCAAAAATCATCACGACCACCGGCAGGCCACGGGCACGCCCTTCAGCGCCAAGCCCTTGTAATAGCGCCTGATGGCCACGATGCACACCATCGAAATTACCAATAGTCAGCACACACCCATGCGGTGCCTGGCTGAGATTATGTATGCCGCGTATCAGCTTCATGTCTGGCTCAAAACAGTGAAAATCGTCGGATTATACCTTGTACAGCGGGCGACGTTAACCGACGATTGCCTTAACAGCGCAGAAAGGAGAAGGATTTCATCGGGCTGCCTGCCTGTGCCATGAAAATCTGCCTTAGATAACGATTTTTCTGGCGGAAAAGCTGTATTCGCGACACGCAAGCTGTTAGAATCCTGCGCCATCAATACGTAACGAGCGTTGTACTTTAACGGCGCTTATTTGCACAAATCCATTGACAAAAGAAGGCGAAAAGGGCATATTCCCCGGCCTTTGAATTGTCCATATAGATCATATTTGGGAGTTGGACCTTGGCTAATATCAAATCAGCTAAGAAGCGCGCCGTTCAGTCTGAAAAGGCTCGCAAGCACAACGCTAGCCGCCGTTCAATGATGCGTACTTTCATCAAGAAAGTATACGCAGCAATTGAAGCTGGCGACAAAGCCGCTGCGCAGAATGCATTTAACGAAATGCAACCGATCGTGGATCGTCAGGCCGCTAAAGGTCTGATCCACAAAAACAAAGCAGCGCGTCATAAGGCTAACCTGACCGCGCAGATCAACAAACTGGCTTAATCGCTACATTGTTGGCTTTGTGAAAAAACCCGCTTCGGCGGGTTTTTTTATTTCTGCACTGGCGTAAAAAGCGCGGAGTAATCCCGATTGCAGATGCGCTGTACCGCCGGATGCTGGATCATTCGTTCTGCGAAAATGGCGTGGTACTCCTCCATCACGTTTTCCACCCGACCAATTTCTACCATGCGATCGTCCGCATAGAAGTCATCCGCATATGACGTCGGTGCAACAAAGATGGCGTTATGCGCCGCGCCAAAGGCTTTCATCAGCGCCGCATCGTCAAACTCACCCAATATTTCTACCTGCAATCCCTGGGCGTTAAACCAGTTCAGCAACTTACGTCCGAGCATTGAACGTCGACCAGGTATTAACAAGCGTCTTTCTTCCAGGCAAGCCGGAAACGGTTTTTTGAGCGATGAATCGCTGCACCAGAAACTGACGTTGCACTCGCCAATTTTTACCGAAAACAGCCCTTCCTGCTGCGTAGAGTCGATAGGGCAATCGGAGATAATCATATCAAGTTGATGCTGGCTCAACTGTTCCAGCAGCAGTTCATGGGTGGACTCAAAGCAGCGCAAGTGAATCTGCTCCCCTTCCTGCACAACCGCATCAAGAATACCGCTTACCAGCCTTTTCGAGAGCGCATCGGCGATGCCGACATCAAACAGCAGGTTCGACTCTTTGCGGTAATTAATGATGTCGAGCATCTCCTGGCTCAGGGTGAACATTTTGTCGGCGTAACGGAAAACCAGCGCGCCCAGCTCGGTGGGTTCCAGCCCTCTTCCTTTACGCTTGAAAAGCTTGCCCTGTAAACGATCTTCGAGCGCTTTGATCTGCCCGGTGATGGTTTGTGGCGTCAGAAAGAGCGCCTCCGCCGCACCAACGACGGAGCCTTCCCGATAGACATGCCAGAAGTAATAGAGATGATTGTAATTTATGTACGACATCGTCCTTTGTCCTGTTCGCCATCAGGCACGGATAATACGCGTACGCAGCAGACAATAACCTGTTATCGCCGAGATAATAGAACCCGTCAGGATCCCAAGCTTGCTCCAGGCAACCATCTCTGCATGCGCGTCGCCAAAGGCCAGTGAGGAGATAAATATCGACATGGTAAAGCCGATACCGCACAGCACGCCGACCGCCATAATTTGTTTGAACACCGCGCCCTGCGGCAATCTTGCCAGTTTCAAACGCAGCGCCAGCCAGCAAAACAGCGAGATCCCAAGCGGCTTGCCGATAACCAAACCGGCGATAATACCCAATGGCAAAATATCTCCCAGCCCGGACAACGACATTCCATGTAATGAGACACCCGCGTTAGCGAATGCGAACAACGGCAGGATCAGCCAGCCAACCCACGGGTTAATCGCGTCCACCAATTGGTGTAACGGTGAAACACCCTTTTCTTCGCGTAGTGGGACAAAGAAACCGACAACCACACCCGCGAGTGTCGCATGCACACCGGATTTCAGCACCGCTGTCCACAAGACAACGCCGACCAACATGTAAAGACCAATGCGTCGAATATTCAACGCATTCATGATAGCAAGGACAACAATCGCGCCGGCGGCTACGCCCAGCGCCAGCGTTGAGAGGTCGCTGGTATAGAACAACGCGATAATAATAATCGCGCCCAGATCATCAATGATTGCCAACGCCATCAAAAACACTTTCAACACAGGCGGAACCCGGTTGCCCAACAAGGCCAGCACCCCGAGAGCGAAGGCGATATCGGTAGCGGTGGGAATGGCCCAACCGTGGCTCGCCAGGGGGTTATCGTGGTTAAACAGCAAAAAGATCAGCGCCGGAGCCACCATGCCGCCGAGTGCAGCAATTACCGGGAATACAGCCTGCTGGCGGCTGGCGAGCGTGCCCTGAACCAGTTCATATTTCACCTCCAGACCGACCATCAGGAAAAAGATTGCCATCAACGCATCGTTGATCCACAGCAGCATATCTTTTTTGATCTCCAGCGAGCCGACTTTCAGCTCAACAGGTGTTTGCAGAAAAGAGCTGTATAAATCCTGCGTAGCACCGAGGTTGGCGCACAGCATCGCCAGCGCCGCCGCAATGATCAGCACAATGCCACCCGAGGCATCGCTGCTAAAGAAGCGTTGCAATAATTTCATCTTGTTCTCCGATCCCTGTAACGTCGTGGCGGCTATCTTACTCCGCTCTAATCCTCGACAAAATCAGATTATTGTTGCTGATAAACTCTCTTTTTCCGAGCAATTGAAAAGCGGATAAAAAAAGCCCGGCAGAAGCCGGGCCTGATAACGCATCATGAAGAAGACTTAACGGGTTAAATCGTCAAAGAATTTCTTCACGCCGTCGAAGAAGCTTTTGGAACGCGGGCTATTATTTTCGCCTGTCGGGCCGCCAAAGCTATCCTGCAGATCTTTCAGCAGCTGTTTCTGCTTGTCGTTCAGGCCGACCGGCGTTTCTACAACCACGCGACACAGCAAATCGCCCTGTGCGCCGCCGCGAACGGATTTCACCCCTTTGCCGCGCATACGGAACAGTTTGCCCGTCTGGGTTTCGGTCGGTACTTTCAGCTTCACGCGACCATCCAGCGTCGGCACTTCGATTTCACCGCCCAGCGCCGCCATGGCAAAGTTGATCGGCACTTCGCAGTACAAGTTGTTGCCTTCACGTTCAAAGATCGGGTGCTGTTTTACTTGCACCTGAACGTACAGATCGCCTGCCGGTGCACCGTGTTCACCCGCTTCACCTTCACCACTCAGACGAATGCGATCGCCAGTATCCACGCCTGCCGGGATTTTAACGGACAGGGTTTTGGATTTTTCGACGCGGCCATGACCATGACATTTGTTGCATGGATCTTTAATCAGCGTACCCCGACCCTGACAGTGCGGACAGGTCTGCTGCACGGCAAAAAAGCCCTGGCGCATCTGCACCTGGCCGGAACCGTGACAGGTCGGACAGGTCTGCGGCTGCGTACCCGCTTTCGCGCCACTGCCGTGGCACACGTCGCACTCTTCAAGCGTAGGAATGCGGATCTCTTTCGTGACGCCACGAACCGCTTCTTCCAGCGTCAAATCCATGTTGTAGCGCAAATCCGCGCCGCGCGCCGCGCGCTGACGACCACGGCCACCGCCGAAGATATCGCCAAACACGTCGCCGAAAATATCGCTGAAGTCCGCGCCGCCGCCAAAACCGCCGCCGCCGAACCCACCCCCGCCCATGCCACCTTGTTCAAACGCCGCATGACCGTACTGATCGTAAGCCGCACGTTTTTGGGCATCGGTCAGGACTTCGTAGGCTTCTTTAATTTCTTTGAATTTGGCTTCGGCCTCTTTATCGCCCTGATTGCGGTCCGGGTGATATTTCATGGCCAGGCGTTTATACGCCTTTTTGATTTCACGCTCTTCCGCTGTTTTCGGAACGCCTAAAATCTCGTAATAGTCTTGCTTCGCCATCGGTTTATCTGCCCCTTAACATACGAGCACGGGCGTGGAGAAAACCCCGACGCCCGTGCTGGTTATCTACCCTGCATCAGGGCGATTATTTTTTGTCTTTTACTTCTTCAAACTCGGCGTCAACAACATCGTCGTCTTTCGCGTTGTTCGCAGAAGCATCAGCGCCCGCCTGCTGCTGCGCGTGCTGTTGCTGTGCGATTTCCAGCAGTTTCTGGGAAGCCTGCGCCAGCGCCTGCATTTTCGCTTCGATGTCAGCCTTGTCTTCGCCTTTCAGCGCCGTTTCCAGCTCGCTCAGCGCAGCGTCGATAGCAGTTTTGTCTTCAGCTGGCAGCTTATCGCCTGCTTCTTCAACCTGCTTACGGGTGCTGTGCAGCAGATGGTCTGCCTGGTTACGGGTCTGCACCAGTTCTTCAAATTTACGGTCAGCTTCAGCGTTTGCTTCAGCATCGCGTACCATTTTCTGGATTTCATCTTCGTTCAGACCAGAAGAAGCCTTGATGGTGATCTTCTGCTCGCGGTTGGTATTTTTGTCTTTCGCAGACACGTGCAAAATACCATCAGCGTCGATATCGAAGGTAACTTCAATCTGCGGCATACCGCGCGGTGCCGGGTTGATACCATCGAGGTTGAACTGACCCAGCGATTTGTTATCAGACGCACGTTTACGCTCACCCTGCAGCACATGGATGGTTACCGCAGACTGGTTGTCTTCCGCAGTAGAGAACACCTGGCTGTGCTTGGTCGGGATAGTGGTGTTTTTGTTGATCAGCGCAGTCATTACGCCGCCCATGGTTTCGATACCCAGCGACAGCGGGGTAACGTCCAGCAGCAGAACGTCTTTCACTTCACCAGTCAGAACACCGCCCTGCACCGCAGCACCGATAGCAACGGCTTCGTCCGGGTTAACGTCTTTACGCGGCTCTTTACCGAAGAACTCAGCCACTTTTTTCTGCACCATCGGCATACGCGTCTGGCCACCGACCAGGATCACGTCGTTGATGTCAGATACGGACAGACCCGCATCCTGCAGCGCAACTTTCAGCGGCTCGATGGAACGGTTAACCAGGTCTTCAACCAGGCTTTCCAGTTTCGCGCGAGTCACTTTGATATTCATGTGTTTCGGACCGGTCGCATCTGCAGTGATATACGGCAGGTTCACGTCAGTCTGCTGCGCGGAAGAGAGCTCAATTTTCGCTTTTTCTGCCGCTTCTTTCAGACGCTGCATCGCCAGCGGATCGTTACGCAGATCGATACCCTGATCTTTCTTGAACTCTTCTACCAGGTAGTTGATCAGACGGCTGTCGAAGTCTTCACCACCCAAGTGGGTATCACCGTTGGTTGCCAGAACTTCGAAGGTTTTTTCGCCATCAACTTCATCGATTTCGATGATAGAGATATCGAAAGTACCGCCACCCAAGTCATATACCGCAATAGTACGGTTGCCGGTTTCTTTATCCAGACCGTACGCCAGCGCTGCCGCTGTCGGTTCGTTGATAATACGTTTAACTTCCAGGCCTGCGATACGGCCGGCATCTTTAGTTGCCTGACGCTGCGCATCGTTAAAGTAAGCCGGAACGGTGATAACAGCTTCAGTTACCGGTTCACCCAGGTAATCTTCAGCGGTTTTCTTCATTTTTTTCAGCACTTCCGCAGAGATCTGCGGCGGCGCCATTTTGGTGCCTTTTACATCAATCCACGCATCGCCGTTGTCGGCTGCGATGATTTTGTACGGCATGATAGATTCGTCACGCTGGACTTCCTCGTCCTGGAAGCGACGGCCAATCAGGCGTTTGATCGCAAACAAGGTGTTTTGCGGGTTCGTCACTGCCTGACGTTTAGCCGGCTGACCTACCAGAGTTTCGCCATCCTGTGTGTAAGCGATAATAGAAGGCGTGGTGCGATCGCCCTCGGCGTTCTCCAGCACACGAGCCTGAGCGCCATCCATAATGGCTACACAAGAGTTGGTTGTCCCAAGGTCGATACCAATAATTTTACCCATCTAAACGTCTCCACTAAAAATTCGTCATCATGTGGTTGTGAACCTGTAATAAGGGCGAAACGTGCGGTTTCAACTACCCTGTATTGTTTTTTTTCAGGCTCACACACTGCGGTTGACTACAAGATGGGGTCGCAAGCTCGCGCATCAAGGGGGAGCGGTAAAAAATTTTTTAATTTACACCTGTTCAGATCATAGACAGGTTCAATGGCGCTATTTATGATGCCGCGCCCCGCCTCCTCAATACCGACGCGGGGCTTTCATTTTCCCTTTTCATATTGATTTATTTTGAGGAATTATGGGCAACACTAAGTTGGCTAATCCGGCTCCGCTGGGCTTAATGGGCTTCGGCATGACCACTATTCTGCTTAACCTGCACAATATTGGTTTGTTCCCGATGGATGTCATTATCCTGGCGATGGGCATTTTCTATGGTGGTATCGCACAAATTTTTGCCGGCCTGCTTGAGTATAAAAAAGGCAACACATTCGGTTTGACCGCGTTCACCTCCTACGGCTCTTTCTGGTTGACGCTGGTAGCGATTCTGCTGTTCCCGAAAATGGGGCTGGCAGATGCAACAAACGGCCACTTCCTGGGCGTTTATTTAGGCATCTGGGGCGTATTCACACTGTTTATGTTCTTCGGCACCCTGAAAGGTGTACGCGCGCTGCAATTCGTCTTCCTGAGCCTGACGGTGCTGTTCGCGCTGCTGGCAATTGGCCACCTGGCTGATAACGAAGGCATTGTTCACGTTGCAGGCTGGATCGGTCTGGTATGTGGTGCCAGCGCAATCTATCTGGCGATGGGCGAAGTGCTGAACGAACAGTTCGAACGCACCGTACTGCCAATTGGCGAGAAGCACTAATTTCTCCGCGCATGGATAAAACAAAACGGAGCCATTTGGCTCCGTTTTTTTATGATTGCTGTACCGCCCCTTCAGTCACGTTATCCTGGTGATGAAGATCCTGACGCAGCAAAATCCCCAATCCCAGGCCAAGCAGCGACAGCGCCAGCACATACCATGCGGGAGCCATCGGCGAAACGCCCATCAGCATCGTAACGGCAATAGGCGTCAGCCCGCCGAAAATGGCGTACGAAACATTATAAGAGAATGAAATACCGGTGAAACGCACTTCTGCCGGGAAGGCACGCACCATGACGTAGGGCACCGCGCCCACCACACCAACGCATAAACCCACCACGCCATACAAAATAAACAGTTGTTCAGGATGGCTACCGACCAGGTGATAGAAAAACCAGCTGGAACAGGCCAGCAGAATGCTGCCAACGATGAAGGTACGGCTGGCACCAAATTTGTCCACCAGCAGCCCGGCCGCAAGGCAACCAAAACAGAGCATCACGGTGGCGATACTGTTCGCCTGCAGCGTCAGCGCTGGTGCGATGCCATACTGTTTTTGTAGCCAAACCGGCGACATTAGGATCACTACCACAATCCCGGCGGACAATAGCCAGGTCAGCAGCATCGAAACCACCACCGCTTTTTTATGTTTCATTACCACGGATTTGACCGGCAACTCCTGCGCCAGCGCTTTTCGCTGCTGGAGCTCAAGGAAAATCGGCGTTTCCTGTAACCAGCGACGCAAGTACATAGCCACCAGACCAAACGCCCCGCCCAACAGGAACGGAATACGCCAGCCGCCATCGTGAATAGCCTGCTGCGTCATGCTGGTATTCACCAGCGTAGCGACCACGGAACCGAGCAAAATGCCTACCGTCAGCCCCGCTGTCAGTGTCCCGCAGGCAATACCAATACGGCGAGCCGGAACATGTTCGGCCACAAAAACCCAGGCACCAGGCACTTCACCACCAATCGCCGCGCCTTGCAGCACACGCATGAACAGCAGCAGCAACGGCGCAACAATGCCTATCGAGGCATAGGTCGGCAGCAAACCAATCGCCAGCGTCGGCAGCGCCATTAGCAGGATACTGAGCGTAAACATCTTCTTGCGCCCGACCAAATCGCCAAAGTGCGCCATCACAATGCCGCCAAGCGGACGAGCCAAGTAACCTGCGGCAAAAATGCCAAAAGTCTGCACCTGGCGCAGCCATTCCGGGATATCAGCAGGGAAAAAGAGTTCACCGACGACGGCGGCAAAGAAGACGAAAATGATGAAATCGTAGAACTCCAGCGCACCACCCAGCGCAGCCAGCGTCAGCGTTTTATAGTCTTGTCTGTTCAGAGGGCGTGTATAAGTTGACATAGCAAACCGTTTGTAAAGAGGAAGTGTTAATTTAATTATTACGGATTCTGTAAATTAAAAATTACTATACCGTAAATAAATCAACACTCCATACACGGCACTGCTTATCTCAGAAAAGAATTTTTTTTAGGATAATATTTCACGCCTTGCGCTTTTAGGCCTAAATGATGCTACTACTTGCGGATCCGTTTCGACGTATGGCCCATCCAGCAACTGTACACAATACGGTACACTGGCAAAAATACCTGGCACTTTCACTGTACCATCTTCATCTTTAAGCCCTTCCAGCGTTTCTTTTATCGATTTCGGCTGACCGGGCAAATTGAGGATCAGCGCCTGCTTGCGGATCACGCCGACCTGGCGGGAAAGGATCGCGGTCGGCACAAAATTGAGGCTGATTTGCCGCATCTGTTCGCCAAACCCGGGCATTTCGCGATCGGCTACCGCCAGCGTCGCATCCGGTGTTACATCGCGGCGCGCAGGCCCGGTTCCGCCAGTGGTCAGCACCAGATGGCAACTCATTTCATCCACCAGCTCGCACAGGGTTTGTTCGATGATGCTTTGCTCATCGGGGATCAGGCGGGTTTCAATCTGAAAAGGGGTTGTCAGGGCACTTGCCAGCCACGCTTCCAGTGCGGGCAAACCTTTGTCCTGATAAACGCCGCTGGAGGCGCGATCGGAAACCGAAACTAAACCAATGCGTAGTGTGTCCATATTCATTCCGTGCAAAAAAAACAATTTAACGAAATGATACACGCTGAGGGGAAAGGCAAACAGAGCAGAGAGAAGAAGCGTGACCGGGAACCCGGCCACGCCTGATGATTACAGCAGATCGCCGATCATTTTTTCCAGTTTTTCCTGGTCAACGGCAAACTTACGGATACCGTCCGCCAGTTTATCAACTGCCATCGGATCCTGGTTGTGCTGCCACAGGAATTCCGCTTCGGTGATGCGCTCAGGACGCGCTTTCACTTCGCCGGTGTAAGCGAGTTTACGTTCAATAGTGCCCGCGCTTTCAGACAGTTCTTTCAGCAGTGCTGGCGCGATGGTCAAACGGTCACAGCCCGCCAGCTCAATGATTTCGCCGGTGTTACGGAAGCTTGCGCCCATCACCACGGTTTCATAGCCGTGCTGTTTGTAGTACTGGTAGATTTCCGTGACGGAAACCACGCCCGGATCTTCTGCCGGTGCGTACTCTTTCTTGTCGGTATTGGCTTTGTACCAGTCGAGAATACGACCAACGAACGGAGAGATCAGGAACACGCCAGCTTCTGCACATGCGCGCGCCTGGGCAAAGGAGAACAGCAGCGTCAGGTTACAGTTGATACCCTCTTTTTCCAGCTGTTCTGCAGCGCGGATGCCCTGCCAGGTGGACGCCAGTTTGATCAGGATACGATCGTTGCTGATACCCGCATCGTTGTACATTTTGATCAGGCGTTTTGCTTTCGCGATAGACGCGTCGGTGTCGTAAGAGAGACGCGCATCCACTTCGGTGGAGATACGGCCAGGGATCAGTTTGAGGATTTCCAGACCGATATTCACTGCCAGTCGGTCTGTTGCATCCACAACCTGCTGCGTACGATCGCTGCTCTGGCTGCGCGCCCAGGTTACGGCGTCGTCAATCAGTTTGCGGTATTCCGGGATTTGGGCAGCCCCAAGAATCAGAGAAGGGTTGGTTGTTGCATCCTGCGGCTGGTACAGCTTCATTGCCGCGATATCTCCGGTATCAGCCACGACTGTGGTGTACTGACGCAGAGAGGTCAATTTATCCGTCATGATAATATTTCTCTTTAAACGATACCCTAATACTCCACGCTAAGACCGACGACGCGTTGCTGCGCCTGGCGCATTAACGCAGCCAGCGCACCTGAACGAGAAGTATGACGAGTATACTTGTTAGGGGGATGTAACCGGTCTGCCCATGATGATAACACGACGCCTTGCCAGCGCAACCGCAGACAATGCTCTGAAAATTGTATGGTAAACTCACTCAATTAATTGCCTGCGAAGTGATGAGAACACTCCTGAAGTCACGCCCCAGGCCAACCCCCGGCATCAACAAGAGGAATGTTAATGCCTGAATTTTTCTCCTTCATCAGTGAAATCCTTTGGGGTTCATTGATGGTTTACCTGCTGGCGGCGGCAGGTATCTGGTTTGCGTTCCGCAGCCGGTTTGTCCCCTTCCGTTTCATTCGCGATTTTGGCCAAAGTCTGAAAAGCAGCCGTGTTGCACAGCCTGGTGCGCTCTCATCGTATCAGGCGTTATGTCTGAGCCTTGCGACAAGGCTCGGCAGCGGTAACCTGGCGGGCGTGGCGTTTGCACTGACCACCGGCGGCCCGGGGGCGATTTTCTGGATGTGGGTTTCCGCCGTCATCGGCATGATCATTAGCTTTGCCGAATGTTCGCTGGCGCAATTGTACAAAGAGCGAGATGCCAACCAGCAGCTGCGCGGTGGCCCCGCCTGGTATATGGAACGTGGGCTGGGCATGCGCTGGATGGGCGTGCTGTTCGCCCTCTTTTTGCTGCTCACCTACGGACTGGTGTTTAACACTATTCAGTCAACGGCGGTGGCACAGGCCATGCGTTATGCGTGGAACGTTCCTGGGTTTATCAGTGGGATCGTGCTTGCTGCGTGTGCTTTTCTGTTCATGCTCAAAGGGCTTAACAATGTTGCGCGCTTGATGCAGTGGCTGGTGCCGGTAATGGCGCTGGCCTGGATTGTCGTGAGTTTTGGCGTCAGCCTGTGGCATGCCAATCTGCTGCCCACGGTTCTTGTGAACATTGTCAAAAGCGCTTTTGGCTGGCAGGAAGCAGCAACCGGAACCATGGCTTACACCCTGAGCCAAGCCATCACCAGCGGTTTTCAACGTAGCATGCTCGCGAATGAAGCGGGTATGGGATCGTCCCCCAACGCCGCCGCCACTGCGGCATCATGGCCTCCACATCCTGTCGCACAAGGTTTTGTGCAGATGATCGGCGTCGTAACCGATACCTTTCTGGTCTGTACCGCCAGCGCGTTTATTCTGTTGCTCGCGGGAAATGCGCCAGCTACAGGCGCGATCGGCGGAACACAATTGATGCAGCAGGCGATGGTGTCACTGACAGGAAGCTGGGGCGCGGGGTTCGTTGCCGCCATCGTGGCGCTGTTTGCGTTTACGTCGATTGTGGCGAACTACACCTACGCGGAAAACAACTTGATCTTTTTGCGCCGTAATAGCGCAAGGAATATCTGGTTACTGCGCACGGCTGTTTTGCTGATGGTGCTGATGGGTTCGTTTTTCAGCCTGCCGCTAATCTGGCATATCGCCGATGTGATGATGGCGTTGATGGCTATTACCAACCTGACCGCGATCCTGCTGCTTTCGCCAGTGGTGAGACTGCTGGCACGTGATTACCAGCGCCAGCGTAAACTTGGCGTCATGCCGGTCTTTGATCCGAAGCGCTACCCGGAGATCAAACGCCAGCTGGCGCCGGGGAGCTGGGATGACATTACCCGTTCGTAGCGCTAATCGCAACTATCGATCAAGTCTGTTGGTTTTTTTGCTAAAGTCAGCGGAAATTTCTCGCACAGCAAGGACTGAGTATGCTGATTTTGATTTCACCTGCTAAAACGCTCGATTACCAAAGCCCGCTGGCGACCACGCGCTTTACCCAGCCGGAACTGCTGGATCACGCCCAGCAATTAATTAAGACCGCCCGCAAGCTCTCTGCGCCGCAAATCAAAGCGCTGATGGGCATCAGCGATAAACTCGCCGATCTTAACGCGACCCGCTTTCACGACTGGCAGCCTGATTTCACCCCGGAAAATGCGCGCCAGGCGATTCTGGCGTTCAAAGGCGATGTCTACACCGGTCTGCAGGCGGAAACCTTCAGCGAGGCGGATTTCGACTTTGCCCAACAGCATCTGCGCATGCTTTCCGGGTTATACGGCGTGCTGCGCCCGCTGGATCTGATGCAGCCCTATCGTCTGGAGATGGGCATCCGGCTGGAGAACGCCAAAGGTAAGGATCTGTATCAATTCTGGGGCGAGACCATTACCCACAAACTCAACGACGCCATTGCCGCCCAGGGCGACGATATTGTCATCAATCTGGCCTCTGACGAATATTTCCGCTCGGTCAAAACCCAGAAACTGAAAGCCAGGGTAATCAAACCTGTGTTCCTTGATGAGAAGAATGGCAAGTTTAAGGTCATCAGCTTCTACGCCAAAAAAGCACGCGGGTTGATGAGCCGCTACATCATTGAGCAGCGTTTGACGAAACCGGAGCAGTTAACCGGGTTTGATAGCGAAGGGTATTTCTTTGATGAAGAAGCGTCCGCGCAGGACGAAATGGTGTTTAAGCGTCACGAGCAGTAAGCGTTATGTTTCCCCTGCCAGCAGGCAGGGGAAACAGAGACATTACGCTTTGCTCATCATCAACTGACGCAGGGCGGAGAAATCCGCAGGCAACTGATGCGAAAGCAGTGGTAAGTTGGCGCGATCGGCCAGCTCTTTCGGCAGCGGCAGGGTTTCTCCCAGAATCTCCTCAACACTCTCTTTGAACTTCGCCGGATGCGCGGTGCCGAGGAACAGGCCGTACTCGCCCGGTTGCAGCTGATCGCGCAGCGCACGGTAAGCGATGGCAGCATGCGGTTCAGAAATATAGCCCTTGCCTTTCAGCTCGCGGATCGTGGCTTTCGTGGTTTCGTCATCCACCGCTGCATAACCCAGCTCGTTTAAGCGCCAGATCTTACGACGGAACAACTCTTCGACACGCGGCCAGTTATTCGGCTGGCTCACATCCATCGCATTCGACAATGTCGCCTGCGTCGCTTTAGGCTGCCATTGCCCCTCTTTCAGGAAGCGCGGAACCGTGTCATTGGCGTTGGTGGCGGCGATAAAACGCTTGATCGGCAGCCCCAGAGATTTCGCCAGCAAACCGGCGGTCAGATCACCGAAGTTACCGCTCGGCACGGAAACCACCAGTTGATTGCGTGCTTCCTGCGGCAGTTGTGCAACCGCTTCAAAGTAATAACAAATCTGTGCCAGCAGACGGCTGATGTTGATCGAGTTTGCCGAGTTCAAGCCCAGTGCCGTTTTCAGCTCTTCATCATCGAATGCCTGTTTAACCAGTGCCTGGCAGGCATCGAAATCCGCATCGATAGCGACAGTTTCGATATTACCGCCCAATGTACAGAACAGTTTTTCCTGCAGCGGGCTGATTTTGCCCTGCGGATAGAGGATCACCACACGCACGTTCTTCATTCCGTAGAAGGCATGTGCCACCGCAGCGCCCGTATCGCCAGACGTCGCCGTCAGAATGGTCACCGGTTTGTCGCCGCTGATAGCACTCAGCATCTGCGCCATAAAACGCCCGCCGAAATCTTTAAACGCCAGCGTAGGTCCGTGGAAAAGCTCCAGGCAGCCAACGTCGCTCTCCACCGGTTTTACCGGCGCAGGGAAAGCAAACGCGGCACGCACGCGGGCTTCCAGCGCATCCTCAGGAATTTCATCGCCAATAAACGCCGCAAGGATTTTCGCACTGCGGGTGACGAAATCCTGCGCCAGCATCTCATCGACCTCGGTCAGGTTAAATTCCGGCAGATCGTGCGGGAAGAACAGCCCCTGATTTTTGCCAAGCCCCTGGGTGACGGCCTGCGCAAAGCTGACCTGTTCGTTATGATCTTTTAAGTTGTAAAGTTTCATTGGTTATCCCACTACGCGAGCGCCCGCCGTGTCCAGCCGGCAAATATGAACGAAGCCTTCCTGATTTTGCAGATAGTGTTTGCCGAGCCAGTCGGCAACGCGCTGAGCGGTATCCGCCTTGTCGCACAAAGCAAACAGCGTTGGTCCGGAACCCGAGATCCCGCAGGCCAGTGCGCCAATATCCGCCACTGCTTTACGTGCTTCCCCAAACCCCGGCAGCAACTTCATGCGGTACGGTTCGGCAATCACATCTTTCATTAATTTTGCTGCCAGCGCAGGTTGACGGCTGTAGCAAGCATGGATAAAGCCCGCCAGGTGGCGACCATGAGCAATGCAATCCTGACGGCGATATTGCGCTGGCAGAATAGCGCGCGCTTCGGCTGTCGAGACTTTAATGCCTGGATACGCCAAAACCCACAGCCACTCATCAAAGCCTGGCACCTGCTGGCTGATAATGCCGCTTTCCTCGATCATCAATTGCATGCCGCCGAGGTAGCAAGGCGCGACGTTATCGTAATGCACGCTACCGGAGATACGCCCTTCCAGCTCGCCCATCAGCGCCAGCATACGTGTTTCGTTCAGCGGCTTACCGCAGAACTCATTCATGGCGACCAGCGCCGCGACCACCGAACAGGCGCTGGAGCCGAGCCCGGAACCGATCGGCATGTTTTTTTCCAGCGTCATCGCGACGGGTACCTGCTTGCCGATCTCCTGGCAGAACAGTTCCCAGCACTGATAAACGATATTTTCTTTCGGCTCAGTCGGTAATTTACTGGCGAAGCGGCCCACATTCATCAGGCTGAAATGATCGGCCGCTTCCACACTGACATTATCACCCAACAATGTGCCATCCACAGGCGTAACCGCCGCGCCAAGCACATCAAAACCTACGCTCATATTGGCACTGGAGGCCGGAGCATACACCTTCACCATCTCAGACTCCTAACTTCCAGGACAGGGTGCGCAGCAGGTCGGCGAACACGCCCGCTGCTGTCACATCGTTACCCGCGCCATAGCCGCGCAGTACCAGCGGTAACGGCTGGTAATAGTGGCTGTAGAACGCCAGCGCGTTCTCGCCGTTTTTCACTTTGAATAGCGGATCGTTGCCATCAACTGCCGCGATTTTCACCCGGCAAGTGCCATCTTCTTCAATGTTGCCAACATAACGCAGCACCTTACCTTCATCGCGCGCTTTTGCGACTCGCGCGGCAAAATCATCATCCAGTTCCGGCAGACGCGCCATAAAACTCTCAACATCGCCTGAATCGTCAAAACTCGCCGGCAGCACCGGTTCGATGACAATATCCGACAACTCCAGTTCACGACCGGTTTCGCGCGCCAGAATCAGCAGCTTACGCGCTACATCCATACCGGAGAGATCATCTCGAGGATCCGGCTCGGTGTAGCCCATTTCACGGGCAAGATTCGTTGCCGCCGACAGGCTCACGCCTTCATCCAGCTTGCCGAAAATAAACGACAAGGAACCGGAAAGAATACCGGAGAAATGCTGCAGCTCGTCCCCGGCGTTCAGCAGGTTTTGCAGGTTTTCAATCACCGGCAAGCCCGCACCAACGTTAGTGTCGTACAGGAATTTACGCCGCGATTTTTCCGCCGCGCGACGCAGTTGATGGTAATAATTCAGCGATGAGGTATTGGCTTTTTTGTTCGGCGTCACAACGTGGAAACCTTCTCGCAGGAAATCTGCATACTGGTCGGCCACCGCCTGGCTGGAAGTACAATCAACAATCACCGGGTTCAGCAAGTGATACTCTTTCACCAGACGAATCAGGCGGCCCAGGTTAAACGGCTCTTTGGCTTGCGCCATTTCCGCTTGCCAGTTATCCAGATTCAGGCCATGAACATTGGTCAGCAGCGCTTTCGAGTTCGCCACACCGCAAACACGCAGATCAATATGTTTGTTTTTCAGCCATGTTTGCTGGCGCTTTAGCTGTTCCAGCAGCGCGCCACCGACACCGCCGACGCCAATCACAAACACCTCGATCACCTGGTCGGTGTTAAACAGCATCTGGTGCGTGACGCGCACGCCGGTGGTGGCATCGTCGTTGCTAACGACCACGGAGATCGAGCGTTCGGAGGAGCCCTGAGCAATCGCCACAATATTAATATTCGCGCGCGCCAGCGCCGCAAAAAACTTCGCTGAAATCCCGCGCAAAGTGCGCATACCGTCGCCGACGACAGAGATGATCGCCAGACGCTCCATCACCGCCAGCGGCTCCAGCAGGCCCTCTTTCAATTCGAGATAAAACTCTTCGTTCATGGCGCGCTGGGCCCGGGCGCAATCGGATTGCGGCACACAGAAGCTGATGCTGTACTCCGAGGACGACTGGGTGATCAACACGACGGAAATGCCGTTGCGCGACATCGCGGCAAACACACGAGCCGCCATGCCGACCATGCCCTTCATCCCCGGACCGGAGACGCTGAACATCGCCATGTTATTCAGATTCGAAATGCCTTTGACCGGCAGACCATCTTCATCAGAGGTCGCGCCAATCAGCGTACCCGGTGCTTGCGGGTTTCCGGTGTTTTTGATCAGGCAAGGAATTTGAAACTGTGCGATGGGGGTGATGGTACGGGGGTGAAGAACTTTGGCGCCGAAGTAGGAAAGCTCCATGGCTTCCTGGTACGACATCGACTTGAGCAACCTGGCGTCTGGCACCTGGCGCGGGTCGCAGGTATAAACGCCGTCGACATCGGTCCAGATTTCACAACAATCTGCGCGCAGACAGGCCGCGAGTACGGCAGCAGAATAGTCGGAACCGTTACGCCCAAGCACCACCAGTTCACCCTTTTCATTCCCGGCGGTGAAACCAGCCATCAGCACCATATGATCCGCAGGAATGCGACTGGCGGCGATACGGCGAGTAGATTCAGCGATATCGACCGTTGATTCAAGGTAATGGCCGACCGCGAGCAATTTCTCAACCGGATCGATAACGCTGACTTTGTGACCGCGCGCTTCCAGTAACCCCGCCATGATGGCGATGGAGAGTTTCTCACCACGGCAAATTAACGCGGCGTTAATGCTGTCCGGACACTGGCCGAGCAGGCTGATGCCATGCAAAACATGTTTGATCTGCGCGAACTCTTGTTCAACAAAAGCTTTTAATTGTGCGAGGGGAAAGCCCGGTTGCGCATCCGCCAGCCCTTGCAGCAGGTCGGCGAAGATACGCTCGGCGTCGCTAATGTTCGGAATCGCATCCTGGCCGCCAATCGTTTTTTCGATCATTGCCACCAGATGGTTAGTAATTTTCGCCGGGGCAGAAAGCACGGTGGCCACCTGCCCCTGCCTGGCATTACTTTCCAGGATATCGGCAACACGCAGAAAACGCTCCGCATTTGCCACTGATGTACCGCCGAACTTCAACACTCGCATGGTTTACCCCTTAATCTCCGGTCGAAAAAAAAGCCCGCACTGTTCAGGTGCGGGCTTTTTTCTGTGTTTCCTGTACGCGTCAGCCCGCACCGTTACCTGTGGTAATGGTGATGGTTGTAATTGTGGTAATGGTGCTGATGCGTTTCATGGATGTTGTGTGCTCTGTAATCATTATCTGTCTGTGCTGTATGCCTATATTGGTTAAAGTATCTGCCTGCTCAAGTCAATTTATTTTTATTTTTCGCCCTCTTGCAGTTGTTGCTGGCTGCGCTGGAACAGACGTCACTTTCAATCAATTAGGATCATTCCCACCATGTATAACAGTGACTTTAACTATAAAAAAACGTTATGTCAGCGATTTACTCGGCGAGTTTTTTTTCGATATCGTGCAGCAAACGATGCAACATTGCAGTGTCGCGCTGTTCGAGCAGACCAAGACGCTGATCGAGCCAGTCGGCCATTTTAATGTCATCCGCCACGCCTAATTTTTCCAGTAATCCGCGAGTTCGCAAACGCAACGCCTGCAACTGATTACCGTCAACCGAGGCTGCCTCTTTCGGAGTATGTTGCATTAAAGATGCTAATTGATAGCAGAACACCATCACCGCCTGGCCGAGATTAAGTGAAGGATAATCCGCCACCATCGGAACACCCGTTAAAATATCTGCCAGTGCCAGTTCTTCATTGGTAAGCCCGGAATCCTCACGGCCAAACACCAGCGCAGCACTACTCAACCACGTGCTTTTCTCTTGTAACAAGGGAACCAGTTCCGCTGGTGTCGCGTAGTAATGGAATTTCGCCCGGCTGCGCGCCGTGGTGGCGATGGTAAAGGGAATATCCACCAGCGCATCGGCAAGGGTTGCATAAGTTTTAATATTATCAAGGAGATCGCCCGAGCCGTGCGCCACGCGGCGCGCGCCTTCTTGCAAGTGCGCCTCGCTATCAACGATACGCAAATCACTAAACCCCATGGTCTTCATAGCGCGGGCAGCGGCACCGACATTTTCCGCTCTCGCGGGGGAGACAAGAACAACAGCCAATTGCATTTTACTTTCTCTTCTTCCTGAGACCACGGGGAAATGTGACCTTTGTCATCATACTACGCGGTGCGAATTTACAATTATGTAACACAAATCACTGATTTAGCCCTTGCCTACGGTTAAAAAAAGCTAAACTATTTATCAGTGATATTACCTGCTAAGATGTTAACAGAAGGGACTTATCCCTATGTTTATTCATGGCATTTTAATACAGAATTTCCCACTTGTATTGGATTCGCCCTGTTTATCAATTAATATGCGCAACTAGTTGGTTTATTGAAAAATTGTAAGAAACGCTAGCATTTGGCTATCAAGATTTCTCCAAACTGTTAACGTGCTACAATTGAACTTGATATATGTCAACGAAGCGTAGTTTTATTGGGTGTCATTTACGTCTTAGCCTGTTATGTTGCTGTTAAAATGGTTAGGATGACAGCCGTTTTTGACACTGTCGGGTTCAGAGGGAAAGTGCCCACGACCAAGCTAATGATGTTGTTGACGTTGATGGAAAGTGCATCAAGAACGCAATTACGTACTTTAGTCATGTTACGCCGTCATGTTAATTTTCGACATGCACCAGGCTGGTCAGGGACTTTTGTACTTCCTGTTTCGATTTAGTTGGCAATTTAGGTAGCAAACATGCAGACCCCGCACATTCTTATTGTTGAAGACGAGTTGGTAACACGCAACACGTTAAAAAGCATTTTCGAAGCAGAAGGCTACGATGTCTTTGAAGCGACAGATGGCGCTGAAATGCATCAGATCCTTTCTGAAAATGATATCAACCTGGTGATCATGGATATCAATCTGCCGGGTAAGAACGGTCTTTTGCTGGCGCGTGAATTACGTGAGCAGGCGAATGTCGCGCTGATGTTTCTGACAGGCCGTGATAACGAAGTCGATAAGATTCTGGGCCTTGAAATTGGTGCCGACGACTACATCACCAAACCGTTTAACCCACGTGAACTGACTATCCGCGCACGCAACCTGCTTTCCCGTACCATGAATCTGGGCACGGTCAGCGAAGAACGCCGCAGCGTTGACAGCTACAAATTCAACGGCTGGGAACTGGATATTAATAGCCGTTCACTGATTAGCCCGAACGGCGAGCAGTATAAGCTGCCGCGCAGCGAATTCCGCGCGATGCTGCACTTCTGCGAAAACCCGGGCAAAATTCAGTCTCGTGCTGAGTTGCTGAAAAAAATGACCGGTCGTGAACTGAAGCCACACGATCGTACGGTCGACGTGACTATCCGTCGTATTCGTAAACATTTCGAATCGACGCCGGATACTCCGGAAATCATCGCCACCATTCACGGTGAAGGTTACCGTTTCTGCGGTGATTTGCAGGAATAAGCCAGAATAATGATGGAAAAGCGGCGCAAAGCGCCGCTTTTTTTATTTCCAGATGCGTAATTCTTCGTCACGCACGGGTTGCGGTATTTTCTTCACCGAACCAGAAAGCGCATACCAGTCGATCCTGCGCGTTAACACCATCACAGCGCTTAAGGCGATAAACAGAACACCGGTGCCGAGCAACAGCGCATTATCTTCGGAGTTCAGCAGGCTCCACATCACCGCATCAAGCACTAACAGCGCGATACTAAACGACAACCCCGCACGCCAGCTTTTCAATACGCCCTGCAAATAGACACCGTTTAGCAATGCGCCCAGCACACTGGCAACACCCCATGCAATGGTGAATCCGGTATGTTCAGCAAGCGCCAGTAACACCAGGTAGAACATCACCAGCGATAACCCCACCAGCAGATATTGCATCGGATGCATCTGTCGCGCGGTTAAACTCTCAAAAACGAAAAACGCGAGATAAGTCAGCACGATCAGCAAAATCGCGTATTTAACCGCTCTGTCGGTCAACTGGTACTGATCGGCAGGTGTGGCGATGTTAACGCTGAAAGCAGGCAATTCCCAACTTTTGCTGGCAGACAGCACCCCGGCAGTACGCATTTTGCTGTCCAGATTGTTGGCAAACCAGCTACTTTGCCAGTGCGCCTGAAAACCACTGGCGCTCACCGTGCGTTTTTCCGGCAGAAAATCGCCCATAAAACCCGGATGCGGCCAGTCGCCATTCAGTGTCATCTCGCTATTTCGCCCCAGCGGCACCACGGAAAAATCACCAGTTCCGCTCAAACTAAACGCCATAGTCAGCTTCAGCGATTGCTGCAAATTCGCCGTCGACAACGGCATATGCACGCCCTGCAGATCGCTTGCCAGCCCGGTTCCTGGTTCAACGCTGAGTGTCTCGCCATTCAACCTGGTGGTACGCAACTGGCCAATACCGCGCGAATCACTCAACGCTAAAACAAGAAATGGCTCGCCGAGGGAGATATTTTCATCGGCTTTGATATCCAGCCGCTTTGGGTCGAATTCAGCATTGATCTCGATGTCGTTGTGCCAGATTTGTCCATCATAAATGCCGATCTTGCGGGTTTCGATCTGCTGTTTGCCGTTAACCATCAGTGATTCTGGTAACCAAAAACGAAGATAACTTTGTTTACGCCGCACCTCTTTGGGGGCCTCGCTGTCGTTGGCTTTTTCCAGGGAAACCACCGTTTCAGTCACCGGGATGGCGATCAACGGCCCGACCAATTTTTGACTGCCAGAGCTGCTCTGGCGCAGCGTATCCGTCACATCGTTACGATAATTCGCGCGTTCGCCAATTAAGCCGCTCAGCAGCGTCAGCGGGATAAGCAGAACACAAAGACAACCTGGCAGCGTTACCATTTTCCAGAACAGGGGGGATTTCAACATAGCCTTCTCCTTAGTGATTCGCGCAGAGTAGTGAGGCTATGTGTGAAGGATTTGAAGTTATGTGAAGTGTGGGTGAAGTGTCAGCCGGGCTTCGCAACCCCCTTGCGGGCGGTTCAGAACGCGAATATCACCATGATGCAGCCGCGCGACTTCCTGGACAAACGCCAGCCCCAGCCCACTGCTTTTTTGCCCGTCGGCACGCGGCAGCGAATAAAAGCGTTCAAAAACGCGCTGCAATGCATAATCCGGGATACCTGAACCGCTGTCGCTGACCGTTAACACCAGCGCGTCAGCTTCCCGGCTGGCGCGTAACACCACCTCACCGCCTGGCGGCGTAAAATCAATGGCGTTATCGAGTAAATTACCCAACGCCTGAGCCAGTAATTCACTATCCCCTGCTGCCACCGCATCAGCAGCGTCAATCTGCAGAGTTAACCCTTTCGCCGATAACATAACACTGCGTTGCTCCTGCAACTGGCGAAAAAGCATACCGACATCCACTGCCGCAAACGCAATTTCCAGCCGGTTTTCCAGTTTCGCCTGGTGTAACAACTTCTCCACCAGATTCTGCATGCGGCTATTTTGCGTAAGAATATTGTCGGTAAAACGTGTCACAACGTCTGGCGGCGGCCCTTCGCGCAGGATCTCCGCCGCGCCGCGAATGGCTGCCAGCGGGCTTTTCAGTTCATGCGTCAGGGCGTAAACATACTGTTCGATATAATTTTTGCCTTCCAGTTTCACACGCATACTTTCCAGCGCCTGCGCCAGTTTACGCAGCTCGCTGCTGCCTAAATCGGGTAAAGGAACCGGACGGTTTTCTGTAACGGAATCAGCGTAGCGCGCCAGCTTGCCAATTGAGCGATTGATCCACCAGACCATGACTGCACCAATGAGCAACGCAATGCCCAGCAGCGCGCCGCCGGCCCATAAGATGCGCCGCTCGCTGCGTTTAATCACCGGTTCCATCGCGCTGTTTGGCTTACCCACGCTGATTACGCCGATAATGCGGCCTTGATCGGTCACCGGGGCGGCAACATACATCACCGTACTCTGCGGGTTACTGGCATCCGCCAGCGAGCTACGCGCGCCGTAATTCCCGCGCAGCGTCAGCCAGACATCATTCCAGCGTGAGTAATCCTGACCCTGCGCCTTTCCTGACGAATCAAACACCACGCGCCCGGTGCTGTCGGTCATGTAGACGTGATACTCATTGCGCACTTTATGGATCCCGCTGATATGCGCATTGATTGGCTGATGATTTAACGTTGAGAAAGCCTGCGCCAGGCGCCCATCCTGCGCGTGACCAGAGCGTAAATCTTCGCGAGCCAGCTCCGCCAGCAGCGTCGCGGTATCAATAAGTGTCCCTTCGGTGGCGCGTCGTACACCGGGTTTGATCTCCTGAACAAAGATCGACAGCACGAACCATGCGGCAACTGCCACGATCAGGAAATACCCCAGCAACAGGCGCATGCCAATGCGCATCAGCGGATCCCCAGGCTGTAGCCCATACCGCGATGCGTATTGATAGGAGTAAGTTCAGCATTGATGGCGCGTAGCTTAGCGCGCAAGGTCTTGATATGAGTATCGACGGTGCGGTCGAAACTCTCCTGAGCATCGCTCCAGACTTGATCCATCAATTGCTGGCGAGAAAAAACACGTCCTGGTGCCAACAGTAACGTTTTCAACAACAGAAATTCGTAGCGGGTCAGCAGCAGCGTTTCGCCGCACCAGCGAATAATCGCGGCATCCTCGTCCAACTCAAACTGGCCGATTCGCCGCATTTCGCTGTGAAGAGATGCCTTTTGCAATCTTCGCAACACCGTGCGCACTCTGGCGCATACTTCACGCGGTGAGAAGGGCTTGGCAATGTAATCATCCGCGCCCATCTCCAGCCCCAGCAGCTTATCGACTTCATCACTGCGCGCGGTAAGAAACAGCACCGGCAACGCGGGCGCACGCGCCAGTAGTCGACGACAAAGTTCAAAACCGCTAATATCCGGCAGGCCGACGTCCAGAATCGCCAGCTCAGGCAGACGATGCTGCGCCGCATCCAGCACCGGCAAACCCCGCTCAAACGCGGTGACGGCAAAGCCGTCCTGTTGCAACATGTAAATCAACGTTTCAGCGATGCTGGTTTCATCCTCTACCAGCCAAATCAGCGGTTGCGGCGTAGACATTGGGCTTATTTACTCCAGGGAATGATGGGTACCGCGCTTAAGGCGTTTTTCGGCGATCCTTCGACCACTTTATCGGAATAAGCTAAATATGCCAGTGTGTTACGTTTCGCGTCATAGAAACGCACCACCTGCAATTTCTTGAAGACTAACGATGTTCGTTTCTGGAAAACCACATCGCCCTGCGCCTTACCGTTTTTGATCTTATCGCTCAACTCAACCGGACCAACCTGCTGGCAAGAGATAGCGGCATCGGACGTATCCTCCGCCAGCCCCAGCCCGCCCTTGATACCGCCGGTTTTCGCCCGGCTGATGTAACAGGTGACATTTTTCACATCAGGATCATCAAACGCTTCGACCACAATTTTGTGATCCGGCCCAAACATTTTAAACACCGTATCCACGGAACCAATTTGTTCTGCCTGGGCAGAGCCCAGCGCGGCCAACATCACGACAGGAAGGATTAACTTTGTATATTTCATATTGTTACCATTTTTGAATATTACGTTGAGCAACTATTCAGCTTTCAAATGAGAAACTGTTTGCAGATCACTAATTTACAAAATTTATGATGAAAATCAGTCACAATGCGCATTTGTGCACAAAAAAAACACCGAATGCTAAACACCTAAAAACCCGTTATTATCCGTTGCCTGGTATCAGGCGTTAATGCTGTTTTAAGGAAGAGGATATTGTATGGATCAGGCTGGGATCATTCGCGACTTACTTTCCTGGCTGGAAAGCCATCTGGATCAGCCGCTCGCTTTGGATAATGTGGCGGCAAAAGCGGGCTATTCCAAGTGGCACCTGCAAAGGATGTTCAAAGACGTGACCGGTCATGCCATCGGCGCTTATATTCGTGCGCGTCGTCTGTCAAAATCCGCTGTTGCTCTGCGCCTTACTGCCCGGCCCATTCTGGATATTGCCCTGCAATACCGCTTTGATTCGCAACAAACCTTCACCCGCGCTTTCAAAAAACAGTTTGCTGTCACCCCTGCGCTCTATCGCCGTTCACCAGACTGGAGCGCGTTTGGCATTCGCCCGCCGATGCGTCTTGGCGAATTTACCATGCCAAAACATGACTTTGTCACCCTGCCGCCAATGCAACTTATTGGCACCACCCAGAGCTACACCTGTGCGCTGGAGGAGATCTCCGATTTTCGTAATCAAATGCGCATTCAGTTCTGGCGGGAATTCTTGAGCAATTCACCGAAAATTCCACCGGAAATGTTTGGCCTGCATGAGCCGCGCCCAAGCCTGGAAAAGGATGACGAACAGGAAGTGTTTTACACCACAGCGCTAACGCCGGAGATGGCGAACGGCTATCTGAGCAACGCGCAGCCGGTGTTGCTGGAAGGCGGCGACTACATCTCCTTCGCTTATGAAGGTTCACCGCACGGTTTTCAGGATTTCATCCTGACCGTTTACGGAACGTGCATGCCGATGCTTAACCTCACGCGCCGTAAAGGCCAGGATATTGAGCATTTTTATCCGCAGCATGAAGAGCCGCGCGAAGACGGCGAGCCGCCAGCGCACATCCGCTGCGAGTATCTGGTGCCTATTCGCCGTTAACGCTGCAACTCATCCAGCGCTGGGGCGTCCAGATGCGAGACGTCTCCTGCGGTTTCCACCACCCAGCCGGAAGCCAGCCACGGACTCTGTTGATAATCAATACGGGAAATGGAGCAGTTGCGCAGGCGCAGGCGGCGTTCAGCATAAGCCGGCAGCCCAAGGATCGTGCTCACCAGGCAGCCCAGCGCCATACCGTGACTGACCAGCAACGGGCGGCTCCCTTCGGGAAGCTCCAGGCAGGTTGCCAGCGCCGCGTGCATACGATCGCTTAACTCCTGCATCGATTCGCCATCAGGAATACGGCCATCGGCCGTGCCATTCACCAGTTGGCGACGCCAGCTCTCTTCTTCTTCGGTCAGGGAATCGATATGACGGCGTTCAAGCACGCCCATGTCCAGTTCGCGTAAACGCGGCTCAAAGGTGATATCGCAACCACAGACTTCAGCGATGATCTCAGCCGTCCGGCGGGTTCGGCCAAGGTCGCTGGCAATAACGTGGGTAATGCCCAGCGCTTTTGCGCGCTCAGCCACCTGCCACGCCTGCTTCTCCCCTTTTTCGGTTAACGGACTGTCTGACTGGCCTTGAATACGACGCTCGGCGTTCCACTGCGTTTCACCGTGGCGAACAAGGTATACCTGTAACATGCTTTTTTATCCATTATACTGCGATGAATTTATTATCTGAGGAAGGTCTCTGTCCGGGGTAAAAGAACGCGTCTCATTCCGAACATGCCGTTATTAATTATGCACCATGTTGTCTCAGCTACCACCAATCCCGCGAAAATTCGGGCGATTCTGCACGCTTTTAACGAGATCTTCGGCGAAGGATCCTGCCATATAGACGCCGTTTCCGTCGATAGCGGCGTACCGGAACAGCCGTTTGGCAGTGAAGAAACGCGTACTGGCGCACGAAATCGCGTGGCCAATGCCCGCCATGCGCGCCCCGAAGCGGATTTCTGGGTGGCTATCGAAGCCGGGATCGACGAAGGCAGTACGTTTAGTTGGGTGGTGATAGAAAGCAATCATCAGCAAGGTGAAGCCCGCTCGGCAACGCTGCCGCTACCGGAGATCATTTTGCAGAAAGTGCGCGCCGGTGAAGCGCTCGGGCCAGTAATGTCGCGGTATAGCGGAATTGATGAGATCGGCCGCAAAGAGGGTGCCATCGGCGTTTTTACCGCAGGTAAACTTACTCGCGAAAGCGTTTACCACCAGGCGGTGATTCTGGCGCTCAGCCCCTTTCACAACGCGATTTATCGCTGAGTATTCAGCAGCGTCTGCTCCAGCCATAAACGTAAATCAGCAGGCGCGGCTTTCAGGCTGTTTGAACCACGAGTAATGGTCGCGATACCTGCCCCCAGCTCGCTTTTCAGTTCACGCTGGCTCATCTCGCCGCGCAGCAGTTCTTCAATGATTCGCACTCTTGTACCTAACGACTCGCGCTCATCTGGCGTAAGCATCAGATTAAGCAATGGAATGTGTAGATCCTTTTCGTAAGATTGCCGGACCAGATCAACGAAGCGTTGCCACTCATGATCGCGCTGTTCGGCCATCGCCGCGGAATAGGGTGATTGCTGAGTCATAATTTGCCGCCCTGTTAAAGGTTTACTGATGTGTACTCTTTAGCGAGTACACATCATAGCATAAACCACAGAAATCAATAACGGCGCTGCCATTCAGCATCATTAAAGACAACCGGCTTATCTCCGCTCAGGAAATAGCGGTAATAAGCATCGTAAGCCAGCACGTTTTTCACATAGCTGCGCGTTTCCGAGAACGGGATGCTCTCAATAAACGCCACCGCATCCAGTTTGCCGCCGCTGTTGTTCAGCCAGCTGCGCACTCTTCCCGGCCCGGCGTTATAGGCTGCCGACGAGAAAATACGGTTATTGCCAAACTGCTGATAAACATATTGCAGGTAGCTGGTGCCGATATTGATATTCGTTTCCGGATCAAACAGTTGGCCAGAGTTGCTGTAGCCGGGAATGTTAAACATCTTCACTGTGTGCGTGGCGGTACCCGGCATAATCTGCATTAAACCTGCCGCGCCAACCGGGGAGCGCGCCGTTGGGTTCCAGGCACTCTCCTGGCGAGATATCGCCATCGCATAGCTTTGTGAAATCCCTTTGCCACTGGTGTAGCGGGCATAAAGATCGCTATACGCCAGCGGGAAACGCTCTTCAAGTTGATCCCACAACTTGCCGGCAATCGTGGCCTGCACACTCAGATCCCACCAGTGCTGATTAAAGGCATAACGCGCCAGCTGCGCCTGCTCTTGCTGGGTTCGGCTGGTCACCAGATTCGCCCACTCACTGCGCGCGGTGTTATCCAGCCCCCAGTACATCAGCTCACGAACGCGCGCCATTTCTGCACCCTGCGTTAGCGTTGCGGAGACATTTCCCTGCGCTTTGTCTATCTGCATCGAGTAATCTTCACCCAGCCGCTGCGCAGCCGCCATCGGGTAAAAACCACGCTGCTTCATCAGGGCGTGGAGGATCTCTTTGGCTTCATCCTCGCGTCCGCGCTCCAGCAACAAATCCGCCTGCCAGTAGCGCCACTCGTCTTTCTCTTTGGCGTCCATCGGCAAACGCGAAAGCCAGGTATTCAGCCCACGACGATCGCCGTTACCAATCGCCATACGCACGCGGCGCTCCAGCAAAGAGACTGATTGCGAGCGCATGATTGCATCATCACGCCAGCGCGCCTGATCGCTGGTGACGTCATTGCCCATCAACCGCCATGCGACAATATCACGCAGCGTCTGGGTTTGTTCCTCATTCAACTGCTGCGCCTGCACCAGCGACGGGATCATTAAGCGAGCATTTTCGACATCCTGACGCGCAACGCTTTCAAAGGCTTCCGCGGCCATCTGACGGGTAAAATCCGTTGCGCCGGTGGTGGTGGCGAAGGACATTACGCTCAATGGATTATTGGCAAGGTTGATGATAGCCGCCGAAATGGTTTGATAATCAGGCGGCATCTGCCCGGCCAGCAGTGTCACCAGTTTGGTATTACCCGCTTTCATCGCCAGGCGAATACGCTCCAGAAACGCCAACGGATCCTGTTTCCCGGAAGCGCGCCATGCGCCAAACAGCTGATCGCACGCGTTGGGCTGGCTTTTACCGCTTAACCACAGCTCTTTCGCACCTGCCCAGGCTTCGTCTGCCTGACCGGTATTCCATTTCGCAAAGTAGTAGTTACATTGTGCTTCGGTAGTCGCAGGTTTCTCCGGGCTGAACGCCAGCAACCCGCGCCAGTCTTGCCGCCGGGCCAGTTCATTAACAAAGCGAGATTTCAGCGTGCGCGCCGCCGGTAGCGTCGGGTTGGCCTGCACAAAGTTGGTCACCGTAATTGCGGGTTGATTCATCAGATCGTCGGTAATCTGACGATATTGCAGATACGGGTAAAGCGGATACGTTTGTAGCGTGGGCAGCAATTGCTGCACCACATCCATCTGTTTGTTGTCCCACGCGGTTTTAATCTGCGCGTAACGGTTACGTTGTTCATCCAGTGAATCTGCTCGCGCCACATTGCTGAGGGACAGCAAACAAACGCAGGCCGCCGCGAATCGCCAGGCGACATGTTTAGCTCTCTGCACAGCTCTTTCCTCTTATCTGTCACGTTTTTGCAGCGTCATGCCGCGTAATGCGTTAATGCTAACCGCGCAACTCGTAACGCGCCACGTTGCGCACACTTTTTTACCTTTCTGGCGTGATTTAACACACCTGGCGCGGCTGGCTGGGATTAAGCAACGAAAACGGCTACACTCCGCTGTTGAATACCACTCTCATTACAAAGAGGCGAAGTCCAACGTGGCTCAATTCGTATATACCATGCATCGTGTCGGCAAAGTTGTCCCGCCGAAACGTCATATTCTGAAAAATATCTCGCTAAGCTTCTTCCCGGGCGCAAAAATTGGCGTGCTGGGTCTTAACGGTGCCGGTAAGTCTACCCTGCTGCGCATCATGGCCGGCATCGATACAGACATCGAAGGTGAAGCCCGCCCGCAGCCTGGCATTAAGATCGGTTACCTGCCGCAGGAACCGCAGTTGAACCCGGAGCAGACCGTACGTGAATCGGTTGAAGAAGCCGTATCCGAAGTGGTCGGGGCTCTGAAACGTCTGGATGAAGTGTATGCGCTGTATGCCGATCCAGAAGCGGATTTCGACAAACTGGCGGCAGAACAAGGCAAGCTGGAAGAGATTATCCAGGCGCATGACGGTCATAACCTGAATGTGCAACTGGAACGCGCCGCCGACGCGCTGCGCCTGCCGGACTGGGACGCAAAGATTGCCAATCTTTCTGGTGGTGAACGCCGCCGCGTCGCGCTGTGCCGTCTGCTGCTGGAAAAGCCGGACATGCTGCTGCTCGACGAACCGACCAACCACCTGGACGCCGAGTCCGTTGCCTGGCTGGAACGCTTCCTGCACGATTTCGAAGGCACCGTGGTGGCGATTACCCACGACCGTTACTTCCTCGATAACGTCGCCGGTTGGATCCTCGAACTTGACCGTGGTGAAGGTATTCCATGGGAAGGCAACTACTCTTCCTGGCTGGAGCAGAAAGATCAGCGCCTGGCACAGGAAGCCTCTCAGGAAGCGGCTCGTCGTAAATCCATTGAGAAAGAGCTGGAGTGGGTGCGTCAGGGCGCGAAAGGCCGTCAATCTAAGGGCAAAGCCCGTCTGGCGCGCTTTGAAGAGCTCAACAGCACTGAATACCAGAAACGTAACGAAACCAACGAACTGTTTATTCCACCGGGACCTCGCCTGGGCGATAAAGTGGTTGAAGTCAGCAACCTCAGCAAGGCTTACGGCGATCGCCAGCTGATTGATGGCCTGTCGTTCTCCGTGCCGAAAGGCGCAATTGTCGGCATTATCGGCCCGAACGGCGCGGGTAAATCCACGCTGTTCCGCATGATGTCCGGCCAGGAGCAGCCAGATGGCGGCACCATTACGCTGGGTGAAACCGTCAAACTGGCCTCGGTTGATCAGTTCCGCGACGCGATGGATAACAGCAAAACCGTGTGGGAAGAAGTTTCCGGTGGACTGGACATTATGCGTATCGGTAACACCGAAATGCCGAGCCGCGCATACGTTGGTCGCTTCAACTTTAAAGGCACCGACCAGGGTAAACGCGTGGGCGAATTGTCCGGCGGTGAGCGCGGTCGTCTGCACCTGGCAAAACTGTTACAGGTTGGCGGCAACATGTTGCTGCTTGATGAACCGACCAACGACCTGGATATCGAAACCCTGCGTGCGCTGGAAAACGCCCTGCTTGAATTCCCGGGCTGCGCGATGGTTATCTCGCACGACCGTTGGTTCCTTGACCGTATCGCCACCCACATTCTGGATTACCAGGACGAAGGCAAAGTGGAGTTCTTCGAAGGTAACTTCACCGAATACGAAGAGTATAAGAAACGCACGCTGGGCGCGGATGCGCTGGAGCCGAAGCGTATTAAGTACAAACGTATCGCTAAATAAGCCGACACAAAAGCGAATGGGGAAACCCATTCGCTTCACACCCAAATGCTCAGTGAATTCCTCTGCAATAAGCACATAAATAAGTTTTTTTGTTTTCATACTATCTTCGCCGCGATCCAGAGACAGATGCATTCATTGCAGAAATAATCTAAAACTAAAATCCCGAATAAAACTCTTACCACAGAATAAACATCCATCAATCTCATTTTCATAGACCAATGCTTTTAGCATTCGCCTTTTTGTCCCTGGATTGCTTAACGCAAAGACCAGACGCTAACATGATACTCATTACCTCAGTTAATAAATGAACGTATGGTTATAATTAATGCATATCATTACGGAAGATGTTTTTCTTAAAAACGGATTACAGACATTTATTAAGCAGAAAAAAATAACACTGGATAATAACGACGTCATTTTAGATTTTGATAATAACTTTATTATTATCACAACATTAACGACACTAAACAGAATAATACAAAACGACAATGCGTTTGAATGTTATTTATTACATTCATTTTTAAAAATTAAGAAAGACACAAGGTTAACTGACATATCCCGCACGTTAAAATATAAATCATGGCGAAATAAACAAGGCCAGGAGTGCAGAATAGCGCTAACGAGGAAAGAGAGAATGCTGCTTAGCCATATCATTAGCGCGGGGAAAAAGAAAAGCATGTTAACTCACAGCGGGCTGGATATCAAAACGGTCAGTACACACAAATATAATATGTTGAGAAAGGTGAATCAGCCGTCAATCGCCGCACTGACGCAGGTCCATAACCGCTGGGAAAATTTTCGTAATCAACCGGCAAATTAACCGAAATACAGGCCATGGAATATACCAGACCGGCCTGTTATTCCAGCCTACGGCCCCATTAACTGTTTAACCAGTTCGACGCACTGTAAAAATCGCGAGTCATAATCCGCGGCTTCAACGCGCACATATTCGATATTATTTTCCCGTAGCATTGATACCAGCAAATCCTGAAATTCCTTACGATCGACAGAACTGCCAAGACTTCTCAGTCCATCATTCACCCACGGGGTATTATTTTCCAGCAGGATCACCAGATCAAATCGATATTCATCAATCAATGCCTGAACGAAAGGATGTTCGCGACCTTCATATTTTTTGCAGAACGCCTGCGTGGTAACAAAATCCGTATCGATAAACGCCACTTTATTGGCGTACTTCACGGCAAAATCGATGTACTGCGCATGCCCGAGGGCGATTTTGTCATAGTCAGAATATTGCAGCGCGATTTCGTCACCGCCAAGATGCGAAAAGACGTAATCGCGGCCATATTCCCATGCGCTGGTGGTATTGAAAATATTGGCGAGTTTATTAACCAGCGTCGACTTACCACTGGATTCTCCGCCCAGAATCGCCACCGTGCGCACAAAAAAGGGCTTCACCTCCGTCGGAATATAATCCCAGTAACGGAAGGGGTTCTCGCGGATTTGCGAACCGCTGATATTCATAAAGGTGCGCTTTGGATCGACCAGCACCGCTTCAATTCCCAGATGTTGCCGATACTGCGGCGCGTCTGCCTCTTCGGAGGTATAAATCCAGTTTGGCGTGATGCCTTTTTCGGTCATAAACGCTTTGATGCCTTTACTCCAGACATCCCAGCCGTGCGGATACGGCTCCATCCCCTCTTCGTTAAAGGCATGAATACGGATATTTTTCTGGTACTTAAAGGTCTGTAGCAGCCAACGCAAGCGATCACTTACCGTCGGCTGTTGGGACATCGCGCTGTCTTCAAACAGCTCACGATCGCGCGTTTCGTCATAACCAAGGATGATATGCAGCTCATCCACCTGGCTACAGGCGCGCTGGATCAAATAGATATGGCCGGTGTGCAGCGGGTAAAACTTGCCGAAAACCACGCCAATGCTTTTCTGCCGACGGGGAAACTCAAGATCGAGAAAGCGATGCAGCGCCTCCAGTTTTTGCGCACTGGGGCTCTTAATTTTGGCATTCAGCAGCTGGCTCAAATAGCCTTTGGTCATACCGCTGGCATCGGCTACCTGCTGTAACGTGCAGCCTTTCTGGCGAATCGCGGTTTTTAAGTAGTCGAATGACGACATTGTTGCCTCCTGCAAAAAAGATTAGCCAATTATAAGTCGTCAAAAACGTTTAGCGCATCCGCGAGCTTCTTCACGCCAAATATTTGCATCCCTTCTGGCACTTTTTTCGGCACATTCGCTGCCGGGACGATAGCGCGACGGAAACCATGCTTCGCAGCCTCCGAAATGCGCTCCTGGCCGCTGGGCACCGGGCGAATTTCCCCCGCCAGCCCGACTTCGCCAAACACCACTAAATCCTGCGGTAACGGACGGTCGCGCAGGCTGGAAACCATCGCCAGCAACAGCGCTAAGTCGGCGCTGGTTTCGGTCACTTTGACCCCGCCGACCACGTTGACGAACACATCCTGATCCGCCATCTGCAAGCCGCCATGGCGATGCAGCACCGCCAACAGAATCGCCAGACGGTTTTGCTCCAGTCCCACCGCCACGCGGCGCGGGTTGGACATCATCGAGTGATCAACTAACGCCTGAATTTCGACTAACAGCGGTCGCGTCCCTTCCCATACCACCATCACCGAACTGCCGGAGGTCACTTCATCGCCGCGGCTTAAGAAAATCGCCGACGGATTGCTGACTTCACGCAACCCCTGCTCGGTCATGGCGAACACGCCGAGTTCGTTGACCGCGCCGAAACGGTTTTTATGGCTGCGCAAGGTGCGAAAACGCGAATCCGCATCGCCATCAAGCAACACCGAGCAGTCAATACAGTGTTCAAGCACCTTTGGTCCCGCCAGTGAGCCGTCTTTGGTGACGTGGCCGACCATCACAATCGCCACACCACGCGTTTTCGCAAAACGTGTCAGATAAGCCGCTGTTTCACGCACCTGCGCCACACTGCCGGGCGACGACTGAATGTCGGCCATGTGCATGACCTGAATCGAGTCGATCACCATCAGCTTCGGTTGTTCCTCTTCGGCGATCATGCAGATTTGTTCGATGCTGGTTTCCGACAGCATATTGAGATTGCCGGTCGGCAGCCCCAGACGGTGCGCGCGCATCGCCACCTGCTGCAATGACTCTTCGCCGGTGACATACAACGTTTTCATCTGCTCGGCGAGCTTACACAACGTCTGCAACAACAACGTGGATTTCCCCGCACCGGGGTTGCCGCCAATCAGAATCGCGCTACCGGGCACAACACCGCCGCCGAGCACGCGATCAAACTCTTTAAAACCGGTAGAAAAACGCGGCAGCTCTTCGAGGCTGATATCCGCCAGCTTCTGCACTTTTGATACGCCAGCGCTCCCCGCATAACCGGAAAGACGCTCATTACGCGCCACGGTGGGCGAAGCGGCAACGCGCACTTCCGTAATGGTGTTCCATGCGTGACAGGCGCTGCACTGCCCCTGCCAGCGCGGGTAATCCGCACCGCATTCATTACAGACAAACGCGCGTTTGGGAGCTTTCGCCACAATAACCTCTACTTCTTATTAATACTGCCGGAAAGAATACAAAATACGCCCATCAGATCGGCGTGGCGAATGGTGACTTCCGCCTTCTCATTCACTTTGGGTTTGGCATGAAACGCGATGCCAAGCCCGGCGGCTTTGATCATCGGCAAATCGTTCGCGCCATCGCCAATCGCCACCGTTTGCTCCGGCACGATTTCATATTTTTCAGCCAGTTGCTTCAGCGTATTGGCTTTGAACTGCGCATCCACGATTTCGCCCAATACCTGGCCGGTGAATTTACCGTCCATGATCTCAAGTTCGTTGGCAACTGCCGCCGTCAAATGCAGCTTGTCGCGCAGGTAATCGGCAAAGAAAGTAAAGCCGCCCGAGGCGATGGCTACTTTCCAGCCCAATGTTTCCAGCTTCAACACTAGTTGCACAAGACCAGGCATTAACGGCAGTTTTTCCCGTACTTGCAGCAAAATATTGGCGTCTGCGCCTTTCAGCGTCGCCACACGGCTGCGCAGGCTGGCGGCAAAATCGAGTTCGCCGCGCATCGCCCGTTCGGTCACTTCCGCCACCATTTCGCCGGTGCCGGCAAGTTTAGCGATTTCATCAATGCACTCGATTTGAATGGCGGTGGAGTCCATATCCATCACCAGCAGCCCTGGCGAGCGCAGATGCGGGATTTTCCCCAGCGGGGCGACGTCCATACCTTCGTCGTGCGCCAAGCGCGTCGCGCGCGGCGTCAACGAACCCGCCAGGCGAAGAACCTGATAATCGTCAACGCTCCACGCGGCAACAATCACCATTGCTGCACCCAATTTGCGCTGATAGGTCGTCAGACGTTGCTTATCCAGATTACGTGCGTACAGTAGCCAGCCGCTGCGACCAGCGTGATAGTCCAGAGGCATTACCTCATCACCACTTAAAGAGAGCGGCAATCCCGGCCACTGAGAAACATCATCGGGCAGATCGCACCAGGTCAAACTATTAGGCATTAAAGCTCCTGTAAAAACGTTCGCGCCAGAAAGCATCGGAGGGGAAAATAACGCATGAGGCTACCTTGTAACCAGCGCTTCTGGCAACATTAAGCCTCAAATTTTCAACAGGTGGAATATGGCTCGCGCAAAACTTAAATTTCGGCTGCATCGCGCCGTAATCGTCCTCATCTGTCTGGCACTGCTGGTCGCACTGATGCAGGGCGCATCCTGGTTCAGCCAAAACCATCAGCGCCAGCGCAATCCGCAGTTTGAGGAGCTGGCGAGAACGCTGGCGCGCCAGGTGACGCTGAATCTCACGCCGCTGATGCGCACAGAAACCCCGGACGAAAAGCGGATCAACGTCGTGCTGCGCCAGCTCACCGAAGAGAGCCGCATTCTGGATGCCGGGGTGTACGATGCGCAGGGCGATCTGATCGCGCGCTCCGGCGAAAGTATTGATGTGCGCGACAGGCTGGCGCTGGACGGCAAAAAAGCAGGCGGCTATTTCAACCAGCAAATTGTTGAGCCGATTCAGGGAAAGAGCGGCCCGCTGGGCTACCTGCGCCTGACGCTGGATACGCACACGCTGGCGACAGAAGCCAGACAGGTGGATAACACCACCAATATTTTGCGTCTGATGTTGCTGCTGTCGCTGGCCATTGGCGTCGTGCTGACGCGCACCCTGTTGCAGGGCAAACGCACGCGCTGGCAGCAGTCGCCGTTTTTGCTGACGGCCAACAAATCCGTACCGGAAGAAGAAGAGCAGCAAAAGAAAGAGTAGCTCTGGCCACTACCGGTAAAAATTACAGGTTATAGAAAGGAAATCTGCTATGTCGACGCTTCGTCTGCTTATCTCTGACTCGTACGATCCCTGGTTCAACCTGGCGGTGGAAGAGTGCATTTTCCGCCAGATGCCCGCCACGCAACGCGTGCTGTTCTTATGGCGCAACGCGGATACGGTGGTAATTGGGCGGGCGCAAAACCCGTGGAAAGAGTGCAATACCCGCCGTATGGAAGAAGATAACGTGCGGCTGGCAAGGCGCAGCAGCGGCGGCGGCGCGGTGTTTCACGACCTCGGTAATACCTGTTTCACTTTCATGGCGGGAAAGCCGGAATACGACAAAACCATCTCCACGGCGATTGTGCTTAATGCACTGAATTCACTAGGCGTTACCGCAGAAGCTTCCGGGCGCAACGACCTGGTGGTGAAAACGGCGGAAGGCGATCGCAAAGTATCGGGTTCAGCCTACCGGGAAACCAAAGATCGTGGCTTCCACCATGGCACGTTGCTGCTGAATGCCGATCTCAGCCGCCTGGCCAATTACCTCAATCCGGACAAGAAAAAGCTGCAAGCCAAAGGCATTACGTCTGTGCGTGGGCGCGTGGCGAACCTGGTGGAGCTGCTGCCGGGCATTACCCATCAGCAAATCTGTGAAGCGATCACCGAAGCCTTCTTCGCCCACTATGGCGAGCGGGTCACAGCGGAAGTTATCTCGCCGGATAAAACCCCGGACTTGCCCAATTTTGCCGAAACCTTTGCCCGCCAGAGCAGTTGGGAGTGGAATTTCGGCCAGGCACCGGCATTCAGCCATCTGTTGGATGAGCGGTTTACCTGGGGCGGCGTGGAGCTCCATTTTGATGTGGAAAAAGGGCATATCACCCGCACACAGGTGTTTACCGACAGCCTGAACCCCGCGCCGTTAGAAGCACTGGCCGCACGTTTGCAGGGCTGCCTTTACCGTGCAGATATGCTGGCGCAGGAGTGTGATGCGCTATTAGTCGATTTTCCGGAACAGGAACAAGAGCTTCGCGAACTTTCCGCATGGATTGCCAGCGCGGTGCGGTGAATAGATCAAAGTGATCAATGCAGCTATCTGATTGAGTTGATCAAGTTGATTGAAAATAAAGGGCAGAGAACCTGCCCTTAGAAAAGATACTTACGCTTTATCGCCCAGCAGGACAGATTCCAGCGCAATTTTGATCATGTCGTTGAACGTGGTCTGACGCTCTGCGGAAGTGGTCTGCTCGTGCGTACGAATATGGTCGGAAACGGTGCAGATGGTCAACGCTTTCGCTCCGAATTCCGCCGCTACGCCGTAAATGCCTGCCGCTTCCATTTCCACGCCCAGGATGCCGTATTTTTCCATCACATCGAACATTTCACCGTCCGGGGAGTAGAACAGATCGGCGGAGAACAGGTTACCCACGCGCGCGTCTACGCCCAGTGCTTTTGCCGCATCAACCGCGTTACGCACCATATCGAAATCCGCAATCGCTGCGAAATCGTGATCTTTGAAACGCATACGGTTCACTTTGGAATCGGTGCAGGCACCCATGCCAATAACGATGTCACGCAGTTGCACGTCCATACGCACCGCGCCGCAGGAGCCGACACGAATGATTTTTTTCACGCCGAAATCGGTGATCAGCTCTTTGGTGTAGATGGAGCAGGACGGGATCCCCATACCGTGACCCATAACAGAAATTTTGCGGCCTTTGTAGGTGCCGGTGTAACCCAGCATGCCGCGCACGTTGTTCACTTCGCGGTAGTCTTCGAGGAAAGTTTCCGCAATATGTTTTGCACGCAGCGGGTCGCCCGGCATCAACACTACGTCAGCGAAATCGCCCATTTCTGCATTAATATGTGGGGTAGCCATCGTCAATTCCTTTATGTCGTTGTCGTTGAAACAGAAAGGGCGGGAAGCTCCCGCCCAAAATCATCAGAACATGGCCTTGCCATATTCCATATCAGAGACGCCGAAGTACTTCGCAATCGTCTGACCAATATCCGCAAAGGTGTCACGGTGACCCAGCGAGCCCGGTTTCACTTTCGGGCCGTAGACCAGCACCGGAATATGCTCACGGGTGTGGTCAGTGCCTTTCCAGGTCGGATCGCAGCCGTGATCGGCGGTAAGGATCAGAATGTCGTCTTCGCCAACCAATTCCATCAGTTCCGGCAGGCGACGGTCAAACAACTCAAGCCCGGCCGCATAACCCGCCACGTCGCGACGATGGCCCCATGATGAGTCAAAATCGACGAAGTTGGTAAAGACGATTGTCTTATCACCGGCTTCTTTCATCTCTTTGATGGTGGCGTCAAACAGCGCATCCAGGCCGGTGGCTTTCACTTTTTTGGTGATGCCGCAGTTGGCATAGATATCGGCGATTTTACCGACCGAAACCACGTGACCATCTTTCTCTTCGACCAGTTTTTGCAGCACGGTGGCTGACGGTGGTTCCACGGCCAGATCATGGCGATTACCGGTGCGCTGGAAGTTACCAGCTTTGTCGCCAACAAACGGACGCGCAATCACGCGGCCAATGTTGTAGCCGCCTTCGGTCAGCTCTTCACGTGCGATTTCGCACAGCTCATACAGCTTGTCCAGACCAAAAGTTTCTTCGTGGCAGGCAATCTGGAACACCGAGTCGGCAGAGGTGTAGAAAATCGGCTTGCCGGTTTTCATGTGCTCTTCGCCGAGCTGGTCAAGGATCACCGTACCGGACGAGTGGCAGTTGCCAAGATAACCCGGCAGATTAGCGCGTTTCACCAGCTTATCCAGCAGTTCCTGCGGGAAGCTATTCTCGGTGTCGCTAAAGTAGCCCCAGTCGAACAGCACCGGCACACCGGCGATTTCCCAGTGGCCTGACGGCGTATCTTTCCCGGAAGATAGCTCATGCGCCCATGCGTAAGCACCAGTGATTTCCGCGTTGGCGTCCATCCCGGCAGGAATAAAACCTGTTGCGCCTTCGTGCGCCTTCGCCAGACCCAGACGGGTCAGATTGGGTAAATTCAGCGGGCCTTTGCGCCCGGTGTCGGCTTCACCTTTCGCGCAAACTTCAGCGATGTGACCGAGGGTATCGGAACCCACGTCGCCAAAGCGCTCCGCGTCTTCGGTCGCGCCGATGCCGAAAGAGTCCAGCACCATAATAAATGCACGTTTCATATGTTCTCCGTACCTTGTGCTTTGTAAAAAAGCGATCAGATCAGTATACCGCTATTCAGTAATGCGGCGATAGACCGTCGGTGTCTCTTTTGGTGCGCTGTCGCCCATCGAAATAGCCGCTTTCACCGCCTGCGCAGCCTCTTGCCAGCTGGCTTCGTCTTTGGCGTGGATGACCGCCAGCGGGCGCTGACCATCAACGCGTTCGCCCAGACGCACCATATCGGTAAAGCCGACGCTGTAATCAATAGTGTCCGACGCCTGGCGACGACCACCGCCCATCGACACCACCGCCATGCCCAGCGCGCGCGTATCCATCGCCGTGATAAACCCTTCATCATCGGCATATACCGCTTTGCTGAGCGTCGCGGTAGGCAGGTATTTGGCGTAGTTTTCCACGAAATCGTGCGGCCCTTTTTGCGCCGCAACCATACGACCAAACACCTCAGCCGCTTTACCGTTATCCAGCACCGCTTGCAGCTTCGCCCGTGCGTCAGCGTCATCTTTCGCCAGTTTGCCGGAGAGAAGCATCTCCACGCACAGCGCCATGGTGACGTCAAACAAGCGCGGATTGCGGTATTCGCCGGTCAGGAACTGCACCGCTTCGCGTACTTCTACCGCGTTGCCCGCACTGGAAGCCAGCACCTGATTCATATCGGTCAGCAGCGCGGTAGTCCGTACGCCAGCGCCGTTGGCAACGCCAACAATCGCTTCCGCCAGTTGTTCAGACAAGGCGTAAGTCGGCATAAATGCGCCGCTACCCACTTTGACGTCCATCACCAGCGCATCGAGGCCTTCCGCCAGTTTTTTGGCGAGGATAGAAGCGGTGATTAACGGAATAGAGTCCACCGTCGCGGTGATATCGCGGGTGGCATAGAAACGTTTATCCGCCGGTGCCAGCGAATTGGTCTGGCCGATAATCGCCACACCGACATCCTTAATAATCTCACGAAAGCGGTTATCTTCCGGGAAGATATCAAACCCCGGGATCGCTTCCAGTTTGTCGAGCGTGCCGCCAGTGTGACCAAGACCGCGCCCGGAAATCATCGGAATATAGCCGCCGCAGGCCGCCACCATCGGGCCAAGCATCAATGAGGTAACATCGCCCACGCCGCCGGTCGAGTGTTTATCCACCACCGGGCCGTTAAGATCGAGCGGTTTCCAGTCCAGAACGGTGCCTGAATCCCGCATCGCCATGGTCAGCGAAACGCGCTCCGGCATCGTCATGTCGTGGAAGAAAATGGTCATTGCCAGAGCAGCAATCTGCCCTTCAGAAACGGTGTTATCGCGTATTCCGTTGATAAAGAAACGGATTTCTTCATCACTCAGCGCGAGACCATCGCGTTTTTTTCGAATAATTTCTTGAGCGAGAAACAAGGTAACCCCCTGAGGAATAAAGCCGGAAAATCCATTGAGGCCGGGTAACAATACGCTACCCGGCAATGACAAATTAATAGCTGCTTGCGCTCTTACCGTCGCCGTGGCCCAACGCTTTCAGCAGGCTTGCCAGCAGGCTGGAGGCACCAAATCGGTAATGACGGGCATCGGCCCAATCGGCGCCAAACAGGTCGTCAGCAATGGCGAGATACTGCTGCGCATCTTCCGCGCTACGTACGCCACCAGCCGGTTTAAAACCAACGGTTTTCTCAACGCCCATATCGCGAATCACTTCCATCATGATGCGCGCGCTTTCCGGGGTCGCGTTTACCGGCACTTTACCGGTCGACGTTTTAATGAAATCAGCACCGGCTTTAATGGCGATTTCAGACGCTTTACGGATCAATGCTTCCGTTTTCAGCTCACCGGTTTCAATAATCACTTTCAGCAGCACGTTCGCCGCCGCGCAAGCCTCTTTACAGGCTTTCACCAGATCGAAACCTACCTGCTCGTTACCGGCGATCAGCGCACGGTACGGGAACACCACATCAACTTCATCCGCGCCGTAAGCAATGGCCGCGCGCGTTTCGGCCAGCGCGATGTCGATATCGTCATTACCATGCGGGAAGTTGGTTACTGTTGCGATACGCACATCCGGCGTACCTTGCGCGTTCAGGGTTTTGCGCGCAATCGGGATAAAACGCGGGTAGATACAGATGGCGGCGGTGTTGCCCACCGGGGTTTTTGCCTGATGACACAGGGCGATGACTTTCTCGTTGGTGTCATCATCATTCAGGGTGGTCAGATCCATCAGTTTCAACGCACGCAGGCTGCTTGCCGTTAAATCACTCATAATTCTCTCCGACGGCGTAATGCCGGTTTTCTGTTCGGGTTTGTTAGTATTTTAACATCAACCCACATTCACACTTCGACACCCATCACAGTTAATGAAAGTTAAATTCACGTTTGCAAAACCATAATGGGACATTGATCAAACTTTTAAATTCACATCACTAATGATTGCGCTGACAGGGGACGGGATCAAAAGCGACCAACAGCTGGCTCCGTACACTCATCGCCATCACTCAAGGAAATAAGAGGAACGATGATGTCCCCGTCTGTTGATCCTTTATTGCTGTCACGCTGCCAGCAAATTGTTACCAGCCCAACACTCACACCGGAACAAAAACGCCACTTCCTGGCGCTGGAAGCGGAAAACGCCCTGCCCTATCCGGCGTTGCCGCAAGCGGCACGCGCAGCACTTGATGTGGGCGCCATCTGCGATATGTTTGAAGGGCACGCCCCTTACAAACCGCGTTATGTGCTGCCGGATTACGCTAAATTTCTCGCTAACGGTTCCGCCTGGCTGGAGCTGGAAGGGGCAAAAGATCTTGATGACGCCCTCTCATTGCTGACGATCCTCTACCACCATGTTCCATCAGTGACATCAATGCCTGTTTATCTCGGCCAGCTTGATGTCCTGCTACAACCATATGTGAGAATTCTAACACAACAGGAGATCGATATCCGCATAAAACGTTTCTGGCGCTACCTCGACAGAACGCTGCCAGACGCCTTTATGCATGCCAATATTGGCCCATTCGACACTCCGGTTACGCGTGCTATTTTACGCGCTGATGCAGAACTGAAGCAGGTTGCGCCAAACTTAACCTTTATCTATGACCCGGATATTACGCCGGATGATCTGCTACTGGAGGTGGCGCGTAATATCTGCGAGTGCAGCAAACCGCACATCGCCAACGGCCCGGTGCATGATAATATTTTCACAAAAGGCGGTTATGGCATTGTGAGTTGCTATAACTCTCTGCCGCTGGGCGGCGGCGGCACTACGCTGGTACGCCTCAATCTGAAAGCGATCGCGGAACGCAGCGCGTCGCTGGAGGATTTTTTCACCCATCAATTGCCACACTATTGCCAGCAGCAAATGGCAATTATCGATGCCCGTTGCGATTTTCTGTATCAGCAATCCGGCTTCTTTGAGCATAGCTTCCTGGTGCAGGAAGGGCTGATTTCTGCCGACCGTTTTGTGCCCATGTTTGGTATGTATGGGCTGGCCGAAGCGGTCAATACGCTTTGTGAAAAAGCCGGTCTCGCCGCACGCTACGGCAAAGATGAACAAGCCAACGCACTTGGTTATCGCATCAGTGAACAACTGGCGAGCTTTGTGGCAAACACGCCGGTAAAACACGGCTGGCGGCAGCGCGCCATGCTCCATGCGCAATCGGGTATTAGCTCCGACACCGACACCACGCCAGGCGCGCGGCTGCCTTATGGCGACGAGCCGGATCCGATTACCCATCTGCTCGCCGTCGCACCGCATCATGCGTGGTATCAGGCCGGGATCAGCGATATTTTGACCCTCGATGAAACGGTGAAACGCAACCCGCAAGCCGTTGTCCAGCTCTGCCTTGGTGCGTTTAAAGCTGGCATGCGCGAGTTCACCGCTAACGTAGCCGGTAACGATCTGGTTCGCGTCACCGGTTACATGGTGCGCCTGTCAGATCTCAGGAAATTCCGTGCCGAAGGCTCACGCACCAATACTACCTGGCTGGGTGAAGAGGCAGCGCGTAACACGCATATTCTGGAACGACAACCCCGCGTGGTCAGCCATGAACAGCAGATGCGCTTTCGTCAGTAAAATCCTCCCTTTCTCCTGCGTGGACGGGCCAGGCAGCCGGCTGGCACTGTTTTTACAGGGCTGCAATATGCGCTGTAAAAACTGCCATAACCCGTGGACCATTGGCCGCTGCAACCACTGCGCCGATTGTGTCGCAGGTTGCCCACAACACGCGCTCTCCATTAATGGAGGGCAAGTGGAATGGAACGCTGCGCGTTGCGAGCAGTGCGACACTTGCCTGCGCATGTGCCCGCAGCACGCCACGCCGATGGCGCAGAGCATGACGGTTGAACAGGTTGTGGCGCAGATTCGTAAAGTGGCGCTGTTTATTGAAGGCATCACCGTCAGCGGCGGCGAAGCAACGCTGCAACTGCCCTTTTTGCATGCATTGTTCTGCGCATTACGCCATGACGCGCAACTGCGCCATCTGAATTGCCTGGTGGACAGTAACGGGTTACTCAGCGAAACCGGCTGGCGCAAGCTGTTGCCGGTCTGCGACGGCGCGATAATCGATCTCAAAGCCTGGGGCAATGCGCGGCACCGTTTTCTCACCGGACGGGATAACGTGCAGGTGAAAGCCAGCCTGCGGCTACTGGCGGCAGAGAAGAAGTTAGCGGAGTTGCGCCTGCTGGTGATCCCGGAACAGAGCGATTATCTGGTACAGATCGATGCGCTGGCCGCCTTTATTCATCAACTCGGCGAGGTGCCAGTGCGTCTAAACGCTTTTCATTCCCATGGCGTGTATGGAGAGGCGCAGACATGGCGCAGCGCCACGCCAGAAGATGTGGAACCGCTGGCGCAGGCGCTACAGGATCGGGGCGTGAAAACCGTGCTGCGCCCGGCGCTATATCTGTAGCGCAAAGAGCCGCTGCGTGTTTTCCAGCAGCGCGTGCGCGATGGCATCCGGCGCTTCGCGGCGTAGCTCGCACAATGAATCGAACACCTGTGCGGCACGCTCTGGCCGATTGGGCTGGCCCTGAAAACCATTGAGCGGCATGTCCGGCGCATCCGTTTCCAGCAGTAATGCAGAAAGCGGCAACTGCGCCATTACGTCACGAGTTTTACTGGCGCGCGGGTAGGTAATGGTGCCGCCCACGCCGATGCAATAGCCCAGTTCAACAAAGCGCTGCGCCTGTTGCAGGCTACCGGCGAAACCATGTACCACGCCACGGCGAGGTAAATCATGTTTTTTTAAATGCATCGCCAACTTGTCATGCGTGCGGCGTGAATGGAGGATCACCGGCAGATCAAAGCGTTTTGCCAATTTTAGTTGCGCGTCTAACACCTGCTGCTGGCGCTCAAACTGCGGATCGTCGCGGTAAAGATCGAGGCCAATTTCCCCTATCGCCACCACTTTCTCGGGCTTTGCCGCGAGCATCTGTTCAAGCCGTTGCAGGCTTTCCTCGCTGTGCTCTTCAATCACAATCGGGTGTAGCCCCAGCGCGGCATACAGCGCGGTATGCTGGCGTGCTAAGTGGCAAACGCGATCAAAATAACGGGCGGCGATCGCCGGAACAATAATGCGCTCCACGCCGGCGTCGCCCGCACGGGCGATACTCGCTGCTTCATCGCCAGCAAACGGCGGGAAATCGAAATGACAGTGGGTATCGGTAAAGCGGAAACTCACGCCGTATCCTCTTTATTGATGGGTAAATCGTTGGCCTGCACGACGCTGACCAGCGGCGTATCCAGCGCGTCGTTGGCCACCGCAGCCGGTGGAACAACACGCGTCGCAGGTGCGATAACTGGCGAGTGGCGCACCAGCGGCGGGGTTTCCGCCAGCAATTTGCCCACTGTCGCCAGGAAATAGCGCCCGCACAAACGCCCGATTTTATAATCCTCGCGCAGCGCCGGTAAACGGCTGCCCAGCGCCATGCTCTTCAACAACTTAGGCGGATAGATTTCAAAAATACGCAGTTTACCCGGCGGTGCTTCGATAAAGCGTTGGATCGCCAGGTAACTTTTCTCATGGTGCTGCACCAGATTGATTAAGGATTGCAGGCTGCTCTCTCCCAGCCAGCGTTCCATCCGTTTGAACCACTGGGGTGTGTAGTACATTTGTGACGGTACGGTACGGATCACCACAATCGTGTTCGCGCCGCGTTTTGCCGCCTCCTGCACCGGAATGGCATCACTGACACCGCCGTCGAGATAATTAATGCCATCAAGCATCACGCCCGGACGATAAAAGCCGGGGATCGCGCTGGAAGCACGAATCAAATCGAGCCAGGTCTGATGAGTAGGGGAGAAATAGGCTGCGGAGTAATCATCCTGCCGACAGGCGCACATATAAAACGCTTTCCCGGCATCGAAAGTCCGCGCGGCGTAGTCCATTGCCAGCGGCATCTGGCTTGAGGTCGATTCAACCAGCCAGTCAAGATCGATAAGATTGCCGCCGCGCACAAAACGCACCGGATTGAAAAATTCCCGCGACGTGGTATAGCGCATTATCACTTTACGTGCGTAGCCAGGTTGATTGCAGACATAAGCGGAAAGGTTTTGCGCACCGGCTGAGCTGCCGAAATAGAGATCGAAAGGATTAAATTCTGCACGCATAAATTCGTCCAGAACCCCGGCGGTAAAAATGCCTCGCTGCCCACCGCCCTCGCATACGAGTGCAAGCCGGCCCGGACGAAAGGGTTTTAACGCCAGCGGCGCGATGTTGCCGAGCGTAACGGGAATATGCTGGCCCACTCTGCTTTCCTTATTGATGCGCTGAATATCTCAAAGTAGCGCACTTTTCCCGCAGCCGAAACAGCAAAGCCAGTCACAAGGACTGGCTTTAATGTAACCGAAATTTAAGCGTGTAATACGCTATGGACGCCGACGACCCATAAACAGGCTGACGAGGAACAGGATAATACCGACGATAAAGACAATTTTCGCGGCTCCTGCTGCCGTACCCGCAAGACCACCAAAGCCCAGTGCGGCGGCAATTAACGCGATAACCAGAAATATAATGCCCCAACGAAACATAAAACTCTCCTTTACCATAGTTAATTTCAACCGCTTAAGGTGAGCGCTCAGGATGCCCACCGGCGATGTTTTTCCTGGTACGTACTTGTCATACCCGGCTTACACCGGGTAGTGACGTTTTCAGGATTAGTTACTTCACTTTGAGATCGTTCTTCACGCTTTTAACGCCGTCGATTGCTTTGGCGATACTTTCAGCGCGTTCACTTTGTGCCTGTGAATCTACGGTACCGGACAACTGCACCACGCCATCGGTGGTTTCAACCTTCACCTTACGGGAAGGGACAACATCGTCGGCCAGCAGTTTTGCTTTGATTTCACTGGTTGTTGCGGTATCGCCCGCATAACCTTTCATGGTCTTGTTTTTGCCGTCACGCACATGCAGCTTATCGCTCACAGAAGCCACGCCCTCGACGCCTTTTGCTACGGAGACGGCTTTTTCTGCCTGCGCCTGGCTTTCAACGAAGCCGCTCAGCGTGACCACTTTTTTGTCCGTTTTAACGGAGATGTCCGTACTTTTAATGTCTTCATGATCCACCAGCGCCGCTTTGACTTTCGCGGTGATGGTGCTGTCATCCATGAAACCACCGACTTTATTCATTGAGCTATCGATTGATTCCCCTGCACTGGAAGCAGCATTTTGCGCTTTGTCGGTGGTAGTCTCCGCAGCGAATGCGGAACCACTTGCCAGAACAGAGCCCAGCATTACGGCCAGCAGAGTTTTAGAAATAGTCAGTTTTTTCATAGTCATCGATGTTCTTCCTGTTGGTTTGCCCACTATTTGGGCCACAAGCAGCAACGTGTGCCGCTCTACTGCTGTGGTGAAAACCACCCAATTCAGCAACTAATGGCGCGTTTACAATCCTGTCGCACATCGTGCTAAAGCAGTTGTTAATATTCCTTTGTGAAGAAACGAGTGGATAAAAGACTCTACTTCACGCATTGAACAGGACTTTTATCCACCCGATTTGTCATCACTTTGTTAAATATAGATCACAATCGACAAAAATCATGGCCGGGTGGGTAAAAAACGAACAAATGGAGGCGAAATGACGGGTTTTAAGAACAATCCGCAAGGGGCTAATTAGACAGGAGAAGTGACAGAGCACGGCGTAAACCGTGCTCTGCAGAAGGATTAATGCTCGCGAGTTTTGTGGAAAGTCACTTCCGGATAGCGTTCCTGTGTCAGATTCAGGTTTACCATCGTTGGGGCGATGTAGGTCAGGTTATCACCGCCATCGAGCGCAAGCTGGATTTCGTTCTTGCGTTTGAATTCCTCAAATTTCTTCACGTCAGTGCTTTCAACCCAGCGCGCTGTCGCCACGTTCACAGACTCGTACACCGCTTCCACGTTGTATTCGCTCTTCAGACGGGAAACCACCACGTCAAACTGCAGCACACCCACCGCGCCGACAATCAGATCGTTGTTGGCGATAGGACGGAACACCTGCACCGCGCCCTCTTCTGAAAGCTGAACCAGGCCTTTAAGTAGCTGTTTCTGCTTCAGCGGGTCACGCAGGCGAATACGGCGGAACAGCTCAGGTGCGAAGTTCGGAATACCGGTGAACTTCATCATTTCGCCCTGGGTGAAGGTGTCACCAATCTGGATCGTCCCGTGGTTATGCAGACCAATAATGTCACCCGGGTAGGCTTCTTCTACATGCGAGCGATCGCCAGCCATAAAGGTCAGGGCATCAGAGATAATCACATCTTTGCCGGTGCGCACCTGGCGCAGCTTCATGCCCTTTTCATAACGGCCAGAAACCACGCGCATAAACGCCACGCGGTCGCGGTGTTTCGGGTCCATGTTGGCCTGAATTTTAAAGACAAAGCCGGTGAATTTATCATCATCTGCTTTCACTTCGCGGGTATCGGTTTTACGCGGCATTGGCGCAGGCGCCCATTCCACCAGACCATCCAGCATATGATCGACGCCGAAGTTACCCAGTGCGGTACCAAAGAAGACCGGCGTGATTTCGCCGCTCAGGAACAGCTCTTTATCGAACTCGTTCGATGCGCCCTGCACCAGCTCCAGCTCATCGCGGAGCTGCTGTGCCAGATCTTCGCCCACGGCTTTATCCAGATCCGGGTTGTTCAGACCTTTAACGATGCGCACTTCCTGAATGGTGTGCCCCTGCCCTGTCTGATACAGGTAGGTTTCATCTTTATAAAGGTGATAAACGCCCTTGAACAACTTACCGCAGCCAATCGGCCAGGTAATCGGCGCACAGGCGATCTTCAGCTCGTTTTCCACTTCATCCAGAAGCTCCATCGGATCGCGGATGTCACGGTCGAGTTTGTTCATAAAGGTCAGGATCGGCGTATCGCGCAGACGGGTGACTTCCATCAGCTTACGGGTCCGATCTTCAACCCCTTTTGCCGCATCGATAACCATCAGGCAGCAGTCCACCGCCGTCAGAGTGCGGTAGGTATCTTCGGAGAAGTCTTCGTGCCCCGGGGTATCCAGCAAATTGACCAGGCTGGTTTTATACGGGAACTGCATCACGGAGGTGGTAATAGAGATACCACGCTGCTTTTCCATCTCCATCCAGTCGGATTTTGCGTGCTGGCTGGAGCCGCGGCCTTTTACCGTACCGGCGGTTTGAATCGCCTGTCCGAACAGCAGCACCTTTTCAGTGATGGTGGTTTTACCGGCATCAGGGTGCGAGATGATAGCGAACGTGCGGCGCTTTGCTACCTCTTGTAAATAAGGAGACAACGTCATAATGAAATCTTCTGTGTAATTGCGCGGCCTGAGGCCTCGCGATGAAATACGAAAAATGCGGCTATTGTACTCAACGGCGGAGTGCAGACAATCAATGTTTACACAGGAGTTGCTCCAGTTCATTCAGGGACGTGACGGTCCAGGTCGGGTTGATACCTTCAGGCAGCGCGCGATCGTGCGCATTCAACCAGCAGGTCGAAAGCCCAGCGTTAATGCCGCCGAGGATGTCGGATTCCGCCGTATCGCCAACCATCAGCACGCGCGAGCGATCCGGGTTACCCGCTTTTTGCAGCGCGTAATCAAAAATCTTCGCATCGGGCTTCGCCACACCGACTTCTTCGGAAATCACTAATAAATCAAAATAGTCGCGAAGACCGGTACGTTCCAGGCGAATTTGCTGCAAGGCGGTGAAACCGTTAGTGATGATGCCGAGTTTCGCTTTGCCTTTCAGGCTGTTCAGTAATGATACTGCGCCTGGCAGTGGTGCGCAGATTTCGGCCATCGCATTCAGAAATGCGTCGTTAAGCGAACCAGCAGGGACGTTCAGGCGTTCAGACCAGCTCTGAAAGCGCTGGGTCTGCAACTGCAATGCGCTGATAGCACCGTTCTGGTAATCCACCCATAGCGGTTTGTTAACAGCTTGATATTCTGCAAAATCCTGATCGGTGAATGTCACGCTATAGTCAAGAAACATCCGTTGTAAGCCGCCAAACGCATCAAAGGTAAACAGCGTTTCGTCAGCATCAAAGAGTATCCAGTCCCATTTCATTACATCACCTTTTTAAATTGCTAAAGCCATCACTATCGCGTCTTCACGCCCATTGGCAGTGGGGTAATAGTTACGGCGAATGGTCGCTTCGTTAAAACCTAAACTTTCGTACAGTGCGATAGCGCCAACGTTAGAGGCGCGGACTTCCAGCCACAGCGTCAGCACGTCGCGAGCTTCCAGTTCATGAATCAGATGTTCCAGCAACTGACGCCCCAACCCTTTACGCTGCCAGGCCGGATCAACGGCGATGTTAAACAGCGTGGCTTCATCAAGCACCACCTGGGTAATGGCAAATGCGGCCATTTCATTCCCGACCATCAACCGGTAGTTGAGATAGCGTTCGCCCTGATTACTGGCCAGCGTTTTTTCGCTCCAGGGGAAGGCATGCGCCCGTGTTTCTATTTGGTATGCGCGGGCTAAATCAGCCGTGCTGAGGGAAGAAATCGTGTTCATGTTCGCAGATTTGTTGCCATAACGCGGCGCGAGCCGCAGGATTTGTGCGTAGCTCATCAACCGACGGCGTCGCAACCTGAGCACCCGCCAGCGCCTGCTGCGCTTCAACACCCAACCACCAGCTGTTGCACTGGCTTTCGGGCGGTAGCATGGCGACACGATCGGGCGTCAACTGGAGGACTTGATCCTCTGTCACGGTTAGCGCGCGCAGCACGTCGCTGACCAACGGATCGCTCAGCGTCGGCAAAGTTGGTGAAACCATCACCAACCGGATATGCGCAGGCAGCGAAATAGCAATTTCTCCCTGCAGCGCCGCCGGGCGTCGCAAGGCCCACTGGGTAATGCCCAGTTGCTGTAATTGCCAGTCGCGTCGGGAAGTCATGGTGAAACACTCCTGTATCAGGCGCGCAAATATAACAAACTCGACGAAATTGCGCCATCAACACACTGTCAGTAAAGACGCAACGCGTAAGATAACGGGCATACATAAAATCATTCACACTGCATCGCGGCGGCAAGAATGAGGCTCCCGTGGAGATTAACCGGGGGATGAAGACGCAGCCAACAAAGAGGCAGTTTGAAGGATAACGTGTATAATCGCCGCCTGAATTTAAAGAGGAACCATTCATGTCTGCTTATACCCCGGCAAGTGAAGTCTTGCTGCGCCACAGTGATGATTTCGAACCAAGCCGTATTTTATTTGCCGGCGATTTGCAGGATGACCTGCCCGCTCGCCTGGACACCGCTGAAAGCCGTGCCTGGACGCAACAATTCCATCAGTGGCAGACCTTAAGCCCGCAGATGGGTGAACACGCCCGTTATAGCCTGGTCGCCGATAGCGAGACCGTCGGTAACAGCGACACGCTTATTTACTACTGGCCGAAAAATAAACCGGAAGCCCTGTTTCAGTTGATGAACCTGCTGTCGCTACTGCCAGTGGGCAGCGACATTTTTGTGGTGGGCGAAAACCGTAGCGGTGTGCGCAGTGCCGAACAGATGCTGGCTGAGTTTTGTCCGCTGAATAAAGTCGATAGCGCCCGTCGCTGTGGGCTGTATCACGGTCGTCTTGAGAAGCAGCCGCAGTTCGATGCGAACAGTTTCTGGGGCGAATACATGCTGGATAACCTGACGATTAAAACCCTGCCGGGTGTATTCAGTCGCGACGGTCTGGATGTCGGTAGCCAGCTTCTGCTGTCGACGCTTACGCCGCATACCAAGGGGAAAGTGTTGGATGTGGGCTGTGGCGCGGGTGTGCTCGCAACGGTCCTGGCCAGCCACTCGCCGAAAGTGCGCCTGACGCTGTGCGATGTTTCCGCCCCGGCAGTAGAAGCCAGCCGCGCAACGCTTGCGGCGAACGGTTTTGAAGGTGACGTTTTCGCCAGCAATGTCTTCTCCGAAGTCACGGGTCGCTTTGACATGATCATTTCCAATCCACCATTCCATGATGGTTTGCAAACCAGCCAGGAAGCCGCGCAAACGCTGATTCGCGGTGCGGTACGCCATCTGAACAGCGGTGGCGAGCTGCGCATTGTGGCGAACGCCTTCCTGCCTTACCCGGATGTGCTGGATCAAACGTTTGGTTTCCATGAAGTCATTGCGCAGACCGGCCGATTCAAAGTGTACCGTACGGTAATGACGCGCCAGGCATTAAAGTAACCTGCAGGCCCGGTGGAATCATTCATCGGGCAAATTTCACCACCTCGTCATGACGCGCCCATTTTTACAGCGATCAGCCTCAGTCTGTGCAATTAACTATTGACGAAAAGTTGAAAACATCTAGAATGCGCCTCCGTGGTAACGATACTTCAAGAGTATCGATGGTATGCGAAGGTGGCGGAATTGGTAGACGCGCTAGCTTCAGGTGTTAGTGTCCTTACGGACGTGGGGGTTCAAGTCCCCCCCCTCGCACCATAAACCACGTTGATATTGCTCGCACTGTGCGAAGGTGGCGGAATTGGTAGACGCGCTAGCTTCAGGTGTTAGTGTTCTTACGGACGTGGGGGTTCAAGTCCCCCCCCTCGCACCAACGAGGCGATATCAGAAAGTAAGATGACTGTGCGAAGGTGGCGGAATTGGTAGACGCGCTAGCTTCAGGTGTTAGTGTCCTTACGGACGTGGGGGTTCAAGTCCCCCCCCTCGCACCAGATATCTTATTCTCTCCCTGAATCACTCCCTGCTACACCATCATCTTTAAATTCAACAGCATCAGCATCATTGCGCCAACCAGAGCAACGCCTGAAGGCAATAAAATAAAATGGCGTAAACGCTTATGGTAAAGCATGGCGGGTGTCAGTAATAAGCCCAGAACAATCACCATTCGCCACGCATTGGCTGATAAATCCGCTAGCATCAGCACAGCAACAATCACTCCAGGCACCACAATTCCCCAGCCACTTCCCAATGCTCGCTGCAACATGGTTTCATCTCTCAAAGCGATAATGATAACCAATATCATATGATATCTTTTCTCAATTGTCAGCCAGTGGTCATACGGTCGTATGAAGATTACTCATCATCTAATGACAGTCATTCAGGAAGGTGATAAATTAAGCGCTGCTTAAATCTAAATCCAAATCACTAATTTTTCGCAATGACAGTTTCATTGCGTTACTTCTTTTTTCCTTTGACTCATAGCGCAGTAGTATATTGCGGATAAATAACGATTTTTAGGTATGACATTACAAACCTGGCAATCTCTATGTAATAAGAGATATCGATTGTCCCTACGACTCTTTTTACTGCTCAACGCAATCTCAGCTTTGTTCTCTATTGCTCTGCCGCTCTACAATCAGCGCGCGTTCACGTTTCCCGTGTGCGCTATCTTTGCTGCGAGCATTGTGCTGCCCGTCTGGCAAAAGTGTTATCCAAAAACAAAAATCAATATCACATTCATCTCACTTATATTTGGCTGCCTGTGGGCATGGCATGTGATAACCAAAGTCAGGTTACTTAATGACAACGCCTCTACCTACCTGCTTATAGCCTTGCTAAGCGTGCTTTTTATCGGCTCGATCGCTTTTTCAAATAACATTGTCGCCTTTTTGCTGCACTCTTTGCCGGTCTTCGTGACATGTCTGTGGTTTAGCGAAGGGGAAAGCGCAATCAGGCTTATTTACACCTTTGCGCTGCCAGTGTTGGGGATCTCTATCCAGCATGCGATCCAAAAACGTAATGATAGTTTTGCCCTTGCGCTGATGAACCGCCTGATGCAGGAGCGTAAAACGCTAAATGATCTGAGCATGCTTGACCCGTTAACCGGCCTGTACAACCGTCGAGGTTTGCAACACAAACTCAATAATTTGCTGGCCGTCGATGAGAGCTCGCGTTTCGTCCTGCTGCTCGATATTGACCACTTCAAAGCCTACAACGACCACTACGGCCATATGATGGGCGATCAGGCGCTTATCCGCGTTTCTGCCGCTTTACGCGACGCTGTACGCTCCCGTGATATCGTCGCGCGCTTTGGCGGCGAAGAATTTATGATCCTGCTAAATAATGTCGATGTCGAACAGGCGCGCCTTACCGGAGAGCGCATTCGGCAGAAAGTGTACGATTTAAAAATCCCACATATGTTTAACGAAAGCGTCGCCACGAACGTCACGATCAGCATCGGGATTGCGCCACTTGTCGACCACGATATTGATGCGGCGCTTTCGCTCGCCGATAAAGCGTTATATGAAGCCAAACATTTAGGTCGTAACAACATTCTGGTGAGTGGCGAGCTGCAAGTCGCTTGAGGCGTGTTTGACGCTAACTTTACGATAAAAATGTTGCTATCGATTTTACCTCTGGCTAGGATTGGCAATCATTATCATTTAGATTTCCTATCGGCTGGCGCTATGACTTATCGCACCGCATCGATCACAGAAAACATTATCTGGCGAAGCCGACTCACTGATGAGCGCGATTCGCTGGCAAATGCCATGCGGGAAACTATCGCCAGCACCCGCGAATATTTGCTCGATTTTATTCGTCTGAATGAACCCGCGCCGTATACGGCAATGACGCTGGCTGAGTGGTCACGTCCTGCGGCATTGCAGTCACTTATCGCCACCTACTCCGATCATATTTACCGCAACCAATTAACGCAGCCGCGTGAAAACAAACCGTTGCTGTCGCTATGGGCGCAGTGGTATCTCGGGTTGCTGGTGCCGCCACTATTATTGACGTTGCTGACGCAAAAAAACGCCATTGACCTCTCCCCGGAACATTTTCATGTCGAGTTCCACGAAACCGGTCGCGCCGCGTGTTTCTGGATTGATGTGCAACGGGATAATAAGTTGTCGTCATATAACGATGCGCAGCGGATTTGTGCATTAACGACACAGGCGATGCTCCCGGTTGTGCAGGCGCTGGAAACCACCGGCAATATCAACGGTAAACTTATCTGGAGCAATACCGGTTATCTGATTAACTGGTGCCTGGGGGAACTCATCCCAAAACTAAGTGAAACGCGTGTCGCCGCACTTCGCCAGCTTTGCTTTTTCGAAAAGCAGCTCGCTGACGGCAGTGATAACCCTTTGTGGCGCACAGTTGTCCTGCGCGACGGCGCTCTGGTGCGTCGTACTTGCTGCCAGCGCTATCGCCTGCCGGATGTTCAGCAGTGCGGTGACTGTACGCTGAAATAAGCAGAGGGCGATAAATCGCCCTCTTCGTTTTTATTCGACACTATCACGCAACCTGCTTATCTTCCTCTGCGCGTTGTGCCTCTTCTGCTTCCTGTTCCAGCAACTGTTTCTCGTACACTTTGAAGAACGGGTAATAAATCACCGCTGAAACACAGGCCAGCAGAACGACAAGAATCGCCGCGCGGAAATCCCAACCTAACGCCCATGCCCCGCCAATCGGCGCTGGCGCTGTCCAGGGTACGACCGAAATGACCCGACCAATCAGATCCAGTTTCATTGCCGCCCAGGCAATAATTGCATTAATAGTCGGAGCCAGCAGGAATGGGATAAAGAACACAGGGTTCATTACAATGGGAGTACCGAAAATAACCGGCTCGTTGATGTTGAACAAACTCGGTACCACGCTCAAACGCCCGATCGAACGCAAATGCACCGAGCGGCTACGCAAGTAGCAGAACACCAGCCCCATGGTCGCCCCGGATCCGCCAATCACAATAAAGAATGTCCAGAACGCTTCCATAAAGATATGCGGTAACGGCGCACCTTGCGCTAGCGCACTCTGGTTAAGCCCGAGGTTCGTTAACCAGAACATCTGCAGCATCCCGGAAACAATCGCCGCACCATGAATACCCGCAAACCACAATAAATGGCCGATGATCACCGCCAGCAAAATCGCAGGTAGCGAGTCCGCCGCCGCCACCAGTGGTTTGAACAGCGCCATAATGGCTTGCGGAATTAATATGTTGAACTGCGTCTGGATAAGCAGGCTCAGCGGATAAAGGGTAAGCACCACGACCAAAACCGGGATCAGCAAATCAAAAGAGTTTTTGATCATTGGCGGCACCTGGTCTGGCAAGCGGATACCTATATTGTGCGCTTTCAGGAAACGCATCATTTCAACGCAGTAAACAGCCGCCAGGATCGCGGTAAAAATACCGGTACCGCCCAGGCTATCCACCGGCAATGTGCCGTTGGTTTTCGGCGCTGCGACCAGTAAAAACGCCATCAATGACAGCATCGCGCACATAAACGGATCCAGCTGATGCGACTTCACATAATGTTTACCGAGGTTGTAAGCAATCGCCGCACAGATATAGATAGACATAATGCCCATCGTCATATCGAAAGGCGTGAGGATCCGCCCTTCATACTGCTTCGCCAGATCCAGCCATGTACGGGCAAAACCCCAGGTCGTGTCCGGCGAAAATGGAGGGTAAGCAAACACCAGCAAGAATGAGCCCACTATCATAAACGGCATCGCGGAGATAAAACCGTCGCGAATCGCCATAACATGACGCTGGGAAGAGATGCGTCCGGCTACCGGACTGACATAATTTTCTATAAACCGGAAAATAAGATTAAACGCAGCATGGTTGGCAGACATAGTAGATCTCCTATCAGGCTAACAAAGTAAGCGCATCAGCAACCGTTCTGCCGTGCAGCGATCCATGTTTTTGACGTGAAACCATGCAGGTTTTCGAACCAGCATTACAGCAACGTTGAGTAGGTTTCATAGACGGCTCTTTTTTAATTTTATGAACAGAGGGAAATGACAAAATGAGTATTAACCCGGCTTGTTAACACTGCAACCGGTTACTGTAACCGGTTTCCGCGATTGTGAAGAGGATCGAGAATCTGGCAGTAAGATGTTTGTTATGCCCGGTTATTTACACACATAACAGGCTTGTGACAGATTAATGGCGGTCATTTGCTGGAGAACATCATGAGTTTGCAGTCCGTGCGGCAGTTCTTTGCCGATAACGCCCCCGACATCGATATTATTGAACTTAACCAAAGCACAGCGACTGTGGCACTGGCCGCCGCCGCGCATAATGTCGAACCAGGGCAAATCGCAAAGACGCTGTCGTTAAAAGTGAAAAACGAAGTGATATTGGTCGTCGCGAAAGGTGATGCTCGCCTTGATAATAAAAAACTAAAAAATACCTTTGGCGCGAAAGCCCGGATGCTAAGCAGTGACGAAGTCGTCACCATTACCGGTCATCCAGTTGGTGGTGTCTGCCCGTTTGGTCTGGAAAACCCATTACAGGTGTATTGTGACGTGTCGTTAAAACGCTATCAGGAGGTGTTACCGGCGGCGGGAGCGATTCACAGCGCGATTCGTATTTCTCCCGACAGAATGGCAGAGTTAACCCGTGCGAAATGGATTGATGTGTGTCTGTAGTTACGTAACAAAGCGCCAGGCTGAACCTGGCGCCAGTACCCAAAACCCCTTTTACATTAATTCAGACGCAGCGCGCGCGCAGGGCGGCTTCCATGTCAGAATATCCGCCGCATCAAGCAAACCGACATCTGATGTGACCCCCAGCTTTGCCATCGCATTGAATTTATGGGCCCGAATCGTTTTCACATTACGATCCAGCTGCGATGCAATCTCGGCAACAGAAAAACCCCGCGTCATATAGTTCAGAATTTCCCTTTCTGTCGGGCTGAGCATACGACACTGGCTCACATACCAATGATTAATCATGTTTTCGTTAATGCGCCGCGTTTCACCAAACAACGTAACCAGCTCCTCCAGTAGCACAGCAAGTGGCGATGATTTACTCAATATCCCATGCAACCGTGAGGGTGAAAGATGCCCAACCAGCCGTGCTTCACGGTTATCTCCCGCTAATACTATGCGTTGCATTCCTGGATGAGAAAGGGAGAGTAAATGCAGACACATCAGGCATTCCAGCCGCTCTTTCCGCTGACCAAAAAGGGAATAGATAACGGAAAAAAACGAAGTCTGTTTCAGCGCCTGCCGAAACGCCGAATGGTCTTTAAAAAAATAAAATCGGTAGTGATTAATAGCAGATTCATCAAATAAATGTCGTAGGCCCTCCCCACTCATTATGCATTTTTCTATGATGGCAATATTTCCTTTCTTCCTGGTATTTTCCATTCATTATGTTCTCCGTCCGCTGTACCAAAATCCAGCTGTTTCATTCCCTGGCTGCTATTAATCCATGTATACAAATCTGCGTTACTACGTAGTGATAACCGCCGCATTGCGCTATTCTTTTGCGCACTGACTGTCTTATTACTTTTTTTAAGCAGAGTGGCGATTTGATTAATCCCCCACCCTTTTCCGAGGAGACGTAACACTTTTCGCTCAGACAACGTTAACATTGCGTTCGAAAAAGAATTGTCGTTGTGTTTATGCCATCCTGAAGTCAATAAGGTTTGACTAATATTCTCAACATCTTTATGCCCATTACGAATGGCATCAATTACACCCTCGATCGGCTCCACATCCGCAAGCAATGTCGTTTTGGGCTGCATAAGAAGCTCAGCGGCCACAGGGTAGAGGCTGCGCGAGACGAAGAATAACCAGCGTGCGTTATCGCATTGAGGGAACAGTGAATAATATTGCTGGCAGCTTTTTCTTGCATAACGCTGTTCCCCCGATAAATCAGTGATTATCAATCTGGCACATTTTAATTTAAGCGGTGCAACCTCTTCCACTGATGAATAATAATTGAGTGCATATTCTGGGAAATGTCGCTCAAGAATGCCACCAATCCCAACCCTAAGCACCGGCGTTTTGCTGATGATAATCCCCTGATTGCCGTCTTTCGATAGCATAAACCCTCCGCTTCCATTTGCGCGTTCTATTAACCTTATTTATAAGTATTTACTCAGTTAATACTCATATTGCATAAAGTAGCAACACCGTTTTGGTGCAGCCACTATAAAATTGGCACAATTTATGAATGGCAATAAATATAATGTACTGAATTATAATATCCACAAGTAGCGTGTCAACATTACACAATGCGCATTAAAACATCCGATACATTATTAATAATAAAATAAGAAATTTAAAATAGTCCGAACATATAGAGATAAGGGAAAAGCAATTATCTTAAATAATATATAAGATCTTATTAACGCTAACTTCATCATTATTCTCAGCTAAGCAGAAAAAAATCTGCTGTTTCTTTTCCGCTATTACCTCATTCTTAACACGCGATAAGATCTCCTTTTGAACACGAACAAGCGTGATTTAATGCACAATTCTTGATCTTTCTTAGCGCCATCCAGCCCTTGTCCTGTGCTAAAAATAGGCTTTCCGCTCCACCCTTTGTGAGCGCCAGTGCAACAATACCAAGGTAATCATGCAAACAGACCAGTCATCACAGCGGGCCATTACGCGGCTGTGCATTCAGTGTGGCCTTTTTTTGTTACAGCACGGCGCAGAGAGCGCGCTGGTTGAGGAGCTTTCAACGCGTCTGGGACTGGCGCTGGGCATGGACAGTGTTGAAAGCTCGATTTCTTCCAATGCTATTGTCCTTACAACGATTAAAGATGGAATGTGCCTGACATCGACCCGCAAAAATAGCGATCGCGGCATCAATATGCACGTGGTGACGGAAGTTCAGCATATTGTCATTCTCGCTGAACATAAGTTATTGGATTACAAAGACATCGAGAAGCGTTTCGCTCAAGTCAAACCCTTACGCTACCCGCGCTGGCTGGTCACGCTGATGGTGGGTCTCTCTTGCGCCTGCTTTTGCAAGCTCAATAATGGTGGCTGGGATGGTGCTTTTATCACTTTTTGCGCCAGTAGTGTCGCGATGTACGTCCGCCTGGTTCTGGCGAGTCACCACTTACATCCGCAAATCAACTTTTGTATCACCGCCTTTGTCGCCACGACAGTTTCCGGCCTGATGCTGACGCTGCCCGTTTTTCTGCAATCATCCACCGTCGCTATGGCCGCCAGCGTTTTGCTTTTAGTACCGGGGTTTCCGCTGATTAACTCGGTTGCCGATATGTTTAAAGGGCATATCAATACGGGGCTTGCACGCTGGGCTATCGCCAGTTTACTAACGCTTGCTACCTGTATCGGTGTGGTAATGGCAATGACACTGTGGGGGTTACGCGGATGGATGTGATTTTGTTCATCCTGGCGCTGGCGCAGGATATGTTACTGGCGGCCATCCCTGCCGTTGGCTTTGCCATGGTATTTAACGTGCCGCACCGCGCCCTCCCCTGGTGCGCGCTGCTTGGCGCGATTGGCCATGGTTCACGCTTCGCCATGGTGCACTGGGGATTCAACATCGAATGGTCAACCTTTGCCGCCTCCATGCTGGTCGGCTCAATTGGCATTCACTGGTCACGCTGGTATCTGGCGCACCCGAAAGTCTTTACGGTAGCAGCGGTGATCCCGATGTTTCCGGGCATTTCCGCCTATACCGCGATGATTTCGGCGGTCAAGATCGGCCATTTTGGCTACAGCGAAGAGCTGATGATTTTGCTGTTAACGAATTTCCTGAAAGCATCGTCGATTGTCGGCGCACTCTCTATTGGCCTGTCAATTCCTGGGCTGTGGATTTACCGCAAACGCCCCCGCGTATAAGGTCAGTTCTTCCGCCACGGAACTCCACCTCTAATGAAGCGCGAATTCCGTGGTGGCAATGTTGCCACAGAGGCTTACTGCTATTGCGTAACGTGCTGCGTAATTCCATGACGCTGCTAGAATTCTTCCTCAAAACAGCGATTTACCAAACACAGTAAACAATGTTTATTTTCACGTGATCGACAACATTTGCGCCTTCGCAATTTTTTGCAAAAGCCCCGGTTCTGGTTGCGAAGCGCCGCTACCATGCCGAAACGGTAGGCAAATTCTCGCGCACATGCCTTTTCGCAAAAAAATAACTTGCAATAAAATCGCGCGCTATCTATATTCAATCCCATGAAGAAGACATCGACTCCAACCGCGAATGCGCAGCTCGCGTTAGATAACCAGTTTTGTTTTGCACTTTACTCAACAAATCTGGCGCTGCATAAGCTCTATCGGCAGCTACTGGCACCGATGAATCTCACCTACCCGCAATATCTGGTGATGCTGGTGCTGTGGGAGAAAGATGACGTCACGGTGTCGGAAATTGGCGAGCGCCTGTTTCTCGACTCCGCCACGCTGACGCCGCTGCTGAAGCGTCTGGAAAGCGCAGGCCTGATTCGTCGTCAACGTTCACGCCAGGATGAACGTCAGGTGGTGATTACCCTAAGCGAAAGCGGGCGTGAACTGCAGCAGCAAGCGACATCGATTCCGGAAGCAATCGGCTGTGCAATGGCTTGTGATAGCGCAACGCTTGCCGATATCAAGCAGCAACTGGAACGGCTTCGCCAACAGTTTCAACGGGCATAAGCTCCCTTTGCAGGGAGTTTATTTCCAGCAAAAAAATAGCACACTACTTTATAGCAAACACTCTAGATAATAAGGAACCTGCCATGTCTTTAGAAAAAGTTGTTTATACAGCCAAAGCCAAAGCAACCGGAGGCCGCGATGGCCGCGCAACCTCTTCCGACGGCGTACTGGATGTCAAACTGGGCGTGCCGAAAGAGATGGGCGGCGCTGGTGGCGAAGTCACTAACCCGGAACAGCTGTTTGCTGCGGGTTACTCCGCGTGCTTCCTCGGTGCGATGAAATTTGTCGCCGGTCGCGACAAAATCAGCATGCCAAAAGAGGCTTTTATTGAAGGCGAAGTGGGTATCGGCCCTTTGCCGACCGGCTTTGGTATTGAAGCAAAACTGAACATCAACCTGCCGGGAATGGACGCTGCTGAAGCCAAAAAACTGGTCGATGCCGCGCATATTGTTTGCCCTTACTCCAACGCCACTCGCGGCAACATCGACGTTACGCTGAATATCATTGCGTAACGCCAAAAAGCCAACGTTTTGGGAAAGTAACAAGCCGGGGAAACCCGGCTTTTTCATGCTGTACTGCCCTTTGTGCTCACTGTGTTACTATGTGTGATTATGCCTGTGTGAAAAAACCGCAGTGCACCGTATCCGTAGTAATCCTGTTTGAGAACGCGTTATGTCTTCCAAAATCCTGACGCCGAATGTCATTGGCATTGATGAATTTGTGCGCGATCCTGCCTGCGTGCTGGCACGCACGGAAGGCGGCGCTATCGCCGTTTTTGCCAATAATAGCCCTGCGTTTTACGCTATTACGCCGCAGCGCCTTGAACAGCTTCTGGCGCTTGAAGCACAGCTTGCGCGCCCGATGAGCGATATTTCGCTCGATGCACAATTTTATGAAGAACCAGCCGCTACGCCGGTAAATGTGCCAATGGGCAAATTCGCCATGTACGCGGGCTGGCAACCGGATGCTGACTTTCAGCGCCTGGCGGCAATGTGGGGCATTGCGCTGGCGCATCCCGCCACGCCGGAAGAGCTGGCCTCGTTCGTGGCTTACTGGCAGGCCGAAGGCAAAGTTTTCCATCACGTCCAGTGGCAGCAAAAGCTGGCGCGCAGCCTGCAAATGGGCCGTAGCAGCCAGAACGGCGCGGCAAAGCGCGATATTAACGCCCTGTCCGAACCGGATAATCAAATCCCACCAGGTTTTAGAGGATAACGATGAAAAACGTCGGCGAATTGATGAAGCGACTGCAAAAAATGATGCCAGCCAACACCAAGCCTGCTTTTAAAACTGGCGAAGAGTTGATGGCGTGGCAGAAGCAACAAGGCGAAATCCGTTCGGCGGCGCTGGAGCGCGAAAACCGCGCCATGAAAATGCAGCGCACCTTCAACCGTTCCGGCATTCGTCCCCTGCACCAGAACTGCTCTTTCGATAACTATCGTGTTGAGACGGAAGGCCAGATGCGGGCTCTGAGCCAGGCACGGCAATATGTAGAAGAGTTCGACGGTAACATCGCCAGTTTTATCTTTTCAGGCAAACCCGGAACCGGCAAAAACCATCTGGCAGCAGCTATCTGTAATGAACTGCTGTTGCGGGGTAAATCGGTACTGATTATTACCGTTGCCGACATTATGTCGGCCATGAAAGAGACTTTTGGCAACAAGGAAAACAGCGAAGAGCAGTTGCTCAATGATTTAAGCAGCGTTGACCTGCTGGTGATTGATGAAATCGGTATGCAGACGGAATCCCGCTACGAAAAAGTGATTATCAACCAGATTGTAGATCGCCGCTCTTCGTCCAAACGCCCGACAGGCATGCTGACCAACAGCAACCTGGAAGAGATGAATAAGCTGTTGGGCGAACGCGTGATGGACAGGATGCGCCTCGGCAACAGCCTGTGGGTGATCTTCAACTGGGAGAGTTACCGCAGCCGCGTCACCGGTAAAGAGTATTGAGAATTTTCCCATCCGTGGCGCGCCCGCGCCCGGGTGTATACTGGCCGCCTTTGTTGACATCAGGATCCGCACGACATGAAATTCACCCAACGCCTGCTTTGCAGCGCCGCTCTCGGTAGCGCACTGCTCACCGGCTTCGCGCAAGCCGCCTCCTGGCAGGACACGCTTTCCAGCGCCGCCAGCGAACTCAGCCAGAAATCGACTACATCTCAATCCCAGCAAGGAGGCCTTTCACTCTCCTCCCTGACGGGTCTGCTTAATGGTGGTAACCAGGCGCTCAGCGCTGACACCATGAACAATGCGGCGGGCGTGATGAGCTGGTGTGCAAAAAACAAGCTCTCCAGCCTGACCAACACCGAAAATGTGAAAAACCAGGTACTGGATAAACTGGGTCTGGGTGCCGCTCAGCAGAAACAGGACACCAATTATCTGAACGGTATTCAGGGCATGCTGAACACCAAAAACGGTGAACAGCTGAATTTGAGCAACATCGGTAGTACGCCGCTGGCGGAAAAAGTGAAATCCAAAGCCTGCGATATCGTCCTCAAGCAGGGCGTTAACTTCCTCTCCTGATATCCCGCCGCGTTCAGTCAGAGCGCGGCTTTATCCTTCCCCGCTTTACCGAAACGCCGCCAGTGCGACGGCTATCACTATTACGCCTTTCTAAACCAATTCTGAATAAGCCAGCTAAAAAGTGACACTACAATTGCAGATATGTGACATGAACATTAAATTATACGCCCTGTTACAAAAATTCATGGCCAGCAATATGTCTGGCGTTGATGAGGAATAACGGTTGTCCGAGTTGCTCTCTATCGCGCTGTTTCTTGCCTCTGTGGCTATCTATGCCTGGAAAGCGGGCCGTAATACCTGGTGGTTTAGCGCCACCCTGCTGGTGCTGGGTCTTTTTGTCATCCTGAATATCACGCTTTATGCCAGCAACTATTTTACCGGCGACGGCATCAACGACGCGGTGTTATACACCCTGACCAACAGCCTAACAGGCGCGGGGGTCGGCAAATATATGCTTCCCGGCGCGGGGTTAGTATTAGCGCTGGTAGCGGTATTTTGCGCGCTCGGCTGGGTGCTGCGCCGTCGTCGCCATCTGCCACACCATTTCGGCTATAGCTTACTGGCACTCGCACTGGCGCTCGGTTCGGTGGACGCCAGCCCGGCGTTCCGCCAGATAACCGAGCTGGTAAAATCCCAGACGCGCGAAGGCGATCCTGACTTCGCCACTTTTTATAAAGTACCGGCAAAGCAGATCCCCAACCCCAAACTGAACCTCGTCTACATCTACGGTGAAAGCCTTGAGCGAACCTATTTTAACGAGGAGGCGTTCCCCGGCCTGACGCCGGAACTGGGCGCGCTAAAAGAAGAAGGTATTGATTTTAGCCATACCGAACAGCTACCCGGCACCGATTACACCATCGCCGGCATGGTCTCTTCGCAGTGCGGCATTCCACTGTTCGCGCCGTTCGAAGGCAACGCGTCGGCCTCCGTTTCCAGCTTCTTTCCGCAGAATCTTTGCCTTGGCGACATCCTGAAAAACTCCGGCTACGAAAACCATTTCGTACAGGGCGCTAACCTGCGTTTCGCCGGGAAAGATGTGTTTTTAAAATCCCACGGCTTTGATTATCTGACCGGTGCTGAAGAGCTGAAAAACGAGGTCACGGACCCGCATTACCGTAACGACTGGGGTTTTTATGACGATACGGTGCTGGATACCGTATGGAAACAGTACGAGGAACTCTCCCGTTCCGGTAAACGCTTTTCGCTGTTTGCGCTGACGGTGGATACCCACCACCCGGACGGTTTTATCTCGCGCGGCTGCGACCGTAAAAGTTATGCCTACGATGGCAAGCCGAACCAGTCCTTTAGCGCGGTAACCTGCAGCCAGCAAAATATCGCCGCGCTTATCAACAAAATCAAAGCGTCGCCGTGGTTTAAAGACACGGTGATCGTGGTGTCATCTGATCATCTGGCGATGAATAACACCGCGTGGAAATACCTCAACAAGCACGATCGCAGCAACCTGTTCTTTGTGCTGCGCGGCGATGAACCGCAACAGGATATCTCCGGTATTAAGCGCAGCACCCTTGATAACGGCGCAACCGTGCTGGATATTCTCGGCGGCGATAATTTCCTCGGCCTTGGTCGCAGCAGTCTCTCCGGGCAGTCGCTTTCGGGTATTTTCCTCAATATGAAAGCGAAAATGCTGGCGTGGAAACCGGATATTATCCGGCTGTGGAATTTCCCGAAAGAGATGAAAGAGTTCACCATCGACACGAATAAACAGATGGTGGCGTTCTCCGGTAGCCAGTTCCGTTTGCCGCTGCTGGTGCGGGTATCGGATAAAGTTGAACCGCTACCGGAAAGTGAGTATTCCGCACCGCTGCGCTTCCAGCTGGCGGATTTCGCCCCGCGCGATAACTTCGTCTGGATCGACCAATGCTACAAAATGGCGCGTTTATGGTCGCCGGAACTGGCGCTTTCTACCGACTGGTGCGTCTCGCAGGGGCAACTGGGTGGCGAACAGCAGGTCCAGCGTGTCGACAACGCGCAGTGGAAAGGGAAAACCGCGTTTAAACAAACGGTGATCAGTAGCGATCGCTACCAGAAAAACGTCGATACTCTGAAGATCCTCGACGATAGCATTCGTTACAAGGCCGACAGTTTTGTCTTTAACGTGGCGGGCGCGCCGGAGGAGATAAAACAGTTCAGCGGCCTCTCTCGTCCCGAAAGCTGGGGGCGCTGGTCGAATGCCAATCTGGGCGAAGAAGTGGCGATCGAATATAACCAACCGCTACCGGAACAGTTCGAGCTGGTGATCACCGCCAAAGCCTTTGGCCCGAATGCCAACCGGCCGATTCCGGTGCGCGTTGGCGATCAACAACAAACGCTGACGCTGGGTAATGAGCTCAGCACCACCACGCTGCACTTTAGCAATCCGTCGCACAGCAACCGGCTGGTCATCGTGCCACCGGAACCGCAATCGACCAACGAAGGCAATATCCTTGGTCATTCGCCACGCAAACTGGGTGTCGGTCTGGTGGAAATCAAAGTGGTGAGCCGTGAAGGCTGACCGCTACAGTTCCGCTTTCATTTCGTACTGGCTGATGGCCATGGTGGCGTAGCCCGCACGCTGGAACAGAGATGAAAAACGCTCTGGCACCGCCACGGTGGTGCCAAGCGCCGGAAAACGCTGATTCAACGCCTGCAGCAACTCGCAGGCAAACCCTTTGCGCCGGTATTCTGACTCCACATACATAAACCGCAGCAGGGGCTTGTCGCCGAGGGTGGAAACCAGTGCATAAGCATGTTTGCGGTACTCGAACGCCCGCGCGGGCAGCGATACCGCAGTGAGCGGATCTACCTGCCACGGCAGCCGGTCATGGCATTCACTTATCGCGCTGCGCACGACTTCCAGCGGATCGCGCTCCTGTAACGTGCAGTTCTCTTCAGCCACATCGGCACGTCCCTGGTAGCCAAACAGTGGCTGAATGGTGGCAAACCCCAGCGCATGATAAAGGGCGATACCGGCATGATTATCGCTCATGACTTCCAGCCACATCTGGCGAACACCTTTGGTTCGCAGTGCCACCATCAACGGCGGCAATATTTGTCTGCCCACACCCTGGCCGCGAAATGGCGGGCAAATCGCAAAGGCCGCCAGTCGGGCGCAATCGCCACGCCGGGCAATCAAAGCCACAGCGGCAGGCGTGTCGCCCGCCAGCCAGACGCAGGAATCGACAAGGCTTAACCCTTCGGCAAGAAAGCGTTGTGCAAAAACATCGGGCGGCAGGGAAAACGGTACGCGATAGCCTTCAAAGCAGGCACCGGTGATAGTGGTCAGCGCTTCGCAACTATAGTGGATGGCAGGAACAGCGACGAGGTTCATAAGGCTTCTCCGCGACATGATGCAATGAGCATAGCACGGAGAAGCGGGTGAAAATGCGCCCCGACGGGCAGGGCGCGAATATCGATTAGAAGGTTTCCCAGTTCTCGCCCGCGTCGGTCGCAGCTTTACGCGGCAGCGCGGTTGCAGGTTCCGCTTTAACGAAACTGGTTGGCGTTGCGCCAGCGTTTTTACGCTGATCCTGCATGATGCGGAACACGGAAACGGCCTGCGTCAGGCGGCTGGCTTGTTCTTCCAGCGCGGCTGCAGCGGCGGCTGACTCTTCCACCAGCGAGGCGTTCTGCTGGGTAACGCGGTCCATTTCAGAAACCGCCAGGCCAACCTGGTCAATGCCGCGGCTCTGCTCATCAGAGGCAGAAGCAATTTCGCCCATGATGTCGGTAACGCGGGTAACGGCGTTGACGATCTCATCCATGGTTTCACCGGCGCTTTCCACCAGTGTGGAACCCACTTCAACGCGGCCAACAGAGTCTTCAATCAGGCTCTTGATTTCGCGGGCTGCCTGAGCGCTGCGCTGCGCAAGGTTACGCACTTCACCGGCAACCACGGCAAAACCGCGACCCTGTTCACCCGCACGTGCTGCTTCGACCGCAGCGTTAAGCGCCAGGATGTTAGTCTGGAAAGCAATGCCGTCGATCACGCTGATAATGTCAGCGATTTTCTGCGAACTGGCGGTAATATCGCGCATTGTCTGCACCACGTTATCAACCACTTTACCGCCTTTCTGCGCGGTTTCAGACGCGCTCAGCGCCAGGTGGCTTGCCTGGCGGGCGTTTTCGGCGTTCTGTTTCACCGTGGCGGTCAGCTCTTCCATGCTGGCGGCAGTCTCTTCCAGAGAAGCGGCCTGCTGTTCCGTACGGGAAGAAAGGTCGTTGTTACCTACGGAAATTTCGCTGGCACCGCTGTAAATGGCGTTGGCGCCGTTACGAACATCGCTAACAGTACGCACCAGTTCACTTTGCATATGGCGCAGACTCTCAGCCAGCACGCCCATTTCATTGGAACCCTGCACTTCAATGCGCTGCACCAGATCGCCACCAGCAATATGGCGAATGTTGTCGATCAAATGGTTGAGCGGCTTAATCAGCGCCCCTTTGATCCCTACCCAGACACAGACGATCACCGCCAATACCACGATCAATACGGTGATAATCACCCACACCGCAGAACCGTAGGAGCTTTCGCTGTCGCGAACCGCTTGTTCATACAGGCTATCGTTCTGCTTCAAGTAGTTAACATATTGCTTCTCAAAACCATCCTGATAGCTCTGAGTCGGCTGGTCAAAGAAGTCATTAATTTTGCCAGCGCCCAGCAACTGGATCAGCTCCGCCAGCGCGTTGTGGTAGATATCGTAGTTACGTTTGATCTCTGCTGCGGCTTCTTCGCTCTGGCGCGGATCGCGCGGCAGTGCCTGGTAAGCGTTCCAGTTCGCTTCCGCCTGTTTCAGCGAGGTGCTGGCAATCTGCATCAGATCCGACACGGTCGCGCCGCTGCCGATATTGCTCTGATCCATCATGTAGCGGATACCCGCGCGGTTAAGGGTGTTACGGGTTTGCAGCAGCGCAACCCAGCTACCGTTCAGCGTGGATTGCTGCTGACGAATGGTTTGTAAAACGGTGAAGTTTTCTTTGTCCTGTTTCAGCGCGTTGAAGAACAAGCCGCCGGAAGTGAGTTGTAACAAGCCAAATAATGCCAATACCAGCAACAAACTGGTCACAAGTTTAATACGAGTCAACATGTTTTCTCTTTCCCTATAAACAGATACCAGGTTTTCGGCCTGGCATAGGAAAACTTTATGGTTTAACGTGCTATTTTTTCGCCAGTTATACATGAATTACAACCCGGCAGAATTCTCTCCCTTCCTTGTAAGACAACGACTTAACGTGACATACATCACAATTCAGCCAGCGTTTTCCTGCCCTCAAAACCGCTTATGACGCATCCGTTACCGCTCACCACCTTTTTCTAACCACTCAGTCAAATCACTGCCGATTCGCGCGCGTAATTTGCCATCATAAATGCCAGCATTTCAGCCAATTCAACATTTCAAATCCCATTCACTATTTCTGCTAAAACCAGGTCTGATATGGATACTAAAAAACTACTCAAGCACATACCCTGGGTTATCCTCGGGATAATCGGTGCTTTTTGTTTATCCGTTGTCGCATTACGCCGGGGCGAGCATGTCAGCGCGCTGTGGATCGTGGTTGCGTCCGTTTCCGTTTACCTTGTGGCCTACCGCTACTACAGCCTTTACATCGCCCAGAAGGTGATGAAACTCGATCCAACTCGTTCCACACCAGCGGTGATCAATAACGACGGCCTTAACTATGTGCCGACCAACCGCTACGTGCTGTTTGGTCACCACTTTGCCGCTATCGCTGGCGCTGGTCCGCTGGTTGGCCCGGTATTGGCCGCACAAATGGGTTATCTGCCGGGCACGCTGTGGCTGCTGGCGGGCGTGGTGCTGGCCGGTGCGGTGCAGGACTTTATGGTGCTGTTTATCTCTTCACGCCGTAACGGCGCGTCTCTTGGTGAGATGGTGAAAGAAGAGATGGGCCGCGTGCCGGGTACCATCGCGCTGTTTGGCTGCTTCCTGATTATGATCATCATCCTCGCGGTGCTGGCGCTGATTGTGGTGAAAGCGCTGGCGGAAAGCCCGTGGGGCGTGTTCACTGTCTGCTCAACCGTGCCGATTGCCCTGTTTATGGGTATTTATATGCGCTTCCTGCGCCCGGGACGCGTTGGTGAAGTCTCGGTTATCGGTATTGTGCTGCTGGTGGCCTCCATCTGGTTTGGCGGCGTTATCGCGCACGATCCTTACTGGGGACCAGCGCTGACCTTTAAAGACACCACCATTACCTTTGCACTGGTGGGTTACGCCTTTGTCTCCGCGCTGCTGCCGGTGTGGCTGATCCTTGCCCCGCGCGACTACCTGGCGACCTTCCTGAAAATCGGCGTGATCGTCGGTCTGGCGCTGGGCATCGTGATCCTCAACCCGGAACTGAAAATGCCTGCGGTGACGCAGTACATCGATGGTACTGGGCCACTGTGGAAAGGTGCGCTGTTCCCGTTCCTGTTTATTACCATCGCCTGCGGCGCGGTATCTGGCTTCCATGCCCTGATCGCGTCCGGTACCACGCCGAAACTGCTGGCTAACGAAACCGACGCGCGCTTTATCGGTTACGGCGCAATGCTGATGGAATCCTTTGTGGCGGTAATGGCGCTGGTTGCCGCGTCCATTATCGAACCGGGTCTCTACTTCGCCATGAACACGCCGCCAGCAGGGCTGGGCATTACCATGCCGAACCTGCATGAGTTGGGCGGTGATAACGCGCCGATGATTCTGGCGCAGCTGAAAGATGTCACCGCGCACGCAGCGGCGACCGTCAGCTCGTGGGGCTTTGTGATTTCGCCGGAGCAGATCCTGCAAACCGCGAAAGATATCGGCGAGCCGTCCGTACTGAACCGCGCTGGTGGCGCACCGACGCTGGCCGTTGGTATCGCGCACGTGTTCCACAAAATCATCCCGATGGCGGACATGGGCTTCTGGTACCACTTCGGTATTCTGTTTGAAGCGCTGTTTATCCTTACCGCGCTGGATGCCGGTACGCGTGCGGGCCGCTTTATGCTGCAAGACTTGCTGGGTAACTTTGTGCCGTTCCTGAAGAAAACCGACTCGCTGGTTGCCGGCGTCATTGGTACAGCGGGCTGCGTGGGTCTGTGGGGTTATCTGTTGTACCAGGGCGTGGTTGATCCGCTGGGCGGCGTGAAAAGCCTGTGGCCGCTGTTCGGTATCTCTAACCAGATGCTCGCAGCCGTCGCGCTGATGCTGGGCACCGTGGTACTGGTGAAAATGCAGCGTACCAAATACATCTGGGTCACCGTGGTTCCTGCCCTGTGGCTGCTGCTGTGTACCACCTGGGCGCTGGGTCTGAAACTGTTCAGCACCAATCCTCAGCTGGAAGGTTTCCTGTATATGGCGAACCAGTACAAAGAGAAGATTGCCGCCGGTGGCGGTGATCTGACCGCGCAGCAGATTGCCAACATGAACCATATCGTGGTGAACAACTACACCAACGCCGGGTTGAGCATTCTGTTCCTGGTGGTGGTGTACAGCATCATCTTCTACGGCATCAAAACCTGGCTGCAGGTGCGCAACAACACCGTGCGTACCGACAAAGAAACGCCGTATGTGCCGGTGCCGGAAGGCGGCGTGAAAACGTCATCTCACCATTAAACCTGATGCCGGATAGCGCTACGCAATCCGGCATATAACGCGTGATGATGTAACCACCCTTGAGGGTGGTTACATCCGTTTCGCAGCCGTCATTGGCGCAGCCAGGTTGAACACTGCCCGTTCAAAATGGCAAGCAAAATAGCCTGCCTCTGCGGGCTTCACATATATCTGAGAAGAATGATGTTTGGTAACTTAGGCGAAGCCAAAAAATACCTCGGTCAGGCGGCAAAGATGCTGATTGGCATCCCGGACTATGACAACTACGTTGATCATATGAAAACCAACCATCCGGATAAGCCGTACATGACTTACGAAGAATTCTTCCGCGAACGCCAGCAGGCGCGTTACGGCGGAGACGGCAAGGGCGGTGTCCGCTGTTGCTAAAGGAGAATGTATGACCCCGATTGCAGTAACGTTGTTGACCGGCTTTCTCGGTGCCGGCAAAACCACCCTCTTACGCCATATCCTCAATGAGCAACACGGCTACAAAATTGCCGTTATCGAAAATGAATTCGGCGAAGTTTCTGTTGACGATCAACTGATTGGCGATCGCGCCACGCAAATCAAAACCCTGACCAATGGCTGTATCTGCTGTAGCCGATCTAATGAGCTGGAAGATGCTTTGCTGGATCTGCTCGACAGCCTCGATCGCGGTGACATCGCCTTTGATCGGCTGGTGATTGAGTGTACCGGCATGGCCGATCCGGGACCGATCATTCAGACCTTTTTCTCCCATGAGATCCTCTGCCAGCGCTATCTGCTGGATGGCGTCATCGCGCTGGTTGATGCGGTACATGCCGATGAGCAGATGAATCAGTTCACGCTGGCACAGTCGCAAGTGGGCTATGCCGACCGCATTCTGCTGACCAAAACGGATGTCGCAGGCGAGTGTGAAAAACTGCGCGAACGCTTAAGCCGCATCAACGCCCGCGCGCCGATTTACACCGTGACGCATGGCGATATTGAGCTGGCGCAGTTGTTTAATACCAATGGTTTTATGCTGGAAGAGAACGTGGTAGCGACAAAACCGCGCTTCCATTTTATCGCCGACAAACAGAACGACATTAATTCGCTTGTGGTCGAGCTGGATTACCCGGTAGATATCAGCGACGTCTCCCGCGTGATGGAAAACCTGTTGCTGAGCTTTGCCGACAAACTGCTGCGCTACAAAGGCATGTTGTGGATCGACGGCGAACCAAATCGCCTGCTGTTTCAGGGCGTGCAGCGCCTTTACAGTGCAGATTGGGATCGCCCGTGGGGCGACGAAACGCCGCACAGCACGCTGGTGTTTATTGGCGTACAGCTACCGGAAGACGAGATCAGAGCAGCATTTGCGGGTTTGAAGAAATAACAAAGGCCACCCACAGGTGGCCTGCTCATCATTTTTTGTTTTGCAAATCGCGCAGCATTGCTTCACGTAAAATTGCGTTAAGCCGGGTCTGATACCCTTTTCCCGGCCGCTTCAGCCATTCCATAACGTCCGCATCAATACGCACCGATGCCTGCGTTTTTAAAGGGCGGAAAAATTTACCGCGAATCGCATCCGCCCAAAGCGCCTCTTCCGTCGCAGGAATATCGCTGTAATCAATCTCATCGTCGGGTTTATCTGCCAGTGCTTTGAGTTCAGCTTCACGCTGCTTATTGCGCGCAGGCATCTCGCCCTGCTTATGTTTAACCATGCTCATAACGGCTCCTCTCCTTTCTGTCAGCCTTACGCGCGCTGATAATACGAACGACTTCGTGCCCACTTTCAAAACGGATGGTATGCGCGACCAAAATAACGATCACACCATGAACCAGCCCGATGGTTTGCCATCGATATTCGCCGTTTTCAAACCTGTCTTGTATCGACAGATGTTGCGGGTCATCAAAAACAAATACGGCATCTTCAAAGCGAATACCATGCTTGCGCAGATTGCTGGTCGCTTTTGTTGCGTCCCATTCGAACTCCATGTCACGTTTCTCATCCTTGAGTGTATATACAGTAAAGTATATACAAAGTTGTCATTCAATGCTTGTTTTATTCACTGACGGGAAGGGTTTCCTCTCCCTTGTGGGAGAGGAAAAAGGGAAAGGAGACAATTACTGGCGCACTACCACCAGCTTCTGATTCACAAACTCTTTGATGCCTAAATCAGACAGCTCGCGACCAAACCCGGAGCGTTTCACCCCGCCGAATGGCAACTCTGCGGCGGTATCCGTCAGCCAGTTGATATAGACCATGCCGGTTTCAATGCGCGAAGCCATCTGTTTAGCGCGCTGAATGTTGCGGCTGAAGATCGCCCCGCCAAGGCCGTAGTGTGAATCGTTGGCCAGACGTACCGCTTCGTCATCATTATTCACCACATAAATTTGCGCTACCGGGCCAAAGAACTCGTCAAAATAGGCCGGATTGTCGCGCGTAATGTGCGTCAAAATAGTGGGTTCGAAGAAGTTGCCTTCGCTGTTCGCCGGTTTGCCGCCAAAGTGCAGTTTTGCTCCGTTTTGTACCGCTTCACTCACCTGTTGGCTCAGCGTATTGAGCGCTTCTTTCGAGGAGAGCGGGCCAAGCGTGGTGCTTTCATCCAGCGGATCGCCCAGCTTCACTTGCCTGAAGGCGTCGGTGAACTTACGCAGGAACTGATCGGCAATATCCTGATGGATAATAAAACGTTTCGCGGCAGTACAAACCTGCCCGGCGTTCGCCAGACGCGCTTGCACACCAGTCTCAACCGCTTTTTCCAGATCCGCATCGTCCAGCACGATAAATACGTCATTACCGCCAAGTTCCAGCGTCGATTTCTTGATGTGTTTCGCCGCTTGAGCCGCCACCGCGCTACCGGCTTTTTCCGATCCGGTCAACGCTGCCCCCTGTACGCGCGGATCGGCAATGATCGCGGAAACCTGATCGGACGAGATAAACAGATTCGTCCACGCACCTTCCGGCGCGCCCGCTTCGCGCACCAGCTGCGCAAAGGTTTCGGCGCACTGAGGCACAATGCTGGCATGTTTACAGATAACCGGGTTACCGGCTGCGAGATTCGGGGCCAGTACACGCATCAACTGGTAATAAGGGAAATTCCACGGTTCCACCGCCATGATCACGCCGATCGGATGATGCTCAACCCACGCCTCTCCCAGCTCCGTTTCATATTTCACGGGTGCAAGAAATTGTTTTGCGTTATCCGCGTAATAGCGGGCGATCTGCGCGCAGATCTTCACTTCGCTGCGGCTCTGCTCAATCAACTTCCCCATCTCCCGGCTGGCGATTTTCGCCAGGTCTTCCTGCTGGTTTTCCAGCAAGTCGGCAAGTCTGTGCAGTATCGGCAACCGCTGTTCGATATCTCCCTTTGACCAGGAAGAGTGATACAGCGCATCCGCCTGGCGCAGCGCCACTTCGATATCGGCATCGCTATGATTGGGATACTCTTTAATGAGCTGGTTGTTAAAAGGATTCACTGTCTGGTAAGCCATATTTGCCTCCTTATTTACCGCTTAGGCTAATAAGGGTAGTAAAAATGACCGGGTCTGAAAGTAAAGTTGGGTATATACAGACGTTTCTGATGCAGAAAATAAAAATAAATACCGTTTTTATAAAGGGCACTAACATTAAAGCTGCAGAAGCATTAGTTATAATAAAAATGAACATCCTCATTTTATTTTTTCGTACTTAATCGCTTTACTTTTCAGTCTGGTTATATGTGATTTTGACGTTATTCTCTGGTATTTGGCACCTGTTTTGAGTGTGAATGCGTTGGCGCACATCCGCACCGCTAATCATAATCTCTATTGACAAGGAATAGTGGCCATGACTGTTTTTTGCACTCTATGTGTTTTATGTTGAATCAGAAGCGCTTTCTTTTAAAATGCGCAATTTAACAGTAAGTTATGCGACCCACCGCCCAAAAAACGAGCCCCCGGCAATTCGTTTAGTGGATGACTGGCTGGCGACAGCGGGTTTTAAAATCGATGCGAAGGTAGGTATTAAAGTTACGAACGGCTGTATTACTATCGCCGCAAAATAACTCCCCCCCGAGCATCTAATCGGTGCCCTGATTATATTGAGCAATATTATGCAAACAATCCAGTATCAGTGCCGATATCGGTAAATACCGCGACTCTCTATCTATATTGATGCAATAAATTAAAAAAAACTATAACCGAAATGTTTTTCACGACTAACCAGCAAAAACACTCCACGCATCTGTTCTATGCTTTAAAAAGAGCCATTAACAGGAGGAAACATGAGCATTCGCGGCATCGATCATATTGGTATTACCGTCCCGGATATTGAAGAGGCAACCCGTTTTCTGATTGACGCGTTGGGTGCAGAGCTGATTTATCAGGCCGTCTCGCCAGAAGATGAAGATCTTGATAACGAGGCGCAGCAAAAAACGTTGCGCTTCGTGCCGGGTACGACGATCACATCCATACGCATGCTCAAACTTCAGCACGGCCCCGGTATCGAACTCTTCGAAATGCACGGGCCAGAACAGCGCGAGCCGCTGCGGGCCAGCGATTTTGGTCTGCAACATTTTGCGGTCTACACCGCTGATATCGATACTGCGCTGCAACGCTTTGCGGATGCGGGCGGCGAAGTGTTTACCACGCCGCAGCCGCTAGGTTTTCCCACCGAGAAAGGCGCAGGAAACTGCTTTTGCTATGGCCGCACGCCGTGGGGCAGCATCGTCGAGTTTATTACCTGGCCCACGCCGATGCCCTATGAACAGGAGACCACGCTGCGCCGCTGGAAGCCATGACTCAGCCCAGCACATCCTGCACGCAGGCTTTAAACACTTTCACGCCGAGCGCCAGCGCGTCGCGATCAAAGTGCATGTCCGGGTGATGCAGACCCGGCGACAAATTCGCGCCCAGCCCCCAGAAACCGCCTTTCACCTGCGGGCGCAGGCGCAGGTAGTGGAAAAAGTCCTCGCTGCCGGGTGTCGATTTTGGCGCGGTCAGCCCGGTATCGCCAAACACGCTGCGGATGGCGCGGGAAACCACCCCGGTTGCCTCGTCATCAATGATCGCCGCAGGCATCTCTTTCAGAATGCGGATCTCAGCCCGTGCGCCGTATGCCGCCGCACTGCTTTCAATCGCGCGCAATACCTGCGGTTTTAACGCAGTCATGGCTTCATTTTCCGCCGCACGCAAATCCCAGCACACCAGTGCCTTATCAGGAATTGAGTTGGTCACCCCGGCGTCACAGAGAAAGCGCGTCGCTTTCGCGCTCCAGGTGAGCGATGGCGCAAGATGAATGCCGTTTACCGCCTGCACTGCGTGGGCGGCGGCGTCCAGCGCGTTCACACCTAAGTGGGGCCGCGCCGCGTGCGCCGCTTTGCCGTGGAATATCACTTCCACCGTGGCAGACGCCGAGTAATACATGGCCGGCACCGCCTGACCCATCGGGCACTCTTCCAGCGGGCGCAGGTGGAAACCAAGCAGCATGTCAACATCGTCCAGCACGCCAGCCTCCGTCAGCGCAATCGCCCCGGTACCCAGTTCCTCCGCGGGCTGGAAGATAAACTTCAGCTTGCCTTTTTTCACTACTCCTTCGGCGATCACTTCCTGCGCCGTGGTCAGCACCACCGTGGAGTGTCCATCATGACCACAGGTGTGACGCGCGACATGCTCACCGTCAATGATATGCCCAAGCGCATCCATATCGGCGCGCAGCGCCAGCACTGGCCCCGGTTTACCGCTGTCCAGCACCGCGACAATGCCGGTCGTGTTATTGACCTGGCGCGTAACCTGGTAGCCCGCCGCCTCCAGTACTCCGGCGATATAAGCGGAGGTTTTATACTCTTCGAACCCGAGTTCCGGGATCTGATGCAGGTAATTAAAATGCTCAAGTGTACGTGACACGTCTTACTCCTTGGTACTCAGGCAATAACGCGCATAATCAGCATGGCGATTACGGCATTGAGAATGCTGACCGCCATCAGTAACGGCCAGTACTTCTTCGGCACATCGGCTACGCCCAACAGGCGGCCCATATACTGTAGCTGCGAACCCATTAAAAAGATGGCGGGCGCGAGAATAGTGATTTGCCCCATATCAAGCTGGCCTTTGCTCAGCAGGCTGACCGCCACGCCGGTTCCCGCAGAAGACGAAAGCCAGGCGGTGAGCAACACGGTAATCGCTTCCCCCGGCAGGCCGAACAGCCCCATTAACGGCGCGCAAAGATGGCCAATAATCTGCATCACACCGAGTAAATTGAGCATTTCGGCGATCACGTAGGCCATTAATACATTCGGCATCAGATTATTAATGGCGATATTAAAACCTTTACGCGCACCAATAACGAAAATATCGAACGGATTACCAGAGACTTTTGCGGAATTATTCATTGTCAAAATCTCGCTTATAAACAGTATTTAATGCCAGACGAACCACGGCTGCGCCCACGAATTTAAGGACAAACATTAAAACCAGCGGAACAATAATTGGGATGGTTAATGACGCGAACATCGCTGAGCCAATCGAAAAATAGTTATTGATTAAGCCCGCACCGGAATATTGCCACGACCCCATAATCACCACGTCTTTACGGGTAATTTTATCGCTGTCGTATAACTCTTTGGTTAATGCCGCCCCGGCATCGGTGCTTTGCAGGTCGGTAATCAGCGCCAGCCCCGTATAACCTGGAATACCCAGCAGCGGTTTAAGCAAGGGGGTCAGCAATTTATGCGCCGCGCGGATCGCGCCGTAATGGGTAAAAATCTCCAGCAACCCCAGCGCCAGCATGACCGTTGGCACCAGCGACAGCGCGAACAGAAAACCAGCCTTCGCGCTGATGCCACCGCTGCCAATAAAAGTATTGGTTTCCGGTGTCTTCATCGTGCCGAACGCGCCACCCAGCGTGGTAAAATCAAACGCGCCCAGCCACGCCATCCCCTCGACTTTGAAAAAGAAGCCGGAAAAAACCAGCAGAACAATCACTAACGAAATCCAGGCGCCAGGCCCGACTTTCCACTCTTCCGCGTGCTCTTTCGCGGGTTGCTCCAGCGTTTTCGATTCACTCATAACATCTCTCTTTGAAATAATCAGATGACAATGACTTATTACTAAGCAGGATCCGTGCCTGAATAGCCCGACGCTAAAATAAAAACCTTTTACCGCGAATTATTACGCAACAAAAAACCTTCCCGTGAAATACCGAGAATTAAAAGCAAAGTAACTAAAAAATTATTTAATTAAGCATTAAGAACATCCTAATAAAATAATTTATCACCGTTATCGGGCACCCTTTTGGTGCAAAAATGCAGATTCAGTTTTTCATTTTCTTTCACTCACATAACAGGGCGGTTAATTTGATTATCACTATTCAATCTGGATGATAAATATCCGCTTATTGATGTTATTGTTGCTTTCAGGTCAACAGTTGAGAAGGAATGTGGCGAATGTTCCAGGACAAGCAGGTGGGTTATTTATATGAAGTGGGTAACCAGGGTGGGATCCGTCGCGCGGCGGATATCCTTGGTGTTAACCCCTCCGTGGTCAGCCGCCAGATCGCGCAACTGGAGCGTGCACTGCAACTCCCGCTGCTGGAGCGGCGCGGGCGTAACGTGGTATTAACCGAAGCGGGACGCCTGCTGGCGGAAGACTATTTTGCCAGCCGCCAGCGACGCGAAAAGCTGGAAAGCCAGTTAAAAGATCTGCGCCATATGCGCGGCGGGACAATCTCAGTGCGCATTGGCGGTGGGCTGATCACCGCCTTTATCGAAGGGGTAATGCGTGAGTTTGCCAAGTCGTACCCGCAGGTTTTTGTCGATATTGTGGTGGGCAGCATGCAGGAGATGCTCAATGACATCGTCAGCGGCGAAGCGGATATGGCGCTGGCCTTTGGCCCAATCGGTACGCCGGAACTCAAGCGCCACAGCTTTCAATGGGGGCCAATCTGTGCCGTCGTCTCGCCACAGCACCCCATCGCGCAGCGGCAAAGCATCACCATTGAAGAGCTGGTCGACTATCCATTGATAGCCCTGACAGAAAACTTCGGCCTGCAACGCCATATGAATGCCATGTTCAAAAGCCAGGGTTTACAATTCCACCCGGCGTATCGCTGCAACCAGTTCTCTACCGCGATGGGGCTAAGCCAGGCGGGGCTGGGCATCTCGTTTATGACCGCTTATGCTGCCGCCGATCCTATTCGCCTTGGCGCGCTGGCGGCTGTACCGCTCGATCATCCCATCGCCAGTAGCGCTCAGTGCCACCTGCTGCGCAACTCCGATCGGCGATTTACGCCAGCCGCCCACCATATGTGGCGGCTTCTGCATAATGCCTTTCGCGACAAATAAAGGGGTGTGGTATACCAGAAAGCCAACCAAATGAGGCAAAGCATGTCGATAACGCGCGATATACAGCAATCATTTTGCCGCCCGCAGGCATTACCCGGCGTTGAGCTGCGCAGCACCTGGCGTAGCCAGCAAGCCTATAAGCGCCATCGCCATGCCGAGCTTTCAATCGGCGCGATTGTTGAGGGGCAAACCCGCTGCCTCTGCAACGGGCAGGAATACCTGCTCCAGCCGGGCGATCTGATGGTCATTCCACCGCACGCGCCCCACAGTTGTAACCCACTCTCCGGGCAGCCACGCAGCTACCATATGCTGTATCTGCCGCATGAAAACAGCCAGCAGCAGGTCATTCGCGACCCTGTGTTATTCCAGTTGTACTTGCGTATTGTGGCGTTGATTGAGCGGGACGACTCGCCGCAATTACCAGCGGCACTAGATGCCCTTCTCAGCGCTTTACCTCCCGGTGCGGATCGCTGCGCGCCGCTGCGACCCGTAAGCCAGCAGGTGCTGGCAGCGTTAACCCACGATTTGCAGCAACCGCCCACGCTTGATGCGCTGGCCAGCGCTTTTTCCCTGCGCAAAGAGACGCTCATCCGTACCTTCAGGCAGGACACCGGCCTGACGCCGGGCAGCTTTTTGAATATCGCGCGCGTTGAGTTTGCCAAAAGCCGCCTGCGTGCGGGCGATACGCTGGCGGATGTCGGCTACCAGAGCGGGTTTGCCGATCAGAGCCATTTCCACCGAACCTTTGTGAACTACACCGCTGCCACGCCGCGCCAGTACGCGTTTGGCCGATCAATATCCGACAATAAATAGCGCCGACGCGCCGCTAAAGTGAACTTCACTTTTTTGTGGAGGTCACTATGGCGTTGTTTCCCACCGCGTTTTCCGCGCTGGCGCTGGCACATTTTGTCGCCCTGCTCAGCCCCGGCCCGGATTTCTTTCTGTTAATGGGCTTTGCGATCCGCTATCGCCTGCGCGGCAGCGCCGGGCTGTGCGCGGGCATCGCCGCAGGCAACGCCTTTTATATCCTGATAGTGATTATCGGGGCGAGCGCGCTGCGCCAGTTCACGGTGCTCTTTAGCGCCATTGAACTGCTGGGCGCTGTCTATTTGCTGTGGATTGGCTGGCACCTGCTGCGCAGCCGCGCGCAGACGCTTAGCGTCAATGAAACCCGTCAGCCGTGCCCGAGCCTGCGGAAACAGTTTTTACTCGGGCTTGGCTCCGCGCTGCTCAATCCCAAAAACGCGCTGTTTTACCTTGCGCTGATGACCGCCCTGCTCGGCCCGGACGTCACGCTGCTCCAGCAATCGGTGAGCGGCGTGTGGATGGTGATGGTCGTTCTGGTGTGGGATCTGGTCGTGGTATCGCTGATTGGTCAACCCGCCGTACAACAGCGGCTGAGGCAAAGCGTGTGGTGGATCGAGCGCGTCGCAGGCGCGGTGTTAATGGTGTTCGGGACGTCGATTTGGTGGAGCATGCTGCGTAATCTGCTTAGGATTTAACCTTTTGCAAGAACCCGGCGTTGGGTTATATGCTTAAACCATGAATAAATTCGCAGAACTTAAGCGCGCCAAGCGTCTGGCGCTGTCGTTGTTGCTGGTTGCGGCCGCGACGTTTATCACCACACTGTTCCTGCCGCCCAACTTCTGGGTAAGCGGGGTGAAAGCCATTGCCGAAGCGGCGATGGTCGGCGCGCTGGCGGACTGGTTCGCGGTGGTCGCGCTGTTTCACCGCGTGCCGTTCCCGTTTATTGCCCGCCATACGGCGATTATCCCGCGTAATAAAGAGCGGATCGGCGACAATCTCGGCCAGTTCGTGCAGGAAAAGTTTCTTGATACCCAATCGCTGGTCGCGTTAATTCATCGCCACCAGCCTGCGCAGATGATTGGCGTCTGGTTCAGCCAGCCCGAAAACGCCCAGCGCGTGGGCGTGCATCTGTTGCAGGTGATGAGCGGCTTTCTGGAGATGGCTGACGACAGCCGCATCCAGCGTCTGTTACGCCGCGCGGTGCACAAAGCCATCGACAAAGTGGATCTCACCGAAACCAGCGCGCTGCTACTGGAAAGCCTGACCCGCAATAATCGTCACCAGAAATTGCTGGATACCGTCATTGCGCAATTGATCGCCCTGCTGCAACGGCAAAGTAGCCGCGATTTTATTGCCCGCCAGATTGTGCGCTGGCTGAAAACCGAGCACCCGATGAAAGCGAAGATCCTGCCTACTGAATGGCTGGGCGAGCAGAGTGCCGACTGGGTTTCCGAGGCGGTCAATTCGCTGCTCGATGATGTCAATGCCGACAGCACGCATCAGATCCGCCAAGCTTTCGATCGCGCGACGATGAAGCTGATCGCCAGTCTGAAAAGCGATCCGGAAATGGCCGAGCGCGCAGAAAATATCAAAGAGTATTTGAAAAACGATGAGACGTTTAACCACTATGTCGGCGAAATGTGGGCGGATCTGCGTAACTGGATGAAAGCGGATATGCAGTCTGACGATTCGCGGATGCAAAAACGCATTACCGACGCGGGCCTGTGGTTCGGCGAAACGCTGCTGGCGGATGGCGCGCTGCGCGCCTCGTTAAATGAGCATCTGGAACAAGCCGCGCACCGCGTGGCACCGGAGTTCGCCGCGTTTCTTACCCGCCATATCAGCGACACGGTGAAAAGCTGGGACGCGCGGGATATGTCGCAGCAAATCGAGCTGAATATCGGCAAAGATCTGCAATTTATCCGCATCAACGGCACGCTCGTCGGCGGAACGATCGGCTTGATCCTTTATTTACTGTCGCAGTTGCCCGCGCTGCTGCACGTTAGCGCTTTCTAATTTGCCAGGAGAAACGATGGCCGACATTACCCTCACCACCAGCGAACGCGAGCAGTTACGCAAAAAATTGCAGGCCTACTGTGAGCAGAATTTTGAGCTGGAACTGGAGCAGTTTGACGCCGAGTTCTTTATCGACTTCATTGCCGAACAGATTGGCCCGGCTTTTTATAACGCAGGCATCGACGAAGCGATTCGCACACACGCGCTCTACAGCGAGCGCATTCAGGAAGAGATGGATCTCAAAAAAATAATCTGACCGGACTGAAAACGGTTTTTTCCCCTTTTCATCCGCCGGAGATCAATATCTCCACACTTTTTGCATGACTATAATGCGGCCTCTTTTCAATCTCTCCCGTGTCACGGGGAAGGAAAATTATGTCGCTTATCACCGCCCTGCCAGATGTTTTTGAACAGTTTTCTGAAGCCCGCCAGAAAGGTTTTCTCACCGTGATGGATCTCAAAGAGCAAGGGATCCCGCTGGTTGGCACCTACTGCACGTTTATGCCGCAAGAGATTGCCATGGCCGCCGGTGCGGTGGTGGTTTCCCTCTGTTCCACCAATGATGAAACCATTGAAGAGGCGGAAAAAGACCTGCCGCGCAACCTCTGTCCGCTGATCAAAAGCAGCTACGGCTTTGGCAAAACCGACAAATGCCCCTACTTCTATTTTTCCGATCTGGTGGTGGGTGAAACCACCTGCGACGGCAAAAAGAAAATGTATGAATACATGGCGGAGTTCAAAGCGGTCCATGTCATGCAGTTGCCGAACAGCGCGGCAGACGCCGCTTCCCGCGCATTATGGAAAGCAGAAATCCTGCGTTTACAGCAGGCGATCGAGCAACGTTTTGGTCAGCCGATTAGCGAAGCAGCACTGCGCGAGGCCATCGCGGTGAAAAACCGCGAGCGCCAGGCGCTGGCGAATTTCTACCACGTCGGGCAGCTCAACCCGCCTGCGCTTAGCGGCGCGGATATCCTGAAAGTGGTGTACGGCGCGACCTTCCGTTTTGATAAAGAAGCGCTGATCGACGAACTTAACACCATGGCCGCACGGATCCGCGACGAGTGGCAAGCGGGTAAACGGCTGGATCCTCGCCCGCGTATTTTAATCACCGGTTGCCCGATTGGCGGCGCAGCGGAAAAAGTGGTGCGCGCCATCGAGGAGAACGGCGGCTGGGTGGTGGGCTATGAAAACTGTACCGGCGCAAAAGCGACCGAGCGCTGCGTTGACGAGAGCGGCGATGTTTACGACGCGCTGACCGACAAATATCTGGCAATCGGCTGCTCCTGTATCTCCCCTAATGATGAGCGCCTGAAACTGCTCAGCCAGATGGTCGACGAATACCAGGCCGATGGCGTTATCGATGTGATTTTGCAGGCCTGCCACACCTACGCGGTGGAGTCGCTGGCGATCAAACGCCATGTCCGTCAGCAGCACAACATTCCCTATATGGCGATTGAAACGGATTATTCGACAGCGGATATCGGACAGCTCAGCACCCGCGTCGCCGCGTTTATCGAGATGTTATAAGGAGCGGGCGTGACGTTTACCGTGGGTATTGATTCCGGCTCGACCACCACCAAAGGCATTTTGCTCCAGGGCGAGACGATTGTGCGGCGCTTCCTGTGCCCGACCTCGTTTCGCCCGGCGACATCGATTGTCGAGGCATGGGAAACTCTGTGCGAAGGGCTGGGTGAAAAACCCTTTCTGACGCTGACCGGTTACGGGCGGCAACTGGTCAATTTCGCCGATAAACAGGTCACCGAAATCTCCTGCCACGGCCTCGGCGCACGTTTGTTGCTCGCGCAAACACGTACGGTGATCGACATCGGCGGGCAGGACAGCAAAGTGATCGCGCTGGATGAACAGGGCAATCTCACCGATTTTCTGATGAATGACAAATGCGCCGCCGGAACCGGGCGTTTTCTGGACGTTATCTCGCGCACGCTGGGTACGCAGGTGGAGCACCTGGACGCCATCACCGACGGCGTGGAGCCGCATCCACTAACCAGCATGTGTACGGTGTTTGCCGAATCCGAAGTGATCAGCCTGCGTTCGGCAGGTATCGCACCGGAAGCGATTCTCGCCGGGGTGATCAATGCCATGGCGCGCCGCAGTGCGCACTTTATCTCGCGGCTTTCCACGCAAGGGCCGTTGCTGTTTACCGGCGGCGTCAGCCACTGCGCCACCTTCCGCCGCATGCTGGCCGGGCATCTTGCCAGCGACGTTTTTACCCATGAAGACGCCCAGTACGCGGGCGCGCTGGGGGCGGCGTTAATCGGCCAGCGGCAGAGGAAACGCTAATGGCGGAATACCTATTGCTGTTCCACACCACACCCGGCGTGCTGCAAACGCGCAAAGCGATGCAGTCGGCGGGGATCGTTTTTCGCGTGCAGGATATTCCGCGCCAGCTCAAAGGCGGCTGCGGATTATGCATCCGTTTTTACAGCGAAGCGGAAGCGGTCAATCAGTGGCTGATACCCAATATCACAGAGGCAATTTACCGCTGTGACGTTGACGAATTCACGCGAGTGGGATAACAGGCAGGCGCTGTAGACGGCCTGTAAAATCACTGCGGCGCAATGACTTAGCGCCCGAAAGACATTGAGTTTTCGGGCGCATTCCCGCTTACTGTTCCTCAATCACAAACCGTGTGGCGTCGAAGCGATTCAGGATCAGGTGTACCAGATAGATCATCGTTAGCGTCGCCAGCAGCGCCACCGTCACGGAAACGATGCGATAGAGATCGCTGAACACTAAATCCGTGTCCGGGTGCAGGTTCTGCCCAAACATAATGCCGATGGTGGTCACACTGGCAAAACCGACGCCAGCGCCAACTTTCTCCATCACATGCAGCCGCGCGCTGAACGCCAGCCCGAGGCCAATCAGCGGCATCATCAGCAGCATATGGCTACTGTGGTTGTAGAGGATCAACTGCACCAGCAGGATATAGAGGCAGGCGAGCACCACGCCGACCACGCGCCACACAGAGCTCATCACCGCGCCGCGATAATGCATCGGGAACAGGATCAAGATCCCGGCCATCAGCGCGGATAACGAATCGCTGAGATCGCTCAGTTGAAAAACCACAAAGATCATCGTCGCCACAGTGCCGGAGAGCAGCGATTCGTGGCGCACTCGCGCGGCGTTTTTCTCGATCATCGGCGGACGGGTGCGCGGCTCGACATCCGGGATCAGATAGTTCATCAACGCACTCAGCGCCACCGCCATGACGCTGGCTTCGATATTGGAAAACAGCAGCGTGTGCCAGTCGCTTGAGGGGTAGCTCATAAAGTTGAGCATCGTACTCTGACAAACCACACCCGCCGAGCCAAACAGAAACAGCGCGCCTTTGCTCATAAAGCGAAAACGCATCACGTACAGAGCAAACACCACCAGCGTCATGATCACCGGCCAACGCGACAAATAGCCGATGATAAATACCATTTCGATGCAGTTAATCACTGCGCTGAAGATGAACTGTTTCGCCACATGGCGGTTGAATACCGGTACCAGCGATAACAGCATCACCGGGTAGACCACGTAAAACACGCCGTACTGGGTGTTATAAAAACTCGATACGCTGAGCGCGATCATCCCGGCAAAAACGATGCGCAGCGTCTGGCGAAAGTCATTCGCCGTGTAAACGATATTGCCGTGAGGGGTGAAAACCCGCGCCAGCGTATTAATAGACATAGTGCAACAGGCTCACGAGATGGATTTGCAGGCCCGAGAAGAAGCGCGCAAACACCCCTTCGCTGTTATACAACTGCACTGTGGCGCGCGCACCGGTCGGGAGTTCTTTCGGCAACGATTCATCCAGCGCGACGTGGATGCGCATACGCTGTGCGTCACGCACCCAGCGGTTAGAGGTTTGCGGCTCTGAAAGCTCGCCGTTCACCGCCTGTTGTCCGGCCAGTACCCCGGCATCGCTGCTGGTGACATGCGCTTTGAACACATGACCCGGCAGCGCATCAAACACCACCGCTGCATCGGTGCCAACGCGCGTATGACGCAGGCTCTTCTCACGAAAATCCGCCACGATATCGGTTTTATCATGCACCAGCGCCAGCGCGGCTGTACCGGTCGCGGCATAAAATCCGGGGCTTAATTGCAGGTTACTTACGGTGCCATCGGCTTCGGCGCGAACCTGCGTCCAGCCCTGATTCAGTTGTGCCTGTTGCAGGGCATTGCGGTATTTTTGCAGCGTCACGTTGCGGGCGTCATCGCGATCGCCGCGTTCAATATTCAGTGCATTAATCGAGGCATTCAGATTGTTCACCGACTGCACGCTGCTCTGCCAGGTGGTGCGCACTTTATCAAGGTCAGACTGCGAAACATTGTGTGTAGCACTCAGGTTCTGATAGCGCTCAAAGGTCACCCGATCGTTTTGCGCGGTAAGCTGCGCCGTCTTCAGGCTGGCCTGCGCGGCAACGATTTGCGCATCCAGGTGTTGATTGGTGAGCTTTGCTTGTGCCAGTGCGATTTGCGCGGCTTCCACCTGGTTGTTAAACGGCGTGGCATCCAGTTCGAACAGCAGATCGCCCTTCTTCACCTGGCTGTTATTTTGTACGTACACTTGCGCGACATAACCGGAAACGCGGGCGGAAACCGGCGTGACCACGCGCATCACGGTGGAGTCCGGGGTCAGCGGGATCCAGATATCGGCAACGATAAAATAGACAAACATCAGCAGGAAAGAGGCAATACTCACCCTTACCCAGCGGGCAAACTTTTGTTCTGGCGTCATGATGTTCTTATTCGGTTTGGTTGTCTTCTTCGCGCATCACACGCAAATTACAGGCGATTTGATTCAATGTGTCGCTAAAGGCGAGCAGCTCTGCTGGCGGAATATTTTCCGCAGCCCGCGCCTGGCAGGCTTCGATCACTTGCGTGATTTTGCCCAGCATATGCGTCCCCTCCGCGGTGAGCGCCAGCAGGCGTATGCGCTTGTCGTACGGCGATGTCGTACGCACAATCAGCCCCTGTTTTTCCAGCTGTGTCAACGTGCGCATCAGCGGCGGCAGCTCAATGCCCTGCACTTCCGCCAGTTCGCTAACGGAGACGTTATCCCCTAACTGGTGAAGCTGCATCAGTACCGTCCAGCCCGACTGCGTGATGCCCGTGTCGCTCAATGCATGATCGATAGTGGCGCGCCACTGACGCACAACCATCGCCATGCGCATACCCAGCGGTCGGCGGGCGAACAGTTCATCTTCAGTCATCGCGATCCCCTCGTTTCACAGGCGGGGTACAATAATAGTTATCATGGTAAGTATCAAGAAACGAGGAGGGCAAAGAGCATAGATTGCGAAAGCCTAATCAAAAAACACCATCCCCTTGTACGGTTTCTCGCGGCACGCCCTCAGGCGCTGGGCAAGGTTGCCGACATGCGCTTCGAGCTTGTGTCCGTCGGGGTCGAGGAAATACCAGGAGTCGCCTTCGCTTTTGTTCGCTTTCCAGCTCACCACGCCAGCCTGCTCAAGGCGGGTGACAAAGCGGGCGAAATCGCGCTCATCAACGCTGAACGCATAATGGGTGTAGTCACTGTGTGTTGGCAGTACATACTGACGCTGCGCATCGAGCGATAAGCAAAGCCACAACTCGCCACAGGTGAGATAAGCGCCATTATCCCAGCGCGCATGGAGTTTCATATCAAGAAGTTGATGATAAAAATCGACGCTGCGGGCAAGGTCGCTAACCGCCAGGGTCAGATGGTTGAGGCTGTTTAACATGCTTTGCACTCCGGCCTGAAAAAGAAAAACGCTGCACCTGGCAAAAGTGCGGAATGCAGCGTTTATCGGGCTGCGAATTACTTCGCCTCTTTCACTTCCGAAACGAATTCCGGCAGATCCCATGTGCCGCCCGCACGCACATAGCGGCACATGCCGGAAGTGGATTCGCTGCTCTTGCGGAAAGTTTTCCCGTCCCAGACCCACTCCGCCGAAGCCCAGCAGTCGCCAATGCCGCGACCACGCTGGCCCAACGAGATCACGCCATCGCTGTAGTCAGACGCGGAGTTAGTTATAAATTGCGGCGTTCCCTTCAGCGCTTTATCCACCACCCAGTAGCCATAACCTTCGTTGTACGCCCCGCGCCAGCAAAGGGTGGAGATCAGCACCTGTTTGCCATCCAGCGGTGTCAGGGTAATGTCGTTATCACCGTCGATAACCGGTTCCTGCGGGGAGACAAGGCGGTCACACTCGTTACCGCTGGTGAGCGCCGCCAGCAAACGCGGTTTCAGCGCTGCGGTTTCGGCTTTGGTGAGCGTGCGATCTTCGCCGCCTTTCACTTCCACCGCCTGGATCACCGGTGCGGCAACCGCTGGTGTCACCGAGCTTTCCGCTTTATCGCCCTTTTTACTCAGCGCGCCAGGCGTGCCCACGCGCCCTTGCACGTCATCAAATTTCAGTAACACGGCGTATGCGCCATCGCCGGAGAGCACAAACGGTTTCGCGCCGCCTTTGAATTCGACTTTACCGCTACCTTTCACGGCATCGATCATGCTGCGCGCCTGCGCATCGGATAAGCGCCAGCTATCGTTATCTTCGGTAGCGATCTCGCCCTGTGATTTACCCTCGATCCACAGGCTGAGCGTTGCCTGTTGCGTGGTTTCATCGGCGTCCATTTCTGCCAGCACCACATCAACGGTCACCGGCGTGTCTGGCCCGGCTTTTCGCGTAATCAACACCGAACCGCTGGACTCTTCTTCCGCGCTGTAACCTGCGGCGCGGCAGGTCAGGGTGTTATCGCAAACCACTTCCCAGTCTTTATGGTCAAACGAGACGCCGCTTTGCTCCGCCAGCACGGGCGCACTTAGCGTTGCTGTCATCACCAGCACCGCTTTGATACTGCTTTTCATGCCATCACTCCGTAATGAGAAATGCGCACAGTGTGCAGAAATTATGTGTCAGGGAGAAGTGTATTTTGGCGGGCGTGAAGTGAAAAAAGGCGAGAAAAAATTCTCGCCTCAAGGTCGCTAACAAACTTAATCCAGATTCAGTTCGCCGTAGGATTTCACCACGCTGGAAACGATGCCGTAATCAATGGCCTCTTTGGTGTTCATCCAGTAGTTGCGGTCGGTATCCTGCTTCACTTTGTCCACCGGCTGACCGGTCGCGTCAGCGATCATGCGGTTAACGCGCTCCAGCGTGCGGATAATCTCTTTCGCTTCGATTTCAATGTCGCTTGCCTGGCCGCGAACGCCGCCCAGAGGTTGATGGATCATAAAGCGGGTGTTCGGCAGCGAATAACGGTGCTCTTTCTTAGCCGCCAGCAGGATGGTGATCCCGGCGCTTGCCACCCAACCGGTGCCAATGATGTGCACTTCCGGGGTGATGAATTTAATCATGTCATGAATGGTATCTGCCGCTTCAACATGACCGCCCTGGCTGTTGAGATAGATTTTAATCGGCGCATCGCTGATGCCCTGCAACAGCAGTAGCTGGGTGACTACTTTTTCTGTCAGCGCCTGGTTGATCTCGCCAGAGATAATGATCGAGCGGGCATCCAGCAGTTTTTGCTGCATCAGCTGTGAGACATTACCGGTCTCTTTCTCTTTTTTCTCGTCGTCTTCGTTCATAAAGTGCATGCGCTTTCTCCCCTTCAGGTTGTGGAGCTAAGCATAGCCCAACGCCGGTTGGGCGGAAATAACAAGATGTTATCTCCGCGCGTTATCGCACTTATCACAGTTCACTGCGGCGTAACCCCAGGTCTTTTAGCTGCTCGTCGCTTAATGCGCGCAGCAGCCGCCGCGTTTTTACGCGCTCACGCAGCCGTTGCAGTTTGCGCCAGAATAAAACAAACCCGAAAAACGGGCGGTTGGGTCGATTTTCAAAAAATTCCATGATGCTCTCCTCGCCTGAAAAGAGCTCTATCTTCGCCGTTCTCGCCCATTACAATACAGATTCAGAAATCACTTTTCTTTAACATACAGATCGCTTAAAACAACGTCTGAATCGCCAATTTCACGCCAATCTGTACTGGTTCTTAAATCTGTATGGTGAATTTTAAGGATACAGCATGACACGCTACCAACATCTGGCCACGCTGCTGGCAGAACGCATTGAACAGGGATTGTATCGCCACGGCGAAAAACTGCCGTCAGTGCGCAGCCTGAGTCAGGAGCACGGTGTGAGTATCAGCACCGTGCAACAGGCTTACCAGGTGCTGGAAAACCTGCAACTGATAACGCCCCAGCCGCGTTCCGGCTACTTTGTCGCGCCGCGCAAGGCAAAACCGCCCGTGCCCGCGATGTCGCGCCCGGTACAGCGTCCGGTGGAAGTCACGCAGTGGGATGAAGTGCTGACGCTGCTGGACGCGCGCACCGATAAAGCGATTGCTGCGTTTGGCGGCGGCGCGCCGGACATCACCCAGCCCACGCTTAAACCGCTGTGGCGTGAGATGAGCCGTATCGCCCAACACCAGGTGATGGATGCCTTAAGCTACGACACACTGCCGGGCCGCCGTGAACTGCGTGAGCAAATCGCCCGACTGATGCTGGACGGCGGCGCATCGGTCAGCGCCGACGATATTGTCATCGCCAGCGGTTGCCACCCGGCGCTGGCGCTCGCCTTGTTGGCGGTGTGCCAGCCGGGGGATATTGTCGCCGTTGAATCCCCCTCGTATTACGGCACGATGCAGTTATTGCGTGGTTTGGATATTAAAGCTATCGAAATTCCGACCGATCCCGAAACCGGCATCAGCGTAGAAGCTCTGGAGCTGGCACTGGAACAGTGGCCCATTAAGGGCGTGATTCTGGTGCCAAACTGCAACAACCCGCTCGGGTTTATCATGCCGGACGCACGGAAAAAAGCCGTGCTGGCGCTGGCGCAGCGCCATGACATTGTGATTTTTGAAGACGATATTTACGGCGAGCTGGCAGCCGAATATCCGCGCCCCACGACCATAAAATCCTATGATATTGATGGCCGCGTGCTGCTGTGCAGTTCCATCACCAAAACCGTGGCACCAGGTTTGCGTGTCGGCTGGATTGCGCCGGGACGTTATCTGGATCGGGTGCTGCATAAAAAGTATGCCGCCATCGGCACCAATGTACCGGGAACACAATTAGCCGTTGCGGCGTTTATTCGCGACGGTCACTACCATCGACATGTGCGGCGTATGCGCCAGGTTTATCAGCAGCAACTGGAAACTTACACCTGCTGGGTGCGCCAGTATTTTCCCTGCGGTATCTGCGTGACGCGCCCGCAAGGCGGTTATCTACTGTGGGTTGAGTTGCCAGAAACCGTCGATATGGTCTGTGTTTCCCGCGCGCTGTGTCGTCTGAAAATCCAGATTGCACCCGGCTCGTTATTCTCCGCGTCCGGCAAGTACCGTAACTGCCTGCGCCTGAATTGCGCCCTACCGCTAACCGACGCTAATCGTGAGGTGATCAAGCAGTTGGGCGAAGCAATTCATAACGCGCTGGAAGCGTAAGTTCAGATCACGCGTTTGCCTGTCAGAATACGGCGCGCGCCAAGGTAGTGATCCTGCCAGTAGTCATCAAGAAAATGGCTGATACGGATATTCAACCCGCGGCGCGGCGCCTCGATAAAGCGGTTATGCCCCAGATAGACACCGACATGATCGACCGGACCGCGTAATTTGCTGCGAAAGAACAGCAAATCCCCCTGGCGCAAGTTTGCGGTTTTTACCCGCATCAAGCGTTTGTCATGAAACATGGCTTTGGTGGTGCGGGGTAATTTATTACTCAGCACTTTGTTGTAGGCATAGAACACCAGCCCACTACAGTCGAAACCGCGCGCTGGTGAGACGCCGCCAAAGACGTAAGGTTTACCCAACTGTTTTTTAAGGTGCTGAACAACCTTGTCAACTTTAGACTTACGCGTCGCCGCGAGCGTCTCTTCACGGGTGGGCTTGCGCTGTTCGGCAAGCATTGTTGGCGCCTGTGTACGGCTAACCGGTTTAGACTGCGTACAACCGGTCAGGAACACAGAAAGCAAAATAAGAAAAAAAAGCCCCAAAAACCCGCGGAGCACGCTCTGCCTGGGGGCAACGATGGATGATACAGTCAAATATTTCACAACATTAATACTAATAAAAATAAAGGGTTAAAATTTTAAATACATTTTTCATTCCTTAGCGGAAGGAGAAACGTACTCACTCGTCAAAAAATGCCCGTAACTTTTGCACTATCACTTTATTAAGCTGACAAATACGGGCTTCTGTCAGTCCAAGCATTGAGGCAATCTCTTTCAGGCTTAATTCATGGTGGTAATACAACCCCAGAATCGTCTGTTCGCGCTGTGTCAGGCTTGCTATCGCGCTTTTTAGCGCGTGGCTGTTCAATACTTCAGTTTCAAGCGGGCGGCTTTCCAGCGCGTGGGCATGGAGATCGTTATCCAGACTCTCCAGTTCACTGGCGGAGTCGAGCAATAAATAGTGCTGATACTCCTCTGGCGTAATAGAAAGCCGCTCGCTTAATTCATTAAAATTAGGCACATAGCCAAGTTCACGCGCCAGATCACGAATGGCGTCGTTGAGCTTGTACATTTTTTGGCGCAGCCGACGTGGCCGCCAATCCTGCTGGCGTAGCTCGTCAAGAATTGCCCCACGAATGCGCTGGACGGCGTAACCGGCAAATTGCGCATCCGGTTGTCCATAGCGACGCAATGAAAAGAGCAAACCCGTCAGGGCGACTTGCCGCATATCGTCTTTATCCATTACGCTGCTGGCCTGCCAGGCAAATTGTTTCACCACTTTATGCACCAGCGGCAAATAATCGCAGACATAGCGCGCTTCATCGGGAAACGTTATCGTTTCAGAGGTAATTACACTCATCATTATTTAACGGTGCAGACTAGATTTATTAAATAAAAACAGAAGCATGCTGTTTTTACATTTTTAAGGCTGACCTTTCTCATTAGTTCAATGGATAAAAAGATTAATTAAATAAACAACAACAAATTAACAACAAGCAGTTACAACAAGCGGTAATGCACGTCCCCCCGCCTTAACTGGTGTAAAAAGATACACTACATTCCCTATTCTTAATCCCCCGAAAAGCGGCAATTAATGAATTTGCGTATAATTCATCTACCGCACAGTAGTATTATTAATATCTCATATGGAATGATTGCTGAGGCCAGAAGATTTGCTCACGCGCCTTCACGTTAATTAATTCTCAATTACTGTTAACAACCTTAATAATCGCTTGTTCCAGGATGGAGCTTCTCGAAATTTGTCATGAAAAAATATTGTTGTGCTATTAACAATTGGTTAATTGATTTGCCTTCCGGCTCAATTATTCATTTAGTCACCGGAGAACATAAGCGGCTGGGCGCGTACCAGCTCAAATTACTGGATCTGCTACAACAGAACCCAGGTAAGGTTTTTACGCGCGAAGAGCTGACAAACCAGGTCTGGGAGGGGCGGGTTATTGGCAATAACAGCCTGCCAAACGCCATTCACGCCCTGCGCGCAGCGCTGGAAGATGACGGCAAACAGCAACGCATTATTCGCACCGTGCCTAAACGGGGCTATGTGCTGGATGCAGAATATTGCCAGCAGATTGAAAGCCCGCAGGAAGATATTTCATTAGATAATGAGAAATCTCTCACAGAGGCGGACGCAGCCAATACACCGCCGCACTCTTCTGACGTGATTTATGAAACGTCTGAGCAACCAACGCGCTATCGCCGTGGCGTCGTCATATCGCTATTACTTGTTGTCGCGCTTTTTATCGCCTTTATCAGTTATTTGAAAATCGATCACGGCCAGACGATGAAACCTGAAGAGCTGGCGAAAAACGAGTACAGCAATATTCGTCTGTATACGCTCGTTGAACCTGGCGAGCGTCTGCAAGATCAAGCCACGGTCTACAACCGGCTCAAAGATACCTATCACCTTTTAAATGCACAGATAAAAAAGGAATCCATCAACCTGAGCATCTATTCGCGAAGTGATAACCAAACGTTGAACTTTACTCTGCGCTTACACAGCACCTGTGGGCAGAATATTCTGGCGATGCAGATCTATCACTGGCGGGCCAATTTGGCTTCGCTTAATGAATTGATACTTGAAGAAACGCGGAGAAAACTCGATGAAATGGCGCCTTGCAAGACCGCATAAGTACGGAGCGATGCTGATGGTCACGGCGCTGATTATCGCTGCCTGCGGTTATTTTTGGCATCGTTCGCAGCCCGCATTAAAACCGGGCAGTAACATGACGCAGCAATTCGGTTTCTACGATTTGCCACAGCAGCAAAAAGAGCTTTATGACGTCCGGCTGTCCACCGTTGGAGAGACGATCGTAAGCCATGTCAGCAGTCCGAATAACCCTCAGTTCAGACTCGAAGGGAGCTTCGTGCAGAAAAAACAGGCGGGTGAGAAACGCATTTTTACCTATACCCCCATGCATTTCGTCCCCTCGCCAGACACCCCGCTGCTTGCCAGCAACATTGATTTACTGATGCATTCGCAAGTGCGTATGCAGCAACTTTGGCCAGATGGCGTACCGCTGGTCACTATGCAAAACGGAATGATCTTTCTCTACCCGCTGGACGACAGGTAGGAACCGGCGTGAGGTTGTTATCACGCCAGCTAACCAGGCCTGGATTCACCGCCAGCCAGCAATGTTTCCCCATTAATAATGGCCAAATCTCATTAAGGCTGGCGGCATGCTCTATCGCACGATGGTAAGCATTTAATAACACAGGGTAATAGCTGGCGTTAACGGCATAGGCTGCAGCGCGATCAGCGTGATGCACACGCGCAATGCCAGGCAGCGCCAGCAACGGCGAGAAATGCTGATAATGCCCGCCCAGCAGCAACGCATGCCAGTCCAGCCGATTAAGGCTCGTAAAGATGCGATTCGCCTGGGTGAATACCCTCTCATCCTGCGTCAACTGAAAGCCGGCATCGAACAGCAGGACATTGCGCCACCCTTGTCGTTGCGCTTCGCTCAATACCATGCACTGTGTCTGTAATTCAGCCAGTCTGCTATCGCCACCCGACGCTCTGGCTACGGGCCAGAGTTGTTCAGCGCTTATACCCGCCAGGCTTAGCACTTCACATTGCGCACCGAGCAATGCCTCCTCCTGCATATCAAAGAGCACCGCTACCTTCGCAAAACTGCGCCACTGTAAATTGCAACGCAGCGACAGCTGCGGGCTCTGCCAGTGAGGGAAAGTAACGGCGTAATTCAACTTATGCATTGCATCATCCTTGCAGATAACAGGCGTCATAATGGTGTTTGTGACTGACCACGGAGTGATAAAGCCGGTGGGTCTTTTAACGCAGACAGGAAGAAAAGTCCCATCAATCAATGACATTAAATTATTAAGTCTTAGAAAACATGCCGGTAAGTAAAATCTGTGGGCAATATTGCCGTATGAACGGCATCACATTTCTGGCGTAATAAGCAAATAAGAATAAATTATTCTTATTAAACATTTCATGAGTAATATATTATTCCTTACCGGGTGCCTGAGCCGCAGTGCAGCAGGCAAAGAACAGTGAAACCGAGTTGAGCGAAACGTTGATGAACATTGATCTCTCCAGACTGACTACCGAAGGCCGCAATACCGCCAGCGCTGACATTGACATGCTTGATACCGAAGCGATGTTGAGAGTTATCAACCGTGAAGATCAAAAAGTGGCGTTGGCGGTAGAAAAAACGATCCCTGCGATCGCCCAGGCGGTGGATGCCATTGTGGCGGCTTTTCAAAAAGGTGGGCGCTTGATTTACTGCGGCGCCGGTACATCCGGGCGGCTTGGGATCCTTGATGCCAGCGAATGCCCGCCAACGTATGGCACGCCGCGCGAGCAGGTGGTTGGTCTGATAGCCGGCGGTCATCGTGCCATTTTGCAGGCAGTAGAAAACGCCGAAGATAGCCTGACGCTCGGCGTTGACGATCTTAAAGCGCTCAATTTTAACGCTAGCGACATCCTGGTCGGCATCGCCGCCAGCGGCCGCACGCCGTATGTCATTGCCGCTATGCAGTATGCCCAGAAACTCGGTGCGACCACCGTCGCGCTGACCTGTAACGCAGGCAGTGAAATGGCGCAAATCGCCGATATCGCCATCGTGCCAGTGGTGGGTGCGGAAGTTGTTACCGGCTCGTCGCGAATGAAAGCCGGAACGGCGCAAAAACTGGTGCTGAACATGCTGACCACCGGCGCGATGATCCGCAGCGGCAAAGTGTACGGCAACTTAATGGTCGATGTGGAAGCCACTAACCAGAAGCTGGTGCAGCGGCAAATCAATATCGTGAAGGAAGCGACTGATTGCGACAGCGAAACCGCAACTCAGGCGCTGCAAGCCTGCGACGGGCATTGTAAAACCGCCATCGTGATGGTGTTAGGCGGGCTGAACGCTGAACAGGCAGCTCGTCTGTTAGCCGATAACGGTGGGTTTATTCGCCAGGCGCTGGCTCACGCGGGAGTTAACTAATGGCCAAAATCAGCGAGCAGTTTATTGCCGCTATCCTGCAATTGGTGGGTGGCAAAGAGAATATTAAAACCTGCGGCAACTGCATGACGCGGCTGCGCCTGACGTTAAACAACGATGCGCTGGTTGATAACGCCGGGCTCAAAGCGCTGCCCGGGGTTCTTGGCGTGGTCAATAGCGAGGATCAGTTGCAAATCATCGTTGGCCCCGGCAAAGCGCAAACGGCGGCAGAAATGATGAGCGCAATGACCGGCGGCGTCAGTGCGCCTGCGGAAGCGGCGTCGCTAAAAAGTATCGCCAGCGATACCAAACAGCAGATGAAAGCGAAACAGACCAGCGGCGTGCATCAGTTTCTGGCGAAGTTTTCGACCATTTTCACCCCGTTAATCCCTGGCTTTATCGCCGCCGGGATGCTGCTCGGCTTCGCAACCCTGATTGAGCAAAGCCTGATTATCAATGCCGCCGAAAAAAATGCCACGCTCGTCCATATCGTTGGTTATATGAAAGTTTTCGGCAAAGCGCTGTTCACTTTCCTGCCGATTTTGATTGGCTACAACGCACAGAAAGCCTTTGGCGGCAGCGGCGTGAATGGCGCAATTATCGCCGCGCTCTTTGTGCTCGGTTACGATCCGAAAGCGACAGTGGGCTATTTTTCCGGCATCGATAACTTTTTCGGTATGGGTATTGATCCGCGCGGCAACATTATTGGCGTGCTGATCGCAGCGATCATGGGTGCCTGGATCGAGCGGCAGATCCGTAAATTCATGCCGGATAACCTCGACATGATCCTCACCTCGTTGCTGACGCTTCTGATTACCGGCGCGTTAACCTTCACGGTGATCATGCCGATCGGCGTTGAGCTGTTTAAAGGCATGTCGTGGCTATTCCTGCACCTTAACGGCAACCCGTTCGGCTGCGCGGTGCTGGCCGGGCTGTTCCTGATTGCCGTCGTGTTTGGCGTGCATCAGGGTTTTATTCCGGTCTATTTCGCGCTGATGGATGCGCAGGGCTTTAACTCGCTGTTCCCGATCCTGGCGATGGCGGGCGGTGGCCAGGTGGGCGCGGCGCTCGCGCTTTATTTCCGCTCGGCGCGCGAGTCGATTCTGCGCAATCAGATTCGTGGCGCGATCATTCCCGGACTGCTCGGGGTGGGCGAACCGTTGATTTACGCCGTCACGCTGCCGCGCGTAAAACCGTTTGTCACGGCCTGTATCGGCGGCGCCTGCGGTGGTTTCTTTATTGGCACTTTCGCCTGGTTCGGTTTGCCGGTTGGGCTCAACACCGTGTTTGGCCCTTCAGGCCTGGTGGCGCTGCCGTTGATGACTTCCGGTCAGGGGATCTACACGGGAATGGCGGTCTACGCCGCCGGTGTGGTTGTCGCCTACGTGTGCGGTTTTCTCGCCACCTGGTTCTTTGGTCACAAAAACGTGGATTTGAGCTAATACCAGGCTTTCACCCGGCGCAAAGCCGGGTGAAATCTCTGCATCAGAAGCGGTACGAGAGGCTGCCGACGATGCTGCGTTCCGCACCGAAGTAGCAGTAAGAGAGGGAGTTACACGCTGCGACATAGCGTTTGTCAGTCAGGTTGTTGACGTTAACCTGCGCGCTCAACCCTTTCAGACCCACATGGCTCAGGTCATAACCCACCGCCAGATCAACCAGCGTGTAAGACGGCAGCGTGTGCGTGTTCTGGCGATCGGAGGTGATGCCATTGACATAGCGCACGCCGGAACCGACGGTCAGCCCGTTCAGCGCCCCCTCTTTCACGTCATAACTGAGCCACGCACTTGCCTGGTTACGCGGCGCGTATACCGCGCGGTTGCCCTGCTCCTGCGCGCTGCTCTTCTTGTAGCGAATGTCGTTGTAGGTGTAGGCCGCCTGCAAACGCAGGTTATCCGTCAGTTGCCCCACCGCTTCCAGTTCCACACCTTCGGATTCGATCTCGCCAATGGAACGGTAGGGATCGGTCGGCTCCACTTTGGTGGCGATGTTCTCCTGATTGATGCGATACACCGACGCGCTGTACATGGTTTGCGAGCCTTCCGGCTGGAACTTCAGCCCCGCTTCCCACTGTTTGCCCTTCATCGGTTGCAGGATCTTGCCGTACTCGTCGGTAAAGCTGGTCGGCGTGAACGCGGTTGAGTAGCTGACATAGGGCGCAAAACCGCTATCAAACAGGTACATCAGCGCTGCACGGCTGCTGAAGTGGTTCTTATCCAGCGTATCGCTGGTGTCGTTGATCTTATTGACGTTAGTGATCTTCACCTGATCGTGACGACCGCCGAGCGTCAGACGCCATCTGTCGAGTGACATCTGATCCTGCGCGTAGATCCCGGTCTGCTCAAGTTTGTGCTTTTCGCGGCTATAAACGCTGATCGACAGTGGATCGGCACCATAAACCGGGTGGAAAGCATCGATCGCCGGGAAGTCGCCCGTAGAGGCGGTGACATTATTGCTGCGACGCTGATAATCCACGCCAAACAGCAAGCGATGGTTGATAACGCCAGTATCAATGCTGCCATCGATCTGGTTATCCAGCGTCACCGCCGAGAGCGATTCATCCGAGCCGGAGTAACCCCGCTTCAGCTCGCTATCGTTCAGCCAGCCTGAGGCATACACCTGGTTCAGATCGACAGTGGTGTGCAGGTAGCGCAATTTCTGGCGCACCGACCAGCCGCTGTCAAAGGCGTGTACAACGTTATAACCGACCATATTTTCGCGGCGATCATAATTGTCGTAATCGTCTTCGCCTTCAAAGAAGGTATTGGAAATTTTCTTGCCCGCGTGTGGTACCACGGTGCCTTCATACGGCAAACCGGAGTGGCTGCCACCTTCGGGATCGCGATGCAGGTAAGCCATCAGCTCCAGGCGCGTGTGATCGGTAATGCGCCAGGTCAGGCTCGGCGCGATGGCGTAACGCTGTTCTTTCAGGTGGTCAAACTGCGAATCCGCATAGCGTGTCATACCGGTTAAACGCACCGCCACACGGTCGTTATCATCCACCGGGCCGGTGACATCAAATGCCGCGCCGCGCTGGTTGTTATTTCCGGCGAACAGCTTCACTTCACCACCAGGATCAAACGATGGCTTGCGCGAATTCAGCGCCACAATACCGCCTGGCGATGAACGGCCATACAGCACCGATGCCGGGCCGCGCACCACTTCCACGCTATCCAGGAACCACGGATCGATAACCAGCGAGCTGTGGGAGTTGGTGTCGCCCATCATTTTCAGCCCGTCGAGATAGACGTTATCCAGGCTACCGTCAGAAAAACCGCGCAGCACGATATAGTCAAAACGGTTGGATGCGCCAATCTGGTTGCTGTAGACACCCGGCGTGTAGCTCACCGCCTGACGCACGCTGATTGCCCCCTGCTCTTCATACTGCTGACGGGTGACAATCGATACCGCCTGCGGCGTTTCAATATCCGGGGTCTCCAGCTTGGTCGCGCCGCTTTGCATTTGTGAAGTCACTACCACGGTATCGTTGCCGGGGGTTGTCTCTTGTGCCAGCACCGTTACGCTCATCCCGCCGGTTATGCAGCCAATCATCAGCGCCAGTCGCGTTTTTGCGAACATGAAAATCTCCAGAAGCCATTATTATTGTAAATAAGAATTATTACCTTTTTGAATTCGCCGATAGCTATGCGCAGTGATGATTCACGTATGCGCGATGATAAAACCGCGCACGCATCAGCAAAGCTGGTCTACACAGGGGAAATCAGGACGCGCGGATTTCGCTGGGCGCCATACCGTAGCGACGGCGAAACGCGGTGGAAAAGTTGGTGGCGTGTTGATAACCGGACATCCACGCGGCCTGCTGTACGCTGTAGCCTTCCGCCAGATAGCGACGCGCCAGTTCAAGACGGCAGTCGCGCAGGTAATCAAACATAGAGTGGCCGTACGCCTGGCGGAACTTCACACGCAGGCTGCTGGCGCTCATCGCCGCCAGTTGCGCCAGTGCTGCCAGGGTGTACTCTTTTTCGGGATGCTGTTCCAGCAAACGGCGTACGTTTTCCAGCCGCTGCTGCGCGCCACATGGGATTGTGCGGCGTTTCTCCTGCCCTTGCATGCGCTGCGACAGCGCGTTGCCCAGCAGTTGCAGCATCACGCCTTCCAGCATCAGTTGGCGGGAGAGCGCAGGCAGCGAGGTTTGCTGCGTTTGCTGTAAACCAGACAGTAAAAAGCCCGGCACCTGCCATAAAAAGGTCGGTGCGCCGTGCGCTTCCCACTGTTGTAAAAGTGCGCTGAGGAGCGGCGATTGCCAGCAGCTTGCCGGATCGACGCCCAGTGATAACGTACGCAGATGGCAATCCGCCAGATGGCTGGCGTTCATCACCTGATGCTCGCTCAGGCGCGAGGTAAACGCCATACCGGCGCGCACGACAAACTCTTCCCCGTTCAGGCGCAGCATCACGCTGCCTTCCAGCACCACCAGCATGTAGAGCGGGCAACTATGCAGCGAGGTGGTTTCATAAGGTTGCAGAACGCGAATGTCAGAACGGGTAAGGTTGATACCAGAAGAGAGCGTCATCTCTTCAACGTCGCCTTGAATCACAATGCGCTGCGCCTGACTGACAAGACCGGTTGTCAGCGACGGAAAGCGGTAATCAATCCCATAACGCTCGCCAAACCCGATAAAGTCTTCAATTGAAAAGTGTCTTTTTTGCATAGACGGCAGCCATCGCTATCTGTCGAACCCTCACCCACGCGCGGGCGAAACGGCCTACACCTTATCATTCGCCCTGATGCGCTTCAATAATGTTGAGAATTATTCTCACATACGCATTAACGAGGGTTAATACTGTCGGCGTTTGCCAACGCAGCGAGAACCTGCTGGCGCAGCCATTTATGTCCGGGATCGCGGTGCAGCCGCTCATGCCAGAGCATCAGCATGTCGAAGCCCGGCAGATCAAGAGGTGGATCAACCACTTGCAACGCGCCAGTGGTGGCGACAAGCCGCTCCGGCAGCACGGCGACCAAATCCGTGCGCGCCAGCGCATCCAGCATAAACAGGAAGTGCGGCACCGAAAGCACCACATTACGCGTTAACCCGCGAGCCGCCAGCGCATCGTCCGTTGCCGCCTGAAAACCACCGCCCTCCGGCGAGACAATCACATGCTCCAGCTTGCAGAACTGTTTGAGCGACGGGCGACGTTTAAGCGCCGGATGGCCTACACGACCGGCCAGCACATAGCGCTCAGTAAACAATAACCGCTGATGCAGCGACGCTGGTGCGCCTTCACGCAAATGGAAGAACAGATCGATATCGCCCTGCTCGGCCTGGCGCTTAATCTGACCGGGGTTAAGCTCAAACACCGCGAGGCGGCTGGCGGGCGCGTCGCGACGCAAAGTGCCAAGCAGCGGCAGCAGCACCACCGATTCAGTGTAATCCGTCGCCGCAATACGCCAGGTGACACTGGCGCGGGCGGGATCAAACGCGTTGACTGGCGACACCGCGCGCTCCAGCGCTTCCAGCGCCTGGCGTAGCGGTTCGCGCAACTCGTCCGCCCGCACTGTTGGCTGCATACCGCGCGGGCCGGGCAGCAGCAGTGGATCGTCAAAGATCTCCCGCAACCGCGCCAGTTGCACACTCACCGAAGGCTGGGACAGGTTCAGCCGCTGCGCCGCGCGCGTGACATTGTGCTCACGGAGCAGTACATCAAGCGTCAGCAGCAAGTTCAGATCCAGGCGATTGAGATTAATCATGGCTATACCTGTGATATCAGCAATTAATTTCTACTATATCTGCGCTTCACCTACCCTGCAGCTTCAATCTTATTGCCGGGAGTTGTTATGAATGTCTTGATTGTTTATGCCCATCCGCAGCCGCATTCACTGAATGGCGCGCTGAAAGAATTCGCCGTGCAGCATCTTGAAAAAGCAGGTCACCACGTCGAGGTTTCCGACCTGTACGCCATGCAGTGGAAAGCGCAGCTCGATGCGAACGACAGCCTTGATGCGCCCGTTAACGATGTTTTCAACCCGTCGGCGGATTCGAAACACGCCTTCGAGCAGGGCCGACAAGCTGCGGATATCGCCGCCGAACAGGCCAAACTGCGCTGGGCCGACGCGGTGATTTTCCAGTTTCCACTGTGGTGGTTTTCCATGCCCGCCATCATGAAAGGCTGGTTCGACCGCGTTTATGCCTGCGGTTTTGCCTACGGCGTCGGCGAGCACAGCGACACGCACTGGGGCGATCGCTACGGTGAAGGCAGCCTGGCCGGTAAGCGCGCCATGCTGCTGGTCACCGCAGGCGGTTGGGAATCGCACTACAGCCCGCGCGGTATCAACGGCCCTATCAACGACATTCTGTTTCCGATCCAGCACGGCATGCTGTTTTACCCCGGTTTTGAGGTGCTGCCGCCGCTGGTAATTTATCGCACCAGCCGTGTTGATAACGCGCGATTCGCCACCCACCGTGAAGAACTGGCACAGCGGCTGGATACGTTATGGCAGACGCCACCGCTGCCGTTTCGCCAGCAAAACGGCGGGGATTACACCATTCCGGCGTTAACTTTGCGCGCGGAGATTGCGCCGGGCGAAAGTGGGCTGGCCATTCATCAGCAAAGAAAAGAATAAACGCACAAAAATAACCGGTGCCGATAAATGGCACCGGTTTACTCTATTTGCAATCCCTCACAATCTCTTCAAATTAATATCAACTCTCTTCGCTATTATTTTCTGGCGCATTTCTCCATTGTTTTTCATTATTTCTTCACAATAGTAAGTTTTGTAAATTCCAATAATTTGCGCAGGAAATGTTTACGCGAAAAATATAAATTCGTTTAATCTATCCGAAGTTGAGAACGATCACTCTCAAAAAGCAATCAACCGAGGGTTACCGATGCCGCCGAAAACCACGCAGGAACAACGCCATCAGCAGCGTAAAGATGAGATTATCGCCGCCGCCCGTCGGCGTTTTCGCGTGAGCGGCTTTCACGCCGCCAGCATGTCGCAAATCGCCCTGGAAGCCCAGCTGAGCGTCGGGCAGATCTACCGCTACTTCAGCAGCAAAGATGCCATTATTGAGGAGATTGTTCGGCGAATCATCGACTACCGCATCGCCGAAATGGAAAACAAAGCCGAAACCACGCACCTGCCGGAGGTGCTGGCCTGGCGGCAAACGCTTAGCCCGGATGACGACGCGTTAATGCTGGAGATGTCCGCCGAAGCGACGCGCAACCCACAAGTTCAGGCAATGATGGTCGAAGCCGACGCCCGCATGTTTAACAATGCCTGCAACCATATGCAGAGCCGACATCCACATTTAAGCGCCGAGCAGGTGCGCTGCTGCGTTGAGCTGCTGGCTGGCCTGATGGAAGGTGCGACATTGCGCCGTTTAACGCCACAAAAATGCGACCCGGCACAATTAAAAGAGCTGTATCAGGAAATTATCACAATGATATTTCTGCCAAAGAAATAACCCGACAAATATAAACCCACGCTTATTTCTAGCCCTGCGGAAATAAGCGTTAACTCGCCTGCTTATTATCCTGTTTTAAAAACGGGCAGGCTTCGCTTATGCCAGGAAATACTCATGAAGTTAATAACTACAACGTTGATGGCCGCATTCGCGCTGGTTGGATGTGATAACGCCACACCACCTGCACAACACCCCACTCAGGAAGTCGGCGTCGTCACCCTGAAAAGCCAGCCGCTCGCCGTGACCAGCCTGTTAACCGGACGTACCGCCGCGTCACTCTCCGCAGAAGTGCGACCACAAGTGGGTGGCATTATTCAAAAACGCCTGTTTACGGAAGGCGATACGGTAAAGGCCGGACAGGCGCTTTACCAGATCGATCCTTCCAGCTACCGCGCCACGTTTGATGAAGCCGACGCCGCGCTGAAACAAGCGCAGGCGCTGGTGACGTCCGATTGCCAGAAAGCCACCCGCTACGCGCAACTGGTGAAAGAGGATGGCGTCTCGCGCCAGGACGCTGACGATGCGCAGTCCACCTGCGCGCAGGACAAAGCCAGCGTGAGCGCGAAAAAAGCGGCGCTGGAAAGCGCGCGCATCAACCTGAACTGGACCACCGTCACTTCACCGATCAGCGGGCGCATTGGCATCTCGTCCGTCACACCTGGTGCGCTGGTCACGGCGGAACAAACCACGGCGCTGGCAACCGTGCGCGGGCTCGACACCATGTATGTCGATCTCACCCGCTCAAGCGTCGATCTGCTGCGCCTGCGCCAGCAAGCGCTGGCCAGCGACAGCAACACGCTCGCCGTCACGCTGACGCTGGAAGATGGCAGCACTTACAGCGAAAAAGGCCGCCTGGCGCTAACCGAAGTCGCCGTCGATGAATCCACCGGCTCCGTCACGCTGCGCGCGGTGTTCCCAAACCCACATCAGCAACTGCTGCCGGGGATGTTTGTGCGCGCCCGTGTGGAAGAAGGGGTGATGGCAAACGCGATCCTCGCGCCGCAGCAAGGCGTCACGCGTGATGCGAAAGGTAATGCCACTGCGCTGGTGGTCAATGCGCAGAATCAGGTTGAGCAGCGCAACATCGAAACCGGCGATACCTATGGCGATAAATGGTTAGTCCTGAAAGGTCTGGAAAATGGCGACAAGCTGATTGTTGAAGGCACCGACAAAGTCGCTGCGGGATCGACTGTGAAAGCCGTTGAGATCCCGCAAGACAATGGAGGAAAAGCCTGATGTTCTCCAGCTTCTTTGTGCGCCGCCCGGTTTTCGCCTGGGTGATCGCCATCCTTATCATGATGGCCGGTATTCTGGCGATCCGCTCCTTGCCGATCGCGCAGTATCCGGATGTTGCGCCACCTGCGATAAAGATCAGCGCCACCTATACCGGCGCCTCGGCGCAGACGCTGGAAAACAGCGTCACCCAGGTAATCGAACAGCAACTTACCGGGCTGGATAACCTGCTCTATTTCACCTCTACCAGCAGCTCCGATGGCCAGGTGGATATTACTGTCACCTTTGAGCAGGGCACCGACCCGGATACCGCGCAGGTGCAGGTGCAAAACAAAGTGCAGCAGGCGGAGTCCCGCTTACCAACGGAAGTCACCCAATCCGGCGTGACGGTGGTGAAATCCCAGAGCAACTTCCTGCTGATCATGGGGCTGTACGACAAAACCGACCGCGCCACCAGTTCCGATATTGCCGACTGGCTGGTCAGTAACATGCAGGATCCACTGGCGCGCGTGAACGGTGTCGGTAGCTTGCAGGTGTTCGGCGCGGAATACGCGATGCGAATCTGGCTGGATCCTGACAAACTCGCCTCGTACTCGCTGATGCCGTCCGATGTGCAATCGGCGATTGAAGCGCAAAACGTACAGGTTTCTGCCGGTAAAATCGGTGCATTACCCTCTTCCGGTCAACAACAGCTCACCGCCACGGTGCGCGCCCAGTCGCGCCTGCAAACTGTGGCGCAGTTCCAGGACATTATCATCAAAAGCGAGAGCAGCGGCGCTGTCGTGCGGGTGAAAGATGTCGCGCGTGTTGAAATGGGCAGCGAAGATTATGTCGCTTCAGCGAAGCTGAACGGCCACCCGGCTGCCGGTCTGGCGGTGATGCTGGCGCCCGGCGCGAACGCGCTGGATACCGCGACACGCGTGAAAGATAAAATCGCCGAATACCGCCACAGTATGCCGCAGGGTTACGACGTGGCATACCCGAAAGACAGCACCGAATTTATTAAGATCTCGATTGAAGACGTGGTGCAAACGCTGATTGAAGCCATCATTTTGGTGGTCTGCGTGATGTACCTGTTTTTGCAAAATATCCGCGCCACGCTTATCCCGGCGCTGGCGGTGCCGGTGGTGTTGCTGGGGACATTTGGCGTGCTGGCGCTGTTTGGTTATTCGATCAACACCCTGACGCTGTTCGCCATGGTGCTGGCAATCGGTCTGCTGGTGGATGACGCCATTGTGGTGGTGGAGAACGTCGAGCGCATCATGCGCGACGAAGGCCTGCCCGCCCGCGAAGCGACCATCAAATCGATGGGCGAAATCTCCGGGGCGTTGATCGCTATCGCACTGGTGCTCTCCGCCGTCTTCCTGCCGATGGCTTTCTTTGGGGGTTCCACCGGGGTTATTTACCGCCAGTTCTCCGTCACCATTATCTCGGCAATGACGCTGTCGGTCATCGTTGCGCTGACCTTAACGCCAGCGCTCTGCGGCTCGGTAATGCAACACAGCACGCCGCATAAAAAAGGATTCTTCGGCACGTTTAACCGCTTTTACAACAACACCGAGCACAAGTATCAACACGGTGTGTTACGCGTGCTGCGCCGCACGGTTACCGTGGTCGGCACGTACGCCGTGCTTTGCGCAGCCATGGCGTTTGTGATGTGGCGTCTGCCTGGCAGTTTCCTGCCGACAGAAGACCAGGGCGAGATCATGGTGCAGTTCACCCTGCCCGCCGGGGCGACTGCCACGCGTACCGACGCGGTGGCCAGCAAAGTGACCGACTGGTTCCTCAACACCGAAAAAGCCAACACCGAGGCTATCTTCACCGTGACCGGTTTTAGCTTTAGCGGCAGCGGACAGAACGCCGGGATGGCCTTCGTTTCACTGAAAAACTGGTCGCAACGTAAAGGCGCGGAAAATACCGCACAGGCGATTGCCCAGCGCGCCAGCCGCGAGTTAAGCAGCATCCGCGATGCCAGCATCTTCGCCATGACGCCGCCTTCAGTGGACGGGCTCGGTCAAAGCAACGGCTTCACCTTTGAGTTGCTCGCCAGCGGCAGCACCGATCGCGACCAGTTATTGAAGCTGCGCAATCAGTTGCTGGCGAATGCTAATCAGAGCAGCGAACTCACCGCCGTGCGCGCCAACGCGCTGCCGGAAACGCCGCAGTTACAGGTCGATATCGACAGCAACAAAGCGGTGGCTCTGGGGCTTTCACTGAGCGATGTCAGCAATACGCTCTCCAGCGCCTGGGGCGGTACCTACGTGAATGACTTTATCGATCGCGGACGCGTGAAAAAGGTCTATATCCAGGGCGAAAGCGATTCCCGCGCCTCACCTTCGGATCTGAATAAATGGTTTGTGCGCGGCAGCAATAACGACATGACCCCGTTTTCGGCCTTCGCCACCACGCACTGGGAATATGGCCCGGAAACGCTGGTGCGATACAACGGTTCCGCCGCGTATGAGATTCAGGGCGAGAATGCCAGCGGCTTCAGTTCCGGCGTGGCGATGACCAAAATGGAAAACCTCGCCAACACCTTACCGGCCGGGACAACCTGGGCGTGGAGCGGCTTGTCATTGCAGGAAAAACTCGCCAGCGGCCAGGCCATGAGCCTGTACGCCATCTCCATCATGGTGGTGTTCCTGTGCCTTGCGGCGCTGTATGAGAGCTGGTCCGTACCGCTTTCGGTGATCCTGGTTATCCCGCTGGGCTTGCTGGGCGCGGCGCTGGCGGCGTGGATGCGCGGGTTGAGTAACGACGTTTACTTCCAGGTCGCGCTGCTGACCACCATTGGCCTGTCGTCGAAAAACGCCATCCTGATTGTCGAGTTCGCCGAAGCGGCAGTTCACCAGGGCAGCTCTTTATCACGTGCGGCGCTGCGGGCGGCGCGGACTCGCCTGCGCCCGATCATGATGACCTCACTGGCGTTTATCGCCGGGGTTACACCGCTGGCTGTCGCTACTGGTGCAGGCGCGAACAGCCGCGTCGCTATCGGCACCGGGATCATCGGCGGGACGCTCACCGCGACGCTGCTGGCAATCTTCTTTGTCCCTCTGTTCTTTGTGCTGGTGAAAAAATTGTTCACCGGTAAACGCGCACGTCAGGAGTAATCATGTTGCGTATCAGTGTTCTTTTCCTCGCCCTGCTGAGTGCCGGTTGTGTCTCTCTCGACCCGACTTACCAGCGCCCGCAGGCCCCCGTTCCCGCGACGTTACCGGGCGCACAAGGCCAGGCGAAAGCCGTGGCCGCCGACTGGCAGCAGATCGTTAACGACAGCCGCCTGAAACAAGTGGTCAGCAGTGCGCTGACCCATAACCGCGATGTGCAAAAAGCGATTGCCGACATCGATGCCGCGCGCGCGTTGTATGCCGAAGACCGCGCCTCGCTGTTCCCGACGCTGAATGCCGAACTCAGCAGCACACGCAGCCGCACCGTTGCCACAGGCTTAAGCAGCAGCGCCGAAGCCGATGGCGCGGTTTCCAGCTTCGAGCTGGATCTGTTTGGCCGTAACCAGAGCCTGACCCGCGCAGAGCGTGAAACCTGGCTTGCCAGCGAGTACACCGCGCAAAACACGCGCCTGAGCATGGTGGCGGAAATCACCACCGCCTGGGTGACGCTGGCGGCGGATAACAGCAATCTTGAACTTGCGAAGCAGACGATGGAGAGCGCGCAAAACTCGCTGAACATTGTCAAACGCAAACAGCAGATCGGCGTGGCCGCCGCCGGTGATACCGCCGATGCCATGGCGGTGTTCCAGCAGGCACGCGCCAGCGTCGCCAGCTACCAAACGCAGGTGGCACAGGATAAAAACGCGCTCAATTTACTGGCGGGCGACACGGTACCGGAGTCGCTGCTGCCGGGTACGCTGGAGAGTCTTGCCGACAACAGCATTACGCTGACGCCAGCGGGCGTGTCTTCTTCCGTGCTGCTGCGTCGCCCGGATATTCAGGAAGCGGAACATAACCTGAAAAGCGCGAACGCTAACATCGGCGCAGCGCGGGCGAACTTCTTCCCGACTATTTCGCTGACAGCCAGCGCCGGGGTGGGCAGCGATTCGCTCTCCTCCTTATTTAGCCACGGCCTGCAAGTGTGGTCTTTCGCGCCGTCCATTTCGCTGCCGCTGTTTGCCGGGGGGAAAAATGTCGCGCAGTTGCGTTACGCCGAAGCACAGAAAAAAGGGCTGATCGCGACCTACGAAAAAACCATTCAGAGCGCGTTTAAAGATGTTGCCGATGCGCTGGCGCGGCGCGAAACGCTCAACGAACAACTCGACGCGCAGCGTGAATATGTCGCCGCAGAACAGAAAGCGCTGGATATCGCCCAGCGCCAGTACAGCGCCGGAACCGGCGATTACTTGTCGGTGCTGACCGCGCAGCGCGCGCTGTGGACGGCAAAAGAGTCGCTGATTTCGCTGCAACAAACCGATCTGCAAAACCGCGTAACGCTCTGGCAATCGCTGGGCGGTGGCGTCAGTTAATCCCTTTGCGCCGGGCTGACCGGCGCGTTTTCGGAGCAGTTATGTCACGGATTTCTCCCGCCTTTGCCATCGTGCTGGGCATGCTCACGGCCATGGGGCCGATTTGTACCGATCTTTACCTGCCCGCGTTGCCGGATATCAGCCAACAGTTGGGCACATCAAACACGCTGATCCAGCTTTCGCTGAGCGCTTCGCTTATCGGCTTAGGGCTGGGGCAGCTTTTTTTCGGGCCACTCAGCGACCGGATGGGTCGCAAACGCCCGCTGCTGCTGTCGCTGCTGCTATTTATCGTCTCCTCAGTACTGTGCGCCACTACGCAGAGTATCTACTGGCTGATTTTCTGGCGTTTTATTCAGGGCATTGCCGGAGCGGGCGGTTCCGTGCTGTCACGCGCCATCGCGCGCGATAAATATCACGGCACGCTGCTGACGCAATTTTTCGCCCTGCTGATGACCATTAACGGCATTGCGCCGATTGTTTCCCCGGTGCTCGGCGGGTATATCACCTCAACCCTGCACTGGCGGGCGCTGTTCTGGACCATGGCGGTCATCGGTGTGGTACTGCTGCTTTCTGCCATGCTGGTGTTGAAAGAGACTCTGCAGGAGAAAAACCACGGCGGCTCGCTGTTAAAAACCTCTGTCAATGTGCTGAAGAACAAGCCATTTTCCATGTACTGCTTTATCCAGGCCTTTATGCTGGCCGGGCTGTTTTCGTATATCGGTTCATCCTCGTTCGTGCTGCAAAACGAATATGGCCTTACAGCAATGCAATTCAGCCTGCTGTTTGGCTTCAACGGGATTGGCTTGATTATTTCAGCACTGATTTTTGCCCGCCTGGCGCGGCGTATTGACGGGCAGAAACTGCTCGGCATCGGGCTGGTACTGGCGGTGATCACCGCGCTGCTGACTGCTTTTTTTGCATGGCGCGGCATGGCAATGCTGGCGCTGGCAGGACTGTTTTTCACCGTCGCGCTAAACAGCGGGATTTCCACCATCGCCGGTTCGGCAGCGATGAACAGCGTGGAAGCACGCGATTCCGGCACCGCCTCGGCGCTGCTGGGGATGCTGATGTTTATCTTCGGCGGCATTGCCACGCCACTTTCCGGCATCGGCGGTGAAGCGATGTGGAAAATGAGCCTCGCGATTGTGATGGCTTACAGCGCCGCGCTGGTAGTTTATCGGTGTGGGCGGCGTCATCGCTAGAAGCACACAAAATCGTTGACTAAATGGCAACCAATACCGTATTGTTGACTTATTGGCAACGGACGCACAAGGTAAAGGAATGCATTTAATATCATTGAAGGCGATTCAGGAAGCAGTCTTACGCTTCCCTCAACACAAAGTTGCGCTACTCACTCTGGCGAAAACCATCGAAAAAGCGCACTGCCCAACGCCAGAGGATCTCAAGAAGTTGTATCCCACACTGGATAACTTCAAATATCTGAGTAAGCATTACATTATTGATATTGCGAATAATAATTTAAGGGTTGTGGCACTGATCTTTTTCGAAAGCCAAAAGTTTTATGTGCGCCATATCTTCACACATAAGGAATACGACCGTTTTACCGAACAGCATCGTACTAAGGGGAAGAAAAAATGATCGTCGCTGATGCATTAAAAGCCACCCATGCGCTCATCGCTGCGGTCCCGCTGCTGGGAGAACATCCGACGGAGAAAGACTATCAGGATGCGCTGGAACTGGTAGAACAACTGTTAATAGACAATCCCGATAGCCCGCTGGTAGATATCGTTTGTGCGAAAATTAGTGCTTACGAAAATAACCAACCGGAAATTATCGCCTTGCGTGAAGAGATGGCGGCAATGCCGACAGGACTTGCGGTGCTCAGAACACTGATGGATCAGCACCAACTGACGACGTCTGATTTTCAGGAGGAAATTGGCAGCAAATCGATGGTATCGAGAGTGCTCAACGGCGAGCGCCAGCTTAACCTTAAACATATTAAGAAGTTAGCCAAACGTTTTGACGTATCACCGCTGATGTTTATTTCTTAACCCTTCTTCCCGCCCGGTTTTAACCCACGGTGAAACTCATTAATGCGTTTCACCGTTTTAATTGCCCGCTGCGACGTCGCTGACGCCACCGACAAGATGATCATCTCCAGGCACAGCAACACGGTGCCGTGCAGCGGGATTTTGCCCTTCTCGCCGCCGCGCGGAACGTGGATCACCACATCGGCTTGCTGGCTAAAGCGCGAATCGACAGCGTTGGTCAATAAAATCACCGGGATCCCCAATCGCCGCGTCTCTTTCAGCGTGGTCAGCCCTTCCCGATGCGCCGATTTCTGCGCCATCATGATCAGCACATCGCCGCGCTGTAAATTGATAAGCTGCTCCGACAGGGCAATGCCGGTGCGGTTGAGGGGGGATGCGGGTAACCCAATGCGGCTGAACAATCGCGCGGCGTACTCGGCGAGGATCCCCGATGCGCCAATGCCGAAAATCGCCACCTGCCGCGCCTCAACCAGCAGCGCCACCGCCTGGGCAATCGCGTAGCGGTTATCCGGCGCGGAAAGAATTTCGCAGGTGTGCTGGTGACCTTCGAGCACGAAATCGATGCCGGAATTGACATCGCACGAGAGCGCACTCACCGTGGTGCTCATCTTTTCCGCCGAGGAGACCGGCGGGCCGAACCAGTGTTCCAGCGTCTGCTTCAAATCGCGAAGCCCGGCGAAACCCAGCGCCTGAATCGCGCGCACCACCGTGGCGTCGGAGGTTTGCGTCGCCCTGGCAATCTCAATTGCCGTATGCTCCAGCACCCCTTCGCGGTTTTCATTGATATAACGCGCCACCGCCTGCAAACGCGGCGACAGCGTATGCGCCCGCGCCCGAAAGCGTTCCCCATACACATCCACGCGCGTTTTCGCTTTTTTGCTGTTCAGCATCGTGCGCCCTTATTTGGCCGCCGGTAACGGTCGACCGGCAATTTGCGACTGCACCTGCGCCACCATCAGGCTCAGTGAGGCAAACGAGTTGGAGATCGCCTCTTCACGAGAAATCAGCACGTAATGCCCGCGGCGACAGGCAGTGAGGAAATCACACCAGCCCGGCATCACCGCATCCATGGCCGCCATTTCATCCTGTGGTTTACCACCGGTATCGCCGCGCCAGGTGGCAAAAACGAAATCGGCATCCAGTTCCGGCAACCGCTCGGCGCTGACGTCGATGCGCCCGCCGTCAGGGATGCTGTCGATAAGCGGCGGAAAACGAAAACCGGCATCGCGCAGCACGCGACCCAGCGAGTGATAACTGTGCAGTGCGTTGATTTTCCCGTTGTTAGCCTGAATAACCGACACGGTTATCTTGCTGGTATCAATGGTTTTTTTCAGCGCAGCGATCTGCTCATGATAACGGCGCTCAAGGATCGCAAAGCGCGCCTGCGTGCCGGTCAACTGCGCCAGCTTGCGATAGATCTCCGGTGCACCGCCCTCCAGATGATCGATGCTGACGGTGGGCGCAATTTTCGCTAACTGCTCAACCGGCGTGTTGCGACTGGGCTCGGTGATGATCAAATCCGGTTTTGCCGCCGCCACCGCTTCAATGTCGATATCTGCTGAACCAATAAATGTCATCGCCGAATTGTCAAAATCGACACCGGTCAACATGCCGCTGGAGCGCAGCACATGCGTGCCGTCCGGGCGCGTACGCCCGTGGCTGGCGACCGGCGGTACGCCAAGTTCAATCAACGGAATAGTGATATCGAGATCGTGTAACGACACAATGCGTTTCGGGTGCAATGGCACCGTCACCACGCGCCCGAGATCGTCGGTGAAAACCTGTGTCGGTTCCGCGGCGCTGGCACTCAGACCAACCAGCACTAGCAGCGAAAAAAGTAAGCGCATACAAGACCTTTAAGCGTTATAAACGATCGCGCCGCTGCCACAGCAGCAGCAAGAAAAACGGCCCGCCAATCAGCGAGATAACAATCCCGGCGGGGATTTGCAGCGGCGCAAAAGCCAGCCGCCCGAGCGAATCCGCCAGCAGCACCAGTAACCCACCCAGCATTGCGCTGCCCCACAGCAGCGCACGTTGGCCGCCGCGCAGCAGAAAGCGCGCCATATGCGGGGCAATCAGGCCAACAAAACCGATACTGCCCACGCAAGAAACGCTGGCGGCGGTGAGCAACACCGGCGCGATAAAGCGCAGCAGTTGAAGGTGCGCAAGGCGCACGCCCAGACCGGTCGCCGCCTGATTACCGAGCAATGCCACATCCGCCGCGCGCGCAGTTACCAGTAAAATCAATGTTGCCGGAACCGCCCAGCACAGCGCCACCCTCAACAACGGCCAGGTGGCAGCGTGCAGGCTGCCCGCCAGCCACATCATCGCGGTTTGCACATCGCGCACATCGGCGGTGGTCATAAACGCGCCAATCCCGGCGGCAAAGGTCCAGGAAACACCAATGCCGAGCAGCACAAAGCGCGGGCGGGAAACATCGCGCGCCAGCGCCATCACCAGCCCGGCAGCAAACAGCCCACCTGCCATACCGGCCAGCGGTCGCCAGACTAAACCAACGGCTGGAAAGCACAGCACCAGCGTCAGCACGACTACGCTCGCCCCTTCTTTCACGCCAATCAAGCCAGGATCCGCCAGCCCGTTACGGGTGATCGACTGCATCGACGCGCCCGCCATGCCGAGCATCGCCCCGCACATTAGCGCCATCAGCACGCGCGGCAGGCGAATGTCCCACACCACGTACTGCTGCTCGCTGCTCAGCGCCTGAGGGAAAAATAACGCGCGGCCAATAGAAGATGCCGGAACCGGCAACGAACCCTGTGTCACGCCCGTCAGCAGTAACGCCAGCGCCACAATGGCGAGGCCCAAAATCCACATCAGCGCATGCGGGCGCAGCAGACGGGAAAAACCACCCACCCGCAAACGGCGTAATCCGGCGCGCGGCAACAGGCCGCTCATTTGAAAAACCTCGCCGCCAGCGCGATAAACAGCGGCGCTCCCACCAGCGCGGTCATCACGCCGGTTGCCAGTTCCTGCGGCGCCAGCAGCGTACGGGCGGCAATATCTGCCACCAGCAACAACAGCGCGCCGCCAAGCGCCGAGAGTGGCACGACAACACGTAAATCATCCCCGGCAAGACGGCGCACCATATGCGGCACCACCAGACCAATAAAACCAATCGGTCCGGCCACCGACACCGCCGCACCACACAGCAGCGCAATCGCCACCAGCGCCAATGCACGCGTGCGCATCAGCGACACACCTAACCCCCGCGCCATGCTGTCGCCCAGCGCCAGCATGTTCAGTGCCGGAGCCAGCCATAACGCCATCGCAAAACCGATAACGGCAGCTATTGCCGCATGCTGGATCTGCGCCCAGTTCAGCCCGGCGAGATCGCCCGCCAGCCAGGTGCGCATACTGAGCAGCGTTTGCTCATCAAGGATCAGGATCGCGGCGGTAATTGAGGAGGCAAACGCCGAGATGGCCACGCCGCACAGCGTCACTTTCATCGGCGTAAACCCCGAACGCCCCGCAGATGAAAGCGCCATCACCAGCGAAAAGAGCAGTGCAGCGCCACCTGCGGCAATCAACGGGCGGCTGAATGCGGCGTCGCCGGAGCTAATGCCGAGCGCCGTGCACGCAACTACCGCCAGCGCGGCACCGGAATTCAGCCCCAGAATATGCGGCTCGCCTAAGGGGTTGCGGATAACCGATTGCAGCAGCGCCCCGGCCACGCCAAGCGCGGCACCGGTGAACAGTGCCGCCACCAGCCGCAGCAAACGCAGGCTGATAATGACGCGATGATCAAAGTTGCGCGGATCGAAATCCAGCAGCGCCTGGATGACGGTTGGCGGCGCGATATAGCGCGCGCCAAGGCCAAGATGCGCGACCGATGCCGCCAGCACTAACAGTGCCAGCAGCAGAGAGGCCACGCCCACGCGCCCTGCACGACGGCGGGCAGAAAACGCGACGCTACTCATGCGCCCGTTCCGTCCGGTTTACGAAACGGCATAAAAAAGGGCTTACCGGTCAGCTGGTTAATCGACATTTGCACATCAACATCAAATACGCGTTTGATCAGCTCAGGGGTACAGGCATCGCCTTCGTGAATCACCCCTTGTAATCGCCCCTGTTTCAGGAACACCAGCGTGTCGGCGTAGTTGACCGCGAAATTGAGATCGTGCAACACCGCCACCACGGTGCGTCCATGATCGCGGGTCAGGGAATGCAGCAGTTCGAGGATCTCCACCTGGTAGCGCAGATCGAGAAACGTTGTCGGCTCATCGAGCAGGATCACCGGCGTTTGCTGCGCCAGCGCCATTGCTATCCAGCAGCGCTGACGCTGACCGCCGGAGAGGCTGTCTACCGTTTGATGGGCGAATTCCGCAGTGCCGGTCAGATTTAGCGCGTCAACGACTGCCTGTTCGTCTTCTTCAGACCACTGGCGCATAAAGCTCTGCCACGGAAAACGCCCGCGCGACACCAGTTCAAAGACGGTGAGCCCTTCCGGCACAATCGGCGATTGCGGCAAAATACCTAACTGGCGGGAAACGGCTTTAGTGGGTTGGTGATGAATGGCTTTGCCATCAAGCAGCACGCTGCCGCCGAGCGGTTTGAGCATTCGGGCGATGGTGCCGAGCAGTGTGGATTTGCCGGAGCCGTTCGCGCCGACCAGCACGGTCATTTTCCCTGTAGGGATCGAAAGCGTAATGTCGTTGACAATCACCTTGGTGTGGTAGCCCGCCGACAGGCTTTCCAGCACGATCCCTTGCCCTGCGGCTTGATTTTCCACTTGCTGTGGCATGTTGACTCCTGCGCCGCACGCTCATGAAAATAGCCGCGCACTAAACCATCAAACAAAAATAAATCTCATTCTCTTTTCGATATTGCCGTTTGCCGCTGTAGTAGTCAAGTGCCATCGCAAGTGAAACCAACACCCCTTTATTTTGTGTTTCTACAAAAAAACAGCATCGCGGCGATTAAAAATAATTACTTTATATTCAAAAATATAACCAGAATCTATCACAGTTTTTCAAATCGCATTTCACACCTGAACCCGCTGTAGCAAATTTCTTTCATTTTACGTTTACTACTACAAAGCCCCATGATTGAATGATTCTCAATTACATATCCGACGCTGTGGATCACAGCAAACGGGTAGAGTCGCGCAATCGGGCAATAAAGATAAAAACGTTCACTCCTGCGTTGTTCAGGGTTTTTCGGGAAAAGTAGATTAAATGGCTGAGTTAACTCGTTGTATTTCCGGGCTGAAAGGGCGCGCGCTGTTTTCCGCGCTCTTTTTAGGGTCGGCTTTCACACCGTTCACACACGCGGCAGACAAGCCGGAACAAAGCAAAGACGGCGACACCATCACCGTGCGGGCGGGCGCATCTTCCGCCGATAAACAGGCGACTTCCGGCTACCAGCCGCTCAGCTCGTCCACCGCCACGCTGACGTCCATGCCGCTGCTGGATATTCCGCAGGTGGTCAACACCGTGAGCGATAAAGTGCTGGAAGATCAACACGCCACCAGCCTTGACGAAGCGCTGTACAACGTCAGCAATGTGGTACAAACCAACACGCTCGGCGGCACGCAGGATGCGTTTGTGCGCCGGGGATTTGGCGCCAACCGCGACGGCTCAATCATGACCAACGGCCTGCGCACCGTGGTGCCGCGCAGCTTTAATGCCGACGTGTCGCGCGTTGAAGTGCTGAAAGGCCCGGCGTCCACGTTGTACGGGATTCTCGATCCCGGCGGGCTTATCAATGTGGTCACGAAACGCCCGGAAAGCCAATTCGGCGGCTCCGTTTCCGCCACCTCTTCGAGCTTTGGCGGTGGAACCGGCCAGTTTGATGTCACCGGGCCGATTGAGGGAACGCAGCTGGCGTACCGCCTGATTGGCGAGTATCAAAACGAAGATTACTGGCGCAATTTTGGTAAAGAGAAAAGCACCTTTATTTCGCCCTCGCTGACGTGGTTTGGCGATAACGCCACCGTCAACGTGCTCTACTCGCACCGCGATTACCAGACACCGTTTGATCGCGGCACAATCTTCGATCTCACCACCAAACAGGCGGTGAACGTCGACAGAAAAACCCGTTTCGATGAGCCGTTTAACATCACCGACGGTGAATCCGACATCGCACAGTTGAACGCCGAGTACCGCTTTAACAGCGAATGGACCGGGAAAGTGGAGTACGGCTTCAGCCAGGATAAATACAGCGATAATCAGTCGCGCGTGATGGCTTACGATGCCGCCACCGGTAATCTGACGCGCCGTGTGGATGCCACCCAAGGATCCACGCAGCGTATGCACACCACGCGGGCTGACCTGCAGGGTAATGTGAACATTGGCGGTTTTTATAATGAGATCCTCACCGGCGTTTCGTATGAATATTACGATCTGCTGCGTACCGACATGATCCGCTGTAAAAACGTCAAAGATTTCAATATTTACAACCCAGGCTATGGCAATGCCCGCAAGTGTACGTCCGTTTCCGCGTCCGACAGCGATCAAACTATCAAGCAGGAGAGCTACTCGGTTTATGCGCAGGATGCGTTATACCTGACCGACAAATGGATCGCCGTCGCCGGAATGCGCTACCAGTATTACACCCAGTACGCCGGGAAAGGCCGTCCGTTTAACGTCAATACCGACAGCAGCGACGAAAAATGGACGCCGAAATTTGGCCTGGTCTACAAACTCACGCCATCGGTTTCGCTGTTCGGTAACGTAGCGAAAGCCTTTATGCCGCAGTCGTCCATCGCCAGCTATATCGGCGACTTACCGCCAGAAACCTCCACCTCTTACGAAGTGGGTGCAAAATTCGATCTGTTCGACGGCGTTACCGCCAATATTACGGCGTTTGACATCCATAAGCGTAACGTGCTGTACAACGAGATCATCGCCGGTGATACCGTGGCGAAAACCGCCGGTCGCGTGCGCTCGCAAGGTGTGGAAATGGATCTCGCCGGTGCGTTGACGCCGAACATGAACGTCATTGCCAGCTACAGCTACACGGCGGCGAAAGTGCTGGAAGATCCCGATTACGCCGGTAAACCGTTGCCGAACGTGCCGCGCCACACCGGTTCACTGTTCCTGACCTATGACATTCATAATGTCTTTGCCGGAAATACGCTGACTCTCGGCGGCGGCGGTCATGGCGTTAGCCGCCGCTCTGCTACCAACGGCGCGGATTACTATCTGCCGGGCTACGCGGTTGCCGATGCGTTTGCCGCATACAAAATGAAACTGCAATACCCGGTAACGTTGCAGGTCAACCTGAAAAATATCTTCGACAAGACGTACTACACCTCGTCAATTGCCACCAACAACCTGGGCAACCAGATTGGCGATCCACGCGAAGTGCAGTTCACCGTCAAAATGGATTTCTGATCTCCTCCCGTGAACCGGTGAGAAAGGTGCCCCGCAGGATGCGGGGCTTTTTTGCCCATAACACTCACCTTCCCGCCAGCGCCTCACAGTGAACACCTGTTCACTAAACAGTCATTTGCGCGCCATCCTATTGCAGCATTTTTTTCACAGACTCTCTGGCTTTCGAACCCCGTAAATTCGTTTTCAGAAACTTATGAGAAAATACTGGCTTCCCTGGCTGATTCTGTCGCCGTCACTACTATTCCTGGCGCTGTTTACCTACTTTCCGCTCTTTCGCTCGGTGTACGACAGCCTGTTCGATACCCGCATGGCAACGCAGGATGCGCCGTATGTCGGGCTGGGAAATTTCGCCCGCCTGCTGGATGACAGTGTGTTCTGGCAATCGCTGTTCAATAACCTGATTTATCTGCTGCTGACGGTGATCCCGGGCGTCGCTCTGGCGCTATTACTGGCAGTGGCGTTATGGGAAAACCACCGCATCAACCGCTGGCTGCGCACCGCCTTCTTCTTCCCGATGATTATCCCGATGGTCAGCGCCGCCGCGCTGTGGCTGTTTATCTTTATGCCCGGCCTCGGCATGCTCGATCATTACCTGGCGCAACTGTTTGGCCCGATGAACAACAACTGGCTGGGGCGCAGCAACAGCGCGCTGTTTGCGCTGGCGCTGATTGGTGTCTGGAAGTTTGCCGGTTATTACATGCTGTTCTTTCTGGCCGGGTTACAGGGCATTCCCGCGTCCACGCGTGAAGCGGCAGTTATGGAAGGGGCAACCTCAACGCAGGTGTTCTTCAGGGTGACGCTACCGCTGCTGCGCCCGACCATCAGCTTTGTTGTTACCACCGCACTCATCTACTCGATTACTCAGATCGATCACGTCGCGGTGATGACGCGCGGCGGCCCGGACAACGCCACCACCGTGCTGCTCTATTACATTCAAAACCTCGCCTGGGATACCCACGATCTGGGCAAAGCCTCCGCCGCCACGTTTTTGACGCTGGTCGGGCTGTTTATCTTCTCGCTGGTTAACCTGAAACTGCTGGAAAGAGGAGCGCATTATGAGCGTTGAAATCACGCCTGCCATCAATCGCAGCACGACCGTAGCGCGCCCGTTGTGGCTGCGCCTGCGCTACTCCCGTCCGGTAACGCTTGCGGTGCTGATGGTGTGCCTGGCGCTGTTGTGGGTGAGCCCCTTTATCTGGATGCTTTCGTCTGCTTTCAGCGCCACCACCTTTGGTGAAGGAATGGCGTCGATTCTGCCGCGCTTTCCGCTCACGCTGGATAACTTCCGCGACGCGTGGAACAGCGCCAACTGGCTGAGCCTCTACGCCAACACGCTGATTTTCGCCTTTGGCACCTTCTTCGTGCAGCTATTCACCATCACCACCGCCGGTTACGTCTTTGCCTGCCACGAATTTCGCGGCAAGAAAACACTGTTCATTCTGTTTCTGGTGCAACTGATGATCATGCCGGTGGTGATGATGATCCCCAACATGCTGACACTCAAAACCTTCGGCCTGCTCAACACCCTGACCGGCGTGATGATGCCCTATTTCACCTCGGCGTTTGGCGTGTTCCTGATGCGCCAGGCGTTTCTCGCTATCCCGAAAGAGATCGAAGAAGCGGCACTGATGGAGGGCTGCCGCTGGTGGCAGGTGCTGTTCCGCGTGATGTTGCCAATGTCGTGGCCGTCGGTGCTGGCCTTCGCCACCGTCAGCATTACCTACCACTGGAACGAGTATTTATGGCCGCTGATGATGCTCAACGATCCTGACAAACAGGTGCTGACGGTCGGCCTGGTGTCATTCGCCATGGGCGCGGAGTCCGGCGGCCAGTGGGGGATGATCAGCGCCGGGACGCTGATGGTCTGCCTGCCGCTGATGGTCGCGTTTATCGCTTTTCAAAAGCAGTTTCTCCGGAGCTTTGGCTTTTCCGGGATTAAATAAGGAGTTGAGTGATGTTTTTAGCGCAAATTTCAGATACCCATTTCCGCAGCCAGAACGAGAAGCTGTACGGCTTTATTGATATCAACGCCGGAAATGCCGATGTGGTATGCCAGCTTAACGCGCTGCGCGAACGCCCGGATGCGGTCGTGGTCAGCGGCGATATTGTTAACTGCGGCCGTCCGGAAGAGTACCGCGTGGCGCGCCAGATCCTCGGTAGCCTCGACTACCCGCTGTTTGTTATTCCTGGCAACCACGATGACAAAGCCCACTTTCTCGAATACCTGCATCCGCTGTGCCCGCATCTGGGCAGCGATCCGCAGAACATGCGCTATGCGATTGATGATTTCGCCACCCGCCTGCTGTTTATTGATTCAAGCCTCGCCGGGCAATCGAAAGGCTGGCTGACCAACGACACGCTGAACTGGCTGGAAGCGCAGCTTAGCGACAGCAAAGACAAACCGACCGCCATCTTTATGCACCACCCGCCGTTGCCGCTCGGTAACGCGCAGATGGATCGCATCGCCTGCGAAAATGGTCATCAGTTATTGAAACTGGTGGAGCGCTTCCCGGCGCTGACGCGCATTTTCTGCGGTCACAACCACAGCCTGACCATGACGCAGTATCGCCAGGCGACGATTGCCACCATCCCGGCGACGGTGCACCAGGTGCCGTACTACCACGAAGACACGCGCCCGTATTACGACATGTCACCGCCGTCATGCCTGATGCACCGCCAGATTGGCGAACAGTGGGTCAGTTACCTGCATCCGCTGTCGCATTACGCTGGCCCGTGGTTATACAACGAAAACATCAGTTGCCCGGTGGATGAGCGTTAAACCCATGTTAAGACTGCAAAACATCAGTAAACAGTTCGATGGCAAAGCAGCGCTCAGCGCGCTGACGCTGGATATCCACGACGGTGAATTCGTGGTGCTGGTTGGCCCTTCCGGCTGTGGTAAAAGTACGCTGCTGCGGCTGATTGCCGGGCTGGAGAGCGTCAGCGACGGCGCGATCCTGCTCGACAATGACGACATCACCACGCGTTCACCGCGCGAGCGCAACTTCGCGATGATCTTCCAGAACTATGCGCTGTTTCCGCACCTTTCCGTGCGCGACAACATCACCTTCGGCATGAAAGTGCGCAAGGAAGAGAAAGCCAGCTGGCAACCGCGTCTCGACCGCGTGGCGCAAATGCTGCAGCTCGACACGCTGCTGGACAGAAAACCGGCCAAACTTTCCGGCGGCCAGCGCCAGCGCGTGGCGATGGCGCGCGCAATTGTGCGTAACCCGAAACTGTTTTTAATGGACGAGCCGCTCTCCAACCTTGATGCGCGCCTGCGCACCGAAGTGCGCGACAGCATTATGGCGATGCACCAGCAGCTCAAAACCAGCACCATTTATGTCACGCACGATCAGACCGAAGCCATGTCGATGGCCGACCGCATTGTGGTAATGAATGGCGGCCACGTGCAGCAAGTGGGTCGCCCGGAGCACTTGTATGTGCACCCGGCAAACCTGTTTGTCGCCGGGTTTATCGGCTCACCGGCGATGAATCTGCTCTCGCTGCCGTGCGCCAGTGGCTACGTGCTGCTGGACGAGCAACACCTGCCGTTACCGGCTCACGCGCGCGATGCCGCCGATGTGTGGCTGGGCATTCGCCCGGAACACATTACCGATACGCCGGAAGCGGGCCAGTTGGTACTGCCCGCCACGGTGATTCAGCGGGAACTGATGGGAGCCGATTATCAGCTCCACGTCAGCACGCCAATTGGCACCCTGCGCTACATCCGCCGTCACAGAGGCGATGTGCCCAATAAAGGGGACACACTCCGCGTCGGTTTTTCACCCCTTGATAGCCATCTTTTTGATGCGCAAACCTTGCTTAACTTACACCAGGAGAAAGACCATGCCTAAGCCTCTGCCAAAGACGCTGCGAGTGCTTACTTACGCCATTACCCTTGCCATTAGCGGCACTGCTATCGCGCAGGAGAAGATTGATTTCATGTTTCCGGCCCCGGTGGACGGCAAACTGACGATGGAGATGACGCGCGTTATCAAAGCGTTTAACGACTCGCAAAAAGACGTGGAAGTGCGCGGGATTTTCACCGGCAATTACGACACCACCAAAATGAAAGCCGAATCCGCGCAGAAAGCGGGCCAGCCCCCTGCGCTGGTGATCATGTCCGCCAATTTCACCACCGATCTGGCGCTGAAAGATGAAATCCTGCCGATGGACGAACTGTTCAAATACGGCGACAAAAAAGCGGGTGATTTCCTGCAAAATGCGTTCTGGCCTGCCATGCGCAAAAACGCGCAGGTGATGGGCGTGACCTACGCCATTCCGTTCCACAACTCGACGCCGATTCTGTACTACAACAAAACGATGTTTGACCAGGCGGGCATCAAACAGCCGCCGCAGAACTGGAAGGAGCTGCTGGACGACGCGAAAAAACTCACCGACCAGAGCAAAGGTCAGTGGGGCATTATGCTGCCCTCGACCAACGACGATTACGGCGGCTGGATTTTCTCGTCGCTGGTGCGCGCCAACGGCGGCAACTACTTCAACGAAAACTATCCCGGCGAAGTTTATTACAACGCGCCAACTACCATCGGCGCGCTGCGCTTCTGGCAGGATCTGATCTACAAAGACAAAGTGATGCCCTCCGGCGTGCTGAACTCCAAGCAGATCAGCGCCGCGTTTTTCTCCGGCAAGCTGGGTATGGCGATGCTGAGCACCGGTGCGCTGGGCTTTATGCGTGAGAACACTAAAGATTTCGAGCTGGGTGTGGCGATGATGCCCGCTCAGGAGCAGCGCGCCGTGCCGATTGGCGGTGCCAGCCTGGTGAGCTTTAAGGGCATCAACGATGCACAGAAAAAAGCGGCTTATCAGTTCCTGACCTATCTCGTCAGCCCGGAGGTCAACGGCGCCTGGAGCCGCTTTACCGGCTACTTCTCACCGCTGAAAGCCGCTTACGACACCGCCGAGATGAAGGAGTATCTGAAGCAGGACCCACGTGCGGCGATTGCGCTGGAGCAGTTGCAATATGCCCACCCGTGGTACTCCACTTACGAAACGGTCGCGGTACGTAAAGCGATGGAAAACCAGCTCGCTGCGGTAGTGAACGACGAGAAAGTTACCCCGGAAGCCGCCGCCGAAGCCGCGCAGAAAGAAGCCGATACTTTGATGAAACCCTACGTCGAGAAAACGGCACTGCAAGCCGTGAAATAAGCCATTCAGCCCCGCAAGGATGCGGGGTAGTTCTCCTTTTTCCTCGATGATTTTCTCTGTCTTTCCCGTATCATTTGAACACCAGCCAAAAGGTTCACGCGTTTGCGGTATCGGCCTGTTGCAAACACGCGTCGCGTGAAAAGTGTTGTTCAATTCGCTTTACCGGTAAGGGCGTTATCCAGCCATGATTGATGAGAAAGCAGCTATTGAATCCGCGAAAGCGTTCGCGTTAAAAAATTTCATCAACTCCTGGGACTATGATATGCACCTTGCGGCTCTTGTAGAGCTCGACGGTGTTCAGTATTGGGAAATCAAAACCAACCTGGCTTCACCGCCCGGCACGCCATTCTATGAGCAAATCTTGCCTTCGCCGATTCGGTATTACGTCAATCCACACACCGGGGAGTGCGTCGGGTATAAAACCCATCGGGATAAACAGATTAGCCAGTGCAATCGGTGATAAGTATTGAGCAAGCCCCAGTAAGCATTTACTCACACGCCAGTACTTGTGAACACTAAAACGGCTGGCGTTCTTACCTTACTCTTCCCGCGCCAAAATTTTGTCTAAATATGCCGCTAACTGGTGGCGCTGCAAATAGCTGGTGACGTCGCGTTCCCAGCCTTTGCCATCGCCGAGTACCGCGCGGCTGTGTGTCGGGGCGTAAAGATAACGGGTGTCATACAGGTTCAGCAGCGACTGGTTCATTGCATCAATGTTGGCACCCGTTTTTTTGCACTTCGCCTGCTGGAGAGCCAGCGAATGCAGCACCCGCTCCCGCGTCTCTTCATTTGGCGTATAACTCTGTTCGCTGAGCTCACTGAGCACCAGAAACTGCGGTTGAATGCCTTCTGCCAGCGCAGCCTGCAAACGATCGTGCCCGTCGAGGATCACGAACGATGCCAGCCCGGCGATAAACCACACCAGAATCGGCGGCAATTCACCTTCGCGGCATTTCTTGCGCCACCACTTCACGCGCCCGCTGTTTGGTTCCACCGGATAACGCGCCAGCAGCAGATGACCGTTCCACCACCAGTCAACAAACGTCACCTTTTCCGGGTTTTGCAGATCGGGAAAATCCTCACTCCACAACGACCAGTTGACGCTGATTTGCGCGCTGCTGGCAGGCGTATGAAACCGCCACTGCTCAAACGGCAGCGGTTTATTCAGCACATACGGCGCAGTAGGTTTGACTTGTTCCATTGGGCGCAGCAACCAGCGGCGCGGTGCCAGCAGCGGCGTAGGCGCTTCCATCAACTGGCGGGCAAAATAACGACACCAGTGGCTTGTCCAGTTCGCTTCGCCTGCGCGCTTAGCGCTTTCCACATCGGCAGAAGAGATGGCAGGCAACAGCAGTTGCTGAGCCGGATGATCGGCATTAAACACCAGCCAGACACCGGAGTGATCGTTGAGCATGGTAGCCCAGAATAGCGTCTGGCCGTTAACCTGTAACGCCATGCGCCCGTTGTGCCCGCTGAGCATTTCCATTGCCTGACCATCGCCTTCACGCACCATCAGTTCCAGCCCCTGCCAGCTCTCATTGCGATCGCGAAGATCCTTCCACCAGTAATCTGTCATGCCATTCTCCCTGCGAAGTGAACGAAAAGTGTAAAACAACACGCCGCCCACAATAACCCTAAAAATAATCTGCCTTTATGAGCAGATGAACAGTTTCCCGCTCCTCGAATCTGTATATTTATCGCTCAACTCACTGACAAGGAGCACACCATGTCTCACGCCGAACCTCACTGCCACTCCTGCGGAATGCCGCTATCCGCACCGGAAGCCCGTGGCCCCAGCGATAAATATTGCGTCTGGTGTACCGACAGCGAAGGCCAGCTGAAATCCTGGGAAGAGGCCGTTTCCGGCCTTGCGCAGTACCTGGATTCCTGGCAGCACGTCGGCAACGAAGAAGCGCGTAAACGCGCCGTTCGCTACCTGACCTCCATGCCCGCCTGGGCTGACAGGGCCTGATAACTCCCCCTTACTTTGCCGGGTCAGTTGCCCCGGCAAATGCCGCCGGATAAGGATCGACCGGTTTCAGATCGGCCTGCGGTTTGCGCAGCGCCGCCTCCCAACCGCCGGTTTCGTCGTTGAGATTGATCTCCCTGCTGAACTGATCAAAGTCGCAAGCATCGAGCTTCGCTTCAAAATTTCGTTTGTGCTGGATGAATGCGGCGAGCTGATCCTGATCCAGCGACTGCGCGAGGTAAGGATAGTGAATGCGCAGTTCCGTCGTTCCATGCGCTTTTAACAGATGGTTGACGCGACCAAACAGCCGATCAACGCGCCCCACGCGCTGCTCGTTGTCGCCGGGTGTCCAGGCAATCCCGTAGTGATGCACCTGGTTGCACTGCAAATGCAGGTTCACCCCCTCCTGGAACACAGACGTTGCCACCAGCACGTTGGGATAAAAAGGGCTGTTGAACCCGAGGATCAAGCGTTGCCGGTTATCGGTTTGGCCGCTGGCGTACCACGCCGGGCTTGAGAGGCTGGTCAGTTCCCGCCACGGTGTTTTCCAGTCAGCCAGCGGGTGATCGGTGATTTTTTCACACATTGCCTCAAAGGTTTCAATGCCATTGATGAAATAGCGCAGCAGTAACGATTCCGGCAATTTATCGGCAATGCTGGCGGTAAAATCGCGGTAGCGCTTTTGCACATCCGACGTGGTGCTCTGGCGGCTAAAGCGGATAAACCAGCAGTAGAGTTCAATCATCACCGGGCTGGCGAAGAGGTAGCCCGTTTTCAGGTAGTTGGCGAGGTTTTCCACAATCGCCGGGTTGCTTGCCTGCCAGTCACGGAGTTGCTGCCGGCAATGCACGGGCAACAGCGGAAACATCATCCCCCAGGCCGTTTGCAGCGGCTGCTCATAACGGTTTTCTTGCACCTTTTCGCTACGCGCAAGAGGCTGCACGGTGGGCCATGTTTGCAGGCGAACATCGCGCGCCGCATCGCCAAAGTTATCGCGCTGGCGATCGGTAAGCCGGTAATAGGTGGCATATTGCGCACAGCAATAATCCGCCGCAGGCTCCAGAAACAACGAGAACAGGCTTTCGGCCCGGCGAAAACGCTGGCTGACGTTGGTGCAATCGGTTCGCTTCTCACCGCTTTTTTTCACGACAAACAGATCGGCGATTTTCGATGACAGCTTCAGCTCATTTTGCTTGCGCTCGTTGCTCTCCTCGTCGTCGCTACTCTCGGCGTCGTCATCCAGGAATTCTGACGCCTCCTGCAACACCTGCGCCGCCTGCGTAAGGCGGTTGAAATATTTACGTGACCAGCCACTTTTGCGCCACGCTTTTAGCGTCTCATCCGGCGATTCAACGCCCCACGCAGCGATTATCTCCTGCGCCATCAGCTCGTCATATTCGGCGTTGATGCGCTGAGTAATTTCACGCACCGAGGGGATACGGCGTACAAACACCAGGTGTTTATCGCAATACAGCGGGCGTGGCGCAGTAAACAACTGTTCAGGCACGCACTGTTTAACCAGCGCGCCATATTTCGGGTGATCCGGAAAACGGTGGTAGATATCCTGAAACGCTTGCGTCAGCTCTGCCAGCAAGCGGGTATCCGGTGCCTGATGAAAGGCGTCTTTCGCCATATCGTCCGAATTCTCTTCACCGCTTTCGCTGTCCTCTTTTGCCACAATGCCCGTCGACTCAAACCCTTCGAGATAGCCATACTGGAACTGGCGGCGCTCACCTTTTGCGCCCAGCGTCTTTACCAGTTCGCGCTGGTAGAGAGCGAAAAAGAGCTCCGCATCCGGGTTGTCGGTAAAATCCGCCGCCGTCGCCTGTTCATGGCGATAGTTATATTTGTTGTTGGTTACGCCCTTTCCCTGCATTTGTCGCAGGCGGCGAATGGCAAAGGTTTTTAACAGCGTTTTGGCGTCGCCGTCGGGGCTGATCGCGCCCGGATCGACGAAGTAACGCAAAATATCGGCGACATTGCGCGATGAAGAGTGATTCGGCGTCGCGGTGAGTAACAATGTTCGCTGCCCTAAGCGGTTATCGTCCTCGCCAAAAAAGCGCTTCGCCGCCGCCGCGCGCTGGGATTTGCCATCGCGGTTACGAAAGTAGTGCGCCTCATCAATGATGATGAGATCAAATCCCTGCTCGCCCAGCGTGGCTTTAATCTGCGTATGGATTTTCCCGGCCTGGCGCGCGGCGCGCTCCTGCATGTTCTGCTCTTTTTTCTCCCACTCCGGCACCAGCCCGCTGAGCGAGTGAATGGTGGTCAGGTAAAAATTGCCTCGTGATTCGCGGATATCCTGCTCCAGTTCGCTCAGCCGGGTGAAAATGCGCGCCTCGTGCACCGGCTCCCTTTGGGCATTGCAAATCTTCGAATTTTTAACGCGATAGTGATGCAGCAAGAAGGTTTTGTATTCCCGTTTCCAGTGCAGGCAAATGTCTTTATTGGGCGCGAGGATAAGGATTTTCGCATCGGGCTTTTTATGCCAGAGCTGGAGCATCACACCAATCGCCTGAAAGGTTTTGCCCATCCCCACTTCATCTGCCAGCAACGCCAGCCGACGTTTCGCCAGAATGTTCCACAGCCCGGCGACACCTTCGGCCTGACGCGCGGCCATTGAAGACTCCTGCGCATCGTATTGCCAGTTGTCCTGCGAGGCGTCAAAACTCATCTTTTCCGCCACCGCCTGTGGCGTGATGGCTTTCCAGTTATCAGGCTTCATATCCACACCTTTGCTTTATTGCGTCGAGGTACTGCTGGCGCTGTTTTCCTTTCACCGGTAATGGCGGAATGTCGATGACAAGCTTTGGCCACGCCTGGGCGGCGAGGCTCTTTTTGCGGTAGCGCTTTTTCGCCAGCTGACAGAGGCTTTGCACCTCGTTGGCCATAAACCAACCAAACAGCGTTCCCGGTTGCGCGGCGAGATGTTCGCGGACTTTCTCCACCAGCTCGAGCAAACAGCCAGGACAGGTAAACAGCCAGTAGTGCAGCGAGGCATCATCGTTCAGGGTTTCGAGTTGTTCGCGGCGTTTTTCCAGCGCATAGAAAAGGCGGAAATAGCTGGTGGCGCTGGTCTGTACCAGCGGCTTTTCCTCCGGCGGCGCATCCTCTGCCGAATCACCATCGCGCAGCGATTCCCGCAGGTGCACCGCGTCGTTGTCCTGCGGATCGACATCGCTGATATAGCTGTTCAGAAGATCGTGCAGCGTGTCAAAACCGTTCACCCGGCGAAACGCCTGCCCCACTTCATGAATAATGCCCTGCCAGTCCGCCTCGCCGGGGAGGATGACGGTATAAAAATGCTGGGTTAACACCTCATCCGGCTGATCGGCGACAAGATCGCGCAGCGCAATCAGCGATTTACCGCGCCAGCCCAGCGGAATCACCTGCGCGATACCCGGCAAGCGAAGCGCATACTGCGCGATGGGTTTGCCGTCAAACCATGCGCCGGATACGGTGTACTTGCCCGATCGCCAGTCAAATTGCACCTGCAAATCAAAGGGTAACTGATCGGGAACGTGCAAACCCTCGGCTTCCAGCAACTCGGCGCTGGCGTAAGCGAAAGCCTTTTCGTCCAGCGCCGCGCCGACGATTTTTGTTTTCGGCGAAACGCGATGCACAATGCCCGCTTCGATGTTCCGGTGCGCCTCGTCTGTGCTGATGCTGCTACAGCCCGGCGCGGTGAAATTCCACGAGCCGATCGCCAGCGTTGCGGCGCTTTTCCCCGTCGCCAGCCAGACTTTGGCATGGGTGAGTTCCGAGCGCTCGTCACGCGCAATCGGGTTTTTACACAGGCGTAACTGACCGGATTGGCGCAAGGCGTCCACCTCCTCCCCGCCTGACGTGCGCAAAAACCGCCCGTGCGCCAGGTCAGGCACCAGATCGACGCGCAGCGCCGGGTTACCAAAAGCATGGGATAAAGAGCCGATAAAACCCGCTAAATCTGCGGCCAGGTAAGGTGACCAGACGGAGAGCTTTTTGATGGTGTCGCCGTTTGCCAGCGCTTTCAGCAGCGTTTTACCGGAAAGAGAATGAATAAAATCCCAGTCAGGATCGTCATGGGAAAATTTCCGCCGCACCGGAAATGCGTCATCGACAACAATATTCGGGTCTACCAGCGTAAAAAAGGACTTAATCTGCTGATACTGCTTGTTGGTGCTGACGCGGCGAAAATCCACCGCTTCCTGGTTGCGCCCCCAGCCGCTGAGCGTCAGGTTCGCGCTCCCCGCACCCAGGATCATGTCGCCATGCACATCTTCGAGATACATTACTTTGGGGTGAAAAAGGCTGTTTTGGGCATCCAGATGTGGGGCAATTTGCCGCACGGAAACCGGCAGAATGGTGATCGATGTGCGCTTGTGCTGCTCCTGGGTTATCAGACGCTTATCGCAGTAAATGCGAAAATCGATCTGTTTGCGGGTGAGTTCGAATTGCAGGCGTTCAAACTCGCTGCGGTTTTTCGGCGGCTCTTCCAGACCCAGCACCGCCGGCAGCAGGTGCGTTTCGATAAAACCAATATTGATATTAAAGCTGGTCAGCCAAACCCGTTTTATCTCGCCAAGCGTGGCCAGTTGTGCTTTAAATTCGCTGATGAGTTTCACTGTTCCACTCCCCACAATCCTCGCAGCATATGGCGGAACTGCGGGATGTAATAATCGTTAACCCAGCCGTCATTCTGGCGATCGGCGCGCAGTGTGCGCACAGGAACCTGCAACGTTAGCGTTTCGCCAGTAAGCATTATCCACGGTAACTGACCGCGGCTTTGCATCACGTACTCATGATATTTGAGCAATTCAATCACTTGTTCAGCAACAGAAGACGCTTGCGCGACATTCAGCAAACGTTCAAGACGGGTATGCGCCGTGCCGGAAAGCGCGGGCAGCAGCGTCTTATCGTTTATCACCTGTTCAGCTCGTTTCGGCAGCGTGTTATCGTCCAGCCCGCGCTGCGCCCAGAACTGGCGAATGTCCTCTAGCGTCTGTTTTTTACGCTGTAACATTCCGGCAAATAACAGATCAATCGCCGCCAGGTAAGGTTCAACATGCACGATATGACGCAGCAACTGGCGGTCGGCTTCGTTATGGCTAAGACGCAGCGCCTGGTGATAAATATCTGCCGCAGGCAGTTTTTCCGGCGCCTGTTCAAGGGCGGTATACAGCGCGCCGGAAGCGCCTTCGCGTAAACGGGTCATCGCCAGCCAGAAATCTTTGGCGTAACGGCCAACATATTCCGACGAGCGAAACGCCTGCACATACGCGCGGGTAATGTTGTTATCAATATCAGTAAAGCGCAGCGTGAGCCCTTGCTGAAGCCGCACGCCAAGCTGCGTTTTCAGACAGGCGCATAACAGGCGAAACAGCGTTTTTAGCTGCGGTGTTTGTAAAATAAAGTGCCCGGCCTGTTGCCATGCGGATATGCCTTCTGCCAACTGATAATGATATTTTTGATCGAAGAAATGCATATTCATCATCGGCGTTTTATAACGCCCGTTGGTGCCGAGAAATAATTGCTGGGTCAGCAGTTGGCTGTCCGATCCGTGGCCGAAAATAAGCCGCGGGTTATTATCGGATTTCGCGAATTTGTCGCGGGCTTTAACGATGCCCAGCACGCCGGTGGTGACAACACCCTTTTTGCTCTGGCTATCGCACATCGACAAGGTGTAAATATTCTCCAAGAAAATCAAACAGGCATGCGTCAGTTTTACATCATTTTTGCCGCCATAGATTTTTTGTAATGCGTCGCCGAGGTGTGTTTTATCATCACTGAGAACGCTGCGAATAACATAATGGTGAAGCAGATTGAGTGTGTAGTGACGAACATCATTGGCGACTGAACTAATACGGTTGCGAAAAATCTGCTGCCCGAAAGAGGACCAGACAATCAATTGACCAAGAGGATCAATATTCAATTCACCGCAGAGTGATTCGTCATATTCCGTAATAAAACGCTGAAGATTCATTAAAATTTTATTTAAGGAAAAACAGGCCGTTATTATCCTCTTTTTATCTGCTCCATAACATCCTCATCTTTGGTACTTTACTGGCAGGCGGGCGATCTTCCGCGTCTTACACCACGCGTCCTGCAAATTTAATCTTTTAAAAATCAATCAGTAAAACGTTATCGTGCATTAATTTTATAAATTTAGCTTGCAATCAAATAGCGCACTACTTAAATTGCACTCCACAGCCGGACACAACGGCACTTAACACAACCAACTAAATAGCGCGCGATACAATCGCAAGGGAGATAAGATGTCACGTTCATTACTGATTGCCATGAGTTTAGTTGCCTCCAGCGTTTCCACTGCCTGGGCCGCCGATGCGCCAACACCGACAGCGGGTGTAGCAAAATTTCTCTCCGCGCTGAACAGCAGCGGCGGCAAACCGATTGAACAACTTTCCCCGCAAGATGCCCGCCAGGTGCTGATCGGCGCCCAGCAGGGCGCGAAACTGCCACCGGCCGATGTCTCGGAAAAAACCATCACTGTTAACGGCCAGCCGCTGAAACTGACCATCGTTAAACCACAAGGCGCAACCGGAACCTTGCCGGTGTTTATGTTCTTCCACGGCGGTGGCTGGGTGCTGGGCGACTATCCAACTCATGAACGTTTGGTTCGCGATCTGGTGACTGAATCCGGCGCGGCGGCAGTGTTTGTTAACTACACGCCGTCACCGGAATCGCACTTCCCGGTAGCGATTAATCAGGCGTATGAAGCGACCCGCTGGGTTGCCGAGCACGGTAAAGAGATTGGCGTCGATGGTTCACGCCTGGCGCTGGCCGGTAACAGCGTGGGCGGCAATATGGTCGCTGCCGTTGCCTTGCAGGCCAAAGAACATCACACACCAGCGATTCGTTACCAGGTGATGTTCTGGCCGGTTACCGATGCGCGCTTTGAAACCGGCTCCTATAACCAGTTTTCCAACGGCTATTTCCTCAGCAAAAACATGATGAAATGGTTCTGGGATAACTACACCACTAAAGAGAGCGACCGCCGAAACATCCTCGCTTCCCCGCTGGAAGCCAGCAGCGCGCAGTTGAAAGGCCTGCCGCCGACGCTGATTCAGACCGCCGAGCTTGACGTGCTGCGTGATGAAGGTGAAGCGTTTGGTCGTAAGCTGGATGCCGCAGGCGTGCCAGTGACGGTCACCCGCTATAACGGCATGATCCACGACTACGGTCTGCTGAATGCACTCAGCGAAGAGCCAACCGTGCGCACCGCCTTATCGCAGGCCGCACACGAACTGCGCACCCACCTGCAATAAACCCCACGAACCCACCCTACGCGGTGGGTTCTTTTATTTTGACCGGGTTCGCCTCGTCATACGCCGCCTGCGCGGCCAGCACCGCATCCATATTGTGCTCTACCCAGTGCGCCAGCACGGAGACGGTTTCCGTCAGCGTGCGGCCCAGTGGCGTCAGGCTGTATTCCACCGACACCGGCACGGTGTAAAACACCTGGCGGGCGATAATGCCGTCGCGCTCAAGTTTGCGCAGCGTCTGGGTTAGCACCTTTTGCGTGATCATGCGGATATCCCGCTTCAGGCCGTTAAAACGCATCGGGCCATTTTCCAGCCGCGCCAGCACCAGTAGCGCCCATTTATCCGCCAGGCGTGCCAGCATATCGCGCGTCGGGCAGCGGTTATCGTAGATATCGTAAGGAATGGACGGCTTAATCATAACGACAAACTCTCGTAGTAGGTTTCCTCGAGGAAACGTAGTGCCCTTGGGGTGCCTTCTTCCGCAACCGGAACGGGATGTGTATAACTAAAAGCCTTAGTTTCTATTTGATACTAAGGTGCCAGAAATGGCAAAAGTTCTCCTGCGCAATAGTGAGGAATAAAAGGATGATTACCCGGCTGAACAATGTGTTTCTCAGTCTCACCACGCACCCGGAATTTGGCAAGCTGCTGTTGCGCCTGACATTTGGTGTGTTGATGCTGTTCCACGGCGTGGCCAAAGTGCAACATGGCATCGGCTGGATTTCCGACATGCTGGTGGCGCAGGGCTTGCCGGGTTTTATTGCTTACGGCGTATTTATTGGCGAAATCATTACGCCACTGCTGATTATTATTGGTCTGTTTACTCGTCAGGCGGCGTTTATTTACGCCTTCAATATTCTGGTCGCCACATTACTGGTCGGCATGGGGAAATTCTTTACCCTGACCAATGTTGGCGCATGGGGTCTGGAAAGCGAGGCGCTCTATTTCCTGGGTGGTTTAAGCATTATGTTTTTGGGCGCGGGGAAATACACCCTGTTTGCCGGGAAAGAAAAATGATGGTGGTCGTGCAAACTGGTTTGTACGACATCTCTCTTCGATAGGGGAAAATTATGTCTACGGTTGTGATCTATTATTCCGGCTACGGCCACACCAAAGCAGTGGCGGAGAAAGTGGCAGAAGGCGCCAACGCACAGCTTATTGTTATTGATAATAATGGCGATATTCAGGAGAGCGACTGGCAGTTATTGAATGACGCAAAAGCGATCATTTTCGGCGCACCAACCTATATGGGCGGCGTACCGTGGCAGTTTAAAAAATTCGCCGACGCCAGCTCAAAAGCCTGGTTCACCCGCGCCTGGCAGGACAAAATTTTCGCCGGTTTTAGCAACAGCGCCAGCCTGAACGGCGACAAACAAGTATCGCTGCAATACCTGCAAACACTGGCCTCGCAGCACGGCGGCATCTGGGTAAGCCTCGGTCTGCTGCCCGCGAATACGCTGGCAGCAACGCGTCAGGACATCAACAACCTCGGCGGCTCCGTTGGCTTGCTGGTGCAGTCTCCCTCTGATGCCGGCGCAGACCAAATCGCCTCCGGCGATCTGGATACCGCAGTGAAATTCGGTCAACGCGTCGCGGATATCGCTCGCCGGTTTAACTGAGTTTTCTGGTAATTAAATAAGAGAAAGCCAGGGAAACCTGGCTTTTTTTATAAGTTCTTACAGCATCTTTTTAACGTTCCGTCGAAATGCTCAAGGCAGCAAACTCCCCCTGCAACCACTGTTTAAACCGCTGCACATCTTGCCGTTGCGCTTTCTCGCGGCTGGTCACGAAGTAATAATTCCCGCCGGGTAATTTGCCGGGCAACGCGATGCGCAGCAGCTTTTGTGTCAGCGCATTCTGGATCAATAACTCGCTGGCGAGCAGCACGCCCTGCCCGGCGATCGCCGCCTGAATCGCGTGCGTCTCATCATCAAAACGAATGCCGGACTGCACCGGTAAATCTGCCGGGCCAAACACCGCTTGCCAGTGCTGCCAGTCCGGTTCCGGCGTCGGGACATGGCGGTTTTCGATATGAAACAGCGTTAAGCCCACCAGGTCTTGCGGGCGCTTGAGCGCCAGTTGTGGGCTGGCGACCAACACAAAGCGATCGCGATACAACAATGTGTTATCCAGCGTCTCGTCGGCCTGCATACTGTAACGGATCGCGCAGTCTGCCATTGCACCACGCACATCCACCAGATCGGTGCTGCTGTGCAGACGCAACTCCAATTCAGGATGCTGTTGATGCAGCGAAGGAAGGCGCGGCACCAGCCAGTTGGTCAGGAAGTTGGAGGTGGTGCTTAGCGTCAACGCCCCCGGCAGACTGGCACTATCAATGGTATCAACCGCTTCACGCAGCGTGGCAAACATATTCCCTGATGCACGAAACAGGATCTCCCCGGCAGGCGTTAACGTGACGCCGCGCGCCGAACGGTTAAACAAGCGTTGATTCAAAGACGCTTCCAGCACACGGATCTGATGACTGATTGCCGTTGGCGTCACGCCAATCTCTTCAGCTGCCGCTTTAAAACTGGCATGGCGGGCAACGGCATCAAAAGCGCGAATAGCGGAAAGCGGTGGTAAACGACGCGTGCGCATAGCTGAATTTAACTCATCTTTTGCTGAAAAATATGACTTTGCCTGACCTGCCAAGCAAGGCGTAGCCTGTTGTACATCTGGAGTAATCATGAAAATTACTCACCCTTTGCAGATTAACAGGAAAAACCCATGACGCAACTCAACGCACTGGCTGCGCCCACTTCAACACGCTATTTCGCGCTAATAGCGCCATGCATCGCCCAGGCGCTGATCGCGCTGGATTACGCTATTGTCTACGTTGCGCTACCGACGCTGGCGCACGATTTACAGCTCTCGCTTAGCGCGATGCAGTGGGTGGTGTCGCTCTACGGCCTGACCTTCGCCGCGCTGCTGTTGCTTGGCGGAAATTTGTGCGATCGCGTTGGCGCTCGGCGCATTTACAGCGCCGGCATGGCGCTGTTTTTACTGGCGTCCGCCCTCGGTGGGCTGGCACACAGTGGCGAACTGTTGCTGATTGCCCGCGCCGGGCAAGGCATCGCCGCCGCGCTGTTGCAACCAGCGGTGCTGGCGCTGATCGGGCAACGCTTTCACGGAGAGCCGCACCGCCGCGCGCTGGCAATCTGGAGTGCGATTGGCGCACTCGGGCTGGTGGCGGGCGTGGTGCTCGGCGGCGTACTGACAACGCTAAGCTGGCGGGCCATTTTTTTTATCAACCTGCCACCAGGCTTGCTGGCGCTGTGGCGGGTGAAGCGCGATTTTCAACATCTGATCCCGCAAAGTGAAGCGCCACGAACTGGCGTGGGTGCGCTGGTTGGCTGCGCGGCTGCTGGCGCGCTGGTGTGGGCGTTAATGCGCTATGGCGATACGGGCGCGGCAGATTTTTTCGCCAACCGGCTGGCGGCAGCGATGTTGTTGCTGTTTATTTTGCATGAACGCTTTGCCCCGCAACCGCTGTTATCACGCGCCTTGCGCAGCCTGCCTGGCTTGCAAAGTGGCTGGCTGAGCAGCGCCTGTTATATGGCGAGCGTCGGCAGCCAGTTCTACGCCATGACACTGTTGTGGCAACAGACATTACGACTCGATGCCGTCGCCACCGGGCTGCTGTTCACGCCGCTGGCGCTGCTGATTGTGGCAGGCAACGCGCTCTATACCCGGCTAGCGGCGCATTATGCCAGCGCAAAAGTGCTAATGGCAGGGTTTGCCAGCGCTGCGCTCGGCCTGTGGCTGCTTGCCATGTCGCTGGAAACCCTGCTCTCGCCCGCGTTTATACTCGGCATTGCGCTGAGTGGTATTGGCCACGGGCTGATTTACCCGGCAATGTTTGCCGTGGGGTTAACGGCAGTGCCAGCGCACCAGCAGGGTCGCGCCAGCGCACTGATGATTACCAGCCAGTACATCGCCGGAGCGATGATGCTCGCAGTCATTTCCGTGCTGCTGGGCGCGAAGCCGGACTTAACAGCGTGGTCAACCGTGTTTCATCTGCTGTGTGGCGCAGCAGTGGCAGGAATGGTGATCGCACTCTGCGCACGAGAGCACCAATAGCGCGGTTACGACTTACTCCACTTCTCGCAAAACGCGTCGATGCACTCATCCTGAAAATCAGCCAGCCGCTCGATGATGGTCTCCAGCGGCCAGTTCCACCAGGCAATTTGCTGCAGCTGATGGCCGATGTGCGGCGCGAAGCGCAAGCGGATCGTTTTTGCCGGGACACCGCCGACGATGGTGTAAGGCGCGACATTTTTACTCACCACCGCACCGGCGGCGATCACCGCGCCATCGCCCACGGTGACGCCAGGCAACACAATGGCCGCGTGGCCTATCCAAACATCATTGCCAATGATGACGCTGTCGCCACGGCGACGCGCAAAAAAGTCGTGATCGCGCGTGGCGCTGGCCGAGTAGTACTCCGGGCAGTAGGTGATGCGATGCTGCGACGGGCGTTCCATCGGATGATTGGGCGCGCCGATACGCACGTTGTTGGCAATCGCCACAAATTTACCGATCTGCGCATCGGCGACGGTGCAGTATTCCCCCAGGTAGGAGAAATCCCCCAGCGTGGCGTACTCCATCAGGCTGTTGGCCAGCACTTCACACTGCTGACCAATTTTGCATTCGCGTATGCGCACGCTGGGGTCTATCCAGGTTTCGGCGAGTTTTACGAGCTTCATCGGTGGTTTCCCCTCATGACAGATCGCGCTACTGTATGCCGGTTCTGTGTAGGGAAAATGACGGGTATGGCGGGGAAAACAAAGCTACATCAAAGCGGCTTAATATCATTGAGCGATTAGTGTTACTTCGCGTTGTCCTGCATCCAGCTACGTTTCAGATGCAGAACATAATCCCGCACCTGCTGCTCCAGCTCGTTGCTGTGATACATCTCGATGCATTTCATCGGATTAAGTTTGATGTTATTCCCCAGGTGAGAGAAATACTGACGCGCCAGAAACTGATCGGCCAGTTCCCGCATCTTGCCCGCGTCGTTTTCCGCAGCGTACTCGCTCCAATTATTCAGGCCGTTGGGCTGGCAGAAGCACCTTTACTGGCAGCCGGTTCACTGACGTACGCTTTTGCCACACAAAGTGTCAACGCAGCCTCCTTGTCATTTTGCGCATAAGTACGGCGCGCAGCAGCAGAACGTTCAGCGGCAGTGCTAAACGATATGTAATCAATAAAACAACAAACATTTTTTCATGGTAAAGCCGGAAGTTGGTATGCCCAGTTTTATTATTAAAGCCGGGTTCGTTGAAATAATAGTGTTCATCGCAATGAGCAATATTGTGTTGCGTAGCCAGTGGCATTGCTCCAGCCAGATAATTTAAAGCGTGTTGACTATTTTCCCCAGCAGTTCATCGATCGCATAAGGAAAAGGGATAGCAAAGTCAGGCGCCACTAACGTTACTGAAAAAAACGAACAGCGCCAGTCACATAACGCGGCGTCCCCGCCCATATTTGCACCGCCTCCCTACTATTTGTAATGGGCTGCGCATAAACACTGAGACGTTACACCTGGCAGCGCCTATATTTACCCGCGATAAGTCATGCGATTGCCGCATTATTCTTAATCTTATAAGATATTACTCAAAGACAAAGCATTATGAATACAGGGAAAAATGATGATTAGGATAAAATGGCTATTCCTGCTGGTTGCGTTATTTATTGTCGTTAAGGTTATTTTCTTCATTGCGAATGATGACAATAAAATAAAAGAAGATGTAACCCCGCCAGTAAAAGCTGTTGATACGCCTCATGAAGGCTACAAACGCTATCAGGCAGGTTATGGACTGAGCCTTGAACTGCCTGAAGCGTGGGTGTTGATGTCAGCAGAACAAGCCAAAGAAATTGAAAAAGTTAGCGCGTCTGTAACCGGCATTCCGCAGAGTGCAAAAAACCTGTCACTTTCAGCGAATGCAAACAGAGAAGGCAAGCTAAACACCGCGACAGTCAAAGTGGTTTTTACCGATAACATGATCGAACGTGATGACTTGATCCACTTCAGCCGAAATGATGTCGATGATGTGTGTGAGGTGATCTCCTCATCAATAGCGCCAGCTTTGAAAAAGATCAACAGCGAGCTAACCAGCGCTGTTAACTGCTCTCTGTCCAGTGTGAATGGCGCTCCCGCTTTTCTTGCTGAGTTTCATCGCAAAGGTATCCTCGACAATGACGACTGGGAAATAAAGAACTATCAAATCCCGCTTGATGAGAAAACAGCAGTACTGACCGTCTCCTATAACACCACGAGCCAGGCCAGCAAAGATGAAATTGATAAGGTTTTGCACAGTGTGAGGTTTCGCTGACATAGGCTTAGCATGTTCAGCTTTTGTGATAGTGGTCAACGTTGCGCAATGCTGGCCACTATCAGCATGTTAGGCTTCCGTTTGCCGATTCAATTCGGCATCCTTAACTACATATTATGCAGAATAGTTATTTAAAAATTGCAGTCTTATATTATTTTTATTTCTAATAGTAAAAACCAGTGATTGTGCATATATAGAAGCCTTAACTAATTAAGGTCGCCATGAAAATCTCTCAATGCTATATTAACATATTCTGTATGCTCAAAATATCTCATAAGGAAATCGAAATTAAAGAAAGGCGACTTTGTATTATTAAAGACATCATGTTTAATGGACGTATCCCTTTGCTTATTGAATATCTCTTGTGATTTGTTAATTATTTTAACCTCATCCATATTGAAAGTGCTTTTAAAATCCTGCATCTGCAATAGAACATCTCGGTCATCAAACTGAAGACTTAAACGACCCGAGAAAAATATATACAATCCTATATTGGAATCCGTGTAATCCAAACTCTTTCCAGATAGCCAGACATATTTACTCCCAGTAGAAAAAGATACGGGAAGAGTGTGATAAATTTTTTCTATCCCATTATCGAGACATACACAATATGTGACATCCCCTTCGGCAACTATTTTTGCTCTTCTCAATAAGAATGATGCTACTGAATCCTCGCCATCATACCTGTCAGCAAATTTAGCAATTACTCCTTTAGGATTTTCAGCAATGGCATGACTACACCAAAGGTCTTTATCAGCGTTTATTTCAAGGTTTTCTACACTCACAACGATTTTGTTAGTCTCACCACAGGGATCTATCGCAAAGTAAGAATACAACCCAGAAGTATTATCCAGGTTAAGCAAAGCCGGATACCCGTCAGTGATATTGATATTGTAATTCATTACTGCCCCTCTCATTTACGTTTAAAACTATATTCAGTTACAGTTTTATTATTAATTGGTGTTATGCCATCAGACTGAGTATAACCTGAATTTTGCAAAATTTTTTTCTCGGTTAATATAAATCCATTTTTTGTGGCTATTTTTTCAATATTTCTTATTTCCGGATTACTCCAGGTTCCCGTCACCAAAACCACCCCATCAGAAGCTAATACTCGTTGAATTTCAGAACCAAAAGGCTCGAAACCATACGGATTCTCCATAACGATCTTACTTTGCGAGCCTGAAGCTATCTGTGACAGGTCATTCGCATCTCCGGCATGAACACCATTTGCCATAGGATAGTCCGGACTCGATATGTTGTATGCACCTGAGATCGGTCTATTTCCTGCGCCTATATTTAACGTTCCCCCAGTCTGCGGAGCAGATAAGAATCCTGCCTTTTCGGCATCTTTCGCTAGCTGCTGGTTATATACAGTATTAGGTTCTTTGTTATTTAAATTAACCGTGCTTTGGCCATTCTGTTTAATCCGTTCTAGTGCCGCTGTTTCGGATTCGATCAAAGATGGCGATTTTATATCAACCCCAGCAGGTGCTTTCATGCCAACCGCAGTAGCTGCAAGAGTCAGCGCCGAGTTAGCTCCATGTTCCAGAAGAACCAACATCCTGGCGGCTTCTATACTTATAGACAGACCTGTCGCTAAATTTTGAGCCTTAAATTCCTCAAAGGCTTTCGCATCTTTTACTGCCAGCTCAAACTGTAGAGAGATAACTTCCTTCTGACCATCATACTGATCTTTATACTTATTCAGCAGGTAATTGTAATAAGGGTCATCCTTTTTCAGAGTGCCTTCATAGGACTGTCCTGCTAAGGCAAGCTCTTTTCTCATGAAGCCACATTGCTCTGATGTAAGTTGGTGGCAAGCGGCATCAATAGCTTTATTACGCGCCTCGCTAAGCTCCTTCCAGCGATCAATCTCAGCTTGCGCCTTCTCCTTTTCCTCCCCTTTCAAGTAAGGAAGTTTGCGTTCTAAATCCGTCTTCGCTTTATCTTCATCTGCATATAAATAATTATTCTCAACCGTCGTTTTCCCGGCCTTAGCCGCTGCAGTTGCCGTTTCTGTGCTGTCGCCTATCAATCCGCCCGCGAGACCCGATGCCAGCGTCGACAATGCTGCAATGGTCTGCTTCTCTGTTTCAGTCAACTGCGAAGGATCTTTACCGTACACCTGCTTTGCAAGAAGTATCCCCGTCGCTTCACCTACTACCGCGCCAGATGCACCTACCAGAGCATCCTGCCCCTGCACTTTTGCCAGCACGGCGTTGACCACAGCATGGGCCATAATCCCTGCCATTGTGTTGTTTTCGGTGATATTTTTACCGATTTCACTGGCAATATATGGCGCAGCGGCTCCCGCGAGTGCAGCATTGATATTGCCGCCCGCAAGCCCACTGACAGCGGCGGTAGCTGCGGTGATCGCGCGCTGCACATCGCTGCCGGTACCGGTGTTTTCGGCAATGTGTTTGTACTCTGGCGTATTACGTAATTCCGCCAGTTTTTGCAGACGCTCTTTCTCAGGCAGCCCCTCAAGCGACGTGCCGGTTTTGGCCATCGCCGCTTTCAGTCCATCGATGTCGCTCTGCGTGCGCACAATATCGGCCACCTGATTACCGATATCGCTGACCATCTGCACGGCCTGCAGGCGATTCTGCTCTTTCTCTTTATTGAAGATGGGACTAATGGCGTCGTTGGCTTTCGTCACATCTCTTTGCAGCCCGCTGACATCCTGATGCTGGTTCGCCGTGTCGCGAACCGTAATTGAGCCCTCTGAAACCGCAGCCTCGGTAGTACCGCTTGCATGTCCGGAACTTCCGACACTGGACATAAGCGTACTGGCAGCGTTGATCGCACCCTGACCCATCAGGTTACCTGAAGAGCTGAAGCCACCGCCGGAGTGCGAAACTTTGTAATCTGCTTTATTGATAATGTTGCCGTAGCCAAGCGTACCGGTATCAAGGCTGTTTTTATCTGCTGTAGCCGTGCTGCCAATTGCCCCGCCATTGAGCTGGGTATGGTTGCCGACCGTGACATCAAAGCCACCTTTACCGGCAAAAATCCCACTCTGCTCTGCAACGCTGTCGAAGGTGCTGTGCATTTTGTCCTGGCTAAAATTGATATAGCCGGAACCCGTCATGCTGCCGAAGGTGAAACTGCCGCCCGCGCTGACACTGCTCTGTTTCGAGTCGTAGTTATTGCTGTCCTGCAGGCTGGTGACCGTCAGGTTGCGCCCGATATCCGCCGTCACCTGATCACCACTGACCTGCGCGCCGATTAATGATGCATCCTGCCCGCTGCGTAAGGACACCTTGCCACCGCTGTCCAGCGTGGTTTCAGTCCAGTTCGTGCCGTCACCCTTCTCGTTGCCCTTCGCCGCATTCACATTGGCAAAGACGCTCAGACCCGCGCCACCCTGGCCAACCCCAAAGCTGACGCCAACTCCACCGCCGCTGCTGCTGTTGCTCCCGGTAGTTTTCTGCGTGTTGGCGGCGCCTGTCAGAAGGATATCCCGCGCTGCATCCAGGCTGGTGTCGCCACCTGCTTTCATACTGCTGCCGGCAATCACGATATCGCCGCTGTTTGCCTCGTGGTTTTTCCCGTTAGCTTTAATTGTCAGGTCATTGCCGGCATTCAGCGTCGAGCCGCTGACCTGGTCTGATACCTGGTGCTGTTCAGATTTTGATTTTTGCGTGGTCAGCGAGATGCTGACGTGGATACCGGAATCGGGTTCACCCGTCGTATCCGCCATCTCTTTACCCTGAACCGCCTGGTAACCTGAAAGCACCGATTTAGTGGCCTGCAATGCAGCCAGCCGGGAATCACTTTGCTTTGATGCAGCCTGCGCTGTCGTCACTGCGTTGTTGACGGCGTCCACCACAGCACCCGTGAGTGCAACAGTCAGCCCGCTGCTTTTCTGCTCGAATTTCTGATCGGTGGTGCGTTTGTCGTGACCGGGGTCGATAACCACGCTGTCGCCGCTCAGGGCGAGATCGTTTTTGGCGATAAGGTCTGAGCCGCCAACATGCAGTTGATTACCCGCAGTGACCGTCACATCGCCACCGTTGCTGCCCACGGTGCTCATGCTCTGGCTCTGGGTGGTGCCTTTCTCTTTCAGATCCTGTTTGGTTTTGCTGGAACCGATGGTGAAACCGATGCCGCCGGAGCCCATCAGGCCACTCTTTTTCTTCTCTTTAAACTGCCAGTTCGAGTCGGTATTGGTGGCGGCGGTGATATCAACATTGTGGCCCGCACTGAGCGCCACATCGCCGTCACCCACCACGGATGAACCTTTCACCAGCAGGTCATGGCCGGATTTCACCGTCACGTTATCGCCGCTCAGCAGCGTTCCGGCTTCGCGCGTGGCGCTCTGCTCGGAAATGGTGTGCGTTTTGGTTTTACTGAGGAAACCGCTTTTGGTTTTGGTCTCTTCTTTGTAGTGATAATCGCTTTCGGTGGCGGTGGTCAGGTTGACGTTGCGTCCGGCCTGCACGCCGATATCGCCTTTCGCATTGACCTGCGCGGCTTCGGCGTTCATATCGCGTCCGGCGAGGATCGTGGTTCCCGTGCCGCTGGCGATTTCGGTGCCCTGCTGGCGCACCTGCTCGTTGATCACCGTTTTCTTGCTGGCTTTGTAGCTGTCGCCCTGAGTGGTGGCTTCCGCCAGCAGATTGATATCGCGCCCCGCCTGCATGCCGACCTGTTGTTCAGCCGCCAGCCCGGCGGCGTGTGAATTGATGTCCTGGCCTGCGGTGAGTATCAGGTTATTGCCCGCGCTGACGGTGGTGCGATCAAGCCCGGTGCTGTGGCTTTCGCTTTTGCCGTTGCGGGTGTTATTACTGGTCTGCTGCGCGTTGAGGTTCAGATCGTGGCCCGCTGACAGCTTCGCGTCTTTCCCGGCGCTGACATCGCTGGCGCTGAGCGTCAGGTCGTTACCCGCCTGCATGCCAAGGTTGCCGCCGGCAGTGATACCGCTTCCCTGATACGACACCTGCTCGCGGCCCGTTGCCGTCTGGCGGAGATAACCCGCGTTAAAACCCGACTGGCTGTACGCGTCATTTTTCTGAATCGCGTTAACGGCGATATTGCCACCGGCATCCATCAGCAGATCGCCGCCCGCTTTCAGCGTGGCACCGGTCAGGGTGATATCTTTACCCGCTGCCAGCGACAGGCCATCGCTGGCGGTAATGCTGGCGATAGTGCCAAGCGTGGTGTTTTTGAGGCTGACCGAGCCATATTTGCTTTTCGCATCCAGCACGAACTGATCGGTCAGCGTGACGTTATTAATGCTGCCGTCGAGACTCTCCAGCGCCACGGTTTTGCCGCTGATGGTGGAACTGAGGTTGCTGATATCGCCAATGGCGCTGAGACTGACATTGCCGCCCGCTTTCATCAGCGCATCGTTGCTGTTGGTGATGGCCCCGTCGCTCTCCACGCTGAGGTTGTTGCGCGCCAGCAGCGTGCCGCCGGTGTTGGTGACACTGCCCCCTTCGAGGCTGACATTGTTCCCGGCAATCACACTGCCGTTATTGACCGTGACATCTTTCGGCGACAGGTAGACTTTCGGGATCAGTACCGTTTCGCCATTGATGGTGGCGCTTTCCCACCACAGGATGCTGTGATCGAGCGCGGCGATTTGATCGGCATTGAGCGCCACACCAAACTGCAGCCCCAGCGGCTGCTGTGCGTTAGCGGCGTTGTCCATCAGATACTGCATCTGCGCGAGATCGGAGCCAATACCGTTCAGATAGCGGTTACCGGTCTGGTTCAGCACGACATTGCTGACATAGCGCGTGTCAAACGCCGCATCACCGAGGAAGCGGTAGTCATGATCCGGGTTGAGTTTGATGCGATCCAGCATGTAGGCGGAACCGAGGAACTGCTTCTCATCGGTGTAAGTGCTGCTGGTTTCGCGCGGGGCGGCAGATGGCGTCACGCCGAGCAGTTTGTTCAGATCGCCAAACAGGTTCGGGTCAAGCTGACCAAGGCCGTCGAGTTTCGGGTTAACGGTGATGAGGTACGGGCTTTTCGGGTTAGCCGACACCACAAAGTAGCCGTTATTACCGGAAGGCAGCGGGTACGCGCTGGTATCAACGGATTTCCCCTGATGCGCGTCGAGCGCGCCAGTGCTGGTGTTTTTCAGCGCCGCACTGGTGACACCCGCGTTTGTCAGACTGCCCGCACTGCCAAGGCTGGCGCTGCCTTTCTGCTGGCTGCCGATGTTTGCCAGCGCGGCACCATTTGCGCTGGCATTATCCAGCGCGCCGCCGCCGTTAATCTGCTGCAGGGCGTTGTGCAGTTGATCCTGCCACTGCGGGGAATTCACCGGCACCGATCCAGCGGCGAGCGTCTGTTTTGCCACGCTACCGCCAATACTCTGATTGCTCAGGGTATTCAGTGATGGAGCGGTAATGGTGCCGCTGACGCCACCGGCATTGGCGGTTGTGCTGGTGTTACTGATATTGCTGCTGAAGTTTGCGCTGACATTGCCACCGGCCTGGATAACGGCGCGGTAAAGCTGGCCCTGGGTGGTCTCAATTTCATGTCCAATCAAGGTATAAGCAATATTCTGCACATACTGATCATATCTATCGCTTTTATTTCTTAAACCGCCCGCAGGAATCGCAAACTCAGCATAGGTTACGTCCTTGCCTGTTCCATATTTATAAACCAGAACGTCTGAGGCAACGCTGTTTTGCCAGCTCTGGTTGTTAAGCTGCGCCCCCTGCAATAACAGATTATTAGCGCTGACTATGTCGCTGGCTTTGTTATCAAGCACACTGGCTGAAATAACGGCATTACGGCCAGATGCGATTCGTGCGCTTCCGCCACTACTGCTGACATCCGTCCGAGTTTCACTTAAAACAAATTTTTGGGTGTCATATCCTTCGAACGGCGCATAGTGATAAGTCGTTTCTGTCCATGAATCACACCCACCATCAGCTCCTGCACAGCTGTTGCCTTCCACATAGGCTTTAACCGTGTAGTAACCATAACTTCCCGTAGGGAGCAGCGAATAATGTACGCTCAGGGTAGGCTTACCCACGCCCGTAACACTTTGAGCGGTTGTTGACGTTGTCGTGTTAGTGACCAGTCCATCCCTTGTATTCAGCAGGTGCCCGGTATTAATGGTGATATCGCCGTTGCGGGTTTCAATATTACCGGAGGTGTTCACCACCTCGCTGTTGGCATTGCCCGCCGCGTCGCGCTGCAGCCTCAGGTTGTTGCCCGCCAGCATATCGCCGCGCTGGTTGGTGATGCTGCCGGCGTACAGCGCCAGGTTATTCGCCGCGTACAGCAGCGCGGTGTTCACAATACTGCCCGACGCACTGAGCGTCAGGCTGCCGAGTGTGCCGGCAAAGCCGTTCGCCGTGATGTTGCCCCGGCTCGCCAGCGTCACATCGCCGCCGCCCTGCAGCGAACTGTTGCCGTTGAGCACAATGGCGCTGCCGCTTAACGTACTCGCGCCGCTGCCGGTGGTGATTTGCCCGTTGTTGGTCAGTTGCCCGCCTGCACTCAGGTTCACCGCCTGGCCCTGCATCACGCTCTGGTTATCTATCGCCCCGTTACTGGTGACACTCAGGGTTTTTCCCGCCGCCAGCGCAGTTTTACCGGTAAACGCATCGGCCAGTTGCAGCGTCAGGTTGCCGAGCGCCACGATTTGCCCCAGCGCGTTGAGCCCGGTCGCCCCCACAAACAGGTCTCCGCCGCTGAAGAGCCTGCCGGCGGCGGACTGGTTCACCTGCGCGGCGTTCACCGTCAGCTGGCGGCTGCCCAGCAGCGTGCCGTTGTTGGTAAGCTGGCGGTAATTCAGCGTCAGGTCATTCGCCTGGGTGGTGCCCTGGTTCGTGAAGGTGTCGCCGGTAAGCGTCATCCGGTCGGCAAGCAGCGTACCGGTCGCGGCATTGTTCGCCGCATTCAGAATCAGGTCCGTCGCCTGCAGCCAGCCTGCGCCGCTGTACTGCGGGGCAGTCAGCGTCAGCATCCCGCCGGAGAGCAGTTTCCCCTCGTTGCGCGCCTGCGTGGCGGCAGTAATCCGGGTGTCACCCGCGCCCTGAATCAGCCCGTAGTTGAGCAGCTGCGGCGTGGTGAGCGTCAGCCCCTGCCCGCTGACCAGCTGCGCGCCGGCATTGTTGGTCAGCATGTCTGCGCTGACGGTCACGCCGCCGCCCTGGATGTTACCGGCGTTATCGACACGCTGCGCCGTCAGGTTCAGCGCCCCGTTGCCGGCAAGCTGCCCGCCCGCCAGCTGGGTGAACGCGCCGGAGAGCGTCGCGGTCAGCCCGTCGCTGCCGCTGATAACACCGCCGTTGCTTAGCGAACCGGCACTGAGAGTCAGGTTTTTCGCCGCCCACTGGCCGCTGTTCGTCAGCGACAGCGCCTTCAGTGCCGCCGTGCCCATGGCGGTGATTTTGCTGCCTGCTGCGGACGTCAGATTGCCCGCCAGTTGCAGGGTCAGCGCCCCGGCGCTCTGAATGGCACCGCGGTTATCCAGCGACTGCGCCGCCAGCAGAATGTTATTGCCCTGCCAGGTGCCGGTGTTGTTCACACTCCCGGCGGTGATATCCAGCGTGCCCTGCGTCAGCAGCGAACCGGCGTTAATCAGCTCCAGTTGCGGGGCAGCCATCGCCATCCGCGCCATCAGGGTCGCCGTGGCCTGGCTGTTATCCAGCGCCAGACTGTCGAGGCCGGTCAGCGTGCCGTTGTTAGTGATACGACCTTCATGTGCCGACAGCGTTTTGCCCTGCACGCTGCCGTTGTTGGTGAGTTGTTGCCCGCGCAGGGTGATGTCCCCGGCGCTGAGCAGTTGTCCGTCGTTGTGCAACGTCTGCGCACGGAGCGTCATCGCTCCCTGGCTGGTAAGCGCGCCCGGCAGTGCCAGCGTGCCCGCCACATCCGCGTTCAGACTGCCCTGGCTCAGCAGCGAACCGCCGAGCGTCCAGTCATCCGCCGTCACACTGACCCGCCCGCCCTGCAGGGTGCCTCCGGTATTCAGTTGCCCGGCGTTCAGCGTAAAATCGCCGCCGCTCAGCGTGCGCGAGTTCGCCCCGGTGACCAGCGTGGCAGCATCCGCACGCAGGCCGTTCGTCCCCTGCAACAGCCCGTTGCTGGTGAGTGTGGTGGCTGTAAGTGTCAGCGTGTCGCCGGTAATGCGCCCGGCGCTGGTAATGGCGTCTGCCCGCAGGTCTGTTACACCGCCGCTGACCATCTGTCCGTCACTGGTGAGTGCGCCGCTGTAGACACCGCTCAAACCGTGCAGCCCGTTGATGATGTTGCTGTTGTCGAGCGTGGTGCCGGTGAGCGAAACCGTCTCGCCCTGCAGCGTGCCGGCGTTACGCAGGCTGCCGCCGTCAAACGTCAGCGCACCACCGGAAAGCCAGTTACCGGAGGCGGTGTTGATGATACTGCCTGCGTGCGCCTGTGCCTGCTGCGCGCCCTGAATCAGGCCACTGTTGGTCAGCGTGTTGCCGGTCAGGGAAACGGCGTTGCCGGCAATCTGTCCGCTGTTGCCGAGCGCATCCGCGCGAAGCAAAGCCGCATGGTGCGCCAGCAGCGTGCCGCTGTTGTCCAGTGTGCTGTCAGAGGTGATATCCAGCGCGTCCGCTTCCAGGCTGCCGCTGTTCACCAGTTTGCCGGCATGAAGCGTCAGGGCATCCTGCACATACAGCAGCCCCTGGTTCTCCAGCGTACCGAGGTTTAACGCAAGCAGTCCGCCGCTTGCCAGCTGGCCGTTGCGGCCATTAAACAGGCTCTGCGTGGCGAAGGTCAGGCTGTGATTGCCCTGCAGAATGCCGTTGCTGGTTATCACTGGTGCCGTCACGGCGAGGTCGTTTGCCGCCAGCGTGCCGTCGTTGTTCAGTTGTGCCGCGCGGATATCCGCCTGGCCCTGGCTCAGCATCTGCCCCTGGTTAGCGAGTGTGCCGGTAACCTGTACGTTCAGGGCGTCCTGCGCCTGCACCATGCCGCTGTTGTGCAGGCTGTCCGCCGTTGCGGTCAGGGTTTTCCCCTGCATCCGGCCCGCGTTGTCCAGGGTTTTACCCTGCAGTGCCAGACTGCCACCGCTGACAAGCTGCCCGTCCGCGGTAGTGGTCAGCGTGCTGCCATCCCACGTCAGCCCGTCCGTCCCCTGAATCAGACCGCTGCTTTGCAAATCGCCGTGCAGGGCGAGCACTTTCGCCATCAGCGCGCCGCTGTTCGTACTGTTCTCTGCTGTCAGCGTCATCCCCTGCCGGCTGACCACCTGGCCCTGGTTATCCAGCGTGCCGCTGACCGTGGCAGTCAGGCCGCTCTGCCCGAGAACCGTGCCGGTGTTCATCCACTGCCCGGTCGCGAGATTCAGCGTGTCGCCCTGTATCTGCCCGGCGTTGTCCAGCCGGTCATTTTTCAGCGACACCGCGCCGTTACTGAGCAGCAGGCCGCCCTGCTGGTTAGTCAGCGTGGTACCGGAAGCGGTCAGCAGCGCCGTGCCCTGCAGCGTGCCGCTGCTGGTGATGTCAGCGCTGTTCAGCGTCAGGTTTTTCGCGGCAATCAGGCCGCTGTTGTTCAGTTGCGGGGCATTCAGCGTGGCGACGTCGTCCGCGACAATGCGCCCGTGCGCCGCGTTATTCACCTGTTGCGCCAGCGTCAGCAGCAGCGTGGTGGCACTCAGGTTGCCCTGGTTATCGAGGGTCTGCCCGCTGAGGTTCAGCGTGCCCGCCGTCGCCAGTGCCCCGCTGTTGGTGGTGGACTGTGCCGCCAGCGTCAGCGCGTCGTCGCCCTGCACGCTGCCCGTATTACTGAGCGTGTTCGCGGTGATGCCGGTGTTTTTTGCCGCCAGCACGCCACGGTTGCTGATGTCATCCGCCGTCAGGCTGAGCGTGTTATCCGCCAGCAGCCGTCCGCTGTTCTCCAGGCGGGCGTAGTCGCTGAACAGGCTAATACCATTGATTTCGCCGCTGCTGGTCAGGCTGTTGCCATGCAGATGCAGGTCACCATCGGTGGTGATTAACCCGCTGTTGTTCAGCTGCGGGATGGCAAGCGTCAGGTCTTTTGCAGAATAGAGCGTGCCGCCGGTAAGGTTTTCCAGCCAGTCCGTCTGCAGGTTCAGAGCCTGTGTGCCCTGCAGCAGCCCGCTGCTGGTGATATGTGTGCTGCCGAGGCTGAGCGTATCCGCGACCAGCGTACCGCTGTTGTTCAGCGCACCGGGGGCGGTCAGGGTGATGGCTGACGCATTCGACTTCCCGCCGTGACTGACGGATTTTGCCGTCACGCTGAGCGTGCCTTTCGCCGCGTGAGTGCCGTTCAGCGTGGCGTTGTCAGCGGCCGTCAGGGCCAGGTCACTGCCGCTCTGCAGCTGTGCCTGCTGGCGGGTCTGCAGGTCAGCCGCTTTCACGCTCAGGGCCTTACCGGCATTCACCTGCCCGCCGATATCAGCGGTGGTCTGCGCAGTCAGCGTCACATCGCCTTTCGCGGTAACAGTGGAGCCGGTGCCGGTAGTCAGCGCGCCGGCCTTCACGTTCAGGGAATCGTCTGCGGCCAGGGTACCGTTGTTCTGTACCCCATCGCCGGAGGCAGTAAGCGTCTGCCCCTGCAGTGTGCCGCCGTTATTCAGTGTGGAGGTGGTGGCCGTAAGCTGGCCTTTTGCCGCTACCGTCCCCTGGTTATCCAGCCGGGTGACCGTAAGCCGTGTATCGTCTTCGGATAGCAGCGAGCCGCTGTTGTGCAGCGCATCGCCGGTCACACCCAGCGACTGGCCCTGCAGTGTTCCGCTGTTGTTCAGCGTGGACGCCGAGGCGGTGAGCTGATTTTTCGCGGCGATGGTGCCCTGGTTATCCAGTTGTCCGGCGGTAATGCGGGTATCCCCCGCCGCCATCAGTGTGCCGCTGTTGTGCGCCGTCTGGCTGTTAATCTCCAGCGCCTGCCCCTGCAGGGTGCCGCTGTTGTTCAGGTTGCCTGCGGTGGCCGTCAGTTGCCCTTTCGCCGTTATCGTGCCGGCATTATCCAGCTTATCCGCCGTTATCCGGCTGTTGCCGCCGGCGGTCAGTTCACCCTGCCAGCTGATACCCTGCGCATCCAGGGTGACGTTACCCGCCGCACTGAGCTGGCTGGCTGCATCACCGTTAATCTGTTTTGCGCTGAGCGCCGTCTGCCCGGCAGCGATTTTGCTGGCCGTCAGCGTGGTGTTACCCGCTCCAGCCAGCGTCAGTTTGCCGTCCGCCGCCAGCGTGGCGGTGTTCAGTGCCATATCCTGCGTGCTGTTAACCGCGATATCACCACCCGCTTTATGGCTGCCGGTGAGCGTCACGCCGTCGCCCTTCGCCGTCAGCGACCCGCTGGTGACACTCTCCCGGACGGTCATTTTCCCGTTCGCATCAAGCGTGATATCGCCCTGGCGCGCCGCCAGATTGCCGAGGTTCACCCCCACGCCTTTTTCCGTGGAGACCAGGTGAATACGGTTGGCATACATGCCGCCGAGCGCGCCGGTATCCACCGCCACCACCGGTGCCGCGCCCTCGCCGTTGATAGCGGTCGCCTTACCGCTGGCATCCACCCGGTTCGCCCCGGTGGTGACCGTTAAATTCTTCGCATGTATAGCAGCGTTGACTTCGGTGGCACGGGAAATCAGTGACAGCGCGTCGCTGCCGCTGGCATTCAGCCCCTGGCCTTCGACGGTGATGGTGCCTTTTGTCACCTCGAGAGCCGAGAGGTTGCCCGACGCGTCAAACTGCGGTTTGCCGGTGGTCAGCGTCGCATTCGGCGTGTTGATAAAACCGCAGCCGTTACAGGTGATGCCGTACGGGTTGGCGACCATCACGTTGGCGGCTTTCCCCGCCACTTCGGTGTAGCCCTGCAGCTGTGAGCGGCTGCCGCCGGTCACTTCGTTGATAATGCCCTTCGCTTCCTGCCCGGCCTTCAGGTTCGGGTTGTTCTGGATAAGCCCGCCGAGTTGGGTCTGGTTCAGCTGTCCGGTGGCGTTGTTGAGGATGAGCCCCTGCTGGCCGACGTTGTATTCGTTAAACTGGTTGTGCGAGATGCCCGCGCCGTTCGGCGTGGCAATGTTCACCACCGGCACGCCGTTGCCGGCTTTGTCCATGCTGGCCGGGCCGGTCGGCGTGATGGCCGCCGCGAAGGAAGGTGCCACGGGCTGCCAGACCAGCAGGCCGATAATCAGCCAGCTGAGTGCGCGCTGCGAGAAACGAACCGGTTTATCGGTATTCATCCTTGTCTTCCTTTAAAAAGTGACAGCCACACGCCAGTTAAATGTCAGGTGGTCCGGGCCGAGCCAGTCCGGGTAACGCAGCGGTGTGCCGACAGAGACCTGGCTTGCGAACCAGCGCCCGGCGCTGCCCAGTCCTGCCGCGGCGCCCCAGAGCGTGCCGGCGGCATACCGGTCAAGCCGGTCTTTCTCCAGCCAGCCGCCATCCAGCGCCGCGGTGGCGCTTATCTGCCCGAGCACCGGCAGCGTGAACAGGGTGTAATTCACTTCGTTGCGCCAGTAACCGCCGTTGTCGCCGGAGATGTACTGCTCTTTGAAACCACGCACCGAGCTTTCACCGCCAAGCGTCAGGCGCTCGCTGCCGTAAAGCCGGTCCGGCGACCACTGCCCGTACAGGCTGGTCAGCCACAGCAGGTCGCTGGTGAGCGGGCGCTGAAAACTGGCGCTGAGGCTCCCCTTGCGGAACTGCGCGCGCGGCACATCGCCGGTTTTACCTTCATCAGTTTCGGCGTTAAACCACGGCATGCCGTGGCTGTAGGTCGGGTTGAAGGTCGCCACGCCGCCCAGCAGTTTCTGCGTGTGGCTGATGCCAAGCTGCAGGCTGGAAAGATTGCGCGTGCTGCTCACCAGCGGGGCGTCGTTAAGCCAGTTGCGCGATGCGCGCTGCGTGATGCCGGCGCTGAGTGCGGTTTTGATGTCGCCGTTGCGAAAAATAACGCGGGATAGGTTCAGGCGGTGGGTTTTCGTATCGCCGGTGGAAACCCACGGAAACCCCTGATTGAGGATAGTGGTACGGTAATTGCTCCAGGCGTAGCTGTAATCCAGCAGGCTGTAGCCGTAGGAAATACTGACCCCGGCCTGAAAACTCTGCGCGTCGTACCCGGTGGCGAAATCGCTGCTGCGTCCGCCGCTGACAAACCATTTATCCGCCAGCCCCAGTAAATTGTTGCCGGTCAGTGAACCGTTCAGCTGATTTTCACCGGTGCTTTTCTGCCCGCTGTTATCCAGCGACACGGAGGCACTTAACGGAAATTCCGGTGTGGCGGTTAAATTCACGGTGGAATAACCGGGTTCGCTGTCCGGCACTATTTCAATCTGTACCGGCTGACTGCGCAGGCGGTTAATCTGCTCCATGCCCTGCTCTATATCCCGCAGGTTGAGAACTTTCCCCTCCAGCCCCGGAAATACCATTTTCAGTATGCGCGGCGATTCACCTTCCAGGCGGATATGACGTAATTTTCCCTCCAGCACCACAATGCGTAATTCGCCGTGGGATAAATCCTGCTCGGTAAGAAACGCGCGGCTGGTAATATAGCCCCGGCTGATATACCAGTCGGAAATGGCGGCGGTGAGTCCGGTTATTTTCGCCATATTCAGGCACTGGTTCTGCCAGGGCGCGAGCAGCTTCTGCTGCGCTTTTGCGTTAATAAGGGTGACGCCGGAAAGGGTGATGGTGTGAATATCAAAACAGGGGCCGCCGGCCTGCGTGTCAGACGGGGTGCGGCCTGCGCGCGGCAGCGGTGTGGCACGTTCCAGCTCATCGCGCTGCTGCTGGTTCTGGCGCAGCAGTTGTTCCTGCTGCTGACGGACAGCATCACGATCCGCCGGTGATAATGGCGCAGCCTGCAATGCCGCCGTGACAAAAAATAACAACACCACTAAATAGCGCACGTTAGCCCATCCCTGACCAGAATAAATGACACCCTCACCAGTAAATTTTGGTTAGGTTAGTTTTAATCATCATTTTTAAGTATTTTCTTATGGGCTTAATGAAAAAACAATATTCAGGAGGTAAATAGACAATTCCTATCTAAATTTAGGTTTAGCGTCGGATATATTCCGGATTCATTATTTAGAGTAACCTAACTGATTGGAGAAACATAAACTGAGCAGGATTTACAGCAATCCAACTGTTCACATCGCTATTTAAAACTATTTTCCATGACCTTTCGTTATACATAAACCGAAAAATGTAAAACTCACGAAAAGTTCATGAGCGATGATTTAATAAGTTCAAAGGTAAAAATTAAACACACGGTATGGGAACGCATTCTTTCATGGCTCATAAGCCATGAAAGAATAAAATGATTAACTGCTGTGAGAAAATAGCAGGGATTAAACTCAAAATATATTATGTATCGTTACATTATTCTCAACAGGATTTTATGAAATTGAGCATTGACCACAATAAATAAGATCCCCTGCTTATCTCCAGTTAAAAAACTCGCCTTAACAGGATTGCCACAAGCCAGCATGATTTTCTCAAGCGGTGCCTGATGCGCTTCACTTGCCCTCCGTCAACACCGCTAATTCCTCATCTCCGGAATGGTGACTGATTAACACGCCGGGGAAGCGTTCGCGTCGGCACATAAGAAGGTTTAAGTGTTCAACGACATCGGTTTGTCGCCGCCTGGTGGTAAGCCAAACAGCTTACGCACCGCGTTAAGAAAGGCACCGTAAGGGCGCCCCAACAAGAGCATCATCAACGCTGCACCTAAAGTCCCTTTTATCAGCCCGCTTCCCGAGGCGCCACTGACCGCAATGATCACGGCATAGATAGGTACCTGAAAACTCACAAGCGCAGCACTGTCCCACAGCAATTTTGAAAAGCGGCTCGAGCCGGCACGCTTCATTAACCAGTCCCGCCACACGCCATATGGCCTTGCCACCGGAACCATTAGGGCGGCGCCGAGAAGCCGGGCATGAAACACTTGTTCCCACGTCATGCCCGCGAGAATGCGTTCATTAATGATGCCTGTGATGGTGAAAAAAACGATTAACGCGGTGGTATCTGCAATAAACGCAGTTCGACGTTTCGTCTGATCCGGGCGCTGAGGCAAATTTTATTTCCTGTCGTGGTGTGGTGTTAAAACACGTATTCATTAAAAACAGATGACTCGTAATAGTAGTACAAAGGCGGTGGTAAGCCGCTCAGGTTGCTATTGATTAGATACCGGCAAAACTCGGTCCGCGAACTGCGTTTGCTAATTTCTTATCGTTTTGCAACCGCAGAGACCTGAACGTCATCGCTACGATGCCTCGCGCCACGATGAAACACTTCTCCAGGCTTCTGATACCAGAGCTCAGGCGCAGACAGGAACCGCCCGTTCAGCTGTGGCTGTATGCAGGGCGCCAGGCGGCGACTGGCAATCCTCGTTACGCTCGTTTTTACAGGCTTCATTGAAACCTAAATCATGAGGTCCTGGGAGCACGTAAAAAAGAAGAGATATATACGATGCAACCCAATACCGCCCTGACACTGGCAAGGAAAAGCTATTGGCAACATCATTAAATATGATGCTGCCAGATAGTTTTCATGAAAACACAATCAGCAAAATGATTCCCCAGAATTACAACTCACGTTTTTCCAGGCTGGAATAAATCGTTTTTATTTCACCTTTTAAACTTTCGCCACGGTAGACCATCGATGTATCGTATCGTTGATATTTCTCATCTCGTGTGGCACTAAACCAGTTGAACGACCCTATGCACAGTAGCCCTTCGTCACCAATTACAATTTTACTGTGAACACGATTAACTAGCTTCGTCACGATCCCCATCTCGTTTAGTTTTTCCACTGCATCATTAAGGCGCTGCTGTTTCTCTTTGCGCTTTTCATAATCGGCATGCTCAGTATTGAAACTTTTATCTGTCACCACGGTGATATCGATGCCCCGAGCACGTGCCTGAGCCATTGACGCCAGAAAGCCCGTTTGTTCCAGCTTTTGCCATGTCAGCCAGGGGGAAACGATAGTCATACTCTTACCGATAACATTAAAAGTCTGGTTCAGAAACGCATCATGTTGTTCAACCCCGTGCAAGGTAGAAATCTGCGTTTGCGCTGTGCTTAAATCCTTGCGTTCCTTGTATTCAAACTGCAAAGCATTGCCAGCTGAAGCAAACAGGTATTTTGCCAGCAACCCCCTCGGCGAGGAGCCAGGCTGGATCTCAAACAGGTCCATATCACCAAAGACAAGAAAGCTATCTTTAGCACGCGAAACGGCGACGTTCAGCATGCTGCTGTCACTATCGATAAAACCGCCATCTTCATGCTTCGAATAGACCGGAGAGAAAAGGACAATCGTCCTTTCCGCCCCCTGCAATGAATGAACAGTACCCACTGTCAGGGAATTTTCATCGCCATTACAATTTATATCCAGTTTGCGTAATGACGATTTAATCGTACTGACTTGTGCCGAAAATGGAGTAACAACGCCGACTAACTCATGTAAAGGCTTATCGTAATGGCATTCAATGTCTTCTTTGTGAGCCGCAAGCCACGCTGCTATTGTCTCAGCTTCAAAGGTGTTATAGCGGCTTCCACCGCTGGCCTGCATACCTTTACCATCAATATGCAAATAACCCATTGCAGGAAAAATCGTCCCTTTTTCTTCCCCTCGTTTGGGCTGCAACTTGCCGTGATAACAGAGCGTATTACAGTAACCAATGATGTTATCGAAGCAGCGACGGTGTTCGTACAGATACATCCCCCGCGCAAGGTCCGGGTCATATTGGTAGCGCGAGTTAAACTGTGCGACCTTCATGACACTGCCAGATGCAGCACTCTTTCCTGAGTCACACACTCGCGCATAAGCATCCATGAGTTCTTCTTGAGTACCGCCGGGGAGAAGTTTCTCCTCCACCATATTGCCGATATCAATGCTGGGTAAACTGTTCCAGATAGGCGCAATCTGCTCCGTATCACCAATCACTAGCGCTTTCTTCGCTAATGCGAAGGAGGCTGCAGCCACTTCGGGGAGTACCTGCCCCGCTTCATCTACGATCAACAGATCGGCAAGATTATAAAAATAGCTTTTATCATATGGCTTGCCCTTTCCTGCAAATTCCTTGGTTTTCATATGATGAGGCAGCATGTAGCAGGTCATCACGACACAAGGTGTGAGTTTCATTCTGCGCTGCCAGCGAGCTTTAACGCTTTTCGCTCCGTTACGGCCTTTTTCCTTTTGGAGACCATCAATGGCGGCCATATCCATCAGCCACCGACCTTCCCAGTAATGCGTCGCCAGCAGAAACGCCGGGAAACGGATCTGTGTATCGGCAAGCTCATCGGCTTCGCTCAGACAAAGCTCCGCCTCGCCTTGATACCCCAGCGAATGAATAATCTCGCGCCAACATAAGGCTGCTTCGTTTTCTCGTCGGAAAACATCCTCAGCAAGATCGATTTGTTGCTGGAACTCTGCCTGCTCTTTAAGCGCTTGTGTAATCAGGCCATTGATGAATGCATCAATTCCATCAGGCAGAGATCCCTGGAATGCTGTCACTCTTTCACCAAATGTAGCTTCCAAAAACAGCTTCATTTGATAGTGACGCTTAGTACGAACGGCGGGAAGCCAGGAGAAGAGAGCGAATATGATCGACTCACCGGCTCGATATTGCTGCCACTGTTTTTTGCCCTGTGTTAATAGCGAGATTTCATTTGTTGTCTTGAGCAGTAACGTACTCTTGTCCTGAATATACTGTTCAAGATCATCGCTAATGGCGCGCCTCTCCTGACGGATTGTGTTCAACCTGTCCCACGCGGGCTGGATTTGCTCAAGTTTTTCAGAGAGTTTAACTAAACGCTTATGCAAGAGATCCACAACGTACTCAGGGGAACGACACTCCTCGGACGGAAAAGCCACTCTTGCCTTTTCAAGGAAGAAGACCTGTGCATCTTCTACATATTCAAGAGATTCAACACGGTTAAAAAAATCTTCCGTCTGGTATTTTTTTGCTGCCTCGGCCTTCCGGCCAGAGGATGGGAAGTAAGCGCCAAAGCTTGTCACTTCTGGCAGCCAGCGCCCAGCCATGGGGCCGGTACCGGTAGAAAAATCTTTACCGAAGGCCTCTATGATATTGGTTACGGCCTGATTGTTGGTTGAGGTAGCAATCACTACCGGCGGCTCGGTTTTATTAAGCGCCGCCTTCGCCCATTCAGTAGCAATGATTGAGAGAACCAACGTGGTTTTCCCGGTTCCCGGAGGACCATTAACGGCAAGAATATCACCCGGTTGTTGAGTGAGATAATGGCTCAGGGCATCGCGCTGCGCGACAGCCAGCGGAAACTTATCGCCGGAGTACCCCAGACGCTCACTGAACATGGCATTGCTGGCCAGGAGCGGCTCAACAGGAGACTTCTCTTTCGAAGCAAAGCGAGCCAGTAATGGAACCTCTTTTTTGCACGACAGCAAATCATCGTACATAGGCAGAATATGGATGCTGGCCCCACCGGGCTGGTTGGCTTTAATAATGTAGCCATATCCAGCTTGTTCATATTGCTCAGGCGACGCGAGCCATTTGCCAGCAACATGTTTTAAAAGTTCATCTGTATCTTTTAGATACTTCTGCCACAACTGCTGATAACGAGCATGTCGTTCCGCTCGTTGTTCGTCTGTTTCCTCACGCAGCTCATCCTCATTACCGGGACCAAAAGTGATTGAATGATGGGTAGTTTTATACTTGTCATACTGCTCCATCTCACCAATTGAAAAAGTGCCTTTGGGAAGCGGCTCTAGCAGGTCACGGGGAATGGTGGCAGGAGATGTGGGGAACAAAAAGCCTTCGCGATTCAACAGTGCGGAAATAACCAGGGGTGTAATAAAACCAGGTGCTCCCGCCGCTCGTTCTTTGCCATGCTTTATCAGGCGGATCCATACCTGTGGCCGTAACAGCACCTCTACGGTCTTAACCTGTTCATCCTCATCATCGAAGAACGATTGAACAAGCTCCTCATTTAACCTTTCAGTCGTGACATCCATCCATCGTGTGAATACATCTTCATCTTTACGCTCAAATGCCCCTTTTCCAGACTCGGCATCAGCTAAGGTGTTACGCCAGTATGAAGTGAATCCATGAGTATTGCTGTCCATTTCCCATCCCGTGACTTAAATAATGCCGTTGATTTCGTTCATATAAATTTTGCTCATGGTTAAACATTGTCCACGATGCAAGTGCGAGCGCAAGAGTTTGTTTAGCTCGAAGAGAAAATTGGATTTCAAAAATAACTTTTTGATTAATAAGTATTTAGGCATATACAAGAGTCACACACCAAACATCAATAATTTAATGTAAATTGAATCAGGTTGTGTGAAAAAGCGAGGAAAGCCTTGCGGATACTGGATTTCAGGCACAAAAAAAGACGTCCATTGACGTCTGTTGATGTTCCGATGGTGCCGAAGGCCGGACTCGAACCGGCACGTATTTCTACGGTTGATTTTGAATCAACTGCGTCTACCGATTTCGCCACTTCGGCACTGAAGGGGATGCGGAAACGTGTTGGATTATACCTGCCGCGGGCGGCTATGCAAGTCACGATGTTGTCATACGCCGCTAAGTGCTGAAAAAATCAACGTTCTACAAGCTGTCACCTCTTTCTTTATAAATTCTTTCCTCTTTAACTCCTTATTAACCTCTTACTCCCTTACCCGCGTCACCCCTTCGATCCAGTACGCTCCCCTTCCGGCTACCATCTTTGAACATTCCATATCAGCCCCTGCCCTTCCAGGGTCACAATCCGCTAGCACTCCAGGCTTCTCCCTTCTCCCTTCTCCCTTCTCCCTTCTCCCTTCTCCCTTCTCCCTTCTATAGTCAGTCTCGCAAATAACCTGACTAACGAAATATACGTTCGTGCCGCTCTCCCGATATTTGTAAAAACAGAGCCTGCTAATAATCCGTAAAATAGCGAAGCGACCATTCTTCATATATAATATTTTCTCAATCACTTTATCCCATCCAATAATGTTTTATCTGTCATATCGGTTAAAAGACCTATGACAATTAGCCTGTTTCTTTTTTTGCATTTCATTGAATACTTTGATGATTACCAGTCTCAATGGCGAACGCTATTACGTGGAGATAACGTATGCATGTACTCATGATTGACAAGCAGTCAATATTTATTGAAGGAATGGCATCAGTACTGTCGCAATATATTCCGGAGGTAAAAGTTCGTGGACTGAATAATCAAAACGACATTGATGATACGCTTAATGAATTTCCAGCATCATTAATTCTTCTCGATGGTGATGGTAATAAAACCTCGAGCCTCGAATTGCTGGATATTTTAGCCTGTCGTCATCCGAATATCCCCGTAGTGATGCTGATGAATAAATGTCAGCCGACGTTATTACGGTTATTTTTAAATCATCACGCGATTGCGTTTGTCCGGCGCGATTCCCCCCCGGAAACCATCGCTCAGACACTGCGTAGCGCATCGCTGGGGATGTTCTGTCTGCCGCAGGAGAGCATTACGTTGCTGGACAATGGGCACAGCGCCCTTGCCCGCCTGAGCGAACGCCAGCGTGAGATCCTGAAGCTGCTGGCCGCCGGGGAGTCAAATAAACAAATTAGCCGCCATTTAAATATCAGCGCGGGCACGGTGAAAGCGCATCTGGAATCGATTTTTCGCCGTCTGAATGTAAATAACCGTACTCAGGCCGCGATGATGTATTCGGAAGAGTAGTCCTGATTATCTTTATTTGATTCGCGTTAACTTATTTTCTTTTTCCTGAGCATAAAAGGAGCATTATGCGTGGGCATAATGCTCCTGTCGTTTAACTTAATTTCTTGGATAACTTGTTTGTACGCGCCACTGTCCACCGTTATTCACTAAGCGGATAAACGCCTGGCGATCGTTGGCGATATTATAAAAAGCGCCATTGCCATACGCCCTGCCCACGTTCACAGTGCCATTCCCACCCAGCGCAATGGTGAAATTAACCGCTGCGGTATTGTTGGTCGCGCCAGCACAGAACGCCTGAATAGTATTACCGATAGAATTCCACGCCGCATCCGCATCCGTCCATGTCGAGGCGGTATTCGTTTGCGGGCAGCTCGGTTGGTTAGCGACAGTGCGCTGCTGCAGCCATGCATCGGCTTTACCGACATGACAAACTGTCATATGCCCACCGGCGTTATCCTGATTCTGCGCCCACTGCGCGGCCGTCAGGCCAGCACCAGGCAGGTTACAGGCCGGGCCAACATTTACAGCCATGGCCCCGGTTGAGAATAAAAACAGCGATACCGCAGCCAAAGAAATAATGCTGCGCGTTTTAACCTTACGTGAAAAAACAGAGTTTACAGACATAATCATCTCCTGCGAGTGGAATAAAGAAAGTGCGAATTCGCAGAATTAAATTACCGCCCGAGTGAATTTCAGAATATTTGACAAGTGACCAGTGCAGGAATGATAAATGGCCTGGGCCATTTCACGGAGCAGTAAAATAAATTTACCACTCCGCGTTAATTATTGTGCGGGTGTTTTCTTATGTGGTGTGCGTGGGGTTGGCGTTTTTTTAGCCTCAGTAGTTTTTTTAGCGACAGGCGTCTTTTTCACCGCCACCGTTTTTTTACGTGTCGGTGTTTTGCCGGGTTTATCCTCTTTGTGCATGGTGTGCCAAAAATAATAAATTGAGATTATCCCAATACCAATATCTTTTAATATCCAGAAAGGTAACTCATGCGCCATTAATGTCACGTTAAACAGCAGGTAGGGTAAATTCAAACAACCCTGCCCGGTAAAACCAAATGCCGTGATTAAAAGCCCAAGGCGATACCACAGCGGAATATCAAGCATGCGGCTGCTGAGCGCGCTCACAAAAATGATCACCGCAATCGCCACATCCACCAGCGTGATGGCCCAAAAAAGGAGTTTAAGCGTCATGATGGTTCCTCTGGTTTGCGGCGCGGCACACGGCGACGCGGTGCGGCTTTCACGCCGCGAGCCGCGCGTTTTAACTCTCCGGCCACCTGCAAAATGTCATGTCCTTCGCGGCGGTTAAAGAAATTGGCCAGCCAAGCAATCATGCCGACGCTTATCGCGCCAACAAAATAGCCAATGCCCATGGCGATATCGCTGTCTTTAAAGTTCATTCCCAGCCAGCGGGCAATAAACCCGCCGAGCGTGAAAGTGGTGCTCACGCTAATCGCGCCAATGATGATCCCGGCGGCCAGGCGCCCGTGTTGATGCAGTTTTTTCGGCTGCCAGAAAAACGACACGCTCAGCCCGCCGAACAATCCGGCGAGCGCGGCCAGCCCCTGGCTTAGCAATTGCAGCCCATCTGCGGCCATCATATTTCCCTCCTGAACAGGCGGCCTCAACGAATGGGATGAGGCCGCAATAGCGACTACTGGCAAGGAGGAAGCGTGACGGTCGTGGCGTCGTTATCTGTAGTGAGATAACGCGTCGCGCTGTCCGGGCTGTAAATCAGGTGCTTGTTACTGCGCAGACCGCGTACGCTATCAATATCCGCGCTATACCATTTACCTTTGCCCGGCAACGGTTTACCGCTCCACGGGTCGCCGCCCAACTGCTTCTTGTTCAGCGCCCACACGCTCCATAGCGAGTCCTCCGCCTTGCCGCTCCAGCCCAGTTTGATGGCCTGATCGCGCGTGACGTAATCGGCTGGCAGCACGTCATCGCGGTTCAGGGTTTTGAGCAGAGCCGTCAGTTTCTTGTCGTCCTGAACGGTTTTCTTATTCAGTTTTGCTAACTCTTGATTAGCCGCCTGCACCACCGCGCTGCATTGCGGCAACTCGGCCCAGGCGGGCTGAGTTAACAGCAGACCGACAAAGGTGACTATCGGGAGATATCGTTTCATCAGTTTGCTCCATGAGTCAGTTAATCGGTGCCAGAAACAGCGCACGTTCGGCATCACGTCGGCGCGTCAGTCCCGCCAGAATCTTGCCGCCGGCCTTGTTCCAGCGCGGCAGTTGATCCGCCGCCTCCTGATACTGGCCCTGGTTGAGCAGGCGCAGCAGCGTTGAGTTCTGCAGGTTGCCAAGTCCGACGTTAAAGGCGAAAGCGACCAGCGCGTCGAACTGGTTCTGGTTAAGATCCACCGTCACATACTTGTGGATGCCGCGTTCGGTCATCCCGAGATCGGCGCGCAGCAGATCTTCCGCCTCCACTTTGCTCAGCGCCTGGGGGAAGTTTTCATTGGGCAAAATCAAATGCCCGTAGCCGATGGTCCATTTGCCTACCGCGTCGCGGTACTTCTCAAGGCTTAGCCCTTCGAAAGATTTAATCAGCGTCAGCCCGGCAGCGCCGGTGCTCAGGGGTTGATTAGCCATTGTCATCACTCCTGTCGTTTACTTGAGGAAGAACTTGTCGGGTGTACTCTTCGATAAGCCGCAACACGCTCTCCGGCGGCTCCAGTACGGTGAACTGCATTTCGATATCCACATGCCCGCTGTCGCGCCCGTTGCTTCCATGGCTCGGCGGCGACATGCTGACGTGAAAACGGCTGACCGCGTCGTCAGGCGTGCCGGACATTGCGCTTTGCTGTTCCACCGCGTCGGTGCGCACGGTGAGAAACACTTTCATCTTCTCCAGCATCAGCCCACGCGGTGTGGAGAGCGCCACCAGCGGCAATTTGAAGTGGTGTCGATCATCCAGCTCCATTTCGACGATTTTCGGCACCAGCCGCCCGTCGTCGCTGTGTTCAAAAAAGGGATCCAGCGCCTGCATGTACTGATGCGCGATCAGCTGGTTTGCCGCCGAGGCCGCATGCTGCATGCCGCGCGTGATATCGGCCAGCGTCACGCCTGAAGTAGAGGGTGGCGTGCCGTCGCCCGGTGGCGGTGGCGGATCCTGCGGTGGATCGGCGGGCGGTAATCCGGCGACATCTTCGGGTGGCGGATCGGCAGGTGGCAGCCCGGCACTCTCCTCCGGCGGTGGCGGCGGCGCAGGTGAGTCCGCCTTCGGTTCCGCGCCACGGTTGCCGCGAAGCCAGTCTTTCATTGACATAATGCGCTCCGTGAGAAATGAGGCTGCCAGGCAGCCTCAGGGGGAAGATAGTGAGAATTACGCCGGCGCTTTTTCCGCTGTGGCAGGCGTTTCGGGGTAGGCATCAAGCTGTTTCGATTCCAGCTTTTTCGCCTCTGACGGCAGGACAGCCGGGCGTGTTGCGGCATCCGTCAGGAAATCAATCACGCGCATCAGAGCTTCCGGCGGTGGCTGACGTTTAACCTGGGTATGGATGCTGTACTTCGCGCGGGTATCGCTGGAGCGGGTTTGCTGGGCTTTGTGCGAGACGCGACCGGTGATTTTCACGCTGAACGGCCCCCAGCCAACAGAGGCTTCCAGCGAGGCTTCCGCTTCAGTCTGGCTGCTGCTGGCTTCGCTCTGGGAGACTTCCAGCTCGAAGTCGATGGTGCCCTCTTCGATACTGATGTTAGGGTGGGAAATGGCCGCCAGCAGCGGGATGCGCATGGTCTTTTTCACCACGCCCTGGATAACGCCCTTGTCATCCACCACGGTTTCGTCGTAATCAAACTGCACCGACTCCGCCTTACCATCCTTGATACACACCGAGAGCAGGAAGTCGGCGTACGCTTTACTCGCCTGCACCTGCGCTTTGATCATTGCCTGCAGTGGGCCGCCAATCATGTGCTCCAGCGGCAGTGCATTAATGACCGATCCAATAAATTGTGAATCCATAATGCATACTCCTGTGGGTTATACGAAAACATCGCGTTGCGAATTCGCAAACCCACAGTAATAGAGCGAAGAGGCTGAAAATATTGGCTGGATGGCGGTAAAAAACGGGGAAAATGGCCTAAGACACGTGCCCGGTTAAACAGGTTTTAAAAACAGCGCGCGTTCGGCTTCACGCCGTCTTGTCAGCCCTGCCAGCACTTTGCCGCCGGCTTTATTCCAGCGCAGAAACTGATCTGCCGCCTGCGCGTACTCCCCCTGGTTGAGCAGTTTAAGCAGCGTCGAGCTCTGCAAATTGCCAGCGCCAAGGTTAAAGGTGAACGCTACCAGCGCATCAAACTGGTTCTGATTAAGCGCAACTGTCACCGCTTTGTGTACCCCGCGCTCGGTCATCACCAGATCGGTGCGCAGGAGCGCTTCGGCCTCAGCTTCGGTAATCGGGTGGGAGAAGTTTTCATTCGGTAAGATCAAATGTCCGTAGCCAATGGTCCACTTACCCACGGCATCTTTGTATTTTTCCAGCCTAAGCCCTTCAAAAGATTTAATTAGCGCCAGGCCGCCAGCGCCTGTACTTTGCGGTTGATTCGCCATGGTGGTTGCTCCGGGTTTGTGGGTGGGTATAGCACCTTTTGAGGATGGTTCGGACACATCGTGTTGCAAAGTCACCGCGCCAAAATAGCCGTATGGAAAATCCGAAAATAGCGGCCTGCGGCGTGCTATACACCGCCATACATTAACGAAACGGGCGGTATGCACATGCACAGGCTGCCGCAGAGCGGGCAGATGCCCTACACTTCATGCGTCTCCCTCTAAATCAAAGGAATCCGTGATGAGCATCATTAAAAGTTATGCCGCACCGCAGGCTGGTGCCGCACTGGAGCTGCAGGAGTATGACGCTGGCCCGCTGGCGGCGGAAGATGTGGAAGTGCAGGTGGATTACTGCGGGATCTGCCATTCGGATCTCTCGATGATCGATAACGAATGGGGTTTCTCCCAGTATCCGCTGGTCGCCGGGCATGAAGTGATTGGTCGCGTGGTGGATCTTGGCAGTGCGGCACAAAACAAAGGGCTGAAAATCGGCCAACGCGTGGGTATCGGCTGGACGGCGCGCAGCTGTGGTCACTGCGATGCCTGTATTGATGGCAATCAGATCAACTGCCAGCAAGGCGCGGTGCCAACCATTCTTAATCGCGGTGGCTTTGCCGATAAACTGCGCGCCGACTGGCAATGGGTGATCCCGCTGCCGGACAGTATTGATATCGAAACCGCCGGCCCGCTGTTATGCGGCGGCATTACCGTGTTTAAACCGTTGCTGATGCACAACATCACCGCCACCAGCCGCGTTGGCGTGATCGGTATCGGCGGGCTGGGCCATATCGCTATTAAACTGCTGCACGCGATGGGCTGCGAAGTGACGGCGTTTAGCTCGAACCCGGCAAAAGAGGCAGAAGTGCGCATTATGGGTGCCGATTACGTGGTGAACAGCCGCGATGCGGATGCGCTGAAAGCCCTGGCGGGTCAGTACGATCTGATCATCAACACGGTAAATGTTGATCTGAACTGGCAGCCCTACTTTGAGGCGCTGACTCACGGCGGGCATTTCCACACCGTTGGCGCAGTGCTGAAGCCGCTCGAAGTCCCGGCCTTTACGCTGATCGCAGGCGATCGCAGCGTTTCCGGCTCCGCAACCGGCACACCGTATGAACTGCGTAAGCTGATGAAATTCGCCGGACGCGCGAAAGTGGCACCGACCACCGAAATGTTCCCGATGTCGCAGATTAACGAAGCGCTGCAGCATGTGCGCGACGGCAAAGCCCGTTACCGCGTGGTGTTAAAAGCGGATTTCTGATGTGAAAAAGCCCGGCACTATGGCCGGGCTTTTTTTATTTCGCAATAGCAGCAAACACTTCCGCAATTGCGACAGCCCCCGGATCGGTTACTCCGTCGAGATTTTCACTGTTCACATACGATGAACGCCCGGCACCTGCCTTTTGCATTGTCGCCGTGCTGTCTGCACCAGCTTTAGCCGCAGCTACCGCGGCATCCAGCCCGCTATCGCGCAGCGCTTCAAGCGCCGGTTGCAGTGCGTCGATCAGTGTGCGATCGCCGAGATCCGCACCGCCGTAATGTTTCATCTGCTTCAGCCCCAGCAACAGCGCTTCCGGCAACGGCGTACCGTTATGTACGGCCTGGCCTGCGGCGGTGAAGAAAATCGACATCAGCACACCGCTGGAGCCGCCCATCACCGTCGCCAGCCGCTCGCCAACCAGTTGTAGCAGTTGCGCGGTGTTGTTCAACGGCAGGGCATTCTGCTCCAGCAGACGTTTGATTTCCCGCGCCCCTTCGGCAAACGTTGAGCCGGTATCGCCGTCGCCCACTTTCGCATCCAGCGCGTTAAGCCGATTTTCAAGGTCAATCAATGTATTAACCGCCGTGTTGACCAACGCTTTCACCTGCGGATTGTCGGAAGGTTCAATCTCCAGCCCGTCATACACCGCGCTGTGCGGCTGGGTTTTCATCGGCGCGAATGGCACCGGTTTCTGCCAGCCTACGGTCTGCACATCGGCGCAAATCGCCTGCTCGAAAGTGTCATTCAGGCGCAAGACGGATAGCGAAAACCCTTTCATATCCAGCGAACTAACAATTGATGCGGGACCAATCAGATAGGCAATTTGCTCTTTTAAGGCTGAATGCGCCAGTTCTTTGGTCAGCAGCGCCATTTCCAGCGCTGAGACGCCGCCGAGATTGTTAATCAGCACCGCCACCCGATCGTCACCTACCGCCGCTTTTAGCGGTTTAACCAGCGTATCGATAAGCTCCTTGCTGTTGTGCGTATCAACGGTGGTCGCGCCAGGTTCGCCGTGGATCCCCAGCCCCAGCTCGACTTTCCCGTGCTGAATGCGCCCCTCTTCGCTATCGCCGCCCGGCAGGTTGCAGGTCTCCATCGCCAGCCCGAGGCTGAAAACGTTGTCGCAGGCCTGCTGAGCGATATCGCGCACTTCGCTCAGCGACTTACCATGTTCCGCAGCATAACCCGCAATCTTATGCACCAGTGCTGTACCGGCGATGCCGCGCGGCTGCTTGTTGTCCGGCAGGGCGATGTCATCTGCAACGATCACCATTTCCACCTTCAGCCCGTAGCGCTTGGCTTTCTCTGCCGCGAGGCCGAAGTTCAGCCGGTCGCCGGTGTAGTTCTTCACGATCAGCAGACAGCCGCGATCGCCGGTGACTGCCACAATCGCGTTCAGCACCGCATCCACGCTTGGCGAGGCGAAGACATCACCGCAAACGGCGGCGGTGAGCATGCCTTTGCCAACGAACCCGGCGTGTGCCGGTTCATGCCCGGAACCGCCCCCGGAAATCACCGCTACGCGGCTTTTATCCCAGTCGGCGCGGGCCACAATGCGAATAGCGGGATCGATATCGAGTCGAACGAGGTTGCCGTGTGGTGCAGAAATTACCAAACCTTCAATGGCATCATTGACCAGCTGTTTGCGGTCATTGAAAAAGAATCTGGACATAATATTCCAAAAAGTTGTGAATCGTTCCTCAAGCATAGCCCGCGCGGTGCGGGACGGGGTAAAGAACAGATTTTACTGAATGGATTTACGGCGCTTTGCGGCCAAAGTCCGTCGCGTAACCGCGCAGGTTGCGCAGCGTGTCGAGACGGTTGCCCAGCACAATAGCCCCGCTAATCGCCAGCACCAGCAACGCAGCGTGCAAATACATGGCGGTATGCGAATCCACGAGGAAGAACCCGGCGATGGCCGGAAGTGAAAAAACGACCCACAGGCTGCTCAACGTGTTGTCCGCTACGCGAAAACGGGCGAGTACCCGGTCTGCCTGTGACTCTTGCGGCGAACCGCGTCGCACGGTACCAACCAACTGCGCCAGAGCATCCGCTCGCTGGATCAACCAGCGTACCAGGCTCAGCGCAATAACGGCCACCAGCAGTTCGAGTACCAGCACCGCGCTATCACTGAGCATGGAAAGCGCCCACTGCGCGCTCAGCATCGCTACGGTAACTAGCGCACTCAACAAACAAGAGACGATCATGGCAGAGAGATGCGTTGCTGCGCGTATCAACATACGGTGCTCCTTGCAGAAAAAAGAAGAGAGGCCTCAGCCTCTCTTTTCAGGTATCAACTAGCTTTTTCGCGTCATCAGCCACAGGCTAATCAGGAAAAAGCTGGCGCTCGGCAACAGCGCGCCGACGACTGGCGGGATGCCGTACACCAGCGTCAACGGGCCGAAAATCTGATCCAGCACGTAAAAAACAAAGCCGAAACTGATGCCGGTGACAACACGTACGCCCATCGCCACACTACGCAGCGGCCCGAAGATAAACGACAGCGCCATCAGCATCATCACCGCCACGGACAGCGGCTGGAAGATTTTGCTCCACATATTGAGCTGGTAGCGCCCGGAATCCTGGCCGCTCGATTTGAGGTATTTCACGTAATTGTGCAAACCGCTGATCGAGAGCGCGTCCGGATCCAGCGCCACCACGCCAAGTTTGTCCGGCGTCAGGTTCGTTTTCCAGGTGCCGCTCACAGTTTGCGCGCCGGTAACTTGTTTCGGGTCCGTCAGGTTAGATTCATCAACCTGCGACAGCCGCCAGGTTTTCTCCTGCGGATCGAACTTCGCCGACGCGGCATAGCGCACCGACTGCAAACGACGCTCTTTATTGAAGGCATAAATGCTCACGCCGCCGAGTTCATCGTCGCCCTTTACGCGCTCAATATAGATAAAGTTGTTGCCGTCTTTCGCCCACAAACCTGACTGCGTGGAGAGCAGAGAGCCGCCATACATCGACTGCGCACGCTGGTTACGCGCCATTTGCTCACCCTGCGGCGCGACCCACTCGCCAATCGCCATGGTCAGCAGCACCAGCGGGATGGCCGTTTTCATTACCGACAGCGCCACCTGCATGCGGGTGTAGCCGGAAGCCTGCATGACCACCAGCTCACTGCGCTGCGCCAGCATGCCCAGCCCTAGCAGCGCGCCAAGCAGCGCCGCCATCGGGAAGAAGATCTGAATATCTTTCGGGATGCTGAGAATGGTGTACATCCCGGCGCCCAGCGCGTCATAGCTCCCCTGGCCTGCTTTTTTCAGCTGATCGACAAACTTGATAATGCCGGAGAGCGACACCAGCATGAACAGCGTCATCATGATGGTGGTGAAAATGGTTTTACCGATATAGCGGTCAAGTACGCCAAAAGCCTGCATTATACCGCTCCTTTACGCGTAAAACGGGCGCGAACCCGGCGCATTGGCACCGTATCCCACAAGTTCAGCACCACAGCCAGCGCTAAATAGGCCAGGTTTACCAGCCACATCCACACCAACGGATCGAGTTTGCCTTTCGCACCGTTCGAGCGCAGCGTGGTTTGCAGCAGGAAGAAGACCAGATAAAGCAGCATGGCGGGGAGCATCGACAGTACACGGCCCTGGCGCGGGTTGACCACACTCAGCGGCACCACCATCAGCGCCATCATCACCACCGTAAACACCAGCGTTAAGCGCCAGTGTAGTTCGGCGCTCGCGCGCGGCGTATCGGTTTTGAACAGCGTGCGCATGTCCATCTGCTCGGTATCCGACGGATCGAGCGCCACCGCCTGGTGACCAATAATTGCCTGATAGTTCTGGAAATCGGTGATGCGGAAATCACGCAGCATCGCGGTGCCTTCAAAGCGGGTACCGGTATTGAGCGTCACCACCTGAGAGCCATCTTTGTGCTGCGAGAGATGCCCGGAATCCGCTACGACGACTGATGGACGGGCGGAACCTTTGGTGCGAATCTGCGCGAGGAAGACATTCTTGAAGTTTTTGCCCTCGACGCCTTCGATAAACAGCACCGAGTTGCCATCCGTCGCCTGCTGGAATTGTCCCTGCGCCAGCGCCGCCATGCCAGGGTTCGCTTTCGCGTCTGCGAGCACTTGATCTTGATGACGGGAAGACCACGGGCCAGCCCACATAACATTGACCGCAGCGACAATGCCGGTGAACAACGCGAGGATCATCGCCGCTTTCACCAATACCGCGCGGCTCAGGCCGCAGGCGTGCATTACGGTGATTTCACTTTCTGTATAAAGTTTGCCCAGCGTCATCAACAGACCGAGGAACAGACTCAACGGCAGGATAAGCTGCGCCATTTCCGGCACGCCCAGCCCCAGCAGTGAGAGCACGAGGTTCGTAGGGATTTCGCCATCAGCGGCTGCGCCTAAAATCCTGACCAGTTTCTGACAAAAGAAAATCAGAAGCAGGATGAATAGGATCGCAAGCTGGCTTTTTAGCGTCTCCCGTACCAGATATCTTATGATTATCACTTTAAATACGCCCGTAAAAACCAGTATTTTTGCTGGAAAATAGCTTGTTTCATGGCTTAAACGTCATTTATTCTCTTGAGTCGTCGAAATGATCGCTAAGATTAATATACTCAGCGGATACGTGCGTAAGACCCGATTCTGACGTGCCGAAACCGAAGTAACATTAAGATTAACACGAAGTCACCGCAACAGCGGACACGAGTTACGAAAGCTTGCAATTCTATCCGTAGCCGCCGCCGTTGTCTTTAAGATTCAGGAGCGTAGTGCATGGAGTTCAGTGTAAAAAGCGGTAGCCCGGAGAAACAGCGGAGTGCCTGCATCGTTGTCGGCGTCTTTGAACCGCGCCGGCTCTCTCCGATCGCCGAGCAACTCGATAAAATCAGTGACGGCTACATCAGTGCGCTGCTGCGTCGCGGGGAACTGGAAGGCAAGCCGGGGCAGACTTTACTGCTGCACCACGTACCGAATGTCCTCTCCGAACGTATTTTGCTGATTGGCTGCGGTAAAGAGCGTGAACTGGACGAGCGCCAGTACAAGCAGGTGATTCAAAAAACCATTAACACGCTGAATGATACCGGCTCAATGGAAGCCGTCTGCTTCCTGACCGAACTGCATGTAAAAGGGCGCAATACTTACTGGAAAGTACGCCAGGCCGTTGAGACCGCGAAAGAGACCCTTTACAGCTTCGACCAACTGAAAACCAACAAAAGCGAGCCGCGCCGCCCGCTGCGTAAAATGGTGTTCAATGTGCCGACCCGCCGCGAGCTGACCAGCGGCGAGCGCGCCATTCAACACGGTCTGGCCATTGCCGCCGGTATCAAAGCGGCGAAAGATCTCGGCAATATGCCGCCAAATATCTGTAACGCGGGCTACCTCGCGTCTCAGGCGCGCCAGTTAGCTGATACCTACAGCAAAAACGTGGTGACCCGCGTGATTGGCGAGCAGCAGATGCGCGAGCTGGGCATGCACTCATATCTCGCGGTCGGCCAGGGTTCGCAGAACGAATCGCTGATGTCGGTGATTGAATACAAAGGCAACCCGGCAGAAGACGCGCGTCCAATCGTGCTGGTCGGTAAAGGCCTGACTTTTGACTCCGGCGGTATCTCCATCAAGCCTGCCGAAGGCATGGATGAGATGAAGTACGACATGTGCGGCGCTGCTGCGGTGTATGGCGTGATGCGCATGGTTGCTGAACTGCAACTGCCGATCAACGTCATTGGCGTGCTTGCTGGCTGTGAAAACATGCCAGGCGGGCGCGCTTATCGTCCGGGCGACGTGCTGACCACTATGTCCGGCCAGACGGTAGAAGTGCTGAACACCGACGCCGAAGGCCGTCTGGTACTGTGCGACGTGCTGACTTACGTTGAGCGTTTCGAGCCGGAAGCGGTAATCGATGTCGCGACGCTGACCGGTGCGTGTGTGATTGCGCTCGGCCACCACATCACCGGACTGCTGTCGAACCACAACCCGCTGGCGCACGAGCTAATTGGCGCGTCCGAGCAGGCGGGCGATCGCGCATGGCGTTTGCCGATGGCTGATGAGTACCAGGAACAGCTGGAATCTAACTTCGCGGATATGGCGAACATCGGCGGCCGTCCTGGCGGGGCAATCACCGCCGGTTGCTTCCTTTCTCGCTTTGCCCGTAAGTACAACTGGGCGCACCTGGATATCGCCGGTACTGCATGGCGTTCCGGTAAAGCCAAAGGCGCAACCGGTCGTCCGGTGGCGCTGCTGTCGCAGTTCCTGCTGAACCGCGCCGGGTTTAACGGCGAAGAGTAAGCGTCGTCAAGGCCGGATAGCACTGCGCTTATCCGGCCTGCAACCTCGCGCAATATGAACGCTATCTCCGGTGGATTTCGCGTTGCATCGCGGCGGCAGCCCAACAAAGAGGCAGCGTGAAAGACGACGGCTATAGCGTTTAAATCCTCAACCAAAAGCCCCATATATGAAAAATGCGACGTTCTACCTTCTGGATAATGATACCCAACAGGATGGCTTAAGCGCCGTCGAACAACTGGTGTGTGAAATTGCCGCAGAACGTTGGCGTAACGGTAAACGCGTGCTGATTGCCTGTGCCGATGAGCAACAAGCTATTCGTCTGGATGAAGCGCTGTGGGCGCGCCCGGCGGAGAGCTTTGTCCCGCACAATCTGGCAGGTGAAGGACCACGCGGCGGTGCGCCGGTGGAGCTGGCCTGGCCCCAAAAACGCAACAGCAGCCCGCGCGATATTTTGATCAGCCTGCGCGCGGAATTTGCAGATTTTGCCACCGCTTTCACAGAAGTGATAGACTTCGTTCCTCACGAAGATTCTCTGAAACAACTGGCGCGCGAACGCTATAAAGCGTACCGCATGGCTGGTTTCAACCTGAACACGGCAACCTGGAAATAATGGAAAAGACATACAACCCCAAAGATATCGAACAGCCGCTGTACGAGCAGTGGGAAAAGCAGGGCTATTTCAAACCGAACGGTGATGAAAGCCAGGAAAGCTTCTGCATCATGATCCCGCCGCCGAACGTCACCGGCAGTTTGCATATGGGCCACGCCTTCCAGCAGACCATCATGGACACCATGATCCGCTACCAGCGCATGCAGGGCAAAAACACCCTGTGGCAAGCGGGGACTGACCACGCGGGTATCGCCACCCAAATGGTGGTTGAGCGTAAAATTGCCGCCGAAGAGGGTAAAACCCGCCACGACTACGGTCGCGACGCCTTTATCGACAAAATCTGGCAGTGGAAAGCGGAATCGGGCGGCACGATCACCCGCCAGATGCGCCGTCTCGGTAACTCCGTAGACTGGGATCGCGAGCGCTTCACCATGGACGAAGGCCTTTCTAACGCCGTAAAAGAAGTGTTCGTCCGCCTGTATAAAGAAGACCTGATTTACCGTGGCAAACGCCTGGTGAACTGGGACCCGAAACTGCGCACGGCGATTTCCGATCTGGAAGTGGAAAACCGCGAGTCGAAAGGCTCAATGTGGCATATCCGCTACCCGCTGGCCGACGGCGCGAAAACCGCCGACGGTAAAGATTACCTGGTGGTTGCCACCACGCGCCCGGAAACCCTGCTCGGTGATACTGGCGTGGCGGTGAACCCGGAAGATCCGCGCTACAAAGATCTGATTGGCAAATTCGTGGTGCTGCCGCTGGTCAACCGCCGTATTCCGATTGTCGGCGACGAACACGCCGACATGGAAAAAGGCACCGGTTGCGTGAAAATCACCCCGGCGCACGACTTTAATGACTACGAAGTGGGTCGTCGCCACAAGCTGCCGATGATCAACATTCTGACCTTTGACGGCGATATCCGTGAAAGCGCGCAAGTCTACGACACCAACGGCAACGAATCCGATGTTTACCCGGCGGATATCCCGGCAGAGTTTCAGAAGCTGGAACGTTTTGCCGCGCGTAAAGCGATTGTCGCGGCGGTGGACGCGCTTGGCCTGCTGGAAGAGATCAAACCGCACGACCTGACCGTTCCGTACGGCGATCGCGGCGGCGTGGTTATCGAACCGATGCTCACCGACCAGTGGTACGTTCGCGCCGATGTGCTGGCGAAACCGGCGGTGGAAGCCGTGGAAAACGGTGACATCCAGTTCGTGCCGAAACAGTACGAAAACATGTATTTCTCCTGGATGCGCGACATTCAGGACTGGTGTATCTCCCGCCAGCTGTGGTGGGGCCACCGCATTCCAGCGTGGTACGACAACGACGGCAACGTTTATGTTGGTCGTAACGAAGAGGAAGTGCGCCAGGAAAACAATCTGGCCGCCGATGTCGCTCTGCGCCAGGACGATGACGTGCTGGATACCTGGTTCTCCTCCGCGCTGTGGACCTTCTCGACCCTCGGCTGGCCGGAAAACACCGACGCGCTGCGCCAGTTCCACCCGACCAGCGTGATGGTTTCTGGCTTCGACATTATCTTCTTCTGGATTGCGCGCATGATCATGATGACCATGCACTTCATCAAAGATGAAAATGGCAAGCCGCAGGTGCCGTTTAAAACCGTCTACATGACCGGTCTTATCCGTGATGACGAAGGCCAGAAAATGTCCAAATCCAAGGGCAACGTGATTGACCCGCTGGATATGGTTGACGGTATTTCGCTGGCGGATCTGCTGGAAAAACGCACCGGCAACATGATGCAGCCGCAGCTGGCAGAGAAAATCCGCAAGCGCACCGAGAAACAGTTCCCGGACGGCATTGAACCGCACGGCACCGACGCCCTGCGCTTCACCCTCGCGGCGCTGGCTTCAACTGGTCGCGACATCAACTGGGATATGAAACGCCTGGAAGGTTACCGTAACTTCTGTAACAAGCTGTGGAACGCCAGCCGCTTTGTACTGATGAACACCGAAGATCAGGATTGCGGCTTTAACGGCGGCGACATGGTGCTGTCGCTGGCAGACCGCTGGATCCTCGCGGAATTCAACCAGACCATCAAAGCCTACCGTGATGCGCTGGATAATTTCCGCTTCGATATCGCCGCAGGCATTCTGTATGAGTTCACCTGGAACCAGTTCTGCGACTGGTATCTGGAACTGACCAAACCGGTCATGAACGGGGGTTCTGAAGCGGAACTGCGCGGTACCCGCAACACGCTGGTGACCGTGCTGGAAGGTCTGCTGCGCCTTGCGCATCCGATCATTCCATTTATCACCGAAACCATCTGGCAGCGCGTGAAAGTGCTGAAAGGCATTACCGCCGACACTATCATGTTGCAGCCGTTCCCGCAGTACGACGCAGCGCAGGTGGATGAGAAAGCGCTGGCAGATACCGAGTGGCTGAAACAGGCGATCATCGCGGTACGTAACATTCGCGCCGAAATGAACATCGCGCCGGGTAAACCGCTGGAGCTGCTGCTGCGTAGCGCGAGCGAGGACGCGAAGCGCCGTGTGAACGACAACCTGAGCTTCCTGCAAACGCTGGCACGTCTGGAAAGCATCACCATTCTGCCTGCTGACGATAAAGGCCCGGTTTCGGTAACCAAAATCGTTGATGGCGCAGAGCTGCTGATCCCGATGCTGGGTCTTATCGACAAAGATGCCGAGCTGGCGCGTCTGGCGAAAGAAGTGGCGAAAGTTGAGCAGGAAATTGGCCGCATCGAAAGCAAACTGGGCAACGAAGGCTTTGTGGCGCGCGCGCCGGAAGCGGTAATTGCCAAAGAGCGCGAGAAGCTGGATGGCTACGCGGAAGCGAAAGCGAAGTTGATTGAGCAGCAGGCGGTTATCGCCGCGCTGTAATCACCGCGCAGAAGAAAAAGCCGGGCATCGCTGCCCGGCTTTTTTATTTTGCAGGCCAGATAAGGTGTCACCACCATCCGGCAAGTTTTCCCGAATTACAGTACCGCCGGGTAGAACGACAAACCGCGAGCCAGCAGGTTCGCCGGATCTTTTGCGGGCTGCACACCATGGTCTTCCAGCGTCAGCGCTTCCAGGTCACCATGAACATGGGTATTTTCCAGCAAATAACGGGTCATACGCACTTTCGCCCACGGCCATGCCAGGAACAGCGTGACGCCACACACCAGCATATTGGTAATGGAAATCCAGAACATACGCCCCATCGCCACCGTCGAGGAGAAACGAATGTTCCCTTCCAGCGTCAGTTGCCCGTAAATATAGGCGCGCAGTTTCACAAACGCGAAAAGGAAGCAGACAATCGCCCCGGCAATATAGATCAAATAGCTCAGCACCAATTTGCCGTAAATCGGCCCCATCATCATCGCTAATTGTTCCGGATCGCCACCTGCTGCGTAGGCATTCTCTTGCAGAGTCATCAGTGACGGCATAACCAGTACCATTACCAGCAAAATAAACGGTACAAACAGCAGCATCGATAGCACCACAATGGTGATGCATTTTTTCATTGAAATTTCAGCGGAGAATTTCAGTTTGCCGTACTGCAAATTATTAATCAGCATGCTAAACCATTGCGCAACATATACGCCCTGCATAATGGCAATCCCCAGCAGCAATACCAATGTACCGATACCAATCATCACCGAAATAGCACCATATGAGCCGCTACTTAATGCAGACGTCACAAAGAGGGAGAACACCACCACCGAGGCAATAATAACCAGCAACGGGCATCCCATCATCACCCACCAGGCGCGCAACGGGCTGGCGTAGAAATTAAAACGCACACCGTTAATCTCGGTCATCAGCATTTGATAACGCAGACCCTGAGTAATCAACCACGGGAAGAAAATCAGGAACAGCCCCATCATACAGAGCTGTAAAAGCACGTTCTGGTAGGCCACGTTAATAAAGAAAATCACATACAGCACCAGCAGGCAGAGCCAGCCGACAAAAATAGAACGCCCGGTCGCGTGATAAGAAAAACGCGCACCGCTAAGTTCAGTATTCTCATAAAAATAACGACGCGCGCGCACTAACGCCCACGGCAAATATAACCCCAGCGTTATTAAGGTCAGTAAAATATTAACCAGCCAAACCACGAAATAGCCTTTCCCGCTGCCCTGAAAGAGAAAACGGCGCACGGGAACCGCCACGGAACCATGAGTTTCGGGAGTCATAACAATCCTTATCGTAAAAAAGAAGCCAGGAAAAAGGCAGTCAACCATAACAATATTGCGAAATGGTTATCTCCACTATTAAGTCTAAATAGCTGCCGGTCAAAAAAATAGCGCCCAATATTCCTGGTCTTGCCAGAACGCCCCTGTAGTGGTATTAAGCAGGATCAGCTTATAACCCCGAAAACAGAGTGCAGAGATGAATGTGACCGCGCCGGTAGAGGTAAAAATGCGCCGGATTGCTGCCGCCGACAACGCAGCAATCGCATCTGTGATCCGCCAGGTATCTGCGGAATATGGCCTCACTGCCGATAAAGGCTACACCGTTGCCGACCCCGAACTGGATGAGCTGTATCAGTTATATAGCCGACCGGGTTGCGCCTATTGGGTAGTGGAGCAAAATGGCGAAGTCGTGGGCGGCGGCGGCGTCGCGCCGCTGAAATGTAGCGAACCGGATATCTGCGAACTGCAAAAGATGTATTTCCTGCCCAGTGCGCGTGGGCAGGGGCTGGCGAAGAAACTGGCGCAGATGGCGCTGGAACATGCCCGCGAGCAGGGCTTTAGCCGCTGTTATCTGGAAACCACCGCGTTTCTGACTGACGCCATTGGGCTTTATGAACGCCTTGGCTTTGAGCATATCGATGGGCCGCTCGGCTGCACCGGTCACGTAGACTGCGAAGTGCGGATGCTGAAAACACTGTAGCCCGAAAGCGTACCGATGCTTTACACCGGTACGCCGCTGTGAAAACGGAACTCCGCATCCGGTGTTGAGATAAGCCCCGCTTCCACTTCACCGAAATGGCGCACGCGCGGGCTGATATCCGTGGTCGAAATCTGCTGCGCCAGCGCCAGGTAATCCTGATAATGGCGCGCTTCTGAACGCAGCAACGACAGGTAAAATTTCTGCAAGTCATCGTCAAGCCACGGCGCCAGTGCAGCAAAACGCTCGCAGGAGCGCGCTTCGATATAGGCGCCGCAGATTAACTTATCGACCAATGTCAGCGGTTCATGCGTGCGAACCTCTTTGAGCATCCCTTTCGCATAACGGCTGGCGGTAATTTTCACATAGGGAATGTTACGGGCGAGCATCGCTTCCCGCACCTGCCAGAAGTGGTGCAGCTCCTCTTTGATCAACAGCACCATGCTGTCAATCAGCGCCTGGCCCCAGGCATCGTCAGTTTGCGGCATCACACTTTTGCCAATCTGCTTATGCAGCGCGACAAAATCCGGCTCCGGCCCTTCGCGAAAGGTAAATTCTTCATACGGTTTCAGCCACGCCAGTAGCGCGTCCGACCCGCTTTTATCCGCCACATAACGGCGCACTAGCAGCATGGCGGTTTGCGCCGCTTTCAGTTCACACACCATATGATCGGTAAGCAGCAGCGGCAGCATTGATGGATCGCGTGCTTTGTCCAGCCAGGATTGCGGTGTCGGGCAGTGCAGGAAGTTTAAAACCGGGGAGAGTATTTGCGGGTAATCCATTGTGGTTCCTTGCATTGCGGCAGCGAGCGCTGCCGCAATATTTACTCAGTGACGAACACCATCATCTTCTTCGTCGACGTAATCCTCGTCGTCATCGTCACCCTCTTCGCCGTTCGGGTCTTCGTAGTAGGTTCCCCAACCGTCGTATTCCACGTCGAATTTCTCAGCCAGGTTAAGCAGTTGCTCAACTTGCGCGTCGATCAAATCGGCATTCAGCGCGCTTTCGCTCAGCACGTCGCAGCAGATAACCACTTCGCCTTCGTCCAGTTCCAGCTCTTCCGGCTCTGTCACTTCGTAGCCCAGTTTAAAGGCTTCAACAGCGGCTTTTTCCAGCGTTTCGAAATCATCTGCCGACAGGTGATGCTCAATGGTATACAGCGCATCAGGATCGCTGCCGTCTTCGAGCAATTCTTCAATAATCAAACGCGTCTCTTCGCGCTGTTCTTCCAGGTGTTCCGGGTTCGCCATGGCTCGTTCCTCATCAATGTGGCAGATACACTTATTGTCACACACCGCTGGCATTGCCTCCACTCCTCGCCGAAAAGATTTATATCCCGGGGTTGCAAATGCATATTCATACATATAAATTGAATTTTAATTCAATGAGTGGCCTTCGCCATGTGAGGGAAATATGTCCGCGTTTTATCAAAAGCATTTTTTGAAACTGCTCGATTTTACACCTGCTGAAATCAATACCCTGCTGCAACTCGCCGCTCAGCTGAAAGCGGATAAGAAAAAAGGTCAGGAAGTCCAGAAACTTACCGGGAAAAATATCGCGCTCATCTTCGAAAAAGACTCAACCCGCACACGATGCTCTTTCGAAGTTGCCGCATATGATCAGGGTGCTCGCGTGACTTATCTTGCCCCAAGCGGCAGCCAAATCGGGCATAAAGAGTCAATTAAAGACACCGCGCGCGTGCTGGGGCGCATGTATGACGGCATTCAGTATCGCGGTTATGGCCAGGAGATTGTCGAAACGCTGGCGCAATACGCCGGTGTGCCGGTGTGGAACGGCTTAACCAATGAATTTCACCCGACCCAGTTGCTGGCCGATCTGCTGACCATGCGCGAGCACTTGCCGGGCAAAGCTTTTAACCAGATGAAACTGGTTTATGCCGGTGACGCGCGTAACAACATGGGCAACTCGATGCTTGAAGCCGCCGCGCTGGTGGGTTTGGATCTGCGCCTTGTCGCGCCAAAAGCCTGCTGGCCGGACGCGAGCCTGGTCGCCGAATGCAAAGCGCTGGCGGTGAAAAACGGCGGCAACATTCTGCTGACGGAAGATATCGCGAGCGGAGTGAAAGATGCCGATTTTATTTACACCGATGTGTGGGTATCGATGGGCGAAGCGAAAGAGAAATGGGCTGAGCGTATCGCGCTGCTGCGGCCTTACCAGGTCAACAGCAAAATGTTGTCGCTCACCGGCAACCCGCAGGTGAAATTCCTGCACTGCCTGCCCGCGTTTCATGACGATAAGACCACGCTCGGCAAAAAAATGGCAGAAGAGTTTGGACTGCACGGCGGCATGGAAGTGACTGACGAGGTGTTTGAATCACCGGAGAGTATTGTGTTTGATCAGGCGGAAAACCGGATGCACACCATCAAAGCGGTGATGGTCGCCACCCTCAGTAAATAACGCAATATGCCCGGTTGTGCAGCGCGACCGGGCATTACGCTTACGCCATCAGCAGTTTCACCACCACTTTGCGCACCTGGGCTGGCGCGTTTACCGCACACAGCGGTTTGTGCACTTCACCCGGATAGAACACCACAAAATCCCCTTCGTTCAGTACCACGGTTTTTTCCTGCGCGCCTTCCGGCAAAAAGGCGATGTCTTTATCCGCCAGCCAGTCGGTGTCCGGCGCGCCCGCAGGCTGGGTGCTAAAAGTCATCCCTTCCTGGCCTTTCAGCACAATCTGGATATCCAGATAACGGGCGTGATACTCGGCGCGGCGTTCTGCAAACGGCTGGGTCATATCTTCAGAAACTAGGAAAAACAGGCGGTTGCCGTCGATATCATGTTTGCCAACAGGCGTGGCATCGGTAACGTGCTGCTTAACGTGCTCAATGGCCTGGCGCAGCTCTTCCGGCAGCCAGGATTGTAAATTGTGAATATTGCCAACGATCATGGTGTAGCCCTCAACATAAAACATCGTTTCATTTTCAGCTTTTATACGAAAATTCACACTGCCATACCACCACTTTCTGCCAGAGATTTGTCACAACGCATGTTTATCGGAAAATATGTTATATGCCTGTTAAGGTCGATTACGCTTTTATGCAGCATCGATGCATAAAGCCCACAGCCGCTCGCTGACATAAAGTTGTTATCCACTGATTAAAAAGCGTTTATTTAAATAAACCTTTCCCGATCACACTTCAGCAGCCTGTTAATTTGCGCATTCATTCACTGGTTATTTCCCTTTTTTGCGCCCGGCAGCACCGCTCTATTCATTTTTATGCATATCTATTCCATTCACTGTTGAAAAAACTTAGCAATCAACGGGTTACATATTCACGAAAATAGGTGTATAGCTACAAAACAATAACAACCATGAATAAGTTCAGCCGTTAATGCGTAAGCATTCATCCTGATAATTAGGCTAATTGTCTATTCTCTGATGCGAATCATGCATTTGAACGGCGGCGATTTAATTCCCTATTCGACGTGAGCACAATCACACTATTAATTCTTACGGCTTCTACTATGAGCCATGAAATTAATCGTTATTAACGCGCGATGAAATTAATCACATTTCATTGCCGCCCCCTTTTTATTCTGAAAAAACAGTTAAAGGAATAATTATGGAAAAGCACTACGTCGGTTCTGAAATAGGTCAATTGCGTAGCGTTATGCTGCACCGCCCCAATTTAAGCCTGAAACGGTTAACACCGTCGAATTGTCAGGAGCTGTTATTCGATGACGTGTTATCGGTTGAGCGCGCCGGGGAAGAGCATGACGCCTTCGCAAACACACTGCGCGAGCAGGGTGTGGAAGTCCTGCTGTTGACCGACCTTCTGACACAAACGCTTGATATTGCAGAGGCAAAAGCCTGGCTGCTGGAAATGCAGATCTCCGATTATCGCCTTGGCCCGACCTTCGCCGCAGATGTGCGCAGCTGGCTGGCGGATATGCCGCACCGCGAACTGGCGCGGCGGCTCAGCGGTGGATTAACCTACGGCGAGATCCCGGCCTTTATTAAAAATATGGTTGTCGACACTCACACGGCGAATGATTTTATTATGAAGCCGCTGCCCAACCATTTATTTACCCGTGACACATCGTGCTGGATTTATAACGGCGTGTCGATTAATCCGATGGCTAAACCGGCCCGCCAGCGTGAAACGAATAATCTGCGCGCTATTTATCGCTGGCACCCCGCATTCGCCGATGGCAATTTTATTAAATATTTTGGCGACGAGAATATTAATTACGACCACGCCACGCTTGAGGGCGGCGATGTATTAGTCATTGGTCGCGGCGCGGTATTAATTGGCCTCTCTGAACGAACCACACCGCAGGGCGTGGAATTTCTTGCCAATAGCCTGTTCAAACACCGCCAGGCCGAACGCGTTATCGTCGTTGAACTGCCAAAACACCGTTCCTGTATGCACCTCGACACGGTGATGACCCATATCGATATCGACACTTTTTCTGTTTACCCCGAAGTAGTGCGCAAAGACGCCCAGTGCTGGACGCTCACCCCGGACGGGCGCGGCGGTCTGCAACGCACGCAGGAAAGCGACCTGCTGCACGCCATCGAAAAAGCGCTCGGTATTGACCAGATCCGGCTTATCACCACCGGCGGCGACGCTTTTGAAGCCGAACGCGAACAGTGGAATGACGCCAACAACGTCCTCACGCTGCGCCCCGGCGTGGTCGTCGGCTACGAGCGCAATATCTGGACCAATGAGAAATATGACAAAGCCGGGATCACCGTGCTGCCCATTCCCGGAGATGAGCTGGGACGTGGGCGCGGCGGTGCACGCTGCATGAGCTGCCCACTGGAACGCGACGGCATTTAAAGGAGCCATTATGGAAAGAAAACCTACCCTGGTTGTCGCGCTGGGCGGCAACGCGCTGCTAAAACGCGGCGAACCGCTGGAAGCGAACATCCAGCGCCAGAACATTGATCTTGCCGCGCGTACCATCGCCGGGCTGACCGCGCAGTGGCGCGTGGTGCTGGTACACGGCAACGGGCCGCAGGTCGGCCTGCTGGCGCTGCAAAACAGCGCTTACGACAAAGTTACCCCCTACCCGCTCGATATTCTCGGCGCGGAAAGCCAGGGGATGATTGGCTACATGCTGCAACAGTCGCTGAAAAACAGCCTGCCACAGCGCGAAGTGAGCGTACTGCTCACCCAGGTGGAAGTCGACGCCAGTGACCCGGCGTTCAGCAACCCGAGCAAATACATCGGCCCGGTTTACAGCGAGGCGCAAGCCCAGACGCTGCAGCAGGAGAAAGGCTGGGTATTTAAGGCCGATGGTCGCTATTTCCGCCGCGTTGTGCCCTCCCCGCAACCCAAACGCATTGTCGAAAGCGACGCCATTAGCGCGCTGATAAACCGCGATCACCTGGTGATTTGCAACGGCGGCGGCGGCGTGCCGGTGGTGGAAAACGCCAACGGCTACCACGGCATCGAAGCGGTGATCGACAAAGATCTCTCGGCGGCACTGCTGGCGCGGCAAATCGAAGCCGACGCGCTGTTGATTCTTACCGACGCCGACGCGGTGTACCTCGACTGGGGCAAACCCACGCAGCGCCCGCTGGCGCAAGTCACCCCGGACATGCTGCAGGGCATGCAGTTTGACGCAGGCTCGATGGGGCCGAAAGTCGCCGCATGCCGCCAGTTTGTTGAGCAGTGTCACGGCATCGCGGGTATCGGCGCGCTGGCGGATGGTCCGGCCATTCTCGCCGGGGACAAAGGCACATTGATTCGTTACTGATTTAAAAAAGGAAATCTCATGAGCATCAACCTGAAAAACCGCAACTTTCTCAAACTGCTCGACTACACCCCGGCGGAGATCCAGTACCTGATCGATCTGGCTATTCAGCTCAAAGCAGACAAAAAAGCAGGTCGTGAAAAGAAAACGCTGGTCGGCAAAAACATCGCGCTGATTTTTGAAAAAACCTCCACCCGCACCCGCTGCGCGTTTGAAGTCGGCGCATTCGATCAGGGCGCGCAGGTCACTTATCTCGGCCCAAGCGGATCGCAGATTGGCCACAAAGAGTCGATGAAAGACACCGCCCGCGTGCTGGGGCGCATGTATGACGGCATCGAATATCGCGGTTACGGCCAGCAGATTGTGGAAGAACTGGGTCAATACGCAGGCGTGCCGGTGTGGAACGGGCTGACCAACGAATTTCACCCCACGCAGATCCTCGCCGATCTGATGACCATGCTGGAACATGCGCCGGGCAAACGCTTGTCGGAATTGCGTTTTGCTTATCTGGGCGATGCGCGCAACAACATGGGCAACTCGCTGATGGTCGGCGCGGCGAAAATGGGCATGGATATTCGCCTGGTGGCACCGAAATCCTTCTGGCCAGAGGCTGCACTGGTGGAACAGTGTCGCGCCATCGCCCGTGAAACCGGCGCGCGCATCATGCTCACCGAGGATGTGGAAGAAGGCGTGCAGGGCGTTGATTTCCTCTACACCGATGTGTGGGTGTCGATGGGCGAGCCGAAAGAAGCGTGGTCTGAGCGCGTCAGCCTGATGAAACCCTACCAGGTAAACGCTGCGGTGGTGAAAGCCACCGGTAATCCGCAGGTGAAATTTATGCACTGCCTGCCCGCGTTTCATAACGAGCACACCAAAGTGGGCGGCGAGATCGAAATGGCGTATGGCCTGAAAGGGCTGGAAGTCACCGAAGAGGTTTTCGAATCGCCTAACTCTATCGTTTTTGATGAAGCAGAAAACCGGATGCACACCATCAAAGCGGTGATGGTGGCAACCCTCGGCGACTAACCACTCCCCCGGCGCGCCGCGGGTGCGCCGGGGTTAAGGAGCACATCATGGGCAAGTTCAAGTTCCCTTCCGCTTACACCATCCTCTTTTTGTTGATTGCCATTGTCGCCGCGCTCAGTTGGGTGATCCCCGCCGGGCAATACCAGATGGCAATGAACCCAGCCCTCGGTAAAGAAGTACCGATTGCCGATACTTACGCACATGTCGCCGCGCATCCTCAGGGGGTAATTGCGGTGATCATGGCGCCAATAAGCGGCCTTTACGATCCTGATACCGGCCAGGCCGGCGCAATTGATGTGGCGCTGTTCATTCTGATCATCGGCGGGTTTCTGGGCATCGTCACCAAAACCGGTGCCATCGACGCCGGGATCGAGCGCGTCACCACCCGTTTGCGTGGCCGTGAAGAGTGGATGATCCCGATCCTGATGGCGCTGTTCGCCGCAGGCGGCACCATCTACGGTATGGCCGAAGAGTCGCTGCCGTTTTATACGCTGCTGGTTCCCGTGATGCTCGCCGCCCGTTTTGATCCGGTTGTCGCCGCCTCCACCGTGCTGCTCGGCGCGGGGATCGGCACACTCGGATCGACCATCAACCCGTTCGCCACGGTGATCGCCGCCAACGCCGCCGGGATCCCGTTTACCCACGGCATTCTCCTGCGCGTTGCACTGCTGGTGATTGGCTGGGTGATTTGCGTTGCGTGGGTGATGCGCTACGCCCGCAACGTGCGCGCCAACCCGGCGCGGTCGATCGTCGCCGACAAGCAAGACGAAGATCGGGCGTTTTTCCTCGGCAATAAATCGCCGGAGATGCTCGAATTCACGCCGGTGCGCAAACTGATCCTGCTTATTTTCGCGCTGGCCTTTGTGGTGATGATTTACGGCGTGGCGGTGCTCGGCTGGTGGATGGCGCAGATTTCGGCGGTGTTTCTGGCAAGCGCCATCATCGTGGGTTTGATCGCCCGCATGAGCGAAGAGGAGTTGACCTCAACATTTATCAACGGCGCGCGGGATCTGCTGGGCGTAGCGCTGATTATCGGTATTGCCCGCGGTATCGTAGTGATCATGGATAAAGGTATGATTACTCATACTATTTTGCACAGTGCCGAAGGCATGGTCAGCGGGTTATCCACCGTCGCGTTTATCAACGTTATGTACTGGCTGGAAGTGGTGCTGTCGTTCCTCGTGCCCTCGTCCTCTGGCCTTGCCGTGCTGACCATGCCGATTATGGCGCCGCTGGCCGATTTCGCTAACGTCAACCGCGATCTGGTCGTTACCGCGTACCAATCGGCGTCCGGCATCGTCAACCTGGTGACGCCTACGTCGGCGGTGGTGATGGGCGGGCTGGCTATCGCCCATGTCCCCTATGTGCGCTACCTGAAGTGGGTCGCGCCACTGCTGGCGATATTGACAGTGGTGATCATGGCGGCGCTCAGCCTTGGCGCTCTGCTGTAGCGCGCCGGGTGGCGCTTTGCTTACCCGGTCTGCGGCTAATATACAGGCCCGGTAAGCATGGCGTTGCCGGGCGTTTTGTTTCGGCAACCAATACGGGAAAAGAGATGATGGAATATGGAGATTATTCACCGAAAGAGCAGCTACAACTGGCGGTCTGCCAGCGCCTGATTAGCGAAAAAAGTTATCTTTCACAGGAGGAGATCCGGCGCGATTTGCAGCGCCACGGCTTCGACAGTATCAGCCAGTCCACCGTTTCCCGCCTGCTGAAGCTGCTCGGTGTAATCAAAATTCGCAACGCCAAAGGACAAAAAATTTATTCGCTGAATCCGCAGTCACGCCCGGTGCCGGACGCCGCCCGCTCCGTCTCCGAAATGGTGGTTAGCGTTGAGCACAATAGCGAATTTATCCTTATTCACACCGTGGCGGGATATGGCCGCGCAGTGGCACGTATTCTGGATTACCACCAGTTGCCGGAGATCCTCGGTGTGGTGGCAGGAAGCAGTATCGTCTGGGTCGCGCCAAGAATCGTGAAGCACACAGCGCTGGTGCATAAGCAAATTAATTATTTACTTAGAACGCATTAATATTCAAAGAGAACCGTTTGCATTGCGTAAAATGTGCATCAATCGCTTGATCCGCGAAAACAGCTGCGTATAATCCGGGACAATTTGCCGGGAGGAAGCATGAATCAGTGTGTACGACAAACTGTCTTACCGCGTCTGAAAAAAGGCGCTGGCCTGCCGTTTTCCTTCCCGTTGATCACCGAATTCCACAGCCCCTCTATTGAGGGGCTTTTTTTTGCGCAGTCGTCAGGAGATAACCATGGCTAACCCGCTATATCAGAAACATATCATTTCCATAAACGATCTCAGCCGCGAAGAACTCGAACTGGTGCTACACACCGCCGCACGACTGAAGGCCAGCCCGCAGCCGGAGTTGCTCAAGCATAAAGTGATCGCCAGTTGCTTCTTTGAAGCCTCCACCCGCACGCGTTTATCGTTTGAAACCTCCATGCACCGCCTCGGCGCGAGCGTGGTCGGCTTCTCCGACAGCAGCAACACGTCGCTGGGTAAAAAAGGCGAAACGCTGGCCGACACCATTTCGGTAATCAGCACCTATGTGGACGCCATTGTGATGCGCCATCCGCAGGAGGGCGCGGCGCGTCTGGCAACCGAGTTCTCCGGCGGCATTCCGGTGCTCAACGCCGGTGACGGGGCTAACCAGCACCCGACGCAAACGCTGCTCGATCTGTTCACGATTCAGGAAACACAAGGCCGCCTTGAGAACCTCAACATCGCGATGGTCGGCGACCTGAAATATGGCCGCACCGTGCATTCGCTGGCGCAGGCGCTGGCGAAATTCAGCGGCAACCGCTTTTACTTTATCGCCCCGGACGCGCTGGCGATGCCGCAGTACATTCTCGATATGCTGGACGAAAAAGGCATGGCCTGGAGCGTACACGCCAGCATAGAAGAGGTGATGGCAGAGGTGGATATTCTCTATATGACGCGCGTGCAAAAAGAGCGTCTGGATCCGTCGGAATACGCCAACGTCAAAGCGCAATTTGTCCTGCGCGCCAGCGACTTAACCCACGCGCGCAGCAATATGAAGGTGTTGCACCCGCTGCCGCGCGTGGATGAAATCACCACCGACGTGGATAAAACGCCGCACGCCTGGTATTTCCAGCAGGCCGGTAACGGCATCTTCGCTCGCCAGGCTCTGCTGGCGCTGGTTCTCAATCGCGATTTGGCGCTGTAAGGAGAAACGACAATGACACACGATAACAAACTGCAGGTCGAAGCCATCAAACGCGGCACCGTGATTGACCACATCCCGGCGCGCGTCGGATTTAAACTGCTGACGCTGTTTAAGCTGACGGAAACCGATCAGCGCATCACCATTGGCCTGAACTTGCCGTCCGGCGAGATGGGGCGCAAAGATTTGATCAAGATCGAGAACACATTTCTGACCGACGAGCAGGTAAACCAGCTGGCGCTGTACGCACCCCAGGCCACCGTTAACCGCATTGATGAGTATGAAGTGGTGGGTAAATCGCGCCCGAGTCTGCCGGAGCGCATTACTGGCGTGCTGGTGTGCCCGAACAGCAACTGCATCAGCCATGCTGAACCGGTCGCTTCCAGCTTTGCGGTGAAAAAACGCGAAAGCGACATCGCGCTGAAGTGCAAATATTGTGAGAAAGAGTTCTCGCACCATGTGGTGCTGGCTAACTAATTGCGGTTGGTATTGCGTTTTTCCCTCCCTATAATGGGGCGGAACCTCAATACCGCTGTCATTCAGGAGTTATTATGACCAAAGTTATCGCCACGGAAAACGCGCCAGCAGCGATTGGCCCTTATGTTCAAGCTGTTGATCTTGGCAACATGATCCTGACCTCGGGTCAGATCCCGGTTGATCCGAAAACCGGTAGCGTACCGGAAGATGTGGCGGCGCAAGCGCGTCAGTCGCTGGACAACGTGAAAGCGATTGTTGAAGCGGCGGGTCTGAAAGTGGACGACATCGTGAAAACCACCGTTTTCGTGAAAGATCTCAACGATTTCGCTACCGTTAACGCCACGTATGAAGCCTTTTTCAACGAACATAATGCCAGCTTCCCGGCGCGTTCCTGCGTGGAAGTCGCCCGTCTGCCAAAAGACGTGAAAATCGAGATTGAAGCGATCGCTGTTCGCCGTTAATGGCGGCTAAGCGAGAGATAAAAGGCAGCTTACGCTGCCTTTTTTATTGCCCACTTAAAACGCGACCGGTTTTTGGCTCTGCCCGCTTACCTTTAAATTTAAATCTCACAGGCTGCCAGAGGTTTCTTTTGAAGAAGTGGGTACACCCTTCAAGGGAATCAATTTATGTACGCTAATCACCCAGGCGTTCACCGGTTGCGCGTAGCGCGCAGCAGTTTTTCCAGCGGATAGACCGCCGCTATCACCACTTCGTCCTGAATTTGTGCCGCGTTATCCAGTTCTCCCTGAATGGACGCTATCTCGCCATCGTCCAGCGTCCCCTGACGCGCCACCAAATCCGTCAACCGCAACCCAATGGTGGCGAGCTTATCCACCTGTAAAATCACCGGGCGCATCGCTTTTAGCTGATAGTTGCTGTCGCTGAGCGCCAGCGCATCGCTGGTGTTACCCTGCCAGCGGCTAAAGAAATGGCGCAGCGACACGGCGCTGGTGCTGTCTTCCGCATCGCTCACCAGTCTGTCGACCCACTGGTTCATCTGGCGAACGGTGCTGCTCTCCGGTGCCAGCGCATCGGCAAAGCGGTTCAGCGGCTCGAACTGATGATAGTGACCGGCCTGGAATTTCAGATGCTGGCGCGTGTAGTAGTGCGCCGGTTCGACAGCCTGGGCGAGGATCTGCAGCGGCAATGTATCGGCGCTGTTCGCAAGGCGCGTGAACTGCGCCTGTTGCTGGCTGTGCTGTTGCAGGCCGACCGATACCGTCGACCAGCTATCCATCGCCTGCAAACGGCTGTACATGTTGTCGGTGTCATTTACATCCTGCGCCGACCATAACCGTTCCGCCACGGCAAACGCACGCGGCCACAGTTTGATATCCAGCACCGGCGCGACCACATTTTCCGCCCACAGCGCGGCTTCGCCTCCCAGTAAATTCGCCTGCTGGCTGGCGTCCGGCACCGCGGGAGCTATCCCTTTCGGCACCTCGTTTAGCCGCGCGCCGGTAACCGGGTAGCGCGCGTTGCCCAGCAGGAAGTAACCGCCAAGTTTATCGTCGGTGAGAGTGATGACCGGGCGGGTTTCGCCCATCCACGTATCGACGACAAAACTCACCTGGCGATCGCTGCGCCAGTCGATATGCTGCACGGCGCGACGGGATTTGCCTTTGAAATCAATAAATCCGCGCCATCCACTTTCGCCTTTCACCAGCGTAAACGTCCCTTCCACCGGGCTGCCTTTCAGACGCGGCATCGAAAACGACCAGCTTTGCGCGCTGTCGTTATCGGCAATCACATCCACGCCATTTAAGCCCTGCGGCACAATCTCATTGCGATAGTGATAGGCGGTGTACTGCGGCTGATCGAGGTAAAAACCGGTAGAGAGAATGCCTTTGTAACCCTGTTTTGCCACCTCGCCCAGCGCGTCCTGTCCCTGCCAGGACTGGATGACAATACTTTTGGGCAGATCCGGGTGGAAGATCTCATCCCAGCCCACCATCTGGCGCTGATGTTTTTCGAGGATCGCCTCCAGTTTGCGGTTGAAATAGGCCTGCAACGCGTGGCTGTCGGCCAGTTTGTTGTCGCGCATAAATTGCTGGATCGCCGGGTTGTTTTTCCACTGCGTATCGTCCACCTCATCGCCACCAATGTGCAAATACGCATCCGGAAAGATCGCCGCCAGTTCGCTGACTATCGCCTCCGCAAAGGCGTAAGTCGCCGCTTTTGTCGGATCCAGCACCGGTTTCAGCACGCCCCAGTGTCGCTCCATCTGATACGGCCCCGGCGCGCTCATCAGTTCCGGGTAGGCGACGGCAATCGCCGACGCGTGTCCCGGCATGTCGATTTCCGGCACCACGCGAACGCCACGCGCCGTGGCGTAGCGCACCACATCGCGCATTTGTTCTTCGCTGTAAAAGAGACCATCGCTGGCAAGCTGCGTCAGTTTGGGGTAGCGCTTCGAGCTAAAACGCCAGCCCTGGTCGTCGGTTAAATGCCAGTGCAGCACGTTCAGTTTCGCCGCCGCCATGCCATCGATCTGCCGTTTGATGTCCTCGACCGGCACAAAATGACGGGCAGAATCGAGCAGCAAACCGCGCCACGGGAAGCGCGGCGAATCGTCAATGGTCACCCACGGCAAGGTGGTATTTTCCGTGCCGTTTTGTATCAGCTGGAGCAAGGTTTCCATGGCGCGCAGCGCGCCAAAGCGGGTATTTGCGGCGATCTGCACGCTATTCGCATCAATGGTCAGCGTGTAATGCTCATCGCTATCCAGCTTCGGCAGCGGCGCCACTTTTTTGGCGATGGTTATCGAAATGGTGGGATGTTGCGGTTTTTCGGCCTGCGGTTGCAGCGTCCAGCCGGTTTGCCGGGCGATGCGCTGGCGCAATCGCATAACGGCGTCGCCCAGATCGTCACCGCTGACGCTGACAGAGAGCGTATCCGTCAGGACCAGCGAGCCCTGTGATGCCGGACGTTCAACCTTTGTCGGCCACGGCATCAGTGGCAAGTCACCTGCGGGTGCAGCAAAAGCGGAAGAACCGAGCAGCAACCCGGCAGTTAACAGGCTGTAACGCAACATAAATGTTCCTTCAGACGACGTCAGGCGAGGGAAAACATTTTGTTAACATGCGCCCTCAGGAGCGTCAAGCGCGCCGGGCGACGGGGATCACAGCTTGCGGGAATTGAGAGAAATACCCGGCCTGCACAGAGTGCGCAGACCGGGTTTAAGACAAAAGTTTATTGCCAGCCGTAGCGACGGCTATAGAAGCCTTTCATCCACTGCGTGAGCGTCATATAACCTGCGAGGATCGCCACCAGCCACGGGAAGTACGCCAGCGGCAGCGCCTGTAATTGCAGGTATTGCGCCAGCGGCGAGAATGGCAGCGCGATGCCGACACAAATCACCATCAGCGTCATCGCCACCAGCGGCCAGGCGGCGCGGCTCTGGATAAACGGCACGCGGCGGGTGCGGATCATATGCACAATCAGCGTTTGCGACAGCAAACCGACCACAAACCAGCCGGACTGGAACAGGGTTTGCGCTTCCGGCACGTTAGCTTTAAACACCCACCACATCACGCAAAACGTCACAATGTCGAAGATCGAACTGATCGGGCCAAAGAAAATCATAAAACGGCCCAGATCCGCCGGGTTCCAGCGCTGCGGTTTGGCGATCTGTTCTTCGTCGACGTTATCAAACGGGATCGCCACCTGCGAGACGTCATACACCAGATTCTGGATCAGCAAGTGCAGCGGCAACATGGGCAAAAACGGCAGAAACGCGCTCGCCACCAGCACACTGAAGACGTTACCGAAGTTGGAACTGGCGGTGATTTTAATGTATTTCAGCATGTTGGCAAAAGTACGGCGCCCTTCGATCACCCCCTCTTCCAGCACCATCAGGCTCTTTTCCAGCAAAATAATATCGGCCGCTTCGCGGGCGATATCGACGGCGCCATCGACGGAAATCCCGATGTCCGCCGCGCGCAGCGCCGGGGCGTCGTTTATGCCATCGCCCATAAAACCGACCACGTGACCTTCGCGTTTCAGCAAACGGACAATGCGCTCTTTATGCATCGGCGTCAGGCGGGCGAACAGCGTGATGTGTTTCGCCATTTGTGCCAGTTCATCATCGCTCATGCGCTCAATTTCGCTGCCGGTCAGCGCATCGCCCACTTCCAGCCCCACTTCGTGGCACACTTTCGCCGCCACCAGTTCGCTGTCGCCGGTGAGGATTTTGACGGTGATCCCGCTCGCTTTTAGCGCTTTGAGCGCTGGTGCGGTGGTCTCTTTCGGCGGATCGAGGAAGGCGATGTAGCCTTCGAGGATCAGATCCGACTCGTCAATGCGCTGGTAGTCACCGCTACGCGCTGGCAGATATTTGGTGGCAACCGCAACCACGCGCAGCCCCTGGCGGTTCAGCGTGCTGGTCACGCGCTCAATGCGACGCAGCATGGTGTCATCCAGCGGGAAGATTTCGCCGTTGAAACGCACCTGCGAGCAGACGCTGAGTATCTCCGTTAACGCACCTTTGCAAATCAGTTGATGAACATCCGCCTGCTGCGCCACCACTACCGACATGCGGCGGCGCTCGAAATCAAAGGGGATCTCATCCACTTTGCGCCAGCTCGCCGCCAGCGTCTGCGCCGCTTCCGCGTCCACACCTTCCAGTACGGCGGTATCGAGCAGGTTTTTCAGTCCGGTCTGGTAGTGGCTGTTCAGCCAGGCGCTGTGCAGCACCAGTTCGCTGACTTTACCGCTGATATCCGTATGATTTTCCAGCACGATTTTGTCCTGCGTCAGGGTGCCGGTTTTATCGGTACAGAGGATATCCATCGCGCCAAAGTTCTGAATGGCGTCCAGATGTTTAACGATCACTTTCTGTTTCGACAGTTTCACCGCACCGCGCGCCAGCGTGGAGGTGACAATCATCGGCAACATTTCCGGCGTCAAACCCACGGCAACCGACAGCGCAAACAGCGCCGCTTCCCACCAGTCGCCTTTGGTAAAGCCGTTGATCAGCAACACAATCGGCGTCATCACCAGCATAAAACGGATCAACAACATGCTGACGCGGCTGATGCCTTTCTGAAAGGCGTTCTGCTCGGTTTCTTGCTCACTGACACGCCCGGCCAGTTGGCCAAACCAGGTATTGCCGCCGGTGGCGATGACTATCGCCTGCGCCGTGCCGCTCACCACATTGGTGCCCATAAAGCACAGGGTATCGGCTTCCAGCGGGTTGCGCTGCGCGGCCTGGCGCGTCGTCGCCACTTTCTCTACTGGTAAGGATTCGCCAGTCAGCGAAGCCTGGGCGACAAACAGATCCCGCGCCTGCAACACGCGCAGATCCGCCGGGATCATATCGCCTGCGGCCAGCTTGACGATATCGCCCGGCACTAGTTGGTCGATAGGCAATTCGCACCAGCCATTCTCACCCTTCTCATTCACCACGCGCAGCACCGTCGCGGTATTGCTGACCATCGCTTTCAGCGCATCGGCCGCTTTGGTCGAGCGCGCCTCTTGCAGGAAGTTGAGCAGCGTCGAAATCGCTACCATCAACGCAATCACGCAGGCGGCGAAGAGATCTTCCGAGGCATAGGAAATAATGCCTAAGCAGGTCAGCAGCAGATTAAACGGGTTTCGATAGCACACCCACAGATGCACCCACCAGGGAGCGGGTTTCTGCGCCGGGATCAGGTTTTCGCCGTGGATTTCCCGCGCCAGTTCCACTTCTTGCGGGTTCAGCCCTTCCGGGTGGCTGGCGAAAGTGTGCCAGAGCTTATCGTGTTCCATCGCAGCAATCTGCAGGCAGCGTTCACCCATCGAGGCGGGGATAGCGCCCTGCGCGATATGTTGTACGCCGGGAAGCGGATCGCGCTGCACCAGACGACGCGGTAAATGGCGGTTGAGGCGAGCGAAAAGCTGCCGGGTAATGTTTTTCAGCATGATAGTGTCCTTGCCCCCGCATCACGCGGGTGCGATTGACAACTGGCGTAACAAAGCCGCGCCAGCTGGCGTTTTTTAATCGGGCAGGGACGAAAACGACGTCGCTGCCTTACGCATCCGGTAAGGCAGCAACAGCAGGCTTACCGGAAAAAGTATCTCCGTCGCGGGAGAGGGGTGGGATCGGGATCCATCTGGCCTCCGGTAAGGTGTGAAGGGCGAATCATAACGTAGCGGTATCATAGCTCCGCTGAATTAAACCAAACGTATACACGCCATCAATCGGTAGCACAAAGTGCATAAACCAGACTTTGCTCATTGCTGGCGCTTGGAAGGGATGCAAAACTCCTTTATCCTGCAACCCGCCCCTATCAGGAAAGGATTGAAGTATGCAAAACCGGCTGACAATCAAAGACATCGCACGCTTAAGCGGCGTGGGCAAATCCACTGTTTCCCGTGTGCTGAATAACGAAAGCGGCGTAAGCCAGCGTACACGCGAACGGGTGGAAGCGGTGGTCAATCAGCACGGTTTCTCCCCTTCCCGCTCCGCGCGCGCCATGCGCGGACAGAGCGATAAAGTGGTGGCGATTATCGTCTCGCGTCTGGATTCTCTCTCGGAAAACCTTGCCGTACAGACCATGCTTCCGGCGTTTTACGAACAGGGTTATGACCCGATTATGATGGAAAGCCAGTTTTCGCCGCAGTTGGTCGAAGAGCATTTGCAGATGCTGAGCCACCGTAATATTGATGGTGTTGTGCTGTTTGGCTTTACCGGCGTCACCGAAAGCCTGCTCACGGCCTGGCAGTCGTCGCTGGTGCTGCTGGCGCGCGATGCCAGTGGTTTCGCCTCGGTCTGTTACGATGATGACGGCGCAATTCAGCTGTTAATGGAAAATCTTTATGCCCGCGGGCATCGCCATATCAGTTTTATTGGCGTACCGCATAACGATGCCACCACCGGCAAACGCCGCCACGACGCCTATATGGCGTTTTGTCAACAACACCAGCTCGAACCCACGTTCGCCTTACCGGGCCTTGCCATGAAGCAGGGTTATGAACATGTCGCCAACGTTTTAACCCCTGACACCACCGCGCTGCTCTGCGCGACCGATACGCTGGCGCTCGGTGCCAGTAAATATTTGCAGGAACAGCGCATTGATAATCTGCAACTGGCCAGCGTCGGCAATACGCCGCTGATGAAGTTTCTGCACCCGGAAATTGTCACCGTTGATCCGGGTTACGCCGAAGCGGGTCGCCAGGCCGCCGCGCAATTAATAGAACAGGTCAATGGCCGCGCCACGCCTCGCCAAATCGTGATCCCTGCCCGCCTCGTTTAAGCCGCTTTATCGTTTATTGTGATCCTCGCCAAGTTTCGGGAACGTTCCCATTTTTAATTTTTTTGCCTGCGGTTACGCTTTGCCACGGTCAAGTTACGCATCATTTCTCCCCCCGAGAGGCACCAGGATGAGCAAAGTAAATCCGTCAGATATTGAACAACTTATTACGCTGGTTGGCGGGCGCGAAAACATCGCGACGGTCAGTCACTGTATTACCCGTTTGCGTTTTGTATTAAACAACCCGGCCGCCGCCGACCCAAAAGCGATTGATCAGCTACCGATGGTCAAAGGCTGTTTTACCAACGCCGGGCAGTTCCAGGTGGTGATTGGCACCAACGTCGGCGACTACTATCAGGCGCTGCGCGCCGCCACCGGTCTGGCTCATGCGGATAAAGAGCAGGCCAAACAGGCAGCGCGACAAAATATGAAATGGCACGAGCGCTTAATCTCCCACTTCGCGGAAATCTTCTTCCCGCTGCTGCCCGCACTGATTAGCGGCGGTTTGATCCTCGGTTTTCGCAACATTGTCGGCGATGTGCCGATGAGCAACGGCCAGACGCTGGTGCAGATATTTCCGCCATTGAAAACTGTGTATGACTTTCTCTGGCTGATTGGTGAAGCGGTGTTCTTCTATCTGCCGGTCGGCGTTTGCTGGTCTGCGGTGCGCAAAATGGGCGGAACGCCAATCCTCGGCATCATCCTCGGCGTGACGCTGGTTTCTCCTCAATTGATGAATGCGTATTTACTGGGTACGCAAGTGCCGGAAGTGTGGAACTTTGGTCTGTTCAGCATCGCGAAAGTGGGCTATCAGGCGCAGGTGATCCCGGCGCTGCTGGCGGGGCTGGCGCTCGGCATCATTGAAACGCGGCTTAAAAAGCTGATACCGGACTCCCTCTATCTGGTGATTGTCCCGGTGTGCTCGCTGATCCTGGCGGTATTCCTGGCACATGCGCTAATCGGCCCGTTCGGTCGCATGATTGGTGACGGCGTGGCGTGGGCGGTTCGCCATCTGATGACAGGCAGCTTCGCCCCGATTGGTGCGACACTGTTTGGTTTCCTCTACGCGCCGCTGGTGATTACTGGTGTGCATCAGACCACGCTGGCTATCGACATGCAGATGATTCAGAACATGGGCGGGACGCCGGTGTGGCCGTTGATTGCGCTGTCAAACGTTGCACAGGCATCTGCGGTGGTGGGCATCATTATCTCCAGCCGTAAAGAGAATGAACGTGAAATCTCGGTTCCGGCGGCTATCTCCGCGTTTCTCGGCGTAACCGAGCCGGCCATGTACGGCATCAACCTGAAATACCGCTTCCCGATGCTGTGCGCGATGATCGGCTCCGGACTTGCCGGGTTGTTGTGCGGTCTTAACGGTGTGCTGGCGAACGGGATTGGCGTGGCGGGCCTGCCGGGTTTTCTCTCGATTCAACCCGCTTTCTGGCAGGTCTTCGCACTGGCTACAGCGGTGGCGGTTGTCATCCCGCTGGTGCTGACCTCCTTTGTTTATCAGCGTAAGTTCCGTCACGGCACATTGCAGATTGTGTAATTTTTGGGGCGCGTTTGCGCCCCTTCGTTTTCGCAGGAAATCATGATGAATACCCTTCCCCACTGGTGGCAAAACGGCGTTATCTACCAGATTTACCCAAAGAGTTTTCAGGACACGACCGGCACTGGCACCGGTGATTTACGCGGCGTGATTACGCGCCTCGACTACTTGCAAACCCTCGGCGTCGATGCCATCTGGCTGACGCCATTTTATATTTCCCCGCAGGTGGATAACGGCTACGACGTGGCGAATTACACCGCTATCGATCCGCTTTACGGCACCCTGGCAGACTTTGATGAACTGGTCGCCCAGGCGCACCAGCGCGGTATCCGCCTGGTGCTGGATATGGTGTTCAACCACACCTCGACCCAGCATGCCTGGTTCCAGGCATCTCAGGATCCGGCAAGCCCATACCGTTCTTTCTATATCTGGCGCGACGGCGAACCAGAAACGCCACCGAATAACTGGCGTTCGAAATTCGGCGGCAGCGCATGGCGCTGGCACAGCCAGAGCGGCCAGTACTATTTGCATCTGTTCGCGCCGGAGCAGGCAGATCTCAACTGGGAAAACCCGGCAGTGCGCGACGAGCTGAAAAAAGTCTGCACCTTCTGGGCCGATCGCGGTGTCGACGGTTTGCGTCTCGATGTAGTGAATTTAATCTCCAAACAGCAGGATTTCCCCGACGATCAAAGCGGCGACGGGCGACGTTTTTATACCGATGGCCCGCGCGCCCATGAGTTTTTGCAGGAGATGAGCCGCGAGGTTTTTCGCCCGCGCGAGTTGATGACGGTCGGTGAGATGTCATCCACCACGCTGGAACATTGCCAGCGCTACGGCGCACTCGACGGCAGCGAGCTGTCGATGACGTTTAACTTCCACCATCTGAAAGTTGACTATCCCGACGGTGAAAAATGGTCGCTGGCGAAACCGGATTTTGTGGCGTTGAAATCGCTGTTCCGCCACTGGCAGCAAGGGATGCACAATGTGGCGTGGAACGCGCTGTTCTGGTGTAACCACGATCAACCGCGCATTGTGTCGCGCTTTGGCGAAGAAGGCGCGCTGCGCGTGCCCGCCGCCAAAATGCTGGCGCTGGTGCTGCACGGCATGCAGGGCACGCCGTACATTTATCAGGGCGAAGAGATCGGTATGACCAACCCGCATTTTGCACGCATTACCGACTACCGCGATGTGGAAAGCCAGAATATGTTTGCCGAACTGCGTGCCGCCGGGCGCGAGCCGGAAGCGCTGTTGGCGATCCTCGCCAGTAAATCGCGCGATAACAGCCGCACGCCGATGCAGTGGACCGCGCGTAAAAACGCCGGTTTCACCACTGCCGATCCGTGGATTGGTCTGTGCGATAACTATCGGGAAATCAACGTCGAAAACGCGGTCAACGATCGCGATTCGGTGTTCTATACCTACCAGTCGTTGATTCGCCTGCGGAAAAACTTGCCGATACTCACCTGGGGCGATTATCAGGATCTGCTTCCTGCCCATCCACATTTATGGTGCTACCGCCGCCAGTGGCAGGGAGAAACGTTGTTGGTTATCGCTAACCTCAGCAATCAGTTCCAGCCGTGGCGGCCAGAAACCTCGCCGGGCGACTGGCAGGTTATTATCAACAACTATGCGGAAGTTTCCCCTGTTCCGGGTGAAATGACCCTGCGACCGTTCGAAGCCGTGTGGTGGCATCAAAAATAAGCGTTTTTCACTTCCCTGGCGCAAAAAAACAGCAGGCATAAACCTGCTGTTTTTGTTGAATTTTTAGTCAAAATGAGAATGGCTAAATTTACATTTCCTCTGAGTGCCCGTCCTCTGCGCTATCCGGTTTTTACTTTGTCCTGAGTCAATAAAAACGCAAACATGTTTGATGCAAATCACTATATATAGAAATTAGAATGCACCCCAGCCCTATATGTTGTATTAATCGACTATTATTCGAACAAGCTGACCACCGCGAAAGCGATACACGCTGTGGATAACAAGGGCCTGGATGGGACGAACTTATTGGTTTTAGTAATGAATAACCAACCAGTCTGCGCGTCCTCCTATTGTGGATAACCTGTTTTCTAAAATGGAGTGATCATGACACCGCATGTGATGAAACGAGATGGCTGTAAAGTGCCTTTCAACTCAGAGCGCATACAAGAAGCCATTTTGCGTGCAGCTAAAGCAGCGGGAGTCGATGACGCAGACTATTGCGCCACCGTCGCAGAGGTAATTAGTCGTCAGATGCAGGGCCGATCGCAAGTCGATATTAGCGAAATCCAGACTGCCGTCGAAAACCAGTTGATGTCCGGGCCGTACAAGCAACTGGCGCGCGCCTACATTGAGTATCGCCACGATCGCGATATCGCCCGTGAAAAACGCGGCCGTCTGAACCAGGATATTCGCGGTCTTGTTGAGCAAACCAACTCGGCGTTGCTCAATGAGAACGCCAACAAAGACAGTAAAGTGATCCCGACCCAGCGCGATCTGCTGGCGGGAATTGTCGCCAAACACTACGCTCGCCAGCACTTGCTGCCGCGCGATGTGGTACTGGCGCACGAACGCGGTGAGATCCACTACCACGATCTCGACTACTCCCCATTCTTCCCGATGTTCAACTGCATGCTGATCGATCTGAAAGGCATGCTGACCCACGGCTTTAAAATGGGCAACGCGGAGATTGAACCGCCAAAATCGATCTCGACCGCCACGGCGGTTACCGCGCAGATCATCGCCCAGGTCGCCAGCCATATTTATGGCGGCACCACCATCAACCGGATCGATGAAGTGCTGGCACCGTTCGTCAGCGCCAGCTTCGAAAAACACCGCAAAGTCGCCAGCGAGTGGAACATTCCGGATGCCGACGGCTATGCGCGCAGCCGCACCGAGAAAGAGTGTTACGACGCGTTCCAGTCGCTGGAATATGAAGTTAACACCCTGCATACCGCGAACGGCCAGACACCGTTTGTCACCTTTGGTTTCGGGCTGGGTACCAGCTGGGAATCCCGCTTGATCCAGCAATCGATCCTGCGTAACCGCATTGCGGGTCTGGGTAAAAACCGTAAAACCGCCGTGTTCCCGAAACTGGTGTTCGCCATCCGCGATGGTCTGAATCACAAGTTCAACGATCCGAATTACGACATCAAACAACTGGCGCTGGAGTGCGCGAGCAAGCGCATGTACCCGGATATCCTCAATTACGATCAGGTCGTGAAAGTGACCGGCTCGTTTAAAACGCCGATGGGCTGCCGCAGCTTCCTTGGCGTGTATGAAGAGAATGGCGAACAAATTCATGACGGGCGTAACAACCTCGGCGTCATCAGCCTTAACCTGCCGCGCATCGCGCTGGAAGCGAAAGGTGATGAAGCGGCGTTCTGGAAATTGCTGGACAGCCGACTGCAACTGGCGAAAAAAGCGCTGATGACCCGCATCGCGCGCCTCGAAGGGGTGAAAGCCCGCGTTGCGCCAATCCTCTATATGGAAGGGGCTTGCGGCGTGCGTCTGAAAGCGGACGACGATATCGCGCCGATCTTTAAAAACAGCCGCGCGTCGATTTCGCTGGGTTATATCGGCATACACGAAACGATCAACGCACTGTCTGGCAATAAACACATCTACGACAACGAAGCCCTGCGCGCCAAAGGTGTGGCGATCGTTGAGCGTCTGCGCCAGGCGGTTGATCAGTGGAAAGAAGAGACTGGCTACGGTTTTAGCCTTTACAGCACGCCGAGCGAAAACCTGTGCGACCGCTTCTGCCGTATAGATACCGCTGATTTCGGCGTGGTGGAAGGGGTAACCGATAAAGGTTACTACACCAACAGTTTCCACCTTGATGTCGAGAAAAAGGTAAACCCGTACGACAAAATCGATTTCGAAGCGCCGTACCCGCCGTTAGCCAGCGGTGGCTTTATCTGCTACGGCGAGTACCCGAACATTCAGCACAACCTGCGCGCACTGGAAGATGTCTGGGATTACAGCTACCAGCACGTGCCGTATTACGGCACCAACACGCCAATTGATGAGTGTTACGAGTGCGGTTTTACCGGCGAGTTCGAATGCACCAGCAAAGGCTTTACCTGCCCGAAATGCGGTAACCATGACGCGTCCCGCGTCTCCGTTACCCGCCGCGTGTGCGGCTACCTCGGCAGCCCGGACGCGCGTCCGTTCAACGCTGGCAAGCAGGAAGAAGTGAAACGCCGCGTGAAACACCTCGGCAACGGGCAAATCGGTTAACACCTCCGTCGCCCGGTGGGTGGCGTTGACCCGCGCCGGGCACACGGTCAGTGATTTCACCATACCTGATTGCCCGATGGCGCTACGCTTATCGGGCCTACGTTTTCTGCCGCTACAATTTCTGTCTGATACGTTTCCTCTAAGCAGTTGACGTTGTAGCAAGGCGGCAAACGAGTAAATCCCGGGGAGCTTACATAAGTAAGTGACCCGGGTGCGCGAGTGTAGCCAACGCAGCTACAGCGCCAAATGCGACGAGGAAATATGAATTACCATCAATACTACCCAGTCGACATCGTCAACGGCCCCGGCACCCGCTGCACACTATTCGTCTCCGGCTGCGTACATGAATGCCCTGGCTGCTACAACAAAAGCACCTGGCGGCTGAATTCCGGCGCGCCGTTTACCAAAGAAATGGAAGATCGGATCATTGCCGATCTCAACGATACGCGCATCAAGCGCCAGGGGATTTCGCTCTCCGGCGGCGATCCACTGCACCCGCAAAACGTGCCGGATATTTTAAAGCTGGTGACCCGCATCCGCGCCGAGTGCCCCGGTAAAGATATCTGGGTGTGGACCGGTTACAAAATGGACGAACTGAACGCCCTGCAGCGGGAGGTGGTCGGGTTGATCAACGTGCTGATCGACGGCAAATTTGTTCAGGATCTGAAAGACCCGATGCTTATCTGGCGCGGCAGCAGCAACCAGGTTGTGCATCACTTGCGTTGACCATATTAGAGCCGCTTACTGGCATCCTGATAAGCGGCGGCTTTTTCGCGTTTACCGATAGACACAACGAATACCGTCACCACATGGTCTCTGACCTGATAGACCCACCTGTAACCCGTAGCCTGTAGCCTGTAGCCTGTAGCCTGTAGCCTGACGATCGTAATTTTATCTTGTAGCAATCCGGAAATTGATGCAGTCGGGCCTTTTCAATTCTCGGTTGAATCAGCACATCTGCCAGTTTCTTTTTGAACTGTGTTTTTACCGTGGCACCGAGTTTTTTCCATTCTTTGTATGCGCGGGGATCAAACACCAGCTCATAATTCATCCAGATTAACCTTGATACCTTTTTGCGGGTTCGCCAGCCGCTCCCGGACAATTTCCAGCAACGCCGATTCGTCCTCGCTCACCGTCACTGTTTTGATCGGCATACGCCCGTTTTCAGCGACATACTGGAACAGTAAGCGAACGGCTTCGGTTGGGGTGATATTGAGTTTTTCCAGCACGCGCCAGGCCTCTTCTTTGAGTTTGTCATCCAGTCGAACATTTAGCGTCGCCATTATGCCTCCGGTAAAAAGAGAATGTGTAATGCAATATAGCATTACATGCGCATTACACGCATTTGTGGAAAGCCGCTCTCATTCTTTCTCTTTCAGTGCGACGAGATATATTCCGACGCTGAATGCACCGGAGGAACGGCAAAACTGTTTTGCATACGTCTGACCTCCTCCGCGGGCGGTAAACCGAAGAGCCGTTTGAACTCGCGGTTAAACTGTGACGGGCTTTCGTAACCGACGGCGTAACAGGCTGCTGCGGCAGTGAGTCTCTGGCGAACCATTAATATCCGCGCCTGGTGCAGCCGCACCGATTTTACATACTGCATCGGCGGCATCCGGGTTATCGCTTTGAAATGGCTATGGAATGTTGGCACGCTCATCCCGGCTTGCTGAGCCAGTTGCGACAGCGTTAAGGGTTGAGCATAGGTCGCATGAATGTAACGCAGCGTTTTACCGATTTTACCGAACTGCCCCTGCAAGGCTAACGCGGCGCGCATCGCATTGCCTTGTGCGCCAGTCAACACACGAAAATAGAGTTCCCGCACCCGCGCGGGACCAAGGATCGCCGCCTCAAGCGGGTTACCGAGCGTCTCCAGTAAACGCAGCACCGCTGTTTTCAGCGTCTCGTCCATCGGGCTGGAGATCATGCTTTGCGGCGAAGCGGATAACAGCGGAAAGCCGTGCTGTTCAATTTGCAGCATCACATCTGCGGCGACCTGAAAATCCAGATGCATGTAAATCGCCAGCAACGGGTGGTCTGCCGATGCATCCGTTTCCATCACAAAAGGCACAGGAACCGCTACCGCCAGGTAGTGCTGTTCATCGTAAAGATAGATCTGCTGACCGAAATACCCCCGCTTGCTGCCCTGGCAGACAATCACGATCCCTGGATCGTAGAGCACTGGCGTGCGGGCCAGCGGGCGATCGGAACGCAAAATGCGCACATCCGCCAGCGCGGTCAGGTTGTACCCCTCCTGCGGGGCAAGTTCCATTAACCTCGCGATCATGTCAGACATCGCGCACCTCATAAGATCAGGCAATAAAAAGAGAAAATATGGCCTAAAAAGCCAGCAGGCCAGAGAATACTATGCAGCTTCCATTTTTCATGGGAGTAGGCGTTATGTCATCTGTAAAAACACTTTTTATCACTGGCGTCAGCAGCGGCTTTGGTCGTGCGCTGGCTCAGGAAGCACTGGCTGCGGGCCACAACGTTATTGGCACGGTGCGCAACCACGACGCGCAGCAGGCATTTGAAGCCCTGCATCCGCATCGGGCATTTGCCCGCCTGCTTGACGTCACCGATTTCGTGCAAATTAATGACGTGGTCGCTGAGGTTGAATCACACATCGGGGCCATCGACGTGCTGGTAAACAACGCCGGTTACGGCCATGAAGGGATCATGGAAGAGTCCTCGCTTGCAGAGATGCGCCACCAATTCGACGTCAATGTATTTGGCGCCGCAGCCATGATGAAAGCCGTGCTACCCGGCATGCGCCAGCGCCGCAGCGGGCACATTATCAATATCACTTCGATGGGCGGTTATATCACCATGCCGGGGATCGCCTGGTACTGTGGGAGCAAATTCGCGCTGGAAGGGATCAGCGAAACGCTGGGCAAAGAGGTGAAGCCTTTTGGTATCCACGTCACGGCAGTTGCGCCGGGATCGTTTCGTACCGAGTGGGCCGGACGCTCGATGATCCGCACGCCTCGGGCCATTGCCGATTACGATGCGCTTTTTGATCCGATTCGCCAGGCGCGCGAGGAAAAGAGCGGAAAACAGCCCGGCGATGCCGTCAAAGCGGCTCGCGCCATGCTGGCGATAATAGACAGCGACACACCGCCCGCGCACCTGCTGCTGGGTAGCGATGCGCTCAGTCTGGTGCGCGAGAAACTGGCGGCACTGACTGCGGAGATTGACGCATGGGAGGCGCTTACCCGCTCTACCGATGGTTAACGGGCACGGGGCGTGCAAGCGCCCCGGTATGGGCTCAAAAGCGGCTCAGCGACTCCATCGCCACGCTTTTAAACGACGCGAAATCCGCGCAGGCACAGAGCCTCGCCGTTACGCGCTCGCGCAGGAAGGTGACGAAAATATCGTAGATAGCCATCGCTTCTTCATACTCGCTCTTGCTGATCGCCAGCAAGAAAATGACATGCGCGGTTTCATCGCCCCACGCGATCCCCTGCGGAGCCAGCACGGTGTAGACCACCGTTTTTTTCGCCAGCAGCCCGAGGGCGTGCGGCAACGCAATACCTTCGCCGAGCAGGGTGCTGACAATCGCTTCGCGCTCGACCACCGAATCGAGAAACTCCGCATCGACAAAGCCTTCATCCTGCAATTGATGGCATAAGGTGTTGAACAGCGTTTGTTGATCCATCGCGCCGTGAATGATGCGGAAATGCGCGGCATCAAAATACTTTTCCAGCATCCACGGCCGCGTTCTGTCTACCAGCACCAGCTTGCCGATTTGCTCCAGTTGATACTCGCTGGGAAACGGCGCGATGGTGACGACCGGCTTATCTTTTTCATTTACCCGCGCGGTAGAGATGACAAAATCTTCCGCGATGCCGTCGCACTGCTCGTACTCACGCAGCGTCACGGTGCGTGTTACCACAATCTGCGGATATTTACGCGACAGCACCGCTTCAATCATCCGCACCATCGCATTTCCGACATCGCACACCAGCAACACCCGCGGCTGGCGCTGATAACCCACGTTGTAATGGCGCTCAAGACCAACGCCGATATGCAGCACCAGAAAACCGATCTCGTTTTCGCTGATCACATACGGGGTATATTTCCCCCAACTGGAGACCGCCGCCAGCGTCATATCCCACGCCATGGGATAGTGCTGTTTAATGTTATCCAGCAACGGGTTAGGGATCATTATCTGGTAGCGCACGCGGGTGATCATGGTTTTGATATGGGTGAGCAGATCCGCATGCAACTGATCATCGTTTTGCAGGTTGTAGTTATAGTGCGTGTTGATGTAGCCAAGGATGTAGTTGACCAGCGCTTCGTCGTCATCGGCGCTGATGGCGCTGGGCGCGATCTCCTGCACGCGTCGCCCGGCGATATGCACCCGCAGCCAGTGCTCTTCCGCAGCCGCCAGCGGTTTTCCCGCCAGATGTTGCAGCGCAGCAGAGATATCCCGCGCCGCCTCTTTGACATTTTCGTCCCCATCTTCGGCGCTGAATTCAGAGAGCGGATAGCCCTCGCTGATGCGGCGAACCGCCACCGCGCAGTAGAGGCGGATAAACAGATCGCCCTCATCCGTGAGACGAATATGGTGGCGATTAAAACAGTCATGCAGAATGGCAGCCAGCGCCTCTGGCACACCCGGATTGAGCGCTTCTTCGGTGATCAGTGGGTTATCCGCATTTTGCTGCGCCAGTTCCCACAACAGATCCGTCAGACAGGCGCGCAGCGCCATTTCGCTGCCAAACAGTTTCATGCCGTGGCGCGGGCGCGTTTCCAGCGTCAGACGGTAGCGGGAAAACCACTCCCGCACCTCGGTCATATCATTTTGCAGCGTGGCGCGGCTGACAAACCACTCATCCGCCAGATCTTCCAGCTTGAGCGAGAAGGCGGAGGTGAGAAAACGCACCACCAGATAATGCACGCGCTCCGGCCCGCTACGCGGAATGCGCAGCGCGCGCGGGCGCGACGCCTGCAAGCTCTGGTAACGCGTGGCGTCATCAATTTTCAGTTGATAGCCGCTGCCGCGCGTCAAAATAAACTGCGCGCCGTGGTGCAGCAGCAGAGCGTTCAGTGCGGTGATATCGGCCCGAACGGTACGCGTCGAGACCGACAAGCGCTGTGCCAGCTCATCCTGCGGTAGCGTCTCGTTTTGCAACATCATAAACAGTTGCGCCAAACGTTGGTTCGGGAATCGCACGTCGCTCTCCAGACTTAGGGGTGAGATGAAATAACCATCTGAGATGGGCTGCCTACCGGCGTGTAGTCCGGCTCAAACTGCAATTTACCGTCGCGTTCCACGCGAAAGCGGGTGATGTTATCGCTGCGCTGGTTCATCACGTATAACCAGCGGCCATTCTGCGCCAGCGTTAGCGTGCGCGGGTAATCGCCGCGCGTCCAGACATCGTCCTGATGAGTTAGCGAACCATCGGCTTTCACCGTAAAGTGCGCAATGCTGTTATGCAACCGGTTGGCGACATACAACTGTTTACCGTCACTACTTAATACCAGCCCGGCGGCAAAACTGGTGCCTTTATACTCTTTCGGCAGCGCCGAAAAGGTTTTCCCCGGCTGTAACGTACCGGTGGTTTTGTTCAGCGCATAGTGTGTAAGCGTCGAGGCTTCTTCATTGATCAGCCACAGGCCATCGCCCTTTGGCGTGAACACAAAGTGACGCGGCCCGGCACCTTGCGAAGAGGCGCTAATAAAGGGTGGATCATTCGGCGTTAACGCGCCCGTTTTGCCATCAAACTGATACTGATAAATGCGATCCAGCCCAAGATCGGTGGAAAAGACGAATTTCCCGCTCGGATCGGCGGCGATCATATGCGCATGCGGGCCATTGTGATCGCTAATCGCAAAACTGCCTTCCACCGCCGCAGCCGGTTTCGCGGCTCCCGGTTCGCCCTGATCCTGACGCGTATCCACCGCTTCGCCGAGGCTACCATCCGCTTTAACCGGCAGCACAGCAATCGATCCGCTGACATAGTTCGCCACCAGCAGAAAACGGCCATCCGGCGTCAGCGACAGATAGACCGGTCCGGCACCGCCGGACGCCACCTGGTTCAGCACACTTAACTCGCCGTTAGCGCCAATACGCAGCGCCTGCACCGCGCCCTTTTCCACTTCGCTGGCGAGATAGAGCGTTTTACCATCCCGCGCCACCGTTAGCTGTGCCGCATTCGGCAACGGGCTGACCAGCGTTTTATTGCCAAGCGCACCGGATTGCGGATCAACGGTAAAGCGATAAAGCCCTTCGCCGTTCGGGTTGTAGGTTCCGACCCAGGCGTACTGCGTTTGTGCCATAACGCTGGTTGCCAGCAGAGAAAGTGAAACGGTGAGCAGATGACGAGCGGTAAGCATGGTGGCTCCTTACGTGACGAGGGGGTTTTCCCTCCCGTATCGGGAGGGAAGATCGTTTACTTCACCAGTGCTTTGGTCATATCCAGCAACTGGCGAACATCCGCCGGGCGCGTGTCGCCACTCGCCTTATCAATGATCGAACTGTAAATATGCGGGATTACCTTGCGGACACCCGCATCCAGCGCGATTTGCAGGATTTCACTGAAGTTGTCCAGATCAATGCCGCCGGTCGGCTCCAGCCAGAAATCATGGCGCGCACAGGCTTGCGCCACGGCGATAAATTCGTCGCGGCATCTCAGCCCGCCCATCGGGAAGTATTTAATAGAGCTGCCGCCCATATCTTTTAGCAGTGCAATGGCGGTTTCCACCGGTACAATGCCGTCTGGCGCCTGGCTGCTCAGCGGCCCGGTGGAAATTTTTACCCTTCCCGGCGTGCCGGTTGGCGAGACCAGGCCATTAACCACCGTGTCGTTCTGCCCGAGCAGCGCGCGGCTGGTCGCCACGCCGGTGAACACCTGGTTAACGTGCTGCGGTTGAACTTCACGGGAGATGGCGCTCACCATGGCCGACTGGTTTGGATCGCCTGCGCCAAGACCAACGGAAAGTGCATTATCGATACGCGCCGCGTAGTCGCGCATATCCGCTACGGCAGTAGCGACATCGGGGTAGTTTTTCGACAGCACGCCGACCAGCACATGGCCTTCCGCAGCCTCGTAAATCGCGCTGGCGTTCTCTTTGCTGCCCGCCAGCACATTCAGGCATACGCGGTCGCGGTAAAAATTCGGCGTCAGTTTCATGCATTTGTTTCCTTGTTCAGTTCTTCGGCGATGCGGCGATAAATGATCGTCAGTTGATCGGCGGTGACGCTGCGCACATCGGCTTCGATAATCCCTTCGTTGGCTTTATAACCACGGAAGTAAATGGCGTATTCCCCCTGTTTGAGGGCGCTGACCAGCTCGCCGGTGGCGATACCGGTAACGGCTTCATCAAATTTGATTTCGCTGCGGGCAATATCGCGCCCGGCGCTATCCCACACCACGCGCGCACTCACGCCTTTCAGGGTGTTTAGCTGCTCAATAAACGGTGTCATTTTGGCGACCATCTCCGCCCCGCTCTCTTTGCTGGCAGAAAGATAGTGTTCAATGGCGCAGGTCAGGCCGAGAATGCCCTCCTTGCCCACTTTCATTGCGCGGCCAATGCCCGCCGTCTGGCGTTTTACCCACTCCACATACTGCGTTTTGCCGATCACCAGCCCGCTGGTTGGCCCTTCAATCGCTTTTGCGCCACTGTAGATAACGAGGTCGGCTCCGGCGCGGTAGTAGCACTGCAAATCCTCTTCGGCTGCGGCATCGACAATCAGCGGCAGATTGTGCTTGCGTGCCACCACGGCGGCCTGCTCCACGCTGAGCATGCTTTTTTGTACGCAGTGATGAGATTTGATAAAGAGGATCGCTGCCGTGCGCGGCGAGATTGCCGCCGCCAGTTGATCGGCAGAGCATTCATTGGCGTAACCGGCTTCTACCACTTTGCCGCCGCCCAGCGCCACCATGGTGCCTACCGGCGCGCCAAAGTTAACGTTGTGCCCGCGCGGCAGCACGATTTCGTTGTTCTCAATCGGCGTGCTGTGCAGGTTTTCCAGCAGCCAGTCACTGTCGCGCACCAGCACGGCAGCGACGGACTGGGCAATGCCGGCGGAAGCGCACGACACCACGGTCGCGCCTTCGACATCCAGCAGTTTTGCAATGTACTCGCCGGTTTTATTCACCAGGTCTTTCATTTCGAAGTAGTGATTCATGCCGCTGACTACAGCGTCGACCACTTCCGGCCGCGGCGTGGAAACGCCGAGCGCCGTCATGCGCCCGGAGGCATTAATCACCTGTTTTAAATTGTACTTATCATAAATCGAAGGCATGTTCTGCACTCCCTTGTTCGGTCATATAGCCCTTGCCCGCGCGAATGGCGGCAAGCGGCGTGAGGATCTGTTCGGCCTGTAACGTCTCGTTTTCCGCATCGGTGAACAGCACCGGCTGGCGTTTCAGGTCGAAAATGGTCAGGTCGGCGTCGAAACCCACGGCAAGACGCCCTTTATGCTGCAGGCGCAAGCCATCAGCGGCGTGGTCGGTCACACAGGCGATCACCTGCGGCAGCGACATGCCGATGGCGAGGAATTTCGCCATCACATTCGCCAGTGAGTGCACCGGGCCATCGATGCGGTTGCGGCAGTAAATGTCGGAGCTGATGGTCTGCGGCAAAATACCCAGCGCGATGGCCTGCTGTGCCACCGCAAAGCTGAAACTGGCGCTGCCGTGCCCGACATCAAGCCGCACCCCGCGCGCAATGGCGCGCGTCACCGAGGCGCGCAGCTCGCCGGAAGGCGTCAAAATGCGGTTCGGTTTGCCGTTATAGCAGTGGGTAATGATGTCGCCGGAGGTCAGCAGCTCGGCAATCTCATCGAGATTTGGCGGGTTGTTGCCAATATGCACCATCAATGGCAAATCGCCGTTTTCCTGCTGGATGACTTTGGCGCGTTGCAGCGGCGTGATGCCGTTGTCGCCGACCACGCTGCTGCTCATGCGTGCTTTCAGGCCGACAATAAAATCCGGGTGGCGTTTTATGGCCTCACGCGCAGCATTGGCGTCGATATTATTCAGGTTCGCCAGCTCGTTTTGCGCAATCAGCCCGACGCGCGAGATATTCAGCAGCGCATAGACGTCCGTAGACGCCTTACGGGTAATGGCATAGAAATCATCGATGTCATCCGCGCCGGTGCTACCGGCATCAATCACCGTGGTAACACCGGTCTGAATGCCGACGCTATCGGGCTCGTCGTGATAAATGGGTGAGTTCGGGTAACAGTGGACATGGGAGTCGATCCACCCGGCGCTGACATAGTGTTCGCCGCGTAAATCCACGCTTTTCGCCGCCGGGCCGTCGATATCGCCAAGCGCCGCGATTTTGCCCGCCGCGATGGCGATATCCGTCACCGTGTCGTCAACCAGACGCGCCCGGCGCAGGAGTAAATCAAACATGCGTATCTCCAGGAGTAACGGGCGCCGCAGCGCCCGTGGGTGTCAGAGGGCTACCGGGAAGATGGAGCCCAGCAGCATCGCGCCGAGGATCGCGCCCCCGGTGATCGGCTTCTGCCAGAGGTAAAACAGCAGCGCGCCAATCAGCGAACCAATACCAATCGGAATGGAAGCAGTCATCGCGCTGAGGATAATCAACGGGCCGAGGAAGCGGCCGGACGCATTACCCGCGCCCATCATCACGTCTGCGCCGTAGGTGGAGTCGCTCTGGTTGATGGTGAACTTACGCGCCAGGATAATCAGGTAGCCAATCGCCAGGCCGATGATCAGCCCGGTAGCCAGCGAAGCCGCAAAGTTCGCCACCGGGAAGACAAAGCCAGCGCCGAGCAGCAGCGCCGGCACGCCAAGCCCCACCCCGGTCTGGATAGCGCCGCCGATATCCAAAATCCCTACCAGCGAACCTTCGATAATGCGGGCAAACAGGAAGCTCGCGCCAAACGCCGCCACCGCGCCGTAAACGCCGGTATCCATGCCGGAACGCAGCATCGAAACAAACGCCACTTCGTTAAACGCGCCAATGCCGTACAGGTAGTACATGTGTGTCCCGGCGAACACGCCGGAAGAGAGCAGGCCGACGAAAATCGGGAATGACCAGTCGGCGTACCAAAAGCCTTTATTCTGTTCCATCTCGGTTCCTTATTTGCCGCTGAGCGAGTTGTGGATAAGCGACAGCCAGTCCGGCGCGCTCAGGTGGAAGGACTCGATCATTTTCAGATCAAAGCCGCGGAAGAACGCACTCAGCACAAACAGAGCGACAATCGCTGTCATCATCACTTTGGTGACGCGGTTCCAGCCGCTCTCTTCCACACCTTTACCAATCAGAATGCCCAACACCAGGCCCGGTACGGCGTTACCCATAATGAGCTGCGCCGCGCCGCCAAAAACGGTCGCCCAGAAACCGGATTTCTTGCCTGCATCAATTGCCGCCAGCCAGAAAATCACCGGCATCACGGTGTTGACCAGCAGGTTCGCGGCCGGAACCAGCACTTTCACCGCCGTCACCTGCAACGCCGCCGGAACGGAGGAAGCAGTCAGGTTGAGGAAGGTGACGACCACCATGCCGATCAAGCCGCAGGCGATAGCCATCTTTTTCGGATCGTGCAGGGTTTCGCCCACGTTGCGGTTTTTCACCATCAACGCAGCAGCGCCCCAGTTCGGAATAATGCGGTGATCAACGTCCTGGGTGAACGACCCCGCCGCAACGGATGACGCCCAGGCGTTAAAGAAGAAACCCAGACCAAAAGAGAAGTGCGAAGCCGGGTCCCCTTCGCAGGAGTTCAGTTCGCCCAGTGTACGAAACGCGCCCATCCCTTGCGTGGTCGGCGCATGGAACATGCGTGCAGCCCCTGCGCCCACGCCGACGCCCACCAGGCCGCCGATAATGAGCGATTTTATTAGTATGATTAAGAACATCAGTCTGCCCTCTTCTACCCTGTGATAGTGATTTCTGGGGTATGCGGTGAGTTATTGCGTGACGAAATCCACTTTATCGAGATTGATGGCGGTCACGTTGACGGTGACGTCCAGCTCCACGCTGTACGTGCGTCTTATACGGCGCAGAAAGAGGAACAAAAACGCCTCTTTGCGCGTCGTTTCCTGCGCCTGAACAACCTGCACGTCCTGTGGCTCAATGCGCAGTAAAATGTGCGGCGACGTTTTCATCACCGCGGCCTGAACATGGTTCAGCGCATCGGCGAAGGCGCGCGCTTTCGCATCGCCCTTGCCCTTTACCCTGACCGTGGTGGTGAACTGTTCTTTCATGGTTATGCGCCGTATTTTTTCTGCCACGCCTGCACCAGACGCTCGCCTAACTCTTCTTTGTCCATAAAGCCAAAGCCCAGCACGTTGCAGCCTTCGTTAATCGCCGTCACGCCCTCTTCCACAGAACGCATGCCATATTTGGCTTTGTAGCCATGTTTGTTTTGCGCGGTGATTGCGCCCGCGCCGCCGCTGCCGCAAAAGGAGATGCCAAAAGTGGCGTTTTCCGCTTTCATCACGTCGCCAAGTTTCATATCCGCCGCCACGCCCGGCACGACCACCGCGCGGCCGCCCGCTTTTTCTACACCGGCCGCCACTTTCTGGCCTTTCCCCAGACGGTCGCCAATCACTACGGTAATCTGTTCCATTGTTCGCTCCTTAAAGGTTGTCTTTCGCCACTTCGAAATGCACCGACAGCAGCCAGGCTTCTTCTTCCGGAAGGTTGCCAAAAGCCGCCACGACGTCGCGGGCAAGGTTCATGGAATCCGCCGAGATCTCATCAAACAGGCTGGCATCCACTTCCGGTAGCGGTTCGCCGGTTACCGACCGGTGCGCCATCGCGCGGACATGAGAGGTCAGCATCTGTTGCTGCACCGCGTTCGGCGTAATGTTCTGAGAACTGAGTAAGGCATACACCTGCTTCAGCATGCGTTCAGCGAGGGTTGCCGTTTGCGCAGCCTGCTCCGCGTCGTTTATTACCGCTCCGTTATTCACTCGTCGTACCCCGTTAATGGCTTCGGAATAAAACTAACGTTGCAGGTTAAGAGTTTGTAGCGAGGAGTTTTCCACTTCGAAGTGGAAACGCGGAAGGCTTTAGTGATCTGCGCCGCAAAATGAGGCCGTTGAGGGATTTTTCACTGTATTGCGGTCACAATTTTGACCAAAAGCGGCGGAAAAACGGCAGCCCAAAAGCACAAAAAAACGGCGGGCGGGAGAGGAAAAGTGTGAGGTGAATAAGGTTTACTTATTCCTGCCCGTGGTTCAGCGCCCGCAACAGATAATCTGTGAATGACGACACCAGCGGCAGCAACGGCCTGCCGGGTAAATGTAATAAGTGCATCGGGCGCGGCGGCGGTAAATAGCCCGGCAGTACGGCACACAGGCGACCTGCGTCGATATCCCGCTGCAACATGATGTCGGCGTGCTGCACAATCCCCAGCCCGGCCAGCGCCGCCTGGCGAATCGCCTCGCCGGAATCCACCATCAGCCGCGGGGTAATCGCCACCTCTTGCTTACCGTCCGGCCCTTGCAGCTGCCAGCTGTGATCGGATCGCCACTGGCTAAAACTGATGCAGTGATGCTGTTTCAACTCTTCCGGGGTTTCGGGCGAGCCGTGGCGCGCTAAATAGTCTGGCGATGCGGCGAGGATCATCTGGTACGGCGCCAGCGGAATGGCAATCATCCCTTCATCTTGGACAGCACCGACGCGCACAGCGAGCTGGAAACGCTCCTCAATCAGCGAGACTTTGCGATCGCTCAGCACCATTTCCGCATTCACGCCGGGATATTGCTGTAAAAAACGCGACAGAATGGGGGTTAAAACATGGTTGCCCCAGGCCACCGGCGCGCTGATGCGCAGCAGGCCAGAGACATTTTCATAAAGATGACTGGCTAACCCGTCTGCTTCGCGAACGGTGGCGAGGATTTGCAGACCATACTGGTAAAAACGCTGGCCCGCTTCGGTGAGACCCTGGCGGCGCGTGGTGCGGTGCAGCAGCTTGCAACCGGTGCGACGCTCAAGTTCGCGCACATGTTTACCGACCATTGCCGGCGTGATGCCTAACGAGTCGGCGGCGGCGGTAAAACTGCCGAACTTGATGGTGCTGACAAACGACTCAACGCATTTGAGATAATCCATTTTCCACCCGCATTCTAAACCCACTGTATCAAATGAAGATAACAACGCCCCATTTATCCGCAACAGGACGCGGGAAATAATAGCGCCATTATCGTTTATTGGGCTCTTAATGATGCAATCGCTGGTTTTCAATGAATTTGGCGCTTCAGACGTGCTCTACCTGCACAATCACGCGACGCCGCAGCCCGGCGCGGGTGAGTTGCTGGTGGGCGTTTCTGCCGCCGGGCTGAATTTTGCGGATATTTATCGCCGCCAGGGGCGCTACCCGCTGGCAGGAAGCGCCCCCTGGGTTGCCGGATATGAAGGCGCCGGCCAGGTGATTGCCGTGGGGAGTGGTGTAAGCGGCTGGCAGCCGGGGGATCGCGTGGGTTTTGCCGATGTGCCACTGGCGCACGCCAGCCATATTGTGGTGGCGCAGGAACACGCCATCCGCCTTCCCGACTGGCTTTCTGAAACGCAAGCCGCGTCGATTCTGTTGCAAGGCTTAACCGCAGATTATCTGGTGCATGATGTGTTACCGGTGCTACCCGGCATGCGTGTCGCCGTGCTGGCCGCCGCTGGCGGCGTGGGCAGCCTGCTGACGCAAATGCTGGTACACCGGGGCGCACAGGTGTTCGCTGTGGCTTCTAACCAGATCAAGCAGCGCCTCTGCCTGCGTAACGGCGCAGACGCCGCCGCCGATTACGACTCATGGCCTGAACAGGTTCGCGCCTGGCATACGCCGGGTTGCGATATCGTGTTTGATTCGGTTGGCAGCACGCTGCAACAAAGCCTGGACAGCCTGAAAGATGGCGGGCGCGTTGTGCTATTCGGTATGTCCGGCGGCACGATCCCCACGCTGGATCCGGCGCAGTTTTTGTTGCGTTCCACCGGCGTTATCGGTGCCGATCTGTGGACTTATCTGACATCGCAACAAGAGCGGCAGCGTCGCGCCGACCGCCTGTTGGCTCTGCTGGAAGCAGGGCATATCAAATTGCCGGAGGTGACATCTTTTCCGCTCTACCGGGGTAAAGAGGCGCATGATTTGCTGGAAAACAGAGAGTTTAGCGGGAAGGTGATTTTGATCCCCTGACATAACGCGTTTTAAAAATGAAACAGCACCAGGGAAGCACATAATAAAAAGCGGACACCGGACATTCCGGCCGAGAAGCTGAAGTAAAAAGCGGGGCGATTGCCCCGCTTCGTTTAACCTGATACCGAATTAACGATATTTCTTGTGATACGTATTGCGGGTATCAATGAACCCTTTGGCAGCATCCTGCGCCTCTTTCACTTTGCCTTCGTTAGCCAGTTTCAGCGCGCCGTCAATCTGCCCGACCAGCACATCAAAGCCGTGACGATAATCTTTCATCTCCGCGCTATCTGCCGCTTTACCTTCCAGTTTCGGCGGCGTCGCTTTTTGTGCATCCAGCGCAGCGGTACGCATTTTGGTTAATGCATCTTTCATCTCGCCAGCGTCGCTGGTTTTCTGCACCACTTTCAGATTGTCATTCAGGGTGCCCATATCATCTTCGAGATCGGCGGCGAACACCGACGATCCAACAAACAACGATGACACAGCAAGGATCGCTAACAGGTTTTTACGCATTGCTCACTTCCTTTTTTATTATTCACGCTAAAGGCGCAGCTCTGTACGCCACGGAGTTATTGTCCGGCGATTTTCATCTCCGGGAGTAACACTGAACCACACTGAATATTGCTACGGTGTTCGATATCGTCACCAACGGTAACGATATTACGCCACATATCTTTCAAATTTCCTGCAATGGTAATTTCGCTCACCGGGTACTGGATTTCACCATTTTCTACCCAAAAACCGGACGCACCGCGCGAATAATCACCGGTAATGCCGCTTACGCCCTGGCCCATAAGCTCGGTGACCACAAGCCCGGTCCCCATCTCTTTTAGCATCTGTTCGAAGCTCAAACCGCGTCCGGCAATGCGCCAGTTATGAATGCCGCCCGCATGTCCGGTGCTTTTCAGCCCCAGCTTACGCGCGGAATAATTGGTCAGCAGCCACTGCATCAGCACGCCATCTTTCACGATATCGCGGCGTTCGGTACGCACGCCTTCGCTGTCGAACGGTGAAGATGCCAGCCCTTTAAGCAGGTGCGGATGTTCTTCAATAGTCAGCCATTCCGGCAGGATCTGCTTGCCGAGATAGTCCAGCAGGAACGTCGATTTGCGGTAGACAGAACCACCGGCAATCGCCCCCACCAGGTGACCAAACAGGCCGGTCGCTACTTCATGGCCGAAAATGACCGGCGCTTTCATGGTCGGCAGCTTGCGCGGCGACAGGCGGGACAACGTGCGACGCGCACACTCTTCGCCCACCCACTCCGGCGTTTGCAGTTCGTTAATATCACGGCTGATGGTGTAGGCGTAATCGCGCTCCATGTCGCCATTCTCTTCGGCAATCACGCAGCTCGACAGCGAGTGGCGCGTGGAGCAGTAGCTTTGCAGCATGCCGTGGCTGTTACCGAAGACTTTAATGTCGTAATGGCTGTTGAAGCTGCCGCCTTCGGTATTATTAATGCGTTTATCCGCTTTCAGCGCCGCCTGTTCGGCGCGCGCGGCCCATTCGATGGCTTCATCCGGCGTCACTTCCGCCGGGTGGAACAGGTCAAGATCGGGTGCCTCAAACGCCAGCAGCTCTTTATCTGCCACGCCCGCGTAAGGGTCAGGCGAAGTGTAACGCGCGATATCGAGCGCCGCCTGTACGGTGCGGGCAATCGCGTCCGGGCTGAGATCGGTTGACGAGGCGCTGCCTTTACGGTTCTGGTGATAAACGGTTATCCCCAGAGCCCCATCGCTGTTAAATTCGACATTCTCCACTTCGCCGTAGCGCGTGCTCACGCCGATCCCGGTGGTTTTGCTGACAGCCACTTCCGCACCGTCCGCTTTTCCGGCAGCTAATTCCAGCGCTGTGGAAACCGCCTCTTCCAGCGTTTTGCGTTGTTGTGCAACTTGTGTGATTACTTTCATTGCCAATGCCATAATTGAGGGAGAGATTCTTTGAAGTCTAACAGAGAACCGTTTTTCAGTGCGCGCCTTAACTGGTAACATTAGCCTCTTTTTTTAAGGAGCCTGAGATGACAAAGCAGCCCGACGACTGGCTCGACGACGTGCCCGGTAATGATATTGAAGACGAAGATGACGAGATCATCTGGGTCAGTAAGAGTGAAATTAAGCGCGATGCTGAAGAGTTAAAGCAGCTCGGCGCGGAAATGGTCGATCTTGGCAAAAACGCGCTGGATAAACTCCCGCTCGACCAGGATCTGCGCGACGCTATTGAGCTGGCGCAGCGCATTAAGAAAGAGGGTCGCCGCCGTCAGTTGCAGTTGATCGGTAAAATGCTGCGTCAGCGCGATGTCGATCCGATTCGCCAGGCGCTGGATAAGCTGAAAAACCGCCACAACCAGCAAGTTGCCTTTTTCCACAAGCTGGAGCAGATCCGCGATCGCCTGATTGAAGAGGGTGATGATGCGGTGCCAGAGGTGCTGAACCTGTGGCCGGATGCTGACCGCCAGCAGTTACGTTCGCTGATCCGTAATGCGAAAAAAGAGAAAGAAGGGAACAAACCGCCGAAATCCGCGCGTTTAATCTTCCAGTATCTGCGTGAACTGGCTGAAACCAGCGAGCAATAACCTTTCTGCATTATCCCTCTCCTGCGGGAGAGGGCTTTTCCCGCTTCCCTTTTCCTGTTTCATTTATTCCCTTCTGAACGCGATCAAAATTTAGCTGAATCGTTAAAGCTAAAAACGTTCTCTATCACATATTTATCGCACATATGTCTTTCATTTCATAAATAAATGCGATCAATACCAGCTATTTTCATTCTCATCCTCGCTCATTTTCACCAAATGAAACGGATCACATTTTCTCCCCTGCGCAAAACGTAGATTTCAGCCGTGGTGCAAATAATCGATTCAGCTAAAAAGGACGAAATGATGAAAAAAACTGTAATGCTTTCCGCACTTGCCCTGCTTGTATCCGCTCCGGTAATGGCGAAAACCTGGGTGCTGACAAGTGCTGAAGGCGGCGTTGAGCAGGGAAACTGGCGCATCAGCAGCGATCAGCTGAATATCAAAGATCAGCAGTTCAGCATTGAGCAGGTGGTACTGCATGGTGGCAAACAAGAGGGCAGCAAAGTTATCAAACTGAGCAGTAAAAACGGCCTGACTATCGCGCTGAGCCCGACGCGCGGGATGAATTTACTCTATGCAGACGGTTTTGGCGTGCATATGGGCTGGAATTCACCGGTAAAAGAGGTCGTTAACCCGGCATTCATCAATCTGGAAAGTCGCAATGGCCTCGGTTGGCTGGAAGGTTTCAACGAGATGGTGGTGCGCTGCGGTTACGAGTGGACCGGCCATCCAGTAACGGCGGACGGACAGATTTACACCCTGCATGGCAAAGTCGGTAACACGCCCGCTTCGCAGGTTTCTGTCGATGTTAGCGAAACGGTGCCATATGAAATTCGCATTCGCGGATTGGTGAAAGAGAGCACCTTCAAAAAAGCGGATCTGCAAACGGAAATGGAGTTGCGCTACATTCCGGGCAGCAACAGTTTCAGCCTGCATGACGTGCTGACCAACCATGCTGACTATCCGCACGATTACCAAATCATCTACCACAGCAACTTCAGCAAACCGATCCTTGAACAGGGCGCGCGCTTTATTACGCCGTATGAAAACGTCAGCCCGTTCAATGATTACGCTAAAAAAGGGCTGAAAGAGTGGCAAACCTACGCCGGGCCAACCAAGGGCTTCGACGAAATGGTGTTTAATATCAAGCCGCTGGCCGACGCCAGTAAACAGACTGTCGCGGCACTGCTCAACAAGGCCGGAGATAAAGGCGTGGCGATTAGCTACAACACTGAACAGTTGCCGGTGCTGACGCTGTGGAAAAATACCGACACGGAAAAACAGGGCTACGTCACCGGTATCGAGCCGGGCACCAGCTACGCCTACCCGGTGACCATTGAGCGTGAACAAAAACGCGTGAAACAGTTGCAACCAGGCCAGAGCACCCGCTTCGATTTAACCTATACGTTGCTGCACAACAGCGGTCAGGTGGCTGAAGTAGAAAAACGCGTGCAGGAAATTCAGGGCAGCAAAACCCCGCAGTCGATTGAAACGCCGATGGCGAAAGAGTAACGCGCAGGCATAAAAAAACCGCGCCAGGTTGTGGGCGCGGTTTTTTATTTTACTCAAGGCAATCAGGCGTTTTCAGCAGCGAGTTGCGCTTTTTTCGCCAGCCCGTCGAGCAGTTTCTGGTGGATACCGCCAAAGCCGCCGTTGCTCATCACCAGAATGTGATCGCCCGGCTGGGCGCTTTTGACAATCATCTCCGCCAGCGTATCTACATCCGCACTCCAGTACGCAGGCTGTACGCAGGCATCCGCCACTTCCGCCACCTGCCAGGGAATATGCGGCGGCTGCAGCAGGTACACTTCGTCGGCACGTCCCAGCGACGGAGCCAGATCGGCTTTGCAGATGCCCATTTTCATAGTGTTCGAGCGAGGCTCCAGCACGGCGATAATTTTCGCCGTGCCGCCCACTTTCCCGCGCAGCGCCGCGAGGGTTGCCAGGATTGCCGTCGGGTGATGGGCAAAATCGTCATACACGGTCACGCCATTGGCTTCGCCACGCAGCTCCAGACGACGACGCGCATTGATGAAAGAGCCCAGCGCGTTCGCCGCATCTGCCGGGGCAACGCCAACATGACGCGCGGCGGCAATCGCCATCAGGCCGTTATGCATGTTGTGCTCGCCCACCAGACCCCAGTTCACCTGGCCTACGCATTCATTATCCAGCCACACTTCCCAACTGGAGGCGTCAGTATTCAGTTTTTTCGCCTGCCAGTGGCCCTGCTCGCCCACCAGTTCCTGCTCGCTCCAGCAACCCATCGCCATCGTCTGTTTCAGGTTGATGTCGTTTTCCGGCCAGATGATTTTCCCCTGCCCCGGAACGATGCGCACCAGGTGGTGGAACTGTTTCTGAATCGCTTTCAGGTCATCGAAAATATCCGCGTGGTCAAACTCAAGGTTATTGAGCACCAGCGTGCGCGGGCAGTAATGGACAAATTTGGAGCGTTTGTCGAAGAAGGCGCAGTCATACTCATCGGCTTCAATCACGAAGAACGGGCTATCGCCCAGACGCGCAGAGACATCGAAATTGCCCGGTACGCCGCCAATGACAAACCCCGGTTTGTAACCGCAGGCTTCCAGAATCCACGTCGCCATCCCGGCAGTGGTGGTTTTGCCGTGCGTACCGGCAATGGCGACAACCCAACGGTCGCGCAGCACAAAGTCATGGAGCCATTGCGGGCCCGACATAAACGGAATGTTCTTTTCCAGCACCGCTTCCACACAGGGATTACCGCGCTTCATCACGTTGCCGATGATGACCAAATCCGGCGCCGGATCGAGCTGGCTGGCGTCATAACCTTCAATCAGTTCAATCCCTTGATTCTCAAGCAGCGTGCTCATCGGCGGATAGACACTGTCGTCCGAGCCCGTTACCTGGTGTCCCAGCGAGCGCGCCAGCATTGCCAGCCCGCCCATGAAAGTGCCACAAATCCCCAATATATGAATGCGCATACGTCGTTATCCTTTCTTAAACTGGCGCACATTTTACTCATATGTTTACGCCCAGAGAAATGCATTTCAGGATAATCCGTAGGTAGCTGGCGCGATTCACCTGTGCGCGGACTTTTGAATGTTTGTTAGTATTGTTGCATGACCTTCGCGTTTTCGTTTGCGAAAGCTCTGGCTGTTACGGCGTTAGCTGTTTACTATCCGGAACTTGCTGTGAGCAGCAACCTGAAAACCACAGGCTACAATCGCTTTACTCCATCATGAAAAATGCAGGGAAAGTGTTATGAAAACGTTAGGTGAATTTATTGTCGAAAAGCAGCATGAGTTCTCGCATGCAACGGGTGAACTGACTGCTTTGCTGTCGGCGATAAAACTGGGCGCCAAGATCATTCATCGCGATATCAACAAGGCCGGTCTGGTCGATATCCTGGGTGCAAGCGGTGCTGAAAACGTGCAGGGCGAGCAGCAGCAAAAACTCGACCTGTTCGCGAACGAAAAACTGAAAGCCGCACTCCGCGCCCGCGATATCGTGGCTGGCATCGCCTCTGAAGAAGAAGATGAGATCGTCGTTTTCGAAGGCTGCGAACACGCAAAATATGTGGTGCTGATGGATCCTCTGGATGGTTCCTCCAACATCGACGTTAACGTCTCCGTTGGGACAATTTTCTCCATCTATCGCCGCGTAACGCCAGTCGGCACGCCGGTCACCATGGAAGATTTCCTGCAACCGGGCAACAAGCAAGTCGCCGCTGGTTATGTCGTTTACGGTTCGTCCACCATGCTGGTTTACACCACCGGCTGCGGCGTACACGCCTTCACTTACGATCCGTCACTTGGCGTGTTCTGCCTGTGTCAGGAGCGTATGCGCTTCCCGGAGCGTGGCAACACGTACTCTATTAACGAAGGCAACTACATCAAATTCCCGCAGGGCGTGAAGAAATACCTGAAGTTCTGCCAGGAAGAAGATAAAGCGACCAACCGCCCTTACACCACGCGCTACATCGGTTCGCTGGTGGCGGATTTCCACCGTAACCTGCTGAAAGGTGGGATCTACCTCTACCCAAGCACCGCCAGCCACCCGGAAGGGAAACTGCGTCTGCTGTACGAATGCAACCCGATGGCGTTCCTCGCGGAACAAGCGGGCGGCAAAGCCAGCGACGGCAAAAACCGTATTCTGGATATCCAGCCAGAAAGCCTGCATCAGCGTCGTCCGTTCTTTGTCGGCAACGAGCACATGGTGGATGACGTAGAACGCTATATGCGTGAGTTCCCGGACGCGTAATCAGCCGGGCAAAACGAGAAAAGCGCCACGATTGTGGCGCTTTTTTTTAGCGTACGAAGGTGCGTTTGACGCGCTCGGACACCACAAAATAGGGGATCCAAATCGCCGCGCTTATTACGCTACGAAGCAGTGAGCTTACGGTATCGTAGACATACGGCACATCAAACACCTGATGCGCCAGCCATACATCTACGCCATGAAAGGCAATCCATAACAGCAGAAAACCAATGTAAAAACGCGGAAGCAGACGTTTCTTGCGAAAGAACAGGCTCCCGACGAAGACCGTGTAGGCGAACATTACCCCGTAGAATACCAGTTCGAAAACGAGCATCCCTTTTTGTCCACCAACGAGCACGCTGTAATGCTCCATCACCACTTTGAGCGTCGCGCTGAAAGAGACAATCACGCTGAGCAGCGACAGCACCAGCCCAATAGCAGGAACAAACAGCCAGCCGCGAATTTTTTTAAACTCGCGCGCCTCGCACTCCGCGCAGAAATCACTCTCTTTCAGCGCATCCTTATCGCATTGAATACAGGTTCCCATGTCGTTGCCTTTCGTTATCCCTGTGTCTGTAAACGGAATGATGCCATTGCCTGCAACAATTCGCGCGACTGCTCTTCCAGCGAACGGGTTGCCGCAGAAGATTGCTGTACCAGCGCCGCGTTTTGCTGCGCGGTTTCATCCATCTGGCTGACGGCGATATTCACCTGCTCAATACCGCGGCTCTGCTCCTGCGACGCATTGGCGATTTCGCGCATCAGTTTGGTCATGCGCAACACTTCTTCGGCGATTTCGTCCATCGTTTCACCGGCCTGCATCGCCAGATCGCTGCCTTCAGAGACCTGCGCCTGCGAGCTGCTGATCAGCGCCCGGATCTCTTTCGCCGACTCGGCGCTGCGGCTGGCAAGGTTACGCACTTCACCGGCGACCACCGCAAAACCACGCCCCTGCTCACCCGCGCGTGCGGCTTCAACGGCGGCGTTCAGCGCCAGAATATTGGTCTGGAAAGCAATGGCGTCAATCACGCTAAGAATGTCGGCGATGCGATCGGAACTGGCGGAGATATCGCGCATTTTTTCAATTACATAGCAGACCATTTCGCTGCCGCGATCGGCGGTATCGGAAACGGTCTTCGCCAGTTTATGCGCCTGCTCGGCGTTGTCGGCGTTCAGTTTCACCGTGGCGGTGATCTGCTCCATGCTGGCCGCGGTTTGCTCCAGCGATGTGGCGGTAGATTCCGTACGCTGCGACAAATCGATGTTGCCCGCCGCCAGTTCACGGCTGCCGGTATCAATTTGCGAGCTGGCATCACGCACGCGGGTGACCGAACCCACCAGCGACTGGCGCATCTCTTCAATGGCCGCATTCAGCCGGTTAAATTCTTTGCTACTGACGTCGGTTTTCAGGTAGGTCAAATCCCCTGCCGCCACCTGTTCCAGTTGCTGAATAGACGTATCCAGCGGCTTGAGCAGTAAATGGCGCAGCGCCAGCCAGGCCAGCACGATGATCCCGGCCACTAGCAACGCCACCACCAGAATCAGCAGCATAACGCCGTTTTTGCTGCTCTGAACGGCGCTCACTTCCGCTTTGCCGCGCACTTCGCCCCATTTCTGGAAGGCCTGCATGTCGTTGTCGAACTGGCGGGAGATAGGGATAAGTTTGTTTTCCAGCAGATCGTAATAGGCATCGGCGCTCTGTTGGTTGAGCGCATCCTGCATTGGTTTAATGCCCTGATTGACATAATCGCCGTAGCTTTTCGCTAACGCCGCCAGCAGTGCAGAACCTTGTTCGTCATCAACGCCCGCCTTAATCACACCAGCAAGCGATTGCTCACCCTGTTCAATTTCGCCATTGATCATCTTTACCGATTTGGCGGCATCGTCCAGCAAACCAACTTCCATCATGCGCACGGCCTGACCCGCTTCATTACGCGCACGCAGGATCAGCGTGTAGCCTTCGCTCAGGCGCGCCATCTTTTCACCCTGAAGCTGGCTAATTCGCTCCAGCGATGAGGAACTTTTATTGAGTGCATAAACTCCGATGCCGCTAACCAGCAGCAGGAGAAACGTCATAACAGCCAGCAAAGAAAGTAAACCAGTACGGATCGAAAGCGTTTTAAGCATGATGTGAATCCCGGTAGCAGCGATACTTTTTGGCGTAAATTAAGCCGATTCGTCAGTTATCGACCGCCACCGGAATTACTTTAGGGAAAAATAGTCATTTCAATATGTTATTACTTTGTTGCCGTTGTGCTAACGCGTGTAACAGGTGAGCTTTGGCGATTCTCCCACAGCACCGTTAAGCCACGTTGCAACGCGATAAAAATAAACAACAGGATGCCGATGGCAATCTTGGTCCACCAGGAACTGAGCGTGCCATCGAAGTTAATATAGGTCTGGATAAGCCCCTGAATACCCACGCCAAACAGCGTGCCGAGCACTGTGCCGACGCCGCCACTCAGCAATGTGCCGCCAATCACCACCGAGGCAATGGCATCCAGCTCAACCCCCACCCCCGCCAGCGCGTAACCGGCCTGGGTGTAAATGGAGAAGACAATCCCCGCCAGCGTGGCCAGCCCGGTCGAGAGCATATAGATACGAATGGTGGTACTGCGCGTTGAGATACCCATCAGGTTCGCGGAAGTGGCGTTACCGCCAATCGCGTAGACTTCGTTGCCAAAACGAGTGCGGTGTGCGAGGAAAATACCGATTACCACCACGAACAGCATCAGCAGCCCCATTGCGCTCAAACGTCCGCCGCCGGGGATCATCCATGCCATGCTGGAGAGCGAATCATAAATCGGGTGATTAATTGGAATTGACTCTTCCGACAGCAGGTAGCTGACGCCGCGCAGGAAAAACATCCCCGCGAGGGTGATGATAAACGCCGGGATTTTTAACGCGTCGATCAGAAGCCCCATAAACGCGCCAAACGCGGTGCCCATCAGCAAAATTAACGGGAATGCCAGCAGCGGCGAGATGCCCCAGTCACCAATGGCTTTCGCCAGAAAAACGCCGGTGAAAGCGATCACCGAGCCGACGGACAAATCAATGCCGCCAGAGAGGATCACGAAGGTCATACCAACGGCGATAATCCCCAAAAAGGCGTTATCCGTCAGAATGTTGCAAATCACGCGCGTCGACGCAAAACCGGGAAACTGCGTCAGGCAGTAGAGGTAGCCGAGCACAAACACGCCCAGCGTTATCATCAGCGGTAAATTACGTTTTATCATGACCGCGAGCTCCTTTAATCAGCGCGATAAAGCGCGGCGACTGAACAATCAGCACGCACATCACCACCACCGCTTTCACCACCTGGTTGAGTTCCGGCTGGAAGCCGGAGAGCAAAATGCCGGTGTTCATACCCTGAATAATCAGCGCACCCACCACCGACAGCACAAGGTTGAAGCGCCCGCCCATCAGCGACCCGCCGCCGATCACCACCGCCAGAATCGCGTCTAATTCTAGCCACAGCCCGGCGTTGTTGGCATCCGCCCCGCGAATGTCCGCCGCGACAATCACCCCGGCTATCGCCGCGCACACGCCGCTCAACACATAGGTCAGCATCACCACAACACGGGTATTCACACCGGCGTTTTTCGCCGCGCGAATGTTAATGCCCACCGCTTCAATGAACATGCCGAGCGCGGTTTTGCGCGTGAACACCCAGAACAGCACCAGCGTAACCAGCGCGATAATCACCGGGGTTGGGAATAGCAGCAGCGAACCGCTGCCCAACCAGGCCAGCGACGGGGCGTTAAAGGTGACAATCTGCCCGGAGGTGATCAACTGTGCGACGCCGCGCCCGGCGACCATCAAAATCAGCGTGGCGACAAACGGCTGGATCTTCAAAATCGCCACCAGAATGCCATTCCATAAACCGGCCAGCACACCGGTGCCAATCGCCGCCAGAAGCACCACCGTCAGGCTGTATCCGGCAACCGTTAACGACGCGGCCGTCGCCCCGGCAATCGCCATCACCGCCCCGACCGACAGATCAATACCGCCGGTGGCAATCACCAGCGTCATACCAATGGCCAGCAGCGCCACCGGCGCGGCGCGGTTAAGAATGTCTATCGGGCTACCGAACAGGCGACCATCCTGTAATACCACCTGATAAAAATGCGGCGCGACCAGGCTATCCACCACCAACACCAGCAGCAGCGCTATCAACTGCGGCGTTCCGGTCGGCCAGTTAAAACGGCGCGTTGGCGGCGTCGTTTGGCCAAGTGATTGAGGCATCACACTCTACTCCTTACGCCGCAATGGCATTCATGATCGCCGGAACGGACAACTCAGCGAGCGGGATCTCCGCCACCTGTTTACGATCGCGCATGATAATCACCCGATCCGCATAGCCGACCAGCTCTTCCAGTTCGGACGAAATAACCAGCAGCGCGAGACCATCGGCGCAGAGGGTTTCGATCAGGCGAATGATCTCCGCATGCGCCCCCACATCGATACCGCGCGTTGGCTCATCGAGGATCAGGAATTGCGGGCGCGTCAGCAGCCAGCGTGAAAGCAGCACTTTCTGCTGGTTGCCGCCGGAAAGAAACTCGATCGGCTGCTCGGCGCTCGGTGTGCGAATGCCAAGCTGGCGAATGAAACGCTCGGCAATCGCGTTCTGCTCTTTGCGTGGGATTGGCCGCAGCCAGCCGCGCTGCGCCTGTAACGCCAGCACAATGTTTTCCCGCACCGACGCGGCGGCAATAATGCCGTCAGTTTTACGGTCTTCCGGGCAAAAACCGATGCCCAGACACGAAGCCTGGTGTGGCGAACGTAAAGATTGCGACTTGCCTTTGATGGTCGCGCTGCCGCTGTCGGCGGGTTTAATGCCAAAAATCACTTCGGCGGTTTCGGTACGCCCCGATCCTAACAACCCGGCCAGACCGACAATCTCACCGGGGCGCACTTCCAGATCGAACGGCGCGATCACCCCTTTTTTGCCGTAACCATTGAACGCCGCCACCGGTTTTTCACTCAGTAGCGTGCGCCCGGCACGTTGCAGGGCGTTGCTTTCCAGCTCGCGGCCCAGCATCATTTTAACCAGCTCGATTTGCGGCAACTCACTGGTCGGTTTGCAACCGACAAAACCTCCGTTACGCAGCACGGTGATGCGGTCACTGACTTCATACACCTGATCGAGAAAGTGGGTGACGAAGATCAGGCTGACGCCCTGATCGCGCAACTGGCGCATCAGGGTAAACAGCATCTCCACTTCCTGGGTATCGAGGCTGGCGGTGGGTTCATCAAGGATCAGCACTTTGGCAGAGAGATCGATAGCGCGACAGATTGCCACAATCTGCTGCATCGCCACCGAATAGCGGTTAAGTGGCTCGCGCACATCCAGTGAAAAGCCGTAGGATTCCATCAGTTCAGTCGCGCGCTTTTCCATCTCTTTACGACGCAATAAACCAAAACGCCGGGGTTCGCGACCAATGAATAAATTATCCGCCACCGACATATTCGGCAGCAGGTTGACTTCCTGGTACACCGTCCCGATGCCAAGCTGCTGGGCGTGGGCGGTATTTTTCGGGTTGATTTGCTGGCCTTCCAGCCATATAGCGCCTTTATCGGCGTGGTAAACGCCGGTTAACGCTTTGATTAGTGTCGATTTTCCCGCGCCGTTTTCCCCGAGCAGGGCCATGATTTCGCCGCGGCGCAGGCTGAAATCCACGTTATCGAGCGCTTTTACGCCGGGAAAGAATTTACTTAAGCCTTCGGTACGCAGGATTTCCTGGTGTGCTTCCGCGTTCATTGTTGACCCCTTACACATTTACCCTCTCCCCGGCGGGGAGAGGGTTTTTGCGACTCAGTAACCCATGTTTTTCTTTTTCTCTAACTCCTCTTTCGCCGTATCCGGCAGATAGAGCGTCGATTTGGTAATGGTCAACTTCGGCGGCATGGTGCCATCTTTTTTGTATTTCTCCAGCGCGTCGAACGCCGGGCCTGCCATATTTGGCGTCAGCTCAACGCTGGCATTCGCTTCGCCGTCGATCATCGCTTTGTAGATATCCGGTACACCGTCAATAGAACCAGTGAGAATGTCTTTACCCGGTTTCAGACCCGCTTCTTTGATGGCCTGAATAGCGCCGATCGCCATGTCATCGTTGTGGGCGTAAACCATGCAGATGTTTTTGCCGTTGTTTTCCGCCTTGATAAAGCTCTCCATCACCTCTTTACCTTTACTGCGGGTAAAGTCGCCAGACTGAGAACGGATAATTTTGATGTTAGAGGCTTTCGAAATGGCTTCAGCAAACCCTTTCTTACGGTCGATCGCCACGCTCGCACCCACGGTGCCTTGCAGCTCAACAACGTTACACGGTTTGCCATCGACCGTTTTCACCAGCCAGTCACCAATCAGCTTGCCTTCAAGAATGTTGTCGGCGGTCACCGTGGTCATGTAGAGCGATTTGTCTTTGACATCGATGGAGCGGTCGAGCAAGAACACCGGGATTTTGGCGTCTTTGGCTTCTTTCAACACCGGCTCCCAGCCTGTTGCCACCACCGGCGCGATAAAGATGGCGTCAACACCCTGGGCGATGAACGAGCGTACCGCTTTGATTTGGTTTTCCTGCTTCTGCTGGGCGTCAGCAATCTTCAGCGTAATGCCGCGCTTGCTGGCTTCGCTTTTAGCGACGTTGGTTTCAGCGGCTCGCCAGCCGGATTCAGATCCGACCTGCGAAAATCCTACGGTTAACGGGGCGGCCATTGCCATAGACGACATGGCTGCCGAAACTGCTGTGACAAGAAGTAAGCGCTTCCACATAAGAGCATCCTCGAGGGTTATTGTTGGCTACAACTTCACCTGCGGGAAAACTATAGACAATCGAGGATGTAACAGAATGCGTTACATCACAAATCGGAAAAGTGAATGAATTGTTGATGACCAGTTGCGATCTGGCGCGCGAAAAGCGCGGTTTTAATTCACCTCATTTATCCATTGAAATTGCAGAAATTTACTACGTATGGATTAGAACGAAATTTCGCTGTAATCGGTTACACAAATTTATTGATGATGCTGCTATGGTTATGGATAAAACGGTCAAAAATGGGTGTCAGAAAGCGTCTGAAAAAGTGTGAGGAAGTTAAAACAGCCCAAGACATTCACCGCCAGTTGGCTATAATACCCGGCACTTGTTTGCCACACATTTTAAAGGAAACAAACATGAGCTTACTGAACGTCCCGGCGGGTAAAGATCTGCCAGAAGATATCTACGTTGTTATCGAAATTCCGGCTAACGCTGACCCGATCAAATACGAAGTCGACAAAGAGAGCGGCGCGCTGTTCGTAGACCGTTTCATGTCCACCGCGATGTTCTATCCGTGCAACTACGGTTATATCAACCACACCCTTTCGCTGGATGGTGACCCGGTAGACGTACTGGTGCCGACGCCGTACCCGCTGGAGCCAGGCTCTGTGATCCGCTGCCGTCCGGTTGGCGTGCTGAAAATGACCGACGAGTCTGGTGAAGATGCCAAACTGGTTGCCGTACCGCACACCAAACTGAGCAAAGAGTACGATCACATTAAAGATGTGAACGACCTGCCGGAACTGCTGAAAGCGCAGATCACTCACTTCTTCGAGCACTACAAAGATCTCGAAAAAGGCAAATGGGTGAAAGTAGACGGCTGGGACAACGCTGAAGCTGCTAAAGCAGAAATCGTTGCCTCTTTCGAGCGCGCAGCGAAGAAGTAATCCTTTTAGTGAAAAAAGCCCCGGTGCGCGTAATGCGACCGGGGCTTTTTTTCGCCCTGGTTTTGTGAGCTGTCGGGTTAGTGACTCCTGATCCAGGCGACGAAATGGCAGAGAGCGGATAAGCAGAGCGCGCGTTGGCACTTTTACGCTGGCCGTGCTTTATGCCGCCAGGCAGAGAACGCCAGCACAATAACCGTGCTCAGCACCCGCTCCGGGTGGAAATAGTCATGAGTGATATTCACGCTCACACCTGGCGGTATTTGCGGTGCCAGCAGGAATTTATGCCCGGCGACAAGCAGGCTAAACAGCGCCACGTTACCCAGAGCCGCCCCCAGGCTTCTTACCACAATCCGCTGCGCGGAAAAACGCTGCCGGGCATTTTGTCGTAGCATCAAAACCAGTATCAGCAAGCCAGAAAAAGCGAACAGCAGACCGTTAATCAGCGTCGCCAGCATAGCGGCGGAAACAGAGGTCGTTACCAGCCCGGCACGCCCCCAGAAAAAGTGGAGGAAAGGGTAATAAGTGAGGTAGCCAAAACTAAACAGACCCGCCAGCAGCAGCGCTGCGGCAACTACCCAGGCTGTCTTACGTAACATGTTTCTCGTCCTTATTCTGCTGCAAAGAAAAACCGCGCCAGCGGCGCGGTTCTCTAAGCGTGATTACTTCTGGTACTGCTCGCGGTCGAGCCAGTTACCGCTCTCGATCAAGGTTTTTCCCTCAACCGAACGCTGGTAAACATACATCCAGGCGCTGCCATAAGGCGTCTGGATCAACTGGCGTTTATACTCACCGCCCGCGGTGCGCAGAGCGTCCAGCTCACCGAGCGTTGCTGCGTCGATGCGATAAACTTCGCCCTTGACGCTTCCTTCACCGGCTACTGCGCCGGGATAGTGCCCCAGACTATACAGCTGATGATTTTCGACACAAAAGTCCCCCAGCCACTGAGCATTGGTCATCCAGTGGCTGTTGCCCTGCTTGCGTCGTAAACTGCCGTAGACAAATATTCGCATTGCTAAAACTCAAACTGATAGAGCAAATCTAGTGCCTGATCTACGCCAGACACCGCTTCAAGATACAGCTTAGGCATCAGGCGATAACGTAACGTGAGAGTCGCCAGTGAGTCAAAAATTCCTACACCATATTTTACTTGTAGACCCGGTAGCACATAGCCGCTGACCACCACCTGCGAGGAGTCGCCGACGCCCTGGGTGTCCAGCGCCAGATTGCTGACGCCAAAAGTCTCGCCGATTTTACCCACAACCTGACCACTTTGTGCAACCCCTAAGCCAATCAGCATCGATGTCATCGCCGCACTGTCGCTCTGTTCGCTCTCCAGCCCCTGGCCACGAAGCAGGTACGAGAGCGCTTCTTGTTGCGACATCGCCGGATCGGAGAAGATCTCCGCTTTCGGCTCATCGGCGGTGCCGGTGACGCGAACCCCGGCAATCACATCGTTTTCTGTCGATTCCGGGTTACGAATCGCTTCGATATTCAGCATCGGTTGATCCGGCGGCCCGGAGAACAGCAGCTCGCCTTTGCGCACCAGCAAATCCTGGCCGTAAGCATGGAAACGCCCTTCCGGGATGTTGATCTGCCCGTTCAGGCCCAGCCCCTGCTTATCCTGCGCCACTTTCAGATCGCCCGTCAGCCGCGCTTTCAGGCCGAATGCATCGAGCCGCACGTTGTTGCCGACATGCACCGTCAGGTTGCTGTTGATCGGAATCGACGCGCTTTTTGGCTGCTCAGGCTGCAAGTCGTTATTCAGCATCACTTCATCACTGGAGACGCCGACCGCGCTTTCCGGTAAGTCATGCACCACAATGCGCGCCCACGGCACATCCACGTTGCCATCCAGCGTAAACAGGCTTGGCGTCGCTTCGAATACCACATCCGGCGAGACATCCAGGCGCACCATCGGCGGCACGGTAATGCGCACTTTGCTGCCTTTCGCCGCCACGCGCGCGCGCCAGTTATCAATCTGGCTCCAGTCGGCATCGCCGCTCAGGTTGATCTGCCCCTGCCCGGTACGCACCACGCCCTGCAAGGTCGAACTCATGCCGTTGAAATTCATCGCCAGCTGGCTGGGTTGCATATCAAACGGCATAAAGTTGCCGTCAATGTCCAGCCCGTTCAGCCCCAGTTGCCCGAAGAGCTGCGGGCTTTGCACGTTGCCGCCAAGACGTAAACTGGCATTCAACGTACCTGCCGCTTTCTCGCCCCGGCTGAAAATGGCATTCGCCATCGCCAGCGAGAAGTTGCGAATATTCACGTTGCCGCCCAGATTACGCCGCCCTTGCGGATCGGTTACCTGCACCTGGCCATCGAACTGGCCGTTATTGGTCAGGCGGATCAACCAGCCGAGATCGGCCCGGTTATCGCGCAGTTTTGCGTTGAGATTGAGGGTATCAAACGCGAGCGGCAGCGGCGCGTCGTTCACCACCTGCGTCACTTTCACGCCGCGCCCGGAGAGCGTCACTTCCCCCTGTGGTAGCCCCGCTTTGGTGGTGTCCCAGCTGACATCCGCTTTACCGCTGAACACGCCGCTTGCTTGCGTGGTTTCCGGCATAAAGGGCTTCAGCATCGCCAGGTCGAAGCGGTTCAGGTTCACGACCGCGCGCCCTTCTGCGCCTGCATCGATGGTTTGCGGAATGCAGAGTTCGGCGTTCGGGTTCAGCCAGCAGTGCGGGCCGATAGCGATTTTCTGCTCCTGATTGCGGTAATCCAGCGTTACCGGGCGGTTAATCGACCACGGCCCAACCGGCGTGGCAAAGCGCGTATCGCTCAGTGTCCCTTTCCAGTGCTGTTGCTCGCGGTCAAAACTGCCTGCCAGATTAAGCTGGCCGGAAACCGGCTCGCCCTGCACGCGCAACTGGAGTTTATGCTGTTGCTCATTGCCCTCCGCCGCCAGGGTCACCAGGCTCAGGTTCACGCCAGGCTGGGCAATGCGTTCCACGCGCACGTTCAGTTTGCCGCCAATCTGGTCGCTGGATTTCACATCGCCTTCCACGCGCACGCGAGCTACAGAAAGTTCCTGCCAGCGCAGGTTATTGGCGGTAATATCCGCCAGCGCCTGCGGCGCATCCACCGTACCGCGAATTTTCACCAGCCCTTTCGCCGTGCCGCCTAGCCCTGGCAGTGCATTATTCAGCCCCGGCGCATCAATCGTGGCATCAAGGTTGAGATCTTTAACCCCCAGCTCGCCTTTAATATCGGCGCTGTTTTTTCCCAGTTCCAGGTGCAGGCCGGGGATCGTCCACTGCAAATAGCTGTTGCCTTTTAGCTGCCCGTCAACGTTGACCTTGTTCTGCTTCACGTTGCCGCTCAGTTTCAGCTCCGGCACCTCCATTTGCCAGCTGCCGCCATACAGGCTGCCGCGCGTTTTGATCAGGCCATTCAGTTTTGACGGCCACTCCGGGAAGGCTTTTGCGGTATCGATATCTTTCAGCGTTAATTCACCGCGCCAGCTAATCGCTTGTTGCCAGTCGAGCAGCGCTTTTAATTCGGTTTTGCCTTCCAGCGCCGCAATCACCAGTTTATCGAGGTTTAGTTGCTGTTCGTTGCCCTTACCATCAAGCGTAATGGTCGCAGGCGGTAGATCCTGGCCTTTCACCGCCGTGCGAAACGCCAGCGTATAGTCGGTCATTTTGCCGGTGAGTTTCAGATTCAGGTCATCGGCCTGGTACTGTTTTTCCCCGCTAAACGGCCAGTAAAGCTGCTTGCTGGTTATCTGCAGATCCAGCGGCAAACCGGCTTCGGCCAGTTGCGTTTGCGCCCGCAGATCCATGTCGACCGGCCCGGAGAGATTGACGCCAACCTCGAGTTGCTTACGCATTTCGCCGCCGACTTTCAGTTTCACTTTCTCGCCTTTCAGCGGATCGATATTCAGCGTGGTATTGAGCGTAATATCCACCGGCAAGGTATCGCGCAACTGGGCGCTACCGGTGGCGCGCACCTGGCCCTGATTAGAATCCACATCCAGCGCGTCGAGCTTCATCTGCCCGTCGATACTGCTCACTTTCAGCAACAGGCTGCGCACCAGAATGTCGGTATCGCCGGTAAGACGCAGTTGTTCGCCGCGAAACGCTTCAATGTTGAGATTGAGCGGCAGGTGAACATCGGTCATTTCCGGCAGCAGCGGCTTTTCAAACAGCGCTTTTAGGGTTTCGCCGAGCGGTTTTTCCTGCGGCTGCGGGTTCTGGATTTTCGGTTCAACGACCTCTTTTTGCGCCACATCGGCCACTTTCGGCAGCGCAATCAGCAGCCCTTGTAGCGATGTCGGTTTCAACGTCAGGTTTTTCTCCTGCCAGTTCAGACCGGTGGTGAAATCCATTACCGAGACGGTAGTGTCGTCGATCTTGATATTTACATTGTTGAGCGCCACCCGGCTAAGCGTTATCGGGTATGGCGTAGAAAGGTTCAGCGGCCCGCTCTCTTCCTCTTTTACCGGTGCGGCGGGCGGCATTTTTTTGCTGTCGATAACGACATTGATATCTTTCAACGACAGATAGTTCACGCACAGGCTGCTGTCACGCAGGCAGCCGAGCTTCACCGCCAGGTGTACTTCGCCCGCGTTCACCGCCACGCCCGGCTGGGTAAAACGGATATTTTTTAACGTCAGATCGCGCCAGCCGCCGGTCACCTGGCTAATTTCCAGCCCCGGCACCCAGCGGTTGGCCGCGTTAAATAACAGATGCAGCCCGCTGGTAGTGCCCACCAGAAAGACCACGGTGCCCAGCACCAGCAGGATAAACACCAGGACGCCGAGGCTGATTTTCTTCCATAAACTCATAATTCCGGCCCCAACCCGATGTAAAACTGTAATCCGTGTTCTTCTTTATCGCCGACCGGTACGGCGAAATCGAGCTTGATAGGCCCGACCGGCGACTCCCAGCGCACGCCAACACCCGCGCCGGTTTTCACATTACTGCGGCGGATATCGCTCACCGCTTCGCCGCTATCGACAAACGCCGCGCCCCACCATTTACCGGTGACGTTGTACTGATACTCCAGTGAACCGGTCGCCAGTTTGGAGGCACCAATCAGCTTGCCGCTGTCATTTTTAGGCGCGATAGATTTGTATTTGTAGCCGCGAATACTGCGATCGCCCCCGGCGAAGAAGCGCAGATCCGGCGGTACGCGATCAAAATCGCCGGTTTCGATCCAACCCAGATTGCCGCGCGCCACAAAACGGTGGCGATCGTAAAGGGTGCGGATCCAGACGTTTTGCGCCTGCAATACCAGGAAGTCGACATCCGATCCCCAGGCGGTATTCGAATAGTCTACCGAGTAGCGCTGCGAATCCCCCCAGGTTGGCATCAGGCCGCCGCGCGAGCGGGTACGGCTGATCATCACGCCAGGGTAAAGCAGCATAGTGGTGTTGGTCACGTTCGCCTGGGTAAAGTGATCGAGGCTCCAGCGCAGGTTAATAGCGCGCTGCCAGCCGCTGGAGAGATCCCAGTAGCGCGACAGCGCGAGCGTGGTGGAATCCGCTTCGGTATCGTTCAGATCGGTACGCTTAAAGCCGCCCTGCACCAGGTAATATTGTTCAAGCGGGTTTTTCAGCAGCGGCATCTTGTAACTGAAATCGAGCTGCTGTTCCGGCGCGGAGATACTGGTGCTGGTGGTCAGGCTGTGACCGTAGGAGTTCATCCACGGCTTTTTCCATGTTGCTTTGACGCGCGGCCCGACGTCGGTCGAGTAGCCCACCCCGGTTTCAATGGTATTTTCCGTGCGCGGTGACACCACACCTTTAAGCGGCAACACTTTGGTTTTACGCGCTTTATCAAACTCTGGCGCGACAACGACCGAATTAAACCAGCCGGTGGCTGACAGGCGGCGGTTTAGCTCTGCCAGATCCTGCGTCTGGTAATAATCCCCTTCGTGGAAGGGCACCAGGTTTTGCAGGTATTCGTCGCGGATTTGCGAGCCTTCAAACGTCACCGTACCAAAGCGGTAACGCTGACCGCTGTCATAATCGATATCCCAGAACGCCTGGCGGCGCTCAAGGGCAATGCCAAGCTGGCTTTTAAGGAACTGACTGTCGAAGTAGCCTTTACGCAGCGCCACGCTGGTGAGCGATTTTTTGAAATTGTCGTAATCGTTATGGTGCAACACCGTGCCGATAGCGGGGCGTTTTTTGAGTAAGTCGAGGTAATCACTGTCCGTACGCGCGCCACCACGCAGGATCACGCTATTGCCGCCAATGCGCACCGGTTCACCGGCCTGCACGCGCGCAATCAGCACCTGACGCCCTTTCGCCGGCGGCGGCCGCAGTTCGAAATCAATGGTGGGTTCGTAGTAGCCTAAGGCTTTTAACCCTTCGCGGATGGCGTCATCCACGCGCGCCTGAAAACGGCGGTCCGGGGTCACTTCATCACTTTCAATGGTGGACAACTGGGCGCGCACGTTTTTTTGCAGCTCCCCGGTTAGCCCCTCCAGCTGCAATCGCACATTGGCGGCGAAAGCCGTTTCGCCCACCAGCAGTAAAGCGGCAAAACATAACAGACGGATCTTTGGCACGTTCTCTCCTGAATATCCTTGTTCCCACCCCTGGAAGGAAACGTAAGCGCAGCTCCGCGCTGAGCCAGGTTTTGCCTTACGACAGAACACAAGTCGATAAAAACCCGTTAACACAGGTTGAAAAACAGACGACTACCCCAAAATTTCTTATGTTTAAATCTAGTCTGATTTATGGCGTTTATTGTGTTAAAACACAGGCCGCAACACAACCCTAACCGCAATTAGCCCCTCCGGGAGGTATCACCGTGAGTCTGTTCGATAAAAAAGAGCTTGTTTCCCAATCAGATGCATTGCCCGGACGCAATACACCAATGCCCGTTGCCAGTTTACATGCTGTTAACGAGCATTCAATGAGTCATGTTCCGGAAGGGATGGAGATCGCCCTGTTCGCCATGGGCTGTTTCTGGGGCGTGGAACGCCTGTTCTGGCAGTTAGACGGAGTTTATAGCACGGCTGCTGGCTATACCGGCGGCTACACGCCGAACCCGACCTACCGCGAAGTCTGCTCCGGTCTGACCGGCCACGCGGAAGCGGTGCGTGTGGTATACGACCCGAACGTGGTGAGTTATGAAAAACTGCTGCAGGTTTTCTGGGAAAACCACGATCCGGCGCAGGGCATGCGCCAGGGCAATGATTCTGGCACCCAGTATCGTTCCGGGATTTACCCGCTGACGCCAGAGCAAAGCGACGCCGCACAAGCCAGCCTTGCGCGCTTCCAGCAAGCGATGCGCAGCGCAGGCGACGCGCGCCAGGTGACCACGGAAATTAAACCTGCGACACCGTTCTATTACGCGGAAGATGAGCATCAGCAATATTTGTATAAAAACCCGCACGGCTACTGCGGTATCGGTGGCATTGGCGTTTGTTTGCCACCGCAGCTTAACCCTTAAAAAATCACGGGTTTTATCGCCGAAAAACGGCGCAAATTAAGCCTCTGGCAGCCTGCGACAGGCTTACGCTATACTACCCCTCGAAATTGCCGGTCCACCGCTTCGGGCCGGCTTTCATTAGTGTTTACCACATGGATATTCAAAAACCCCTTCCGAGGATCCGGTTAATAGCTGGATAAATTATGTTAAACAGTATCTTAGTCATACTCTGTCTGATCGCGGTAAGTGCGTTTTTCTCGTTGTCCGAGATCTCACTCGCCGCATCGCGAAAAATTAAGCTCAAACTGCTGGCCGATGAAGGCAATATCAACGCGCAACGCATTTTAAAAATGCAGGAAACGCCTGGTATGTTCTTTACGGTGGTGCAAATCGGTCTTAACGCCGTTGCCATTCTTGGCGGTATCGTCGGCGACGCGGCATTTTCCCCCGTTTTTCACGGCCTGCTGATCAATGTCGTTTCACCGGAGCTTGCCGAACAACTTAGCTTTATTATCTCTTTCTCGCTGGTGACCGGGTTGTTCATCCTGTTTGCCGATCTCACCCCGAAACGCATCGGTATGATTGCGCCTGAAGCCGTGGCTTTGCGTATCATCAACCCGATGCGCTTCTGCTTATTTGTTTTCCGCCCGCTGGTCTGGTTTTTCAACGGCCTGGCCAACGTCATTTTCCGCATTTTCAAACTGCCGATGGCGCGTAAAGATGACATCACTTCTGACGATATTTACGCGGTGGTGGAAGCCGGTGCGTTAGCCGGGGTGTTGCGTAAGCAGGAGCACGAACTGATTGAGAACGTGTTTGAACTGGAATCGCGCACCGTGCCGTCATCCATGACCTCGCGCGAAAACGTCATTTGGTTTGATCTACATGAAGATGAACAGAGCCTGAAAAAGAAAGTGTCGGAACATCCGCACTCGAAGTTTCTGGTCTGTAACGATGATATCGACCACATTGTCGGCTATGTCGATTCCAAAGATCTGCTCAACCGCGTACTGGCAAACCAGAGCATGGCGCTGAATAGCGGCGTGCAGATCCGCAATACGTTGATTGTTCCGGATACGTTAACGCTCTCTGAAGCGCTGGAAAGTTTCAAAACCGCGGGCGAAGACTTCGCGGTGATCATGAACGAATACGCGCTGGTGGTGGGCGTTATCACCCTTAACGATGTAATGACGACGTTGATGGGCGATCTGGTCGGTCAGGTGGAAGAGATGATCGTCGCACGTGATGAAAACTCGTGGCTGATTGACGGCGGCACACCGATTGATGACGTGATGCGCGTACTGGATATCGATGAATTCCCGCAGTCCGGTAACTACGAAACCATCGGCGGCTTTATGATGTTTATGCTGCGTAAAATCCCGAAACGCACCGATGCGGTGAAGTTTTCCGGCTACAAATTCGAAGTGGTGGACATTGATAACTACCGCATCGATCAGTTGCTGGTGACCCGTATCGACACCCGCGCTGCGGTGTTGACGCCGAAGCTGCCGGACGCCGAAGGTAAAGGCGCGGCGTAATCTGTCGCAGAAATGTCAACGGCCCCTTTGGGGCCGTTTTTTTATCGTATTTAAACTACTGCATAGCACAGCTGTTAAGCCATCTCGGTCTGCAAACGCAGCACCTGACGGTTAACTTCAGACATAACAGACAAATGCTGTTTGTCTTTCACTTTCGGGATCAGGATTTTGCCCTTATCGAACTCGAAAGCGCCAACGTCCTTGATATACAACCGTCCACGAAACAGGATTTTTACGTACTTAGCCACCTGAAGTGGGTTGTAACGCTGGAAAATTTTCATTCTTGTATCTCCTGTGAAACATTACGCTCTTGCGGTTCCACAATCGGACCAACGTAGGTGAGCGCAAATTTTAATGCTCAATGACTATAGTTCAGAACCTAACCCATACATAGTGTGAATAACTTTATTTACCTTTTGATGACAATTATTCAGAATATTCTTTTCAACACCTTACTCTGCGCAGTATAAGCCCACATTTTTTCACGGTTATGTGCGTTCACCCGCAAACTGGCATCCAGATTGCGGGAAAAACGCATTGATCGCATTTATGATTAAAACGCGAGCCCAAGTGGTCGGATCACCTGCACAAACACAAGAGATAATAAGGAAACGCCATGACCCTACGTAACATCCTGGCAGCGACATGCCTGTTACTGCCGCTGGTTGCTTCAGCCCACAACTTTGAAAACAACCAACGCGTGCCGCCTGTGGGCATAGCCGACAGAGGGGAGTTGATACTGGATAACGATAAGTTTAGCTATAAAAAATGGAATAGCGCTCAACTTCCAGGCAAAGTGCGAGTGGTGCAGCATATTGCTGGTCGAACCTCGGCAAAAGAGAAGAATGCCGCGCTGATTGAAGCGATCAAATCCGCAAAGCTGCCGCACGATAAATACCAAACCACCACCATCGTTAACACCGATGACGCCATTCCCGGTAGCGCGATGTTTGTGCGCAGCAGTATCGAAAGCAATAAGAAGCTCTATCCGTGGTCACAATTTATTGTGGATAGCGAAGGCGTGACGCGCAAAGCCTGGAAGCTGGACGAGGAGAGCTCGGCGATTGTGGTGCTGGATAAAGACGGGCGCGTACAGTACGCAAAAGATGGCGGGCTGAGCCAGCAAGAGGTGCAGCAAGTCATTGACCTGCTACACAAGTTGCTTAATCAGTAGAGCGAAACCCGAAAGCCGGGATTAAGGAAGGATTCACGCGGGGTGTAATCCAGTGTGCGCCCCTGCCAGTCGTGAACATGTGCCCCGGCGGCGACCGCCACAGCATGGCCTGCCGCCGTGTCCCAGACGCTGGTTGGCCCAAAGCGCGGGTAAAGCTGCGCTTTGCCTTCTGCCACCAGGCAAAACTTCAGCGAAGAGCCAATGGCGGTGGTCTGGTGTTCACCAAGATGCTGTAAATACTCTTTCAGTTCATCGTCCGCATGTGAGCGGCTCACCACTACCAGCGGCGGACGCGCATCGCGTACCTGAATCTGTTGATGATGCCCCGCTTCGTCTTTCCACGCTTTCCCTTCTGCGGCGGAATACATCACTTTCAGTACCGGTGCGTAAACCACGCCAAGCACCGGTTTTCCGTTCTCAATCAGGGCGATATTGACGGTAAACTCGCCGTTACGCTTGATGAACTCTTTGGTGCCGTCCAGCGGATCCACCAGCCAGTAACGTCCCCATGTCTGGCGAACTTCCCAGGAGGGCGGATCTTCTTCTGACAGCACCGGAATGTCCGGCGTCAACGCCTGTAAACCGCGCACAATCACCCCGTGTGCGGCAATATCGGCAGCCGTCACCGGTGAGTCATCCACTTTACTGGTGACCTCCATCGGCTTATGCCCATCGTAAACCTGCATAATGGCATCGCCCGCTTCGCGCGCGAGCTGGCAAATTGCATCTAACATTTTCCACCTCTTCTGTTCAGTGGTTTGTAACTCATTGTTTTACTTATATCGTATTGCGGCGGAATCTGCCATCTGTGATAGCGATTGCGTTTTCTTTGCGCGCTTTTATGGCAGTATTCACAATTCTGTAAGCAACAAAATGTACATAACACTTTCTTTTGTGGCTTAGATCGAAAAAGGATGCCTCTGATGATTAAGTTTAGTGCAACGCTTCTGGCCACGCTGATTGCGGCCAGCGTGCAGGCTGCAACGGTGGATTTACGTATTCTGGAAACCACTGATTTGCATAGCAACATGATGGATTTTGATTACTACAAAGACACGGCGACGGAAAAATTCGGCCTGGTGCGCACCGCAAGCCTGATTAACGCCGCGCGAAATGAAGTCAAAAACAGCGTGCTGGTGGATAATGGCGACTTAATCCAGGGCAGCCCGTTGGGCGATTATATGGCGGCGAAAGGGCTGAAAGCTGGGGAGGTTCACCCGGTGTATAAAGCGATGAACACCCTTGATTACGCCATCGGCAACCTGGGCAACCACGAATTTAACTACGGTCTGGATTACCTGCACAAGGCGCTGGCTGGCGCAAAATTCCCGTATGTGAACGCCAATATCATCGACGCGAAAAGCAAAAAGCCGCTGTTCACGCCTTACTTAATCAAAGAGACGCCGGTCACCGACAGCGAAGGCAAAACGCACACGCTGCGCATCGGTTATATCGGCTTTGTGCCGCCGCAAATCATGGTCTGGGATAAAGCCAACCTGAGCGGCAAAGTGACGGTGAACGACATCACCGAAACCGCGCGTAAATATGTGCCGGAAATGCGCGACAAAGGGGCCGATCTGGTGGTCGTGGTCGCACACTCCGGGCTGTCGGCCGAGCCGTACCAGGCGATGGCGGAAAACTCCGTTTATTACCTCAGCGAAGTGCCAGGCGTTGATGCGATCCTGTTTGGTCACGCTCACGCTGTTTTCCCGGGTAAAGATTTCGCGGCGATAAAAGGCGCGGATATCCAGAAAGGAACGTTGAACGGTATTCCGTCCGTGATGCCGGGCATGTGGGGCGATCATCTTGGCGTGGTCGATCTGGTGCTGAACAATGATTCTGGCAAATGGCAGGTGCGCGAATCCAAAGCCGAAGCGCGCCCGATTTATGACGCGGCGGCGAAAAAAGCCCTCGTTGGCGAGGACAGCAAGCTGGTGCAGATCCTGAAACACGATCACGACGCCACCCGCGAGTTTGTCAGCAAACCGATCGGCAAATCTGCCGACAACATGTACAGCTACCTGGCGCTGGTGCAGGACGATCCGACCGTGCAGGTGGTGAACAATGCGCAGAAAGCCTATGTCGAACACTTTATTCAGGGCGATCCGGATCTGGCGAAACTGCCGGTGCTTTCCGCTGCCGCGCCGTTTAAAGTGGGTGGTCGCAAAAACGATCCCGCCAGTTATGTCGAAGTGGAAAAAGGCCAGTTAACCTTCCGCAATGCCGCCGATTTGTACCTCTACCCGAACACGCTGGTGGTAGTGAAAGCGACCGGTAAAGAGGTAAAAGAGTGGCTGGAGTGCTCCGCCGGTCAGTTTAACCAGATCGATCCGCACAGCGACAAGCCACAAAGCCTGATCAACTGGGACGGTTTCCGCACCTATAACTTCGATGTGATCGATGGTGTGAACTACCAGATTGATGTCACGCAACCGGCGCGCTACGACGGCGAATGCCAGAGCGTTAACCCGCAGGCGGAACGCATTAAGAATCTGACCTTTAACGGCAAGCCGATTGATCCGAACGCCGTGTTCCTTGTGGCGACCAATAACTACCGCGCCTACGGCGGCAAGTTTGCCGGTACGGGCGACAGCCATATCGCTTTTGCCTCGCCGGATGAAAACCGCGCGGTGCTGGCGAAATGGATAAGCGATGAAACCAAACAGAAAGGGGAAATCCATCCGGCTGCCGACAACAACTGGCAACTGGCACCGATCCACAGCGACGCGAAGCTGGATATTCGTTTTGAAACCGCACCCACGGACAAAGCCGCCGCGTTTATCAAAGAGAAAGCTCGCTACCCGATGGCGAAAGTCGCCAATGACGATATCGGCTTTGCTATCTATAACATCCAGCTAAACAAATAATTATTCAACCAACGCCTGCTGGCCTTCCCGTTCATCGCGGAAGGCCAGTACCTGCTCGATATTCAGCTCGATCCAGTCGGCAAGCGCCGCGACCTTCTCGCTGACCTGCTCACCCAGCGGGGTCAGGCTATATTCAACATGCGGCGGAACGACGGGATACGACACGCGGTTAATAAAACCATCCTGCTCCAGCCATTGCAGACTCTGCGCCAGCATCTTTTCACTGACGCCGCCCATTTTGCGGCGCAAATCGCTAAAACGGTGAGTGCCCTCGCGTAGCGCCACCAGAATCAGCACGCCCCAGCGGCTGGTGACGTGTTTCAGAACATCCCGCGAGGGACACTGCTCGGCGAACAGATTGCCGTCGCGCATTTGTTCACTCAATGTTTGCGGTCGGGATTGCGTTTTCATACTTACCTTTTTGTACGTACTTACTAAAAGTTAGTGAAGGTGTTAGCGTACCACAACACTCACCGAACACCGAAGGAGAATACTCATGATCGCACTCACCGGCGCGACCGGCCAACTGGGCCAGTTTGTGGTAGAAGCACTGCTGAAAACCGTGGCGGCAAAAGAAATTGTCGCTATCGTTCGTAACCCGGCGAAAGCCGAAGCGCTCAGCAAACAAGGCGTACTGGTGCGCCAGGCCGATTATGGCGACCAGGCCGCGTTAACCCAGGCGTTAGCAGGCGTGAACAAGCTGCTGCTGATCTCCAGTAGCGAAGTCGGCCAGCGCGCCGCGCAACACCGCAATGTGATAAACGCCGCCAAAGCCGCCGGGGTGAAATTCATTGCTTACACCAGCCTGCTGCACGCGGATAAATCCCCGCTTGGCCTGCACGTTGAACACGTTGAAACCGAGAACATGCTCGCCGATTCCGGTATTCCTTACACCCTGCTGCGTAACGGCTGGTATAGCGAAAACTACCTGGCAAGCGCACCAGCGGCGCTGGCGCACGGGGTATTTATTGGCGCCGCCGGTGACGGCAAAATCGCCTCTGCTACCCGCGCTGATTACGCAGCCGCCGCCGCGCGCGTAATAAGCGAAGAAGGGCATGCGGGCAAAGTGTATGAACTGGCCGGTGATCACGGCTGGACGCTCACTGAACTGGCCGCGCTGCTCAGCAAAGCCAGCGGTAAAAACGTGGTCTACCAGAACCTGAGCGAAGCCGATTTCGCCGCCGCGCTGAAAGGTGCTGGCCTGCCGGACTGGCTCGCCACCATGCTGGCGGATTCCGATGCGGGTGCCGCCAAAGGTGGCCTGTTTGATGACAGTAAAACGCTCAGCAAATTGATTGGACGCCCGACCACGTCGATTGAAAAGAGCGTCAACGACCTCCTGTAAAGGTTACAAAGTGGTTAATTTTTGTAGCCTCCCGCCGGGTCATCCCTAATAATGAAGGGATGACCCGTGTGGAGAGAGACCGTGGAAGGCGTACCCGAACAGTTTACTGACGAGCGAGATTGCGCGCGCTTTCGCCACCTGGCGTTACTGCCGGGGGTGGAGCTGTACCACGCGCATATTTCGCGTTACGCCTTTGAGCCGCACACTCATGAAGCGTTTGGTATTGGCGCTATCGAAGCCGGTGCCGAACGCTTTCGTTATCGCGGTACGCAGTATGTCGCGCCGATGCATTCCGTGGTCACCATGAACCCTGACGAGCTGCACACCGGCGAGGCGGAAACCGCCGACGGCTGGCGCTATCGCATGGTTTACCTTGAGCCAGATCTGCTGGAAGAAGTGACCGGGATCCGCCACTGGTGGTTTCGCGATGTCATGCGTCACGATCCGCTGCGCACCCGGCAGATCTGCGCACAGATCCATGGCTTGTGGCACACCGACGATCCGCTGGCGCAACAGGGGATTTTGCTGGATCTCATCGATACCTTCCGCCCGCTGGCGCACCACGCGCCGCAGCGTCCGGAAGGCGCGCACCGGTTTGCGCGCGTGCGCGATTACCTGCATGACAACTATATGCACAGCCTGACGCTCGACGAGCTGGCGAAAGTCGCGGCGCTCAGCCCGTACCATTTTCAACGCCAGTTCAAGGCGCATTTTCATGTCACTCCGCACCAGATGCTGATGGCGATCCGCCTGTGGCGCGCCAAATCGTTTCTGACTCAGGGCATGCCCGCCGCCGATGTCGCCGCCGTTACCGGCCTCACCGATCAATCACACCTCACCCGCGCGTTTACACACCGCTACGGCATCACGCCGGTGCGTTACCAAAAGCAGGTTACGCGCCGTTAATGCGCAATCTCATACAATATTCCCGCCCGTCGCTCTCCTACACTGTCCGCTGCCGATGTAAACGCAGGTGGAATAATGATTAGTGGTGTGTTGTATGCCCTGCTCGCCGGGCTATTTTGGGGGCTTATTTTTGTCGGGCCGTTGATCGTGCCGGATTATCCGGCAGCGCTGCAATCCACCGGGCGCTATCTGGCGCTGGGGATTATTGCCCTGCCACTGGCGTGGCTCGGTCGCGCGCGTTTGCGCCAACTTACGCGCAGCGATTGGTTCACAGCCTTATGGCTGACGATCATGGGCAACCTTGTCTATTACGTCTGCCTGGCAAGCGCCATTCAGCGTACGGGCGCGCCGGTGTCGACGATGATTATCGCCACGCTGCCGGTGGTGATCCCGGTGTGCGCTAACCTGCTCTATAGCCAGCGTGACGGCAAACTCGCATGGCGGCGGCTGGCTCCCGCGCTACTCTGCATTGCGCTTGGGTTAGGCTGCGTCAATATCGCCGAGCTGCGCCACGGGCTGCCGAATTTCAGCGGCTGGCGCTACGGTTCCGGTATTGTGCTGGCTTTCACCTCGGTCGCCTGTTGGGCCTGGTATGCGCTGCGCAATGCCCGCTGGCTGCGGGAAAACCCGGACAAAAACCCGATGATGTGGGCCACGGCACAAGCGCTGGTGACGCTACCGGTGTCACTGGTGGGCTATATTGCGGCGTGCCTGTGGCTTGGTGTTCAGCAACCGGATTTCACCCTGCCCTTCGGCCCGCGTCCGCTGGTGTTTATTACGCTGATGTTCACCATTGCGGTGCTCTGCTCGTGGGTGGGCGCGTTGTGCTGGAACATTGCCAGCCAGCGCTTACCGACGGTGATTGTCGGCCCGTTGATTGTCTTTGAAACCCTGGCCGGACTGCTCTATACCTTTGTGCTGCGCCAAAGCCTGCCGCCGCTGCTCACCGTCTGCGGTATTGTCTTGCTGGTCGGCGGCGTGTTGATGGCGGTACTGTCGAAGCCGGAAAAAGCCAGCATCACCGCACTGAGGACCGAATAAACAGCCGCATTCGTAGTGCTTTCTCGCCGACATGCGGCGTGAAAATCAGGCGTCGGCCCGTTCGGTAAGAGTGAATGCCACACAATCAGGCATAGCCACTCTGTGCCTCCCCCGCTTGTGATTTTCAATGGGCATAAAAAACCCGGCATATGCCGGGTTTCGGGAGAGCGACGCAACCGTTATCAGAACGTTTCCCAGTTGGCTTCGCTGAAGCTTTCCGTCGCTTTGGCCTGCGGTTTGCTGACTGGCGTGACTAACGCCGGACGGCGTGCGCTGCGCGTACGGTTGACCTTGAATACCGCCACGGTTTCAGTCAAGCGCGCGGCCTGCTCTTCCAGTGCTGCAGCGGCAGCCGCAGACTCTTCTACCAGCGAGGCGTTCTGCTGGGTAACGCGGTCCATCTCGGCAACGGCCTGGCCTACCTGATCGATACCACGACTCTGCTCGTCAGACGCAGACGAGATTTCGCCCATGATGTCGGTCACGCGCGTGACGGCGCTGACGATTTCAGCCATGGTTTCCCCGGCTTCATGCACCAGGGCGGCACCCGCATTGACACGATTACCGGAGTCTTCAATCAGCCCTTTAATCTCTTTTGCTGCCTGCGCACTGCGCTGCGCCAGGGTACGCACTTCACCCGCCACCACGGCAAAGCCTCGGCCCTGTTCGCCCGCGCGCGCCGCTTCAACGGCGGCGTTCAGCGCCAGGATGTTGGTCTGGAAGGCGATACCGTCAATCACGTTGGTGATCTGCGCAATTTTGCTGGAACTGGTGGCAATCTCATCCATGGTGCGCACCACGCCATCTACCACTTCCCCACCTTTCTTCGCGGTACCGGACGCGTTCAGCGCCAGTTGCGTTGCCTGACGGGCGTTGTCGGCATTCTGTTTCACCGTGGCGGTGAGCTGCTCCATGCTGGCGGCGGTCTCTTCCAGCGACGCGGCTTGCTGCTCGGTGCGTGAAGAGAGATCGTTACTGCCGGCGGAAATTTCACCCGCGCCGGTGTAAATGGTATCGGCGCCGTCGCGCACTACGCTGACGGTTTTCACCAGCGACTGCTGCATTTCCTGCACATTCTGCGCCAGCAGCGCCATTTCGTTTTTGCCTTCGGCATCAATGTCATGCGTCAAATCGCCGCTTGCGATGTGGCGGATATGGCTCATCACCTCATGCAACGGCTTCAGCAGAACGCGCTGCATCGCAACCCAGCTCATAACGATCACCGCCAGCACGACCAGCATCACGGTGCCGAGGATCCACAGAATACGCTGGTAATCGCGTTCATTCTGGACGATCCCTTCACTCGCCAGTACGGTTTGCGCATCGCGCCACGCGCGATAGCTCTTCTGCATGGCAACCTGTTTCGCTTCGGCGTTCTGGCGGAACATATCTTCCAGATTCCCGGCGAGCAGCAGGCGGTTCATCTCTGTCAGTGTCGCATGGTAGATGCCGTATTGCGTTTCCAGATCTTTCGACAGCGCTTTATCCAGCCCTGGCGTGTCCGGAATGGTTTTGTACTTCTCGAAATGCTGTTGCGCCTGGTTCAGCAAGTTGGTGGCCGTTTGCGCCAGTTCATTAAGCTGACCGCCATTAATCTGGCTGGCAGTGCTGCTTTGTAGACGCAGCATGCCGCGGTTCAGCGTCACACGCGCCTGGTTGAGGCTGATCCAGGCATCGGTAAATTCGGAAACGTTCTGGCTGGAAACCTGGGAAACGTTGAAGTTGTTTTTATCGTTATTAAGCGCACTGATGAACACGCCAGCGGAGATCAGCTGCATTGCACCAAGCACCAGTAAAACCATGATTAATAAAGTAATAACTTTTATTCTTTTAAACATTGTAAGCCTTTATAGCGTGCAGGATATTGTCTGGAGTCTTGGTATCGGCAGCGAAGCGGAGTTGTTTAATTGTGATGCAGGTCGCAATCCAGTAATTTCCAATAAAAACACCGGTATTCAACATGTTAAATTCGTAAGATTTTTTGTGATGGATATCACAGTTTTTTCGTGTAAGAAAGGAATAAGGCGATTTGCGCCACCCCAAAAGGGGTATATCATCGGCTTAAAGATGCATTTAATATACAACTTATAAATTACACATGAGGTAACTGCTATGGCTTTCCGCGATCAACCCCTGGGTGAGCTGGCGCTCTCTATCCCCCGCGCCTCCGCACTGTTCCGTAAATATGATATGGATTACTGCTGCGGCGGTAAGCAGACGCTGGGACGTTCTGCGGCCCGCAAAGAGCTGGATATTGACGTCATCGAAGCCGAGCTGGCGACGCTTGCCGGGCAGCCGATTGAGAAAGACTGGCGAGTGGCGGGGCTGGCGGAAATCATTGACCACATTATCGTGCGTTACCATGACCGTCACCGCGAACAACTGCCGGAACTGATCCTGCAGGCCACCAAAGTCGAGCGCGTCCACGCCGATAAACCGAACGTGCCGCACGGCTTAACCAAATACCTGACCATGCTGCATGAAGAGCTTTCCAGCCACATGATGAAAGAGGAGCAGATCCTGTTCCCGATGATCAAACAGGGCATGGGTTCACAGGCAATGGGGCCGATAAGCGTAATGGAGAGCGAGCATGATGAAGCGGGCGAACTGCTGGAAGTGATCAAACACATTACCAATAACGTCACCCCGCCGCCGGAAGCCTGCACCACCTGGAAAGCGATGTATAACGGCATCAATACCTTGATTGACGATCTGATGGAACACATCAGCCTGGAAAACAATAATCTGTTCCCGCGTGCCCTCGCTGGCGAATAAATAAAGGCGCCCGAGAGCGCCCTGATTCATGGAAGTTTAGAGCCGCCGCGCGGCTCTTTTTTTATGGCTGGCGGTTAGCCAGACGCTTTTTGCCCGCGTACAGCCAGCCCGCGCCCAGCACCACAAACCACAACGGCGTCACGATCAGCGCCTGGCGGGTATCCGCTTCCAGCGTCAGCAGCACCAGTACAAAGACGAAGAACGCCATGCACACCCAGCACATCAGTTTGCCCAGCGGCATTTTGTAGTTCGACTTTTCATGCAACTGCGGGCGCTGCTTACGGTACACCAGATACGAGCAGAGGATGATCGTCCAGACGAACATAAACAGGATCGCTGATACGGTAGTGATCATGGTGAACGCAGCAATCGCGCTTGGGTTCACGTACAACATCACCACACCGCCCAGCAGGCAGATACAGGAGAAGGTCAGCCCTTTCGCCGGTACCGCGCGTTTAGAGAGCTTAGCGAACGCTTTCGGCGCCACGCCATCCTGCGCCAGGCCGAACAGCATCCGGCTGGTGGAGAAGACGCCGCTGTTGGCAGAAGACGCCGCCGATGTCAGCACTACGAAGTTGATAATGCTCGCCGCCGCCGGAATCCCTACCAGCACGAACAACTCAACAAACGGGCTCTTATCCGCCACCACGGAACTCCACGGTGTCACCGACATGATCACAATCAGCGCGAAAACGTAGAACATAATGATGCGCACCGGGATCGAGTTGATGGCGCGCGGCAGGGATTTCTCCGGATCTTTAGTTTCTGCAGCGGTCGTACCGACCAGTTCAATGCCGACAAAGGCAAATACCGCAATCTGGAAACCGGCAAAGAACCCGCTGATACCTTTCGGGAACCAGCCGCCATCATTCCACAGATGCGAGAAGGAGGCTTCAACGCCGGTCGGGGATTTAAAGTGCATCAGCACCATCACTACCCCCACGATGATCAGCGCGACAATGGCGACGATTTTGATCATCGCAAACCAGAATTCCATCTCGCCGAACATTTTTACCGTCGCGAGATTGAGGCTCAGCAGCACGACGACAACGGCCAGCGCCGCTACCCAATCGGCAAGACCGGGGAACCAGAACTGCGCGTAAGCCGTGATGGCGACGACATCGGCCATACCGGTCACTACCCAGCAAAACCAGTATGTCCAGCCGGTAAAATACCCCGCCCATGGCCCTAACAGGTCGGCGGCGAAGTCGCTAAAGGATTTGTATTCGAGATTCGACAGCAGTAATTCACCCATGGCGCGCATGACGAAAAACAGCATAAAGCCGATGATCATATAGACAAAAATGATCGACGGACCGGCGAGGCTGATGGTTTTCCCGGAGCCCATAAACAGCCCGGTCCCGATGGCGCCGCCAATGGCGATGAGTTGAATATGCCGGTTTGTGAGATTTCGCCGTAGCGACTGTTCAGTCGACGCCTGTTCGTCGGCCACGACTTTAACCTGATCTACCATGTTGTATTCCTGTCTGTGTTGTTGGGGCTCTACTGGCCTTTTTTAGTTGCGTGTTCCACCCTTGTATGGACGCAAAGATATTAGGTAAGAATCGGCGGGATGAATACTCGGAATTAAAAACAATGTTAAATATTTGTTTAAAGTGAGTGTCATATCACTCAGGTAACGCGAAATAGCTCACAAAAATACACCTGATTGCGCCATTTGCAAGATAATCTGTTGGCATTGGTTTTATTAACAAACGATCAGCGCAGTAGGTGTAGCCCCTTCCCTGACGGGAAGAGGCATTCATGCGGGGAATTACAGAATTTCCAGCAGTTCCACTTCAAATACCAGCGTGCTGAACGGCGGAATAGACGCGCCAGCGCCGCGCTCGCCGTATGCGAGGTTGTGCGGAATCGTCAGTTCCCATTTGGAACCCACCGGCATCAGTGTCAGGGCTTCGATCCAGCCAGCAATCACGCCGTTAACCGGGAATTCAGCCGGTTCGCCGCGTGCAACGGAGCTGTCGAACACGCTGCCGTCAATCAGTTTACCGGTGTAGTGCACACGTACGCGGTCAGTACGCGCCGGGATAGCGCCTTCGCCCTGGGTGATAACGCGGAATTGCAGACCGGATTCGGTGCTGTTCACGCCTTCACGCTCGCGGTTTTCTTCCAGATATTTCACGCCTTCCGCCGCCATCTCTTCGAAACGGGAACGACGCACAGCGTCGGCACGCTCGTGGATTTCACGCAGCGCGCGGTGAACAACATCTACCGGAACAGCGGGTTGTTTGCCTTCCAGTGCATCAGCGATGCCTGCGACCAGCGCTTCCGGTAACAGCCCCTCTAACCCGGATTCGCTCAGCTGCTGTCCTACCTGCAAACCAATGCCGTAGCTGGCTTGCGCTTCGATCGTGTCAAAAGTTGGGGTTGTCATGGATTTTCCTTTCATCGCTTTTTAAGGTAGCGCGCAGCATAACAGCCGCGCTGCACCGGGTAAAACTTTGTCGCAGGAAAGATGACAAATCGCAGGGAAAGGGAAAGAATACAGCAAGTAAGATTTATCCCGAATTGCGCTCACAAAATGCAGCTTTTTGTCGACTTTCAGGCAGTTAAAAACGGCGTACGCCGCGGTGGCGGGATAAAGTGTATATACTCAACGAGACAGGACACTAAATGACGCGGAGCAGGAGGAAAGCCATGCCCGGGCGATTTGAACTGAAACCTACCCTGGTGAAAATCTGGCAAGCCCCGGACCATTTTCGCCTGATGGATCCGCTCCCGCCATTGCACCGTCGCGGCCTGATCCTCGCGGCTTTGCTGGTGGTTATCGGTTTTCTGTTACCGTCAACGGACGACAGCAACCGTTCCACAGCGCCAACCGGTGCTCGCGAAGCGCAACTCAATCTTCCCACCGCTTCACAGTCGCAACCTTCCACAACGGAACCCACACCGCCGCAGGTGGTGAGCGAGCCGCAGCAGACCGCGCCGAGTGCGGAAGCGTCCATGCAACAGCAAGAACCCGTCGAGCAACAGCAACCGCGCCAGCATGTAGCGCAGAACACGCTGCCCTCTTCCAGCGGTATCGAGCAGCAGTGGCGCGCTTACCGCGTTGAAGAGGGGAAAACGCTGGCGCAACTGTTTCGCGATCACAATCTGCCGCCAACCGATGTCTATGCGATGGCCAAAGTGGAAGGTGACGGTAAACCGCTGAGCACCCTGCAAAGCGGCCAGATGGTGAAAATTCGCCAGAACGCCAACGGCGTAGTAACAGGGCTGACCATCGAGACCGGCGGCCAGCCGGTGTTGTTTACCCGCCAGCCGGACGGCAGCTTTATCCGCGCGCGTTAATCTACTGTGCCGGGTACACGTTACCCGGCTCGTTTATTGACCCACCAGATCCCTGAGCAGACCAGCACCAGTGCGACCGCGTATTTGATATCAAGAATATTTTCACCGAGGAAAATGGCGGAGAGCACCGTACCGGCAACCGGTATCACGAAATTGAACGGCGCAATCATACTCACGCGATTCACTTTCAACAGCATGCTCCACAGAGCGAACGCCACCGACGACAAAAGCGTAAGATAGCCGAGAATTGCCACTGCGCTGAGGCTATGCACCTCCAGCGTTCCCCCCGACAGATAGCCGCCAATCAGCAGCGCAACGCCGCCGATAGCCAACTGCCAGCCGGTCATCACCGTGGGATCTACTGTCTGGGAAATGCGTTTGCCATACAGCGTGGCGGCAGAAAGGATAAACGCCGCCAGCACAATGAAACCGTCGCCGTTCCAGACAAAAACAAAGTCACGCATACCGCTGTGGAAGTTCACCAGCATGACGCCGGCAAAGCCCAGAATGCAGCCGAGGCTTTTGTTGTAGCTGAGCTTGTCGTTTTGATAGATGAAATGCGCCAACAGCACGCTAAAGAAGGTGCCGGTCGCATTCATGATCGACCCGTTTACGCCAGTGGTATAAGCAAGACCGATATAGAAGAAGGTGTATTGCAGAGTCGTTTGCGTTAACCCGAGCACCGTCAGTTGCCCAAACTGCGTAGCCGATAACCTGCCAATCGGTTTACGCTGCGCCAGGGCGAACAGCAGCAGCAATACGCCTGCAAACAGGAAACGGTAACCGGCAAATACCACCTTTGACGGGATATCGTCGGTGGCGATGTGAAAGAGTTCGTAGCCATTTTTAATGGCCGGGTAGGAACTACCCCAGAGCAGACAACAGAGCGTGGCGCAGGCGTAAGCCACCTTTCGGCGGGCAAAAACGGACGCGTGCAGAGCGGTTTCCATGACAAATCTCAAAGATAAAATTGCGTTTCAATTATTACCTGAGGATGCGTCAGAATGCGAGATTAAACAAGCCACAATGGGCTGTTCTGCGAGGCCTGAAAAGCAAAACGCCGGCACAAGGCCGGCGTTTTACACATTGTTTTAGAGTAACGAATTACTCAGCAACAACGTTTACAGTCAGTTTAGCGAATACTTCGCTGTGAACCTGGAAGTCCACTTCGTGCTCACCAACAGTACGCAGAACGCCGTTCGGCAGGCGAACTTCGCTCTTCGCAACTTTCACGCCAGCTGCAGTTACAGCGTCAGCGATGTCGCGAGTACCGATGGAACCGAACAGTTTACCTTCGTCGCCAGATTTAGACGCGATGGTAACAGAGCCCAGTGCGTTGATGCTTTCAGCGCGAGCGTTAGCAGCCGCCAGAACGTCAGCCAGTTTGGCTTCCAGTTCAGCGCGACGTGCTTCGAAATATTCAACGTTTTTCTTGGTAGCCGGAACAGCTTTACCCTGCGGTACCAGGAAGTTACGAGCGTAGCCCGCTTTAACGTTAACCTGATCACCCAGGCTACCCAGGTTTGCTACTTTATCAAGCAGAATAACTTGCATTACCTTATCCTCTCAAAGTCGTATTAATGGACCGTGACCGATTACTGATGACGATCAGTGTACGGCAGCAGGGACAGGTAGCGAGCGCGTTTGATAGCGCGTGCCAGCTGGCGCTGATATTTTGCACGGGTACCGGTGATACGGCTCGGGACAATCTTACCGCTTTCGGTGATGTAGTTTTTCAGCGTAGCGATATCTTTATAGTCGATCTCTTGAACGCCTTCCGCGGTGAAACGGCAGAACTTGCGACGACGGAAATAACGTGCCATTTGGCTAGTCTCCAGAATCTATCAATTCAATCTGCTCGGCATGCAGAACCATTTTGCTCAAGCCGTTCTTTGCCTTGTGGCAACTGATGAACCCCTGAACAGTTACTGCGCTGCCGACCGTTATACTGTGAGTAATGGCCTGGTTTTCCTGCCCGCTGATTATTACAGGCATTTGGCACCACGCCTGCCGGTGGAAACCGGCTTCCTCCTGCACAGAACGGTGCTCAAGCACGAACTGGCAGTGAGGAATTCCTGACGGGCTGACCTTACGAAGCGGCGCCCTGCACACTGTGCCGGACAACACCAGGCGGTTGGCCATCAGTAATTACTCTTCAGAATCCCCAGCATCTGCATCATCTGCGGTTTCGTTAGCGAAATCATCGCGACGCTCACGGCGCTCGTCTTTCGCTTTAACCATCGGAGATGCTTCGGTAACAGCGTGTTTAGTACGCATAACCATGCTGCGAATAACGGCATCGTTGAAGCGGAAGTTTGTTTCCAGCTCATCGATCACTTCCTGCGGCGCTTCAACGTTCAGCAGAACGTAGTGTGCTTTGTGCAGTTTGTTGATCGGGTAAGCCAGCTGACGGCGGCCCCAGTCTTCCAGACGGTGGATCGTACCTTCTGCTGCAGTGATTGCACCAGTGTAACGTTCGATCATGCCCGGAACCTGTTCGCTCTGGTCAGGATGGACCATAAAAACGATTTCGTAATGACGCATCGAATTGCTCCTTACGGATTATTCAGCCTCCTGTCTGGGTCAGCCGAATCCCGGGGAGGCAAGGAACGTGTTAAAGGTCGGCTGAAAAATTGACGCGTCATAATACTGATGTCCCCTGCCAAACTCAAGGCAATTGCACAAATAATTCGCACTAAGCGCAAAGAGAAGCGCGCCTGGCGAATTAAAATTAAGCACAACGCATTACGGCAATTTTTTGAACGACAGCATCAGAAATGGTCGCGATACCTTTTTGGGCTAACGCGTACACTTTAAACAGGCCTCAAACATAAGGAGGAGAGATGGTGAAAAACTAAAAAAACGGCGTTTTATCGGAGCATAACATCATGAAATACATCGCAATATTATTAACAACCTTGCTGCTTAGCGCCAATGCCGCAGCGGCAATTAAACTCAACAACCAGCAAGCCCGCAACATGGATGATGTGCACAGCTTAGGCGTTATCTATATCAATCATAACTTCGCTACTGAGCATGAAGCTGACGAGGCACTCAATGACGAGGCCGACGCCCACAGCGCCAAATATTACCGTGCAGAGCTCACTCATGAGCCGGGGAGCAACGGCAACCTGCACGCCAGCGCGTTTATCTACCGCTAATCACACGTTTTACAGGCCAGTCCCTCTTGCATTTGCGGCCCCGCATTGGGGCCGCACACCGACGCGAGAATTCTTTTCTTTCCCCCCTTATCAAACCCCTTTCCGGCAGGTTTAATAGCGCTCTGGCTGCGGTGATGGAAAGTTACGAGGAAAATCATGCTCAAGCGGTTTTCAACGTTAGGTCGCATACCTGCGGGGGTCTGGGTATTAGGCGGCGTCAGTATGTTGATGGATATCTCCTCGGAGATGATCCACAGCTTGCTGCCGCTGTTTATGGCCACGACGCTCGGCACAAGCGTCGTGATTATTGGCCTGATTGAAGGGCTGGCGGAAGCCACCGCGCTGATGATTAAAGTCTTTTCCGGCATGCTCAGCGACTACATCGGCAAACGCAAAGGGCTGGCGCTGCTGGGTTATGGCATGGGCGCATTAAGCAAGCCGCTGTTTGCGCTGGCCTCGACATCCGGCCTGGTGTTCGGCGCACGCATGATGGACCGGCTTGGCAAAGGCATTCGCGGGGCGCCGCGCGATGCGCTGGTTGCCGATGTCACCCCGACGGAAATCCGCGGCGCAGCGTTTGGGTTGCGCCAGTCGCTGGACACCGTTGGCGCGTTCCTCGGGCCATTGCTGGCGGTCGCATTGATGCTGCTGTGGAATGACAACTTCCAGGCCGTGTTCTGGATTGCGGTGATCCCCGGTGTACTGGCAGTCGCGCTGCTGTTCTTTGGCCTGCACGAACCGAAAACCCCTATCACCCATAAGCGCACCAATCCCATTCGTCGCGAAAATCTCAAACGGTTAAGCCGTGCTTACTGGTGGGTGGTGGCGCTCGGTTTTGTTTTTACCCTCGCCCGCTTTAGCGAAGCATTTTTGGTGCTGCGCGCTCAACAGATGGAGATCCCGCTGGCGGCCATTCCGCTGGTGATGGTCGCCATGAACCTGGTCTACTCGGTCACCGCCTATCCGTTTGGCAAACTGTCAGACCGCATCAGCCACAACCGGTTACTACAGCTGGGTCTGGTGGTGTTGATCCTCGCGGATATGGCGCTGGCGCTCAGCCAGCACTGGAGCACGCTGCTGCTCGGTGTCGCGCTGTGGGGCGTACATATGGGCATGACGCAAGGCTTGCTCGCGACCATGGTTGCCGATACCGCGCCAGCGGAACTGCGCGGCACGGCGTTCGGCATGTTCAATTTACTCAGCGGTGTTGCGCTGCTGCTGGCAAGCCTCGGTGCCGGAGTTTTGTGGGAAACCCGCGGCGCAGCGTCAACCTTCTGGGCGGGTGCCATCATCTGTGTGCTCGCGCTGGTGGTTATGCGCTTGCGCCGAACGGCTTAAAGATAACGGCTAAAAAAGTCCGTTGTCGCACTCAGCGCTTGCGGGGTAATGCGGTGCGTTACCCCGGCTTCCCACTGGTAAGTGAGATTGGTGTCCAGCCCCTGTTCCTGCAACGCTTGCTGTAAACGGAAAGATTCCGCTGCTGGCACCACATCATCCTGCTCACCGTGCCACAGCAGCAGCGGGCGATCGGCAATGCGCGGCAGTTGCGTACTGACGTCCCACTGTGAGAGTGGATCAATAATCGCGTCGAATTCATATTGCTGTTCCGGCGTGGTCACGACCAGCGGCGGGAAAAGCGTACGCGCAAGCGTGGTGAAATAGCCGGACCCCATCAGGCTTGCGACGCAGCGCACTTCCGGGTGTTGGGTCATAATGCCCAGCGCAGTCATACCTCCCATCGATGCACCACCGATCGCCAGCCGCCGGTTATCAATCAAGTCAAGGCGCTCCAGCGCGTCGCGCAGCGCGGCGAACTCTTCAATATTGCCCTGTAAGATTTGCCAGAACTGATGCAAGCGCCGCTCAACATTGCCGCTAAAGCGCGCGCCATGCTCCGGAGCGTCTGGCATCACCACGCGGAAACCGGCTTGCGCCAGCGCCACGGCAAAGTAGCTGTAGACCAGCTTTGATGAGGTGAAACCGTGATAAAACACGACACAAGGCAGCGGTTCGGCGCGTTTTCCCGCCGGGAAGGCATGCAGCGTTTCGACACCCGCAAATTGTTCAACCTGAAGTTCAATCATTACTCCCTCCTTGATCTATAGTGCTGGTATGCCACTGGCGACAGGGTGGTGCAAGTCAGATTTCGCATGAGCATCTGACGACGTTGAGAGATAGATTACGCTTTCAAAATACTTTCATTCGAAATTAGTGCTCGGGATAACATTTCGGGAACATTCCCCCAAACGGAAATTCACCAGGAACTACACTATGGCAATCAGGAGAGATGAGAAAACCATGCGTGCTTTACCGTGCTTACTGTTCGCCTTGTTATTAAGCGGCTGCGCAGTGCTGGAAGGTAAGCCGCAATCTGCACCGCCGGTTAGCGACCATCCGCAGGAAATCCGCCGTAATCAGACGCAGGATCTTCGCGAGATTGGCGCCGTTAGCGTAACGGTACTGGGTTCTCCCATGGACGTGGAAGACGCAATCAAAGCCAAAGCCGTGGCCGCCGGCGCCAATTATTACGTCATCATCATGATGGATGACACCATAATTCCCGGTCGTTGGTTCGGACGCGCCCTGCTGTATAAACAGTAGCGAGGCGTTGATTTTCAGGACATTTACATTGCTTTGCGTCCATTGATGTTCTCCTGTGCACAATAGGATTTTTCGAATCCGTTGCGCGAAAGGAAGCCCTGCAAACAATCGGGGTAACGTAAAATGGAGCTGACTATGAAACGATCTCTTGCCTTAAACTCACTGTTGCTTTCTACCGGTTTGCTAAATACAACAGCGCAGCCTGCAGAGTTCGCCAGCGCTGACTGCGTGACGGGATTAAACGAAATCGGTCTTATCTCCGTCAATAATGTCTCAGGGAGCCTACAGGACGTTGAGCGGGTTATCGCGTTAAAAGCAGATGAACAAGGAGCCTCCTGGTATCGCATTGTGCGAATGCAGGAAGATCAACACATTGACAACTGGCGCGTGCAGGCCATTTTGTACGCCTGAGCCGCTGAAAAAAGCCACCTAAATATGGTGGCTTTTTTATGCCCCTACAATCATTAAGATTATGTTATTGTAAGGATGCACCAATGTAACATTTTGTTACATTGACAAACTAAATGTTATCGCAATTGTGCCGTTGAAGGAGCCTCATACACAGAACAACGGACAAATTATGAGCGCCTTTTTTCGTCGCACCGGCCTGGGTGCAAAATTGTCACTTCTGACTGGCGCAAGCGTTGCAACGCTTTTCCTCTTATTCACTTTTCTGATGAGCAATAAAGCCAGCCAACAGCTGGAAACGCTGGCCATGGAAGACCTGCACAGCCAGTCTACCGGGGTGGTAGATATGGTTGAAATGTTCAACAGTAGTCTCAGTGATGAGGTGGAGAGCTACACGCGCTTGTTCAGCAGTTTTCTGCCGCAGCCGCTCGCGGTGGATCCACAGCAGCGTCGCGAGATTAACGGTATCGATGTGCCGCTCTTCAAAGGCGGCGATACTGAACTGCATAACAACAATGCTATCCCGGACGATTTCCTCAACCGAACCAGCGCTATCGCGACGCTATTCGTGCGCAGCGGTGATGACTTTGTGCGTGTCGCAACATCGCTACGCAAAGAGAACGGCGATCGCGCCATCGGCACTAAGCTGGATAAAGCCAGCCCGGCTTTTGCGCCGGTAATGAAAGGTGAAGTCTATCGCGGGTTGGCACAGCTGTTTGGCAAACGCTATATCACCCAATACCAACCGGTGAAAGACGCCAGCGGCAACACCATTGCCATTCTGTTTGTTGGCGTTGATATCTCCCGTTCGTGGGAGGTGATGCGCAATAAGATCCTCGGTCGTAAGCTGGGTGAAAGCGGCCATTTCTTCGTGCTTGATCGCAACCAGGGCAAGAATTACGGCAACTATCTGTTCCACGATACCGACGAAGGCAAACGCCCGCAGTGGGATGAAAAAGATCTGCAAACCTTGCTGACAAACAGCAGCGGTACGCTGGCGCGCCAGAGCGCAGACGGCCGCACATTGCTGATGTCCTACACCGTGCTGCCCGGCTGGAACTGGACAGTCGTTGGCGAAGTCGACAAAGCCGTACTGCTGCGCGATGTTACCACCATGCGTAACCAGTTCCTGCTGGCTGGCGTGGTGGTTTCCCTGCTGTTCGCCGCGCTGTTTGTCGTCATCATTCGCCGCTGGCTCAGCCGCCCGCTGCGTAACGTTATCGAACTCGCCCAGCAGTACTCGGCAGGCGATCTGCGCGCCACTCTGGTGGTGGATCGTCACGATGAAGTCGGGCAGTTGATCGAAGCGATTAACGGTATTGGCGACGGGCTGCACAAGATTGTGTTGCAGGTGCGCGAATCCGCCGCCGAAATTAACCTCGGCACCAACGCGCTGGCCGCCGACAGCGGCGAAATCAGCGAGCAGATCAACAAGCAAGCCAGCAGCGTGGAGGAAACCTCCGCCAGCATGGAGCAGCTTGCCGCCACCGTGCAGCAAAACGCCGCCAACATGGAACAAACGCAAAGCCTGGTGAATGAAACCACCGACGCGGTGCAAAAAGGCGGGAAAACCGTCGATCACTCCGTGGCGACTATGGAAGACATTCGCGCAGCATCACAGCGCATTGCCGACATTACCCATGTGATTGAATCCATCGCTTTCCAGACCAATATCCTGGCGCTCAACGCCGCGGTAGAAGCCGCGCGCGCGGGCGAACATGGTAAAGGCTTCGCCGTGGTTGCCCAGGAAGTTCGCGCCCTGGCGGCGCGCAGCGCCAACGCGGTGAAAGAGATTGAAGCGCTGATTGGTGACACGCTGAAAAAGGTGAGCGAAGGACATTCCCAGTCAGAAGCCACACGTGTTGCCATGCAATCGATCATCAGCCACATGGATCAGATCAACCAACTGGTGCATGAAATTAACCATGCCTCCCACGAGCAATCAGCGGGCATCAACCAGGTTAACCTGGCGATGACGCACATCGGCGACGCCACGCACGTCAACGCCGGGCGCGTTTCGCAAAGCGAGGAGACGGCCCGTACGTTGCGGGAAAAAGGCGCACACCTGAGCGAGCTGGTAAGCCTGTTCCGCCTGAAGATGGATTAATTTGCTGCCCCCGTGGCGCGTAGCAGCAGGTCATTTTGCACCTGCTCGCCAATCGGCGACGTGCCACGGGTATCCAGCATCATCTGGCACCACGCCTGCGCGATCGGCGGCGATGCATGGCGCAGCATTTGCGCTCCTGTTCCCAGCCGCCAAAGCAGTTGCGTTATCTCCCTTCCCTGCGCTTCATCCGGTCTGCGTAGCCGCTGCTGAAGCTGTCGCCATGCGCGATCAAAATGGCGATCCTGTCCTTTCACCGCCGCAAAATCATCACTGAGCAAATCCACTATCCCCGGCTGTTTACCCAGCACGCGCAGCACATCCAGGCACATGACGTTGCCGGAACCTTCCCAGATGCTATTGACCGGCATTTCGCGATACAAGCGCGGTAACTCGCTCTCCTCGCAATAGCCGATACCGCCAAGTACTTCCATCGCTTCGGCGACAAACGGGATCCCACCCTTACAGACCGCAAATTTCGCCACCGGAGTAAACAGACGCGCAAAGAGCGCGTCTTGCTCATTGCGGCGGCTGTCCCATGCGCGGGCGAGGCGAAACAGCATGGTGGTTTGCCCCTCCAGTTCCAGCGCCATTCTGCTCAGCACGTGACGCATCAGCGGCTGATCGACCAGGTTTTTACCAAACGCCTGACGCCGGTGTGCGTGATAGAGCGCCACCGAAAAGGCACGGCGCATCAGCCCATGGCTTCCCAGCGCGCAATCAAAGCGCGTCAGCCCCCCCATTTTGAGGATCTGCCGCACGCCGTCGCCCTCTTCGCCAAGCAGCCAGCCGCTGGCATCGCAAAACTCCGCTTCGCTACTGGCATTAGAACGGTTGCCGAGTTTCTCTTTCAGACGCTCAAGCCGCACGCCGTTACGCTGACCGCCAGGCAGAAAGCGCGGTACAAAAAAGCAGGAGAGCCCGCCTTTGGTCTGTGCCAGCACCAGATGCGCATCACTTTGCGGTACGGAAAAGAACCATTTATGTCCCACCAGCCGGTATTCATCCCCGCTTTTTTCCGCTCGGGTTGTATTGCTCAGTACATCCGTTCCGCCCTGTTTTTCGGTCATTCCCATACCAATCAGCAGGCCGCGTTTCTGATTACCCGGCGCTAAATGAGGATCGTAACGGTCACTCAACAGCGGTTTTAACCAGTCATGAAAAGACATCGGCAAGGCCTGTTGCAACAGCGGCGTGGCCGCGAAGGTCATGGTGATGGGGCACAAGGTGCCGGATTCAACCTGCGCGTGCAGCACAAACCGCGCCGCCCGCGCGACAAAAGAACCGACGCGCGCCTCCTCTTCCCAGGCCAGGTTATGCACCCGGTTGGCGCACAGCCCCTGCATCAGCAGATGCCACGCCGGGTGAAAACGGACATCATCCAGCCGCTCGCCGGTGGTGTCATAACGCAGCAGCTCCGGGGGATTGGCGTTCGCTAATCTTCCCAGCTCCAGCGATTCCGCCGCGCCCAATTGTTGGCCAATGCTGGCGAGCAGCTCGGCGTCCCACGCCGCGCCTTCGCGTATCACCGCCTCGCACAACGGGCGATCGGAAAGAAAAAGGTTGCTGTTTTTTAACGGAATGGGTTGGTTAAAAACGGTGTGTGTCTGCCAGTGCATCGTGTGTCCCTCCTTCAATGGCAATGAAGATAAGTATGGACAGCCCGCGCTAACGCTGCATGGGAGTAGGCTCACAAGGCCGCAATTTGACGGTAATCATTCGTGAAACGGCTCACACAATATAAGAATAATATATTTCATGAATGCGATTACTGATGAATAATTTATTCTCACCCTACCAAAGAGAATCCTGATGCCAGCTTCCCAACACGCACCGAATGCGCACAAACGCGCTTTGATTGCCGGCTCGATCGGTAACTTTATCGAGTGGTACGAATTCGCGGTTTACGGCTTTCTCGCCACCGTGATTGCGAAAAACTTCTTTCAGCTCGCGGGCGAAACCGGGCTCACCAGCCTGATCCTGACTTATGCCTCCTTTGCCGTCGCCTTTTTCTTTCGTCCCCTGGGCGCAATGGTGTTCGGGCGTATCGGTGACCGGATTGGTCGTAAGCCGACGCTGATTATCGTGCTGGTGATGATGACACTCGCGACCGCCGCGATTGGTCTGGTCCCGGTGTATGCCAGCATTGGCATCGCCGCACCGCTCATCATTACCGGCTTGCGCATTTTGCAGGGGCTGTTTGCCGGGGGCGAATACGGTGGCGCGGTATCGCTAATGACGGAGTTCGCGCCGCGCGGCAAACGCGGGCTGTATGGCGCATGGCAATCTTTTACCGTGGCGCTGGGGTTGCTGGCAGGTGCCGGTATTGTGGCGCTGCTTTCCGTGTTGCTGACGCCAGAAGCACTGCATGACTGGGGCTGGCGCATCCCCTTCTTCCTTGCGCTGCCGATGGGCGTTGTCGCGCTGTGGTTGCGGGTGAGCATGGAGGAGACGCCAAGTTTTGTGCAACAGCAGGCGCAACCGGCTACCGAACGCGCCCGGCTGAGCGACACGTACAAAGCCATCATCATGGGGATCGGCCGGGTGATGGTGTGGTCCGCCGCCGGTTATACCTACCTTGTGATCATGCCTGCGTATTTACAGTCGGCGCTGCATACCGGCTTTAACCAGGCGCTGCTAATTGCGGTGATATCCAATATTGGCTTTGCGGTGACGATCATTCCCTCCGGCATCCTGAGCGATCGCATCGGGCGTCGTACGGTGATGGTGATTGCCACCGCGCTGCTGCTGATCCTGGCGCTGCCGCTGCTGAAAATCCTGCAGGCGGAATCAAGCACGCTGGCGATAAAAGCCGTGGTGGTACTGGTAGCGGGCGGTCTGGTCGGTATGCTGGCAGGACCTGGCCCGGCGATGCTTGCGGAGATGTTTCCAACCCGCGTGCGTTATACCGGGCTGGGTCTGGCGTATTCGTTGTCGAACGCGCTGTTTTCCGGCTGCGCGGGGTTAATCATCACCGGTCTTATCAAAGAGACAGGCAATGTCGATATCCCGGCCTATTACGTGATGGCAACGGCGTTAGTCAGCATTGTGGCGCTGATGACGCTCAAAAAAGATGACCATTTGCGCTCGCTTGAGGAGTAACGTTCGTTGCCCGGCCGCGTTGCGCTTGCCGGGCGGTGCATTACCCGGCGATGTAATGCGGTACAAACCGCGAGGTATCTTTGGTAATCAAGGTGCAATCTTCGCGGATACCCATACCGACCGCTTCATCGTCTACCACCCAACTGCCAATCAGCGTGTAGCTGTCGCCAAAGCGCGGCAGCGGCTGAAAAGCCTGGTAGATCATCGGTTCTTCACCATAGTCGCCCTCTTCATGGTCAATCACGTTGTGCGCCCCATCGAAAAGGGTGACATTGCCCCCTTCGCGGGAAAACAGCGGCTTGCGCACATAGCTGGCACCCGCCGCGATTTGCGGTTTTTCCCCGTCAAACCAGGCGGGCAGCAGGTTCGGATGATGGGGGAAGAAACGCCACAGCAGCGGCAGTAGCCCCTTATTGCTGAGCACGCTTTTCCACAACGGTTCCAGCCACTGCTCGCGGCGTTTACACAACAACGGGCCGTTTTCGTCGCGCATCATCCATTCAAGCGGGTAGAGCTTAAACGCCTGGCGAATGACGTTATCATCCAGATCCGTCAATACACCACCCAGCCCCAGCCCAACGTCTTCGATATAAATAAACCGCGTATCGAGTCCGGCCTGGCGGGCGCAATCCTCCAGGTAGAGCACCGTGCCGCGATCTTCCTCGGTTCCTTTGCAGCAGCAAAAATAGAGCGGATGACGGCTCTGGATCTCGGCGAAACGGGCAATCAACTTGTCCTGAATCGCGTTGTACTGATCGGCGTCGCGCGGGAGCGTACCGTTACGCCGCGCATCCTCCATCCACAACCACTGGAAGTAGGCCGATTCGTACAGCGAGGTCGGCGTATCGGCGTTGTATTCGAGCAACTTCACCGGGTCTTTGCCGCACCAGACAAAATCCATCCGCCCGTAGAGCGATGGATCGCGGTTGCGCCAGCTTGCGGCAATCGCATCCCAGTACAACGGCGGGATCGCCAGCTGGCGAAGGATCGCCTCGTCCGCCACGGCACGATCCACTACCTCAAGGCACATTTGATGCAGTTCAGCGGTCGGCTTTTCGATCTGCTCTTCTATCTGGCGCAGCGTAAAGCGGTAGGCCCGGCTTTCATCCCAGTAAATTTCGTTATCAATGATATGGAAGTCGAAACCGTGGTCGCGGGCGATGCGCTCAAGATCCGGGCGCACAGCAACATCATGACGCAGCATCGTTAGCCCCCCCAGCTTCCGCGCGCGCTGGAAGAGCGCCCGAAGCCGCCACGTGATGAGGTGGTCGCCTTTTTGGTGGTGTAACCGTAATGGTTGCTCGCGCTGCTGCTTCCGCCAGAGCGCCAGCTGTAATCTCCGTCGCGGTTGCGCCACACCGGGCGGGAAGCGTAGTAACTGCCGCCGCTGCTGTAGCTGTATTGCTCATCCCGGTCTTTACGCAAGGCTTTGCTGAGCAGAAAACCGCTGAGCACTGGCATCCAGCGCTGGCCAATATTGTCGTAGTAGCAATTATCGTATTGCTGCACGCAATACGGCTGCGACATATTGCGCGGGATCTCTTGCTCGAAGTTCATGCGAGCATTGTTCCACGCATCGTTACACACCTGCGCGGTGTTACCGTCGTCAACGCAATCCTGCTGCGAGGTGTAATAAACCCCGTCACCGTCGTTATCGTCTTTATGATCGTTACAGCCTTTTAAAGCAAAAAAGGCGGCGCCGCCCATAATCGCCAGCGTCAGGTATTGCCCGCTTTTACGCTCTTTCGGCTGGGTGAAAATGGGCCGCTGGGTGCGGCTCTGCGCAGGCGAAAGAATAGGATTTCTTTGCCGATTTGCTCTCTTTCTGGCCATGATGTTCCATTACCACGTCATGCAGGCGGCATTAAAAATCCCGCCCGCCAGTGCCGCCGCACCCATAAATAACCCGGCGGCAGTATTGCTGTTAATTATCTTGTCACTCAATTTCGGCATATACAGACGCACACCGCCGTAAACAAGTAACTGCACCACCAGCGCAATAACACCCCAGATTAAATAATCCGGAATACTCACTGAATTAATGGCCGCGCTGGAGAGCGGAATAATATAGCCCAGCAGCGAACCACTAAATGCTAACGATGCGGCGACATTATTCTCTTTAATTAATCGCCATTCATCGTGCGGGGTAATGCGCGTATAAACGAAAAGAAAACAGAGCACCATCGCAATGCCAATAAAAAAATAAGAGCAAAACGCCAGTAGCGATCCGAGAATATGCATGTCTACTCCCATAATTAACCAATGACCTTTAATGATGTCAGCGGAATATCCACGCCGAGCGCGCGCGAGTAGATCCACTCCGGCTGGTTTTGCGCATTAAAGGTTTCTTCGCCGTTTAACAGCAAATATTCGAACACGTCAGCGGTGACTTCGCGCTGGTACGCCATCATAAAGTTGTGCACTTCCCAGCTTGCGCCAGCGTGGTTGTTGACGGTTTCCAGCGTATAGACCGGTTCGATATCGCCCCGCTCTTCCGCGTTAAACACGCGCTGCCACTGGCAATCCCGCCAGCGGAGCACGGGTTTGCCCATCGCGTTTGCGCTCAGCATATCGCGCCAGGCTTTTTCGCCGGAAACCCCCGCGCTCTCTTCATACACAAACAGTTTGATGTCATCGATATTGTGCGTTTCCAGACCGCCCGAGGTGCTGATTTGCAGGAACTCATCGCCCGTTGTGTAGTAGCGATGAATCATGCATCCGGCGCCGAGATCGAACGACCCGCACGCGCCAATGGTGTACTCTTCGCCGGGAAGTTGAACCAGCAAATCCTCTTCGCACAGGCGAAACAGCAGCGTATCAATGGTGAAACCCGCGTGCAGATGCAACCCAAGCGGACCTCTTACCGGGGCCGCCGCATCAGGCCGCCCCAGCAGGTTTTTCAGAAAAGAGAGCATCACGGTTTCTGTTGCTGTTGCAGACGCGCCAGCACATCCTGCGCCGAGGTTTTATCGCTGCCGCCAATACCGGCCTGCGCCAGTTTTTCGTCGAGATCGCGTCCGTCAGCCACTTTTTCAAGCTGCGTTGCCGCATCCAGTCGGGCCTGGCGTTCAGCCTGACGTGCCTGCAGGCGTTTCAGGGACTCTGCCGCCGTCGCCACGTTGTTGGACGCGCCCACGGTGGAGGTAGTGACAGCCTGTTGCGCGCGCTGCATCGCATCGGTGGCTTTAATCACTTCCAGCTGCTGCTCAAACTGCTCAATACGTTGCGCCGTGGCGGTTACCGCTTTTTCAACGGCATCGCGCGACGTTTCAAGATTCGCCAGCACTTGTTCTTCCGCCGCAATGGTATTTTCCAGACGGGCGATTTCGCTGGCGACTTCATTCAGCAAACCGGCATCCACATTTTTCGCCATCGCTTCCAGCGCACGGGCTTCAAGGCTGGCTTTGCGCTCACGCAAATCGTTGAGTTTATCGTTGCTCAACTTAACGCGCGCCAGCAGGTCGACGCGGGATTTCCCCGCTTTATCCAGCTCAGCGCGCGCGTCGCGAATATGTTGCTCCAGCATGCGCACACCCTGCGTCTCTTCAATCGACTCTTCCGCCTGAGCAATAAAGGATTTACCCAGCGTAAACAGGCTTTTTAAAATTCCCATACCACCACTCCCTGACAATGTTATTGGGTAAAATCATCGGTTAGTTCAGCAAGATCCAGCGCGTTTTGCGCAAGCGTGGAGATTTCCAGCAGGATATCGTCGAGCGAGGAGTTAAGCGACAGCGCGCCGAAGGCGACATAATACTCTTCCCCGCCGACAGGCGAGATGCCAACAGACGATAAAGGTAAAAGTTTTTGATTGCGCAGCAGAAAGGCGTTAAAAGCGTCCTGTTGTTTAATTTCACTTAAAGGACAAATATAGGTTTCAATAATTATCTGCCGGGAAGTGAGCAACAGATTTAATTGCAAATCGCCGTAGTCATCCAGTTTAATAATTAACGCATCAGCTTCATGTTGGATATTTAACGTAAGCGTCGATGATTGCAATAATGCCGTGCCAAGTGTCTCTACAGTCCATGCCATCATTTATACCCTGATTATTCCATCGCAATAAAAGTAAAAAGAGAAAATATCTGCCGGCAAATTCTACCAGTGTTCAGGGCAAAAAAAACCACCCGAATAAGGGTGGTTTTACCGTGCGCTGGCAGTTTAAAGCGCGCGCTGGCGCACCGCTTCAAACAAGCAAATGCCGGTGGCGACCGAGACGTTGAGCGACGATACACTGCCCGCCATCGGAATGCTGATCAGCTCATCACAGTGCTCACGCGTCAGGCGGCGCATACCTTCACCTTCCGCGCCCATTACCAGCGCCATGCGCCCGGTCATTTTGCTCTGGAACAGGGTGTGATCGGCTTCGCCCGCTGTGCCGACAATCCAGATATTCTCTTCCTGCAACAGGCGCATGGTGCGCGCCAGGTTGGTCACGCGGATCAACGGTACGCTCTCTGCCGCGCCGCAGGCGACTTTTTTTGCCGTGGCATTCAGCTGCGCGGATTTGTCCTTCGGCACGATCACCGCATGCACACCCGCCGCGTCTGCGCTACGCAAACAGGCCCCCAGGTTGTGCGGATCGGTGACGCCATCGAGGATCAAAAAGAAGGGTTGCTCGAGGCTGGCGATCAGATCCGGCAGATCGTTTTCCTGGTACTGACGCCCCGGTTTCACGCGTGCAATGATCCCCTGATGCACCGCGCCTTCGCTTTTTTCATCCAGATACTGGCGGTTCGCCACCTGGATCACCACGCCCTGCGCTTCCAGCGCGTGGATCAGCGGCAGCAGACGTTTGTCCTCGCGGCCTTTCAGAATAAATACTTCCTGAAAACGCTCCGGGGCGCGCTCCAGCAGGGCCTGCACCGCATGGATGCCGTAAATCATTTCACTCATTGATGGTACTCATTTGGGGCGGTTTCGCCGCGTTATGTGGGTCGTGACACGCATCACTTGCGCTCATTATAACCGACACGCGCCGCAGAAAGTACCTCCGCTAGCTCAGGTGCCGCTTTGCCTCCAGCCGGACGCGGTGCAGCACGTGTTGCTTGATCTCGCTGTATTGCGGATGACCCGCAATCGTTTCGATATCGCGTTCGCGACCAAACGGCAGCGTAATCTCTTCAACTATTTTGCCTGGGCGCGCCGACATAATCAGAATGCGATCGGCAAGAAACAGCGCCTCTTCCACATCATGCGTGACGAAAAGCAGCGTGGTGCGGGTTTCCAGCCAGGCGTCGCGCAGTAACTCCTGCATCATCAGGCGCGTTTGGGCATCAAGCGCGCCAAACGGTTCATCCAACAGCAGCACGTCCGGCCCTGGCAGCCATGCGCGCGCCAGTGCCACACGCTGTTTCATGCCGCCGGAAAGCTGCCACGGCGCGTGGTGTTCAAACCCTTTCAGGCCAACTCGCGCCAGCCAGTCCAGCGCCTGAGCATTGACCTCTTCTTTGCGATATTTGCCAAGCCGTGGGCCGAAGGTGACGTTATCCAGCACCGATAACCACGGAAACAAATTCGGTTGCTGGAAAATCATCCCCCGTGATGGTCCGGGTTGCTGCACCGCTTTGCCGCCCGCCAGCACCTGCCCGCTATCCGGGCGAGTAAAACCAGCCACCAGGTTAAGAATGGTGGATTTACCGCAGCCCGACGGGCCAAGCAGTACGACAAATTCCCCCGGCGACAGCGCCAGCGAGATATCCTCCAGCACGGTAAACGGCTGCGGTTTTGCCGCGAAGGTTAGCGACACGTTTTCCAGTGCGATATGCGCAGTCATCACTCTTTTCCCGCCCAGGGCACCAACCAGCGTTGCAGCCCCAATAGTAGTAAATCCAGTAGATAGCCAATGCCGCCCAGCAGCAGAATGCCGAGCATGACGATATCCGTACGTAAGTAAGAACTGGCGTTTATTACCATCCAGCCCAGACCTGAACTGGCGGCGACCATTTCGGCGGCAATCAACGACGTCCAGCCAATGCCGATAGAAAGCCGCACAGTGGTAAACAGTTCCGGCAGCGCATCCGGCAGCACCACACGCAGGAAGATCTGCCCTTTTGATGCGCCGAGCGTTTGCGCCACACGAATTCGCGCGCGACCAATGCGTTCCACCGCCGCGCTCGCGCCAACCACCACACTCAAAAACGTGGCGATGAAAATCAGAAAGAATTTCGACGCTTCACCAATCCCCAGCCAGACTACCGCCAGCGGGATAAGGGCGATTTTCGGCAGTGGGCGTAGAAACTGCACAAACGGGTTAAGCACGGCGGAGAGACCCTCGGCTAAGCCCATCAGCAAGCCCAGCGGAATGCCGATGATAATGGCGACCGAAAAAGCGCCAAGCGCGCGCGCCAGGCTAACCGCGATATGTTGCCACAGCGGCACCTGGCGATAGCCATCGGCCAGTAACTCTTCGGCGGTCAACCCAATGTCCGTTAGCGATGGCAGCAGGAGCGGATCGACCCACTGCCGGGTGGCCGCTATCTGCCAGAGCGCAAAGAAAATCGCCACCGACAGCACGCTGATGGCGATATGTTGACGCAATTTCATTTTGCCGTTGCCGCCGCATCACGAATGTAACGGGAGTCGATAGCACTGTCCCAGTTAGCTGGAATATCACGTTTGCGGATCTCGCCGATCCCGGCAAGGAAGTCAGAGGTTTTGCTCAGTGCTTTGCCGATACCGCTGTCGCTGGTTTGCGTCCCGTTACCCAACCAGGTCGCCGTACCCTGCTCGCTCAGCGTCGGGTACTCCAGCCCGCCAAGCGTATTCGCTGCGGTTGTGACCGGCGCGCCAACCTCTTTCGCCACAATGGCGGCGGCACGTTCCGGATCCTTTTTAAATTCATCCACTTTCTGCTGATGAACGCGCAGGAAGGCGGTCACCGCTTCTGGATACTGTTCAGCAAAGGCTTTACGCACGACGTAGTTGTTGTAAATCAGGTAGCCGTCTTTCTGCAGATCTTTGGTGGCGAACACTTGATGCCCACCGGATGATTCCAGCTCTTGCGCAAACGGCGCCCAGACATAACCCGCATCGATGTCGCCACGTTTCCAGGCCGCCACCATTTCTGCCGGGCGCAGCGGCAGCAGTGTGATTTTGCTGCGGTCGAGTTTATTGACGCTGATCGCCGCTTCCAGCGCATACTGTGCCGTGGAATTCGGCGGGTAGGCCACGCGTTTGCCTTCGATATCGCGAAGTTGATGAATACCCTCTTTGCCAATTAAGCGTTCGTAACTGGCAATCACACCGGAAACGCCAATAATTTCGACGGGTAATTTCCGCACAATACCGGCGGTCGCCGGGCTGGAACCGAAATTGGCAATATCGATGGCGTTGCTGGCGAAATAACTTAATGCATCCGCGCCAGAGGCGAATTGCACCCACTGCACTTTGCTGTTTAATGCTTTATCCAGCGAGCCGTCGGCTTTCGCCAGCATTAATACCTGCGAACCGCCGCTGTATGCGACGCGGACTTCTGTTGGTGTTGCTGCGAAGCTGGCATTGGCCCATAAGCTACCCGCTGCCAGTAATAAGCAGAGACTTTTTTTCATTTTATTTAACCTTTGATTTAATTAGCGCTGAAACACTATATAGGGCGGTTGTCGTTTTATTTATTCAAATTATTGCATTAGGTATGCGTGAAATAAGAATCACGATACTCCAGCCAATAATGGGCACAGCGTTGCGCCAGCAATTGTGCCGGATCGTGGGAAACGTCAAGCACAGGAGAATTCACCGCACGCAGAGCCACCGGCACTTCAGTACAGGCCAACAGCAGTTGCTCAGCACCGCGCGTCAGCAATGCCTCGGCCAGAAGCGCAAGTCGTTCCCCGCCTTCGCTTACCGCTCCGCGTTTTACCGCGTAACAGCCTGGAACAAACCACTGCTGTAGTTCCTCTGTGGAAGGCTGCAGCACATCAATACCCTGTGCAGCCAGCCCGCGCTGATACCAGCCGGCATCCAGCGTGCCCTGCGTGGCAATCAGCCCTACTCGCTGCGGCTTTTGCGGCAGGCTCAGCAGATGCTCAACGGTGGCATCGACAATATGCAGTAACGGCGCGGCGCTGGCGCGGCTCAACGCTTCAAACCAGTGATGCGCCGTATTACACGGGATGGCAATGTGGCTGGCTCCGGCCTGATTCAGCTTTTCGATGCCGTGCAATAACTGCGGCAGTGGCGAAGGACCAAGCCCGGCAAGGGCTTTTTGCCGATCGGCAACTTGTGGCACATTCCATACCACCGAAGGCAATTGCTGCTGGTCGCTCTGCGCCGGGGTTGCCACCAGCAACTGATGCTGAAAATCGAGCGTGGCGAGCGGCCCCATGCCGCCCAGCACACCGAGCAAAAAGGGTTTAGCCACGATGATGCGCTTCCAGCACCTGACGATAGCCAAACAGCCCGGCAGAACCGCCAGTATGAACAAAGACCACGTTTTCATCACGACCAAAGTGGCCTTTACGGATCAGGTCGATAAGCCCGGCGGCGCCTTTACCGGAGTAAACCGGATCAAGCAATATGCCTTCATGACGCGCAAACAATGTCAGTGCTTCCAGCATATTTTCCGTCGGCAGGCCGTAGCCGTCGCCAACGTAATCGCTGTTCGCCACTACCGCGTCACGCGGTAATTCACCGCTAATCCCCAGCAGTTCACGGGTGCGCGATGCCAGATTCCATACGTTCTCTTCCTGCTTCGCTTTTGGCGCGCGCACGCTGATACCGAGTACGGGGATCTGGCTGTTGGTTGCCGTTAAACCAGCAACAAGCCCTGCTTGCGTGCCGGTGCTGCCGGTGGCATGCACCACGTGATCAATGCGTAAACGCAGTTGCGAGGACTGGAACAGCAGCTCTTCGGCGCAGGCGACATAACCGAGCGCGCCGATAGGGTTGGAACCGCCGCCGGGAATGACATACGGGTTGTGCCCCTGTTCGCGCAGCTGTTGCGCCAGCTCTTCCATCGCGTTCTGCATATCGGTGCCGCCCGGCAGATGGGCGACAATCTCACCGCCCAGCAGGTCATCCAGCAAAATATTGCCGGAGCGCTGGTAATCTTCCCCAAAATCGGTAACGCGTTTTTCCAACAGCACTTTGGTTGGCAAACCGAGCTTTGCCGCCCCGGCGATGGTCTGGCGTACATGGTTCGATTGTGTTGCGCCCTGGGTGATGATCACATCGGCTTTTTTCGCCAACGCATCCGCCAGTAAAAATTCCAGTTTGCGCGTTTTATTTCCACCGGTAGCAAGCCCGGTTGCATCATCGCGTTTAATCCATAATTTGGGGCCGCCGAGTAAAGCGGTTAAATTTTCCAGCGGTTCTAATGGCGTGGGGAAATGCCCTAAAGACAGACGAGGGAAACGGGCCAGATGCATAATCGCTCCTTGCAAAATAGGCAGATACCGAAGCGATAATGCTCCGGTTTTAATTGGGTGAATTAAGGATGGATATTCACTATATAGATCTGCGTGCTCGGGCTAACGATAAATACCAAATATCAATGTGCAGGAAATAACTAAGACATATAAAAAGCCCTTCACAAGGAAGGGCTTCGCAATATTACTGGTCGGTTTTCTTTTTCGCCGCGCGTTTTGCTTTGGTAGCGGCGGCGATTTTCTGCGTTTTCGCCGACGGTTTTTTGGCTTTTTTCGCTTTGCCTTTTCCACCTTCACCGCGGAAGGCGCTGTCTGGCTCGAAATTCACTTTTTTGCCCATCTGGCGGCGCGGCGGCTTTTTCGCAGCGCCGTTTTTGCCTGCCGAACCTTTTTTCGCTCTTTCACGCTCGGTTTTCCCCACATTACGCGGGCTGCGCTCACTGGAGATCAGCGAGAAGTCGATTTTGCGCTCATCCATGTTGACCGCTTCGACTTTTACCTGCACCCGATCGCCGAGGCGATACGTCTGTCCGCCGGATTCGCCAATCAGGCGCTGACCGATCTGATCGAAGCGGTAGTAGTCGTTGTCCAGCGAAGAGACATGCACCAGCCCATCGATAAACAGATCGTCGAGCCGCACGAAGAAACCGAAGCCGGTGACGCTGGCAATAACGCCCGGGAAGGTATTGCCGACCTGATCCTGCATAAAGTCGCATTTCAGCCAGTCCGAAACATCACGAGTGGCTTCATCAGCGCGGCGTTCGGTCATCGAACAGTGCTGACCCAGTTGCAGCACCTCTTCCATGCTGTAGTGCCAGCCGCCAGTTTCGGTGCTGTTGCCCTTCAGCCCCTGCTCTTTCGCCAGTAAATATTTAATGGCGCGGTGCAGAGATAAATCCGGGTAGCGGCGAATCGGTGAAGTGAAGTGCGCATAAGATTGCAGCGCCAGGCCGAAGTGACCGCGGTTTTCCGGATCGTAGATCGCCTGTTTCATCGAGCGCAGCAGCATGGTTTGCAGCATTTCGTGATCCGGGCGATCGGCAATCGATTCCAGCAGCTCGGCGTAATCGCGCGGCTCCGGTTTATTGCCGCCCGGCAACTCCAGCCCCAGCTCGGCAAGCACGGAGCGGAACGCGGTGATCGCATCATTGGTCGGTTTATCGTGAATACGGAACAGCGCCGGCTCGTCGGCTTTCTCCACAAAACGCGCCGCCGAGATGTTGGCGAGGATCATGCACTCTTCAATCAGCTTGTGCGCATCGTTACGCTGAGTCTGCTCAATACGCTCAATGCGGCGCTCGGCGTTGAAGATAAACTTCGCTTCTTCGCTTTCAAACGAGATACCGCCGCGCTCAGCGCGCGCCTGATCGAGCACTTTATACAGGTTATGCAGCTCTTCGATGTGTTTCACCAGCGGCGCGTACTGCTCACGCAGTTCCTGATCGCCTTGCAGCATATGCCACACTTTGGTGTAGGTCAGACGTGCGTGGGAGCTCATCACCGCTTCGTAGAATTTAAAACCGGTTAAGCGCCCTTTTGAGGAGACAGTCATTTCACAGACCATACACAGGCGATCCACTTGCGGGTTCAGCGAGCACAGACCGTTTGACAGCACTTCCGGCAGCATCGGCACCACTTGCGACGGGAAGTAAACTGATGTGCCACGGTTACGGGCTTCGTTATCAAGCGCGGTGCCATGACGCACGTAGTAGCTCACATCGGCAATCGCCACCCACAAGCGCCAGCCGCCGCCACGTTTCTTCTCGCAGAAAACGGCATCGTCGAAGTCGCGCGCGTCTTCGCCATCAATGGTCACCAGCGGCAGATCGCGCAGATCCACGCGTCCGACTTTGGCCTCTTCCGGCACTTGCTCTTTCAGCCCGGCGACCTGTTTTTCCACTTCTGGCGGCCACTGGTAAGGAATTTCATGAGTACGCAGCGCCATGTCGACCGCCATGCCGGTACCCATATTGTCGCCGAGCACCTCGACGATTTTACCAATCGCTTTTGTGCGGCGAGTTGGACGCTGCGTCAGCTCAACGACCACCACAAAGCCCATGCGCGCGCCCATAATCTCTTCAGGCGGGATCAGGATGTCGAAACTCATGCGGCTATCATCCGGCACGACAAAACCGACACCTGCGTCGGTAAAGTAGCGGCCAACGATCTGCCCGGTTTTCGGCACCAGCACGCGTACAATACGCGCTTCGCGGCGGCCTTTACGATCGGCACCCAGCGGTTGCGCCAGCACCTGATCGCCGTGAATACACATTTTCATCTGCTCGCTGGAGAGATAAAGATCGTCTTTGCGGCCTTCAACGCGCAGAAAACCATAGCCGTCGCGGTGACCAATCACTACGCCTTTGAGCAGATCGAGACGTTCCGGTAAGGCGTAGCACTGACGGCGGGTAAAGACTAATTGCCCGTCGCGCTCCATAGCGCGCAGACGGCGGCGCAGCGCTTCTTGTTGCTCTTCACCTTCGATATTGAGTTCGATGGCCAGTTCATCCCGGCTGGCTGGTTTTTCGCGTTTGGCTAAGTGATCGAGGATGAATTCGCGGCTGGGAATGGGGTTGGTATATTTTTCAGATTCGCGTTCGAGGAAAGGATCTTGTGACATTGCGGTTCCTCCGTTGTCAGCTCTGGTGGAAATTTTCGTCATTCCACCAGCAATAATTTGTAAAGCGGTTGATTCTCTTCAACCAAATCGGCCAGCGTGTAGTTATCCAGCTCCTTAAGAAAACTTTGCACAGCTTTGGCAAGCGCCTTTTTCAGGCGACAGGCATTGGTAATATGGCAAAACTCGCTGCTGCAATTGACCAGCGCCAGCGGCTCCAGCGAGCGGACAACATCACCAATACGAATATCCTGCGCGGGTTTCCCCAGCCGGATCCCACCGTTTTTCCCACGGACGGCCGCGACGTAGCCTTCACGGCTCAGCTGATTGATTATCTTGACCATATGATTACGGGACACGCCATACGTTTCTGTAACTTCAGTAATGCTGGTCATTTGTCCTGCCGGCAGCGACGCCATGTAAATCAGGGCGCGCAAACCGTAATCGGTAAAGCTTGTTAACTGCACATCAACCTCATAAAAGGGAAAAAGATGAGATACCCGCAGGTATTGACACTATTGATGATAAACCAGCCACCTGTCAGGTCGCTAATTTATTTGAACGGAAGGGTGAAAAAAGCGAAGAAAAAGGGCGCGATTTACGCGCCCTTAAACCACATTATGCGTCGAACGGATCGCGCAGGATCATGGTTTCAGTACGATCCGGACCGGTGGAGATGATGTCGATCGGCACGCCGGTAAGTTCTTCAATGCGTTTGATGTAATTCAGCGCCGCCTGCGGCAGACCGCTGCGATCTTTGACACCAAAGGTCGATTCAGACCAGCCAGGCATGGTTTCGTAAATCGGCTCGATACCTTCCCAGTTGTCAGCCGCCAGCGGCGTGGTGGTGACTTCGCGGCCATCCGGCATGCGGTAAGCAACGCAGATTTTCACTTCCTTCAGGCCGTCCAGCACGTCCAGCTTGGTCAGGCAGAAACCAGACAGGGAGTTGATCTGCACTGCGCGACGTACAGCAACCGCGTCCAGCCAGCCGGTACGACGACGGCGACCCGTAGTGGCGCCATATTCGTTACCCTGCTTGCAGAGGAACTCGCCGATATCGTCGAACAGCTCGGTCGGGAACGGACCCGCGCCTACACGCGTGGAGTAAGCTTTAATGATGCCGAGCACGTAATCCACGTAACGCGGGCCAAGGCCGGAACCCGTCGCTACACCGCCAGCGGTGGTGTTGGAGGAGGTCACGTACGGATAAGTACCGTGATCGATATCCAGCAGCGTACCCTGCGCGCCTTCGAACATCACGAAATCGCCGCGTTTACGCGCTTGATCCAGCAGATCGGAAACGTCTACCACCATTGCCGTCAGGATGTCGGCAATCGCCATCACATCATCCAGCACTTTCTGGTAGTCCACCGCTTCCACTTTGTAGAAGTTCACCAGCTGGAAGTTGTGATATTCCATCACTTCTTTCAGTTTGTCGGCGAAAGTCGCTTTATCGAACAGATCGCCAACGCGCAGACCGCGACGAGCGACTTTATCTTCGTACGCCGGGCCGATACCGCGACCGGTAGTACCGATAGCTTTCGCGCCGCGCGCTTTTTCACGCGCCACGTCCAGCGCCACATGATAATCAAGGATTAACGGACATGCTTCAGAGAGCAGCAGACGTTCGCGAACCGGGATACCACGGTCTTCCAGTTCTTTCATCTCTTTCATCAGCGCAGCGGGAGACAGCACAACGCCGTTACCGATGATGCTGGTGACGTTTTCGCGAAGAATGCCTGATGGAATAAGATGGAGGACGGTTTTTTCACCGTTGATTACGAGAGTATGGCCTGCGTTGTGACCGCCCTGGTAGCGTACAACATATTTAGCCCGTTCAGTCAGAAGATCAACAATCTTCCCTTTACCTTCGTCACCCCATTGGGTGCCCAGTACGACGACGTTGTTACCCATTTTTCAAAATCACCGTTTGCTTAAAAATGGATTCTACCACCGCTTTTTTTCAGATTCAGCACTTTTTCTGTGCAAAAATGCCCAAAGAACGCCTGATTTCCCTCAGCCAATCGTTTTCCTCAACATGTAGTAGATAACCACACCCGCGACCACAAGCCCACCGCCAAATCGACGCAAAAGATGATCCGGCAACAGGCTCAGAGAGGCGATCATACGCCGCCAGGCGCGCGGATAAAGCATCGGTCCAAGCCCTTCCAGTACCAAAACCAGCGCCAGAGCGAGCCAGATTGTCGAATTCATTGCTGATCCTTATAAACACAAAACCACCGCCGGAAAAGGCGGTGGTTTTTATGATGAAAACTGCAGGTTATCTTAACGAGTCGCGGAAGTCGGCGTCTTCATATAACGGAAGAAATCGCTATCCGGGCTAAGCACCATCACATCCTGGTTGCTCTGGAAGCTGCTTTCATAGGCACGCAGGCTACGGATAAAGGCATAGAAGTCCGGATCCTGACTGAATGCATCAGCAAACAGCTTCGCCGCTTCAGCATCACCCTCACCGCGCAGGATACGCCCCTGACGCTCAGATTCTGCCAGCGTTTTGGTCACTTCGTAATCCGCTGCGGCACGCAGTTTTTCCGCTTCTTCCTGACCCTGTGAACGGTGGCGACGGGCAACCGCTTCACGCTCGGCGCGCATACGGTTGTAAATCGCATCCGACACTTCAGTCGGCAGGTTGATCTGCTTAATACGCACATCAACCACTTCAATACCTAACGCCGCCATACTGTTCGGGTTGATAACCGGCACTTTACCGTTGGTTTCAGCCTGAACGCGCTCCGCTGCTTTTGCGATGGCGTCATCGGCAGCAGGCGTCGACACTTCGTCTTCTGTACCCGCAGAACCCGAATTCAGCGCATCGCGCACTTCGAGCGTCAAACGACCGCGAGAATCGGTAACGATGTCTTTTACGTCCAGACGACCAATTTCAGAACGCAGACGGTCAGAGAACTTACGTTTCAGCAGCACTTCCGCCTGGGAGACGTCACCGCCGCCGGTCGCCAGATAGTAACGGCTGAAATCGCTGATACGCCACTTGATGTAAGAGTCGACGATCAGATCTTTTTTCTCTTTGGTCACAAAGCGATCCGCCTGGTTATCCATGGTCTGGATACGTGCATCAAGCAGCTTAACCGACTCAATAAACGGCAGTTTGAAATGCAGGCCCGGCGCATATACCAACGGCTTGTTTTCATCATCACGCAGCACTTTACCAAAGCGCAGCGAGATACCGCGCTCGCCTTCTTTCACTACAAAGATAGAGGTGTAGAGCACTACCAGCGCGATGATGATGATTGCGATAACTGACTTACGCATCGTTATTCCCCCTGACGCTGGTAATCGTTACGCTGCGCGTTAACGCGGCGTTGGTCCATGATATCTCCCGCAGAGGTTGCGGGGGCGCTGTTTGCGCTGCTGCTGGAGCTTGACGCTGGCGGCAGACGCAGCAAGTTATTCGCGCCACTGTTGTCACTCTTTGCCGCAGGAGCAGTGTTACCGCCTTTCAGCATCTGATCCAGCGGCAGAACCATCAGGTTGCCGCCTTTATCGTTAACCAGCACTTTGCGGGTATGGCTCAGCACTTTTTCCATGGTTTCGATATACAGACGCTCACGGGTAATTTCCGGCGCGGCTTTATATTCCGGCAGGATCTTAGCGAAGCGCGCCACTTCACCCTGTGCTTCCAGGATAGTTTGCGTTTTGTACGCGCGCGCCTCTTCGAGGATACGCTGCGCCTGACCGTTCGCACGCGGCTGAACTTCGTTGGTGTAGGCTTCGGCTTCACGGATGTACTGTTGCTCGTTTTCACGGGCGGCAATCGCATCATCAAACGCGGCTTTCACCTCTTCCGGCGGACGAGCGGCCTGGAAGTTAACGTCCAGCAGGGTAATCCCCATGTTATACGGGCGAATGGTCTCTTCCAGCTCGCGCTGGGTATCGCTACGAATAACGGTACGGCCTTCGGTCAGAATACGATCCATGGTGTATTTACCGATAACGCCGCGCAGCGCGCTGTCCGTTGCCTGACGCAAGCTGTCGTCGGCGCTGGTAACGCTAAACAGATAGCGCTCAGGATCGGTAACGCGATACTGTACGTTCATTTCAACGCGCACGACGTTTTCATCAGACGTTAGCATCACGCCGGAAGCCGCCAGTTCACGAACAGATTCTACGTTTACTGCAGTTACGTTATCGATAAAGGTCGGTTTCCAGTTGAGGCCCGGTTCAACCAAATGACTGAACTTGCCAAAACGAGTCACAACGCCACGTTCCGCTTCTTTAATGGTGTAGAACCCGGTTGCAGCCCAGATAATAACGACCGCTGCGGCAACGATGCCCACAATACGCCCGCTCGCCTGGCCGCGCGGGCCAGAGGAACCCGGATTACCGCCGCCGGTGCTTTTACCACCGCCCAGGCCACCGAGTTTTTTACTCAGTTTGCGGAAAATATCATCCAGATCAGGTGGTCCCTGATCGCGACCGCCTTTGTTTCCATTTCCCTCAGAGTTGCCGCCTGGTTTGCTGCTTCCCCACGGGTCGCGGTCTTGTCCGTTGTTACCGGGCTGATTCCACGCCATGTATGTGCTCCATATTTATTTGCGGTGTATACCCGGCCTTTGGCGGGCACCCCCAAAGGGGAAAAATCTTCAGGCTGCCGGTCAAACGACGTACTCTTCGAGTGCCGGTTCTTGTTTACAGAGTCGACGCCAGTCGACGATCGGCATACGCACCTGCATACCTACGCTGCCATCGTCTTCCATCCACTCTTTTTCTATTGCCTGAAGCTGGTAAAACCGACTTCTCAGACGCCCTTCCTGCGGCGGTAATCGCAGCGTGTGCTGCGCCACTTCACCCGCAAGACGCTCAGTCAAAGCCTGGAATAACAGTGGTACGCCAACCCCTGTCTGCGCGGAGAGCCAGACACGGATCGGTTTGTTCTCTTCATCCCGATCAATACGCGGTTCGAAATCGTCCAGCATATCGATTTTGTTCATCACCAGCAGCGTTGAGATTTCGTGCGCCTCAATCTCTTCCAGCACGGTGTTCACTGCATCAATGTTTTCCTGCACTCGCACATCGGCGGCGTCAATCACATGCAGCAACAACGTCGCCTGGCGCGTCTCCTGCAAGGTTGCTTTAAACGCGGCAACCAAATCGTGCGGCAAGTGGCGAATAAACCCTACCGTATCTGCCAGCACCGTTTCACCGACATCCGCGACATCAATACGACGCAGGGTCGGATCGAGGGTGGCGAATAGCTGATCGGCTGCATAGACCTGCGCTTCCGTTATCTGATTAAACAGCGTGGATTTACCGGCGTTGGTATACCCCACCAGCGAGACCGTTGGAATATCGGCTTTCGTGCGGGAACGACGCCCTTGTTCACGCTGCTTTTCAACCTTTTCGAGGCGCGAGAGGATCTGAGTAATACGATTACGCAACAAACGACGGTCGGTTTCGAGCTGGGTTTCACCCGGACCGCGCAAACCAATGCCGCCCTTTTGTCGTTCAAGGTGGGTCCAGCCACGCACAAGGCGTGTCGCCAGATGGCGCAACTGCGCCAGCTCAACTTGCAATTTCCCCTCATGCGTACGCGCACGCTGGGCAAAAATATCTAATATCAGACCGGTGCGATCGATGACTCGACATTCGCACAGTCTCTCCAGGTTACGTTCCTGGGCTGGGGTTAGCGCATGATCAAAGAGCACAACAGAAGCGCCCGCAGATTTTACGGCATCCGCAATTTCAACTGCTTTACCTTCACCAACAAAATACTTTGGATGCGGTGCTTTACGGCTACCGGTAATCACCTGCATTGCTTCGACACCGGCGGAAGAGACCAGAGATTCAAACTCCTGGAGGTCTTCCATATCTTTGTCTTGCGAAAAATAGATGTGTACCAGTACCGCCTGCTCACCGGCGTCATAACGGTCAAACAAGCGTAAACCCTCATAAAATACCAGCGGGGAACACAGCTTTACTGGCTCCCCGATCTGGAAAATCAGCCGTCAACCTTATTCGGTCTCTTCGCCTTCCTGCTGTGCAGAGCCCTGCGCGTTGCTACCGTGATGGTAGTTACTGCTGGTACCGCCGCCGGCATTGTTGCTGTGATGAGAAACCGGACGAGATGGAACAACAGTTGAAATCGCGTGCTTATAGACCATCTGACTGACCGTGTTTTTCAACAGGATCACGAACTGATCGAAAGACTCAATTTGCCCTTGCAGCTTAATACCATTCACCAAATAAATTGAAACTGGAACACGTTCCCGACGCAGTGCGTTCAGGAACGGATCTTGTAAAGATTGCCCCTTAGCCATTCTATCTTTTCCTTATATGCTTGTTTTGTACTTAGAACCCGTAAGTTCTGAAAACTGCGTAAAAATTTGCGCGCCATACGACTTAATTGTACACATTCACCCTGCGATAGCACTAACAACCTGTAGCACGTCACGGTAAGACTTTTCTGGCTTTTCACTCTCTAACCAGTGAACGCCATCCCAGCCCCGTAACCAGGTTATCTGCCGCTTGGCTAACTGCCTCGTCGCGCAAATACCTCGATAAACCATTTCATCGTATGAAATTTCGCCTTCAATGTATGACCACATCTGGCGGTATCCCACACAACGAACGGAAGGCATATCCGTATGCAAATCACCGCGAGCAAAAAGCGCCCGCACTTCTGCTTCAAAACCTGAAGCCAACATCTGATGAAAACGCTGCTCGATTCGTTGATGGAGCAGTTCACGGCTCGCCGGGGCGATGGCGAACTGATGCACCTGGTAAGGCAGAGCGTCTCCTGACGTTTGCGTCAGATCCGTTAAAGTTTTACCCGAAATGAAAAAAACTTCCAGTGCCCGGGAAAGCCTTTGCGGATCATTTGGATGAATCCGCGCTGCCGCAACGGGATCGATCTCCCGCAACTGCTGATGCAACGCTTCCCATCCACGCTCTGCCGCCTGTTTTTCAATGTCTGCTCGCACTTGCGGGTCTGCTGACGGAAGAGGCGATAAACCTTCCAGCAGCGCCTTAAAGTAGAGCATCGTACCGCCCACTAGCAGAGGAATGCGCCCTGCATCGGTTATCTCTTTCATCTCCACCAGCGCATCGCGGCGAAAATCAGCGGCGGAATAAGCTAACGCCGGATCGAGAATATCCAACAACCGGTGCGGCGCAGCCTGTAATTCTTCCGCGCTCGGCTTGGCGGTACCAATATCCATTCCCCGATAAATAAGGGCTGAATCTACGCTTATCAACTCTACTGGCAAAACTTTACGAAGCTCAATGGCTAATGCGGTTTTGCCGGAGGCCGTGGGCCCCATCAAAAAAATAGCCTTCGGCAGGCCAGCCTTACTCACTTCACTCATTTTTCAGGGCGTTCATCGCCTTTTGTAAATCAACAGGTTGTAATAAACCATCCGGCGGGGTCTTCACCAGATGCGGACAAAGCCGTTCAACGTCGGCAAGCAGGGTTATCGCCTGCGCCACACTCCATTGTGGATGTTCACTCGCCAGCTGGCGCGCCAGCCAGTGAGCAATATTCACCGCATCAATGCTTGTCTGCTGCGCCAGGTAGCCTATCAGAGCGGGAATCAAGATTTGTAAATTTTGTTGGCGCAAGGGTAAAGGCACTGCGCGAATGGTCACGTGCTGTCCATCGGGAACAAATTCGATGCCCATTTCCGCCAGCACCGCCTGAGCACGCTTCAATACGGCGCTCTCTTGCGCAGAGATTTTTAAACGCACCGGAATCAATAACGGCTGACCGCAAGCAGGCGCGTGGTCTGGCGACAGTTGCGCATGGCGCAGCCAACGTTCAGCCACCGGCAGCGCCAGTAGTGCCAGTTTTCCGTCCCGCTCAAGTAGCGCAAAATGCGGCGCTATAAGCGTCAATACGCGACCAAAACTCTGGCTGTGCCCGTCCAGTGCCGGAGCGGCAGACTCCACTTTTTCATTTTTACGATCGGTAACTGGAGTTTCCAGCAATTGTCGATAGAGCGCCCCCTGCTGTTTCTGATAACCCGGCTGAGCGTTAGGCCACGGTTGAGCACCTGCGGTATTGCTACGCGCTCCACCGGAAGAAGGTGGGGAAACACGCGGCGCTTGCGGCTCGCGAGCGACCAGCGGTTCGGCAAACTGGTTACGCCCTGCCGCCACGCGGTTTTCCGGCAGCGCTCTTGGCGCGGGCTCTTCAGAAAGCGGTAACGGTGTTTCTATCTGCTGTTGCAGCACACTTAACACGCCCTGGTAGATAAAATCATGTACCAGGCGCGACTGATGAAAGCGCACTTCATGTTTTGCCGGATGGACATTCACATCCACTTGATGCGGATCGATTTCCAGATAAAGCACAAACGCAGGCTGCTGATCCGCGCCCAGCTTATCTTCACATGCCTGGCGAATGGCGTGGTTTATCAGCCGGTCGCGCATCATGCGGCCATTTACATAGCAATACTGGATCTCAGCGAAAGCGCTGGAGGTACTTTTGGGATCGGCCACCCAGCCGCGCAGGGCTAGGTCACCATGCTGCCATTCAATGGCCAGCGCCTGCTCTAAAAATGCCGTGCCGCAAATCGCGCCAAGGCGGCGCTCTTTCTGCCCCCCTTCAGCAACCGCGCGGTACTGACGCACCAGTTTACCGTTGTGATTGAGGTTAATGGTGACATCAAAACGCGCCAGTGCGATACGGCGGATAACTTCATCGATATGGCCGAACTCGGTTTTTTCCGTGCGCATAAATTTGCGCCGCGCCGGCGTGTTATAAAACAGATCCAGCACTTCAAGCGTTGTGCCCACCGGGTGCGCAGCGGGTTTCACCGTCACCGCCATCTCGCGCCCTTCGGCGTAAGCCTGCCAGGCTTCTTGCTGTTCGGCAGTACGGGAAGTCAACGTTAAACGGGAAACCGAGCTGATACTCGCCAGCGCTTCGCCGCGAAAACCAAGACTGATAATCGCTTCCAGGTCATCCAGAGAGGCAATTTTACTGGTGGCATGACGCGCCAGCGCCAGCGCCAGTTCCTCTTTTTTGATGCCGACACCGTTATCACGGATACGAATTAACTTCGCGCCGCCGCGCTCGATATCAATATCAATGCGCGTTGCGCCAGCATCAAGGCTGTTTTCCACTAACTCTTTCACCACCGACGCAGGGCGTTCAACCACTTCGCCCGCGGCGATCTGGTTCGCAAGCTGTGGCGGTAGAACCTGTATCGGCATGAAATAAATCCTTAGTTGAGCAGCCCGTTAGCAGATGAGCCCGCACTGGCGGTTTGCCCGCCGCTCTGCGGCGAGGATTGCAACGGATGTGCGAGGAAATAGTTACGCAGCCCGCCGTAAATCGCTTCGGCAATTTGTTGCTGGTAGGCATCGCTTCCCAGTAGCCGCTCTTCGCTGCTGTTACTGATAAAGCCTGTTTCGACCAGCACCGACGGAATATCCGGTGAGCGCAGAACGCCAAGGCTGGCGTGTTCCGGGCGGCGTTTATGTAATGCACCGATACGCTGAAGCTGGCTGAGCATACTGGTGGCGACATCATAGCCTACGCGCTGCGAATGGCCGAACTGTAAATCCAGCACCGCCTGGCTCAGATAAGGGTCAGACTGGCTATTTGCCAGCACATCGCCCGCGCCGCCAAGCAGCTCGGACTGTTTCTCATGCTGCTCCAGCCAGCCCGCCATTTCACTGTTTGCACGGCGGTTAGACAGCACCCATACCGAAGCGCCGGTGGCGTCGCGGTTAGGCGCAGCATCGGCATGAATCGAAACCAGAAAGTTTGCGTTCTGCTTACGCGCCACGTCGGAGCGGCCCATCACCGAAATAAAGTAATCGCCATCGCGAGTCATGACCGGTTTGAACATGGGGTCACCATTCAGTAACGTCCGCAGTTTCCGCGCGATGGAGATAGTGACATTTTTCTCCTGCGTTCCCCCTGCGCCAATCGCGCCGGGGTCCTGACCCCCGTGCCCGGCATCGATGGCAATCACCACTTTATCGCCAGAAGCCGCGCGCGACTGCATCGCAGGCCGCGTGATGGTATTACTACTGGTGACGCTGGTGATACGATCGTTTTCGCCTTTAAACGGATTACGTCCCGGTGCCGTTTGTTGCGGCATAACCGCCGGGGTTTCCGCGCGTTTCACTACCACTTTTGGCGGCGGTGGCGGAGGAACATCAGCATCAATGGTAAAGACGACAGTGTAGCCCGCTCCGCTTTGCTGTTTCACCGCGCGGGTTTTGCCGTTCTGCGTCAGATCCACCACCAGCCGAATCGACTGGTTGTCCTGTGCGGTACCGGCACGAATGCTTCTCACCAGATTATTGCCACTGAACTGCAGCGGCAGACCCTGAATCACGCCGGTCTGCTTGATGTCCAGCGCAACGCTGCGCTTGCCCTGCTGCGAAAACGAATAGTCAGGATCGCCCATAAAACTGAAGGTAATACGCGCCTGGCTATCGCCATTCGACACCTGAATATCCGCTAAACTCGCCGCACTCACCTGCGTACACAGCAGTAACAACGCGAGCGCCAACCAACTTTTCACGCGACAGATCATTCCGTCATCCTTCCGGTTAACCGGCCATACGTGCCAGTAACGAATCGCCAGATGAGGATACAGCGCTAATGCGCGCCTCACGCCCCTGCGCCTGGTAATCTAAATGGATTTCGACATCCGGGTCAGGCAGTACACCCGCACCTTGTTGCGGCCACTCGACCAGGCAAATCGCATCGTTGGCAAAATAATCACGGATCCCCATAAATTCCAGTTCCTCCGGGTCCGCAAGGCGGTACAAATCGAAGTGATACACCATTAATTTATCGAGGGTGTAAGGTTCAACCAGTGTGTAAGTCGGGCTTTTGACATTGCCGTTATGGCCTAAAGCCTGCAGAAATCCCCGGCTAAAGGTGGTTTTACCTGCACCAAGATCGCCATATAAATAAATCACTGTCGCGCCGTCGCAGGCCTGCGCCACACGCTTGCCGAGATCGAGTGTTGATTGCTCGTCAGGTAAAGGAATAACTCGATTAATCATCTTCTGTTTCAACTACATCCGGGTTAACAACACGCAACAGCGTGCTAAAAAGATCGGTTGCCAGCATGCCTCGCTGGCCGTGCTGCACCGCCAGGCGATCCGCCGCCGCGCCGTGCGCGACACACCCGGCGCAGGCCGCGTCATACAGGCTCAATTTTTGCCCCAGTAGCGAACCGATAATGCCCGACAGCACATCGCCCATTCCACCACTTGCCATCCCGGCGTTACCGGCATCAATAATGCCCGTTTCGCCTTCGTCGCTGGCGATAACCGTACCCGCACCTTTCAGCACGACAACACCTGCGTAACGTTTTACCAGACGCCGGGCGGAAAGTAAGCGGTCGCTTTCAATTTCTGCCACGCTACAGTTAAGCAGGCGAGCGGCTTCGCCGGGGTGCGGGGTCAGAACGCGATTGTGACGTTTATCGGGATTGATTGCCAGAAGGTTCAGCGCATCCGCATCCCATAACATCGGTTTGCGAAAATTTTCCACTTTCTGGAGCGCCTTTTTACCCCACTCCTGTTGTCCAAGACCGGGGCCAATGACCACCACATCTGCCCATTCAAGGCTCTCATCCAGCGACTCGGCGGTGAGTTCGTGCACCATCAATTCCGGGCGCGCGGTAATAATGGGCGCAATATTCTCGCTACGCGTCAGTACCCGCACCAGGCCAGCGCCTGTGCGCAACGCAGCTTCTCCCGCCATGCGCACCGCGCCAGCCGTTCCGTGATCGCCACCGATAATCACCAGCCGCCCGAAATCACCTTTATGTGAAGTGGGTCGCCGTGGCGTAAACCACTGGGTAAGCAGGGTGGCATCAAAACGGGAAATTGATATTTGCTGGCCTGAAAGCCAGGCGTCAAGCCCCAGCGCATGGTGATGTAATTGACCAACCACATCACGCGCTTTGCCCGTTAGCAAACCGGGTTTAAGGGCGATAAACGTTACCGTATGACACGCCTGCATCACCGCACCAGCGGCCGCGCCGGTTTGCGCATTCAGGCCAGAGGGAATATCCAGCGCCAGCACGGGAGCCGGGTGCGCATTGGCATGATCAATCAGCGCTGCCACATCATCGCGCGGCGCACTGGTCAGGCCGGTGCCAAGCAGCCCATCAATAATGAGATCAACCTGTTCCGGCCACAAAACGTCAGCCGCATGGATCTCGCCGCCCGCGTTGAGCCACGCCTCGCGCGCCTGCGCGGCCTCTTCCGGCAGCGGTTTGTTGCTCTCCAGCGCCAGCAGCGTCACGGAAAGCCCCGCCGCTGCGGCTAAACGCGCCACCACATAGCCGTCGCCACCGTTATTGCCGTGACCGCATAGCACGAGCCAGCAGCGCGCAGCAGGAAACTGTTTCCGCGCAATGTTGAATGCCGCTTCTCCCGCGCGCTGCATCAGTTCATAAAGCGTAATGCCAAGGCTATCCGCCGCCTCTTTTTCAGCGCGTCTGAGGTCCTCAGCAGGCCAGACAGAGTGTGGTATACTTGCTGCGATTTTCTTCATTGTATGGTCCGTCATGTCAGAACCCCTCGATCTCAATCACTTAGCGCAACAAATCAAACAGTGGGGCACTGAACTGGGTTTTCAGCAGGTCGGTATTACCGATACCGATCTCAGCGCCAGCGAACCTGCGTTACAGGCATGGCTGGATAAACAATATCACGGCGAGATGGAGTGGATGGCGCGTCACGGTATGATGCGCGCCCGCCCCCATGAGCTTCTCCCCGGCACGCTGCGCGTTATCAGCGTGCGAATGAACTACCTTCCCGCACAAGCGGCCTTCGCCAGCACGTTGAAAAACCCGACGCTCGGCTATGTCAGCCGTTATGCGCTGGGCCGCGATTACCATAAGCTGCTGCGCAACCGGTTAAAAAAGCTCGGCGAGCTGATCCAGCAGCAATGTGCTTCGCTGAATTTTAGACCTTTTGTCGATTCTGCGCCCATTCTCGAGCGCCCGCTGGCGGAAAAAGCCGGGCTTGGCTGGACAGGTAAGCACTCACTTATCTTAAGCCGCGACGCAGGCTCGTTCTTTTTCCTTGGCGAGTTATTGATCGATTTACCGCTGCCCGTCGACCAACCGGTTGAAGAAGGCTGCGGTCGCTGTGTGGCCTGCATGACCATCTGCCCGACCGGCGCAATTGTCGAACCTTACACGGTCGATGCCCGACGCTGCATTTCTTACCTCACCATTGAGCTGGAAGGCGCTATCCCTGAAGAGCTTAGGCCGCTGATAGGCAACCGCATCTACGGCTGCGACGATTGTCAGTTGATCTGCCCGTGGAACCGTTTCTCTCAACTGACCGACGAAGAAGATTTCAGCCCACGTAAAGCGCTGCACGCCCCAGCGTTGATTGAACTGTTCGGCTGGACCGAGGCGTATTTTTTGAAAATCACTGAGGGCTCGGCCATACGCCGTATTGGTCATCTGCGCTGGCTACGGAATATTGCCGTCGCGCTGGGAAATGCACCGTGGGACGTTGCCAATATTCAGGCGCTGGAACAACGTCTGGGTGAGCACCCACTTCTCGACGAACACATACAGTGGGCGATTGCGCAGCAAATTGAGAAGCGTAACGCCTGCGTGGTGGAAGTCCAGACGTCGAAAAAACAACGGCTGGTTCGGGTGGTTGAAAAAGGGTTACCACGCGATGCCTGAGCCATCCACAGCTTGTGAATAAAATTAAAAACACATTACGATTCAACGTTCACAAAATCGTCAAGCGATCGTGTTAACAGTTTGAAATGTTATTTTCTTATTTATTTTCAACGCATTAAAAGAAAATCGTTTGCTTATCGAAGTAATCGTTGTGTTGCGAATGAAAGGCTCGCCTGTGGATAAGTCTGTTCACAAACGTTTAGCGAAGACAATAAAAAACGTCCCCAACGAGGAAACGCGCTGTGGATAATTTATTGGATTTGAAAATTTGGAGCGGGAAACGAGACTCGAACTCGCGACCCCGACCTTGGCAAGGTCGTGCTCTACCAACTGAGCTATTCCCGCATACTTATCTGGTTTGGCTTGCTTGCCGTCACCAGTAAATCTGGATGGTGCGTGCCTTTCGGCATTTCAAATTTGGAGCGGGAAACGAGACTCGAACTCGCGACCCCGACCTTGGCAAGGTCGTGCTCTACCAACTGAGCTATTCCCGCATATTTATCTGGATTCAACGTCAATGCCGAAGCCAGTAAATCTGGATGGTGCATTTCAAATTTTGGAGCGGGAAACGAGACTCGAACTCGCGACCCCGACCTTGGCAAGGTCGTGCTCTACCAACTGAGCTATTCCCGCTTATCATCGATTTTTCAGTAACTTGCTTACGCTTTTCACCAAAATTTCGTGATACCGTGTTGCACATTTCTGTGTCTTCACGGGAGGCGCATTATACGAGAAATCCTTCCTGCTGCAAGCCCCCGAAAGCAAATTTTCGCTTTTTTTGTTCAAGTGCCGATTTAATCGACAAAACGCGCATTTTTCCAGCAAAACCGCATCACTACTGGCCTACAGGGCCGACGATAAAATTTTCGACCCTGCGCCGTTACCGTATTACAACTTAATAAAATGCTCGCGATAGTAAGCAAGTTCCGCCACTGATTCGCGAATATCATCCAGCGCCTGATGGGTGTTCTGCTTTTTCAGACCGTCCAGTACTTCCGGTTTCCAGCGGCGCGCCAGCTCTTTCAGCGTGCTGACATCCAGGTAACGATAGTGGAAATAGGCTTCGAGCTCCGGCATGTACTTAAACAGAAAGCGGCGATCCTGGCCGATACTGTTACCGCAAATCGGCGATTTCCCCGCGGGTACCCACTCTTTCAGGAACGCTATAGTCGCCAGTTCTGCCGCACGGTCATCCAGTTGGCTGGCCTTGACGCGATCCACCAGGCCGCTACCGGTGTGCGTACGTACGTTCCAGTCATCCATCAGCGCTAACTGCGCGTCGGATTGGTGAACGGCAATTACAGGACCTTCCGCCAGAATGTTGAGGTTTGCATCGGTCACTAGCGTCGCGATTTCAATAATGCGATCGCGCTCGGGATCTAACCCCGTCATTTCAAGATCGATCCAAATGAGGTTGTTTTCATTTGCGCTCATGCTATTTTCCACCCTTCTCGCGTAACTATATTCATCTAAAATTGCGTGTATCATAGTCGTTTTGCCCATCCGGGGCGACCAGGAGCCAGCACGATTGAGTAAAAATAAACTCTCCAAAGGGCAGCAGCGCCGCGTCAATGCGAACCACCAGCGCCGACTGAAAACGTCTGCGGAGAAAGCTGACTACGATGACAACCTGTTCGGCGATCCGTCCGAAGGGGTGGTGATCAGCCGCTTTGGCATGCATGCCGATGTGGAATCTGCCGATGGCGAAGTGCATCGCTGCAACATACGTCGCACTATCCGCTCGCTGGTGACCGGCGATCGCGTGGTGTGGCGTCCGGGTAAAGCGGCGGCTGAAGGCGTCACCGTGAAAGGCATCGTAGAAGCGGTCCATGAACGCACCTCGGTGCTGACCCGCCCTGACTTTTACGATGGCGTCAAACCGATCGCGGCAAACATCGACCAGATCGTCGTGGTTTCCGCCATCCTGCCGGAGTTATCGCTCAATATCATCGACCGCTATCTGGTGGCGTGCGAAGCCTTGCAGGTCGAGCCGTTAATTGTGCTGAACAAAATTGATCTGCTGGATGACGACAGCTTGCGCTTCGTTAACGAGCAGATGGATATCTATCGTGGGATTGGCTACAAGGTGCTGATGGTTTCAAGCCATACGCAAGACGGGCTGGCACCGCTTGTTGAAGCCTTGACCGACCGCATAAGCATCTTCGCGGGTCAATCCGGGGTGGGTAAATCGAGTCTGCTCAATGCGTTGCTCGATTTTCAGGAAGATCAAATCCTCACCAACGACGTTTCCGACGTCTCTGGTCTTGGCCAGCACACCACGACTGCGGCGCGGCTTTATCATTTCCCGCATGGCGGCGATGTGATTGATTCACCGGGTGTTCGCGAGTTTGGCCTCTGGCATCTCGAACCGGAACAAATCACCAACGGCTTTGTCGAATTCCATGACTATCTTGGTCATTGCAAATACCGCGACTGCAAACACGATACCGACCCAGGTTGCGCCATCCGCGAAGCGGTAGAGAAAGGCGAAATCGCCGAAAGTCGGTTTGAAAACTACCACCGCATTCTTGAGAGCATGTCGCAAGTAAAAACGCGTAAAAGCTTTTCTGAATCTGATGACTGACAACTACGCTTAGCGTCGCTAAAATCGTCCCCTTTTTAAAGGCTTCGGCGCTTACGCGCCGGGTCAGGAACGACAAAAACAATAGCCTGGAGGCTACCTTGTTAAACTCATTTAAACTTTCGCTTCAATACATTCTGCCTAAACTGTGGCTCACTCGCCTGGCGGGCTGGGGCGCGAGCAAACGTGCAGGCTGGCTGACCAAACTGGTTATCGATCTGTTCGTAAAATACTACAAGGTCGATATGAAAGAAGCGCAGAAGCCGGACACCGCCAGCTACCGCACTTTTAACGACTTTTTCGTCCGCCCACTGCGTGACGAAGTGCGCCCGCTCGATACTGACCCGAACGTGCTGGTGATGCCTGCGGACGGTGTGATTAGCCAACTTGGCGCTATCGACAACGACAAAATTCTGCAGGCCAAAGGGCACAACTACACCCTGGAAGCGCTGCTGGCGGGCAACTACCTGATGGCGGATCTGTTCCGTAACGGTAGCTTTGTCACCACCTATCTCTCGCCGCGCGACTATCACCGCGTGCACATGCCGTGCAACGGCATCCTGCGCGAGATGATTTACGTGCCGGGCGATCTTTTCTCCGTGAACCATTTGACGGCGCAGAACGTGCCGAACCTGTTTGCCCGTAACGAACGCGTGATCTGCCTGTTTGATACCGAGTTTGGTCCGATGGCGCAAATCCTTGTCGGCGCGACGATTGTCGGCAGCATCGAAACCGTATGGGCGGGCACCATCACTCCACCGCGCGAAGGCATCATCAAACGCTGGACCTGGCCTGCCGGTGAAAGCGAAGGCGCGGTTGCCCTGCTGAAAGGCCAGGAGATGGGCCGTTTCAAACTCGGTTCTACCGTAATTAACCTGTTTGCGCCGGGCAAAGTGAATTTAGTCGAGCAGTTACAGAGCCTGTCAGTGACCAAAATTGGCCAGCCGCTGGCGATTTCCGCCGAAACCTTCGCGCCTGTTGATGCACAACCGGCACCGCTTCCGGAAGCGGAAATCAAAGCAGAGCATGACGCCAGCCCGCTGGTAGACGACAAGCAAGACGAAAGCTAAGCCTTAACCATTCTGGAGACTGATGTGCGCCTGATTATCGTTTTTCTGATGGCCTGGTGCCTCAGCCTGGGGGCTATCGCCGCAACGGCCCCCGATGCCCGGCAAATCGCCCAGGAGCTGGAGCAAGCCAAAGCGGCGAAAAACACGCCGGATCAGGCCGAAACCGTCGAGGTGCTCCAGGCCGCGCTAAACGCGCTCGAAGAACGTAAAGGTTCACTCGAGCGCGCCAAACAATATCAAGAAGTCATTGATAACTTCCCCAAACTCTCCAGAACGTTGCGCGCGCAGCTCGATAACCTGCGTGATGAACCGAAACCTGTTCCGGCGGGCATGAGCAGCGATGCGCTGAATCAAGAGATCCTGCAAGTCAGCAGCCAGTTGCTGGAGAAAACCCGTTTAGCTCAGCAGGAGCAGGAGCGCGCACGGGAAATTAGCGATTCGCTAAGCCAGCTACCACAGCAGCAAACCGATGCGCGCCGACAGGTCACTGAAGTTGAACGCCGCCTCGGCGCGCAAAACAGCAATACTCCGCTGGCACAAGCACAAAACTTTGGCGCGCAGGCGGAATCCGCGAAGCTGAAAGCGCTGGTTGACGAACTGGAGCTGGCGCAGCTATCAGCCAATAACCGCCAGGAGCTGGCGCGCATGCGCTCCGAGCTGGCGCAAAAACAGAGCCAGCAATTAGACGCGTATTTACAAGCGTTGCGTAATCAACTCAATAGCCAGCGCCAGCGCGAAGCGGAACAGGCACTGGAAAGCACCGAATTACTGGCCGAAAACAGTGCCAACTTGCCAGCGGGAATTGTCGAGCAGTTTCGCATTAACCGCGAGCTGTCACAGGCGCTGAACCAGCAGGCGCAGCGTATGGATCTGGTGGCCTCACAGCAGCGCCAGGCCACCGGGCAGACATTACAGGTTCGTCAGGCGCTGAATACCCTGCGTGAACAATCGCAATGGCTTGGCGCCTCCAATATGCTCGGTGAAGCGTTGCGCGCGCAGGTCGCTCGTCTGCCAGAGATGCCAAAACCGCAGCAGCTTGATACCGAAATGGCGCAGTTGCGTGTGCATCGCATGCGCTATGAAGATCTGCTGAATAAGCAGCCGCAACTGCGACAAATCCGCCAGGCGGATGGCCAGGCGCTGACGGCTGAGCAAAACCGCATTCTGGAAGCACAACTGCGCACCCAGCGCGAACTGCTGAATTCGCTATTGCAGGGCGGCGATACGCTAATCCTTGAACTCACCAAGCTCAAAGTTTCCAATAGCCAATTGGAAGACGCGCTAAAAGAAGTGAATGAAGCCACTCACCGCTATCTGTTCTGGACGGCGGACGTCAGCCCTATCTCCTTCGCCTGGCCGATTGAGATTGTGCAGGATCTGCGTCGCTTGCTTTCGCTCGATACCATCAGCCAGTTGGGCAAAGCCAGCGCCATGATGCTCACCAGCAAAGAGACGCTATTCCCGCTGTTTGGCGCGTTGCTGCTGGTGGGTTTTAGCATTTACTCCCGTCGTCACTTTACGCGCTTTCTGGAGCGTTCCAGCGCGCGCGTGGGCAAAGTGACGCAGGATCACTTCTGGCTCACCATGCGGACGGTGTTCTGGTCAATTCTGGTCGCCTCGCCGTTGCCGGTATTATGGAAAACGCTCGGCTACGGCTTGCAGGAAGCCTGGCCCTACCCGCTGGCAGTGGCGATTGGCGACGGCGTAACCGCCACCGTGCCGCTGCTGTGGGTGGTGATGATCTGCGCCACATTCGCCCGCCCGACCGGCTTATTTGTCGCCCACTTCGGCTGGCCGCGTAACCGTGTGGCAAGAGGGATGCGTTATTACCTGATGAGCATCGGTTTTATTGTGCCGCTGATCATGGCGCTGATCATGTTTGATAACCTTAACGATCGTGAGTTCTCGGCGTCGCTGGGGCGGCTCTGTTTTATTCTGATTTGCGGGGCGCTGGCGATTGTGACGCTAAGCCTGAAGCGTGCCGGGATCCCGTTGTATGTTGATAAAGCTGGCAGCAGTGAAAATATGCCCAACCACCTGTTGTGGAACCTGCTGCTCAGTGCGCCTCTGGCGGCGATTCTGGCTGCCTGCGTGGGTTATCTGGCTACGGCGCAGGCGCTGCTGGCGCGTCTGGAAACCTCGGTCGCCATCTGGTTCCTGCTGCTGGTGGTGTATCACATCATCCGCCGCTGGATGCTGATCCAGCGCCGCCGTCTGGCCTTTGAACGCGCCCGCCACCGCCGCGCGGAGATCCTCGCCCAACGCGCCCGTGGTGAAGAAGATGTTCCCCATCACACCAGTACCGAAGGCACTGCCGAGGTGGATGAGCCGGAAGTCGATCTTGATGCCATCAGCGTACAGTCATTGCGCCTGGTGCGTTCGATCCTGATGCTGATCGCCCTGCTGTCGGTGATTGTGCTGTGGTCCGAAATCCATTCCGCCTTTGGCTTTCTGGAAAATATCCCGCTATGGGATGTCACCTCAACGGTACAAGGCGTGGAAAGCCTGGAGCCCATCACCCTCGGCGCGGTGCTGATCGCCATCCTGGTGTTTATTATCACCACCCAACTGGTGCGCAACCTCCCCGCCTTGCTGGAGCTGGCGTTGCTGCAACATCTGGATCTGGCACCCGGCACGGGTTATGCCATCACCACGATCACCAAATATCTGTTAATGCTGTTTGGCGGGCTGGTAGGCTTCTCGATGATCGGTATTGAGTGGGCCAAATTACAGTGGCTGGTCGCGGCACTCGGCGTTGGGCTGGGTTTTGGCTTGCAGGAGATTTTCGCCAACTTTATCTCTGGCCTGATTATCCTGTTTGAAAAACCAATCCGCATTGGCGATACGGTGACGATCCGCGATCTGACCGGTAGCGTCACCAAGATCAATACGCGCGCGACGACCATCAGCGACTGGGATCGCAAAGAGATCATCGTGCCGAACAAGGCGTTTATCACCGAACAGTTTATTAACTGGTCGTTGTCGGATTCGGTCACGCGCGTGGTGCTGACGGTACCGGCACCCGCCGATGCCAACAGCGAAGAGGTGACGCAAATTCTTTACACTGCGGCCGAACGCTGTTCGCTGGTGATTGATAACCCGGCGCCGGAAGTGTTCCTCGTCGATTTGCAGCAAGGTTTGCAACTGTTTGAGCTGCGAATTTATGCGGCGGAAATGGGGCATCGCATGCCGCTGCGCCACGAAATCCATCAGTTGATTCTGGCTGGCTTCCGCGAACACGGTATCGATTTGCCTTTCCCGCCGTTCCAGATGCGTCTGGAGAGTCTCGACGGCAAACGCACGGCAAGAACGCTGACGTCCTCCGGCAAAAGCAGCCGCCCGGCGGGCAGTTTGTAAGCCAACAAAAAAGGCGCCTCAGGCGCCTTTTTTACTGTGTACTCAATGGGTCATCAGGCCCGGTCGACGGTAAACGCAATCACATCCGCCAGGCTTTCAGCCTGCAACGCCAGCATCACCAGACGGTCAACGCCCAGCGCAACACCGGAGCAATCCGGCAGACCGGCTTTCAACGCTTCGAGCAGGTTTACATCTACCGGTTGCTGCGGCAAACCGCGCGCGGCACGTTTGCGGTTATCCTGCTCGAACCGCTGCTGCTGTTCGCGGGCATCGGTCAGCTCATGGAAACCGTTCGCCAGCTCAATGCCTTTGAAATAAACCTCAAAACGCTCAGCAACGCGGTGATCTTCGGTGCTGATCTGCGCCAGCGCCGCCTGGCTTGCCGGGAAGTGATACACGAAAGCCGGACGATCTTTGCCGATCTGCGGCTCCACGCCCATGGTGAACAGCAGTTGCAGCAGCGTGTCCCGATCTTCTTCTGTATCGGCGATATTGCTCAGATCAAGCTTCGCCGCCGCTTCACGCAGCTGGGTTTTATCAGCAGAAAGTGGGTCGATTTCCAGATAACGCTGGAAAGCCTGCTGGTAAGAGAGCGACTCTGCCGCCTGGCACTCCAGCACCTGTTGCAGCAAATCATCCACTTCATTCATCAGGCGATACATGTCGTAGTGCGGGCGATACCACTCGAGCATGGTGAATTCAGGGTTGTGATGACGGCCCATCTCTTCGTTACGAAAACTTCTGCACAACTGGAAAACCGGACCACAACCCGCAGCCAGCAGGCGTTTCATGTGATATTCCGGGCTGGTCATCAGATAGAGATTTAGCCCCTGAGAGTGGCCTGGGCCAACAAAACGGGTTTCGAACGGGAACAGGTGAATATCTGTCACCGTCGCCTGGCTCATACAGGGCGTTTCCACCTCAAGCACACCGCGATCGGCAAAGAAACGGCGAATTTCCGCCATAATTGCCGCGCGTTTCAATAGGTTGGGGATGGATGCGCTCGGCTGCCAGGTTGCCGTCTCGCTCATGGTACTTTCTCCGATTTCAGACAAGGGCACGAAGTCTACCCGCATCGATCCGCAGAGACAAATTTTGCGCAAAATAATTTCATTAATGTCGTCTATAACTAGATGGGTAAACATTTAATGGTGATATCAATCAAGATCGATGACATATCACCGCATAGAACAGCAAAAAAATCGAACGCATCAAATTTCCCCCGAATCTCTACGGTTATACTGCCCGTACCCAAAAAGGAGCAGTGGAACATATCCGCAACTACCTTGAGCGCTTCAGGCTTATCGTTGCGGAACAACAATAATCTGGAGGAATGTCGTGCATACCTTTCAAGCCGATATCGCTGTGATTGGCGCAGGCGGAGCGGGATTACGCACCGCGATCGCTGCGGCGCAAGCCCATCCCAACGCCAAAATCGCACTGATTTCAAAAGTCTATCCCATGCGCAGCCACACCGTTGCTGCGGAAGGCGGCTCTGCCGCCGTCGCCCAGGATCATGACAGCTTCGAGTACCATTTCCACGATACCGTTGCTGGCGGTGACTGGCTCTGCGAACAGGATGTCGTTGACTATTTTGTGCATCATTGCCCGACAGAGATGACCCAGCTTGAACAGTGGGGCTGTCCGTGGAGCCGCCGTCCTGATGGAACGGTCAATGTGCGCCGCTTCGGCGGGATGAAAATCGAACGTACCTGGTTCGCCGCCGATAAAACCGGCTTCCACATGCTGCATACCCTGTTCCAGACATCCCTTCAGTTCCCACAAATTCAACGTTTCGACGAGCATTTCGTACTGGATATCCTGGTCGATGACAACCATGCCCGCGGGCTGGTGGCCATGAATATGATGGAAGGTACGCTGGTGCAGATCCGCGCCAATGCGGTGGTGATGGCAACGGGCGGCGCGGGTCGCGTTTACCGTTACAACACCAACGGCGGCATTGTCACCGGCGACGGTATGGGCATGGCGCTGGCACACGGCGTGCCGCTGCGCGACATGGAGTTTGTGCAGTACCACCCGACCGGCCTGCCCGGCTCCGGCATTCTGATGACCGAAGGTTGCCGCGGTGAAGGTGGGATCCTCGTCAACAAGAACGGCTACCGTTATTTGCAGGATTACGGCATGGGCCCGGAAACCCCGCTCGGCGAGCCGAAAAACAAATATATGGAGCTTGGCCCGCGCGACAAAGTGTCGCAGGCGTTCTGGCACGAGTGGCGCAAAGGCAACACCATCTCCACACCGCGTGGCGATGTGGTGCATCTCGATTTGCGTCATCTCGGCGCGAAGAAAATCAACGAACGTTTGCCGTTTATCTGCGAGCTGGCGAAAGCCTATGTTGGCGTCGATCCGGTCAAAGAGCCGATTCCGGTACGCCCAACCGCGCACTACACCATGGGCGGTATCGAAACCGATCAAAACTGCGAATCCCGCATCAAGGGTCTGTTTGCCGTAGGCGAGTGCTCTTCTGTCGGCCTGCACGGCGCAAACCGTCTAGGCTCGAACTCGCTGGCGGAGCTGGTGGTGTTTGGTCGCCTTGCCGGTGAACGCGCTATGGAACGCGCCGCAACCGCAACCGAGGCCAATGACAGTGCGCTGAACGCACAAGCCGCCGACGTGGAAAAACGCCTGAAAGCGCTGGTGAACCAGGACGGCACTGAAAGCTGGGCGAAAATCCGCGATGAAATGGGTGAATCCATGGAAGAAGGTTGCGGCATCTACCGTACGCCGGAACTGATGCAGAAAACCGTGGATAAGCTGGCGGAGTTGCAGGAACGCTTTAAACGTGTGCGCATCACCGACACATCCAGCGTCTTTAATACCGATGTCCTTTACACTATTGAACTGGGTCACGGTCTGAATGTCGCCGAATGTATGGCGCACTCCGCGCTGGCTCGTAAAGAGTCTCGCGGTGCGCATCAGCGTCTGGATGAAGGCTGTACCGAGCGCGATGACGTTAACTTCCTCAAGCACACGCTGGCTTTCCGTGATGCCGATGGCGCTACCCGTCTGGAGTACAGCGACGTGAAGATCACCACGCTGCCGCCAGCAAAACGCGTCTACGGTGCTGAAGCTGAAGCGACCGAGAAGAAGGAGACGAACAATGGCTGAGATGAAGAATCTGAAAATCGAGATTGTCCGTTACAACCCGGAAGTAGACAACGCGCCGCACAGTGTTTTTTACGATGTGCCTTACGATGAAGCCACTTCGCTGCTCGATGCGCTGAACTATATCAAAGACAACCTCGCGCCGGACCTGAGCTATCGCTGGTCGTGCCGTATGGCGATTTGCGGCTCCTGCGGCATGATGGTTAACAAAGTGCCGAAACTCGCCTGCAAAACCTTTCTGCGCGATTACGAGAAAGGGCTGAAAGTCGAAGCGCTGGCTAACTTCCCGATCGAGCGCGATTTGGTGGTCGATATGACCCACTTTATCGAAAGCCTTGAAGCGATTAAGCCCTACATTATTGGTAACGCGCGCACGCCGGATCAGGGGCCTAACAAGCAAACCCCGGCGCAGATGGCGAAGTATCACCAGTTCTCCGGCTGTATCAACTGTGGTTTGTGTTATGCCGCTTGCCCGCAATTCGGTCTGAACCCGGAATTTATCGGCCCGGCAGCGATCACGCTGGCGCATCGCTATAACCTCGACAGCCGCGACAACGGTAAGAAAGAGCGCATGGGGCAACTCAACAGCCAGAACGGCGTGTGGAGCTGTACGTTTGTCGGTTACTGCTCGGAAGTCTGTCCGAAGCATGTCGATCCGGCCGCCGCTATTCAGCAGGGCAAGGTGGAAAGTTCGAAAGACTTTCTTATCGCCACCCTGAAACCACGCTAAGGAGTGCATTATGACGACTAAACGCAAAGCCTGGGTTCGTCCCATGCCATCAACCTGGTGGAAAACCCTGCCGTTTTATCGCTTCTATATGCTGCGTGAAGGAACGGCGGTCGCGGCGGTCTGGTTCAGCCTCGAACTGATCTTCGGCCTTTTTTCTCTGAAACATGGGCCGGAAAGCTGGGCAGGGTTTGTACATTTTCTGCAAAACCCGATTGTGCTGATCCTCAACCTGATCGCGCTGGCGGCAGCGCTGCTGCACACCAAAACCTGGTTTGATCTGGCACCGAAAGCCCAGCTCATTATTGTGAAGGGCGAAAAAATGGGTCCAGAGCCGGTTATTAAAGGGCTTTGGGTGGTAACGGCAGTGGTCACCGTGGTGATCCTGTTTGTCGCACTGTTCTGGTAAGGAGGCCAACGTGATTAACCCGAATCCAAAACGTTCTGACGAACCCGTTTTCTGGGGATTATTTGGCGCTGGCGGTATGTGGGGCGCGATCGTCACACCGGTTATCGTGCTGTTGATTGGCGTGCTGTTGCCGCTGGGATTCTATCCCGGCGACGCGCTCGGCTACGATCGCGTGCTGGCGTTTGCGCAAAGCTTTATTGGCCGCGTCTTTATCTTTTTAATGATTGTATTGCCGGTGTGGTGCGGTCTGCATCGTATCCACCACATGATGCATGATTTAAAAATCCATGTGCCCAGTGGTAAATGGGTGTTTTATGGCCTTGCCGCCATTCTCACCGTCGTTACCCTGATCGGTGTTTTATTTCTTTGATAGCAGTCGCTCTCCTGCGTAAGCAGGAGAGCAAATTTCCCGCCAGCGTCTATACCCTAAAGAAAAGATCTGGAAGGAAAATCTCATGCGCCTGATGCTTCTCATCGTGACGGTTATCGCTGCGCTGTTCATCTCCGGCTGTAGTTCTCCCACACCTCCTGACGGCGTGACCGTCGTACAAGACTTCAATACGCAACGCTATCTGGGTAAATGGTACGAAATTGCCCGCTTTGACCACGCATTTGAACGCGGACTGGAAAGGGTCACCGCCACGTATAGCCTGCGCGACGATGGCGGTTTGACGGTAGTGAATCGCGGTTACAACACACAACGCGGTATGTGGCAGCAAGCCACCGGCACCGCGTATTTTACCGGTGACCCACGCACCGCTGCGCTGAAAGTCTCCTTCTTTGGCCCCTTCTACGGCGGCTATAACATCCTCGCATTGGACAAAGATTACCGCTATGCGCTGGTTTGCGGGCCGGACCGCGACTATCTGTGGATATTGTCCCGCACGCCCACCCTGCCGGCAGACGTAAAACAGCAGATGCTCGACATCGCGGCCCGACAGGGGTTTGCCGTGGAAAAACTGCTCTGGATTAACCAGCCCCATTAATGGGCGCTCAGTTTCAACCCGATAATCCCGGCCACGATCAGACAAAGGCTAAGGATACGCGCCAGACTTGCCGATTCGCCGAGCAGCACAATGCCGGCGACGGCGGCACCGACTGCGCCAATACCGGTCCAGATGGCATATGCCGTTCCCACCGGCAACGTTTTCATTGCCCATGACAGCAGCACGACGCTTGCGACCATTGCCGTAACGGTAATGATGCTTGGCGTAATCCGTGTAAAACCGTGGGTATATTTCAGGCCGATAGCCCAAACCACTTCAAGAAGACCTGCAATAAGAAGAATTAACCAGGACATTTTTGGCTCCAGTGCGGGGCCGTCCCCATTGTGAATGAGCGCAAACGGGTCGTCCCGTTTGGCGTGTTAGAGAGGCAAATTTTGCCGATTTAGGCTCATTATTTCAATATTTTTGTTCTTGCTCAATTTTAGACGTTTTAAAGCGAGAAATAGCCACTGTTCGCAGCGGAATTCCGGCATTTATTCACCATATCTACCCCCTATGATGAATCCGCTCTCCTGAATTCAGGACGTTGTGCGCCACTCTCTGACTGCGAAGAAAAATATGTTCAAGATTCTCGTGATTGACCGCTGTTACTTCACCCGCACAGGGATGGAATCCTGGCTCAATCAACCCGATTTGTTCCCCGCTTCCTTCCTGGTAACCGCGTTGCATAACTTAATGCTCGCCAAAGAACATATTGTGCAGTGGCAGCCGGATCTGGTGATTGCCGATCTTCACGGATTCAAGAATGAAATACATCATATTCAACAGCTTGCATCATTTTTTTCTGTTTGTAACGACCCCACGCAAGTGATGTTGTTAGAGTCTGGCGAAGATGCGCAACTGTCAGAATTTTGCGCGCAGTTTGCTGTTCAGGCGACACTGTTGAAAACAGAACCGCTGGAAAAACTGGCGAAAATTATCGACGCAATGGTGCTGGCGCGCCCGATCCGTGCGATACCGAAAATCGCCACTCCGCTGCTGACAAAGCAGGAAGAGAAAGTACTGACGCTATGGATGGAAGGGAATAATAACCAGGCGATTGCCAGGAATCTCAGCATTAACGGTAAGACCGTTTACACCTACAAGCGCAATATCAGAATGAAGCTGGGGATGGGAAACCGTTTTACACCGTTCTTATCACTGCCGGAAAACTCAAATTAACGGTACGGCAAGCGCCGTACCGACAGTGATTACTGTTGCGCTTTTGACGCTGCGCCAGAAATCGCGTTACCGCCATCGGAGATATCTTCTCCCACACCACGTGTGGTGTTACAGGCCGTCAGGACTGAGGAAAGAACCAGAACAGAAAAGATCGCAGCAATTGTCTTCTTAACCATAATATCTTCCTTTTGTAGCCAATATTGTTTGTGTATAGCCACTTAAGCATAGACAAAATCCGGGAAGGTTACCGGAATGGAAGCATTTTTAGGAAGAGAGGAAGTTTTAGTTCGCTGCGCGGGAAATGACATGGCCCAGACTTTGGATGTCTTCGCCAACGCCGCGGGCGGTATTGCAACCGGAAAGCAGTGCGCAACTGATAAGAAGTAGAGAGAAGAATTTCGTCAGACGTTTCATATCATCCCTGCCTGCAAAGTTCGACGGCGTAGCACGGCGCTACGCCGACGTCGTGAGGATTATTTCACGCGAGATACGTATTCGCCAGAGCGAGTATCTACTTTAATCACTTCACCAATCTGCACAAACAGCGGAACTTTAACCACTGCGCCAGTGCTCAGGGTAGCCGGTTTGCCGCCGGTACCTGCGGTGTCACCTTTCAGTCCTGGATCGGTTTCAATAACTTCCAGCTCAACGAAGTTCGGCGGGGTAACGGCGATCGGTTGGCCGTTCCACAGCGTTACGATGCACTCAGCCTGATCCAGCAGCCATTTTTCGCTGTCGCCAATCGCTTTTGCGTCAGCAGAGAGCTGTTCGAAGGTTTCGTTGTTCATGAAGTGCCAGAACTCACCGTCGTTGTACAGGTAAGTCAGGTTCATATCGACAACGTCCGCGCCTTCTGCGGAATCAGTAGATTTGAAGGTTTTTTCTACACGCGTACCGGTCAGCAGACGACGCAATTTAACGCGTGCGAAAGCCTGGCCTTTGCCTGGTTTAACGAATTCGCTGGCTTCAACCGCATAAGGTTCGCCGTCCATCATGATTTTAAGACCGGCACGAAAATCGTTGCTATAGTAAGTCGCCATAAGGCCCTCTGAAATTGTTAACTGGTAGCTAAGCCACAAAATGGCGCATATTGTAACCCTAAAAACCCCATCCAGAGAAGATTGGTTAATACAACTTGCCGATGTAATCACCGATCCGGATGAACTGTTACGTCTTCTAAAGATAGACACTGATGAAAATTTAATCGCTGGCGGTGAGGCAAAGCGCTTGTTCCCGCTACGCGTTCCCCGCGCATTTGCAGCGCGCATGCAGCAGGGAAATCCGCATGATCCGCTTCTGCGTCAGGTACTTACTTCACAGGAAGAGTTCATTGCCGCGCCAGGTTTCAGCACCGATCCGCTGGACGAACAGAGCAGCGTGGTACCCGGTTTACTGCACAAATATCGCAATCGTGCGCTGCTGCTGGTTAAAGGCGGCTGCGCGGTAAATTGTCGTTATTGCTTCCGTCGCCACTTTCCTTATGCCGATAACCAGGGCAACAAACGCAACTGGCAAGGCGCGCTGGACTATATTGCAGAGCACCCGGAACTGGATGAGATCATTTTTTCCGGCGGCGATCCGCTGATGGCAAAAGATCATGAGCTGGACTGGCTGCTTGCCCAACTGGAAGCAATCCCGCATATCAAACGCCTGCGCATTCACAGCCGTCTGCCGATTGTGATTCCGGCGCGGATCACCGATACGCTAAGCGCGCGTTTTGCCCGCTCATCGCTGCAAATTTTGCTGGTGAACCACATCAACCACGCCCAGGAAATCGGTGATGATTTTCGTCATGCCATGGCGCAACTGCGGCAGGCCAATGTCACGCTGCTGAACCAGAGCGTGCTGCTGCGCGGCGTGAATGATAATGCGCAAACGCTGGCGGATTTAAGTAATGCGTTATTCGATGCGGGTGTAATGCCTTATTACCTGCATGTGCTGGATAAAGTGCAGGGTGCGGCGCACTTTATGGTCAGTGATGACGAGGCGCGCACGATTATGCGCGAACTGCTGACGCTGGTGTCGGGTTATATGGTGCCGAAACTGGCGCGTGAGATTGGTGGTGAACCCAGTAAAACGCCGCTGGATTTGCAGCTTCGTCAGAGTTAAAAAAAACGGCTACGCGATGAGAGCAAACGTAGCCGCGAAACAGACGAGCCTACAGCGGCTCGTCGCTAAAACTTAAAAGGTTTCCCATCCATCATCTCCACCACCCGCCACAGCCGGGCGCGGCTGTCTGACTGGCAACACGGAAGACCTCACGACAGCCGGTTGTTGACCGGGCAAACGGAAGACATCAACCAGCTGTTGCAGTTTGGTGGCTTGATCTTCGAGGCTACCGGCTGCCGCAGACGATTCCTGAACTAACGCGGCGTTCTGCTGAGTGGTGGTATCCATCTCGGACATCGCCTGGGCAATCTGCGAAATGCCACGGTTTTGTTCGTCGGATGCAGCGGCAATTTCCTGCATCAAATCTTTCACCTGCAGCACCGAGTTGACGATACCGCTCATGGTTTCACCCGCCAGGTCAACCTGCCGCGAACCCTCTTCAACAAACGTGACCGATTCGCTGATAAGCGCTTCAATCTCTTTTGCTGCCTGAGCACTACGCTGGGCTAATGAGCGCACCTCACCGGCCACCACGGCGAAACCTCGCCCTTGATCCCCGGCTCTTGCCGCTTCAACGGCCGCGTTGAGCGCCAGAATGTTGGTCTGAAAAGCGATGCCGTTGATGACCGAGGTAATTTCCGAAATACGTTTGGAACTATCCATAATATCTTTCATGCGGCTGATGGCAGTCCCAACGACGCTCCCCCCTTGAGAAGCGGTATCAGAGGCGGTAAGAGCAAGCTGGCTGGCCTGATGCGCGTTCTCAGCGTTCTGTTTTACCGTGGAGCTTAGCTCTTCCATACTGGCGGCGGTTTCAACCACAGCGGCGGATTGCTGCTCGGTACGGGCAGAGAGTTCGTTGTTGCCCAGCGCTATCTCATTCGCGGCGGTGTTAACCGAACCGGAAGCGGCGCGCACCATGGCCAGCGATTCAGCCACTCGCTCAACAAGATTATTAAATGCGCTTACTGCCTGGCCGATTTCGTCCAGACGCCCTGTCGGTAACGCATGGCTGAGATCCAGTTTTTCGCTAATAGTGACCATGCCGTCTTTCATGCCGTTCAGGCGACGTTTGATATTCAGCACGGTGAACAATCCGAACAAACCCAGAATGAGGGTTGCGGCGATCGTCGCCGTTAAGGAGAGAATCATTGCCCGGGAAATTAAATTGTCGCTGTCCTGAACAGCTTTAGTCACTAATGATGAGTTGTAGGTCACTTGCTCAGAGAAATCATTAATTAACAGCGCAATATTATCGGCGACAAACCCACCTTTCTGCATTGACTTAATAATGGCAGCACGGTCATTACTTTCGGATATTTTAAAATACTGATCCATTACCGGACGGAACTTATCTAAATCACTTAATGTTTTATTCGATAAATCCTGATCATGTTGGTCGGAGATGAGATCTTTAAGGTAACCCTGGTGCATGGCGTAGAGTTCGTCATACAATTTTGTTGCATTCTGTTTTATTTCGGCCATCCCGGCGGGATCGTCCGTCAGACCATGTAAAAAGAGCTGCCCGCGAACCTTTAAGATTTGCATTGTCTCTTTATTCATTGCATCCAGGCTGGGTAAGATATTTTCCTGAAAGTAATTTTGTGACTCACCAATTTTAGAAAGAGAAACTATAGCGATAACATTAGTGCCGATGAGGCTTAAGATCAGTAATGAGAAAGCAAGTAACAATCTCTTTGTAATATTCATTAGTAACTCCCGACACCATCATGCATAAAATATATTGTTAAATTATACAGTCCCTCGTTTTTTGTCCTAAGGGGAGTATCGGCAAGTCGTAATATTACTTTAGTCACAAATGCATTTTTGGATGAAGAATATATCCAAACCTGTGAATATAATCACATTAGATAATTCTTAAGAAAACTTAATATTCAGCCGTTTGGTAAGAGTTAATTAGCAGAGGAATTATATTCACGCTTATTCATACTTAAATAACCAGAAGCAAGATATTGAGAATGCAAGAGAGATTATTTTAGATAGTCGCGCACCCGCCATCACTGGCGGGGCGCTATTAAATATCTCAGTTCGGGCATTTATACACTTGCGCATTCATTTCGCTGGCGGTCGGCACGAAGCTGGATAAGAAGCCTTGCGTCGGGCTTGAGACGCTGTACAACACGTTACCGCCCATGGCTGCAGCCTGGTTACGCAATGCATTCGCTGCGCCGCGCAGCGAGCCGCCTTCTTCACCATGCTGACCTGAGAGCCAGTTGCTCTGCGAACCCGTGGCGGTGCCGAGGTACTGGCAGGTTGCCGCCGGTTTCTCCTCGACAAAGCGAACGTTCTGCCCGCCGGCGGTCAATTCATTATTGCTGCTACACCCTGCCAGCAACAGCGAGGCGCCAATAATCCCTGCTAAATGTTTTACGTACATGTTATTCCCCATAATCAATGAGCTGGACGCATGTCGCCCGTGTGTAAACCTTATACTAAAAAGATGACCAAAAGAAAAATGCCGCCATCTCAGGCCGCACAAATTGGGGAAAATAATGAAAAAAGACACGGTGAGAAGTATAAAAATCCGACGTCATAGAAAGCGGCAGTGATTACGCTGCGAAAAGGCGTACCAACGTCTTAAAAAGGTGCCGCCGCCAGCCGCGTTTAACGCCAAAACAATAAGACAGAGCCACGACCTGATAATGAGCGCACCCGCAGAACATGGTTTTCAGTTAACAAAAAAAAGAGCGGGCCGAAGCCCGCTCTTTTTCGTTGAACTCGCGCCAGGTCGCCCTGAACACGCGTCCGGCAGCGATTACATCATGCCGCCCATACCGCCCATGCCGCCCATACCACCAGCAGCACCTAAGTCCGGCGCATCGCCTTTCGGCAGGTCAGTCACCATGCACTCGGTGGTGATCATCAGGCCAGCTACAGAGGCCGCGTACTGCAGAGCAGAACGGGTCACTTTAGTCGGATCCAGGATACCCATGTCGATCATGTTGCCGTACTCTTCGGTAGCCGCGTTGTAACCGTAGTTACCGTCGCCTGCTTTCACAGAGTTAGCCACAACAGACGGCTCTTCACCGCAGTTCAGCACGATCTGACGCAGCGGAGCTTCCATTGCGCGCAGCGCAACTTTGATACCCACGTTCTGATCTTCGTTCTGACCTTTCAGGTCAGCGATTTTGCTGGCTACGCGAATCAGCGCCACGCCACCACCGGCAACCACGCCTTCTTCAACGGCAGCACGGGTTGCGTGCAGCGCATCTTCAACGCGGGCTTTTTTCTCTTTCATTTCAACTTCAGTTGCTGCGCCAACTTTGATAACGGCAACGCCGCCAGCCAGTTTCGCTACGCGCTCTTGCAGTTTTTCACGGTCGTAATCGGAAGTGGCTTCTTCGATCTGCTGACGAATCTGAGTCACACGACCCTGAATTGCCGCTTCTTCGCCCACGCCATCGATGATGGTGGTGGTGTCTTTGTTGATCACAACACGTTTAGCCTGGCCCAGATCTTCCAGGGTCGCTTTTTCCAGTTCCATACCGATTTCTTCAGAAATCACGGTACCACCGGTCAGAGTTGCAATGTCCTGCAGCATCGCTTTACGACGATCGCCGAAGCCCGGCGCTTTAACCGCAGCCACTTTCACGATGCCGCGCATGGTGTTCACCACCAGCGTTGCCAGTGCTTCGCCTTCAACGTCTTCAGCGATGATCAGCAGCGGTTTGCCTGCTTTCGCAACGGCTTCCAGAACCGGCAGCATTTCGCGGATGTTGGAGATTTTTTTATCAGCCAGCAGGATGAACGGGCTTTCCAGTTCTACAGCCCCAGTTTCCGGCTTGTTGATGAAGTAAGGAGAGAGGTAACCGCGGTCAAACTGCATACCTTCAACCACGTCCAGTTCGTCCTGCAGACCGGTACCGTCTTCAACGGTGATCACGCCTTCTTTACCGACTTTGTCCATCGCTTCAGCGATCAGTTTACCTACGGTTTCGTCGGAGTTAGCGGAGATAGTACCAACCTGTGCAATGGCTTTAGAATCAGAGCACGGTACAGACAGGGCTTTCAGTTCATCAACAGCAGCAGCGACAGCTTTGTCGATACCACGTTTCAGATCCATCGGGTTCATGCCCGCAGCAACAGCTTTCAGGCCTTCAGTGATGATGGACTGCGCCAGTACGGTTGCAGTGGTGGTACCGTCGCCCGCAGCGTCGTTCGCTTTGGAAGCCACTTCTTTCACCATCTGCGCGCCCATGTTTTCGAACTTATCTTCCAGTTCGATTTCACGTGCTACAGAAACACCATCTTTGGTGATGGTCGGTGCACCGAAAGATTTATCCAGAACCACATTACGGCCTTTCGGACCGAGGGTAACTTTCACTGCATCTGCCAGAACATTCACGCCGCGCAGCATTTTTACACGAGCGTCATTACCGAATTTTACGTCTTTAGCTGCCATTTTCTTTATTCCTTAAATTCGTTCAGGTTCGTTCGCGCGCGCTGTTACGCTTCCACAATTGCCAGAATGTCGCTTTCGGACATGATCAGCACTTCTTCGTTGTCGATCTTCTCAGCTTTCACACCGTAACCATCGTTGAAAATCACGATATCACCCACTTTCACGTCCAGCGGTTGCACAGTACCGTTTTCCAGGATGCGGCCCTTACCGACAGCGATGATTTCGCCACGAGTTGATTTGCCTGCCGCAGAACCGGTCAGAACGATACCGCCAGCAGATTTAGACTCAACTTCTTTACGTTTGACGATCACACGATCATGTAACGGACGAATACTCATTGATAGCTCTCCTTTGAGAAAGTCTTTATCAGTTATGGATGACGCCGGGCCACAAACGGTTGTCCGGCTGGTGACCTGAGAGATGGGGTTGGCTGTTTCCCCCTTCAAGGGGGAACAGCAAAAAAAATTTGCGAAAGTCTATCTGCACATAAGCCACCATTCCTGACAGGGGCTTCCGCAGCCATCAGCAAAACTGATTGTGCTAACATCGACGCTCCTGACGATAAGCAGACAAAAGACAATGAGCGGATTAAAACAAGAGCTGGGGTTGGCTCAGGGCATCGGGTTACTTTCCACCTCCTTATTGGGCACCGGCGTGTTCGCAGTTCCGGCGCTGGCCGCGCTGGCCGCGGGCAACAGCAGCCTGTGGGCATGGCCATTACTGATCGTGCTCGTCTTCCCGGTCGCCATTGTTTTTGCCGCGCTGGGTCGCCACTTTCCCAGCGCGGGTGGCGTGGCGTATTTCGTCGGGATGGCCTTTGGCCCGCGTCTTGAACGCGTAACCGGCTGGTTGTTTCTCTCTGTTATCCCGGTCGGATTGCCCGCTGCGCTGCACATTGCCGCCGGTTTCTGGCAAGGCATGTTTGGCTGGCAGGGGCCGCAATTGTTGATGACGGAGCTGGGTACGCTGGCGCTGATTTGGCTGCTGGGCACACGAGGCGCAGGTTCCAGCGCGAACCTGCAATCGATTATCGCCGGGCTTATTGTGGCGTTAATTGTGGCGATCTGGTGGCGCGGCGGCATAAGTTTCAGCGATATCCCCTTTCCGCCGATCTCACAGGTACAAGTGTCGGCGATGTCGGCTTCGCTTGCGGTGATGTTCTGGTGTTTCGTCGGGCTTGAAGCCTTCGCCCATCTGGCCTCTGAATTCAAAAACCCCGAGCGGGATTTCCCCCGCGCGCTGATGATTGGCCTGCTGTTGGCGGGCTCGGTTTACTGGGCCTGTACCGTTGCGGTGCTGCATTTCGATATCTGGCGTACTCAGGGCGCAGCGGCGTCGCTACCGGTGATTGTCGTTGAGCTGTTTGGTAAACACGCGCTGTGGATTGCCTGCATTATTGGTTATCTGGCCTGTTTCGCCAGCCTGAATATCTATATCCAGAGTTTTGCCCGGCTGGTGTGGTCGCAGGCGGCATATAAACCGGATAGCGCGCTGGCGAAGCTCTCCGGACGCCAGTTGCCATTAAATGCGCTGAACGCGGTAATTATCTGCTGCATGTTCTGCACCCTCGCGATTTACGCCTTCAGCGTGAATCTTGATACGCTGATCATCTACGCGAACGGCATTTTCATCATGATTTATCTGCTGTGCATGCTGGCGGGCTGTCGCTTGTTGAAAGGGCGATTTAAAGCACTGGCGGTACTCGGAAGTGCGCTATGTTTGCTGCTGTTGGTGATCCCCGGCTGGAAGAGCCTTTACGCGGTGTTCATGCTGTTCGCATTGTGGTTGCTGCTGCCAAAGCGCCGCACAACCTCCATTCATTCCACTCAGTCATAAAAAGAAGCCCGGCATTGCCGGGCGTCAGTAATCAGCGATCGTCTTTGTTATCCAGACGATCGCGCGGATTGTCTTTGCGCTGATATTCGCCCTCAAATGTCTGCCCGTCAGCACCGCCCGCGCCAAACCCGCCGCCCGGCATCCGCGAAAAACGTAAATGCGGCATCAGTTTCAGCGTCAGGTGTTTTTGCACCGGCGGCAACAGCAACAGCAGGCCAAGGAAGTCGGTAAAGAACCCCGGCAGCACCAGCAACAAGCCGGCGATAATCAGCGAAACGCTTTTGATCATCTCCGCCGCAGGGCTTTCGCCCGCCGCCATTTTCTGCTGCATCAGCAAAAAGTTCTTAAATCCCTGATTGCGCACCAGCGACATGCCAATCACCGAAGTGAAGATCACCAGAATCAGTGTCATCAGCACGCCAAAAACATGCGCGACCTGAATAAAGATCGAGATCTCGATGTAAACGTATAAAAAGACTGCAATAAACGGTATCCAGCGCACTGGCTTCTCCTGTCAATGAACAGCCGCGTCAGAGCGTCTGTCGAAATGGGTTTGCAAATCGCATCCTGATCAGATGGTGGCAAATGCGGAAAATTCAATTTCGCGGCGGTTGTAAATTTTTGTCTGTTACGAAGCGGTGACTTATTTCACATATTATTAATTATGATGCATTGACGGGGATAATAAGTGATCCCGATTACGGCATTTCCTTTCCTTCAGCATATAATTTCAGTCATCCGGCCGATTAAGGGGATAATCGTCGGTCGAAAAAGACACATAACCACATTAATTTTGTGTGTTTGGTGTATTCATTCGTAGCTTGAAAAAGAAGGTTCACATGTTAAACAACATTCGTATCGAAGAAGACTTGTTAGGTACCAGGGAAGTGCCAGCGGATGCCTACTACGGCGTGCATACTCTGAGAGCGATTGAAAACTTTTATATCAGCAACAGCAAAATCAGCGACATTCCTGAGTTTGTCCGTGGCATGGTGATGGTGAAAAAGGCGGCAGCGCTGGCGAACAAAGAGCTGCAAACCATCCCGAAAAGTATCGCCAACGCTATCGTTGCCGCATGTGATGAGGTCCTCAACAATGGCAAATGCATGGACCAGTTCCCGGTAGACGTCTATCAGGGCGGCGCGGGCACCTCTGTGAACATGAATACCAACGAAGTGCTGGCGAACATCGGTCTTGAGCTGATGGGCCATCAGAAAGGTGAATACCAGTTCCTCAACCCGAACGATCATGTTAACAAATGCCAGTCCACCAACGACGCCTACCCAACCGGGTTCCGCATCGCGGTGTACGCCTCCATCGTTAAACTGGTTGATGCCATCAAACAGCTCGGCGAAGGCTTCGAAAACAAAGCCGTGGAGTTCAAGGATATCCTGAAAATGGGCCGCACCCAGTTGCAGGACGCGGTGCCGATGACCCTCGGTCAGGAGTTCCACGCTTTCAACGTGCTGCTGAATGAAGAAACCAAAAACCTGCTGCGTACCGCCGAACTGCTGCTGGAAGTGAACCTTGGCGCAACGGCAATCGGTACGCGCCTCAACACCCCGGACGGCTATCAACAACTGGCCGTGCAAAAACTGGCGGAAGTGAGCAACCTGCCAGTCGTTCCGGCGGAAGACCTGATTGAAGCGACCTCCGACTGCGGCGCCTACGTGATGGTGCACAGCTCGCTGAAACGCCTGGCGGTGAAACTTTCTAAAATCTGTAACGACTTGCGCCTGCTCTCCTCCGGGCCGCGCGCCGGGCTGAATGAGATCAACCTGCCGGAATTGCAGGCGGGTTCGTCCATCATGCCGGCGAAAGTGAACCCGGTGGTGCCGGAAGTAGTGAACCAGGTGTGCTTTAAAGTGATCGGCAACGACACCACCGTCACCATGGCGTCCGAAGCGGGCCAGTTGCAGTTGAACGTGATGGAACCGGTGATTGGCCAGGCCATGTTTGAGTCGGTGCATATTCTGACCAACGCCTGCTACAACCTGCTGGAAAAATGCATCAACGGCATTACCGCCAACAAAGCAGTGTGCGAAGGCTATGTCTATAACTCCATCGGCATCGTCACCTACCTCAACCCGTTCATCGGCCACCACAACGGCGACATCGTTGGCAAGATTTGCGCCGAAACCGGTAAGAGCGTGCGTGAAGTGGTGCTGGAGCGCGGCCTGCTGACGGAAGCGGAGCTGGACGACATCTTCTCGGCGCAAAACCTGATGCATCCGGCTTATAAAGCGAAGCGTTATACCGATGAAAGCGAACAGTAATTCCGACGGTTAGAAAGACAAAAGGCACGTCCTGAGCGACGTGCCTTTTTCTTTTGGATGGTTACTAAACTATAACAATTCGATATCACTTAGTTAAACAAGGAAGCCAACTATGTTTGCTGCAGAGCTTGTCCTCGTCCTGATTGCTATCTACCTTGGCGCCAGATTAGGCAGCATCGGCATTGGTTTTGCCGGTGGCCTTGGTGTACTGGTTCTCACCCTGTTCTTTCAAATCAAACCCGGGGCAATTCCCTTTGATGTCATAGAAATTATTATGGCGGTCATCGCCGCTATCGCCGCCATGCAGGTAGCGGGCGGGATGGATTATCTGGTGAGCCTGGCGGAAAAAATGCTGCGCCGCCATCCGAAGTACATCACCTTTCTCGCGCCGCTGGTCACCTGGTTTATGACCATTCTCGCCGGTACCGGGCACACCGCGTTTTCCACGCTGCCGGTAATTACCGAAGTGGCGAAAGAGCAAGGTATTCGCCCGTCGCGTCCGCTGTCGATTGCTGTCGTCGCCTCGCAAATTGCGATTACAGCGTCGCCCATCTCTGCGGCGGTGGTCTTTTTTGCTGGCATCCTTGAACCGCTTGGCGTGAGCTATCTGAAGCTGTTGGCAATTTGTATTCCGGTGACGCTGATTGCGGTCATGTTGACGGCGGTGGTCTGTAACTTCCTCGGTTGCGAGCTGAAAGATGATCCGGTCTATCAGGAACGCCTGGCGAAAGGCGAAGTGAAGCTGCGCGGCAGCCAGGTTTTTGCCATGAAGCCGCATGCCAAACGCTCGGTATTGCTGTTCCTGATTGGTATTGTCGCCGTGATGCTCTACGCCACCGCCATCAGCCCGACCGTTGGCTTAATCACCAACCCGGTGCTGCCGCGTAACGAAGCGATCGTGGTGTTTATGTTGACCATCGCCACGCTGATTTGCCTGACCTGCAAAATCGACACCGGCGAAATCCTGAATGCCAGCACTTTTAAATCCGGTATGAGCGCCTGTATTTGTGTGCTCGGCGTGGCGTGGCTCGGCGATACCTTCGTGAAACACCATATTGAAGATATCCAGACGGTGGCGGGCGATCTGCTGCACAGCTACCCGTGGCTGCTGGCGGTGGTGCTGTTCTTCGCCGCAACGCTGCTCTATTCGCAAGCCGCGACCACCAAAGCGCTGATGCCTGCTGCGCTGCTGCTCGGCGTCACCCCGCTGACGGCAATTGCGTCGTTTGCCGCCGTTTCCGCGCTGTTTGTGCTGCCAACGTACCCAACTCTGCTGGCGGCGGTCGAAATGGATGACACCGGCTCAACGCGCATCGGCAAGTTTGTTTTTAACCACGCGTTCCTCGTTCCCGGCGTGATCGCCATTGCCCTGTGCGTCATGCTGGGCTTTATCTTCGGCGGTATCTTGTTGTAAAGGTCTTAAAATCGGGTCGCCCGGCGGCCCGATCCTCTCACTTCGCGTGGTATAGTCGTGGCTTTCGCGCTTACGAGGTTGACGATGAACACGCCTGACGCCGTTGTTGTACTCTGCACCGCCCCGGATGAAGCCACCGCCCAGGATCTGGCGGCCAAAGTGCTGGCAGATAAGCTCGCTGCCTGTGTCACCATTTTGCCGGGTGCGACCTCGCTCTATTACTGGGAAGGCAAACTCGAACAAGAGTATGAAGTGCAACTGCTGCTCAAAACCGATGTCGCACATCTCGAAGACCTCTTCGCCAGCATCAAAGCGCACCATCCGTACCAAACCCCGGAATTACTGGCTTTACCCGTCACCCACGGAGATTACGATTACCTCTCATGGCTCAACGCATCTTTACGCTGATCCTGCTGCTGTGCAGCACCACCGCTTTTGCGGGCTTATTTGACGCGCCCGGTCGCTCCAGTTTTGTGCCCGCCGACCAGGCGTTTATCTTTGATTTTCAGCAGCATCAGCATGACTTAACGCTCAACTGGCAGGTTAAAGAGGGTTACTACCTCTATCGCCAGCAAATTCACGTCACCCCGGCGCAAGCAACTATTGGCGCGTTAACGCTGCCAAAAGGGGAGATGCATGAAGATGAGTTCTACGGCAAAACGGAAATCTACCGCCAGCGCCTGAACCTGCCGCTCGATATCAACGCGGCGGCAAAAGGCGCAACGCTGACCGTCACTTATCAGGGCTGCGCCGATGCCGGGTTCTGTTATCCGCCGGAAACCAAAGTGGTGCCGCTGATGGAAGTCGCGGCGGCAACGACACAGGCACCGGTAAATGCACCGCCAGCCGCAACGCAGGGCACCACGGAAAATCAGCTTCCCTTCTCTGCACTGTGGGCGCTGTTGATCGGTATTGGTATCGCCTTTACGCCCTGTGTGCTGCCAATGTACCCGCTGATTTCCGGCATTGTGCTTGGCGGGAAACAGCGTCTTGCCACACCGCGCGCGCTGCTGCTGGCGTTTATCTACGTGCAAGGAATGGCGCTCACCTATACGGCGCTGGGGCTGGTGGTCGCAGCGGCAGGGTTATCATTCCAGGCGGCGCTGCAACACCCGTATGTGCTGATTGGCTTGTCGGTGCTGTTCACGCTGCTGGCGCTGTCGATGTTCGGCCTGTTTACCTTACAGCTTCCTTCTGCGCTGCAAACCCGCTTAACCCTGTGGAGCAACCGCCAGCAGGGCGGCTCCGTGGGCGGGGTGTTTGCCATGGGCGCGATAGCCGGGCTGATTTGTTCGCCCTGCACTACCGCGCCGTTAAGCGCCATCCTGCTCTATATTGCGCAAAGCGGTAACCTGTGGCTCGGCGGCGGTACGCTCTATCTTTACGCGCTGGGCATGGGCCTGCCGCTGATCCTCGTGACGGTGTTCGGTAACCGGCTGCTGCCCAAAAGCGGGCCGTGGATGGAGCAGGTCAAAACCGCTTTTGGCTTTGTGATCCTCGCCCTGCCGGTCTTTCTGCTGGAGCGCGTGCTCGGTGAAACCTGGGGGCTGCGGCTGTGGTCGCTGCTCGGCGTGGCGTTTTTCGGCTGGGCATTTATCACCAGTCTGGGTGCGAAGCGTGCGTTTGTCCGCGTGCTGCAAATCGCCCTGCTCGGCGCGGCGCTGGTCTGCGCGCGTCCGTTACAGGATTGGGCGTTTGGCACCCCCGCCGCGCAAACACACTCGCCGCTGGCCTTCACGTCCATTTCCACCGTCGACGATCTGAACCAGGCGCTGGCGCAGGCCAACGGCCGCCCGGTGATGCTGGATCTCTATGCCGACTGGTGCGTGGCGTGTAAAGAATTTGAGAAGTACACCTTTAGCGACGCCCGCGTACAGGCTGCGCTGAAAGATACCGTGTTATTGCAGGCCAACGTAACGGCCAACAACGCGCAGGACGCCGCGCTGCTGCGCCAGCTCAATGTGCTGGGTCTGCCAACGATTCTGTTTTTCGACGCGCAAGGCCATGAGCAACCGGCAGCCCGGGTGACGGGGTTTATGGACGCCGCCGCGTTCGCCGCGCATTTGCGCAATCGCGCCCCGTAAACAACACTGTGTGGGGGAATGAGCTTCAGATAACGGAGGATATCACCGTGCAACGCGAAGACGTTTTGAGTCAAACTTTGCAATTACTTGAATTAAGAGGGATTGCGGACACCACTCTTGAAATGGTTGCCGAGCGCATCGACTATCCCATCGATGAGTTCCGCCGTTTCTGGCCAGACAAAGAGGCGCTGCTGTATGACGCGTTGCGTTATCTCAGCCAGCAGGTAGATGTCTGGCGCAGGCAACTGCTGCTGGACGAAACGCTCAGCAATGAGCAAAAACTGCTGGCGCGCTACGGGGCGCTCACCGAATGTGTGAGCAATAACCGCTATCCGGGTTGCTTGTTTATTGCCGCCTGCACCTTCTTCCCGGATCCGGCGCACCCGATCCACCAGCTTGCGGATCAGCAAAAGCGCGACGCGCATGATTTCACCCATCAGCTGCTGACGCAGTTAGAAGTGGACGATCCGGCGATGGTGGCGAAGCAGATGGAGCTGGTGCTGGAGGGCTGTCTGAGCCGGATGCTGGTTAACCGCAGCCAGGCCGATGTCGATACGGCCCAGCGGCTGGCGGAAGATATTCTGCGTTTTGCCCGCTGCCGCCAGGGCGGCGCGCTGACCTAAGCGCCCAGAAATCCCGCCCAGGCAGAAAGCAACAGGCACAGTGCCATCACACGCTGAAACCAGAGTAGCGATGTGGTGGTGCGAAACAGCCGGTTGACCGCCTTGCCGAGCAGCGTCCACGCGCTCAGGCACAGCAGTGAGATCAACAAAAACCACAGTGACAGTAACGACACCTCGCGCAAAGGATGCGCGCCGTGCGGGGCAAACAGGCTTACCACCGCCAGCGCCATCATCCAGGTTTTCGGGTTAATCAGTTGCAGCATCGCCGCCGCACGGCCGCTAAACGGTCGCTGCGCTTCGCCCTGCAAATCGGCCGCGGGCGCGGTAAATAATTGCCAGCTCAGCCAGCTTAACCACAACGCCCCCGCCCAGCTCATCACCTCACGCACCAGCGGATAGCTGCGCAACACTTCACCCGCGCCCGCTCCGGAAATAAACACAATCAGGCTGGCCGCCACGCAGGCGCTCACCACCGCAGGCAACGTCGCTTTGATGCCAAAGCGCTGGCTGCTGGTCAGGATCAAAATGTTGGTTGGGCCAGGCGTAATCGACGCCACAAACGCGAAGAGTAAAAACGGCAGATAGCTATAAAACAGGTTCACAGGCAGGCTCCTTATTAATGAGCCTTAGACTGTCGCGTTATTTGCCGTCGTCGTCTGGAAGATTTGTGCACAGCCTGCGGTAGTGCGCGGGCGAGAGGCGATACGCACGCTGGAACCAGCGCCCAAGATGGCTTTGATCGGCAAATCCCAGCGCGGCAGCAACGTCTGCTGGCGTCTCCCCTTTCGCCAGCTGCGAACGTGCGGTGGCGAGCCGCAGTTGGATCAGCCAGGCGTGCGGGCTTAAGTGGAACTCGCGTTTAAAGCAGCGTGTCAGCGTAAAGCGATCGGTTCCCGTTTCGCGCGCCAGATCCGAAAGGCCAACGTTGTCGCCAATGTGCGCATGCAGATAATCACGCGCACGGTGTGCAATGGCTGTGCTTTGCAACTGCGACGGCAGCCGTTTGCGCCACTGGCAATGGTGCGTAAGCTGGCTGAGCAACCCATCCATGGCGCTTTGCTGGACGATGCGCATCTCTTCGCTGTGCAGGGCGTAAAAGGTATGCGCAATCGCGCGGATCAGTTGCGGTTCCCTGGCGATAGTGTGGGAAAAATGCAGTGAATAGCTGGACGGTACCGATTCATACAGGCCACGTAACGTGTCGCTGAGCCAGCGATCATCAAGGTAAAAGGTCAGATAGGTAAATCCGCCTTCTACCGGGGCGTCACCATCGTGGATCTCGCCCGGCTCCAGCAAAAAGGCATCGCCCGGCGTACTACGGTGGCGCTCCCGCCGACAGTGAAACTGCTGCGTCCCGGACAGCGTAATGCCGACCAGGTAGCTGTCGTGCCAGTGCGGATCGTAGGCGTGCCCTTCAAAATGCGCGCGGATGGTTTCAATTCCCGTGTCCGCATGTTGCCGCAGTTCCAGCCAGTCTTTCGCCATATCGCCTCCAAAGTGCCACCGGAAAGTAGCATTCATCTCCTTAAGGTAAAAGTCTGGAAGATTTGTGCAATGGTCGATTTGTGCCGCGCAATTGCGCAGATTGCCGCAAAGTTGAGCAACTGAATAGAATTGAAGGAAATAAAGTTGACGCCTTAATACGATTAAGGTTTAATGCGCCCCGTTGCCCGGATAGCTCAGTCGGTAGAGCAGGGGATTGAAAATCCCCGTGTCCTTGGTTCGATTCCGAGTCCGGGCACCACTTATTCAGAGAACCCGCCCAAAAGGCGGGTTTTTGCTTTTCTGCTCCCGGACTCTTCATCGAACTACGTTCGATTATTCGCCGCAAGCGACTCCGTTTGTGCTTGTTGAACGGTCACGTCTGATTCGCCCAACAAAACCACATGAAAAATCCTGGAAACATATTGATGCGCTCTGCGTATATCTGCTGATCACTCTCCTTGTTTAGAAGTGAGTCATCTCTCCGAGGCAGCATGAAAGGGGCATGTAACTCTCTCGACCCTATGCGGAATATCACCGGACCGGCACAGAGAGGACAGCGTTCTACGCCTGGTAATTTCCCCAAAATTGCTTATGTTTTATACAGCGAACACCGATCCAATTAAAAGGTGATGCCCTCACTCGCTAATCCCTTTAAACCACTGCCGCTCAGGCGCTCGCTGTTTGTTGGGCGAGGATAAACGTATAACTTTTGACAACGGCTGGCATTGATATCCTTAACGGGAGTCTGAAAATGAACGCGCAGGTACAGTACGAGCTTTTTCGCAAAACACCTACCGTTAATGTCCGGAATAACCGTGGGCAGACAGTCCGGGAGATCCAGTATTATCGCCATCCGGAAAACCTGGAGTCCACGGACGAGCGTGTTACCCGCCATCAATATAATGCCCGGAACTTTCTGGTGCAGAGCACCGACCCACGGCTATATGAATTACAGCAGAGCGACCCTTCAATCCGTCCCAATTTTACTTACCTTACTTCCCTCTTCGGAACGGTGCTGCGTACGGAGAGCGTTGACGCCGGCACGACGATATCCCTGAGTGACGCTACCGGACGCCCATTTCTGGACGTCACCGCAGAAGGCGCTGTCTTCACCTGGCAATATGAAGAGAGCACTCTCCCCGGCAGGCCGTTATCCATAACAGAGCAGAATTTCCGGAATACCCCGTCCCGGATTACAGAACGCTTTGTCTACGCCGGAGCAACGCCAACGGAGCAAGCCTGGAACCTGGCCGGATCATGTGTACGTCACTACGATACGGCGGGTCTGGCTCAGACCAATAGTATAGCTATAACGGGCATTAATCTGTCAGTCACCCGCCAGTTGCTGAAAGACGCGGATAACCCAGGCAACTCCCCCGACTGGACAGGAGAGGACGCATCAGCCTGGAATGATCAATTAGCGCCGGAATCGTATACAACCCTCAATACATCCGATGCCACGGGCGCTGTATTAACTGCCACAGATGCCGCCGGCAATATACAACGCGTCGCATATAATGTGGCAGGAATGCTTTCTGGCTCATGGCTGAGAGTGGCGGGGGAAGTTGAGCAGGTCATTGTCAAATCCCGGGCTTATTCGGCTGCGGGTCAGATACTACGCGAAGAACACGGTAATGGCGTGATCACTACTTATATTCGCGAGCCACAAACACAGCGCCTCTCAACAATAAAAACAGAACGCCTTGCAGGCCACCCCTCAGGTGAGAAGGTATTGCGAGATCTGCAATACCTCTACGACCCGGTAGGTAATGTCCTACGCGTCACCAATAATGCAGAAGAGACCTTGTTCTGGCGAAATCAGAGGGTCGTGCCGGAAAATACCTACACTTACGACAGCTTGTACCAGTTGGTCAACGCTACCGGGCGGGAAATGGCCGGGATTGGTGACCAAAATCTCACCGGGCCTTCTCCCGCAGTCCCTCTGGTGTCGGATAGCAACGCCTACACAGCGTGGCTTCGTTCTTACCGCTATGATTCCGGGGGCAACTTGACGCAAATCCAGCACAGCGCCCCAGCAACCGGTAACCGGTATACCACTGAGATCACCGTTTCCAATAGCAGTAACCGGGGAGTACTGCGTTCACTGGCAGACACAGCGGATAAAGTGGAGAGCCTGTTTATGGCGGGGGGAAACCAGAAACAACTCGTTCCCGGACAATCTCTGACATGGACCTCCAGAGGCGAACTCATGGGGGTGACGCCAGTGACTCGCGACGGGCAGCCATCTGACTATGAAATGTACCGATATGATGCGAAGAGCCAGCGCATCCTCAAAATCAGTCAGCAAAAGGCAGGGAGCAATATACTGGGCCAGCGCACACTTTATTTACCGGGGCTGGAGATAAGGACGACACTGAATGACGGCGTTGAAAACGATGTTCTGCAGAGCATCGTTATGGACGGCGTACGGATACTACACCGGACCACCGGAGCTATTGATGACCAGATACATTACAGCTACGGTAACCTGACAGGCAGCAGCGAATTAGAAGTGGATGGCACTGGCAAAGTCATCAGTCGAGAAGAGTACTACCCCTACGGAGGCACCGCGGTGTGGACATCGCGCAGCCAGGCAGAAGCAGATGACAAAACCATTCGCTACATGAGCAAGGAGCGGGATGCGACAGGGTTGTACTACTACGGTTTTCGCTACTACCAACCCTGGGCAGGCAGATGGCTGAATGCAGACCCGGCGGGGACGGTGGACGGCGTAAATTTATATACCTTTGTAAAAAATAATCCTGTTAAAAATATTGATGCTGACGGCCGAATGCTCAAACGCGAACGCACTCAAGTCACAGCGACTTCTGATGAAGAAAGAGGAATCGTCGTCGAAACGAATATCCTTACACTATACAGAGCAGACACTCGCTCTCCAGAAGACATTATTAAAGCCGGTGGTTTTTCAGCATCAGGAGGAATCAACGATGCAGGAACACTAGGACGATATAACAATGGAAAGGCGGAGGAACCTATTCTGTATACAGCAGAAACTGAATTAGGAATGAAAGATTTTGCTTTTGATATGCCTAACGAACGGCATTTTTATGCCATTGATGCGGAAGGTTTAACGGTTGCCAGATATACGACGAATTTCGATGGTTTAAAAAACAGAAAGAACTTAACTGCGCATTTAAAGAAACAAGAACTTTTGATGGCCAAGGTCATTGGCGAAGACTGGAAAAACAAAACAGAAGCTGAATTAAGAAGAGAGCTCTATGCTGTCGAAGGTAAAACGTCCTGGTTTGATCTGACTACTGGCGTTAAAGAGGCACATATTATTGGTAAGCCAGAACAAATGTGGTCTCCTGAAGATTTACATTCTGGCACTCCCCTTCCCGTTTTAGTGCCTCTGGAGCGGTTAAGTTATATCGGTTCAAAAATGAAAGGGATTAAAAAATCGGTTCGACTGACGCAATATGTCAGCGAGTTACAGGGGTAAGCCTCTGCATTCTGTCAAAGCGAGGCGTGCTGCTGCACGCCACATTGTTCTGCGGAAAATCGCAGCACCTTGTTTTTCCATGCGATCGCGTCAATAGTGTCGTTTTTCCTGAAACGGATATTCCTATGGTTAAGAGCGTGAATCGCGCCTCGCTATCTGCGGCGGCGCTGGTGCTGTTAGTGATCCTTATCTATACCGGCTGGTTTGCCAAAGACCGGATGACCTGGCTGATGGAAGTGGTTCCGGTAATGGTTGTCGTGCCATTGTTGCTCGTTACCTGGCGCCGTTATCCGCTGACATCGCTGCTGTATGTGCTGATTTTTTTCCACGCCATTATTCTGATGGTCGGCGGAATGTATACCTACGCGAAAGTCCCGGTTGGTTTTGATGTGCAACATCTTTTGGGGCTGAGCCGTAACCCGTATGACAAACTCGGCCACTTCTTTCAGGGGCTGGTACCCGCGCTTGCCGCCAGAGAGATACTGCTGCGCGGGCAATATGTGCGGGGCGGGAAGATGCTCGACTTTATCGTCTGCTGCATTGCGCTGGCGATTAGCGCCACCTATGAATTAATTGAATGGTGGGCGGCGCTGGCTATGGGCCAGGGCGCGGATGAGTTTCTCGGCACCCAGGGCGATCCGTGGGATACCCAGTCGGATATGTTCTGCGCCCTGCTCGGCGCGCTGACTACGGTGCTGGTTCTGGGGCACTGGCACAAACGTCAGCTTAACGTGTAAGACAAAACGCGGCGAAGACTGGAGCCAACGTACTTCGCCGCCTATACTCCGGAGATTCCCCCCAACGCTCGCACACCTATGACCACGCAACTTCTCACCCGTGACTGGCGCTTACCCGCCGTTGCCCTGCTGGCGGTGGTGCTGGCAGCGGCCTTCGTTTTACATGCGCACTGGGCGGCCTTTTTGCAATGGTGCCTGGCAACGCAAATCACCCTGCACCGCTATCTGGTGATGTATTTACTGCAACTGAATAACCACCAGTACAGCGGCGGCTTATGGCTGCTGACCGGCGCGTTCTTTTATGGCGTGCTGCATGCGATTGGCCCTGGCCACGGCAAATTTATCGTTACCACCTGGCTTAGCACCAACAACGAAAGCCAGATTGCGGCACGCGTCGTTCCCGTGCTGGGCAGCCTGATGCAAGGCGTCAGCGCCATTCTGTTCGTCTTTATTCTGGCGGTCGGTTTCAACCTTGCCGCAGGCGATCTCAGTGAAAGCCGCTGGTACGTTGAGAAAATAAGCGCGGTGATGATTGGCGGTTTCGGTGCGTATGTCGTCTGGAATGCACTCAAAACCCTGCAGCCACGAAAACTGGCAATCCGCTCGCTTACCCCTGCGCATCAGCATGACGACCATTGCGGCTGCGGCCATCATGGCGTTGGCGTGAGCACGCAAGGCGACTGGAAAACGCGTATTGGCGTGATCCTCGCTATCGGCGCACGGCCTTGCAGCGGAGCAATCATGATTTTGCTCTTCGCCAATGCGCTTGGCATCGTGAGTTGGGGTATTGCTGCCGTAATGACCATGGCGGTCGGCACGGCGCTGTCGATCGCCGGTTTGTCGCTGGCGGTGCGTTATGCGCGCAACAGCACGGCGGCGTTTTTTGGCGGTGAGGCAAGCACATTACACAAGTTCGTTCTGGTGCTGAAAATCGCCGGTGGCGTAGCGCTGATCCTGTTCGCGCTGGTGCTGTTTTTAACGGTCATTCCGGTGAGTGCGAACGGGGATTATATTGCGGCGGGATGCTAAAAATCCCGGATGACCGCGCCATCCGGGATTGGTATTACTCGTTTATTTTTGGATGCTGCTGTACAAGGCGCGCACGTTTTTCCTGCAACTGAGCGATCTCCTCATCGATATCTTCGATTTTCTGCTCAATATTATCGTGATGTTCCTGCAAGATTTCCCGCGCTTCCTGCAGATCCGATGCCGCCGGGGTCGCCCCTTTCAGCGGTAAGTTCGCCGTCTCTTTCATCGTCAGGCCGGTAATCAGGCCAATCACCGCAACCACCATCAAGTAGTAGGCAGGCATCAGCAGGTTGGCAGAGCTTTCCACCAGCCAGGCTGCCAGCGTTGGCGTCAGACCGGCAATCAGGATAGAGATGTTGAACGCACTCGCCAGCGCGCTGTAGCGAAGGTGCGTCGGGAACATCGCCGGTAACGTTGACGCCATCACCCCGGTAAAGCAGTTCAGCACCACCGCCAGCATCAGCAGACCCGCGAAGATCAGGCCAATAACGTTGCTGTTAATCATAATGAAGGCCGGGATCGACAGCACAAACAGCGCAATGCTGCCGAGAATGACAAACGGACGGCGGCCAAAGCGGTCGCTCAACAGCCCCATCACCGGCTGCACAAACAACATACCAATCATGATGGCAATGATGATCAGCACACCGTGGTCTTCGGAATAGTGCAGGTTATGCGACAGGTAACTTGGCATGTAGGTCAGCAACATGTAGTAGGTCACGTTGGTGGAAATCACCAGACCAATACAGGTCAGCAGGCTGCGCCAGTGTTTCGTCGCAATCTCTTTAAATGAGACTTTCGGCCCATCCTGCAACCCCTGGCGATCGCCCTGCTCCAGTTTGTCGACGTGCTGCTGGAATGCCGGGGTCTCTTCCAGTGCGTGGCGCAGATAGAGACCGATTAACCCCAGCGGGAGCGCCAGGAAGAACGGGATACGCCAGCCCCAGTCGAGGAAGTTCTCCTCACCGACAATGGTAGAGAGCAGAACGACTACGCCCGCGCCGAGCACAAAACCGGCGATGGAACCAAAATCCAGCCAGCTGCCCATAAAGCCGCGTTTTCGGTCCGGCGAGTATTCGGCGACAAAGATGGATGCCCCGGTATATTCGCCGCCCACCGAAAAGCCCTGCGCCATCTTACACAGCAGCAGTAAAATCGGCGCCCAGATACCAATGGTGGCATACGACGGGATCAGACCAATACAGAAGGTACTGACGGACATGATCACTATCGTTATGGCGAGGATTTTTTGTCGGCCGTATTTATCGCCCAACATGCCGAAGAACAGGCCGCCTAACGGACGAATCAGGAACGGAACCGAGAAGGTCCCAAGTGCAGCAATCATCTGCACGCTGGGGTTTGCATCGGGGAAGAACACCTTACCAAGGGCGTAGGCGACAAAGCCGTAAACGCCGAAATCAAACCACTCCATGGCGTTACCCAACGATGCGGCAGTAATCGCTTTACGCAATTTGCCATCATCGATAATGGTTACATCACGCAAGGTGATGGGTTTAATTTTTTTCCTTTTTAGCATGCATCTATTCCTCTTTAGACTTTCGCCCTGAACCGCCCGGCGAACTCTCCCTGCCGGGCGTTTTAAATGGCTTTTCAGCCTTCCTGTTCAAGCGTAGCAGGTTTACTTACACGGACTGTTTAAAGCCTGTACAACCGAACCTGTTGACGCCTGCCGGGCAGTGAATGACCTTTTTACCCTAACAGGGTTTAAAAATGTGATCAAATTCACATAGTTTTACCACGCAATAATCCTCCTCACAGTTTTAACGCTTTTTCTCTTATCTGGAATAAGAAACATCTAATGCGTTACAGGCTAAAAATACGCCGGTAATCACCCTCGTGATTATTACCTTCCTTGTCATCTTCTCCATATATTTCTTCACAACTCATTTACAGCAAAAATAAATAAACAAATATCAGATTATCTTTACGAAAAATATGTGATCGGCGTAACTAAAACATTGTTTCATTCTTATTGAATAGATATTCCATTGATCGGATGATAGCGACATAACCCCGCAGAGTGGCGCAACACAGCGTCTTTAAATGCGGCGACCAGCGGCAATCGATAGCGAATGCCCTGCCTGAGAAATTCTTTAATGAATTGAAAATATTCACTATTAATTTTTAGCTTTCCTCGTTCATGGTAATGACGAGCAGTGAGGATTTATTATGAAAATCAAGGCCACGATAGAACGCATTCCTGGCGGGATGATGCTGGTTCCGCTGCTGTTAGGCGCAATGTTGAATACGCTGGCACCGGATACCGGTGCTTATTTTGGTTCATTCACTAAAGGGATGATTACCGGCACGGTACCCATCCTTGCCGTGTGGTTTTTCTGTATTGGTGCATCTATTGATTTACGCGCTACCGGCACCGTTTTACGTAAATCCGGTACGCTGGTGCTGACAAAAATTGCCGTCGCCTGGGTCGTGGCAATGATCGCCGCATCGTTTATTCCGGACACCGGCATCCAGACCGGATTCTTCGCCGGGCTTTCCGTGCTGGCGCTGGTATCCGCCATGGATATGACCAACGGCGGTCTGTACGCGAGCCTGATGAACCAGTACGGCAGCAAAGAGGAGTCCGGCGCGTTTGTGTTGATGTCGCTGGAATCCGGCCCGTTGATGACCATGGTGATCCTCGGCTCTGCCGGTCTGGCCTCGTTTGAGCCGCATCACTTTGTCGGCGCCGTGCTGCCGTTCCTGATTGGTTTCGCGCTCGGTAACCTCGATCATGATTTGCGCGCTTTCTTCAGTAAAGCAACGCCGGTGCTGATCCCGTTCTTCGGCTTCGCGCTGGGTAACACCATCAACCTGAGCGTTATCATGCAAACCGGCCTGCTGGGCATCTTCCTCGGCGTTGCGGTGATTATCATCACCGGTATTCCGCTGATTATCGCCGACCGTGTAATTGGTGGCGGTAACGGAACGGCAGGCGTCGCGGCCTCGTCTGCGGCAGGCGCGGCGGTAGCGAACCCGGTGATTATCGCGCAGATTAACCCGGCGTTCGAACCAGTTGCCGCATCCGCAACCGCGCTGGTTGCCGCAAGTGTGATAGTGACGGCCATTCTGGTGCCGATTATCACCGCGCTGTATGCGAAACGCTTCGGTCATGTGCCGCAAGCGAAAGAGGAAGCAGAGAACCCGATCGAGTCGACAGGACACTAAAGGTGCTCGATCAAAAAAGCCCCGTCAGGGGCTTTTTTGTTGCCAGTAGAAAACCGCATCCGCAGCGCGCAATCAGCAACAGATGTTGGCTCGTGCATGCCGGGGGAGAAAATGCACGTTACGGGTTTTGATCGACCCTCTCACCACAAACCAATGCCGCCTTTATAGAGAGAAAGCGGATGTTTACGGGTGAGAAAGCGGTCTACTCGCCAAACACTTCATCGACCATCGCCGTCGCGATGCGTGTCGCGGAACAGAGCCGCGGCATGCCGAGCGCCACCGTTTGCCAGCTCTGGGTGACAGACCAGCAGATCGGATGGCGTTCAGCATCACACCAGTCGCCAAGCCAGCCGAGTAAATCTTTATAGTCCATCAATCCTGGCGTCGAAGGTGTCGCCAGCCATTGGTGATAGAAATGTCGGGTCGCCGGAGAAGCATTAATCCCCTGCGCCAGAAAATCGGCAGCCATCGCGCGCAGGTTATCTTTCAGCATTTTCGCCACGCCTTCATTCGCCAGGCGACAGGCATCACCAAACGCCCCCCAGCGCAACTCTTCCAGCGCGATGTAGCAGCGCCCGGCCATCGACCAGCCGTTGTAATTCCCGGCGCGCCAGTGGGCAAAAACTTGCTCGCTATGGTTGCCCGCCTGGACGGCCAGCCCGCGTTGGGTCAGCGCTTTCTCTTTCCACGCCGCGCGTTGGCTAAAATGGTCAACCAACTCGTCATATTGCTGCGACGCACCAGACGTCGCGTTGGCAGGACGGCGCTCAGCTTGTTGTAACGCCGCCAGCCGCTCGGTAATGCGGGTTAATGCCAGATACCCCGGATCAAGCATGCTGGCCAGTTTTTCCGCCAGCCCCAGACGCAGCGCGTCGTTCTCATTTAATACGCCAGACATTGCCCACGGGCGCAGTTGCGTTTGCGCCATGATCTCCTGCGTCAGCCGCTCACGAAACAACTGCTGTTGAGGCACAATCGGCGTCTGGCGCGGCGCATCAACGCCCTGCACCAAATCCACGATAAATTTCGGGTGAATACACTCAAGTACGCGCCCCGGGCCGTCCAGTAGTCGATTTTTCATGGTAGATCTGCCGCGAAGAGGGTTTGTATATCATCGCGTAACAGGCGTGCGTCCTCATGGATCCAATTGGCTGTCCTGATGCTCTGCTGCAACTGCTGGCGCAACGCCAACACTGACGACTCGTTCTGCTGTCGTATCGCCAGGCTGTCACGCAAACTTTCCTGTAGTCCCGCGAGACTTAACGAGAACTCGGCAAAAAATGTCGCCATTCCCGCCGTAACAGAAACATCGACCTGCGCGCTCAAAGCTTTACGAATTTGTTCACAAAAATGCGCAACATGGTCGATGAGCTTTTTATTTAACGCCGTAAGGTCGATCACATAGCGGGTACGCGTGGCGACATAATCGTCCCACCCCCAACTGGGGTTGTTGAGCCAGCGCGACACGGTTTCCCGCATGCTGCCAGCGCGCGGTGCCTGCCCGGCAGGCAAATCTTGCGGCGCTATCACATTGGTAAACAGCGAACGAGCGTTAAAGTTGAGCGCGCTCGCCTGGAACGCCGGGAAACTGATACGGGCGCGAAAACCAGCGTGCGTGAGTTCCTCTTTAATGCGTGTTTCGATGGGGCGCATCGCATCGTTCAACGAGCGCGCCAGCGTATTTTCCAGCTCGTCGAAACGCTGTGCCAGCTCACGGCTGATGCGCTCCTGCGCCGCGACTAAAATCGTCTCGCACACCGAGCGGATTTTACTGAGCGCGACCTGCGCCTGTCCTTCATTTTCCAGCACCAGTTGCCCCGGCGCGAAATGTTCATCAAAACTCAGGTCGGCATGGCTGTCTCTGACCATGGTCATTAACTGACCATCATGGAACCAGGCATCAATGGCTTCGACAATTTCAAATTGCTGGCCATGAATATAGATTTCGGCTGCGGCGAGCGCCTCTTCCACTTCGTGTTCAATTTCATCGCTAACACCTTCCTGGCTGCTACGCAGCAGCGCCATGTCCTCTTCCAGCCGGGAGATGTTTTGCTCCAGCTTTTCGTAGGCCACGGTTAATCCCTGATAGCGAAAATCAAGGTACTCGCGAGCGCTTTGCGTGTAGTTCAGCAGCTTATGCGACGCCGAACGCAGCGCATAAAGCGAGGCGTTCGCGTGTGCGGCATGCAGCAGTGTGCGAATCGGTTTTTCAAACAGCGAATCTTCCCACAGCAGATCGGCGGCATGGCGGATATGCTCAATATCCTCTAAATCGGCGTTGCGCCAGCGGCGTCCAAGCGCAGCTTCGGCAAAGTCCTGCACCCAGCGCTGCTCTTGCGGATCCGGCAAACGCCCCTGGTGCTGCAACTCATGGCGGGCGCGGTTCGCCAGATAGCCCCACATTGAAGAGACCGGGAAAATCTGGGTCGGGTTAATGTTTCCTTTCATTAACGTACCGGAAATCAGCGCCTTCACCTGATCTTCATCGTCACTGTTGCGATCTTTTTGATCGAATTTATTCACCAGTGCGTACAGCGGCACCGAACGGCCGACCGAGGAGATCGCGCGGCGCACTTCCTCATCAGAGATGGATTTAAGCTGTGTGTAGTCCATCACCGCCAGCACCGCCGAAGCGCGCGCCAGCTGCTCGTTGAGCATTTTTTGCAGATGTGGCTGCCCGGCTTCATTCGGCCCGGGGGTATCCAGCAGCGTCAGTTGGCCCAGTTGATTGTCCAGCCCGGCCAGATGCACAAACTCCACCTCAATCACCGGAATGTGTTCAATCGCCGCATACGCGGAAAACGGAAAGTCCACATCCAGCGCTTTGGAGAGACGCACCAGATCATTGAGGCTTTTCAGGCAGTGGAAGATCGGCTGCGCGCCCAGATAGTGCTTATCAAAAGCATCGCCTTGCGCAATACGATCCAGCAGCGCGGCCATGTCTTTATCGATTTCAATTTTTTGCGCCAGCTTTTCACGGTTGTAATTAAAAAGCCGCGTCTGAAGCTGTTGCGCAAGCGCGTCGATAGGCCCGACGTGAGAAAAGTGCAGCACCGGCTCTTTTTGACCAGGCGTGTGGCGAATAAGGGTGGGCAGCGCGGTCATTGGCCGGTTGCGGTTGGGCAGCACTTCCGTGCCAACAATCGCGTTGATGGTGGTCGACTTTCCTGCCTTCATGGTACCGACAATCGCCAGCACCATTTCCAGCCTGGTAATTTTCCGTAATTCGTTATGCAGCGTAGCCTGCTGCGCTTCAACGCCGCGCGCGCTGAAATGCAACGGCAAAACATTGGCGTTTTCCGCCTTACCGGTGGCGCTCGTCTCATCAAACGTTGCTGTCGGTATTTTTTTTAAAGCCTGGAGATTGTGCAAGGAAAGTTGCAACAATCTTTCTGCTTCCTGGCTTAATTCAAAAATTGTTTGTGTGTGCATGTTAAAAGTCTTTCCTTAACGCAAATTTTCTTACTTTTATTTAGCCGGAATGTTTTATTAGTGAAGTTTCGGCTTTTATAATTACGTGTGGAAAATATCTTCGAAAAGATAAACGCCTGATGATACTCAGGAAAATATATATTTTTTTTCTCAAAAAATGACAGCGGCGCAACTCCGGTGATAAAAACCAGAGAGTTTGAGCTTAGCTCATTTTCAGGAACAACCAGGATATATCATCATTTATTTACCCACCCAATTTGAGAGGTAATAACCACCATTGCTGGCAGCGTAGCAGGCATGACAGTTCGGGTTCGAATTACACCAGATACTACACGCCACCTTATCTGAATTAGTAAATGCTGGCAATTTCCACCAGAAAATAATCTAAATAACTGGTGTAAGAATTTACTCATCATGTTTCAGGGATAAGCATCGCTTACGCGAATGACAGGTTGTGTCACTATTATCACTTTTTTATGTTTTTTCTGAAAAAATAATAACAACGGCAACTGTACGGTTTTGCTGTATAATCGCAGCCTTTCTGGCGCTGAGCCTTTGTGCGGTTTACCCCGCTCTGTATGTACTTTTGAGGAACTCCCTATGCAACTTCCCCACTGTCCTAAATGTAATTCCGAATACACCTATGAAGATAATGGCATGTTCATTTGCCCGGAATGCGCCCACGAGTGGAACGATGCGGAACCTGCTCACGATGCAGATGAATTAATCGTCAAAGATGCTAACGGCAATCTTTTAGCCGATGGTGATAGCGTCACCGTAATTAAAGACTTGAAAGTAAAAGGCAGTTCTTCAATGTTGAAGATCGGCACCCGGGTAAAAAATATTCGTCTGGTCGAAGGCGATCATAATATCGATTGTAAAATCGACGGTTTTGGTCCAATGAAACTCAAATCTGAATTTGTTAAAAAGAATTGATGTTTTGGCGGGGAGTTTTGTCTTCCCGCCTGGTTTACTTTTTCCTGCAACCGCTACACTTAATGGCAGATTTCGTTACCCGAGGTAATGATTATGCCGCTCAGTCCCTACATCTCTTTTTCTGGTCAGTGCCAGCAGGCCATCGAGTTTTACCAACAGGCACTCCATGCCGAATTAACCTATAAGATAACGTTTGGCGAAATGCCTAAATCCCCACAAGAGAGTAATAACGATGAAGGCTGTGCCGCTGGGCAGGCTTTTGCCGATAACGATATTGCCCATGCGAATTTACGCATTGCCGGTAGCGAAATAATGTTGAGCGACGGCAGGCAAAACAGCGGGGATTACAGCGGTTTTACTTTAAGCCTTGCCACACAGGATGTCGATCAGGGCAAAGCCTGGTTCGACGCGCTTGCCGCCGACGGGCGCGTCACCATGCCGTGGCAGGAGACATTCTGGGCGCACGGTTTTGGCATGGTGACTGATAAATTCGGCATTCCCTGGATGGTGAATGTCGCCAAAGCACCGCCCGCCGCTTAATCTCTTCATTTAACTTGATATCTTTATTGAAAAAGGAGCCAGCGGCTCCTTTTTCATTTTTATACCGCCATACGGCTTTTCTTCTGTTTGCCAAGATTCATCCCCGCGCAATCACCGCATAACCAAAATGCAACATTTGCACTTCACGATAAGACCACTTTTTACCTGGCCCGCGGAGCTACAATGAGCATGCACTTGTCCAGACATCCGACCAGCTACCCCACGCGCTATCAGGAAATCGCCGCAAGGTTAGAGCAGGAACTGCGCAGCAACTATCGCTGCGGTGACTGGCTGCCTGCAGAACAACAACTGGCTACGCGCTTTGAGGTTAACCGCCACACACTGCGCCGCGCGATCGATCAACTGGTGGAAAAAGGCTGGGTACAGCGCCGCCAGGGCATTGGCGTGATGGTGCTGATGCGCCCGTTCGACTACCCCCTCAATGCACAGGCGCGCTTTAGCCAAAACCTGCTCGATCAGGGCAGCCATCCCACCAGCGAACGTCTGCTGGCGGTGTTGCGTCCGGCGTCGCAACACGTCGCCGATGCATTAGGCATCCAGGAGGGAGACAACGTGATTCACCTGCGCACTCGCCGTCGGGTGAATGGCGTGGCGCTGTGCCTCATCGATCACTACTTCTCCGATCTGCAGTTATGGTCGCTGCTGCAACAGTTTGATAGCGGTTCGCTGCATGACTTTTTACGTGAACAGGCCGGGGTCAGCCTGAAGCGTACCCAGACGCGCATCAGCGCCCGTCGCGCACAAGTTAAAGAGAGCCGCTGGCTGGAGATCCCCAATATGGCGCCGCTGCTCTGCGTGCGCACCCTCAACCATCGTGAAGGCGAGGTCAACGCCACGGAATACTCCGTCAGCCTGACGCGCGCCGACATGATCGAATTCACCATGGAGCACTGAATGCATTTTGATACGCCAACCCGACAGCGCTGGATGGCCGCACTCGCGCACGCCACGCCGGAGATGCTACGCGGCCGAATGCGCACGCTCGGACTCGCCCCGGAATATGAACAGGTGCGCGCCCCACAGACAGGCCTGGTGCAGATCCAGGCACGCATGGGCGCGACCGGCGATCGTTTCTTTCCCGGCGATGCAACATTAACGCGCGCGGTTATTCGCCTGGAGTGCGGCACGCTCGGTTTTAGCTGGGTGCTCGGGCGCGATAAAGGCCACGCCGAACGTTGCGCCGTGTGTGATGCGCTGTTGCAGGACCCTTCCTATTTCCAGACGTTGATGGAAACCCTTATTACCCCGCTGGAAGCGGACCGCGCCGCGCGACTTACTGCGCGTCAGGCCGAAATCAACGCCAGCCGGGTCGACTTCTTTACGCTGGTTCGCGGAGATAACGCATGACCTTACAACCCGCTTTCGCGTCGGCGGTTCACGATGCCCAACACTGTTTTCGCCGTCTGTTAAAAGCCATGAGCGAGCCGGGTGTGATTGTCTCGCTGCCGCAGTTAAAACATGGCTGGCCGCCGCTCAACCCGGCCACCACCAGCGTATTGCTGACGCTTGCCGATAACGACACACCGATTTGGCTTTCCGCCGCCGTGGATAACGACCTCGTGCGCCAGAACCTGCGCTTTCACACCAACGCGCCACTGGTCGATCAACCGCAACACTCGCTGTTCGCCATTGCCGACAGCACCCTCAGCGCCGAGCAACTGAGCGCCCTGCCAGGCGGCACGGATATCAGCCCGGAAAGCAGCGCGACCCTGATTTTACAGCTCCCGGCACTGAGCGGCGGGCGCATGCTGCGCCTGACCGGGCCGGGCATTCTGGAAGAACGCATGGTTGCCCCGCAGTTGCCAGAGTGCATTACCGATGAGTTTACCGACCGCCCGCACTCGTTTCCGACAGGCATCGACGTGATCCTGACCTGCGGCGAACGCGCGCTGGCGATACCGAGAACCACGCTGGTGGAGGTGTACTGATGTACGTTGCTGTCAAGGGGGGCGAAAAGGCCATCGCCGCAGCCCACGCACTGCAGGAGCATAAACGCCGTGGCGACGCGGAGCTTTCGGAGCTGAGCGTTGCACAAATCGCCGACCAGTTGCACCTCGCGGTCGACCGCGTGATGACCGAAGGCGGCATTGCCGATCGGGAACTGGCGGCGCTGGCGTTAAAACAGGCGAGCGGCGATAACGTCGAAGCCATTTTTCTGCTGCGTGCTTACCGCACCACGCTGCCGCGCCTGGCGGTGAGCGAACCCATCGACAGCGCGAAAATGCGTTTAGAGCGCCGTATCTCGGCGGTTTACAAAGATATTCCCGGCGGTCAGTTGCTTGGCCCCACGCACGATTACACCCACCGCCTGCTCGATTTCACCCTGCTCGCCGAAGGCGAAACGCCGACGCTCACCACGCGCGAAGCGCAGCAGGACGCCGCACCGCACGTTTTCAGTTTGCTGGTCAACGAAGGGCTGGCAAAAGCCGAAGAAGATAGTGGCGCAACCCCGGACGACATTACCCGCAATCCGCCGGTTTACCCCTGTTCGCGCGCTTCACGTTTGCAGCAACTGGCGCGCGGCGATGAGGGTTACTTGCTGGCGCTCGCCTATTCCACTCAGCGCGGTTACGGGCGCAATCACCCGTTCGCCGGTGAGATCCGCAGCGGGTATATCGATGTGGAAATTGTGCCGGAAGAGCTGGGTTTTGCGGTCAACATCGGCGAACTGCTGATAACCGAATGCGAAATGGTCAATGGCTTTGTCGCACCGCATGATGAGCCGCCACACTTTACCCGCGGCTACGGGCTGGTGTTCGGCATGAGCGAACGCAAAGCGATGGCGATGGCGCTGGTCGACCGCGCCCTGCAAGCCGCCGACTACGGCGAGCCGATTAAAAGCCCGGCGCAGGACGAAGAGTTTGTGTTGGCGCACGCGGATAACGTCGAAGCCGCAGGTTTTGTCTCGCATCTGAAACTCCCCCACTACGTTGATTTCCAGGCCGAACTGGATTTGCTCAGACAGCTGCAACAGGAGAAACATCGTGGCTAACGCGCTAACCGGTTACAACTTTGCTTTCCTTGATGAGCAAACCAAACGCATGATCCGCCGCGCGCTGCTGAAAGCAGTGGCGATCCCCGGTTATCAGGTGCCGTTTGGCGGGCGCGAAATGCCGATGCCCTACGGCTGGGGCACCGGCGGCATCCAGATCACCGCCAGCGTGATCGGTGAAGATGACGTGCTGAAAGTGATCGACCAGGGCGCGGACGATACCACCAACGCCGTCTCCATCCGCCAGTTCTTTACCCGCGTTACCGGCGTGGAAACTACCGAACGCACCGCCGACGCCACGCTGATTCAGACGCGTCATCGCATTCCCGAAACGCCGCTCAAAGAAGATCAAATTCTGATTTACCAGGTGCCGATCCCGGAACCGCTGCGCTTTATCGAGCCGCGCGAGACGGAAACCCGCACCATGCACGCGCTGGAAGAGTACGGCGTGATGCAGGTGAAGTTGTACGAAGATATTGCCCGTTTTGGCAACTTCACTACCCGCTACGCATGGCCGGTAAAAGTGAACGCCCGCTACGTGATGGACCCGTCGCCAATTCCGGCGTTTGATAACCCGAAAATGCACATGATGCCCGCCCTGCAACTGTTTGGTGCCGGGCGTGAAAAACGCATCTACGCCGTGCCGCCCTATACGCAGGTGGTGAGCCTCGATTTTGAGGATTACCCCTTCGCGCCGCAAAAGTGGGATCAGCCGTGTGCCATTTGTGGTTCCACCCATAGCTACCTGGATGAAGTGGTGCTGGATGATACCGGCACGCGCATGTTCGTCTGCTCCGACACCGATTACTGCCGCCAACAGAGCGAGGCTTTACGCAAATGACCCAACCGCTGCTTTCGGTGACTCACCTTTCCCATCTTTATGCGCCAGGCAAGGGCTTTCAGGACGTCTCTTTCGATTTGTGGCCGGGCGAAGTGCTGGGCATTGTCGGTGAATCTGGCTCTGGCAAAACCACGCTGCTGAATGCCATTTCGGCGCGCCTGGTGCCTCAGCACGGCACCATTACGTACCAGGCGCGCGACCTCTACGCAATGAGCGAAGCCGAACGCCGTCGCCTGCTGCGCACCGAGTGGGGCGTAGTCCATCAGCATCCGCTCGATGGCCTGCGCCGCCAGGTTTCCGCCGGTGGCAATATCGGCGAACGTCTGATGGCAACCGGGGCGCGGCATTACGGCGATATCCGTGCTCGCGCTGAGCAGTGGCTCAGCGATGTCGAGATCCCGCCGTCACGCATCGACGATTTGCCTACCACTTTTTCCGGCGGCATGCAGCAACGTCTGCAAATTGCCCGTAACCTGGTCACCCGCCCGAAACTGGTGTTTATGGATGAGCCCACCGGCGGGCTGGATGTTTCCGTACAGGCGCGTTTGCTCGACCTGCTGCGCGGCCTGGTGGTGGAGATGAACCTTGCCGTGGTGATGGTGACCCATGATTTGGGCGTTGCGCGGCTGCTGGCGAACCGCTTGCTGGTGATGAAACAAGGTCAGGTGGTAGAAAGTGGATTAACCGATCGGGTGCTCGACGATCCGCACCACCCTTACACCCAATTGCTGGTCTCCTCGGTATTGCAAAATTAAGGAGTGGATGATGACTGTTTTGCGTGTGGAAAATGTCAGCAAGACCTTTGTTCTGCATCACCAAAACGGCGTGCGCCTGCCGGTGCTGCGCGAAACATCGCTCAGTGTCGGGGCCGGTGAATGTGTGGTGCTGCATGGCCATTCCGGCAGCGGGAAATCGACCCTGCTGCGTTCGCTGTACGCCAATTACCTGCCCGACGCCGGACATATTCATGTCAAACACGGCGATGAATGGGTGGATCTGGTGCAGGCTCCGGCGCGTAAAGTGCTGGAAGTACGCCGCCACACCATTGGCTGGGTGAGCCAGTTTTTACGCGTTATCCCGCGCGTTAGCGCGCTGGATGTGGTAATGCAACCGCTGCTGGAACAGGGCATTGCCCGCGAACAGTGCGCGCAAAAAGCGGGTGAACTGCTCACCCGGCTGAATGTGCCGGAACGCTTGTGGCATCTCGCTCCCGCCACCTTTTCCGGCGGTGAACAGCAGCGCGTTAATATCGCGCGCGGGTTTATTGTCGACTACCCGATTTTGCTGCTCGATGAACCTACCGCTTCGCTGGATGAGAAAAACAGCGCCGCTGTCGTTGAACTGATCGCGCAGGCGAAAGCGCGCGGCGCAGCGATTGTCGGCATCTTTCACGATGGCGCCGTGCGCGAACATGTCGCCGACCGCCTCTACCCGATGGGGATCTCCGCATGATAATCAACAATGTAAAACTGATCCTCGAAGATGAGGTGATCAGCGGCTCGCTGGAAGTTCGTGACGGCGTAATTCGTGCTTTTGCCGAAACCCAAAGCCGCCAGCCCGGCGCGCATGATGGCGACGGCGGCTGGCTGATGCCTGGGCTTATTGAACTGCATACGGATAATCTGGATAAGTTCTTCACCCCGCGCCCGAAAGTGGACTGGCCCGCCCATTCCGCGATGAGCAGCCACGACGCGCTGATGGTCGCCAGCGGGATAACAACGGTGCTAGACGCGGTAGCGATTGGTGATGTGCGCGACGGCGGCGACCGGCTGGAGAATCTGGAAAAGATGATCAACGCCGTGGAAGATTCGCAAAAGCGCGGGTTGAACCGCGCCGAGCACCGCCTGCACCTGCGCTGTGAACTGCCGCACCACACCACGCTGCCGCTGTTTGAAAAACTGGTTGGCCGCGAGCCGGTCGCGCTGGTGTCGCTGATGGATCATTCTCCAGGACAGCGCCAGTACGCCAGCTATGAGAAGTATCGTGAATATTATCAGGGTAAATATCACCTCACCGATGAGCAGATGGATCAGTTCGAGCAGGAGCAACTGGCGCTCGCCGCACAGTGGTCGCAGCCCAACCGGTTAGCCATCGCCGCGATATGCAATGCGCGTAATCTGCCGCTTGCCAGCCACGATGACGCAACGCGCGAGCATGTTGTCGAATCGCACCAGCTCGGCAGCGTGATTGCGGAATTCCCGACCACTTTCGCGGCGGCGGAAGCCTCGCGTGATCATGGATTAAGCGTGCTGATGGGCGCGCCCAATATCGTGCGCGGCGGTTCCCACTCCGGCAACGTGGCGGCACATAAGCTGGCGCAACTTGGCATGCTGGATATTTTGTCGTCCGACTACTACCCCGCCAGCCTGCTGGATGCGGTGTTTCGCGTAGCCAGCGATGAAGAGAATGATTTCAGCCTGGAGAAAGCGGTTCACCTGGTAACCAAAAACCCGGCACAGGCGCTGAATCTTAACGATCGCGGCGTGATCGCCGAAGGGAAGCGGGCGGATCTGGTGCTGGCGCACCATAAAGGCGACCACGTACGCATTGATCATGTCTGGCGCGAGGGGAAAAGGGTGTTCTGATGGGCAGACTGATCTGGTTAATGGGGCCGTCCGGCGCGGGCAAAGACTCGCTGCTGGCGGCGCTGCGTCAGCGGGAGCATCCGCAATTACTGGTCGCGCACCGTTACATTACCCGGCCGGCCAGCGCCGGGAGCGAAAACCATATCGCGTTGAGTGAGAAAGAGTTTTTCACCCGTGCCGAGCAGCATCTGTTTACGCTGAGCTGGCATGCCAACGACTTTTATTACGGCATTGGCGCAGAGATAGACCTCTGGCTACAGGCCGGGTTTGATGTGGTGGTAAACGGTTCGCGCGGGCATCTGCAACAGGCGCAAGCGCAATATGGCGACACGCTGATGCCGGTGTACGTGCAGGTTTCGCCCGACATTTTGCGCCAGCGTCTGGAAAAACGCGGGCGGGAGAGCGCCGCCGAGATTGAAGCGCGGCTGGAGCGCGCGGCGCGTTACCAGCCAGGCAATTGCCTGACACTGAATAACGATGGCAGTTTGCTACAGTCAGTAGAAGGACTGGTCATGCTGATTCGTGCGCAACAAGGGAAAAGCGCGTAATGATGTCGGCGTGGCGTTGCTGCGCCGGTTACGTTGACTCAACCGTTAAAGCGAGGCGCTATGAGCCTGACAATCACCCTCACCGGCACCGGCGGCGCACAACTGGTGCCGGTTTTTGGTTGCGACTGTGCAGCCTGCCGCCGTGCCCGTCAGAATGAAACCCATCGCCGTAAACCCTGTAGCGCCGTGGTGAAGTTTAACGACGCAGTGACCTTACTCGACGCCGGTATCCCCGATCTGATGGATAACTTCCCCGCCGGTCACTTTCAGCAGTTTCTGCTTACTCACTATCACATGGATCATGTGCAAGGGCTGTTTCCGTTGCGCTGGGGCGTGGGCGAGAAAATCCCGGTCTATGGCCCACCGGATGAACAGGGTTGCGACGATCTGTTTAAGCACCCCGGCCTGCTTGATTTCAGCCATACCGTTGAACCGTTTGTGGTGTTTGACCTGCAAGGTTTACAGGTGACGCCGCTACCGCTGAACCATTCGAAACTCACCTTTGGCTATTTGTTCGAATCGGCGCACAGCCGGGTGGCATGGCTGTCTGATACCGCCGGGTTACCGGACAAGACGCTGAAGTTTTTGCTCAATAATCATCCACAAGTGGTGGTGATAGATTGTTCTTATGAACCACGTGCGCAAACGCCGAAAAATCACAGCGATTTGAACACGGTTATCGCCCTGAATGAGGTGATTGGCTGTCCAAGAGTTATCCTAACGCATATCAGTCATGTCTTTGATCAATGGATGATGAAAAACCCGCTGCCGGTGGGGGTTGAAGCAGGGTATGATGGCATGCGGATTGTGCTGGATTAGACCGCGTAATATCGATATATTCGTCGCATCTTTTCCGGTGGAAGCGGAATAAGCAGACGCAGCCTGTAAAGAGGTCGTTTGAGGGATTAAGCGTACAGACTCGAAGCAAAAAAGTTGTTGCGCATAACGCAACGGGGTCTTACTTACCCGCGTGTGGCCAGGCAGTTATTAGCACATCGCGGCTTTGACAGAGTATTGAGCTTGCCATGAATGTGCTTTTTATTTGTAGCCGAAACCAGTGGCGCAGCCCCACGGCTGAGCAGGTTTTTCGCCGCTACCCGGGGCTAAATGCCCGTTCCGCTGGCACCCAGCGCCAGGCGAGAAAAACCGTTTCCCCCGCCATTCTCTCCTGGGCGGATGTTATCTGCGTCATGGAAGAGCATCACAAAAGCCGGATTCTGGAAGACTTCAGCCGCCTGGTGCAGCATAAACCGGTTTACGTGCTGGATATTCCTGACCATTACCACTTTATGGATCCGCAACTGATCGCGTTGCTGGAAGATGTTGTTCCGGCGCGTTTAGGTTTGCGCATCCCTGCGTAGCCGCGTTAGCGATAATCATCGTCTTCCAGCCTGCGCTGTTCATCTTCCAGCTGGCGCCGCTCGCGATCGAGCTGGCGCTGGCGGTCATCCAGTTGACGACGCCGATCCTCAAGCTGCTGATAACGGTCGTCGTACTGCCTGCGCTGATCGCGGCTTTGGTAGTCGTCATCACGCCTGTCATCGCGGCTATCTGTGTTATACGCCTCGCCAATCGCCCGCTGGATATTACCAATCGCATCATCAATCACATCCGCGTGGGCAACCTGACCACTGAGTAAGAGAGCGCCGAGCACCAGCGCGTTCGCGTAACGTTTCATAAAGGCCAGCCTCAAATAGGGACGAGGCTTACGTTAATTCAGCCACGCGCGCGCCGGGTAGCGGAGGAATCTCAAATCCACTACGCTGCAATGCGCCGCAGTGCCTGGGCGAGTTGTACGCGGGTAAACGGTTTGCGCAACAGCTCGACATCCGGCAGCGCAGGGTTATGCGCCGGACGCAGATCCTGGCCGCTTATCAGCAACAGCGGCAGTTGCGGATAGTGCTGACGCGCAAGGTTAATCACTTCCGCCCCGCTTAACGTACCGGGCAACATCAGGTCACTAATCAGTGCGCCAATCTCCGGCGACGCGCTCAGCAGTTGCAACGCCTGCTCGCCGCTTTCGGCCTCCAGCGTTAGATACCCCAGCTCATGCAGCTGTTCACACAGCGTCTGGCGCACATCCGCTTCATCTTCCAGCACCAGAATCAGCGTGTCGCGGGTATCACGCGTTTGCGCCAAATCGGGTTCGGGGTGATTGACCACCTGCACCGCCGCGCGTGGCAGTTGTAAACGCACCGTGGTGCCCTGCCCTGGCGCGCTTTCAATCTCTACCCGCCCGCCGGACTGGCGGACAAAACCGTAAACCATCGACAGCCCTAACCCGCTGCCGCTGCCGGTCTGCTTGGTGGTGAAGAACGGTTCAAATACCTGTGCTTTGACCTCTTGCGACATCCCGCAGCCATGATCCACCACTTCCAGCGCCACCATATCCTGCTTGCGCCCGTCGCTGCGGGTGACACGCTGGTTCCAGGTGCGCACTTTGATGACGCCGCTCTCTCCTTCCATGGCATCGCGGGCGTTCATCACCAGATTGATGATGGCGTTTTCCAGTTGCCCGACATCGATCCACGCGGGCCACGCCGGGTTCTGTGCCTCAATCTCCAGCGTCAACGTCGCCGGCAAGGAATGACGCATCAGCTCGCCAAGGTTTTCCAGCAGCGGCTGCATCTCAACCGCGTGCGGATGCAGCGACTGTTTACGTGAAAACGCCAGCAGGCGCTGCGTGAGTAACGCCCCGCGCTCGGCGGCTTTCAGCGCCCGCGAAATGCGCGGCGCATCCGGCGAACCCGGTGCGACCAATTCGAGGCTACCGATGATCACCGCCAGCAGGTTATTAAAGTCATGCGCCAGCCCGCCGGTCAGTTGCCCGACCGCTTTCATCTTCTGGCTATGCAGCAATGCGGCTTCCAGCCCTTTGCGCTCGGTTCGATCCAGCACCACGTTAACCATTCCGCGCCCTGGCACCGGGCTGAAGCGCAGCTCAATGGTGCGGTCATCTGCCAGCCGCAATTCCTGGGGTTTCGGCAGCGGGCGGGCGAGATTCTCCTGCACGTGACCGGGTAAATCACTCACCTGGTGCAGCAAACGCTGGTAATGCTGTCCGCGCTGAAGCGCATCGGCGGTTAACCCCAGCAACAGCGGATATTGCGGGTTCCACACGACCAGACAGCCCTGGTTATCAAACAGGGCAAAGCCGTCGCGCATGGCGTGAAAAGTGGTTTCCAGTTGCGTACTTTTCTCTTTCAGTAGCTTTGAGGTGTGCTCAAGCGAAGCAGTATTACGGGCGAAGACGTTAAACGCCCGAGCCAGTTCGCCCAGCTCATCACGCCGCTGCAAACCCGGTACGGAAACGTCCTTTTCACCGTGCGCCAGCCGTGACATCGCGCGCGAAATCGCGGTCAAATTAGACCCCAGGTTACGGTAGATATACCAACCGGCAAAGCCGGTGATCACCAGCGCCAGCAGGGCGAAAATGCTGATAAACACAATGATGGATCGCATCTCCTGGTGGCTCTGGGTGGTGCGCAGTTCCGAGGCTTTCGCCACTTCCGAGACATACTGGTTAATGTCGCTGTTGAGTAGCGCCACCAGCGCTTTGATGTGAAACATCGACCAGCTGATCGCCAGATCGCTCTCTTCCAGTTGCAGCGACAGCGGTTCCAGTTTGCACAACTCGGCGCTGAAATCGGGCAGGATAAACGCCACCGTTGGGCTGGCGCTTTGCAGCGGTAATGCTGCCATCACCTCAGACAGCTGCTTGATGGTCGGGCGCGGGGACGGCGTTTGAATGGCGGCAATGATGAGCCGGTCCATCTCTTCCAGCAGGCGGCTGTCGGGGATATTTCCCCCTTCCCGCGTATTTATCTCCTGTAAATGACGCAAATAACTTTGGCTCTGGTAGAGCGAACTGAGCAGCGCATTACGCTCCAGGTGGCGGCGCTGTCCGCGTTGCAGCATCTCGGTGACGCTTTGCTGCAACTCATGGCTGCGCCGCGTGATCTGCGCCACCAGTTGCGGCTCCAGTTGCGCAAGCGGCGCGTTCGCCAGTTGGTTAAGCGAGTGCTGTAGCGCACTTTGCGTTGCTTTCAGCCGCTCGGCTTCCCCTTTGTACTCCAGCGCGCCCACCACCTGCGATAAACGCACCGCCGCCGTGGCAACGTTGGCGGTATCGCGCGCCAGGTTCATGCTGCCAGTCATATCGTCCAGCGTCTGCTGCTGCACCTGTTCCTGAATCTGGCTGGCATGGCGAAAGCCAAGTACCGCCACGCCGCACACCATTAAGGTCACGGCCACCACTAACACATTGAAAAACAGCAGCCGCCCACGGGCGCTGGAAAAGAACGGATTCGCGCGATACGGCATAGTGGCTCCATAAGAGGCTCAACGCGGGTATGGGCGTCACTATGACAAATATGAACAGCTTCTGACATTGTGCATTTACGAACGTGTGATGAAGTGCGGATATCGTCCTTCCGAGGAGCCTGACATGAGCACAACGCCCGTTCTGGAGATGCGCAACATTGCCAAAGCGTTTGGCAAGTTTTACGCGCTCAAAGGGGTGGACCTGACGGTCTGGCCCGGCGAGATCCACGCGCTAATGGGGGAAAACGGCGCGGGGAAAAGCACGTTAATGAAAATTCTTGCCGGGGCGTACAGCGCCACCAGCGGCGAGATCCTGATTGATGGCAAGCCTTACAGTATCAAAGGCCCGAAAGACGCGCTGGCGGCGGGCATCACCTTAATTTACCAGGAGATGCAGCTCGCGCCCAATCTTACCGTCGCCGAAAACATCTTTCTCGGCAGCGAAATCGCCCGTGGCGGGCTGGTGCAGCGCAAAGAGATGGCCGCGCAAGCCCAGGCGGTGATCGATCGCCTTGGCGCCAATTTCAAAGCCACCGACCGGGTGATGACATTAACCATCGCCGAACAACAGCAGGTGGAGATCGCCCGCGCATTGCACCGCAACAGCCGCATTCTGGTGATGGACGAACCCACTGCCGCCCTCTCCTCGCGTGAAACTCACCGCCTGTTTGAACTGATCCTGCGCCTGCGCGATCAAGGCATGGCGATTATCTACATCAGCCACCGCATGGCGGAAGTGTATGAGCTTTCCGATCGCGTCAGCGTGCTGCGCGACGGGCAATACGTCGGCAGCCTGACCCGCGACCAACTGAACGCCTCCGAGCTGGTACGCATGATGGTCGGGCGACCACTCAGCGATCTGTTTAACAAAGAGCGCGATATTCCGCTCGGCAGCCCACGTCTGAGCATTCACCACCTGACGGATAACGAAAAGATCCAGCCGGTTAGCTTGCATGTCCGCGCCGGGGAGATCGTCGGTCTCGCCGGGCTGGTTGGTGCAGGACGATCGGAACTGGCGCAGTTGATCTTCGGCGTGCGCAAAGCCACCGGCGGCATGATCGAAGTGGATGGCGAACCGGTGGTGATCCATTCCCCGCGTGCCGCCATTGATTTGGGCATCGGTTTTTTGACCGAAAACCGCAAAGAGCAAGGGCTGTTTCTCGAACTGGCGGCGCAGGAGAACATCACCATGGCGACGCTTGAGCGCGACGCCGCCTGGGGAATGCTCGATCGCAAAAAAGCACAGTCGATCTCCGATGATGCCATCAAGTTGCTCAACATCCGCGTACCGCACGCGCAAGTACGGGCGGGCGGGCTTTCCGGCGGCAATCAACAGAAACTGTTGATCTCGCGCTGGGTGGCGATTGGCCCGCGCATTTTGATCCTCGACGAGCCAACGCGCGGTGTCGATGTCGGCGCGAAAAGCGAGATCTACCGGATCATGAACCAAATGGCGCGCAAAGGCGTGGCGATCCTGATGATCTCCAGTGAGTTACCGGAAGTGGTCGGCATGAGCGATCGCGTGTATGTGATGCGCGAAGGCGAGATTGCCGGAGAGTTACTCAACGGCGACATCACCCAGGAAAACATCATGACGCTGGCGACCGGCGTTAACGAATCCCTACATCCGGCGGTACACCATGACTGATTACAAAGAAAATACAGCCACCGAGGTCGCCAAATCGGCCTCCGCCAAGAAGATGTTGATGGGTGATCTGATGCAAACGGTCGGCATTCTGCCGATTTTGATCCTCATCGTCGCCGTGTTTGGCTTTATCGCGCCGAACTTCTTTACCGAGAGCAATTTGCTGAATATCACCCGCCAGGCGTCGATCAACATTGTGCTGGCGGCAGGGATGACCTTCATCATTCTGACCGGCGGCATTGACCTGTCTGTCGGGTCGATCCTTGGTACTACAGCAGTGGCAGCAATGGTGGTGTCGTTGATACCGGAGCTCGCCATGCTGTCGGTGCCGGCGGCGCTGATGCTTGGCCTGGTGCTGGGGCTGTTTAACGGCGCGCTGGTGGCGTTCGCCGGGTTGCCGCCGTTTATCGTCACGCTCGGCACTTACACCGCGCTGCGCGGTGCGGCCTATCTGCTGGCTGACGGCACCACGGTGATTAACTCCGACATCAGTTTTGAGTGGATCGGCAATAACTATCTTGGCCCGGTGCCGTGGCTGGTGGTGATCGCGCTGGCGGTGATTGTGGTGTGCTGGTTTATCCTGCGCCGCACCACGCTTGGCGTACATATTTACGCGGTGGGCGGCAATATGCAGGCCGCACGCCTGACCGGCATCAAAGTGTGGCTGGTGTTGCTGTTCGTCTATGGCATGAGTGGGCTGCTTTCCGGTCTTGGCGGGGTGATGAGCGCCTCGCGTTTGTACAGCGCCAACGGCAACCTCGGCATGGGCTATGAGCTGGATGCCATCGCGGCGGTGATCCTCGGCGGTACCAGCTTTGTCGGCGGGATTGGCACCATCACCGGCACGCTGGTGGGGGCGCTGATTATCGCCACCTTAAACAATGGGATGACGCTGATGGGCGTCTCCTACTTCTGGCAATTGGTGATCAAAGGGGCGGTGATCATCATAGCGGTGCTGATCGACAAATACCGTACCCGGCATCATCAGGCAGCATAACAATACCCTACAAAACAGCAACATAAGCGAGGATTACAGCATGCGTCTTAAACCTCTTGTCACTGCGCTCTGCGCGGGCGCTCTGCTGGCCAGCGCCCCGTTCGCGCAGGCCAAAGAACTGAAGTCCATCGGCGTGACGGTGGGCGATCTGGCCAACCCCTTCTTCGTGCAAATCACCAAGGGGGCGGAGCTGGAAGCGCGCAAACTGGCGGGCGATAAGGTCAAAGTGACGCTGGTTTCCAGCGGCTACGACCTCGGTCAGCAAGTGGCGCAGATTGATAACTTTATCGCCGCCAAAGTCGACATGATCATCCTCAACGCCGCAGATTCCAAAGGCATCGGCCCGGCGGTGAAGCGGGCGAAAGACGCCGGGATCGTCGTCGTGGCGGTTGACGTAGCGGCCGAAGGCGCTGATGCCACCATCACCTCCGATAACACCCAGGCAGGCGAAATGGCGTGTAAATACATCACCGATCGTCTGAAAGGCAAAGGCAATGTGGTGATCATCAACGGGCCGCCGGTATCCGCCGTGCAGAACCGTGTCGAAGGTTGTCAGACCGAGTTTAAACGCCACCCGGACATCAAGGTGCTTTCCGATAACCAGAACGCCAAAGGCAGCCGTGAAGGCGGGCTGGAAGTGATGACCTCACTGCTTGCCGCTAACCCGAAAATCGACGGCGTGTTTGCGATTAACGATCCGACGGCGATCGGTGCCGATCTGGCCGCTAAACAGGCGCAACGCAACGAGTTCTTTATCGTTGGCGTCGACGGTAGCCCGGACGGTGAAGAGGCGCTGAAACGTAAGAACTCGCTGTTTGTCGCCACCCCGGCTCAGGATCCCCAAGTGATGGCCGCCCGCGCGGTGGAAATTGGTTATGACATCCTGCAAGGCAAACCCGCGCCGAAAGCGCCGGTGCTGATCCCGGTGACCATGATCGATAAACAGAATGTCGGCAGTTACAAAGGCTGGACGGTGAAATAACGGTCTATCCCTCTCCCGCAAGGGAGAGGGAGCGCCAACACAGGGGATACCATGAAACGCTCCGCCATTAATGAGATTCTCGGCCATACACGACAGTTCTTCTCAATGCACGATGTGCATCTGCCTCCTTTTGCCAGTTTTCCACCAACCAAATGGCAACAGCTGGACAGAGAGGCCTGGCGCGAAGTGTTCGATCTGAAGTTAGGCTGGGATGTCACCGCCTTCGGCAGTTCGAATTTCTACGCCCAAGGGCTGACGCTGTTTACGCTGCGCAACGGCTCGCCCAACGGCGCGCCCTATGAAAAATGTTATGCGGAAAAGATCATGCATGTGCGCGACGCACAGGTGACACCGATGCATTTTCACTGGCGCAAGCGCGAGGACATCATTAATCGCGGCGGCGGTAATTTAATTATTGAACTGTGGAACGCCGGAGCGAATGACGAGACGCTCAACACCGACGTTACCGTGGTCATTGATGGCTGCATTCAGACACACGCGGCGGGCAGCCAGCTGCGCCTCTCACCAGGGGAAAGTATTTGCCTGCCACCGGGGCTGTATCACAGCTTCTGGGGCGAGCCCGGCTTCGGCGATGTGCTGGTCGGGGAAGTGTCGTCGGTGAACGATGACGAGCATGACAACCACTTCCTGAACGCCATGGATCGCTACAACAACATTCTGGAAGACGAACCGGCGCTGCTGGTGCTGTGCAACGAGTATCATCTGTTTCTGAGCTAAAGGAGTTTGCTATGCCGCTGATTTCTCTTGCCGAAGGCCTGGCGCATGCCCGCGAACATCACTACGCCCTGGGCGCGTTCAACGTGCTCGACTCCCACTTTCTACGCGCCTTGTTCGCCGCCGCGAAGCAGGAGCGATCGCCGTTTATCATCAATATCGCCGAAGTGCATTTTAAGTACATCTCGCTGGACTCGCTGGTCGAAGCAGTAAAATTCGAAGCCGCCCGCAGTGACATTCCGGTGGTCTTAAATCTCGACCACGGCCTGCATTTTGAATCCGTGGTGCGCGCGCTGCGGCTCGGCTTTAGTTCGGTGATGTTCGATGGCTCCACGCTGGAGTACGAAGAGAATATTCGCCAGACGCGGGAAGTGGTGAAGATGTGCCACGCGGTGGGCGTGTCCGTGGAAGCCGAGCTGGGTGCGGTGGGCGGCGATGAAGGCGGTGCGTTGTACGGTCACGCCGATGAAGCCTGTTTCACCGATCCGGCGCTGGCGCGGGATTTTGTGGATCGCACCGGCATCGATACGCTGGCGGTCGCCATTGGTAACGCGCACGGCAAGTACAAAGGCGAGCCGAAACTCGATTTTGAGCGCCTTGACGCCATTCGCCAGCAAACCGGCCTGCCGCTAGTGTTGCACGGCGGTTCCGGCATCAGCGATGAGGATTTCCGCCGCGCTATCTCGCTCGGCATTCATAAAATCAATTTCTACACCGGCATGTCGCAAGCCGCGCTGGGCGCCATTGAGCAGCGCATGGGCAACCGCCAGCCGCTGTACGACGAGTTCGCACAGCTCTTGCTCAGTGTTGAAGAAGCCATTACCGATACCGTCGCCGGACAGATGCGCATCTTTGGCAGCGCGGGGCAACTGTGATGGAACGTAAAGGGGTTATTGCCGCCGGAAATATGCTGGTCGATCATGTCCACCAGATTGTGCAGTGGCCGGAGCGCGGCTGGCTGGCGGAAATCACCCATAGCGAGCGTTCCACCGGCGGAGCGCCGCTGAATGTGTTGCTAACGCTGGCGAAAATGCACGTTGGCCTGCCGCTACAGGCGGTCGGGCTGGTGGGCGAAGACAGCGACGGCGATTATATTCTGGCGATGCTGGAGCAGTATCACGTCAACCGCCAGCATGTGCAGCGCACCACGTCAGCACCGACGTCCATGTCGCAGGTGATGACCGATCCTTCCGGGCAGCGCACCTTTTTCCACTCGCCGGGAGCCAATCGTCTGCTGGATCTGCCCGCCTTTGACGGGCTGGATGGTAGCATGAAGATTTTCCATCTCGGTTACTTACTGCTGCTCGATAGCCTGGATAAACCCGATGAGGAATTTGGCACCCGCAGCGCACGCCTGCTGGCGCAAATGCGCGAACTGGGCTTTGAAACCTCGCTCGATTTAGTGTCGCGCAAAGGCGATCCGCGCTATCAACCGCTGGTGCTGCCCTGCTTGCCGCACCTCGATTACCTGGTGATCAACGAACTGGAAGCGGGCGAATTCAGCGGACTGGCAATGCGCACAGCCGACGACGGGCCGCATATCGACAATATCGCCCTCGCTGCGGCCAAACTGCTGGCGGCGGGCGTAAAACAGCGGGTGGTGATCCACTGCCCGGAAGGTGCGTGGGGCGAAGCGCCCGGCGATGCGGGCAGTTGGGTGCCTTCTCGAATGCTGAGCCAGGCCGAAATTATTGGCAGCGTGGGGGCGGGAGATGCCTTTTGCGCCGGTTTTTTATATGGTTGCCACGAAAGCTGGCCGCTGCAAAAAAGCATTCTGCTGGCGCATGCCTGCGCCCGCGCCAGCCTGCTATGCGCCAACGCCATTGACGGCGCGAAAACGCTGGACGCGTTATTACAAGAGTGCTGAGGCTCAGGCGGCTTTATCACCGTGAGAAACGTCTGCGGCAAACACGTAACCAAGCCCGCGCAAGGTTTTGATCAACGCGGGTTGGTGAGGATTGGTTTCGATTTTACGGCGCAGGCGCATAATCAACACGTCAATGGTGCGATCAAACACATCGACGCTTTCGCTGTGCGTTAGCTCCAGCAATTGTTCACGATTCAGTACCCGACGCGCGTTTTGCACCAGCGCCAGCAATAAACTGTACTCCCCTTGCGTCAACGCCACGCTCTGCTGCTGCGGGTTAAATAGCTCGCAGCGTTCGGGATCGAGATGCCAGCCGTTAAAAACAAATCCCGGCGTTTTGATGGCGGTAGCTTCCGCCGCCAGCACGCCGGTACGTCGCAATACGGCTTTGACGCGCGCGACCAGCACACGCGCGTTGAACGGCTTGCCAATGTAGTCATCGGCACCCATTTCCAGGCCGACCACCACATCCGATTCGCTGCCAAGCCCGGTGAGCATCACCACCGGCAGCGACGGGCGCAGTTTTTGCAACTGCTGTAACACCTGCAAGCCGTTGATATCTGGCAACATCATATCTAACAGCACCAGCGCGATATCCGCATGCTGCGCGCAAAGATCTACCGCATCGCGCCCGTTATGGCAGGCGTAGACCGTAAAGACGTGCTCGTTAAGCACATCTTCCAGCAGTGAACACACCGCCGTATCGTCATCCACAACCAGAATCGCAGGTTTCATTGTCCGCTTCCGCCAGGCTTCGTTTGCTCATTCTGGCTCATTCTGTTGGCTGCGATTGATAATTGCAGCGAATAAATGCCGGATTTTTAACCGGGGTCACATCCCCCTCGCCTTTCGACACGTCACTTTTGACGATGACCTGCGTTTCGTCAGTATTTTGACCAAATACTCGCCGTAATATCAGTGAATACCCCCAGTAACACTGTGGCATAGAAGATGCATAATCGGGGGCGATATTCTTAACTGGAGCGAAAGTGATGAAAAAAGTCGTCACGGTTTGCCCGTATTGCGCCTCAGGTTGCAAGATTCACCTGGTGGTCGATAACGGCAAAATCGTTCGGGCGGAGGCAGCGCAGGGCAAGACCAATCAGGGCACGCTTTGCCTGAAAGGTTATTACGGCTGGGATTTTATTAACGATACCCAGATTCTGACACCTCGCCTGAAAACCCCGATGATCCGTCGCCAGCGCGGCGGCAAACTGGAGTCGGTATCCTGGGATGAAGCGCTCGATTATGTCGCCAGTCGTCTGAGCGCCATCAAAGAGAAGTACGGTCCGGATGCAATCCAGACCACCGGCTCTTCCCGCGGTACGGGTAATGAAACCAACTACATAATGCAAAAATTCGCGCGCGCCGTTATTGGTACCAATAACGTCGACTGCTGCGCTCGCGTCTGACACGGCCCATCGGTTGCAGGTCTGCACCAGTCGGTCGGTAATGGCGCGATGAGTAATGCCATTAATGAAATTGATAACACAGATTTAGTGTTTATCTTTGGTTACAACCCGGCGGATTCTCACCCGATCGTCGCTAATCATGTGATTCGCGCGAAACAAAACGGGGCGAAAATCATTGTCTGCGATCCGCGCAAAATCGAAACCGCGCGCATTGCTGATATGCACGTTGCATTGAAAAACGGGTCGAACATCGCCCTGCTCAACGCGATGGGGCATGTCATTATTGAAGAAAAGCTGTACGACGAAGCGTTTGTCGCCAATCGTACCGAAGGGTTTGAAGAGTACCGGAAAATCGTTGAAGGCTATACGCCGGAATCGGTCGAGGAGATCACCGGCGTCGCTGCGCAGGAGATCCGCCAGGCCGCCCGTATGTATGCCGGTGCGAAAACCGCCGCCATTCTGTGGGGCATGGGCGTGACCCAGTTCTACCAGGGTGTGGAAACCGTGCGTTCGCTGACCAGCCTCGCGATGCTGACGGGCAACCTCGGCAAAGCGCACGTTGGGGTGAACCCGGTGCGTGGTCAGAACAACGTGCAGGGTGCCTGCGATATGGGCGCGTTACCGGATACCTACCCTGGTTACCAGTACGTGAAAGAGGATGCGCACCGCGAGAAATTCGCCAAAGCCTGGGGCGTTGAAAGCCTGCCTGCGCATACCGGTTATCGCATCAGCGAACTGCCGCACCGCGTTGAGCATGGCGAAGTCCGCGCCGCCTACATCATGGGCGAAGATCCGCTTCAGACCGATGCCGAGCTTTCAGCGGTACGTAAGGCGTTTGAAGGGCTGGAACTGGTGATTGTGCAGGACATTTTCATGACCAAAACCGCAGCCGCGGCGGACGTTATCCTGCCATCGACCTCCTGGGGGGAGCACGAAGGTGTGTATACCGCAGCGGATCGCGGCTTCCAGCGATTCTTTAAAGCGGTGGAACCGAAGTGGGATCTGAAAACGGACTGGCAAATCATCAGCGAGATCGCCACCCGGATGGGTTATCCGATGCATTACAACAACACGCAGGAAATCTGGGATGAGTTGCGTCATCTGTGCCCGGACTTCTACGGCGCCACCTACGAAAAAATGGGTGAGCTGGGCTACATTCAGTGGCCGTGTCGTGACACTTCGGATGCCGATCAAGGCACGTCGTATCTGTTTAAAGAAAAATTCGATACGCCGAATGGGCTGGCGAAGTTCTTCACCTGCGACTGGGTCGCGCCAATGGATAAACTCAACGAGGAGTATCCGATGGTGCTTTCCACCGTGCGTGAAGTGGGTCACTACTCCTGCCGCTCAATGACCGGTAACTGCGCCGCGCTCGCCGCGCTGGCGGATGAACCGGGTTATGCGCAAATCAACACGGCCGACGCTGCAAGGCTTGGCATTGAAGATGAAGCGCTGGTGTGGGTGAACTCGCGCAAAGGCAAAATCATCACGCGTGCGCAGGTCAGCGAGCGTCCGAATAAAGGCGCGGTGTATATGACCTACCAGTGGTGGATTGGTGCCTGTAACGAGTTGGTGACGGAAAACCTCAGCCCGATAACCAAAACGCCGGAGTACAAATACTGCGCCGTGCGTGTGGAGCCGATCGCCGATCAGCGCGCCGCCGAACAGTATGTGATAGATGAGTACAACAAACTGAAGACTCGCCTGCGCGAAAGCGCAATGGGTTAAGCGGTTAATGCGGGGTGTTCACCACCCCGCATTTTTTTCAGATCGCTTTGGTAAAACAGCCAAACCAGAAGCCATTTTCTCGTTCGAACTTTTCATCGCCAAAAGCGCGAGTATGTTCGGAAACCACATCCAGACAGCAAACCGACAGCCCCGCCAGATAGCGTTTCAGCTCATCCGCCGAATAGGCTTTTTCAATCATGTTGTCGAACTTACGTTTAAACAGACCCGGTTCATCCAGCGTTGCATCGACAACTTTATCGTTAAATACCGCCTGGTTACTGACGGCAAGAAAGAAATAAGCGCCGCCCGGTTTCAGGAGCATGACCACGTTGTTGAAATAAGCGACGCGTACCGCTTCATCGGGAATAAAAGTAATAGCGGACATAATATCGAAAATGCAATCGAAGTGATCATTCGGAAAGGGTAAATCACCTGCCGCGTTGGCCTTAATGAGTTGTACAATGCCTTTTTGTTGGTAATCGCTCAGCAGCTCGGTTGCTTTGTTAATAGCAACCTCGGTCTGATCAATACCGACATAATTATCAGAAAAACCATGGGTAATAAGGTAATGAAGATTGCGACCAAACCCACAGCCAATTTCCAGCGTGTTGACGGTGGTAGAGTGAGTTTGAATATATTCCAGACTTTCGTAGATTCGTTTTATGGCGTAACTGGGTGTGGTGCGCACACGTTCATCCGCCGATTTTTTATGTAACTCTTCCCATTTGCTTTTATTTTGCTGACTGCGCTTATTTAATGCAAAGATATCCATGGAATTCACCGTATTTCATGATAGTGGCAATTTGTTTAAACCCGACTTCCGCAAGAATCTTTCTGTTTTCTCGTTCGGTGCAGGGTCGCATCATTCCTTCGAGGCTAAATTTTTTAGCGAGAATTTCATCAACCGAAAACCCTCGCGACAGCTTGAATTTAAGATAACAAGACTCGATCATTTCATTTATTTTTGAGTCGTCAATAACCTCTTTTTCAAAAAGAATTAACGCACCACCAGGAATTAATGCATCATATAATTTTTCATAAGCCATTATGCGCTTAGTCAATGGAATAAACTGCAAGCAGTAATAAGAGGCGATAAAGTCGCACGCTTCCATGTCGATATTTTCAATGGTGTTATGCAGATATTCAATGGGTAAACTACCGGTTCTTTTTTTCGCCTGCGCGATCATATTCTGAACCGGTTCAACGCCAATAAACCGTGTCGCTGCTTTTTGACTATGACGGGTATAAATTTTATGAATCAGTGCGCCTGTGGAGCAGCCTATTTCATAAAACACTGAACCGTCGTTAATAAAGAAATCACTTAAAAAACCAATAAGTTCATGCCCCTCCTGATAAACCGGTACTGACATTTGCACATGTTCATCAAAATGGCTGGCGACATCATTATCAAAAGACCATTGTTGCCCGGTTGATATTGAAATACTGTTACCCACTTCCATGTTAATACTCCCGATTAAGAAGAAAGAGTGAAAGGACAATCAGGCATCCGCCGATAATAAGCTGGATGGAAAGACCATCATGCAACGTGAAAATAGAAAAGATCGTTGAAAAGAGAGGAACCAGAAACAGAAAGCCGCTGGCAAGCGTTGCGCCGCCCTGCCGTAGCGCTGAAAACCACAAACCGAACGAGCCGACGCTGGCCGGTAAAATAAGCCAAATAAACCACACCCAGCCCCAGATTTGTAAATCGCTGATGTCATATTTTTCATGTCTTATCCAGGCGATGATCAACATAAACAGCGCGCCGAGAAAAAGCTGCCAGCCGGTAAATACCCAGCTATCTTTATCAAACACAAATCGCTTACTCACGACCGTGCATACCGCCCAGCATAGCGATCCCAGAAACGCATAAAATAAACCGGTTCCGCCTTTAACGCTCTCAAGCCCCAGGCAAACAATCACCCCCGCGACGCCGATGACCAGTGAGATTATTTTTCGCTTATTTAATTTATCGTGCAGCAGATAATGCGCTAATACCGCAAGCCACAGCGGGTTGGTAAACAGAATAATAGAAGACATGGATGAGGTAACGCTCTCCAGCGCCAGGTTGAGAAAGCCCATTGTCCCCGTCGTCTGCAACGCGCCAACGACCGCGGTTAAAAGCAGCCCCTTCGCAACCGACCCTTCGCTGGTCGGGATGATAGCCTGAATGCCACGGGTAAAAACCGGGATTAACAGCATAAAAAGCCCGGCCGCCATAAATCGCCAGCCGCCCATTAAAAACGGTGGCATATTTTCGTAAGAGATTAAGTATTTCCCGGTTGGAAAAGAAGACCCCATACAGAGGGTCGCAATAACGACTTTTATTAGAAAGTTCATATTTCTCGTGGTCACACGGCTTTCCTTTTATCAATACAGCCAATGGCAAACAATAAAACGAATGAAAGAGCAATAACGAACATCGAGAGAAGGAGATAATCCAGTTGTCTGAAAAAAGCCACGGCGGTAAACAAATATTGAATAATGACCAGCGCCAGCAGAAGTTTTCGGATAAATGCATCCCCATGCCGAATAGAAAAGAGAATACCTAAAGGTGCAAAAATAATGACCACCGGAATCGTTGCACTAAGGTATTTTAATGTCTGCATACTCACGTTACCGGCACTGATATTTAATGCTGTCGCAAAGATGGATATCAACGCCATCACAATGACCGCAGAAGGAGTAGCCACGGATTCAGTGCGGGAAAACAGTAAAATCAACACGCAAAAAAAGACCACATCGATGCCATTACCAATCCACGACGTCACAATTCCACCCGCGAAGCAAATAGCGATAAAAAGCAATAATCGCCAGCCGCTTGCGTGAGCAGTTTCAACAGTCTGCGAAATAGTTTGTTTTCTTCTGACAAGAAAAATCGCTGCGCCAAAAGCAAGCCAGAAAGAGGAGAAAAAGACCTTTAAACCTGCGGATGAAAAGGGATTGGGAATATAAAATAGCGCCAGCAGATAACCTATAAAGCTGGTAATGACGCACCAGGTTATCAGAAATTTATCCACCGGTATCTTGCGGGTAAATATCGCTAAAGAAGACGCCGTCATGCCAAACGATTGCATTGCCAGGCAAAAAACCGCAGCCTCTTTCGCAGGGATCTGCTTGATAAAGGTCAGTACCGGAAACGCAACCACGCCACCGCCTACGGGTGTGGCACTGCCGACAAACGCGCCGACCATCATGGCGAGACTTAAAATATAATTCTCAGCAATACTAACAAAGCCAGTAATATAAACCGTCAATAGAAGCCATAAAATTAAAGCAAAAAATCTGAAAAAGAGGAGGGAGTCCTTATATAAAGGTCGTTGTAAGAACATTATGACTGCCTTGTCTGTTCTGAATTGCGGTATTCTTTACGAACAAACACATAAATGTTTAATTCTTTAATGAACTATGAACGTAATGACAGAACAACTTCCTAATTTTAGTCGGTTGGCTTGTTTGTTAGCAGATGCGAGCCGGGCAAGAATGCTCTGCGCGCTAATGGATAATAGCCGCCTCACCGCATCACAATTAGCCATCACCGCCGGGCTTTCTCCTCAATCGACGAGTAATCATCTGGCGAAACTCATTCATTGCCGCGTCGTTGCATTCGATAAAATTGGCCGCAACCGTTATTACCGGCTTTATAACTCGCTGATTGCCCAGGCGATAGAATCAATGATGGTCGCCACCTATGCCGATAGCAATTTTCAGGAACGGCTAAAACCCAGCGGGTTCAAGAAAATGTGTTATGCCAGAACCTGCTACGACCACATTGCCGGGCATGTCGGCGTGGCGATATACGAGCACCTTTGCCAGCAAAAAGTGCTCGAGGCCGCAGAAGGAAACCTTGCCATTAGCGCCGCTGGCGATACGTGGTTCAGCACACATTTAGGTATTGATGTTAATGCGCTTCGCCACTCACGTCGCGCGCTGGTTATCCCCTGCATGGACTGGAGCGAACAGAGTTACCATCTTTCAGGAGAGCTCGGCGCGCATCTCTTTAGCGCACTGCTCAAGAAACGTTTTATCATCAAAACTAATGAAGCACGTATTTTGACCCTCACCCCTGCCGGGAAAGCGTTTTTGCAACGCAGTCTGGGGATCCATAACATTGATGATGAGTGATATGCGATTTGTTCGACCACCAGCTTCTGCGCCAGCCAGTCATGAGGCGTTTTTCCCCGGGGCACAGGGGACTGCGTAGAGGAGACAAAAAAACACTCTGCTCCGCCACCGCTTCGATGGCAAAAACCGGCAGCACGCGCTCTGACATTGACGGTTTACAGCCGGTATTTATTGGCAAAAAAAGAGTTCTTCCTCGATAACACATTTTCAGGCCCATCTCTTTTGGCAAAAAATAAAAACACACCACAGGAAAATAAAATAAATATTCCACCACCAGTAAAACTGACAACCATCATTCATCATAAATAGCCGCATTATAAGCAGCTTATTGCGTTATTGATCAACGTAACGCTAATGTTACCCTTTTGATATATCTAACAAAGTTAGCCAAAATTCACATTCCACCACTAAATACCATTCGCTCGATAAATAATTAAACGCAATAACATGGAAGTCACAAATAATAAGTGAGGAAATAATGCATCGTATTACCCGGTTATTTAGCATCATTTTATTTCTTTTTTTATTTACGCTGAGTTTTCACGCTTATAGTGAAACGCTCAATATAAGCTCGACATTCTCGTCATCATCTGGAAACGACTTTATCAACACCACGCCGCAAGGCGGGTTTTGTATAGAATATTCACAGCAATGCAGCGGTAATAAGACGTTCAGTATCTCGCTCGCCCTCACGGCATCCTTAATGCAGGACTGGATCCTGGCATATGGCGCGCCTCAGGATGCTATGTACTATAAAATGCCGGGGGCCTTGCGGAGTGTGAAAGTGACGAATGCCGAACACAAAAGTGTATTTGTCCATTTTAGGTTTGCAGGGCTCGCCGCCACCTATTCCACGCATTTTGACTGGACCGTTGCACAGCACACTGATTCCTGGGCTGGCGGCGCATTTATTAATGCTCCAGGCCCGTGCATCTCTTCCGGTATCGGGGTGCCTTCAGCAAGAAAGTATAACTTTATGTGGAAATGGCCCGAAAACAATGTGGCTTGCTATAAAACCCCGGTCGCGGATCTGCATTACGAACCTTATGTGATACATGACATGAGCATTGTTTATGAATTGCGAACACCTGACCCATTTCAACTGGCCCCCGGTGACTATAAGGGAACATTACATTTCACCATCGGTCCCGGCGGGGATATGGATTTTGGCGATCGTTTTGTCCCCAGCGATTCCAGCCTTGATATTAACTTCCTGTTGTCCGTGAACCATGAGTTTAAAATAACCACCTCCGCAGAGGACCGGATGGTGGCGCTACAACCCTGCAAACCGGGCCAGGTCTGTTCCGCAAAAGAAGGAGAAGCAAACTGGGAGCGCTGGAGGGTCAGCCGCGTCACGCCACAACTCACAGGGCGAAGTAACTTCGGTATCACCAGCTCCGGGGATTTCACCGTTTACCTTGACTGCATGAATAGCCAGGTGGGTCAGGACTGTGCGCTGGAAAGTGATAATACCGCGCAGCAGGTGCCATTCTCTGCTTTTATCACCCTGCCCGCGAATATTGTGGATAGCGCCACGGGAGCGGCAATCGTTCAGCGGCGCTTACACATTGGCAAAGATCCCGCGAATAATCTCTTTACCACCAAATCTTATGCGCAGAATCAAAAAGGCAGTATCGACTTCCTGGTCGCGCAGCATGATGTCGATACCATGCTCAGCACCCGACCGGATACCTATCGCGGCGGCGCAACGGTGATTTTTGACCAGAACATAAATTAACGGCGAGTCTGCTATAAAAATCCCTCCGGGAAGGAGGGATTGAAAAGTCTACTGTTCGCCTGTTTACGCCGATTATCGCCACATCTCTTCCTTATATACATACACTTTTGTTCAATACTCTTTTTACCCGGCTAACCCAGCGTCGTTTCCGGCGAAAAAAGCGTTTCAGATAACGCTCAATGGGGAAAAGACGAAAAACCGAAAGGCAATAACTCACTGTTAATATTAATAAAAAATTATTTCTCTGTGACTGTTTATTATAAAAAGCGACAGTATTGCCGGGTAATCGCCCTATTATTATTCACATCCTAAATGTTACCCTCCACGCTATATATGCAAGATTTAACGCAATTATTTTCCACCGCTATTTTCATTTACTATTTTGGGTCACAGCGCAGGGTGGTAATAAAAAATTAAGTGAGACAGCAATGAGCCGCGTCACCAAATTTTTCAGTATTATTTCCTCTATTCTTCTGTTTATTGTGAGTTTTCACACCTACGGCGAAAGGCTCAGTATTAGCCAGGAATACAACTCCGCATCCGGAAACACCTTTGTTAACACCACACCACAGAGTGGGTTTTGTATCAATCATGCTTCTCTGTGTACCGATGGTAAAACGTTCAGTCTCTCCCTCAATTTAACAGCAACGTTGATGAAGGCGTGGATCCTGACAAACGCAGCCCCACGCGATGGTTTTTACATTAAATTACCGGCTGTCGGGCGTGACGTGAGAGTCATCAACGACGAGGGAAAAATCACCACCGTTCACTTCAGGACTGTGGGCTTAGCAGCGACCTATAGGACGCATTTTGACTGGAACTGGATTTCCGGTAACCATGATGACTCATGGGTGGGTGGCTCGTTTGCGACTGCGCCCAGCCCTTGCATCTCGTCCGGGGTCGGCCTGGGTCTTCCCCGATCCTTTGAATTTATGTGGAAATGGCCGGCCAGTGATGCGGCTTGTTATAAGATTGCAACAAGGGATCTTGAAAATGAACCTTATATACTAATGGACCTGAGCATTCTCTACGAAATAACCAACGCCAGCCCGCAACTATTAGTGTCAGGTGATTATACCGGGACACTGCATTTGGCCGTGGCTCCCGGCGGGGATATTGATTTTGGAGACGCCTATGTCGCCAGCGATTCCAGCATTGACATTGATTTTCGCCTGACCGTGAAGAATGAGTTCAAAATCACCACCACCGCAGACGACCGACAAGTCGCTCTGCAGCCGTGCAAGCCCGGCAAAATCTGCACACCAGATGAAGGCGAAGCAAACTGGGAGCGCTGGATGGTCAGCCGCGTCACACCGCAGCTCACAGGACGCAGTAATTTCGGCATCACCAGCACCGGCAGCTTCACTGTTTACCTTGCCTGTGCTGACGGCCAGGTGGGCCAGGATTGCGCCTTAAAAAGCGATAACAGCGGGCAACTGGTGCCGTTCAGAGCATCACTCAACCTGCCGACGAATATCGTGGATAGCACGACGGGCGCGACAGTTGTTCAACGGCACCTGAACGCCGGGAAAGATCCGTCGCAGAACATCTTCACCACCAAATCCTTTGGCCAGGATCAAAAAGGCAGCATCGATTTTCTGGTCCCGCAACGCGATGTTGAAGCCATGCTCAGCACAAGGCCAGATACGTATCGCGGTGGCGTAACGGTGATTTTCGACCAGAACATTAATTAGTTTTCGAGGTCACATTGCCGGCAAGGCGGGCAACGCAGCCTTGCCGAAAAAAACTTAATAAAAAAAGACTTAAGGTGTTAACTGCGAACATTGCCCTGAGTGCCATGCTCAGAATTCGCTCGCTTCAGCCAGTTTCGCTGTTCTGGCGAATCACGCCAAATAACGGCACCACGCCTGTGCAGATCCTCACCCTCCCCACGCGTTAAAGCACATCCAATATGGGTTTTAGTAATCCACAAGCTTATGTTTAATAAAAGAGTTATGACAAATAGCCGCATTATCGAACGATAATCGCATTATTATTTCACGCAACGTTAAGATTATACTCAAAAATAAAATCTATTTATCAATCAATATAACCTGTGTTTCTATTATTTATTTTTTACCGTATACACCATGATAAAAATTAACGTGAGACAGTAATGCCCCATTCCGCAAAATTACTCCGAATAACTTCATTTCTTTTTTTACTTATTGTGAGCTTTCACTCTGATGGTGAAACAATCAATATCAATGCCAGGTATTCCCCCTCAATGGGTAACAACGCGTTTACCATCACCACGCCACAAAGTGGGATTTGTACCGTACACCCGCAGATATGCAGAGACAGCCAAACCTTTAGCGCCAGGGTGGAAGGATATGTCACATTAATGCATGCGACGATTAACGCGGGAGCTGATCCACGCAAGGGCATGTATTTTAAAATGCCGGGCGCATGGCGCAATGTGACGGTGACCAACAAAAGCGGGCAAAGCGCGACGGTGCAATTCAGAGTGGCACGTTTCGCCGCCACTTACGAAACCCATTACGACTGGACAGTTGCGAAGCACAACGACGCATGGGTCGGCGGATCGTTTGCCTATGCACCCAGCCCCTGCAGGGTGACCGGGCAAGGCATTGCTTCTGCGCGTGATTATATATTTATGTGGGAATGGCCAGTCAGCGATGCGGCTTGCTATAAGATCGCGGCAATCGATCTTGGTGATGAGCCTTATGTCTTGTTTGATATGAACATTGTGTATGAATTAAAAACCCCAGACCCAATGCAAATGCCAGCCGGTGACTACTCCGGGGTTCAGCGCTTTACCCTGGGCCCGGGTGGCGATATGGATTTTGGGGACGCGTATCTACCCAGTACTCCTGCTGTTGATATTGCTATCAACTTAACCGTGGAGCATGAACTTAACGTCACCACTACGTCACAGGACAAACAAGTTGCGCTACAACCGTGTAAACCCGGCCAGGTCTGTACGCCGGATCAAGGCGAAGCAAACTGGGAGCGCTGGATGGTCGGCCGCGTCACACCGCAGCTCACAGGACGCAGCAATTTCGGAATTACCAGCACCGGCAGCTTCACTGTTTACCTTGCCTGTGCTGACGGCCAGGTGGGCCAGGATTGCGCCTTAAAAAGCGATAACAGCGGGCAACTGGTGCCGTTCAGAGCATCACTCAACCTGCCAACAAATATCGTGGATAGCACGACGGGTGCGACAGTTGTTCAACGGCACCTGAACGCCGGGAAAGATCCGTCGCAGAACATCTTCACCACCAAATCCTTTGGCCAGGATCAAAAAGGCAGCATCGATTTTCTGGTCCCGCAACGCGATGTTGAAGCCATGCTCAGCACAAGGCCGGATACTTATAGAGGCGGCGTGACGGTGATGTTCGATCAGAGCGTTAATTAGCGAGCGGTGTCGTTTGACAGGCAAGGCGGGCAAGCCCGCCTGATGTAAAAATCCCTCCGTGAAGGAGGGATTGAAAAGGTTACTGATCGGCGGTTTTATCAAATTTGCCCAACATCTCGCGCTCGTAAGCACGCGCTTTTTTGCGGTCAAACTTGTGTTCCCACTTGGCGATCACCAGCACCGCCAGCGCATTCCCCACCACATTCAGCGCGGTACGTGCCATATCGAGGATACGATCGACACCAGCGATAAACGCCAGACCTTCCAGCGGAATACCAACGCTACCCAGCGTTGCCAGCAGCACCACGAAGGAGACGCCCGGCACACCCGCGATACCTTTCGAGGTGACCATCAGCGTCAGCACCAGGATGATTTCCTGCCACAGCGACAGGTCAATGCCATACAACTGCGCAATAAAGATGGCCGCAATGCTCTGATACAGCGTCGAACCATCGAGGTTAAAGGAGTAACCGGTCGGCACCACGAAACTGGTGATCGACGCCGGTGCGCCATAGGCTTCCATCTTCTCGATAATACGCGGCAGCACGCTTTCCGAACTGGCGGTGGAGTACGCCAGAATCAGCTCATCTTTCAGGATGCGGATCAAAATCCAGATGCTCAGACCGCACACGCGCGCCACAATGCCCAGCACCACCAGCGCAAAGAACAGAATGGCGAAATAGACCAGGATAACCAGCTTTGCCAGCGGCCACAGCGAAGCGAAACCAAAGTTCGCCACCGTTACTGAGATCAGCGCAAACACGCCGACCGGCGCATAGCGCATCACCATATGGGTGACTTTAAACATGGTTTCGGAAATAGAACGGAACACGGTGACCAGCGGTTCGCGGTGCGACGCAGGCAGGGAAGAGAGCCCCAGACCAAACAGCACCGAGAAGAAGATGATCGGCAGCATATCGCCCTTCGCCATCGACGCGATGATATTGGTCGGCACCAACGATAAAATCGTCCCCATCAGGCCGTGGGCGTGGCTTTGCACATCCGCGGTGGTGCTTTGGTATTTCGAAATATCCACCGTCGCCAGCTGCGACATATCAATTCCCGCGCCCGGCTGGAACACATTCGCCAGCGTGATACCGAGAATAATCGCCACTGTAGTGATCACTTCGAAATAGATGATGGTCTTCGCGCCGATACGGCCAAGCTGTTTCGCGTCGCCAACGCCTGCAATGCCGACAATCAGCGTCGAGATAACAATCGGCACGACAATCATTTTGATCAAATGGATAAAGATATCGCCCGCCGGAGACAGGAGATTCGCAATCAGCCATTCGCGGCTGTCGCTGTGGTAGTGCAGATAACTACCCAGAAGAATACCCAGCACAAGGGCTAGCAGAATCTGCCAGGCCAGGCTGATTTTCATGTTTTTCATAACTACAGACATCCTCAATGAAGCGCCATTCCAGGTCCGGAACGACCCATACTGAAAGGGTATGATTAGCGTCGCACAGTATTGCGGGGTTTTTTAACGCGCATTATCAGTATCATTTGCAGGGTGTAACGCGCAACCCTATACCGGGAGGGGGTTTGACTGAATTTTTACTCAAAAACCGTCTTTTATTTCAGTTATGATAAATAACTCTTTGTTATGAAAAACTTTTCACTACTCCTAAATCCAATATTTCCCATTAGAAATTATTACGCATAATTCGTTCATTTGCGCATTTTTTAATCACGAAAAATACCATCCCGACCAATCTTTACCGAAATTTCGTCTGCCTTTCATGATTAATGCAGTGAATAATACACAGCACCAACCATTATCAGGCTAATAATCGAGTGGTGCATTTTCATAGACTTGCATCAGTCTGCATTTTTACGCCGATAATAAGCGTAATCGAACTGCCACATTCCATAACTTGCTGTTATGAAGCGCCTTTCTTTCCGCTCCACCTTTTTGCGTTCTTTCGCGCGCCAGCACATTTATTTTGCTCACTTTTTGCACAATTCATTTAATGCGTGATCTATCGCGCAAATAATAAACAAAGCTGGCAAAGGCCCTACAATTAACGTTCTTGTGACATATTATTAACATCTTACAAGGAGAGCAATCGCCATGAGCCAAATACATAAACACGATATTCCCGCCAATATTGCGGAACGTTGCCTGATAAATCCGGAGCAGTATGAGGCCAAATACCAGCAATCGGTAACTGACCCTGACACATTCTGGGGCGAGCAAGGCAAAATCCTCGACTGGATCAAGCCTTACAAGAAGGTGAAAAACACCTCCTTCGCGCCAGGCAATATTTCCATTAAATGGTATGAAGACGGCACGCTGAACCTGGCGGCCAACTGCCTCGACCGCCACCTCGCCGAACGCGGCGATCAAACGGCCATTATTTGGGAAGGTGATGACGCCAGCCAGAGCAAACTCATCACCTACCGTGAACTGCACCGCGATGTCTGTCGCTTCTCCAATGTGCTGGTGTCGCTCGGTATCAAGAAAGGCGATGTCGTCGCCATCTATATGCCGATGGTGCCGGAAGCCGCTGTGGCGATGCTCGCCTGTGCGCGTATTGGCGCGGTGCATTCGGTCATTTTCGGTGGCTTCTCGCCGGAAGCGGTCGCCGGGCGCATTATTGACTCCAGCTCGCGGCTGGTAATTACCGCCGATGAAGGTGTGCGTGCCGGGCGCAATATCCCGCTGAAGAAAAACGTCGATGACGCGCTGAAAAACCCGAACGTCAGCAGCGTCGAGCATGTCGTGGTGTTCAAACGCACCGGCGGCAAAATCGACTGGCACGAAGGGCGCGATCTGTGGTGGAACGAGCTGACCGACAAGGCCAGCGACCAGCACCAGCCTGTTGAAGTGGGCGCAGAAGATCCGCTGTTTATCCTTTATACCTCCGGCTCCACCGGGAAACCGAAAGGCGTGCTGCACACCACCGGCGGTTACCTGGTCTATGCCGCGTCAACCTTTAAATATGTCTTCGATTACCATCAGGGCGATGTCTACTGGTGTACTGCCGACGTCGGTTGGGTTACCGGGCACAGCTACCTGCTGTACGGGCCGCTGGCCTGCGGCGCCATCACGCTGATGTTTGAAGGCGTGCCGAACTGGCCGACCCCGGCGCGTATGAGCCAGGTGGTGGACAAACATAACGTGAATATCCTCTATACCGCGCCAACGGCCATTCGCGCTTTGATGGCGGAAGGGGATAAAGCAATTGACGGCACCAGCCGTGCTTCGCTGCGGATCCTCGGCTCCGTCGGCGAGCCGATTAACCCGGAAGCCTGGGAGTGGTACTGGTCAAAAATCGGTAACGGTAAATGCCCGGTCATGGACACCTGGTGGCAGACGGAAACCGGCGGCTTTATGATCACCCCGCTGCCTGGTGCAACCCAGTTGAAAGCCGGTTCCGCCACGCGCCCGTTCTTCGGCGTGCAGCCTGCGCTGGTGGATAACGAAGGTAACGCGCTTGATGGCGCGACCGAGGGCAACCTGGTGATCACCGACTCCTGGCCGGGCCAGGCGCGCACGCTGTTTGGCGATCATGATCGCTTTGAGCAGACCTATTTCTCCACCTTCAAAAACATGTACTTCAGCGGCGACGGCGCGCGTCGTGACGAAGATGGTTACTACTGGATCACCGGTCGCGTGGATGACGTGCTGAACGTCTCCGGCCACCGTCTGGGAACGGCAGAGATCGAATCGGCGCTGGTGTCGCACCCGAAAATCGCCGAAGCGGCGGTGGTGGGCATTCCGCACAACATTAAAGGCCAGGCCATTTACGCTTATGTCACGCTCAACCACGGTGAAGAACCGTCGCCAGAGCTGTACACCGAAGTGCGAAATTGGGTGCGTAAAGAGATTGGCCCGCTGGCGACGCCGGACGTGCTGCACTGGACAGACTCACTGCCGAAAACCCGCTCCGGCAAAATCATGCGCCGTATTCTGCGCAAAATCGCCGCTGGCGATACCAGCAATCTCGGCGATACCTCAACGCTCGCCGATCCTGGCGTAGTGGAAAAACTGCTCGAAGAGAAGCAGGCCATTACCATGCCATCGTAGTAATCGTAAAACCCTGCCGGATAGCGGCGCGAAAGCGTGTTATCCGGCGGCAAACGCAACCATAACGCTCTCCTTCCAGGGAGAGAAAACAACCACCTCACCCTACAATTCCTAATGGATTTCGTGTTGCAGGAAAGCGGCAAACGCGCATATCCCAGGCGCAACGATAACGATGTGGCTGGGGCGGGCGCGTGCGGCCAACTGACCGGCAGCGCGCAAGACAACGGGGAGACCTCTGGAGAATTCTGTGATGAATAACATTTATCAACAGATAGAAAACAGTGCGCATTTCAGGGAGTTAGTCGAAAGACGGCAACGGTTTGCCTTTATGCTTTCCATCATCATGCTGATTATCTACGTCGGCTTTATTTTGCTGATCGCGTTTGCCCCGCACTGGCTCGGTACGCCCTTGCATGAAGGCACCAGCGTCACGCGCGGTATTCCGATTGGTATCGGTGTGATTGTGATTTCGTTTGTGCTGACCGGCGTGTACGTCTGGCGGGCAAACGGCGAGTTTGATCGTCTGACCAAAGCGGTTCTGAGCGAGGTAAAAGCATCATGAAGAGAGTCCTGACGGCGCTGGCCGCCACACTTCCTTTTACGGCTCACGCCGCCGATGCCATCACCGGCGAGGTACAACGCCAGCCGACCAACTGGCAGGCGATCATTATGTTCGTCATTTTTGTGGCGCTGACGTTATACATCACTTATTGGGCGTCCAAACGGGTGCGTTCGCGCAGCGATTACTACACCGCAGGCGGTAATATCACCGGTTTTCAGAACGGCCTGGCAATAGCGGGTGACTTTATGTCCGCAGCCTCGTTCCTGGGGATTTCCGCGCTGGTGTACACCTCCGGCTACGACGGCCTGATCTACTCGCTCGGCTTCCTGGTTGGCTGGCCGATCATTCTGTTTTTGATCGCCGAACGCTTGCGTAACCTGGGGCGTTATACCTTTGCCGATGTGGCCTCTTATCGCCTGAAACAAGGCCCCATCCGTACCCTTTCCGCCTGCGGTTCGCTGGTGGTTGTCGCGCTGTATTTGATTGCGCAAATGGTCGGCGCGGGCAAATTAATTGAGCTGCTGTTTGGTCTGAATTACCACGTCGCCGTGGTGCTGGTTGGCGTGCTGATGGTGCTGTATGTGCTGTTCGGCGGCATGCTCGCCACCACCTGGGTACAGATCATCAAAGCGGTGCTGTTACTGTTCGGCGCGAGTTTTATGGCCTTTATGGTAATGAAACACGTCGGTTTCAGCTTCAATAACCTGTTCACGGAAGCGATGGCGGTCCACCCGAAAGGCGCGGCAATCATGAGCCCTGGCGGGCTGGTGAAAGATCCGATCTCCGCCCTGTCGCTCGGGCTTGGGTTGATGTTCGGCACCGCCGGTTTACCGCATATTCTGATGCGTTTCTTCACCGTCAGCGACGCGCGCGAAGCGCGTAAAAGCGTGTTCTACGCCACCGGGTTTATGGGTTACTTCTACATTCTGACCTTTATCATCGGTTTCGGCGCCATCATGCTGGTCGGCGCAAACCCGGCGTTTAAAGACGCGGCGGGCGCGCTGATTGGCGGCAACAATATGGCGGCAGTGCATCTGGCAGATGCGGTTGGTGGCAACCTGTTCTTAGGCTTTATCTCCGCTGTGGCGTTCGCCACCATTCTGGCAGTGGTTGCCGGGTTAACACTGGCGGGTGCCTCTGCGGTTTCCCACGATCTCTACGCCAACGTGTTCCGCAAAGGTGCGACCGAACGCCAGGAGCTGAAAGTGTCGAAAATCACCGTGTTGATACTGGGGGTTGTCGCCATTCTGCTTGGCATTCTGTTCGAGAAACAGAACATCGCGTTCATGGTCGGACTGGCGTTCTCGATTGCCGCCAGTTGTAACTTCCCGATCATTCTGCTCTCGATGTACTGGTCGAAGCTGACCACGCGCGGTGCGATGATTGGCGGCTGGCTGGGTCTGTTGACGGCGGTTATCCTGATGATCCTCGGCCCGACAATTTGGGTGCAGATCCTTGGTCACGCCGCACCGGTGTTCCCGTATGAGTATCCGGCGCTGTTCTCCATCGCCGTGGCGTTTATCGGTATCTGGATCTTCTCCGCCACCGACAACACCGAAGCCGGCAAACTGGAGCGCGAACAGTTCCGTGCGCAGTTTATCCGTTCGCAAACCGGGATCGGTATCGAGCAGGGCCGCGCCCATTAACCTTTCCTCCCCGGTCAGTAATGGCCGGGGATCACACTTTCCCGCCTTTTCGCTACCCCTCTCCCACCAGCGCGCTACAGTACCCTCAGATTATTGAAACAATGTTTTTAATACATCAGCACGTTAATTCATTTATGACTGAAGAGGGTGTGATGAAAAAATATGCTTTAGTGGGAACCGGCGGGCGCGCCGGGCTGTATATTTCCGCCATTGGCGGGCAGTGGAAAGAGAATGCCCGCATGGTGGCGTTTTGCGACAGCAACCAGACGCGCATGGATTACGCCAACCAGCTGTTACAAAACGAAGACGCGCAACCCGTTTCCACGTGGAAAGCGGCGCAGTTTGAGGCGATGATCCGCGAAACCCGACCAGACATTGTTATCGTCACCACCATGGACAGAACCCATGACGACTACATCGTGCGGGCGTTACACGCAGGCTGCGATGTGATCACCGAAAAGCCCATGACCATCGACGAGCAGCGGGCGCTGCGTATTCTCGATGCCATTGAACAGACCGGCAAAACCGTGCGCGTGGCGTTTAATTACCGCTATGCGCCGCACCACAGTAAAGTGCGCGAATTGCTGATGAACAATACCATCGGCGACGTTTATTCGGTGCATTTCGAATGGCTCCTGAACACCGAGCACGGCGCCGATTATTTCCGTCGCTGGCACCGGGAAAAACGCAACAGCGGCGGGCTGCTGGTGCATAAATCGACCCACCATTTTGATCTGATGAACTTCTGGCTCAACAGCTACCCGCAGCGGGTATATGCCGAAGGCGGGCTGCGTTTTTATGGCAAAGAGAACGCCGAAAAACGCGGCGTCACGCAGTTTTACCCGCGCACGCACGGCTATGCCGCCGCTCACGATGATCCTTTCGCGCTGCATATGGCCGACAATCCGCAGTTAAAAGCGCTTTATCTCGACGCCGAACATGAAGATAACTACTGGCGCGATCAGAGCGTGTTCAGCGACGGCATTACCATTGAAGACACGCTTTCAGTGCTGGTGAAATACCAGAACCAGTGCCAGTTGAGTTATTCACTCAACACCTACTTGCCGTGGGAAGGATTGAACGTGGTGTTTAACGGCAGCCAGGGGCGGCTGGAGATGAAAATCGTCGAGAAATCGTACGTTAACGCCGGCGGCGAACGCGCCAATGAAGGCAGCCTTGAATCCTGCGACATCACCGTGTTTCCGATGTTTGCCGCACCGTGGAAAGCGGATTTTACCCTTGGCGAAGGCGGCCACGGCGGCGGCGATAACGCCATGCTGGCGGACTTGTTTGGCACGCCGGGCAATGACCCGCTGAAACGCGCCGCCGATCACCGCGCAGGCGCGATGTCGATACTGACCGGCATTGCAGGGAACATTTCCATGCAGCAGCAACGCCCGGTTAACTTTAACGAGTTCGAACTGATCGCAAGGCTGAAAAAGCACTGACCTTGCGGCTCCCCGTTGCCAGACGGGGAGCTAAAACATCACGCGGGCGATCAGCGGCGCTGCCAGCACCATTAACACGCCGGAAAGCATCATCACCAGGCTTGCGACCACGCCCTCCTGCTGCCCCAGCTCATAAGAACGTGCGGTGCCCGCGCCGTGCGAGGCCGCGCCAAAACCGGCCCCTTTCGCCACGCCTTCGCGAATTGATAAGCGCAGAAACAACACATCGCCAACCGCCATGCCAAACACGCCAGTGACCACTACAAACAGCGCCACCAGATCCGGCTGGCCACCAATTGGCCCGGCAGCCGCCAGCGCAAAGGGCGTGGTGATTGAACGCACCGCGAGGCTGCGCTGGATCTCATCCGGCAGCGTAAACAGGCGCGCCAGCCAGACCGAACTGGTCACCGCCACCACCGAAGCGGTGATCACACCCGCTGATAGCGACATCCAATGACGGCGGATAATCGCCAGGTTGTCATACACCGGCACGGCGAAAGCGATGGTCGCGGGCCCCAATAGCCACATCAGCCAGTGGGATTCACCAATGTAGTCCTGCCAGGAGATATGGCCGAACACCAGCATTAATACCAACAGCAGCGGCGTGAATACCAATGGCATCAGCGGTAATTTACGAAAACGGCGGTAGAGACGTTTATTGAGGAAATAGCACACCAGCGTCATCGCCAGGCACAGCAGGCTTAAAACGAAATCACTCATTTTTTCAGCCTGCTGAGTTCGAAACGGTAGACTTTATCCACCACCCAGGCGGTAGCACCGAGCACCAACAGCGTGCTCAAACCGATCACCATAAAAATGCGCCAGCCTTCCACCATCAACAGTTGCGCATAATTAACCACGGCGACCACCGCAGGCACAAAGAACAGCAACATTTCCGCCAGCAGCCAATGCGCACCGGCGCGCACCCAATTGAGTGGGATCACCCGACAAAGTATTAACCCCAGCAGCAGTATCATGCCCACCAGATTGGCGGGAAGCGGCAGATGCAGCCATTGAACCAGGTATTGCGCAAAGATAAACAGCCCGGCATAAAGCAACACCTGAACCGGAACCTGTAAACGACGCACAAGGGCAGGCGTAACACGGCTTAACGCCACGTCCATAACGATTTTCCATCAAATAAGCAGGCGGCCAGTATAGAGAGCCCCAATGCGCTACTGAAATGAATTAAACTCATCGCATACATAGTTCTAAGGAATAATTATGGACATCAGAACGCTGCGCTATTTTGTGGAAGTGGTACGCCAGCAAAGTTTCACCCGCGCGGCGGAGCGCCTGTTTGTGACGCAACCGACCATCAGCAAAATGTTGAAAAATCTCGAAGACGAGCTGAACTGCACGCTGCTTATCCGCGACGGGCGCAAACTGTTACTCACCGATACCGGCCGCGTAGTGTATGAGCGCGGCATCGCCATCCTCGCGGAGTTTCGCCAGTTAGAAACCGAACTTGGCGACATCAACCACCTGAACAAAGGGGTTTTGCGCCTCGGTATTCCGCCGATGGTCGGCATGCTGATGGCCGGGCCAATCAACCTCTTCAGCCAGCGCTACCCCGGTGTGGAGCTGAAAATTGCCGAGTTTGGCGGTCTGACCGTACAGCAAGCCGTGAGCAATGGCGAACTGGATGTGGCGATGACGGCGCTACCGGTCGAAGAAGAGAGTGGCCTGGCTACCCTGCCGCTGTTCAGCCATGCAATGTGCGTGCTGGTGCCACGTTCCGGCAGTTGGCTTGAACGCGACGTCGTGACGCCGGAGGAACTCGCTGAACATCCGCTGCTGATCTACAACGAAGATTTCGCCTTAAGCCGCCAGCTCATGCTGCTGTTTCAACAGCATGGCGTGAAGCCGCGTATCGCCGTGCGCAGCGGCCAGTGGGATTTTCTCGCCGCCATGGTGCAAGCGGGCGTAGGTATTGCCATTCTGCCGGAGCCGGTCTGCCAGCGGCTGGATAAAACCACGCTGCGCTGGCTCCCGCTGCAGAGCGATCTACGCTGGGAGTTAGGAATGATTTGGCGCGAAGGCGTTTACCTTTCGCGCAGTGCGCAGGCATGGCTGCAATGTTGTAAAGGTTTCTGGCTGGATGAGAAAAGCGAGTAGCGAGGTTAACTGGCCGGGCAGCGCATAAACGGCTGCCCGGCGCAGGGTTTACTTATTCTCTAACAGCAGCGCTTCCAGCAGGTCGAGATCGTGCAGCAGTTTTTGCAGCGTCTCGTTACTGATCTGCCGGGTTGCGCGCAGATGGTAAAGCTCGGCGCGCTCTGAGCGCAGTGCCGCCAGGCGGAAACGGCGCTCCAGATTCTCTTCCTGCAGGGAACTCTCAACGTTATTACGTCCGTCTGCACGGCGGCGCAGATTACCAATTACCCGCGAACTCACCTCCGTGAGTAACTGGTTATCAATGTTCTCTTCGGTGTCTGCCGCCAGCCGCTCTTCCATCTTCTGAATCGCCACAATCGCCACGTCCGCCGTTGCCGCGCGCGCCATCCGCTCCTCTTTGTACTGCTGCGCGTGGTCGCGTACTTCAACATGCTGCAACAATGCAGGCAGCGCGATTACGCCAACAAACAGCGAGAACAGGATCACCCCGGCGGCGAGGAACACCAGTTCATAGCGCGCCGGAAAGACATCGCCACTCGGCAACAACAGCGGAATGGAGAGCACACCGGCAAGCGTTATCGCCCCGCGCACCCCGGCAAAAGTGGCGATCAGCAGCTCGCGGTCGCTCCACGAGGCGAACTCCATCGGTTTTTTCACCAGGAAACGCTGGCTGAATCTCTTCATCGTCCACAGCCAGCCAAAACGCACCAGCATCAGTGCGGCGTAAATCAGCACAATATCGGTAAACAACATCCAGGTTTCGACGTTCGGATCGGCTTCTGCCGCCACCAGCGAAGACTCCAGAATGCCCGGCAACTGCAAGCCTAACAGCAAGAACACCATACCGTTAAAGACGAACTCCAGCATCGCCCAGGTGCTGTTGGCGCGCAGACGCATAGCCAGCGGCGCGGTGCGCATCACGCCGGAACGGGTGATGGTCATCCCCGCCGCGACCGCCGCAAGAATGCCGGAAAAGCCGATATGTTCCGCAATCAAATAAGAGGCGAACGGCAGCAAAAACAGCAGCACGATTTGCGTTGCCGGTTCATCGCCGCCCCAGCGGCTGAGAAAACGCAGCGAACGGCCATACAGCCAACTCACCACAAACCCGGCCAGCAGACCGCCAATCGCCACTTTGAAAAATTCGAACGTCGCGCCGCCCACAGTGAACACCATGGTGCCCATCACTACCGCCACGGCGAATTTCAGCGACACCAGGCCCGAAGCGTCATTCATCAGCGCCTCGCCCTGCAAAATACCCATGATTTTCTTCGGAATGCGCCCTTCCCCGACAATGCCGGAAAGCGCTACGGCATCGGTTGGCGACAGCACCGCCGCCAGCGCAAAGGCGGGCACCAGCGGAATGCCCGGCACCATCCAGTAAATTAAGAAACCGATCCCGACCACGGTGACCACCACCAGCGCCAGCGCCAGGCCAAAGATTTCGCGGCCATGCTCGAGGAACTCGCGCGTGGGCGTTTTCCAGCCGTCGGCGAACAGCAGCGGCGGAATAAACAAAACCAGGAACAGTTCCGGGTCGAACTCCACATGCAGGCCAAAGGTGGGAAAGGCGAGCAGTGCGCCGATGGCGATTTGCATCAGCGGAAGCGGGATTTGAAATGGAAGAACACGAGTCACGACGCCAGAAAGCGAGACGACAAGGGTCATGATGAGAATGGTAAAAAATATTTCCATGCGTTCCCTGTTTGCGATGTGTTGTTATAAAGGCCTCAGACCTTGATGCCAGAGCCTTCAGCTTAACGCAAAGAAACCGGGCTGTGGGCAAAAAAATGGGCAACCGAAGTTGCCCATTGTGTAAAGGTTTATGCTTAACGCCCTCTGCCCACAGGAAGAGGGAAAGCGGTGTCAGATTGCCCAGCCGCCCGCATAGAAAGCTACCAGCGCGATGGCAATCACCACAGTTCCGATATTCAGCTTGCGCCATTCACCGGATACCACGCGGCCAATCACCAGCGAAGCAAAACCGATCATGATGCCGGTGACGATGTTGCAGGTCAGCACGATAAACACGGCAGTAATCAGACCCGCCATCGCGTCGACGAAGTCGGCAAAATCGATTTTCGCCACGTTGCTCAGCATCAGCAGACCAACGTACATCAGCGCCGGTGCCGTTGCGTACGCCGGAACCAGGTAAGAGAGCGGAGAGAGGAACAGGATCAGCAGGAACAACACGCCCACGGTGATCGCCGTCAGACCGGTTTTACCGCCTGCCGCCGTACCCGCCGCAGATTCGATATACACTGCTGCCGGTGCCGCCCCCACCAGGCCTGAGAAGACGCTGCTCAGGGAGTCGGTGGTCAGCGCTTTGCCGCCATCGATAATCTGGCCGTCTTTACCCAGCAAGTTTGCCTGGCCCGCTACCGCACGGATAGTGCCGGTGGCGTCAAATACCGCCGTCATCACCAGCGCCAGCACGCTTGGCAGCACCACCGGGTTCAGCGCGCCGACGATATCCAGGCTGCCGATCAGCGAGTTGCCTTTGTCATCGCTGAGCGACGGCATGGCGAAAATGCCAGAAAAATGTACGTTCGGGTCGAAAATCAGCCCCACAATCGACACGCCGATAATGGTCAGCAGAATGCCGCCCGGCACTTTCAGTTTTTCCAGGCCGATAATCACCGCCAGACCAATCAGCGACATGATCACCGGGAAGCTGGCAAAGTGGCCGAGAGTCACCGGCAGGCCGTCCAGCGGGTTCTTAATAACCAGACCCACGCCGTTGGCGGCGATCAGCAGCAGAAACAGGCCAATACCGATACCGGTGCCATGCGCAACGCCCTGCGGCAGGTTGCGCAGGATCCAGCTACGAATACCGGTGGCAGAGATAACAGTAAACAGCACACCCATCAGGAACACCGCGCCAAGCGCGACCGGTACGCTGATATGCTGACCCAGCACCAGGCTGAACGCGGTAAAGGCGGTCAACGAGATAGCGCAACCGATAGCCAGCGGCAGATTCGCCCACAGGCCCATCACGATGGAGCCGACACCGGCTACCAGGCAGGTGGCGACAAACACAGCCGCCGGTGGGAAACCGGCTTTACCCAGCATGCCAGGTACGACGATGACCGAATAGACCATCGCCAGGAAGGTGGTTAAACCGGCAACGATTTCCTGACGAACCGTGCTGCCACGGGCAGAAATTTTAAACAGTGCGTCAAGCGAACCGCCAGTACGCGCAGAAGGCGTAGACATAGAAACATCCCCTGAGAATTTTATTGTGCGTTGGCATGCGTGGTGGACAGTCCACTGCCGGATAAACGTCATCTCCCTGGGCTGCGTTGTGACAAAGGGTCACAAAAAAGCAAACGTTTAACTCCGCGCATACAACGGTTGGTCAAAAAAAGGCAAACGATTATCCAGCGTTTATATGGCGCTTTTCAACTGAACTTTGCCGCTTTTCGCTAAATTTCGCGCGAAGCGGCGAAGAAGTGGGCGTCAGATGCGCAAACGTTATCGTCGGTGCGCAACTTTGCAACATTTGCCGATCATTTTTAGCTGCCAGGCAGATCAAATGGCCCACCCTGCACAATGGCGCGCTGCCATGCCGGACGCATCTCGACCCGTTTTTTCCACGCACGTAAGTTGGGCAAATCCTCCACGCCGCCGCGAGCCAGCAGCGCAAACACCGGGAAACTCATCTGAATATCGGCCATGCTCAGTTGGTTTCCTGCAAACCAGCTTTTCTGCGCCAGTTCGCCTTCGATAAAGCGCGCATGGTTTTCAATTTGCTGTTTCAGGAACGCTTTATTGACACCCTTAGCGAGAAGTTTGCCAACACTGCGTATCCCGAACGGCACCGGGGGTTTACCCAGGCTGTTCATCACCAGTTCCATTAATAGCACGGGCATGAGCGAACCTTCGGCATAGTGCAGCCAGAAGCGGTAATCCAGCTTCTGTTTCGTCTCTTGCGGTTTAAAGCGCTGCTGTGGATCGTAGGTTTCCTGCAAATATTCGAGGATCGCCCCGGATTCGGCGAGGATCAGCCCGTCATCTTCCACTACCGGTGACTTGCCGAGCGGGTGCACTTTTTTCAGGGATTCCGGCGCCAGCATCGTTTTTTCTCGCTGGTAACGGACAATTTGATACGGCACGCCCAATTCTTCTAAAGCCCAGAGCACGCGCTGGGAGCGCGACTGATTAAGGTGATGCACCGTAAGCATGTTTTTCTCCAGAGAATTCATACACATTAACTATAGAAAAACCACACTTGCAGCGGTGAAAAAAAAGACAAAAATAATTGCTCAAAAAAGTAGCAATTATGCCGCTGTGGCCTACACTAAAAGTGTCAGCACAATCCGGAACCTCAAACATACTGAGGGGTGCAGATGTCGGGGGAAACCCTCCCGTAACAGAGCGGGATAGAGAGAAAGACAAAGACCGGAAAACGACTAAAGCGCCCCAACGGGCGCTTTAGTTTTTTGTACGTTTCAGTCGTCTTCCAGCAAGCGCGCGCCGGTGCCCTGCTGCCCAAGTTGGTCGCCGGGGTTACGTAGCGGACAATCGCTGCGCGACAAACAGCCGCAGCCGATGCAACCATCCAGCTCATCGCGTAATGCCACCAGCGTGTGGATGCGTCTGTCCAGCTCTTCGCGCCACTGTGACGACAGCTGTTTCCACTCTTTTTTGCTTAGCGTATGCCCTTCCGGCAACACACCAAATGCGTCGCCAATGGTCGCCAGCGGAATACCAATGCGCTGGGCAATCTTGATGATCGCCACATAGCGCAGCACATCACGCGTATAGCGCCGTTGATTGCCGGTATTACGGGTACTTTTGATTAAGCCTTTGCTCTCATAAAAGTGCAGCGCAGAGACGGCAACCCCGCTGCGCTTCGCCACTTCACCGGGACTGAGTAAGGCTTTAATACGTGGCGTTTTCTTTTCCATAAAACCTCTTTACCTCAAGTTAACTTGAGGAATTATACTCGCTCCCAGACAAAACGACGAATCGGGAAATGAGGAAGCCATATGTCCCATCAGCAAATTATTCAGACACTTATTGAATGGATTGATGAACATATCGACCAACCAATGAACATTGATGTAGTCGCCAGAAAGTCAGGTTATTCGAAATGGTATTTACAGAGGATGTTCCGCACCGTGATGCATCAAACGCTGGGTGACTACATTCGCCAGCGCCGTTTACTGCTGGCAGCGGAAGCGCTGCGAACCACGCAGCGGCCTATTTTTGATATCGCGATGGATTTGGGATATGTCTCGCAACAGACATTTTCACGCGTCTTTCGCCGGGAGTTTGATCGCACCCCCAGCGATTACCGGCACCAGGCCTAATGGCCTATTACTTTAACGAAGGCGGCAGCTGTACCCAGCGTTTAAATTCCTGTGACGGCAGCGCCTTTGCAAAGTGCCACCCCTGACAGAACTGCACGCCGCGTTTTAACAACCATGTGACCTGCTCCGCCGTCTCGACCCCTTCCGCAATAATCTTCAGACGCAGGCTCTGCGCCATCTCAATAATGTGTTCAGCAATCAAATGGCTGGTGCTGTTCGTCGTTAGCGTATCAATAAACGATTTGTCGATTTTCAGGATATCGACATTCAGCGAGTACAGGTTGTGCAAATTGGAATAACCGGTACCGAAATCATCAATCGCCACTTCGTAACCTGCCTGGCGAAACGCCTGAATAACCGGCGTGGTTTTCGGCACATCAATAAACCCGCGCTCGGTCACTTCAATCTTAATCTGCTCGGCGCGTACTGCATGCATCTTGGCTTTATTGGCAATCAATGAAATCAGGCGCGAGGAGTGAAAATCGGAGGCGGAGAGGTTAATTGAAATATAAAGTTGCGGCACCATTGCCAGGAAATCGCCCAGATCGCTGAACAATTCGTCGACGACATAATCGGTAATACGCTCAATCATGCCCTCTTTTTCTGCCAGCGGAATAAACTCCGCCGGGCTCATGACCGGCCCATTAAATCCCGGCCAGCGCAACAACGCTTCCGCACCAACGCAGGTGCCATTTTTGATATCGATAATAGGTTGGTAATGAAGGCGAAGCTGGCGTCGGGTTAACGCCCGGTGGAGCATACGGCGTGGAGAGTTAAACTCCTGCCGTGTTCGCGACCATATTAATAGCAAAATAACGCTACCAATCACGCCCAGCGGCAGCGTTAAAGTGGCCTGGTGATAAAGCGCCTGAAAATAGTGGTCACTCGATGTCGAAACAATAATCGCGATCGGACGATTCTCCGAACGCGCAATGGTATAAAAGCGCTGATCCTGCTGGAATGTTAAATCGCCGGTGCGTAACAGCGTAGCTAACTTATCAAGATGGGCATTCTGGCTGACGGAAAAAAACTGTCGCGTAACGGTGTCGTAAATACCGTAAGCCAGATCAGGATTGTCTGATGCCACATCACTGTAAGTGAGCGGATTAATCACTGCGACATAATTTCCGCGCTGCATGTACACCATCTTGTAGCCTGCGTAAAAAGGCGTATCACGATAGTAATAAATGGCGATATCGGGCGCGCGTTTATAATCTGCTGGTGAAATAGCATACGATTGTGTGGGCGTTATTACGCTCGAACATAAAAAGTGGTCGCCACGAGCATAAATTAAATCCGAAACATACATGCTGCTGCGGACGATATTGAGCATGGCCGCGCGATGTTCCGGCGCACAAATTTGTCCGTGGTATTTTTCCGCCGCGCTGCGAACCGTATCCACTTGCTGGATAACGCGTTCCGTTTTATTTAGCGCTAACTGGGCAAACGATTGAAGCTGGGCACTCGTTTCTTTCACCGCACGAATATGCGCAAACCATAGCGACAACATCAGCGGTAGAAGAACTACCGTGATGAGCACGACGACGCTGAGCATCTTGCGACGCACGCTATGATTCATGTCCGCCTATATCCATGCATTTAAAGTGCCTTTTTAATGTTTGGCAGGATGCTTTGATAAACAGGTGATTACGTTGCATGAATCAAACGACATTAGCAACTGACTTTTCTCATTAAAAACCTAATATTTGGTTATGACCGAAATACGCGACCATAAAGCAAACTCAGAGTGTGCCCAATGTTTATATTAAGGAAAATATTAATCCATTCGCATGGGGGTGTTTTACGTTAATACAACAGAGTATCGTTGATTAAGCCAAACTGACCGCAGGATAAAAAAAAGGTGCGCCATTCGGGTATTTTTTCATCTGTCGTTGAGAAGTCTTCATAATTTCTTCTTTATTTATAAAAAAGCGCCAACCACCACGGTTTTACTGCGTCCTGCACGTTTCGCATCGTACAGGGCGTTATCCGCAAGCGTAAGTAAAACTGAAGTATCGGACTCTTCACCAGTGACGAATACTAAACCAGCGCTAAAGGATAAGGCTATCTTTTCACCATTGCTAAACAATGGATTTCGCGCCAGTGACGCGCGGATTTTTTGGCTAAAACGCAGCGCCATTTTACTGTGGGTATGCGGCATTAAAATCAGAAATTCCTCACCGCCTAAACGACCAAAAATATACGATGGATCGCAATGTTCGCGGATCTGATCGCAAAAATGGATCAGTGCGGCGTCGCCCGTTAAATGCCCCCAGCGATCGTTGATATTTTTAAAATAATCCAGATCCAGCATCAGCAGGCTGAAGTGGCTGCGCGGCTCGTCCGGCCGACACGCCACCAGCGCCTCTTTTAACTTCCTCAGCATGGAAAAACGATTATAGCAGCCGGTCAGATCGTCAATGGTGGCTTTCATTTCCAGCTGCCGCTCCGCTTTTTTACGCTCGGTTATATCAAGCCCGATGCTGAGAACCGAGTGATCTGGCAGTTGAATATTCGACCAAAGTACCGTCAGCACCTGGCCATCACGGCGTACCGGGTGCCATTCGTGCATGTCGACGCCCGGCGATGTATTAACCGAAGCGCGAACTTTTTGCCGAACCTCGGGATCGGGGAAAAATAACGCTAATGGATCGGCCTGCTGATTGAGCTCATTAATGCTCCAGCCAAATACGCGTTCGCACTCACCATTCCATAATACGCAGCGGTTACTTTTATCAAACGAGTTCATTAAAACCGGGGCGCGTTCAAATAGTGCTTTATATTGTGTCACTATGCGCTGCATCTCTTTTGCTGTGCGTTCTCTGGCGACAATTTCCGCAAGATAGTTTTTTAGTTTTTCGACCAGAACAATAACGACATTTTTCACAATAGATAAAGAGTTCAAGGGCTGAGAAAATGCCAAAAAGAAATAACCTTCGAGCCCCAACTCTTTATAATGTAACTTACATAAAATACCGCTGCGTAATTTTCTGGCCGATATTTCTTGATGCGGAAATAATAAATCGCCGGCATGCCGCCGCCAGCAAATGACTCGCCAGGCACGCTGATGTCGTTGCAATTGAGACTGCTCAAGAAAGATTTGTACATCCTGCAGCGTGCAGCCCGGCGACCCTGCGCTGACGAGCTGCCACGCGTCATCCTGCCGGATAACCACCCACGCAAGCGTGGATCCTAGTGCTGTATTGATTGCGCGTAATATCTCTTCCATTGAACGTTGAGCGGTGAGCCAGGGCATCAGCCTTACCAGAACCGACAACGCCGCATCAGCATCCTCCGGCGGCACGGCGGAATTTTCTATTTTCATATTTTTTCATTCGCAGGTTATAAGACGCGAAACCAGCTTCAAATGATGTCATCAGGAAAAAAGAAGAGGCGGCCATCAATTCAGTTAGCGCAACTGCACGCGCAAATATCTTCCTCACGCATGAAAAACGTGATGAAAAGAATATATCGATAAAGATCAAAACCCTGAATCATCATTCACAGGCTAATAAGATTTTCCTCAAAAGCATAATATATGCGACACAAGCTGTAAACGTTGTAGCAATTAGGATGCTAAATATCACTCATATGTATTAGTTGGAAAAAACATTAATTCCTCCGCACGCATAAATATATTGGCAATATATTTACGAATGAAACACAACTATCACGATGCAAAAAGCACGCTTTTTGTACTGGCGAATAAATCAACAAATGTGATATAGTTCACACATTCTTGAAACGGGGAATGCCGTTTCAATTCGTTGTGTTATTCGCGGATGTTCAGCATTGCCACTCGCGCAACGTGCTTGTCCGCCCGGTATTCGGTCTTTCTGAGGATGGTTTGATGGCTACCTTTACCGCCAGCGTCGTGCTTCTCCGCTGGCAGTTACTGAGTGCAGTGTTGATGTTTATGGCCAGTACGCTGAACATTCGCTTCCGTCGTGCTGATTATATTGGCCTGGCAGTGATCAGCAGCGGCATGGGCTTAGCAGCGGCATGCTGGTTCGCTACCGGTTTGTTGGGCATTACGGCGATAGATCTCTCCACGACCTGGCACAATCTGCTCGTCGTGATGGAAGAGATCGCGCAAAAAGCGCCACCCGAGTGGCCGATGATCGTTACCTGATTACTGAAAGCGCCTGCGGGCGCTTTTTTATTTCCTCTGGTGGTCATTTTTCTACCCGACGGACTTTCGCATAAATATAAACAACGACTCTGCGCCAGCGGCCGATCTTTACCGGGACTCACCGGCGCATAAAGAGGCTAACAGCCATTTCTTTGCAAAACGGATCGGGCGGATAAGCCGTCTTATTGCCAGCCAGGGGGTAAACGGGAGTACACACTCGCCGAATCGGGGCGTAAAAACAGAGATGCCCGCTAAGACTCTGCTTCGCGGGCATCTGCACTTTTACTTCATCACCACGATTGTTTTATTCAAGAATACGGGTTTCCCACGGTCGCCAGAGCGGGTGGAATTTTTGTGGCTGATAGTGCGTCGTTTCGCGCTTGCCGAAATAGAATAGCGCGTCCATCTCATTTTTTATCACCACCATATTTGAACCGTCCGCATGCCCGCCAACGGTGACCGAACCGTGATAACCTTTTACCGGCACGCCGGTGTAATTCGCCAGTTTTTGTGCGAAAGAATCAATGCCACCTTCCGCACCATGGCAGCTTAAGCAACGAATGTTCTTAAACCGCACATCGCCAGCCAGTTCCAGCGTATCCAGCGCCACATCAAACGGCCCTTTGATACCACCAGCAACCTGCAGGCCGGTCGTGCTGTCACCGTTTGGTGTAAAAATGCCATGACCAATGATATTCAGCCGCGGCTCGCCTTTATAGCTATCGGTGAAAAACATATACATATTCGGATCATTTAAAGGGCCATCGCGACGCACAATATTGATTTCACCGGATAATGTCACCCTCCCCATCTCTTTCTCACCCACATCCGCGCCAACTTTAGCAATATCAGCGAATTGTTTGATGTTGAGTTTTGACGACGCCATAGGATCGGAAAAATTTTTTCCTCCCGCTTGCGGTAATGAGACATGTAACACGTCCGGGCCAGCGGATTCGGGTACGGCGTGGCTTAATGGCTTGCTGCCGGGAACATTCGCTTCCGCAGCTGGATTTAATGGCCTTTCCACCGCGATTTTCGGCTCCGCAATAGCGGCTTTGATTTCACCGTGCGGACCTTTAGCAGTGCCAGAAGGTCGTTCAGTAAGCCGCGCCGCGCCCGCACCGGGAAGCGATCGCACTCCGCCCGGGAATTCCGGCAACGGCCCGCCCAACACCGCGCCCAGAAAAACCTCCTGCAAACTTTCGCCCAGCGTGGGCAACGGGATCTTGCCTTCATCTTTGGGGACATGGGAAATATCGGCCTGTTTATCACCGGTTCGCCACGCATAATGCCGCTGCTGAAACGCCTGAAAAGACTCCTTTGCGGGCGTATAGGCAGGCTCCAGCTGAACCGCTCTGAGTGTTTTGTCTTCGTAAGGGGAAATATCATAAGGTTTGAATACATCAATCGCTGCCGGGCCTTTGATATCCATACGTTTTCCTCCGACTGTTGCCGTCTTGTTTTGGCTGGTAGCGTCGCGCCACAGCTATCTATTAAGTGGCCCGGCATGCGCCTTTTCGTGACGTCGTCAGATAATTATTTCCCCAGTTTCGACAGCATTTCCGGGCGCATAAATTTATGGATAACCAGCATAAACAGCACCGATGGCACCAGCAGGATCAGCGCGGTGATAGATGACACCTGGTAGTTGCCCGACATACTGGCGGTATAGAGCAAAATGGGCAGCGTGGTGATATCCGGTGCGCCCACAAAAAAGGTGGCGGTAAACTCATCCAGCGATTCCAGAAACACAAAAATGCTGGCGGCAATCAGCCCGGGCGCGGCCTGCGGCAAAATGATATGGAAAAACGTGTAAACCGGCCCGGCGCCCAGGTTGCGCGAGGCGCGCGCCAGCAGCGGATCGAGTGAAGCGAACGCCGCCACGCTTATCCAGATCGAATACATCAAGCCGTGAACGCTATGCACCAGCACCACACCCGCCACCGTACCGTTCAGTCCCCACTGATAAAACAGCCGCGCCACGTTCATATACACCGTCAGGTTGGGAAACGCCTGCGGGATGAGAAACAGCAGCATAAAGAAGGCGCGACACGGCATGGATCGATGCGACAGCGCGTAACCCGCCGGAACAGAAATCAGCAGGCAAACCAGCACCGATAGCACGGCGATCAACACGCTAATGGAGAGCGATCCCGAGACATCGCTGTAGGGGCTAAACACCTGGCTCCAGTACTTTAATCCCCACTGGCTCGGCAAGGTGTGCGGGAAAAACCAGCTTTCCGCCACCGTCCAGATAAGCAGGTTCAACAGCGGGCCAAACAGCGCCAGCACCAGAAAAGTGAGCAACAGCGTTTGCAGCAGAAAACTGCCGCGGAGTTTTTGTCGAAACGTGGTCATCACTGCGCCCCTTTCGCATGCAGGCTGTGGCGTAAATAGAACCAGGAGAGCGCCGCGCAAATCAGATAGGAGATCACGCCCATCGCATTCGCCACCGGGTAATCGCCGTACGAGTTAACGCGAAACGCCATATCGACGGTCATCATGGTTGGCGTGCCGGTGCCAATCATTAGCGGCACGGAAAGTACCGACATCATCGTCACCGTCGAGAGCACCATCGCCACACCAATCGTCGGCAGCACCTGCGGCAAAATGATGTCGAACAGAATGCGTAAACGCGACGCGCCGAGGTTTTTCGCCGCCAGAATATGCGACGGATCCACCGCCGACATCGCGCCGCAAATCAGTAACGTCGAGAACGCCATCTGCTTCCAGACAAAGGTAATAATGATCCCGCTCCAGCCCAGCAGCGAGGTGGTGTCCATTGGCGTTAACAACCCGCTCGCCACCAGCACATTGTTCATCAGGCCGTTTTTGGCGAGGAAGGTGCGCATCATCTGCGCGGTAACAATAAAGGGAATAAACAGCGGCAGGCGGTATAAAAATGCCAGCGTCTTAACGATGCCGCGAAACGGCGACAGCACAATAATGGCGGAAATTGTTATCGACAGCAGCGCCAGAATTACCAGTGAAACCAGCACGATAAGTACGGTAAAGAGAATATCGTTCGAGTAAAGCGCAAAGACTTTATCAAAGTGCGCCAGCGTGAATGTCTGCGTATCACTGGTGAACGCAGAGATCAGCGAAAAGCCCAGCGGCCAGAGGAAAAAGACGGCGATCAGCAGCGTGGCCGGGCCAACCAGTAAGAAGTATTTAAAGGCGTGTCGCATGGTGAACCTGAATAATCACAGCAAAAAATGCCCGGGCGAAATGCCCAGGCATATCCGTCAATCAGTTAGAAACCTGGCTCTCGTAGCCCTCTTTGATATCGTCAAAGTACGGCGTGATCGGGAAACTTTTGCCGTATTTGGCTAAATCATCCGGCGAGATTTCCGCAAACAGTTTCTGCCAGGTGGCGGCGTCCAGCTTCTCTTTGACGTATTTCGCGTCAATCCCCGGATACCAGTTGAACTGCTTCACAATGCCCTGCGCCTGCACATCCGGGCTGGTCGCCAGCGCAATAAACTCCTGCGCCAGTTTGGCCTGCGCAGCGTGTGCCGGAACAACGTAATACATTGGCTGGCCCGGCATCCCTGGGGAGATTAATGCCAGCTTGATCGACGGCGGCACTTTGCCCTGATCTTTCCAGCTATAGAACATATCGACCCATACCGGCCCCATGGTGATTTCACCCCGGCTGAGCATATCCAGCGTCCCGGCGTTACCCGGCGTGAAAGTGACGTTTTTATTGAACTCTTTCAGCCTGGCGAACGCCTGACTCCAGGTTTTTTCCACGCTTTTGTCATACGGCAGCGCGGAAAGACGCGCTGCATCAGTGCCGTAAGCATAAATCCAGCCGACCACGAAGCTGACGCCGGACATGCCGTTTTTAATGCCGTTATAGCCAAAAGCTTTCGGGTTTTTCGCCGACCACTGCACCAGCTCGTCGTAGGATTTCGGCGGGGTTTTAATCAGATCGCTGTTATACGCAATGGCGGTCTGGCTCAAAAACATCGGCATTACATAACCATCAACGTTAACGCCCAGCGCGTTTTTGGCATTCTCCGCCGTGACCATTGAGCCGGTGTTAATGGACGAGCGGTATTTCTCCAGCAGCCCTTTTTCCACCAGTTGACCACCTGCGGCCTGGTGTACAACCGCGACGTCGATATCCCAGCTTTTCGCGCCGCTCTGCTGTTGCGCCGTCAGTTTTTCGACAATCTTGTTTGAGCCCGCATCGCCCGGCCCGGTGCCGACCACCTGCACTTTCACGCCCGGATGCGCAGCTTCAAACTTTGGCCCCAGCCAGGTTTTAACGTAGTCGACCATATTTTGATCGCCCGCCGTCGCCACATTGAGAACCGTTTCGGCGCTGGCGGTGTGAACGGCACCCAAACAGAGTGCGGCGATGACAGCAAGTTTCGGTTTTACTGACATGATAATCCCCAGGAAAAGTGTGTTGGTTGGCTTAAGAGGTTGCAAAAACATGCAGCGCCGTTTCCGGCACATGCAAAATCACCGGCGTTCGGGCAGGCCAGAACTGTGTGGAATCCGCGAGAAAAATCTGCCCCTCGCAGCGCACACTATGACGATACTGGTGACCGAGAAATGCGCTCTCTTCCACCACGCCATTCAGTACCAGGCCCGGCTGCTCCGACATCGTTAACGGGCGGTGCATGTTGACGTCCGAACTGCGAAAATAGAGCGTTTCCCCGCCCGCATCAGCCCGCGTCATGCAGTTATCCGCGCCCATAAAATCCGCGACAAACGGCGTTGCCGGGCGGTGATAAATATCTTCCGGCGTCCCCATTTGTTCGATGCGCCCGTTATTCAGCACCGCAATTCTGTCGGCCATCACCAGCGCCTCTTGTTGGTCATGCGTGACGATTAACGAGGTGAAACCGAGCTTTTTCTGAAGCGCTTTGATCTCGTGGCGCACATTGAGGCGCACTTTGGCGTCCAGGTTCGACAGCGGCTCATCGAGCACCAACACATCCGGCTCAATGGCTAATGCGCGCGCCAGCGCCACGCGCTGACGCTGGCCGCCGGAAAGCGCCGTCACTTTTATATCCGCATAATTTTCAAGGTTGACGATTTTTAATAATTCCTGCACGCGTTGCGCAATCGCCTCTTTTTTAACGCGGCGGACTTTTAAGCCATAACCAATATTTTGCGCGACGGTAAAATGTGGCCACAAGGCATAACTCTGAAACACCATGGTAATATTTCGCTGCTCCGGCGTGCTGTAAGTAATATCTCTACCGTTAACGGAAATACCACCAGAACGCACCGGAATAAAACCACATAACGCATTGAGTAACGTGGTTTTTCCACAACCAGACGGCCCAAGCAGCGCAATCATTTCGCCCTTTTCCACAGCGAGATGAATATCGTGAAGAACGATATTTTCGCCATAGCCAATTTTCAGTTTTTCAATCTGTAAATAACTCACGGGCGTTCCTTTCTTCAGCTTTTCTTTCGCCGATGAACACGTGTTCATTTATTTGCAAAAAAAATGCAACGTTGCACCGACATTATGTGAGCCTACTTTGTCGTCTATTTGTGACAGTTTGATTAAGTGCGCAATAAATTTGGTGGGGCGAAATGAAAATAGATGTTCTGGGCTGCGGTAGCGCCTTCTCATTGCAGCAAAACACCTCGGCAATCCGCGTTATCGATAACGAAAATCGCCAGTTGCTGATCGATTGTGGCCCGACAATCCCGCGCGCGCTGTGGCAGCGCGGCGGCGACGTAAACGACATCGACGCCATTTACTTCACCCACGTTCACCCGGATCACTGCACCGGGCTGACGGCGCTGCTGAATTACTGGAAAAGTTTTCAGCGTCGTAAACCGCTGATCATCTGGTCGCAGCGTGAACAGCGCCCGGTGCTGATAAAACTGGCGAGCCTCGCTAACTGGCCGGAAAGCAGCCTCTGTTTCGACATTGACTGGCGCGACAGCGAAGCCGAATGGCAGTGGCAAGGCTGGCAGATGCGCACCGCGTTTACGCACCATGAGCTGCCTAATCTCGCCCTGCGAATCGAAGCAGACGGCCACAACCTGTTCTACAGCGGCGACGGACGCCCAACGCCGGAAAGCATCGCGCTGATGCACAACGCGACGCTGGCGTTTCAGGAGTGCGCTTCGGCAACGGCGCTGCCCAATGACGCCTCGCACGGCGATTTTCCCGGCTGCCTGGCGCTGTTCGGGCAACTGCGTTTACCGCGCCTGGGGTTGTACCACTGCAACGACGCCGCCTTGCCCGCGATTGAGCAAGCCTGCACGCCGTATCCGGGTTTGTTTCTCAGCCACGATGGTTTCGCCACCGATCTCAGCCGCCGTGCGGAGGGGAAAGTGTGAGCCAGAGTTTACGCAAACAAGCAGTAACCGCTGAAGACGTGGCGAAGCGCGCGGGCGTGTCCCGCGCCGTGGTGTCGCGCGCGCTCAGCAGCAACGGCAGTATTTCGCCTGCCACCAAAGAGAAAGTGCTGCGCGCCGCGCAGGAGCTTGGCTACCAGGTCAATTTCCTCGCCCAGGGGCTGAACCGCCAGCGCAGCCACTTGATTGGCGTGATTGTCGCGCGCATTGGCGACCCGTTTCGCAGCAGCCTGCTGGAAGGCTTGCTGCATGAAATTCAGCGCCGTGGTTACCAGGCGCTGGTCACGGAGATCACCGGCGAGCAGGATCTGGTCACCACGCTGCGCCGTTTTACTCAGTTTCGCGTCTCCGGCGTGATCGTCACCTCCGGCCAACCGCCGGAAGCGATAGTGAACGAGTGCGTCAGCCAGCGCATTCCGGTGGTCGGCATCAACCGCCACCCGGATATTCCATTGGTCGATTTCGTCTGTTCCGACAACGTTTCCGGCGCACGTCAGGCCGCTGAACAGCTTTATCACGCCGGTTGTCGCCGTTTTGGCTGGCTCAATAATTGCGGATCGACCTGGGCGGGCATTCAGCGCGGCGAGGCTTTTTTCCAGGCTTTGCAGCAACTCGGCGTGGATACTCAGCAGCAAGTGCGTTGGTATGACGCGCGCGAAGAGGGCTACGAGGGCGGATTTCAGGCCGCGCAACAGAGTGATGAAGATCTGCCGGAGGGCATCTTTTGCGCCAACGCGCAATTGGCCTGCGGTTTTCTCGACGGCATGCGCCAGCGCGGAAAATTCGCGCCAGACGATTTTCATCTGATAGGTTTTGATAACACGCCGCAGAGCGGCCAGTTCAGCTACCAGTTAACCACGCTGCATCAGGATGTGGCGGAGATAGCGAACCGGGCGCTGACGCGCCTGCTGGAGCGGGCGAAAAATCCTTTACAGCCTTCCCGCGTTGAGTGGGTTAAGGTGAAACTGATCCACCGACAAACATCGCCACAGATTGGCTAAGAGTCCAGATATGACAGAAGAGTTTACCCAGGCGCTGTGCGCGCTGATTCGTCGTCTCGGTCAGCAGGCGAAACAGCTTCGTGATAACGGGCTGACCATCGAACAAAAAGGCCGCCAGGATTTTGTCTCCCAGGCGGATGTGTATGTCGAAACCGAGCTGCGCGCCTGGCTGAAAGCCGAACGCCCGCAGGACGGTTTGCTCGGCGAGGAGCGCGGGCTGGAGCCGGGCAGCGACGGCGTATGGGTTATCGACCCGATTGATGGCACCACCAATTTTATTCTCGGCATGGATTACTGGTGCATTTCCGTCGCTTACGTGCGCGACGATGCCATCAAACTGGGGGTGATTTACGCCCCGGATCGCAACGAGTTTTTCTTCGCCGAAAGCGGCAAAGGGGCGTTTTTAAACGGCAAACGCCTGAGCCTGAGCGAGCCGGATGCCGACGCGGTAGTGCTTGGCATTGGTCGCTCCAGCCGCAGACCGCCGCGCGAATACACACAAACCATCGAAACCTTGTTTGAACACGGCGTGGAGCATCGTCGTTTTGGTGCGGGCGCGTTAATGCTGGCGCACGTTGCCGCCGGCCAGGTGCATGGTTATTTCGAAGCGCACCTGCACAGTTGGGATGCGCTGGCAGGGCTGGTGATTATTAAAGAAGCGGGCGGCATGCATAACGATTTTCTTGCCAACAACGGCCTTACGCAGGGCAATAACGCCTGGGCGGCAACCCCGCAAGTGTGGCAGCGTCTGCAACCCGTTTTGCTGCCAAACGGTTAAACCTGGTTTGATACGTACAATCCGCCTTCGACGAAGGCAGTATTAATGGCGCTCTCAGGGGCCTTCGAAAAGAAACCTCAACTTACCCTGTGAGTTGCCAATCCATGCAATGCAGCGCTAAAACCTGTTAATGACCCCATTCACCGGACGACTTTTCAATGAGCAATAAACCGGTTTCCGCGCGCCGTTATGTTTCCGGGTATGCGTAGTGAACCGCCAGCCAGATAGTCGGTGGTTCCGCCTGCGTCCAGTTCACCCGGTGGCGGCATTGCGCGGGAATATTGACGAAATCGCCGACGTTTAACACACGTTCTTCCCCTTCACCTTCAAGCTGTAACCCTGCCGCGCCCTGCACGATCAGCACCCACTCGCTTTGCGGCTGGCAGTACCAGAAATCCGGCGGGCTGGCCTGCCCGGTGGAAATAATGCGCTCAATTTTCACATCCGGGTGCGAAAGCAGATCGTCAAACGTCTCTGCCTCGCCCGCGCTTGCGGGGAAATCTCGCAACAGGTTGGTTAGCATCGGTTTTCGCGTATTCACAGAGCGCCTTAATTGTCAGTGAACATTGTGTCAGGTTTTATACGGGGTTTTTATTACTCGCACTGGCGGTGAAATGCATAAAATAGCAAACGGCTCCGCAGAGCCGTTTGCTAAAGATACTTAAAACTAAAGCGCTTTTTTACCGACAACATACAATTCTGTGGCATCAGTCAGCACACCGGAGTTGTTAACGTACTCACTACCATCACCCAGCGAGATGTTGCGATGAACACCATTATCCCCCACATCGGTTACCCAGCAATAATAATTAGAAGTAACGCCTGCATTCGCATACCGGGAACAGTCGCCCCATTCCGACCACAGGTATGACGCCCAATGTCGCTGGGGTAGATCAAACTCTGGCTCATAGTAAACAAGATCGTTTTGGGAAGGCATCTCCAGACCATTTTCCTTACACCAGGCATTAGCATCCGCCCAGTTTTTTTGCACCCCGCCCGCCGTAACAAACCATTGACTTACGGTAAAGGTATAGACATACCTCGGCGTCCCTGTGTCGATAGGGAGAGCCGTGACCGTCACCGTATTGTTGGTGCTATCCGGCGTATCAATAAAAGTGACATTGGCGTCACTGTCTATACTCACCCACGGTTGATCGACTGACCACTGGTAACCGCTGTTGTTTGATGCAGTTCCGTTGAACAAAAATTGGAATTTCGCACCAAGTATGCCTGTTACGGGGAAGTGGCTGCCTATACTAAACTCGTATCCATTCACCGAGAACTCCGTGTCAGCAGGCATCGGTACAGCGACAGGCAGGATGTGGAAAGTCGTCGAAAGACCTTCAAGAACCTTACCATTAACCTTCACAGAGAGGGTGACATCACCCCGGGTCACGCCACCTATCATCGCATCATATGAACCATTTTTCCTGTCAGTAAACCCGGAATGGACAAGCTCTGCCATGCTACTGATAAGCTCAATGCTTTGCCCGGCGATCAGGTTGCCATAAATATCTTTTAGTATAAGGGTGAGGGTTGACATGCTTAAACCTGACTCGTCGATAGACGAAGGGTCCGCTGCCAGTGTCGACAAGGTTGGGCTCAGGTGATTAACGTCAGCCGTGAAAGTCACCATCACAGAAGCGTGATGACCATCGCAGGTAGCGTCCACCGTATGTTGCCCAGCAACAGTACTGGTCACGACAGCCGTTACGCTACCATCCTCACCCGTGCTCTGCGTAAGCGGTTCAATGCTAACGTCGCTATCGCTGCTCAATGTCACAACTTTACCAGCCAAAGGATCGCCATACGGGTCATAAGCTATAACGTTGATGGTGTTGCCTGCCGTTTCACCGACTACGCCATTGTTGGCAACGACGGTTATCTCAATCCACCAGTCTGGCTGAACGCCTAAAAGATCGTTTTCATCTTCGCTGACCACAAACCATGGCGTATAAAGCGTGCGCCGCTGATAGCCTTTGGCGGTGAGCACCTCTCTTTCACGCCCGAGCGGATCGAAATAGTGCGTATCGGCATACAGATCCTCTCGCGCACTGTCGTCCGTTACCCATTCCCAGTTGTTGAGGAAATAGGGTTGATACGTGCGAATAGCCTGGCCTTTGTTGTCATACTCCGTACGTCCACTCACCGCCCAGCGGGTATCCGTGTGCGCCGTTTCCGTCACCAGCGTTCCATCGTCCGCACGCTGCCAGGCGTCTCCGGCTTCGAAGCGAACCGAGGTTTGCAGTAAGCGTCCAAACCCATCGCTGAATTGAACCGTCTGGCGGATCTGCTGCTCATCACTGCCTTCCCCCTGATCGTAACGATCGGTAGTGAGTGTCAGCACATGGGGTGGTATGCGATTTAGCTGCCAGCTATCACTCGCATAAACCAGGCATTGCGCCACCGGTAACGGCGGTGTTAGCGCCAGCGCCTGATCCACACTCGTTGGCGGCACGAAGTCCGCATCGCTGTAACCGGCTGCTACCCCATTTTCAGTTCCGCTGAAACGAGAACTGGTGACACGGCCTAATCCATCAAGGGTAACCTGCTGAATATTGTTGTTCACATCGGTGAGTTTGACCGGCGTTAAGAACCGCCAGTCATACTCAGCCTGGGTGGTTAATCCGGCGGCATCCACCACTTTCGTTACCACGCAGTCGTGCGCATCGCGCGTCAGGGTAATCGCGCCGGTGAGCTCAGAATCGCGTACGGTCTGCGGCAGCCAGAAATGTTCAGCCGTGCCATAGGTGGTGAGGTTCCGATGTACAACCCAGCAATTGAAGTACGCATACCAGATATAACCGGCCTGTTTCAGAACACTGTCGGTGAAATCTTCTTTCAGCGTTTCCACCATCTCCTGATCCAGTACAGCTGTTTCGGTAAAAGCAACGCGCGGTGGGAATGCAGGCTGTTCCGAAGTGGCATTATTATTGCCATCCAGATACCACTGTTGTTGCATGCCCGCAAATGCCTGGCTGGCTGGCGTGCCCAGTGGCGTGCCGGAAAGACTGAGTTCTTCCAGCGTTAACCCTGTTTCTGGTGCAGAGGAATAGAGGTAAACATCACTGGAAAAAAGGTCAGTCAGCCCATTAACCCATATTCCCGAAGCCATATCGTCAATGGCATACCAACGGCTAGTCTGGCAGGTCACCACCAGTTGCTGCTGCTGATCATCATAGCTGGAAGCAAACAATGTATCCGGCAGTGTATCCGGGTAAGGGCTGGTTGCCGGTTGAGTGCGGCGCGGATAGTTCACCGTTACCGAATAGAGCGGCAGGCCATGTTGATCGCTGGAGAGCGTTATCTGCTGGCTACATTGCGGATCGTTACTCACCCGTTCGTAGATATAGGTGCGCGTTTCTGCGATCGTCGGCCAGACAACCGGATAGATCCCCTCCCCCTTTGCCGCCACCAGACGAATTTGAGGGCGAGATTCGCTAACCTGGTAGGGAACAGGTTGCTGCTCGCTACCGTCCAGGCCATATAGCTCACTGCGTACTAACAGGCCTTTCATCCCCCGACGCAGCCAGAAATCGTCGCTTTCATCTGCGGTATACGGTTTTTCATTGTCACCATAACCACTGGTAAAGCGCGCGGTAAAATACGCGAATGCGCCGCTATCACCAGACCACCAGCGCTGCGCCAGCCGGTCATCTACAGCAGGCAAACCGGTGGCAAACCAGTTGCGCGTCAATGACGGCTGGCTGATTTCCGTGGTCGTCCCCTGGCTGGTCAGTGTGTCGGTGTCCTGCAATTCCACATAGCCGAAACCGCGAAATTCACGCTCCTTGCCATCCCACGCGCCACCACGGTAACGGGCAGAGCTCACCAGGTGATTACCGGTAATTTCATCCGTTACGTCAGTGCGGGAAAGCAGGTGAAGCGGAAACGGTAAATAGCTGGCGGGAACAGGCTCCCCGGCGGTTACCGCGTCTTGTTTTTCATCCAGCCAGAACTGCGCCGAGCTGCGGTAAGTGAAACCATGCCGCGCGCCCATGTTGTTGCTCATGTTATTCAGCAACCACGGTTTAACGGCTGTTAAATCGCAGACATAATGCCGCGGTTTCGGGTGCGGCACAGTCAGTATCAGGCTGGCAACGCCTAAGCCTTGAATATCTGCGACCTGTAACTCGCAGGTATTATCAAAACGCACGCCATCCGGGAGAAGGACCTCAAACGGTTCTGCAAAGCTATTACCACTTTGGTTAATGGAGATAACCACCTTTTTGCTGAGCGCATAAATCACATCCGTGGTGCCCGAGCCGTCAATATCCGCCAAAAAAATCTGCGCAGGGTTAAAGATCACATCCGCCGGAACCTGCCAATTCGCCATTGAGATTGGCAGGCCAAACTGACCGTGCCCATTGTTAGGCCAGTAGCGGACACTATCTTTTTTTACCTCAACCAGATGCTGCTGCCCACTCCCCGCCATATCGCTGAATGCGACCAGCACCCGCTCATCCATGCCGGGCACCGGCAATGTCACGCCGGTAGGTTGTATCACGTTCAGCGCTTTTTCCCAGCCATCTCCGGTACCTGCGTAAAGCCGAACGCTTTTCGGCCCGATTAATACCAGATCCGCCAGCCCAGCCCCCGAAACATCGGCAAGCTGAGCGCGCGGATGCAAATATTCCACCGGATAAGCTGAGAGCGGCGTGAAATTAAGCCAGCCCCGCTCCGGCGTGCGTGAATAATAGCCATTGACCCCTGCCGCAGAGACGACCCACTCCATATAACCATCGCCATTGAGATCCGCCAGCACACCGCTATCACGTAACGCGGGAATAATTGGCAACGCCGTCGGTTCATCCCAGGTAACGGCATCTGCATCGTCACCTGGCTGGCGAACCGGAGCGCGATACCACCAGGCCCCGCTGTCCTGATACAAAATGCCAGCCAGCCCTTCACCGTTCAGATCCACCATCTGATACGGTTGCTGAGTGTTCGTATTTGCCAGGTCTTCACGCTCTTGCCATGAGACCTGCCATTCAGGCTGCCCCGTATCCGCCTTAAATGTACTCCATCCAAATACCGTCTCAGGCAGAGAGGTGAACGCACCATCAGACGCGAGTCCCGACTGCGACACACCAACGAGCGTGGTCACTATTGGTGATTCGGTGTAGCGCATGGCGAGGCGGGTAACTAATTGCGGAACACTCTCGGACGTGCTGCCGCTTAAGGTGTCGGTAAAGTGGTAACTCAACACCTGGTGGCAGAGGCGGCGGGTGCGCACCTCAAAACCATATTCCCAGCTTGAGAAGCAATCCTGGCGGCAAGTCCAGTCGCCAGAACCGGGCGCTATCCAGGTCGGTGACGTGGCGGTATCGGCGGTGCGCTCGCCATAATCGAAAAGCACCACAAATAACCAATCCGTCAGCGTGGGTGTGGTGGTCAATCCGGGTAAGACGCGCCCGGCAACCCGGTTGCCATAGCAAACCGCAGCCAGATAGCGTTGCGCACTGACATTCGGGTGCGCTGCAGTTTCTGTGGCATCGCAGCCCGTCTCATCTTCGGCGCGATACATCCAGTAGATCTGCTCACCGGTAACGGATACCGACGACGCTATCAACCAGATAGCAGTGTCTTCCAGGGCTTGTGGATCACTGACACGCGCTTGCTGGGTATTGCCGTACAGGAGAACTTGCCCGTCCGGCATGTACTGCACCCAAAAATCACGCCCCGTCGTCTCGCTTGAAACCCAATATTCCAGCCGACTGAAATCACTTTCAATGCGATACCGATAACGGTAAACGGTAAAGCCGTCGCCAAGATCAATGCCAAGTAAGGTGTTGGATGTACGGACATTCGCGGTACCGTCGTCAGCCAGAAATGGCACGATCACTTCCCCATTCGGCCCGACAAATTCATCCTTCTCGTTGTAATCTGGCACCCCTTTTTTCGAGCGCCGACGAATGGCGGGCGGATCAACGCTCCATCCCATACCAAATGCGCCGTTACCAGAACGGCTGTGATAGCTCAGCGCCAGTGAAGGCGCATAGCCTCTGCCGGGGTTGATCGGTAGCGGTATGCTCAGGGCATTTGCCCCGTCCGGCCCTGCGCCGGCAACATCACCTTTTAAGCCGGTGATAGCACCGCCGCCTTTGGGCAACGAGAGGGTCTCTGGCCTGACAATATCTGTGTTTTGCATGGCTGCGCTCCCACAGGCTCCCCACAGGGAGCCTGAAATAAAAGACAGTGATTTAGCCGGTAATGGTGTAGCGGATATGCAGAATGATGTCCTTGAGGCTGAGTAGCAGCTCTTTTTGCTCGCCCGTCACATCCTGGAGACTCAGGGTCAGCGTGCCGCTGTCATCCACCGGGATCCCTTCGAACGGCAGCCAGCGCCCGTCATTAAAATCAAGCTGGAACTGGCCGCTGTCGTTCATGCCGTGCGACACCGCCACGGCATTGCACCCCTGCGGCAGCGCCACGCTGCCCCCGTAGCTCAGCACCGCGCGGATATTCTGGTAGGGGCCGATCAGAAACGGCAGCGTGACGCTTACCTGTTTGATACGCCGCCGCGCGCCCAGCTCAGCCGGATAATTACCGGCAATATTCAGTTCGGTGAGTTTCACGCTGGCCTGCAACTGGCCTTCGGCGACCGACAGCGTATTCCCCCCGCTGCCTGCGCTCCCCGAGCCGCTGTGGATAATTGATGCGGACTCATCCAGGAAATTGAACCCCCCGTTCGGCAACCCGCTGTAGAATTTTGCCAGCGACACGGTTTTGCTCACTTCCAGCACGCGCGCATCCTGCTCTATCCACGCCTGCGACATCCGCTCCAGCCCCAGCATCAGCGTTTCGCCCGCCATAAAGCCCAGCCAGTTACCCTGCCACGCTCCCGGTCTGATAAACGTCGTCGCCTCATCGCCGAAGTGCAGCTGCCACGCCCGCTGTGCCAGCAGGCAGCGCGTCAGCGCCGCGTCATAGAACTGGTAGTAAATTGTCGACAGCGTACCGCGCAGCCAGCTGTACAGCGCCTGGCCGCTGAACTTACCCTGCAGGTAATCCAGCTGCGCCTGCGTCTGCGCCAGCTGTGTTTCCACCACCGCTTTCTGCAGCGCCACCCCTTCGCGACGCACAGCCAGCGACGCCAGCTGCGCATCCACCTGCCTGATCTCGGACTCCGCGTTATCCCGCTGGATCCCCCACTCCTGGCGGCGGCGGCGGTATATTTCCGACTGCGTAATCTTGTCGCCGGCGATCCGCACCCCGTCAGCAGCAATCTGTACCCCTATCCCTGCCGCCGACATCAGGGCACCGTAGCGCATGCCCCCGACCGCCAGACCGTAGATGTTGGGTACCATATCCAGCCCCGCCGCCACCATATGCAGGACAGCGGCGGCTTCAGCCGTCACCGAGGAGGCCATCAGCAGGTTCATCGCCTGCGTCTCCCCGGCGTTGACGTTTTCGTCATACAGCTGCCGGTAGCTGTCCCGCCGCTGTTCGGCACCACGGCGGCTCGCCTGCAGCGCCGCTTTGTCCGCGTCCAGTTCAGCCAGCATGTGCTCCTGCACCTGAATGTTCTGGTCCAGCAGCGACACCCCCTGGGTCTGCAGCAGTACGGAGAGCGCCTCCGCATCCTGCCGCTCGGTGATGGCCTGCAGGGTGGTACCGAACTGGATAAGCTGGCTCACCACGCCCCGGGCACTCTCCAGCAGCGTCGGGAAGCGCAGCAGCGGCAGGGACACTGACGGCAGCGAATCGCCCCCGCCGGCGGCACTCACCGCCGCGCTCAGCAGCGCCGACGGGTTCGCCGCCGCCGCATACACCGGCAGGTAGAGCGCCTGGCCGTCTATCGACAGGTTATGGCGCAGGTTGTACAGCCGCTGGCGCAGCGTCTGCCAGTAGCCGCTCAGTTTGCTGTTGAACTGCGGGTAGAACAGCCCCAGCAGCGAGTTCGCCGTGCGGGTTTCCACCTCCGCCACGGTTTCAGTCCGCAGATTGAGCAGCTCTGTCTGGTAAGCCTGCCGCAGGGTCTGGCTGGCGGCGGAGCCCAGTACCGGGCTGGACCAGTTCCCCCGCCCCTGCACCAGCGCGTCATAGGGTTCATCGCCCAGCAGGTTCAGCGCCTGCTCGTACCACATTTTGGCTTCGTTCAGCGTGTCGCGCTCCAGCAGCCGGTAGGCCGCATCGCCGCGGGCGATGAGTAAATCCAGCGCCCGCATGAAGATGGCGACCTTGTAGTGCATCGGGTCGGACTGGGCCACCGCGTCCGGGTCAACGGAATCGAGCGGGTCCGGGTTCCACGAGGTGTCCTCCTCCAGCGGGCGTACGTTCCACGTCCACGGTGCCGGGGAGCCATTGCTGCTGTAGTAGCCGGCGGGGTTCCAGATGTATTCCATCCAGGTGGTGGCGTCGTCGAATTTGCTTTCGTGCAGCAGGCGCTGGAACACCATTGCCGGCACGTAGAAGAACATCTCCCAGAAATAGAGCGCGTTGGCACCGGTGAAATCCATTGGCTCGCTCTCGCTGCTGTGAATTGAGGAGGTTAATCCCCGACTGCTATCTGCTGTATCCTTCACATAGGCGCTGGCAGCACTGTCCCAGGTATAATTCTCCATCGTTTTGTATGAGTTCATCCCGTTATAATCGGAATACTCAACACCAATGAAAGATCGATTACTTTCAGCGCCGGTTTTATTGTTATCACGGGGAAGAAAAATCGTAACAGTGGTATTTGTATCCGCTGAGACATTACCCGATGAAATAATATTTATATCACGACTTTCTGTATCACTAGACGAAGAGTTAATGCCCACCAAATATAATTTGTACCAGCCGCTGCCGTGTAATGCCTGGGTATATTTATCGAAGGTCACCGTAATATAGCTACCGGGGCCTAACCGGGGCTCCTGCAGTAATTGGGTTTCCATCGACAGCACCGCGTCCAGCCCGAGAGTGGCACGAGCAACCAGCTGGCGGGCAAACAGGGTATTAATACGCACGCGGTAAGGCCCGCGTTGTAGATACTGCACGCCGGTATCAGCACGCATAAGCGACATTTTACGCGAGTCCACCTGCTGGTATACGGTCAGGGTGGCATGCTGCGATCCCAGTGACTGCCCGAACGTGTTTTGCGCCCACAGATTGATAGTGAACTCAACTTTCCCGTTCACAAAATCACTTACGGGGAATGTGAAAAAATTGCCTTTAAAGCTGTAGGTAGTATCCCAGTCAGGGGTGGCCATGCCGGCATTTCCGGCTTCGTACAATGATTTGCCCTTCCATGAGATGGTGTACCCCACATCCTGAGGATTGACCTTCGTTGAATAGTTAATCTTGTCACTAAAGTGTTGTTGGTAAACAACAAAACCCTCTGCAGAGCTGTATAGCCAACCACTTTCAGGCAACTGATACTCCAGGGTTTTAAATTCCCATTCATTCCAATACCCGGCATAGTTAATGGGGGGATTGCGTACATATGTCTTAATCCGAAAGTCCTGGGCAAAATAAACGGTCGGCTCAATTAAATCGCGGCTCATTTTAATGAGCCCCGTCACAACATTAGTGTGATCACTCTCAATACCATTAACACCCTCAACAACAACAAATCCCTCACCCGGCTCCAAACGATTGGCAAAACTAAACGGGGTTTTATAAAAAGCATAAGTATGACCTACGCCCTGTAACGTTTTAATATAATCAATCCAGTTCCTCCGGTTATAACCAAAACTACCGGAATTGTAGCCATTAAATATATATCTGACATTCACATCGTAATAAACGGCGACCTTTTGCGTATCCACATTTAAAAAAGCGCCAGCAACTTTATAATTTCCGTTCATGATGGAAAGGTTTTCATAACCCCACGAATACTCCAGTGGTTCGGCGGTATAAGTGACAGCCTGCACTAACAGCATATTAATCCGTCGTTCACTCTGCGTGTCGAGCTGCTGCCAGATATAGCCACGGTAATTGTCAGCATTATTAAGGGTGGCTATTTCATGCTCCACCGAAACGGTTAAACCCGACACCTGTATATTCAGGTTACCCGCCTCGCTGTCCGCCGGGGTGTAAAACAGCACCATTATCTTCGGGCTGTTTTCATTGCTGTTGGTACAGAACAGATGTTTCGATGACAGCGCGCTGACATCTCCGGCCGGCAGATAATCCGACAGTTTGCCGAACAGCGGGGCACTCCAGCTGCCGTCGTGGCGCAGGTACGAGAAGCTCAGGAAGTAGTCTTTTGCCTCACTCACCGTACCGTTGTTATCTGTCGCCACCGGTCGCTCCGTCACCCACACCACATACAGCCGGTCATTAAAGACCACCGGCCGCACCATGTTGTTGTACGCCGCGATACCCGTGCCGATTTCCAGCCACTCGCTCCATGCCGTCGCCGGGTACTTCCCGTCCGTCAGCATGCTCTGCTGCAGCGAGCGCCAGTAGTATTTCTCCCCCTCGTCCGTCGATTTGCCGATAAACCACGTCTTCCCTTCCTCTATGCTGGCGTTGTCGTGGTAGGCACTCACAATGTCCAGGTTGGCGATTTTCTCAAACTGCGTCATGTACCCCTTAAACGCATCCCCCACCGTGTCCGCACTCAGCTCGCTCTGCCCGATGGTGTTCAGCATCGTGTCCATCATGCTGGTCTGACCGGTACGCACCGTCGGGTCGATATAGTTTTCCGGGTAGTACACCAGCTGCGACACCCCCGCCCACGTGCTGTAGCGTTTGTTGTACAAATCCCAGTCCGTGAAGAACTGCCGCGTCAGCACCGCCTGCTGCACCTCCGCCTCCTGGGCGTTACGGCAGCGGTTCACGTACAGCTGGATACTGGCAATCGCCTCCGCCACCCGCGTCGTCATCACCTGCGACGACACCTGACCGTCTATCAGCAGCCACGCGTACAGCTGCTCCCGGTTGTCCACCCCGGCAATGGCCGCCGTCTGAATGTAATAGTTACTCAGCGCCGCGCTGGTCAGCTCCTCCAGCTGCTGCTGCAGTCTGACCGTCAGCTCTGCATTCAGTCCCGCCTGCAGCTGGTTACTCACCGCCAGCCACGCCCCGTACGACGGGGCGCTGTCATCACTGATGGTCGTGTATTTCAGCGCCACCAGCGCCGCCGCCGTCGACGGTGTGCAGTTCAGCGCCGCGGCAAAATCCAGCCACTGCAGCGTCACGTCCAGCGTCTGCAGCGAGCGGATAATCCCGCCCGCGCCGCTGTCCGCCAGCCCCAGCGCCTGGGCCGCCGCCTGCGGCGTCACTCCCAGCGCCTGCGCCAGCAGGTCGGTGGTCAGTGTTCCCGCCTCCAGCGCCGCCAGCAGCTCCTGTGCGTAATTTCCCGTCTGCAGGATGCGCCGGTTTATCCGCCCCAGCAGGCGCAGCGACTCCATGTCCAGCGGGATGACGCTCACCCCGTCCGCGAACCGTGACGGCGCATCAATCAGCATCGCCAGCAGGTAGTCACTGATGTTCGTCTTGCGCACCAGCAGCACCAGCTGCCCCAGCGCCTGGCAGAACGCCACCAGCTGTGCCGTTTCCGCCTCACTGCGGTCATCCTTCAGCGCCAGCGTGACAAACGTCTTCACGTCCGTCCCGCCCGGTTTCAGCTGCTCCAGCCAGCGCAGGACACTCTCCGCCCGGCCCGACAGCTGCCCGGTGGCGGCTGCCACCGGTGCCAGCGCGCTGATGAGCACGGACACCTCCGCGTCCGCTGAATCCACCGCCCCGCGTACGGCCGCAATCAGGCTGCTGATTTCCGGCGTCAGCACCGTGCTGTGGCGCGGGGTCACCATCAGGTACAGCTCACTCACCGTCCAGCCCAGCTGTGTCAGCCAGCGCGTGGTGCTGTGGACAAAGTTCACCAGCGTGGCAAAACCGTTCTCATCCAGTGCCGAGAGCGGCGTCTGCCCCCACGGCGACACCGACAGCAGCAGGCCGAGTTCGGTGGCTGTCAGCTGGTGCACATCCGCCAGCAGGTGCACCCGGTAGAGCAGCGCCAGGTTCTCCGCCGTGGCGGTGAAGGTCACGCCCGTCCCCGCCGCCAGCTGCCACAGCGTTTTCAGGTCCGTGCCGCTCACGTGGAAGCCGCGCTTGATGACGCTGGCGCGGAACAGGTGCTCCGCGTCCTGCGAGTCCCAGTCCACCGGCGCGCCGTCGGCGGTAAAGCTCCGGTTACTGAGCAGCGGCGTGTTGAACAGGGTGGTGAACCAGCTGACCTGCCCTTTCACCCCCACCGCGCTGATGCGCCCGCCCGCCAGCACCAGTGCGTCTTCCAGGCGCAGGCCGTAGCGTTTCAGGTAGTAGTAGCTGAGGAAGCTCAGTCCCAGCATGCCGGTTTCAAACGGCTCTTCACCGGGGTTGTTGTAAATCAGCAGGTACATCTGCTCGGGGGTGAAATGGCAGGCTTTGTACAGGCGGATAATTTTATTCAGGTACAGCAGGTACTGTTCCGCTGACAGGGTGTAGAGCCGGAAAGTGGCTGTTGCATACTTATAATCGTGTTGGGCAGCACGGTAGCGCGATATCCCAATGGTGACGCCGGCGGCAACTTTATCTCTCGGGATGGTTACCGGAACACTGATATGCTCATTTGAATGCGGTGTGAGAGTGGCTCTATATAAATCATAGGAATTTCCCCCGGTGATACCGATACGCACTTCCTCTGCGGAAGCAAACACTGACTTGAAATTAAAATTCAGCAGATAGCTGTCGCCGCCCTGCGGCAGCAGCTCCATATAACTGAGCGTGTCGTGCAGCCCGCTGCGGACAATCTGCACCACCTGCCCCACAGACGTGTCATCGCCCGCGATCAGCGTGGTCAGGATATTACTGGTGTAGTACTGTACCGGTTCAGAAAAGTCATGGCTTGCCAGCAGGCTTGTTAATGCCGACAGCGCGTCAATGCTCACGTCGTAATAACTGGCCTGCATATAGATGTTCGTTAATCTGTTAGCGGTGACGGTACCAAAGTTTTTCGCGTATAACGCCGCAGCAGTATCCGCGGTGATCTCCTCCGTCAGAATGCGGTACAGCTCCGGTGAGACATCCGCCATGATCGCCAGCAGCGAGGATAAATCCACCTGCTGCGCAATCGCCGGGCTTTCCGCCAGCGCATCCAGCATCGGATCCTGCAGCAGGATCGCCTGCCGCGCGCTCTCGTACGCCAGGTGGTACGGCGTGGCGCCGGAGAAACGCCAGGTGGAGAGTTTTTCCATCACCGCGTCGCTGTCCGTCCCCTCCCGGCTGACAATCGTGTCGAGCACAATGTCATTGGCGATCGACAGCGTGCTCACCTCCGCGTCCATGTTGTCCTGGCTCAGTGCCAGCCGCGTCAGATCCGGGCGGCGGCTGTCCAGGTGCCGGGCACTGCCGGTGGTGTGCAGGTCGCGGGCTTCGCGGTAGAGCTCGGTCAGGTAACCGGCGGGGGAAAACATCGAGGCCACTGACCCTGGCAACACATACTGCTGCGCGCGATTGCCGAACAGCGAATCATAAGCCCGCAGGTTCTGGTTCTGGGTTTGGGTTTGGGTTTGGGCCTCAGAAATGCCCAGCCGGATAGCACGGGCAAGTTGCGGGTTGGCCCGGCTGAAGATACGCGCTTCGGCTTCGGTGTTTTTTTTCTGCGCGTCGCGGACCACCTGGTCAAGGAACCGGGCCTCGCCCCACGAGAGAACATCCTGGTAGCTGTCCCAGATCTCGGCAAACGAGTTAGGCATCAGAGAGGCGAGCAGGGTGTTTGCATCCACCGTACTGGAGCGGGAGGTATTGATTTTACTTAATATCGTCTCGGTATCGTAATAGGAGTCATACATAGCGAATATTCCCCTGAGTTACTCATTCTTTAAACAGAAGAGACTGGCTAATTTTCCGGGGTTATTACGGACTCCCGCCGGGAGCCCGTAATAAAGAACAGCGCCTTAGCCGGTAATGGTGTAGCGGATATGCAGAATGATATCCGTCAGGCTGAGCAGTAGTTCTTTTTGCTCGCCCGTCACATCCGGGAAACTCAGGGTCAGCGTGCCGCTGTCATCCACCGGGATCCCTTCGAACGGCAGCCAGCGCCCGTCATTAAAATCAAGCTGGAACTGGCCGCTGTCGTTCATGCCGTGCGACACCGCCAGCGCATTACACCCCTGCGGCAGCGCCACGCTGCCCCCGTAGCTCAGCACCGCGCGTGTATCCTGATAAGGCTCTACCTGTAACGGCAGCGTGACGCTTACCTGTTTGATACGCCGCCGCGCGCCCAGCCCAGCCGGGTAGTCGGACAAAATGTTCAAATCGGTGAGCTTCACACTGGCTTTCAGTTGCCCGTCAGCTATCGACAGCGTATTCCCCCCGCTGCCTGCGCTCCCCGAGCCGCTGCTGACCAGCGCCACAGCCTGTTCCGCAAGCGAGAAAGATCCACTATAGAAATCTGCCAGCGACACGGTTTTGCTCACTTCCAGCACACGCGCATCCTGCTCTATCCACGCCTGCGACATCCGCTCCAGCCCCAGCATCAGCGTTTCGCCCGCCATAAAGCCCAGCCAGTTACCCTGCCACGCTCCCGGTCTGATAAACGTCGTCGCCTCATCGCCGAAGTGCAGCTGCCACGCCCGCTGTGCCAGCAGGCAGCGCGTCAGCGCCGCGTCATAGAACTGATAGTAAATTGTCGACAGCGTACCGCGCAGCCAGCTGTACAGCGCCTGGCCGCTGAACTTGCCCTGCAGGTAATCCAGCTGCGCCTGCGTCTGCGCCAGCTGTGTTTCCACCACCGCTTTCTGCAGCGCCACCCCTTCGCGGCGCACAGCCAGCGACGCCAGCTGCGCATCCACCTGCCTGATCTCGGACTCCGCGTTATCCCGCTGGATCCCCCACTCCTGGCGGCGGCGGCGGTATATTTCCGACTGCGTAATCTTGTCGCCGGCGATCCGCACCCCGTCAGCAGCAATCTGTACCCCTATCCCTGCCGCCGACATCAGGGCACCGTAGCGCATGCCCCCGACCGCCAGACCGTAGATGTTGGGTACCATATCCAGCCCCGCCGCCACCATATGCAGGACAGCGGCGGCTTCTGCCGTCACCGAGGAGGCCATCAGCAGGTTCATCGCCTGCGTCTCCCCGGCGTTGACGTTTTCGTCATACAGCTGCCGGTAGCTGTCCCGCCGCTGTTCGGCACCACGGCGGCTCGCCTGCAGCGCCGCTTTGTCCGCGTCCAGTTCAGCCAGCATGTGCTCCTGCACCTGAATGTTCTGGTCCAGCAGCGACACCCCCTGGGTCTGCAGCAGTACGGAGAGCGCCTCCGCGTCCTGCCGCTCGGTGATGGCCTGCAGGGTGGTACCGAACTGGATAAGCTGGCTCACCACGCCCCGGGCACTCTCCAGCAGCGTCGGGAAGCGCAGCAGCGGCAGGGAAACGGACGGCAGCGAATCGCCCCCGCCGGCAGCACTCACCGCCGCGCTCAGCAGCGCCGACGGGTTCGCCGCCGCCGCATACACCGGCAGGTAGAGCGCCTGGCCGTCTATCGACAGGTTATGGCGCAGGTTGTACAGCCGCTGGCGCAGCGTCTGCCAGTAGCCGCTCAGTTTGCTGTTGAACTGCGGGTAGAACAGTCCCAGCAGCGAGTTCGCCGTGCGGGTTTCCACCTCCGCCACGGTTTCAGTCCGCAGATTGAGCAGCTCTGTCTGGTAAGCCTGCCGCAGGGTCTGGCTGGCGGCGGAGCCCAGTACCGGGCTGGACCAGTTCCCCCGCCCCTGTACCAGCGCGTCGTAGGGTTCATCGCCCAGCAGGTTCAGCGCCTGCTCGTACCACATTTTGGCTTCGTTCAGCGTGTCGCGCTCCAGCAGCCGGTAGGCCGCATCGCCGCGGGCGATGAGCAAATCCAGCGCCCGCATGAAAATGGCGATTTTGTAGTGCATCGGGTCGGACTGGGCCACCGCGTCCGGGTCGACGGAATCGAGCGGGTCCGGGTTCCACGAGGTGTCCTCTTCCAGCGGGCGTACGTTCCATGTCCACGGTGCCGGGGAGCCATTGCTGCTGTAGTAGCCGGCGGGGTTCCAGATGTATTTCATCCAGGTGGTGGCATCGTCGAATTTGCCCTCCTGCAGCAGGCGCTGGAACACCATTGCCGGCACGTAGAAGAACATCTCCCAGAAATAGAGCGCGTTGGCACCGGTGAAATCCATTGGCTCGGTGTTTTGTACTCTCAGAACGCTAATCTGCACGTCGCGAAGCGCGCTCGTATCAGTACCACCGGCAAACCCGGTCAGGGATAAATCGTCGAACGTTAGATCTTTAAAAACCCCTTGATAAAACGTACCTTTTTGACACGTCAAAAAAACGGCAAGCCCCTTGTCTCTGTCTTCAGGGAATTGAATTAAATCGCCATAAGCAGTCTGGGATGTCGGGATAAAAAGTTGAACTGTTAAGGGAGTTTCTTGTAATACACCTGACCAGAAGGGATATCGGGTAGTATCCGTTGACGTCGATGAGTCTGGTGAAATACTCAGTTGCACGTTCGCATTCGTACCATGCTTGTCTGCGTTATATGGCGGGAAAGTGACACTGACATAACTCCCTTTACCCAGCTTCGGCTCCTGCAGTTTCTGGGTTTCCATCGACAGCACCGCGTCCAGCCCGAGATTGGCGCGGGTCACCAACTGGCGGGCAAACAGCGTGTTAATACGCACGCGGTAAGGCCCTCGTTGCAGGTAAATCATCCCCGTATCGGTGCGCGCAAGCGACATTTTCCGCGAATCTGTTCCCTGATAAATCGTCAGGGTGGCGCCAGGGTTACCCAGGGATTGTCCCAGCGAATTTTTCGCCCAAACGCTTACTGAGAACACCATTTTCCCGTTTTTAAAATAAGACACCGGGCAGTGAAGGACAGAGTTTGAAAAACTATAGACGGTATTCCAGCTCGGGGTAGCCATGCCAGAGTTACCAAACTTGTAAAAAGACTTACCTGGAATATCAAAGGAGTATCCAACATCTTCCGGGTTAACGAGAGTGGAATATTCAAAATAATTACCAAATAGTTGTCGCGTATAAAAACCCGAACCATTATTTATCGTATAGCAATTATTTATATCGGTCGAATTGATATCAGCCACCCACATATCTCCAAAATTATTACCAGAGGAAAAAGGATCATATGTCATTTTCCAATAATGGGCGCTTCCAATAAAATAACCGGGTGCCGTAGTAGGATATTGTGTTCGCAATAAAAAAAGAGGCCCTCTGGTTCCGTCATTATCTCGCGCATAAACAACAACCCCTTCGCCATTTTGCGCAACATACGTATATTGCAGTGGTTGTTTAAAAAATAAATAGCCATGCCCAACCGATTGGACGGATTTAACCAAATCCATCCAGTTTCTTCGGTTATTACCAAATGAACCACCGCCATAGCCATTAAAAACATAGTTGAGACTTATGTCATACCAGACATCAACATTTCCTTTTTCTGTATCCAGGGAAACACTACGAATATGATAGTTCCCAAAGGTTATTGCCATGTGTTCATACCCCCAGGCATAACCCATTGAGCTGGCGGTATAACTTAATTCTGGCACAAATAAAAAATTCACCCGCCGTTCGCTTTGCGTATCATAAGCTCGCCAGACATAACCATGGTAATAACCCGCATTCGTCAGGGAGGTTATTTCATGTTCTACCGAAACGGTTAATCCTGACACGGACACCCCCTGGTTACCCGCCTCGCTGTCCGCCGGGGTGTAAAACAGCACCATTATCTTCGGGCTGTTTTCATTGCTGTTGGTACAGTACATATGTTTCGATGACAGCGCGCTGACATCTCCGGCCGGCAGATAATCCGACAGTTTGCCGAACAGCGGGGCACTCCAGCTGCCGTCGTGGCGCAGGTACGAGAAGCTCAGGAAGTAGTCTTTTGCCTCACTCACCGTACCGTTGTTATCTGTCGCCACCGGTCGCTCCGTCACCCACACCACATACAGCCGGTCATTAAAGACCACCGGCCGCACCATGTTGTTGTACGCCGCGATACCCGTGCCGATTTCCAGCCACTCGCTCCACGCCGTTGCCGGGTACTTCCCGTCCGTCAGCATGCTCTGCTGCAGCGAGCGCCAGTAGTATTTCTCCCCCTCGTCCGTGGACTTACCGATAAACCACGTCTTCCCTTCCTCTATGCTGGCGTTGTCGTGGTAGGCACTCACAATGTCCAGGTTGGCGATTTTCTCAAACTGCGTCATGTACCCCTTAAACGCATCCCCCACCGTGTCCGCACTCAGCTCGCTCTGCCCGATGGTGTTCAGCATCGTGTCCATCATGCTGGTCTGACCGGTACGCACCGTCGGGTCGATATAGTTTTCCGGGTAGTACACCAGCTGCGACACCCCCGCCCACGTGCTGTAGCGTTTGTTGTACAAATCCCAGTCCGTGAAGAACTGCCGCGTCAGCACCGCCTGCTGCACCTCCGCCTCCTGGGCGTTACGGCAGCGGTTCACGTACAGCTGGATACTGGCAATCGCCTCCGCCACCCGCGTCGTCATCACCTGCGACGACACCTGACCGTCTATCAGCAGCCACGCGTACAGCTGCTCCCGGTTGTCCACCCCGGCAATGGCCGCCGTCTGAATGTAATAGTTACTCAGCGCCGCGCTGGTCAGCTCCTCCAGCTGCTGCTGCAGTCTGACCGTCAGCTCTGCATTCAGTCCCGCCTGCAGCTGGTTACTCACCGCCAGCCACGCCCCGTACGACGGGGCGCTGTCGTCACTGATGGTCGTGTATTTCAGCGCCACCAGCGCCGCCGCCGTCGACGGTGTGCAGTTCAGCGCCGCGGCAAAATCCAGCCACTGCAGCGTCACGTCCAGCGTCTGCAGCGAGCGGATAATCCCGCCCGCGTCGCTGTCCGCCAGCCCCAGCGCCTGGGCCGCCGCCTGCGGCGTCACCCCCAGCGCCTGCGCCAGCAGGTCGGTGGTCAGTGTTCCCGCCTCCAGCGCCGCCAGCAGCTCCTGTGCGTAATTTCCCGTCTGCAGGATGCGCCGGTTTATCCGCCCCAGCAGGCGCAGCGACTCCATGTCCAGCGGGATGACGCTCACCCCGTCCGCGAACCGTGACGGCGCATCAATCAGCATCGCCAGCAGGTAGTCACTGATGTTCGTCTTGCGCACCAGCAGCACCAGCTGCCCCAGCGCCTGGCAGAACGCCACCAGCTGTGCCGTTTCCGCCTCACTGCGGTCATCCTTCAGCGCCAGCGTGACAAACGTCTTCACGTCCGTCCCGCCCGGTTTCAGCTGCTCCAGCCAGCGCAGGACACTCTCCGCCCGGCCCGACAGCTGCCCGGTGGCGGCTGCCACCGGTGCCAGCGCGCTGATGAGCACGGACACCTCCGCGTCCGCTGAATCCACCGCCCCGCGTACGGCCGCAATCAGGCTGCTGATTTCCGGCGTCAGCACCGTGCTGTGGCGCGGGGTCACCATCAGGTACAGCTCACTCACCGTCCAGCCCAGCTGTGTCAGCCAGCGCGTGGTGCTGTGGACAAAGTTCACCAGCGTGGCAAAACCGTTCTCATCCAGTGCCGAGAGCGGCGTCTGCCCCCACGGCGACACCGACAGCAGCAGGCCCAGTTCGGTGGCTGTCAGCTGGTGCACATCCGCCAGCAGGTGCACCCGGTAGAGCAGCGCCAGGTTCTCCGCCGTGGCGGTGAAGGTCACGCCCGTCCCCGCCGCCAGCTGCCACAGCGTTTTCAGGTCCGTGCCGCTCACGTGGAAGCCGCGCTTGATGACGCTGGCGCGGAACAGGTGGTCCGCGTCCTGCGAGTCCCAGTCCACCGGCGCGCCGTCGGCGGTGAAACTCCGGTTACTGAGCAGCGGCGTGTTGAACAGGGTGGTGAACCAGCCGGGCTGCCCTTTCACCCCCACCGCGCTGATGCGCCCGCCCGCCAGCACCAGTGCGTCTTCCAGGCGCAGGCCGTAGCGTTTCAGGTAGTAGTAGCTGAGGAAGCTCAGTCCCAGCATGCCGGTGTCAAACGGCTCTTCACCGGGGTTGTTGTAAATCAGCAGGTACATCTGCTCGGGGGTGAAATGGCAGGCTTTATACAGGCGGATGATTTTATTCAGGTACAGCAGGTACTGCTCGGGTGACAGGGTGTAGAGCCGGAAAGTGGCAGTTGCATAATAATATCCTCCCGTATCGGCCCTCACCCTGGAAATACCAATGGTGACGCCGGCGGCTAATTTCGCTGCCGGGATCGTGACCGGAATAGTGATATGTTCATTCGACTGTGGCTGGAGTGTTCCGCTGTACAGATCGGAGGAGTCCCCACCCGTTGTGCCAATATAGAGTTTTGTCCCCAGGCTCCACACGGATTTGAAATTAAAATTCAGCAGATAGCTGTCCCCGCCCTGCGGCAGCAGCTCCATATAACTGAGTGTGTTGTGCAGCCCGCTGCGGACAATCTGCACTACCTGTCCGGCTTCCGTCTCTTCTCCGGCAACCAGCGTGGTCAGGATATTACTGGTGTAGTACTGCACCGGTTCAGAAAAGTCATGGCTTGCCAGCAGGCCGGTTAATGCCGACAGCGCATCAATACTCACGTCGTAGTAACCGGAAAGTGCATAGACATTTTTTAATCTGTCCGTTGAGACAGTACCAAAGTTTTTCGTGTACAACGCCTCGGCAGTATCCGCGGTGATCTCTTCCGTCAGAATGCGGTACAGCTCCGGTGAGACATCCGCCATGATCGCCAGCAGCGAGGATAAATCCACCTGCTGCGCAATCGCCGGGCTTTCCGCCAGCGCATCCAGCATCGGATCCTGCAGCAGGATCGCCTGCCGCGCGCTCTCGTACGCCAGGTGGTACGGCGTGGCACCGGAGAAACGCCAGGTGGAGAGTTTTTCCATCACCGCATCGCCGTCCGTCCCTTCCCGGCTGACAATCGTGTCGAGCACAACGTCATTGGCGATCGACAGCGTGCTCACCTCCGCGTCCATATTGTCCTGGCTCAGCGCCAGCCGCGTCAGATCCGGGCGGCGGCTGTCCAGGTGCCGGGCACTGCCGGTGGTGTGCAGGTCGCGGGCTTCGCGGTAGAGCTCGGTCAGGTAACCGGCGGGGGAAAACATCGAGGCCACTGACCCTGGCAACACATACTGCTGCGCGCGGTTGCCAAACAGTAAATTAGAATCCCGCAAGGAACGATCCAGATCGATTCCCAACCTGACCGCACGGGCAAGTTGCGGGTTAGCCCGGCTGAAGATACGCGCTTCAGTTTCGGTGTTTTTTTTCTGCGCGTCACGGACCGCCTGATCGAGGAACCGGGCCTCGCCCCAGGATAAAACATCCTGATAATTTTCCCAGATCTCGGCAAACGAGTTGGGCATCAGCGAGGCGAGCAGGGTGTTTTCATCCACCGTACTGGAGCGGGAGGTGTTGATTTTACTTAATATCGTTTCGGTATCGTAATAGGAGTCATACATAGCGAATATTCCCCTAACAGACTCATTCTTTAAAAAGAAGAGAGTGATTAATTTTCCAGGGCCATTGCAGGCTCCCGCAGGGAACCTGCAATAATGTCATCGACTTAGCCGGTAATGGTGTAGCGGATATGCAGAATGATATCCGTCAGACTGAGTAGCAGATCTTTCTGTCGGTCAGCCACGTCCGGGAAACTCAGGGTCAGCGTGCCGCTGTCATCCACCGGGATCCCTTCGAACGGCAGCCAGCGCCCGTCATTAAAATCAAGCTGGAACTGGCCGCTGTCGTTCATGCCGTGCGACACCGCCAGCGCATTACACCCCTGCGGCAGCGCCACACTGCCCCCGTAGCTCAGCACCGCGCGGATATCCTGATATGGCGCAAGGAGCATTGGCAGCGTGACGCTTACCTGTTTGATACGCCGCCGCGCGCCCAGCTCAGCCGGATAATTACCGGCAATATTCAGTTCGGTGAGTTTCACGCTGGCCTGCAACTGGCCTTCGGCGACCGACAGCGTATTCCCCCCGCTGCCTGCGCTCCCCGAGCCGCTGTGGATAATTGATGCGGACTCATCCAGGAAATTGAACCCCCCGTTCGGCAACCCGCTGTAGAATTTTGCCAGCGACACGGTTTTGCTCACTTCCAGCACGCGCGCATCCTGCTCTATCCACGCCTGCGACATCCGCTCCAGCCCCAGCATCAGCGTTTCGCCCGCCATAAAGCCCAGCCAGTTACCCTGCCACGCTCCCGGTCTGATAAACGTCGTCGCCTCATCGCCGAAGTGCAGCTGCCACGCCCGCTGTGCCAGCAGGCAGCGCGTCAGCGCCGCGTCATAGAACTGGTAGTAAATTGTCGACAGCGTACCGCGCAGCCAGCTGTACAGCGCCTGGCCGCTGAACTTACCCTGCAGGTAATCCAGCTGCGCCTGCGTCTGCGCCAGCTGTGTTTCCACCACCGCTTTCTGCAGCGCCACCCCTTCGCGGCGCACAGCCAGCGACGCCAGCTGCGCATCCACCTGCCTGATCTCGGACTCCGCGTTATCCCGCTGGATCCCCCACTCCTGGCGGCGGCGACGGTACATTTCCGACTGCGTGATTTTATCTCCGGCGATACGTTCAACATCGGCGGCAATCTGTACCCCCATTCCCGTCGCCGACATCAGGGCACCGTAGCGCATACCGCCATCAGCCAGACCGAAGAGATTGGGCACCATATCCAGCCCCGCCGCCACCATATGCAGGGCGGTGGCCGCTTCAGCCGTCACCGAGGAGGCCATCAGCAGGTTCATCGCCTGCGTCTCCCCGGCGTTGACGTTTTCGTCATACAGCTGCCGGTAGCTGTCCCGCCGCTGTTCGGCACCACGGCGGCTCGCCTGCAGCGCCGCTTTGTCCGCGTCCAGTTCAGCCAGCATGTGCTCCTGCACCTGAATGTTCTGGTCCAGCAGCGACACCCCCTGGGTCTGCAGCAGTACGGAGAGCGCCTCCGCATCCTGCCGCTCGGTGATGGCCTGCAGGGTGGTACCGAACTGGATAAGCTGGCTCACCACGCCCCGGGCACTCTCCAGCAGCGTCGGGAAGCGCAGCAGCGGCAGGGACACTGACGGCAGCGAATCGCCCCCGCCGGCAGCACTCACCGCCGCGCTCAGCAGCGCCGACGGGTTCGCCGCCGCCGCATACACCGGCAGGTAGAGCGCCTGGCCGTCTATCGACAGGTTATGGCGCAGGTTGTACAGCCGCTGGCGCAGCGTCTGCCAGTAGCCGCTCAGTTTGCTGTTGAACTGCGGGTAGAACAGCCCCAGCAGCGAGTTCGCCGTGCGGGTTTCCACCTCCGCCACGGTTTCAGTCCGCAGATTGAGCAGTTCTGTCTGGTAAGCCTGCCGCAGGGTCTGGCTGGCGGCGGAGCCCAGTACCGGGCTGGACCAGTTCCCCCGCCCCTGTACCAGCGCGTCGTAGGGTTCATCGCCCAGCAGGTTCAGCGCCTGCTCGTACCACATTTTGGCTTCGTTCAGCGTGTCGCGCTCCAGCAGCCGGTAGGCCGCATCGCCGCGGGCGATGAGTAAATCCAGCGCCCGCATGAAGATGGCGACCTTGTAGTGCATCGGGTCGGACTGGGCCACCGCGTCCGGGTCGACGGAATCGAGCGGGTCCGGGTTCCACGAGGTGTCCTCTTCCAGCGGGCGTACGTTCCACGTCCACGGTGCCGGGGAGCCATTGCTGCTGTAGTAGCCCGCCGGGTTCCAGATGTATTTCATCCAGGTGGTGGCGTCGTCGAATTTGCTTTCGTGCAGCAGGCGCTGGAACACCATCGCCGGCACGTAGAAGAACATCTCCCAGAAATAGAGCGCGTTGGCACCGGTGAAATCCATTGGCTCGGTGTCATTGCTCAGGATATTGACGCTCTGGAACATGCTAATATCCGAATCATCGTTAATGATTATTGCATCGCCGCTATAGATAAAATGGGCTCCCCTCCAGCCTTCGTTAGCATGATCGACCGGCCTGTTTGCATAGACCATAAACACCTGGGCAATAGCCTCACTATTAAGCGGAGTTTCATCGAGTGGCACAAATACCCTGACAGTGGTTGCTGTATCGGCTAAGGTGCCTGAATAGATGGGGTATTTACCTGTGGCGTCAGAAACAAACATCAGGTAGAGGTAGAACGCCCGGCTGTTACCATGGGTGCTGGCGTTGTAGGGCGGAATAACGAAGTCGCAATAGAACCCTTTACCCAGCTTCGGTTCCTGCAGTTGCTGGGTTTCCATCGACAGTACCGCGTCCAGCCCGAGATTGGTGCGGGCCACCAACTGGCGGGCAAACAGCGTGTTAATACGCACGCGGTAAGGCCCGCGTTGCAAATACTGCGCGGCGGCATCGGTACGAATAATCGGCATGACCCGGCTTACTGTGTCTGCCTTTTGGTAAATGGTCAGCGTTCCGTTCTGCTGACCCAGAGAAAACTGCGTACCAACTTGCATATCCTGTGATGTGGCGGTAAACAGAACATCTATCTCTGCTCTTCCGTAAACAAATGCACTTCCAGGAATAGTGAACGGCATATTGGTGAAAGGATAGGTTGTGTACCAACCGGGTTGTGGCCTGTTTTCATTAGTTACATAGTCTGTATGAGAACCGTTATATTCTTCCGTCGAACCTTCACAACTGAACTTAACCTTAACTTTATCAGGGCTAACATTTGTTGAAAACATAGTACTTGCAGACCCAAACTGATGGAAACCATAGCCCACCGAAGTAATTTCATATGAAGACCGCATATCTTCATTCCGAAGGAGAAATATAAATAACGTACGATCCTTCACAGCTGAAGTTAGGGATGGATTATTATTATCATCAAATTCAATTTGTGGATTAGTTCTAATATATTTATCCGATCCGATATAACCTCTGGGTGCAGCATTAACTATATCATCATCATCATTTGTATAAGCAACCATAAATTCCGGGGTATTCGGATCGCTATTTTTCACCGTAATAGGATCTTTAAAAAAGTAAGATGTCAGACCTATGCTCTGCACACTCTTAATCATATCCATTAAAACTCTTCGATTATTTCCATATCTCCCTTTATTCAAGCCATTAAACTGATAACACACATTTGCATTTATAGTGAGATCCACAGACTGCGTATCGGTATTTAATTTCGCGCTGCTAACAGAAAAATTCCCATCTATCATAATTGACAGGTGTTCATATCCCCAGCCATAACCCATTTCCCCGGCAGACCAACTTATTGTTCCGGGGCTAAATAAAAAATTAACCCGCAATTCACTCTGCGTATCATATTGGGGCCAGGAAAAACCATGATAATAACCAGCGTCAGTAATTGCGGCGAACTCATGCTCAATAGAAATAGATATACCGGGTACTTCCTGACCTTTATTATCTGCAGCAGCTTCGGCGGCGGTATAAAATAGTGCAACAATTTCCGGTTTTGCCTCATTACTGTTGGTACAGAACAGACGTTTCGTCGCAATCGCGCTAATTTCCTCTGAAGGCAGGTAATCCGATAACTTACTTTTAAGCGCTGCACTCCAGCTGCCGTCATGGCGCAGGTACGAGAAGCTCAGAAAATAGTCTTTTGCCTCACTCACCGTGCCGCTGTTATCTGTTGCCACCGTCAGTTGCGTCACCCACACCACATACAGCCGGTCATTAAAGACCACCGGCCGCACCATGTTGTTGTACGCCGCGATACCCGTGCCGATTTCCAGCCACTCGCTCCACGCCGTTGCCGGGTACTTCCCGTCCGTCAGCATGCTCTGCTGCAGCGAGCGCCAGTAGTATTTCTCCCCCTCGTCCGTCGATTTGCCGATAAACCACGTCTTCCCTTCCTCTATACTGGCGTTGTCGTGGTAGGCACTCACAATGTCCAGGTTGGCGATTTTCTCAAACTGCGTCATGTACCCCTTAAACGCATCCCCCACCGTGTCCGCACTCAGCTCGCTCTGCCCGATGGTGTTCAGCATCGTGTCCATCATGCTGGTCTGACCGGTACGCACCGTCGGGTCGATATAGTTTTCCGGGTAGTACACCAGCTGCGACACCCCCGCCCACGTGCTGTAGCGTTTGTTGTACAAATCCCAGTCCGTGAAGAACTGCCGCGTCAGCACCGCCTGCTGCACCTCCGCCTCCTGGGCGTTACGGCAGCGGTTCACGTACAGCTGGATACTGGCAATCGCCTCCGCCACCCGCGTCGTCATCACCTGCGACGACACCTGACCGTCTATCAGCAGCCACGCGTACAGCTGCTCCCGGTTGTCCACCCCGGCAATGGCCGCCGTCTGAATGTAATAGTTACTCAGCGCCGCGCTGGTCAGCTCCTCCAGCTGCTGCTGCAGTCTGACCGTCAGCTCTGCATTCAGTCCCGCCTGCAGCTGGTTACTCACCGCCAGCCACGCCCCGTACGACGGGGCGCTGTCATCACTGATGGTCGTGTATTTCAGCGCCACCAGCGCCGCCGCCGTCGACGGTGTGCAGTTCAGCGCCGCGGCAAAATCCAGCCACTGCAGCGTCACGTCCAGCGTCTGCAGCGAGCGGATAATCCCGCCCGCGCCGCTGTCCGCCAGCCCCAGCGCCTGGGCCGCCGCCTGCGGCGTCACTCCCAGCGCCTGCGCCAGCAGGTCGGTGGTCAGTGTTCCCGCCTCCAGCGCCGCCAGCAGCTCCTGTGCGTAATCTCCCGTCTGCAGGATGCGCCGGTTTATCCGCCCCAGCAGGCGCAGCGACTCCATGTCCAGCGGGATGACGCTCACCCCGTCCGCGAACCGTGACGGCGCATCAATCAGCATCGCCAGCAGGTAGTCACTGATGTTCGTCTTGCGCACCAGCAGCACCAGCTGCCCCAGCGCCTGGCAGAACGCCACCAGCTGTGCCGTTTCCGCCTCACTGCGGTCATCCTTCAGCGCCAGCGTGACAAACGTCTTCACGTCCGTCCCGCCCGGTTTCAGCTGCTCCAGCCAGCGCAGGACACTCTCCGCCCGGCCCGACAGCTGCCCGGTGGCGGCTGCCACCGGTGCCAGCGCGCTGATGAGCACGGACACCTCCGCGTCCGCTGAATCCACCGCCCCGCGTACGGCCGCAATCAGGCTGCTGATTTCCGGCGTCAGCACCGTGCTGTGGCGCGGGGTCACCATCAGGTACAGCTCACTCACCGTCCAGCCCAGCTGCGTCAGCCAGCGCGTGGTGCTGTGGACAAAGTTCACCAGCGTGGCAAAGCCGCTCTCATCCAGTGCCGAGAGCGGCGTCTGCCCCCACGGCGACACCGACAGCAGCAGGCCGAGTTCGGTGGCCGTCAGCTGGTGCACATCCGCCAGCAGGTGCACCCGGTAGAGCAGCGCCAGGTTCTCCGCCGTGGCGGTGAAGGTCACGCCCGTCCCCGCCGCCAGCTGCCACAGCGTTTTCAGGTCCGTGCCGCTCACGTGGAAGCCGCGCTTGATGACGCTGGCGCGGAACAGGTGGTCCGCGTCCTGCGAGTCCCAGTCCACCGGCGCGCCGTCGGCGGTGAAACTGCGGTTACTGAGCAGCGGCGTGTTGAACAGGGTGGTGAACCAGCTGACCTGCCCTTTCACCCCCACCGCGCTGATGCGCCCGCCCGCCAGCACCAGTGCGTCTTCCAGGCGCAGGCCGTAGCGTTTCAGGTAGTAGTAGCTGAGGAAGCTCAGCCCCAGCATGCCGGTTTCAAACGGCTCTTCACCGGGGTTGTTGTAAATCAGCAGGTACATCTGCTCGGGGGTGAAACGGCAGGCTTTATACAGGCGGATAATTTTATTCAGGTACAGCAGGTACTGTTCCGCTGACAGGGCGTAGAGCCGGAAGGTGGCCGGTGCATAATAATATCCTCCCGTATCGGCCCTCACCCTGGAAATACCAATGGTGACGCCGGCGGATAATTTCTCCGCCGTAAGAGTAACCGGAATGCTGTAATGCTGATTTGCCTGGGGGGTGAGCTCTCCATGGTATAAATCGGAGCTGTCTCCTCCGGTCGTACCAATATCTAAAATTGTTTTGTTGCTTTGTGTTGAATTAAAACTGAAATTCAGCAGATAGCTGTCCCCGCCCTGCGGCAGCAGCTCCATATAATTGAGCGTACTGTGCAGCCCGCTGCGGACAATCTGCACCACCTGCCCCACAGACGCATCATCACCCGCGACCATCGTGGTCAGGATATTACTGGTGTAATACTGCACCGGTTCAGAAAAGTCATGACTCGTCAGTAAACTGGTTAATACTAAGAGCTCTTCGGGGTTTACATCATAATAAGCGCCCAGCGGCCAGGCATTCGTTAAATCATCGATGGGGGTGCTGCCAAAGTTTTTCTCATATAACGCTGCGGCAGTACCAGCGGATATCTCTTCGGTCAGAATGCGGTACAGCTCCGGTGAGACATCCGCCATGATCGCCAGCAGCGAGGATAAATCCACCTGCTGCGCAATCGCCGGGCTTTCCGCCAGCGCATCCAGCATCGGATCCTGCAGCAGGATCGCCTGCCGCGCACTCTCGTACGCCAGGTGGTACGGCGTGGCGCCGGAGAAACGCCAGGTGGAGAGTTTTTCCATCACCGCGTCGCTGTCCGTCCCTTCCCGGCTGACAATCGTGTCGAGCACAATGTCATTGGCGATCGACAGCGTGCTCACCTCCGCGTCCATGTTGTCCTGGCTCAGCGCCAGCCGGTTCAGATCCGGGCGGCGATTATCCAGGTGACGCACGTTGTCGGTAGTGTGCAGATCCCGGGCCTCACGGTACAGTTCAGTCAGGTAACCAGCAGGCGAGAACATCGAGGCCACCGAGCCGGGTGTTACATACTGTTGCGCGCGGTTGCCAAACCAGGAGGTGTAGTCCCGCAGATGGCTGCTCTGGGCGATACCCAGCCTGACCGCACGGGCAAGTTGCGGGTTGGCCCGGCTGAAAATACGCGCTTCGGCTTCGGTGTTTTTTTTCTGCGCGTCACGGACCGCCTGATCGAGGAACCGGGCCTCGCCCCAGGATAAAACATCCTGATAATTTTCCCAGATCTCGGCAAACGAGTTGGGCATCAGTGAGGCGAGCAGGGAATTTTCATTCACCGTGCTGGAACGGGTGATATTGATTTTATTTAAGATCGTAGAGATATCGTAATAGGAATCGTACATAAGGTATCCCTCAACTTTTTAAATAGGGAAGGCTGGTTAGATACAGATGAAAATTTACGTTGCGAGCAGCCACGCCATCATTAATTAATGCTGGCGGATATAACCCCAGATAAAGACATGCTGTTTTCAGCTTACTGGAGTATGCGTTAAGGCGCTTCGAATGCGCTTACAATGAATTACCGTTAAAAACCTCGTAATAAAGCGGATAGAAGAATGCCCCGCCAGAGGAAGATGAAATACAGCGTAGGATATCCTTGCGCATCACTCCAGCGACGATACACACGACTCAAAACGCGGAAAAAAAGTGATAAACGAGAGCATTTCAAGAGGATAAAAATGCAAAAGGATAAAAAAAGACGGCCCTTTAGAATTTTATCCTGTCCTTTTTAAATAAAAAAACCGCCATAAACCGGATGTGAATTTCAAAGGCATATAAATACCTAGGATTTTTCATGAAAACATTAAAAACACAAATAGGATAATTCACGAAAAATAAAAAACATCCAGGATTCTTCATGATCATTTAGTGCGCAAATATATTTTAGAGCAGAGAGATATTGAAGGACAATATATCCTACTCAATAATGGAGGTTATCTAGCGAGGCGCTGATTGATCTCATCTTTGCTGTGCGAGCAACTCTTTTTCATCGGGGAGAAGTCCACCTGTTGCAACGTCTTAGAATTCAACAGTAGCTCCATATCACCATCGACTAAGTTGCAGTATTTTATGGTTTTTAGCGCAACCATAGCCGGCACACATTCAACGGAATTTACGTCAGCAAGGAACAATTCTTCGATACTGCGATTCTTCTCAAGGACAGCAAATCCCCGTAACGCGTTGCATTTTTCCAGATAGCACGCGGAAAGATTATCCCGCTTATTGATTTCAGAAATAGCTTTTAAATTAGGGTGATAAATCAGACTTAGCGCCGGAGCGGCGATAATTCCCGCCAGGCTGGTTACTTTTGTTCTGCCGATCCGCAACGTTTTCAGCTTATTAAATTCATTAAAATCATTACGGCCTTTTAAATAGGAAATAGTCAGTTTTTTAACTTCGCCATACGATAAAGTGGTGAAAGATCGACGCCTTTTAATTTCACATCATCAGTAATATAAAACGAGACGATTATGTCGTTATTGATCAATGGCGAGAAGTCTGGCTTTTACGGGATAGATAAATTTTATTTGATCAAACTTTTTGCTTGCGACTTACGCACTCCCTTGAGCCAATAAAACAAAAGGAACGTCCAGCTCATGACTATTTTCGTTATAGACAATAGCTTTCATATATTATCTTTAGCACCGAGACACAGAAGTTAATATGTAAGCCACGCCAAATGAGGTAAGTATTAAAAAGAAGTGAAGCGCAACGTCTTCACTTCTTTATGCATCAATGTTGCGCCAGATATTGCTGTACCAGCTCGTTACCGGCAACGCCCATCACATTGAATTGCTTGTATTCGCTTTTATCAAGCACTCTGACGTACTCATCGCCATTGTATAAATGCCCGGCGCTGTGGAATATTTGCAGCTCTTTTTTCCAGTCCGTCAGCGGGATATTACCGATGATTTCCCACTCACCACTTTTGAGGCTATCCACCGCTGCAAAGATCACCTTAGTGATGCCTCGTGAGTTTTTAAACGGCAGAAACTCATCGTGTTGCGGAATGGTTTTATCAGCCTGAATGCTCAGCACGCCAAATGCGAAAGCCTTTTTAAAGCGCCCTTTTAAGGCACAGACGATCTGACACACGGCAAACCGACCATCGGCAGTTGGGATCAGAAAGATATCACCTTCCTGGTATTTTTGACTCATATGCTACCCCTTATGATAGACAGCGCGTCTTGTAAGATTTCTTTACCCCATGCTGAGCTATCGCCAGCGATTTTATAGGTGGGTGCGTTTTTATTTCCGGGGCGGTAAGACCGGATATCATTCAATAAATTTGTTAAAGGATTCATCGACTTAGCGCCACCATGCATACCAATCAGTTTTTCTTCCAGAAATTTAGCTTCAGCTTTGGTTAAGTTGTTGTCAAAAATGATCAGCTGTTCCAGATGCGATTTACCCGGCGTTTTTGCATGGGCGTTTAAACGGGTGGGCGCATCACCGCGCCCAACATAACGGATTTTGCCATTCTCGTGCAGAATATATAACCCTTGCCCTTTGGCGCGGTTGTACTTCTTCTTCGAGCCTCCGGGCGGGCGCGTAGACGGCAGGCCCAGGCAGCGCTGCAAGCCGAGCGGATCGCTCCAGGCCAGTGGATTTGGCGCATATTGGTATACGCTAACCCCCGCCACCATCCCCACGGGATCCTGGCTGATATAGGCCGCAATGTTCGGGTCATAATAGCGATAGCGGTTGTAATGCAGCCCGGTTTCCGCGTCATAATACTGCCCCTGAAAACGCAGCGGGTTGTCGATGCGGCTGGCATAAACCTCTCCTTTCTCGCCCCAGATGCCGCTTTTCTCCGACCAGACAATCTCTCCCTGTGGCGAGGTCAATCTGACCGGCGCACCGTTGGGATCGCAGTGGTAGTGCCAGCTCTGCTTTTCACCCTCTTCTTGCGTCAGTAACGCCAGCGGCCAGAAGCTGTCCGGGTAGTAGATATATTCCCGCATCTCATTGAACAGTTTGGCCTGCGCTTTCTGCCGTTTTAACCTGCCGCCGGTATCGAAAATACTGAGCGCGGCCAGCGGTTCCTGCTGCGTAGTGACCGTTTCCCCCGCCAGCACATCATCCTGCCAGTAGAACCAGCGGGTTTCGCTCGCCGTCTGCTTGAATACCCGTCGACCCAGGCCGTCATAGCCATAGCGCACCAGGCTGTCGCCTTTACGCACGGCGACCAACTGGCGGTTGTCATCCCAGACAAAATCCTCTTTTTCGCCTTCGCACTGGCTATCCCGCCGCTGGCGTAGCTCACCGGCGCGGTCAAACACATAGCGCACGCCGTGGTGAATGCCTTCGCGAAACCAACCGCCCGCGGTGTCATTCACCTCATGCGTTTGCGTCTGCAATTGATTACCGGCGGCATCCTGCACAAATTGACGCAGTGCGCCATCCGGTGCGGTATGCGCCGTCAACCGTCCCACCGGATCGTAACTGTAGCGATCGCTGCCCCACAGGCTATCTTCCCGTAACGTCAGATTCCCGGCGCGATCGTAAGCAAACCCGCTGGCAAACAATGGTAAATCGTGTTGCAGCACCTGCTGGGTACTGAGTCGCCCCAGTCTGTCGAAAGTAAAGGTACGCAGGACATCGGCGGAGAGCTGTTCGCTCACGCATCGCCCGGCCTCGTCGTAGGTGAACAGAATAGGCGCATCGTCGTTAAGCTGTATCTGGCTGAGCCGCTCATGCGCATCGAGGTGATAACGCACCTGATGACCACTGTCGCTTTCGCGTGTGATTAACACACCGCGTTCGTTGTAACCGTAGCGCAGTTGAAAACCATCCTGATCCTCCTGCAGAACACGCCCGGCATCGTCATAGCGCCAGCTCAGCCGCCGCCACGGGTTTTCACACAGCACCATCCGTCCGCAGGGATCGTAATGGTATTTAACCTGTAACGTGTCGCCGCTGCGCCGCTCCGTCAGCCGTTCCCTTTTGTCATAGCCGTAACGCACTTCGCGACCCAGCGGATCCTCGCGACTTATCAACCGGCTGGCCTTATCCCAGCCGTAACGCGTCACCTGCCCCCAATAATCATGCTCTTCCGTCACCCGCCCGAGCGCATCGCGCGTCAGTTGCCAGCGTTGACCATTTTGATTCACCACCGACACCAGGCGATCTTCCGCATCATAGATAAAGCTCAGCGTCGCGCCGTCCGGGGTTTCGCAGGCTGTCAGCATGCCGCTGCCGTTATAGCGAAGCTGCGTAGTGCGCCCCTGCTCATCGGTGTAACTGACTGGATCATCTTCTCGATCGTAGACAACACGTATTTCCCCGCCTGCCGGATCGGTGGTTGCCACCAGACGGTCTTTTCTGTCCCAGTGAAAACGGGTTACCCCCCCGCTTTCGTCAATACGCTCCAGCAGCGTTCCACGTACCGCGTGGCGAAGCTGTATCGCGCCCGCGCCAGCCTGTTCAATCCGCTGCGGAAAGCCATAACGATCATACTGGTAGCGCGTGGGCGAAACACCGGGCACATGCGCCGCGCAAAGCTGCCCAAACGCGTCGTACTGATAACTTGTGGCAACGCCGGTGGGATCGATTTCGCGGTTAAGATTACCGGCCTCACTGTATTCCGATCGCCAGACCGCGCCTTTCTCATCGGTAAGCGCCAGTAATTGCCCGTCATCGTCATAAACCGCCTGAATTACGCAACCATCGGGCATCTGTTCGGCGGTCATGCGCCCCTGTTCGTCATACTCCCAGCGGTGTGTGCTGCCGTCCGGCTCTGTCACTTCCACCGTGCGGCCAAAATCGTCATAGCGGAACACGGTGTTGCCACCCAACGGATCGATTTCCGAGACGGGCAGACCATTTTCATCAAAGGTGATACGCGAAACAGCACCCTGCGAGTCGGTGACTTCCACTTCGTTGAGCAGCGCGTGGTACGCAAAGTGATAATCCCAAACCCCACCGTCGCCCCAGGCGTGGATAACCTGCCAGGCCTCGTTGTACTGGTAGTGAAACCCCTGCCCGTTGCGGTCAACATGGCTGACCATACGACGCTGCTGATACGCAAAACGGCGCGGATGCGACAACGCATCGATCTCCGCGCTCAACTGGCCGTGGGTGTCATATTCGTAGCGGGTAAGCGGCGTTATCTCTCCGTCCAGCACATTATGCAGACGCAGAGAATGCAGACGGTTTCGCTCCTGCGTGACGAGGATTTCGCGCCCGGTCATCCCCGCGTGGGTATACTCACGAATTTTCCGTAACTCGCCCTCTTCCCGCTCAAATCGCCACCCATTACCGCTACGATCGACAATATCGGAAATCGGCAGGCCGCCCTGCTTACCGCTAAAGTGCAGCAGCGGACCACTTTCCTGATCCACCCGCCACACCACCTCGCCATCACGGGTTTCCCGCCACAGGCGGCTGCCCTCCGGCAAACCGTGAATGGCATGTTCGCGTCCGTCGCTTTGCGGCAACGCAGCAAATAATGTCATCCCTTCCGGCTGCGTCAGCAGCGCGACGCCCTCTTCTGCCAGCACATCGAGGCGGATATCTGCCGGGGTTGACCAGCCAAAGCCGCACAGCCCTTCGACCTCAATATCTGCCGACGAATAGCTCCGCGCCCACGCCAGCGGCAGACGACCCGCTAACAGGAAATCCTGCTGCTCCAGGCTGACGCTGCCGTCGCGAATATCCACCGGTTCAGCGCGCAACACGCGGCACTTGAGGAAGCCGGAGTCCATATTACGAAACAGCTTTTGCCGCAGCTTACGAAAGCGGCGCATAAACAGCCGCCACTGCGGCGTTTTCTTCAGTTTCTTGAAGCCTTTACCCAGCCCGCTTAACCCGGCGCGCATCAGCAGCGCCATCAGGTTGATGGTCGGCGGGCCGCCAACCACCACGTTATTGGGAATGGCGAGGTTAAAGGTGAGTGGGAGTGTGAGAGAGAGCGGTTTTGGCTTGGTGGCGCGCTTGAGGCGAAACGGCGGTACAAGACCAATAATGTTGCAGCTCAACACCGGCATGCCGATGCGCGAGAACGGCTCGCCGTCCACCGAGACGGTTTTGCTGCCCATAAACAGCTCGTCTTCAATCTGCGGGCCGCCCGGCGCGCGCAGCGGCGGCACCCATACGCCGCCGACCGGAATATGCACCGCGATTCCGCCCGTTCCTGCACTCGCGCGCTTAATGCTGTTGACGTGCACCGTGGTGCCAATCAGCGGCAGGTAATCGAACACGTCAAAAACAATGCCGATATGCGGCGTTGGCAGCGGCCACGGGTAGGTATGAATATCCAGCCCGAGCTGCGGATCGAAGTGCGCGCCGGAGTGCATAAGTCTGGCCTCAGAACATGGCGCGCAGTAACGCGCGTAAGAACGTTCGAACCTCTGTCGCCAGCTCGCTATCGGAAAGGCTTAAAAACAGCAGCGCGAGCAGCGTGACGACAACAATAATAATGATGCGATTTTTCATAGCGGGTTGCTTCCTGCAGTGTCAGATAACGATGCGTCATGGTTGCCCCAGGCGGGCAGGTTTTGCCACTCGCCAGGGGGCGCATCAAAGGGGTGAGCGATCTCCGGCAGGCCGTTCCAGTGCGGGTGTAATTTCTCCCGCGCCAGCCGGATAACACGGCGAAAACTGTCATCGCCGCGACGGATCAGATTTTCCCGCTCCTCGCGGATCACGGTAAACATGGCCTCAAGTTGTAACTGCAAGCGGCTTTCAGCCTGCTTAACCTGCGCGACGGTCGGTTCACTGAGCAGCGCCGCTTCCGCCTGCTGGATCAGCCGCTGTTTTTCACGTTGCCAGCGCGCAGCGCAGGCTTCAAGCGCCTCGGTGCGGCGCTTATCGTGCATACGCAATAAATCCTGAAACACCAGCGGCAGCGTGGTCTGGCTGCGTTCGGGCAGCGGCACGCTTTCCGCCGCCTGCACGGCACGCGCGTACTCCTCCATCGCCGTCGGTCGGTGACCGGCGAGCCAGAGGCAAAAACCGGACATGCGCCAGCCTTCCATCTCAAATACCGGATGGGGAATGGTCTGCGCTTCCAGCGCCGCCTGGCGATACCCTTTCGCCGCTTGCAGGTGATCTTTTTTCGCAAACCACGCGCCCGCTTCACCGAAGGTGCTTTGCGTGCGCAACTGCCCTTTCAGCGCCGGATCAGGGATATCACAAGCGAGGGTTTGTGCCTGCCGGTAGTGGGTGACGGCCTGCGCATGGTCGCCGCCTTTTAGCCAGCCACCGGCCATCAGGTTGTGCATCATCGCTTGTTGATCCGTCCAGCCGCGCCGCTGCGCAATGCCCAGCGCCAGCTCGCCGCGTGCGGCGACTTGTGCAGCACTGCCTTTTTCCAGCAGCAGCATCGCGTCCGCCAGGTAGCGGCGAAACAGCAACCGGTCGGCATCGGTATCCGTCTGCTGCTGCGCGGTCTGGTGCATCACCCGCATGCCATCGACTTCATCGACAATCAACTGCACCTCGCGCGGATGCGCCTCATATAACGGCTGCCAGATCGGTTGTTCCAGCGTATCAATCAACAGCACACGCGGGGCACTCGCATCCTGCTCCAGCCAGCCTGCCAACCAGCGCGCCAGGGCGCTTTCGTCGCTGACGCCGGAGGGTTTAAGCACCAGTACCAGGTAACGGAGATCGTCGGCGAAAGCCTGTGCGAAGCTCTGTAATAAGCTGTTCAGCTGCGCCGGGGAGTAACAGGGCAGCCAGGGTTCCGCGTTCCAGGCGGCGGCATTTTCCGTGGCTTCGTACTGCTCGACAAACTCCCGCCCCAGCGCGTCGCTGTAGCCATAACCGGTTTCGAAGGGGGTATTCAACCCAAGAAACAGATCCGGCAATGTGCGGCCTTCCGCGTGCTGCTGCAGGGCGATAAAGGCATCCAGCAGCGATTCGCCGCCTGCCGGAACGCGCCAGATAAACAGGCGGGTGCGCGCGGCATTCTCGCTGGCGTCCAGCCAGCTTAGCTCCAGCTCGCTCATCACTTTTTCTGTGGGATTCTTTGCCGCGCGCATTCCGTGTCCTTATCAGGCGTTAAGCTCGATTTTCTTGCCATTGACCATCACGCCTGCCGCGTTAATGGTGATGGTCGAGCCGCCCGCGGTGATCTCCACGCTGCCGTTGCCAATCAGAATGCCGCTTTCGCCGACGTTGATCTGGAAGGTATCCGTTGCGCTGTCCGCCACGCTGCCCTGGGTAAAACGGGTGTCGCCGCCGGTGATGCTCAGCGTGCGTCCGGCACCAATATTCACCTCTTGCTTTTGCACCACCGTGCGCACTTCACTGCTGCTGACAGTGACATTGCGGTTGCCGGTCACTTCCAGTGTCTGGTCGCCGGTGACCTGCACAGTGCGGTTTTGCTGCACGCTCACTTTTTCGTTGCCCTGCACGGTGCGGGTTCTGTCCTGCACCACGGTCAGCGTCTGGTTGCCTTGCACTGTGCCGGTGTTGTTGCTCTTCACCGTGGTGGTGTGGTTGCCGGTAATGGTCTCATCGCGGTTTTGCTCGACACTGAGGGTTTCATTGCCTTTCACGCTTTCCGTGCGGTTCTGCTGCACGGTAGTGGTTTCGTTACCGTTGATGGTTTTGCTGCGATCCTGGCCGATAGTGACGGTTTCATTGCCGTCCACTGTGCGGGTACGGTTCTGTTTGATATGGCTGGTTTCGTCTTTGCCAACGGTTTTGGTGCGGTTGCTGCCAACATCATGGGTTTCGTCGTTTTCGACTTCGGTATCCATGTTGCGTTCGGCATGCAGCCAGAGTTGCTCCTCACCGGGTTTGTCTTCAAAGCGCAGGGCGTTAGCGTTATCCGGCGAACCGTCTTTCGAACGGCTCATAAAGCCCATCTGCGTCGCCGCCGCCGGCAGCGCCCACGGCGGCATGCTGGCTTCGTTATAAACGCGGCCAATGATTATCGGTCTGTCCGGCTCACCGTTAATAAAATCGACCACCACTTCGTCGCCCACGCGCGGGATCTGCACACCGCCGTAGCCCTGCCCGGCCCACGCGCTGGAGACGCGCACCCAGCAAGAGCTGTTCTCATCGCCCTGGCTTTGCCGATCCCAGTGGAACTTCACCTTCACGCGGCCATATTTATCCGTCCAGATCGACTCACCTTGCGGCCCGACCACGCGCGCCGTTTGTGGGCCATAAGTGCGCGGCCAGTCGGTGACCGATGCCGGGCGAAAAGGCGTTGTCGCCGGAATAACGGTAAAGGCGATGTTGTGCTGTGAGCTGAAAGGCCCACCGGAGGCGTACTGATTCTCTTCAAACGCATATTGGGCGCCAATCACCAGCCACTGTGCGTTATCGGCGAAGTTTGGCGCATTGGTAAGCCGAAAAAGATGGCCGGGCGCGATACCGGTCGCGGTGCCGGAGCCTTGCATTTGCTGCTGCTCCGCTTGCCATGCCTGCTGGCGAATACGCGCGTACGCTTCACCGTCGCCATGCTCAACAAAGCGGCCAGGCCAGTCATAGACATCAATTTTCCCGGGGCTTGGCGAAACGGGGTTTTGCAGGGTTTGCAGCATCCAGGCGTGCGGCTTGCGGAAATCGTAATCATCGGTGCTGTACAGACCCGGCGTCACCACGTGGTTCGCCACCAACTGGCTGATGCCCTCTTCGTTGACCGCGCCGCCGCCGGTTTGCGCGTGCCAGGGGATAGTGCCGTAACCGGGAAAAGCTTCGGCCTGCGAGTAGTCGTCCATCAACACCAGCGTGTGGCCCTCTTTGCTGTGACGAAACAGGTAGCTGATGCCTTCAAGCTCCAGCAGACGGCTGATGAAGTGGAAGCTACTTTCACCATACTGCACGCTGTAATCCCACTGGCGGTAGCTGCGCGTCAGCTTGTCTTCAACCCTGACGTTGTATTCCGAAAACAGCGTTTTGGCGATATCCGGCACGCGCTGCTGCTGGAAAATGCGGAAGTTGCGATCGCGCATCATCGGCCAGAAATCAGGTTCAAGTGTTACCTGATACGCCGCATAATGCGTGCCGTCCAGCTCTTCGGTGCGCACCGAAACGGCGGTCACTTTCCCGGAAAGATAGCGTTCGCTGCCCGGCATCTGGCACGGGATCACCACCGTCATCTCCTGCCCGAGCAGTTTTTGCCGATCAAGGGTGAAGTCTTTGCTCAGCAGGTCAACCTGAAATCGAAAAGGGGTGGAAAGGTGCTCTTCACCTTTCAGTTTCCAGAACAGGAGTGAATCACTGCCAACGGATGACAGGACGGTTATCCGGTTAACCATACGTATTCCTTGGTAGCGGCGGCGGATATTTCGGGAGAAAACGATTTGCGGGAAATCATTCAAAAGAAACTTATACGCGCGCGTATTATTTACTAACAACCAATGATTACGATTAATATTATCTGCAGTTCATAAAAACGACAGTTAAATACATCTCAGAATCGTCTTATTTTATAATTAAAATAATAACTTATTTAAAATCAATTCAGTGCAAATTACCATACTAAAAAAGAGGACTTCAGGTTATTCGATTCAGCTAACAATAAATAATGACGCATCATATATTCTTCAATTTACAATAATATCTCCCTAAATGAAACTTGCGTATTTAAAATTATAAACAGCCGTCAGTTGGCCTACATTTTTAAACTTCGGTGCGGGCTATGGCATCCACCGTTGCCGATTTGCGGTTTCGCAACAGCCCGCTGCCCAACAGTTGTCCGCTGTCGCACAGCCAATGGCCTTTAGCACATTTGCGCATATTCTTATTCGGATATATTGGTTTTCGCCGCAGGTGCAACGAATATAATCCGCTTAAATACGGTAGCAGAATGAACAACTGAAATATTTACAAGCATTCTGCCAGCTTTTTCTGGCAATAATGATGTGCGGAAGGTGTGTAGTGCCAACATGGTTACCCTTAGCGATCGATTCGTTCTGGCCAATGCTTTCCGCCGGGCTGAAATTTACCATTCCCTTAACATTAAGCGCATTTATTCTTGGTCTGGCGCTCGGTTTTATTGTGGCGTTATTGCGTTTATATGGCCCGGCATTTTTAAAACCGATAGTCAGGTTTTACGTCTGGTTAATTCGCGGCACCCCGTTATTAGTACAGCTATTTTTAATTTTTTACGCGTTGCCCAGCGCAGGAATTACTATCGATGCATTTCCGGCGGCGGTAATTGGTTTTACGGTAAATATTGGTGCTTATACCTCGGAAGTGATCCGCGCCACGCTGCTCGCCGTGCCTAAAAGTCAGTGGGAAGCCGCCCATGCCATCAGCATGACCTGGGCGCAGGCGCTACGGCGCATTATTCTGCCGCAGGCCGCGCGCATCGCTGTGCCGCCGTTATCCAATACCTTTATCTCGCTGGTGAAAGACACCTCGCTGGCCTCGGTGATCACCGTGCCGGAGATGTTTCTCGCCGCGCAGCAAATAGCCGCAGTGACTTACAAGCCGTTAATTTTATATAGCGAGGCCGCGGTGATTTATCTCTTATTCAGTTCTGTCTTATCGCATTTACAAGAGAAGCTGGAGCGGAAATTAGCCGGGACAACCGTTAAGGAGCGAGCAAATGATAACGCTCTGCAACATTGAAAAAAGTTTTGCTGGTCACCGGGTGCTGCAAAATATTCATTTAACGGTAGCAGAAGGCACCGTCACCGCGTTAATTGGTCCCTCCGGCAGCGGGAAAAGTACATTATTACGTTGTATTAATTTGCTGGAAATTCCCCAGTCCGGAGAATTAACCATCGGCAAAGAAGAGATGGTATTTACGCCAGGTGCCCGTATTAAAGGCCAGGATATTCGCCGGATGAGCCGTCAGACCGGAATGGTTTTTCAAAACTTTGCGCTGTTTCCGCATATGACCGCTCTCGACAACATTACCGAGGGACTGATTACGGTGCATAAATGGGACCGCGAGCGAGCCCGTAAACGCGGCGAGGCGCTGCTGGAGAAGGTTGGCATGCTGCATAAGCGTAACGCACTGCCGAATACACTTTCCGGCGGCCAGCAACAACGCGTGGCGATTGCCCGCGCGCTGGCACCTTCGCCTGCGGTGTTGCTATGCGATGAGCCAACCTCGGCGCTCGACCCGGAACTTTCCGGCGAAGTGGTCGCCGTCCTGCGCCAGCTGGCACACGAGGGCACGACGATGATTATGGCCACCCACGATCTGCGCTTAGCAGCCCATATCGCAAGCCAGGTGGTATTTCTCGAAGCCGGGGAAATTGTCGAATCGGGCAGCGCCAGCACCCTTTTTTCACAGGCGAAGAAACCACGAACCACGGAATTCATCGCCTCTTTAAGCACAGCGTTTTCGACTATCGAAGCGCATCAATAACAATATTTACGGGGTAACGCAGATGAAGGCATTCGCAACACTGGTGATAGCAGGCGTTATGCAGCTGGGCTTTGCTCACGCGGCGCTGGCGCAGGATGATCTGGCAAAAATTCAATCCGCCGGGGTGTTAAAAATTGGCACCGAAGGGACTTATCCGCCCTTCACTTTCCATAATGCCGCCGGCAAACTGGAAGGGTTTGATGTCGAAATCGGTCAGGAGATCGCTAAGCGCCTGAAAGTAAATGCCCAGTTTGTTGAAGGTAAATGGGATGGCCTGATCGCTGGTATCGACGCCAACCGCTACGAGGCGGTGATCAATCAGGTGGGCATTACGCCGGAACGCCAGAAAAAATATGACTTCTCCGAGCCGTATATCGCCTCTAAAGCGGTGCTGATCGTTAACAGCAAAAATGCGGCAATCACCCGTTTCGAGGATTTAAAAGGCAAAAAATCCGCCCATACACTGACCAGCAACTATGCGCAGATTGCCCGCAAATATGGCGCGGAGATCGTCGCCACCGACGGCTTTAACCAGTCTGTCGATTTGGTGGTGCAGGGACGCGCCGATGCGACCATCAACGACAACCTGTCATTCCTGGATTTCAAAAAACATAAACCCGACGCGCCGGTGAAAATTGTCGCCACGCAATCTGACGCGGAGAAATCCGGCGTGTTGTTCCGCAAAGGCAACCCGCAACTGAAAGCCGCGATTGATAAAGCCCTGGAAGAGATCAAAGCCGACGGTACTTATCAGCGCATTTCGCAGAAATACTTCGGCGCGGATGTGTCGAAGTGATGCGCAGCCGCTGAATGGTAAGACCCCGCAACGCGGGGTTTTTTATGCCGCTGGAGCCTTGCGCACGGACACCATTTTATTTGTGCGCGTCTTCGACAATATGTAAGTTCGACCCTATGCAAAGCTGGGGCGCTGCGTTTGTGCTGCTTGCCGTTGCGACGTTGCGCCCACTGTTGCGGTGCTACTGCTGCATCAGTTCAGCGGGTGCGGCGCATAATAACTGGCTTAAAGCTGAAAACTTTGCGGAACCCCGAGCCTGGCTGGGGGTTTTCTGTAAACAAAAAAACCCCGCCAGGCGGGGTTTTTAAATTTGCGGAGTAACGCAAATCAGAACGGAATGTCGTCGTCAAAATCCATCGGCGGTTCGTTAGACGGTGCCGGTGCGGACTGCTGCTGCGGGCGAGACTGCGCGCCGCCGCTAAACTGGTTGCCACCCTGTGGCTGCTGAGGCTGACCCCAACCGCCCTGCTGCTGACCGCCACCTGCCGGAGCGCCGCCACCCTGACGACCGCCCAGCATCTGCATGGTGCCGCCAACGTTAACCACTACTTCAGTGGTGTATTTTTCCTGACCGGATTGATCGGTCCATTTGCGGGTACGCAGCTGGCCTTCAATATAAACCTGAGAGCCTTTACGCAGGTACTCGCCGGCCACTTCCGCCAGCTTGCCAAACAGCACAACGCGGTGCCATTCGGTCTGCTCTTTGGTTTCGCCGGTCTGCTTGTCACGCCAGGATTCGGAAGTAGCCAGCGTAATGTTGGCAACTGCGCCACCACTCGGCATATAGCGTACTTCCGGGTCCTGGCCCAGATTACCGACGAGAATCACCTTGTTTACGCCTCTGCTGGCCATATTGTGTCTCCTGAAAACGTTGCTTGATTCTTAGTAGTGTAAACGCGCGATTGTAGCATTACAAAGCCACACTTAGATAGCTGCGAGGAGGATTCCAGATTATCGCCGCGCGCCATAGTTTGACATACCCGAAGCGAAGATGCATGCGAATACTGTATATTCATTCAGGTTAAATTGTGTCATAATTAGCCGTTTCTGACCGCTGGTTGTCCTTCAAACACACCAGGCAAAAAGTGTTCCTCCGGGTAAAAGGTGAATGGATTGGATAAGATAGAAGTACGGGGCGCCCGCACCCATAATCTCAAAAACATCAACCTCGTCATCCCTCGCGACAAACTGATTGTCGTTACCGGGCTGTCGGGTTCTGGTAAGTCCTCCCTGGCTTTCGACACACTCTATGCCGAAGGGCAGCGTCGTTACGTTGAATCGCTCTCAGCGTATGCGCGTCAGTTTCTGTCGCTGATGGAAAAACCGGACGTTGACCACATTGAAGGTTTATCGCCCGCCATTTCTATTGAACAAAAATCGACATCCCACAACCCGCGCTCCACCGTCGGCACGATCACGGAAATTCACGATTACCTGCGTCTGCTGTTCGCCCGCGTTGGCGAACCGCGTTGCCCGGATCACGACGTTCCGCTGGCGGCGCAAACCGTGAGCCAGATGGTGGATAACGTGTTGTCGCAGCCAGAAGGCAAGCGCCTGATGCTGCTGGCGCCGGTTATCAAAGAGCGTAAAGGCGAGCACACCAAAACGCTGGAAAACCTTGCAAGCCAGGGTTACATCCGTGCGCGTATTGACGGCGAAGTGTGCGATCTCTCCGATCCACCAAGCCTCGAGCTACAAAAGAAACACACCATTGAAGTGGTGATTGACCGTTTTAAAGTGCGCGAAGACCTCGCCCAGCGCCTGGCAGAATCGTTTGAAACCGCACTGGAACTTTCCGGCGGCACGGCCGTGGTGGCCGATATGGACGAGCCAACCGCTGAAGAGTTGCTGTTCTCCGCCAACTTCGCCTGCCCGATTTGTGGCTACAGCATGCGCGAGCTGGAACCGCGTCTGTTCTCGTTCAACAACCCGGCTGGCGCATGCCCGACCTGCGACGGTCTGGGCGTGCAGCAATATTTCGATCCCGATCGCGTGATCCAGAACCCGGAGCTGTCGCTGGCCGGCGGCGCCATCCGCGGCTGGGATCGCCGCAACTTCTACTATTTTCAGATGCTGAAATCGCTGGCGGAACACTACAAATTCGACGTGGAAGCGCCGTGGGAAAGCCTGAGCGCTAACGTGCAGAAAGTGGTGCTGTTTGGTTCCGGTAAAGAGTCGATTGAGTTCAAATATATGAACGATCGTGGCGACACTTCCGTGCGTCGCCACCCGTTTGAAGGCGTGCTGCATAACATGGAGCGTCGTTACAAAGAGACGGAATCCAGTGCGGTACGTGAAGAACTGGCGAAGTTTATCAGCAATCGCCCGTGCGCCTCCTGTGAAGGGACGCGTTTGCGTCGCGAAGCGCGCCACGTTTTTGTTGAAAACACCCCGCTGCCGACCATTTCCGATATGAGCATCGGCCATGCGATGGACTTCTTCAACAACCTGAAACTTTCCGGCCAGCGGGCAAAAATCGCCGAAAAAGTGCTGAAAGAGATTGGCGATCGCCTGAAGTTCCTGGTTAACGTCGGCCTGAACTACCTGACGCTCTCGCGCTCGGCGGAAACGCTCTCAGGCGGTGAAGCGCAGCGCATTCGTCTGGCAAGCCAGATTGGCGCAGGTCTGGTAGGCGTTATGTACGTGCTGGATGAGCCTTCAATCGGCCTGCATCAGCGCGATAACGAACGTCTGCTTGGCACGCTTATCCATCTGCGTAACCTCGGTAACACGGTGATTGTCGTCGAACACGACGAAGACGCCATTCGCGCCGCCGACCATGTGATCGACATCGGCCCTGGCGCGGGCGTACACGGCGGCCAGGTGGTAGCGGAAGGGACGCTGGATGCCATCATGGCGGTGCCGGAATCCCTGACCGGGCAGTACATGAGCGGCAAACGTAAAATTGAGCTGCCGAAACAGCGCGTGAAAGCCGATCCGGAAAAAGTGCTGAAGCTGACTGGCGCGCGCGGTAACAACCTGAAAGATGTAACGCTGACGCTGCCGGTGGGCCTGTTCACCTGTATCACCGGCGTTTCTGGTTCCGGTAAATCGACGCTGATCAACGATACGCTGTTCCCAATCGCCCAGCGTCAGTTGAACGGCGCGACCATCGCCGAACCTGCGCCGTATCGCGATGTGCAGGGGCTGGAGCATTTCGACAAAGTCATTGATATCGACCAGAGCCCGATTGGGCGTACGCCGCGCTCCAACCCGGCCACCTATACCGGTGTCTTTACGCCGGTGCGCGAGCTGTTTGCCGGTGTGCCGGAGTCCCGCTCGCGCGGTTACACGCCGGGGCGCTTCAGCTTTAACGTGCGCGGCGGTCGCTGCGAAGCGTGCCAGGGTGATGGCGTAATCAAGGTTGAGATGCACTTTCTGCCGGATATTTACGTGCCGTGCGACCAGTGCAAAGGCAAGCGCTACAACCGCGAAACGCTGGAGATCAAATACAAAGGCAAGACTATCCACGAAGTGCTGGATATGACTATCGAAGAAGCACGCGAGTTCTTCGATGCTGTTCCGGCGCTGGCGCGTAAGCTGCAAACGCTGATGGATGTTGGCCTGACCTATATTCGTCTTGGACAGTCGGCGACGACGCTTTCCGGCGGTGAAGCCCAGCGCGTGAAGCTGGCGCGCGAGCTGTCGAAACGCGGCACCGGTCAGACGCTCTATATCCTCGACGAACCAACCACCGGCCTGCACTTTGCTGATATCCAGCAATTGCTGGACGTGCTACATCAGTTACGGGATCAGGGCAACACCATTGTGGTGATTGAGCACAACCTGGACGTGATTAAAACGGCGGACTGGATTGTCGATCTCGGCCCGGAAGGCGGCAGCGGCGGCGGCGAGATCCTGGTCTCCGGCACGCCGGAAACGGTCGCCGAATGCGAAGCCTCTCATACGGCGCGCTTCCTCAAACCGATGCTGAAGTAATTACACGGAGAGTTGCTGCCGGACCTGTTCCGGCACCAACTCAATCGCCTGCTGATACGACGCATCCACCAGGTAGTAAATCTGCGAATCCGGTAACGAACCATCCAGGTAAACGGTGCTCCAGTGCGCTTTATTCAAATGGCGGCTGGGGCGCACATCTTCATGCTGCTGGCGCAGCAAATCCGCGAGTTCCGGGCTCGTTTTCAGCGACGCTGCCGGCCGGCCTTCCACCTCTTTCACCATCACAAACAGCACATCCGCAACTTTGATTTGTGTTGCTTTCCAGTCGCTGTGCACGCTCTGTTCAGCGCCAGGCTTCGCCATGCAATATTGCAGTAACTCGGAAATTGTCACTTTTGCTTCTCCTTGTCATGTCGTGGTGGGGTATCGCGATCGGCATAAATACATCATTTAAGCGTAGTGTATGGATAAAAAAATCGTGGGCCGTTACAAAACCTGACGATCAACACAACCTAAACAGAATCGAGAACGCTGGAACCTTTTGTGATTTAGAGTGACAAATAGTTACAAGTAGAAAGTAATAGTTATTTTTTCATTTTTTTCAATAAGATAAGAAAGGCACATTATTGTGCTGTTGATTGCGGATAAAAGAGAAAACTCCCGGAGATGCCTGATGAGCATATTACATGGCGAGAAGAAAACCGTCCTTGTCGCTGAAGATGATAGTGATATTGCCGGTGTTATGATTGCTTACCTTGAGCGCGACAAGTTCGCGGTGTTTCATGCCCCTGATGGTGAAAAAGCGGTCATCATGGCCGAAAAATATCAGCCTGATTTTATTATCCTTGATATCAAAATGCCGAAAAAGGACGGCTGGCAAGTGTTGATGGAGCTGCGCCAGACCACCGATATCCCCATTATGATGCTGACCGCGATGGACACCGATGCAGATAAGATCCAGGCATTAAAAACGGGCGCTGATGATTTCCTGGTGAAACCGTTCAACCCGGAGGAATTAGTCGCCAGGGTGCATGTTATTTTAAAAAGAAGCCAGCAATATCATGCTCGGGAAAATCTCAAACTTTATAAAACCAGAAACATTGAAATAAATAAAATAACGCATCAGGTGTACGTTGGGCCGAAGAAAATGGATTTATCTACAGACTTAACCTCTACAGAGTTTAAGATATTGATGCATTTAATTCGCTACCCGCAGCGCGTTTTTACGCGCGAAGAAATCATGAATTCTTGCATGCCAGAGGGTAATGCCTGCGATCGCACCGTGGATAGCCATGTCAGCAAATTAAGAAAGAAGATCCAGCAGGCGGGCATTGTCAATGTGCCGGAGTGCGTACGCGGCTTCGGCTATCGGCTGGGAGATTAAGGTAGCCAAAAACTCCCGGCGGGGGATAACCACCGCCGGGAGCATTCATTAAAACAGCGTCCTGCCCAACGGCAGAATGTCGCACCACTGTTTTTTATAGCTCCAGTAATCTTTATAGACCCCGAGAGAAAATTTAAATTTTTTATCTTTCGCGAGACATAATTCTTTTGCTTTGCAGATATTCACCCACAACAAAATACTGCCCAGATTAAATTCAGGATAGTTCTGAGAATACCCACCATTAATATCATCGAAATAAAAATAGCCATCGCACTCGGCCATAAAAATGATATCAAACGCGCAGGGGCGACCATGCATAAACAACACCGCGCCAAAGAGTAAATGTCGCAATGCGGCAAATGTTCTGATTAAGTCATCACGCGCAAAACAGTAAATTTTACCCTGCCAGCGCTGCCTGAACACGTCGATATATATGTCGGCCAGTTCACTATCTGAAAAGTCATCAACCCACCGAACTTCACCGCCACAGGCAAGAAACTTTTTCATTTCGCCGTTGCGTTTTTTCTGTGACGCTTTCGACAGGCTCTCTTTGACGTAGCAGATCTTGTTTTTTAAATAACGGCTGAATAAAACATTGAGAAAATCTGTGCGATGGTGCGGCGACAGCCGCTTGGTAACCGCAGGTAAATACCCCACCTTTTTCGTTTGCAGCGGCAGCATGATGTCATCAAAAACAAAGGGATAACGCCGGTCCTGTAGCGATAGCGAACCCTTCACCGCGTAACACGCGCCAACGTATACCTGCTTGCGACGAATGACGTAAAAATCCAGCTTCGCCCCCGTTTCAGCACTTAAAAATTGCAGCACATCCGGATGTGTACAGACAGAACCGCCAAATTGTTGCCAGACCATTTTGTAGGTGGCGAAATCGCACGGTTCCCAACCGTACAGCCACACGAAAACATTCCGTAAAACCATAACTACCCCGTGTTATCAGACGCACCCACACGTCTTTATGCAGGCTTATAACCGGGGTATATGGAGGTTTGATGGAGCGGCTACTCTCCTTGCAGCGTGGCGATGATTTTGCGCGAGCCGCCGTGAATGCGGTGCTCGCCAAGCCAAATTCCCTGCCATGTGCCCAGCACCACGCGCCCGTTTTGCACAGGTAACAGCAGAGAAACGCCTAACAGCGAGGATTTAATGTGCGACGGCATATCATCCGGCCCTTCGTAATCATGCTCATACGGCGCGTTGTCCGGCACGGCTTGCAGAAAATGCTGCTCCATATCGTGGCGCACGGTGGGATCGCAATTTTCGTTCAGGGTGAGCGAAGCAGAGGTATGTTGCAGCAACAAGTGCAGCAAACCAACGTTAATGCGGGAGAGATCGCGAAGTTGCCCAAGCACCTCGTCCGTCACCAGATGAAACCCGCGCGACTTCGCGCCAAGCGTAAGGGTTTGTTGATACCACATGCCTATCTCCTGTCAGCAAAATGAACTCTTGTCAGTGTGGCAGCATGTTGCCAAAACAGGAAAGCCAGGGCTAATACTCGGAGTTCACAATCACTTCCTCGCCCAGCGCACCCGCCTGCGGTAAAGGGCGATAGGTCGAGTTTGAAGCGCGTAGCACGCGAATTGGCCGGGCTTCGCTTTCTCGTGCCGCGGTGATATCGCTGTCTGAATCGCCATAGAAAATACGGATTTTATTGGCCTTCAGCCACTGAGTTTTGCTGTTCTGGCCAGGCTTATCGCCGGCGAAAATCACCGGGTTCATATTGGCCGCAGGAATAAGAAAATCGTCCTGTAACGTTTTACTTACCGTTTCTGTTTTTGTCGGGCTACGGCCGGTGATGAAAAAGATGCTGTCACCGCGCTTTACATGCATCGCAATCAGATGGCGGGCCACTTCTTTCGGAATACTGAACTCGTCCCAGCCGTTGTTCATCTTTTCCCAAAAGGCCGGGTTTTGCAGATAGGCTTCGCTCTCGGGTGACCAGGTTTTTTTACCGCGCCAGAAACCGGGGCTGGAAAATAGCACCGTGTCGTCAATATCAAACCCGACCGCCATTGGCGGGCGTTCGATCAGAGAATTTTCAATTTGCGCCACGGAAACCCAGTGAACGGGTGCCTGTTCGGCGAGTCTGGCAACATTGGTGCCTTCAGATACCGGCGTGGGTGCCGATGCGTAAACCGCGCTGCCAAACGTCATCCACAGGCAGACCGCGCCGAGCGCGCGTATGAACTTTCGCATATTTATCCCTAAATTATCAGTTCGTTATATTTTATAAATGGTGCGAATGGTCAAAATGTTACCAGACCATACCCTGTGAAGCCGATGAAAAAAAGGATTTTTTGCAGATTATTCAGAGAATAAGCGAATATTGAGGCATAAATAATCCCCTGCCAGACCGCAGGGGATGAAGAAAAGTAAGTGGGTGCTTACATTACTGCGGCGAATGCTTGCGCCACGCGGTGGACATTGCGGCTGTTAAGACCGGCAACGCACATCCGCCCGCTGGCGATGAGATAAATACCAAACTCTTCACGCAGACGATCGACCTGCGCCGCGCTCAGGCCGGTATAACTGAACATGCCGCGCTGTTTAAGCAGGTAATCGAAATTGCCACCTGGTACCGCCTCTTTCAGCACGGTGACCAGCTCCTGGCGCATCGCCAGAATACGCGTACGCATGGCTTCCACTTCCGCCAGCCAGGAGGCTTTCAGGCCTGCGTCGCCAAGCACTGTCGCGACCAGCTGTGCGCCAAAATTCGGTGGGCTGGAGTAGTTACGGCGCACGGTGGCTTTGAGCTGCCCCAGCACGCGGCTGGCGGCGTCCGCATCGTCACATACCACGGAAAGCCCGCCAACGCGCTCGCCATACAGCGAGAAAATTTTCGAAAAAGAGTTGCTGACCAGCGCAGGCAGCCCGGCGCGGGCAACGGCGCGGATGGCGTAAGCATCGTCTTCCATTCCGGCACCAAAGCCCTGATAGGCGATGTCGAGGAACGGGATCAGATTGCGCGCTTTCAACACCTCAACCACCTGGTCCCACTGTGCGTGAGTGAGATCCGCACCGGTTGGGTTATGGCAGCAGGGGTGCAGCAGCACAATGCTCTGTGCGGCCAGGGTGTTCAGTTTTTCCAGAAATGCTTCAAAACGCACACCATTAGTGGCGCTGTCGTACCAGGGGTAAGTACTCACTACAAACCCGGCACCTTCAAATATCGCAACATGGTTTTCCCAGGTCGGGTCACTGACCCACACGCCGGAATCTGGAAAGTAACGTTTCAGAAAATCTGCGCCGACTTTCAGCGCACCGGAGCCGCCTAAGGTCTGGATGGTAGCAACACGTTTTTGCGCCAGTACCGGATGTTCTGCACCGAACAGCAGCGGAGCTATCGCGTCGCGATAGCTGTTGAGCCCTTCCATCGGCAGATAGACCGATGCACCGTGAGGCTGTGCGTTCAGGCGCGCTTCGGCTTCGGCAACCGCCTGCAAACGCGGGATGATTCCGTCTTCGTTGTAATACAGCCCGATACTGAGATTGACCTTGTCGTTGCGGGGATCTTCTTTAAAGCGCTCCATTAACGACAGAATCGGGTCGCCGGCGTAGGCGTCAACTTTCTGAAACACGCGTGTACTCTCCAGGTTTACAGTAGGCAAGAACCACCACAATAAACCGGAAGCAGAGGAAGATCGAGAGCAGCAACCGCGGTGTTAAAAAATAAGCGCTTTAGCCGCGCAGCGCGGCGAGAATTTGCGCCACGCGCTCGCTTACCGAACCGTGTACACGCAGAAAGGGAATGCCGCGTTGCGTCAGCTGTTCGTTGTACCAGGCCTGCTGGCGCTGGCGGAAGGTTTCATCCTGGCGGGTGCCATCCTGTACAAACGGGAAATCGTCGTCACACAGCACCACGAGGTGGTAGTGCCGCTGCGCCAGTGCATAGAGCGCATCAGGCGCGTGGCCAAACATCGCCAGCGTATAGAACAGCGTCGTCAGCGGGGAGGTGTCGCACACCAGCCACTGCCGGGCGTCGGCGGCATCTTCGCGCTGCACCTGCGTTTGTGCAATCAGCAGCATATCGTCATAAACCAGTTCACCGCCCTTTTCGTCCCAGCGTTCGCGGCCATATTCCGCCACAAACGCCGTATCCAGCGCTTGCGCCAGCGCGATGCTCAGCGTGCTTTTGCCGGTCGATTCACCGCCCAGCAGACAAATGCGCTGCACAAAATCCCGGTAAACAACGGGCGCTAACATCTGCCGCCAGCGATGAACATCATTGCGAATCAGCGTACCAGAAGGCGCTTGTTCTCCCTGCTCACGCTGCAAACGCACATGCACAACAGGGCGTGCAAAGCGTTCACTGAGTACGCGGGCAAAGCCATCGCCGTACTCTTCGGCGGTAAACACCGCCTGCGGTTGGCAATGCAGAATCTGCAAACAGATATCGGCCATATAGTGGCGATGCAGATCGCCGTCGGCGTCGTTATGCGGTGGCGCGCTCAAGCCATAATCAGCGAGACGCTGGGGGGTGAGAACCAGAATGTCGCATTGCGGAAAACGCGCACGCAGCCAGCGTTCACGCTTTTCCGGCTCGCATCCAGGCAACTCTGGCACAGAGTAGCTGACGATCCACAGACGTTCGCACTGTTCCAGCGCGGCGTTAATCAATCGTTCGTGGCCGCAGTGTAACGGCGCAAATTTACCGACGATTAACCCGCTGGCAAAGCGTTTCATCGCGCGGCCATCGCTTTGCGCCATTGATACAGGCCATGCCAGGCGTTACACCAGAAAACAAGATATAACCCGGCGGTGAGCCAGAGATCGCGGGCGGCATACAGCGGCACGGCAATGGTGTTAACCAGCAGCCAGAAATACCAGCTTTCGAGCCTGCGCCCCATCAGCATAAATTGCGCGAGCACGCTGAAAACCATAATGGCGGAGTCCAGCCACGGCGACCACGCGTTGGTAAAGCGGTGCAACAGCCAGGCGTAACACCCGGCGACAACCAGCGCGCCCGCTAACATCAGCAACAAATGGTTAAGCGGCGTTTTGCGTACCGCCAGTTCGCTGCCGTGGTTGCCTTTCAGCCAATTGATCCACCCGGCAATACTGCTGGCGATAAAGAACAGTTGCAGCGTGACATCGGCGTAGAGCTGTACGGAGTAGAACACCCAGCCATACAGCACGCAGCCAATAATCCCCGTCCACCAGGTGTGCATATTGTTGCGCGCGGCAAGCCATACAGAGAGGGCATAAGCCAGGCAGGCGGCGATTTCCATTGGCGACAAGGCGCAATCCTTTTAGTCGATGTATTTTAAAGTGGCCCGCGAAGTCAGGCGCGTGATAAGTTCGTAAGCACTCACTTTTGTTGCTTCAGCAATGCGTTCAACGGGTAAACCTTCGCCCCACAGCACCACTTCATCACCGGCTTTGTCTTGCGCATCCGGGCCGAGATCAACGCAAATCATATCCATCGCCACACGACCAACAATCGGCACTTCGCGACCATTAACCAGCACCGGCGTACCGGAAGGCGCAGCGCGTGGATAGCCATCGCCATAGCCCATCGCCACCACGCCTAAACGCGTGTCGCGCGTGCTTTCCCACGTGCCGCCATAGCCCACCGCATCGCCCGCTTTATGCTCGCGCACGGCGATCAGTTGCGAAGTCAGCGTCATGACTGGCTGAAAACCGAAATCGGCACCCCAGGGTTTACTCTCGAGCGGCGAAACGCCGTACAAAATAATGCCTGGCCGAACCCAGTCGAAGTGCGATTGCGGCCACAGCAGCGTACCGCCGGAAGCGGCAATGGAACGCAGACCAGGTTTGCCGTTGGTAAAGGTGGTGAAGATATCAAGCTGGCGCTCTGTTGCGCCGCATTCCGGCTCGTCAGCGCGGGCAAAATGGCTGGCAACGTTAACTGGCTGGCGCACATTTTTGCACTGTGACAAGCGCGCATAAAACGCCTCAGCCTCGTGCGGATGTACACCCAGGCGATGCATACCGGTATCAAGCTTCATCCACACGGTAACCGGCGCTTTCAGCGTCGCGGTTTCCAGCGCTTCCAGCTGTTCAAGGCTATGAATAACCGTGTGAAGCTGGTGTTCAGCGACCAATGGCAGATCGCTGGCGGCGAAGAAACCTTCCAGCAGCAAAATCGGTTGTGTGATGCCGCCCGCGCGTAATTGCAGGGCTTCTTCAAGACGGGAGACACCGAAAGCATCGGCATCGGGGAGCGTTCGCGCGGTCTCGAGAAGACCGTGTCCATAGGCGTTCGCTTTCACGACCGCAACCACGCGGCTGGCGGGAGCCAGTTCACGCAGGCGTTGCAGATTGTGTCGCAGAGCGCGGCGGTTAACTACTACGGTTGCCGCTTGCATTTACATTACCCTATCAAGCAATCGTCAATATCATTCGTGTGCAGGAGACGACAAGTCCGTCGATCCCGACGGTTTGGTAAACCAGGCGACCAGGATCAGCGGAGGCAGTCAACGCCCCTGTAATGCGAAGGATGAAGAGGATTTATTCGTCGTCGTATTGTGGCCCAGCATAATTATCAAAGCGCGACCACTGCCCGTTAAATGTCAGACGCACGGTACCTATCGGCCCGTTACGCTGCTTACCAATAATGATTTCTGCAATGCCTTTTAAGTCACTGTTTTCGTGATAAACCTCGTCACGATAAATAAACATGATCAAGTCGGCGTCCTGCTCGATGGAGCCGGATTCACGCAAGTCGGAGTTTACCGGACGTTTGTCGGCGCGCTGCTCCAGCGAGCGGTTAAGCTGCGACAGCGCCACCACCGGCACCTGTAACTCTTTCGCCAGCGCTTTTAGCGAGCGGGAGATTTCGGCGATTTCCAGCGTACGGTTATCCGACAACGACGGCACACGCATCAGTTGCAGGTAGTCGATCATGATAAGCCCAATGCCGCCATGCTCGCGGGCGATACGCCGCGCACGGGATCGGACTTCCGTCGGCGTCAGGCCGGAAGAGTCATCAATATAGATATTGCGTTTTTCGAGCAGGATGCCCATGGTGCCGGAGATGCGCGCCCAGTCTTCATCATCCAGTTGGCCGGTACGAATGCGCGTCTGATCGACACGCGAAAGGGAGGCCAGCGAACGCATCATGATCTGTTCGGAGGGCATCTCAAGACTGAAGATTAATACCGGTTTATCCTGCAACATCGCCGCGTTTTCAACGAGGTTCATCGCAAATGTCGTTTTACCCATCGACGGACGCGCGGCAACAATGATCAAATCCGACGGCTGTAAGCCCGCCGTTTTCTTATTAAGATCGTCATAGCCCGTATTCACACCGGTGACACCGTCGTGCGGCTGCTGGAAAAGCTGTTCGATACGCGAAACGGTCGCTTCAAGCACATCGGCGATGTTTTTCGGGCCTTCGTCTTTATTTGCGCGGCTTTCGGCGATTTTGAAAACGCGGGATTCGGCAAGGTCGAGCAGATCTTCACTGCTGCGCCCCTGCGGATCAAAACCGGCGTTGGCGATTTCATTCGCCACCGAAATCATTTCGCGCACTACCGCACGTTCGCGCACGATATCGGCATAGGCGCTGATGTTTGCCGCACTTGGCGTATTTTTGGAAAGCTCAGCCAGGTAAGCAAAGCCGCCAACAATGTCCAGTTGCCCCTGCAGCTCCAGCGATTCTGCGAGCGTTATCAGATCGATGGGTTTGCCCATCTCCTGCAAGCGGTGCATCTCGGTAAAAATATGGCGGTGCGGGCGCGTATAAAAATCATCCGCCACGACGCGTTCGGCAACATCATCCCAACGCTCGTTATCCAGCATTAAACCGCCCAACACCGACTGCTCCGCTTCAATAGAATGCGGAGGCACTTTCATCCCCTCGAGCTGTACGTCGCGGGTTTCAGTCTGTTTGTTGAAGGGTTTATTTCCTGCCATAGTGAATGGAGCTATCCGGGTAATGAATGGGTTGAGAGATTATCACATCAGGAGGAAGCATGGCGACGAGAATAGAATTTCAAAAGCATGGTGGGCCTGAGGTGCTTAAAGCGGTTGAGTTCACCCCCGCAGCGCCAGCGGAAAACGAAGTGCAGGTAGAAAATAAAGCCATTGGCATCAACTATATCGATACCTATATCCGTAGCGGATTATATCCGCCGCCAGCGTTACCAAGCGGGCTGGGCACCGAAGCGGCAGGCGTGGTAAGCAAAGTGGGCAGCGGCGTCACGCAGGTGAAAGTGGGCGATCGCGTGGTGTATGCGCAATCGGGCCTGGGTGCGTATAGCTCGGTGCATAACGTTTTGGCGGATAAAGTCGCGGTGCTGCCGAACGCGATCTCCTTCGAGCAAGCGGCGGCGTCATTCCTGAAGGGGCTGACGGTGTTTTATCTGCTGCGCAAAACCTATGAAATCAAGCCAGATGAAATGTTCCTGTTCCATGCTGCCGCCGGTGGTGTCGGGTTGATTGCCTGCCAGTGGGCAAAAGCCCTTGGCGCGAAGCTGATTGGTACCGTGGGTTCCGCGCAAAAAGCGCAGCGCGCGTTGCAGGCAGGTGCCTGGCAGGTGATCAACTACAGCGAAGAGAATGTGGTGGAACGTGTCAAAGAACTCACCGGCGGTAAAAAGGTGGCGGTGGTGTACGACTCGGTGGGGAAAGACACCTGGGAAACGTCGCTTGATTGTCTGCGACGTCGCGGATTGATGGTGAGCTTTGGCAACTCTTCCGGCCCGGTTACCGGCGTGAATCTGGGTATTCTTAACCAGAAAGGCTCGCTCTACGCCACGCGCCCTTCCCTCAATGGCTATGTCACTAACCGGGAAGAGTTGCAGGAAGCCAGTAATGAGCTGTTTTCGCTGATTGCCAGCGGGGTTATCAAAGTGGATGTGGCCGAGAGCCAGAAGTTCGCGCTGCACGATGCACAGCGGGCGCATGAAGTGCTGGAGAGTCGGGCGACGCAGGGCTCCAGTCTGTTGATCCCTTAAGCTAAGTACCTGAAAGAATTAGGGCTTCCCGTGGGAAGCCCTTTCTTTTTTAGTTCGGCTGCATTGTAGGGTACAGCGCGATGAATTCGTTAACGTCGCGATAGTGACAGATTTAATAAGTAAATCCTATTCGGTTCTAAGCAATGTACCGGGAAAAGTCTTCGGTATGTGACGAACCACGCAATACTTTAGTAACGCCAACGGTTATTGCGTTGATAACGTGGGACCTTCGGTTCTTTCACGGCACGGATAATCCAGACAACGGCGACGGCCAGCAGCAGCCATGGCAATAGCTTGATCATCAATGCGAAAAGCCCGCCGAGGAACATAACAGCCGTTGCCACCAGCAGCGCTGCGATGATGCCCAGCAGCGAAACGCCGGTCACCAGCAACATGATAAAAAAGCCCACGATAAACAGTAATTCCAGCATGATGGATCTCCCAAAGAGGTAACTTCCCGGTTATTACAAGAACCATGCCAGGGAAAATTAGCTTATTTATCAATAAAAAAGCTCCGCAACAGAAGGCGGAGCTTAGTGAATTTGACTACCTTTTGGTGAAACTTTAACGCTTTGACGCCACCAGGTTGAGCGCGTGTTCCACTACCGCGATATCCGCACCGGCTTTATGCGCATTTTCACTCAGATAACGACGCCACTGGCGCGCGCCAGGAACGCCCTGAAACAGCCCCAGCATATGCCGCGTGATATGCCCGAGATACGCGCCCTGGCTCAGTTCGCGCTCAATGTAGGGGTACATGGCGCGCACCACGGCGACCGGATCGGCATCCGCCACGTCTGCGCCAAAGATCTCGCGGTCAACAGACGCCAGCATGCCAGGGTTCTGATACGCTTCGCGACCCACCATCACGCCATCCATATGCTCCAGATGCGCTTTGGCTTCTTCCAGCGATTTGATACCGCCGTTAATCGCCATTGTCAGGTGCGGAAAATCACGCTTCAACTGATAAACGCGAGGGTAATCCAGCGGTGGAATTTCGCGGTTCTCTTTCGGGCTTAACCCTGAAAGCCACGCTTTGCGCGCATGGATGATAAAACTTTCACATTCGCCTTTTCCGGCCACGGTGCCAATAAAGTCGCAGAGAAATTCGTAGCTGTCCTGATCGTCAATGCCAATACGCGTTTTGACAGTGACCGGAATCGATACCACATCACGCATCGCTTTGATGCAATCCGCCACCAGTTGCGCTTCGCCCATCAGGCATGCGCCGAAACGGCCATTCTGCACGCGATCGGACGGACACCCAACGTTGAGGTTAATTTCATCATAGCCGCGCGCTTCGGCCAGCTTCGCACAATGGGCAAGCTGCGCCGGATCGCTACCGCCGAGCTGCAACGCCACCGGATGTTCTTCTTCGCTATACGCCAGGTAATCGCCCTTGCCATGAATGATGGCACCGGTGGTGACCATTTCGGTGTAGAGCAACGTCTGGCGCGACAGCAGGCGCAAGAAGTAGCGGCAATGTCTGTCCGTCCAGTCAAGCATCGGCGCAATGGAGAAACGATGGGCAGGAAAAGTAGCGGACTGATTGTGTGGCAGCATGGCGAATATTTAAGCATCGAATGAAAAAGGGGCGCTACTATAGCACAGGCAAAACCGGAGGCGCAGCGCCTCCGGCTAAACCTTAGAATGTGACGCTCAGCTGTGCGCCTGCGCCCCAGGTTTCATCTTCACCAACCAGCCCCATCAAATCGACATGGACACGGTTAAACGGTGCAAAACCGACACCGCCAGTGAAGACGTTTTTATCATCACCTTTCACATCCGCGCGGTAACCGGCCCGCACCGCCAGCCAGCTAAGCGGGCGAACTTCCGCACCAACGCCCACGTACTGGGAGTTTTTCTCGCTCTTAAAGCCTTTGGTTTCGGTTAAATCCCCATCGGCGCTTAATGTCACCAGCTCATTATGCCAGGCCGCGCCAGCCGTCACTACCGGGCTAATCTGGTAGGTGTCTTTATAATTGGTGACCACACCGGTTCTACCATTGCGAATTCGAATATTCTGTGTATCGATATCGCGCGAGATAAGGTTGGTGCCGGTTAAGCCCACAGTGATGTTTTCACTAAGATCTGCCGCAGCACCGACATCGATGTTAAAGCCGGTGTCATCGGTGCGATAACGGCTGTCTCTCAGGTCGCTGCTCTTATAGTCATAAATAGACGCGGTGTAGTTGTAGACCCACGTTTTTTGCAGTTTCGGCGTCACGCCAAGGGACAACGGCACGCCAGCGACTTCAAACTGGCGCGCCATGGCGATACCAAAGTCGGAGACAATTGCCGCACGGCCCGCTGCGGTAGAGTTGAGGTTTTTGGTGATCTCTTCGCTACCGTTTGGCGAAACCACCGCGCCTAACGCTTCGCCTACTGCAAAACCGGTGTTGTTCTGAATATTGCGCAGGTAATCAATATCCTGTTGATCGATATTCGAGCTAACGCGAGCGTGCGCATACGCTTTGGTGACAAAAGCCAGCGAGAGCACATCATTTGGAATGCTGACCGCAATGCCTGCGGCAGCTTTGGCCTGCGCGGTTTTGCCTTTCAGGAACACCAGTTCGTCAGCCAGATCTTTCGCCGCTGCCTGGAACTGATTGACCGTGCCAATCGGGTTGGCAATGATCTGCGCAGCGGTCAGGTTATCGACCACATCCTTGTAACCATCAATTTTGTCATTGATGTTATCGATTTCATCGCGAAGGTTATCTTTGTCGGTAATTTGCGCCTGAACGCTCGGCAGGATAATCGTGACGTCATCTTCCGGCTTGGCTTTCGCCAGCAACGCCGGGTTGATGAGTGCTCCACTACCATAATTTGCCGATGCAACACCCGTTCCTCCCATTGCATCGTTACGTGCTTCTGCCCAGGTATTGGCTGCTCCTGCTTGATTTGCCGCAAAGAAGGAGACAGCGATAGCGACCACTGAAAGTTTACGTTTTTTATTCACAATATGTGTCTCGTAGCCAGATGAGTTTTTTTAAGCCTGTTTATTTTAAAAGAAACAGGAATTCACTATTGCTGCGAACAACGACCAAAAAAGAAGCTAAATCATGTGAACGTACAGGATATATATGAACGCTATAGTTATTGAGGAAACTCTCAATATTTATAGAAGAGGAAATTCGTTTCGGGAAGGAAAGTGAGAAAAGGAGTTTACGGGCGGCGATCTCGGTGTTTTGGGCAGGACATGGTAAAGTGTGGGTTTCTATTTCCCCGACCAGAGAGCGCAAATGGATAAGACCACTTCGCAAGAGATGTTAGTGCAGGCTGAAAAGCTGTGCGCGCAGCGCAACGTGCGCCTGACTCCCCAGCGCCTTGAAGTGTTGCGATTACTGAGCCTGCAACAAGGGGCGATCAGCGCCTATGATTTGCTTGATCTGCTGCGCGTAAGCGAACCGCAAGCAAAACCGCCGACAGTTTATCGCGCGCTTGATTTTCTGCTGGAGCAAGGGTTTGTTCACAAAGTTGAGTCCACGAACAGCTATGTGCTGTGCCACCTTTTTGATCAGCCGACGCATACTTCTGCGATGTTCATTTGCGACCGCTGTGGTTCGGTGAAAGAAGAACAGGCCGAAGGGGTGGAAGATATTATGCATGCGCTGGCGGCGAAAATGGGTTTTGCCCTGCGCCATAATGTCATTGAAGCCCATGGTCTGTGTGCGGCTTGTGTGGAAGTGGAAGCCTGCCGCCATCACGATCACTGCCAACATGATCACAGCGTTCCGCTAAAGAAAAAACCGCGATAATAGTCTCTCGTTTTTTATCGGCTATTTATTACCTACCACACAGCCCACCAGGTTTCGCATTTTAACTGCGGCGAGCAAGCGCATACTGTGGCAGCCCTAGGTCAGGCAAACTGTTGGTAAAAGGAGATAGACAGCGGGATGCGATAAGAACGCAAAATCTGGAAGCTTGTAAGCCAAATCAATGCGGTTCGAGCTAATAGATGTGGAATCTGGAGGGGTGGTACATCCTTGTACCTTCGGGCAGGGTAGCCTTCAGAGGGTTAACACATTTGAGGGGATGTGTTGGCTACCAACGGTAATCATTACGCGTTTCCCAGTCCGTCACCTCTTTTTCTGCCTGATCTTTCGCGTAACCGTAACGTTCCTGGATTTTACCCACCAACTGATCACGTTTACCTTCAATGATCGTCATATCGTCATCGGTGAGCTTGCCCCATTTCTCTTTTACAGTACCTTTAAACTGTTTCCAGTTACCGCCGACTTCGTCTTTATTCATCATGGACTCCTTATCGTTCGGTTTAATAAAATGACGTTCTCGCCGTGCTGAACGTACTGATTATTGTAGTCATGGATTCGGCATTATGAATTTTATTCGGAATCTTTAACCATCTAACAAGATAAAAGCAGCGTAAACGAGGCGAGAAAATCGGAACACTAAAGCAGGGAATAATGCGCTATTAGGAAGGATCGCTGGCAGCAAACCAACTGTTGTTGCGCCAGTGACGACGCCATACCAGCGCCAGCGTCAGCCCACGCAGAGCAAGGAACACAGCGAGCGACAACCACAAACCGTGATTACCCAAAACAGGCACGGTGAGTAGCGTAACGGCAAACCCTGCCGCCGCCACCGCCATGCTGTTACGCATTTCGGCCGCGCGCGTTGCACCCACAAACATTCCGTCCAGCAGATAACACCACACTCCCACTAGCGGTAAGATGACCTGCCAAATCAGATAATGCCCGGCAAGCTGTTGCAGGGCGGGGAGCGACGTTAACAACGCGATAATTTGCTTACCCGCCACCGCATACACAACGGCAAAGAACAGCGCCACCAGCCCGGCCTGCCGGCAAGCAGCCCGCCAGATATGCATCAATTGACTGCCGTCTCTGGCACCGTAAGCCTGCCCGGAGTGCGCCTCAACCGCGTAGGCGAAACCATCGAGCGCATAGGCGGTAAAGGTCAAAAACATCATCAGCACCGCGTTTGCCGCCACCGTCTCATCCCCGAGCCGTGCACCAAACACCGTTATCGAACCAAAGCAAAGTTGCAGCAGCAGCGAACGCAGCATGATATCGCGGTTCAGCGCCAGCAAACGCCGCACGCCGCCGCGCCATGCATTTTTCAGTGTCAGTAATGGAATGCCGCGCATCACCAGTACGTGTCGCACCATCCATAAGCCAATGGCGAAGGTGGCATATTCCGCGATGACCGTGGCAAGCGCCGCACCTTGCACATTCATATGCAGCCCCATGACCAACCACAGATCGAGCACGATGTTGAGCAGGTTCCCCACCACCAGCAATACCACCGGTGCACGCGCATACTGCACGCCGAGCAACCAACCGAGCAACACCAGATTGCCCAGCGAAGCGGGCGCACTCAACCAGCGAATATCCAGGAACCGTCGCGCCTGTTCCAGCACCGCCTCGCTACCGCCAGTGATATGCAGCGCCAGATCGATAAGTGGCGTGCGCAGCAGAGTAATGAACACACCGGCTCCAAGCCCCAGCAGCAAAGGCTGGACTAACGCACGCGCCAGCGCGGGCGCATTCTTCGCGCCGAACGCCTGAGCTGTTAGCCCGGTGGTGCTCATGCGCAAAAAAAGCAGCAGCATAAAGAGAAAACTGGTCGCCGTTGCGCCAATCGCTACGCCGCCCAGGTAAACCGGGCTGTCCAGATGCCCCACTACCGCCGTATCCACCAGCCCCAGCAACGGGACAGTGATATTCGAGAAGATCATCGGCAGCGCAAGCCGCCAGAGCGCTTTGTCAGATGCGGTTAGCAGTGGCATGGTTTGAAAGTGAAATTTAATGAGGGAAAAGAGGAGATCGCTGCGGAACCTGAACCCGCCCCGCAGCAAAGCAAATGTGCGTTACAGCCACGCGCCATTACGAATGACACCGACCGCTAACCCTTCGATGGTGAAGTTTTGATCGCGCAGATCGACAACGATCGGGGAAAACTCGCTGTTTTCCGGCAACAGCTCGACGGTGTTACCCTGCTTTTTCAAACGCTTGACGGTCACTTCGTCTTCAATACGCGCAACAACAACCTGGCCGTTACGCACATCCTGCGTTTTGTGCACCGCCAGCAGATCGCCATCCATAATGCCAATGTCACGCATCGACATGCCGCTAACGCGCAGCAGGAAATCTGCATGAGGTTTAAAGAGGCTCGGATCAACCTGGTAATGGCCTTCGATATGCTGCTGAGCCAGCAGCGGCTCACCCGCAGCGACGCGACCAATCAGCGGCAAGCCAATATCGTCCTCTTCTTCTTCAAGCAGCAGGCGAAGACCGCGTGATGCGCCAGATACGATTTCGATAACCCCTTTGCGCGCCAGCGCTTTGAGGTGTTCTTCCGCCGCATTTGGGGAACGGAACCCCAATTGCTGTGCGATTTCCGCACGCGTTGGTGGCATACCGGTTTGAGTGATGCGATCGCGAATAAGATCGAACACCTCTTGCTGCCTGGCCGTTAATGCTTTCATCCCGCCCCCTGGGTGTATATACAGTTATGCTGTGAGTATATACAGCTAAAGGCGATTTTGGAACCAAATTTAAGCAAAAAACCAGGGCGTTATCGAATTCTGGAAGCGTTATCGAAAATGTGACCAGAGTAATGCGATCCAGGTGAACAGCGCCAGCAGGATGGACATCAGCACCGCCGCCGACCCCATATCCTTCGCCCGCCCGGAAAGTTCATGGAATTCCGAACCAATTCTGTCTACCACGGCTTCGATGGCACTGTTCAAAATTTCGACAATCATTACCAGCGTCACAGAACCAATCAGCAGTACGCGCGTCATTGTGTCAATATCGAGCCAGCAAGCGATTATAATTGCCAGGATAACCGCAACGGACTCCTGACGAAATGCCGCTTCATTAATCCAGGCGGCGCGAACGCCTTTCCAGGAGTATCCAGCGGCTTTAATGATCCGGGTGAAACCGGTGGTATTATTAGCCATTTAAAAGAACCTTTTTATTAAATTGGCGTCAATGTCTCAGCAAGCGCGCAGCGGTACAACAGAAATTATGTGCGCTTTCTGATATTCTTGCGGCGCAATGGCACTATTAACCAGAGGCTTTACATCCTTTATGTCCGGCTGGCCACGAATTTACTACAAATTACTGAATTTACCATTAAGCGTGCTGGTAAAAAGTAAATCGATCCCCGCAGAACCTGCACAGGAACTGGGTCTCGATACATCACGCCCCATCATGTACGTGCTGCCTTATAACTCAAAGGCAGACTTACTGACTTTACGCGCGCAGTGTCTGGCGCATGAGTTGCCCGATCCGCTGGAACCGCTGGAAATCGACGGCGCGTTGCTGCCACGTTTCGTGTTTATCCACGGCGGCCCGCGCGTGTTCACCTATTACGCGCCGAAAGAGGAGTCGATCAAGCTGTTCCACGACTACCTGGATCTACACCGCAGCCATCCCGATTTGGATGTGCAAATGGTGCCGGTATCGGTGATGTTTGGCCGTTCACCTGGGCGAGAAAAAGGCGAAATTAACCCGCCGCTGCGCATGCTGAACGGCATCCAGAAATTCTTTGCTGTTTCCTGGCTTGGCCGCGACAGCTTTGTGCGTTTCTCACCACCGGTTTCGCTGCGCCGTATGGCGACCGAGCACGGCACAGATAAAATTATCGCGCAGAAACTGGCGCGCGTGGCACGTATGCACTTTGCCCGCCAGCGTCTGGCCGCAGTAGGCCCGCGCCTGCCGGCGCGTCAGGATTTATTTAACAAATTGCTCTCTTCCAAAGCGATTGCCCGCGCGGTCGAAGATGAAGCGCGCAGCAAAAAAATCTCCCATGATAAAGCGCAGCAAAACGCCATCGCGCTGATGGAAGAGATCGCCGCGAACTTCTCCTACGAGATGATCCGCCTGACGGACCGCATTCTGGGTTTTACCTGGAACCGTCTCTATCAGGGCATCAATGTGCATAATGCGGAGCGCGTACGCCAGCTGGCGCACGACGGCCATGAAATTGTCTATGTGCCCTGCCATCGCAGCCATATGGACTACTTGTTGCTCTCCTATGTGCTCTATCACCAGGGGCTGGTACCGCCGCATATCGCTGCCGGTATCAACCTGAATTTTTGGCCCGCCGGGCCGATTTTCCGCCGCCTGGGCGCTTTCTTCATTCGCCGCACCTTTAAAGGTAACAAGCTTTATTCCACCGTGTTCCGTGAATATCTGGGTGAGCTGTTTAGCCGTGGTTATTCGGTGGAGTACTTCGTTGAAGGTGGACGTTCGCGCACCGGGCGTTTGCTGGATCCGAAAACCGGTACGCTGTCGATGACCATTCAGGCGATGCTGCGCGGCGGTACGCGCCCCATCACGCTGGTGCCGATTTATATCGGGTATGAACACGTGATGGAAGTGGGCACTTACGCCAAAGAGCTGCGTGGCGCGACAAAAGAGAAAGAGAGCCTGTTGCAGATGCTGCGTGGTTTAAGCAAGCTGCGTAACCTCGGTCAGGGCTATGTGAACTTCGGCGAACCCATTCCGCTGATGAACTACCTGAACCATCATGTTCCCGAGTGGCGCGAAGCCATCGATCCGATTGAATCCATCCGCCCGGCGTGGTTAACACCAACGGTGAACACCATTGCCGCTGACCTGATGGTGCGCATCAACAACGCCGGTGCGGCTAACGCTATGAACCTGTGTTGTACCGCGCTGCTGGCCTCACGCCAGCGTTCACTGACGCGCGAGCAACTGACCGAGCAGCTAAGCTGTTATCTCGAGCTGATGCGCAACGTGCCTTATTCGCCGGATTCGACCACGCCGTCGGCCAGCGCCAGCGAGCTTATCGACCACGCGCTGCAGATGAACAAGTTCGAAGTCGAGAAAGACACCATCGGCGATATCATCATTCTGCCGCGTGAACAGGCGGTGTTGATGACGTATTACCGCAATAACATTGCGCATATGCTGATGCTGCCGTCGCTGCTGGCGGCGATTGTCACCCAGCATCGCGCTATCTCCCGTAGCGAGATCCTGCGCCACGTCGAGTTACTTTACCCGATGCTGAAAGCCGAGCTGTTCCTGCGCTGGGAAAAAGCGGAGCTGGCGCAAGTGCTGGAGAACCTGATGCAAGAGCTGCTGCGCCAGGGCTTGTTGACGGTGAAAGACGATCGTCTGAGCATCAATCCGGCGCACTCCCGCACCTTGCAACTGCTGGCGGCAGGCGCGCGCGAAACCTTACAGCGTTACGCCATTACTTTCTGGCTGCTGAGCGCCAATCCGGCGATGAACCGCAGCACGCTGGAAAAAGAGAGCCGCACGCTGGCGCAGCGCTTGTCGGTACTGCACGGCATCAACGCGCCGGAGTTCTTCGATAAAGCGGTATTCAGTACGCTGGTGCTGACGCTGCGCGATGAAGGTTATATCAGCGATACCGGCGATGCGGATCCGGCACGTACCTTAAACGTGTACCAGATGCTGGCGGACTTGATAACGTCGGATGTGCGTCTGACGATTGAGAGCGCGACGCAAGCGGAAGCGTGACAGGAAATTTTCCCCTCTCTTCCCGGAGAGGGGAAAAAACTCAAGGCAAATGCAGATAACTCAACGCCAGCCCTAAAAACAGCACCAGCCCAACATAGTTATTGTTCATAAACGCTTTAAAACAGGCATCACGGTCACGCCTGGCAATCAACGTTTGCTGATAAACAAACAGCGCACCGGCGATCAGCACCGTCCCGTAGTAGGTCCAGCCCAGCCCATTCAGCCAGCCAATCGACGCCATCAGCACCAGCACTGCCACCTGCAATATCCCGATAATCAGCTTGTCGAAACGACCAAACAGAATTGCCGTCGACTTGATGCCAATCTTCACATCATCGTCACGGTCAACCATCGCATACTGCGTGTCATACGCGACTGCCCACAGGATATTGGCGAGGAACATGATCCAGCAGCTCAGCGGCACAGATTCACTCACGGCAGCAAACGCCATCGGAATCGACCAGCCGAACGCCGCCCCGAGCACCACCTGCGGCAGATGCGTATAGCGCTTCATAAACGGGTAAACCCACGCCAGCGCCAGCGCCGCGACGGAGAGCAAAATGGTCATGACATTCAGCGTCAGCACCAGCGCGAAGGCCAGCAGCACCAGCACCACAAACAGAACGCGCGCTTCGTTTTCCGTTACTGCGCCGCTTGGCAACGGGCGATTTGCCGTGCGTTTAACATGACCATCAAATTTACGATCCGCATAGTCATTGACGACACAACCGGCAGCGCGCATCAGCCAGACGCCCGCGACAAAAACCAGCAAAATCCACAGCGGCGGTACGCCCGGCGTCGCCACCCACAGCGCCCACAGCGTTGGCCACAGCAGCAGCAAAGCGCCAATTGGTTTGTCCGTACGCATAAGCCTGTGAAAGGCCAACAGCTTAGTCTGCGTGAGACTCCACTCCATTTTCTTTTTCCTCTTAGTACAGCGGCGATGCAGGCAAAAACAGTTCGGTCAGCATCAGCGGTTTTCCGCCCAGACGCAGACGGGAACGGCGTCCCCAGAGCTGCTCATGACGACCAATTTCAATAAAGTCACGCGTAAGCGTAGATGAGGTAAAGAGATATCGCCCAAGCGGCGTTTTACCCAGGGTTTGCAGCGCCAGTTCCGGGCCGCTCAGCGTAGATTCGGGCACCACGGTGCGTCCGGCGAGCCAGGGTTCCCCGTCGGCGCAGAGAATAATTTCCCGCAACCAGTAACGATCCTCCTTCGGCAGACTGTCGCGCTCTTCGGAGATCTCATCCACCGTCACAAAGCCTTCCCGAATCAGCGTAACGCTGACCGTCTTGCCTTGCTGCTCAAAACGTTTGGTCATCGAATCTTCCAGCAACAGCCACTCGAGCAGTTGCGGTTCAAGCGCGGGAATTGCGTCTACGTAGCGCAGCGCACGCAGTTGCGTAAGCGCAGGGTGTGACATGCCTTACTCTCCGGTACATAACGTAGCGTTATTGTATCGCAGAACCGGCGCACGGGGCGGGGAAACTTCATTCAGTTTTCATCAGCGCAACAGATGCGCAACAGCGCGCATCTGCGCCGGAAAAAAAGGTGCGTCAGGCGACGCACCAGTTGCTGCAAATATCAGCATTGTGGGGAGAGATTACCCCTTGCCTTTTACACTGCTGATAAAAGTGGCACGGGCGGATTTCGACCCGAGGCGTTCTGCTTCATTCAATAATTTCAGCGCCTTATCAATATCACCTTTAGCAGCGGCTTGTTTGATGGCCTGGTTAAAGTAGCTCTCTGTATCGTTGAGCATCGGCTCGCTTTTCGCCACTGGCGCAGGAGCCGCAGCGGGCGCGACGGCAGGCGCCGGTTGCGTGTTGTAAGCCGGTGCAGCGGTATTGCCCACGGTAACGGAAGCCGGGCCAGAAGAGCCAAACAGCGGGCCGACTAATATGCTGGAAGAGGAAGAGGTGCTGGCTTTCAGCGCCAGTGAACCTGCCACGCCATGGCGGGCAATCGGATCGGGAATATCCGGTACGGCGTTGCCGTTACCTTTGGCATAAGCTTTAGCCGGATCTACCATCTGCGTGGTTTTTTGCAGATCTTTTTGCGTGGTAAATACCAGCAGATAAAGTTTCTGCTGACCCAACGCCGGGGTCAGTTTCATCGTGCCTTCTAAACGGTTATCCGACATCACGCCCGGCTCCTGGTACGCAAAGAAGCTGGACGGGAAAAATGCTGCAGGGGTGAAGTTCTGATCAAGTACCAGCACGTTGGGCGCATAAACGCTCTCGTTGTTCACTTTGCTGGTCAATGTAATGTTCAATTCGCCAATATTCGCCGGAACGCTATAGGCCATCACCGGGCCAGTAATATCACCGGCGTTCAGCGTCTGCCCGGCAGCAGAGACATCGCTGGTCAGCGTTTGCGAAGGTGAAACCGGTGTCCAGTGCAGTTGTTGAAGCGTTGAAGCAGGAATAGACGGTGCTGCAGAGACATCCTGCGGCACGATATTTATAGCAGCCAGGCTCACAGCGGGAGCCGCAGCCAGCAGCCCTGCGGATAAGCAGAGCGCGACGAGACTTTTTTTCATTTTCATTATGATCACCTTGATTGCGCGGTGAGCGTTGGCCAGGCAATAGCGCGCGTCACCTAAGATTGAGGGGCTTGCGCCCCTCATTTGGTCATTACAGCGGGTGTTTAAGTATTACCACCAGATTTCCATCTGGGCGCCGAAGGTCCACTCGTCGTCGTTACCACGACTATTGGTGCCAAAGCCAAACGGTGTAGTCGCGCCATTGCTCGCAGCCAGGGAAGAGGTGTTGCCATCGGCGTCCGTTTTAACGTAACCCCATTTCTCATCCCACTTGGCGTAGGTAGCGAAAACGCGGATTGCCGGACGAGACCAGATGCTGTCGCCCGCCTGCCACTGTTGCGCCAGGGTGATTTTGTACTGACTGTTACGATCGCCGGTTTGCTGGGATTTCACGTTGTCGTAGCCCACTTCCATCAACGTGCTCATGATCGGCGTCCATTTGTACATCGGGCGGACACCCACGGTGTACCAGGTGTTGCCTTGTTTGTTGTCACGATCGGTGTCCTGATACATACCGACGTACATCAAATCCCACTTCTCAGCGAGGTTGATAGCACCGTGATCCAGTACGCGGATCAGGTGACCGTCGTTATCCACAGCGCCGCCGCGAGCCTGGCCTTTACCCTGTGAAATCATCGCGTCGGTGGCGTACTGCACCACGAACTTGTTGTAACCCTTCATCATGCTCTGGGTATGTTCAGCAGTGAACATCCAGCCATCTTTCGATGCGCCCGGCTCCAGGTAATAGTCGTCAGGAATGTTGGTGTGACCGTAGTCAACGCCAAGTTCCAGCATACCGTTCGGGTTGGTCGCCATCTGCGCTAAACGCACATCGAAGACATCGTTTGGCACTTTGTTGTTATACGTGCGCAGGCCGGTGTTCGGATCGCGATCGCCAAAGGCAGAAGAACCACCCAGCTCAGAAGAACGCGTTGCGGCCAGAGAGAGTTTACCGATGCCAACGTCAATATTTTCAATACCTGCACCCGGGCCGGAAATATCCCAGTAGTAGAAGTCGATCATATGTACGTCATGGCGCTGATAGAAACGCTTACCGGCCCAGATGTTGGCGCCTGGCAGGGAGTCGATCAGGTTTTTACCCACTACGTTAAATTCGCGAACCGCTGGTACGTTGTCGTTTTCCCAGTCGTTCAGCTGTGCGGTTTTATAGGCGATGTTAGAGTCAAAATAGAAGCTTTTATCCGCCTCTTTCCAGACTTCCTGACCTAATTTAATTTCCGCATAGGTTTCGCATTCGTTACCGAGACGGTATTTGGCATCCGCACCGGTAGCCTGGAAGCATTGCTGCTCGCCGCCGCTGCCGGTCCAGCCAATCCCCGAACGGGCGTAACCTTTGAAATCAACAGCACCCGCCTGTGCAGACAGTACGCCTGCCGCGATGGCGAGAGCCAGTGGAAGTTTGCGCAGAGTAATCATCGTTCTATCTCCTGAGCTTGCTTTTCTTTTTTTACACATCCCCCTTCGCGCTATCTCTTTATTGGCTGCCGTCATGAATCCCGGCCTGGTACGGTTGTACGTTGCCGGAGAGTCATCACGTTGCCGCCTCGACATAATGCGAATGGCTTTGTGTAAACGCTTTGTGGGGTACGCTTAAACGCCCGGCTCTTTATGTAACCGGCGGCAGGCGGTGCCATCTTCACGGAACAGATGGCAACGCTCCGGCGGTAAGCCGATGGCGAATGTGGCACCCTCTTCTACCAGCACCACGTCGTTCTGGCGGTAGACCAGGTTCTGACGTATTGCAGGGATCTGGATATGAATTTGTGATTCGTGACCAAGCTGTTCGACGACCTGAACTTCGCCCTCCAGCGTGACATCGGCGATGTCACTGGGCAGCAGATGCTCCGGGCGGATGCCCAAAGACATATTTGCGCCGACCTGCACATTGGCGCTGTCCACCGGCAGCCACACGCGCTGGCGGTTAGGCAGCTCAACCTGAACCTGTTCAATGGCGGTAGAGGTCACTTTTACCGGCAGGAAGTTCATCTTCGGCGAGCCGATAAAACCGGCGACAAAACGGTCTGCCGGGTAGTGATACAGCTCCAGCGGTTTACCCACTTGCGCCACGCGCCCGGCATCGAGCACCACGATTTTGTCGGCCAGCGTCATCGCTTCCACCTGATCGTGGGTGACGTAAATCATCGTGCGGCCAAGACGTTTGTGCAGACGGGAGATCTCAATACGCATCTGCACACGCAGGGCGGCATCAAGGTTGGAGAGAGGTTCATCAAGCAAGAAAACGCGGGGTTCAGCCACCAGCGTACGACCGATCGCCACACGCTGACGCTGACCGCCAGAAAGGGCTTTCGGTTTGCGATCCAGTAAATGCGCCAGTTGCAGCACTTCCGCGACTTGCGTGACGCGCGATTTGATCATCTCTTTTTTCGCGCCCGCTAACTTCAGGCCGAAAGACATATTTTCCGCAACCGACAAATGCGGATAGAGCGCGTAGGACTGAAACACCATGCCAACGCCGCGTTCTGCGGGAGGAACCTCATTCATGCGGGTATCGCCAATCAGCAAATCCCCGCTGGTGATGGTTTCCAGCCCGGCAATCATGCGCAGCAGCGTCGATTTACCACAGCCTGACGGACCGACAAACACCACGAATTCTCCTTCGTGGATGTCGAGACTGATGTCTTTCGACACCACCACATCGCCCCAGGCTTTCGTTACATTACGCAGCTGTACGCTCGCCATGCCCTTCTCCCTTCGTTACAACCTGTCACCAACAGAAACATTCAACGTGGGCTGACTATGGAGCATCGATTCAGCGGGCGAATCCTCCACCCCCCTGGTTTTTTGTGGGGGAGGAGGCGGGAGGATGAGAACAATGTCTCTGCCCCCTGGACAGGCGGGCTGCGGGCATTTTCGTGATGGGCTCTGCAAAAATCGGCGCTTTTTTATGTGCGCTAACACACATAATGCAAATCTCTGTAACAGAGATCACACAAATCGCCCCAGGGGCGTAGGGTTAAGGAGGATGAGAAGCGCTTGTCAAAAAAGGAGACTAATCCCGTCGAACTACCTTGAGCGTATCCACGAGCACATCACCTAAAGGACGGGATATATGAAAATCAAAACAGGCGCACGCATCCTCGCTTTGTCCGCAGTGGCGACGATGATGTTTTCCGCCTCTGCCCTCGCCAAAATCGAAGAAGGTAAGCTGGTCATTTGGATCAACGGCGACAAAGGCTATAACGGCCTTGCCGAAGTGGGTAAGAAATTTGAGAAAGACACCGGCATTAAAGTCACCGTAGAACACCCGGATAAACTGGAAGAGAAATTCCCGCAGGTTGCTGCAACCGGCGACGGCCCGGACATTATTTTCTGGGCGCACGACCGCTTTGGCGGCTATGCGCAATCCGGTCTGCTGGCGGAAGTCACCCCGGATAAAGCCTTCCAGGAGAAGCTGTTCCCCTTCACATGGGACGCGGTACGTTACAACGGTAAGCTGATTGCCTACCCGATTGCGGTCGAATCTTTATCACTGATTTACAACAAAGACCTCGTGCCGAACCCGCCAAAAACCTGGGAAGAGATCCCGGCGCTGGATAAACAGCTGAAAGCGAAAGGTAAGAGCGCGTTGATGTTCAACCTCCAAGAACCGTACTTCACCTGGCCGCTGATTGCCGCCGACGGCGGTTACGCCTTCAAGTTTGAAAACGGCAAATATGACGTGAAAGATGTCGGCGTCGATAACGCAGGCGCGAAAGCCGGTCTTAGCTTCCTCGTGAAGCTGATTAAAGACAAACACATGAATGCCGACACGGATTACTCAATTGCAGAAGCGGCGTTTAACAAAGGTGAAACCGCGATGACCATCAATGGTCCGTGGGCGTGGGCCAATATTGATAAGAGCAAAGTCAACTACGGCGTCGCGCTGCTGCCAACCTTTAAAGGTAAGCCTTCTAAACCGTTCGTTGGCGTGCTGAGCGCAGGCATCAACGCCGCCAGCCCGAACAAAGAGCTGGCGAAAGAGTTCCTCGAAAACTATCTGCTGACCGATCAAGGCCTGGCAGACGTTAACAAGGACAAACCGCTGGGTGCAGTCGCGCTGAAATCCTATCAGGATCAGTTAGCGAAAGACCAACGTATCGCCGCGACCATGGATAACGCGAAAACCGGTGAAATTATGCCGAACATCCCGCAAATGGCCGCCTTCTGGTACGCCACACGCACCGCGGTTATCAACGCCGTTAGCGATCGCCAGACCGTCGACGCCGCGCTGAAAGACGCCCAGGGTCGTATTACCAAGTAAAAATGTGAATGCCTTATCCCCGCACGGGGATAAGGCGAATTGGACATGTTGTATACGCGGCATCCTTCACGCGCATCATGGCGGCAACGTTGAGTATCCCGGCGCGCTTACAAATGTAAGCTACCAGCGTGCGCAACCGCAGCCAACAACGCGGCAGCGTGAAGGGTGTTGAGTAGAGAGGAAATCCCCATGGATGTAAGAAGAAAACGCCACTGGTGGCAAAGCCCGCAACTCGCATGGGCGGCCATCACCGTTGTTGGCCTGTTGGTGGCTTACCTTGTCGTTATGATGTATGCCCAGGGGGAATACCTTTTCGCCATTACCACGCTCGTCCTCAGCTCGGCGGGCCTCTATATTTTCGCCAACCGTAAAGCCTATGCCTGGCGCTATGTTTACCCCGGCGTGGCAGGTATGGGGCTGTTTGTCCTGTTCCCGCTGGTTTGTACCATCGCCATTGCGTTTACCAACTACAGCAGCACTAACCAGCTCACTCAGGAGCGCGCGCAGCAGGTGCTGCTCGATCGTTCCTACCAGGCAGGCAAAGCGTATAACTTTGGGCTTTACCCGGCGGGAGATGCGTGGCAACTGGCGCTGACCGACGGCGACAGCGGTAAAAACTACGTTTCCGATGCGTTCAAACCCGGCGGCGAGCAGCAACTGACATTAAAAGAGGCTGACGCCCTGCCCGCTGGCGAGCGCGCCAATCTGCGCATCATCACGCAAAACCGCCAGGCGCTGAACCAACTGACCGCCCTCCTGCCGGATGGCAGCAAAGTGGCGATGAGTTCGCTGCGCCAGTTCTCCGGTACGCGCCCGCTGTATCAGCTTGAACAGGATGGCACGCTGCTCAACAACCAGAGCGGCGCGAAATACCGCCCGAACAACGATATCGGCTACTTCCAGGCGATTAACGCCGACGGCAGTTGGGGCAGCGAAAAGCTCAGCCCCGGCTATACCGTGACCATCGGCTGGGATAACTTCACGCGCGTCTTTACCGATGAAGGTATTCAAAAACCGTTCATTGAGATCTTTATCTGGACGGTGGTGTTCTCGGTGCTGACCGTGGTTCTGACCGTTGCCGTGGGCATGGTGCTGGCCTGCGTCGTGCAGTGGGAATCCCTGAAAGGCAAAGCGATTTATCGCGTGTTGTTAATTCTGCCGTATGCCGTACCGTCGTTTATCTCCATTTTGATCTTCAAAGGGCTGTTTAACCAGAGTTTTGGCGAGATCAACATGATGCTGAGTGCGCTGTTTGGCATTAAACCGGCCTGGTTTAGCGATCCCACCACCGCACGTTCAATGATCGTGATCGTCAACACCTGGCTCGGTTATCCGTACATGATGATCCTGTGCATGGGGCTGTTGAAAGCGATCCCCGACGATCTGTATGAAGCCTCAGCCATGGACGGTGCCGGACCGCTGCAAAACTTTTTCCGCATCACCTTCCCGCTGCTGATCAAGCCGCTGACGCCGCTGATGATCGCCAGCTTCGCGTTTAACTTTAACAACTTCGTGCTGATCCAACTGCTGACCAACGGCGGGCCGGATCGCATCGGCACCACCACGCCGGCTGGTTATACCGACTTGCTGGTGAGCTACACCTATCGCATCGCCTTTGAAGGCGGCGGTGGTCAGGACTTTGGGCTCGCTGCCGCTATTGCCACGCTGATTTTCCTGCTGGTAGGTGCGTTGGCTATCGTCAACCTGAAAGCTACGCGCATGAAATTCGATTAAGGAGGACGAAAATTATGGCTATGGTGCAGGCGAAATCGCAAAAGCTGCGGCTGTTTATCACCCATTTGTTACTGCTGGTGTTTATTGCCGCGATTATGTTTCCGCTGCTGATGGTGGTTGCCATTTCGCTGCGTGAAGGTAACTTCGCCACCGGCAGTTTAATTCCGGAAAATATTTCGTGGGAGCACTGGTGCCTCGCGCTGGGCTTTAGCGTCGAACATGCCGATGGCCGCGTCACGCCGCCGCCGTTCCCGGTGCTGCTGTGGCTGTGGAACTCGGTGAAAATCGCCGTGATCACCGCGGTCGGCATTGTGGCGCTCTCCACCACTTCTGCGTACGCCTTTGCCCGCATGCGCTTTCGCGGCAAAGCGACATTGCTGAAAGGGATGCTGATTTTCCAGATGTTCCCGGCGGTGCTGTCGCTGGTGGCGCTGTACGCGTTGTTTGACCGGCTCGGTCAGTACGTGCCGTTTATCGGCCTGAATACCCATGGCGGGGTGATCTTCGCTTATATGGGCGGGATCGCGCTGCATGTGTGGACGATCAAAGGTTATTTCGAAACGATCGACGGTTCGCTGGAAGAAGCCGCCTCGCTGGATGGCGCAACACCGTGGCAGGCGTTCCGCCTGGTGCTGCTGCCGCTGTCGGTACCGATCCTGGCGGTGGTGTTTATTCTGTCATTCATCGCCGCCATTACCGAAGTACCGGTTGCCTCGCTGCTGCTGCGCGATGTTAACAGCTACACGCTGGCGGTCGGGATGCAGCAATATCTCAACCCGCAAAACTATCTGTGGGGCGATTTTGCCGCGGCGGCGGTGCTGTCCGCGATCCCCATTACGGTTGTCTTCCTGCTTGCGCAGCGCTGGCTGGTTAACGGCCTGACCGCAGGCGGTGTGAAAGGTTAATTTTCATTGTTGTTATTACGCCCTAAATATTTCGGATGAGAGCACGGCGGCGACTGCATGAATCCCCGGCAGCTGACTGAAGTCAGTGACCGGGGTGAGTAAAGGAAGCCAACGCAGCTATCACCCGAAAGATGACCGGCGTTGCCACTGCACCCTCAACTTGTATCACCCGAAACTCTAAATAATTCAGGTTGCAGGAAGGCGGCAAGTGAGCGAATCCCCAGGAGCTTACATCAGTAAGTAACTGGGGTGAACGAACGCAGCCAACGCCCCTGCAGACTGAAGAATGACGAGTAACTTGTGAAGTCATTGGCGATCCCCGGATCGCCCTTTTTTTATTCACGCCTCAGCCGCTTCGAGTTACACAACCACAGCGTGATCACCAGCAACAGGATCGCCGCCGAGTAGATCAACACATCCATTGGCGACTGGTGATCGACGATGATCAACCGCACAATCGCGGTAATGCCGATGTAGATAAAATAGCGCAGCGGGAAGTGAAACCCGGACTGAAAGTACTTCACAATCAGGGCGATAAATTCGAAATAGAGAAAATAAACCACCAGCCCTTCCACCAGCTCATATTTGCTGGTTTGCACCGGCGCGAACAGCACATCCGCTAGATGCAGTGTCTCTTTGCCCAAAAAGACAATCAAAATCAGACCGAGGCTCAGCAGACCAAGGTTCAGCACGGTCTGCAATATGGTCGAAATAAATTCAACGCGTGGACGAGTTAGCGATGTCATAGCGGCACCTCATTACTGGTGAACAACGCTTTGTATATCGCAAAAATGTGATCTGGATCTACATTATTTGCTTATATTTTGTGACACCACGTGATGACATGTTGCCCAGACATGTCCACGCAGGAGACGAAAAAGATCATGCTTACAATACGTAAGGCAGAAATTACGGACGCCGCGTTATTGAGTGAAATGGGCTGCGCCAGTTATCGCCATCATTTTGCCCCTCTGTGGCGCGAACCGGCCGAGCTGGAGGCATTTCTCCGCCAGGAGTATTCCCCGGCAGTCATCGAGCAGAGCCTGCAAAGCGAAGCGGGCAGCTGGTTTATCGCGCAGAATGCGGCACCTGTCGGTTTCGCTAAAGTCTCCTGGCATCGCGCGGTCGACGAGCACGGCCCGGCGGGTACGCTGCTGCATAAACTCTATCTGCTACCGGGCGAAACGGGGAAAGGCTACGGCGAGCGATTGCTGGCAGAAATAGAGCGCCTGGCACAACAACGTGGTGAGAGTTTTATCTGGCTGGAAGTGCTGGACGCCAACCCGAACGCGCGGCGCTTTTACCACCGGCTGGGATTCACGCATCTCAAAGACACCACGTTTAGTACCGCGTCGCAGCAAAGTACGCTGCATATTCTGGGCAAACCGCTTTAAGGAGGGACGATGACAAGCGCTTCTTTGCGCCAAACCGCCGTACGCAATGTGACCTGCGGCGACAACGTGGTGATTTATGAACCCGCCAATTTATACGACTGCACGCTGGCGGACGATGTGTTTGTCGGCCCGTTTGTCGAAATCCAGGGACATACCCAGATCGGTAAAGGTTCGAAGATCCAGTCGCACAGCTTTATTTGCGAATATGTCACCATTGGTGAGCGCTGCTTTATCGGCCACGGCGTGATGTTTGCCAATGATATGTTTCGCGACGGCAAACCGGATCCCGACAGCAACAACTGGGGGCGCATCATGATTGGTAATGACGTGTCGATTGGCAGCGGCGCGACGATTCTGGCAGTGACTATTGCCGATGGCTGTGTGATAGGCGCGGGCAGCGTGGTGACCAAATCGATCACCGAGAAAGGGGTGTATGCGGGAAATCCGGCGCGGCTGTTGCGCCGGTTGTGAATGCTACTTTCTCTCCCGCAAACGGGGAGAGAAATATGGCTGATGGTGAAAACAGGCAGACCTTGCAGCACTTCTCTCTCCAAACGGGGAGAGAGAAGGTTTACTGGAAGTTGACCGTCTTATCGTTGGTCATGTTGTAAAGCTCAAACTTACGGCCCAGCATCTGACCACCGTCACGCGTCAGCGGCGTCCAGCCAATGCCAGCGCGGCTGCGGGTCGGACCGGTGCTGAACAGATCCAGCGGAACCGAAATGTAGACCCCTTTGGTGAAGTCCCCTTCCCCGTACTGCGCGGCTGAAACGTTGGTTTTGGTGGCATACGCGCCCACCACAATCCCACTGTCAAAGTGCTTCGACACATCCAGCGTGACGCCTTTATCGCCCGCCAGATATTGACCGACGCTGGCTTTCACCAGCACATTTTCGGCGAACCACGGCGTCCAGTAAGCGGTAAAGTGGCCGGTTTTCACGCTGTAATCGGTGAATTTCATCATGTCCTGCGCACTGCGCCAGTCACGCTGTTTCACATAGTTGCCATCAATGCCAAACGCCCAGTGGCTATCAACCGGACGCCACAACAGCTCGGCACCGGCACCGCCGTACATGGTTTCCAGATACCCGGCATACACCTGGCCATAGAAATTATTGCCCAGGTACTGGAAGTAGTTCGCCTGCATGTTGTTGATGTAAATATCGTTCTGCACATATTCACGCACGCGGGTACGTACACGCGGCAGGGCGGTGTCTCTCGGCGGGTTGGTGTAGTTAAACTTGTCATAGTTGTTGGTCAGGTTGCCAAACAGGCTACCAGTGGTCAGCAGGTGATCCGTGAGCCACCAGTCGGCAGTCGCCATCACGCCAAGCTGGTACATGTAGAAAGCTTCCGGCCCGCCGAATGACTGGTTAAGCACCGGATCGATATGGAAATCGAACGAGGATTTATCGATATACCAGCCCTGCTCCGGTTTGTCCGGCACGATAGGCGTTTCGCGTTTTTGCACCAGTTCCGTATCCTGCCCCAGCGGTTCGCCTTCAAGGTGGAGCTTCAGGCTGGCAACATCCGTTTCGGTGGTGACAACCGGCATATTGAGGCGGTTTTCCGTCACGCGAATAGTGCGAATGCCATCCGGCAAATCATTCATGATGATGCGATTCGCACGCTCAACCCCTTCCTGGGTATTGCGGTATTTCACCTGCTCACCGGTGACATACAGCGTGTCACCTTTCACCTGAATTTGCGGATCGGTAAGCCCGGCGTTGTATTTCAGTAAGGTCAGCTGATTCGCCACCACCGAATGCTGGAGGATCGCATCTTGCGGCTGTGGCTGATATTTTGGCCGCGCGTTGTCGATATACGATGGGCGCAGATCGCTGAAATTGTTACGCAGGGTAAAGCCGAACATCCAGGTATTCCCGCGCTCATAGCTCAGGTTGATGTCCGCCCAGTCGGTGACGCGGTAAATCGCGCCGACGTTGACCTTGCTGCGCTGCGGCAGTTTACCGGCGAAGTCCTGCTGGTAGTTGTTCCCTTCATACTCCAGTTTCAGGCGCAGCGGGTTCCACGGCGTCTGGTACTCCACCCCGCCAAACAGCGCGGTCGGGCCACGGAACATCTGGCTGGTATCCGTGGAGCCAGCGGCTTTATAACGGGTGTCGCGCGTACAATATTTCTCGTCGTAGGAGCAGAGCGGGTTTTTGATATTACCGCTGGTGCCAAGGTAGCCCCAACCGATACCCAGCGAGAAATCGAACGGCCCCCAGGCTTTGTTCGCCACCAGATATTCGCCGTCAAACAGCCCGGTACCGCCAATATCGCGCGCACCCACGGAAACTTCCGGCAGCCAGTAGCCTTCTTGCCACAGGCGCAGTTTTAAATCGAAGGCTTTATCTTTGTAGGACTGATTGCCCGAGAAGGCTTCTACCGAACTGTATTTCCGCGTCCGCACATCGGTGTAGCGCAGCGTTGTTTCCAGCCACGGGAAGAGCTGCACCGAACCGGAGTAGTAGCGGTACTGATTGTTATCGCGGTAGTTAAAGCTCAGTTCACCCTCGCGCGACATCCGCGCGGTGGGCGTTTGCAGCAGGCCGACGCCGCCGAAGTCCGACTGCGATGGGCCAATCGGTTCCGGGTACGATTCTGCGTGACAGGCGGCGCTAATCCCCAGCGCCAACAGGCTAATGACAAACGATTTTTTCATTATTATTCCGGTATCCGATGCGTCAGGGTCTGAAGAATGTCGGCATTCAGCTCGTCATACTCGTTGCTCCACAAACCCGGTGCGAAACCGACAAAAATCACGCTGCCGGGCATCGGCTCCACGTGGCGTCGGTTCCAGTAGCCAACCGGTACCTTTTGCGTTTTGCCGTTGGGGTAAATCACCCAGGCATAGCTGCGTTCCGCGCCGCTCAGCAGGCTCATCTCATCCAGGTAGCTCACCACATCGCGTCCCGGCGTGAACACTTTTTTGCCCGGGCTGCTGATAAGCCCAACCATGGTGATGGTGGTCGGCTGCGAACCAACCCATAAGGTGTATTGCCCTTCTAATGGCCGGTTGGCGAGGCGGTGGGTACGCAGGTAATCCGGATCCAGCTCAACGATTTGTCGACCGGTGACCTTCATCGCCTGCAACTGCTTGCGCAGCGCGTTGATCGCCGCGGCGCTGTTGCCGCTCTCATCGGCGGCAAGTGCGCTAAGCCGCGCAAGAAGTGCCTGATGGCGAGCCTGTTCGGCAACCGTCGCCTGACGTTCGCTGACCACAGCACCAGGCCACCAGCTATTCGCCAGACGGGGCTGCCCGACCAAATCGACCAGGTGTTCGGCGTTGGTTAAGGTTTTCGGCTTGCTATCGCCCTCGGTATAGACATCAACAGTGCCGACAGCGAACGCCAGCGGGGAAGCGAGGCTGGCTAACAGCGGAAGAAGAGCGCGTTTTTTCATTATTTCGCCGCCTTAATCAGGGTGGTTTTCACCGGGAACCAGTCCGCGCCAAGGTACTGCTCGGATTGCCGGATAACCCCTTGTTCATCCACCCAATAGCGGTTGCGCCAGCGTTTCTGGTCGGTCGTCACCTCTTCATCGAGGATGCGTACTGCGGTGACGTCGCTCGCCAGTTTCACCGTGTCGGTGCCATTCCAGCGGAAGACAGAACGGGCGGTGGCGTAGCGCACCTGCTTGTGTTCCGTCCAGCCCATTAAGCGTGTCCAGCTCGCGCCATCGACAATCTGGTTCGGTTTAGCCAGCGGATCTGCCGCCAGGTTATTAACATCCAGCAGGTTGTCGCCAGGCAGATGCGTTTTCACGATGCGATAGTTTTGCGTGACGATGGTGGACTGATCCTGCGTTACCCATTTCTGCTGCCCGTTTTCGGCGAAAGCGAGCACCACAAAAAGTTGTGGGCCGTTGTTGAGCTGCATGTACTGGCTGGCGTACGGCATATTGAGGATTTCTTCATCCGTGAGCTGCACGCCCGGCGTGCCAAATACGCTGTTCCAGAGTGAATTCCCGAGGCCTTTGATGGGGCCTGAACATGCCTGAAGGAGCAGGCAAATCAAGATGATACCAGGTCGCTTCACGACTCTTCTCCGAAAGGGGCGGAATAACCACACCGAAGTGTGGTTATAGTTAATGTACCCGCTATTACTGGGTACTTGTGGTCGTGGTGGTCGTGGTTCCCGTGTTGGAGCCATCACCGCCACCGGTTGCCGCCAGCGCGACACCCACCGCAGACCCTACGGTGCTAACGCTCGTTGCTGCGGAGCTACCCGCAGAAACAGAGGTCGCTGCCGACCCTGCCGCTTCACCGATTTGCACCGGTGCAGCAAAAGCAGAAGTCGCCGCAAGCGCGGATATGGCAAAAATGCCATACAGGACTTTTTTCATATCAATTTCCCTTCATTGAATGAATGGAGATTTACCTGAAAGAATTCAGGCGATATCGAGTATACACAACTACAGCAGAGGGTTTACGCATCGGGAAATAGCGGGGAACGTTTTCGGAAAATTGGTATCAGGCATTTAGAAAGAGAAGGCAAAAATCAAAAATAGCATATCTTTCAAACGATTAAATAATGACAAAATATTGACACAATAAGGCTAGTCCTAAAATTTATAGTCGCCGCTTATCCGCCTGTCGCGTTTTTCAGATAAACCTGATGATAGATATAGAAACAGCGAACCAGGAATAATCCCCGTAATTTAGCTTTAAAATATCGATATCGGAATTGCTTATATATATCGGGCGAAATCCTCGCGCAATATAACCTTGCAGGAATAAATATAATCGGTAAAAAAAGCGCCGCCGAAGCGACGCTTATGTGGCTTAACCGCGCCAGGATTTGTAGCGGTTAATCAGACCATTGGTTGAGCTGTCGTGGCTGGTAATGGATTTGTCATCGCCCAGTTCCGGCAGAATGCGGTTCGCCAGCTGTTTACCCAGCTCCACGCCCCACTGATCGAAAGTGAAGATATTCAGGATTGCGCCCTGGGTGAAGATTTTGTGCTCGTACAGCGCAATCAGCGCGCCCAGGCTAAACGGGGTGATTTCGCGCAGCAGAATAGAGTTAGTCGGGCGGTTGCCTTCAAACACTTTGAACGGCACAACGTGGTTAAGCGTTGCCGGATCTTTACCCTGATCGCGATATTCCTGCTCGACCACCTCGCGGGATTTACCGAACGCCAGCGCTTCGGTCTGCGCAAAGAAGTTCGACAGCAGTTTCTGGTGGTGATCGGAAAGCGCGTTATGGGTGATAGCCGGCGCGATGAAATCACACGGAACCATTTTGGTGCCCTGGTGAATCAGCTGATAGAACGCGTGCTGACCGTTGGTGCCCGGCTCACCCCAGATGATCGGGCCAGTCTGGTAATCCACCGCGTTGCCGTTACGGTCAACGTATTTACCATTGGACTCCATATTGCCCTGCTGGAAGTAAGCGGCAAAACGGTGCATGTACTGGTCGTACGGCAGAATCGCTTCGGTTTCAGCGCCGAAGAAGTTGTTGTACCAGATACCAATCAGCGCCAGCAGCACCGGCAGGTTTTTATCAAGCTCAGTGGTGGAGAAGTGCTTGTCCATCGCGTGCGCGCCGGAGAGCAGCTCAACAAAGTTGTCGTAACCGACGGAGAGGATGATAGACAGGCCAATCGCCGACCACAGAGAGTAGCGGCCACCAACCCAGTCCCAGAATTCAAACATGTTCGCGGTGTCGATGCCGAACTCACCCACCGCTTTCGCGTTGGTGGAGAGCGCCGCGAAGTGTTTCGCCACATGTTTGTTGTCACCGGCGGTTTTCAGGAACCAGTCGCGCGCGCTGTGGGCGTTGGTCATGGTTTCCTGGGTGGTAAAGGTTTTAGAGGCTACCAGGAACAGCGTGGTTTCCGGGTTCACTTTTTTCAGCACTTCGGCGATGTGTGTACCATCGACGTTGGAGACGAAATGCATGTTCAGGTGGTTTTTGTACGGACGCAGCGCTTCGGTCACCATGAACGGGCCGAGGTCGGAACCGCCGATACCGATGTTCACCACGTCGGTGATCGGTTTACCGGTGTAACCTTTCCAGCTACCTGAAATGATCGCTTCAGAGAAGGCTTTCATCTTCTCCAGCACCGCGTTGACTTCCGGCATTACATCTTTGCCATCCACCACAATCGGCGTATTGCTACGGTTACGCAGCGCGACATGCAGCACGGCGCGATCTTCGGTACGGTTGATTTTTTCGCCAGAAAACATGGATTTGATCGCACCCGCCAGATCGGTCTCTTTGGCCAGTGCCAGCAGTTTGTCCAGCGTCTCTTGCGTGATGCGGTTTTTGGAGAAATCCACCAGCATCAGGTCGCCGAAGGTTGCGGAGAATTTGCTAAAGCGGTCGCCCTCTTTCGCGAACAGATCCGCGATAGTGACGTCCTTCATGTCAGCGTAGTGTTTCTGTAATGCCTGCCAGGCAGATGTCTGCGTTGGATTGATGTTTTTCATAGCAATACTCTTCTGATTTGAGAATTGTGACTGCCGTCGATTGTAGCGCCTGCCGGGGAAAATTGTGATGGTTTTTGTGCCGGCTCGCCGTACACGCGGGCGAATAACGACCAAAAATCGCCGAATTTGAGCACAACATAAGTCATTTTACTGACGACCAATGCAGCATGAAAAATCCGCATAATCCCGGCGTTGACAGCATGCCCGCTAACCCTTTATTTATAAACGCACTACCCGCGCATGCGCGGGTTTGCATAACCAGAGCTTTTCGCGTTAGCGCATCCCCGGGAGCTTACACAAGTAAGTGACCGGGGTAAGTGAAGGCAGCCAACACCGCTGCGGCGTGAAAGGCGAAGGTAAACATTGCCAGAAGAGGCGCGTTACCCAGGCACACGGTGTTCGAAGCGCCAGGCTGATGAAAACACCTGAGGGGGAGTAACGCCGAGATAACAAAACGCCTGGCAGCGTGCGTTATCGGCTACAGGGGCTGAATCCCCTGGGTTGTCACCAGAAGCGTTCGCAGTCGAACGTTTCATGTCCGCAGACGTTAGGCAAAGCGGGCAGACAAGGTGGAGCACTTCTGGGGAAATCGTAGCTGTTTATCGCTCTGCGCCCACCCCGTTTTTCGCTCTTCCCTTGTGCCATGGCTGAATAGAGAATCCCCTGACACGAGGTTGTTATGACTAGTTTCGTTGTCGCCAAATTTGGCGGCACCAGCGTTGCCGATTTTGATGCCATGAACCGCAGTGCGGACGTGGTGCTTTCTGACACCAGCGTCCGTCTGGTAGTGCTTTCCGCTTCCGCAGGGGTAACCAATCTGCTGGTCGCGCTGGCCGAAGGGCTGGAAGCCAGCGAGCGTTTCGTCAAGCTCGACGCTATCCGCAAAATTCAGTTCGATATTCTGGAACGCCTGGCGAACCCGGCGGTGATCCGCGAAGAGATCGAGCGCCTGCTGGAAAATATCACCACGCTTGCCGAAGCCGCTTCGCTGGCGACATCCACCGCGCTGACCGACGAACTGGTCAGTCATGGCGAGCTGATGTCGACATTGCTGTTTGTGGAAGTGCTGCGCGAACGCAGCGTACAGGCACAGTGGTTTGATGTACGCAAAGTGATGCGCACCAGCGACCGTTTTGGCCGCGCTGAACCGGATGTTGCCGCACTGGCGGAACTTGCCGGGCAGCAACTCGCGCCGCGTCTGAATGAAGGATTAGTGATCACCCAGGGCTTTATCGGTAGCGAAGCCAAAGGCCGTACCACCACACTTGGCCGCGGCGGCAGCGATTATACCGCCGCACTGCTGGGCGAAGCGCTGCATGCCTCACGCGTGGATATCTGGACCGATGTCCCGGGCATTTACACCACCGACCCGCGCGTGGTGCCCGCCGCGAAACGCATTGATGAGATCGCCTTTGAAGAAGCGGCAGAAATGGCGACTTTCGGCGCGAAAGTGCTGCACCCCGCCACACTGTTGCCCGCAGTACGCAGCGACATTCCGGTTTTTGTCGGCTCCAGCAGAGATCCGAAAGCCGGTGGCACGCTGGTGTGCAACAACACCAGCAACCCGCCGCTGTTCCGCGCACTGGCGCTGCGCCGCAAGCAGACCCTGCTCACGCTGCACAGCCTGAATATGCTGCACTCACGCGGTTTTCTTGCCGAAGTGTTTGGCATCCTGGCGCGTCACAATATCTCGGTTGATCTGATAACCACCTCAGAAGTGAGCGTGGCGCTGACGCTGGACACCACCGGTTCAACGTCGACCGGCGACACATTATTAACCCAGGCGCTGCTGACCGAGCTTTCTTCTCTGTGTCGGGTGGAAGTGGAAGAAGATTTAGCGCTGGTGGCGATTATCGGCAACGATTTGTCGAAAGCCTGCGGCGTGGGTAAAGAGGTGTTTGGCGTGCTGGATCCATTTAACATCCGCATGATTTGCTATGGCGCATCCAGCCATAACCTCTGCTTCCTTGTACCCGGAAAAGAGGCCGAGCAAGTGGTGCAAAAACTGCATCATAACTTGTTTGAGTAATTCCTCCCCGTTTGCGGATGAGAGCAAAAAGCCCGGCGAATCACCGGGCTTTTTTCTTATGCCATCACCGTCTGGTACAGCAACGCGTCGAGATCGCTGACTTTGCCGCTGCGGCTTTCCGGCAGCGCATCTGCGATTTCGCCGCGCGCCAGCTCATCGCCGATAAACGCATGCAGCAGCGGACGTTGCGCACCGTATTGCGCTTCGCCGGCCCGCTGTTTTAACGCCAGCAGCTCATCAATTTCCGCCCGTAATGGCGCGTCAAGATCGCTGCCTGCCAGCAACGAAGCGAAACGCATTGGCGGCATGCCTTTACCCGCTTCTATCCAGCGCACCGCCAGCAGCGGACGCAGCACGTAAAAGTACTTTTTCAGCCGTACCTGTTCACCCTGCAAATAGCCGCGAAAGTTCTTTTTCGCCATCGAATAGTAGTGCCAGCGCGCTCTGACTGGCGAAAACCAGTGCGGCACCTGCACGCGCAACGCGGCGAGCGTGGCGTCATCCTGCTGGTAAACGATCGGGGAATCTAGCCATTCGATTAAGGCCGGGTTAGCGCTTTTCAGCAACCCCAGCGCTTTGCGCCACTCCCACCCGCAAACGTCCAGCTCATCGTCTATCGGCAGTTCTATCACATCACGCTGCGGCTCGACGCGCAGATACCAGTCCGGTTGATGCACATACAGAAAGCGCACATCGTAATCGCTGTCCGTCGAAGCGAAACCCCAGCCGCGGCTACCGGATTCGCAGGCGTAGAGCACTTTCACGCCGTAGGTGTGTTCTACATCGTGTAACACCTGCCGCACGCGCCCACGCATGGCGACATCAACGCCTAAAGATTCCATGATTACTCTCCTTCTTATCCTTTCACACACACCACCTGCCGCAGGGTATGCACCACTTCCACCAGCGAGTCCTGCGCGGCCATCACCGCGTCGATATCTTTGTAAGCCATCGGGATCTCATCGATCACCTCGCTGTCTTTACGGCACTCTACATGCGCAGTGGCGCGAATTTGATCTTCCACGGTGAAGCGTTTTTTGGCCGCTGTACGGCTCATGGTGCGTCCTGCTCCGTGGCTGCATGAGCAGAAGCTCTCTTCATTTCCCAGCCCACGCACGATAAAACTTTTCGCGCCCATCGAGCCGGGAATAATCCCCATCTGCCCTTTTTGCGCAGAAACCGCGCCTTTACGCGTCACCAGCACCTCTTCACCAAAGTGCGTCTCTTTTTGCACATAGTTATGGTGGCAATTCACCGCTTCCTGCCGGGTGATAAACGGTTTGGTCACAATGCGCGACAGCGCCGCCAGTACGCGCAACATCATCACTTCACGGTTATGGCGTGCGAAATCCTGCGCCCACTCGACCGCTTCCAGATAGTCGTCGTAGTGCTTGCTGCCTTCCCGGAAGTAGGCCAGGTTTCGGTCCGGCAAATTGGCGATATGCTGCTGCATATCCTGCTGCGCGAGCGTGATAAACACGTTACCGATGGCGTTACCCACGCCGCGCGAGCCGCTGTGCAACATCACCCACACGCGCTGCTGCTCATCCAGACACACTTCGATAAAGTGGTTACCGGTTCCCAACGTTCCCAAATGTTGATGGTTGTTGGTTTGCAACAAGCGCGGGTATTTATCTGTCAGGCGCTTAAAACGCGGCGCAAGCAACGCCCAGTGGCTATCCACCTCTTGCGGCGGGTTTTCCCACGCGCCTTTATCACGTTTCGATCGGTTCACCGAACGTCCGTGCGGTACTGCCTGCTCAATGGCGCTGCGCAATCCGCCGAGGTTATCCGGCAGATCCGCCGCCAGCAGCGAGGTGCGCACGGCAATCATGCCGCAGCCGATATCCACGCCAACCGCCGCCGGGATAACCGCCCCTTTGGTTGGGATCACGCTGCCGATGGTTGAACCTTTCCCCAGATGGACATCCGGCATCACGGCCAGGTGTTTGAAGATAAACGGCATTTTTGCTGTGTTCAGCAACTGCTCACGCGCTTCGGGTTCGACCGGCACGCCGTGGGTCCACATTTTCACCGGCGCGCTGTTCTCCTGCGCCAGCAGTTGATAGTCGTTATGCTGCATCATGGCTTCCTTTGATGTTAACAAGGCCGTGTAATACCTGGTCTAAGCCACCGAAGACCGAGATCTTATCGATGCGCTCCGCCACACGCTCCAGCGTTTCTAACTCTTTAAGCCGCAACGCCACCGGGTTGCTCTCCATCACTTTTGCCGTGTTCAGCAACGAACGGGTCGCTGCGGTCTCTTCACGACGGCGGATAACATTGGCCTGTGCCGATTTCTCCGCTTCCACTAAGCGCGACAGGATCGTTTTCATCTCACCGGGCAGGATGATGTCTTTCACCCCGAGCGACGCCACTTCAATACCAAATGCCGCCATGCGATTTGCCACCTGCACGCTCACTAACTCATCGATTACCTGCTTATCTTCCAGCAGCTCATCCAGCGTGCGCGTGCCCACAGCTTCACGCAGGGCAAACTGCAATTCGCGGTAGAGGTGATCCAGCGGTTTGCTCAGTTGGGCAAAGGCGCTTAACACATCGGTGTAACGCCAGTTCGCCGCCAGATTCAGCCGCAAGGTGACTTTATCTTTGGTCAGGATCTCCTGGCCGCTCACTTCCAGCACTTGCAAGCGTAAGTCCACCACTTCGGCTTCCACCAGATGATTTACTTTCCAGTAGCCGCTTAATCCCGCCGGTAACAGCGCCTGCGTCACGCCATCGACTTTTAAAACGCCCGCGTGCCAGGCCGGAACCTGCACCGCCAGGATCGCGTCGCGACCTTTTACCGCCACGCTGCGTTTGGGTTGCGCCACGGCGTTAAGGATATCCGTGGGGACCTGTACATCGCGGGTATCGATGCGTACCAGTTTCAGCGCGTCATCCGCTTGCCAGTAAAGACGGCGCGTTGAAGGCGGCAGGATCTCCAGCAGCATGCCGTTGAGATAAAGCGCACCGGCCTCGTTATCTGCCATATCGGCCACCAGGCAGTAACGCTCCACCCACTGCGGCTGGAAGCGGCGCAAATACTCCGCCAAACCGGCAGCCACTTCGCTGCCATCAGTATTCACCACCAGCACGTCGGGTTTGTTGAACCACGGCAGGCGGTGCTCACCGGTTTCCAGAACCTGAAAGTAGTCACCCTCTTTTGCCAGTAAACCTAATTGACCTTTACGTATTGTGATTTTATTGGTCATGACTTTCTCCTTAAATTGTTAGCCTTAACGACCGCGAATGCAGGGGCGAAACCGCAGGGGAAACACCGTTTTGCCTGCCGCCCGGCACCGTTACCGGCGGTCGTTGGGGGTAATCGTCAATAGCCCGACTACCGGGGTACTGCCTGTTTATCTCCATAGATAAGGTGGCGAATCCGGGATTCGAACCCGAAAAAGAACCGACTTTTCGCAAATGTCTTTCCACTGACGGAACGCCCCCGGAAAACGTCTTGTGCCGTTCCTGGTGCGCCGGCGGGGTGCATAACCCCTGCTACCTCAGCGTGCTGACGTAATAGTTATTGCCAGAAGCGTGCCAGAATCAGAAATAAGCAAATAAATTTTTTATCCATTTGAAAAATAATGTTTTTATTTTTCAAATGGTTTAATGGCATTGCGGCAGCGATGATTATTTTTTATCTTTAAATATCTTTTTTTATCTTTTGGGATAAGCATGAAGCGTCGGGTGGTAATTGGTGTACTGGGAACGGTGCTGGATAAACGTGGCAAACGGCAAAACCGCTTTCGCAAATGGCGACCCACCGTGGGCTTATGCCAGCAGCCGGATTTCGCTGTCGACAGGCTTGAACTGCTGCACCAGCCACGCGATGAATGGCTGGCGCAACAGACGGCGGAGGACATTGCCCTCGTCTCGCCACATACCGAGGTACGCAAACATGCGGTGATGATTAAAGATCCGTGGGATTTTGAAGAGGTGTATGCCGCGTTTCTCGATTTCGCTACCCGTTACCCGTTCGATACGGAAAATGAAGAGTACCTGGTGCATATCACCACCGGGACGCACGTCGCGCAGATCTGCTGGTTCCTGCTGACCGAAGCCCGTTATCTGCCCGCCAGCCTGTTGCAGACCGGCCCGGCGCCGAAAGGCGCTGCTGACGAAGCAATAGCTGCCGGCGTCTGTTCGGTTATCGATCTGGATTTAAGCCGTTACGCCACGCTGACCAGCCGTTTTCAGCGCGAACAGCAGCAGTCAGTGTCGTTTCTGAAATCCGGCATTGATACGCGTAATGCCACCTTTAACCGCTTTATCGAGCAAATCGAACGCGTATCGCTGCGCTCGACTGCGCCCATTCTGCTGACCGGGCCAACCGGTGCGGGAAAATCGTTTCTGGCAAAACGCATCTTTCAGTTACGCCAGTCCCGACATCTGGTGCAGGGGCGTCTGGTGGCGGTGAACTGCGCCACGCTGCGCGGTGATAATGCCATGTCGACGCTATTCGGCCATGTGAAAGGCGCATTTACCGGCGCACAACAGGCGCGCACCGGACTGCTGCGCGAAGCCGATGGCGGCGTGCTGTTCCTCGATGAGATTGCCGAGCTGGGGCTGGATGAGCAGGCGATGCTGCTGAAAGCGATTGAAGAGAAGACTTTTTTCCCCTTTGGATCCGATAAAGAAGTGCACAGTGATTTTCAACTGATTGCGGGCACGCACCGGAATATGCAGCAGTGGGTGGCGGAAGGACGTTTCAGGGAAGATCTCTTTGCACGTATCAATATGTGGACGTTCGCGCTGCCGGGTCTGGCGGAGCGGCGGGAAGATATCGCCCCGAACATTGAGTATGAACTCCAGCGTTTTTCACAGCAGCAGCAGACGCAAATCCGCTTTGATAAGGGCGCACGCGAGCGCTATCTGGCCTTCGCCTGTTCTCCCCACGCGGCGTGGCGCGGCAACTTTCGCGAACTGAGCACGTCAATCGCGCGAATGGCAACGCTGGCGGAACAGGGGCGGATTAACGACGCGTTAGTCGAAGAGGAGGTGCAGCGTTTAGCGCATCATTGGCGTGGGGAAGCAGCATTGCCTGACCTGCCGGTGGATATCAGCAAGCTGGATCTGTTCGATCAACGCCAGTTAGAAACGGTGATTGCCGTCTGTCGGCGCAGCCAGACGCTTTCAGAAGCAGGGCGTGAATTGTTCGCCATTTCCCGGCAGAAAAAGGCCAACCCGAATGATGCGGATCGCCTGCGCAAATACCTGGCCCGCTTCGGGCTGAGCTGGGAAAGCGTACGCGGCGCAACATAAAAGATCTTCATCATAATTTGTTTGAATAATATTCCTTAGCGCGATAAACAATACCAATGGTCGGGCTCGATCCCCTCCTTAAATACCCTCAATCATTCGGGTTGCAGGCCCAATTGCGAACAGCGCTCATCCGGTGAGGCTGCCGGGTTACCGGCGCAAAAATCACTGACGCTACTAGCTTCGCCAGCGCACCTGTAGCCTGAAGAGTGAAGGGTAATAAAAACACAACACAACAATCGCAAGGAATCCCCACATGCTCGCAACTTTCACGCGGCTGTTCCCGTTATGGGCGCTGCTGCTCTCGGTATTCGCCTATTATTTCCCGCCAACGTTTATCGCCATTGGTCCGTGGGTCACCACGCTGCTGATGCTGATTATGTTTGGCATGGGCGTGCACTTAAAAATTGATGACTTCAAACGCGTCCTGTCGCGCCCGGCTCCGGTTGCCGCCGGTATTTTCCTGCACTACCTGGTGATGCCGCTGGCGGCATGGCTACTGGCGCTGATTTTTAAGATGCCGCCGGCTCTCTCCGCCGGGATGGTACTGGTCGGTAGCGTCGCCAGCGGAACGGCATCAAACGTGATGATTTATCTGGCAAAAGGTGATGTCGCGCTGTCGGTCACCATCTCTTCGGTTTCTACGCTGGTGGGCGTTATCGCCACGCCGCTGCTGACGCGTCTGTATGTCGACGCGCATATTCAGGTCGATGTGATGGGCATGCTGTTAAGCATCCTGCAAATTGTGGTGATCCCGATTGCGTTGGGGCTGGTTGTGCACCACCTGTTCCCGCGCGTGGTTAACGCGCTGGAACTATATCTGCCCGCGTTTTCCATGGTCTGCATTCTGGCAATCATTAGCGCCGTGGTCGCCGGTTCCGCGAACTATATCGCCTCTGTTGGCCTGGTGGTGATTGTCGCGGTGATCCTGCATAACAGCATTGGCCTGCTCGGCGGTTACTGGGGTGGTAGACTGTTCGGCTTTGATGAATCCACTTGCCGCACGCTGGCGATTGAAGTGGGTATGCAGAACTCCGGCCTTGCTGCGGCGTTGGGTAAAATCTACTTCTCGCCGCTCGCCGCGCTGCCTGGCGCACTGTTCTCCGTGTGGCACAACCTTTCCGGTTCGCTGCTGGCGGGCTACTGGTCGGGCAAACCGGTCGACGGGCGTAAAACGCAAGCGGTGAAAGAGGGTTAACTTTACAAGAAATGGCTGCCGCCACAGCCATTTCACTCACCCCGCGATGTGATGGGCTGGCTCAATAAACACGTCGGTCGACACATTAAAGCGTTTCGCCAGCGCTCGGATATGGTCAACGGTCAGATTGCGCTCGCCATTAAGAATGCGGCTTACCAGGGAGCGCTGGCCGATTTCATCCCGAAACGAAGACTGATTTAATCCGTGCTGATCCATCAAAACCCGTAAAGCGGCAACGCCGCGTGGCAATGCCGCAATACGCGCGTTAAACGCCGCCAGCTCCGGGTCGTTATTTTCATAGTGCTCTATTTTTGCGGTAAGCAGCGCAGCCAGTGAGCTATCCGGTGCATGCATGAGCAACCGTTCAACCATCTCCAGCGCGTGCTCATACTCCTCTTTGCCGGGGTTATTTCCCAAAAAAGGTACCAGTTTCACCAGCTCGTCAGCAGCCTTGATCGCATCCTCAATCATTCTTTGGTCTCCCGATAATGTCTTATCAATTTGTCATATTCGGCATGGGTCACGATATGTTTGACAAATATTTTTGCTGATTCAAAGTCTGCGAAAAACAGCACCCTCAAATGGTTGCCACCGACATTGATAACCCACCATTTATCCCTGTATTTCATCTTGTCCAGGCTTGGGAACTCTTCTCGCAACGCGTCTGGATTCTGGTAAACGGTGCTTTTCAGGATTTTGTAAACCGCGTCCAGCGCAAGCGTGTGGTTTGGAAAATCTTTAGCCGCGTTATCGAACGGCCTCCTTGATATAACATGCATCGCTCCCTCACACGTTCCATTATGGAAACATCATAACTGCTGTTGATGGCGTTGACAAGATGGAAACATTCGTCGTTTTTTACCGACTTAAACCTCTTATCGTAAGTGCGTCACCCTACAGGGCAGTACAGGAAAGTCATCCGCTCAAAAACAAATCTGCGAAGCGCCTTCCGGGGTTTATGCATCACCACGCAGACATGCCCCTTTACATCGCGTAGACTCGATGCACTTCCCAAGGAGAACGCTTTATGGCCCTGACCAGACTGACGCAAAAAGAGATGACGGAGAGTGAACAGCGAGAGCTGAAAACGCTGCTGGATCGCGCCCGTATCGCGCACGGACGCCCGCTCAGCAACGCTGAAGCTAATCATGTGAAGAAGGAGTACATCGATAAACTGATGGCGCAGCGCGAAGCGGCAGCGAAAAAAGCCCGCCAGATGAAGAAACAGCAGGCTTATAAACCGGATGAGAACGCCACGTTTTCCTGGTCGGCAAACACCTCAACGCGTGGCAAGCGCTAACTAGCGTCCTTTCTTTTTCCTGCCCGGCTGGGTAAAGCGTTTTCCCGCCGGTTTCGCCCGGCTTTTCTCTTCGGGCTTCGCCACTTTTACTGCGGGCTTTTTCGCCGCTTGCGGTTTCGCTTTTGCTTTCGGCTTCGCTTCTGACGATGAGTTCTCAATCAGCTTAAACAGCCCAATCAGCTCGTCGTCGGTCAGGTCACGCCACTCCCCTGGCGGCAAGCCAGTGAGACTGACGTTCATAATACGCGTGCGTTCAAGTTTGGTGACTTCATAACCAAAGTATTCGCACATGCGGCGGATTTGGCGGTTCAGCCCCTGAACCAGCGTAATGCGGAAGGTAAATGGCGCTTCCCTTTTTACTTTGCACTTCTTGGTTTTGGTGCCGAGGATCGGCACGCCCGCGCTCATCCCCTGCACGAATTCGTCAGTGACGGGCTTATTGACGGTCACCAGATACTCTTTCTCATGATCGTTGCCGGCTCGCAGGATTTTGTTCACTAAATCGCCATGATTAGTGAGAAAAATCAGCCCCTGCGAATCTTTGTCCAGACGGCCGATAGGAAAAATACGGCTGCTGTGATTAACAAAATCAACAATATTGTCTTTTTCACCATCTTCGGTGGTACTGACAATACCAACGGGTTTATTCAACGCGATAAACACCAGATCTTCGTCGTTTCTCGGCTCGATAAGTTGACCATTCACTTTCACAACGTCTCCGGCAACCACCTGATCGCCAATCCCGGCGCGCTTGCCGTTGATAAAGACGTTGCCTTGCTCAATGTAACGGTCAGCCTCGCGGCGTGAGCAAATCCCGCTTTCGCTGATGTATTTGTTTAAACGTGTTGATTGGGTTGGCAGCATAAATTCTCCTGTAAAAGCGGAATATAACTGGCTTCGCCGGGAGATAAAACCGGATTTTCACCACACCAAATCGAATTTGTGCAGTTACGCAGTAAAAGTGGGGGTTTAGTTACCGTGCCCGCAGGCACGGTACGGGTCAAGCATCATCGCGCTCGTCGTCTTCATCCGGCTGCTCCAGCACGCTGTAGGCTACCGAGCAGAACAGGGAGTTAAGACGTTTCATGTCGCCCAGCAAACCGAGGTGCAGCGAGCTGGTTTCGATACTTTGCACATTTTGTTGATGCAGGCGGTCAACGTGCGCATGCGAATAACGGCGGTTCATAATGCGAAAACGGTGCTTGCTGCGACGTAAACGCCGGGCGCTGGTCACGTCACTGGAGAAAAATACCGACATCGCCAGCTTCAGATTTCCCACCAGCCGTTCATGCAGCGCATCGAGTTCCTGCAAGCCTTCAACAGAGAAAGCGCGCCGCGCCGCCAGCGATTTGTCGGCGATTTCGCTGCCCATGCGCTCGACAATATCGGAGGCCTGCTCAAGGTTCAGCGACATCTCGATAATCTCCGCCCAGCGTTTCGACTCCTCTTCTGCCAGCTCCTCTTTCGGCATCCGCGCCAGATAGAGCTTAATAGCGGTGTACAGCACGTTGATGTCATCGGCTTGCTTGCGAAGCTCCTTCTCCTGACGAGGCTGACCGTGCATGATTTTATGCAACCCTTCGAGCATCAGCTCCATCGCATCGCCCATGCGCAAGGTTTCCCGCGCGGCATTGGCCAGCGCCAGCGTTGGCGTATCAAGTGCAGAACTGTCGAGGTGCTTTGGCTTCAGGCGCGTATCCAGTTCTGGCTCTTCACGAATGATCCGCTTACAAAACTGCGCCATTGGCCCGGCGAACGGCACCATCGCCAGGCAGCGGATCAGGTTGTAGAACACATGGAAATAGATAACCAGTTCCGCTTCCGGCAAGGGAAGTTTCTGCATTGACGTGGCAAGCACATGCACAAACGGCAGGATAATCAGGCTACCCACCAGCTTGAACAGCAAACTGCCAAGCGCCACGCGACGGGCGGCAGCGTTAGCGGCGCTGTTATTGAGCATCGCCAGCAGGCCGGAGCCGAGGTTGGCACCAATCACCAGACATAGCGCCACCGGGAAAGAGATAATCCCCGCTGTCACCAGCGTCGCCGTTAGCAGTACCGCCGCCAGGCTGGAGTAACTGATAATGGCGAACACCGCGCCAATCAGTGCATCGAGCATAATGTCGCCGGTCAGCGAGGCGAAAATCACCTGCACGCCATTGGCCTGGGTGATCGGCGTAACCGCCTGCACAATCAGCTCCAGCGCCAGAAGAATCAACCCAAGGCCGATGCTGACGCGCCCAAGCTGGCCTTCGCGCGTCTGTTTACGCCCGAGGAAGAAAATGACACCAAGAAAAATCAACAGCGGTGATAACCAGGAGAGATCGAACGTCAGAATGCGCGCCATCAGTGCTGTCCCTACATCTGCGCCCAGCACAATCACCAGCGCCGGGGTGAGCGCCACTAAATCCTGGGCGACAAACGAGGTCACCAGCATGGTGGTGGCGTTACTGCTCTGCACCAGCGCAGTAACGCCGATACCCGCGCAGAAGGCGAGCGGTTTCCTTTCGACGCTACGGCTAAGAACGGTACGCAAACGGGCGCCAAAAACGCGCATCACACCGGTACGTACAATATGTGTGCCCCACACCAGCAGAGCCACGGCAGAAAGCAGATGAAGCAAAGTCAGCACAGAATCAGGTTCTCCTTATCGTTATGCGTTGCTCGTTACCAGGAAGGTAACGTCAACATTATGAAGTAAGTATAAGGCGTCAATGCGAAGAAAAGCGCAGGGTGCCGGTTAAGCACCCCGAGAGTTGTAAACAAAAATGACGGTTTTGTGACAGAAGCGAGGGTTTATCGGTTAGCGGGAAACGGCAGGCGCCGTTTGCGGGTTGCCCTGGCGTTTAGCCCACACAACCGAAGCAATTTTGAGCACTTCCGAAAGGACAAACAGCAAAATCGCCCCCCACGCAGCGGTAAAATCAGCGAAATGCATAAACAGTGGAATCAACGCCACTGAGCATTTTAGCGACAGCACGCGGGCTATTTCCTGCACAATAAAGAAAATAGAATGGATGTCTTTTTTAATGAAAAAAGACCAGGCAGAAAAAACCAGCGAGATAATCAATGCGATATTAATAAAGAACATCGCCTGTATAATTACGCCCATCAATCCATTCACATCTAGCTGTGAATAATTGGTATAAAAGCCGCTAATGTCGGAATAAAAAGGAACGTTACCGCCTTGCAGCGAAAAAAATAAATAACTGGCCAGCGCCAGCACGTCCATAATACCCCAAAAAGCAAAAATCTTATTTCTTAAATTCATAATCCTCATCCCTTACGCCTGGAATCCATTGCCATGATTTCCCCGATTGCGTCCAGGCATCATCACCCTCAAGGTATTTCTGATAAACGGTACGCTTTTCACCATAACGCCGGATCACCGAGCGATTATAGAGGATTTCTCGGGTATCCGACGAGACGCTCTCCGGTATTGGTGTCCATAGCTGAATTTTGTCTCGCGAAGTGTTCATATAATCTTTACCGTCGGAGCCAAATACGCGCCCTTGATCACCCATACTGGTCGCCCGGTTGAGCATCATTACCGCGGCATTTTTGACGCCGTGGAAGTCTGTTTCGCTGGTTTTCCAGTAACCTGGGCCAAACTCAGGGGTCACCGGTACAAAGGTACTTCGGGTCGGGGCGGGTCGACCATGCATTGCCACACTGTCTTTAAACCCGTTCAAAATGGTTCTGATAAACACCGCGTTAAACGACAAGTCTTGTACGCAAAACAGTTCGGCGTTTTCCGCGATAAAGAACGGGTAATAGAAGCGGTTACGCGTGCTGACGTTCGGGCGCACGACCACCACCACGCCTTTATCCACCAGGCTATCAATATGTTTTTCTTTTTGATGACCAAGTGGATCGTGCGGTAAGCCATATTTAAAACCGTGATGCCGCTTAATCGTATAACCATCGATACTGCCCAGAATATTATTCGGGCTATTCTCGATGAAATATTCCTTTTTAATAATATTTTTCGCGATATCTGGCGCCAGGATATTCTCGTAATCCTTCGGCAAAAGATTTCTTTTTCTTATATCATAAATATCCATTTCATAATACCTAAGTTAAATTTATGACAATTAAATGAACCGCAAAAGAGGAAGCAATCTTGCCGTGTAGTCCGCCTCCATCATACGCATGAAGGGGAAGAAGGGTCTAAGAAAATATCCATTTTTAAGAATGTTCTTAGTTTCAATCTGTATTATGTTTGCTTCACGATAGTTTCGCGAAAATGAAATGGTGAAAAACCAGGGCATTTAAAAAAATGCCCTGTTGTGATTAATCCGCGTCGTAACCTAAATTAGACGCCAGCCAGCGCTCAATTTCCGCCACCGACATGCCTTTCCGCCGCGCGTAATCTTCCACCTGGTCACGCTGAATTTGCGCTACCGCGAAATATTTACTGTCCGGGTGGCTGAAATACCAGCCGGAAACCGATGCCCCTGGCCACATCGCGTAGGATTCGGTCAGTTTCATCCCGGTATGTTTTTCAACGTCCAGCAACTGCCAGATGGTGCCTTTTTCCGTGTGCTCCGGACAAGCCGGATAGCCCGGTGCCGGGCGAATGCCCTGATAATTTTCACGGATCAACTCATCGTTGCTGAGGTTTTCATTCGGCGCGTAGCCCCAGTAGACTTTGCGCACCCGCTCATGCAGGTATTCTGCAAAGGCTTCCGCCAGGCGATCGGCCACCGCTTTCACCATGATTTTATTGTAATCATCGTGCGCGGCGTCATACGCTTGTGCTAACGCGTCCTCTTCAAGACCGCCCGTCACTGCGAATGCGCCAATGTAGTCCGCTTTGCCGCTCTGTTTAGGGGCGACAAAATCCGCCAGGCAGTAGTTGGCGAAACCGACTTTTTCCGTTTGCTGGCGCAGATGGCAACCCACTGTCAGCACTTGCGTGCGGGTTTCGTCGCGGTAGATTTCGACATCGTCGCCAACGCGGTTAGCCGGGAAGAGCCCGACCACGCCGCGCGGGTTGAGCAGCTTTTCCGCGCTCAATTTATCGAGCATCTCGTTGGCATCGGCAAACAGACGTTTCGCCTCTTCCCCCACCACCTCATCTTCAAGGATGCGCGGATATTTCCCGGCCAGCGACCAGGTCATAAAGAAGGGTGTCCAGTCGATGTAATTGCGCAGCGTCTCGATGCTGGCAGTAACTTCCTGCACGCCCAGGCGATGCGCGACCGGCGGAGTATAACTTTCCCAGTCAAACGCGAGATCGTTCTCCCGTGCGGCCTGCAACGTGACTGGCGGCGTACGCGGTTTTTTCCGCGCATGCTGGATACGTACGGTTTCATACTCTTTGCGGGTACGGGCAACAAACTCATCGTGCTGCGTATCCGAAAGCAGAGCAGACACCACACCTACGGTACGCGAGGCGTTTTGCACATACACCGTCGGCCCACTGTAGTTCTGTTCGATTTTCACCGCCGTGTGCGCTTTCGATGTGGTCGCACCGCCAATCAGCAGCGGGATGGTGAACCCCTGGCGTTCCATCTCTTTTGCCACGTTGACCATTTCGTCGAGCGACGGCGTAATCAATCCGGAAAGACCAATCAGATCAGCCTTCTCTTCGCGGGCGGTTTTCAGGATTTTATCGGCGGGCACCATCACGCCGAGATCGATAATTTCGTAGTTGTTGCATTGCAGCACGACGCCCACGATATTTTTGCCGATGTCGTGGACATCGCCTTTCACAGTGGCGATCACCATTTTGCCGTTGCTGCTGCCCTTCTCTTTGCTGGCTTCGATATACGGTTCCAGATACGCCACGGCTTGTTTCATCACGCGGGCAGATTTCACCACCTGCGGCAGGAACATTTTACCCTCGCCGAACAGATCGCCCACCACGTTCATGCCGTCCATCAACGGCCCTTCGATCACCTCGATCGGGCGAGCGGCCTGCTGACGCGCTTCTTCGGTATCGAATTCGATAAATTCGGTGATACCTTTTACCAGCGAATATTCGAGACGTTTTTTCACATCCCAACTGCGCCACTCCGCCTGCTGCGCGTTCGCCCCTTCATCGGCGGCTTTGCTGCCGCGGTATTTTTCCGCCAGATCCAGCATGCGCTCGGTCGCATCATCGCGGCGGTTAAGGATCACATCCTCAACGCCGTCACGCAGCTCGGCAGGCAAATCATCGTAAATCGCCAGTTGCCCGGCGTTGACGATGCCCATATCCATGCCGTTACGAATGGCGTAATACAGGAACACGGCATGGATCGCTTCACGCACCGGGTCGTTGCCGCGAAACGAGAACGAAACGTTGGAGACACCGCCGGAAATCAGCGCATGCGGCAGTTCGCGTTTGATATCTTCACACGCGCCGATAAAGTCCTGCGCGTAGTTGTTGTGCTCTTCAATACCCGTTGCCACGGCGAAGATATTCGGATCGAAGATAATGTCTTCCGGTGGGAAACCCACCTCTTCGGTCAGAATTTTATAGGCGCGACGGCAAATTTCGATTTTCCGCGCGCGCGTATCCGCCTGACCGATTTCGTCAAAGGCCATTACCACCACGGCGGCGCCATAACGACGCACCAGCTTCGCGTGGTGAATAAATGGCTCAACACCCTCTTTCATCGAAATCGAGTTAACGATGCCCTTACCCTGGATACATTTCAGCCCTTTTTCGATCACCTCCCATTTCGAGGAGTCGATCATGATGGGTACACGGGCAATGTCCGGCTCACCGGCAATCAGGTTGAGGAAACGCACCATCGCCGCTTCGGCATCGAGCATCCCTTCATCCATGTTGATGTCGATGATCTGCGCGCCGCTTTCAACCTGCTGGCGGGCCACGTCCAGCGCTTCGGCATATTTCTCTTCTTTGATCAGGCGTTTAAATTTGGCGGAACCGGTGACGTTGGTACGTTCGCCAACGTTTACAAACAGGCTATCGTCGCCAATGTTGAGCGGCTCCAGACCCGCAAGACGGCAAGCAACCGGCACCTCCGGTAGCTGACGCGGCGGCACGCCTTCGACCACGCGGCTCATGGCGGCGATATGCTCTGGTGTGGTACCGCAGCAGCCGCCGACAATGTTCAGAAAACCGGCTTGCGCCCACTCGCCGATTTGCACCGCCATGGTGTCGGCATCGAGATCATATTCACCAAAGGCGTTGGGCAGGCCGGCGTTCGGGTGCGCGGTGACATAGCATTCGGCGATACGGGAAAGTTCCTGCACATACTGGCGCAGTTCATCCGGCCCCAGCGCGCAGTTCAGGCCGAAGGTGAGCGCATCGGCGTGGCGCAGAGAGTTGTAAAACGCTTCGGTGGTCTGGCCGGAGAGCGTACGCCCGGAGGCGTCGGTAATGGTGCCGGAAATCATGATCGGCAGCTCAATGCCCAGCGCGTCAAACTCCGCTTTTACTGCAAAGATCGCCGCTTTGGCGTTAAGCGTATCGAACACGGTTTCGATCAGGATCAGATCCGATCCCCCTTCCACCAGCGCTTTGGTGGATTCGCGATAAGCGGTGACCAGCTGATCGAAAGTGATATTGCGAAACGCCGGGTCGTTAACGTCCGGTGAGATTGAGGCAGTGCGGTTAGTCGGGCCGAGCACACCCGCGACATAACGCGGTTTATCCGGCGTTTGCGCCGTCCATTTGTCGGCGCTGGCACGCGCCAGTTTGGCAGCAGCGAAGTTGATTTCCGCCGACAGGGATTCCATCTGGTAATCCGCCATGGCGATTGTCGTTGAGTTAAAGGTGTTGGTTTCGATGATATCCGCGCCCGCCGCAAAGTAGGCATCATGGATCGCGCTTATCACCTCCGGCTTGCTGAGCACCAGCAAGTCGTTGTTGCCTTTAAGATCGCAGGGCCAGTCGGCGAAACGCTCGCCGCGAAAATCCTGCTCACTCAAACGATAGCTCTGGATCATGGTGCCCATGCCCCCATCCAGAACCAGAATTCTTTTGCTTAACTGCTGCTTCAGTTGCTCAACTTTGCTGCTCACACGTGCTCCCGACAATGCTCAACCAGGCCAAAAGGCCAGCAGGACATACTGGCATAAAGTGGCAGAGCGGAAAAGCGACGCGGGGTGAACATGAGAGATGCTCACGTAACGCCCGTAAGCCTGATGGCTGCACCAACCCATAACCTTTTCAGTGCGATGACGGTTCAAGTTTTCAGGCCAGATTGCCGATGTATGCTGAAATCTTCTGCCCTCTTACAGGCACACCTACTTACGGAACCTATTATGTCGTTTTTGACGTCTCTTTTTGGCCATAAGAAACCTCGCCTCACCGACCTGCAACTCAACATTGCCGGGTGGCAATTGCATGAGAGCGGTGACACCAGCATGGCATGGTCCACTCCGGAACAAAGCGCGGTGCGCCTTCAGCTCCACGCCCCTGTGCAGTGGCCTTTTGCATTGCATGATATTGCCGCCGCCACACAGTATTGGCAGCAAGAAACTGCAAAGATTGGCGGCGCATTACTGGAGCTAACGGCGCTCGATATTCAGGGAATGGCGGCGTTGCAGGGCACGTTTAAATATCGCGATCCCACACCGGGTTCACTCGGGATGTATTTTGTCGCGATTGTCTGGCTCCCTGTAAAACAAGGCCTTTTCCAGATCAATGCTGAAGCGGTAGAAAAAGGGAACACCGGCTTTCGCGAAGCGGTGGTAATGGATTTACAACTTAAGCAGGGCAACATACCGCCCGTTAACGACGAACCCGAACTTCTCGACTCTGCCGACGCGCTCTTCGCCAAATTGCGGGAAAGTGAGCTGCGTTGCCTGCCGAGCGACGATCGTCAATATGATGAGATGTTTGCGGAGCATCCACTGAGCCAGGTAAGACGAACCATTGCGCTGTGTGCTCAACATACGCAGTTGGCGAAACACGTGCGCCAATAAAGAATCTGTGTCCGGCATTTTCGTTCTGTTTTGCGCGAACTCATCCGATCAGTCTGCCAGGGAGTTGCGTTATACTCAATCAAAACGAAAATGATTTCCACGATACAGAAAAAGGAGCCAGTCATGGCCACTTCCGTTCCCGCTAAACGAGGCAGAAAAGCTACAGCCCCGGCCGCTCCGGCGGGCGGGCAAGTCCAGTCATTGACCCGCGGCCTGAAACTGCTGGAATGGATTGCCGAGTCTCATGGCAGCGTCGCCCTTACCGAACTGGCGCAACAGGCCGGTTTGCCCAACTCGACCACCCATCGCTTACTCACCACCATGCAACAGCTAGGATTCGTTCGCCAGGTGGGCGAGCTGGGCCACTGGTCGGTAGGCGCACATGCGTTTATCGTCGGCAGCAGTTTCCTGCAAAGCCGCAACCTGATGGCGATTGTTCACCCAATCCTGCGCAACTTAATGGAAGAGTCCGGCGAAACCGTGAATCTCGCGGTGCTGGATAAGAGCGACCATCAGGCCATTATTATCGATCAGGTGCAGTGTACGCAGTTAATGCGCATGTCCGCGCCGATTGGCGGCAAGTTACCGATGCATGCTTCCGGCGCGGGAAAAGCGTTTTTGTCGCGTCTGAGCGATGAGCAGGTTGGCAGCTTGCTGCACCGCCAGGGGTTGCATGCGTACACCCATGCCACGTTGGTATCACCGGTACACCTGAAAGAAGATCTCGCCCAGACGCGTAAACGCGGCTACTCCTTTGACGACGAAGAGCACGCGCTGGGGCTGCGCTGCGTAGCGGCGTGCATTTTTGACGAACACGGCGAACCCTTCGCCGCGATTTCCATCTCCGGGCCTATCTCACGCATCACCGATGACCGCGTGACAGAACTGGGCGCGATGGTGATCCGTGGCGCGAAAGAAGTGACACTGGCTTACGGGGGAATGCGTTAACTTCCAAAAGGTTATATAGTGGACGTCCAATTTTTATCCACTCATCGGAATGACATATATGACCAAGGATGTTCACGATCGCCGTCCAGTAAAGACGCGCAATTCCGCCTGGGCGGCTTCGGCTGCCCGTTACCTGCGCCAAAAAGGCTACACGCCCAACACCATTTCTTTATTCAGTATTTTTTTTGCACTTCTCGCTGGCCTCTGTTTTCTTACCGTCTGGCACAGTGACAATACGCTGCTGCAACGCGGCCTGCTGCTATTCGCTATTGTCGGTATTCAGGGGCGGCTTATCTGTAATTTGCTCGATGGCATGGTAGCCGTAGAGGGCGGTCTGCGCAGCCCGGCGGGTGCTGTCTTTAACGAACTACCGGATCGCATTTCTGACAGCGTGCTGTTCCTTGGCGCGGGTTACGGTCTGGTGCAAGTGACTGGTGGGGTTGAGCTGGGCTGGGCGGCGGCTTTATTTGCGCTCTTTACCGCTTATGTACGCTTGCTTGGCGGCACCTGCGGCCTGGCGCAACAATTTAGCGGCCCAATGGCCAAACAACACCGAATGGCGCTGCTGACTGCTGCGACGGTTATCGCCATCATCCTGCCGCAGTGGGGGGAGCTGCTGCTGCTCTGCACACTGGCGTTAATTGCCCTTGGCGCAGCCTGGACGACAGTGCGCCGTACCCGTCGAATCATCTCTACATTGAAGCAGGAGAAGGCATCATGAAGCTGCATTTTTCTGTCGATAAGACCATTGTCAGAGCTTTTTTCGTTATGCTTTGCCGCCTGTTAACCGGCGTGAAAGCTTTTTGGCGCACCTTGCCACAGCCGGATCGCGCCACTATTTATTACGCCAACCATAGCAGCCACCTCGATGGTCTGGTTATTTGGGCGAGCTTTCCACGTGCGTTGCGCAATAGCGTACATCCGGTCGCCGCGGCGGATTACTGGAACAAAACAGCGCTTCGTCGCTACCTTGCTACGCGCATTTTTAACGCCATTCTGGTTGAACGGAGTAGCCCGGCTTCAGCCGCCAAAGAGACGGTAAAGCAGCGCGATCCGTTACAACCGCTGATGGAAAAGCTGGAACAAGGCCATTCGTTGATCTTCTTTCCTGAAGGTACGCGCGGCTCCGGTGATGAAGTCGCCAATTTTAAAAGCGGGCTTTATCACTTAACACAGCGCTTGCCAGTAGCGCAGCTGATTCCGGTGTGGCTGGAAAATATGAATCGTGTGCTGCCGAAAGGTTCACGTCTGGTGGTGCCGATTATCTGCACGGCAACGTTTGGCGAGCCATTGCCAGCGGTTACGGACGACGAAACGAAAAAGGAATTTTTAGACCGCGCCAGGTGTGCGCTGGAGGCACTTGCCCATGATTAATGTCGATTCCGATCTGCGCCTGCTACTGAGCGGGCTTTTCGGTCTGCTGACCGTCGCCAGTGTTATTGGTTTTTTGCTATCGCGCCGCTATCAAAACGCCACGATAGCTAACCTTAACGCGCGGATCCGCGCCTGGTGGTTGATGTGTACCGTTTCAGTCATCGCCATGCTGGTTGGCCCCATCGGTTCAGTTGTGCTGTTTGCGTTGATGTCGTTCTTCGCGCTACGCGAATGTATCACCCTGATGCCCACCCGCCGGGGCGATCATGAAGCACTGTTTTGGTGTTTCTTTATCATTCTTCCGGTGCAATACGTGCTGGTTGGCATCCAGTGGTATTCGGTGTTTGTGATTTTTATCCCGGTCTACGCCTTCTTGTTTATTCCGGCACGAGTGGCTATCGCGGGTGATACACAACACTTTCTTGAACGCAGCGCAAAAATCCAGTGGAGCCTGATGATGGCGGTCTACTGTGTTAGCCATGCGCCTGCGCTGCTGATGTTATCCATTCCGGGCTACAGTGGTGAAAATATCAAGCTAGTGCTGTTTATGATGATTGTTGTGCAGATTTCCGACGTGCTGCAATACGTCTTCGGTAAGCTGTGCGGCAAGCGCCCTATTGTGCCGAAACTCAGCCCGAACAAAACGGTAGAAGGCTTTGTGGGCGGTATTCTCAGCGCCAGTCTGGTCGGCATGGGGCTGTGGTGGATCACACCGTTTAACCCGTGGCAGGCTTTTGTTATTTCCCTGCTGATTACGCTGCTCGGCTTCCTTGGCGGTTTGTGTATGTCGGCGATTAAACGCGATCGCGGCGTGAAGGATTTCGGTGCAATGCTCGAAGGGCACGGCGGCATGATGGACAGGATTGATTCTCTCTGCTTTGCCGCCCCGATCTTCTTCCATGTGGTGAGATATTACTTTACCTGATTTACCCCGCCTGCCGCAGCGCGCCTGCGCCAAAGCGTACGCTGAAACGCTGGCGTTTGCGGTAGGCATAAACATCTTCGACATGCCCTTCGCGGATGCGCGCCTGCAACCCGCGCCAGTAATCGGCACGCAGTAGATCGGCATGCATCTCTTCGAATAGCGGACCGATTTCCGGGTCGGCGCACAACCAGTGACGAAACTCCTGTGGAAAAACATCGCCTGGCGACACGCTGTACCACGGTTCGGCGCTAAGCTCATCTTCCGGGTAACGCGGCGCGGGAATGTCGCGGAAATTCACTTCGGTCATGTAACAAATTTCGTCGTAATCGTAGAACACCACGCGCCCGTGACGGGTGACGCCGAAGTTCTTAAACAGCATGTCGCCGGGGAAAATATTGGCGGCGGCCAGCTGGCGAATGGCATTACCATACTCTTCTACCGCGTCGCGCAGTTGCTGACCTTTCACCTGCTCGAACCACAGATTGAGCGGCACCATACGCCGCTCAATATAGAGATGGCTGATGACGATGCGATCGCCGAGATCGGTGATTTTGCCTGGCGCTTGTTCCAGCAAAAGTGCCATGAGCGCCGGGGCAATCTGCCGTTTTTCCAGCACAAAGTTTTCAAACTCTTGTGTATCGGCCATACGGCCCACGCGATCATGCTCTTTGACCAGTTGATAGCAGGCACGAACGTGCGCGGCGCTCATCTCTTTTTGCGGGGGAAAGACATCTTTTATCACCTTAAATACCCGGTCAAAACCGGGCAACGTAAACACCAGCATCACCATGCCGCGAATGCCTGGCGCTTCAATAAACTGCTCATTGCTGGCGTTGATGTAATTTAAATATTCGCGGTAACTTTCCGTTTTGCCGTGTTTCTGGCAACCAATCGCCATATACAGTTCAGCAGTGGTTTTACCGGGTAGGATCTCGCGCAGCCACTCGACTGTCGCGGCGGGCAGCGGGGCGTAAACCATAAAATAGGAGCGGGCAAAACCAAACACGATGCTGGCTTCCGCCGATGTGGTCAGACAGGTATCGACAAACAGCTCACCGTCATCGCTGCGGTGAAGCGGCAACAAGAACGGCAGCGTAGCCGACGGGGTAATAAGCTTGCCCACCAGCCAGGCGGCTTTGTTGCGGTAAAACAACTCGTTCGCCACCTGCAAGTGAGAGTGAGCAAGGGGTTCGTTGCCAAACGCTTCCTGCAAATGTGCGGTGATATAACTTACGTCACGCGCTTTATCCTGCCACGGCAGGCGCAGCGGCAAATCCGACAGCACTTTGGTCAGCAGTGCTTCCCAGCCGCGTTCCGGCCAGAATGCTTTGGCTAACGGGCGCGGGATGGTGCGAAAGCGGCGTTCCGGTTGCGAGCTAAAGATAAACAACCGTTCGGGCGTGAGAGAGCGGTGATCGAACAGCCGGCAATAGACTGAATTAAAAAAACTTTCGGCGATTTCAAAGCGGGGATAATCCGGCAGCAGTTGCGTGTAGTGCTCTTTGACGCGCAGCAAAAACGCGGCGTCCGGGCTTTGGCTGTCGGTGATGCAACGCAGTTGCTCGACGACCAGGCCAACATGGTGATCATAAAGGTGAATGCGCTGTTTCATCGCCTGCTGAACAGCATGCCAGTCGGCTTGTTCAAAGCGCTGTTGCGCGCCGGAAGTCACTTCCAGAAAACGACCATACTGGGCATCAAAGCCTTGCAGGATGGTTTGGGCAATCAACAGTTCCAGACCACGCGACATCGTATTCCCCAGGCATTAGCCCGGCAGGCAAATTGCTACCGGGCAGATTGACGATTAGAACTGAGCTTCTTCCGTTGAACCCGTCAACGCCGTTACCGACGAGGCGCCGCCCTGAATAATGGTGGTGACTTTGTCGAAGTAACCGGTACCCACTTCCTGCTGGTGAGAAACGAAGGTGTAGCCCTCTTTGCCTGCGGCGAACTCTGGCTGCTGCACTTTTTCGACGTAGTGCTTCATCCCTTCGCCCTGCGCGTACGCGTGGGCTAAATCGAACATGTTGAACCACATGCTGTGGATGCCCGCGAGGGTGATGAACTGGAACTTGTACCCCATATCTGACAGCTCCTGCTGGAAGCGGGAGATGGTGTTATCATCAAGGTTCTTTTTCCAGTTAAACGACGGCGAGCAGTTGTATGCCAGCAGTTTGCCCGGGTATTTCGCGTGGATTGCATCGGCGAAACGGCGCGCCAGGTTCAGGTCTGGCGTGGAGGTTTCACACCACACCAGATCGGCATACGGCGCGTAAGCCAGGCCGCGGCTGATCGCCTGCTCAATGCCTGCATGAGCGCGGTAAAACCCTTCGCTGGTGCGTTCGCCGGTGATAAACGTGCTGTCATACGGGTCGCAATCTGAGGTAATCAGATCGGCGGCATCGGCATCGGTGCGCGCCACCAACAGCGTCGGAACGCCCAGCACATCCGCTGCCAGACGCGCCGCCACCAGTTTCTGCACCGCTTCTTGCGTAGGGACTAACACTTTGCCGCCCATATGGCCGCATTTTTTCACTGACGCGAGTTGATCTTCGAAATGCACTGCCGCCGCACCGGCTTCAATCATCGATTTCATCAGTTCAAAGGCGTTCAGTACGCCACCAAAGCCAGCTTCGGCATCTGCGACGATCGGCAGGAAATAGTCGACAAAGCGCGGGTCACCTGGCTCAATACCGGAAGACCACTGAATTTGATCGGCGCGACGGAACGTATTATTGATGCGCTCAACCACCGACGGCACGGAGTTTGCCGGGTAGAGCGACTGGTCCGGGTACATGCTGGCGGCGAGGTTAGCATCTGCCGCCACCTGCCAGCCGGAGAGATACACCGCTTCGATTCCCGCTTTCGCCTGCTGCAACGCCTGCCCACCCGTCAGCGCGCCAAGGCTGTTGATGTACCCTTTTTTCGATTCGCCATGCAGCAAGCGCCACATTTTCGCCGCGCCCAGTTGCGCCAGCGTGCATTCCGGATTGACCGAGCCGCGTAACTTCACCACATCTTCCGCGCTATAAGGGCGGCGAATGCCTTCCCAGCGCGGCTGCGTCCACTCTTTTTGTAATTCTTCGATTTGTTGGGTACGGGTTTTCATATACAGATGCTCCATATTCTTCTCCTGGCTCGCCAGGCGTTATTGGTGAAGGCAGTTTGGCCACGACCAGCGCACGAAAACCGCAACGTGCTGGTGATACGTAAGGATGTTGAGCACTGTCCAGGGCCAAATTGGCGAACAAAATAGTCCGGGCGATTACGCCAGCAGGCGGTAGCCAGGCAACGTTAAGAAGTCGATCAGCTCATCAGAAGTGGTGATCTGCTCCATCAGGCGCGCGGCATCGTTAAAACGCCCGCTGCTGAAACGGTGCTCGCCCAGCTCCTCCTGAATAACCAGCATCTCTTCAGCCAGCATCTGGCGGAACAGCGCTTTAGTGACCGGCTTGCCGTTGCTCAGCGTTTTTTCGTGATGGATCCATTGCCAGATTGAGGTACGGGAAATTTCCGCCGTGGCGGCATCTTCCATCAGCCCGTAAATCGGCACGCAGCCATTGCCGGAGATCCACGCTTCGATGTACTGCACCGCGACGCGGATATTGGCGCGCATGCCCTCTTCGGTGCGCTCGCCTTCACAAGGTGCCAGCAGATCTTCTGCGGTGATCGGCGCATCGTCTTCACGGCTGACAAAGAGTTGGTTTTTGTGTTCGCCCAGCGCCGCGTTGAATACCTCCATCACCGTGTCACCAAGCCCCGGATGCGCAATCCAGGTGCCATCGTGGCCGTTATTCGCTTCGAGCTGTTTATCGGCTTTCACTTTGTTCAGCACCCAGTTGTTGCGTTCGGTGTCTTTGCTGGGGATAAACGCCGCCATACCGCCCATCGCGAAAGCGCCGCGACGATGGCAGGTTTTGATCAGCAGACGTGAATAAGCACTGAGGAACGGTTTATCCATCGTCACTACCTGGCGGTCAGGCAGCACGCGATCCGGGTAGTTTTTCAGCGTCTTGATGTAGCTGAAGATGTAATCCCAGCGTCCGCAGTTCAGGCCAACAATGTGATCGCGCAGCGCATGCAGGATCTCATCCATCTGGAATACCGCGGGCAAGGTTTCAATCAGAAGCGTGGCTTTGATGGTGCCGCGCGGCAAATTGAAACGATCCTCGGTAAAGCTGAAGACTTCGCTCCACCATGCAGCTTCTTGCCATGACTGCGTTTTCGGCAGGTAGAAATAGGGACCGCTACCTTTGGCGAGCAGACTTTTGTGGTTGTGGAAAAAGTAGAGCGCGAAATCGAACAGGCTGCCCGGAATGGCCTCGTCGCGCCAGGTGACGTGTTTTTCCGGCAGGTGTAAACCACGCACACGGCAAACCAGCACCGCCGGGTTTGGCTTCAGCTGGTAGATCTTACCCGCTTCATTGGTGTAGCTGATGGTGCCGTTGACGGCATCGCGCAGGTTGATCTGCCCGTCGATCACTTTGTCCCAGTTCGGTGCCAGCGAATCTTCAAAATCCGCCATGAACACCTTCACATTGGCATTCAGCGCGTTGATCACCATTTTGCGCTCAACCGGCCCGGTAATTTCAACGCGGCGGTCCAGCAGATCGTCGGGAATTCCCCGGATCGTCCAGTCACCTTCGCGAATGGAAGCTGTTTCCGAAATAAAATCAGGCAACGTACCGGCATCGATCTGTTGCTGCTGATGCACGCGCGCGGCCAGCAGTTGATTGCGCTTTGGCGTAAAGCGGGTGACCAGCTCGCTCAGGAATTCCACCGCTGCCGGGGTGAGAATCTGCTTCTCTTGTTCACCGTACGGTCGCGTAAAGGCCAGTTCATCGGTTGTTGTCGCCTGTTGTGTCATGGTGCGATTCCTCTTTTTTGCAGCAAAGACATTTCCCAATGCCAACGAAGATCGGGTGTGCAGTTTTCGTTCAGCAGGATCAATCCTGGCTAATAATTTTTCCAAAATCAAAAACAATTTCCATTTTTAAATTAAAATGGAAATAACTATTTGATAAAAAAGAGGTTATAGTTTTATTGTGTTGAGAAGTGATTTTCGCAAATAAAAAAGGCACCCGAAGGTGCCTGTAATAAGGGGCTGAAACGCTTAATCCAGCGTCGGATTCATATGGCTCAGATCGTATGGCGTGATCTGGTAGACGTAGTAGTTGAGCCAGTTGATAAACAGCAAATTGCCGTGGCTGCGCCAGGATGCACGTGGTTTATTCTGCGGATCGTCATGGGGAAAATAGTTGTGCGGTAGCGCCGGACTTAGCCCCGCATCCACATCGCGGAAGAACTCGTCTGCCAGTGTGTTGGCATCATATTCCGGATGGCCGGTAACAAAGGCGATACGTTTGTCTTTGCTGGCAAACAGGTAGGCGTCGCCCTCTTCCGTCTGGGCGAGGATCTCTAAATCGGTGTAGTCGCGGATCAATGCAGCCGGGAAATCGGCGTAACGCGAGTGCGGCGCCAGAAAAACATCATCAAAACCACGCGTCAACAACGCGTGAGGATGAAGGATGTGGTGTTCGTATACGCCGGAGAGTTTTTCGGTGCGGGTCTGTTTGGGGATGCCATAAAGGATGTTTAGCGCGGCTTGTACCGCCCAACAGACAAACAGGGTGGAGGTGACATGATCTTTTGCCCACTCCAGAACCTGCTCGATTTGCGGCCAGTAGGCCACGTCGTTAAATTCAACTAAGCCTAATGGCGCACCGGTGACGATCAGGCCATCGTAGTTTTCATCACGGATGTCATCGAAATTACAGTAAAAGGTATTGAGGTGCTCGGCCGGTGTGTTGCGTGATTCACGCGAGTCAATGCGCAGCAGGCGCACATCAACTTGTAGCGGTGAGTTGGACAGCAAGCGCAGGAACTGGTTTTCCGTCTCAATCTTCTTTGGCATCAGATTGAGGATCAGCACCTTCAGCGGGCGTATTTCCTGCACTGTTGCGCGCGATGTCGTCATCACAAAGACATTCTCATCACGCAAGAAATTGACGGCTGGCAGCTCGTCCTGCACCCGAATCGGCATATCTTATATCCTCACTGCATACGTTTAAACGTTTAGACATCCAGACAGCCGAAGATACCCAGGAATCGGCAAAATGTCGAGTCCGCAAGTGAAAGGTGAGAAAGTTTCACGTCGCTGCCTGTTTAGCATTGATATTAGCTAATGATTTTCGGTTTGTTATCGCGCGGAGAGGGAGACATTTTCGATTGTCTCAGTGCTGCCAGTACGTGTTGATCGCTAAGCGGTGTCTGACTGGCAACGACCTGCGGGTAACGGCATCGGCCTTGCGAAGCGCCAAAAGTCATTTCAAGAATGGCGCGCTCTTCGACGGGCGATAAGCCGCCTTCATTCATTTCCAGCGCATGCGCGAGGATAGCTAAACGCCCCATGCCCGGAAGTGCGTGCCAGAATGCGCGCGGTGCAACTTGTAGAATCAAATCTTGTAATAGCTTTTCCGCCGGGAAAAAGTCTGCGATGAGTATTCGCTGGTTGCTGAAGGTTTGGCTACCCGATACCTGCTGCTGAGTCTGGAGGTTACGCACAACCATGCGATTTTTATAAAGCTGGGCGTACAGAACGATCATTGAGATGTCCTTTAGCGATAAATGGAGCTGAAACAATAGCAAAAAAGCCCCGTGCTTTCGCATGAGGCTTTGTTCCGGGCAGGCAGTCACGCCTGTTGTGCGCTGGCTCAGGCAGGCGGGGTAGTTTACCGGTACTTACTGTCTGTTCCACATGAGGCTTTCTGTCGGGCAGATGAAAGGTTAAAACCGCCATCACAGACATGTTTTGCCGCATCCGAAGGGGGAGCGCCTGTGCTGTTTCACAGCGTAAAAACGCAAAAAGGCCATCCGTCAGGATGGCCTCTTCACTTGTTTGATGCCTGGCAGTTCCCTACTCTCGCATGGGGAGACCCCACACTACCATCGGCGCTACGGCGTTTCACTTCTGAGTTCGGCATGGGGTCAGGTGGGACCACCGCGCTACTGCCGCCAGGCAAATTCTGTTGTCAGACCGTTCTCACGCCCTGACGTAATCTGTATCAAGCTGATTTCATCTCTCTCACGCCAAAACATCTTCGGCGTTGTAAGGTTAAGCCTCACGGTTCATTAGTACCGGTTAGCTCAACGCATCGCTGCGCTTACACACCCGGCCTATCAACGTCGTCGTCTTCAACGTTCCTTCAGGAGACCTAAAGTCTCAGGGAGAACTCATCTCGGGGCAAGTTTCGTGCTTAGATGCTTTCAGCACTTATCTCTTCCGCATTTAGCTACCGGGCAGTGCCATTGGCATGACAACCCGAACACCAGTGATGCGTCCACTCCGGTCCTCTCGTACTAGGAGCAGCCCCCCTCAATTCTCCAGCGCCCACGGCAGATAGGGACCGAACTGTCTCACGACGTTCTAAACCCAGCTCGCGTACCACTTTAAATGGCGAACAGCCATACCCTTGGGACCTACTTCAGCCCCAGGATGTGATGAGCCGACATCGAGGTGCCAAACACCGCCGTCGATATGAACTCTTGGGCGGTATCAGCCTGTTATCCCCGGAGTACCTTTTATCCGTTGAGCGATGGCCCTTCCATTCAGAACCACCGGATCACTATGACCTGCTTTCGCACCTGCTCGCGCCGTCACGCTCGCAGTCAAGCCAGCTTATGCCATTGCACTAACCTCCTGATGTCCGACCAGGATTAGCTGACCTTCGTGCTCCTCCGTTACGCTTTAGGAGGAGACCGCCCCAGTCAAACTACCCACCAGACACTGTCCGCAACCCGGGTAACGGGTCCACGTTAGAACACCAGCCATTAAAGGGTGGTATTTCAAGGGCGGCTCCACGCAGACTGGCGTCCACGCTTCAAAGCCTCCCACCTATCCTACACATCAAGGACCAGTGTTCAGTGTCAAGCTATAGTAAAGGTTCACGGGGTCTTTCCGTCTTGCCGCGGGTACACTGCATCTTCACAGCGAGTTCAATTTCACTGAGTCTCGGGTGGAGACAGCCTGGCCATCATTACGCCATTCGTGCAGGTCGGAACTTACCCGACAAGGAATTTCGCTACCTTAGGACCGTTATAGTTACGGCCGCCGTTTACCGGGGCTTCGATCAAGAGCTTCTCCTTACGGATGACCCCATCAATTAACCTTCCGGCACCGGGCAGGCGTCACACCGTATACGTCCACTTTCGTGTTTGCACAGTGCTGTGTTTTTAATAAACAGTTGCAGCCAGCTGGTATCTTCGACTGATTTCAGCTCCACGAGCAAGTCGCTTCACCTACGCATCAGCGTGCCTTCTCCCGAAGTTACGGCACCATTTTGCCTAGTTCCTTCACCCGAGTTCTCTCAAGCGCCTTGGTATTCTCTACCTGACCACCTGTGTCGGTTTGGGGTACGATTTCGTGTTACCTGGAGCTTAGAGGCTTTTCCTGGAAGCAGGGCATTTGTTACTTCAGCACCGTAGTGCCTCGTCATCACGCCTCAGTGTTAAAGTCCTCCGGATTTGCCTGGAGCACACACCTTCACGCTTAAACCGGGACAACCGTCGCCCGGCTAACATAGCCTTCTCCGTCCCCCCTTCGCAGTAACACCAAGTACAGGAATATTAACCTGTTTCCCATCGACTACGCCTTTCGGCCTCGCCTTAGGGGTCGACTCACCCTGCCCCGATTAACGTTGGACAGGAACCCTTGGTCTTCCGGCGAGCGGGCTTTTCACCCGCTTTATCGTTACTTATGTCAGCATTCGCACTTCTGATACCTCCAGCATGCCTCACAGCACACCTTCGCAGGCTTACAGAACGCTCCCCTACCCAACAACACATAAGTGTCGCTGCCGCAGCTTCGGTGCATGGTTTAGCCCCGTTACATCTTCCGCGCAGGCCGACTCGACCAGTGAGCTATTACGCTTTCTTTAAATGATGGCTGCTTCTAAGCCAACATCCTGGCTGTCTGGGCCTTCCCACATCGTTTCCCACTTAACCATGACTTTGGGACCTTAGCTGGCGGTCTGGGTTGTTTCCCTCTTCACGACGGACGTTAGCACCCGCCGTGTGTCTCCCGTGATAACATTCTCCGGTATTCGTAGTTTGCATCGGGTTGGTAAGCCGGGATGGCCCCCTAGCCGAAACAGTGCTCTACCCCCGGAGATGAATTCACGAGGCGCTACCTAAATAGCTTTCGGGGAGAACCAGCTATCTCCCGGTTTGATTGGCCTTTCACCCCCAGCCACAGGTCATCCGCTAATTTTTCAACATTAGTCGGTTCGGTCCTCCAGTTAGTGTTACCCAACCTTCAACCTGCCCATGGCTAGATCACCGGGTTTCGGGTCTATACCCTGCAACTTAACGCCCAGTTAAGACTCGGTTTCCCTTCGGCTCCCCTATTCGGTTAACCTTGCTACAGAATATAAGTCGCTGACCCATTATACAAAAGGTACGCAGTCACACCCCGAAGGATGCTCCCACTGCTTGTACGTACACGGTTTCAGGTTCTTTTTCACTCCCCTCGCCGGGGTTCTTTTCGCCTTTCCCTCACGGTACTGGTTCACTATCGGTCAGTCAGGAGTATTTAGCCTTGGAGGATGGTCCCCCCATATTCAGACAGGATACCACGTGTCCCGCCCTACTCATCGAGCTCACAACCTGTGCATTTTTGTGTACGGGGCTGTCACCCTGTATCGCGCGACTTTCCAGACGCTTCCACTAACACACAAGCTGATTCAGGCTCTGGGCTGCTCCCCGTTCGCTCGCCGCTACTGGGGGAATCTCGGTTGATTTCTTTTCCTCGGGGTACTTAGATGTTTCAGTTCCCCCGGTTCGCCTCATTAACCTATGGATTCAGTTAATGATAGTGTGACGAGTCACACTGGGTTTCCCCATTCGGACATCGCCGGTTATAACGGTTCATATCACCTTACCGGCGCTTTTCGCAGATTAGCACGTCCTTCATCGCCTCTGACTGCCAGGGCATCCACCGTGTACGCTTAGTCGCTTAACCTCACAACCCGAAGATGTTTCGTGAAACATCCGCGTGTCGCGAAAATTTGAGAGACTCACAGAACAGTTCGCACTGTTCAGTGTTTCAATTTTCAGCTTGATCCAGATTTTTAAAGAGCAAATATCTCAAACATGACTCGCTGTTCACACAACGGAATCAGTTTTGAGATACATCGGCAGGTGACTTTCACTCACAAACCAGCAAGTGGCGTCCCCTAGGGGATTCGAACCCCTGTTACCGCCGTGAAAGGGCGGTGTCCTGGGCCTCTAGACGAAGGGGACGTAAAGTCTCGCTCGCAAGACGCCTTGCTTTTACTTTTCATCAGACAATCTGTGTGGACACTGCAGAGGCAGGTTCTTTAAGGTAAGGAGGTGATCCAACCGCAGGTTCCCCTACGGTTACCTTGTTACGACTTCACCCCAGTCATGAATCACAAAGTGGTAAGCGCCCTCCCGAAGGTTAAGCTACCTACTTCTTTTGCAACCCACTCCCATGGTGTGACGGGCGGTGTGTACAAGGCCCGGGAACGTATTCACCGTGGCATTCTGATCCACGATTACTAGCGATTCCGACTTCATGGAGTCGAGTTGCAGACTCCAATCCGGACTACGACGCACTTTATGAGGTCCGCTTGCTCTCGCGAGGTCGCTTCTCTTTGTATGCGCCATTGTAGCACGTGTGTAGCCCTGGTCGTAAGGGCCATGATGACTTGACGTCATCCCCACCTTCCTCCAGTTTATCACTGGCAGTCTCCTTTGAGTTCCCGGCCTAACCGCTGGCAACAAAGGATAAGGGTTGCGCTCGTTGCGGGACTTAACCCAACATTTCACAACACGAGCTGACGACAGCCATGCAGCACCTGTCTCACAGTTCCCGAAGGCACCAAAGCATCTCTGCTAAGTTCTGTGGATGTCAAGACCAGGTAAGGTTCTTCGCGTTGCATCGAATTAAACCACATGCTCCACCGCTTGTGCGGGCCCCCGTCAATTCATTTGAGTTTTAACCTTGCGGCCGTACTCCCCAGGCGGTCTATTTAACGCGTTAGCTCCGGAAGCCACGCCTCAAGGGCACAACCTCCAAATAGACATCGTTTACGGCGTGGACTACCAGGGTATCTAATCCTGTTTGCTCCCCACGCTTTCGCACCTGAGCGTCAGTCTTCGTCCAGGAGGCCGCCTTCGCCACCGGTATTCCTCCAGATCTCTACGCATTTCACCGCTACACCTGGAATTCTACCTCCCTCTACGAGACTCAAGCCTGCCAGTTTCGGATGCAGTTCCCAGGTTGAGCCCGGGGATTTCACATCCGACTTGACAGACCGCCTGCGTGCGCTTTACGCCCAGTAATTCCGATTAACGCTTGCACCCTCCGTATTACCGCGGCTGCTGGCACGGAGTTAGCCGGTGCTTCTTCTGCGGGTAACGTCAATGAGCAAGGTTATTAACCTTACTCCCTTCCTCCCCGCTGAAAGTACTTTACAACCCGAAGGCCTTCTTCATACACGCGGCATGGCTGCATCAGGCTTGCGCCCATTGTGCAATATTCCCCACTGCTGCCTCCCGTAGGAGTCTGGACCGTGTCTCAGTTCCAGTGTGGCTGGTCATCCTCTCAGACCAGCTAGGGATCGTCGCCTAGGTGAGCCGTTACCCCACCTACTAGCTAATCCCATCTGGGCACATCTGATGGCAAGAGGCCCGAAGGTCCCCCTCTTTGGTCTTGCGACGTTATGCGGTATTAGCTACCGTTTCCAGTAGTTATCCCCCTCCATCAGGCAGTTTCCCAGACATTACTCACCCGTCCGCCACTCGTCACCCGAGAGCAAGCTCTCTGTGTTACCGTTCGACTTGCATGTGTTAGGCCTGCCGCCAGCGTTCAATCTGAGCCATGATCAAACTCTTCAATTTAAAAGTTTGATGCTCAATGAATTAAACTTCGTAATGAATTACGTGTTCACTCGTTGAGACTTGGTATTCATTTTTCGTCCGAGGACGTTCAAGAATCCAGTCACCCTGAGTGCCCACACAGATTGTCTGATAAATTGTTAAAGAGCAGGTGCGACGCGCTTTAGCGCTCTGTCGCGAGGTGGCGTATATTACGCTTTCCTCTTTCAGAGTCAACCCTGAATTTCAGGATTTTTTCTCTTCAACCGAACCGGTTGTTTGTGTGAAGTGATTCACATCCGCCGTGTCGATGGAGGCGCATTATAGGGAGTTCTCCGCCCCCCGCAATAGAAAAATGACATAAAAATGACTGACTGCTGCATTCCACAGCAAAACCCGCCTTTATACCCCTTTACGCACAGACTTATCCACAATCCGGCAAAAGTACAAAAATTCGCGAGCGCTACGCAAACGTTTTCGTTACAATGCCCGCGCAAAAAACATGAGCCCTCGCTGGGGCATTAGCTAAGTTTTAGGATCAATAAAGATCCTAATATTTAGCTAACGCTCTCTGTTAAAGACAAATCCAGGGGATTTACCATGCAACAACGTCGTCCAGTCCGCCGCGCTTTGCTCAGTGTTTCTGACAAGGCCGGTATTGTCGAATTCGCACAGGCGCTCTCTCAGCGTGGCGTAGAACTGCTCTCTACCGGCGGCACCGCGCGTCTGCTGGCGGAAAAAGGTCTGCCAGTGACCGAAGTTTCCGACTACACCGGTTTTCCGGAAATGATGGATGGACGTGTGAAAACCCTGCATCCGAAAGTACACGGCGGCATTCTGGGTCGTCGCGGGCAGGATGACGCAATCATGGCAGAACATGCAATTGCGCCGATCGATATGGTGGTCGTTAACCTTTATCCATTCGCCGAGACCGTCGCGCGTGAAGGTTGCTCACTGGAAGATGCGGTAGAGAATATTGATATTGGCGGTCCGACTATGGTGCGCTCCGCCGCGAAGAACCATAAAGATGTCGCTATCGTTGTAAAGAGCAGCGACTACACCGCCATTATTAATGAAATGGATGCCAACGAAGGTTCACTTCTGCTTGCCACCCGCTTCGACCTGGCGATTAAAGCGTTTGAACACACCGCAGCGTACGACAGCATGATTGCCAACTACTTCGGCAGCCTGGTTCCGGCCTATCACGGCGAAAGCAAAGAACCCGCCGGTCGCTTCCCGCGTACCCTGAATCTGAACTTCATTAAGAAGCAGGATATGCGCTACGGCGAAAACAGCCACCAGCAAGCCGCCTTCTATATAGAAGAAGAGATTAAAGAGGCCTCCGTTGCCACCGCGCAGCAGCTGCAAGGCAAAGCGCTCTCCTATAACAATATTGCCGATACCGATGCAGCGCTGGAGTGCGTGAAAGAGTTCAGCGAACCGGCGTGTGTGATTGTGAAACACGCCAATCCTTGCGGCGTCGCGGTTAGCGGTTCAATTCTGGAGGCTTACGATCGCGCTTATAAAACCGATCCAACCTCCGCATTCGGCGGCATCATCGCTTTTAACCGTGAGCTGGACGCTGAAACCGCCCAGGCGATCATCTCTCGCCAGTTTGTTGAAGTGATCATCGCCCCGTCCGCCAGCGAAGAGGCGCTGAAAATTACCGCCGCTAAGCAGAATGTCCGCGTACTGGTCTGCGGCGAGTGGACGCAGCGTGTTCCGGGACTCGATTTCAAACGCGTCAACGGCGGTCTGCTGGTTCAGGACAGAGATCTCGGCATGGTAAGCGCAAGTGAACTGCGCGTCGTCAGCAAACGCCAACCGACCGAGCAGGAGCTGCGTGATGCGCTGTTCTGCTGGAAAGTGGCGAAATTCGTCAAATCCAACGCCATTGTCTACGCGAAAGAGAACATGACCATCGGCATCGGCGCAGGCCAGATGAGCCGCGTCTACTCGGCGAAAATCGCCGGGATCAAAGCCGGTGATGAAGGGCTGGAAGTGAAAGGTTCCGCCATGGCTTCTGACGCGTTCTTCCCGTTCCGCGACGGCATTGATGCCGCCGCCGCTGTTGGCGTGACCTGCGTTATTCAGCCTGGCGGTTCCATCCGCGATGACGAAGTCATTGCCGCCGCCGACGAACACGGCATTGCGATGATCTTCACCGATATGCGTCACTTCCGCCATTAATCCACGGAGCAGACAATGAAAGTATTAGTAATTGGCAACGGCGGGCGCGAACACGCGCTGGCATGGAAAGCCGCGCAGTCACCGCTGGTTGATACCGTTTTTGTCGCACCGGGTAACGCCGGTACGGCACTGGAACCGACGCTGCAAAACGTCGCGATTGGCGCAACCGACATCCCGGCGTTGCTGAGCTTTGCGCAGAACGAGAAGATCGATCTGACTATCGTTGGCCCGGAAGCACCGCTGGTGATCGGCGTGGTCGACGCGTTTCGCGCGGCCGGTCTGAAAATTTTTGGCCCAACACAGGGTGCCGCGCAGCTGGAAGGCTCCAAAGCCTTCACCAAAGACTTCCTCGCGCGCCACAATATCCCGACCGCTGAATACCAGAATTTTACCGACATTGAGCCTGCACTGACTTACCTGCGTGAGAAAGGCGCGCCTATCGTGATCAAGGCAGATGGTCTGGCGGCGGGCAAAGGCGTGATCGTCGCCATGACGCTCGAAGAAGCCGAAGCAGCGGTTCACGATATGCTGGCAGGCAATGCGTTTGGCGACGCGGGCCACCGCATTGTAATTGAAGAGTTTCTCGATGGCGAAGAAGCCAGCTTTATCGTGATGGTCGACGGCGAACACGTGCTGCCAATGGCCACCAGCCAGGATCACAAACGCGTCGGGGATGGCGATACCGGCCCGAATACCGGCGGTATGGGTGCTTACTCGCCTGCGCCAGTGGTGACGGATGAAGTGCATCAGCGCACCATGGAACGCGTCATATGGCCAACCGTGCGCGGCATGGCGGCAGAAGGCAATACCTACACCGGTTTCCTGTATGCCGGGCTGATGATCGATAAGCAGGGCAACCCGAAAGTTATCGAATTCAACTGCCGCTTTGGCGATCCGGAAACACAGCCAATTATGCTGCGCATGCAGTCTGACCTGGTGGAGCTGTGTCTGGCCGCGTGTGAAGGCAAGCTGGATGAGAAAACCTCAGAGTGGGATAGTCGCGCATCGCTGGGCGTTGTGGTTGCAGCCGGTGGTTATCCGGGCAACTACCGCAATGGCGATGTCATCCACGGTTTACCGCTGGAAGAAGTGGCTGACGGTAAAGTGTTCCACGCAGGCACCAAACTCTCCGCCGACGACCAGGTGCTAACCAACGGCGGGCGCGTGCTGTGCGTTACCGCGCTGGGTAACACCGTCGCCGAAGCGCAGCAGCGCGCGTATGCCTTAATGACCGATATTCACTGGGATGGCAGCTTCAGCCGCCGGGATATTGGTTACCGCGCAATTGCGCGCGAGCAAGGCAAGTAACTCTCGCCCTTTCACCCTCTCTCCACCGGAGAGAGGGTTTTCAGAAATTCTTTTCCGTCGGCTGCCAGCGGCAGAAATCCGCATTCGCCACCAGCAATAGCTGCGCGCCTTCCGGCGCTTCCAGCCATGCGACGCTTACCGCAACCGCAGAGCGGTTCTGACGCTGCTCAATACGGTTTAAGGCGTAATCATCCAGATCGGGTTTCACGGTCTGCCCTTCACAGGTCTGTACCGTATGGTTGGCCTGCCAGCGCCCCTGACGCAGGATCACCCGCCCCTGACGCAGCGCGTCACTGGTCTGGCGGATCTGCTCTGCCCGGTAGCGATACAGCGCGACCTGGTCGCTGGAAAGCTGCTGTTTCTGCCCGTCGACCTCACGCTGCATAAAGCTCAGCTCGCCGCGATCGTCAAAACGGACGCGAATATGCTCCGGCGGTTTACCGTAAACGTTGAGTTCAATGAGAGTTAACGTATCGCCCTGCCAGCGGTATTCGCTAAGCGATGTATTCCCGCGGTGCCACGGGCTAAATGCGGCGAGCAAGTGCGTCTCACCGTCTGAATCTTTACGCCAGATCCGCACTGCGCCCTGATCGCCGGCAAACCCGCTGGCGGTAAAAGGCGGTAAGGAGGAGTCATGGCTACAGGCTGTAAGTAACAGCGCTGCGCCCGCCAACAACAGCGGGCGACGCCAGAATGACAAAAGGGGCGAAACCGCCCCTTCGACAAAACTGTTCACTGCCACGCGGTCTTACTTAACTGCGTCTTTCAGTGCTTTACCAGAAACAAATGCCGGCACGTTAGCTGCGGCGATTTTGATTTCTTTACCGGTCTGCGGGTTGCGGCCAGTACGCTCAGCGCGGTGGTTCACTTTGAAGGTACCGAAACCAACCAGTTGTACCGCATCACCTGCTTTCAGAGACTCAGTAACGGCAGCCAGGGTGGATTCCAGTGCAGCTTTCGCTTGCGCTTTAGACAGATCAGCCTTGTCTGCAATTACATCAATCAGTTGAGTCTTGTTCATAAGTTATCCTTTCAATGTGTTTATCGCTTGCTAAGCATCGAGTGCGACGGAAATGCCTCAAAAGCACTCTCCTGCATACACGCACCGATAGCCACTTATTTTCGCCCCCCAAATGTAGACCAGACGAGGGTATTAAGGGAAGCCTTCAGGCACGACAAAACAGGCGTTAAATCACGTTTTATTGTCTCATTGCTGCAAATTTATACCGATATTGCTCTCGCCGACCTCACGCAGGTCTGCGCGCAGCCCTTTAATCAGCTCAATATCGCGTTCTTCGCAGGCTGCCAGAAGGCGGAAAATCTCCCACTGAATATCCCATTCTTGCTCAACAGCCGGGTTTTCCCGCAGCTCTTCGTCGGTCATTTCACGTCCCTGCTGGGTCATTTCCAGCATCGCAACGGTAGTGATCGACGTTTTACTGACCTCGATAGCATGCTCCAGTGTTTCACCGCTCAGGCGCGAATGAATCAGTTCACTGAGCGCCACGCAGGCATCAATGGCCGGATAAACACCGTACAGATCGTAGTCATCCGCCGCCGGAATCGCCTCTTCCAGTTTCTCCAGCTGGCTGTCGAAGTTCACTTTCGCGTCTTTGACGATCTGCGTTTCCCACACCAGGTCAAGGATCCGCCGGTAAAGCTGCGCATCGCCAAACTCTGTCTGCTGGCAGAACATGGCGTAATTGGGGTACATACGCTCGCACAGGCAAGCCATAAAGACGACGTGCTGCCAGCTTTCCAGCTTTTCCAGACGCAGGTGAATTGGGTTTTGTAACATGATCGTTTCTCAAAATCGGTAATGCGCGGCAGTTTACCTGATATCGCGCTGAATTGCCTGCCAACGCGTAAACGCAGGCCGACCGGATGCCACCGCGTCCGCCCAGCGCGTCGGTTCCGGTAACCGGTAGCCTTTCATGCAACGCTGCACCCACGCGAGCGCGCTATCCTGGCTGACACGATGCCCGGTGGTGACAAACAGCGGGTTACAGCGCGCCTTGCTGCGCCACACCCAGGCGAGCTTCTCACCTTTATCCATCAACGGGGAGAGCGCACCCGGCTCGTCCGCCAGCGGTTCGAACTTGCCACACAGCCGCTTTTTCGCCACGCCGATAGTAGGCACATCAACCAGCAAACCGAAATGGCTGGCAACACCGAGACGGCGCGGATGGGAAATACCGTGGCCATCGACAAACAGCAAATCGGGTTTTTGCGACAGCTGCTCCCACGCCGCCAGCAGCGCCGGGTATTCGCGAAAAGAAAGGAAACCGGGGATATAAGGCATGGTGGTGGCGATACGCGCCACCTGATATTCAATCAACTCCAGCGAAGGCCAGGAGAGCAGCACCATCGCCGCTCGCGTCACTTCTCCACCCTGCTCAAAACCGACATCGGCCCCGCCGATCAATGTGGGCGGATCGTTATCCAGACGATCCTCACGGATCACCGAAGAAGCCAGTTCAAGTTGTTGTGCGCGTAGTGACGCGAGATCCATACTCTCTCCTTACTGATGCCAGGAGGCCGACAGGCGGTGCACCGCCTCGACAAATACTCCTGCATGTTCCGGCGGGACATCCTGATGAATGCCGTGACCGAGGTTAAACACATGACCTTCGCCTTTGCCGAAGCCCGCGAGAATCGTCGCGACCTCTTCTTCAATGCGCGCAGGCGGCGCGTAAAGCATAGACGGGTCCATGTTGCCTTGCAGCGCAACTTTATGACCCACGCGACGGCGTGCATCGGCAATATCGGTTGTCCAGTCGAGGCCCAGCGCATCACAGCCTGTTTCTGCCATCGCTTCCAGCCACTGCCCGCCGCCTTTGGTGAATAACGTCACCGGCACGCGGCGGCCTTCGTTTTCACGCAGCAAGCCATCGACAATTTTATGCATGTAGTAGAGCGAGAATTGTTGATAATCGCGCCCGGTCAGCACACCGCCCCAGGTGTCGAAAATCATCACTGACTGCGCGCCCGCGCGGATCTGCGCGTTGAGGTACAACGTGACGCTCTGTGCCAGCTTATCCAGTAGCGCATGCAGCGTGTGCGGCTCGGCGTACATCATTTTTTTAATCAGGGTAAACGCTTTGCTGCTGCCGCCTTCCACCATATAAGTCGCCAGCGTCCATGGGCTACCGGAAAAACCGATCAGTGGTACTTCGCCTTTTAGCTCACGGCGAATGGTACGCACGGCATTCATTACGTAGCCCAGCTCGTTTTCCGGGTCTGGCACCGGGAGCTTATCAACATCCGCTTTGCAGGTGATGGGCGAGGTAAAACGCGGCCCTTCCCCGGCTTCAAAATAGAGGCCAAGCCCCATCGCATCTGGCACGGTAAGGATGTCGGAGAAAAGAATAGCCGCATCAAGCGGGTAGCGGCGCAGCGGCTGTAAGGTCACTTCGCAGGCCAGCTCGGCGTTTTTGCACAGCGACATAAAATCGCCTGCTTGCGCGCGGGTCGCTTTATATTCCGGTAAATAGCGGCCTGCCTGGCGCATCATCCACACCGGGGTCATATCTACTGGCTGGCGCTGAAGCGCGCGCAGGTAACGATCGTTTTTCAGTTCGGTCATTGTCAGTTCCTCAAGCGTCAGGCCGCCAGTATATACACCTTATTCGTCGTCTGCCCGACACATCGCCACCGTATCCTCGATAAGGCGGCGCGCAACCGTGCCCGGAGGCGGTAACAGCGGCAAATTGTCATAGCGATACCAGCCCGCATCCAGTAGCTCTTTCGGGTCAATGCGGATTTCGCCGCTGTCATATTCCGCCATAAATGCGGTCATCAGCGATTGTGGAAACGGCCACGGTTGCGAGGTGACATAACGCAAATTCTTCACTTTGATGCCGCTCTCTTCCATCACTTCACGCGCCACCGCTTGTTCAAGGGTTTCGCCCACTTCGACGAAACCGGCGAGCACCGTGTAAATACCATTGCGATGGCGCGTATGCTGCGCCAGCAAAATGCTGTCATCACGGCGAATGGCGACAATGATGCAAGGGGCGATTTGCGGGTAATAGCGCTCGCGGCAGTGATCGCACAGCATTGCCCATTCGGTTTTACTGGGGTGCATGGTGTGCCCGCAGTAACCGCAAAACTGGTGTGAACGATAAAATTCCGCCAGTTGCACGCCACGGCCCGCGAGTTGAAAAAGCCCCACATCTTGATCGATGAGCAGGCGTACGGATCCCATATCCTGGCGACGATTCTGGCGGATCATCCATACCGCTTCGCCCTGCCACTCGCCAATGTGAAGCGCGCTCTGCCCCACAAGATCGAAATTTCCTGCCTTGCCGTGTGGTAATTCCCCGCCGGGCATCCATAATTTTTGTTCATGGCTGACGATCCACCAGCCCTGATCGTGTGCTTCAATAATACGTACCATTTGGTGCACTACCTTCGCTTTACTGGCATGTTATTAACATTATTATTACATCGTTTTGATCTTACATATTTGCGGAGCCATTTATGCTAAACCAGTTAGAAAGCCTGACAGAGCGCGTTGGAGGAAGTAACAAACTTGTCGACCATTGGCTGCAAGCACGTAAGCAACTGCTTGTTTCTTATTACAATCTGGTTGGCATTAAACCTGGCAAAGGATCCTACATGCAGCTTAACGAAAAAGCGCTGGACGATTTTTGCCACAACCTGGTGGAATACCTTTCCGCAGGTCACTTCAATATTTATGAACGCATCATTAGCGAATTGGAAGGGAGCAGCCCACTTTTAGCGGCGACGCAGCTTTACCCAATGCTTGAAGCGAATACTGTAGAAATCATGAACTATTACGACTCCAGCCTGGAAAACGCCATTGATGACGATAACTGTCTGGAGTTCCAGCAAGCGCTCTCCGATATCGGCGAAGCGCTGGCCGCCCGCTTTACCCTTGAAGACAAGTTAATCGTGCTGGCCTTTGATAACAACATCAAAGAGAGCGCCAACGACGAAAGCGGTGTCGCGCGACCGGCTTGAGTTCTTAAACATTAACGCGTAATTTAAAAAGCAGTCCCCGTCTTCGGACGGGTTTTTCTTGTCGGAGTGCCTATATTTCCACAACATCATTCGCGATGCGTCGAGACGGCAAGTTCGTGAATCCCCGGGAGCTTACATCAAGTAAGTGACTGTGGTGAGCGAACGCAGCCCACAAAGAGGCAGCGTGAAGAATGAAGGGGAAAAGGCTGAGACCGTTAATTCGGGATCCGCGGAACCTGATCAGGTTAAAACCTGCGAAGGGAACAAGAGTAATCCAATCACATCAACCACCCTCACGGGCGGTTTGCTGCCATTACTCCATCCGTCGTCTGACAAGCCATATCCTTTACATTCTGGAATGAGCTATGTCTGCAAAACTTACACGCCGTGAACAACGCGCCCAGGCGCAACACTTCATCGACACACTGGAAGGTACAGCTTTCCCCAACTCGCGCCGCATCTACATCACCGGTTCGCAACCCGAGATCCGCATTCCGATGCGCGAAATCCAGCTGAGCCCGACGCTTACCGGCGGCACAAAAGAACACCCGCTGTTTGAAGAAAATGAAGCGGTGCCGGTGTACGACACCTCGGGTCCGTATGGCGATCCGGAGATTGCGATTGATGTCCAGCAAGGGCTGGCGAAACTGCGCGCTCCGTGGATTGCCGCCCGTGATGACAGCGAAACACTGGAACAGCGCAGCTCTGTCTATACCAACGAACGGCTGGCCGATGATGGCCTCGACGAACTGCGTTTTAGCGGTTTACTGACGCCGCGCCGCGCGAAACCCGGCCAGCGCGTCACGCAATTGCACTATGCGCGCAAAGGCATCGTCACGCCGGAGATGGAGTTTATCGCCATTCGCGAAAACATGGGCCGCGAGCGCATTCGCAGCGAAGTGTTACGCAGGCAGCACCCGGGCGAAGGTTTTGGCGCACGCCTGCCGGAAAACATCACCCCGGAATTTGTGCGCGATGAAGTCACCGCCGGGCGGGCAATTATCCCGGCCAATATTAACCACCCGGAATCGGAACCGATGATCATTGGCCGCAACTTCCTGGTGAAGGTGAACGCCAATATCGGTAATTCGGCGGTGACTTCCTCGATCGAAGAAGAAGTGGAAAAGCTGGTCTGGTCGACGCGCTGGGGCGCGGACACGGTAATGGATCTATCCACCGGACGTTATATCCACGAAACCCGGGAATGGATCCTGCGTAACAGCCCGGTGCCGATCGGCACAGTGCCGATCTACCAGGCGCTGGAGAAGGTTAATGGGATCGCCGAAGATCTCACCTGGGAAGCGTTTCGTGACACATTGCTGGAACAGGCGGAGCAAGGGGTGGACTATTTCACCATCCACGCGGGCGTGCTGCTACGCTATGTGCCAATGACCGCGCAGCGCCTGACCGGCATTGTCTCGCGCGGTGGCTCGATTATGGCGAAATGGTGCCTCTCCCATCATCAGGAAAACTTCCTCTACACCCATTTTCGCGAGATCTGCGAAATCTGCGCCGCCTATGACGTCTCGCTGTCGCTTGGCGATGGTCTGCGCCCAGGCTCCATTCAGGACGCCAACGACGAAGCGCAGTTTGCCGAGCTACACACGCTTGGCGAACTGACCAAAATCGCCTGGGAGTATGACGTCCAGGTGATGATTGAAGGCCCCGGACATGTGCCGATGCAGATGATCCGCCGCAATATGACCGAAGAACTGGAGCACTGCCACGAAGCGCCGTTCTATACGCTGGGGCCGCTAACCACCGATATCGCGCCGGGCTATGACCATTTCACCTCTGGTATTGGCGCGGCGATGATCGGCTGGTTTGGCTGCGCGATGCTCTGTTATGTCACGCCAAAAGAACACCTTGGCCTGCCGAACAAAGAGGACGTCAAACAGGGGCTGATTACCTACAAAATCGCCGCTCACGCCGCCGATCTGGCCAAAGGTCACCCTGGCGCGCAGATCCGCGACAACGCCATGTCGAAAGCGCGTTTTGAGTTCCGCTGGGAGGATCAATTCAACCTTGCGCTCGACCCGTTTACCGCGCGCGCCTACCACGATGAAACGCTGCCGCAGGAATCCGGCAAAGTGGCGCACTTCTGCTCCATGTGCGGGCCGAAATTCTGTTCGATGAAAATCTCGCAAGAGGTGCGTGACTACGCGGCAACCCAGGCGATTGAAGTCGGTATGGCGGATAAATCCAGCGACTTCCGCGCACGCGGCGGCGAGATCTACCTGAAGAGGGAGGAAGCCTGATGTATCAGCCCGATTTCCCGCCGGTGCCCTTCCGCCTCGGGCTTTACCCGGTGGTTGACAGCGTTGACTGGATTGCCCGTTTACTGGATGCGGGCGTGCGCACGCTGCAACTGCGCATCAAGGATAAACGCGACGAGGACGTTGAAGCGGATGTGGTGGCGGCCATTGCGCTTGGCCGCCGCGTTAACGCACGGCTGTTTATTAACGATTACTGGCGACTGGCGATCAAACACCAGGCTTACGGTGTGCATCTTGGTCAGGAAGATCTGGAAACGACTGATTTAAGCGCCATTCGTGCAGCGGGTTTGCGCCTTGGCGTCTCCACCCATGACGATATGGAAATCGACGTGGCGCTGGCGGCCCGCCCCTCTTACATCGCGCTGGGCCATGTTTTTCCCACGCAAACCAAACAGATGCCTTCTGCGCCGCAGGGGCTGGAACAGCTGGCGCGTCATGTTGCACGGCTGAAAGATTATCCAACTGTTGCTATTGGCGGTATCAGCCTTGCGCGTGCGCCGGATGTGTTGGCAACCGGCGTGGGCAGTATTGCGGTGGTCAGCGCCATCACCCGGGCGGATGACTGGCAACAGGCAACCCAGCAACTATTGCACCTGGCGGGGGTAGGCGATGAATGATCGTGACTTTATGCGCTACAGCCGCCAGATCCTGCTGGAGGATATCGCGGTTACCGGCCAGCAAAAATTGCTCGCCAGCCGGGTATTAATTATCGGCCTCGGCGGTCTTGGCGCACCGGCGGCGGTCTACCTTGCGGGCGCAGGGATCGGCACGCTGGTGCTGGCGGATGACGACGCCGTACACCTGAGCAACTTGCAGCGACAGATTTTATTTACCACCGATGATATCAACCAGCCGAAGACCCAGGTCACCGCGCAGCGCCTGCACAGATTAAACCCGGATATCGAGCTGATTACGCTCCAGCAGCGCTTGAGCGGTGAGGCGTTGCACCAGCACGTTCAGCAGGCCGATGTGGTGCTCGACTGTAGCGACAACATGCTGACACGCCAGGCGATCAACGCCGCCTGCGTGGCGGTGGAGACACCGCTTATCACCGCCAGCGCGGTGGGTTTTGGCGGCCAGTTGATGGTGCTGACACCGCCCTGGCAGCAGGGCTGCTACCGCTGTTTATGGCCGGACGACAGCGAGCCAGAACGCAACTGCCGCACCGCCGGCATTGTTGGCCCGGTGGTCGGCATTATGGGCGCCATGCAAGCGCTGGAAGCCATCAAATTGTTGAACGGCCTGCACACCACCAGCGGTGAGCTGCGCCTGTTCGACGCGCGCACCAATCTTTGGCGCACGCTGGCGCTGCACGCTTCCCGCCAGTGCCCGGTTTGTGGAGGGCGACATGCAGATACGCTTCAATGACGAGTCGATGAACTGCGTCGCCGGGCTTTCCGTCGCCACCCTGCTTGAGCAACTCAATCAGCTCAAACCTGGTGTTGCGCTGGCCGTTAATCAACAGATCCTGCCGCGCGAGCAGTGGGAAAACCATCTTGTGCAGGACGGCGATCACATCCTGCTGTTTCAGGTTATCGCAGGGGGCTGAGATGTTACGTATTGCAGAAAAAGAGTTCACTTCACGGCTGTTTACCGGCACCGGCAAGTTCGCCACGCCGCAACTGATGGTCGAGGCGATTCAGGCGTCGGGCAGCGAACTGGTGACGCTGGCGATGAAGCGCGTCGACCTGCGCCAGCGCACCGATATGCTGTTGCAACCCTTGCTGGATGCGGGCGTGACGTTGCTGCCTAATACCTCCGGGGCGAAAAACGCCGAAGAGGCCATTTTCGCCGCCCAACTGGCTCGGGAAGCACTCGGCACGCACTGGCTAAAACTGGAAATTCACCCGGACGCCCGCTGGTTGCTGCCCGATCCGATTGAAACCTTGCGCGCGGCGGAAAAGCTGGTGCAGATGGGTTTTGTGGTTCTGCCCTATTGCGGTGCCGATCCGGTGCTATGCAAACGGCTTGAAGAGGTAGGCTGCGCGGCGGTCATGCCGCTGGGCGCGCCAATCGGTTCCAACCAGGGGCTGGAAACCCGCGCCATGCTGGAGATTATTATTGAGCAGGCGAATGTGCCGGTGGTGGTCGATGCCGGGATCGGCGCGCCCAGCCACGCGGCGCAGGCGCTGGAGATGGGGGCTGACGCGGTGCTGGTTAATACCGCGATCGCGGTCGCCGACGACCCGGTCAACATGGCGCGCGCCTTTCGCCTGGCGGTCGAAGCCGGAACACTGGCCCGCCAGGCCGTACCAGGTGCCCGCCAGCGTTACGCGCAGGCCACCAGCCCGCTCACCGGTTTTCTGGAGGAAACATTATGAGCACCTTCACTGACCGCTGGCGGCAACTGGACTGGGACGATATCCGCCTGCGCATCCACAGTAAAACCGCCGCCGATGTCGAACGCGCACTCAATGCCCGGCAACTGACGCGCGACGATATGATGGCGCTGCTCTCCCCCGCCGCCGCCGGTTTTCTTGAACCAATGGCACAGCAAGCGCAGCGGCTCACGCGCCAGCGTTTTGGCAACACCGTCAGTTTTTATGTTCCGCTTTATCTCTCTAACCTTTGCGCCAATGACTGCACCTATTGCGGGTTTTCGATGAGTAATCACCTGAAGCGCAAAACGCTGGATGAGCAGGAGATTGCGCGTGAATGCGCGGCCATACGCGAACTGGGGTTTGAGCATCTGTTGCTGGTCACCGGAGAACATCAGGGCAAAGTCGGGATGGACTATTTTCGCCGCCATATGCCGGCGATCCGCCGCCAGTTCGCCTCGTTGCAAATGGAAGTGCAGCCGCTCTCCGAAGCGGATTACGCCGAGCTGAAAACCCTTGGTCTTGATGGCGTCATGGTCTACCAGGAGACGTACCACGAAGGCCAGTACGCGCGTCACCATCTGCGTGGTAAAAAACAGGACTTCTTCTGGCGGCTGGAGACGCCGGACAGGCTGGGCCGTGCGGGTATCGACAAGATTGGACTCGGCGCGTTAATGGGCCTGTCCGACAGCTGGCGGGTGGATTGCTATATGGTTGCCGAACATTTGCTGTGGCTACAACAGCGCTACTGGAAAAGCCGTTATTCCATCTCCTTCCCCCGCCTGCGCCCTTGCGCAGGCGGCGTGGAACCGGCATCGGTGATGGATGAACGGCAACTGGTGCAAACCATTTGCGCGTTTCGCCTGCTGGCACCGGACACGGAGCTGTCGCTATCCACGCGCGAGTCACCGCACTTTCGCGATCACGTGATTCCGCTGGCCATCAATAACGTAAGCGCGTTTTCCAAAACGCAGCCGGGCGGCTATGCCGATAATCACCCGGAGCTGGAGCAATTCTCGCCCCATGATGGACGCCGCCCGCAGGAGGTTGCCGACGCGCTGATCACCCGTGGGCTGCAACCGGTGTGGAAAGACTGGGATAGCTGGCTGGGACGCTCGCCGCAAAAAAGCCGCAACGCGCAAATAACGGGTTAACACGTTTTCGGCCTGTTACGTAAAAACAAAATCGGGCGATGGCGGCTTGTCGCCCGAACCTTCATGCTTGCGCTGTCAGGTCATGAGACTGACCGGAGCGGGCGCTCTTCCTCTCTTCCGCTCCGCCTTACTCACTTCAGGTACGCTATCTCTCGCGCAGCCCCTATACTGATACCTGTTCCTCTCTTGCATGTTCAAGGACAAGAAAATGCATATCAAACAACTTTCATTTACAAGACCAATTCTGATGAGCCTTTCCGGGATCCTCCTCAGTTTTGTGATAATCGCGCTCATGATTATCGCCGGTATGCGTAAAGAGACGCTGGAGGAGTACCACGATGTGAATCGCAATTTCGCGCATAACCTGGCGGTGAATTATACCCAGTCGATCCTGCGCGAAAACGACTATATTCTTAATCGCGCCACTGCGTTCTTTGCCCATGATAATCAGTTAGACGCCACCGTAACCGGCGATCGGGACAAGGGGCTTAAGTTACTGATGCAGTTGCTGGCGCTGATGCCGTCGGTGTCGTCGATTTCTCTCGCCGATTCGCGCGGCGTTTATCTGCGCGCGCCGCAGGTGATGGGCAGCGGTGAGAGTTTCAATGCCAGTACGCGTCCGTGGTTTATGCACCAGGCGGAAGCCAGCATGTTTAATCACTATACCCGTACCTATATGGATTTTTTTACCCATAACCCGACAGTCAGCATCTATAAACCGGTGATAGCGCCAGACGGTAAATTAAAAGGAACGCTGGCTTTTCACCTTGATCTGGCCTCCATGGGTTTCACCCTGCGCACCATGCAACCTCCGATGCCTGGCGAGTTCTTCGTTATCGACGGCGAAGGCAAAGCGATGCTGCACCCGGACACTGGCGCGCTATTCAAGACACTTGTCAGCCCGGCAATGCTCGCAGCAATGACCAGTGCTGAAGGCGCGCTTTTTGATGAAAAAAATGCGTGCTGGTATTACTACTACGCCTTCACCAACCCGGAGTGGTTTGTGATCTATAAAGTGTCCGCCAGCACACTGGATAAACGCGTTCGCCATCAGATTCAGCTTGTCGGTTGGGGGTTCACCACGGCGGCAGTGTTTATCATTCTGTTTGGCCTCTATTTACGCCACAGCTCGCGCACGGTGCTGATCAACATTATTGATGCAATAAAAACCGGTGATGTAACCCGCGCCCCACGGCTCGAAGCGATGCTGAGCAAAGCGATTGAAAGCAGTAAAGAGCGGGAACAAACGTGGGTGCGACAGGCAACCATGGATGCGCTGACCAATTGTAAGAATCGCCGCGCCTTTGATGCCGATATTGCCGCGCTGATGAACGATCATCAGCCGTTTGCGCTGGCTCTGGTGGACATCGATAATTTTAAATCCATTAACGATACCTGGGGCCATTTGAATGGCGACATCGTGCTGCGCAACGTGGCGCGCGAAGGTATCCAGATCCTGCAGCCGCAGGGGATTTCGCTCTATCGCTACGGTGGCGAAGAGTTCGCGGTGATTTTCCCGCATGCACATATTGATAACGCGCTGACGCTGCTGGAGCAGTGGCGAGTGAAAGTGGAGAACCGCACCTGGCGCGAGAAAGCGCTGTCGGTCACTTTTAGCGCCGGTTTGGGTGAGTGGAACATGGAACCGCTGAACCAACTAGTCGCCCGTGTGGATGAGGCCCTTTATACAGCGAAGCAGCAAGGTAAGAATCGGATTCTACTGGTGAATCACCTGTAACCAGTCGACGCTTCGCAAGGTTGCAACCGGTTTCATGTTATGCAGGGATTCTTTGTGATGCCCTACACACAATCGCGGTAAAGCGGTTGTTGAACCCAACAGCGCGGGATAATTATCACCTATCCCATCAACACCGAGGCTGACTATGAAAAACATCGTTTTATGCTGTGCAGCGGGTATGTCCACCAGCATGTTGGTGCAACGCATGAAAGACGCGGCGCAGAAAAAAGGCGTCGAGGTCACTATCAAAGCGGTTCCTGTTGCGGATTTTAAAGATGAGATTGCAACAGCGGATATCGTGTTGCTGGGGCCGCAGGTGAAATACGAACAGGCAAAATTGCAGGCGCAGGCGGAACCGCTGGGCAAGAAAGTGGCGGTGATCGATATGATGGATTACGGCATGATGAAAGGCGATGTCGTTCTGGAAAAAGCCCTTAAGCTACTGGAGTGAATGCGTGGAAGATTTAGAAACCATCATTATGGAATTGTTGGTTAACGCGGGCGCGGCGCGTAGCCAGGCATTAACCGCGTTACAGATGGCGCGTAAAGGCGACTTTGCTGAAGCAGAAAAAGCGATGGAAGAGTCGCGCGAATTCGTTAAAGCCGCGCATAAAATTCAAACCCAGCTTATCGGGCTCGATGAAGGCACCGGTAAGCTGCCGGTGAATTTGATCACCGTTCATTCGCAGGATCACCTGATGAACGCGATGGTGATTCAGGATCTGGCAACCGATATGATCGAGCTTTACCGCCGCATACCGCCGCGTGATTAAGACATCGCTTTCATACGATTACTATGCCCGCTCTGGCGGGCTTTTTTTCGTGCAGCGAAAAGTCGTGACGTGTGTTTTCCCCATGTAATTGCGTAATTGCACAACGTGTCATTCGGGATGGTGCAGAGAAATGCCGCTGTCCGGCGCCTATACAACCCGTCCTGCAACGCGATCGCGGTCTTAAAACCTGAATTTCAGGCATAAAAAAACCCGCCGAAGCGGGTTTTTTAGTACGCGAAACGATTACTCGTTGTCGGAACCACCCAGACCTGCGTTCAGCAGTTCTGCCAGGCTCGCGGACGCATCTTCCGCAGTCACCTGCGGTGCTGCCGGCAGTTCGCCAGCGGCGCGACGGCGCATACGATCCTGGTGGTACGCATAACCGGTACCAGCCGGGATCAAACGACCCACGATGACGTTCTCTTTCAGACCGCGCAGTTCGTCGCGTTTGCCCGCAACGGCTGCTTCGGTAAGCACACGAGTGGTCTCCTGGAACGATGCCGCGGAGATGAAGGACTCGGTTGCCAGAGACGCTTTGGTGATACCCAGCAGATCGCGTGCATAGGTTGCACCGATTTTGCCTGCTGCTTCCAGATCGCGGTTAGCGATCTTGACGCGAGAGTATTCAACCTGCTCACCTTCCAGGAAGTCGGAGCTTCCTGCGTTAACGATGGTGGCTTTACGCAGCATCTGACGAACGATAACTTCGATGTGCTTATCGTTGATCTTAACGCCCTGCAGACGGTAAACGTCCTGTACTTCGTTGGTGATATAACGCGTTACCGCGTGTACGCCACGAAGACGCAGAATGTCGTGCGGTGCTTCCGGACCGTCGGAAACCACGTCACCACGTTCTACACGTTCACCTTCAAACACGTTGAGCTGACGCCATTTCGGAATCATCTCTTCGTACGGCTCGCTACCGTCAACCGGCGTGATCACCAGACGGCGTTTTCCTTTGGTTTCTTTACCGAAGGAAATAATGCCGCTGATTTCAGCCAGGATTGCCGGCTCTTTCGGACGACGTGCTTCGAACAGATCCGCAACGCGCGGCAGACCACCGGTGATGTCCTTGGTACCGCTGGATTCCTGCGGAATACGCGCCAGAGCATCACCCGCACCGATCTGGATGCCATCTTCCAGCTGGACAATCGCTTTACCCGGCAGGAAGTACTGTGCAGGCATATCGGTGCCTGGGATCAGTACGTCGTTGCCATTGGCGTCAACGATTTTCAGTGCTGGACGCAGGTCTTTACCGCCAGAGGTACGCTCTGCGGAGTCCAGAACCACCAGCGAAGACAGACCGGTCAGTTCGTCGGTCTGACGAGTAATCGTCTGGCCGTCGATCATATCAGTGAAGCGGATGAAACCAGCCACTTCAGTGATAACTGGCATGGTGTGCGGATCCCAGTTTGCAACGGTTTCACCGCCGGCAACCTGCTCGCCATCACCCTTCGCCATCACCGCACCGTAAGGCACTTTATAGCTTTCTTTGGTACGACCGAATTCGTCGATCAGTTTCAGCTCAGTGTTACGCGAGGTAATAACCAGTTTACCGCTGGAGTTAACAACCGACTTCGCATTGCTAAGACGGATGCTACCTTTGTTTTTCACCTGAATGCTGGATTCAGCAGCCGCACGAGATGCCGCACCACCGATGTGGAACGTACGCATCGTCAGCTGTGTACCCGGCTCACCGATAGACTGTGCCGCGATAACGCCGATAGCTTCACCTTTGTTGATGATGTGGCCACGCGCCAGGTCACGACCGTAGCAGTGCGCACATACACCAAAGTCGGTGTCACAGGATACAACGGAACGTACCTTCACGGAGTCAACAGAGTTCGCTTCCAGCAGATCACACCAGTGTTCGTGCAGCAGTGTGTTGCGCGGAACCAGAATATCTGCGGTACCCGGCTTCAGAATGTCTTCTGCAGTTACACGACCCAGAACGCGATCGCGCAGCGGCTCTTTAACATCGCCACCTTCGATAACCGGCGTCATGGTGATGCCTTCCAGCGTGCCACAATCGTCTTCGGTTACGACCAGATCCTGCGCCACGTCAACCAGACGACGGGTCAGGTAACCGGAGTTCGCGGTTTTCAGTGCGGTATCCGCCAGACCTTTACGCGCACCGTGCGTGGAGATGAAGTACTGGAGTACGTTCAGACCTTCACGGAAGTTCGCGGTGATCGGCGTTTCGATGATGGAGCCATCCGGCTTCGCCATCAGACCACGCATACCAGCAAGCTGACGAATCTGGGCTGCAGAACCACGCGCACCGGAGTCGGCCATCATGTAGATGCTGTTAAAGGAAACCTGCTGCTCTTCAACGCCGTCACGGTTAATAACGGTTTCGGTTTGCAGGTTATCCATCATCGCTTTGGATACGCGATCGTTCGCCGCGGCCCAAATATCGATAACTTTGTTGTAACGTTCGCCAGCGGTTACCAGGCCAGACTGGAACTGCTCCTGAATCTCAGCGACTTCTGCTTCCGCTTCGCTGATGATTTCGTGTTTCTTCTCCGGGATGACCATGTCATCAATGCCAACGGATGCACCTGAACGCGCTGCATAAGCAAAGCCGGTGTACATCGTCTGGTCCGCGAAGATAACGGTTGGTTTCAGGCCCAGAATGCGGTAACACGTGTTCAGCATTTTGGAGATAGCTTTCTTGCCCAGCGCCTGGTTGACGATGGAGAAAGGCAGACCTTTCGGAACGATCATCCACAGAATCGCACGGCCAACGGTCGTGTCTTTCAGGCTGGTTTTCGCTACGAATTCGCCGTTAGCGTCTTTTTCATATTCAGTGATACGCACTTTAACGCGCGCATGCAGAGAGGCCAGGCCAGCGCGGTAAATACGCTCAGCTTCTTTCGGGCCAGTCAGCACCATGCCTTCGCCTTTGGCGTTAACACAGTCACGGGTCATGTAGTACAGACCCAATACAACGTCCTGAGACGGAACGATGATAGGTTCGCCGTTCGCCGGAGACAGAATGTTGTTGGTGGACATCATCAGCGCACGCGCTTCCAGCTGGGCTTCCAGCGTCAGCGGTACGTGAACAGCCATCTGGTCACCATCGAAGTCGGCGTTATATGCCGCACAAACCAGCGGGTGCAGCTGGATAGCTTTACCTTCGATCAGTACCGGTTCAAACGCCTGGATACCCAGACGGTGCAGTGTTGGTGCACGGTTCAGCAGTACCGGGTGTTCGCGGATAACTTCGTCCAGGATATCCCAGACGACAGCTTCTTCGCGTTCAACCATTTTCTTCGCGGCTTTAATGGTGGTGGCGAGGCCACGCAGTTCCAGCTTGCCGTAGATGAACGGTTTGAACAGCTCCAGTGCCATTTTCTTCGGCAGACCGCACTGATGCAGACGCAGGTATGGACCTACGGTGATAACAGAACGACCGGAGTAGTCAACACGCTTACCGAGCAGGTTCTGACGGAAACGACCCTGTTTACCTTTGATCATATCGGCCAAAGATTTCAGCGGACGTTTGTTGGAACCGGTGATCGCACGACCGCGACGGCCGTTATCCAGCAGGGCGTCAACCGCTTCCTGCAGCATACGTTTTTCGTTGCGTACGATGATATCCGGCGCCGCCAGATCCAGCAGGCGTTTCAGACGGTTGTTACGGTTGATCACGCGACGGTACAGATCGTTCAGATCCGACGTTGCGAAACGACCACCGTCCAGCGGAACCAGCGGACGCAGATCCGGCGGCAGCACTGGCAGAACAGTCAGGATCATCCACTCCGGTTTGTTACCAGACTGTACGAACGCTTCCAGCAGTTTGATACGCTTGGTCAGCTTCTTACGTTTGGTTTCGGAGTTGGTTTCGTTCAGCTCTTCGCGCAGCTGTTCGCACTCTTGCTCCAGATCCATGCTTTTCAGCAGGGCCTGAATAGCTTCGGCGCCCATTTTCGCGTCGAATTCGTCACCGAACTCTTCCAGCGCATCCAGGTACTGTTCTTCGGTCAGGATCTGGTTACGTTCCAGATTGGTCATACCGCCTTCGATAACCACATAGGATTCGAAGTACAGAACACGTTCGATATCGCGCAGCGGCATATCCAGCAGCAGGCCGATACGGGACGGCAGAGATTTCAGGAACCAAATGTGGGCGGTCGGAGACGCCAGCTCAATGTGGCCCATGCGCTCACGACGCACTTTTGTCTGGGTCACTTCAACGCCGCACTTCTCACAGATCACACCACGGTGTTTCAGGCGCTTGTACTTACCGCACAGGCACTCGTAATCTTTTACTGGCCCGAAAATACGCGCACAGAAAAGGCCGTCACGCTCAGGTTTGAACGTACGGTAGTTGATGGTTTCCGGCTTCTTAACTTCACCAAAAGACCATGAACGGATCATGTCTGGCGATGCCAGAGCAATTTTGATCGCATCAAACTCTTCGGTTTTAGTTTGCGCTTTCAGAAACTTTAATAAGTCTTTCACGGATTTGCTCCCGTCGGAGTTAGCACAATCTGGTGCCGGGGATTAACCCGGCACCAGTGACCTGTTTGAGCGAGAGTTACTCGTCTTCCAGCTCGATGTTGATACCCAGCGAACGAATCTCTTTCAACAGTACGTTGAAGGACTCAGGCATACCCGGTTCCATCTGATGGTTGCCGTCCACGATGTTTTTATACATCTTGGTACGACCGTTCACGTCATCAGACTTAACGGTGAGCATTTCCTGCAGGGTGTATGCCGCGCCGTATGCTTCCAGCGCCCACACTTCCATCTCCCCGAAGCGCTGACCACCGAACTGCGCCTTACCACCCAGCGGTTGCTGAGTAACCAGGCTGTAAGAACCGGTAGAACGCGCATGCATCTTGTCATCAACCAGGTGGTTCAGTTTCAGCATGTACATGTAGCCAACGGTAACCTGGCGCTCGAATTGCTCACCGGTACGACCGTCGAACAGTGTGATCTGACCGGAAGTCGGCAGGCCACCCAGCTGTAACAGTTCCTTGATTTCAGACTCTTTCGCACCGTCGAAGACCGGCGTTGCGATCGGCATACCTTTGCGCAGGTTTTCTGCCAGACGCAGAACTTCCTCATCGCTGAAGGTGCTCAGGTCCACTTTCTGACGAACGTCAGCGCCCAGATCGTATGCACGCTGGATGAATTCGCGCAGTTTCGCGACTTCTTGCTGCTGTTTCAGCATGGCGTTGATCTTGTCGCCGATACCTTTCGCAGCCATACCCAGGTGAGTTTCAAGGATCTGACCGATGTTCATACGAGACGGTACGCCCAGCGGGTTCAGTACGATGTCAACCGGCGTGCCGTTTTCATCGTATGGCATATCTTCGATCGGGTTGATCTTAGAGATAACACCCTTGTTACCGTGACGGCCTGCCATTTTATCACCAGGCTGGATCTGACGTTTAACGGCCAGATAAACCTTAACGATTTTCAGCACGCCCGGTGCCAGATCATCGCCCTGAGTGATTTTGCGGCGTTTCGCTTCGAGTTTTTTCTCGAACTCGTGTTTCAATTCGTCATACTGCTCAGCCAGTTGTTCCAGCTGATTTTGTTTCGCTTCGTCGGTCAGGCCAAGTTCCAGCCAGCGATCGCGTGGCAGCTTGTCGAGCTTGTCAGCTTCAACACCGCCGGAAACCAGCACGCTGTGGATACGGCTAAACAGGCCAGCTTCGAGGATCTGCAGTTCTTCAGACAGGTCTTTCTTCGCCTGTTTGAGCTGCATTTCTTCGATTTCCAGCGCACGTTTGTCTTTTTCCACGCCATCGCGGGTAAAGACCTGAACGTCGATAACGGTACCGGAAACACCGTTCGGTACACGCAGAGAAGAGTCTTTAACGTCAGACGCTTTCTCACCGAAGATCGCACGCAGCAGTTTTTCTTCTGGCGTCAGCTGGGTTTCACCTTTCGGCGTTACCTTACCAACCAGAATGTCGCCGCCGGTCACTTCCGCACCGATGTAAACGATACCGGATTCATCCAGTTTGGAGAGCGCGGCTTCACCCACGTTCGGGATGTCTGCGGTGATCTCTTCTGGCCCCAGCTTGGTGTCACGGGACACGCATGCCAGTTCCTGGATGTGAATAGTGGTGAAACGATCTTCCTGAACCACACGCTCGGAGACGAGGATGGAGTCTTCGAAGTTGTAACCGTTCCACGGCATGAACGCTACGCGCATGTTCTGACCGAGCGCCAGTTCACCGAGGTCGGTGGACGGGCCGTCTGCCAGCACGTCGCCGCGCTCAATTGGCTCACCCAGATAAACACACGGCATCTGGTTGATGCAGGTGTTCTGGTTAGAACGGGTGTATTTGGTCAGGTTATAGATGTCGATACCTGCTTCGCCCGGGTACATCTCATCTTCGTTAACTTTGATAACGATACGAGAGGCATCCACGTACTGAACAGTACCGCCACGTTTAGCGACTGCGGTTACACCGGAGTCAACGGCAACAGCACGTTCCATACCGGTACCAACCAGCGGCTTGTCAGCGCGCAGAGTCGGAACCGCCTGACGTTGCATGTTCGCACCCATCAATGCACGGTTGGCGTCATCGTGTTCCAGGAACGGGATCAGCGACGCACCGACAGAAACCACCTGCTGGGTGGAAACGTCCATGTAGTCAACCTGGTCTGCGCTGAAGAGGCTGGATTCGCCTTTGCTGCGGCAGGTTACCAGATCGTCTACGAAACGACCTTCTTCCGTCAGGTTGGTGTTCGCCTGAGCGATAACGTAGTTACCTTCTTCGATAGCAGAAAGGTAATGGATCTCGTCAGTTACAACGCCGTCGGTTACTTTACGGTACGGCGTTTCCAGGAAGCCGTATTCGTTAGTCTGTGCGTACACGGACAAGGAGTTAATCAGACCGATGTTCGGACCTTCAGGCGTTTCGATCGGACATACGCGACCGTAGTGGGTCGGGTGTACGTCTCGAACTTCAAAGCCTGCGCGCTCACGGGTCAGGCCGCCTGGGCCGAGTGCAGAGATACGACGTTTGTGCGTAATCTCGGACAGCGGGTTGTTCTGGTCCATAAACTGTGACAGCTGGCTGGAACCGAAGAACTCTTTAACGGCTGCAGAGATAGGCTTCGCGTTGATCATGTCCTGTGGCATCAGGGTATCCAGATCGCCCAGAGACAGACGCTCTTTCACCGCACGTTCTACACGAACCAGGCCAACACGGAATTGGTTTTCCGCCATTTCGCCTACGGAACGGATACGACGGTTGCCGAGGTGGTCGATATCATCCACTTCACCGATGCCGTTACGGATACCGATGAGCTTTTTCATCACTTCGATGATGTCTTCTTTGCTCAGGATACCGGAACCTTCGATGCTGTCGCGCAGCAGAGAACGGTTGAACTTCATGCGACCAACCGCAGAGAGATCGTAGCGGTCTTCGGAGAAGAACAGGTTCTCGAACAGGCTTTCTGCAGCTTCGCGAGTCGGCGGCTCACCAGGGCGCATCATGCGGTAAATTTCTACCAGCGCGCTCAGACGATCGTTGGTCGGGTCGACACGTACAGTCTCAGAGATGTACGGACCGTGGTCAAGATCGTTGGTGAACAGGGTTTCGATACGTTTGTGACCAGACTGGCTCAGCTTCGCCAGCAGATCGAGCGACAGCTCCATGTTTGCCGGGCAGATCAGCTCGCCAGTGGATTCGTCAACGTAGTCTTTAGCCGCAACTTTGCCTGCGATGTACTCAACCGGTACTTCAATGTGTTGAATTTCGTCTTTTTCCAGCTGACGAATATGGCGCGCGGTAATACGGCGACCTTTCTCAACATACATTTTGCCGTTTGCTTCGATATCGAAGGATGCAGTTTCGCCACGCAGGCGTTCCGGCACCAGTTCCATCTGCAACTTGTTGTCGCGGATTTCAAAGACAACTTTTTCAAAGAACAGATCAAGAATCTGCTCAGTGGTGTAGTTCAGCGCGCGCAGAATAATGGTCGCCGGCAGTTTGCGGCGGCGGTCGATACGCACGAAGAGGTTATCTTTCGGGTCGAACTCGAAGTCCAGCCATGACCCACGGTAAGGAATAATACGTGCGTTATAAAGCACCTTACCAGATGAGTGGGTTTTACCCTTATCGCTGTCGAAGAAGACGCCAGGACTACGGTGCAGCTGAGAAACGATAACACGCTCAGTACCGTTGATAACAAAGGTACCGTTGTCGGTCATGAGCGGAATTTCGCCCATGTAGACTTCTTGTTCTTTAATGTCTTTAACGGTGCCTTCCGGCGCTTCGCGCTCGTAGATCACCAGACGCAGTTTTACGCGCAGCGGAGCGGAATACGTTACGCCACGGATCTGACATTCTTTAACATCAAAAACAGGTTCGCCAAGACGGTAGCTGACGTATTGCAGTTCCGAATTGCCGCTGTAGCTCTTAATCGGGAACACGGAGCGGAACGCCGCTTCCAGACCGTACTGCCCTTCAGGATCTTGCTCGATAAACTTCTGGAACGAGTCAAGCTGGATAGAAAGGAGATATGGGACATCCAGTACTTGTGGACGTTTACCAAAATCCTTACGAATACGTTTTTTCTCGGTATAGGAGTAAACCATAGGGTTCCTCAGCTCGCTGACAAGTCGACCCACTCTGTCCGTCGAAAGGGACAGTTTATGCAACACTATTTTTTTAGACCGGAAAGTGGAGCACTTTCCGCAATGCTTGTTGCTATCACGCTTAAATCATTTCATTGCGATTTACACAGAAAGAACTTTCTGTCGCAGTATATTAAGTCGTCGATAGAAACAAGCATTGTAAAGGCTACTGGCAGTCAAACAGTGTGAAACGCTACCGGTACCTTCTACAGCGCAAAAAGGCTGGTGACCAAAAAGTCACCAGCCATCAGCCTAATTTCTCAGGCTGCAACCGGAAGGGTTGGCTTATTTAACTTCAACTTCAGCGCCAGCTTCTTCCAGAGATTTTTTCAGAGCTTCAGCGTCATCTTTGCTCACGCCTTCTTTCAGAGCGGCCGGAGCAGATTCTACCAGGTCTTTAGCTTCTTTCAGACCCAGGCCAGTTGCGCCACGTACTGCTTTGATAACAGCAACTTTGTTAGCGCCAGCGGCTTTCAGAATTACGTCGAACTCAGTTTTTTCTTCAGCAGCATCAGCAGCCGGGCCAGCAGCAACAGCTACAGCAGCAGCAGCAGAAACACCGAATTTTTCTTCCATTGCAGAGATCAGTTCTACAACGTCCATTACGGACATAGCGGCAACTGCTTCAATGATTTGATCTTTAGTGATAGACATTTAAATTGTTCCTGAATATCAGAATAAGTTTATACGTAAGCAAATGCTTTATAAAGAAAACTGCGATTAAGCAGCTTCTTTCGCATCGCGTACAGCAGCCAGAGTACGAACCAGTTTGCCAGCAGAGGCTTCTTTCATGGTTGCCATCAGGCGTGCAATTGCTTCTTCGTAGGTCGGCAGGGTTGCCAGGCGATCGATCTGGGACGCCGGGATCAACTCACCTTCAAAGGCAGCGGCTTTGACCTCAAATTTTGCATTCGCTTTCGCGAACTCTTTGAACAGACGAGCAGCAGCGCCCGGGTGTTCCATAGAGTATGCAATCAGGGTCGGACCAACGAACGCGTCTTTCAGGCACTCAAACTGAGTACCCTCAACAACACGGCGCAGCAGGGTGTTGCGAACAACACGCATGTAAACGCCGGCTTCGCGACCTGCTTTACGCAGTTCGGTCATTTTATCTACGGTAACGCCACGGGAATCCGCAACAACCGCAGACAGCGCGCCTTTGGCTACTTCGCTGACTTCAGCAACAATCGCTTGTTTGTCTTGAAGATTTAAAGCCATTAGCTTTGCTCCTGGATGTTTGCCAGGGCTCATGCCCTGGAACTCACTTCACTCTTCTCAATGAAAAGAGCGTCTTAATACGGTGAGCAGAAACAAGCCAAAGAGTACTTTAAAAATAATCTTTAGGTTCTGTCACCGTCTACGCAGGGAATTAAGCTTCTTACGAAACACCTGCGGTCTTCGACGGAGGCCTGGATTAGGCCAGGCTCCAACGAACAAATCTGTTTGTTTGCTAACTTACGCTAGCAAAACGTGGGGGTAAGATTGTAGACAAATCCACCACCCACGTAAAGGCGAATATTAGTTCGCTACTGCGTTCAGACCAGCCTGGTCTACCGCAACACCCGCACCCATGGTGGTGGAGATGCTAATTTTCTTGATGTACACGCCTTTCGCCTGAGACGGTTTTGCTTTTTTCAGCGCAACCAGCAGGGATTCCAGGTTTTCTTTCAATTTGTCAGCGTCAAAATCCACTTTACCGATGGTGGTATGGATGATGCCGTTTTTGTCGTTACGGTAACGAACCTGACCCGCTTTAGCGTTTTTAACCGCTTCAGCAACGTTCGGCGTTACGGTACCAACTTTCGGGTTTGGCATCAGGCCACGCGGCCCCAGAACCTGGCCCAGCTGACCAACAACGCGCATTGCATCCGGAGAAGCAATAACAACGTCGAAGTTCATTTCGCCTTTTTTGATCTGCTCAGCCAGATCTTCCATACCTACCAGTTCAGCGCCAGCTGCTTTAGCAGCTTCAGCGTTCGGGCCCTGGGTAAATACGGCTACGCGAACAGAACGGCCAGTACCGTGCGGCAGTACAGTTGCACCACGTACGTTCTGGTCAGATTTACGCGCGTCGATGCCGAGGTTAACAGCAACGTCTACGCTTTCTACGAATTTAGCAGTGGCCAGCTCTTTCAGCAGAGCAATGGCTTCGTTGATGTCGTACTGTTTGGTCGCATCAACTTTGTCACGGATCACGCGCATGCGCTTGGTCAGTTTAGCCATTTCTTAATCCTCCACTACCAGGCCCATGGAACGCGCAGTACCTTCGATTGAGCGAGTCATCGCTTCAATGTCAGCACCGGTCATGTCCGCGGCTTTAGTCTGAGCAATTTCCTGCACCTGAGCGCGGGTTACTTTGCCCACTTTGTCTTTGTTCGGCTTGCCAGAACCAGACTTGATACCAGCCGCTTTCTTCAGCAGAACTGCTGCCGGAGGCGTTTTGGTAACGAAAGTGAAGGAGCGGTCAGCGTAAACGGTAATAACAACCGGAATTGGCAGACCTTTTTCGATGGAATCAGTTTTGGCGTTAAACGCTTTACAGAATTCCATGATGTTAACACCCTGCTGACCCAGAGCCGGACCAACCGGTGGGCTCGGGTTTGCCATGCCAGCTGCAACCTGCAGCTTGACGTAGGCCTGGACTTTCTTAGCCATTGAAATTTCCTCGTTTGGGTATAGCGCCCCGAAAGGCTCCCCGTGTTTGAATACGTTTTACGGATACGAGACCCATAAAAACAAAAGGCGCGAAATTGTATGTCAATTTCGCACCCTGTGCAACGTTTGATCGCCGAATATTTAGGCTTTTTCGACCTGGCTGAAATCCAGCTCTACCGGGGTCGCACGACCGAAGATAGAAACGGATACTTTCAGGCGAGACTTCTCGTAGTCCACCTCTTCAACCACACCGTTAAAGTCGGCAAACGGACCGTCGCTAACGCGGACCATTTCACCCGGCTCAAACAGCGTTTTCGGACGCGGCTTATCACCAACCTGTTGCAGGCGGTTCATGATCGCATCCACTTCTTTATCGCTAATCGGCGCCGGACGATCGGACGTGCCGCCGATGAAGCCCATTACACGCGGAACGCTGCGTACCAGGTGCCAGCTGGCGTCATTCATCACCATCTGAACAAGGACGTAGCCCGGGAAGAATTTGCGTTCGCTTTTGCGACGCTGACCACCACGGATTTCGACCACTTCTTCAGTCGGCACCATGACTTCGCCAAACAACTCTTCCATATTGTGTAATTTGATATGCTCGCGCAGCGAAGTAGCTACGCGGCCTTCAAAACCGGAAAACGCCTGAACGACGTACCAGCGCTTTTTAGGAGCTTCAGACATCTCAGAACCTCAGGCCAGTGATAAAGGAAACCAGGCGGACCAGAATACCATCCAGTCCCCACAGGATCAGTGACATGACTGCAGTTACGGCAGCCACGATCAATGTGGTGTGCAATGTTTCCTGACGAGTGGGCCAAATCACTTTACGTACTTCGGTTCTCGCTTCACGGGCAAAAGCGACGGTCGCTTTACCCTTCGTCGTCAACAGCGCGACACCACCTGCTGCAGCAATCAGAATAACAACTGCCAGCGCGCGGAGCGGCAGCATCATGTCACGATAAAGATAGTTGCCAACGATAGCCACGAGCAGCAGTACTGCAACAACAACCCACTTCATCGCTTCCAGGCCGCGCCCGCTCCCTTGAGCTTCGGTATTCGCACTCATAAACCAACCTGTCACAAGAATTCAGACAAACATTTTTGCCCCGCATAAGCGAGGCAACCAAACCGAAATGCTCTGGCGAGATTCGGACTAACGCCCTCTTCAGAGCCTGTCTCAGCAATGATTATGACAAATAAAATCACTGATGAGCCAGGTTCTGGTTCGAAAGCGTACAAAAAGGGCATCAAATGATGCCCTCTTCTTGCGCATTGCGTCAAATGTTATCAGCGATTAGCTGAGAACTTTTGCTACAACGCCCGCGCCAACGGTACGGCCGCCTTCACGGATTGCGAAACGCAGACCATCGTCCATCGCAATCGGGTGAATCAGGGTAACAACCATTTTGATGTTGTCGCCCGGCATTACCATCTCCACGCCTTCCGGCAGTTCGATGGTGCCAGTCACGTCAGTTGTACGGAAGTAGAACTGCGGACGGTAGCCTTTGAAGAACGGAGTGTGACGGCCGCCTTCATCTTTGGACAGAATGTACACTTCAGATTCGAATTTGGTGTGCGGCTTGATGGAACCCGGCTTAGCCAGTACCTGACCACGTTCGATTTCTTCACGTTTGATACCACGCAGCAGAACACCTACGTTCTCACCAGCACGGCCTTCGTCCAGCAGTTTGCGGAACATTTCAACGCCGGTACAGGTGGATTTCGCGGTGTCTTTGATACCAACGATTTCAACTTCTTCACCCACTTTGATGATACCGCGCTCTACACGACCGGTAACAACGGTACCACGACCGGAGATGGAGAATACGTCTTCGATCGGCAGCAGGAACGGCTTGTCAATCGCACGCTCTGGTTCCGGAATGTAGGAATCCAGGTAGCCAGCCAGTTCAACGATTTTATCTTCCCACTCAGCTTCGCCTTCCAGCGCTTTCAGAGCAGAACCACGAACGATCGGGGTGTCGTCGCCCGGGAAATCGTACTGGGACAGCAGTTCACGAACTTCCATCTCTACCAGTTCCAGCAGTTCTTCGTCATCAACCATGTCACATTTGTTCAGGAACACGATGATGTACGGAACGCCTACCTGACGGCCCAGCAGGATGTGCTCACGGGTCTGCGGCATCGGGCCGTCAGTCGCAGCAACAACCAGGATCGCGCCGTCCATCTGCGCAGCACCGGTGATCATGTTTTTAACATAGTCGGCGTGGCCCGGGCAGTCTACGTGTGCGTAGTGGCGAGTCGGGGTGTCATATTCAACGTGAGACGTGTTGATGGTGATACCACGAGCTTTTTCTTCCGGCGCGTTATCGATCTGGTCGAATGCACGAGCATTACCACCGAATTTTTTAGCCAGAACGGTAGTGATTGCAGCGGTCAGCGTTGTTTTACCATGGTCAACGTGGCCGATAGTACCGACGTTAACGTGCGGTTTTGTACGTTCAAACTTTTCTTTAGACATCGATTGTCCCTCTAAGACACGGATAAATCGGTGATATCACCACATCAACCAGGCAACATGCCCGACTCGTTGAATGCTAATAACAGAAGAGAAACCAGGGAGGAGAAGTGAAGTGGTGCTGATACCCAGAGTCGAACTGGGGACCTCACCCTTACCAAGGGTGCGCTCTACCAACTGAGCCATATCAGCACGTCTTGGAGCGGGCAGCGGGAATCGAACCCGCATCATCAGCTTGGAAGGCTGAGGTAATAGCCATTATACGATGCCCGCATCCTGAAACTCGGCTACCCAGTACTTTCTGTATTATCGGGAGAAGACACTCTCCCAAAGAGCTGATTCACTACTGACACCAACTCAGGTTACGTTTTAGCGTAACCGAAAATGGTGGTGGGGGAAGGATTCGAACCTTCGAAGTCTGTGACGGCAGATTTACAGTCTGCTCCCTTTGGCCGCTCGGGAACCCCACCGGACTTGATGGTGCCGACTACCGGAATCGAACTGGTGACCTACTGATTACAAGTCAGTTGCTCTACCTACTGAGCTAAGTCGGCATCAAGTAGCGCGCATTCTAGGGAGACAGAGGGATTGATGCAACTAAAAAATTGCACAAAACGTTCTATCGCTCACATTTTGCGCGACAAGCCGAAGAAATGCTGTAATTTCATGCAACACCGTGGAAAAAACCACCATTTTTCATGATTCCTTCCCCTCTATTCTCTCAGCCCAACGCTCTGTTCGATACCTGTGTGGACCTTTGCCAGTGCAGTTGCGCTATCGTGGTGCAAATAAATGATCGCTTAACGCCGATTCCTCAGCGCTAATACGGAATCGTGAAATGGATCACTAATTGCATCTGCGCTATTACATCCCCTGCGGAGGCGTCATCATGAAAATTGTTTTATTAAATGCAGCCACCTTGCCAGTCTATTGCCCGGAACTTGCACAATTATTACTTGATGCATTGCACAGCGGCGCATCTGTGGGGTATCAACGTGCGCTCAGTCAACAGGAAGCTGAAAGCAGCTTTTACCGTTTACGTAGTGAACTGGAAAAAGGCGAGCGACTCATCTGGATTGCGCGGGATGAACAGGGCGTTTCGGGCAGCGTCAGTTTGCAACTCAACATGCAACCTGAAGCCCTTAACCGGGGAAATATCAAACTCCTGCTGGTACATCGCCGCGCCCGCCGCACAGGCGTTGGTAAGAAGCTCATTGCTGAGCTCGAGAAGGCAGCATATGCACGCCAGCGAGGTTTGCTATCACTTGAAGCACTGGCCGGTTCTGCCGGGGAAGCATTCTTTCGCTCGCAAGGATACCGCTGCCTTGGTGAAATACCGGATTTTCTCTGCTCTGCGGACGGTTATTACCACCCGGCAGCCATTTATTTTAAACGCTTATTTGCTGTAAATCAGATGGTTCGTTCTATTGCCAGCTAAAGTGAAGCGCGTGATGCTTTCTACGGAAAGCATCATCTCGACGCGATTTTTCATATTATTCCCTGTCATCTGGTGTTAACCTCCTGCCCATTGATCCCACTTATTTCAATAACGTCGTGCCATAGCATTATCTTTAGAGTCTCTCTCTTACTGCGCGCAGGAAGCCAACGCAGCGAGTGATAATGGCAGGCTAATAAAAGCTTATGAGTAAAAAAGAGCAAACGTTAATGACGCCTTACTTACAGTTTAATCGCAGCCAATGGGCTGCGCTTCGCGATTCTGTCCCAATGACCTTAACTGAAGGTGAGATCGCGAGATTAAAAGGCATTAATGAAGACCTTTCTTTGGAAGAAGTTGCTGAAATATATCTTCCACTTTCCCGTTTACTTAACTTCTACATCAGTTCGAACTTGCGCCGTCAGGCCGTTCTTGAACAATTTCTCGGCACTAACGGGCAGCGTATTCCTTATATCATCAGCATTGCGGGTAGTGTTGCCGTAGGAAAAAGCACCACCGCTCGCGTCTTGCAGGCACTCCTGAGCCGCTGGCCAGAGCATCGCCGTGTAGAACTCATCACGACCGACGGTTTTTTGCACCCAAACCAGGTACTGAAAGACCGTGGCTTGATGAAGAAAAAAGGGTTTCCGCAATCTTATGATATGCACCGCCTTGTGCAGTTTGTTTCAGATATTAAATCGGGCGTGACTAACATCACCGCGCCGGTTTATTCACATCTTATTTATGATGTGATCCCCGATGGCGATAAAACGATCTCGCAACCGGATATTTTAATTCTTGAAGGGTTAAATGTTTTACAAAGCGGGATGGATTACCCACATGATCCACATCATGTATTTGTTTCCGACTTTGTTGATTTCTCGATTTATGTGGATGCACCAGAAGATCTTTTGCAAACCTGGTATATCAACCGTTTCCTGAAGTTCCGCGAAGGCGCATTTACCAATCCTGATTCTTATTTCCACAACTACGCCAAATTGTCGGAAGCCGAAGCAATTGAGATTGCGATGTCATTGTGGAAAGAAATTAACGGCTTAAATCTTAAAGAAAACATCCTGCCAACCCGCGAGCGTGCAAGCCTGATTATGACAAAAAGCGCCAACCATGCCGTGGAACAAGTTCGACTACGGAAATAAATTAAAAGGGAGCATTCATGCTCCCTTTTAATTATTCCGCGCTACGAAGCGATATCTCTCCCCCCACCCAGGGTTTAATAACGCCGTCCTGCTCAAGTAGCAAAGCACCTTGTGAATCAATCCCGCGGGAAATGCCAAAGATCTCTTTTTCACCAATAATCAACTTCACCGGACGATTAATGAAATTATCCAGCGCTTCCCAGCGAGTCAGGAAAGGCGTTAACCCTTCTTGTTCAAAGTGCTGCAAGGCGGTGCGAAGTTCAATGATCAAACGTGCCGCCAGTTGGTTGCGATCAATGCGCACACCGGCTTCCTGCAGATTAATCCAGCTTTGACTGATATCTTCTGCCTGTGTTTTACGCATCACTAGATTGACGCCAGCGCCAATGACAATTTGTGCCGCATCGCCGGTTTTTCCCGTTAATTCGACGAGGATCCCCGCGAGTTTACGATCCTGTAGATAGAGATCATTTGGCCATTTGACGCGTACTTGCTCCGCGCCTAAATCGCGCAGCACCTCGGCCATAACGATACCGATGACCAGGCTCAGGCCAATGGCAGCTGCCGGCCCCTGCTCAAGCCGCCAGTACATGGAAATATAAAGGTTAGCACCAAACGGAGATACCCATTTTCGCCCGCGCCGCCCGCGACCAGCCTGCTGATATTCGGCAACACAGGCGTCGCCGGAGCGTAAGCCATTTAAGCGATCCAACAGGTATTGGTTGGTTGAATCGATCACCGGTAGCACCGCAACAGAGCCTTGTGCCACCTGGCTACTGATAAAGGCCTCGTCCAGCAGCTGAATAGGTTCTGGCAAGCTATAGCCTTTTCCCGGCACGGTGAAAACATCTATACCCCAGTCACGTAGCGTCTGGATATGTTTGTTGATAGCAGCACGACTCATGCCTAAACGCTCACCAAGCTGCTCGCCAGAATGGAATTCGCCATCCGCCAGAATCGAAATCAGCGTTAATGGAACGGTATTGTCTTTCACGCAATAGCCTCCACCGCATTCACCTCGCCAGAAGATCCTATAAAGCGCACTTCCGGTTCCAGCCAGATATCAAATTTATCGCCTACACTCTGCCGAACAAAATGTGCAAGACGCACCACATCTTCGCTCGTTGCGTGACCGGTGTTAATCAGTACTAAAGCTTGTAAGTGATGGACAGCTGCGCCCCCTAATGAGGTACCTTTCAACTGACATTGATCGATCAACCAGCCTGCGGCCAGCTTCACGGAACCATCTTCTTGTGGGTAATACGGTGCATGAGGAAAACGTGCGAGCAGTATGCGAGCTTGCTCAGCCGTGATCACCGGGTTTTTGAAGAAGCTGCCCGCATTCCCGTTCACTTTAGGATCCGGCAACTTGCTGGTACGCATCTGGCAAACGGCATCGAAAACCTGTTGAGGCGTTACGGTTGCGGGGTCCAGACGGGTCAGGTCACCGTAGGTCAAGACGGGTTGCCAGGATTTTGCCAACCGCAATCCAACAGCAGTGATGGCGTAACGATCCTGATATTCATGCTTAAAGATACTGTCTCGGTAGCCAAAACGGCAGGCCTCTGCAGATAAACGCTGCGACTTACCGCTACTGAGTTCCATGCAATCTACATAACTGCACACACGTTGTAACTCAACGCCATAGGCACCAATGTTCTGGATAGGAGAGGAGCCCACACAGCCTGGAATTAACGCCAGATTTTCCAGTCCCGGCATGCCTTGCTCGAGTGTGCACCGTACAAGATTATGCCAGTTCTCTCCCGCACCGACATGCAAAAGCCATGCGTCCGCCTCTTCGTGAACGTCAATTCCTTTAATACGATTGATAATGACCGTGCCGACAAAATCTTCCAGAAACAATACGTTGCTTCCTTCACCGAGGATCAATACGGGTTGCTGGCTTTGTACTGCAGACTGCCACGCATTGAGCAGTTGCTGCGTACTTTCGACACAAACAATTTGGTGAGCCTGGCGATCAATACCAAAGGTATTCCAGGGCTTAAGGGAGAGATTCATTAGCGCTATCCTGATGCAAAAACACGGCTAGTTTACCGCATCCGCAGGATGAGCGCTTGTGCTGTTTCACAGCGTAAAAACGCAAAAAGGCCATCCGTCAGGATGGCCTCTTCACTTGTTTGATGCCTGGCAGTTCCCTACTCTCGCATGGGGAGACCCCACACTACCATCGGCGCTACGGCGTTTCACTTCTGAGTTCGGCATGGGGTCAGGTGGGACCACCGCGCTACTGCCGCCAGGCAAATTCTGTTGTCAGACCGTTCTCACGCCCTGACGTAATCTGTATCAAGCTGATTTCATCTCTCTCACGCCAAAACATCTTCGGCGTTGTAAGGTTAAGCCTCACGGTTCATTAGTACCGGTTAGCTCAACGCATCGCTGCGCTTACACACCCGGCCTATCAACGTCGTCGTCTTCAACGTTCCTTCAGGAGACCTAAAGTCTCAGGGAGAACTCATCTCGGGGCAAGTTTCGTGCTTAGATGCTTTCAGCACTTATCTCTTCCGCATTTAGCTACCGGGCAGTGCCATTGGCATGACAACCCGAACACCAGTGATGCGTCCACTCCGGTCCTCTCGTACTAGGAGCAGCCCCCCTCAATTCTCCAGCGCCCACGGCAGATAGGGACCGAACTGTCTCACGACGTTCTAAACCCAGCTCGCGTACCACTTTAAATGGCGAACAGCCATACCCTTGGGACCTACTTCAGCCCCAGGATGTGATGAGCCGACATCGAGGTGCCAAACACCGCCGTCGATATGAACTCTTGGGCGGTATCAGCCTGTTATCCCCGGAGTACCTTTTATCCGTTGAGCGATGGCCCTTCCATTCAGAACCACCGGATCACTATGACCTGCTTTCGCACCTGCTCGCGCCGTCACGCTCGCAGTCAAGCCAGCTTATGCCATTGCACTAACCTCCTGATGTCCGACCAGGATTAGCTGACCTTCGTGCTCCTCCGTTACGCTTTAGGAGGAGACCGCCCCAGTCAAACTACCCACCAGACACTGTCCGCAACCCGGGTAACGGGTCCACGTTAGAACACCAGCCATTAAAGGGTGGTATTTCAAGGGCGGCTCCACGCAGACTGGCGTCCACGCTTCAAAGCCTCCCACCTATCCTACACATCAAGGACCAGTGTTCAGTGTCAAGCTATAGTAAAGGTTCACGGGGTCTTTCCGTCTTGCCGCGGGTACACTGCATCTTCACAGCGAGTTCAATTTCACTGAGTCTCGGGTGGAGACAGCCTGGCCATCATTACGCCATTCGTGCAGGTCGGAACTTACCCGACAAGGAATTTCGCTACCTTAGGACCGTTATAGTTACGGCCGCCGTTTACCGGGGCTTCGATCAAGAGCTTCTCCTTACGGATGACCCCATCAATTAACCTTCCGGCACCGGGCAGGCGTCACACCGTATACGTCCACTTTCGTGTTTGCACAGTGCTGTGTTTTTAATAAACAGTTGCAGCCAGCTGGTATCTTCGACTGATTTCAGCTCCACGAGCAAGTCGCTTCACCTACATATCAGCGTGCCTTCTCCCGAAGTTACGGCACCATTTTGCCTAGTTCCTTCACCCGAGTTCTCTCAAGCGCCTTGGTATTCTCTACCTGACCACCTGTGTCGGTTTGGGGTACGATTTCGTGTTACCTGGAGCTTAGAGGCTTTTCCTGGAAGCAGGGCATTTGTTACTTCAGCACCGTAGTGCCTCGTCATCACGCCTCAGTGTTAAAGTGCTCCGGATTTGCCTGGAGCACACACCTTCACGCTTAAACCGGGACAACCGTCGCCCGGCTAACATAGCCTTCTCCGTCCCCCCTTCGCAGTAACACCAAGTACAGGAATATTAACCTGTTTCCCATCGACTACGCCTTTCGGCCTCGCCTTAGGGGTCGACTCACCCTGCCCCGATTAACGTTGGACAGGAACCCTTGGTCTTCCGGCGAGCGGGCTTTTCACCCGCTTTATCGTTACTTATGTCAGCATTCGCACTTCTGATACCTCCAGCATGCCTCACAGCACACCTTCGCAGGCTTACAGAACGCTCCCCTACCCAACAACACATAAGTGTCGCTGCCGCAGCTTCGGTGCATGGTTTAGCCCCGTTACATCTTCCGCGCAGGCCGACTCGACCAGTGAGCTATTACGCTTTCTTTAAATGATGGCTGCTTCTAAGCCAACATCCTGGCTGTCTGGGCCTTCCCACATCGTTTCCCACTTAACCATGACTTTGGGACCTTAGCTGGCGGTCTGGGTTGTTTCCCTCTTCACGACGGACGTTAGCACCCGCCGTGTGTCTCCCGTGATAACATTCTCCGGTATTCGTAGTTTGCATCGGGTTGGTAAGCCGGGATGGCCCCCTAGCCGAAACAGTGCTCTACCCCCGGAGATGAATTCACGAGGCGCTACCTAAATAGCTTTCGGGGAGAACCAGCTATCTCCCGGTTTGATTGGCCTTTCACCCCCAGCCACAGGTCATCCGCTAATTTTTCAACATTAGTCGGTTCGGTCCTCCAGTTAGTGTTACCCAACCTTCAACCTGCCCATGGCTAGATCACCGGGTTTCGGGTCTATACCCTGCAACTTAACGCCCAGTTAAGACTCGGTTTCCCTTCGGCTCCCCTATTCGGTTAACCTTGCTACAGAATATAAGTCGCTGACCCATTATACAAAAGGTACGCAGTCACACCCCGAAGGATGCTCCCACTGCTTGTACGTACACGGTTTCAGGTTCTTTTTCACTCCCCTCGCCGGGGTTCTTTTCGCCTTTCCCTCACGGTACTGGTTCACTATCGGTCAGTCAGGAGTATTTAGCCTTGGAGGATGGTCCCCCCATATTCAGACAGGATACCACGTGTCCCGCCCTACTCATCGAGCTCACAGCCTGTGTGCTTTTGTGTACGGGGCTGTCACCCTGTATCGCGCGACTTTCCAGACGCTTCCACTAACACACAAGCTGATTCAGGCTCTGGGCTCCTCCCCGTTCGCTCGCCGCTACTGGGGGAATCTCGGTTGATTTCTTTTCCTCGGGGTACTTAGATGTTTCAGTTCCCCCGGTTCGCCTCATTAACCTATGGATTCAGTTAATGATAGTGTGACGAGTCACACTGGGTTTCCCCATTCGGACATCGCCGGCTATAACGGTTCATATCACCTTACCGGCGCTTTTCGCAGATTAGCACGTCCTTCATCGCCTCTGACTGCCAGGGCATCCACCGTGTACGCTTAGTCGCTTAACCTCACAACCCGAAGATGTTTCGTGAAACATCCGCGTGTCGCGAAAATTTGAGAGACTCACAGAACAGTTCGCACTGTTCAGTGTTTCAATTTTCAGCTTGATCCAGATTTTTAAAGAGCAAAACTTCGCAGCACACACAGAATGTGTACTCTGAAGTTTTCTTGTGCCGAACAGTAAAGATGGTGGAGCTATGCGGGATCGAACCGCAGACCTCCTGCGTGCAAAGCAGGCGCTCTCCCAGCTGAGCTATAGCCCCATCGTAGTTAAATCCCGTTACCTTGAATTCGTTACCGGGCGCGGCGTGTTGACGCGAAGCATACTGAAGTATGTGAGCGTTAACACAACAAAGCACGGGAGCGAATTTGGTAGGCCTGAGTGGACTTGAACCACCGACCTCACCCTTATCAGGGGTGCGCTCTAACCACCTGAGCTACAAGCCTGCAGAGATTTTTTACTGCTCGTTATTTCATCAGACAATCTGTGTGGACACTGCAGAGAACGGTTCTTTAAGGTAAGGAGGTGATCCAACCGCAGGTTCCCCTACGGTTACCTTGTTACGACTTCACCCCAGTCATGAATCACAAAGTGGTAAGCGCCCTCCCGAAGGTTAAGCTACCTACTTCTTTTGCAACCCACTCCCATGGTGTGACGGGCGGTGTGTACAAGGCCCGGGAACGTATTCACCGTGGCATTCTGATCCACGATTACTAGCGATTCCGACTTCATGGAGTCGAGTTGCAGACTCCAATCCGGACTACGACGCACTTTATGAGGTCCGCTTGCTCTCGCGAGGTCGCTTCTCTTTGTATGCGCCATTGTAGCACGTGTGTAGCCCTGGTCGTAAGGGCCATGATGACTTGACGTCATCCCCACCTTCCTCCAGTTTATCACTGGCAGTCTCCTTTGAGTTCCCGGCCTAACCGCTGGCAACAAAGGATAAGGGTTGCGCTCGTTGCGGGACTTAACCCAACATTTCACAACACGAGCTGACGACAGCCATGCAGCACCTGTCTCACAGTTCCCGAAGGCACCAAAGCATCTCTGCTAAGTTCTGTGGATGTCAAGACCAGGTAAGGTTCTTCGCGTTGCATCGAATTAAACCACATGCTCCACCGCTTGTGCGGGCCCCCGTCAATTCATTTGAGTTTTAACCTTGCGGCCGTACTCCCCAGGCGGTCTATTTAACGCGTTAGCTCCGGAAGCCACGCCTCAAGGGCACAACCTCCAAATAGACATCGTTTACGGCGTGGACTACCAGGGTATCTAATCCTGTTTGCTCCCCACGCTTTCGCACCTGAGCGTCAGTCTTCGTCCAGGAGGCCGCCTTCGCCACCGGTATTCCTCCAGATCTCTACGCATTTCACCGCTACACCTGGAATTCTACCTCCCTCTACGAGACTCAAGCCTGCCAGTTTCGGATGCAGTTCCCAGGTTGAGCCCGGGGATTTCACATCCGACTTGACAGACCGCCTGCGTGCGCTTTACGCCCAGTAATTCCGATTAACGCTTGCACCCTCCGTATTACCGCGGCTGCTGGCACGGAGTTAGCCGGTGCTTCTTCTGCGGGTAACGTCAATGAGCAAGGTTATTAACCTTACTCCCTTCCTCCCCGCTGAAAGTACTTTACAACCCGAAGGCCTTCTTCATACACGCGGCATGGCTGCATCAGGCTTGCGCCCATTGTGCAATATTCCCCACTGCTGCCTCCCGTAGGAGTCTGGACCGTGTCTCAGTTCCAGTGTGGCTGGTCATCCTCTCAGACCAGCTAGGGATCGTCGCCTAGGTGAGCCGTTACCCCACCTACTAGCTAATCCCATCTGGGCACATCTGATGGCAAGAGGCCCGAAGGTCCCCCTCTTTGGTCTTGCGACGTTATGCGGTATTAGCTACCGTTTCCAGTAGTTATCCCCCTCCATCAGGCAGTTTCCCAGACATTACTCACCCGTCCGCCACTCGTCACCCGAGAGCAAGCTCTCTGTGTTACCGTTCGACTTGCATGTGTTAGGCCTGCCGCCAGCGTTCAATCTGAGCCATGATCAAACTCTTCAATTTAAAAGTTTGATGCTCAATGCTTCTTTATTTCTAAAGAAAAGAACTTCGTAATGAATTACGTGTTCACTCGTTGAGACTTGGTATTCATTTTTCGTCCGAGGACGTTCAAGAATCCAGTCACCCTGAGTGCCCACACAGATTGTCTGATAAATTGTTAAAGAGCAGTGCCGCCTCGCTTTTTGCTGCGGCGCGGGTTGCGTATACTACGCTTTCCCGCTGTGAAGTCAACTGTTTATTTTCAGATTTCTTCACCTGACAGGCCGGTGTGTTTGCCGTTGTGCCGTGTCAGTGGAGGCGCATTATAGGGAGTTAATTCCCGCTGACAAGCATAAATTTAAAAAAAGTTTTCGTTCGCTTAATTTTCAGTCGCAACGGCCGCTAATCGGTCGATTTGCATTTTAATTGAGCGATTTCGCGGGCAAAACTCGCCACATGCTGCCAGTTGGTATAGACAACTTCCTTCGTGGGATTCGTTTCTCCGCCGGTCATCTTCATAATCAGTTGAATCATCAAGCGGTCATACCAGCGATAATGTGGATAACGCAGCGCACCGGCAAACACCGCACACTGATCTGGCTGCCACGGTGAAGAGAGTAAAAATTTGCGTGTATAGCTATTGGTTTGCGGAGAGCTCTTCTCAGGCTTACGCGCAACAAGGTTAACGGAGTAGAACGCGCTCGGGAGCGCATTCAACTGCTGCAGGTGCTTTTTCACAAAGCTCGCCAGCGCCGGGTGGAAATGGCCGTAACGGATAGATGCACCAATCACCACGCGCTCGTAGTTATCCCATTCAATATCTGGCGTACGGTTCAGGTTCACCACATCAGCATAGACACCAAGCTCTTTCAGCTCGGAGGCCAGATAAGAGGCGATTTCCCGCGTTTGCCCATCCCGGGTCGAAAATAGAATCAATGTTTTCACGTCACACTCCCTTATTCGCGCCAGAAAGTTGGGGTAAACAGTACCAACAGTGTGAAGACTTCAAGGCGACCAAACAACATATTCGCGATGAGGATCCACTTCGCCACCGGGTTCATGCTCGCGAAGTTATCAGCAACTACGCCCAGCCCTGGCCCCAGGTTATTCAGCGTGGCGACAACGGAAGCAAAAGCAGAAAAGTCATCCACGCCTGTGGCGATAATCGCCAGCATGCTGACAATAAACACCAGCGCATAAGCAGAGAAGAACCCCCACACCGCTTCAAGAATACGTTCCGGCAAGGCGCGATTCCCCAGCTTAATGCTGTAAACCGCATTCGGGTGCACCAGACGTTTCAGCTCGCGGTTACCCTGTTTGAACAGCAGCAATATACGGATCACTTTCAAACCACCACCGGTAGAACCCGCACAGCCACCAATAAACGCCGAACACAGTAGCAGCACCGGCAAGAACAGCGGCCAACGAGCAATACTGTCAGTGGTAAACCCGGCAGTGGTCGCCATCGACACCACCTGAAAGAAAGCCTGGTTCACCGTCGTTACCGCAGAGCTGTAAACATCGTGGAACCACAGCACCACGGTGCAGATCACCACCAGCGTCAGTTGCACGCCGATAAACATTCTGAATTCAGGATCGCGCCAGTAAACTTTCAGGCTGCGCCCGCTCAGCAAAGAGAAGTGCAGGCCGTAATTACAGCCGGAGATCAATAAGAAGATAGCAATGATGGTATTAATAGTTGGGCTATTGAAATAACCCACGCTGGCATCATGTGTCGAGAAGCCGCCAATGGCGATGGTCGCAAAGCTATGGCCGATGGCATCAAAAGCGGGCATCCCGGCAAACCACAGCGCCAGCGCGCACGCTACGGTCAGCAACACATAAATAAGCCACAGCGTTTTTGCCGTTTCGGCAATACGCGGGCGCATTTTGTTATCTTTCAGTGGTCCTGGCATCTCCGCGCGGTAAAGCTGCATCCCCCCCACGCCAAGAATCGGCAGTATCGCGACCGCCAGGACAATGATCCCCATCCCACCAAACCATTGCAGCATCTGGCGGTAGAAGAGGATGGCATGCGGCAACGAATCCAGCCCCACCAGCGTGGTGGCCCCGGTTGTCGTCAGGCCAGAGAAGGATTCAAAAAAGGCGTCGGTCACCGTCAGGTTCGGGCTTTCCGAGAAAATAAACGGCAGCGCACCCACACTCCCCAGTACGGTCCAGAACAGCACGACGATCAAAAAGCCTTCGCGGGATTTCAGTTCCTTTTTCTCCCGACGGTTTGGCCACCACAGGATGGAGCCAATCACCAGCGCAGCGAAAAAGGTCTGGGTAAATGCACGACCCGCACCATCGCGGTAAATAAGGGCTACCAGTCCGGGTAAGATCATCGTTCCGGAAAAGAGGATAACCAGCAGTCCAACGATTCGGGTTATGGCGCGAAATTGCATCTCTGCCGCTTCCTTAGGTGTTCAGAAAATCAGGTGGGGGATTATTCTTCAGTTTTTAACAATTGCAATGCGCCACGACTAAAATCCGCAAGCCTTGCTGAAAATGCGTCCAGTCTGCTGTGAGGAAGCGCCACTCGCAGACGCACGGAGGCCTGATACTCGCTTGCGACAATTTTCCCCTCAAATTGCCCAAGCAGCGTTTCAACTCCGGCGAGCTGTGCGTAATCGCACCACAAAGTATATTCGGTTAATGGCATTTTGCGGACGGTGGTTAACAGGCTTAACGCCTGCTGCACCCCGCCGCCATAAGCTTTCACCAGCCCACCGGTTCCCAGCAGCACGCCGCCATAATATCGCACAACTACGGCGGTAATTTCGCCGATACCGCTGCCCATTAACTGCGAGAGTATCGGTTTACCCGCCGTGCCTGCCGGTTCGCCATCGTCAGAAAAGCCTAACTGCTGCGAATCATCCGGCGCGCCAGCGACCCACGCTATACAGTGATGACGCGCGTCCGGATGTTCCGCCCGAACCGCGTCAACAAACGCTTTTGCTGCGTCAACACCGTCCGTATGCGCCAGCAGCGTAATAAAGCGGCTCTTTTTGATCTCCTCGCTAAAGGTGACCGGTGCCGCCGGGATCAGCCAGCTCTCCATTACGCCAGCTTCTGGTCCCGCGTCATGTTTTCAATGCTGTTTTCGTGGATAACCACGTTATCTTCAATACGAATGCCGCCAAACGGTTTCAGCGCATCAATCTTCTGCCAGTTAAAGTGCTTGCTGAGCGGGCCATCGCGCCACGGCGCTAACAGCGACTCAATAAAGTAAATACCCGGCTCGATGGTCAGCACCATGCGCGGTTCCATCACACGCGTGCAGCGCAGATACGGGTATTTCGATGGCGCAGCCAGATGCGTACCGCTGTCGTCTTGCATAAAACCAGCGACATCATGCACTTGCAAGCCAAGCGGGTGACCAATACCGTGCGGCATAAACGGCCCGGTAATGTCCTCCTCAACCATGGCTTCTTCACTGATATCGGTGATGATTTGGTGGCGACGCAGCAACTTCGCGATGCGCTGATGGAACTGCACATGGTACTCCACGTAATTGACACCCGCTTTCATGGTGGCAATCAGCGCCAGTTGTTCATCATTAACGTCTTTCACCAGTTGCGCGTAATCGGTGTCGCTGTTCGCCGCCCAGGTACGCGTCAGGTCAGCGGCATAGCCGTTGTATTCCGCACCAGCATCCAGCAAGAAACTGCGCATTTCCGCCGGTGCGCGGTGGTCGAGCCTGGTGTAATGCAGCACAGCGGCGTGTTCGTTCAGCGCCACAATGTTGCCATAAGGCACGTCAGTATCGCGATGGCCGGTGGCGGTCAGATAGGCGAGGTTGATGTCGAACTCGCTCATGCCGGACTGGAACGCCTCATGCGCGGCGCGATGACCAATCACCGCCGTCTTCTGCGCTTCACGCATGCACGCCAGTTCATAATCGGTTTTATACGCGCGGTAATAGTGCAGATAATCGATCACCCCTTTCGGGTTGATATTGCTTGCCGCAATATCAAGGCTCAACGCGCGTTCCGCAACAGGCCCAATATAAGCGATGTTGCCACGTGCGGCTGGCAGTTGGTTGCCAATACTGTCCGCTTTTGGCAGCGCAATAACGTCAATCTCTTCGGTCCAGAAACTGGTCGGCAGCGGCTCTACGTTGTGCCAGTAGTCCACCGGCAAGTAGAACCACAGCTTCGGTTTATTTACGCCATCAACCAGCAGCCAGCAGTTCGGCACCTGCGTTACCGGCACCCAGGCTTTAAATTGCGGGTTCACTTTAAACGGATAAGGATGGTCATCAAGAAAGACGTTAAACAACTCGCCGGAGTGAATAAGTAATGCGTCGAGTTTAAACCGAGCCAGCACATCACGGGTGCGTTCCTGTAAAGTAACAATATGATTTTTATAAAGTTCAGCCAGTGAGTCCATCGTTTTTCCTTCTGTTTCTTGTGACCTCAAGTTTTCGCATCTTAGCACACCTACCCGCAACTGAGTGATTTCCGCCGAGCGTGATCGGCGCTGCATTTTTTTAATGAGTTGTTTGCATTTTATTAACATAAAAACCACACTCCGCTTCATCTGGTACGACCAGATCACCGCTGGATTCAGGAGACTGACATGCTCTACAAAGGCAATAACCTGTACCTCGACTGGCTGGAAGACGGCATCGCCGAACTGGTGTTCGATGCGCCTGGCTCAGTTAACAAGCTTGATACCGCTACCGTCGCCAGCCTTGGCGAAGCGTTGGGCGTGCTGGAAAAGCAATCAGATTTAAAAGGGCTGCTGCTGCGCTCGGAAAAAGCGGCCTTTATTGTCGGTGCCGATATCACCGAATTCCTCTCCCTGTTCCTGGTCCCGGAAGAACAGTTGAGCCAATGGCTGCACTTCGCCAACAGCGTCTTTAACCGTCTGGAAGATCTACCTGTCCCGACGATCTCTGCCGTAAATGGCTATGCCCTCGGTGGCGGCTGCGAATGTGTGCTGGCGACAGACTACCGCTTAGCCACGCCGGATCTGCGCATTGGCCTGCCGGAAACCAAACTCGGCATTATGCCAGGCTTTGGCGGATCGGTGCGTATGCCACGTTTGCTGGGTGCCGATAGCGCACTGGAGATCATCGCCGCCGGGAAAGATGTCGGCGCGGAACAAGCGCTGAAAATCGGACTGGTCGATGGCATCGTCAAACCGGAGAAATTGCGCGATGGCGCGGTGGCGATCCTGCGTCAGGGGATTAATGGCGATCTCGACTGGAAAGCCAAACGCCAGCCGAAACTGGAGCCGTTGAAGCTCAGTAAAATCGAAGCCGCCATGAGCTTTACCATCGCCAAAGGCATGGTGATGCAAACCGCCGGAAAACATTACCCGGCGCCGATCACGGCGGTCAAAACCATTGAAGCCGCCGCCAGATTTGGCCGCGAGGAAGCGCTGAAGCTGGAAAACCAGAGTTTTGTTCCGCTCGCACATACCAACGAAGCCCGCGCGCTGGTCGGCATTTTCCTCAATGACCAGTATGTAAAAGGCAAAGCGAAGAAACTCACCAAAGATACTGAAACGCCAAAACATGCTGCTGTGCTGGGTGCAGGCATTATGGGCGGTGGTATCGCTTACCAGTCGGCCTGGAAAGGCGTGCCGGTATTAATGAAAGATATCAATGAGAAATCCCTCGCGCTTGGCATTAATGAAGCTGGCAAGTTGCTGAATAAGCAGCTTGAACGCGGCAAGATCGATGGCTTGAAGCTGGCGAACGTGATTGCCACTATTCAGCCGACGCTGGAATACTCTGGTTTTGAGCGTGTCGATGTGGTGGTTGAAGCGGTAGTAGAAAACCCGAAAGTGAAAAAAGCGGTGCTGGCGGAAACTGAAGACAAGGTTCGCCCGGATACCGTTTTGGCCTCCAACACCTCGACCATTCCCATCAGCGAACTGGCAAGTGTGCTGAAGCGGCCGGAAAATTTCTGCGGCATGCACTTCTTCAACCCGGTGCACCGTATGCCGCTGGTTGAGGTCATTCGCGGCGAGAAAACCTCTGACGACACCATCGCGAAAGTGGTGGCCTGGGCGAGCAAAATGGGCAAAACGCCGATTGTGGTCAACGACTGCCCCGGCTTCTTTGTGAACCGCGTGCTGTTCCCCTACTTTGCCGGTTTCAGCCAGTTGCTGCGCGACGGCGCGGATTTCCGCAAAGTCGACAAAGTGATGGAAAAACAGTTCGGCTGGCCGATGGGTCCGGCTTATCTGCTGGATGTCGTGGGCATTGACACCGCGCATCACGCACAAGCAGTGATGGCGGCTGGATTCCCGCAGCGGATGCAAAAAGATTATCGCGATGCGATTGACGCGCTGTTCGACGCTAACCGCTTTGGACAGAAGAATGGCCTCGGTTTCTGGCGCTATAAAGAAGACAGCAAAGGCAAACCGAAGAAAGAAGAAGACAGCGCCGTGGACGGTATGCTGGCGGAAATCAGCAAAGGCAAAAACGACTTCAGCGACGACGACATTATCGCGCGCATGATGATCCCAATGGTCAACGAAGTGGTGCGCTGCCTTGAAGAAGGCATTATCGCCAGCCCCGCAGAAGCAGATATGGCGCTGGTTTACGGCCTGGGCTTCCCTCCGTTCCACGGTGGTGCGTTCCGCTGGCTGGATACCATCGGCAGCGCGAAATACCTCGATATGGCGCAGCATTATCAGCACCTTGGCCCGCTGTATGAAGTGCCGGCCGGGCTGCGTGAAAAAGCGCGCCACAACGAACCTTACTATCCTGCGGTTGAACCTGCGCGCCCGGTGGGCGATTTGAAAACGGCTTAAGGAGTCACAATGGAACACGTTGTCATTGTCGATGCGATTCGCACCCCGATGGGCCGTTCAAAAGGCGGCGCATTTCGCAATGTGCGGGCGGAAGATCTTTCCGCTCACCTGATGCGTAGCCTGCTGGCGCGTAACCCGGCGCTGGACGCCACCGCCATCGACGACATTTACTGGGGTTGTGTGCAGCAGACGCTGGAACAGGGCTTCAACATTGCCCGTAACGCCGCGCTGCTGGCTGAGATCCCACATTCTGTCCCCGCCGTAACGGTTAACCGTCTGTGCGGCTCCTCAATGCAGGCGTTGCACGATGCCGCGCGCATGATCATGACCGGCGATGCGCAGGTTTGTATGGTCGGCGGCGTGGAACATATGGGCCATGTACCGATGAGTCACGGCGTTGATTTTCATCCGGGCATGAGCCGTAACGTTGCGAAAGCGGCGGGAATGATGGGGCTGACTGCTGAAATGTTATCGCGCATGCACGGCATCAGCCGTGAAATGCAGGATGCCTTTGCCGCTCGCTCCCATGCTCGCGCCTGGGCTGCGACGCAATCCGGTGCGTTCAAAAATGAGTTGATCCCTACCGGCGGCCACGATGCGGACGGCGTACTGAAACAGTTTACCTATGACGAAGTGATCCGCCCGGAAACCACAGTCGAAGCACTGTCAACGCTGCGCCCGGCCTTTGATCCGGTAAGCGGCACCGTTACCGCTGGCACCTCTTCCGCGTTGTCAGACGGTGCATCAGCCATGCTGGTGATGAGCGAGAGCCGCGCCCGTGAGCTAGGTCTGAAGCCGCGCGCGCGCATTCGTTCGATGGCGGTGGTTGGCTGCGATCCGTCGATCATGGGCTATGGCCCGGTTCCGGCCTCTCAACTGGCGCTGAAAAAAGCCGGATTGACCGCCAGCGATATCGACCTGTTTGAGATGAATGAAGCGTTTGCCGCGCAGATCCTGCCGTGTATTAAAGATCTGGGCCTTATGGAGCAGATCGATGAGAAGATCAACCTCAACGGCGGCGCGATTGCGCTTGGTCACCCGCTGGGATGCTCCGGAACACGTATCAGCACCACGCTGCTGAACCTGATGGAACGTAAAGACGCACAATTTGGTCTGGCGACCATGTGCATCGGGTTAGGTCAGGGGATCGCTACGGTGTTTGAACGCGTTTAGCGCTTCAGGCAGGAAAAGTGCTATCTCAATACCATGAACGCCAGAGCAAGGCAGCAACAGAGCGGATCCCCGGCGTGCAGCCGGGGTGAGCAAAAGCAGCCAGCAGTGCGGATGGCGATTAGGGCAAAGAGAAAAGGTCTGTCAAGCCATTGGTGCCAGAGCAAGGCGGCAACTGAATGAATACCCGGCAGCATAGTGGTATGTAACCGGGGTGAGCGAAAGTAGCCAACACGCGATGGCGTCAAGGGTAAAGAGAAGGTTTAGTTGCCGTTCTTCCCGCCTGTCAGGGGCGGGTTTTTTATTTCTGTTATCCGGCAGGCAACCACCGCATAGAGTAAAGAGAAAAGGCGATATCAAAGCTGCTGGCGGCAGATCAGGGCAGGAATAAATCATTCCCCGGCAGCATAGTGAACTATGTGACCGGGGAAAGCGAAGGCAGCCAGCGCGGCCAGAGTGACAAAGGTGAAGACAGGCTTAGATAAACGCAAACGCATCGCCAAACAGGCGATCTTCACGTGCACCGCGCTCATTACAGAACAGATCGCGGGCAATTTTCGCCATCTCGAAACGGCCTGCAATATAGATATCGTGCTCGGCCAGCGAACCGAAATCCTGCAATACCGCAGCCAGCACAGTGCCAGAGCGGCCGCGCCAGCCCGCTTCCGGCTGCTCAACGACGGGCACAACACGCAGATTCGGATGATCCACCGATAACGCTTCCAGCTCGCTTAAATCGTAGAGATGTTTCTCTTCGCGACCACCCCAGTAAATGGTGATGTCACGATTCGGGTTTTGCGCCAGAGAAGTCAGCAAAATAGAGCGGACATACGAGAAGCCGGTACCACCGGCAATCAGCACCATCGGACGCTCTTCATCGTCACGCAGCCAGGCCTCGCCGTGCGGAATATCGATAACGATTTCCCGATCTTTCAGAATGCGATCCATCACCGCCATCGCGTAGAGATTCAGCTCAGACGCGCCAATATGCAGTTCGATAAAATCATGCTGATCCGGCGTCGAGGCCATAGAGAACGGGCGCTTGTCTCGCTCATCCATCACCACCATCAGATACTGGCCCGCGCGGAACGAAAAAGCCGCCTCCGGCACTAAACGGACACGATATACGGTATCAGTGATGGCCTCTACCGAGGTCACTTTACAGCTTAAGGTTGTCATGCGCTCTCTCTGTCGGGTCTATTTTCGTCGTTCAGTATGGCCAGTTCATCCCAGATGGCGTCGATTCTTGCCGTAACTTCCGGGTCTTTCTTGATGGGGCGGCCCCATTCACGCTGGGTCTCGCCCGGCCATTTATTGGTGGCATCCAGTCCCATTTTGGAGCCCAGTCCGGAAACCGGCGAGGCAAAATCCAGATAATCAATCGGCGTGTTTTCCACCAGAACCGTATCCCTCGCAGGATCCATTCGGGTGGTAATCGCCCAAATAACGTCATTCCAGTCGCGGGCGTTCACATCGTCATCGCACACGATCACAAACTTGGTGTACATAAACTGACGCAGGAAAGACCAGACGCCCATCATTACGCGCTTGGCGTGACCGGGATACTGTTTCTTCATGGTGACTACCGCCAGGCGATAGGAGCACCCTTCCGGCGGCAGGTAAAAATCAACGATTTCCGGGAACTGCTTTTGCAGGATCGGCACGAACACTTCGTTTAGCGCCACGCCCAGCACTGCCGGCTCATCTGGCGGACGGCCAGTATAAGTGGAGTGGTAAATCGCATCTTCGCGCTGCGTAATATGGGTAACCGTAAACACCGGGAAATTATCAACTTCATTGTAATAACCGGTGTGATCGCCATACGGGCCTTCCGGCGCCATCTCACCCGGCTCAATATAGCCTTCCAGCACGATTTCTGCACTGGCCGGAACTTCAAGATCGCTTGATACGCATTTCACCACTTCGGTTTTTGTGCCGCGCAGTAACCCGGCGAAAGCATATTCAGACAGCGTATCCGGCACCGGCGTGACCGCGCCAAGAATGGTTGCCGGATCGGCACCCAGCGCCACCGCAACCGGGAAACGTTCGCTAGGATGCGCTGCCTGCCACTCCTGGAAATCGAGCGCGCCGCCGCGATGGGAAAGCCAGCGCATGATTAATTTGTTTTTACCGATCAGCTGTTGGCGATAAATACCCAGGTTCTGTCGCTCTTTGTGCGGGCCACGCGTCACGGTCAACCCCCAGGTGATCAGCGGCGCGGCGTCTTCGGGCCAGCACTGCATAATCGGGATGTTGCGCAGATCAACATCATCACCCTGCACCACTTTTTGCTGGCAAGGAGCACCGCGCAGACGCTTTGTCGGCATGTTCAGCACTTGCTTAAACTGCGGCAGTTTATCAAAGAGATCGCGAAAACCTTTTGGCGGCTCCGGTTCTTTGAGAAATGCCAGCAGTTTGCCCACGTCCCGCAACGCGCTGACATCCTCTTGCCCCATGCCCAGCGCTACGCGGCGCGGCGTGCCAAATAAGTTGCACAGCACTGGCATGGTGTAGCCTTTGGGATTTTCAAATAACAACGCCGGGCCACCCGCACGCAGCGTGCGATCGGCTATTTCCGTCATTTCCAGATAAGGGTCAACCGGAAGAGTGATGCGTTTCAGCTCGCCCTGCTGCTCAAGCAGGGTCAGGAAGTCGCGTAGGTCGTTGTATTTCATGCGGTCTATTATCGCCTCCAGGTAAGGGGCATATTATACGGTGTTCGCCCGGCGGTTGCTGTATTTTTGTTAAATCTGCGTGAATTACAACGACATCTTTTGGCGCAGGTTATAATCAACTTAGCCATCATGCTGCGGTTTTGATATTCTTGCGCCCGAACTTACGGAAAAGAGTCATTATGCGATCCTGGTATCTACTTTACTGCAAACGTGGCCAGCTCCAGCGCGCCCAGGAACACTTAGAACGCCAGGCGGTTAGCTGTCTGACGCCTATGATTGCACTGGAAAAAATGGTGCGCGGCAAACGCACAACAGTGAACGAACCTCTTTTCCCGAACTATTTGTTTGTGGAGTTTGATCCTGAGGTGATTCATACCACCACGATCAACGCCACGCGCGGCGTCAGCCATTTCGTCCGCTTTGGTATGCATCCGGCAACCGTTCCGCAATCCGTTATTCAGCAACTTTCTCTTTATCAGCCAGAAGGGATTACCGACCCTGACACGCCTTATCCAGGCGATGATGTGGTGATCACCGAGGGCGCACTCGAAGGTTTACAGGCAATCTTTAAAGAGCCGGACGGCGAGGCGCGCTCCATGCTCTTACTCCACCTGCTTAACAAGCAGGTACTGCAAAGCGTCAAGAACACCGATTTTCGCAAGGCGTGAGCGTCGCGTTAAAAATCCACGCCGAATAACCGTCGCACGTTCTGATCCGTTACTGAACCTAGCCACTGAGTCTCTTCCCCACGAAGCCCGGCAACTGTGGCAAGAATATGCCCTAACAGGGCCGGTTCATTACGCCGCGACGCAGGCTTTGGTTTGAGATCGCGCGGCAACAAGTAGGGCGCATCGGTTTCAATCAATAGCTGCCCGGCGGGGATCAGCGGAACCACTTCACGTAATTCCAGCCCGCGACGTTCATCGCACACCCAGCCGGTAATGCCTAAGTAGATGCCGCGATCGAGACACTCTCGTGCTTCCTGCGCCGAACCGGTGAAACAGTGCAGCACCGCACCAGGCAACTTATCCAGCCACGGATCCAGCAGCGCCAGGAACCGTTCATGCGCATCGCGGCAGTGCAGAAACACCGGCATGTTTAGCTCGGCGGCCAGCGACAGCTGCGCACCGAAAGCGTACTCCTGCTCCTGCGGCGTCGAAAAATTGCGGTTGAAATCCAGCCCACATTCACCCACGGCAACGACTACCGCTGTAGCGGCCAGCGTGCGGATCGCCTCTGCGGTTTCATCGGTCCAGCCACTACTGTCATGCGGATGCACACCGGCAGTGGACCAGCAATGACGATAGCGTTGAGCAAGTTGCTGTGCCTGCTGGCTTTCATGCAGGTTAGTTCCGGTAATGAGCATACCCGTCACACCCGCCGCTTGCGCCCGCGCCACGATGTCATCCCGCTCTTTTGCAAACTGGCTGCTGGTTAAATTCACACCGATATCAAACATGCTTTTTCCCATACAACAACCGCCCTGTCGGGCGGCTGGTAATTACTCTTCGCTGGTTTCTGTTTCGTTCTCTTCGTCCGGAATGCGGCGCTTGCCGACATAGAAGCGAGCAAAAAAGACGCCGACTTCGAACAGGCAATACATCGGGATTGCCAGTAAGGTCTGCGAGAAGACATCCGGCGGCGTCAATAACATACCGACAACGAACGCGCCGACCAAAACGTACGGACGTTTTTGCCGCAGATCGGCAGGTGTGGTCACGCCCATCCAGCACAGCAGCACAATAGCAACCGGCACTTCAAACGAAACGCCGAAAGCCATAAACAGCGCCATCACGAAGCTAAGATAACTGGCAATATCGGTAGAAACCTGCACGCCTTCCGGCGCGGTGTGTGTCAGGAAACCGAAGGCCAGCGGGAACACTACGAAATAGGCGAATGCCATACCGATGTAAAACAGCAACGAACTGGAAACCAGCAGTGGCACCACCAGACGACGTTCATGCTTGTATAACGCCGGAGCGACAAACGCCCAGACCTGATACAAAATGACCGGCGCGGAAAGGATCAGCGACACCATAAAGGTTAGCTTGATCGGCGTAAAAAACGGTGAGGCCACGTCGGTGGCAATCATCGTCGCGCCCAATGGCATCTGCTTGATGAGCGGTGCTGAAACCAGCTGATAGATATCATTCGCGAAGTAAACCAGCGCGAGGAAAATCACGATAACGGCGATAATGCAGTTCAGCAGACGCTTACGCAGCTCAATAAGGTGTGCGATCAGCGGTTGGGTATCGTCTACAGCCATGTTCAGGATTTATCACTTGAAGAAGGTGTGGAGTCGGAAACCGGCGAGGCCGTTTGCACCGTGGTAGTCACCTGCGGCGCTTTTTTCGTTTCTGCAGCATCGGGGACTTGCTGCGGTGAACTGGCCTGGTTTTCAGCGGCGGCTGGCGTAACGCCTTCATGCTGCGCGTCGTTATCTTTCACCACCGGGTTATGGATGGTATGAGCTTCATCACTGGCTTTTTCGGCATCGTTAGCGCTATAGGAGCGTTTCATCGATTCCGCCGCCTGGCGCAGCTCATCCATCGACTGCTTTAACTCTGGCGTCAGGTTTTCCAGGCTCGCTTTTTCCACCTTTTTCAGGCTGTCCTGGAACTCCTGCAGCTTCAGTTCCTGCGTCAGTTCATTCTGCACCGTCGTTGCCAGCGAGCGCAGCGCGCGAACCCAGCCCGCCACCGTGCGCACAGCCACGGGCAGCCGTTGCGGCCCTAATACCACCAGGCCAATGATGAAAACGAGTAACAGTTCGCCAAAACCTATATCGAACACGAATTACACCTGCTCTTTGTCGTGACGTTTTTCGTCTTTTTTAGCGTCGTCGGATGTCTTGCTGTCGGAAAGAGACTTTGCCGTAAAATCAGCATCTTGTGCCGATTTATCCTGCTTTCCCTCTTTATCGTCATCACCCATGGCCTTTTTGAAGCCTTTAATGGATGCGCCAAGGTCGGAACCAATAGAACCGAGTTTTTTGGTGCCAAACAGCAGCACAACGATGACCGCAATAATCAACAACTGCCAAATGCTGATACCACCCATACATAGTCCTCTGTAACAGATGATGTTAAAAACAGGCCCCAGTATACACTTTATCCATTAAGCTGCCTCTTTGTTGACAGCTTCTGTGCACCAGGCCCACCCGGGCGGCGTTTCGCTTAACGTGTTTTATACCAACCCACAAACCAGGCCAGAACGCCACCTACCATTAGCCATGCAGGCGTTAAACCCCACTCTGGTCGATTAATCAGTAACAATGTGCCGCTCAATAATAAGGTCGCGCCGATACCAAACAGATAACGAGATTGCCCCTGCCGAACATGGTTTACCTGTAATTCATTGGCAATCTTATCCACGCTTTGCTGCAAATGCTTGCCTTGCTGCAACCCGTTGTAGATCAGTTCAGGAATTTCCGGCATTTTCTCGATCCAGAATGGGCCTTTCTCTTTCAGCGCTCTGACCAGCGCTGGAATACCCACCTGATCTTTGATCCACGTTTCAAGGAAAGGTTTCGCGGTTTTCCATAAATCCAGTTGCGGATAGAGCTGACGGCCGACACCTTCGATATAGAGCAAGGTTTTCTGCAACAGGACCAGTTGCGGCTGCACTTCCATATTAAAGCGACGTGCCGTATTGAAGAGGTTGAGCAGCACATGCCCAAAGGAGATTTCCGCCAGCGGCTTTTCAAAGATCGGCTCACACACGGTGCGAATGGCAAACTCGAACTCTTCTACATTGGTATCCGGCGGAACCCAGCCTGAATCCACATGCAGCTCCGCCACTTTGCGATAGTCGCGGTTAAAGAAGGCAATAAAGTTTTCCGCCAGGTAGCGCTTATCTTCTTTGTTCAGCGAACCGACAATACCGCAGTCAATACCGATATATTGCGGATCTTCCGGGTGATCGTAGCTGACGAAAATGTTGCCAGGATGCATGTCGGCATGGAAAAAACTGTCGCGGAAAACCTGGGTGAAAAAGACCTGCACACCGCGTTCGGCCAGCAATTTTAAATTGGTGCCGTTTTTCTCCAGCGCCGCCACATCGGAAACCGGAATGCCATAAATACGCTCCATTACCAGCATATTTTGGCTGCAATAATCCGAGTAGATTTCCGGCACGTACAGCATTGGGCTGTTTTCAAAGTTGCGGCGCAATTGGATCGCGTTAGCGGCTTCACGCAGCAGATCCAGCTCATCAATCAGCGTCTTCTCATACTCTCGCACCACTTCACGCGGGCGCAGGCGACGACCATCCGGTAACAGGCGTGGAACCCAGCCCGCCAGGCGGTAAATCAGTTTCAAATCCGCTTTGATCACCGGCAGGATGTCCGGGCGGATGACCTTAATCACCACCTCTTTGCCACTCTCTTTCAACCGTGCTGTATGCACCTGCGCAATGGACGCAGAGGCCAGCGGTTCAATGGCGAAGTCATCAAACCAGGTTTCCACCGGCAGATCACCCATCGCTTTTTCAATCTGCTTTTTGGCGAGATGACCATCGAAAGGCGCAACGCGGTCCTGCAACATTGCCAGTTGATCGGCAATCAGCGGCGGGAATAAATCGCGGCGAGTAGACAACATTTGCCCGAATTTAATCCACACCGGCCCCAGTTCCTGCAAGGCAAGACGCAGGCGTTCCCCAAGCAATTTTTCTTTGTGCCGGTTTGGCATCCAGAACAGCGTCCGCCGCCATAACCGCAGCGGCAGAGTGATACGCATTTTGGGAATGAGCTCATCAAGCCCGTAACTTAAAAAGGTTTGGATGATGAAATAGAGGCGCCGTAATTCTCCAGGCGTCATTTGCCCTCCAGTTTATCCAGGCGTTTGGCTAAGGCATCCGCAGCCCTTTCCACAGCAGCCGTTTCTTCAGCAAACCAGGCAACTTCCAGTGCGCCCGGCGCAAGGCGCCACTCTTCCGTCAGCACTTCAGCGACATAGCGTTGCTGGCGTTGAAAACCGTGTTGCAGAAAGCGTGCCCCGCCGCGCAGGAATTTACTGATCCCCTCGGCGGCGATATCGCCTGTCCATGGTGCGAGGATCTCGGCAGGATCGAATTCCGCCAAATCCATCAGCGAAACCAGGTTTTGCACCACCTGTATATCGCCCTGCACTTCCAGCTCGCCGCTGCGAATAAGCGCGGTCAGCTGCTGGCGGTCACGCAGCTTCGGCAGTACCCGCAGTTGCGTAATCACGGAACAGTCGGCCTCCCCTTCCCACTCGCCTAATACATCAATCTGGCGCTCACTGAACACCAGCACAAAGGGGGAAGAGAACTCTTGCAGCACTACGCGCAACACCTTGCCATGCAAACGCTGGCGCGCGGGTTTCAGCGCGCCTTCACGGTATAAAAACGTATTCAATACACGTTCAATTCCGGCGGCAACCATCGGCTTAAAAGGCATACGCACTCCTGTCAGAATTTGTAGCCACGGTGCAGAGCAACGATACCGGCCGTCATGTTGTAGTAATCGACGTTTTCGAAACCGGCGTCCTGCATCATCGCTTTCAGGGTGTCCTGATCGGGATGCATACGGATAGATTCGGCAAGATAACGATAGCTTTCCGCATCGTTTGCTACCAGTTGACCAATACGCGGCAGAACGTGGAAAGAGTAAGCGTCATAAGCTTTGCTTAGCGGTTCAATAATTGGCTTGGAAAATTCGAGCACCAGCAGGCGGCCGCCCGGTTTCAAAACGCGGAACATGGAGCGCAGCGCTTTCTCTTTTTCCGTCACATTACGCAAACCAAACGAGATGGTGATGCAGTCGAAAGTATTGTCCGGGAACGGCAAGGCTTCAGCATTTGCCTGCACATATTCTACGTTACCGATCACGCCGAGGTTGCGCAGTTTTTCGCGCCCCATTTTCAGCATCGAATCGTTAATATCGGCCAGCACAACCTGGCCGGTTTCGCCCACCAGGCGGGAGAACTTCGCCGTCAGATCGCCCGTACCACCGGCCAGATCGAGAACTTTCTGCCCGCGACGCACGCCGCTGCAATCAATGGTAAAGCGCTTCCATAAACGGTGAATGCCCATCGACATCAGATCGTTCATCACGTCATATTTTGACGCGACCGAATGGAAGACATGCGCCACCATGTCGGCTTTGTTTTCTTTGGCGACGGTCTGAAAACCAAAGTGTGTTGTCTCTTTTGAATCTTCCGCCATCTTAGTGCCTGCTATTCAAGAAATTGTTTGTGAAGTGTATCAGATTGGAGGCGATTGCCCTACGATTCAACCACCCGAAGAAGCCTTCGATTCAGGCTCATCGCCCGCGGCCATGCTATCTAATGCATTGTCTTCAAAGCAATCGAGGGAATCGTTTTGCCCGGAACGCAAACGGAACTCTTCGTCCTGATCCTCTGCTTGCGCCGCCAATTCCGGATTAATCTCGCGTTTGATTTCGACACCGAGCCCGCGAAACGCCTCTGCCTGAGCCAGCAAATTGCCGCGCCCGGAACTCAGTTTTTTCATCGCCTGACGGTAATTGTCCTGCGCTTTATCCAGACTCTGGCCAATGGATGACATATCGTCAACGAACAGGCGCATTTTGTCATACAGGCGGCTCGCCCGCTCCGCGATCTGCTGCGCATTGCGGCTTTGGTGTTCATAACGCCACAGGTTGGTGATGGTGCGTAGCGCCACCAGCAGTGTCGTCGGGCTGACCAGCATAATGTTGTTTTTCAGCGCTTCGGTGATCAGTTCGGGCTGCCTGTCCAGCGCAATCAGAAAGGCCGGCTCCACCGGGATAAACATCAACACATAATCCAGGCTGCGCAGCCCCGGCAGTTGCTGATAATCCTTACGACCAAGCAGACGAATATGGTTGCGTACCGAGGCGATATGTTCCTGTAACGCGCTTTCGCGCGTAAAGTCGTCGTCGGCATTGAAGTAACGCTCATAGGCAACCAGCGTCATTTTGGCGTCGATAACCACGTCTTTGCCCTGCGGCAGACGCACGATCACATCCGGCTGCATCCGCGCGCGATGGTCATTTTCAATACTGACCTGGGTTTCGTATTCATAACCTTCACGTAAACCAGAGGCTTCCAGCACGCGGGTCAGCACCACTTCGCCCCAGTTACCCTGAGTTTTGTTATCGCCTTTCAGCGCGCGCGTCAGGTTTATCGCTTCCTGCGCCATCTGGGCATTCAGCTGTTGCAGATTGCGAATTTCATGCGCCAGCGTATGCCGTTCACGCGCTTCCTGACCAAAACTCTCCTGCACCTGGCGACGAAAGCCATCAAGCTGCTCGCGCAGCGGCATTAGCAGACCGTTCAGACTTTGTCGGTTTTGTTCATCGACGCGGCGATTGCTCTGCTCAAAGATGCGGTTAGCGAGATTTTCGAACTGTTCGCTCAAGCGCTGCTCGCTGCTGTGCATCTGGCGCAACTTCTCTTCGGCATGTAACTGCGTAGATTCGAGCCGGGTCGTTACCTCGCGCAAATCTGCTTCCAGCGAGCTATTGATATGTTGCAGGCTACGCAGCTCGTTATTGAGCAGCTCGCACTCTTCGCGCCAGTGTTCGTTTTGGGTTATCTGCTGCCGGGCGGCGCTCAGTTCGCTAAAGACATCTCGCTGCTCCGCGAGCAGATCCGCCTGCTGCTGCGCCCCGCGCCAGCTTGCTGCCAGCCAGCCGACCAGTAAACCCGCCAGCGCAACGGCTGCCATGACGATGATTGAAGTGTCCACCACGTCCCCTTCGTGATAACGCATATAGCGGAGGATTGTGCTGTATAAACGTCCAGTTTGGAAGGGGTTTTCCTGCGAAGCAGTACGCAAAAAGAAAAGGCCGAACGCGTCGGCCTTAGCAAATGGGAAGGTGAATTACAGAAGACGACGCGCCGCTTCCACCACGATTTTCACCGCGTGGCTTTCGGTCTGCTTCATGGTTTCCGCATTCGGGATCTCTTGCTGGGTGCGGTTTACAATCACACCGGCAACCATACCGGCACGCAGCCCCTGGCTTGCGCACATGGTCAGCAGCGTGGCGGATTCCATTTCATAGTTCATCACGCCCATGGACTGCCACTCTTCCATGGAACCTTTAAAGCGGTTCACCACGCGACCAGAGAAGGTGTCGTAACGCTCCTGGCCTGGGTAGAAGGTGTCAGAAGAGGCGGTAACGCCGATATGTTTCGTTGCGCCAATCGCATCCGCTGCGGCAACCAGCGCGGTAGTGCACTCAAAATCCGCCACTGCCGGGTATTCCATCGGCGCAAAGTGCAGGCTCGCGCCGTCAAGGCGCACGGAGGCGGTGGTGATCAGCACGTCGCCAACATTAATGTGCGGCTGAATCGCACCGGTGGTGCCCACGCGCAGGAAAGTGCGGATGCCAAGCTGCGCCAGCTCTTCTACGGCGATAGAGGTTGACGGGCCGCCGATGCCGGTGGAGCAAACGATAACCGGTTTGCCATCCAGCTCTGCACGCCAGCTGGTGAATTCGCGGTGGGATGCCAGTTTAACCGGCTTATCCATCAGCGCGGCGATCTTTTCCACACGCTCCGGATCGCCAGGGACGATGGCCAGCGTAGCCCCTTGTAAATCGTTTTTGGTGAGGCCGAGATGAAAAACATCAGACTTGGACATAACAGACTCCTCTGTGGTCGGTTTTATCAGTAGAGGCAAAAAGATACTTTACAGAAGGCACGGACATAATTTCGTGACTGATATCACCATGAATGAAACTGATTGCATTTCATTTCCATAAATTAGTGATTTACATCACATTAACACGCCATATCCCACAACTCAGCAGCAAAGATAGTCTACGGCACGGTGATTTGCGCGCGCGGCAACTCTTCCCGTCTATAGTTATTGAAGCGCTAAAAAAGGTATGGAGAATGCCATGACAACCAACAACACACCAGGCTTTGCACCTGCGGCTTCACCCCTTGCTTCAACCGTTGTTCATACGTCGGAAGACGCCTTAATCGCAGGCGAAACGTCTATTCCGACACAGGGCGAAAATATGCCCGCTTTTCACGCCCGACCGAAAAATGCAGAAGGTCCCTTGCCGATTGTCATTGTGGTACAGGAAATTTTCGGCGTGCATGAGCATATTCGCGATCTGTGCCGCCGTCTGGCGCTGGAAGGCTACCTCGCCATCGCGCCGGAGCTCTATTTCCGTCAGGGCGATCCAAATGATTTTGCCGATATTCAAACCCTGCTGAGCGGCCTGGTAAGCAAAGTACCGGACGCGCAAGTGCTTGCCGATTTGGATCACGTCGCCAGCTGGGCGGCGCGTAACGGCGGGAACGCTCACCAACTCTTAGTGACCGGTTTTTGCTGGGGCGGGCGTATCGCCTGGCTGTACGCCGCGCACAATCCGCAGTTGAAAGCCGCTGTCGCCTGGTATGGCAAGCTGGTGGGGGAGAAATCGCTCAATTCTCCGCGCCATCCGGTGGATATTGCCACTGAACTTACCGCGCCAGTGCTCGGTTTATATGGCGCACAGGATACCGGCATTCCGCTGGAGAGCGTGGAAACCATGCGCCAGTCGCTGAGAGCCGCGAACGCCAAAGCGGAAATCATCGTCTACCCCGAAGCGGGCCACGCGCTTAATGCGGACTATCGTCCGAGCTATCACGCAGAATCCGCCGCTGATGGCTGGCAGCGGATGCTGGCATGGTTTGCGCAGTACAGTAAAAAGTGACGGTGTGCGCCGGAGTAAATGCCCGGCGCAGCTCATGCTGCTTCGAGACGCCAGCCCTGGGTCAAACGTACCGCCACGACCTGTTTGCATTGCAGCGGCGCATGATGAAAGGCACTCAGCGTTTGCCCATCGCGCAGGCGTAAATCAAGCAAATAGCGCTCGCCCTGATAAATGCAGCTTTGTACCTCAGCGCTCAGACCCTCACTCGTTACCTGCACATGTTCGGGGCGAACCAGCACTGGCTGGTGAAGATCCGCGCCAGTATGCGCCAACCCAGCATGCATTTGCGCGCCATCCAGTTGCTGTACCCCGGCGGGCGTCGCCAGCATCAGCACGCTGCCTTTACCAATAAAACGCGCCACCCAACCATTCTGCGGCTGCTGATACAGCGCTTGCGGTGCGCCCCACTGCATCAGTTCGCCCTGGTGCATTACCGCGATATGGCTGGCGAGCGCCATCGCTTCCGCCTGATCATGGGTGACATAGACAAACGTCGCGCCAGTACGGCGATGAAAATCACGGAAAGTCTGTTCCATGGTGGCACGCAGATGGCGATCGAGATTCGCCAGTGGTTCATCAAGCAGCACCACTTGTGGTTCTGCGACCAGACAGCGCGCCAGCGCCACGCGTTGACGCTGACCACCGCTTAACTCTTGCGGCGAACGTGCGGCGTAAGCACCCAGTTCAACCACCTCCAGCGCGTCCATCACCTGCTTGTGACGCGCAGCGCCGTTCACATTGCGCAGCTTTAGCGGGTAGCCAACGTTCTCGGCAACCGTCATATGCGGCCACAACGCGTAAGACTGAAAGACCATCCCCATATCGCGCTGCTCTGGCGGTGTGTGCAGCGTTTTATCCGCCAGCAGACGATCGCCCAGCCATAAGCGCCCTTCGCTCAATGTCTCCAGCCCGGCAAGAATACGCAGCGTGGTGGTTTTGCCGCAGCCGCTTGGCCCCAACAGGGCGGTAAACGCCCCCTGCGGAATGGTCAGATTGATATCCCGCACCACGGTCTGATCGGCAAACGCTTTGCGTAGATGTTCCAGTCTCAGCTCTGCCAAGGGATCACTCCTTTCGGTAAATAGCGGCCAAGCGCGCTGAGTAGCAGCATTACCAGCGCCACCAGAATGACAACCAGCACGGAAAGCGCCGATGCCAGCACCTTATCGCCGCTCTCATCAAGGTTAAAAATCACCACGCCCAGCGTCTCTTTCCCGGCGCTCCACAGCAGCGCCGAGACGGTGAGTTCATTCACCGCTGTGAGGAATACCAGCAACGCCCCGGCAAACGCCGCCGGTGCCAGCAACGGCAGGACGATATGGCGCAGCCGCTGAGAGAAATTCGCCCCGGCAAGGCTGGCGGCTTCTTCCATTGCGGGATCCAGTTGCAGCATGCTGCTGTGCACTGGCTTCAGACAAACCGTGAGGAAACGTGCGAGGTAGGCGAAAAAGATAATGCCCAGCGTGCCGCTAAGGCTGACATCGATCAGCGGCAATGGGCGAGCAAACAGCAGAATACAGGCAATCGCCAGCACCACGCCGGGCAAGGTATAAGGAATGTCGATAATTAAATACAACCAGCGCAACGGCCGGGTCGGGTAGCGCACCAGCAGCCACGCCAGCGGCAGGCTGAGCAGCATCAACACCAGGGCGGCAGAGATCGATAAAAACAGGCTGTTGCTGAGCGCGCGTAACGTGGCGCTTTGCGCATCAAAGATCCCTCTCCAGGCGGCAAAGGTAAGCGTTTCACTATTCAGCGCGACGCCAAGTGTCGGCACCAGCGAGGTGGTAATCAGCGCCAGCAGCGGCGCGAGCAGGATGACACACAACACCGCCGCCAATAATAACTCGACCGCCAGCCGCCATTTGCCGAGGGTGAAACCCAGCGCGCGCCCCGCCATGCCAATCAGCGGCAGCGCATAACGCCGCTGCATGTGGCCTTGCAGCGTGACAATGCCAATTGCCAGCATCCCCATCAGCACCGACAGCGCCGCCACGTCGTTCAGCATCGCCGGGCCAAAGCTGGAAAGCGTCTGATAGATATACACAGGCAGTACAAAGTAGGAAATCGGGATGCCCAGCATCGCCGGAATACCAAAATTACCGAGCGCCGAAACAAACGCGATCGCCGCCCCGGCCCACAATGCAGTACGGCACAGCGGCAACACAATGTCGAAGAACACCCGCCACAACGATGCGCCGTGTAATCGTGCGGCTTCAATATGCTCTTTTGGCAAACACTGTAGCTGGGTGCGCAGCGCCAGAAACACCAGCGGCGTATGCTGAATACCGAGCAGCAGCGCAATTCCCTCGGCAGAATAGAGCGGGTTGCTGCTGCCAAACCCTGGCGCAAGACCAATGCTATTGAGCAAGATGCTGCCCGGCCCCAAAAGTTGCAGCCAGCTTAACGCGGTGACCTGCGGCGGGATCATCATCGGCAGCATAAACAGAAATACCCACAGCTGTTTGAGGCGGATATTGGTCAGCGCCAGGCAAAAAGCGAACAGGCTACCCAGCAGCAGTGACAGCAGCATGCCCAGCCCACTGGTATACAGGCTGTGCCACAGCGCAAGCCAGGTGGAAGGGTTACTCAACACGCGCCACAAACTGCTGTCGCTGCCGTGGCGCCCGTCAACCAGCGCAGAGACCAGCAACCGCAGGCTGGGCAGCAGGCTCAGTAGCGCAACAAGAAACAATAACAGCCAGAGCAGCCCTTTTGCCGGGCCGCCGCTGGCGTGCTGGCGCAGCGTCATACTGGTCATCAACTAGCGGTTTCCGAACAGGTCGGCAAAGCGCTTTTTATTGGCTTCCGTCTCGGCCAACGCTTTTGCTGCATCAAACGGCATCAGCTTGATGCTGTCGCGCGGCGGGAATCCGGCCGGAACCGGCAGGTTGGCATCGGCGGGCAGGTAGCCCTGCTGGAGCACCAGTTTTTGCCCCTCATCCGAGAGCACAAAGTCGATAAACGCTTTCGCCGCCTGCGGGTTTTTCGCGTTTTTCATCATCGCTACCGGCTCGGTAACAATGCTGACGCCCTCTTTCGGGAAGACGAACTCAATCGGTGCGCCTTTGGCTTTTTCGCGGATCGCCATGTAATCCACCAGCACGCCATAGGCTTTGCTGCCGGACGCAATCGCGCTCATCACCGCGCCGTTACCGCTTTGCGGCATCGCACCGTTCTCTTTTAGTTTCTCGTAGTATTGCCAGCCGAGCGCCGGATCGTTCATCAGCGTCGCCTGGTGAATTTGCGCCGCGCCGGAATAGAGCGGGCTTGGCAGCGTGGTCATGTTTTTCAGTTCCGGTTTGAGCAGATCCTGCCAGGAGGTTGGCTTAACCGGGGCTTTGCTGTGATACGCAATACCGGTGGTGATCAGTTTGGTGCCGTAGTAGTAGCCCTCTTTGTCATACAACTGCGCATCAAAACGCGTCGCTTGCGGTGATTTATACGCCGCCAGCAGGTTTTGCTGTTTCAGGGACTCCATGGTCACGCTGTCGGCAATCAGCAGTACGTCCGGGGCGGCGCTACCGGCGGCTAACTCTGCCTGCAAACGCGCGGTCAGCCTGGTAGTTCCGTCGCGGATCCATTTCACTTCAATGTCCGGGTGCGCTTTTTCAAAGGCGCTGACGGTCATTTGCGCATCTTCATTGGGCTGGCTGGTATAGAGCGTCAGCGTGGATTTGGCGAAAGCCGACGTACTGATCACGGCCAGCAGTACCAACGCCAGCGCACTTTTTTTACTCATGGTTCAGTCCCCTGTGTTTTCGTTGCGACGATTAAAACAAGGGAGTTTGACAAAAATGTTACCGAAGCGATGTTGGCTTGTTACAGAGGGATGACGCGCCGCCGGCTTCACACCGGGCGGCGCGGTAAAGCTTACTGTTGGCGCAGGTTCTGCGCGGCTTTCACCATGTTTGCCAGCGCGCTACGGGTTTCCGGCCAGCCGCGGGTTTTCAGACCGCAGTCAGGGTTCACCCACAGGCGTTGTGCCGGGATACGCTGCGCGGCTTTTTGCAGCAGTGCTTCGATCCACTCGACACTCGGTACGTTCGGCGAGTGAATATCATAAACACCCGGGCCGATTTCGTTCGGGTACTCAAACTCTTCGAACGACTCCAGCAGTTCCATATCCGAGCGCGAGGTTTCAATGGTAATCACATCGGCATCCAGCGCGGCGATGGAATCCATGATGTCGTTAAACTCGCAGTAACACATGTGGGTGTGGATCTGCGTGTCATCTTTCGCCACCGCCGCGTTGATGCGAAAAGCCTCCACGCCCCAGGCCAGATAGGCGTCCCAGTCGCTGCGACGCAGTGGCAAACCTTCGCGCAGTGCCGGTTCATCAATCTGGATAATGCCAATCCCTGCCGCTTCCAGATCCGCCACTTCATCACGCAGTGCCAGCGCAATCTGTTTGGCGATGGTTTCGCGGCTCACGTCTTCACGCGGGAACGACCAGCAAAGAATGGTCACCGGGCCGGTCAGCATCCCTTTCACCGGTTTATCGGTCAGCGACTGCGCGTACTTCGCCCACTCAACGGTAATCGCTTCCGGGCGGCTGACGTCGCCGATAACCACTGGCGGTTTCACGCAGCGGGAGCCGTAGCTCTGCACCCAGCCGTTTTGTGTAAAGACGAAGCCGTCAAGGTTTTCACCGAAGTACTCCACCATGTCATTACGCTCCGCTTCACCATGCACCAGCACGTCTAAGCCCAGACGTTCCTGCTCGACAATCGCCTGTTTGATATGTTCGGCGATACCCGTGCGGTAATTACCCGCATCAAGATTGCCTTTTTTGAAATCCAGGCGCAGGCCGCGAATCTCGGTAGTCTGCGGGAAAGAACCGATAGTGGTGGTCGGCCAGGCGGGCAGCTTAAAGCGCTCGCGCTGGGCTTTCGCACGTTCGGGGTACGGGCTGTTACGCTGGCTGTCATGCGCGGTGATCGCCGCCAGACGCTGTGCCACTGCCGTGTTGTGAACGCGCGTAGAGTGGCGACGCGCCTGAATCGGGGCGCTCCATTCCACCAGTTTTTCCGTATTACCGCTGTTCAGCGCATCGCGCAGCAGCGCCAGTTCCTGGCATTTTTGCAGGGCGAAGGCGAACCAGCTTTTCACTTCCGCATCCAGTCGCGTTTCGACACTCAGATCGATCGGGCTGTGCAGCAAAGAGCAGGAAGAGGCAACCCACAGCGGACGTTTACCGACCACTTCGTTGATTTGCGCATATTTCTCGGTGAGATCGGCGCGCCAGACGTTACGACCATTCACCAGACCGGCAGAGAGCAGCCAGTCAGCAGGCAGACGCGAGTGCAGCTCGGCCACGTTGTCCTTGCCGTGTACCAAATCAACATGCAGCCCCTGCACCGGCAGCGCGGTGATCACATCAAGGTTCGGCGTCACACCTTCAAAATAGGTGGTCAGCAGCAGCTTCAGCTGGCCGGAAAGCGCGTCGTAAGCTGGTTTAAACGCATCCAGCCAGGCTTGTGGCAACTCCAGCACCAGCGCCGGTTCGTCGATTTGTACCCACTCAATACCGCGTTTTGCCAGCTCGCCGAGCACCTGTTTGTAGACCGGCAGAATGTCGTTCAGCAGGCTTAACCGATCAAACTGTTCGCCTTTCACTTTGCCCAGCCACAGGTAAGTGACCGGGCCCAGCAGCACAGGTTTCACCTTATGGCCGAGCGCCAGCGCTTCGTCTACTTCGTCCAGCAGTTGCGTCCAGGTCAGTTTGAACTGCTGGCCTTTGCTGAACTCCGGCACCATGTAGTGGTAGTTGGTGTTGAACCATTTGGTCATTTCCGCCGCTGCCGCCGGTTCGCCGGTTGGCGCGCGGCCACGGCCAATGCGGAACAGGGTATCGATATCCACGGAACCGTCGTTGTTCTGATGACGAGCCGGCACATTGCCCAACAGCAGGCTGGTGGTCAGAACATGGTCGTACCAGGCGAAATCGCCCACCGGCAGCAGATCGATACCGGCCTCATTTTGCTGCTCCCAGTGGCGGGCGCGCAGTTCGCGTCCTACCGCCAGCAGCTCTTCACGGGTGGAGTTACCCGCCCAGTAGCTCTCTTGCGCTTTTTTCAGCTCGCGACGCAGGCCAACGCGAGGGAAACCGAGGGTGTGATTAAGAATTGTCATTTTTAGCCTCTTCAATTGGGTTAATCCAAAGGATTTCGGATTAAGGGAAGGCGGCAAGTTCATGAATCCCCAAGAGCTTACTGAAGTAAGTGACTGGGGTGAATGAGCGCAGCCAACGCACTATTAATTCGAAAGACGCAGGATTTTTAGACGTCCAGATGTTTACACATCTATAATTCGCAAGTACTGTATATTCCTCAAGCGCAAAATGTTCATGCCGGAGTGAAGGACTTTCATGATCGAAATTAAACACCTGAAAACGCTACAGGCGTTACGAAACAGCGGGTCGCTGGCGGCAGCGGCGGCAACGCTGCATCAAACGCAGTCCGCGCTTTCCCACCAGTTCAGCGATCTGGAACAGCGCCTTGGCTTTCGTCTGTTTGTGCGGAAAAGCCAGCCGCTACGCTTTACGCCGCAGGGTGAAATTCTGTTGCAACTGGCAAATCAGGTGCTGCCGCAGATTAGCCGCGCGCTGCAGGCCTGCAATGAGCCGCAGCAAGCCACGCTGCGCATCGCTATTGAGTGCCATAGCTGTATTCAGTGGCTGACACCTGCGCTTGAGAACTTCCGCCAGAACTGGCCGCAAGTGGAGATGGATTTCAAATCCGGCGTCACGTTTGATCCGCAACCTGCGCTGCAACAGGGCGAGCTGGATCTGGTCATGACCTCCGACATTCTGCCGCGCAGCGGTCTGCACTATTCGCCGATGTTTGATTTTGAAGTGCGGCTGGTGCTCGCCCCCGATCATCCGCTGGCGGCAAAAGCGCGCATCACGCCGGACGATATCGCCAGCGAAACGCTGCTGATCTATCCGGTACAACGCAGTCGCCTGGATATCTGGCGTCACTTCCTGCAACCGGCGGGCGTAAGTCCGTCGCTGAAAAGCGTTGATAACACGCTGCTGCTGATTCAGATGGTTGCCGCGCGGATGGGCATTGCGGCGCTGCCGCACTGGGTGGTGGAGAGTTTTGAGCGCCAGGGTCTGGTGGTGACCAAAACCCTGGGCGAAGGATTGTGGAGCCGGCTGTACGCCGCCGTGCGCGACGGCGAGCAGCGTCAGCCGGTAACGGAAGCGTTTATTCGCTCAGCGCGGAATCACGCTTGCGACCATCTGCCGTTTGTGCGGAGCGCGGAGCGACCCAACGGCGATGCACCCACAGCGAGGCCATTATCACCGCACCACCAATAATAAAACTCGGCCAGTGCGGCTGTTCCTGCCAGATAGCAAGGTTAACCAGTAACCCGGCGGGAACATGCACATTGTTCATGATGCCGAGCGTCCCGGCGTCCACCTGTGTTGCGCCGTAGTTCCACATAAAATAACCCAACCCGGATGCCACCACGCCAAGCCACACCAGCACGCTCCATTGCAGCGTCGTGGTCGGCAATTTCTGCGGATTACCCATCACAAACCACGCCACAACGGCGACCACGAATGCGCCAAGATAAAACCAGGCGAACGCGTTGTGTTGCGGCATCGGGCGCGTCTCCATCAGGCGTTTGTAGCCGACCATACCAATGGCAAAGCTGATATTCGCCAGTTGCACCAGAATCAGGCCAATCCAGAAGTGATCGCTCACTTTGTCGTAGCGAATAATCGCCGCGCCAATTACCGCCAGCCCGGCGCTCAGCGCGTAGCTCCAGCGCAGCCCGCGCTTACTGAGCAGATCGTAAATCAGGGTGACATACAGCGGTGTGAAAACGGTAAACAGCAGGAATTCAGACACCGTCAGGTAGAGATACGCCTGGAAGCTGAACAGGTACATAATGCCCAGCTGCAACGCGCCCACCAGCATGTACAAACCAATGGTCTTGAGGTTATGCCCACGCGCACGCAGAAACGGTAAAAAGACCAGCGCCGCCAGCCCAACGCGCATCAGCACGGAGAAATAGCTGTCGACATGGCCCGCAAGGTATTCGCCAATCAGGCTAAAAGAGAAAGCCCACAAAATAGTGGTGATGATGAGTAACGCCACAATGAATGTCTCTTCGATGAGTGGACAGGCATTGTAGCGAACTCAGTTGCGCAAAGTTTGAGTATTTAGTTGACGAGTGGTTAATTTAAGACCACTCGTCAATCTTATTCGAGGAACAGCTTACGCAGGTAATGCGGTACGGCGTTATCGGCGTTGGTGCCAATCACTTCCAGCTCCGGGTGCAGTTCTTTCAGACGCTGGTGAGCGTTACCCATAATGCAACCTTTGCCCGCCATCGACAGCATTTCCGCGTCGTTCATGCCGTCACCAAAGGCGATGCACTCTTTCAGGCTATAACCCAGCGCGCCTGCGACAGCTTCCAGCGCATGGCCTTTCGACACGCCGCCCGCCATCACTTCCAGGCAGGTTAAGGTAGAGAAACTGACGTTCACGCGATCGCCCCAGCGGGCGTTGATGGCCTGTTCCAGCGGCAGCAGTTTTTCATGGCTTTCACATGTGAAGAAGACTTTGCTGATCCCTTCCGGCTCAAGCAAACCCGGCTCATACAGCGAATACTGGAATACCGCTTCTTTAAAGAAACGCATCTCATCCGGGCGGTGGCGATTCATGAACCACTCATCGTTGCGGTAGACGTTGGTAATGATATCCGGCTCGTTATGCACCACGCCGAACAGATCGGTGGCGATGTCGCGATCCAGGTTATGGGTGAACACCAGATTGCCATCGGTGTCGTGTACCCGCGCACCGTTGGAGGTGATCATATAGGCTTTAATGCCCAGATTGTCGCGGATTTGCCCGACATCCACATGGTGGCGGCCGGTGGCGAAGACGAAGTTGACGCCGCGCGCGGTAAGCAGTTTTAACGTTTCTTTGGCAAAGGGCGACAGTGTGTGGTCGGGGGAGAGCAATGTGCCATCTAAATCAGATGCAACAACCTGGTACATAAGAAAATTTAACCTCAATAATTCATCAGTTATGCCGGTCGAAGAATTCGACGATGGCGTTGAGCGCGACCGAGCGCATGGCGTCCTTTTCAAAAAGGATCTCATGGTACGCGCCTTGTATGACCAGCGGTTTCCCCCCTTCACAAGGGTGGCCCGCTGCGGCGCGTCGTTCACAGAAGCGTTGATGCATGCGGTTATCCACCACGTGCTCCTCTTCTGCCTGAATAATCAATGTCGGCGTGGCGTCTTTTTCCGCCCCCGCCAGCGCGTGTTCACCGGCTAAGATCCCTTCGCGTACCCAGTGCCAGGTGGGCCCGCCAACGCGAAGCTGCGGTTCATCGGCATAAAAACGCAAATTACGGCGATAGCGCTCGCGGCTGTGGGTTAACACGTTTATCGCGAACGGCAACGGGCGCCAGCTCCCGGTGCCAATAGCGTAACCTTCACGAAGACTCGGGTAGCTTTCAGCCCAGTCCAGCAACGGGCGCACCATCCATTCAGGCAGGCGAATGATAATGCCGAACATGGGCGCGCACAGGGCAATCGCATCGCAGGCTTGCGGATAGCGCTGTAAAAACAGGGTGGAAATGGCACCACCCATCGAATGGGCAAGAATATAGCGTTTGCGCCACGGCCCGCTGGCCACTTCCTGATCCCAGAACGCCGCCAGATCGTCGACATAATCGCTGAATTTCACCACATGGCCACGATGCGTGTCCGGCAACATTCGCCCGGAACGCCCCTGGCCGCGATGATCGATAATCAACACGTCATAACCGAGGTGGAACAGGTCATACGCCAGCTCTGCGTATTTTACGTAGCTTTCGATGCGGCCGGGACAAATCACAATAACGCGGTCGTTACTTTGCGCGCGAAAACGGACAAAACTGACCGGCACATCGTCCACGCCGGTAAAGACCGCTTCTTCCCGCGAACGCCAGAAATCCATCAGCGGTCCCATGGTAAAAGCCGCGAACGCTTTTTCTCTGGTTTCCCATGTCGATTTGTGCCGAAACATTGGGATTTCGCCCCTTTTAGCCATGTAAAATCGTTTTTTTGTGACCAATAGCAAATTCCGCTGCCAATAGCGTATTGTGGCATAAAAACCGATATCCAGGGAGTTTCTCATGACCTTCGAATGGTGGTTCGCCTACCTGCTGACATCCTTAATCCTGAGCCTGTCCCCCGGCTCCGGCGCGATTAACACCATGTCCACGTCCATCAGCCACGGTTATCGCGGCGCGGTGGCGTCGATTGCCGGGCTACAAACCGGTTTAGCCATTCACATCGTGCTGGTCGGTGTCGGTTTAGGCACATTATTTTCACGCTCGGTGCTGGCCTTTGAAGTGCTGAAATGGGCGGGCGCGGCTTATCTGATTTGGCTTGGCATCCAGCAGTGGCGCGCCGCGGGCGCTATCGATCTCAATACGCTGGCAAAAACCCAAACGCGCGGGCATTTGTTTAAACGCGCCGTATTCGTCAACCTGACCAATCCGAAGAGCATTGTTTTTCTCGCCGCGCTGTTCCCGCAGTTTATTGTCCCGCATCAACCGCAAGTGATGCAGTACGTGGTACTCGGCGTCACCACCATTGTGGTGGATATCATTGTGATGATTGGCTACGCCACGCTGGCGCAGCGCATTGCGGCATGGATCAAAGGCCCGCGCCAGATGAAAGCGCTGAACAAAGTGTTCGGTTCGTTGTTTATGCTGGTCGGCGCGCTGCTGGCATCGGCAAGACACGCCTGAGAAGAGAGCCGGATAGGGCTATCCGGCGTTTATCGCTTAGCGGGAAATAATCAGGTGAATACCAAAACCGGCGAACAGTGCGCCAGCAAAACCATCAATCCACTTCGCCAGACGCTGATAACCCCGACGGATTTGCGGTAAGGCGAACAGGCTGGCGACCACGGTAAACCAGGCAAAAGTTTCCACCGCAATCAGCATAAAAATACCCCAGCGCGCGCCAGCGCCCACGCTATCGCCAACAAACAGTGAAAACACTGAGCCAAAGTAAATGATCGCTTTCGGGTTAGCGAGATTGGTCAGCAACCCTTTGATAAAGCTGCGTCCGCTGGCGGCCAGCTCAACCTGCGGCGCGTCGCTACTTTGCGGACCTTTTTTCAGCGCGCCGCGCAACATCTGATAGCCCATCCAGCATAGATACAGGCCGCCGCCGACCATAATGATGTTATGCAGCCACGCCATTTTTGCGAGGATCAGGTTCAGGCCGAGCAGTGCCACGCCTGCCCAAATCATGACGCCGGTGGTGATACCGAGCACGCCCATCATCGCTTCTTTGCGCGAGCGGCTGACGGCGGTTTGTGAAACGAAGAAGAAATCGGGGCCGGGGCTCATCAGTGCGACGATATGCACCAGCGCCACGGTGAGAAATAACATCAACATAGATAACTCGCGGGAAAATAGTTCAGGGGGAAACCATCCTCCCATTTTTTTCGCAGGCTGACTACTCTTCTTCGCCGTCAACATGCGCGCGAATCAACGCCATGAACTCCTGGCCGAAGCGTTCAAGTTTGCGCGTACCCACCCCGTTGACACTGAGCATCTCACCGGGAGAGAGCGGCATCTGTTCGGCCATTTCAATCAGTGTGGCGTCGTTAAAGACCACGTACGGCGGAATGTTCTCTTCATCGGCAATCGCTTTACGCAACTTGCGCAGCTTGGCGAACAGCTTGCGGTCGTAATTGCCAACCGCCGCTTTCTGCATCACTTTTGGTTTCAGCGCCACCATACGCGGCACCGCCAGCATCAGTGGGACTTCACCGCGCAGCAGCGGACGCGCCGCTTCGGTGAGTTGCAATGCCGAGTGCTGAGCAATGTTTTGTGTGGCGAAGCCTAAGTGAATCAGTTGGCGGATCACGCTCACCCAATGTTCGTGGCTCTGCTCGCGACCAATTCCATACACCGGTAATTTGTCGTGACCAAACTCGCGGATGCGCTGATTATTCGCCCCGCGCAGCACTTCCACCACATAGCCCATACCGAAACGCTGATTCACGCGGTAAATAGCCGACAGCGCTTTTTGCGCGTCCTGTAAACCGTCGTACTGGCGCGGCGGATCGAGGCAAATATCGCAGTTACCGCAGGGCTCCTGGCGACCTTCGCCAAAGTAGTTCAGCAACACCAGACGGCGGCAGGTTTGCGCTTCGGCAAACGCGCCCATCGCATTGAGCTTGTGTCGTTCGATATCCTGCAACGGCCCGGCGGGTTTTTCTTCCAGGCAGCGGCGCAGCCACGCCATATCCGCCGGATCGTAAAACAGCATCGCTTCCGCAGGCAGGCCGTCACGTCCGGCGCGACCGGTTTCCTGATAATAGGATTCGATATTGCGCGGAATGTCAAAATGCACCACGAAGCGCACGTTGGGCTTGTTGATGCCCATACCAAACGCCACCGTCGCCACGACAATTTGCAGGTCGTCGCGCTGGAACTGTTCCTGTACGCGCGCCCGCACCTCGTTTTCCAGCCCGGCATGGTAAGCCGCCGCGCTAAAACCGCGGCTTTGTAAACGGGCGGCGGTGTCTTCCACTTTCGCCCGGCTGTTGCAATACACGATGCCGCACTTGCCGCGCTGCTCCTGCACATAACGCAGTAGCTGATCGAGCGGCTTAAATTTTTCCATCAGCATGTAGCGAATGTTCGGGCGGTCGAAGCTGCTGACCTGAATCAGCGGATCGTGAAGCCCCAGCAAACGTTCAATGTCGCGGCGGGTTGTGTCATCGGCGGTGGCGGTGAGCGCCATAAACGGCACGGAAGGCAGCATCTGGCGCAACTGACCCAGCGCGGCGTATTCCGGGCGGAAATCATGGCCCCACTGGGAAATACAGTGGGCTTCGTCCACGGCCAACAGCACCGGATTCCACTGGCGCAGCTGATCGAGGAAGTTGTCGAGCATCAGGCGCTCGGGAGCGATATAAAGCAGGCGAATCTGGCCGTTGCGACAGCCGTTGATCACCTCAAACTGCTGTTCGCGACTCTGGGTAGAGTTCAGGCATGCTGCAGCAACACCGTTTGCCAGTAGCTGATCGACCTGATCTTTCATCAGAGAGATGAGCGGTGAAACCACCACCGTCAGGCCATCTAATACTAGCGCCGGAATTTGGTAACACAGGGATTTCCCACCGCCGGTCGGCATCACCACCAGGCAGTCGCGGCCGCTGAGCACGGTGTCGATAATATCCTGCTGGCCCGGGCGGAATTGCTGGTAGCCGAAGGTCTCTTGCAGAACCTGTTTCGCCAGCGATTCCTGATTCAATACTTCCGCCTGTGCCACTCTGACCCCATTTGCCTGAAATAAAAACAGGCGCTATTTTCAGCGCCTGAGAGAGAAACTGCAACGCTTAAAACAGATCGTTAAGCATCACGCCCACGCCGACACGTGTCTGATTGAAATTGTAGTCAATCAACGATTCGCCGTACCCGCTGTAGACCTGCGTATAAAGACGTACGTGTTTAGTTACTGGGTAGCTTAGACCGAGTTCCGCGCCGCCGTAACCGGTATTCCAGTTATATTGTCCTTTTGCGCTGAGGATCGCATCGCCCAGTTGGTAGCCAATTTTCAGCTGGTAATAACCCATATATTTGGTGATATCCGGGTTGTCATCAACCGATCCCACCACATACCAGGGTTTGACTTCCACCAGCCAGTTGCCGCTTTGCGCCATCAAGCGCGTATAGGCGCGGTTCCAGCTGCGTGAAGTCGGGTCGGAACGCCCGTTCGAATCGTGGTTAAAGCCAAATTCCACGTCGCGCAGCGTCCAGCCAGCAAATTCGTAATCGGTGGCGAAACCAAGGAACAGTTGCGGTTCGTAGTTGGTTTCACGGAATGGAGAAGACTCTCCGCTGTTTGACAACTGCCACCAGGATTTTTGCGTGTAGGAACCACCGAACACCGAGTTTGGCCCCAGAATCCCGCGCCAGAACGGGAACGCCAGGCTGAGCTGAAACTTCACTTCATCTTTGCGTGCATTATCCGCCCAGTTATAAGAGCGAATCGCTTCTTTGTTCAGATCGCTGGTATCGGTGTAGATAACGTAGTTGGATTCATACGGATAGAGCGTGAACGGATTGTCGTGCTCCTGCAATAAATTGGCGATGATACTGCCGCGCACGGCGGGTGCATCATGAACTTCTTTTACCGTCGCTTCTTGTGCGTAAGCCATAAACGGCAGTGCAAGCACTGCGAAAAACCAACCCAGAGAGGTCCGCATCGGTTTGCTGCTCCAAATCATATTGTTGAATTGACGAATTTCCCCGCAAGTATTCTACATATTTATTGAGTCACTGCTCATGTATCGGTTCCGAAAGTGGAAATCAACAATCGATAAGCATAAAATCAACATTTCATTAACTCATCGGATCAGATAGCCATGTCAGTTGTTCTCACAGCGGAAGAAGTCCTGAAAACGGTCGGCGAGATATTCGTGTACCACATGCCGTTTAATCGTGCGTTAGGGCTGGAGCTGGAGCGCTATGAAAAAGAGTACGCGCAGCTGAGTTTTAATAACCAACCTATGATGGTCGGCAACTGGGCGCAAAGCATTTTACACGGTGGCGTGATTGCTTCCGCGCTGGATGTCGCCGCGGGTCTGGTTTGCGTGGGCAGCACGTTAACCCGCCATGAAACCATTAGCGAAGAGGAGCTGCGCCAGCGTTTAGCACGGATGGGCACGATCGATTTACGCGTCGATTACCTGCGACCGGGTCGCGGTACGCGCTTTACCGCCAGTAGCAGCTTGCTGCGCGCGGGTAATAAAGTTGCCGTCGCGCGCGTAGAGCTGCACAACGAAGAACAGCTCTACATCGCCAGCGCGACCGCCACCTATATGGTGGGGTGAGCCGGTCAGAAAAATCGGGTACCATGAGGATTCATTTCAGCTACGAGCTTTCCCGATGGATGCAAAACAGACGCGGCTGGGCGTGCTTCTTGCCCTGGCCGCATATTTTATTTGGGGCGTTGCCCCGGCTTACTTCAAAACGATCTGGTTCGTTCCGGCCGACGAAATTCTTACACATCGCGTGATCTGGTCCTTCTTCTTTATGCTGGCGTTGATTAGCGTGAGCCGCCAGTGGAGCAGCGTGAAAGCCCTGCTGCAAACGCCGAAAAAGATCCTGCTGCTGGCGCTCTCTGCGGTACTGGTAGGGGGAAACTGGTTGTTGTTTATCTGGGCGGTAAACCATAACCATATGCTGGAAGCGAGCCTGGGCTACTTTATTAACCCGCTGGTGAATATTCTGCTGGGGATGCTGTTTTTGGGCGAACGTTTTCGCCGCATGCAGTGGCTGGCGGTGCTGCTGGCGGCGATCGGTGTGCTGGTACAACTGTGGACATTTGGTTCGCTGCCGATAATCGCGCTTGGCCTGGCCTTCAGCTTTGCTTTTTACGGCCTGCTGCGCAAAAAGATTGCGGTGGAGGCACAAACCGGCATGTTGATAGAAACGCTGTGGCTGCTGCCGGTAGCGGCGATTTGGTTGTTCGGCATTACCGACAGTCCGACCAGCCATATGGGGCAAAACAGTCTGTCGCTTAATCTGCTTTTAATGGCCGCAGGTGTCGTAACCACGGTACCGCTGCTCTGTTTTACCGGTGCGGCAACGCGTCTGCGCCTGTCGACGCTCGGCTTCTTCCAGTACATTGGCCCGACATTGATGTTCGTGCTGGCGGTGCTTTTTTACGGCGAACATCCCGGCGCGGATAAAATGGTGACCTTCGGCTTTATCTGGGTTGCGCTGGCTATCTTTGTCCTCGACGCGGTTTATACGCAGCGCGGGTTACGCAAAAAAGCCTGATTAAACACATGGGCGGAATAGCCGCCCAATACCTACAAAAATTTAGAGGTAAGGATTTACCCAATCGCGTAATGCGCAATGGAATGCTATGTTTGCCCCTTCGTCATTACGTTATTCAGGATGAATCAGCGATGATCCGCAGGATTTTTTTGCCATCGGGCAAAACGTGCCTCGCGCGTGGGCCGTATATCCTTATCTTTTTACTTCTGCATATTCTCTTTTTAGTTGTCGCCTTTAATGTGGCCGAACTGCCTGTTCTGCCGCTGGTGTGCTTTCTGCTTTACACCTATTTAAAGCTAAATATTAACGCGCAACGCTGCAGAGATAGCGGTGCCAAAGGCCGCTATGTGGTCATTTTTTCATTGCTGGTCTACCTGGCCTCGCTGGCGGTTGCCGCCACCGGTGTTGTCAGCGATGTAGAGTGCGTGAGCTTAGGTATCAGAATCTATTTCGGTTACGACGTGCTGGTATTTTTCGTCTTTATGCTCGCACCGACGCAGTTAAAGCAACAAATTAATTCGACGGACCACGTGTCTATTTCAGGAGGGGAAAATGAGTAACATCAACACTTATGATTATAAAAGCGACCATTCATTAAGCGACAAATGGAAGTATCGTTTCGCATTCTATGAGAAGAATGGCTACCCCTCTTTTTGGGGGATGAGCCCGGCATGGAAAAACGCCTATAAAGAAATGACTTTCGGGCAGAAGATAAAAGTCTCTTTCAATTTCTTCGCCTGGTTTTTTTCTATTATCTATTTGCTGATCCTTGGTTTGTGGAAGAAAGCCCTGTTAGTTTTAGTTATCAACATAGTCGTTATCATGGTTGCGGTTATTTTTAACATTGGCTTCCTGGGTTATATGGTCAACGCCATCATCGCCTGTCGAGCCAACATTTGGTATTACGATCTAAAAGTGAAGGGCAAACAGGACTGGAGCCTGTAATAAAAAAGGTTCAGCGCGATGCTGAACCTTTTTGTTTTATAGCCAGTTACGGCGTTTGAAGTAGAGATAAGGCGCGAGCCCCGCGAGGATCATAAAGATGATTGCGCCAGGGTAGCCAAAGCTCCAGTGCAGTTCGGGCATAAATTCAAAGTTCATGCCGTAGCTGGAAGCCACCAGCGTCGGCGGCAGGAACACGACCGATACCACCGAGAAGATCTTGATGATGCGGTTCTGCTCGATATTGATAAAGCCCATCGCCGCCTGCATCAGGAAGTTCACTTTCTGGAACAACGATTCGTTGTGCGGCAGCAGGGATTCGATATCGCGCAGGATCTCGCGCGCCTGCTCAAGCTGACCGGCCGGTAAACGCGCCTTACGCACCAGAAAGTTCAACGCGCGCTGGGTATCCATCAGACACAGGCGCACCTTCCAGCCGATATCTTCCTGTTCCGCCAGCGTCGAGAGCGCGTCGTCATACTCGTCGCCCTGCTGGCCTTCCATAATGACGCGGCTCAGCTTTTCCAGATCGCTGTAAATGTTTTCGATTTCATCCGCCAGTTGCTCAATTTTGGTTTCGAACAGATCCAGCAGCAGTTCATAAGCGTTACCGTCGACCATCTCCTGGCTGCGGGCGCGCATACGGTACAGGCGAAACGCAGGCAGCTCGCGCTCACGCAGGGTGAACAGGCGACCTTCGCGGATGGTAAATGCTACGGTTGAGTTTCCTGCGTGATCTTCAGCATCTTCAAAAAAGAAGAAGGAGTGGATGTGCAGGCCGTCTTCGTCTTCAAAAAAACGCGCCGACGCCTCGATGTCTTCCAGTTCAGGTCGGGTGGCCAGGTTCTGGCCCAATTCCGTTTGCACGCGGGTACGTTCTTCATCGTCCGGCTCGACCAAATCAACCCAAACAGAGCTGGCGAGATGTTTGATTTCGTCAGCCTCAAGGCGGGTTAAACGATTGTTTTCCAGTTGAAATGCGCTCAGCATAGCCGGGACTCCCAATGCAAAAAATATCGGACAGTTCGGTGGGCACACAGAGAAACAAATTGGGTTTCAGACCATTAAACAGCCTGACTCAGCGCGACGGGGAATACAGCGGGTCGCTGACAACCTCTAAGGCCATCAGCATGAGGAGATAGCCTTAGGAGTTGTTCCTGAAAACCAGGAAATTGAGCCAGTATCTACTGGGTGTGTCCAAGGCGAATGTCCTCTTAGCGTGATCGTGCGCGCATGTTACGCCAGCACTCAAAAGGCGTCAACACGCAACGAAACGCTAAAGAGCAATATTTGCCCTTCAGCGTATAAGGCTAGCAGAATATTACAAAATAATGATATTTTTCTGAAAGTTACACGGTTTCGAGCTTGGCGTAAGCCGCCACCAGCCATTTGATACCTTGCCCCTGGAAAGCCACCTGTAAACGGCTGTGCTCACCGCTGCCTTCCATGTTCACCACCGTGCCTTCGCCAAACTTGGCATGGCGTACGCGCTGGCCAAGTTTATAGCCGGTATCGCTTTGCGCAACTGGCGTACCCATGCGCTGATGGCTAACCGGGCGGCTGATGCTGGCGCGCAAACGCACCTCTTCAATGCACTCTTCAGGCAACTCGCCAATAAAGCGCGACGGGCGGTGATACACCTCTTTACCGTATAACCGACGCGTTTCCGCATAGGTTAAGGTCAGTTTTTGCATCGCGCGCGTCACGCCGACATACGCCAGACGGCGCTCCTCTTCCAGCCGCCCGCCTTCATCCAGCGACATCTGGCTGGGGAACATGCCCTCTTCCATGCCAACAATAAACACCTGCGGAAACTCCAGCCCTTTCGCCGAGTGCAGCGTCATTAACTGCACCGCATCCTGCCAGGTATCCGCCTGCCCTTCACCCGCTTCCAGTGCGGCGTGGGAGAGAAACGCCTGCAGCGGCATCAAATCTTCGTCTTCTTCGTTGTAGCTGAACTGGCGCGTCGCGGTAACCAGTTCCTCTAAGTTCTCAATACGCGTCTGGCCTTTTTCGCCTTTTTCCTGCTCGTACATCATGCGCAGGCCGGAATCGCTGATCACCCGGTCGGTTTGCACATGCAACGGCATATCCGCCGTTTCCTGTGCCAGCGCGTCAATCAGTTCCAGGAAACGTTGCAGCGCGCTCGCCGCACGACCCGCCAGCGCTTTCTCCTGTAACAACTCGCGCGTTGCCTGCCATAACGTCAACTGGCGATCGCGCGAGGTTTGGCGCACCACGTCCAGCGTACGGTCGCCGATGCCGCGCGTTGGCGTATTCACCACGCGCTCAAAAGCGGCGTCATCATTGCGGTTGGCGATCAGGCGCAGGTAGGAGAGCGCATCTTTAATTTCCTGACGTTCGAAGAATCGCATACCGCCATAAATCCGGTACGGCATGCTGGCTTGCAGCAACGCCTCTTCCAGCACGCGCGACTGGGCGTTGCTGCGATAGAGAATGGCGCACTGCGTCAGTTGCCCGCCGTTATCCTGCCAGGCTTTAATGCGATTGACGACATAACGCGCTTCATCCAGCTCGTTAAAGGCGCAGTAAAGTGAAATCAGCTCGCCATCGACGCCATCGGTCCACAGCTTTTTACCCAGACGCCCGTTGTTGTTCTCAATCAGGGCGTTCGCCGCGCTCAGGATATTGCTGGTCGAACGGTAGTTCTGCTCCAGGCGGATCGTCTGCGCGCCGGGGAAATCTTTCAGGAAGCGCTGGATGTTTTCCACCTGCGCACCGCGCCAGCCGTAGATGGACTGGTCATCGTCGCCGACGATCATCACTTTGCCGGTATCGCCCGCCAGCAGGCGGATCCACGCGTATTGAATGTTGTTGGTATCCTGGAATTCGTCCACCAGGATATTGGTAAAGCGTTCGCGGTAGTGCTGCAAAATATGCGGCTTGTTGAGCCACAACTCATGGGCGCGCAGCAGCAGCTCGGCGAAATCCACCAGCCCGGCGCGGTCGCAGGCTTCCTGATAGGCCTGGTAAACTTTCTGCCAGGTTTGTTCCACCGGGTTACCGAAACTTTGAATATGGTGCGGACGAATGCCTTCGTCTTTCTGGCCGTTGATGTACCACATCGCCTGGCGCGGCGGCCATTGCTTCTCATCGAGGTTCATCGCTTTGATCAAACGTTTGAGTAAACGCAGCTGATCTTCGCTGTCCAGAATCTGGAAATCCTGCGGCAGGTTGGCATCCATATGGTGCGCGCGCAGCAAACGGTGCGCGAGGCCGTGGAAGGTGCCAACCCACATCCCGCCCTGCGAAGTGCCCATTAACTGGCCGATACGGTGGCGCATTTCCGCCGCCGCTTTGTTGGTGAAAGTCACCGCCATAATCGAGTATGGCGAGCAGTTTTCCACGGTCATCAGCCAGGCGATACGGTGTACCAGTACGCGCGTCTTACCGCTCCCCGCCCCTGCCAGCACCAGCATATTGCTGCGCTCGGCGGCTACGGCGTCGCGCTGTTTGTCATTGAGGCTGTCGAGCAGATAAGAAACGTCCATTGGCACCGCCGCGAAATATTACTGGGAATTTATACAGAACAGCTGGTGATTATATCAGCGTAGTGAGGGATGCCAACCGCGAAATTTCCACATGCGGCAGTAACCGGCTGTCGCTGGCTTGCAGCAGATCGGCGCCTTCCGGCTTAATCCAACAGGCCTGCATACCGCAGCGCACCGCCCCGGCGACGTCGGTGGTTAAATCATCGCCGACATGCAGAATATCGCCAATCGCCACGCCGAGACGCTCAGCCGCAAGGTGATACATATCGCTAAACGGTTTTGACCGACCGTCCGGCCCGGCACGCAACACGAATTCAAAGTAGTCGCCCAGACCGAACAACTCCGGCTGCGCGTTACCATTGGTGATCGCCACCAGCGGCCATTTTTTGGCGAGCTTCGTCAGTGTGTCGTGGGTTTCCTCCGGCACATCAATGCGGCTGCGCCATTTGGCAAAATTGACCATCGAGGCATTTGCACCGGCCGCCGCTTCTTCCGCGGTCAGACCGGCGTCCAGCATCGCACGTTCGACGGCACGCCGGCGCCACTCGGTGACATCGTGGTAAATATCCGGTTCGGTTTCCCGCAGCGACTGGCGCAGGCGATGGAATTCTCTGTTTTCCAGGTTGCTTAACGCCGGGTGATAACGCTGCACAAACGCCAGCGCTTCCTGTTCAGTGCGCTGGATAACCAACCGGTTGTCGTAAAGGGTGTCGTCCAGGTCGAAGGTGATCGCGGAGATCTGACCTAATGGGCGGTAAAAACGCATTATTTCCCCCGTTTGGCGCGCGGGTGCGCCGCATCGTATACCGAAGCAAGGTGTTGAAAATCAAGATGAGTATATATCTGAGTGGTGGACAGATTAGCGTGACCGAGCAGCTCCTGCACACCGCGCAAATCGCCACTCGATTCGAGCATATGGGTGGCGAAAGAGTGGCGCAGCTTATGTGGATGCACGTGGCTGTTCAACCCTTGCTTAATGCCCCATTCAGCGAAACGCTTTTGCACATTGCGCGCCGAGATGCGTTTGCCGAGCTTCGACAGAAACAGCGCATCGTCTTCTGCGCCAAACAAACCGCGTAAATCAAGCCAGTGTTCAATCCAGGCAACCGCATTGCGACCAATCGGCAAACGGCGTTCTTTGCTGCCTTTGCCCAGCACCCACACTTCGCCGCTTTCCAGATCCAGATGCTTAATATCCAGATTCACCAGTTCAGACAAACGCAGACCCGCGCCATACATCACTTCAAGCATCGCGCGATCGCGCACGGCGAGCGGATCGTTAAGATCGATATCCAGCAGTCGGTTAATATCATCAACATCGATATTTTTCGGCAGATGGCGCGGCGCTTTTGGCGCGGAAATGCCTTTTGCCGGGTTAGCGGGCAACTCGCCCTGGCTGACCATCCAGTCAAAGAAACTGCGCAGCGCCGAGAGCCGTAGCGCCAGGCTCGCGGCCCCCAGCCCTTTGCGTCGGCTGCGCACGGCAATAGTACGCACCATCGCAGCATCACATTGTTGCCAGCTTTTCAGACCCGTTTCTTCGGTCAAAGCAATAATGGCATCAAGCTGATACTGATAATTTAAAAGCGTGATGGGGCTGAGCTGACGTTCAACGCTAAGGTAGCGCAGAAAACGGGTGACGAATGAAAACAGCGGAGAATCGGTCATACGCGCTCAATCCAGCGCTCCAGCAGATCCGGCAGCATCTGCGCGATCTCTTCCAGCAACTGAGTGCCTTGTCCCTGTTGATAATGGTGAACGTCGCGACTGCTGAACAACACAACGCCCAGCGCGCCATCATGCCCCATCAGCGACATCGCGACGGAGCCAATCGCTTTCGCTTCCGGCAACAGCAGCAGTAACTCCGGCCCATTTAGTGGCCCAAGATAGTGATGCTGCTGGCCAAGGCGCTGGATACGCAGCGGTTCAAACGCCTGTCGGGAGAGCGCAAGATGGGTAAATTTCGACGGCGCGCCAAGACGCCAGCGATCGGGAAACAGGCGGATAGTGGCGCCCGCCAGCCCTAAATCACGCGCCCAGCGATGGAAACGGTTGAGCATTTCGTCAAGGCTCGGCGCAGACGCCAGCCGCCCCTGTAAACGCAGCAGGCGATAGAACAGACCTTCGTTAGCGCTGGCCTGCTCCATCAACAGCGTCATGTTCTCTTCCAGCGCATTGATGTGATTGCGCGAACGCGCCATGTGCCATTCCACCAGTGAAACGGTGTCGCGCACCGCATGCGGCACGCGCATCTGTTCCACCAGCCGTGCATTGCGGATAAAGAAATCAGGGTTACGCAGCAGATAATCAACGACATCGCTGTCATCCAGCTGTGTAAAGGTGTCCTGTAGTTCTTCCCCTGGCTGCTTCATAACTGAATAAACCCGTCGTAGACATGTGCCGCCGGGCCAGTCATATACAGTGGTTGGCCCGGGCCTTTCCATGCGATATCAAGTCGACCGCCTGGTAATTCCACGCGAACATTTTCCGCCAGCAACCCCTGCGAGATGCCGACAGCAACCGCTGCGCAAGCACCGCTGCCGCAGGCCTGAGTTTCCCCGGCACCGCGCTCATAAACGCGCAGGCGAATGTTGTCCGGTTTAACAACTTGCATAAAGCCGATGTTCGCGCGCTCAGGAAAACGTTCGTGGCTTTCCAGAACCGGCCCCAGTGTTTCGACGGGGGCGGTGTTGACGTCGTCCACCTGAATCACACAATGCGGGTTGCCCATCGAGACAACACCGCACAATACTGTTTGCTCTGCCGCGCGCATAATATAGGTCTTTTCCGCTTTGTTGGCGCGAAACGGCACCTGCGACGGTTCAAAGTTCGGCTCGCCCATGTTCACGCGCACTAACTCATCTTCCGTTACGCTCAATACCATACGACCGTTCGCCGTACTGACGCGGATATCACGTTTATTGGTCAACCCTTTCAGGCGCACAAAACGGGCGAAGCAGCGCGCGCCGTTGCCGCACTGCGACACTTCGCTGCCATCGGCATTAAAGATCCGATAGTGAAAATCAAGTTCAGGATCGTAGGGAGGCTCAACCACCAGCAACTGGTCGAACCCTACGCCAAGATGGCGATCCGCCAGACGACGGATCAGCTCCGGGGAAAAAAAGACATTCTGCGTTACCGCGTCGACGACCATAAAATCGTTGCCAAGGCCATGCATTTTTGAGAACTGCATCATCTACTCCATTTGCGCGGATACAGAACGGTAACGTCAGTAATTCACCTGCGTCGGCGAGCCGTCATCACCACGATCGTTTTTATCCGGCGTGGCCGGCTGAATCGTGCTGGTTTGCGTTTTGGTTGGCGGCGGCGCGTTTTTATCTGCGGGCGGGAAGTAGAGTGGGCCTTTCAGACCACAGCCCGTCAGGCTAAACAGAGTCAGCAGTACGGCCAGCGTGCGAAACACATCTTTCATTATAAGTTGCCTGTAAGTTCGTTCTTTCTGCTTTCTATCATCGCAGGAGAAGACACAAAAGCAAGAGTTTGCGCGTTTAGGGCATCGGGAAATGTTTCGCGTTATACTGCTGCCATCATAAAAAACGGGATAAGAGAATGAACGACAGTGAATTTCATCGCCTCGCAGACGGCCTGTGGCTGACCATCGAAGAACGCCTGGATGACTGGGACGGCGACAGTGATATCGACTGCGAGATCAATGGCGGTGTGCTGACCATCAGCTTTGAAAACGGCAGCAAAATCATTATTAACCGCCAGGAACCGCTACACCAGGTCTGGCTGGCAACCAAACAGGGCGGCTACCATTTTGACCTGAAAGGTGACGAATGGGTGTGCGACCGCAGCGGTGAAACATTCTGGGATCTGCTTGAACAGGCGGCAAGCCAACAGGCGGGAGAAACCGTCAGCTTCCGCTGACATTCATTGCCCGGTAACATGCCGGGCAAATCGCTTAAGAGAAGTACTGCTGCAGCAACGGCGCATCGTTATCCTGATTTGCCGGCGTCGCGGTGCTGATTGCCTGATTACGGAACGGAATCACCTGCGCGCGACCTTCAACATTCACAATCTGGTAGAACTGCGGCAAGTTAAAGTTGATAAAGCTCGAACCGTAAGTAAAGCGATCGTGAGATGAAGAATAGAAACGGCTGACATCGCGCACCAGCTCTTCTTTGCTGCCTTCGCAGTGGTGATAGACTTCCGCACGGTTGCTCTCATCTAAGATATAGATGTTAAAGCCCTCTTCGCCGGTCTCTTCAAAGAAGAATTGAATAATCCCTTCACTGGCAAAACCATCTACCACCGCAGGTAACTCAACGTGATTGGTTTCCACCTGCACCGAAAGGCCATGCAGCTTGTTGTGAGAAATCGCGCCGTAAAACTCAATCGCGTTTTCCAGCTTCTGCACGGAGACATTGAGACGTTCAAAGAACAGCCCCCAGGTTTGCCCGGCAACACGCAACGCTTTGAAACGCCCGGTTTCCTGCCGCGTGCTGGAGAGGCGAAGCTCAATACACTCCGACACCAGTTGCTGCACACGCGTACGAATAAGACCACGTAAATGCTGGCTGTAGCAGAACACTTCCACGCTATCTGGCGGCGCGGCATCCTGGTGCATTTTCCCCAGAATGGTTTTCAGCGCTTCGGTCATCGCCTGCTCGCCATTAAAATGCAGGGTTCGCACTTCATTCCACGAGTTGCGATAGAGCAAATCGACGCTGCCAACGAGGCAGTTTTGCTGCTCACCAAAGCTGAACACATCAAGTTTGCGGAAATCAAAATGCACCACCTGGTTACGGAACGCCGCCGTTGGGTCGTATTCCAGGTTAACGATGATCGCCAGGTGACGGATTTCGCAAGGGCTGTAGAGCGCTTTTGGCGTCGGTGCAGGCAGCCGCAGCGGGAAGTGATGGGAAACATCCGCCACCATCTCCTGCAACTTCGGCAGATCAACAATGCCGTTGCCTTTAATAAACAAATGCGTACGCGAAGTCAGCAGACCATTAAACCACGCCCAGGCGACCAGCTTATTAAGGTAGCGGTTATATTCCAGCGGTTGGTGGCTAACGATCGAATCCATATTTGGCGCGCGGTTGTAAAGATACCAACCCGTACGGTTGGCGCGGCCCGGCGGCACATGGATAAAGGTTAAATTCGGTTCGGAGAGATCCGGTGAAATTTGCGGGTTCACCAGCGTTACTTTACCCGGCAGCGCTTCAAACGCCGCGTACAGCTTACGGGTTAATACGCCGATATCCTGCGGGCTGGCGGAAACACTCAGATTGTTGCGACGCGCAAAGCGAATCAGGTTGCGGTAACTCTGCATCATCGCGTCGAGCAGTTCGTTGTGCGCTTCGCGAACCTGATCAATTTTCCAGTTCGCGCGGTTATCCAGCATCGCTACACGCGCGTCATCCCAGCCCCACTCTTTCACCAGCTGCGAAATCACTTCACGACGCCAGCCAACGCAGGCGCGCTCGCGGCTCAGCTTCTCGCACACTTTTAAATAGAAACATCGACGAGCAAGATCGAGACGCGCGGTGTCTTCAATCGCGATCAGGTATTCCGTCACGCGCTCCAGCATCATGCAGTAGTGATCGAGACCAAACGAGACAATCTCGCCATCGTGCAAACGCTGTTTAATATCTTTCGCCAACAGACGCGTGTTGGGGTATTCCCAGGAGTAGGCTTCCAGCAGCAGCGTTTTCAGCACCGCTTTGTACGGTGAATCAATACTTTTATAGAGCTGCCACAGGCTGGCACCGAAGTACTCTTCCGCCGAAAGGGAACTTAAGCCACCCAGATCCAGCCATTCGTTCGGCGTTAAAACGCCCTGTGCATAGAGCGTCATGACGTAATCGTCGTAATGCTCTTCTTCGTCTCCTGGCACCATATTCCACAGAATACGTTTACCGGCCAGGCGCACGGCGGTGCGGTAAAATTCGTCAAGCAACAGGATATGCTGTGTAGAACCGCAGTCTTCACCGCCGAGGCTGCCGCTTTCATTGTGGCGGAAACGGTTTTCATCAATCAGAAAGAAGCTCACTTCAACGCCGAGCGAGGCCGCCCAGCTTTCCAGCAGGCTGCACTTACGCTGCAACAGCTGGCGCTCTTCATTATCAAGCCAGGATTGATGGCAGACCCAGATATCGAGATCCGACGAACAGCTTTGCCCGACCGATGAGGTACTGCCCATAGAATAGACGCCGGTGATCGGCAGTTCGCCTTTTGGCGAAACCTGCGGCGGCATGCCACGGTGCAGCTCAAGTTCGTTCAGGTAGTGAAGTTGGTTTTCATCAGGCGTGTAAAAGCAAATGCCCTGGGGAACGTTACCTTCAAGGTAGCCCGGCATTAGCGGATGGTGGTAATGCAACAATGTAGGCAGCAGACTGTAAACCTGCTGGAAAGCAGGCCCCATGGCAGCAAGCGCGCGATCCACACGCAATTGATTGATGGCATCCAGTCTCTGTTTCAGAGTCTCAATATAGAGGTACAAGACATATCGCCTGATGTTTACAGAAAATCCAAAATAGCCGTCACCTTTTTTCGCCCTTATCTTTATAGGGGGAACGACGAAAAAATGGTCTAAAACGTGATCAATTTAACACCTTGCTCATTGACCGTAAAGAAAGATGCGCTACAAACCAGTGTAGCAGCAAACGCTCTCTGTAAAGTCCGAATTACAGCCCGGTTGCGCCTGCATTGCAGAGGTGTCGCCTTCTCGCCCCCCATGCAATCTACCGCGAGCACTGACACCCTAATGCAACAATGTTAGGATGGTCAACGGACGATAACGACGGTAACAAGCATGTTAGACAATGTTTTAAGAATTGCCACACGGCAAAGCCCTCTTGCGCTCTGGCAGGCACATTACGTTAAGGAACGCCTTGAGGCGAGCCACCCTGGGCTTACAGTTGAACTGGTGCCGATGGTCACTCGCGGAGATGTGATCCTCGATACACCGCTGGCAAAAGTGGGCGGTAAGGGCCTGTTTGTCAAAGAACTCGAACTGGCACTGCTTGAAAACCGTGCCGATATCGCTGTGCATTCAATGAAGGATGTACCGGTCGATTTCCCGCAGGGGCTTGGCCTGGTGACCATCTGTGAGCGCGACGATCCACGCGACGCTTTTGTATCAAATCGCTATAACTCGCTGGATGAATTACCCGCTGGCAGCATTGTCGGCACCTCCAGCTTACGCCGCCAGTGTCAGTTAGCGGAGCATCGCCCGGACCTGGTGATCCGCTCCCTGCGCGGAAATGTCGGCACGCGTCTTAGCAAGCTCGACAACGGTGACTATGACGCGATTATTCTCGCGGTTGCCGGTCTTAATCGCCTTGGACTAGGTTCCCGCGTTCGCACTGCGCTGCCGCCGGAAACTTCGCTGCCAGCTGTCGGCCAGGGCGCGGTAGGTGTTGAGTGTCGCCTGGACGATACGCGTACGCGTGCCCTGCTCGCGCCGCTCAACCACGACGACACCGCCGTTCGCGTGAAAGCCGAACGCGCCATGAATACGCGTCTTGAAGGCGGCTGCCAGGTGCCAATTGGCAGCTATGCTGAACTGATTGATGACGGGATCTGGCTGCGCGGTCTGGTTGGCGCGCCAGATGGTTCCATCATGGTACGCGGCGAACGTCGCGGCCGTCTGGAGGATGCCGAGCAGCTTGGTATCTCACTGGCGGAAGAGCTACTCGATAATGGCGCACGCGCCATTCTGGCCGAAATTTATAACGGAGACGCCCCCGCATGAGCATTCTGGTCACCCGCCCGTCCCCCGCAGGGGAAGAATTAGTGAGCCGACTGCGCACACTGGGGCTGGAGGCCTGGAGCTTTCCGTTGATCGAATTTACACCGGGCCGTGAGTTGAATTCGCTCCCCGCCCGGCTTGCCGCGTTAACCGCAGACGACATGGTGTTTGCGCTGTCGCAACATGCCGTTTCATTCGCTCACGCGCACCTGCAACAACAAGGTCTGCGCTTTCCGGGCGAACCACACTATTTCGCGATTGGTCGCACCACTGCTCTGGCACTGCACACCGTCAGCGGAATTGACGTGCGCTATCCCCTCGATCGGGAAATCAGTGAAGTGTTGCTACAATTACCTGAATTACAAAGTGTTCAGGGCAAGCATGCGCTAATCTTACGAGGTAACGGCGGGCGCGAAGTGCTGGCGGAAACGCTGGCGGCGCGCGGTGCCGAGGTTGAGTTTTGCGAGTGCTATCAACGCAGCGCGAAATGTTATGACGGCGCGGAAGAAGCGATGCGCTGGCACACACGCGGCGTGACCACGCTTGTGGTCACCAGCGGTGAAATGATGCAACAACTGTATTCACTTATTCCTCCCTGGTATCGGGAGAACTGGTTACTTCGCTGCCGCCTGGTGGTGGTAAGCGAACGTCTGGCGCACCTCGCCCGGGATCTGGGCTGGCAGGATATTCAGGTCGCTGACAATGCCGATAACGATGCGCTGCTTCGCGCATTACAATAACTCTCATAATGGGAAGCCATAATGACGGAACAACAACACTCCTCCGCTGAGGTTGAAGAGACCAAAGCGGCTGACGGCGCAACGCCGCCGCCGGAGAAAGCAGAGAAAAATGCACGCGCTAACAGGACCAGCCTTGCACTCAGCGCGATCGCCATCGCGATTGCACTGGCATCTGGCGCAGGGCTTTATGGCTGGGTGAAACAGCAGACCGCAACCCTGAACAACAACAATGGCGAACTCGCCGACCAGATTATAGCACTACAACAGTCGCAGGATAAGCAGCGTGCGGAGCTGGAAGGCGTAATCAAGCAGCAATCCAGCGAGCTTGCAGCGGCCAAACACCAGAATGACGTGCTGGCAAAAGAGCTGAATGAAGTGCAGCAGAAAGTGGCGACCATTTCCGGTTCCGACGCCAAAACCTGGCAGTTGGCTCAGGCTGATTTTCTGGTGAAACTGGCCGGTCGCAAACTGTGGAGCGATCAGGACGTCACCACCGCTGCGGCACTGCTGAAAAGCGCCGATGCCAGCCTCGCGGATATGAACGATCCGAGCCTTATCACCGCCCGCCGGGCGATTACTGACGATATCGCCAGCCTTTCCGCTATTACCCAGGTGGACTACGACGGCGCCATTCTGAAGTTAAATCAGCTTTCCAACCAGATTGATAACCTGCGTCTGGCGGACAATAACGATGACGACTCCCCGATGGACGCTGACAGCAGCGAGCTGTCCGGCTCGATCAGCGAATGGCGGGTAAACCTGCAAAAAAGCTGGCAGAACTTTATGGACAGCTTTATTACCATTCGTCGCCGTGATGAAACAGCCGTGCCGCTGCTCGCGCCGAATCAGGATATCTATCTGCGTGAGAACATCCGTTCGCGCCTGTTGGTTGCCGCGCAGGCCGTTCCGCGTCACCAGGAAGAGACTTACAAGCAAGCGCTGGATAATGTCTCCACCTGGGTGCGGGCCTACTACGATACCGATGACGCCGCGACCAAAGCGTTTCTTGAGGAAGTGGACAAGCTGAGCCAGCAAACCATCGCCATGGATTTGCCGGAATCACTGCAAAGCCAGCCGATTCTGGAAAAACTGATGCAGACGCGCGTACGCAATCTGATGGCTCAGCCAGCGCCAGCCGCTCCTGCTGAACAGCCACCTGCACCTGCCGCGCCTGCAGCTCCTACAACGCAAGGAGAGTAACCATGTTAAAAGTGTTATTGCTCTTTGCATTGTTGATCGCCGGGATCGTGCTTGGCCCTATGCTCGCCGGGCATCAGGGATATGTGCTGATCCAGACCGATAACTACAATATTGAAACCAGCGTTACCGGGCTGGTCATTATTCTGGTGCTGGCGTTAGTGGTTATCTTCGCTCTCGAGTGGGTGCTGCGCCGCATTTTCCGTACCGGCTCGCATACGCGTGGCTGGTTCGTCGGCCGTAAGCGGCGTCGCGCCCGTAAACAGACTGAGCAGGCGCTGCTGAAACTGGCGGAAGGCGATTATCAGCAAGTTGAAAAGCTGATGTCGAAGAATGCCGATCACGCTGAGCAACCGGTGGTTAACTATCTTCTGGCGGCAGAAGCGGCGCAGCAGCGCGGCGATGAAGTGCGTGCGAACCAGCATCTGGAACGCGCCGCAGAGCTGGCGGAAAACGATCCGATCCCGGTAGAAATCACCCGTGTGCGCCTGCAACTGGCGCGTAACGAAAACCATGCCGCGCGTCATGGCGTGGATAAGCTACTGGAAATCACCCCCCGCCACCCCGAAGTACTGCGTCTGGCGGAACAGGCTTACATTCGCACCGGCGCGTGGACGTCGCTGGTGGATATCATCCCGTCGATGGCAAAAGCCAACGTTGGCGATGATGAACACCGCGATCTTCTGCAGCAGCAGGCGTGGATCGGCATGATGGATCAAGCGCGTGCCGATCAGGGCAGCGAGGGGCTGAAAACCTGGTGGAAAAACCAGAGCCGCAAAACCCGCCAGCAGGTGGTATTGCAGGTAGCCATGGCTGATCACTTAATTGAGTGTGACGATCACGATACTGCGCAAGAAATCGTGCTTGATGGTCTGAAGCGCCAATATGACGATCGCCTGGTACTGGTCATCCCCCGTCTGAAAACCAATAACCCGGAGCAGATCGAAAAAGTCCTGCGCCAGCAAATCAAAACGCAGGGCGATCGCCCGCTGCTGTGGAGTACGCTGGGGCAATCGTTGATGAAGCACGGTGAATGGCAGGAAGCTTGTCTTGCGTTTCGCGCCGCGCTGAAACAGCGTGCGGACGCGTTTGATTATGCCTGGCTCGCCGACTGCCTCGATCGCCTGCATCAACCGGAAGAAGCCGCCACCATGCGCCGTGACGGTTTGTTACTGACGCTGCAAAATAACCCGCCTCACTAACACACATTGACTCGAGTTGCAGGAAAGCCAAAGCACCTGCAACTCGAAGCATGGAGTGTTACGACATAAAAAAACGCCTGCCGGAATACTCAGGCAGGCGTTAAAACAGGTCTTTGACAACTAAATGGGTGCTTCACTCAACGTTATGTCCATGGTGTTTAATGAGGCCGAAGCGACATCTGTCTGTGGACGATAAGCACCGTAAACGGCTCTGCATCATTCCTGAGTTTATGAGGCCTGAAGGCGAACATAAGAGATGGAATGAGCATCTACGCGTAGATTATTGCACATACCGTGCCACAACTGCATTAACTAATGTTACCGAGCGCAAACTTTTAAAATACCAGCAAATTCAGCGTTTCTCGCCCCGCAACCACGCCTTAGCCATCTTTCCCAAAAGCCGATATGTCGCCAGCTAGCGACAAATAGCAGACTAATCATTCTAGCCATTTAAAATCAGCAAGTTACATGTCACCATTAAGCGACAAAGCAGGTGCACATTGTCGCTCAGAAGCAACACAGGCAAAAGGGATGATGGAAAGGCGCGAAATGCAGAAGAAGTGGCAGGAAAGACAAAAACAAAAAACCCCGCTTACGCGGGGTTCAAAATTGGTCGGCGAGAGAGGATTCGAACCTCCGACCCACTGGTCCCAAACCAGTTGCGCTACCAAGCTGCGCTACTCGCCGTTTTACTGCTTTTTGAATTTTTTGTTCAATCTAAGTTGTGGTGCGAGGGGGGGGACTCGAACCCCCACATCCTAAGGACACTAACACCTGAAGCTAGCGCGTCTACCAATTCCGCCACCTTCGCATTCCACGAAACTTGTACTGCAAAATAATGGGGTGGCTAATGGGACTCGAACCCACGACAACTGGAATCACAATCCAGGGCTCTACCAACTGAGCTATAGCCACCACTGTAAATCTGTTCACGCGGTATCGTGATATTTCACGAACCACCGCAGCTCAAGCGCCGGGTTTAAATGGCGCGCCCGACAGGATTCGAACCTGAGACCTCTGCCTCCGGAGGGCAGCGCTCTATCCAGCTGAGCTACGGGCGCGTAGCGCCGTTGCGGGGGTGGATAGTACGGACTTCGGGCGCGGCTGTCTAGTGCTTTTTTTAAAGAAAATGCGCGTTTGGTTATGCTTTGCGCATTTTGCCTCTTATTCACCCACCCGTTGCGTAACAGCATGCCGATGGAAGCCAAATACCTTATACGCCACCGTTACCGCAGCGAGGAAGATAATGCCGACAAACAGCGACATACGCGTGTCATTGTTGAAGCCCATCCCCACCAGCACGCAAATCAGAAATGCCATGGTTAACCAGTTTGCCCACGGGAACAACATCGAGCGGAACGGATGGCTGGCAATCGCTTCTTTATGTGCCTTACGAAAACGCAGTTGGCTTATCAAAATCACGAACCACGGCACCATACCTGGCAATACGCTGGCGCTGTAGACGTAAACAAACACGCGTTGTGGGTTCGGAATCACGTAATTCAGGCAGGAGCCGACCAGCAGAATAATGATGGAAATGGTCACACCCATCGCCGGAACGCCGCTTTTGGACACTTTAGCCACCGCAGCCGGCAACTGGCGGTTCTTCGCCAACGCGTAAAGCATACGCCCACAGCTATACATACCGCTGTTACAACCGGACAGCGCCGCCGTCAGCACAACAAAGTTAATGATACCTGCCGCCGCGGTGATACCGATTTTGGCAAAGGTCAGCACAAACGGGCTGCCATTGGTGCCAATTTCATTCCACGGGAAGATGGTGACGATGACAAAAATGGCGCCCACATAGAAAATCAGAATGCGCCACAGCACCTTGCTGACCGCGCTACGCAGCGTTACTTGCGGGTTTTTCGCTTCACCTGCGGTGATACCAATCAACTCGACACCCTGGTATGAGGCCACAACGATACAGAGCGCGGTTAAAAAGCCTTTCCAGCCGCCGGCAAAGAAACCGCCATGTTCGGTCAGGTTGCCAAAACCGATAGAGTGACCACCATTACCAAAGCCGAAGAAAATCACGCCCAGGCCCACGACAATCATCACGATAATGGTGGTGACTTTGATCATCGCAAACCAGAATTCAATTTCACCATACAAACGCACTGCAGCCAGGTTGGCCAGGGCGACCAGCCCCACCGCAATCAGCGCGGGTATCCACTGCGCAAGATCCGGGAACCAGAACTGGACATACACGCCAATCGCGGTGATTTCCGAGATGCCAACCGCCATCCACATAAACCAGTAAGACCAGGCGGTGAGATAGCCAAAAAACGGGCTCATATAGCGATGCGCATAAACCGCGAAAGACCCGGCGACCGGCTCCAGAAACAGCATTTCGCCCATCGAGCGCATAATAAAGAAGACGAAAATCCCGGCGATAATATACGCCAGCAATACCGACGGACCAGCCCATTTCAGCGTACTGGCAGCCCCCATAAACAGGCCTACGCCTATGGTGCCCCCGAGGGCAATTAATTCGATGTGACGAGACTCCAGACCACGCTGAAGCTCTGGTTTGTTTTCGGCCATAAATCCTCTGTTGTGTTTGCTTCTTTCTTTGCCCGCTCTGCGGGTTATTGTTATGAGTTTTTCCTCAGCTCATAACAGGCCATGCTGCACCGACCCGGAAATGGTTGGCGCAAAAAACACCACGGCACTGCAATGAGTGAGCGAATGGTTTCTTAAAATGAGGAAAATGGCAAACGATGTATAAAAAAAACATGTGCAATGCACAATAAAACAGCAACAGGAAGGAAAAAGGCAGCGCATTACGCCGCCGGGGGAGAGTCAGAGTTTTCCGCTGTAGTGCCAGCGCAGATAACGCAGCAAGCGTAACTGGCGTTTCAGCCGCGTCGGTTGCGACAATAAGCGATACAGCCACTCCAGCCCTGATTTCTGCCAGAGTTTCGGCGCGCGCTTCACATGGCCGGTAAAGACATCGTAAGTGCCACCCACGCCCATATACAGCGCATCCGGCCAGACAGCACGGCAGTCGCGCATAAAAATCTCCTGTTTTGGCGAGCCCATTGCGACGGTGACGATTTTCGCCCCGCTATCGCGGATCCGCTCAAACAGCGCTTGTCGCTGCGTCGGACTAAAGTAGCCGTCCTGGCTTCCCACAATATTCACCTGCCATTGCGCACGTAGTTTCTGCTCTGTTTGTGCCAGCACTTCGGGTTTGCCACCGACCAGAAACACCGGCGTGCCCGTTTTTCCTGCCCGTGCCATCAGTTGCTCCCAGAGGTCGGCACCCGCAACGCGAGAAACCTGCGCCTGCGGGAATTTCTTGCGCAGCGATCGAACGACGCTGATGCCATCGGCGTATTTATATTCCGCCGCCTCAATCAACGCGCGAACTTGCGCGTCATCTTCCAGCGTCAGCATTTTCTCGGCGTTGATCGCCACCAGCGTGCCCTGTTTGATTTGCCCATCCGCACAGAGAAAATCCAGCGCGTGTTGCATATCGCGCCAGCCGACCAGTTTCAGACCGCGCAGGTCATACAGCGGCGCTGCCGTCTTATCCGTCATGTTAAATCCTTTTTCACACCTGGGAGAGGGGTTTCACTACGCGCGTATCGCGACGATGTATAAGCCCTGCACTGTCAAACAGCCAGTACAGCAGTTTCGCCATCAGCAGGCAGAAGCCGAAAATGGCAAGGAAGAACACCACCCGCGAGGCAAACGCATCCAGCCCTTCGCGCGCCAGCACAATCATGTTGAAAATAGCGCCAAAGCAGAAACTATGAAGAATTGCGGCCTTATAACGGTTGGTTTCCCGGTTTCCTAAAGTATATAACCAGTCGAACCATTTAATGATCAGGCCCACCACCACCGCGCCCAGCGGGATAAACCACGCGCCGCCCATCACCACTAACGAACCAATCAGCGTGGGCGAAATTGCCAGCCCGGAGTGGTTGTTGAGCACTTCCCAGGTGAAGTAGTTCGCCGTGTTGAGCACAATGCCAGGCCGCGAAGGCCATAACCAGGAAGGGATAAACACGTAGAAGTCGCGCACAATTGGCGCCAGTCCCTGAAAATCAATCTTGTCGTAGTTTTGCAACAGCAGCGACAAGTTTTCCCACGGCGAGAAGGTGTCGCGCGTCAGGTATAAAAAGGTGTAAAACGCCTCGTCACCGCTGACATTTAAGCCATAGCGTTTCAGCGCCAGCCAGAACATACCGACAATCCCCAGCACGCCCGCTGCCGCCAGCATCCAGAGCGAAATCCAGCCGCGAATAATGCCGATAAACAGGAAAATCGCGAACGCGATAATGATATTGGCGCGCGTACCGCCAACAATCATGTAGGTCAGCAGGCCAAACGCCACGGTGCTGACCAGAAAGAACAGCCATGCCTGTGCGCTCTGACGCAGAAAGTAGACCACCAGCATCGCCGGAATAAAGAAGTAGAAGAAACGTTTTAACGCGACGCCGGAAACTTCGCTGGAGAAGATCTGGCTATAGGAGTGCAAGCGGAATAAGAGAAAGCCGTTGTGCATGAAGAAGATCCCCACGCTCACCAGCGCGATGATCATCAGCATCACCCATGTGAGATGCGCCTCCACCCGGTTAATGGTGAACAATGGGCGACGGGTCGCCTGTTCGGCTTTCGCCCGCAACCGCGTTTTGTACGTCACGTAATAGATGCCATAGAAACATGCAGCCGCCAGCAATGACTGCATCATAATTCCCGGCGGTGCCACGGTGACGTTAAAACGGAACACCAGCACGCAGGTCAGCGGAAAACCAAAGAAAAAGGTCAGCAGAAACAGCAGCGAAAAGAAAACGTTAAAATTAAACCGCACACGGCGGAATTCAAACCAGGTCAGCGTGGCGATAAACAGCGTCGCCAGCAGCCAGATGATAAACAGTCCGCAAAACTCAAGTGGGCTCATCCGACGATCCCCGCAGCCATACGCAGCGTTTTATGCCAAAGCGTAATGTAATTCGGGCTAAAGAACGTAATGGCATGCTTATCCACTGCCACCAGCTGCCGCCGTGCTTCGCGGATCACCGCTTCGCTTAGCGCATCGCTGGTAAACAACACCGGAATATCTTCTGCCACCATATCGCGCCAGAACGGATTCTCCCGGTTCAGTACGCAGGGAACGCCAGCCTGAATTAGTAAGCAGAGCGTGCCAATCCCCTGCTGACGGGCGAAAATAAAGTAACCTAAATCGCATTGCGCCAGCAGTGCCAGATAAGCGTCAAAGTCCATTTTTTCGCTCAGAATACGCAAGTTATCTGCGCTAAATAGCGCCAGACCGGCGTTGCGGACCGCGGTGATATAGCTGTCGTTATTCGCCGGATACCCCATCGGCACAATGATATTAACCGTGTCGCCAAACTGGCGGTGAATCGCGCGCAATGCAGCAATGTGCTCGTTGCTCGGGTCGCCGGAGTTACCCACCAGAATCGTCAGTTTGCCTTCCCGTTGCAGTTCGTGCGCCATGGTATTCAGCGCCGGATCCATACGCGTTGGGAAATAGAGCAGCTCGCCGCGCACGCCAGGGTTACGTTGCCCGAACCAGGCCAGATCGCCACGGGTAGCAAAAATGCAGCCCACCCGGCGTTGCGCTAAACGGCGCAGCGGATAAAAAAGACGGAATTTAAGGCTGCGCGACACTTCATACAGATCGGCGCCCCAGGCATGCCAGTAGAACTGTTCGCGCTTAATGGCACCGCGCAACAACGCCAGCCACAGGCCGAAGTTAAACTGACCGTGAAAGAAGAAGCGTTGCTGACGATCGGCTTTTGCACGCGCAACAACGGCCTTTGCCAGCGCGTTTTTATCAGCATAGAAGTGCAGTGTTAATTCCGGATACGCCGCGCGTTGCCCTTCGTCGCGGCCGACAACCATAAATTCACGGGCATACGCGCCCGCGGCCGCAAGGTTTTCGTTAAAAAACCGCAGAACAGTCTGGTTATGGTGTGGGATATCCGATCCCAATACGTGAATCAGTGCAGTCATGCCTTCTTACGCCAAATCAAAAAAGCGCCGCAACAAGCGGCAAAATAACAAATGTAGGTCGCCATATAGGCCTGCGCCGCGCCGATAGCGCCATGCGCCGGGATGAGCACGCGCGAAAAGAGCGTTAACAGCGCGAACTGGCTTACTTCCGCCAGAATATAAAAGCGCAGCGACGCTTTGGCGATAACCAAATAACCAAATACGTAAGCGCCCACTTTCAATACATCCCCGACCAACTGCCAGGCGAACAGATCGCGCATCGCCGTAAATTTGTCAGAAAACAGCAGCCAAATCGCCACATCGCGTAGCAACCAGACGCAAAGGCTTACTGCCGCTACCGCCGGTAACACAAAACGCAGCGATTTAACGATTTCACGCGAGATCTCTGCTTTTGTGGTCAATCTGGACAATGTTGGCAACAGATAAACGCTGAACGAGGCGGTGATAAATTGCAGATAAGCATCGGAGATACTGCTGACCCCTTGCCAGATTCCCACGTCATCCCAGCTGTAATGTGCCGCCAGTTGGTTTCGCATCATCACGTAAGCGAGTGGCATGGTCGCCGAGGTGATCAGCGCCATCAGCGTAAATTTGCTTAACTGCCCCGCTAATCCGTTGTCCCATTTCGGCGCAAAGTACGCCAGCGGAACACTGCCACGCCGCATCAGCATGAATATTGCCGGGATAACCACCAGCGCCGGAACCAGCGCCATTCCCAGCAACGCGCCCTGATAGCCGCCCAGTTTGAAACAGAGAAACCATGCCAGCACACCGATCACGCTACCAATAATCAGAGAGAGTGCGTTACTTGCTGCGTCGCGGAACCCTTTCATCACCGCCAGCAGCAGGTTGGCCCATGCAATGCCCATCTGCACCAACGCCACCAGGCGCACCAACCCCTGATAATCTTTATGCCCGAATAACCCCTGGCTGATGGGTGCTGCCGCCAGCAGGAAAATCAGCGCCAGCAGCGTCGAAAAGCCCAGCACCATCGCGGACGACGTGCCCACAGCCATGCGCAAGCGAGCCGGATCGTCATGGTATTGCGCGACAAATTTCGTTACGCCGTTAAAAATCCCGGCGCCTGCCAGCACACCCAGCACGGTGATAAGCTGGCGGAAATTCCCCGCCTGCCCGACGCCTGACGGCCCAAACGCCACCGCAAGCAATTTGACTACCAGCAAGCCCGCGCCAATCTTGACCAGCGTGCTGGCGGCCGTCCATATCGATGCTTTTGCCAGCGACATGTCAGTTGAAGTAGCTCAGAAGCGTGCTGATAACGGTGCGCTGATTAACCGGTGCCAGGTTGTAGAACAGCGGCAGACGAAGCAAACGCTCACTTTCTTGTGTGGTGTAACGATCTTCGCCGTGGAATTCGCCGAATTTTTCACCGGCTGGTGAAGCATGCAGCGGGATATAGTGGAACACCGCGAGGATTTCCGCTTCTTTCAGGAAGGCAATCAGCGCACTGCGGTCGGCTTCATCGCGCAGCTTGATATAAAACATATGCGCATTATGGCTGCACTCCGCAGGGATAGAGGGCAGCTCAATGCGACCCGCGCGCGCCAGCGGTTTTAACGCGTCGTAATAGGTTTGCCACAGCGCCAGGCGCTGCTGGTTGATGCGTTCTGCCGCTTCCAGTTGCGCCCATAAATAGGCCGCCTGGAGATCCGCCATCAGATAGCTGGAACCGATATCCCGCCAGGTGTATTTATCCACCTGCCCACGGAAGAACTGGCTGCGGTTGGTGCCTTTCTCACGAATGATTTCCGCCCGCTCTACCAGCGCGCGATCATTAATCAGCGTCGCGCCGCCTTCGCCACCGGCGGTGTAGTTTTTGGTTTCATGGAAACTAAAGCAACCAATATGGCCGATGGTGCCCAGCGCCCGCCCTTTATAGGTCGACATCACGCCCTGTGCGGCATCTTCCACCACATACAAATTATGGTGTTTGGCAATCGCCATGATGGTATCCATTTCGCAGGCGACACCCGCGTAATGCACCGGCACAATGGCGCGAGTATTTTCGGTGATGGCGGCTTCGATCAGCGTTTCATCAATGTTCATGGTATCCGGGCGGATATCAACAAAGACGATTTTCGCACCGCGCAGGACAAACGCATTGGCGGTCGAAACGAAGGTGTAGCTCGGCATGATCACTTCATCGCCGGGCTGGATATCCAGCAGTAGCGCGGCCATTTCCAGCGATGCCGTGCAGGAAGGCGTCAGCAAGACTTTCGCGCTGCGAAAACGCTGCTCCATCCACTGCTGACAACGGCGGGTAAAACCGCCATCGCCGCACAACTTACCGCTGCCCATCGCCGACTGCATGTAGTCGAGTTCCGTTCCCACCACCGGTGGAGCGTTAAAGGGGATCATAGAGTCACCTGTATAGCCACAAGGCGGTGCTTTCAATATTCGCCCCGCTCTGAATATAGCGTTTAAGTGCGGCAGTGTTCCCAAGCTGAGTCGCTACCCGCACACGTTTTAGCTCGCGCTGGCGCGCCCAATGACACGCCGCCTGCATTAATTTTTCGCCCGTACCGCGTCCGGCCAGCAGACCAATACGGGCTTCCTGTTCGTTGAGCTGGCGCAGCGAGACAAAGCCAGCGATAGCGCCATGCACATTACGGAAGACCAAACATTGATGGTCGAACTCGCCTTTTACCGCGTTTTCAATCCATTGCGCATAAAAACGCCCGCTCGCCTCTGCTGGATACCAGGGTGCGCGGAACCGGCTCTGCACAAAGATTTCAGCGGCCATCTGGCGTAGCACAGGGATATCCGCAAGCGTCGCCTCTTCAGCCGCCGGATCGACGCCCTGTTCCTCTACCGCCAGCGAAAGGTCGATCTCGCCTTCAACCAGTTGAAAACCGAGCTGCTGCAACGCATCCAGCATCCCGGGCTGCGATGCCGGCAGTTTCACCTGCACACGCTCCCAATTAGCAAAATCCGCGCGGGTCAGCGCAGGAGCAGAGGGTTGCAGGCGAACAATCGCGCTACGCAAGCTAAAAAAGCGACTTTCCCAGGTCAGCTCTTCTACCGTACCGTGAATATTCATGCTGTTTCCTTTATGCACGCTCGCTTAGCGCCAGACACCTTTGGTATCAACAACGAACTGCTGACTAATGCTGGCGCTCTCCACCGCTTTAAACTCGTTATGATCAACCAGCATCACCAGCACATCGGCCTGCGCCAGCGCATCATGGGTATTTACCAGCGTGGCGTGTCCGGCGAATTTAGCTGGCAGTTGATGAATATTCGGTTCCACCACCAGCGTTTCACCGCTGTGCCACTGTGCGATATCGAGGGCAATTTCCATTGCCGGGCTTTCACGCAAATCATCGATATTGGGCTTAAAGGCCAGCCCGAAACAGGCGATTTTGATTTCACTGGCGCGTTTGCCGCTGGCCGTCAGACAATCGGCAACCATCGCCTTAACCTGATTCAACACCCAGTGCGGCTTAAAGTCGTTAACTTCACGCGCGGTGCGGATAAGCCGCGACTGCTGCGGGTTCTGCGCGACAATAAACCACGGATCAACAGCGATACAGTGCCCGCCGACGCCAGGCCCCGGCTGGAGAATATTGACACGCGGATGGCGGTTCGCCAGGCGAATCAACTCCCAAACATTGATCCCCTGATCGGCGCAAATCAGCGACAGTTCGTTGGCAAACGCAATGTTGACATCACGGAAACTGTTTTCGGTAAGTTTGCACATTTCAGCGGTACGCGAGTTGGTCACCACGCATTCGCCTTCGAGGAAAATTTTGTACAGCTCGCTGGCTCGCGCCGAACAAACCGGCGTCATCCCGCCAATCACGCGGTCATTTTTAATCAGCTCAACCATCACTTGCCCCGGCAGCACGCGCTCCGGGCAGTAGGCGATATTAATGTCGGCGTTTTCACCCGCCTGCTGCGGGAAAGTGAGATCCGGGCGCGCTTCAGCAAGCCACTGCGCCATCTGTTCTGTTGCCCCTACCGGTGAGGTCGACTCAAGGATCACTAACGCGCCTTTGCCGAGCACTGGCGCGATGGATTTAGCCGCCGCCTCAACATAGGCCATATCCGGCTCGTGCTCGCCTTTAAACGGCGTTGGCACGGCGATCAAGTAAGCATCTGCGACGACCGGTGTGGTGCTCGCGCGAAGATAACCGCCGTTTACCGCCGATTTCACTACATTTCCCAGTTCCGGCTCGACGATATGGATTTCGCCACGGTTAATGGTTTCCACCGCATGGGCATTGATATCGACACCAACAACCTGCTTCTGCCGTGACGCAAACGCCGCTGCGGTAGGCAGACCAATATAGCCCAGGCCAATAACGGAAATGGTTTTAAAGCTCATAGTGTTACCCGATTATTTTTAAGTGCGTGCAAAATGCGGCCACAGGCCAGCCCGTCACCATAAGGGTTGTGCGCGCGGCTCATCGCCTGCCAGGCATCGTTGTCATGAAGCAGGCGCGAGACCTCTTCCACAATGCGCTGGCGATCCGTGCCAACCAGTTTAACCGTGCCCGCATCGACGGCTTCCGGGCGTTCGGTGGTATCACGCATCACCAGCACCGGCTTGCCGAGCGAAGGCGCTTCTTCCTGTATGCCACCCGAATCCGTCAGGATCAGCCAGGCATGATTCATCAACCACAAAAACGGCAGGTAATCCTGGGGTTCTATCAGGGTAACGTTCTCGACGTGACCAAGAATTCGGTTTACTGGCTCGCTGACATTGGGATTCAGATGGACCGGATAGACAATTTGCACATCATCGTGTTGCGCGGCGATATCCGCCAGCGCATGGCAAATCTGTTCAAAACCAAGCCCAAAACTCTCACGGCGATGCCCGGTGACAAGAATGAGTTTTTTATCTCTGTCGAGGAACGGATAACGCGCCGCCAGCTCCTCGTAGCGCGAAGGATTGTTCATCACGCTGTCGCGAACCCAGAAAAGGGCATCAATAACGGTATTGCCAGTGACAAAAATACGGTTATCCGCAACATTCTCACGGCGTAAATTGAGGCGGGAGTTTTCCGTCGGCGCAAAGTGATACATCGCCAGGTGGCCCGTCAGCGTGCGGTTTGCCTCTTCTGGCCATGGCGAAGAGAGATCGCCAGTACGCAGGCCCGCTTCAACATGCCCGACAGGAATACGCTGATAAAACGCGGCAAGGCTCGCCGCAATCGTCGTTGTCGTGTCGCCATGCACCAGCACCACATCCGGACGGAAAGATTCAAGGATGGGTTTTAAGCCCTCAAGGATGCCGCAGGTAATTTCCGTAAGCCCTTGTCCTGGCCGCATAATGTTTAGATCGTAATCCGGAACAATAGAGAAGAGCGTTAATACCTGATCAAGCATCTCCCGATGCTGCGCAGTGACGCAAACTCTTGCTTCAAAGTCTGGATCCTTTGCCAGCGCATGTACCAGCGGAGCCATTTTGATGGCTTCTGGCCTCGTGCCAAATACGGTAAGTACTTTCACAACGATTCTCTTCGATTAGAGGATGAAGGCACGAAGCCTTCATCTCAGACGGCGTTTAATTCGAACGGCGGCGTGTTAATGCAATTCCGGAGCCGATTAACGCACCAACAATTCCCCACATGATCATCAGGAAAGCACGACGCGGGCTGTCGCGTTTTACCGGTTCTTCCGGCGTACGCAAATAACGATATGTCTGAAAACGGGGATCAAGGGTCGGACCGACGTTAAGCGTATTCAGCATTGCCCGATTTTGATCATAGTCCAGATCAAACTGCGGCCCCACTGCCTGCAGGTTTTCCAGCCGCGCTTGCAGCATTGGGCGACCCAGCATAAACAGTTCTGAATCTGGCAATTCATCTGGCGGAACTTCTGTCTCAGTGCGGGAAATGTTGTGCTGTTGAGCGATTTGAAGTGCTTGCTCAACGCTGTGCAGACGGCGGTTAAAAATTGCCTTTGCTACTTCTTCCTGGCGTTTAACCTGTGCTTTCATCTGGATAGTACGCGCGGCCCAGGCACCTTTCAGCTCATCGTTAAGATGGCTGGCAGCACGCTGGCTGGCAAAAGCGACATACTGGCGTAGCAGGTTGTTGGCATCGGGCGCAGTTTCAGCAATCAACTTAACGTTGTCATTAAGGTTGCGAACAACGTCTCCTGGCGTGTACTGGATGTTATTGATGAGCTCATCGAGCGTCGCCGCATCCGCTTTGCTGTTACCGACCAGACGCTGTTTGTAATAATCCGTTTGCGACCAGAAATCGCGGCGCGTATCCCAGGAGGCGAGTTGCATGATGAACTCTTTGTACGCCTCATCCATGACCGATACCTGATCGGTAGGTGTCTGGTTAGCTTTGTCGTCCAGGTTACGCAGGAACTGTTGCTGGGAATAATAGCCCCCCAGCATATTAACAGTGGGACGGTCGGTAACTGCGGTCGCACTCCACTCCTGGGTAGCAAAGAAGGTCCAGACTAAGGCGAGCAAAGCAAACAGCAGTGCTATTCCCGCGATCCATAATTTTCCTACCCACAAAGTACGGAATAAACCTCGGATATCCAGTTCGTTTTCCGTTCCCATTGAAGGTGTTCCTGACGCTGGTTGAATCATCGCTTTCCCGGTTTTACTTGGTTAGTGTTGATTTTTGACCCCTGCTACGGCGTATTCTGCGTTTTACACGTTTAATAAAACGCGCCACTTTCCACGCACGCTTAATGCAGTAGCCATATAAAAAGAACGCAAGCAAGAACAATGCCAACATCACCCATTCTGGGGTGAGACGGAGATATTCTGCGGCAACGCCAATACTGGCCAGCAAAGCGGCTGCAAGGGTAATAAGCACAAAGGCCTGACGAGAAGTAAACCCTGCGCGCATGATCAGATGATGAATATGCTGACGATCCGGCGAAAAAGGACTCATCCCTTTGCGTAAACGGCGATACATGATTGCCACCATATCCATTAAAGGAATGGCGATGATCCATAAAGCCGTAACCGGGCTGATCGGGTGTGTTTGGCCCTGCGTCGTTTCGAGCAAAATCCAAATGACGGTAAAACCGATAAGCGTACTTCCGGCGTCGCCCATAAAGACTTTGTAGCGACGTCCCAGGATACCCAGGTTCAATAAGATGTAAGGTAGTATCGCGGCAATCATGGCGAAACACCACAGCGCAAGGCTGGATTGCCCGTCAAACCATAAGATGAAGCCGATTGCAGCAAACGAAACGCAGGAAAGCCCACCGAGAAGGCCATCAATGCCATCAACCATATTAAATGCGTTGATTGCTGCCCATACAGCAAACAATGTCAGTAAGTAGCCGAAAGGCCCGAGCACCATCTCCCATGAGCCAAAAATATAGCCGAGGCTGCTGAGATAAAGCTTGCCGACGACCATCATGACAATGGCAATCAGCGCCTGAATAGAGGCTCGGATTTTCACACTGATATCAAAGCGATCGTCCAGCGCACCTATAAATACCAGAACCCCTGCGCAAAAGAGATAGAGCGCTGCATGGGGAATATAGTAATCGGTAACGCTAAAGGTAAAACAAATCCCCGCATAAACTGAGATGCCCCCAACCAGCGGAATCAACCCTTGATGCCGTTTACGAAAGTTGGGTTTGTCCACCAGACCGATGCGTTTTGCCACTTTGCGGGCAAAAAACAAAAAAACGGTGGTGAACAAAAAAATACTGAATAATTCCGTCAAAGCAGTGAGTAAATTCACAATGCATGCTCTCAGCTAATGTTTATCCTGACAGTATAACGACGATGCCACGCCCCATAAAAGGAGAATGCAGGTCATTCACAGGCGTTATTGTTTACTTTTCAAACAAATAAATCATTCAAAATGATGAATAGTCTATTTGTTGTCGCCAGCGTTGGACAATGCCTGTCCCAGTGCATATAGCGTATAGCTCGCAAATAAAAAACGCCACGTAAAAACGTGGCGCTTCCGAGGTTTATTTATATTAAGAGCGCTTCATCATGTCGAAGAATTCATCATTGGTCTTCGTCATTGCCAGCTTGTTAATGAGGAACTCCATCGCGTCGATCTCACCCATCGGGTGAATGATTTTGCGCAGGATCCACATTTTCTGCAGCTCTTCCTGAGTGGTGAGCAGCTCTTCTTTACGCGTACCAGAACGGTTGTAATCAATCGCCGGGAAGACGCGTTTTTCAGCGATTTTACGCGAGAGGTGCAGTTCCATGTTACCGGTGCCTTTAAACTCTTCGTAAATCACTTCATCCATTTTTGAACCGGTATCAATCAGCGCGGTCGCGATAATGGTCAGGCTGCCGCCCTCTTCCACGTTACGCGCGGCACCGAAGAAGCGTTTCGGGCGGTGCAGGGCGTTCGCGTCGACACCACCGGTCAGTACCTTGCCAGAGGCCGGAACAACGGTATTGTAAGCGCGTGCCAGGCGAGTGATGGAGTCCAGCAGAATGATAACGTCTTTCTTGTGTTCGACCAGGCGTTTAGCCTTCTCGATAACCATTTCTGCAACCTGCACGTGACGGGAAGCCGGTTCGTCAAAGGTAGAAGCAACCACTTCGCCTTTAACCAGACGTTGCATCTCGGTCACTTCTTCCGGACGCTCGTCAATCAGCAGCACCATCAGTACGCAGTCAGGATGGTTGTAAGCAATGCTCTGCGCGATGTTCTGCAGCAGCATGGTTTTACCGGCTTTTGGCGGTGCGACAATCAGACCACGCTGACCACGACCGATCGGCGACGCCAGATCCAGTACGCGTGCGGTTAAGTCTTCCGTCGAGCCATTACCACGCTCCATACGCAGACGAGAATTCGCGTGCAGCGGCGTTAAGTTTTCGAACAGAATCTTATTGCGCGCATTTTCCGGCTTATCGAAGTTCACCTCGTTAACTTTCAGCAATGCAAAGTAACGTTCGCCTTCTTTCGGCGGGCGAATCTTACCTGAAATGGTGTCACCAGTGCGGAGGTTGAAACGGCGGATTTGGCTGGGGGATACGTAGATGTCGTCGGGGCCGGCGAGGTAGGAGCTGTCTGCGGAACGGAGGAAACCAAATCCATCCTGCAGAATCTCCAGCACGCCATCGCCAAAGATATCTTCGCCACTCTTCGCGTGCTGCTTCAGGATGGCGAAAATGATGTCCTGTTTGCGCATACGGGCCAGGTTTTCCAGCCCCATATTTTCGCCGAGAGTGATCAGCTCAGAAACCGGCGTATTCTTTAATTCGGTAAGATTCATAATGGTGTGGGTTCTTAAACTCGGGGTAGATCTCGAACTTAATGTTGTGAATGGTATGGCAGGGTCATCCATGCCTGTTAACGGCCATCAACTTATGTCTGATCGGTGCCTGGTCACAGGAAAGTACGCAGAACTGAAACGATAAGACGGAATAAGTGATAAGCCCGGAATCTGTCGACTTCTCTCGCGATGGTGTTGCTCTGCGGGAAGTATCGGGGTAATGCAAGATTCAAACAACTAAAGGTATGTTCAAAACGAAGTCAAAACTAAATTAGCACGGCTGAAGCCGGGCGTCCAGCGATCCAAAAAAATTAGGACTGCTGGCACGCCGGCAGAGTCTGGGGTTACGCCAGGTTGGCGTCCAGGAACTCTTTCAGTTGGCCTTTAGACAAGGCACCAACTTTGGTTGCTGCCACTTCGCCGTTTTTAAACAGCAGCAGGGTTGGGATACCACGGATGCCGTATTTCGGCGCGGTGCCTGGATTCTGGTCGATGTTCAGTTTCGCAATGGTCAGCTTGCCTTCGTACTCATCAGCGACTTCATCCAGAATCGGGGCGATCATTTTACACGGTCCACACCACTCTGCCCAGAAATCAACGAGCACAAGCCCGTCCGCTTTGAGTACATCCGTGTCAAAACTATCGTCAGTCAGGTGAATAATTTTATCGCTCATATATAACTCCACAGGAATAAGCCTGGCATGTTGGTGTAGCATAAAACAGCAACGTGTTGATGCCACAATAACCAACTAAAGGTTGACTTTATTTCACCGGATACGCTTTCGTAAAGCAATAGTAAGCTGATATTCTACCACACTATGAGCAAAACACATTTAACAGAACAGAAGTTTACCGACTTCGCCCTGCACCCAAAGGTGATCGAAGCCCTTGAAAAAAAAGGGTTTCATAATTGCACGCCTATTCAGGCTCTGGCTCTTCCGCTGACGCTGGCGGGCCGTGATGTTGCAGGTCAGGCGCAAACCGGTACCGGCAAAACGATGGCGTTTTTAACGTCAACGTTTCATTATCTTCTCTCTCACCCGGCAATCGAAGACCGTAAAGTGAACCAGCCGCGCGCAATTATTATGGCGCCGACACGTGAACTCGCGGTGCAAATTCACGCCGATGCAGAACCGCTGGCGCAGGCGACTGGCCTGAAGCTGGGTCTGGCTTACGGCGGTGACGGCTACGACAAACAGCTGAAAGTGCTGGAAAGCGGCGTCGATATTTTAATCGGCACCACGGGCCGAATGATCGATTACACCAAACAGAACCATATTAACCTGGGCGCGATCCAGGTCGTGGTGCTGGACGAAGCAGATCGTATGTACGATCTGGGCTTTATCAAAGATATCCGCTGGTTGTTCCGCCGCATGCCACCCGTGACTTCACGTTTGAACATGCTCTTCTCCGCCACGCTGTCCTACCGGGTGCGCGAGCTGGCATTTGAGCAGATGAATAACGCTGAATACGTCGAAGTGGAGCCGGAACAAAAAACGGGCCATCGTATAAAAGAAGAGCTTTTCTATCCGTCCAACGACGAGAAAATGCGTCTGCTGCAAACACTGATTGAAGAAGAGTGGCCGGATCGCGCCATTATCTTCGCTAACACCAAACACCGCTGTGAAGATATCTGGGGCAGCCTGGCTGCAGATGGTCATCGTGTTGGTTTGCTGACCGGCGATGTTGCGCAGAAAAAACGCCTGCGTATTCTTGATGAGTTCACGCGTGGCGATCTCGACATTCTGGTGGCGACTGACGTTGCAGCTCGTGGTCTGCATATTCCTGCGGTCACGCACGTCTTTAACTACGATCTGCCGGATGATTGCGAAGATTACGTTCACCGTATCGGTCGTACCGGTCGCGCTGGCGCCAGCGGTCATTCAATCAGCCTCGCTTGTGAAGAGTACGCATTGAACCTGCCGGCGATTGAGACCTATATCGGGCACTCGATTCCGGTCAGCAAATACGATCCGGATGCCCTGCTCACCGAGCTGCCGCCGCCAAAACGCCTGACGCGCTCACGCTCTGGCAACGGCCCACGCCGCAGCGGTGGCGCTCCACGTAATCGTCGTCGTTCAGGTTAAAAATATGCTCGGTTCCGCCTCGCTCTATGCCGCTATTGATCTTGGATCTAACAGTTTTCATATGCTGGTTGTGCGCGAGGTGGCGGGAAGCATTCAGACGCTTTCTCGCATCAAACGTAAAGTTCGCCTGGCTGCAGGATTAAGCCCCGATAATCGCCTTTCTCAGGAAGCGATGGAGCGAGGCTGGCAGTGCCTGCGGCTGTTTTCCGAACGTCTACAGGATATTCCCCAGGAGCAAATCCGCGTCGTAGCAACGGCCACGTTGCGCCTGGCGGTTAACGCGCAGGAATTTATCGACAAAGCGCAAGAAATCCTCGGCTGCCCGGTGCAAGTCATTAGCGGTGAGGAAGAAGCGCGACTGATTTATCAGGGCGTTGCGCACACGACAGGTGGCGCGGATCAGCGTCTGGTGGTTGATATTGGCGGCGCCAGCACGGAGCTGGTTACCGGCACCGGTGCACAAACGACCTCCCTTTTCAGCCTGTCGATGGGCTGTGTCACCTGGCTTGAGCGCTTTTTTACCGACCGAAATCTCGGGCAGGAAAACTTCGCCGCCGCCGAACAGGCTGCGCGTGAGGTGCTGCGCCCGGTTGCCGATGAGCTTCGCCGCCACGGCTGGAAAGTTTGTGTCGGGGCATCGGGTACGGTTCAGGCGCTGCAAGAAATTATGATGGCGCAGGGCATGGATGAGCGCATCACCCTTGCTAAATTGCAGCAGCTTAAACAGCGCGCCATACAGTGCGGACGGCTTGAAGAGCTGGAAATCGAAGGCCTGACGCTCGAACGCGCGTTGGTGTTCCCGAGCGGTCTGGCAATCCTTATCGCTATCTTCACCGAAATGAATATTGAAAGCATGACGCTGGCCGGTGGCGCATTACGCGAAGGTCTGGTCTACGGCATGTTGCACCTGGCGGTTGATGAAGACATTCGTAGCCGCACGCTGCGTAATATTCAACGCCGTTTTATTATCGATACCGATCAATCCCGCCGCGTGACAACGCTGGCCGGGCGTTTTGCGCAGAGCGTTGCTAAAGTGTGGGAATTAGATGCGTACAGCATCGAAATCCTGAAAGTTGCCTGCGAACTGCATGAAATTGGTTTGAGCATTGAGTTTAAGCAAGCACCGCTGCACGCGGCATGGCTGGTGCGTAATCTCGATTTGCCTGGGTTTACCCCCGCGCAAAAGAAACTGCTCGCGACACTGCTGCTTAATCAGACGAACGCGGTCGATCTCTCATCGTTGCATCAGCAAAACGCCGTACCACCGCGCGTAGCCGAGCATCTTTGTCGCCTGCTTCGTCTTGCCATTATTTTCGCCAGCCGTCGTCGTGACGATCTGCTGCCAGAAATCGCGGTCACCGCGCAGGGAGAGAAGCTGGTGCTGACGCTACCGCAAGGGTGGCTGGCGAGTCACCCACTCGGCGCAGAATTGATTGATCAGGAAAGCCAGTGGCAGAGTTATGTGCACTGGTCGCTGGAAATCCAGTAATTCTCATACGGAATATAGCCCGCTTGCTGCGGGCTTTTTTATTGCTTGCTGAAAACTAACGTTCAGCAGCGCTGCCGGATCCAACCTTACAGAGCGGGCAGACACCTCTTTTTACGTTTCCAGCCCGTACTTCAGGAGCCGTAATCCATGCCGCCTTCGCTGACGGTGGATTTTTATTTGTCCTTCGCTTTCGCCAGCATCGCGCGAATATTCGCCACGTTGGCCTGACCTTTATGCATGCGCTCTTCGGCGCTGACCACTTTGCGTTCCTGTTCCCAAATCAGATCGTCCTGCGGTAATTCCAGCAGGAAGCGGCTCGGCTCGGGGCGGACTAACTCACCGTACTGGCGGCGTTCTTTGCAGAGGGTGAAAATCAGCTCTTTCTGCGCACGGGTGATGCCCACATAAGCCAGCCGCCGCTCTTCATCGACGTTATCTTCATCGATACTGCTCTGGTGCGGCAATAACCCCTCTTCCATACCAACGAGAAAAACATACGGGAATTCAAGGCCCTTAGAAGCGTGCAGCGTCATCAACTGCACCTGATCGGATTCGTCGTCACTCTCGCCACGCTCCATCATGTCGCGCAGGGTAAAGCGCGTGACGACTTCCGCCAGCGTCATCGGCTCGTCCAGTTCGCTGCCTTCCAGCATCTCCGTCATCCAGCCGAACAGCGTGTTGACGTTTTTCATGCGCATCTCCGCCGCTTTCGGGCTGGCGGATGTTTCGAACAACCAGGATTCGTAATCGATGCCATGTATTAAATCGCGCACCGCCGCGATGGGTTCGCGTTCCGACAAGCGCTGAACCTCACCCAGCCAGTGAGTAAACCGCGTCAGCGCGTCGTAACCGCGCCCGGTCAGCGTCTGATTCAGGCCAACGTCAAAGCTAGCGGCAAACAGGCTCTTATTGCGCAACATCGCCCATTCGCCCAACTTCTGCAGCGTTGCTGAGCCAATTTCACGCTTTGGCGTATTCACGATGCGCAGAAATGCACTGTCATCATCCGTATTGGTCAGCACCCGCAAATAGGCCAGCAGATCTTTGATTTCCGGGCGAGAAAAGAACGAGGTGCCGCCTGAAATCTTGTACGGGATGCGGTTCTGCATCAGGAATTTTTCGAATACGCGCGACTGGTGGTTGCCGCGATAGAGGATCGCATAATCCTTATATTCGGTTTTATTCACGAAATGGTGAGCAATCAGCTCACCGGTCACGCGCTCGGCTTCATGTTCTTCGTGGTTGGCGCTGAGCACTTTCAGCTCCGCACCGTAACCCAGCTCGGAAAAAAGTCGCTTTTCGAACACGTGTGGGTTGTTGGCGATGAGGATATTCGCCGCTTTCAGGATGCGCCCGGAAGAGCGGTAGTTTTGCTCCAGCTTAATCACCTGCAATGCCGGGAAATCCTGGCTCAACAGCACCAGGTTTTGCGGCCGCGCCCCGCGCCACGAATAAATCGACTGGTCATCGTCACCCACGACGGTGAAGCGCGCGCGCTGGCCCACTAACAGCTTTACCAGCTCATACTGACTGGTGTTGGTGTCCTGATATTCATCCACCAGCAGATAACGGATCTTGTTCTGCCAGCGTTCGCGCACCTCTTCGTTGCGCTGCAATAACAGCGTCGGCAGCAGGATCAGGTCGTCAAAATCGAGTACGTTACACGCCTTCATATGGGCGTCGTACAGACCGTAGCAATGAGCAAAAATACGGTCGCGCTCGCCGTTTGCTCGCGCAGCGGCCTGCGGCGGCGTCAGCAGATCATTTTTCCAGTTTGAGATCGTGGAGATCAGTTGTTGCAACACCACTTTGTCATCGTCGATCAGCCCTTCGGTCAGATCTTTCAGCAACGCGACCTGATCGGTGTCGTCAAACAGAGAAAAGTTAGATTTCATCCCCAACGCGGCGAACTCACGTTTGATGATATTCAGCCCCAGCGTGTGGAACGTAGAGATCATCAATCCACGCGCCTCTTTGCGCCCCAGCGTCTGCGCAACACGTTCTTTCATCTCGCGCGCCGCTTTGTTGGTGAAGGTTACCGCCGCGATATGTTTCGCCTGATAGCCACAGCCACGGATCAAATGGGCGATTTTATTGGTGATCACGCGTGTTTTACCGGATCCCGCTCCCGCCAGCACCAGGCATGGTCCGGTGACAAATTCGACGGCTTGTTGTTGTCCGGGGTTTAAACGCATAAAAAATCACTCAATGAAAAGTCTGGAGGGGAAATATATACACAAAATCATTCAGGCCGTGAATCTTCAGCCGCTTACTAATGTAAGTGGTGGGATAACGAATCTGCCGGGATTCAGATTTTAACGCAGCTTACTGCGGTACCACGGCCCTCGCATAAGTTGAGCCGCAGGAGCAACTCAAAGCCGGGGCAGAATGAAGATCGAAGTGTATAAACGCGTGGTAGTATAGCCAGCCTCAACAACCTCACTCAAGGCACGATCATGGCAAAAACCGCAGCAGCACTGCATATCCTTGTTAAAGAAGAGAAACTGGCACTGGATCTTCTGGAACAGATCAAAAACGGCGGCGATTTCGAAAAGCTGGCGAAGAAACACTCTATCTGCCCGTCAGGCAAAAAAGGCGGACATTTGGGCGAATTCCGTCAGGGCCAGATGGTTCCCGCGTTCGATAAAGTGGTGTTCTCCTGCCCGGTGCTGGAGCCAACCGGCCCGCTGCACACCCAGTTCGGTTACCACATCATCAAAGTGCTGTACCGCAACTAATGATTGAGCCTCTCATCACAGAGAGGCTGTTTTTTTATTTGTGCGGTTGCAGTTTCTGCTGCGCGTCATGCTTCATCACATGCATGCTGATTGCCGCCTGGAACACTTTAAACATCAGGCCATTAATCAGGGTCGCCAGCGTAATGGTAATAAACGCCGTCATCACCCAGTCAATCAATGCAAAGCCGCTGTGCAACAGCGCAGGACGGTACACCAGCATGCCGCCAAACACCGCCCAGTGGCTCAGACAATAGAAACACTGAAATAAGTGCCCTATCATTGCGTTCTTTTTCACCGTCCATTCACGAAAAGCCGCAAACAGCTCCGTTTGCGTCACCGTAATTGAAATGCTGCTGGCAGCCAGCGCAATCATCAGGCAGGTGGTTAAATCTGCAATCATCAGTGGTGCCCCTTTTCGTTGAAGTAACTGATAAATTCCGCACCGACATCCTGTAGCGTCAGGTTTTTAAATCGTTCAAGGATCAGCGATTGTGCGTCGGCAAGCGTTGACGACATCACCCGGTTCACCCCTTGTTCAACCAGGCACTCAGGGTTCTCATTACGATTACCCAATGCGAACAACGCAGGCGATCCCAGTGCAATATAGATGTCGTAAAGAGTGACATGGTTGGCGGAGCGACAAAGCCGCCAGCCGCCGTGGTGCCCTTTGGTCGCGCAGACAATCTGTTTTTCCCGTAACCCGGCGAGCAGTTTGCGAATAAACGCCGGGTTACCGTCGATGTATTCAGCCATCTGTTCCGATGTCATCGGTTTATCGGCCTGTTCCATATGGAGCAGGATGTGCAGCGTCGCGGAGAATGAGTTATTTATTTTCATGTAACTTACGATATTACATAAAGACGAATTCAACAAGACAAATGGGCAAAAAAGATCGCGTCCAGTGTCGCGCATAAAAAAGCCCGGAAGCGCTAACGCCTCCGGGCTTGAATTTTTCGATGAATGTCGTCTTATCGTTGCCGAAAAACGACAGGATTTAGCTCGCGACGGCGATACGTTTCATATCCGTCATATAACCGCGCAGTTTCTGACCCACTTTCTCAATGGCGTGGCTGCGAATCGCATCATTCACATCGCGCAGCTGCGCGTTATCTACCGCGCCTTCGGCAATCGCTTTACCCAAATCGCCCGTTTGCAGCGTGGTCATAAACTCTTTCAGCAGCGGTACGCAAGCGTAAGAGAACAAGTAGTTGCCGTACTCTGCGGTATCGGAAATAACCACGTTCATCTCATACAGACGTTTACGCGCGATGGTGTTGGCAATCAGCGGCAGTTCGTGCAGCGATTCATAGTAAGCGGACTCTTCGATAATGCCGGACGCCACCATGGTTTCAAACGCCAGTTCAACGCCCGCTTTCACCATCGCAATCATCAGCACGCCTTTATCAAAGTACTCCTGCTCGCTGATTTTGCCTTCAAACTGCGGTGCGGTTTCGAACGCGGTTTTACCGGTTTCTTCACGCCAGGTCAGCAGTTTCTTATCATCGTTGGCCCAGTCAGCCATCATGCCGGAAGAGAACTCGCCGGAGATGATGTCGTCCATATGTTTCTGGAACAGCGGCGCCATGATGCCTTTCAGCTGTTCAGACAGCGCGTAAGCACGCAGTTTCGCCGGATTGGACAAGCGATCCATCATCAGCGTAATACCGCCCTGTTTCAGCGCTTCGGTGATGGTTTCCCAGCCGAACTGAATCAGTTTTTCTGCGTAAGCCGGGTCGGAACCTTCCGCCACCAGCTTGTCAAAGCACAGCAGAGAACCCGCCTGCAACATGCCGCAGAGGATAGTCTGCTCGCCCATCAGGTCGGATTTCACTTCCGCAACGAAAGAGGACTCCAGAACACCCGCACGGTGACCACCGGTTGCCGCAGCCCAGGCTTTAGCAATCGCCATTCCTTCGCCTTTCGGGTCGTTTTCCGGGTGGACGGCGATCAGCGTCGGAACACCGAAACCACGTTTGTACTCTTCACGCACTTCAGTGCCTGGGCACTTCGGTGCCACCATCACGACGGTAATGTCTTTACGGATCTGCTCACCCACTTCCACGATATTGAAACCGTGAGAGTAGCCCAGTGCCGCGCCGTCTTTCATCAGCGGCTGCACGGAACGCACGACGTCAGAGTGCTGTTTGTCCGGCGTCAGGTTCACTACCAGATCCGCCTGCGGGATCAGCTCTTCATACGTGCCGACTTTAAAACCGTTTTCGGTCGCTTTGCGCCAGGACGCGCGTTTTTCCGCAATGGCTTCTTTACGCAGCGCGTAAGAGATATCCAGACCGGAGTCGCGCATGTTCAGGCCCTGGTTCAGGCCCTGGGCACCGCAGCCGACGATGACCACTTTTTTACCCTGAAGGTAGCTTGCGCCATCGGCAAATTCGTCACGCGCCATAAAGCGGCATTTGCCCAGCTGCGCCAGCTGCTGGCGCAGGTTCAGTGTATTAAAGTAGTTAGCCATTTGAGACCTCGTCGTGTGATGTTGTGTTGTGCCGTTCTTCTTTTGCGCTAACGCTTTAGATTTTCTGTTGCGCAAATTATTCAGGGCAATATTTATTGTTCAGTTCGCTGATAAGCGAGATTGAACCCACTATATGACAGGAAATGCGTTGCTTAAATTGATATATTAACAATGTCACATTGCAATTTTTGCAATGTAAATTTGTGGAGTCTGTCTCATGGATTTACGCGATCTGAAAACGTTCCTGCATCTGGCCGAAAGCCGCCATTTTGGCCGCAGCGCGCGCGCCATGCATGTCAGCCCTTCCACGCTTTCGCGACAAATCCAGCGGCTGGAAGAAGATCTCGGGCAGCCACTGTTTGTGCGCGATAACCGTACCGTCACGCTGACTGAAGCGGGTGAAGAGTTGCGCGTTTTCGCGCAACAAACGTTATTGCAGTATCAGCAATTGCGCCACACCATCGACCAGCAAGGGCCGTCGCTCTCCGGCGAGCTGCATCTTTTCTGTTCCGTCACCGCGGCTTACAGCCATTTGCCGCCGATTCTTGATCGCTTTCGCGCGGAACACCCGTCGGTAGAGATCAAGCTCACCACCGGCGATGCCGCTGATGCGATGGAAAAAGTGGTCACTGGCGAAGCGGATCTGGCGATTGCCGGGAAACCGGAAACGCTGCCCGGCGCGGTTGCCTTTTCGATGCTGGAAAACCTGGCCGTGGTGCTGATAGCACCTGCGCTTCCCTGCCCGGTACGGAGCCAGGTTTCGCAGCCCGAACCGGACTGGTCAACCGTACCGTTTATCATGGCGGATCAAGGCCCGGTGCGCCGCCGTATCGAGCTGTGGTTCCGCCGCCACAAAATCAGCAACCCGTCGATTTACGCTACCGTCGGCGGTCACGAAGCGATGGTGTCAATGGTCGCACTCGGCTGCGGCGTGGCGCTAATCCCGGAAGTGGTGCTGGAAAACAGCCCGGAGCCGGTGCGCAACCGCGTGATGATCCTTGAGCGCAGCGATGAGAAAACGCCGTTTGAGCTTGGCGTGTGTGTACAAAAAAAGCGGCTCTATGAGCCGCTTATTGATGCGTTCTGGAAAATCCTGCCAAACAACTAACCGGCAAGGAAAAAGCGGAATGCCGGGTTATTTGTTTCGTCGTGGCACTCGTAGCCCAGCTCGTTGAGCCGGGTTTCGAAATCTGGCTCATGCTCGCCTAATTCGAATGCTGCCAGAACGCGCCCATAATCGGTGCCGTGGCTGCGGTAATGGAACAATGAAATATTCCAGTGCGTACCAAGCGTATGCAGGAACTTCAGCAGCGCGCCGGGCGATTCCGGGAACTCAAAACTGTACAGGCGTTCGCGCAGCGGTTTCGACGGTCGCCCGCCCACCATGTAACGCACGTGCAGTTTCGCCATCTCATCGTCGGAAAGATCCACCACGCTATAACCGCCTTCGTTCAGCAGCGCGAGGATCTCTTTGCGCTCCTCCAGCCCGCGGCTTAAACGCACGCCGACAAAAATGCAGGCGTCTTTGGCATCGGCAAAGCGATAGTTAAATTCGGTTACGGAACGCCCGCCCAACAACTGGCAGAACTTCAGGAAGCTACCTTTCTCTTCCGGAATAGTCACCGCCAGCAGCGCTTCCCGCTGCTCGCCCAGCTCGCAACGCTCAGAAACATAACGTAAGCCGTGGAAATTCACATTCGCGCCGGAAAGCACATGCGCCAGCCGCTCGCCGCGGATGTTGTGTTTAGCGATGTATTTTTTCATCCCCGCCAGCGCCAGCGCGCCGGACGGTTCCGCCACCGCACGGACATCTTCGAACAGATCTTTCATCGCCGCACAAATCGCATCGCTATCGACAGTGATGATGTCATCGAGATACGCCTGGCACAGACGGAAAGTTTCGTTACCAATGCGTTTTACCGCCACGCCTTCGGCAAACAAGCCCACGCGCGGTAACTCGACCGGATGGCCCGCATCCAGCGCCGCTTTCAGGCAGGCAGAGTCTTCCGCTTCAACGGCGATCACTTTGATTTGCGGCATCAACTGTTTAATCAACACCGCCACGCCCGCCGCTAAACCACCACCGCCGACCGGCACAAAAACCCGATCGATATGCGCGTCCTGTTGCAGCAACTCCAGTGCCAGCGTGCCCTGTCCGGCAATCACCATCGGGTGATCAAACGGCGGTACAAAGGTGAAACCTTGTTGCTCAGCCAGCTCAATGGCTTTCGCTTTCGCTTCGTCGAAATTGGCACCGTGCAACAGCACTTCGCCACCAAAGCTGCGCACCGCATCCACTTTGATATCCGCAGTGGCAACCGGCATCACAATCAGCGATTTGATACCCAGCCGCGTGGATGACATCGCCACGCCCTGCGCGTGGTTGCCCGCAGAAGCGGTAATCACGCCATGCGCTTTCTGCTCAGGCGTCAGCCCGGCAATCATTGCGTACGCGCCACGCAGCTTAAAGCTGTGCACCGGCTGGCGGTCTTCGCGCTTCACCAGGATCACGTTGTCGAGACGCGAAGAGAGCTTTTCCATTTTTTGCAGCGGCGTTACCTGCGCCGCTTCGTAAACCGGCGCACGCAGCACCGCTCTCAGATATTCCGCCCCTTCGGGAGCGGCTGAGAGGGGTTGGGATTCGGCCATCATTAACCCCCAAGTTTGGATTTATCGCGTACCGCGCCTTTATCCGCACTGGTCGCGAGACTGGCATAAGCGCGCAGCGCGAAGGAGACCTGACGCTCACGGTCAACCGGTGTCCAGGCTTTATCACCACGGGCTTCCTGTGCTTCACGGCGCGCTGCCAGTTCACGGTCGCTCAGTTGCAGTTGAATGCTACGGCCCGGAATATCGATAGCGATGATATCGCCGTCTTCAATCAGACCGATATTGCCGCCGCTTGCCGCTTCCGGGGAAACGTGACCGATAGACAAACCTGATGTTCCGCCGGAGAAACGCCCATCGGTGATCAGCGCACACGCTTTGCCGAGGCCCATCGATTTCAGGAAGCTGGTTGGGTAGAGCATTTCCTGCATCCCCGGCCCGCCTTTCGGCCCTTCATAGCGAATCACCACCACATCACCAGCGACAACTTTACCGCCGAGAATGGCTTCCACCGCCGCGTCCTGGCTTTCATACACTTTTGCCGGACCGGTAAAGGTCAGGTTGCTGTCATCAACGCCTGCGGTTTTAACGATACAGCCGTTTTCCGCAAAGTTACCGTACAGTACCGCCAGACCACCATCTTTGCTGTAAGCATGCTCCAGCGAACGGATGCAGCCTTCAGCGCGATCGTCATCCAGCGTGTCCCAGCGGCAATTCTGCGAGAACGCCTGCGTGGTGCGAATACCGGCTGGCCCCGCGCGGAACATGGTTTTCACCGCGTCGTCTTTGGTCAGCATCACGTCGTACTGCTCAAGGGTTTGCGGCAGTGTCAGACCGAGCACGTTTTTCACGTCACGGTTTAACAAGTTAGCGCGATCCAGCTCACCCAGGATGCCCAGCACGCCACCGGCGCGGTGCACATCTTCCATATGGTATTTCTGCGTACTCGGCGCGACTTTACACAGCTGCGGAACGTTGCGGGACAGCTTATCGATATCACTCATGGTGAAATCAATTTCTGCTTCCTGCGCGGCGGCCAGCAGATGCAGAACGGTATTAGTAGAGCCGCCCATGGCGATATCCAGCGTCATGGCATTTTCAAACGCCGCTTTACTGGCGATGGAACGCGGCAGTGCGCTGGTGTCATCCTGCTCGTAATAGCGTTTGGTCAGCTCAACAATGCGTTTGCCCGCGTTGATGAACAGTTCTTTGCGGTCAGCGTGGGTTGCCAGCAGCGAGCCGTTACCCGGCTGTGACAGCCCCAACGCTTCGGTCAGACAGTTCATTGAGTTGGCGGTAAACATGCCGGAGCAGGAGCCGCAAGTTGGGCAGGCGGAACGTTCTACCTGCTCGCTCTGATCGTCAGAGACTTTCGGATCTGCGCCCTGAATCATCGCATCCACCAGATCGAGTTTAATTATCTGGTTGGAGAGTTTTGTTTTCCCGGCTTCCATCGGGCCGCCGGAGACGAAAATCACCGGAATATTCAACCGCAGAGAGGCCATCAACATCCCTGGGGTGATTTTGTCGCAGTTGGAAATACACACCATCGCGTCAGCGCAGTGGGCATTAACCATATATTCAACGGAATCGGCAATCAGCTCGCGGGAAGGTAGTGAGTAAAGCATGCCGCCGTGGCCCATGGCGATGCCATCATCAACGGCGATGGTGTTGAACTCTTTCGCCACGCCGCCTGCGGCTTCGATTTGCTCCGCAACCAGCTTACCGAGATCGCGCAGGTGAACGTGGCCCGGCACGAACTGGGTAAACGAGTTCACGACGGCGATAATCGGCTTGCCAAAATCGGCGTCGGTCATCCCGGTTGCGCGCCACAGCGCGCGGGCACCCGCCATATTGCGCCCGTGGGTGGTGGTGGCGGAACGGTACTTAGGCATGCTCTTTTACTCCCGTCTATCTTGTCGATGGGGTGGTGCGTGCCATCCCATATTTATTTGCTATACCCTAAATAATTCGGGTTGTAGGAAGGCGGCAAGCGAGCGAATCCCCGGGAGCTTACATAAGTAAGTGCTGGGGTGAACGAGTGCGGCCAACACACCTACAACCTGAAGTATGACGGGTATTTATGGATTAACTTGATCCAACCAGCCCCACTTATCTTCCGTCTCACCGGTGAAGAGGCCAAAGAATGCTTGCTGAATACGTTTAGTGACCGGGCCGCAACGACCTTCCCCAACCTGAATACCGTCGACACTGCGTACCGGCGTGATTTCCGCTGCGGTACCGGACATAAACACTTCATCCGCCAGATACAGCGATTCGCGGGACAGCACTTGCTCGCGAACTTCGATGTTCAGCTCTTTCGCCAGCTTGATGATCGCATCGCGGGTGATACCCGGCAGGGCAGAAGAGGTAAACGGCGGCGTGAACAGGATGCCGTCTTTTACTTCAAACAGGTTTTCGCCTGCGCCTTCAGAGATGTAGCCGTTAACATCCAGCGCAATCCCTTCCTGATAGCCGTGGCGGCGCGCTTCGCTGCCAACCAGCAGAGAAGAGAGGTAGTTACCGCCCGCTTTTGCGGCTGTCGGGATGGTGTTCGGCGCAACACGGTTCCAGGAAGACACCATCGCGTCGATCCCCTGATCCAGTGCTTCCGCACCGAGGTAAGCCCCCCACGGGAAGGCAGCGATAATCACATCAGTGGTGTAGCCCGCCGGCGGGTTAACGCCCATGCCAACATCGCCCACAAACACCAGCGGACGAATATAGGCGCTGGTCAGATTGTTTTTGCGGATCACTGCGCGGCAGGCTTCCATCAGCTCATCAACGCTCTGGGATACCGGGAAACGATAGATTTTGGCGGAATCGCGCAGACGCTGCATATGTTCACGATGGCGGAAGACTACCGGGCCTTTGTGCGAGTCATAGCAACGGATGCCTTCAAATACGGAAGTACCGTAATGCAGCGCGTGGGACATCACGTGGACTTTTGCATCTTCCCAACGAACCATCTCGCCATTAGACCAAATGTAGTCTGCTTTTTTCGTCGTCATTATTCTTCCTTTTGCGCTTACGCGCGGATTTGTTGTGATTGTGATGATGTGGCACGCTGGCGGATATCAACCCGGGCAACGTCAACAAGTTTGCTTAACTGGCTAAACAGTAATTCGACAGGCCGCGGGCTGGCAACGGTCAATTCGATATTTATGTTCCGTGCATCACTGGCGGTTTCCATATTCATGGCACACACCTGAAAGCCACGGTGGCGCACCACGCGCAGCACGCGTTCTAATGTTTCCGGATTGAAGCGGGCCTCAACGGCGACCTGATGTTGCATCATGATAATTTCTCCAGCATTTGTGAGTTACTGGCGCCGGGCGGCACCAACGGCCAGACATTCTCAAGTTCATCAATTGAGACATGAAGCAGGTATGGCCCTGGGCTCGTGAGCATCGTGTCGAGTGCCGCTTCAACCTGGTCTTTTCGGGTGATGTGCTGGCCGGGAATGCCGAAAGCGCTGGCCAGCGTGAGGAAATCGGGGTTATCAGTCAGGGTAGTTTCGCTATAACGCTCGTTGAAGAATAACTGCTGCCACTGGCGAACCATCCCTAAACGCTGGTTGTCCAGTAAGACAATCTTCAGCGGTAATTGCTTACGTTTAACGGTGCCGAGCTCCTGAACATTCATCATGAAGGAGCCGTCACCGGAGATACAGATTACCGTATCGTCCGGGCGGGCAACCTGCGCGCCAACGGCGGCCGGCAAACCGAAGCCCATCGTACCTAATCCGCTGGACGTGATGAAATCTTCCGGGCGGCTGAAACACAGATGTTGCGCCGCCCACATCTGATGCTGGCCAACGTCGGTAGTGACCACGCTGTTTTCCGGTTTGCGATCGGAGAGCTGTTTTAACAATAGCGGCGCGTAAATAGCGTCGCCTGGATGATCGTAGCGCCAGGCATGTTCGCGACGCAGATCCGCGCTGTAGTGACGCCACGCATCAATTGCCAGCGGCTGTTGCAGCGCAGGCAGCAACGCATTTAAATCGCCCTGCAACGCAACGTGCGCCTGGCGTAGTTTGCTCATTTCCGCCGGGTCGATATCCATATGGATCACTTTGGCATTCGGTGCGAAGGTATTCAGCTTGCCGGTCACGCGATCGTCAAAGCGAGCACCAACGGCAATCAGTAGGTCGCACTGCTGCACGGCAAAATTTGCGGCTTTCGTACCGTGCATCCCCAGCATGCCAAGATAGTAAGCATACTCAGCCTCCACCGCGCCCAGCCCTTTCAGCGTGCAAGTGACCGGCATTTGCGTCACGCTCAGAAACTCACGCAGCGCCGGAACCGCCTGCGCCATGCCCACGCCGCCGCCAACATAGAGCATTGGTTTTGTTGCCTGCAAGAGCATCTGCACGGCCTGTTCAACTTCAGCCTGCGGGAAATAATGCTCATCGTCGACGGTCGCGAACGAGGGATCAAGATCGCCAACAGCCAGTTGAATGTCTTTCGGAATATCAACCAGAACCGGGCCAGGGCGGCCGGAATTGGCCACGTAGAAAGCCTCAGCCATGACGCGTGGTAATTCTTCCAGCGATTCAACCAGAAAGCTGTGCTTCGTGCAGGCGAGGGATAAACCCAGTACGTCCACTTCCTGAAACGCATCGGTGCCAATAAGCGGAGCTGCAACCTGGCCGGTAATGGCAACAACCGGAACGGAATCTAATAACGCGTCAGCAAGACCGGTGATCAGATTCGTCGCACCTGGGCCGGAAGTGGCGATGCAAACGCCGGTTTTACCGGTGGCACGAGCATAGCCGATAGCGGCCATCGCCGCGCCCTGCTCATGCCGGCAAAGTAGGTGTTCCACGCCGCCGTCATACAATGCATCGTAAACCGGCATAATTGCGCCGCCCGGATAGCCGAAGACGATATCGACTTTCTGCGCTCGCAACGCATGTACTACCCACTGTGCCCCATTCATAGTCAGTTCCCCGCCGGATATCGGGAGAAACAGAATTTTGTGCTACTACTCATTCTCTGCTCCTCGTTTATGTTTTTAGGTCATAAAAAAACCCCCGGACCTTTCGGTGCGGGGGTCTTAGTTCGTTAAGGCTTGTTTTTTAAGCCTTTCCTCGTCCAAGTGCAGCCCCGCACGGTGGGATAATAATCACCACCACGCTAATCACGACCAGGCTAATCACTCGTAGAAGGGCTTTCATTTGTGTTCGTTCTTGCTTCATGTTCGAAGGAATGCCTAAAGAGGTAACACAGATTTAAGACAAGAAACAAGAAAAATTTATGACGCAGTTTGCGGCCGCACCGACAAATTGACGAAAAATGTTTGTTTTATATAGAGAAAAGTCTCAATGAAAAATTCTCACGCCTGGCAGTCGTGATTAAACGTTGCGATCAACATCCCAACACGATGAAAAAAGTGACTAATTGCAGTGAAATTCAGGAAACGTGCACGCAAAAGCAGCTTTCCGATAATGAAAAACGATAACCAAAACAGATAATGTCTGCGAAAAGGAGAGCCTATGGCATTGTCTGTAATTTTTACACGAGCGGCGTTAGGCGTGACGGCCCCCCTGGTCACCGTTGAAGTGCATATCAGTAACGGGCTGCCGGGGCTGACTATTGTCGGGCTACCGGAAACCACGGTTAAAGAAGCACGTGATCGTGTTCGTAGCGCCATTATCAACAGCGGATATGAATTCCCGGCGAAACGGATCACGATCAACCTGGCACCCGCGGATCTACCCAAAGAAGGTGGACGGTATGATTTACCCATCGCTATCGCGCTTCTGTCCGCTTCTGAGCAGCTAACGGCATCAGAATTGAGTCGTTATGAGTTTGTCGGCGAACTTGCCCTTACAGGCGCATTACGTGGGGTTCCCGGCGCCATCTCTTCTGTCATTGAAGCGGTAAAAGCCAACAGGCGCATTGTTATTGCCAGAGAAAACGAAGCTGAAGCTAGCCTTACAGAAACACAGGAGTGTCTGGTTGCCGACCATTTACAGGAAGTGTGTGCGTTTCTGGAAGGAAAACAGGCATTAGCTTCACCTGTCCCCTTTTGTGGTAGCCAGGAGGCCTACAGTGAGGATTTAAGCGATGTTATTGGCCAGGAACAAGGGAAGCGCGCACTGGAAATCACTGCGGCAGGTGGACATAACCTGTTGTTAATAGGGCCTCCGGGCACGGGCAAGACCATGCTGGCTAGTCGATTGGGGGGATTGTTGCCGCCATTGAATAACCAGGAGGCGCTGGAAAGCGCGGCAATTATGAGCGTGGTAAATTCAGCAGCACTCTCTCGTCACTGGCGCAGACGCCCATTCAGAGCACCGCATCACAGTGCTTCACTGGCGGCGCTTGTCGGCGGCGGCTCCATACCCGGTCCGGGGGAGATTTCACTGGCGCATAATGGCGTTCTGTTTCTGGATGAATTACCGGAATTTGAACGCCGTGTGCTGGATGCACTCCGCGAGCCTATTGAATCGGGACAAATCCATCTCTCGCGGGCAAGGGCGAAAGTTACCTATCCCGCACGTTTCCAGTTAATCGCCGCCATGAACCCGAGCCCGACCGGCCATTATCGGGGAAACCATAACCGCTCGACACCGGAGCAAACGCTGCGCTATTTGGGAAAGTTATCAGGCCCTTTTCTCGATCGCTTCGATCTCTCGCTCGAGATCCCCCTGCTTGCACCAGGGTTGATTAGCCAGCAACAGCATAAAGGTGAAAGCAGCGAAACAGTACGCTTACGGGTTATTCAGGCCCGGGCAAGACAATACCAGCGACAAAATAAACTCAACGCGCGTCTGGATAGCAGCGAAACGAAACAGCTTTGTATACTTACCAGAGAAGATGGGAACTGGCTGGAAGAGGCCTTAACACGTCTGGGATTGTCGGTACGCGCCTGGCAACGCCTGTTGAGAGTTGCACGAACGATAGCCGATCTTGAAGAAGAGCCAGCGATCCAGCGAGCGCACCTGCAGGAAGCGTTAAGTTATCGCGCAATCGACAGGCTACTGATTCATTTGCAAAAGATGCAGATGTAAAAAAAGGGGCCGTAGCCCCTTTTCTCTTAATCTTCGGAATCCGTATAGTCTTCCGCACCTTCCATCTGTGGTTTCCCACCAGAAAGAGTGTGAAAGCGCTTCGGACGCTTAATGCGCGCCATATACTTGATCCAGACACGTTCTGCTTCGGTGTCTGGCTCACGCTCTCCACGGCACACTGCAACAAATTGCGTTTCTTCCGCAGTCACTGGTTCACGCTTACCGAGTTCCAGTTCGTTAAAAGCATAACCATGGCGCTCAAGCAGTTGCGCCTCTTTGATGGTGAAGTCACCGTGGCGAGAGAACCCGCGCGGATAATTCTTATTGTCGAAAAAACGATTCGTCGTCGTAAAGCTTTCCGCCATCCTGCACGCTCCTAATTCTTTGGCCGAGCTATTTATGGCGCGGAGTATTAGTTACGCTTGACAGAGTGTAAAACAAAACATTTAAATCATTACGACAAATATTTTTGTGGAGAAAACTGTGGATACGGAATTATTAAAAACTTTCCTCGAAGTTAGCAGGACTCGTCACTTCGGTCGTGCAGCCGAAGCACTCTATCTGACCCAGTCCGCGGTGAGTTTTCGTATTCGCCAGTTAGAGAACCAACTTGGGGTTAATCTATTTACACGCCATCGCAACAATATCCGCCTGACAGCAGCGGGCGAAAAGCTGCTGCCGTATGCGGAAACATTGATGAGCACCTGGCAAGCAGCAAGAAAGGAAGTGGCGCACACATCGCGACACCACCAATTTTCAATTGGTGCCAGCGCATCCCTGTGGGAATGCATGCTTAGCGATTGGTTAACCCGGCTGTATAATCTGCAAGGAAACCTTCAGTTCGAAGCACGAATTGCACAACGGCAATCATTGGTTAAACAGCTACATGAGCGGCAACTGGATCTGCTGATCACGACTGAAACACCGAAGATGGATGAATTTAGCAGCCAGTTGCTCGGTCATTTCACACTTGCGCTTTATTGCGCAACCCCCGAAAAGAGCAAGTCAGAGTTGAATTACCTGCGCCTCGAATGGGGTCCCGATTTTCAGCAGCATGAGGCAGAGTTAATCGCCAGTGATGACGTGCCAACATTGACGACCAGTTCAGCAGAAGTGGCGCATCAGCAATTACCGCAGCTCAATGGCTGCACCTGGCTGCCTGTCTCATGGGCAGAGCAAAAAGAGAAGTTGCATCCGGTTGCTGACACAACGACGCTTTCTCGCCCACTTTATGCAATTTGGCTGCAGAATAGCGATAAACAGAATCAGATCCGCGATCTTTTGAAAATCAAAGTGATTGATTGAACATTTCTGGCAAGGATGCCATGCGAGAGATTATCTAGCGTGGATGCCGAAAAAGAAGCAAAAAAAATCCTTAGCAGATGCTAAGGATTATTTCTGGCAGGGGCGGAGGGACTCGAACCCCCAACACCCGGTTTTGGAGACCGGTGCTCTACCAATTGAACTACGCCCCTAATAAGGGTGGCGGAACGGACGGGACTCGAACCCGCGACCCCCTGCGTGACAGGCAGGTATTCTAACCGACTGAACTACCGCTCCACCGAATTTCTTTACAACCACCGGTTTAATGCCCCGGTTCACTGCTAATTTGATGCCTGGCAGTTCCCTACTCTCGCATGGGGAGACCCCACACTACCATCGGCGCTACGGCGTTTCACTTCTGAGTTCGGCATGGGGTCAGGTGGGACCACCGCGCTACTGCCGCCAGGCAAATTCTGTTGTCAGACCGTTCTCACGCCCTGACGTAATCTGTATCAAGCTGATTTCATCTCTCTCACGCCAAAACATCTTCGGCGTTGTAAGGTTAAGCCTCACGGTTCATTAGTACCGGTTAGCTCAACGCATCGCTGCGCTTACACACCCGGCCTATCAACGTCGTCGTCTTCAACGTTCCTTCAGGAGACCTAAAGTCTCAGGGAGAACTCATCTCGGGGCAAGTTTCGTGCTTAGATGCTTTCAGCACTTATCTCTTCCGCATTTAGCTACCGGGCAGTGCCATTGGCATGACAACCCGAACACCAGTGATGCGTCCACTCCGGTCCTCTCGTACTAGGAGCAGCCCCCCTCAATTCTCCAGCGCCCACGGCAGATAGGGACCGAACTGTCTCACGACGTTCTAAACCCAGCTCGCGTACCACTTTAAATGGCGAACAGCCATACCCTTGGGACCTACTTCAGCCCCAGGATGTGATGAGCCGACATCGAGGTGCCAAACACCGCCGTCGATATGAACTCTTGGGCGGTATCAGCCTGTTATCCCCGGAGTACCTTTTATCCGTTGAGCGATGGCCCTTCCATTCAGAACCACCGGATCACTATGACCTGCTTTCGCACCTGCTCGCGCCGTCACGCTCGCAGTCAAGCCAGCTTATGCCATTGCACTAACCTCCTGATGTCCGACCAGGATTAGCTGACCTTCGTGCTCCTCCGTTACGCTTTAGGAGGAGACCGCCCCAGTCAAACTACCCACCAGACACTGTCCGCAACCCGGGTAACGGGTCCACGTTAGAACACCAGCCATTAAAGGGTGGTATTTCAAGGGCGGCTCCACGCAGACTGGCGTCCACGCTTCAAAGCCTCCCACCTATCCTACACATCAAGGACCAGTGTTCAGTGTCAAGCTATAGTAAAGGTTCACGGGGTCTTTCCGTCTTGCCGCGGGTACACTGCATCTTCACAGCGAGTTCAATTTCACTGAGTCTCGGGTGGAGACAGCCTGGCCATCATTACGCCATTCGTGCAGGTCGGAACTTACCCGACAAGGAATTTCGCTACCTTAGGACCGTTATAGTTACGGCCGCCGTTTACCGGGGCTTCGATCAAGAGCTTCTCCTTACGGATGACCCCATCAATTAACCTTCCGGCACCGGGCAGGCGTCACACCGTATACGTCCACTTTCGTGTTTGCACAGTGCTGTGTTTTTAATAAACAGTTGCAGCCAGCTGGTATCTTCGACTGATTTCAGCTCCACGAGCAAGTCGCTTCACCTACGCATCAGCGTGCCTTCTCCCGAAGTTACGGCACCATTTTGCCTAGTTCCTTCACCCGAGTTCTCTCAAGCGCCTTGGTATTCTCTACCTGACCACCTGTGTCGGTTTGGGGTACGATTTCGTGTTACCTGGAGCTTAGAGGCTTTTCCTGGAAGCAGGGCATTTGTTACTTCAGCACCGTAGTGCCTCGTCATCACGCCTCAGTGTTAAAGTCCTCCGGATTTGCCTGGAGCACACACCTTCACGCTTAAACCGGGACAACCGTCGCCCGGCTAACATAGCCTTCTCCGTCCCCCCTTCGCAGTAACACCAAGTACAGGAATATTAACCTGTTTCCCATCGACTACGCCTTTCGGCCTCGCCTTAGGGGTCGACTCACCCTGCCCCGATTAACGTTGGACAGGAACCCTTGGTCTTCCGGCGAGCGGGCTTTTCACCCGCTTTATCGTTACTTATGTCAGCATTCGCACTTCTGATACCTCCAGCATGCCTCACAGCACACCTTCGCAGGCTTACAGAACGCTCCCCTACCCAACAACACATAAGTGTCGCTGCCGCAGCTTCGGTGCATGGTTTAGCCCCGTTACATCTTCCGCGCAGGCCGACTCGACCAGTGAGCTATTACGCTTTCTTTAAATGATGGCTGCTTCTAAGCCAACATCCTGGCTGTCTGGGCCTTCCCACATCGTTTCCCACTTAACCATGACTTTGGGACCTTAGCTGGCGGTCTGGGTTGTTTCCCTCTTCACGACGGACGTTAGCACCCGCCGTGTGTCTCCCGTGATAACATTCTCCGGTATTCGTAGTTTGCATCGGGTTGGTAAGCCGGGATGGCCCCCTAGCCGAAACAGTGCTCTACCCCCGGAGATGAATTCACGAGGCGCTACCTAAATAGCTTTCGGGGAGAACCAGCTATCTCCCGGTTTGATTGGCCTTTCACCCCCAGCCACAGGTCATCCGCTAATTTTTCAACATTAGTCGGTTCGGTCCTCCAGTTAGTGTTACCCAACCTTCAACCTGCCCATGGCTAGATCACCGGGTTTCGGGTCTATACCCTGCAACTTAACGCCCAGTTAAGACTCGGTTTCCCTTCGGCTCCCCTATTCGGTTAACCTTGCTACAGAATATAAGTCGCTGACCCATTATACAAAAGGTACGCAGTCACACCCCGAAGGATGCTCCCACTGCTTGTACGTACACGGTTTCAGGTTCTTTTTCACTCCCCTCGCCGGGGTTCTTTTCGCCTTTCCCTCACGGTACTGGTTCACTATCGGTCAGTCAGGAGTATTTAGCCTTGGAGGATGGTCCCCCCATATTCAGACAGGATACCACGTGTCCCGCCCTACTCATCGAGCTCACAGCCTGTGTGCTTTTGTGTACGGGGCTGTCACCCTGTATCGCGCGACTTTCCAGACGCTTCCACTAACACACAAGCTGATTCAGGCTCTGGGCTCCTCCCCGTTCGCTCGCCGCTACTGGGGGAATCTCGGTTGATTTCTTTTCCTCGGGGTACTTAGATGTTTCAGTTCCCCCGGTTCGCCTCATTAACCTATGGATTCAGTTAATGATAGTGTGACGAGTCACACTGGGTTTCCCCATTCGGACATCGCCGGCTATAACGGTTCATATCACCTTACCGGCGCTTTTCGCAGATTAGCACGTCCTTCATCGCCTCTGACTGCCAGGGCATCCACCGTGTACGCTTAGTCGCTTAACCTCACAACCCGAAGATGTTTCGTGAAACATCCGCGTGTCGCGAAAATTTGAGAGACTCACAGAACAGTTCGCACTGTTCAGTGTTTCAATTTTCAGCTTGATCCAGATTTTTAAAGAGCAAAACTTCGCAGCACACACAGAATGTGTACTCTGAAGTTTTCTTGTGCCGAACAGTAAAGATGGTGGAGCTATGCGGGATCGAACCGCAGACCTCCTGCGTGCAAAGCAGGCGCTCTCCCAGCTGAGCTATAGCCCCATCGTAGTTAAATCCCGTTACCTTGAATTCGTTACCGGGCGCGGCGTGTTGACGCGAAGCATACTGAAGTATGTGAGCGTTAACACAACAAAGCACGGGAGCGAATTTGGTAGGCCTGAGTGGACTTGAACCACCGACCTCACCCTTATCAGGGGTGCGCTCTAACCACCTGAGCTACAAGCCTGCAGAGATTTTTTACTGCTCGTTATTTCATCAGACAATCTGTGTGGACACTGCAGAGAACGGTTCTTTAAGGTAAGGAGGTGATCCAACCGCAGGTTCCCCTACGGTTACCTTGTTACGACTTCACCCCAGTCATGAATCACAAAGTGGTAAGCGCCCTCCCGAAGGTTAAGCTACCTACTTCTTTTGCAACCCACTCCCATGGTGTGACGGGCGGTGTGTACAAGGCCCGGGAACGTATTCACCGTGGCATTCTGATCCACGATTACTAGCGATTCCGACTTCATGGAGTCGAGTTGCAGACTCCAATCCGGACTACGACGCACTTTATGAGGTCCGCTTGCTCTCGCGAGGTCGCTTCTCTTTGTATGCGCCATTGTAGCACGTGTGTAGCCCTGGTCGTAAGGGCCATGATGACTTGACGTCATCCCCACCTTCCTCCAGTTTATCACTGGCAGTCTCCTTTGAGTTCCCGGCCTAACCGCTGGCAACAAAGGATAAGGGTTGCGCTCGTTGCGGGACTTAACCCAACATTTCACAACACGAGCTGACGACAGCCATGCAGCACCTGTCTCACAGTTCCCGAAGGCACCAAAGCATCTCTGCTAAGTTCTGTGGATGTCAAGACCAGGTAAGGTTCTTCGCGTTGCATCGAATTAAACCACATGCTCCACCGCTTGTGCGGGCCCCCGTCAATTCATTTGAGTTTTAACCTTGCGGCCGTACTCCCCAGGCGGTCTATTTAACGCGTTAGCTCCGGAAGCCACGCCTCAAGGGCACAACCTCCAAATAGACATCGTTTACGGCGTGGACTACCAGGGTATCTAATCCTGTTTGCTCCCCACGCTTTCGCACCTGAGCGTCAGTCTTCGTCCAGGAGGCCGCCTTCGCCACCGGTATTCCTCCAGATCTCTACGCATTTCACCGCTACACCTGGAATTCTACCTCCCTCTACGAGACTCAAGCCTGCCAGTTTCGGATGCAGTTCCCAGGTTGAGCCCGGGGATTTCACATCCGACTTGACAGACCGCCTGCGTGCGCTTTACGCCCAGTAATTCCGATTAACGCTTGCACCCTCCGTATTACCGCGGCTGCTGGCACGGAGTTAGCCGGTGCTTCTTCTGCGGGTAACGTCAATGAGCAAGGTTATTAACCTTACTCCCTTCCTCCCCGCTGAAAGTACTTTACAACCCGAAGGCCTTCTTCATACACGCGGCATGGCTGCATCAGGCTTGCGCCCATTGTGCAATATTCCCCACTGCTGCCTCCCGTAGGAGTCTGGACCGTGTCTCAGTTCCAGTGTGGCTGGTCATCCTCTCAGACCAGCTAGGGATCGTCGCCTAGGTGAGCCGTTACCCCACCTACTAGCTAATCCCATCTGGGCACATCTGATGGCAAGAGGCCCGAAGGTCCCCCTCTTTGGTCTTGCGACGTTATGCGGTATTAGCTACCGTTTCCAGTAGTTATCCCCCTCCATCAGGCAGTTTCCCAGACATTACTCACCCGTCCGCCACTCGTCACCCGAGAGCAAGCTCTCTGTGTTACCGTTCGACTTGCATGTGTTAGGCCTGCCGCCAGCGTTCAATCTGAGCCATGATCAAACTCTTCAATTTAAAAGTTTGATGCTCAATGCTTCTTTATTTCTAAAGAAAAGAACTTCGTAATGAATTACGTGTTCACTCGTTGAGACTTGGTATTCATTTTTCGTCCGAGGACGTTCAAGAATCCAGTCACCCTGAGTGCCCACACAGATTGTCTGATAAATTGTTAAAGAGCAGTGCCGCCTCGCTTTTTGCTGCGGCGCGGGTTGCGTATACTACGCTTTCCCGCTGTGAAGTCAACTGTTTATTTTCAGATTTCTTCACCTGACAGGCCGGTGTGTTTGCCGTTGTGCCGTGTCAGTGGAGGCGCATTATAGGGAGTTAATTCCCGCTGACAACCCTTAATTTCAAAAAACTTTTCAACCGTCTCTTTTTTGCGCAAAACTGCTCTAATGTGCCAGTTTTTCGAGCTTTTTGAACCCATAGCGCTGCAAAACGGGCAATAATTGCGCAGTCTCTGGCGTTAATGCCATGCAATAGGCAATATTCTCATCGGAAGATTTCGCATCCGGCGCTTCGTGTTCAAGCAGCCAGGCAGTACGACGCGCAATTGCCGCGCCTGAATCAATCAAACGCGTTCCTTCCGGCAACACTTGCAGCAACTCGTCTTGCAGTAAAGGAAAGTGCGTACATCCCAGTACCACCGTATCCGGCGGCTCTTTCATGCGCAGCCATGGGCGAAGGATATGTCGCAGCTCATCCAGCGAGACCGTTTCACCATGCAGTTTCGCTTCCGCCAATACAACCAGCTCCGCCGAACCCAGCATCTCAATCCGACACTCATTCGCGAAACGCGAAATCAGTTCGTGAGTATAAGGACGCTTCACCGTACCCCGCGTGGCCAGCAGCCCTACAACACCGTTCGCCGTTAGACGCGCGGCGGGTTTGATGGCAGGCACGACGCCGACGACAGGGAAGGAAAAAGTCTCCCGCAGCGCGGGCAAAGAGACGGTGCTCGCCGTATTACAGGCAATAACAGCCAGTGCGAGGGGGTATTGGGCCTGGACGGCGGTAACGATTTCGACAACACGCTCAACAATAAACGCTTCGCTTTTCTCACCATAGGGGAAAGCGACATTGTCAAACGCGTAGATGTAATGCAGATCCGGCAGGAGATGCCGGATCTCATCATAAACGGATAACCCACCGACGCCGGAGTCAAATACCAGCACGGTGGGACGTGCGTCAGAAGGTGTAGCTGCCAGACAAGGTGTATTCCCGTCCTGCAGTTTGGTAGCCATATGCTGTCTCGTACTCTTTATCGAACAGGTTGGCGATTTTACCACGAACTGTTAAATGAGAGGTCACAGGATATGAGGCAGAAAAATCAACCGTACTATAACTTGGCAAAATACGTTGCTCAGGATTATAGGTTGACGTGCGGTTGTCATAGCGCTTCCCGAAGTACTCCCAGGCCAGATCCATATCGACATTTAATACGGACCAGTCAAGCTGGTACTTCGCCTGACGCTTCGCACGACGCGGCAGCACTTCATTGGTTTCATCATCACGCGGGTCAATATATTGCAGCGTCACGCGATGCGAGAAGATGCCGGTATCTACACTGCCCGTCCACTCAACGCCTTTAATGGTGGCAGAGTTGATGTTGTAGTAAGCCGTATCGCTGTAGGTGATCAGATTTTCAATCTCATAGCGATAGGCAGACAAACGCCAGTCCAGCGGGCCGGTTAAGCCTTCAACACCCGCTTCCCACTGTCTGGACTCTTCCGGTTTCAGGTTCGGGTTGGAAGCAATGCCAAAACGCTTCGCACCAAACTGCTGGCCTAAAGAAGGCGCCAGGAAGCCGGTGCCATAAGAGACGGTCAGACGGTAATTCTCAACGAACTCCCATCCGGCAGCGGTCTGCCAGGTACCATGCCAGCCGAACTCGTCATCTTTATCTTCACGGCCCGAGGCTTCCAGCGTGACATCGCCGAACTGCTGCATCCCGTTCAGGTACAAGCCCGTATTCTCACGCTCATAAGCATCGCGCGTCGTTTTATTCGATGAAACCAGGCGCTCTTGTTTCCAGTCTACGCCCGCGCCAACAGAACCTTTGCCGACATTAACGTTGTTACCCCACTGAATGTATCGCTGCTCCATATCATCCAGCGTGGTGCCATCGTTATAGCGGCCATAAATGCTGCTGTAGTTGTAGTCTTTGCTTTTCTGGTAGCTGGCCAGCAACTGGGACGAATAGATCCCCTCGGCGAAATTCAGTCCGGTATCCCAACCCTGCACAAACAGTTGACGCTCATCGGCGCTATAGTCTGGCGCGAACGGTGGGCTGCCAAGATCGTAATCCACGTTATTGCTAAAGTTGTAGCCGCGAAAGAAGCCGTCGAAGTTGTCGTTGAATTTGTGCTGTAGGCTGCCCCAGAACGTTTTGTTGCGATAACCGTCGCGATCACTGTCGTGATCCCAGGTTGAACCGGGCTGCACATTAAAACCGCGCGTGCTGGTATAAGAACCTGCCGCCGTCGCCACGGTGTCGCCAAAGCGCTGCCGCAGCGTGCCGTCATATGTCTGATAGCCCTTCGAGCCAACGCCGGCATTGATTTGCGATTTCTCATTGCCGGTCATGGTAATGACGTTAACCACCCCGCCAATCGCCCCGGAGCCATACACGGCAGAGCGCGGCCCGCGAATATATTCAACGCGTTGCACTAAAGAGAGCGGGATTTGATTCAGCTCGGGATCGTTGGAAATCCCTGAGCGCGCAACCGGTACGCCATCAATCAGCAGCAGCAGGTGTTTCGCTTCTGTACCCCGCACATAAACCGAGGCGGTTTGACCTAATCCGCCGTTTTGCGCGATATCAACCCCAGGCAGGCGACGCAGCACGTCAACCAGTGAGCGCGACTGCCAGCGATCGATGTCCTCACGCGTCACCACTTCAGTTGGTGCAAGCACCGTCTTAGCGGGTTGTTGAAAACGATTTGCTGTCACCACCAAATTGTCTGAGCTGCTATCTTGCGCCCAGCCGGAAAAAGCTGTGACGGAGAGCGCCGTCAGCAGCGAAGCTTTTTTAATCATTGTGAAAGCATCCACAAAAGAGTAAGGATGCCGCAGGTTCCATCAATAGCACGCGATGATGTCAACCAGATGCGACGTATACCGGCAGGTCTTCGGGCTTGGAGGTACATCAAGAAAGCGACTTCCCACCCAACAGGCAGTGTCTGCTCTCTCACCTTGATCCTTACCGCTGCGCGTCAGCCCCAGATTCTCACTGGGTTCCCTTTTAACTCACAGGACCGGAACAAGGATGCTACATTCTGTAACATATGGATGTCCAGACTGCTAACTGACTATTTAGCTCACATCCGGGGCTGGACATCGCCTGAGCAATGCCTACAATCCCCGCGTTATTCTTAATCACTCAGGAAGCATGATGACCCCCGAACACCTGCCGACAGAACAGTACGAAGCCCAGCTGGCCGAAAAAGTGGTGCGTCTGCAATCAATGATGACGCCTTTTTCCGCGCCGCTTCCGGAGGTGTTCCGCTCACCGGTCAGCCATTACCGTATGCGCGCCGAATTCCGCATCTGGCATGACGGCGACGATCTCTACCACATCATTTTCGATCAGCAGACGAAATCGCGGATCCGCGTGGACAGCTTCCCGGCGGCAAGCGAGCTGATTAACCAATTAATGACGGTAATGATCGAGGCGGTACGCGGCAATAAAACACTGCGTCATAAGCTGTTCCAGATTGATTACCTGAGCACCATGAGCAACCAGGCGATTGTTACTCTGCTCTATCACAAAAAGCTGGATGATGAATGGCAGGCAGAAGCTGCGCACCTGCGTGACGCGCTGCGCGCGCAGAATCTGAATGTGCAGTTAATTGGTCGTGCGACCAAAACCAAAATCGAGCTGGATCAGGATTTTGTCGATGAGCGTCTGCCGGTCGGTGGCAGAGAGATGATCTACCGCCAGGTGGAGAACAGCTTTACGCAGCCTAACGCCGCGATGAATATCCAAATGCTGGAATGGGCGCTTGATGTCACGCGCGATTCAACGGGCGATCTGCTGGAGTTGTATTGCGGCAACGGCAACTTCTCGCTGGCGCTGGCGCGCAATTTCGATCGTGTGCTGGCCACCGAAATCGCCAAACCGTCCGTGGCGGCAGCGCAATACAATATCGCAGCTAACCACATCGATAACGTGCAGATTATCCGCATGTCCGCCGAAGAATTTACGCAGGCGATGAATGGCGTACGCGCTTTTAACCGCTTGCAGGGTATCGATCTTGCGAGCTACCAGTGCGAAACGATTTTCGTCGATCCGCCGCGCAGCGGGCTGGATGCGGAGACCGAGAAAATGGTGCAGGCCTATCCGCGTATTCTGTATATTTCCTGCAACCCGGAAACGCTGTGTAAAAATCTGGAAACATTAAGCCAGACACATGATATTTCACGTCTGGCGCTGTTCGATCAATTCCCGTATACGCACCATATGGAGTGCGGCGTACTGCTTACGCGTAAAAATAAATAGCGCTATATAAAACCCGGCAATTCCGTTTAACGGCTGGCCTGTCAATCAGGCCAGCCGAATAATAGCAGTGAGAGGGAAATGACTGCTGCGCGTAACTATTTATTTATCAGAATAATGACCATTGCGGAACGTGATCGCGCTAACATTATTTTATAATGGTTTGCGAATGTTCTGATGCGGTATTTATATCACCAGAGATATTTGTTCCTAGTATTAAGCGATCAGCCCCGCACGAAACAGGGCTGATAAATAATGCAGTTCACTGGTTATTTATCGGCAATAAAGTGGTCATCATCACCCACCGGAATATAAACGCGAACCCACTCTTTACCGTCGACAATATCCCAGCTGTGACCTTCGCCCGCCGTGTCTGCCGCAAGCAGAACAGTGCCGGGTTCGATGATGAAGGTTGAGCCATCGCTCACCCTGAACTTCAACTTACCTTTCATCGTCACTACGTATTGCTTCTTCGGTGCTGGATGTACTCCTTTCTGCCACTCTTCGAACGTATTGCTGAAGTAGAGATTTTGCGAAGAGAGCTTCGCCAGCGAGGGAACAGAGCCTTTAATAAACGCAGAGTGGTTATCTTGCGTATTAATGAGCTTTATCGCCGGAATACGGTGCTCGCTCTCATTCGTTTTTATTGTATCCGCAGATGCGGCGACCGAAATAACGAAACCGGCCGTGGCTAACAGAAGTTGTGTTATTTTTTTCATCAGGATGTCCAGAGTTAATTTTAACCTGCCACCTGGATCAAGCGATCGTCAGGCAACCGAATAAAATGCCGGATCAGTACATCAGATGAAATGTGTTTTACCGTAGATTTTTTTAATTAATAAATTATTGATGGATTCTGGCAGGGAGTTATTTTGCAAGCGCAGAAGAAAGGAATTAATAATTCCCAACGCTTGATTCATTGGGGATGAAAATCCCCTCTCGCAGGGAGAGGGGATAACGCTTATTCAGAGGCTTCGTGTTTGCGATCGCGCAGACGAAAACCAATCCAGAAAACCAGCACCACCGACAAAACGGCAGGCAGGAAGTTAGAACCGATATCCGGATACTCGGCGCGCACCACCGTACTGTAAATCAGCACACCGAGGATAAAACAGGCGGCGGCAAGGCCTGGCAGCCCCACCGGCATCGTGCGATTTTGATAGCGCTGATGCAGACAATACACCGTCAGCACCAGCGAAATAATCGGGAATATTGAAAACGGTACAATCGAGCTGAACACGGCGGAGAACGTACCGTTAATCGATAAGCCAGCGATGAGCGCCAGCAGCAACGTACCTTTATCTTGACCAGACTGTTTCATTACTCATCCTTCACTCGTCGGTTGATGCGCCAGTTTTTCCTGTTCACGGCGATACCAGTAATACGCGCCTTTTGAAATCATGCGCAATTGTAGTACCAGTCGCTCTTCTAATTGCCTGCGTTGTTCCGCCCCTACATCCAGCGCCTCAGCACCGGCGTTGAAGACAATTGTCACCATCGCTTCGGCTTGCGCTTCAGTGAACGCTCGCGGCATATGGTTTTCGAGTTCAAGGTAGTCGGCAAGTTCCGCAATAAAATGTTGGATCTCACGCGCCACCGCCGCACGAAAGGCTGCGGACGTTCCGGAGCGTTCCCGCAACAGGAGCTGAAAAGCGTTGGGATTATTGCCGATAAATTCCATAAATGTGGAAACCGATGTGCGGATCACGCTACCGCCTTTCGCAATACGCTGACGCGCCTGGCGCATCAACTGGCGCAGCATTAACCCGCTTTCATCCACCATGGTCAGACCGAGTTCATCCACATCCCGAAAATGACGATAAAAAGACGTTGGCGCAATACCTGCCTCACGGGCGACTTCCCGCAGGCTCAGGCTGGCGAAGCTGCGCTCCGCGCTGAGTTGGCTAAATGCGGCTTCGATCAGCGAACGCCGCGTTCTCTCTTTTTGTTGCGCTCTTACACCCATCACGATGTTTGAATCCTTCCAGGGGCCCGCTGGCACTATACCAGAGAATAAATCCGATCCGATTGTACTGGATTGTGACTGATTGTTTACGCGCAGTTTCTTCTTTTTCGTGGCAAAAGAGCACAACGATAATTGGGTTACCGCCGCTTTGATGTTAGTATTATGTTGCTTTTATGTATAAGAACAGGTAAGCCTTACCATGCCACATTCCTACGATTATGATGCAATAGTAATAGGCTCCGGCCCCGGCGGCGAAGGCGCAGCCATGGGCCTGGTTAAACAAGGAGCACGGGTCGCGGTTATTGAGCGTTACCACAATGTCGGCGGCGGCTGTACGCATTGGGGCACCATCCCCTCAAAAGCGTTGCGCCACGCCGTTAGCCGAATTATCGAATTCAACCAAAACCCGCTCTACAGTGACCACACCCGCCTTCTCCGCTCCTCTTTCGCCGATATCCTGAACCATGCTGAAAGCGTGATTAATCAGCAAACGCGCATGCGTCAGGGCTTTTATGAGCGTAACCGCTGCGAAATTTTAGAAGGCAACGCCCATTTTATTGATGACCACACACTGGCGCTGGAGTGCCACGACGGCACTGTCGAAACCATCACCGCCGAAAAATTTGTTATCGCCTGCGGCTCCCGCCCCTACCGTCCGGCCGATGTCGATTTTGCCCATCCGCGCGTTTACGACAGCGACTCGATTCTTGATATGCACCACGAACCCCGCCATGTGATCATCTACGGCGCGGGGGTGATCGGTTGCGAATATGCATCGATCTTCCGTGGTATGAACGTCAAAGTGGATCTGATCAACACCCGCGATCGCCTGCTGGCGTTCCTTGATCAGGAGATGTCGGACTCACTCTCTTATCACTTCTGGAATAGCGGCGTCGTTATCCGCCATAACGAAGAGTACGAGCGTATCGAGCCGCTGGATGACGGGGTGATTATGCACCTGAAATCCGGCAAAAAACTGAAAGCCGACTGCCTGCTCTACGCCAACGGCCGTACCGGGAACACCGACAGCCTGCAACTGGCGAATATTGGCCTTGAAGCGGACGGCCGCGGTCAGTTGAAAGTAAACAGCATGTACCAGACCGCGCTGCCGCACGTCTATGCGGTAGGCGATGTGATTGGTTACCCAAGCCTGGCATCAGCGGCTTATGACCAGGGTCGCATTGCCGCGCAGGCGATGGTCAAAGGCGAAGCTACGGCGCATCTGATTGAAGATATTCCGACCGGGATTTACACCATTCCGGAGATCAGTTCCGTGGGCAAAACCGAACAGCAGCTCACGGCGATGAAAGTGCCGTATGAAGTGGGTCGTGCGCAGTTTAAACACCTGGCGCGGGCGCAGATTGTCGGCATGAATGTCGGTACGCTGAAGATCCTGTTCCACCGCGAAACGAAAGAGATTTTGGGAATTCACTGCTTTGGCGAGCGCGCGGCCGAAATTATTCATATCGGCCAGGCGATTATGGAGCAGAAAGGTGGCGGTAACACCATTGAGTACTTCGTTAACACCACCTTTAACTACCCGACAATGGCGGAAGCCTACCGGGTAGCGGCGCTAAATGGCTTAAACCGCCTGTTTTAACGCTGTGTCGAAATGGCCATCCATCGCACCACGGATGGCCTCTGCCAGCTGCTCATAGCGGCTGCGCAGCGGCGAACCTGGGCGATACACCAGCCCAACCGTGCGTTTCGGTTCAGGTTTGATGCACGGTAAGTAAACCACGCCATCGCGTTTGCGCTCGCGCGGAACGGAAAGCGCAGGCAGCAGCGTGATACCACTCCCGGCGGCGACCATATTGCGCAGCGTTTCCAGGCTGGTTGCGCGGAAATGCGTATCTTCGTCCGCACCCGCTTCGAAGCAGAAGCCCATCGCCTGGTCGCGCAAGCAGTGCCCGTCTTCCAGCATCAGCAGCTTTTCGCCCGCCAGGTCAGCCATCGGCACACATTCGCGGTTCGCCCACGGGTGATCTTCATAAATCGCCAGCATCATTGGCTCATCGTACAGCGGCACCTCAATAAAGGCTTCGCTCTCTTTCACCAGCGCGAGGATCGCACAGTCGAGCTTGCCGCTGTCCAACTGCGCTAAAAGCTGATGCGTCTGCGCTTCATGCAGATACATTTCCAGTTTCGGGAAAGTCTGGTGCAACAGCGGAATGATGTGCGGCAACAGGTAAGGTCCAACGGTTGGGATCAGGCCAATATGCAGCGGGCCGGACATCGTTTCCCCCTGCTGGCTTGCCATTTCCTTCAGCACTTTGACCTCGCGCAGCACAGTGCGCGCCTGATCTACCAGCAACAAACCCGCCTGGGTGAACAGCACTTTGCGACTGGTACGCTCCAGCAGCATTACGCCAAGTTCATCTTCCAGTTTACGGATCTGCCCGCTCAGCGTGGGCTGGCTGACGTGGCAAGAATCGGCTGCACGGCGAAAATGGCGGTGTTCGGCTAACGCCACCAGGTACTCAAGATCACGAATATTCATTATTCATCCTCCGTCGCCACGATAGTTCGTGGCGATAGATAGCATAGCAACGAACGATTATCCCTATCAAGCATTCTGTTCAATAATTAGCACCAGAAACGAAGCGGCACCTCAGCTTGACCCGTGATGAGGCAACTACCCTCTGTTTCTCTCTGAACAACTAAAGCCAACGTGAACGTTTTGCGGACCTTAGCGTCCGCTTTTTTTTGCATAAAAAAGCCCGGCGTAACGCCAGGCTCCTGTTTGCAAACCGCGCCCCACTTACACCAACCGCGCCTTCGCATCCGCAATGGCCTGCGCGACCTGCACCGGTGACACGCCGCCTTTCGCCGCGCGTTTATCAAGGCAGGATTGCAGTGACAGAATGGGATAAACATCGTCGCCAATCACATCGCTGAATTTTTGTAGATCGGCAAGTGGCAGATCTTCCAGCGGTTTGCCTTGGCGAATCGCTTCCACCACCGCTTCACCAACGATGTGGTGCGCTTCGCGAAACGGTACACCTTTCGCGACAAGGTAATCCGCCAGTTCAGTGGCATTAGCGTAACCCTGCTGCGCCGCTTCCTGACAACGCGGGCGTTTCACCTGAATGCCGTCCAGCACCAGCGCCGCCATGTGCAGGCAGTCAAGCCAGGTGTCGAGCGCGTCGAACAGCCCTTCTTTGTCTTCCTGCATATCTTTGTTGTACGCCAGCGGCAGGCCTTTAAGCGTCATCATCATGCCGGTTAACGCGCCCTGCACACGGCCGCATTTACCACGGATCAGCTCCAGCGCATCCGGGTTTTTCTTTTGCGGCATCAGTGAAGAACCAGAGGTTACGCGGTCAGAAAGCTCAACAAACGCCGCTTCGCCGGAGTTAAAGAAAATCAGATCTTCGGCAAAGCGCGACAGATGCACCATACCGATTGAAGCGTCAGAGAGCAGTTCCAGCACGTGGTCGCGGTCGGATACGCTGTCCAGGCTGTTGCGGGTTGCCGAGGCAAAACCCAGCCAGCCCGCTAACTGCTCACGGTCGATTTCATAAGCCGTTCCCGCCAGCGCGCCGCTGCCCAGCGGGCTGACATCCAGGCGTTTTAGCGTATCCTGCAAGCGGCTTTCATCACGCGCCAGCATCTCAACATAGGCCAGCGACCAGTGCGCGAACGTCACCGGCTGCGCGCGTTGCAGGTGCGTATAACCAGGCATGACTGCGTCCTGGTTATTTTCCGCCGTCACCACCAGCGCGCTCTGCAACTGGCGATTCGCCAGCAGCAATTCACTGATGGTGTCTTTACACCACAGTTTCAGATCGGTCGCTACCTGGTCATTACGGCTGCGCCCGGTGTGCAGTTTTTTGCCCAGTTGACCCACTTTGTCGATCAACTTGCCTTCCACCCAACTGTGAATATCTTCCGCGTCGCTTTGCAGGATCTGCTGCGGATTAGCGCGCACCTCTTCCAGCAGATTATTCAACGCTTCTTCCAGTTGCTGCTGCTCAGCCGCAGTCAGCACGCCAACGGTCACCAGCGCTTTAGACCAGGCCACAGAGCCAACGATATCCTGCTCCGCCAGGCGATAGTCAAAGCGCAAAGAGTCGTTGAACTGTTTGAACCGTTGATCCGCTGCCTGAGTAAAACGCCCGCCCCAAAGTGCCATAGTTTGCTTCCTTCTCTTTATCCGTTTTGCCGGACGGCGCAGCGCCTGCCCGGCCTACATAAATTGTTGTGTCGTTACGCCAGAATACGGGTGCCGATCGGCGTGCCGTTAAACAGCGCGGGTAGCTGCTCGGCATGACGCCAGGAGGCGATATCCACCGGGCGACCCAGCGTGCGCGCCGCGTCCAGCGCCGCGTTCACTTTTACGATCATGCCATCGGTAATGATGCCCTGGGCGATCAGTTGCTCCGCTTTCGCCGCCGTCATCTCGGCGATACGCTGGCCTTTGCCATCCAGAATACCGCTTACATCGGAGAGCAGAATCAGATCTGCGCCCAATGTTGCAGCCAGTGCGGTTGCTGCCTGGTCGGCGTTGACGTTCATCAGCTCACCTTCATCGGTGACGCCGATGGAGCTGATCACCGGCAAAAAGCCGCCATCAAGCAGCGCATTGATCAGTTTCGGTGAACCCGGTTGTGCCAGGCCGACATGCCCCAGCTCTTCATCCAGTTGCGTCACTTTCACGCTGTCGCCATCACCGAGGAACAGGCCGACAGAGGCGATATGGTGTTTCTTCGCCCACGCCAGCAGGGTTTTGTTGGCCGTACCGGCCAGCGCACCGGTGATGATGTCAATCTGATCCGCCGGGGTTACGCGCAGGCCATTTTTCTTTTTAACCGGCAGGTTAAGCTGTTTCATCAGCTCATCCACCACGCAGCCGCCGCCGTGGACAATCACTAACGGGCGCTGATGAGACTCACGATAGTGCACCAGTGCCGTAAACAAACGCTCCAGCGCTTCCTCGCTATCCAGCAGTACGCCACCGAGCTTAATAATTAATGGATTCATCATCACGCCTGTTCAATTAAATAAGTGACTGAGTTTCAGCATAGCCAAAACGAATATTCGCGCACTGTACTGCCTGCGCCGCCGCGCCTTTCAGCAGGTTATCTTCCGTGGCGACGACAATCAGGTGCTCATCCTGTACCGCAAAACCGATATCGCAGAACGGCAGGCCAACCACGTTTTTCAACGCCGGAACGCCTTTGTCATACAGACGCACCAGCGGTTTATCGCCATACGCTTGTTTGAATACATCCGCCACCTGTGCGTGGGTAACGCCCGGTTGCAAACGGCAGGTAATAGTTTCAAGGATCCCACGCGGGAAGCTCGCCAGGTGCGGGGTGAAGATCACACTCGCGCCAAGGTGAGTAGCGATTTCCGGATGGTGGCGATGGTTGAAAACACCGTACGGTTGCAGGCTCACTTCGCAGAAACTGTTAGAAAGCGCCGCTTTGCGCCCCGCGCCGCTTACGCCGCTGGTGGCGTTGATCACCGGCCACTGGTTCAGATCCAGCAGCCCGGCGTCGATCAGCGGTTTTAACGACAACTGCGCCGCCGTCGGATAGCACCCCGGCACGGCAATTAATTGCGCTTCTTTCAGTTTGTCATGGTTCCACTCCGCCAGCCCATACACCGCCTGTGCCAGCAGATCGGTATGCTGATGGGTGAAGCCGTAGAATTTTTCGTAAAACGCGGGATCGTTAACGCGGAACGCACCAGAGAGATCGAACACCACGCATCCCGCCGCCAGGCAGGTTGGCGCCAGATCGTGGCTCACTTCATGGGCGGTGGCGAGGAAGACAACATCCACGCCCTCCAGGAAATCGCCAATATCGGACATCGGTTGTAACGGGAGATCAACAATGCCTTTCAACTGCGGATGTAAATCAGAGATACATTTTCCTGCATCATTACTTTGCGCAGAAACCGTCAAAGCGGTTATGTTCATATGAGGATGGCGATTTACATAGGTCACTAGCTCTGCACCAGCATAACCGCTGGCACCCACAATTAATGTGTTCAACATTGGGGCGGTTTACCTTCTTACGTCATGTGTGCCAGGGAAAGACTCGGCATCAATCCCGCGTCGCTGAGCAAAGTCGCCGCATGGGTTCCTTTACGCTCAACATTAATGTATTTTTATTCACATTTAGTGCATGAATATTGATACTATCACGAACTCAGGTATGTCAACAATGAAAATGAATTTGCCACCATTTATCGAGATCTACCGCGCCCTGATAGCCACGCCGTCGATCAGCGCGACGGAAGAAGCGCTGGATCAGAGCAATGCGTCTTTAATCAATTTGCTGGCTGGATGGTTTGGCGATCTCGGTTTCAAGGTTGAAGTGCAGCCGGTTCCCGGCACCCGTAACAAATTCAATATGCTTGCCAGTGCCGGAACCGGCGCGGGCGGCCTGTTGCTGACCGGTCACACCGACACAGTGCCGTTTGATGATGGTCGCTGGACGCGCGACCCGTTTACGCTCACCGAGCATGACAACAAGCTCTACGGTCTGGGCACCGCCGACATGAAAGGCTTTTTCGCCTTTATTCTTGATGCGCTGCGTGACGTTGATGTGACAAAACTGAGCAAGCCGCTATATGTGCTCGCCACCGCCGATGAAGAGACCAGCATGGCTGGTGCGCGCTATTTCTCCGAGAACACGCAGCTGCGCCCGGACTGCGCCATCATCGGCGAACCGACCTCTTTACAGCCGGTGCGTGCGCACAAAGGCCATATCTCCAATGCGATTCGCATTCTTGGTCAATCGGGCCACTCCAGCGATCCGGCGCGCGGCGTCAACGCCATCGAACTGATGCACGATGCCATCGGCCATATTCTGCAACTGCGCGACAGTCTGAAAGAACGCTATCACTATGACGCGTTCACCGTGCCCTATCCGACGCTGAACCTTGGGCATATTCACGGTGGTGATGCGGCAAACCGTATCTGCGCCTGTTGCGAACTGCATATGGATATTCGTCCGCTACCGGGCATGACGCTTAACGATCTCAATGGGCTGTTAAACGATGCGCTGGAGCCGGTAAGTTCCCGCTGGCCGGGTCGTTTAACCATTTCCGAGCTGCACCCGCCGATTCCGGGATACGAATGCCCGCCAGATCATCAACTGGTAGAAGTGGTAGAAAAACTGCTCGGCATCGAAACCGAAGTAGTGAACTACTGCACCGAAGCGCCTTTTATTCAGACGCTTTGCCCAACGCTGGTGCTGGGGCCGGGGTCTATCAACCAGGCACACCAGCCGGATGAATATCTGGAAACCCGCTTTATTAAACCAACGCGTGAACTCATCACCCAGGTTGTTCATCATTTCTGCTGGCGCTGACGTGTTTTTCGTTTTTTACCCCCTCGAATGAGGGGGTTTTTATGGACGGAAAAGCGTGACAATTGTCACGATCCCATAAGCAATACTTATTGGACACGATGCGAATTAAATTTCGTAAATTGCCGACATTTATTCGTTTGCTGAAGCGATTTCGCAACAATTGACGCGGTGGGTTTTACGTGGCTTTATAAAAGACGGTGTCTTATATCTGCTCAACGGCAGGTATAACAAAATAAAATGAGATGGGGTGTCTGGGGTAACATGAACGAACAATATTCCGCTTTGCGTAGTAATGTCAGTATGCTCGGCAAACTGCTGGGAGATACCATTAAGGATGCTCTCGGCGAGAACATTCTCGACCGGGTAGAAACAATCCGCAAGCTGTCCAAATCTTCCCGCGCCGGGAATGAAGCCAGCCGTCAGGAACTGCTCACCACCTTGCAGAATCTGTCCAATGACGAACTGCTGCCGGTAGCACGCGCGTTTAGCCAGTTCCTGAACCTTGCTAACACCGCTGAGCAATACCATAGCATTTCAGCGAAAGGTGAAGCGGCCAGCAACCCGGAAGTGATTGCCCAGACCATCAGAAAGCTGAAAGACCAACCCAATCTCAACGAAGCCACGATTATCAACGCGATTGAATCACTGTCGCTGGAGCTGGTGCTGACTGCGCACCCGACCGAAATCACTCGCCGTACGCTGATCCACAAAATGGTGGAAGTGAACAACTGCTTAAAGCAGCTGGATAACAGCGATATCGCCGATTATGAACGCCACCAGCTGATGCGCCGCTTGCGCCAGTTGATTGCCCAGTCCTGGCATACCGATGAAATCCGCAGAAACCGCCCGAGCCCGGTAGATGAAGCCAAATGGGGCTTTGCGGTGGTGGAAAACAGCCTGTGGGAAGGCGTACCAAACTATCTGCGCGAGCTGAACGAACAGCTGGAAGAGAACCTCAATTACAAACTGCCGGTGGATTTTGTTCCGGTGCGTTTTACCTCGTGGATGGGCGGCGACCGTGACGGCAACCCGAACGTTACCGCCGATATCACCCGCCATGTCCTGCTGCTCAGCCGCTGGAAAGCAACCGATCTGTTCCTGAAGGACGTTCAGTTGCTGATTTCCGAACTGTCGATGGTGGAGTGTACCGACGAGTTGCGCGAACTGGCGGGCGCAGAAGGAGCGCGCGAACCGTATCGCTACCTGATGAAGAAGCTGCGCGGCGATCTGATGGCCACCCAGGCCTGGCTGGAAGCGCGCCTGAAAGGCCAGAAATTACCGAAACCGGCCGGGCTGCTGACGCAAAACGAGCAACTGTGGGAACCGCTCTACGCCTGTTATAAATCGTTGCAGGCCTGCGGCATGGGCATTATCGCCAATGGTGAACTGCTCGATACATTACGCCGCGTGAAGAGTTTTGGCGTGCCGCTGGTGCGCATCGATATTCGCCAGGAGAGCACCCGTCATACGGAGGCGCTGGGCGAATTAACGCGTTACCTGGGTATTGGCGACTACGAAAGCTGGTCGGAAGCGGACAAACAGGCATTCCTGATCCGCGAACTGAACTCTAAACGTCCGCTGCTGCCGCGCCAGTGGGAGCCAAGCGAAGAGACCCGCGAAGTGCTGGACACCTGCCGGGTGATCGCCGAAGCGCCGCGCGGATCTATCGCCGCGTATGTGATCTCAATGGCGAAGACACCTTCAGACGTACTGGCAGTTCACCTGCTGCTGAAAGAAGCCGGTATCGGTTTTGCGCTGCCGGTCGCGCCGCTGTTTGAAACCCTTGATGACCTGAATAACGCCGACGACGTGATGACCCAGTTGCTGAATATCGACTGGTATCGCGGCTTTATCCAGGGCAAACAGATGGTGATGATTGGCTACTCCGACTCGGCGAAAGACGCGGGCGTGATGGCCGCTTCATGGGCGCAATACCAGGCGCAGGACGCGTTAATCAAAACCTGCGAGAAAGCCGGTATTGAGCTGACATTGTTCCACGGTCGCGGCGGCTCTATTGGCCGTGGCGGCGCACCGGCTCATGCCGCACTGCTTTCGCAACCGCCAGGCAGCCTGAAAGGCGGCTTACGCGTCACCGAACAGGGCGAAATGATTCGTTTCAAATACGGTCTGCCGGAAGTCACCATCAGCAGCTTGTCGCTCTATACCAGCGCCATCATGGAAGCCAACCTGCTGCCGCCGCCGGAGCCAAAAACCGAGTGGCGCCATATTATGGACGAGCTGTCGGATATCTCCTGCGATATGTACCGTGGCTATGTGCGTGAAAACAAAGATTTCGTACCGTATTTCCGCTCCGCCACGCCGGAACAGGAACTGGGCAAACTGCCGCTGGGTTCTCGCCCGGCGAAACGTCGCCCGACCGGCGGCGTTGAATCGCTGCGCGCAATCCCGTGGATCTTCGCCTGGACGCAAAACCGCCTGATGCTGCCAGCCTGGCTGGGCGCGGGCGCGGCATTGCAGAAAGTGGTGGAAGACGGCAAACAGAGCGAGCTGGAAGCCATGTGCCGCGACTGGCCATTCTTCTCCACCCGGCTTGGCATGCTGGAAATGGTGTTCTCGAAAGCCGACCTGTGGCTGGCAGAATATTACGATCAGCGCCTGGTGAAACCCGAACTGTGGGCGCTGGGTAGCGAACTGCGCAAACTGCTGGAAGCGGATATCAACGTGGTGCTGGCAATCGCCAACGATTCGCACTTAATGGCCGATCTGCCGTGGATCGCCGAATCTATCCAGCTGCGTAATATCTATACCGACCCGCTGAACGTGTTGCAGGCCGAGCTGCTGCACCGCTCGCGCCTTGCGGAAGAGGAAGGCAAAGAGCCGGATCATCGCGTTGAGCAAGCGCTAATGGTCACGATCGCCGGGGTGGCTGCGGGTATGCGTAATACCGGCTAATTGAGCGGTTATCGCAAAAGGCCACACTGGTTGTGGCCTTTTTTGATCCTGCCAGTTAAGGTTGTCCCTTCGCCAGCAACCAAAGGGACACCATGAGTCTCGATGTCAGCTATCTTATCTCGCGCCTGATAAACGGCCCGGCTCCGCTACGGCAGATATGCTTTGCGGGCGTGACCGGAACCGCGCCTGCGCAGGCCTGCCAGGTAGATTTCCCGCGCCTGGAAATTGTGCTGGAAGGAACAGTAACCGATACGGGTATCAATGGCGAAACCGCGCGAATGTCACAGCACGACGTGCTGTATGTTCCCGCAGGTAGCTGGAATCACCCACAATGGCAGCTACCGGCCACCACCTTGAGCGTGCTGTTTGGCAAGCAACAGCTCAGTTTTAACGTCACGCAGTGGGATGGCGCCATGCTGCAAAACCTGGCGAAACAGCATGTTGCGCGTCGCGGCCCGCGCGTCGGCTCCTTCCTGCTACAAACCCTGCATGAAATGCAGATGCAGCCGCATGAACAGCAAACCGCACGCCTGATCGTCACCAGCCTGCTCAGCCATTGTCATGACTTGCTCGGCAGCCAGATCCAAACGGCTTCGCGCAGCCAGGCGCTGTTCGAAGCCGTTCGCGACTATATCGACGAAAATTACGCTTTACCGCTTACGCGCGAATCAGTGGCGCAGGCGTTTTATATTTCACCCAATTACCTGTCGCACCTGTTTCAGAAAACCGGTTCTGTTGGTTTCAACGAATACCTGACTCATACCCGGCTGGAACACGCCAAAACGCTGCTCAAAGGGTACGACTTAAAAGTGAAAGAAGTGGCGCACAGCTGTGGGTTTGTTGACAGCAACTACTTCTGCCGCCTGTTTCGAAAAAACACGGAACGCTCCCCCTCGGAATACCGCCAGCAGTATCACAGCCATCTCAGCGAAAAAACCCCGCAGGACGAATAACGCCAGAACTGGATTTTTGTACGTTAAAAAAGCCACTTTTGTTTCAACAGCACTCTACAACGGCTCTTTTCATCAACTATCACGCAACTTGTGAACCAGCTCGCACTTTGCTCTCTCGATCACATTTGTCCAGTGTTTGGCAGATTTGTTATATGGCGAGCACACAACCCGCGCTCTTATGCTGTGTGCAGAAACGCTATATGAGGAAGCATGATGGAACTGTATCTGGACACCGCAAACGTAGCGGAAGTGGAGCGCCTGGCGCGCATTTACCCGCTGGCGGGTGTAACCACCAATCCGAGCATTATCGCCGCCGGTAAAGACGCCCTGTGGGATGTATTGCCCCGCCTGCAACGCGTTATTGGCCCACAAGGAACGCTGTTTGCCCAGGTGATGAGCCGCGAAGCAGTTAGCATGGTGGCGGAGGCCAAACGCCTCAATAACGCCGTGCCGGATATCGTGGTCAAAATTCCGGTCACTGCTGAAGGCCTGGCCGCCATCAAACAACTGAAAAAAGAGGGCATTGTCACGCTGGGTACGGCAGTTTACAGCGCCGCGCAGGGGCTGCTTGCCGCGCTGGCGGGTGCCAAATATGTCGCCCCGTATGTTAACCGCGTCGATGCACAGGGCGGAGACGGGATCCGCATGGTGCAGGAGCTGCAAACCCTGCTGAAACTCCATGCGCCAGAGAGCAAAGTGCTGGCCGCGAGTTTTAAAACGCCGCGCCAGGCACTGGAGTGTTTGTTGGTCGGATGCGAAGCAATCACGCTCCCATTAGATGTAGCGCAACAAATGCTCAATACGCCCGCAGTAGAGTCAGCCATTGAGAAGTTTGAACAGGACTGGAAAACAGCTTTTGGCAACCTCAACTTGTAAGGAGGCAGTATATGGACCGCATCATCCAGTCGCCGGGCAAGTATATCCAGGGTGCAGACGTTATCACCCGCCTCGGTGACTATCTCAAACCGCTGGCCGATCGCTGGCTGGTGGTCGGTGACAAATTTGTTCTCGGTTTTGCGCAGGAAACGCTGCAAAAAAGCCTGGTGGATGCCGGGCTGGCCTGCGAAATCGCGCCGTTCGGCGGCGAATGTTCACAAAACGAAATTGACCGGCTGCGAGGCGTGGCAGAAAGCGCCCGCTGTGGCGCGGTGCTCGGCATCGGCGGTGGCAAAACGCTGGATACCGCTAAAGCGCTGGCGCATTTCATGCACGTACCGGTAGCAATTGCTCCCACTATCGCATCGACCGATGCGCCCTGTAGCGCGTTATCGGTTATCTACACCGACAGCGGCGAGTTCGATCGCTACTTGCTGCTGCCCAACAACCCGGATCGGGTGATTGTCGACACCAAAATTGTCGCCGGAGCCCCTGCGCGTTTGCTGGCAGCCGGGATTGGCGATGCGCTCTCGACCTGGTTTGAAGCGCGTGCTTGTTCACGCAGCGGCGCAAAAACCATGGCGGGTGGTCAGTGTACACAATCCGCCCTCGCGCTGGCGGAGCTGTGTTACAACACGCTGCTTGAAGAGGGTGAAAAAGCGATGTTCGCCGCCGAACAGCATGTGGTAACGCCTGCGCTGGAGCGCGTGGTGGAAGCCAATACTTACCTGAGCGGCGTCGGTTTTGAGAGTGGCGGTCTGGCGGCAGCACACGCCATTCATAACGGCATCACGGCTATTCCGGAAGCGCATCATTACTACCATGGCGAAAAAGTGGCGTTTGGCACCTTAACTCAACTGGTACTGGAAAACGCGCCGCTGGAAGAGATCGAAACCGTCGCCGCCCTGTGTCATACCGTAGGTTTGCCAATTACGCTGGCGCAACTGGGGATTAAAACTGACATTCCAGAGAAAATGCGCATCGTGGCGCAGGCTGCCTGTGCACAAGGGGAAACCATTCATAATATGCCGGGCGGTGCGACACCGGATCAGGTCTATGCCGCGCTACTGGTCGCCGATCAGTATGGGCAGCGTTTTCTTGAAGAGTGGGAATAGCGCTCAGGTTTACAGAGGGTGGCTCTGATTGCGCCCTCACGGGGAGTATCAAGCGCCTAAAAAGCGTCTCTGCCAACCCTGTGAGATGTAAATCCAAAACAAGGCAGAGCTAAAATCGGTTGATGACCACGCGCATAAGGCGTGGTTTTCAGTCAGCCATAAAAAAGCCGGATCGCAATCCGGCTTTTCTTTAATTTTTCCACTGCAAGGATTCTTACACTGTCGGGCGAACGCCCAGCGTGTGGCAAATGGCGTAACTCATTTCGGCGCGGTTCAGCGTATAGAAGTGGAAATCTTTCACCCCTTCGCGGCTTAAAATTTTCACCATATCCATGGCGATATTCGCGCCCACCAGCTTGCGGGTTTCCGCATCGTCATCCAGGCCGTCGAACATCTGCGACATCCACGCCGGGATACGCACATTGGTCATATCGGCGAATTTTTTCGCCTGCTTAAAGTTGGAGACCGGCAGGATACCCGGCACGATCTCAACATCAATACCGGTCGCCGCGCAGCGATCGCGAAACCGCAGGTAGCTTTCCACATCGAAGAAGAACTGGGTAATCGCGCGGCTCGCGCCCGCATCCACTTTGCGTTTCAGGTTCAGCAGATCGGCCTGTGCGCTTTTCGCTTCCGGGTGAACTTCCGGATAAGCGGCGACGGAGATATCGAAATCGGCGACCTCTTTTAACAACGTCACCAGATCGGCGGCGTACATATCCGGCTTACCGCCGCCCGGCGGTAAATCACCGCGCAATGCCACAATGTGGCGGATGCCGTTGTTCCAGTAATCCTGCGCGATAGTGCGCAACTCGTCACGTGTGGCATCGATGCAGGTCAAATGCGGCACCGCTTCCAGCCCGGTGCGATCTTTGATGCCTTTAATGATGCTGTGTGTGCGATCGCGCTCGCCCGAGTTTGCACCATAGGTCACCGAAACAAATTTCGGCTTCAGGCTGCTTAAACGATCGATGGAGTGCCATAAGGTCTGTTCCATTTCACTGGTGCGCGGCGGGAAAAATTCAAAGGAAACATTAATCTGGCCGTGAACTTCCGCCAGGCTCTGATTCAGGGCTTCCCGCTGGTTGGCGTGAAAAAAGCTCATACCTTACCTCATCAATCGCGTGTCATTGTCTGTTGTTTTGTGAACTTCTATACGTTTAGACGTCCAGATGTAAAAATGACGGAAAACGATCGGGGCGTCAACAGGAAAATCACTATTCTGTGTGAGGAATGTTCAGCGAAGATGAAAAAAGTTCATGATGCCGCAAAGCATCCTCTCCCGGTTCAGGGAGAGGATAAAAGAAAGGAACTACAGTAACTGTGCGAGGCGATTGATATCCGACTGGATAGCGCCAGCGGTCACATCGCGCCCCGCGCCCGGCCCGCGGATCACCAGCGGGTTATCGCGGTACCAGCGGCTTTCAATGGCGAAGACGTTATCCCCCGGCAAAACCGCCGCCAGCGGGTGTTCCGGGCGAACGGCCTCAACACCGACGCGCGCTTTACCGTTAGCATCAAAACGCGCCACATAACGCAGCACCAGCCCCATTTCGCGGGCGGCTTCCAGGCGCTGCACCATCTGATCATTCAGCTCATCGCCATTTTCAAAAAAGTGATCGACCGAGCCCTCTTCGCAACCCGCAGGCACTAAAGACTCTACGCGTACCTGGTCTGGTTCGATGTCGTAACCTGCCTCGCGGGCGAGGATCACCAGCTTGCGCATCACATCTTTGCCGGAAAGGTCAACGCGCGGATCCGGCTCGGTCAACCCTTGCTGCCAGGCCTGATCCACTAAATCGGTAAACGGCACGGTGCCGTCGAATTGCAGGAACAGCCAGGAGAGCGTACCGGAGAAAATTCCGCTGATCGCCAGAATCGCATCGCCGCTTTCACGCAGATCACGCACGGTATGATTCACCGGCAGACCGGCACCAACCGTCGCGTTATACAACCAGCGGCGACCGGTTTTTTCGAACGCATCGTGGATTTGACGATAGGTATCGGTCGTGCTGGCTCCGGCCAGTTTGTTGGCGCTGATCACATGGAAGCCATGGCTGGCGAAATCCAGATATTGCTCCGCCAGCTGTGAGCTTGCGGTAACATCCAGCACCACCAGATCGTCGTACGGATGGGCGCGCATCCATAAAAACAGCGACTCCTCATCCTGTTCCACCGCTTCATCATTAAAGAACGCCAGCGCGCGGCTGGCATCCAGCCCGTCATAGCTCAGCAAGCTGCGGCGGCTATCCACCACGCCCGCCAGCACAAATTCAAAACCGGTACGCGCCGACAACGCGCTCTGCTCGCGCGAGAACAGCTCCAGCCAGCGGGAACCGATATTGCCTTTGCCAAACAGCACCAGACCTATGCGTTTCTCCGCGCGGAACAGCGACTGATGCAGACCCTGAATCAGGCTTTCCGTTGGGCCAACGCGCAGCACGGCGACCAGGCTAATACCTTCGTCAGATTGCCAGATAAACTCCACCGGCTGGCCTTTAAGCTGCTGCCAGAAACGGTGGCTGTGCAACGGATTGCGACAAACACCCGCACCAACCATCGCTACCAGCGCCAGCCCCTGACGCAAACGCAATTCACCCGGTAAACCGGCCTCATCAAGCAGTTTAAAGACGCTATCGACAACTTCTGAGGTGTAGCAAAGCTGCAGCAGGTTGCGGTCCGCATGTGCGCCAACCGCCAGCGGGCGCACCTGCGCACGCTTCAGGATCAGGTCAATCTCTTTGTGCGCCAGTTTGAAGTCCTGCCCGGACGGCACCAGGAACTCAATCAGGCAGACGTCATCATGGCTGGTGACAATCCGCGCCCCGGTACCGGAAGCCAGCACGCGTTCAATGCGTGTCGACCCCTGTTCCGGGTTATAACTACAGCGCAATTGCAGATCGATATTGCTGCCGGAGACCGGTTGTAGCGTACGCGCATGCAGCACCGGTGCCGCCAGACGCGCCAGCTCGCTGGCTTCATCAAGGCGCAGCAGCGGTAACAGGCAGGCATCTTTCACTTTACGCGGGTCCGCGCTGTAAACACCAGCCACGTCACTCCAGATGGTTACGCGGGTAACATCGCCCAGCGCACCAATTTGCGTGGCCGAGTAGTCCGAACCGTTACGTCCCAACAGCACGGTTTCACCGGCTTCGTTGCGGCTGATAAAACCGGTCACGACAATACGTTTGCCCGGATACTGCGCCAGCTGTTGTTGCAGCAGCGGATAAGACGCACCTTCATTTACCTGCGGCTGTGCCGCGCGTTCGGCACGCAGGAAATCGCGGGCATCCAGCCAGGCGGCATCCAGACCTTGCTGGTTCAGCACGGCGGCCATTAAACGCGCCGACCAGATTTCACCATGACCAACCACTTCGGCGTAAACCGCGTCGGTGATGCCGCCATCCAGCAGCACCGCCAGATGTTCAAGATCGTGAATAAACTCGCTGGTCAAACCGTCTGCTATCGCGGCGGGCAACAGCCCACTGATTAAATCACTCTGGTAACGACGCAGCGATTGTTGAACCTGATGCGCAGAAAGCCTGTCAGTCTGGCTCAATTTCAGCCAGTTGATCAGCTGGTTGGTGGTGCTGCCCGCGGCCGAGACAACCATCATGTCGCCCGGTTGTGAATACTCCGCCATGATCCCTGCGACGCGCAGGTAACATTTCACATCCGCCAGACTACTCCCACCAAATTTGTGCAGCTGACGAGCCTTCGTCCCTGCCTGCGCAATCACACTCATGTTTACCCCTCAGCTGCGACCCGGAAGCCATTTTCCAGATCGGCAATTAGATCTTCACTGTCTTCAATACCGGTTGAGATACGCAATAGCGTCTCAGAAATTCCCGCTGCGGCGCGCGCTTCCGGCGCCATGCCTGCGTGGGTCATTGTCGCGGCGTGGGAGATTAAACTTTCAACCCCGCCTAATGATTCCGCCAGCGTAAACAACGATAGACCACTTAAGAAACGACGCAGCGTTTGTTCGTCGCCATCCAGCTCAAAACTTAACATCGCGCCAAAGCCTTTTTGTTGACGCGCAGCAATCTCGTGCCCCTGATTATCCGGCAGAGACGGGTGGTACAGTTTTTTCACCAACGGCTGTTTTTGCAGGAAATCGACGATCGCCTGAGCATTACGCTGCGCCACTTCCATGCGCGGCGACAACGTACGCAGACCACGCAACAGCAGATAGCTGTCGAAGGCGCTACCGGTGACGCCAATATTATTCGCCCACCATGCCAGTTCGGTGACAGTCGCCTCATCTTTCGCAATCACCACGCCCGCCACCACATCGGAATGACCGTTGAGGTATTTGGTGCAGGAGTGCAGTACCAAATCCGCGCCCAGCGCCAGCGGGTTTTGCAAGGCCGGGCTCAGGAATGTGTTATCCACCACGCTGATTGCGCCAGCTTCACGCGCAAGCTGGCAGATTTTCGCGATATCCACAACGCGCAACAGCGGGTTGCTTGGGCTTTCGACCAGCACCAGCTTCGGTTGTTCCGCCAGCGCCGCTTTCAATGCTTGCTCATCGCCCTGATCAACAAATTTCACCCGGTAGCAACCGCGTTTCGCCAGGCTATCGAACAGGCGATAGCTACCGCCATAGCAGTCGTGCGGCGCAACCAGCAGATCGCCTGGTTTGAGAAAGACGGTCGTCACCAGATGAATTGCCGACATGCCGGTATTGGTCAATACCGCGCCCGCGCCACCTTCCAGTTCCGCCAGCGCACGCTGAACCACATCACGCGTTGGGTTGCCGCGACGCGAATAGTCATGCGCACGCGGTTCGTTAAAGCCGGTGAAATTATAAGTACTGGAGAGATGAATCGGCGGGACAACGCAACCGTACTGCTCGTCATCGTTCAATCCGCTACGCACTGCGATGGTGGCCTGTTTACGCGTCATGGTGAAGGCTTCCTGGCTTAATGGATGAAAAGTCTCACGACAGAGTAAACATTGCGACAATAGACGTCAATACATCTGGACATCTAAACTTCTTTGCGTATAGATTGAGCAAAAGTACAATAGCCGTTAAAATTATACGCTTTAGTACCGGTAGCTGAGCGATACACCGTGTCACCCTGTTGACTCTACGGTAAACTACGCGGAATTACGGCCCGGCGGTGTCCGGGTTTAGACTAATGACTGAGAGGATTAAAGGTATCTCATGGCTGAATGGAGCGGCGAATATATCAGCCCATACGCTGAGCACGGCAAGAAGAGTGAGCAAGTAAAAAAAATTACGGTTTCCATTCCTCTTAAGGTGTTAAAAATCCTCACCGATGAACGTACCCGTCGTCAGGTGAACAACTTGCGTCACGCCACCAACAGCGAGCTGTTGTGTGAAGCGTTTTTGCATGCGTTTACCGGTCAACCCCTGCCGAACGATGAAGACCTGCGTAAAGAGCGTAGCGACGAAATCCCGGAAGAGGCGAAAGTGATTATGCGTGAACTGGGGATCGACCCGGATACGTGGGAATACTGATCGCAATAAAAAAGGGCGGAAGATATCTTCCGCCCTTTTTGTTTCAATCTGTTTATCTTATCGGCTCACTCAGAAGCGCGTGACTTCCGGATGCACTTCCGCCAGTGAGAGCAGATAAGACATAAATACGTTTTTCACAGCCGTAAGCAAATCGCTCATTTTTTTCGCTCGGGTCACAGGAGTGGATGGCGAAAAGGATATGCTCGTTTTTTAAGCAGAGCAATATTTTTGTGACTTTTATCACAAAAAAGCGCCCCTTCGGCAAAACGCAGAGACAAAAAAAGCGCCTTTCGGCGCTTTTTTCTTTGGCAACTTATTTGCTGCCCGGGATGCTGAAGCGTTTGTTGAAACGCTCAACACGACCACCGGTATCAACAACACGTTGTTTACCAGTAAAGAACGGGTGGCATTTGCCGCATACGTCCAGGTTCAGGTCGTGACCCACGGTGGAGTGGGTTTTGATCACGTTACCGCAAGAACAGGTTGCAGTAATCGCTACATAATTCGGGTGAATACCTTTTTTCATGGGAAACCTCAGTTTAAGGCCGCGTCGCTCTTCCAGCCCTAACGCCAGACACCACGCGAGTTAATATGTAAGTGTATCTTTGGCACGTTCAAAACGCATCAAAGGCGGCGAATCATACAGAAATTAGCCAGCACATGCAAACTGATCCGCTCGCCAGTAGCAACAATGTGTATACTATCCCGCCAGTTTTCAAGTCAGGATGATGAGATGCCCGTCGCCCGCGTTGCGCTATCTGTACCGTTGCCCCGCACGTTCGATTACCTGTTGCCGGATGAGATGTCCGCGCGCGCGGGTTGTCGCGTGCGTGTGCCGTTTGGTAACCAGCACCGCGTCGGTATTGTGCTGTCAGTGGGCGACGAAAGCGAACTGCCGCTGGCCGATCTCAAAAGCGTGGAAGAGGTGCTCGACAGCGAACCGGTTTTTTCCCCGGCGGTCTGGCGGTTATTGCTATGGGCTGCAGATTATTACCACCATCCGATCGGGGATGTGTTGTTCAACGCCCTTCCCGTTCTGCTGCGCCAGACTAAGCCCGCCAGCGCGGAGTTCCAGGGCTACTGGTTTGCGACCGAGCAGGGCCAGGCAATGGACATCAACCGCGTCAAATCAGCCAAACAACAGCAGGCGCTCTCAGCGCTGCGGAAAGGCAAAATCTGGCAGCATCAACTGGCAGCGCTGGATCTGAAAAGCGTTACCCTGCAAGCGCTGCGCGCCAAAGGGCTGGCGGAGATGAACAGCGAAACACCAGCCTTTAATGACTGGCGCACGACATTTTCCGTAAGCGGCGACCGACTGCGCCTGAACACAGAGCAAGCCACCGCCGTTGGCGCTATTCACAGCGCAGCGGATCGCTTTTCCGCCTGGTTACTGGCGGGCGTGACCGGTTCCGGTAAAACAGAAGTCTATTTAAGCGTGCTGGAAAACGTGCTGGCGCAGGGGAAACAGGCGCTGGTGATGGTGCCGGAGATTGGCCTGACGCCGCAAACAATTGCCCGTTTTCGTGAGCGCTTTAACGCGCCAGTTGAAGTACTGCACTCCGGGCTGAACGACAGCGAACGCCTGATAACATGGCAAAAAGCAAAGAGCGGTGAAGCGGCGATTGTAATTGGCACGCGCTCATCGCTGTTTACTCCGTTTAAGAATCTTGGCGTGATCGTCATCGACGAAGAGCACGACAGTTCCTATAAACAGCAGGAAGGCTGGCGTTATCACGCCCGCGATCTGGCGGTTTACCGCGCCCACAGCGAACAGATCCCGATTATTCTTGGCTCAGCAACGCCCGCGCTGGAAACCCTGCACAACGTGCGGTCGCGCAAATACCATCTGCTGCGCCTGACTCGCCGCGCAGGCCACGCGCGACCGGCGATGCAGCATGTGCTGGATCTGAAAGGCCAGCCGTTACAGGCCGGCCTGGCTCCGGCGCTGATCAACCGTATGCGCCAGCATTTACAGGCGGGAAACCAGGTTATTTTGTTCCTTAACCGCCGTGGTTTTTCGCCTGCATTGCTGTGTCATGACTGCGGCTGGATAGCGGAATGCCCGCGCTGCGATCACTATTACACCTTCCACCAGGCGCAACAGCATTTGCGCTGTCACCACTGCGACAGCCAACGCCCGGTGCCGCGCCAGTGTCCGTCCTGCGGTTCTACACATTTATTGCCTGTTGGCCTTGGCACTGAACAGCTGGAACACGCGCTAACGCCGATGTTTCCCGGTGTGCCGCTATCACGCATTGACCGCGATACCACCAGCCGCAAAGGCGCGCTGGAGCAGCATCTTGCCGAAGTACATCGCGGCGGTGCGCGCATTCTGATTGGCACGCAAATGCTGGCAAAAGGCCACCACTTCCCGGATGTTACGCTGGTTGCGCTGCTGGATGTCGACGGCGCGTTATTTTCGGCAGATTTCCGCGCTGCCGAGCGTTTCGCCCAGCTTTATACCCAGGTTTCCGGCCGTGCCGGGCGCGCAGGCAAACAGGGCGAAGTGGTACTGCAAACGCACCACCCGGAACATCCGCTTCTGCAAACGCTACTGCATAAAGGCTATGACACCTTCGCGGAACAGGCGCTGGCGGAGCGGCAAACCATGCAATTGCCGCCGTGGACCAGCCATGTGCTGATCCGCGCGGAAGATCAGAACAACCAGCACGCGCCGCTGTTTCTGCAACAGCTTAAAAATCTGCTGCAAGCCAGCCCACTGGCGGACAACCAGCTCTGGATCCTGGGCCCGGTTCCGGCGCTGGCGGCCAAACGCGCCGGGCGTTACCGCTGGCAGTTGCTGCTACAACACCCTTCCCGTATTCGCCTGCAGCATATCGTCACCGGCGCGCTGGCCCTGATTAACACCCTGCCGGACGCTCGGCGGGTGAAATGGGTGCTGGATGTCGACCCGATTGAAAGTTAAGGCTGCGAGCCGGCGTATAAAATTCAACTTTCATCACACTTTTCATGAAAATTCTGTAACCGGTGCGCTTAACTATCTGATAAAAATGTGACAACGCCTGCGCCGTGCATGCGAGGAGAACAAGGTGAAACCCAAAAATCAGGTTGCGGCAGCGACCATGAAAGATGTTGCCATGAAAGCCAAGGTTTCGACGGCAACTGTGTCACGTGCATTAATGAACCCGGAAAAAGTGTCGCAGGCTACCCGCAACCGGGTGGAACAAGCGGCAATGGAAGTGGGTTATTTGCCTCAGTCAATGGGACGCAACGTCAAACGCAATGAATCACGCACACTGCTGGTGATTGTGCCGGATATTTGCGATCCCTTTTTCAGCGAGATTATTCGCGGCATTGAAGTGACCGCTGCGGAACATGGCTATCTGGTGCTGATTGGCGACTGCGCCCATCAAAATCAGCAGGAAAAAACCTTTATCGACCTGATTATCACCAAGCAAATCGACGGCATGCTGCTGCTCGGCTCGCGTTTGCCGTTTGACGCCAGCATTGAAGAGCAACGCAATTTACCGCCAATGGTGATGGCTAACGAATTCGCGCCGGAGCTGGAGCTGCCGACGGTGCATATTGATAACCTGACCGCTGCGTTTAATGCCGTTAACTATTTGCAGGAACAGGGCCACCAGCGGATCGGTTGTATCGCCGGTCCGGAAGAGATGCCGCTGTGCCATTACCGCTTGCAGGGCTATGTTCAGGCGCTGCGCCGCTCTGGCGTGACCGTTGATCCGCATTACATCACGCGCGGCGATTTCACTTTCGAGGCGGGTGCGCGGGCGTTGGATCAGTTATTGATGCTTGCGAAGCCGCCAACTGCCGTGTTCTGCCACAGCGATGTGATGGCGCTTGGCGCGCTGTCGCAAGCTAAACGCCGGGGTTTGAAAGTACCGGACGACTTATCGATCATTGGCTTTGATAACATTTCCCTGGCTGAATTCTGCGACCCGCCGTTGACCACCGTTTCGCAACCGCGTTATCAGATTGGTCGCGAAGCCATGTTATTGCTGCTGGAGCAATTGCAGGGGCATAACGTAAGCAGCGGTTCGCGCTTGCTGGAGTGTGAATTAATCCTGCGCGGCAGCACCCGGGCGCTGAAGTAAAGGCGCGGCCTTTCAGACGCCCTCTTCTGGTCAAAACCCCGTCGCTTAAGTAACATGGCGGGCTGATAAACGAAATAAATACAGCGAAACGATAGTGGCACAACGAGATTATGTACGCCGCAGCCAGTCGGCTCCTGCGCGGCGAAAGACGAGTAACTCAAGGAAAAAACAGCGCAGCAAGTCTGCGGTCTCTCCAGCTATGGTCGCCATGGCGGCCGCTGTGCTGGTCGCCTTTATCGGTGGTTTGTACTTTATTACGCACCACAAAAAAGAAGAATCCGAGTCACTGCAAAACCAGAAAATGACCGGCAACGGCCTGCCGCCGAAACCGGAAGAGCGCTGGCGCTATATTAAAGAGCTGGAAAGCCGCCAGCCTGGCGTACGCGCGCCAACCGAGCCGACGGCCGGTGGTGAAGTGCAAAAACCGGAGCAATTGACCGACGAACAGCGTCAGCTTTTAGCGCAGATGCAGGCCGACATGCGCCAGCAGCCGACGCAGCTCAACGAAGTGCCGTGGAACGAGCAGACGCCGGAACAGCGCCAGCAAACACTGCAACGCCAGCGCCAGGCACAACAACAAGTGCAGATGCAACAACAGCAGCAGCAGTGGACGCAGACACAGCCGGTACAAGCACAGCAGCCGCGCACGCAACCGCGCGTAACGGAGCAGCAGCAGACGCGGACTACGCAAACCACGCCACCGCCGCGCCAGACTCAAAGCACAACGCAGCAAAAACCGGCAGCCACCTCGCAACCGTATCAGGATCTGCTGCAAACGCCGCCGCATACCGCTGCGTCACAGCCGAAAACGCAACCAGCCGCGCCGGTAACGCGTGAAGTGGAAACGCCGAAGGCGCAACCGCAAACGGCTGAGAAGAAAGACGATCGCCGCTGGCTTATCCAATGCGGTTCGTTTAAAGGCCAGGATCAGGCAGAAACGGTACGTGCACAGCTGGCATTTGAAGGTTTCGACTCGCGTATTACCAGCAACAACGGCTGGAATCGCGTGGTGATGGGTCCGGTAAAAGGTAAAGAAAGCGCCGATGCTACCATCAGCCGCCTGAAAATGGCCGGCCACGCAAACTGCATCCGTCTCGCCGCCGGGGGTTGAAACCCCTAAAACACCCCCCATTTATAATTGCATTCTGCCCCGTACACCGTGCGGGGCGCTGTATTGTGCATTTGTAACCAAGGGGTCTGCTCGTGACAACAATCGTAAGCGTACGCCGTAACGGCCATGTCGTTATCGCCGGTGATGGCCAGGCCACACTGGGCAACACCGTAATGAAAGGCAACGTGAAAAAAGTTCGCCGCCTGTATAACGACAAAGTCATTGCGGGCTTTGCTGGCGGCACGGCCGATGCCTTCACTCTGTTTGAATTATTCGAACGCAAACTGGAAATGCACCAGGGTCATCTGGTGAAAGCGGCTGTCGAGCTGGCAAAGGACTGGCGCACCGATCGCATGCTGCGCAAGCTGGAAGCACTGTTGGCGGTTGCCGACGAAACCGCGTCGCTGATCATCACCGGTAACGGCGATGTGATCCAGCCGGAAAATGACCTGATCGCCATCGGTTCCGGCGGGCCATACGCCCAGGCCGCTGCCCGCGCGTTGCTGGAAAACACCGAGCTTGGCGCACGCGAAATTGCTGAGAAGGCGTTGGGGATTGCAGGCGATATCTGCATCTACACCAACCACTTCCACACCATCGAAGAATTAGCCTATAAAGCGTAAGGATCTCCCATGTCTGAAATGACCCCACGCGAAATTGTCAGCGAACTGGACAAACACATTATCGGCCAGGACGCGGCGAAGCGTTCTGTGGCAATTGCCCTGCGTAACCGCTGGCGCCGCATGCAGCTTGATGAAGAGCTGCGCCATGAAGTCACGCCGAAAAACATTCTGATGATCGGCCCAACCGGCGTCGGTAAAACCGAAATCGCCCGCCGCCTGGCAAAACTGGCCAACGCGCCGTTTATCAAAGTTGAAGCGACCAAGTTCACCGAAGTCGGCTACGTTGGGAAAGAAGTGGATTCTATCATCCGCGATCTGACCGATGCTGCAGTGAAAATGGTGCGTAGTCAGTCGATCGAGAAAAACCGCTATCGCGCGGAAGAGATGGCCGAAGAGCGCATTCTCGACGTGCTGATCCCACCAGCGAAAAACAACTGGGGCCAGCCGGAACAAGCCGCTGAACCATCCGCTGCGCGCCAGTCTTTCCGCAAAAAACTGCGCGAAGGCCAGCTCGACGACAAAGAGATTGAAATCGATCTCGCTGCCGCGCCGATGGGCGTAGAAATTATGGCGCCTCCGGGCATGGAGGAGATGACCAATCAGCTCCAGTCCATGTTCCAGAACCTGGGCGGCCAGAAGCAGAAACCGCGTAAGCTGAAAATCAAAGACGCGATGAAGCTGCTGATTGAAGAAGAAGCGGCGAAGCTGGTGAACCCTGAAGAGCTGAAACAGGACGCTATCGAAGCCGTTGAGCAGCACGGGATCGTGTTTATCGATGAGATCGACAAAATCTGTAAACGCGGTAACACGTCGGGCCCGGATGTTTCCCGCGAAGGTGTGCAGCGCGATCTGCTGCCGCTGGTGGAAGGCTGCACCGTATCGACCAAACACGGGATGGTGAAAACCGACCATATTCTGTTTATTGCCTCTGGCGCGTTCCAGATTGCCAGCCCGTCGGATCTGATCCCGGAACTGCAAGGCCGTTTGCCAATCCGCGTTGAGCTGAAAGCGTTAACCACGGAAGATTTCGAACGCATCCTGACCGAGCCAAACGCGTCTGTCACCGTACAGTACAAAGCGCTGATGGCGACCGAAGGCGTAAACATTGATTTCACCGAAGACGGCATCAAACGTATTGCTCAGGCCGCATGGCAGGTGAACGAAACCACCGAAAACATCGGTGCGCGTCGTTTGCATACGGTGCTGGAACGTCTGATGGAAGATATCTCCTATGACGCCAGCGATCTGGGCGGCGAGACGATCACCATTGATGCAGACTATGTGAGTAAGCACCTTGATGCTTTAGTGGCAGATGAAGATCTGAGCCGTTTTATCTTATAATCCCGGCCACAACGTTTTCATCACACTCGATGGGGGCTTTTGCCCCCATTTTTGTTGGCTGACCTTATGAACGAAACGCAATCTCTTAGCCTCACCCAGGCCTGGCTGGAAAGCCTGCGACCGAAAACATTACCGCTGGCTTTCGCCGCGATTGTCGTTGGCACAGTGCTGGCCTGGTGGCAGGGCTATTTTGATCCGCTGGTGGCGGTGCTCGCACTTATCACCGCCGGATTGCTGCAAATCCTCTCCAACCTCGCCAATGATTACGGCGATGCGGTCAAAGGCAGCGATAAACCGGATCGCATTGGTCCGTTGCGCGGCATGCAAAAAGGCGCCATTTCCCTTGCGCAGATGAAGCGCGCGCTGATGATTGTCATCGTGCTGAGTTGTATCTCGGGGCTGCTGCTGGTAACCGCGGCGACACAAACGATGGCGGATTTCATCGGTTTCCTTGCGCTCGGTGTGCTGTCGATTATTGCCGCCATTACCTACACCGTCGGTAAGCGTCCATACGGTTATCTTGGCCTTGGCGATATCTCCGTGCTGCTTTTCTTCGGCTGGATAAGCGTAATGGGTAGCTGGTATTTGCAGACGCATATGCTGATCCCGGCCGTTATTCTGCCCGCAACCGCCTGTGGTCTGCTGGCGACGGCGGTATTGAATATCAACAATCTGCGCGATATCGAAAGCGATCGCGAAAACGGCAAAAATACGCTGGTCGTGCGATTAGGGCCGATTAATGCACGCCGTTACCACGCCGGTCTGCTGGTTGGCGCGCTGTTATGCCTTGCGCTGTTTAACCTGTTTTCGCTGCAAAGCCTGTGGGGCTGGCTGTTTGTGCTGGCTGCGCCGCTGCTTATCAAACAGGCGCGCTTTGTACTGCGCGAGCTTGACCCGCGCGCCATGCCGCCGATGCTGGAACGCACGGTAAAAGGTGCATTGTTAACTAATCTCTTGTTTGTATTAGGAATAATCCTCAGTCAAACGCATCTTTAACTGATAAATGTCAACGAACAATTGATGATTTTGCCAACAGCGCGTGATGCGCGATATACTGACGGTTCTCGCAGCAACTGAACGCTAATCCTATGAAATACGATACTTCTGAGCTTTGTGATATTTACCAGGAAGAGATCAACGTCGTGGAACCGCTGTTCTCCAATTTTGGCGGACGGTCGTCGTTTGGCGGACAAATCATCACGGTGAAATGTTTCGAGGATAACGGGTTGCTGTACGATCTGCTCGAACAAAACGGCCGTGGTCGCGTCCTGCTGGTCGACGGCGGTGGTTCAATGCGTCGTGCGTTAATCGACGCGGATCTCGCCCGCACTGCGGTGCAAAACGAGTGGGAAGGAATTGTAGTCTATGGCTCAGTACGCCAGGTAGACGATCTTGAAGAGCTGGATATTGGGATTCAGGCAATTGCCGCCATTCCGGTTGGTGCAGCGGGTGAAGGTATCGGCGAAAGCGACGTACGTGTCAATTTCGGCGGCGTGACCTTCTTCTCCGGCGACCATCTTTATGCCGATAGCACTGGCATTATCCTTTCCGAAGATCCCCTCGATATCGAGTAAAAAAAGGGCACCTGACGGTGCCCTTTTTCTTTTTGCCGGATGGCGCTTCACTTATCCGACATCGCCGTACTTTCCCTGCCAATTTCGCGCTGTAGCTAAGCCCGTTTCTCCGGCAACGCCGTTACCGGGGTAAATACGCGCAGCCAGTGCCGCGACAGCACGAAAAGCGTAATCAGACTTCTTCCATACGCCCCAGCAGCGCCTGCAAGCGCTCCTGCCAGCCGTGCTGCTGCTCTCTCAGCTGGTGGTTTTCACGCTCCAGCTCTTCACGGCTCTGCTGAGCAGACTGTACGTCCTGCGCCAGGCTATTGTTTTTCTCTTTCAGCTCTTCGATTTCCATCTGCAGCAGCGTGATGGTATCAATCGCCTGCTGCACCTTCGCTTCCAGTTTTTCAAACACTTCTAATGACATTGTCATACCTCTCCTGAGTTGCAAGGCGCTGATGGATATACACTTAATATCTTCGCGTTGCAGGTGCGTCGCCGCTTTCCTGCAACCCGAATGATGCGTGTCTTTAAAAATCCCCGTCCCGAAAATCGGCGACGCCTTATGATATTGAGCGGATCTCGCTTGTCCCCGATTGTATGAAGCCCACCAGCCCCTGTCCAGCGCAGAGCCGCGCTGTTTGCGCTTTGCAACACTTTTCGTCCTCATCCTGGTGCAACGCGCACGCCTACCACTAAATTGTTAAGGCCTGGGTTACAAAAATGATTCAGCTCACATTTCGCTATGGTGCAAAAACGCGCTTCAGCGCTCGAAAACGCTCATTTTATTGACGCAGTACACACATTTTAATTTCGATATTTCTCGTTTTTGCTCGTTAACGATAAATTAACACTATGTCTACACGACATCATGGGGGAGCGATCGCCCGTGCTAACAATAACCATTACTCTTTTGCAGGATCCGATTATGAGTCAGACATCAACCTTAAAAGGCCAGTGCATCGCCGAGTTTCTCGGTACCGGGTTGTTGATTTTCTTCGGTGTCGGCTGTGTCGCGGCGTTGAAAGTGGCTGGCGCCACCTTCGGCCAATGGGAAATCAGTATCATCTGGGGTTTGGGTGTGGCGATGGCCATCTACCTGACCGCAGGGGTTTCCGGCGCACATCTGAACCCGGCTGTGACTATTGCATTATGGCTCTTCGCTAGTTTTGATGGGCGCAAAGTTGTTCCCTTCATCATTTCTCAGTTTGCCGGCGCGTTTTGCGCGGCTGCACTTGTTTACGGGCTTTACTACAATCTTTTCCTCGATTTCGAACACACGCACAATATGGTGCGCGGCAGTGTTGAAAGTCTTGATCTGGCTGGTATTTTCTCTACCTACCCGAACCCGCACATCAACTTTGCACAGGCCTTCGCCGTTGAAATGGTGATTACCGCTGTGCTGATGGGCGTCATCATGGCGTTGGGTGATGACGGTAATGGTATTCCGCGCGGCCCGCTGGCACCCTTGCTCATCGGCCTGCTGATTGCCGTCATTGGCGCCTCAATGGGCCCACTGACCGGATTCGCCATGAACCCGGCGCGTGACCTTGGACCGAAAACGTTCGCCTGGCTTGCTGGCTGGGGCAATGTTGCCTTTACCGGCGGCAAAGATATTCCCTACTTCCTCGTCCCGCTGTTCGGGCCGATCGTAGGCGCGGCGCTCGGCGCATTCGGTTATCGTAAACTGATTGGTCGCCATCTGCCGTCTGGAACCAGTGAGGCGGCAGAAGAAAAAGGCACCGCCTCCACGACTCAACAAAAAGCTTCGCTGTAATGTGACTACGGGAACATAACCATGACTGACAAAAAATATATCGTTGCGCTCGACCAGGGCACTACCAGCTCCCGCGCCGTCGTGATGGATCATGACGCCAACATCATCAGCGTCTCACAGCGCGAGTTTGAACAAATTTATCCGAAGCCAGGCTGGGTCGAGCACGACCCGATGGAGATCTGGGCATCGCAGAGCTCAACGCTGGTCGAAGTGTTAGCGAAAGCGGATATCAATTCCGACGAGATCGCCGCTATCGGTATCACTAACCAGCGTGAAACCGCGATCGTCTGGGAACGTGAAACCGGCAAGCCGATTTACAACGCGATTGTCTGGCAGTGCCGCCGCACCGCCGATATTTGCGAAAAACTGAAGCGCGACGGCATGGAAGAGTATGTGCGCAACGCCACGGGTCTGGTGGTTGACCCGTATTTTTCTGGCACCAAAGTGAAATGGATCCTCGACCACGTTGAAGGCTCTCGCGAACGTGCGAAACGCGGCGAATTGCTGTTCGGTACTGTTGATACCTGGCTTATCTGGAAAATGACCCAGGGCCGCGTTCACGTGACGGATTACACCAACGCCTCACGTACCATGCTGTTCAACATCCACGAGCTGGACTGGGATGACAAAATGCTGGAGGCGCTGGATATTCCACGCGCCATGCTGCCGGAAGTACGTAAATCGTCTGAAGTTTACGGCCAGACCAACATTGGTGGTAAAGGCGGTACACGTATTCCTATCGCCGGGATCGCGGGCGACCAGCAGGCGGCGCTGTTTGGCCAGCTGTGCGTGAAAGAAGGGATGGCGAAAAACACCTATGGTACCGGCTGCTTTATGCTGATGAACACCGGCGAAAAAGCGGTGAAATCTGAGCATGGACTGCTGACCACCATCGGCTGCGGCCCGAAAGGTGAAGTGAACTACGCGCTGGAAGGTGCGGTGTTTATGGCGGGCGCATCCATTCAGTGGCTGCGCGACGAGATGAAACTTATCAGCGATGCCTTCGACTCTGAATACTTCGCTACCAAAGTGAAAGACACCAATGGTGTGTACGTGGTGCCGGCCTTTACCGGTCTGGGCGCACCGTACTGGGACCCGTATGCGCGCGGTGCTATTTTCGGTCTGACCCGTGGCGTCAACGCGAACCACATCATCCGCGCTACGCTTGAGTCTATCGCCTTCCAGACACGCGATGTACTGGAAGCGATGCAGGCGGATTCCGGCATTCGTTTACACGCGCTGCGCGTGGATGGTGGCGCAGTTGCCAACAACTTCCTGATGCAGTTCCAGTCTGACATTCTCGGCACACGCGTAGAACGTCCGGAAGTACGTGAAGTTACGGCGCTGGGTGCGGCGTACCTTGCGGGTCTTGCGGTTGGTTTCTGGCAGAATCTGGATGAGCTGCAGGAAAAAGCGGTTATCGAACGTGAATTCCGTCCGGGTATCGAAACCACCGAGCGTAACTTCCGCTACGACGGCTGGAAAAAAGCCGTCAAACGCGCGATGGCGTGGGAAGAGCGTGACGAGTAATTAACCTCAACCTTGCCCTCTCTCCCCGGAGAGAGGGCTGCTCTACCAACCCTCCTCTTCTCGCTGTGATAAACTTCGCTCAATTTCTTTCACTATAGAGTTTGTTATGAGACGAGAACTTGCCATCGAATTCTCCCGCGTGACCGAAGCCGCAGCGCTGGCTGGCTACAAATGGCTGGGGCGTGGCGATAAAAACATCGCAGATGGCGCGGCGGTTAACGCTATGCGCATCATGCTCAACAATGTCGACATTGACGGCACCATCGTGATTGGCGAAGGCGAGATCGACGAAGCGCCGATGCTGTTTATTGGTGAAAAAGTCGGCACTGGTAAAGGCGATGCGGTCGATATTGCCGTTGACCCGATCGAAGGGACGCGCATGACGGCGATGGGCCAGGCCAACGCGCTGGCGGTGCTGGCGGTCGGCGATAAAGGCTGTTTCCTGAATGCGCCGGACATGTACATGGAGAAACTGATTGTTGGTCCTGGTGCGAAAGGCGCTATCGATCTCAATCTGCCATTGGCTGATAACCTGCGCAATGTCGCTGCTGCGCTCGGCAAACCGCTGAGTGAACTGACGGTCACTATTCTGGCTAAACCGCGCCACGACGCGACTATTGCCGAGATGCAGGCGCTGGGCGTACGTGTTTTCGCGATTCCCGATGGCGACGTTGCCGCGTCGATCCTCACTTGCATGCCGGATAGCGAAGTGGATGTTCTGTATGGCATTGGCGGCGCGCCGGAAGGCGTGGTTTCCGCAGCGGTCATCCGCGCGCTTGATGGCGATATGCAGGGCCGTCTACTGGCGCGTCATCAGGTGAAAGGCGACAACGAAGAGAATCGTCACATTGGCGAATACGAATTAAAACGCTGCCGCGGCATGGGCATTGAAGCGGGCAATGTGCTGCGTCTGGATGAAATGGCGCGCAGCGACAATGTTATTTTCGCCGCTACCGGCATTACCAAAGGCGACCTGCTGGACGGCATCACCCGTAAAGGCAATATTGCCACCACCGAAACGCTGCTGATCCGCGGCAAGTCGCGCACCATTCGCCGTATTAAGTCTATTCACTACCTGGATCGCAAAGACCCGGAAGTGCAACGTCATATACTGTAAGGGTATTTGTTCAATTGAGCTTTCCGGCCTTCGCGGGCTGGAAATCTCACCCGACAGACATGAAGATAAGGCAACGCTACAGAACAGGAGAAAACCATGGCGGACTGGGTAACAGGAAAAGTCACAAAGGTGCAGTTCTGGACCGATGCGCTATTCAGCCTCACCGTTCATGCCCCCGTTCACCCCTTCACTGCCGGACAATTCGCCAAGCTCGGGCTGGAAATTGACGGCGAGCGCGTCCAGCGCGCCTACTCCTACGTGAACGCCCCGAGTAACCCCGATCTGGAGTTCTATCTCGTTACCGTGCCGGAAGGGAAACTTAGCCCGCGCCTGGCCGCACTCCAGCCGGGAGACGAGGTGTTACTGGTGAGCGAAGCGGCGGGCTTCTTCGTGCTGGAAGAAGTGCCGGACTGCGACACCTTGTGGATGCTGGCAACCGGCACCGCGATTGGGCCGTACTTGTCGATGTTGCAGGAAGGCAAAGATCTGGAGCGTTTCAAAAACCTGGTGCTGGTACATGCGGTGCGTTACGCGGCGGATTTAAGTTATTTGCCGCTGATGCTGGAGCTGCAAAAGCGCTACGAAGGGAAGCTTAAGATCCAGACGGTGGTTAGCCGGGAGACACTTTCCGGTTCGCTGACCGGGCGCGTTCCGGCGCTGATTGAAAGCGGTGCGCTGGAAGAGGCAGTCGGGCTGCCGATGACAGCGGAGACCAGCCATGTGATGCTGTGCGGCAACCCGCAGATGGTGCGCGATACCACACAGTTACTGAAAGATACCCGACAGATGGCGAAACATCTGCGCCGCCGCCCCGGGCATATCACCGCCGAACACTACTGGTGATCAGCGGTACTTCACATCCAGCGTCTCTTTGCCGTACTTATTTTCCCCCTGGGTGCCCACAAATGCGCCCAGGTCGATAACCATCATGACGATAATCACCACCGGGATCAGACGTCCCACCGTCCACTCCAGCGTACCGCCCAGCACTTGCCAGTTACCCGAAAGCAGCATCCACGCCAGCACCATCAGCAAGCCCCACGCCCCGTGACGCCCCCGGTCATGCAGACGTTTTACCATCACGCAGGTTGTCGGCCAGATCAGACACACAAGGATAAATGCCGCCATCTGAAAATCGAGCATGCCGCCGTTGGCGAGCGTGAACAGCACCGTCATACTCAACACCCACAGGATCACCCAGACCCAAAAATCGCGACGCCCAATGCGCCCTTTAAAAGAGAACAACCACTGCTGTATACCCATGTAAGGTTCCTTATTATCGTAGTGCCGCGTAGTTTACCCTGGCGGCGGGAGTTTTTGACAAGCCAGCCCGATATCGTTTTAATCGTGAGCAAACTCAACAGAGGGCGATGTGAATGAAAGCATGGCGTTATCCCATTTGGCTGCTCTTTTCCGCGCTGGTTTTCAGCATACCGGCTCATGCAGAAGAGCCGTCGACCGCCACCACTGCGCCCTATTTATTGCCGGGCGCGCCGACATTTGATCAGTCGATTAGTCAGTTTCGTGAGAAATTCAACACCGATAACCCGACGCTGGCGCTCAGTGAATTTCGCGCGGTAGATAGCCGGGGCGATCAGGCGAACCTGACGCGCGCAGCCACGAAAATCAATGATTACCTCTACGCCTCGACGGCGCTGGAGCGCGGTACGCTGAAAATCAAATCGATGCAGATAACCTGGTTGCCGGTGCAAGGTCCGGAGCAAAAAGCGGCGAAAGCAAAAGCTCAGGAGTATATGGCGGCGTTTATCCGCGCCTTTTCACCTACGTTAACTGCCGCACAAAGTACGCAAAAGCTGCAAAAGTTGCTGACTAACGGCAAAAACAAACCTTACTACGCCGAAACGGAAGGCGCGATTCGCTATGTGGTAGCTGACAACGGTGAAAAAGGGCTGACCTTCGCTGTTGAACCGATTAAGCTGACGCTATCTGATTCGCTGGAAGAGAACAATAAATGACAAAAAGCAAAGCCTTTCAGGGGATGAATCTCTATACTGTTTCACAGACCATGCTGCCCTGAGGGGCGGCCATATTCCTTAATTCGCCAAGCGCGTGGAGAGTAAAAATGCGACATCCTTTAGTGATGGGTAACTGGAAACTGAACGGCAGCCGCCACATGGTAAACGAACTGGTTGCAAACCTGCGTACCGAGCTGGCTGGCGTAACGGGTTGTGCTGTCTCAATCGCTCCGCCGGAAATGTACCTCGATCTGGCCAAACACGCCGCTGACGGCAGCCACATTGTACTGGGCGCGCAAAACGTTGACGTTAACCTGTCTGGCGCATTCACCGGCGAAACCTCTGCCGAAATGCTGAAAGATATTGGCGCGAAATACATCATCATCGGCCACTCTGAGCGCCGTACTTACCACAAAGAATCCGACGAGTTGATCGCGAAGAAATTCGCAGTGCTGAAAGCGCAGGGTCTGACGCCGGTTCTGTGCATCGGTGAAACCGAAGCAGAAAACGAAGCCGGTAAAACCGAAGAAGTATGCGCACGTCAGATCGACGCCGTGCTGAAAACGCAGGGTGCTGCGGCATTCGAAGGCGCGGTAATTGCCTACGAACCAGTTTGGGCTATCGGTACCGGCAAATCCGCGACCCCGGCACAGGCGCAGGCTGTTCACAAATTTATCCGTGACCACATTGCTAAAGCCGACGCGAAAGTGGCTGAACAAGTGATCATTCAGTACGGCGGTTCCGTTAACGCAGGCAACGCAGCTGAACTGTTCACCCAGCCGGATATCGACGGCGCACTGGTTGGCGGCGCATCCCTGAAAGCTGACGCTTTTGCGGTGATCGTTAAAGCGGCAGAAGCTGCAAAACAGGCGTAATTCTGTTTACCCTCTCCCGGCCAGGGAGAGGGTTTTACCTCACAATTTCCCCAGCACGCTAAACCACGCGTAATCCAGCGGTAACAACACCAGATATGTCACCACCGCCAGCGCCAGACAGAGCAGCATCCCCGATCTCGCCGGGACTTTGCCGAGCGCCATCGCCACCACAATTGGCGACGCCTGATACGGCAACAGCGGCGTGGAATATCCCAGCACCTGAATCATGATCACTGACAGCAACGGGAAACCGGTGGCGTCGGCAAAACTTTGTGCAAGCGTAGTAAACAGCGCCGGTACGCCGTTAGCGGTCATAATAAAATTCAGGGCGGTGGTAATGCAGGTCAGCGCCAGGAAACTGGTGAACGGCCGCGCCGGATCGAGCGGCATCACATGCAGCAGCGCATCACCGACGGCGCTACCGATCCCGGTTTGCGTCACCGTAATCGCCAGGCCAAGAATTCCCGCCACATAGATACAGGTGCGAATATTCACGCCGCTGGAAAATTCATCACCCGTGATAAACCCCACGCGCGGAAGCAGCGTCACGCAGGCGGCAGCTAGCCCCGTCCACGCAGGCCCGATGCCGTGCCAGCTTTCGGTAACCCACAACGTCAGCACTACTGCCAACATCCACGCCAGCCGTTTTTCATCCCGGCTCATCGGTTCAGAAGGGGCTTGCTCGCGGGGCGCACGTGGCTGACCGGGAAAAAGCCAGCAAATCAGGCCAATCAAGATCAGCCCTTTTAAAATGCCAAGCACCGGCGTATGCAGCAGCAGATAAGGCACATAGTTAAGATGAATGCCGTAAGAACCTTCTGCCGCGCCGCTCATCACCAGGTTTGGTACGTTAGCGGGCAAAATGGTTGCCGATAACTGGAAAGTGCCAAAACCGACCGCCAGCGCCAGCCCGTACCACGAACGAGTGCCTTCGTGAATACCCGCGCGCGCCGCCATTGCCGCGACGATCGGCATCAACAGCGCAATGCGCCCCATGTTCGAAGGCATCACCAACGCCAGTGCGTAACTGAGCAGTACGACGCTTGCGACCATTTGCAGCCATGAGTCGGTCAGCTTTGCCGATAACGCTCTCGCCGCCCGATCCGCCAGCCCGGTTTTGCGTATTGCCACACCGAGCACAAAACCGCTGAACACCAGCCAGAAGGCCGATGAAGCGAAACCGCCAAAAATGACCTCCGGCGGAGCAATTTTCGCCACCATCGCCGCCGTAAAAAACAGCAGCGCGGTGATAAATTCCGGCAATAACGAGGTGGCCCACAGCACGATAGTGATACCGACAATGACAGAGGGAAGGAACAGAGGGTGAGAAAGCCAGAGCGACATGCCTGTCTCCTGTAGTTTTTTTCAGCAAGTCTACGGTGACAGGCAGGCGGAGTAAACGTGAATTATGGTGGGGTTATTTCAGGATATCGCATTGATGATCCTGAATTTCCTCTGCCGATGCACGGTTAAGCGCTAACAAGTTACGCTCGGTTGCCAGCAAGACAAACGAGCCATCAGCCTGCTGCGCCAATGCCAGCGCGAAGCGGCCCATATGCGCTTTTGCTTCCGGCACTTCTTCAGCCAGCATCAAAAACGGGCTGCGTTGCACCAACTCCGTTTCCGTCACGCGGCGCGCTAAATATTGATGACCGAGCAGGCCGCCCGGAAATGCCAGCCACTGGCTGCTGATACGTGCGGCATTGTCATTCAGTTGCGTGCGCACATCAGGGCGCAGGCAGGAGATATGAATATGAAAATGATTCTGTGTGCGCCCGGAGCGTGAATTAATGGTTAAGGATATGGCGTTGTCCGGCACCGTGCTGCCACGCAGTTTGCTCATCACATCGCGGGATTGCCACGCCTGCCAGAAGAAGTTGGGCGTTGTCGGTTGCAGCAGCAACGGGCTTTCCGTGCCGTTGATGCGGTACGTTGGCATCAGCAAAAACTGCAGCGGCCCATTGCGATCTTTCATCAGCACATAGCCGCCTTTCAGGTTCACCTGGGCGCAGGGTTTTGGCGAGTTATGCTCACGCAGGTTCGGTAAACATTGTTCGGTGACAATATGGCGCAGCGCATCCGGGTTACCGCTGTTTTTAAACCACAACCACGCTCCCGCCGCTGCCAGTAAGGCCAGCACCAACAGAACAATGACGACGCGACGCACTGTTTTCATTTTTTCCGCTTCCTTTGCTGAAAGAACCGGAATGATAGCGCAAATTGCCCGGCAAGTTGAAAATCCTGGATTTTACGCAGACAGAAAAGAAGACGCCCTCTTATGAGGGCGTTTGGGAAGATTAACGTTTACTGATTTGGTCGAACGTACCGCCGTTGGAGAAGTGCTCTTTTTGCGCCTTAGTCCAGCCACCGAACACATCATCAATGGTGAAGAGTTTCAGTTTCGGGAACGCGCTGGCGTATTTCGCCGCCACCTGCGCATCACGCGGGCGATAGAAGTTCTTCGCGGCGATTTCCTGACCTTCCGGCGAGTAGAGATATTTCAGGTAGGCTTCCGCTACTTTCTCAGTGCCTTTCTTCTCTGCCACTTTGTCGACAACGGAGACGGTCGGCTCTGCGAGAATAGATTCGCTCGGGGTGACAATTTCAAATTTGTCTTTGCCCAGTTCGTTGGTTGCCAGCAGCGCTTCGTTTTCCCACGCAATCAGTACATCACCGATACCGCGCTCAACGAAAGTATTGGTCGCACCGCGCGCACCGGAATCCAGCACTTCTACATTTTTAAACAGCGCTTTGACGAACTCCTGCGCTTTTGCCTGATCGCCGCCGTTCTGATGCAGTGCATAACCCCAGGCCGCGAGATAGTTCCAGCGCGCACCACCGGAGCTTTTCGGGTTCGGCGTGATCACCGAAACGCCCGGTTTAATCAGGTCGTTCCAGTCATGAATCTGTTTCGGATTGCCTTTACGCACCAGGAAAACGATGGTCGAGGTGTACGGAGCGGAGTTGTCCGGCAGGCGTTTGATCCAGTTTTTATCGATACGGCCACGTTCTGCAATAGCGTCAACATCGTAGGCCAGCGCCAGGGTTACCACATCGGCGTCGATACCGTTGATAACCGATGTTGCCTGTTTGCCAGAACCGCCATGGGACTGACGAATCACAACGTTGTCGCCAGTCTCTTGTTTCCAGTGCGCGCTAAAAGCTTTGTTGTATTGCTCATACAGCTCGCGCGTTGGATCGTAAGAGACGTTTAATAACTGGATATCCTTTGCCAGAACGCTGGTGGAAGCCAGCAGTAATGTAATCCCCAAGCCCCATTTATTCATCGCCCGCTCTCTTAAAGTTATCGATTTTGATGTCGTCAGACTGCCAGAAAGGCATCCAATGATTAAAGAATAAAAAAAGATTGGCTATAACTTTGGGGAATAAATAGAGATAAAAAAACGCCCTCGCTATTGAGGGCGTTTTTGCACTTAGTAGAGTTTTTTCGCGCAGTCGAGCCAGTCGCCTTTGAACGGGCGTTTCATGTTCTCGATAGCGTCGATGATGTCGTGATGCACCATTTTTTCGTTCTGAATACCGACACAGCGACCGCCGTAGCCCTGCAACAGCAGCTCGATCGCATAAGAACCCATACGGGAAGCCAGAATGCGGTCGTAAGGTACCGGAGAGCCGCCGCGCTGAATATGGCCAAGAACGGTAGCGCGAGTTTCACGCTGGGTTTCGCTTTCGATGTACTTCGCCAGCTCGTCGATATCGCAGATATGCTCGGTAATCGCCACGATGGCGTGTTTTTTACCTTTGGCGATACCCGCTTTGATCTCTGCTACCAGGTCTTCACGGTTGAATTCCACTTCCGGCAGTACGATAAACTCGCAACCGCCCGCAATCGCCGCTGCCAGCGTCAGGTCGCCGCAGTAGCGCCCCATCACTTCAACGATGGAGATACGCTGGTGGGAAGAAGAGGTGTCACGCAGGCGGTCGATGGCTTCAACCACGGTTTGCAGCGCGGTGAAGTAACCGATGGTGTAGTCAGTACCGGCAACGTCGTTATCGATGGTGCCCGGCAGGCCGATGCACGGGAAACCCATTTCAGTCAGGCGTTTAGCACCCATGTAGGAACCGTCGCCGCCGATAACAACCAGCGCGTCGATACCGCGTTTTTTCATGTTCTCAATAGCCACGGCGCGGATATGCTCTTCGCGGAATTCCGGGAAGCGGGCGGAGCCGAGGAATGTACCGCCGCGGTTGATCATGTCGGACACGCTGTAGCGGTCAAGTTGGATCATGCGGTCTTCGTACAGGCCGAGGTAACCGTCATAGATACCTGCTACTTCCAGACCTTCTGTCAATGCTGCGCGGACGACACCGCGGATCGCGGCATTCATGCCTGGCGCATCACCGCCACTTGTCAACACACCGATTTTTTTAATCATGACTACCTCTGAACTTAGGAATGCAAAATAAAATTCTGTGGCCCGAAGCGACTCCCCTGTGGGAGCGAACAACTATGCTGCAAATAGTATATCAATCCCAGCTTGCTGAATTGATTCAGGTCAGACCAAATGGCGGTAATTTATACACAAAAAGTTGGTCTGGCTCACTTTTTTACAACGAAATACGAAAGCCTCTACGTGCTTATCGTCCTTGAGGTACTACCGAACAAGGATCCTGATGGATTATCACATCAGAACCCGGGAAACGTTGCAGAATCGCCTGTTCTACCTGCTCAGCAATAAGATGCGCCTGAACGAGCGGCAGGTTATCTTCCATTTCCAGATGTATTTGAATAAAGCGGGTCGGCCCTGACTGCCGCGTGCGAAGATCGTGAGCGCCGCTGACACCCGGCCAGGAGGTGACAATGGTGAAAATTTCCTGTCGCTCTTCGTCGGGTAAGGCTCTGTCCAGCAATGCCTGTACTGCGTCATACCCCATGTGTAACGCGCTATACAAAATATAGCTGCCAATACCCAACGCAAACAATGCATCTGCACGATGCCATCCATACCAGGAGAGCCCCAGCGCGATCAGAATTGCGCCGTTCATCATAACATCAGACTGATAATGAAGCATATCCGCCCGCACCGCCTGGCTGTGGTTTTTCCGCACTACCCAGCGCTGAAAAGTGACAAGGATCACAGTGCTAAACAGCGCGATCAACGTGACCGTAATACCAATGCCAGCATCACGCAGCGGTTCAGGCTTAGCAAGGTGCTGAATACCGGTCAAAAACAGGAACAACGCCGAACCAGAAATAAACATACTTTGTGCCAGCGCCGCCAGCGATTCCGCCTTTCCGTGACCGAATGTGTGCTCTTCGTCAGCAGGTTGCAGCGAATAGCGTACAACCAGCAAGTTGGTTAGCGACGCGGCGATATCCACCAGCGAATCAACCAGCGCAGCCAAAATACTGACCGAACCGGTGAACCACCACGCGAAGATTTTAATTATCAGCAGTGACGATGCCATGACGGTCGCCGCAACCGCTGCCCGGGTGACCAGACGCCCATAGGATTGATTCATAAACGCTCCTGCTTGGATCCTGCAGGGATTATAACGAAAGCCAGGCAACAGCAATGGGGAAATTAAGCAGTGGAATTGCGGGCAAAAAAAACCCCTCCATCATGGAGGGGAAGACAGGGATGGTGTCTATGGCAAGGAAAACAGGGTTTGTTACTGGTAATGCCGGGTACTACTGCTACTTAAAACTGTCGACGGAGAACTTTGTTGCATCTGTGCGACTTCGCGCAGTTGCGTCATCCGTTGCTGGTGTTTCTGGTTTAAAACCGCTTGCTGCTCCGGCGTAAGCAGGTTGTACATCTGGTTGCGGACTTTCGCCATTTCAACCTGACGAGCGACTTGCTCCTGCGCCATTTTTTCTGCCTGAGCGCGCACAGCGTTTTCATCAAAATTTTCTGCGGTGACAAGGCGATGCATTGTCTCCATTTCGCTAACATTAACAGGAGGCTGGTCGTGCCGCGCCTGTCTCATTAAATCCCGCATCTGCTGACGCTGATGTTCGGTTAAATTAATACCGTCGAACATATGGCTCTGAACACTGCGCTGTGCAAACCCATCAATCGGGTGCCAGTTATCGCCTGTTACGACGCCAGCAGCCTGGCTAACGGTGCTAAACGCCAGCGTTGAGGCCATGACGGCAGCGGTAACGATGCGCATCACTTACTCCAGTAACCTTTTCGTCTCACGATTCAACGATAATCAGTCTACGATTCAGGCTGCAAACATGCGTCAGGGGGTGTAAAACAACGTAAAGTCATGGATTAGCAAGTCTCGATGACGTAATTTCTGCCTCGGAGGTATTTAAACAATGAATAAAATCCTTTTAGTAGATGATGACCGAGAGCTTACTTCCTTGTTAAAGGAGCTACTCGACATGGAAGGTTTCAATGTGCTCGTTGCCCATGACGGGGAGCAGGCGCTCGACCTCCTCGACGACAGCATCGACCTGCTTTTGCTTGATGTCATGATGCCGAAGAAAAACGGTATCGACACACTTAAAGAGCTACGCCAGACACACCAGACACCGGTCATTATGCTGACCGCACGCGGCAGCGAACTCGATCGCGTTCTCGGCCTTGAGCTGGGCGCGGATGACTATCTGCCAAAACCGTTTAACGATCGTGAATTAGTCGCGCGTATTCGCGCAATCTTGCGCCGCTCGCACTGGAGCGAACAGCAGCAAAGCACCGATAACGGCTCGCCTACCCTTGAAGTGGACGCGCTGAGTCTTAATCCGGGTCGTCAGGAAGCCAGCTTTGAAGGCCAGGCGCTGGAACTGACCGGCACCGAATTCACTCTGCTGTACTTGCTGGCTCAACATTTAGGTCAGGTAGTATCGCGTGAACATCTGAGCCAGGAAGTGCTGGGTAAACGTTTAACGCCGTTCGACCGCGCTATCGATATGCACATTTCCAATCTGCGCCGCAAACTGCCGGAGCGTAAAGATGGGCATCCGTGGTTTAAAACCCTGCGCGGCCGCGGTTATCTGATGGTATCCGCTTCATGATAGGAAGTTTGACCGCCCGCATCTTTGCCATTTTCTGGTTAACGCTGGCGCTGGTATTGATGCTGGTTTTGATGGTGCCAAAGCTGGACTCCCGTCAGATGACGGAGTTGCTGGACAGCGAGCAGCGTCAGGGCGTGATGATTGAACAGCATGTTGAAGCGGAACTGTCGAACGACCCGCCGAACGATCTGATGTGGTGGCGCAGGCTTTTCCGCGCCATCGACAAATGGGCGCCGCCGGGTCAACGTCTGCTGCTGGTGACCAGCGAAGGGCGCGTCATTGGCGCCGAACGCAACGAGATGCAGATCATTCGTAACTTCATCGGCCAAGCGGACAACTCCGACCATCCGCAGAAGAAGAAATATGGCCGGGTCGAAATGGTAGGGCCCTTCTCCGTGCGTGACGGGGAAGACAACTACCAGCTCTATCTGATTCGTCCCGCCAGCAGTTCGCAATCTGACTTTATAAACCTGTTGTTTGACCGCCCGTTATTGCTGCTGATTGTCACCATGCTGATCAGCTCGCCGCTGCTGTTGTGGCTGGCGTGGAGCCTGGCGAAACCGGCTAGGAAACTGAAAAATGCGGCGGATGAAGTGGCGCAAGGCAACTTGCGGCAGCATCCGGAACTGGAATCCGGGCCGCAGGAGTTTCTGGCCGCCGGAGCGAGTTTCAACCAGATGGTGACGGCGCTCGAACGCATGATGACCGCGCAGCAGCGCCTGCTTTCCGACATCTCGCACGAACTGCGTACACCGCTCACGCGCTTACAGCTCGGCACAGCCCTGCTGCGTCGCCGCAGCGGCGATAGCAAAGAGCTGGAGCGCATTGAAACCGAAGCGCAGCGGCTGGACAGCATGATCAACGATCTGCTGGTTATGTCGCGCAATCAGCAGAAAAACGCACTGGTCAGCGAAACGGTGAAAGCCAATCAGATGTGGAATGAGGTGCTGGATAACGCGGCGTTTGAAGCGGAGCAGATGGGCAAATCCCTGACCGTCAATTTCCCGCCGGGCCCGTGGCCGCTGTACGGTAACCCGAGCGCGCTGGAAAGTGCGGTCGAAAACATCGTGCGCAATGCGCTGCGCTACTCACACAGCAAAATCGAAGTCAGTTTCGCGGTGGATAAAGACGGCATCACCATTAACGTGGACGATGACGGCCCCGGCGTCAGCGCGGAAGACAGGGAACAGATTTTCCGCCCGTTCTACCGTACCGACGAAGCGCGCGATCGCGAATCCGGCGGCACAGGCCTTGGCCTGGCGATTGTCGAAACCGCTATCCAGCAGCATCGCGGTTGGGTAAAAGCAGACGACAGCCCGCTCGGCGGGTTACGCCTGACGATATGGCTGCCGTTATATAAACGCGCTTGATAACTCGCCCTTTCCGCTCACCGGAGGGGGCGTTTTATTTTCCCAACAACCTGCGCGAATTATCTTCAATCTTGCCGCTCAAACGCCGCTTTTGCATCGTACGTGTCCAGCTCGCCGACAACCCGGCGGCCGATAGCAAGCGATGGTATTGCTCATCATCAAACGGCTGAAACCAGGCAATCGCCGCCGCGTCATAGACGCTGACATCGCTCACGCGTGAAACCAGCTCCAGTGGCGCTTCTGCCGATACCTTGCCGCCCGCAATCACCCGATAAAGCCAACCAGTGCGGCCGCTGGACTGCATCTGCGTTGACATGTCGCTGATGCCAAAGTGGAAATTGAGTTTGAAACAGGGCGAACGCGGTTGCGTCACCTGGATCAGCGCGTCGCCCCAGCGAAAGATATCGCCGATAAACACATTTTTCTCTGTCAGACCGCTGGTGGAAAGATTTTCGCCAAATGCGGGCGCGCAAAATAAGGCCGCCTGCTGCGGAAATATCTGCGCCCAGTGCGCATAGTGTTCTCGCGGGTAGTGGCACAACGCGCGATCTGTCCCGCCGTGGTAACTTTTCTCCGCCTGCTCGTCCCCGGCGATACCGGTTTCGGTTAGCGTGAGTTCGCCTTCAACCTGCAATTTTGCGATGGCGCTCGGTCGGCTGCCCTGATAATCCCTTATTTTTCCTACAAATACTTCAACCGGATGTTGCATATTCCCTCCAACAGGCTTCGTTCATCACGGTATTACACCACAATTAAGCTCAGACCAAACCTGCAAAAATGAGACATTCATGCACATGCGCGCCGCTGTGCCGTGCTATCACTTACCTTGCGCTTTTGAAACATGATTTCATTAATCGAGGAGGCAGTGACGTGACGCAACCAATCCCCTTTTCCGGCGTCTGGTGTCCTTCCATCACGCCGATGGACAGTGAAGGCAACATCGATCTCAATGCATTAAAACAGCATCTTACCCGCCTGACGGCGGCGAAAATCGACGTGGTATTGCTGATGGGCAGTATCGGCGAGTTCGCCTCTTTCACACTGGATGAACGAATAATGTTGATCCGTGAAGCGCGCGGAATGTCGCCCATTTCGATGGTGGCTAACGTCTCTTCCACCTGTTTTAACGACATCCTGTGGATGGCTGATGAAGCTTACCGCACTGGCTATGAAGCCGTGATGGTGCTGCCGCCTTATTACTATGGGCAAACCAGCAACCAGCTTTTAAGCTACTTTCGCGCGCTGGGCAAAGCGATCAGTGGTAAATGGTTTGCCTATAACTTCCCGGCGCGCACCGGCTGTGATTTAACACCCGAGCTGGTCGCGGCGCTGGCCGCCGAATTCCCCGATTTTGCCGGCATTAAAGACACCGTTGATTGCCAGTCGCACACCCGCAATATGATTCTGGCAACGAAGAACGTGCGTGATGATTTCGCAGTGCTGTGCGGTTACGACGAATACTTCATTCCCACTCTGCTGGCGGGCGGCGCTGGCGTGATTTCAGGCTTAAACAACGTGATGCCGGAGCTGTTCGTTAACGCGCGGGAAGCGTGGCGGCAAGGTGATTTGGCAACGCTGCATCAGGTGCAGCAAGAGATCGGCAAATTTATGGCCATCTACAGCATCGGCGACGATTTTGTTACCACCATCAAAACCGTGGTAGCGCGCAAGTTTGGTTACTGCACCCCCGTCGCCCGTAACTTCGGCGGCACCCTCACTGAAGATCAGTGCAATATTATCGACACCGTTTTTGCTATCCGCTAATGCAAAAGCCGACCTGTAAAGGTCGGCTTCATTTCGTTATTTCACGGTGTTGCGTAGCGACATGTCCGCTTCCGCCCCTTTCACTTTTCGTGACCAGACAGACGTTAAAATCGGCACCAGGATCGAGGTAACGATCACCGAAGTCGCCACCAGCGCGGTCGCCGCTGGCGCCATTGCTTTGAAGTCCGGCACCATTTCAGCAATCAGCACCGGCGTTGCCACCGCAGCGCCAGCCGAACTGGAAGCCGCCAGACCCGCAGTTCCGTCACCGCCGCCAATCAGTTTGTCGGCAATAATCAGCGGGATCCCGGTGATCACAATCACCGCGACGCCCAGCAAAATCCCCAGCAGCCCGGTTTGCGCAATCACGCTTAAATCGATGGTGTTGCCCAGCGCGAAGGCGAAGAACGGAATCAGCGTTTGCACCGCCTTACTAAAGAATTCGCGCAGTTCCGGGTCGAGATTACCCAGCGCAAACCCCACGAGGAATGGCAGCACCGCACCGACAAACACATGCGGTTCAAAAGAGGCGATGCCGGCCGTGCCGAGAATAATCATCGTCATCAACGGGCCGGATTCCAGCGACATCAGCACAAATGCCCCGGCCTCCTCTTTGGTGCCATACTGCTGCATGATGGAGGCGTACAACCCGCCGTTGGTCATATCCATCGATGCCACCAACGCCAGCGTCGATAAACCGGCAAAAAAACCCGCTTCCACGCCATGTTCGGGAATCAACCGCGACGCGATAGCCGCCACCACCCAGGCGATCACGATTTTCGTCACCACCAGCGTGCCGGATTTACGCAGCACCGTACCGGTCGCGCTCAGTTTGATCGACGCGCCCATGCAAAAAAACCACACTGCCAGAATAGGCACCGTGCCGGTAATCATGCCGTTAGTGAACGAACCGAAGTATTTCCCTGCGCCGGGCGCAAAAGTGTGGCACAGAGCACCGATGAACAATGGAACCAGCATCATCCCGCCAGGGATTTTCTCTATTGCACGCTTGATTTGCATATCTTCACCTGTAAAAACCGTTCGATTTTTATGGCGCAGGCACTCCTGTTGAAGGGAACAACAGCCGCGCGGATGAAGAGAGGGTAGACCCGGATTTGGGCGAGAAAAGTGATCAAACATCCATAACAAAACATTATTTCATTATTTTAGGATCATTGTTCCTTTTGATTTTTGGCAGCCAAAAAGGAATAAAAAAGCCCCGCCGGCAATGCCTGGCGGGGCTTCGAATCACGCTCTACTGCGTGACGAAAGCGGCTTATTTTTTCGCAGCGAAACGCGCAGCAGCTTCGTCCCAGTTCACCACGTTCCAGAACTCTTTAATGTAGTCCGGGCGGCGGTTCTGGAATTTCAGGTAGTAAGCGTGTTCCCACACATCCAGGCCCAGAATCGGGAAACCGGACGCGCCAGAGATCGCTTCACCCATCAGCGGGGAATCCTGGTTAGCGGTAGAAACCACAGCCAGTTTGTCGCCTTTCAGCACCAGCCATGCCCAGCCGGAACCAAAGCGCGTTGCCGCTGCTTTTTCGAATTCAGCTTTGAAATTGTCCACGGAACCGAAATCACGCTCGATAGCGGCTTTCAGATCGCCCTGCAGGGTGGTGCCTTTTTTCAGGCCTTTCCAGAACAGGCTGTGGTTAGCGTGGCCGCCTGCGTTGTTACGCAGTACGGTTTTTTTGTCGGCTGGCAGCTGGTCCAGTTTGGTGATCAGCTCTTCAACCGGCAGGCTCGCGAAATCCGGCAGGCTTTCCAGCGCGGCGTTTGCGTTGTTCACGTAAGTCTGGTGATGTTTAGTGTGATGGATTTCCATCGTCTGCTTGTCGAAATGCGGTTCGAGGGCATCGTATGCATACGGCAGAGCGGGCAGTGTATAGCTCATATTCATCTCCATTAAGGGTAAGCGGCTATTGTGTTAACGCCGCGTAAGCAGTTGGTTCATTATAGTTAATTAAATGATATTGAAAATGTTTATCAATGCCGTAGTTTTAATAAGGTTATAACTTTTGGTTATGTTATTGAAATTGTGAAGCCGCTCACCCTCATCACGTGCTCATTGCCAGCCTGCAACGCAACGCGGCAAACGCCTCAAGGTTAATCTTCTGACCGATTTTTACACTCATCAGGTCGGCTGCTCGTATCCCGGCGATAAAAACAAAGAGGATTGTGAAATGAGTAACGCGATTACGATGGGTATTTTTTGGCATTTGATAGGTGCAGCCAGTGCAGCCTGTTTCTATGCCCCGTTTAAAAAGGTAAAAAATTGGTCCTGGGAAACCATGTGGTCAATCGGCGGTATCGTCTCCTGGTTGATCCTTCCCTGGACTATCAGTGCGCTGTTATTGCCTGATTTTTGGGCTTATTTCAGTTCGTTTAGCGCCTCCACGCTGCTGCCGGTGTTTCTTTTCGGCGCAATGTGGGGCATCGGTAACATCAACTATGGCCTGACCATGCGCTACTTAGGCATGTCGATGGGTATTGGCATCGCCATTGGTATTACGCTGATTGTCGGAACATTGATGACGCCGATCCTCAACGGTCACTTCGACGTGCTGATCAACACCGAAGGCGGGCGGATGACGCTGCTGGGCGTGCTGGTAGCGTTGATTGGCGTTGGCATTGTCACCCGCGCCGGTCAGTTGAAAGAGCGCAAAATGGGCATCAAAGCCGAAGAGTTCAACCTGAGAAAAGGGTTAGCGCTGGCGGTGATGTGCGGCGTGTTCTCTGCCGGGATGTCCTTTGCGATGAACGCCGCCAAACCAATGCACGAAGCCGCTGCCGCACTGGGTATCGACCCGCTCTACACTGCGCTGCCAAGTTATGTGGTGATCATGGGCGGCGGTGCGCTGGTCAACCTGAGCTTCTGCTTTATCCGCCTGGCAAAAGTGAAAGATTTGTCGGTAAAAGCCGACTTCTCGCTGGCAAAAGGGCTGATCATCAGCAATATCCTGCTTTCCGCACTGGGCGGCCTGATGTGGTATCTGCAATTCTTCTTCTACGCCTGGGGCCATGCGCGTATTCCGGGGCAGTATGACTACATCAGTTGGATGCTGCATATGAGCTTCTATGTGCTGTGCGGGGGGCTGGTTGGGCTGGTGCTCAAAGAGTGGAAGAACGCCGGACGACAACCGGTAAGTGTGCTGAGTCTCGGCTGTGTGGTAATCATTGTGGCGGCGAATATCGTCGGCCTCGGTATGGCGAGCTAATCAGGCAGCAACCCGGCTACGATGACGCCACTGACCTGGCGTCATCCCTACCTCGCGGCTAAACACCACCGAAAAGTAGTTACTGTCCTCAAAGCCACACTGCATGGCGATTTCACTGATCATCTGCTCGGAATGCTGCAACAAAAATTGCGCATGGCAGATGCGCAGCTGGCGCAAATAGTGGTTGATGGTCATCCCGGTTTGAGTGCGAAACTGCTGGCGCAGCGCCCGCTCGCTGCACTGTTCCTGTTCACAAAAATGCTCCAGCACAAAGCTGCGATTCAGGCTGCCGGAAAGCGCGGTGATGAGCTTATCCAGCAGCGTTTCGCTGTGGGTCGCGGCAAGGTTATCGGTGGCGAAACGGTGGCGTTTTAGGGTCATTACCAGTTGAGCAAACAGGGTTTCCGCCATCAGATTGGCCAGCGGATCGTCCTTCGCGCTCTCATGTTCCAGTTGCGTAATCACCTGCCGCGCCTGCGCCATTCCGCTGCTGCCAATACGCCAGTGCGGATTGGACGGCGCGCCGTTAAGCCCCGGAATATGCGCGGCCCAGTCGAGATTCAGCGTCAGCCGGTCCGGGCAGTAGATAATGTTCTGCAATACCAGGTCATTAACCGAGGCGTAAGAGTGGCAATCTTCGGCGCGGATATAAAACAGATCGCCGCGCGTAATGCGGTAAGGACGGTCATTAAGCACGTGCAAGCCATTACCGCGCCACACCATCACCAGTTCGCAGAACTCATGGGTATGTTCGGCAAAAACATTTTGCGGGTAGCGATCGGCCACCGCGACCGCCTGTCCGGCGCGCGGGAAAAAGTCTGCTTTACGAAGAATTAACTGACCAGCCACAACGCCACCTCTGCCGTGAACAACCTGACATTATTAACGGAAGCCCGGCAAAAAATCGGTGATAGCCTTCTCGTTACTGAAGCAGCGTGTCGCGCCCCTGGCGGATATCGCGCGGCGACCAGTCAAACTCGCGGCGAAACAGCGTCGAAAAGTGGTTACTGTCTCCGAACCCGCAGCGAAAAGCGATATCCGTCACGCTCTCGTCGCTGTGGCGCAGCATATGGCGCGCTTTAATCAACCGCAGGCGGTTTAAATAGCGCTGCGGCGTCATGCCGGTGGACTGTTTAAGCTGACGATGCAGCGTACGCAACGACAAGCTGAACTGTTCTGCCAGCGACTCCCAGCAAATGTCCTCCGCGAAGTGATCTTCCAGCCACAGCATCAGCTGGTTCAGCCGCGCATCGCTGTTGCCCGCATCTTCCTGCTGGCTGCTTTTACGCAATAACACCAGCAGCTGCATAAACAGGATCTCGCGGTTGGCAATGTCATGCGTTGCCACTTCACTGCCCATCTCTTCCATCTGGCTAATGATGCCGCGCACCTGCCCCAGCGTGTGCTGGCTTACCCGCCAGTGCGACGGGTAATGCCCGTCCTGCTCCTGCGGCAGCAACTGGTTCAACCCGGCAAGGAACTGGAACGCATCCGGCGAGCGGTACAGCACATTGGTCAAACAGAGATTATCGGTATGTTCATACAAATGGCGGTCATGATCGCGCACAAAACAGACCGTCCCGCCGCTGATGGTGTACGGCTGACCATTAAACACATGAATCCCCGTTCCATGTTCAACAATCACAATTTCATGAAAATCATGATGATGTTCCGGAAACGCGGCCTGGGGCAATCGCGGTTCAATGGCAACGGGTGATTTACCTGACGGAAAAAAATCCACGCTATGCAGTACGGTCATGATGGCCCCGGTCTTGAGAAATGTTCTCAAAATAGTAATTAAGGGTTTTCCACCTCACCTTAAATTTTCGACGCCGATTTGCGCATAGCCTGCCGTTTTTTCAAGAAACGGCCGGAAAGATCGGGAAATGTGGTGAGGGTCACAATGACCGAAAAGCCCGCGATTACTGGAAACTGTGAACTCTCTCACGTTCATCTTTGCTTTCTTGCCAGCGCGAAATCGCCGCTGTCAGTAGCAAGAAGGTACGACGGTTCCGCCCTTTTTAGACTGTCCGCAATGACTCTAAGAAGGACCCGATCATGACTTTTCGCCATTGTGTTGCGGTTGATTTAGGCGCCTCCAGCGGACGCGTCATGCTGGCGCGCTATGACCGCCAGAACCGCACGCTTTCGCTTCGCGAAATGCACCGTTTTGTAAACTGTCTGCAAAAAGTGGACGGCTTTGATTGCTGGGATATCGACAGCCTGGAAGCCGAAATACGCCTCGGCCTGAATAAGGTGTGCGCCGAAGGCATACAGCCAGACAGCATCGGCATTGATACCTGGGGCGTCGATTACATCCTGGTTAATCGTGAAGGCCAGCGCGTCGGGTTGCCGATTGCCTACCGCGATAATCGCACCGATGGCGTGATGCTCCGCGCGATGCAAAACCCCGGCAAAGCCGATATCTATCGCCGCAGCGGTATTCAGTTTTTACCCTTCAACACCCTGTACCAGTTGCGCGCACTGGCAGAACAGCAACCGCACCTGCTGGAACAGGCCGACCACGCACTGCTGATCCCGGATTACTTCAGCTACCGCCTGACCGGCAATCTCAACTGGGAATACACCAACGCCACCACCACCCAACTGGTCAATATCAACACCGATAACTGGGATGAATCACTGCTGAACTGGGCAGGCGTTCCGGCTCGCTGGTTTGGCACGCCAACCCATCCTGGCAACGTTATCGGCAACTGGATCTGCCCGCAGGGGAATGCCATTCCGGTCGTCGCTGTCGCTAGCCACGATACCGCCAGCGCGGTTATCGCCGCACCGCTGGAAAATCACGACGCGGCGTATCTCTCTTCCGGCACCTGGTCACTGATGGGCTTTGAGAGCAAAACCCCACACACCAGCGATGAGGCGCTCGCCGCCAATATCACTAACGAAGGCGGTGCCGAAGGCCGTTACCGGGTGCTGAAAAACATCATGGGGTTGTGGCTGCTGCAACGCGTGCTGAAAGAGCAAAACATCACCGATTTGCCAGCATTGATTGCGCTCACCGAGCAGCGCCCAATCTGCCGCTGCGTGATTAACCCGAATGACGATCGCTTTATCAACCCGGACAACATGAGCGCCGAAATCCAGGCCGCTTGCCGGGAAGCGGGTCAACCCGTACCGCAAAACGCCGCCGAACTGGCGCGCTGCATCTTCGATAGCCTCGCGCTGTTGTATGCCGATGTGCTGAGCGAACTGGCTTTCCTGCGTGGTAAGCCGTTTACCCGCCTGCATATTGTCGGCGGCGGCTGCCAGAACCAGTTACTGAACCAGCTCTGCGCCGATGCCTGCGGGCTGCCGGTGGTCGCCGGGCCGGTTGAAGCCTCGACGCTGGGGAATATTGGCGTGCAACTGATGACGCTGGATGAGCTAAGCAACGTCGATGACTTTCGCCAGCTGGTCACAGCTAACCACTCACTGATTACGTTTACCCCTAATCCTGATAATGAAATCGCCCGCTATGTCGCGCGCTTTCAGCAAAAACGACAGACAAAGGAGCTTTGCGCATGACCACTCAACTTGAACAAGCCTGGGACATTGCTAAACAGCGTTTCGCCGCTGTGGGGATTGATGTCGAGGAAGCGCTGCGCCAGCTCGACAGGCTGCCGGTTTCCATGCACTGCTGGCAGGGCGATGACGTTGCCGGTTTCGAAAACCCGGAAGGCAGCCTGACCGGCGGTATTCAGGCTACCGGCAATTATCCAGGCAAAGCGCGCAACGCCACGGAATTACGCGCCGATCTGGAACAAGCGCTGAGCCTGATCCCAGGTCCGAAACGCCTGAACCTGCATGCGATTTATCACGAAGCCGAAACGCCGGTCGCGCGTAATGAAATCAAACCCGAACACTTCAAAAACTGGGTGCAATGGGCAAAAGCCAACAATCTGGGGCTGGACTTCAACCCGTCCTGCTTTTCGCACCCACTGAGCGCGGATGGCTTCACGCTTTCCCACGCTAACGACGAGATCCGTCAGTTCTGGATCGACCACGTGAAAGCCAGCCGCCGCGTTTCCGCTTACTTTGGCGAACAACTGGGTACACCGTCGGTAATGAATATCTGGATCCCGGACGGCATGAAAGATGTCACCGTTGACCGTCTTGCGCCGCGCCAGCGCCTGCTCAATGCGCTGGATGAGGTGATCAGCGAAAAACTGAACCCGGCGCACCACATCGACGCCGTGGAAAGTAAGTTATTCGGCATCGGCGCTGAGAGCTACACCGTCGGCTCCAACGAGTTTTATATGGGTTACGCCACCAGCCGCCAGATCGCGCTGTGTCTCGATGCCGGCCACTTCCATCCAACGGAGGTTATCTCCGACAAAATCTCTGCCGCCATGCTCTATGTGCCGCGTCTGCTGTTGCATGTCAGCCGCCCGGTACGCTGGGACAGCGACCACGTTGTGCTGTTGGATGACGAAACCCAGGCCATCGCCAGCGAAATTATCCGCCACAAACTGTTCGACCGCGTCCATATCGGGCTCGACTTCTTCGACGCCTCCATCAACCGCATCGCCGCGTGGGTGATTGGTACGCGCAATATGAAAAAAGCGCTGCTGCGCGCACTGCTCGAACCGGTTGAGCAACTGCGCAAACTGGAAGCGGACGGCGATTACACCGCGCGCCTGGCACTGCTGGAAGAGCAGAAATCCCTGCCGTGGCAGGCGGTGTGGGAAATGTACTGCCAGCGCCACGATACGCCAGCTGGTAGCCAGTGGCTGGAAAGCGTGCGGGCCTATGAGAAAGACGTATTAAGCAAACGTGGCTAATCGCTGCGCATTCATCAGCCCGGTAAGCGCAGCGCTACCGGGCAATAAACGGGAAACAGAAGACTATGCAGACCATTACCGATTCCTGGTTCGTCCAGGGGATGATCAAAGCCACCTCGGACGCCTGGCTGAAAGGCTGGGATGAACGCAACGGCGGCAACCTGACGCTGCGCCTGGATGAGGCCGATATCACATCGTTCGCCGCTGATTTTCACCAGAAACCACGCTATATCGCCCTCAGCCAGCCGATGCCGCTGCTGGCTAACACGCCGTTTATCGTTACCGGCTCCGGCAAATTTTTCCGTAACGTGCAGCTCGATCCGGCAGCAAATTTAGGCGTGGTGAAAGTCGACAGCGACGGCGCGGGTTACCACATTCTATGGGGACTGGAGCATGAAGCGGTTCCGACGTCAGAGCTACCGGCGCACTTTTTGTCGCACTGCGAACGCATCAAAGCCACCGGCGGGAAAGACCGCGTGATTATGCACTGTCATGCTACCAACCTGATTGCGCTGACCTACGTGCTGGAAAACACATCTGATTTGATTACCCGCAAGCTGTGGGAAGGCAGCACCGAATGTCTGGTGGTGTTCCCGGATGGCGTTGGCATTCTGCCGTGGATGGTGCCAGGTACCGATGAAATCGGTCAGGCGACCGCCAAAGATATGCAGAAACATTCGCTGGTGCTGTGGCCTTTCCACGGCGTGTTCGGCAGCGGGCCGACGCTCGACGAAGCCTTTGGCCTGATCGACACCGCCGAGAAATCTGCCGAGGTGCTGGTAAAAATCTACTCGATGGGCGGTATGAAACAGACCATCACGCAGCAAGAACTGATTGCGCTGGGTAAACGCTTTGGCGTGACGCCGCTGCAATCGGCATTAGATCTGTACCAATAACAACATCGCGCCCCGCTCACTGAGACGGGGCGAATCCTCACCTGCAAGCCCTACAAACACTAACTCTCGTGGAGTAAAAGCAATGAAAACAAAAGCAAGCTTAATCCTCACCGTTGCCATTCTGGCGTTGTCCGGTTCCGCTTTAGCTGAAGTAAAAATCGCCCTCGTGGCGAAATCTTTAGGTAATGGCTTTTTTGAAGCAGCAAACACCGGCGCACAGGAGGCAGCCAAAGAGCTAGGAGATGTCAAAGTGATCTACACCGGCCCGACCACCACCACGGCCGAAGCGCAGATCGAAGTGCTTAACGGGTTGATCGCCCAGGGGGTGGATGCGATCGCCATCTCCGCCAACGATCCCGATGCCGTGGTGCCGGTGCTGAAAAAAGCGATGCAGCGCGGCATTAAAGTGGTGTCGTGGGATTCCGGCGTGGCGAAAGCCGGACGCCAGATCCACCTCAACCCCTCGAATAACGCGCTGATTGGCGAAACCAACGTCAAACTGGCCGCCGATGCGCTAAAAGCACTGAACGTTGAAAAAGGCGATGTGGCGATCCTTAGCGCCACGCCCACCTCCACCAACCAGAACATCTGGATTGCGGAGATGAAAAAGGTGCTGCCGAAGTACCCGTCGATTAACCTGGTGACTGTCGCTTATGGCGACGATCTCTCCGATAAGAGTTACCGCGAAGCGGTCGGCCTGCTGAAATCGTATCCGGACCTGAAAGTGATTGTTTCGCCATCGTCGGTCGGCATTGTCGCGGCGGCGCAAGCGGTAAAAGACCAGGGCAAGATTGGCAAAGTGTATGTCACTGGTTTAGGGCTGCCGTCTGAAATGGCGGGCGCCATTAAGTCCGGCGCGAGCAAAAGTTTCGCCATCTGGAACCCGATCGACCTCGGTTATGCCGCCACCTATTTAGCGGATGACCTGGTGAAAGGCACGGCGACCAAAGACGAAGCCAGCATGGGCAAACTCGGCAAGGTGAAACTCGACGCCGATGGTAACGGCGCGATGGCTGAGCCGTTTGTCTACGATGCCAGCAACATTGATAAGTTCTCGAAGATTTTCTGATCCCTTCCTGCCCTCTTTTGCGGGAGAGGGCAAAAACTGGAGAACTATCATGACGGCATCCACCCCTCTGCTGTCGCTCAAGGGCATCACCAAAGTTTTTCCCGGTGTGCGCGCCCTTGAGAACGTACAGCTCGATCTCTGGCCCGGCAAAGTCACCGCGTTGATCGGTGAAAACGGCGCGGGCAAATCCACGCTGGTCAAAGTGATGACCGGTATTTACCAGCCTGAAGAGGGCGAAATACTCTACAAAGCGATCCCCATTTCGCTCCCCACGCCCGAGTCGGCCCATAAAGTGGGGATCACCGCGATTCACCAGGAAACAGTGCTGTTTGACGAGTTATCGGTCACCGAAAATATCTTTGTTGGGCAGTATCTGTATAAAGGGCTGTTGAAAAAACTCGACTGGCCCGCCATGCACCAACAAGCACAGGCGATCCTCACCCGGCTGGAGGTACAAATTGATCCGCGCGCGACGCTGAAAACATTGAGTATCGCCCAGCGCCACATGGTGGCGATTGCCCGTGCGCTCTCCTTTGAAGCGCAGGTGGTGATTCTGGACGAACCGACCGCCGCGCTCTCGCAGCATGAGATCCTGGAGTTCTACCAAATCGTTGAACGCCTGAAGCAGGAAGGCAAAGCGATCCTGTTTATCTCGCACAAGTTTGATGAAATTTTTGAGCTGGCGGATCACTACACCATTTTGCGCGACGGAGTGTATGTCGATTCCGGCGCCATCAATGACATCACCGAAGAGCGGATGGTGGCGATGATGGTCGGGCGCGCCATTAACCAGAGCTGGCCGAAAGTGGCCTGCACACCCGGCGAAACCGTGCTGGAAGTGCGCGATTTATGCCATCCCACGGAATTTGCCCATATCAACTTTTCGCTGCGCAAAGGCGAGATCCTCGGCTTTTACGGCCTGGTCGGTGCCGGGCGCACGGAACTGATGCAGGCACTTTCCGGCGTGTCGCGCCCCTCTTCTGGCGAGATCATCCTTAACGGGCGAACGGTGCATTTCCGCCAGCCTGCGGACGCTATCAACGCCGGGATTGTTTGCGTACCGGAAGAGCGGCAAAAACAGGGCGCGATCATTGAGCTGTCGATTGCCCAGAACATCAGCCTGCCGCAGCTCAGCAAACTCAATAGCAACGGCGTGCTTAACGAGGCCAAAGAGTGGGCGCTGGCGGATGAGTATGCCCGCCGTTTGCAGGTGAAAGCCTTTAGCTGGAAGCAGGCGGTGGAAACCCTCTCCGGCGGCAATCAGCAAAAAGTGGTGATCGGCAAATGGCTCGCCACCCATCCGGACGTAATCATCCTCGATGAACCAACGAAAGGCATCGATATCGGTTCGAAAGCCGCCGTACACCAGTTTATGTCGGAACTGGTAGCCCACGGGCTGGCGGTGATTATGGTCTCGTCCGAATTGCCGGAAGTGATGGGCATGGCCGATCGGGTGATCGTCATGCACGAAGGGCTGATGGTCGCCGAGTACCAGGCCGGTGAAGCGACGGCGGAAACCATCGTCAGCGCCGCCAGCGGTGCCGGGAAGGAGGCAGCATAATGTGGCAACAACTGCTTAAACATCGCGAAGCGCTGCTCGGGGGCGTGATTGTGCTGCTGGTGCTGGCTATCGGCAGCCGTGTTCCTTCGTTTATCAGTCCCGGTAACCTGGTGGAGATGTTCAACGATACCGCCATTCTGATCATCCTCGCCCTCGGGCAAATGATGGTGCTGCTGACCAAAGGTATCGACCTGTCGATGGCCGCCAACCTGGCGTTGACCGGCATGATTGTCGCGCTGATTAATTTCCATCACCCGGATGTGCCTGTCTGGTCGTTGCTGCTGCTGGCAACGGTGCTCGGGCTGGTGATGGGCATCATCAATGGCCTGCTGGTATGGAAACTCGGTATCCCGGCGATTGTCGTCACGCTTGGCACCATGAGTATTTATCGCGGGATTATCTTTTTGCTCTCCGGCGGCGGCTGGGTGAACTCTAATCAGATGGGCGCAGATTTTCTCGGTCTTCCGCGAACTTCAGTGCTGGGTTTGCCGGTACTGAGCTGGTGCGCCATCGCCATATTGCTGCTGGTGGGCTACTTCCTGCGTTACAGCCGCACCGGACGAGCGCTCTATACCGCGGGCGGTAACGCCACGGCGGCGTATTACACCGGTATCAACACCGGAAAGATGCAGTTTGTCAGCTTCTGCCTTTCTGGCGCCCTGGCGGGCTTTTGCGGCTACTTGTGGATCTCGCGTTTTGCCGTGGCCTATGTCGACGTGGCTAACGGGTTCGAACTGCAAGTGGTTGCCGCCTGTGTGATTGGCGGCATCAGCACCATGGGCGGCACCGGGCGCGTACTCGGCTGTTTGTTCGGCGCGCTGTTCCTCGGCGTTATCAATAACGCGTTGCCGGTAATTGGCATTTCGCCGTTCTGGCAGATGGCGATTTCCGGCACGGTGATCGTGATTGCGGTGCTGCTCAACGAGCGCGGTAACAAACGCAAAGGCCGCTTGATCCTGCGCGACGCGGCGTTGGCACGACAAAAACAGGCGGTGAAACCATGAGCAAAATATTGACTTCTGAGCCCGTGAAAAATACCCCTGCCGCGACACCGTTCTTTAAGCGCTTGTTGTGCTGGGAAGGGTTTTTACTGGCGGTAACGCTGGCGGTGTTTGTGGTAAACGCCCTCGCGTCGCCCTATTTCCTCAACATCTGGAATCTTTCCGACGCGACATTCAACTTCACCGAAAAAGCGATCATCGTGTTGCCGATGGCGATGCTGATCATTGCCCGCGAAATTGACCTCTCTGTCGCCGCCACCATCGCGCTCAGCTCAACGGCGATGGGCTTTTGCGCCCAGGCGGGTATGGATACGCCGCTGCTGGTGTGCGTCGGTTTGGGCACTGGGCTGCTGTGCGGGTTGTTCAACGGCATTCTGGTGACTCGCTTTAACCTCTCTTCAATTGTGATCACCATCGGCACCATGAGCTTGTATCGCGGCATTACCTACATTCTGCTGGGCGATCAGGCGCTTAATACCTGGCCTGCGAGTTTTGCGTGGTTTGGCCAGGGCTACGTGTGGGGCGCGCTGTCGTTTGAGTTTGCCTTGTTCATCGTGCTGGCGCTGCTGTTTGCTTTCCTGTTGCACAAAACCAACTTTGGCCGCCGCACGTACGCCATCGGCAATAACCCGACCGGCGCGTGGTATTCCGGTATCAATGTTAAACGCCACAACCTGATCCTCTTCGCGCTGGTGGGGCTGATGGCGGGACTGGCCTCGGTGCTGCTGACATCGCGTTTGGGCAGCACGCGCCCGACGATTGCGCTGGGCTGGGAGCTTTCAGTGGTGACGATGGCGGTGCTCGGCGGCGTCAACATTCTTGGCGGTTCCGGCAGCATGGTGGGCGTGATTATCGCCGCCTTCCTGATGGGGCTGGTGACCTTTGGCCTGAGCCTGCTCAATGTGCCGGGCATTGTGATGTCGATTATCGTCGGCGCGATGCTGATTGTGGTGATTTCGCTGCCGATCATCACCCGCCGCATGATGCAGCGCAGGCGTTTATGAATCCCTCCGGCGACAGGGCGTTTCGTCGCCGGTAAAAATCAAACAAAATAAAGGAGTTATGTATGAGCTTTATGTTAGCACTACCCAAAATCAGCCTGCATGGCGCGGGCGCTATCGGCGATATGGTCAAGATGGTGGCGAACAAACAGTGGGGAAAAGCGCTGATTGTCACCGACGGGCAACTGGTCAAACTGGGTCTGCTGGACAGCCTGTTTGCCGCGCTGAAAGCGCATAACATGCCGTATCACCTGTTTGATGACGTGTTCCCGAACCCAACGGAAGCGCTGGTACAACAAGGCTATGCGGCGTATCAAAACGCCGCCTGCGATTACATTATCGCCTTCGGCGGCGGCAGCCCGATCGATACCGCCAAAGGGGTGAAAATCCTCACCGCTAACCCTGGCCCGTCGACCGCCTATTCCGGCGTCGGCAAAGTGAAAAACCCCGGTGTGCCGCTAGTCGCCATCAATACCACCGCCGGTACGGCGGCGGAGATGACCAGTAACGCGGTGATCATTGATTCCGCGCGGCAGGTGAAAGAAGTGATTATCGACCCGAACATTATTCCTGATATCGCCGTCGATGATGCCAGCGTGATGCTGGAGATCCCCGCTTCTGTTACCGCCGCAACCGGCATGGATGCGCTGACCCACGCCGTTGAAGCGTTTGTTTCGGTGGGTGCGCACCCGTTGACCGACGCCAACGCGCTGGAAGCGATTCGCTTAATTAACCTGTGGCTGCCAAAGGCGGTTGATGACGGCCACAACCTTGAAGCGCGTGAGCAAATGGCGTACGGCCAGTATCTTGCCGGCATGGCCTTTAACAGCGCCGGGCTTGGTCTGGTTCATGCGTTAGCGCACCAGCCGGGTGCCACACACAATTTGCCGCACGGCGTATGCAATGCCATCTTGTTGCCAGTCATCGAAAACTTTAACCGCCCGAACGCCGTCGCCCGTTTTGCCCGCGTGGCGCAGGCGATGGGTGTCGACACCAAAGGAATGAGCGATGAAACCGCCAGCATGGAAGCCATCAATGCGATCCGCGCCCTGAGTGCGCGCGTCGGTATTCCTTCTGGTTTTAGCAAACTCGGCGTTACCAAAGCGGATATCGAAGGCTGGCTGGATAAAGCGCTCGCCGATCCGTGCGCACCGTGCAACCCGCGAACCGCCAGCCGGGACGAAGTGCGCGAGCTTTATCTGGAGGCATTATGATCCGTAAAGCCTTTGTGATGCAGGTAAATCCCGATGCGCACGAAGAGTATGAACGCCGCCACAACCCGATCTGGCCGGAGCTGGAAGCGGCGCTGAAAGCAGGCGGCGCGCACCATTACGCCATTTTTCTCGATAAACAGCGCAACCTGCTGTTCGCTACCGTTGAGATTGAATCGGAAGCGCGCTGGAACGCCGTCGCTAACACAGAGGTGTGTCAGCGCTGGTGGAAATATATGCGTGATGTCATGCCCGCTAACCCGGACAACAGCCCGGTCAGCGCGGAATTAAAAGAAGTTTTCTACCTGGAGTAAGCGGTTAGCCCCCTTCGCAAAGGAGGGGGGTTTAACGAACGGGAAATGTCTGTTCGGCAACCAGGCCGCTATCATCAATCAATTTGGCCTGGATACGCAGCGGTGAAACCGTGGGCTGCAGGTCTTTTGCAACCACGGTGTATCGCTTCTCGCCGTAGGGCGCCACCATCATGTCCGGCTGCTGCTCCACGTCGTAGGTTTTTTCGCCGTAGTGTAACGATAATCCGGCAAATGAGACATGCCACGGCGAGGCGTTATGGCAGACGATCACCATGTTTTTACCGCTGTTCACCACACTGAAACGGATTTTTTTCGCCATATCCACCGGCGCGCCAAGCCCTTTTGGTCGCCAGAAGATTTTCATTTGCGTATTCATCGTCAGGATCACACTGCGTGCGTCTGGCGCTAAGGTGGATGATTTTGGCGGCATCTCATAAAGGTTGAGCCAAAAAACCGACTCCCGATCCTTTGGCAGCATTTGCTGGTTATACAACAGCCGCAACCCCTGCATCCCTTTGGGTTCGAGTGAAAACAGCGTCGGAACCGCCACAAACGGCGCTTTAAAGCGGGCGGGCGCATCGACATCCGCTTCGCCGTTATCGACCCAGGTTTGCACCATCACCGGCCAGCTGTTGGTGTTGACCAGCATCAGGCTTTGCTGGGTCTGACCTTCGTTATAAATCACCCGCGTCGAGGCGGCGATAAGCCCGGCGCGGGTGGAAAAGGCGGCCATCAACAAAGCGGTGATCAGCGCGGTGGCAAGTCGGGATCTCATTGGACTTTCACCAGCACTTCAGCACTGGCATCAACCTTACCCGCCGTGACCGTTTCGCCCGCGATACGCGTCAGATAAGCATTGAAATTCACCACGTATTCGTTGATCGCGGTTGAGCCGTTATTCGTCACTTGCGTCGCGCCATCACGCACCGCGTACCAGCCACCGTTACCGCCGGGTTGGCAGGTTGCGGCCAGGCAGCGAGACCAGCCAATAAAATTACGCAGCACACCGTCATTGCTGTTGGCTATCTGAATTCCCACTCCGCTGGCGTAACCCGGTTGACCATATTTTTCGGAAAGCAGATGGCTCACCCCACCTGACGCATTCACCAGATTAAGCTGCTGCGCAGTCAGATAACTTTCATAGGGCACTTGCAGTCCCATTGCCGTCATCCCCTGTGTTTCACCGCTTGTCGACTGACCTTCACAGAGAATGTGCACGTTAAAGTTGCTCTGAGCGGTTTGGCCGTTGTTCAGATCGCTCACGGAAATCGTGGGGAAAAACACCACCGGCGTGACGCTTTTCGCCACACAGGTGGGTATCGATACCAGGTTGGCGGGGTAACCTGTAGAAATGCCCATGTTAATAGCCATCCAGTTATCGTAATACCAGCCGGTGTAGATAAACGCCGAATCGCCGGAATCACAATATGCGTCCGGGCTGCCGGGCGAGCAGAAAGAGACATAGCCGTTGGGCTGGTTGCAGCTATAGCTGCCCGATGTAAGCTGTGTCGGTCGGCCACACCAGTCATCTGGCGACTGCCCGCGGGGTGAAGTCGAACTCACCCGAATCAGATCCGCGCGAATAGGGCTAAAGTCTTTGACCCGAATGTAAATTTGGGTGCCATCAGGTGAAACCTGGTAGTTCTTCATCGGGATACGCTGATATTGCCGCGTAAATACCGTACCCGAATTCAGATGCGTCAAACGCAGCGCGACATGCTCAAACAGCGTGCCGTAGTAGTTGGGGTAACCATCGATGCTGCCTAAATCAAAAAAACCACCGTTACGATCATCGCCGTTAGTGGCGATGATTTCGAAGATATTATCTTTATCGGCAATATCGCAGACCCACAGCACGTTGTCCGGGCTGGTGTAACGCGGGTTCTGTGAGAAATTCACAATATTGGATCCCAGCGGGGAACCGACCGGCTGTATCTCAAGGCTGGAGACGTTGATGGTTCCCATGGCCAGGCTAAGGCCATACGAATCCTCCTCTGAGCGCTGGAAATCAGGGCCTTTTTTACACAGCGCGTTCGCGGACAGGCTGGTTAATAAAACAATATTCAGCAAAATGATGCGTATAAATGGCATAAAAACTCCGTTGCTTAACGACATGGCAAGCTCATCAGAAGCAGAGGTTTGCGTGGCGGCGTAATACGCCACGAGATATGGCAGATTTCCTGGGCGTTATTCCCCCACTGAACGCGCAACGTTCCGTTGTCGTCACTGGAGCGCAGGTAAATTTGATTGGCCTGACCGACCATGCCGACGTAATTGCCGTAGCTGTCATAGACGGCGGAACCCATGGGGATCGGCGTATTGTTCTGCGGCTGCGCGGTGATAAGCATGGCCTGGCCGCTGAGCGTGTTAAAACGAACCCGCACCGTCGCGCCCGCATAAGGTGCGACACGCTGGAGTGACGTTTGCAGTTCAACATCTTCGCTCATATTGCGGGGATCCAGACCGATGTTGTTGAACTGATAAGCCCCCATAGACGGCGCAATCGCATAACCAAAGGCATCAATGCGCGCCCCCTGCCCGCCAATCACTTCCGCACCTTTGGCGCCAGGTGCATCAACCAGTACAAAGCTATCGCCCACCCAGTGACCGAGCGTCACGCCACCTTTATGCGCCACCAGTGCGCCCTGAAGCGAGCCTGAAGCCTGCCAGTAATTTTTCGAAGAGGACCATGAGAGACCCGCATTGGCATACGGGAAACTGCGCTGGAGCCCACCGCCCCAAACGGATTGTTCACCTTTGCTATCGGTCGAGTAATTCAGGTTGTAGTTCAGCGGATTCTGCTCGCCATACACTCCGCTCAGCGTCGACTGATAGCCACCATCGCGACTATTGCTACTGTTTGAGCGGTTCGCACTGGCCGACAAAATCGGAGCATAACGCGTCCTGCCAAGCGGCACGGAAACAGAGAGCGACCACATAGTTTGTATACGGTCACGCAGGAAAATCGTATGTTCGTTACCGTTGTTTTGCCATGGAGTGCTGTTCATGCCAGGTACGACGTTATACGTCCTCGCCACCCCCAGATTCAGCGAGATGCCATGGTTGAAGGTTTTACTCCAGTTGAACTGCAGTTGTTTGTCGCGCTTTTTACCGTCACGGTAATCCTGTGATGATGCAGAGAGGGTGATATCCCCCAGTACACCAATGCGCTGACCAGCGGAAATCTCAATGCGGCTGCGTTGTTTCCAGCTTAATGACTGCCATTTTTGCCCATGATTGCGCGCTTCACGCGAACCCAGGGCGTCGTAAAGTTCTGAATAACCTTCCGTTGAATACCGATAACCCGCCAGCGTAAATGAGGTGCCGGTACGCGGAATAAATTTGCTGTAGTTCGCGCGCAGCGTCCAACCGCTCTTGTTACCTTCGCTGCCCATGTTTGCGCGTGAAAACATACTGTTCAGGCCAAACGCTCCGGCTACGCTGCTATAAACCGCCCCCAATGAATAGCTCATATAACCCGCAGCGAGCTGATTACCGAGGTTGAGGGTGAGGGAGTTCGTCAGCCCCTGACGCCAGACCGCTTCGCTGAAGACATTGTTATCGCCAACGTCGCGCGCCCGCCCGACGGTGAAAACGTAGTCGGAAGCGCCTGGACGCATAGATTCAGCCAGCGCCGAGAAAGGCACGCTAAAGGTGTTTTCACTGCCGTCAGCCTCGCTGACAACAACCGTTAAATCCCCCGCAAAATTAGTGGGATAGAGATCATTTATGGTGAACGGGCCGGGGGCAACGGTTGTTTCGTATAGCGTGGTTTTGCCTTGCAAGATGGTCACTTTGGCGTTGGTTTTGGCAATCCCACGCACGACCGGCGCATAGCCTCGTTGGGAATTAGGCAGCATTCGCGTATCCGATGAGATCTGGAAGCCACGAAAACTCATGCCGGAGAAGAATTGCCCATTGGTGTAGCCTTCGCCAATCAATACTTCACTGCGTAAAGGATAAATCGCACGCTGGATATAACGGCGGCTGGTGCTCCAGCGGCTGCCGTTATATTTGCTGTAACTGAAGTTGGATTGCTGGCGATAACGCCATAGCCCCAAATTAATACCACCATTGAAACTCAGCCAGGTGGAATCCATGCCGCCAGCGTTACCCTGCCGCGATTCAACATGGTACTGGTTAGCCATATAATTGAGAAATAGCATGCTTTCCCCGGCGCTCAGGCTTGCTTCGCTTACGCTGCCACGGGGAACAGATTTCAATAACGCCTGCGGCGCGGTGAAATCCATACGCAATTGCGCCATGTCATCTTTACGGGTGATACCGTTCAACGCCTTATCCTCTGGCCAATAACATGATGGCGCAGCGTCGTCAGACAATGCGTTAAAACCCAACGTTGTTAATAAGTCATGGGGTAGACAAGGCTCGACTTTTTTACCCCGGCGGGAAAACTCAATCTCGCGGTGAGTAGTAAATTTCCCATTAAGATAAATATCAAGCGAATGTCGGCCGGGCGTAATTAATTCATCCTTATTTAAGCGCTGGAGATCTTCATTAGATAACCCACTATTTCTTAGCAAGGATGAGTCAAAGTAAAATTCATTATCTTTCGCCGATGCCGTCAACGATACAACAGAAATAAACCCTATGAGAATACGAAAGCATGAGGAGCGCAGATGCATCAGTACCATCCGAGTTGAATAATGTTTTATATTTCCGAGCGGAAGATTTATTTAACTAAAGAATACGACTTGCTAAATACTCCGCCATAATCATTTATTGCATTAATGGTTAAGTTATCTCCACCGCCGGAAGGAAGGGTCCATTTAGTGACGGAATGCGGCACGATAATTCCTTTGTATTTTATTGGGTATTTCCTTGCCTGTTCTTGCGTAAATGCGCTAATGACCGAAATGTGATAAGCACCGGTATTATTAATTTCAAGCGTTTTACCTTTTAAGCTTACCTTCACATCATCGAGAGAATGGTTAGCATCTCCCGTCAGACTGGCGGGACGATAAAAAAGCTTTAACCGGCTTTTTACCAGCACCGTTAAACTATTCTGTCCGTGATCGGACGTCTTCCTGGCCGGATATTGTAAGAAATTGAGCCAAAAAAGGGATTCCCTATCCTCAGGTAGCCCTGCACCTGTAAACTTCAGCCGCAGCGTATGTTCTGAAGCAGGGTTAATGCGAAAAATAGAAGGCATCAAAAGAAACGGCGCATCAGCCGTTTCTGGTGTCGACTGGGGGTTATCTTTATCTGCCCAGACCTGCACCAGAACAGGCTCATTGCCTGTATTAGTAAATGCTAATGCCTTTTCTTTTATGTCAGCAGGATAAATAACGCGCGTCCCCACCATCATTACACTGGCGCAGGCATCGCCGAACATAAAAAATAAAAAAAACGCAGTCAGTTTCTTATATTTCGACATACTGATTTAGGCCGCTTAGAAGCGCTGCGCACGGCAGCGCTTTTAGAAAATTTATTGATAAGTCACAGCGAATTGCGCCTGTGCTTCCACCGCACCTGATGTTGCCTGCCCTGTTGCATAATAACGAGCAGCCAAATCGTAAGTCGCTGTTGGATTGGTACTATCTACAGCTTTCGTACCCGTCTGCGCTTTATTGCCAACAAAATCCAGCGCATTTGAACCTTCCATCAACTGAATTGCGACATTCGTTGCCGGAGATGTTGTGGCGGTATTTTTCAAATTCGTCCCGTCGACATCATTGGCGACAAAAACAATCGCCGCATTTGCTGTTTGCGCACCACCACAGCCAGAAAGCGTCACGGTGAACGGTGTATCGCCTGTCGTTGTACCCGACGTATCTAATTGACTGCTACTTACGGTTGGTAAAAGAATGACAGGGGAAGAAGAACTGCCATTGAAATTAATGTCACAAGTCTGCTCGCTAACTTCACCCATAAAACGCACGGTATTACTTGATGTCGCTGCAAAAGCAGAACTACTTAACGATAAAATTGCTGTCGCTGCAAAAACATTTATCAACTTATGCATAAATTCGCCTCACTATTAATATTAACAACCCCAAAACAATTGATTGAAATATATTCAATCAATTTAATATCGCGAGTAAATTACCCTGGGTTAATATTGATGTAAAGATATTAAAGGAGAGCGTTTAATGGAACTAATCTATAACATAGAAATAATAAATAAAACTCTAAAAAATATTCGCAAAAACTATACACACAAAAATAAAAACCCAATAAAAACAATCATATGCATTAATATTGATTTAAGTAAGTCGATGATTTAATTCATTAAAAATGGCACTTAATCAGAATATTCACAAAGGAAAACCGAATGAAGAATCTTAAAAATATTAAAACATGTAAAGGGAACAATTAAATTGTTCCACTCTCTGTTATCTTTATCCGTTTTTATTATTGTCAGGTAGAATTAAAGCGGATTAATTTTGTTCAGCCACCAGAATGGCCTGCGTATCTGCTTCCAGCGCTTTAAAGATATGTTCCCTGTCTGCCGGATAACAAATGTAATCCCCTTCGCCTAACTCTTCTGGCGCTTCCGTCAGCCCTACCAGCGCGCGCCCTTGTGTCACAATAATGTGCTCCACTGAACCTGTCGGGTGTGGATGCGAGATCCGATCGGCGCCAGGCTGGGTGAGCAATAAATAGATATCGCGTCGCGAGCCGGGCGGGCAGGCTGCGAGTAATATCGCCTGGTAATTTGCCTCTTCGGCGGTCACTTTTGTGCCTTCGCCACGTCGAATAACCTGCGTGGTTGGTTTCTGCGGTTCCAGCAGGCGAGCAAAGGGAATGTCGAGCGCGACGCACAGCGCCCAAAGCGTTTCCAGACTAGGATTACCGTTACCCGCTTCCAGTTGTGAAAGCGTGGATTTGGCGATGCCCGCCCGGCGGGCAATTTCCGCCAGCGAAAGCCCGGTTCGCAGTCGCTCACGCACCAGACTTTTGGCAATGATGCTAATTGGCTGTGTCATAAACACCCCATTGTTCATTTAATCGAACGAATCGTTCTTGTTGAAAAACGATTCTGGTGTGTTCATTATAATGGATAAACGTTCGATATGGGTAAAGAGAGATGTTCACCAGACACTTCGCGTCGCTGAAGGGCGACACCGTAAAAGCTATTTTTCTGGTCTGCCTGGCCGTGGGCGTTGTCGGCGTCTCGTATGGATCGCTGGCCATGGCTTACGGCTTTCCTTTATGGGTGCCGCTGGCGCTCTCCACCCTGGTGCTGGCTGGCGCATCCGAGTTTATGTTTATCGGTATCGTCGCCAGCGGCGGCAATCCGCTGGCTGCGGCTCTGGCGGGTCTGTTAGTTAACGCTCGCCATATCCCATTTGGCGTCACGGTGCGTGAGCTGGTAGGTCAACGTGCGGCCAGTTTTCTCGGCTGCCACATCATGAATGATGAAAGCGTCGTGTTCGGCTTATCACAATCCACCGCCGAGCAGCGTAAAGCCGCTTACTGGCTGTGCGGTTTAGGTGTCGCGCTATTGTGGCCCGCTGGCGTACTGGTAGGGGCGGCGGTGGGTAAATTGCTGCCCGCACCGGAAACCATCGGTCTGGATGCGGTTTTCCCGGCAATTTTGTTGGCGCTGGTACTGCCGGCGCTGAAAAAGCGCACCACACTGATTCGCGCCTCGAGCGGCGCGGTATTGTCGCTCGCCGCCGTTCCTTTTGCGCCAGTGGGATTACCGGTGCTGCTCTCTTTACTTGGCTTACTGACGAGGAAGAAATAATGGCCAACGTTGCGCTCATTATCGGCGGTATCACCATCCTTTCTATCGGCACCTATTTGATGCGCCTTGGCGGCGCAAAACTCGGTAGCCGGCTGGCGCTTTCCGAGCATTCGCAGGCGCTGCTGTCAGATGCGGCGACCACCCTGCTTTTCGCGGTCGCGCTGGCATCAATGCTCTATGAAGGTGGGCATTTCGCTGGCATGGCGCGCGTACTGGGCGTGCTTTTCGCGCTGTTTCTCGCCTGGCGAAAAATGCCGCTGATTGTGGTGATCCTCTCCGCAGCGGTCGTCACCGCGCTGCTGCGCCTTGCCGGAATCGCATAAGGAACGGGTGCGTTAATGAATACTCACGGAAACCGGGTTAGCCAAACCGCCCTGCGTGTCCATTTCAACGCGCACTTCCCCCGCGTCAATCCCGTGGATTTCCACCCCCTGCGCCACCGTCTGCCCGATGGTGATCACCACTTTACGCGGTGTCGCACCGGACGAGGCTCGCCAGAGCACCCAACGCGCCCCGGATTGCGGATCGACATGTAACGCCTGAGCGGGCACCGCAAAACCGTGTTCGTTCTGCCAGGTGATCACCGCCAGCCGGGCGCTCATTCCCAGCCGGATATCTTGCTGTAAATCCGCCAGCGGCGTATCTACCGACACAGTGACATCGTAATAAGCGCCCTGCGTCTCTGCCGCGCTGCTCTGAACGCCAATTTCACGGATCTGCCCGCTGAGCGTTTTTCCGGCAAACCCTTCTCCGGTGATGTTGACCGGCATCCCCTCTTTTAACTGATGCAGATCCGCTTCCTCGACGCGGGTCACCACCTGTATCGTGTCCAGCCCCGTCACCGTCAATAACGCCGCGCCCTGGCTCACCGACAAACCCGGCTGGAGGGTAACCGGTTTACCGCTATCCGTTGCGACCGGGCGCATGATAAAACCGGCATAGGGCGCACGTAACGTTTGCCGTTCCACCTGCGCCTTCAGCGCAGCGTAGCGGGCCTGCGCATTTGTCAGTTCCATATCGGCAATTTTGCTGTCCTCGCCTTTACCCCGCGCTTCCATCGTTTGTAACTCTTCCTGCGCGGCAGCCAGATCCTGCTGCTGCGCTTGTGCCTGTTGCGCCAGCGCATCGACTTCCATACGAGCGACAATCCCGCGCTTAAAAAGCGCAGTAGTATCGCGAAGATTGGCCTGCGTATTGGAAAGCGTCGCGCGCGCAGTCTGCACCACGCGTCTGGCGCGCGAAACATCCGGGCTGCTGCTCCAGTTGCGAAACAGCGCCACCTCTTTTTGCGCTTTCAAAAGCTCCGCCTGCGCCTGGCGAAGTTGGATTTCAATCTGTCCGGGATCGAGCACTATCAGCACTTGCCCCTTTTCAACGCGCTGCCCTTCGTGAACCGCGATTTCACGGATCACCCCGTCAAACGGCGCGGCAAGGGTTTGCTGGCGGGCAGCCTGAATACGCCCCACCAGCCCCAGCTGGTTTTCAAGCCGCTGCGGCTGAACCGGCAGCCAGATCGCCTGTGCAGCGCCACTCTCCGGTTCGCGTGCGGCTGCCCACCATACGAGAACGCCGCCAACCATCACCGAAAGTGTCAGCAGTAAAAGCAGGCGTTGCTTTTGCATAAGAAATTTAATCATTGAGCGAAATATCCCAACTTTGCAGCGTGGTTCCCAGCGTTTGATCGAGCCCGGCCTGCGCATTCAAATAGCTGATAAGCGCATTTAGCCTGGCGTTTTCTGCGTTGCGAAGATCGTTTTCAAAGCTCAGCACCTGGAAGTTGCTGGAGCGGCCAGCGGTCAGTTTTTCCCGTTCAATTTCCAGTTTGCGGCGTGACAAATCCCGCGCGCGTTGGGCTATCTCAAACTGCCGCCAGCGGGTACCCATATCGCGCACGGCGTTGGTGACGTCGCGGTCAAGCTGCTGGTGCGCTTCCGCCAGCTGGATTTGTTGGTTCTTCACATTAACCTGCGCTTGCACTTCCGCCTGCCGGGCGGTCATGTCGCCGATAGGGATCTCCACCTGAACCCCAACATAGTTATCCCAGTTGCGCGAGCCATCGCCTCGCGCCGCACGGTTACGCTGCTGCGTTGCGCCGCCGACCAGCGAAACATCCCACAGCCGGTCATTACGGGCGACGGCGAGGTTAATCGCCGCCTGTTCCCCAACAAGCAGCTGCGCCAGGTACGCGGGCTGCGACGCCTCCGCCTGTTTCAGTGCGCGATCGGCCTGCACCTCGACAGGCTTTGCCTGTAGCGCTTCGGTCGCGACGATTGGCGCATGCAGATCCAACGCCAGCAGTTGCAACAGCGCCAGCCGCGCCATATCCACCCGGTTTCGCGCCTCTTCATGCGACAGCTCTTGTGAGGCCACTTCGGCTTCGGTTTGCACAATTTCAAACTCCGCCATGCGCCCGGCGCTGATCATCGCCTGGTTCACTTCCACCAACTGGCGCGCCCGCGCCAGCGAATCCTGAGCAATCTTTAACTGCTCCTGCGCCAGCAACAGATCGCGGTAAGCGGTGATAATTTGGGTGATCGTCTGCGAAACGGTGGACTTCAAATTCAGACGGTTGATTTGCTCGGTCATCTGCGCAAGGCGAACCGGCGCGGTGGCAATATCTTTACCTGCGCCGCGCAGCAACGGCTGAATAACAGAAAAGTTCGCCCCGTCGTTGTGGGATAACCCCGCCACGTTGGCGTCGGTGTGTTGATATGTCCAGCCGAGGCTAACGCGCGTGCCGTACGGGGTGAGCAGCGTGGAGGTCGGCGTCAGGTTTCCCTGCCGGTAGCGGTCGTCCTGGTTACGCGTGGAGAGATAATTGCCGGAGAGCACCAGTTTTGGCGTGAAGCGATCTTCGGCCACGCGCAGGTCAAATTTCTGCGCAACCCTGTCGAGATACGCGCTACGAATAGCGCGGTTATCACGCAGCCCGAGATAGATGGCATCGCTCAGGGTAAGATCGATACTGTCGCCTTTCAGCGCAATACGCGCCGTCTCGCCGTCTCGCGTGGCATGGGAAGGGTTCACCGACATGTCAGCACGCGCCGGGCAAACCATCAAGCTTGCCAGTAACCACAGCCAGCCATGTCTACGCATCGCGCAACGCCTCTACCGGCTCCAGCCGGGACGCTGCCAGTGCGGGAGATAAGCCAAAAAACAGCCCGATAACAATGGCGCTGCCAACGCCCAACGGCAGCGCAGCAGCGGATAAGGCAAAATCAGACCAGCCGGAAAACCAGACAAACAGCCACGCCGCCGCCAACCCCGCCGCCGCGCCAAGCAGCGCGCCAACGGTGGCCAAGACAATCGCTTCCAGCAAAAAGAGCATCGCGATATCGCGCGGACGCGCGCCCAGCGCCATGCGCACACCAATTTCCCGGCGGCGCTCCGACACATTCATCACCATCACATTCATCACGCCCACCCCGCCGACCAACAGCGAGATGCCGCCAAGCCCGGCGAGCAACCAGGAAAACAGGCGCGACTGCTGCTCGATGCCTTCCAGCAACTGCTGAGGAACCTGCACATTGACCTCGAAGCCGGGCATCTTTTCGCTGAGCCACGCTTGTAGCCGGGGCGCGATGCGATCAAGTTCTTCACCACTGCGGCTGCGCACCGCTACGCCCGTTATTTGCGGAAAACTGATTACCCGGCGCATACCGGTAATCGGCAGCAAAATGGCATCATCCACGGAGACCGGAATGATCGGGTTTGGCCCTTGCGGGCGCAGAATACCGACTATCTCAAAGAGATAACCGCCAATCTGGATGCGGTCGCCGAGTAGTACAGGGCGGTCGGGCTGAGCCCATTGTGCGGCGACATTAGCCCCGAGAACGGCGTAGGTGCTCTGCGCATCAAAGCGGCTCAAAAAGCGGCCCTGTTCCAGTTGCAACCGCAGAACAGAAGGCAGTTCAGCGCCGCTTCCGACCAGCGTTGCCGCCGCCGTTCGGCCATTAAAACGTGCTTGCGTGTTACTGGGGACGAGCGCAGAGGCGGCGTCAATTTCCGGGATGCGTTGATGCAAGGTATCGATATCCAGATCGGCCGGCGCAACCAGTGGTTTTCGGCCGGAACCGACAGGCTGCTGAATGTTGGCCACCAGCAGCTCACTGCCCATACCACGAAAGATGCTCATCGCCTCACGTTCGGCGTTGTAGCCAATGTTGAGCAACGCCACCACCGCCGCGCAGCCCACCGCGATACCTAATAGCGCCAGTACCGCTCGGCGACCCAGCAGCCGCAGGTTATCCAGCGACTCCAGCAAAAGTTGCAGCCACGGCATTCCGTAGCGTGAAGGCTTAGAAACACGGATTGCGGCGGGCAGACGAAGATCAGACATGCGTTGCCTCGCTGATCCGCCCGTCAGCCACCTGAATGCAGCGCGACATGCGGCGGGCAATGGAATTGTCATGCGTTACCAGCACCAGCGTGGTGCCGCTGTCGCGATTCAATGCCAGCAACAAGTCAATAATGTCAGCAGCGTTTTGGCTATCAAGATTACCGGTGGGTTCGTCGGCGAGCAGTAAAGCCGGTTCACCAACCAGCGCGCGGGCAATGGCCACACGCTGGCGCTGCCCGCCAGACAAATCCGCAGGACGGTGATGCGCGCGATCGCTTAAACCGACGCGCTGAAGCTGTTTGCGGGCAGCGTCCTGTGCTTCATGACGCAGCACTCCACGGTAGAGCAGCGGCAAAGCAACATTGTCCAGCGCGGTAAGCCGGGGCAGTAAATTGAAACTCTGAAAGACAAAACCAATGATGTGATTACGTGCCGTCGCGCGAGCGTCTGCGCCGCAGCGGGACATATCTTCGCCATGAAACATCACACGCCCGGAAGTGGGCGTATCAAGCAATCCCAGCAGATTAAGCAGTGTGCTTTTTCCCGAGCCAGACGCGCCAACAATGGCACAACTTTGCCCGGCGGGGATAGATAACGAAATGTTGTGCAGGATGGTCTGCCGCGCTGTACCGGCGGCGCAGGAATAGGTCACCGAATCCAGGCGTATCAAGTCAGCGCCAGATGTCGTGTGGTGAGTTTCGCTTATCCCTGAGTCGTGCAACCGTTCCATGTTTGCCAATCATTCATCCTGAAGAACACGGATATGGTGTGAACTACATATCAATATTAACGACCAGAAAAACGAAACCTTTAGCTTTTTTGCCATGGATTCATTTCAACCAAACCTACCAAAATTGACACCTAAAGAATTAACCACATCCGCCGATAGGTATTCCGCATATTTTATTCCAGATATTTAAACATTAAATAGCAATTAAGCCTCGCTTAATTGAAATAATAAACATTGACAAAAATAAATATATTATCTAGTTTTCCACGGGCAAAAGGAAATTATAGCTGGCAAATAAGAATTATTGAGTTACCTTGTATTCACGCAGGGCAACTCAATAATTCCCATGATTTAAGTTAAATATCATGGATATTAGTTAGCTTACTCTTTAATGAGGCTTTAAATGAAACGGAAATCGATCCTGCTGGCTTTATCAGGTTTAATGTTTATTTCTTCAAGTGCATTTGCAACGGGCGGCACGTCCATCGGCTCAATGCTTGCACCATCAATCTCAGTAAAAAACCAATGGTATAACAAGACGTTCCCGATTACAGCCGGAACACCTTCAACCGGTAAAGTTGGCATGGTTTATTACACCTGGGCTTACAGTTCCTACCCGGCTGGAATGCAGGTTTATTTATGCTATAACAACGGTAACGCCTGTAGGGATGTTTCTGATGCACGTTCAGGTAATATTGACTTCACACCTTATAATCTCGCACCGAACCAACCGTTCAGTTTATATGCCCGCGTAAATGGCACCGGTAGAATGGTGACAGTCAATGGCCAGTCAAGCCAGATTATTGTTAACTACACATATAATCAATAATTCGCTTATCGCGTAGTAGTATTATTACTGATAACACACTGTAATAATAAGAATGTGAATTTAACTCACCCATAATAATAATGCCCGACGACATTTCTTATATGTCATCGGGCATTTCAATAATATAGGGATATTTTTAAAACACTTTGGGTAATTACTGAACACAACTACATCCCCGATAATACGCTATTATCCCATCGCAGAAATAAAAAAAGCGCCCGCGGGCGCTCTTTCGACAGGAAAGCGTGACTTATTTATTCAGTTCGGCGGTCATGTGAACCTGGTTGCCGGTATACGCTTCAGTAATCTGGTAAGAAGATGCGCCAGCCTGTTGCGCCTGAGCGGCGATTTTCGCTTCTGCACCGCTCAGAGTGGTATCCGTTGCGGTAACAGACTGGGCAGCGAAAGACCCAAAAGAAGTAGCCAGGGCGATAACTGCGACAAAAGTTTTGATGCTTTTCATGATATAAACCCTTACGTTAATTTGTTGGAATGAGGCACCGTGCCTCGATGGAATAAATAGTAATTCTGTTTGCTCACAACAAAAAGCGGAATGATTTGCCATTCTTTGTCAAAATTAATGAACAATAGAGATCTGCATGATAGCTGATTGGTTAGCCCCCCTCCTTGTCGGTCAGAAAACAGTGCAAATCCGCCCGACGACAACCCTGCTCAGACAGGGTGATCTCCAGCAAAAAATGTTTGTGCTGCACGAAGGTATTGCGCGTGCGGTCTGGCATTCGCCGGAAGGGAGCGAGCGCGTGAAGGAGTTTTATTTTCCCGGTGAGTGCTGTTTTCTCTATCTCAGTTGGCTAACCGGTAGCGTGGCGGATTACAGCCTGCAAATGCTGACGCCAGGCGTGCTCAGCGAAGTACCGCTGCGTTTACTGGAAAAAGAAGAACATCAGGTGGCAAAAATAGCGCTCCTGCGCCAGCAACTGATCTTTAAAGAGAAGAAGGAGCAGATGTTTTTGCTCAATAATCCGGAGCAACGCTATCGCTATGTGCAAACCCATTTTCCCGCATGGGAAGCACAATTAACGCAAAAAGATCTCGCCAGTTATATCGGCATCTCGCCGGTGAGCTTGTCGCGCATCCGCGCACGCCTTAACAAAGGTTAACGAAAGCCCGCCGCCAGGCCGCTACCATCGCCTCATCACACCGTAGAGGAAACGATGATGAGCGCTTTTTGGCTGTCGCAAATGCTGGCTGGCTTTTCTTTCATTTTTGATTTGCTGGCGTTTCAGTTTGCCCGCCGGCGGATAACCCTGGCGATACTTGCCGCCTCCACCAGCCTGCTGGCAGTACATTTCTGCTTGCTGAACGCGCCCGTAGCCGCAAGTTTGATGGCGCTGGCCGCATGCCGTTATCTCACCGCCATCATGACGACCGCGCGGAAAATGAAAAATGGGTTTATTGTCGCAACCTGCCTGTGCAGCGCGCTAAGCTGGCAGCACTCCACCGATGTCTTACCGCTACTGGGTAGCCTGCTGATGACCAGCGCCGCTTTTCACCCGGCGGCAAAAAGTATGCGGCGGCTCACCCTCTGCGGTAGCGGCTGCTGGCTGGTGAATAATATGGTGATCGGATCGCCCGTGGCGGTTGCCATGGAGAGTGCCTTCATTCTCAGTACGCTGGTATCGTACTGGCGGCTCACCCGGCAGGCTGAATAACAAGCAAAAAAAAGCGCCCGCAGGCGCTCTTTCAACAGTACAGCGGGACTTATTTGTTCAGTTCGGCGGTCATGTGAACCTGGTTGCCGGTATACGCTTCAGTGATCTGGTAAGAAGATGCACCAGCCTGTTGCGCCTGCGCAGCGATTTTCGCTTCTGCACCGCTCAGAGTTGAATCAATTGCGGTCACAGACTGTGCAGCGAAAGAACCGAAAGAAGTAGCCAGAGCGATAACTGCGACAAAAGTTTTGATGCTTTTCATGATATAAACCCTTACGTTAATTTGTTGGAGTGAGGCGCCGTGCCTCGATGAAATAAATAGTAGACCTGTTTACTCACAACAAAAAGCGGAAGGATTTGCTGTCATCTTTCAAAATTTTTGACTATTTTATAAACCAATTAATCGCTGCGGATGGGTATAGATTGTCGCTCTGCCCGGCTTGCAAAAACCCACCAACGTCAGGTTACAGCGCTGCGCCACTTCTACCGCCAGCGTTGTGGCGGCGGAGACGGCAAACAGGATCTCAACGCCGCACATGGCCGACTTTTGCACCATCTCATAGCTGGCGCGGCTGGAAACCAGCACCGCACCGCGCGCCCAGGCTTGCGCTTCACGGGCGCGATGACCAAGCAGCTTATCCAGCGCAACATGACGCCCGACATCTTCATGCCCCCCCGCTAATTCACCGGATGGCAGCATCCAGGCGGCGGCGTGCGTGCAACCGGTGAGCTGACCAACAGGCTGAAAATCGGTTAAATGCGCCAGCCCGGTATCCAGCGCCTGCAAATCAAAGGTCTGGGTAAAAGGCAGCGGCGCGATGGGCTTGCCAATATCATTGAGTTGTTCGACACCGCATACGCCGCAACCGGTGCGCCCGGCCAACGCGCGTCGCCGCTCTTTTAACCCCATAAAACGGCGGCTGGAGAGATCAATTTGCACCTCAAGGCCGTTACAGGATGGCACCACGTCCATTGCGTAAATGTCTGATGCGTTTTCGATAATCCCTTCGGATAAGGAAAAGCCGATTGCGAAGAGTTCAAGATCTTTTGGCGACGCCATCATCACCACATGCGAAATACCGTTGTACACCAGCGCGACAGGCACTTCCTCCGCCAGCATGTCCGGCACGGCGTGCTGCAAATCAGCGCGTTTCCACAAGCTAACCTCGCGGGCTCCTGTGACTGATGTTGCATTTTTGTGCTTTTTTGTCTGTAAATCGTTCACTTTGTCTTAACCGTTATCGAACAAGCGTATCAACATTATGGTATTCTCCGCGCATATCCCTTGGGGAAAAGAGGGAATAGCAGCAGTTCTGAACCTTCCACGGCAGAATGAGCATACCTACATTGTGGTATTCTTCGTTGCTAATCCCCCAGGATATGAGGGATTAACAGCAATTCTGAACCTTTGCGAAAAGCACCGCAAAGAAAAAAACGATAAGAGTAATGTCGAACCAGGAGCAAACCATGCAGGTCAGCAGAAGGCAGTTCTTTAAGATCTGCGCTGGCGGTATGGCAGGAACCACGGCAGCGGCGCTGGGCTTTGCCCCGAGTGTTGCGCTCGCGGAAACACGGCAGTATAAGCTGCTGCGCACCCGCGAAACCCGGAATACCTGCACATATTGTTCCGTCGGTTGTGGGCTGTTGATGTACAGCCTCGGCGATGGAGCAAAAAACGCCAAAGCGTCAATCTTCCATATCGAGGGTGACCCCGATCATCCGGTAAACCGTGGAGCGCTGTGCCCGAAAGGCGCAGGTCTGGTGGATTTCATCCACTCTGAAAGCCGCCTGAAATACCCGGAATACCGCGCGCCAGGCTCGGATAAGTGGCAACAAATTTCGTGGGATGAAGCCTTTACCCGCATCGCCAAATTAATGAAAGCGGATCGTGACGCCAACTATATTGCGCAAAACGCAGAAGGGACGACCGTCAACCGCTGGCTGAGCACCGGGATGCTGTGCGCATCCGCATCCAGTAATGAAACCGGCTATTTAACGCAAAAATTCACTCGCGCACTCGGCATGTTAGCCGTCGACAACCAGGCGCGTGTCTGACACGGACCAACGGTAGCAAGTCTTGCTCCATCTTTTGGTCGCGGTGCGATGACCAACCACTGGGTCGACATGAAAAACGCCAACCTTATCGTTGTGATGGGGGGGAACGCGGCAGAAGCGCATCCGGTGGGTTTCCGCTGGGCGATGGAAGCCAAGATCCACAATGGCGCGAAGCTGATTGTTATCGATCCGCGCTTTACGCGTACCGCCTCTGTTGCGGATTTCTATGCGCCGATTCGTTCCGGTACTGACATCGCCTTCCTGTCAGGCGTGTTGCTGTACCTGATGACCAACGAAAAATATCAGCGCGAATACACCGAAGCCTATACCAACGCCACGCTTATCGTGCGTGAAGATTTTGGCTTCGAAGATGGCCTGTTCACCGGCTATGACGCGGAAAAACGTAAATACGACAAAACCAGCTGGAACTACGAACTGGATGAGAAAGGGTTCGCCAAACGCGATACCACGCTCACCCATCCGCGTTGCGTGTGGAACCTGCTGAAAGCGCACGTCTCCCGCTATACGCCGGACGTGGTGGAAGACATCTGCGGGACGCCAAAAGCGGATTTCCTGAAGGTGTGTGAATACATCGCCGAAACCAGTGCCCGTGATAAAACCGCGTCGTTCCTGTATGCACTTGGCTGGACGCAGCACTCCGTTGGCGCGCAGAACATCCGCACCATGGCGATGATTCAGCTGCTGCTCGGCAACATGGGGATGGCAGGCGGCGGCGTGAACGCCCTGCGCGGTCACTCCAACATTCAGGGGCTGACGGATCTTGGCCTGCTGTCACAAAGCCTGCCGGGCTATATGACGCTGCCAAATGAAAAACAGACCGATCTCCAGACCTATCTGACCGCCAATACGCCAAAACCGTTGCTGGAAGGCCAGGTGAACTACTGGGGCAACTACCCGAAATTCTTCGTTTCGATGATGAAATCCTTCTTTGGCGACAAAGCGACAGCGGAAAATAGCTGGGGCTTTGACTGGCTGCCGAAGTGGGACAAGGGTTACGACGTCCTGCAGTACTTCGAGATGATGAACCAGGGCAAGGTCAACGGCTATATCTGCCAGGGCTTTAACCCGGTAGCGTCGTTCCCGAACAAAAATAAAGTTGTCGCCTCACTGTCGAAACTGAAGTTCCTGGTGACGATTGATCCGCTCAATACCGAAACCTCGAACTTCTGGCAGAACCACGGCGAATTTAACGACGTCGATCCGTCGAAAATTCAGACCGAGGTATTCCGTCTGCCATCGACCTGCTTCGCAGAAGAGAACGGTTCTATCGTTAACTCAGGTCGCTGGTTGCAGTGGCACTGGAAAGGCGCGGACGCCCCGGGCGATGCGCTGAACGACGGCGAGATCCTGGCGGGCATCTTCCTGCGCATGCGTAAAATGTACGCGGCAGAAGGCGGCGCCAACCCGGAACAGGTGCTGAACATGACCTGGAACTACTCGACGCCGGAAAATCCGTCGCCGGAAGAAGTGGCCATGGAAAGCAACGGTAAAGCGCTGGCGGATATTATCGATCCGGCAACCGGCACCGTGCTGGCGAAGAAAGGCGAGCAACTGAGCACCTTCGCCCACCTGCGTGATGACGGTACCACCTCAAGCGGTTGCTGGATTTTCGCCGGGAGCTGGACGCCGAAAGGCAACCAGATGGCGAACCGCGATAACGCTGATCCGTCGGGCCTCGGCAATACGCTGGGCTGGGCATGGGCATGGCCGCTTAACCGCCGCATTCTCTACAACCGCGCCTCCGCTGATCCGCAGGGCAATCCGTGGGATCCGAAGCGTCAGTTGCTGAAATGGGACGGCGCGAAGTGGGGCGGGGTGGATATTCCGGACTACAGCGCTGCCGCACCTGGCAGCAATGTTGGGCCGTTTATCATGCAGCAGGAAGGCATGGGCCGCCTGTTCGCGCTCGATAAGATGGCAGAAGGGCCGTTCCCGGAACATTACGAGCCGTTTGAAACGCCGCTGGGCACCAACCCGCTGCACCCGAAAGTGGTTTCCAACCCGGCCGCCCGCGTGTTTAAAGGCGATCTGGAAGCGATGGGTAAAGCGGATAAGTTCCCGTATGTCGGTACCACTTACCGTTTAACCGAGCACTTCCACTACTGGACCAAGCACGCGCTGCTTAACGCAATCGCGCAGCCGGAGCAGTTTGTGGAAATTGGCGAGAAACTGGCGAACAAGCTGGGCATCATGCAGGGCGATACGGTGCGCGTCTCCTCCAACCGTGGCTATATCAAAGCCAAGGCGGTGGTGACCAAACGTATTCGCACGCTCAACGTGCACGGTAAGGAAGTCGATACCATCGGTATTCCTATCCACTGGGGTTATGAAGGTGTGGCGAAGAAAGGCTTTATCGCCAACACGTTAACGCCGTTTGTCGGCGATGCGAACACCCAAACGCCGGAGTTTAAGGCGTTCCTGGTGAATGTGGAAAAGGTGTAACGGAGACGACTTATGGCTTATCAATCGCAAGACATCATCCGTCGTTCCGCGACTAACGGTTTCACTCCCGCGCCGCAGGCGCGGGATCACCAGCAGGAAGTGGCGAAGCTTATCGACGTCACCACCTGTATTGGCTGTAAAGCCTGTCAGGTGGCCTGTTCCGAGTGGAACGACATTCGAGATGAGGTGGGGCATAACGTCGGGGTGTATGACAACCCGGCGGATTTGACCGCCAAATCGTGGACGGTCATGCGCTTCTCGGAAGTGGAACAGAACGACAAACTGGAGTGGCTGATCCGTAAAGATGGCTGCATGCACTGCGCCGATCCTGGCTGTCTGAAAGCATGCCCGTCAGAAGGGGCTATCATTCAGTATGCCAACGGCATTGTCGACTTCCAGTCTGAGCAGTGCATCGGCTGCGGTTACTGCATCGCTGGGTGTCCGTTCGACGTACCGCGCATGAACCCGGAAGACAACCGCGTCTATAAATGTACGCTGTGTGTTGACCGCGTGACCGTGGGTCAGGAACCGGCGTGTGTGAAAACCTGCCCGACCGGCGCTATCCACTTTGGCTCTAAAGAGGATATGAAAACGCTGGCCGGCGAGCGCGTGGCGGAACTGAAAACCCGTGGTTACGACAACGCGGGCCTGTACGATCCGGCAGGGGTTGGCGGTACGCACGTGATGTATGTGCTGCACCACGCCGACAAGCCGAATCTGTACCACGGCCTGCCGGAGAACCCGGAAATTAGCTCTACCGTGAAGTTCTGGAAAGGTATCTGGAAACCTCTTGCGGCGGTCGGCTTTGCCGCGACCTTCGCTGCCAGCATCTTCCACTATGTCGGTGTCGGTCCGAACCGCGCAGAAGAGGAAGACGATAACCTGCATGAAGAGAAAGACGAGGTGCGCAAATGAAAAAACGTGACACCATCGTGCGCTACACGGCGCCAGAGCGCATCAACCACTGGGTCACCGCCTTCTGCTTCGTGCTGGCGGCGGTGAGCGGGCTGGGGTTTTTCTTCCCCTCCTTCAACTGGTTGATGGGGATTCTGGGTACGCCGCAGCTGGCGCGCATTCTCCATCCGTTTGTCGGCGTGGTGATGTTCGCGTCGTTTATAATCATGTTTTTCCGCTACTGGCACCATAACCTCATCAATAGGGATGATATCTTTTGGGCGAAGAATATTCGTAAGATCGTCGTCAATGAGGAAGTGGGTGACACCGGGCGCTATAATTTCGGTCAGAAATGTGTTTTCTGGGCGGCGATTATTTTCCTGGTGTTGCTACTGGTAAGCGGCGTGGTTATCTGGCGCCCTTACTTCGCGCCAGCGTTTCCCATTCCGGTGATCCGATTAGCGTTGATGGTGCATTCATTTGCCGCAGTCGCGTTAATTGTGGTTATTATGGTGCACATTTACGCCGCCCTGTGGGTAAAAGGCACGATAACCGCAATGGTGGAAGGCTGGGTTACCAGCTCGTGGGCGAAGAAACATCACCCGCGCTGGTACCGGGAAGTTCGCAAGACAACGGAAAAATCGACTGAATGAGTATTCGCATAATCCCGCAAGATGAGCTGGAGAAGAGCGATAAACGCACGGCGGAAGTTATTCCGCCGTTATTATTCCCCAGACTGAAAAATCTCTATAACCGCCGCGCAGAGCGTTTGCGTGAGCTGGCAGAGAGTAACCCGCTGGGTGATTATCTGCGTTTTGCTGCGCTTATCGCCCATGCCCAGGAAGTGGTGCTTTACGACCACCCCCTGCACATCGACCTGACTGCGCGCATTAAAGAGGCCGCTGAACAGGGCAAACCGCCGCTGGACATTCATGTGCTGCCGCGCGATGCGCACTGGCACAAACTGCTGCATTCGCTGATCGCCGAGCTGAAGCCGGAGATGAGCGGCCCGGCGCTGGCGGTCATTGAGAATCTGGAAAAGGCCTCTGCGCAGGAACTGGAAGCGATGGCCAGCGCGCTGTTTGCCGCTGATTTCACCTCGGTAAGCAGTGATAAAGCGCCTTTTATCTGGGCTGCGCTGTCGCTCTACTGGGCGCAAATGGCCAGCCTGATCCCCGGCAAAGCGCGCGCGGAATATGGTGAACAGCGCCAGTTCTGCCCGGTGTGCGGCGCAATGCCGGTTTCCAGCATGGTGCATATTGGTACGACACAAGGGTTGCGCTATCTGCACTGCAACCTGTGTGAAACCGAGTGGCATGTTGTGCGCGTCAAATGCAGCAACTGCGAGCAAACCCGCGATTTACACTACTGGTCGCTGGATAACGAGCAGGCAGCAATCAAAGCGGAAAGCTGCGGCGACTGCGGCACTTACCTGAAGATCCTGTATCAGGAAAAAGACCCGAACGTCGAGCCGGTCGCGGACGATTTGGCCTCGCTGGTGTTAGATGCCCGCATGGAGCAGGAAGGCTTCGCCCGCAGCTCCATCAACCCGTTTTTATTCCCCGGCGAAGGGGAATAATCGCCTCCAGCCCTTGCCTTTCTGGCAAGGGTTGTCAGCCCCTCTTTTTACTTCCCCAGGCACTGTCATTTCGCCCGCTGTTATTAAAAATCAGCCGTTCCCATTTACGCCAAACCAGGCTATAAAGACTGGATATTTATACAGATAAAGGTTAGCGGAATGGCACTGGAAAAAGGTATTGCCGGGCTGGTGAGCGACTTTATTGCCGCCGGTCGCCCGTCAGCGCGAGCGAAGAGTATTGATGACCGGCGCAGTGGATATGTCGCCAGCACCGTGCTGGCAGGGGAAACGGAAACGCGCGTTCATGTTGAAGATATAACGCTTGAAGGCATGACGTTTCGTCTGTTTTCGCCGCAGAACGCCAGCGGTGATCTTCCCGCGTTGATTTACTACCACGGCGGCTGTTTTATTAGCGGCGGCTTCGACACGCACGATAAGCAGTTGCGTCAGCTGGCCTTTTATAGTGGCTGCCGGGTTGTTGCTGTGCAGTACCGTTTAGCGCCAGAATATCGCTGGCCTGCCGCACATGATGATGCGCAATCTGGTGCCGATATAGTATGGAAAAACGCCGAAAAACTCGGTATCGACAGCAAACGTATCACGCTTGCGGGGGATAGCGCAGGCGGTCACCTGGCGCTGGTGACGGCGCTACGGCTGAAGGCTGCGGCGACATGGCAACCGGCACAACTGGTGTTGATTTACCCGATGCTCGATGCCACCGCCTATTTTGATAGCTATACCTTTAACGGTTCCGATTATGTGATTACCCGCGAGGCGCTGCTTTCAGGCTATGAAATGTATCTTGGCGATACCGATCGCCTGTTGCCGGATGTCAGCCCGCTGTGGCGCGATGATTTTTCCGGTCTGCCGCCGGTACATATTATTACTGCAGAGTTCGACCCGTTATGTGATGAGGGCGAGGCGCTGTTTCAGCACATGACCGAGCAGGGCGTAACCTGTACTTGTTCACAATATCAGGGCGTGATCCATGGCTTCTTCCAGCTTGCCGGGATCAGCCAAAGCGCAAAAGACGCGATAAGAGACGTGGCCGCACGGGTGGCCAGGATATAACCGCGCGAAAAAGGAGAGCCGATGTCTGTCGTAAGTCCTGTGGAAAAGCAGTTTGCTGCTTACAATGCCCATGATATTGAGGCGTTTATCGCCTGTTTTAGCGACGATTTTATCGCGTATCGCTTGCCATCCACTGAGCCATCGCTGCAAGGGCGTGAAGCATTACGTGCCTTTTATGCTGCGCATCGCTTTAACAACCCGGCATTACACGCCGAGTTGCTCTCGCGCACGGTGATGGGCAATAAGGTGTTCGATCACGAAAAAATCTACGGCATCGGCGAGTCGGTGATTGAAAATATGGCGGTTTATGAAGTGCAGGATGGGTTGATCAAAACCGCATGGTTTTTCTTCGCGCAGTAGGGGTTGTTCGCAGGACGTTGCGCGCCTGTATCGTCAGGCGCGCAGCGGCTTACTCTTCCTCGTTACCACCCTCTTCAAACGAGCCGAAGGGTTTGGCGGGCAACACGATATAAATGCCTTCGAAAATCGCGCCCTGCTTATCTTCGCCAAACAGTTCAACCTGGAGCTGAACGCGCGCTTTGCGCCCGCGCGCCAGACGGTCCAAATCACCGCTTAGCGAGCCAAGATCGGCAATTGCGCTCGGTTTACCGGTGATCGGCGTGCTATAGCGAATATGCGCATCGGCAAGAATGATGGTGCCGCCGAGATGGCGTTCGCGCAGCATCAGCCAGATCAGCCCCCAGCCGGTGAGCGTCGCCAGGGAAAACAGGCTACCGGCAAACAGCGTGTGGTGCGGATTCTGGTTGCCGGTTTCCGGCATGGTGGTGATAAATTTCTGCCCGGTGTACTGCTGAATGCGCACACCCATTTTTTCGCTCAGCGGAATATGCTGATACCAGGCCTGCTGCAACTGCCCGCACCAGTCGCCGCGATGCAGAATATCATCGAGCGTGGCGATCGGTTTGATCATCAAAAAGTGGCGTACCGGCGTGGTTTGCGGCGCGGTGATTTCCCCTTCATTGACGAACCCGAGTTTCGCGAAGAACGCCACCGCATCCTCACGGGCGCTACAGGTCACGCGCTTCACCCCTTCCTGGCGGGCCACGGACTCCAGCGTCATCGCCATCAATGTGCCGAGGCCTTTTTCCTGCACGTCCGGGTGGACCGCCATAAAGCGAATCGATCCTTCGTTATCTGCGTTGATATACAACCGACCGATAGCGACAATGTTGCCCTCTTCGTCGACAACCATCTGATGATGTGCCATCGCATCCCAGCCATCACGCTCGGAACCTTTCGGTTGATGCAGCGGTTTACGCAGCATTTCCCAGCGGAACTGGTAATAGAGTTCTAACTCTTCTTCCGTTTGCGGTACGCGAAGGTGGTACATAGCAGCACTCTCTCTTGTAACCAGGGGCCACGCCGCAAGCTGGCTCATACTTGCAACCAGAACGTGACGGGGCCGTCGTTGACCAGCGAAACCTGCATATCGGCAGCGAATCGCCCGGTTTGCGTTTCCATTTGCTGGCTGCGGCAACGTTCAACAAAATAGTGGTACAGCGCCTCGGCTTTTTCCGGCGCAGCGCCACGGGAAAACCCCGGACGCATGCCACGTTCTGTATCCGCCGCCAGCGTAAATTGCGACACCACCAGCACACTCCCACCAGCCTGCTGGACGTTAAGATTCATCTTCCCTTCCGCGTCGCCAAAAATACGATACCCCAGCACGCGCTCGCACAGGCGGTTCGCTTTTTGTTCATCGTCTTCTCTTTCGACGCCCAACAACACCAAAAGTCCAGGGCCGATTTCACCCGTCACCTCACCCGCCACGCTAACGCTCGCGCGGGAAACACGTTGAATTAATGCAATCATGGTTGGTCTGCTTCTTCTTGCTGTGCGGCTATTTTGAGTTTTCGGTATTCACCGAGAGTGACAGTTATTTCTGCGCCAAGCAAGACGATACACCAGGTCCAGTAGACCCAGAGGAACAAAATGGGGATGACAGCCAGCACGCCATAAATCAGCTGGTAAGACGGAAACATAGTGATATAGAGACCAAAAATCTTTTTACCTAACTCAAATAACAGCGCCGCGACAAACGCGCCGACAATCGCATCGCGGTTCGGCACGCGGGTTGTCGGCACAATGCTGTACAGCAACCAAAAAGAGAGCCACGACAGGATCAGCGGGAATATGCGCAGCACATCATCAATCACGCTATCCAGCTCGCTGGCCCAGCGCAGCGACAGCAAGTAGGAGCTTATCGCCAGGCTGGCACCCGCCAGCAGCGGGCCGAGTGTGAGGATCATCCAGTAGACGGCAAATGAATAAACATGCGGGCGTACACGCGTACTGCGCCAGATGGTGTTTAGCGCCGAATCGATGGAGTACATCAGCAGCAGAGATGTCACCACCAGCCCGCATGCGCCAACCGCCGTCATTTTGGTGGAGTTCGCCACAAACTGCTCAATGTAGTTCTGAATCACATCGCCGGTGGTGGGAATGAAATTGGCAAACACAAAGTGGCGCAACTGGACGCTAATTTCAGAAAACATAGGAAAAACAGCGAATAATGCAAACACCACGGCGATCAGCGGCACCAGCGAAAGCAAAGAGACGTAGGCGAGATTCCCCGCCAGCGTCGTCATATGGTCTTCATCAATGCGCCGCCATAGCAACCGCAACCAGGCAACAAGCGGGCGCGTGCGATGTTTTGCATGATGCCGCAGATTTTTTAGCATAGCTGTTTCGCGAAATAGTCCGGGATGGTCGTTTTATCCGTCACCAGAATACTGGTTATGCCCAGTTGTTCCGCACCGGCGATATTATCCGCATTGTCGTCGAAAAAGACGCCATCTTCGGCAGAAAAACCTTCAAGCGCCAGAACCTGCTGATAAATTCTCGCCTCAGGCTTACGCATCCCCATCTCCTGGGAAAGATAAATATGGTCAGCCGCCGCCTGAATTTCCGGATATTGCTCCGGCCAGTACGTGGTGTGCAGACGGTTAGTATTCGACAGCACGACAACCCGATGCCCCTGATCACGCAGTTTGTGCATGATGTCGACAACCTCTTTGCGCAGCGCGACAAACACCGCCTGCCAGCCGGTGGAAAACTGCTCGTAGCTGAGCGGTAGTTCCATTTCATGACACAGCGCTTTAGCGAAATCTTCGTCGCTGATTTCCCCTCGTTCGTGCTGATGAAACGGCTCGCCCATGGTGAAATTCTGCTTTAAGGTCGCCAGCGGCACACGGCTAAAATCGCTCCAGACACCCAGCACCCGATTGAAGTCGATGTCGACAATCACGTTACCTAAATCAAAGATATAGAGCATTTCTCTCTCCTTGCCAGCCGTGGAGAGTTAACTGTAGCGGGAAAGTTCTGACTTGAATAGTTCGCGGCTTCACGCGAAGAGGATACAGACATAAAAAAAGCCGCTGAAAATTAGCGGCTTTTTCACAAGCAAATAAAGAGCGATTACTCTTCTTTCGCTCCGCGCATTGCGCGTTTACGGTCGTTTTCCGTCAGGTGACGTTTACGAATACGGATAGAGAGCGGGGTCACTTCTACCAGTTCGTCGTCATCGATGAATTCCAGAGCTTGCTCCAGGGTCATCTTGATCGGCGGAACCAGAACCGTAGCTTCGTCTGTACCAGACGCACGCATGTTGGTCAGTTTCTTACCGGTCAGGCAGTTTACCGTCAGGTCGTTAGAACGGCTGTGAATACCGATGATCTGACCTTCGTAAACTTCCGCGCCGTGACCGAGGAACAACTTACCGCGATCCTGCAGGCCGAACAGTGCGAACGCAACCGCTTTACCCTGACCGTTGGAGATCAGCACACCGTTGTTACGCTGGCCCACTTCACCCGGACGAACATCGTCGTAGTGGCTGAAGGTGGAGTACAGCAGACCAGTACCGGAAGTCATGGTCATGAACTCTGAACGGAAGCCGATCAGACCACGGCTTGGGATCACGTAGTCGAGACGTACGCGGCCTTTGCCGTCCGGATTCATGTTTTTCAGATCGCCTTTACGCTCGCCCAGCGCCTGCATCACAGAACCCTGGTGCTGCTCTTCAACGTCCAGCGTGACGTTTTCGAACGGCTCTTGTTTACGGCCATCGATTTCGCGGAAGATAACTTTCGGACGGGAAACCGCCATTTCGAAACCTTCACGACGCATGTTCTCAATAAGAACAGACAGGTGCAGTTCACCACGACCGGAAACGCGGAATGCATCAGCATCCGGTGTTTCTTCAACACGCAGCGCAACGTTGTGCACCAGCTCTTTGTTCAGGCGGTCGAGGATCTGACGTGAAGTCACGTACTTACCTTCTTTACCACAGAACGGAGAGGTGTTGACGTTGAAGAACATGGATACGGTCGGCTCGTCAACAGACAGTGCCGGCAGCGCTTCCACATTCTGCGGATCGCAGATGGTGTCGGAGATGTTCAGCTCGCCCAGACCGGTGATCGCGATGATGTCGCCTGCTTCTGCGATCTCGCTATCGATACGCTCCAGCCCCAGGTGGGTCAGCACTTTGCCGACTTTACCGTTGCGGGTTTTGCCTTCGCTATCAATGATAGTGACTTGCTGGTTCGGTTTTACTTTACCGCGTTTGATACGACCAATGCCGATAACACCAACATAGTTGTTGTAGTCGAGCTGAGAGATCTGCATCTGCAGAGTGCCATCGAGGTCAACGTTTGGCGCAGGAACACGGTCAACAATCGCCTGGTACAGCGGAGTCATGTCTTCAGCCATGTTCTCGTGATCCAGACCTGCGATACCGTTCAGCGCGGAAGCGTAAACGATCGGGAAATCCAGCTGCTCGTCAGTCGCATCAAGGTTTACGAACAGATCGAATACCTGGTCAACAACCCAGTCAGGACGCGCGCCAGGGCGGTCAACTTTGTTGATAACGACGATGGGCTTCAGACCATGGGCAAATGCCTTTTTAGTCACGAAGCGCGTCTGCGGCATTGGGCCATCCATTGCGTCAACGACCAGCAGAACGGAGTCTACCATGGACATTACACGTTCAACTTCACCACCGAAGTCGGCGTGCCCTGGGGTATCCACGATGTTGATACGGTAGTCATTCCATTTAATCGCGGTGTTTTTCGCGAGGATGGTAATCCCACGCTCTTTCTCCAAATCGTTGGAGTCCATCACGCGTTCTTGGGTTTCGGCACGAGCATCAAACGTACCGGATTGCTGCAGCAGCTTATCAACCAGGGTAGTTTTACCATGGTCAACGTGCGCGATGATGGCGATGTTACGCAAATTTTCGATCACAACTTTGCCTCAGGCATTTAGAAATAGCGCGTTATTGTACACGGATTAATCGCACTACAAAACAGGATCACAAACATCCCCCGCAAACAAGTATTGCAGAGATGCTTTGTGATCGCTTTCACGGAGCGTTAAAAGGGGCAATTAACGAAAATTGCACCAATATAGTGCACTATGTTCACATAAAGGCACTATATTGGTGCAACATAACCATCATGGTGCAGCCCTTTTGCACTATACCGTGCATGATAACGCCTTTTTAGGGGCATTTAAAAGTTGGCATAGATTTCGCTTTAACGATTGTACGATAACTACGCCAGCTTACGTAGTAATTAGAAGACCTCGTTACCACGACGACAATGACAAATCCGGGAGAGTTTAAGTATGTCCGCTGAACACGTTTTGACGATGCTGAATGAGCACGAAGTGAAGTTTGTCGATCTGCGCTTCACCGATACCAAAGGTAAAGAACAGCACGTCACTATCCCAGCCCATCAGGTAAACGCTGACTTCTTTGAAGAAGGTAAAATGTTTGATGGTTCTTCGATTGGTGGCTGGAAAGGCATCAACGAATCAGACATGGTGCTGATGCCGGACGCGACTACCGCTGTCATTGACCCGTTCTACGAAGAGTCTACGCTGATCATTCGTTGCGATATCCTCGAACCAGGCACCATGCAGGGCTACGATCGTGACCCGCGCTCCATCGCTAAACGCGCTGAAGAGTACCTGCGCTCCACCGGTCTGGCAGATACCGTTCTGTTTGGGCCAGAGCCGGAATTCTTCCTGTTCGACGACGTACGTTTCGGCAGCTCCATTTCCGGTTCCAGCGTCGCTATCGACGATATCGAAGGCGCATGGAACACCTCCACCAAGTACGAAGGTGGTAACAAAGGTCACCGTCCGGCTGTGAAAGGCGGTTACTTCCCGGTTCCGCCGGTCGATTCATCACAGGATCTGCGCTCCACCATGTGTCTGGTGATGGAAGAGATGGGCCTGGTTGTTGAAGCTCACCACCACGAAGTGGCAACGGCTGGTCAGAACGAAGTGGCTACCCGCTTCAACACCATGACCAAAAAAGCGGACGAAATTCAGATTTACAAATATGTGGTGCACAACGTTGCTCACCGCTTCGGCAAAACCGCGACCTTTATGCCGAAACCGATGTTCGGTGATAACGGTTCCGGTATGCACTGCCACATGTCCCTGTCCAAGAACGGTACCAACCTGTTCTCTGGCGACAAATACGCTGGCCTGTCTGAAATGGCGCTGTACTACATTGGCGGCGTAATCAAACACGCTAAAGCTATCAACGCCCTGTCTAACCCGACCACCAACTCCTACAAGCGTCTGGTCCCGGGTTATGAAGCGCCGGTAATGCTGGCTTACTCTGCACGTAACCGTTCTGCGTCTATCCGTATTCCGGTTGTTGCGTCTCCGAAAGCGCGTCGTATCGAAGTGCGCTTCCCGGACCCGGCTGCTAACCCGTACCTGTGCTTCGCAGCGCTGCTGATGGCGGGTCTGGATGGCATTAAAAACAAAATCCACCCGGGCGAAGCGATGGACAAAAACCTGTATGACCTGCCGGCTGAAGAAGCGAAAGAAATCCCGCAGGTTGCAGGCTCTCTGGAAGAAGCGCTCAACGCGCTGGATGCTGACCGCGAGTTCCTGACTGCCGGTGGCGTGTTCACCGACGACGCTATCGATGCTTACATCGCGCTGCGTATCGAAGAGAACGACCGCGTTCGCATGACGCCGCACCCGGTAGAGTTCGAACTGTACTACAGCGTTTAAGAATTAAGACTCGGCAGAAGTCTTGTCGCAGCAAGGTGGCAACCGAATGAGTCCCGATGAGCTTAGTCTATAAGTGATTCGGGCTAATGAGGGCAGCCAACGCCGCTACGGTGAGAAAGATGCCAGAGGATTTTTAGTTGCCGTGGAACTTTTAGCCCATCCCTGGATGGGCTTTTTTCTCCACCAACAACCTGATCTAACGCGCTTTTTATCAATAAAACGCTATACTGCACTAAATTAGTGCACACCTCCGGGAGACTGCTAAATGGCAAGCGGCGTGCTGCCCGATGCTGGGCAGATCCTCAATTCTTTGATCAACAGCATCTTGCTGGTTGATGACGACCTGGCGGTACATTACGCCAACCCTGCGGCACAACAACTGCTGGCGCAAAGCTCTCGTAAGCTATTCGGCACACCGCTCCCCGAACTGCTGAGTTACTTTTCCCTGAACATCGATTTGATGCGGGAAAGTTTGCATGCCGGACAGGGGTTTACCGATAACGAAGTGACCCTCGTGATTGACGGGCGCTCACACATTCTTTCGCTGACGGCGCAACGTCTGCCGGATGGTTTGATTCTGCTGGAAATGGCGCCGATGGATAACCAGCGCCGTCTTAGCCAGGAGCAACTCCAGCACGCCCAACAAGTTGCGGCACGCGATCTGGTACGCGGTCTGGCGCATGAAATTAAAAACCCGCTTGGCGGTTTACGCGGCGCGGCGCAGTTGCTGAGCAAAGCCCTGCCCGATCCGGCGCTGCTGGAATACACCAAAGTGATCATCGAGCAGGCTGACCGCTTGCGTAACCTGGTTGATCGTCTGCTGGGGCCGCAACAACCGGGGATGCACGTTACCGAAAGTATTCACAAAGTGGCCGAGCGTGTAGTGAAACTGGTATCGATGGAGCTACCGGAGAATGTCACCTTAACCCGTGATTACGATCCAAGTTTGCCGGAGCTCGCACACGATCCCGACCAAATCGAACAGGTTTTACTGAATATTGTGCGTAACGCTTTGCAGGCGCTGGGGCCGGAGGGGGGCGAAATTATTCTGCGTACCCGTACGGCCTTCCAGTTGACGCTGCACGGCGTGCGTTATCGCCTCGCGGCGAGAATAGATGTGGAAGATAACGGCCCGGGTATTCCGTCGCACCTGCAGGATACGTTGTTCTACCCAATGGTGAGCGGACGCGAAGGCGGCACCGGGCTTGGGTTATCTATCGCACGCAGTTTGATTGATCAACATTCTGGCAAAATTGAATTTACCAGTTGGCCAGGCCATACCGAATTCTCGGTATTTCTGCCTATTCGGAAGTAGAGGTGTTTATGCAACGAGGGATAGTCTGGATCGTTGATGACGATAGCTCCATCCGTTGGGTGCTGGAACGCGCGCTCACCGGGGCTGGCTTGAGTTGTACAACGTTTGAAAGTGCCAATGAAGTGCTAGACGCACTCACCACCAAAACCCCGGATGTACTGCTTTCGGATATTCGTATGCCAGGGATGGATGGTCTTGCGTTACTGAAACAGATCAAACAGCGCCATCCGATGCTCCCGGTCATCATTATGACCGCGCATTCCGATCTTGATGCGGCTGTTAGCGCGTATCAACAAGGGGCATTTGATTATCTGCCTAAACCGTTTGATATCGACGAAGCCGTTGCGCTGGTTGAGCGCGCGATCAGCCATTATCAGGAACAGCAGCAGCCGCGCAATGTGCAGGCCAGCGGCCCGACAACCGACATCATCGGCGAAGCACCGGCGATGCAGGATGTGTTTCGCATTATCGGTCGCCTGTCGCGCTCGTCGATCAGCGTATTGATTAATGGTGAATCGGGGACCGGTAAAGAACTGGTGGCTCATGCGCTGCATCGCCACAGTCCGCGAGTGAAAGCGCCGTTTATCGCCCTCAATATGGCCGCCATTCCGAAGGATTTGATTGAATCGGAACTGTTTGGTCACGAAAAAGGGGCGTTTACCGGCGCGAATACAATTCGTCAGGGGCGGTTTGAGCAAGCCGATGGCGGGACACTGTTTCTGGACGAAATCGGCGATATGCCGCTGGATGTACAGACACGTTTGCTGCGCGTACTGGCCGATGGCCAGTTTTATCGCGTTGGCGGCTATGCGCCGGTGAAGGTCGATGTCCGTATTATCGCAGCCACACACCAGAACCTGGAACAGCGCGTTCAGGAGGGCAAATTCCGTGAGGATCTGTTCCACCGCCTGAACGTGATCCGCGTGCATTTGCCGCCGCTGCGTGAACGCCGGGAAGATATTCCGCGTTTAGCACGCCACTTTTTGCAAGTCGCCGCCCGTGAGCTGGGCGTGGAAACGAAACAACTGCATCCGGAGACCGAAACCGCGTTAACGCGTCTGGCATGGCCGGGTAACGTCCGCCAGCTGGAAAACACCTGCCGCTGGTTAACGGTTATGGCCGCAGGCCAGGAAGTGTTGATTCAGGATTTGCCAGGCGAGTTGTTCGAAACCACCGTACCGGACAGCCCTTCGCAGAGCCTGCCAGACAGTTGGGCAACACTGCTGGCGCAATGGGCGGATCGAGCATTACGTTCCGGTCATCAAAACCTGCTTTCAGAAGCGCAACCCGAAATGGAGCGCACGTTACTGACCACGGCCCTGCGCCACACACAGGGCCACAAACAGGAAGCGGCGCGGCTGCTCGGATGGGGTCGTAACACCCTGACGCGTAAGTTGAAAGAACTGGGAATGGAGTAGCGTGCGGGTGAAGTGTAAAGAATGAACCGCGATCGCAAATTGCCGCTATTTTGCGCTTTACTGTTACCGGCAGTGACGTATGATCTTGCCCGTTCATGGGAGAGGTCATCATGCTGGAATCATTAATCAATGTGGTCACTGCAGGCGTAGAAGCTGGCGCGTCGGCAAGCCACACACCGCAAACGGCCATCGCGGCTGTTCTGTGTGCCGCGCTGGTTGGGCTGTTTAGCTAATCTTCGCGTTATGCTGCGCTTATCAGGCCTACAGAACCTGTTTTGTAGGCTTGATGCGCCATCGCGTTAAATCACCCGGGAAAACTGCTGCAAGCGTGCTTTGCGCCGCAGATAAGCATCGAAACACATGCAGATATTGCGGATCAGCAAGCGCCCTTTCGCTGTGACTTGTAATCCCTGCTCGTTCATTGCCACCAGCCCGTCCTCCACCAGCGGTGCCAGCAGGCGCAAATCCTCGGCAAAATAATCACGGAAGTTGAGATCCCAGGCGCGTTCCACCGCATCGAACTCGAGGCGGAAGTTGCAAATCAGCCCTTTAATCACATCGCGGCGAATACAGTCGTCACGGGTTAGCGCGATACCGCGCCACAGCGCATTTCCGCGCTCGTCCACTTGCTGATAATAGTGTTTCAGCTCTTTTTGGTTTTGCGCGTAGCTATCGCCGATCATGCTAATGGCAGAAACGCCCAACCCCAGCAGATCGCTGTCGCCCTGCGTGGTGTACCCCTGGAAATTACGATGCAATACACCTTCTCGCTGAGCAATAGCCAACTCGTCGTCCGGGCGGGCAAAGTGATCCATACCAATAAACTGATAACCGGAGCCGGTCAGCGAAGCGATGGTCTGCTGCAAAATATCGAGTTTCTGCTGCGCTGTTGGCAAATCAGCGTCTTTGATTTTGCGCTGCGCGGCGAATAATGTCGGCAAATGGGCGTAGTTAAAGACGCTCAGGCGATCCGGGCTAAGCGCCGCCACGCGTTGTAACGTGAAAGCGAAGCTTTCCGGCGTCTGTTTTGGCAGGCCGTAAATCAGGTCAATATTGGTCGAGGTAAAACCAATATCGCGGGCATGATTGAGCAGCGCGAAGATAAAGGCTTCATCCTGCTCGCGATTAACCAGACGCTGAACCTCTTTGTTGAAATCCTGTACGCCCATGCTCAGGCGATTAAAGCCCTCGCTGCGCAGATGATCGAGCACATCCAGTTCGATTTCGCGCGGATCAACTTCGATCGAGATTTCCGCATCAGCATTAAACGCAAAATGATCGCGTAGCAGGCTCATCAGGCGGCTGATTTGCGCTTTGTTCAGATAGGTCGGCGTACCGCCGCCCCAGTGCAACTGGCTGACGTGGCGACCTGAAAATAGCGGCGCGCGGTGAATAATTTCCTGCTCGAGCGCGTCCAGATACTGATCGGCTTTATGCTGCTGGCGGGTGACAATCTTATTGCAGCCGCAGAAGTAGCACAGCTTGTGACAAAACGGGATGTGCACATACAGCGACAGCGGTCGCTCAGGATAACGCGCCACAGCCTGGCGAAAATCGTCTTCGCCGTAAGCGTCGGAAAACTCCAGCGCGGTAGGATATGAGGTGTAACGCGGCCCGGAATAGTTATATTTCTGGATCAGGGCCAGGTCCCAGTCGATGACTTGCTCAGACATTGTTTACTCCTTCCGATGACGCCGCTGGCGGTTCCGGCGGCCCGGCCTGACCTCGTTTCGGGTCATAAGCCGGTTGCGCAGCCACTGCTTGCGCCGCGACAACCGCTGTAGTTTAACGAATAACCACACCAGATAACATATAACCGGAAGGGTTATAAGCAGGACAGAAAGCCCCATAGAAAAGGATTAGTTGCCGCCCTTCAACAGACGCATCATATCTTCTTTGCCTTCTTCTTCCTCTTCTTCGTCATCATCGTAAGAGAGGCCGAGTTTTTGCATCAACTCATCAATGCGGTCCAGTTTGGCATCGACCCACGCCTGATCGTCAGCGCTCAGGGTTTCACCCTCTTCCAGACGTTCCAGTAGCGCGTCCAGGCGCTCATCCGTTTCCAGCATTTCCAGCTCAGCCTGCGGTGAAAGCATAGGTTTCTCGCTCTTAGGTTTGTGCTGCTTGTTGACCGGCGTGTCGGTGACACCCAGCGGGATCGGTTTTTTACTGCCAATACGCGGATCTTTTTGCTGTTTACCCCTTCCGGAGCCAGAAGCGCCGTCGCCACCGTTCGCACGGCTGCCTGAAGCATTACCGCGGTGCTTTTTCTCACGCTTACGATCGCGGCCTTCCTGATTTAACTCTTCACGGGTTTTACGGCGCACTTTACCGCGCGGATTGGTGGACGGTTTTTTCATATTAGTGGTCTTAAGTCGTTTTTCATCAGTATAGAATTGCGGCGGAATCTAGCAGAAAGCAAGCAAAGAAAAAAGGCGACAGTGCAAACTGTCGCCTTTTTTCTTGACCCTTCACCCGTAATGGGTTTTACATTCCGTGTTCGCTATCAACTTGCCCTGTTTATCCGTTAGCGTAGAACGTTCCCTGTTACGGTTCCTTTTCCTTGTTCAACGTCTTCTGACGTTAGTCTCCGGTCTTCGCCTCCTGGCGCTCCTGACCCCTCATTCCGTGAGTTATCCTTCCACAAGCAGCATCCGGCCTTGGTGAGTTACTTTACCCTTCTGAGCTAAACTGACAAGCAGGAAAAGCCCTGGAACCCGCAGTTTAAGAAAATTCTATATACATAACTCTTTGATTAGATAACTTTTAGCCATTTTTTAACCTGCAACTTCTCCGAAAGTTCGTATAACGAAAAGGGCAAATATCTTACATAGCGCGCGGTAATGGCTCACAGCAGAGTTTCTGGCGAGAAAAACAGCCTTTTGCGTGGGTTCAGGTATAATCGCCGCATGCTTTGACGATGGAGACGACCATTTTGACTAACTGGAATTACCAACAGACGCACTTTGTCACCAGTGCGCCTGATATTCGCCACTTACCCGCCGATACCGGCATTGAAGTGGCTTTTGCTGGCCGCTCCAACGCAGGTAAATCGAGCGCACTTAATACCCTGACTAACCAGAAAAACCTGGCGCGAACCTCGAAAACGCCCGGCCGTACGCAGCTGATCAACTTGTTTGAAGTCGCAGAAGGCAAACGTCTTGTCGACTTGCCGGGTTACGGTTACGCGGAAGTGCCGGAAGAGATGAAACTCAAATGGCAACGCGCGCTGGGTGAATACCTCGAAAAACGCCAGTGCCTGCAAGGCCTGGTAGTGCTGATGGATATTCGCCATCCGCTGAAAGATCTTGATCAGCAGATGATCCTGTGGGCTGTCGAGAGCAATCTGCAAGTGCTGGTGCTGCTGACCAAGGCGGATAAACTGGCCAGTGGCGCGCGGAAAGCGCAACTGAATATGGTGCGTGAAGCTGTGCTTGCCTTTAACGGCGAAGTCCAGGTTGAAACCTTCTCGTCGCTGAAAAAACAGGGCGTGGACAAATTACGTGAGAAACTGGATGGCTGGTTCAATAACCTGCCGCCAGTGGAAGAAGAAACGGGCGAGTAACCTTGATATCAAGCGTGGCATTCGCCGCGCTTTTTTCTTTCTTTCGTACAATAAAAAACGCCCCAGTCATTTCTGACTGGGGCGGCTAAATATTCAGCCAAATCCGATTACGTGAAGTAAAAGGTCTGAAAGATAGAACATCTTACCTCTGTACCCTACGCGAATAACTCTACTCCCTTTTTAAATCCGGACAAAGTACTTTTTGTAATTTCTTTTCAATTTTTACATAGGGAATTCTAATGATTGTCACAAAACTCACGGTGATTTGTTGCTTACTTACAGAAAAAGCCCTTTACCCACCGAACACTTAGTGCGCTTGATCCCAGTTTTGACCGCTTCCGACTTCCACCAGCAACGGCACATCCAGTTTGGTGCTGCTCTCCATCAGTTCATGGATCTTTTTCGACACGGCCTCAACATCATCTTTGTGCACTTCAAACACCAGTTCATCGTGCACCTGCATGATCAACCGCACGCGCGGTTTCTCGCTTTGCAGCCAGCTATCTACAGCGATCATGGCGCGTTTAATGATGTCCGCTGCCGTGCCTTGCATTGGGGCATTGATCGCCGCACGTTCCGCACCGGCTCGTCTGGCTCCATTGCTGGATTTGATGTCCGGCAGGTAAAGACGACGCCCGTCCAGAGTTTCAACATAGCCACGATCTTTCGCCTGTGCGCGGGTACGCTCCATATATTCCAGCACACCAGGATAACGCTCGAAGTAGAGATCCATGTACTTCTGCGACTCTTTACGCGGGATATTGAGCTGACGCGATAAGCCAAAGGCGCTCATTCCGTAAATCAGCCCAAAGTTGATCGCTTTCGCGCTGCGGCGCTGCTCGTTACTGACGCTTTCCAGTGGCAAACCAAACACTTCTGCCGCTGTTGCGCGGTGAATGTCTTTACCTTCGGCAAATGCAGACAGCAGGCCTTTGTCGCGTGACAGGTGCGCCATAATACGCAGCTCAATTTGCGAGTAGTCCGCCGAGACAATGACGTAATCTTTCGGCGCGATAAAGGCCTGGCGGATACGGCGGCCTTCCTCATTACGTACCGGAATATTTTGCAGGTTCGGATCGGTCGAAGATAAACGGCCCGTTGCCGTCACAGCCTGATGATACGAGGTATGCACGCGCCCGGTTTTCGGGTTGATCATCAGCGGCAGCTTATCGGTATAGGTCGATTTCAGCTTCGCCAGCCCACGATGTTCGAGAATGACTTTTGGCAGTGGGTAATCCAGCGCGAGCTCTTCGAGCACCTCTTCCGACGTCGACGGCGCGCCGCCAGGCGTTTTCTTCAACGGCTTAATGCCCTGTTTCTCAAACAGAATGGTTTGCAGCTGCTTGGTTGACGAGAGATTAAACGGCTCACCCGCAATTTCATGCGCCTTTTTCTCCAGCTCAGCCAGGCGCAGCGTCAACTCTTCGGAGTGCTTGTGTAACACGGCGGGATCGATATTGACGCCATTACGCTCAATACGCGAAATTACCGGCACCAGCGGCATTTCAATGTTCTGAAAGACGTTCAGCGGGCCGGCATTATTTTGCAACTCCGGCCACATCTTCAGATGCAGTTGCAGCGTGACATCGGCATCTTCCGCCGCATAACGCCCGGCCTGCTCAAGATCGATCTGATTAAACGTTAATTGGTTTTTACCTTTACCGGCGATCTCTTCAAAGGTGATCGTTTTGTGCTTCAGCCAGCGCTCGGAGAGGCTGTCCATATCATGACGCCCGGCGACGCTATCCAGCGTGTAGGATTCCAGCATGGTATCGAAGGCAATACCGCGCAGTTCAATGCCGTAATTTTCCAGCACGCCGCGATCGTATTTAAGGTTCTGCCCCACTTTACGGACATTTTCATCTTCCAGTAACGGTTTCAGCAATTCCAGCACGCGTTCGCGCGGAATTTGATCCGGTGCATCAAGATAATCATGCGCAACCGGCACATAAGCCGCGATACCCGGTTCGGTCGCAAAGGAGAGGCCAACCAGGTTGGCGCTGATATTGTCCAGGCTGTCGGTTTCCGTATCGAAAGCAAAGAGCGGTGCACTTTTCAGTTTGCCGATCCATGTTTGCAACGTCTCTTCATCGAGAATGGTGACGTAATTTTCCGCCGACAGCGCGGCTGCGGGAATATCCGCTTCAGCCTCAATCTCAATAGTTTCCTGCGGTTTCGCCGCCGGTTTACTGCCTTTCGCCTGGAGCCACTTGCCTGCTTCTACATCTGCGCTCCAGCGTTTGAATTCATATTTCTTAAACAGCTCCAGAAGCTCCTGCGCCGCAGGCTGCTGAACTTCCAGCTGTTCACAGGTCAGCTCCAGTTCAACATCCGTTTTGATCGTGGCCAGTTGGTAAGAGAGATAAGCCACCTCTTTGTTCTGCTCAAGCTTCGCCGCCATGGTTTTCGCACCGCGGAAGGTGAGCCCGGCGATTTTATCCGATTCGGCATAGAGCGTATCCAGGCCGCCCAGCCCTTGTAGCAGCGCCTGCGCCGTTTTCTCGCCAACGCCCGGCACGCCAGGAATGTTATCCGAGGAGTCACCCATCAGGGCGAGGAAATCGATAATTAACGCTGGCGGGACGCCATATTTTGTGACGACTTCATCCGGGCCGAGGATGGTGTTGGTCATGGTATTGATAAGCGTAATATTTGGCGTCACCAGCTGCGCCATATCTTTATCACCGGTGCTTATCAACACCGGCCGACCCGCTTTTTCGGCTTCACGCGCCAGCGTGCCGATGACATCATCCGCTTCAACGCCGGAGACCGCCAGTAACGGCAACCCCATCGCTTTTACCATGGTGTGCAGCGGCTCAATTTGCGCACGCAAATCGTCCGGCATTGGCGGGCGATGGGATTTGTAATGCTCAAACAGTTCATCACGGAAGGTTTTGCCTTTCGCATCAAACACCACCGCAGCATGTGTCGGCTGGTATTGCAAAATCAGGCTGCGCAACATGTTGAGCACACCGTACATCGCGCCGGTAGGCTCACCAGCGCTGTTGGTTAGCGGCGGAAACGCATGATACGCGCGATAAAGGTAAGACGAGCCGTCAACAAGGATAAGTGGGTTTTCTGGGATCTGAACCATGATGTCCATGCCTGTTTATCAAATTATGGTTAAAGGATGCCACAGACAGGGAGAAAACATGAGTTTTTCGCGGAAAATGCCGAAAAGATTTCGCGATCGTCGGGATCGCTCGCATAAACATCCTGTGGATAAGTTTGTGAATAGTTTTTATCAGGCTGGACTTTTGTGCCATTTCGTCGATCGTAGGATTATACAAATTATTTATATTCAATGAGTTATACTATAAAAGCTGATCGTTATTGCTATTTGCTGGCAATTTACGCTGTGTGGATATAAGTAATTTTGATTTGATTTATTGCCAATAATTGCTGAGGTATTACCAGCAAGGTTTAAGCATTCCTGATAACTGTTTTCTGTTAAGATCTGCACCTTGCGCTTGTTTTAGTGTGCTTTTAGCAGCTAACTTTCTGAATAATATAACTATGTCGAGATTCCTTGCGGTAGCCACTCTAATTTTGAGTGTCCTGCTCACCATATTGGTTACCATTTTTTGCTCCGTGCCCATTATTATCGCCGGAATGCTCAAGCTGTTAATTCCCCTTCCTGCGGTATGGCGCGCGATCTCAACGTTTTGCAATTTTATGATGTATTGCTGGTGCGAAGGGCTTTCATTGCTATTGCATCTCAACCCTTATTTAAAATGGGATGTTGAGGGGCTGGAAGGGCTGGATAAGAAAAACTGGTATTTGCTGATCTGCAATCATCATAGCTGGGCGGATATTGTGGTGTTATGCGTTTTGTTTCGTAAACATATTCCCATGAACAAATATTTCCTTAAACAGCAACTGGCGTGGGTACCTTTTATTGGCCTTGCTTGCTGGGCGCTGGATATGCCTTTTATGCGCCGTTACTCCAGAAGCTATTTGATTCGTCACCCTGAACGTCGGGGTAAAGATGTCGAAACCACGCGCCGTTCATGCGAGAAATTTCGCTTTCACCCAACCACCATTGTGAACTTTGTTGAAGGATCACGTTTCACTGAAGACAAGCGCCAACAGACACGCTCTTCTTTCAAAAATCTGTTGTCGCCAAAAGCGGCAGGTGTTGCCATGGCGCTAAATGTATTGGGTAAACAGTTCGATAAATTGCTTGATGTTACGCTCTGTTACCCGGAAAACGACCGGACGCCATTCTTTGATATGCTCAGCGGTAAGCTGACGCGTATTGTCGTGCGAGTCAATTTATTGCCGGTGGATGAAGCGTTACATGGAGACTACGTTAACGATAAGAATTTTAAACGGAGTTTCCAACAGTGGCTGAATAAACTGTGGCTAGGGAAAGATGAACTGATTGATACCATCAAAGCAGAATACAAAAACGCCGGTCAGTGACCGGCGTTATTTTTATTTCTTCTCAACCAGATACTTCACGGTGTTTGCGTAGTCCTGAATGAAGGCATCCAGGCTACTGCCGTCCATGCCCTGCTGGTTAACCTGGTATTTCCCGTTAACAAACATGGCCGGAACGCCCTGAAGTTGTAAATCCGCAGCCGCTTTTTCTTGCTGAGCAACCAGCGATTTCACCACGAAGCTGTTCCACGCAGCATCATACTCTTCGCCTTTCACGCCCGCGCTGATGAAGACATCGCGAATATCAGCAACAGACTGCACGGTTTGCGTTTTCTGCACAGCTTCAAACAGCGGAGAAGTGATTTTATCTTCCACACCAAGCGCCATGGCTACAGCCCACGCCTGCGTCATCTCTTTACCCAGTGGACCTAAGAATTCCACGTGGTATTTGGTCATTTTTGTGCCCTCTGGCAGCTTCTTCTTCACCGCGTCAGCAATATGCCAAACTTGCTCGAAGTCGTAGCAGTGTGGGCAATAAAACGAGAAGAACTCAAGCACCTGCGGCTCGCCCGCCACTGGCTTATCAAGTGTAATGAATTGCTTACCGTCTGTCGGTTGTGCTGCTGAGGCGCTAAAAGCCAGAATCATTCCTGCCAGCGCCAGCCAAATCTTCTTCATGGTTAACTCTCTCCATTTAATACATTGGTGTTAATGCTAAAGGTGGTTCTTGAAGAACCTTCACCTGTTCAAGAAAAATCAATGTCTGTCTGTGCCAGTGATTTTCACTGCTTAGCCACGGAAAATTTTTGGGAAATGCCGGATCGTCCCAGCGACGAATCAGCCATGCCAGATAATAAACCAGGCGCATGGCGCGTAGCGGCTCGATTAACGCCAGCTCAGCCACGTTGAATTCACTGAATTCTTCGTAGGCCTCGACGATCATCTCCAGCTGCATACGCTGCTCGGCTTTATCGCCGTGTAGCAACATCCACAGATCCTGTATGGCAGGACCGTTACGGGCATCGTCTAAATCAACAAACATTGGCCCGTCTCGCCAGAGAATATTCCCTGCATGGCAATCACCATGCAGACGCAAAAGATTAAAACGGTTATGCCATTGCGCCATTACAGCATCGATAAGCTTATCGGCTGCGCGCAAAAATTCATCCTTTAAACCAGAAGGAATGAGCGTTGTTGTTTCAAAGAGTTGGCGTGGCTCAATCAGATATTCTTGAACGCCTATTTCCGGACGGCTTGTAAAACGCGTCTTTCTGCCGGTTTGATGCATACGACCAAGGTAGCGACCCACCCACTCCATTTGATCCAGGTTGTCGGCTTCAAACTGACGGCCGCCAACGCTTGGAAAAACGGCGAAAAAGAAGTCCTGATGGGTGAGTAAGGTTTCATTGTTGAAAGCGAGTGGCGCCGCGACTGGCACGTCATCACGCTGCAAATCTAAAGCAAATTCATGCTCTTCACGGATTTGCTCTGCAGACCAACGCTCCGGACGGTAAAACTTCACCACATAACGTTTGCGATCTTCATCCTGAAATTGATAAACGCGGTTTTCATAGCTGTTGAGCGGGGTAAGCCCGGAATCCACCCGGATCCCCTGCTCAAACAGCGCATCCATAATGGTATCCGGGTGTAATGTCTGGAAGGTAAAGGCGTTGCAGGTCATCCTGGGATCCGAAAATACGACGAATAATTCAGGATATCATTTCGTAGCGTATTCGGTTGCGCCGCTTACAAGCTTTTACTCTTTAATTACGCCGCGCGCGCGCAACAGCGCGGTTTTAAAATCCTCTTCATAATCTTTCTGAATGCCTGGGATCACTGCATCTTTCGAGGAATCGCGCATTTTCAGATGATAGATCAGGATGTCATCACTTAAATCCACAAGGTCGCCTTGATAACCTGACTCTTGCGCCAGTTTCTGCAAAAATTGCACTAAATTAAGCTCTGGCTCTTTTTGCCATGCAGGCTGGAGAAGTTCGATAACTTCATTCAGGCGTTTACATTTCATAATCGTGCTCCTTACTCTGGGTACAGACACGTTAGCAGGGTAAAACCCACAATAAAAGAGGCGATAAGGGTGACGGACAGTAGTGCAGTAATAGGTGTGGTGCTGGCGGGAGGAAAAGCCTCGCGGATGGGTGGAAAAGATAAAGGACTGCAGGAATTAAATGGCACACCACTGTGGCAACATGTTGCCGAACGGCTGGCACCACAGGTAACCAGCTTAGTTATCAGCGCCAATCGAAACCTTGAAATTTATCGCACCAGTGGCTTACCGGTCCTCACAGATACGCTGGATGATTTTCCCGGCCCGCTGGCGGGAATTCTATCCGTTATGCAGCAAAGCGATGGGGAATGGTTTCTGTTTTGCCCGTGCGATACGCCACGTATACCAACGGATCTTATGACGCGGTTACAAAAGAACCGGCAGCATAATGCGCCAGCAATGTGGGTTAATGATGGCGAGCGAGATCACCCGGCAATTGCTCTGGTACATCGCAGCGTTTTACCATTTTTGCAGGACTATCTCGCCAGCGGCGAACGTCGGGTGATGGTATTTATGCAACGAGCAGGAGGGCATGCGGTGGATTTTAGTGATGTGAAATCCGCCTTCGCCAATGTGAATACCCCCGATGATCTCGCGCACTGGCAGGAGAGAACATGATCCCATTACTTGCCATTGCCGCCTGGAGCGGAACAGGGAAAACGACGCTGCTTAAAAAGTTGATTCCAGCTCTCTGCGAACAAGGTATTCGTCCGGGCTTAATCAAACATACTCATCACGATATGGACGTCGATAAGCCCGGTAAAGACAGCTATGAATTACGTAAAGCAGGTGCGGCGCAAACGTTGGTTGCCAGTTCACAACGATGGGCGTTAATGACAGAAACCCCAGATGAAGCCGAGCTGGATTTGGCATATCTGGTTAGCAGAATGGATGCAACAAAACTGGATCTTGTATTAGTCGAGGGTTTCAAACACGAGACGGTGCCCAAGATCCTGCTCTGGCGGCATGACTGTGGTCATGATTTAGCGGAGTTAACGCTGGACGAGCATGTTATCGCCATTGCCAGTGATATCCCTCTAATGCATGGTGTGCCGGTACTAAACCTGAATGATATTGAGCAGATAGTCACGTTTATTATGCGCTGGATTAGGCAAATGGATTAATTTGCTGGTACTTACTGCCTGTTTAACATGAGGCTTTCTGTCGGGCAGATGAAAGGTTAAAACCGCCATCACAGACATGTTTTGCCGCATCCGAAGGGGGAGCGCCTGTGCTGTTTCGCAGCGTAAAAACGCAAAAAGGCCATCCGTCAGGATGGCCTCTTCACTTGTTTGATGCCTGGCAGTTCCCTACTCTCGCATGGGGAGACCCCACACTACCATCGGCGCTACGGCGTTTCACTTCTGAGTTCGGCATGGGGTCAGGTGGGACCACCGCGCTACTGCCGCCAGGCAAATTCTGTTGTCAGACCGTTCTCACGCCCTGACGTAATCTGTATCAAGCTGATTTCATCTCTCTCACGCCAAAACATCTTCGGCGTTGTAAGGTTAAGCCTCACGGTTCATTAGTACCGGTTAGCTCAACGCATCGCTGCGCTTACACACCCGGCCTATCAACGTCGTCGTCTTCAACGTTCCTTCAGGAGACCTAAAGTCTCAGGGAGAACTCATCTCGGGGCAAGTTTCGTGCTTAGATGCTTTCAGCACTTATCTCTTCCGCATTTAGCTACCGGGCAGTGCCATTGGCATGACAACCCGAACACCAGTGATGCGTCCACTCCGGTCCTCTCGTACTAGGAGCAGCCCCCCTCAATTCTCCAGCGCCCACGGCAGATAGGGACCGAACTGTCTCACGACGTTCTAAACCCAGCTCGCGTACCACTTTAAATGGCGAACAGCCATACCCTTGGGACCTACTTCAGCCCCAGGATGTGATGAGCCGACATCGAGGTGCCAAACACCGCCGTCGATATGAACTCTTGGGCGGTATCAGCCTGTTATCCCCGGAGTACCTTTTATCCGTTGAGCGATGGCCCTTCCATTCAGAACCACCGGATCACTATGACCTGCTTTCGCACCTGCTCGCGCCGTCACGCTCGCAGTCAAGCCAGCTTATGCCATTGCACTAACCTCCTGATGTCCGACCAGGATTAGCTGACCTTCGTGCTCCTCCGTTACGCTTTAGGAGGAGACCGCCCCAGTCAAACTACCCACCAGACACTGTCCGCAACCCGGATTACGGGTCCACGTTAGAACACCAGCCATTAAAGGGTGGTATTTCAAGGACGGCTCCACGCAGACTGGCGTCCACGCTTCAAAGCCTCCCACCTATCCTACACATCAAGGACCAGTGTTCAGTGTCAAGCTATAGTAAAGGTTCACGGGGTCTTTCCGTCTTGCCGCGGGTACACTGCATCTTCACAGCGAGTTCAATTTCACTGAGTCTCGGGTGGAGACAGCCTGGCCATCATTACGCCATTCGTGCAGGTCGGAACTTACCCGACAAGGAATTTCGCTACCTTAGGACCGTTATAGTTACGGCCGCCGTTTACCGGGGCTTCGATCAAGAGCTTCTCCTTACGGATGACCCCATCAATTAACCTTCCGGCACCGGGCAGGCGTCACACCGTATACGTCCACTTTCGTGTTTGCACAGTGCTGTGTTTTTAATAAACAGTTGCAGCCAGCTGGTATCTTCGACTGATTTCAGCTCCACGAGCAAGTCGCTTCACCTACATATCAGCGTGCCTTCTCCCGAAGTTACGGCACCATTTTGCCTAGTTCCTTCACCCGAGTTCTCTCAAGCGCCTTGGTATTCTCTACCTGACCACCTGTGTCGGTTTGGGGTACGATTTCGTGTTACCTGGAGCTTAGAGGCTTTTCCTGGAAGCAGGGCATTTGTTACTTCAGCACCGTAGTGCCTCGTCATCACGCCTCAGTGTTAAAGTGCTCCGGATTTGCCTGGAGCACACACCTTCACGCTTAAACCGGGACAACCGTCGCCCGGCTAACATAGCCTTCTCCGTCCCCCCTTCGCAGTAACACCAAGTACAGGAATATTAACCTGTTTCCCATCGACTACGCCTTTCGGCCTCGCCTTAGGGGTCGACTCACCCTGCCCCGATTAACGTTGGACAGGAACCCTTGGTCTTCCGGCGAGCGGGCTTTTCACCCGCTTTATCGTTACTTATGTCAGCATTCGCACTTCTGATACCTCCAGCATGCCTCACAGCACACCTTCGCAGGCTTACAGAACGCTCCCCTACCCAACAACACATAGTGTCGCTGCCGCAGCTTCGGTGCATGGTTTAGCCCCGTTACATCTTCCGCGCAGGCCGACTCGACCAGTGAGCTATTACGCTTTCTTTAAATGATGGCTGCTTCTAAGCCAACATCCTGGCTGTCTGGGCCTTCCCACATCGTTTCCCACTTAACCATGACTTTGGGACCTTAGCTGGCGGTCTGGGTTGTTTCCCTCTTCACGACGGACGTTAGCACCCGCCGTGTGTCTCCCGTGATAACATTCTCCGGTATTCGTAGTTTGCATCGGGTTGGTAAGCCGGGATGGCCCCCTAGCCGAAACAGTGCTCTACCCCCGGAGATGAATTCACGAGGCGCTACCTAAATAGCTTTCGGGGAGAACCAGCTATCTCCCGGTTTGATTGGCCTTTCACCCCCAGCCACAGGTCATCCGCTAATTTTTCAACATTAGTCGGTTCGGTCCTCCAGTTAGTGTTACCCAACCTTCAACCTGCCCATGGCTAGATCACCGGGTTTCGGGTCTATACCCTGCAACTTAACGCCCAGTTAAGACTCGGTTTCCCTTCGGCTCCCCTATGCGGTTAACCTTGCTACAGAATATAAGTCGCTGACCCATTATACAAAAGGTACGCAGTCACCCCATTAAGAGGCTCCCACTGCTTGTACGTACACGGTTTCAGGTTCTTTTTCACTCCCCTCGCCGGGGTTCTTTTCGCCTTTCCCTCACGGTACTGGTTCACTATCGGTCAGTCAGGAGTATTTAGCCTTGGAGGATGGTCCCCCCATATTCAGACAGGATACCACGTGTCCCGCCCTACTCATCGAGCTCACAGCCTGTGTGCTTTTGTGTACGGGGCTGTCACCCTGTATCGCGCGACTTTCCAGACGCTTCCACTAACACACAAGCTGATTCAGGCTCTGGGCTGCTCCCCGTTCGCTCGCCGCTACTGGGGGAATCTCGGTTGATTTCTTTTCCTCGGGGTACTTAGATGTTTCAGTTCCCCCGGTTCGCCTCATTAACCTATGGATTCAGTTAATGATAGTGTGACGAGTCACACTGGGTTTCCCCATTCGGACATCGCCGGCTATAACGGTTCATATCACCTTACCGGCGCTTTTCGCAGATTAGCACGTCCTTCATCGCCTCTGACTGCCAGGGCATCCACCGTGTACGCTTAGTCGCTTAACCTCACAACCCGAAGATGTTTCGTGAAACATCCGCGTGTCGCGAAAATTTGAGAGACTCACAGAACAGTTCGCACTGTTCAGTGTTTCAATTTTCAGCTTGATCCAGATTTTTAAAGAGCAAATATCTCAAACATGACTCGCAAGTCAGTTTTGAGATACGGTTGGCAACGCCTTTCACACATTACCGCGCAAGTGGCGTCCCCTAGGGGATTCGAACCCCTGTTACCGCCGTGAAAGGGCGGTGTCCTGGGCCTCTAGACGAAGGGGACGTAAAGTCTCGCTCGCAAGACGCCTTGCTTTTACTTTTCATCAGACAATCTGTGTGGACACTGCAGAGGCAGGTTCTTTAAGGTAAGGAGGTGATCCAACCGCAGGTTCCCCTACGGTTACCTTGTTACGACTTCACCCCAGTCATGAATCACAAAGTGGTAAGCGCCCTCCCGAAGGTTAAGCTACCTACTTCTTTTGCAACCCACTCCCATGGTGTGACGGGCGGTGTGTACAAGGCCCGGGAACGTATTCACCGTGGCATTCTGATCCACGATTACTAGCGATTCCGACTTCATGGAGTCGAGTTGCAGACTCCAATCCGGACTACGACGCACTTTATGAGGTCCGCTTGCTCTCGCGAGGTCGCTTCTCTTTGTATGCGCCATTGTAGCACGTGTGTAGCCCTGGTCGTAAGGGCCATGATGACTTGACGTCATCCCCACCTTCCTCCAGTTTATCACTGGCAGTCTCCTTTGAGTTCCCGGCCTAACCGCTGGCAACAAAGGATAAGGGTTGCGCTCGTTGCGGGACTTAACCCAACATTTCACAACACGAGCTGACGACAGCCATGCAGCACCTGTCTCACAGTTCCCGAAGGCACCAAAGCATCTCTGCTAAGTTCTGTGGATGTCAAGACCAGGTAAGGTTCTTCGCGTTGCATCGAATTAAACCACATGCTCCACCGCTTGTGCGGGCCCCCGTCAATTCATTTGAGTTTTAACCTTGCGGCCGTACTCCCCAGGCGGTCTATTTAACGCGTTAGCTCCGGAAGCCACGCCTCAAGGGCACAACCTCCAAATAGACATCGTTTACGGCGTGGACTACCAGGGTATCTAATCCTGTTTGCTCCCCACGCTTTCGCACCTGAGCGTCAGTCTTCGTCCAGGAGGCCGCCTTCGCCACCGGTATTCCTCCAGATCTCTACGCATTTCACCGCTACACCTGGAATTCTACCTCCCTCTACGAGACTCAAGCCTGCCAGTTTCGGATGCAGTTCCCAGGTTGAGCCCGGGGATTTCACATCCGACTTGACAGACCGCCTGCGTGCGCTTTACGCCCAGTAATTCCGATTAACGCTTGCACCCTCCGTATTACCGCGGCTGCTGGCACGGAGTTAGCCGGTGCTTCTTCTGCGGGTAACGTCAATCAACACGGTTATTAACCGTATTGCCTTCCTCCCCGCTGAAAGTACTTTACAACCCGAAGGCCTTCTTCATACACGCGGCATGGCTGCATCAGGCTTGCGCCCATTGTGCAATATTCCCCACTGCTGCCTCCCGTAGGAGTCTGGACCGTGTCTCAGTTCCAGTGTGGCTGGTCATCCTCTCAGACCAGCTAGGGATCGTCGCCTAGGTGAGCCGTTACCCCACCTACTAGCTAATCCCATCTGGGCACATCTGATGGCAAGAGGCCCGAAGGTCCCCCTCTTTGGTCTTGCGACGTTATGCGGTATTAGCTACCGTTTCCAGTAGTTATCCCCCTCCATCAGGCAGTTTCCCAGACATTACTCACCCGTCCGCCACTCGTCACCCGAGAGCAAGCTCTCTGTGTTACCGTTCGACTTGCATGTGTTAGGCCTGCCGCCAGCGTTCAATCTGAGCCATGATCAAACTCTTCAATTTAAAAGTTTGATGCTCAATGAATTAAACTTCGTAATGAATTACGTGTTCACTCGTTGAGACTTGGTATTCATTTTTCGTCCGAGGACGTTCAAGAATCCAGTCACCCTGAGTGCCCACACAGATTGTCTGATAAATTGTTAAAGAGCAGTGCCGCCTCGCTTTTTGCTGCGGCGCGGGTTGCGTATACTACGCTTTCCCGCCGTGAAGTCAACTGTTTATTTTCAGATTTCTTCACCTGACAGGCCGGTGTGTTTGCCGTTGTGCCGTGTCAGTGGAGGCGCATTATAGGGAGTTAATTCACGCTGACAACCCCTAATTTCAAAAAACTTTTCAACCGTCTCTTTTTTCAACAAAGCGTGGTAAAAAGCGGCATGAATTGCCGATTTCGCTGTTTTTACCACCACTGAAAGGCATCGAATGGCATACTAGCCAGTGAAATAAAGAGATAAGGAAGTAAAAATGCCGCTAAACGCACAACAACTTGCCGCGCAGAAAAACATCTCCTGGGTTTTGGCTGAGAAACTGGCGCAACAAATCCTGAAGGGAGAATATGCCCCAGGAAGTATTCTGCCGGGTGAGATGGAGCTGGGTGAGAAGTTTGGCGTAAGCCGCACCGCGGTCAGAGAAGCGGTAAAGACATTAACCGCAAAAGGGATGGTGCTTCCCCGCCCGCGTATTGGTACTCGCGTCATGCCGCGCGGAAACTGGAACTTCCTTGATAAGGAGTTGCTCTCCTGGTGGATGCATGAGGATAACTTCCAGGACGTTGTTCAACACTTTCTCATTATGCGCAGCAGTCTTGAGCCTCAGGCGTGTCTGCTCGCCGCCACGCTGGGTAGCGCGGAACAAAAAGCGTATCTCAATACATTAATGGAAGAGATGGTGTTGCTGAAAAAGAACTTCAACCGCGAACGCTGGGTAGAAGTCGATATGGCATGGCATGAACATATTTATGCGATGAGCGATAACCCGTTTCTTATTTCATTCTCCACACTGTTTCATTCTATCTATCACACCTACTTTACCTCTATTACACAAAATGAAGTGGTCAAGCTCGACCTTCACCAGGCGATTGTGGACGCCATTCAGGAAAGCGATGGCGACAGCGCGTTCCGGGCGTGCCAGCTATTATTGAATACGCCGAATTAACAGGACCAGGTATGACAGAGAAGAAAGCGCGCAGTATGGCCGGCCTGCCGTGGATTGCGGCAATGGCTTTTTTTATGCAGGCACTGGATGCCACGATCCTTAACACCGCACTCCCCGCCATAGCACAAAGCCTTGGGCGTTCCCCTTTAGCAATGCAATCGGCGATTATCAGCTACACACTGACCGTCGCCATGCTTATCCCCATGAGCGGCTGGCTGGCCGATCGCTTCGGCACACGGCGCGTCTTTATGCTGGCAGTTAGCCTGTTTACCCTTGGCTCGCTGGCCTGCGCACTTTCTAATTCATTACCGATGCTGGTCGTGTTCCGCGTGATTCAGGGGATCGGCGGCGCGATGATGATGCCGGTTGCACGCCTGGCTTTGCTTCGGGCTTATCCGCGTAGCGAATTGCTGCCGGTACTGAACTTCGTCACCATGCCAGGGCTGGTCGGGCCGATTCTGGGACCGGTAATGGGCGGCGTGTTAGTCACCTGGGCGAGCTGGCACTGGATCTTCTTAATTAATATTCCGATTGGCCTCGCCGGTCTGTTTTATGCCCGCAAATACATGCCGAACTTCACCACGCCACGACGCAGTTTCGATATGGGCGGTTTTTTCCTGTTCGGTTTAAGCCTGGTGCTGTTCTCAAGCGGAATGGAGTTGTTCGGTGAGAAGCTGGTCGCCAGTTGGATCGCTTTTACTATCATTCTGAGCGGCATTTTGCTGCTACTGGCCTACATTCGCCACGCGCGCCGCCATCCAACGCCGCTGATCTCACTCAACCTGTTTAACACCCGCACCTTCTCCGTCGGGATCGCCGGGAACATAGCTTCGCGGTTGGGTACTGGCTGCGTTCCTTTCCTGATGCCGCTGATGTTACAGGTGGGGTTCGGGTATCCGGCATTGATCGCCGGTTGCATGATGGCGCCCACCGCGCTGGGTTCTATCCTCGCAAAATCGATGGTAACCCAGATATTGCGCTGGCTTGGCTACCGTAAAACACTGGTGGGAATCACGCTGTTTATTGGTTTAATGATTGCCCAGTTCGCCTTACAAACACCGGCAATGGCAATATGGATGCTGGTATTGCCGCTGTTCATCCTTGGGATGGCGATGTCCACGCAGTTCACCTCAATGAACACTATTACGCTTGCAGACTTAACTGACGAGAACGCCAGCAGCGGTAATAGTGTGCTGGCGGTAACACAGCAACTATCGATTAGCCTCGGCGTGGCGGTTAGCGCAGCGGTGCTGCGTTTCTATGAAGGGTTTGACAGCACAAACACAGTGGAACAATTCCACTACACCTTTATCACTATGGGCGCGATCACGCTGATTTCCGCGTTAGTGTTTATGTTGTTGAAAGCAAAAGATGGTCGCAACCTGATTAAAGAACGGCACAAAAAGTCAGGCTGAGCCGCGCTCCATCAATATTGGCGTGAGCTGCAAACGCTGCTGTTGCAGGCCAGGCTCCGCAATGCGGTGAATAAGCACATCAATCGCCAGCTCACCCAGTTCATCTTTCGGCTGATGAATAGTGGTGAGCGGCGGCGTCATGTAGCGCGCCAGTTCAATGTCGTCATAACCAACGATCGCCATATCCTGCGGGATTTTCAGCCCCGCCTGGTACAGCGCCTGATAGGCGCCAACGGCCATCGCATCATTACCAATAAATACCGCCTGCGGGCGTTCGTGCATTGCCAGCAATGCCTGCATCGCGTCGAAACCGCCGCCAAACTCAAAATCGCTCTCGATCTCATCCCCTTCACGGATCACCAACCCGGCGCGGGCCATCGCTTCGCGATACCCTTCCAGACGCAGACGTGCAGGGGTTTTATCCAGCGGACCGGTAATGCAGGCAATACGCGTATGGCCTTTGTTGATCAAATACTGGGTCGCCATATCGCCGCCGAGCAACGAGTTATCCTGAATCAGATCGCTGTCGCCGTCGAAGGGCGCCCAGTCCATCATCACAGTTGGAATTGAAGGATAGCGCTGCATGATCTCTTGCGAAGGCTGGTGCGTTTCGGTACACAGCAACAGCAACCCATCGACGCGTTTTTGCATCAATGTTTCCAGGTTGCGATTCATCCGCTGTTCGTCACCTTCGGTGTTGCACAGCACCAGACTGTAACCCCGCTCGAAACAGCTGCGCTCCACGCCGCGTACCAGCTCCGAGTAAAAGGGATTAGTACTGGCGGTGATCAGCATGCCAATCGTACGCGTCTGGTTGATCTTCAGACTGCGCGCAATCGCTGAAGGCGCGTAATTCAGCGTCTTGATCGCCGTTTCCACTTTTTCGCGGATAGCCTCACTGACAAAGCGATCTTTGTTAATTACGTGGGAAACGGTTGAAGTGGAAACGCCCGCCAAGCGGGCCACATCCTTCATGGTCGCCAAGCGTCACCCCTGCGAAGAGAGAAAATCGTCAATCTCATTGCGCCACGGCACAGACGGTTGCGCACCCTTACGCGTGACGGCAATCGCCGCCGCCGCATGAGCAAAACGAATCGCCTCATCCAGAGGTTTATCTTCCAGTAACGCGGTCAGCAACGCGCCGTTAAACGTATCACCCGCCGCAATGGTATCGATGGCTTTCACTTTAAAGCCCGGTACGCGTTTGCCTTCGCCATTAACGCTGGCCCAGACACCACGGCTACCGAGAGTAATGATCACCGTTTTAATACCTTTGGTGTGCAGCGCCTGTGCAGCCCGCGCGGCATCTTCGTCGCTGGATACCTTAATTCCGGTGAGTTTTTCCGCTTCGGTCTCATTTGGCGTGATGATATCCACCAGCGCCAGCAGGTCATCGGAAAGCTCGCGCGCCGGTGCCGGATTCAGCGCCACGGTAGTATTGTTCTGATGCGCAATACGCGCCGCAGCCAGTACGCTCTCAACCGGTGATTCCAGTTGCATTAACAGCGCAGAAGCCTGCGCAATCAGGTCATGCTGCGCGTTGACGCGATCAATTGAGAGCGCCGCATTCGCTCCCGCATGAATACCGATAACATTCTCACCTTCAGCGTTGACGAAAATCAGCGCAACACCGGTGGATTCGCCCGCGACAACGCTCACCGGCGCAACATCAATATTGTCGCTCTCAAGCTGTTTACGCACGCGCGCACCGGTATCGTCATCGCCGGTACAGGCGATAAACGCAATATCCGCACCGCTACGCCCGGCAGCTACCGCCTGGTTTGCCCCTTTACCGCCAAAAGCCACCTGATACTGGTTGCCTGTCACGGTTTCGCCCGGAGTCGGGAAAGATTCAAGGTTAAGAATGTGATCAGCATTGATACTGCCAAGGACAACGAGTTTGTCTGCGGTTTTCATGATGAGCTTGTCCGTAAAATGCGCCACCTTTCGGTGGCGCGTGCCATGCTTTTCTTTTTTGTATTGTCCCTCCAGCGGCGGGATTGCGCCCTCCACCAGAATGACGAATTACTGCTTAACCACCAGCTTCAGATCAACCGGGTTTTTGGCGTAGACTTTTTCACCTTTCAGCACCTTGTCTGCGGTATCCACGCCTTTCGCGCCGATCTGCTCCGGCAACTGAGCGATAGTCGCCGCCAGTTTACCGTCGTTAACCGCTTTCACGCCGTCTGGCGTACCGTCAAAGCCCACCACCATCACATCGGTTTTACCGGCAGTTTGCAGGGCGCGCAGCGCACCCAGCGCCATTTCATCGTTCTGTGCGAAAACAGCCTGCACGTCCGGATGCGCGGTCAGCAGGTTCTGCATCACGTTCAGGCCTTTAGTGCGGTCGAAGTCAGCCGGCTGGCTGGCCAGTACGTTGAATTTGTGCGCAGCAACTGCCTGCTGGAAGCCTTCACCACGTTCACGCGCAGCGGACGTCCCGGCAATACCCGCCAGTTCGATCACTTTCGCGCCTTCGCCCGCTTTCTTAGCAATGTAATCACCGGCGATTTTGCCGCCCAGTACGTTATCAGAAGCGATATGGCTTACCACTTCACCGCTGGAAGCCACACGGTCAAGGGTGATTACCGGGATTTTCGCCTGGTTTGCCATTTTCACAGCGTTACCTACAGCGTCGGAATCGGTCGGGTTGATCAGCAGCAATTTGGTGCCGCGCACGGTCAGGTCCTGCACGTTCGCCAGCTCTTTCGCCGGGTTGTTTTGCGAGTCCAGTACCACCAGGTCATAACCCAGTTTGTCCGCTTCTTTCTGCGCGCCATCCTTCAGGGAAACGAAGAACGGGTTGTTCAGCGTGGAAATCACCAGAGCAATAGAGTCTTTCGCCATCGCGTTTGCGCTTACGGTGGCGCTCAGTGCAACAGCAGAAACCAGAGTGGCCAGTTTTTTCATGTTCATTTTCATGAGTCCTGTTGTGTAGGTAATTACTGCTTTTTGTTGTCTACCAGCACCGCAAGCAGAATCACCACTGCTTTAACGATCATCTGGTAATAGGAGGAAACGCTCAACAAATTCAATCCATTATTGAGGAAGCCAAGGATCAGCGCGCCGATTAGTGTACCGACAATACGCCCTTTGCCACCTGCGAGACTGGTCCCACCCAAAACAACCGCAGCGATAGCATCCAGCTCATAACCTGCTCCCGCAGTAGGTTGCGCCGAGGAAAGACGCGCCACTTCAATAATGCCCGCCAGCGAGGCCAGAAGGCCGCACAGGGAGTAAACGATAACTTTGACTTTATCAACGCTGATACCGGACAAGCGCGTCGCCGCCTCGTTACCGCCTAATGCATAGATATAGCGGCCCAAACGGGTGTGATGCAACAGATACCACGCCGCGATAAAGACGACGGCCATCAGCCATACCGGTGTCGGAATACCGAACGGGCGACCAATACCGAACCAGCCAAACACATCCGCGTTATCAGTAAAACCAGTATTCACCGGGCTACCGTTGGTATAAACCAGCGTCACACCGCGCAGCAGCAGCATCATCACCAGCGTGGCGATAAACGCCTGCACGCGGCCTTTCGCGACAATCGTACCGGTCAGTGCGCCAACAGCCGCACCGAGCGCCAGCGCGCCGACAACCGCCACCAGCGCGTTAACTTCCATGCCCACCAGCGAGGCGGCAACTGCGCCGGTAAGCGCTAACAGGGAACCGACGGACAGATCGATCCCCGACGTTAAAATAACCAGCGTCATACCGACCGCCATAATGGCGTTGACCGAGGTCTGTTGCAGGATGTTTAACAGGTTATTGACGGTAAAAAAGTTGGGGCTCATGGTCGAGACAATCGCAATCAGCACCAGCAGGGCAATCAACGATTTTTGTTCCATCAACCATGCTTTGGTGAAATAACGGCGACCAGAAACAGCCTGGGTAGTCATCTTTTTTACTCCTGATTCACACGATTAAGCTTGCCCACAGCGGCAGCCATCAACACTTCCTGAGTGGCCTGCTCGCGCGTGAATTCACCGCCGAGATGCCCTTCATGCATCACCATTATGCGATCGCTCATGCCCAACACTTCCGGCATTTCGGAGGAGACAAGAATGATGCTCAGGCCATCGGCCTTAAACTGGTTAATTAACTGATAAATCTCTTTTTTCGCCCCAACGTCAACACCACGCGTCGGCTCATCGAGGATCAGCACTTTCGGCCGGGTCATCAAACCGCGGGCAATCGCCACTTTTTGCTGATTCCCGCCGGAGAGCAAACCAATGGCCTGCTCCATAGAAGGCGTTTTCACATTAAACAGACGAATAAAATCATTTACCGCCTGCTGCTCATCTTTGTGTTTCAGCGTACCGCCCGCATGGCTGAAATAACGCAGCGCAGTCAGCGACATGTTCTCTTTCACCGACATGCCGAGCACTAAGCCATCGCGCTTGCGGTCTTCCGAAATATAAACAATGCCGTTTGCCAGTCCGTCCTGCGGTGAGCGGGTGATCACTTCATGGCCGTCGAGCGTGACATAACCGCTGGTGCGCGGCAGCGCGCCATACAGCACTTTCATCAGCTCGGTGCGCCCCGCGCCCATCAATCCGGCTACGCCAAGAATTTCGCCTTTACGCAGTGTAAAACTGACGTTTTCCACGCCCGGCCCACAGAGCTTGTCAACGGTAAGGCGAATTTCGCCCGGCGCTTTATCCAGCCGCGGATATTGATCTTCCAGTTTGCGGCCTACCATCATTTCAATCAGCGTATCTTCGGTCAGCGTGGCCACTTCGCGCTCAGCGATAAATTGCCCGTCACGGAAGACGGTCACGTCATCGCAGATCTCGAAGATCTCTTTCATGCGGTGAGAAATATAGACGATGCCGCGCCCCTGCGATTTCAGCTCGCGAATGACACGAAACAGCGATTCGGTTTCGGTATCGGTCAGGGCATCGGTTGGCTCATCCATAATGATGACCTGCGATTCGTAGCTCATCACTTTGGCGATTTCGACCATCTGCTGATCGCCAATCGACAGTTCGCCGACCAGCCGCTCGCTTTTAAAACGCAGATTCAGCTTCGCCAGCAGTTTGTCAGCTTCGGCAAACATCTTTTTCCAGTCGATTTTGCCAAAGCGATTCACAAACTCGCGGCCGAGAAAGATGTTCTCGGCAATGGTGAGTTGCGGGATCAGGTTCAGTTCCTGGTGGATGATGCCAATACCGGCTTCCTGGGAGGATTTCGGCCCGGTGAAGGTGGTTTCTTTACCTAACCACAGCAGCGAACCAGCGTCACGGGTGTAGATCCCCGTCAGCACTTTCATCATCGTTGATTTACCGGCGCCGTTTTCACCCACCAGCGCCATTACGCGGCCTGGGTAAACATTCAGCGCCGCGCCGGAGAGGGCTTTTACGCCGGGAAAGGCTTTGTCGATGCCTTTGAGTTGTAGTAACGCGTCCATGATGGCCTCAGAAGGTCACGCCAGCACAGAGAATGATATTCGCAAACGGGGAACACTCCCCGCTGCGAATCACCGCATGACTGTCCGCGGTGTGTTTTTTAAATTGCTCGTGCGTAACGTACCGCACTTCGATGTTATTTCCCTGGTGTTGCTGCAGCTGCTCAATATGCTTGAGCAACGTTTCATGGAGCTGCGGATTATGCTGCTTAATCTCCGAGGCGATAATCGCGGACTCAACCTGCATTTCCGCCGTCACCACTTCCAGTACTTGCATAAAGGAAGGCACGCCCTGCGTTAATGCCATATCAATACGTTGCGTGTTACGCGGCACCGGCAACCCGGCATCACACACCACCAGCGAATCGGTATGACCAAGACGAGAGATGACTGACGAGATATCAGCGTTAAGCACACGACCTTTTTTCATTTTTTATGCTCCATCAGCGAAACGTTTCGCTGTATGCAGTGTAGTACGAAGAATGTGCAGAAAACCATCTTGCCGTTACAGAAGTGTGATCGATATCGAAACGTTTCGCTTGTCGAATTGATGAAAAAAACAGCTTTACTGTTTTAAGTGAAATAGCCAGCAATTAATAGCAAAAACCCCTCATAGGGAGGGGTTTTATCAGCATTAAATTTCGACCTGCGTTCCCAGTTCTATCACCCGATTTGGCGGGATCTCAAACTGGTCTGGCGCGCGTAGCGCGTTGCGCTGTAGCACCAGATAAAGCTTACCGCGCAGACGCAGATACCAGGGGCGTTTGCCCAGAATCAACGACTCATGCGACATAAAGAACGAGGTCTCCATCATGCGGCAGTTCAGCCCTTCCAGTCCGCAACGGTGGAACACCTCTTCCACGTTCGGCGTTTCGCGCCAGCCGTAGCTCGCCACCACTCGCCAGAAGGTCGGCGATAATTGCTCAATCTGCACCCGGCGTACATTGTGCACGTACGGCGCATCTTCAGTACGCAGTGTCAGCAGGATCACGCGCTCATGCAGCACCTTGTTGTGCTTCAGGTTATGCATCATCGCAAACGGAATAACGTTCAACGCCCGCGACATATAGACCGCCGTGCCCGGTACGCGCACCGGCGGTGATTTCTCCAGCGAGGCAATCATCGCCTCCAGAGAGTTACCGTGTTCATGCATACGGCGCAGCAGGCGGAAACGCTCGCTCTTCCAGGTGGTCATCACCATGAACATCACCAGCCCCAAAGTTAATGGCAACCAACCGCCGGAGACGATTTTATCGAGGTTCGCCGAGAACAGCGGCACATCAATAGAGAGGAATAAGAGCAGAAGCAGCCCCACCAGCACTTTGTTCCAGTGCCAGTTTTTGCGCGCCACCGTGGTGGAGAGAATCGAGGTCAGCACCATCGTACCGGTCACGGCGATACCGTACGCCGCCGCCAGGTTACTGGAGTGCTCAAAGCTGACAATAACCAGCACCACCGCAAAGTAGAGCAGCCAGTTAATGAACGGGATATAGATCTGCCCGGATTCCATCTCCGAGGTATGGATGATGCGCATCGGTGCCAGATACCCCAGACGCACGGCCTGGCGCGTCAGCGAGAACACGCCGGAAATCACCGCCTGCGAGGCAATTACCGTCGCCAGCGTGGCGATAATCAGCATGGGGATCAGCGCCCATTCCGGCGCAAGCAGGAAGAAGGGGTTTTTAATCGCTTCCGGCGTTTTCAGTAGCAACGCGCCCTGGCCAAAGTAGTTCAGCACCAGCGACGGCAGCACAACGATAAACCACGCCACGCGGATCGGCAGCTTACCGAAGTGGCCCATATCCGCATACAGCGCTTCCACCCCGGTGATCGACAGCACCACCGCGCCCAGCGCCACAAAGGAGATAGCTTTATATTGCAGGAAGAAGTTCACCGCCCACATCGGGTTCAGCGCCTGCAACACCTCAGGATTATCAATAATGCTGCGCGCACCAAGCACCGCGAGAATCAAAAACCACGCCAGCATAATGGGCGCAAACAGCTTCCCCACAAGGCCAGTACCGTGTTTCTGAATCGCAAACAGCAGGGTTAACACGACAATCGACAGCGGCACAATCCAGGCGTCGAGCGAAGGCGCGATAATTTCCAGCCCCTCTATCGCCGACATCACCGAGATGGCGGGCGTGATGACCACTTCGCCATAGAAGAAGCTGCCGCCAATCAGCCCCATGATCACCAGCACCGAGGTCATCCTTGCAGAGGTATTGCGCCCGGCCAGCGACATCAGGGTTAAGATCCCACCTTCACCGGCGTTATCCGCCCGCATGACGAATGTCAGGTACTTAATGGAGACAACAAAAATCAGCAGCCAGAAGATGAGCGACAAAAAGCCGAACACGGCATCGCGCTCAACGCCAAAACCAAACTGACCAGACAAACATTCACGAAGTGTATAAAGTGGGCTGGTGCCGATATCACCGTAGACAACCCCAATCGCCGCAAGCGTAACCGCAGGTAATGATTGCTTATTCTCAGTGCTCATAGACTAATCTTTTGATTGAATGCCAAAATGTGTGCTTAGTCCCTTGGCCCACAAAAAGCGCACAGTATGCACGATTATTTGCGAAATCGTACCCCTAAATGCGGCCACATTAATCTGGCGCAAAGAAAATAAAGCCGTTCTTCAGTCTATTACAAGCCCTTTCAGGAACGTCTATACTCGCTTTTGCAAGCCGGATAACACGGCGAAAGGACGCAAATCTATTATGGCTCACTCACATTTATTAGCAGAAAGAATTTCCCGCTTAAGCAGCGCACTGGAAAAAGGACTCTTCGAGCGCAGCCACGCCATTCGCCTGTGTTTGCTGGCGGCACTAAGCGGTGAGAGTGTGTTTCTTCTTGGCCCGCCGGGCATAGCCAAAAGCCTGATTGCTCGCCGTCTGAAGTTTGCCTTCAAACATGCCCGCGCTTTCGAATATTTGATGACCCGTTTCTCCACACCGGAAGAGGTGTTTGGCCCGCTTTCCATTCAGGCGCTGAAAGATGAAGGTCGCTATGAGCGTTTAACCAGCGGCTATTTACCGGAAGCTGAAATTGTCTTTCTGGATGAGATCTGGAAAGCAGGTCCGGCCATTCTCAACACCCTGCTGACCGCAATTAACGAACGGCGTTTTCGCAATGGTGCCAGTGAAGAGAAAATCCCCATGCGTCTGCTGGTGGCCGCCTCTAACGAACTACCGGAAGCGGACAGCAGCCTTGAAGCACTGTATGACCGCATGTTGATTCGTCTGTGGCTCGACAAAGTGCAGGAGAAGGGCAATTTCCGCTCGATGCTGATTAGCCAGCAGGATGAGAACGACAACCCGGTGCCCGCTGAGTTGCAAATCACCGATGAAGAGTACGCCAGCTGGCAACAGGAAATCAGTAAGGTCAAACTGCCGGATAATGTTTTTGAGCTTATTTATACGTTGCGCCAGCAGCTTGATGCGTTGCCGAGCGCGCCGTATGTTTCCGATCGTCGCTGGAAAAAGGCTATCCGCCTGTTACAGGCCAGCGCCTTTTTTAGCAGTCGCGATGCGGTTGCGCCGATTGATTTAATCTTGCTGAAAGATTGCCTGTGGCACGACGCGGAAGGCATGCGTCTGCTGGAGCAGCAACTGGAAGTATTGATGACCGGGCACGCCTGGCAGCAGCAATCGATGATTGCGCAGCTCACCACGATTTCGCAGCGCCACCTGCAACTTCAGCAGCAACAAAGCGACAAAACGGCACTCAAAGTGAGCCGTCAGGGCGGGATGTTCAGCCGTAAGCCGCATTATGAGTTACCCGCCGGTTTAACCGAACCGGTGTTGACCCTCCTTCTGCAACAGCCGTTAAAACTGCATGATTTGCAGGTTATCCACGTCACTATTGAACGCGGTGCGCTGGAGCAGTGGCTGGCGAAAGGTGGTGAGATCCGCGGCAAACTCAACGGCATTGGTTTTGCGCAAGTGCTGAATCTGGAAGTGGATACCAGCCTGCATCTATTGATCCGTGACGTCAGCCTGCAAGGATCGCGTCTTGCTCTGCCCGGTGGCAGTACCACTGAAAATGTGCCGGAAGAGATCAAGCAACAACTGGAAGCACTGGACAATACCTGGCACCAGCAGCACACCCGCTTTAGCGAACAGCAAAAATGCCTGTTTATTGCCGCCGACTGGTTAGGTCGCATTGAAGCCAGCCTGCAGGATGTCAGAGCGCAGATCCAACAGGCGCGACAATGCTAACGCTGGAAACACTGAATGTAATGCTCACCATCAGTGAGGAGGCGTTGGTTGAAGAACTTATCGTCCTCCTGCTGGCTTCACCGCAACTGGCGCTGTTTTTCGAAAAATTCCCCAAACTTAAACATGCGATAACAGAAGATGTGCCGCGCTGGCGCGAGGCACTGAAAAAGCATCTGAAAGAGACCGAGGTGCCGCCGGAACTGGCGCAAGAAGTACTGAGCTATCAGCAAAGCCAGCTGCTTTCAACCTCGCAATTTACTATTCAGCTTCCGCAAATCCTGGATTTACTGGATAAGCTGCGATCCCCTTTCGCCACCCAGGCGCGACAAATGGTCGCCGATAACCCGGTCTTCACGCCCGCGCTGCATACCCTGTTTTTGCAACGCTGGCGGCTGAGTCTGGTGGTGCAAACCACCGCATTCAATCAGCAGTTACTGGAAGAGGAGCGTGAGCAACTGCTCAGTGAAGTGCAGGAACGCATGACACTCAGCGGCCAGCTAGAACCGGTCCTGATCGAAAATGAAAATGCCGCAGGCAGGCTATGGGATATGAGCGCCGGGCAGCTCAAACGCGGTGATTATCAGTTGATCGTGAAGTACGGTGATTTTCTCAAAGAGCAACCGGAACTCCAGCAGCTCGCGGAACAACTTGGTCGCTCACGGGAAGCCAGGTCGGTGCCGCGGAAAGATGCGCCGATGGAAACCTTCCGCACCATGGTGCGCGAACCGGCAATCGTACCGGAGCAGGTTGACGGGCTGCATCAGAGCGACGATATCCTGCGCTTATTGCCGCCGGAGCTGGCAACGCTGGGTATCACCGAACTGGAGTACGAGTTTTACCGGCGGCTGGTGGAAAAACAGTTGCTGACTTACCGCCTGCATGGCGATGCCTGGCGGGAAAAAGTGACGGAACGCCCGGTTGTTCACCAGGATTTTGACCAGCAACCGCGCGGCCCCTTCATTGTCTGTGTCGATACCTCCGGTTCCATGGGCGGTTTCAACGAACAGTGCGCCAAAGCGTTCTGCCTGGCACTGATGCGCGTGGCGCTGGCGGACAAACGGCGCTGTTTTATTATGCTGTTTTCCAGCGAAGTGGTGCGCTATGAACTTACCAGTGCGCAGGGGCTGGAACAGGCGATCCGCTTTCTCAGCCAGCGTTTTCGCGGTGGCACCGATCTGGCGAGTTGTTTTCGCGCGATCATCGAACGGATGCAGGGTGGTGAGTGGTATGACGCGGACGCGGTAGTGATTTCTGATTTTATCGCCCAGCGTCTGCCGGACGATGTCGTCAGTAAAGTAAAAGAACTTCAGCACATTCATCAACATCGCTTTCACGCGGTGGCGATGTCGTCACACGGTAAGCCCGGTATCATGCGTATCTTCGACCATATCTGGCGCTTCGATACCGGGATGCGCAGCCGCCTGTTACGACGCTGGCGGCGTTAAAGCAGGCCGGAAACCTGCTCGCGAACTTGCGCAGGCCATACACCGCACTGCACTTGCCCGATGTGCGGTAATTGCAGCAGCAGCATGGTAAGGCGCGATTGCCCGATACCGCCGCCGATGGTTTGTGGCATTTCACCGCGCAGCAGCGCCTGGTGCCACTCCAGTTGTAAGCGATCTTCATCGCCGGTCAGCTTCAACTGGCGCTTTAAGGCCTCGGCATCGACGCGAATGCCCATCGACGACAGTTCCAGCGCGTCTTCCAGCACCGGGTTCCACACCAGAATATCGCCATTCAGGCCACTGAAACCGGCTTCCACCGCCGTGCTCCAGTCATCATAATCCGGTGCTCGCACATCGTGGCGCTTGCCGTCGCTAAGTTTGCCGCCAATGCCCATCAGGAACACCGCGCCCAGCTCTTTCGCGATCGCTCTCTCGCGCCCTTTGGCGTCGAGATGCGGAAAGCGGCTGAGCAACGCTTCGCTGTGAACAAAATGGATCTGTTCTGGCAGGAACGGTGCCAGGCCAAATCGTTCGCTGACGGCGGCTTCGGTCTCTTTGATTCCTGACCAGATCGCCTCAACGGTGCTTTTTAAGGTTGCCAGCTGACGCTGATCGTCGCCCAACACGCGTTCCCAGTCCCACTGATCCACATAAACGGAGTGAATAGAAGAAAGGCGCTCTTCATCCGGGCGCAGGGCTTTCATGTGCGTATAGAGCCCTTCTCCGGCGCTGAAGTCGTGCTGGCCCAGCGTCTGACGTTTCCATTTAGCCAGTGAATGCACCACTTCGAAACGGGCATCCGGCAGCGTTTTCACATTGACCTGTACCGCTTTTTCGCACCCCGACAAGTTATCTTGCGTGCCATCACCCACGCGGCTAAGGATCGGCGCCTGAACTTCAATCAGACCCAGTTTCTCCTCCAGCTGGCGAGAGAAAAAAGATTTCACGAAAGCAATCTGCCGTTGTTTTGCGATGTAAGCGGTTTTCATTATGTTACTCCTGTGTCTTATTGCTGTTCATTAAGCAATAAAACATCACAGCAACTCAATAATCTGCAATTAAAAAGCCAGTAACGCTTTTGATTCGTCAAAACAGCAAGCTAAAATAGAAAGAATCATCATTCTTCATAAAAAAATCCTATGGAAAATTATCAGATCGACAATCTGGACCGCGGCATCCTCGACGCGTTAATGGAAAATGCGCGTACTGCATACGCCGAGCTGGCCAAACAATTCGGCGTCAGCCCAGGCACCATTCACGTTCGCGTAGAGAAAATGAAGCAGGCAGGGATCATTACCGGTGCGCGCATTGACGTAAGCCCGAAACAACTGGGATATGACGTCTGTTGCTTTATCGGCATTATTTTGAAAAGCGCGAAAGATTACCCCTCCGCGCTGGCGAAGCTGGAAAGTCTGGAAGAGGTGACCGAGGCTTATTACACCACCGGCCACTACAGTATCTTTATTAAAGTGATGTGCCGATCCATTGATGCCCTGCAACAGGTACTTATCAACAAGATCCAAACAATTGATGAAATTCAGTCCACGGAGACGCTGATCTCCCTGCAAAACCCGATCATGCGTACGATCCGCCCTTAACCGGGCGTTTTCATCCTCAAATAATACCCGCATTATCCACAGGTAGATCCCAGCCCATTCACAGCGTACAATGCCCCCCTATTTATCGTCGAATGGCGAGTAAAACGGAGCGGGCTTCATGGCAGACATCACTCTTATTAGCGGCAGTACCCTTGGCGGTGCGGAATACGTGGCGGAACATCTGGCGGAAAAGCTGGAAGACGCGGGTTTCAGCACCGAGACGCTGCACGGCCCGCTTTTAGAGGATCTCGCTTTGCAGGGTACCTGGCTGGTGGTCAGTTCCACCCATGGCGCGGGCGATCTGCCCGAAAACCTGCAACCGCTTTTAGACGATTTGAATGAGCAAAAGCCGGATCTGTCCCAGGTACGTTTTGGCGCTATCGGTATCGGTAGCCGCGAATATGACACCTTCTGTCAGGCAATCGAAAAACTGGAAGCTTCATTAAAGGCGTGCGGAGCAAAACAGATTGGCGAAACGCTGAAGATCAACATCCTTGATCACGATATTCCGGAAGATCCAGCGGAAGAATGGCTGGGATCCTGGAAAAATTTACTCAATAACGATTAAAGATCGTTCGATCAGATGTGGATAACTATGCTTAAAAGCACTGATCAACCGGTAGTTATCCCATTAACAACCGCAGTTCAGTTTTTGACTTGTGTATAACTAGCCATTCTGATCCCAGCTTATACGGTTCAGGATCACCGATCATTCACAGCTAATGATCCTGCCTAATGAATTGATCTTAAAGTGATGATCCGGGTTATCCACAGCACCTGTCGATCCTAATAAGAGATCACAATAGAACAGATCTCTACATATAAAAGATCTTCTTTTTAATAGCCGGGATCCGATCCTTTCTCACTGGACTAAAGTTGAGTAGAATCCACGGCCCAGGCTTCAATCCAATTTCTAACCGCTCAGGCGAGGCATACCACCATGTTTTATCCGGATCCTTTTGACGTCATTATCATTGGCGGGGGTCATGCAGGCACTGAGGCCGCGATGGCCGCAGCGCGTATGGGTCAGCAGACCCTGCTGTTGACACACAATATCGACACGCTGGGGCAGATGAGCTGCAACCCGGCGATCGGCGGTATTGGGAAAGGACACCTGGTAAAAGAAGTGGATGCGCTCGGCGGGCTGATGGCGAAGGCGATCGATCAGGCAGGTATTCAGTTTAGGATACTAAACGCAAGCAAAGGCCCGGCAGTGCGCGCGACACGTGCTCAGGCCGACCGCGTGCTTTATCGCCAGGCAGTACGTACCGCGCTGGAAAACCAACCGAACCTGATGATCTTCCAGCAAGCGGTTGAAGATCTGATCGTCGAAAACGATCGCGTTGTTGGTGCCGTGACCCAGATGGGGCTCAAATTCCGTGCGAAAGCGGTGGTGCTGACCGTAGGGACATTCCTCGACGGTAAAATCCATATTGGTCTTGATAACTACAGCGGTGGTCGTGCGGGCGATCCGCCATCGATTCCGCTGTCGCGTCGTCTGCGCGAACTGCCGCTGCGCGTCAGCCGCCTGAAAACCGGCACACCGCCGCGTATTGACGCGCGCACCATTGATTTCAGCGTCCTGGCTCAGCAGCATGGCGATAACCCGATGCCGGTGTTCTCGTTTATGGGCAACGCAGCGCAGCATCCGCGTCAGGTGCCGTGCTACGTCACACATACGAATGAGAAAACGCATGATGTGATCCGCAATAACCTCGATCGCAGCCCGATGTACGCCGGTGTTATCGAGGGAATTGGCCCGCGTTACTGCCCGTCGATCGAAGATAAAGTCATGCGCTTTGCCGATCGCAATCAGCACCAGATCTTCCTTGAGCCAGAAGGACTGACCTCAAACGAAATTTACCCGAACGGTATCTCCACCAGCCTGCCGTTTGATGTGCAGATGCAAATTGTGCGTTCCATGCAGGGGATGGAAAACGCGAAGATTGTTCGCCCTGGCTACGCCATTGAGTACGACTTCTTCGATCCGCGCGATCTGAAACCTACGCTTGAAAGCAAATTTATTCAGGGTCTGTTCTTTGCCGGGCAGATTAACGGCACCACTGGATACGAAGAAGCTGCGGCTCAGGGGCTGCTGGCGGGGCTTAACGCCGCGCGTTTCTCTGCCGAAAAAGAGGGCTGGGCACCGCGTCGCGATCAGGCTTATCTCGGCGTACTGGTGGACGATCTCTGTACCCTGGGGACGAAAGAGCCGTACCGCATGTTTACCTCCCGCGCGGAATACCGCCTGATGCTGCGCGAAGACAATGCCGATCTGCGCCTGACGGAAGCGGGCCGTGAGCTGGGTCTGGTGGACGACGCTCGATGGGCGCGTTTCAACGAGAAACTGGAGACTATCGAGCGTGAACGTCAGCGCCTGAAATCTCAGTGGGTATCACCAGCCTCTGAATATGCGCCAGCGGTCAACGAACATCTGACCGCACCGCTCTCGCGCGAAGCCAGCGGAGAAGATCTGCTGCGTCGTCCGGAGATGACCTACGAGCAACTGGTTCAGTTGGCTCCGTTCGCTCCGGGCCTGGACGATCAACAAGCTGCCGAGCAGGTGGAAATCCAGGTGAAATACGAGGGGTACATCGCGCGTCAGCAGGATGAGATCGAAAAACAGCAGCGCAATGAGAATACGCTGTTGCCCGCAACGCTGGATTACCGGCAAGTTAACGGGCTGTCCAACGAAGTGATCGCCAAACTTAACGATCATAAACCGTCTTCTATTGGCCAGGCATCACGTATCTCCGGGATCACCCCGGCGGCGATCTCCATTCTGCTGGTGTGGCTGAAAAAACAAGGTATGCTGCGCCGCAGCGCCTAATCTTACTTATCTGCCCGGTTTTTACCGGGCATTTTAATTCCACAGGTAACAACCGTGCTTAACAAACTCTCTCGTCTGCTCGATGAAGCAGGTATTTCGTTGTCCGATCACCAGCAACAGCAACTGGTGGCTTACGTCGAAATGCTGCACAAATGGAACAAAGCGTACAACCTGACTTCCGTACGCGATCCCAACGAGATGCTGATCCGCCATATTCTCGACAGCGTTGTGGTTGCGCCTTATCTGCAAGGCTCTCGCTTTATTGACGTCGGGACCGGCCCCGGATTGCCTGGTATTCCGTTGTCTATCGTACGCCCTGAATCGCACTTCACTTTGCTTGATAGCCTTGGCAAACGGGTGCGGTTTTTACGCCAGGTTCAGCATGAATTAAAACTGAGCAATATTGAGCCGGTGCAGAGCCGTGTAGAAGATTTTCCGGCTGAACCTCCATTTGACGGCGTTATTAGCCGCGCTTTTGCTTCGCTGAACGACATGGTGAACTGGTGCCGACATTTGCCTGGCGCAGAAGGGCGTTTCTATGCGCTTAAAGGTTTAGTGCCGGAAGAGGAAATTGCGCTGTTACCCGCTGATTTGTGTGTAGAAACAATTGTTAAACTGCATGTTCCGCACCTGGATGGCGAGCGTCATTTGGTCGTCGTTAAAGCAAATAAAGTTTAATTTTTATCAAAAAATGTATCATTCGTGCGGTTGCTGCGATGTTAAAAAACGACATTAAAAACGATGATACGTTCGGTTACATTTAACCGTATTTTTACCAGGATTTTTCTGACATTTAACGATGAGAATTTTATTAACGCTTAAAATAATCAACTGTGAAAATATCAGCCCGCTAAAAATCGGCCTCGATAACGAAATATTGATGTTAAATAATTATTAAAAATGTCAATAAATCGTTTTCATAGTAGATGCGAGTGTTTTAAAAAGAGTTGTGATAAATCGGCTTAAATATCAGAAAGATGAAAAGTATCAAATTCCTGCTCCGATAAATGTGGCAAGCGCATAAATGTTTATTTTGTGACCGAGTGCACGCTTTACCATCAGGAATTTCGCGTTATTTGCACTTTTGTCTGAAGGTTCACAGTTTCTGCAAAAGTTTAAAAATAGCCCTTGGGAAAAATATTTAAACATTTATTCACCTTTTCGCTACTTATTGTTTGAAATCACGAGGCCGCACCGTATAATTTGACCGCTTTTTGATGCTTGACTCCGGGCCCCAAAGAACGTTTTATACGACACGCGGCATACCTCAAAGGGAGCAGGAGTTAAGAAACGCAATGTCTGTGTCGCTCTATAGTCGAAACGTTGCTCGCAGGCTTCTGCTTATTCAGTTTCTGGCAGTAATGGCAAGTGGATTGCTGTTTAGCCTCAAAGACCCCTTCTGGGGCATTTCCGCCGTGTGCGGAGGTATGGCAGTCTTACTGCCGAATATGTTGTTTATGATTTTTGCCTGGCGTCATCAGGCGCATACACCCGCTAAAGGCCGCGTGGCCTGGACCTTCGCCTTCGGTGAAGCGCTCAAGGTGTTGATGACATTCGTGTTACTGGTGGTGGCGCTGGCGGTTTTCAAGGTGGCTTTTTTGCCGCTGATAGTCACGTGGGTTTCGGTGCTGGTAGTTCAGATACTGGCACCTGCTGTAATTAACAACAAAGGGTAAGAGGCATCATGTCTGCAGGAGAATACTCAACACCGCAGGAGTACATCGGTCACCATCTGAATAACCTTCAGATTGACCTGCGTACCTTCTCACTGGTGGATCCGCATAACCCCCCGGCCACTTTCTGGACGCTGAATATCGACTCCATGTTTTTCTCAGTGGTTCTGGGTCTGTTGTTCCTGGTGATGTTCCGTAGCGTAGCGAAAAAAGCCACCAGCGGTGTCCCGGGGAAATTCCAGACGGCGATTGAGCTGGTGATTGGTTTTGTTCATGGTAGCGTCAAAGACATGTACCACGGCAAAAGCAAGCTTATCGCACCACTGGCCCTGACGATTTTTGTCTGGGTATTCCTGATGAACCTGATGGATCTTTTGCCTATCGACTTCCTTCCGTGGATTGGCGAGCACGTCCTGGGTCTGCCTGCACTGCGCGTGGTGCCGTCTGCTGACGTGAACATCACCCTGTCGATGGCGCTGGGCGTATTTATCCTGATTCTGTTCTACAGCATCAAAATGAAGGGTATTGGCGGTTTCGCTAAAGAGCTGACTCTCCAGCCGTTCAACCATCCGGTATTTATTCCGGTAAACCTTATCCTTGAGGGCGTGAGCCTGCTGTCCAAACCGGTTTCACTCGGTCTGCGACTGTTCGGCAACATGTACGCGGGTGAGTTGATTTTCATTCTGATCGCGGGTCTTCTGCCGTGGTGGTCACAGTGGGTTCTGAATGTGCCGTGGGCCATTTTCCACATCCTGATTATTACGCTGCAAGCCTTTATCTTCATGGTTCTGACGATTGTCTATCTGTCGATGGCATCCGAAGAGCATTGATTTTTAACAACACTACTACGTTTTAACTGAAACAAACTGGAGACTGTCATGGAAAACCTGAATATGGATCTGCTGTACTTGGCTGCCGCTGTGATGATGGGTCTGGCGGCAATCGGTGCTGCGATCGGTATCGGCATCCTCGGGGGTAAATTCCTGGAAGGCGCTGCGCGTCAGCCGGATCTGATTCCTCTGCTGCGTACTCAGTTCTTTATCGTAATGGGTCTGGTGGATGCTATCCCGATGATCGCTGTGGGTCTGGGTCTGTACGTGATGTTTGCTGTCGCGTAGTAAGGGTTGCTTTTCAAGCAATTGTTTAGAACGTTAACCAGATAAGAGGCATTGTGCTGTGAATCTAAACGCAACAATCCTCGGCCAGGCCATCGCGTTTGTCCTGTTCGTTCTGTTCTGCATGAAGTACGTATGGCCGCCGTTAATGGCTGCCATCGAAAAACGTCAGAAAGAAATTGCTGACGGTCTTGCTTCCGCAGAACGAGCTAAAAAGGACCTTGACCTTGCACAGGCCAATGCGACCGACCAGCTGAAAAAAGCGAAAGCTGAAGCTCAGGTAATCATTGAACAGGCGAACAAACGTCGTTCTCAGATCCTGGACGAAGCAAAAGCAGAAGCCGAGCAGGAACGTACCAAAATCGTGGCGCAGGCGCAGGCGGAAATTGACGCCGAACGCAAACGCGCCCGCGAAGAGCTGCGTAAGCAAGTGGCTCTGCTGGCAGTAGCCGGCGCCGAGAAAATCATCGAGCGTTCCGTGGATGAAGCTGCTAACAGCGACATCGTGAATAAACTGGTCGCTGAACTGTAAGGAGGAGGGGCTGATGTCTGAATTTGTAACGGTAGCTCGCCCCTACGCCAAAGCAGCTTTTGACTTTGCCGTCGAAACTCAGAGCGTTGACCGCTGGCAGGACATGCTGGCGTTCGCCGCCGAGGTGACGAAAAATGAAGACATGGCAGAGCTTATTTCCGGCGCGTTAGCACCGGAAACGCTCGCTAAGTCGTTTATCGCAGTCTGTGGGGAGCAACTTGACGACAAAGGTCAGAACCTGATCCGGGTGATGGCTGAAAATGGTCGAATCAAAGTGCTTCCTGATGTTCTTGAGCAGTTTATTCAGTTACGCGCAGCCAGCGAGGCTATCGCAGAAGTCGAAGTGACTTCCGCGTCCGCACTGAGTGAAGAACAGCTTTCGAAGATCCGCGCCGCGATGGAAAAACGTCTGTCACGCAAAGTGAAGCTGAATTGCAATATCGATAAGTCTGTAATGGCAGGCGTAATCATCCGTGCGGGTGATATGGTCATTGATGGCAGCGTACGCGGCCGTCTTGAACGCCTTGCAGACGTCTTGCAGTCTTAAGGGGACTGGAGCATGCAACTGAATTCCACCGAAATCAGCGAACTGATCAAGCAGCGCATTGCTCAGTTCAGTGTTGTGAGCGAAGCTCACAACGAAGGTACTATTGTTTCTGTAAGTGACGGTGTTATCCGCATCCACGGCCTGGCCGACTGTATGCAGGGCGAGATGATTTCTCTGCCGGGTAACCGTTACGCTATCGCACTGAACCTCGAGCGCGACTCCGTAGGTGCGGTTGTGATGGGTCCGTACGCTGACCTCGCCGAAGGCATGAAGGTTAAGTGTACTGGCCGTATTCTGGAAGTTCCGGTTGGCCGTGGCCTGCTTGGCCGTGTGGTCAACACCCTGGGCGCGCCGATCGACGGTAAAGGTCCGGTTGATAATGATGGCTTCTCGCCAATCGAAGTTATCGCCCCGGGCGTTATCGATCGTCAGTCCGTCGATCAGCCGGTACAGACGGGTTATAAATCCGTTGACGCCATGATCCCAATCGGTCGTGGTCAGCGTGAATTGATCATCGGTGACCGTCAGACCGGTAAAACCGCGATGGCAATCGATGCGATCATCAACCAGCGCGATTCCGGTATCAAATGCGTATACGTCGCTATCGGCCAGAAAGCCTCTACCATTTCTAACGTGGTACGTAAGCTGGAAGAGCACGGCGCACTGTCCAACACCATCGTTGTTGTGGCAACCGCTTCTGAATCTGCTGCACTGCAATATCTGGCGCCGTATGCCGGTTGCGCAATGGGCGAATATTTCCGCGACCGCGGTGAAGATGCGCTGATCGTATACGATGACCTGTCTAAACAGGCAGTCGCTTACCGTCAGGTTTCCCTGCTGCTCCGTCGTCCGCCAGGACGTGAAGCATTCCCGGGCGACGTATTCTATCTCCACTCTCGTCTGCTGGAGCGCGCATCCCGCGTTAATGCTGAATACGTTGAAAACTTCACCAAAGGTGAAGTGAAAGGTAAGACCGGTTCTCTGACCGCACTGCCGATCATTGAAACCCAGGCGGGTGACGTTTCTGCGTTCGTTCCGACCAACGTAATTTCTATTACTGATGGTCAGATCTTCCTGGAAACTAACCTGTTTAACTCCGGTATTCGTCCGGCGGTTAACCCGGGTATCTCCGTATCTCGTGTGGGTGGTGCAGCTCAGACCAAGATCATCAAGAAACTGTCCGGTGGTATTCGTACCGCACTGGCGCAGTATCGTGAACTGGCGGCGTTCTCGCAGTTTGCGTCTGATCTGGATGAAGCGACCCGTAAACAGCTGAGCCACGGTCAGAAAGTGACCGAACTGCTGAAACAGAAACAGTATGCCCCAATGTCTGTTGCACAGCAGGGCCTGGTGCTGTTCGCGGCTGAGCGCGGTTACCTCGAAGATGTGGAACTGGCGAAAATCGGTAGCTTCGAAGCCGCTCTGTTGGCTTTCGCTGACCGTGATCACGCTCCGCTGATGCAAGAGATCAACCAGTCCGGTGGCTATAACGACGAAATCGAAGGCAAGCTGAAAGGCCTCCTCGATTCCTTCAAAGCAACCCAATCCTGGTAACGTCTGGCGGCTTGTCTTAGGGCAGGCCGCAAGGCATTGAGGAGAAGCTCATGGCCGGCGCAAAAGAGATACGTAGTAAGATCGCAAGCGTCCAGAACACGCAGAAGATCACTAAAGCGATGGAGATGGTCGCCGCTTCCAAAATGCGTAAATCGCAGGATCGCATGGCGTCCAGCCGTCCTTATGCAGATACCATGCGCAAAGTGATTGGTCACCTTGCAAACGGTAATCTGGAATATAAGCACCCATACCTGGAAGAACGCGACGTTAAACGCGTGGGCTACCTGGTGGTGTCGACCGACCGTGGTCTGTGCGGTGGTTTGAACATTAACCTGTTCAAAAAACTGCTGGCGGATATGAAAGCGTGGTCCGATAAAGGCGTTCAGAGCGAACTCGCGATGATCGGCTCTAAAGGCGTCTCTTTCTTTAATTCCGTAGGTGGCAACGTTGTCGCTCAGGTGACTGGTATGGGTGATAACCCGTCCTTGTCAGAGCTGATCGGCCCGGTAAAAGTAATGTTGCAAGCCTACGACGAAGGTCGTCTCGACAAGCTTTATATTGTTAGCAACAAATTTATCAACACCATGTCTCAGGTACCGACCATCACTCAGCTGCTGCCGTTACCGGCTGCAGAAGATGAAGAGTTGAAGCGTAAATCCTGGGATTATCTGTATGAACCTGATCCAAAAGCGCTGCTGGATACTCTCCTGCGTCGCTATGTTGAATCTCAGGTTTACCAGGGTGTTGTGGAAAACCTGGCCAGCGAGCAGGCCGCACGTATGGTGGCGATGAAAGCCGCGACCGACAATGGCGGCAGCCTGATTAAAGAGCTGCAGTTGGTATACAACAAAGCTCGTCAGGCCAGCATTACTCAGGAACTCACCGAAATCGTCGGTGGTGCATCCGCGGTATAACCAGGTTAATTCGTAGAGGATTCATGATGGCTACTGGAAAAATTGTCCAGGTAATCGGCGCCGTAGTTGACGTCGAATTCCCTCAGGATGCCGTACCGCGCGTGTACGATGCTCTTGAGGTTAAAAATGGTAACGAGACGCTGGTGCTGGAAGTTCAGCAGCAGCTCGGCGGCGGTATCGTACGTACCATCGCCATGGGTTCTTCTGACGGTCTGCGTCGTGGTCTGGAAGTTAATGACCTTGCGCATCCGATCGAAGTCCCGGTAGGTAAAGCAACACTGGGTCGTATCATGAACGTGCTCGGTCAGCCGATCGACATGAAAGGCGATATCGGTGAAGAAGAGCGTTGGGCGATTCACCGCGCGGCACCTTCCTATGAAGAGCTCTCCAGCTCTCAGGAACTGCTGGAAACCGGCATCAAAGTTATCGACCTGATGTGTCCGTTCGCCAAGGGCGGTAAAGTTGGTCTGTTCGGTGGTGCGGGCGTAGGTAAAACCGTAAACATGATGGAGCTGATCCGTAACATCGCGATCGAGCACTCCGGTTACTCTGTTTTTGCGGGCGTGGGTGAACGTACTCGTGAGGGTAACGACTTCTACCACGAAATGACCGACTCCAACGTTCTGGATAAAGTATCCCTGGTTTACGGCCAGATGAACGAGCCGCCGGGAAACCGTCTGCGCGTTGCGCTGACCGGCCTGACCATGGCTGAGAAGTTCCGTGATGAAGGTCGTGACGTTCTGTTGTTCGTCGACAACATCTACCGTTATACCCTCGCCGGTACTGAAGTATCCGCACTGCTGGGCCGTATGCCTTCAGCGGTAGGTTACCAGCCGACGCTGGCGGAAGAGATGGGTGTTCTGCAGGAACGTATCACCTCCACCAAAACCGGTTCTATCACCTCCGTTCAGGCGGTATACGTACCTGCGGATGACTTGACTGACCCGTCACCAGCCACCACCTTTGCGCACCTTGACGCAACCGTGGTACTGAGCCGTCAGATCGCGTCTCTGGGTATTTACCCGGCCGTTGACCCGCTGGACTCCACCAGCCGTCAGCTGGATCCGCTGGTTGTTGGTCAGGAACACTACGACACCGCGCGTGGCGTACAGTCTCTGCTGCAACGTTATCAGGAACTGAAAGACATCATCGCCATCCTCGGTATGGATGAGCTGTCTGAAGAAGACAAACTGGTGGTAGCTCGCGCACGTAAGATCCAGCGCTTCCTGTCCCAGCCGTTCTTCGTAGCGGAAGTATTTACCGGTTCTCCGGGCAAATACGTCTCCCTGAAAGACACCATCCGTGGCTTTAAAGGCATTATGGAAGGCGAATACGATCACCTGCCGGAGCAGGCGTTCTACATGGTTGGTTCCATCGAAGAAGCAGTGGAAAAAGCCAAAAAACTTTAACGCCTTAATCGGAGGGTGATATGGCAATGACTTACCACCTGGACGTCGTCAGCGCAGAGCAACAAATGTTCTCTGGTCTGGTCGAAAAAATCCAGGTAACGGGCAGTGAAGGTGAACTGGGTATTTTCCCGGGTCACGCACCGCTGCTCACCGCCATTAAGCCTGGTATGATCCGCATCGTAAAACAGTTCGGTCATGAAGAGTTTATCTATCTGTCCGGCGGCATTCTTGAAGTGCAACCGAGCAGCGTGACCGTTCTGGCTGATACCGCTATTCGTGGCCAGGATCTCGACGAAGCGCGAGCCCTGGAATCGAAGCGTAAAGCAGAAGAGCACATTAATAGCTCTCACGGTGACGTGGATTACGCTCAGGCGTCTGCGGAGCTGGCGAAAGCCATCGCGAAACTGCGTGTTATCGAGTTGACTAAAAAAGCGATGTAACACCGGCTTGAACGTTAAAAAGCCAGTCTGGTTTCCAGGCTGGCTTTTTTTATGGCTGCGTTCCAGTAAAGATGAAACTGAAAGTGTGTTTTATTATTTTGTGATGGATATCACAAAAATATTGATCGGTTAAAAAATGAGGCGTAGACTCTTTTTTGTGAAGTTCATCACAGAAAATAACCTTCAGTCAAAGCAGGAAACCATTATGAAACTGATCAACAAAATCATCGCTCTCTTCAGCAACATGAACATCTCTTTCGGTACGTTCAATCATTAATTGCTGATATGCCGAGTGGCGCCACGCTTACAGTTGTGTGATAAGCGAGCGCCATCTGGCTACATCTTCAGTTCCGCCAGCACTGCCCCGCTATCCAGCACTTTTCCTTTGTTGTTCACGCTCTGCCCTTTCGCAATGAAATAATTCGTCTCATCAATATTTCCGGTCACTGCATCGTCATAGCGGCCCGGCGCACTGCGCACGGATTTGTTATTGGTGAATTTCCCCTGAGTAGACGCGTCACCGTAGGGACTTGGACGAAAAATAAAGTTAAACCGTTGATTATCCGCAGCGATATTGTTCTCTACCACCAGCGCGCCAGGGTTAAAGTTGTCAGTGAAACCGTCCAGATGGTTAGCAATCGCTTTACTGTTCCGCACCTGATGTGCGACTGGCTGTCCTTCTCCCCCCAGTTTGAAACCGTTGCTGGTATTGTTGCTGGCAATAGAATTCTCGATCACCACAACACCGTTCCCGCCGTCCTCAATTTTGTTAAACAAATCAAAACCGTCATCGATATTGTCATGGGAGAAGCATCTCTCCAGGCGGTTCCCGTCACCGACGCGCATCTTCACCGCGAAACCGTCAGCGTTGATTTTACCCGGATCTTCATTCCCCCAGGATTCGGAGTCGATCACGCGGTTATGGCTCGCCCACAATGCGCGACCGATGTTTTCCGGTGAGGAGATTTGAATGCCGGTATCGTCATTACGCCAGGCGACCACTTTTTCGATCACGTTATGGCTCCCCTGCACACGCAGGCTCTTGTCGGTAACGCCAATACCTTTGATATACCAGTAGCTGGCATCAACCAGTAAACCGTGGATCACCGCTTTGCCATCGGCTTGCAGCGTTTTTGGTTTTTCACGTAAGCCGCTGGCAGTAAGTGGGATTTCTGTCCGGGCATAATCTCCGGCTTTCAGGTTAATTGTCCCGCCTGGCGGCAACAGAGATATAGCGGTCGGCAAATCCAGAGGCGATGCAGTGGTGCCTTCACCATCCGCTTTACCATCGGCTGCGGCATACAGAGTAGAAGCCATGGTTCCGGCAACCCTTTCGACTGTGAATGTCTGCGAGATGGGAGTGGTGTCTTTGCCGCTTGTCGGCGTAAAGGTCAGTGCAAACGTGTTCTCTGCCGACAGATGGGTTGGCAGAGTATACATTTCGCCCGCTTTCACCGGTTTTTCATTACCGATCACCACTTCGTTCTGCCGCACGCTAAACAAGCCATCATAATTAGCGCGTGCCTGCACCGTGTAGGCTTCGCCAATGCTTTGTGTGGGAGAGGCTATTTGTACGACAACCGGCAACGGCTTAGCCTGCCAGGGCTTCGAGTCGATGGTCTGGGCTTTGCTGGTGGTCAATGTGGCATCGCTGACCACGATTTTGGCGTTACGTGAGGCAAAAAAACCCACGTAATAGTGATCCTTATTCTGCACCGAAATCAAATTGGCGCGCGGTACGCTGCGGCTGACCCATTGATCACTGCCCTGCGGCGCCCATGCGCTGATAAAACCGTCATTGGTACGTTCTAATTTCAGGCGGAAGGTTGGCGTCTGGCGAAGATCAACCTCTTCCTGATAACTCTGTTTCGAGATCGTGGCGCCAGCGTTCCCCCATGGTTGGCTGATCCCCTCGCGGGTGATCGCTTGCATCTTCACGCGGAAATTATCTTTTTTATCCTGCGTCATAATGGCGTTCATCACCATATTCGATGCCGCCGGAAACTCTTCATAACCCTCTTTCAACGGCTGCTGGCGAGGAGCACCTATCACGTCTCGTACCAGCAAACCTGCACCTTCCTGCGCGGCGGGTTTTGCGCCGTTTTCCGGACCGAATTGTTCAACAGTAATAGTCGCCTGTAAGACAAAATTTTCGTTACCGGGAAGCTGGGTATAAAAAAACGTCAGTCCTTCGTGGGAATTGGCAATTTTGCCGCCGCGGCTTTCAATTGCGATCGGATTTGTTAACGTTGCCTCATCCGCGACAGAAAGCTTTTTACCGGCGATAGTGACATCATTGACGCCTATTTTTTCCGGTAACACATTCGATGAGAAATTCACGTCGGTAGATTGCCCGAAAGCAATAGCTTTCCAGACAGGGGCTGTTGCAGCCAACGCAGGAACGGAAATAAGTGAACTGCAAACTGTGAGGGCCAGAGGTATTTTATAATTCATTCTATTCTCCTGATTGATAATTACCCGCCATTATCATCAAGATGAAACGCTGTTTCTTTTTTGTTCGTCACACTCTTTGATGATTAAAACACTGTTTTGTTTTTTTGCGATCTTTATTCAGGATGAAAATAATGGCTAACTCATTGTATGAATTAGCACCAGCGGGAAATGGCGCTATTTTTCAGCGGAAAACTGATTTACTCTGCGCACCAAATAGTCTTCAAATGGCCTGAAATAGCGGAACTTGTGCGTTTCGTCGGCAACCCATTTCATGCTACAAAATATGTAGAATTTTCAACGCGAAAGAGGTTTACTTCTTTCCCAAAATAGAGTCAGGACGCATATGTTGAACACAAAAATGAGTGTGGTGATCCTTGCTGCGGGCAAAGGCACACGCATGTATTCCGATCTTCCCAAAGTGCTGCATACGCTTGCAGGGAAAGCTATGGTTCAGCATGTCATTGATACTGCAACTTTTCTTGGCGCGAACCATGTTCATCTGGTGTATGGCCACGGCGGCGATCTGCTCAAAAAACGCCTTTCTGACGATAAACTCAATTGGGTTTTACAAGCTGAACAGCTGGGTACTGGCCATGCGATGCAGCAGGCTGCACCGTTCTTTGCTGATGACGAAGATATTCTCATGCTCTACGGCGATGTGCCGCTGATTTCAGTGGAAACACTGGAACGTCTGTGTGCTGCAAAACCGCAAGGCGGGATCGGTTTGTTAACTGTGGTTCTGGATGACCCTTCTGGATATGGTCGCATCACGCGCGAAAACGGCGTCGTGACGGGTATTGTTGAGCAGAAAGATGCCAGCGAAGAGCAGCGTAAGATTAATGAAATCAACACCGGTATTTTGATCGCTAATGGCGGCGATATGAAACGCTGGCTTGGTAAGCTCACCAACAACAATGCCCAGGGTGAATACTACATCACCGATATCATTGCGCTGGCTTATCAGGAAGGGCGTGAAATCGCCGCTGTGCACCCGCAGCGCCTGAGCGAAGTGGAAGGCGTTAATAATCGTCTTCAGTTGTCACGCCTGGAACGCGCTTACCAGTCTGAACAAGCCGAAAAATTGCTGCTGGCAGGCGTTATGCTGCGCGATCCTGCGCGTTTCGACCTGCGCGGTACGCTGGAGCACGGGCGGGATGTTGAGATCGATGCTAACGTCATCATTGAAGGTCACGTTAAGCTTGGTGATCGCGTGAAGATCGGCGCTGGTTGCATCCTGAAAAACAGCGAAATAGGCGACGATTGCGAAATCAGCCCGTACAGCGTTGTGGAAGATGCTCGTCTGGAAGCGGAATGTACCATCGGTCCTTTTGCGCGTTTGCGCCCGGGCGCTGAATTGCTGGTTGGCGCGCATGTCGGCAACTTTGTTGAAATGAAAAAAGCGCGTCTGGGAAAAGGTTCGAAAGCGGGCCATCTGACTTATCTGGGCGATGCAGAAATTGGCGACAACGTAAATGTCGGTGCAGGCGTTATTACCTGTAACTATGACGGCGCGAACAAACATAAAACTATTATTGGTGATGATGTATTCGTTGGTTCTGACACGCAACTGGTGGCACCTGTCACAGTCGGTAAAGGTGCGACGATTGCCGCCGGTACCACGGTGACGCGCAACGTTAACGAAAATGAACTGGTTTTAAGCCGCGTGCCGCAGGTGCAAAAACAGGGCTGGCAGCGTCCGGTGAAGAAGAAGTAACGATTTCAGGGATGAGGGGAAAGATAATTCCCCCGCCCAAATGCAGTACCTATAAAAATAACCCCACTCTCTACAAGGCTCGGGGAGTCCGATAATCGGACACTTACACTCAATAATTCGCGTTGTACAAAGGCAGCGTCGAAGAATGACGTGTAAACAGGTTGACCGACAACAAAAGGCATAATGCCAAAATCGGAATCAAAAAATATGTGTGGAATTGTTGGCGCAGTCGCGCAACGTGATGTAGCTGAAATCCTTCTCGAAGGCCTTCGTCGTCTGGAATACCGTGGTTATGACTCTGCTGGTCTGGCAGTGGTTGATGCACAAGGTCATATGACCCGTCTGCGCCGTCTTGGTAAAGTGCAGATGCTCTCTCAGGCGGCGGAAGAACACCCGCTGCATGGTGGCACCGGTATTGCTCATACGCGTTGGGCAACGCATGGTGAACCGTCAGAAGGCAACGCGCATCCGCATGTTTCTGACCATATTGTTGTGGTGCATAACGGTATTATCGAAAACCATGAACCGCTGCGTGAAGCGTTAAAAGCACGCGGTTATGTGTTTGTTTCTGAAACGGATACCGAAGTTATCGCGCACCTGGTGCATTGGGAACTGGAGCAGGGCGGCACGCTGCGTGAAGCTGTGCTGCGCACGATCCCGCAGTTACGCGGTGCATATGGCACGGTTATTATGGATACCCGCGATCCTAACACGCTGCTGGCAGCGCGCTCTGGCAGCCCGCTGGTTATTGGCCTGGGCATGGGTGAAAACTTTATTGCATCCGATCAGCTGGCCTTGCTGCCGGTTACCCGCCGCTTTATCTTCCTTGAAGAGGGCGATATTGCTGAAGTGACTCGCCGTAGCGTGACTGTTTTCGATAAATCTGGCGCGCAGGTTAAACGCCCTGAGATCGAATCGAATCTGCAATACGACGCTGGCGATAAAGGCATTTACCGCCATTACATGCAGAAAGAGATCTACGAGCAGCCGAACGCCATCAAAAATACCCTGATCGGCCGTATCAGCCATGGTGAAGTTGATCTGAGCGAACTGGGGCCGAATGCCAACGAATTGCTGTCGAAAGTTGAGCATATTCAGATTGTTGCCTGCGGTACGTCTTACAACTCCGGTATGGTTTCCCGCTACTGGTTTGAAGCGCTGGCGGGTGTTCCGTGCGATGTCGAAATCGCTTCTGAGTTCCGCTATCGCAAATCTGCGGTGCGTCGTAATAGTCTGATGATCACCCTGTCGCAGTCTGGCGAAACGGCGGATACGCTGGCGGCACTGCGCTTGTCAAAAGAGCTGGGTTATCTGGGTTCGCTGGCTATTTGTAACGTTCCGGGTTCCTCGCTGGTGCGCGAATCCGACCTGGCGATGATGACCAAAGCCGGTACGGAAATCGGCGTTGCATCAACCAAAGCGTTCACCACTCAGCTCACCGTATTGCTGATGCTGGTGGCGAAACTGAGCCGCCTGAAAGGGCTGGATGCGGCCATTGAGCACGATATCGTTCATGGTTTGCAGGCGCTGCCGAGCCGCATTGAGCAGATGCTGTCGCAGGATAAACGCATTGAAGCACTGGCAGAAGATTTCTCCGACAAGCATCATGCGCTGTTCCTTGGCCGTGGCGATCAATATCCGATCGCGCTGGAAGGCGCGCTGAAGCTGAAAGAGATCTCCTATATTCATGCCGAAGCCTATGCCGCAGGTGAACTGAAACATGGCCCATTGGCGCTGATTGATGCCGATATGCCGGTGATTGTCGTTGCGCCGAACAACGAGCTGCTGGAAAAACTGAAATCTAACATCGAAGAAGTTCGCGCCCGTGGCGGCGTGCTGTATGTCTTTGCCGATCAGGATGCCGGCTTCACCAGCAACGACAATATGCACATTATCGATATGCCACATGTAGAAGAGGTTATTGCGCCAATTTTCTATACCGTGCCGCTGCAATTGCTGGCTTACCATGTTGCGCTGATCAAAGGCACAGACGTGGATCAGCCGCGTAACCTGGCGAAATCGGTTACCGTGGAATAAGGTCTTAAGCTTGTCATAGTGTAGAAAGAGGTTGCCTGATGGCAGCCTCTTTTTTTAAGGATTCGCATGAGTTTGTTGGAAAAAATGGCAGGTGCGAGATTGCTTGCACTCATCAATTATTGCCGTGTCGTTGATGCGGGAATCGCGGGTCGCAAGCTGGCGCAGTTGAAGCTGGCGGTAGAGGCATTTAAAGAGATGCCAAAAGCCTATCCTGCAGGCAGAGGTGGGATGACATTTTATGGCAGCGTAACGGTGGTGTTTTATGCCTTGTTACTGAGCTATGCCTGCCTTGCGCTGACGGTGAAAACCGCCATTGGCGGTCTGGGTTTTATCGTCGGTGTCGCGGTATTTTTTATCCTGGTCGTGGCCCTCATCGGCATAGAAAAAGGGCGCACGCTCTCCTTAAAATTATTCCTGGTTGTCTGGTTGCTGTTATGTGTTTGCAACGTGCCAGTGGCAGGATGGCTTCTCATTGCTCCGTTTTCCGCACTGTCTCTGGTTTTTTGGGGGATTGGTATTGTTCTGTTATGGCTTACACGGAAAGTGATGAACGGGCCGGAACTCACGAAATTAGTGCAGTGGCGTGTATCGCTAAAAATAGCTCAATTCCGGCGTCAGGCGTTGACGCAATCTAAGCGTAAATAAAGTGATAAGCGGTGGCTTTTTCTCGCGTTTCGTTAGGACTTCTTGTCAGATTCAGCTACGTTTTTAATGTCATAAAACTAAAATTTTTCTGACATCTTATCGTCATCAGCTTTTTTATCTCGCTGATAAATCATCCCGAATTCGTTAAATCTGGCCGTAATCCGTTGCTGTCATCAAACAGTAACAATCTTTGCATATAACTGTCATCAAAGTGTCCTATTTTGCTCATCGTAGCCACTAAACAACGATTTACGATTCTTGCAGGAGACATTATGAACGTTATGCGTACCACTGTCGCAACTGTTGTCGCCGCGACCTTTTCTCTGAGTGCATTTGCTGTAAACGCAGCTGCCAGCCTGACAGGCGCGGGCGCAACTTTCCCGGCGCCGGTGTATGCCAAGTGGGCTGATACCTACCAGAAAGAAACAGGTAACAAGATTAACTACCAGGGTATCGGCTCGTCTGGTGGCGTTAAACAAATTACTGCTAAAACTGTTGATTTCGGCGCGTCCGATGCCCCGCTGGCTGATGACAAACTGGCTCAGGAAGGCCTGTTCCAGTTCCCGACCGTGATCGGCGGTATCGTGCTGGCAATCAACGTCCCGGGTGTTAAATCCGGTGAGCTGGTGCTGGACGGCAAGACCCTGGGTGATATCTACCTGGGTAATATCAAAAAATGGGATGACGCGGCTATTGCCAAACTCAACCCAGGCCTGAAGCTGCCTTCACAGAACATCGCTGTGGTTCGCCGCGCTGATGGTTCCGGTACCTCCTTCGTTTTCACCAGCTACCTGGCGAAAGTGAACGAAGAGTGGAAATCTAAAGTCGGTTCTGGCTCTACCGTTAACTGGCCGACCGGTCTGGGCGGTAAAGGTAACGACGGTATCGCGGCGTTCGTCCAGCGTTTGCCGGGCTCTATCGGTTACGTTGAATATGCTTACGCTAAGCAGAATAACCTGACCTACACCAAGCTGCTCTCTGCTGATGGTAAAGCGGTTAGCCCGACGGAAACCAGCTTCTCCAACGCGGCTAAAGATATCGACTGGAGCAAGTCTTTCGCGCAGGATCTGACTAACCAGAAAGGTGCGGATGTGTGGCCAATCACTTCCACCACGTTCATTCTGGTGCATAAAGAGCAGGCGAAACCTGAGCAAGGCGCTGAAGTGCTGAAGTTCTTTGACTGGGCCTACAAAAAAGGCGGCAAACAAGCTAACGACCTCGACTACGCAACCCTGCCGGATAGCGTTGTTGAACAAGTTCGCGCTGCCTGGAAAGCAAATGTGAAAGACAGCAGCGGTAAAGCACTGTACTAAGTACTGGTTTTTGAAGAACATGGCGGATGGCGCTTACACCATCCGCCTTACAGATCTGCTGTAGGCCGGCAAGCGCAAGTGCCTGCGGGCAAATTCGTAAGACGTTAAACTGAAGAGTAATTTATGGCTGCAACCAAGCCGGCATTTAATCCCCCGGGTAAAAAAGGCGACATGTTATTCAGCGCACTGGTAAGACTGGCTGCGCTGATTGTGTTATTGCTGCTCAGCGGCATTATCGTGTCCCTGATTTTCTCCTCATGGCCAAGCATTCAGAAGTTTGGTTTTTCTTTCCTGTGGACCAAAGAGTGGGATGCACCGAATGACGTCTACGGGGCGCTGGTACCGATTTACGGCACCATTGTTACCTCGGTCATCGCGCTACTTATCGCGGTTCCGGTGAGTTTTGGTATCGCACTGTTTCTGACGGAGCTGTCGCCAAACTGGCTGAAACGCCCGCTGGGTATTGCTATTGAACTGCTGGCGGCGATCCCGAGTATTGTGTACGGCATGTGGGGGCTGTTTATTTTTGCTCCGCTGTTCGCGACTTACTTCCAGGAGCCGGTGGGCAATGTCCTTTCTAACATTCCTTTTGTCGGCGCGCTGTTTTCCGGCCCCGCATTTGGTATCGGCATTCTGGCTGCCGGGGTGATCCTCGCCATTATGATTATTCCGTACATTGCGGCGGTAATGCGCGATGTATTCGAACAAACACCAGTGATGATGAAAGAGTCGGCCTACGGCATTGGCTGCACCACCTGGGAGGTTATCTGGCGTATCGTGTTGCCATTTACCAAAAACGGGGTGATTGGCGGCGTGATGCTGGGGCTGGGGCGCGCACTCGGTGAAACCATGGCGGTGACCTTTATCATCGGTAACACCTATCAGCTCGACAGTGCTTCGCTGTTTATGCCTGGCAACAGTATTACCTCCGCGCTGGCGAATGAGTTCGCCGAAGCCGAATCGGGCTTGCATGTCGCGGCATTGATGGAGCTGGGGCTTATCCTGTTCGTGATCACCTTTATCGTATTGGCCATTTCTAAATTTATGATCATGCGCCTGGCGAAAAACGAGGGGGCACGCTAATGGCTACGCTTGAAATGCAAAGTACAGCGCAACTGGCTGAATCGCGCCGTAAAATGCAGGCGCGCCGCCGTCTGAAAAACCGCATTGCCCTGACATTGTCGATGGCGACGATGGCCTTTGGTTTGTTCTGGTTGATTTGGATCCTGCTGTCGACGGTTACGCGCGGTTTTGATGGTATGTCGCTGGCGATGTTTACCGAAATGACGCCGCCGCCAAATACGGCGGGCGGTGGCCTGGCTAACGCCCTGGCGGGCAGCGGTCTGTTAATTCTCTGGGCGACGGTTGTCGGTACCCCACTGGGCATTATGGCCGGGATTTATCTGGCGGAGTATGGCCGTAAATCACTGTTGGCTGAAATTATTCGGTTTATCAATGACATTCTGCTTTCAGCGCCTTCTATCGTGGTTGGCCTGTTCGTTTACACCATCGTTGTCGCGCAGATGCAGCACTTCTCCGGTTGGGCCGGTGTGATTGCGCTGGCGCTGTTACAGGTGCCGATTGTCATCCGTACTACGGAAAACATGCTGAAACTGGTGCCGGACAGCCTGCGTGAAGCGGCTTACGCGTTGGGAACGCCGAAGTGGAAGATGATTTCCGCGATTACCCTGAAAGCCTCGGTTTCCGGGATTATGACCGGCGTGCTGCTGGCTGTCGCGCGTATTGCGGGTGAAACGGCGCCGCTGCTGTTTACCGCGCTCTCCAACCAGTTCTGGAGCACCGATATGATGCAGCCTATCGCTAACTTGCCGGTGACGATTTTCAAATTCGCGATGAGCCCGTTTGCCGAGTGGCAGCAGCTGGCCTGGGCCGGGGTGCTGATCATCACTCTCTGCGTACTGTTGTTAAATATTCTGGCGCGCGTCATTTTCGCGAAGAGTAAACACGGTTAATTTTTGCGACGCGGCGAATGCGGCGTCGAGTTGAGGAAAGAGATAAATGAGTATGGTTGAAACGACGCCGGGCAAGATTCAGGTTCGCGATTTGAACTTCTATTACGGCAAATTCCATGCACTGAAAAACATCAGCCTGGATATTGCCAAAAATCAGGTGACGGCGTTTATCGGGCCGTCGGGCTGCGGTAAGTCCACGCTGCTGCGTACGTTTAACAAAATGTTTGAGCTCTATCCTGAGCAGCGCGCGGAAGGCGAGATCCTGCTGGATGGCGACAATATTCTGACTAACACGCAGGATATTGCGCTGCTGCGCGCGAAAGTAGGGATGGTGTTTCAAAAGCCAACGCCGTTCCCGATGTCGATTTACGACAATATCGCTTTCGGTGTGCGCCTGTTTGAGAAGCTTTCACGCCCGGATATGGACGAGCGAGTGCAGTGGGCTTTGACTAAGGCCGCATTATGGAACGAAACCAAGGATAAACTGCACCAGAGCGGGTACTCTCTTTCTGGTGGTCAGCAGCAACGTCTGTGCATCGCCCGCGGCATCGCGATCCGCCCGGAAGTGCTGTTGCTTGATGAACCCTGTTCAGCGCTCGACCCGATCTCAACCGGTCGTATTGAAGAGCTGATTACGGAACTGAAACAGGATTACACCGTTGTTATCGTAACGCACAACATGCAGCAGGCGGCGCGCTGTTCCGATCACACGGCATTTATGTACCTCGGTGAGTTGATTGAGTTCAGCAATACAGATGATCTGTTCACGAAGCCGAAGAAGAAGCAAACGGAAGACTACATTACCGGGCGCTATGGTTGATTTACCGAGCCGTAAAGGTCTCAGCAACCCTGTTACAACGTGAAATCTGTCGGGCATTTGGAGTGCACCATGGACAATCTCAACCTTAACAAACACATTTCCGGGCAGTTCAACGCTGAGCTGGAAAGCATTCGCACTCAGGTAATGACCATGGGTGGAATGGTGGAGCAGCAGCTTTCTGATGCGATCACCGCCATGCACAACCAGGACAGCGAGCTGGCTAAGCGCGTTGTTGAGGGTGACAAGCAGGTCAATATGATGGAAGTTGCCATCGATGAAGCCTGTGTGCGTATCATCGCTAAGCGTCAGCCGACGGCGAGCGATTTACGTCTGGTGATGGCAATTATCAAAACCATCGCTGAGCTGGAACGTATAGGCGACGTGGCGGATAAAATCTGCCGTACCGCGCTGGAAAAGTTCTCCCAGCAACATCAGCCGCTGCTGGTAAGCCTTGAATCGCTGGGCCGTCACACCGTGCAGATGCTGCATGACGTGCTGGACGCTTTCGCCCGTATGGATCTGGACGAAGCGGTGCGTATCTACCGCGAAGATAAAAAAGTGGATCAGGAATATGAAGGCATTGTGCGTCAGTTAATGACCTACATGATGGAAGATTCCCGCACTATTCCGAGCGTGTTGACCGCGCTGTTCTGCGCCCGTTCCATCGAGCGTATCGGCGACCGTTGCCAGAATATCTGTGAATACATCTTCTACTTCGTGAAGGGGCAGGATTTCCGTCACGTTGGCGGCGATGAACTGGATAAACTGCTGGCGGGAAAAGATCCCAAAGAGTGATGCGAAAACCCCCTCAGCGACGAGGGGGTTTTTTTCAGGCTGATTTTGCCAGCAGCTTTCTTGCCAGCGTATCGATATCCTCGTACTGCCAGAGTTTGTCACGCCACGTTTGCGGAATGCCATTTACCCCGTAGAACGCGCCAGCCAGTTGTCCGGCAATGGCGGCGGTAGTATCCGCATCATCGCCGAGGTTGGTGGCCAGCAGGATGGTTTCTTCAAAGTCGTTACCTTTGGCGAAACACCACAGCGCCGCTTCCAGGCTCTGCACGCAGTAACCGGTACCAAAAATCTCCGCCCGGTTTTTTTGCAGATAGCGACCTTCAGCGATGTGGCGCAGGTTTTCCTGCTCCGGCAACTGCGCGATATCGGTCAGCGTTTCCTGCTTACTTTTGCCCTGTAAAGCATTCATAAGCTGTTGCGCGAATAGACGGCAGCTGGCGAGTGCTTCCGGCGCGGCGTGCGTCGTGCGTGAAGAGGCTTGTGCATATTCCAGCACTTGCGCTTGATCCGGAAAGAACCACAGCACCACAGGCGCCAGACGCATCAGCGAGCCGTTACCGGCTGTTCGCGGATTGCTGGAACCGGCAAACGGTTCGCCATCATTGGCGAACTTCTGCAGCGCGCTGGCAACGGTCATGCCGATATCAAAACAGTGACCCGTAGAGCTTAAATAGCCCCACTTCCACCAGTTCAGATAACGGTTCATCTGATCCTTAGCGTCAAACCCGTTACAGGTGACCAGACTTTCCGCAAGGCACAGCGCCATTGACGTATCGTCAGTCCACTGCCCGGCCTGTAAATGAAACGGGCCGCCACCTTCCATTCCCGTCACGGGTGGAAAGGAGTCCTTCGCGCTGAACTCCACTGTGGTACCAACCGCATCGCCTGCGGCCAGCCCAAGCAGGCAACCCTGATAACGTGCAAGTAATTCAGACATCTGTTGTGCTCCTGTCGCTCTCCATCAGGAGAAATCGGCCCACAGCCGCAGTTTCCCACAATGCAGACAGCGGAAGAGATAACCCTGGCAATCACCACCGTCGAGCAGGTATTCGGGTAGCTTCTCGTAATCAATGCCGAAAGCATCGCAGTCGGCCTGCAGATCGGCAAATTGGTCCAGCTTGTCGGCAATCTCTTTCCAGCCCACGTACCCTTCGAAGGCGCAGAAATCATTACAGTGCGCCAGCCAGAACTCCTGCTGCCAGCCACAATATCCCGGCGTTCTTTCGGTCAATTCAATCACGCTGGCTTCCGGCCAGGGATTTTTAAAGCCGGTAAATTCGCCTTCGTCGTCGAACTCGCTTTCTATACCCTCCAGAGAGGATTCATCCTGAAAGCTACCGCCAAATTTCGCTGCGGCTGCACCGTCTGCAATACACCATGGGCAGAGATAGTCGACATCTTGCTGGGTATAGAACGGATTGGTGTAGTAGACATTGGTCGGCTGCTGACAGCAGGCGCAGGTGACCGTTTTGTCTTCAGAGAACACCCCGGTTTCCAGAGGCTGCGGGTGATATTTAAATACCGGTAGAGGGCGATGTGTCTGGGCCATAAAAACATCCTGTTTAGTGGTTTAGATTAACGCGTAACATGCCACCCGCGAGCGCGCCACAGCTCTGGCAACTGCGCCAAATCAGTGAACGTAGTCACTTTTGGGTGGTCGATGGGTTTGTTATGCGGATCGGCGCAGAAGTAAAATACTTCCATCCCTGCCGCGATACCAGATTGCGCCCCGGCGGTGGAATCATCCACCAGAATACAGTTTGCCGGATCGACATTAAGCGCTTTAGCTGCATGGTACATTATCGCCGGATCGGGCTTCCAGCGTTGGATGTCATAGCCGCTAAACAGTTTTTCAGGAAAGTGATGTAGCATTCCAAGTTTGCCCAAAGAGTGTTGCATTTTGCTGACTGGGCCATTAGAAACGACGCACATAGGAATATCCATCGCGTCCAGCAATGCATTCGCGCCGGCAATCACTTCCAGCTCGCTGTCAAACAGACGCGCCACTTCTGCGCGATACACCGGCTCCAGCGCGCTTTTATCCAGCGGTTTACCGTACTCCTCGCCGATAACATCGATGATTTCATACAGTTTCATGCCTTTAAATCGTTTAAAAACCTCGTCCAGATCGAGCGAAATACCAAACGCTTCAAACATATGCACGTACGCGCGGGAACAAATTACTTCACTGTCGACCAGGGTGCCGTCACAGTCGAAAAATACCGCTTCAATGTGGGACATGCCGTTTCCTGTTTTATTGCAAGTTTAACGTTTACTTAACGCAGATTACGGGACGCAATCGTTGCCGTATAAGCAAATTCAATGAAAAAAAGTGTGTGATAACCGTCAACATTGTCTCATTTTGGTATAGGATAGCGACGAATTTTCCCTCCTATTCCGGAAATTGATAATGAGCCAACAACACACTACCCAGGCTTCAAGCCAGGGGTTGCTTGACCGCGTGTTTAAACTGCGCGAGCACGGTACTTCGGCACGCACCGAAGTGATCGCCGGTTTCACGACGTTTTTGACGATGGTGTATATCGTTTTTGTTAACCCCCAGATTCTGGGCGTCGCCGGAATGGATACCAGCGCAGTATTTGTGACAACCTGCCTGATTGCCGCTTTTGGTAGCATTCTGATGGGGCTGGTGGCGAATTTGCCGGTCGCACTGGCACCGGCCATGGGTCTGAATGCTTTCTTTGCGTTCGTGGTGGTTGGCGCAATGGGCCTCTCCTGGCAGATTGGCATGGGTGCGATTTTCTGGGGCGCGGTCGGTCTGCTGCTGTTGACCATTTTCCGCGTTCGTTACTGGATGATTGCCAATATCCCGGTGAGCCTGCGTGTTGGTATTACCAGCGGTATTGGTTTGTTTATTGGCATGATGGGGCTGAAAAACGCCGGTGTTATCGTCGCCAACAAAGAGACACTGGTGAGCATTGGCAACCTGACGTCTCACAGTGTTCTGCTGGGTGTGCTCGGTTTCTTTATCATCGCCATTCTGGCGTCGCGCAACATTCACGCCGCGGTGCTGATTTCTATTGTTGTGACAACGCTGCTGGGCTGGCTAATGGGTGATGTGCAGTACCACGGCATCGTTTCCGCGCCGCCGAGCGTTGCGTCTGTTGTCGGCAACGTTGACCTGGCTGGTTCGTTTAACATCGGTCTGGCTGGCGTGATCTTCTCGTTTATGCTGGTTAACCTGTTCGACTCTTCCGGTACGCTGATTGGCGTGACGGATAAAGCCGGTCTGGTGGATGAGAGCGGCAAATTCCCTCGCATGAAGCAGGCGCTGTATGTAGACAGCATCTCTTCGGTTGCCGGTTCGTTTATCGGCACCTCTTCCGTGACGGCGTATATCGAATCATCTTCTGGCGTGTCTGTCGGCGGGCGTACCGGTTTGACCGCGGTGGTGGTTGGTCTGCTGTTCTTGCTGGTTATCTTCCTGTCGCCGCTGGCGGGCATGGTTCCGGCATATGCCGCTGCAGGTGCGCTGATTTATGTTGGTGTGCTGATGACTTCCAGCCTCGCGCGCGTGAAGTGGGAAGATATGACAGAAGCCGTGCCTGCATTCATCACAGCCGTGATGATGCCGTTTAGCTTCTCAATTACTGAAGGTATTGCGCTCGGCTTTATCTCTTACTGTGTGATGAAGATTGGCACCGGTCGTTTGCGCGATCTGAGCCCGTGTGTGCTGGTGGTTGCGGTGCTGTTCCTGCTGAAAATCATCTTTATTGACGCGCATTAATCTTTCTCCCTCTCCCGCAAGGGAGAGGGATTTACCACTACCGCTTAACGCGTTGAATATAATCACCAAACGCCGTTAGCTGCCCGGTCAAATGGTCGAGCGTACTTTGATCAACCACTTCTCCTGTTTGCTGATCCACCTTGTTCTGGATCACGCCGCCCATAAACTCCGGCTTGTTCATTACCATCGCATCCAGGAATACCAGGATCTGGCGTAAGTGATACTGGCAGCGAGCACCACCAATCGCGCCCATTGAACTGGTCTGGATCAACACAGGTTTTCCAGCCAGCGGTTGCTCAGGCAGACGCGATAACCAGTCGATGGCGTTCTTCAGGCCGCCAGGCACGGAGTAGTTATACTCAGGCGTCACAATGACCACGCCATCCGCAGCGCGGATTTGTGCCGCGATTGCTTCCACACTTTGCGGGAAACCCTCTTCTTGCTGGATATCCGCGTCATACAGTGGGATATCAGCAATGGAAGGCAGCGGCGTCACTTCCATTCCTGCTGGAGCAAGTTTCGGTAACGTGCGTGCAACCATGGCATTAAATGAGCCTTTGCGCAGGCTCCCGAGAAGTGTCACAACCTTAAGTTCAGCAGACATAATGACTCCTGTGTAGGGATCAATTAAGGATCAGGGCTTTTTCCGCAGGCAGGCTGGTGAAGCGCATTAAGCGGGATGCTGGATCGTTAGCGCGCGTTTGCACATCTGAAAGGTAACGCCACCCTTTTTGACTGTCGAATTCCCAGATCTTCAGGCTTTCGATTGCCGGGCTCACCGCGACCGACCAAATCAGTACATCTTCCGCGTCACACATCACTTCCAACTGCGACAGCTGCGCGGCTCGCAGACGCCCGGATCCCGGCAATAACTGTAGCTGGCCCGGCTCATCCTGCATCTGGTGCAGTAGCTTCATTACGCTCTGGCGAATGGTCAAAAGCTGGGTTTGCGCTTCGTTAGCATCGTTTTGGTTGTTGATCCACAACTGTTCATTATTGGTGAACGTGTGTTTATGGCCGTGCGGGCTATGAAAACTCCGCGTTGCGCGCTGTAACTCCATATCCAGCCCGCATTCGCCTTCGGTGGTGATAGCCACACCGACCATGTTCCCGGCATATGCCAGTGAGAAGTGCGGCAGGCTGCTGTCGACAAACCTCGGTCTTCCGCTTGGCTCAACTTCTATTTCCGGCAGTTCACTCGCGCCGTAAAGCATAAACAGCATTTCGGCGAGTAACGCGCGGGAAGCGAGAAAGCGTGAGCGGCGATGTTCAGGAAGCTGGCGCGCCGTATCATGGCAGGCTAGCGGTAACCGGGTAGAGATGAGATTCCCTTCTGACAGGATCCCTCTTGCAAAGTGCGTCGCCATTTTTCTCTCCGTGATAATGGTCTGAATTGATCGAATCGATAATCAATATTATCGCCCATACTGCATAGGTTTTAATGCGGAAATTCGCATCTGAAAAGTCCTAATGGGGATATTTACACTTTCTTTCGCTGATCCGAAACACTTTAGGAAAATCCACCGTAGTAACACAAACGGCCGTTAAAACGGCCGCCGTGTCATTACTTACCAATACAGAAACTTGAGAAAATGCGCCCCAGCAAATCGTCTGAGGTAAACTCGCCGGTGATTTCACTTAAGTTCTGTTGTGCCAGGCGTAGCTCTTCGGCAAGCAGTTCACCTGCCCATGCACCTAACAGTTGCGCTTTGCCCTGTTGCAAATGCTCTGCGGCCATTTCCAGCGCTTGTAAATGACGACGACGCGCGAGGAAGCCGCCCTCCATGCTGGTGTCAAAGCCCATACTCTGTTTAAGATGCTGACGTAACACATCCACACCTTCACCGGTTCGTGCTGACAGACGAACAAGTGAGTGATTATTCACTTCACTAAGACCCAGCGGTTCGCCAGTCACGTCGGCTTTATTGCGCACCACGGTAATCGGTAGTTTCGCTGGCAAACGGGCAATAAAATCAGGCCAGATCGCCGCCGGGTCAACCGCATCGGTTGTGGTGCCATCCACCATAAACAGCACGCGGTCGGCTTGCTCGATCTCCTGCCAGGCGCGTTCAATACCAATGCGTTCCACTTCGTCGCTGGCTTCGCGCAGCCCGGCGGTATCAATGATATGCAGTGGCATACCGTCGATATGAATATGTTCGCGCAGTACGTCGCGAGTGGTGCCGGCGATATCGGTGACGATTGCCGCTTCGCGCCCGGCCAGCGCGTTCAGCAGGCTCGATTTCCCGGCATTTGGGCGACCGGCAATGACGACCTTCATCCCTTCGCGCAGCAGGCTACCCTGGCGTGCTTCGGCGCGTACGGCATCCAGATCGGCAATAACGTTATTCAGTTGCGCTTCGATTTTGCCATCGGAGAGGAAATCGATCTCCTCATCCGGAAAGTCAATTGCCGCTTCGACGTAGATGCGCAGGTGAGTAAGTGCTTCCACCAGGTGATTCACGCGGGCGGAAAACGCGCCCTGCAATGAGTTAACCGCCGAACGCGCCGCCTGCTCAGAACTGGCATCAATCAGGTCGGCAATTGCCTCAGCCTGCGCCAGGTCGAGCTTGTCGTTAAGGAATGCGCGCTCAGAGAACTCGCCAGGATTGGCGATACGCAGCCCTGGCAGCGTCAGGATGCGTTTTAACAGCAGATCGAGGATCACCGGGCCGCCGTGGCCTTGCAGCTCCAGCACGTCTTCACCGGTGAAAGAATTCGGGCCGGGGAACCACAGCGCAATGCCCTGGTCCAACGCGGTGCCGTCGACATCTATAAACGGCAGATAGTCGGCATAACGCGGTTTCGGTAGCTTGCCCAGCACCGCCTGCGCTACATCGCGTGCTTTGCTGCCTGAAATACGCAGGATGCCCACGCCACCGCGTCCCGGTGGGGTTGCCTGGGCGACAATCGTGTCGTTGTGGTTCATGGTTTATTTTCCGAAATCTCAAAATAAGAAAGGCGGTCAGTTGACCGCCTTCCGTAGAGCTATGACTTACTGTCAGGAGCTTTTCTTCTCGCGGCTATGCAAACCACGTTTCTCCAGACCACGGTAAATCAGCTGCTGCTGAATAATGGTCACCAGGTTGCTGACGATATAGTACAGCACCAGACCTGACGGGAACCACAGGAAGAACACCGTGAAGATGACCGGCATAAAGGTCATGATCTTCTGCTGCATCGGGTCGGTCACGGTGGTCGGCGACATCTTCTGAATGAAGAACATCGTTACGCCCATCAGGATCGGCAGGATGTAGTACGGGTCTTGCGCGGACAAGTCGTGGATCCACAGGGCGAACGGCGCGTGGCGCAGCTCAACGGAACCCATCAGCATGTAGTACAGCGCGAGGAAGATTGGCATCTGAATCAGCAGCGGGAAACAGCCACCCAGCGGGTTCACTTTCTCCGCTTTGTACATCGCCATCATTTCCTGGCTCATACGCTGTTTGTCATCGCCTAGACGCTCACGCATCGCCTGAATTTTCGGCTGCAGCATGCGCATTTTCGCCATGGAGGTGTACTGCGCTTTAGTCAGCGGGTACATGATGCCACGTACGATAAAGGTGATGGCGATGATGGCGAAGCCCCAGTTGCCGAGGAAGCTATGGATCCATTTCAGCAGTTTGAACAGCGGCTGAGAGATGAACCATAACCAGCCGTAATCCACGGTCAGATCCAGGTGAGGTGCCGCAGCAGCCATTTTGTCCTGAATCTCCGGGCCAACCCACAGGGTGCTGTTTAGCGCGGTAGTTTGACCCGGCTGAACAATCACCGGCTGGGATTTGTAGCCGATAGCGGCCACGCCATTACCCAGATTGCTGGTGTAGAAGTTATTGGCACTGTTGCTGCTCGGGATCCACGCTGTAGCGAAATACTGTTGCAGCATCGCAACCCAGCCGCCATTGGAGCTGACGTTCAGGTTTTCGTTATCGGCGATGGTGTCGAATTTGTATTTCTCATACTTCGCGTCTGGCGTGGAGTACGCCGCGCCACGGAAAGTATGCAAAGCAAAGTTGCTGCTGCCGGTATCACGGTGAGTCGGTAAATTGATGGATTGCTTCAACTGACCGAAGGCTGCCACTTCCAGCGGTTTGTCGCTGGCGTTCTGCACGTTATAGCCGACGTTCACCGTGTATTCACCGCGTTTCAGGGTGAAGACTTTAGTGAAGGTGTTGCCAGCCGCATCGGTATAGGTCAGCGGGATAGCCAGCTCGTTCTGGCCATCAGCCAGCACAAACGCATCTTTTTCCACGTTATACAGCGGACGTGGGCCGTTCGCCGGGTTATCCGGGCCATCACGACCTGTCAGGCCACTCTGCGCCTGATAGATAAACTGCGGGGTGGTTTCCAACAGCTGGAACGGCTCGCTGGAACCCAGCTCTTTCGGGTAAGCCGGAAGCAGTGCCTGCTCAACATCACCACCACGGGTGTTGATGGTCAGCTCGAGCACATCGGTTTTAACCGTAATCAGTTTCCCCTGGCCACTGGCCGGAACGCCCTGGTCGGCTGCGTTACCCGCTGCGGTGGTCGTAGTCTGCGTGGTCTGCTGCTGCGCCGGAGGAGGATTTTTATCCTTCTCCCACGTTTGCCAGATCATGAAAGACACGAACAACAAAGCGATGATAAAAAGATTGCGTTGCGAATCCATCGTTAGTGTTCTCTGGTTTTAGAAGGTCCTGGCGGGACGGGATCGTCTCCACCCGGGTGTAAAGGGTGGCATTTTAATACGCGTTTCACTGTCAACCAACTGCCTTTTATCACTCCAAACCTGCGCAATGCCTCAATTCCATAGTGAGAGCAGGTTGGGGTGAAACGGCAGTGCGGCCCGAGTAGCGGACTAATCAGGCGTTGATAGACCCGAATGAGGGCTATCAGGACCCTTGAGCCAGGCGACAATGGCGGCGCCATAATTTTTCCAACGCTTCCGAGAGAGCACGGTTATCGAGGTCGGCAACCCCTTTCTTCGCCACCACCACAAAATCCATTGCCGGCAGTTCATGCTGGCGTAAACGGAAACTTTCACGCGTCAGACGTTTAATCCGATTGCGTTCATGGGCGCGTTTGACGTTTTTTTTGGCGACGGTAAGACCGATACGGGGATGCCCCAGCGAATTCAGGCGGCCGAGGATGGTGATTTGCGGCGTGCCAGCCCGTTGTGGCTGCTGGAAGACGAAAGTGAAATGAGTGGGAGTTAACAAACGTAACTCCCTGGGAAAAGCGAGCTTAACCACTCAGGGGTTAGCTTTATTACTTGGAAACGGTCAGACGTGCGCGGCCTTTAGCGCGACGACGAGCCAGAACCTGGCGACCATTTTTAGTAGCCATACGAGCACGGAAGCCGTGAGAACGGTTGCGCTTCAGTACAGACGGTTGAAAAGTGCGTTTCATGGCGGTTTCTACCTAAACTTGAATAAATTCACTGACTTTTGCGTATGCCTGAACGGATATCGAACGACTGGCGCGCAAGCCATGGGTAATTAAAGAGGCCGGATTGTAATAATTGTACACTCCGGAGTCAATTCTCTTTCCTTATTGCGCTCCTATTTTTGCACAGATCCGCACAAAAAATAAGCAGCATTCGACGCCCAACAAGAGCAATACGCGCCGGGGGCAGAATTATACGGAGCCAACAGCAAAGCGCAAGGATCCTCCAGGATCTTCATTAGATCGTTTAAGCAATAAATCGGCGTTACTCATTAAATTTTCCAATATGCGGCGTAAATCGTCTCGCACGTCTGGTTGGATCGTTTACACTTACCCGATTCCGAATCGCCCTGTGGATAAATAGTGAAGAATCTGTGAGAAACACAAGATCTCTGCCGCGGTTTACGCTATGATCCGCGGTCCCGATCGCGATCCAGGATCGTGAGCAGGGCAAAAACCGTAAATAGCGGTTCGCACGTCACCCGGTTGGGTCTTATCGACGTGTGTCAAAAAACATTAATGTTTCTGTCTTTACTATTTATCGATTTTCGTTCGAGTGGAGTCCGCCGTGTCACTTTCGCTTTGGCAGCAGTGTCTTGCCCGATTGCAGGATGAGTTACCAGCCACAGAATTTAGTATGTGGATACGCCCATTGCAGGCGGAACTGAGCGATAACACGCTGGCTTTGTATGCGCCAAACCGTTTTGTCCTCGACTGGGTTAGGGACAAATACCTTAATAATATCAACGGGCTGCTGAATGATTTCTGCGGCACGGATGTTCCGCAGCTGCGTTTTGAAGTGGGCACCCGCCCGGTTAGCCAGACCCTGAAAGAACCTGCTGTTGTCGCTGCGCCCGCGCAGGCGGCGCAAGTGGTGGTGCAGCGTGCGGCTCCTGCAGCTCGCCCTGGCTGGGATAATGTTCCGGCACCTGCGGAACCGACTTACCGCTCAAACGTTAACGTGAAACATACCTTTGATAACTTCGTTGAAGGTAAGTCTAACCAGCTTGCTCGTGCGGCGGCTCGTCAGGTCGCGGATAACCCCGGTGGTGCGTATAACCCGTTGTTTTTATATGGCGGAACCGGTCTCGGTAAAACGCACTTGTTGCATGCGGTGGGTAACGGCATTGTGGCGCGAAAGCCCAACGCGAAAGTGGTGTATATGCACTCCGAGCGTTTTGTCCAGGACATGGTAAAAGCCCTGCAAAACAATGCGATCGAAGAGTTTAAACGCTACTACCGTTCCGTTGACGCCCTGCTGATCGACGATATTCAATTCTTTGCCAATAAAGAACGATCCCAGGAAGAGTTTTTCCACACCTTTAACGCCTTACTTGAAGGCAATCAGCAGATCATTTTGACGTCGGATCGTTATCCAAAAGAGATCAACGGCGTTGAAGATCGTCTGAAATCCCGCTTCGGCTGGGGGTTAACGGTGGCGATCGAGCCGCCGGAGCTGGAAACTCGCGTGGCGATCCTGATGAAAAAGGCCGATGAAAACGATATTCGTCTGCCGGGTGAAGTGGCCTTCTTTATTGCTAAGCGCCTGCGCTCTAACGTGCGTGAACTGGAAGGGGCGTTGAACCGCGTTATCGCCAACGCCAACTTTACTGGCCGCGCGATTACTATCGATTTTGTCCGTGAGGCGCTGCGCGATTTGCTGGCGTTGCAGGAAAAACTGGTCACCATCGACAATATTCAAAAGACGGTGGCGGAGTATTACAAGATCAAGGTAGCGGATCTGCTGTCGAAGCGTCGATCCCGTTCGGTAGCCCGCCCGCGTCAGATGGCGATGGCGCTGGCAAAGGAGCTGACCAACCACAGTCTGCCGGAAATCGGCGATGCATTTGGTGGTCGCGACCATACTACCGTGCTGCACGCCTGCCGTAAGATTGAGCAGTTGCGTGAAGAAAGCCATGATATCAAAGAAGATTTTTCCAATTTAATCAGAACATTATCTTCGTGACGCTATGAAATTTACCGTTGAACGTGAACACTTATTAAAGCCGCTGCAACAGGTTAGCGGCCCGCTGGGCGGACGTCCGACGTTGCCTATTCTCGGTAATCTGCTGCTTCAGGTTACTGAAGGCGCGTTGTCGCTGACCGGCACCGATCTCGAAATGGAGATGGTGGCGCGTCTTGCATTAGTCCAGCCGCATGAACAGGGAGCGACCACCGTACCGGCGCGTAAATTCTTCGACATCTGTCGCGGTCTGCCGGAAGGCGCTGAAATCGCTGTGCAGCTGGAAGGCGAGCGTATGCTGATCCGTTCCGGGCGCAGCCGTTTCTCTCTTTCCACTCTGCCTGCTGCAGATTTCCCCAATCTGGATGACTGGCAAAGCGAAGTGGAGTTCACGCTTCCGCAGGCCACCATGAAACGCCTGATCGAAGCGACACAATTTTCGATGGCGCATCAGGATGTGCGTTACTACTTAAACGGCATGCTGTTTGAAACCGAAGGCGAAGAGCTGCGCACGGTTGCGACTGATGGTCACCGTCTGGCAGTCTGCTCGATGCCAATTGGTCAGGCGCTGCCGAATCATTCGGTGATCGTGCCGCGTAAAGGGGTGATTGAGCTGATGCGTATGCTCGACGGCGGGGATACGCCGCTGCGCGTGCAGATTGGCAGCAATAATATCCGTGCGCACGTTGGCGATTTCATTTTTACCTCCAAGCTGGTTGATGGCCGTTTCCCGGATTATCGTCGCGTATTGCCGAAAAACCCGGACAAGACCCTCGAAGCGGGTTGTGATTCGCTGAAACAAGCATTTGCCCGCGCGGCGATCCTCTCTAACGAGAAATTCCGCGGCGTGCGTCTGTATGTCAGTGAGAATCAGATCAAAATCACCGCCAACAACCCGGAGCAGGAAGAAGCGGAAGAGTTTCTCGACGTCACCTACGGCGGGAGCGAAATGGAAATCGGCTTTAACGTCAGCTACGTGCTGGACGTACTGAATGCGCTGAAATGCGAAAATGTGCGCATTCTGCTGACCGATTCGGTTTCGAGTGTGCAGATTGAGGATGCGGCGAGTCAAAGCGCAGCCTATGTTGTCATGCCCATGCGTTTGTAGTGATTAAAAGGGGCTGGTTTACTTGCCATTTCGCCTTCCGGCAGTGCTCGAAATGCTCACGTACTTCGTGTACGCTCCGCTTTCTGTGCGCTGGCGGTAGACGAACTGGCTGCGATACTCACGCCCCTGGACTGATGCTCTGAACTATGTCACTGACCCGCCTTCTTATTAAAGACTTCCGTAACATCGAGAATGCGGATCTCGCGCTCTCCCCCGGTTTTAATTTCCTGGTCGGTGCGAACGGCAGCGGCAAAACCAGCGTGCTGGAAGCGATCTATACGCTCGGTCATGGGCGGGCGTTTCGCAGTTTGCAAATCGGCCGTGTGATCCGCCATGAGCAGGAATCTTTTGTTCTGCACGGGCGTTTACAGGGCGAAGAGCGGGAAACGGCGATTGGCCTGACCAAAGACAAGCTCGGCGATAGCAAAGTGCGCATTGACGGCACCGACGGGCATAAAGTCGCGGAGCTGGCGCTGCTGATGCCGATGCAGCTAATCACGCCGGAGGGGTTTACTTTACTCAACGGCGGCCCCAAATACCGAAGAGCGTTCCTCGACTGGGGATGCTTTCACAACGAAACCGGTTTTTTCACCGCCTGGAGCAATCTTAAGCGTTTGCTGAAACAGCGTAACGCCGCGTTGCGCCAGGTGAGTCACTACGCGCAGCTTCGTCCGTGGGACAAAGAACTTATCCCGCTGGCCGAGCAAATCAGCCGCTGGCGTGCGGAATACAGCACCGCTATCGCTGAAGATATGGCGGATACCTGCCAACAATTTTTGCCGGAGTTTTCCCTGACGTTCTCTTTTCAGCGTGGCTGGGAGAAAGAGACGGACTACGGCGACGTGCTGGAGCGCAATTTTGAGCGCGACCGCATGCTGACCTACACCGCGCACGGCCCGCACAAGGCGGATTTCCGCATTCGTGCGGACGGCGCGCCGGTAGAAGACACGCTGTCGCGCGGGCAGCTAAAACTCCTGATGTGCGCGCTGCGTCTGGCGCAGGGCGAGTTTTTAACGCGCGAGAGCGGACGACGCTGTTTATACCTGATAGATGATTTTGCCTCAGAACTTGATGACGCGAAGCGCGGGCTGTTAGCCAGCCGCTTAAAAGCTACGCAGTCGCAGGTTTTCGTCAGCGCTATCAGCGCTGATCACGTGATGGACATGTCGGACAAAAATTCGAAGATGTTCACCGTGGAAAAGGGTAAAATAACGGATTAACCCAAGATTAAATGAGCGAGAAACGTTGATGTCGAATTCTTATGACTCCTCCAGTATCAAAGTCCTGAAAGGGCTGGATGCGGTACGTAAGCGCCCGGGCATGTATATCGGCGATACGGATGACGGCACCGGTCTGCACCACATGGTATTCGAGGTGGTAGATAACGCTATCGACGAAGCGCTCGCAGGGTACTGTAAAGATATTATCGTCACTATTCATAGCGATAACTCCGTCTCCGTACAGGATGATGGTCGTGGTATTCCGACCGGTATTCACCCTGAAGAGGGCGTTTCCGCTGCGGAAGTGATCATGACCGTTCTGCACGCAGGCGGTAAGTTCGACGATAACTCCTATAAAGTTTCCGGTGGTCTGCACGGCGTGGGTGTTTCCGTGGTCAACGCCTTGTCGCAGAAACTGGAACTGGTTATCCAGCGCGATAACAAAATTCATCGCCAGATTTATGAGCACGGCGTTCCGCAGGCACCGCTGGCGGTTACCGGTGATACCGAGAAAACCGGGACGATGGTGCGTTTCTGGCCGAGCTATGAAACCTTCACCAACGTTACCGAATTCGAATATGAGATTCTGGCGAAGCGCCTGCGTGAGCTGTCATTCCTGAACTCTGGTGTGTCTATCCGCCTGCGTGACAAGCGCGACGGTAAAGAAGATCACTTCCACTATGAAGGCGGCATCAAGGCTTTTGTTGAATACCTCAACAAGAACAAAACGCCGATCCACCCAAATATCTTCTACTTCTCCACCGAAAAAGACGGTATCGGCGTCGAAGTTGCGCTGCAGTGGAACGATGGTTTCCAGGAAAACATCTACTGCTTTACTAACAACATTCCGCAACGCGATGGCGGTACTCACCTTGCAGGTTTCCGTGCGGCGATGACCCGTACGCTGAACGCCTACATGGATAAAGAGGGCTACAGCAAGAAAGCCAAAGTCAGCGCTACCGGCGATGATGCCCGTGAGGGCCTGATTGCGGTCGTCTCTGTAAAAGTGCCGGACCCGAAATTCTCCTCGCAGACCAAAGATAAACTGGTCTCTTCTGAGGTGAAATCGGCGGTAGAACAGCAGATGAACGAACTGCTCAGTGAATATCTGCTGGAAAACCCGTCCGACGCGAAAATCGTGGTCGGCAAAATTATCGATGCGGCGCGTGCGCGTGAAGCGGCGCGTAAAGCGCGTGAAATGACCCGCCGTAAAGGCGCGCTGGATCTTGCCGGCTTGCCAGGCAAACTGGCGGATTGCCAGGAACGCGACCCGGCGCTGTCCGAACTCTACCTGGTGGAAGGGGACTCCGCGGGCGGTTCTGCGAAGCAGGGCCGTAACCGTAAAAACCAGGCGATTCTGCCGTTGAAAGGCAAAATCCTGAACGTTGAGAAAGCGCGTTTCGATAAGATGCTCTCTTCGCAGGAAGTGGCGACGCTTATCACGGCGCTGGGTTGCGGCATCGGCCGCGATGAGTACAACCCGGATAAACTGCGTTATCACAGCATCATCATCATGACCGATGCGGACGTCGATGGTTCGCACATCCGTACCCTGCTGCTGACCTTCTTCTACCGTCAGATGCCGGAAATCGTTGAGCGCGGCCATGTCTACATTGCGCAGCCGCCGCTGTACAAAGTGAAAAAAGGCAAGCAGGAGCAGTACATCAAAGATGATGAAGCGATGGATCAGTACCAGATCGCAATCGCCCTTGATGGTGCCACCCTGCACACCAACGCCAGTGCGCCTGCGTTAGCCGGTGAGCCGCTGGAAAAACTGGTCGCTGAGTACAATGCAGCGCAGAAAATGATTGGTCGCATGGAGCGCCGTTTCCCGCGCGCGCTGCTGAAAGAGCTGGTGTATCAGCCGACGCTGGCCGAAGCCGACCTTTCCGACGAACAGAAAGTGACTCGCTGGGTTAATGCCCTGGTCACTGAGCTGAACGAAAAAGAGCAACACGGTAGCCAGTGGAAGTACGATGTGCGTGTTAATAGCGAGCTGAACCACTTCGAGCCGATTATTCGCGTGCGTACTCACGGCGTCGACACGGATTATCCGCTGGATAACGAGTTTATTATCGGTGGCGAATACCGTCGTCTCTGCGCATTGGGTGAAAAGCTGCGTGGCCTGATCGAAGACGACGCCTTTATCGAACGCGGCGAGCGCCGTCAGCCGGTTGCCAGCTTTGAGCAGGCGCTGGACTGGCTGGTGAAAGAGTCCCGTCGTGGTCTCGCTATCCAGCGTTATAAAGGTCTGGGCGAAATGAACCCGGATCAGCTGTGGGAAACCACCATGGATCCGGACAGCCGCCGCATGCTGCGCGTAACCGTCAAAGATGCGATTGCCGCAGACCAGCTGTTCACCACGCTGATGGGCGATGCGGTTGAACCGCGCCGCGCCTTTATCGAAGAAAACGCCCTGAAAGCGGCGAATATCGATATCTGATCCGCTGTTTCCCCTCTCCATCCGGAGAGGGGAAAATTTAAAAGAGGCACTTCCCGCCCCGGTTCTATCCCCCTTTTCCCGCCATCTCCGTGCTGTTTTTTGAGCGGAATCGCGTTAGCATGAGCCTGGAAATATCTCATCTGGGGATCTCATGGCTATCAAACTTATTGCAATCGATATGGACGGCACGCTGCTGCTGCCGGACCACACCATCTCTCCCGCGGTTAAAAACGCGATCGCCGCTGCGCGTGAACGCGGTATTAACGTGGTGCTGACCACTGGCCGGCCTTACGCGGGCGTACACAGCTACATGAAAGAGCTGCATATGGAACGGGAAGGGGATTATTGCATTACCTATAACGGCGCACTGGTACAGAATGCCAGCGATGGCAGCACTGTCGCGCAAACTGCGCTGAGCTATGATGATTATCGCTATCTGGAAAAACTCTCCCGCGAAGTGGGTGCCCACTTTCACGCGCTGGATCGCAATACGCTCTACACCGCTAACCGTGACATCAGCTACTACACCGTGCATGAATCGTATGTCGCCACCATTCCGCTGGTGTTCTGTGAAGCGGAAAAAATGGATCCGGCAATCCAGTTGCTGAAAGTGATGATGATTGATGAACCAACCATTCTCGATCAGGCCATTGCCCGTATTCCGCAGGAAGTGAAAGAGAAATATACCGTGCTGAAAAGTGCGCCGTACTTTCTCGAAATCCTCGATAAACGTGTCAACAAAGGCACCGGCGTCAAATCGCTGGCCGATGCGCTGAATATCAAACAAGAGGAGATCATGGCGATTGGCGATCAGGAAAATGACATCGCGATGATTGAATATGCAGGCGTGGGCGTGGCAATGGATAACGCCATCCCGGCGGTGAAAGAGGCGGCGAATTTCGTCACCAAATCGAACCTGGAAGACGGCGTTGCCTACGCGATTGAGAAATTTGCGCTGAACTAAGCCGTAACATGCGCAAGGGCGCTACGCCCTTGCCGCTGTTGTCGGTTTTTCTGCTGTCAGCGGGATATGCGCAACGCCGCTTTTCATGATCCATTTGCGTAACCACGGTGTGGTCAGAACGCGGTTTTTGATGATTTTTCCCAGCAGTTTTACGCGTAATCCTCGCGTTTTTCGGCGATAGACGGTATTCGCATTGTCCGGTGTACTACAAAGCACGCCGCTGAGGATTTCGGCGCTATCCAGCGCGTAACTGATGCCCCCGAGCGAGCTGGCGCTGATAAAACCGGCCGCTTCACCAATCAAAAACGCATTATCTTCTCCACAGACAAAATCGCCCCAGCGCGACGGGCATAACACCGTACATTTCTCGCTTTTTACCACCTCGCCAAAGCGAAAATCGAACGCTTCCAGCCGCGTTTTCAGCGCCTCAAAATTTTCACGGCTGTTTTTCAACGCAAACGCGCCGCCAAAAATAAAGTAGCCCTCTTTGCTGATGCTCCATGCATAACAATCGGTGGTCGCGTTATCAAAAACACAGGAGTAGAACGGCTGTGGATGTCGGTCTTTAAACCACTGTTGCAGCGCGACATATTTACGAATGTCATGCGCTGGGTAGAGCTCCCGCCTCACCATTGAGTTTGCGCCATCTGCGCCTACCAGATAGCGGCACGACACGGTGGATTCCACGCCTTCGGCGCAAAACGTCAGATGCCAGAGATCGTTTTCACGCCAGATTTTTCGGCAGAGCGCATCGTGGTAAACGTTGACTGAAGGTGGAATCAACGATTTCATCCACAAATCAAACGCATGGCGATCGATATTCAGGTAACTGCGCTGGTAGTTTCGCGTAAGGCCACTTTGCACATCGACCGTACGCACGCTAAAAATCTGCGGATCGGCCATCACCTGCACCGGAAGCGTAATACCTGCGCGGATAAACGCCCGCTGCGCATCGGGTGCCAGCAGCCCACCGCACGGTTTTTTAAAGCCGCGATTGCCCTGCTGCTGCTTTTTATCCAGCGCGATAACGCTCAGGTTCCCGGCTAACTGCCGCGCCAGTGCCGCGCCTGCTGGCCCCAGCCCGATTATTGCCACGTCAAAATGCTGCATCATTTCCTCCTGTGTCGAGCGAGGAAGGCTAAACCGTGTCTGTGAAGAGACCGTGAAGTGCAGAGTAGGCGAATCCCGCCCATTGCTATACCCTGAAGCGACATTATGGCTTCAGGGTCTTTTCATGAAACAGCTCACCTTTGCTCCGCGCAATCATCAACTTACCAATATCAACACCTGGACGGCAGACAGCCAGTGGCTGGTATTTGATGTTCGGCCCTCTGGCGCATCGTTTACTGGTAAAACCATTGAACGGGTCAATGTGCGCAACGGTGACGTTGAGGTGCTGTATACCGCAACACACGGTGCGCATGTCGGGGTGGTGACGGTGAACCCTCGGGCGCAAGAGTATGTCTTTATCCACGGTCCGGAAAACCCGGACGCCAGCTGGCAGTATGATTTTCACCATCGGCGCGGCGTGGTGTTGGCAAATGGTATCGCCCGTAATCTTGATGCGCTGGACATTACCGCGCCTTACACGCCCGGTGCATTACGCGGCGGCACACATGTGCATGTGTTCAGCCCGAATGGTGAGTTTGTGAGTTTCACGTATAACGACCATGTATTGCACGAGCGCGATCCGGCTCTGGATTTACGCAATGTCGGCGTTGCGGTGCCGTTTGGCCCGGTAACGCCGCCTTGTACGCATCCACGCGAATATGGAGGAAGCCACTGGAGTGTTTTGGTCAGCCGCACGACGCCCACGCCGCGACCGGGCAGCGATGAGATCAACCGCGCCTATGAAGAGGGTTGGGTGGGCAACCAGCGGCTGGCGTTTATCGGCGATACCTTGTCGCACAGCGGTGAAAAAGTGCCGGAGCTGTTTATTATTGCGCTTCCCGGCAATGAACAGGGCTGGAAAACGCCGGGCGATGCGCCATTAGCGGGCAGCGAACAAACCCTGCCCGCGCCGCCAAAAGGTGTGATGCAAAAACGCCTGACGTTTACCCATCACCGCCGCTACCCAGGATTAGTGAATGTGCCGCGTCACTGGGTGCGCAGCAATCCGCAAGCCACGGCAATCGCGTTTCTGATGCGCGACGACGATGGTATTGTGCAATTGTGGCTGATAAGCCCGGACGGCGGCGAACCGCGCCAGTTAACGCATACAACCCACGGAATTCAGTCAGCTTTTAACTGGCATCCTTCCGGCGAGGCGCTGGGGTTTGTGCTGGAAAACCGTATCGCGATGTGCGACGCACAGCATGGCGATATCACCTTTTTGAGCGCCGATCATGCAAACCCGCCGTCGGCGGATGCGGTGGTGTTTTCACCGGACGGTAAGCAGATTGCCTGGATGGAAGAGGTAGATGGTTTCCGCCAGCTATGGATGACGGAAACCGGTTGGTAATTTAATGCGCCGGCATAGGCGCGGGGGGGATCACCGAATCGGTTGCAAGCGAGGCTTTCTCGCTTTGTTCCACCCGCGATTTGAGAGAACTATCGCGGCGGAAAAGATCCCACGGCAGCAATAGCGTATCCAGGATGGCGGTAAAGGGCATATCCAGCACCACCAGTGATTTCGTGCCTATGCCGGTGTCATCATCAGCCAGCATCGCCGAACTGGCGCGTGTGCCGGGGTACGTCCCCTCTTTGCCGCCAGTATGCGACATCACGCTTGAACATCCCGACAACACCATCCCGCTGAGCAATGCAGAAACTATCAGAATCGTTTTCATTTTCGATATGTCATCGTTGTTTATCGTTTGAATGCTATCCGGGGGGTTATAGCCTCCCGAACGAGAAAGCGACAGCATTCGAGCTCCGCTCTGTAGCGGCATTCGCACTTTAACCATTTGTGCTGCAACCCCAGTCTATGCGTTGTGCCAGAAAGTGCAAAAAAAAGTCCGAATTGTGGGCTTGAAAACCTCTCCTTTAGCCACATTTTAGGAATGTAGCCCGGGAACATGCCGGAAGGGTGTTCGGCTACGTTAGTTGCCTGTCCATTGTGGAAGGCATAAAAATCTCGCTGATTTCAGGAGCTTTAACTATGCGTAACTTCGATCTTTCCCCGCTTTATCGTTCAGCCATTGGTTTTGACCGTCTGTTTAACCTGCTGGAAAACAACCAGAACCAGAGCAATGGCGGTTACCCTCCGTACAACGTCGAGTTAGTGGATGAAAACCACTATCGCATCGCTATTGCTGTGGCCGGTTTCGCTGAAAGCGAGCTGGAAATCACCGCCCAGGACAACCTGCTGGTGGTGAAAGGTTCCCATACCGACGAACAAAAAGAGCGCACTTACCTCTATCAGGGCATCGCCGAACGCAACTTCGAGCGCAAATTCCAGTTGGCGGAAAATATCCACGTTAAAGGAGCCAATCTGGTCAACGGCCTGCTGTATGTCGATTTAGAACGCGTGATCCCGGAAGAGAAAAAACCGCGTCGTATCGAAATTAACTGATTATCCAGGGTCGCGACTGGCGGCCCATTCCAGACATGCTCGCCGACAGGGAGCATATGTGAGCTTACGCGCTCGCAGGTATTCACTCGCTTCTTAGAAGGAGAAACACAATGCGTAACTACGATTTATCCCCGCTGCTGCGTCAATGGATCGGCTTTGACAAACTGGCCAACGCCCTGCAAAGCACCAGTGAGCAACAGGCGTTTCCGCCCTACAACATTGAGAAGGGCGACGACAATCACTACCGCATTACCCTCGCGCTGGCTGGTTTCCGCCAGGAAGAGCTGGATATCCAGTTGGAAAACGGGCGCTTAACCGTTAAAGGTACGCCGGAAAAACCGGCTAACGAGCCGAAGTGGCTGCATCAGGGGCTGGTGATCCAGCCGTTTAGCCTGAGCTTTACGCTGGCCGACTATATGGAAGTCTCCGGCGCGACCTTCACCAACGGCCTGCTGCATATCGATCTGCTGCGTAATGTGCCGGAAAGTGCCGCGCCACAGCGTATTGCCATCAGCAATCGCCCGGCGTTAAACAGCTAACGGTTAATAACGAAAAGGCTCCGCATGCGGAGCCTTTTTTGTTTATGCCCGCACACTCTGCAAGAAGCGGTGACGCCAGGGTTTCAGCACAAAAAATGCCAGCAAAGCACAGAGAATATCCAGCGTAATGGCGCAGCCAAACACCAGATCCCAGCTACCGGTTTTCTGGTACAGCAGCGCCGCCAGCGGGCCGCCGAAAATCGAACCAATCCCTTGAGAAATATAGAGCCAGCCGTAATTCGAGGTGGCATGCTGCGTGCCGAAGGTGTCGGTGAGCGTGGCGGGAAACAGGGAGAAAATCTCGCCCCAGCCGAAAAATACCACCCCGGAAAGCAGCACAAACAGCAGCGGATCGTCTTTGCACAACAACCACAGCGCCATTGCGCAGCCTTCCAGACCAAAGGCGATAAACATCATGTTTTCCCGGCCAATCCGGTCAGAAATATAACCGCACACCGGGCGCGTCAGCCCATTCATAAAACGGTCAATAGTCATTGCCAGCGGCAGCGCTGCCATGCCCATTACCGTTACGGCGGTGATGCCGAAATCCTCAGCGAAAATGGCCATCTGCGACGTCACCATCAGTCCTGAGGTAGACATCATGGTCATCATCGCAAACATCAACCAGAACAGCGGTTTGCGCAGCATCTCTTTCGGCGCGAAGCTTTTATCGCTCATATTCAGGTTGCTGGTAATTTCTTCTGTTCGGATGCTGTGCGGCGCCCGTAGCCCCTGGCTGGCGATAAACCCGATGACCGCCATCAGCAGGCCAAATTGCCACAGCGTATTCTCCAGCCCTTTGGCGGCCAGTGATTGCGTCACCGGGAAAGTCGTCAGGATCGCGCCCATACCGTAGCCCGCCGCCACCATCCCTGTGGCAAATCCGCGTTTTTCCGGGAACCATCACACCATCAGGCCAACCACGCCGATATAAACAATGCCGGTGCCAAGGCCGCCCAGTACGCCGTAATAGAGATAGAGTTCCGTCAGGCTGCTGATGGTGGCGGTCAGCATCCAGCTAACACCGCTCAACACCGTGCCGATGGCAATTAGCCGCCGTGGGCCAAACTTATCAATTAATCGCCCCTGAAAGGGGGAGAAGAAGGTTTGCAGAATAATCAGTAGCGAAAAGGTGAGCTGTATTTCCGCCAGGGGCACGTGCAGTTTTTCCATAAACGGCCGAGTCAGCAGTGCCCAGACATACTGCGGGCTGGAAATGGAAACCATGCATACCAGACCCAGCGCCAGTTGCATCCACTTTTTCGGGCTTGCTACCACCACGTTGGTCAATGTTGTATTTGTCATTCTGCCACCCTGTTGTTAACAAAAGTGGTCTTTTGCATTAACTATGCCATAACCTATTATTGCGGCTGGGATTGCGCCGATACTTAGCAGGCATAGGGTTTGAATCAATCCTGAAGCGGTCAGACAGGCGAACAGCACTGCTTTGATTCGGGGCAACCGTTATTTGCTGGTGCACTTTTCGCCACATCACGAAGCAGAGAAAATCCCTGCACTTTGTGCAGCATCACCCATACAGTTATTACAGCTTCTGCCAATATTCCTGTAGTCATCATGTACAGGGAAAAGATCATGAGTGATATCGCGTTAACCGTAAGCGTTCTGGCACTCGTTGCTGTTGTCGGGTTATGGATAGGTAACCTGAAGATTCGAGGCGTCGGGTTTGGCATTGGTGGTGTGCTGTTCGGTGGGATAATCGTCGGCCACTTTGTTGATCAACTGGGCATTCCGTTGAGTAGCCCAATGTTGTTATTTGTGCAGGAGTTCGGCCTGATCCTGTTTGTTTATACCATCGGCATTCAGGTCGGCCCGGGGTTCTTCGCCTCGTTACGCGTCTCCGGCCTGCGGCTGAATCTGTTCGCTATTCTGATCGTACTTCTCGGCGGCCTTGTCACCGCCATTTTGTATAAGCTGTTCGCCATTCCGTTGCCGGTGGTGCTGGGGATTTTCTCCGGCGCGGTAACCAACACGCCAGCACTTGGCGCGGGTCAACAAATCCTGCGTGATTTGGGCATTGCAGGCCCGGTGCTGGATCAGATGGGCATGAGCTACGCGATGGCCTATCCGTTCGGAATCTGCGGGATTTTGTTCAGCATGTGGTTACTGCGCGTGCTGTTTCGCGTCAATGTGGATGAGGAAGCGCGTAAGCACGACGCCACGCTCAGTAACGGCACATCGCTGATTCGCACCATCAATATTCGCGTCGAAAACCCGAATCTCAACAACATGGCGATTCAGGACGTGCCGATCCTCAACAGCGATAAAATCATCTGCTCGCGCTTAAAACGCGGTGAGTTGTTGATGGTGCCTGCGCCCGGTACGCTGATTGAAGCCGGCGATTTGCTGCATCTGGTGGGATTACCTAAAGATCTGCATAACGCTCAACTGGTTATCGGTCAGGAAGTTGATGTCTCGTTATCCACGCGCGGTACGGATTTGCGAGTGGAGCGCGTGGTGGTGACCAACGAAAAAGTGCTGGGGAAAAAGATTCGCGACCTGCACTTTAAAGAGCGCTATGACGTGGTGATTTCACGGCTTAACCGCGCCGGGGTTGAACTGGTGGCGAGCAGCGACGCCAGCCTGCAGTTCGGCGATATTCTCAACCTGGTAGGACGGCCATCGGCGATTGACGCCGTCGCGAATCAAGTCGGTAATGCGCAGCATAAACTGCAACAAGTGCAGATGCTGCCGGTGTTTATCGGTATTGGCCTCGGTGTGTTATTGGGATCGGTGCCGGTGTTTATCCCCGGTTTCCCTGCGGCGCTAAAACTGGGCCTGGCCGGTGGGCCGCTGATTATGGCGCTGATCCTTGGGCGTATCGGCAGTATCGGCAAGCTGTACTGGTTTATGCCGCCCAGCGCCAACCTGGCGCTGCGGGAACTGGGCATTGTACTGTTTTTGGCGGTGGTCGGGCTGAAATCGGGCGGGGATTTTATCGCCACGCTGACCCACGGCGATGGGGTGAAATGGATGTGTTACGGCATTTTCATTACTGCCGTTCCGCTGATAACCGTCGGCTTGCTGGCGCGGATGGTGGCGAAGATGAACTATCTGACCTTATGCGGCATGTTAGCCGGGTCGATGACCGATCCGCCCGCGCTGGCCTTTGCTAACGCGTTGCACCCCACCAGCGGCGCGGCGGCGCTCGCCTATGCCACGGTCTATCCGTTGGTGATGTTTTTGCGCATTATCACGCCGCAATTACTGGCGGTGATCTTCTGGGGAATGGGCTAATGGCGTTTCCGGGTGGATACGCCGCAAATGGTAATCCACCTGGTAATCGCGGGTGTTACGGAACATCACCGAGTAGTTAAGGAACTCGCCGCTGTCGCTGTAGGAAAGGGAGGTGATGCGCAGCAGCGGCGTTTGTTCCTGGATGTTCAATATTTGCGCCAGTTGCTTATCTGCCAGCACCGGCGTCAGGCTTTCGTAGTTGCCGCTGATCGTTATTCCGCACTCCTTTTCGATGTAATCGAACTTTGACCCTTCAAGGTGCGCCAGCGAGAGCGTACGGAACAGTTTCACCGGCATATAGCTATCTTCCAGCATCAGCGGTTTGCCTTCGACATAACGCACGCGGCGCGAGAAGTAGATGCGCTCATTGATTTGGATGCGCAACTGGCTGGCGATCGCCGGTGGCGCAGGCATCACTTCAAACAGCAGCACTTTGCTGTGTACCTCTTTCCCTTGCTGGCGCAGCACTTCTACCAGCCCCGTCAGGTTGGTAGTTTCATGATGTACATCTTTGCGCGCCACAAAGGTTCCGCTGCCGTGACGGCGCACCACCAGCCCCCACACCACCAGCAGATCAACCGCTTTGCGAATGGTCATTCGCGCTACGCCAAACTCCTGCGCCAGCGTTTTTTCACCCGGTAAGGGACTACCGACATTGTAATCCGATGAATTGAGCCGCAGACGCAGCCGCTCGGCTATCGATTTGTAGATCACCTGTATACCTCTTTACCCCCCATGTCAGGAATATACGCACCCTGCATGTCTATTTTTAACTCAAAAAGTAGACCTGAAGAGGCGAAATAAAACCATGAAAGGGATCACGGAACGCTGCGGCGTGTCCTGCCGGCAAGAAGGTGAATTCTTATGCTCATTTCAGGCCACTAAAACAAAACAAGGCCTCTCCCCCCTACAGGTTGTTTCATGAGGATTTAAAAATGCTCAGTCAAATACAACGTTTCGGCGGCGCAATGTTTACCCCGGTGCTGCTTTTTCCCTTCGCGGGCATGGTGGTGGGTATCGCCATTATGCTGCGCAACCCGCTTTTCGTCGGTGAAGCATTAACCGCACCCGATAATCTTTTCGCGCAGATTGTGCACATTATCGAAGAGGGCGGCTGGACCGTGTTTCGTAATATGCCGCTGCTGTTTGCCGTTGGTTTACCGATTGGCCTGGCAAAACAAGCGCAGGGGCGTGCCTGCCTGGCTGTGCTGATCAGCTTTTTAACCTGGAACTACTTTATTAACGCGATGGGAATGACCTGGGGTCACTTCTTTGGCGTGGATTTCTCCGCAGAGCCGACTGCTGGCAGCGGTCTGACGCTGATTGCCGGGATTAAAACGCTCGATACCAGCATTATTGGCGCGATCGTGATTTCCGGTATTGTGACCGCCATCCATAACCGTTTTTTTGAAAAGCCATTACCGGTCTTTCTGGGGATTTTCCAGGGCACGTCGTTTGTGGTGATTATCGCCTTTCTGGTGATGATCCCCTGCGCGTGGTTAACCCTGCTCGGCTGGCCGAAAGTGCAGTTGGGCATTGAATCCTTACAGGCTTTTTTACGCTCTGCCGGTGCGCTGGGCGTGTGGGTGTATACCTTCCTCGAACGCATTCTGATCCCGACCGGGTTGCACCATTTTGTCTATGGTCCGTTTATCTTCGGCCCGGCGGCAGTGGAAGGTGGCATCCAGGTTTACTGGGCGCAGCACTTACAAGAATTCAGCCAGAGCACCGAGCCGCTGAAAGCTCTGTTCCCGGAAGGCGGATTTGCGCTGCACGGTAACTCGAAAGTCTTCGGTTCTGTCGGTATCGCGTTGGCATTGTGGTATACCGCCGCGCCGGAAAACCGCGTCAAAGTTGCCGGTCTGCTGATCCCCGCCACGCTCACTGCTGTACTGGTAGGGATCACCGAACCGCTGGAATTTACCTTCCTGTTTATCTCGCCGCTGCTGTTCGCTATTCACGCGGTACTCGCCGCGTCCATGGCGACGGTGATGTACAGCTTCGGCGTAGTCGGCAACATGGGCGGCGGGCTGCTCGACCAGTTCCTGCCGCAAAACTGGATCCCGATGTTCCATAACCATGCGGCGATGGTGTTCACCCAAATCGCCATTGGTCTGTGCTTTACCGCGCTCTACTTCGTGGTTTTCCGCACATTGATCGTGCGCTTTAACCTGAAAACCCCGGGCCGGGAAGAGAGCGAAATCAAACTCTACAGCAAAGCCGATTACAAAGCCGCGCGCGGGCAAACCACGGCAGCGGCAGCGAATACCCAGCTCGGTCAGGCCGCCGGTTTCCTGCAGGCGCTGGGTGGCAGCGCAAATATTGAAAGCGTGAATAACTGTGCCACAAGGCTGCGTATCGCGCTGATCGATATGGCGAAAACACAAAGTGATGACGTCTTTAAAGCGCTTGGCGCGCACGGCGTGGTCCGGCGCGGCAACGCCATCCAGGTGATTGTCGGGCTGCATGTCCCGCAAGTACGCGACCAAATCGAATCGTTAATGAAAACCCCTTTAACCCCCGAACCATCTACCATGACAGAGGCTGTATCATGAAAAAATTCTCCGTTGTTATTGCCGGTGGCGGCAGCACTTTTACGCCGGGTATCGTTTTAATGCTGCTGGCTAATCGCGAACGTTTTCCGCTGCGGGCGCTGAAGTTCTATGACAATGACGGCGCGCGCCAGGAAACCATCGCCGAAGCCTGCAGAATCATCCTGCGTGAGCAGGCACCTGATATCGAATTTAGCTACACCACCGATCCGAAAACGGCCTTTACCGATGTCGACTTTGTGATGGCGCACATCCGCGTCGGCAAATATCCGATGCGCGAACAGGATGAAAAAATCCCGTTGCGCCACGGTGTTGTCGGCCAGGAAACCTGTGGGCCTGGCGGCATTGCTTACGGCATGCGCTCGATTGGCGGCGTGCTGGAGCTGGTGGACTATATGGAAAAATATTCCCCGAATGCCTGGATGCTGAACTACTCCAACCCGGCCGCGATCGTCGCGGAAGCGACACGCCGCCTGCGTCCGCAGGCAAAAATCCTTAATATCTGCGATATGCCCATCGGCATTGAAGGGCGTATGGCACAGATTGTGGGCCTGCAAGATCGCAAACAGATGCGGGTGCGCTATTACGGGCTGAACCACTTTGGCTGGTGGACATCGATTGAAGATTTGGACGGCAACGATTTAATGCCGAAATTACGCGAATATGTGGCGAAAAATGGCTATGTTCCTCCGGCGAAAGATGAGCACACCGAAGCAAGCTGGAACGATACCTTCGCCAAAGCGAAAGATGTGCAGGCGCTTGACCCGGATACGATGCCGAACACCTATCTGAAGTATTACTTGTTCCCGGATTATGTGGTGGCGCACTCCAATCCTGAGCGTACCCGCGCCAATGAAGTGATGGATCACCGTGAAAAACAGGTGTTTGGTTCCTGTCGCGCCATTATTGAAGCGGGGAAATCATCGGCAGGTGAGCTGGAAATCGACGAACATGCGTCGTATATCGTCGATCTGGCAACCGCCATCGCCTTTAACACCCAGGAACGGATGCTGCTGATTGTGCCGAACAACGGCGCGATCCATAACTTTGATGCTGACGCGATGGTGGAGATCCCTTGCCTGGTGGGTAAAAACGGCCCGCAACCGCTCACGGTGGGCGATATCCCGCATTTCCAGAAGGGGCTGATGAGCCAGCAGGTCGCCGTGGAAAAACTGGTGGTCGATGCCTGGGAGCAGCGCTCGTATCAGAAGTTGTGGCAGGCGATAACCTTGTCCAAAACGGTTCCGAGCGCTTCTGTCGCCAAAGCCATTCTGGATGATTTAGTCGAAGCCAATAAAGCGTTCTGGCCTGAGTTGCATTAATCCCCGCGACCGGCATCGTCAGGATGCCGGTCCTTACTCTGAAACGTATCGAAAAAATTCACCGTATCCGCTACTTTGTTGACCAGTACACCAACAAGGAGCACTGATGAAAATTTCTCGCGTTGGCCAGGCGCCGGACTACCGCTTCTCACTGGCGAACGAACGTACTTTTCTTGCGTGGATCCGCACGGCGCTTGGTTTTCTGGCGGCCGGTGTGGGTCTGGATCAGTTAGCACCGGAATTTGCCACGCCGCTGATTCGCGAAGTGCTGGCGCTGCTGCTGTGTCTCTTCGCAGGCGGTCTGGCGTTGTATGGCTATCTGCGCTGGCTGGGCAATGAAAAAGCGATGCGCCTGAAAGAGGATTTGCCTTACACTCGTGCGTTACTGGTAATAAGCGTTATTTTGCTGGCGGTTGCACTGGTGGTGATGGGGCTGGTTTTCTATGGCGGATAACCGTAAAGCACGCCGCGAAAAAGATCCCGGCTTGCAGCCGGAACGCACGTCGCTGGCGTGGCTGCGCACGTTGTTCGGCTACGGCGCGCTGATGGCGCTGGCGGTCAGGCATAACTGGCAGCATTCAGGGCTGCCGTTTTGGATCTCGCTGGGAGTGCTGCTGTGCGTGGCGCTTCTGCTCTGGCGTTACACACATAAACGTATCTTAATGGATGTGAATAAAAGTGATTTCGTCTTATCCGGCGCGGTACGTGACAAATTATTGATCTCCCTCGCGGTGCTCTCCCTCGCATTACTGTTTGCTGTAACGCATATCCGTCAATTACTCCTGATTTTCTGAGGAACACCGCATGCCCGGCTGCCACGTTATGGCCAAGCCCGCCAGTTCTCGCTGCAATCTTAACTGCCGCTACTGCTTTTACATTGAAAAGCCGCAACAAAAGGTCATGGATGATGCCACCCTGCAGGCGTTTATTCGCCAGCAGATCGACGCCCAACCGGGCAATGTCGTGCCGTTTGCCTGGCAAGGTGGTGAACCCACACTCAGCGGGCTGGATTTCTTTCGTCGGGTCGCCACGCTTCAGACGCAGTTCGCCAACGGCAAACGAATCGAAAATGCCTTTCAAACTAACGGTATTTTGCTGAACGATGCCTGGTGTCGCTTCTTTCGCGAGCACGGCTGGTTAGTCGGTATCTCTATTGATGGCCCGGCGCAGATGCATAACGCTTACCGCGTTAACCGTAGCGGCAAGCCGTCACACCATAACGTGATCGACGCCATTCAACGGCTGGCGAAACACGGTGTGGAATACAACGTGCTCTGTGTCGTCAACAACCTCAATAGCCAGCAGCCGCAGCGCTTGTACCAGTACCTGCGCACGCTCGGTACGCCTTTTTTGCAGTTTATCCCACTGGTGGAACAGGATGAGCAGGGGAATTTAACGGCGGAATCGGTGAGCGGCGAGGCGTGGGGGCGTTTCCTGACCACGGTTTTTGATTGCTGGGTGCGCGAGGATATTGGCCGGGTTTATGTTCAGCTCTTTGATTCAACGCTGGGCGTATGGAGCGGTTACCCGTCGCAAATGTGTACCTTTGGTGAAACCTGCGGTCACGCCTTCGCGCTGGAAGCGAACGGCGATATATATCAATGCGATCACTACGTTTACCCGGCCTACCGGCTTGGCAACCTGCACCATATTCCGATCAAAGAGATTAATCTCAGTCACGAGGTTAGCGCTTTTGGGCAAAACAAAAAGAGTACCCTGCACGCTGCCTGCCGCCGCTGCGATATGCTGCGCTTTTGTCAGGGCGACTGCCCGAAGCACCGCTTTGTGCAGGGAAAAAGCGCGTTATGCCACGGCTACTTTCACTTTTTCAGCCATACCGCGCCGCATATGTGCGTCATGCGTGACCTGCTTAAACAGCGGCGTTCACCGATGGAGTTAATGTCTTTTATGCGCAACCACCGCTGAATCAGCGCGCGTTCGCCAGGTATTGCGCCATCTCTTCTGCCGGAACCATACCGCCGCCCGTCGCCCACACCAGATGGGTGGCCTGCGCCAGTTGCGCCTGGCTAAAGCCGTGAAGCTGATGGTAAGAACTCTCTTCACTGATCTGTTTCGGACCCGGCATGCCCGCCAGCGCCGACGGTTCCAGTAAAATGTTCTCTTCCTGCGCCAGTAATCCCAGCAGGTTATAAAGTGTTTGGTCATCGACGGTGTAAAAACCGTCCAGCAGGCGTTCCATCGCGCGGCCAACAAAACCCGACGCGCGCCCGACGGCCAGCCCATCGGCGGCGGTCTGGTTATCAATGCCTAAATCCTGCACCGCAATGCCATCATGCAGGCCGGTGTACACGCCAAGCAGCATGCACGGCGAATGCGTCGGTTCGGCAAAAATGCAGTGGACATCATCGCCAAACGCCAGCTTCAGGCCGAACGCCACACCGCCAGGGCCGCCGCCAACGCCGCAGGGGAGATAGACAAACAGCGGATGGTCTTTATCGACCACTTTACCGATACGGGCGAACTGATCTTTTAGCCGTTGCCCGGCGACCGCATACCCGAGGAACAGCGTGCGGGAATTTTCATCATCAATAAAAAAGCAGTTCGCGTCTGCCTGCGCCGCGCGGCGGCCTTGCTCAACGGCGACACCGTAATCTTCGGCATACTCCACCACGTTCACCTCGTGGCTGCGCAGCAGCGCTTTTTTCCAGACGCGGGCATCGGCAGACATATGTACTGTTACGCGAAAACCGAGGCGCGCACTGATAATGCCAATCGACAGCCCGAGGTTACCGGTCGAACCGACGGCGATACTGTACTGGCTAAAAAAGCGGGTGAATTCCGGCGAGAGCAGGCGGCTGTAATCGTCTTGCGGCGTCAGCAACCCGGCGGCGAAAGCCAGTTTTTCTGCGTGGGTCAGCACCTCATAAATGCCGCCGCGCGCTTTGATTGAGCCAGAAACCGGCAAGTGGCTGTCTTTTTTCAGCCACAGCTCACCGGTGATGCTTTGTCCCAGACGGCGCTGCATTGCCGGGATCGGCACTACGTCGGATTCAATGATGCCGCCGCTGGCAGCGGTTTCCGGAAACGCTTTCGCAATAAAAGGCGCAAAGCGTGTCAGGCGGGCGTGCGCATCGCTCACATCTTGCGGTGTCAGACCAACATGCGGCAAAGCCTCGGCAACCGAGGTAGTATTAGGGTTAAACCAGCGCGTTTCTTGCAAATCAATCAGGCGTTGCACTAGCGGGTCGTGCTGGATGAGCTTCTGGAGGTCGGCGTTTTTCATCGGTTCTTCATCATCGAAAGCGGATGGTTAAAGAAAACAGGAATACGCCGTCGGTGCAAGTGTGCAGACGTGGTGAGAATTTATTACGTTTTGCCGCTACACGTTGTGGCGTAAAGCATGCTAAATACATGTATTCGCCCCCAATTTTCACAAGGTTAACTGTGTTAAAGCCACTGATTGCTGTTGCTATGCTGCTGGCGGGAACCTCTGCGTTTGCCGCTGATACTCCGCTGACAGCGGCGCATTACGCGCAGCAGTTGGGTGTGGGGATGGATGTCGACTGGGCGCGTACCGACCGGGGAATTCGTGAGTTTGACCCGCTGGTGGTGCGTGATTTCTACGAGGCGGGCATTCGCCATGTGCGTATTCGCGTTGCTGATAATATGACCGAAGCACGCCTGATCCATCTGCGAAAACTGGTGGAAGCCTGTGAAGCGTATGGCGTCATTCCGATTATTGCTTACCAGGCCGATAGCTTTAAAGCCGATCCCGACGCAAAAAACGAAGCGCAACTGGTGGTGTGGTGGAAAACCGTCGGCACCTTTTTTGGCACTGACCACCCGACGCTCGGTTTTGATGTAATCTATGAACCGGCCGATAAACTTAACCATGACCTTCCTGCGCTGAATCGCGCCTATGAAAACGTTGTCAGAACGCTGCATGATATCGATCCGCAGCGCATGATTTTTATCGCGCCGCGAATGCGCGCCGCTCCTGAAGATCTGCCCTCGCTGAAGCTGCCACCGCATAGTCAGAATTTCCTGCTCGCCGAATGGCACATCTTTCCCTGGGGACCGCTAAAAGCGAACGGCAAATACCCGTGGACATCCGGCACGGCGGCGGAAAAAGCCGCTATTCGCGCGCGTATCAACACCGCTGTACGCTGGCAGCAGAAAACGGGCCATACCAGTTGGGTTGGCGGTTGGGCAGTCGGCGAGTCAATGAAAAGCGCGCCAACCGAGTCGCAGCTGGCGTTTGCCCGTTTTATGGCGTGCGAATTGAACAGGGTGAAAATCCCGTACGCAATTAACACCGATACGCAATTTTATGACGGTGAAGAGGGCGCATGGCGACCCGCGCCGGAGCCGTTACTGAAGGTGATGATCGCGCCAGAGTGCTGCAAGCCCGACGCGAAGTCGGGCCATCATGAGGTTAAATCGCCGGTTCGTGGCGAGCAAAACGCGACGCCAGCGGCAGCCAGCACAGCAGGATCAAAAGCCCGGCCAGCGTCATCAGCATCCCAAGGCTAAACTGGCTGTTCTGCGGCAGTTGTGACGAAAGCCACGCCAGCCCGCCGGAGCCGATATTCTGCAAACCCCCGACCAGCGCCCCCGCCGTTCCGGCGAGAAACGGGAACGGCTCCATCGCACCGCTGGTTGCCAGCGGGAACAACATCCCGGCACCAAAGAAGAACAACGCGGCGGGAACCACCAAAGTCCAGATGTTCATCACGCCCAGCAAACCGGGGATCCACATCAGAATACCGGCCGCCAGGCAGCTAATCACCGACTGCCACATCAGCGTGGTGAAGCGCTTATTCTGCCGCCCGGCAAACCATGCGCCGAAAAACGCCGCCGGAATCGGCAGGATAAACAGCACGCTGACCGTCATGCTGTTGAGACCAAGAACACCGCCCATCAGCACGCCGGAACAGGCTTCAAACACCGCAATTCCCGCCAGACCGCCAATTAACATCAGCAGATAGCAGTTAAACGCACCGCTACCGAACAGTGTTTTATAGCTGGCGATAAGCCGGATGCGCGGCGCGTCCGTTGGGCGGGTTTCCGGCATCCAGCGCGCCATGCTGTAGGTGACGAAGACACACAGCGCCAGCAGGAAAATAAAACAGGCGCGCCAGTTCACCAGCGTGTTCAGCACGCCACCAATCAGCGGCGCCAGCAACGGGCTGACCAGAATCCCCATATTCAGAAGACTATTGGCGTGGCGCAGCTCCGTACCCGCGTAAAGATCACGCGGCAGGGTTCGCGCCATCACGCCGCCGACGCCGGTACCAATGCCTTGCAAGGCGCTGGCCAGAATGAGCACCGTCAGGCTGTGCGTGGAGATAGCAATCAGCGTCGCCAGCATAAAAATGGTCATCCCGGCGAGGATCACCGGCCTGCGCCCAATTCTGTCCGCCAGCGGGCCGTAAAACAGCTGCGAGACGCCATAAGTCAGCAGATAAGCCGCCATCACGCTCTGTACCGCGCCTTCACGCACGTTTAAATCGCGCGCCATATCGGCAATAGCCGGAATATAAATGGTTTGCGCCATTTGTCCGACAGCGACCAGAAGCACCAGCATCAACAGCAAATTGACGTTTCTTTGCCTTTTCATCTCGATGATTACTTTAAGAAAATGAGGAAATAAAGAATATATGGCTGCAATTCAGCCTTTATGCGGGAGAAATCTAACACAGTCAGATGACAGAACCACTATGCGGCACAGCAAAGGCGATGCTGCGCCAGGCAGGTTTTGTAAACGATCTTCGGCAACTTTTGTTGCCAGTTTGTCTTATGAAAGACGTAGTAAAATTGCTCCAACGGCAATACCGCAGGCAGCGATGATTCGCAGCCCGGCGACTTTCTCATTCAGCAATAAAAATGCCAGCAGCGCGCCGAACAGAATCGAGGTTTCGCGCAGTGCCGCCACTACCGCCAGCGGCGCTTGTGTCATGGCCCACAGCGCCAGCCCATAGGAGCCCATCGTGCCGATACCGCCGGGCAATCCCTTTTTCCAGTTTGCCGCCAGATAACGCGTCACTTCTTGTCGGCGCGCCAGCATTGCCCACAACAGCAGGCAGAAGCCGTTCATAAAGAATGTCCACAACGTGTAGCCGAGCGCCGAACCGGCGAGGCGCACACCAGTGCCATCCACCAGCGTGTAACCGGCGATAAAGCAGGAGTTGAGTAACGCCAGCCAGATGCCTTTACGCGACTGACTGCGGCCATTGAATGCCATGCCGAGAATCGACAGGCAGATCACCGCAATTCCGCCCCATGCCACGCTGGAGAGCGAATCACCAAGCCACAGCACGCTGATTATCGCCACCAGCAGCGGCGCGGTGCCGCGCATCAGCGGGTAGGTCTGGCTCATATCCGCCACCTGATAGGTTTTGGCGACCAGCACCGTGTAGATCACCTGTAAGGCGCAACTGGCAATGAGATAAGGCGCGCTGGCGAGAGTCGGCTGCGGAGAAAAAGGCAGTAAAACCAGCGCGATTAATGCGGCGGAACCACTGACGGCAATGGCCGAATAGAGCTTATCGCTGCCCGCTTTTACTATCGCGTTCCAGCTGGCATGCAGCAACGCGGCGAACAGCAGAATGCAAAATACAGAGAGGGTCATAGCGGCACACGTGGGTGGAATGTCACCAAAATGTAACATGATGAGCGCAATGGAAGCCAGCTAACCAGACCTGCGCAAACGGCACGCTAAACAGTGAAAAACGTCCCGCGAAAAGTGAACAGTTTTATAAAAAAGCGCCACCAATAAATCGTAGCAACCCCAAGTCACTACTTATCAATAAGGAGAAAACGTTATGGCCGGAGGAGCTTCAATGGGAGCGTCTTTAGCTTCCATGGGACAACTGGATATGGTTTCCGCCGCAACAACCATGATGAACGCCCAGGCGCAGTCAGCCAAAATGATCACCGATACCATTAACGGTATTACCAGTTCGTTCATCGATTCATCAACGAAAGCGCAAAACTCAATGCAACAGGCGGGTAAAGCCATTCAATATTGAATGGCAGCAATAAAATAACACTGTGCGATAAAGGAGTATTTTATGTGTTTTATTACCAGAGCAGCTTTAAATATGGTAAGCAACCCACAGGTTGTTTTTCAGCAAAATAACAACAACACCAACAATGTGCTAACGCGCTGCGGTTCCACCCCTAAACCGCCTGAAAATAATAATAACTGCTGTAAACCAGACGATGGCAAAAACTGTAATAAACCCAATAATGACTGGAATCATTGCAACAAGCCAAACAATGACTGGAATAACTGCAATAAACCTAATAACAACTGTCATAAACCAAATAATAACTGGGATGGTTGCAACCGCCCTGATAATAACTGGAATGGTTGCAATCGACCTGGCAATAATGGGAATAACTGCTCCGGTTCAAATAATCACTATCGGCCGGGCAATGACCGAAATGATTGTAATACCGATACGAAGTCTATCCTGCGCCAGTTATCTGATATGTTAGAAAAGCTGTCCAGGCAGGCGGGACGGGATTTAAAAGCGGCTTCCGGTAGCAATGATCCTTATGATGTGCTGAAAGCCAACCGTTCGATGTCAAACTATTATTTGAATAATCAGTTTGTCTCGAAAATGATCAGCAAAATGACTAACAGCGTGGAGCGAATGACAAACCTCCAATAACGATAAAAATCCATTATGTTAATAAGAGCAATTAACGCCACCATCTTGTTATTCCTGGTCATCTTCCTCTCCGGGTGTCAGGGTGAGCTGGCGTTATATCAGGGGCTTGCTGAGCCAGCGGCTAACGCCATCGTTGCAGAACTCAAGGACAAAGGTATTGAAGCCGCGAAGCATTCGGATAAAACGGGTTATTCCGTTTCGATAGCTATGTCCGATCTTCCTGAAGCTGTGAAAATATTACATTCCGCAGGATTGCCCTCCCAGAGCTATGTTAGCCTGGGAGATGTTTTTCGTAAGGAAGGTATGATTTCATCACCGCTTGAAGAACGTGTTCGTTATATTTATGCCCTGTCGCAGGAACTTGAGTTTACGTTATCGCAAATAGATGGTGTCATAATGGCAAGGGTGCATATTGTTCTTCCGGAACGTATCTCCGCTGGCGAGCCAATACAACCCGCATCCGCGGCGGTATTTATTAAATATAATCGGGATATTGATGTGGAAAAATTACAGCCTGTTATTAGACGCATGGCGCTCAGCAGTATTCCGGGAATGGTTAATGCCGATGATAAAAAGTTATCTATTTCCTTTATCCCCACGGCGGAATATAAAGTGCAGGGTGTTGTGCCGGAAGATAAAAAGTCAAACACCATGATACTGTATTTCCTCGGTTGTCTCTGCTTACTTGCGTCTTTTTATTTCTTTATACAGAAAAAATAAAACTAATTTTATTAAAGGGATTTTCATGCTGCGATGGATTCACTGGTGGCGCGATGGCTGGCGCCATAAACGTCATCACAGTTGGCCGTTGCCGGAAGAGTTGCACATTATCCACGCGGTTATCACTCATGCTGAAGCACATCAAAGACACTGGATCGATAGCCTTTTTGGCGTCAAACCTACGGCAATTCCTGAGCCAACAGAGGCGTTTATTAACGTCATTGAGCTCTTACAATACCAGCGCGTTTTATTATTTGAAGTCCTTTTTTGTGTCTGCGTGGATCATCCACAATCGGCCTATCGTTTTATGTCTTCAGGTGCTTTGCAATGGTGCCGCCGGTTGGCTATGGGGTTAAAACCTGGGCTGTGGACACCACCTCTCTCTCCTGATCCGGAAATTACCGCAATCATCCTGCTTCGTGGCTGGGTGGGTGAGCCGGTCTGGTCGCGGATGCGTTTTTCTCTACCGAAAGAAAAAGTCGAAGAGGTCGAGCGCCAGCCAGCCATCACTATCACAGCGCATAAGCTCTCCACGCTGTGGATGGCGGTTATCGCCTGGATGCAGCGCGAACGCCAACGGGAAAACGGTCATGTTAACGGTACATAAAATTAACCTGCTCGCCGGGGCTTCTCTTGTGCAACAACCGGTGCTGCGTAGAGAAGAGATAACCAATTTTTTTGTCGCGCAACAGGCGTGCGACATTGCCAATCTGCGCGCCAGCGAGACGATAAAACATGCGCAATTAGCGGCAGAGCGGATTCGCCATCAGGTGTATGAAGAGGTGTCGAAGACGCTATGGAAACAGGCACAGGTATTACTGGATGACTGGCAAAAAGAGCGGGAAGAGATGCGTAAGCAGGCGGTCGAGTGCGCAAAACAGTTGCTTACCCAGGCGCTGCGCCTTGCTCTTGCCAAAGAGCCCGCCAAAGCACGTATACACGCCCTTTTCAAACAGTTGCAAAAACATCCTGACGTTAACCATGCGGCAATGCTAATCGTTAATCCGCGGCAATATGAACAAGTCGAACAATTTTTAGGCGCGCAAGGCGATACACCCTGGACGCTGGTGAGTGATCCTCAGCAGGCCAAAGACGAATTGTGTCTGAAAAGCCCTCACGGGAAATATACGATCGGCTGGCAGACATTAACCGACACTTTTCTTTCTGCCATCACGGAAAGCGCGGTGAACGCCAGCGGGGAAAATGAAACCGAAGGGGGAGAGTAAAGTCATTGCGGAGCCATTACGCGGCGGTAATAGCTCCGTTTATTTTGCGGGCGTTAATAGATTTTGGTTATTTTATCCGGCGTGACCTGGTCATTGGCGAGATGAACCTCATCGAATGACCAGGCGTAATCGCCAAATCTTTCCAGCTGATTGACGCTGCGCAGACCAGCGACATATCCGGGCTGCATGGTGTTTGCCAGCTCCATATATTGCTCATTGTGTTCAATATTTTCCCGAAGTGAGACACCGGGTATGCCTTGCGCATCAATTTCATACAGATGAAAACCATTGTTCAGCTCGCCACGGCCAAAACGTTCTGCGCCCTCACGGGTTCGCGCAACGAATACCACCGGCCCGGACATCATCTTCTCAACACCGGCAAAGTAATTGCCGTCCCTGAAACCAACATCCTGTGGATCGCCACGCCGGTCGACCCGATCTGCCTGCTCAACGCGGTACAATTTATTAAAATCCCTTCTCTCAATGTAGCCACGATCGTTCAGATAGCTTCCAGGTGGCAACTGAACGTTATCTGCCCAGGGGTTGAAATTAATTGCATCGTCGGCGTAAGGCGTGTACCCAGCGCCGGAGGTTGCGACGGATGATGGGGTGCTCCTCCCTGAACTGTTTCCTGATCGCATTTCGGCGACCGATAACTCACTTTCCGCGCCTGGTGTTAACGGCCTGGAAAGAGGTGAACTTCGGTTTTCTGAGCCAAACAGGGAAGCGCCTGGCGTGCGCGGGAGGCCTGTTGCGGAATAACCTTCTGACATGGCTGGTGAGAAGGGGGTAACAGGTGTTGGTGCACGGCTGCTCGCCGTTGTGAATATCGGCGTGCCGGGCGTGGGTGGCAGGCTGTTTTCCGGCGATCGGCCATCCGGTAAGCGGCGGGGCAGACTCAGATCAAGAGGGCGTTCCGTTTCTGCTGTGCCGCGCGCTGTCGAAGGGCCTGGCTGTGAATCAACGTCCATCGGCGCTGGACGCGATAGTGATGCTGGCCGGGAGACACTGAGGTCGAGTGGCTGCTCGGGAAGGTCTGCGCGTGGATTGCCATACATTTTGCCTGCTGGCGCATTCAACGACTGACCCGGGTTAACCCCGCCGGGTAATGCGCTGCGCTGCCACTCGCCGTTGCCCGACTGCACGGTCAGCACCGGCTGGCGGGTCTGCGGGTCGATAATGCGCGCCCGCCCTTCGCCTTGGCGGAAATCCTGCCCGACTTCGTACACCCTGCTGTCACCTGTTCCATCGCGGTAGCGCAGCAGCCAGCGGTCATTTCCGGCGGCGTCCTTCACCTGATGAATGCCCCCGGAGCTGGCGCGGCTCCCGTTGAGCAGCGCCTCGCCATCCTTCACGGCGTACTGGCTGATATCACCCGCCAGCGAAGGACGCAGCCGGTTTACTGCTGCCGTTCCGGTTTCTCCGGCTGCTGCCGCCGTGGTTTCCCCTGTCATTACTCCCTTAGCGGCTCCGGCGGCGGCTGCCCTGGCTTCACCGGCCACTGCCATCTCCGCTGCTGCGGTACCGGCTTCGCTGGTTATCGCCACACCGGCTTCCCCGGCGGTCGCCAGCTCAGAGGTGTTGCGCAGCGTGGCCAGCGCGCTCCGGCCTTCCGTGGCCACCGCTTTTTCAGTGAAAAACTCCGCCATGGCGCCCGCTTCTGCGGCAATGCCGTCGAGCATCAGCAGCGCGCCGATATCTTTCATCACCCGCTCTGCGTTGGTGGGTTCATTCTGTTCGGTGCGCAGCGGCTGCCCGACAAAATGGCGCAGTGACTGCACTTTATCGCGGTCGCTGTACTGCGCCAGCGGTTTGCCTTCCAGACCCGGAACGTCATCGTGAGTGTTGGTTTTGTACTGTGCACCGGTATTGATCTGCTGGTCGAAAAAATCCCGCGCCGCCGCCACCAGAAGGGAAGGCGTGCGCGTGTTGCCCTGCGCGTCATAATGCGCCTGTGGGGAGGCGGCATACTGCTCGCGGACCTTATCCAGCATCGCTGTCGTCCGGGTATGCCCACTATCGGGCAGGCTGGATGGATCGTGAATGCCCGCCGCCGCCAGGCCATAAGCGAGGAGGGATTTTCTTGCCTCGTAAGGTGCGCCGTAGGAGGCGGTAAAGCCGGATTCGCTGGTCTGCCCTTCGCGCTGGCGGATCATCTGCCCGGCAATCTGTTTCTCAATGGAGGGATACCCTTCGCCACGCGGATCGGGAGTAAAAATCAGCGAGCGGGCATCGGGGCGGACAGGGCGGTCGTCATTGTTGTTTTGCGGGCCGGTATATAACGAGCCGGTGGGGATTTCACGTTTGTTTTTGGCAGAGGTTTCCTCGCGGATAAACGGCTGGGGAAAAACAGGAACGGATACAGAATCGATTTTCATAACCACCTCTTTTGCACAAATAAAAAAGATGTCGTACTTCAGGTCGCCAAATTAATGACGGATACCTAATTTTTTCAGGAGTGGCACTTCGACGGCGGGTAATTCAATTTTTCCGGAAAAAATATTCTTAATATCATGCCTGAAAGGGTGTTCTGCATCTTTCAATCTGACAATGGTTATGGGATCGCGTGATGCATTTCCTTCGAGGGCGTGAATCTCTTTCACTTTTAAAGGCGTGTTGGGATTAACTAAAATATGGTCCGGGAGCATTCCTCCGGCAGCCATTTTTTTTGGCGTAGTGTGGTCTAAAATGAAAAGCACTTTGTCAGTAGATTGCTTTTCAAATTGTCCAGTCCAGGTTTCAAGCCAGTTTATTGAATTCTGCGGTAATGCGGATGCCGACATAAATCCTGCGTCGGTCACCACATCGTTAACTTTTATTTTATTACCATACGTACCAGCGGGAACCGTCGCCGCCCGGTATGCCGGTGCGTCATAATCCTTTAATTTTGATACAACTGCTTTTAGTTCTGTTGCCAGCGTTTCCCCTTCGGCTGAGGGACTAATATGCCGCAGATGGTTATTTATCGTGCGGTAAGTCCCATCTCCCCCTTCAATATATTCCGCAAGAATAGCTGACTCTTGCCTGTTTTTAACCGAATTCAAATCCAGAAGGATTTTTTCATCGGCTGCTTTCTCTTTGGGTGTTCTGGCCCGGTATTGCCCCTCATCAGGCCTCATATAAAGTTCGCGAAGCTCTTCGCTGACCGGTGAAAACTTTTCCTGGCGGGCAGAGGAGAGCGCACTGCCGCCGGATGTTCCGGCGCTCGCTGCAAAGCTGGTTTGCGGTTCGGTGTTGGTGCGCGGCTTGACCCCACCGGGTAATGCGCTGCGCTGCCACTCGCCGTTGCCGGACTGCACGGTCAGTACCGGCTGGCGAGTCTGCGGGTCGATAATGCGCGCCCGCCCTTCGCCTGGGCGGAAATCCTGCCCGACTTCGTACACCCTGCTGTCACCTGTTCCATCGCGGTAGCGCAGCAGCCAGCGGTCATTTCCGGCGGCGTCCTTCACCTGATGAATGCCCCCGGCGCTGGCGCGGCTCCCGTTGAGCAGCGCCTCGCCATCCTTCACGGCGTACTGGCTGATATCACCCGCCAGCGAAGGACGCAGCCGGTTTACTGCTGCCGTTCCGGTTTCTCCGGCTGCTGCCGCCGTGGTTTCCCCTGTCATTACTCCCTTAGCGGCTCCGGCGGCGGCTGCCCTGGCTTCACCGGCCATCGCCATCTCCGCTGCTGCGGTACCGGCTTCGCTGGTTATCGCCACACCGGCTTCCCCGGCGGTCGCCTGCTCAGAGGTGTTGCGCAGCGTGGCCAGCGCGCTCCGGCCTTCCGTGGCCACCGCTTTTTCAGTGAAGAACTCCGCCATGGCGCCCGCTTCTGCGGCAATGCCGTCGAGCATCAGCAGCGCGCCGATATCTTTCATCACCAGTTCAGTGTTAGTGGGTTCATTCTGTTCGGTGCGCAGCGGCTGCCCGACAAAATGGCGCAGTGACTGCACTTTATCGCGGTCGCTGTACTGCGCCAGCGGTTTGCCTTCCAGACCCGGAACGTCATCGTGAGTGTTGGTTTTGTACTGTGCACCGGTATTGATCTGCTGGTCGAAAAAATCCCGCGCCGCTGCCACCAGCAGGGACGGTGTGCGTGTGTTGCCCTGCGCGTCATAGTGCGCCTGTGGGGAGGCGGCATACTGCTCGCGGACCTTATCCAGCATCGCTGTCGTCCGGGTATGCCCGCTATCGGGCAGGCTGGCCGGATCATGAATGCCCGCCGCCGCCAGGCCATAAGCGAGGAGGGATTTTCTTGCCTCGTAAGGCGCGCCGTAGGAGGCGGTAAAGCCGGATTCGCTGGTCTGCCCTTCGCGCTGGCGGATCATCTGCCCGGCAATCTGTTTCTCAATGGAGGGATACCCTTCGCCACGTGGGTCGGGAGTAAAGACCAGCGAGCGGGCATCCGGGCGGACAGGTCGGTCGTCGTTATTGTTCTGCGGGCCGGTGTATAACGAGCCGGTGGGAATATCCCGGCGGTCCCGTTTCTCAATGCCAGGATCTTGTTTGTTCTCCACCGGTGTATTAGTAATAGCAGGGGTTAATGGGTTAATTTTCATTGTAGGGCTCCTTCACGAACTTCGGACGAGGTTATTTCTGTGCTTCGATCTTTCTGGCAATATAAACTTCGATATAAGCACCGGGTGATATAGGCGCATTGGGGTAAGGGATAATCATGACATTTTCATCGTTATCACAATCGGCATCATGAAATAAAACGGACTGTTGCCCTGCGTTTTTTATTAATGATGAAGAAATAGTATATTCCTGCGTTGCCAGCGATTTAACGTTTCCAGCCAGAACGGTCAGTGGCCAGTTAATATCGCAGATATCCTCGATGGTTATATCATCGTTAGTTGGCGACGTAGCGGGTGGAATAGTGCCGCTGGATAGTCTGGTAATATCATCGAAAATCTGTTTGTACATCTTTTTAGAAAACGATTCGCCATATTCTGATGCGTTTTTTCTTGCCCTGGTTTTTTCTTTGTTAGCATCTTTTTGGATTATCTTCGGCGTAATGATAATAAACCGTTGCCGATTTTCACTTTCCCGCAAGTTGAAGGTAGTGTTCTTTTTTTCATGGACAGATAAACCGCCAATAATTAACGAATCACCCTCATCGACCGTTACCAGCGTGCTGAGATTGCCCGTCTTGTTGTTATCTTCAGGCGCTGGCGTTGTCCCTTTGTTATACATATTGACTTTTATCTGCAGCGCTTCCTGTTTGTCACTGGTAATAACACGAGGCGTGATTTGCAGCACCGCACCGTTGGATGCAGTAGAGAGCGGGTCATCTTTTGTCGCTTGTCGATTTTGATTACTAAAATTAAAGACTGCCGGAAAATTCTCCATTGTTGTCAGTGAAGGGCGAGCGGTTAACGACGCGCCGCCTTGCTCGACAATTTTTTGAATTTCAGCCTGGAATTTTTTCATCTCCTGGGCGTTAAGGACAGATTTGTTGCCGTTAATAACCTCATCGTAAACGCTGCCTCTGCGGCTTAAACGTTTTTCCTGCATGCCGGTGTTAAGAACCTGGCGGTTATCCACGTCGATAACCAGGGTGTCGATGGCGACCGATCTCAGTGGCACATCGAGTTTTTCAATGAGCTGCGCATATTCACTCCTTTTGGCGGGATTGTCCTGAATGAGGATGGCATTGCTGCGTGTACTGACCACGATTTTCGGTTTGTCCTCGCTGGACGCGGGCAGTGCGGGTGCTAGTGAAACGCGGTCAGTCAGGGCTGAAAACGAAGCGCCTAATCGGTTATTAAACGGGGTTTTGCTATCACCCGCATCGAGCGCAGCTGGGTAATTGTACCGCTGTAGCTGTGGCGAGGATTTCTTTGCATCTAATAGCTCCGATAATATTGTGCCAACACCCGGAATGGTGATCAGCTCATTCTGATATTCAACCCGGATATCGGCCGCTTCTGCGAAACGTAAAGGAAAGAACATGGTTTCAAAAGCGCCCTCTTTGTTTTTACTGGCATCAGGCTGCTCGGCAAACATCTTTATTAAATTGACATATTCGGTTGGGCCACTTACCAATATTTCAGCGCTCTCCGGCAGCTCTCCCCAGCCAAATCGCTTATCCAGCAGACCTATATCCGTTAATGCCTTTTTAAGGCTGTCAATCGACTCGCCAGAAACTTTTATTTTGAGAGATTGCTGATCCGTTTTACTGCTAACGTATAATTTATCTTCAAAAATAAACCACTGTAAATTATATTCGAGCGCCATGCGTTCAATAAACTGCTGAGCCGTATTAGCGCGTAGTTTATTCTTTACCTCTGCCGAAATCTTTGGGTCTATAACCAAACGTAGCGAAAATGCATGGGCAAAATCCTCCAGCACTTTATTTAACGGTGCGGGAGTGTTTTGATAAGAAAACTCACCACTGTTTAATATGGCAGGCACAGCCGCCACGGCATGTTGATGTATCAGGACTGTTAAAAATATCAGGGCTAGCGTTGCGCATCGTTTATATAACCTGGCGCAATGTGAAATAGGTGAATAAAAGACACGCCAGTATAATTTCATACATGCCACCTGTTAGCTTATCGGCCATCGTTGATAATTGAACGGGCCAGGTTATGATTGAGCGTCACTTCCTGGTTTGCAGCCCAGGTGGCTGAAGAATATTGTTTCATCTGCTGATGAAACGTGAGCCAGTCGCCCATTGACATGCCATTCATATTTTTCGCAGCGGTCTGAAAATCACTGCTGGCTTGTTTGAATTTACTATCTAACTGGCTACGCACAGAATCCATTTTTAGCATTACAATTATTCCTGTTTTATTTATAAAGACGCAGATCTGGCCGGAAACCAAAAAGCATGACGCTGGCGCGTTGTTCACCAAAACGGGCAATTCTGGGTAAGAAAGCCCATTGCTCTCCACCGAGATATTTAGCAATTCGTTGGCTGGCAAGGTTAGAAGCCATAATCCAGGCGACCATGGTTTCAAACCCATATTCGCGGCCAAGCAGCAACGCCGCCAGCCCAAGATGCACGCCAAGGCCGCTGCCGCAGCGATCCGCGCGCACATATAAAGCAATTTCTCCGGTTTGCCGGCAAGCTAATGTTCCCCAGCTAAAGCGGTTAATTGACAACCAGGCGACGATTTCCCCTTCGCGCTCCAGTACATACACCGGCAATTTATCCTGTTGATAAAGCTCGATATAAAACCCCAGTTCTTTAACGGTAATCAGCCTTGTTACGGGAGAATTCGCGCCGGTATTCGCAGTCTCATTGAAAATCATGGTCATGGCTTCAATATCGCTTTTTTGCGCTACCCTCAGCCCGCGAGGCAGTCTTTTTAAGACGCGTTCATCTAGTTTCATTTCCATTAATTACCTTTCTTGTTGATTATTTTTCAGTATTTTTCGAACTCTGGAGAGTCTGGAACGTATTGTTCCAATGGGAATACCTAATTGCTCGGCGGCGTCGTTATAACTGGTGTCTGAATCCATAATATGGTAAATGACGCTTTGCATTTTGAGCGGCAATTTATCGACCATGGCAATGGTTTCAGAAAGTTGTATTTTATGTTCGTTGATATAATCAGGATTGAATATCTGATCGGAAATTAAAAAATTGACATCATCCAGCGCCACCATCTCAGGTTTACTAAATGTCTTTTTAAAATGATTTCGCACCAGATTAGACGCAATGCCAAATAACCAGGTTTCTTTACTGGATGCGCCAATAAACTTATGTTGATTGCGAAACGCTTCAAGGTAGGTCATTTGTACAAGATCATCGACATCACTTTGATTGTAAACCCGACGGCTGATAAATTTCTTGAGTCTGGTCGAGGTGTTTGCGACTAACTCATCTATATCGAATGCACTTTTATACCCGGATTCATTATTAACACTGATGGGTAACTTCCCCATAAAAATTCCCTTTATATTATCCAGTTGTTCCTTGTTCACTTATGAGTGGCTATTAAGTGAAAATCTGCCTGGTTAATTTGCAGAATATTTCAAATACACCTTCAGATAAGTGATCTGTTTTTATGTGTGCGGGTGTGTGGAATACGCTCTCTACAATGTGTGATACGTTTTAGGTATTTTCTTTTGTACGGATTCATGGGTTGGGAACACTAAAGTAAAGGTGTTGCCTTTTGATTGATTTGAAAAATGTCGATTGCTGACGCGTTATCTAATACTGAGATGATTATCGATGGTTAATAAAGCTTACTTATTTGATCAATCTGGAAATATGTGGTGTTCATGAGAATGTTTTTCACAAAACTGGCCGTTCGAATGGTTAACCAGACGGAACTCATTGGTGCGGTTATTGTCATGACGATTGTCTTTATGATGGTTTTACCGCTGCCGGTTTTTATTATTGATACCGCCCTCTCTCTGAATATCTGTATTGCCACGTTACTGTCCATCCAGGCATTATTTATGCCCCACCCGCTGGCATTTTCGACGTTCCCTGCAGTGTTATTGCTGACAACCATGTTCCGCCTCGCGTTATCTGTCGCCACGACGCGCATGATTTTATTGCAACATGATGCGGGTCATGTTGTTGAAACTTTTGGTAATTTTGTCGCCGGCGGCAATCTCGCTGTGGGATTGGTTATCTTTTTAATCCTGACGCTTGTTAACTTTCTGGTCATTACGAAAGGGGCTGAGCGCGTTGCAGAGGTGTCGGCACGTTTTAATCTGGATGCGATGCCCGGTAAGCAGATGGCCATTGATAGCGATTTACGCTCGGGCCTGATTGATACGGCAGACGCGAGAGTGCGCCGCGAACAACTGACGAAAGAGAGCCAGCTTTTTGGCGCGATGGACGGGGCGATGAAATTCGTCAAAGGTGACGCCATTTCCGGGATTATCATCGTCTTTATTAACTTAATCGGTGGTTTTTCCGTCGGCATTTTGCAGCACGGCATGCCCGCCGCCGACGCCATGCATATCTACTCAATTTTAAGCATTGGTGATGGCCTGGTGGCGCAGATCCCGGCGCTGCTGATCTCGCTCGCGGCGGGCATTATTATTACGCGCGTCAATTCCGATAATGCAGCTTCCAGCGTCAATATTGGCGGTGAGATCATCTGGCAGTTAACGCGCCACCCTAAAGCCTGGATCTATTGCGGCATCATTATGGCGCTGTTTGCGGTGGTGCCTGGCATGCCAGCAATGCTTTTCACCACCCTGAGTTTGCTCTGCCTGACGTTAGCCTTCCTGCTCACCCGGCAGGAAAAGCCCAGGCTGGAAATGGCGGGGCAACCTACTTCATCGATTGCCGGTGTTGAGCCCGATAATTCAACAGAACTAATGGGTTATGAAAATGTTCGCCGCTTTTTTCCGCTGCGCCCCTACCTGATGCAATTTCACCCACAGCATCAACAACAGCCAGCGTTTGAACAACTGCTTCAGCGCATCTATGCCCTACGCAACGACACGGTTTTTGAATATGGCCTCACGCTGCCCTCTGTCGAGCTTGAGGGTAATGCGCAGCTGGCGCCCGATGAATTTCGTTTCTGCGTGTATGAAGTGCCGGTTATTCGCGCAACATATGATCCTGATAAGTGCGCCGTCTACGCCAGACTGGTCGCAGAAGATGACGGTACGCCCGGGCTTGAAGAGCGCGATGAGCAAGGCTTGCGATGGTTTGACGTTGACGATCACCGCTTATCTCAGTACGAGAACGAAAAACGCACTTCTGGCGATCTGATCCTCGCCAGAATGCGGCGGGCCATTCTGTCAACGGGGTGGAAATTTGTCGGCTTACAAGAGAGCAAAGCGCTGATTGACTGGCTACGAAGCGAGCAGCCTGAGCTGGCCGATGAACTCGAAAGGTGCTTGCCCATCGCGTGGTTTTCGGCGGTTTTGCAGCGGCTGGCCGCAGAACGTGTCACCCTGCGACCGCTGCGCCTGATTGCCGAAACATTGATTAAACATAGCCGCCATGAATCCAACCTGATGGTGTTAACCGAGCAGGTTCGCCACGCGCTGAGAGAGCAGATTTGTTACCAGTACAGCCAACATGAAACGCTGAATAGCTGGTTACTGGCACCCGCCACGGAAGCGGTGTTCCGCCAGGCATTAAACGCGGCGGATGCGCAGCCGATGACGCTCTCTTCAGTAATGCATGAGGCGTTACTTTCCCGTTTAGCGCAGTGCTTTCCCGCTGATGAAGAGTCCCCTTGCGTGCTGCTTGTCGAGCCTGAGTTGCGTGGCCCGCTTGCCGGTCTGCTACGGGAGTCGTCCACGTCTGTTCCGGTACTCGCCTTTTCGGAGCTTATCCCATCGATAAAAGTTCAGATCCAAGGGCGGATCGATCTTGAAGCAGAAACCCACGAACCCGCAGAACATGCAGCAGATTGAGGGAAAATAGCGTGCTCTATGAACTGAGAGTGCTTAGCGGTATGAATAGCGGCGCACTGTTACCCTTGACCGGTACGCAGTGGTTAATTGGATCATCGCCCGATGCGGACATGGTGCTATACGACGCGGCGATTGCGCAAAACCATTGTCAGCTGCGTGCGATGGACAACGGCTGGCAGCTGGAAGCCCTGCAAGGCGCGGTGCTGACGAATGAAGGTCGTCGCGTTGAACACATTGATAACCTCGAACCCGGTACGCCCTTCTCGCTGGCGGGGATTTGGTTATGTGTGGCGCAGTCCGACACGCCGTGGGAAACGGAAAGCGCTCCCGCTGCGCAAGCCGACAGCCAGGCGGGTTCGCACGCGCCGGTGGCTGAAAGACCGCGCCGTCGACTGAATAAAGCCGTGGCTGCAGTTTGTTTTATCCTCGCGATAGCCGCGTTCGGACTGGGCGGTTTTTCCGGCAAGGACGAGCAACCGACAGCGATTTCAACGCCGGTGCCGAAACCGCAGAAAACGTTTCTTGACTCTGCCGCGCAAACCCGCGAAATGCTGGCCTCGCTGCTTCAGCAGGCCGGTTTAGGGCAACGCGTCGATCTGGAAATAACCGGCAGTGACGACATTGTTTTGCATCTGGTCGGCGATGATAAGTTACAGGCTGAAACGCAGGCGCTACTGCAACATTTTGCCCGGCGGTACCAGAGTGCTGCGCAAATCTCAGTGGATATTGTCCAGCCGCCGCCACCGCTGCCTTTTCGCATTGCCCTTGTGGTAAAGGGTGAATCCCCGTATATCGTGACCGACAACGGGCTGCGGGTGTTTATCAATGATGAGATTAATGGCATCAAACTTCTCGCCATTAACGAAGAAAAGCTGATCTTTCAGGGTAAAACGCGGTTTGAGGTGCCCTGGTGAGCGACGGCTGGCAAGAGGAACTTGCCCGCTGGCAGCAGGCTACACAACGCCAGCTTGAGCAGACAGAGCCGGTAAACATTATCGGCTCGGTGACCGGGATTAGCGGCATCGTTTTACAGTGTTATCTTCCGGGCGCGCGCTTAGGAGACTTATGCCTTTTGCCGCGCACGTCGGGCGAGCCGATTATGGCTGAAGTGATTGGCTTCGATTCACAGGAGGTTTCACTTGCCGCACTGGATACGCTGGAAGGCATTAAGCCCGGCTCAGCGATCCACCCTTTAGGCTTGCCCCACAGCATACAGGTCTCGCCAGCGCTGAAAGGGTGCGTATTCGATGGGTTTGGTCGTGCTCTTGGTGGGCAGGGTCAGGCCGCTTTTGTCGACACCTTAACCGCGCGATCTGTACCGGTGATGCATAACGCCACGCTGGCGACCGATCGCCTGTGTATTGAGACGCCGCTCTGCACCGGGCTAAGCAGTATCGACGGTTTGCTGACGCTGGGCGCAGGCCAGCGGGCGGGGATTTTTGCCGGGGCGGGGTGCGGTAAAACAACGCTGCTGGCGGAGCTGGCGCGAAACATCCCTTGCGACACTATCGTGTTTTGTCTGACGGGTGAACGCGGGCGCGAGCTGCGTGAGTTTATGGACAGGGAGCTGGATGAAGCGCTACGTCAGCGCACCGTGCTCGTGTGTGCCACCTCGGATCGCAGCAGCATGGAGCGTGTGCGCGCTGCGTTTACGGCCACCGCCATCGCCGAAGGATTTCGCCAGCAAGGGGAATCCACATTGTTAATTGTTGATTCACTGACACGTCTTGCCCGCGCACAGCGCGAAATCGGGCTTGCCAACGGCGAACCGCCGGGGCGCAATGGCTTTCCTCCTTCGGTTTACAACCTGCTCTCGCGGCTGGTTGAACGCAGTGGGCGTACCCGGCAAGGAACCATCACCGCGCTGTATTCGGTACTGGTTGAACAAGATTCGATGCACGACCCGATTGCTGACGAAGTGCGCTCTTTAGTGGACGGGCATATTATCCTTTCGCGCAAACTGGCCGATCAGGGGCATTATCCCGCCATTGATGTGGCAGCCAGCCTGAGTCGGGTCATGAATAATATTACGGGAACTGAACAGCAAACTATTGCCACACATATAAGGCAATTAATGACGGCCTATGCCGATATTGAAATGTTAATTCGCCTGGGAGAATACCAGACCGGCAGCGATCCCTTTACCGATTACGCGGTCGCGGTTAAACCGGCACTGGACAATGTTCTCAAACAATCATTACGCGCGCCGCGAGCGCCTGAAATAACCTTAAATCAATTACGGGAGATCGTGGCGAATGCTCCGGGTCCGCAAGGTGTTTTATAACGCAGAGGATGAAAACACTGCAGATGAATCGCTAAGATTAACTTCGCTGCTGCGCCAGTTATTATCGCTTTATCATTACCGGACGATAAAAACGGAACTGGCGTGGTTAAAGCAACAGCGCGAAATGGTAAAAATGGCGCAACAACTTGATGCGCTTAATCGCCATTCACAACATATCGCCCACTATAATCGTGATTACTTTTCCGCGATGAGCGACCGTAATACACAGCGCGCGTTATCGTTAATGGATATGCGAAAGTGGCTTGAAAAAGAACAGGGAATGGTGCAGCAACAGCAGGACACCATATTGCGGATTAAGCAGCAAGAAACCGATTATCTGCGCCAGTGCGATAAGGTCGCTGCGCATTTTCAGTTGGTTGTCGGGAAAAGAAAACGGCAGGAAAAGTTTCGTTTTATCCTTGAACATCTGCATGCCATTTAGTGTTGGGCAACGAGCCATTATTGATGAATAAAGCTGCGCTGTTTTTTCCTCCTGTCAGTAAAAATGAGGTCATTGCCCGGCAATATCTGGATCGACAACCGATATTGAATTTTCAACTTAACGACCAGCAGGGGCAGTTACGGCTCTTTCCGTTGCAGGCAGGAGAACGACTGGCGAATAAACCGATATGTTTTGCCAGTCAACACGGGAAATTACGCCTTTATAATGCGGAACCTTTGCTGAACCTGTTATCGATTTGCCCGTTATTAGCCGAAAATAATAATGCTTCAGCCCAATGGTATTGGGATGTCTATAACGCCGCGCTCAGTCAGGAAATTAAAAATGTGCTGGGTTACTTGCAGCCTGCTGAGGAAAGCCATGAACCAGAAATTTATTGTTGGATTGAAATAAAAAACAGCGAGCAATATGAAAGAGGGTTAATGGCGCTATCGCCGTTAACATTAATTCGCCTGCTTCAGCATTCATCGTGGCACTTTTCCCCGACGCGGCAAAATAAGCAGTTTTTACTCTCTTTCCCGTTGATCCTGGCCTCAACGGAGCTTGCGGCAGACGCATTACGGCATTTACGCGTTGGCGACATTGTGCTGCCAGAAAACCGGCTTTTTAACCCGGCAGGAGCAGGGCAACTGCAAATCGGCACACAGTGTTTCTCTTTACAGCAATGCGCCCCGCTGGCGCACAGCTTTACGATTGTTTCCCATAAGGAGATTGAAATGGAATTCACCCCTGTTGATACGGCATTTCCGCACCCGGACGCGACGATTCCCCCGGTGCCTTTGTCGCGCGAGATCCCGTCACAACCTCATGAAATGCCGGATCTTTCCTCTGTTCCCCTGCGGATAACGCTGCGTGCGGGAACGCTCACATTGACGCTCGACGCGCTGCAGTCGCTGCGGGCGGGTTCGATACTGACATTCACGGATTTTACCCCCGGTCAGGCGGCCATTTATTATGGCGAGCGCCCGCTGGCGCAAGGTACTTTGGTGGATGTTGAAGGCGTGCTGGGGCTGCAAATTACCCGCATGGAGCATTTCTGATGGATATTCAGCAGATCAATCCCGCGGCGCTGGCGCTGTTTATCGCGGCGCTGACGTTGTTGCCCTTGCTGATGATTATCTCCACCTCGTTTCTTAAAATTTCCGTTGTCTTGCTAATTGTTCGCAACGCGTTGGGTATACAGCAGGTGCCTGGCAACATGGTGATCTACAGCATCTCGCTTGCCGCAACGCTGTTTATTATGGGGCCGGTGTTTAATGACATGACCCAGCGCGTGCGACAAATCTCACCGGATAAAATAGATGTCGCCGCGATTTATGCTCACTACCCGACGGTAATTGCGCCGCTACAAAATTTCTTACAGCGCAATATTGATGCCGAAACGCACGTTCGCTTAACGGAAGCGGCAAAAAAACTGTGGAAAGATCAGGCGAGTAACCCAATAACGCGCGATAACCCGGCGCTGATATTAAGCGCGTTTGTCCTTTCGGAATTACAGTCCGGGTTTAAAATTGGCTTTTTAATCTATATTCCTTTTTTAGTGATAGACCTCGTTGTATCGACAGTGCTGATGGCATTGGGAATGCAAATGGTGGCGCCGATGTTTATTGCTATTCCGCTTAAATTACTGCTTTTTGTTTTGATTGAAGGGTGGAGTCGTTTACTCGAAGGATTATTTTACAGCTACATTTAGCGATGAGAATAAATATGTATATTGTCGAACTGCTCAAGCAGGGATTAGTGCTGGCAATGTTGATATCGGTTCCTCCGGTGGTGACCGCTGTGGTAGCGGGTATTATCATTGCGCTGCTGCAATCGGTGATGCAATTACAGGATGCAACATTACCTTTTGCCATAAAAATGGTAGCTGTTGGCGTCATTCTGGCTTTTTCCGGTCACTGGATGCTGCAAAAAACAGTGCAATTAAGTATTAACTGTTTTGACTTAATCAGCCAAATAAGAGCCTGGCAATGACGTTTGTCTCTTTCGACTGGTTAGGTGAGGCGTTAATGGCTCTGGTGAGTGCCTGTGCGCGCATTTATCCCTGCATGGCTATTATTATTGCTTTTTCTTTCAAGGAGATCAGAGGCGCGGTGCTTTACAGTATCGCACTGGTATTTACTTTGCTTCCCGCCACTACCTTTTATACGCAACCCGATTTTGGCAATATTAAAGGCATCATGTTTATTTTTATGATGATAAAAGAGTCGCTGTTGGGTATTTTTTTAGGCTTTTTATTGGTTGTGCCTTTCTGGTTATTCGAAAGCGTCGGGGTTCTGTTTGATAATCAGAGCGGCGGACAAATGGGCGAGCAAATTAACCCGGCAATAACCAACAGTGGATCATTTTTTGGCTATGTCTTTAAAAGTATTTTTCTGCTGATTTTTATTCATTTTCACGGTTTCGCTTATCTCATTGATATTCTCTGGCGCAGCTACACCTTCTGGCCGATCGATAAACTTTTCTTCACTGACACAGCGGTAACCTTTAAACAGTGGTTAGCTTTTCTCGCAGACATATTCTCTTTTATTGTTATTTACAGCGCGCCTTTTGCTGTGCTGATGCTGATGATCGAATTTAGCGTGGCGATCCTGAGCCTTTACAGCCCGAAAATGCAGGTCACCACCGTGACCATCCCGTTAAAAATTATTATCGGTTTGTCCTTTCTGGTGGTGTATATCCCGATATTGCTGCATCTCGCTGAGCAGCAATTATTGCAGCCTGCGCGCGTCATCCCGATGATTTCTTCCACGCTTAATCTGAAAGCGGATTAAGCGATGGCGGAAAAAAACGAACAACCTACGCCGAAAAAAATCCGCGATGAGCGTAAGAAAGGGAATGTATTTAAAAATGAAGGTGTGCCGTTGCTGCTGCTGATCACGCTGGCGATGGAATTCATTTTTATCATTATGGAGCGCGGCATCGCTCGTCTGCAGCAGCTCTTCATTGTGGCGCTGAGCTTCATGACGCTGCCGTTTATTACAGCGGCAAAGCGGTTAACGCAGTTGCTGGCAGTAGAGTTGAGTATCTTCCTGGCGCCTGTTCTGGGTGTGGCGATAGCGGCAAGGTTATTAGGAAACTGGCTGCAATTTGGCTTTCTCATCGCGCCCGAATCGGCGATGCCGAAATTTGAACGCCTAAACCCGCTACAAAAAATTCAGCAAATGTTCTCCTCCAGGGAGCTTGCAGAATTGGTGAGCAGCCTGCTGAAATTCTTAACAATTGTCTATGCCAGCTACAGCGCGGTTTATCCACATATCAACGAAATCGTCTTCCTGGCGGCAAGCCCGCTGATGCGCTTACCGCAGGTGCTGCGTAACCTGGTTAGCGACATCTTTCACCACATATTGATATTGCTTGCGGTCTGGACGGCGCTCGATTTCGGCCTGCAAAAATATCTGTTTATCAAGACGCAAAGGATGAGCCTTGAGGAGGTGCGCCGGGAAAACAAAGATACTGAAGGCGATCCGCATATTAAATCGTACCGCAGAAGCCTGATGATGAGCCCGCCGCCGGTGCCCGTCGATGTGCCGCAGCCCGGGGAGGTATTAAAGCTGGCGGATGTGGTGCTGAATGATGCCGCATCACGGGCGGTTCTCCTGCGTTACGAACAGCAGAACATCGCGTTACCGCATATTCTTTTTAAACAGCAGGGCAAAGACGCAGTATCCGGGCTTCTTGATAGCGCCCACGCGTTGAACATCCCGGTTATTGACGCGCCGCAACTGGTTCATCTGCTGATGCAATATGAGAGTGGGCAGGCCATTCCACGCCAGGCGATTGCCCACACGGCGTATATTTACAACCAGTTGCAGCAACTGAAAAATCGCGAGCCAGAGACAGCCTGATAAGCGTAAAAGAGGGGCGGTTTCCCGCCCCTCTTTGGTGCGACTTGAACCTGAATTACCGCAAAAACTTCAGGACAGCTTCAAGCAGTTGCAACAAGGCAACAATGAGTTTCAGGATCAGAATAAACATCTCCATTCCGCCCATACGCTTCTCCTCTGGTCAAGGAGCACCGGCTGACGTACCTTTCCGCTACCTGTTGCCAGCCTTGTTGTTGGCGTAACGCAGTGTGCTCTTGAGGGGTTAAGGCACTGACGGCACCACCCGTTTCAGCCAGGAATTCTTGCGCCGTAGAACGCGGCCCCTCACGCTGGTTCGCAAGGTCATTATACATTAACACTGTTTATATATACAGTATTTATTGGCGGAATTTTCGACATTGATCCATACTCAATGCGGGAAAAACCGCCTGAAAATTGCGCATCCGCAGGATTCGTCGTATAGTTGCGTGGTTGACGTAACGCAGTGTGTTTTGCGGCCACCAACCGCGAAAATGCTGACAAAAACCTCGCTCCGGCGAGGTTTTTTGTTTTCAGACGCCAGGCAAATAAACGTGATCGGCTGCGCAGTTTTCTGCGGGTGCGTAAAAAGCAGTTGTCGGCGAATGATTCCTGTGCTTGTATAAATCTCGTAAATAACACAACAGACAGGCCCCTAATGAACGCTTCCACCAATCCGATGAGCCTACTAAAAACCGCGCATAACGCCGCGGTGGTCGTCGTGCGTGTGGTGGTGGTCGTCGGCAATGCGCCGTAGGGTCCGGAACAACACACGATTCCAAAACCCCGCCGGCGCAAACCGGGCGGGGTTTTTTGTTTAAGCCTCTCCTGGAAAGCCGGCTCAGAAGAAAAGGACTGGAGCATGGCAAGTTCGGGCAGCACATCGCAATCCACGCGCTACACAGGCGCGCAACTGATTGTTCATTTACTGGAACGTCAGGGCATCACCACCGTGACCGGCATCCCCGGCGGCACCGTTTTGCCGTTATACGACGCGCTAAGCCAAAGTAAACAGATTCGCCATGTGCTGGCGCGTCACGAGCAGGGCGCGGGCTTCATCGCGCAGGGCATGGCGCGTACGCAGGGCAAACCGGCGGTTTGTCTGGCGTGTAGCGGGCCAGGGGCAACCAACCTGGTGACCGCCATTGCCGACGCGCGTCTCGATTCGATCCCGCTGATTTGCATCACCGGCCAGGTTCCGGCCTCGATGATTGGCACCGATGCGTTCCAGGAAGTGGACACTTACGGCATTTCTATCCCCATCACGAAACACAACTATTTGGTTCGCGACATCAGCGAACTGCCGCAGGTGATTTGCGATGCGTTTCGCATTGCGCAGTCTGGTCGCCCGGGCCCGGTGTGGATAGATATTCCTAAAGATGTGCAGACGGCGGAAATCACCCTCAGCGAGCTGCCGGAACCGGGTCATAAAGCGCCAGCGCCCGCCTGGAACGCTCAGGATGTTCACGCCGCCGCAGAGATGATCAATGCCGCCGAGCGCCCGGTGCTGTATCTGGGCGGCGGGGTGATTAACGCACCGCAGCAAATCCGCCACCTGGCGGAGAAAGCCAATATGCCCACCACCATGACATTAATGGCTCTCGGCATGTTGCCAAAACAGCACCCGCTGTCGCTCGGGATGCTGGGAATGCACGGTGCCCGCAGCACCAACTACATTTTGCAGGAAGCGGATCTGCTGGTGGTGCTTGGCGCACGTTTTGATGACCGGGCGATTGGCAAAACTGAACAGTTCTGCCCGAATGCCAAAATTATTCATGTGGATATCGACCGCGCAGAGCTGGGCAAAGTGAAGCAGGCGCATGTGGCAATCCAGGGCGACGTTGGCGACGTGCTCGATGCGCTGATCCCGCAAGTTGAAGCCCATTCCCGCCACGCCTGGCGTAACACCGTGGAGCAGCTGCAAAAAGAGTTTCCCGGCGCGATCCCGCAAGCGGGCGACCCGCTCACCCATTACGGTTTGATCAATGCGGTCGCTGCCTGCGTGGACGACAGTGCGATTATCACCACCGATGTTGGTCAGCATCAGATGTGGACGGCGCAGGCTTACCCGCTGAACCGCCCGCGCCAGTGGCTGACTTCCGGCGGGCTGGGCACCATGGGCTTTGGCCTGCCGGCGGCGATTGGCGCGGCGCTGGCAAACCCGGAGCGTAAGATCATCTGCTTTTCCGGTGATGGTAGCCTGATGATGAACATCCAGGAGATGGCCACCGCCGCGGAAAATAATCTCGATGTGAAAATCATCCTGATGAATAACGAAGCGCTGGGGCTGGTGCATCAGCAACAGAGCCTGTTCTACAAATCCGGCGTGTTTGCCGCAACCTATCCCGGCATGATCAACTTTATGCAGATTGCCGCTGGTTTTGGCCTGCATACCTGCGATTTAAACGCCGAGTCCAACCCGCAGGCTGCGTTGCAGGAGATAATCTCCCGTCCTGGCCCGGCGCTGGTGCATGTGCGTATCGATCCGCAAGAAAAAGTTTACCCGATGGTGCCGCCGGGCGCGGCGAATACAGAAATGGTGGGGGAATAAGCCATGCAAACAACTGATAACGTCATTCTCGAACTCACCGTGCGCAACCATCCGGGCGTGATGACGCATGTCTGTGGGCTGTTTGCCCGCCGCGCGTTCAACGTGGAAGGCATTCTTTGTCTACCGCTACAAAGCGGCGAGCAGAGCCGCATCTGGCTCCAGGTGGCGAACGACCAGCGGCTGGAACAGATGATAAGCCAGATCGATAAGCTGGAAGATGTGGTGCAAATTATCCGCCACCAGACCGATCCCGGCGTGTTCAACAAACTCGGTCTGTTCTTTGAATAAGCGTTGTGCTTAGTCCCGGGTGATGTCGAACAGCAGATTGCGTAGCCACTGATGCGCCGGATCGCGGTGGCTGCGTTCGTGCCAGGCCAGGGTTTTGGTAAACCCCGGTATCGGCAAGGGCGCTTCACGCATACACATGCCCGGTGTCAGGCTGGCGAGGCGTTGCGGCACCACGGCAATCATATCGCTGACGGTTAACATCTCTGGCAGGATCAGAAAGTTATTCACCGACACGCCCACGCGGCGGCTTTTGCCGATTGCGGCCAGCGCATTATCTGCCACGCCGCGAAAACGGTCGCCATCCCACGATACCAGCGCATGCTCCAGCGCGCAGAAGCGATCAAGTGTCAGCGTGTCTTGCGCCGCATCCGGGTGATCGGCGCGCATCATGCAGACAAAACACTCATCAAACAGCGCCCGGCTGTGCAGTGCTTCCGGCGTGCTGTGCGGGGTCATTAACGCCGCATCCACTTGGCCTCGCTCAAGCTGGTTCACCAGCCGCTGCGGCTCCACGGGTTCAACGCGGATGCGGATCCCCGGCGCGTGCTTTTTCAGCTCAGCAATAAACGGCACGATCACCACTTTCAGCGCGTAGTCGGTTGCCGCCAGCGTCCAGATAAATGTGGCGCTGAGCGGGTCAAAGGCGGTGGGTTTGAGCAAGCGGTCGATATCCGCCAGAATCTGTTTAACCGGTGCCGCCAGGGCCTGCGCACGAGGCGTGGGCACCATGCCATGCGGCGCGCGGATAAACAGCGGGTCGGCAAAATAATCACGCAGGCGCGTCAACATGCCGCTCACCGCCGGTTGCGTCAGCGAAAGGCGGGCGGCAGCGCGGGTGACATTGCGTTCATCAAGCAAGGCATCGAGCGTTTTCAACAGGTTAAGATCGAGGTTTCTGATATCGTTATTCATGATAGTGACCAGCCAGAGCGATAATAAAGATTATCGCATTTACGGCTGTCCGTAGCGGGTAATTTCCCCGTATGATGAGCCTCTTTTGCGCTTCGGGAGCGGTTATGATTTGGTTGATGTTGGCAACGCTGGTGGTGGTTTTTGTGATTGGTTTCAGAGTATTAACCTCTGATTCTCGCCGCGCGATTCGCCGCCTCACCGACCGACTCAACATTCAGCCCGTGCCGGTGGAATCAATGATCGACCAGATGGGCAAAAGCGCCGGTAACGAATATTTAAGCTACCTGACGCGCCCGGACGAAGCGCACCTGCAAAACGCCGCCCAGGTGTTACTGATCTGGCAGGTGTCTATTGTCGATAGCAGCGAGCAGAACCTGGTTTACTGGCACCGGTTGCTGCAAAAAGCGCGGCTGGCAACACCTGTCACCGATGCGCAAATCCGCCTGGCGCAAGGGTTTCTGCGCGAACTGGAACCGGACAGAGCCGATCTCAATAATTTCCAGATGCGCTATAACGCGCTATTTATGCCCGAAGAGGGTGTTCACTGGCTGCACTGATATCACGCAGCGTGATGATGCTCATCAAAGATAGTCATTAGATTTATAACACCGCGCGGCGCAAAGTGGCCTCGTTCATCCATAACGAGGTACACCATGACGCAATCTCTGACGCAAAGTGCCATTGTCTGGCCGCAGGATTACTTGCCAGGCACCACCGATAATTTTGCCTCCAACGAAATCATTGTCGCCGGGCTTACGGCACACGACATTTGGGCGCAACTGAACGACACCCGCTTGTGGCCGACTTACTACAGCAACGCGCAAGATATCCGTTTCCACGATGGCAGCGGCCCGTTATTAAGCGCCAGTGCCCGTTTTTGTTTCACTACCTTTGGTTTCCCGGTCGAGGCGCAGGTGTGTGAATATGTGCCGCCGGTTGAAGGCCAGGCCGCTCGTATCGCCTGGTACGGCTGGGTGGAAGGGGATGCGCAGTCGCGCCTGGATGTGATTCATGCCTGGCTGTTTGAGGATTTACCCGGCAACCGCGTGCGCATCCTGACCCAAGAATCGCAAACCGGTGTTCCTGCGCAGCAAATGGCGAGCGCGGTGCCAAACCCGATGATCAATGCTCACCAGGAGTGGATTGTTGGCCTGGCAACAGCGGCGCGTAACGCACGGGTTAAATAGCTCCTGGTGCTGGTGACGCGGCATAAAACCCACCGGCGTTATGCCGCGATTCCGCGTCGCCATATACACACTGGCGGACGCGCCTTCTGCCTGGCGGTTGAATTCATCGCCGCCACAGAGTTGCCAAATTGTTAATTGCGTCACACATTTTGAATGTTACACTGCGCGACTTTCACGAATAAAAACTAAGCAGGTAACTAATGAGTGAGCAATCTGTGACGCCCTCTTCAACGGATGCGGTAAGCCGCCCGAACTGGTCGGCGGTTTTCGCCGTGGCGTTTTGCGTGGCCTGCCTGATTACCGTGGAGTTTTTGCCGGTAAGCCTGCTCACGCCAATGGCGCTGGATCTGGGCGTATCGGAAGGTCTGGCCGGGCAAACCGTCACCGTGACGGCATTTGTTGCGATGTTTGCCAGCCTGTTTATCACCACGGTTATCCGCGCGGCCGACCGCCGCTATGTGGTGATCGCGTTCGCGGTGCTGCTTACGCTTTCCTGCCTGCTGGTGTCGTTCGCCACCAATTTCACTTTGTTGCTGCTGGGTCGGGCCTGCCTTGGCCTGGCGTTAGGCGGTTTCTGGGCGATGTCGGCGTCGCTAACCATGCGGCTGGTGCCGATGCGCGTCGTGCCAAAAGCGCTGTCGGTGATCTTTGGCGCGGTGTCGATTGCGCTGGTGATCGCCGCCCCGCTCGGCAGTTTTCTCGGTGGCATTATTGGCTGGCGCAATGTGTTTAACGGCGCGGCGCTGATGGGCGCGGTCTGTATCATCTGGGTGTGGCGGGCATTGCCATCGCTGCCGGGGAAAACCGAGCACCACGAGAATATGTTCGGCCTGCTCAAGCGCCCCGGTGTACTGGCCGGGATGATCGCCATTTTTATGGTCTTCGCCGGGCAGTTTTCGTTCTTCACGTATATTCGCCCGGTTTATATGAATCTCGCCGGGTTTGACGTTGACGGGCTGACGTTAGTGCTGCTGAGCTTTGGTATCGCCAGCTTTGTCGGCACGTCGTTCTCCTCGGTGGTGATGAAACGCTCGGTGAAACTGGCGTTAGCGATGGCACCGTTAACCCTGGCCATTAGCGCCCTGGTACTGATTCTGTGGGGCAGCGATAAGGTTGTCGCGGCGGGCATTGCCGTTATCTGGGGGCTGGGTTTTGCGCTGATCCCGGTGGGATGGTCGACGTGGATCACCCGCACGCTTGCCGATCAGGCAGAAAAAGCCGGTTCCATTCAGGTGGCGGTGATCCAGCTTGCCAACACCTGCGGCGCGGCGATTGGCGGCTTTGCGCTGGATCATTACGGTTTACTCTCGCCGCTGGTCCTTTCCGGTAGCCTGATGCTGTTAACGGCGCTGCTGGTGGCCGCGAAAGTGCGGGTAAAAGCGTAAACCAGTCGGCTTATGCGGCGCGTATTTTGCGCCGCGAATCCCAGGAAATCAGCAATACCGACGAGACAATCAGCAGCGTGCCGAGCCAGTCCGGCAGCGAAAACGCCACGCCGAGGAGCGCCACTGACAACAGGGCGCTGCTCAGCGGTTCGGCGCAGCTCAGAATGCTGGCTTTCGAGCCGCCAATCATCTGCGCGCCTTTCAGATAGAGGCTAAATGTCAGCGCGGTGCCAATCACCACCAGGTAGAAGAACGCCATCAGCAGGCGGCCATTCACCACAACATCATTTCCCTGCCCGCCAAAGAACGGCGTCAGCATCAATCCCGCCAGCAACATACTCCAGCCGACAATCGGCAGCGTGCCGTAACGGGCGATAAGCTGCGAAGGGTAGGTAGTGTAAAACGCGGCGGCAAACGCCGAGACAATGCCCCACAGCAGCGCTTCAGGTGAAATAGAGAGCGACGTCAGATTGCCGTGCGTCACCAGTAAAAATGTACCGATAAGCGAAGTGACAATCGCCGACGCCACGGGGAAAGTGGGGCGCGCTTTGCGCACCAGCGCGAACCACGCCACGATAATCGTCGGCGAGAGAAATTGCAGCACCGTCGCGGTGGCGGCGTTGGATTTTTCAATCGTCAGCAGGAAAGTGAGCTGCACGGTTAGCGCGCCAAACAGCGAGAAGAACAGCAGGCTAAAGGCGTCTTTGCGGTTTTTCAGGATGGCGAAAATTTTGTCACCGTGGACAAACGACAGCGTTAACAAAATCACGCCGGTGAACAGCAGTCGCGTCATCGTCAGCCACGGCGAGGAGATATGACTTTTCTGCATGATGTACTGCGCGCAAACCCCGGAACTGCCCCATAAAACGGCGGCGGCCAGGACGTAAAACATCCCTTTCTTACTTGAACCCATGTGCTAACCCAACTCTGTGATGCTGATGACTTATCGTAAGGCCGCGCATCATAACACATGTACAGAGTTTAACCGGAGGCGGCATGAGGGGGGACCGCCTCCGGTTTTGTTACCTTACCACCAGGCTTCCCACATCGCGCCGATGTTGAACGAATCGAGCGTCGAGTCGTTGGTGCCGTTCACGCGTGCGGTGCGTTTGTTATCCACTTCGCCGCCGGTCACGTAGAAGCGCAGCATCGGGCGGAACTCTGGTCCCATCGCGATAGAGATGTTCTGCGACAGGGTTGCTTTCCAGCCGTGGTTATCGCCGCCGTCATCATAATCTACGCGTTGATAACCCAGTTCCAGCCAGGTGGAGTGCACATCGTTCCACCAGTGCATCGGGCGGACAATCGCACCATAGTTGCGGCGGTTATCCGCTTTGTTGGCGCTGTTGTCGTAGTCGTGGTACGCGAGCAGGTAATCTATCTGAGTCTGACGGGAGAATTTGTAGCTGCCTTCGAAGCTGGCGTAAATCGCGGTCAGATCGTCGGTTTTGTTAAATACGCTGTTATCCGCGTTATCGGAGTAGCGCGCGATCAGTTTGTTAATGCCGTGGTCGTAGGTGTGGCTCAGCACCGCACCACCTTGCCAGGCTTTCAGACGGGCATCGCTTTCAATCGCTTTCGAATCAAAACCGTAGTTAGCGTAGATTTCCAGATCCAGCGGGCCGACTTTCATGCCGTGGATTTTGGAGGTCACCGCATAGTTACCTTTATCGCCGACGTTGGAGCCGCCAGTACAGGTGATGCGTGACGGGTTGGCTTCATCTTCCAGCACTTCCGGGCTACAGGATGCCACCGAACCAACAGCCGCGACATCAAACTGCACGCCGCCGATATCGAAGTTTTTCACCCCGGCGCCCTGGCCGTCGTGGTTCATCCAGAAGTAGTCGTTGATGCCCTGTTGTGGACGCTGGTGGAAATCACGCCCTGCCCAGAAGTAGGCGTTCGGGTTGGATGCCAGCAGGTTGGTCACCCCGGCATAGGCTTTTTTCAGGTTAACTTCGTCGCCCCAGTGGTCGAACATCACGTTGACGTCCCAGATTGCGCCGTTGTCGCCTTTAAAGGCTTTGGAGAGCTGGAATTCACCGCCGTTGCCTTCGTTGCCCAGACGACCAATCGCCGACGCGCCGTTATAGGAGCCATCAACGCCAACATATTTCTGATCGCCAGACTGGAAGTGCGCGCCATAACGGGCGTAACCGCTAAATTTCAGGCCGTAAGGCACCGCCAAATCCGGGGTTTGCGCCGCGCTTTGCGGCTCCACCACCACATCCGCTTTTTTGTTCACGGCGGCGTCCATTTTCGCCTGGCGTTCCGCCAGCGCTTTATCCACCGCCTTGGCGACGATGGCATCGATTTGCTCTTGGGTAAACTCTTGTGCGAAGACGGAGCCAGAGCAAAGGGTGGCCGCAACCGCCAGCGCCACTGGAAGTTTTTTATTAATTCTCATGGTTATCTCAATTTAGTAAGTTATTCTCAGACAATAACCATCCCGGGTGACCGGGCAGAGATTATTGCCATCACCATTACGAACTGCTTTTATTTTTTAAATGCGGGTACAGCTTAATTAAGATTTACCGTAATCAATTCTCCGTTAATTATTGCCGATATAAAGTGTGAAGCTGAATTATCTCTTCGGATAACTCACGCGCTAATAATGATGTCATTAAATGATCCTGCGCGTGTACCATAATTAATGTCATCGGTTGCCGGGCTTCGCCCGCATCCTGTTCGATTAATTTGGTTTGCATGTGATGCGCCTGGCGCGAGTAGCCATCCGCCTCCTTCAGCAACTGGCGCGCTTCGTCAAGATTGCCTGCCCTTGCCGCGCGCAGCGCTTCAAAGCACAGGCTGCGCGACTGTCCGGCATTGACGATAATTTCCATTACCGCTTCTTCGAGTTCAATCATTGTCATTTAATCCTGAGTAAAACCATTATTTTCAGCGGTGGCGGCAAACCACTCTCCACTTTTCTTAATGGTACGTTTTTGCGTTGCCAGATCTAATTGCACAAAACCGTAGCGGTTTTTATAGGCATTACACCATGACCAGTTATCAATAAATGTCCACATATGGTAGCCAAGGCAATGACACCCTTCGCTAATTCCTTTATGCAGCCAGATAAGATGATCGCGAACAAACATAATACGATAGCTATCGTTTATTTGCCCATCTTCAATAAAACGCTGTTCGTTCTCGACGCCCATACCGTTTTCGGAAATAAAACAGCGTGGGTTACCGTAATTGACGCGTAAGTTCGTAAGAATATCGTAAATACCCGGCTCATAAATTTCCCACCCGCGATACGGGTTCATTTTGCGCCCTGGCATTTCGTAATAATCAAACAACCACTCCGGCATAAACGGCGCGTCGGGATTGACCGCGCTGTCCCGGCACTTTACCCGCCGTGGCTGGTAATAGTTAATGCCGAGCAGGTCGATTTTCCCTTCTGCAATCAGCGCGATATCGTCCGGCTGGCAGGCGGGCAACTGGTCATACTCTTTGAGCAGCGCCACCAGGTCAGCGGGATACTCGCCGCGCAGTACCGGGTCGAGAAAACTGCGATTGAACAGCAAATCGGCATAGTGCGCCGCTTTCACATCCGCCGGGTGCTGCGAACGTGGATAGGACGGCGTCAGGTTCAACACAATGCCAATCTCACCGGCGTAAAACCCGGCGCGAAATGCTCTCACCGCGCTGGCATGCGCCAGTACCGTGTGGTACGCCACCGTGGCCGCACGTTTAAAATCCACCACGTTCGGGTAATGGAAATCGTACAGATAACCGCCCTCTACCGGCACAATCGGCTCGTTAAAGGTGAACCAGTGATGAACCCGATCACCAAACAGCTCGAAACAGATTTGCGCGTAGCGGCTGAAAGCCTGCACCACTTCCCGGCTTTCCCAGCCGCCTTTTTCCTGCATCACCATCGGCATATCGAAGTGAAACAGCGTGATAAACGGCGTAATACCCTGCGCCAGCAGCTCGTCGATGACCTCGTTATAGAACGCCACCGCCTGCGGATTCACTTCACCATCGCCATCCGGGATCAGCCGTGACCAACTGATCGAGGTGCGAAAGCTGTTGTGCTTGAGCTGCTTTAACAGCGCGATGTCCTGCCGCCAGTGGCGATAAAACGTCGAGGTCTCTTGCGGCCCAATCTGCTGGTGAAAGCGCCACGGTTGGCTGGCAAACCAGGCATCCCATGTGGTTGCGCTTTTACCGCCTTGCTGGCTTTCCCCTTCGGTTTGCAGCGCAGAGCTGGCGCTGCCCCACCAGAAGTTTGCGGGAAATACGTATTTCATTACCGACTCCTTTTCGTTACTGCGAATGCGTTACGGCTTAGTTACTGCGGACGGTTTCCGTCATCGGCGCGCTGCTCTGCGCTTTTTCTTCTTCTGCTTTCATTAATGAATGCTCGTAAGCACGCAGGAACGGCAGATACATCAGGGCGGACATCACCATACAAATCAGGCACATCACCACCGGGCTAAAGGCCCAGTTCGCCGCCCAGGACGCACCGATAGGGGCAGGCGTTGTCCACGGTGTCAGGGAGACGACTTGCGCCAGCAGACCCATTTTGGTGGCGGTGTAAGCCAGCACGGCGTTCACCAACGGCACACAAACAAACGGCACAAACAGCATCGGGTTCATGATGATCGGCGCGCCGAACAGAATCGGTTCGTTGATGTTAAAGAAGCTCGGTACGACGCCCATTTTGCCGATGGTGCGCAGATGCGCGACGCGGCTACGCAGCAGCAGGAACGCCAGCGGCAGGGTGGAACCGACGCCGCCAATCAGCAGGTAGTGATCCCAGAAACCTTGCAGATAGACGTGCGGCAGCGCGGCGCCCGCAGCCAGTGCGGCCTGGTTGGCGGAGAGGTTTGCCATCCAGAACGGGTTCATGATGCCGGTGACAATCAGCGAACCGTGGATACCGGCGAACCAGAAGATCTGGCACAGCAGCACGGAAAGCAGAATGGCAGGCAGGGAATCGGACGCGGAGACCAGCGGTTCCAGCACGTGCATAATCGCCTGCGGCAGGATCATGCCGGTTTGCGCTTCAATAAACAGGTTCAGCGGGTGCAGCGTACCAATGATCACCAGCACCGGAATGAGGATTTCAAACGAACGGGCAACGCCGGTCGGCACCTCTTTGGGCAGGCGAATGGTGATGTTGTGCTGTTTAAGCCAGGCGTAAACGCGGGTGGAGTAAATCGATGTCAGCAGCGCGGTGAAAATGCCCTGCCCGGAGAGATACTGGGTAGAAATTTTGCCATCTGCATACGGTGCGGCGACAAGCAAAAATGCCATAAACGCCAGCAGACCGGTCATTACCGGGTCGAGGTTAAACTGACGACCGAGGCTCGCGCCGATCCCGACGGAGATAAAGAAGGTCATTACCCCCATGCTGAGGTTAAACGGCAGCATCAACTGCGCGCGGTATTCGGTGGAGAAATCGAGCCACGCGCGGGCGAAACCAACGGTGGTGTCGGCGGAAAACGGCGGGAAGATAAACACCAGCATAAACGAGCCGATGATCATAAACGGCAGCGCGGCGGTAAAACCGTCGCGAATAGCGATAACGTACTTCTGTTGCCCGAGGCGACCGGCCAGCGGCGTAATGCTTTGCTCAATAACCGTAATCATTGATTGATATAAGGAACTCATAAGAACACCTTTTTAATGCGCCGCTTCTATGAGCGACAGTGCATAGTCCAGTACCTCATTGCCACGTTGCATTCCGTAGTCCATCGGGTTGATGGGTTGGACCGGAATACCCTGAGCGGCGGCCTTTTCTGACAGCGTGTTTAACATGTATTTGACTTGCGGTCCGAGAAGCACGACCTGGTAACGCGGAAATTGCGTGTCGAACTCCGCGACGCCATACGCGTCGATCTCTACCGGTATATCGCGTTCCTTCGCGGCTTCCAGCATTTTCCTCACCAGTAAGCTGGTGGACATACCGGCTGAACAGCACAACATAATCCTGAACATCGTTAACCATCCTCGAAGTGTAAAAAGTTATTGCGGGGTCGATTGGATATCATATGGAAACCGGTTTCCATTTGTTCGCCGCAGAAGTGTGATAGCTGTCAATGTCTATGAATTATCTGATGCCGTAATTGGATTTGCGTCACGGAATTTGGCACTCTGTTGAGAATAAAAAGCGCAAAATGGAAAATCGGTTTCCATCAAAAAGCGAAACCGTTATACTGCGTGTGGTTATATATTAGCCGTTGAAGTATTTAGATTTTGCGGGCGCAATGTGCGTCTGTCAGGGGAGAAAGATGTCTACAATCAACGATGTATCACGTTTAGCTGGGGTGTCGAAAGCCACAGTCTCACGGGTGTTGAGTGGTTCGCGCGGCGTTAAGGAAGCCAGTCGCCTCGCGGTGCTGAAAGCGGTCGAAGAGCTGAATTATCGGCCCAATGTTATCGCGCAGTCATTGCTCAGCCAGTCGACAGGCTGCATCGGTGTTATCTGCGCCCAGGACAATATCAACCAAACCACCGGCTACCTCTACGCGCTGGAAAAGCATTTAAGCCAGAGCCAGAAACATCTGCTGCTGCGCTTCGCCAACACCAAAGCGGAAGTGATGAGCGCGCTGGATGAGCTGACCTGCGGGCTGTGTGACGATGTGCTGATTATCGGCGCGCGTTTTCCGCTCAAAATTGACGACGAAAACGTCATTCTGGTGGATTGCGTTGAGTCTGCCGACGCCACGCCCAACTGTATTCAATTTGATCACGCCTTCGCCGCCGAAACGGCCTGTAACTACCTGATTAGCCAGAGCCGCCGACAAATTGCGCTAATCCACCCGCGCACCGCCGCAGCCGATCAAGTGCTGCACGGCTATAAGCTGGCGCTGGAAAATAATTTCCTGCCGTTTAACCGTAACCTGGTGTTTATGGATGACACTTCGTCCTCTGTTGCGTTGCAGGTGCTGCTCAATAACGCTACTACCCTGAATTTCAACGCGTTGCTAGTGGCGGATGAGCAGGAAGCCCAGCGAGTGATCCCGCAATTGCAGGCGTTTAATAAATCGGTGCCGGGCGACATTATGGTCTTCAGCCTCGCTGGTTCACTGCATTTGCCGGGCATTCCTACCATTCCGGCTATCGAATATTCGATGGACGCGATGGCGGCACGTATTGTCGCCTGGCTAAATGAAAAAACGCAGAGCGTGCTGGGCGCTTACCGGGTGCGCGGGGATTTAATTATTCCCGATGTCAGCAAACGCTAATCGCTATTTTGAAAGCCTCCGGTTGGGGGCTTTTTTATTTCCCGCTTCTAATTTTCGTCCTTAAGTTAAATAAAAACCGCTTTAAGGTAAATCGCATTTTTACTACAAACAATTCTCTCTCTGTGCTTGTTACTGCCGATAATCCATTAGAACATCGTAAAAACGCGTAATCAAAGTGGGGAGCGGAAGATGAACAGACTGCAGACCATTTCTGTCGCACTGGCGCAGAAGATGGATCAGTTGCAAGCGAGAGAGAACATCCAGCTTGCCATCGCTGCCTGCCAGTATGCCTTACGTGTTTCGGGCTGGAAGGATGCCGATGTGGATAAAGCGTTCTCAGAGTTGAAACGCAACGGTACCCTGACTGAACCTGAATTGGCGTTCTGCAGAAAGCGCGGCGAGGCGCTGGATAACGACTATTTCATTAAGCAAGAAAACGGCGAGACTGATTCTATCATCTCATTTAGCCGCGCCCGGGTAGTATCCGCAATACTGCTTTTGCATGCTGGCGAGTACGCCGAATCTGTATATGAGTCATTGATTTCTTTAGATGATACTGCGCAGTTACTGGCGGTACTCTATGAAAAAGGATAAGTAATGAACAGCTTAAATATTGATTGGGTGCCTGAGTTCGGTACGATCCATACCTGGTTTGCCGCCGATAAACACGGCCGTATTGCCGTGATGGTGAATAACTGTTTTGGCGATCTTCCCAGAGCGTTATTACAAATAACAGATGTTGAATCGCTGCTGGAAAATATGAATGAGTTTATATGGGAAGAGTCGCCCATTTTTGATGCGTACCCAGAGAATAAAAATGGCGCATTTTCCGTGGATTTATTTTCACATTTAAGATTCAGAAGTCACCCTGATAAAGCACATATTACAGAAGAGCTTAAACAGGACTGGCAGCGGTTAGGGTCGCAAAGTGATGTTAATCTGGCTATCAATAAAGGGATGTTTCTTTATTTTGGTGTAGAAGGTTCCAATCCCGGTGAGGATTACCCTGTCGGGTATGAAGGTACGACGCAAATGGGCGATTACTTCCGCTTCTTAGTTCCTACAGTGTTCGCATCGGTTGATGATTTTCCTCAACCGCTTCGCCGGGGTATTGCCGTTTCGACCATTATTGATTTCGAAAAAGACAGGTTACTGGATAATCGCCAAATCAATACTTGGTTTCCCGCCATGTTCGCTGGCCACTAAAATGCGCGGCGACGGTACTATCCCGATGGATGAATCACTCCTGGAATGCGATCTGGACTGGTTTGGCGTTGCGCCGGATGGTTCACTCGCCCATTTCGCTACTGCTGGCGTTGGCCCCGTTCCGGTGGAATTTAGTGGCTCTGTTGCCAACTATGAATTGGTTTACGACTATTTTGCTTCGCTGCAACCGATGTCAGATATTGAGGTGATTGAGGAAAATCTGGAGGAGTTTGCTAATGAGGAGCAGCGCCAGCGCTATCTGGCCTCATTTATTGCCATGTCGCGTAAAGGGTTGTTGAGTTATGATTTTAAAGAGAATGCGTATATATTAGTTGTGCGCCCAATAGTGCCGATGAAATATGACCTTCTGCCTGAAAATATAAAAAACACCCTCCCTTTTATTTAATATATCAATACGTTTGACGGCCTTGCCTATGAAGAAGAATGAAATCTATATTGAAATGCTATCGCTGGCTTTACCCTATATCAGAAATATGCAGTCGCAGGGTGCGGAAATAAAAGCACAGGACACATCCTGTTTTTTTGAGGCGGAATTACTGCATAATCTCATGCCGACACTGCTAATACCCGACGTTGTTGAGCATGACATTTGGTTTTTAAATCACCAGACGAGGTATTATGTTGTAAACTGCAACGCAGATATTTCTCCGAATTATTATCAGCATCTCAATTCTATTAAGTCTATATTCTCGCTGGTTCCGCCTGAATTGCGGGCAGCGCTACAGTGGCAAGGCCCCTAAGCGAAACCCCGTCCACAATGTGCTGTTTCCCCGAGATTTAGCTCAAGCAGAAAAAATAACCGCTGCCGGGAACGGCTTAAGGCACGCTCTTACATCGCCCGCGCAGCGCGGGTTATCAGCCATTTAGCTAAATCCCACCAATCGTTAGCCATAAGTTTGCTAAGGACGTTTAGCTATAAGCCATACGTTTTCGTTGTTAGACAGGGTGCGGCGCGGCTCTTATCGTTCGTCATTATTTGTAAATTCCACGCAATCATTTGATGAGGGAGCAATTTTGGCCAGCTTCGTGAATAGCTTAAAAACAAAACCCACGCGCTTCACCCTCGCGCTGAAAATCGCGCTACTCAGCAGTGTGGTGGCGTTCTCGTCTGCCTCGTTCGCCGATGAGATCTTAAAAGAAGGTATCACACCGGCGACAGACGCCAGCCAGATCCCGGCGGCGGCGAAGCTGCGCAAAGACACGGTGGTAGCCGGTATTTCGGAGCCGCAGGGGATTTTTAACCCGTACTTCTTCGTCAATGGTTGGGATGAAAACGTCACCAACGTCATCTTCTCGCGCCTGATCGACTGGGACAGCCACGGCAAACTGGTGCCGGGTCTTGCCGAAAGCTGGACGGTTAGCCCGGATAACAAGGTTTACACCATCAAGCTGCGACCGAACCTAACTTTCAGCGACGGCTCGCCGCTGACCGCCGAAGACGTGGCCTTTACCCTGACGGTGCTCTACGACCCGAAATATGATGGCGACACGGATATCACGCTGGCGAATATCGCGGGCGGCGCAGAATACAAAGCCGGGAAAGCGGACAGCGTCAGCGGTCTGAAAGTGATTGACCCGTTAACGCTACAGGTCACCACCACCCAGCCTGGTGCGACGACGCTGGCGAAAATCGGCGGGCCGGTGCTGTCCAAAGCCTATTACGGCAAGGGCTATCAGCGCGGCAATCTGGACTACCTGCGCACGCTGCATGGCAAACCGCTCGGCAACGGGCCGTATGTCTATGAGAAATACATTCCGGGCCAGGAGATCCGCTTCCACGCCAACACCCATTTCTACCGTGGCACACCGCCAACGCCGCGCTTTATCTACCGCGTGACCAATCCGTCCACCAACTTCCAGTTGTTCCAGACCGGCGAGACGGACTATGACGCGTTCACCTCGCGCCCGGATGATATTGAACAGCTGAAAATGCTCGGTTTCGCCAATATCAACCTGTACGGCTCCAGCGATTACAGCAAAGTGGAATTCAACGTGCGTCGTCCGGCGTTGCAGGACGTGAAAGTACGCCAGGCGCTGATTTACGGCCTTGACCGCCAGAAGCTGATTGATGTGGTGTATCAGGGGTACGGCAAAGTGGCGATTGAGCCAATTGCGCCGATCTCCTGGGCCTATAACACTGACGGGGTTAACCCGTACAAATTCGACCCGGCGCAAGCGAAAAAACTGCTGGATGAAGCGGGCTGGAAACCGGGGCCGGACGGCATCCGTGTGAAAGACGGCAAACGTCTGGAACTGACCTTGCTGGTGAGCAAAAAAGTGCTGAACGACGCGCTGATCCCGATTGCCAAAGAGAACTGGCAACAGATCGGCGTGCTGCTGAAACCGCAGGTTGTCGACTTCAACGCCCTGATGGCGCAGCGTAAAGCCGGCAATTATGACCTTGCCTCCTTTAGCACCAGCACGTTAAACGATCCGCATGACGGCGTGTGGGATTACTACAGCACGGAAGCGAAAGAGTCCGGCTATAACAACCCGCAGGTCGATAAGCTGATTAACGAAGGTAACGCGGTGCTGGATGTGGAAAAACGTAAACCGATTTACCACCAGCTCTATAAAGTGCTGGCGGATGATCCGCCGGCGATCCTGCTGGGCAACCGCGAAATTTTGTCGGCCAGCAGCGCCCGCGTCACCGGTTTTAAACCGGATATCTACAACGGCCTGACCGGCAGCCTGCCGGATGTGAAAATCGTTAAGTAACACCATCACAACTGCCGGGGCGTCCCGGCAGTTGCCATGAGAACGCTATGCGAAATTTTATCCTGAGGCGGCTGCTGCAAACCATTCCCATGCTGCTGCTCGCTTCGCTGATTATCTTCATGCTGTTTGCCAAAACGCCGGGCGACTTTATCGACGGCAACGTCACGCTGACCGCCGCCCGCGCCGCGGAACTGAAAGCCATTTACGGCCTCGATCAACCGCTGTTCACCCGCTATCTGCACTGGCTCGGCCAGTTATTACGTGGTGATTTAGGTTTCTCATTGCAATACCAAATCCCGGTGAGCCAGTTGCTGAACCAGTACATCTGGAACTCGTTCCTGCTGGCAAGCGTCGCGCTGGTGTTTTACTGGGGCATCGGCCTGGCGGTGGGTATCGCCTCGGCGCTGAAACCCAACTCGTTGTTTGATCACCTGGTCAGCGTGGTGGTGTTCGCTGCCATGTCTTTTCCGACCTTTTTCCTCTGCCTGTTGCTGATTAAGTGGTTTGCGGTTGATCTGCACTGGCTGCCGGTCGGCGGCATGACCAACACCGGCAGCGACGAAGGCGGCTGGGCGTGGGTGCTGCAGGTGGCGGCGCACCTGGTGCTGCCGGTGCTGGCGCTGGTGATGTTGCAGGCGGGCAGCCTGACGCGCTATTTCCGCGCCAGTATGCTTGATGTGGTGAAGATGGATTTTATCCGCACCGCGCGCGCCAAAGGGTTGCGCGAACGGACGGTGATTTTTAAACACGCGCTGCGTAATGCGCTGCTGCCAATTATTACCCTGCTCGGGTTTGAACTGCCGGGGCTGTTTTCGGGTGCGATCATCACCGAAAAAGTGTTTAACTGGCCGGGCGCGGGGCATATTCATATCGATTCGCTGGCGGCGCGCGATTACCCGGTGCTGATGGGCTTTACCCTGTTTCTGGCGGTGCTAACCATTCTCGGCAACCTGATTGCCGATGTGCTTTACGCGTGGGCTGATCCGCGTATTCGGGTGAGGTCGTGATGTTCGGTTCGCTTTTTTCAACCAATCGCCGCCTTCGTAAAGCGGAAATCCCGGCGCTGGCGCAGGCCACGCCTTCACCGTGGCGGCAAGCCTGGAAAGCGCTGCGCCATAATCATTTAGCCATGTTATGCCTGTTTTTGCTGGTGGTGATGACGGTCTGGTGCGTGATTGGGCCGCTCTGGTCGCCGTGGAAAAATGACGCCACCGATGCGCTGATGATCAACAAACCCCCCGGTGCTGAGCACTGGCTGGGCACCGATTTTCTCGGCCGCGATGTCTATACCCGCCTGCTGCTGGCGGGGCGCATTTCATTGATTATCGGCCTGCTGACCATGCTGCTCTCCGTGGCGCTCGGTTATCTGCTGGGCGCGGTCTCCGGTTATGCGGGCGGCTGGACAGACAAACTGATTATGCGGCTGGCGGATTTGGTGATGACCATCCCGAGCTTACCGCTGCTGATTGTCGCCGGTGCGATGCTGTCAGAACTCGATTTCTCCGCAGAATCACGCATCTATATGGTGGTTGTCATGCTCAGTTTGCTGGAGTGGCCAAAGCTGGCGCGGCTGGTGCGCGGGCAAATTCTCTCCCTGCGCGAGCGCGATTTTATGCTGGCGACGCAGGTGCTGGGTTTGTCGTCGCGTCGCCGTCTGTTTGGTCACTTGCTGCCGAATACCATCCCGATTCTGGTGGTGATGGCGACAATGGCGGTGGCAAACGCCATCCTGATGGAATCGGCGCTGAGCTACCTTGGTCTTGGCGTGGTGCCGCCCACGCCATCGTGGGGCAACATGATGGACGCCGCCAACAGCCTGATCGATTTTCAGCGCCGCCCGTGGCTGTGGATGCCGCCGGGTATCGCCATTTTTATTACCGTGATTGCGATTAACGTGTTGGGTGACGGCCTGCGTGATGCGCTGGATCCGAAGATGAAACGGAGCGTGAAATGAGCGAACCGCTGGTCACCTTTAATCAATTGTCCCTCTCTTTTGCCGGCGATCAGGGGCGCGTGCGCGCCGTGCAGGACGTGTCGTTCACCATCAACGCCGGGCAAACTATCGGCGTGGTGGGCGAGTCCGGCTGCGGCAAAAGCGTCACCGCCATGTCGCTGATGGGGTTGTTACCACCGCAAGCGGCACGCATTGACGGCGGGCAAATCCTGTTTCAGGGCACCGATCTGCTGCGCCTGAAGCCGTCAAAAATGGCGGATTTGCGCGGCAACCAGCTGGCGATGATTTTCCAGGAGCCGATGACCGCGCTTAACCCGGTTCTGACCATTGGCGAGCAGCTTTGCGAACCGTTGATTCGCCATCGCGGTGAAACGCCAAAAGCGGCGTGGGCGCACGCCACGCAGTTAATCACCGAAGTGGGACTGGCGCGGGCGGAGAGCCTGATGAGCAGCTACCCGCATCAGCTCTCCGGCGGCATGTTGCAACGCATCATGATTGCCATGGCGCTGAGCTGCCAGCCAAAACTGCTGATCGCCGACGAACCGACCACCGCGCTGGATGTTACCGTGCAGGCGCAAATCTTGCGGCTGCTGCGCGACCAGGCGCGGGCGCATGAGATGGCGCTGATGCTGATCACCCATGATTTAGGCGTGATCGCGCAAATGGCGGAGCATGTGGTGGTGATGTACGCCGGGCGCATCGTTGAACAAGGCCCGACGGCCGATGTGCTGCGTAACCCGCTGCATCCGTACACCAAAGGGCTGATCGCGGCACGTCCCATTCCGGGCGAGCGCAGGCGTCGGCTTTACTCCATTCCCGGCCAGGTGCCGGATCTCGCTGCGCTGCCGCCGTACTGCGCCTTTTATGATCGCTGCGAGCGGGCGACTGACGCATGCCGGGCGGGGATCCCGCCGCTTATAGGCCAGACGCGGCAAGCTGCGTGTATTCACAGTACGCTTCTGGAGCCAACCGCATGAGTGAGCAATATGTCATTGAAGTGGAAGGGCTGAAAAAGCACTTCCCGCTGCGTGACGGGCTGTTTGGCCAGCAAACCGGAGAGCTACGCGCCGTGGACGGCGTCAGCTTTAAGATTCGCCAGGGGACGATTTTCGGGCTGGTGGGCGAGTCCGGCAGCGGTAAAACCACCGTTGGCCGCACTTTGCTTGGGCTGTACGACAAAACCGCAGGCAGCGTAAAGTATCGCGGGCAGGAGCTGCAGGATCTGAGCGCGAAACAGATGCGCGCGCTGCGCCCGAAAATCCAGCTGGTGTTTCAGGACCCGTACAGTTCGCTGAATCCGCGTATTCGCGTGGGTGATGCGATTGGCGAAGCAATGCTCGAGCATAAGCTGTGCAGCCGGGCGGAGCTGCGCGACAAGGTGCTGGACGTGATGAAGATTTGCGGGCTGGCGCCGCAGCACTACAACCGTTTCCCGCATGAGTTTTCCGGTGGGCAGCGCCAGCGTATTGGCATTGCGCGCGCGTTGATCCTCAACCCGGATTTCATCATCGCCGATGAGCCGATTTCGGCGCTGGATGTCTCCATTCAGGCGCAAATCATTAATCTCTTTGCCGACCTACGCGACGATCATGGCGTGACATTCCTGTTTATCTCCCATGATTTAGGCGTGGTGGAACATCTGTGCGATGACGTCGCGGTGATGTACCTCGGGCAACTGGTGGAAACCGCCAGTCGCGATACGCTGTTTAACCAGCCGCTGCACCCTTACACCCAGGCGCTGCTGGCGGCGGTGCCAACGCTCGACCCGGATAGCGAACCCGTCGCTGTGGTGCAGGGGGAAATTCCCGATCCGTCGCGCCCGCCGTCCGGCTGCCGTTTCTCGTCGCGCTGCCCGCTGGCGACCGCCCAATGCCGCGCTGAAATCCCGGTGCTGCGTGAAGTGGAACCTGGGCATCATGTGGCGTGTCATTTGGTGGGAATGGCAAAATAAATAGTGGTCTTTTTATTTCTGGCTGGCGTTACGGCTCCAGCCGGAAATAGAGAAAAATAATCTCTCTATTATTGCCGAATAATTAATATTCATCTTTTTAATCAGCGAAACGGTAATTTCACAGGTAATATTGTTGTGACCAAAAATAACCGTTTCGCTGACATTAAGAATTACTGCCTATTTTATTTTTCTGCTCTGGTCTGTTCTATGCTTATCAGTTCTGTCTGAACCTTATAAGGAACAGGATATATGAGAGCACTGACTTATCATGGCGCGCATAAAGTTAGCGTTGATAACCGCCCCGACCCGGTTATCGAATCGTCAGACGATATTATTCTTCGCGTTACCGCAACGGCAATTTGTGGTTCCGACCTGCATCTTTATCACGGGAAAATACCGGGCACCAATCACGGCGATATATTCGGTCATGAATTTATGGGCGAAGTGGTGGAAACCGGGCCGGGCGTTCATGCCGTCAGTAAAGGCGACCGGGTAGTGATCCCTTTTGTCATTGCCTGCGGGGAGTGCTTCTTCTGCAAACTTCACCAGTACTCGGCCTGTGAGCAAACCAATTCCGGCAAAGGCGCGGCGCTGAACCGCAAAGGCATCACGCCGCCTGCGGCGCTGTTCGGTTACAGCGATTTGTACGGCGGTATTCCCGGCGGCCAGGCCGAATATGTACGCGTGCCGAAAGCCAACACCGGACCGTTTAAAGTGCCGGACACCCTGACCGATGAGAAAGTGCTGTTTCTCTCCGATATCTTGCCTACCGCATGGCAGGCGGTGAAAAACGCCGAGGTGAAACCTGGCTCCAGCGTGGCGATTTACGGTGCCGGGCCGGTCGGCTTACTGACGGCGGCCTGCGCACGTCTGGAGGGAGCCGAACAGATCTTTATGATTGATGACAGCGATTACCGGCTGGCTTTTGCCCGCGATCGTTATGGCGTGATACCGATTAACTTCGATAAAAATGACGATCCCGCGGCCTGGATTATTGAAAACACGGCGGGTCACCGTGGTGTGGACGCCGTTATCGATGCCGTGGGATTCGAAGCCAAAGGCAGCACCACCGAAACGGTGCTCAGTACGCTGAAAATCGAAGGTAGTAGCGGGAAAGTGCTCCGCCAGGCGATCGCCGCTACGCGACGCGGCGGGATTGTCAGCGTGCCCGGCGTATATGCCGGTTTTATCCACGCGTTTATGTTTGGCGATGCCTTCGACAAGGGGCTGACATTCAAAATGGGCCAGACGCATGTGCAGGCGTATCTGCCGGATTTGTTACCGCTGATTGAGTCTGGTCATTTGAAACCGGAAGAGATCGTTACGCACCACCTGCCACTGGAAGAGGCCGCTCGCGGCTATGAGATCTTCGATAAACATGCCGAAGATTGCCGTAAAGTGATCCTCGTGCCGGGCCTGAATGCACAAAAAGCGACGATTTAACCTGTCGCTTTTTCGCTAACACCGGCGGGAAGTACTGTGACGTGGCATGCCTCTCCCGGCGAGGAGGGGCATGCCGTAGCGCAGGTGCTTAAATAAAGGTGAAAATCTCGTCGCGCGGCAGGCGCGATTTTGGTAGCGCGGCGTTGAAATCGCTGTCACTGCGAACGCCAAGCGACACCAGCACCACGCTGGTCAGCCCTTTTTCACGCAAGCCGAGAGCAAGATCCAGCTCGCGCTGGTCGAAACCTTCCATCGGCGTCGCATCAATACCGAGCATTGCCGCACCCAGCAGCAGCCCGCCCAGCGCCAGATAAACCTGTTTTTCCATCCACTGCGGCAGATCCCGCTGCTCATAACGGTGAATCGCGACGTACGAACGGCGGCCCTTATCCTGACCCGCTTTTGCCGCTTCGTCTTTAAAGCGACCATCTTTCTGCTCCTGCTCCAGCACATTTTGCAGGTGCTGCTCATCAAGATCGCTGCGGATGCACAAGGCAATAACGTGAGACGCATTGACGATTTTCGGCTCGTTATAGATGAACGCCGCGGTGGCGGATTTCGCCATTGCCGCGCGGCCTTCGGGCGTGGAGGCGACAACAAAGTGCCACGGTTGTGAGTTCACCGAAGAGGGGCTGTTTCGCAGCACGTTGAGCAAGGTATCGATTTTATCCTGTGGCAGCGTTTTGCCAGGTTCAAAGGCTTTCACGGTATGGCGGGCAATTACCGCATCATCAAGTGTCATTGTCGTTCTCCTGCGCAATAGATGAAAAATTCGGGGCGAACCGTCCCGTAGAGTGTGACGAGAATAAACAGAAAGCGGCACAAGATAAATCGGTGTAAAAAGGCAGCACTTTCACTCACCGAGTGAAAATGGTGTTTGCCAGGGCGCTGTTTTCTGGCAAAACAGAGGAGCCACTCGCCTGTTATTAATCCTGCGGAGAAACCATGATTCGGCTGGAAGATGTCACGCTGTTCGTTCGTTCAGCGCTACTGGGAAGTTTTTCAAACGCGGCGCGCGAAGCCGGGCTGTTGCCAGGTCAGGTGAGCGCGGCGGTACACCGGCTGGAGCGCGATCTGGATAAACGGCTGTTTGTACGCTCCACGCGCAGTTTGCGTCTTACCGCCGAAGGGGAAAAATATCTCCCTTTCGCCCAGGAGATGCTGGCGGTTGTCGCCGCCGGCGCGGAGAGTTTGCACAGCGGCGATAAAGAGATTCAGGGTGAACTGCGCGTGGCGGTGCCTTCCGATATTGGCCGCAATGTGCTGTTACCACTGATTACGCGCTTTTGCGAGCAGCACCCCAGAGTGTCGCTGCGGCTTTCGCTGTCCGATCAAATCAGCGATGTCTTTCGCGATCCGGTTGATATCGCCATTCGTTACGGCGTGCTGGACAACAACAGTTATGTCGCCTTGCCGCTGGCGGAAGATAACCGTCGTGTGCTGGCGGCGTCACCGGCTTACCTGGCGCAGCACGGACGCCCGCAAACGCTGGATGACGTGGTTAATCACCACTGTTTACTCTTCACCATGAACAGCCAGGTGTATGACAAATGGAGCTTTCCGGAAAACGGCATGCGCCGCCAGTTGATCGTCAAAAGCCGGATGCTGTGCGACGACGCCGATGTTGCCCGGCGTTGGGCGCTGGAAGGCATGGGCATTATTTATAAATCGTGGATCGATATCAGCGCCGATGTGCTGGCAGGCAGGCTGGAAGTGTTGTTGCCGCAGCATCCCGGCGAAGCCACGCCGCTGAACCTGATTTGCCCGCATCGCAAACAGTTTTCCCCGGCAATTCGCCATTTGCATAGCGTGCTGCGTGAACATCTACGGCCAATCACCGCGTTGCTGCAAACTCACCCGGCCTTTAAACCGCACGGATGACCAAAAAATGTACGTCACTGCGCGCCAGGATTAACCTCTTTGCACAGGACATTACGCACGCTTACGGAGGTATCAGCACATGGCTTTACGTTCACTGGGCACAACAGGGTTACAGATCCCGACACTGGTTTTCGGCGGCAACGTTTTTGGCTGGACGGTCGATGAAAAGCAGAGCTTCAGCTTGCTGGATGCGCTGCTGGAAAGCGGTTTTACCGCTATCGACACCGCCGATGTTTACTCGCGCTGGGCACCGGGCAATAAAGGCGGCGAATCGGAAACCATAATTGGCAACTGGCTGGCGGCGCATCCTGGCACGCGCGACAAAGTCACGCTCTTTACCAAAGTCGGCGCCGATATGGGCGAAGCGGGTAAAAAAGGCCTTTCCGCGCGCTGGATCACGCAGGCAGTGGAAGATTCGTTACGCCGCCTGAAAACGGACTATATCGATCTTTATTTCTCACACTGGCCGGACAGTGAAACTGCCTATGACGAAACACTCGGCGCGTATGAAAAACTGCTGAAAGCCGGGAAAATCCGCGCCATTGGCGCATCCAACCTGAATGCTGAGCAACTGAGCGAATCGCTAAAAGTGGCAGACGCCAACGGCCTGCCGCGCTACCAGGTGCTGCAGCCGGAATACAATCTTTATGACCGTTCCAGCTTTGAAGGCGCGTTGCAGGATTTAACGATACGGGAAAACATTGGCGTGGTGACTTATTACAGCCTCGCGTCCGGTTTCTTGTCCGGTAAATACCGCAGCGAAAAAGATTTGAGCCAAAGCCAGCGCGGCCAGGGCATTGCCAAATATCTGAACCCGCGTGGTTTCGCCATTGTTGAGGCGCTGGAAAGTGTGGCGGCCAGCCATAACGTGAAACCCGCCGAAGTCGCGCTGGCGTGGCTGATCCAGCAACCGGGCGTTACTGCGCCGATTGCCAGTGCCACCAAACTGGCGCATATCGACAGCTTTGTCACCGCCGTGTCGTTAAACCTCTCCACCGATGAAATCGCCGCACTGAATAAAGCGGGTGCCTGATCCTATCGCCCGGCGGCGCCTGCTGCCGGGCTGTATAACCTTGCGCAGTTGCGCGATAACCGCGCGCCATCCCAGACTCGCATACTTTTAAAAAACAACGCAAAGCAAACCGCTTACTGGCGGCGCGAGCGGCACGGGTGTTGTGTTTTTGCAAACTCCGGATCTTAGCCCTGAACTCTCACGTTGCTCATCGAACCGGCGTCGGTCACGCGGATACCTGCGTCATGAGCGCAGCGGTAACGCCCAAAAAAACCCCAAGTGACATGCCCTGTCAGGGCGATCATTTATCTTTCCCTGAGCGAAATCATGGCATTGTGTAATTGTTGCGCTTTGGGCAGAAATTTCATTTTAGTTTTTCGCATTCCTGCCGTTAACCACTATGAAAAAACAAGGTTTTACCTGAATAACAGGGCCGTGGCGCAAGGGTCAGGCCGTAACCGTTAACGTCTTCTGAGACTTTGTATTCCGGAACCCGTCACAATGAAGGAAAGTCACGACAGAAAACACGACCCGTTGATTGAGCGGCTGTGCGAGATCTTCGCGGCGTTGTATCAGGGAAAGATCATCGATAAGGCGTGGTTGTGCGAAAAATTCGGTATTACTGAACGTACGGCTTATCGCGATCTGGCTCGGCTTGGGCATATTCTCGATCAGGTTTCGCCGGGGCGGTATAAACTCAGCGTCCATCTTCTTCCTGCCTTACATAATGGCCATTTGGCGGAGTTCGCCGATTTTACCGGCGTAGCGCATCTTTTTCCGCGTAATGATGGTCAGTCACTGCGCAACAGTATGCAGCACCGCGGCAATATTACCTTTCACGCGCCGAGTAGCCGGGAGAACCGGCAAATCGAAGATCTGCTTAATCAGCTTAATCACGCCATTACCGGCCATTGCGAAGTGGAATATCACTATCGCGATAAACCCCGGTGCGCACAGCCCTATCGGCTGATTAACCAGTACGGTCTCTGGTATCTGGCAGCGGTGGAAAACGGGCGGCTGAAAGCGTTTGAAGTAGCGCGAATCGAAAATCTGAAAAGCACGACGCTTAATTTTGAACCCCACGCCGAGGTGCTGGCAGAGCTGGAAAACAGCGTCGGCATTCGCTTTGGTTCAAGGGTTGAAGCACTGCTGCGCGTTTCAGCCCACGCCGCCGAATATGTCACCCGTCGGGCGCTGTTTCCGGCACAACGCATTGTTGAACAGCATGATGACGGCAGCTTGACGCTTGCCACCGCCATCACCGATCCGCACACGCTGTTTCGCTGGTTGCGCTACTGGCTGCCGGATATTGGCATTCTTTCTCCGGCGTCGCTGCGCGAACAGTTCGAGCAGGATCTGCACCTGCGCTACGCCCACGGCGTGGCGCAGAGATAGCGTCCGCGTTTATCGCCCTTACTGGCTGGCACCTTACGTTGTTGGGCCAGTAATCACGGGCCACGCCGCGAATACGCCACTAAGCGGCGGTTGTTCAGGTGCTCAACCGTGATACTGCTCGTCGGTAACATGCTCAAGCCAGGTAACCGGGCTGCCGTTGAGTGATTCGGCAATGGCGATATGGGTCATTGCGTTTGTGGCTGTTGCGCCGTGCCAGTGTTTCACGTCTTCCGGGATCCAGACGATATCGCCCTGGTTCATCTCCTGGACGGCTTCGCCTTCGCACTGAATCCACCCTTTACCGTGGGTAATAATCAGCGTTTGTCCCAGTGGATGGGTGTGCCACGCGGTACGTGCGCCGGGCTCAAACGTGACCGTCGCACCGCCAACGCGTGCGGGTTCATCGGCTTTAAATGGCGCGTCGATACGTACGCGGCCGGTGAAATAGTCCTGCGGCCCTTGCGCAGAGGGAACCGATGCACTGCGGATGATTTTCATGCTGCTCTCCCGTGTTTGAATACGTTTTAAAGCGTAGCTGGCGGGTGAGAAACCGTTGCAGGCAGACAGCGGCGGTTCGCGGCCAAAACCGCGACTGACACCGGCAATCAGCAAGGTTTTCTGTGCCATATCCGCTCCGAAAGGAAAAGTGACAGGGCGATCATAATCCTCACCGACTACCGGCACTATTGGGCTAAATCGGCATGAGCTTATGAGTAAAGCTCATCAATGGCGGCGCAGCGCCATGACGGCACTGGCAAGGGTAAACAGCGCCATGATCCACGCCATCGTCCACGGCGTTCCGTCGCGAAACCACGTCAGCAGCAGCGACGAGATAATACCGCTGCCATATTGCAGCGAGCCAATCAGCGCCGAGGCGGAACCGGCGATAGAGGGCACGGCGTCGAGCGCGGCGGCGGTTGAGGTGGCGGCGATAATGCCGTTCATCGAAAAGAACAGAAACACCGGAATGATCACCGCAACAATACCGCCGAACTGCAACTTCACCGCCAGCGCCAGAGTTACCATTGCCAGCGCGGCAATGGTAACGGCAATTTTCAGTAACTTATCCAGCGGATGGCGCTGCACCAGCCGCCGGTTCAGAAAGCTCACCCCCATTAGGCCGACAATATTGATGGCAAACAGCCAGCCGTAATATTGCGGATCAATATCGTAATAGCGGATGTAAACGAACGGCGAACCGGTAATAAAGGCATAGGCAGAGACATAGAAAAAAGTCACACACAGCGTATAACGCATAAATGCGCGGTTACGCAGCAGCGCGAAGTAGTTACGAAACGCGCCAGGCAGCGAGGCTTTGGTGCGCTTTTCGGCGGGTAAGGTTTCCGGCAGGAAATAGAGCGAAAGAAACATCAGCGCGCCAATCCCCGCCAGCAGCCAAAAAATAGCGTGCCAGCTGCTGATTTGAATAATTTGTCCGCCCGCCAGCGGCCCAACGATCGGCGCAATCGCCATGATGATGGTTAATGTTGAGAGCATTTGCGCCGCGCGGGTGCGAGCAAACAGATCGCGGATCATCGCCCGCGCCAGCATCGGCCCGGTGCAGGCACCAAAAGCCTGAAACACGCGCCAGAACACCATCTGATGGATTTCTGTGGAGAGCGCGCAGCCGGCAGAACCGATGACAAACAACAGCATGCCAATAAACAGCGGCGTGCGGCGACCAACCGCGTCGCTAATTGGCCCCCAAACCAGCTGCGCCAGCGCGAAGCCGACCAAAAAACCGGTGATGGTCAGTTCGATATCGCCCTGTAACTCTTTTGCCATCAAAGGCATCGCGGGCAGGTAAATATCCGTCGACAGGGAGGTAAAGGCCATCAGCGCGCTGAGGATCGCGAGAAATAGCGGCCCGTGGAGCTTGTTGTTCATAAGATCCTGATTAAGTTACGAAGGGAATGCCGACAAGGGCGGAACGGTATCTTAATCAGTGCGGCACAAATGATAACGCCATTAAATCATAATGACGTTATGAGCCAGATTCATGAATGGCGCTCGCTGACCGTCATGGTGAAAATAACGGGTTGGCTGCTTTCGTTGGCGTAGTGATGCGCGGTGTCGGTTTGCGCCACGGCGGAACAACCTTCGCCAATAATAAGCGCCGTTTGCCCAACCTGAATGTGCAGCGTGCCGCGCTCAACATGCAGAAGCTCAACGGTACCGGAAGGGTGGCCTGGTGAGGCGAACCGTTCGCCGGGGAACATCTCCCAGCGCCACATCTCCAGCATATCCGGCCCGCTGGTGCCTGCCAGCAGGCGAGCTGAACCGCCATTTTCGCCCTGCCACAACGTCGGAATCTCTTCTTTTGCTATCAGATGTGCGGTCGGTTTACTGGCGACATCGACGATATCGGCCACCGAAACGCCCATCGCGGCGGCGATTTTACACAGCAGGGCGATGCTCGGGTTGGCGAGGCATTTTTCGATCTCAACCAGCATGCCTTTGCTGACACCCGCGCGGCGCGAAAGCTCATCCAGCGAAAGTTTTTGTTGCTTACGAAACGCTTTAATACGCGTTGCCACCGCTTCACTGACGCGATGAACATCGGCGCCGGAGTCGGTCGGTTTATTGACTTTTTTGGTCATCGGTCGATACTGTGCAATAAAATGGTCACTAAAAAGGATTATCCGATGCTTTCCGTTCAGCCGTCAATTGATGCCCGTCTTGCCGCTATTGCCCCTGGTTTTCGCGCGCTTAGCGTTTATGTTGATGCCGCGCCGCTACTAAACCCGCAAATGGGCGAAGCGGCACTGGCAAGTGCGTGTGAATGTGTCGCGGCGGGCGGCCCGGCCTGGGCGGATGCGCATCTGGCAGCATGGGATGAGGTGTTTAAGCGCTTCGGCGCGAAGCCAAAACGCACGCCCTGCTCAGCCCAGGCGCTGCGAAAACGTGTGCAGCGCGACGGCGTGGTACCTGCAATTGACCCGGTGGTGGATCTCTATAATGCCATCAGCCTGCGCTACGCTATTCCGGTCGGTGGCGAGAACGTTGCGGCCTATCACGGCGCGCCGCGTCTGACGATCGCCGACGGTACGGAGCTGTTCGACGTGATGAAAGAGGGCGAGCTGGCGCACGAGTCACCGGAGCCGGGGGAAGTTATCTGGCGCGATGACACGGGCGTAACGTGCCGCCGCTGGAACTGGCGGCAGGGCGTGCGCACCCGCCTGAGCGCTGCCGACAGCCAGATGTGGTTTATCCTCGAAAGCCTGCCGGAAATGCCGCTGGACGCATTATGTGAGGCAGGCGACGAACTGATAGCCGGATTGCAACGTATGATGCCGGGCTGTCGTGTTGAAAAAACCAGGCTCGGGTTTGATCTCTGAAGGGGGAAGAATGGATTTCACAGGATTGAGCGCCTTTCCGCTGTCGCCGCTGCGCGACGAACGACTGGATGAAGCGGCTTACGTGAAGTTGATTGAACGGCTGCGTGTTGCTGGAGTCGATTCGATTGGCGCACTGGGTTCGACGGGGTGCTACCCCTATTTCAGCCGTACCGAGCGGGCCAATGCGCTGCGCCTGGCGACGGAGCATTCCGGCGCGATTCCGGTGATTGCCGGGATTGGCGCGTTGCGCATGCGCGATGTGCTGTGGCTGGCGGAAGATGCGCAGAAAGCGGGTGTTAGCGCCGTGCTGCTGGCACCGGTCTCCTACCACGCGTTAACCGAAGAGGAAGTGTTCAGCCTGTTTGCCGCCGTCACGCGCGAACTCTCCGTGCCGCTCTGCGTGTACGATAATCCCGGCGCCACCCATTTCACCTTTAGCGACGAGCTGCTGCTTCGTATTGCGCAGTTGCCCAATATTGGTTCAATCAAAATCCCACCGATTTCCGCACCCGAGCGGGCTGCGCGCCTGCGCCCGCAAATGCCGCAGAGCATTACGTTGGGTATCAGCGGTGATGCCGTCGCGGTTGACGGTCTTCGCGCCGGATGCGGCGTCTGGTATTCGGTGCTGGGCGGTCTGTTCCCGCAAGCGGCGCTGGCTATTTCCCGCGCGGCGCAAGCCGGTGATTTTACTCAGGCACGCGCCCACTCTGATGCGCTGCAACCCTTGTGGGACCTCTTTAAACGCTACGGCGGTAGCCTGCGGGTGATGGCCACCGCGGCGGAACTGCTGGGTTTAGCGGGCGTATCGTGCTTACCAGCGCCATTGCGGACGCTCACCGGCGATGCGCGCCGCGAGGTGGCGGAAGTGATTGAGCAACTGCGGTTAGCCTGATGATTACTCTTTGAACGTTTCTTTTTGGTTCGTTGCATGGGGTATTTTGTATATCCCATTGACATATCCCATTGGTAAATTATCCTGTCTTTCAGTGTGAAATTTCACCAATGGAGGCGCATGTGGAAAAAACGACACTTTTCAAAAGCAACCGTAGTCAGGCCGTGCGTTTGCCAAAGGCAGTCGCGCTGCCGGAGGACGTGAAACAAGTCGATATCATTGCTGTAGGAAGAACACGCATCATTACCCCCTCCGGGGAGGCCTGGGATAGCTGGTTTGATGGTGAAAGTGTGTCACCAGACTTTATGGCTGCACGGGAGCAGCCAGGGGATCAGGACAGGGAAGACTTTTGATGCTCAAATTTATGCTGGATACGAATATTTGCATTTTCACTATCAAGAACAAACCTGAGATCGTCAGGCAGGCTTTTAATCAGCACAACGGGCAGATGTGTATCAGCTCTGTCACGTTGATGGAGCTGATTTATGGTGCCGAGAAATCAGCCATCCCCGAAAGAAATTTGCGTGTTGTGGAAGGGTTTATGGCGCGCCTGGAAGTGCTGCCATATGGTATAGATGCTGCTGTTCATACAGGTCAGTTGCGTGCGGAGTTAGCCAGAGCTGGCACGCCAGTCGGACCATATGATGCCATGATTGGCGCACATGCTCGCTCACTGGGACTGGTACTTGTCAGCAATAACACTCGCGAGTTTGTCCGAATACCAGGCTTGCGTTTGCAAGACTGGACCTCGCATTAACCTGGAGATTACGCCCCCAGTCGTTTCGCCACAAAGCGGGAAATCGCCGGGCCGGTTATCAGCACCAGGATAAACCGCCCGGTCTGCATTGCCATCACAAACGAGATATCGACCTGGCTTGACGAGGCGATAATCGCCACCGTATCCGCGCCGCCGGGGCTGGTCGCAAGGTAGGCGGTAAGCGGGTCGATGCCGGCGAAGTGCACCAGTAACCAGGCAAAACCGCAGCACACCGCGACAAGCGTCAGCACCGACAGTAGTACGCGCGGTAACGCGCGGGCGGCATAGCAGACAATCTCCCGCGTAAAACGTAAACCGATACTCCAGCCAATCATCGCGTAGGAGAGTGCCAGCAGCCACGGCGGCAATTCCAGCGTCAGCAAACCGGTATCTTCCACCATTATTCCCAGCGCCAACGTTATCAGCATTGGCCCGGAAGGAATTTTGACGCAGCGGGCAATCAAGTAACCTGCGGCAATCACCAGTACTGTTCCGGCAAATGGCAGCCAGCGCACTGGGCCAAACAGGGTAAAGGTGGCGACCGCGTGATCCGCGCTCTCAGTGCCCATCCACATACGGGTCACCAGTACCGCGACCAGCGCCACGATCATCACCCGCAGATACTGCATAAACGCCACCAGGCGAACGTCCGCACCAAAGCTCTCGGCCATAATCGTCATGGCCGCCGCGGCGCCTGGCGACGATCCCCAAATCGCCGTTGAGCCTGGAAAAACCTGCAATTTCGCCATGATCCAGCCCAGGATTGCACTGGCGAAAATAACGGAGAAAATACAGCTGATAAACAGTGGCCAGTCGGCGGCGATGCGGCCAAATACGGACGGCGGGATCGCATGTGCAATCATCGCGCCGACCACCGCTTGCGCGGCGGCGAAGCATTTTTTACTCACGGTAACAGGCCGGTTGAAGATGGCGAGAAGAATGCCGGAAAACATCGGGCCCAACAGAAGCGCTGCGGGCAGGTGGATCAGTTCCATCACAGCAACGAAGAGCAATGAAAGGGCGATAAGCTGTAACCAGTTGCGAAACCAGGGCGCGTGAATCGCCATCAGCGGCGCTCCCTGCACGCTACAGCAGCGGCGGTAAGATCAATTAACGGCATAACGCTTCCCGAAAATAACGTGTTGAAAAGCAAGGTTGGGTCTTTGAATGTAAGTGTTCTTCACTATCCCTGCAAATGTGCTTTTCCTCACGGTAACATGGCTTAGCAGACCTTACTCTTCCTGTCGGAATTTGCGGTCAGCCTGTTCGCTGTTTTCAGCCATTGATAAGTGCAGCTCCACCTATTTGTTCTGCGTACTGTGAAGCGAAGCGGCTTTTTCACCAAAAATATTTATTCAAAAGGATATATTTTTTCTAATTCAACTATTTTCTGCTTTTGTATTAATTTGATTGGTATAGGCTATTATAGCTATAGGCTTGGACATTTATGAAAATTCCTAAACTATTGTGAGCCTTCTTGCGTTATGCAACCTTAGTGGCTAATTTTTTATTACTCTGTGTTACTGTTGTTATTTGGAAATAATAAGTCGTTAATATATTTACATATTTATGTGATTTTAAATGTGGCAGAATTTATTGCCGCGTTTTTTATTAAGTTAAAAATAGCGCTTCCAGGTGATTGATTCATAAAATATCGCGTCTCCCTAAGTGAAATTTTACTTCGGCCACCCATTATTCCTATTATGGATTAAATTGCTTTTGTTATGGATTTATCGGCTATGGCGAATATTGGACGTCTCGGTATGCTTTGGTGAAAACCAGGGGCGGTAGCATTTTTTTTGCGACTTTATTTTTCTGATTCACCCATTTCTCTTATTGCAAAACGCTATATAACCTTTTGAATTAACCGAAGGCATAATTTGTTTTCGTTATAATTCGCTGGCAAATAATATTTCCCGGAGGTTGGATATGTATATCATCTCTCAGGATAGCTATTTTGTCATGGGCATGGATAAGCTGCTTAAAGCCATTAATCCGCATGCAACACACACGTTGGTTGCATTTGATCGGGGAGATGGAAAGATATTATTTTTTAGCATGAACTCATTGCTTTATATTTTAAGTGAAGAAAAAGGGTTTAATTCATTTATTTGCACTCGATTTATCTCTATCGATAAATCTTCATCTGTATCTTTGCTTCGGCATGAGATCAGAAAGATACTTAATTTCCTTAAGGGTCATGAGGATATATATTCCTTTCGCGAAGTCCATTTTAGCGCGACGGAGTATAAAATTATGCTGCGGTTTCTCGAGTACCAGTCCAGCGATACGATTTCGCAAGCATTGGGCATCGATAAAAAAATCGTCAGTAATTATAAAAACGCGATACTGCGTAAACTCGGTTTAAACAGTATGGCGGAGCTTATTCATATTTATAATAACTGGAACGACTGTTTTTGTTGCTCTGAAGGAAAAGTCATGCCGGATGCGATGTTTCTTCCCCGTATCGGGACGAATGAGCTAAAGATGATACGACGCGCGAATAAGCTTGCTTCAGAACCTGCTGTTTCACCTCTTTATTCTGGCAGTTTCTGCCACATACCTGCGATAAGGGCAGGCCAGCGTTATTTATTGACAACCTGGCAATAGTTTATTGCTTTTATTGCTGTTTATTCAAAACTCTTGTGCGCCTATCCTGCTTCGCATCAGGTTGTTAACCGCAACCACATTGACCGAATCAAAAAAGGATAAGCCACCATGTTATTCGATAAATACGCCCTGAATGCACTCGCATTGACTAACCGTATCGTTATGCCACCGATGACCCGCTCCCGCGCCGGAACGGGTGATGTGGCAACCGATATGATGGCGGATTACTACGCCCAGCGCGCCAGTGCCGGGCTGATTATCAGCGAAGGCACGCAAATCAGCCAGCAGGGTCAGGGCTACGCCTGGACGCCGGGTATTTACAGCGATGCGCAAATTGCGGGCTGGAAAAAAGTAACCGATGCGGTGCATTACGCGGGCGGCAAAATCTTTGCTCAGTTATGGCATGTGGGGCGCGTCTCCCACACGGTTTTGCAGCCGGGTAATGCAGCACCGGTTTCCTCTTCGGCGATTCAGGCCGAAGGCGTAAAAGTGTTTGTCGATGTGGAAGGGCGCGGGCCGGAAAACGGCGTGGGTGATATGGTGCAGCACTCCATGCCGCGTGCGCTGTCAGTGGATGAAATTCCCGCTATTGTCAACGATTACGCACAAGCGGCGCGTAACGCGATTGCAGCCGGTTTCGATGGCATCGAATTACACGGTGCGAACGGTTATTTAATTAACCAGTTTATTGATTCGCAGTCGAACCTGCGCGACGACGAATACGGCGGGTCGCTGCAAAACCGCCTGCGCTTTATGAAAGAGGTGGTGGAAGCCGTTTCTGCGGCGATTGGTAAAGAGCGTGTCGGCATTCGCCTGGCTCCGCTTACTACGCTGATGGGTTCACGCGATGATACGCCGGAAGCGACTTATCTCGCGGCGGCGAGCGTTCTGAATGCGATTGGCATTGCTTACATTCACATTGCTGAAGCGGACTGGGACGACGCGCCGGTTATGCCGGCTGCGTTTAAAGAAGCGCTGCGCATAATTTTCCACGGCACGCTGATTTACTCTGGCAAATACACGCCGGAACGCGCCGAAGAGGCGCTGGCGAAAGGCTGGGCAGACTTAATTGGTTTTGGCCGACCGTTTATCGCCAACCCGGATTTGCCGTACCGCCTGCAACATAACCTGCCGCTTAACGAACCGATCAGAGAGAAATTCTTTGGCGGCGGCGCAGAAGGCTACCTGGATTATCCGCTGCTGAAAGCGTAATAACGAACGGGGGCAAATACCCCCGTTTTTGCGTGCTGCAAACCACCGTCAGAAATCATAGGCATTAATAACTTTCATTAATGCCGCGTCATTCTTGTATTTTTCCCGCAGCGTTTTAAGCTGCACCACGGCTTTGCCGCAGGTGGCTTGCAGGCTGGCGTCCAGCTCTTTCTGGCGCTGCTCGTCGAGATCCGAATCCTGCTCGCCGGCAAAATGCTCGCACTCTTCGGCAAGATTGCGGAAATCCTGAACGTCTTTCGGTAACGGGGCGGCGGCAAAGCTGGTGTTGAAAATAAAGACGGTGGAGAGAATTAAAAGGAAGCGCTTCATCGGTTGTTGTCTGTGGAATTTCGAGGCGCTTATCTTACTCCTTAATAATGGCGTTGCAGAGGGGGAAACGAACGACTTTTAACGCGTTTTTTTGCGGGCAATATTTAACCGATGCTGCCGATTTCACCGCGTTCTTCCCGCCGTAAAACACCTTCCAGGTTGGTCTTTTCATTTCTTCCGCCCCGGCAAATACAGCCTGCCCGCAGGCACGCTGTATTTGTCATGCTGCAAATCGGCCGAATTCAGTCTGGCCGTGATTGCAGATATGCGTTTTTCATGACGTCCTTCACTTCCCTGAGCTGCTTGCGCGTTTTATCCAGCGCCGTCGCCAGCCACTCCTCTTTATCACTGTATTTCACCAGCACGATGCAGCCCTGCATCACTTTCACCAGAATATGTTGCCCGGTATTAAATCCGGCATCGCGCAGCCATTTGCCGGAAAGCGTGATGCTCGGCGTGCTCGCGTCGCCTTGATTCGGGCGATATCGCACAATTACGTTGTGCTCGGTTCCGGCAATGGTGAAGTCTGAGGTAGAATGCGGATCAGCCATTATCAACTCCTTGATAGTTGGGGATGGTTAGCTCTCGCCTGGTATCGCAAGTACCTGGCGGGAGCGTTTAAGCATCAGGACGACTTATTTATGGGTACGTACCTGAGTGATTAAATCTTACGCTTTAGGTACGTACATGACAACAACCAAACGCGATACTAATAAATCAAAATGCGGCAAAGCTCCCACATTTCAAATGAGGATTACGCCGGAGTTAAAAGCACAGTTTGAGGCGGCGGCAGCCGAAGAAGGGGTGAGCTTAGGTCAATGGTTTAAGAATTTAGCCCGCAAGGAGCTTCTTAATAAAGGAATTGAGCCGAATGGATGATATTTATTTAAAGTTAACTTACTGATAAGATCATTTTTGATTATTATCGACAATGTCATTAAAAGTATTTTTTAAATTTAAAATTCTTTCCGAATAAACTTTCTCTCTCTCACTCATAAGCTGATTAATCTGTTTTATTTCACTGATATATTGGTTTCTTGAGCTATCAATGAGACTGTAATTATACTGTTTTACTGCTCCATCTAGTGCCGTATTTAATGGGCGCATAGATTCTATGTGTTCAGTGTTAAGTTGGTTGATCTGCTTACTAAAAATGGATGCAGTGGTTTCTTTTTTATCGGCAATTTCAAGTTCTTTTGAAGACCATATAAACCCAACGATTCCACTAAGAAGGCAAAATATAGAAAAGAACGCCAGGAAAGGCCATGCGCTCTTTATCGAATGCTGAGATTTAATACTGTTATTAATAATTCTAAAAAAAAGCACTACCGACAAAGCTAATAAACCTAAGTAACCATATTTTAAGAATTCAGGGAACATTAATAACTGTCCTTGTAAAGATAAAGAATGGAAGGGTTTAAATACTTCTGGAAATATCATAATGAAGTGCAATTCTAACTTTTGGCGGAAGATCACAGGAGTCGAACCTGCCCGGGACCGCTGGCGGCCCCAACTGGATTTGAAGTCCAGCCACCTCACCGGAGATGACGATCTTCCGCGCCTGCATTGCTACATGGAGGCGGGGCGCATTATAGCTACTTTCAGGCATTTACCACATACCTCCGTCATAAATTTTCGCATTGTGCTTCCGCCGCAAACGGTTGTTTAAGATAAATCTTTATCTTTTCCACGGCTTAGCAATTTTGCACCCGCTAAAGGAACCGTGATCACAGAAAAGAATAAACGTAATCAGATAACTAGAATTCGCAATACCCGGCTGAAATCCAATCGTTTACAACGTCTGAAACCGCTTTCTGCGTATTTTTCATGCGTAAAGGAAACAAAAATGGACAGTCAGATTATTTCTGTGAAAGAAAAGATTGGCTACGGCATGGGTGACGCCGCCAGCCATATCGTCTTTGATAACGTAATGCTGTACATGATGTTCTTTTATACCGATATCTTTGGCATCCCTGCCGGGTTTGTCGGCACCATGTTTCTGCTGGCGCGTGCATTAGACGCCGTTTCGGACCCATGCATGGGGCTGCTCGCCGACCGCACCCGCAGCCGCTGGGGTAAGTTCCGTCCGTGGATAATTTTCGGCGCGCTGCCGTTCGGCATTGTGTGCGTGCTGGCCTACAGCACGCCGGATCTCAGCCTCAGCGGCAAGATGATCTACGCCGCTGTCACTTATACGTTACTCACGCTGCTTTACACCGTGGTCAACATTCCTTATTGCGCCCTCGGCGGCGTGATCACCAACGATCCGCAGCAGCGCATCTCGCTGCAATCCTGGCGCTTCGTGCTGGCGACGGCTGGCGGCATGCTCTCTACCGTACTGATGATGCCGCTGGTGAAACTGATTGGCGGCGATGACAAAGTTTTCGGTTTCCAGGGCGGTATTGCGGTGCTCTCCGTGGTCGCCTTTATGATGCTGGCATTCTGCTTCTTCACCACCAAAGAGCGTATTCAGGCACCGCCGAGCACCACCGGCATGCGTGAAGATTTGCGTGATATCTGGCAAAACGACCAGTGGCGCATCGTGGGTCTGCTAACCATCCTGAATATCCTCGCGGTCTGCGTGCGCGGCGGCGCGATGATGTATTACGTCACCTGGATCATGGGCGATGCCGCCATTTTCACCGCGTTTCTCACTACCTACTGCGTCGGCAACCTGATTGGCAGCGCACTGGCTAAGCCGCTCACCGACTGGAAATGCAAAGTCACCATCTTCTGGTGGACTAACGCCGCGCTTACCGTGCTCAGCATCGCCATGTTCTTTGTGCCGATTCAGGCCAGCGTCACCATGTTCATCTTTATCTTTGTCATCGGCGTGCTGCATCAGCTCGTCACGCCGATCCAGTGGGTGATGATGTCCGACACCGTCGATTACGGCGAATGGTGCAACGGTAAACGTCTCACCGGCATCAGCTTCGCGGGCACGTTGTTCGTGCTGAAACTTGGTCTCGCTTTCGGCGGCGCACTGATTGGCTGGGCGCTGGCGGGCGGTGGCTACAATGCTGCGGCACAGAGCCAGAACAGCGCCACCATCAGCATCATCATTGCGCTGTTTACGCTGGTTCCGGCGGTCTGTTACTTGCTGAGCGCTTTTATTGCCAAACGCTACTACACCCTGAAAACACCGTTCCTCAAAACGATCATGGAACAGCTGGCGCGCGGCGAGCACCGCAGCCAGCCACGGTTTGGGCATGTTTCACCACGGGAAGAGTTACTGTAAGGAGTCATGCATGAAAATCAGTGATGGCAACTGGCTTATCCAGCCGGGTCTGACATTGATCCAGCCGGTGCAGGTGTTTGAAGTCGAACAACAGGGTAATGAGATGGTGGTCTATGCCGCCCCGCGCGACGTGCGCGAGCGCACCTGGCAACTGGATACGCCGCTCTTCACCCTGCGCTTTTTCTCGCCGCAGGAAGGGATTATTGGCGTGCGCATCGAGCATTTTCAGGGCGCGGTCGATAGCGGCCCGCACTTCCCGCTTAATGTTGCGCAAAACGTCCACGTGGCAATGCGCAACACCGACGAATTTGCCGAGCTGCAAAGCGGTGCGCTCAGTGTGCGCATTGGTAAAGGTGAAAACTGGGCACTCGACTTTCTGCGAGATGGCGTGCGCATTACCGGCAGCCAGTTAAAAAACAACGGCTACGTGCAGGATGGCAACAGTGGTCGCAATTACCTGTTTGAGCGGCTGGATTTGGGCGTGGGTGAAACCGTGTATGGCCTCGGCGAGCGCTTTACCGCGCTGGTGCGCAACGGGCAAATGGTGGAAACCTGGAACCGCGACGGCGGCACCAGCACCGAACAATCGTATAAAAATATCCCCTTTTATCTCACCAATCGTGGCTACGGCGTGCTGGTAAACCATCCGCAATCGGTGGAGTTTGAAGTGGGTTCGGAGAAGGTCTCCAAAGTGCAGTTCAGCGTTGAGGGCGAATATCTGGAGTATTTCGTGATCGACGGCCCAACGCCGCAGGACGTGCTGAACCGCTATACGCAATTCACCGGTCGTCCGGCGTTACCGCCAGCCTGGTCGTTTGGTTTGTGGCTCACCACCTCGTTTACCACCAACTATGACGAAGCGACGGTTAACCGCTTCATTGACGGCATGGCGGAGCGCCAGCTACCGCTGCACGTTTTCCACTTCGACTGCTTCTGGATGAAGGCTTTCCAGTGGTGCGATTTTGAGTGGGACCCGGTGACTTTCCCGGATCCGGCAGGGATGATCAAACGCCTGAAAGCGCGCGGGCTGAAAATCTGCGTCTGGATAAACCCTTATATCGGCCAGAAATCCCCGGTTTTTCGCGAGCTGAAAGAGAAGGGTTACCTGTTGAAACGCGCGGATGGTTCGCTGTGGCAATGGGACAAATGGCAGCCGGGGCTGGCGATTTATGATTTCACCAACCCGGAAGCCTGCCAGTGGTACGCAAATAAACTCAAAGCGTTAGTGGCGATGGGCGTGGACTGCTTCAAAACCGATTTTGGCGAGCGCATCCCGACTGATGTGGTGTGGCATAACGGCGCGTGTCCGCAGAAAATGCACAACCATTACGCGTACATCTACAACGAGCTGGTGTGGAACGTGCTGAAAGAAACCGTTGGTGAGCAGGACGCGGTGTTGTTTGCCCGCTCGGCATCCGTTGGTGCGCAACAGTTCCCGGTACACTGGGGCGGCGACTGCTACGCCAACTATGAATCGATGGCGGAAAGCCTGCGCGGCGGGCTATCGATTGGCCTGTCTGGTTTTGGTTTCTGGAGCCATGATATTGGCGGCTTTGAAAACACCGCTCCCGCGCATGTTTACAAGCGCTGGTGCGCGTTTGGCCTGCTCTCCAGCCACAGCCGCTTACATGGCAGCAAATCTTACCGTGTGCCGTGGGCGTACGATGACGAGTCCTGCGATGTGGTGCGCCACTTCACGCAACTGAAATGCCGCCTGATGCCGTACCTCTACCGCCAGGCTGCGCTGGCACACGAATCGGGTTTGCCGATGATGCGCGCCATGATGCTCTCTTTCCCGGACGACCCGGCTTGTGACTATCTTGACCGCCAGTACATGCTTGGCGATGCGCTGCTGGTCGCGCCAGTGTTCAGTGAAGCGGGTGACGTGCAGTTTTACCTGCCGGAAGGACGCTGGACGCACCTGTGGCACAACGACACATTAACCGGTGGCCGCTGGCATAAACAGCGCCACGACTTTATGAGCCTGCCGGTGTACGTGCGGGATAACACCCTGCTGGCGCTCGGCAGCAACGATCAGCGCCCGGACTACGCCTGGCATGACGGTACCGCTTTCCAGTTGTTTGCGCTGGAAGAGGGACGCGAAGCGTTGTGCGAAATTCCGGATGCCCGCGGTGCGGTGATCTTCCGTTTACGGGCCAAACGTAACGCGGGGGTGATCACCGTACGTAGCGAAGGAGAGTGTCACAACTGGACGCTGTGCCTGCGTAATATCGCGCAGATTGCGGGTGTACAAGGCGCCACCCAATCCGGCAGCGAGTCAGGCGTGGTGATTACGCCACAAGACGGGGAGATACGCATTACGCTGTGAGTTTTTGATTTGCGATATTCCTCTCCCGTGGGGGAGAGGAAATGTCATGTTCAGGGAGTCGGCTGAGGTGAAGGCGCTGATGTGGATTCCGCCGGAGGCGCAACGACGCCGCCGGATACCACACCGCCATGCATGCTCTGTTTGATTTGCTGTTTCTGCACGTTAATGGCAGAAAGTTCGGCGTTCACCGACGGTTTAAGCGGCGCATCGGCGCGCACGCTGCCGCTGGCGGTGAGCTGGAGGTTACCGTCGCCGTTGATGGGCAGCGCCGGCCAGCCCCACTCCTGCAATACATTCACCGGCACGCCGCGACCGTTCAGGTTGAGGTTTACGCTACGATCCGGCGTTTGCGCAACCACCGCTTTGGCTTCCAGCAAGCCTTGCCCGGTAAAGGCGCTTAGCTCGCTGATGGTGACGACATTGCTGTTGGCGTTCAGTGCCAGTGACGGGCGGCGTACGTCCACGCGGTTAAAGGTGGCGGCAGCGGCGTTCAGCTTCGCCGTTCCGCCCCATACGCCCCATTTGCGCTCGCGCACCAGTTGCAGGTTATCGCCGTAGCCGTCCAGCGCCGTCAGTTGCCACGGAAAAGCCGGGTCGATATCAATCACCAGATTGCGGCTGGCGCTGAATTTTTTCAGCGTCACGGTGTTCAGCCATGCTGGCAAATCATCCATCCATAGCTGCTTCCAGTTTTCCGGCAGCGTGTATTCCAGCCCGGCGAAGGCGGTGTCATCAAGTACCAGCGCGTGGCCTGCGCGATACCAGTTGCCGGACGTGCGCACCATGCCGTTTTCCCAGCGTGATGTGAACTGTTGCAGCGCAATACCCAGCGGCGAGAAGTTGGCATTGAGGATCGGGTCGAACAGGTGCAGCGAGCCGTAAATAAACTCGCTGGCGTTCATCGACAGTCTGCCGTCCTCGCTTTTCCAGTCGCCATTCATCAGCGTCAGGTTGCGCAAACTCAAATCGAGATCGGTGACCGCCCAGCCAGGCCCTTGCAAACGGGCATCGGTCACTTCAACGCGGCCAATTTGCAGCGACGGTAATGTCGTCAATGGATTAAAGAAATCGAGCAGCGACTTATCGCTTTGCAGGCGGATATCATTCAGCCGCAAATTATTCACCACCCAACTGCCATCGGCGGCGCGCTGCGCGTCTCCGGTCAGAGAACCGCGCGCCATATCCGCACCGATGGTGGTCAGCGTAACGACATCTTTATCAATACTTCCCTGAATCAACACATTACTGGCGGGAACGCCGTTTAACGTCAGCGAACCGGCGCTCATCTGAATTTGCGCTTTGCTGCCCAGTACACTTCCTGCAACAGGCTGCCACGGCGCAACGCCGCCTGTGACGCGCTGGGCGCTGAGATCCCAGCCGGTGGTCGGGCTGTTAAATGCCATATTGCTTAATTGCAGACGGTCTGCCTGGAACGGCAGCGGTGCGGCTGCCGGAGAGAGGTTCAGCGTGCCGTCCTGCAACAAAATGGTATCGACATGCAGAGGGTCGGTAATTTGTCGGCTGCTCAGCCCGATATCCACCGTTTTGGCGACCAGCGTAGCCGGTTTGCCTTTACGGCCAAAATTCACGCCTTTCAGCAACACATGGGAAGGAGAGGAGAAGCGGTGATCCATCGCTTCGAAAGTGAGGTGATAGTCACTGTTGTCGTTTACCCACTTGCTGACCTGTGTTGCGCCCCAGCGGGTTTGCAGCAGGAAATAGCAGGCGATGACCGCCACAAGCAGGGCGATAACAACGACAAGGAGCAGCTTTCCAAGAAATTTCATGATCTTCCATCCCCAGTTGCCAGTCTGGCAGTTATGCACGATTTATGCGCAATGCTCAAGGGCGGAATGATGAAAGGGCGTTACGGCGGCAACGGTTTTTACCCCGTTGCCGCGGGGTTTATCAGTTTTTCTCTGGCGGAAAAATCAGATTCAGTACAATCGCGGTGATCCCGCCTGCGGCGATACCGGAAGAGAGCAGGTTTTTCAGCCAGTCCGGGGCGAATTGCAGGATCTGCGGCTGCTGAGAAACGCCGAGACCTACGGCCAGCGACAGCGCGATAATCAGGATCGCACGGCGGTTCAGCGGCTCGCGGGAAACAATGCGCACACCAGATGCGGCAATCGTACCGAACATTACCAGTGTTGCGCCGCCCAGTACCGGCTCAGGCAGTTGCTGAACAAAAGCGCTAACCGCCGGGAACAGGCCGAGCACCATCAGCATCACCGCAATGAAGAAACCGATATAGCGGCTGGCAACGCCGGTCAACTGGATCACCCCGTTGTTCTGGCCGAAGCAGGAGTTCGGGAAAGTGTTGAAAACAGCGGAAACAAATGAGTTGAGACCGTTTGCCAGCACGCCGCCTTTCAGGCGTTTCATATACAGCGGGCCAGCGACGGGCTGCTCGGAAACGTCAGACGTGGCGGTGATATCACCAATGGTTTCAAGCGAGGTGATCATAAATACCAGCATCAGCGGCAGCAGCAAGGTCCAGTCAATGCTCAGGCCGTAGTAAAGCGGCGTCGGCACCATAAAGGAGGTTGCCGGTGCGCTATATGCCGGTAGCATGCCCATAAACATCGCCAGCACATAGCCAACGGCCATGGCGATCACCAGCGATGCAATGCGTAAATAGGGGTTACGTTGACGGTTAAGCAGAATAATTAGCCCCAGCACCACACCTGCCAGCAGCAGGTTTTTCGGCGCGCCGAAGGTGTGGTTGCCCATCGCGGCAAAACCGCCGCCTACGGATGTCAGACCCACCTGAATCAGCGACAGGCCGATAATCATCACCACCACACCGGAAACCAGCGGAGTAATAATGCGACGCGCAAACGGTAGAATGCGGGAGACGACCATTTCGGTGCAGCTGGCCAGCATCAGGGTACCGAACAGCGCAGCCATCATCGTAGGTACGTCCGCACCGCCGGTTTTCAGCGCGGTACCGCCCATAATCAGTGGCGCAACAAAGTTAAAGCTGGTGCCCTGAATCGAGAGCAATCCGGAGCCGACCGGTCCCCAGGCTTTGATCTGGATAATAGAGGCGACGCCCGAGGCGAACAGCGACATGCTGATAATGTGCTGAGTGTCCTGAGCCGGTAAACCCAGCGCCTGGCAGATGAGCAGCGCGGGCGTGATAACGCCAACAAACATTGCCAGCAGGTGCTGGAGCGCGGCAAACAGGGTCTGCGGCAGCGGCGGGCGATCTTCAAGGCGGTAGATCAGTTCGCTGGGTTGAGTCTGCGCAACCGGTTGCGCACTTTCTGACTCGATGGTGTTTAAGGACATCTCAAGCAATCCCCTGATGGAAAAGCGCTGATTTTATCGGACTGTTTGGTAAAAGCAAACGGTTGCTAAGCTAAAAACATACTTTTCTAAGGGGTGTTCGTTTTGCGGGATAAGGTTCTAAAACTCAGGCGTTGGAGTAGCGTTCTGTTTCCGGCATCCAGCGGTCGATCAACGCTTCGGCAAGCTGCGGATAACGCTCATGAATATGGCGGGCTACGCGCTGTACTTCCGGGATCATCGCCTGATCGCGCAGCAGGTCGGCAACTTTAAATTCCGCGTTGCCGGTCTGGCGGGTACCAAGCAGTTCGCCGGGACCGCGAATTTCCAGATCTTTTTGCGCAATCACAAAGCCATCGTTACTGTCGCGCAGCACTTGCAGACGTTTTTGCGCGGTTTTGGAGAGCGGGGATTTGTAGAGCAGTACGCAGTGGGAGGCCACCGCACCGCGTCCAACGCGGCCACGTAGCTGGTGGAGTTGCGCAAGACCGAGCCGCTCCGGGTTTTCGATAATCATCAGGCTGGAATTTGGCACATCGACACCCACTTCAATCACCGTGGTGGCGACCAGCAGATGTAACTCGCCCTGTTTGAACGCCTGCATCACCGCCTGTTTTTCTGCCGGTTTCATGCGGCCATGCACCAGGCCAACATTCAGCTCCGGCAACGCCAGTTTTAGCTCTTCCCAGGTCGCTTCCGCCGCCTGTGCTTCCAGCAGATCGGACTCTTCGATCAATGTACAAACCCAGTAGGCCTGGCGACCTTCGCCAGTACAGGCGCTACGTACGCGGTCGATAATCTCACTGCGTCGTGTATCCGGGATGGCAACAGTAGTGACCGGCGTACGACCCGGTGGCAGCTCATCGATCACCGAGGTGTCGAGATCGGCGTAGGCGGTCATCGCCAGCGTGCGCGGGATCGGTGTTGCCGTCATGATCAGCTGGTGCGGGTGAAAGCCCTGCTGCTGGCCTTTTTCCCACAACGCCAGCCGCTGGTGAACGCCAAAGCGGTGCTGTTCGTCGATAATCACCAGCGCAAGGCCGTTAAACTGTACCTGTTCCTGGAAAATGGCATGGGTGCCCACCACCATTTGTACCTGACCGCTGGCGATCGCCTCTTGCTGTGCCTGGCGCGCTTTGCCTTTTTGCTTGCCCGCCAGCCAGCCTACTTCCACGCCAAGCGGCGCAAACCAGTTGCGGAAATTGTTAGCGTGCTGCTCTGCCAGCAGTTCGGTGGGTGCCATCATCGCCACTTGTTTGCCATTGGCAATCGCCCGCAAGGCTGCCAGCGCGGCGACCAGCGTTTTACCGGAGCCCACATCGCCCTGCACCAGGCGCATCATCGGCATATCCAGCGCCATGTCGCGCTCGATCTCCGCGACCACGCGCGTTTGTGCGCCGGTTGGTTTAAACGGCAATGACGCCAGCAGGCGGTTTTTCAGTTCATCTCTGGCGCTGAGTGGCTGCGCATGATAACGCTGCGCGCCGGCGCGCAACGCCAGCATACTGAGGTTGTGCGCCAGTAATTCTTCAAGGATCAAACGGCGCTGCGCCGGGTGCCGCCCGCTTTCCAGATCGCTTAATTGCAGTGACGGCGGCGGGCGATGCAGCGTATGCAGCGCCTCTGGCAGGCTCATCATGCCTTGTGCCAGCTCCGGCGGCAGCAGTTCGCTGATGGCGCACGTCGCCAGTAATTCCAGCGCCTGGTCGGTGAGCTTGCGCAGTGTCGCTTGTTTGATGCCTTCGGTGGTGGGGTAAACCGGCGTCAGGGTTTCCTGCAATTCCGGGGTGCTGAGATCGCCCTGCACGCGGTATTCGGGATGGATCATTTCCGCGCCGAACTTCCCGCGTTTCGCTTCCCCATAGGCCAGCACACGGCGGCCAGTGGCGAGGCTGTTTTTCATCGCCGCGTTGAAGTTGAAAAAGCGCATCGTGAGAATGCCGGAACCGTCGCTAATCTGGCAGGTCATCATCCGGCGACCGCCGAACGTGATATTACAGTTCAACACCTCGCCTTCCACCGTGGCGTAAACGCCTGGCAGTAAGTCGGCAATCGGGTAAAGCTGAGTGCGATCTTCGTAGCGTAGCGGGAGATGAAGCAGGAGATCCTGAACGGTATGCAGGCCGATTTTCGCCAGCTTGCTGCTCTGCGCCGCGCCGACACCGGTCAGCGAACTTAAAGGCACCGCATCGAGCAGCTTACCTTTCATTGGTTATCCCGCCGCCTGCATCGTTGCCCACCACGTTGGGTCGGCTTCGATTTGGCCTTCCGTATTTACGTGGGGGTAAGGCAGGCCCTTGCGTTTCGCGACTCTCGCCAGCACCGGGTAGCCCCCCTCAAACAGCAGGCGTTGCTGAACTTCATCCGGCAACATGCTGTTTTCACGCTCATACATACCGGCGTTTTGCCGCTGGCGCTGCGCTTCGTAAAGGATCAAGGCAGATGCCACGGAAACATTCAGTGACTGCACCATGCCAGTCATCGGGATGATGATGTCCCGATCTGCCAGATCCAGCGCTTCCTGCGTGATCCCGGTTTTCTCCTGGCCCATCAGAATGCAGGTCGGGCGGGTGTAATCGATCTCGCGAAAATCAACGGCGTTATCAGACAGGTTGGTGGCGAGGATCTGCATACCGCGCGCTTTCAGCACGCCAACAGCATCGCCAATGGTACGGTGGGTTTTCACTTCAACCCAACTGTTGCTGCCCGCAGCAGAGGAGGCCATGGTGCGCATGCGCTTGCCTGGCCAGACGGCGTGAACTTCATGCACGCCGACGGCGTCCGCAGTGCGAATAATGGCGGAGACGTTATGAGGTTTGTGAACCTGCTCCATGCAGACCGTCAGGTCCGGCTGACGCCTGGCGAGCATCTCGCGGATACGCGCATAACGTTGAGAATTCATAAAGTTAGTTTCGGTTGCGGGTGACTTTTATCACATCCGGCATCACGCGGATTTTGCGCATGATATTCGCCAGATGGACGCGATCGCGCGCCGTCAGACGGATGAACGCGCTGTAGACGCGGCCATCTTTTTCTTCGGTATTCAGGCTTTGAATATTCGAAGAGGCCGTATTTATCGCTGCCGTCAGGTTCGCCAGGGCGCCCTGATGGTTGAACATATCCACCTTGATCTCGGTGATAAATTCCTGCGCGGTCTCTTTATCCCACTCGACAGCCATGAACTTCTCTGGCTCTTTCTGGTAGCCACGAATGTTGCGGCAGGACTCATGGTGAATAACCAGCCCTTTGCCGGGGCTGACGTGCGCGACAATCGGGTCGCCAGGAATGGGGCGACAGCATTTGGCAAAGGTGATCAGTACGCCGTCTGCTCCTTTAATCGGCAGATGACCACCGTTTGCGCCAGCCGGTGCTTGGGTGCTCTGCACGGCTTCCCCTTGCTGCAGGTTTTTCGCAACCACAACGCTCATGGCGTTGCCAAGACCGATTTCGGCCAGCAAATCGTCGAGCGACGCGAGCTTCATGCGATCCAGTTCGCGCTGCACATGTTCCTGCGGGATTTCGGCCAGTTTACGGCTTCCGCCCAGCGCGTGATTCAGCAGACGGCGGCCGAGGCTCACGGAGTCGTCACGCTTGAGGTTTTTCAGCATCTGGCGGATTTTGGCGCGTGCTTTCGAGCTGACGACAAAGTTCAGCCATGCGGCATTCGGGCGGGCGCCCGGTGCGGTGATAATTTCTACCGTCTGTCCACTGGAAAGCGACTGCGACAGCGGATACGGCTGGCGGTCGACGCGCGCGCCAACGCAGGCATGGCCGATATCCGTGTGCACCGCATAGGCGAAATCCACCGGCGTGGCGCCGGCAGGCAGCTCGACAATACGGCCTTCCGGGGTGAAAACATAAATCTCATCGGGGAAGAGATCAGATTTAACGCTCTCGATAAATTCAAACGAACTACCGGCGCTCTGTTGCAGCTCCAGCAGGCTTTGCATCCAGCGCTGGGCGCGGATTTGCGCGGTGGTACTGCTCTCGCCATGCTCTTTATACGCCCAGTGCGCGGCAACCCCCATCTCTGCCATCTGATCCATATCTTCGGTACGGATCTGCACCTCGACCGGCACGCCGTGCGGGCCAATCATCGAAGTGTGCAGAGATTGATAGCCGTTCGCCTTGGGGATGGCGATATAGTCTTTCACGCGGCCAGGACGTGGCTTGTACAAACTGTGCATCTGGCCCAGAACGCGATAACAGGTATCCAGATCGTGAACAATCACGCGAAAGGCGTAGATGTCCATAATCGAGTGGAAACGCTGCTCTTTCAGCACCATTTTGCAGTAGATCGAGTACAGGTGCTTTTCGCGACCGCTAACGCGGCAGGGAATACCCGCTTCCTGTAAACGCCCTTCGATTTCCGAGAGGATTTTTTGAATCATCTCTTTGCGGTTGCCTCGCGCGGCTTTGACCACTTCTTTGATCACGCGATAGCGGTTCGGGTACAGCGCTTCAAAGCCCAGCTCTTCAAGCTCGGTTTTGATGTGATGAATACCTAGACGGTGCGCCAGCGGGCTATAGATTTCGAGGGTTTCACGGGCGATGCGACGACGTTTGTCCGGGCGAAGAGAGCCCAGCGTGCGCATATTGTGGGTACGGTCGGCGAGCTTGATAAGAATGACGCGGATATCCTGCACCATCGCCATAATCATCTTGCGAAAGTTTTCGGCCTGCGCTTCTTTCTTATCCTGAAACTTGAGCTTATCAAGTTTCGACACCCCTTCCACCAGCTCGGCAACGCTTTTGCCAAACAGCTGTTCCATATCCTGGTAGGTGGCGGGGGTATCTTCAATCACGTCATGCAATAGCGCAGCCATCAGCGTTTCGTGGTCGAGTTTCATCTCGGCCAGAATGCAGGCTACCGCTACCGGGTGCGTGATATAAGGTTCACCGCTTGAACGTGTCTGGCCCTCGTGAGCGTCACGTGCAACGAGATACGCCTGCCTGAGACGTTTGATTTGATCTTCAGGCAGATAGTGTTGAATCAGCTGATTCAGGCTTTCAAACAGATACAAGGGTGACCTGCAGGTTAATTAACGACGACCTTCAGCAATGGCGGTTACGGCCTGCAGTTCTGCGGCTTCCTGCTCTTGCTGTTCCTGGCGCTCACGGACGTCGAGGATCTGGTTGTTGATCAGACCTTCTTCGATTTCGCGCAGCGCGATAACGGTGGTTTTATCGTTTTCTTCCGGGACTAACGGATCTTTACCGCCAACCTGCATCTGACGAGCGCGACGCGCGGCGACCAGCACCAGGTCAAAACGGTTACCAACTTTCTCTACAGCGTCCTGAACAGTTACGCGTGCCATACTTTAAATGCTCCACAGGTGAAGAAATGACTGGGCATGATACTGAAACCAGGCTCAGTCTGCCAATAGTTTGCTGATTAAAGCGTCATGTCGCTGCTTTTGGCGGCTCATGCGCAGACGTTCGGCGCGAATAATGGTTTTCAGATCGCCCAACGCGGTATCGAAATCATCATTCACAATCAGGTAATCATATTCCGCGTAATGGCTCATTTCCGCAACTGCCTGCGCCATACGCTTCGTAATGACTTCTTCGCTATCCTGGCCGCGCCCGCGTAAGCGGCGATCGAGCTCCAGTTTAGAAGGCGGCAGAATAAAGATGCTGCGCGCCTGCGGCATACGGGCGCGAATTTGCTGCGCACCCTGCCAGTCGATATCAAGAAACACATCTACGCCGGTTGCCAGCACTTGCTCAATGGCTGCGCGCGAGGTGCCGTAATAGTTACCAAAAACTTCGGCATGTTCAAGAAACGCGTCCTCGCCAATCATGGATTTAAATTCATCATGATTAACAAAGAAATAGTGTTCACCGTGCACTTCACCCGGACGCGGAGCGCGCGTGGTGTGCGAAACAGAAACCTGCGTATCGTATAACGGTTGGGTTTTTAGCAAAGCCTGAATGAGGCTTGATTTACCCGCGCCGCTAGGGGCGGAAACAATATAGAGCGTGCCTTGAGCCATGAGAGTCTTTTGTATGTGAATTGCGAAAGGAAACTTACATACGTGCCTATTATACACATCGGCGCTATGCGACGTAGCCTTTGTCACACTTTTTCCCGCTGAGTTTGACATTTTGCGGCCTGCTTTCCTGTTTTATTTGCAAATTTTCACAGCAACAGTGAATTGCCGGAATCCTCCTCGCAATCTCTCTCTTTCCATGTCGTCAGCACGGCGTTGGCCACGCTATAACAGCGGCGCTATCACAAGGAGAAGGGATGATGTGGAAAAGAACCGGATTCGCGGTGTGTCTATTGCTATGGAGCCTGTCCAGCCAGGCGGTGTGCCCTGTCTGGTCGCCATCTAGAGCGCAAGATGAGGTTAACCGCCTTCAGCAGCAACTTGCCCAGTGGAATGAGCACTACTGGAAGCAGGGCGCAAGTGAGGTAAGCGACGCTGTTTACGACCAGCTCAGCGCACGGCTGGCGGCGTGGCAACGCTGTTTTGCGCTTGAACCCGCAAATTCAGCACCTGTTTTACCGGGCGGCAGTGTGAAACATCCTGTCGCACACACAGGGGTACAAAAACTGGCAGGTAAGCAAGCGCTACAGCGCTGGATGGCAGGAAAAACCGATCTGTGGGCGCAACCAAAAGTGGATGGTGTCGCGGTGACGTTAGTCTATCGCAATGGTGAACTGACGCAGGCAATCAGTCGCGGCGATGGTCTGGCTGGTGAGGACTGGACGGCAAAAATACGCGCTATCCCATCGATCCCTGAAAAGGTGAGTGGTGCGCTGGCGAACAGCGTATTGCAGGGTGAACTGTTTTTACGCACGGAAAACCATATTCAGAAACAGGCCGGTGGGCTTAACGCCCGCGCAAAAGTTGCGGGCGCGATGATGCGCCGCGACGAACCCGCCATTCTCAATGATCTGGCGTTTTTCGTCTGGGCCTGGCCAGACGGCCCGGCAACACTGGCACAAAAGTTAGCGGAACTCAGCAAAGCGGGGTTTAGTGACGAAGTGCAATATAGCGTGCCAGTGAGTACGGTAGAAGACGTGGAGAAGCTGCGCAGCCGTTGGTTTACCTCAGAATTGCCTTTCGTTACCGATGGTGTTGTGGTGCGCTCTGGAATCGAACCAGCGGGAAATACGTGGCTGCCGGGGCAGGGTAATTGGGTGGTGGCATGGAAATATGAACCGCCCGAGGAAATTGCCACCGTAAAAGATATTCAGTTTGCCATTGGGCGCACCGGTAAAATTTCCGTGGTGGCTCTGCTGGAACCGGTTCAACTCGATGATAAGCGCGTTCAGCGGGTCAATTTGGGCTCTGTCAGACGCTGGCAAGAGCTGGATGTTGCGCCTGGCGATCAAATCGCTGTCAGTCTTGCCGGTCAAGGGATCCCGCGCATCGACAGTGTGGCGTGGCGTTCACTTGTTCGCGATAAACCTGTCCCACCAGCGCCACGTTTTACCGCGTTGACCTGCTTTTATGCCTCTGCAGAATGTCAGGAGCAATTTATTGCCCGTCTGGTGTGGTTGAGTTCGGCAAAAGCGCTGGGAATTGAAGGGATTGGCGAAAGTGGCTGGAGGGGGTTGAATCAGGCGCATCACTTTGAACATCTCTTTTCATGGCTGGCGCTGACAAAAGAGCAATTACAGTCGACGCCCGGCATTTCGCCGGAACGCGGTTTACAGCTTTGGCATCGCTTTTCGCTGGTACGAGAAAAACCGTTTATTCGCTGGCTTATTGCACTTGGAACACCGTTACCTCAGCCTGCTCTGAAAGTCACTGGCGACACAACATGGCAGCAAATGCGCATGCGTAACGAAAAGGAGTGGCAGCGTTTCCCGGCAATTGGTGCTGAAAAAGCCCGGCAGATCGTTGCCTTTATGCATGCTCCCGAGATTGAACAACTTTCGGCTTGGTTAGGCGAACAAGGAATAAAAGCGTTTCAGTGAGCGCTGTGCTTGTAGTGGAACACGGGCAAGCCAAGCTTCCAGCGGATAGCCAGTAACCGCGTAATGAAGCCAAACAACAACGTTGCAATTACCACCGTATCGTGGCTGGGAATCATATGACCAAGAACGATATAGAGCACGGCAGAGGCGAAGGCGATCCCAGCGTACAGCTCTTTCTGGAACACCAGCGGGATACGTTTACAAAACATATCCCGCAACACACCGCCGAACACGCCGGTAATCACCGCGGCAATCACGGCGATAACCGGGCTTTCACCCATGTCGAGGGCAATCTGCGCACCGATAATGGAAAACACCACCAGCCCCAGGGCATCAAGCACCAGAAACAGACGGCGCAGATGCGGCATCACCGGCGCGAAGATAGTCGTTAATACTGCCGCGACGGCAACGATAACGACATATTCCGGGTGCCTTACCCAGCCGAGCGGATAGTGACCAAGCAGCATATCGCGTACCGATCCGCCGCCCAGCGCCGTTGCTGTGGCGATAATTATCACACCAAAGGTATCCATTCTGCGACGGCCTGCCGCCAGTGCGCCGGTCATTGCCTCGGCCGTGATGCCAATCAGATAGAGAATATGTAACAGCATGCCCGCTCCCGTAAATCAGAAGCGGCAGGGTAGCGATTTCTACACAGGCATACGATTGAGATTTTCTAAGGAGCGGTGTTTTGGATAATTTTAACTAATGCGATGTGCTGGGTTTGGATGTGTTTATATATATGATTTAAAAATTTAATATGAATGGGAAGTGGCTGGTAAATGGCAGCGATTAATAAAATTAAGCATAAGTTAATTACAGGCAGCATGATAAATAAAAAGGCCCGATTGGGCCTTTTCAAGGTGCTGCTGATAGCTTACTCGATATTCTGAATCTGCTCGCGCATTTGCTCAATCAGGACTTTGAGCTCGATAGCGGAGTTAGTCACCTCTGCGTTAATCGACTTGGAGGCCAGCGTGTTCGACTCACGGTTGAACTCCTGCATCATAAAATCGAGACGGCGGCCAACCGCTTCTTTTTTCTTCAGAATGTTGTAGGTTTCTTTAACATGCGCTTCAAGGCGATCCAGCTCTTCGGCGACATCGATGCGCTGTGCCATCAGCACCAGTTCTTGCTCAAGGCGGTTATTCTCGAGCTGCACCTGCGCCTCTTCCAGCTTGGCGACCAGGCGTTCGCGCTGCCATTGCAGGATTTCCGGCATGTGGGCGCGGACTTTGCTGACTTCAGTGCTCACGCCTTCCAGACGCTGTTCAATCAGCCCTTTCAGCGCCTGACCTTCAGTTTCACGGGCGACGATAAAATCATCCAGCGCGCCGTCAAGTGCGGCGAGGATCTGCGCGGCGATGGCGTCCAGATCCTGTTCTTGCGCAGCCATAACGCCTGGCCAGCGCAGAATATCAACCGGGTTGATTTCCCCTTCGTCGCTCTGCATTTTGACCCAGTTCGCCGCATTCACCAGTTGTTTAGCCAATTTTTCGTTCAGGATCAGTTCGCCCTGCGCACTGGCATCTGGCTCAAAACGGAGATTACACTCCACTTTACCGCGCGTCAGACGGCTACGGAGACGTTCACGGACAACCGGCTCGAGGCTGCGAAATTGCTCCGGCAGGCGGAAGTAAGTTTCCAGATAACGCTGGTTAACCGAGCGCAGTTCCCAGGAGGCAGAGCCCCATTCACCCTTGATTTCACGCCGGGCATAGGCGGTCATACTGCGGATCATAGACGTTCCCGTTTTCAAAGAGAGATGCGGGGATTATAGCTTTCGTGGCCTTATCAGGATAGGAATAACCTTGGTAAGCCAGTATAATGCGCAGCCACATTCGATAAGCCGGAGAAATTATCATGCGTCCAGCAGGCCGTAGCGCCAACCAGGTGCGCCCCGTCACCCTGACCCGTAATTACACAAAACACGCAGAAGGCTCCGTGCTGGTTGAATTTGGTGATACCAAAGTGCTGTGCACTGCGTCGATTGAAGAGGGTGTTCCGCGCTTTCTGAAAGGTCAGGGCCAGGGCTGGATCACCGCCGAATATGGCATGCTGCCGCGTTCGACCCATACCCGTAACGCGCGTGAAGCCGCAAAAGGCAAACAGGGCGGGCGTACCATGGAAATCCAGCGTCTTATCGCGCGTGCGCTGCGTGCAGCGGTTGATTTGAACGCGCTGGGCGAATTCACCATTACGCTTGACTGCGACGTCATTCAGGCCGATGGCGGCACGCGTACCGCATCAATTACCGGCGCGTGCGTTGCGCTGGCGGACGCGCTGAACAAACTGGTCGCCGCCGGTAAGCTGAAAACCAATCCGATGAAAGGCATGGTGGCGGCGGTTTCCGTGGGTATTGTTAATGGCGAAGCCGTTTGTGATCTTGAATATGTGGAAGACTCCGCAGCTGAAACCGACATGAACGTGGTGATGACCGAAGACGGTCGCATGATTGAAGTTCAGGGTACGGCGGAAGGCGAGCCTTTCTCCCATGAAGAGTTACTCACCCTGCTGGCGCTGGCCAGAGGGGGGATCGAATCGATTATCGCGACGCAGAAGGCGGCGCTAGAGAATTAATTTTAAGGGCGACTGATGAGTCGCCCTTTTTTTTGCGCTTTATACTTCATGCGGCTTCTTTGTCGGCTGTCGCGAGTCATGTCTGCGTTATTCACCAGGTATGATTTACGTGGTTTGCGCGAGGTCGCGCGACGTATGTTGCGTAATCTGTAAATAATGAAAAGTGAGATGAGGAGCGGATCCATGAAAGCGTATCAGCGTCAGTTTATTGAATTTGCGCTTAACAAGCAGGTACTGAAGTTCGGCGAGTTCACGCTGAAATCCGGGCGCAAAAGCCCCTATTTCTTCAACGCCGGGCTGTTTAATACCGGGCGCGATCTGGCTCTGTTAGGGCGTTTTTACGCCGAAGCGCTGGTGGATTCCGGTATCGATTTTGATCTGCTGTTTGGCCCGGCTTACAAAGGTATTCCTATCGCGACCACCACGGCCGTAGCGCTGGCGGAGCACCACGAGCGCGATGTGCCTTACTGCTTCAACCGTAAAGAAGCCAAAACCCACGGTGAAGGCGGCAATCTGGTGGGCAGCACGTTGCAGGGTCGTGTCATGCTGGTGGATGACGTAATCACCGCCGGAACGGCGATTCGCGAATCGATGGAGATTATCCAGGCGAACGGCGCAACGCTTGCTGGCGTGCTGATTTCTCTGGATCGCCAGGAGCGTGGTCGCGGTGATATTTCGGCAATTCAGGAAGTAGAACGCGATTATGGCTGTAACGTGATTTCGATTGTCACACTCAAAGACTTGATCGCCTACCTCGAAGAGAAACCGGAGATGGCCGATCATCTGGCCGCTGTGCGTGCCTACCGCGAGCAGTACGGCGTTTAAATGTGTTCCCGGCAGGCGACTGCCGGGTCCGTTTTACACCAGCTTCGCGCCCTGAGTGTTTACATAAAGTGAATAGACCGAGGTGCTAGAAGCCATAAACAGGCGATTGCGCTGTTCGCCGCCAAAGCACAAGTTAGCGCAGCGCTCCGGCAGGTGGATCATTCCAATCGCTTTGCCTTGCGGATTGAACACGCGCACGCCGTCCAGCTCCTCGGTACCCATTCCCCACCCGCACCACAGGTTGCCATGCACATCGATGGCGATGCCATCTGCCGTGCCGTTGCCGCAATCGATATGTACCCGCCGGTTTTTTAGCTGATTCCCTTCGATATCCCACGCCAGAATTAAGCGATTAGGCGTCGCGCGGCTTTCCACCACAAACAGCGTTTTTTCATCCGGCGAGAAGCAGATGCCGTTTGGCCCTTTAACATCGCCCAGCACCACTTCCAGCTTGCGGGTTTCAGGATCCAGGCGATAAACGTTTTGCGGCAACTGCGGCGTAGCTTTATGCCCTTCATAAAAACCGGCAATACCAAATGGCGGATCGGTAAACCAGATGGAACCGTCGGATTTCACGGCAATGTCATTCGGTGAATTCAGCGGCTTGCCGCTGTAGCTGTCTGCCAGCACGGTGATGGTGCCGTCGTATTCTGTGCGCGTAATGCGGCGGGTATCGTGCTCACAGCTGATTAGACGCCCTTGTCTGTCGCGAGCGTGGCCGTTGGCGTTATTGGAAGGCTGGCGAAAAACGCTGGTTGTACCGGTGGCTTCATCCCAGCGCATGACCGCGTTGTTGGGAATATCGCTCCACAACAGCATGCGGGTATCGCCAAACCACACGGGCCCTTCTGCCCAGCGGCATCCGGTTGCTATCTGCTCTACTTTGGCGCTGGAAACCATATAGTCGCGAAAGCTGTCATCCAGCGCGACGATGCTGGGATCGGGATAGCGGGCCGAGGGTGCCCAGGCGGCGATACTCTTTTGGCTTAGAAGTAATGATGCGGTGGCAATACCGCTGAGTTTAAGCAGTTCCCGACGTGATGTTGCCATCAAGCGTCTCCTTATTTGTAGGGTATTTATGAGGATATTTCGCTTAAGTGGAAAGATACTGCCAGAGGGAGGGTAGGGGATCCGCGACGCCACAACATCTGGCATCTTAACGAATTACGTTGGGCTTTTTTACAGATTGCGGGGAAATGAGAATGCAGCCGCAAGGGCTGCATGAGGTATTACTGTAATTGTGCGGCCAACAGCGGCCAGCGGGCGTCGAAATCTTCGGTCGGGCTGTATTTAAACTCACTGCGCACAAAGCGCGACAGCATCCCTTCGCAAAATGCCAGCAGTTGGCTTGCCAGTAACGTTTCATCCGTCGCGTAGGCTTCGCCTTCACGCATCTTGCGTTCGCGCAGCACCTGGCGCAGCTGCGCTTCAATGCGTTCGAACAGCTGGCTAATGCGCCCTTGCAGGCGGTCTTGTTCGAACATCAGCGCATGGCCGGTCATAATGCGTGTCAAACCCGGATTACGTTCACCAAAGCCCAGAATCAGCAGCACAATCAGACGCAGACGCGCGGTTGTGTCTTTCTCGTCTTTTAAAATCAGGTTGATACGGGTAATCAGGCTATCTTCGATAAATTCAATCAGACTGTCGAACATGCGCGTCTTACTGGGGAAGTGGCGATACAGCGCCGCTTCAGAAACGCCAACGGACGCCGCCAGTTTTGCCGTCGTAATACGCTGGCTTCCATCGCTGGATTCCAGCATCAGCGCCAGAGATTGAAGTATTTCCTCGCGACGATTCCTTTTCGCAGTTTGTTTTTCTGCCATGTTCCAAAATACCCCTGAAAATAAGCACTTGTCAGGCGAGCAACCACAGGGCGACCGCAAACGGAGTGCGTTTGCGGTGATGTTATCGCGTTATTTCGCCGTGTGATGCGTTAAATAGGGCTGCTTATTGGCGCCCGGAATGGCCGAAGCCGCCTTCGCCGCGCTCGGTCGCGTCAAAGGATTCTACCAGGTTAAACTCTGCCTGAACGACCGGCACAAAGACCATTTGCGCGATGCGTTCACCCGGCACGATGGTAAAGCTGTCCTGGCCTCGGTTCCAGACGGAAACCATCAATTGACCCTGGTAATCCGAATCAATCAGCCCCACCAGGTTGCCCAGCACGACGCCATGTTTATGGCCCAGACCGGAACGCGGCAGAATGACCGCAGCCAGTGATGGATCGGCAATATGGATTGCCAGACCGGTCGGCAGCAACGTCGTTGCGCCTGGCGCCAGCTCTACGGCGTCGTCGAGACAGGCACGCAGGTCAAGTCCGGCGGAACCGGAGGTGGCATATGTCGGCAGCGGGAATTCCTTGCCAACGCGCGGGTCCAGAATCTTAACGTCGATTTTTTTCATCATAACGGGTAACGATCTCATCCAGTAATAGGTGTCCCAGAAGTTCTTTGCGCTCCAGCGGCAAGCGTTTGTCGCCATCCTGCCAGAAAAGGTGTAATGCGTTGTTGTCGCTGTTAAATCCCTGATTCGATTGCGAAACATCGTTGGCGCAAATCAGATCCAGATTTTTACGGGCGCGTTTTTGCCGGGCATATTCTTCCACATTATTTGTTTCGGCAGCAAACCCAACAACATAAGGGCGATGCGCAGAAAGTGCGGCAACGCCAGCGACGATATCCGGGTTTTTCACCATTTTTATCGTGATTTCATCGCCTTGCTTTTTAATTTTTTCTTCAGCGATGCTGGCGGCGCGATAATCCGCAACGGCGGCGCAGCCGATAAAAATATTCTGCTGCTGAACGCGGCTCTGAACCGCGGCCTCCATCTCCAGCGCCGTAGTCACATCCACACGTTGCACCAGCGGCGGCGTTGCCAGCGAAACAGGGCCGGAGACCAGCGTGACATTCGCACCGCGACTTGCAGCAGCGGAGGCAATGGCGAAGCCCATCTTACCGGAACTGAGATTGGTGATGTAACGTACCGGATCTAACGGTTCACGCGTCGGACCGGCGGTAATCATGATGTTCAGATGTTGCAGATCTTTGACCGGCGAGAAATGCGCGGCGGCCATATCCACAATGGTCAGCGGATCGAGCATTCTTCCAGGACCAACATCGCCACAGGCCTGGCTGCCGCTGTCCGGGCCCCACAGCAACAGCCCGCGCGAGGCCAGCACCTGCAAATTATGCTGGGTGGCGGCGGCGCGGTACATCTGCTGATTCATTGCGGGAACAACGGCGACAGGCGACGGTGTGGCGAGGCAAATCGTGGAGACCAGGTCGTTTGCCATACCGGCAGCGACGCGGGCGATCAAATCCGCGGTGGCGGGGGCGAGAATCACTAAATCAGCCCATTTGCCCAGCTCAATATGGCCCATTGCCGCTTCGGCGGCGGGATCAAGCAAGCTATCGGAAACCGGATAACCGGAAACGGCCTGCAGGCTCATCGGCGTAATAAAGGCTTTTGCCGCCTCGGTCATTGCGACACGGACTTCCGCTCCGCGATCGCGCAGACGGCGCACCAGTTCGGGCGCTTTATAGGCCGCGATACCGCCGCTCACGCCGAGGACAATCTTTTTACCCGCCAGACTGATCATGATTCTTTCCTGTTGGATTTCACCAGAAGCTGGGCATTTTATCACAATCCTGGTGTTGTCGTGCTGTTGCCCACAAACCACTTTGCGAGGCGCTACGCAGAGATATGACTTTCTCGTCGAAGCGAAACGGCAGCTATGGCAGCATTGGCAAGAGTGAAGGAGAAATGAATATGGATATTGTTTTTACGCCCCAAAAACCGCGTGAAAAGATGATGAAGTTCGGTATTGAGTCACTGACTGACGTGGAACTGCTGGCGCTTTTTTTGCGCACCGGAACACAGGGAAAGAGCGTGCTCACCGTGGCGCGTGAAATGCTCAAGCAGTTTGGTTCGCTGTATACGCTGCTCTCCGCCGATCTTGATGATTTTAAAGAGGTGCATGGCATTGGCCTTGCCAAATACGCTCAATTGCGGGGTATCGGTGAACTGGCGCGGCGCTATTATAATGCGCGCCTGCTGGAAGAGAGCTCACTGCTGAGCCCGGAAATGACGCGCGAGTTTTTACAAAGCCAGCTTGCGGGCGAAGAGCGCGAGATCTTTATGGTGATTCTGATGGATAACCAGAACCGGATACTTAAACATTGTCGGCTTTTTACCGGCACGATTAACCAGGTTGAGGTGCATCCGCGAGAAATTTTGCGTGAAGCGTTAAAAGTCAATGCGGCCGCCGTGATCCTCGCGCATAATCACCCCTCTGGTAACGCTGAGCCGAGCAAAGCGGACAGGCAGATCACTGAGCGGGTAATAAAATGCTGCCAGTTCATGGACATCCGGGTGCTCGATCATCTGGTTATTGGCCGCGGTGAGTATGTTTCTTTTGCCGAACGTGGTTGGATTTAGACCACTTTGCGCGATCCATCGGGATCTTTGTCTGTTCGGGACTTGAGCACACCGCCGACTCAGCGTATACTACGCCACCTTTGAGAATCTCGGGTTTGGCATTTGGGCCTGGCAATCGAGAGTTCACATAGAACTGCGATGACCGGGCTGTAAAGCCTGACGAGGCGCCGATACCCCATACGAAGCTCGAGCTAATTTGATTTTTGGAGAATAGACATGTCCCGAGTCTGCCAAGTTACTGGCAAGCGTCCGGTGACCGGTAACAACCGTTCCCACGCACTGAACGCGACTAAACGCCGTTTCCTGCCGAACCTGCACTCTCACCGTTTCTGGGTTGAGAGCGAAAAGCGTTTTGTCACCCTGCGTGTATCTGCTAAAGGTATGCGTGTAATCGATAAGAAAGGCATTGATACAGTTCTGTCTGAACTGCGTGCCCGTGGCGAAAAGTACTAAGTACTTAGAGGATATAAATCATGGCTAAAGGTATTCGTGAGAAAATCAAGCTGGTTTCTTCCGCTGGTACTGGTCACTTCTACACCACCACGAAGAACAAACGTACTAAGCCGGAAAAACTGGAACTGAAAAAATTCGATCCAGTTGTCCGTCAGCACGTGCTGTACAAAGAAGCTAAAATCAAATAATTTTAGTTTTCTTGCACAAAAACCCCGCTCTGTCGGGGTTTTTGCATTTCTGACCACCCATAAACCGGAGACGAGATGCCTGAATTACCCGAAGTCGAAACCAGCCGCAGAGGTATTGAACCGCACCTTGTTGGCGAAACCATTCTTCACGCGGTAGTGCGCAACGGGCGATTGCGTTGGCCGGTTTCCGAAGAGATCCACAGCCTGAGCGACAAACCGGTACTGAGCGTTCAGCGCCGCGCCAAATATTTGCTGCTCGAATTACCCGACGGCTGGATCATTATTCACCTTGGCATGTCCGGTAGCCTGCGCATTCTTCCCCATGAGTTACCTGCTGAAAAACACGACCATGTCGATTTGGTGATGAGCAACGGCAAAGTGCTGCGCTACACCGATCCACGTCGTTTTGGCGCGTGGCTATGGACGAAAGAGCTGGAAGGGCACAATGTGCTGGCGCATCTCGGCCCGGAGCCGCTCAGCGACGCTTTCAACGCTGACTATTTCCAGCAGAAATGCGCGAAGAAGAAAACCGCCATTAAACCCTGGCTCATGGATAACAAGCTGGTGGTCGGCGTGGGGAATATCTACGCCAGCGAGTCGCTGTTTGCCGCCGGGATCCATCCCGATCGGCTGGCTTCGTCACTCTCGGCGCAGGAGTGCGAAATTCTGGTGCGGGTGATCAAAGCAGTGTTGCTGCGCTCTATCGAGCAGGGCGGAACCACGCTAAAAGACTTTTTGCAAAGCGACGGCAAACCGGGCTATTTCGCTCAGGAGTTGCAGGTATATGGTCGGGAAGGGGAACCTTGTCGCGTCTGCGGCACGCCGATTGTTGCCGCAAAGCATGCACAGCGCTCAACGTTTTACTGCCGACGCTGCCAGAAATAAGTACCGGGAGCTTACTTAAGCTTCTCTAACAGCGCCTGGTGAACGTCAGGCGGCAGGAAGTGGGTGACATCGCCCTGATGGCGCGCCACTTCTTTGACCAGCGTAGAAGAGATAAACGACCACTCTTTCGACGGCATAAGAAATACGCTTTCCAGCTCCGGCATCAGGTGGCGGTTCATATGTGCCAGCTGCATCTCATATTCGAAATCCGCTACCGCCCGCAAACCGCGAATAAGGATATTTGCCTGCTGGGCGCGGGCAAAATTGGCCATCAAATCACTAAACCCCACCACCGAAACATTCGGCAGATGCGCCGTCGCGGCCTGCGCCAGCGCCACGCGCTCTGGCAGGTCAAACAGCGGTTTTTTGCTTGGGCTGGCGGCAATCGCTAATACCACCTCATCAAACATCGTGGCGGCGCGGGTCACAATATCAATATGCCCGTTAGTGATGGGGTCAAAGGTGCCGGGATAAATCGCTTTTGTACTCATCGCTTATTCTTTCTCTGAATAACCGTGGTTCAGCGCCCACAGCTCGGTGTATTTATTGAAAGTATACTGCGCGTTAACCACTGCCAGCAGCCAGCCCTGTTTTCCATCCAGTACGCCGCCGCGCAGCAATAATGTTTTGGCGAATGCGCCCAAAGTATGCGCGAAAATTCCCGGTAGTGACGTTTTTTTACCGCGCTGATGGCGTTCCTGCGCCCACGCCGTGGCGTAATTGAACTGTTTACGCTGAAAGCTGGCGAAATCCCGGCAGGTCAGATGCAGCAAATCACCACTGAGCGCAATGACCGGCGCTTGCGGCGCATCCAGTGATTCATGCACCAGATTGCCGTTGTACTGATAGCGCTCGCGCTCGTACAGGCGGGTAACGCGATCCGGATACCAACCGCTGTGGCGCATAAAGCGGCCAAGAAAATAGTTACGGCGGGCAATGCTGTAAACGGCGCCCGGCTGCGGTGCGGCGAGCGTCGCGCGAATGTGCTCTGCGAGTTCCGGGGTGACGCGCTCGTCGGTATCGAGCATTAGAATGTAATCGCCGCTGGCGTAGCGCTGTGCCAGCTGGCGCTGTACGCCGTAACCCGACCAGTCGGTATGGGTGAAGACTTTGGCGCCCGCGCGGCTGGCAATGCCCACTGTATCGTCGCTGCTGCCGGAATCCAGCAGCACAATTTCATCCGCCCAGGCAACGGATGCCAGACAATCGGGCAGCAGATCCGCCGCGTTTTTGGCGATCATCACCACCGACAAACGTTTGGACATTAATGGCTCCGCTGAGGCAAATACGGTTGCAGAAGTTGCAGCAGGCGCGCCAGAGCGCCCTGGTTCTGGTGCAGCACTTCCACCGCGTGGCGGCCGTACCATAAACGGTAATCTTCATCCGTCAGCAGGGTCGACACCTCTTTCACCAGCGAATCCGCATCGGTGACGGTGATCAACCCTTCCGCTTCCTGCAGGCGTGCGCAGATATCTTTGAAATTAAACGTATGTGGCCCCATCAGCACGGGAATCGCGTGTGCGGCAGGCTCCAGCGGGTTGTGGCCGCCGCGTTCAACCAGGCTGCCGCCGACAAACGCCAGATCGGCGATACCGTAGAGCAGCATCAGTTCACCCATCGTGTCGCCGATCACCACCTGTGTGCTGCTGGAAGGGATTTCACCTGAGCTGCGCAAGGTGTAGCTGAAGCCGGCTTTCTGCGTCAAATTGCGCGCATCCGGGAAGCGTTCCGGGTGGCGGGGCACCAGAATTAACAGTAAATCAGGGAAGGTTTCCAGCAGCTTGCGGTGCGCTTGTAAAATAATTGCTTCTTCGCCGTCGTGCGTGCTGGTAGCAATCCACACCTGGCGGCGCGGTGCCCACTGGCGGCGCAGCGTTATAGCGCGGGCAGCAAGTTCAGGCGTCACGGAGATATCAAATTTCAGGCTGCCGGTCACGGTCAACTGGCTGCGCTTTAAGCCTAATTGCAGAAAACGGTCGGCATCTTCCTGGTTTTGCGCGGCAATCAGGGTGATTTTGCTCAGCAGGCGGCGCATAAATTTGCCCAACTTGCCGTAACCTTTTGCCGAGCGTTCTGACAGTCGCGCGTTAGCGATAACCAGGGGGATTTGGCGCGCTTTCAGCGCGGAAATCATGTTCGGCCACAGTTCGGTTTCCATCACGATCACCAGCTTCGGGCGAACATTGTTGAGAAAACGGTTCATGGCGCAGGGCAGATCGTACGGGAGATAAACATGATGTACGTCTTTGCCGAACGCCGACATCACCCGTTCCGAGCCGGTTGGTGTCATGGTGGTCACGGTGATGGGCAGCGAAGGGTAGCGATGGCGCAGCGCACGTACCAGCGGGATCGCCGCCAGCGTTTCTCCCACGGAGACGGAATGCAGCAGAATACCGTCCGGCTTCACTTTGTTACGACAAAAACCATAGCGTTCAGCCCAGCGTTTGCGGTAAGCAGGGGCTTTGCGGCTGCGAAGTAATAATCGCAACCACACCAGAGGCTGAATTAAGTAAAGCAGGGTGGTATACAACAATTCCAAGCGACTATCCGTTTTTTTAAGATTCGGCGGGCAAATTCTAAGCATTTAGGGCGGTTAAAGCTATACCTTTGACGCGCGGGCATCTCCCCGCGCGTCAAGATGTTCTCTGTTTAGCTTTCAGCCAGATAACGTTTCAGGCGGAAATAGCGACGCCCCAGACGCCAGCGCTGACGCAATCCGCGTGCGTTACGCCAGATCATTTGCCAGATACCGCGATCAAACAGCTCTTGAGTTATCTCTTTGCGCTTCGCAGGATCGTCAATATTGTTAATGCTATGAAGGATCCCAAGGCCTTCTTTAGCGATTTGCCACTGGCAAGCCGGAACACGTTTCACCTGCTCCGGATAGCGCAAGTTGATGGTATTAAGCATCTCGAGAATTTTCATGTAGTGGCGCGCCGAACGCATCCGCGTGTCGTTAGTTCCCGGCGTATGGGAAACAGAGGCGGAGTGGATCAGATAATCGTAATAGGTTTCATCGATGTACTGCACCCGTTTCGCGGTTAGCAGCACTTCGGTCGTCCACGGAATGTCCTGATGCCGTAAACCGTGTTCGAACGTAAACCCCTGCGCTTTGATAAAGTCGTGGCGGTAAATATTCAGCCAGGTAACATGCAGAAATTTACGCGACGCCAGCGCTCGCTGGAGCCAGACCGGCCCTTCCAGCACATCAGTGGAAGCCAGTTTATCTGAAGGGAAGATTTTCTTTGACGGGCGACCATCATCGTAAATATAGGTGCCGTTACAGGTTGCCACATCCAGTTGGTTTTTGAGTGCGATCTCCAGCAAGCGCGGGTACATGCCTGGATGAATCACGTCATCGATATCGGGAAACGCCAGGTACTCGCCTGTCGCCACCGCCAGCCCGGTATTGCGTGCCGCCGAAACGCCCTGGTTCGCCTGGCTAAGCACCCGGTAGTTGGCAAATTCTTGCGCATACTGAGCAATGATCTCTGCCGAGCGGTCAGAAGAGCCATCGTCAACCACAATCAGCTCAAGGCTATCGAGATTTTGCGCTTTGATGCTGTCAAAAAATGCGTTAAGAAAATTTTCGCCATTGTAAACAGCGACCACAAGACTGAGTTGGGGTTTGTCGGACATGCTTTCTCCGGTGGGGGCCAATACCGCGTCGTGGGCGGTTATGCGGTGCTTGATGGTGCGGTATTATATCCGCTGAGGGCTAAAAGAATAATCTTTGTAATAACAAAGATTCCGGGCGTTATAATTCGTCGTTTGGCAGGTAAGGTCACAGGAAATCTATGCATATTGTTCACACCGAAGCAGATGGCGGGAAAGGCGGGCAGCCGCTGCGGATTATCAATGAGTCGTTAGGCATGCTGGAGCGCGGCCATCAGGTGACTATCCTGTGCCCGGAAACCGCGCCGCTGCACCAGATGGCGAGCGATGCCGGGCTAACGGTAGTGACCATGCCGCTGAAACGCAAAAATATCAGTAACCTGCTTGCGCTGCGCCGTTGGTTGCGCGCGAACCGCGACAGCATTGATGTGATTAATAGCCATAATTCCGCCGATACCTGGCTGGTGGCGCTGGCGAACCTTACGCTGTCGCGCCCGGTGCCGCTGGTGCGTACCCGCCACGCTTCCGGTACGCCGCGCAATAACTGGACCACGCGCTGGCTGTTCCGCCGTGCCTGCGCGCATATCGTCAGTACCGGAGAAGCGCTGCGCTATCAGATGGTCGATATCGGTGTGCCGCTGGAACAAACCACCTCGGTGCCAAGCGGTGTTGATACCCGACGTTTTCATCCTGCTGATAAAACGGCTGCGCGTGAACAGTGCGGGTTAGCGCAGGATGCCCTGTGGCTGGGTGTGGTGTCCCATCTGCGCCCGAACAAAGGGCATAGCGTGTTGCTCAAAGCGCTGGCGCAAATTAATGACCCGGCGATCAAACTGGCGATTGTCGGTGAAGGGCCGCATCGGGCGACGCTGGAACAGGAAATCGTTCAGCTTGGTTTGCAGGATCGCGTGCTGATGGCGGGCCATCAAAGCAATCCTTCGCAGTGGTTTCCGGCGTTCGATATTGCGTTAAGTCCGTCGCACGATATGGAAGGTGTACCGCAAGGCGTACTGCAATCGCTGGCTTGCCGCATCGCGACTATCGCCACAGATGCAGGGGGCACTGCGGATGCCATTATCAATGAACAAACCGGCTTGCTGGTGGCACAGCGCGATATTGAAGCCCTGCGCGGTGCGATTGTTCGCCTGGTTGACGATGCCGCGCTACGCGATACGCTGGCGCAACAGGGTTATGATTACCTGTGCGCCCACTTAACGCGTGAATGTATGCTGGCGGCGATGGAAAAGGTGTTCGCCGACGCCGCTCAGCGCAGCAGGTCGCGGTAAAGCGCCTGCAACTCCTGGGCCATCCGATCCAGCGTCCAGGGTTCTGCGGTGGCGCGCGCCGCCGCCGCATAATCCACGCCGCGCGTACGACCAGTCAGCCACTCATCGACAGACGCGCTGTAACCTTCGCTATCCAGCGCATCGCGCACCCAGCCGTTTTCCCCTTCGACCACCCATTCGGCAGCTCCGCAGCCAGGGCTGGTAAACAGTGGCAGCCCGCAAGCCAGCGCTTCAACGCAGACGTTCGGGAACGGATCGTAGAGCGTTGGCAGGATCAGCGCGTCCGCTGAACCGTAGACCTGGCGAATATCCGCCACCGGGCCAAGAAAACGCACACGCGGCATCACGCCCAACTGGCGCGCCAGCTTTTCAAACTTACGGGCGTGTTTATCGCGACCAGCTATCAGCAGCCAGACGGATGGATGCGCGACAATCGCACGCAGCGCCGTCGCGACACCTTTACGGGTAAAACCGGAACCGACATACGCTAGTACCGGTGCGTCGATAGGAATTGCCAGTGCCGTTCGCAGGGACAACTCACGCACGCTGGGGTGGAAATGGGTGGTATCGACACCGTTATAAATCACCGTCAATTGATCGTCGCGCAATTGAAAACGACGGGCGATATCATCGCGCACCATCCGCGAATTACAGATAACCTTGCGCAGCGCAGGATGCGCGAACATCTGGCGCTCCGCCTGCAAAATGTAGTGGTGATAGGGGCTGAAATTCTGCGACCAGCGTTTTAGCGGTGACAGAATGCGGCTGTACTGTTCAAGCCAGGTGGCATGTACGCCGTCTCCGGCGCGGAAAATGGTCGCACCGGGAATGCGCTCATGGCTCTGCACAATGTCGAAATCGGCAAAGTGCGCCGCTGCGGCGTCAGCAAAACCCGCTTCGCGCATTTTGCGGTTACGAAACGGTGGGTTGACCGTCAGGGTGTGCCAGCCAGCGGCGTTTTCCCATTCGCGGGCGATCAGCGTGACATCCAGCGAGGTATCCTGCGCCAGCACATTCAGGGCGCGGGAAACGAAACGTTCTGCGCCGCCGTTCGGGTTATAGGTTTGTCTGACGATAGCCAGCTTCATGCGGGATTTTCCAGCAGTAAAGTATCAATCGCGCCGAGCACCTGCGCAGGCGTAATGGCGGTAATGCAATCAGAAACCTGGCTGTCGCCGCAGCCCGCTTTGCCGCATGGCTGGCAGGTGAAACCGGCGGTAATGACCCGGTAAGTGACACCCCACGGTGCCCATTTTATCGCGCCCGTTGGGCCGAAAATGGCGACGGTGGGCGTACCCACGGCGCTGGCCAGGTGCATTGGCATGGAATCCACGCCGAAGAAGAGCCGCGCGTGTTTCATCAACGCGCCCAGTTCTTTCAGATTCAGTTGCCCGCTTAAATCAAACACCGGCTGCGTCAATGCGGCGCGCAGCTTATCCATATAGTCGCTCTCTTCTTTCGACGGCGCGGCCGAGAGAATGATCGGTAAGCCACGGGCTGCCAGTGTGTCGATGGTCGCCGCCAGCTTGTCGATTTGCCAGGCTTTGAACATCCAGCGCGATGTCGGGTGCACCAGAATGTAGGATTTGCTGGCGAGACCAAAGCCCACTAGTTTTTGCAAAATGGTGTTTTCCGCTTCCTCGCCTGGCGTAAACAACGTGCGTTTGTCCTCTGCGCTGGCCGGGTGGATGCCAATACGGCGCAGGGCGTCCAGGTTCACTTCCACCATATGGCGGCTGTTATCCTGAATTGCCGGATAGAGCGTGGTGAAGGATTTCACCCAGCGCCAGCGGGCGAGGCCGCCGCGCTTATCCGGTTTGAAGCCGACAGAGACGCGGGGTTTCAGCTTGCGCGCCAGACGCGCGCCGTGCCAGTGTTCGGTGAGGTTTATCAGCACATCGTAATTGCGCGCTTGAAGCTGGTTGCGCAGGCCGCGATAGAGGCTTAACTGTTTCAGCCAGCCCTGTTTGCGCCATTTGCGCCCGATGGTATGCACCTGATCGATATACGGATGGTTGGTTAACATCGCCTGAGTATCGTCGTACACCAACGCATCCACTTCGACGCCGGGCCAGTTTTTCTTCAGTACGGTAAACATCGGCGAGGTCAGCAAGACATCACCGTGGTGACGCAACTTGATAATCAGCACCCGTTTCGGCGGGCGTTCGGGTGAGAAAAAATCAGACATGGACACGCTCAGCTGTCAGCAAAGGCTGTAATTGGCGATAAACCGCAGCGGCAGAAAGGCTGCTCAACTGCGAAGAGTTTTCCGGGCGGCAAATGGTTTGGTTTTTCCCGTAGCCACCGATAAGACCAGGATCCGTTGGGCCATAAAGCGTGACGTTCGGCCTGTCCAGCGCAGCGGTAAGATGGCTTAAACCGGTATCAACCGAGACGACAAACCGCGCGCCTGCCAGTTCCCGCGCCACATTCTCAAGGCTCATCCGCGGCAGGACATCGACAAAATTCAGCCCTTGCGCCAGCCGTTTCGCGCGGGCCTCTTCATGCGGCGCGCCCCACGGTAACTTTATGCGTAAGCCGCTGTCAGCCAGCAGATTAAGTAGCTCGCGCCAGTGCGCTTCCGGCCAGTGTTTATCATCGCGGGTGGTGGCGTGTAAGAACACGGCATAGGGCGAATGCGCCGCGTCGGCGACGGCAAAATGGCGGGCGATGGCGTAATCACCCTGCGTTTGCGGTTTGGTATAACCGAGGCTTTTGGCGAATAATTCGCGGGTGCGCTCAACCGCATGTTGCTGTTTAGCAATGTGGTGACGGCGATTGTAAAACAGGCTCGCTAAGGGCTCGCGCGCGGTGCGCCAGTCCATACCGTGTTTCACGCCGTGCGCCAGCCGGGTGACCAGTGCGGCGCTTTTCACCAGCCCTTGCGCATCAATAATCGCGTCGTACCGCTCAGCCTGTACCGCCTGGCGAAAGGCTTTACGCTCGGCGGCAATGGGGGCGGAAAACCAGGCTTTGCGCCAGCGGCGGATCGCCACCGGAATAACGCGCTCAACGGCGGCGTGCCAGGCGGGGATCTGGGCGAAACCCTCTTCCACCACCCAGTCAAAGCGGATGCCGGGAATTGCCTGCGTAGCGTCGGTGAGCGCGGGCAGCGTATGCAGCACATCGCCCATCGACGAGGTTTTAACGATCAATACCCGCATCGGTTATCCTTCCGCGTCCAGCAACAGCGCGTTCAACTCTTCCAGCACGCGCTGCGGGGTAATGTCGATCAGACTCTGGTGATAGCCTTCGGCGGCGTCGCCTTTGCGCACTTTGTGGTAGCCGGAAATCAGGCGGATCACGCGGGCTTTGTGCGACAGCGGCGGGGTGAAATCCGGGCTGCTTGGCCCGTAAAGCGCCACCAGCGGGCGGTTAAGCGCGGCAGCGACATGCATCAAACCGGAATCATTGGTCACCACCGCTTTACAGGCGGCAATCAGCACAACGGCTTGTTCCAGCTGCGTTTCACCGGCCAGATTGCGGCACCAGGCTTGCTGCTCGGTGCTCAGCGAGGCCAGAATCTCGTTGCCCGCTTCGTGATCTTTCGCCGAACCAAACAGCAACACCTGATAGCCTTCATCAATCAGTTGCTTGGCCAGTTCTGCGTAATGGTAGTGCGGCCAGCGTTTGGCCGGGCCGAACTCTGCGCCGGGGCAAAAACCAATCACCGGGCGTTCGGCAGAAATAGCAAACGTCGCGCAAACTTGTAATTTCTCGCTGTCGTTAACCTGCAACTGCGGCCACAGCAGCGGCTGCGGCAGATCCTGCGCCGAGCGCATCACACCTTTGTCATAGGCCAGCGCCACATAGCGCTCCACCATTAACGGCCAGGCTTGTTTATCCAGTACGCGAGCGTCATTGAGCAGACCGTAACGCATTTCACCGCGCCAGCCGGTACGGTGCGGCACGTTGGCAAAGAACGGTACCAGCGCGGATTTAAACGAGTTGGGCAGCACATAGGCGCGGTCATAGCGGTGCTCGCGCAGGCTGTGGCCCAGCTTACGGCGTGCGCCAATTTCCAGCGCACCGTGGCCGAGCGGCATTGGGATCGCTTCGTTGACTTCCGGCATGCGTGATAAAAGTGGACGGCACCACGCGGGTGCCATCACATCGATTATCGCCTGGGGAAAGCGCGCTTTAAGCGTGCGGTAAAGACTCTGCGACATCATCATGTCGCCGACCCAGGACGGGCCAATGACCAAAATTTTCATACTTACGCGTCGCGGTTCAGCCAGGCCATATACTCGGTTACGCCTTCGGCGACGGTTTTAAACGGTTTGTCGTAACCTGCAGCGCGCAGGTTGGTCAGATCCGCCTGGGTAAACGCCTGGTAGCGGCCTTTCAGTTTGTCCGGGAACGGAATGTATTCGATGCTGCCTTTTTTGTGGAAGGCCAGCGTCGCATCGGCCACAGCCTGGAAAGATTCCGCGCGACCGGTGCCCAGGTTGTAGATACCGGAAACGCCGTTTTCCCAGAACCACAGGTTCACCGCCGCCACGTCGCCAACATAGACAAAATCGCGTTTGAAGTTATCGCTGCCTTCGAACAGTTTCGGGCTTTCGCCGTTGTTCAACTGGGTATTGAGGTGGAAGGCCACGCTCGCCATGCTGCCTTTGTGCCCTTCGCGCGGGCCATAAACGTTAAAGTAGCGGAAGCCGACAATCGGTGAGTTCGCTTCCGGCAGGATGCCGCGCACATACTCGTCGAACAGCATTTTTGAATAGCCGTAAACGTTAAGCGGCTTTTCGTATTCGCGGGATTCAATAAAGTCCGAAGTACGACCACCGTAAGTCGCGGCAGAAGACGCGTACAGGAACGGGATTTCGCGCTCCAGGCAGTAGTGCAGCAGCTCTTTGGAATACTGATAGTTGTTATCCATCATGTACTTGCCATCCCACTCGGTGGTGGATGAACACGCACCTTCGTGGAATACGGCTTCAATATCACCGAACTCTTCGCCAGACATAATCTGGATCAGGAAATCTTCTTTATCCATGTAGTCGGCAATGTGCAGGTCGACCAGATTGACGAATTTGGTGCCGTCTTTCAGGTTGTCCACCACCAGAATATCGGTGATGCCTTTATCATTCAGGGCCTTAACGATGTTGCTGCCGATAAAACCCGCGCCGCCGGTCACGATGATCATAACTGTACCTTTGAAAAGTGGAGCGTTGAGACGATCTCAGACACTAATGTCTCTTATCATATCATCACATTGACGACCCTTCAGCCATTCACCCAGTGAACGATATGGCTATGCGTGATTTATGCTACAAAATGAAGAATGGATGCTGTGTCATCTCGTATCACCGTATACCTTTCGGTAATATGTGCCGAAATTTGCCCAGTCTGGAGAATTGCGATGCGTGGGGATTTTTATAAACAGTTAACGAACGACCTGGAAACCGCGCGTGCGGAAGGGTTGTTTAAAGAAGAACGCATTATTACGTCGGCCCAGCAGGCTGATATCACCGTGGCCAATGGCGACCATGTCATTAACTTCTGCGCCAATAACTATCTTGGCCTTGCCAACCACCCTGATTTGATTGCTGCCGCGAAAGCCGGTATGGACAGCCACGGCTTTGGTATGGCGTCGGTGCGCTTTATCTGTGGCACGCAAGATAGCCACAAAGCGCTGGAGAAGAAGCTGGCCGATTTCCTCGGTATGGAAGATTCCATTCTCTACTCCTCCTGCTTCGATGCGAACGGCGGCCTGTTTGAAACGCTGCTCGGCGCGGAAGATGCCATCATTTCCGACGCGCTGAACCATGCTTCTATCATCGACGGCGTGCGTCTGTGTAAAGCGAAGCGCTATCGCTACGCTAATAACGATATGCAGGAGCTGGAAGCCTGCCTGAAAGAGGCGCGTGAAGCGGGTGCTCGTCATGTACTGATTGCGACCGATGGCGTGTTTTCCATGGACGGCGTGATCGCTAACCTGCAAGGTGTGTGCGATCTGGCGGATAAATATGACGCGCTGGTGATGGTCGATGACTCTCACGCGGTCGGTTTTGTTGGCGCCAATGGTCGCGGTACGCATGAATATTGCGATGTGATGGGGCGCGTGGACATCATCACCGGCACACTCGGCAAAGCGCTTGGTGGCGCGTCCGGCGGTTACACCGCGGCGCGTAAAGAGGTGGTGGAGTGGCTGCGTCAGCGTTCCCGCCCGTATCTTTTCTCCAACTCACTGGCGCCAGCCATTGTTGCGGCGTCCATTAAAGTGCTGGAAATGCTTGAGTCCGGCGCTGAGCTGCGCGATCGCCTGTGGGCCAATGCCCGTCTGTTCCGCGAAAGAATGACCGCCGCAGGCTTTACGCTGGCAGGTGCAGACCACGCGATTATCCCGGTGATGCTGGGCGATGCGGTGGTGGCGCAAAACTTTGCCCGCGAACTGCAAAAAGAGGGGATTTACGTCACCGGTTTCTTCTTCCCGGTGGTGCCAAAAGGTCAGGCGCGTATCCGCACACAGATGTCTGCGGCGCATACGCCTGAACAAATTGAGCGTGCGGTTGCTGCCTTTACCCGCATTGGTAAACAACTGGGTGTGATTGCCTGAGGGCGTGAAATGAAAGCGTTATCCAAACTGAAAGCAGAAGAAGGCATCTGGATGACCGACGTACCGGAGCCGGATGTTGGTCATAACGATCTGCTGATTAAAATTCGCAAAACCGCGATTTGTGGCACTGACGTGCACATCTACAACTGGGACGACTGGTCGCAAAAAACCATTCCTGTACCGATGGTCGTCGGCCATGAATATGTCGGCGAAGTGGTGGGCATCGGCCAGGAAGTGAAAGGTTTTAAAATTGGCGATCGCGTTTCCGGTGAAGGCCATATTACCTGTGGTCATTGCCGTAACTGCCGCGCCGGGCGTACGCATCTGTGCCGTAACACCACGGGTGTGGGCGTCAACCGTCCGGGCTGTTTTGCCGAATACCTGGTGATCCCGGCGTTCAACGCTTTCAAAATCCCCGACAATATTTCTGACGATTTGGCGTCGATTTTCGATCCGTTTGGTAACGCGGTGCACACGGCGCTCTCCTTTGATTTGGTGGGAGAAGATGTGCTGGTCTCCGGCGCAGGCCCGATTGGTATTATGGCTGCGGCGGTGGCAAAACACGTTGGTGCACGCCATGTGGTTATCACCGATGTGAATGAGTACCGCCTCGATCTGGCGCGCAAAATGGGTGTTACCCGCGCGGTTAACGTCGCCAAAGAGAATCTGGCGGATGTGATGGCAGAACTGGGTATGACCGAAGGTTTCGACGTGGGTCTGGAGATGTCCGGCGCGCCGCCAGCGTTTCGCACGATGCTCGACACCATGAACCACGGCGGCCGTATTGCGATGCTGGGTATTCCGCCGTCCGATATGTCTATCGACTGGACTAAAGTCATCTTCAAAGGGCTGTTTATTAAAGGGATTTACGGTCGTGAGATGTTTGAAACCTGGTATAAGATGGCGGCGTTAATCCAGTCTGGTCTGGATCTTTCCCCGATCATTACCCACCGTTTCAGAATTGATGAGTTCCAGCAGGGCTTCGACGCGATGCGCTCAGGACAGTCCGGCAAAGTGATTCTGAGCTGGGATTAATTTGGCTTTAGGGGAGGTGACAGCATATATCTCCCCTCATTCCCGGCTGTTTATGCTGCTGAGGTTTATTTGCAGATTCCGCGTGGCGAAGATCGCCTGGGGCGATGCTGCATCAGAAAACTCTTTGAATGAATAAGTTTTCCGCCGATGCTTTGATTTCGCTAGCGCGGTGTGTAATATTTCGCATCTATTGTTGCTGTGGGTGCTTCAATAGCAGGCCATTACTATTATGAACGCATATGCGAAATTGAGTTATTAAGATAATGATAAATAGTAAATTTGAAAACGCGCAGTTAATATTAAAGCAGATAATGTTTTTTCTTTGTGTTATTGCTTTTTGCTCTATTATTGTTAATCCCTATTTGTCGGTAAAAATACTTGGTGTGGCAGGGGTAGGTGCTTTTTTTATCACTCTACTGGATTGGAAAGAAATTAAAAATAGTGATGCAAAATGGTTGTGTCTTTCATTGTTTTTAATTGGTTCGAGTGATTTGGTATGGTATGGGTTATATAAAAATGCCGATAGTCCGGTAATAAATTCATATCGTGCGTATCTTGAGGTCGGTAAAATCTGTTTTTTTGGCGCCTTTATTCTTAATGTACTGTCAGACAAGAATCGCGGATTCATCTTTAATAAAAAAGTGCACTATTTTTCAGCTGCGCTGCTGCAAATTATGGTGATCAGCTATGTTCTCTGGCAGAGCTTTTACCTTGGTAATCCTCGAGTCACCTTTACCCTTGCGGGAGGAGCTGACGCAACCGGAGCAGCATATACAGTCGTATTTATCTCTCTCTATACTATCCTGGTGCTGCAGCATTTACGTATCAGAATAAGAGAATTACTGCTGATCGCGCATTTTTTCATTACCATGGTGATCCTTGTTGCTACTGAAACCCGTGCCACAATATTGACCTATCCAATTCTTATTCTTGCATTGTTACTTACTAAAATATACCGGGAAAAACATGTGCCGTGGAAAGCGTTATCGGTATTTATGCTTGTTTTGTTAGCAGGAGTATGGATTAAACACGATAGCATTGTTCAACGCTATAATGAATTCAACCAAGATATCGTTGCCTATGACCAAAATAACTCTGTTACCTCAATCGGTGCGCGTTTAGCAATGTGGGAAACAGGTTTGATTTCAGCAAGGCACAATTATCTTTGGCAATCAGCCGATCAACGCAGTGCGATTATTTATAAGATTGTTGAAAAAGATCCGTCTTTAAAGGGGGCGTTATATTTCGAAGGCGGTCATTTACATAATGAAATTGTTGAAACGTTATCAACAAAAGGCCCTTCCGGGTTATTAATGTATATTATATTTGTTGTCTCGTTTGCTTTGTACGCATACCGAAAACTGAATAGTATTATTATGTGCACGTTCCTTGCCGCAATAGTTACTTTTGGTTTCTCCGGCGTTATGTTCTATTCCAAAACTACGCCTATTGCCTGGATGCTGGCGTTGATTATGTCCGTCACACTCCTTGTCAGCAATTCAAAAGATAAGGTTTTTAAGTAGCTTTTGCTTATCCACCGGGGAAAAGGTATTCTTCCGGTGGATAGATTATTACCAATAATATGAGTTTTATGATGAAAGAATTGGTCTCAGTTATAATCACTACCTTCAACCGGGAAGACCTTCTGGAGAGGGCGATCCGCTCTGTTATTAACCAGGATTATCCGGCCATTGAATTGATTATTATTGACGATCATTCGAACGACAAAACCGCGCAGCTTATCGCAAAATTGCACAATGAATGTGAAGCGCGTTTTGTTCGCTTTATTTATCAACGCAACGAAATGAATAGTGGTTCGAATTTCAGCCGAAATCGCGGCTACTCTTTAGCTCAGGGAAAATTTGTCACTGGCCTTGACGATGATGATTATTTTCTGCCACAGCGCCTGTCTGCGTTAGTCGCCCGTTATGATGAAAAGTTCGCTTTCGTCAGCGACGCGCCAGCGAGGCTTGATAAGCAGCAGAAGAAACAGCTCTTCCCGGAAAGTAAAAAAATCATCACCGCACAGGATCTGCTATGTGAAAACGTTGTTGGTAACCAGGTGCTTACCACGCGTGAGAAATTGCTGGGTGTGGGGGGATTTTCACCTGAAATCAGACAGCAGCAAGATCGTGATGTCTGGATCAAACTGACGTTGAAATATGGCCCAGGCCTGAAATACAACTTCAGCACCGCGATGGTGGATGCGGAACACGGCAGTGACAGAATCACCGCCCGCTTAAAAAAATACCATTCCTACCGTAAGCTTTATTTCAAATTTAAACCGCAGATGACGGAAGAAACCATCAGTCACAACCTTTATCAATTGATGTCATTTCGCGGGGTAAGTTCCAGCAAGATGAATGCGCTGCTGCGCGGCCGTAAGAAAGGCTGGAAACTTCGGCTTAAACTGCTGCGTCGCACCCTTAAAGAGATGTTCTAAAACAGGTGGATCCATGTTTGCGCTTAATCTGCTGAATAAACTCATTAAAAAGTCCAGGCGCCTGGCAAAAAAAACCAAACTCCCGTTTTTTCAGCGCTTCTCCACACGGTTGGAAGAGAAGAAAAAGCGGATGATTTTCTCTGCTATTGATGCGCTGGGGGTGAAACCCTCAATGGATGAGCCCGCAGTGGCGGAGCCGACGCGCATTGTCTGGATCTGCTGGTTGCAGGGACGTGAGCACGCGCCAGAGCTGGTTAAGCGCTGTATTGCGTCAGTCGAAGAAAATGCCGTAGGGGCAAAAGTGGTGGTGCTAACCGATGAAACCATCCCGCATTATTTGACCTTACCTGAGCATATTGTGCAGAAGTACCAGCAGGGGCGAATCAGTCAGGCTCCGTATTCAGATATTGTGCGCTGCTCGTTGCTCTATCAATACGGTGGGATTTGGATGGATGCGACCATGTTTTTAACACGCCCCGTTCCTGAATCGCTATTCGCGCGGGAATTCTCCTCGCTGCGTTTTGATCTTAATAAAGAGGCTAATGCCCTTAGCCAGGGATTTTGGACTACCTACTTACTAGCTTCTCACAAACACAATTCGCTGGTGAAATACGTGCGCGATGTACTGTACGCTTATTGGCTCCAGCATGATGAATTAATTGAATATTTTCTGACAGATTATTCATTTCGCCATGCACTGGAACATTACGCAGAATTCCGTACGTTGCTGCTTGGGCAACCGGTGATTGGCAATAACCGCTTTCTGATTCGTCAGTTTATGAATAAAAAAGCGGATAGCAATGGCTGGTCGGTGTTGCGGGATGACGCCGTTGGTATTTATAAGCTCTCGCATAAAGAGACGTATCAAACGGAAGATAACCAGCAGCCAACACTCTATGCGCAGATCCTGAAGGGCGAGTTCTCGCTCAACTAATTACTCGCCCGTCGGATAATCTCTTAAGGGTGGGTTGTTTTCCACCCTTGCCATTGATTCTGCATATAACGCACCAGCGTACTTTCCCCAACACTTTCACTGATTACACTAAAGAAGCGGCTGGCATAAACCGGTTCAGGTTTGTGCTTCGCTTTACACAGTTTTGCGCCGCGAAACGGATTACGCGGTGGCTGAACGGTACCGCCTGGCGGTGTGGCGTTGGGCGTTGAGGTATCTGTCTGCGGTTCATTGAGCAGATCGCTCGGGCGCACCAGCGTAATATCGGCCGGCAGGCTGGGGAGCACTTGCTGTAACACGCGAACGGTAGTGGGATGCGGGTGACCAATTGCAATGGCAGAACCATTGCGACGCGCTAACTGTACGGCGCGGTCAAACTGACGGCGGATATCGCCTTCGTTTTGCGTATCGTCGAGGAACACCTTGCGCTTAATGACTTTTACCCCGGTACCGGAAGCGGCGCGCAGCGCCTGGCTATTGCCGATAGTCATGCTATCAAGGAAATAGAGGTTATAGCGCTCCAGCGCCTGCATCACTTTCTGCATGCCAAACAGACTTGATGTCATGGCGCTGCCCATATGGTTATTCAGCCCGACGGCATACGGCACTTTGTTGACGGCATCGCTGATGATGCGCTCAATCTCTGCGCTACTCATTTCCGGGCGCAGCGTGTCTTTTTCCAGCGGCTGTTTACTCAAAGGTGCCATTGGAAGATGGATCAACACTTCATGGCCACTGTTGTGCGCTTTGGTCGCCATTTCGCGAGCATGCGTTGCATTGGGCAGCACCGCGACGGAAACCGCCTGCGGCATGGCCAGCACCTGATTTTCAGTTTGTGGACGGTAGCCGAAATCGTCGATCACGATGGCCAGTTTCCCGGCGAATACCGGAGCGGAAAACGCCAGCGCACTGGCGAGCGTCAAAACAATACGACGAAATTGAAGCAAACCTTATCTTCCCAACCACGGCTGTGGATTGACCGCCTGACCCTGACGGCGAATTTCGAAATAGAGTGAAGGCCGGCCCTGACCGCCACTGCTCCCTACGAGGGCTATCGGCTGACCGGCGCGAACCTGAGTGCCTACGCTTACCAGCGCGCTCTGGTTGTAACCGTAAAGACTCATGTCGCCCTTGCCGTGTTCAACCACCACCACTAGGCCATAGCCTTGCAGCCAGTCGGCGAGGATCACGCGCCCGTCGGCGATAGCTTTCACTTCGCTGCCTTCCGACGCGCCGATAACAATCCCTTTCCAACGTAGCTCACCCTGCAGTTGTTCGCCATAACGATGCAGCAACGGGCCGCGAACCGGCCAGACGGCTTGACCTGACGGCGAACCTAAACCGCCGGTGCGGGACATCAGCGAGCGTTCGCTCTCGGTGGGTTTATACGTGGTGCCTTTGCGGCTGGCTTCATTCTGGCGGTCACGCACGGCTTGCGCTTCGCGGGCTTCACGTTCGGCACGGGCTTTAGCTGCCGCTTCCGCGCGGGCGAGGCGATCGCGCAACCTGGATTCGTTGGCGCGCATTTCGCTTAGCTGTTGTTGCCCTTCCTGAATGGAGGATTCCAGACCAGAAAGGGTTTTCTGCCGCTCACTGCGTGCTTGTTCAAGTTTGGCCTGCTGCGCTTTTTGCTCATACAGCAGCGTTTGTTGCTGGCTCTGCTTCTCTTCCAGCTCGGATTTTTGCGTGGCGACCTCTTCGCGCGTCTGCTTCAACTGAGCGATGGTTTCCTGGCGCGCCTGGTTGAGATAACCAAAGTAGGCCTGCAAACGCTGGCCGCGCTGGCTCTCTTCGCCGCTTAAAATTAGCTGGATCCCGGTGTGTGGCCCCTGGCGGAACGCCGCATCAAGCTGTGCCGCAAGGTTGTGTTCCTGCGTGGTGCGCTGACGTTCCAGTTTGGCAATCGAGGCGTTCATCTCGGCGATCTGCTTATTGAGCTGGGCGAGGGTGTTTTGCGTTTCCCGCAGCTGGCGAGTGGCGGCAGAGATGGCTTCTTCCTGTGCCTTTAACTGGGCAAGAAGACCCGCGCGTTGCTGTTGTTGCTGGCGAACCGCGCGCTCTTTTTCAGCGATATCGGCCTGAATAGATTTGAGCTGATCGCGGTCATCCGCGTGGGCGGAAACGGCGCACAGCAATGCGCCAGCGCTGAGTGCGCTGGCGCAAAGAAAGGGCCGGATCCCGACCCATGTAATTGAAAAAATCGCCTTTCCCCTCATGGGGAGCGATTATTCCACGATGAACAGCGGCTTACCAGTCATCTCTTGCGGGATTTCCATGCCCATCAACGTCAGCATAGTCGGCGCGATGTCGGAAAGTTTACCGCCGGAAACGGCTTTCAGCGCTTTGTCGCCAACATAGATCAGCGGCACCGGCAGGTTGGTATGCGCAGTGTGTGCCTGACCGGTTGACGGGTCACGCATCTGCTCGGCGTTACCGTGGTCGGCGGTGATCAGCATCTGGCCGCCGACGGATTCCACCGCTTTGCTCACCTCTGCAACACAGTGATCCAGCGCTTCAACAGCGGCGACAGCAGCTTCAAACACGCCGGTATGACCGACCATATCACCGTTCGGGTAGTTACAAATAATGGTGTCGTACTTCCCGCTGGTGATCGCACCCACCAGTTTCTCGGTCAGCTCTGCGGAGCTCATTTCCGGTTGCAGATCGTAAGTCGCCACTTTCGGCGAGTTGATCAGAATGCGGTCTTCGCCCGGGAACGGCTCTTCTACGCCGCCGTTAAAGAAGAAGGTGACGTGGGCATATTTTTCCGTTTCGGAAATACGCAATTGAGTTTTGTTGTGCTTCGCCATCCACTCACCGAGCGTATTCGCCAGAGAAGCCGGTGGATAGGCGACGGCAGTTTTGATGTCGGCGGCATATTCGGTCAGCATAACGAAATCGCCCAACTTAACCACTTTCTTACGTGCGAAACCGTCGAAGACTGCGTTAACGAACGCGCGGGTAATTTCGCGTGCGCGGTCGGCGCGGAAGTTCATGAAAATCAGCGCATCGCCATCTTCCATTGCCGCATCGGGCTGGCCTGCGGCGCGAATAACCGTCGCTTTTACAAACTCGTCATTTTCGTCGCGAGCGTAAGCCGCTTGCAGACCCGCAACGGCGCTATCAAAGGTGAACTCGCCTTTGGCCTCGGTCATCAGGTTGTAAGCTTGTTCCACGCGATCCCAGCGGTTGTCACGATCCATCGCATAGTAACGACCAATAATGCTCGCAACACGGCCTTTACCCAGCGCGGCGAACTTGTCTTCGAATTTTTTCAGCGAGGATTCTGCGCTACGCGGCGGCGTGTCACGCCCATCGAGGAAAGCGTGCAGATAGATTTTTTCCGCGCCGCGTTCCGCAGCCAGTTCCACCATCGCCAGAATGTGGTCTTCATGGCTGTGCACGCCGCCTGCGGAGAGCAGACCCATAATGTGCACGGCTTTGCCAGCGGCAACCGCTTTGTCTACCGCACCGGCCAGCACCGGGTTGCTAAAGAACGTACGCTCTTTGATCTCTTTATCCAGGCGAGTCAGATCCTGGTAAACAATACGCCCTGCGCCCAGATTAACGTGGCCGACTTCGGAGTTGCCCATCTGGCGATCCGGCAGGCCGACTTCGAGGCCTGACGCGTCAATCAGCGTATGCGGGCGGGTTGCCCACAGTTTGTCCATCACCGGGGTTTTAGCGTTAAAAATAGCGTTATCCTGCTGGTCTTCACGGTAGCCGTAGCCATCCAGAATCACCAGTACCATAGGTTTTTTAGAAACCGACATTGCGACAACCTCATGCTCAGAAGACAAAAAATTTGCGTAATTTTACTACAGCTGAATCGATAAAATAGCCGCAGAAGATCAAAGAAAGCGGCTGACCAGGCTCTTGTTTGCGCCGCGAGTCTTTATTTTTTCTGTAACACTCCGCAGAAAATGCATTCCGTCGCGCTCGCTGGCTGTATTTGCCCCACTGCGCAGGTATACTCCTTGCTGGTTTTTAATCACTAAGTCCGGAGTTGTAACCCCAGATGCAAGAAATTATGCAATTTATTGGCCGCAACCCAATCCTGTGTATCGCCTGGATTGCGTTATTCGGTGCTGTGCTGTTTACCACTTTCAAGGGCATTGCGTCTAAAGTGAAAGTGATTTCTCGCGGCGAAGCTACGCGCCTCATTAATAAAGAAGATGCCGTGGTAGTGGACTTACGCCAGCGTGATGATTTCCGTAAAGGTCACATTGCAGGCGCGGTGAATTTGCTGCCAAACGAGATCAAAGCCAATAATGTAGGTGAGCTTGAAAAACACAAAAGCGCGCCGATTATCGTTGTTGATGGTACCGGCATGCAGGCCCAGACCCCGGCGAACGAGCTGGTGAAAGCCGGTTTCGAGAAGGTCTTTGTGCTGAAAGACGGTATCTCTGGCTGGATGGGCGAAAACCTGCCGTTAGTTCGCGGTAAATAATTTACCCACGGGTAAACATCGGAGAAGAGATATGGCCAATATTGAGATCTACACGAAAGCGACTTGCCCGTTTTGCCATCGCGCAAAAGCGCTGCTGAACAGCAAAGGTGTTGCTTTTGCTGAGCTGCCGATCGACGGTGATATGGTAAAACGCGAAGAGATGATTCAACGTAGTGGCCGTACGACGGTTCCGCAGATTTTCATTGATGCGCAGCACATTGGCGGCTGCGACGATTTATATGCGCTGGACGCGCGTGGCGGGCTGGATCCGCTGTTGCGTTAATGCTTTTAGAGCACTACAACACTTAAGGGTTATTCACTCATGTCTGAACAAAACAACACCGAAATGACTTTCCAGATTCAGCGTATCTACACGAAAGATATCTCTTTCGAAGCGCCGAATGCGCCACACATTTTCCAGAAAGAGTGGCAGCCGGAAGTGAAACTGGATCTCGACACCGCCTCCACCCAACTGGCGGAAGGTGTTTATGAAGTGGTTCTGCGCGTTACCGTAACCGCTTCCCTGGGCGAAGAAACTGGCTTCCTGTGCGAAGTACAGCAGGGCGGTATCTTCTCTATCGACGGTATCGAAGGAACGCAGATGGCGCACTGCCTGGGTGCATACTGCCCGAACATTCTGTTCCCGTATGCCCGCGAGTGCATCACCAGCCTGGTTTCCCGCGGTACTTTCCCGCAACTGAACCTTGCGCCAGTGAATTTTGATGCGCTGTTCATGAACTACCTGCAACAGCAGACTGGCGAAGGTGCCGAACAACATCAGGATGCCTGATGAACGCACTTAATGCTGCAATGACTGTGATCGGTGCCGGCTCTTACGGCACCGCTCTTGCCATCACGCTGGCAAGAAATGGCCACCCGGTTGTGCTGTGGGGCCATGACCCAAAACATATCGCGACCCTGCAACACGACCGTTGCAACGCCGCGTTCCTCCCCGATGTGCCTTTCCCCGACACGCTGCAATTAGAGAGCGATCTTGCCCGCGCGCTGTCCGCCAGCCGTAATATCCTGGTCGTGGTGCCAAGCCACGTCTTTGGCGATGTGCTGGCGCAAATCAAGCCGCTTATGCGCGATGACGCGCGTATCGTCTGGGCGACAAAAGGGCTGGAAGCCGAAACCGGGCGTCTGCTCGAAGAGGTGGCGCGCGAAGTGTTAGGCCCGGATATTCCGCTGGCGGTGATTTCCGGCCCGACATTTGCCAAAGAGCTGGCGGCGGGTCTGCCAACGGCGATTTCCCTCGCTTCTGCTGATCCTCAGTTCGCTGAGGATTTACAGCAGCTCCTTCACTGCGGCAAAAGTTTCCGCGTCTACAGCAACCCGGATTTCATCGGCGTGCAACTGGGCGGCGCGGTGAAAAACGTCATTGCGATTGGCGCGGGCATGTCCGACGGCATTGGCTTTGGCGCCAATGCGCGTACAGCGCTGATCACCCGTGGTTTGACCGAAATGTCACGTCTCGGTGCCGCTCTGGGTGCCGATCCTGCCACCTTTATGGGCATGGCGGGTTTAGGCGATTTAGTGCTGACCTGTACCGACAACCAGTCGCGCAACCGCCGCTTCGGCATGATGCTTGGCCAGGGCATGGACGTACAAAGCGCCCAGGACAAGATTGGCCAGGTGGTCGAAGGTTACCGCAATACCAAAGAAGTGCGCGCGCTGGCGCACCGGTTTGGCGTCGAAATGCCAATAACCGAGGAAATTTATCAGGTATTGTATTGCGGAAAAAATGCGCGCGAGGCAGCATTGACCCTATTAGGTCGTGCCCGCAAGGAAGAGCACTAACCCCTTAGTCGCAGGGACTCTTTTTGAACTCACGATAAGGCTGGCGCAGACCAGCCTGTCGTCTTATCACGTCTGGAGTAAGCAATGCCGTGTGAAGAACTGGATCTGGTCTGGAAAAATATCAAAGCCGAAGCCCGGGCACTGGCGGAGTGTGAGCCAATGCTGGCCAGTTTTTACCACGCGACATTACTCAAGCACGAAAACCTCGGCAGCGCGCTGAGCTATATGCTGGCGAACAAACTGGCCTCGCCGATTATGCCCGCGATTGCCATTCGTGAAGTCGTCGAAGAAGCCTATGCTGCCGACCCGGAAATGATCGCCTCTGCTGCCTGTGATATCCAGGCCGTACGCACGCGCGACCCGGCGGTGGATAAATATTCCACGCCGCTACTCTATCTGAAAGGTTTCCACGCGCTACAGGCATACCGCATTGGGCACTGGCTGTGGACGCAGGGGCGCGAGGCGCTGGCGATTTTCCTGCAAAATCAGGTGTCGGTCAGTTTCCAGGTGGATATTCATCCGGCGGCACGCATTGGTCGCGGCATTATGCTCGACCACGCAACCGGCATCGTGGTGGGCGAAACGGCAGTCATTGAAGATGACGTGTCGATCCTGCAATCGGTCACGCTCGGCGGGACCGGTAAAACCAGTGGCGATCGCCACCCGAAAATCCGCGAAGGGGTGATGATTGGCGCGGGTGCCAAAATTCTCGGCAATATCGAAGTGGGGCGCGGTGCGAAGATTGGCGCGGGTTCGGTAGTGTTGCAACCGGTGCCGCCGCATACCACGGCAGCAGGCGTGCCGGCGCGGATTGTCGGTAAGCCAGAAAGCGATAAGCCGTCAATGGATATGGATCAGCATTTCAACGGGATAAACCACGGATTCGAGTACGGCGACGGGATTTAATGGTCTGGCTATTTTATTTGCCAGTCTGAGTCAGGGCTGCGAGCAAGACGCAACAGCGTGTTGAACATCCGCAGGAGGCGCGAAGCAAATAATCCCCAGGATTCTGTGTTCGCGCCGGTTTTCTTCGCTGCTCGTGTTTTACTGCCCTCGCCAGTTAGCGCAGAAAAATAGATGCGTCAGTCATGACGGGCATCGCTATCCGCAGGTCGGATAACATCCGTCAATTCCCCTTAAGCTACGCAGCACCGCGCCCGGGTAACCGAGCTGGCGCCAGGCTTCATACACCACCACCGATACGGCATTCGACAGGTTCATGCTGCGGCTGTCCGGCATCATCGGAATGCGGATTTTCTGCTCCGGCGGCAGCACGTCAAGGATAGTCGCTGGCAGGCCGCGCGTTTCCGGGCCAAACATCAAATAATCGCCATCCTGGTAGCTCACCGCGCTGTGCGCTGGCGTGCCTTTGGTGGTGAGAGCAAATAAGCGTTGCGGCTGCTCGGCTTCAACAAAGGCGGCGTAATCGTGATGGCGTTTTACCGCGGCGAACTCATGGTAGTCCAACCCTGCGCGGCGCAGGCGCTTGTCGTCCCAGGTGAAGCCCATCGGTTCAATGATATGCAGACGAAAACCGGTATTGGCGCATAAACGGATGATATTCCCGGTATTTGGCGGGATTTCAGGTTCGAATAAAACGATGTTTAACATACTGCCCCCTTAATAGCGGGGGCAGGATAGCACTCTCTAGGCGGCGTCGCCATGCGACAACGGCGCCAGCGCGGCAGGTAACTGGTTCAGCCCCTGTACCAGCGAATCTTTACTGATATCACGAATCGATTTCGCGCTGGTCAGCGTCATCGCTACGCGCATCTCTTTCTCAATCAGATCCAGCAGATTCGCCACGCCCTGGCGACCATGCGTTGCCAGCGCATACAGATACGCGCGGCCCAGCAGGACGGAATCTGCGCCAAGCGCCAGCATCCGCACTACATCCAGCCCGTTACGGATGCCGCTGTCGGCCAGGATTGTGATATCGCCTTTCACCGCATCGGCAATCGCCGGAAGCGCGCGGGCAGAAGAGAGCACGCCGTCGAGCTGGCGGCCGCCGTGGTTAGAAACCACAATACCATCTGCGCCAAAGCGCACCGCGTCGCGGGCATCTTCCGGGTCGAGGATCCCTTTGATCACCATCGGGCCATCCCAGAATTCACGGATCCACTCCAGGTCTTTCCACGAAATCGACGGATCGAAGTTCTTCGCCAGCCAGCCAATGTAATCCTCCAGCCCGGTCGGTTTACCGAGATAGGCGGAGATATTTCCCAGGTCATGCGGCCGCCCGTTAACGCCGACATCCCACGCCCACTGCGGATGCAGTACCGATTGCAGGTAGCGGCGCAGCGCCGCATTCGGGCCACTCATGCCGGAATGGGCATCACGGTAGCGCGCGCCTGGGGTAGGCATATCCACGGTGAATACCAGCGTTGAGCAACCGGCGGCTTTCGCCCGCTCCAGCGCGTTACGCATAAAGCCGCGATCGCGCAGCACATATAACTGGAACCACATCGGGCGCTTAATCGTCGGCGCGACCTCTTCAATCGGGCAGACGGAAACTGTCGAGAGCGTAAAAGGAATGCCTTTCGCATCCGCCGCGCCCGCCGCCTGCACTTCACCGCGCCGGGCGTACATGCCGCACAAGCCAACCGGGGCAAGCGCCACCGGCATCGATAACTTTTCATTAAACAACGTGGTTTCGAGGCTCAGTTCAGACATGTCTTTCAGCACCCGCTGGCGCAGCGCCACCTGAGACAGGTCTTCAACGTTGCGGCGCAGGGTGTATTCGGCATACGCGCCGCCATCGATATAGTGAAACAAGAACGGCGGCAAAATGCGTTTAGCCGCCGCGCGATAGTCGCTGGCTGCGGAAATAATCATGCTTTTTTCTCCCTGGAGTGAGTGTGCTGCTCGTCGGGCAGGCGGGTGATGCGTGCCTGGCGGGCCTGATCTTCATCGAATTTGCGAATAGTGGTATGCACGAAGCCGAGATGCGCCATCATCGCCTGGCGCGCACCATCGGCGTCTCCGGCAAGAATGGCGTTCATCACCGCCTGGTGCTGTTCGGTCAGTTGTGAAAACACTGGCGGAACGAGGTACATACGCTGGCGGCTCTGTTTTACCGAGGATTGCAGCAGGTCGAAGAATCCGCGCATGGTTTGCAATAACACCACGTTATGCGAAGCCTCGGCGATCGCGAGATGGAAACGCACATCGGCCTGCGAGGCGAGATCCGGGTCGTCGGATTGTGTGGCTTCAAAGCACAGCACAATTTTCTCTTTATCGGCCTCGGTGGCGCGCATCGCCGCGTGCCAGGCTGTGCTGGCTTCAATGGCGTGGCGCGCTTCAAGAATATCGAAACTGTAATCCGGGTCATCATGCAGCAGCGTTTTCAGCGGCTGGACGATGTTTTGCTCCGACCAGTCGTCATGCTGCCAGCGCACAAACGTACCGCCGCCGCGACGGCTGAGCAGCAGGCCTTCGCTGACCAGTTTTGATAACGCTTCACGCAACGAGTTGCGCGACACGCCAAGCTGTACGGCGAGCTGGCGCTCTGCGGGCAATTTCATGCCCGCTTCCAGTTGTTGTTCAGCAATCAGCGCCCGCACACGATCGGCAACCTCGTCTGTCAGGCGTCTGGGTAACACTTTCATGGGATCATCCAGGTCAGAACATAGGCCTGAAGTGTAGTAATCACCCCCACCATACAGGTGAAAATCAGGCTGTGTTTAACAGTAAAACGGAACAGGTCGGACTCTTTGCCCACCAACCCTACCGCCGCACAGGCAATGGCGATCGACTGCGGTGAAATCATCTTACCGGTAACGCCGCCGGTGGTATTCGCCGCCACCATCAGCACATCCGAGACACCAATTTGCTGCGCCGCGGTGGCTTGCAGCGCGGCGAACAGCGCGTTGGATGAGGTATCTGAACCGGTCAGGAAGACGCCCAGCCAGCCGAGGAATGGCGAGAAGAAGGGGAAGGCACTGCCGGTGTGCGCCAGTGCCAGTGCCAGCGTCGATGACAACCCGGAGTAGTTAGAGATAAAGGCGAACGCCAGCACCATACCAATCGAGTAAATCGGCAACGCCAGATCACGCAGCGTGCTGGTAAACGTTGTGACGGCATCCTTCGGCTTCATGCGCAGCCAGATAATCGACAAAATGGCAGCAAACAGAATGGCGGTGCCGGTGGCGGAGAACCAGTCAAATTTATACACCGCAGCGTAAGGCGTGGCGGCGCTCACCACCGGCGGCATCCGCGCAACCAGCTTATCGAGATGCGGTACAGAAACAGTGAATACCCAGTCATACAGCGCACCGCCAGGGGCAAACAGCGCCTTAAACGGCGGCACGCTCCACAGCGTTACGGTGGCGGTCAAAAACAGGAACGGTGACCAGGCGCGCAGGATCTGCCCGCCGCTGTATTGGGTGCGTTTCAAATCGAGATCCACCTGCGATGCGCCCATATCGCCGAAGCGGAAGATGCGCACCGGACGCCAGCGCTTGAGGAACAGCGTCAGGCAGACCAGCGAAACCAGCGATGAGATGATGTCCGGCAGTTCCGGGCCGATAAAGTTGGAGCTCAGATACTGGGCGATAGCAAACGAGCCACCCGCGACAATCACCGCCGGCCAGGTCTCTTTAATGCCGCGCCAGCCATCCATAATCGCCATGATCCAGAACAGCACGATAATGGTCAGGAACGGTAACTGGCGGCCAACCATCTGACCAATTTCAAAGCTATCCAGCCCGGTAACCTGTCCGGCAACCAGGATCGGAATTCCCATTGCGCCAAAGGCGACCGGCGCGGTGTTGACGATCAGACACAAGCCTGCGGCATACAGCGGGTTAAACCCTAAGCCCACCAGCAACGCGGCGGTAATGGCGACCGGCGCGCCAAAGCCCGCAGCCCCTTCCAGAAACGCGCCGAAAGAGAAGCCGACAATCAGCATTTGCAGGCGCTGGTCGGGCGTTATCGACAAAATCGAAGAGCGGATAATGTCGAACTGCCCGGTTTTGACCGAGATTTTGTAGACAAAAACGGCGGCGATAATGATCCACGCAATTGGCCACAGTCCGTAGAAGAAACCATAAACCACCGAGGCCAGCGCGTGATCAAGCGGCATATGGTAAAACATCAGCGCCACGCCAAGGGCGATAACGACAGTCCAACTGGCGGCAACATAGCCTTTCAGTTTGAGCTTTATCAGCGCAAAAAAGAAAAACAGGATCGGTAACGATGCAATTAAGCTGGAAAGCCAAAGGTTGCCAGCCGGGTCGTAATTCTGTTGCCAGAGATTCATGCAGGTCTCCTGAGAACCACAACAAAACCGGCGAGCGGCAAGTCTGCGCTTAGCTCTGCGTCACATGTTTTGTAAAAGTGGTCCTGCCAGTTGGGTTGTGTAGGGGTTGTGATAACGAATGGTTATCCAAATGTTGCTGGCAAGCAATATATCTGTGACGAGATTTAATGGATTTGTGAACCAGGGAGAGGAACAGTAGGAATTGGTAGGGCCAATTAAACAGCCCTGGCGCTAGCAGGCGCCCAGGGTTGTTAAAGCGAGGATCAGAACTCGCTGTTGGCGAAGCCGGTCATTGCATCGAGACCCATTTCGCGGCCCAGCGCAGTCATTGGGTGGACAACCACCAGACCACGGACGCTTTTTTTCAGCTTACCGAGGTCGGCCTGCTCTTTTTTGGTGATGGCGCGGCGAAACGGCATTTTCATCAGTTTCTGCGCTTCTTTGCTCAGCTTTTGCGTGTACTGCTCACGCAGACGGGCGATTTCGCTTTCCAGCGTGGTTTTCTCTTTTTCCAGTTCCGCGTATTTTTCCGCTGCGTCAACTAAGGAGAGATCCGCCTGCTGGTGGCGAATCGCGTCGAGGCGGTCGCTCAGACGCTTGATTTCGTTTTTTTCGACTTCTTTCATGGGGCTCAATTCGTTGGGGAGTAAAACGATAAGGATACAGTATTTATGGCGAAGGTTATTTCTGGAATGCTTTTTTTAAGCTGATACGGGAAATAAGCTCGGTCAGAGAGAGCACCATGGTTGAACGCACGACTTGCTGGTAGCGCTGTTTTTGCATGGCCAAAAGCCTGGCGTCACTGGTATCAAACACTGGCGTTGGCGGCAGGGCGGCAACGCAGTGCAGCTCGCCAAACGGCCCGAGGATCTCATCATCGGTAAACGCGTACTCTGTGCCATCGTGGTTGAGCTCTTCACGCAGCGCCATCAACAGCTCGGCGTCTTCGTATTCCGGGCGGGAAATGACACCCAGACCGTAAATCAGCTTTAAACGCACCGACAAATTGCCCAGCGGTCCATCTCCGTCAAGCAGCGGCTCTACAGCGTATTTCACCGCGTAGTCATCTTTGCGAAATACCTGCAACACCAGAATATTGATAGCTTCGTTGAGTAACTCAACGGCGGCGATCAAAAAGCTTCGCACGGTTTTGCCAGCATTCAGACGCTCGAGAACACGGTTTTCGAAAGCCTGCGTTTTTTCCATTATTGCCTGCATATCTGACAATTTCGTTAACTGGCGCGGGAGCTCCCGCGCCATCGTCGGCATCATGCCCTGGCGTTATAGGCGCTGACGGCTTCGTTAACGACCGGGCTGTTAGCATCCAGACCGGAAACCTGCGCCAGCGCGGCTTGCGGGCCTTTCTCTTCGATAAGCTGAGCCAGCTCCTGCGCCTGCGGATCCTGCTCGCTACGGTAATGCATAGCAGCGGCAATGCCTTTCACCAGGTTCGCGTGCGGCAGGTTGTATTCCAGCGTGCCGAGCAGCGGTTTAATCAGGCGATCGCCCGCGCTCAGCTTACGCAGCGGTTGACGACCAACGCGCTCAACATCGTCTTTCAGATAGGGGTTTTCAAAACGGCCCAGGATTTTCTGAATGTACGCAGCATGCTTGTCGGCATCGAAGCCATAACGTTTGATCAGCACCGCGCCGCTCTCTTCCATTGCGCCTTTCACAACCGCACGGATATTGGCATCCAGAATTGCGTCGCGAATGGTTTGATGGCCGGTCTGTTTTCCAAGGTACGCGGTTATAGCATGCCCGGTATTCAGCGTGAAGAGCTTACGTTCAACAAATGCCATTAGGTTATCAGTTAATTCCATACCCGGAATGTTCGGCAGCGCGCCCTTGAACTGGGTTTTGTCGACAATCCACTCGCTGAAGGTTTCAACCGTTACTTCCAGCGGATCGTTAGTCGCGGATGCCGACGGCGGAACAATACGGTCAACGGCGGAATCCACGAAGCCAACGTGTTCTTCAACCCAGGCTTTGTCAGCGTCCGCTAATGCGGCAATAACATGGCCTTTTAACTGCGTGGTGCCGCGCACCATATTTTCACAAGCGATAATGTTCAGCGGCGTGTTAATGCCCTGCGCTTTACGTTTTGCCAGACCTTTGGCGATAGCCGGGGCGATGCGTTCCAGCACCACCGGGCCGACCGCCGTGGTTACCAGATCAACGTGCGCAATCAGCTCGACAACCTCGTCGCCAATGCTGCTCACGGCGTTAACGCCGGAGACGGTATCGACCTGCTCTTTTTCACCAACCACATGCACCTGATAGCTATGACGGGCATTAAGGGCGTCGAGCACCACCTGGTTCACATCGGCGAACGTCAGTTCAATCCCCGCGTCGGCGAGCAACTTGCCGATAAAGCCACGTCCGATATTACCTGCGCCAAAATGCAATGCTTTCATAGTCTTAACCTTCATCAATGTTTTTACCCGAGAGGGCTGGGGTGAGGAACCGCAAATATTTCCCCTCACCCTAGCCCTCTCCCCGTGGGGAGAGGGAGGAAAACCGATTACTTGCCGAGCAGTGCCAGCACTTCTTCAACACTGGTGGTGTTCGCCAGACGCTGAATCACGGTCTCGTCATCCAGCGCATTGGTGAGGCTGGTGATGACCTGGATGTGCTCATTGTTACGTGCCGCGATGCCGATCACCAGACGGGCGATGTCATCTTCGTCTTCACCGAAGCGAACACCTTCCGGGTACTGGCAGAACACCACGCCAGTTTTCAGTACGCGATCTTTCGCTTCCACTGTGCCGTGTGGTACCGCGATGGACTCACCCAGATAGGTCGGGGTCAGTTTTTCGCGTTCCAGCATGGCATCCACATATTCCGGCTGAACGTAGCCGCCTTTGACCAATTGCTCACCGGCAAAACGGATGGCTTCTTCTTTGTTGCTCGCCGTGCGGCCAAGGAAGATATTCTCTGCGCCCAGCTTGAACAGATTGCTGTTCGGAGCATCGAAACTATCTTGCAAGCTGCTGGTGACTTTTGCTTCGTTGTCAGTATGGCGCTGTGCGGCAACCAGACGTTCGGTCAGGCTGGTGTACAGGCCGCTGTCGAGGAAGTTGGTCAGCGAAATATGCTGCGCCTGCGGCGCCTGGCGCATGGCGCGCTCGGTCAGATCGCGGTGCGTAATCACCAGGTCAACGTCAGACGGCAGGCTGTTAATCGCGCTGTTGGTGACAGAGATGTTGCTCAGACCCGCATCCTGTACTTTCTTACGCAGCACGCCCGCGCCCATGGCGCTGGAACCCATACCGGCGTCACATGCGACGATGATTTTACGCACGTGGCTCAGGTCGTTGGTCACGTCGCCCGCCGCCAGCGGGGTTGCGCCTTTAGATTCGGCTTTCATTTCGTGAATACGACGGGTCGCTTCTTGCAGGTCTTCGTCGTCTTTCACTTTGCTGGTTTTCAGCAGGATGGAAGAGATAACGAAAGAGACCACCAGCGCAGCGAAGATCGCCGCCAGGTTCGCGAAGTACGCACCTTTAGGTGTCATTGCCAGCACCGCCAGGATGGAACCCGGAGAAGCCGGAGAAACCAGGCCGCCGTTCAGCACGCTCAGGGTGAACACGCCAGTCATACCGCCGAGGATAACAGCAAGCAGCAGACGCGGGTTCATCAGTACATACGGGAAGTAAATTTCGTGGATACCACCCAGGAAGTGAATGATAGCCGCGCCGCCAGCAGACTGTTTAGCGCTGCCGCGACCAAAGAACATATACGCCAGCAGTACGCCCATACCCGGACCCGGGTTTGCTTCAATCAGGAAGAAGATGGACTTGCCGAGATCATGCGATTGCTGGATACCCAACGGTGAGAAGATACCGTGGTTGATGGCGTTGTTGAGGAACAGGATTTTCGCCGGTTCCACAAAAATAGACGCCAGCGGCAACATTTCGTGCGCAACCATGAAGTTAACGCCCGCCGCCAGAACTTTGGACAGCACTTCAACCGCAGGACCAATGCCGAGGAACGCCAGGATGGCGAGGATCATACCGATGATGCCAGCGGAGAAGTTGTTCACCAGCATTTCGAAACCGGATTTGATCTTACCGTCGACCCAGTTATCAAAATGTTTAATCGCCCAGCCGCCAAGCGGACCCGCGATCATTGCACCGAGGAACATCGGCATATCCGCACCGACGATAACCCCCATTGTGGTGATCGCGCCGACTACGCCGCCACGATCGCCGCCTACCAGACGACCACCGGTGTAACCGATGAGCAGCGGCAGCAGATAAGTAATCATTGGGCCAACGAGTTTCGCCAGCGTCTCGTTAGGCAACCACCCTGTAGGAATAAACAATGCGGTGATGATCCCCCACGCGATAAACGCGCCGATATTCGGCATCACCATATTGCTGAGAAAACGACCAAAGCTTTGCACCTTGATCTTGATATCGGATGACATAAAACACCCCTTCTTATGTTTGCTATCGCACAGGCCGGAAGCCCGAGGTTTTTTGTTAACGTGGCGGCAGAGGTAGCCGGACCTGGGTTATCTGTGAGGCGAAATCTCGCACCGAATCACGTGACTGTCCAGATGGCGGGTTTTTATGTGATTCAGATCACACTAAAGCAGGGGGTATGCCACCATTTAGTGTGATATTAATCACATAAAATCAGTGTAAAAAAAGAACAAAGCGCAAAATCTGGACGTTATGAGCCTGTAAGTGTGATGTTATTCACATTTTATGCGCGATGGTTTGTTATGTATTTGTGATATATATCACAAAATATTTTCGTCAGGACTTTTCCGAATGTGATCGTCAGCAAACTGTGTTTTTGACGACCTGCAGAACCTGTAACTTCCTTTCACAGCCTGTTGCGATATGCACAGTAGCGGCAGAAGTTTTCATCCTGATGAAACATTCTGCGCCCGCTCGTTCATACTTAGGTTTTTGTTGGCGGAAACGGAGAAGGCAATGAAACTGATCGGCAGCTATACCAGCCCTTTTGTACGCAAAATATCGGTGATCCTGCTGGAAAAGGGCATCACCTTCGAATTTATCAATGAACAGCCTTATAACGCCGTTAACAGCGTGGCGCAGTACAACCCGCTCGGCAAAGTACCGGCGCTGGTAACCGATGATGGCGAAGTGTGGTACGACTCGCCGATCATCGCGGAATACATTGATTTACTGAATATCGCTCCGGCCATGCTGCCTACCGATCGCAAAGCGGCATTGAAAATTCGCCAACTCGAAGCGCTGGCCGATGGCATTATGGATGCGGCGCTGGTCTCGGTTCGCGAGCTGGCGCGACCGGTCGAACAGCAGTCGGAGACTGAACTGTTACGCCAGCGGGAAAAGGTTTCGCGCGGTTTGGATGCGCTGGAAAACTATCTTAAAGATGGCACGCTGGGCGTGGACGACCTGAATCTGGCGACAGTGGCAATTGCCTGCGCCATTAGTTATCTCAATTTCCGCCATGTTTCACCCGGCTGGTGTGTTGATCGTCCACTGCTGGTAAAGCTGGTGGAAAATCTGTTCCAGCGCGAGAGTTTCGCCCGCACCGAACCGCCGAAGGCTTGATAAGCATGATGTTCGCCTGAGCAAGTCACTGTACAATCCCCTCACGTCAAACCCCCTGACGGGAGGGGGCAACTCATAGCCAGGCCTTTTCATGACAACTCTTTACAGCCAGATCCCTTCGACCGATCGCCTGTTACGTGACGAGGCGTTCGCCGCTTTATTAGCCACTTTCGGCCACAGTCGCGTGGCGCAAACGCTGCGTCAGCTTCAGGACGAGGCGCGCGCGCAGATCCGTGAAGCACAAACGTTACCCGCCTGGTGCTCTGACTGGGCAGCGGCGGCGCAACAGCGGCTGGAACAAAGCGACAGCAGCGCGCTGCGCCCGGTGTTTAACCTGAGCGGTACGGTGCTGCACACGAACTTAGGCCGCGCGGTACAAGCGCAGGCCGCTATTGATGCCGTCGCGCAGGTAATGGGCTCGCCGGTGACGCTCGAATATGATCTCGACGGCGCAGGGCGTGGTCATCGCGATCGCGCCCTGGCCGATCTTCTCTGTCAGCTTACTGGCGCGGAAGATGCCTGCATCGTTAATAACAATGCCGCAGCGGTGTTACTGATGCTGGCGGCCACGGCGGCTGGCCGCGAAGTGGTGGTGTCGCGCGGCGAACTGGTAGAAATTGGCGGCGCGTTTCGCATTCCGGACGTGATGCGCCAGGCGGGTTGTGTGTTGCATGAAGTCGGCACCACTAACCGCACGCATGCGAAAGATTATTGCCAGGCGATTAACGACAGCACCGCGCTGCTGATGAAAGTCCACACCAGTAATTACCACATTGAAGGCTTTACCAAAGCGGTGGATGAAGCGGAGCTGGTGGCGCTGGGTGAAGAACATGCTCTACCAGTGATTGTCGATCTCGGCAGTGGTTCGCTGGTCGATTTAAGCCGCTACGGTTTGCCGCAGGAACCGATGCCGCAGACGTTGATTGCTGCCGGTGTGAGCCTGGTGAGTTTCTCCGGCGATAAGCTGCTCGGCGGCCCGCAGGCGGGCATTATCGTGGGTAAAAAAGCGCTGATTGAGCAGTTGCAGCAACATCCGTTAAAACGCGCGCTGCGGGCGGATAAAATGACGCTGGCGGCGCTGGAGGCGACGTTACGCCTCTATCTGCACCCTGAAAAACTCGCTGAGAGCCTGCCGACGCTGCGTTACTTAACCCGCCCGGAGGCGGAAATTCGCGAGCAGGCGCAGCGCTTATGCACGGCGTTGGCGGCGCGTTATCACGAATTTGAGTTGCGCGTGGAAACCTGCCTGTCACAAATTGGCAGCGGTTCGCTGCCGGTCGACAGGCTGCCTGGCGCGGCACTGACGTTTACCCCGCGCGATGGCAGTGGCCGTCGTGTGGAGGCGCTGGCTGCGCAGTGGCGGGCGCTGCCGCAGCCGGTGATTGGCCGTATTTACGATGGTCGCCTGTGGCTGGACTGTCGCTGTGTTGATGATGAATCCCGCTTGCTGGAGATGTTGCTGAAATGATTATTGCCACTGCCGGGCATGTCGACCACGGCAAAACCACCCTGATTGAAGCCATTACTGGCGTGAATGCCGATCGCCTGCCGGAAGAGAAAAAACGCGGTATGACCATCGATCTCGGTTATGCCTACTGGCCGCAGCCGGATGGCCGCGTGCCGGGTTTTATTGATGTGCCAGGACATGAAAAATTCCTCTCTAACATGCTGGCGGGCGTTGGCGGCATTGACCATGCGCTGCTGGTGGTGGCGTGTGACGATGGCGTCATGGCGCAGACGCGCGAGCATCTGGCGATTTTACAACTGACCGGCAACCCGGCGCTGACGGTGGCGCTAACGAAGGCCGATCGCGTGGATGAGGCACGCATTGCCGACGTGCGCGCGGAAGTAAAAAACACGCTCCAGGCCTTTGGTTACTCGCAGGCGACGCTGTTTGTCACCGCCGCCACGGAACTGCGCGGCATTGCTGAATTGCGCGAACACCTGTTGCAGTTGCCAGAACGCGCGCACCCGGAGCATCAGCGTTTCCGCCTGGCGCTCGATCGCGCTTTCACGGTAAAAGGCGCAGGGCTGGTGGTGACGGGAACGGCGCTTTCCGGCGATGTCCGCGTAGGCGATACGCTGTGGCTGACCGGGGCGAATACACCGATGCGCGTGCGCGGATTACATGCGCAGAATCAACCAGTTGAACACGCTCATGCCGGGCAACGCATCGCGCTGAATATTGCCGGTGATGCGGAAAAAGAGGCGCTCAGCCGCGGTGACTGGCTGTTGTCGCAGCAGCCCGACGAACCCACCGAGCGGCTGATTGTCGCCCTGCAAACTCACGTTCCGCTGACGCAATGGCAGCCATTGCATATTCATCATGCCGCCAGCCATGTTACCGGGCGCGTGTCACTGCTGGAAAATGGTCTTGCCGAACTGGTGCTTGATACGCCGCTGTGGCTGGCGGACAACGACTTACTGGTGCTGCGCGATATCTCCGCGCGCACGACGCTTGCGGGGGCACGTGTGGTGACGCTGAACTCACCGCGTCGCGGCAAGCGCAAAGCAGATTACCTGGCGTGGATTGATGAACTGGCGCAGACCAAAGACGACGCCCAGGCGCTGGCAGTGCATTTATCGCGCGGAGCAGTGGATCTGCGCGCGTTTGGCTGGGCGCGCCAGTTAAGCGGCAGCGGTCTGGCGGCGCTACTCGATAACCCCGGTTTTATCCGGGCGGGGGATAACCTGCTTAATGCGCCGGTGGCGGCGCGCTGGCAGCGCAAGTTGCTGGACACGCTGGCGACTTACCATGAGCAGCACCGTGAAGAGCCGGGTCCAGGGCGCGAACGCCTGCGACGCATGGCGCTGCCGATGGAAGATGAAGCACTGGTATTAACCCTGATTGAACTGATGCGGGAGAGCGGCGATATCCACAGCCACCACGGCTGGCTGCACTTGCCGGAGCATAAAGCGGGTTTCAGCGACGAGCAGGCCCAGCTTTGGCAAAAAGTCTCACCGCTGTTTGGCGACGAACCCTGGTGGGTGCGGGATTTAGCCCGTGAAATCGGTGTGGATGAACAGGTGATGCGCGGCGTATTACGACAGGCGGCACAGCAGGGGCTGATTACGGCGATCGTCAAAGATCGTTATTACCGCAACGATCGCATTGTGACTTTTGCCAGCATGATCCGCGATCTTGATGAAGCGCGCGGCTCGACCAGCGCGGCGGATTTTCGCGATACGCTGAACGTGGGGCGCAAACTGGCGATTCAGATCCTGGAATATTTCGACCGCATTGGTTTTACCCGTCGCCGTGGCAATGACCACATCCTGCGCGATAAGGCGTTATTTCTTAAAGAGTGATTAAACCCCAGGCTGGCGATTTTTCGCCAGCCGCACCAACCCTCGCAAAACCTTCTTACCGCAAGGAAGCGCTGGTCATCGCCTGCAATAGCGTCCAGAACTCAACGAAAAACCTGCCGTTAAGCGCAAAAAAACCGGCAACGGGTGTGAATTATCTGGAACGTGATAAGCAGGCACAACACGCGCTGGCGAACGGCTCCTGCACACCTTTAGCGACATCTTGAGCGCGTGCTACAGATTGCCGGAAATGTTCAGGCAAATGACAAAACTGGCGGCTTTCCCGGTTACGATCAAAGCATTGCGGCGGTTTTTTCTGGCACCCTTGTCGTTTTCGTGCCTGGTGGAGTGGGGAATGAACCGTTTTATTATCGCTGATCCGGCCAAATGCATTGGCTGTCGCACCTGCGAAGTGGCGTGTGTGGTGTCGCATGAAGATAATCAGGACTGCTCGGGTGTGAAACCCGCGACCTTTTCCGCACGCATCCGCGTGGTGAAAACAGGCGATTTCTCCACTGCCGTTACTTGTCATCATTGCGAAGACGCACCCTGCGCCAATGTCTGCCCGGTCGGCGCTATCGGTCGGGCCAACGGTGTGGTGCTGGTGGAGCAATCACGCTGTATCGGCTGTAAAAGCTGCATGATTGCCTGCCCGTTTGGTGCCATGCAGGTGATGCGCGTTGAGAACCGGGCGCAGGCGCTGAAGTGCGATCTCTGCCAGCATCGCGAAAACGGCCCGGCCTGTGTCGACGCTTGCCCGACCAACGCGCTGCGTTGCATAAACCCGGTACAGCTTCGCGAGAACCGGCTACAAAGCCAGCGACTTTAGGCAGCAAATCAGTGCGTATTGCGCAAAGCCGTGATTAACCCGCTAACGTAAAGAAAAGCTGCTGCCAGTTCTGCGCGCGTTAAATCCGCAGACATCAGGTAGAGCAAACTCGGTTCTGATGCACCCGTTTTCGTTAGTGATAAAAAAGCCCTCGACAGAGGGCTTAATTCAGCGTGTTCGCTTTAGTTTTCTTGCCATGCTTTCTCAATCTCTTCGGCGAGGATTTTCACGCCCGCTTCGATAAGCTCCGGCTCCGGCACATAGTTCATGCGCATGCACTGATGCGTGTGTGGCCAGGGTTTATCCAGACCCGGGAAGAAGTAGTCGCCTGGCACCATCAGCACGCCGCGTTTTTTCAGCCGTTGATACAGCAGCTCGGTGCTGATTGGCAGGTCTTTAAACCACAGCCAGAGGAAAATCGCCCCTTCCGGTTTGTGGATCAGGCAGCGTTCTTCCGGTAAATAGCGGCGCAGCGTGGTGATCGTTTCCTGTACCCGCTGGTAGTAAAACGGTTTGATCACCTCTTCAGAAAGGCGCAGCAAATCTTTGCGCTTAATCATTTCGCACATCATCGCCGGGCCAATGCCGCCTGGCGCGAGACTGATAATGCCGTTCATATTGCGGATCGCGGAGATGATTTTTTCGCTGGCGATGATGATGCCGCAGCGGCTGCCCGGCAGGCCCAGTTTTGACAGGCTCATGCACAGAATAATGTTCGGGTTCCACAGCGGGCGCGCTTCGCTAAAGATAATGCCCGGGAAAGGGACGCCGTAAGCGTTATCAATCACTAGCGGAATGTTGTGCTGATTCGCCAGCACATCCAGCTTCATCAGCTCTTCGTCAGTGATCACGTTGCCGGTCGGGTTGGTCGGGCGTGAGACGCAGATCATGCCGGTCTCTTCGCCAATATGCAGGTGTTCAAAATCGACGTGGTACTTAAACTGCCCGTCTGGCAGCAGTTCAATATTGGGGCGCGCGGAGACAAACAGATCTTCTTCCAGCCCGGAATCGGCATAGCCGATGTACTCCGGTGCCAGCGGGAAAAGCACTTTTCTGGTGCTTCCATCGGCGCGACGGCCAGCAAACAGGTTGAACAAGTAGAAAAACGCGCTCTGGCTGCCGTTTGTTAGTGCAATATTCTGTGGCTCAATATCCCAACCTAACTCTTCACGCAGCATACCTGCCAGCGCCGTCAGTAGCTCCGTTTTACCCTGCGGGCCGTCATAATTGCACAGCGCATCAGTCGCTTTGCCGTTTTCCACCATGTCTGCAAGCAGGTTGTGGAAGTAATCGGTCATCGCCGGGATTTGTGCCGGGTTACCACCGCCGAGCATGATAGCGCCAGGGGTGCGTAAACCGTCGTTGAGATCCTCCATCAGGCGCGTAATGCCTGCGTGGCGGGTAAATTTGTCGCCGAAAAGTGAAAATGTCATCGCTACTGCTCTGTCGGGCTGCGGATCAAAGTGGCTAACCATAGCGCTCCGGACGACGAGGTGCAAATCGCCGCCGGCGCGCCTTTTCCACGCTTAATTCTTATCGATAGCAGTTTAGCGATATATTGTGCTGATATTTGTTTTATGACTCAGTGGCGAGCCGCGCCCGCCCAGACCACCATCACTTTGTCATCACCCTGTTCACGCACAAAACCGTAGCCCTGCGACAGCGTAAGCGTGGTCTGTTTTCCCATGCCCAGCGCCGGGTGGCGCGCGCGGAATTGGCCCAATGTTTGCCAGTGCCGCAGACTGGCGGCGCTTTTGCCGTTAAGATCCTGCCAGTTCATATCCGATCGCGTCCCTTGTAGTGGATCCGATCCTGTCGGGCCAAACGGCCGCGCGCTTTCATCACCGTAAAAGATCTGCACCGCGCCGGGGGCGAGCAGCAAAAGCTCTGCGGCTTGCTGGCCGCCCTCGCGGAACAAGCGGGTATCGTGCGAGGAGAGATAGCTCAGCACATTAAAGCCTTGCAGTTTGTCGGCCATCTGTTGCCAGACAGTATCCATATTCGCCAGACACGATACCGCGTCGGCGGCCTGTTGCTGATAGTCAAAATTGATCATCGCATCAAAGCCATGGCGGTAGTAATCACTCTGCATCACACCGTGGCCCCAGGATTCGCCGGTCATCCAGAAAGGGGCGTCATCGATTTTTTTCTGCGGATTGGCCTTTTTCCATTCGGCGAGCGCCGCCGTGGCCTGCGTTTTTAATTGTTGCCAGGCTGCCAGCTCGACATGTTTGGCAGTATCAACGCGAAAGCCGTCAATGCCGTACTCGCGCACCCATTCGCTGAGCCAATGGGTGAGGTAATCGCGCGGCGTAAACCCTGCGATTTCACGCGCGCGCGTATCCGGTTTGTGGCGATAAAACACCGGCAGACCGGAAGGGGTGGTGGATTCGGTTTTCAGATCCGGCAAAAACGCCAGCGACATGGTGAGGTCGTCAAAACCGGGGTTGTCATAATCGCCGATATCGGTGCGGATCCAGTTCTTACCCCACCAGTTTTGCCAGGCGGTTTTATCGCTAAAGTTGATGTAATCATTAAAGCTGTGCCAGCTTTGCCCGGCGGCGGGACGCCAGTCAGTCCAGTGCTCGCCGAGGATCTTTTTGCGTTCTTCTTCTTTCAAATACAGCGCGCCGAACTGGAAGGTTTGCATATCGGCTAACGTCGCATAGCCGGTGTGATTCATTACCACGTCAAACAGTACGCGGATGCCGCGTCGGTGTGCTTCATCAACCAGCTTACGCAGATCGTCTTCGCTGCCCATGTTGGCGTCGAGGCGCGTCCAGTCCTGCGTGTAATAACCGTGGTAGGCATAGTGGGGGAAATCGCCTTTTGTGCCGCCGCCAACCCAGCCGTGGATCTGCTCCAGCGGCGAACTTATCCATAGTGCGTTAACACCAAGTTGTTGTAAGTAATCCAGTTTGCTGGTCAGCCCTTGCAGGTCGCCGCCGTGAAAGGTGCCAATCTCTTGCATGCCATCTTTGTGCCGCCCGTAGCTGTTGTCATTGGCGGGATTACCATTCACAAAGCGGTCGGTAAGGACAAAATAGACCGTGGCGTTATGCCACTGAAAGGGGGCTGCGCCCTGCGTCTGCGCTTTTTCCAACAGGAGAAGACCGTCACTTTCCGGTGCAGGCTGCAGGGTGATTTTCCCGTCGCGTACCGTGGCGGTTTGCTGGCTGTAGAAATCGCGTACCAGGCTGCCTTCCGGGAAGGTGTTGCCAACAGGCACGGTCAGCGGCTTATCGTCACGCACCGGACACTGGCGCGCTAGTTTGGCAGGCGTTTCGCTGGCCTCGCTTTTGACACTTAGCAGCAATGTTGGCGTGCCGGAGCGGGTATCGAGTTGTATCTGGTAATCGCCATCACGGAATATCCGCCACTGCGGCGCGCGCCCACTGCAAGGCTTCAACGAAAGCATTTGGTTCAGCTTGATGTCGCTGGCGGGCTGCCAGCACTGCTGACCCTGCTGTAACGCGATTGGATGCTCGCCTTTTTTCAGCGCGGCCTGGCTGCGCCAGAGGCCGGTGCCGTCGTCAGTTAAAGGGGGAAAACCAGCGGCGGACCAGTCGGCGAGAGCGATGCCGGGAAGCAACAACAGTAACAGTGCGGAGTGTTTCATCGGATGTCCCAGTGATGGCGATTTTACCCAGTTTGCCACTCTGTTTACCGGGGAAACTCCTCCCTGGTCGTAATCGCCAGGGAGGAGGGCGCAGGGTGAGCGATCGCGCACATATCGTTGATGTGGATTTGCGATAACCGCCACATTTATAAGAGATTGTCCGTTTTGTGTGCAGTTTCCTCGTGACATGATTTCAGAATTGGATTATTTCTGTACGTGCTCTTGCAGGCTATTTTTGGTATGATTTGAGATTCAGCTCTCAAAATCATGCAAAAAAGAAGGTGTTGGAATGTTCATATCCGACCAGGAGACCTAATGATATCGATACCCATGCGACGACTTGGGGCCACGATACTCATGTTTTCCACCTTGATATTTTCAGGTGGGGTGCTGGCGAAGACGCACACAGAAACAGCGAGTCACAAAGCCCACGTCACTAAGGCAAGCGTAAAAAAACAGGCAAGCAGTAAACAAGAGTATTCTCGCAATAGTGTAAAAAGTAGTTCACTTCCTGATTTGCGAAAATACCCTTCCGGAACACCAAGGAAAAAAGCGTTTCTCCGGACGGTAATGCCTTATATCACCAGCAAAAACTCTGCGATTACCGCCGAGCGTAACTGGTTGCTGTCAAAACAGTACAACAGCCAATGGTCGCCTGCCGAGCGCACGCGTCTGAAGGATATTACGCAACGCTACAAAATCAGCTGGAACGGGAATACGCGTCGTATTCCATGGAACGCCCTGCTGGAGCGTGTAGACATTATCCCGGACAGCATGGTTGCGACTATGGCGGCAGCGGAAAGTGGTTGGGGCACGTCAAAACTGGCGCGTACCAACAACAATCTGTTTGGCATGAAATGTGCGAAAGGTGCCTGTAAAAACGGGGCTGGCAAAGTGAAAGGTTACTCTCACTTTAACTCCCTGCAGGAATCGGTGGATGCTTACGTCACCAACCTGAATACGCACACGGCCTATGCGTCATTCCGTAAATCCCGTGCGCAGCTGCGCAAAGCGGATCAGGAAGTGACGGCGACCAACATGATTCACAAGCTGAAGGGCTACTCAACCCGTGGCGAGAGTTACAACAACTACCTATTTGCCATGTATCAGGACAATCAGCAGTTAATCGCCGCCCATATGTAATATCAGCTCTGTAAACGCCTTCCAGCCGGAAGGCGTTTTTCTTTGTGCTAGATAAGGATTTCGCTATAGCGGTCGCGATAGTCTTTTGGTGTGCTGTCGTACTCTTTACGAAACACCGAGTAGAAATATTGCAGCGACGGGTAGCCGCACATCTGTGAGATTTCATTGATCGAGAGCGACGTTGATATCAACAGGCTACGCGCCTTTTCCAGTTTCTCCGCATGAATTACCGCGTGAATCGTCTCTCCGACCTCTTCTTTAAAGCGCTTTTCCAGGTTGGAACGCGAGATGCCAACGGCATCCAGCACCTGATCCACTTTGATGCCTTTACAGGCGTGATTGCGAATGTAATGCATCGCCTGAATCACCGCCGGGTCGTTCAGCGAGCGGTAATCCGTCGAGCGCCGCGCCACCACGCGTACCGGTGGCACCAGCAACCGCTGTAACGGCATGGTTTCGTTATCCAGCAGACGATGCAGCAGCTTCGCCGCCTGGTAGCCCATTTGCCGGGTTCCCTGTGCCACGGAAGAGAGCGCAACGCGCGAGAGATAGCGGGTGAGTTCTTCGTTATCGATGCCAATCACGCACAGTTTTTCCGGCACCGGAATATGTAAATGGTCACACACTTGCAGAACATGACGTGCGCGGGCGTCGGTCACGGCGATAATGCCGGTCTGCGGCGGCAGCGTTTGCAGCCAGTCCGCCAGCCGGTTTTGCGCATGTTGCCAGTTCTCAGGCGCTGTGGTCAGCCCCTGGTAAACCACGCCGCGGTACTTCTCTTGCGCCACTAACTGGCAGAAGGCGTGCTCACGTTCTGCCGCCCAACGTTTGCCGCTGGAGGACGGCAGGCCGTAGAACGCAAAACGGTGCACGCCTTTCTCTTTCAGATGCAAAAACGCGCTCTCCACCAGCGCGTAGTTGTCGGTCGCGATGTAATGCACCGGCGGGTAGTGCTCCGGTGTGTGATAAGAGCCGCCCACGCCGACAATTGGCACGTCGACATCCGCCAGCAGACGCTCAATGTCCCGATCGTCATAATCGGCGATCACGCCATCGCCCAGCCACTCTTTGATATTTTCAATGCGGGCGCGAAAATCCTCTTCAATGAAAATATCCCACTCGGATTGCGAGGCTTGCAAATACTCGCCGACCCCTTCGACAACCTGGCGGTCGTAGGCTTTATTGGCATTAAATAACAACGTGATGCGATGGCGCTTCTCAAACATGTTGGTTTGCTTCCTGACTTTCCATCCGATCTCATTATCATATTCATCAAACTGATGAATAAAAAAGATCCGGCAGTGTGATCGCGCCTTAATTCACAACTTTCAGGCCCGCCGTTTGGTGGCGGAATCCATCCACACGGCCAGCAGCAAAATGGCCCCTTTGACGATGTATTGCCAGAACGTCGGCACATCCATCATGCTCATGCCGTTATCCAGCGACGCCATAATAAACGCGCCCATTACCGCACCCGCGACGCTACCAATACCGCCTGCAAGGCTGGTGCCGCCAATCACACAAGCGGCAATGGCGTCCAGTTCGGCGATGTTTCCGGCGGAAGGTGAGCCTGCCCCGAGGCGCGAACTGAGGATCAAACCGGCAATCGCCACCATCAATCCGTTAATGGCAAATACCGCAAGTTTGGTGCGCTCGACGTTAATGCCGGAAAGCCGTGCCGCTTCCAGGTTGCCGCCAATAGCGTAAATACGGCGGCCAAACGCGGTGCGCGTCGCCATAAACATGCCCGCCAGCAGTAAAAACGCCAGCAGCAGTACCGGAGTGGGGACACCCCGGTAATCATTCAGCAGCCAAATGGCTCCCAGCACGATAACTGCGATAATTGCCTGACGTCCAACCGCCGTTGATGAGGGCGACGTTGCCAGCCCCAGTGTCTGGCGGCGCATACGCCCGCGCCACTGCCAGAGTACAAAAGCGACCAGGCCCAGCAGGCCTACGCCGAAACCTACGCCGTCTGGTAGATAGCTTTGGCCAATCTGCGACATTGCCGCGCTGGTGGGGGAAACCGTGGTGCCGTTAGTAATGCCGATCAGCACGCCGCGAAAAGCCAGCATCCCGGCCAGCGTGACGATAAATGAAGGGACTTTGCGATACGCCACCCACCAGCCGTTCCAGGCGCCAAGCAGCAGGCCGAGCACCAGTGTTACCGCTACGGTCAGCGGTAGCGGCCAGCCCAGCCAGACATCGAAAATCGCCGCCGCACCGCCGAGCAACCCCATCATGGAGCCAACGGAGAGGTCAATTTCGGCGGATATAATGACAAACACCATTCCCACCGCCAGGATGCCGGTGATGGCGGTCTGGCGCAGCAGGTTAGAGATATTACGCGCGCTCAGGTAGGCGCCATCAGTCATGCCGGTGAAAAACAGCATAATCACCACAATGGCGGCAATCATCACAAATATTTGTAAATTAAGGGACTTTAGCCCGGAAAAAGCCCCTGGTGAGGCGGTAGTTAACTTGATTTCAGACGGGTTGCTTTTCGACATGATGTTCGCTCCTCAGCGCCGCTTCCATGACCTGCTCCTGGGTCAGATTACGATTGATGAGATCGGCTTTTAGCTTGCCTTCATGCATCACCAGCACCCGATCGCTTAATCCCAGCACTTCGGGAAGCTCGGATGAGATAACGATGACGGCGATCCCCTGCTGCACTAATTGGTTAATCAGTTTGTAGATTTCGTATTTCGCGCCGATATCGATACCGCGCGTAGGTTCATCGAGGATCAGGATGCGCGGGTTGAGTAACAGGCAGCGGGCGAGAATCGCCTTTTGCTGGTTGCCCCCGCTCAGGCGGCCGATTGCCAGCTCCGGGGAAGACGTTTTCACTTTTAGCCGCTGGAGCGACTGTAAAATGCACGCCTGCTCGGCGGCGTCGTCCAGGCTGCTTAACGCGCCGGTAAACTGGTTAAGCGCCGCCAGCGTGATGTTCTTACCCACCGCCATCACCGGCACGATGCCGTCTTTTTTGCGATCTTCCGGCACCATGGCAATGCCAAAGTCGATAGCCTGCTGGCAGTTGTGAATCTGTACCGCTTTGCCATCAAGGAAGATTTGCCCTTCCCAGCGCCCTGGCCAGACGCCAAACAGGCACTGCACCGCTTCGGTTCGCCCCGCGCCGACCAGCCCGGCGATGCCAAGTATCTCGCCGCGCTTCAGGCTGAATGAAATATCGTTCACCCGTTTGATATGGCGGTTTACCGGATGCCAGGCGGTAAGGTGCTCAACGCGCAGGATCTCGTCGCCTGTCGCGTGCGGTTCATTGGGGTAGAGCGCAGTCAGTTCGCGACCTACCATCATCGTGATGATGTCGTCTTCGCTCATGCCGGCGGCATCACGCGTACCGATATGCTTGCCATCACGGATAACGCAAATAGTGTCCGAAATCGCTTTGACTTCATTCAGCTTGTGTGAAATGTAAACGCAGGCGATATCGTGGTTGCGCAGGTCGCGGATGATATCCAGCAGCACGGCGGTTTCCTGCTCGGTCAGCGAAGCGGTGGGTTCATCGAGGATAAGCAGCCGCACTTGTTTGTTCAGCGCTTTGGCGATTTCGACCAGTTGCTGTTGCCCGAGCCCTAAATCGCCCACCCGGGTATCTGGCGAAATCGACAGGCTCACCTGTTTGAGCAATTTTTCGCAGCGCAGTGTCATTTGGTCGTAATCCATCACACCGTGACGGGTGATTTCCGTACCGAGGAAAATGTTTTCCAGCACGGTTAAATGTTTCACCAGCGCCAGCTCCTGGTGAATGATGGCGATACCTTTCCGCTCGGTGTCGCGGATATGGCTGGCTTGCAGGGTTTCGCCCGCAAAAATGATTTCTCCCTCGTAACTGCCAGCCGGGTAAATCCCACACAGCACTTTCATCAGCGTGGATTTACCCGAACCGTTCTCACCGCACAGCGAGAGCACCTCACCCGCGTTAAGGTGCAGGCTGACGTTATCTATCGCCTTTACGACACCAAAAGTTTTGGTGATATTTTTCATTTCAAGTAAATAAGGCATGGCTGCTCCACGTCATTCGCTGATATACAGCGCCTGAAAGAGATGGCAGCCGACGCGCCCGCAGGCGCGCCGACGGTTTTAGAGCTGATTTTTCTGATGGAAGCCGTCTTTGATGACAGTAGCGTCGATGTTGTCTTTGGTGACTTCAATTGGCGTCAACAGGCGGGCAGGGACATCTTTCAGGCCGTTATTCAGTGAAGCGTCCGCTTTTGGCGTTTTGCCGTTACCCAATTCGACAGCGATTTCCGCAGCCGTATTCGCCAGTTGGGTGATTGGCTTATAGACCGTCATGGTCTGGCTGCCGTTAATCAACCGTTTCACGCCTGCGAGGTCGGCATCCTGGCCCGAAATCGCCACTTTGCCGGCCAGACCTTGAGCGCTCAGCGCCTGAATTGCGCCGCCAGCGGTCGCATCGTTGGAAGCTACCACCGCATCAATTTTGTTATTGTTGGCGGTGAGGGCGTTTTCCATAATCTTCAGCGCGTTTTCCGGTAACCAGCCATCGACCCATTGATCGCCGACAATTTTAATTTTCCCGCTATCGATATAGGGTTTTAATACTTTCATTTGACCGGCGCGGAATAACTTGGCGTTATTATCAACCGGCGAACCGCCCATTAAAAAGTAATTTCCCTGCGGGACTTTGCTTACCAGGCTTTGCGCCTGTAATTCCCCGACTTTTTCATTATCGAAAGAGATATAGAAATCGATGTCGGCATTATTAATCATGCGGTCATAAGCCAGAACTTTAATTCCTTCCTGTTTGGCTTCTTTTATTACGTTACTTAATACCTGGCCGTTGTAGGGAATAATAACCAGCACATCGACACCGCGGTTGATCATATTTTCAATTTGCGACATCTGCGTTTCTTCATTTCCGTTTGCGGATTGAACAAACACGTTAGCGCCGAGCGACTCGGCTTTTTTCACAAAGATATCGCGGTCTTTTTGCCAGCGTTCAAGGCGCAAATCGTCAATCGCCATGCCGATTTTCACCTCTTTGGCATGGCCGAAAGCGCTTGCCAGCAGTAGGGAGGCGCAGAGTGTAAGGCAAAGGTTCTTTATCTTCATAATAGTGATACCTTTTGTAGGGTGAAGGGCGAGATAAAAGAAACATGCACTGCTATAGACGAGCAAATTCTTAACGCAGAATTCTTCTCTGGCAATTACAGATTTTTATCCGGGCATTACGTTTTTTGGTTTATTTGCTGATTTATGACCGCGATCTTATTTTAAAAAAAGCAAAACCGATTTTGCATAAAAAAGAGGAAGGCGCCTCGCAGCGGCAGATAGCATTATTTTGCGAGCCAGCGCACGTTTGTGCATTCTCTTAATAGCAGTGTGAAATAACGTAATTGAGCGAGTCAGAGAGAGAATCCAGTATTAACGTCAGATTTGTACACTCGCCAATGGAGCTCATTATGCAAGCTTATTTCGACCAGCTGGATCGGGTTCGTTTTGAAGGTCCAAAAACCACGAATCCTTTAGCGTTTCGTCATTACAATCCGGATGAGCTAGTGCTCGGTAAGCGCATGGAAGATCACCTGCGTTTTGCTGCCTGCTACTGGCACACCTTCTGCTGGAACGGCGCAGATATGTTTGGTGTGGGCTCCTTCGATCGCCCATGGCAACAGCCTGGCGAAGCCATCGCGATGGCGAAGCGTAAAGCCGATGTCGCGTTTGAGTTTTTTCATAAACTCAATGTGCCCTATTACTGCTTCCACGATGTGGACGTTTCGCCGGAAGGCGCGTCGCTGAAAGAGTATCTGAACAATTTTGCTCAGATGGTGGACGTGCTGGCGGAAAAACAGCAGCAGAGCGGCGTGAAGCTGTTATGGGGCACGGCGAACTGCTTTACCAACCCGCGCTATGGTGCGGGCGCGGCGACCAACCCGGACCCGGAAGTATTCAGCTGGGCGGCGACGCAGGTGGTGACCGCCATGAACGCCACTCACAAACTTGGTGGCGAAAACTACGTGCTGTGGGGCGGTCGCGAGGGTTATGAAACCTTGTTGAATACCGATCTGCGCCAGGAGCGCGAACAGATTGGCCGCTTCATGCATATGGTGGTGGAGCACAAACACAAAATCGGTTTTCGCGGCACGTTGCTTATCGAACCAAAACCGCAGGAACCGACCAAGCACCAGTACGATTATGACGCCGCTACCGTTTATGGGTTCCTGAAACAGTTTGGTCTGGAGAAAGAGATTAAACTGAACATCGAAGCCAACCACGCCACGCTTGCCGGTCACTCCTTCCATCATGAAATCGCCACGGCCATCGCGCTGGGGCTGTTTGGTTCAGTGGATGCGAACCGCGGCGACCCGCAGCTCGGCTGGGATACCGACCAGTTCCCGAACAGCGTCGAAGAGAACGCGCTGGTGATGTATGAAATTCTCAAAGCGGGCGGTTTCACTACCGGCGGCCTGAATTTTGACGCCAAAGTACGTCGTCAGAGTACCGATAAATACGACCTTTTCTATGGTCATATTGGCGCGATGGACACCATGGCGCTGGCGCTGAAAGTGGCGGCTCGCATGGTGGCAGAGGGCGAGCTGGATAAACGCGTGGCGAAACGCTATGCGGGCTGGAATGGTGAGCTGGGCCAGCAAATTTTGCAGGGGCAGCTTAGCCTCGCGGAGCTGGCGAAGTACGCTGAACAGCAGAACCTGGCGCCGCGCCACCAGAGCGGTCATCAGGAGCAACTGGAAAACCTGGTTAACTACTACCTGTTTGATAAGTAAACCGTTCTGCGCCGCTGATAACGCGGCGCACTAAAAAGGAGTGGTCACTATGTATATCGGGATCGATCTCGGCACCTCTGGCGTGAAGGCGATTCTGCTCGGTGAGCAGGGCGAGGTGCTGGCCTCGCATACGGAAAAACTCAGCGTGTCGCGACCACACCCGTTGTGGTCGGAGCAAGATCCCGAAGCGTGGTGGCAGGCGACGGACCGCGCCATTCTGGCATTGGGCGAGGTGCATTCGTTACAGCAGGTGAAAGCGATGGGCCTCGCCGGGCAGATGCACGGTGCAACGCTGCTTGATAAAGATAACCAGGTATTGCGTCCGGCTATTTTGTGGAATGACGGTCGTTGTGGCGAAGAGTGCGCGCTGCTGGAAGAAAAAGTTAAAAATTCCCGTGCGATTACCGGCAACCTGATGATGCCCGGTTTTACTGCGCCGAAACTTTTGTGGGTGCAGCGTCATGAGCCAGAAATATTTGCTCGTGTAGCGAAGGTCTTGCTGCCTAAAGATTTTCTGCGTTTGAAAATGTCTGGCGTATTCGCCAGCGACATGTCCGACGCGGCGGGAACCATGTGGCTGGATGTGGCGAAACGCGACTGGAGCGATGACATGCTGGCTGCCTGCTCGCTTTCACGTGCGCATATGCCTGCGCTGTTTGAAGGCAGCGAAATTACCGGCGAACTGTTACCCGAGATCGCCCGGCGCTGGGCGATGCCCGTCGTTCCGGTTGTCGCGGGCGGCGGAGATAACGCCGCCGGTGCTGTCGGCGTCGGTATGGCAGACGCAGGCCAGGCGATGTTGTCACTGGGCACATCCGGGGTCTATTTTGCCGTCAGCGAAGGGTTCCTCAGTAAGCCCGAAAGCGCGGTACACAGTTTTTGTCACGCGCTGCCTGGCCGCTGGCATTTGATGTCGGTGATGCTTAGCGCGGCGTCGTGCCTGGACTGGGCGGCGAAGCTAACGGGGCTGGAGTCAGTTCCGGCACTGATTAACGCCGCGCAACAGGCGGACGATAACGCCGGGGATCTGTGGTTTTTACCCTACCTTTCCGGCGAGCGTACGCCGCATAACAACCCGCAGGCGAAAGGCGTGTTCTTTGGTCTGACGCATCAGCATGGCCGCGAAGAACTTGCCCGCGCCGTGCTGGAAGGTGTCGGTTTCGCGCTGGCGGATGGTATGGATGTCGTCCACGCCTGTGGCGTCACGCCGCAGAGCATTACGCTTATCGGTGGTGGTGCGCGTAGCGCATGGTGGCGACAAATGCTGGCGGATATCAGCGGATTGCAGCTCGATTACCGCACCGGCGGCGATGTGGGGCCAGCGCTTGGCGCGGCGCGGCTGGCGCAAATTGCCGTCAATTCGCAAACGCCTCTGGCGACACTGTTGCCGCAACTGCCGGTTGAGCAACAGCATGCGCCGGATGCTGCCCGACATGCTCATTATGCGCCACGCCGCGAAACGTTCCGCCGTATCTATCAGCAGCTACTGCCGCTGATGTCCTGATTTTTCCTGCTTATCCTGCCCGCTATTCAGGTGGGCTGGAATCACCCTGATGTTGTCCTTTTTTGGTCTTAGCAGGCGCAAAACTCCTTGCCACAATAGCGTTAACCCTACTGAGCAAGGAGTCCTGAAATGTCCCGCACCGCGCTGATTAACATCGACACACAGCAATCTTTTTTCCATCGTGACTACTGGCAAGATACGGATTTCGCCGCGTTTCAGCAGGCCATCTCCACGCTTATCGCTGGCTGTGAAGCACGTGGCGTACCGGTAGTCGATATCTTTCATGTCGCCGACAGCGGGCCGTTTTCGCAGGAGAGCGGTTTTGTCGCGCCGATGCCCTTCCTGCAACACCGCGCCGCCGTAACGTTTTATAAGCATGTGCACAATGCGTTTACCGATACCGGACTCGATCACTGGCTGCGCAGCCGCGACATCAACCATCTGATTATTTGCGGTATTCGCACCGAGCAGTGCTGTGAAACCACCGCGCGCGTCGCATCGGATCTGGGGTATCGTGTGACCTTTGTCAGCGAAGCGACACTGACCTTCCCGATGACGCATAAAGGGGTTACGCTGGATTGCAGCGCGCTGCGCCACCGCACTGAAACCGTGCTGGAAGGCCGCTTCGCTGCCATTAAAACCGTCCACGAAATCCTGGAACTGTAATGACCACAGATGTCTGGTTTGTGATGTTGCCCGGCGTTCTGGCGCTGGATATGACCGGCCCGGCGGAAACCTTCGCGCTGGCAGGTAACGCTTTTCGCCTGCACTACGTTGGGCCGGAAGCGAGTGTGTCGACCTCGATTGGCCTGACGATGGGCAATATTGCACCGCTACCGGATACCTTGCCGGCAGGCAGCCTGCTGGTGCTGCCAGGTGTGTCAGATTCCTCACGGTTATTTGATACGCCGCAGGCGAACGCGGTGCGGCACTGGCTGATGCGCCTGCAACCGCTGATCCACAGCCAGAGCATTACGTTGATGTGCGTCTGTTCCGGCGCGGTGCTGGCGGCGAAGGCCGGTCTGATGAACGGTATTCAGTGCACCACTCACCATGATGTCATTGCCCGTTTACGCGCGGTGGCGCCTGCGGCGCTGGTCAAAGAGAACCGTATTTTCATTGAGGATCGCAGCATCTGGACCAGTGCGGGCATCACCTCCGGTATTGATCTGGCGCTGCATCTGATTAACCGCTTTTGCGGGCCGGAGACGGCGCTGGCGGTAGCGCGGGAAATGGTGGTCTGGTTCCGCCGTTCCGGGGAAGATCCGCAAATTTCTCCGTGGCTGCGCTATCGTAACCACCTGCATCCGGCGGTGCATCGCGCACAAGATGCGTTGACGGCGGAGCCGCAAAAAGCCTGGCAACTGAGCGACATTGCCGAGCGGGCACACGTCAGCCCTCGACATTTAACGCGTCTGTTCCAGCAACATCTCGGGATCAGCGTGCGTGATTATCTGGAGCAGCTGCGGCTGGTGATTGCCGAACAGTATCTGTTGCAAGGGCGTGGCACCGAGCAGGCCGCGCTTGCCGCCGGGTTCTCCTCACCGCGCCAGCTACAGCGTGCGCGCCAGCGTGCCATTAACTGACGAAACGGCGTTTGTCGAGGCGTTGCACCAGCATCGACAGCGCCAGGCTTGCCAGAAGCGTGGCGGTGAAAATCCAGACGATATCGAGCAGCGGTGAAGCGTGGATTTCAACGCCGCGCGTGCGCAGGGCGTGAATAATCAGCGCGTGAAAACCGTAAATACCCAGCGAATGGTGAGAAATCAGCGTTAGCCCCGGCAGCGTGCGGCTATTCAGCGTGTTTTTGATGAGCGTAAACAGCGCAATGGCGCACAGAAAGACCATCGGCCCGCAGTAGAGATACCAGGTATCGGCGAAATTGCCGCGCCATTTCAGCTCATTGAGCGTACCGCGTGAAATCACAAACACCGCGGCTAAAAACAGGGCTGCACAGGCCCAGCTTAATGCCCGTTTTTGCGTCTCCATCATGCCGATAGCGCGCCCCAGCATGCCGTACAGAATGTAGTAAAACGTATCCCCGCCAATATAAAGATTGACCGGCAGCCACTCAAAACCGCCGATTTTCTGCGACACCGTATTCGGGTTGGCCACAATGCCAATCACCACCACTAATGCCAGCAACATTTTGCCGCTGAGCGCTTTCACCTGAATCAATGGCGACACCAGGTAAATGACGATAATGGCGAAGAAAAACCACAGGTGATAAAACACCGGTTTTTGCAGCAGGTTTTTCAACGACAGCTCGCTGTTAATCGAGGTGAACAGCACGATATAGAGCAGGGCGATAAGGCTGTAGAACACCAGACAAAGCGCGATGCGCAAGAAGTGGCGCGGCTGTGCGCTGCGTTCGCCAAAAAAGAGGTAGCCGGAAATCATAAAAAACAGCGGCACGCTGACGCGGGAAGCGGAGTTGAGGATATTGGCGATATTCCAGTCGAAAGTGGTGATGCTGGCAGGATTGGTAATGTACCAGGTAGTGGTATGGATCATCACTACCATTAAACAGGCTATCCCTCGCAGATTATCTATCCAGTAAATTTTCGACTGCATCAGTTCCTCTGTGTTCACGTTAAAGACAACTCCCTCAGACTGTAAGATTATCCGCCCATCTCATTAGATAATTCTGAGTTTTACCGCTCTTGCTTGTGCGTTTTGCGCAGATTTGCAAAATTTGCGTTCCCCGCCTTTAAAAATAACAGCCCGCGAGCAGGCAGTGATAAAAATGATGAAGTGTATTGCCCCCGCGCTGGTGCTGCTATTAGCTGGCTGCAGCGCCTCTGCAGATATTCCCGCGCAGCAAGCGCAAAAAGCCAGACCTGGCCCCGAACATTCGCTGGATATGGAAAATTTATGCAGACAAAACGCCGCTCGCCGTTACAACACTGGCGTACAGCAAATTGATGTCACTGGCTTTGAACAATTTCAGGGCAGCTATGAAATGCGGGGCATGACGCCGCGCCGGGAAGCCTTTGTCTGCACTTTTGACGCGGAAGGCCAATTTTTACACCTTTCGATGCGCTAAACCGCCAGATTCCCGCCCGACGGCGCGTGCTTTCCCCAATTTTCCTTAAACAAACCCGTTTCGTACTGTATATCTTGCAGCCAGCGGGTATACTGGGCGCTTCCTTTAAATCCACACGTATCCAGCACGAAAGAATATGCAAAAGTTTGATACCAGGACCTTTCAGGGTCTGATCCTGACCTTACAGGATTATTGGGCTCGTCAGGGCTGTACCATTGTTCAACCTCTGGACATGGAAGTGGGCGCCGGTACATCGCACCCAATGACCAGCCTGCGCGCGCTGGGGCCAGAACCGATGGCAACCGCGTATGTGCAACCTTCCCGCCGTCCGACCGATGGGCGCTATGGCGAAAACCCGAACCGTTTACAGCACTATTATCAGTTCCAGGTGGTGATTAAGCCGTCTCCGGATAACATTCAGGAGCTGTACCTCGGGTCACTGAAAGAGCTGGGTATGGATCCGACCATTCACGATATTCGTTTCGTGGAAGACAACTGGGAAAACCCGACGCTGGGTGCCTGGGGTCTGGGCTGGGAAGTGTGGCTGAACGGCATGGAAGTGACGCAGTTTACCTACTTCCAGCAAGTTGGCGGTCTGGAGTGTAAACCGGTTACCGGTGAAATCACCTACGGTCTGGAACGTCTGGCGATGTACATTCAGGGCGTGGACAGCGTTTACGACCTGGTCTGGAGCGACGGCCCGCTGGGTAAAACCACTTACGGCGACGTGTTCCATCAAAACGAAGTGGAGCAATCCACTTACAACTTCGAATACGCGGATGTCGACTTCCTGTTCACCTGCTTCGAGCAGTATGAAAAAGAAGCGCAGCAGCTGCTGGCGCTGGAAAACCCGCTGCCGCTGCCTGCCTACGAGCGCATTCTGAAGGCCGCCCATAGCTTCAACCTGCTGGATGCGCGTAAAGCCATCTCCGTGACGGAACGTCAGCGCTATATTCTGCGCATCCGCACGCTGACCAAAGCAGTGGCTGAAGCGTATTACGCTTCCCGTGAAGCCCTTGGCTTCCCGATGTGTAACAGAAATAAATAAGAGGCGGCCATGTCTGAGAAAACTTTCCTGGTGGAAATCGGCACCGAAGAGCTGCCACCAAAAGCCCTGCGCAGCCTGGCCGAGTCCTTCGCTGCCAACGTTACCGCTGAGCTGGATGCGGCAGGTGTCACCCACGGCGACGTGCAGTGGTTCGCCGCGCCGCGCCGTCTGGCGGTAAAAGTCGCGAAACTGGCGGCTTCCCAGCCGGATCGCGAAGTTGAAAAACGCGGCCCGGCAATTGCCCAGGCGTTTGACGCGGAAGGCAAACCGAGCAAAGCGGCTGAAGGTTGGGCGCGAGGTTGCGGCATCACTGTCGATCAGGCCGAGCGTCTGACCACCGACAAAGGTGAATGGCTGCTCTATCGTGCGCATGTCAAAGGCGAAAGCGTGGAAACGCTGCTGCCGAACATGATTGCTAACTCGCTTGGCAAGCTGCCGATCCCGAAACTGATGCGCTGGGGCGCGTCGGATGTGACGTTTGTTCGTCCGGTTCATACCGTTACGCTGCTGCTGGGCGACACCGTTATTCCGGCAACCATTCTGGGTATTCAGTCCGATCGCGTGATTCGCGGCCACCGCTTTATGGGCGAGCCGGAGTTCACCATCGATAACGCCGATCAGTACCCGCAAATCCTGCTGGAGCGCGGCAAAGTGATCGCCGATTACGACGCGCGTAAAGCGAAAATCAAAGCGGATGCTGAAGAAGCGGCGCGTAAGATTGGCGGCAATGCCGATCTGAGCGACAGCCTGCTGGAAGAAGTGACCTCGCTGGTGGAATGGCCGGTGGTGCTGACCGCGAAGTTCGAAGAGAAATTCCTCGCCGTTCCGGCGGAAGCGCTGGTTTACACCATGAAAGGTGACCAGAAGTACTTCCCGGTGTATGGCAATGACGGCAAACTGCTGCCGAACTTTATCTTCGTCGCTAACATCGAATCGAAAGATCCGCAGCAGATTATCTCCGGTAACGAAAAAGTGGTGCGCCCGCGTCTGGCGGATGCCGAGTTCTTCTTCAATACCGACCGTAAAAAACGCCTCGAAGATCATCTGCCGCGTCTGCAAACTGTGCTCTTCCAGCAACAACTAGGTACGCTGCGCGACAAGACCGATCGTATTCAGGCGCTGGCGGGCTGGATTGCCGGGCAGATTGGCGCGGATGTCAATCACGCCACGCGCGCGGGCCTGCTTTCCAAATGCGACCTGATGACCAACATGGTGTTCGAATTCACCGACACCCAGGGCGTGATGGGCATGCACTATGCGCGTCACGACGGCGAAGCAGAAGATGTTGCTGTGGCGCTGAACGAGCAGTATCAGCCGCGTTTTGCCGGTGATGAACTGCCGTCAAACCCGATCGCTTGCGCACTGGCGATTGCCGATAAGATGGACACCCTCGCGGGGATCTTCGGTATCGGCCAGCATCCGAAAGGCGATAAAGACCCGTTCGCACTGCGCCGCGCGGCGCTGGGCGTGCTGCGTATTATCGTTGAGAAGAACCTGGCGCTGGATCTGCAAACCCTGACCGAAGAAGCGGTGCGTCTGTACGGCGACAAGCTGACCAACGCGAAAGTGGTCGATGATGTGATCGACTTTATGCTGGGTCGTTTCCGTGCCTGGTATCAGGACGAAGGCTACAGCGTGGATACCATTCAGGCGGTGCTGGCGCGTCGTCCGACCAAACCGGCAGATTTCGATGCGCGTATGAAGGCGGTTTCGCACTTCCGTACGCTCGACGAAGCGGCGGCGCTGGCGGCAGCGAACAAGCGCGTTTCCAATATCCTGGCGAAATCCGATGAGACGCTGAACGATATCGTTCACGCCTCGGTGCTGAAAGAAGCGGCGGAAATTAAGCTGGCGGGTAACCTGGTGGTGCTGCGCGATAAGCTGCAGCCGTACTTTGCCGAAGGCCGTTATCAGGACGCATTAATCGAACTGGCGCAGCTGCGCGAGCCGGTGGATGAGTTCTTTGAGAACGTGATGGTGAATGCCGACGACAAAGACGTGCGTATCAACCGTCTGACATTGCTGTCTAAACTGCGTGAACTGTTCCTGCAGGTGGCGGATATCTCTCTGCTGCAGTAATCGTCATGGCAATAAAAAACCCGCTGCGGCGGGTTTTTTTATGTCTGGCGTCAGGGCTACGGCGTATTTTGCTCGCCGGGATAAGGAACGAACGGCGTAAACGTGGCGTTGACGCGAACGTTGTTACGGCCTGCTCGCTTGGCTTCATACAGCGCATTATCAGCGCTCTGGATAAGCTGCCCGTACTCGGTGTGGCTTTTCTGGCAAAGACTGGCGACGCCAATACTGACGCTGACGATTCCACCGGGGGAACTGGCGTGGGGTAAATCCAGCAGTTGTACGCTGGTGCGGAGTGTCTCGGCGAGTTCAACGGCATCGGCACAGCGGGTTTCAGGTAACAGGGCGCAAAACTCCTCGCCGCCGTAACGGAACAGGACATCGGCAGGGTTTTTCAGCGCGCCGCGCATCGCGGTGGCGATTTGCTGTAAGCACTCATCGCCGCGCTGGTGACCATTGCAGTCGTTATAAAGTTTGAAGTAATCCACATCAATTAGCAGCAGCGAGAGCGGCTTGTTATTGCGCTTGCTGGCGCGCCATTCACGCTCAATGCAAAGGTCGAAATAACGGCGGTTACCCACGCCGGTAAGCCCATCGGATAGCGATTGCGATAAAAGCTCATGCGCCTGTTCACGCAGTAAGGATTCGCGGCGCACGGCGGCGGTGACATCGACTATCTGAATCAGGCAATAACGTTCCGCATCGCCTAACGGCACAATGGTGACTGCCTGGCTCAGGCGCGCGCCAGGGCGTGACGGTTCGGCGTAGAGTGGGAAGGGCGAACGGTGCAAAGATTGCGAAAGCAGGGCAGATAAATTGTGGCCAATAGCCTGACGAATCGCATCGCCGACACGGTGATACACCAGGTCGGGAAATACGCTAAAAAAATCCTCACCAACCGTGTCGCAGGCCGCACGGCCGGTGTGCGTTTCTAACCACGCGTTCCACAGGGCGATACGGTAGTGTGCATCAACAATGATCACACCGAGGCTTAAAGATGAAAAGGCATCAAACAACAACTTATCTTTCATTTTCAATGCATTCCGTCTGGAACACTGCCGGTTTCTACCCGGCTGATATAAAGCCGGATCTGTTCGCGTAAGTCGCGCAGCGCGGACATATCAAGGATAAAGGCGAGATATCCCTGAATCTGCTGGCGCTCAAGCGCAAAATCGATGCGTAGCATCATCACCAGCGGGTCGTTGTCATCTTTATTCGGGTTGAGGATCTGCTTGCTGCTGCCCACGCGAACGACGGGCAGCGAACCTTGCAGCTCTTTCTGGAACATATTGGCCAGCGTCCCGACACAGGCGTTGAGCACAATATTGCCAATTTCGCTCATCGCTTCGCGTTCCATCTCGCCCAACTCATGCGCGGGGATCAGGTCACCCACCATCATGCGCACAATTTCAAAACTGGCGGCTTCAGGAAACATCAAAATCGCTTCGGTGGCATACGCGCCCTGATAGTGCTGGCTAATGCCGAATAATGAGATGCCCGCTCCCAGCTCGTCAGCAGCTTCAGAGCGCGGCGTAAAGCGGATCGTAGGCACCGACATCCGCACTTCTTCATTGACGATATTGCTCATCGCGGCGGCGGCCTGGCCGACACCGATGTTGAAAATCTCCATCAGGCTGTCGGTTTCAATTTCGCTGATATCCGGCAATTCACTCATGGATGTGCCTCCAGGCTGTTCAACAACGCGTGGAGTTGCGGCTCTTTCAGCGGTTTTGGCAGAAAGCCGAGGCCGAGCGCTTGCGCAGCGGTTTGGATGGAGTGCTGAACGTTGGCGGTGAGCAGAATGATATGCGTGCCAGGGTGCGTCTGGCGGATGCGCGAAGCGGTTTCCATGCCTCCAATACCCGGCATGTTTACATCCAGCAGGATCGCAAAAGGTGTGTGCGCCGATGCCAGTTCGATCGCCTCTTCGCCCGTTCCGGCTTCGTCGATTTTCCAGTCCTTGTGCAGGCTGAGCACATACTGGCGTGAAATCATGCGTGACAGGCGGCTGTCATCGACAATCAGGATATATTTCGACATCATTCATTCTCGTCTGGTGATTCATTGCCTGAAAAGGACAATGCACAGCGCCCGGGGTGGCTCTCTTCCCTGATGAATGCGGCTTAACGTCTCAACATCGTTATGTTTCACATAACGCGCTGTTTCGTTTTTTCCTTTGTTAAATTCCCTTCCAGGTTTACACGCGCGGCCTGCTACTTTTAGTTAAGTCACCCTATTCATCGGCAATAACATGCAAATGATTAGCCTCTTTATGACGAGATGGTGAAAATTTAATCTTGAAGAGGGCAGATGATGCGGCTATTCTTTGCCGCGACGAACCTCTCGTCTCACCGGAGCGCCCTCTGAAAATGAACAAACACGACTGATGAACTCGGATCCTTGCTAAACGCGCAGGCGTCAGCAGGGGATGTATTGATTTCATTCAGGAGTGCTTATGGCTCATTGCGCCCAGATCCCCGCTTTTATTTTGCATCAGCTCACCTGTCAGTTTGCGACGGGCGAGACGCTTTTTGGCCCGCTTACCCTCTCCCTTGAACCGTCACTGTGCGGCCTGGTGGGGCGTAACGGCGTGGGCAAAACGCAATTACTCCGTCTGCTGGCCGGGTTAGCCATACCTGCCAGCGGGCATATTGAACGTTTCGGCACGCATACGTATGTTGCACAGCAACACGCGGTTTCCGCGCATACCACGCTTGCGGAACTGCTGGGTTACACAGACATTTTCGCGGCCCGCGAGCGCGTCGAACAGGGCGCTTACCAGCCCGACGATCTCGACAAACTTGAAGGCTACTGGGATCTGCCGGAACGCCTGGCAGCGGCTTTTTCTGACGCCAGACTTCCCGCTTTCGACCCGAATAGACCTGCCATTACGCTGAGCGGTGGCGAGCGTGTGCGGGCACTGTTATGCAGTGCGTTTATCGCCAGTGCGGATTATCTGCTGCTGGATGAACCGACCAACCACCTCGACAGGCAGGGGCGCGAGTGGTTTTACGCACAGCTGGCGCAGCGAAACGGCGGTGCGTTGGTGGCGACTCACGATCGCGAGCTACTGGCGCTGATGCCGCGCATTCTTGAACTCACACCCGCCGGGTTGCGCAGTTATGGCGGCAATTATGACGACTACCAGCGACAGCGCGATGCGGAGCAGCAAGCCGCGCGGGCAATGCTTGAACACGCCGTCAACGAGCGCCGCCGTACCCGCAGCAGGATGCAAAAAGAGCATGATGCCAGCCAGCGGCGCTCGGCACAGACGCTGCGAACAGTCGATTCGTTAAATATCGCCTCGTTTGAACGCGTGAAATACAAGAACGCGGCGAAAGAGCGCCCCGATAGCTGGCGCAAGCAGCACCGCGACCAGAATGACACGCTTAACATCGCCGTTAACCAGGCGCGCGAGCGGGTGGAAGAGGAGATGCCGGTACTGTTTACGCTGCCTGGCAGCCATCTTCCTGAAGGTAAGCAGGTGCTGGTGATGGAGGATGTGCTGCTGCCGCACGTGGCGCTTCCTCCGCTTAACTGGCGAATGGATGGCCCGATGCGCGTAGCGGTGCGCGGGCCGAATGGTTGCGGTAAATCGACGTTGCTGAAAGTGATCCTCGGTGAGCTGGCTCCCCGCGGCGGACTGTGCCAGCGCGCGGTTACCTGCGCGTACCTCGATCAGCACTTATCGCAGCTCGATCTCTCGTTATCGGTGCTGGCACATCTCAATTCTGGCGATACGCCGATGGAGGAGGGCGTGCTGCGCACCCGTCTGGCGCAACTGCAACTGGGGGCAGATAAAGTGGTGTTACCGATGGCGGCGCTGAGCGGCGGCGAGCGTTTAAAAGCGGCGCTGGCGTGCGTACTGTGGCGGCGCGATGCCACGCAGTTGCTGCTGCTGGATGAGCCGACGAACCACCTCGATCTGGCGTCAACGCAGGCGATTGAAGGGGCGCTCGCGACATTTCCTGGCGCGATGCTGGTGGTGTCTCATGATGCGTCATTTCTTCAGGGATTAACGCTTACGCACAGTCTGGTATGGCGGGAAGAGGGCTGGTACTGCGAAGCGGAGTAAGGTGGACATTAACCCCCGGATTAGCGGGGGTTCTACCATCACTATTTAATCAATTAACTGCTTACTGAGCGTTGGGTTCGCATGAATCAGACGCATCAGTTTCATCTCGGTGGCAGTGGGTTTTATTCGTTGTGATTCCCATTCATGCACCATCGATACTGAGACTCCCATGGCACGAGCGAAGTCATCAATTTTAAGCCCGGTTCCACGTCGCAATTGTTCAAAGTCACTAAAGAAATTCGGCTTTTTGCTCAGGGTTACCGGCTGCGTTACGTCTTTTTTAAAAACAATTTGTTCCAGGCTGCTTAGCAGCTCAAATTCTGGATCTTTATATTCCATCGAGCACTCCTCGTAAAATCACACAGCGGGATCGTGATACAGCTCATTAAGAATAGTCGTGAAAATTCCTGGTGTGGTGGTTGCGCCAGTGATTATTTATGCGGCGAAACGTTTTGATGCTGTTGAAATACACGTTTTGACTTTGCGTTACCGCTTAATTGCTTGATTACGTTCAGGCTGTATTTATTCAGTATATTTTTGTAAACCTTCAGCAGAATTTTCGATTAAGAATAATCTGTACCGATTCGCGGAAAATTTCATGCCAGGTCGGTTTCGCGCGTTTAAGAATGCATTGAAGGGGTATCTTGCGAAGCAGACCTGGACTATCCTTGTAAGCCTTCAGGCACGCGTGTGCCGGTATGCGCTTTTATGGGTGAAAGGAGTAACAAAATGGCGACAGGAAAGTCCTGCTCTCGCTGGTTCGCGTCTCTTGCGGCGTTATTAATGGTAGTAAGCCTGAGTGGGTGTTTCGACAAAGAAGGCGATCAGCGCAAGGCGTTTATCGATTTCCTGCAAAATACGGCCATGCGCAGCAGCGAACGACTGCCCGCGCTGACGGCGGATCAGAAAAAACAGTTTGGCCCGTTTGTCTCTGATTATGCCGTGATTTATGGCTATTCCCAGCAGGTTAACCAGGCGATGGACTCCGGTCTGCGTCCGGTGGTGGACAGCGTTAATGCTATCCGTGTGCCGCAGGATTATATGACGCAGCGTGAACCGCTTCGCCAGGCTAATGGTTCGCTGGGCGTGCTGAGCCAGCAATTGCAAAACGCAAAAATGCAGGCCGATGCGTCGCATGCCGCGTTAAAGCAGGCTGACGATCTGAAACCGATTTACGATCAGGTGTTTACCAAAGTGGTCACTAATCCGGCAAATGCTCTGCAACCGCTGATCCCGGCGGCGCAGGTATTTACCCAGCAACTGGTTCAGGTGGGTGATTTTATTGCTCAACAGGACACGCAGGTGAGCTTTGTTGCCAACGGTATTCAGTTCCCGACGTCGCAACAGGCAAGTCAGTATAACGCGCTGATTGCGCCGCTGGCCGCGCAGCACCAAGCGTTCAACCAGGCCTGGACAGCAGCCGTTACCGCCACGCAGCAGTAATCCGGCGCAGGCAAAAAAAAGAGGCGACAGGTTCGCCTCTTTTTTTATTGCGCTTGCCGTTAGCTCGCCACTTGCGGGTTGACGCAGTTTTTCTCAACCTTGCCGTTCAGCGCGTCGATCAGGTTATCTACCGCGCACTCCGCCATGTTGTAGCGCGTTTCATGAGTTGCAGAACCGATGTGCGGCAGCGCCACAACATTGGGCAGTGACAGCAATGGCGAATCAACCGGCAGCGGTTCTTGCTCAAAGACATCCAGCCCGGCGGCGTGGATCTCGCCGTTTTTCAGCGCGTCGATCAGCGCCGCTTCATCAACTACCGGGCCGCGCCCGGCGTTGATAAAGATGGCTGATTTTTTCATCATCCCGAACTGCTTCTTGCCAATCAGGTGATGCGTCTCGTCCGTCAGCGGCAGCACCAGGCAGACGAAATCGGACTCTTTCAGCAGCGTGTCTAAATCGCAATAGCGAGCCTGAAAGCGCTCTTCCGCCTCGGTGTGGTGGCGACGTGCGTTATAAAGGATCGGCATGCCGAAACCGAAGTGCGCGCGCTGGGCCAGCGCAAGCCCGATGCGCCCCATACCGATAATACCCAGCGTTTTATGGTGCACATCAACACCAAACCAGTCTGGGCCAATGCCGGATGTCCATTCGCCCACTTTCACTCGCTCGGCGACCTCCACCACGCGGCGCGCGCTGCTCAGCACCAGCGCCATGATGGTATCGGCGACCGTTTCCGTCAGCACGGTCGGGGTGTGCATCAGCAGAATTTTGCGTGCGTTTAGCGCATCCACATCAAAGTTGTCATAGCCTACCGAGACAGTCGACGTGGCGCGTAGCTGCGGCATTTTCTCCAGCAGTTCGCTGTCCACTTTTTCGCTGGAACCCAGCAACCCTTGCGCGCTGGCGAAGGCTTCAGCGTGTTGCGCCACCGTTTCCGGTTTCAGGTTCGCCACGCGGGTCACGGTGAAATGCGTTTCCAGACGTTGCAGCAAATCATCGGGCAAGGCTTTGTACAGGATGATGGATGGCTTCATGCGGTTCTCCCTTGTGATGGTGCGCCTGCCGGAATCTGCTTATTGTTAGCAGGCTTAACAATTAAAGTAAGCCATACGGAGGCGAAAAGCGCCACCCCCATAAAAATGTACGATGCGGACGGGCTGCCGGTTGCGCCGTTGAGATAACCCACCACCCAGGAGCCGCAGAAGGAGCCCAGCGCGCCCATACTGTTGATGAGCGCCATCGCCCCACCGGCGACATTGCGCGGCAGCATTTCAGGAATAATGGCGAAGAAAGGCCCATAAGGGGCGTACATCGCCGCGCCAGCAACCACCAGCAGTGAATAAGAGACCCAGAAGTGGTTCGCGCCAACCGCCCATGAGCCGATAAAGGCAAACGCGCCAATCAGCAGCAGCGGCCAGACGAACAGTTTGCGGTTTTGCAGCTTGTCGGATGCCCACGAGGCGAGGATCATCGCCAGCGTCGCCGCCAGGTAAGGCACGGCGGAGAGCCAGCCGACTTCCACCATGCCCAGGTTTTCACCACCGCTGCGAATAATCGATGGCAGCCACAGGACAAAACCATAGACGCCAATACTCCAGGCGAAATATTGCAGGCACAGCAGTACCACATTGCGTGAGCGGAAGGCTTCGCTGTAGTTGCGTACCGCTTTAATGCCCTGTTGTTCTTTATCAAGCTGGGTTTGCAGTGCGGTTTTCTCACTGTTCGACAGCCAGTTCACCTGCGCGGGTTTATCTTTTACCAGCACCCACCAGCAGAATGCCCAAATCACCGCCGGAATACCTTCGATAATGAACATTTCGCGCCAGCCGAAGGACTGGATCAAGTAACCGGACACCACCGACATCCACAGTACGGTTACCGGGTTACCGAGGATCAGGAACGTGTTCGCGCGTGAACGTTCGGACTTGGTAAACCAGTTGCTGATATAGATAAGCATCGCGGGCATCACGGCGGCTTCCACCACGCCGAGGATAAAGCGGATGGCGGCCAGCATCGGGATATTACTCACCATGCCGGTTAACGATGCACACCCGCCCCACAGGATCAGGCAGATAAAGATCAGCTTGCGCACGCTGCGGCGTTCGGCGTACACCGCACCGGGGATCTGGAAAAAGAAGTAGCCAAGAAAGAACAGCGCGCCTAATAGCGAGGAGACGCCTTTGGTGATGCCTAAATCGTCGTTAATCCCGGCAGCGGAAGCAAAGCTAAAGTTGGCGCGATCGAGATAGGCCAGGCTGTAGGTAATGAACACGATCGGCATGATATACAGCCAGCGTTTTGTTGAATTTGTAGCGTTCATAAGGTTGCCTCTGTGGTTGAGGTGGTAACCGCCTGTTTGTAGGGTACAGAGCGGTGAATCATGTTTGGCGGCGGGGTGCGTTACAGCGCGCCCAGCTCCGCACGGGTTGGCAATCCTTCGCTGTCGCCCGGCACCTGGATTGCCAGCGCGCCGATGGCGTTACCGCGGCGCACCGCTTCGGGCAAGGTTTTGCCTTCCAGCAGGGCGCTGATTACTCCTACGGCGAAACCGTCACCAGCACCGACCGTATCGACGACGTTCTCCACTTTTACTGGCGCAACTGCCCCCTGTTCTCCGCTGGCGGTTTTAAACCATGCGCCATCGGCACCGGTTTTGATCACTACTGCTTTGACGCCGCGTTGCAGATAGAAATCGGCAATCCCTTGCGGCGTGTTTTCGCCCGTCAGGATGAAGCCCTCTTTCAACCCTGGCAGAACCCAGTCGGCCTGGAAGGCGAGGCGGTTGAGTTTTTCCACCATCTCCGCTTCGCTTTTCCACAGCACCGGTCGCAGGTTAGGGTCAAACGAGATGGTTTTGCCCTGCGCTTTCATGCTCCGCGCCGCATGTTCGAGCAATGCGTAAGAAGAGACGGACAGCGCCGCCGCCACGCCGCTGAGGTGTAAATGACGGGCGTCGTTAAACAGCGCTGCGTGAAAATCGTCTGTTGAGAGGTGGCTGGCCGCCGAGCCTTTACGGAAGTATTCCACGATGGGATCGGTTCCATTTTCGGCTTTAGATTTCAGTTGAAAACCGGTGGCATAACGCCCGTCGAGCGTGACGCCAGCGGTACTGATGTTTTCTTTACGCAGCGTATTGAGGATAAAGCGCCCGAAGCTGTCATCGCCGACGCGGCTTACCCAACAGACCTGCAAACCCAGGCGCGCCAGCCCGGTGGCGACATTCAGCTCCGCGCCTGCCGCCCGCTTGATAAACTGCCCGGCATCGGCCAGATCGCCGGTTTCGCTGGCGACAAACATCGCCATCGCTTCGCCAATCGTGATGACATCCAGCGGTTTATGCATGATGGGACTCCTCGCGTAACAAATTAACGTAATGACGGGTAACGGCGGTCAGATCCTCGCCCTCAAGCGGGAATTCGATACCGCGCGGCGCATCGGCCGGTAAGTTATTCAGCAGCGCCAGCCAGCGGGCATCGGCAGTGTCCGGCGGTACGGCGCGGAAACTGTCGCCATGGGTCACAGCGGCTTTGACATGGATATAACTGACCGCAGGCGCAAGCTGGCGTGCAGCGTTTTCAGGTGTTTCGCCAACCCACAGCCAATTACCGGTGTCGAAGGTCAGGCTCACCGGCAAGGCAAGCGTGTGGCAGGCGGCTTTAAAGCGCAGCATTGGCGCGAGTTTGCCGCAGGTGGTCTGGTCGTTTTCCACCACCAGCGGCACCGGGCTGGTCGCCAGCCAGTCACGCAGCGTTTCCAGCGCGGCGTTGTGGCGAAAGTGGCCGAGCGAAACTTTCAGCCACTGAGCTTTCAGCGTCTGCGCCTCTGCCAGCAGGACCGGTAAGCGCGGGTTCAGTGCGCCATCCGCTTCGAACAGCGCTTCCGGCGCGGAATAACAGACTTGCAGGTTGTGCAGGTCGATGGCGAAGGCCAGCGAGGCCAGATGGGTTAACGCCTCTTCGCTTAATAACTCGCGGCGGATCTCAACGCCGTCGGCTCCGGCTTTGGCGATAATCGGCAGCAGGGCAATTTGCCCGCCCAGCGCCTCAATTTGCGTGTGGCCGTAAGCGGCGGTGACGACGATAATTTTTCTCTGCATTGTCCGACTCCCGGGCGACTTTCTCGCTTTCGTATATCTTTAACGCTAGATGGAACCGGTTCCAAAGAAAAGACCGCTGTGCCGGAATTATGATCGTCATCACGAAGGATATTTAACGCGCTGTGGAACCGCGAACGATCAGTTCGCCGGAAAAAACCTGTTCACGAACGGTGTCGCTGTAGCCTTCAATGCGCCGTACGACTTGCTCGACGGCGGCAAAGCCTATTTGCCAGGTCGGTTGTTTAAGGGTGGTGATGCCAACGCCTGCTAACTCGGCCCACTCCAGTTCATCAAAACCGAGCAGACCAATGTCGCTGCCCCAGTTCAGGCCGATACGTTTTAGTGAACGCGCTACTTGCAGGGTGAGTGCGCCGTTGGCGGAGATCACGGCTTTGCGCATTCCCCGGTGGCTGGCGTGGAACTGGCGCAGGGTATTATCGAGCTGCGCGGCTTCATGCAGCACAATTTCGGCGTTTTCCGCCACCATGCCGGGGTAACGGGCAAGCGTTGCGCGAAACGCGGCCAGCCGTTCTCGGCGGGTATTCACCGAGCCCAGCGGTTCACTCAGGAACAACAGCGCTTCGAAGCCCTGTTCAATCAGGTGCTCGGTGGCGGTGGTGGCAGCCTGGGTGTTGTCCAGCCCAACCACATCGCAGGCGAAGTCGGGAATTTTGCGGTCAATCAGCACCATCGGCAGCGAGGATTGTTGCAGCCGGTTTAGCCCCTCTTCACGCATCCCTACAGCGTTAACCACAATGCCCTCCACCTGGTAACTGCGCAGCAGGTCGAGATAATGCAGCTCCTGATCCACTTCGTTGTTGGTGTTACACACCAGCGGCGTGAACCCTTTTTCGCGACAGGCGGCTTCAATGCCGCTCAGCACATGCACCGAATAGGGGTTGGTGATGTCAGCAATGATCAGGCCAATCAAACGGGTGCGGCCGCGCTTTAACCCACGTGCCATCAGGCTTGGGCGATAGTCGAGATCGGCCACCGCCTGCTCGATACGCGCCAGCAACGCGGCGGAAAGCAGATGTTTTTCACCATTCAGATAGCGTGAAATACTGGTTTTTCCCGTTTTTGCCGCTTTCGCGACATCGCTGATTGTTGGCCGCGCCGTTTTCGCCATGGTTGCTTCCCTCACCGTGAATGGTTGCCCACACCTTAGCGCGAAATAGCGCGCAATCAAGCACTAAGCGAGGCTTATCACCCGCAGTGTGAGCGTAATGACGTTTAATTCTTTGCTATCGCGCTGCTGCTGTGGATGATAGAGCGCAAAACAAAATCGACACCACCTGCAACCTATCCAGGAGCACGCGTTGGCAAACTCTGCAATCAAAACTGTTCTCACGGCTGCCCACTGGGGGCCGATGCTGGTCGACACCGATGGCGAAAAGGTGCTCGCTTCGCGCGGCGCGCTGCCGACGCGTCACCCCAACTCACTGCAAACCGTTGTGCAGGATCAGGTCCACAGCCCAACGCGCGTGCGCTACCCGATGGTGCGTAAAGGTTTTCTCGCTTCACCTTCCAGCCCGCAGGGTGTGCGCGGCCAGGATGAATTTGTGCGCGTGAGCTGGGATGAAGCGCTGGCGTTGATTCATCAGCAGCACCAGCGCATCCGTGAAACTTACGGCCCCTCGTCGATTTTCGCCGGTTCTTATGGCTGGCGTTCCAACGGCGTGCTGCACAAAGCGGCGACCTTGTTACAACGCTATATGAGCCTTGCCGGAGGGTATACCGGGCATCTGGGCGATTACTCTACTGGTGCGGCGCAGGCGATCATGCCGCATGTCGTCGGCGGCAACGAAGTGTATCAGCAGCAAACCAGTTGGCCGCTTATCCTCGAACACAGCGAAGTGGTGGTGCTGTGGAGCGCTAACCCGCTTAACACGCTGAAAATAGCCTGGAACGCTACCGACGAGCAGGGCATTCCCTATTTCGATGCGCTGCGCAAAAGCGGTAAGCGGGTGATCTGCATCGATCCGATGCGTTCGGAAACCGTTGATTTCTTTGGCAATAGCATGGAGTGGATTGCGCCACACATGGGAACCGACGTCGCGCTGATGCTCGGTATTGCGCATACGCTGGTGGAAAATGGCTGGCAGGATGCGGATTTCCTCGCCCGCTGCACTGTCGGTTATGACACGTTCGCGGCTTACCTGACCGGCGAGCGTGACGGCGTGGCAAAAACCGCCGAGTGGGCCGCAGAGATTTGTGGCGTTACTGCCGACAAAATTCGCGAACTGGCGGCACTTTTCCACGAAAACACCACCATGCTGATGTCCGGCTGGGGAATGCAGCGCCAGCAGTTCGGCGAGCAAAAACACTGGATGCTGGTAACGCTGGCGGCGATGCTGGGACAAATCGGTACGCCCGGTGGCGGTTTTGGTCTCTCTTACCATTTCGCCAATGGCGGCAACCCAACGCGCCGTGCTGCGGTGCTGGCCTCAATGCAGGGCACGGTGAAAGATGGCATTGACGCGGTGGATAAAATCCCCGTTGCGCGCATTGTCGAAGCGCTGGAAAACCCCGGCGCGCCGTATCAGCACAACGGTATGGACAGGCACTTCCCGGATATTCGCTTTGTCTGGTGGGCGGGCGGTGCAAACTTTACCCATCATCAGGATACCAACCGCCTTATTCGCGCCTGGCAAAAACCGGAGCTGGTGGTGATTTCCGAATGCTTCTGGACGGCGGCGGCGAAACACGCGGATATCGTGTTGCCGGCGACCACCTCGTTTGAACGTAACGATCTGACGATGACCGGTGATTACAGCAACCAGCATCTGGTGCCGATGAAGCAGGTCGTCGCGCCGCAATATGAAGCACGCGATGACTGGGAGGTGTTTGCCGAGCTGAGCGAACGCTGGGAAGTGGGCGGCCGCGAGCGTTTTACCGAAGGCAAAAACGACCTGCAATGGCTGGAGACTTTTTACAACATTGCTGCCGAGCGCGGTGCCAGCCAGCAGGTGACGTTGCCGCCGTTCGCCGAGTTCTGGCAGGCGAACCAGCTTATTGAAATGCCGGAGAGCGAGCAGAATGCGCGCTTTGTTCGCTTTGCGGATTTTCGCCGCGATCCGCAAGCCAACCCATTGAAAACGCCGAGCGGAAAAATCGAAATTTTCTCCGAGCGGATTAACAGCTTCGGTTATGCCGATTGTCCGCCGCATCCAATGTGGCTGGAGCCGGATGAATGGCACGGCAACGCACAACCGCAGCAGTTACAGGTGTTGTCTGCGCATCCGGCGCATCGCCTGCACAGCCAGCTTAACTATTCCCGCTTACGGGAAACGTATGCTGTTGCCGGTCGCGAACCTGTCACGCTGCATCCTGCGGATGCGAAAGCGCGCGGGATTGTCGCGGGGGATGTGGTGCGCGTGTGGAACCAACGCGGGCAGGTACTGGCGGGCGCGGTGGTAACCGATGGGATTAAACCTGGCGTGATTTGCATTCACGAAGGCGCGTGGCCGGATCTTGACCCTGCGGCGGGCGGCATCTGTAAAAACGGCGCGGTGAATGTGCTCACCAAAGATCTGCCCAGCTCACGGCTGGGCAATGGTTGCGCCGGGAATACGGCGCTGGCATGGGTAGAGAAATATCAGGGTCCGGCGCTTACGCTGACGGCGTTTGATCCGCCTGCCAGTTCATGATCCACGTCGGGTGGCGGGTTTCCTCCTGCCAGGCGCTATCTTCGATACGAAAGCCCTGAGCATGGTAGAAATTCACTGCCCGCACGTTTTTCTGATACACCTCAAGACTTAGCCAGTTAAAGCGCTGTTTGGCGTGATCCATCAGCGCTTTGCCAATGCCGCGACCAATGGCGGCGGGGCGCACAAACAGCGCTCCGATAAACTGCGCGTCCATCACACTGATAAAGCCTTGCAGCTCGCCGTTCTCTTCCCAGACCCAGGTTTTTGCCACCGGCAAATACGCGTCGCGCACCAGCGCTTCGCTGTCCTGCCAGTAGCGCACATCAATAAACGGATGGGCAAAGCTTGTGCTCTCCATCCACAGCGTGAGCAGCGGCGACAGATCCTTGCTACGCCACGCGCGGATCATGCTTTCCTCCGGGATGACAGAAACAGCCGGTAATATGGTCGTTGACCAGCCCGCACGCCTGCATAAATGAGTAACAAATGGTGGTGCCGACAAATTTGAAGCCGCGTTTTTTCAGCGCTTTTGATAACGCATCTGACGCCGGAGTGGAGGTGGGGATTTCCGCCAGCGTGGCGGCCTGGGTGAGTTGCGGGGTGTTATCAACAAAACCCCAGACAAATTCTGAAAATGGCTCGCCGTTTTGCGCCATCGCCAGATAGGCGCGGGCGTTGCTGATGATGGCTTCAATCTTGCCGCGATGACGAATAATGCCGGCGTCTTGCAGCAACATTTCTACCTCTTCGGCGGTCATTGCCGCGACGCGTTCAGGCTCAAATTGATGGAAAGCTTTGCGGTAGTTTTCCCTTTTTTTCAAAACGGTAATCCACGATAACCCCGCTTGTTGCCCCTCGAGGCAGATCATCTCGAACAGCTTTTTACCGTCCTTTTGCGCCACACCCCACTCGGTATCATGGTAAGCGAGATAAAGCGGATCCTGAGTAACCCAACCACAACGCTGCATATCCTTACTCCGTCTGTGATATGTAAAATAAACCTCTGCCTGTCTTGACGCACACCCCAGAAAGACAATATTTATTAAAGGGTCTTGACCCTAACAAACAACGATAACAATTACGCCGAATTCGGCTCTTCTCTGGAGTCGCAACTTGATGAAAATAAACCGCAGTGGCCTTTCGCTGGTGCTGCTGCCTGCTTGTCTGCTTTTTTGCCAGACGGCAGCGGCCTGGCAACAAGAATACAGTGGCAGCGACAAACTGAATGTGACCGCCGAACGCTACACCTGGGATAGCGATCGGCAGCCGCGTTATAACGACATTCTTGAAGAGCGCATCCGCTCGACGCAAAACTTGCCCGGCGTGGCGTTTAATCTGCCCGATGAAACCCCGCTGGATTCCATCAGTACTATGAGCATTGGCCTGAATATTCCGCTGGCGAGCAGCGTGACTACCGGCCCGGTTGCGGTGTGGCATTACGATGGCTCAATGACCTCAATGTATAACGAATTTGGCGACAGCGCGACCACCATGCAGTACAGCGATCCGCTGTGGCACGCCAGCGTGAGCTCGCTCGGCTGGCGCGTGGATAGCCGCTTTGGCGATCTTCGCCCGTGGGCGCAAGTCAGTTTCAACCAGCAGTTTGGCGAAAATGTCTGGAAGAGTCAGTCCGGGCTTTACCGCTTAACTGCCGCCAACCAATACGGCAACTGGATGGATGTGACCCTCGGCGCGGACATGCTGTTGAATCCGCATCTGGCGGCTTACGCGGCAATGTCGCAGTCGGAAAATGCCACCGTTGGGCAAAATTATCTCTACAGTATGGGCGTAAGCGCACGTTTCTGATCTCTATTTAAAACAAACTTTTTACACTTAAGAAACAATCCCCGCGCGTTTTATCGCGATAGTATGTACTAACTCACATTTACGATTCGGCGCGTGACGTGTTGCCCGTGCCATTCATTCCCGCTTACGTGCATTTCATTCCTTCTGACGCGCATTTCATGCCTTTTTTAACCAGGCGTGAAATGCGCTTCGTTATTGTTGTCGGCAGTGAATTCCTTCTCTTTCTTTGCAGGACGACTGCCATGAATACACCATCTGCTAATCGCACTCGCTGGCTGACACTGTTCGGCACCATTATTACGCAGTTTGCCTTAGGGTCTGTTTATACCTGGAGCCTGTTTAATAGCTCGCTTTCCGAAAAACTGGGGGAGCCGGTAAGCCAGGTGGCTTTCTCGTTTGGCCTGCTGAGCCTTGGTCTGGCGCTCTCTTCTTCTGTCGCCGGGAAATTACAGGAACGTTTTGGTGTTAAACGCGTCACTATCGCTTCCGGTCTGCTATTGGGGCTGGGTTTCTTCCTGACCGCGCACTCCAGCAACCTGCTGATGTTGTGGCTGAGCGCCGGTGTGTTGGTCGGTGTGGCGGATGGCGCAGGTTACCTGCTGACGCTTTCCAATTGCGTGAAGTGGTTCCCGGAGCGCAAAGGGCTGATCTCCGCGTTCTCCATCGGTTCTTACGGCCTTGGCAGCCTGGGTTTTAAATTTATCGACAGCCAACTGTTAGCCAGCGTCGGCCTGGAAAGTACATTTATGATCTGGGGCGCGATTGTACTGGTGATGATCGTTTTTGGCGCGATGCTGATGACCGATGCGCCGCTGCAAAAAGTGACCACTGCAAACGGTGTAGTAGAAAACGACTTCACGCTGGCGCAATCCATGCGTAAACCGCAGTACTGGATGCTTGCGGTGATGTTCCTGACCTCCTGCATGAGCGGCCTGTATGTGATTGGTGTGGCGAAAGATATCGCACAGGGCATGGTGCATTTAGATTCGCTGACAGCAGCAAGTGCGGTGACCGTGATTGCCATCGCTAACCTGAGTGGACGTCTGGTGCTGGGCGTGTTGTCTGACAAAATTTCCCGCATCCGTGTAATTACGCTGGGCCAGGTGATTTCTCTGGTCGGTATGGCGGCGCTGCTGTTCGCACCGCTGAACGCCATGACCTTTTTCGCCGCTATCGCCTGCGTAGCGTTTAACTTTGGCGGTAATCTCACCGTGTTCCCGTCGCTGGTGAGCGAGTTCTTCGGCCTGAACAATCTGGCGAAAAACTACGGCGTGATTTATCTGGGCTTCGGTATCGGCAGTATCTGCGGGTCGATTATTGCTTCGCTGTTTGGCGGCTTCTATGTCACCTTCTGCGTCATCTTCGCCCTGCTGATTGTTTCTCTGGCGCTCTCTACCACTATTCGCCAGCCGCAACGCCGCGTTTACAAAGAAGCGCACGCCTGAAAGTAAAATTGTGCAGAAACCGCCGCAATGTCGGCGGTTTTTCTGTATCTGCCGCACACTCCCGCCAGAGCGACTATCCTTATTGGTCAGGTTCTACCTACTAAAGGAGTCTCAAATGTCTTTAGAAAAAGTGGTTTATCGTGCGAAAGCGAAAGCAACCGGGGGCCGTGATGGTCGTGCAACCTCCTCTGATGGCGTGCTGGATGTGAAGCTGGGTGTGCCAAAAGAGATGGGCGGCGCGGGCGGTGAAGTGACCAACCCCGAGCAGCTTTTTGCCGCAGGTTACTCCGCCTGCTTCCTTGGAGCGCTGAAACATGTTGCGTCGGTAGAGAAAAAGAAAGTACCGCAAGATGCCTATATTGAAGGGCAGGTAGGCATTGGCCCGTTGCCGACCGGTTTTGGTATCGAAGCGCAGCTGGATATTCACCTGCCAGGCATGGATCACCAGGAAGCGGAAGCGCTGGTACAGAAAGCGCACATCGTTTGTCCGTATTCGAATGCGACTCGCGGCAATATTGATGTGAAGCTCAACGTGATCACCTCCTGATAGCCCATTTCTGTTACGGTTTTCTGACCCCGGCCATATTTTTTTGTAAATATATGGCCGGTTAGCACTTCCTCATGACACTTTTTCCCGCCGCTATGGTCTACTTAGCGCGCTTTAGGAGTTTCCGGGAAAAACTTCCTGCGCGACTTATCACCCTGCGGACGTTAGCGAATAACGCTCGCCAGGTGTTTTTTTCTTCCTTCAGAGTTGCTTGCATGACTTTTATCAAAGCGATGACGCAGCAGAAGCTGAGCTTCCTGCTGGCGATATATATCGGTCTGTTTATGAATAGCGCTGTGTTCTACCGTCGATTCGATGGTTACGCACAAGCGTTCACCGTTTTGAAAGGACTCTCTGCGGTTGTTGAGCTCATTGGTACAGTGCTGGTCACCTTCTTTTTGCTACGCCTTTTGTCGCTGCTGGGCCGCCGGGTTTGGCGTGTGCTGGCGTCGCTGGTGGTTATTTTCTCCGCCGCCGCCAGCTATTACATGACGTTTCTCAACGTGGTGATTGGTTACGGCATTATCGCTTCGGTGATGACCACGGATATCGATCTCTCCAAAGAGGTGGTGGGCTGGCAGCTTATCGTGTGGGTGGTGCTGGTCAGCGCCCTGCCGTTGCTTTCCATCTGGAGTAACCGCTGTCGGGACACATTGCTGCGCCAGTTGAGTACGCCGGGCGCACGCATTCGCAGCGTGAGCATCGTGCTGCTGGCCGGTTTAATGGTCTGGGGACCGATTCGCCTGCTCGATTTGCAGCAGAAAAACTCGGAGCGGACGTCCGGTGTCGATATGCCGAGCTACGGCGGCGTGGTGGCAAACTCTTATCTGCCGTCGAACTGGCTTTCAGCGCTGGGCTTGTATGCCTGGGCGCAGGTGGATGAATCGTCCGATTACAAATCGCTGATCAACCCGGCGAAAAAATTTACCTATGTCGCGCCGAAAGATATCGATGACACCATGGTGGTGTTTATCATCGGCGAGACCACGCGCTGGGATCATATGGGGATGCTGGGCTATTCCCGCGATACCACGCCGAAACTGGCGCAGGAGAAAAACCTGGTGGCGTTCCGTGGTTACTCCTGTGATACCGCGACCAAGCTCTCTCTGCGCTGTATGTTTGTGCGTGAGGGTGGGGCGGATGATAACCCGCAGCGCACGCTGAAAGAGCAAAACGTCTTTGCGGTACTGAAACAGCTCGGCTTCTCCAGCGATTTGTATGCTATGCAGAGCGAGATGTGGTTCTACAGCAACACCATGGCCGACAACATTGCCTACCGCGAGCAGATTGGCGCTGAGCCGCGCAACCGCGGGAAAAACGTTGATGACATGCTGCTGATTAATGAGATGCAGGCTTCTCTGGATAAAGGCACTCCCGGTAAGCGCTTGATTATTATGCATACCAAAGGCTCGCACTTTAACTACACGCAGCGCTATCCGCGCAGCTTTGCGAAATGGACGCCAGAGTGTGTGAGCGTGGATGATAAGTGCAGTAAGGAAGAGCTGATTAACTCCTTCGATAACTCGGTGACATATGTTGATCATTTTATTGATACGGTGATTGATAAGGTGCGCGATCGCAAAGCGATTGTGTTCTATGCGGCCGATCACGGTGAGTCGATCAATGAGAAAGAGCATCTGCACGGTACACCGCGCAAAATGGCACCCCCGGAGCAATTCCGCGTGCCGATGATGGTCTGGATGTCGGACAAATATTTGCAGGATCCGCAGAAGGCGCAGATGTTCGCGCAGCTCAAGCAGCAGGCGGCATTTAAAACGCCGCGCCGCCATGTTGAGCTGTACGACACCATCATGGGATGCCTGGGTTATACCTCGCCGAATGGCGGGATTAATGAGAACAACAACTGGTGCCATTTGCCGTCGCAGACGGCGAAATAAGCCGCTTGCTGGCTTTATCACCAGTCAGTTAGCTTTTTTACACGAAGGGATTGACGGGGCATGTCGGCGGCAGTAAGATGCGCCCCGCATTCGGTGATTGGCGCAGCCTGGTAGCGCACTTCGTTCGGGACGAAGGGGTCGGAGGTTCGAATCCTCTATCACCGACCAAATTCAAAAAAGCCCAACCGCAAGGTTGGGTTTTTTGCTTTCTGCGCCCGAAAGAGGAGTCGAACCTCCGGGGGCAGAGGTTCGACTCGAGCGTAGCGAGAGAACGTTGCTTCAGCAACGGCCCGAAGGGCGAGCCACGCAGTGGCGAGTCATCCTCTATCACCGACCAAATTCAGAAAAACCCAACCGTAAGGTTGGGTTTTTTGCTTTCTGCGCCCGAAAGAGGATGAGAACCTTCCAAAAAAGAGAGACAACACGAAGAGCAAAACCTGCAATTTCATCCGAAATCTCCCTTATCCCCATTTCCCGCTGCCAGTTCACTGTTTTGTGCGATATTTCATTGTATTTTTTTATATATGTTTGAATCTTTTTTCGCGTTGCTTATGGATAGAGGCAGCATTTTCACCTGTGCGTTTTAACGTTCGCGGCATTAATCGCTCAGATATTCAGCATTTCGCAAGAATTTTTTCATTATCTGCATGAATGTTAATCACTGATTACGGAGAATTAATAAGCGCATTATTCTGGCATCTTGCCGCTAGCACAAATTTCCCTGCTGAAAACAGGTGCCTGAAGTTTTTTTTAACTTTGTTTACCGATTCTCACCGTCGTTGTAAATCCCGGTTACCTGTATTGACGTTTTGACATTCTGTTGACAGATTGTAGGGCGTGAGGGGCATTTCAAGGAGAATCTGTACTGCAACTCAGTCAACCTTGTGAAAGGAATCCCCATCTCTCATAACGCCTTCGGGCACAACCGACCAGACCGGGTAAAAATCTAATAAAGGGCTGTCGGATATACCCACTGCATGGGTAACAACACATATCACATTGGAGCAGAATCAATGAGTATTTCCTTGAAGAAGTCAGGGATGCTGAAGCTCGGTCTTAGCCTGGTGGCAATGACCGTCGCGGCTAGCGTGCAGGCTAAAACCCTGGTTTATTGTTCTGAAGGCTCGCCTGAAGGCTTTAACCCACAGCTTTTCACCTCTGGTACCACTTACGATGCCAGCTCCGTGCCAATCTATAACCGCCTGGTAGAATTCAAAACTGGCACCACGGAAGTGATTCCGGGTCTGGCTGAGAAGTGGGATATCAGCGCCGATGGCAAAACCTACACTTTCCACCTGCGTAAAGGCGTGAAGTGGCAGGACAACAAAGATTTCAAACCGACGCGTGAATTCAACGCCGATGATGTCGTCTTCTCCTTCGATCGTCAGAAAAACGATCAGAACCCGTACCACAAAGTTTCTGGCGGCAGCTACGAATACTTTGAAGGCATGGGTCTGCCGGACCTGATTAGCGAAGTGAAGAAAGTTGACGACAACACCGTTCAGTTCGTGCTGACTCGCCCGGAATCACCGTTCCTGGCTGACCTGGCGATGGACTTCGCGTCCATTCTGTCCAAAGAGTATGCAGACAACATGCTGAAAGCGGGCACGCCGGATAAAGTTGACCTGGACCCGATCGGTACTGGTCCGTTCCAGCTGCTGCAATACCAAAAAGACTCCCGCATTCTGTACAAAGCGTTTGAAGGTTTCTGGGGCACCAAGCCGAAAATCGATCGCCTGGTCTTCTCCATTACGCCTGACGCGTCAGTACGTTATGCCAAACTGCAGAAAAACGAGTGCCAGGTTATGCCGTACCCGAACCCGGCTGACATCGCGCGTATGAAGCAGGACAAAAACATTAACCTGATGGAACAGGCTGGCCTGAACGTCGGTTACATGTCCTTCAACACCGAGAAAAAACCGTTTGATGACGTGAAAGTGCGTCAGGCGCTGACTTACGCGGTGAACAAAGAAGCGATCATCAAAGCGGTTTACCAGGGCGCGGGCGTTGCGGCGAAAAACCTGATCCCGCCGACCATGTGGGGCTATAACGACGACGTTAAAGACTACACCTACGATCCTGAGAAGGCGAAACAGCTGCTGAAAGAAGCCGGCCAGGATAAAGGCTTTACCGTTGAGCTGTGGGCAATGCCGGTACAGCGTCCGTACAACCCGAACGCTCGCCGTATGGCCGAGATGATTCAGGCTGACTGGGCGAAAGTGGGCGTACAAGCCAAAATCGTTACCTATGAGTGGGGTGAATACCTGAAGCGCGCGAAAGCGGGCGAACACCAGGCGGTAATGATGGGCTGGACCGGCGATAACGGGGATCCGGATAACTTCTTCGCGACCCTGTTCAGCTGCGCAGCGGCTAAAGACGGTTCCAACTACTCTCGCTGGTGCTACAAGCCGTTTGAAGATCTGATTCAACCGGCGCGCGCCACCGACGACCACAACAAGCGTATTGAACTGTACAAACAGGCTCAGGTTGTGATGCATGACCAGGCTCCGGCGCTGATCGTCGCTCACTCCACCGTTTACGAGCCAGTGCGTAAAGAAGTCAAAGGCTATGTGGTTGATCCGTTAGGTAAACACCACTTCGAAAACGTGTCTGTTGAATAATAAACACGGTGCCTTTTCCCTCTCCCCTCTGGGGAGGGGGAATTTACATTTGTGAGCAATACAGACGCGCCGTCGCCAGGCGTAGCGTCACTACTGAGAATCCGGGTTATGTTGCAGTTCATTCTCCGACGTTTGGGGCTGGTTATCCCAACGTTTATCGGTATCACCCTTCTCACCTTTGCCTTTGTCCATATGATCCCCGGCGACCCGGTAATGATCATGGCGGGTGAGCGTGGTATCTCTCCTGAGCGTCACGCCCAGTTGCTGGCCGAGCTTGGTCTCGACAAGCCGCTGTGGGAGCAATACGTCAACTATGTGTGGGGCGTACTGCATGGTGATTTAGGCATGTCGCTGAAAAGCCGTCTTCCGGTGTGGGACGAGTTCGTACCGCGTTTTAAAGCGACGCTGGAACTCGGCATCTGCGCCATGATTTTTGCGGTGGCCGTAGGCATTCCGGTGGGCGTAATGGCCGCTGTGAAGCGCGGCTCCATCTTCGATCACACCGCCGTGAGCCTCGCGCTGACCGGTTACTCCATGCCTATCTTCTGGTGGGGCATGATGCTGATTATGCTGGTTTCGGTACAACTGAATCTGACCCCGGTTTCCGGGCGCGTCAGCGATATGGTGTTCCTCGACGACAGCAACCCATTGACCGGCTTTATGCTGATTGATACCGCCATCTGGGGCGAGGACGGGAACTTCATCGATGCCGTTGCGCACATGATCCTGCCCGCCATCGTGCTCGGTACGATTCCGCTGGCGGTGATTGTGCGTATGACGCGCTCGTCGATGCTGGAAGTGCTGGGTGAAGACTATATCCGCACTGCGCGCGCGAAGGGGCTGACCCGTATGCGCGTGATCATCGTTCATGCCCTGCGCAACGCCATGCTGCCGGTGGTGACGGTGATCGGCTTGCAGGTCGGCACACTGCTGGCGGGCGCGATCCTGACGGAAACCATCTTCTCCTGGCCGGGTCTGGGGCGCTGGTTGATTGATGCACTGCAACGCCGCGACTATCCGGTGGTGCAGGGCGGGGTACTGCTGGTCGCGACGATGATTATCCTCGTCAACCTGCTGGTCGACCTGCTTTACGGCGTGGTGAACCCGCGTATTCGGCATAAGAAGTAAGGGGCCATCATGTCACAAGTCACTGAAAATAAAGTTGTCTCCGCACCGGTGCCGATGACCCCGCTGCAGGAGTTCTGGCACTATTTCAAACGCAACAAAGGCGCGGTGGTCGGGCTGGTTTATGTGGTGATCATGCTGATCATCGCCGTGTTCGCCAACTTCCTCGCCCCGCACAACCCGGCGGATCAGTTCCGCGATGCGCTGCTTGCGCCGCCGGTCTGGCAGGATGGCGGCACCTGGTCGCACATCCTCGGTACCGATGACGTTGGCCGCGATACGCTGTCGCGCCTGATGTTCGGCGCACGTTTGTCGCTGCTGGTCGGCTGTTTAGTGGTGGTGTTGTCGCTGATCGCCGGGATTATCCTCGGTCTGGTCGCCGGTTACTTCGGCGGCGTTATCGACAACATCATTATGCGTATCGTCGACATCATGCTGGCGCTGCCGAGCCTGCTGCTGGCGCTGGTGCTGGTGGCTATTTTTGGCCCGTCGATAGTTAACGCCTCGCTGGCGCTCACCTTCGTGGCCCTGCCGCATTATGTGCGTCTGACGCGCGCGGCGGTGCTGGTGGAAGTGAACCGCGATTACGTCACCGCTTCCCGCGTGGCGGGCGCAGGCGCGATGCGCCAGATGTTCGTCAATATTTTCCCTAACTGCCTTGCGCCGCTGATTGTTCAGGCGTCGCTTGGTTTTTCCAACGCCATTCTCGATATGGCCGCCCTTGGCTTCCTTGGCATGGGTGCGCAGCCGCCAACGCCGGAGTGGGGCACCATGCTCTCCGACGTGTTGCAGTTCGCACAAAGTGCCTGGTGGGTCGTGACCTTCCCGGGTCTTGCGATCCTGCTGACGGTGCTGGCATTTAACCTGATGGGTGACGGCCTGCGTGATGCGCTCGACCCCAAACTGAAGCAGTAAGAGGCTCGAGATGGCGTTATTAAATGTAGATAAGTTATCGGTGCATTTCGGCGACGTTGGCTCCGAATTCCGCGCCGTAGACCGCGTAAGCTATAGCGTAAGCCAGGGCGAAGTGGTCGGCATCGTTGGTGAGTCCGGCTCCGGTAAATCGGTCAGTTCGCTGGCGATTATGGGGCTGATTGATTTCCCGGGCCGCGTGATGGCGGAAAAACTGGAGTTTAACGGTCAGGATCTGAAACGCATTTCGGAAAAAGAGCGCCGCAGCCTGGTGGGTTCCGAAGTGGCGATGATTTTCCAGGATCCGATGACCAGCCTGAACCCGTGCTACACGGTCGGTTTCCAGATTATGGAAGCCATTAAGGTGCATCAGGGCGGGAATAAGAAAACCCGCCGTCAGCGGGCGATTGACCTGCTGAACCAGGTGGGTATTCCCGATCCGGCTTCGCGTCTGGATGTTTACCCGCATCAGCTTTCCGGCGGTATGAGCCAGCGCGTGATGATTGCGATGGCGATTGCCTGCCAGCCGAAGCTGCTAATTGCAGACGAACCGACAACCGCACTGGACGTGACCATCCAGGCGCAGATCATCGAGCTTTTGCTGGAATTGCAGCAAAAGGAAAACATGGCGCTGATCCTGATCACGCACGATCTGGCGCTGGTGGCGGAAGCGGCGCACAAAATCATTGTGATGTATGCAGGCCAGGTGGTGGAAACCGGCGAAGCGAAGGATATCTTCCGCGCGCCGCGTCATCCCTACACGCAGGCGCTTTTACGTGCGTTGCCGGAGTTTGCGCAGGATAAAGCGCGTCTGGCCTCGTTGCCGGGCGTGGTGCCGGGCAAATATGACCGCCCGACTGGCTGCCTGCTGAACCCGCGCTGCCCGTATGCCACGGACAAATGCCGCGAGCAGGAGCCGGAACTGAACACCGTCGATGGCGGGCGTCAGTCCAAATGTCACTACCCACTCGATGACGCCGGGAGGCCGACACTATGAGTACGCACGAGGCCACCTCGCAACAACCGCTGTTGCAGGCTATCGACCTGAAAAAACACTACCCGGTGAAGAAGGGGCTGTTTGCCCCGGAACGCCTGGTAAAAGCGCTGGACGGCGTGTCGTTCACCCTTGAGCGCGGCAAAACGCTGGCGGTGGTGGGCGAATCCGGTTGTGGTAAATCCACGCTGGGTCGCCTGCTGACGATGATTGAAACCCCGACCGGCGGTGAACTTTACTACCAGGGGCAGGATTTGCTGAAGCACGATCCGCATGCGCAAAAGCTGCGTCGGCAGAAAATCCAGATCGTCTTTCAGAACCCGTACGGTTCGCTGAATCCGCGTAAAAAAGTGGGACAGATCCTCGAAGAGCCGCTGCTGATCAACTCGTCTCTCAGCAAAGAGGCGCGTCGGGAAAAAGCGCTGGCGATGATGGCGAAAGTCGGCCTCAAAACCGAACATTACGACCGTTACCCGCATATGTTTTCTGGCGGTCAGCGCCAGCGTATCGCTATCGCCCGTGGTCTGATGTTGGATCCGGATGTGGTGATCGCCGATGAACCGGTTTCGGCGCTGGATGTTTCCGTGCGTGCGCAGGTGCTGAACCTGATGATGGATCTGCAGCAGGATTTGGGGCTCTCTTACGTCTTTATTTCGCACGACTTATCGGTGGTTGAGCACATTGCCGATGAAGTGATGGTGATGTATCTCGGCCGCTGCGTGGAGAAAGGCACCAAAGAGCAGATTTTCTCCAACCCGCGTCATCCGTACACCCAGGCGCTGCTTTCCGCGACGCCACGCCTGAACCCGGACGAGCGCCGCGAACGTATCAAACTGACCGGCGAGCTGCCAAGCCCGCTTAATCCGCCGCCGGGCTGCGCGTTTAACGCCCGTTGCAGCCGTCGTTTCGGCCCTTGCACGCAGTTGCAACCGCAGTTGAAAGACTACCGCGGGCAACTGGTGGCTTGCTTCGCCGTCGACCAGGATGAAAACGGCGAAAAACCGCACGTTTAATCCCCACGTTATGCCTGGTGGCCCGGCGTTTACCGGATCTACGCAGTGTTGTAGGTCCGGTGATGGTGGTGCCATCAGGCATTATCGTTGCTGGCCTTTCCTTATAAACATTCCTGTTGTATTTAGAAATTTCCAAAAATAGCCGGCCATGTCGTGGTGAAATAATTTCAACGGGAATAATGAGTTGGAGAAATACTCCGTTTTAATACCATTCTAAATATTTCCAGATATTTCATATAGTAATATAAAATTAACAACAATTTAAAGGGTGATAGCGTATTTGTCTTTTTATCTATTTAAAAAAGATATTATAACTAAGTGATTTATCTTAAGTATGAATGTTGCCGGGTGATTTTTGTTTAATCGCGTCATTTACACTTTAATAGATTTCGCGTGAAAAAAAGATGGCGCATCTATAGCCAATGTTTATATATTTGCTGAAATTAAACAGCGTTTTAGCCCTACTAAACTTTGGCACGTAAAACCAGGCTGAAAACCATCGCTGAAGTAAGACTTCGTACCCGCGTAAAACCGCACCGCCACAATTAAAACCTATCACTTGATGCTATCAGGACACCAATCCTGACGGTGGTGGACGCAATTTTATTTTGTAAATCATGAGAATAACTATGGGTCATTACGATGATTTGCAGAGGTTTAAGGATAAGACTCGCAATCAGAAGCACGATTTTAAAGATCTCTCTGCACAGAACCTCGCACAAGACCAGAGCAGTTGGGCAATCATTAATCAACTTTCTCCCGCCACGGATGAATCCATGCTGGCGATGGGCGGTCATGTGTCACTGCCTGTCCCGCAATCCGTCGATCCTGCGCTTTTTGCCGCGCAAGAGCTTGCTGCGACGGTGGATGAGGTTGTGCCTGCACCTGCGCCAACAACCTCTCTGCTAAAAGACGTCGCCAGCCAGCTCGATGCAGTGGCTCCGGCGTTCAACGCCGCCGCCTACGCGCCTGCGCCTGCAAGCGTTGCACCGGTTATGCAGATGCCATCGCCTGCAAATCCTTCTTCGGCCCCTGTCAGCTATGCCCGGCTTTTCGCGGCGAAAGTGGCGGAGGAGAAGCCCCGCGCGGAAAAAAATCAGCCCTTACTCTCGTTGTTAGAAAGGATCGCTTCATGCCGTTGATTTGTGTGTGTTCGCCGAAAGGCGGTGTCGGAAAAACGACCCTGACGGCAAACCTGGCCTACGCCCTTGCCCGCGCAGGCAGCAAAGTGCTGGCGCTTGATTTTGACGTACAAAACGCGCTGCGTTTGCATTTCGGCGTACCGCTGTCGGACGGGCGTGGGTATGTGGCGCGCGCGGCGGATTCCTCCGACTGGAGCCAGTTTGTGCTCACCGTGGGCGGCAATATTTTCGTGCTGCCGTATGGTGATGTCACGGAAGCGCAGCGCGTCGCCTTTGATGAGCGTTTAACCAATGACGAGCATTTTCTGACGCGCGGCCTGAATACGCTGCTCAACTATCCGGGCTTGATTATCGTTGCCGACTTTCCTCCGGGGCCGTCTGCGGCGCTGAAAGCAATGTCGCGACTTGCGGATGTGCATTTAGTCACGCTGCTGGCCGATACCGCCTCGCTCTCACTGCTGCCGTATATCGAAAATAACCGTCTTACCGGCGATGTGCTGAACCGCAAAGCGGGTCACTACTTTGTGGTCAACCAGAGCGATAACCGTCGGCAAATCAGCCGCGATGTTACCGCGTTCATGGAACAACGTCTGGGCAATCAACTGCTTGGTGTGTTGCATCGCGATGAAAGCGTCGCTGAAGCCAATGCTTCTCAGCAGTCGGTATTTGATTTCAGCCCGGCGTCCGCTGCGGCGTTCGATATCGAATTGATTGCTAAACGGGTCGCCGGAATTTTGGGCGTCAAAATCGGTGACGGCACGGTACACAACTCACCACGCATGTCAGGCTTCTAACGCTTCGGGCAACGTATGAAAAAGTTTCTCTCTATTTTGCTGGTTCTGGCAGTGCTGCCTGTTGCCCTGTTGGTGGTGATCACGCCCATGGACAGCCAAAAACAGTACATTTTTGGCCTGATCAGCATCGGCATTCTCTGTTTAATGGGCTTGAGCAAAAAGCGCAGCATTTCGGTGATCATGGTGGTGATGTCGGTGCTGCTCTCAACGCGCTATATCTATTTTCGCCTGACACAAACCCTGCACTTTAATTCCGAAATTGAAACCATCCTCGGTATGGGGCTGTTTCTCGCGGAACTCTATGTCTGGGTAATGCTGCTGCTCAGCTACCTGCAAACGGTCTGGCCGTTGAAACGCGAACTCGTACAGTTGCCGGATGATATGGAGCTGTGGCCGACGGTCGACGTCTATATCCCGACCTATAACGAACCGCTGGATGTGGTGCGCGATACGGTGCTGGCTGCGCAGTGCATGGATTACCCGTGCGATAAGATGAAAATCTATCTGCTCGACGACGGCAAACGCAGTGAATTCGCCGTGTTTGCCGCCGACGCTGGTGTCGGCTACATCACCCGCAACGATAACGCGCACGCCAAAGCCGGTAACCTCAACCATGCGATGAAACTCACCAATGGCGAGCTGATTTGCGTTTTTGACTGCGACCACGTCGCGACGCGCATCTTCCTGCAGGCCACGGTTGGTGGTTTCCTGAAAGACCCGAAACTGGCGCTGGTGCAGACGCCGCACTATTTCTATTCGCCCGATCCGTTCGAGCGTAACCTCTCTGTCGGGCGCAATATCCCCAACGAAGGGGCGCTGTTTTACGGCCCCATTCAGCGCGGCAACGACAACTGGAACGCCACCTTCTTCTGCGGTTCGTGCGCGGTGATCCGCCGTAGCGCGCTGGAAGAGATTGGCGGTTTTGCCGTGGAAACGGTCACCGAAGATGCGCATACCGCCCTGAAAATGCAGCGTCTCGGCTGGGGTTCGGCGTTTATTGATATTCCGCTGGCCGCAGGCCTGGCGACCGAGCGTCTGGTGCTGCATGTGATCCAGCGAACCCGCTGGGCGCGCGGTATGACGCAGATTTTCCGTCTCGATAACCCGCTGTTTGGCCGTGGGCTGACCATCCAGCAGCGCCTGTGTTACCTGAGCGCGATGCTCTATTACCAGTTTGCATTGCCGCGCATTGCCTTTGTCACCGCGCCGCTGGCATACCTGCTGTTTAACCTGAATATTATTCACTCTTCGGCCAGTCTGGTATTTGCCTACGCGCTGCCGCACCTGTTCCTGGCGGTGTACGTTAACTCACGGCTGAATGGCCGCTTCCGTTACAGCTTCTGGGGCGAGATTTATGACCTGGTGATGGCGTTTCACATTGCGCTGCCGACCGTGGTAACCATGCTGTTTCCCAAACGCGGCAAGTTTAACGTCACCGACAAAGGCGGGCTGCTGGATGTCGGCTATTTCGACTTCAGCGTGGTGCGCCCGCATTTGATCATTGCCTTGCTGCTGGCAGCGGGCGTGGTCGCCGGGATTGTCCGCGCCTGCGCGCATGACTACTTTGGGGTTGATCCGCGCGTTATTGTGCTGAACGTTGGCTGGGGCTTGTATTGCCTGATCTTCCTGCTGGCGGCGATTGCCGTTGCGCGCGAAACCCGCCAGACCCGCAAAACCATCCGTATTGATGTCGATATCCCGGTGCTTATCCACTACGCCAGCGGGATCACGTCGCGCAGCCAGACGGCGGATTTGTCGATGGGCGGCTGCCGTATCGTGGCCCCGGACGATCGTCATCTGACTGATGAAATCGAAGCGATTGAACTGCTGCTGCAATCCGGCGCGATCACGATTCCGGTGCAAACCGTCGCCAGCGACGAGCAGCATATCCGCCTGATGTTCGACGATATTCCGCTGTCGCGCCGCCGTGAACTGGTGCGCGTGGTGCTCTCCCGCGCCGATGCGTGGATCCACCCGCCAAAGCCGCAGGACAACCCGTTCCGCTCCCTGTTGACCATTGTGCGTTGCGTCTTTGACCTCTTCTGGCTGACGTGGAAATCACGCCGCGAAAACCGCCGTTTACGCGCGCAGCATGCGGCAAAAGTTGCGCAGGAGGAGAGCGTATGAAACGGCTAACCACACTTGCGGTACTGCTCGGCGCGCTGTTTATCGCGCCGTTACACAGTGAAGAAACGACGGTTGAATCGCTGCTGCCGCTGGATCTGCCGCCGCCAACGATAGCGCAATCCACGCCGACATTTGTGCCTTCGGTGATGAGTAGTGTCAGCATCGCGCAGATGGGCCAGCCGCAAGGGATCACCCTCAGCGGCGGGCAATTCCAGGGCGGCGTTGATTTTACCCTGCCGCTCGACCAGGTAATGACCAGCGCCCGGCTGGCGCTCAACCTGCGCATCTCCCCGGCGCTGGCGGCGCGTAACGCCACCATGCAGTTGATGCTCAACGGCCAACCGCTCGGCACTGTGCCGCTGACGGCGACCGACAGCGATCTGGCCCGTTACCAGCTTGATATTCCCGCTGCGCTGATGGTCTCCAGTAACAGCCTCAGCTTTAAGATTAACGATGGCGACGCCATGCAGTGTCAGCGCGACCTGAGTGACAAATACCGTGTCACTATCCTGCCGGATTCGCGTTTTGAACTGGAAGGGCAGCAACTGGATATCGGCGCGGATCTGAGCCATTTTCCGCGCCCCTTCTTTGACAGCATGCAGATGTCACCGGCGGCGATTGCGGTAGCATTCGCGTCAAAGCTGAGCCCGGATACCATTAGCGCCGGGGCACTGATCGCCTCGTGGCTGGGGATTCAGGCCGATTATCGCGGCGTTTCGTTCGCGGCCTACCATGACCGACTGCCGGAAAAAAACGGCATTCTGATTGGTCACCCCGGCGAGCAAATTGGTGGTTTAACACTGCCGCAAACCAGCCAGCCGCTGTTGAAAATTATCGATAACCCGGCGAACCCGGTTTACAAACTGCTGCTGGTGGTGGGGAAAGACGAAAGCGAATTACGCGCGGCGGCATGGCGTTTAACGCGCGGCAACTTTGCGAAGCAAACCCCGGCGGTGGATGTCGATGCCCAGACGATCCCGTTGAGCAAACCGTACGATGCGCCGCGCTGGATCCCAACCGATCGTCCGGTGAAGTTATCGGAGCTGATCCGTAAAGATCAAAGCCTGACCGCTACCGGGATCTGGCACCCGCCGTTGCAGGTAGCGTTCCGCGCCGCACCCGATCTGTTCTTGTGGGACGGTGAAACCATCCCGCTGCATATTGGTTACCGTTTCCCGACGGAGAACTGGATTGACGAACAACGTTCGTGGCTGAGCATGACCCTGAACGACACGTTCCTGCACAACCTGCCGGTCAATAAGCAGGGGGCGCTGGAGACGCTGTGGCACAAACTCGGTGGCGATGCGCGTCAGGAGCAGTTTGATATGCCGCTGGAGCCGTACATGATTTACGGCGACAACCAGCTTTCGCTCTATTTCAACATCGTGCCGAAAAAGGACGCGCCGTGCAGCACTTTGCTGAATAACAACATTAAAAGTCGCATTGATGACGATTCGTGGATCGATCTCAGCCACACCCGCCACTTTGCGCTGTTGCCGAATCTTTCCTATTTCGTCGGGGCTTCTTTCCCGTTTACCCGCCTGGCGGATTACTCAGAAACGGTACTGATGCTGCCGGTTAACCCCAGCGAAACGCAGATCGCCACGCTGTTTGATATGGCGGCACGCTCAGGCAATGCCACCGGAACCGCGCTCGGTCACAACCGCGTGGTGTTTGGTGTACCGACCGGCGGCAGTTTTCTTGAGCTGCTGCGGGATCGCGATGTGCTGGCGGTAAGCGGTATGGATCAGCATGACTTTAACCGTGCGCTGCTGGCGAATTCGCCGTTTGTCACCCACGACAGCACGCTGGGCGTGCGTGAGCCTTCCAGCTGGCAGAAAGTGCAGCGCTGGATAGCGGGCGACTGGGCGGCAGAAGGGCTGGAAGCCGATCGCTACTTCTCTTCCAATGAAGCGTGGCGCGGCTTTATCAGTTTCCGCTCGCCATGGAACGATGCCCGACTGGTGGTGCTGGCGCTTGGCAGCAACGACGAGCAGTTATCGCATCTGCATGACGATCTGGCTTCGGCAAAAATCAACGCCGGTATTCGCGGTGACGCCGCCATCATCACCAATGAAAATGGCGTGCGCAGCTTCCGCGTCGGCGAACAGTTCCCCAGCGGCGAAATGCCGCCCCATCTGAAAATTGTCTGGTACGCCAACCAGCACTCGGCGCTGCTGGCGATCCTGAGCCTGCTGGTCGGGTCGCTGGTGGGGGGAATGGTGTATCGCATGCTTAAAAAACGCGAGCGTAAACGTCTGGATGCGGGGAACAGCAAGTGAAAAGGGTGACAATAATGCCTAAAAAAACCGCCCGTCGGCTGACAACAATTTGCCTCTCCGGCGCGCTGACGCTGGCGACCTCTGGCATCGCGCAGGCCGCACCAAATGATGCGGCGCTCAAGGCGCTGTTTGATCAGGCGAACTACTGGCACGAAAAATCCCACGACGACCTGGCGATGGAATCGCTCAAAAAGGTGTTAATGGTCGATGCTAATAACACTCAGGCGATGTACCTGATGGCGCTGTGGGCGCAGCAAAATGGCGATTTGCAAACCGCCGCGCAGTGGCGAGCCAGGCTGGCGAAAACCGCGCCGGACGATAGCGGTTTGCAGGCGCTGGATAACGCAAAACAGCTGGCGCAGGTGCCGCAAGGGCAGTTAACACTTGCCCGTCAGCAGGCGCGCAGCGGCAATGTTCCGGCGGCGCTGGAAACCTGGCGCAGCCTGTTCAATGGCGACACGCCGCCGCCGAGCCTCGCGCCGGAATACTATTTGACGATGGCGGGCGATAAAGCGCTCTACCCGCAGGCGCTGGCGGAAATTCAGCGCTTTGTCGCCCAGCATCCGCAGGACAATGCCGCCCGCGTGGCGCTGGGCAAGATGTTGACCTGGCGTGAAGCGACGCGCCGCGACGGGATTTTGCTGCTGGAGCAGATGGCCAGCGGCAATAAAGAAGCGGATGAAGGGCTGCGTCAGGCGCTGCTGTGGCTTGCGCCGCAGGCTGGCGATGAACGTTTTTACGATACCTGGTTGCAGCGCCATCCGCAGGATAGCGAGATCCAGGCGTATTACCGTAAAAATATCGGTGGCAGCGCGAAAGGTGCCGGTTTTACTGCGCTGAATAGCGGCGACAGCAATGCCGCAAAACGTCAGTTTGAGCAGGTACTGCAAACCAACCCGGAAGACGCCGATGCGCTGGCGGGCATGGGTTATATTGCCCAGCGCAACGGTGATTACCAGGCGGCGGCACAGTATCTGAACCGGGCGGCGAGTCAGGGCGGCGAGGCTTCAGCAGAACGCAAAGCGCAGGCGGAAGACGCCGCGTTTTATGGCCAACTGGCGCAGGCGCAGCAAGCGTTAAAAACGGGCAATGTCAGCCAGGCGCTGGCACTTTCCGCGCCGCTGGCGCAGCAGAGCGGTGAGCGCGGCACCGCCGCCAAACTGTTCCGCGCCGATGTGCTGCGCCAGAACAAAGATTATCCGCAGGCGGAACAAGCGCTGCGCGAGCTCCTCAACGAGCAACCGCAGAATGCGCCGGCGCGGGAAAATCTCTACTACGTGCTGCGCGATCAAAACAAAGCGGCAGAAGCGCAAAGCCTGCTGCGCACGTTACCGGCGAGTTTGCAGGAAAAACTGCAACCGCGCGTGGTGACGGGGACGCCTGGCGACCCGCTGCGTCGGCAGGCGCAACAACTGGCAGCCAGCGGAAATACCTCGCAGGCCATTGCCGTGCTGCGCCAGGGCGTGGCGCGTCTGCCGGATGATCCGTGGTTGCGCCTTGATTTGGCGCGTTTGCTGCAACAAGCGGGTCAGGAAAATGAAGCCGCGAACGTGATGCTGCCCGCGCAAAATCCACGAGCCGGAGCCAGCTCACTGTATGCAGCCGCGCTGTTCGCCAGTGAAAATGGCGGCTGGCAACAGGCCAGTTCGCTGCTGTCACGTATTTCGCCGGCCAGCCAGAACGGCCAGATGCGCGACCTGGCGCAGCGGGTTAATTACAACCTGCAAATGGCGACCGCTGAGCGCTACCTCGCTCAGGGCAATATGACGGCGGCAGCCAATACCCTGAAAGCGCTGGCGGCCACACCGCCGAAAAGCCCGGTCGATGCCGGGAAACTGGCGCGAATGCTGGCGCAGACGGGCGATACCACCACCGCCGTCGCGCTGGTGCGTGAAAGTATGAAACAGGGCGTGCAGGGCAACATCGGCGATTATGCCGATCAGGTTGCGGTGCTGAACCAGGCGGGGCTTAACCAGGAGGCGCAGGCCTTTGTTTCCCGCCCGGACGTGCAGGCGCGCAGCACGCCAGCCCAGCTTGCCGGGGTGCGTAATGGTTATGTGATCAACGAAGCGGATCAACTGCGTGAGCAGGGCAATTATGCCGCCGCGTATGACAAGCTGATCCGCGCGTTGCAAAACGACCCGCAGAACACGGATTTGATGTTCGCAATGGGGCGTTTGTATCAGTCCGGCAAGATGAACAAAGAAGCGGGCGTGCTGTATGACTACCTGATGACGCGCGACAGCGAAGATCAGGCGGCGCGCGTCGGCGCGATTGATGTCGCGCTGGCGGAAAATAACGTCGATAAGGCGCAAACCTTAGCCAACGGCCTGCGCAGTAATAATTCACCGGATCGCTTGTTGCTGCTGGCGCGACTGGAAGAGGCGAAAGGCAATCATCAGCAGGCGATGACCTATCTGCGCAGCGCGCGCGGTAAGCTGGTGGGGCTGGAGTCGAACAACAGCGCGGCAACGCCGACAATCGGCGGCGTGTTGCTGGCGGATAACCCGTTTACTACCACCAGTAAAAGCGCAGCGCCGCAGTCGCTGTATGGCCAAACGCTGCCGTGGCAAGTTGCGCAGGTGGCACACGAACCGGGCAGTAATTTGCCGGGCACCACGCGTACCGATCTGCCGGTCGAAACGGCGCAAACGCGAACACTGCGCCAGGTCGACGACATGATGCAGCAGATGAACGAGAAAACCGGCATGTGGTTGCAGGGTGGCGTGGAAATTCGTGGCCGCGACGGGGAAAACGGCACCAGCAAGCTGACGGAAGCCAAAGCGCCGCTCACCTGGTCCAGTTCACCGTTTGGCGATGCACGCTTTGAATTTACCGCCACGCCGGTTTCGCTCAGTTCCGGCAGCGCTTCAGGCGATTCATGGCGGCGTTATGGCGCGAACCCGCTGGCGAATGGCGTGAGCAACATTGCGGCCTCGATTAAAAACGCCAACCAATCCACGGCAACCGACGGCAGCGATAAATTTACCGATCTCGCCGGTTATGCCGATGCCAGCAAATTGTCGCCGTTTACCGAAACGGGTTACGACAATCTCACTTCGCTGCTGTCATCGAGCCGTTTGCAGAGTTTGAGCGCGTCAAACTATAAGACCAACTATAGCGATCCGATTAAGTCTTCCACCGATTCGCAAAACGCCAGCGGCGTGGAACTGAATATGGCGCTGAGCGGCGACAGCTATAAGCTGGATATCGGCAGCACGCCGCTGGGGCAGGATTTAACCTCGCTGGTGGGCGGCGTGAAGTGGTCGCCGAAACTGACCAATTACCTGACGCTTATCCTTACCGGCGAGCGTCGCGCGGTGACCGACAGTTTACTGTCTTACATTGGGCTGCGGGACGCTTACTCCGGCGAGCGCTGGGGGCAGGTCACTAAAAACGGCGGCAGCATACAGTTGAGCTACGACGACGGTGACGCGGGGTTCTACATTGGCGGCGGCGGATACAGCTATCTCGGCAAAGATGTGGCGAGCAACACCAGCGTGAACGCCAATGCCGGGGTTTATCTGCGTCCGTGGCGCGACGATTTCCGCCAGTTACAGGCGGGGCTGAACGTTGGCTGGATGAACTACTCGAAAAACCTCAGTTACTTCACTTACGGCCAGGGCGGTTACTTCAGCCCGCAGAACTACGTGAGCGTGTCGCTGCCGGTTGATCTGTCGCAGAAAATTGATAACTGGAAACTCAGTATTGGCGGCGCGGTGGGCTACCAGTCCTATACGCAGGACAAGAGCAATTACTTCCCGACAGAACCGGAAGCGCAGAAGATGCTGCAACAGCTCGCCGATATGGGCTTTGTGAAAGAGGCGCAGTACCAGGGCGGTTCGCAGAATGGCATTGGCTATAACTTCCATGCCGGGCTCGATTACAACGTGAATAAAAATATGTCGGTAGGTGGGAAAGTCGGTTATGACACCTTCGGCAGTTACAACGAAAGCACTGCCGGGATTTGGCTCCGGTACATGCTGGGGGATAAATAATGACAACCAACACTGCTAACACGCTGCTGCTTGGCTATTTCCAGCAACAGCAAACGCCGCCGGGCTGGTTTGATTTGCTGAGCGTGATGATTGACGGCATGGTGAGAAACGTCGGCGAAGCGGAAAGCCTGCCGTTCCTGCGCCAGATGGGTGAAGCGTTAGCGGACCGTGTACCGCTTCCGGCCTCGGCGACGGTCGGCGAGCTGGAAGCGAATATTAATGCGCAACTGGCGGTGTTCAACTGGGGGTTTATTGATATCGAAACCACGGAACACGGCATGGCGTTTCGCCATCAGGCGCTGCCGGTGGCGCGTGAAGAGGCCTACCAGACCCGCTGGTGCTATGCGTTTTGCGCCATTCTTGAAGGGCTTTATTCGCGCTGGCTGCGAAGCCAGGGCGGTGAGGCGAGCCTCGTGTTTACCCGCGAAAGGCTCTATTCTGTGGCGGATGTTCTCTTCCGTTACGCTAACCCACAGTGAGTTTGCCCATGTTGAAGCGCGTTTTCACCGCAATGGTGGTGATGGTGAGTCTGCTATTTGCATCCGTTTCCCAGGCCGCTGGCGCCTGGGAGAGTTATAAAGCGCGGTTTTTGATGCCGGATGGTCGCATTGTCGATACCGGCAACAAAAACGTCTCCCACACCGAAGGCCAGGGTTTCGCCATGCTGATGGCGGTCGCCAACAATGATAAAGCGGCCTTTGACAGCATGTGGAACTGGACCAATAAAACGCTGAAGAACAAAGCCAATGGCCTGTTTTACTGGCGTTATAACCCGGTGGAAGCCGATCCCATCGCCGATAAAAACGACGCTACCGATGGCGATGTGCTGATCGCCTGGGCGCTGCTGAAAGCCGGGGAGCGCTGGAATAACGCCGCGTACCTTGCCGCGTCCGATGCGATAACCCAGGCGGTGCTCAAACATGCGGTTATCAGCTTTGCGGGTTACCGCGTGATGTTGCCGGGTGCCAATGGTTTTAACCTCAACACCTATGTAAACCTGAATCCGTCCTACTTTATTTTTCCGGCGTGGCAGGCTTTCGCTGAGCGCAGCCATCAGGTGGTGTGGCGCGATTTGATCAAAGACGGGCAAACGCTGCTTGGCAACATGACGTTTGGCAAAGCGCGCTTACCAACGGACTGGGTTTCACTTTCGGCGGACGGCAAACTGAACCCGGCGAAAGCGTGGCCGCCGCGCATGAGCTACGACGCGATCCGTATTCCGCTGTATGTGAGCTGGCAGGATCCGCACAGCGCGCTGTTAACGCCGTGGCGCAACTGGTGGCAGGGTTTTAGCCGCAGCCAGACTCCCGCATGGGTGGATGTGGCGACCAACGATAACGCGCCGTACAACATGAATGACGGTTTACTGGCGGTGCGGGATTTAACGTTGGGTGTAACGCCTGCACAACCGCAGATCACCGCGCAGGATGATTACTACTCCGCCAGCCTGAAAATGCTGGTCTGGCTGGCGCAGCAGCGCTAAATCGATAACCTCTCCCCGCCAGGGGAGAGGTGTGCACGATCACTGCGGGTAGGGCACCCAGTCACCGCCGTTCAGGCGAACATACGGCTTATTCTGGTACTGCAACACAATCGCGTTGGCGTTTTCGGACACTGGCGCGGTTTGCGGCAGATTACTGGTCAGTTGCTGCCAGTTGACGTTGTCCTCGGTAAAGATTTTGCCATCCAGCACGCGGGTAACAATCTCGGAGATAGCGAGGAAACTGCTCGGCTGCGTAATGGTTATCGGCGCGCCCTGATGCGGTGATTTCATACCAAAGAATTTAATCGCCGTCGGCACGTTGGTAATCGACGGGCTTGGGATATCGCGCAGGCCGGAAACCTGCATTTTATCGCCCTGTAGCGCCGCGCCGTGTTCCGGCACCAGCACCACCATCACTTTGCGCCCGGATTTATCCAGTTGCGTGAAGAACGCATCCAGCTCATCAAACAACTTTTGCGCGCGCAGTTTGTAATCGGCGGTTTTGCGATTGCCCGGATAGTGGTTGCCATCGTGTAGCGGCAGCAGGTTGTAGAAGGTTGCGGTGCGCTGGCCCTGTTTAAAGCTGTCGGACTCCATCCAGCGGTTCAGTACTGCCGTGTCGTCATAAATCGGCGAGCCGTCAAACGAGAGCAGCACCGGCGGCAGCCCCGCCTGGTTCATCAGCGGCGCTTGCATACCGCCGTTGTCGCGCACTTCTTTGAGGAAACCGCCGAACTCACCGTTGTGGTCCATCATCAACTGCTGGCTGAAACCGAGTTTCGACAGGTTATCAAACAGGTAGCACTGCGTGTTGGCCTGCTGGTAGAGGTTTTTATGCGACGGCTGGCCGCAGCTGGCGCGCAGCAGGCGAATCGCCGCCGGGCCGCTGTAGGCGGTCGCCGAGTTGAAGTTTTTGAACTCAATATCAAAGTGCGACCACAGCGGGTGCGAGGCCAGACCGGCCGCTTCAATATCAGCCCATGAGAGGGAACAGATGTTAATGAACAGCAGATCGAACGGTTGGGCGTCTGCCGGAAGCTGCGCCGGGAAGGTACTCTGGCGCTTCTCCTCGGCGGCGTAGAAACTTGCCAGCCACGCGTTCAGATTCTCTGAAGTTGGCGGCGCGGTTTGCGCGGGAATATCGCCGACCACCGGCGTATCGCCCGCCGCTGCGACCGTTGCCGCTGCCGAACCGCCAGTGGTGGTGACGGTCGTGGTCGGTTGGCCGGCGGGCCACAGAGTAAACGCCGGCCCGGTCAACGTCAGCACGTTTAACCAGATCATAATCGCGACGACAAAAACGGTGACGCGGATCCACTGCGACAAGAACAGCCAGGCAATCAGCATCACGAAAATCGCGCCAATCATCTGCCAGTTGATAAAACGCGTCACCAGATCCCATAGGTAATCGGCGCTGAAGCCCGCGACCTGCGAGCCCTGGCTCATCATGCTTTCAAGACCCGGCAGCCAGGTGTCGTGCCAGAACAGACCGAAACCGATGGGAATGGCAACCCAGTGGCGTAAGCGATGCAGGCGGACACGCGGCAGCGGCATCAGCAGAAAAGCCATAAACACCAGATTCAGCAGCGGGTGAAAGTTAAGGTAGCCCGCCCACAACAGACCGAATTTCACCAGAAAATAGAAATTCCAGCCGGAAAGGCCGCGCCAGTATTGCCACAATGGCGAAGGCGTTGAAGTGGTCATAGTATGATTAGTCATGTTTTCGGTCTGCCTTGACGAACGATTCCCGGCGCAGCACGCCTGCCGGTTTTACATAGCGTGGTTTGGTAAACAGTATGCGCAGCGCGCTGCGGATAGGGCGTATCCAGTGGCGTGTAAGGTAACCCAGCGGGAAAAAGATCAGGGCGCAAAGCACTACAAGCTGAATAATATCGCTGACTGACATCATGATGTGTGCTCCGTGGCCTTACTGAATAACCGCAACGGTTCCGGGATCCGACGCCAGCTTGTGCCATCGTGCTCAGCGTTAATGATTTTCTTCTCTGTGGCGGTGACGGGCAGCGGTTTCGCCCATTTATCCGGTGACAGCGTGCGCATTTGCACCAGCTCTGCGGCAATCTGGTTATCTTCAAACCACACCACGCGATTAGAAAAAATATCTGCCGTGGGCAGCGGGAAAATGTGGTTCAGCGCCGTGTCGAGATCGTTAACCCGGCAGAACGACAAAAACAGCACCAGACGATTATCGCTAAGGCTGACAATATCGCCCACGCGGTTTGGGCGGCACAGCGTTAACGCTTGTTCAACGCGGATGCCTGGCACCGGGCGCAGCGCGACCAGCACTCCTTTGCCATCGGCGGGCAACAGCGGGTTATTAACCATATTCCCGACGGCGTCGCAGAACACGTTCCACGGCTGAAAGCCACGCAGTTTTAGTGGCTGAGTCATGGACAGTAATGTGGTGATATCTTCCGGCACCAGACGGTTAAATTGCTGGCCCTGCACGCTTTCAATCAGCGTCAGACAACGGGAAAGAGGGGCGTTCCACGGGATCACCATATTGGCGCCACAGCCGAGCAATAAGCGTTCGTCGGTAGCACGCAGGCTGGCCTGGGTTTCACGGACAATAATTTTCAGCCCGCTGCCGCGCTGGCGGCGCAGCGTGTGCACCTGGCGTGCGATGTTGTCGATTTGATTGTTCCGCGCAAGGGCGAAAATCAACGTCGCCGCCTGGCTGGAGCGCGCTTCTTCAAATAACGCTTCGTTGGTATCAAATAAGGTCCAGTGTTCCGACAGCGGCGGTGCGCCTTCCAGCACGGCGACATTACTTAATATGCGTTTCTCATCGCTGCGGGGTTGCACCGACGTTTCTTCTTGCTGCGCGAGCTGCCAGCGACCTTGATGATGATTAAGGACTAATTGCTGGCGCGCGCTAATGCCCTTTTCATTGCACCACCAGGCAACATCATAAAGATACATATCGTTTCGGTAGCGTAAACTCGCCAGTCCAAACAACGAACGGTATTCACTCATTAAAATGGATGATTGTTTGTCGTTATTACTGCCAGGATTAATAACCAGTAAGGAGCATTTATGATATTTCGCCCAGGCATGAGTTCTTTCTAACCACTGTTGTAAATCAGGCGCCGATATATTCTGCCAGGCATTATTTGCGCACAGCAGAATCAGTAAATAATTTTCAGGTTCAAATGAGCAAAGCAAATCACGGGTCAAAAAGTATAGACCATCTTTCTGATTTGGCATTGTGAAAATTCTGATTTTATCTGGACCCTGCTCTTTATCTAACTCAATGATTTTCCTAAGGTCATGACCCATACCGATTGCCGCTACCAGCGCGTCTTTATCCTGGGCCGCGAGCGTTTGATTTATCAGGCTTATTGCATCTTTTTCACGATCGGTATTTACCCACCAAACGCCGCCCGCAGGCATATGACGCAATTCGTCCCATAACGACTCAATGCCGATAGAAAATATGGGCTCCACGATGTCCCTCTTGATGCAAAATTGTCTGTATCTCAGTTTACTAGCGAAAGCCGAGAAATAAACCTAACATTGAAATTAAAGAACATCAGATTTAGCATGTAAACGAATTTTCTCGGGTGCGATGCCCTGCTACTTCTGTACATGTATTTCTTTTCAAAGGGATCGGGCCAGAATGCATAACAATGAACCTAAAACGCAGTCAGACCCTACTCTGGGCTATACATTCCAAAATGATTTTCTGGCGTTAAGTAAGGCATTTTCATTGCCTGAAATTGATTACGCCGATATTTCCCAGCGAGAACAGTTGGCAGCGGCATTTAAGCGCTGGCCGCTGCTGGCAGAATTAGCCCGTCAACAATAAGGGATAACCAGGATGGCCATCTTGGGATTACAGGGGATTCGCGGTGGTGTGGGTACAACATCGATCACTGCGGCTCTGGCCTGGTCATTACAAATTTTAGGCGAATCGGTGCTGGTGATTGATGCCTGTCCTGATAACCTTTTACGCCTGTCATTTAATGTCGACTTTGAGCATCACCACGGCTGGGCGCGCGCGGTTCTGGATGGGCAAGACTGGCGCGATGCCGGAATGCGCTATACCTCGCAGCTCGATCTCTTGCCTTTTGGCCGTCTGGCGGAAAATGAGTGGGAAAACCTCCATTTATTGCATGAACCGCTTAGCCAACTCACCACCATTTTGCAGGCGCTGAAAACGCAGCAAAGTTATCAGTGGGTATTAATCGATCTCCCGCACGGCGCTTCACCGCTGACGCGCCAGTTTGTGGCGCAGTGCGACCATCTGTTTACGGTGGTAAAACCCGACACCAACTGCCATATCCGTTTGCATCAGCAACTTTTGCCTGCGGGCGCGCATATTCTGCTTAACGATCTGCGCATCGGCAGCCAGTTGCAGGACGATCTCTGGCAGGTGTGGCTGCAAAGCCAGCGGCAGATCCTCCCGACCCTTATCCACCGCGATGAAGCGATGGCGGAATCGCAGGCATCGAAACAGCCATTGGGCGAATACCGGGCGGATTCGCTGGCGGCAGAAGAGATATTAACGCTGGCGAACTGGTGCCTGCTGCACTGTGCGCAGCCGCAAGAAGTAAGCTGTGAGCAGGAAGGGAGCCCGCAATGAGCCGCCTTTCTGCCTGGTTGCTGATCCCGCCGGTGAGCGCGCGGTTAAGCGAGCGCTACCAGCGTTACCGTGAACACGGCGCCTCCGGGTTTAGCGCAGCCTCTGGCTGTTTATGGGCGATCCTCGCATGGATGTTTATTCCGCTGGAACACCCGCGCTGGCAGCAGCTGCGTGCGCAGCAGCATTTGTGGTTCCCGCATATTGATCCTGATAAACCGCGACCGCTTGATCCGGCGCGTTATCTGCTGCAAACCTTGTGGTTGCTGGTCATGCTGCCCTGGGGGGACAGAAAATCGCCTCGTCGCCAGCGTTTCGCCCGGGCGCGCGTGCTGCGCGGGCGCTGGTATCACTGGCTGGATACGCTGCCGGAGCGCGTAACGCATCGCACCGGTCATCTGGATGATAAAAAAGAGCTGGCGCATATCAGCCCGCGTACGCGCCGCTTTATTCTCGGCATCATTGTGGTGTTCTCGCTGATCCTCGCCATTCTGTGCATTACGCAGCCGTTTAACCCGCTTTCGCAGTTTGTTTTCCTGATGCTGTTGTGGGGCGTGGCGCTGCTGGTACGCCGAATTCCGGGGCGTTTCTCCGCCCTGATGTTGATCGTGCTCTCGCTCACCGTTTCCTGCCGCTATATCTGGTGGCGCTACACCTCGACGCTGAACTGGGACGATCCGGTGAGTCTGGTGTGCGGCCTGGTGCTGCTATTTGCGGAAACCTACGCGTGGATTGTGCTGGTGCTTGGCTATTTCCAGGTGGTATGGCCGCTTAATCGCCAGCCGGTGCCGCTGCCGAAAGATATGTCGTTATGGCCTTCTGTCGATATTTTTGTACCGACCTATAACGAAGATTTGAATGTGGTAAAAAACACCATTTATGCCTCGTTGGGCATCGACTGGCCGAAAGACAAGCTGAAGATTTGGATCCTTGATGATGGCGGGCGCGAAGAGTTCCGCCAATTCGCCAAAAGCGTCGGCGTCGAGTACATCGCGCGAACCACGCATGAGCACGCAAAAGCGGGCAACATCAATAACGCGCTTAAATACGCGAAAGGCGAGTTCGTGTCGATTTTTGACTGCGACCACGTGCCGACACGCTCGTTCCTGCAAATGACCATGGGCTGGTTCTTAAAAGAGAAAAAGCTGGCGATGATGCAGACGCCGCACCACTTTTTCTCCCCGGATCCGTTTGAACGCAACCTGGGGCGTTTTCGTAAAACCCCGAATGAAGGCACGCTATTCTACGGGCTGGTGCAGGATGGCAACGATATGTGGGACGCCACCTTTTTCTGCGGTTCTTGTGCGGTGATCCGCCGTGGGCCGCTGGATCAGATTGGCGGTATCGCCGTTGAAACCGTCACCGAAGATGCGCACACCTCGCTGCGTTTACACCGTCTTGGGCATACGTCGGCGTATATGCGCATCCCGCAGGCGGCAGGGCTGGCGACAGAGAGCCTGTCTGCGCACATTGGCCAGCGTATTCGCTGGGCGCGCGGCATGGTGCAGATTTTCCGCCTCGACAACCCGCTGATGGGCAAAGGGCTCAAACTGGCGCAGCGTTTGTGTTACGTCAACGCGATGTTCCATTTCTTATCGGGCATACCGCGGCTCATCTTCCTGACCGCACCACTGGCGTTCTTGCTGCTGCATGCCTACATCATTTACGCGCCAGCGCTGATGATTGCGCTGTTCGTGCTGCCGCACATGATTCACGCCAGCCTGACTAACTCGAAGATTCAGGGCAAATATCGTCACTCTTTCTGGAGCGAGATCTACGAAACCGTGCTGGCATGGTATATCGCGCCACCGACGCTGGTGGCGCTGTTCAACCCGCACAAAGGGAAGTTTAACGTCACCGCCAAAGGCGGCCTGGTGGAAGAAGAGTATGTGGACTGGGTGATTTCACGTCCTTACATCTACCTTGTGCTGCTCAACCTGGTCGGCGTACTGGTGGGGATTTGGCGTTATTTCTACGGCCCGGAAAACGAAATACTCACCGTCTTCGTCAGTATCGCGTGGGTGTTCTACAACATGATTATCCTTGGCGGTGCGGTCGCGGTCTCTGTAGAGAGTAAACAGGTTCGTCGCTCACATCGCGTTGAAATGTCGATGCCTGCGGTGATTGCCCGCGAAGATGGGCATCTTTTCTCCTGTACCGTGCATGATTTCTCCGACGGCGGGCTTGGCATCAAAATTAACGGCCAGGCGCAGGTGCTCGAAGGGCAAAAAGTGAATTTGCTGCTCAAACGCGGCCAGCAGGAGTATGCGTTCCCCACCACCGTGGCGCGTGTTCACGGCAATGAAGTGGGCCTGCAATTGATGCCGTTGACGACCAAACAGCATATCGATTTTGTGCAATGTACTTTTGCCCGCGCCGACACATGGGCGCTGTGGCAGGACAGCTTCCCGGAAGACAAGCCTCTGGAAAGTCTGATGGATATTTTGAAACTGGGTTTCCGCGGCTATCGCCATCTCGCGGAATTTGCTCCGCCGTCTGTCAAAGTGATTTTCCGCTCATTCACCATGCTGGTGTCCTGGGTGGTGTCATTTATTCCGCGCCGTCCGGAACGGAATGTAGCGGTGCAGCAACCGATGACGTGACTGGCTCAACAATGATGAAAACGCGATGAAAAGAAAACTTTCCTGGATTTGTGCAGTGGCTATGGGGACGAGTGTTTTATCTCCGGTGATGACGTATGCAGCGCCAGCCCCGACGGTTCCGGCTGTTGCGCCCGCCACTGAGCCGGTGGCAACGCCTGCGCCGGGACAAACGGAATCATTGACGCCAACCACGCCGACAGACGGCCAGAACGTTGTCGGACAGGTGATGCCGGGCGTACCGGGGGCAAGTGCGCCGGTGGTCGACGCCAACGCGCCGTCGCGCGATGTGAAACTGACATTCGCCCAAATCGCGCCGCCGCCGGGCAGCATGGTGCTGCGCGGTATCAACCCGGACGGCGGCGTTGAATTTGGTATGCGCAGCGATGAGCTGGTTTCGAAAGCGGTGCTCAACCTTGAGTACACGCCATCACCCTCTCTGCTGCCCGTACAATCTCAGTTGAAGGTCTATCTGAATGATGAACTGATGGGCGTCTTGCCGGTCACCAAAGAGCAACTCGGCAAAAAAACGCTGGCGCAGGTGCCGATCAACCCGCTGTTTATCACCGACTTTAACCGTGTGCGGCTGGAATTCGTCGGCCACTATCGTGATGTGTGCGAAAACCCGGCCAGCAGCACGTTGTGGCTGGATATTGGTCGCAGCAGCTCGCTGGATTTGACTTACCAGAAGCTGGCGGTGCAAAACGATCTCTCCCACTTCCCGATCCCGTTCTTCGACCCGCGTGACAACCGGGCGCTGACGCTGCCGATGGTTTTCGCCGGCGCACCGGACATTGAACAACAGCAGGCCGCTGCGGTTATTGCCTCCTGGTTTGGCTCCCGCACCGGCTGGCGTGGGCAGAGCTTCCCGGTCACTTACAACGCGTTGCCGGACCGCAACGCGATCGTCTTCGCCACCAATGACAAACGTCCTGATTTCCTGCGTGATGCGCCGGCGGTGAAAGGGCCGACCATCAGCATGATCAACCACCCGAATAACCCGTACGTGAAGCTGCTGGTAGTGTCTGGTCGGGATGACAAAGATCTGATGCAGGCGGCGAAAGGTATTGCTCAGGGTAACGTGCTGTTCCGTGGCGATAGCGTTACGGTGGATGAGGTGAAACCGCTGCTGGCGCGCCAGCCTTACGATGCGCCGAACTGGATACGTACCGACCGCCCGGTTACCTTTGGCGAACTGAAAACCTATGAAGAGCAGTTGCAGTCGACCGGGCTGGAACCCTCGGCGATTAACGTGTCGCTGAACCTGCCGCCGGATCTCTATTTGCTGCGCAGTACCGGTATCGATATGAACCTGAATTATCGTTACACCGCGCCGCCGACCAAAGACAGCTCGCGCATGGATATCAGCCTCAACAACCAGTTCCTGCAATATTTCAACCTGACCAGCAACCAGGACACCAACCGTTTGCTGCTGCATCTCCCGGTGTTGCAAGGGCTGCTGGACAGCAAAACGGATGTCTCTATTCCGGCGCTGAAGCTGGGCGCGGTGAACCAGTTGCGCTTTGATTTCCAGTATATGAACCCGATGCCGGGCGGCACTATTGAGAACTGCGTGACCTTCCAGCAGGTGCCAAACCGCGTGGTGATTGGCGACGACTCCACCATCGATTTCTCGAAGTATTACCACTTTATTGCGATGCCGGACTTACGCGCCTTCGCCAATGCGGGCTTCCCGTTTAGCCGGATGGCCGATTTGTCGCAAACTATCGTCGTCACGCCGCCGCAGCCCACGCCTGCGCAGATGGGTACACTGCTCGATTCGCTGGGTGCGGTGGGCGCACAAACTGGTTTCCCGGCAATCAATGTGCAGCTGACTAACGATGGTAATCAAATCAAGGATAAAGACGCCGACATCATGATTATCGGTACCATTCCACCAGCGTTAAAAGACGATAAGAAAATCGATCTGCTGGTGAATGCGGCGCAAAGCTGGGTGAAAACGCCGCTGCGCCAGACGCCGTTCCCGTCGATTGTGCCGGATGCCGCCGACCGTCAGGCCGATGCGCAAACCGGGATCACGTCCGATGGCCCGATGGCGGCGATTGTCGGCTTCCAGTCGCCGTATCACGATCAGCGCAGTGTGGTCGCGCTGCTGGCAGACAGCCCGCGCGGGTATGAATTGCTTAACGGCGCGATGAATGACAGCGGCAAGCGCGCGGCGATTTATGGTTCGGTGACCGTGATTCGTGAATCTGGCGTAAGTGGCCTGCGCGTCGGCGATATTTACTATGTCGGCCACTTGCCGTGGTTTGAGCGCATCTGGTACGCGCTGGCTAACCATCCGGTGCTGCTGGCGGTGCTGGCGGCAATCAGCGTGGTGTTGCTGGCGTGGGTGCTGTGGCGTCTGCTGCGGATCATTAGCCGTCGCCGTCTCGACCCGGATCACGAGTAACGAAAATGAGAACGCGACGTTGGTGGGTGATAGTGGCGTTGATGCTGGCGGCGGTAAATGTGCGCGCCGCCTGCACCTGGCCTGCCTGGGATCACTTCAAACAAGCCTATATCAGCGACGGTGGCCGGGTGGTTGATCCCAGCGATCAACGCAAGATAACCACCTCGGAAGGGCAGAGTTATGCGCTGTTCTTCGCGCTGGCGGCTAACGATCGCGACACCTTCGCCAGGGTGCTGCAATGGACGCAAAACAACCTGGCGCAGGGCTCGCTCAGTACCCATCTTCCCGCCTGGCTGTGGGGCAAAAAAGAGGACGATAGCTGGGCGGTGCTCGACACCAATTCGGCATCTGACTCCGATCTGTGGATTGCCTGGTCGCTACTGGAAGCGGGGCGTTTATGGAAAAACGACGAGTACAGCCAGACGGGTAAGTCGCTGTTAGCCCTCGTCGCCAAAGAAGAAGTGGTGACGGTGCCAGGGCTGGGCTCGATGCTGCTGCCGGGCAAAATCGGCTTTGCCGAACCGACCACCTGGCGTTTTAACCCGAGCTATTTGCCTCCGCAACTGGCGAGCTATTTCAGCCGCTTTGGCGCACCGTGGTCGACGCTGCGCGAAACCAACCTTCGCCTGTTGCTGGAAACCGCGCCGAAAGGCTTTGCACCCGATTGGGTACGTTTTCAGAAAGGGAGCGGCTGGCAGCTTAAGTCCGAAAAGACGCTGGTGAGCAGTTATGATGCCATCCGCGTTTATTTGTGGGTCGGCATGATGCACGACCGGGACACGCAGAAAGCGCGCCTGCTGGAAAAATTCAAACCGATGGCCAGCGTGACCGTGAAAAACGGCCGCGTGCCGGAAAAAGTGGATGTGGCGAGCGGAAAAACTCTTGGAGATGGCCCGGTGGGGTTTGCCGCCGCGCTGTTGCCCTTTTTACAGGATCGCGATGCGCAAGCCGTACAACGGCAATGGGTCGCCGATCATTTCCCCGGCGACGATGCCTACTATAGCTATGTTCTGACCCTGTTTGGCCAGGGGTGGGACCAGCACCGTTTTCGCTTCACCCCTCGCGGTGAGTTACAACCTGACTGGGGCCAGGAATGCGCAACTTCACAGTAAGCTTACTCTGTTTCTCACTCGCCCTTGCGCTGGCTCCCGCCGCGCATGCGGCCGATGCTGGCGCACAGCAGCAACTGCTTGATCAAGTCCGCCTTGGCGAAAGCACCAAGCGTGAGGATCTGGTGCGCCAGTCGCTCTATCGCCTTGAGCTTATCGCGCCGGATGACCCGGAAGTTATCGCCGCGCGCTTACGTTATTTGCTGCGCCAGGGCGATAACGCGGGCGCGCAAAAGCAGCTTGATCGCATGAAACAGCTGGCACCCGATTCCAGCACTTATAAATCGGCGGTGACCACCATGGCGCTCTCCACGCCGGAAGGCCGCCAGGCGCTGCAACAAGCGCGTTTGCAGGCCACTACCGGCCATACGCAGGAAGCGCTTGCGGCCTACGACGCCTTATTCAAAGGTAACCCGCCGCAGGGCGATCTGGCGGTTGAGTACTGGATGCTGGTGGCAAAAGTGCCCGCGCGTCATGCGGAAGCGGTTAAACGTTTGCAGGCGTTAAATGCCGCTAACCCTGGCAACGATCAGCTGCAGGGCGGGCTGGCGCAAATGTTGTTTGCCGACGGGCGCAGCGCGGAAGGGTATGCGGTGCTGGAACAGATGGCGAAAACCAGCAACGGCCGCGCAGCAGCAGCGAGCATCTGGTATCAACAAATTCAGGCGATGCCGACCAGCGATGCCAGCGTAAAAGCCCTTCAGCGTTTTCTGACGCTGTTTAGTTCCGGCGACACGGTAGACAGTGCCCGTACGCTGCTTGCCGCGCAGCAAAAACAGCTGGCCGACCCGGCGTTTCGCGCGAAAGCGACAGGGCTTGCGGCGGTGGATGCCGGGCAGGGCGCGAAAGCGGTGGGTGAGTTGCAGCAAGCGGTCAATGCTAACCGCGCGGACAGCGAAGCGGTCGGGGCACTGGGGCAAGCCTATTCACAAAGCGGCGATCGCGCCCGCGCGGTGGCGCAACTGGAAAAAGCCATCGCCATGGATCCGACCAGCGGCAATCGCAGCAAGTGGGACAGCTTGTTGAAAACTAACCGCTACTGGCTATTGATTCAGCAGGGTGATGCGGCGCTGAAAGCCAACAACGTGCAGCAGGCGGAACGTTATTACCAGCAGGCGCGCAACACGGATAACACTGACAGCTACGCGGTGCTGGGTCTTGGTGATGCCGCCGCAGTGCGCAAAGATAATGCGGCGGCCGAAGGTTTCTATCGCCAGGCGCTGCGCATGGATAGCGGCAACAGCAACGCGGTGCGCGGTCTGGCGAATATTTACCGCGCGCAGTCGCCGGAAAAAGCGGAACAGTTTATTCAGTCGCTCTCTGCCAGCCAGCGGCGCAGCATTGATGATATTGAACGCGGGTTGACGAACGACCGGCTCGCGCAACAGGCAGAAGTGCTGGAAAACAGAGGTGAATGGGCGCAAGCGGCAGAGTTGCAACGTAAGCGGCTGGCGCTCGATCCTGGTAGCGTTTGGATAACCTACCGGCTGGCCAGCGATCTGCGCCAGGCGGGGCAGCGGGGCGAAGCCGATTCGCAGATGAACCGTCTGGTCACGCTCAAACCGCGCGACCCGGAACAGGTCTACGCGTATGGCCTCTACCTTTCCGGCAATAACCAGCCACTGGCGGCGCTGAATCACCTAAATGCGCTGCCGAAAAGCCAGTGGAACAGCAATATTCAGGAGCTGGCCGACAGGCTGCAAGCCAACCAGTTGCTGGACAATGCCAACCGTCTGCGCGATGGCGGTCATGAAGATCAGGCGGTAGCGCTGCTGGCGCAGCAACCGGCGTCTTCACGCATTGATTTAACCCTCGCCGACTGGGCGCAGCAGCGCGGCGACAACGGCGAAGCACAACGTTATTACCAACGTGTTCTGCAAAGAGAACCCGCCAATGAAGAGGCATTGCTTGGCCTTGCGGAGCTGTATGCCGCAGACGGCAATCGCATGGCCGCGCGTGCGGCGCTGGCGAAACTGCCGGCAGCGACGCCCGCCCAGCCGCCATCAATCAACACCCAGCGTCGGCTGGCGCTGGTACAAACCCAGTTGGGCGATACCGCCAGCGCAAAACGGATCTTCACAACCATTGTCCCGCAGGCGAAATCTCAGCCGCCATCAATGGAGAGCGCGCTGGTATTGCGCGATGCAGCGCGCTTTGAGGTACAAACCGGCGAGCCACAGCAGGCACTGGACAGTTATAAAGATGCGATGGTAGCGTCTGGCGTCACGACGACGCGCCCGGTGGATAACGACACCTTTACCCGCCTGACACGCAATGATGAAAAAGATGACTGGCTGAAACGCGGCGTGCGCAGCGATGCTGCCGATCTCTATCGTCAGCAGGATCTGAATGTCACATTGCAGCATGAGTTTTCGGACTCCAGCGGCACGGGCGGTTATTCGGATTTGAAAGCGCATAACACCATGTTGCAGGTGGATGCACCGCTGTCGGACGGGCGGATGTTTTTCCGGACTGACGTGATAAATATGGATGTAGGAACTTTCAGTAAACGCGATGACGGTACTTATAACCCCCGTTTTGGTACCTGTGTCGATGTGCCTTGCGTTGGCGGGAATCGCCACCAGTCTGATAGCGGTGCCAGCGTTGCGGTGGGGTGGCGAAACAATACCTGGTCGATGGATATTGGCACCACGCCGATGGGCTTTAACGTTGTGGATGTGGTAGGCGGGGTCAGTTACAGCAGCGATCTCGGGCCTTTTGGCTATACCGTGGATTTACATCGCCGCCCCATTTCCAGTTCCTTGCTGGCCTTTGGCGGGCAACAAGATCCGAGCAGCAACACCGGTAAAACCTGGGGTGGCGTACGGGTGAACGGCGGCACGCTGAGTCTCAGTTATGACAAGGGCGAAGCGAACGGCGTGTGGGCGAGTCTCGGGGCGGATACGCTGGAAGGCAAAAACGTTGACGACAACTGGCGTGTGCGCTGGATGACCGGTTACTACTACAAGCTCATCAATGAGAACAACCGACGCGTTACCGTGGGCCTGAACAATATGATCTGGCACTACGACAAAGATTTGAGCTATTACACCTTAGGCCATGGCGGTTACTACAGCCCGCAGGAATATCTCTCTTTCTCGGTTCCGGTGTTGTGGCGTGAGCGTACCGAGAACTGGTCCTGGGAACTTGGCGGTACGGTGTCGTGGTCGCACTCCCGCACCAAAACAATGCCGCGCTATCCACTGCTTAGCTTGATTCCTGCGAATTTCCGCACCCTGGCAAGCGAGCAGACCGAATCCGGCGGCAGCAGTAATGGCTATGGTTATACCGCGCGTGCGCTCATTGAACGCCGGGTGACGTCCCACTGGTTTGTCGGTGCGGGTGTCGATATTCAGCAGGCCAAAGATTACACCCCAAGCCACGCGCTGATTTATGTGCGTTATTCCGGTGCGGGCTGGCAGGGCGATATGGATATGCCGCTCCAGCCGCTAGTGCCGCACGCCGACTGGTAAAAAAGGAGTATTCCTGGCGGGAAATAACGGTATAAAGCGATAATCGCACCGTTGTTAACCGCCAGAGATTCAACACGTTATCACCTTCTTTCCCCGCAGTTTTACCCTGATTGAGATTCTGCTTAGCGGTTTATCTCAAGCGACGTGCGATAGAGTATACTCTGGCGGCTAAGTACCCTTTTTTTCTGTTCTGCGCTCATTGTGTCTCTGGAGAGTGATTTTGCGTGTCAGCCGTTCTTTAACCATTAAACAAATGGCCATGGTTGCTGTTGTCTCTATGGTGTTTGTTTTTATTTTCTGCGTCATTTTGCTGTTCCATTTCTTACAGCAGAATCGCTATAACACGGCCACACAACTGGAAAGCATTGCCCGCTCCGTACGCGAACCGCTTTCCGCGGCGATTTTAAAAGCCGATATTCCCGAAGCAGAAGCGATTATCAAACAGATTAAACCGGCGGGCGTTGTCAGCCGCGCGGATGTGGTGCTGCCGAATCAATTTCAGGCCTTGCGCATGAGTTTTATCCCGGAACGTCCGGTTCCGGTGATGATTACCCGGATGTTTGAACTGCCTGTACAGATCTCCTTGCCTATCTATTCGCTGGAGCGCCCGGCAAACCCGCAGCCGCTGGCCTACCTGGTGCTGCAGGCGGATTCATATCGGGTTTACAAGTTCGTCATCAGCACCTTATCAACGTTAGTGACGGCTTACTTACTTTTGACGTTGATGCTCACGGTGGCGCTCACCTGGTGTATCAACCGGCTGGTGGTTCACCCGCTGCGAAAAATTTCACGGGCGCTTAACGATCTTCCGGCGTCGGAGCTGGCCGGGCATCAACTGCCGGTGCCTCGTCTCCATCATGATGATGAAATCGGCATCATGGTGCGCAGTTACAACCGCAACCAGCAGTTGCTGCTGCGTCAGCAAGAAGAGCTGAACACCCAGGCGACGCATTTCCCGGTTTCTGAATTGCCGAATAAAGCCTTCCTGATGGCGCTGCTGGAGCAAACGGTGACCCGGCAAAACCCCACCGCGCTACTGGTTATCACCTGCGAAACACTGCGTGATACCGCCGGTGTGCTGCAGGAGTCTCAGCGCGAGATGTTGCTGCTGACGCTGGTGGAGAAACTGAAATCGATACTGACGCCGAACAGGGTGCTGGCGCAGGTGAGCGCTTATGACTTTGCGATTATCGCTCACGGTGTGAGTGAGCCGTGGCATGCCATGACGCTAGGTAAGCAAGTGCTCACTGTAATTAACGAGCGTGTGCCGCTGCACGGCATCCAACTGCGTCCCAATGCCAATATTGGTGTGGCGATGTTTTACGGCAACCTTTCTGCCGGGCAGCTTTACCACCGGGCCGCTTCCGCTGTCGTCAGCGCGCAGCGCAAAGGGAAAAACCAGATCCAGTTCTTCGAGCCAGAGCAGATGGAACGGGCACAGCAATGGCTGGCGCAGGAGAGCGACATTCTTACCGCACTCGATGAGGGACGTTTCGCGATTTGGTTGCAGCCGCAGGTGGATGCAGCGAGCGGTGAACTGGTGAGCGCGGAAGCGTTGCTGCGTTTGCGCCAACCAGATGGCAGCTGGGCATTACCGGAAGGGCTTATCGAACGTATTGAGTCCTGCGGATTGATGGTCAACGTCGGCTATTGGGTACTGGAAGAGTCCTGCCGTCTGCTGGCGGGTTGGCAATCGCGGGGCATTATGCTGCCGCTCTCGGTGAATCTCTCGGCCTGTCAGTTGACGCATCCCACCATGCTGGCCGATATGCTGGATTTATTGCAGCGTTACCGTATTGCGCCGCAGACGTTGATCCTCGAAGTGACCGAAAGTCGCCACATTGATGATCCCCAGGCCGCAGTGGCGATTTTGCGCCCGCTGCGTGAGGCCGGGGTGCGCATTGCGCTGGATGATTTCGGCATGGGTTATGCCGGGCTGCGCCAGTTGCATCATATGAAGTCGCTGCCGGTGGATGTGCTGAAAATCGACAAAATGTTTGTTGAAGGTTTGCCGGATGAAAACAGCATGGTGGCCGCCATTATCCACCTGGCGCGTAGTCTGGATCTGCGCATCGTCGCTGAGGGGGTGGAGAATGAAGCGCAACGGGCATGGCTGGCTGACGCGGGTGTGGATGTGGCGCAGGGCTTTTTATTTGGCCGCGCGGCGTCTGCCGAGGCGTTTGAACAGCAGTTCTTTGCTGGATCGGATAAGCCTGAAAACACGTAATTTGTTACGGGCTTGTGCGAGTCAGTTCAAAGTTTTTAACATTGTTGTTTCAGATTTGATGTAAGTTTATTTCTGTCATGTTTGACGGGTGTTATTTTTAAACCGCAGGCTAACTGAAAACCCTACAAAGCCTGAGGTTTAATATCAAGGACACCTTATGAAAACCTCCCTGTTTAAAAGTCTCTACTTTCAGGTTCTGACCGCGATTGCCATCGGTATTCTGCTTGGTCATTACTACCCTGAACTCGGGGCGCAGATGAAACCGCTTGGTGATGGCTTCGTGAAGCTCATCAAGATGATCATTGCCCCGGTGATTTTCTGTACTGTTGTTACTGGTATCGCCGGCATGGAAAGCATGAAGGCGGTAGGTCGTACCGGTGCGGTTGCACTGCTTTACTTCGAAATTGTCAGTACGCTGGCGCTTATTATCGGGCTGGTGATCGTTAACGTGGTGCAACCGGGCGCCGGAATGAACGTCGACCCTGCAACACTCGATGCCAAAGCCGTGGCGGTGTATGCCGAGCAGGCGCAACAGCAGGGGATTGTCGCCTTCCTGCTTGATGTCATACCGGCGAGCGTGATTGGCGCTTTCGCCAGCGGCAATATTCTGCAAGTGCTGCTGTTCGCGGTGCTGTTTGGCTTCGCGCTGCATCGCTTAGGCCATAAAGGCCAGCTGATTTTTAACGTTATCGAAAGTTTCTCGCAGGTGATCTTCGGCATCATCAACATGATCATGCGCCTTGCGCCGATTGGCGCATTCGGGGCAATGGCGTTTACCATCGGCAAATATGGTGTCGGTACGCTGGTGCAACTCGGCCAGTTGATTATCTGCTTCTATGCCACCTGTATTCTGTTTGTGGTGGTGGTGCTGGGTACGATTGCCCGTGCGACAGGCTTCAGCATCTTCAAATTTATCCGCTATATCCGCGAAGAGCTGCTGATCGTGCTGGGTACCTCTTCATCTGAATCCGCGCTGCCGCGCATGCTGGAGAAGATGGAGCGCCTGGGCTGCCGTAAATCGGTAGTCGGGTTGGTTATTCCAACCGGTTACTCCTTCAACCTGGATGGCACCTCCATTTACCTGACGATGGCGGCGGTGTTTATCGCCCAGGCAACCAACAGCCATATGGATATTTTCCATCAGATCACGTTGCTGGTCGTGCTGCTGCTGTCATCAAAAGGCGCCGCCGGGGTGACGGGCAGCGGGTTTATTGTGCTGGCAGCCACGCTTTCCGCCGTCGGGCATTTGCCGGTGGCAGGGCTGGCGCTGATTCTGGGCATTGACCGCTTTATGTCCGAAGCGCGCGCGCTGACCAACCTGGTGGGCAACGGCGTCGCGACTATCGTGGTGGCGAAGTGGGTAAAAGAGCTGGATCAAAAACAGCTGGTCGACACGCTGGATAACCGTTCCAGCGCGGCGAAAACCCCCGGAATTTCTTCATAATTTCGTGACTTATGACCGCAGTCCCTTGTCGGGCTGCGGGTACCTGCGCATAATTACCTCCTGGATCCGTCACAATTTACGATGAAATTTCGTGATAATTCACATCGCGATGTGACGTTTTGCATTTCCCGCGGTCTAAAAGCGAAGTGTTTTAACACGCTTTTAGCCCCTTTGCGCGGGCATACTTTTTAACCAGGAATGTTGATTAGGGGTTCACATGCAGGGCACAAAAATTCGACTGTTAACGGGCGGTTTGCTGATGCTGGCAGCTGTCGGTTATGTGCAGGCAGATGCGCTCCAGCCTGACCCGGCCTGGCAACAAGGGACGCTGGCAAATGGTTTTCAGTGGCAAGTTCTGGCCACACCCCAGCGCCCCAGCGATCGCATTGAGATTCGCCTGTCTATTGATACCGGTTCGCTCACCGAAGGCAGCCAACAGAGCGGTTTCAGCCACTTTATTCCCCGCGTTGCGTTGACCCATAGTGGTCGGCTCGAACCTTCCCAGGTGCGCTCGCTGTGGCAACAAGGTATTGACCCGAAGCGCCCGCTGCCGCCGGCGCTGGTCTCCTACGAATACACGCAATATAACCTCAGCATACCGAACAACCGCAGCGACTTGCTGAAAGAGGCGATGGTTTACCTGGCGGATGCCGCCGGGAATCTCACCATCACGCCGGAAACGGTGAATCACGCTCTTGCCAGCAACGATATGGTTGCTACCTGGCCGCCCGACACCAAAGACAGCTGGTGGCGCTACCGCCTGAAAGGTTCGCCGCTGCTGGGGCACGATCCCGCCGGAACGCTGAAAGAGCCGGTCGATGCGGCGCAACTGAAAGGTTTCTACGAAAAATGGTACACGCCGGACGCGATGACGTTGATTGTGGTCGGGAATGTGGATAGCCGCGCTATCGCCGAGCAGATTGGTAAAACCTTCGGCGAGCTGAAAGGGAAACGCCAGACGCCTGCGCCGGTTGCGACGCTGTCGCCGCTGCCGCGCCAGTCGGTTAGCCTGATGAGCGAGGGTGTCACCCAGGATCGTTTGTCGATCATGTGGGACTCCGCCTGGCAACCGATTCGCGAGTCCGCCGCGCTTGAGCGTTACTGGCGTGCGGATTTAGCGCGTGAAGCCCTGTTCTGGCATATCCAGCAGAACCTGAGCAAAAACAACGCCAAAGAGATTGGTCTCGGTTTTGACTGCCGGGTGCTATTCCAGCGGGCGCAATGCGCCATTAACGTTGATTCACCTAATGACAAGCTCAATACCAATGTCGGCGTGATTGCGCGTGAGCTGGCGAAAGTGCGCGAGAAAGGGCTGCCGGAAGAGGAATTTAAAGCGCTTATCGCGCAGAAAAACCTTGAGCTGCAAAAGCTGTTCGCCACCTATGCGCGCGCCAGTACCGATATTCTGATCAGCCAGCGGATGCGTTCTTTGCAAAACCAGGTGGTGGATATTGCGCCGGAGCAGTATCAAAAGCTGCGCCAGAGCTTCCTGAACAACCTGACGCCGCAGATGCTGAACCAGGATCTGCATCAGCAGCTTTCACAGGATATGGCGTTGGTGTTGCTGCAGCCAAAAGGCGAGCCGGAGTTCAACATGAAGGATTTGCAGGCAACGTGGGATGAAGTGATGGCACCGCCAGCGGATAACGCCGCAGCGCCTGCTGCCAGTGGTGACGAAAGCCATTCTGACGTCTCGGACATTCCCCCGCAGCAGTAGCTTAGCCACCCCTCTCCGGTAAAGGAGAGGGGTGAACATCGTTATTGCGGCATGGCATCGCGCGGAATAATCGCGCCGCGATACTGAATGACCGTACTGGCGGTTAAATGTCCGCGTTTTGCCGCTTCTGTTGCATCGCCACCGGTCAGACGTACCGACAGGTAACCCGCGCTGAAGGAATCCCCGGCCGCTGTGGTATCAATCACTTTCTCTTTTGGCAGTTTCACCGCCGGAACTTCCACCAGCGCTTCACCGGCAATCGCCACCAGGCAGGAGTCTGCGCCGCGCTTGATAACCACTTCTTTTACGCCCGCGCGCTGCGTACGTTCGATAACTTCTTCTACCGGTTTCTCGCCCCACAGCAGATCTTCGTCATCCAGTGTCAGGAACGCGATATCCGTGCAAGCCAGCATTTGCTGATAAACCTGACGCGTCTCTTCTTTGCTGGCCCACAGGCGCGGACGGTAGTTGTTATCAAAAATTACTTTGCCGCCATTCGCACGGCATGCCTGCAACAGCGACAACAGTTTGTTACGACTTGTCGGGCTAAGAATGGCAAGGCTGATGCCGCTCAGGTAGAGGTAATCGAAGGTCGCAAGCTGTTCGCAGATAGCCGCAGACTGCTCACTCTCCAGCCAGAATTTGGCGGCTGCTTCGTTACGCCAGTAGTAGAAAGTACGCTCGCCGGTGCTGTCGGTTTCGATGTAATAGAGACCAGGCAGACGGTTTTCCAAACGTTGTGTCAGGCTGGTATCGACATCCTCGCTTTGCCAGGCATCCAGCATCTGCTGGCTGAAATTGTCGGTGCCAAGCGCGGTAACATAGTGCACGGAAAGCGCCGCAGGATTGACCTGGCGGGCGATATAAACGGACGTGTTAAGCGTATCGCCACCAAAGCCACGGTTCACTTCCGTGCCTTTTTGTGACAGTTCAATCATACATTCGCCAATGACGGCAATTTTCCTGGACATAGTCATCAACCTGGATCAGATAAATTAACGGTAGTGTGCGTTGTGGGTGATTCGTGGTCAACTATATTAAAACAACGTTCCAGTATTTTTTTGAGCTAAAACCTGTTCCTGGCAGATTTCCCGTCGGCGGTTTTTAAATTTGCCCGCAGACGGAGCGTAAAGTTATCGACACGCCCGCCGATAACTCATTGACGAATTCCTCCCGGTCATCGCCTTCGACAGGACAGCAGAAATGAAGTTAAAGCAGGTCATCCAGCAGCTAAACATTCCGGAAGCAAGCATTGAAAGCTTGCAGGAGCGTCGTTATTGGCTGCAATGCGAACGTGCTTATACTTATCAGCCCATCTATAAAACCGATGGTCGTCTGATGGCTGTTGAAGTATTGACCATTGTTACCCATCCGTCGCAGCCGGAAACGCGCATTGCGCCGGATCGCTACTTTTCCGAAGTGGCGGTGCGCCAGCGTGTTGATGTGGTGCATGAGCAAGTGGCGCTGCTGGCGGAACAAAAAGCGTTTTTCCTCAGCAATGATGTGCTGGCCTCGGTGAATGTTGACGGCCCAACCCTGCTGGCGATGCGCCAGGATACCGATCTGATGGCGCTGGTTAATTCGCTGCCGTGGATCCGCTTTGAACTGGTGGAGCATATCCGTCTCCCGCAGGATTCGACGTTCGCCTCGATCAGCGAAATCGGCCCGCTGTGGCTGGACGACTTCGGCACCGGCATGGCGAATTTCTCTGCGTTAAGCGAAGTGCGTTACGACTACATCAAAGTGGCACGCGATTTGTTCATCATGCTGCGTAAAACGCCGGAAGGGCAAAATCTGTTCACTATGCTGTTGCAGTTGATGAACCGCTATTGCCAGGGCGTGATTGTCGAAGGCGTGGAAACGCTGGAGGAGTGGCGCGATGTTCAGGATTCGCCTGCTTATGCGGCGCAGGGCTATTTTCTCTCCCGTCCGGTTCCTTTAGCCAAACTTGAACACGTGATACTCGAACTGTAACCGCAGCCCTTTCCGCGAGCCTCTACTATCTTTATGACAGGTAAGGCTTTAAAGGAAAGGCAGAACGATGACAAAAACGAGTAAAGCGATTATCGCCGTCTTCGCGACGTTGCTGTTGCTGATTGTGGTCGCCATTATCATCATCGCCACATTCGACTGGAACCGCCTCAAACCCACTATTAACGAAAAAGTCTCCACGGAGCTTAACCGTCCGTTCGCCATTCGCGGCGATTTGGGCGTGGTGTGGGAACGACAAAAAGAGGAAACCGGCTGGCGCAGCTGGGTTCCATGGCCGCATGTTCACGCCGACGATATTATGCTGGGCAACCCGCCGGGTATCGACGAAGTGACAATGGTGCATTTACCCCGCGTTGAAGCCACCCTCGCGCCGCTGGCGCTGTTCACCAAAACCGTTTACCTGCCGTGGATCAAACTGCAACAGCCCGATGCCAGGCTGATTCGTCGCTCGGAAAAGCTCAATAACTGGACCTTCACGCTGGCCAGCGACGCCAACAAAGACGCAAACGCGCAGCCTTCGAGTTGGTCATTCCGGCTGGATAACATTCTTTTTGATCGCGGGCGTATCGCCATTGATGATGTGCTCAACCGCGCTGATATCGAGATTCTGGTAAATCCCTTAGGCAAGCCGCTGCCGTTTAGCGAAGTGACCGGCAAAAGCGACAGCAAAGTCAACGCCGGGGATTACATCTTTGGTCTGACGGCGAAAGGGCGTTACAACGGCCAGCCGGTGTCCGGCAGCGGCAAAATTGGCGGCATGCTGGCGCTGCGCGGCGAAGGCACACCTTTCCCGGTGCAGGCGGATTTCCGCTCCGGTAACACGCGCGTGGCGTTTGTCGGCACCATCAATGACCCGATGAACCTGGGCGGTGCTGACTTACAGCTCAAGTTCGGCGGCAACTCCCTTGGCGAACTGTATGACTTAACCGGCGTGCTGCTGCCGGACACGCCGCCCTTTGAAACCGATGGTCATCTCATCGCGAAGCTCAACAACGAAAAAGGGTCGGTGTATGACTATCGCGACTTTAATGGTCATATCGGCGAAAGCGATATTCATGGCACGCTGCGCTACACCACCGCTAAACCGCGTCCAAAGCTGGAAGGCGACGTTGAATCGCGCCAGTTACGGCTGGCGGATTTAGGGCCGCTGATTGGTGTCGATTCCGGCAAAGGCGCTGAGCAGTCGAAACGCACCGAACAGCAAAAGGGCGAGAAAGCGGGGCAACCAGCGGGCAAAGTGCTGCCGTATGACCGTTTTGAAACCGATAAATGGGACGTAATGGATGCCGATGTGCGCTTTAAAGGTCGCCGGATTGAGCACGGCTCAACGCTACCCATCAGCGACTTGTCGACCCACATTCTGCTGAAAGATGCCGACCTGCGCCTGCAACCGCTGAAATTTGGTCTTGCGGGCGGCACCATCTCATCGAATATCCATCTCGAAGGGGATAAAAAACCGATGCAAGGTCGGGCGGAGATCCAGGCGCGGCGGCTGAAGCTCAAAGAGTTGATGCCTGATGTCGAGCTGATGCAGAAAACCCTTGGTGAGATGAACGGTGACGCGGAGCTTCGCGGCGTGGGCAACTCCGTGGCGGCGCTGCTGGGCACCAGCAATGGCAACCTGAAACTGTTGATGAACGACGGGGTAGTCAGCCGTAACCTGATGGAAATTCTTGGTCTTAACGTCGGCAACTATATTGTCGGTCAGTTGTTTGGCGATGACGAAGTGCGGGTAAATTGTGCCGCTGCGAACCTTGATTTAGTCAACGGTGTCGCGCGTCCGCAAATCTTCGCCTTTGATACGGAAAACGCGCTGATTAACATTACCGGCACCGCCAGCATGGCGTCGGAACAACTCGACTTAACCATTGATCCTGAAAGCAAAGGCGTGCGTATTGTCACGCTGCGTTCACCGCTGTACGTGCGTGGCAGTTTTAAAAACCCGCAGGCGGGGGTGAAACCCGGGCCGTTGATTGCGCGCGGTGCGGTGGCGGCAGCGCTGGCAACCCTGGTCACCCCGGCGGCGGCATTGCTGGCGTTGATCTCGCCATCGGAAGGTGAGCAGAATCAGTGCCGGGCGATTTTGTCACAGATGAAACACTAGGAAGCGCAACGGGAAGTGGCCCTCTCTTCAGCGAAGAGAGGGCAAAAAGGTTACAGCGACTGGTGTTTGGTTTCGTGGGTCAGCAGCAGCGCGATAAGCGTTAATGTGGCCATCGCGGCCAGGTAGAACCCGACATACATCAGACCATAATTGGCCTGCAGCCAGGTGGCGATATAAGGTGCCACCGATGCGCCGAGGATCGACGACACGTTGTAGGAGAACGACGCGCCGGTATAACGCACTTCCGTCGGGAACAACTCCGGCAGCAGCGCGCCCATCGGACCGAAGGTCAGCCCCATCAGGCTCAGGCCGATCAGCAGGTAGGCTATTACCAGCACCGGGCTACCAGAACCGAGCAGCGGCGGGAAGACAAACAGCGCGAACAGGATGATAAGCGTGGTGATGATCACCATGCTTTTGCGGCGACCAAACGCGTCCGCCAGCAGACCCGCCACCGGCACCATCACACCGAAGCCAATCACCGCCATCATCAGCATCCACAGCACTTCGTTACGCGGCAGGCCCAGGCCCTGCGGCGAGGTGCTGAAGGTCATGGAATAGACCGTCATGATGTAGAACAGCGTGTAGGTCGCCAGCATGATAAAGGTGCCCAGCACGGTAACGCGCACATGTTTGGTCAGCAGCGTGCCCAGCGGCACTTTCACCTGCTTCTTCGCGGCGGCGACTTTGGCAAATACCGGTGTTTCATGCAGCGAAACGCGAACGTACAGGCCAATCAGCACCAGCACGGCGGAGAAAATAAACGGCACGCGCCAGCCCCACGCCATAAACTGCTCATCGGTCAGTAACCAGGAGAGCAGCAGGAAGGTGCCGTTCGCAAAGAAGAAGCCAATCGGCGCGCCCAGTTGCGGGAAAGAGCCGTACAGCGCGCGTTTGCGCGGCGGGGCGTTTTCCGTGGCCAGCAGCGCCGCCCCGCCCCATTCACCGCCCAGACCCAGACCCTGGCCGAAACGCGCCAGTGCCAGCAGCAACGGTGCCATCACGCCAATGGTTTCGTACCCCGGCAGCAGACCGATCAGCACGGTAGAGATCCCCATCGTCAGCAGCGAGGCCACCAGCGTCACTTTACGGCCAACGCGGTCGCCAAAGTGTCCAAACACAGCGGAACCAATCGGGCGCGCAATAAAAGCAATGGCGAAGGTCGCCAGCGACTGTAGCGTGGCGGCCGTCGGGTCGCCCTGCGGGAAGAAGATATGCGGGAATACAATCACCGCAGCGGTGGCGTAAATATAGAAATCGAAGAACTCGATGGCGGTGCCAATCAGAGACGCAACGACGACTTTATTACGTGAATTTACCGGCGGATTTTCCTGCTCGTTGTCGAAAGTTGTGGCTGTAGCTTGCATAGAATTTTCTTATTTTTGCGCGAACGAACGACCATATTAGCCACAGCAAAAGCGACATTTCAATCTGTAACAAACCGGGCTTTCGCGCAAAAAACCGGCAAAAAGCGAATAATTTTCAGACTCACGATTTACCTTCTATGAAATGCTTCACAGATTTTAATAATCAGAGAATAAAACTGGTTTTTGGTTAAATAAAAGTTACGGACTGGATTTTCATGCTGAAATCGCCAGGCGGGCTGAAATATTCCATTTCCTTCAGCCCGATAGCGGTGTTAGTGGTGGGTTTTGTCCGGCATGCGCGGGTCACCTTTGTACTGCGCGGTGGCGATCCACGCGGCGCAAAACAGCGTCAGGCGAGCAAAGAAGTAGAAGAATGCCATCAGCCCGAGCACCGAGCCAAACGCCGCGCCGGAGGGCGATTTCACCAGCGATGGCAGCGTCCAGGTCATAATGATTTTGATCACTTCAAACCCAATTGCCGCGAGAAATGTGCCGCGGATCAGCGCCTTTTTACGCGGACGGTGGCGCGGCAAACGCCAGAAGATCCAGAAGAAGAGCAAATAGTTCGCGAAAATCGAAATAGCCAGGCCAATCAGTCGCCAGGCCGGTTTCAGCCATTCAATGTAATCCAGGTGCAGCGCGTTGATGATCAACTGCTGCGCGGAGCCCGCCACCGACGTTATGGAAAGCGTCACGATCAGCGCGACTAACAAGCCAATCAGCGAAATGAAGTCGCGGAAATACTTTACCCAGATTTTTTCTTCATCCTGCGCGTTACGCTCCCAGACATCACGCGACTGGGCGCGGATCGCCTCACGCAGGTTGCCGGTCCAGTTCACGCCGGAATAGAGGGCGATAGCCAGCCCGACAATTCCTACCGTCGTGCGCTGCTGCACGGCAATATTGAGGGTGTTTTGCAGTGTTGACGCCATCGTCGGGTCGCTCACGCTCATCAGGATCTTATTGAAAATGTCCTGCAATAGCGTTGGGTGCGAGGCGAGCACAAAACCGGCGGCGGCAAACGACACCATCATGATGGGGATCATCGACAGAAACGAGAAGTAGGTAATGGCCGCGCCAAACTGGTTGCCCATGCGGTCGTTAAAACGTTCCGTCGCGCGGATCAGGTGCGCAACTACTGGCCAGCGCTGGATTTTTTGCACCATGTCGGTGAGTGATGCCAGCGTGGTACTGGCGGCTGAAGGGGCAGAGTGTTTCTTTTCGGTGGGCTGCTCAGCCATCTTCCTGACGGGTTCGTAGTCGAGGTCTTGCGTCGGGCGTTTTTCATGATTTTCCGGCGTCATCAGGTCTGTTTTCCTTCTCCTGAATGTGTGGTAACTGAAATTATAGCTGCTAGTGGTCGACGTAATCCTTCAGTACGGTCGCCAGCCACTCCATAAACAGATGCACGCGGCGCGATAAATTACGGCGGTGCGGGTAAATCAGCGAAACCGGCATCGGTTCAGCGCGGTATTGCGGCAGGATCTCCACCAGCTTCCCCGCCCGCAGCGCTTCGCGTACGCCAACGCGCGGCACCTGAATAATCCCTAATCCGGCCAGACAGGCAGCCTGGTATGTTTCGGTGCTGTTCACCGTCAGGATACCGCCGGTTTTCACCCAGTGTGTCTGCTTATCCTGCCAGACCTCAAAGCCTGGCGGGCGCGTACCAAGGTTAACGGCGTAATGCACCAGCGCGTGGGAGGATAAATCGTCGAGCGTTTCCGGGTAGCCAAAACGCGCCAGATAATCGGGGCTGGCGCAGTTAATGACCGACAGCCGCCCGAGCTGGCGGGCGATCAGACCGGAATCTTTGAGCGTGCCAACGCGCACGACGCAGTCGAACCCTTCGCGAATAATATCCACCAGCCTGTCGCTGCTGCTGAGCTCCAATTCAATGCCGGGATATTGTTGCAGGAAAGCGGGCAGGCGCGGGATCAGCAGATTTTTCGCCACCCCGACCGGCATATCGACGCGCAAACGCCCGCTGATGCTTGATGGATCATGCAGGAACATACCGTCGAGCTCATCCATATTCGCCAGCAGATCTTTCGCCCGCTCGTAGTAAACCATGCCGTCCTGCGTGAGCTGGACGCGGCGTGTGGTGCGGTGCAACAACTGGGTGCCGAGGTGCGTCTCCAGCGCCTGGATCTGGCGCGATACGCTACCCTTAGGAAGCCCCATCGAGTCCGCCGCGCGGGAAAAACTCTCCAGTTCCGCCACGCGGATAAACAGTTGCATTGCGTAAATTTTATCCATCATCACGCTCTATTGTTGCTTGTAATGAAACAGTGAAGCGTAATTTAGCACCTTTATTGTTTATTCGTCAGCTAATAAGCTTTTTCCACAGTCTCACATCAGCGAAAACGAGGTTTTTTATGACAGAACATATTGCTTTAGTGACGGGTGGCAGCCGCGGTTTGGGTAAGAACGCGGCGCTGAAGCTGGCGGCGAAGGGAACGGGCATTATCCTGACCTACAACAGTAACGCCGAAGAAGCGCAGAATGTGGTGCGTGAAATTGAGCAAAAAGGCGTAAAAGCGGTGGCATTGCAGCTTAACGTCGGTGATATCGCCGGATTTGATGCTTTTGCGCGCAATGTGCAGGAACAATTGAAATCGGTATGGCAGCGCGAGACGTTTGATTGTTTATTGAACAATGCTGGCATCGGTATCAGTGCAACTTTCGCCGAAACCAGCGTTGAGCAATTTGATCAACTGGTGAATATCCATTTCAAAGGCCCGTTCTTCCTGACGCAAAGCCTGCTGCCGCTGCTGAAAAATGGCGGGCGCATTCTTAATGTTTCCAGTGGCCTGGCGCGTTTTTGCCAGCCGGGCTATGCGGCGTATGCGTCAATGAAAGGGGCAATGGAAGTGCTGACCCGTTACCAGGCGAAAGAGCTTGGCGCGCGGGGCATTTCGGTGAATATCATTGCACCGGGCGCGATTGAAACCGATTTTGGCGGCGGGGTAGTGCGTGATAATGAGCAGGTTAATCAACACATTGCTGCGCAAACCGCGTTGGGTCGTGTCGGCCTGCCGGATGATATTGGCGATGCGATTGCCGCACTGCTGAGCGACGAGCTGGCATGGATGAATGCGCAACGCGTGGAAGTGTCGGGTGGGATGTTCCTGTAAGACCGTCACGCCCGGCAGGGTTCGCTGCCGGGCGTGCAGTGTTACTGTTTCTGAAAATGCGTTACCCGGATACGCACCGGTTGCTGTTTTTTATCCAGCGAACCGCTGATGCCGACCAGTTCATCCGGCGACACGGATTTACCATCAAATATCGCCGCTGGAATATAGACCTGAACCTGATCGGTTTTATCGCGGAACAGGTAAAGATCACCGCTCTCCTTCTCAACCAGGTTACCGCGCAGCGAGACGGACGCGCCATCATGCAGGGCTTTTGCCTGTTTGATGGTCATGGTGCGCGCATCTTCCATGCCGCGATAGCCGTCATCCATTTTATGCGGCGGTGGCGGCGCTTTGTCCGCTTTCAGACCGGGTGCATCTTCTGCGAATGCCGTCATGGAGAACAGCGCCACCAGACCGGCGGCAAGCACAATTTTCTTCATAACCTCTCCTGAATATTGCCGGAACACGTCCTTAAGCCTGGCAGAGCATAGCGAACTATGCTGACGAATTATCGTTTTTCGTCATATTCGTGGCGCAGTAAGCCAAACAGCCAGTCGTTATGCCAGCGTCCTGCCAGCCAGTAGGACTCGCGCAGTTCGCCTTCGAGGATAAAGCCGGTTTTTTCCAGCAAGTGTCGGGACGCGTGATTTCCCGCCGTTACGGTAGCGGTGAGTTTACGAATGCCGCCTTCGCTGAAGGCGTAATCACACAGCGCTTTTAGCGACTCCTGGCCATAGCCTTTGCCCTGCGCGGCAGTCGCGAACAGGAAGCCGACTTCGGCGCAATCATCCTCGCGGTGAATATAACCGGTTACGCCCAGCGGTTCGTTTGTCGCCGTGTCGCGTACCAGCAGGCAGAGCCAGTGTCGGCTGCCGGGGGACCAGGGGGCCAGCCGGGCGTCGAATGCTTCACGGATCTCATGTTCACTGCGGGCATCGGCAACGTAGCGCATTACCTGCGGATCTTGTTGCAGTGAAAGAAAGAATGGCCATGTCTCTTCTGTTATTGGCGAGCAGGTTAGTCTTGGGGTAAAAAGTATTAACACAGTGAATATCTCCTGCTGTTTTTTTTTCGGCTTGAAACCACTATCACTGATAATAATCGTCAACTGAGCTATCTTTTACTTACTCATAAATAAAGAAAAAATTAAGCGCTCAGGTTGGCCAGTTAATTGTTTCTTCAGTTGTACTTAAAGGAAAATAATGACTCTTTCTGCCCCATTGAATACGGGTGAACAGTTTGAAAAATGCATTGCTATTATTCGCGAGGCGTCTGTTGAAATCTTATTGCTGCTGAATGTGCATTTTGATGAAGGTAAAGATCCTCGCTGGTTTTTGGAACAACTGGATGTTGCGCGCCTGAGTTTGGGTGGCTGGGGCGCGGTGGCTAAACGACTAAAACTCAACGATGCGGAATTAACACAGTTCACTTTACAGCTTCGTCACTTGCAGCAGCTCGTTCCGCGTTATGAGAACGGGCAGAATGTGACAGAAAATCAGCTTATTGCGGCGCTGCGATTTATCAGCGCGCTGGAAAACCTGCGTAATAAGCAGAAGTTGCTGAGCTACAACACCGCCTTGCCGTCGGATGATGCGCAGCAGCGGCAAGGGCTACAGCAGCTACGCGCCATGGAAACGATGATTAAATCGCTGGTGATGCAGGTGTGGCCGGATAGCGAAAAGCTGCGTAATCACCTGAAAACACAGTTTGGTGCCGATCGTGTGCGGCGCTGGCTACGGCTTGGCGATCACAATGATGTACTGAGCGGCATGCGGTTTAGCGAGCTGGCGCTGTTGCTGATAGATAAAAAAGAGTTTAGCCAGCGTTATGCCCGGCTGTTTAATGACGCCTCGGAACTGAACCTGCTACTGGAACCGCGCAAAACGTTGCAAACCTTTCTGGATGACATTCGCCAGATGCGTGCAAGCGTGGTGTCAGGACAGCCGCTCACCTCTAATCAGTTGCTCTTATTGAACAGCTATTATCCGCAAATTACCGGACCGGTTCAGCGCGCGTTCGATGAAGGGCGCACGCAAACCAATCCCGCTGAAATACTGCGTGAGGCCGGCGGGGATTTAGACGCTTACTGGGAGCAGACGCGGAAAAAAGACCGCGCTGCCGGAGGTGATGCGATGCCGATGCGTGACAGTATTGATAAACCTGCAAAACGGTCGGTGCGCAGCCGCGAAGAGCGCGACCAGATGCTCTCTGGCGTGCTGTGGAGCGCGGTCGGTGTGATGGTGTTGCTGATGGCGATTGGCGCCTTCTGGATGTTTACCAGCGGGATGTCTGGACCGGTAGCACGTCAGGCCCGGGTTACCGTGCCGATTGCCGAGGATCGCGAACGCCCCTCACCGAAAGAGGAACTCAGCCGCCTGGGGCTGCCGCGCGACGAAAATAACTTCCGCGCGGCGATTGATCGCAACGATACGCGTGTGGTGTCGCTGTTTTTACGCACCGGGATGAACTGGAAACTCTCCTGGACGGAAAACGCGGTGATAGCGGATTACAATGATGTGCTGGATCTGCTGCTGCGATATCGCCTGCAAATGGATGAGAACCGCCCTTGCCGGCGTTTTATCACCACGCTGACGCACGAAATGGCGGCCAATAACAAAAAGCTGACCTCGATTACGCGCGACTATTTACGCGCGTTTTGTACCGTCAAGCCGGTGGTAGAGCGCCAGCGGTATGAGATGGAGCAAGCGCAGTTGCGTTTCGAGGCCGATCCGTCGGATGAAAATCGCAAGTGGTCGGATATTCAAACCTCGATTTATGACGTGATTGATTAATTTTCTCAGGCACATGCTTTCGCGTTACGAACAGCAAACTGGCACATCCTGGCGCTTACAAGCGTAAGCGACCAGGATGTGCCAGCATAGCCAATCAAGTGATAGCGCGCCGCTGAAGCGGCAGCTTATGGTTCGCCGTACAAACCGATAAGGCGGCGCACCACGCCGTTTGTCCAGCCAAAACCATCCTGCAGCGGGTATTCACCCCCGCCACCTTCACGCGGCGTACTGCTGGCGATATGGTACTTCTCAATCAGCTTGTGATGCTGCTGATAGTAGTGATTTACCGTCTGCAACCAGCTATGGGCGATCTCATTGCCCAGCGAGTCATTACCGTACATTTTGAAGCCCTGAATCGCCATCCATTGCAGCGGTGCCCAGCCGTTGGGTTTATCCCACTGTTCACTGGTTTCGTACTCGGTCGCCAGAATACCGCCAGGCGTGAGCAGGCGCGCTTTTACGGCGTCCGCCAGCCGCTCTGCCTGCTCATGAGTCGCCATACCCACATACAGCGGGACAATACTGGCCGCGGAAAACAGCGCCATCTGCTCGCGACGCCAGTCGTAGTCGCGATAGCAGCCATTCTCGTCATCCCACAGATAGCGGTTCACCGCCGCGCGGCGATCGCTCGCTTTCTGGCGGAACAGTGCTTCACGTTCTCTGTCGCCTTTCAGCCCGGAAATATTGGCAATCGCGCTTTCCAGTTTGAACAGAAACGCGTTCAAATCAATCGGGATAAACTGCGTGGTGCGAATACTCGCCAGCCGTTGCGCATCGCGCAGCCAGCGCGAGGAGTAGTCCCAGCCGGAAGCCGCGCCCGCGCGCAAATCGCGATAGACCTCACTTGCCGGTCGCCCGGAATGACGCGCGGTTTCAACGTCCTCAAGCCAGGATTCGTCGCGCGGCGTGTCGCGATCGTCCCAGTAACGGTTGAGCAGCGAACCGTCCGGCATACGCACCGCGTGGCGGTACGCCTGGTTCAGCGCCAGCGATTCGGCGCCATCCATCCAGAACGCGTACTCCATTAACAGGTGATCAAGATAGCGCCGCGCACCTCGTACGCCGTCCTCTTCAAATAGCTCAACCATCAGCGCGAAAACTGGCGGCTGCGAGCGGCTCAGATAATACGTGCGGTTGCCGTTCGGAATATGACCGTAACGCTCAATCATCCACGCGAAGTTATCCGCCATACAGCGCAGCAAATCGTCGCGACCACTCTCTGCCAGCCCAAGCATGGTGAAGTAGGAATCCCAGTAGTAGGTCTCGCGGAATCGCCCACCGGGCACAATGTAAGCCTGCGGCAACGCCAGCAGAGAAGACCACGGAATGTGATCCTGCGGCTCGCGGGTGAGGATCGGCCACAACTGGTCGATATGCTCTTTTAACGAATTCTCCGGGTTGGAGACATACGCTTTGGAATAGTCCTCCGGCATCCAGAAATGCGCTTTCACGAATTGGCGCAGATCGAACTCCGGTTTGCGTTTGATTTTGCGATAGCGAATCAGAATATCGAGCGGATCCATTTTCGGCGCGCAGTCGGGAAAGGTTTTGCTGTCGGCAAAAATACGCGACGACTGCACGTGTTCAAACAGTTCAAGGTAACGATCGGCAGGGGTTAGCGCGTCGGACGCCGGTAACCCTTCGATCATTTCCGGCTCCGGCTCCGCCTCGATCATTTCATCCAGTTTTAACTCGCACGGATCGGTTTCGTAGACGATCTCTTCCTCAATCACGAACTCGACGGATTCTGCGCTTTGTAGTTTCTGGTTGAACATAAGGATTATGGCCTCCGGATGTCGTCGTAAAAAATTACGGGTGTTGCCCGGCTATCTATTAAGCGTAGACATTCGCTTCGATCCGTGAAGGACGAAGTGTGCGGTTGATCACATTTTAGCGTGGTAAGAAATAAACGCCAAAACCCACAACCTACTGATTAATAGTGTATAAAACGTACTGAAGCTCATTTAACGCCGTGGCGAAATTAGGAGCATTCGTTTTGCAACGATTTGTGAACAATCGCCCGCAGAACCTAATCATGGGGTGTAGCCGGTCAGTCCCCCCGCAATGACTGAGGAAAAGCCTTTGCAGCTCGTCTCTATTACGTTAGAGCAATGTCTCGATATCCGCCATACGGTACTGTGGCCGCATCTTCCCCGTAATGCTTCGTGCGTTGAAGGTGATGACGATGCCCACCATTTTGGTGTGGCTGAAGACGGGAAAATTGTCAGTTGCTTATCGGTTTTTATGCTTGATGAACGGCGGTGCCAAATCCGTAAATTCGCCACCTTGCACACGCATCAACAGCAAGGTTATGGCGGTTTTCTGTTGCAGAGCGTGCTGGAAAAGTTAGTCCGGGCGGGCGTTGATTTTGTGCAACTGGATGCCAGAACGTCGGCGGCGGCATTTTACGCGCGCTTTGGCTTTATGGCGAAAGGCGAGCCGTTTTATAAACAAGAAGTGCAGTACATTCGTATGTCACGCACGTTGTAAAACCCGGCGACGAACGCCGCCGGGGTAAGGATTACCGCGGGATTTGCTGCGTAATGCAGTGGATATTGCCACCGCCGAGCAAAATCTCACGCGCCGGAACGCCGGTGATGACGAAATCCGGGAACATCTCTTCGAACAGCGCCTGCGCTGCGTCATCGGTGGCCGGATCCAGCAGCGGGTAAATAATCTGCTGGTTACTGACCAGATAGTTAACGTAAGAACCCGCCAGGCGGTTGCCTTCGTGGCGCTCAATCGCCGTGCCTTTTTCGACATCACGGGTCTCTTCAGCGCTGGCAAACAGCGGTAGCGGCGACGGTACTTTCCACACTTTCAGCGTGCGCCCTTGCGCATCTTTAGTGTTTTCCAACACCTCAAGTGCGGCAACGGAGCGCGCGTACTGCGGATCGTTCTGGTCGTCAGTCCAGTGCAGGGCGACTTCGCCAGGACGGACGAAGCAGCACATATTGTCGATATGACCGTCGGTTTCGTCATTGAACACGCCTTCCGGCAACCAGATAATCTGCGTCACACCCAAATAATCGCGCAGTTGCTGCTCGATCTGTGCTTTGCTCAGATGCGGGTTGCGGTTCGGGTTCAGCAAACATTCCGCGGTGGTCAACAATGTGCCTTCGCCATCGACATGAATGGAGCCGCCTTCCAGCACCAAGTCGGTGTGATAGCACGGCATCTGGTGATAAGCCGCAACCTGCCCGGCCACCAACTGATCGCGATCCCAGCTTGCATATAAACCGCCATTCAGCCCGCCCCAGGCGTTAAATGTCCAGCTGATACCACGCTTTTCACCGGCGTTATTGACCACCACGGTCGGGCCGGTATCGCGCATCCATGCATCGTCGCTTTCCATCTCCACCAGCGTCACTTCCGCAGGCATGGTGGCGCGCGCTTTGTCCATTTCGGCGGCAGGCACGCCCATGATCACCGGCGTGTTGCGTGAAATCACTTTGGCGACAGCGGCAAACGCCTGCTGCGCCGGCGCGGCGTCGGCGCGCCAGTTATCAGTGCGGTAGGGCCAAATCATCCAAACCGCCTGATGCGGCGCCCATTCTGCCGGCATGGCGAAACCGTCTTTCACGGGCGTGGTCAGCTGTACCATCGCTTAGCTCCTTACGCTGCCATCGGAGGTGGCAATCGCGCTGTACATATTCGGGCGGCGATCGCGGAACAGCCCCCATGCGGCGCGCTGCGCGGCAATGGCGTCGAGATCGAAGGTGTGCACCAGCACCGCTTCGTCGGTTTTGTTTGCCTGTTCAACCAGCGCACCGGTTTGATCGGCGATAAAGGAAGAGCCGTAGAAGGTCATTTCCAGGCCTTCGATGTATTTGCTGGTTTCGGTGCCAATACGGTTAGACGCAATCACCGGAATGACGTTGGCGGCGGCGTGGCCCTGCTGCACGCGCGTCCAGTGCGGCTGGCTGTCGATATCCGGGTAAGCGGGTTCAGAGCCGATCGCGGTCGGATAGAAAATAATCTCCGCGCCCTGCAAGGCGAGAACGCGCGCGGTTTCCGGGAACCACTGGTCCCAGCAGATGCCGACGCCGATTTTCGCGTAACGGGTGTTCCACACTTTGAAACCGGTGTCGCCTGGGATAAAGAACTGTTTCTCCTGGTAAGCCGGACCGTTCGGAATATGGGTTTTACGGTAGGTGTCGAGCACGCTGCCGTCGGCATCAATCATCACCAGCGAGTTGTAATAGGCGTTGTTGCACTTTTCAAACAGGCTCAGCGGCAGCACCACTTCCAGCTCTTTGGCCAGCGCAGAGAAGTGTTTGATCAATGGGCTATTCGCCACTTCCTGCGCCAGTGCGTAGTGTTCCGGGCTTTGATCGATGCAGAAGTAAGGGGCAGCGAACAGCTCCTGAATCAGGATCACCTGTGCGCCTTTGCTGTGGGCTTCACGCACCAGACGTTCAGCGTTTTGAATGTTCTTATCCAGATCCCAGCTACACGCCATTTGCGTTGCGGCGACGGTTACATTTCTCATAAAAAACTCTCCCGTTGTTCTCGGTTCAGGCAGTGCAAATCGACAGCACTTATTTTGCTGCAAACTATAGCAACGAAATACGTTATGCATAAAATGTATTGTTATCATGAAAACATGAACAGGATGCATAGTGGTGATCGACCTGAATTTGCTGCGGCTGGTGCCGATTCTGGCGAAAGAGAAGAGCGTGACTCGCGCGGCGCTGAAAGCGAATCTGTCACAATCTGCCTTTAGCCATGCCCTGAATCGCCTGCGTGAACAGCTCAACGATGAGATGTTTATCCGCACGCGCAACGGCATGGAACCGACGCCCTACGCCGCGATGATGATCCCGGTGATTGAGAGCGCGCTCAGCAAGCTGGATACCGCCACGCGCGGGCCAAGCCATTTCGACCCGCTGCGCGACGCGCACACGTTTTATATTGGCGCGGTGGATTATTTCGAGTTCATGTTTATGCCGGTGCTGACCGCGCGCTTTAAAACCATTGCGCCGAATGTCCGGCTTTCGGTCGATATTCTTTCAGAAACCATCAAGGTTGAGCGGGTGGAGCAGGGCCAACTGGATGCGTTTATCGGCGTCGATAACGTTCAGCATATCCCGCATTATTTTAATAAACATAAGCTTATCTCCGACCACTTTGTCGCTATCGCTTCCGTCGAACGCACCGATTTGCCGGAACAGCTCACCATGAGACATCTGGTCAGTGAAGCGCAAATCCATTTACCGGCGGTCAGCTCCGGCGCGGATCATATTGACGGCTGGTTGCTCGAACAGCACCTCTACCGGCCGCTGGCGACGGTGGTGCAAAGTTACGCCGTTGGCGGGCGCGTGGCCGTAGCGACTGGCTATTTGATGTGCGTGCCGTTTCGCATTGCCAGGGAGCTGGCAACCATGTTGCCGCTGCGCATTATGCAGTTGCCGGAGGGCGCGCCATCGTATGATTTGCTGCTGCTGACACACCGGTTGTTCGACTACCAGCCCGCAGTGCAGTGGCTGATTAACGAACTGAAGGCGGCGAGGATTTAGATGAAAGTGATTTTAATTCGCCATCCGCAAACTGAGTGGAACCGGGCGGGGATTATCCAGGGGCAGCTCGATAGCCCGCTAACGCCGCGCGGGCGCGAAGAGGGCCACGCTTTGCTTCGCGGGCTGCGGGATGCAGGGATTCACCCTGACGTCGTTTTTTCATCGCCGCTCGGCAGGGCGCAGCAGATAGCTTTGTTAATCGCGGAACAATATCACTGTGATATCCGCCTCGACGAGGCGTTACAGGAGCAGAATTTCGGTGAGTTTGATGGTCGGCTGCTGAGCGATATTCGCCGGGAATATCCCCGTTTCGCGGATGATGAGGCTTTTCAACCGCCGCAGGGCGAGTCGCTGGGGCAGGCTGCGCAGCGGTTGCTCGACTTTTTACATCGCTTGCCGGATCTCTGCCCGCATCACACGGTAGCGCTGGTGTCGCATGGACAAATTATGCAGGCGGCGATAGCGCAATTGCTGGAAAATTCCCTCGAAAATGTGGCGCGTTACCACCATCCCAATGCCAGTTATTCGCTGCTGGAGATCGACCACGGCACCTGCCAGGTGGTGCGCTGGGGAGTGGCTAGCCATTTGCTGCGGCGAAAAAGTTTTTAACTTCAGCGCGCCATGCTCACTTCTTAAAAAAACGGATGATCTTTTGCCACAATGACGTTTTGGTTGCAGAGCGTGCCCACGAAGGGTTGAGCAAATCCTCCGGCAGCAGATAGGGGCGATCATCATCATCGCGCAGGTGCGCATTCAGGGCTGTGGCAATCTCCAGCATTTTCTCGTAAAGCGGCTGCGTGGGCGATTTGCTGTAGATTTCGCCATCACGCCAATCCAGCCAGCAGGTTTCTTGCCCTTTCCAGATGACGTGAAATTCGCCATTTCGCCGATCAAAGGCGAGTTCGTTATCACTGTTAATCAGCGCTACCCATTCTTCGCTGCCGATCGGCTGCGTTTCGCTTTCCGCCCAACATTCCGCCCGGGTGATATGCATTTCCCAGCCCATTAGTGGCTCCTTTTTTGCTGCTGAATAATGTTGCTATTTTTTCAGAAAATCGCGCCGGTAAGACGGTAAAAAAAAGAAGCCCGCAGGGGCTTCTCTTCGTGTTTAACGCACAGGAAATACGTGTAGCGCGCTGCTTAACGCATGGTAACGAATTCTTCAGCGGCTGTCGGGTGGATTGCCACCGTGTTATCGAAGTCTTTTTTGGTCGCGCCCATTTTCAGCGCCACCGCGAAGCCTTGCAGCATTTCGTCCATGCCGGAGCCAATACCGTGAATGCCGACAATTTTCTCCTCCGGACCAACGCACACCAGCTTCATACGACACGGCTGGCGGTGAGTGGTGACGGCGGTATACATCGCGGTGAAGGATGATTTGTAGATTTTCACCTGGTCATCGCCGTACTGCTCGCGCGCTTGCGGTTCGGTGAGGCCAACGGTGCCAATCGGCGGATGGCTGAACACCACGGTCGGAATGTTGCTGTAGTCCAGATGCTCATCCGGCTTGTTATTAAACAGGCGTTCAGAGAGACGACGACCGGCAGCTACGGCAACCGGCGTTAGTTCCACCGCGCCAGTGTTATCGCCCACCGCGTAAATGCCAGGCACGCTGGTGTTCTGGAACTTATCGACTTCGATATACCCTTTGTCGTTGGTTTTCACTCCAGTAACCGCAAGGTTGAAATTATCGGTTGCCGGTTCGCGGCCAATCGCCCAAATCAGGCTGTCCACGGTTTGTGAACGGCCATCTTCCAGCGTCAGCGTCAGGCTGCCGTCAGCGTTTTTCACCACCTCTTTCGGCACCGCGTGGGTGTGCAGCGTCGGGCCTTCTGCCGCCATTACTTCCACCAGCGTTTCGGTGATGAGCGGATCAAAGCTGCGCAGCGGCGCATGTTTACGCACAAACAGGTGCGTTTCGGCACCCAGGCCGTTGATCACACCCGCCAGTTCCACGGCGATATAACCTGCACCAACCACCGCCACGCGTTTTGGCAGCGCGGGCAGGGCGAAGAAACCGTCGGAATCAATACCGTATTCCACGCCCGGAATATTCGGGTGGCTTGGACGGCCGCCGGTGGCGATCAGGATATGGTCGGCGGTAATCGTTTCGCCGTTCACTTCCACTGTTTTGGCATCAACAAAACGCGCGAAACCGCGGATCACATCGACATTGTTTTTACCCAGCACGTTATCGTACGAGGTATGAATGCGGTCGATGTAGGCGCTACGGCTGGCAACCAGTTTGCTCCAGTCGAAATGGTTTACGGTGGTGTCGAAGCCGTAATCCGGGCCGTACAGATGAATCGCTTCAGAAATCTGCGCTGCGTGCCACATCACTTTTTTCGGCACGCAACCGACGTTCACGCAGGTGCCGCCAAGTTCTTTTGCTTCGATCAGCGCGCATTTTTGACCGTACATAGCCGCACGGTTAATCGATGCGATACCGCCGCTACCGCCGCCAATAGCGATGTAGTCGTAATGTTTGCTCATGGTTGTTTCCTTAATCCTGAACGAAGTCGAAAATATTCGCGATTGTAGCGCGCAGCCGAAAAGGTTCCACCAATGGCTGCGATTACTCCGGCACCACCTGGTGAATCAGCGTATGCCCGGTGCCGGCTGGCACCAGTTTGCTGTGCAGCCACGGCAGCACGTTGTTCATTTGCGCTTCGAGTTTCCACGGTGGGTTAATCACAATCATGCCGGAAGCCGTCATGCCGCGTTGATCGCTGTCCGGGCGCACACCCAGCTCGATTTGCAGGATGTTGCGAATGCCGGTGGCTTCCAGATCGCGCAACATACGTTTGATTTGCTGGCGCAGCACCACCGGATACCACAGCGCGTAAACGCCGGTGGCAAAACGTTTGTGACCTTCGCTGATGCCGCTGACTACCGCCTGGTAGTCAGTTTTCATTTCGTAGGGCGGGTCGATAAGGATCAGACCACGACGCGAAACTGGCGGCAGTTTGGCTTTTAACTGCAGAAAACCGTCGGCGCGATCAACGCGGGTACGGCTATCTTTCTGGAACTCCTGGCGCAGCAGCGGGTAGTCGCTCGGGTGCAGTTCAGTCAGTTGCAGGCTGTCCTGCTCACGCAGCAGTTCACGGGCGATCAGCGGTGAACCGGGGTAATAACGTAACTGCCCGCTACGGTTGAAATGGCGCACCACGTTCATATACGGCTCCAGCTCAGCCGGTAAATCATCCTGCTGCCAGATACGGGCAATGCCTTCCAGATATTCGCCAGTGCGTTCTGCATGTTCACCGGAAAGCTGATAGCGCCCGGCACCTGCGTGGGTGTCGAGATAGAGAAACGGTTTCTCTTTTTCTTTCAGCGCTTCGATGATCAGGCTCTGAACGGTGTGTTTAAGGATGTCGGCATGGTTGCCTGCGTGGAAGCTGTGGCGATAACTGAGCATGGATACTGAGATTCCGGAAAATAAACGAGATTTCGCACAGTTTACCGCAGATTGGTGCAGATTACCGTAGCCCGCGCCCGCTTGTTTCAGCGGGGCGCAAAAGGTTTCAAAACATAACTGTGTCATGAAAATGTCAAACTGAGGGGCTAGCGTCGCTTTCAGGCAAGGTAATTGTTTGAATAAAAGGATAAAAAATGAAAATTCGTCTCACGCTTTTAACTGCCGCGCTGCTGCTGGCTCATCAGGCGAGCGCGAAAGATATTTCCGTTATGCAAGCGCGCGATATCGCAAATACGACGACGCCTGCGTCAGAAAGCCAGGCGTATGTTGCACTGGAAGCGCAGTCGCTGGCGGGCTTGCGCCAGGCGTTGCAGGGAAGTGCCTCCTCGTTGACGCGCGATCAACTTGAGCACTCAGCCCAGCATCAACAAGCGGACAACACGTGGCTAAAAGCGCGGGGTTATGACTTCCAGGTCAAAGCTAATCAGCAAGCCGGGATTGCGCTACTTTCCGCATTTAGTTCGCTGCCAAAAACGACGCTGGATGCCAACCTGCAAACTGCCGAGGAAATTAACCTCAACGCGACAAAAGGTTTACGTCGCCAGGCGCTGGCCGATGCCGAAGGCATCAGCTATCTCTACTTTATTGCCGATGCGCTGGGACCAAAGCTGGGCAAAGCGTTTCTCACCGCCTATGACAAAGGCGAGTTAGGTAAAGCCGCGGCGCTGATCAAAGCGACGGAGATCAGCACCAGCGCGGCGAAAAAGCACTTTGATTACAAGCGGCCATTCCTGATTGCTGGCAACACCATTCACCTTGTGGCGGACGATGTGGTGGTGAAAGACAATAAAGCCTACACCGCAGACGGCGGCTCTTTCCCGAGCGGCCACACCAATACCGGCTATACCGATTCGCTGCTGATGGCGGAAATGCTCCCGGAACGTTTTGATGCGCTGATGACGCGCGGTGCGCGCTACGGCTACTCGCGCGTGGTGTTAGGCGTGCATTACCCGCTGGATGTTATGGGGTCGCGCATGCTGGCGCAGCGCAATGTGGCGCATTACCTCAACGATGCGGCTTACCGTACGATGTTTAACGAAGCCCGCGATCAGTTGCGTGCCGCGCTGGAAAAAGAGTGCGGTACGACGCTGGCGCAATGCGCGCAGACCGCCGGTAAAGACGATCCTTATCGTGACCCGGCAATGCGCGATTTCTACCGCTTTACAATGACCTACGATCTGCCACAACAGAAAGGGGCAGCGAAAGCGGTGACTGTACCGCAAGGCGCAGAAGTGCTGCTGGAAGCGGCGCTGCCGAACCTTTCTGCCAGTCAGCGCCGTGCGTTGATGGTGAAAACGGCCTTACCGGCGGGTTATCCGCTTTCCGGCACGACAGATGAGCAAAATTTCTGGCAGCGTTTGAACTTGTCTGCCGCCTTCGAAATGGCGCATAAAGCGCGCTGAGTTACCCGCATAACGACGCCCGGATGGCGCAATGTCGCCGGGCTTTTTCTTCGCTGCTGCTTATTGCAGCGATACCCTGCTAAGCGCAACGTCCGGGATTGAAATCTCCTACACTTAACCCCATGCTAGAAAACATTGCCAAGCGCCTAAGCGCTTTATTCACCTCATTCCAAGGACTGCGCATATGACCAACCCTTTATTGACGCCTTTCGTGCTACCGCCGTTTTCTCAAATCCTTCCTGAGCATGTTGTTCCCGCCGTGACCAAAGCGCTGGACGATTGCCGGAACGCGGTGGAAAGCGTTGTCGCGCAGGGTGGCCCGTATACCTGGGCGAATCTTTGCCAGCCGCTGGCGGAAGTGGATGACCGTCTTGGTCGCCTGTTTTCGCCGGTCAGCCATCTCAACTCGGTGAAAAACAGCCCGGAACTTCGCGAGGCTTACGAACAAACGCTGCCGCTGCTCTCTGAATACAGCACCTGGGTAGGGCAGAACGAAGGGTTATACAACGCCTACCGCGATCTGCGCGATGGAGAGCATTACGCTTCGCTGAGTGTGGCTGAGAAGAAATCGGTCGATAACGCACTGCGTGATTTCAAATTGTCGGGCATCGGCTTGCCGAAAGAGAAACAGAAACGTTACGGCGAAATCGCCGCACGTCTCTCTGAGCTCGGCAACATCTACAGCAACAACGTGCTGGACGCCACCATGGGCTGGAGCAAACTGGTGACGGACGAAGCTGAACTGGCCGGTATGCCGGAAAGCGCGCTGGCGGCGGCGAAAGCACAGGCGGAAGCCAAAGAGCAAGAAGGCTGGCTGCTGACGCTGGATATCCCGAGCTATCTGCCGGTGATGACCTACTGCGATAACCAGGCGCTGCGTGAAGAGATGTATCGCGCTTACAGCACCCGCGCCTCTGATCAGGGGCCGAACGCCGGGAAATGGGACAACAGCCCGGTGATGACGGAAATCCTCGCGCTGCGTCACGAGCTGGCGCAACTGCTGGGCTTTGAAAGCTACGCCTTTAAATCACTGGCTACCAAAATGGCGGAAAACCCGTCGCAAGTGCTGGAGTTTTTAACCGATCTCGCCAAACGAGCGCGTCCGCAGGGCGAAAAAGAGCTGGCGCAGTTGCGTGCTTTCGCTAAAGCCGAGTTCGGTGTGGATGAGCTGCAACCGTGGGATATTGGCTACTACAGCGAAAAACAGAAACAGCATCTTTACAGCATCAGTGATGAACAACTGCGCCCGTACTTCCCGGAAGAGCGCGCGGTAAACGGCCTGTTTGAAGTGGTAAAACGCATTTATGGCATCACCGCGAAAGAGCGTAAAGATATCGACGTCTGGCATCCGGATGTGCGCTTCTTCGAGCTGTATGACGAGAGCAACGAGCTGCGTGGCAGCTTCTACCTTGATCTCTATGCTCGCGAGAACAAACGCGGCGGCGCCTGGATGGACGACTGCGTGGGTCAGTTGCGCAGAGCCGATGGTTCGCTGCAAAAACCGGTGGCTTATCTCACCTGTAACTTTAACCGCCCGGTGAATGGCAAACCGGCGCTGTTTACCCATGATGAAGTGATTACCCTGTTCCATGAATTTGGGCATGGCTTGCATCATATGCTGACGCGTATTGAAACCGCCGGCGTGGCGGGTATCAGCGGTGTGCCGTGGGATGCGGTCGAGCTGCCGAGTCAGTTTATGGAAAACTGGTGCTGGGAGCCGGAAGCGCTGGCGTTTATCTCCGGCCATTATGAAACCGGCGAACCGCTGCCGCAGGAGCTGCTGGATAAAATGCTGGCAGCGAAGAACTACCAGGCGGCGATGTTTATTCTGCGCCAGCTGGAGTTCGGCCTGTTCGACTTCCGTCTGCATGCTGAGTTCAGCCCGGAACAAGGGGCGAAAATCCTCGAAACGCTGGCAGAAATCAAACGCCAGGTCGCGGTCGTGCCGGGGCCGTCGTGGGGGCGCTTCCCGCATGCGTTCAGCCATATTTTCGCGGGTGGTTACGCGGCAGGTTACTACAGCTATCTGTGGGCCGATGTGCTGGCGGCGGATGCGTTCTCCCGCTTCGAAGAAGAGGGGATTTTCAACCGCGAGACCGGGCAGTCGTTCCTCGATAACATCTTGACCCGTGGCGGTTCGGAAGAACCCATGGAGCTGTTCAAACGCTTCCGTGGCCGCGAGCCGCAGATTGACGCGATGCTTGAGCATTACGGTATCGAAGGCTAACGCATTGAAAATTTGTTTGCAGGATGAAACAGGCGCCGGAGACGGCGCCTTATCTGTTCTTGTGGCCCGCTTTGGGCTGGAGCAGGACAATGACAACCTGATGGCGCTGGTGCTCACACCGACGCATCTGGAGCTACGTAAGCGCGACGAACCGAAGCTCGGCGGGATTTTTGTCGACTTCGTGGCAGGCGGCATGGCGCACCGACGCAAGTTTGGCGGCGGGCGCGGTGAAGCGGTGGCGAAAGCGGTCGGCATCAAAGGCAGCTATCTGCCGGAAGTAGTGGATGCGACCGCCGGGCTGGGACGCGATGCGTTTGTGCTGGCGTCGGTGGGCTGTCGGGTGCGGATGCTGGAGCGCAATCCGGTTGTCGCCGCGTTGCTGGAGGATGGTCTCAATCGCGGCTATGCCGATGCGGAGATTGGCCCGTGGCTGCGCGAGCGTTTGCAGTTGATTCATGCCTCCAGTCTGACGGGGTTGGTGGATATTACGCCGCGCCCGCAAGTGGTTTACCTCGACCCGATGTTCCCACATAAGCAAAAAAGCGCGCTGGTGAAAAAGGAGATGCGGGTGTTTCAGTCACTGGTTGGCCCGGATCTGGATGCCGACGGTTTACTGGAGCCTGCGCGTCAACTCGCCATTAAACGCGTGGTGGTTAAACGCCCGGATTACGCGCCGCCGCTGGCGGGGATCGCTACCCAATCGGCGGTTGTCACGAAGAGCCATCGCTTCGATATCTACCCCGGTTCGGGAGAGTAAACAGACGGCGGCATGGATTGCGCTCTGTAAGGGTGTACCAAAAACCTGCCACATCTGTGGGCTTAACCCGACAACGCGGCGCCAACGCCTGTTGATAGGCACGTGGAGTTTGCCGTGAGCAATAAAAAGCCCGGCCGCATTACGCGGGCCGGGCGGTATTTAGCCTAACGTTTAGCCGTTAGCGAAATATCAATCTTCTTCTTCATCCCGCAGCGGGACAATCAGCATATCAACGTGGACGGTGTTGATAAGCTGGCGCGCGGAAGACATCAGTTTGCTCCAGAAGTCCTGATGGTGGCCGCATACCACCAGATCCATATCGTATTTTTTAATCGCATCCACCAGTACTTGCCCCAGATCGCCGCTGCCGCTCAGGGTTTCAGTGATCGGGTAACCCGCGTTGGTGGAAAGCTCTGTCAGCGCCTGATGCGTTTCGTCGGAGATACGTTTTTGCATATCGCCGAGGTTAACGTCGATAAGGCCTGTATAAAGATCGGAGTAGTTTACATCGACATGAATCAGGGAAATTTTCGCGTTGTACGGTCGCGCCATGGATACCGCTTTCTCAACCAGCAATTTGCTTTCGGGGGAGAGATCGACTGCGATAAGGATATGTTTGTAAGCCATAGTGTTACTCCTTCCATAAGTTGTCGATGACCATCGGGGTTAAACCCCCTGATGCTGTTGCACTGCGCCCGCATCCTGCGTTTCACGTGAGCGTAGCGCCCGGCCTTAAAGATCTCATTGTGAAGATATTTCTACCTTATAACGCTCTTTTAGCACCGTCAATCAACCTGGATCACGATTCACTTAAGCCAGATTTACAGCCAGATGCATTGATGATGGTGATGCTGGTGGCAAAAAAATAAACTGATCTCCTACACTATAAATAAACCGTACGGAAAACAGACGGTGTCCCTCAGTTGTCTGGCGCATGGAAGCGAAGTCAATTGCGGGACACCGCCTGTGTTGTCATCCCGTACGGCGATTAATACTCTTCGTTGTTTGGCTTGGTTGGGTATCCGGGAGCGAGGGTCCAGGAGCGAATCTCTGTGGGCGGTCGCCGGGGAGGGGATATGGTAATCAGCACTGTTGCGCTGTTTTGGGCTTTGTGTGTCGTATGTGTGGTTAACATGGCGCGTTATTACTCATCGCTGCGTGCGCTGTTAGTAGTACTTCGCGGATGCGACCCTCTACTTTATCAATACGTGGACGGTGGCGGCTTTTTCACTTCCCACGGTCAACCGAGCAAACAGATGCGGCTGGTGTGGTATATCTACGCCCAGCGCTATCGCGATCATCATGACGATGAATTTATTCGCCGCTGTGAACGTGTGCGCCGTCTGTTCATTTTAACCAGTTCACTCTGCGGTCTGGTGGTGGTGAGCCTGATTGCGTTGCTGATTTGGCACTAAATTGAAACCATAAAAAAACGGGCCAGCAAGCGGGCCCGTTTTTTGTCGTGCGTGAAACGCGTTAAATCAGATGCAGCGCCAGCCAGTACAGTACGCCGGACAGAATAATCGATGCTGGCAGGGTGAAGACCCACGCCATCAGAATATTGGTCACGGTTTTACGCTGCAGGCCACCGCCGTCAACGATCATCGTCCCGGCAACGGAAGACGACAGCACGTGCGTAGTGGAAACCGGCATCCCGGTGTAACTCGCCAGACCGATGGAAACGGCGGCTGTCATCTGCGCGGACATCCCTTGCGCATACGTCATGCCTTTCTTACCGATCTTCTCACCGATGGTTGTCGCCACGCGACGCCAGCCGATCATCGTACCCAGGCCTAACGCCAGCGCGACGGCCATGATTATCCAGATTGGCGCGTACTCAATGGTGCTCAGCATATCGCCTTTCAGCTTTTTCAGCAGACGCTGGTCGTCAGCGCTGACTTCCGGCTGCTTCGCCACCTGGTCGGTGATATCTGACAGGCAGAGCATAATGCGACGCAACTGGCTGCGTTGTTCCACCGGCAGTTTGTCGTAGCTTTCAACGTTGGTCAGCATCGTTTTCGCGCGATCCAGCGCCATAATGGCGCGGCCCGGATGGCAATGGAACTCACCCGGTTGGGTGGCCACTTCTTCCGGCGTTGGGATGAGCGGATCGACACCGGTCACTTTTTGCAGCAGCGCCGGATGTTGCTGGAAGTACGTTTCCACGTTGTTGACGGCATCACGCGTACGGGTGATGTCGTAACCAGAGGCATTCATATTGACCACGAAGCCCGCAGGCGCAACGCCAATCAGCACCAGCATAATCAAGCCGATACCTTTCTGACCGTCGTTCGCACCGTGCGAGAAACTCACGCCAATCGCGGAGAGGATCAGCGCGATACGCGTCCAGAACGGCGGCTTTTTCTTGCCGTCGATTTTCTCGCGTTCAGCGGGGGTCATATGGATGCGCGCACGTTTTTTCGTATTGCTCCAGTAACGACGCAGGATAAACACCAAACCGCCAGCGAAGACCAGGCCCACGATCGGTGAAACGATCAGCGAAGCGAAGATATTCAGCACTTTCGGGATGTTTAACGCGTCCACCACTGAGGTGCCGGTCATCAATGCATTGGTTAAACCAATACCGATAATCGCGCCAATCAGGGTGTGGGAGCTGGAAGCAGGCAGACCCAAATACCAGGTGCCAAGGTTCCAGATAATTGCGGCCAGCAGCATGGAAAAGACCATCGCCAGACCATGCGCAGAGCTAACATTCAGCAGCAGATCGGTCGGCAACATATGCACGATCGCATACGCGACGCTCAACCCACCCAGCAAAACGCCGAAGAAGTTAAACACCGCTGCCATCACGACTGCCAGCTGAGAACGCATAGCGCGTGTATAAATGACGGTTGCTACGGCATTGGCTGTGTCATGGAAGCCGTTGATAGCTTCATAGAACAGAACAAAAACCAGAGCAAGCAAGAGTAATAGCCCGGTATGAAGATCCAGGCCGGCAAACAAATGTACCATAGGTCGTTAAGCCATTTTGAGGACATGAACGCGGCGCATTATCAGGGACATTGGCAGCGTCGGCAAAGTGAATTATGGATTTTTTTTGACATTATTTCTTAAATTAAACTGACATTTTAAAATTAATTTATATTTTTCAATGCCCTGTTACCATTCGCGCGTATTCACGCTGGTGCGACCAGCGTGAACTCTTTACAATCCGCCACGATTTATCAATGAGGGTGAAGTTGTGGAAAAGTTTGATGCCATTATTATCGGCGCCGGTGCGGCGGGCATGTTCTGCGCGGCGCTGGCCGGGCAGGCGGGTCGCCGGGTGTTATTGCTGGATAATGGCAAAAAACCCGGCCGCAAAATTTTGATGTCCGGCGGCGGACGCTGCAACTTTACTAACCTTTATGTCGAGCCTGCGGCATATTTGAGCCAAAACCCGCATTTTTGCAAATCTGCGCTGGCGCGCTACACCCAGTGGGACTTTATCGATCTGGTTGGTAAATACGGTATCGCCTGGCATGAAAAGACGCTGGGGCAGCTTTTTTGCGATGATTCGGCGCAGCAAATTGTCGATTTGCTGGTGGTCGAGTGCGAAAAAGGGAACGTCATCCTGCGTCTGCGCACGGAAGTGCTGAGCGTTGAGCGCAACGACGATGGCTACACCTTGCAACTCAATGGCGAAAGCGTGCAGGCGAAAAAGCTGGTCATTGCGTCCGGCGGTTTGTCGATGCCGGGGCTGGGCGCTTCGCCGTTTGGTTATAAAATCGCCGAACAGTTCGGTTTAAAGGTGCTGCCAACGCGTGCCGGATTAGTGCCGTTTACCCTGCATAAACCGCTACTGGAGCAGATGCAGACGCTTTCCGGCGTCTCGGTGCCATCGGTGATCACCGCCGAGGACGGCACGGTTTTTCGTGAAAACTTGCTGTTTACCCATCGGGGATTATCCGGCCCGGCCATTTTGCAAATTTCCAGCTACTGGCAGCCCGGTGAATTTGTCAGCATCAACTTGCTGCCCGATGTCGATCTGGACGGCTTCCTCACTCAGCAGCGCGATGCGCACCCGAATCAGAGCCTGAAAAATACGCTGGCGATGCAGTTGCCAAAACGGCTGGTAGAGTGTCTGCAACAGCTTGAGCAGATCCCGGATGTCACCTTGAAGCAGCTCAATAGCCGCGAGCAGGATAATCTGGTTGCGCTGCTGACGAACTGGCGTGTGCAGCCGAATGGCACCGAAGGGTATCGCACGGCGGAAGTGACGCTCGGCGGCGTCGATACCCATGAATTGTCGTCGCGCACCATGGAAGCCCGCAATGTGCCGGGCCTGTACTTTATTGGTGAAGTGATGGATATCACCGGCTGGCTTGGCGGGTACAACTTCCAGTGGGCGTGGTCGAGCGCCTGGGCCTGCGCACAAGCCTTAGCGGCGGAACCCTCGGCCTGAGCCCGCGTAACGCAGAAGAAAAAAGCCCAGCCCGGGCTTTTTTATCGCCGGTGAATCGCTAACGTTTCTTTTGTTACAGCGGCACGCCTGAGCCGGTGGAGACAAGTGCGCTGTCGGGGAGCGTGTGGCGCTTACTGAGATTGTATTGGTCCACTATCCCGAACATCTCGGCGAAAAGCGCATCGTCTTTTTTCGCCCAGAATGTCTCTAAATCATCCCCGCCCCATATCTCATGGGTATGGCATACAAATTCAAGCAAACCGCTTTCATGCGGCGTAAAGTCGATACGTTTGGCGCTATTTGCCGCAATAATGTGTTGATAGAAAAGCACGATCTTACAGTCGCAACCTTGCGCGTTATACAACGACAAGAATTCATTGAGATGTTCCCGTAAAAGGCAGAGATCGGAATGCTCGGTGATACGGTGATGATAAAGAAACACAAAATCTTTTTTGCCCCGGTATTGTAGCTGGCGGGAAATACGGCGTTGAAAGGCGCGGCTGTCTTCTTTAATTCTTAGCGGGTCATGATGGGTGAATTCAAAACCCAGCATATGCCTTTCGCTGTATTGCCCTGTACATTTTTCGTAAAACGTTGAACGCACAACGGCATGCTCGCCATCCGGGAAATGTTGTAAATGCTCTTTTTCCAGCAAATGACAATAGTCGTCTTTTTCCATTTGCAGAATATATTCAATATTTGAGCGCCCCGATGAAAAAACGGAACTGAAGGATTTTCGGTTATGTCGGCGAAGAATATCATCGGGAAGACAATTTTCACCCAATGAAATCCAAAGTACTTGCGAAGTGAAATTATTGCGATATTTCCATTTCTTATGCAGGTTACGCATTGTTCTTTTCAGCGATTTGAGGTTATCTCTCACGCGTTGTTTAATGGCTTCGCCTTTCATCAGGGGCACCTCATGTTGTTATTACACCATTCCAGATAAAGCGATGAGTGACCTTATCGCTGCTGATTTTATCTATTGCGCTGCCTCTGAATGTTTGTGCAGCGTTAAGGTAAGTGATTGTTATATTTATTCTTGTCTGACGCAGGGTTGCTATTCTGCGTAGGCGTTGTGAAATAAAGAAATTCGCTTTACTGACCGTGGTCAGTAAATGACGGGCGAATGCGTGACATCCGCTATTACTTCTCCTGGCGGATTTTAAAATAAGAAATTTTTGTTGATGGCCTGGTGGTGATTATTTCTTTGGCAGAAGAAATAAATTATGCCAGCCATAATAATAAAGTTAGGTCATATACATGATATATCCTGAGTTATGCGCTTCATTAAGAAATTCCTCACGGCACATTTCATAAGCGCCATGAACAGGAGATAAATTTGATATAAAGACTCACACGCCGTTACATATTTTACACTTTGTCTTGTCTTTACCCCTCATCAGGAAAATCTCAAAATAGTCCGCCGGGCTTGATGCAGGTCGCGGAATGAAAATAAAGCCGCGTCAATTTTTTGTGAAGCCGATTGTTTTTACGCATTTAATGTTTGCCGCTATCTGCCGATAACGTCAGGACGCCCTCCGTTGCGCAATTAGTGAAAATACCTCTGACAAGGAACGAGAATGAAAACCGGCACGTTACTCCTGCCTGCACTACTGGCCGTCGCTATTAGCGCACAAGCCACTGATTACCCTGAAATCCAGGGCAAAAAAATCGTCAGCAACACCGTAAACCCCTTACTGATGATGCGAGTGAATGACCGTATTTCCGCCCTGAACCAGCTGGTTTTCAGCGACGGGCAACACATTAACCGCTGGGATGGTTTTGATTGCACTACCAACAAAGCGGTGAAGCTGTACTGGGAAATGCTTGACGATCAAGAGGCAGTAATTCGCCGCTTCTACGGCGACAGCTACAACCGTTACGCGGAACCCAAACCCCAGAGCGCGCTGGATGATATTGCTAAAAATCTTTGCCAGGCTTCCCGACTGAAAAACCCAAGCTGGGTTTATATCGAGAAAATGTCGAAATATGAGACGCCAATTCTGCTGGATACGGCTTCAGTGTTGCGGGTTAACGAGTTGGTGATCGCTAAAATTGGCTTTGAATACAGCGAGATCACTTTCGATCCGCCGTATGACGCGCCCTACGATTTGAAACTTGAAATCCATGGCTATAACTGTGAAACCCAGCATGACAATGTGATTGCCGGGCTGGATATCACGCCCGAAGGTTATGTCTCGGACAGCCTGACCGGTAAAGCGGCACAGCGTCGCGCGGACACGTTTGTCAACACACCGGCCACCGTCGCTGCGTTCAAACAGCTTTGCGCCATGAGCACGCCTGCTGCGTTTAAAGGGGAAGGGGTGTATGTTCCGTCAACGAAGAAAAAAAGCGTCTCCACCCTCCTTGGCCCAAGTCTGCCAGACTTCACCAACAATTCACCGCAATGGATGACCCAGTTCCCGCTGCGCGCAGATATCGAAAAGCAGGCTCTGCAAATCGTTAATCCATGGGCCACACCGCGCTTTAAAAAGCTGACATGGAACATGCAGTGGAGCGATAACGATGTCGTACCGATGCAACTCGATGTGCAACCCAACGGGCTCATGCTGCTGCTGGAAAACTACAAAATGTTCAAGGCGCAGCGCCTGACGATGGGCAACCTTGGACAGTTAAAAGGCGCCATCAGTCTGAGTTATTCACCAACGGTAACCAGTGAACTTCACACCAATCTGCGTTTTCCGCTGTACCAGGGGCAGAAATTCACCTTTGATACGGTGGCACCGAAAACGGGTAAAGATGAGAAGAATACGGTGATCAATCGCCGGTGCGAAGTGAACGGCAGTGATGATGCGCATCAGATCAACAGTGCGTTCAGCGGGCGTTACTGGAAAGTAGTCTGCGAGATTGAAAGCGATGGCGAAACGCATAAAGAGACGCTGGCCTGGCTGTCTGATTTGAATGTCTTTATGCCGTTAACCCAGTGGGAAAAAGGCAAAGAGACACCGGTGAAAGTGACCGATGTTGAGGTAACACGCTAGTTAAACGTAGACCTGAGCCGACCGGCTCAGGTACCACCGTTAACCAGGCCACCTGGGCGGGTTTCACCTGCGGGTGCAGGCAATGCAGAGCGTGTAATAGCGTTATTCGCAAGTGCCATGCGTTGAGGTGTGAATCAACGCATGGCGCTGTCAGTAGCGGCGGAATGAAGAGAGTTTATGCAACTGGCGACCGCGACCGTCAAAGTTATCCTCGTTCAGCCAGCCATTCATCATTGAGGAGAGACCCGACCATTCGCGCACGGTAATTGAAAACACCGTAATATCGCTCAGCCGTCCTTTACGGATTTTCTTTTCGCGCAAAATCCCTTCTTTCACAAAACCAATGCGTTCCGCCGAATGAATCGCATCCGCGTTATAACTGCCGGTGCGCCATTCACATCTGCGATACTTCAATTGATCGAAAAAGTAAGACAAAACAAGATAAAGACTTTCAGTACTCATACGGGTTCTTTTCATTAACGGCGTCCAGTTAACGTCTCCAATATCGAAAGAACCATTTTCCTGATCGAATTTCCCGGTATAGAAAATGCCTTTTATTTGCTTATCGGCTTTATCTTGTACCGCGAAATAGACTCTGTCAGGACGTGACGCGAGATTTCTGAGATAGGCATAACATGCGGTCATATCTTTCGGCCGGGGATCTTCAAGATAAGTCCAGTCCCGGTCATCATCGATGCTTTGCCATTCCGGGAAGAGATCTTCCGCGTGATCCACGACAAGCGGTACAACGTCGCAGTAACGGCCTTTAAGCGAAATTTTTTCTGGCAGCGGGCGTTTTGTCCAGTCCTGGATTTCCTGACCAATGCGCTGTCCATACTGATTAAAAAATTCCATTATCCCCTCCTGATTATTACGAATTTAATCCTGCTTAACTCTTATTTAATGGGTGTTAAATGGTAATGATGTATAGAGCTATATTTTATCGGCATATAATTATGAGACTTTATATAATCACGGAAATAATATAACGGCGGGTGTTTTAAAAACTTATACTGCTTTTCATCTGGCGTGTCTGCGCTTTCGCGTGAAAGTGGGATAATAATCGCGAAACAGGTATTGCATAATTTAACTTAGCATTTTTGAATAACACGGCTGCAACAGCGCAATAGCAATTTAGCGGTATGAGATTTGGCCTAAGCGTCATTTTTTAGAGATTATTCAGCGTCTGCTTGTAAAAAAATGACTCTTTTTTTAGTAGGTTAATCGCGGATTAGGATAATTCCTGGCATTTCTTGCCGCGAAAAACCAGACAATATTGATCTTTTTGTTTACAGCAATCGTGCGGTAGCTTTTTCTCAAACCCGTAACGTTAAACTTCTGGACAGCACCCGGAACCGTGCATGTCCCTACGTCAGGATCCGATTTATGAGCAATCGAATTACTGTTCAGTTACCCGTCGATGGACTGCTTTTCTGGAAAATCTCCGGACGGGAAGCGCTGTCCGAAGCCTTCACCTTTAACCTGCAGTTGCTGGGCACCGACGCGCGAATGGACCGCAGCACGCTGCTGGGTAAATCGGTGACTGTCGCAATACCAACACAAACGCTGACCGGCGCGCCGCGCTACCTTAACGGCAAAATCACCCGCGTGGCGGTGAGCGCCGTTGAGCTTTCTGGCACCCGTTATGCGGTGTATCAACTCACCGTCGAGCCGGATCTCTGGCCGATGAAACGCGACCGCAATCTGCGTATCTTCCAGGGCCAGACAGTACCGCAAATCGTCAAAACCCTGCTCGGCGAATACCAGGTCAACATTGAAGACAAACTGACCGGCAGCTATCGCACCTGGGACTACTGCGTGCAGTACCAGGAGAGCAGCTTTGATTTCGTCAGCCGCCTGATGGAGCTGGAAGGCATCGCTTACCACTTCCGCCACGAAGCGGACAAACACACGCTGGTGCTGACGGATGCGGCGACTCAGCATGATCCCTTCAGCGGTTACGAAACCATCCCTTATCACCAGACCCCTTCCGGTGGCAGCACCGATGAAGAAGGTATCAGCCAGTGGGCGCTGGAAGATAGCGTAACGCCGGGGCTTTATAGCCTTGATGACTACGATTTCCGCAAACCCAACGCGTGGCTGTTTCAGGCGCGACAAAATCCGAGTTCACCCACGCCAGGCACCATTGATGTTTATGACTGGCCAGGGCGCTTTGTCGAACACGGTCACGGCGAGTTTTATGCCCGCATCCGCCAGGAACGCTGGCAGGTGGAGCATCAGCAAATTGAAGGCACGGCAACAGCAATTGGCATTGTGCCGGGCAGTACGTTCCAGTTGACCAATGCGGCGTTCTTTAACGATAACGGCGAGTATCTGGTGACGGCGGCGAACTACTTTTTTGAAGAGAACCGGTACGCCAGCGGCGCTGACAGCGAAACCATTCACCGCATTGATTTCAGCGTTATCCCCTCATCGGTGGTGTTCCGCCCGGCGCAGCAAACCGCGTGGCCGCGCACGTACGGCCCGCAAACTGCGCGTGTTGTTGGCCCGCAGGGGGAAAGCATCTGGACGGATAAATATGGCCGCGTGAAGGTGAAATTCCACTGGGACCGGCTGGCAAAAGGCGATGACACCAGCTCCTGCTGGGTGCGTGTCTCCAGCGCATGGGCCGGGCAGGGCTTCGGCGGCGTACAGATCCCGCGCGTGGGCGACGAAGTGGTGATTGACTTTATCAACGGCGACCCGGACCGACCGATTATCACCGGACGTGTCTATAACGAAGCGAGTATGCCGCCGTGGGCGCTGCCCGCTGCCGCCACGCAAATGGGCTTCCTCAGCCGCTCAAAAGATGGTTCGGTAGACAACGCCAACGCCCTGCGCTTTGAAGATAAAGCAGGCGAAGAACAGGTGTGGATCCAGGCGGAACGTAACATGGATACGCACGTCAAAAACGACGAGACGCATACCGTCGGCGGTTCACAAAGCGTAAGCGTCACGCGGGATTACACCGGTTCAGTAGCGGGCAAACACACCCAGGCAACGCAGCTTTCGCACGAACAACTGGTTGGTGGCGGCTTTACACAGATGGTGCAAGGGCCGCTGGTGCAGGCTTCTGACAACAGTATTCAACTGGTGGCGGGGCAATCGGTGCTGACGCTGGGCGCGAACGGCACCGTCACGCTGAAATGCGTGGATTTTCAGATCGATGCTATCGGTTCGGGGGCTATCAACACCGCAGGCCTGCTGGATTTAAACCTGACAAAACCGACAAAAGGTGAAGATGCGCAGCCCACCATTGCGCAGATCCAGGCGGCGGTAAAAGCGGCATTTAATCAAGGGACGGATAAATAATGGCGACGGCGCAATTTGTACTTTCCGAAGGCGAACTCACGCTGCCGGATGCTTACCAGGATCGCAGCATTAACGTGCTGAAATTCAAAGAGAACAATGCCACGCTGGTAATCACCCGCGCGTGGGATATCAAACCCGGCGACGAAGAGAGTTTCCTGAACCAGCAGCTGGCGAAAGTGAAACGCAGCATGCGCAAAGTGGTGATGGGTGAAACGCAGGACAGCACGGTTGCTGGTCAGCCTGCCCGCGAAGTGTCGCTGCGTTTCGAAAACCAGGGCGCGGTGATATATGAAAAACTCGCCGTGACCCGCATTGACGATCACCTGCTGGTGCTGACGCTCAGCCGTACCATGCCCTTTGATACGGACGCAGATGCGTTCTGGACATCAATCCGTACAGGTTTACAGCTGAGGGCGTAAGGATGACGGATTACATCGCGGCCCGCATTGAAGACCCGCTGGTTCATAGCTCTGCGCTGGCGGATCTGGTCAGTGGGTTGGTAGAAGGGGCGATTGTCCTGGGGATCATGTTCGTCGCCGGAACGGGCATTGGCGCCGTGGTGGGCGCGGTGGCGATTGGCGCACTGATGGTCAGCGGCACGCTGGGCAAAATTGGCGATGCGGCCGGGAAAATGGTGGATGCGCTCATCGACCCCGGACCGCCGGATGCGCATATCGTATCCGGCTCGGACGATGTCTTTATCATGAAGAAAAATGCCGCGCGCGCCGCCGCGACGGTAGACAGGGACTATTTACAAAACCTTGCCGCCGCGCCTGCCGATGAGAGCATCGACTGGGCAGCCATCGGCATGTTAGCCCTTGCTGGCGCCGCGGCGGTGATGAAAACCGCCCTGAACCCGAGTGCGGCGCTGCTGGCGGTTGCCGAACGCGCCAGCCATCTTACGCTCGACGACATGAAAAAGTGGGGCTCCAACCTGTGGGAAGATTTGACGCAGCCGATGGTGGAGAGCGCCGATCCGCATGCCACCCCGATGCCGAAAGATAATGTCGACTGCAAAAAAGGGCACATGGTTACCAGCAGTAACTTTGTCGCCCAGGGCTCCAGAACCGTTTTAATCAACAACCAGCCTGCCGCGCGCAACGGTGAGAAAAGTACCTGCGAAGCCGAAATCAAAGTCAAAGAAGATCCGCGCGTGCGCATCGGCGGCGAAACCATTACCGTGCGCGATATCCGCAGCGGCAAAAACCAGCTGGCTTACCTGATTGGTAACCTGCTGGGGAGCCTGGGGATTGGCGCGCTGTCGCGCCTGATTAAAATGGCCTGTGAGCGCCAGCTTATTCGCGGCCTGCTCAAAGAGATCATCTGCCCGCTCGGCGGAATGGCCGTTTCACAGGTGGTTTCCGCCGCGGCCATCAGCGCGGTGAACACCGCCTTCCCGGTGAACATTCCCACCGGGGCAAAAGTCCTCGCCAAAGAAGAGGATCTCGATTTTGTGCTGCCAGACCGTATGCCGCTTTACTGGCAGCGCATCTACCACAGCCGCAACCGCGCCACCGGCATGCTCGGCACCGGCTGGATGCTGCCGTTTGAAACACGATTGCTGCGCCTGGCCGATAACCAGTTGATCTTCCGCGATATGAGCGGGCGCGAGCTGGGGCTGGGCGAAGTGCTCAGCGGCGATATGATCTCCTACCCGGAAGATGGCCTGAAGCTGTTTTGCAGCCCGAACGGGGCGATGGTGATTCAAACCGGCGACGGCGAGCAGCAGATTTATGAGCCGGATCCAACACGGCCCGGCGAGTGGCGTATGCACCGTCTGTATGACCGCCACGAAAACGCTCACTATTTTAGCTGGAACGAACAAGGCCAACTGGCGCGTATCTCCAGCGATAACGAAGCGCTGGACGTGGAGCTGGAGTACGAAGCAACGTTCGGACGACTGCGTGCGGTTTACCAGGTTTACGGCGGCGCGCGCCATCTGCTGGTGTCCTATCGCTATAACGAACAAGGACAACTGATTGCCGTTACCGACGCTGATGATATTGTCACCCGTCAGTTCGGCTGGGATCGCGCCAGCGATATGCTGGCCTGGCACGGCTTTTCAACCGGCTTAACCGTCCATTACCAGTGGCGACCCGCAGCCGATTCCAGCCACTGGCGCGTGAGCGCCTATCAGGTGCATGACGAGCAAGGCGCGGTGCTGGAAAACTGGCGTATCGACGCCGATGAAATCAAACGCTACGCACGCGTCAGCAACGATGAAGGCGTGGTGAGCGAGCACCACTGGGATGCGCTGTATCGCATCACGAACTATACCGATGTGCACGGCGGCAACTGGCAATTTAGCTGGTCCGGGAAATCCGAGCAGCCGCTTGCGGTGATTCAGCCGGACGGCGGTCGCTGGGAATATGCGTGGGACGATCGCGGCAACATGACGCTGGAGCGCGATCCGCTCGATCGCGCGACGCTGAAAACCTGGCACCCGCTGTACGACTTCCCGCTGACCGAGGTGTTACCGGACGGCGCAAGCTGGCGCTATGAGTACAACCTGGCGGGCGATGTGGTGTCGTTGACCGACCCGGAAGGCGGCGTGACCCGCTTTGAGTGGAACGACCAGGGCGATTTGCTCCGCCGTATCGATGCGCTGGAAAACAGCCACCACTTTTGGTGGGATGCGCTGGGGCAGTTGATCCGCGAAGAGGATTGCTCCGGCAACCTGAGCCGCCGCCAGTATGACGATGCCGGTCGGCTTGTGCTGACCACCGATCCGATGGGCAACACCGAACGCTATATCTGGAGCCCGGCAGGTCGCCTCAAAACGTTCATCCGCGCCGATGGCCGCGAAACCCTGTTCAGGTACAACAAAGCCGGTCTGTTATGCGGCCAGAGCGTAGATGGCGTCAGCGAGCGGAAAGTGACGCTTAACGCGCGCGGGCAAGTGACAGAAGCTGTCGATCCCGCCGGGCATGTTACCCGTTTCCGCTTTAACCGCGCGGGTCGCCTGGTGACGCTAACCAACGCCAACAACCAGCAATGGCGCTTTGATTACACCGCCACCGGCTTGCTGACGCGCCAGTATGATTACGCCGGTCGGCAAACCGAGTATCAGTACAACGCTCTGCAACAAGTGGCCACGCTGGTGCGCCACCCTGTTAGCGGCAGCAACCTGCCGCCGCAGGTGATGAACTACGAATATGACGCGCTTGGGCGCATGATCGCGCGGGAAACCGAGCAGCACCGCACCGAGTATCGCTATAGCGAACTGGCAACGGAAGTGCGCCGCTATGTCTACAGCGAGTGGCGTCAGGCGGCGATTGATATGCGCGAACCGGGAAACGCAGAAGTGATTGTTTTCCGCCGCAATAAACTTGGCGACCTGGTGAGCGAGGAGAACCACGCTGGCAAATTCGAACACCAGTACGACGCATTAAGTAACCTCAGCGCCACCACGTTCCCGGACGGGCGGCAGATGCAGTACCTGCGCTACGGCACCGGGCATCTGCTGGAGATGCAGCTCGTCTTCGGCGGCAAAACGCTGCCTATTACCGACTACCAGCGCGACAAACTGCACCGCGAAACCCATCGCACGCTGGGCGCGCTGGAGCTGGAGACGCAGTACGATATCGTCGGGCGCATCACGCAGCGGCGCTGCATGGACAATGTGCGTGACCGGCTGGTCTTTGAACGCCGCTATCAGTGGGATCGCGCCGACCAGATTATCCGCCAGATGTATACCGACGGCGCGCCGTCAACACCTGCGGAGAAATACCGTCAGTCGCTGTGGGGCTACGACGCGGCTGGACGCATGACGCAGAGTATTCAGCCAACCGGCGAGGAGCGTTTCTGGTATGACGCGGCGGACAACCGCACCACGCCGGATTTACCGCCGGTGTGGGACAACCTGCTGAAACGCCTGGAGGGCGTGCGCTGGGAGTACGACGGTTTCGGGCGCATGACCGAACGCCACGACAGCTATCGCGGCACGGTGCAGCGCTTCAGTTATGACGATGAACATCGCATCAGCCAGGTAATCATTGAGGGCGACGCGGAGTTCACCCGGGCCGAATACCGCTATGACGCGCTCGGTCGCCGCACGGAAAAACAGGTGTGGCGACGCCATACCCGCAACGCGGAACGCACGCAGTACGCATGGTCGGGGCTGCAGATGGTCGGCGAGTGCAGCGACAGCAATCCGGACGCGGCCGTGCAGTATATCTACACGGAAAACAGCTACGAACCGCTGGCCCGCGTCGACAGCCGCGGCGAGCATGCGGATGTTTACTGGTATCACACGGAGCTGAACGGTCTGCCGGAAAAAGTGACCGACAGCAGCGGCGACGTTGTCTGGCAGGGCGTTTCCACCACCTGGGGACGCAGCGAGCGGGAAAGCAGCAACGCGGACTGGGATGTGCCGCAGAACCTGCGCTTCCAGGGCCAGTACCTCGACCGCGAAACCGGACTGCACTACAACACCTTCCGCTACTACGACCCCTGCGGCGGGCGCTACACCCAGATGGACCCGATAGGGTTACTGGGTGGGCTGAATACCTATACGTATGTGGTGGATCCGCTGGGGTGGGTGGATCCGCTGGGATGGAAGAGTTGTAGGTTACAATATATGGGTAGAACCCCCAGTAAAAACTCTCGTACCGGTCGTGCAGTAATTCAAAGAATGCGGGAAGAGGGAAGGATAATAGGTTCGGGGAATAACATGAGATTCAAAAGTTCTACCGATGGTAAGTGGTATCCTGTAAAAATGGCTGACATGGCACATCTAACAGATGCCGTTTCGTATTGGAACCAAAAGGGAGGATATTATGGCGCTAAGGCATCAGAGGTAAGGGCATGGATGAGAGACCCTAATAATTACGAGCTTGAATATTTTGGACATAACCGCTCACAAGGGGCAAAGCTATTAGAAACCTATAAAGATCCTTCTACTTTCATCGGGCCTGCTGAAAGAACACAATATTTTTAGGAGAAAAAATGAAAGAATTATCGCAAATCAACGCTGAATTAGAAAACCGTATTATCGGTATTATCACAGAAGGGAATGAATGTGATGATAATAAGGATTTTAAAGCAGCGATTAATAAGTATGATGAGGCTTACGATATTTTGCCGGAGCCGAAATTTGAATGGGAAATGCTTAGTGCGTGGCTGGCTGGAAGTTATTTTAATGCATATTTCTCATTGGGCAAATTCTCAGAGGCAAAACATTGGGCAGGTATTGAGTTAAAATATAGGAGTTCAGATATTGATGTGGGGCCTTTTATGGATATTGGTATGGCATCATATGAACTTGGAGAACTTGATGAAGCTTATGAAAACTTTAATGCGGCTTATCTGTATGGTAAGGAAAGGCCATTTAAAGAGTACCCAAAAAAATATCTGAAGTTTTATCTTGAAAGAAAGATATAAATTCTGTTTTTTACAGCATCGACTCTTTGGTCTTCATGGCTGTGATTAATGTTAGCCGGAAATGATCCTTCCGGCCTTCATTTATAAAACCAAAACAACGGCGGTTTTCCTTATTTAAATATTATCTGTATATGTTTCTGGTAAAACAGGGTGCATAATATTTGAGTTATGACGGTTATAGCATCCGCCAGATGATTATTGACATTGAGCCGAAGTGAATGAAAGCGGCCCGCCCGTTCGGTTTTGTTGGACGGTCTGCCGGAAAAAGTGGCCGACAGCAGCGGCGATATCGTCTGGCAAGGTGTTTCCCCCCCCTGGGGACGCAGCGAGCGGGAAAGCAGCAACGCGGACTGGGATGTGCCGCAGAACCTGCGCTTCCAGGGCCAGTACCTCGATCGCGAAACCGGACTGCACTACAACACCTTCCGCTACTACGACCCCTGCGGCGGACGTTACACCCAGATGGACCCGATAGGGCTACTGGGTGGGCTGAATACTTATGACTATGTGCCGAACACATTAAGGTTTATCGATCCGCTTGGGTTGGCAGCATGTGGTGTGGGTTCCGGTGGTAAAGGGTTAGGAGGTCACCAGGCAGTCGATCGTGCCGCTGCTGAATTAGATACAGCTGCGCAACGTGCGTCACGATTACTCGACCGAGGGGGCCATATGAATACAGCATGGGGAAAAATTTATCAGCGATGGGCTAATAATCAATATGTACCTCAATGGCTTAAAAATGTTTCCCGAGGCAATGCTATTCAACAAATAACTGATAGACTGATATTAAACAATAGATATTTAACTGATATAGACATAAAGCGGAATGTAACGGGTTCATGGTGGGGTAATCTCCGTCCTGACTATCATGCAACTTTACCTAATGGAAAAGTTGCTGTGTTTGATATAACAACGCCTGGCCAGGCTCCCAAAATTATGAAATATAATGTTGACGGCGTAACAGATTTTTTGATCAACATTCTTTATTGAGGCGTTTTATGAGTAAGAAATTAAAAAAAGAATTAGTTGAGAGATGGAACCATGAGTTGGATTTTGGTATCAATCATAATCTTAAAAAAGAAAACTGGAAGGATAAGAATACGCCTAATTCTCGCTGGGTTGAGCATCCTTTTGGCATAACTGAAGAAGGTAAACTCGATTTTAGAGGTTTTCCATTTAGAGAACCTCTAAAATTTCATTATCTACAAGATATAGATTTTTCTTACTCATTAACACTTAATGAGATGACTAAAGGGTATGGTATGTCTCGCGGTGGGAGCATTATTTCATCTATAGTTGAATATTGCTCTTTTGTTGAGTCTTTAATGCCTGCGAATTTATCTGAAAAATTCGTTGGATGTAATTTTGATAAGGCTGTTTTTGACTCGACAAGAATAAATGCATTATTTGAATCCTGTACTTTCATTAAATGCAAAATAAAAAATGTTCTTGGCGAGATGAGGTTCATTAATTGTAACTTTGCGGGGGCTAATCTGACAAAATCTAATTTTTACTCCTGTTATTTTGAAAATTGTCAGTTTGATAAAGCGAATTTCTCTGGATGCAATATTTCAGGATCAACGTTCGTTGGTACAAAACCATCAGAGTCTCAGATAGCAAGTTGTGCCGTGGCAGATAAATTGAAATTTATGTGAACATAAATTCCTCAGGAGATATTTTTTGGCTGATTTAATTATTTGAGTTCGATCACGCCCAAACTTTTTGTTTGGAATTATCGGGGTCTAAATATTGGCGTTTATGCGGTGTGCGGATTTATTATAGCTAAATAAATTTAATTGAAAGCTATTGCGAAAGGGGGGCGCTGCTTCTTTTTCAGAATTAGGTTATGTTACCACTACTGGTAAAGTATCTTTCTTAAATTATATGTTCTGGCGATAGTATGTATATTCGTAATGACTGATACGTCAGGAATTCTCTTTAGACTCTTTTGGAATAAAATGAATAATGATTTCTCGATTTTAGATGAATTAATTATGGATGTGGTCGTAAAATCAGGCTTGCAGATACGCCTGGCGAGGGAGAGATAAATACATTGTATCGGGAGTTAGACGTTTTTTGTGATACGGATAAAGATAAAAATCTTGTTCCCAAAAAAAATATTTCATGCGCGTTTTATCCTTCACGATAACCTGGAAGGTATGCTTCAATATTCATCAAAGGGAAGCTCTACTTATTTTTTTTTGAATTTAATTCTATGGTCAATGAATATATTGAGAGGTTGTTTTTAGGTTAAAGATGATTTTTATATGGTTAAAACTGTTCTGGTGATAAATAATGACATAAAAAAGACTATTATGAACATCCCGTTAATACATCCAGCCTTAATGGCTGATTGTATTGTTTCGAAGGTTACACCATATTTCAATATATCCCACTTTAATTAAATATCATAAACCCGCTCCTCCGGTAGCAACGCAAGTGCTTCATTAATGCGCTCACTCTCTACCAATTCATGAATTTTCGCGGCAAGTTCTGTAACATCGCTAATGTTCACAATCCATTTCTGGCAGTAATCGGCGACCGCCTGATTGCGTAATCCTATCTGTATCGTGCGGTGTTCCAGTTTGTTCAAACGGATATCACGTTCCGGATCCCACTGGATCACCACATCTGACGCTTTTATTTGGCTTTGCCACTCAGCTTCTTCTGCGCCTGAGTACCGGTGATGGCTCAAAATTCCCTGATTAAGGATTTGCTTAAACCCGTCATGGGTAAGATCAATCGCCAGAATCCGATGCTGATTTGGATCTTTCTTTCCCCAGCCGGAGCGGTACATCATCCACAGAAAAGAGGGTTTAATCCACGTCATGCGGGTCATACTGAAAGGGGGCGAGACGAAGGTGCCATGCGCAAGCGCGCTGTCTGCGATGGTGTCGGAATAAGCCTGGTAAACGCGGATAAAATCGTTGTTGTAAAATGCTCTTAATTGCTTTTCGGCAGTTAATTCATCTGCCTGGTTTTTTTTCATTATTCGTGTACTCATTCTAAGTGAACATATTGCCTGGTCATTCTAGCACAGCGTTTATCGTCGAGGATAAGCACCATACCAAAGCATAAGAATTATTAGTGTTCGAATAATCTCATTCATACGCCAACCGCATTCCTAATCTGCTGATGTAACAAATTACATTCACCATAAAAAATATTAATCGACAATCTCTGGCAACGGAAAATGTTGTCGCTCTTAATTATGCCGCTAACTGTTTTTCATTCGATGTGATTGATAGCATAAGCAATGCATACGCCTTTCGGAAATTCCTTATCAGACTTGAAACGCATACCAGTGATAAAATGTGTTCGAAACGTGACGGGTAGACCTACCAATAACCGTAGTTTTTATAATGAAAATATAGCGTATACGATTTGTCGTACATTATTTTATGGACATAACAGCCGTTATTCGATGAAAAAATATTTATAAAAGAAAAGCTAATGCATGCGCTACACTGCATAGAAAAGTGCATCCTTTCAAGGAACTGATAAAAGAAATTACTCGCATCTAGTATTGGTTTATCCTGGGTTTACTTAATTTTATATATCGTGCATCAGAGATGGTTTAATGGTTACGGAAGGATGTTTATGGTTGACTTTAACGCGGATATTGTGAGCTTTATATCATTAGGTAATGTTCTTCTTGGCGATTCCATTGACCTTTACCTGGAAGACATTTTTAATAATTATACTGTGGAAATTAAAGAGTATTCTCTGCCTGCACCGTCCAGTGAAATCCGGTATGCTTATTCGATACAAAATGGCACGCTAATAATAGTAACCACCACGGATGATATTATTGTTTCAGTCGGCTGCAATGAAAATTATGTTGGGAAATATAAAAATAGATTGTATGCTGGTATAACCATGCAAGAACTTTCTCAGCGTAGCAAAGACCTGCGAATCCTGAATGGTGCGCTGATTGTTGACCAGGACTACGGTCTCTCATTTACGTTGCCGCCGCCATATGATGAGATTGCCGATTCCCTTGGGCAAATCCCACATGATTTATCACTTAATGAAATTTATGTGTGCGATCATTCCGGCTGGATAAACGGATAATAAGCCTCTTTTCGAAAACTCTGTTGATAATGATGTCTGAGGCAATATTTTTGTGCTAAAGGCAAACTCAACAGAGTTTTTATATCGATATTAACAACGCCATCGTACCCAGCTAATACACAATACTATTGACCATTAATCGCAGCTGCTTGACCAGGCGACAATCCCTGCAGGCGCATGGAGGCAGCAGGCGTTAACGCCAGTGCTGTGAGCGTTGGGTTATACGACATGCTTTTTTCAGCTAAAACCTCAAAGCTGGCGTCAGGCACGCTGACGGCGGTGATACCTTCCCCTATACTGCGGAAAACAAAAGAAAATAACCGCTCGCTACATTTACAGGGTAAAGAATGGATACGGCTGAATTCTTCGCGCAGCTCGCGCAACAACTGCTGCTCTCTGCACCGCTTTTTTTATTGATTGCACTGGGATATTGCCTCGGGCGCGTCGCCGGTTGGCCGGAATCGGTCAACGAAGGGCTCAACCGCTTCTGCTTCAATGTGGCAATCCCATGCATGCTGTTCAAAGTGATGAGCAAGTTCTTCGAAAGCCCGCCGGTGGATATGCGGCTGCTGATTGCCTACTTCGGCACCTGTTTTGTCATCTATGTGATTGGGCGCATCGCAGCGAAAAGCCTGTTCCGTATGGACGCGGTTTCGGCCTCGGTGTTCGGCCTGGCGGGCATTTTTTCCAATAACGTGATGCTGGGCATTCCTGTGGCCATTATTTTACTTGGCGCATCGAGCCTCTCGTCGGTGGCGCTGGTGCTGGTGTTTAACAGCCTGATTTTATGGACCCTGGTGACCGTGTCGGTGGAGTGGGCGCAAAACGGCAGCTTCTCAGCGCGGGGAATTGGCAAAACGCTGGTGAGCGTGCTGCGCAACCCGATTATCATCGGTATCTTCAGCGGGTTCGCCTGGAGTTTTTTGATTCATCGCCCGCTGCCGGCATTCCTCGATAGCCCGGTAAGCATGGTGGCGCAGGTCGCCGCGCCATTAACGCTCATCACCCTCGGCATGAGCCTGTCGCGCTATCAGATCCGCAAAGGATTAGCGGAAAGTTTGACCATCTGCTTGCTGAAACTGATGTTGATGCCTGCTTTGATTTGGTTGATTGCCTGGTTGCTGCATCTGCCGCGCGAAGAGAGCCAGGTGGTGGTATTGCTGGGGTCGATGGCGGTGGGGATTAACGTCTATTTGATGGCGCAAAAATTCCAGGTGCTGCAGGGCGCGACGGCGACCAGCATGCTGCTTTCCACCTTGCTGTCGACCGTGACCACGCCGCTGTTTATGATCCTGATGACGCATTTCTATCCGAACTGGCCCTGAGGCCAGCCGGAAAGCCGTCAAACGATATCATCCACCACGCCGCCGTCCACGCGCAGCGCTGCGCCGGAGGTGGCGGAAGCCTGTTTCGAACAGACATAGACCACCATATTCGCCACCTCTTCCACGGTGGCGGCGCGCTGGATAACTGAACTCGGGCGATTGGTCATCACAAACTCTTTCGCCAGCGTTTCCAGTGATTTACCGGTCTTTTCCATCTCTTCTTTCATCATGCCGGCAAAACCGTCTGACATTGTTGGTCCGGGCAGTACGCTGTTAACAGTGACGCCGCTGCCGGCGACAAATTTCGCCAGCCCGCGTGCCAGCGAAAGCTGCGCGGTTTTCGTCACGCCGTAATGGATCATATCCGCCGGGATATTGAGCGCCGATTCAGAAGAGATAAACACCACGCGCCCCCAGCCTTTTTTCACCATTGCGGGCAGCAGCGAACGCGAGAGGCGCACGCCAGACATCACATTGGTTTGCCAGTAATTTTCCCAGGTCGCATCGTCGGTGGCGTAAAAATCCTGCGGGCCGTAAATCCCGGCGTTATTCACCAGAATATCGACCTCGCCGCTCGCTTTCAGCAGCGTTTCCACGCCCTGCGCTGTGCCGAGATCGGCAACGGCGGTACGCAGCTTCGCACCCGGCACCTGTTTTTCCAGCGCCGCTTTTGCCTCATTCACCGAACCTTCGCTGCGCCCGTTAAGGATCACTTCCGCGCCGCTTTCTGCCAGCCCTTTAGCAATGGCAAAACCAATACCGCCCGTTGAAGCGCTGACCAGCGCGACTTTACCGTCGAGTGAGATTTTCATTGTCTGCCCCTTATCCAGTGGATTTCACAAATGTATTAAGGCTAGCAGTTGGGGCACAGCGCGCGTTGCCAATTGTTGCTCATAAAATGTGCGCGTCGGGTTAATACCCGCCGCAGTATGACGGCGGCAACGTTACTCTTCGGCGGCGAGACACTGCAAATGGCCGTGACGTACGCCGCGCTGGGCGATAACGTCATCGGCGAAGTGTTGCACATCGCCCATTTTGCCTTTCAGCACGGCGATTTCGAGGCAGTCGTCGTGGCTGATATGGACGTGCAGCGTGGCGACAGATAAGTCGTGGTGATGGTGTTGCGTGGCGACAATGCGGCTCGCCAGGTCGCGCTTCTCATGTTCATACACATACGACAGCACCGCGTAACCCTGCTGTTCGTTGTTCTGCACAGACTCCTGCGCCAGCGCGCCGCGCAAAATATCCCGCAGCGCTTCCGAACGGTTGTTGTAACCGCGCCGTGCGCTAAGGTTGTCCAGCGTATCGAGCAGGTCATCATCCAGTGTTATGGTCACGCGTTGCATGGTTGCGTCCTTTGTAATGAGAGGGGAAAGGCGGGCAGCACCGCCTGTTGCAGCGCCTGGCCTGCCGGTGAACGCAAGCGCAGCGGTGAAGTGACGTCGAGCGTTTCCACCAGCGCGCCGCTCTCCATCACCAGCACGCGCTGGCAAAAACGCTCCACCAGCCGCAAATCATGGGTGATGAACAGACAAGCTACGCCGGAACGCTGTTGTAACCGCTGTAAGAGTCGGATAACGCCCGCTTGCAGCACTAAATCCAGGCTGGAAACCGCTTCATCCAGAATCAATAGCGTGGGTTCCACCGCCAGCGCGCGCGCCAGGCAAACGCGCTGCAACTGCCCACCGCTCAATTGCGGAGGGCGTTTATCGAGCAGAGAGGTATCCAGCTCGACATCTTCCAGCAATTGTTGGATACGTGCCTGCTGCTCGCTGTTGGGCAGTGATAACAGATGGCGCAGCGGTTCACGCAGAATATCGCGCACGGTTTTACGCGGGTTGACCGCGCTGACCGGATCCTGAAACACCATCTGGATATCGCGGCGAAACGCCTGGCGGGCGCGGGCGTTAAGCTGCTTCAACGGTGTGCCCTGCCAGCGCACTTCGCCTTCGTCTGGCGATTCCAGCCCTACCAGCAGCCGCGCCAGCGTGCTTTTCCCGCAGCCGCTGCGCCCGAGCAGCGCCACGGTTTCCCCGCTTTTTAACTGAAAAGAGATATTGTCCAGCACCGGTCGCTGGTGGTAGGTGTGCGACACACCGCTCACATCAAGAAGGTTCATTGCGCCAGCTCCAGTCCATACAGCGCCAGGTGGGCCGCGACTAATTCGCGGGTCACTGCCTGTTGTGGCGCGCTGAACAGGGTTTCCACCGTGCCTTGTTCAATAATGCGCCCGTTATCCATTACCGCGACATCATCCGCCAGCCGCGCCACCACGCCCATATCGTGTGTAACCAGCAACATGCCGGGCTGACGCTCGCGCATAATCTGCGCCAGCAAATCGAGAATGCGCGCCTGCGCCACCACGTCGAGATCGGTCGTCGGTTCATCGGCAACAATAAACGGCGCATCGCTCAGCAGCGCCATGGCGATCATCATGCGTTGCAACATGCCGCCGCTCATCTCGAACGGGTAAAGCGTGAGCACACGTTCGGCGTCCTCCAGCCCGACATCCTGCAATGCCGCGATCAGTGTGGCGTTATCGGCGGGTTTACCGAGTGCCAGGCAGGTTTCCCGTGCATGAGCGGCCATGGTGCGTAGCGGGTTAAACGCGCTGCGCGGGTTTTGCATAATGGTGGCAACCGTCGAACCACGCAGTGCTTGCGGTGTGACGGGCTGATTATCCGCCAGCAGCCGACCGGCCGTTTGCCGTACGCCAGCAGGCAGCACGCCGAGCGCCGCCGTACAGGTTAATGATTTGCCGCTGCCGCTACCGCCTACCAGCGCCAGCACGCGCCCGCGTTGCAGGGTTAACGACACTTCCTGCACCAGCGGGCGTTCCGCGTGCAGGTTGATATTTTGCAGGCTCAGTTGTGCAGGCATCAGTGGGCGTGCTCCGTTTCCAGGTGGGGATCGAGATGGTCGCGCAGCGCGTCGCCCACCAGATTAAACGCCATCACGCTGATAAACAGCGCCAGCCCCGGCCAGACCATCTGCAGCGGCTGCGTCCAGATATATTGCCGGGCGTCGTTAATCATCACGCCCCATTCCGGTGTTGGCGCGGTGACGCCAAGCCCGAGGAACGACATCCCGGCGACGTGCAGCATCATATGGCCGATATCCAGCGTCGCCAGCACCAGCAGCGAAGGCACTACCGCTCCCGCCAGATGATCGCGAAACACATGCAGATAACTCGCGCCACTTAAACGCGCCGCCAGCACGTACTCGCGGCTACGCAAGGAGATCACAAGGCTGCGCACCATGCGCGCATACCAGGCCCAGTGTGAAAGCGCGATGGCAATAATCACGTTGGTCAGCCCTGTCCCAAGCACGCCGACCATAAAAAACGACAGGATCGAGGTGGGAAAGGTCATAAAAATATCCGCCACGCGCATGATGGCCTGATCGACGCGCCCGCCGAGCAGCCCGGCGCAGCCGCCTGCGCTTAAACCAAGCGCCAGCACCAGCAGCAGACACATCATCACCGACCCCAGCGATACCCGCGTGGCGGCCATTAAGCGTGAGAAAATATCCCGTCCTAGGTGATCGGTGCCGAGCCAGTGCTGGCTGCCCGGCGGCAACAGGCGCGCGGGTAAATCGATGGCTTGCGGATCGTACGGCGTCCACCACTGGCAGGTCAGGGCAATCACCAGCAGTAACAGCAGGATCAGCAGCGCGAAACGCACCGGCCAACGGGCCGTTTTTATAAAGTGCATCAGTGCGCTCCTTCATGGTGGCGAATGCGCGGATCGAGCGCTGCGCTCAGCAGATCGACTGCCAGATTGCACAGCACAAAAACCAGCACCATCACCAGCGTAAAGCACTGGATCACCGGGTAGTCGCGATTGAAGATTGCCGATACGGCATAGCGGCCAATTCCGGGCCAGGCGAAGATGCTTTCGATGATCATCGTACCGCCAATCAGTTCGCCAATATGCATGCCCAGCGCGGTGATCACCGGCAGTGACGCGTTACGCAGAATATGCCGCCGCTCGGTCTGCTTATCGCTTAACCCGCGCAGCCGCGCCCACGTCACGTGGCGTTGCCCGGCGGCTTCCAGCATGCTGGCGCGCAGCAGACGAGCGTTGATGGCCAGCGACATAAAAGCAATCGACACCGCAGGCAGGATCAGGTGCTGCCAGCCGCCGTAGCCCATCGCGGGCAGCCACTGCAAATGCACGGAAAAAAACATCACCAGCAGGAAGGCCAGCCAGAAGTTCGGCATCGACACGCCAAGAAACGCCACCGCGCGTACCAGAAAATCCGGCAAACCATCGCGGTGACGCGCCGCCCAGATACCAAGCGGTACGGAAGTGAGCAGGATCAGCGCCAGCGCCGCGCCTGCGAGTTGCAATGTCGCGGGCAGAAAATGCAGCACATCGTCGAGCACCGGGCGCTGCGTGGCATACGAAATGCCGAAATCAAGATGCAGTGCGCGCCACAGCCAGTGAAGATATTGGCTGGCGAGCGGCTGATCCAGCCCCAGTTGAATGCGGGTGGCGGTAATCATTTCCGGTGTTGGCGGCAGGTTCGACAGGCGCAGATAATCCATCGCCGGATCCCCGGCGCCAAGGCGCAGCAGCAGGAAAATCACCACCGAAGCGGCTACGATCATCGGGATCAACAGCAGCAGACGGTGCAGTAAAAAGCGGCTCACGGCGCGGCGTCCGGGGTTATCTGATCAAACGGGATCTCCGAGGCGATCGGGGCAAACGGAATCGTGCCGAGCTGCGGTTTTGCCACCACCATCATCGAGATGTAACTGATGGGCAGATAAACCGCGTCGTTGTGCAAACGGGTGAGAATATCCCGGTACAGCGCCTGACGCGCGCTGTCATCGCTGGTGGTGAGCACCTCGCCAATCTCTTTGTCGATAATCGCTTTGTCCGGCAGGCCTAACTGCGCCTGGTAATCGGCATGCGACGGCACGCGCATTGAACTCATAAACGCATGCGGATCGTACGGTGCGCCCCAGGTGCGGTTGAAAATCATGCCGAAACGGCCATCGCGCTGACGGGCATAAATACTGCTCTCTTCCTCGCCGATCAGGGCGATATCTACGCCAATCTGGCGCAAGTTGGCCTGAATGATTTCGGCCATCGACTTACTCAGCGCATCGGTGCCGATATAGGCCAGCTCAATATGCAGTGGCTGGCCTGCTTTTTCGCGGATAGTTTTTCCGGCGGGCAGCAGCCAGCCCGCTTTATCCAGCAGCGCGCGCGCCTGCGCCGGATCGTACTGGCGCGGTTTCAGGCCGATATTGGCATACGGCACGGAAGGGGCGAACAGCGTGTCGGCAACCTGCTGCGTGCCATACAGCGCGCCATCGACCAGCGTTTTCTTATCCACCGCGTAGTTCAGCGCTTCGCGCACGGCTAACTCATTGGTTGGCGCATGCGTGGAGTTCAGCGCCAGCATCACTGTCTCCATTGGTGCAGAGAGCTGGGTGCGCCAGGCGGGGTTCTGGCTGAAACGGGCAAACGTATCCAGCGGCAGTAAACCTTCGTTGCCGTAAAGCAGATCGATATCGCCGGTTTCAAATGCCACCGCGCGGCTGGTCGGGTCTGGGATCACTTTGACGATAATTTTGCCAACTGCCGGTTTCGCGCCCCAGTAGTGTTCATTCCGTACCAGCACGTCGTACTGGTTCAGCTTTGATTCCTGTAACACCCACGGGCCGGTGCCGATGGGCGCTTTAATCCCGTTCAGTGTTTCATGGTCTTTAAACTGCGACGGGGCGATAAAGCGGAACGGGCGGGGCAGGGCGAGTTCTTGCAGGAAAGGGTAGTAGGCGCTTTTCAGGGTGATTTTTAACTGCTTGGGGCTAAGGGCTTTGACGTCGGTGATTTGGTTGGCAAGCTCAAGCCAGGCGTGGCGTTGACGGTTATCCAGCACGGCGCGGAAGTTCTCCGCAGCGGCGGCGGCGTCAAACGGTTCGCCGTTGGAGAACGTCACCCCGTCGCGCAGGGTGAAGACCCAGGTTTTGCCATCCTCCGAGTGCGTCCAGCTTGTCGCCAGCCACGGTTTCACGCTGCCGTCGGCCTGGTATTTCACCAGCGGTTCATACACCATACTTTGCGCGAACATCTGGTTTGGCGTGTAAAGGTGCGGGTTGAGTGGGCCAACATTCACCGGCCAGGCGGTGGTTAGCGTGTTTTGTGCCGCGAAAACGGCAAAGGATGCGCAGAGCAGAAGCAGAGCGCCAGCCTGACGATAGAAAGACACGTTCGGTTTCCTGACGAAAAGTCGGTGGCGAGAAAAGTATGACGATTTTAGTAATTCATCATACGAATAGTATGTTCTGGATCAAAGGCCCTGTTTATAACAGGGATTTATCTCATCGCTGTGCGCGAGTAAGATGCCCGGATGTTCAGAGATAACGGAAAATCAATGACTCCCGCTTTGACTGTACTGGCGGCCGGTAGCCTTAAGCGTGCGTTTACCCCTTTACTGGCCGCGTTTAGCGAGCAAACCGGCATCGCGGTTGCCGCGAATTTTGGCCCGGCAGGTCTGCTGCGTGAACGCATTGAAGCCGGTGAACCTTGCGCGTTGTTCGCTTCTGCAAATACTGCGCATCCCGGTGCATTACTGGCGGCTGGCCACGCGCAACGCGAAGCGCGTTTTGCTGCCAACAACCTGAACCTGACGGTGCGCAGCACGGCGCGTACGCAACAGGCGGACTGGCTGGAATTACTGGAAGATTTCACGCTGCGTCTGGGAACCTCGACGCCGGGTTGCGATCCTTCAGGGGATTACACCTGGCAGTTGTTTAGCAATGTCGACGCGCTGCGCCCCGGGCTTGGCAAACAGTTGATGCAGCGCGCGCAGCCGCTGGTGGGCGGGCGCGATACCCTGACGGTGCCGCCCGGCGAGATTGCCAGCGCATGGCTGATCCGTGAGGGATACGCCGATATGTTTATTGGCTACCAGCATTACACCCGTTTGTTGGCAGAGGCGGAAGATCTGCGTGTGGTGGCGATCCCGCCAGCGGCTAATATCCGCTGTGATTACGCACTCGCCCTGCTGGATGCGCAAGCAGAACCGCTGATGCAGTTTATTCTTGGCGCGCAGGGCCAGGCGTTGTTAGCTGCCGCCGGTTTTTTGCCGCCGCAGGTTGAATAGCGCCACCAGCGCGGGCGCGCGGGCCTCGTCAAGCTGGATGCGCCTTACCGGTAAACCGTAAGCACGTTGCAGGTTTTCTTCGCTCAGCACGGTTTGTGTTTCGCCCGCCAGCCAGTGTTGATTTGGCAATAGCAGCAGCGTGTGATGAGCAATCTGCAAGGCGTGGGTAGGATCGTGAGTGGTAAACAGCACGCTGCGCCCTTCGTCGTGGGCAAGCGTTTCTATCAGTTGCAGCACTGTTTGCTGGTTGGACAGATCCAGCGCCGAGCAAGGTTCATCGAGCAGAATGGTGTGATTACCGCTGACCAGCGCGCGGGCAATCATCACCAGCTGTTGCTGCCCACCGGAAAGGTGGATAAACGGCGTGCGGGCGAGGTGGCGGATATTGAGCTGCGCCAGCGCGTTTTCAACCTGTTTTTCATCTTCTGTTGACGGCATCGAAAACAGCCCGACATGGCGGGCGCGCCCCATCAGCACCACATCCTGTACGCTCCAGGCAAAAGCCGGGCGAAAAGATTGCGGCACAATGCCGATGCCGCCCTGCACCGTAAAACGGCCCGACAGCGCAGGCAACACACCGGTAAGCGTATCCAGCAGCGTACTTTTCCCCAGCCCGTTTGCCCCTAATACCGCCCAGATTTCACCGGGCTGGCAGGTGAAACTGAGTGGGGAGAACAGTGCGCTTTTGCGGCCATATACCAGTTCGTCGACCACTAATGCGGGTGGTTTCATCGCGTGTTCCTGCGGTTGTTATGTATCAGCAGGGCGGCGAATACCGGCGCACCAAGCAGCGCAGTAATGATGCCAATCGGGATTTCCACCTGCGTTACTGTGCGCGCCAGGTCATCAACGACAATCATAAAACCGCCGCCCAGCCAGAAGGCAACCGGCAGCAGACGGCGGTGATCGGCACCGACCAGCAGACGCGCCAGATGCGGGATCACCAGCCCAACCCACGCAATGCTGCCGCTTACCGCCACTTGCGAAGAGACCAGTATCGCGCAGCACACCAGCACGCCACGGCGCAGGGGCTTTATCGGCACGCCGAGCGCCAGCGCCTCGTTTTCATCCAGCGCCAGCAGGTTAATGCGCCAGCGCAGCAGCAACAGAAGGGTTGTCGTGAGGGTAACCGGAACCGCCAGCAGTGTGACTTTGTGCCAGTTAGCGGTGGCGAAGCTGCCGAGCAACCAGAAAACAATGTTTGGCAGCGTCTCTTCGGTGTCGGCCATGTACTGCATCAGGCTGACCAGCGCAGCGAAAAAGCCGCTGATGATAATGCCGGAAAGGATTAGCATCAGCGTATTTTCCCGCCCCTGGAGCGTGGCAATCAGCCACACCAGCACCAGCGCGCCAAGACCGAAACCAAAGGTGGATGTCATCATCAACAGCGGGCTGAAACCGAGCAGGATCGCCAGCGTACCACCGAAAGCTGAACCGGAAGTGACGCCGATAATGTGCGGGTCGACCAGCGGGTTCCTGAATACACCTTGCAATACTGCGCCGCACAAACCCAGCGCGCCGCCCGCCAGCAGCGCCAACAGGATGCGCGGCAAGCGCACCGACCAGATAATCTGCCCGGCGGTACCTTCGCTGGAAAACGCGAGCAACTGCGTGGTGACTTCACTCAGGCTTAACCGGTACTGACCCAGACACAGCGAGCTCAGCGCCAGAAACACGGTGAGAACAATAAACCCGCCATGCAGCAGCGGGTAACGGTTATTTGGGCGCATTGGCACGCCAGTCGACACGATAGAAGCGCTGGTAATAATCCTGCGCCTGCGCATCCACATTCACTTTCTCATAACGCGCCGGGTAGAGTTTTTTCGCCATCCACAGTTCGCCAATCGCCAGTGCTTCCGGCATCGGATAACCCCAGGCTTTGGCGTATTCAGGCATCAGCCAGACACGATGGTTTTTTACCGCGTCGATGTTTTTCCAGCCCGGATCGTTTTCAATTGCTTTCACGACTTCCGGGTAGCGATCCTGGACAAAAATAACCTGCGGGTTCCACTGGATAACCTGCTCCAGCGAGACCTGACGCGCACCTTTGATGGTGTCGGCAGCCACGTTTTTCGCCCCGGCGTGCTCCATCATCAGGCCGGTATATTTCCCGGAGCCATAGGTGTTGAGATCCGGGTTGGCCATATAGACGCGCACTTTGTCCGCTTCGGCGATGTTCGTCACCGGCGCGTTAAATTTGGCACGGGCGCTAAAGGTGTAGTTGATCAGCGCTTCCGCCTGCTGTTTGCGATCCACCACTTCACCGATCAGGCGGATCCCTTGCTTCAACCCCTCGTTATAGGCTTTCTCTTCGTCTGCCATGGTGGGGTTCATTTTGTTCTTCTCACCTTCGGCATCATCGCGCAGCGACACCGCAACTACCGGGATACCGGCCTGTTGGATCTGCTGGATCATATCGGCAGGGGCATAGTTGGCGATAAATACCACCTGCGGATGCAGCGCCAGCAGGCTTTCGATATTCACCTGCGTTAAGTCGCCCGGCGTGGGCAGTTTTTCGATACCCGGCATAAAGCGCGCGAACTCAGGCCCCAACTGCTTTTTCCAGCTACTGAGCACGCCGACGATATCGTCTTCGGCGTTGAGCTGCACCAGCAGGTTTAAGGTTTGGTGCTGTAATACCACCGTGCGGGTAATGTGATCCGGCAATGTAACCTGGCGGCCAAGCTGGTCGGTGATAGTACGGTCAGCGTGGGCGAAAAGGCTGGCACAGGCCAGCGTAGCGCCCAGAATCAGTGAAGAGATTTTATTCGACATGGTTATCGCTCTGTCTGGATTAAGAATTTAGCGATATGTATTAGAGTATATAGCGTCGTGTTATGTAAATGGTCGCTTAAAGAAATTCAGGGGTAGGAGATTACCCCTTAAACAACTGCAACAGCATCTCCACTTGCTCATCGAGCGGCGCGAGGTCTTTTTTCACAATCAGGTGCAGCGGTGTGGCGCGGCGCGTACCGTGGCTGAGCGGCAGCGTTTTGAGTACGCCGCTGTCGAGTAAGGGCTGGATGCGCTCCTCCGGCAGCCAGCCGTAACCCACCTGATACAGCACAGCTTCCACCGCCGCATCGATGGTGGAAAATGTCCACGACTCCTGCGCCACCGGGCTTTGGCGATGGTCGCTTTCGGCAATGCGGATCAGCGGCCAGCTGGCGAGCATCTCTTCGCTTACCTGTTCCGCCGCGCACAGCGGGTGATCGCGATGCGCTACGGCGACAAAATCAATATTCATCAGCCATTCGCCGCGCCCGGTCATATCCTGACGGCGGGTCAATATCATGACATCGGCTTGCGCATGCACCGGCAACTCGCTGGAGGCGGTCTCCAGCACTTCAGTCAGCCGCACCTGCGTTTGCGGGTAGCGCTGCTGAAACTGGCGCAAAATGGCAAACAGCCGCGCGCGGGGGAAAATGCTGTCGACCACTAAATCAAGCCGCGTGCGCATGCCATTGCGCAGCGTGGCGGCGCGGGTTTCTACCCAATCGAATGCCTTGAGTAACGGTTTTACCTGGTTGAGCAGCAACTCACCCGCCGGGGTAAGCACCGCGCGCCGCCCTTCCTGTACCAGCAGGGCAACGCCGAGCCGCTCCTGCAACAGCGCCAGGTTGTAACTGACAGATGACTGGCTGCGATGCGTCTCTTCCGCCGCTTTCGCAAAGCTCCCCAGCTCCACCACCTTTTGCAGCAGCGTCCATTGTTCCAGCGTCGTCTTATGCATAACTCATCTAAAAAATGAATGAATTTGATGCAAATATAACGTTATTTATTCGTTTTTTGCAGGCGTACGATCATTTCATCCACCAGAGGAGGTAAAAAATGAGCACCTTTGATAAACATGATTTGAGCGGTTTCGTCGGCAAACATCTGGTTTATACCTACGATAATGGCTGGAACTACGAGATTTATGTGAAAAACGCCACGACGCTCGATTACCGGATCCACAGCGGTATCGTGGCGAACCGTTGGGTGAAAAATCAGCAGGCCTACATTGTTCGCGTTGGCGAAAGTATCTATAAAATTTCCTGGACCGAACCGACCGGCACCGATGTCAGCCTGATTGTGAACCTTGGGGATCGCTTGTTCCACGGCACCATTTTCTTCCCGCGTTGGGTTATCAATAACCCGGAAAAAACCGTCTGCTTCCAGAACGATCATATTCCGTTGATGGAGTCTTATCGCGCGGCTGGCCCGGCTTACCCCACCGAAGTGATCGATGAGTTCGCCACCATTACGTTTGTGCGTGATTGCGGCGAAAATAATGACAGCGTGATTAACTGCGCTGCCAGTGAATTACCGGCCAACTTCCCGCAGAATTTGTCATAAAAATTTCACGCTGTTTAATATATTCTGCTGGTCACGAATGAAATAATTCATTGCATAATGATATTAATTTTCGTGCATTCGTTGATGTGCCGTTTAAATAACTACGCTAACGCCTTTGTATACATTGCAAAGGCGTTAAATATTTCAGTTTTTTGACATTCATCACGTTAGGATTTTGCTGTTTTCATTTGTAACCCATTGTTTGAAAGAAATTATTTTATATTTGTTAAGCTTATCATTTATCCCTTTTCTTAATCTTGTCCTAATATTCAATTGGTAGCATTCTCCGACTAACCGTAACGAATAATAAATGCAGGAAACGCGCATTCATTATATTTTGGTTTAACTTTCATCCGCCATTTTACTCACTAGCCGCAACGTGTCTTTGTGGCGGTTCGTTAACGCGTCAGTGACGCCAAGGAAAAACGATGAGTGATTTTTTACCGTTCTCACGCCCGTCAATGGGGGATGAAGAGTTCGCAGCCATTCAGCAAGTGCTGGCATCTGGCTGGATCACGACAGGCCCAAAAAATCAGGCGCTTGAAGAGGCTTTTTGCACACTGACGGGCAACCGCCACGCCATTGCCGTTAGCTCGGCGACGGGTGGCATGCACGTCACCCTGATGGCACTCGGTATTGGCTCCGGGGATGAAGTGATTACCCCGTCGCTGACCTGGGTTTCCACCCTCAATATGATTGTGCTGCTCGGCGCGACGCCGGTGATGATCGATGTCGATAAAGAGACATTGATGGTCACGCCGGAAGCGATCGAAGCGGCTATCACGCCGCGTACCAAAGCGATTATCCCGGTGCATTACGCCGGTGCACCGGTGGATATCGACGCCATTCGCGCGCTTGGCGAGAAGCACGGCATTCCGGTGATTGAAGATGCTGCTCACGCCGCCGGAACGTACTACAAAGGTCAGCATGTTGGTTCACGCGGCACCGCTATTTTCTCCTTCCACGCCATTAAAAATATGACCTGTGCGGAAGGTGGGCTGGTGGTGACGGACGACGAACAACTGGCAAACCGCATTCGCAGCCTGAAGTTCCACGGGCTGGGCGTCGATGCTTATGACCGTCAAACGCATGGTCGTGCCCCGCAGGCTGAAGTGATCTCCCCAGGGTTTAAATACAATCTTGCGGATATCAACGCGGCGATTGCGCTGGTGCAACTGGGCAAACTGCCCGCCGCTAATGCCCGCCGCCAGGAAATCGCCCAGCGTTATTTGCAGGAACTGGCGGATACGCCGTTTCAGCCGCTGGCCTTGCCGTCATGGCCGCACCAGCACGCCTGGCACCTGTTTATTATTCGCGTCGATGAGCAACGTTGCGGTATCTCCCGCGACGCATTGATGGAAACCCTGAAAGCGCAAGGCATTGGTACCGGCCTGCATTTTCGCGCGGCCCATACGCAGAAGTATTACCGCGAACGCTTCCCCCTCTCTTTACCCAATACGGAGTGGAACAGTGCGCGTATCTGTTCGCTACCGCTTTTCCCGGATATGACCCATGACGACACAACCCGCGTCATTCGCGCGCTCCGCAACATTGCAGGGCGCTGATATGTTTAATTTACCGCCTGTAGAAAAAGTTTCTGTGGTGATCCCGGTCTACAACGAGCAAGAGAGCTTGCCGGAGTTGATTCGCCGCACCACCGAAAGCTGCGATGTACTGGGCATCGATTACGAAATTTTGCTGGTGGATGACGGCAGTAGCGATAACTCTGCGCTGATGTTAAGTGAAGCGGCAGAACAACCCGGCAGCCACGTTGTCGCGGTGCTGCTGAACCGCAACTACGGCCAGCACTCGGCGATTATGGCCGGATTCAGCCATGTCACCGGTGATTTGATCATCACGCTTGATGCCGATTTGCAAAACCCGCCGGAGGAGATCCCGCGTCTGGTGGCAAAAGCCAATGAGGGTTATGACGTGGTGGGCACGGTGCGGCAAAACCGCCAGGACAGCCTGTTTCGTAAAATGGCCTCGCGCACCATCAACCGTCTGATCCAGCGCACCACCGGTAAAGCGATGGGCGATTACGGCTGCATGTTGCGTGCGTACCGCCGCCATATTGTCGATGCCATGCTGCACTGCCATGAGCGCAGCACTTTTATCCCGATCCTCGCTAACACCTTCGCCCGTCGCGCGGTGGAAATCCCCGTGCATCACGCGGAACGCGAGTTTGGCGATTCCAAATACAGCTTTATGCGCCTGATTAACCTGATGTACGACCTGGTGACCTGCCTGACCACCACGCCGCTGCGCTTGCTGAGCGTGTTTGGCAGCGTGATCGCCGTGCTGGGCTTTTCGCTCGCCGTGCTGCTGGTGGTGCTGCGTCTGGCGTTTGGCCCGCAGTGGGCGGGAGAAGGGGTGTTTATGCTCTTCGCCATTCTCTTCACCTTTATCGGCGCGCAGTTTATCGGCATGGGGCTACTTGGGGAGTATATCGGGCGCATCTATAACGATGTTCGCGCGCGTCCCCGCTACTTTATTCAACGTGTTGTTCGTCAGGAAAATGACGTTTCGCAAGAGGAAAAAAATCAATGAAAGCCGTTGTCTTTGCTTACCACGATATGGGATGTGTCGGTACACAAGCGTTACTGGATGCAGGTTTCGAGATTGCGGCGATTTTTACCCATCCCGACAGTGCCAATGAAAACCACTTTTTCGGCTCGGTGGCGCGTATTGCCGCTGAACGTGGCATTCCGGTTTATGCCCCTGACGATGTTAACCACCCGCTGTGGGTCGATCGTATTCGCTATCTGAACCCGGATGTGATTTTCTCTTTCTATTACCGCAACTTACTGTGCGACAACATTCTCAATACCGCGCGGAGCGGCGCATTTAACCTGCACGGCTCGCTGCTGCCTGCCTACCGTGGTCGTGCGCCGCTGAACTGGGTGCTAGTGAACGGCGAAAGCGAAACTGGCGTCACGCTGCACCGCATGGTTTCCCGCGCGGATGCGGGCGCGATTATCGCGCAACAGCGCGTAGCCATTGCCGAGAACGATGAAGCGTTGTCGCTGCACCGCAAATTAGCGGAAGCCGCAAAAGGCATGCTGGCCGGCGTGCTGCCGACGATTAAAACGCAAACCTTCAGCGAAACGGCGCAGGACGACAGCAAAGCCAGCTACTATGGCCGCCGTACGCCGGAAGATGGCCGTCTGGACTGGGAAAAACCCGCCCAAACGCTGCAAAACCTGGTGCGCGCGGTTTCTGACCCGTGGCCGGGCGCGTACAGCTATGCCGGTACGCATAAATTTATCGTCTGGAAATCCCGCGTACGCACCGACGTGGCTCCGGCTCGCGCGGGCACTGTGCTCTCTGTTTCGCCGCTGCTGGTGGCCTGTGGCGATGGCGCGCTGGAGATCCTCACCGGTCAGATGGACAACGGCGTGTATATGCAGGGCGCACAGCTGGCGCAATCGCTCGGCCTGGTGGCTGGCGCGCTGCTGACCAGCAAACCGGTTGTGGCGGTAAAACGCCGCACCCGCGTGTTGATCCTCGGCGTGAACGGTTTTATCGGTAACCATTTGACCGAACGTCTGCTGCGTGACGATAACTACGAGATTTTCGGTCTTGATATTGGATCGGATGCGATCAGCCGTTTCCTCGACAATCCGCGTTTCCACTTTGTTGAAGGCGATATCAGCATTCACTCCGAGTGGATCGAATACCACATTAAAAAATGTGACGTGGTGCTGCCGCTGGTGGCTATCGCGACGCCTATCGAATACACCCGTAACCCGCTGCGCGTGTTCGAGCTGGATTTCGAAGAGAACCTGAAAATCATTCGTGACTGCGTGAAGTACAACAAACGCATCATTTTCCCGTCGACATCGGAAGTGTACGGTATGTGCACCGACAACAATTTCGATGAAGACAACTCGAATCTGGTCGTTGGGCCTATCAACAAACAGCGCTGGATTTACTCGGTATCAAAACAGTTGCTCGACCGCGTGATCTGGGCATATGGCGACAAGCACGGCCTGAAATTCACCCTGTTCCGTCCGTTTAACTGGATGGGGCCGCGCCTGGATAACCTGAACGCTGCACGTATCGGTAGTTCGCGCGCCATCACCCAGTTGATCCTCAACCTGGTGGAAGGTTCGCCGATCAAGCTGATCGAAGGTGGTAAACAGAAACGCTGCTTTACCGATATCAGCGATGGTATCGAAGCCCTGTTCCGCATTATCGAAAACAAAGATGGGCGCTGCGACGGGCAGATCATCAACATTGGTAACCCGGACAACGAAGCGAGCATTAAAGAGCTGGCCGAGATGCTGCTGGCAAGTTTTGAAAAACACCCGCTGCGCGACCGCTTCCCGCCGTTCGCGGGTTTCCGCGAAGTGGAGAGCAGCAGCTACTACGGCAAAGGCTACCAGGATGTGGAACACCGCAAACCGAGTATCCGTAATGCCAAACGTTGCCTGCACTGGGAACCGACTGTGGATATGCGCCAGACCATTGACGAAACGCTGGATTTCTTCCTGCGTACCGTTGAACTGACGGATGAGAAATAAGCATGAAATACGTCGGCTTACGTATTGATGTCGATACCTTTCGCGGCACGCGTGACGGCGTTCCGCGCCTGCTGGAGCTACTGAAAAAGCACAACATTCAGGCGAGCTTTTTCTTTAGCGTCGGGCCGGACAACATGGGGCGCCATATCTGGCGCCTGCTTAAGCCGAAATTTCTGTGGAAGATGCTGCGCTCGCGCGCGGCATCGCTCTACGGCTGGGATATTTTACTGGCGGGCACCGCGTGGCCCGGCAGACTTATCGGTGAAGGCAACGCGGACGTTATCCGCAAAACCGCGCAGGCGCACGAAGTGGGGCTGCATGCGTGGGACCACCATGGCTGGCAGCGCTGGAGCGGCGTGTGGGATCAGGCCCATCTCGAAGCGGAAATTGAGCGCGGATTACTGGCGCTGGAGCTGATTATTGGCCGGTCTGTGAGCTGTTCCGCCGTGGCGGGATGGCGCGCCGATCAGCGAGTGGTGAAAGCCAAATCGAATTTTAATTTCCGCTATAACAGCGACTGTCGTGGCACGCAGCCGTTTCGCCCGCTCATCGCAGAAAACACCTATGCAGCACCGCAAATCCCGGTCACGCTACCCACCTGGGATGAGGCTGTTGGCATTTCGGTGGCGGCGGAGCACTACAACCGCTTCATTCTCGACGCGATGAAGCAGGATAACGGCACGCCGGTTTATACCATCCACGCCGAGGTGGAGGGCATTATCGGCGCGGAAGGTTTCGATGAACTGCTGAGCATGGCGGCGCGCGAAGGCATCGCTTTTTGCCCGTTAAGCCAGTTGTTGCCGGAATCGTTAGAGACGCTACCAGCAGGCAAAGTGGTACGCGGAGAAGTGGCTGGCCGGGAAGGCTGGCTGGGTTGCCAACAACTGTTGAGTCCTGGGTTATGAAATCCATTCACTATGGTCTGGCGCTGGTTGCGCTGATCGCCCTCTACTATGTTGTTCCCCTGGAATATCGTCTGCTCTGGCAGCCGGATGAGACCCGCTATGCGGAGATCAGCCGTGAAATGCTCACCAGCGGCGACTGGATTGTGCCGCATTTCCTCGGCCTGCGTTATTTTGAAAAACCCATCGCCGGTTACTGGATCAATAGCATTGCGCAGTGGCTGTTTGGCCATAATAACGTCTCCGTGCGCCTGGGTTCTGTTTTCTCCATCATCGTATCGGCGCTGCTCGTGGGCGCGCTGGCGTGGAAAATGTGGCGCGACAAACGCACTGCCGTGCTCTCGGCGGTGATCTTCCTGACCGCGTTTCTGGTGTATGGCATTGGCACTTATGCGGTGCTTGACCCGATGATCACGCTGTGGATGACGCTGGCGATGCTCAGCTTCTGGCTGGCTGCACAGGCGAACACATTACGCGGTAAGTTTGGCGGCTATGTCCTGCTTGGCGTGGCGTGTGGCATGGGGGTAATGACCAAAGGTTTTCTTGCGCTGGCGGTGCCGGTGATTGGCGTGCTGCCGTGGGTGATTGTGCGCAAACGCTGGAAAGAGGTGCTGCTCTGGGGCTGGCTGGCCGTGATCTGCTGCGTGCTGACGGTGCTGCCGTGGGGACTGGCAATTGCATCGCGCGAACCCGATTTCTGGCGCTACTTCTTCTGGGTGGAACATATCCAGCGTTTTGCGCAGCAGGACGCACAACATAAAGCGCCGTTCTGGTATTACATACCGTTCCTGATTTTAGGTTCGTTGCCGTGGCTGGCGCTGCTGCCCGGTGCGCTGAAAACGGGCTGGCTGGCGCGTAAAGAGGGCGTGCGGGAGGCGTTTTATCTGCTGGGCTGGGTGGTGATGCCGCTGCTGTTTTTCAGCATCGCTAAAGGGAAGCTGCCGACTTACATTCTGCCCTGTTTCGCGCCGCTGGCGATACTGATGGCGCGTTATGCCATGCAGATGGCGCAAACCAACGGGCGCGCGCTGCGCGTCAATGCGTGGATCAATATCGGTTTTGGCCTGGTTGGCGTGATTGCCGCGCTGGTGGTGTCGCCTTTGGGCTTCCTGAAACATCCGGTATGGACGCAAATTGAGGTCTACAAAGCGGCGCTGGCGGCGTTTGCTTTCCTTGCGTGGGCGCTGGTTGGGCTGTTTACCTTGCGAGCCAGCGCAGAGCGTTGGTCATACGCGGCGCTGTGCCCGCTGGCGATTGCGCTGCTGGTGGGGATCGTTATCCCGGATAAGGTGATGGATTCCAAGCAGCCACAATTTTTGATCAACTTTGTTAATGAGCCGCTGACGCCGAGCCGCTATGTGCTGGCCGATAACGTTGGGGTTGCCGCAGGTCTGGCCTGGGAGCTGAAACGCTCAGATATCATGCTGTTTGGCACGCGCGGCGAGTTAACGTACGGTATGTCGTACCCTGATGGCGAAGGGCGGTTTGTACGCGAAGACGATTTCACCGACTGGCTGTCACAACATCGTCAGGAAGGGGTGATTTCACTGGTGCTGCACCAGTCGAAAAAAGATGACTTTACCCGCATGCCGATACCGAAACCGGACAACGTTTATGTACAGGGGCGTATGGTCTTTATTCAGTACTTTCCACAATGATGAGTAAGCTGCAATGACCAGCTGGCTCTGGCTCGCGCTGGCAAGCCTGCTCAGTTGCGCAGGCCAACTGTGCCAGAAGCAGGCGACACGCCCGGTGCCGATGGATAAGCGTAATAAGCATCTCGGTCTGTGGCTGGGGCTTGCGCTGATGGCGCTCGGTGCGGGCATGGCGCTGTGGCTGCTGGTTTTGCAACGCATTCCTGTTGGCGTGGCGTATCCGATGTTGAGCCTTAATTTTGTCTGGGTGACGCTGGCGGCGCGTTTTCTCTGGCGTGAGCCTGTGAGCCTTCGCCATGCGTTCGGCGTGGCGCTGATTATCACTGGCATTGTGTTGCTGGGGAGCTCGCTATGAAGGGGCTGCACTGGGCGTTACTCAGTGTGTTGCTGGTCAGCGGCGCACAACTGATGTTGCGCTATGCGATGGTGTCGCTGCCACCGGTGACATTTTCCTGGTCTTTTGTTTCGGCGCTGCTGCAACCGCAAAAAGGGACGCTGGCGCTGATATTGGGCCTGTTTGGGTATCTGGCATCAATGGTTTGCTGGTACTTTGCCTTGCACCGTTTGCCGCTGAGTAAGGCTTATGCCTTGCTGAGCCTGAGCTACATTCTGGTGTGGGCGGCGGCCATCTGGCTTCCCGGATGGCACGAGTCGTTTTCCCTGCGCGGCGCGTTGGGTGTGCTGGTCATTGTGGTGGGCGTGCTGGTTATTTTTCTTCCCCGGCGCTCTCGATCTGGTCGGCAGCGAGAGTAAAAGGCGTGGGAGTGCAGATCGCGAGACTTAGCCCCGCACGGTGAGAATGGCTAAGGTGCAGATTGAGAGGGTTGCAACTGTCTACGCTGACGATCTCCCAGGCGCTGCCGCCACGCTGTTTGATAATGGCCTCTTTACGTGTCCAGATGCGCCAGAACGCGTCCAGTTGCTGTGCGGGATGCTCCTGCTCGATTTCACGGTGTTCCGACTGGCTAAACACCGCATTCGCCAGGCTACGCCAGTTGTTACGCGGGCGTATCACTTCGATATCGCAGCCGACTTCTCCTTCATCGCTCACCAGCAGTGCAATATGATCGCCGCTGTGACTCAGGCTAAACCATAACGGTAGATCGCCAGCAAACGCGGGCTTACCCTGCTCCCCATAAACTATCTCCGGCAACGGGGAGATCACGCGGTTAAGCAAAAGCCGCCCGGCAAGCCAACTATTATGACGAACGCCGGATGGCGCCGCTGATTTTAGCTCGGGTGGGATCTCCTGCGCGCATAATTCAGAAAGAGTAGCCAGTAAAACGCGATACATTATTACGCCCAACGTTTGATGATAATTGAGGTATTTATTCCGCCAAACGCAAAGTTATTGCTTTGCAGGAATTCACAATCAATATGCCTTGCTTCACCGCGGATATAATCCAGTTCGCCGCAATTTTCATCCGGTGTCGTCAGGTTTAACGTTGGCGCAAACCAGCCTTCGCGCATCATTTGCAGGCTCATCCACGCTTCAAGCGCACCACAGGCGCCAAGCGTATGACCGAAGTAGCTTTTTAATGAGGAGATGGGCACCGTATTGCCGAAGATAGCGGCGGTTGCCTGGCTTTCTGCAATATCACCCCGATCGGTAGCTGTGCCGTGTGCGGAAATGTAGCCGATATCCTGCGGGCTGAGCCCAGCGATGTTAAGCGCCTGCTCCATACAAATTTGCATCGTCTCACGCTGGGGTTGAGTGATATGCGCGGCATCGCAGTTGGTGGCAAACCCGACAATCTCGCCATAAATGGTGGCACCGCGCGCTTTCGCATGTTCCAGCTCTTCCAGAATCAGCGTTCCTGCGCCTTCACCAATCACCAGACCATCACGACGGGCATCAAATGGAGACGGAGTGGTTTTCGGCTCATCATTGCGTTGACTGGTGGCGAAAAGCGTATCAAAAACGGCGGCTTCCGATGGACATAACTCTTCCGCACCGCCCGCGACCATCACATCCTGATAACCATGGCGAATGGCTTCCCAGGCGTAGCCTATCGCCTGGCTACCGGAAGTGCAGGCGCTGGATGTAGGGATCACCCGACCACGCAACCCGAAAAACAGGCCGGTATTAACTGCGGTGGTGTGCGGCATCATCTGCACATAGGTGGTGCCAGTGATGTTATTGGTGTGCTTTTCGGTCAACATGGTCGCAAATTCACTTACCGGACCAGTGCTGCCAGTCGATGAACCATATGCAATGCCGGTTCGGCCCTGGGTGAGTACAGGATCATCGATTAACCCTGCCTGTTCCAGCGCTAGTTCGCTGGCTCTGGTGGAGAGCAACGAGACGCGTCCCATCGCGCGGATGCGTTTGCGGGTGTAATTTTCCGGCAGCGCAAAATCATCAATGGGCGCACCCAGCAGAGTATGCAGGCCATCATAAATTTGCCATTCCGGCATTTTCCGTACGGCATTCTCGTAAGCCAGTAACCGCTTCGCAACTTCCTGCCAGTTTTGACCAAAGGCGGTAACGCCGCCCATACCGGTAATAACTACGCGACGCGTCATAGCATGCCTCCGTTAATCGAAATGACCTGGCGGGTAACATAACCCGCAATATTGGACATTAAATAGCTGGCGAGTCCGGCCACTTCTTGCGTTTGGCCCATACGTTTCATTGGGATCAGGGACATCGCTTCTTTCAGTGCCGCCTCTTCCATCTCAATCATGCCGGTGTCAATCAGGCCCGGAGCAATACAATTCACGGTGATTTTGCGTTTCGCCAGCTCGATAGCCAGCGCTTTTGTCGCGCCAATGATCCCCGCTTTAGCTGCGCTGTAGTTGACCTGGCCACGGTTGCCCATTACGCCAGAAACCGACGAAAGCGTAATGATGCGTCCGCCGTTGCGAGCAGAGATCATGGGCATAATGCAGGGTTGGATCACATTGTAAAAGCTGTCGAGGTTGGTATGGATGACCATGTCCCAGTCCTCTTCGCTCAGCGCCGGGAAGGCTGCGTCGCGTGCAATCCCGGCATTACTGACCACTCCGTACCATGCGCCGTGGCGGCCAATTTCGCTCTCCAGCACCTCACGACATTGCTCGCGGTTGCCAACATCGAAACTGAGCAGACGTCCGCTTCCCCCTGCCTGTTCAATCGTGTGCAGCGTTTGCTGCGCGCCTTGCTCATCACGATGGTAATGCACGCCGATCGTAAAACCGTCTGCGGCAAGTTGTTGGGCGATGGCGCGGCCGATGCCTTTGCTGGCACCAGTGACCAATACGGAACGATTCATGCCGTTTTTCCTTGAATAAAAAGTGACGTTAACTCTTCCTTTGTCGGCTGGAAGGTATTGACTCGGCCCGAAGCCAGCGTGTCGGTTTGAGCCTTAATGGTGCAGTCGAAGCTGCCGAAACGTTCATCCTGCATCAGGAGCCTGACGTGGATATCCAGCACGGCATTCGCTGGTAGCGAATTCGCCGCACAGGTTAATTCTCTGGCACCCAACACCATACCGAGGGCGATATTTTCCTCACCGCGTTGCTGGCGATGCCAGCCCGACCAGACGCCAATACTTTGCGCCATCAGTTCGAGAGCATACCAGCCAGGCAAGTGGCCTTCGGCATCAATAAACGGTGCAAGGACACCTTGCTTGTTAACGGTCACGCGGCAGTGGGCGCAATCGGCACCGACAGCAATGACCTCTTCCAGCAGGATCATCGGTGCCTCATGAGGTAAATAGGCACCGGGTGCAAGGTAATGGCTCATGACACTCTCCCCAGCAAAATGCTGGCGTTGTTTCCGCCGAAGGCGAAGGAGTTTGACAAAATCACCGGGCGTGAAAGCGGCTGGGGCGCGCTTAGCAGGCCGCACTCTGGCAAGGTTGTGTCCCGCGGATAATGGCTGAAATCCTGCGGTGGCAATGGCAAATCGCGCAGCAGAATCAGTGCGCTCAGTGCTGCTTCAGTGATACCCGCCGCGCCAAGAGTGTGACCGGTCAAATGTTTAGTAGAACTACAGGGGATACGATCGCCAAACAGCGTATGCACGACCTGTGATTCAATTTGATCGTTAAGGATCGTGGCGGTTCCGTGCAGATTGATATAACCAACGTCGTCTGGCGTCAGGCCCGCCTGGGCGAGCGCCATGTTTATTGCACGGATCGCGCCTTCGCCTTGAGGATGCGGTGCAGAAATATGCCAGGCATCGCTGGATTCTCCACAGCCTAACAGCGCCAGCGGCTGCGGTTCCCGTGTCAGAACCATCAACGCGGCAGCTTCACCAATAGTGATGCCGCAACGGTCACGGCCAAATGGCTGGCATAATGTCGGCGAGAAGGATTCAAGACTATTAAAGCCGTTGATCGGCATCTGACTAAGTGTGTCTGCGCCACCAACGATGGCGACATCCGCGAGCCCCGCATTAATCAGGCGCTGACCATTAATGATCGCCCTGGCACTGGAGGAACAAGCGGTAGAAACCGTAAATGCCGGGCCATCGAGAGCCAGCCAGCGGCTTAAAAAGCGCGACGGATCGCCTAGCTCCTGTTGCGAATAGCGCCATTCCAGGCTCTCTTCGCCGTTATGCAGGTAATTAACGTGTCTACCCCCTTCCTCCAGACCCGATGTGCTGGTGCCCAAAACGACGGCAACGCGATCGCGGCCATAGCGGGAAATCGCCTCATCCACCGTCGGCTGGATCTGTTGCAGCGCGACCAACAAAAGCTGGTTGTTGCGGCTGCGATGCGCCTGCCACTCCTCGGGCATTGGCGGAAGTTCTGTATCCACGCCGCCGAGCATGACTTCAGCATCGCCCTGTAACCAGCCTTTTCGGTTGATCATGCCCGGCGCGACGCCACGGCTTAGATTGGCAGCGATTTCATCACAGGTGTTTCCCAGCGCGTTAATCATGCCAATCGCGGAAATGTAGATCATCTCAGTCACCCAGATATTGAATGGTGATGTGGTATTTAAAGACGTGCTGCTCAATGCTAATTGGCTCGCGTTTGCCTTTGCGCTGTAGGTAGGTGATTTCCGTCACCAGCTTTCCGCGCGCATTGCGCAGCTCGCGCTTGTCGCCTGTGTCGGTGAGCGTCCAGCCTTTCGGTAACTGCGGCTGCCAGACGGCGACAGGCCAGTGGCTGACCATTACATCGGCCAATACCTGGCTTGCCGGTGGTAACTGCGGTACGACAATAGATTGCTCAGTATGAATACCGTTTTCGTCGTAGGTGACGAGGAACAGGCGAATCCCTACGGAGGAGAGCCCGGCGAGCGTGATTTTTTTTTCGTCGGCGGTCATCATCACCAGCAGCGACTGCGTTTTCCCGTTAAAGCTCCCGGTGAGTAGCTGCTGGGAATTGACCGCCGGGCTAATTCCCGGTGCCGGTAACGTCACGCGCGTGCCGGGCTCCAGCCACGCTTGCGGGCGGGTGCTGTCGGAGGAGTGCGTGGTAGAACTGCATCCGGTGAGCAGTAGGGCAGTGGCCAGCGCCATGCCGGTCCAGAGGGTGCGGATCATCGTTTTCTCTCTTTTTTACCCGGCATTGCGAGTGGTGAAAGTAAAAAGGCGGTAAAAATGCCGCTTACCAGAACGATGCCAAAACAGCTAATCGCCTGGGTATCGCTGAATACCAGCATGCCCAGCGTGAGGAGCGTTGTTACCATCGCCAGCGAGATCGCCAGTAGCGAGGTGAGCGGTGTGCCGCGCGGGTTACTGAAAAACAGCGTGTAATTAATGCCAATCCCTAACACCAGTACCAGCGCCAGCAGGGAGAAGAGATTGACCGAATGGCCGCTTAGCGACAATGCTGCCAGCCCGCAACCAAGTGACAACACAGAAGGGACAAGGCTGATAAGCCCCTTTTTCCAGCCAAGACGAAGTATGGCGCCCGCCGCGATCACTGCCAGCGCAACACACAACAGGCCGGTTAACACCAGACGATAGAGCGCGAAAAGCTCGTCGAAAGCGCTTTTTCGATCCACCCAGGCAATGCCTGGCTGCGCCTGTGCCAGCGTACTTAACGCTGCGCTATCTTTTACGCCATCAACGGGCACCAGTACGCCGCTTTGCCCGTCTGGTATGGTCAGCCACAGCAAACGCCAGCCTTCACTGGCCGGACTGGCAAGCCACTCATCAACCGTGACCGTCATTGGGCTGAGATCGGGGGTAACCGCCTGCAAACCAGCGCCCTGCAAGGTATGAGCAACGGTGGGCGCGGCATTTTTGAGTAACGTCAGATCCTGCTGCTGGCGTGAGATCGAGTTGATCGGCACATAACGAAAACCCGAAATTGCGCCGTTCTCACGCGCTTGTTCCAGACGTGGAATAAACGCTTCCAGACGTTCCAGTGTCTGCTGGGGATTTTCGCCATAAACCACAAACCATTTCTGATCGACGCTCTGTCCGGTGAGAGCAGTGATGGCTTTTTCCTGCGCAAGGATGTTCTGCGGTAATGCCTGTAACTGGCTGATATCATCATTGATGCGCAGTGTCGACAACCCGGCAAGAGAGACCGCCGCCATTATCAGCGGCAATCCCACCGACAGTTTTTTATTGCGCCTCCAGGCTGCCAGCCAGCGCAGTAACAGCACCATCGCAGGCACGGGACGTACCGGTAAACCACGGCACAGCCAGGGGTGCCAGAAGACAACCGTCAGGCAAGAGGCGCTGAGTCCGGTAGCGGCGAAAATCGCCATCTGGCGAATACCAGGGAAGGGCGCCAGCATCATGATCAGATACGCCACGACGGTCGTCGCCAGTGCCAGCAACAGCGCATTTCGTACTTTTGCCAGGCTTTGCCATGGCGATGACTCTGCGCCATGCACCATACGTTCGGTGAGATAGTAAAGTGTATAGTCCGCAGAGATCCCGATGATGCTCATGCTCATCACCAGCGTCATCAGGTGCAACTCGCCGAAGACCAGCAGCGTCACTACCGTACCGGCCAGCGCGCCAACGGCGATTGAAAGCAGGCATAACAGCAGTGGGCGCAAGGAGCGGAACACGGCAACAATCAACAGCATGACGCCGACGATAGTTGCGATCCCCAACGTTGAAATGTCGCGCTTTGCCTGCTGGCTGGCGTAGTCGCTATAGAATACCGTGCCGCGTGATAGCAATTGCGCATGTGGAAACTGCTTCTTGAGTTGTGTTTCCAGCGAGCCGAGCGTGGCGACAAACTGGTGTGTTTGCTGCATATCGAAGGAGGAGCCTGCCAACTCGCCGTGGAGCAGATACCAGTAGTTGCCGTCGTTGTCCTGAGTGACTAACCACCCATCCATCAACCGCAGTCGCTGCGTATTTTGCGCCATCGCCAATTGTGCGCCGCGCATCAACATTAGCGGATCGTTTTGCAGCTCTTTACCCGATACGCCGGAAAAGGCCGAGTAGAGCTGAGTCAGCACCCATTGTGCCTGCGCTTCGCCGCCGTTTTGCAGACGCGCGCGGGTTGCGTTATCAAGCAGAGCGTTACGGTGCTGCCAGAAAAATGCGCCCCACGCTTGCTGACTCTTTGCATCCATCGCGCCTTTCAGGTGATTAACCGCCTGCGATTGACCTAACAGCGTCAGCCAGTATTGCGCCACCTCGGGATTGGCCTGTTTACCAGGGCTGACCAACCAGACGAGTTGCTTATCGAGGCGTTGCATAAAGCCGTCATTCAATGCCGCAGGCAGCGCGCCCATGGTCTGTGCCGGGAGCATCGCCAGTACGCTGCTGTTCATTCGCGCTTTGGGAAGCAGCACGAGCAGCATACCCAGCATCACCAGGCATACTGCGCCCCACAGTAGTGCCGGGCGTGGGGAATTAGTGCGTTGCAAAACGTTGGCGTTCGTCATCAGTCAGCGTCGGGGGTGTGAGTCGGTGTTGGGAAAAAGCGATATCGGTGAGATCGCCCTGTTTATCATTCAGGCGGATGCTGTCGAGATAGTGATCCCCGGCCAGGTCGATGGAGGTGAATATTTTATCCAGCGGCGTGGTGATCGGGGTCAACTTCAGGGTCCAGCGGCCTTTCCCAGCATCGTTAAAGTCAATGCGGAAGTTCTGTTCCAGCACGGCGCGATCGGCCTGAAACAGGGCGCGCAGAAGATGGTTAAACTGGAACATTTGCGGGTTGTTCTGCGCAGTGATCACCTGCGGTGGCTGACCGTTAATGATTTGCACCATCCGCGAATCATCAAGCATTAGCATCATCGGGAACGGTGCGGTCTGATCCCACAATAATCCCTGCTCACGGGCGATAAGCATTTCGCCCTGCGAGCGCAGCGGCTGCGGCAAGTCTTTAATGGTGCGGGTTTGGGTGAAATGCGCACGTACCACAGGTTGTTGGGTAAAGCGCTGCTGTAATTCCTCCAGCGTCACTGCATTGACGAAGGGAGCGAACAGCAGAACCAGCAGAGGCCAATATCTCATGGTGTGACCCCCATACGTTCAAACAGAATGGCCGGGCTGACGAAGCACATCTCCCGGCTTTTCTCCTCCACCGCCACCTGAATGGTGTAACCGGTGGTGGTCCGCTTGCCGCTGGCGGCGTCGATGATTTCATACGCGATTTTAAGCCTGTTTTCGAACTCTTCGATTCGGGCGCGTACGCGAAAATGCTGTTCGAATGTCAGTACATCACGGTATTTCACCCGCGTATCCACGACCGGCCACAAATACCCCGACGTTTTCATCTGGCGGTAGCCGTAATCGAACTGATTCAGTAGCGCCTCACGCGCTATCTCAAAGTAGCGAAAATAGTTGCCGTGCCAGACAACGCCCATCATATCGACGTCGTGAAAGGGAACGCTTAGCGCAACCTCGGCTGTGAAACGGGGATCGTTTAACACCTGTTACTCCTTATCCGTGGCTTGCGGTGCGTGGTCAGGCAACCGCCAGAAATCAAAAAAATTAAACCAGTCGAGTGGTGATTGCAGCGCGTAGTGTTCAAGGCGTGCAGCGTAGTTGTCGACAGCCGCTTGCAGCGCTGCTTGTCGATTTGCGCGAGGCATGGGCAGCGGATCGGCAAAAGGTTCGCAATGCAGGCGCAATTTGCCGTTTTGGCGCAAAGCAAACATTAACAGCACCGGGCAGCGTAGCGCCGCCGCCAGAATAAATGGCCCTTGCGGGAAGGGGGCGGCGTGACCCATAAACGTGCTCCAGCACACCCGCCAGTCGCCACCGCGCTGTGGGTTAACCGCAATACGATCGCCGACAATGGCCACCCATTCGCCCCGATCGAGCTTATCTTTCAGCAACATGGCGGTATCCGGGCCAATATGCGTTACCGGGATAAGGTGTACTCCGGCTTCGGGAGCCATCTCTTGCATGATCTGTTTAAAACGCTGTGCATTCTCATGAAACACCAGCGCATTGATCACTTTGCTGTTATGTAATTGCGCCAGCGCACGGCAGGCTTCAACATCGCCCAGATGGGATGCGAGCAAGAGCTTGCCGTTGTTATCGTCCAGCCCCATTGCGGCTTCAGCACCGGGCGCGAATTCAACGTCACGGCCTAACTGGAGTTCGCCGCGCCAGCCTGCCACTTTATCCAGCATGGCTTCGGCAAAACGTAGAAAGTGGCGATAGCTACTGAGTTTTGCCGGTGACGGCAGCCCGCGCAGCGCCAGGCTGGTGCGCACACGCGCCAGCCAGAGCTGCGATGCCCGCCGCGCGTTACCGGCGCTAAGCCAATAGACGGCGACAACAGGATAGAGCAGCAGCGAGAATGCTCGGCGTCCAAGCACTCTCCAGACTAGTAACATAAAGCGCATACCCCATAACCCCTTCCTCTCGTGCTGCTGCGCCCAGTGCGTATCAGCGCGGCGAAACAGCAGGGAAGGAATGCGCGGCAGCATGCCGAAGAATAAGCGGGTATGCATCAGCGAGATGCGAACATTGTCTTTCAGCGCATCAAAGTGAGAAAGACCGTCCTGCGGATACGTTACGCGTGTCGGGACAAAGTAGCTGGGAGTTCCCTGCCAGTAGAGGCGAACCATCACTTCTGTGTCGAAATCCATACGCCTGCCCAGCGTGACACGTTCAGCAAGCCGCAGCGTGGAGGCGATGGGATAGACGCGAAAACCGCACATGCTGTCTTTCAGTTGCAAAGACAATGTTTCTATCCACACCCAGACGTGTGTGACCCAGCGGCCATATCGCCGCGAACGGGGAATGGAGTCATCATAAACAGGCTGGCCTGAAATCAGCGCTTGTGGATGTTGCCTCGCCAGATCCAGTAATTTGGGAATATCTTCGATGGCATGCTGCCCGTCAGCATCGACCTGCACGGCGTGAGTAAAACCCGCGCGTGAGGCATTTTGCAAACCTTCGATCACTGCCTCGCCTTTACCGGCGTTTTGCGTAAGCCGCGTCAGGGTAAGCATTTCATTTCCTGCGGCCAGTGTTTCCAGCACCCGCTGCGTTGCCTCATCACTGCCATCATCAACGATAAAACAGTGCAGGCCTGTCGGTTGCAGGCGTTCAACCACGCGCGCCATCATTGCACCGTGGTTATAGCAAGGGATGACCACACAAGGGTTAAACGTTACTGACATAGGCGAATTTTCCCGCTGCTACAGGTATGGCGTTCTTCGCCCGCATGGCGCAGGTAGCTGAAACTCAGTTGCTGCTTCTGTTCCTGCCAGTCGAGTCGCAGCGTGACTCTGTTTCCCGGCAGGAGTGGGGCCTGGAATTTAACGTTTTGAATGCTGTGGAAGCGATAACCCGGGGTGAGCATTAACGTGGCGTAATGCATCACCCAGTCGAGTTGCGCTACGCCTGGCAGCAATGGCTGAACCGCAAAATGACCGCGGAACCAGAACAGGTCCGTCTCCAGTTGGATATCGATTTCAGCGTGCGTCGGTGACACCTGACGGTGTGCAATTTCATGAGGTTTCATGAAATAACTCCTGTAGTTGAGCATAAACACGCTTGTTCATACTATTAACGGGGATCTCTTCCAGGATGCGCCAGTAACGTGGCACCGCCACCGGCTCCAGCCACGGAATCAGTGCTCTTCGCCAGGCAAGCTCCATTGCTTTGCTGTCACAATTAAGCCACTGGCGATGTGCCTCTTCTTCCAGCACCAGCAGCACGCCAACGCCCTGGCGCCCGCCACGGGACACAGGGAGCGCTGCGGCATCCCGAATACCCTCAAGCGCTAACACGCGTCTCTCTATTTCACTCAGCGAGATGCGCTTCTCTTCGATTTTAACAACGCGGCCACGACGCCCGGCGATGTGGAAAGTCCCGCCGTCATTAAAGAGCAAGATATCATCGAGCAACAGGCCGTCTGGTTCGGGAATAATCGGCGAATGCGCGCGAAATGCCTCACCTTCCGGCACGATCGAAACCCCCGGAAAAGGTTTCCACGGGATGCTATCGTGCTGGCGATGCCGCCAGGCAAGAATGCCTGTTTCGGTGCTGCCATATATTTCATCTGGTTGAACACCGCACCAATCAGCGGTTCCCTGAACATCTGTCCATGGCAGCATTCCACCAGCCGAGAGAATGATCGCCATCGGCGGTGGTGCGAGCCGGGGATCAAGGCGTTTTAAGAACGCGGGACTACTGATAAACGCATAGCGATGGTGGCTTTCCAGCGCGGCCAACTGCTCAGCGTAATAGAGCATTGCGGCGTGAAGCGGCAGTCCGAGCGACATTGGCAGAAAGATGCGGAAGGTTAGTCCGTATAAATGTTGCGGCACGACCGAAGCCACGACGCGACAGCCCGCCAGTTGGTCACTAAAACGCGCGGCGAGCAGTGTTGCTTCACGATCGAGACAGGCTATCGGTTTGATAACCCGGCGCGGCTGCCCGGTTGAACCGGAGGTAAAAAGTTCGATAAACGCCCCTTCACGAAGGGGCGGAAAAACGGGGTCTTTCGCGGCGTGTGGTGCGTTTGCCTTTACCACACAATGCGGGCCTTCCCAGCGTAAAGACTGATCGCTGAGTACTCCCTGAAAGAGCGTTTTTTGCTCGGCCAGCAATGATTCCCGGCAGTGCCCTGGAATTACAGGTGTTTTCCCGGCATGCAGCGTAGCCAGCAGCGCGACAATAAAAAGGTAGCTATTTTCAAAGCACAGCGCCCAGCGTTCATCGTCCTGCGTCTGTAGCCAGGTCATAAGCTGGGCGACATCGCTGCGCAGGTCTTCCAGCGTCCACGTCCGAACACCAAGCCAGGCGATGGGAGTATCATTGGCCCGCGAATGGCTGAGCCAGTCGGCGAAAGGAAGGGTTTTCATTGCATCTCTCGTTTTATCATCTGGCGGCGTATCAGCCATTCACCTGCCATCAGCAAACCCATCAGCAGGTAGGAGATCATGCCGTTCCAGAGCGTCCATAGACGCATATCGCCATACAGCGCTGTAAATAGCGCAATCCCGCCATTCAACACGAAAAAAACACACCAGACTTGCGTCACGCGGCGGGTATAGCGTACGGCTTCCTCAGGAAGGTCGGGGCTGCGCAGGCGAGCCAGACGCTCGACCAGCGGCATTGCGCTCCACAGTGAACTGCCAAACACCAGTAGCATGATGAAACTGACGGCGACCGGGTAATAGAGCAGGAGCTGATGCGTTTTTAACAGCCAGCTTGCCGCACACAGCGCGATACCGGTCAGGGCAACGCTGCGCGTGACAAAGCGCATCGGCGCAAGCCCCTGGCGGGCTTGCCGCAAACGGAAAAACAGCATGACGGCCATCAAAGGGAGCAGCCAGTGCAGACTGTTATGCGCAAGGCCGACCCAGATCACAAAAGGCCAACAGAGCATCAATAACGCGGCGAGCAGCTTCAGGCCCGTTTCCAGGCGAGATCCGTACACGGTGGCTTATTCTTCCCGCAGCAGATGTGCTACCGCATCGACGACATCCTGTACGGTGCGCACTGCTTTAAACTCTTCCGGTTTGATTTTCTTACCGGTCTTTTTCTGAAGATGCACAATCATGTCGACAGCATCAATGCTGTCGAGCTCCAGATCTTCGTACAGACGAGATTCGGGAGTAATATCCTGCGGATCGATTTCAAAAAGTTTGATAAGAAGAGCGGAAACTTCCTGATAAATTTCGTTTTTCTCGGTCATAGCGTATCCGTTTTTATGCGCGTTGGGCCTGAATAAAAGATGCCAGCGTGGCGACAGAGTAGAAATGCTGGCGCATTTCTTCGCTTTCCGCTGAAAGCACCACCGCGTATTGATTTTTGATCGCCAGACCAAGTTCGAGCGCATCGATAGAATCCAGCCCCAACCCATCCCCGAAGAGCGCGCTCTCGGTTTCGATGTCGTCGGCGCTGAGTTCATCCAGATTTAAGGTGCTGATAATAAGATTTTTAATTTCAAGATAGAGCTGTTGCATCATCCGTTCCTAAAAAGGTGCAAAACCTGATGTTAATTGATGCAGAAGATGCCGGTTGAGCTGTCTTGCCGCCAGTGCCGGTTCTTGCGATTCCGCATCATAAAATTGTTTTATCGCCACGCGCTCCCGCACCTTAACGGTAAAAAGAGGTTTGCATGGCGGGACGTCATACCATCGGCTGTGTTTGTCCAGCAGATGTTCACTACAGTGGATAACCACGATGCGCAAATCACAACCGCAGCGCACGGCAATATTCGCCGCGCCGCGTTGCAGTGTCATTTTTTCGCCGGGACGCGTACGCGTTCCTTCCGGGAAAATTAAAATAGTTTCGCCGTGCCGAAGGCGCTTTTCACAGGCGGAGAGCAGCGTATCCGCCTGGCTGTTGATCAAATAGTCTGCCGCTCTGATCACCCCGCTAACGAAGGGATTATTGAGCAGTGCGCCTTTGACCAGACAGTCTGTTTCGGGCATCACAGAGGCCAGCAGAACGTAATCGATCAAGGTGGGATGATTGGCAATGACCAGGCAACCGCGCTCGCCGCGCAGCGCGTCAATCCCTTCAATTCGGTAATCCAGCGCGCCAGTCAACTTTGCGGTGTTTAAAAACAGGCGAAAGCTGGCAGCAATGCTGCGGCGCGCCAACATGCGTCGCTTTGCTTTGTTACGTACCACGAGGATCAGCAGGTTAAACCACACCAGTGACAGCAACAAACCACCAATGCCGAACAGTGCAAAACACAACCCGGTCATGAGTAAACGCCATAGCCAGTTAATGCGGCTCATGCACGGCTCCAGCGCCAGTTGAGACGCTCGCCGGCAATGCTGAATTCAGACTCATTAAGCAGATAACGTTGCAAAAACTGCATACTTTGCGGCAAATGGGGTTCACCGTTCCATATCGCGGATTCGCTGACGCACTGTAAGGTATCGCCCGCTTCGATAACGAGCGCAACCGCATAGGCCCAGGTGGGCATATCCGGATGCAACCCCGGGTGATAAAACGCCGGAAGTGTGCCGTCGAAATCCACCATCAATACGCGTTTATAGCCCGCCTGTAAGAAACAGATCGCTTCACACAGCCCCTGCTGGAATGTGTCAAGCCCGGCTGAAACAGAAGAGGATGCAATCGGCTGTTGCATGGCGATAGTGAGGTTACCCACCGCGGAGTTATGCACCGACATAGCAAAATCGGTAGGGGAGATATCCTGGTCTGCCGCCAGCGCCTGAAGAATGCGATAGTTGCGTTCCAGTTCACCATGACGGCTGCTAAACACAACGGCATCCACCGTATGCTGGCGCATCAGCGTTATGCCACATTCAACAGCCAGTCGGCTGCCTGAACTGAGGCGACGCGCGGTCATCATCGGCAGAGCGGCGAGTTTCGCCTGCGCAAGCGCAGGATCAATAGCGCCACTACCCAGCGACCATTGCTGCCACTGTGTCGTTTCGCTCAGACCTGGCGCTCTGGCCAACCAATCCGTAATGTTTAGTGCAAATTTCATCAACGCGTATCCGCGAAAAACGGTTTTTCCAATGATGCCGGTAAGGCATCATGGCGGCACAGTCGCCGCCCTGTCTTATTTTTTATGACATATCAATAAGGTATGTCCCACCCCGAGATTATCGAGGCGTTTTTCAATGCTGAAACCGGCCATTTCCAGGTAGCGTAGAAAGTTCTCCGCGCTGTAGAAACGACTGTTACCGTTCGCCATACAGGTAAAATAGAGTGACGTTGCATTCAAGCTAAAGGCGGCAGCATCAAATTTTTGTGCGTCCCAGAAAAGCTCCATAACACAGAGTCTGGCACCCGGTTTCATGACTCCGGCTATTTTACTTAAGATGCCAACAATTTGTTCTGGTGAAAAGCAATCCAGGAATTGACACATCCACCAAATATCCGCTTCACCAGGCAGCGGTGCTTCGCTAAGCATATCGACCGGATGGAAGTGAATCCGTGATGAGAAGCCTGCGGCATCGACATTTTTCTGCGCCAGTGCAATTTGTTCAGGCAAATCTAATAGGGTTACCGCGACATTTGCATCATATTTGCAACAAGTCATCGCCCATTTTCCGGTATTGCCGCCGACATCGTACAGGCTTACAGGCTGGCTTGCGAATATATGTGGCAGAGCCGCCGTAAATGCCGCATCGGAATAATAGTGATCAAAAGCGAACCAACTATCCCGTGCCGGGTTAGGCAATTGCGATAAAGCTGGATAAATCGTTGGCCAGTCACCAAATACGCGCAACCCCGCGGGTTTGCCTTCTTTTAAGGCATCTTCCAGAAAATACAGTCCCTGGTAACAAACATCCTGCGAGAAATCCATATTGACCCGCGTCATCGGATCGTGCAGCAGGAAATGCCCTATCTTCGCGATATAAAAACGCTCTTCACTGCGGGTGACAATCCGTCCACTCAGCGCCATATCAAGCAATACACTGGCGGCGTAGGCATCAGCTTCGCAACCTTCGACAATCTCATCGAGCGTTGCGCCCTGCTTGCCTTGCTTATCCAGAAATTCCAGCAACCCGAATTTACGCAGACAAACCGCGGTCTGAAATAACATGGGGGCAAAAGCAATACGCTGCGCTTCAGCTATCGCTTCCAGCGCGCTGAAGGGATCTTGTTCATACATGGTGTGCACAACCTTAATTAAGAGCACATTGATTATCGGACCGTTCCCGGTCCGACTCTAGGCTGGATGACAATTAAAGCGCAGCACCTGATGATAAATTCAGCTGAATATCTTTGTCGAGGTTGTTAACCCAGCGGTTGTAATTCTTATGAATCTTCCCATCTGAGGCTTTCAGATTCATGCTGTTTTCATAGTTAATTGAATAGCTGTTTGCAGAGTAGTTAATACGAATTTCTGCAGTATGGTCGCGGCTTTGCATGCGACCTTTGATAACGCCCGGACCTGCATCTGTCATGATCCACTGGCGTTGTTGGCCGGCTTTCAGAATGGCAGCACGTACCTGCGCCTGAGAATGGCCCGCACTGACCGGGGTGTTAATATTATGAATACTGGCAGTACGCGCGCAACCCGTTAGCGCACCTACGACAGCAATTGCAGTCAGTAACTGAACAATCTTTTTCATGAGAACTCCGTATCAAATAAATATAAGATTGGTGACACATTTAATAACGCAAACTTAGGCGAAATAATGATGCTGTTCTGAAAATAAATGGTACCACCTTGATTTTTATGCTGGAATCATAAGTATTTACAGAACGAGAATGAATGCGCGGGCGATAAAATACCATTATGCTTTGCGCAACGGTAGCTTTTATTAGGAAACTGATAACCAAATTGATGCGTGGATCAGATAACCGCAAAGCTCCTTGATTAATAATTGGCTGTTTGACCGCGTTATATATTTGTTATGTTTATTATCTCATCTTAAGGTAAATTTCCGCGATTTATCTCATTCGGAATTTGAAAATAAAAACGCCCATAAGATTATGGGCGTTTTTATTTTCTTAATATTAGCAGTTGTGATTACGGATATAAAACTACCCCGGTTGGTAGGTACTTTACCCAGGCAGACGGCTTTTCGGTCTGCCTGGCCCCAGTAAAATTGCCAGTTTGCTGCCGCCGGTGGTGGTTTCCATCCAGATTTTACACACGCTGGTTAGCGGCACTGACAACAACATTCCTACCGGACCAAGCAGCCATCCCCAAATCAACAACGATAAAAACACCACCAGCGTCGACATCCCCAGGCGGTGGCCCATCATGCGGGGTTCCAGGATGTTGCCAAGCAACATATGCACCACAAGGAACAGCCCACCCACCAGCAAACATTCGTACGTGCCGTTAAACAGCAGCGCCTGGATCATTGGCGGGATAGCTGAGATCACCGAGCCGATATTGGGTACGTAATTGAGCAGGAACGCCAGCACCCCCCACATCAGCGCAAATTGCACATCCAGAAACACCAGCCCGACCCAGACAATCAGGCCTGTCCACACGCTCAGCAGCGTTTTCAGTGCCAGATAGTGGGAAACGCCTTTCAGCGCGCGGTGCAGTCCGGCGATATGAATTTGCGGGTTATGCAGCGCAAAGCGCAGCTTATAAGGTACGTGGCGCACTTCAAACAGCATAAACACCACGGTCATCACCAACAGAACAATGCTGGCCATTGCGTTCGAGAGCTGAGTTGCCATGGTGGTGGCAAAGCCCATTAGCCGCTCAGAGTCCATCCGTTGCAACATACGTTCTGGCGACATGTGCAAACGAAGAAACGGCATCGCATCCTGCAACTGGATAAATTTCCTGGTGAATTCGCGGTTGTACCTCGGCAGCAGCGTCATGAAGTCGTTAACCGACGCGGCAAGCACGCCGAACAGCGCAGTGAGAAAAACCAGCATCACCAGCACCACAATGCCGATCGCCACCGGGCGCGAAATGCCGCGCCGGAGAAACCAGGTAACCAGCGGATTGAGAACAATCGCGAAAAACAGCGCCAGAAGAAGTTGCACAATAATGTCGGCCGCAGCATGAATGCCGGCCAAAATGATCACCAGCGAAGCCAGCTTTAACAGAATATGTAAACCCGCCCGATCGGGTTGAGGATGTGTCATGGTTAATTCCTTTTGTCATCGGCCCGTTAAGTGTAGTGCCCCGCCACACCTTCGCCCGCCAGAGATATTCTTAAAGTGAATGCTGCTTTCTGTTTCATCACGTGGTAATAGTGAAACACTGTTGTGAAAAACTGAGTAAAACTCCATGCCTGAAAACGCCGCCGAACCGGCGCTAAGCGGATTGCGCCTCAATCTGCGGATTTTGTCCGTCGTTATGTTCAACTTCGCCAGTTACCTCACTATTGGCCTGCCGCTGGCGGTGCTCCCTGGCTATGTCCATGATGTGATGGGCTATAGCGCGTTTTGGGCCGGTCTGGTGATCAGCCTGCAATACTTCGCAACGCTACTGAGCCGACCGCATGCCGGGCGCTATGCTGACCTGCTGGGGCCGAAAAAAGTGGTGATCTTCGGTTTGTGCGGCGCGTTTCTGAGCGGGCTGAGCTATTTGCTGGCGGGCGTTGGCGGCAGTGTTGGCGTGTTAGGCCTGATATTGCTTTGTCTGGGGCGCGTCATTTTAGGCATTGGCCAGAGTTTCGCCGGAACCGGCGCGACGCTCTGGGGCGTGGGTGTGGTCGGGTCGATACATATCGGGCGGGTGATTTCGTGGAACGGTATTGCCACCTATGGCGCGATGGCAATCGGCGCGCCGCTCGGAGTGGTCTGTTATCAGTACGGCGGGCTGCATGGACTCTCGCTGACCATTATGGGTGTGGCGCTGCTGGCAATATTACTGGCGCTGCCGCGTGCGGCGGTTAAAGCCAACAAAGGCAAGCCGCTGCCGTTTCGCGCCGTGCTGGGACGCGTCTGGTTATACGGGATGGCGCTGGCGCTGGGTACTACCGGTTTTGGCGTCATCGCCACCTTTATTACCCTCTATTACGATGCGAAAGGCTGGGAAGATGCGGCGTTTGCCCTTACTCTTTTTAGCTGCGCCTTTGTTGGTGCGCGCCTGCTGTTCCCGAATGGGATTAATCGCTTCGGCGGTTTAAATGTGGCGATGCTCTGTTTTGTGGTCGAGACCCTTGGGCTGGTGCTGGTTGGCCTGGCGGTGGATCCGTGGATGGCGAAACTCGGTGTGTTCCTTGCCGGGGCTGGTTTCTCGCTGGTTTTCCCGGCGCTGGGCGTCGTGGCAGTCAACGCAGTGCCGCAGCATAACCAGGGCTCAGCACTGGCGACATACACCGTATTTATGGATTTATCGCTGGGGATAACCGGGCCGCTGGCGGGGTTGCTGATGGCGCAGGCGGGAGTCTCGGCTATCTATTTCGCCGCCGCAGGACTGGTGGCAATAGCCTTACTGCTGGCCTGGCGGCTGAAGTACAAGCCGGTGGCGGTTGCCGGGTAGAAAAAAGGGAACCGTCAGGTTCCCTTTTTCATGTTCAGAGGGGCTTATTTCACTACGATGGTGTTAATAATGTTTTCCGCTGTGGTTTGCGCCTGCTGCTGGTTATCCGCAGGCAGCGTCACCTGGATGGTCAGCAGTTTGTCGTCAACTTTACCCAGCACCACGGAAGACCATGCCGTCTGGCCTTTCGCGGAGATAATGCTGTCGAGCTGTTGCAGTTTCTGGCCTTTCAGTTCGATAGATTTGTTGGTGACCACCTGCAACTGCGGGTCGCGGCTGCGCTGCTGCTCTTCCAGACGTTTTGCCAGCGCGCTTAACTCTTCTGTCGTGTTGTCGCCGACAATCACAATCACCGCTTTCTGACCGGTGGCATCGGAATATACGTGCATATTATTGGACTGGGTGCCCAGTTTGCCGCTCTGATCGGTCATATCCGCAGGCAGCGAGAAGCTGAGTTTGCCGTCGAGCAGGGTTACCGGTTGACCGTTGGCGTTGCTTTCGGCGGCAGCACCCTGAACAGGTTTTTTGCTGTCGCTGTTATCACAGGCAGCCAGCCCAACAACCAGCAGGCCGATACCGACATATTTCACCAGATTGCGCATTGACTTCTTCCTTTCAATAAACAGCCATAACGGCTCATCGGCGCATCTTATCACATCTGTTAAGCCGTACCTTTAACTCGCCTGCAACGCGCTAATTTCAGATTTGTCTGCCAGTCTTTTCAGCAACATATTCAACAACACACCGTACATCGGCAGGAAGAACGCGATGCTGATAAGCACTTTGAAGCTGTAATCCACCAGTGCGATTTCCGTCCAGTGCTGCGCCATAAAGGCATCCGGGCTGCGCCAGAAAGCGATAAAGAAAAAGGCGATGGTGTCGCTGGCGTTACCAAAAACTGTCGACGCGGCAGGCGCGAGCCACCAGCGGCGGTTCTGGCGCAGGCGGTTAAAGACATGCACATCAAGAATTTGCCCCAGCGCGTAAGCCATAAAGCTGGCGGTGGCGATACGGGCGACAAACAAATTGAAATGCGCCAGCGCGCCGAAACCCTGCCAACTGCCCATGTAGAACAGCGAGGAGATAACGTAAGAAGCAAGCAGCGCGGGCACCATCACCGCGAAGATGATTCGCCGGGCTAACGGCGCGCCGAAAATGCGCACGGTTAAATCTGTCGCCAGGAAGATAAACGGGAAGCTAAATGCGCCCCAGGTGGTATGGAAACCAAAGATAGAAACCGGCAACTGCACCAGGTAGTTACTGGAGATGATCACCAGCAGGTGAAAAAGCGAAAGCCAGACCAGCGCCTTCATGCGCTGTGCGTTTGAAAAGTGCGTCATATTGTGACCTTTTTGGTAAATGGGGTGAGGGAACCCAGTACTTTTTATGCTCTGACAAGCAGAGCCGCCGCATGATACTGCAATCGGAGTGGGATGCAATGGTTAATTTTAGCGCAATCGTTAACCTTGCTTGCGTCACAAAAAAGGCGGCGTAAACTAATGCGGTTTTTTCCCTTGCGAGATGAAGATGACCGATCCGTTTTCCACCGCCGACCATACGCTGGATGCTCAGGGCTTACGCTGCCCGGAGCCGGTGATGATGGTGCGCAAAACCGTACGCAATATGCAAATCGGCGAAACGTTGCTGATTATCGCCGACGATCCGGCAACCACCCGCGATATTCCCGGCTTTTGCCGTTTTATGGAACACGAGCTGGTTGCCGGGCAAACCGAGTCTTTGCCGTACCGCTATGTAGTGCGTAAAAACCATTAATCTTTGGTGTGCAACAGGCGCAGCGCGTTGGCGGTTACCAGCACCGTTGCGCCCGTATCTGCCAGCACTGCCAGCCATAGCCCGGTTATTCCCAACAGCGTTGTCACCAGAAAAATCGCTTTCAGACCGAGTGCCATAGCGATGTTCTGGCGAATATTGCTGTGCGTGGCGCGCGCCAGGCGAATCATCTGCCCCAGACCAATCAGCCGGTTATGCGTGAGCGCGGCATCGGCGGTTTCCAGCGCGACATCCGTTCCGCTCCCCATCGCGATACCGATGGTTGCGGCTTTCATCGCGGGCGCATCGTTAATGCCATCACCGACCATTGCCAGCGGGGCTTGCTGGTTGAGTGCGCGTACCGCATCGACTTTATCTTCCGGCAGCAAGCCAGCGCGGAAATCCAGCCCCAACTGACCAGCAATGGCCGCAGCGGCGCGCGGGTTGTCGCCGGTGAGGATCACGCCCTGTAAGCCGAGCGCATGCAGGGCGGCAACGGCTTCTCTGGCGTCATCGCGCAGCGTATCTTGCAAGCCGATCGTACCGATAACCTCGCCGCCGCGCTGTACCACCACCACGGTTTGCCCATGGCTCTCCTGCTGCGCAATCTGCGCCAGTACGGTGTCGTGAAGCGCGCCTTGCGGCAGTTTGTCCGGCGCGCTGATAAGCACCTGCTGCCCGTTAATCGTCGCCTCGATGCCTTTGCCCGCCAGCGCGCGCTGCCCCAGAGCCTCCGGAATCGCCAGCGCACGTCGCTGCGCTTCCTGCACAATGGCCAGCGCCAGCGGGTGGGTGGAACCCTGTTCAACCGCGGCGCTCAGCGTCAGTAATTCGGCCTCTTCAGTACCGGAAAACGGCGTGATACTGGCGACTTGTGGTTTGCCGATGGTCAGCGTGCCGGTTTTATCAAACGCCACCTGACGAATGCTGCCGAGCTGCTCCTGTGCCGCACCGCCTTTAATCAGCGCACCGCGACGTGCCGCTGCCGCAAGGCCCGAGGTGATCGCCGCCGGCGTTGAGATCACCAGCGCGCACGGACAGCCAATCAGCAGCAGCGCCAGCCCTTTGTAGATCCACGCAAGCCAGGGTTGCGCAAACAAAAGCGGTGGAACGATGGCGACCAGCAGTGCCACGGCCATGATAGCCGGGGTGTAAATGCGGCTGAAACGGTCGATAAAACGCTCAATCGGCGCGCGGCGCTCTTCTGCTTCTTCAATCAGTTTCAGAATGCGGTCAATCGCGCTTTCACCCGGTTTAGAAACCACTTCAAGCTGCACCAGACGGTCAACGCTGGTGGCACCTGCCGGAACGCTTTCACCTTCTGCGCGCTCAACCGGTACGGATTCGCCCGTTAGCGCGCTTTCGTCAAAGCTGGCAAAGGGCGAGACCAGGCGACCATCCGCAGGCAAACGCCCACCCGCCGGGACTTCAATCACATCGCCCGGTTGCAGATCGCGTGCCGCGACACGCTGGCGTTCACCGTTGCGCAGGCGTGTGGCGGTATCCGGTTTTAGCGCCATTAATGCGCTGACGCCGCGCCGCGCACGGCTGGCGGCCCAGCCTTCAAGCCGCTCGCCAATCAAAAACAGCAGCAGCACCATCGCCGCTTCTGCCGTCGCGCCAATAAACAGCGCGCCGATTGCCGCCACGCTCATTAACGTTTCGATGGCGAACCAACTGCCGCTTTTCATTAAGCGCAGCGCCTGGCGGGCAATCGGCCACAACCCAACCAGCGTGGTGGCGATAAACGCCATCTGGCCGAACGGATGGTTGACCTGTTCCAGACCCCAACTGAGCGCCATCATCGCAATTAAAAGGAGAAGCGGCAGGTTTTCGCGCAGCCGTGAAGTTTCTGGCGCCGGTGCGTTTTCGCTGCGCAGTTGATATCCGGCCTGTTGTACGGCGCGTTCGACGCGCTCACGCACATCATCTTGCGCCACGACGATAAGTTTTTCGGTGGCAAAGGCGACCTGAACCTGGCCGACGCCTTCGATCTGGCGCACCGCGTTTTCCACTTTGCGGGCGCAGGCGGCGCAATCCATACCGTCAACCTGCCAGCTATAGCGTTCGCCTTCGGCGGAAATTTCGGGTGTTTCGCGCGCATCGCAGTGGCTGTCAGCGCAGCAGGATGTCGCCTTTTCTTCAATTGGGCGCAGTTTCATCGCCGCGAATTGCGGCGCTTTTTTCAGTTCAGGCGATGAGGTGGGGGCAGGCATGGCATCCTCCGGTGAATGATAATTTTCTCATTAACCGGAGTATGCACTCTGGAGTCGACTCCAGAGTCAAGCCTTTTAAATATACAGCGAGCGGACAATCAAAAAGTGCCCGGCAAAATAGCATGCGGAAGCGATAGCGTTATCGGCGCTAAAGCGTTTGCGATAGTGGCTGCCAAGCCAGACCACGTTGCTGAGCAGCAGTAGCGATGCGCCAACGAAAGCTGACAGTGCCGGGCTGGTCGGGCGGAAAAACCACAGCTCGCCTGCCAGCCACACCATCACCAGCGTCATGGCGATAAAGGTACAGACCGCCATGCGCAGTTCTTCGAGGCGCGACCAGATCACCGCTACCAGCAGCGCGCCGATAATTAGCAACGCCACCGGCAGCGGCCAGAAGAACGAAAGCGTCATCTGGCTGGCGAAATAGATGGTATAGAGCAAATGCGCGAGGAAAAACGCGCCGATGGCATAGAGCAGTTTTTGCCGCGGCAACAGCGTGAGCGCATCACCGACCAGCGAGGCACACAGACCCGCCAGCACCAGGTAGCTAATGGCATCGAACATGGGCGCTTGCCAGGCCAGTAACAGCAGGAGTAAGAGCGTAACGGGTTTGAAAACCCAGCGCTGCCAGACCGGGCCACGATACGAAGCGTCGACATATAGCCAGGCGGAAAGGCAGACAGCAATAAATGACCACAGCATAATTAAGTCCCTGTATCTGTTATTGTTGCGTAAATCTCTCTTACTCAGTGTAGTGGCGGGAAAAGGAGGATGACAACGCTATTTCCGCCGCGATAAGCTCAATTCCGCTTTTTCCGACAGGTATTCGCTATGAGTAAACCACCGCTTTTTTTCGTTATCGCCATTGGATTGATTGTGGTTTTTGCCTCTTTCCGCTTTGTACAGCAACGGCGCGAAAAAGCCGAAAACGACAGTGCGCCGCAGCAACAAAAAAGTGTGGTGGTGAGCAACAAACGGGAAAAACCGCTTAACCCGCGCCGTTCTCGCCAGCAACAGGTTACGCCCGCAGGAACCGCCATGCGTTATGAAGTGAGTTTTAAACCGCAAGCCGGCGGGCCGGAGATGCGTTTTCGTCTGGATGAGCAGCAATATAATGCGCTGACGGTGGGCGACAGAGGCGTGCTGCGTTACCAGGGCTCGCGCTTTGTGGACTTTACGCCGGAAGCAGCCCGGTAAGCAGGACGCCACCGGGCGATGGGACTACTTCTTCTCTTTTAATTTCTTCTGCCAGATAAGCAGCTCAAACACGCCGAAGAGAAAAACACGAATTTGCTCCGCTTTGCTCATTTGCGGACCGTCTTTCGGCAGTGCCGTTTTCAGCATGGTGGCTTGCAGCGCATGCATAAAAACAGTGAAGACAAGCGCGACGTTGACGAAAATGTTCAGCGGACGCGGAAAAGGCTTAATCAGGTTCAGAATCAGAAACGCCCAGATGCAGAGCATCAACAGACGCCCGAGGTTAATCAACAGCGGCATGCTTCTCTCCTTGTGCTTCGCGGTGATACAAACGATATGCTACCTGCCCGGCGACTTTTTCCCGATGCAGTTGCCAGTGAGCGGGTACAGGCGGTAATCCCTTTTCGACTTCGCTTTCGATATAAATCAGCGCGTCGTCGGCGAGCCAGCCGTTGTTTTCCAGCAGGCGCACGGTCTCTTCCAGCATCCCTTTACGAAACGGCGGATCGATAAACGCAATATTGTGCGGCGTGCCGGGATTGGCTAAAAACGTCAGCGTGTTGGTGTTGACCACTTTCGCGTTGGCGGCTTTTAACGTGGCCAGGTTTTGCTGCAACTGCTGGGCGACACTGCGCTCCATTTCCAGCAGGGTTGCGCTGGCGGCATAGCGCGAGAGCGCTTCCAGCCCCAGCGCGCCGCTGCCGGCGAAGCAATCGAGACAGTGGGCGTCTACCATTGACGGCGCCAGCCAGTTGAATAAAGTTTCACGCACGCGATCGGTGGTCGGGCGCAGGCCGGGGCTATCCGGAACCGGTAATTTACGGCCCCGCCACTGGCCGCCAATAATGCGGATCTGGCCGGTGGCGGCGCGGGTAGGTTTCTTCATGGTTATCGCTTTGCTCATCATTTCGACCTGCTATTCTAGCGGTCTGTCGAATGACGTTAAACCCTAATCCTCAGGCCGTGATGCAAGTTGAGGAAAGTGGTAGACTATCCGACTAATTAACAAATGTTTTCAGTCCCGGCCGTGCAGACGGGCTGCGCCATGAAACAATAGCGAGGAGTGTGGTCGCCAATGGCAAATGAGAAGAAACGTGGCTTTTTTTCCTGGCTTGGCCTTGGGCAGAAAGAGAAGGCTGAAGAGGCGCAAACCGAACAGCAACCTGTAGCTGAGCAGCCGGTTGAAGAAACCCCGGTTGCCGAGCCAGCAGCCGACAGCGAAAAATTCGCCGAAGAAATTGTCGAAGTCAGCGAGCAACTGGTGCACGAAGAGGCGCCGGCGGAAGCTGTCATCGAAGAAAGCCCGGCGGTTATCGAACATGAAGAACTGCCGCTGCCGGAAGAGGTGGCTGAGCAGGAGATCGGTGCTGAAGAGTGGCAGGCGGAAGCTGAACCGCTGGAAGAAGACGATGTTCCGCTAAGCGATGAAGAGCTGGACGCGCAAGCGCTGGCCGCTGAAGCGGCGGAAGAAGCGGTGGTTGTCGTGCCGGTTGAAGAATCCGTGCAGGAGCAAGAAAAACCGACCAAAGAAGGGTTCTTCGCGCGCCTGAAGCGCAGCCTGCTTAAAACCAAAGAAAACCTCGGTTCCGGATTTATCAGTCTGTTCCGCGGGAAAAAGATCGACGATGATCTGTTCGAAGAACTGGAAGAGCAGTTGCTGATTGCCGATGTCGGGGTGGAAACCACGCGCAAAATCATCACCAATCTGACGGAAGGCGCGAGCCGCAAGCAGTTGCGCGATGCGGAAGCACTTTACGGGTTGCTGAAAGATGAGATGAGCGAGATCCTCGCCAAAGTGGATGAGCCGCTTAACATCGAAGGTAAAACTCCGTTTGTGATTTTGATGGTTGGCGTTAACGGCGTGGGTAAAACGACCACCATCGGTAAGCTGGCGCGCCAGTTTGAGCAGCAGGGTAAATCGGTGATGCTGGCGGCGGGGGACACCTTCCGCGCCGCCGCAGTTGAGCAGCTTCAGGTGTGGGGCCAGCGCAACGATATCCCGGTGATTGCCCAACATACCGGCGCGGATTCCGCTTCGGTGATTTTCGATGCTATCCAGGCGGCGAAAGCGCGCCATATCGATGTGCTGATTGCCGATACTGCAGGCCGCTTGCAGAATAAAGCGCACCTGATGGAAGAGTTGAAGAAAATTGTCCGCGTAATGAAGAAGCTGGACGAAGACGCGCCGCATGAAGTGATGCTGACGATTGATGCCAGCACCGGGCAAAATGCTATTAGCCAGGCCAAACTATTCCACGAGGCTGTCGGCTTAACCGGTATTACGCTTACCAAACTTGATGGCACCGCCAAGGGCGGCGTTATTTTCTCGGTGGCGGATCAGTTTGGCATTCCTATCCGCTACATCGGCGTCGGCGAACGTATTGAAGATTTACGTCCGTTTAATGCGGGCGATTTTATAGAGGCACTTTTTGCCCGAGAGGATTAACAATGATTCGCTTTGAACACGTCAGCAAAGCCTATCTCGGTGGGAGACAAGCGCTGCAGGGGGTGACATTTCACCTGCAGCAGGGCGAGATGGCCTTTCTGACCGGGCATTCCGGTGCGGGGAAAAGTACCCTGCTGAAGCTGATTTGTGGGATTGAGCGGCCAAGCGCCGGGAAAATCCTCTTTGGCGGCCACGATATTACCCGTTTGAAAAACCGGGAAGTGCCGTTTTTGCGTCGTCAAATCGGGATGATTTTCCAGGATCACCACCTTCTGATGGACAGAACCGTGTTCGATAACGTGGCGATCCCGCTGATTATCGCGGGTGCCAGCGGCGATGATATTCGTCGTCGCGTTTCGGCGGCGCTGGATAAAGTCGGGCTGCTCGACAAAGCGAAAAGCTTCCCGATCCAGCTCTCCGGCGGTGAACAACAGCGCGTGGGGATTGCCCGCGCGGTGGTGAACAAACCGGCCGTGCTGCTGGCGGATGAACCGACCGGTAACCTGGATGAAGCGCTGTCTGAAGGGATTTTACGTCTGTTTGAAGAGTTTAACCGCGTAGGGGTAACGGTGCTGATGGCAACGCACGATATCGGGCTGATTTCCCGTCGTTCGTACCGCATGCTGAGCCTGAGCGACGGTCATTTGCATGGAGGCCTGGCGGGTGAATAAGCGCGATGCACTAAACCACATTCGGCAGTTTGGCAGCAAATTAGACCGTTTTCGTAAATCGTCCGCGTCCTCCAGCGAGGGCAACCGTAATGCGTCGCGTCGCGGCAAAGCGCCAGTTAAGGCGCCTTCGCGAAAGAGTAACGTTTTTAACGAGCAGGTACGCTACGCCTGGCACGGTGCGTTGCAGGATCTGAAAAGCAAACCACTGGCGACGTTCCTGACGGTGATGGTCATTGCCATCTCTCTGACGCTGCCCAGCGTCTGTTACATGGTCTATAAAAACGTTAATCAGGCAGCGTCGCAGTACTATCCGTCGCCGCAGATCACCGTCTATTTCGATAAAGCGCTGGATGACAAAGCGGCGCAGCAGGTGGTGGGGCAGCTCCAGTCCGAACAGGGCGTGGAAAAGGTCAATTACCTGTCGCGTGAAGATGCGCTGGGCGAGTTCCGTAACTGGTCCGGGTTTGGCGGCGCGCTGGATATGCTCGAAGAGAACCCGCTGCCCGCCGTGGCGGTGGTGGTGCCGAAACTGGATTTCCAGAGTACCGATTCGCTGAACACATTGCGTGACCGCATTTCCCGCATTCAAGGTATTGATGAAGTGCGCATGGATGACAGCTGGTTTGCGCGGCTGGCATCGCTGACTGGCCTGGTCGGGCGCGTGGCAGCCATGATTGGTGTACTGATGGTTGCGGCCGTGTTCCTGGTGATCGGCAATAGCGTGCGGCTGAGCATTTTCGCCCGTCGCGATACCATTAACGTGCAAAAGCTGATTGGTGCAACGGACGGTTTTATCCTGCGCCCGTTCCTCTATGGCGGCGCGTTGCTCGGTTTCTCCGGCGCGTTTTTATCGCTGATCCTGTCGGAAATCCTGGTGATGCGCTTGTCGTCGGCGGTGACGGAAGTGGCGAAGGTATTCGGCACGCAGTTTGAGCTGAGCGGGCTGTCGTTTGACGAGTGCTTGCTGCTGTTGCTGGTGTGTTCGATGATTGGCTGGATTGCCGCCTGGCTGGCAACGGTTCAACATTTACGTCACTTTACTCCGGACTAAAGAATCTCTGGTATACTCTTTCCCTGCACGTGAAGTATTCCCGTAGCAGGGAAGCGTAATACCCCTTCTGAGGTTCCTTGCTCCGGTTTATCATCCTGATGTCACATTTTGTGCGTAATTTATTCACAGACCTACAAGGAACTTGTGGATAAAATCACTGTCTGATAAAAATGTGAATGCTATTCTCGTTGCTCAAAAGTGCTGGCATGTTTGTTGCCTGATGGGGACAGACCGCCGCCAGCTGATAAGTGAATTGAGAGGATTTGAATGACCAAAGAAATGCAAACTTTAGCTTTAGCCCCTGTTGGTAACCTGGAATCTTACGTCCGGGCTGCGAACGCATGGCCGATGTTGACGGCTGATGAAGAGCGGGCACTGGCTGAAAAGCTGCATTACCAGGGCGATCTGGAAGCAGCGAAAAAGCTGATTCTGTCTCACCTGCGCTTTGTTGTTCATATTGCTCGTAACTATTCGGGCTATGGTCTGCCGCAGGCGGATCTCATCCAGGAAGGTAACATTGGCCTGATGAAAGCCGTGCGTCGCTTTAACCCGGAAGTGGGTGTGCGCCTGGTCTCTTTCGCCGTGCACTGGATCAAAGCTGAGATCCACGAGTATGTGCTGCGCAACTGGCGTATTGTGAAAGTCGCGACCACCAAAGCTCAGCGTAAGCTGTTCTTTAACCTGCGCAAAGCTAAACAACGTCTTGGCTGGTTTAACCAGGACGAAGTGGAAATGGTAGCCCGTGAACTGGGCGTGACCAGCAAAGACGTGCGTGAAATGGAGTCGCGTATGGCGGCGCAGGACATGACGTTTGATATGTCTTCCGATGACGACGCGAACGATAGTCAGCCGATGGCACCAGTGCTCTATCTGCAGGATAAATCATCTAACTTTGCCGATGGCATTGAAGATGATAACTGGGAAGAGCAGGCGGCCAACAAGCTGACCGATGCGATGCAGGGGCTCGACGAACGCAGCCAGCAGATCATCCGTGCCCGTTGGCTGGACGAAGATAACAAGACCACCTTGCAGGAGCTGGCCGATCGCTACGGCGTATCCGCTGAGCGTGTGCGTCAGCTTGAAAAGAACGCAATGAAAAAACTGCGCGCCGCGATCGAAGCGTAAGCGTATTGCAGTGAATAAGCCGGGTCGGCGCAAGCCTCACCCGGCTTTTTATTATCTGAATTATCCCGCCACCACTATCTTCACATCATCACGCGTTCATTCGTCTTCTGTCACAACGCGGCAGGGAAGCTGTCCTGTCGGTGTCCCTGCGCTTGCGCGAGACTGAGTAAAACATCGCTTTATCAAAGGCGCTATATACTTGATAAGCGGGCATACACAGACAGGGGGCAATCAAGGTGAAGAACAACGAATTGAATCAGCGCCGTTTACAGGCGACGCCGCGTGGCATCGGGGTCATGTGCGGTTTTTACGCTGAAAAAGCTGAAAACGCGACGCTGTGGGATGTGGAAGGGAACGAAGTGATCGACTTTGCCGCCGGGATTGCGGTGCTTAACACCGGGCACCGGCATCCAAAAGTGATGGCGGCGGTGGAAAAACAGTTACAGGCATTTACGCATACCGCTTACCAGATTGTTCCTTACGAAAGTTATGTCTCGCTGGCGGAACGTATTAACGAACGCGTGCCGGTTGCTGGCCCGGCGAAAACGGCGTTTTTCTCGACTGGCGCCGAAGCGGTGGAAAACGCGGTTAAAATTGCCCGCGCCTATACCAAACGCCCCGGAATTATTACCTTTGGCGGCGGTTTCCACGGTCGCACTTTCATGACTATGGCGCTCACCGGCAAAGTTGCGCCGTATAAAATTGGCTTCGGCCCATTCCCCGGTTCGATTTACCACGCCCAGTATCCCAACGCGCTGCACGGTGTGAGCACTGACGAGGCGCTGAAAAGCCTGGAACGTATTTTTAAAGCGGATATCGCGCCGGATCAGGTGGCCGCCATTCTGCTGGAACCCGTACAAGGCGAGGGCGGTTTTAACGTCGCACCGAATGATTTTATGCAGGCGCTGCGCACGTTGTGCGATAGCCACGGTATTCTGCTGATCGTTGACGAAGTGCAGAGCGGTTTTGCCCGCACCGGTAAGCTCTTTGCCAGTGAATATTACGATGTGAAACCGGATTTAATCACCATGGCGAAAAGTCTCGCCGGTGGTTTGCCGCTTTCGGCGGTGGCCGGGCGTGCGGAGGTGATGGATGCGCCTGCACCGGGTGGTTTGGGCGGCACTTATGCGGGCAATCCGCTCGCTATCGCGGCGGCACATGCGGTGCTGGACGTGATTGAAGAAGAAAATCTCTGCGAACGGGCGAACCATCTGGGTCAACATCTGGTGGAAGTGCTGAACCGCGCAAAAGCGCAATGCCCCTATATCGCTGATATCCGTGCACAGGGCTCCATGGTGGCGGTGGAATTTAACGATCCGCAAACCGGCGCGCCATCTGCTGAATTTACTAAACAGGTGCAGGAAAAAGCGCTGGCGGACGGGCTGCTGTTGCTGAGCTGCGGGGTTTACGGCAACGTTATTCGCTTCCTCTACCCGTTAACCATTCCGGAAGTTCAGTTCCGCAAGGCGCTGGATATTCTCTCCCAGTCGCTGACGGATTAATTATTCAGCCGCCTGATGGGCGGCTTTCTCATTTTCTGTCATCGGTCTGTCGTACAACCTTCAAAATTGTTATTCCATATTCCGAAAAATGGGGTATGTTTTAGCAGAGTATGCTGCTCAGGCACGGGCAGAACGGCTAAAAACTACTATCATATTCTTTGCTTATGATAATAAGCGAAATAATGTGCCACACAACAACATCACAACAAATGCAATAACCATAACAATGGGGAAACTCAGGATGAAAATGAAGGGCAAAGCGTTACTGGCAGGATGTATTGCGTTAGCAATGAGCAACGTGGCATTCGCCAAAGATATCAAAGTTGCCGTTGTCGGGGCGATGTCCGGTCCGGTTGCGCAGTACGGTGACCAGGAGTTTACCGGCGCTGAACAAGCTATCGCCGACATTAATGCCAAAGGTGGAATCAAAGGCGACAAACTGGTTGCAGTAAAATATGACGATGCCTGTGACCCGAAACAAGCGGTGGCGGTCGCCAACAAAGTGGTCAATGACGGCATTAAATACGTTATCGGCCACCTCTGCTCCTCTTCTACCCAGCCGGCGTCGGATATCTACGAGGACGAAGGCATTCTGATGATCACGCCTGCGGCGACAGCGCCTGAGCTGACCGCGCGTGGTTACAAACTGACACTGCGCACCACCGGCCTGGATTCTGACCAGGGCCCGACCGCGGCGAAATATATTCTGGAGAAAGTGAAGCCGCAGCGCATCGCCGTTATCCATGACAAACAGCAGTACGGTGAAGGTCTGGCGCGTGCAGTTCAGGACGGGCTGAAAAAAGGCGGCGCGAACGTGGTGTTCTTCGACGGTATCACTGCCGGTGAAAAAGACTTCTCTACGCTGGTTGCGCGCCTGAAAAAAGAGAATATTGACTTCGTTTACTACGGTGGTTACCACCCGGAAATGGGGCAGATCCTGCGTCAGTCTCGTGCCGCTGGCCTGAAAACCCAGTTTATGGGGCCGGAAGGCGTAGCGAACGTTTCCCTGTCTAACATCGCCGGTGAATCCGCAGAAGGTATGCTGGTCACCAAACCGAAAAACTATGATCAGGTTCCGGCGAACAAACCGATTGTGGATGCGATCAAAGCGAAGAAACAGGATCCAAGTGGTGCGTTTGTATGGACCACTTACGCTGCGCTGCAATCACTGGCTGCAGGCTTGGGGCAGTCTGCCGATCCGGCGGCTATCGCAACCTGGCTGAAAGGCCATTCAGTGGATACCGTAATGGGGCCGCTCTCCTGGGATGAGAAGGGCGATCTGAAAGGTTTTGAATTCGGTGTCTTCACCTGGCATGCGAACGGTACAGCAACTGACGCTAAGTGATTTCCTGGGCTGAGCGTCGTCTTTCGCGCCTCAGTGGCGTTGGCTGCACGCACTCACCCCGGTCACTGACTTCAGTAAGCTCCCGGTGATGAGGGAACTTACCGCTTTCCTGCGAGGCGAAAATCCAGGTCCGAACTAATTGAAAAAGCCGGGAGAATCCCGGCTTTTTTTCTTTTTTGAAGGCAGGTCTGTTAAGCGTCGCGCCACCAGGCACATCCACAGTGCGGGCTTTATCGTTTTTCCCAGCCGTTTTCCTGCGCGGTAAATCCCAGTCTCTGGGTGAAGGCAGCCATTACGGCCCGGTCTTCGACGCCAATATCGGCTATCCACCAACTGGTGATCGATGGGTTATCACGCATCACTTCTTCCACCAGATATTGCCCCACGCCGCGACGACGAGTGATATCGCGCACGCGCAGGGAATCCAGCGCCCCTTCGACGCCGAGTAGCGTCACGCGAACGGCAGCCAGCAGACGGTCATTAAAACGCGCCGCGTAGATACGGTGAGTGTCATCCACGTCAAGCGATGCAGAGGAGTATTCCGGCCAGACTTTCGCTAAATCAATATGATCCTGTTCGGTGAAGGTCACCAGCCGGACGATAGTCAATTTCATGTACAGCTTGTCCAAAACGCAAAACATAGTGTGAGTGTAATCAATTTCGCATGGCAGGGTTTGATCGTTTTTTATTTTTCATTCGACAGGTGAATAATTTTGCCGCAGCGGTTGGCGTAGTGTTAAACATTGGAGATCGAAAAACAGGCAGGATTTTAACCTAATTGGTAGCGTTTTATTCCGCTTTATATGCCGTTATTTTATGCTGGAGTCGGGGCTTTTTTTGTTTATCTCAGAAGAAATACAGAATATTATCTCTGCTTAATAGCCTGAAAAATAGAGGATTTAGTCTGGTTTTTGCTAAAAAACTGCGCTAAACCATTAAAGGCACTGGTAAAAATAGCGTTGTGCATTAAAAGTACAGAATGCTTTTTAACCATAATAAAACAAAATTATTACACGAATAATTCAGGCAACAGCAAGCCAACGTTCCGGCTGCCTGAGGCAGGAAGTGTAAACACGACATCACGAATGGGGATTTACAACAATGAAAAGGAACGCGAAGACATTAATCGCGGGGATAGTAGCACTTGCGATGTCTCACGCGGCCATGGCGAAGGATATTAAGATAGCGGTTGTCGGTGCGATGTCCGGTCCGGTTGCCCAGTGGGGCGATATGGAGTTCAACGGTGCGCGCCAGGCTATCCACGATATTAACGCTAAGGGCGGGATCAAGGGCGATAAACTGGTCGCCGAGGAATATGACGACGCCTGTGACCCAAAACAAGCTGTTGCCGTGGCGAATAAAATCGTCAATGACGGTGTGAAATATGTAATTGGCCATCTTTGCTCATCATCAACACAGCCCGCATCGGACATCTACGAAGACGAAGGTATCCTGATGATCACGCCCGGTGCGACCAACCCGGAGCTGACGCAGCGCGGCTATCAACACATTATGCGTACCGCCGGGCTGGACTCCTCCCAAGGGCCGACCGCCGCGAAGTACATCCTGAACACCGTGAAACCGCAGCGTATTGCCATCATTCACGATAAGCAGCAGTACGGCGAAGGCCTTGCTCGCTCCGTGCAGGAAGGGCTGAAGGCGGGCGGTGCGAATGTGGTGTTCTTCGATGGCATCACCTCCGGTGAGAAGGATTTTTCTGCGCTGGTGTCGCGTTTGCAAAAAGAAAATATCGACTTTGTCTACTACGGTGGTTACTACCCGGAGATGGGACAAATCCTGCGCCAGGCGCGCGCCAGCGGTCTGAAAACCCAGTTTATGGGACCGGAAGGCGTGGGCAACGCCTCGCTGTCGAATATCGCGGGGGATGCGGCAGAAGGCATGCTGGTGACGATGCCGAAGCGTTATGACCAGGATCCGGCGAACCAGAGTATTGTCGATGCGCTGAAAGCCGAGAAGAAAGATCCGAGCGGCCCGTATGTGTGGATCACCTACGCCGCCGTGCAATCGCTGGCCACCGCGCTGGAGCGTACCGGCAGCAGTGAGCCACTGGCACTGATTAAAGATTTAAAAGCCAACGGGGCTAAAACCGTGATTGGGCCGCTGAACTGGGATGAAAAAGGCGATCTGAAAGGATTTGAATTCGGTGTCTTCCAATGGCACGCCGATGGTTCGTCGTCCGTGGCGAAATAACTGTCATCCCTCTCCCGGGGCGCAATGTTTCGGGAGATTTTAGAAGGTTACGTTATGTCCGAGCAGTTTCTCTATTTCTTGCAGCAGATGTTTAACGGCGTCACGCTGGGAAGCACCTACGCATTGATCGCCATTGGTTACACCATGGTTTACGGCATTATCGGCATGATCAACTTCGCCCACGGCGAGGTTTATATGATCGGCAGTTATGTCTCCTTTATGATCATCGCCGCGCTGATGATGATGGGTATCGACTCCAGCTGGCTGCTGGTCGCGGCCGGCTTCGTCGGCGCCATTATCATTGCCAGCGCTTATGGCTGGAGTATCGAGCGAGTGGCCTATCGGCCGGTGCGCAACTCCAAACGCCTGATTGCGCTGATTTCCGCCATCGGCATGTCTATTTTCCTGCAAAACTACGTCAGCCTGACCGAAGGCTCCCGCGATGTGGCGCTACCAAGCCTGTTTAATGGGCAGTGGGTTGTCGGCAGCAGCGAAAACTTCTCTGCGGCGATCACCACTATGCAACTGGTTATCTGGATTGTGACCTTCGTTGCCATGCTGGCGCTGACGCTGTTCATCCGCTATTCCCGTATGGGGCGCGCCTGTCGCGCCTGTGCGGAAGACCTGAAAATGGCAAGTCTGTTGGGTATCAACACTGACCGTGTTATCGCGCTGACTTTTGTGATCGGCGCGGCTATGGCGGCGGTGGCGGGCGTGCTGCTTGGCCAGTTCTATGGCGTTATCAACCCGTATATCGGTTTTATGGCCGGGATGAAAGCATTTACCGCCGCGGTGCTGGGCGGTATCGGTAGCATTCCGGGCGCGATGATCGGCGGCCTGATCCTGGGTGTCGCAGAATCCCTCTCTTCGGCGTATCTGAGCACCGAATACAAAGATGTGGTGTCGTTCGCGCTGTTGATTGTGGTGCTGCTGGTGATGCCGACCGGCATCCTCGGTCGCCCGGAGGTTGAAAAAGTATGAAACCGATGCATTTTGCGATGGCGCTGCTCTCAGCGGCGATGTTTTTCATCCTGGCGAGCGTCTTTATGGGCGTTCAACTGGAGCTGAACGGCACCAAACTGGTGGTTGATACTGCGGCGGATATTCGCTGGCAGTGGATCTTTATCGGCACGGCGGTGGTGTTTTTCTTCCAGTTGCTGCGGCCTGTATTCCAGAAAAGCCTGAAGGGCGTTTCCGGGCCGAAATTCGTGCTGCCGGCAATTGATGGCTCTACGCTCAAACAGAAGTTGTTCCTGTTGGCGCTGCTGGTGATTGCGGTGGCGTGGCCGTTTGTCGTTTCACGCGGCACGGTGGATATCGCCACCATGACGATGATCTATATCATCCTTGGCCTCGGCCTGAACGTGGTGGTCGGGCTTTCTGGTTTGCTGGTGCTGGGTTACGGCGGTTTCTATGCCATCGGTGCATATACCTTCGCACTGCTGAACCACTATTACGGTCTGGGTTTCTGGACGTGCCTGCCGCTGGCGGGGCTGGTTTCTGCTGCCGCCGGTTTCCTGCTCGGTTTCCCGGTGCTTCGACTGCGCGGCGATTACCTGGCGATTGTGACGCTGGGCTTCGGCGAAATCGTCCGTATCCTGTTGTTGAATAACACCGAAATCACCGGCGGCCCGAACGGTATTAGCCAGATCCCCAAACCGACCCTGTTCGGTCTGGAGTTCAGCCGTACTGCCCGTGAAGGTGGTTGGGACACGTTCAGCAACTTCTTCCATGTGGAATACGATCCCAGTGACCGTGTGGTGTTCCTCTACCTGGTGGCGTTGCTGCTGGTGGTGCTGACGCTGTTTGTGATTAACCGTCTGCTACGCATGCCGCTGGGGCGCGCGTGGGAAGCGCTGCGTGAAGATGAAATCGCCTGCCGCTCGCTCGGCCTGAACCCAACACGCATTAAGCTGACGGCCTTTACCATCAGCGCCGCGTTCGCCGGTTTTGCCGGTACGCTGTTTGCCGCGCGCCAGGGCTTTGTCAGCCCGGAATCGTTCACCTTCGCCGAATCGGCATTTGTGCTGGCGATTGTGGTATTGGGTGGTATGGGCTCGCAGTTTGCGGTGATCCTCGCGGCTATCCTGCTGGTGGTTTCCCGCGAGTTGATGCGTGACTTTAATGAATACAGCATGTTGATGCTGGGTGGTTTGATGGTACTGATGATGATCTGGCGTCCGCAAGGCTTGCTGCCGATGACCCGTCCGCAGTTGAAATTGAAAAACGGGCAAGCGAAAGGAGAGCAGGCATGAGTCAGCCACTGTTATCCGTAAACGGTTTGATGATGCGCTTTGGCGGTCTGCTGGCTGTCAACAATGTGTCGTTAGAGCTGCGCCCGCAGGAGATCGTTTCGCTGATTGGCCCGAACGGCGCGGGCAAAACCACCGTGTTTAACTGCCTGACCGGTTTCTATAAACCGACGGGCGGCACCATTATGCTGCGTGACCAGCACCTGGAAGGGCTGCCGGGACAGCAAATCGCCCGTATGGGCGTGGTGCGGACTTTCCAGCATGTGCGTCTGTTTCGCGAAATGACGGTGATTGAAAATCTGCTGGTAGGGCAGCATCAGCAGCTCAAAACCGGAGTTTTCTCCGGCCTGTTGAAAACGCCGGCGTTTCGTCGTGCGCAGAGTGAAGCGCTGGATCGCGCCGCAACCTGGCTGGATCGCATTGGTTTGTTAGCGCACGCTAACCGTCAGGCCAGCAACCTCGCTTATGGCGATCAACGCCGTCTGGAGATTGTGCGCTGCATGGTGACACAGCCGGAAATCCTGATGCTCGATGAACCGGCGGCCGGTCTGAACCCAAAAGAGACCAAAGAGCTGGACGAGCTGATTGTCGAACTGCGTAACCATCACAACACTACCATCCTGCTGATTGAGCATGATATGAAGCTGGTGATGGGGATTTCCGACCGGATTTATGTCGTGAACCAGGGCACGCCGCTGGCGAACGGGACGCCGGAAGAGATTCGTAACAACCCGGACGTGATCCGCGCATACCTTGGTGAGGCATAAGATGGAAAAGGCGATGTTATCTTTTGACAAAGTTAGCGCTCACTACGGCAAAATCCAGGCGCTGCATGATGTCAGCCTGCATATTAACCAGGGCGAGATCGTGACGCTGATTGGTGCCAACGGCGCGGGGAAAACCACGTTGCTCGGTACGCTGTGCGGCGATCCGCGCGCCAGCAGCGGACGCATTGTGTTTGATGGCAAAGACATTACCGACTGGCAGACCGCGAAAATTATGCGCGAAGCCGTGGCAATTGTGCCGGAAGGCCGCCGCGTCTTTTCACGGATGACCGTGGAAGAGAACCTGGCGATGGGCGGTTTTTTCGCCGACCGCGAGCAGTATCAGACGCGTATTCAACGGGTTTATGAACTGTTTCCGCGCCTGCACGAGCGCCGCATACAGCGGGCTGGCACTATGTCCGGCGGCGAGCAGCAGATGCTGGCGATTGGCCGCGCGCTGATGAGCCAGCCGCGTTTGTTACTGCTGGATGAACCTTCGCTGGGTCTTGCGCCGATCATTATTCAGCAAATTTTCGACACCATTGAGCAACTGCGAAAAGAGGGCATGACCATCTTCCTGGTGGAGCAGAACGCTAACCAGGCGCTGAAGCTCGCCGATCGCGGGTATGTACTGGAAAACGGCCATGTAGTGCTGGAAGACACCGGCGACGCGTTACTGGCGAACGAAGCGGTGCGCAGCGCTTACCTGGGCGGGTAACTTGTTGATGTAATAGCATTTAAACCGGTCTCGCAAGGGCCGGTTTTTTTGTCTTAAAAACGTTTTCCTGCGATGCGACCAGACGGCTTGATGGGATATGATGCGGGTGGCGCTTGAGGCTTTTGCCTCATGACGGTAAAAAGTTGTGCGGCAGAAAGAAGAAAGCCCCGAAGGTCATTTTTCAATTAACCAACGAGGCCTGTCTATATGCTCGACACATGTAGAGTAGCCTCTTACCCGCCGAAAGGCAAGGAGCCGCAGGTTATGAAGCTACCGCAAGGAACCCTTATCTGGTGCGTGTTTATCGTGTGTTTCACACTGCTGATATTCACTTATCTGACACGGAAATCGCTGTGCGAAATTCGTTACAAAGATGGGTTCCGCGAGGTCGCGGCTTTCATGGCTTACGAATCCGGTAAGTAGCAACCTGGAGGCAGGGAGAAATCCCTGCCTTTTCAGGGGAAACGGTAATGTGCATACCTCTAAGCGCCTTTATAAAGGGCTTCTCAGTTTAACAGGGAAGCCCTTTTTCCTTTCTAAAGCGCGACGGCCACCCCGTTAACCGCCATTTTTCCTTCACCGTACCATCATCCTGGCGACATTTTCCTGACGCCTGGCTGTCATCTATTTGTAATTAAATGGTTATTTTTCTGTAATTCGAGCATGTCATGTTACCTCGCGAGCATAAAATCGCGCATCCGCATAACAAGAGAGAGCACAATGACAACGTTACGACATACAGCTTTGGGTCTGGCGATGGGGTTAGTCTTTGCAGGTAACGCCATGGCGGTAACCACCATTCCGTTCTGGCATTCGATGGAAGGGGAGTTAGGTAAAGAAGTTGACTCCCTGGCGCAACGTTTCAATGACACCCACCCGGATTACAAAATCGTACCGATCTATAAAGGCAACTACGAGCAGAGCCTGAGCGCGGGTATCGCTGCCTTCCGTACCGGTAACGCACCGGCGATTTTGCAGGTTTATGAAGTCGGTACCGCCACCATGATGGCGTCTAAAGCGATCAAACCGGTCTACCAGGTGTTTAAAGACGCGGGCATCAACTTTGATGAAAGCCAGTTTGTGCCGACCGTTGCGGGTTACTACACCGATTCTAAAACGGGTCATTTGCTCTCTCAGCCGTTCAACAGCTCTACGCCAGTGCTGTATTACAACAAAGATGCCTTTAAAAAAGCGGGTCTGAACCCGGATCAGCCGCCGAAAACCTGGCAGGATCTGGCCGAATACACCGCCAAGCTGAAAGCAGCCGGGATGAAATGCGGCTACGCCAGCGGCTGGCAGGGCTGGATCCAGATTGAGAACTTCAGCGCCTGGCATGGCCTGCCGGTTGCGACCAAAAACAACGGCTTTGACGGTACTGACGCGGTACTGGAGTTCAATAAGCCGGAGCAGGTGAAACACATCGCCATGCTGGAAGAGCTGAACAAAAAAGGCGATTTCAGCTACTTCGGGCGTAAAGATGAGTCCACTGAGAAGTTCTATAACGGCGACTGCGCCATTACTACTGCCTCTTCTGGTTCGCTGGCAGATATTCGCCATTACGCCAAATTCAATTATGGCGTTGGCATGATGCCGTATGACGCCACCGTGAAAGGTGCGCCGCAGAACGCCATCATTGGCGGCGCAAGCCTGTGGGTGATGCAGGGTAAAGACAATGCCACTTACAAAGGCGTTGCCCAGTTCCTCGACTTCCTGGCGAAACCGGAAAACGCAGCGGAGTGGCACCAGAAAACTGGCTACCTGCCGATCACTACCGCAGCGTACGATCTGACGCGTAAAGAGGGCTTCTATGACAAGAACCCGGGCGCAGATATCGCTACGCGTCAGATGCTGAACAAGCCGCCGTTGGCGTTCACCAAAGGTCTGCGTCTGGGCAACATGCCGCAGATCCGTACCATTGTTGATGAAGAGCTGGAAAGCGTGTGGACCGGTAAGAAAACCCCGCAACAGGCGCTCGATTCCGCCGTTGAGCGTGGTAACCAGTTGCTGCGCCGCTTCGAGCAGTCAACCAAGTCTTGATGTAGCGCTTTGCCGGGGAAGATGCACTTACCCCGCAGACAAACACGGCCTACTTTACGGTAGGCCGTTGCTATCCGGCCTATCTGAAAAGAGTTGCTTATGTCCTCATCCCGTCCGGTGTTTCGTTCGCGCTGGCTCCCATACGTGTTAGTAGCGCCGCAGCTGGCGATCACCATTATTTTCTTTATCTGGCCTGCGGCTGAAGCGCTGTGGTATTCGGTACAAAGTGTCGATCCCTTCGGCCTCTCCAGCCAGTTTGTCGGGCTGGATAATTTCGTCGCGCTGTTTCACGACAGCTATTACCTGGACTCTTTCTGGACCACCATGCGCTTTAGCGCGTGGGTGACGTTCAGCGGCCTGCTGGTTTCCCTGTTTTTTGCCGCGCTGGTGGATAACGTGGTGCGCGGCAGCCGCATTTATCAAACGCTGATGCTGCTGCCCTACGCCGTTGCGCCAGCGGTTGCCGCTGTGCTGTGGATTTTTCTCTTTAACCCCGGTCGCGGCTTGCTTACCCATTTTCTGGCGCAGTTTGGCTATGACTGGAACCATGCGCAAAACAGCGGCCAGGCCATGTTCCTCGTGGTTTTTGCTTCGGTATGGAAGCAGATCAGCTACAACTTCCTGTTCTTCTTTGCCGCTTTGCAGTCAATTCCGCGCTCATTGGTTGAAGCCGCCGCCATTGACGGTGCCGGGCCGATCCGTCGCTTCTTCAAATTGTCACTGCCGCTCATTGCGCCGGTGAGTTTTTTCCTGCTGGTGGTTAACCTGGTGTACGCCTTTTTTGACACGTTCCCGGTGATCGACGCCGCGACAGCCGGTGGCCCGGTTCAGGCGACGACGACGCTGATTTATAAAATTTACCGCGAAGGTTTCGCCGGGTTGGATCTCTCCACGTCTGCGGCACAGTCGGTGGTGCTGATGTTTTTGGTGATAGTGCTGACGGTGGTCCAGTTCCGTTATGTTGAAAGTAAGGTGCGCTACCAATGATTGAGAATCGCCCCGGGCTGACGTTATTCAGCCATATCATGCTTATTCTCGGGATTGCGGTGGTGCTGTTCCCACTGTATGTCGCCTTCGTAACGGCGACGCTGGATATCAACGCCGTGTACGACACGCCCATGACGCTTGTCCCCGGCACCCACTTGTGGGAGAACCTGCGCAACATCTGGGTCAAGGGTATTGGCGCGAATAGCGCGCCGTTCTGGTTGATGCTGAGCAACAGCTTCATCATGGCGTTTGTCATCACCGTCGGCAAAATCGCCGTATCGATGCTCTCTGCCTTCGCCATTGTCTGGTTCCGCTTTCCGCTGCGTAACCTCTTCTTCTGGATGATCTTCTGCACACTGATGCTGCCGGTTGAGGTGCGTATTTTCCCAACGGTGGAAGTGATTGCGAACCTGAAAATGCTCGACAGCTACACCGGTTTGACGCTGCCGCTGATGGCCTCCGCAACAGCAACGTTTTTGTTCCGCCAGTTCTTTATGACCTTGCCGGACGAGTTGATGGAAGCCGCGCGAATTGATGGCGCATCGCCAATGCGTTTTTTCCGTGACATCGTGTTGCCGTTGTCAAAAACCAACCTCGCGGCGCTGTTCGTCATCACCTTTATCTACGGCTGGAACCAGTATTTGTGGCCGCTGCTGATCATCAGCGACGTCAATCTTGGCACCGCCGTGGCGGGGGTAAAAAGCATGATTGCCAGCGGTGAAAGCACCACGCAATGGAACCAGGTCATGGCAGCGATGTTGCTGACGTTGATCCCCCCGGTCGTTATCGTTTTAGCCATGCAGCGCGCCTTTGTGCGTGGCCTGGTCGACAGTGAGAAGTAGGTTGTATCCCTTGATTGTGCGTGACGTCGACGCTGAGCCGAAATCGTGTAATCAAGGCGGAGGATGATGGACATAGTGGGCCTATGTCCAAATCCGACAACGTAGAGTACGCGGTTTCGGCACGCGTCCCGAAGGACTGGGGCCATTTTTGCCCAAAGCTGCGTTACTCGCGTTTTATTTGGGCCCACCAAACTTCGCCGCTCGCGCCTTGCCTTGGGCAAAAATGGCCGCCAGCGACGTTCACGAACAATCAAGAGATGCAACCTTATATGGCAGGATTAAAATTACAAGCGGTCACCAAGAGTTGGGACAGCGGCAAAACCCAGGTGATCCAGCCGCTGACGCTGGATGTCGCCGATGGTGAGTTTATTGTGATGGTTGGCCCGTCGGGCTGTGGTAAATCAACGCTACTGCGCATGGTCGCAGGCCTGGAGCGCGTAACCAGCGGGGATATTTGGATTGATACCCAGCGCGTCACCGAAATGGAACCCAAAGATCGCGGTATTGCGATGGTGTTCCAGAACTATGCGCTCTACCCGCACATGAGTGTGGAAGAGAATATGGCGTGGGGGCTGAAAATTCGCGGCATGGGTAAAGAGCATATCGCCGGGCGTGTCGCGGAAGCGGCGCGTATTCTTGAATTAGAGGGCCTGTTAAAACGCCGCCCGCGCGAACTCTCTGGTGGCCAGCGCCAGCGTGTGGCGATGGGCCGTGCGATTGTCCGCGATCCGGCGGTGTTTCTCTTCGATGAACCGCTTTCCAACCTCGATGCTAAGTTGCGCGTACAGATGCGCCTTGAGCTGCAACAGCTGCATCGCCGCCTGAACACCACTTCGCTGTATGTTACTCACGATCAGGTGGAAGCCATGACGCTGGCGCAGCGCGTGCTGGTGATGAATAAAGGCGTGGCGGAGCAAATCGGTACGCCGGTTGAGGTGTATGAAAAACCCGCCAGCCGCTTTGTGGCGAGCTTTATCGGTAGCCCGGCGATGAACCTGCTTGATGGCCGTATCAGCAGCGCCGGTACGCACTTTGAACTGGAGAGCGGCATGGCGCTGCCGATCAACTGGTACTATCGCGGGTATGCAGGCCGCAAGATGACGCTGGGTATCCGCCCGGAACATATTGCGCTAAGCTCACAGGCCGCAGGCGGTGTACCGCTGGTGATGGACACGCTGGAGATCCTCGGCGCGGATAACTTAGCGCATGGTCGCTGGGGCGAGCAGAAACTGGTGGTGCGTTTGTCGCATCAGGATCGCCCGACAGCGGGCAGCACGCTGTGGCTCCATCTGCCGGAAAATCACCTGCACTTATTTGATGGTGAAACAGGACAACGAGTATGAGCAACTGGCCATATCCCCACATTGTCGCCCATCGCGGCGGCGGTAAACTGGCACCGGAAAACACACTGGCCGCCATTGATGTTGGCGCGCGTTACGGGCACACGATGATTGAGTTCGATGCCAAGCTGTCGAAAGATGGGCAGATTTTCCTGCTGCATGACGACAATCTGGAGCGTACCAGTAACGGTTGGGGCGTCGCGGGTGAACTGGCGTGGAACGATCTGCTGAAAGTGGATGCGGGTGGCTGGTTCAGCGGTGAATTCAAAGGCGAACCGCTGCCGCTGCTTTCTGAAGTGGCCGAGCGCTGCCGCCAGCACGGCATGATGGCGAATATCGAAATTAAACCGACCACTGGCACCGGGGCGCTCACCGGTAAAGTGGTGGCGCTGGCCGCGCGCGAGCTGTGGGACGGAATGACACCGCCGCTGCTTTCATCGTTTGAAATTGACGCGCTGGAAGCGGCACAACAAGCTGCGCCGGAACTGCCGCGTGGTCTGCTGCTTGATGAGTGGCGCGATGACTGGCAGGCGCTCACTGAGCGGTTGGGCTGCGTGTCGATCCATCTGAACCATAAACTGCTGGATGAAGCCCGCGTGCGTATGCTACGCGATGCGGGCTTGCGCATCCTGGTCTATACCGTCAATCAGCCCGCACGGGCGGCGGAACTTCTGCGCTGGGGCGTTGACTGCATCTGCACCGATAAAATCGACGATATCGGGCCGCACTTCCAGTACTAAGGTGTTGTCGACGGCGATGTGCTTTGCAGCATGTCGCCGTTTTGCGTTTGCGGCAGCATATGTTGCTGCGTCATACCGCTGCTAGTTGTTCCCCCGCTGAGCATCCCGGGACTGTTGTTGGGGAGCACTTGCTGGCCGCCGGGATTGAACTCCCCCGGCTGCGCCTGCCTTACCCGTTGGGAATTGTTATTCATCTGCATCTGCAATTGTTGCTGTTGTAGCTGGGTTTGCGTCTGCATCTGCTGTTTCAGCATTCCTTGATGCTGTTGCTGCTGGTTGAGCATCTGCGTCTGCATCCGCTGCTGGCTTGGGATCACATACCCAGGCTGGTGCGGATCATTGGTGGTGTTTAATGACTGTGCGAAAGCGCTAAAGGGCAGCAGCGCCGCCAGAATCAGTAATCGTTTCATCGTCCTGTCCTCCATTGAGGTTTCCTATCAGTTTACTCGCTTTCATTCGTGACAATGCATTTTTAAGAGTTGTGAACCAGGCTTAAGCGGGGACTGTAGCCCTTACCTGGGAGAACGACGATGATGAAACAGAAGTTTGCGCGTTGGCTGGCGATTGCCGCGCTGATGGCGGGAGGATGTTTTGGCGTTGTGGCAGCGCCGCCAGAAGGGCAGGCAACTGCGCCGCCTCCTGTGTCTTACGGGGTTGAAGCCGATGTCTTTCATCCTGTTGTAGCGAAACAAGGCATGGTTGCCTCGGTGGATGAAACCGCCACGCGCGTCGGTGTCGATATTCTCAAGCAGGGCGGTAACGCGGTGGATGCTGCGGTGGCGGTTGGTTACGCGCTGGCGGTCACGCACCCGCAGGCTGGTAATCTTGGCGGTGGCGGCTTCATGCTGATTCGTAGCAAAGAAGGGAACGTTACGGCGATTGATTTCCGTGAAATGGCACCCGCTGGCGCGACACGCGATATGTTTCTCGACGATCAGGGCAACCCGGACAGTAAAAAATCCCTGACGTCCCACCTGGCGTCCGGCACGCCCGGCACCGTTGCGGGGTTCTCGCTGGCGCTGGAAAAGTACGGCACGCTGCCGCTGAACAAAGTGGTACAACCGGCCATCAAGCTGGCGAAACAGGGCTTTGTGGTGAACGATGCGCTGGCGGGCGATTTGAAAACCTATGGCAGCGAAGTGTTGCCTAACCACGAAACCAGCAAAGCCATTTTCTGGAAAGATGGCGAACCGCTGAAAAAGGGCGACAAGCTGGTGCAAAGCAATCTCGGCAAAAGTCTGGAGATGATTGCGGAGAAAGGCCCGGATGCCTTCTACAAAGGCGCGATTGCTGAGCAAATCGCCCAGCAGATGAGCAAAAATGGCGGGCTTATCACCAAAGAGGATTTAGCCAACTACAAAGCCGTGGAGCGCACGCCGATAAGCGGCAGCTATCGCGGTTACGAGGTTTACTCCATGCCACCGCCCTCATCAGGCGGGATTCATATCGTGGAAATCCTCAATATCCTGGAAAACTTCGATCTGGCGAAGTATGGCTTCGGCAGTGCGGATGCGATGCAGGTGATGACCGAGGCGGAGAAATATGCCTACGCCGACCGTTCGGAATATCTGGGCGACCCGGATTTTGTCAAAGTGCCGTGGCAGGCGTTAACCAACAAAGAGTACGCCAAATCGATCGCCGCGCAGATTGATGTCAACAAAGCACGCCCCTCCAGCCAGATCCGCCCCGGCAAGCTGGAACCTTACGAAAGTAACCAAACCACGCACTTCTCGGTGGTGGATAAAGATGGCAATGCGGTTGCGGTCACTTATACGCTGAATACGGTATTCGGCACCGGGATTGTCGCTGGCAATACCGGCATTCTGCTGAATAACGAAATGGATGATTTCTCTGCCAAACCGGGTGTGCCGAATGTCTACGGGCTGGTGGGCGGCGATGCGAATGCGATTGGGCCGGGCAAACGTCCGCTCTCTTCAATGTCGCCAACCATTGTGCTGAAAGATGGCAAAACCTGGCTGGTCACCGGCAGCCCCGGCGGTAGCCGAATTATCACCACGGTGCTGCAAATGGTAGTGAATAGCATCGATTTTGGGATGAATGTCGCCGAAGCTACTAATGCGCCGCGTTTTCATCATCAATGGCTACCGGATGAACTGCGCGTCGAGAAAGGCTTTAGCCCGGATACGCTAAAACTGCTTGAGCAGAAAGGACAAAAAGTGACGGTGAAGGAAGCGATGGGCAGTACGCAGAGCATTATGGTCGGGCCGGACGGTACGCTGTATGGCGCGTCGGATCCGCGTTCGGTGGATGATTTAACCGCCGGATACTGAACAAATCCTCTCCCCGTTGGGGAGAGGATATCTTTTTAGCCTTTCATGCGTGCCATAAAGTACGAATCAACAAATTCGCCATTACGCAGCGCATAGCGCTTAGCGGTGCCTTCGATTTCAAAACCAAACTTGCGATACACCGCCAGCGCCGGAGCGTTATCGACAAATACCGTTAGCTCAATGCGTTCAATACGCAGCCAGTTATCGCACAGGTTAATCATCTCACGTATCAGCGCGCTGGCGACGCCACGGTTCTGGAAGGCGGATGAAACCGCCATGCCGAATATCGCCACATGGCTGCGGCGCGGGTTTTGTTCCACCATTAACGTCAGGTTTCCGGCGACTTGCTCGTCAATACAGGCGACTAACTGGCGGCGACCGGGTTGCGGCTTCAGGCGATCTTCCCACAGTTCAGCAGGGGGATGAGGTAGCTGTAGCAGGTTATGGTACACCTCGGGTTGCGCATAAAACTGACGTAAAGATTCTGCATCGCGCGCTTCGGCATGGCGTACCACTATCTTGCTCATCCTGCTTCTCCTGTTGATGGGGTAGACAGCTACCTTCCTGGCTTTCTGACGAAGCGTCAACTGCCATTTTTTGCAAAAAAAAGTGGACAGGTGCGAATGATAATGATTATTATTGCCATGCGTTCAGGGAAACCGTTGCGGTAATCCTGAAAGCACGACATTGCTCACATTGCTTCCAGTATTTCTTAGCCAGCCGCGTGCTGGCTTTTTTTTGCCTGCGATTTGCCTTCCCGTTTGCCGCCCTTTTGGGAAAAGGGTCAGGGACATGTCCTTTGCAGATGCGCTATGGTTGTGAGAGTCAACTTGATAAGGACTGGATTATGACGCTACATTGCGCCTTTATCGGCTTTGGTAAAAGCACCACCCGTTATCACCTCCCGTATGTTCTGCACCGCAAAGACAGCTGGCATGTGGCGCATATTTTTCGCCGCCACCCGAAGCCGGAAGAGCAGCATCCGCAGTATCAACACATTCACTTCACCAGCGATATTGACGACATCTTTAATGATCCGCAGGTCAAACTGGTGATCGTCTGTACTCATGCCGACAGCCATTTCGACTACGCGAAGCGCGCACTGGAAGCGGGTAAAAATGTGCTGGTGGAAAAACCGTTCACTCCAACAATGGCGGAAGCGGTAACGCTGTTCGAGCTGGCAAAACGTAAAGGCCTGACGGTAACGCCGTACCAGAATCGCCGTTTTGACTCCTGCTTCCTCACTACGAAAAAGGCGATTGAAAGCGGCAAACTCGGCAACATCGTGGAAATCGAAAGCCATTTTGATTACTACCGCCCGGTAGCGGAAACCAAACCTGGTTTGCCGCAGGACGGCTCATTCTATGGCCTTGGCGTGCATACGATGGATCAAATCATTTCGCTGTTTGGCCGCCCGGATCACGCCGCGTATGACATCCGCAGCCTGCGCAATAAAGCCAACCCGGACGATACTTTCGAAGCCCAGCTGTTTTACGGCGATTTGAAAGCCATCGTCAAAACCAGCCATCTGGTGAAGATTGATTACCCGAAATTTATCGTCCATGGCACTAAAGGGTCGTTTATTAAATACGGCATCGACCAGCAGGAAACCAGCCTGAAAGCCAATATCATGCCGGGCGATCCCGATTTTGCTGCTGACGACAGCAAAGGCATTCTGGAATATGTGAATGCGGCAGGTGAAACGGTGCGGGAAGAGGTCGCTCCGGAAACTGGTGACTATGGCCGCGTCTACGATGCGCTGTACGAAACGCTTTCAAACGGTGCGCCAAATTACGTCAAGGAATCTGAAGTTCTCACCAACCTTGAACTGCTGGAACGCGCCTTTGAGCAGGCTTCTCCTGCCACGATAACCCTCGCGAAATAACTGAAAAAGACTCCTCGCAACTTGTTCACTTTTTTTGAACAGAGGAGTCAATTTTCACCCTCTATGATCGTTGGTCAATTGCGTCCACACTTACTCCATCGAAAACATACGGGGGTAAACAAGATGATCTTCTTACGCAAAGCAAATGACCGTGGCCATGCAAATCATGGTTGGCTGGATTCCTGGCACACTTTCTCGTTTGCCAACTATTACGACCCAAATTTTATGGGCTTCTCGGCACTGCGTGTGATTAACGATGACGTTATCGATGCAGGCCAGGGCTTTGGCACTCACCCGCACAAAGACATGGAAATCCTGACGTATGTGCTGGAAGGGGCGGTTGAACACCAGGACAGCATGGGCAACAAAGAGCAGGTTCCTGCGGGCGAGTTCCAGATTATGAGCGCCGGTACTGGGGTGCGTCACTCGGAATACAACCCGAGCAAAACCGACCGTCTGCGCCTGTATCAAATCTGGATCATTCCAGAAACTAACGGCATCACGCCGCGCTATGAACAGCGCCGCTTTGATGCGTTGCAGGGCAAACAACTGGTGCTGTCGCCGGATGCGCGTGATGGTTCGCTGAAAGTGCATCAGGATATGGAGCTTTACCGCTGGGCTTTGCTGAAAGATGAGCAGTCTGTACACCAGATTGCCGCTGAACGCCGCGTGTGGATCCAGGTGGTGAAAGGCGAAGTCACTATCAACGGGACAAAAGCCACCACCAGCGATGGTCTGGCCATTTGGGATGAGCAGGCTATCTCGGTGCATGCCGATAGCGACAGTGAAATCCTGCTGTTCGATCTGCCGCCGGTATGATGTTGGTTAAATAAATGACGCAACCTCCTGGTTTTGGCCGGAAGGTTGCGCGTTGTCCGTGATAAACTGAGGAAATCTCTTACTCAGAAAAAATGTCAGGACGATGAAAAAGAAAAGACCCGTACTTCAGGATGTGGCCGATCGCGTTGGCGTGACCAAAATGACCGTCAGCCGTTTTTTGCGTAACCCGGAGCAAGTTTCCGTCGCGTTACGGGGCAAAATAGCTGCTGCGCTTGATGAACTGGGTTACATTCCAAATCGGGCTCCCGATATTCTCTCTAACGCCACCAGCCGGGCGATTGGTGTGCTTCTCCCTTCCCTGACCAACCAGGTTTTCGCCGAAGTGTTACGCGGCATTGAAAGCGTGACCGACGCGCACGGGTATCAAACCATGCTGGCGCACTACGGTTACAAAGCCGAAATGGAAGAAGAGCGCCTGGAATCGATGCTCTCATGGAACATTGACGGCCTGATCCTTACCGAACGTACCCATACCCCGCGCACGCTGAAAATGATTGAAGTTGCTGGAATTCCGGTGGTGGAGTTAATGGACAGCCGCTCGCCTTGCCTCGATATCGCCGTTGGTTTTGATAACTTCGAAGCGGCGCGGCAGATAACGACCGCCATCATTGAGCGCGGCCACCGTCGGGTTGCTTATCTCGGCGCACGCCTGGACGAACGTACTATCATCAAACAGAAGGGTTACGAGCAGGCGATGCTGGATGCGGGTTTAACGCCATACAGCGTGATGGTGGAACAATCCTCTTCTTACACCGCTGGCATTGAGCTGATGCGCCAGGCGCGCCGCGAGTACCCTCAGCTTGACGGAATTTTTTGTACGAACGATGACCTTGCCGTTGGCGCGGCGTTTGAGTGCCAGCGTCTGGGGCTGAAAATTCCGCAGGATATGGCAATCGCCGGGTTCCACGGTCACGACATTGGCCAGGTAATGGAGCCGCGTCTGGCAAGCGTGCTCACGCCGCGTGAACGCATGGGGCGAATTGGCGCTGAACGCTTACTGGCGCGCATTCGTGGTGAGTCAGTTACGCCGAAAATGTTAGATTTAGGTTTCACTTTGTCACCGGGCGGATCTATTTAGTCTGACAAATTTGAGCTAGCTCACACTTATTTATCTCTGGCACGAATGGATATTGCTTCTCCATTACCCCGGCAGGACAATGTTACCGATAACAGTTACCCGTAACAATTCACTCTTGCACCAGTGGGGGCTACCCTTGAGCACGACTAACCTTGATCACCACGTTTATGTTCTGATGGGCGTTTCAGGCAGCGGAAAATCCGCTGTCGCCAGCGAAGTGGCGCATCAGTTACATGCCGCGTTTCTCGACGGCGATTTCCTCCATCCGCGCAGCAACATCACCAAAATGGCGTCCGGTGAACCGCTGAACGACGATGACCGCAAACCATGGCTGCAGGCGCTGAACGACGCCGCTTTCGCCATGCAGCGCACCAACAAAGTGTCGCTGATTGTTTGCTCGGCACTGAAAAAACACTATCGCGACCAGCTGCGCGACGGTAACCCGAACCTCTCTTTCATCTATTTGAAAGGCGATTTCGACGTGATTGAAGGCCGTCTGAAAGCGCGTAAAGGGCACTTCTTCAAAACGCAAATGTTGGTAACGCAGTTTGAAGCGCTGCAAGAACCGGGCGCGGATGAGCCGGATGTTCTGGTTGTGGATATTGACCAGCCGCTGGATGGTGTTGTTGCCAGCACCATTGAAGTCATTACTAAAGGCAGTGCTAAGTGAGTACATTAACGCTTGTTTTAACAGCAGTAGGCTCGGTTTTGCTGCTGCTGTTTTTAGTGATGAAAGCGCGTATGCACGCTTTCGTTGCTTTGATGGTGGTTTCCATTGGTGCAGGGCTTTTTTCCGGGATGCCGTTGATTAAAATCGCGCAGACCATGGAAAAAGGGATGGGCGGTACGCTCGGCTTTCTGGCGATTGTGGTCGCGCTCGGCGCGATGTTCGGCAAAATCCTTCACGAGACCGGCGCGGTGGACCAAATCGCTGTCAAAATGCTCCACTCTTTCGGCCACAACCGCGCCCATTACGCGATTGGTCTGGCGGGGCTGATTTGTGCGCTGCCGCTGTTCTTTGAAGTGGCGATTGTGCTGCTGATTAGCGTGGCGTTTTCCATGGCACGCCATACCGGCACCAACCTGGTGAAACTGGTGATTCCACTGTTCGCTGGCGTTGCGGCAGCCGCGGCGTTTCTGCTGCCGGGGCCTGCGCCGATGCTGCTGGCATCGCAGATGCACGCAGATTTCGGCTGGATGATCCTGATTGGCCTGTGCGCGGCAATTCCGGGCATGTTGATTGCCGGTCCGCTATGGGGCAACTTTATCAGCCGCCATGTGGAGCTGCACATTCCTGATGATATTAGCGAGCCGCACCTGGGCGAAGGCAAAATGCCCTCGTTCGGTTTCAGCCTGTCGCTGATTTTGCTCCCGCTGGTGCTGGTGGGGATGAAAACCATTGCCGCGCGTTTCGTTACCGAAGGCAGCAATTTGTACGACTGGCTGGAGTTTATCGGTCACCCGTTCACCGCGATCCTCGTTGCGTGCCTGGTGGCGATTTATGGCCTGGCGATGCGACAGGGGATGCCGAAAGATCGCGTGATGGAAATTTGCGGTCAGGCGTTGCAACCGGCGGGCATTATTCTGCTGGTGATTGGTGCGGGCGGCGTGTTCAAGCAAGTGCTGGTGGATTCCGGCGTTGGCCCGGCACTGGGCGAAGCGCTGACCGGCATGGGCTTGCCTATCGCGATCACCTGTTTTGTGCTGGCTGCCGCTGTGCGCATTATTCAGGGTTCCGCCACGGTTGCTTGTCTGACGGCTGTCGGCCTGGTAATGCCGGTTATTGAACAGTTGCATTTCAACGGCGCGCAGATGGCAGCACTCTCTATCTGCATCGCGGGCGGTTCGATTGTGGTAAGCCACGTGAACGACGCCGGTTTCTGGTTGTATGGCCGCTTTACCGGCGCAACCGAAGCGCAAACGCTGAAAACCTGGACGATGATGGAAACCATCCTTGGCACCACCGGTGCGATTATCGGGATGATTGCGTTTTCACTGTTGAGCTAAGTTTGCCAACCCTCTTCCGTCGGGAGAGGGTTCGTTTTACCCCTTCATCCACACCCGAATCCCATCCAGGAACATCTGGGTGGCGAGCATCACCAGAATCAGCCCCATCAGCCTTTCCAGTGCGTTAACCCCTTTCTCGCCGAGCAGGCGCAAAAACAGCGACGATTGCAACAAGATAGCCACCGTGCCGCCCCAGGCAATCAGCAGCGCAATCACCAGGTGGCTCATTTGATTCGGATATTGATGGGAAAGCAGCATTAACGTTGCCAGCAGCGTTGGGCCTGCCACCAGCGGGATTGCCAGCGGGACGATAAACGGCTCTTCGCCAGCGGGCAGGCCAGAGCTGCTACCGGATTCGCTAGGGAAAATCATCTTAATGGCAATCAGGAATAGAATAATGCCGCCGGAGATAGAAACCGTCTCCGCGCGTAAATTGAGTAGCGCGAGGATTTTTTCCCCGGCGAAGAGGAAGATAAACATCACCAGCAGCGCAATGAGCAGCTCGCGGATCATGATTGCCCGTCGGCGCTTCGGCTCGGTGTGTTTCAGTACCGACATAAAGATGGGCAGGTTGCCCAGGGGATCCATAATCAGGATCAACAACACGGTGGCGGAGATGATATCAGTCATTCACTCTTATCCCTGACGCAGTCGGCAAAATTACAGTAATTAGCTGCATTTCTGATACGTTCGCGATCATTGATTAATTTCACTTGCGACTTTGGCTGCATTTTGTAATGTGGCTATTCCCAGTGGGATACTGGTTCGTATACACAGCACACACCTTCGCAGGAACTTCGCTATGAAAAATGTTGGTTTTATCGGTTGGCGCGGAATGGTCGGCTCCGTTCTCATGCAGCGCATGATTGAAGAGCGCGATTTCGACGCCATTCGCCCTGTCTTCTTTTCCACTTCCCAGTTTGGGCAGGCTGCACCCGCGTTTGGCGGAAGTACAGCAGGCACGCTTCAGGACGCGTTCAATCTGGAAGCGCTGAAGGCACTCGACATCATTGTCACCTGCCAGGGCGGCGATTATACCAACGAAATCTATCCAAAGCTTCGTGAAAGCGGCTGGCAGGGTTACTGGATCGACGCGGCTTCCTCTTTACGCATGAAAGATGACGCCATCATTATCCTCGACCCGGTTAACCAGGCGGTGATCAACGACGGCCTGAACAACGGCGTGAAAACCTTTGTCGGCGGTAACTGCACCGTCAGCCTGATGCTGATGTCGCTCGGCGGGCTGTTTGCCAACGATCTGGTGGAGTGGGTATCAGTTGCCACTTACCAGGCCGCATCCGGCGGCGGCGCGCGCCATATGCGTGAACTGCTGACGCAAATGGGTCAGTTGCACAGCCATGTTGCCGCCGAGCTTGCCGATCCGGCGTCAGCGATTCTGGATATCGAACGTAAAGTGACCGCGCTGACCCGTAGCGGCGAGCTGCCGGTCGATAACTTTGGCGTACCACTGGCGGGCAGCCTGATCCCGTGGATCGACAAACAGCTTGATAACGGCCAGAGCCGCGAAGAGTGGAAAGGTCAGGCTGAAACCAACAAAATTCTCAACACCGCGAATGTGATCCCGGTCGATGGCCTTTGCGTGCGCATCGGCGCGCTGCGCTGCCACAGCCAGGCGTTCACCATCAAGCTGAAAAAAGATGTGTCGATTCCGACTATCGAAGAGCTGCTGGCGGCGCATAACCCGTGGGCGAAAGTGGTGCCAAACGATCGCGAAATCAGCATGCGCGAACTGACGCCTGCCGCCGTCACCGGCACGCTGACCACGCCGGTTGGTCGTCTGCGTAAACTGAACATGGGGCCGGAGTTCCTCTCAGCCTTTACCGTTGGTGACCAGCTGTTATGGGGCGCGGCCGAACCGCTACGTCGTATGTTGCGCCAACTGGCGTAACAGAGTTCACCACCACAAGGGGCGCTACGGCGCCCTTTTTTTGTGCTTTTTTGCCAGAAAGAAGCACAGATGTGTTTATTTTCTCAAGTGTTGAAAAGTGTTGGCTATGCTTTAGACAAGGTGTCGGAACATCTTGCCTGAAGATGGGACGGAGCAGAGAGGATGCACATTTGGTGCTGCGCCGTTCAGGTCAAAAAAGTGTCGCAACCGGACTTACTACGGTGGAAGGTGCGATGCCACAACAACAGGATGAGAACCATGTCCGTTCGTGTTGATAAAGACGTCATTAACGCGCTTATTGCGGGTCATTTTGCTGATCCTTTTTCGGTGCTGGGGATGCACCAGACCGAAGCCGGTCTGGAAGTACGTGCGCTGCTGCCTGATGCCACCGAAGTGTGGGTTATCGAGCCGAAAACCGGGCGCAAAGTGGGAAAACTGGAGTGCCTGGATTCCAGGGGATTCTTTAGCGGCGTGATGCAACGCCGTAAAAATCCTTTTTATTATCAGTTCGCCGTTATCTGGCACGGCCAACAAAACCTGATTGACGATCCCTACCGTTTTGGCCCGTTAATCCAGGATATGGATGCCTGGCTGCTGAGCGAAGGCACGCATATGCGGCCTTACGAAACGCTGGGAGCGCATGCCGATACGGTCGATGGCGTGGTGGGTACCCGTTTCTCCGTCTGGGCGCCGAATGCGCAGCGCGTCTCCGTGGTAGGGCAGTTTAACTACTGGGATGGCCGCCGCCACCCGATGCGCCTGCGTCGGGAAAGCGGTATCTGGGAGCTTTTCATCCCCGGCGCGCTCAATGGGCAGCTCTATAAATTCGAGATGATTGATGCGCAAGGTAAGCTGCGTATCAAAGCTGATCCTTATGCATTTGAGGCGCAAATGCGGCCCGACAGCGCGTCGCTGATTTGCGGCTTGCCGGGCAAGAAAACGCAGAGCGAAGAACGCAAACGCGCCAATGAATTCGATGCGCCAATCAGTATCTATGAAGTTCATCTGGGCTCCTGGCGTCGCCATACCGACAACAATTTTTGGCTCAGCTATCGCGAGCTGGCGGACCAGCTCGTGCCTTACGCGAAATGGATGGGCTTCACCCATCTTGAGTTGATGCCTGTGAATGAACACCCGTTCGATGGCAGTTGGGGGTATCAACCTACCGGTTTGTACGCGCCAACCCGCCGCTTTGGTACGCGCGACGATTTCCTGCACTTTATTCACACCGCGCACGCGGCTGGTTTAGGGGTGATCCTCGATTGGGTGCCGGGCCATTTCCCGTCCGATGATTTTGGTCTGGCAGATTTCGACGGCACCAAACTCTACGAGCACAGCGACCCGCGTGAAGGTTATCACCAGGACTGGAACACGCTGATTTACAACTATGGTCGCCGGGAAGTGAGCAACTACCTGGTTGGTAACGCGCTGTACTGGATTGAACGCTTCGGTATTGACGCCCTGCGCGTGGATGCGGTGGCGTCTATGATCTACCGCGACTACAGCCGCAAAGAGGGGGAATGGATCCCCAATGAATACGGTGGTCGTGAGAACCTGGAAGCGATTGAGTTTTTGCGCAATACCAACCGCATTATCGGTGAACAAGCGCCCGGTGCCGTCAGCATGGCGGAAGAGTCCACCGATTTCGCTGGCGTGTCGCGCCCGCCGTCGCAAGGCGGGCTGGGCTTCTGGTACAAATGGAACCTCGGCTGGATGCACGACACGCTGGATTACATGAAGCTTGATCCGGTGTACCGCAAGTACCACCACGACAAGATGACCTTCGGTATTCTCTATAACTACACCGAAAACTTTATCCTGCCGCTTTCCCATGACGAAGTGGTGCATGGCAAGAAATCGATTCTTGATCGTATGCCCGGCGATGCCTGGCAAAAGTTCGCCAATCTGCGCGCCTATTACGCCTGGATGTGGGCGTTCCCCGGTAAAAAGCTGCTGTTTATGGGCAACGAATTTGCGCAGGGGCGCGAGTGGAACCACGATGCCAGCCTCGACTGGCACCTGCTGGAGGGCGGTGATAACTGGCATCACGGCGTGCAGCGTCTGGTGCGCGATTTGAACCAGGTTTATCGCCATCACAAAGCGTTGCACGAGCTGGACTTCGACCCTTACGGTTTTGAATGGCTGGTGGTGGATGACCATGAAGCCTCGGTGTTTGCCTTTGTGCGCCGTGATAAGCAGGGCAATGAAATTATCGTGGTCAGCAACTTTACCCCTGTCCCGCGCCCCGGTTATCGCATTGGTATCAATCAGCCGGGTCGCTGGCGCGAAGAGCTGAACAGCGACTCAATGCATTACCACGGTAGCAACACCGGCAATGGCGGCGTGGTACACAGCGACGCGATCGCTAATCGCGGACGTGAACACTCTCTGCTGTTGACCATACCGCCGCTGGCGACGATCTGGCTGGTGCGGGAGGGCGAATGAGCAGGCTGATGACCGGAAAAGCGACGCCCCACGGAGCGCATGTGCAGAGCAACGGCGTAAACTTTACGCTGTTTTCCGCCCATGCTGAGCGCGTGGAACTTTGCCTGTTCGATGACGAAGGCAATGAACAGCGCGTCGACTTACCCGGTCGCACCGGCGATATCTGGCACGGTTTTCTGCCGGGCGCGAAGCCGGGCTTGCATTACGGCTACCGTGTTCACGGCCCGTGGGAACCCGCTCGTGGACACCGTTTTAACCCGGCCAAATTACTACTCGATCCGTGTGCGCGACGTGTTGAAGGCGAAACGCTCGACAACCCGTTATTTCACGGTGGTTATGACGCGCCGGATCCTCACGATAACGCCGCGCTCGGCTTACGCAGCGTAGTGGTGCATGACAATTACGACTGGGAAGAGGACACGCCACCGCGCATCCCCTGGGGTAACACGGTCATTTACGAAGCACATGTCAAAGGGCTGACGTGGTTGCACCCGGCGCTGCCGCAGGAAATACGCGGCACCTACAAGGCGCTGGGCCACCCGGTGATGATCAACTGGTTTAAACAACTGGGGATCACTGCGCTGGAATTATTGCCCGTGGCGCATTTCGCCAGCGAGCCGCGCCTGCAGCGGCTGGGGCTGTCTAATTACTGGGGTTATAACCCGCTGGCGCTGTTTGCGCTGGAACCCCGCTACGCCAGTAACCCGGCGCAGGCAATTAACGAGTTTCGCGATGCGGTAAAAGCGCTGCATCGGGCGGGAATCGAAGTGATCCTCGATATCGTCCTCAACCATAGCGCCGAAAGCGATCTCGACGGGCCGACCTTCTCGCTGCGCGGCGTCGACAACCGTAGCTATTACTGGATCCGCGAGGACGGCGATTACCACAACTGGACCGGCTGCGGTAACACGCTGAATTTGAATAACGCCGATGTGGTGGATTACGCACATGCCTGTCTGCGTTACTGGGTCGAAACCTTTCATGTGGATGGTTTCCGCTTTGATCTGGCCTCGGTGATGGGACGCACGCCGGAATTCAGCCAGCAGGCACCGCTGTTTAACGCCATTAAAAACGATCCGCTCCTGCGCGCTCTGAAGCTGATTGCCGAGCCGTGGGATATCGGTCCCGGTGGTTATCAGGTGGGGAACTATCCGCCGCCTTTTGCCGAGTGGAACGACCATTTCCGCGATGCGACGCGTCGGTTCTGGCTCGAACAATCTCTCTCATTGGGGGAGTTCGCCGGGCGCTTTGCCGCGTCCAGCGATGTGTTCAAACGCGATGGTCGTCTGCCATCGGCCTCGATCAATCTGATCACCGCGCATGACGGTTTTACGCTGCGGGATTGTGTCTCTTTTGACCATAAACACAACGAAGCCAATGGCGAAGACAACCGCGACGGCACCAACAGTAATCACAGCTTTAACCATGGAACAGAAGGACTCGGTGGCAGCCTTGATGTGGTTGAAAGACGGCGTGCGAGCATGCACGCGCTCTTAACCACGTTACTGCTTTCGCAAGGCACGCCGATGTTGCTGGCTGGCGACGAAATGGGGCATAGCCAGCACGGCAATAACAATGCTTATTGCCAGGATAACGCATTAACCTGGCTTGACTGGAGCCAGGTGGATAGCGGGCTGGTGACTTTTACCGCCGCGCTTATCCATTTGCGCCAGCGTATTCCTGCGCTCACGCGTGACGCGTGGTGGGAAGAGGGTGACGGCAACGTCGCCTGGTTAAATGACGAAGGGCAACAGCTCACGCCGCAGGCGTGGCAAAACGGGGTGCACCGCTTACAGATCCTGTTATCTGACAGCGTGTTAATCACCCTTAATGCCACCGCAGAAGTTGCAGAAATGGCTTTACCCGCAGGTGAATGGTGCGCCATTCCGCCTTTTGCCGGAGAGGACAATCCGGTCATCGTCTCTGTCTGGCACGGGCCCGCGCATGGAGTGTGCGTATTTCAGCGGTCATAAAAAAGGAGTTAGTCATGGTGAGATTAGATAAGAACGACCCAACAATGCTGGCGCGCCAGTTGCCACTAAAATCTGTTGCCCTGATCCTGGCGGGCGGCCGGGGGACGCGTCTGAAAGATTTAACCAAAAAACGCGCCAAACCTGCGGTGCACTTCGGTGGCAAGTTCCGCATCATCGATTTCGCACTTTCCAACTGCATTAACTCCGGCATTCGACGAATTGGCGTCATTACGCAGTACCAGTCGCATACGCTGATTCAACATATTCAGCGCGGCTGGTCGTTTTTTAATAACGAAATGAATGAGTTTGTCGATCTGCTGCCCGCTCAGCAGCGTGTGCATGGTGAAAACTGGTATCGCGGTACGGCAGATGCCGTCACGCAGAATCTCGACATCATTCGTCGTTATCGCGCGGAGTACATCGTCATCCTGGCGGGCGATCACATCTACAAGCAGGACTACTCGCGCATGCTGATTGACCATGTGGAAAAAGAGGCGCGCTGCACCGTTGCCTGCCTGCCGGTGCCCGTACATGAAGCCACCGCTTTTGGCGTAATGGCCGTTGATGAGAACGACAAAATAATCGACTTCGTAGAGAAACCCGCGTCGCCGCCCTGTATGCCAGGTGACGACAGCAAGGCGCTGGCCAGCATGGGGATCTATATTTTTGACGCGGAGTATCTGTACGACCTGCTGGAGCAGGACGATGAGAATGAAAATTCCAGCCATGATTTTGGTAAGGACATCATTCCGCAGATAGTGAAGTCTGGCATGGCGTATGCGCACCCTTTCCCGTTGTCCTGCGTGCAGTCCGATCCTGATGCTGGCCCATACTGGCGGGATGTCGGCACGCTCGAAGCTTACTGGAAAACGAACCTGGATTTAGCCTCGGTGATGCCGGAACTGGACATGTACGATCAAAATTGGCCTATCCGTACCTATAATCAATCTTTACCCCCGGCGAAATTCGTCCAGGACAGGTCGGGCAGCCACGGCATGACGTTGAACTCGCTGGTTTCCGGCGGTTGCGTTATTTCAGGATCGGTTGTTGTGCAGTCGGTGTTGTTTTACCGCGTGCGCGTCAACTCATTCTGCAATATCGACTCTTCGGTCTTGCTGCCGGAAGTGTGGGTGGGGCGCTCCTGTCGCCTCCATCGCTGCATTATCGACAGAGGCTGCGTGATACCGGAAGGCACGGTGATTGGTGAAAATGCGGAAGAAGATGCGCGTCGCTTTTACCGTTCCGAAGAAGGCATTGTGTTGGTCACACGAGAAATGTTGCGCAAATTAAAAGCTGAAAGCATCTGATTATAACCTTGCGCGGAAGGGGTCCGCGCGCTGTTTCCCCCTTTCTGGCGTCAAGGCCAACGGGTTTTGAACAGGAGCGATAATGCAGGTTTTACATGTATGTTCTGAGATGTTTCCGTTGCTGAAGACCGGGGGTCTGGCAGACGTGATTGGCGCGTTGCCTGCGGCACAAATTGCCGGTGGTGTTGATACTCGCGTTCTGTTACCTGCGTTCCCTGATATTCGTCGTGGCGTGAGCGATGCGAAAGTGGTGTCCCGGCGTGAGACGTTTGCCGGCCACATTTCGCTGTTATTCGGTCACTTCAACGGGGTGGGGATTTACATGATCGATGCGCCGCATCTGTATGATCGGCCCGGAAGTCCCTATCACGACACGAATTTGTTCGCCTATACCGACAACGTACTACGTTTTGCGTTACTCGGTTGGGTCGGCAGCGAAATGGCTAGCGGACTTGATCCATTCTGGCGCCCGGATGTGGTGCACGCGCACGACTGGCATGCAGGGTTGGCACCGGCGTACCTCGCGGCGAAGGGGCATCCGGCCAAGTCGGTGTTTACGGTGCATAACCTTGCCTATCAGGGCATGTTTTATGCACAGCATATGAATGACATCGAACTGCCATTGTCGTTCTTTAATATGCACGGGCTGGAGTTCAACGGACAGATTTCGTTTCTCAAGGCGGGGTTGTATTACGCGGACCATATTACCGCCGTCAGCCCGACGTACGCGCGTGAGATCACCGAACCGCAGTTCGCCTATGGCATGGAAGGATTGTTGCGCCAGCGCCAGCAGGAAGGTCGCCTGAGCGGCATCCTGAATGGCGTGGATGAGAAAATTTGGGATCCGGCCACCGATTTGCTGCTCGGTGCGCGCTACACGCGCGATACGCTGGAAGAAAAAGCGGAAAACAAACGCCAGTTGCAAGTGGCGATGGGGCTGAAAGTGAACGACAAAGTCCCGTTGTTTGCGGTGGTGAGCCGCCTGACCAGCCAGAAAGGGCTGGATCTGGTGCTCGAAGCCTTGCCTGGGCTGCTGGAGCAGGGCGGTCAACTGGCGCTGCTCGGCGCGGGCGATCCGGTATTGCAGGAAGGGTTCCTCGCCGCCGCCGCGGAACACTCCGGGCAGGTGGGGGTGCAGATTGGTTACCACGAAGCGTTCTCGCACCGCATTATGGGCGGGGCGGATGTGATTCTGGTGCCGAGCCGCTTTGAACCCTGCGGCCTGACGCAATTGTATGGCCTCAAGTACGGCACGCTGCCATTAGTGCGCCGCACGGGCGGGCTGGCGGATACGGTTTCCGACAGTTCGCTGGAAAACCTGGCGGATGGCGTCGCCAGCGGTTTTGTCTTTGAAGATAGTAATGCCTGGTCGCTGCTTAGGGCCATCAGGCGTGCTTTCGTGTTGTGGTCCCGTCCATCGCTTTGGCGTTTTGTGCAACGTCAGGCGATGGCGATGGATTTTAGCTGGCAGGTCGCCGCGCAGTCATACCGCGATCTTTACTTTCGGTTGAAATAGTTTTCCAGGAATCACTTATATGAATGCACCTTTTACTTATGCTTCACCTACGTTAAGTATTGAGGCGTTAAAACATTCGATTGCCTACAAACTGATGTTCACCATCGGTAAAGATCCGGCTGTCGCCAATCGCCACGAATGGCTGAACGCCACGCTGTTTGCCGTGCGCGATCGGCTGGTGGAGCGCTGGCTGCGTTCCACCCGTGCGCAGCTCTCTCAGGAAGTGCGCCAGGTTTACTACTTGTCGATGGAGTTTCTGATTGGTCGTACCCTTTCTAACGCCTTGCTCTCACTCGGTATCTATGACGATGTGAAAAATGCGCTGGATGAAATGGGGTTCGACCTTGAAGAGCTGATTGATGAAGAGAACGACCCCGGTCTTGGCAACGGCGGGCTGGGTCGACTGGCGGCCTGCTTCCTGGATTCGCTGGCGACGCTGGGATTGCCCGGTCGCGGCTACGGCATTCGTTACGACTACGGGATGTTCAAGCAGAACATCGTCGACGGGCGGCAGAAAGAGTCGCCGGATTACTGGCTGGAATACGGCAACCCGTGGGAGTTTAAACGCCACAACACGCGCTACAAAGTGCGGTTTGGTGGGCGCATTCAGCAGGAAGGCAGAAAGAGCCGCTGGGTTGAAACCGAAGAGATCCTGGCTGTTGCCTACGATCAGATTATCCCCGGCTACGATACCGACGCGACTAACACGCTGCGTTTGTGGAACGCGCAGGCGAGTAGTGAAATCAACCTCGGCAAATTCAACCAGGGTGACTACTTTGCCGCCGTGGAAGATAAAAACCACTCGGAAAACGTCTCCCGCGTCCTCTACCCGGATGATTCAACCTACTCCGGTCGTGAGTTGCGTCTGCGTCAGGAGTACTTCCTGGTCTCCGCGACGGTGCAGGATATCCTCAGCCGCCACTATCAGCTGCACCAGACTTTTAGCAATCTGGCAGACAAAATTGCCATTCACCTCAATGACACTCACCCGGTACTGTCGATTCCCGAACTGATGCGTCTGCTTATAGACGAGCATAAATTCGAATGGGATGACGCGTTTGAGGTGACCTGTCAGGTCTTCTCTTACACCAACCACACGTTGATGAGTGAGGCGCTGGAGACCTGGCCGGTAGACATGCTGGGTAAAATTTTGCCGCGCCATTTGCAAATCATCTTTGAGATTAATGATTATTTCCTCAAAACTTTGCAGGAGCAGCACCCGAATAACACCGATTTGTTGAGCCGCACGTCGATTATTGACGAAGCCAGCGGACGCCGGGTGCGTATGGCCTGGCTGGCGGTGGTGGTGAGCCATAAAGTGAATGGCGTTTCCGAGCTGCACTCCAATTTAATGGTGCAGTCGCTGTTTGCCGATTTCGCAGAAATCTTCCCGATGCGTTTTCTCAACGTCACTAACGGCGTGACGCCGCGACGCTGGCTGGCGCTGGCGAACCCGTCGCTTTCGCATGTGCTGGATGAAAATATTGGCCGCACATGGCGTACCGATCTCAGTCAGTTGAGCGAGCTGGAGCAGCATATTGATTACCCGACGGTGAACCAGGCGGTGCGCCAGGCGAAGCTGGAGAATAAAAAGCGGCTGGCGATTGTTATCGCCCAGCAACTGAACGTGGTGGTGAACCCGAAAGCGCTGTTCGATGTGCAGATCAAACGCATTCATGAATATAAGCGCCAGCTAATGAACGTGTTGCACGTTATTGTTCGTTATAACCGCATCAAGGCCGATCCCACGGCGCAATGGGTGCCGCGCGTCAATATCTTCGCCGGCAAGGCCGCATCTGCTTACTACATGGCGAAACATATTATCCATCTGATCAACGATGTCGCGCAGGTGATCAACAACGATCCGCAGATTGGTGACAAACTGAAAGTGGTGTTTATCCCCAATTACAGCGTCAGTCTCGCGCAGGTTATTATTCCGGCGGCGGATCTTTCCGAGCAGATTTCACTGGCGGGCACGGAAGCATCCGGCACCAGTAATATGAAGTTTGCCCTCAACGGCGCGCTGACGATTGGCACGCTGGATGGCGCGAATGTTGAGATGCAGGAACATGTTGGTGAAGAGAATATCTTTATCTTCGGTAACACGGCGGATGAAGTCGAAGCGCTGCGGCGCAAGGGCTATAAGCCGCGTGAATACTACGAGAAAGATGAAGAGTTGCATCAGGTGCTGACGCAAATCGCCACTGGCTTATTCAGCCCGCAGGAACCCGGGCGCTACCGCGATCTCGTCGATTCCTTGATCAACTTTGGCGACCATTATCAGGTACTGGCGGATTTCCGCAGCTATGTCGACTGCCAGGAAAAAGTGGATGAGCTTTATCGCCACCCGGAAGAGTGGACCAATAAAGCGATGCGTAACATCGCAAATATGGGGTACTTCTCGTCGGATCGCACTATTCAGGAATATGCCGAGAATATCTGGCATATCAAACCGGTTCGACTGTAATAAAAAACCTCTCCCGGTTGGGAGAGGTTTCTTCTCTTGCGATGCCACTCTCCCATAGGGGAGAGACTGATTCTGTTACGACGCCAGCGACAGTTCCGCTTTATGATGACGCGTTAACCATTGCGCTACGCGCGACTGCTCTTCCGCATCCAGCCACATGCCGAGTTTGGTGCGACGCCAGATAGCGTCGTCCAGGCGTCTTACCCATTCGTGTTCGACCAGGTAACGCAGTTCGGCCTCATACAACTCGTGACCGAAATGCTCGCCTAACTCTTCAAGGCTGGTAGCATTCGCCAGTATCAACTCGCTGTTGCTGCCGTAAGTGCGGGCATAATGGCGCGCCAGCGATTCGCTGATAAACGGATAACGGCGGCGTAATTTGGCGGCGTAATCATCGCGATCGCCGGCAATATCCCCGCCTGGTAATACGCAGCTTTTCGTCCATGCCGGGCCAATGCCTTTGTAGTACGGCGTCAGTTTTTCCAGCGCGTGTTCGGCCAGCTTACGGTAAGTGGTCAACTTGCCGCCAAACACAGACAGCAGCGGCGCTTTGCCGTTTTCGTCGTGGATATCCAGCGTATAGTCACGGGTGATGGCCTGCGGTGAATCGGATTCGTCATCACACAGCGGGCGTACGCCGGAGTAAGTCCAGACAATGTCCTCGCGGCTCAGCTGTTTCTTGAAGTGGCCGTTATAGACTTTCAGCAGGTAGTTGATCTCGTTTTCGTCGATCTCCACGTGCTTCGGATCGCCTTTATATTCCACATCCGTGGTGCCGATAATCGAAAACTCATCCATCCACGGAATCACAAAGACAATACGCTTATCTTCGTTTTGCAGGATATACGCCTGTTTCTGCGCGTGTGCGCGCGGCACCACAATATGGCTGCCTTTGATCAGGCGGATGCCGTACGGGGATGGCAGATGCATGCCGTCATCGAAGAATTCTTTCACCCATGGGCCGGTGGCGTTAACCAGACCGCGCGCCTGCCAGCTGAATTTTTCTCCGGTGTCGATATCTTCCGCTTCAACAATCCACATGCCGTTTTCGCGGCGTGCGCTGGTGGCGCGGGTGCGGGTCATCACTTTACCGCCTTTTTGTTCCACCATCTGCGCATTGGCCAATACCAGACGCGCATCGTCCACCCAGCAGTCAGAATATTCGAAACCGCGCACGATTTCCGGTTTCAGCACCGATTCTGCGCCAAAACGCAAACCGCGCGATGCAGGCAAACTGGTGCGTTTACCGAGGTGATCGTACATAAACAGACCAATGCGGATCATCCACGCCGGGCGCAGGTGCGGGCGGTGCGGCAGACGAAAACGCATCGGAAAAGCGATGTGCGGTGCCATTTTCAGCAGCACTTCGCGTTCGGCCAGCGCTTCGCTCACCAGGCGGAATTCGTAGTGTTCAAGGTAGCGCAGGCCGCCGTGAATCAATTTGGAGCTGTTGCTGGATGTCGCGCAGGCGAGATCCTGTGCTTCCAGCATCAGCACGGACAAACCACGCCCTGCGGCGTCAACCGCGATACCGGCACCATTAATGCCCCCGCCTATCACAATCAGATCTTTGGTTTCCATGCTGTCCTCATGCACTTTCGTTATAGCTCAAAAATGTTCGATATCGCTCATAATAGCAAAGGAACGCGCTTTTGGTAACATCAAAAAAACAATTTAGAGTGATATGCATAACATAATGGCGCTAACCCGCTGTCACGACGTACACTTGACGGCAGGATAGCCATTAACTGTGTCAATTAAGAGAACGTCATGGATCACTTTGAGTGTATTAACGTAGAAGAAGCCCACCAAAAATTGCACCAGCAGCAGGCTGTACTGGTGGATATTCGCGACCCACAGAGCTTTGCGATGGGGCATACGCCAGGCGCGTTTCATCTCACCAACGACACGCTGGGCGCGTTTATGCGTGATAACGACTTCGAAACGCCGGTGATGGTGATGTGCTATCACGGCAACAGCAGTAAAGGCGCTGCGCAATATTTATTGCAGCAGGGCTACGATCAGGTCTACAGCGTGGACGGCGGTTTCGACGCCTGGCATCGCCACTTTCCGTCTGAAGTGATGCACGGCGCGCTGTAGGCATTGCGCTCGTCTTCGGTATACTGTCTTTTTTTGTAGGGACTAAACGACGCCTGCCATGTTGATGATTACCTCTTTTTCCAACCCTCGCGTCGCCCAGGCGTTTGTTGATTATATGCAGACCCAGGGTGTGATCCTCACCCTTCAACACCATCAGCAAAGCGATGTCTGGCTGGCAGATGAAAGCCAGGCGGAGCGCGTGCGCAGCGAACTGGCGCGGTTTATGGAAAACCCCGGCGACCCGCGTTATCTGGCGGCGAGCTGGCAATCCGGGCAAATCGATAGCGGCTTGCACTATCGCCGCTTTCCGCTGCGGGCGGCGCTGCGTGAGCGCGGCGGGCCATTAACGTTGCTGATGTCGGCGCTGTGCGTCGTGGTGTTTGTGATGATGAGCATCATCGGCGATCAAACGGTGATGATGTGGCTTGCCTGGCCGTGGGACGCAAGCGTGCAGTTTGAAGTCTGGCGCTACTTTACCCATGCGGTAATGCACTTTTCGCTGGTGCATATCATCTTCAACCTTTTCTGGTGGTGGTATCTTGGCGGCGTGGTTGAAAAACGTCTGGGCACCGGAAAGCTGGTGGTCATTACCCTCATTAGCGCTTTATTGAGCGGTTTTGTGCAGCACCAGCTTACTGGCCCATGGTTTGGCGGCTTATCCGGCGTGGTTTACGCGCTGATTGGTTATGTCTGGCTGCGTGGTATACGTGACCCGGAATCGCAGATTGCGTTACCTAACGGATTGTTTATCTTCACCGTTGTGCTGATGGTGGCGGAGTGGTTCGGTTTGACCGGTTTCGCCATTGCTAACGGCGCGCACACGGCGGGGATGGTGATTGGGCTGGCGATGGCGCTGGTCGACACGAGAAATGTGCGAAAACGAACATAATTATCCAGGGACAATTCATGAAACAAACACAGCGTCATGACGCAATTATTGAACTGGTTAAACAGCAGGGATACGTCAGTACTGAAGAGTTAGTCGAGCAATTTTCCGTTAGTCCACAAACGATTCGCCGCGATCTGAACGATCTGGCAGATCAAAATAAAATTTTGCGTCATCACGGTGGCGCGGCGCTGCCATCGAGCTCGGAAAACACCTCCTGGCACGATCGCAAAGCGACGCAAACGGCGGAAAAAGAGCGTATCGCCCGCAAAGTGGCGGAACAAATTCCCAACGGCGCCACGCTGTTTATTGATATCGGCACCACGCCGGAAGCGGTCGCCCATGCGCTGCTCAACCACAGCGATTTACGCATCGTCACCAACAACCTGAACGTCGCCAATACATTAATGAAAAAAGACGATTTCCGGGTGATTCTGGCGGGCGGTGAGTTACGCAGTCGTGACGGCGGGATTGTGGGCGAGGCGACGCTCGATTTTATCTCTCAATTCCGCCTCGATTTCGGCATCCTCGGCATTAGCGGCATTGATGCCGATGGCTCATTGCTGGAGTTTGATTATCATGAAGTGCGCACTAAACGGGCGATTATTGAAAACTCGCGCCATGTGATGCTGGTGGTGGATCACTCGAAGTTTGGCCGCAACGCGATGGTCAATATGGGCAGCATTAGCATGGTGGACGCGGTTTACACCGATACCATGCCACCCGCCAGCGTGGTGCAGGTGATTACCAGCAACAACGTGCAACTGGAGCTGTGCTAAACCGCCTTGCGGCGGTTTTTACACCCCGTAGCCCATGATCTTCAGCAACTGCTGCGCATGCTGAACCGCGTCCTGGCGATGGGCGACGCCGAGTTTCTGATAGAGGTTGCGGATATGGGTTTTAATGGTCGTCGCCGCGACAGCCAGCTCGCCCGCAATCTGTTCATTGCTGTAGCCAGAATAAATCAGCCCCAGCACCTGCCATTCGCGCTGGGTCAGCGGGCTGGTGCGGATCAGTTCCGGTACTTCCGGATGAGTTAGCAGCCGTTCGACAAAGTTCTCGTCAAAATGCGCGAACTTGTGACGGTGGTGCTGATTAATGTCGCGCAAAATGCGCTGGGCGCGGTGCTGATCCAGCTCCGGCAGCGTATTCAGCTGAATTAACTGACGCAACTGCTGCGCCATCGCCTCACCTTCAATCACGAAGTGGCTGATAAATCCGGTGCGGTTAGCCAGTTGTAAGGCCTCCAGCAACACCCGCTGCGCGTCATTTTTACGTCCCGCCTGCCAGTAAAGCTGGTTCAACAGCAACAGGTTACGGTTGATATCACTCATCAGACGCAGACTGCGCGCGTTTTCGTTTAGCTCTTCAAGCACCATCTCAGCAGGGTCGTAATCGCCGAGCAGGATCTGCGCGCGGGCAATATTGCGCCACTGGCTTTGCAGGAAGTGGTTATTGGCAAATTCTGGTTTAGGCGTCTGGCGCAGCCACTGAGCCGCCGCTTTTTTATCGCCGGTCATTTGCCAGTAGATCACCCGCACTTTGTCGGCGTTCGACACCCAGTCACTATGGTACTGACCATTGCCGAGCAAGTTTTCCAGCCGGTGCAGATGACTGCGGGCATTATCGAGATCGCCACGCGCCAGCGAGTTTTGCACCAGCAACGCCAGACACTGCAACTGCTGCTGCGGTTGCAGGGCGGAAAGCACCTCCATACCCTGGCGTGCCGCCGCTTCGGACTCGTCCAGCCGCGCCCACGCCCACAACAGTTGCGCGCGGATGCGCAGTAAAAATTCATGCATCGGCAGTTGTTCAAGATGCTGCTCACGGATAAGCGTGAAAGCCTTCTCTTGCATCTCCCAGGCCGCTTGCAGGAAGCCCTGGGCGAAGAGAATTTCGCTTTGCTGAATAAGGCTCCACAACGCGTAGTGCCAGACATCGTGGCGACGCGCCATCTGCTCGGTTTGCTGCATAACCGACAGCGAATTAGTTAACTCGCCTTTGCAGTGCAGCACTTCGCCGTGAACCGAGGTGGCCACAATGCGGCTGTAATAATTTGCCAGCGGCAACTCTTCGAGCGCCACCATCGCCAGCCGTTCGGCTTCCACCGGATCACCATCGTTGATCGCGACCTGCGCGCGCAACGCGTTGAAATCGCCATGCAGCGAGGCGTCCATTTGCGTGGTCATCTCCTGTTCGGCGCGCGCCAGCAGGGTGTTCACTTCGCTGTAGCGGTGCTGGCTTTGCATCAACCAGGCTTGTAACAGCACCAGCCGTGGGTTTTCCAGCAGGCTTTCCCACGGCAGCGCTTTTAGCGACTCTTCCAGCACGCTCAGCTCGCTGTGGTTGAATAGCCCCCAGGCGTGATGCAGCAGAATATCGCGCAGCATAATGCCATCGCCCGCCGCCAGCGCATGGTGAATAGCTTCGCTCGGGAAACCTTGCGCCATCCAGCTTTCCGCTGCCGCGCGGTGAATATCCGGTAATTCTGTCGCCAGTTCCCACTGGCAGCGCTGGCGCAGGAAGTTGCCAAACAGCGGATGGTAGCTAAACCATTCGCCGGAATCGTCCATCCGTTGCAGGAACAGGCCCTGGCGCTCAATCTCTTCCAGCCGCATCTGCCCGTTCTCTTCGCCGGTCACGCGCACAATCAGCGCATCGTTCATCGAACGCAGCAGCGCGCTTTTTAGCAGGAAATGACGGGTATCGACATCGACATTATCCAGCACTTCATCAACCAGATAATCCGAAAGATGGCTGGCGTTAATGCCCGCCAGACGGCGCGCAGACTGATGCGGCGCGCTGTGGTTTTGCCGGGCAGAAAGCGCGATAAGCTGGAGCGCCGTTGCCCAACCGGCCACGTCGTCGCACAGACGGCTGCTCTCTGCCGCTTCAATAGGGGAGGTCAGGCGACAGTCAAAGAACTGTTTGGCTTCCTGGTGGGTAAAGGCAAGCTGGTGGCTGCCAATTTCCAGCAATTGCTCGCGCACACGAAGATTTGCGATGCCTAACTGCGGCAAGTTGCGCGACAGCACAATCAGCGTCAGGTTTTCTGGCTGATGGCGTAAGAAAAAGCGCATTGCATCGTGAATGACCGGGTTGGTGACGAGATGGTAATCATCAATCACCAGATACAACGGGCGCTGCCATTCGGTCAGCTCAATAAACAGCTGTGAAAAGAGCGACGGCAGGCTGGCATACTGGCGCTTTTGCGCCATCACTTCACTGCTGACACAGTGCCCGCCCGTCGCCTGCTGCACGGCGGCGATAAAATAACTGGCAAAGCGTTCCTGCTGGTTGTCTCCTTCATCCAGCGAATACCAGCCAACGTCGTTCTTACCTGCCGCCCACTGTGAAATGAGCGTAGTTTTGCCGTAACCCGCAGGGCTGGTTACCAGCGCAAGCCGATAATTGTTGGCGCCGGAAAGTTTAGCCAGCAGCCGTTCCCGCACCACCGTGTGGTCGAGACGAACCGGGCGACTTAATTTGGACGGAATCAACATAGTTATCACTTCACTGTGCGAAAAACGGAGGGGACGATTTTTTTTGCGCTTCGTAATTAATAGTAATAAGGTCGGCCAGATGAAGAAATATTGCAAGTTATGTCCGAATCTGGCGATTGTGAATTTGCACCATGTCACATTTCTATTTATGTCGTGAATAAAGAAAGCACAATTATGGCAAAAGAGGAGGAGTCAGGGCTGGCGGGCGATGCAGGCCGGAATTTGTAATACAATCGGCAACTATAAGGTCTTTATAAGAAATATTAAGACATTGGCCGACATAAACGCACAAATAGCAAAAAATGAACAATTCCGCTCAGCGAAATATTATTTCGCCTAATTCTCAGCGGTCAGCAATATTTATTCTCTCCGAAACGTCATTTCATTTTTCCTGCGCGCACGCTGAATTTCTACACATCTGTTGCTGCTTTTTTGATTGAATAATGTTCAAAAATGACGCTACCTTTAGGTGGCGGCGATCACACTTTTCGCTCATCCCCGCTACTCCTCCCCGGCTAATCCCTGGCAGGATGAGGAAGTCACCTGTTGAGCCAGGCACACTAGCGCAAACGTCGATCTACTTCATTACAGGACCCGGATTCTTTATGTCAAAGCCAACGTTTAATAAAGCGGAATTTGAAACGGCTCTTACGCGCCAGTGGCAGCGTTTTGGGGTTCAGGCCGCGAGCGACATGACAACCCGTCAGTGGTGGCAAGCGGTCAGCGGTGCGCTGGCAGAATTGCTGGCGGCGCAGCCCGCGCCGAAAACGGCGAAAAATCAGCGCCACGTTAACTATATCTCCATGGAGTTTTTGATTGGTCGCCTGACCGGCAACAACTTGTTGAATCTGGGCTGGTATCAGGACGTTGGCGAGGTGCTGCAACACCACAACATCAACCTCACCGACCTGCTGGAAGAGGAGATCGATCCGGCGCTCGGCAATGGTGGTTTAGGGCGCCTGGCGGCCTGTTTCCTCGATTCGATGGCCACCGTTGGTCAGTCGGCCACTGGTTACGGTCTGAACTATCAATACGGCTTGTTCCGCCAGTCTTTTGTTGACGGGCAACAACACGAAGCGCCGGACGACTGGCATCGCCGTAGCTATCCGTGGTTTAGCCATAACGAGCAATTAGATGTGCAGGTGGGCATTGGCGGGAAAGTCAGCAAAGAAGGCCACTGGCAACCGGCTTTCACGATTGTAGGCGAAGCCTGGGATCTTCCGGTTATCGGTTATCGCAATGGTGTCACTCAGCCGCTGCGTCTGTGGCAGGCGACCCACGCGCATCCGTTTAATCTCACTAAGTTTAACGATGGTGATTTCCTGCGTGCCGAACAAACGGGTATTGATGCGGAAAAACTTACCAAAGTGCTCTACCCGAATGACAACCATCAGGCGGGCAAAAAGCTGCGTCTGATGCAGCAATATTTCCAGTGCGCCTGCTCGGTAGCCGATATTTTGCGCCGCCATCACCTGGCCGGGCGCAAGCTGGCGCAACTGCCGGACTATGAAGTTATTCAACTCAACGATACGCACCCGACCATCGCCATACCGGAGCTGCTGCGTGTGCTGATCGATGAACATCAGCTGAGCTGGGATGATGCGTGGGCGATCACCAGCCGCACTTTCGCCTATACCAACCATACGTTGATGCCGGAAGCGCTGGAGCGCTGGGACGAAACGCTGGTGAAAGCGCTGCTGCCGCGCCATATGCAAATCATTAAGCAGATCAACGACAAATTTAAAGTGCTGGTCGAGAAAACCTGGCCGGGCGACAAAGCGGTGTGGGAAAAACTTGCGGTAGTGCATCACAAGCAAGTCCGCATGGCGAACCTGTGCGTGGTTGGCGGTTTCGCGGTCAACGGCGTTGCGGCGCTGCACTCGGATCTGGTGGTAAAAGATCTGTTCCCGGAATACCACCAGTTGTGGCCGGGCAAATTCCATAACGTCACCAATGGCATCACTCCGCGCCGCTGGATCAAACAGTGCAACCCGCAGCTGGCTGCGTTGCTTGATAAGACGCTGAAAAAAGAGTGGGCCAACGATCTCGACCAGTTGATTAACCTGGAGAAATACGCCGACGACGCGGCGTTCCGTAAACAGTACCGCGAGATAAAACAGCACAACAAACAACAACTGGCGGAGTTTGTGAAAGCGCGTACCGGCATCGAAATCAATCCGCACGCGCTGTTTGATATCCAAATCAAGCGCTTGCATGAGTACAAACGCCAGCATCTTGGTTTGCTGCACATTATCGCGCTGTATAAAGAGATCCGCGAAAACCCGCAAGCTGACCGCGTACCGCGCGTGTTCCTGTTTGGTGCGAAGGCCGCGCCGGGTTACTACCTGGCGAAAAACATTATCTATGCCATTAATAAAGTGGCGGAAGTAATTAATAACGACGCCAGCATTGGCGACAAACTGAAGGTCGTTTTCCTGCCGGATTATTGTGTATCGGCGGCGGAAAAATTGATTCCGGCGGCGGATGTTTCCGAGCAGATCTCCACGGCCGGTAAAGAAGCCTCCGGCACCGGCAACATGAAGCTGGCGCTGAATGGCGCGTTAACCGTCGGTACGCTGGACGGTGCCAACGTCGAGATTGCCGAACAGGTGGGCGAGGAGAATATCTTTATCTTCGGTAACACCGTTGAGCAGGTAAAAGCGCTGAAAGCGAAAGGTTACGACCCGCTGAAGTGGCGCAAAAAAGACAAACAACTTGATGCGGTGCTGAAAGAGCTGGAAAGCGGTAAATACAGCGATGGCGATAAACACGCCTTCGACCAGATGTTGCACAGTCTCGGCAAACAGGGCGGCGACCCGTATCTGGTGCTGGCGGATTTCGCTGATTACGTAGCCGCGCAAAAACGTGTCGATGTGCTCTACCGTGACCAGGAAGCCTGGACGCGTGCCGCGATCCTGAACACCGCGCGCTGCGGTATGTTCAGCTCCGACCGTTCGATCCGCGATTATCAAACCCGTATCTGGCAGGCGAAACGCTAAGGAAGGGTGATGGAGAGTAAACGTCTGGAACAGGCCGCGCTGGCGGCGGGGATCAGCCCGAACTACATCAATGCGCACGGTAAACCGCAATCCATTACCGTGAAAACCAAGCAGCGTTTGCTGGATGCGATGCATCCGGCGCCTGCGGTGGCGACCAGTGCGCCGCCGGTGCCCGTGGTACAGGTGTTTATCCATGGCAAGAAAAAGGTGCTGCCGGTTGTTGGTCAAGGTGATTTCCAGTGGCAACTCACCACGGAAACGGGCAAGCAGTACCAGGGAGAGGTGCGCGGTGGGGCGAATGTGCCGCTGCCCACCGGTCTGGCGCTGGGTTATCACACGCTGAGCGTGACGCAGAAAAATCAGCACTGGCAGTGCCGGGTGATCATCGCGCCGGGGCGGTGTTATGAACCTCAGGCGCTGCTCGACGGTAAGAAACTGTGGGGCGCCTGTGTGCAGCTTTACACCCTGCGTTCTGAGAGTAACTGGGGGATTGGCGATTTCGGCGATCTGAAAAAGATGCTTGGCGAGGTGTCCAGTCGTGGCGGGGCGTTTATCGGGCTTAACCCGATTCATGCGCTCTATCCGGCGAACCCGGAGAGCGCCAGCCCGTACAGCCCGTCATCGCGCCGCTGGTTAAATGTTATCTATATCGATGTCAATGCGGTGGCGGATTTCCGCGACAGCGAAGAGGCGCAGGCGTGGTGGAATTTACCCACCACGCGCGAAACGCTACAGGCCGCCCGCGATGCACAATGGGTGGATTACGCCACCGTCACCGCGCTGAAACTGGAGGCATTGCGCATGGCGTGGCAGCGCTTTCGCCAGCGTGCGCAGAGTGATGAACAGGCTGTGGTGTTCCAGCGTTTTGTGCAGCAGGAAGGCGAGAGCCTTTACTGGCAGGCGGCGTTCGATGCGATTCACGCTAATCAGGTGAAAGAAGATGTGCTGCGCTGGGGCTGGCCGGTGTGGCCGGAAGGGTATCAGAATACGAACAGCCCGCAGGTGAAAGCGTTCTGCAAAGAGCATGAGGATGAGGTCAATTTTTACCTCTGGCTGCAATGGCTGGCTTACACCCAGTTCGCCGAATGCTGGCAAACCAGCCAGGGTTACGCGATGCCGATTGGTTTGTACCGCGACCTGGCCGTGGGTGTAGCGGAAGGTGGTGCAGAAACCTGGTGCGATCGCGAGTTGTATTGCCTGAAAGCATCCGTTGGCGCACCGCCGGATATTCTCGGCCCGCTGGGGCAAAACTGGGGCTTGCCGCCGATGGATCCGCACGTGATCCACGCCCGTGCTTATGCGCCATTTATCGATCTGCTGCGTGCCAATATGAAAAACTGCGGTGCGCTGCGGATTGATCATGTGATGTCGATGCTGCGTCTGTGGTGGATCCCGTATGGTGAAACGGCGGATCACGGCGCGTATGTGCAGTACCCGGTCGATGACCTGCTCGCCATTCTCGCGCTGGAAAGCCAGCGTCATCAGTGCATGGTGATTGGTGAAGATCTGGGAACCGTGCCGGTGGAGATTGTCGGTAAATTGCGTAGCAGCGGTGTGTACTCTTACAAAGTGCTCTACTTCGAAAACGATCATGAAAAAACGTTCCGCGCGCCGCAGGCGTACCCGCAACAGTCAATGGCGGTGGCGACAACGCATGATCTCCCAACATTGCGAGGCTACTGGGAAAGCGGCGATTTGACGCTCGGTAAAACGCTGGGGCTCTATCCGGATGAAGTGGTTTTACGCGGGTTGTATCAGGATCGCGAACTGGCGAAACAGGGACTGCTTGATGCGCTTCATCAGTACGGTTGTTTGCCGCAGCGTGCCGGGCATAAAGCGTCGCGTATGCCAATGACGTCGGTACTCAACCGTGGAATGCAGCGTTATATCGCCGACAGCAACAGTGCGCTGTTGGGGCTGCAACCGGAAGACTGGCTGGATATGGCCGGGCCGGTGAATATTCCGGGCACCAGTTATCAGTATAAAAACTGGCGGCGGAAGCTGGCGGTGTCGCTGGAGGCGATGTTTGCCGATGAAAAGGTCAATAAGTTATTAAAAGACCTCGACCGACGTCGCAAAGCGGCGGCAAAGCGGAAATAAAAAAGGCCCGGTTATCCGGGCCTTTTTACGTGCAGCGACTGAATTAAACCACCATGCCCAACAGCAGGCAGCCAACCAGACCGCACACGGAAATGATGGTTTCCAGCGCCGACCAGGAGCGCATGGTCTCGCCGATGGTCAGGTTGAAATACTCTTTGAACAGCCAGAAACCCGGATCGTTAACGTGAGAGAAAATCACGCTACCGGAACCGACTGCAATCACCATCAATTCCGGGCTTACGCCGGTGGTGGCAATCAACGGCGCCGCAATACCACCTGCGGTGATTGCCGCAACGGTGGCGGAACCCAGCGCGATACGCAGCACTGCGGCAATTGACCACGCCATAAACAGCGGGGAGAGATTGGTGGAATGCATCATTGAAGCGATGTATTTATCGACGCCGCTATCAACCAGAACCTGTTTGAACGCACCACCACCACCGATGATCAGCAGCATCATGGCAATGATTTTGATGGAGCTGGTCAGCGTTTCGTTGATGTCGTCCATCGAACGACCACGGTTCAGGCCGAAGGTGAATACCGCAATCAGCACCGCAATCATGGTTGCCATGACCGGGTCGCCGAAGAATTCAGCGTAAGGCAGCAGCGCATGGCCTTTCGGCAGCAGCATTTCTGCTACCGCGCGCAGTGCCATCAGGATCACCGGTACCAGCGATGTCCAGACGCTGACGCCAAAGCCCGGCATCTCTTCTTCGGTGAAGGTTTTCGCGTTGTAGAGACCATCCGGGATCGGTTTATCAATGCTTTTCAGGAAACGGGCATAGACCGGGCCAGCAAGGATAACGGTTGGGATACCGAGCAGTGTTCCGTAGAGCAGCGTTTTGCCCATATCCGCATGGAAAATGGTCGCAATCGCTGTGGGGCCCGGGTGTGGAGGCAGGAAGCCGTGCGTCACGGACAGCGCTGCCGCCATCGGCACACCCACATACAGCAGCGGAATACGTGCGGATGCCGCAATAGTAAACACCAGCGGCAGCAGCAGTACGAAGCCAACTTCATAGAACAGCGCGAAACCGACGGTAAAACCGGTCAGCACCACTGCCCACTGAATGTACTGGCGACCAAATTTTTCGATAAGCGTGGTGGCAATGCGCTGTGCGCCGCCGCAGTCCGCCAGCAGTTTGCCGAGCATGGCACCAAAACCCATGATCAGCGCAAGGCTGCCGAGCGTACCGCCAACACCATTTTTAATGGATTTAATAACGGCATCAAGCGGCATGCCCTGCATCATCCCCACGGCGAGCGCCACAAGGATCAGGGCGATAAATCCGTTCAGTTTGAAGCGGATCATTAACAGGAGTAAGAGAGCAACACCGATAGCGACTATGACTAATGGCATGATTTACCTGGCCTTTAATTTGTTATGGGTAACGTCAGTATTTCTGGCAGCCGCTGAAAATTCCCGAAAGAGGAAGGAGCGAGCTGCGGCACCGTTGCGGCTGACATCCATTGCTAAAAATTGTAGTCGGATGTTTTTTAAGTTGTCGGTGCTGGCAGGAATGATACGGGTAACATCCACGAAAAGAGAATCACTCTGGCGATCTAAATGTAAGATCTGAGACGTGCGTCATATTAACGCCAGGAAACTAAACAGGTATGAAAAGAGAAATGTGGGCAGGGAGATACGGGTAACACACGGATTAACGTTGTAGACCCGGCAAGCAGAACGCCGCCGGGCAATCTACAGCAGAAAGCAGGCTTAGTAGTAAGAGTGCTCGCCGCGCTGGTGCTCGGTTAAATCGCGCACACCTTTCAGCTCCGGGAACTCGGTCAGCAACTGCTTTTCGATACCCTCTTTCAGCGTTACGTCAACCATGGAGCAACCGTTACAGCCGCCGCCAAACTGCAGAATGGCGTAGCCTTCATCGGTGATCTCCATCAGCGAAACACGGCCGCCGTGGCCGGCTAACTGCGGGTTAATTTGCGACTGCAGCAAATACTCAACGCGTTCCATCAGCGGCGCGTCGTCGGACACTTTACGCATTTTGGCGTTCGGCGCTTTCAGCGTCAGCTGGGAACCCAACTGGTCGGTGACAAAATCGATTTCCGCATCTTCCAGATACGGCGCGCTCAGCTCATCGACATAGGCAATCAGTTGTTCAAATTTCAGCGCGGTGTCGGTGGCTTCAACCGCGTCCGGCGGGCAATAAGAGACGCCACACTCAGCGTTGGGTGTGCCTGGGTTAATCACAAATACGCGGATTTGTGTCCCTTCTTCCTGATTTGCCAGCAGTTTGACAAAGTGCGCTTGGGCAGCGTCGGAAATACGGATCATAGCAATGGCCTAATAGTTGACTATTTTACTTGGTTATAATACGCCCATCATCGAGGGTCTACAAGGTTCGACACAGGCACCAGACCTGAACAGTTGCTGCGCCGCTGCGTAATAGCAGCCGGGTGATTTCCGCAACGGTGCTGCCGGTCGTGACGACATCATCCACCACGACGATATGGAGACCGGCAACGGGCAATTCAAGACGAAAGGCATTTTTCAGGTTCTGCTTGCGCAAACGGGCATTGAGTTGATGCTGCACAGGCGTCGCCCGCACCCGGCGTAGAGCGCCTGAAGAGTATGGGCATTGCAACCAATGCGCCAGCGCCCGGCACAGGAGATCGCTTTGATTAAAGCCTCTGCACCACTGACGACGCGCATGTAGCGGTACGCTGAGGATAATATCCGGCGTCTGCCAGTTTCCGCTGCGGCGGGCGTTTAACACGGCTAACAGCAGCAGACGGGCCAGCGCGCGGGCGATTTCCGGGCGAGGCATAAATTTAAACTGCTGTACCAGCGGGCTAAGCGGTGGTGCATAACGGCTGACGGCAATCAGCCGCTGCCAGGGCGGCGGTTTTTGCAGACAGCGCCCGCAGGCAATGTCGTCGCGAGCGGCGGGTAAACCGCACAAAGGGCAAACTTTTTCGCGCACTTCCATGGCGCGCGTGCAGCCGGAACAGACTCCCCACTGGCTCAGCATTAATGGCATTCGACATAGCCAGCATAAGCCTGGCACTGTTAGCATGTGCCACCTCCTTGTGTGAAAGAAGAGAACGATAGCTGATGAAGAACATCTGGTGGCAAACCAAAGGCGAAGGAAATTGTCATCTTGTGCTGCTGCACGGATGGGGGCTGAATGCGCAGGTCTGGGATTGCATTACACCGGAACTGAGTTCGCAATTTACGCTGCATTTAGTGGATCTGCCGGGCTATGGCAGAAGCGAAGGGTTTGGCGCACTGGCGCTGCAACAAATGGCGGATATCGTGTTATCTCACGCGCCACCAAAGGCGATATGGCTGGGCTGGAGCCTGGGCGGGCTGGTGGCGAGCCAGATTGCGTTGCAATCACCTGAACGCGTCAGTGCGTTGGTTACGGTTGCTTCATCGCCTTGTTTTAGCGCACAGGGCGATTGGGAGGGTATCAAACCTGAGGTGCTGGCCGGTTTTCAACAGCAATTGAGTGAGGATTTTCAGCGTACCGTTGAGCGTTTTCTGGCCTTGCAGACGCTCGGCACCGAAACCGCAAGACAGGATGCGCGCCAGCTTAAAAGCGCGGTGTTGTCGCTTCCGATGCCGCCAACAGAGGTGCTGAACGGCGGACTGGAGATTTTAAAAACGGTGGATTTACGCGAAGTACTGAGTGGACTGACGCTGCCGTTTTTACGTATGTATGGCCGTCTTGACGGACTGGTGCCGCGTAAAATCGTTCCGTTACTGGATGATATGTGGCCGCAGAGCGAGTCGTTGATTTTCCCGAAAGCGGCACATGCGCCGTTTGTTTCCCATCCTGCCGCGTTCTGCGAGGCGTTGCTGGCGCTGAAAGCCAGGCTTGTTTAACGTAGCGCCCACCACTCGCGAGAACAGGCGCTTTTCCCTTCCGGGCACTGCTTGCAGCTACCGGTTAAACAACCGGTAGCCTCTTCCTGAATACGCACGGCTTTACCCATGGCTTCCATGCGAGCGAGTATGGCATCGATCATCGCGCGCGGCGTATGCAGCGCGGCGCTCAATTGCTGAGCCTCCATCCGGCCTTGCAATGCCAACAAATCACGCACTTCAATTAACGACGCCATCGTTGTTGCTCCTTAGTGACAATCGCCCGCCGGGCTGTCACAGCAGCTGGCGACGGTTTTACGCGTTGCCAGCAGGCTGACGTCCACCCGGCTTCTGGCGCGGCGAAGGGCGCTAATTACCACCACGTTAAACAGCAGAACCGCCAGAATACAGGTCAGGCTGTAGACCGGATGCTCGCTGAAGGTCGCCGTCTGGTAAAAGAGCGTGGCGAGCGAGTAGGCGATATTCAGCCCCCACAGCACCGAGAAGCCCATCCAGCCACGGCTGGATTCGCGGGCGATAGCGCCCATTGCGGTGATACACGGTACGTAAAGCAGCACAAAAATCAGGTAGCTGTAAGCGGCTGCCGCACTGCCGAATTTTTCGCTCATTACGCCCATGGTACCGGTCGCCATTTCGCCATCGCCTTTGCTGGCTTCGATTGGGTTAGCCAGTACGCTCAGGCTAAACGTCTCTTTCACGCTTTTCGCCGTATCTTCCAGAGCGGCAATCAGCTCACCCGTCAGGCTGAATTCCGCCGGGTTAAAGGCTTCCTGCTCAATATTTTCCGCGGTGTAAAGTGAGTTCAGCGTACCGACGACCACCTCTTTCGCCATTGCGCCCGTAACAAGACCCACGGTGGCTTGCCAGTGGTCACCATGCACGCCAATCGGCTCCAGCAGCGGGGTAAAGACGCGGCTGACTGAGGCCAGTGCAGATTCATCAATTTTGTGTACGGTACGACCATCCAGCGAGAAGCTGTTCATCGCGCTGAGGAAAATGCTGACGATGATAATCACTTTACCCGCGCGGATGACAAAGCCTTTCAGACGCTGCCAGGTTTGCAGCAACAGGCTTTTCAGATGCGGCACGTGATACACCGGCAGTTCCATCACAAACGGCGATGCTTCGCCGCGAAGCAGCGTATGTTTCAGCACCAGACCAGTAAGAATCGCCATCACGATACCAATCACATACAGCGAGAAGACGGTGAGCGCTCCTTGCTGGCCGAAAAAGGCGGCAGCGAAAACTGCGAAAATGGCCAGACGCGCACCACAGGACATAAACGGCGCCATCATGATGGTTATCAAGCGCTCACGCGGCGCGTCTAATGTACGTGCGCCCATCACTGACGGTACGTTACAGCCGAAACCGACAATCAGCGGTACGAAAGATTTGCCTGGTAGCCCCAGCGACTGCATCAGACGATCCATCACAAACGCGGCGCGCGCCATATAACCGGAGTCCTCAAGAAAGGACATAAACAGGTACATCATGCCGAGCTGCGGCACCAGCGGCAGCACGGTATTCACGCCGCCACCAAGCCCTTGTGCGAGGAATACGGTCAGCCATTCCGGGAAGTGCAGCGTATAACCCAGCCACTGAATACCGTGAATGAAGATCGCGACTGAACCTGCGTCGAAAATCGGCTGGAACGCGCCGCCGATGTTAATCGCGAACAGGAACATCAGATACATGACGAACAAAAAGATCGGCAACCCTAAAAAGCGGTTAATGATGATGCGATCAACCGCGGCGGTGAACTGGCTTGGCTCGGCGGTGAGCGTGTTGCTGACGGTATCGCAAATCGCCGCAATTGACTGATAACGCGCATCAGCAATATGCAACGCAGGGTCGTCCATTTCCGCTCCCAGGCGAGCGAGCGAGGCAGCCAGTTGCTGTTCGTTTACGCCAGAATTGGCGCGGCTGTAGATATCACCTTCCAGCATTTGCAGGCCCATCCAGCGGCGTTGCTGCAATGGCACATCATCGGCCATTTGCTGCGCCAGCGCGTCTGCTTCGCGGGAAAGGGGTTGGGCGTAATGCACCAGTTCTACGTTGTCGTTGTGTTGGTGACGGTCGACAGCCATTTTTAGCGCTTCAATCCCACGACCACGCGTGGAAACCAGCGGGATCACCGGGCAGCCCAGGCGCGCGGCAAGACCATCGATATCAATACGGACTTTCTGTTTTTCCGCGATATCCAGCATGTTGAGGGCGATAATGCACGGCACGCCCAGCTCCAGCAATTGCAGCGTCAGGTAAAGGTTGCGCTCAAGATTGGAGGCATCGACCACGTTGATCACCAGATCGGCGTCACCGCTTAAAATGTAGTGGCAGGCGATTTGCTCATCGAGCGACGTTTGCGCGGAAATGGTGGTGAGCGAATAGGTGCCGGGAAGATCGACCAGCGTCACCTGGTGGTCGGTCGTGTTGAACTGTCCCTCTTTGCGCTCAACGGTTACGCCGGACCAGTTTCCCACCCGCTGACGCGCGCCGGTGAGCTGATTAAATAACGTTGTCTTGCCAGAATTCGGGTTACCAATTAAGCCAATGGTCAATTTTTTCATTTTTACTTAGCACTCTTTGTAACAACTGGCTGATTAACGAGATACCGCTTCCAGTTCGAGGAACGCGAGATCTTTTTTCCGTAACACTAAATTAACGCGGCGGGTTTCAATATGAATAGGGTCACCCAAAGGGGCGACGCGCACCACATTAAAAGAGGAGCCGGGCAACATCCCTAATGACAGGAGTTTCTGTCGCCAGGCCGGACTTATTTCTTGGGAGAAACCGGTAATTTTCCACGCACTGTCTGGAGAGAATTGCATAGAGCCTACTTATTTACGCTGCGAGCCAAGAGTTATCACGCGCCGTCTGGCGCACTGTCCATCATCGAAGGAGTGGAGAAAGAATCTACTGACCCAATGATAATGAGAATAGTTTTTATCATCAATCATAAAAATGCGTTTGCGGGGGGCAGAATTGATAATTTGATTCTCTTTTGACGTAACTCAAAAATTTGTAGGGTTGTGAATTACCAGCGCAAAACGAGAAAATATTACCGCCAGGTTAAAAAGGTAATTTTTATTTTACAAAGTTAATTCGCGTTTAATGTTTGTAATATGCGCCGCGCAAGGAAAATAACGCCGATGCCGATTGCGTAATTAAATACAGGTAGTGATTAGTTAATAATTTTGAATATTAAATAACAGCTGAAATAACGAGTTAATTGCTTTTCGTTCATCATTTGACAGATTTAATCTGGACTTTTTCGAACGTGTTTTCAAAAAATACCCCTCCCGGTGAAGGGAGGGGTAAAGATTAACGTTTTTTACCCATTGCCGCAGCGAGTGCATCCATCATTGCGCTGTTGCCGCCTGGCTGGTTGTCGCGACCGCGTGGCGCTTTCGCCGGACGAGCCGCGTTGCGGTTCGCGTTATCGCGATTGCCCGTGTTGCCGCTTCCTCGACGGGAATTGGTCTCGCCTGGCTGCTCGTCCAGACGCATGGTCAACGCGATTCGTTTGCGCTGTAAATCCACTTCCAGCACTTTGACCTTCACGATATCGCCCGCTTTCACCACGGTATGCGGATCTTCGACGAACTTATCTGCCAGCGATGAGATATGCACCAGGCCGTCCTGATGCACGCCGATATCAACGAAGGCGCCAAAGTTAGTCACGTTGGTTACCGCGCCTTCGAGCACCATGCCCGGTAGCAGGTCATTCATCGTTTCCACGCCTTCGGCAAAGGTCGCGGTTTTAAACTCCGGACGCGGGTCGCGGCCTGGTTTTTCCAGCTCTTTGATAATGTCGGTGACCGTCGGTACACCAAACTGCTCATCGGTAAAATCGCTGGCTTTCAGCTTGCGCAACTCCGCGCTATTGCCCATCAGATCGCGCAGTGACTGCTCAGTTGCCGCCAGAATACGTTCAACCACCGGGTAGGTTTCCGGGTGAACGGTGGAGGCGTCGAGCGGGTTGTCGCCGTGGTTAATTCGCAGGAAGCCCGCACACTGTTCAAAGGCTTTCGGCCCCAGACGGCTCACTTTCAGCAACTGCTGGCGGTTCAGGAACTGACCGTTCTCATCGCGCCAGGCGACAATATTCTGCGCCATCATGCGAGTTAAACCGGCGACGCGCGTCAGTAGCGGCACAGAGGCAGTATTCAGGTCGACGCCAACGGCGTTTACGCAATCCTCCACAACTGCATCCAGTTTGCGCGCCAGTTGCGTCTGGCTGACATCGTGCTGGTACTGGCCGACACCGATAGATTTCGGATCGATTTTCACCAGTTCCGCCAGCGGGTCTTGTAAGCGGCGGGCAATAGAGACCGCACCGCGCAGTGAAACATCCAGATCCGGGAATTCGAGCGCTGCCAGCTCGGAAGCGGAATAAACCGATGCGCCCGCTTCGCTGACAATCACTTTCTGCGCGGTCACGTTCGGGAACTGTTTCTGCACATCGAGGTAGAAGCGTTCTGTTTCGCGCGAGGCGGTGCCGTTACCAATCGCCACCAGTTCAACATTGTGTTTTTCACACAGCGCTGCGACGGCTACCGCCGCTTTTGCCGCTTGCCCGGTATGCGGATAGATCGTGTCGGTGGCGACCAGTTTGCCGGTGGCATCCACCACCGCGACTTTCACACCGGTACGCAAGCCCGGATCAAGACCCATCGTGGCTCGCAGCCCGGCAGGGGCGGCCATCAGCAGATCGTGCAGGTTACGGGCGAAAACATTGATGGCTTCGTCTTCAGCGCGTTCGCGCACCGTGCCCATCAGCTCCGTTTCCAGATGCATCAACACTTTGATACGCCACGTCCAGCTCACCACGCCTTTACGCCAGCTGTCCGCTGGCGCGTTGTTCAGGCGCAGGCCGAGGTGGTCGATAATAATTTGCTCGCAGTGGCTCTCTTTTGGCGGCTCATCAAATTGCGGATCGGCGTTCAGCGCCAGTTGCAGTACGCCTTCGTTACGCCCGCGAAACATCGCCAGCGCGCGGTGCGAAGGGACAGTCGAAATCGGTTCGTGATGATCGAAATAGTCGCGGAATTTGGCACCTTCATCCTCTTTACCGCTTACCACAGTGGAGACGAGATGGGCGTTTTTCCACAAATAGTCACGCACTTTTGCCAGCAGTGCGGCATCTTCCGCGAAGCGTTCCATCAGGATATAGCGCGCGCCATCCAGCGCCGCTTTGCTGTCGGCAACGCCTTTATCGGCATCGACAAACGTTGCGGCCAGCGTTTCCGGATCTTGCGACGGATCATTCCACAGGGAATCTGCCAGCGGTTCCAGCCCGGCTTCAATGGCAATTTGCCCGCGCGTGCGGCGTTTTGGTTTGTACGGCAGGTAGAGATCTTCAAGCTCGGTTTTGCTCAGCGTACCGTTAATGGCTTTTGCCAGCTCATCGCTGAGTTTGCCCTGTTCGCCAATCGATTTCAGAATCGCCTGGCGGCGCTCTTCCAACTCGCGCAGATAACCAAGGCGGGTTTCGAGCTGACGCAATTGCGTGTCGTCCAGACCGCCGGTGACTTCTTTACGATAGCGCGCGATAAACGGCACTGTGTTCCCTTCATCAAGCAGGCGAACGGCGGATTCCACCTGTTCGGTTCGTGCCTGAAGTTCACCCGCAATAATGCGGCAGAGCGAATCATTCATCATGTCATTTCATCTTCTGAACAAAAATCAGGGGATAGTTATACGGACTGGCATCGCAAAATGCCAGCCGCACAAGGCTTCTCGGACGGTTCTGGGGGCTATTTCACGTATTCAATTTGATTGACGTACCAGGTTGCTTCACCGCCGGGCGTTTGCACTACCGCCACGTCGCCTTCCTCTTTCTTGAGCAGGGCGCGCGCCATCGGCGAATCGATAGAGATGTAATCTTTGCGGCCGAAAATTTCGTCATAACCCACAATGCGAAAACGCAGTGTATCGCCGTCGTCGTTTTCGATTTCCACCCAGGCGCCAAAAAAGACTTTGCCTTCCTGCTGAGGGGAGTAATCAACGATTTTGAGATTTTCCAGGCATTTGGTGAGATAGCGTACGCGGCGGTCTATCTCGCGCAGGCGCTTTTTGTTGTACTGATAATCGGCGTTTTCGCTGCGGTCGCCGAGGCTGGCCGCCCAGGTGACTTTTTTGGTGACTTCCGGGCGCTCCTGACGCCAGAGAAAATCGAGTTCCTGCTTCAGTTTTTCATAACCTTCGCGGGTAATCAGGGGCGTTTTCATTCCTGGGCCTTATTTCCGTGACGTTCTTGCCTGCACACACGTTACAAACGCGATAGTGTAAGGTGCAGATTAATCATGCTTTCTGTGATGACATATGCATATAAGCTGCTGTTAAATATGCTTTGTAACAATTTCGACTAGAATGTATACCAGATTTCGCTGGTCGTGAACGCGCACTTTTCTAGAATACGGAAACATTATTGTCGGAACCTTTGGGAGTATAAACAATGCAAGAGAATTATAAGATTCTGGTCGTGGATGACGACATGCGCCTGCGCGCATTGCTTGAGCGTTACCTTACCGAGCAGGGCTTCCAGGTTCGCAGCGTGGCTAACGCTGAGCAGATGGATCGTCTGTTAACCCGTGAATCTTTCCATCTGATGGTGCTGGATCTGATGCTGCCAGGCGAAGATGGCCTCTCTATCTGCCGCCGTTTACGCAGCCAGAGCAACCCGATGCCGATTATTATGGTGACGGCGAAAGGCGAAGAAGTGGACCGCATTGTGGGTCTGGAAATTGGTGCCGACGATTATATTCCCAAACCGTTTAACCCGCGTGAGCTGCTGGCGCGTATTCGCGCTGTGCTGCGCCGCCAGGCGAATGAATTGCCGGGCGCGCCGTCTCAGGAAGAAGCGGTAATTGCGTTTGGTAAGTTCAAGCTGAATCTTGGTACGCGCGAAATGTTCCGCGAAGATGAACCGATGCCGCTGACCAGCGGTGAATTCGCGGTGCTGAAAGCACTGGTCAGCCACCCGCGTGAGCCGCTGTCGCGCGATAAGTTGATGAACCTGGCGCGCGGGCGTGAATACTCGGCGATGGAGCGTTCTATTGACGTGCAGATCTCGCGCTTGCGCCGCATGGTGGAAGAAGATCCGGCACATCCTCGTTATATTCAGACGGTTTGGGGTCTGGGCTACGTATTTGTGCCGGACGGCTCTAAAGCATGATGCGAGTGCGTTTCTCGCCGCGCAGTTCTTTTGCCCGCACCCTGTTACTTATCGTCACCTTGCTGTTCGCCAGCCTGGTGACGACCTACCTGGTGGTGCTGAACTTCGCCATTCTGCCCAGCCTCCAGCAGTTTAATAAGGTTCTCGCGTACGAAGTGCGTATGTTGATGACCGATAAACTGCAACTGGAGGACGGCACGCAGCTGGTGGTGCCTCCGGCGTTTCGCCGTGAGATTTACCGCGAGCTGGGCATTTCGCTTTATTCCAACGAGGCCGCAGAAGACGCCGGCCTGCGTTGGGCGCAGCATTACGAATTCTTAAGCCAGCAAATGGCGCAGCAGCTTGGCGGCCCGACCGAAGTGCGCGTTGAGGTGAATAAAAGCTCACCGGTGGTGTGGCTGAAAACCTGGCTGTCGCCCAATATCTGGGTGCGCGTACCGCTGACCGAAATTCATCAAGGGGATTTCTCCCCGCTGTTCCGCTACACGCTGGCGATTATGCTGCTGGCGATAGGCGGTGCCTGGTTGTTTATCCGCATTCAGAACCGACCACTTGTTGACCTGGAGCACGCCGCGCTGAAGGTGGGGAAAGGGCATATTCCGCCGCCGCTGCGTGAATATGGCGCGTCGGAAGTGCGCTCGGTTACCCGCGCCTTTAACCAGATGGCCGCCGGGGTGAAGCAGCTTGCCGACGATCGAACGTTATTGATGGCGGGCGTCAGCCACGATCTGCGTACGCCGCTCACGCGTATTCGCTTAGCGACGGAGATGATGGCGGAAGAAGATGGCTATCTCGCTGAATCCATTAATAAAGATATTGAAGAGTGCAACGCGATTATCGAGCAGTTTATCGATTATCTGCGTACCGGGCAGGAAATGCCGATGGAAGTGGCCGAACTGAACGCGGTACTCGGTGAAGTCATCGCGGCGGAAAGTGGTTACGAGCGTGAGATCGATACCGGGTTGAAAGAGAGCGAGATTTTCGTGCGTATGCACCCGCTTTCCATTAAACGTGCGGTTGCCAATATGGTGGTTAACGCGGCGCGCTACGGCAATGGCTGGATCAAAGTTAGCAGCGGTACCGAGCACAATCGCGCCTGGTTCCAGGTCGAAGATGACGGCCCGGGTATCAAACCGGAGCAGCGCGAACATCTGTTCCAGCCGTTTGTCCGCGGTGACAGTGCGCGCAGCACCAGCGGCACTGGCCTCGGGCTGGCGATCGTGCAGCGTATTGTGGATAACCATAACGGCATTCTTGAATTGGGCACCAGCGAGCGGGGCGGGCTCTGTATTCGCGCCTGGCTGCCGATCCCGATTGCCCGACTGAGTGGGCAGAATAAAGAAGCATAAAAAAACCCGCCATCTGGCGGGTTTTGTTTCTCTTGCGTAGCCAAATTACACTTTTGGCCCGGCGCTGACTAACGCGGCGCCGGCAGCGGTATCGGTGTACTTCTCGAAGTTTTCAATAAACAACGTTGCCAGCTGCGCGGCTTTCTCCTGCCACTGCTCCGGGGACGCATAGGTATTGCGCGGGTCAAGAATGCGCGTATCCACGCCGGGCAGCGAGGTCGGGATTGCCAGGTTGAACATCGGCAGGGTAAAGGTTTCCGCATCGTCCAGCGAGCCATTAAGGATCGCGTCGATAATCGCCCGCGTGTCCTTGATAGAGATGCGTTTACCGGTGCCGTTCCAGCCGGTATTGACCAGATACGCCTGCGCGCCGGCGGCCTGCATTCTTTTCACCAGAACTTCTGCATATTGCGTTGGATGCAGCGACAAAAACGCGGCACCAAAACAGGCCGAGAAAGTTGGTGTCGGCTCGGTTACGCCGCGTTCGGTTCCGGCAAGTTTAGCGGTAAAACCGGAAAGGAAGTGGTACTGCGTCTGGCTGGCGGTCAGGCGTGAAACCGGCGGCAGCACGCCGAACGCATCTGCCGTCAGGAAGATAACTTTCGTGGCGTGGCCTGCTTTGGAGACCGGTTTTACGATGTTCTGAATATGGTAAATCGGGTACGACACCCGGGTGTTTTCCGTTTTCGACGCATCATCATAATCAATGCTGCCGTCGGCGCGGACGCTGACATTTTCCAGCAGCGCATCGCGACGGATGGCGTGGAAGATATCCGGTTCAGCCTCTTCCGAAAGCCGAATGGTTTTGGCGTAGCAACCGCCTTCGAAGTTGAAAACGCCGTCATCATCCCAGCCGTGTTCGTCATCGCCAATCAGGCGGCGTTTCGGATCGGTAGAGAGGGTGGTTTTGCCGGTGCCGGAGAGGCCGAAGAACACGGCTACATCGCCTTTTTCACCGACGTTTGCTGAACAGTGCATCGAAGCGATGCCCTGTAACGGCAGCAGGTAGTTCATGATTGAGAACATACCTTTCTTCATCTCGCCGCCGTACCAGGTTCCGCCAATCAACTGGATGCGTTCGGTGAGATTAAAGGCGACAAAGTTTTCCGAGTTGAGACCTTGCTCTTGCCATTGTGGGTTGGTGCATTTCGCGCCATTCATCACGATAAAATCCGGCGTAAAGCTTGCCAGCTCTTCTTCGGTCGGGCGAATGAACATGTTCTTCACAAAGTGCGCCTGCCAGGCCACTTCGGTGATAAAACGCACCGAGAGACGTGTGTCCGGGTTTGCGCCGCAAAAGGCGTCAATAATAAATAGACGCTTGCCGGAAAGCTGCTGGGTGACTAGGCCTTTTAGATGTTGCCAGACCTCAGGCGAGATCGGCTTGTTGTCGTTCTTGCCTTTGCCTTTATCAGACCACCACACGGTATCGCGGGTGGTGTCATCACGCACAATATACTTATCCTTCGGCGAACGGCCGGTAAAAATACCGGTGTCGACGGCGACAGCACCAGAATTCGTCAGCACTCCACGCTCATATCCTTCCAGGTCTGGACGGAGCTCCTCCTGATACAGCGTATCGTAATCGGGGTTGTAGACGACATCCTGAACATCGTTGATACCATAAGCCTTGAGATCCTGCGGGGTTAAGCTCTTAACGCGCATGTCACTGCTCCTTAGCCAATATGTACTGCCTGAAATTGTAGGGTTGTTTTTTACCCGCTTACCGGGACGAGGCTCATAGATTTACCTAACTCGACAAACCCAGACTGACGGAAAACACTGTGATTGTGGTCACGTAACGAGACGGATTATGGCAAAAATAGTCTCATTTATGGGGTAAATGTTTCAAAAATGGCGTAAGACGACATTTTTAACCGCGGCTTTGTGACTGTAATCGCTTTCATGAAAGTAAGTTACGTAACACTTTCATTGGGGATTTTAGCGGAAACGTGACGAGTGATGCAAAAGCGCCGCCCGCAGGCGGCGTAAGGAAGGATGTTTAGTGCACCTGTGGATCGGCAGGGGAGGCGTTGTTGCGGATCTCGGCAATATCCATCGCGTTAAACAGATAGTGGCTGCCGCAATAGTCGCAGTGCATGTCGATTTCGCCTTCTTCCGCGAGGATGCTATCCACTTCTTCGTCCGGCAGCGTCTTCAGCGCACCCGCGCAGCGTTCACGTGAGCAAGTGCATTTGAATTCCACATCTTGCGGATCGTACAGCGTGACTTCTTCTTCGTGATACAAGCGCCACAGCACATCTTCCGCCGCCAGCGTCAGCAACTCTTCCGCTTTGATGGTCTCTGTCAGCACGGCCAGATGCTCAAAATCTTCGGCCTGCGTTTCCTGCGCCGGTAATACCTGCAGCAGCATGCCGCCCGCCGCCGGCTGGCCATCAACCTCGCCGGTGCGGATAAACAAGCGTGTTGGCAATTGCTCTGAACGCATAAAGTAATCTTCCAGGCATGCCGCCAGCGTATCACCTTCAAGACCCACCACGCCCTGATAACGCTCGCCCTCTTCCGGCGTGATGGTGATAACTAAATAACCGTTACCCACCAGCGTTTTCAGATCCGCATTTTCCGGCACATCGCCCTGAACACGTGCCACACCGCGCATTTGCTGGCGATTGTTACCATTAATCACCGCCAGACTCATCGGGCCATCGCCCTGCAACTGCACGGTGATATCTCCGGCAAATTTCAGCGTTGCCGTCAGCAGGCTGGTGGCAACCAGCAACTCGCCGAGCACCGTTTTTACCGGCAGCGGATAGTTGTGGTTTTCAAGGATCTGTTTCCAGGTATGGGAAACGGTCACCAGCTCGCCGCGAACAGCGTAGTTTTCAAAAAGATAGCGGTGTAATTGGTCTTGAATGGCCATGATTATCTCTCTTGCGGGTGAGCGTTATTCGCTATCACCTAATTTAAATTTTATAAGATCGCGACGTTCTTTCTTATCCGGGCGGCGATCGGGGTGGGGCATGGTGAGCGCGTTAAGTTTGCGGGCCAGCGCCATTTTTTCGCGTTTCTCGATGCTTTCTGCCGTCTCTTCATACAGCTCAACCGCTTCATTTGCCGGTCGACGCTGCTCCGTAATGCCTTTAATAATGACGGTTCGTTCATCATTTCCCTGACGCAGCGTGAGCGTGGCGTTCAGCTCGACGATTTTACTCGGCTTGCTGCGTTGCCCGTTGTAATGCACTTTGCCGCCGTCAATCATTTCGCGGGCAAGGGCGCGGGTTTTATAAAAACGCGCGGCCCACAGCCACTTATCCAGACGAACTTCCTGCGCAGGCTGCTGTTTCATCACATCTCCTTGAGAAGTGAGGGGATCAAGCCGCGGTAGTCATTAGTGCCGGGATGGCGCAAATAATGTTTTTCCGCAAGCCCGGAATCCGGGTTGGTGACGCCCAGGCAATAGCGGATGCCAAATTTCGCCGCCGCATCAAGAATCGGTTCGCTGTCATCGATAAACAGCGTCCGTTCAGGATTGAGCCCGGTTTCATGCGCGACAGCCTGCCACAGGCGCTGATCCTCTTTCGGATAACCAAATGTATGGGTAGAAAGTAATAAATCAAGGTGCGACGCGAGACCCGTGTGCTCAAGTTTGACCGCCAGATTATGCGGGTGCGCATTGGTCAGCAAAATGCGGCGTTTACCGCTTTTTTGTAGCGCATCCAGAAACGGCACCGTATCTTCACGCAGCACCGCGCGCGGCCCCTGCTGGGTGGTCATAGCGCAAATATCCAGACCCAGGCGTTCGCTCCAGTAATCCAGACAGTACCAGTTTAGCGTATGCTGCACGGCGTGATACTCCTGACGGAGAACGTTCTGCGCTTCTTCCGGCGTTAAGCCTTGTTTGACGCCAAAGGTTTCCGGCACCAGTTTTTGCCAGAAGAAGTTATCAAACGCGAGATCGAGAAGCGTGCCGTCCATATCCAGCAAAACGGTATCGACGTCCTGCCATGCGATATCAAGGTGCATTAAAAACTCCAGCCAGAGAAAACGTGCGCGACAGGTTAACACAGCTCGCACGACAGATCGTTAGCTGCTGAGGCTGTCCTGGGTGGGCAGAAACTGGGGGTTCAGACAGCTTGCATAATACTGCTGAATCTCTTCGATACGTGTGCGGTTGCGCTGGTAACGCCGCAGCGCCAGCACACCGTTGTAGAGGCTGCAAATCACCATTGCGACCAGCAGAAGTGTGGTTCCCGCATAACGCCACAGGCCGCTGGCATCTGGCATGCGATGCAGGCTGATGTGTTTGGTGCCGTTTGCATCGGTATAGATACTGGTAATGATCCCTTCCGCGCGAAACGGCGTCTGCATCAGCATTTGCGCCAGCCGCTGGAATTCATTCCATTGTTCCTGTGCCGGGTAGTCATACAGCGCAATTGGCGGCCAGGGTTGATCAACCAGTTCGCTACCTTCTTCACTGCTAATCACAAAACCGCCCGGTGCCGGGCTGTTCAGCGCCTGCGCCGCACGGGTGGTTTCCCGCATAATGAACGGCGCGGTGGACGTAGTAACCAAATTATCCAGCGACTCGGCGCTTACCGGGCGCAGCAATACGTTCACGCCGGTGAGTTTCCCGTCGCTGGCGCGTTTGGTTAGTGTCTCCCAGTCTTTACTGTTTCCGAGGTTGACCAGCGCGTTTTTCAACCGCAGACATTCATCTTCGGCAGCGCACAAATCCTGCGTTTTCAGTACGATATCTGCAAAGTCATCCAGCAGTACCATGCCGGATTTCTGAATGGCTGAGCGCAGCACCGGGCTCACGCGGGAGTCTTCTTCGGTAGTGGGATGAAGCTGGCGGCTGACCGCCTGAGCAAGCGCGGTGGCTTTGTTCACAATATCGGATTCTGGCAACGGCAGGGGCGGGGCGTTGTTCCAGATAATTTGCGAGCAGTCGAACGGCGTAAACGGTGACGTCTGGCGCGAGGTCCAGTTGTTTTGCATGTGGATATTACACATGCCGGTGCCGCTGATGCGCAGCGTGTCACCAATCCGCAACCCGGCGGCTTCGAGCTGATTCACGCTGCTGGCTTCAACGGTCTGCGCGCCTTTAATCCACGACACGGTAAATTTGATCGGCATATCCAGCGGCACCCAAATCAACAACATCGCCAGCACCACCAGCGAACCGATGGAAATGACGGCGCTGCGCACCCAGTGCTGCAGCGGGAAATTTTTCACTTCATCGTGCAGGGAGAGAAAACGTCCCTGGCGCACAACGTGGCGATCAAGGTAGATATCAATGTCGGTTTGCTGGCCCAAATCCTGTGTGACGAAGGGCTGCCAGTGACGCGGATAAATCAGGTCGATAATACCTAACGAGATATTATTCATTTGCTCCTGATTATTCTCACCGAACAGCCCCCAGCGCTTTGGCGTGCCACGCAGACAATGAATCTCCCGCAGCGTGTTTTTAGCCGGTGGCGCATATAACCCCCAGAGCCCGGCGGCAAGCAGCATCACGCCACCGCCCGCCAGCCACGGGATAAAGACATCGGGCGAGGCCAGACAGAAGAAAAACAATAGAAACGAGACCGAGATCAGCAGCGCTTCGCGCATGCCGTCCGGGCGGCTTAATGCGTACTCTTCCGGGGTTTCCCGGCGAATATTGAGCAGCTCAATTTGTTCACTCTCTTCGCCACGGATCGCGGATTGGCTCGACGAGACGCGTTCCAGTTCACCGCCGCGCTCTTCGCTCATGTATTCGCTAAGCGTATGCCCGTTAAGCGAAATAACCAGCGGCATGGAGTCGGTGCGGATCAGTTCAACATTGTTCTCGTCGGTAATGTACTGCTCCCAGGACGGGGGCAAATGGACTTCGACGGAATCAAGGTAGTAGCGCCATTTATTCGGGGCGTCAGTGGTGATGCCATAGCGGGTGATCGAGTGCGTGACATACAGCACCGTGTTGCTATGCGCGGTAAGATTGATCGAAACAGGGGCGGCTGTCGCGCCCGTCGGGGCGAGATTGTTTTGCGTACGGGAAAGCGTTTCCAGATAGCGTTCCGCCGTTTCACGCTCTTCAGGGGTTAATTTACGGGTCGTCGCGCCGGTGAAAGCCTGTAAATACGGCAGTCGATACCGACGTTGCGACCTGAACCTGAAAATCCATCCGGCGAGGAATGCGCAGGCCAGCATAGCAGCGAAAAAAATCAAAATGGTGCTCATGCTTTCCCCATCTTACTTTTTCTAACAGGTGTAGTCAGTTGCACCCTTCCCGTAACAATCTAATGTGGTTGGCCTTTTAAGCAAGCAATTAACTTGAGTATTTTTAAGCGCATACCAATGTCAAAGAGAATAGCAAAACCACCCTAACGGGAATATCAGCAAATTCTTAGTTTTATTTCAAGCTATTGACTTTTGGGTTAAATTGGGAATTGATTTCGAAGAGGTTGCAGGAATGTAAATTAGCGGCAAAGTACATTGCCCAAACAGTGCGTAGTGTCGCACAATAACGAAAGTTTCTCTGCAAAGACCGATAATAATGAGCGAATCATTGCAAAAACCCACCATTCTTAACGTAGAAACGGTCGCCTCTTCACGACTTTTTAACGTAGAACGTGTGGATCTGGAATTCAGTAACGGCGTGCGCCGTGTTTATGAACGTATGCGCCCCTCTACGCACGAAGCCGTGATGATTGTGCCAATTGTTGACGATCACCTGATCCTGATCCGCGAATATGCGGTTGGCACTGAATCCTACGAACTGGGGTTTTCCAAGGGTCTTATCGATCCGGGTGAGAGTATATACGAAGCGGCGAACCGTGAACTAAAAGAAGAAGTCGGATTTGGCGCAAAAGAGCTTACTTTTCTGAAAAAACTCAGTATGGCGCCTTCTTACTTCTCCAGCAAAATGAACATTATCGTGGCAGAAGATCTCTATCCGGAGTCGCTGCCGGGTGATGAACCAGAACCGCTACCGCAGGTACGCTGGCCGCTGAAGCATTTGATGGACCTGCTGGAAGATCCTGATTTCAACGAAGCCCGCAATGTCAGCGCGCTGTTTTTGGTTCGCGAATGGCTAAAAGGACAGGGGCGACTCTGAACGCACAAAATAATAAATGAAAAGGGCGCATTTGCGCCCTTTTTGCTGTCTGTCAGCCGGGACTAGCCCGGCGCAGAGTTAAAAGAGTTCGTGAGACTCGCCGTTATCCATTAACGTGGTGCCCACTTCATGGACGGCTTGCTGCGTTGGCTGCGTGCCTTCAATAAAGTATTCCTGGCGGCTGCTACCACCGTTCGCCAGTTGGCCGGTGCTGCGGTCGATATTCACCGTCACTATGCCTGGCGGCGGGGTTAATGGCTCTTCAGGAACCCCATCCAGCACGACTTTCATATACGCATCCCAGGCAGGTTGTGCGCTTTTCGCGCCGCCTTCGTAGCCGGAAATCTGATCTTTAATCGCGCCGGATGCGGTTGTACGCCCCAAATCCCTACGATGATCGTCAAAGCCGATCCAAACGGAGGTCACCACACCTGGTCCATAGCCCGAGAACCAGGCATCTTTCGAACTGTTCGTGGTCCCGGTTTTACCGCCAATATCATTGCGTTTGAGATCACGACCTGCGCGCCAGCCTGTGCCCTGCCAGCCTGGCTCGCCAAAGATGTTACTGTTCAGCGCGCTTTTGATCAAAAACGACAGCGGGGTGCTAATAACGTGTGGCGCGTACTCTTCGGCGCCGCTTCTTTGCACCAGCGCCTGGTTGGCCTGCTCAAGCTGCGGCTGCGGTACGGCTGCGTTCTGCTGCTCTTGTGAGGTGGCGACGTTTTCCATGTCTTTGTTTTCCAGCACGTTCGATTTCGGCGTATCGCCGTAAATCACCGGAATATCACAATCGGCACAGGCGATTTTCGGACGTACTTCAAACAGCACGTTGCCCTGATCGTTTTCGATTTTGGTAATGAAATACGGATCGATCAGGAAACCACCGTTCGCCATCACCGAATAACCGCGGGCAACCTGCATTGGCGTAAAGGAAGCAGAGCCCAGTGCCAGCGATTCGGTATGCACAATGTTTTGCGCCGGGAAGCCGAAACGCTGCAGATATTCCGCCGCGTAATCCACGCCCATTGCGCGCATTGCACGCACCATCACCACGTTTTTCGACTGCCCCAAACCCTGACGTAAACGAATCGGACCGGCATACTCATCCGGCGAGTTTTTCGGTCGCCAGTCGGAACCTGCGCCTGCATCCCAGCGGGAAATTGGTGCATCATTCAGAATGCTCGCCAGCGTCAGGCCTTTATCCATTGCCGCGGTGTAAAGGAACGGCTTGATGTTAGAACCTACCTGGCGCAGCGCCTGTGTCGCGCGGTTAAACTTGCTTTGGTTAAAATCGAAGCCGCCAACCAGCGCCAATACGGCGCCATTACGCGGGTTGATGGAAACCAGCGCGGAGTTAACATCTGGCACCTGCGCCAGCCACCAGGCATCGTCCACCTGGCGAACCCAAATCTGCTGTCCGGCCTGCACCACGTCAGTAACTTTGCGTGGCGTTGCGCCTTGTTGCGTGTCGGAACGATACGGACGCGCCCAGCGCATACCTTCCATGCGCAAAGAGACCGAGGTGCCATCTGCCATCATCGCCGTTGCTTCTTGCGGATTGGCGCTGGTCACCACTGCTGCCGAGAGTGGGCCATAAGACGGCAGCGTTTTCAGGGAGTCGATGATTTTTTTACTGTCCCACGCCGCTTCGCCCACTTTCCACAACACATTCGACGGGCCGCGATAACCGTGGCGCATGTCGTAATCCATCACGTTATTACGCACGGCGGTCTGCGCGGCCTGCTGCACTTTACGGGTAATGGTGGTGTAAACGCGGTAGCCATCTTCGTAGGCTTTATCGCCATAGCGATTGACCAAATCCTGGCGCACCATTTCGGAAAGGTAAGGCGCGGAAAAAGCGATTTCCGGCGCATGGTAATTGGCATCGATAGCTTCACCACGCGCTTGATCATACTGCTGCTCGGTGATGTAGCCTTCGCTCTCCATACGTGCCAGCACCACATTACGGCGCGCGGTAGCGCGATCAAGTGAATAGAGCGGGTTAAACGTAGACGGTGCTTTTGGCAAACCGGCAATCACCGCCATTTCACTCAGCGTTAACTGATCGACCGTTTTCCCAAAGTAGACCTGCGCCGCGGCACCCACGCCGTACGCGCGATAACCGAGGTAGATCTTATTGAGATAAAGCTCAAGGATCTCATCTTTGCTCAGCAATTGTTCAATGCGGATCGCCAGGAACACCTCTTTAAGCTTACGCATCAGCGTGCGTTCCGGGCTTAAGAAAAAGTTACGTGCCAGCTGTTGGGTAATCGTACTTGCGCCCTGCGACGCGCGTCCGGAAAACATCGCCACGCTGGCGGCGCGGAAAATCCCCACCGGGTCGACACCGTGATGTTCATAAAAACGGCTGTCTTCCGTGGCGATAAACGCTTTAACCATTACAGGCGGGATTTGATTCAGCGTCAGCGGAATACGGCGTTTTTCGCCATATTGCGCGATCAATTCGCCGTCAGCGCTGTAGACCTGCATCGGAATTTGTAGCCGCACATCTTTCAGCGTGGCGACGTCAGGTAGCTGTGGCTCAATATATTTGTACAGACCGTAAATCGAGCCTGCTCCCAGCAGAATGCAACATACTGCAAGGATGAATAAATACTTTACGAACTTCACTGGAGATTTCCCATTTAGAGTCATTTGGGCAGTTTATAAACAACCGCGCGGTAGTATAAAGGCAAGCCTGATGCATTGATATAGCGTCATCCAGCGAGACGATAAGGAGATCGGGAATTATGGCATTCAGGCACTGGCAAATTGGTTTGCATATTCAACAAGATGGCATCTTCATTGTCGCCCTTGCCGCCGGGCGTCGCGGCCAGGCGCTGCGCCGTTGGTGGCACCTTCCGCTATCCCCTGGCGTCGTGGTGCAGGGGCGAATAAAAGCGCCAGAAGAACTGCTCAATGTTTTGCGGCCCTGGCGGCAAACCCTACCGCAACGCCATTGCGTACGCATGGCATTTCCCGCCGGGCAAACCCTGCAAAAAAAACTGCCGCGACCGGCAATCACGCTGCGCGAACCAGCTTTAACCAGCTGGGTTTCGCAGGCAATGGCGCGTGAACTGGAGATGGCAGAAAACGATCTCTGTTTCGATTTCACCGAAGATGAGCCCGGCAAAGCGTACGGCGTTACTGCTGCGCAAAATAAAGATGTGGCGTCGCTGCTGGAGATAGCGCAGACATTATCCCTCCATCTTTCCTCTATTACGCCGGACGCCAGTGCGCTGCAGCCATTGTTACCCTGGCTTACACCACCGGCTCGTTGCATTGCATGGTGTGATGAGCGCCAGTGGCTATGGGCTACGAGAGAGAGCTGGGGGCGACGAGCGCGGGAAGAAGCCGAAAATGCTACCCAGCTTGCCGCCGTGCTTGGGCTACCCGCAGATGAAATCGCACAGTGCGGCGAGATGCCCGGTGGATTTGACTGCTGGAGCGCTGTTCCGTCGCGCCAGCCACCTTTACCCGATGCCGGAGAACGCTACGCGATAGCGCTGGGGCTGGCTGTTGCCAGGGGATACTGATGCAGCCCGTCGTGAATTTTCTCCCCTGGCGGCGTCAAAAGCGGTTGCGCTGCATTCGTCTGTGGGGCGCGGTTGTCATCGCAACAGCGTTGCTGATTGTGCTGGGCGGCACATTATGGCGGGCACTTGCTGCGGTTGATCTGCGTCAGGCTACGCTGTGGCAGCAATCTGATGCCGCCTTACTCGCCGGGTTGCACGCCGCCGAGCAGCCGTTGCAGCGTCGTCGCCAGCGCTGGCAGCAGGAGCAGGCGCAGCGATTACGGCTTCAGCGTACCCAGGCGTGGCGGCAGACGTTGCTTACCCTCGCGGAAAATCTGCCTCCCAACGCCTGGTTTACTGCTCTGCGCTGGCAGCAAAACCAGCTTGAAATCACTGGCCTGGCCGGCTCTTTTAACGCATTAAGCGAGCTTGAGCAAGGGTTGCAGAAAACGACAGGATTTCAGTTGCAACCCGCAGGCACCGTAGAGCGTGATGCGCAAGGGCGCTGGCAATTCCACTACCAACTGAACCGGGAGCGTGATGATGCTCAACCCTGATGTTTGGTTTGCTTTGTCATTACGAACGCGCGTGCTTTGTTGGCTACTCAGTTCACTTTGCGCGCTGGCACTTTTATGGTGGCTGGCGATATCTCCGGTCAAAGAGACGGAGATGCGGCTGGTTGATCAACAACAGCAACAAAACATGAAGCTGCGCGCGCAGTGGCAAAAGTTACTTGCGCTGGTGCCGCCGTCAGAATCTGTGACCTTGCCGCGGCGTCGTGCATTTAGCCCGCTCGATTTTCAGTCACAGGGGCGCCAGCTTGCACGCTGGCAGCCTGCTCAGGGGGGCGGAGAGTTAGTGCTTGCGACCAGCTGGGAAGGCGCGGTTGAAACGTTTTCACTGCTAACGGCGAGCGACATGCAGGTTCCTGCGTTTTCATTAATGGCCAGTGAAGGCGCGCTGAATTTTACGCTGCGAGTGGAGCAGGACAATGCGAATTAGACGTTTGTTGCTGGCCGCGCTGCTCCCTCTGCTTCTGTGCGGCATGCGCGATCCTTTTCAACCACCGCCAGATACATGCCAAACCGCGCAACTTGGCAACTGGCATTTTCACGGCGCAGTGACGGGCGAGCAATCGACAGGGATCGTGCGCGATGATACCGGGCGCTGGTATCGCCTTATTACCGGCGAAACACTGCCCACCGGATGGCGCGTTGTCGCTATCCACCAGGATGAAATGCTGATTGAGGTTGGCGAAGAGTGCACTCCAGCGCAATGGCGCTGGCAACGAGAAGGAACTCAACATGCGAAAATGGATAGCGAGCGCGATGCTCTTTAGCCTGCCGCTTGCGGGCGCGCAGACATCACGTGTCGTCACAATGACCGTCGACGACGTGCCTGTCACCCAGGTATTGCAGGCGCTGGTTGCGCTGGAGAAGCAGAACATGGTGATTTCACCTGAGGTCAGCGGCACGGTGTCGCTGAACCTCAAAGATGTTCCCTGGCAGCAGGCGCTACAAACCGTTGCTGCCAGTGCCGGATTAACGTTATACCAGCAGGGCAATATCTGGCAGGTCCATACTGCGGCATGGCGGCAGCAAAAGCAGACGGAGCAGGAGGCCGCTCTGCGCCAGCGCAAGCAGAACATACCCTTGCAAACACGCAGTTTTGTGTTGCGCTATGCCGACGCGGTAGAGCTGGCAAAAGCCGGGGAAAAACTGCTCAGCCCACAAGGCGCGATGACGGTTGATGTGCGGCTTAACCGGTTACTGGTGCGTGACAATAAAGAAGGGCTCGCCGCACTGGAAAAATGGGTCGCGCAGATGGATTTACCGGTCGAGCAGGTAGAGCTGGCGGCTTATATCGTCACCATCAATGAAAAAAGCCTGCGCGAGCTGGGGGTGAAATGGGGGCTGGCACAGGATAAACCTGCGGCTCGTGGGCAACTTAGCGGTGTTTCTGCCGATCTCTCAGTTCAGGATGCCAGTACGCGCGTCAGCTTTAATATCGGCAGTATCAACGCCCAACTGCTGGAGCTGGAATTGTCAGCGCTTGAGCAAAAACAGCAACTTGAAATTATCGCCAGCCCGCGCCTGTTGGCGTCTCACCGCCAGCCAGCGAGTATCAAGCAAGGGAGCGAAATACCTTATCAGGTTGCCAGCGGCGATAGCGGTAGCACGGCGGTGGAATTTAAAGAAGCGGTGTTGGGAATGGAAGTCACGCCGACGGTGCTGCCCGATAATCGTGTACGGCTGAAGTTGCGCATTAGCCAAAATATGCCGGGCCAGGTGTTACAGCAGGCAGGGGGTGAGGCGATGGCGATTGACAAGCAGGAGATTGAAACGCAGGTAGAAGTAAAAAGCGGCGATACGCTGGCGCTTGGTGGGATCTTCTCACAAAAGAACTCCGCCGACAGGGCGCAGGTTCCGGGTTTAGGTTCGATTCCAGGCATCGGTAGGTTATTTCGCCAGGACGCGAAAGATAATGAGCGGCGCGAGCTGGTGGTGTTTATTACGCCCAGGTTGGCGGCGGTACATTAAATCTGCCGTAACTCCCCCTTTTTCAATGGAACTTGGTTCATGTGTTTGACGTGAGACATGATTTAGCTTACAAGGAGTACCGATTTGAGCGTCAGTGGTCTCCGTCGAACAATGAGCAGCATGAAGGATTGCGTGTTTATTCAGTTGCCAAACAAGCCGGAGTACTGAGATAATTTTCGATCTGACTCTCGCACTATCGCATATGAGGTTTCAGTTCATGTCCTGCTACGCCGAGTCTTTGCGAAGCGGGTTTATCATCAACGAATAGTCTTAGTAGTACCGAAAAAATGGCAGAGAAACGCAATATCTTTCTGGTTGGGCCTATGGGTGCCGGCAAAAGCACTATTGGGCGTCAGTTAGCTCAACAACTCAATATGGAATTTTACGATTCTGATCAAGAGATTGAGAAACGAACCGGAGCTGATGTGGGCTGGGTCTTCGATGTTGAAGGTGAAGAAGGCTTCCGCGATCGCGAAGAAAAAATCATCAATGAGCTGACGGAAAAACAAGGCATCGTACTGGCGACCGGTGGTGGCTCTGTGAAGTCTCGCGAGACCCGTAATCGTCTCTCCGCCCGTGGCGTAGTGGTTTATCTGGAAACCACTATCGAAAAGCAATTAGCTCGCACTCAACGTGACAAAAAACGCCCGCTTTTGCAGGTGGATACGCCGCCGCGCGAAGTGCTGGAAGCGTTGGCCGACGAACGTAATCCGTTGTATGAAGAGATTGCCGACGTGACCATTCGCACCGACGATCAGAGTGCTAAAGTGGTGGCAAACCAGATTATTCATATGCTGGAAAGCAACTAATTCTGGCTTAATTCACACGCCTGCGGGTTTTAGCAACTAAGGTGGATGTCGCGTCATGGAGAGGATCACAGTCACTCTCGGGGAACGTAGTTACCCTATCACCATCGCGGCTGGTCTGTTTAACGATCCAGCTTCCTTCTCGCCCCTGAAGTCTGGTGATCAGGTTATGCTGGTCACCAATGAAACACTGGCTCCGCTCTATCTTGATAAAGTCCGCCATGTTCTTGAACAGGCTGGCGTGAAAGTGGATAGCGTGATTCTGCCGGATGGCGAGCAGTACAAAAGCCTTGCGGTGATGGACACGGTCTTTACCGCATTGTTGCAAAAACCCCATGGGCGCGATACCACACTGGTCGCGCTGGGCGGTGGAGTGGTGGGCGATTTGACCGGCTTCGCGGCTGCCAGCTATCAGCGCGGTGTGCGCTTTATTCAAGTGCCGACCACGCTCCTTTCTCAGGTTGATTCCTCTGTTGGCGGTAAAACAGCGGTGAACCACCCCCTCGGCAAAAACATGATCGGCGCGTTTTATCAGCCTGCATCGGTGGTTGTCGATCTTGATTGTCTGGCTACGCTTCCTGCCCGCGAATTGTCCTCCGGCCTCGCGGAAGTGATCAAATACGGCATTATTCTCGACGGCGAGTTCTTTACCTGGCTGGAACAGAACATGGATGCGTTGCTGCGCCTTGATGGTCCGGCGATGGCGTACTGTATTCGCCGTTGTTGTGAGCTGAAAGCAGAAGTTGTTGCCGCCGATGAGCGGGAAACAGGCTTACGTGCTTTACTGAATCTGGGGCATACCTTCGGCCACGCTATTGAGGCGGAAATGGGCTACGGGAACTGGTTACACGGTGAAGCTGTCGCGGCAGGTATGGTGATGGCGGCGCATGCATCTGAACGTCTTGGCCAGTTCAGTAAAGCGGATACGCAGCGTATAAAAGCGCTGCTGAAACGCGCAGGTTTGCCGGTACAAGGCCCGCAGGAGATGTCTGCGCAGGCTTATTTACCGCACATGATGCGCGATAAAAAAGTGCTGGCGGGAGAGATGCGTTTAGTGCTCCCGTTGGCAATAGGGAAGAGTGAAGTTCGCGGCGGAGTGCCGCACGACGTAGTACTTGGCGCTATTGCTGATTGCCAGCAGGCGTAACTATTAGAAAGGTCTGGTCACGCACCGCGTGGCGTTTAACTTCGGGCGGGATGCATGATGTGGCATACGCCTTTGTGTGGGGTGTTAAATGGATGAATTCAAACCAGAAGACGAGCTGAAACCCGATCCCAGCGATCGTCGTACTGGTCGTTCTCGCCAATCTTCCGAGCGTGTAGATGAACCGCAAATCAACTTTGATGATGTTGATGTCGATGCGGACGAACGCCGCCCTTCTCGCAGCCGCCGGGCGCGTGATGAGCGTGAAGAAGAGAGCTATGAAGAAGATGAAGAAGCGTTTGACGAGGAGCGCGAAGAGCGCCGTCCGCGTAAACGTAAGAAAGCGGCAGCCGCGAAACCCGCTTCCCGTCAGTATGTGATGATGGGCGTCGGCATTCTGGTTCTGCTTCTGTTAATCATCGGCATCGGTTCTGCGCTGAAATCCCCCGCACCGACAACGAGCAATGAACAAAACGCGCCGGCGGAGAAAAGCATCGATCTCTCTGCAGGCAATAACAACGCCGGCAATACCGGTGCTGCAGATCAGGCGAATGGCGCGCAGCCAGCACCTGCTCAGCAACCCACTTCAGGCAATGCGCCTGCGCAGCAGGATGTCTCGCTGCCGCCAATTTCTTCTACGCCATCACAAGCTGAAACTCCTGCCGCGCCTGCGGGTCAGCAGCGTGTTGAAGTGCAGGGCGATCTGAACAACGCACTGACTCAGCCACAAAACCAGTCTCAGTTGGATAGCGCGGTAAATTCGACGTTGCCAACCGAGCCTGCAACAGTTGCGCCGGTACGTAACGGCAACGGTGCTGCTGCGCGTCAGCAACAATCTGCTACAGCTGAAAGCCATACCGCTGCGCCGCGTACCGAACGCAAACAGATGGTGATCGAGCCGAAGGCGGTGGCTAAAGAGTCCGTATCGAAAGCGGAACCGAAAGCCGAATCCAAAGCTGTCGCTCAGCCGCCGAAACGCACTGAAACCGCCTCTACCGCGCCGGTAAAAGCGCCTGCGGTAACGTCGTCACCTGTGCAAACTCAGCCCAAAGCCGTGACTGCACCTGCAGCCAGCGCCGCGCCTGCAGCAAGCGCTGCTGCCGCCACCGGGAATGTTGGAGCGTTAAAATCTGCGCCGGGTAACCACTACACGCTGCAGTTGAGCAGTTCCTCGAACTCTAACAACCTGAATGCATGGGCGAAGAAAGAGAATCTGAAAAACTTCGTGGTTTACCAGACAACGCGTAACGGCCAGCCGTGGTACGTGCTGGTGAGTGGTGTGTACGCATCTAAAGACGATGCGAAACGCGCTGTTGCGGCGTTGCCGGCAGACGTACAGGCGAAAAATCCCTGGGCCAAACCGATACATCAGGTTCAGGCCGATCTGAAGTAATGTATAAAGCGCAGGATGCTGTCGGAGCTTTCTCCACAGCCGGAGAGAGTGTAAGTAATCAGTCAGCATGAAAAAGAATCGCGCTTTTTTGAAATGGGCAGGGGGGAAATACCCCCTGCTGGACGATATCGGAAGGCATCTGCCGCAGGGTGAATGCCTTATCGAGCCGTTCGTCGGCGCGGGTTCGGTGTTTCTCAACACGTCGTTCTCCCGCTATATCCTCGCTGATATCAACAGCGATTTGATTAGCCTCTATAACATCGTTAAAGACCAGCCTGACGAGTATGTGCGCCAGGCGCGGGCGCTGTTCGCGCCTGAGACCAATCAGTCTGTGGTTTATTACCAGCTGCGCGAAGAGTTTAACCAGTGCCAGGAGCCCTTCCGGCGCGCGCTGCTATTTTTATACCTCAATCGCCATGGCTACAACGGTCTGTGCCGCTATAATTTGCGCGGTGAATTCAACGTGCCGTTCGGGCGTTATAAGAAACCCTATTTCCCGGAAGCGGAGTTGTATCACTTCGCCGAAAAAGCGCAGAATGCCTTTTTTTACTGCGAGTCTTACGCAGATAGCATGGCGCGCGCGGACGAGAACTCCGTGGTCTACTGCGATCCGCCTTACGCCCCGCTGTCGGCGACGGCCAATTTTACGGCGTATCACACCAACAGTTTCAGTCTTGAGCAGCAGGCGCATTTGGCGGCGATTGCCGAAAGCCTGGTGCAAAACCGGATCCCGGTATTGATTTCCAACCACGACACGCTATTAACGCGTGAGTGGTACAGTCAGGCAAAATTGCACGTGGTAAAAGTGCGGCGCAGTATCAGCAGTAACGGTGGTACACGTAAAAAGGTGGATGAGCTGCTGGCACTCTATCGCCCGGCTCCGCGATAATTCGCATTCACCGCGCTGCCTGCCGAACCCTACTTTCTCAAGGAGATGCGGATGAAACAGTATTTGATTGCCCCTTCGATTCTGTCGGCTGATTTTGCACGCCTCGGCGAAGATACCGCCGCCGTACTGGCTGCAGGTGGTGACGTGGTGCATTTCGACGTGATGGATAACCATTACGTGCCGAATTTGACCATTGGCCCGATGGTGCTCAAAGCGCTGCGCAATTATGGCATCACCGCGCCTATTGATGTTCACCTGATGGTGAAACCGGTTGATCGGCTGATCCCGGACTTCGCCGCCGCTGGCGCAAGCATTATCACCTTTCATCCCGAAGCGTCCGAACACGTCGATCGCTCCCTGCAGCTCATCAAAGAGCACGGTTGTAAAGCGGGACTGGTATTTAACCCGGCAACACCGCTCAGCTACCTGGACTACGTGATGGATAAACTGGACGTGATCCTGCTGATGTCGGTAAACCCCGGTTTTGGCGGTCAGTCTTTTATTCCGCACACGCTGGATAAGCTGCGTGAAGTGCGTCGCCGCATTGATGCCTCAGGCTTTGATATCCGTCTCGAAGTCGACGGCGGTGTGAAGGTGAGCAACATCGGCGACATCGCCGCAGCGGGCGCAGATATGTTTGTCGCAGGCTCGGCAATTTTCGATAAACCCGATTACAAACAGGTTATTGATGAAATGCGTAGTGAACTGGCAAAGGTAAGTCATGAATAAAATGCAGTCGATTCAGGGAATTGCTTTTGATCTCGACGGTACGCTGGTGGATAGCGCACCGGGTCTGACCGCCGCGGTGGACAGCGCGCTGTATGCTCTTGAGTTACCGCAGGCGGGCGAAGCGCGTGTGGTGACCTGGATTGGTAACGGCGCGGATGTGTTGATGGAGCGAGCGTTTAACTGGGCTCGCCAGGAGCGCACCAGCCAGCGCGTGGCGCAAGGCAAGCCGGATGTGGGTCATGATATTCCACAAGAAGAGCAGATACGCATGCTGCGTAAGTTGTTCAACCGTTATTACGAAGAGACGGTGGAAGAGGGCAGTTTTCTCTTCCCGGACGTGGCACAAACGCTGGCAGCTCTGCATGCTAAAGGCTTGCCACTGGCACTGGTGACCAATAAGCCGACGCCGTTCGTGGCACCGCTGCTGGAGGCGCTGGGTATTGCGCAATATTTCACCTTTGTGGTCGGCGGCGATGATGTGGTAAACAAAAAGCCGCACCCGGAACCGTTGCTTCTGGTGTGCAAAAAGCTCAATATTCAACCTCATGAATTGCTCTTCGTTGGTGATTCGCGCAATGACATCCTGGCGGCAAAAGCGGCTGGAAGCGTCTGTGTCGGTATGACTTACGGTTATAACTACGGCGAAGCGATTACCGCCAGCGAGCCGGATTACGTGTTCGATCACTTCAAAGATTTACTGCCCGCACTCGGGCTTTCGCACAGTGAAAATCAGGAAACGAAAAATGACTAAGCCCATCGTCTTTAGTGGCGCACAGCCCTCAGGTGAATTAACCATTGGCAACTATATGGGTGCGCTGCGTCAGTGGGTGAACATGCAGGACGACTATCACTGTATCTACTGCATCGTTGACCAGCACGCGATTACCGTGCGCCAGGATCCGCTAGCGCTGCGTAAGGCGACGCTGGACACGCTGGCACTTTACCTGGCGTGCGGCATCGATCCGCAAAAAAGCACCATCTTCGTTCAGTCCCATGTGCCGGAACATGCGCAGCTCGGCTGGGCGCTGAACTGCTACACCTATTTCGGTGAACTGAGTCGCATGACTCAGTTCAAAGACAAATCCGCACGCTATGCGGAAAACATTAACGCCGGCCTGTTTGATTACCCGGTGCTGATGGCGGCGGACATCCTGCTATATCAAACCAATCAGGTACCGGTGGGTGAAGACCAGAAACAGCATCTGGAACTGAGCCGCGATATCGCCCAGCGTTTCAACGCGATTTATGGCGATATCTTCAAAGTGCCTGAGCCGTTTATTCCAAAATCTGGCGCGCGCGTGATGTCACTGCTGGAGCCGACCAAGAAGATGTCCAAATCAGATGATAACCGCAACAACGTTATCGGCCTGCTGGAAGATCCGAAATCGGTAGTGAAGAAAATCAAACGTGCGGTGACCGATTCCGACGAGCCGCCAGTGGTACGTTACGACATCGCCAACAAAGCGGGCGTTTCCAACCTGCTGGATATTCTCTCTGCCGTAACCGGCCAGAGTATTGCGGAGCTGGAACAGCACTTTGAAGGCAAAATGTACGGTCATCTGAAAGGGGAAGTGGCGGATGCCGTTTCCGGCATGTTGACCGAGCTGCAAGAGCGTTATCATCGCTATCGCAATGATGAAGCCTTCCTGCAACAGGTGATGAAAGACGGCGCGGAAAAAGCCAGCGCGCGGGCATCGGAAACCCTGAAGAAAGTCTACGAAGCGATTGGTTTCGTTGCTAAACCGTAATCGTTGGCATCATTAAAAAGGGCAGGTTTATCTGCCCTTTTTCTGTTTTTAAAACCATTTAAGCTTATCGCGCAGTCCCACCACGCGACCAACGATGATCAGCGCCGGGCTTTGCACCTGCTGTGCCAGTTCGCCCAGTTGCGTCAAATCACCACTCACGACTTTCTGTTGTACCGAGGTGCCGTTTTCCACCAGCGCCACCGGCATATCTGTCTGCATTCCATGCTCTATTAATTGCGCCTGAATCGTCGCCGCCTGATTCAGCCCCATATAGAACACCAGCGTTTGCTTTTCCGCAGCCAGATTGGCCCAATCCATCTCGCCACCGGTTTTCAGGTGCCCCGTTACCAGCCGCACGCTTTGTGCGTAATCGCGGTGGGTTAACGGAATGCCGGAGTAGGCCGAACAGCCGGATGCCGCCGTAATGCCTGGCACCACCGAAAAAGGGATACCCGCGTGGCAGAGCGTTTCCAGCTCTTCGCCGCCGCGACCGAAAATAAACGGGTCGCCGCCTTTGAGCCGGACAACGCGTTTACCGCTTTGCGCTTCGCGCAGCAGGATCTGATTGATCTCCTCCTGCGGTACACAGTGATAGCCCGCGCGTTTGCCAACAAACACCCGGTCAGCGTCGCGGCGCACCAGGTTCATGATCTCATCGGAAACCAGCCGGTCATACACCACTACATCGGCTTGCTGGATCTGCTGCAAACCTTTTAAGGTCAGCAGCCCGGCGTCGCCAGGCCCCGCGCCAACCAGTACCACTTCGCCACGGTTATCCAGCGGCTCGGTCAGCAACTGTTCGGTGATTTTATCCACTGAGCTGGTGTCCTGGTTCGCCAGGGATTGCGCCAGTCGGTCGTTGACGAACAATTTTTCCCAGAAGCGGCGACGCTCGCTCATGGTGGCGAACTGTTTCTTGACCCGGCTGCGTAGTTTGCCTGCGTAATGGGCGACGTGACCCAGATGCTGCGGCAACAGCGATTCGAGTTTTTCACGCAGCAAACGCGCCAGCACTGGCGATGTGCCGCCGGAAGAGACCGCCACCATCAACGGCGAGCGGTCAATGATTGACGGCATGATAAAGCTCGCCTGTTTGGGCGCATCGACAACGTTACAGAAGATACGGCGCTGCTCTGCGGCGTCGCTGACGCGCTGATTCACCGCTTCGTCATCCGTTGCGGCAATCGCCAGCCAACACGCGTCTAACAACGTTTCGCTAAATCCACCTTCAACCAGCGTCAACATGCCTTCTTCGGCCCAGACGGTGAACTGAGGAACAAACGTGAGCGCGTTAACGGTAAGCCGTGCACCCGCATCCATTAACAGCCGGGCTTTACGTTCTGCGACATCGCCTCCACCGACAAGCAGGCACTGGCGATCGCGTAGCTGGCAAAAAATTGGCAAATGGTCCACGACATTACCTCAACATTTTAGTTATTCGCTGTAGCCTGGCTTGCCACGCGGGTGACCGCAGAAGGACGCTCAGATTTCGGCGTAGCATACCAGTAACCTAACCCCATAAATACCGCACCAGAGAGAGTATTGCCAAGCGTTACCCACAGCAGGTTATGACCGATACCGGAGAGGGTATACGCCTCGCTGTGATGACCAAACCAGGAGAGGGCAAAGAGCGTCATATTGGCGATGGAGTGTTCGTAACCCGAGGCGATAAACGCCAGCAGACACCACCAGATAGCGAGAAACTTCGCCGCGCCTTCGGTACGGATTGCCATCCAGATAGCCAGGCACACCAGCCAGTTACACAGCGCGCCCTTAAAGAACAGCACCGTTGCTGGCGCACTGGTTTTCGCCAGCGCTACCGCATGCACCAGACTCGTATCCACCGGTAACAAACTGCCGCCGCCCCAGCTGTACAGCAGCGCGACGAACACTGAGCCGAGCAAATTACCCAACCAGGTTTGCGGCAAAATAGCGCACATTTGCCCGTGGCTGATGGTGCCCGCTTTGACGCCCAGCGTCAGAAACATGGTGTGACCGGTAAATAACTCAGAACCGGCGATAATCACCAGCGTTAAGGCGATACCGAACGTCGCGCCCATCACCAGCGGGCGCAATGTTGGATCAAGCAGGTTACCAAGGGTAAAAATCAGGATGATGCCAAGCCCAACATAAGCGCCCGCCATGGCAGAGCTTATCCAGAAACCCAGCGGATTTTGTGCAGAGAGGCGAGCGATACGCGCAGCGTTAGCCGCGCACTTATTAATAGTGTCGGTAAACATGATGTTGATTATCCAAAGTTAAAAGAAAATGTTTAAAAGGAAAAAATGAAAACGAAAAAGTGAAACAGCGGGAGCATTGCGCCCCCGCAGGGGTATTACGCTTTAATCTGTACTTCGCCGTCTTTCACGCGCGCATCGAAATGCGCGACAGAGCGGCTTTCATCTTCCATACATACGCCGTCGCGCAGGCGGAAACGCTGTTTTTTCAGCGGGCTGGCAACCCACAACTCGCCCTGATGTTCAGCGATAAGGCCGCGAGAGAGCACGCTGGACTCAAAAAACGGGTCGATATTGCTGATGGCATACACTTGATCATCATGGCGCGGGCGGAAAATCGCGACTTGCTGACCTTTCACCAACGCACACACACCGGTCGCCGGAATGATGTCGTCGATTTTGCAGACGGTGTTCCACTGGCTCATGCGTTATCCTCCACTAACACCACCGGAATTCGTTCATACGGGGTTGCCGGGCGATGTTGCTGACGCTCTGGCACTACCTGCACGTTCGGATCGCGGCGGTCGCTGTTGATAAAGTGTTTGAAGCGAAGCTGCGCAGAAGGCGTGTTCACCGTTTCAGTCCACTCGCAGACTACCGCTTCACGCAGGCGGGTCATCTCTTCTTCAAGCTGCGCGTCAAAGCCCAGCTTGTCATCGATAATCACGCTCTTCAGATATTCGATGCCGCCTTCCATGCTGTCGAGCCAGGAGGCGGTACGCGTCAGTTTGTCGGCGGTACGGATGTAGAACATCATAAAGCGGTCAAGATAGTGCAGCAGGGTTTCGCGATCGAGATCCGCCGCCAGCAGATCTGCGTGGCGCGGTTTCATGCCGCCGTTACCGCACACATACAGGTTCCAGCCTTTTTCCGTGGCGATGATCCCCACATCTTTACCCTGTGCTTCGGCACATTCACGGGTACAGCCTGAGACGCCGAATTTCATTTTGTGCGGGGTACGAATCCCTTTGTAGCGGTTTTCCAGCTCAACGCCGAAGCCCACACTGTCACCCACACCGTAACGGCACCAGGTCGAACCGACACAGGTTTTCGCCATACGTAGTGCTTTGGCGTAGGCGTGCCCGGTTTCAAAGCCCGCGTTAATCAACTGACGCCAGATTTCCGGCAGATCGTCTTTTTGCGCGCCGAACAGGCCGATACGCTGAGAACCGGTGATTTTGGTGTAGAGATTGAATTCACGGGCGATACGGCCCACTTCCATCAGCCCTTCCGGGGTGATTTCGCCGCCTGCGGAGCGCGGGATCACAGAATAGGTGCCATCTTTCTGGATGTTGGCGAGGAAGTTGTCGTTGGTATCCTGCAACGGTGTGTGCTGCGGTTTCAGGATGTACTCATTCCAGCAGGAAGCCAGCAGTGAACCGATGGTCGGTTTACACACTTCGCAACCATAACCTTTGCCATATTTTGCCAGCAGTTCGTCGAAGGATTTGATGCCTTCCACGCGGATCAGGTGGTACAGCTCCTGGCGTGAGTAAGCAAAGTGCTCACACAGATTATTGGTTACTTCGATACCCTGTTTCGCCAGTTCGGCGTTCAGCACCTGGGTTACCAGTGGGATACAACCGCCGCAGCCCGTACCGGCTTTGGTTTCTGCTTTCAGTGCGGCAACGGTGTGACAGCCTTTGTTAATCGCGGCAATCAGGTCGCCTTTGGTGACGTCGAAGCAGGAGCAGATCTGCGCGCTGTCCGGCAGCTTATCCACGCCGATAGAGGGTTTACCGCCTGCCGCATGGGCCGGCAGGATCAATGCGTCCGGGTTTTCCGGCAGTTCGATAGCGTTCAGCACCAGTTGCAGCAGGTTGCCGAAATCGCTGGTGTCGCCAACCAGTACCGCGCCGAGCAGAGTTTTGTTATCCGGGCTGACAATCAGGCGCTTGTAAACTTCTTTGCTTTCGTCGAGATAGACATAGCTGCGTGCGCCTGGCGTGCGGCCATGTGCGTCGCCGATACCACCAACGTCGACGCCGAGCAGTTTCAGTTTGGCGCTGAGGTCTGCACCTTCAAAGGCGTTGGCGGTGCCGAGGATATGATCCACTGCCACCTGCGCCATTTTGTAACCTGGCGCGACCAGACCGTATACGCGGTTGTTCCAGCTGGCGCATTCGCCGATGGCATAGATATTCGGATCCGAGGTCTGGCAGCTATCGTTGATCACGATACCGCCGCGCTGCGCCACTTCCAGGCCGCACTGGGTCGCCAGTTTGTCGCGCGGGCGAATACCGGTGGAGAAGACGATAAAGTCGACTTCCAGTGCGCTACCATCAGCAAAATGCATGGTTTTACGCGCTTCGGTGCCTTCCTGCACAATCTCTTTAGTATTTTTGCTGGTGTGCACGCGCACACCCATGCTTTCAATTTTGCGCTTCAGTTGCTCGCCGCCCATCTGGTCGAGCTGTTCTGCCATCAGCATTGGCGCAAATTCAATGACGTGGGTTTCCACGCCTAAGTTTTTCAGCGCTCCGGCTGCTTCCAGACCGAGCAAACCGCCCCCGACGACCGCGCCGCGGCGGCTGCGACGGGCGCAGGATTCAATGGCGTTCAAATCTTCAATGGTGCGATAAACGAAGCAGTCTTGTGTTTCGGAACCTTTGATCGGCGGGATCCACGGATAGGAACCGGTAGCCATGATCAATTTGTCGTAATAAACCGTACGTCCGGCGCTGGAGTGGATCACTTTTTCCTGACGGTTGATGGTGATAGCGCGCTCGCCGACCAGCACTTTTACGCCGTGTTTCTCGTAAAAGCCTTCGCGTACCAGCGACAGCTCTTCAGCCGTATGGTGGGAAAAATAGGAAGAGAGGTGGACGCGGTCGTAGGCTTTACGCGGCTCCTCACAGAAGACGGTAATATCGAACTGGCTGGCGTCGGCTTTATCGAGGAGATCCTCAATAAAACGGTGACCGACCATGCCGTTACCGATAATAGCGAGTTTGACTTTGCTCATTTTTGCCTCGATTTCTTTTCTACTACCACCTACCTTAACGATTCAGCTACCCAGCTTATTGATGTACATCAAATACACCTTCACATACCACTTAATGGGTAGATATTTGATTTTTATTGGTTTTTATAAGTCGCGGATATCACTGGTTTTTATGGTTTGCGGAATTTGTGTACAAAAAAAGAGGGTTTTTGCACGCACGTCTGATACAAATTATCTGAGGGAAACTGAGGGAGTCACACTATGTCGGCAGCACCGATTTGGTTAGTTCAGAATGTGCATTTACCCGATCGCGAAGGGTTATGGCAAATCGCGATTGAGAATGGTCGCTTCGGTGAAATCACCCCGATGAATGATACACACAGCGACAGCCTGGAAGTGCTAAATGCGCACGGTGGGCTGGCGTTGCCGCCGTTTGTCGAACCGCATATTCACCTGGATACCACGCAAACTGCCGGAGAGCCGAACTGGAACCTATCCGGCACGCTGTTTGAAGGCATTGAGCGCTGGGCGGAACGCAAAGCGCTGCTGAGCCATCAGGATGTTAAAGCGCGTGCCTGGCAAACATTGAAGTGGCAAATGGCCAACGGCGTGCAGCATGTACGTACCCATGTTGATGTTTCCGATCCCAGCCTGACAGCGCTGAAAGCCATGCTGGAAGTAAAAGTCGAGGTCGCGCCGTGGATTGATCTGCAAATCGTCGCTTTCCCGCAGGAAGGGATCCTCTCCTATCCCAACGGCGCTGCATTGCTGGAAGAGGCGCTCCAGCTTGGCGCGGATGTGGTTGGCGCGATCCCACACTTTGAATTTACCCGCGAATATGGTGTTGAATCGCTGCACATAGCTTTCGCACTGGCGCAAAAATATGACCGTCCGTTGGATATTCACTGTGATGAAATTGACGACGAGCAGTCGCGCTTTGTCGAAACCGTTGCCGCGCTGGCGCTGAAGATGGGCATGGGCCCGCGCGTCACCGCCAGCCATACCACGGCGATGCACTCTTACAACGGTGCATATACTTCGCGACTATTCCGTCTGTTAAAGCTTTCTGGCATTAACTTTGTTGCTAACCCGCTGGTAAATATCCACTTGCAGGGGCGCTTTGACGATTATCCCAAGCGCCGGGGAATTACGCGGGTGAAAGAGCTCCTCGCGGCGGGAATAAATGTCTGTTTTGGCCATGACGATGTGTTTGATCCCTGGTATCCGCTTGGCACCGGCAACATGTTGCAGGTGCTGCATATGGGGCTGCACGTTTGCCAGTTGATGGGCTACCAACAAATTAATGATGGGCTGCGTCTTATCACGCATAACAGCGCCAGAACGTTTGGCTTAACGCAGTACGGTCTTGAAACGGGGAACCCGGCGAATATGGTCATTTTGCCCGTTGAAAGCGGTTTTGATGCAGTACGCTGCCAGTCGCCGGTACGCTGGTCGATTCGACAAGGGCGGATCATTGCCAGCACGCAACCTGCGCAAAGCTGGATTCAGATGGATAACGGTGGTGAAGCGGTGCTTTTTAGCCGTTATCGTTCAGGTATGTAGCCTTCGTGAAGCGGGTTGTGAGCGGTCTGGCGTTACATCTGTTACTAAATACGTAAAATTAAGTAAAAGGCTAGCCTGCTGGCTGACTGCTCTTTAGAATCAAGCCACTCGCTTTCTTTACTGCTCTTCGTTAAGGAAACCTTATGGTTAAATCGACTCTGGCGGCTGTTGCGGCTGTGTTTGCCCTTTCTGCTTTCTCTTCTGCTGCGCTGGCGGCAAAAGGCGATCCTCATGTTCTGCTCACCACTTCCGCCGGTAACATTGAACTGGAGCTGAACAACCAGAAAGCCCCTGTGTCGGTGAAAAACTTCCTTGATTACGTAAATAACGGTTTCTATAACAACACCACGTTTCATCGTGTGATCCCGGGATTTATGGTGCAGGGCGGTGGTTTCAACGAACAGATGCAGCAAAAGCAGCCTAACCCGCCTATCAAAAACGAGGCTGACAATGGCTTGCGTAACACGCGTGGCACCATTTCGATGGCGCGTACCGCCGATAAAGACAGCGCAACCAGCCAGTTCTTTATCAACGTTGCTGACAACGCGTTCCTCGATCATGGCCAGCGCGACTTTGGTTATGCGGTGTTTGGTAAAGTGGTGAAAGGTATGGATGTCGCCGACAAAATCTCCCAGGTACCGACGCACGACGTTGGGCCTTACCAGAATGTCCCGTCAAAGCCGGTCGTTATCCTCTCCGCGAAAGTGCTGCCGTAAGTTTCCCCGCACGGGGTATTCACCCCGTGCTTCCTGAGCTTCCCTGCGTAACCTGTCATTTCTGCTTATAATTTGGGCACCGACATGTGAAACAGGGAGGCGCTATGGCCAAAAAACTCACCGACCGGCAAAAATCCCGTCTCTGGGAACAGCAGCGCAATGCCAATTTTCAGGCCAGCCGGCGGCTGGAAAATGTCGACAGCGAACTGGTGACGCTAAGTAGCGCAGAAGCCGATGCGCGCCTTGAAGAACTGCGGAGGCACTATGAGCGATAAATTCGGCGACGGGCGCGATCCGTACCTCTATCCTGGCCTGAATGTGATGCGCAATGAGCTGGGGCTTCGCCAGGCGCAGAAACTGGAGCAGGCGGCTTATCAGTTCACCGCCTTACGCGCCGCCACACTGGATCTTGGCCCGATGGTGCGCGGTCTTCCTCATTTATGCGCCATTCACCACCATCTTTATCAGGATGTGTTCGACTGGGCCGGGCAGATCCGTGAAGTGGATATTTACGAAGGCGATACCCGGTTTTGCCACTTCGAGTATATCGAAAAAGAGGGCAATGCCTTGATGCAGCAACTGGAAGATGAAGAGTGGCTGTGCGGGCTGGAAAAAGCAGCGTTTATTGAGCGGCTGGCGCACTACTACTGTGAAATCAACGTGCTGCACCCGTTTCGCCTTGGCAACGGCATCGCTCAGCGCATCTTCTTTGAACAACTGGCGCTGCACGCGGGTTTTTCGCTCGACTGGCGTGGCATCGATCCTGATGCGTGGCGTGAGGCAAACCAGGCAGGCGCAATGGGCGACTTAGCGCCGCTTTGCACCATCTTCAGCAAAGTGGTGAGCGAAGCGGTCGAAAGCGAGTAAACTAGCGCGGTTTCCGACACCAGAGGCCGCTATGATCCTGCTTATCGACAATTACGACTCCTTTACCTGGAACCTGTATCAATATTTTTGTGAGCTGGGGGCAAGCGTAGAGGTGCGGCGTAACGATGAGATCGCGCTTGCGGATATTGCCGCGCTGGCACCGGAAAAGATCGTGATTTCGCCCGGACCCTGTACCCCGGATGAGTCCGGCGTTTCACTGGCGGTTATCCGCCATTACGCTGGAAAATTGCCGATTCTTGGCGTTTGTCTTGGTCATCAGGCGATTGCGCAGGTCTTTGGCGCGACTATCGTTCGTGCGGCAAAAGTGATGCACGGTAAGACATCGCCTGTCACCCACAACGGCACTGGCGTATTTAGCGGGCTTAATAATCCGTTAACCGTCACCCGTTACCATTCCCTGGTTATCGATCCGCCTACGTTACCGGCATGCTTTGAGATTACCGCCTGGAGCGATAGCGGCGAGATCATGGGCATTCGCCACCTGGAGTGGGATCTGGAAGGGGTGCAATTTCACCCGGAAAGTATCCTGAGCGAGCAGGGACACCAGTTATTGAAAAACTTCCTCGAACGCTGATTTGTGGTTGCCATTAACTGATTTTTTATGCATATTTCGTGATTATATTTTCATAATCAATGCAACGTAAAACTGGATGGGCAAGCCATGGCAACTCAGCAAGACGCGGTAACGCGTGCAAACTTCGATGACGTTATTCTGCCAATTTACGCACCGGCCGAGTTTATCCCGGTAAAGGGTAAAGGCAGCCGGGTGTGGGATCAGCAGGGTAAAGAGTACGTTGATTTTGCAGGTGGAATTGCGGTTACTGCGTTAGGGCACTGCCATCCGGCGCTGGTGGAGACGCTGAAAACGCAGGGCGAAACGCTGTGGCACACCAGCAATGTTTTTACCAACGAGCCTGCTCTGCGCCTGGCGCGTAAACTCATTGACGCCACGTTTGCCGAGCGTGTGGTGTTTATGAACTCCGGCACTGAAGCTAACGAAACAGCATTCAAGCTGGCGCGTTTTTATGCATCTACGCGTCACAGTCCATACAAAACAAAAATCATCGCGTTTCATAATGCCTTCCACGGTCGTTCGCTGTTTACCGTAAGCGTGGGTGGCCAGCCGAAGTATTCCGATGGCTTTGGCCCGAAACCGGCGGACATTATCCATGTGCCGTTTAACGATCTGCACGCGGTGAAAGCGGTGATGGATGATCACACCTGCGCGGTAGTGGTAGAGCCTATTCAGGGCGAAGGCGGCGTTACTGCCGCCACACCGGATTTCCTGAAAGGTTTGCGCGAGCTGTGCGATCAGCACAACGCACTGCTGGTATTTGACGAAGTGCAGTGCGGCATGGGCCGCAGCGGAGAGTTGTTTGCTTACATGCACTATGGTGTGACGCCGGATATTCTGACCAGCGCCAAAGCGCTCGGCGGCGGTTTCCCTATCAGCGCGATGCTGACTACACATGACATTGCCAGTGTCTTCCACGCCGGTTCACACGGTTCCACTTACGGTGGCAACCCGCTGGCCTGCGCCGTCGCCGGAACCGCATTCGACATTATCAACACCCCGGAAGTGCTCAGCGGTGTGAATGAAAAACGTCAGTTGTTCGTTAAGCATCTGCAGCAAATCGGCGAGAAGTTTGACCTGTTTAGCGATATTCGCGGCATGGGGCTGCTGATTGGTGCTGAGCTGAATCCGCAATATAAAGGCCGTGCGCGCGACTTCCTCTACGCCGCTGCCGATGCGGGCGTCATGGTGCTGAACGCTGGCCCGGACGTCATGCGTTTTGTGCCTTCGCTGATTATTGACGCGCAGGATATCGAAGAAGGGATGAAGCGCTTCGCGAATGCGGTGGCGAAAGTGATCAACGGTTAAGGCGGCGGTTTAACCAGATGCCGTGATGCGGGCGCTGACGCCATGCTACCGACGAAATGGTGTGCATGGTGTTCAGATGCCCGATAATCCGCTGTAAATGCTGCTCCAGCGTACTCATTGGCCCGTGCGTTAATGCTTCCGGGGCTTCGAGAATATTCACATCGCCGGATCCTCCCGGCCCGTCGTACTCCAGCCGCTGCTGGCAGCGCTGCAGGGCAATTTCGCAGGATTGCAAATAACGTTGTGCCAGCTCCGGCGTCAACATCGTATGTTCACGCGCCAGCGTCGTCATCGCATTGATATGTTCAACGATAAACTGGCTGTGCGTTACCCACAGTTTCATATCTTCCAGATAACGCGTATTGAAGCCCGGTTCCTGCATCGCCTGGTTTAGCGAGTTGAACAGGGCGTTATGCGCCTGATTTACGCGCATGCGCTGCCAGGCAAGCGGAGTGGGCTGCGGGTTATCGCTTAAGATCAGGCGAATCGCTTCCTGATCTGTTTCCAGCGCATCGTGCGCATTCTGGCGCAGTAAGCCACTTTGCCACTGCGGCCACAGCCAGACCATGCCGCCGAAGGCAATCAGGCAACCAATCAACGTGTCGATAAGGCGGGCGACAATAAACTCCTCACCATTTAGCGTCAGCAGCTGCAAGGTGTAGACGGCGGTAATGGTAAAACCCACCATCGCCCAGCCGTAGTTTTTCCGAATAATGAGATAACTGACCAGCGTAATCATCAGCATCGCCGCCAGCGTAAAACCGAGTGGAACATGAAAGTGCAGCGTCGCTCCGGCAATCACCAGCCCCGCAATGGTGCCCGCCGCCCGGTGGACAATGCGAACGCGCGTTGCGCCATAGCCGTTTTGCGTGACAAACATCACCGTCATCATGATCCAGTAGGGTTTCGGTAAATGCAGGGCGCTGCCCATCAGGCTGGCGATGCTGAGCATGACGCTGATTCGCGCGGCATTACGCAGCGCCGCAGATTTCAGTGATAAATAGCTTTTCAGCGCCGGGAAAAGGGGCAAGCGACGCTGCTTTTCCGCCATCAGATCGCGGGCATAGAGCGGGCGCTGAGTGCGCAAGACGCGCGCGATACGGCTAAAATGCCAGGCGCAAAACTGCCCGACCGGATTATCCGGGTGCTGGCGGGCGATTTTTTCCAGCGCGCCAATCTGCTTATCCATGTTGAAGCGCGTGGGATAGCGGTGATAGAGAATGTCGTCTGCCAGCACGCGCAGACGAGCGGCAACGGTTTGTGCGTTCCAGCGGATCACCTGCTCGGCGTGGGTTTGTTCCACCAGTTTTTGCACTTCTTCCGGCTGGTGCAAACTTACCGAAATGTGTTCTTGCAAATCCAGCCCTACCTGGAAAACCCGCAGTAGCCGTTTGTAATCGTTATGTTTATTGGCGGCCAGCATATGCAGCTGTTGATAGCACTGGCTTATCATATCCACCGCTTTCTGCTGGCGGGCGAGCAAAGGTGGCAGGGCATTTTCCGGATCGGCGTGCTGCGTCAGCAGGTTGTATTTCGCCTCGCAGTAATCCGCCAGTTGCCGGTAGAGCAGGCTGAGCGATTCGCGCAGCGGTTGCTCGCGCCACATCCAGAACCAGAACCAGTTGAACAATCCGTACCACAGCGTGCCCAGCGCATAGATAAGTATCGGCTCCCATACCGGCATGTTACCGGCAAGGCTGAGCGTAAAGATGGCGGCAATGAGCGAAGCCGGGAGCAGGCGACCGTGCAGCGCACTGATTTCGGCGGTCACACCTAAAACCAGCGTCAGTCCGGTGAGGATCAGCGGCAATGGAAGATCTTTCGCCAGCAATAACTGCACCGCCAGGCTGCTGCCGGCAAACAGGATTCCGCCAATGATCAGGCGTTTGAAAAAACGTTTATGTGGCGTATCAAGCCCGGCAATGTTGCAACAGGCGGGAACGAGGGAAAACAGCAGACCTTGTTGCAGATGACCCGTAACCAGACCAATGGCCACAGGTAAACATAACACCAGCGTTTGTCGCAGTGCGTAGTTGATTTCGGGGTGATAAATCAGCCTGCGCCACATGAGGGAAGAAAAACGACGCAGCGCGTAAGCTGCGCCGTTTTACAGATTAACGCGTTCCGTATACGACGATGGTTTTACCGTGGGCGGAGATCAGGTTCTGATCTTCAAGCATTTTGAGAATGCGGCCCACTGTTTCACGGGAACAACCGACGATCTGACCAATTTCCTGGCGAGTAATTTTAATTTGCATGCCGTCCGGATGGGTCATTGCGTCTGGCTGTTTCGCCAGGTTTAACAGCGTTTGCGCGATACGGCCAGTTACGTCCAGGAAGGCGAGGTTACCCACTTTTTCGGAAGTAACCTGCAGGCGACGCGCCATTTGCGAGGAAAGACGCATCAGGATATCCGGGTTAACCTGGATTAACTGACGGAATTTTTTGTACGAGATTTCAGCCACTTCACAAGCAGTTTTAGCGCGTACCCATGCACTGCGCTCCTGACCCTCTTCGAACAGGCCCAGTTCACCGATAAAATCTCCCTGGTTCAGGTAGGAGAGGATCATCTCTTTACCCTCTTCGTCCTTGATCAGCACTGCCACTGAGCCTTTAACGATGTAGTACAGCGTTTCCGCTTTTTCACCCTGGTGAATCAGCGTGCTCTTCGACGGGTACTTATGAATGTGGCAATGAGACAAGAACCATTCAAGCGTCGGGTCTGTTTGTGGTTTGCCAAGCACCATGCGCGATTATCCTCTGTTATAAGCTGTCTCAGACACAGGATGAGCCCCTACGTCTGGGGTTGCAATCTAAGCTTCCCGCATCCAGGGAAGTGGACCGTCAGCGTCATCTGCGGTCTCTAAAGTATGATGTCATGCATACATGCGTAACATCCATTTATCTCTGTAGCATCCAGAGTGTTTTAGCATAGCTTTTACCGCCTGTCTCCTGGTGTCTCGCTTCAGCATGACGCAGGTCGCCTTCCGTTGCGAGTTTTGTTATGTACGCGTAATCTGTAAAGAAAATTGCCACTCCGGAGTGAAGAAAATGCAGGCACGTGTGAAATGGGTTGAAGGGTTAACGTTCATCGGTGAGTCCGCATCGGGCCACCAAATCCTGATGGACGGTAACTCCGGCGACAAAGCGCCAAGCCCGATGGAAATGGTGCTGATGGCGGCGGGCGGATGCAGCGCCATTGATGTGGTATCTATTTTACAAAAAGGGCGTCATGACGTGACTGACTGCGAAGTGAAGCTGACCTCAGAGCGCCGTGAAGAAGCGCCGCGCCTGTTTACCCACATCAATTTGCACTTTATCGTCACCGGTAAAGATCTGAAGGATGCGGCGGTTTCCCGCGCGGTGGATTTATCCGCGGAGAAGTATTGCTCCGTGGCCTTGATGCTCGAAAAAGCGGTGAATATCACCCACTCTTACGAAGTTATCGAAGCCTGATGTGCAAAGCCCGGCGGCGCGTTGCTGACCGGGCTATCTGCATTATTTGATCTTTTTGCCTTCCATCAGCCGTTGCACCAGCGGCGTCATAATCAACTCCATCGCCAGCCCCATTTTTCCGCCAGGCACCACCAGCGTATCCATATGCGAGATAAACGAGCCTTGCAGCATTGCCAGCAACCACGGGTAATCAATCCCTTCCAGATTGCGAAAATGGATCACCACAAAACTCTCGTCCAGTGAGGGAATGCCTTTCGCGGCAAACGGATTGGACGTATCCACTGTTGGCACGCGCTGGAAGTTAATGTGCGTACGGGAAAACTGTGGCGTAATAAAATTGATGTAATCTTCCATCGAACGCACGACAGAATCCATGACCGCTTCCCGCGAATGCCCGCGCTCGCTGGTATCGCGGACAAGCTTTTGAATCCATTCCAGATTGACGATAGGCACCACGCCCACCAGCAAATCCACATGACGCGCGACATCGTTTTGCGGCGTCACCACGCCGCCGTGCAGACCTTCATAAAACAGCACATCGGTCGGCTCCGGCAGCGGTTGCCACGGCGTAAACGTGCCCGGAACCTGGTTCCAGGGAACGGCTTCATCGTAGGTATGCAGGTATTTGCGCGCCTGGCCTTTGCCGGTTTGACCATATTCGCTAAACGTCTGTTCCAGCAGGCCAAAATCATTGGCTTCCGGGCCAAAATAGCTGATATGCCGCCCAAGATCGCGGGCCTTACGGATAGCCATATCCATTTCCGGACGGGTATAGCGATGGAAGCTGTCACCTTCCACTTCTGCCGCGTGCATATTGAGCTGGGCGAAGATCTTGCGAAAGGCGAGGCTGGTGGTGGTGGTTCCCGCGCCGCTGGAGCCTGTGACGGCGATAACCGGATGTTTGGCGGACATAGCAACTCCCTGAATAAACGATTATTTCAGTATAGCCAGCCGCCATGGACTTGTTCAGTCGTGGAACTGCCCGCGTGGCATGATATTGACCGTCTCGTGCAGTTCCGACCACACCAGTACGGCTTCGCCGCGTTGCAGCTGCCGTTTAACGTCGGCGACCTTTTGCTCAAGTGAACGCTCATGTTCACCATAATCAGTGCCTTCGCGCAAGACAAAGCTCTCAATCAGATTGTCCAGCATCTGTGCATCAATTTCTTGCCAGGGAATAATCATCGTCTTTCCAGGTAAGCGGATAACCAATCCGGAATACGCTTTTCCAGCCACATTTCCGGGTGGCGCAAGGTTCCGCCAACAAACCCGACATGGCCGCCGTGTTCCGTCAGTTGGTACTCAATATTTGCCGGCAAATGTCCGGCATCCGGGATCACATTGTGATCCATAAACGGATCATCTTTCGCGTGGATAATCAGCGTCGGTTTACGAATATCCGGCAAAACCGGCATTGCGCTACAGCGGCGATAGTAATCCAGCGCGTCGGCAAAACCGTGGATTTTCGCGGTGATCAGATCGTCAAACTCGCGAATACGGCGCAGCTTACGCAGCGCCGGCAAGGTGGTTGGCAGCGAACCAGGATAAGCGCGTAATTTGCGCGCGGCGTTCGCTTTCAGCAAATTCAACAAATAGCGCTGATAAACACGGGAAAATCCCTTATCCATATGATAACTGCAGGCTTCCAGCACCAACGGAGCAGAGACAATCACCGCTGCATCGACGGGCAAGTCGTCAGCGGCTTTTGCCAGCAAACAACCGAGCATGTTCCCGCCGAGCGAGTAACCCACCGCTGCGGTTGGCGCGGGTCCGAATTCCTGATGTAACCAGTGCAAGAACCAGGTGCCATCTTCGGTTTCGCCCGAGTGATAAATGCGGTTCAGACGATTTGGGATGCCGCTACAGCCGCGAAAATGCATCACCACGCCAAGCCAGCCGCGCTGCTTCGCCGCATGCACCAGACCGTGTGCGTAAGGGCTGTGCAAGCTGCCCTCCAGACCATGGAAAACCACCAGCCGCGGTTTATGTTTTGCCTGATTCGGCTCTTCGCTCCAGGCCAAATCAACAAAGTCACCATCCGGCAGCTCAAGGCGCTGCCACCAGGGTTCAAACTGGAGGCGTCGACGTAAAATGCGTGGCAGCATCGTTTGTAGATGCGGATTACGCGCACCTGGCATTGGATGAAAGTTAAGCGAGTCTCCCTGATTTTCAAGGAAATTTGCAGGTGTAATATCTGCCATCTTGTCAATAAACGTAAGTAAATAGACGATTATTATACTTGTTAATAAATGGGCTGTTTAATACTTTGCTGCTGTTGTACCGTATATGCCTTTGCAGTCGGCCCGATAACTTTCTAAGAAATCTATTACTTTCATTGGATTACTGCCGTCTGCTTTTAAATCATTGAGGATGTATTAGATGACAGACAATACCTCGCGTGACCTTGCAGCGTCACCGTCCCTGGGCCAAACCATCAACGACTTACCCGGTAGTAAAGATTTAACGCCAGCCGAGCAGACGCAAATCCAAAATATTGTCGACGAGATTAATATTAACGACCCGGTGTTTTCGCTCTCTTTTGGCGCGAAAACTATGAATAGCATTTCGCAATTCTCTGATTCGCTGATGCAGGAAGTCCGCGCAAAAGACGCGGGGGTTATCGGTGCGCAACTGACTGACTTGCTGATGAAAATCAAACAGGTAGATATCAGTCACTTTGAGCAGAAACCGGGCTTTCTTGCCTCGCTTCCGCTGCTGGGTTCGCTGTTTAATCGTATTGAGCGCACCATGCTGGAGTATCAGACGCTGGCGAAGCAAGTTGATACCATCACTGAAAAACTCAATCAGGCAATGGTGGATCTGCTGCGTAATATCTCTGTACTGGAGATCCTCTTTGATCGTAACCGAGATGTTTTCCAGCAAATCACGCTGCATATCATTGCCGGTAAGCAAAAGCTTGATGAGATAAAGCGCAATGAAGTGCCCGCATTACAAGCTCAGGCGTCTGATCCGATGAGCGCACAACGTTTGCGCGACCTGATGGAGGGGATCCAGCGTTTCGAACGTCGTCTGCATGACTTAATGCTGTCGCGCACCATTGCTATGCAAAGCGCTCCGCAAATTCGTCTGATGCAAAGTAACAGCCAATCGCTGGCGGAAAAGATCCAGAGCAGCATCCTTTCCACCATTCCTGTCTGGAAGAGCCAAATTGCACTGTCGATGTCGCTACAGACTCAGCGTCAGGCAGCGAAACTGCAAAAAGACGTTGCTGATACCACCAATGACCTGCTTCGTCGTAATGCGGAAATGTTGCAAACCGGCACCCTGGAAACGGCGCGAGAAGTTGAACGTTCTGTTGTCGATATCGAGACGTTGCGCGACGTACAGTCACGCTTACTGAATACCCTGGAAGAGTCAGTGAAAATTGCCTCTGATGCGCGTCAACGTCGTGCAGAAGTAGAAAAAGAGCTGGTTACGATGGAAAACGAAATGCGCACTCGCCTGGCTGACATTGCCAGCGGCAAGGCTGCACAGCCGTAAGAGAAACGGAATAAGTTATGTTACAGAAATTACTCCTCCCCTTTGATCACATACGTGACAGCCGCTGGATGCGCGTTTTTTTCCATCTGTGCATTTTCATTCTGGCAATGATGTTTCCCTCCTTCTTTAATGCCATACCTACAGACGTCCAGCCCACGTTGCTGGAGAACGCACAGTGGAAAGGCGCATTAAGTACGCTGTACTGGTTTGCGTTCATCATCTTATGCAGGGGGCTTATTTACGATCGCTCATCACTGGTTATGGGCATCATCGCTGGAACAATATGGTTATTTTTTGGTGATGCGGCAGCCATGCCTTTCTGGGCGGCAATAACAACGCTGGTTTTTCATTTTTGCCGAAGCCGACACAGTCTCATGAATGTTCACGGGTGGTATCTTTTCGTCGGCGTACTCATGTTTTTGGCCTACCAAAAGCTCTTTGTTTTCAACGTACCTTCCTTTTTCTTGATCCTGTATGGCCTGATGTTCGTCTCCCTCTTTTTAATAAAAAAATATGCGCAGTACATTGAAGTGCGTAACCAGCAGCGGCTTAAAATCAAACAAGCCCAGGTTAGGTTTGAGGAACAGCGCGAGCAGGAAATAAAAGGTGCGTTGAGTAAGCAGATTTCTCGTCTGGAAGGCATCGGTCATCTACCTGCCGCATTAAAAAAAGAGCTGAACGTCATTACCAACACTGCGCGATTAATTGAACTTTGTATGCAGAGAGATGAACGGGATGAACAGCCAGGACGGTTATTTCTCGAGCGCTATTTACCAATGGCAGAGGCGATTGTGACTAAAGGGCTATCGCTCTCCAACCAGTTGAAAGAAGATCAGCAACAACAGTCGCTTAACGAGCAACTGGAGGCGTTAAGAACGTTAGGTCTTGCCTTTCAGGAGAAGCACCAGGAGCTGTTAATAAACGATCAAACTGATTTAAAAACAGAACTCTCCACACTGGATAAAATGCTAAAAACCGACGGTTACCGCAAGTGACCCTCGTGTGGCGCCCGCACTTTTGCGGGTGCCGACAGCGTTACCCATCCGCCAGCAAATTCCGCGAAAACAAATGGATGTCGACGCCCGGTTTGCGCCGCCATAAACGTGCTTTACGCGCGCCGGTCGCCACGCTTTCGCCGGTCTCTTCAAACATGCCGGAGGCTTCAAAGCGGCGAATCAAACTTTTGCGCTGGATAGGCTGACCAAGGATTATCTCCGTCGCTTCCTGCAATTGCGCCTGGGTAAATGTATCGGGCAAACAGTAAACCGGCAGGAGCGAATACATGGTTTTCTGCCGCAGCCGATGCAGCGCCGCCTGAATTATCGCCCGGTGATCAAAAGCCAGCTCAATAGTCTCCAGCTCGCTTACCGGCACCCATTTCGCATCGCTAACGCTTGCGATATGCGGCGCGCAGGAGACCCACGAAATCAGCGCAAACCAGGCGATGGTCAGACTCCAGCCGCGCGGATCGCGCTGCGGCCCGGAAAAGGTATCCAGCTGTTCCAGCCACGATGGGGAAACGCCGGTTTTTTCCGTCAGTTTGCGCAGCGCTGTGGCGCGCGTGGAATCATCCTGCGCCATATCGATAAACCCGCCGGGCAATCCCCAGCGTCCTTGCTGCGGCTGGCTGGCTCGCTGAACCAATAACACGCAAAGCACCTGCTGATGCACCGTAAACAGCACGCTATCCACCGTCACCAGGGGTGAGGGGAAACGGCTGGCATCATACGTTTTCAGATACTCTGCTTCACTGATCATCGCTCACTCGCTCCTTTTTACACGCCTCAAGTTTATCAGCCTGCCCTGGTGCGGCAAGTTAACTTTTATCTTATTAATTTTCAAAGGGTTAATTATTTAATTTATGAATACACAAAAAAACGCTTGCCTAATAAGTGTCTTATGGACAATATTAAACGTGTCCAAGAGACACTAATTATTGAGTCGAGGTGAAAGATGGCGAGCAGAATCGAATTATTCATTGATAACGAGCAAGTTGCACTGAGCCATGGCGTCTTTCCGGACGGCGCCGTCTGGCTCAAAGTGACTGGCAAACTTCCGTCATTCGGCCAGCAAATGCGGGTGCGTGTTGCCGCGATGCGCGATATGAACGACTTCATGTTGCTGGCACAACTGGTGGACGCCGTTCGTCACGCCACCGATATCGCCGTAAGCCATCTGGAACTGGCGTGGTTGCCGTGGGCGCGTCAGGACAGGCATATGGTGCCTGGCGACAGCTTCGCGCTGAAAGTTTTCGCCAACTTCCTCAACACACTCAATTTCAATAAAGTTTTTGTACTTGACCCGCACAGCGACGCCGCTGCCGCAGCCATCAATAACTGCGTGGTCATTGCGCAGGAAAGCTGCTTAATGCAGAGCGAAACCCTGCGTCGCGCCATTGGCAAAGGCGAGCTGATGCTGGTCGCGCCGGATGCCGGTGCGCTGAAGAAAATCCATAACGTGGCAAAAGCCAGTGGCGCGCAAGAGTACGCCATCCTCACGAAAGAGCGTGATGTCGCCACCGGAAACCTGACCGGGTTTGCGCTGGTCGCCGGTGATGTGGCGGGAAAAGATGTGCTGGTTGTTGACGACCTTTGCGATGCAGGCGGCACATTTATTGGTTCAGCCCAGGTGCTGCGCGATGCCGGCGCCCGCAGCGTCAGCCTGTATGTCACGCACGGTGTCTTTTCCAAAGGGGTTGAGAACCTGCTGAATAACGGTATCGACGCGATTTACACCACCACATCCTTCACCTCGCCTGCACTGACGAACCCGCGAGTTGAACTGATCGACATTGACGCTATTTTTCGCGCCTGAGGGAGACAACATCATGAATATCAATCCGATTCTGGCTATCGACGGTTACAAAGTTTCACACCGCGTGCAGTACCCGCAGGGGACAACGCAGGTGTATTCCAATTTCACGCCGCGCAGCGACCGCTTTTTTCAGTCGCCGGTGGCGGACGGAAAGCTGGTGTTCTTCGGTCTGCAGGGGTTCCTGAAGTGGTTTGTGGTCGATCTGTTCAACGACGGCTTTTTTGCTCGCCCGGAAGAGGAAGTCGTTAACGAATACAAGCAGGTGATGGATAACTATCTCGGCAGGGACGCCGTGGCGGTCGATCACATTCGCGCGCTGCACCGTTTGGGCTATCTGCCGCTGCACATTAAATCGCTGGATGAAGGCAGCAAAGTGCCGATGAAAGTGCCGGTTCTGACCATTACCAATACCCAGGATGAGTTTTTCTGGCTGGTGAACTACCTGGAAACGGTGCTTTCCGCCGAGCTATGGAAAGCCTCCACCAACGCCACCATTGCGCACCACTACCGGAAAATTTGCGAACAATGGGCAGCAAAAACCTGCACGGATTTGTCGCACCTTGATTTCCAGTGCCACGACTTCTCGTTTCGCGGCATGGCTGGCCTGCACGATACCGCACAGGCGGGCGCGGGGCATTTACTGAGTTTTAAAGGCACCGACAGCATTCCCTCTCTGCTGTATGCCCGCGATCACTACACCGCTGGGGAAGAGTACTTTATTGGTGCCAGCATTCCGGCGACCGAGCACAGCGTGATGTGCATGGGTGAACACGACCATGAAATCGAAACCTTCCGCCGCCTGATTGCCGACATCTATCCGCAGGGATTTGTCTCTATCGTCTCCGATACCTGGGACTACTGGCGCGTACTGACGGACTATACCCGCGAACTGAAACAGATAATCCTGGGGCGTGACGGGCGTGTGGTGTTCCGCCCGGACAGCGGTGATCCGGTGGAAATTCTCTGCGGTACAGGCGCGGATGATGACACGCGGGCAGAACGTAGCCCGGAGGAGAAAGGCTCGGTGGAAGTGCTGTGGGAAATCTTTGGCGGCACGGTCAATGAGAAGGGCTACAAAGTGCTGGATCCGCATGTCGGCCTGATTTACGGCGACTCCATTACCCTGGCGCGTGCCAATGAGATCCTGCGCCGTCTGGAGGCCAAAGGCTTCGCCAGCTCTAACGTGGTGTTCGGCGTCGGCTCGTTTACCTATCAGTACAACACCCGTGACACCTTCGGTTTTGCGATGAAAGCGACCTGGGGTGCGGTCAATGGTGAAGGACGGATGATCTTCAAAGAGCCGAAAACCGATAACGGCCTGAAACGCTCGGCGCGCGGGTTATTGCGCGTGGATCGCGATGCGCAAGGCGAACTGCAACTGCACGATGAGCAGAGCTGGGAGCAGGAAAAAGGCGGGGAGCTGAAAACCCGCTTCCTCGACGGCAAACTCTACCAGACCGAGCATTTCGAACAGATTCGCCAGCGCCTGGCGAACCAGCGGTAATCCTCAGCTGGCGGTACGCTCGTACCGCCAGCGCTATAAGCCTTTCTTTCGATGTCGAAATTGACGCACATCACAATTACTTTCATTTAATTATTACTCTCAGGCTAATGATTTAGCTGCCTCCTTAATTGATGGCTTTCTCACCACGGCGCACACTGAGTTCAGTGTTAAGCAAGTCAAAATGATGAGCTGAATCAGGAGGTTAATAATGTTATCTGGGCAAACGCCAGCACAGGTATGGAACACGCGGCGCAGCGAGAAACAGCGCCGCCTGGCGTCCATTCCCGTGCAGGGCAAGGTACTGCCGACCGGCGACCTTGTCGCCATGCTGGAAAAGCTGATTGCACCGGGCGACCGTGTGGTGCTGGAAGGGAACAACCAAAAACAGGCAGATTTCCTCTCGCGAACCCTTGCCGAAGTCAATCCGCAGAAAGTCCACGACCTGCATATGATTATGCCGAGCGTCGGTCGCAGCGAACATCTGGATATTTTTGAAAAGGGCATTGCCCGCAAGCTGGATTTCTCCTTCTCCGGTACCCAGAGTCTGCGCATCTCGCAACTGCTGGAAGATGGTCTGCTGGAAATCGGTGCGATCCACACTTACATCGAGCTTTACTCCCGCCTGTACGTTGACCTGTGTCCGAATGTGGCGCTGATTGCCGGTTATAAAGCGGACCGCAAAGGCAACCTTTACACCGGCCCAAGTACGGAAGATACCCCAGCGCTGGTGGAAGCTGCCGCCTTCCGCGACGGCATCGTTATCGCTCAGGTCAACGAACTGGTGGATGACGAATGTGACCTGCCACGTGTCGATATCCCCGGTTCCTGGATCGACTACGTAGTGGTCGCCGACAAACCGTTCTTTATCGAGCCGCTGTTTACCCGTGACCCGCGCCTCATCAAGCAAGAACACATTCTGATGGCGATGATGGCCATCAAAGGTATCTACGCCGAGCATCAGGTGCAGTCGCTCAACCACGGTATCGGCTTTAACACCGCAGCCATCGAACTGCTGCTGCCGACCTATGGTGAGCAGCTCGGCCTGAAAGGCAAAATCTGTAAACACTGGACACTGAACCCGCACCCGACGCTGATCCCGGCGATTGAAAGTGGCTGGGTGGAAAGCGTGCACTGCTTCGGCGGCGAATTGGGGATGGAAGAGTACATCCGCGCCCGCCCGGACGTGTTCTTCACCGGTTCAGACGGTTCGATGCGTTCCAACCGCGCGTTCTGCCAGTTAGCCGGTCAGTACGCCGTCGATATGTTTATCGGCTCGACGTTGCAAGTCGATGGCCTGGCGAACTCCTCCACCGTGACGCGTGGTCGTCTCTCGGGCTTTGGTGGTGCGCCAAATATGGGCCATGACCCGCACGGTCGCCGCCACGCAACACCGGCCTGGCTGAACATGATCACCGAACCTGACCCGATGCAGCGCGGTAAAAAACTGGTGGTGCAGATGGTGGAAACCTTCCAGGCCGGTGCGAAACCCACCTTCGTGGAAAAACTCGACGCCGTGGACGTGGCGAAAACCTCCGGCATGCCGCTGGCTCCGGTGATGATTTATGGCGATGACGTGACGCACGTGCTGACCGAAGAGGGGATTGCTTACCTCTATCGCGCTGAAAGCCTTGAAGAGCGCCGGGCGATGGTCGCGGCGGTGGCGGGGATCACCGATATCGGTCTGGGCGTTGACGCCAAACGTGTCGCCCAGCTTCGCCAGAGCGGCAAAGTGGTCTACCCGGAAGATATGGGCATTCGCCGCACTGACGCCACCCGTTCACTGCTGGCTGCCAGCAGCGTCGCGGATCTGGTGGAGTGGTCCGGCGGGCTGTACAACCCACCTGCGAAATTCCGGAGCTGGTAATGAAACTTCTGCCACGGATTGACGCTGAAGGCGGTGCCGAATGGTTGGCGCGAACCGCCACACTGTGTCTGATTGACGAAGCACGATTAAGCCCGAAGCCCGGTCTGGTGGACAGCCGGGGGAACGGCGCGCATCACGATTTAACGCTCGAACTGATGGAGCGTTCCGCGCATAGCCTGACCCCCACGTTTCAGGCGCTGGCGCAACAAAGCTGGCGGCGGCCAGCGGATGTGGCGCTCAGACAAACCATTGGGCGATTAGGTCGGGAAGGTGAGCAGCAGATGATGGCGGCCACCGGTGGCGTAAATACCCATCGCGGCGCGATCTGGGCATTAGGGTTGCTGGTAAGCGCAGTCGCCATGTCGGGCGGTAGCGCACCGGCACAGGCGATTGCCGCCACGGCCGCGAAGCTGGCGCAACTGCCGGATGACGCAGCGCCGAAGCTCTTCAGTAAAGGGCTGCGCGCCACGCACCGTTACCGGGTGCCGGGCGCGCGCGAGGAGGCGCAACAAGGCTTTCCGCACATCATCAAGCTGGCGCTGCCGCAGTTGCAGCACAGCCGCCAGCGCGGCAGCAATGAAGCGCAGGCCAGGCTTGATGCGCTGATGGCCATCATGACCTCGCTCAGCGATACCTGCGTGCTTTCCCGCGCGGGTCTGGAGGGGCTGGATGCGATGCGCCAGGGCGCGAGTGCGGTGCTGCAAGCCGGGGGCGTTGCGTCGAAGGCCGGTCAGCAAGCATTAGCCGAACTGGATGCGCGGATGCTGGCGCTGAATGCGTCGCCGGGCGGCGCGGCAGATTTACTCGCGGCGACACTGTTTCTCGATCGCATGACCACGCCTTATTTAGCGAATTAAGAGGAAGTTATGGAACACATTACGATAACCGTGCCTGCTGGCCGCGCATTACGCGGTAAAGCGCTGGCGGGCGTTGTGGGCTCCGGGGATATGGAGGTGTTATTCACCGCCGACCAGGGGCAAACACTGACAATTGAGATCACCACCTCCGTGGATAACAGCCGTGGACGCTGGGAAGCGTTGTTCAACCGTCTCGGTCTGGTAAGCACGCTGCCTGCGGGCCAGCTTGTGATCCACGATTTCGGCGCGACGCCCGGTGTGGCGCGCATCCGTATCGAACAGGTATTCGAAGAGGTGAGCTATGCGTGACGATCGCAGTTTTATCGAACTCAAAGCGCGCCAGCGCGCACAGGCGCTGCTCGATGACGGCAGCTACCGCGAATTGCTGGATCCGTTTGAAGGCATTATTTCGCCGTGGTTAGGCCCGCAGGGCATTGTACCGCAGGCCGATGACGGCATGGTGGTCGCCAAAGGCACCATCAACGGTCAGCCGGCGGTTGTGGTGGCGATTGAAGGCGCGTTCCAGGGCGGCAGCATGGGTGAAGTCTCCGGCGCGAAAATGGCGGCGGCACTTGAGCTGGCGGCGGAAGATAACCGTAACGGCATCCCGACTCAGGCGGTGCTGTGCCTCGAAACCGGCGGCGTGCGCTTGCAGGAAGCCAACCTTGGGTTGGCGGCGATTGCCGATATTCACGCGGCGATTGTTGACCTGCTCCGTTACACGCCGGTTATCGGCATCGTTGCCGGTACGGTTGGCTGCTTCGGCGGGATGTCTATCGCCGCTGCGCTCTGTAGCTACCTGATTGTGACGCGCGAAGCCCGTCTTGGTCTGAACGGCCCGCAGGTTATCGAACAGGAAGCCGGGATTGAAGAGTACGATTCCCGCGACCGTCCGTTTATCTGGAGCATGACCGGCGGCGAAGTGCGTTATCGCAGCGGGCTGGTGGATGCGCTGGTCGGCGATGGCATCCATGCGGTGAAACAGGCGATGAATGAGGCGATTGCCAAAGGCGTACCGGCCAAACATCGCACCGATAACTACGACGATTATCTGCAACGTCTGACCCACTTCGACACCCGCAAACAAGCGGATGCCGAACAGATCAGCGCGTTGTTTGCCGGGGAGGGGAAAGCATGAGTACGACAGTAAGCCGCGGCGCGTTATGGCTGGATAAACTGGCGCCGAATGCAACACGTCTGAGCGGGCTGTGTCCGTCCGTGCAGGCAGCTGATGGCAACGTTAACGGTGAAGCGGTGCGTTTCATCGCCGTGGTGCCGGATGCTAACAACCATTATCCGCGTGCGGCAAAAGGTGAAGTCGGTCTGCTGGAGGGCTGGACGCTGGCGAAAGTGGTGAGCGAAACCGTTGCCGCCGATGCCAACAACAGCGTGAAGCGCCCAATCATTGCGGTGATTGATGTGCCAAGCCAGGCCTATGGTCGTCGTGAAGAAGCCTTTGGTATTCACCAGGCGCTAGCCGGTGCGGCTGCGGCTTACGCCAATGCGCGGCTGGCGGGGCATCCGGTGATTGGTTTGATCGTCGGTAAAGCGATGTCCGGGGCGTTTCTGGCCCACGGCTACCAGGCGAACCGCCTGATCGCCTTTAACGATGCCGGTGTGCTGATCCACGCCATGGGCAAAGAGTCGGCGGCGCGCATTACCTTGCGTAGTGTGGAGGCACTGGAAAAACTGGCGGCCACCATTCCGCCGATGGCTTATGACATCAGTAACTACGCGACACTGGGGCTGCTTGCCGATCTGCTGAACATCAGCAACCCGGACGCGCCGTCAGACGCCGATCTGGCGCAGGTGCAGAGCACATTGCACCAGGCCATCAATGACGCTCGTCAGGACACCACGTTGAAAAACCGTCTGGGTGCTGACAACCGCCGCAGCTCCGCTCTCGTGCGCGAACGCATGAAAGCGAGCTGGTAAGTAAAAAGAAACCTGCCAGATAGCAACGCATGGGCGCGCACGCCGCGCTCATGCGCTACTGAAAATAATAACCATCGCGCTAGTGCTATTTCTTTTCCTTTTAAAGGCTTACAGGTGATTTATGACTTACGTAATTGTTCATGCCCTCGCACCGATATTCGTCATCATGTTGCTGGGGTTCTGGGCGGGAAAGGCCAAAATGGTCGACAACAAAAACGTTTCCCTGCTGAATATCTTTGTGATGGATTTCGCTCTGCCCGCTGCGCTGTTTAGCGCTACCGTGCAGACGCCGTGGACCGGGATCATCGCGCAGTCACCGCTGATTCTGGTGCTGACCCTCTCCATGTGGATTACCTATGCCGCCATCTACTTTCTGGCGACCTCGGTTTTCAAAAAATCGCCGCAGGATGCCGCCGTGCTGACGCTGACCGTCGCACTGCCGAACTACGCCGCGCTCGGCCTGCCGATCCTGGGCAGCGTGCTGGGTGAAGGCCCGTCGACATCGCTCTCCGTTGCAGTTTCCATCGCCTGTGGTTCCGTGCTGATGACGCCGTTCTGCTTACTGATCCTTGAGCGTGAAAAAGCGCGAGCCGCGGGTGACAACACCGGTTCTACGCTGGCCATGCTTCCGGTACTGATGTGGCGCTCGGTGAAAAAACCGATTGTCTGGGGGCCGCTGCTGGGCGTGGTGCTCTCCGCTATCGGTATCAAAATGCCGGAACTGGTACTGGCATCCATCAAACCGCTTGGTCTCGCTGCGACGGCTGCGGCGCTGTTCCTGACCGGTGTGATCCTCTCGGCGAGAAAACTGGCGATTAACACCATGGTTATTTCTGCCACCATCACCAAATTGCTGATCCAACCGGCGATTGCGTGGGGAATTGTGCTGGTGTTCGGCCTGCACGGCTCGGTGGCGATCACCGCTATCCTGATGATTGCGCTGGCTGCGGGCTTCTTCGGTGTGGTATTTGGTAACCGCTTTGGCGTGCAATCGCCGGATGCGGAAGCCGTGCTGCTGCTGAGTTCCGTGCTCTGTATCCTGTCGCTGCCGCTGTTTATCACGCTGACTTCAGGAATGTAATCATGACCGCAACATTACGCCCGCACGATCTTCTCTGGCTGCGCGCACAAGATGCGCTGGAAGGGGTAACCGAACCCTGGGTCGCAGAGATCTGGCACGCTGGTTTACCGGTGGTGGTGCGGCGTGATGTTGCACAAAACGGACGCATCCCCGTTGGCGTGCGCGGCCTGCGCCGCGACCAACGCGCGGCGGGGTGGGTAAAGCCTGAACAGGTTATCCGTGTGGTCTCACCCGAACAACTGGTCGCACCGCAAGAACTGCCGCGTTCGCCGTTTATCTCCCAACCGCCGGTACAACTGGCGCTACAACTGGCGCAGTTTTCCTGGCCGTGGACGTGGGGAGTAACCGGCAGCAGCGGTTATGCGCTGGCGACCGGCATTCCGGTTATCCATGCGACCAGCGATCTCGACTTGCTGATCCGCGTGCCGGAACCGCTCTCCACCCGCGATCTGGCCCGCTGGCAACAGCAGCTTAGCGGCGGGCTTTGCCGGGCGGATACCCAGGTAGAAACGCCGAACGGCGGCTTTGCCTTAGCCGAGTGGCTGCGTGACGGGCGGGTGATGCTGAAAACCAACCACGGGCCGCGTCTGGTGAGCGACCCGTGGCAAAGGGAGGATTCATGAAGATCATCTTTACTTTTCCGGGGCAGGGGACACAACGCCCGGGAATGTTACACGCGCTTCCCGGCAGTGAAATGGATGAAGCCCGCGACGTGTTGGGTGCGGAAATCGACACCCTCGATACCGCCGAATCACTAAAGCATACCCGTGCGGTACAACTGGCGCTGCTGATTGCCGGTGTCGCCTGGGCGCGTGAATTACAGCGGCGTGGCGTGCGCGTTGATATCACCAGTGGCCTGTCGATTGGCGCGTATCCGGCGGCGGTGATCGCGGGTGCGCTCGATTTTCGTGATGCGTTGCGTCTGGTGGCCTTGCGCGGCGATTTGATGGAACAGGCGTATCCGCACGGTTACGGGCTGACGGCGATCATGGGGCTGACGTTGCCCACGGTGGAAACGCTGATCGAAGGCAGTGGAGCCTATATCGCTAATCTCAATGCCGAGACGCAGATTGTCATCGCCGGCAGCGATGAGGCGATGGCGCAGGTGGCGCAACGGGCATTAGCAAAAGGGGCCAGCAAGGCGCAGCGCCTCGCGGTCAGCGTACCTTCCCACTGTGCATTGCTGGAAAAACCCGCCGAAAAACTGGCGCAGGCGTTTGCAGATGTGACGCTCCGTCGCCCGCAGTGCGCTTATTTAAGCGGTAGCACCGGGCGCGTGTTGTGGCAGCCGGAGAAAATCGCTGACGATCTGGCGTGGAATATGGCGCGCACCGTGCGCTGGCAGGAGGCGGTCGTTGCCGCTAACGAACGTGACGCGCGGCTGGCGATTGAAATGCCGCCGGGCGGTATTCTGACCTGCCTGACCCGGCAAGCCGCGTGGAACGGCGAAAGCATTTCGCTGGAGCGCAGCGGTGTGGATGTGGCGGTACATCTGGCGAATCGCCTCAGGATGCAGGCGTAATGTTTTCTTGCAGGCTGCGGGCGTACATGCGGCCTTCCGCCGCCAGCGCCAGCAAGTTGGGATCGCGCTCGCGGTTGCGGGAAAAGACAATGGCGATCAACTGCTGCATTTGATACGGCTCGGCGAGGCGCAACATCTGCACTGATCCTTCGTAGACTTTCTTCATTCTTCCCGGCATTAACGTAAAGCCGACGCCCGCCTGCACCAGACTCAGCATCGAGAAGATGTCATTGACGCGGGTGACAATTTCCGGCTCAAAACCGGCAATATGAAACGCTTCCTGAAAACCGGCATAAGTGGCGAAGCCTTCGGCCAGCGAGACAAATTTTTGCGTGCGGTAGTCGCGCAGATCGGCCAGCGTATCGGTTTCAAGCGTGGCGCTCGCCGGTGCGGCAAGGAAGATGTCGTCATGAAACAGCGGCAGAACTTCGAGGTTGTTGCGATCGATTTCGCTTTCGGAAATGGAGATCAAAATCGCGTCGAGCCTGCCTTCCTCAAGCATCTGCAACAGCGCTTCGTTTGAGCCCATCGTCAGATCCATCTCCAGATCCGGGCGCCGCAATTTCATTCCCATTATCAGTCGCGGTACGGTTTCCAGCGTCAGGGAGTAGAGCGTGCCAACGCGCAACCGCCCCTGGCCAACGCCAGCGGTTTTACGCGCTTCATCCAGCCCGCGCTCCATTAATTGAGTAACTTCCTGGCAATACTCGAGCAGCGTCCACGCGGCAGGCAGCGGGATGAGGTTACGGCCTTTGTGGGCAAACAGCGGGCAACGGACATTTTCTTCCAGCGTGTGCAGCGCACGGTGTACGCTCACGCCGCTGAGATTGAGCGCTTCGGCGGCGCGCGCAATATTGCCTTTTTCCATAAAGGCCATGAAGATGCCCAGCTTGCGAAACGTAATGTCGTTGGTGATATCCAGATTCATAAGCTCTCCCGCCGCCGTTGTTGCGTGTTACTCCCCTTGCAACATGGCTTCCAGTTGCTCGTGCGCTTCCAGCCAGGCCATCTCGCACGCTTCGAGGCCCGATTTTGCCGCCGCCTGCTGTTGCAGACAGGTGGTGAGCTCTGCTTTACGGCTTTGATCGTAAAGCCCGCTGTCACCGAGTTTCTCTTCGACCTGGGCAAGCTGGGCGTTGAGTTTTTCCATCTCTTTTTCCAGCCGGGCAATCTCTTTGCGCAGCGGCTGAGTTTGCGTGCGTAGCTCGGCTTCCCGGCGCTTCTGATCTTTGCGCGCCTGAGCGCTGTTGGCGCTCTCTTTTACCGTATCCGCAGGCTGGCTCTCCTGTTTTTGCACGTCGCTCAGCCACTGCTGGTAATCTTCCAGATCGCCTTCGAACGGCTCTACTTTGCCGTCGTGCACCAGGTAGAGATCGTCCGTGGTGGAGCGAATCAGGTGGCGGTCATGCGACACGACCACTAACGCGCCTTCAAACTCAATCAGCGCTTCGGTCAGCGCCTGGCGCATATCGAGATCGAGGTGGTTGGTCGGTTCATCGAGCAGCAGCAGGTTGGGACGCTGCCAGACGATCAATGCCAGCACCAGACGCGCTTTTTCCCCGCCGGAGAAGCGTTCGGTTATTTCCGTCACTTTATCGCCCTGGAAACCAAAGCCGCCCAGGTAATCGCGCAGTTTCTGCTCCAGCTCCTGCGGTGCGAGGCGCGCCAGGTGCTGCAACGGCGATTCGTCAGCGCGTAAAAATTCCAGTTGATGCTGGGCGAAGTAACCGAGCTTAATGCCTTTCGCCAGCCCGATTTCACCGCTCTGCGCCGCCAGCTCACCTGCCAGCAGTTTGATAAGCGTGGATTTACCTGCGCCGTTACGCCCCAGCAGGCCAATGCGCGAACCCGGCACCAGGTTGAGCTTAATGGCGTTCAGGATGGTGCGATCGCCGTAACCGGCGCTCACTTTTTCCATCTTTAATAGCGGGTTAGGCAGACTTTCCGGCGGGCGGAAACTGAAGTGGAACGGGTTATCAACATGCGCCGGGGCAATCAGCTCCATACGCTCAAGCATTTTGATACGGCTTTGCGCCTGTTTCGCCTTGCTGGCTTTCGCTTTGAAGCGGTCGATAAAACTTTGCAGATGGGCAACGCGCTGCTGCTGGCTTTCATAAGTGGCCTGCTGCTGCGCAAGGCGCGTGGCGCGCTGGCGCTCAAACGAGCTGTAGTTGCCGGTATATTCGAACAGGTTTTGCTGCTCAATATGCAGAATTTTGTCCACCACCGGATCGAGAAAATCACGGTCGTGGGAAATCAGGATCAGCGTTCCCTGGTAGCTTTTCAGCCATTTTTCCAGCCAGATCACCGCATCGAGATCGAGGTGGTTGGTCGGTTCATCAAGCAGCAGTAAGTCGGAGCGGCAAATCAGCGCCTGCGCGAGGTTTAAACGCATACGCCAGCCACCGGAGAAGTCGCTTACCGGGCGCTCCAGCTGCTCGTTGCTGAAACCCAGACCGTGCAGCAGGCTGGACGCGCGCGCGCGAATGGTCCACGCGTCGATGGCGTCGAGCTTTCCGTGCACGGTGGCGATGGCGTGACCATCGTTACGTTCGTTGGCGGCGTTCAGTTCGGCTTCAAGCTGACGGTATTCGCGATCGCCATCGATCACATAGTCTATAGCCGCTTCATTCAGCGCCGGCGTTTCCTGGTTCACCCATGCCAGTTGCCAGGTGCCGGGAAACGTGAAGCTGCCGCCGTCGGCACCGATCTCGTTTTTCAATAGCGACAGCAGCGTTGATTTGCCGCAGCCGTTTTTACCCACCAGGCCTACTTTCTGGCCCGGGTTAATGGTGGCTGTGGCGTTATCCAGCAGGACACGCACGCCGCGACGAATTTGTAACGAGGAGAAAACAATCATAAGGCGCCGTATGTTCAGACTATGTTAATTTGTCATTATGATAATGTAAGAGTGCGGCCAAAAGACGCACCGGGGCCGCAATGGTAGCCCAAAATGAAGATGATAGACAAAATCATTCTGGCAGCGCCCACAGGCCGCTCGCCAGAGTTTGACACCCGGGAGGGGAATGATGTCGCAGACAGCGAAAGTGTTGCTGCTGTATGCCCATCCGGAATCACAGGACTCGGTGGCTAACCGGGTTTTGCTTAAGCCGGCAACGCAGCTGCAAAATGTCACGGTGCACGATCTTTATGCCCGTTACCCTGACTTTTTTATCGATATTCCTTATGAACAGGCGTTGCTGCGTGAGCATGACGTCATTGTGTTTCAACATCCGTTATATACCTACAGTTGCCCGGCGCTGCTCAAAGAGTGGCTTGATCGTGTGTTAAGCCGTGGCTTTGCCAGCGGCATTGGCGGGAACCAACTCGCGGGAAAGTATTGGCGTAGCGTGGTCACCACCGGGGAACCGGAGGCCGCGTATCGCCACGATGGGCTTAACCGCTACTCCATGAATGATATTTTGCGCCCGTTTGAGCTGACTGCCGCCATGTGCCGCATGCACTGGTTAAGCCCGATTATTGTGTACTGGGCGCGCCGGCAACAGCCGCAGGAGTTGGCGAGTCACGCCAAAGCGTATGGTGACTGGCTGGCGTCACCGTTGCCTGTGGGAGGCCGTTAATGGAAGGTTCCGCGCTTTTACTGGCCGGTGTGTTATTTCTTTTTGCGGCGGTGGTCGCTGTTCCGCTTGCCGCGCGTTTAGGGATTGGCGCGGTGCTCGGCTATTTGCTTGCGGGTATCGCGATTGGCCCGTGGGGGCTGGGGTTTATCAGCGATGTTGATGAAATCCTCCATTTCTCCGAGCTGGGCGTGGTGTTTCTGATGTTTATCATCGGGCTGGAGCTGAACCCGCGAAAACTTTGGGAGCTTCGGCGCTCCATCTTTGGCGTCGGCGCGGCGCAGGTGCTGCTGAGCGCGGCGATCCTCGCCGGGCTGCTGATGCTGACGCAATTTTCCTGGCAGGCGGCGGTGATTGGCGGTATCGGCCTGGCGATGTCTTCCACCGCGATGGCGCTGCAACTGATGCGCGATAAAGGCATGAACCGCAGCGAATCCGGCCAACTGGGATTTTCGGTGCTGCTGTTTCAGGATTTAGCGGTGATCCCGGCGCTGGCGCTGGTGCCGTTGCTGGCGGGCAATGGTGATGAGCATCTCGACTGGATGAAAGTCGGCATGAAAGTGCTGGCGTTCGCGGGCATGTTGATTGGCGGGCGTTATTTGCTGCGGCCTGTGTTCCGCTTTATTGCCGGTTCCGGCGTGCGTGAAGTGTTTACCGCCGCGACCTTACTGTTGGTGCTTGGCTCGGCGCTGTTTATGGATGCGCTGGGGTTATCGATGGCGCTGGGAACCTTTATCGCCGGTGTGTTGCTGGCTGAAAGTGAATATCGCCACGAGCTGGAGATCGCCATCGAGCCTTTTAAGGGGCTGTTGCTGGGGCTGTTTTTTATTTCCGTTGGCATGGCGCTGAACCTTGGGGTGCTCTATACCCATCTGTTATGGGTGGTACTGAGCGTTGCGGTACTGGTGGCGGTGAAATCACTGGTGCTGTACGGGCTGGCGCGAATATACGGTTTGCGCAGTTCGGAGCGTATGCAGTTCGCTGGTGTGTTAAGCCAGGGCGGTGAATTCGCGTTTGTCTTGTTCTCCTCGGCGTCTTCTCAGCGCTTGTTCCAGAATGATCAAATGGCGCTGCTGCTGGTCACCGTCACGCTGTCGATGATGACCACACCGCTGCTGATGCGCGGCGTGGATAAACTGCTCTCCCGGCGTTTTAACACCCCGGAAGATGAAGATGAAACCCCATGGGTAGAAGACGACAAACCGCAGGTAATTGTGGTGGGGTTTGGGCGTTTTGGTCAGGTGATTGGCCGCTTGTTAATGGCGAATAAGATGCGCATTACCGTGCTGGAGCGCGATATCAGCGCCGTTAATTTGATGCGTAAATATGGGTATAAGGTCTATTACGGGGATGCAACTCAAGTGGAGTTGCTGCGCTCGGCGGGCGCGGAAGCGGCGCAATCTATCGTCATCACCTGTAATGACCCGCTGGATACGATGAAGCTGGTGGAGATTTGCCAGCAGCATTTTCCGAACCTGGCAATCCTGGCGCGCGCGCGCGGACGTGTGGAAGCGCATGAACTCCTGCAGGCCGGTGTGACGCAGTTTTCCCGCGAGACCTTCTCCAGTGCGCTGGAGTTAGGGCGCAAGACGCTTATTTCGCTGGGGATGCATCCACATCAGGCTCAGCGTGCGCAACTGCACTTTAAACGTTTGGATATGCGTATGCTGCGCGAGCTGATGCCGGTACATACCGATACGATGCAAATTTCCCGTGTCCGCGAAGCGCGGCGCGAGCTGGAGGAGATTTTCCAGCGTGAAATGCAGCAAGAGCGTCGCCAGCTGGATGGTTGGGACGAGTTTGAATAAGGGGAATCGAATGGCTGTACGAAAACGTTTTATCGCCGGGGCGGTTTGCCCGGCCTGCCAGGCGAAGGACTCAATGGCAATGTGGCGTGAGAATAATGTCGATATTGTTGAGTGCGTTAAGTGTGGGCACCAGATGCGTGAAGCGGATAAAGAAGCCCGCGAGCATGTTCGCAAAGATGAGCAAGTGATTGGCATTTTTCATCCGGACTAGCGAGATCGGGCAGCTTTTTTTAAGCTAAAGGGTACACGGGTGCAGAATTCCGCTACAATCTGCGCCAGTAATTTTCCCACGCTCAGGAGATATCATGAAAGTAGCAAAAGACCTGGTGGTCAGCCTGGCCTATCAGGTACGTACAGAAGACGGTGTATTGGTTGATGAGTCTCCGGTGAGTGCGCCGCTGGACTATCTGCACGGTCACGGTTCCCTGATCTCTGGTCTGGAAAACGCGCTGGACGGTCACGAAGTCGGCGATAAATTCGATGTGGCTGTTGGCGCGAACGACGCTTACGGTCAGTACGACGAAAACCTGGTGCAGCGCGTACCGAAAGACGTCTTTATGGGCGTTGACGAGCTGCAGGTTGGCATGCGCTTCCTGGCAGAAACCGACCAGGGCCCGGTACCGGTAGAAATCACCGAAGTGGAAGACGACCACGTTGTTGTTGACGGTAACCACATGCTGGCTGGCCAGAACCTGAAGTTCAACGTTGAAGTTGTCGCTATCCGCGAAGCAACCGAAGAAGAGCTGGCTCACGGGCACGTTCACGGTCCGCATGGTCACGATCATGACCACGACCACGATCATGACGGTTGCTGCGGCGGCCACGGTCACGATCACGGCCATGACCACGGGAAAGGTGGTTGCGGCGGTAACGGTGGCTGCGGCTGCCACTAAGACGCGTCGTTTTTCGCGCCGCAGGGGCGTTGGCTTCGCTTTCAAACCCCGGTCGCATCGTTTTCTGTGCTCCCGGGGATTTTCAAGTTTGCCGCCTGCCTGCAACACGAAATTCATAGCGTCATTGATAAGCGGGGAAACCCGCTTTTTTTACGCCTTAATAATGGGGCGGCGGCGTCTCTTCTGAAGGGGATGCCATGTGCGAAGGCTGGCTGGCTTTGAGCTTTTCCGCCATTAACCGCAGATGTTCGCGCAGCTTCGCCATTTCCAGCTCATGGGCAACAACCGTCTGGTTTAATTCCTCGATGGTCATCTCCTGAAAAGCCAACCGGCTTTCCAGTTCCGCCAGTCGCGCTTCTGTTGTTAACTCTTGCATACATCACCTCTGGATTGCGTCCGGCCCGATTTTCATTAAACGGGCGAATTTTACTGAACTTTGCTGCCAGGTACAGCTCTGGCAAAGAAAAGCAGAAACTTATTTAAACAAAAATAGTCAGAAAACAGGTGAATTCAGGTGGTGTCCTTATGTTGATTTCCACCGCAACGCTTTATAGTACGTCTCTTACTTTTTGTTTAACCCTGGGGCGAGATGCCCCGGCCCCTGGAGAAATGGATGAAATCACTGTTTAAAGTCACGCTGCTGGCGACCACGATGGCCGTCGCCCTTCACGCACCGATCTCTTTCGCTGCCGATGCTGCTGCAAAGAAAGAACCGGCTGCAGCAGCTGACAGCAAAGCGGCATTTAAAAATGACGACCAGAAATCCGCCTATGCGCTGGGCGCTTCGCTGGGCCGCTACATGGAAAACTCGCTGAAAGAGCAGGAAAAACTGGGCATCAAACTGGATAAAGCTCAGCTGATCGCTGGTGTTCAGGACGCGTTTGCCGATAAGAGCAAACTGAGTGACCAGGAGATCGAACAAACCCTGCAAGCGTTTGAGACCCGTGTGAAAACTGCCGCGCAGGATCGCATGGAAAAAGACGCCGCTGACAACGAAGCAAAAGGCAAAGCCTTCCGTGACACCTTCGCTAAAGAGAAAGGTGTGAAAACATCCGATACCGGTCTGCTGTACAAAGTAGAGAAAGAAGGTACCGGTGACGCGCCGAAAGACAGCGACACGGTTGTTGTGAACTACAAAGGCACGCTGATCGACGGTAAAGAGTTCGATAACTCTTACACCCGTGGTGAGCCGCTCTCTTTCCGTCTTGACGGTGTTATCCCAGGCTGGACCGAAGGCCTGAAAAACATTAAGAAAGGCGGCAAGATCAAACTGGTTATCCCGCCGGCACTGGCTTACGGGAAAACGGGCGTTCCGGGCATTCCGGCTAACTCCACGCTGGTATTTGATGTCGAGTTGCTGGATATCAAAGCCGCACCGAAAGCAGATGCCGCCGCACCAGAAGCTGCACCGGCAGCGGGCGATAAAGCTGCTGACGCGAAAGCCGCAGACACCAGTAAGAAATAAAATTTGCAATAGCGCCGCCTTCGGGCGGCGTTTTTTTTTGCAGCAGGGATATAATTCTGGAAAGCTTAACCTACGATGTATTAATTTATATCCCCATATAAATACTGAGCCTGCCCTGAAAACATAACGACAGGCTCCTGAAAAGGAGTGTTTTTTTTCATGTCCAGGTCGCTATTAACCAACGAAACCAGTGAACTTGATTTGCTGGATCAACGTCCTTTCGATCAGACCGACTTCGATATCCTCAAATCCTATGAAGCGGTGGTGGACGGGTTAGCGATGCTCATTGGCAGCCACTGTGAAATCGTTTTGCACTCCCTGCAAGATTTGAAATGTTCCGCAATCCGTATTGCCAATGGCGAACACACAGGGCGTAAAATTGGCTCGCCCATCACCGATCTCGCCCTGCGCATGCTGCATGATATGACCGGCGCCGACAGCAGCGTATCGAAGTGCTACTTTACCCGCGCGAAAAGCGGTGTGCTGATGAAGTCCGTCACTATTGCTATCCGTAACCGCGATCACCGCGTGATTGGTCTGCTGTGCATCAACATGAACCTTGATGTGCCGTTCTCACAGATCATGAGCACCTTTGTGCCGCCGGAAACGCCTGATGTTGGCTCTTCGGTGAACTTTGCTTCCTCAGTGGAAGATCTGGTCATGCAAACGCTGGAGTTCACCATTGAAGAGGTCAACGCAGATCGTAACGTTTCTAACAATGCCAAGAATCGCCAGATCGTACTGAACCTCTACGAGAAAGGTATCTTTGATATCAAAGACGCGATCAACCAGGTCGCCGATCGCCTCAATATTTCAAAACACACCGTTTATCTCTATATCCGCCAGTTCAAAAGCGGTGATTTTTCCGTACAGGATCGTTAATGCGTTTTGCCCTGATGGTCACCGGCCCGGCGTATGGAACCCAACAGGCCAGCAGCGCGTACCAGTTTGCGCAGGCGCTACTGGATGCCGGGCATACGTTAGCCAGCGTCTTTTTTTATCGCGAAGGAGTGAGCAACGCGAACGCGCTCACTGCGCCTGCCAGTGATGAATTTGACCTGGTTCGCGCCTGGCAGCGCCTGCATGAGGAACACCAGGTCGAGTTGCATATCTGTGTTGCCGCCGCGCTGCGTCGCGGCGTTGTTGATGATGCCGAAGCACAACGGCTGGCGCTGCCTGGTGCAAACCTGCAAGCCGGTTTTTCACTGACCGGCCTTGGCTCGCTGGCAGAAGCCGCGCTCTCTTGCGATCGGGTGGTGCAATTCTGATGCAACGTATCGCCTTTGTATTTACTTCTGCGCCACATGGTTCCGCTTCCGGTCGCGAAGGGCTGGATGCGTTGCTGGCGACTTCAGCGTTTACCGATGATATCGGCGTGTTTTTTATTGGTGATGGTGTATTCCAGTTACTGGCCAATCAGCAGCCGGATGCGGTTTTAGCGCGCGATTACATCGCGACGTTTAAAGTTCTGCCGCTTTATGACATCGAACAGTGCTGGCTGTGTGCAGATTCGCTACGTGAGCGTGGGTTAGGCGAGGAGACAACCTTCGTGTTGCCGGCTCAGCGCCTTGAGCCGGACGCGCTGCGCGAAAAGCTTGATAGTTACACTGTCGTTCTGACCTTTTGAGGCATTTATGCTGCATACTTTGTCCCGCTCTCCCTGGCAGTGTGATATGGCGTCGATGCTCCGTTTGCTGCGCCCCGGCGACGATCTTCTGCTGCTTTCAGATGGCGTAACGGCAGCCTTGCAAAACGGGCGCTATGTTGAGTTATTGCTAAACGCCCCCATAACTGTGCACGCGCTTAAAGAAGATATCGATGCCCGTGGTCTGGGTGGTCAAATTTCAAGCAGTGTCGTCAGGGTTGACTATACTGATTTCGTTAGTCTGACGGTGAAAAACGCTGTTCAGATGCATTGGTAATGTGTGATCGCTGTATATTTCTTGACACCTTTTAAGCACAGCCATAAAATTCTGCGTCCTCATATTATATGAGGCCGTTTTATTACGTGTTTACGAAGCAAAAGCTAAAACCAGGAGCTATTTAATGGCAACAGTTAACCAGCTGGTACGCAAACCACGCGCTCGCAAAGTTGCAAAAAGCAACGTGCCTGCGCTGGAAGCATGCCCGCAAAAACGTGGCGTATGTACTCGCGTATATACTACCACCCCGAAAAAACCGAACTCCGCACTGCGTAAAGTATGCCGTGTTCGTTTGACCAACGGTTTTGAAGTGACTTCCTACATTGGTGGTGAAGGTCACAACCTGCAGGAGCACTCCGTGATCCTGATCCGTGGCGGTCGTGTAAAAGACCTCCCGGGTGTTCGTTACCACACTGTACGTGGCGCGCTCGACTGCTCCGGTGTTAAAGACCGTAAGCAATCTCGCTCCAAATACGGCGTGAAACGTCCTAAGGCTTAATGGTTCTCCGTTAAGTAAGGCCAAACTGTTTTAACTTTAATGTCAAACTAAACTCTTAGAGTTTTGGACAATCCTGAATTAACAACGGAGTATTTCCATGCCACGTCGTCGTGTTATTGGTCAGCGTAAAATTCTGCCGGATCCGAAGTTCGGATCAGAACTGCTGGCTAAATTTGTCAATATCCTGATGGTAGACGGTAAAAAATCTACTGCAGAAGCAATCGTATACAGCGCGCTTGAGACCCTGGCTCAGCGTTCTGGTAAAAATGAACTGGAAGCTTTCGAAGTAGCTCTCGAAAACGTGCGCCCGACTGTAGAAGTTAAGTCTCGCCGCGTTGGTGGTTCTACTTATCAGGTTCCGGTTGAAGTTCGTCCGGTTCGTCGCAATGCTCTGGCAATGCGTTGGATCGTTGAAGCTGCTCGTAAACGCGGTGATAAATCCATGGCTCTGCGCCTGGCGAACGAACTTTCCGATGCTGCGGACAACAAAGGTACCGCAGTTAAGAAACGTGAAGACGTTCACCGTATGGCCGAAGCCAACAAGGCGTTCGCACACTACCGTTGGTAATCCCTTCGGAGTTTTAGTCATATGGCGGGCGCTTCAAGCAAGTGGCCCGCCGTTTGGCAACTTAAATCTGAACGCCTAAAGAGACAAACGAGGAATCAAATGGCTCGTACAACACCCATCGCACGCTACCGTAACATTGGTATCAGTGCGCACATCGACGCCGGTAAAACCACGACTACCGAACGTATTCTGTTCTACACCGGTGTAAACCACAAAATCGGTGAAGTTCATGACGGCGCCGCAACCATGGACTGGATGGAGCAGGAGCAGGAGCGTGGTATTACCATTACCTCCGCAGCGACTACTGCATTCTGGTCTGGTATGGCGAAGCAGTATGAACCGCATCGCGTAAACATCATCGACACCCCGGGGCACGTTGACTTCACCATCGAAGTAGAACGTTCCATGCGTGTTCTTGACGGTGCGGTAATGGTTTACTGCGCCGTTGGTGGTGTTCAGCCGCAGTCTGAAACCGTATGGCGTCAGGCAAACAAATATAAAGTTCCGCGCATCGCGTTCGTTAACAAAATGGACCGCATGGGCGCTAACTTCCTGAAAGTTGTTGGTCAGATCAAAACCCGTCTGGGCGCGAACCCGGTTCCGCTGCAGCTGGCAATTGGTGCTGAAGAAGGTTTCACCGGTGTTGTTGACCTGGTGAAAATGAAAGCCATCAACTGGAACGATGCAGACCAGGGCGTTACCTTCGAATACGAAGATATCCCGGCTGAGATGCAGGATCTGGCTGACGAATGGCACCAGAATCTGATCGAATCCGCTGCTGAAGCTTCTGAAGAGCTGATGGAGAAATACCTGGGTGGTGAAGAACTGACTGAAGAAGAGATCAAAAAAGCTCTGCGTCAGCGTGTTCTGAACAACGAAATCATCCTGGTAACTTGTGGTTCTGCGTTTAAGAACAAAGGTGTTCAGGCGATGCTGGATGCGGTAGTTGACTACCTGCCGTCCCCGACTGACGTACCTGCGATCAACGGTATCCTGGACGATGGTAAAGATACTCCGGCTGAGCGTCACGCAAGTGATGAAGAGCCGTTCTCTGCGCTGGCGTTCAAAATCGCTACCGACCCGTTTGTTGGTAACCTGACCTTCTTCCGTGTGTACTCCGGTGTGGTTAACTCTGGTGATACCATCCTGAACTCCGTGAAATCTGCACGTGAGCGTTTCGGTCGTATCGTTCAGATGCACGCTAACAAACGTGAAGAGATCAAAGAAGTTCGCGCTGGCGACATCGCTGCTGCTATCGGTCTGAAAGACGTGACCACTGGTGACACCCTGTGTGACCCGGATCACCCGATCATTCTGGAACGTATGGAATTCCCGGAACCGGTAATCTCCATCGCGGTAGAACCGAAAACCAAAGCTGACCAGGAAAAAATGGGTCTGGCTCTGGGCCGTCTGGCGAAAGAAGACCCGTCATTCCGCGTATGGACTGATGAAGAATCTAACCAGACCATTATCGCCGGTATGGGTGAGCTGCACCTCGACATCATCGTTGACCGTATGAAACGTGAATTCAACGTTGAAGCGAACGTCGGTAAACCTCAGGTTGCTTACCGCGAAGCGATTCGTGCGAAAGTTACCGATATCGAAGGTAAACACGCTAAGCAGTCTGGTGGTCGCGGTCAGTATGGTCATGTTGTTATCGACATGTACCCGCTGGAGCCGGGCTCTAACCCGAAAGGTTACGAGTTCATCAACGACATCAAAGGTGGTGTAATTCCTGGCGAATACATCCCGGCCGTTGATAAAGGTATCCAGGAACAGCTGAAATCTGGCCCGCTGGCGGGTTATCCGGTAGTTGATCTCGGTGTGCGTCTGCACTTCGGTTCTTACCACGACGTTGACTCCTCTGAACTGGCGTTTAAACTGGCTGCGTCTATTGCCTTTAAAGATGGCTTTAAGAAAGCGAAACCAGTTCTGCTTGAGCCGATCATGAAGGTTGAAGTAGAGACTCCGGAAGAGAACACCGGTGACGTAATCGGTGACCTTAGCCGTCGTCGCGGTATGCTGCGCGGTCAGGAATCTGAAGTTACTGGCGTTAAGATCCACGCTGAAGTTCCGCTGTCTGAAATGTTCGGATATGCAACTCAGCTGCGTTCTCTGACCAAAGGTCGTGCGTCTTATACTATGGAGTTCCTGAAGTATGATGATGCGCCGAACAACGTTGCTCAGGCCGTAATTGAAGCCCGTGGTAAATAAGCCGCAGGGTTAAAACCAAAGTCCCGTGCTCTCTCCAAAGAGGGAGAGCACTATAGTAAGGAATAAAGCCGTGTCTAAAGAAAAATTTGAACGTACAAAACCGCACGTCAACGTCGGTACTATCGGCCACGTTGACCATGGTAAAACTACTCTGACCGCTGCAATCACTACCGTTCTGGCTAAAAAATTCGGTGGTAATGCTCGTGCATTCGACCAGATCGATAACGCGCCGGAAGAAAAAGCTCGTGGTATCACCATCAACACGTCTCACGTTGAATATGACACCCCGACTCGCCACTACGCACACGTAGACTGCCCGGGCCACGCCGACTATGTTAAAAACATGATCACCGGTGCTGCGCAGATGGACGGCGCGATCCTGGTTGTTGCTGCGACTGACGGCCCGATGCCGCAGACCCGTGAGCACATCCTGCTGGGTCGTCAGGTAGGCGTTCCGTACATCATCGTGTTCCTGAACAAATGTGACATGGTTGATGACGAAGAGCTGCTGGAACTGGTAGAGATGGAAGTTCGTGAACTGCTGTCTCAGTACGATTTCCCGGGCGACGACACCCCGATCGTTCGTGGTTCTGCTCTGAAAGCGCTGGAAGGCGAAGCTGAGTGGGAAGATAAAATCGTTGAACTGGCTGGCTACCTGGATTCCTACATTCCGGAACCAGAGCGTGCGATTGACAAGCCGTTCCTGCTGCCGATCGAAGACGTATTCTCCATCTCCGGTCGTGGTACCGTTGTTACCGGTCGTGTAGAGCGCGGTATCATCAAAGTGGGTGAAGAAGTTGAAATCGTTGGTATCAAAGACACCGCGAAATCCACCTGTACCGGCGTTGAAATGTTCCGCAAACTGCTGGACGAAGGCCGTGCTGGTGAGAACGTAGGTGTTCTGCTGCGTGGTATCAAACGTGAAGAAATCGAACGTGGTCAGGTACTGGCTAAGCCGGGTTCCATCAAGCCGCACACCAAATTCGAATCTGAAGTGTACATTCTGTCCAAAGATGAAGGCGGCCGTCACACTCCGTTCTTCAAAGGCTACCGTCCGCAGTTCTACTTCCGTACAACCGACGTGACTGGCACCATCGAACTGCCGGAAGGTGTTGAGATGGTAATGCCGGGCGACAACATCAAAATGGTTGTTACCCTGATTCACCCGATTGCGATGGACGATGGTCTGCGTTTCGCAATCCGTGAAGGCGGCCGTACCGTTGGCGCGGGCGTTGTAGCAAAAGTTCTGGGCTAATTAATTAGCTTTGAATTGAAAAAAGGGCGCATCGGCGCCCTTTTTGCTGTCCGCTATTTACGGTCGAAATATTTATTCGAAATGAAGCTACGCACCGGGCGAGCAGCTTTACAGTTGGACTATTGTAATCGCAACTATTCTCATTTACACTTTGCGCAGAAATTGAACGGGAGTGATCATGTACGTTTGTTTGTGTAATGGTGTGAGTGATAAAAAAATTCGCCAGGCAGTGCGCCAGTTTCATCCTCAATCATTTCAGCAACTCCGCAAATTTGTTCCGGTTGGAAATCAGTGTGGTAAATGTGTTCGCGCAGCAAGAGAGATCATGCAAGACGAACTTACCCGGATGCCGGAATACAAAGAGATTGCCTGAGTTTTTATCTTTTTTTTGACATCCTTGTAGCCCCATCTACGCTTCAATGAGTGGAAGCGGAGGGACTACATAATGAAAGGTGATGTTAAAATCATAAATTATCTCAATAAATTATTGGGAAATGAGCTTGTCGCAATAAACCAATACTTTCTCCATGCGAGAATGTTCAAAAACTGGGGGCTGACGCGCCTCAATGATGTCGAATACCATGAATCTATTGATGAAATGAAACACGCCGATCTCTACATCGAGCGTATTTTGTTTCTTGAAGGTATCCCTAATTTGCAGGACTTGGGCAAACTGGGGATTGGAGAAGACGTTGAAGAGATGCTGCAATCGGATCTCCGACTGGAGCTGGAAGGCGCGAAGGATTTGCGCGAAGCCATCGCTTATGCAGATAGCGTCCATGACTATGTTAGCCGCGACATGATGATCAAGATACTTGCCGAAGAAGAACATCATATTGATTGGCTGGAAACAGAACTGGATCTGATAAGCAAAATTGGTATTCAGAACTATCTCCAGTCGCAAATCAAAGTGGAAGAATAGTTGGTATCACAGAATGGTATCCCGTCAGTAAACCCGCTGCCGCCAGAAATGGCCCGAAAGGCAGTGGGTTTTTTAATGCCTGTAAACTTCGCAATCGGAGTGCGTTGATACTTACCACACCGCAGGCCAATAAGGCGGCTATAAAAACCAAGCCAGGTAAATTCTGCCAGCCATGCCAGGCCCCGAGTGCCGAAAGATATTTTACATCGCCGTAGCCAAGCCCTTCCTTACCGCGCAACTTTTTGTAGCCCCAATAAATAACAGCAAACCCTATGTAACCTGCCGTCGCGCCGATAACTGCTTGCTTCAATAATTCAGCATTTGCGAAGCAGTGCCAAATTAGCCCCGCCCAGAGAAGAGGGCAGGTTAAACGGTCTGGCAGCAACCCGGTATGAATGTCGTGCCAGACAAGCATTAGATTGAGTAACAGATATACAGCGAGAAAAAACATGGCGTCCTGCCAGATAAGCCGGTAACGGATGATATGCAGAATGTGAAATTGCGGTGTGAAAGCCAATTAACTCCTTCTGATGTTGCGTAGCTGCTCGTGAGAAATGATACCGGCATTGTTGCTGTTACGTTCACCCTGCGAGCATGCGCACAGTACTGCTTAATTTCTAAACTGTACTTGCGTCTGGCTCAGATTTACGTATAATGCGCGGGCTTGTCGTAAATGACGGCGGGTTCAATCTGAACCACAACGGTGCTGTTTGGCCGTTACAATGCTCCCAATCGGGGGGCTACGTAAGAACGATTACACTCCCCCATCAATCGTAATGGGTGTGAGGAGTAATTATTTTCGTCTATAAATAATTGGAGCTCTGGTCTCATGCAGAACCAAAGAATCCGTATCCGCCTTAAAGCGTTTGATCATCGTCTGATCGATCAATCAACCGCGGAAATCGTCGAGACTGCTAAGCGCACTGGTGCGCAAGTCCGTGGTCCGATCCCGCTGCCGACCCGCAAAGAGCGCTTCACCGTTCTGATCTCCCCGCACGTTAACAAAGACGCGCGTGATCAGTACGAAATCCGCACTCACAAGCGTCTGGTTGACATCGTTGAGCCAACCGAGAAAACCGTTGATGCTCTGATGCGTCTGGACCTGGCTGCCGGTGTAGACGTGCAGATCAGCCTGGGTTAATCAGGTCATCGAGCGATTGAGAGGTTGAAACAATGATTGGTTTAGTCGGTAAAAAAGTGGGCATGACCCGCATCTTCACTGAAGATGGCGTATCTATCCCAGTAACCGTAATCGAAGTTGAAGCAAACCGCGTTACTCAGGTTAAAGACCTGGCTAACGATGGCTACCGCGCAATCCAGGTTACCACCGGTGCTAAAAAAGCTAACCGTGTAACCAAACCGGAAGCGGGTCACTTCGCTAAAGCTGGCGTTGAAGCTGGCCGTGGTCTGTGGGAATTCCGTCTTGCTGACGGCGAAGAATTCACCGTAGGTCAGGACATTAGCGTTGAGCTGTTTGCTGAAGTTAAAAAAGTTGACGTAACTGGCACCTCAAAAGGTAAAGGTTTCGCAGGTACCGTTAAGCGCTGGAACTTCCGTACCCAGGACGCTACCCACGGTAACTCCCTGTCTCACCGCGTTCCGGGTTCTATCGGTCAGAACCAGACTCCGGGCAAAGTGTTCAAGGGCAAGAAAATGGCAGGTCAGCTGGGTAATGAGCGCGTAACCGTTCAGAGCCTGGACGTAGTACGTGTTGACGCTGAGCGCAACCTGCTGCTGGTTAAAGGTGCTGTCCCGGGTGCAACCGGTAGCGACCTGATCGTTAAACCAGCTGTGAAGGCGTGAGGAGATAGCAATGGAATTAGTATTGAAAGACGCGCAGAGCGCGCTGACTGTTTCCGAAACTACCTTCGGTCGTGACTTCAACGAAGCGCTGGTACACCAGGTTGTCGTTGCTTACGCAGCTGGTGCTCGTCAGGGTACTCGTGCTCAGAAGACCCGTGCTGAAGTAACTGGTTCCGGTAAAAAACCGTGGCGCCAGAAAGGCACCGGCCGTGCTCGTTCTGGTTCTATCAAGAGCCCGATCTGGCGTTCTGGTGGCGTGACCTTCGCTGCGCGTCCGCAGGACCACAGTCAAAAAGTTAACAAAAAGATGTACCGCGGCGCGCTGAAAAGCATTCTGTCCGAACTGGTACGTCAGGATCGTCTGATCGTTGTCGAGCAGTTCTCTGTTGAAGCACCGAAAACCAAGCTGCTGGCTCAGAAACTGAAAGACATGGCTCTGGAAGATGTGCTGATCATCACCGGTGAGCTGGACGAGAACCTGTTCCTGGCCGCGCGCAACCTGCACAAGGTTGATGTTCGCGACGCGACTGGTATCGACCCGGTTAGCCTGATCGCCTTCGACAAAGTCGTAATGACTGCTGATGCTGTTAAGCAAGTTGAGGAGATGCTGGCATGATTCGTGAAGAACGTCTGCTGAAGGTGCTGCGCGCACCGCACGTTTCTGAAAAAGCGTCTACTGCGATGGAAAAAACAAACACCATCGTTCTCAAAGTTGCTAAAGACGCGACCAAAGCAGAAATCAAAGCTGCTGTGCAGAAACTGTTTGAAGTCGAAGTCGAAGTCGTTAACACCCTGGTAGTTAAAGGGAAAGTTAAACGTCACGGACAGCGTATCGGTCGTCGTAGCGACTGGAAAAAAGCTTACGTCACCCTGAAAGAAGGCCAGAATCTGGACTTCGTTGGCGGCGCTGAGTAAGTCGGAGGAGTAATACAATGGCAGTTGTTAAATGTAAACCGACATCTCCGGGTCGTCGCCACGTTGTTAAAGTGGTTAACCCTGAGCTGCACAAGGGCAAACCTTTTGCTCCGTTGCTGGAAAAAAACAGCAAATCCGGTGGTCGTAACAACAATGGCCGTATCACCACTCGTCATATCGGTGGTGGCCACAAGCAGGCTTACCGTATTGTTGACTTCAAACGCAACAAAGATGGTATCCCGGCAGTTGTTGAGCGTCTTGAGTACGATCCGAACCGTTCCGCGAACATCGCGCTGGTTCTGTACAAAGATGGCGAACGCCGTTACATCCTGGCCCCTAAAGGCCTGAAAGCTGGCGACCAGATTCAGTCTGGCGTTGATGCTGCAATCAAAGCAGGTAACACCCTGCCGATGCGCAATATCCCGGTTGGTTCTACCGTTCATAACGTAGAAATGAAACCAGGTAAAGGCGGTCAGCTGGCTCGTTCCGCTGGTACTTACGTTCAGATCGTTGCTCGTGATGGTGCTTACGTCACCCTGCGTCTGCGTTCTGGTGAAATGCGTAAAGTCGAAGCAGAATGCCGCGCGACTCTGGGCGAAGTTGGCAATGCTGAGCATATGCTGCGCGTTCTGGGTAAAGCAGGTGCTGCACGCTGGCGTGGTGTTCGTCCTACCGTTCGCGGTACTGCGATGAACCCAGTCGACCACCCACATGGTGGTGGTGAAGGTCGTAACTTTGGTAAGCACCCGGTAACTCCGTGGGGCGTTCAGACCAAAGGTAAGAAGACCCGCAGCAACAAGCGTACTGATAAATTCATCGTACGTCGCCGTAGCAAATAATTTTAGAGGATAAGCCATGCCACGTTCTCTCAAGAAAGGTCCTTTTATTGACCTGCACTTGCTGAAGAAGGTAGAGAAAGCGGTGGAAAGCGGAGACAAGAAGCCCCTGCGCACTTGGTCCCGTCGTTCAACGATCTTTCCTAACATGATCGGTTTGACCATCGCTGTCCATAATGGTCGTCAGCACGTTCCGGTATTTGTTTCCGACGAAATGGTCGGTCACAAACTGGGTGAATTCGCACCGACTCGTACTTATCGCGGCCACGCTGCTGATAAAAAAGCGAAGAAGAAATAAGGTAGGAGGAAGAGATGGAAACTTTAGCTCAACATCGCCATGCTCGTTCTTCTGCTCAGAAGGTTCGCCTTGTTGCTGACCTGATTCGCGGTAAGAAAGTGTCGCAGGCTCTGGATATTCTGACCTACACCAATAAGAAAGCGGCTGTACTGGTCAAGAAAGTTCTGGAATCTGCCATTGCTAACGCTGAACACAACGATGGCGCTGACATTGACGATCTGAAAGTTGCGAAAATTTTCGTAGACGAAGGCCCGAGCATGAAGCGCATTATGCCGCGTGCAAAAGGTCGTGCAGATCGCATCCTGAAGCGCACCAGCCACATCACTGTGGTTGTGTCCGATCGCTGAGACTCTGGAGACTAGCAATGGGTCAGAAAGTACATCCTAATGGTATTCGCCTGGGTATTGTAAAACCATGGAACTCAACCTGGTTTGCGAACACCAAAGAATTCGCTGACAACCTGGACAGCGATTTTAAAGTACGTCAGTACCTGACTAAGGAACTGGCTAAAGCGTCTGTATCTCGTATCGTTATCGAGCGTCCGGCTAAGAGCATCCGTGTGACCATTCACACCGCTCGCCCGGGTATCGTTATCGGTAAAAAAGGTGAAGACGTTGAAAAACTGCGCAAGGTCGTAGCGGATATCGCTGGCGTTCCTGCTCAGATCAATATCGCCGAAGTTCGTAAACCTGAACTGGACGCAAAACTGGTTGCTGACAGCATCACTTCTCAGCTGGAACGTCGTGTTATGTTCCGTCGTGCTATGAAGCGTGCTGTACAGAACGCAATGCGTCTGGGCGCTAAAGGTATCAAAGTTGAAGTTAGCGGCCGTCTGGGCGGCGCGGAAATCGCACGTACCGAATGGTACCGTGAAGGTCGCGTTCCGCTGCACACTCTGCGTGCTGACATCGACTACAACACCTCCGAAGCGCACACCACTTACGGTGTAATCGGCGTAAAAGTGTGGATCTTCAAAGGCGAGATCCTTGGTGGTATGGCTGCAGTTGAACAACCGGAAAAACCGGCTGCTCAACCTAAAAAGCAGCAGCGTAAAGGCCGTAAATAAGGAGCGTCGCTGATGTTACAACCAAAGCGTACAAAATTCCGTAAAGTGCACAAAGGCCGCAACCGTGGTCTCGCGCAGGGCACGGATGTGAGCTTCGGCACTTACGGTCTGAAAGCTGTTGGCCGTGGTCGTCTGACCGCTCGTCAGATCGAAGCAGCACGTCGTGCTATGACTCGTGCTGTTAAGCGTCAGGGTAAGATCTGGATCCGTGTATTCCCGGACAAACCGATCACCGAGAAGCCGCTGGAAGTTCGTATGGGTAAAGGTAAAGGTAACGTAGAGTATTGGGTTGCCTTGATTCAGCCGGGTAAAGTCCTGTACGAAATGGACGGTGTTCCGGAAGAGCTGGCCCGTGAAGCCTTCGAGCTGGCAGCAGCAAAACTGCCGATTAAAACCACCTTTGTAACTAAGACGGTGATGTAATGAAAGCAAAAGAGCTGCGTGAAAAGAGCGTTGAAGAGCTGAACACCGAGCTGCTTAACCTGCTGCGCGAGCAGTTCAACCTGCGTATGCAGGCTGCAAGTGGCCAGCTGCAACAGACTCACCTGTTGAAGCAAGTGCGTCGTGATGTCGCACGCGTTAAGACTTTACTGACTGAGAAGGCGGGTGCGTAATGACCGATAAAATCCGTACTCTGCAAGGTCGTGTTGTTAGCGACAAAATGGAGAAATCCATTGTTGTAGCTATCGAGCGTTTCGTGAAACACCCGATCTACGGTAAATTCATCAAACGTACGACTAAACTGCACGTACATGACGAGAACAATGAATGCGGTACCGGCGACGTGGTTGAAATCCGCGAATGCCGTCCGCTGTCCAAGACTAAGTCCTGGACGCTGGTTCGCGTTGTAGAGAAAGCGATTCTGTAATAGAGTACGCGTTCTCAAACGAATAAACGGCTCAGCGATGGGCCGTTTATTTTTTCTACCCATATCAAGGAAGCGGTGTTATAATGCTGCGCCCCCGATATGGGGCTTTTTATCGACCCTGATTTTAGGGTCTTCAGTAGTAGTTGACATTAGCGGAGCACTAAAATGATCCAAGAACAGACTATGCTGAACGTCGCCGACAACTCCGGTGCACGTCGCGTAATGTGTATCAAGGTTCTGGGTGGCTCGCACCGTCGCTACGCAGGCGTAGGCGACATCATCAAGATCACCATCAAAGAAGCAATTCCGCGTGGTAAGGTCAAAAAAGGTGATGTGCTGAAGGCGGTAGTGGTGCGCACCAAGAAGGGTGTTCGTCGCCCGGACGGTTCTGTCATTCGCTTCGATGGTAATGCATGCGTTATTTTGAACAATAACAGCGAGCAGCCTATCGGTACGCGTATTTTTGGGCCGGTAACTCGTGAACTTCGTAACGAGAAGTTCATGAAAATTATCTCTCTGGCACCAGAAGTACTCTAAGGAGCGAATCATGGCAGCGAAAATCCGTCGTGATGACGAAGTTATCGTGTTAACCGGTAAAGATAAAGGTAAACGCGGTAAAGTAAAAAATGTTCTGTCTTCCGGCAAGATCATTGTTGAAGGTATCAACCTGGTTAAGAAACATCAGAAGCCGGTTCCGGCCCTGAACCAACCGGGTGGCATCGTTGAGAAAGAAGCTGCAATTCAGGTTTCTAACGTTGCAATCTTCAATGCGGCAACCGGCAAGGCTGACCGTGTAGGCTTTAGATTCGAAGACGGCAAAAAAGTCCGTTTCTTTAAATCTAACAGCGAAACTATCAAGTAATTTGGAGTAGTACGATGGCGAAACTGCATGATTACTACAAAGACGAAGTAGTTAAGAAACTCATGACTGAGTTTAACTACAATTCTGTCATGCAAGTCCCTCGGGTCGAGAAGATCACCCTGAATATGGGTGTTGGTGAAGCGATCGCTGACAAGAAACTGCTGGATAACGCAGCAGCTGACCTGGCAGCAATCTCCGGTCAAAAACCGTTGATCACCAAAGCGCGCAAATCTGTTGCGGGCTTCAAAATCCGTCAGGGCTATCCGATCGGCTGTAAAGTGACTCTGCGTGGCGAACGCATGTGGGAGTTCTTTGAGCGCCTGATCACTATTGCTGTACCGCGTATCCGTGACTTCCGTGGCTTGTCCGCTAAGTCTTTCGACGGTCGTGGTAACTACAGCATGGGTGTCCGTGAGCAGATCATCTTCCCAGAAATCGACTACGATAAAGTCGACCGCGTGCGTGGTTTGGATATTACCATTACCACTACTGCGAAATCTGACGAAGAAGGCCGTGCTCTGCTGGCTGCCTTTGACTTCCCGTTCCGCAAGTAAGGTAGGGTTACTTCATGGCTAAGCAATCTATGAAAGCACGCGAAGTTAAACGCGTAGCTTTAGCTGAAAAATACTTCGCGAAACGCGCTGAACTGAAAGCGATCATTTCTGATGTGAACGCTTCCGACGAAGATCGTTGGAACGCTGTTCTCAAGCTGCAGAGTCTGCCGCGTGATTCCAGCCCGTCTCGTCAGCGTAACCGCTGCCGCCAAACTGGTCGTCCGCACGGTTTCCTGCGGAAGTTCGGGTTGAGCCGTATTAAGGTCCGTGAATCCGCTATGCGCGGTGAAATCCCGGGTCTGAAAAAGGCTAGCTGGTAATTGTCACCAATTGAATCACGGGAGTAAAGACAGATGAGCATGCAAGATCCGATCGCGGATATGCTGACCCGTATCCGTAACGGTCAGGCCGCGAACAAAGCTGCGGTCACCATGCCTTCCTCCAGGCTGAAAGTGGCAATTGCCAACGTGCTGAAGGAAGAAGGTTTTATTGAAGATTTCAAAATTGAAGGCGACACCAAGCCGGAACTGGAAGTGACTCTTAAATACTTCCAGGGTAAAGCTGTGGTAGAAAGCATTCAGCGTATCAGCCGCCCAGGTCTGCGCATCTATAAGAAAAAAGATGAGCTGCCGAAAGTTATGGGTGGTATGGGTATCGCGGTTGTTTCTACCTCTAAAGGTGTTATGACTGATCGTGCAGCGCGCCAGGCTGGTCTTGGTGGCGAAATTATCTGCTACGTAGCCTAATCGGAGGAAAAAATGTCTCGTGTTGCTAAAGCACCGGTCGTTATTCCTGCCGGCGTTGACGTAAAAATCAACGGTCAGGTTATCACGATCAAAGGTAAAAACGGCGAGCTGACTCGTACTCTCAACGATGCTGTTGTAGTTAACCAGGCAGACAATGCTCTGACTTTCGGTCCGCGTGATGGTTACGCAGACGGTTGGGCTCAGGCTGGTACCGCGCGTGCCCTGCTGAACTCAATGGTTATCGGTGTTACCGAAGGCTTCACTAAGAAGCTGCAGCTGGTTGGTGTAGGTTACCGCGCAGCGGTCAAAGGGAATGTAGTAAACCTGGCTCTGGGTTTCTCTCATCCTGTTGATCATCAACTGCCGGCCGGTATCACTGCAGAATGTCCGTCACAGACTGAAATCGTGCTGAAAGGCGCGGATAAGCAGGTGATTGGCCAGGTTGCAGCAGATCTGCGCGCCTACCGTCGTCCTGAGCCTTACAAAGGCAAGGGTGTTCGTTACGCCGACGAAGTCGTGCGTACCAAAGAGGCTAAGAAGAAGTAAGGTAACACTATGGATAAGAAATCTGCTCGTATCCGTCGTGCGACCCGCGCACGCCGCAAGCTCAAAGAGCTTGGTGCGACTCGCCTGGTGGTACATCGTACCCCGCGTCATATCTACGCCCAGGTAATCGCATCGAATGGTTCTGAAGTTCTGGTAGCTGCTTCTACTGTAGAAAAAGCTATCTCTGAACAACTGAAGTACACCGGTAACAAAGACGCGGCCGCAGCTGTGGGTAAAGCTGTAGCTGAACGCGCTCTGGAAAAAGGCATCAAAGATGTTTCCTTTGACCGTTCCGGGTTCCAATATCATGGTCGCGTCCAGGCACTGGCAGATGCTGCCCGTGAAGCTGGCCTTCAGTTCTAAGGTAGAGGTGTAAGATGGCTCACATCGAAAAACAAGCTGGCGAACTGCAGGAAAAGCTGATCGCGGTAAACCGCGTATCTAAAACCGTTAAAGGTGGTCGTATTTTCTCCTTCACAGCTCTGACTGTTGTTGGCGATGGTAACGGTCGCGTTGGTTTTGGTTACGGTAAAGCCCGCGAAGTTCCGGCAGCGATCCAGAAAGCGATGGAAAAAGCCCGTCGCAATATGATTAACGTCGCGCTGAACCACGGCACCCTGCAGCACCCGGTTAAGGGTACTCACACGGGTTCTCGTGTATTCATGCAGCCGGCTTCCGAAGGTACCGGTATTATTGCCGGTGGTGCAATGCGCGCCGTTCTGGAAGTCGCTGGGGTTCATAACGTTCTGGCTAAAGCATATGGTTCCACCAACCCGATTAACGTGGTTCGTGCAACTATTGATGGTCTGGAAAATATGAAATCCCCGGAAATGGTCGCTGCCAAGCGTGGTAAATCCGTTGAAGAAATTCTGGGGTAATTGACCATGGCAAAGACTATTAAAATCACTCAAACCCGCAGTGCAATCGGTCGTCTGCCGAAACACAAGGCAACGCTGCTTGGCCTGGGTCTGCGTCGTATTGGTCATACTGTTGAACGTGAGGATACTCCTGCGGTTCGCGGTATGGTCAACGCGGTTTCCTTCATGGTTAAAGTTGAGGAGTAAGAGATGCGTTTAAATACTCTGTCTCCGGCCGAAGGCTCCAAAAAGGCGGGTAAACGCCTGGGTCGTGGTATCGGTTCTGGCCTCGGTAAAACCGGTGGTCGTGGTCACAAAGGTCAGAAATCTCGTTCTGGCGGTGGCGTACGTCGCGGTTTCGAGGGTGGTCAGATGCCACTGTATCGTCGTCTGCCGAAATTCGGTTTCACTTCTCGCAAAGCAATGATCACGGCAGAAATTCGTCTGTCCGATCTGGCTAAAGTAGAAGGCGACGTAGTTGACCTGAACACGCTTAAAGCGGCTAACATTATCGGCATCCAGATCGAGTTCGCGAAAGTGATCCTGGCTGGTGAAGTAGCTCGTCCGGTAACTGTTCGTGGCCTGCGTGTGACGAAAGGCGCTCGTGCTGCTATCGAAGCTGCTGGCGGTAAAATTGAGGAATAAGTAGCAGATGGCTAAACAACCGGGATTAGATTTTCAAAGTGCCAAGGGTGGAATTGGCGAACTGAAACGCAGACTGCTGTTTGTTATCGGTGCGTTGATTGTTTTCCGTATTGGCTCTTTTATTCCGATCCCTGGTATTGATGCCGCTGTACTTGCCAAACTGCTTGAGCAACAGCGTGGCACCATCATTGAGATGTTTAACATGTTCTCTGGTGGTGCTCTTAGTCGTGCTTCTATCTTTGCATTGGGTATCATGCCGTATATTTCGGCATCGATTATTATCCAGCTGTTAACGGTCGTTCATCCGGCCCTGGCAGAGCTGAAGAAAGAAGGGGAGTCTGGACGTCGCAAGATCAGCCAGTACACCCGTTACGGCACTCTGGTGTTGGCGATATTCCAGTCGATCGGTATTGCTACCGGTTTACCGAATATGCCTGGTATGCAAGGTCTGGTTATGAACCCAGGCTTTGCATTCTACTTCACCGCTGTTGTGAGTCTGGTTACAGGAACTATGTTCCTGATGTGGCTCGGTGAACAGATTACTGAACGCGGTATCGGCAACGGTATCTCGATCATTATCTTTGCCGGCATCGTGGCGGGTCTTCCGCCAGCCATTGCCCATACTATCGAGCAAGCGCGTCAAGGCGACCTGCACTTCCTCCTGTTGCTGTTGGTTGCAGTATTAGTATTCGCAGTGACGTTCTTTGTTGTTTTTGTTGAACGTGGTCAACGCCGTATCGTGGTGAACTACGCAAAACGCCAGCAAGGTCGTCGTGTCTATGCTGCTCAGAGCACACATTTACCGCTGAAAGTGAATATGGCGGGGGTAATCCCGGCAATCTTCGCTTCCAGTATTATTCTGTTCCCTGCAACCATCGCGTCATGGTTCGGGGGCGGTACTGGTTGGAACTGGCTGACAACAATTTCGCTGTATTTGCAGCCTGGGCAACCGCTTTATGTGTTACTCTATGCGTCTGCAATCATCTTCTTCTGTTTCTTCTATACGGCGTTGGTTTTCAACCCGCGAGAAACAGCAGATAACCTGAAGAAGTCCGGTGCATTTGTACCAGGAATTCGTCCGGGAGAGCAAACGGCGAAGTATATCGATAAGGTAATGACCCGCCTGACTTTGGTCGGTGCGCTTTATATTACTTTTATCTGCCTGATCCCGGAGTTCATGCGTGATGCGATGAAGGTACCGTTCTACTTTGGTGGGACGTCACTGCTTATCGTTGTTGTCGTGATTATGGACTTTATGGCTCAAGTGCAAACTCTGATGATGTCTAGTCAGTATGAGTCTGCATTGAAGAAGGCGAACCTGAAAGGCTATGGCCGTTAATGGTCGCCCGAGAAGTTACGGAGAGTAAAAATGAAAGTTCGTGCTTCCGTCAAGAAATTATGCCGTAACTGCAAAATCGTTAAGCGTGATGGCGTCATCCGCGTGATTTGCAGTGCCGAGCCGAAGCATAAACAGCGCCAAGGCTGATTATTTCGCATATTTTTCTTGCAAAGTTGGGTTGAGCTGGCTAGATTAGCCAGCCAATCTTTTGTATGTCTGTACGTTTCCATTTGAGTATCCTGAAAACGGGCTTTTCAGCATGGTGCGTGCAAGTAAAATTATAGGAGTGCATAGTGGCCCGTATAGCAGGCATTAACATTCCTGATCAGAAACATGCTGTGATCGCATTAACTTCGATCTATGGCGTCGGTAAAACCCGCTCTCAAGCCATTCTGGCTGCTGCGGGCATCGCTGAAAATGTTAAGATCAGTGAGCTGTCTGAAGAACAAATCGACACGCTGCGTGACGAAGTTGCCAAATTTGTCGTTGAAGGTGATCTGCGCCGTGAAATTAGCATGAGCATCAAGCGCCTGATGGATCTTGGTTGCTATCGCGGTTTGCGTCATCGTCGTGGTCTCCCGGTTCGCGGTCAGCGTACCAAGACCAACGCACGTACCCGTAAGGGTCCGCGCAAACCGATCAAGAAATAATCGGGGTGATTGAATAATGGCAAAGGCACCAATTCGTGCACGTAAACGTGTAAGAAAACAAGTCTCTGACGGCGTGGCTCATATCCATGCTTCTTTCAACAACACCATCGTTACTATTACTGATCGTCAGGGTAACGCGCTGGGTTGGGCAACAGCCGGTGGTTCCGGTTTCCGTGGTTCTCGCAAATCCACTCCGTTTGCAGCTCAGGTTGCAGCAGAGCGTTGCGCTGAAGCCGTAAAAGAATACGGTATCAAGAATCTGGAAGTTATGGTTAAGGGACCGGGTCCGGGCCGCGAATCTACTATTCGTGCTCTGAACGCCGCTGGTTTCCGCATCACTAATATTACTGATGTGACTCCGATCCCTCACAACGGTTGTCGTCCGCCGAAAAAACGTCGCGTATAACGCGGTCGTTTTCTAGGATTGTTGGAGAAAGAAAATGGCAAGATATTTGGGTCCTAAGCTCAAGCTGAGCCGTCGTGAGGGCACAGACCTGTTCCTTAAGTCTGGCGTTCGCGCGATCGATACCAAGTGTAAAATTGAACAAGCTCCTGGCCAGCACGGTGCGCGTAAACCGCGTCTGTCTGACTATGGTGTGCAGTTGCGTGAAAAGCAAAAAGTTCGCCGTATTTACGGTGTGCTGGAGCGTCAGTTCCGTAACTACTACAAAGAAGCAGCACGTCTGAAAGGCAACACCGGTGAAAACCTGTTGGGTCTGCTGGAAGGTCGTCTGGACAACGTTGTATACCGTATGGGCTTTGGCGCCACTCGTGCTGAAGCACGCCAGCTGGTTAGCCACAAAGCAATCATGGTAAACGGTCGTGTTGTTAACATCGCTTCTTATCAGGTTAGTCCGAATGACGTTGTTAGCATTCGTGAGAAAGCGAAAAAGCAGTCTCGCGTGAAAGCCGCTCTGGAGCTGGCTGAGCAGCGTGAAAAGCCAACCTGGCTGGAAGTTGATGCTGGCAAGATGGAAGGTACGTTCAAGCGTAAGCCGGAGCGTTCTGATCTGTCTGCGGACATTAACGAACACCTGATCGTCGAGCTTTACTCCAAGTAAAGCTTAGTACCAAAGAGAGGACACAATGCAGGGTTCTGTGACAGAGTTTCTAAAACCGCGCCTGGTAGATATCGAGCAAGTGAGTTCGACGCACGCCAAGGTGACCCTTGAGCCTTTAGAGCGTGGCTTTGGCCATACTCTGGGTAACGCACTGCGCCGTATTCTGCTCTCATCGATGCCGGGTTGCGCGGTGACTGAGGTTGAGATTGATGGTGTACTTCATGAGTACAGCACCAAAGAAGGCGTTCAGGAAGATATCCTTGAAATCCTGCTCAACCTGAAAGGGCTGGCGGTGAGAGTTCAGGGTAAAGATGATGTTATTCTTACTCTGAATAAATCTGGCATTGGCCCTGTGACCGCAGCCGACATTACCCACGACGGTGATGTCGAAATCGTCAAGCCGCAGCATGTGATCTGCCACCTGACCGATGAAAACGCATCTATCAACATGCGTATCAAAGTTCAGCGCGGTCGTGGTTATGTTCCGGCGTCTGCCCGAATTCATTCGGAAGAAGATGAGCGCCCAATCGGCCGTCTGCTCGTTGACGCCTGCTACAGCCCTGTAGAGCGTATTGCCTACAATGTTGAAGCAGCACGTGTTGAACAGCGCACCGACCTGGACAAGCTGGTCATCGAAATGGAAACCAACGGCACAATCGATCCTGAAGAGGCGATTCGTCGTGCGGCAACCATTCTGGCTGAACAACTTGAAGCTTTCGTTGATTTACGTGATGTACGTCAGCCGGAAGTTAAAGAAGAGAAACCAGAATTCGATCCGATTCTGCTGCGCCCTGTTGACGATCTGGAATTGACTGTCCGCTCTGCTAACTGCCTCAAGGCAGAAGCTATCCACTATATCGGTGATCTGGTACAGCGTACCGAGGTTGAGTTGCTGAAAACGCCGAACCTGGGTAAAAAATCTCTTACCGAGATTAAAGACGTGCTGGCCTCCCGCGGTCTGTCTCTGGGCATGCGCCTGGAAAACTGGCCGCCGGCAAGCATTGCTGACGAGTAACCGGATCACAGGTTAAGGTTTTACTGAGAAGGATAAGGTCATGCGCCATCGTAAGAGTGGTCGTCAACTGAACCGCAACAGCAGCCATCGCCAGGCCATGTTCCGTAACATGGCAGGTTCTCTGGTTCGTCATGAGATCATCAAGACGACCCTGCCGAAAGCGAAAGAGCTGCGTCGCGTAGTTGAGCCGCTGATTACTCTTGCCAAGACGGATAGCGTTGCTAATCGTCGTCTGGCATTCGCCCGCACTCGTGATAACGAGATCGTGGCAAAACTGTTTAACGAACTGGGCCCGCGTTTCGCGAGCCGTGCCGGTGGTTACACTCGTATTCTGAAGTGTGGCTTCCGTGCTGGTGACAACGCGCCGATGGCTTACATCGAGCTGGTTGATCGCTCTGAATCGAAAGCAGAAGCTGCTGCAGAGTAATCTGTAGTAACGTAAAGAAACCCGCTTCGGCGGGTTTTTTTATATCGGTCGTACTACCTCTTCCCTACAATGTATTTATCTTTTTTGTTCCTTCCCTCGTGAGCCGTTATGTGGTTACTTGATCAGTGGGCAGAACGCCATATCCTCGATGCTCAGCAAAAAGGCGAATTTGATAGTCTACCCGGCCGCGGTAAGCCGTTGTTGTTGGATGACGATTCTCACGTCCCCGCTGAGCTCCGCGCTGGGTATCGCTTGCTGAAAAATGCTGGCTGCCTGCCACCAGAACTGGAATACCGTAAAGAAGCCGTGATGCTTATCGATCTGCTCAATAGCGTGCAGCATGATCATCCTGATTTCCAGCAGTTGCATCGCCGTTTGTCGTTACTGGAAATGAAGTTGCGGCACGCCGGATTAAGCACCGATTTCCTGCGAGGTGATTATGCCGACAAACTGCAGCAAAAAATTAATGGGGAGTAATCATGTACCGCATTGGTGAAATCGCGAAACTCGCAGAAGTCACGCCAGATACGATCCGTTACTACGAAAAACAGCAAATGATGGATCATGAAGTCAGAACGGAAGGCGGATTTCGTCTTTATACGGATAAGGATCTGCAACGGCTCAAATTTATTCGCCATGCGCGGCAATTAGGGTTTACCCTCGAATCCATCCGTGAACTGTTGTCGATCCGTATTGATCCTGAACATCACACTTGCCAGGAGTCAAAAAGTATTGTGCAGGCTCGCCTGAGCGAGGTTGAAGCTCGCATCGAAGAGTTACAGTCCATGCGCCGCTCGTTACAAAAGCTGAACGATGCATGTTGTGGTACAGCGCATAGCAGCGTTTATTGTTCTATTCTCGAAGCCCTTGAACAAGGGGCAAGTGGTAACCCGACCACAACGGTCTGTTGATCTTCTGCGCAGAGGGATCTACACTCCGGCCGTTTTAATACACAATCTGGAGACGTTATGAGCCGCTATCAGCATACGAAAGGGCAGATCAACGATAACGCTATTGAAGCTTTGTTACATGATCCGCTATTTCGCCAGCGTATTGAGAAAAACAAAAAAGGGAAAGGAAGTTATTTACGGAAAGGCAAACACGCAAAAAAAGGCTTTCAGGAGGCCAGTGGCAAGCAAGCGAATCGCTTATTTACCACTGGTCTTCTTGCATTTGCTTAACTGCGATTATTTTGCTCTTTCAGCAAATCGCGAATTTCACTCAGCAATACTTCCTCTTTACTCGGTGCCGGTGGCGCTTTCGGTTCTTCTTCTTGCTTACGTTTCAGCTTATTGATCAGCTTTATTGCAATGAAAATCGCAAAAGCGACGATGATGAAGTCAAAAATGTTCTGAATAAACACGCCATAGTGCATGACGACAGCGGGAACGTCGCCCTGCGCGTCGCGTAGCGTCCAGGCAAATGATTTGAAATCAATCCCGCCAATTAATAGCCCCAGCGGTGGCATAATGATATCTGCAACCAATGACGACACAATTTTGCCGAAAGCTGCACCAATGATGACACCAACTGCCAAATCCACCACATTTCCGCGCATTGCAAATTCACGGAACTCTTTCAAAATGCTCATATCCCTTCTCCATGTGCAGACTGTCGGATTAAGTCTAACAAATTACCGATCAATTTCCATTTGGGCAGGGTGATTGTAATGATTTCTTAAACCCTGATAAAAGCGGGGGAATAATGTGCGGGCGCATAATTGCGCCCGGATTATTACAGGAAGAATGGGCTCGGCTGAAATAAACGCTCGACGTCCGTGATATATTTTTTGTCCGTTAAAAACATAATCACATGGTCGCCTTGCTCAATACGCAAATTATCATTGGCAATCATGACATCATTTCCACGTACTACAGCACCGATGATTGTGCCTGGCGGCAATTTAATTTCATCAATAACGCGGCCGACAACGCGGGACGTCGTTTCGTCTCCGTGTGCAACCGCTTCAATTGCCTCTGCGACACCGCGACGTAACGATGAAACGCCAACGATATCCGCTTTACGCACATGGCTAAGCAGAGCGGAAATAGTTGCCTGCTGTGGCGATATGGCAATATCAATCACACTGCCCTGAACCAAATCGACATAAGCGCGGCGCTGAATTAGCACCATCACTTTCTTGGCTCCCATCCGTTTGGCCAGCATTGCAGACATAATGTTGGCTTCGTCGTCATTGGTGACAGCAATAAAGAGATCCACCTGATCGATATGTTCTTCGGCCAGTAATTCTTGATCGGAGGCGTCGCCATAAAAAACGATCGTATTTTGCAGTTTCTCGGCCAGCTCCGCCGCACGCTGTTGATCGCGCTCGATCAACTTCACGCTGTAGTCTTTTTCCAGCTGACGAGCCAGACCGGCGCCGATATTACCACCGCCAACCAACATAATGCGTTTATACGGTTTTTCCAGCCGCTGAAGTTCACTCATAACGGCACGGATATGCTGCGATGCGGCAATAAAGAATACTTCATCACCTGCTTCAACAATCGTTGAGCCTTGCGGGCGAATAGGTCTGTCGTGGCGAAAAATAGCGGCAACGCGAGTATCAATATGCGGCATATGCTCGCGCATGGTTGACAACGCATTTCCCACCAACGGGCCGCCATAATAGGCTTTCACCACAGCCAGGCTGACTTTTCCTTCGGCGAAATTCACGACCTGCAATGCGCCGGGATATTCGATGAGGCGGTAAATACTGTCGATAACCAGTTGCTCCGGCGCGATCAGATGATCGATAGGAACGGCTTCTGAGTGAAAAAGCTTATCCGCGTCGCGAACATAATCTGGCGAGCGGATGCGGGCAATACGGTTTGGCGTATTAAACAGCGAATAAGCAACCTGGCAGGCAACCATATTGGTTTCATCCGAGCTGGTCACCGCAACCAGCATATCGGCATCGTCAGCGCCGGCTTCGCGTAGCACGCGGGGGTGAGAACCGTGGCCTTGTACGACGCGGAGATCGAATTTGTCCTGCAAACTACGCAGACGGTCGCCATTAGTATCAACAACGGTAATATCGTTATTCTCTCCGACCAGGTTTTCTGCCAGCGTGCCACCAACCTGCCCTGCACCCAGAATAATTATTTTCATCTGTTGTGACCCGTTGTTCCCATCACTGTTTGATTATCTTAGCGTAAAAGAAACCATCACCTTCTTCCGCACCTGGCAGTTTCTGCAAGCCAGGGTTTTCCGGCGTACCCGTTTCGCTCAGTTGCGCATCAGTTGTGCGCTTGAGGAAGGCTGTGACCTGCTGACTGTTCTCTTCCGGCAAGATGGAGCATGTTGCATACACCAGCGTACCGCCTGGTTTCAAATGCGGCCAGATAGCATCCAGAATTTCAGACTGTAACTGCGCTAACTCGGGAATATCGCGATCGCGACGCAGCCATTTGATATCGGGATGGCGTCGAATAACCCCCGTCGCTGAGCAAGGCGCATCCAGCAGGATTCGATCGAATTGTTCATCACCGCACCATTGCTCCGGGAAACGCCCATCCCCCTGTTTTACCTGCGCTTTCACGCCCAGTCTTTTCAGGTTGTCGTAAACACGCGACAAACGTTGCTCGTCTATGTCTACAGCCAACACGCTGGCCTCGGGAGCGGCTTCGAGTATATGGGTGGTTTTGCCACCGGGTGCTGCACATAGATCGAGAATGCGTTCACCGTTTTTGGGCGTAAGAAAAGCAATGCAACCCTGAGCAGAAGCATCCTGTACGGTAACCCAACCCTCAGAAAAGCCCGGCAGAGCGGTGACTGGTGCAGGGCTCGCCAGACGAACTGCATCGGGATAATCCGGATGCGGGGATCCTTGCAAACCGGCCTCTTCCAGCAATGCTAACCAGCCATCGCGTGAATGGTGCTGACGATTGACACGCAGCCACATTGGCGGGCGCTGATTACTGGCTTCGACAATGTGTTGCCATTGGTGTGGATAGGCCTTCTGCACACGGTTTAATAGCCACTTCGGGAACAGAAAATGATTTTCGCTTTGGTCGAACTCTGCCAGTAACTCTTCCTGTTGACGCTGGAATTGACGTAATACGCCATTAATCAAGCCCTTAAGCTGCGGGCGCTTAATGACCACCGCGCCTTCCACGGTTTCTGCCAGCGCAGCATGGGCAGGGATGCGCGTATGCAAAAGCTGATAAAACCCAACCATGATCAGATAGTGCACTGTGCGCTGCTTGCCCGTCATTGGACGTGACATCAATTTATTGATGAGCCAGTCGAGCTGTGGCAAAACGCGCAAAACACCAAAGCACAGCTCTTGCAGCAGCGCTTTATCTTTGTCGGAAACTTTTTGTTGCAACGGCGGCAGGATATTGCTGAGCGATTGCCCTTGTTCTATGACCTGCTCAACTGCCTGCGCAGCCATGCTGCGTAAATTTATTTGTTTTTTCATAGCGATAAAAATAAAAAATGCCCGGCAAGCCGGGCTAAAAATACTCTCAGGCCAGGTGGTTGCCAGGGGCAAACCATTCCCGCCGCGAATTCAGCAGATCCTGCGCGCTCATTGCTTTTTTACCGGCAGGCTGCAGCGATTCAAGATTCAATATTCCGTCGGCAGTTGCAACCTGAATACCCGCTTTCGACACTTCCACGATCGTACCGGGTTTGTCTGTTGGCTTAGACGGAATAACCGACGCTTTCCAGACTTTCACTGGTTGCTCATCAACCACAAACCAGCTCATTGGCCAGGGGTTGAAGGCACGAATGCATCGTTCAAGCTGGGTGGCGCTGAGCGACCAGTCCAGACGTGCTTCTTCTTTACTGAGCTTCTCTGCGTAAGTGACCTGCGCTTCGTCTTGCACCTGCGGTTGTGTTGTGCCCTGAGCAAGCTGTTGCAGCGTCGCGATTAACCCCTGCGGACCGAGCTCTGCCAGTTTGTCATACAGCGTGGCGCTGGTGTCTTCATCGGTAATCGGGCATGCGAGTTTAAACAACATGTCGCCAGTATCCAGACCTACATCCATTTGCATGATAGTGACGCCCGTTTCCGCATCACCTGCCCATAGTGAGCGCTGAATAGGCGCCGCACCGCGCCAGCGTGGCAGTAGTGAACCGTGAACATTTATACAACCCAGGCGCGGCATGACCAGCACTGCTTTTGGCAGGATCAGACCGTATGCCACCACTACCATCACATCGGCGTTGAGGTTGGCAACCAATTGCTGGTTTTCCTCTGCACGTAACGATGCAGGTTGAAAGACTGGCAGGCCTTTTTCTTCCGCCAGTACTTTTACTGGGCTTGGCATCAGCTTTTTACCGCGACCTGCAGGTCGGTCTGGCTGGGTAAAAACTCCCACCACCTGATGCTCAGAAGACAACAGCGCGTCAAGATGACGCGCTGCAAAATCCGGAGTGCCGGCGAAAATAATACGTAGAGAATCTGACACGTTTATCCTTTTCAGCCCGTTTTATGCGCGGGCGTTCATGCGATCCAGTTTTTCAACTTTCTGGCGAATGCGCTGACGTTTCATCGGCGACAGGTAATCAATAAACAGCTTACCTACCAGATGATCCATCTCATGCTGAATGCAGATTGCCAGAAGACCGTCGGCTTCCAGTTCGAATGTTTTTCCGTCACGATCCAGCGCGCGGATTTTTACTTTCTCGGCACGAGGTACCAGCGCACGTTGTTCCGGAATAGACAGGCAACCTTCTTCAATACCTGTTTCCCCACTTTTTTCCAGCAACTCGGGGTTAATCAACACTAATTGCTCATCGCGATTTTCGGAAACGTCGATCACGATGATGCGCTGGTGAATATCAACCTGCGTTGCTGCCAGTCCAATACCTTCTTCTGCGTACATCGTTTCAAACATATCATCGACGATACGTTGAATGTCCGCATTCACTTCTTTTACCGGCTCGGCGACTTTGCGAAGGCGCTCGTCCGGAATATGTAACACATGCAAAACTGCCATAAATATCCAGAGTCGTGTTCAGGAGTTGGTGAGAATATTATCTCTATTCTAGACAAATCCCCCCGCGATTGACAGCATCAGTGACCAATCGCAAGGATTGCTACAGCGGCTTATGGCAGGGGATAAAGGATGACAAGCACGGAGATTTGGCTGCGGTTGTTACAGGTGACCACACTGTGTGGCGATCCATGGCTGAATGCAGCGCAGTGGCTGGAACAAAACCAGAAAGCATCCTTTGCTGAACTTCGACTCATCGGGTTTACAGAAGCGCAAACGCAGCGCTTTTTCTCTCTTCCTGCTTGTGAGCTTGAAAAGAGCCTTAACTGGCTTGCACAACCCGGTAACCATTTAATTATTGCCAGCGATCCGGCTTATCCTGCACCTTTGCGCGCTATTCCTGATTTTCCCGGCGCTATTTTTGTTAAAGGCAATCCAGCGATACTGGCAACACAACAACTGGCCGTTGTCGGGAGCCGCGCACATTCATGGTATGGCGAGCGGTGGGGGCGGATTTTTTGTGAAGAGCTTGCTCGTGCGGGGTTAACGATTACCAGTGGCATGGCGTTGGGGATCGATAGCGTGGCTCACCGGGCGGCTTTACAGGTTAATGGAAAAAGCATTGGCGTACTGGGGAACGGTTTATACAGCCTCTATCCGCGCAAGCATGCTTCGCTTGCAGCAGAAGTAATTGAAAGTGGTGGTGCATTGGTATCCGAATTCCCCCTCGCGGCTACGCCGAAGCCGGGTAATTTTCCGCGCCGCAACCGTATCATCAGCGGCCTCAGCCGTGGGGTACTGGTTGTAGAAGCCGCTTTGCGTAGTGGTTCGCTGGTGACCGCGCGGATTGCGCTTGAACAAGGCCGTGATGTATTTGCATTACCCGGTCCTATTGGTAGCCCTGGCAGCGAAGGGCCGCACTGGTTAATCAAGCAAGGGGCAATACCGGTAACATCGGCTGATGAGATCCTCGAAAATTTGCAATATGGGCTGAATTGGTTGTCTGACGTACGCGAAAATGCAATTTATTCTCCAGATCAAGAAGAGGTGGCATTGCCATTTCCTGAGCTCCTGGCTAACGTAGGAGATGAGGTAACACCTGTTGACGTCGTCGCTGAACGTGCCGGCCAACCTGTGCCAGTCATCGCAGCTCAATTGCTTGAACTGGAGTTAGCAGGATGGATCGCAGCTGTACCCGGCGGCTATGTCCGATTGAGGAGGGCAAGCCATGTTCGACGTACTAATGTACTTGTTTGAGACTTACATCCATAACGAAGCGGAATTGCGTGTGGATCAGGACAAACTGGAACGGGATCTTACCGACGCCGGATTTGATCGTGAAGACATCTACAATGCACTTTTGTGGCTGGAAAAGCTGGCTGATTATCAGGAAGGCCTCGCCGAACCGATGCAGCTTGCTTCTGATCCGCTTTCTGTCCGTATTTATACGGCGGAAGAGTGTGAAAGGCTGGATGCCAGTTGCCGGGGATTCTTGTTATTCCTGGAGCAGATTCAGGTGCTAAACCTCGAAACGCGAGAAATGGTGATTGAACGGGTGCTGGCGCTGGATACGGCAGAGTTCGAGTTGGAAGATCTGAAATGGGTCATTCTGATGGTTCTCTTCAATATCCCTGGGTGTGAAAACGCCTACCAGCAAATGGAAGAATTACTCTTTGAAGCGAATGAAGGTATGCTGCACTAATCATTCTTGCAGCTTCAAGAGTCGTTATGGCCAAATCAGCACTCTTTTCGGTGCGTAACAACGAGCCCTGCCCACAATGCGGGGCTGAACTTGTTATCCGTTCCGGGAAACATGGTCCGTTTCTCGGATGTTCTCATTATCCGGAATGCGATTATGTTCGCCCGCTAAAAAGTCAGGCGGATGGACATATTGTTAAGGTTCTGGATGGGCAGCAGTGCCCAGCATGTGGAGCCGCGCTAGTATTGCGTCAGGGTCGTTTCGGGATGTTCATTGGGTGCAGCCAGTACCCTGAATGTGAACATACCGAGTTGATTGATAAGCCCGACGATACCGCAATCACTTGCCCACAGTGCCGAAGCGGGCATCTTGTTCAACGCCGTTCCCGATATGGTAAAACCTTTTATTCCTGCGATCGTTACCCTGATTGCCAGTTCGTTATTAATTTCAAACCGGTGGCGGGCGAATGTCTTATATGCCACTACCCGCTACTTATCGAGAAGAAAACCGCGCAAGGCATGAAACGCTTCTGCGCCAGTAAACAATGTGGACAGCCGGTAACGGCGGAACAAACCCGTGAAGAATAACCTGCCAACAGATCCTATCGCTGCGGCGGTAGAGGTTCTGAACAAAGAACACGTCATCGCTTATCCAACAGAAGCTGTTTTCGGTGTCGGCTGCGATCCGGACAGCGAGATTGCGGTTCATCGCTTGCTTGAACTAAAGCAACGCCCGGTTGATAAAGGCCTCATCCTTATCGCTGCCAGCTTTGATCAACTCAAACCCTATATTGATGACAGCATGCTGACCGACGAACAGCGTCAGACGATTTATGCCTGCTGGCCCGGACCGGTAACGTTTGTCTTCCCGGCGAAACCGAACACGCCGCGCTGGCTAACCGGGCGCTTTGACTCGCTGGCTGTGCGCGTGACTGACCATCAAACGGTGATTGCGCTGTGTGAGGCTTACGGAAAACCGCTGGTATCAACGAGCGCTAATTTATCGGGCTTGCCGCCTTGCAGAACAGCGCAGGAAGTTATCGACCAATTTGGTCCAGACTTCCCGGTTGTAGATGCCCCGACCGGAGGCCGGCAAAATCCTTCTGAAATTCGTGACGCCCTTACCGGCGAACTTTTCCGTCAGGGGTAACTGTATGGAATCCTATGCTGTCTTTGGCAACCCTATTGCACACAGCAAGTCTCCGTTTATTCATCAGCAATTTGCCCGGCAACTGGGTATTGAACATTCTTATGGTCGGGTTCTGGCTCCGGTAGATGGCTTTGTGCTGACGCTGGATGCTTTTTTTACCGCGGGTGGAAAAGGCGCGAATGTTACCGTGCCTTTTAAAGAGGAAGCATTTGCTCGCGCGAATGAACTCACAGAACGTGCCGCGATGGCTGGGGCGGTAAACACGCTTAAACGCCTTGAAGATGGTCGGTTGCTGGGCGATAACACGGATGGGATAGGCTTGTTGAGCGATCTCGAACGCCTCTCGTTTATTCGCCCGGGGTTTCGTATTCTGCTGATCGGAGCGGGTGGGGCAGCGCGCGGCGTCATTCTTCCTTTACTGTCTCTGGATTGCGCCGTGATTGTTACCAACCGTACTTTTTCTAAGGCGCAAACGCTGGCTAAGCTCTTTGCACACACCGGTAGCATTGATGCTGTTGCTATGGATAATTTAGCGAACCATGAATTCGATTTGATCATCAACGCGACTTCCAGCGGTATTGGTGGGGAGATCCCCCCGTTACCGAATGCGCTTATCCATCCCGAGCTTTATTGCTATGACATGTTTTATCAGAAAGGATCGACGCCATTTCTGAGTTGGTGTGAAAATTCAGGTGCGAAAAAATGTGCGGATGGTTTAGGCATGCTGGTCGGGCAGGCTGCGCATGCGGTGTTGCTATGGCATGGCGTACTGCCGGACGTTGAACCGGTAATCACTCTGTTGAAACAGGAACTGGCAAAATGAATCAGGCCATTCAGTTTCCGGATCGCGAAGGGTGGGATGACGCGGCTGGTGCTGTCTGTTTTCCTGCGTTGGTCAATGGTATGCAAATTACTTGCGCCATAAAAGGAGAGACGCTAGCAAAGCGCTTTGGTGGCAAAACACCAGAACACTACCTGGCGGTATTTCGTGAACATCGTTGGGATCTGGAAGAGGAGGCGGAACAGTTGATCCGCCAGCAAGAAGAGGATGATCAGGGGATTGTCTGGTTACCTTGATCCAGATATTCATCTTTCCATTTCACGTAATTTCCGGCTGAGTATTTCAACCCTTCAAGCTCCGCTTCCGTCAGGGGGCGGATCTGTTTTACCGGGCTGCCCAGATAAAGGTAGCCACTTTCCAGACGTTTATTTTGGGGGACCAGGCTACCTGCGCCGATCATTACATCATCTTCAACAATAGCCCCATCGAGTAAGATCGATCCCATGCCGATAAGGACACGATTGCCGATAACGCAGCCATGCAACATCACTTTATGCCCAACAGTGACATCTTCGCCAATGAGCAGCGGATCGCCTTCAGGATTATAAGAAGATTTGTGCGTAACATGGAGAACGCTACCATCCTGAATGTTGCTGCGCGCGCCAATCTCAACATAATTCACATCACCACGAATCACGACTAATGGCCAAATGCCCACATCATCAGCAATTCTGACATCACCAATCACCACGCTGGTGGCATCAATCATTACCCGCTGGCCTAATTGGGGCCGCAGATCCTTATAAGGGCGTAAAACGGTAGACATAATTACCTCATCATAAACAGGCCGGGATAATGACTTTGATCGCAAGAAAGGCCTTCTGCAACCCTTTTACATACCATTATTTGAGCAGATCGTACGGGATCGCAGCGAAAAGAATGAAAAAACAGCAGTCAGAAAAAAAGATCGCAAAAAGACTTGTGCAAAAAATTGGGATCCCTATAATGCGCCTCCGTTGACCCGACAACGTGAATCACTTCACGAGATAGTCGAGAAAACGAAAGAGAAAAAATCCTGAAATTCAGGGTTGACTCTGAAAGAGGAAAGCGTAATATACGCCACCTCGCGACAGAGCGCTAAAGCGCGTCGCACCTGCTCTTTAACAATTTATCAGACAATCTGTGTGGGCACTCAGGGTGACTGGATTCTTGACGTCCTCGGACGAAAAATGAATACCAAGTCTCAACGAGTGAACACGTAATTCATTACGAAGTTTAATTCATTGAGCATCAAACTTTTAAATTGAAGAGTTTGATCATGGCTCAGATTGAACGCTGGCGGCAGGCCTAACACATGCAAGTCGAACGGTAGCACAGAGAGCTTGCTCTCGGGTGACGAGTGGCGGACGGGTGAGTAATGTCTGGGAAACTGCCTGATGGAGGGGGATAACTACTGGAAACGGTAGCTAATACCGCATAACGTCGCAAGACCAAAGAGGGGGACCTTCGGGCCTCTTGCCATCAGATGTGCCCAGATGGGATTAGCTAGTAGGTGGGGTAACGGCTCACCTAGGCGACGATCCCTAGCTGGTCTGAGAGGATGACCAGCCACACTGGAACTGAGACACGGTCCAGACTCCTACGGGAGGCAGCAGTGGGGAATATTGCACAATGGGCGCAAGCCTGATGCAGCCATGCCGCGTGTATGAAGAAGGCCTTCGGGTTGTAAAGTACTTTCAGCGGGGAGGAAGGGAGTAAGGTTAATAACCTTGCTCATTGACGTTACCCGCAGAAGAAGCACCGGCTAACTCCGTGCCAGCAGCCGCGGTAATACGGAGGGTGCAAGCGTTAATCGGAATTACTGGGCGTAAAGCGCACGCAGGCGGTCTGTCAAGTCGGATGTGAAATCCCCGGGCTCAACCTGGGAACTGCATCCGAAACTGGCAGGCTTGAGTCTCGTAGAGGGAGGTAGAATTCCAGGTGTAGCGGTGAAATGCGTAGAGATCTGGAGGAATACCGGTGGCGAAGGCGGCCTCCTGGACGAAGACTGACGCTCAGGTGCGAAAGCGTGGGGAGCAAACAGGATTAGATACCCTGGTAGTCCACGCCGTAAACGATGTCTATTTGGAGGTTGTGCCCTTGAGGCGTGGCTTCCGGAGCTAACGCGTTAAATAGACCGCCTGGGGAGTACGGCCGCAAGGTTAAAACTCAAATGAATTGACGGGGGCCCGCACAAGCGGTGGAGCATGTGGTTTAATTCGATGCAACGCGAAGAACCTTACCTGGTCTTGACATCCACAGAACTTAGCAGAGATGCTTTGGTGCCTTCGGGAACTGTGAGACAGGTGCTGCATGGCTGTCGTCAGCTCGTGTTGTGAAATGTTGGGTTAAGTCCCGCAACGAGCGCAACCCTTATCCTTTGTTGCCAGCGGTTAGGCCGGGAACTCAAAGGAGACTGCCAGTGATAAACTGGAGGAAGGTGGGGATGACGTCAAGTCATCATGGCCCTTACGACCAGGGCTACACACGTGCTACAATGGCGCATACAAAGAGAAGCGACCTCGCGAGAGCAAGCGGACCTCATAAAGTGCGTCGTAGTCCGGATTGGAGTCTGCAACTCGACTCCATGAAGTCGGAATCGCTAGTAATCGTGGATCAGAATGCCACGGTGAATACGTTCCCGGGCCTTGTACACACCGCCCGTCACACCATGGGAGTGGGTTGCAAAAGAAGTAGGTAGCTTAACCTTCGGGAGGGCGCTTACCACTTTGTGATTCATGACTGGGGTGAAGTCGTAACAAGGTAACCGTAGGGGAACCTGCGGTTGGATCACCTCCTTACCTTAAAGAACCTGCCTCTGCAGTGTCCACACAGATTGTCTGATGAAATAACGAGCAGTAAAAAATCTCTGCAGGCTTGTAGCTCAGGTGGTTAGAGCGCACCCCTGATAAGGGTGAGGTCGGTGGTTCAAGTCCACTCAGGCCTACCAAATTCGCTCCCGTGCTTTGTTGTGTTAACGCTCACATACTTCAGTATGCTTCGCGTCAACACGCCGCGCCCGGTAACGAATTCAAGGTAACGGGATTTAACTACGATGGGGCTATAGCTCAGCTGGGAGAGCGCCTGCTTTGCACGCAGGAGGTCTGCGGTTCGATCCCGCATAGCTCCACCATCTTTACTGTTCGGCACAAGAAAACTTCAGAGTACACATTCTGTGTGTGCTGCGAAGTTTTGCTCTTTAAAAATCTGGATCAAGCTGAAAATTGAAACACTGAACAGTGCGAACTGTTCTGTGAGTCTCTCAAATTTTCGCGACACGCGGATGTTTCACGAAACATCTTCGGGTTGTGAGGTTAAGCGACTAAGCGTACACGGTGGATGCCCTGGCAGTCAGAGGCGATGAAGGACGTGCTAATCTGCGAAAAGCGCCGGTAAGGTGATATGAACCGTTATAGCCGGCGATGTCCGAATGGGGAAACCCAGTGTGACTCGTCACACTATCATTAACTGAATCCATAGGTTAATGAGGCGAACCGGGGGAACTGAAACATCTAAGTACCCCGAGGAAAAGAAATCAACCGAGATTCCCCCAGTAGCGGCGAGCGAACGGGGAGGAGCCCAGAGCCTGAATCAGCTTGTGTGTTAGTGGAAGCGTCTGGAAAGTCGCGCGATACAGGGTGACAGCCCCGTACACAAAAGCACACAGGCTGTGAGCTCGATGAGTAGGGCGGGACACGTGGTATCCTGTCTGAATATGGGGGGACCATCCTCCAAGGCTAAATACTCCTGACTGACCGATAGTGAACCAGTACCGTGAGGGAAAGGCGAAAAGAACCCCGGCGAGGGGAGTGAAAAAGAACCTGAAACCGTGTACGTACAAGCAGTGGGAGCATCCTTCGGGGTGTGACTGCGTACCTTTTGTATAATGGGTCAGCGACTTATATTCTGTAGCAAGGTTAACCGAATAGGGGAGCCGAAGGGAAACCGAGTCTTAACTGGGCGTTAAGTTGCAGGGTATAGACCCGAAACCCGGTGATCTAGCCATGGGCAGGTTGAAGGTTGGGTAACACTAACTGGAGGACCGAACCGACTAATGTTGAAAAATTAGCGGATGACCTGTGGCTGGGGGTGAAAGGCCAATCAAACCGGGAGATAGCTGGTTCTCCCCGAAAGCTATTTAGGTAGCGCCTCGTGAATTCATCTCCGGGGGTAGAGCACTGTTTCGGCTAGGGGGCCATCCCGGCTTACCAACCCGATGCAAACTACGAATACCGGAGAATGTTATCACGGGAGACACACGGCGGGTGCTAACGTCCGTCGTGAAGAGGGAAACAACCCAGACCGCCAGCTAAGGTCCCAAAGTCATGGTTAAGTGGGAAACGATGTGGGAAGGCCCAGACAGCCAGGATGTTGGCTTAGAAGCAGCCATCATTTAAAGAAAGCGTAATAGCTCACTGGTCGAGTCGGCCTGCGCGGAAGATGTAACGGGGCTAAACCATGCACCGAAGCTGCGGCAGCGACACTTATGTGTTGTTGGGTAGGGGAGCGTTCTGTAAGCCTGCGAAGGTGTGCTGTGAGGCATGCTGGAGGTATCAGAAGTGCGAATGCTGACATAAGTAACGATAAAGCGGGTGAAAAGCCCGCTCGCCGGAAGACCAAGGGTTCCTGTCCAACGTTAATCGGGGCAGGGTGAGTCGACCCCTAAGGCGAGGCCGAAAGGCGTAGTCGATGGGAAACAGGTTAATATTCCTGTACTTGGTGTTACTGCGAAGGGGGGACGGAGAAGGCTATGTTAGCCGGGCGACGGTTGTCCCGGTTTAAGCGTGAAGGTGTGTGCTCCAGGCAAATCCGGAGCACTTTAACACTGAGGCGTGATGACGAGGCACTACGGTGCTGAAGTAACAAATGCCCTGCTTCCAGGAAAAGCCTCTAAGCTCCAGGTAACACGAAATCGTACCCCAAACCGACACAGGTGGTCAGGTAGAGAATACCAAGGCGCTTGAGAGAACTCGGGTGAAGGAACTAGGCAAAATGGTGCCGTAACTTCGGGAGAAGGCACGCTGATATGTAGGTGAAGCGACTTGCTCGTGGAGCTGAAATCAGTCGAAGATACCAGCTGGCTGCAACTGTTTATTAAAAACACAGCACTGTGCAAACACGAAAGTGGACGTATACGGTGTGACGCCTGCCCGGTGCCGGAAGGTTAATTGATGGGGTCATCCGTAAGGAGAAGCTCTTGATCGAAGCCCCGGTAAACGGCGGCCGTAACTATAACGGTCCTAAGGTAGCGAAATTCCTTGTCGGGTAAGTTCCGACCTGCACGAATGGCGTAATGATGGCCAGGCTGTCTCCACCCGAGACTCAGTGAAATTGAACTCGCTGTGAAGATGCAGTGTACCCGCGGCAAGACGGAAAGACCCCGTGAACCTTTACTATAGCTTGACACTGAACACTGGTCCTTGATGTGTAGGATAGGTGGGAGGCTTTGAAGCGTGGACGCCAGTCTGCGTGGAGCCGCCCTTGAAATACCACCCTTTAATGGCTGGTGTTCTAACGTGGACCCGTTACCCGGGTTGCGGACAGTGTCTGGTGGGTAGTTTGACTGGGGCGGTCTCCTCCTAAAGCGTAACGGAGGAGCACGAAGGTCAGCTAATCCTGGTCGGACATCAGGAGGTTAGTGCAATGGCATAAGCTGGCTTGACTGCGAGCGTGACGGCGCGAGCAGGTGCGAAAGCAGGTCATAGTGATCCGGTGGTTCTGAATGGAAGGGCCATCGCTCAACGGATAAAAGGTACTCCGGGGATAACAGGCTGATACCGCCCAAGAGTTCATATCGACGGCGGTGTTTGGCACCTCGATGTCGGCTCATCACATCCTGGGGCTGAAGTAGGTCCCAAGGGTATGGCTGTTCGCCATTTAAAGTGGTACGCGAGCTGGGTTTAGAACGTCGTGAGACAGTTCGGTCCCTATCTGCCGTGGGCGCTGGAGAATTGAGGGGGGCTGCTCCTAGTACGAGAGGACCGGAGTGGACGCATCACTGGTGTTCGGGTTGTCATGCCAATGGCACTGCCCGGTAGCTAAATGCGGAAGAGATAAGTGCTGAAAGCATCTAAGCACGAAACTTGCCCCGAGATGAGTTCTCCCTGAGACTTTAAGTCTCCTGAAGGAACGTTGAAGACGACGACGTTGATAGGCCGGGTGTGTAAGCGCAGCGATGCGTTGAGCTAACCGGTACTAATGAACCGTGAGGCTTAACCTTACAACGCCGAAGATGTTTTGGCGTGAGAGACAGAATTTCAGCCTGATACCGGATATGTAAAAACGAAAGATTTTACGCTGAGGCAAGGCGGCAAGCGAAGGAAAGGAAGGAGCATGCAGAAGTATGTGACTGACTTTACGAGAGCAGCCAACGCCGCTTCAGGGTGAAAGATTCGTTTTGAGCACAAAGAATTTGCCTGGCGGCAGTAGCGCGGTGGTCCCACCTGACCCCATGCCGAACTCAGAAGTGAAACGCCGTAGCGCCGATGGTAGTGTGGGGCCTCCCCATGCGAGAGTAGGGAACTGCCAGGCATCAAATTTAGTGTGCTGATATGGCTCAGTTGGTAGAGCGCACCCTTGGTAAGGGTGAGGTCCCCAGTTCGACTCTGGGTATCAGCACCAGTTATAACGGTTAAAGTTCGGCACTTAGAAAAGAATTTGCCTGGCGGCAGTAGCGCGGTGGTCCCACCTGACCCCATGCCGAACTCAGAAGTGAAACGCCGTAGCGCCGATGGTAGTGTGGGGTCTCCCCATGCGAGAGTAGGGAACTGCCAGGCATCAAATAAAGCAAAAGGCCCAGTCGAAAGACTGGGCCTTTTGCTTTTCTACTGCAGTACCAAGCATGACGGTCGTACTCAAGTCATTTTCCCCTGATGTGTAGCCCTTTGAGCATCAATAAGCTTAAGCACCACAGAACGTGAAAGGTAGCGATCAAGCCGTTCCTCTTCAACAGCCAGACATCAAACTCACTAACTTAGAAGTGAAATGCGTAGCGCCGATGGTAGCATGGGGTCTCCACCCGCGAGGGTCGGTAACTTCGGGCAAACAAGCAAGTACATAAGAAGTAAAGAACCGCTCGCATGTAAGCCAGTATTAGCTGGCGTGTCCCGGAATTTTTAAGAAGCGCGCTCAGCCAGCTCAGTGATATCGGTAGCCAAAGAAATAAAGTCGGAAATAAACCTTTTGATAAGCATACTTCATGACGTGCTTCTGCCTCGGCAATAAAAAAGGCCACCCGCATGAGTGGCCTGTAACAATCGGGGAGAGATCAATGAATAACCTGCGACAAAAACGCACGAGTACGTTCTGATTTCGGATTCGCGAAGAACTCTTCCGGCGGTGCCTGTTCAACGATTTCACCCCGATCCATAAAGATCACGCGATCGGCAACGGTACGCGCAAAACCCATTTCGTGGGTGACACACAACATCGTCATACCGGACTGCGCCAGCCCAATCATGGTATCCAGCACCTCTTTTACCATCTCCGGATCCAGCGCTGAAGTTGGTTCATCGAACAGCATGATTTTAGGCTTCATACATAATGAGCGGGCGATCGCCACACGTTGCTGCTGACCACCGGAAATCTGCCCAGGAAACTTATGCGCATGCTCGGCAATGCGAACACGTTCAAGGTAATGCATTGCCAGCGCTTCAGCCTCCTTTTTGGGCATCTTACGTACCCAAATCGGTGCCAGCGTGCAGTTTTGCAAGACCGTCAGATGCGGGAATAAATTAAAGTGCTGGAACACCATTCCCACTTCCTGGCGGATCTTTTCGATATTGCGGATATCTTCATTTAACTCAATACCGTCAACGACAATGCGCCCTTGTTGATGCTCTTCCAGATGGTTAATGCAGCGAATTGTTGTCGATTTTCCAGAACCGGACGGGCCACAAAGCACAATGCGCTCGCCCTGTTTCACATTGAGATTAATATCTTTCAGTACATGGAACTGCCCGTACCACTTATTCACATTTTCGAGCGTAATCATCGCGTCGGCAGATTGCATAGTTGTATTACTCATGGGGATCCTCAGTGCGGTGTACGCCCGGTGTTAAAGCGCTTTTCCAGATGCTGGCTGTAGCGCGACATGCTAAAACAGAAAACCCAGTAAACTAAGGCAGCAAAAACATAGCCTTCGGTGGACATCCCAAGCCATGCAGGATCGACCGTGGCTTGCTGTACGCTGCTGAACAGATCAAACAGGCCGATGATGATCACCAGACTCGTATCTTTGAACAGAGCAATGATGGTGTTCACAAGCCCCGGGATCACCAGCTTCAGCGCCTGCGGTAAAATCACCAGCCCTTGCGTTTTCCAGTACCCCAGTGCCAGAGATTCCGCCGCTTCATATTGCCCCTTCGGCAGCGCCTGCAAGCCGCCACGCACCACCTCCGCCACATAAGCGGACTGAAACAGGATCACACCGACCAGCGCACGGATCAGTTTATCGATACTGATACCTTCCGACATAAACAGCGGCAGCATCACCGAGGACATAAACAGTACGGTAATTAAGGGAACGCCGCGCCAGAACTCAATGAAAATGACCGATAACACGCGAACCACCGGCATTTTCGAACGGCGACCCAACGCCAGCAAAATCCCCAGTGGCAGTGCGCCAGCAATACCAACAGAGGCGATGATCAATGTCAGAGTCAGACCGCCCCACTGGCGGGTTTCAACCCGTTCCAGCCCCAGAAATCCGCCAAACAACAACCACCACACGACAAGCGGATAAATCACCGCCCAGCAAGCGATATAGCGCCCGCGACGCGGCAGCGCTTTCCAGAACATCGGTGCGATAGAAAGCAGGCCAACGAGCAGCGCCACATTAATACGCCAGCGTTGATCATGCGGGTAGAGGCCATACATAAACTGGCCAAAACGCTCGTGTATAAACACCCAGCACGCGCCTGCTTTCGTACAATCGGCACGTGTCGAACCAAACCAGTTCGCCTGAAACAGCGCCCAGTCCAGCAAAGGGGGAATCAACTCCCACATTAACCACAAACACAGCAGCGTCAGCAGCGAGTTTGACCAACTGGAGAACAGATTTTTTCGTACCCACACTATCGCGCCATTGCTTCCTGCAGGTGTCTGGCGCGTGGAGGGAGACAGAATTGCTTTTGTCATCAAGGTTCCTTAGCGCTCAATCAGGGCAATGCGGCGGTTATAGATGTTCATCAGTAATGAAATCGACAGGCTGATGAGCAAGTAAACCGACATGGTAATAGCGATAGTTTCAATCGCCTGGCCGGTCTGATTCAGCACCGTTCCGGCAAACAGCGACACCATATCCGGATAACCAATTGCCGCTGCCAGCGAGGAGTTTTTGGCGATATTCAGATACTGGCTGGTCAGCGGGGGGATAATCACGCGCAGCGCCTGCGGAATAATCACCTGCCGCAGCGTTACCGGATTAGGCAAGCCGAGAGAACGTGCCGCTTCGTGCTGCCCATAGGGCACTGACTGAATACCTGAACGAATAATCTCAGCGATAAACGCGGAAGTGTAGACCGACAGCGCAATGGTAAGCGCGGCGAGTTCTGGGATCAGCACCATACCGCCCTGGAAGTTGAAGCCGCGCAGATGCGGAACATCCCAGTGCAGCGCTGCGCCAAACACCCAGTGCGCTACCAGCGGCAGCAGAATAATCAACCCCAGCGCGGCAGGCCATGTCCGGCGTAGCTGCCCGGTTTTGATTTGATGCATTTTATTAAAGCGAAACAGACCGACGGCGATAGCCACCGCCACGATTATCGCGCCCACGAACGCCAACATGCCCTCGCCCATTTGCGGGGAAGGGATATATAAGCCCCGGTTGCTCAGAAACACCAGCTCCATTGCGTTGACCGCCTGGCGCGGGCCGGGTAGGTTACGCAGCACCGCGAAGTACCAGAAAAAGATCTGCAACAGCGGCGGGATATTACGGAACGTTTCGATATAGATGGTCGATAGCTTCCGCAGTAGCCAGTTTTCCGACAGGCGGGCGAGACCAAGGAAAAAACCGAGGAACGAGGCGAACACAATACACAGCGCTGAAACCAGCAGCGTATTAAGTAAGCCCACAAGAAATACACGGCCGTAGGTGTCACCTTGTTCATAATCAATAAGATGCTGAACAATACCAAAACCGGCAGCGCGGTCCAGAAAGGCAAAGCCGGAGGTAATGCCGCGGTTATTCAGGTTGGTAACGGTGTTGTGTATCAAATAAATGGCGACAACGACCACGGCGACAATCGCAAGGATTTGAAACAGCCAGGCGCGAACCGCAGGGTTAGAAAGGGAGATGGCACCTTTCACGGTTGGGCGGCGATGGGACATAGGAAAACCTCAGTAACCATGACTCTGGGCTGGGCGCCACGCAAGCGTAGCGCCCGTTACAGCACTTACGTATTAACGCACTGGCGGAGCGTACTGAATACCGCCGTTGTTCCAGAGGTTGTTCTGGCCGCGTTTGATTTTCAGCGGGCTTTCAGAACCGACGTTACGTTCAAAGATCTCTGAATAGTTACCGACTTTCTTAATGATGTTGTAAGCCCACTTGTTATCCAGCTTCAGGTCTTTACCGAAGTCACCTTCTTTACCTAACAGGTGTGCCATATCCGGCGTTGCTGGGTTAGCGGCTTTCTCATCGACGTTTTTCGAGTTAACACCCATCTCTTCTGCGTTCAGCATGGCGAACAGCGTCCAGCGAACAATCGAGAACCAGTCATCATCACCACGGCGAACCACCGGCCCCAGCGGCTCTTTCGAGATCACTTCCGGCAATACGATCCACTCTGCCGGGTTGCTCAGTTTGATACGCAATGCATACAGCTGAGACTGGTCGGAAGCGAGTGTATCGCAACGGCCTGATTCCAGTGCTTTCGCGGATTCATCGGAACGGTCGAAGGTCACCGGCGTATATTTCATTTTGTTGGATTTAAAATAATCCGCCACGTTCAGCTCAGTATCGGTGCCCGCCTGAATACAAACGGTTGCGCCATCCAGCTCTTTAGCGCTTTTCAGGCCTGCTTTGTTGTGAGTCAGGAAGCCGATACCGTCGTAATAGGTTACGCCAGTGAATGACAGGCCCATGCCGCCATCACGGGAAGAGGTCCAGGTAGTATTACGGGAGAGCATATCCACTTCGCCTGATTGCAGGGCGGTGAAACGCTCTTTGGCCGTCAGCGGGGTATATTTAACTTTCGTGTCGTCACCGAATACGGCGGCGGCTACGCCGCGGCAAACGTCCACGTCGATACCGGTGAATTTACCGCTCGCATCCGCGTAGGAAAAGCCAGGCAGACCGTCGCTGATACCGCATTGTACGAAACCTTTCTTTTTAACGGCATCCAGCGTTGCGCCTGCATGTGCCTGATTTGCGACAGCAAACAGTACACCGGCAGCGGCCAGGCTGGCGATCATCATCTTTTTCATAATGCATCCTGTGTGGCGAAAAATTTATCGTTATATAAGGCGTTCGGGAAACGCCTGAACCTGTCTGTGGCGATGGCCATACTCTTTAAAGCAAAGGTAGTGCCAGTTTTGCGCGTGGCGTTATTTGGCTAGCACAGGCGCAATATTGAGAGTGTAGACAGGAAAAAATAAAACCATTGCCCCGTTGTGGTGCAAAAATACAACCTGCGCCACAAAACAGAGCAAAAAGGGAGTGCCGTTAAGAGGTTAATAACAGGAAAGTTTCTTGCGTGAATATAAGCAATATATTGATTGGCATCGCTTTGTGAAATGTGTCACGCAAAAATAGAGAAAAAGAGGAAAGTGTGAAAACCAGTTGGTTGAGATGAAAGTCAGTTTGAGTTTGTTTTTTTATTTCTGCCTGCTTATGGGGCTGAAAATTTACTTATGCAAAATCAACTGCACCTTAATAAAGCAAAAGCGCGGCGAACCGCGCTTTTTATAACTATTTGGCTTTTTAAAACTATTTAGTCAACGCTACGATACCGAGCGTCAGGCCGGCAATCGCCGCAGCGCCACCGGCAATTGCGCCGGCTGTTTCCCAGTTATCCTGAGTTGTGCCTTTCATACAGGTATTGGTATGTACCAGACGACCTTGATCATCGTACACCGGAACACAAGGAGAATCGTGGGCACAGCCTGCCAGGAAGGTCGCCAGTAATGCCACGGAAATGAATTTTTTCATAATATTACCTCGAAATAATCACGATCCCCGATATCAATAATTACGACATCTGTCCAGAATCGATAAGGCATATTTTACCATTGGCATGCGCAAATTCCCCGGTTCAATAATCTCAAATTATGTTCTTTGTAAAAATCATGAAGACAAAACTACGTCGCAGGTTAAATAGTGCAGAAAAGATGAAGGGTGAAATAAAAAATTCTGTTGCAATGCGTAAGCGCTTGATTAAATAGAGATGGTGAATAACATTATTTTTATAAGAATAATCTAGTTTACGGCTTTGGTAAAACAAAAGCGCCTGCTGGCGCTTTATTTAAATCAATCTGGCTTCAGGAAAGCGTCTCGGGCGGAGGAAATTTATTACCGTAAGAAGTAATAGATTCCGCGCTCACCGGTTTACCTAATAAATACCCCTGCAGTGTATTGCAGCCCAGCTCGGTAAGAAACTTTTGTTGTTCTTCTGTTTCCACACCTTCTGCCACAACTTTTAAATTCAGTGTTCTGGCTAACGCCACGATGGCGGAGACGATGGTGGCATCTTCGCCTTCCCGGCTTAACTCGCGAACAAATGCACGGTCGATTTTTAATTCGCAGGCCGGAAGACGTTTCAGATACAGCAAGCTGGAGTAGCCTGTACCAAAATCATCGATTGAGGCTTGAACGCCCGCATCTGTCAGCTCCGTCAACACGCGCACGCTCTCATCCGGATTGCTCATTGCCGTGGTTTCGGTCACTTCCAGGATTAACTTTTGCGGCGGCACACCATGCTTTTTCAGCGTCTCCATAATCGTTTCCACCAGGGTATTCTGCTCGAACTGCAGAGTGGAAAGGTTTACCGCCACTGACCAGTCCAGGTGCCCCATTTTGCGCCATTCGCCAAGCTGACGGCAGGCTTCATCCACTACCCAGTTACCGAGCGGCACAATCAGACCGGTTTTCTCCGCCAGCGGCAAAAAAATATCCGGAGTGAGTACGCCCTGGTAAGGGTGATGCCAGCGCAACAGCGCCTCAAAGCCGATAACTGGCCCCGCAGGGGCTTTAAATTTGGGCTGGTAAACCAGCCGGAACTCCTGACGCTCCAGTGCCATCCACAAATCATTGAGTAACTGCAACTGTGTTTGCGCCAGCGTGTTCATCGATGGCTGAAAGAAGTGGTATCCGTTACGGCCCATATGTTTGGTGTGATACATCGCCGCATCGGCGTTGAACATCAGTTCCCGCTCGTTTTTGCCATCGTGTGGATAAAGCGCGATACCGACGCTTAGCGTCACCATCACGTCATAGGGATCGATAGTGAAGGGCTTATCGATCACGCGTACCAACGAACTGGCAAGCGTTGCTGCTTCATCTGGTGCGCTGACTTCCGCCAGCAAAACAAACTCATCACCACCAATGCGCGCCAGCGTGTATTGCCCTTTTAATTTTTGCGTCAGGCGATCGGTCACCGCGACCAGCAATTTATCGCCGACATCGTGACCCCAGGCGTCGTTGACGGTTTTGAAACCGTCGAGATCCATAAACATCAGCGCGAAGAACGAGCCTTCGCGTTTGGCTTTGTTGATGGCCTGTTCAAGGCGATCTTCCAGCAACACGCGGTTAGGCAGACGCGTTAAGGTATCGTGCAACGCCAGCCGCGCCAGTTCGCGGTTTGCGGCCGCCAGTGAAGTTGCCAGGAGCGAGGTTTTCGCCTGCAGACGCGCATCAAACATCGACACCAGTAGCGTAATGCCCAGCACCGAGAAGGCCATCATACCGACCAGTACGGCTAACCAGTTATTGTTAAAACCGTTATGCCCCATGGCATGTTGGTGAGGGATTTGAGCCGCCATCATGCCGGTGTAATGCATACCAGCAATGGCGACGCCCATTAAAATTGCCGCACCAAAACGCATTAGCGCAACCTGAGCCGCTTCATGACGTAGATGAAATGTGAGCCACAGAGCGGCGAAAGAGGCGACCAGCGCGATCGCTAAAGATAAGGCGACCCAATTCAGATTCCAGATGATTGCCGGGGAGACCTGCAGCGCCGCCATACCGGTATAGTGCATCGCTGCAATACCCAGGCCCATGGCAATTGCGCCCGGGATCAGGCGACGCAGATGCAGATGTGGGGCGCTCACCAGCCACAGCGCGAACAACGAAGAGCCGATCGCGATAACCATGGAGAGGGCCGTGAGAAACGGTTCGTAGCGCATGTTCATCGACATGTTCATCGCCAGCATGCCGATAAAATGCATCGCCCAGATGCCTATCCCCATCGCTACGCCGCCACCGCTGAGCCAGACCCATGACGATCCCTTGCTGCTGGTGGAAACTCGGCCGGCCATATTCAGGGCGGTATAAGAGGCCAAAATGGCTACGATAAAAGAAACAACAACAAGGATATAGTCGTATTGGCTATCCAGCATGGTGTCATCAACTCATTCACTAAGGGCGTTACGCATTACTACGATCGGACTGGCGAAAAGGGCTGAGACATTAGCATCGTATGGAGATGGCTCAAAATGATTTAAATCCCTGCGTTAATCAGGGTGATGACTGCATTTTCGCGAATTTTCGCTACAAGCAACCACTTACAGATTATTGCAGTTAACCAGTTTGAGCGGATTTACGGAATTCATATTGCGGCATTTATCGATCTCGGTGGTCATATACTCAACCCAGTACATGATTAAGCTATCCAGCATGAGGATCGACAGGGCGAAAGCCACCAGCCACCAATACTTGCGAATCATTCCGTATCTCCCTTTCTTGCAACCATTTGTTGAAATATACACGAATCCGCAACCCCGGAATGACAGGGAAAGCGGGGTTTTTAGCGCTATTTCAGGCAATAAAAAAGGCGCTGTCCCATGCCGGTTAGCGCCTTTTTATCAATACAACTCACTGATTAAAAATCAGTTCATGCCGTATTTTCTAAAACGGTGTTTCATGCGGTTTATCGTGGTTTTTTAGCATTCTCGTATTTGGTTGATATGAAACAAGAAAACCTCTTTTCGTGTGTGCGGATGCTCACTGTCGTTCAGGGAGTAACGGTAAAATGTGCAGTTAACGGTGCAGTCACTGCTCCGGCGAAATCGATATGAACTGAGGGTTTTATGGCTGGTGGTACGAATAAATTAAGTGATACATCTCTTCGTAAAATGGTTGGGAAAGGAGAGCGATTCGCAGGTTTTTATGCGGATGGTGACGGGCTAAGCGTAAAGGTATCTAAGGCTGGCATTCTGACCTGGTACTTTACGTATCGTGTCGGTGGCCGAGAGACAAACTCACAGCGCCTCAAGCTGGGAAATTACCCAGACCTGTCAATCAAGGCAGCGAGAGAGAAGCGCGACCAATGCCGCGCGTGGTTGGCTGAGGGTAAAAACCCTAAACACCAGCTCAAGGTCAAAACCCATGAAGCTCTCTCACCAGTAACGGTGCGTGAGGCCCTTGAATACTGGATCAGAGAAGATGCCACGCACCGGCGCGCCAATGTTGAAAAGCACGTCGAGCAACTGAATAAACATATCTTCCCCTATATCGGTGATTACCCGCTCGCAATGTGCGAGACGCGGCACTGGCTGGAATGCTTTAGCCGGATCAGGAGTGAATATCCGGTAGCTGCCGGTTACGTGCTGCAAATGTGCAAACAAGCTCTGAAATATTGCCGTACTCACAATTACGCCGTTAGTAATGCTTTAGACGATCTAACTCCTATTGATGTCGGAAAAAAGCAGGAGAAGCGAGACAGGGTGCATACGCGGCACGAATTGGCGGATATCTGGCGTGAAAGTCAGGGGTGGAAATTCAAGCCTTATTACGCTGCGCTGCTGCACCTGCTGGTGGTGTTTGGCTGCCGAACGCAGGAACTGAGGTTATCAACAATCAGCGAGTGGGATTTACAGGAAGGGATCTGGATGGTGCCAAAAGCTCACAGCAAAAGCGGCGTAAAAATACTCCGACCAATTCCCGCATTTATCCGGCCATACGTAGCCGCTCTGATCGAACAGCACAGACATACAGGCCTGCTTTTGGGCGAGATAAAGAAACCGGAAGCCGTAAGTCAGTGGGGGCGCGGTATCTACAAACGCTTGGGGCATTCTGAGCCGTGGACGCTGCACGACATTCGCCGGACGTTCTCCACCACGCTAAACGATATGGGGATCGCCCCTCACGTCGTGGAGCAGTTGTTGGGGCATACATTAGGCGGCGTAATGGCAGTTTACAACCGTAGTCAGTACATGCCCGAGAAATTAGATGCATTGAACAAATGGATAGATCGCTTATCCCTCGTTGCTGATAACCATGAAAATATTGTGTTGTTAAAGGCGTAGATATGACACAGAAAACCAAACTGCCGGAACGACTGTATTACCCGATTGCATTAGCTGCCGAAAAACTCGGTTGCACAGTCGACGACCTGATCCACTTCGGAACTACCGGACAGGTTGAAATTTGTTGCTTCATGAAAATGCGAGTGTACGGCGTTTCCGCTGCCTGGCTAACTGATGGGGCAGTACAAATCAAAGGCTTCTATTGCACGATGCAGATAAGCGAGGCTCTAGCGAGAGGGGAACGCTCAGCCGTCGCCTTTGGCTTGTTTGCTCTGCCATGCAGAATGTTGCGTAACTGGGATCTAAATATTGATGAAGATCCAGATTATCGGGCAAAGCTGAAAACACCGGCGCACAACTTTGATGAGAAAGAGGTTGAATTCACGATGGCCGTTCAACCTGAGCGGGATGATTTACCCTTGTACCTGACAGCGCATGAAATAGGCAAGTTAACAGGCAAGCCGTTCTCGTCTGATGTGCATGTCTTTGCAGAAGAACTGCCAGAGCACGCCAGGACTGCCAACCGAAAAGGATCTGTAATCTCCACTTTGTTAAAACTGATCCCTGATTTTGATGGTGTGGATATTGATACTGCCCCAGTGAGCAAACTCATCAACATGGTTGAGTCACTCGCCGCAAATAAAGGTATTGAGTTCGATAGTCCAGATAAAAACACTTGGTCTCGGTATTTGGGGAGAAAGTGAATTCACCCTCTGGTTTAGTGAATTCACCCAGAACATTATCTGCCATCACCATAATCGCCCCCGAATCTTAATGAACGAGGGCGTTATCTAATGAGCAATTCACCAGTAAATCAAATCCTGACAGACCGCACTATCCGCGAGCCAGAGTGCCGGGAAATCACCGGCCTCGCTCGTACTACGCGATACATGATGGAAAAAGAGGGCAAATTTCCGGCGCGCCGTAAGCTTGGTGGCCGCGCGGTTGGCTGGCTTTTATCAGAGATTACAGACTGGCAGAACACATGCAGCAAAGTGGTTTAAGGGCGGGATATGACGCATAAAACAAAGGCGACCGTGCAGGGCCGCCAACGTCGCAACAGAAAACATGAAATGCAGGGCAATCATATCAAGGGCAGCGCGAGTGATCAAAGCACAGGCCAGCGCAATTTTGTGCTGGCTGATGAAATCACAAAGCTCCGGGAAATGATTAACTCCAGCCGTGAGGGATCACAATGACACGCGCACCGAATGTAAAACTTCTTCCAAAGGATAAATTCACCGAAGCGATTATTTTTGTAGGTGAGGACGCATACGCACATGCAAAACAATGGGAAGAGGGATTAGGGGAGGCGATTGCTGGTGATGACACACCGCCAATTTATATCGGTCCGAAACAACTGGAGATGCTGGACAAGCTGCAAATCATTGATGATGGTCGCCAATCAGCACGCGTTTATCTGGCAGGGGATATTGAGCCAATCCAGATCAACCTTATTGCCAAGAAGCTAGCCGTCGCCGGTGTTCAGGATGCTAAGCTCTACAAAAGCTTAGCTGACAGGGATCCAGAGGACTGGCGGGCATATCTGGAGCGCCTGCGCAATGAGCCGGAACGCGGCGAGGAAGTTGTAGTAAGTCTGCCCGTTGCGGTTCCGGCGTTAAACCAGATGGGGCCAAGCCAACGCGGTGACGTTCTGGCGGCGCGCTACGATAACGCGCTGGCTATTGATGGTGATTCTGACACGGTGCATCACTATAACGGTGCGGTATGGGAACCGATACAGGACAAGGTTTTGCAGCGGGAAATGGCGCGTATATTCATTCATTCAGAGATCGCCTATTCACAAACCAGTGTGAAGAACGCCGTCGACACAATGAAACTGAGCTTGCCGCAAATGGGCATTACGGCCAGGCATCTGATCGGCTTCCGTAACGGTGTGTTTGATACCCGCGCCGGTGCTTTTCGGGAGCACGACAAAAACGACTGGCTGTTGATCGCCAGTGATGCAGATTTCTGCCAGGCGGCAGACGGTGAATCTCTGGAAAAGCATGCCCCTAATTTCTGGCGCTGGTTGCACTATTCCACGGCAAGGAATCAGTCAAAAGCAGATCGCCTACTGGCTGCGCTGTTTATGGTGCTGGCTAACCGCTACGACTGGCAGTTGTTCCTGGAGGTAACCGGGCCAGGCGGCAGCGGAAAAAGTGTGATGGCGGAGATCTGCACCATGCTAGCGGGCAAGGGAAATACGGTATCAGCCAGTATGGCGGCGCTGGAGAACCCACGAGAGCGCGCACTGGTGGTGGGGTTTTCGCTTATCATCCTGCCGGATATGACACGTTATGCTGGCGATGGGGCAGGTATTAAGGCTATCACCGGTGGTGACCGAGTATCTATTGACCCGAAACACAAGGCTCCATTTTCAATCCGTATCCCGGCGGTTGTGCTTGCCGTAAACAATAATGCCATGACGTTTAGTGACCGCAGCGGCGGTATCTCGCGTCGACGGGTTATTTTCAATTTCTCGGAGGTAGTTAGCGAATCAGAACGTGACCCAACGCTGGTGGAGAAAATTGAGGGTGAGCTGCCGGTTATTATCCGCTACCTATTAACCCGATTCACTGTACAGAACGATGCGCGGGAGCTGCTGGCAGAGCAGCGTAAATCAGAGGAGGCGCTGGCTATTAAGCGTGAGGGTGATTCATTGGTCGATTTTTGCGGCTATTTAAAAGCATCTGACACATGCGATGGCATGTTAATCGGTAACGCTGAAATCTTGCCGTTCAGCCCGCGCCGATATCTTTATCACGCTTACCTGTCATACATGGCGGCTCATGGGCTGGGAAAACCAGTGTCGCTTACGCGCTTTGGTTCAGATATGCCTGGTGCAATGGCTGAATATGGGAAGGAGTATTTGAAACGGAGGATGTCCCAGGGTATGCGCTCAAATATTACTCTTAAAGAGGATTCAGAAGACTGGTTACCAATGTGTACAGATATAACCAACAGCATTTGACAGAGATTATTTTAATAAGATAAGTATTCACTAGTGTTCATGTTGCTTAAAAGTTTTTAAGCAACAACAAGTTAAGCAATGAACACTCTAGCAATAAGTGTTCATCAAGTGTTCATGGTATACATGGAGAGGTTAAAGATTGACCTTTCGATGTAGGGTTAAATGAATACTTATGAACACTTAATATGAAAGTGATCATGAGTTAATTATTTGATATTAAAGGTTGTTTTTAGATAATGAACAGTATGAACACTTAAACATATAAACTTTATTTTTGCCCCCACTTGTTTGATGGCTCTTCAACCACTTCACCAGATACATCTAATGAAGCACCTTCATTCTCACCTTGATGTCAATGCTCCGCGCACACTTTCGTTTTAGACGATGCAGTCAGCCAGTTTTATAAACCGATCGATCTCATCATAAAGCGGCGGCAACTCGCCGTTATCTAAGTGCCACATAGTTTCCTGAGCGGCGCGAAGTTCTCCGAACGCGCGCTGCAAAGCCTGGCAGCAAAGTAAGTGTTTAAGGTTCCGTTCAATTTCTCTCATTTCTTCCGTCATAACCGATCCCTGTTAGTTTCCCCACTGAAAACTAAAACGCCTGCCAACTGAATGGAAGTGGGCGGAGCGAGGAAGTTTCTGAAAAATATTTTTTCGAGTGTTCAGGGGCGAATGGGGATTAGCGCGGATCTTTTAGCGAGTTGGTTTTAACCGAACAGCTCTCCGTGCTACGCGCGCGCGCGTTTTTTGTCGGGGGGGCTGGGGATCAGACCTGTCAGAAAACCTATGCTGAAACACCTGAATTCTCTTGGCTGCAATGGATTTGTTCTCTATGGTTCAGCAAGATGTGCAGTCAACGGTGCAGTCATTTCAATAAAAAAGGCGCATCCCCATGCCGGTTAGCGCCTTTTAATTCAACAACATAGCTGATGGTTATCAGTTCATGCCGTATTTTTTCAGTTTTTTACGCAGCGTACCGCGGTTGATGCCCATCATCAGCGCCGCGCGGGTCTGATTACCACGGGTGTATTGCATCACCATGTCCAACAGTGGCTGTTCTACTTCAGCCAGTACCAGCTCATACAGGTCATTAACATCCTGACCATTCAGTTGAGCAAAATAGTTCTTCAGTGCCTGTTTTACCGAGTCACGGAGCGGTTTTTGGGTTACCTGATCCTGAGAGTTAACGGTAGAAACGGTCAGTACGTCAGAATTTACGCGTTGTTCGAACATAGTTCTGTCAGCTCTTTATTTCTGTTTACGCAAAATTTTCGAAGTATGCCTCCAACGCCTCCAGCTGTTCGCTGGCATTCTCAATGGCGTTGAATGTGCGCCGAAACTGGTCATTCGGAGCGTGCTCCTGGAGATACCAGGAGACGTGTTTGCGTGCGATTCGGTAACCTTTTGCCTGACCGTAAAAGTCATGCAGTTCCCGAACGTGCGCGCAAAGCAAGCGCTTAACCTCTGCCAAAGGCAGCGGGGCCAGCAGCTCCCCAGTGTCCAGATAATGCTGGATTTCCCGGAAGATCCAGGGTCTTCCCTGAGCCGCGCGGCCTATCATCAGGGCATCCGCCCCTGTATAGTCGAGCACAGCTCTGGCTTTAAGCGGGTCAGTAATGTCGCCATTCGCGATAACCGGAATGGAAACTTTCTGCTTAACTGCCCGAATACTGTCGTACTCAGCGTCTCCGTTGAACAAACAGGCGCGGGTGCGTCCATGAATGGTCAGAGCCTGAATACCACACTCTTCAGCCAGTTGGGCAATTTCTACGCAGTTACGGTGTTCTGGAGCCCAACCCGTGCGAATCTTCAGAGTGACAGGAACATCCACTGCATTAACTACCGAGGTCAGGATCGACTTCACCAGATCCGGGTATTGCAGCAGGGCGGAACCTGCAAGCTTGCGATTCACTTTTTTAGCCGGGCAACCCATATTGATATCAATAATCTGGGCGCCGCTTTCCACGTTAATACGTGCGGCTTCCGCCATTTCATCCGGGTCGCTGCCGGCAATTTGCACGGTGCGAATACCGGGTTCATCAATGTGCACCATCCGCAGTCGGGACTTGTCGCTTTCCCACACTTGTGGGTTAGAAGACATCATCTCGGATACGGTTAAACCGGCTCCCATCTCGTAGCACAACGTCCTGAATGGTCTGTCAGTAATGCCAGCCATTGGCGCTGCGATCAGGCGATTTCTGAGCTGGTGGTGTCCGATGCGCATGAGTTAAGAAATGACCATACTGTGACTGCAAGGCGGCGTATATTACGCATTTTTTGCACGAGATGAAAGGCCAAACTTTGAGCAATCCTCTGTTGTAGATCAAGGAATAGCCAGTCCACCGGGGCAATAAACGTATTAAATCATGTTTTTCATAGGGTTATGTAAAAGATAAAAATTTCACATAACGCATAAATTCGCACAAGTTATCGTTTTTTAACGGGTGATAAGCGGCTGAACTGCTGTTTTTTCAGACAAAAATGACGATTTTTGCGAAGCTGCTCGCAATTTTCTCATCGGCATTTTGGCTGCTTTTTTCGACAGTTCAGCGCGCTGGCTCCGCGAAACGTGGCCCGCAGGCCGCGTTCAGTTTTACCTTTTCTGTCCCGTGATACGGCACCACTCTTCTTTCTCGACCACCGGGTCAAGAGTAAAGAGCTCTGTATAGGCTTCGCACACGCTATCTGCCTGGCTGGCAAGGATACCAGAGAGCCCCAGCAAACCGCCCTCGACGGGCAATACGCTGATTAACGGCGCCAGTTCACGCAGAGGGCCAGCCAGGATATTGGCGACCACCACATCGGCTTTCATCGCGTCTGGCTGGTCTTTCGGCAAGTACAACTCGAGACGCTCGGAAACGCCGTTGCGCTCGGCGTTATCACGGCTTGCCTGGATCGCTTGCGGATCGATATCAATACCGATCGCTTTAGCCGCACCCAGTTTCAGGGCGGCGATCGCAAGGATCCCGGAACCGCAGCCAAAATCGATCACGGTTTTGCCGACAAGATCCAGGCCATCGAGCCATTGCAGACACAACGAGGTGGTTGGGTGCGTGCCGGTTCCGAATGCCAGACCCGGATCGAGCATCACATTCACCGCATTGGCATCCGGCACCTCGCGCCAGCTCGGGCAGATCCACAGGCGTTCGCCAAAGCGCATCGGGTGGAAGTTGTCCATCCATTCGCGCTCCCAGTCTTTATCTTCCAGTTGCTCAATTTTATGGGCGAAACCTTCGCCGAGCAGCGGGTGTAAAGCGAGTTGGGCAACGACGTCTGCCATCTCGGTTTCCGCATCGAACAGGCCGATAACGTCGGTATCGCCCCACAGACGGGTTTCACCCGGCAGCGGTTCAAATACGGGCGTGTCGTGCGTGTCCTGGAAGGTAATGGACACCGCGCCCGCTTCCATCAGAGCATCGCTCAGATCTTCTGCATTTGCGCCGGTGGTGTTCAGTTTCAGTTGGATCCAAGGCATGGCATAACTCTTTATTCATTAACAGAAATAGTTGGGGCCTGCGGCACGGGTTGACCGAAACGGTTCCCGACAATGAAGGCCAGCAAACTTAACAGCAGCGAGGGCACAATCGGATGGAAGCCCAGGTACTGAATATTAAAGGTGGCGAGCACGGCATACAGCGCACCGCCAACAATCATGGCGCTGAGCGCGCCGGTGGAATTAGCGCGATCCCAGTAAAGACCCAGCACCAGCGGCCACAGGAATACCGCTTCAAGCCCACCAAACGCTAACAGGTTCAGCCAGATGATCATCTCTGGCGGACGCCATGCCGCCAGCATCATCAAAATGCCGAGTACCAGCGTTGTCACGGTGGAAATGCGTTTTAAGCGTGGCTCATGACGAATTTTAGTCGGCTGCGCGCTTAGCCACAGATCTTTGATAATTGTCGCGGAAGCCTGCAACAGATGCGCGTTGACGTTGGACATGATCGCGGCCATCGGTGCGGCAAGGAACAACCCTGCGGCCCACGGTGGCAACACTTCGACCATTAGTGTGGGAATGACCTGATCCGGCACCGACAGATTCGGCAGCACAGCGCGACCCAGCGCACCTGCCAGGTGCATTCCCAGCATCAACAGCGCGATAACGATGGTGCCGATAATGATCCCACGGTGCACCGACTTGCTGTCTTTATACGAAATACAGCGCACAGCGGTATGCGGCAGACCGATAACGCCAAAACACACCAGTACCCAAAACGAAGTCATAAACGCCGGAGAAAGGATGTCGTGTGCGCCCTGCGGACTAACCAGTTTCGGATCGATATGCTGCAAGGTATCAACGGCGTTATGCAATCCGCCCGCCGCATGGATCACGCCGACCAGCAACACCAGCGTACCGATCAGCATCACCATGCCTTGCATGGTGTCGTTCAACACACTGGCGCGAAAACCGCCAAACGCCGTATACAACGCGATAGTAATGCCGAAGATCAGCAGGCCCGATTCGTATTTGATGCCGGCCGCGGTCTCCAGCAGACGCGCGCCGCCGATAAACTGCACGGCAATCGCACCGACAAAGGCCACCAGCAGGCTGACGCTGGCGATCCACACGACTGCGCGGCTCTGGTAGCGCGCCATCAGCATGTCGTTGAGCGTAATCGCATTGTAGCGACGTGCCAGAATGGCGAATTTTTTGCCGAGAATGCCCAGCGACAGCCAAATGGTGGGAACCTGGATCATCGCCAGCAGCACCCAGCCAAGGCCGAATTTGTACGCGGCTCCCGGCCCGCCAATAAACGAACTGGCGCTAACATAGGTTGCGGTCAGCGTCATCGCCAGCACAAATCCGCCCATGGAACGGCTACCGAGGAAGTACTCGCTCAGGAAAGTACCGCTGCTACGCTGGCGCATCGCATAGAAAGAGAGGCCGAAGACAACGATCAGGTAGATTATCAGCACGGCGATAATTTCAGTTTGCATCGTTATCCTCCAGAGAGATATCGCGGAAGATAAAACGCACCATCGCCCAGCAAAGTAAAACAAATACCAGCGGCGTAAGCAGGCAGGCCAGTTCAAACCAACGCGGCAGCCCGGTGAAGCCCTGCTCTGTACCCGGTAGGTAAGCGCACACTAACCAGGCGGCAAGATAAAGAAGGGTCAGCCACAGCGCCCAGCGGGCTTCTTTGTGAGCCTGAACAAAACGGTTGTCCATTTTTGTCCCTTGTAAATGAAGAAAGCGGGGATTGTACCCTATGGGCAAGTTCCGGGGAGAGAAAAACAAAAAAGGCCGGAAGATCCGGCCTTTTGCGCTGATTGCAGATTATTTTTCCTGCAAACCGAGTTTTTTCTCCAGATAGTGGATGTTGGTGCCACCATGCTGGAAGTTCTCGTCGCTCATAATACGCATCTGCAGATCAACGTTGGTTTTGATCCCGTCGATAATCAGCTCCTGCAACGCATTCTTCATGCGCGCAATCGCCACATCGCGGCTCTCGCCGTAGCAGATAAGCTTGCCAATCATTGAATCGTAATACGGCGGTACGGTGTAACCGGCGTAAATATGCGATTCCCAGCGCACACCAAACCCACCAGGAGCGTGGAAGCGGGTGATTTTGCCCGGGCTCGGCAGGAAGGTGTTCGGATCTTCGGCGTTAATACGGCATTCCACCGCATGGCCTTTCACCACCACTTCTTCTTGCTTAATGGACAGCGGCTGCCCGGCTGCGATATGCAACTGCTCTTTGATCAGGTCAACGCCGGTAATCATTTCGGTAACCGGGTGTTCAACCTGAATACGGGTGTTCATCTCGATGAAGTAGAACTCGCCGTTTTCGAACAGAAACTCAAACGTACCCGCTCCGCGATAGCCGATATCGACACAGGCTTTCGCGCAGCGCTCGCCGATATAGCGACGCAGTTCCGGGGTGATGCCCGGTGCTGGTGCTTCTTCGACCACTTTCTGGTGGCGGCGCTGCATGGAGCAGTCGCGCTCTGCCAGATAGATAGCGTTACCCTGACCATCGGCCAGCACCTGGATCTCGACGTGGCGAGGATTTTCCAGGTATTTTTCCATGTACACCATGTCGTTGTTGAAAGCGGCTTTCGCTTCCGCACGCGTCATGCTGATGGACTGCGCCAGGTCGGCGTCTTTGCGCACCACGCGCATACCGCGACCGCCGCCGCCGCCGGAGGCTTTGATGATAACCGGGTAACCGATGCGCTTAGCATGGGCGCGGTTTGCATCCATATCGTCGCCCAGCGGGCCGTCTGAACCCGGTACGGTCGGTACGCCAGCTTTCTTCATGGCGGTGATTGCCGACACTTTGTCGCCCATCAGGCGGATGGTGTCAGCTTTCGGGCCGATGAAGATAAAGCCGGAGCGCTCAACCTGCTCAGCGAAGTTGGCGTTCTCAGAGAGGAAGCCATAACCCGGGTGAATCGCCACCGCGCCGGTGATTTCGGCGGCGGAGATAATTGCCGGGATATTCAGATAGCTTTTTACTGATGGCGCAGGACCGATACATACGGTCTCATCTGCCAGCAGTACGTGTTTTAAATCGCGATCCGCAGTGGAATGCACGGCGACAGTCTTGATGCCCAGTTCTTTACAGGCACGAAGAATACGCAGTGCAATCTCGCCGCGGTTGGCGATAACAATTTTATCCAGCATGTGCGCCTCGTTTACTCGATGACGACCAGCGGCTCGTCAAATTCAACCGGTTGGCCACTTTCCACCAGAATGGCTTTCACCACGCCTGATTTATCGGCTTCGATCTGGTTCATCATTTTCATGGCTTCAACGATGCACAGGGTATCGCCCACGTTGACTTTCTGGCCGATTTCGATAAACGCTTTCGCGTCCGGGCTCGGGGTGCGATAGAAGGTTCCGACCATCGGGGAACGTACGATGTGACCACTGATTTCCGCTGCGGCTGCAGGGGCTTCCGGCGCTGCGGCAGGTGCGACAGCGTTAGACAGGGCTGGTTGCTGTTGCATCATCGGCGCAGCATAAGCCTGCTGCATCACCGGGAAGCCAGCATTCGGCGCGCTGCGGCTGATGCGCACAGACTCTTCGCCTTCAGAAATTTCCAGTTCGGAGATGCCTGATTCTTCAACCAGCTCGATCAGTTTCTTAATCTTACGAATATCCATGAGTGGGTTCCGTACTCTTGTTTAGTGTGATTGTGACAGGCGTTTTACCGCCGTCTGTAAAGCGTATGAATAACCTTCCGCACCCAGCCCGCAAATAACGCCCTCGGCGATATCTGACAGATACGAGTGGTGACGGAATGGCTCCCGCGCATGCACGTTGGTCAGGTGGATCTCGATAAACGGGATGCCGACCGCCAGCAGTGCGTCGCGGATAGCAACACTGGTGTGCGTAAACGCGGCCGGATTGATCAGGATGAAGTCCATAATGTCTTTAGCCTGATGAATACGGTCGATGATTGCGTACTCCGCGTTTGACTGAAAATGCGCCAGTTCCACATCAAGCGATGCCGCTTCGGTGCTCAAACCGTTAACAATCTCTCTGAGCGTAAGCGTGCCGTACTTATCCGGCTCGCGGGTGCCAAGCATGTTCAGGTTCGGTCCGTTCAAAACTAATATGTGGAACTTGCCAGCCATTGTGCCGCTATCTCCTGCGATTCTCGGGTAAAAAACAAAATATACCTTCGATTCGCGATTGTCACCTTTTCAGAGGCTAAAAACCCCTGTCAGGAAAACCAAAGTCGCACATTATAACGATTTCGTAGCAATTGGCAGCTAAATACTGGTCTTATCAGGGAAGATTATCAACCACCGCCCGGAATCTGGCGGTGAATGATAGTAGATCTGCGGAGAACTGCACACAATGAGCGTGTTAACGCCACCATTGGCGAAACTTCTTATAACGCCACGCTAACAGCCCAATCGCGGCGGTAGCGTAAAGGATCGGCTGCGGTGACAAGATTTTCACCGACCAAAGGTAGTGAATCGGCGCGAGGATCGCCACCAGATAGACGAAGTTGTGCAATTGTTGCCAGCGTTTGCCCAGCTTACGCTGCGCCCATTGCGTTGAGGTCAACGCTAATGCCAGCAAAATCAGCCAACTTACGGCGCCCAGCGTTAAATAAGGGCGCGTTACCAATTCTTGCCCTAATAATGAAAGATTGTTGATACCCAGTTCCAGCAAGGTGTAGCTGGTCAGATGCAGCGTCGCCCAGGCAAAGCACCACAGCCCCAGTAAGCGCCGGGTACGGATCAATAACGGTTGTTTCGCGTAGCGTGCGAGTGGTGCTATCAGCAAACTGGCGAGCAGGAATTTAAGCGCCATTCTGCCCGTAAAATGCTGGATGTCTTTTGCCGGATCGGCGCTGAAATAGCCCTGATTCGCCGCCCAGAAAAGCCAAAGTAAAGGCAGCAGACCCGCCAGATGCAATGCGACTTTTAACCATGTCACCTGTTTTGCCGTTAAACGCACTCAGAAATTCTCCCGCAGATCTAACCCGTGATAAAGCGAAGCCACTTCTTCAGCGTAGCCATTAAACAGCAGCGTTGGCTGACGTTTTACATCCAGCGCGCCGCCTGATCCAATAAAACGTTCCGTTGCTTGTGACCAGCGTGGGTGATCCACATGCGGGTTCACATTGGCGTAGAAACCATATTCATCGGGTGCGGCAAGGTTCCAGGTGGTCGGCGGTCGTTTACTGGTCAGCTTGATACTGACTATCGATTTGATGCCTTTAAAACCATATTTCCACGGCACAGTCAGGCGGATCGGCGCGCCGTTTTGCGGCGGCAGCGCTTTGCCATACACCCCGACAGTAAGCAGCGTAAGCGGATGCATCGCTTCATCTATACGTAGCGCTTCAACATACGGGTATTTAAGGCCGCCGCCGATAAATCGGTCTTTTTGCCCAGGCATCTGATCCGGTGCGTACAGAGTCTGGAACGCGACATATTTGGCGTTGCTGGTGGGTTCAACTAACGCCAGCAGTTTATGCAGCGGGAAGCCGATCCACGGCACCACCATCGACCAGGCTTCAACGCAGCGCATCCGGTAGATTCGCTCTTCCAGCGGGAAACGCGAGGTCAGCGCCGCGTGGTCGAGGGTTAACGGTTTCGCCACTTCACCATCAATGGTCAGCGTCCAGGGATCGGTTTTCATTCCCCCGGCGTTGGCGGCAGGATCGGCTTTATCGAGGCCAAATTCGTAGAAGTTGTTATAGCCGGTGACTTTCTCTTCCGGCGTCAGCGGGAGAGAGGCTTTCCACTGCGCAGGTTGCGTAAAATCGAGCGGTTTTCCTGACGGCGCTTTTGGCCGGTCATGGCCTTTAAACCAGTCCAACAGATCGGCCCGCGCGCCGGGTGCCAGGGTCAATGCCGAGGCGCTAATTCCCAGCATTTTCAACACCTGGCGGCGCTGTAACATAAAAACGGATTCCGCAGTGACATCGGCTTCGGTTAGTTTTTTCTTCATCACATCCTCCGTTAGTCTCTCGTCAAGCATGGTGTAAGCGCAGCGTGAGCGCGAGCACGAGTGTGTTACCAAACATTGTAAATAGTCAGGTTAAGACATTTTTCAGGCTTATTGATTGTTGGCAAAAAATTTCTGAGGACTATACTCGCAGATGTGAAACGCGGTGCCAGTTTTTCCCTGCCGACTGCAAGCTATCCCGGGACGCGGGTAGACATCAAAGTTAGTACTTACTTCAATGACGTAACCCTGAGCGGTATCGTTTCGTTCTTTATACAAGCGGAGTTAACACAAGGATGCGATTAACGACGAAATTTTCAGCTTTTGTGACGCTACTGACAGGGCTGGCGTTTTTCGTCACCCTGATTGGGTGTTCACTGAGCTTCTATAACGCGATTCAAAATAAGGTTGCCAATCGTGTGGAAGCGGTGGCGGCGATTGTTGATACGCGCTTGATCTCAACGCCGCTTTCCCGGCTGTTGCCGCAGCTCGATGAATTGATGGTGCCGGTAGACATTATTGAGATTCAGATTAAGCAAGGCCGGCGCACGGTGCTCAGCTATTCGCATAACGGAAGTTATCGCCCGGCGGGCAGCAACTATCAATATCGTGAACTGCATATTCCCTCCCTGAAAAATCCCGGTTTCACCTTCACGCTGGTTTACCAGGATCCCATGGCGAACTACTTTCGTTCGTTGTTAACCACCGCGCCGCTGACGGTGGCGATCGGTTTTATGATAGTGATCCTCTTTCTTTCCGTTCGCTGGTTACGACGCCAGCTTTCCGGACAGGAACTGCTGGAGACACGCGCGACGCGGATCCTCAACGGCGAGCGCGGGCCACAGGTTCGCGGCAGCATTTATGAGTGGCCATCACGCACCAGTAGCGCGCTGGATGTGCTGCTGACCGATATCCAGTTTGCCAGCGATCAACGTAGCCGTTTGGATACGCTTATCCGCTCCTACGCCGCGCAGGACAAGCGAACGGGCCTGAATAACCGTCTGTTTTTTGATAACCAGCTCGCCACGCTGCTGGAAGATCAGGAAAAAGTCGGTTCACACGGCGTGGTGATGATGATCCGTTTGCCGGATTTTGATCTGCTGCGCGATAGCGGCGGAACCACCACCGAAGAGTATCTCTTTACCCTCATTAATCTGCTTTCTACCTTTATTATGCGTTATCCCGGCGCGTTACTGGCGCGCTACCATCGCAGCGACTTCGCCGTACTATTGCCGCATCGCACATTAAAGGAAGCGGAGAGCATCGCCGGGCAGATCCTGAAAGCAGTGGACGGGTTACCCCCAAATAAGGCCCTGACCCGCGAAGACATCATGCATATTGGGATTTGTGCCTGGCGCAGCGGGCAAGCCGGTGTGCAAGTCATGGAACATGCCGAAGCCGCAGCGCGCAATGCGGTGTTGCAGGGCGGAAACAGCTGGTCAGTGTACGACGACACATTGCCGGAGCAAGGGCGTGGAAATGTGCGCTGGCGGACGCTGATTGAGCAGATGCTGAGCCGCGGCGGGCCGCGCGTTTATCAGAAACCGGCGATTAACCGTGATGGCCAGGTTCATCACCGCGAGCTGATGTGCCGCATTTTCGACGGCGAACAAGAAGTGATTGCCGAAGAGTATATGCCCATGGTGCAGCAGTTTGGTCTGGCTGAAGAGTATGACCGCCTGCAGGTGACGCGGCTGATTCCGTTTATGGGTTTTTGGCCGGAAGAAAACCTCGCCATGCAAATAACAGTGGAATCATTGATCCGCCCCCGTTTTCAACGCTGGCTACGCGATATATTAATGCAGTGCGAAAAATCTCAACGTAAACGGATTATTTTTGAACTTGCTGAGGCGGATGTTTGTCAACATATCAGCCGGTTACAGTCGGTGGTGCGTTTAATCAACGCATTAGGCGCCCGCGTGGTGGTAAATCAGGCGGGTCTGACGTTGGTGAGCACCAGTTGGATTAAAGCGTTGGATGTTGAGTTATTAAAGCTGCATCCGGGGCTGGTCAGGAACATTGAAAAGCGCACCGAAAACCAGCTTCTGGTGCAGAGCCTCGTGGAAGCGTGCAAAGGCACGCGAACGCGAGTTTTCGCGACCGGCGTTCGCTCTCGTGGCGAATGGCAGACGCTGGTGGAACGGGGTGTTGCGGGTGGGCAGGGCGATTTTATCGCGGCTTCCCAACCGCTCGATACCAATGTGAAAAAATATTCGCAAAGATACTCGGTTTGAACTGCTGTTTAAGTCGTTTTCACGTAGAATAATGCGCGCTGCCATGTTTGGGGGTGTGCGTGCCTGCCCGCCGGATTATCGCAGTGAACAAAGCCGGTTTGTCCTTATGAAAAACTGCAAACGCAACAGACTGGAAGATGGGCTTTTTTTACTTCCGGGCAGAATCATGTCGTTTTGCAACAAAGGAAACAAACTGCACTAATTTTCACCGTAGCAGATGATTCTTATGCCTTGTCGCTGCTACGTGTGGTTGGTAAAGTAAGCGGATTTTGTTTCCGCCCCAGCTTTCAGGATTATCCCTTAGTATGTTGAAAAAATTTCGTGGCATGTTTTCCAATGACCTGTCCATTGACCTGGGTACCGCGAATACCCTGATTTATGTAAAAGGACAAGGCATCGTACTGAATGAGCCTTCCGTGGTGGCCATTCGCCAGGATCGTGCCGGTTCACCGAAAAGTGTGGCCGCAGTCGGTCATGAAGCGAAACAGATGCTTGGTCGTACGCCGGGCAATATCGCAGCCATCCGCCCGATGAAAGACGGCGTCATCGCCGACTTCTTCGTGACCGAAAAAATGCTTCAGCACTTTATCAAACAAGTGCACAGCAACAGCTTTATGCGTCCGAGCCCGCGCGTTCTGGTTTGTGTGCCGGTTGGCGCCACTCAGGTTGAACGCCGCGCAATTCGTGAATCCGCGCAGGGCGCTGGTGCTCGTGAAGTATTCCTGATTGAAGAACCGATGGCGGCTGCAATTGGCGCTGGCTTACCGGTTTCTGAAGCGACCGGTTCAATGGTGGTGGATATCGGTGGTGGTACCACTGAAGTTGCCGTTATCTCCCTGAATGGCGTGGTTTACTCCTCTTCTGTTCGTATCGGCGGCGACCGCTTCGATGAAGCGATCATTAATTACGTGCGCCGTAACTACGGCTCCCTGATTGGTGAAGCGACCGCAGAACGTATCAAACACGAAATTGGTTCCGCGTACCCGGGCGATGAAGTGCGTGAAATCGAAGTGCGTGGCCGTAACCTGGCTGAAGGTGTTCCGCGTGGTTTCACGCTGAATTCCAACGAAATTCTGGAAGCGCTGCAGGAACCGCTGACCGGCATCGTGAGCGCAGTGATGGTTGCGCTGGAACAGTGCCCGCCGGAACTGGCTTCTGATATCTCCGAGCGCGGTATGGTATTGACCGGTGGTGGCGCGCTGCTGCGCAACCTTGACCGCCTGTTGATGGAAGAAACGGGTATTCCAGTTGTAGTTGCAGAAGATCCACTGACTTGCGTAGCGCGCGGCGGCGGCAAGGCGCTGGAAATGATCGACATGCACGGCGGCGACTTGTTCAGCGAAGAATAGTCCGCGTCAGATGCGAAGCGGATAGTCGCTTCGCATCTGTCTGGCCTGAGAATACGCAAAGCCTATGAAGCCAATTTTTAGCCGTGGCCCGTCACTGCAGATTCGCCTTTTTCTGGCGGTTTTGGTGGCGCTCGGAGTCATTATTGCCGACAGCCGCCTCGGTACGTTCAGTCAAATCAGAACGTACATGGATACTGCCGTCAGCCCTTTCTATTTTATTTCCAATGGTCCCCGCGAATTATTAGATAACGTTTCCCAGACGTTGGCGTCGCGCGACCAGCTTGAGCTTGAAAACCGGGCATTGCGTCAGGAACTGCTGCTAAAAAACAGTGAGCTGCTGATGTTAGGGCAGTACAAGCAGGAGAACGCGCGCCTGCGTGAACTGCTGGGCTCTCCGCTGCGTCAGGATGAGCAGAAAATGGTGACCCAGGTCATCTCGACGGTTAACGATCCTTACAGCGACCAGGTGGTTATCGACAAAGGCAGCGCGAACGGCGTGTATGAAGGCCAGCCGGTGATCAGCGATAAAGGCGTTGTCGGCCAGGTGGTGGCGGTAGCGAAACTGACCAGCCGCGTCCTGTTGATTTGCGATGCCACTCATGCGCTGCCGATTCAGGTGCTGCGTAACGATATCCGCGTGATTGCCGCCGGTAACGGCTGTACAGACGATCTGCAACTCGAACATTTACCGGCGAATACGGATATTCGTGTTGGCGATGTGCTGGTGACGTCAGGTCTGGGCGGGCGTTTCCCGGAAGGGTACCCGGTTGCGGTGGTTTCGTCGGTTAAGCTGGATACGCAGCGTGCCTACACCGTGATTCAGGCGCGTCCAACCGCAGGCCTGCAACGTTTGCGTTATCTGTTGTTGCTGTGGGGCGCGGATCGTAACGGGACTAACCCAAGAACACCGGAAGATGTGCATCGTGTGGCGAACGAACGTCTACTGCAGATGATGCCGCAGGTACTTCCTTCTCCTGATGCGATGGGGCCGCCTGCGCCAATGCCCGCTCCGGCGACTGGCATTACGCAGCCGCCGCCGCAAGTCTCTCCGGGAGGGCAATAGTGGCAAGTTACCGTAGCCAGGGGCGCTGGGTTATCTGGCTCTCGTTTTTAATTGCACTGTTGCTTCAAATCATGCCCTGGCCGGATGACATCATTGTCTACCGGCCAAACTGGGTATTGCTCATTTTGCTTTACTGGATCCTCGCGCTGCCGCACCGCGTAAATGTTGGCACGGGTTTCGCGATGGGTGCCATACTGGATCTGATTAGCGGATCCACCCTCGGTGTACGCGCGCTTTCGTTAAGCATTGTCGCCTATCTGGTCGCACTGAAATTCCAGTTGTTCCGTAATCTGGCGCTCTGGCAACAGGCGCTGGTGGTGATGCTGTTGTCGCTGGCGACAGAAGTTATTGTCTTCTGGGCGGAGTTTCTGGTTATTAACGTTTCGTTTAAACCAGAAATTTTCTGGAGCAGCCTGGTCAATGGTGTGCTCTGGCCGTGGCTCTTCCTGTTAATGCGTAAGATCCGCCAACAATTTGCGGTGCAATAAGGCGTTTATGACTGATATCTGGCTTGCTTCCGGTTCTCCTCGTCGCCAGGAGTTGCTCACCCAACTGGGCGTCACTTTCGCGCGTATTGTTCCCGGCATTGAGGAACAGCGTCAGGTGCAGGAGAGCGCCCGCCAGTATGTGTTACGCCTCGCGCGCGAAAAAGCGCAGGCCGGTGTGGCGATGACCACAAGCGATCTGCCTGTGCTGGGCGCGGACACGATCGTCATATTTAATGGTGAAGTGCTTGAAAAACCAAAAGACTCCTCGCATGCTGCCAGTATGTTGCGCCAGCTTTCCGGGCAAACGCATCAGGTGATGACGGCAGTTGCGTTGGCGGATAGCCAGCATGTGCTTGATTGTCTGGTGGAAACAGAAGTGACTTTCAGAGTGTTATCGGAAAAGGATATCGCCGATTACGTCGCCAGCGGGGAACCGCTGGATAAAGCCGGTGCTTATGGCATTCAGGGGCTGGGTGGCTGTTTCGTGAGAAAAATAAACGGTAGTTATCATGCCGTTGTGGGTTTACCGCTGGTGGAAACCTGGGAATTGCTGAGCAATTTTAACGCACTGCGCGAGGGAAAAGATAATCATGACGGCTGAATTGTTGGTCAACGTTACTCCATCGGAAACACGCGTCGCTTATATTGACGGCGGCATCCTGCAGGAAATTCACATCGAGCGCGAAGCACGGCGCGGGATAGTAGGCAATATCTACAAAGGTCGGGTCAGCCGGGTTTTGCCGGGCATGCAGGCGGCTTTTGTAGATATTGGTCTGGAAAAGGCGGCGTTTCTTCACGCCTCCGACATTATGCCGCACACCGAATGCGTTGCCGGGGAAGAGCAGAAAAACTTCACCGTGCGCGACATCTCCGAGCTTGTCCGTCAGGGGCAGGATTTAATGGTGCAGGTGGTGAAAGATCCGCTGGGTACTAAAGGTGCGCGCCTGACCACGGATATCACACTGCCATCCCGTTATCTGGTCTTTATGCCGGGCGCTTCCCATGTTGGCGTTTCCCAGCGTATTGAGAGTGAAGCCGAGCGTGAACGCCTGAAACAGGTCGTTGCGGCGTATTGCGACGAGCAGGGCGGTTTTATCATCCGTACTGCGGCTGAAGGCGTGTGCGAAGAGGATCTCGCATCCGATGCGGCGTACCTCAAGCGCGTCTGGACAAAGGTGATGGAGCGTAAAAAGCGCCAACAAAGCCGCTGCAAACTGTACGGCGAACTGGCGCTGGCGCAGCGCGTGCTGCGCGATTTCGCCGACGCTCACCTGGATCGTATCCGTGTGGATTCGCGTCTGACGTTTGAAGCGCTGCTGGAGTTCACGGCGGAATACATCCCTGAGATGACCAGCAAGCTCGAACACTACAGCGGCCGCCAGCCGATTTTCGATCTTTACGATGTGGAGAACGAAATTCAGCGCGCGCTGGAGCGCAAAGTGGAGCTGAAGTCCGGCGGCTATCTGATCATCGATCAAACCGAAGCGATGACCACCGTTGATATCAACACCGGTGCGTTTGTCGGTCATCGAAATCTCGATGACACCATCTTCAACACTAACATTGAAGCCACGCAGGCCATTGCCCGCCAGCTGCGCTTACGCAATCTGGGCGGCATTATCATCATCGATTTTATCGATATGAATAATGACGATCATCGCCGTCGCGTGTTGCACTCGCTGGAGCAGGCGCTGAGCAAAGATCGGGTTAAGACCAGCATTAATGGTTTCTCCCAGCTTGGTCTGGTCGAGATGACGCGCAAACGCACGCGCGAAAGCGTGGAACATGTCCTCTGCAATGAATGCCCCACCTGTCATGGCCGCGGCACCGTTAAAACGGTGGAAACCGTGTGCTATGAAATCATGCGCGAGATCGTTCGCGTGCATCATGCTTATGATTCCGATCGTTTCCTGGTTTACGCTTCCCCGGCGGTGGCGGAAGCGCTGAAAGGTGAAGAATCGCACGCGCTGGCGGAGGTGGAAATCTTCGTTGGCAAGCAGGTAAAAGTGCAAATCGAGCCGCTCTATAATCAGGAGCAGTTTGACGTAGTAATGATGTAATTCGCAGCGTGCTGCGACATGAGCGAGTCTGGGTTTGGTTGACAAGGAGAGAGGCGTGAGGCGACTGCCGGGGATATTGCTGCTTACAGGCGCGACGCTGATTGTTATCGCGGCGCTGCTGGTAAGTGGGCTGCGCCTTGTCCTGCCCCATCTGGATAGCTGGCGCGAGCCCATTCTGGCGCGTATCACCGCACAAACCGGCGTTCCTGTCTCGGCCAGCCAGATACAGGCGCGCTGGGAAAATTTCGGTCCTGAACTGGATGTGCGCGACATTAACGCGACGCTGCCCGATGGCGGCGAGCTGTCGGTCAAACGCGTGACGCTGGCGCTGGATGTCTGGCAAAGCCTGCTCCACATGCGCTGGCAGTTTCGCAATCTCACCTTTTATCAGCTTGTCGCGCAGAGCAATACCCCGCTACAACGCAATGACACCGGCGAACCTATCACCACAGATCGCATCAGCGATCTGTTTTTACGCCAGTTCGATCACTTTGATCTGCGCGACAGCCGCATCAGCTTCTTAACGCTTTCCGGACAGCGCGCTGAGCTGGCGATCCCGCAACTTACCTGGCTTAACGGCAACGATCGTCACCGTGCGGAAGGGCAAGTCAGCCTTTCGAGCCTCACCGGTCAGCACGGCATTATGCAGGTACGCATGGATCTACGCGACGACAACGGCCTGTTGAACAATGGGCGCGTGTGGTTGCAGGCGGACGACATAGATGTCAAACCCTGGCTCGCCAAATGGATGCAGGATAAGGTCGCGCTGGATACCGCGCGCTTCAGCCTTGAAGGCTGGATGACATTAAGCAAAGGCGTGGTGGAAAGCGGCGACGTATGGCTGAAAAAAGGCGGTGCCAGCTGGCAGGGCAATAATACGCAGCACCGCATGACGGTCGATAACCTTACCGCGCATGTCTCGCGTCAGCAGCAGGGCTGGCAGTTTGATGTACCAGTAACGCGTATCGCAATTGATGATCACCCCTGGCCGCAGGGCGCGCTGAGTTTTGCCTGGGTTCCGGCACAGGAAGTGGGCGGTGCCAGCAGCGTGCGCAGCGATGAATTGCGCGTACGAGCCAGTAACCTTGAGCTCAGTGGCTTAGAGGGGCTGCTGCCGATTGCGCAGAAAATCTCCCCGGAGCTGTACGACATCTGGCATACCATGCAGCCTCGCGGCAAGCTGGAACAGCTGGCGCTGGATATCCCTTTGCAGGCGACAGAAAAAACGCGCTTCCACGCGCAATGGCAGGATATTGCCTGGCAACAGTGGGAATTGCTGCCCGGTGTTGAACACCTGAGTGGAACGCTTGCCGGCAGCCTGGAAAATGGTCGCTTAACCGCCGATATCACGCAGGCGAAGATGCCGTATAAGACGGTATTCCCCGAACCGCTGGAGATTGAAAAAGGCGTTGCCACGCTGAACTGGCAGAATAACGAACACGGCTTCCAGTTGGATGGGCGCAATATCGACGTTCAGGCTAATGCCCTGCGCGCACGCGGTGACTTCCGCTATCTCCAGTTGCAAGATGATGAGCCCTGGTTAGGTATCCTGGCCGGCATCAATGTGACAGATGCCGGGCAAGCCTGGCGCTACTTCCCGGAAAATTTGATGGGTAAAGAGCTGGTAGCGTACCTGAGTTCGTCGATCAAAGGCGGGCAGACGCAAGATGCCACGCTGCTGTTTGGCGGTAATCCAAAGCTCTTCCCGTTTAAGCACAATGAAGGCCAGTTTGAAGTCTCAGTGCCGCTGCGCAATGCGACTTTTGCTTTCCAGCCTGACTGGCCGGCGCTGCAAAACCTCGATATCGATCTCGACTTCCTCAACGACGGCTTGTGGATGAAAAGCAGTAAAGTGGCGCTGGGCGGTGTAACGGCCAGCAATCTGACCGCCAACATCCCGGATTACGTCAAAGAGAAGCTGCTGATTGACGCGGACATTAACGGGCCGGGTAAAGCCGTTGGGCCCTATTTCAAAGAGACGCCGCTGCACGATACGCTGGGCAGTGCGCTGGATGAGCTGCAAATCGATGGTGATGTAAGCGCTCGCTTACATCTTGATATCCCGCTGGACGGCGAGCAGACCGTCGCCAAAGGTGATGTGGCGCTGAACAACAACAGCCTGTTTATCAAGCCGCTTAATAGCACACTGAAGAACCTCAGCGGCAAATTCAGTTTTGAGAACGGTACGCTGAAAAGCGAACCATTGCAGGCAACCTGGTTTAACCAACCGGTGAACCTCGATTTCTCCACCACCGAAGGGGATAAAGCCTATCAGGTGGCGGTGAATCTCAACGGAAACTGGCAACCGGCAAAAACCGGCGTTTTACCCCCACAGCTTAATGATGCGCTGCGCGGCAGCATCGCATGGAAAGGCGATGTCGGCGTAGAGTTGCCGCACCGTGGCGGCACTACTTACAAGGTCAATATTGACGGCGATCTGGGCAGCCTTGCCAGCACGTTACCGCCGCCGCTGGATAAACCCGCAGGCAAAGCGTTGCCGCTGAAGGTGAAGGTAGAAGGGAACCTGCACAGTTTCGATTTAACCGGTAATGCCGGTGGTAACAACCATTTTAACAGCCGCTGGTTGCTGAATAATAAGCTGACGCTCGATCGCGGGATCTGGACCTCGGACAGCCGTACGCTACCACCGCTGCCGGATCAGACCGGGCTTGAACTCAACTTGCCGGCAATGAACGGCGCGCAGTGGCTGGGTCTGTTCAGGCAGGGCGTGGCAAATAATGTCAGCAGTGCAACCACCTTCCCGCAGAGCATTACGCTGCGTACGCCAGCCCTGACGCTGGGCGGGCAGCAGTGGAATAACCTCAGTATTGTTTCGCAGCCGCAAGATTCGGGCTCGACCATTGAAGCGCAGGGGCGCGAAATCAGCGGTACATTGACGATCCATGATAATGCGCCGTGGCAGGCCGCGATCCGCTACCTCTACTACAACCCGTCAAATACGGCACCGAACGATGATGACATCTCTTCTCCTTCAACGCTGTTGCGCGGTCAGACGCGAGTGGACTTTACCGGCTGGCCGGATTTGCAACTGCGCTGTGCGGAGTGCTGGCTGTGGGGGCAAAAATATGGTCGCATCGATGGCGATTTCGCCATTCAGGGCGATACGCTGACGCTGGCGAACGGCCTGGTGGACAGCGGCACTGCGCGGCTCACCGCCGACGGTGAATGGGTCAACCGTGAAGGCGCGGAGCGTACTTCACTAAAAGGCGTGCTGCGCGGCGAGAAAATTGATTCTGCAATGGGCTTTTTTGGCATACCGACACCGGTGCGTGATTCGTCGTTTGATATTAATTATGACCTGCACTGGCGCAGCACTCCGTGGCAACCGCAGGAGGAGTCGCTCAATGGCATCCTGCGTACGCGTCTTGGCAAAGGCAAAATTACCGATATCAGCACCGGCCATGCCGGGCAGTTGCTGCGCCTGTTCAGCGTCGACTCGCTGTGGCGTAAATTGCGTTTTGATTTCAGCGATACCTTCAGCAGTGAGGGGTTCTGGTTTGATTCCATTCGCAGCACGGCGTGGATCAAAGACGGTGTGCTGCATACCGACGATACGCTGGTGGACGGTCTGGAAGCGGATATCGCCATGAAAGGTTCGGTTGATTTAGTGCGCCGCGAGCTGGATATGGAAGCGGTGGTTGCGCCAGAAATTTCCGCGACTGTTGGTGTGGCGGCAGCCTTTGCCGTTAACCCGATTGTCGGTGCGGCAGTGTTTGCCGCCAGCAAAGTGCTGGGGCCTCTGTGGAACAAAGTCTCGATTCTGCGCTACCGCATTACCGGCCCGGTCGATCAGCCGCAAATCAACGAAGTCCTGCGCCAGCCGCGTACGGACAAAAAGCAATGATTTGACGGCATCGGCGAATTGCCTCAAGCTCCTTATATCGCACTTTTTATTGCCCGCAGTGGCGGCAACGACGAGAAAAAATGATGAGTCTTAATCTGGTAAGTGAACAACTTCTGGCAGCAAACGGCCTGAGCCATCAGGATCTGTTTGCTATTCTCGGTCAACTGACCGCGCGTCGTCTTGATTACGGCGATCTCTATTTCCAGTCGAGCTATCACGAATCCTGGGTTTTAGAAGACAGCATCATTAAAGATGGCTCTTATAATATCGACCAGGGCGTGGGCGTGCGCGCCGTCAGCGGTGAAAAAACCGGCTTTGCTTATGCGGATCAAATCAGCCTGCTGGCGCTGGAACAGAGCGCGCAGGCCGCGCGTACCATCGTGCGGGAAGAGGGCGATGGCAAAGTGAAAACGCTGGGCGCGGTTGAGCATCAAAGCCTTTATACCAGCATCGATCCGCTGCAAAGCATGAGCCGGGAAGAGAAGCTCGATATTCTACGTCGCGTGGATAAAACAGCGCGCGCGGCGGATAAACGCGTGCAGGAAGTGACCGCCAGCCTGACTGGCGTTTACGAACTCATTCTGGTGGCGGCGACCGACGGTACGCTGGCGGCGGACGTTCGCCCGCTGGTGCGGCTTTCCGTGAGCGTACAGGTTGAAGACGACGGCAAACGCGAGCGCGGCTCCAGCGGCGGCGGCGGTCGTTTTGGTTATGACTGGTTCTTGCAGGATGTGGATGGCGACGTTCGTGCGGATGCGTGGGCGAAAGAAGCCGTGCGTATGGCGCTGGTAAATCTTTCTGCCGTTGCCGCGCCTGCGGGCACGCTGCCGGTGGTGCTTGGCGCGGGCTGGCCTGGTGTGCTGTTGCACGAAGCAGTTGGACACGGGCTGGAAGGCGACTTCAACCGCCGTGGAACCTCTGTATTTAGCGGCCAGATGGGGCAACTGGTGGCCTCAGAACTCTGTACCGTTGTGGACGACGGCACCATCGCCGATCGTCGCGGTTCTGTGGCGATTGATGATGAAGGAACGCCGGGCCAGTACAACGTGCTTATCGAAAACGGCGTGTTGAAAGGCTATATGCAGGACAAACTCAACGCGCGTCTGATGGGTGTCAAGCCGACCGGTAACGGGCGTCGTGAATCTTACGCGCATCTGCCGATGCCGCGTATGACCAACACCTATATGCTGGCGGGCAAATCAACGCCGCAGGAGATTATCGAATCTGTCGACTACGGCATCTACGCCCCGAATTTTGGCGGCGGCCAGGTCGATATCACTTCCGGTAAATTCGTCTTCTCCACTTCTGAGGCGTACCTGATTGAAAAAGGTAAGGTCACCAAAGCGGTGAAAGGCGCAACGCTGATTGGCTCCGGTATCGAAGCGATGCAGCAGATCTCCATGGTGGGTAATGATCTGAAGCTGGATAATGGCGTTGGCGTCTGCGGCAAAGAGGGGCAGAGCCTGCCAGTGGGGGTGGGACAACCGACGCTGAAAGTCGATAACCTGACCGTCGGCGGTACGGCTTAACGCTCTTCTCACCCTCTTCGCACGAAGAGGGTGACTCTCTCACACGCTGCGTCCCTGCATTCCCTGATACACCTTCGCCACTTCAATAAAGTAATCCGTCAGATAGTTAATACATACCTGCACTTTTAGCGGCAGCTTATCTTTTTCGGTATAGAGCGCATAAACTGGGCGCGGATCCGACTGGTAGCGCGGCAGCAGGATCTCAAGTTGACCGCTGTTGATCTCGTCGATCACCCACATTAACGGCACGAATGCGATCCCGGCGCCTGCCGTCAGCCAGCGCGTGAGCGTCATCGGATCGTTAGTGACAAAACGCCCTTGCGGGATTAATCGCGTGGCGATCCCTTCTGGTGCCACCAGCTCAAATTCGTTATCCGGACGCACGCTGTATTCCAGCCATGAGTGGTTAACCATATCCGCGGGCTTTTCAGGAATGCCGTACTGGGCGAGGTAACTTTTTGCCGCGCAAACCACCATTGGCATCGCCCCAAGGCGGCGAGAGAAGAGGCTGGAATCCTGCAATGCGCCGACGCGGATCACCAGATCCAGACCGTCAGCAATCAGATCCGGTGCCGGGATCCCCGTGACGAGATTTACCGACAAACCCGGATGCTCTTTGAGCATGTCGGCGGTCATTTTTGCCAGCACATTTTGCGCCATGGTTGAAGAACTGCCGATACGCAGCGTACCGATGGGTGTGTTGTTGAAGGCGTAAAGCTGCTCGTGAACATCCTGCACTTCATGCAGCATCCGGCGGCAGCCCTGATAGTAAATCTTCCCTGCTTCGGTGAGCCCCAGGCTGCGCGTGCTGCGGTTCAGCAGCTTTACCTGCAACTCATCTTCAAGTTTGGCGACGGTCTGGCTGATGGAGGAAACACTCATTTGTAGCTGTCGGGCAGCGGCGGTAAACGAACCTAATTCCACCACTTTGGCAAACACCGACATGCGTTTTAGTCGTTCCATTATTCACTCTGAGTTAAAAGTGATTTAGATCACATAATATAGATAACAGCATAACAGTTACGTTAATATACTATCTATTAAGAATATTCACGTCACTCTCGCCTGGCTCTCCTTGCCCTTACTCCTGCGGTGACGTTAGAACGAATTGTCACCTGCACGCTGTCTAATCAAGGTCAACATGAGTCTGTTTCCCGTCATCGTGGTGTTCGGTTTGTCGTTCCCACCGATTTTTGTCGAATTAATTTTGTCACTGGCGATCTTCTGGCTGGTGCGCCGGATGCTGGTCCCCACCGGGATCTATGACTTTGTCTGGCACCCGGCGCTGTTTAACACTGCGCTGTATTGCTGCCTTTTTTACCTGCTGTCGCGCCTGTTTGTTTGAGGTAGAAGTGAAAACACTAACAAGAAATATCTCTCGCACCGCTATCACTATGGTGCTGGTGATCCTGGCGTTCATCGCGATTTTCCGCGCCTGGGTTTATTACACCGAATCGCCCTGGACGCGCGACGCGCGCTTTAGTGCCGATGTTGTCGCTATCGCGCCGGATGTCACCGGGCTTGTCACCGCCGTCAATGTGCATGACAACCAACTGGTGAAAGAGGGCCAGGTGCTGTTCACCATCGATCAACCGCGTTACCAAAAAGCGCTGGCGGAAGATGAAGCCGATGTCGCTTACTACGAAGCGCTGGTGGCGGAGAAACGCCGCGAAGCCGGGCGGCGTAACCAGTTGGGTGTTCAGGCCATGTCGCGCGAAGAGATCGACCAGGCCAATAACACCCTGCAAACTGAGCTGCATCAGTTGGCCAAAGCTCAGGCGACCCGCGATCTGGCGAAGCTGGATCTGGAGCGCACGATCATTCGTGCACCGGCCGATGGTTGGGTTACGAACCTGAATGTGTACGCCGGTGAATTTATTACCCGGGGTTCCACCGCGGTGGCGCTGGTGAAACAACACACGTTCTACGTTCTGGCGTACATGGAAGAAACCAAGCTGGAAGGCGTACGTCCGGGTTATCGCGCGGAGATCACCCCGCTTGGCAGCAACCAGGTATTGAAAGGTACGGTGGATAGCATCGCCGCAGGCGTCACGAACGCCAGCAGCAGCAATGACAGCAAAGGCATGGCGACCATCGATTCCAACCTTGAATGGGTGCGGCTGGCGCAGCGTGTGCCGGTACGTATTCGTCTCGACAAACAACAAGGCAACCTGTGGCCAGCGGGAACGACCGCAACGGTGGTGGTGACGGGTAAATCCGATCGTGATGAAAGCCAGGATTCGTTCTTTCGCAAAATGGCGCATCGCCTGCGTGAGCTGGGGTAATCGCTATGGGGCTGTTATCCATTGCCAGCCAGCATTTGCGTTTTGCTTTCAAGCTGGCCTTTGCCGTGGTGCTGGCACTGTTTGTTGGCTTTCACTTCCAGCTTGAAACCCCGCGCTGGGCGGTATTGACTGCGGCGATTGTTGCGGCGGGCCCGGCATTCGCCGCCGGTGGCGAGCCCTATTCCGGGGCGATTCGCTACCGTGGGATGTTGCGTATTGTCGGCACCTTTATCGGTTGTATCGCCGGGCTGGCCATCATCATCATGCTGATCCGCACCCCGCTTCTGATGTTAATGGTGTGCTGTGTCTGGGCCGGGTTTTGTACCTGGGTTTCGTCGCTGGTACGCGTTGAAAACTCTTACGCCTGGGGGCTGGCGGGTTACACCGCGTTAATCATTGTCGTCACTATTCAGACGGAACCACTGCTGGCACCGCAATTTGCCGTTGAGCGGTGCAGTGAAATCGTGGTGGGCATTCTCTGTGCGATTGTTGCCGATCTGCTCTTTTCCCCGCGCTCCGTCAAACAGGAAATTGACCGCGAGCTGGATAGCCTGCTGCTGGCCCACTATCAACTGATGCAGTTGTGTATCAAACATGGTGACAGTGAAGAGGTGGACAAAGCCTGGGCTGCGCTGGTGCGCCGTACCACGGCACTTGAAGGGATGCGCAGCAATCTGAATATTGAGTCTTCCCGTTGGGGACGCGCTAACCGCCGCCTGAAAGTGATCAATACCCTGTCGCTGACGCTCATCACCCAGGCGTGTGAAACCTATCTGATTCAGAACACCCGCCCGGAGCTTATCACCGACACGTTTCGCGAACTGTTTGCCGAGCCGGTCGATAGCGTGCAGGAGATGCACAAGCAGTTAAAAAGAATGCGCCGGGTCATTGCCTGGACCGGTGAGCGGGAAACACCAGTTACTATTTATAGCTGGGTTGGTGCAGCGACCCGCTATCTGCTGCTAAAACGCGGTGTGATTGGCAACGCGAAAATCAGCGCTGTTGAAGAAGAGGTTCTGCAGGGCGAAGTGGTGGTGAAAGCGGAATCAGCCGAACGCCACCATGCGATGGTTAACTTCTGGCGCACCACGCTTTCTTGCATGCTGGGCACCTTGTTCTGGCTGTGGACCGGCTGGACATCCGGCAGCGGTTCGATGGTGATGATCGCAGTGGTCACGTCGCTGGCGATGCGTTTGCCCAACCCGAAAATGGTGGCGAAAGATTTTATCTACGGCATGTTGTGGGCGCTGCCGATTGGTTCGTTCTATTACCTGGTTATCCTGCCATCGACGCAACAAAGCATGTTATTGTTGTGTATTAGCCTGGCGGTGCTGGCGTTCTTTATTGGTATTGAAGTGCAAAAAAGGCGGCTGGGTTCAATGGCGACGCTGGCCGGCACCATTAATATTCTGGTGCTTGATAACCCGATGACCTTTAAATTCAACCAGTTTCTTGATAACGCGCTGGGGCAACTGGTTGGCGTGGTGCTGGCGATGGTCGTGCTTTTGCTGGTGCGCGATAACTCCCAGGCGCGCACCGGGCGCATGCTGTTGAACCAGTTTGTTTCCGCTGCCGTTTCGGCAATGACCACCAATACCGCGCGTCGCAAAGAGAACCATCTGCCCGCGCTGTATCAACAGCTTTTCTTGCTGCTTAATAAATTTCCTGGCGATATCGCGAAGTTCCGCCTCGCGCTGACGTTGATTATTGCGCATCAGCGCCTGCGGGATGCACCGGTGCCGATCAATGATGATCTTTCGGCCTTTCATCGCCAGTTACGGCGTACGGCGTCACAAGTGATATCCGCAGGTAACGACACGAAACGTCGCCGTTACTTCACCCAGTTACTGGAAGAACTGGATATCTACCAGCACAAGCTACATCACTGGAACGCACCGCCGCAGGTTACCGAGCCGGTACACCGGCTAACAGGTATGTTGCACAAATATCAACATGCACTGACCAGCAGTTAATGCCAAACCGACGCCAAAAGCGTCGGTTTTTTTATGGCTATACTTTCCAGAAGTTTTTATAAACCGCAGATCGGGAGGACAAATGACAACGCAGTCACTGCAGGACAATGCGCTTTTTCAGACCGGCTATCTGGTTGATGGGGTCTGGAAAACGCTGGACACCACCTTTGACGTTCTGAATCCGGCTACGGGTGAAACTATCGCGAAAGTTGCCAAAGCAGGTAAGAAAGAGACAGAAGAAGCCATTGCCGCCGCAACGCGCGCTTTTCCCGCATGGCGGGCGAAAACCGCGAAAGAGCGTTCGACCATTTTGTACCGCTGGTATGAATTGATCATTGAAAACAAAAGCTGGCTGGGCAGATTGATGACCACTGAGCAGGGCAAACCATTGAAAGAAGCGGAAGGTGAAGTCGACTATGCCGCCAGCTTTATTCAGTGGTTTGCTGAGCAGGCGAAACGCGCAAACGGTGAAATTATCCCGCCCATTAAACCAGGTTCACGCATTCTGGCGACGCGAGAACCGATTGGCGTGGTGGCCGCGATTACACCGTGGAATTTCCCGATGGCGATGTTGACCCGCAAACTGGGACCCGCGCTGGCGGCAGGCTGTACCGGCGTTATCAAACCGGCGAATAACACGCCACTTAGCGCATTTGCCTTGCTGGCGCTGGCGAAAAAAGCCGGTGTGCCGGATGGCGTGCTGAATGCCGTTGCCGGGAACACGTCTGAAATCAGCGATGCGATTATGGCCAGCCATGACGTGCGCAAAATCTCGTTCACCGGCTCGACGGCGGTGGGGAAAACGCTGGTGCGCAACGCGGCTGAAACCATGAAAAAAGTGTCGATGGAACTGGGAGGAAATGCGCCTTATATCGTGTTTGAGGATGCCGATATTGACGCGGCGGTGCAGGGCGCTATCGCCAATAAATTCCGTAATGCTGGGCAGGTGTGCGTCAGCGTCAACCGCTTCTACATCCATGAATCTGTCTACGATACCTTTACGCAAAAACTGACAGAGGTTGTTAATGCACTAAAAGTGGGTAATGGTCTGGATGAAGGGGTGGTTGTCGGACCGCTGATTGAACGCGCTGCGGTGGATAAAGTGCGCGAGCACGTTGACGATGCCGTCGCCAAAGGGGCGAAAGTATTGGCCGGTGGCAAACCACATAGCCTCGGCGGGAACTTCTGGCAGCCAACGGTGCTGGGTGATTGCAGCGATGGCATGAAGCTGGCGCAGGAGGAGACGTTTGGTCCGGTAGCTGCCTGTTTCCGTTTCACCAGTGAAGAGGAGGTGGTGCAACGCGCCAACGCAACACCGTTTGGTCTGGCCGCCTATTTCTATACGCAGAACCTGCAGCGGGTATTCCGCGTTTCGCAGGCGATCGAAAGCGGCATGATCGGTATTAACGAGTGCGCGGTATCAACGGAGCTGGGGCCGTTTGGCGGGGTGAAAGAGTCTGGTCTCGGTCGGGAAGGTTCGGTGCTGGGGCTGGAAGAGTTTCTGGAAGTGAAAACTCTGCACCTTGGGGGATTGTAATCATGTGGGCGGCGTTTGCCGCCCTGTTGGGCTGATGGCGGAAAATGAATATCTACACTTTCGATTTTAAACATATCGACGATCAAAGTGCTTTCTACCGCGAGTTTAGCCGCCAGTTTGCTATTGAGCGCGAGAAAGTTCACGATCTGGATTCCCTGTGGGACACGGTGATGGATGGTGCGCTGCCTTTGCCGCTGGAAATTGAATTTATTCATCTGCCGGAAAAACAGCGCCGCCGTTTTGGCGCGTTGATCCTGTTATTTGATGAGGCGGAAGAGGAGCTGGAAGGCGAGTTGCGTTTTAATGTGCGGTGAGCGAGGCAAAAAAAAGCCCCTGACAGGCAGGGGCAAGTCGTCGGACAAGACGACGAGGGTTTATTTATACAGTTCAGCCGTAATGTGGGTGCTATCCCCCGTACGCGCTTCAATAATACGGTAGCTGCTCGCGCCAGCCTGATCGGCTTTAGCAGAGAGCTCCTGGCGAATATCCATCGGGACGCCCGCTCGTTGGGAAATAGAAACAGTGCCGATAGATTGCAGGTTGCTGGCCTGATCGCTGTTAACAAGCGTTGCGGCGCTCGCGCCGAAAGAGATCAGGGATGCAAGGCCAAGGGATGCGATGATGAGATTACGTTTCATTGTCTGTCTCCTTTAGAGAGACTCAACGGCGAGAAGGATTGAACTGCTATTTTTGTGCCTGGTGCCGTTGAGGGACGAATACATAGGGTTATCGGTAAAACTTATTTGTACAGCTCTGCGGTTGCGTGCCACTGGTCGCCGCTACGTGCTTCAATAATGCGGTAAGCTGACGCACCTTGTTCTTCCGCTTTTTTGCTCAGTTGCGCGTTCATGTCCATCGGTGATGCGGTGACAGAACCGATAGAAACAGTACCCAGCGACTGGCGAGATTGCGCCTGTTCCGCGTTGATGGAGTCCGCCGCGAAAGCGCCAAATGACAGGGCTGAAAGGATACTCAGTGTTGCAACGGTTGATTTGATATTCATGTCTCTTACCTCGTCGTATTCTTTTCTTTAAATTTTTCGGAGGGCCTTGTTTCGTGACCCTCATCACAAAATCAAGTATACACTAGTCACGCGAATAATTAATACCAAGCTAATTATAACTATGATGAATGGGAATAGGATTTGCAGTTTTATATTGCAGAAAAGCATAAAAAACAGCGCTCAGGTAAAAATTTAGTTAACGATAGTTAAGAAAATCATATGGATAGATGAATTTGATCTTTTGTGCGGTGGTATACGCTGGGAAAGGTAAGTGAAACCATAAATCGCACTAACTGCTAAGTTAGCGGCAGGGGAAAAGTCGAGTTGTGGGGCAAAAAGCCGAACATTCCCCCGCGAACGAAGCCGGGGGGAGAGGCGCTAATTACAGTTCTTGTTCGAACAGTACCAGAATCGCTTCGTAGAGATCTTTCACCGTGAAGCCTTTGGCTGGTGTGGTGAAAATGGTGTCATCCCCGGCGATGGTACCAAGGATACCTTCCGCTTTGCCCAGAGAGTCCAGCAGACGCGCAATCAGCTGCGCAGCGCCGGGGCTGGTGTGGATCACCACGACGGCATCGTTGTAATCGATATCCAGCACCAGGTTTTTCAGCGGGCTGGAGGTCGTGGGAACGCCCAGTTCGATTGGCAGGCAGTAGACCATTTCCATTTTCGCGTTGCGCGTGCGCACCGCGCCGAATTTGGTCAGCATGCGAGAGACTTTAGACTGATTGATATTGTCGAAGCCCTCTTCTTGCAAAGCCTGAACAATTTCTCCCTGAGAACTGAATTTCTCTTCTTTAAGAAGCGCCTTAAACGCTTTAACTAATTCTTCTTGTTTTGCCGAGCTTCGCATAAGTCACCCGTAATATGGCCGTGAAAACAACATTATTATGCATATTGATGAATTTTTATGCAAATATTCTCGCGAGGGAATTTCTGAAAACTGCTGAGAAGGCGCGAAGTTTATCAAATCCTGTGATGAAGCACAGCCACATGTGTCTTACGTCGCAAATAAGATTAAAAAGTAAATTAAATGTTATAAAGTTGATGTTATTTTGGTGAATATCGCAGCTATATTATAGACTCTGAGTGTTAGTTGCTTAGCTTGCCGATCTGACGGTCATATCCATCCTTATATAAGATCTTAACAGTGGGCTGCGCCGCACTATTTTGGCGCGTTTACTGTCATAATTACCAGGGTGGATTAAGGTCGCCGCAACGGAGTAACAAAATATTTAGCTAACCATAATAAGGAGTTTAGGATGAAAGTCGCAGTCCTCGGCGCGGCCGGCGGTATCGGTCAAGCGCTCGCCCTACTACTGAAAACACAACTGCCTTCAGGTTCAGAACTCTCCCTGTATGATATTGCACCTGTCACCCCTGGGGTTGCCGTTGACCTCAGCCATATTCCTACCGCTGTAACCATTAAAGGCTTCTCCGGCGATGATGCGACGCCTGCGCTGGAAGGCGCCGATGTGGTGCTGATTTCCGCGGGTGTGGCGCGTAAACCGGGTATGGATCGCTCCGACCTGTTTAACGTCAACGCTGGTATCGTGAAAAACCTGGTCGCTCAGGTGGCGAAAACCGCGCCGAAAGCCTGTATTGGCATCATCACTAACCCGGTAAACACGACAGTCGCGATTGCCGCTGAAGTGCTGAAAAAAGCCGGTGTTTACGATAAGAACAAGCTGTTTGGCGTTACCACGCTGGACATCATCCGTTCCAACACCTTCGTGGCAGAGTTGAAAGGCAAACAGCCAACGGATATCGAAGTCCCGGTTATCGGTGGACACTCAGGCGTGACAATCCTTCCGCTGCTGTCGCAAATCCCGGGCGTAAGCTTCAGTGAGCAGGAAGTGGCCGATTTGACAAAACGCATTCAGAACGCCGGTACCGAAGTGGTAGAAGCGAAAGCGGGTGGCGGTTCAGCAACGCTTTCCATGGGCCAGGCCGCCGCACGTTTTGGTTTGTCGCTGGTGCGCGCGCTGCAGGGTGAGCAAGGCGTGGTTGAGTGCGCTTATGTGGAAGGTGACGGCGAATACGCGCGTTTCTTCTCGCAGCCGCTGCTGCTGGGCAAAAACGGTATCGAGGAGCGTCACGCTATCGGTAAGCTCAGCGCGTTTGAACAGCAGTCGCTGGAAGGCATGCTGGATACGCTGAAAAAAGATATTCAGCTTGGCGTCGATTTCGTTAATCGTTAAGCCTTGTTGTCCTGCACATGCAGGAAGAAAAAACCGGAGCTTGTTGCTCCGGTTTTTTTATGGCACTTAGTTGGTCGCCGGGTATTCCTGAATCGTGACTTTGAAGGTGAGTTTTTTGTCGTCGCGCATCACCTCGACCGGAATTTCAGAGCCAGGACGGATTTCCGCCACTTGATCCATGGTTTCGAGGGCAGAAACCGCCGGTTTCCCGTTCACCGAGGTGATCACATCATTGACCTGAATCCCCGCGCGTGCCGCCGGGCCATCCGGCGAGACTTCGTTAACGACAATCCCCTGGATCGGATCGATTCCGCCGCCCTGAGTATGCAACGGCGCGATCTCCCTGCCGCCAATGCCAATATAGCCACGGATCACGCGGCCATCACGGATCAACTTATCCATGATTTTGGTCGCCAGCTGGAAGGGAATGGCGAATCCGATACCTTCCGGCGTTTCGCCGTCATTACTTTTATCAAACGACAGGGTGTTGATACCCATCAGTTCGCCCAGCGAATTCACCAGCGCGCCGCCGGAATTACCGTGGTTAATGGAAGCATCGGTCTGCAAAAAGTTTTGCCGCCCGCTGGGATTCAAACCGATACGACCTGTGGCGCTGATAATCCCCTGGGTCGTCGTTTGACCAAGGTTATACGGGTTGCCGATCGCCAGCACCACATCGCCGATATGCGGTGTGCGCTTTGTGTTGATGGGGATCACCGGCAAGCCGCCGTTCGCATTAATCTTCAATACCGCAAGATCAGTCAACGTATCCGAGCCCACCAGTAACGCTTCAAACACCCGACCATCCTGCAGCGCGACAATGATTTGGTCCGCATCGTTGATCACATGTTTGTTGGTGATGATATAGCCGCGTTGATCCATGATGACGCCGGAACCGAGCGTACGTATTTCGAGGCGATCATGGGTGGAGCTATTCAGGCTACGGTTATAGACGTTCACGACCGCAGGTGCTGCGCGACGAACTGCCGGGTTATAGCTGGCAGGCGTTTCATCGGCGCTGTCGATTTGCGGCGTCGCGAGCGGAATGTTTTTACGCAGCGAAGGCATGGCGGCGATGATCAGACCACCGACGACCAAACCGATTGCCACGGAACGTAAAAGCTTCACATACATGATGGGATAGTCATTAAAAGGAGAACGGCAGCAGCATAACATGAGTTATCCGGACATCACACGTGGGCGGTGATGTCCGGCGGCAGAATGACTTAGCGCAGCAGCAGATAGATACTGTCGTTGCCCCGCACGATATGCAGTGCCATAACGGAAGGTTTCGCTTCCAGCACTTTGCGCATTTCAGCAATCGACTGAACACGATCGCGGTTAACACCAATGATCACATCATCTTTATGCAGGCCAGCCTGCGCGGCGGCGCTGCCTTTTTCCACATTACCAACGGTGATGCCTTTGGTGCCATCTTTCAACTGGCCATCGCTCAACTCCGCTCCTTGCAGCGATGGAGAGATCAGTTCGGCGCTGGCGGAAGATGAGGTGCTTTTATCAAGCGTCACTTCAACATCCATTGGTTTACCATCGCGTAACAGGCCTAACTTCACTTTGGCACCTGGTTCGGTGGTCGCAATACGCGAACGCAGTTCAGCGAAGCTGCTCAGGGGCTTACCGTTCAGGCTAACAATCACATCACCCGATTTGATCCCTGCTTTCGCCGAACCCGAATTCGGCAACACTTCACTGACAAATGCGCCGCGCTGCACGTTCAGGTTAAAGGCTTTGGCGATATCCGCGCTCATTTCGGTGCCTTTAATGCCCAGCAGACCGCGTTTGATTTCACCAAACTGAATCAACTGGCGAGAGAGGGTTTGCGCCATGTTACTTGGGATCGCGAAGCCGATGCCGACGCTACCGCCGCCCGGTGCGAGTATCGCTGTGTTAATGCCGATAAGTTCACCGTTCAGGTTGAGCAGCGCGCCGCCGGAGTTGCCACGATTAATGGAAGCATCGGTCTGGATAAAGTTTTCAAGCCCTTCAAGATTCAGGCCGCTGCGACCGAGCGCAGAGACAATCCCGGATGTGGCGGTTTGACCCAGGCCGAAGGGGTTGCCGACGGCAATAACGAAGTCGCCAACGCGCAGTTGATCGGAATCGGCGATGGCAATTTGCGTCAGATTGCTCGCATTTTGTAATTGCAGCAGCGCGATGTCGCTCTGGTCGTCCCCGCCAATCAATTTGGCTTCGAATTCGCGTCCGTCATTTAACTGCACATTGATTTTTTGTGCCTGGTTAATCACGTGGTTATTGGTCAGCACGTAACCTTTGGCGGCGTCGATAATCACCCCGGAGCCAAGACCTTCAAACGGCTGAGGCTGCTGCTGGGGTTGATCCGGCATCTCTTCGCCGAAATATTTTTTCAGCTCTTCAGGGACTTTCTGACCTTGTACCGCCGTGCCTTCTACCTGCACGCTAACAACCGCTGGCAGAACCTTTTCCAGCACCGGCGCGAGGCTGGGTAACGCTCCCTGACCAGGGACTTGTGACGGCATTGCCGCAAGGGTCTGAAAGGGTGCCGAGAGAGTTAACCCGACACTTAACGCAAATGCACTCAACAGCTGGGTTTGTTTCTTCATTGATGCTGGCTCTCGTAACCTGAAGTGGAAGGAATGACGCCCCAAAACAGTTTGATGTTATTGAAATTTCAACCGGGTAACAATGAGGTGAATGACTAAATAATAGCTGCGATGCGCAAGAAGGGACGGGCGCAAGGAGCGCGCCCGTAAATATTTAAGATGTGTTCGATTATTTACGGCTGGCGCCGCCGCGCAGCAGGCCGGAAGCACCTTCAGAATAGTCACGCGGGATCTGCACCGGTGCCTGATCGTTGCTGGCTTCGGATTCAGCCAGACGGTTGCGGAACGGGTTCTCTTCCGCAGACATTTCCGGCAGCAGGCTGGACGAACTTTTCGCCATATGCTGATAAAGCTGGCGGTAATCGTGCGCCATGTTATCCAGCAGCTCAGCGCTGCGGGCAAAGTGGCTTACCAGCTCTTCGCGATACTCTTCGAGTTCCGCTTTGTTTTTTTCCAGCTCATACTGCAAGGCCTGCTGTTGGCGCAATTTGCGGTTTCCGAAACGCATACCCACGGCACCAATAATAATGCCGACAACCAACCCAATTAGCGCATATTCCCAGGTCATGAACTTCTCCCGTTGTTTTTTGATTCCGTAGGGTGTGGGCTGCAAGCTCCTGCCTGCGCCTGATTGTGCCACTATAACCGCTAATCGTGCAGAAGTGGAATCCTGACGCAGCATCGCGTAGTGTAGAACGGCCTTTTTTTCGTCAACCCTGTGGGGGCGGATCGATTTTCAAGGAATAACAACAACACCATGCAGAGCCTTTCCCCAACATCGCGATATTTAAATGCCCTGAACGAGGGTAGCCATCAACCGGATGATGTGCAAAAAGAAGCCGTCTCACGGCTGGATGTCATTTACCAGGCTTTAATTAACCGCAGCGCACCCGCCGCGCCGCAACGTGGCGGCTTGATGGCGAAATTTGGCAAGCTGCTCGGCAAACGTGAGCCTAAAGAAGCCGCACCCGTGCGTGGCCTCTATATGTGGGGCGGCGTCGGGCGGGGAAAAACCTGGCTGATGGACATGTTCTATCAAAGTCTGCCCGGCGAGCGTAAACAGCGTCTGCACTTTCACCGCTTTATGCTGCGTGTCCATGAAGAGCTGACCTCGTTGCAGGGGCAAAGCGATCCGCTGGAAATCGTGGCCGACCGCTTTAAAGCCGAAACCGATGTGCTGTGCTTTGACGAGTTTTTTGTCTCGGATATCACGGATGCCATGCTGTTGGGCGGGCTGATGAAAGCGCTGTTCGCACGTGGTATCACGCTGGTGGCGACATCGAACATTCCGCCGGATGAGCTGTACCGTAACGGTTTGCAGCGGGCGCGGTTTTTACCCGCTATCGACGCTATTAAGCAGTTTTGCGACGTCATGAATGTCGATGCGGGTGTGGATTACCGCCTGCGGACACTGACGCAGGCGCACCTGTGGTTAACGCCGTTAGATGCCAGTACTACTCAGCAGATGGACAAATTGTGGCTGGCGTTGGCGGGTGCGGCACGACAAAACGCACCGGAATTAGAGATTAATCATCGACCATTGCCCACGCTGGGTGTGGAAAACCAGACGCTGGCGGTATCGTTTTCAACCCTCTGCGTGGATGCCCGCAGCCAGCATGACTACATTGCGCTTTCACGGCTCTTTCATACGGTGATGTTATTTGATGTGCCGGTGATGACGCCGCTGATGGAGAGCGAAGCGCGGCGGTTTATCGCGTTGGTGGATGAGTTCTACGAGCGTCACGTCAAGCTGGTGGTTAGCGCAGCGGCAGCGTTGCATGACATCTATCAGGGGGAGCGACTGAAGTTTGAGTTCCAGCGCTGTTTATCTCGCTTGCAAGAGATGCAGAGCGAAGAATATCTGAAACGCGCACATATGCCCTGATGCGGCCTTGCCTTCTTTTATTGCCAGAGGGCGACAAAACCTGCGTCAAATCACGAAAAGGGGTCGATCTTTGACCCCGACTTCTCTATAATCCTGCGACCCCACGTTACAAGAAGGTTTTTTTCCCGAAACTTTCTCTGCGCCGGCATAGGCTATTCGAAGGGGTAGGTTTGCTGGACAATGTCGTGTGAACCTCAACTGACTAAACGTTTGGGTGTTCACCAACGTGTAACTAATTATTTGGGTAAGCTTTTAATGAAAACTTTTACAGCTAAACCAGAAACCGTAAAACGCGACTGGTATGTTGTTGACGCGACCGGTAAAACTCTGGGCCGTCTGGCTTCCGAACTGGCTCGTCGCCTGCGCGGTAAGCATAAAGCGGAATACACTCCGCACGTTGATACGGGTGATTACATCATCGTTCTGAACGCAGAAAAAGTTGCTGTAACCGGCAACAAGCGCGAAGACAAAGTGTATTACCACCACACCGGCCACATCGGTGGTATCAAAGAAGCGACCTTTGAAGAGATGATTGCTCGCCGTCCTGAGCGTGTGATTGAAATCGCGGTTAAAGGCATGCTGCCAAAAGGCCCGCTGGGTCGTGCTATGTACCGTAAACTGAAAGTTTACGCTGGCAACGAGCACAACCACGCGGCACAGCAACCGCAAGTTCTTGACATCTAATCGGGATTATAGGCAATGGCTGAAAATCAATACTACGGCACTGGTCGCCGCAAAAGCTCCGCCGCTCGCGTGTTTATCAAACCGGGCAACGGTAAAATCGTAATCAACCAGCGTTCGCTGGAACAGTACTTTGGTCGTGAAACTGCCCGCATGGTAGTTCGTCAGCCGCTGGAACTGGTCGACATGGTTGAAAAATTGGACCTGTACATCACCGTTAAAGGTGGTGGTATCTCCGGTCAGGCTGGTGCGATCCGTCACGGTATCACCCGCGCTCTGATGGAGTACGACGAGTCCCTGCGTTCCGAACTGCGTAAAGCTGGCTTCGTCACTCGTGACGCGCGTCAGGTTGAACGTAAAAAAGTCGGTCTGCGCAAAGCACGTCGTCGTCCGCAGTTCTCCAAACGTTAATTGGTTTCTGCTTCGGCAGAACGATTGGCGAAAAAACCCGGTGCGAACCGGGTTTTTTTATGGATAAAGATCGTGTTATCCACAGCAATCCATTGATTATCTCTTCTTTTTCAGCATTTCCAGAATCCCCTCACCACAAAGCCCGCAAAATCTGGTAAACTATCATCCAATTTTCTGCCCAAATGGCTGGGATTGTTCATTTTTTGTTTGCCTTACAACGAGAGTGACAGTACGCGCGGGTAGTTAACTCAACATCTGACCGGTCGATTAAGTCCGGTAGCAGTAAATTCTGAATATATACCTGGAGGTTTTCATGGCTGTCGCTGCCAACAAACGTTCGGTAATGACGCTGTTTTCTGGTCCTGTGGACATCTATAGCCATCAGGTCCGTATCGTGCTGGCCGAAAAAGGTGTCAGCTTCGAAATTGAGCACGTGGAAAAGGATAATCCTCCTCAGGATCTGATTGACCTCAACCCGAATCAAAGCGTACCGACACTTGTAGATCGTGAACTCACCCTGTGGGAATCACGCATCATTATGGAATATCTGGACGAGCGTTTCCCGCACCCGCCGTTAATGCCGGTTTACCCGGTGGCACGTGGTGAGAGCCGTCTGTACATGCATCGTATTGAGAAGGACTGGTATTCGCTGATGAATACCATCCAGAACAGCAGTGGCGCACAGGCGGACGCGGCGCGTAAACAGCTGCGTGAAGAGCTGTTGGCGATTGGCCCGCTGTTCACCCAGAAACCGTACTTCCTGAACGACGAGTTCAGCCTGGTTGACTGCTACCTCGCACCGCTGCTGTGGCGTCTGCCGGTACTGGGTATCGAGCTGAGCGGTGCCGGTGCGAAAGAGCTGAAAGGGTATATGACGCGCGTTTTCGAACGTGATTCCTTCCTTGCCTCTCTGACAGAAGCCGAGCGCGAAATGCGCCTGGGCCGGGGTTAATTGCATGGATTTGTCACAACTGTCTCCACGCCGTCCGTATTTACTGCGGGCCTTCTACGAATGGCTGCTGGATAACCAGCTTACGCCGCATCTGGTTGTTGATGTGACGTTGCCGGGCGTACGCGTGCCGATGGAGTATGCGCGTGACGGGCAGATCGTGTTGAACATTGCGCCGCGTGCGGTTGGCAACCTGGAACTGGCGAATGACGAAGTGCGTTTCAACGCGCGCTTCGGCGGCGTGCCGCGTCAGGTTGAAGTGCCAATGGCTGCCGTGCTGGCGGTTTATGCCCGTGAAAACGGCGCCGGTACGATGTTTGAACCGGAAGCCGCGTACGATGAAGAGGTTGTCAACCTGAACGATGACGACCATACTTCAGCGCAGGAAAGCGAGACGGTGATGTCGGTTATCGACGGTGATAAACCCGATCACGAAGACGATCACGATAACAGCCCTGATGACGATCCGCCGCCGCGCGGTGGGCGTCCATCGCTGCGTGTGGTGAAGTAACCTGGAAAGCAGAACCTGATGGTTCTGCTTTTTTTTGTGTTTAACATGCGCATAAAAAAGGAGGCCGAAGCCTCCTTTTTGGTCGCTACATGGATATTACACTTCGAGGTAGTTCAGGATGCCGTCCGCCGCCTTACGGCCTTCGGCAATCGCCGTTACCACCAAATCGGAGCCACGCACGATGTCGCCGCCAGCAAAGATTTTTGGATTGCTGGTCTGGAACGCATTTTCGCTGCCCTCTGGCGCAATAACGCGACCCTGCGAATCCAGCTCAACGCTGTGTTTCGCCAGCCACTCCATGCTGTGCGGGCGGAAACCAAACGCCATAACAACCGCGTCGGCCGGAACCACATGTTCAGAACCGGCAACAATTTCCGCACGACGACGGCCTTTCGCATCCGGCGCGCCCATTTCGGTGCGTGCCATCTTCACGCCGCACACTTTACCGTTGGCATTGATTTCAATGCCCAGCGGCTGCACGTTGAACTGGAACTCCACGCCCTCTTCGCGCGCGTTTTTCACTTCGCGTTTCGAACCTGGCATGTTCTCTTCGTCACGGCGATAGGCACAGATAACGTGCGTCGCGCCCTGGCGCACTGACGTACGCACACAGTCCATCGCGGTATCGCCACCGCCAAGCACCACAACACGTTTGCCTTCCATGCTGACATACGGTTCTTCCGGCGTTTCACCGAAGCCCATAATCTGCTTGGTGTTGGCGATGAGGAACGGCAGTGCATCAAACACGCCGTTCGCGTCTTCATTTTCCAGTCCGCCACGCATCGACTGATAAGTCCCGACGCCAAGAAACACCGCATCGTACTCTTTCAGCAAATCGTCAATCTGTACGTCGCGACCCACTTCGGTGTTGAGTTTGAACTCAATACCCATACCGGTGAAAATTTCACGACGGCGGGTCATCACTTCTTTTTCCAGCTTAAAGGCCGGAATACCAAAGGTCAGCAGGCCGCCGATCTCCGGGTGACGATCGAACACCACCGCTTTCACGCCGTTACGGGTCAGTACATCGGCACAGGCCAGGCCTGCCGGACCGGCACCAATAATCGCCACACGTTTATCGGTCTGTTTCACGCCGGTCAAATCCGGGCGCCAGCCCATTTCGAACGCTTTATCATTGATATAGCGTTCAATGTTGCCGATGGTTACCGCGCCAAACTCGTCGTTCAGCGTACAGGAACCTTCACACAACCGGTCTTGCGGGCAAACGCGGCCGCACACTTCCGGCAAGGTGTTGGTTTGATGCGACAGTTCAGCCGCTTCAAAAATACGCCCCTCATTTGCCAGCTTCAGCCAGTTCGGGATGTAGTTATGGACCGGGCATTTCCACTCACAGTAAGGGTTGCCGCAGGAGAGGCAGCGATCTGCCTGTGCTTTGGCCTGGCCTTCTGAAAACGGCTCATAGATTTCAACAAATTCAATTTTACGGATCTTCAGCGCTTTCTTTGGCGGATCAACGCGCTGCAAGTCGATAAACTGGTATACGTTCTGACTCATTGCTACCCCTTACTGCGCCTGCACACGCAGCTCTGCTGCGCTACGACTACGATGACCCAACAGTGCTTTCACATCGCTGGACTTCGGCTTAACCAGCGCGAATTTGCTGGAGAAGGCTGGCCAGTTCGCCAGGATCTCTTCGCCGCGCTGCGAACCGGTATGCTGCACATGCTCGGTGATAAGACCGCGCAGGTGCTCTTCATGGATGGCGAGGTCATCGACGCTCAGCACTTCCACCAGCTCCGGGTTCACGCGTTTACGGAATTCACCATCTTCATCCAGCACATAGGCGAAGCCGCCCGTCATCCCCGCTCCAAAGTTAACACCGGTTCGACCCAATACGCAGACGATACCGCCGGTCATGTATTCACAGCCGTTATCGCCGATACCTTCCACCACGGTGATAGCGCCAGAGTTACGTACCGCGAAACGCTCACCCGCACGGCCTGCGGCGTACAGACGACCGCCGGTTGCGCCATACAGGCAGGTGTTACCAATAATGCTCGCTTCGTGGCTGCGGAAAGCAGAACCAACCGGTGGACGTACCGCCAGCAAGCCGCCAGCCATACCTTTACCCACGTAGTCGTTAGCGTCGCCAGTCAGATAGAGCTCCACGCCGCCTGCGTTCCACACGCCGAAGCTCTGGCCTGCGGTACCGCTAAAGTGCGCTTTGATCGGATCTGCCGCCAGCCCCTGATCGCCATGTGATTGTGCGATATAACCCGACAACAGCGCGCCGACGGAACGATCGGTGTTGCGAATATCGAACCAGAAGGTTTTGCTCTGCTTCTCATCGACAAACGGTTTCGCCTGTTGCAGCAACTGCGCATTCAGCACGCCATTATCAAACGGCGGGTTGTGCTCGGTGCAGTACAGCGCTTTGCCCGGATGCGGTTCTGCCGTTTCCAGCAGTTTCGACAGATCCAGTTTTTGCTGCTTGGCGGTAAAGCCATCCAGCTCTTTGAGCAGATCGGTGCGGCCAATCAAATCCACCAGACGTTTCACGCCCAGTTGTGCCATCAGCTCGCGGGTTTCACGGGCGATAAATTCAAAGTAGTTAGTCACTTTGAACGGCAGACCGTGATAATGGTTTTTACGCAGCTTCTCATCCTGAGTTGCAACACCCGTCGCGCAGTTGTTCAGGTGACAAATTCGCAGATATTTACAGCCCAGCGCCACCATCGGGCCGGTACCGAAGCCAAAGCTTTCCGCACCCAGAATCGCCGCCTTGATGATGTCCTGGCCGGTTTTCAGACCGCCATCCACCTGCAAACGAATCTTATGACGCAGGCCGTTAGCCACCAGCGCCTGTTGGGTTTCTACCAGGCCAAGTTCCCACGGACAACCGGCATATTTCACCGAAGAGAGCGGGCTTGCACCGGTACCACCGTCGTAACCAGCGATAGTGATAAGGTCAGCGTAGGCTTTCGCCACACCGGTTGCGATGGTGCCAACGCCCGGTTCGGAAACCAGTTTGACGGAGATCATCGCTTTCGGGTTGACCTGTTTCAGGTCGAAAATCAGCTGCGCCAGATCCTCGATAGAGTAAATATCGTGGTGCGGCGGCGGGGAGATCAGCGTAACGCCAGGTACGGAGTAGCGCAGTTTAGCGATATACGGCGTGACTTTATCACCCGGTAACTGACCGCCTTCGCCCGGTTTTGCCCCCTGAGCCACTTTGATCTGAATAACATCCGCGTTGACCAGGTACGCAGGCGTAACGCCGAAACGACCAGAGGCCACCTGTTTGATGCGTGACACTTTATTGGTGCCGTAACGCGCCGGATCTTCGCCGCCTTCGCCGGAGTTGGAGAACCCGCCGAGGCTGTTCATCGCTTCCGCCAGTGCTTCGTGCGCTTCCGGGCTCAGGGCGCCGATGGACATCGCTGCGGTATCGAAGCGTTTAAACAGCTCCGTCGCCGGTTCAACATCTTTCAGGCTCACCGCTTCGCCATTCGGCGTAATCGCCAGCAAATCGCGCAACGTTGCCGCCGGGCGCTCGTTCACCAGCTTCGCGTATTGCTGATAATCGCTGTATTCGCCGCTTTGTACCGCCTGTTGCAGCGTGCGCACCACATCCGGGTTGTACGCGTGGTACTCACCGCCGTGGACATACTTCAGCAAACCACCTTGCTCCAGCGGCTTACGTGCCAGCCATGCGCGTTTGGAAAGGTTCAGCAGATCCTGCTGGAAGTCAGCAAAACCGGCTCCGCCGATACGGCTGACCACGCCCTGGAAGCACAGCCCGGAAACATCATCGTGCAGGCCGACGGCTTCAAACAGTTTCGAACAGCGGTAAGAGGCGATAGTCGAAATGCCCATTTTGGACATGATCTTGTACAGCCCTTTGTTGATGCCGTTACGGTAGTTCAGCATCACCGTGCGGTAATCTTTTTCGATGGCTTTGCTGTCCACCAGTTTCGCCAGCGTCTCATATGCCAGGTACGGGTAGATTGCCGTCGCACCGAAGCCCAGCAGCACCGCGAAGTGGTGCGGATCACGCGCACTTGCGGTTTCGACAATAATGTTGGCGTCACAGCGCAGACTCTTATCCACCAGACGGGTCTGAATCGCGCCAACGGCCATCGGTGCCGGAACCGGCAGACGGTTTTTGGCGATATTACGGTCAGAGAGCACCAGCAGAACCGTGCCGTTACGCACCATCTGCTCGGCTTTATCGCACAGTGCTTTGATGGTCTCTTCCAGCGTGGTTTCGGTGACGTCGAAGGTGATATCGAGCGTATCAGCGCGATAGTGTTCCTCTTTCATCGTCGTTAGCTGTTTGAAATCAGAGAACAGCAGGATCGGCGATTTAAAGCTCAAACGGTGTGCCTGGCCTTCCGCTTCGCAGAAGACGTTCATCTCGCGGCCAATGCTGGTCGCCAGCGACATCACGTGTGCTTCACGCAGCGGATCGATAGGCGGGTTGGTGACCTGCGCGAACTGCTGGCGGAAGTAGTCATAAATGATGCGCGGCTGGCTGGAAAGCACGGCAAATGGCGTGTCATCACCCATTGAGCCGACCGCTTCCTGGCCGTTTTCGCCCAGCACACGAATCACTGAATCGAGCTCTTCGAAGCTGTAATTAAACTGTTTCTGGTAGCTTGTCAGCAGGTCGTCGTCCATTTCGCGCATGCCGACTTCTTCATCCGGCAGATCTTCGAACGGCACCAGACGGCGGACGTTTTTCTCCATCCACTCTTTGTACGGGTGGCGGCTTTTCAGATCGTCATCGGTTTCAGCGGAGTGCAGAATGCGTCCACCGCGGGTATCGATAACCATCAGCTCGCCAGGGCCAACGCGGCCTTTCTCGACCACTTCGTCCGGCTGGTAATCCCAAATTCCCACTTCAGAGGCACAGGTGATCAGCTTGTCTTTGGTGATGACGTAGCGCGCCGGGCGCAGGCCGTTACGGTCGAGGTTACAGGCGGCGAAACGACCATCGGACATCACGATGCCCGCCGGGCCGTCCCACGGCTCCATATGCATGGAGTTAAAGTCAAAGAAGCTGCGCAGGTCCGGATCCATCTCCGGGTTGTTCTGCCATGCTGGCGGCACCAGTAAACGCATGGCGCGCACAATATCCATCCCGCCAGCCAGCAGCAGTTCGAGCATGTTATCCATGGAGCTGGAGTCGGAGCCGGTTTCATTGACGAATGGCGCGGCGTCATGCAGATCCGGGATCAGCGGCGTCTGGAATTTGTAAGTACGCGCACGCGCCCACTGGCGGTTACCGGTAATGGTGTTGATTTCACCGTTGTGCGCCAGGTAGCGGAACGGCTGCGCCAGCGGCCAGCGCGGTACGGTGTTGGTGGAGAAGCGTTGGTGGAACAGGCAAATTGCCGATTCCAGACGCAGATCCGCCAGGTCCAGGTAGAAGCGCGGCAGATCCGCCGGCATACACAGACCTTTATAGATGTTCACCAGATTCGAGAGGCTACATACGTAGAACTCTTTATCTTCCTGCAGGCGCTTTTCGATGCGGCGACGGGCGATAAACAGGCGGCGCTCCATATCGCGCGGACGCCAGCCCGCAGGGGCGTTAACAAAAATTTGCTCGATACGAGGCAGCGAGGAGAGGGCGATTTCACCGAGCACCCCTTCGTTGGTTGGCACATCGCGCCAGCCGACAATCGACAGGGTTTCGCGTTGAAGTTCTTCTTCTACAATACGGCGCGACGCGTTGGCTTTTTCGGGATCCTGGTTCAGGAACAACATACCAACAGCGTAGTTTTTGGCTAAGCGCCAGCCGCGTTCTTCCGCAACGATACGGAAAAAACGATCGGGTTTTTGCAGCAGCAGGCCACAACCATCACCGGTTTTGCCGTCGGCGAGGATCGCGCCGCGGTGCTGCATTCGGGCCAGTGCGTGAATAGCGGTACGCACTACCTTGTGGCTAGGTTCGCCTTCTATGTGGGCGATCAGGCCGAAACCACAGTTATCTCTCTCAAGAGATTTATCGTACAACATATCAGTGAACCTCCCCAGGCTCTACGAGAGCCCCTCCAGAACGTTACGCACAGGCACAAAAAGAGCATGGCGACGGGGCAATTGCCTCGCATGTCGCCCTCTTTAATTTCCTTTTCGCATCGATACACAAGTGTTGAGGACTTGCTTAAGAGGGAATCTCAATTACTGCATAAATATGATGAGCAGACTGCTCATCCAGAAAGCTTCCAGCGGATTCCCAAGTTATCGGGAATCCGTACACAGGTCAAATGCCGAGCTTATTTATACAAAAATGTGCTAAACAGTGTTTATATTATTGATAATTAAAATTATTTAAGGATTTTTACATTCAGTGAACGCGTTACTAAGCGGCAGCAGAGTGTGATCTGACTCACTATCTAAAAGCGCTGTTTCTGATGTTCTATTCTGAGTGGGGATTTAATGGCAGATTTTTATTCTACTATGTGCGTCAGAGTTGCATGAACGCACTGTTTTTCACGCGCGATAGTATTTCTGCAAAATAACGCAGCGACATAAGGAAAAGTAATCGTCTTTAGGGTGCATGAAATTGCGATTATATTGACTGATTATGCAATGAATAAAAGCCTTCCAGGGCGATTGATCCAGGTCATCGCCGACGAAAGCTAAAAGTGGCAGGCTACGCCCTTTTATTTGGGCGGCCTTTCAGATTATGCAGTTACAGAAATTAGTCAATATGTTTGGTGGGGATCTTGCCCGCCGCTATGGCGAAAAAGTCCATAAACTGACATTGCATGGCGGATTTAGCTGCCCTAACCGTGATGGCACCATTGGTCGCGGCGGTTGCACTTTCTGTAATGTCGCCTCTTTTGCTGACGAAGCGCAGCAGCATCAATCCATTGCCGCACAACTTGCTCACCAGGCACAGTTGGTGAACCGCGCCCGGCGCTATCTTGCCTATTTCCAGGCGTACACCAGCACCTGGGCAGAAGTGCAGGTGCTGCGCGCGATGTACCAGCAAGCAGTCAGTCAGGCGAATATTGTTGGCTTGTGTGTGGGAACACGCCCGGATTGCGTACCGGAAGCTGTGCTGGATTTGCTGTGCGAATACCGTGAGCAGGGTTATGAAGTGTGGCTGGAGCTGGGTTTGCAGACCGCGCATGATAAAACACTGCATCGTATCAATCGCGGGCACGACTTCGCCTGTTATCAACACACGACGCAGCAAGCCCGTGAGCGCGGCCTGAAAGTCTGCGCTCATCTTATCGTCGGATTACCCGGAGAACGCCATGTGGAGTGCTTAGAGACGATACAGCGCGTTGTAGAGACCGGTGTCGACGGCATCAAGCTACATCCTTTACATATCGTGAAAGGCAGCACTATGGCGAAGGCCTGGGAAGCGGGGCGCCTGAATGGAATCGGGCTGGAAGAGTACACCGTGATTGCCGGCGAAATGATTCGCCATACGCCGCCGGAGGTGATTTTTCACCGTGTCTCCGCCAGCGCACGCCGCCCGACGCTGCTTGCCCCGCTGTGGTGTGAAAACCGCTGGACGGGAATGGTCGAGCTGGATCGCTATCTGAAAGAGCAGGGCGGGCAAGGTTCTGCGCTGGGGCGTTGCTGGCAATTACCCGTTTGATCGCATCGCGAAACGCTAATCACCTCTGCATTTTTCGCACAAGCTTCAACGCCTTGCTCAGAATTGAGTATTATTGAGCGGAATTGTTTGAGGAAATCTCTATGAAGCAAATCCGTTTACTGGCGCAATATTACGTCGACCTGATGATGAAGCTGGGTCTGGTGCGTTTTTCCATGCTGCTTGCTTTGGCGCTAGTGGTGCTGGCAATCGTGGTGCAGATGGCCGTTACCATGGTGTTGCAGGGGAAAGTGGAAAGCATTGATGTTATCCGCTCCATCTTTTTTGGCTTGCTGATCACACCATGGGCGGTTTATTTCCTGTCGGTAGTGGTGGAGCAGCTCGAAGAGTCGCGCCAACGTTTGTCGCGGCTGGTAGAGAAACTGGAAGAGATGCGCGATCGCGACCTGAAGCTCAATGTGCAGTTGAAAGACAATATTGCCAAGCTTAACCAGGAGATCAGCGACCGTGAGAAAGCGGAAGCCGAGCGCCAGGAAACCTTTGAAAAACTCAAAATAGAGATGCAAGAGCGTGAGCAGACGCAAATCCAGCTCGAACAGCAATCCTCTTTTCTGCGTTCCTTCCTCGACGCTTCGCCGGATCTGGTGTTCTATCGCAACGAAGATAAAGAGTTCTCCGGCTGTAACCGGGCGATGGAGTTGCTGACCGGTAAGAGCGAGAAGCAGCTTATTCACCTCAAGCCGCAGGATGTCTATTCACCGGAAGCAGCGGAAAAAGTGATTGAGACCGATGAAAAAGTTTTCCGTCACAACGTCTCTTTAACCTACGAACAGTGGCTGGATTACCCGGACGGCCGCAAAGCCTGTTTCGAGATCCGCAAAGTCCCGTATTACGATCGCGTCGGTAAACGCCACGGGCTGATGGGCTTTGGTCGCGATATCACTGAGCGTAAACGCTACCAGGACGCGCTGGAGCGCGCCAGCCGGGATAAGACCACCTTTATTTCCACCATCAGCCACGAGCTGCGTACGCCGCTGAATGGCATTGTTGGGTTAAGCCGTATTCTGCTGGATACCGATTTAACGCAAGAGCAGGAAAAATACCTGAAGACGATCCATGTCTCTGCCGTAACGCTCGGCAATATTTTCAACGATATTATCGACATGGATAAGATGGAGCGGCGTAAAGTCCAGCTGGATAACCAACCGCTTGATTTCACCAGCTTCCTGGCCGATCTGGAAAACCTCTCGGCCCTGCAGGCGCACCAGAAAGGGTTGCGTTTTGTTCTTGATCCAACGTTACCGCTACCACATCAGGTTATTACGGACGGTACGCGTTTGCGCCAGATCCTGTGGAACCTTATCAGCAACGCCGTTAAATTTACCCGTGAAGGGCAGGTCGTGGTGCGTGTGCGTTATGACGAAGGCGATATGTTGCACTTTGAAGTGCAGGATTCCGGGATCGGTATTCCCCGCGATGAGCAGGATAAAATTTTCGCCATGTATTACCAGGTGAAAGATAGCCACGGCGGTAAACCGGCGACAGGAACTGGCATTGGCCTGGCCGTTTCGCGCCGCCTGGCAAAGAACATGGGTGGCGACATTACCGTCAGCAGTGAGCCTGGGGCGGGTTCGATATTTACCTTGACCATTCACGCTCCGGCGGTGGCGGAAGAAGTTGAAGACGCGTTTGAAGATGATGATATGCCGCTTCCGGCGTTACATGTGCTGCTGGTGGAAGATATCGAGCTGAACGTGATTGTCGCGCGCTCGGTGCTGGAAAAACTGGGCAGCAGCGTGGATGTCGCCATGACCGGCACTGCTGCGCTGGAGATGTTCACGCCGGGTGAATACGATTTGGTGTTGCTGGATATTCAGTTGCCGGATATGACCGGGCTGGATATTTCGCGAGAGTTGACCCGCCGTTACGCGCGTGAGGATTTACCGCCGCTGGTGGCGCTTACCGCCAACGTGCTGAAAGATAAACAGGAATACCTCGATGCGGGCATGGATGATGTATTAAGCAAACCGCTGGCAGTCCCGGCATTAACTGCCATGATTAAAAAGTTCTGGGACGCGAGTGAAAGTGAGGAGGAGCCAGTGACAACCATGGACAACAGTAAAGTACAAACGCTGCTTGATACCGCCATGCTTGAGCAGTATATCGAGCTGGTCGGGCCGAAATTGATTACTGATGGGCTGGATGTATTTGAAAAAATGATGCCGGGGTATTTGAGCGTGCTCGAGTCAAACCTGACCGCGCGTGACCAAAAAGGAATTGTGGAAGAGGGCCATAAAATTAAAGGCGCCGCAGGTTCTGTCGGGCTGCGCCATCTGCAACAGCTTGGTCAGCAAATTCAGTCTCCCGATCTTCCTGCCTGGTGGGACAATGTTGGCGACTGGGTGGAAGAGATGAAGCAGGAGTGGCGCAACGATGTGGCGGTGTTAAAAGCCTGGGTGGCGGACGCTGGAAAAAAATGACCCCGGATTAACCGGGGTGCGCGAATACTGCGCCAACACCAGGGAAATCGTGGCTGCGCCGTAATTGAGTTGTTGTTATTTTTTGCAAGGGCGTAGCCTGAAAAAATTCGACCACACGCACATAAGATAGCAAATCTTAAATGATTTGTTACATCAATCAGTGAAATGTGTGAAGCAAGGCTCCCTTATCAAAATTTTTAATTATCGTCAGTACGTTGCATAAAGGATGAGCAAAATGAAAAAAATCGGCGTGATTCTCAGCGGCGCAGGCGTGTATGACGGTTCGGAGATTCATGAAGCGGTGATTACGCTGCTAGCAATTGCCCGTCATGGTGCGCAGGCGGTCTGTTTCGCTCCCGATAAATGGCAAAGCGATGTGGTAAACCATTTGACGGGCGAGACGCTGGCTGAGCCCCGTAATGTACTGATTGAATCCGCCCGTATTGCCCGTGGCAATGTCCAGCCGTTATCGCAGGCATCTGCAAACGATCTGGATGCGCTGATTGTACCGGGTGGTTTTGGCGCAGCGAAAAACCTCAGCAATTTTGCCAGCCTCGGCAGTGAATGCACCGTTGACAGCAGCCTTAAAACGCTGGCGCTGGAGATGCACGAAGCAGGTAAACCGCTCGGTTTTATGTGCATCGCACCGGCGATGTTGCCGAAAATTTTCGATTTTCCCCTGCGCCTGACAATCGGCACGGATATTGATACCGCCGAAGTGCTGGAAGAGATGGGTGCCGAGCATGTGCCGTGCCCGGTCGACGATATTGTTGTCGATGAAGAGCACAAAGTGGTGACGACGCCGGCGTATATGCTGGCGGAGGATATCGCGCAGGCCGCTTCCGGTATCGAAAAGCTGGTGGCGCGCGTACTGGTACTGGCCGAATGAGGAAGTGGTTTCGCGGCCCGCTGAAAGCCACCTTAAAGCGCATTGCTCTGCGGGTGTTGTGCGTACTGGCACTCTTCTGGGGTGGCGGCATTGTGCTGTTCAGTTTCCTGCCGGTACCGTTTTCCGCCGTGATGGTGGAACGCCAGCTGGGCGCGTGGTTTAGCGGCGACTTTGGCTATGTCGCGCACTCCGATTGGGTTGCCATGGATGATATTTCGCCGTGGATGGCGCTGGCGGTGGTGGCCGCTGAAGATCAGCGTTTTCCCGATCACTGGGGGCTGGACTTTAGTGCTATTGAGAAAGCGCTTTCGCATAACGAGCGTCATGAGAACCGCATTCGCGGCGCATCGACCATTTCGCAGCAGACGGTGAAAAACCTGATGCTATGGGATGGAAAAAGCTGGGTGCGCAAAGGGCTGGAAGCAGGGCTGACGCTTGGGATGGAAGCGGTGTGGACCAAGCGGCGGATCCTGACCGTTTACCTTAATATCGCTGAGTTCGGGGACGGCGTATTTGGCGTCGAGGAAGCATCGCAGCGCTATTTCCATAAACCGGCGAGCCGCTTAAGTATGTCAGAAGCGGCGCTACTGGCCGCCGTATTGCCAAACCCGATCCGTTTTCAGGCCGCCGCGCCATCTGGCTATGTCCGTAGCCGTCAGGCATGGATCCTGCGCCAGATGCGGCAGCTAGGCGGGGAAGATTTCCTGGAGCGCAACAAGCTGTACTGAATTAATCTTCATCAAACCCGGCGTTAAACAGTGCAATCACTGCCGCCAGCGCTTCTTCTTCCTGCGGGCCGCTGGCCTCCACTTCAATTTGCCGACCTTTTGCAGAATCGAGCATCAGCAGCGCAATCACGCTGCTGGCTTCGGCTTCGGTGCCTTCATCATTGCGCAGCAGCACTTCCGCATCAAAGCCCTGTACCAGTTCAAACAGTTTCATGGCCGGGCGCGCATGCATTCCCAGTTTATTGGTGATCTCAACGGTTTGTTTTACGGTCATGTTTTGCGTTTTTCCAGCGTACGGTGACGGGATTGAACGTTCTTACCGCGCGAGCGGAAATAATCCGCCAGTTGTTCGGCGACATAGACGGAGCGGTGTTTACCACCGGTACAACCGATGGCCACGGTCAGATAACTACGGTTGTTGGTCTCCAGCATCGGTAGCCACAACTCAAGATAACTACGCGTCTGGTAGATAAAATTATGCACTTCCGTATGTCTGTCGAGGAACGCCGCGACGGGTTTATCGAGGCCGGTCATCGGGCGTAATTTAGGATCCCAGTGTGGGTTCGGCAGGAAACGAACGTCAAAGACGTAATCCGCATCGATAGGAATGCCGTGCTTGAAACCGAAGGATTCGAAAACCATGGTCAGTTCACGTTCGCGCTTACCTAACAGGCGCGTACGCAGCATTTCTGCCAGCTCATGCACCGACATTTCCGAGGTATCGACAATCAGATCTGCGCGTGAACGCAGCGGTTCCAGCAAGTTACTCTCTTCGTCAATCGCGCTTTCAAGCGACAGATTTTTGCTGGAAAGCGGATGCAGGCGGCGCGTATCGCTGTAACGACGGATCAGCGTGTTGCGATCGGCATCGAGAAACAATAACTGCGGTGAAAAGGCGTCCGGCAGATTGCTCATCGCCTGTTCAAAAATTTCCGGTGACTCCGGCATATTTCGCACATCGATACTGACGGCTGCGGAAGTCTGGCGCTCGGCAAGCGTCTGCGCCAGCTCCGGCAGCAGCACAACCGGCAGGTTGTCGACGCAATAAAAACCCATATCTTCCAGGGCGCGCAGAGCGACGGATTTCCCTGAACCCGAACGACCACTGACGATCATCAGGACCATGAACCATTTCTCCTCAGTACGACTGATAAAAAGGTTTCCTTCCCGTTACGCATCGTCGCTTTCACCTTCCGTCTGCGTGATGATTTGATACAGCTCTTCATCACTTTGCGCGCTGCGCAGGCGCCGACAGATGGTTTTGTCCGCCAGCCTTTTTGCGACCAGCGAGAGCGTATGCAGATGCGTTTTGGTTTGATCCGCTGGCACCAACAGGGCAAACAGCAGATCGACAGGCTGATTATCGATAGCGTCGAAGGCAATGGGCGTTTCGAGTTGCACAAAAACGCCAACGGCGCGAAGCGTGTCTTCTTCAAGCTTACCGTGAGGAATGGCGATACCGTTTCCAATGCCGGTGCTGCCCATTTTCTCGCGCGTAAGAATCGCTTCAAAGACGACTTGTGGCGGTAAGCCTAACTGTTTTGCCGCCAGTTCACTGATGATTTCCAGAGCACGTTTTTTACTCTGGCAGTGAACGCCGCTACGGGTACATTCCTGGTTAAGGACATTGCTCAATTGAAGAGCGGAATCGTTATTCATCATAATTTCACCTGAGCGACGCCAGAGCCAGCCACCCTACCGGGTTACGGTAGGGTGCAACGCGCCAGACGGACGCTCGGACAATTAGTGTTGTTTCAGTTTATCTTTATGCTTCGTGAGCTGCCGCGCCAGTTTATCAATCAAACCGTCAATAGCAGCGTACATATCCTGCCCTTCCGCACTGGCATGCAACTCGCCGCCATTGACATGGAGCGTCGCATCCGAGGTGTGAGTCACTTTCTCCACTTTCAACACAATATAGACCTGATTAATCCTTTCGAAATACTGTTCAAGCTTGGCGAATTTATTGGTCACAAATTCACGCAGAGCATCAGTGATCTCGACGTTTTGTCCTGTGATGTTAAGCTGCATAGTGTCTTCCTTATCGGTTGGGTCAAACCAGCTGTTTACGCTGATTCGACGGCGGAATGGATAAAGATTCTCGATACTTCGCAACGGTACGCCGCGCCACCATAATTCCTTGATCGGAAAGCAGGGTCGTCAGCTTACTATCGCTCAGCGGTTTTGCAGGGTTTTCTGCGGCGATCAATTTCTTCACCAGCGCGCGAATAGCGGTAGAGGAGGCTTCGCCACCACCTTCGGTATTGACATGGCTGGAGAAGAAATACTTCAGCTCGAAAATGCCGCGAGGACTGTGCAGGTACTTCTGGGTCGTTACACGAGAAATCGTCGACTCGTGCATCTCGACGGCCTGGGCGATATCGGCCAGCACCATCGGTTTCATAAATTCTTCGCCTTGTTCAAAGAAGGCTTGCTGCTGCTCAACAATACAGCGACTAACGCGCAACAGCGTGTCGTTGCGGCTCTCCAGGCTTTTGATCAACCACTTCGCTTCCTGCAAATTACTGCGGATGAACTGGTTGTCGGCATCGTTACGTGCGCCGCCGCCCATCGAGGCATAATGCTGGTTGATGTGCAGACGTGGAATGCTGTCGGAGTTCAGTTCCACCGTCCAGCGACCATTATGTTTGCGTACCAGAACATCCGGAATCACATATTCCGGTTCGCTGGTCTGGATCGACTGGCCCGGGCGCGGATCCAGAGACTGGATCAGATTTACTGCCTCTTTCAGCACCTCTTCTTTCAGACGCGTCACACGCATCAGTGTGCGGAAATCATGGTTGGCGAGCAGATCCAGATGATCGCTAATGATAAGCCGGGCTTCTTCGCACCACGGTGTCTCTTTGGTGAATTGCGAGAGCTGGATCAGCAGGCAATCGCGCAGATCCCGCGCGGCAACGCCAACGGGATCGAAGCGCTGAATGCGTTTAAGCACCGCCTCGACCTCATCAAGCCCCACGTCATCATTGCCCATGCTCTCCAGCACTTCTTCCAGCGAAACGGTGAGATAGCCTGTTTCGTCAACGGCATCGACAATGGACGTTGCGATAGCACGATCGGTGTCAGAGAAGGGCGTCAGACCTACCTGCCACATCAGGTAATCTTGCAATGACTGCGTGGTTTCGCCCTGATAGATAGGCAATTCGTCATCGATGTAATCGTGGCTGCTGCCGGAAGGAGTACCTGCGGTGTAAATTTCATCCCAGCTGGCATCCAGCGGCAGCTCATCCGGCATCTCTTTTTGTTCGAGAGCGTCAACGGTATCCAGACCGTCATTTTCCTTAACCTGCTGGCTATCGACTTCCTCATGAAGATCAGTTTGTTCCAGCAATGGATTACTCTCCAGCGCTTGCTGAAGTTCCTGCTGAAGTTCTAACGTGGACAACTGCAGCAGACGGATGGCCTGTTGCAGTTGTGGCGTCATGGCTAGCTGTTGGCTGAGCCTTAGTTGCAAACCTTGCTTCATATTCAGAGCAGCACTCTCCGACAAAAAACGTCAATAAACCCTACCCTATCAGAGTCTGAAGTCTTCCCCAAGATACACGCGCTTAACGTGTTCGTCTTCAAGGATTTGCTGCGGTGTTCCATGCGCAATTAGATGCCCCTGGCTGACGATATAAGCACGCTCACACACTGCCAGCGTTTCACGAACGTTATGGTCAGTAATCAGCACGCCCAGGCCGCTGTCACGCAGGTGCTCAATGATACGTTTGATATCGATAACGGAAATCGGGTCAACGCCGGCAAAGGGTTCATCCAGCAGGATAAATTTCGGATTCGCCGCCAGCGCGCGGGCAATTTCCACACGTCGACGCTCGCCACCGGAGAGCGATTGGCCCATGTTGTCGCGCAGATGTTCAATGTGGAACTCTTCCATCAGCTCATTGGCGCGATCTTCGCGTTGCTCTGAGGTCAGGTCATCGCGGATTTGCAGGACGGCCATCAGGTTGTCGTAGACGCTCAGGCGGCGAAAAATCGAGGCTTCCTGCGGCAGGTAACCAATACCGCGGCGCGCACGCGCATGCAGCGGCAGCAGACTGATATCTTCATCATCAATAATGATGTTACCCGCGTCACGCGACACAATGCCCACCACCATATAAAAGGTGGTGGTTTTCCCTGCGCCGTTAGGGCCAAGCAGCCCGACGATTTCGCCAGAGTTGACGGTCAGACTGACATCCTCAACTACGCGGCGGCCTTTATAAGCCTTGGCGAGATTCTTTGCAGTTAATGTTGCCATAACGAATTAGTTACTCTTTTTTTGCGCCGGAGCCGGGGTTTGTTTATTGCTCTTATCCTGCAACTGCGACGGAACCAGAACGGTGGTCACGCGTTTACCTTTGTCGCTGAACGCCTGCATTTTCTGCTCTTTCACCAGATAGGTGATTTTGTCACCGGTGATATTGCTATCCAGCTGTTCCAGATAGGCGTTACCGGTCAGCACAACGAAATCTTTTTCCAGTTCGTAATGCATCTGCGAGGAGTGGCCCTTCACGGGTTTGCCATTGTCCTGCATTTGGTAAAACGTCGCCGGGTTGCCGTAACCGTCAATGATCTCTTTACCTTGCTGACCACCCGGACGGGTAACGACCACTTTGTCGGCATTAATTTTAATCGTCCCCTGGGTTACCACGACGTTGCCGGTGAAAGTCACGACATTCCCCTGCATATCCAGCGACTGCTGATCGGAGTCGATATGGATAGGTTGATCGGTATCCCCGGTCACGGCGAGCGCCGGAAGCGCGGCGGCCAAAAGCGTGGTGGCCAATACAAGATTAAGGCTGCGTTTGTTTGTTTTGAATTTCATAGGAGCTTCTAACCTTTTCAATCAGCTCGGCGTTTTTGCTGCGTAAATTGCCGCGCATTTTCAGGCCGGTGGAATTAAATGTTGTACCGTACAACGTGACCTGATCGTTCGAGGTAACATCCTGCGTTACCAGGTTAATCTGGGCGTTATCCGTGGTGATTTTTCGCAGCTGGGCGTCCGCCGTCAGCGCATTAACTTCAACATGTCCATAAAGATAAAGCATTTTGTCATCGGTCAGCTTCGCTTTGTCTGACTTTATCGACCAGGTTGGAACCTTATTCTCGTCGAATGTTGTCAGGACGGGCTGCGCGAACCAACTCACACCTTCAGCAGAAAAGTATTCCACGTTCTGCGCGATAAGCCGGTAGTTAAGCGCCCCTTCCGGGCTATAAACCACCGTATCTGTATGTTGGCTTTTGTAAGTCGGGTCGGCATTGTTGGTGGCGACCGGATTCGCATCATCCTGAGCAGTCAGGTTGATCCCAATCAGGATCAGTGCGGCCAGCGCCAGCAGAATGATGACCCAACGTCTGGTTTTACTCATATCGATTGCCCTTTGGCCTCATCCAGCTTGCCCTGCGCCAGCAACAACAAATCACAGACTTCACGAACTGCGCCCCGGCCGCCATTAATGCGCGTAACGTAATCCACGCGCGAAAGCAGCAGCGGATGGGCATCGGCAACGGCAACGCTCAAGCCAATTTCCGCCATCACTGGCCAGTCGATCAGATCATCGCCCACATAAGCAACCTGCTCGGGGGTGAGCGCCAGTTTTGCCAGCAGCTCGCGGTAAGCGAGCAGTTTATCCGACTGACCTTGATACAAGTGCTTAATCTTTAGCGTTTCGCAGCGATCTTCCACTAGTTTAGCTTTTCGCCCGGTAATTATGGCAACCTCAATGTCGGAAGTGAGCGCACAGCGGATCCCGTAACCATCGCGCACATTAAATGCTTTCAGCTCTTCTCCGTTGTTGCCCATATAGATGAGCCCATCGGATAACACGCCGTCTACATCCAGAATCAACAGGCGTATTTTTTCCGCTTTCGCCATAACTTGCGTGCTTACCGGCCCATAACAGGTTGCAAGCGACGCGCCAGCATTACTCATTCTTATGTCCTTCTTTACACTACGCCAGCGCGCAGTAAATCGTGCATATGTAACACACCCAACAACTGGTCGCCATCGGCCACCAACACGGAGGTAATGTGCCGGGATTGCATCAGATTCAGCGCATCCACTGCCAGCGTGTTGGGACGTACCCGAACACCGCCGGGCGTCATGACGTCAGCAATGCCCATGCTGCGGACATCGCCGCCCATATCGAACACGCGGCGTAAGTCGCCGTCGGTAAAGATGCCTTCAATTTTCATCAAATCATCGCAGATAACCGTCATGCCCAGGTTTTTACGCGTGATCTCAAGCAGTGCATCGCGCAGGCTGGCGTTTTTGCTGACATGGGGGATTTCGTCACCGGTATGCATGATGTCATTGACGCGCAGCAACAGTTTGCGGCCCAGTGCCCCGCCGGGATGCGATAAGGCGAAATCTTCTGCGGTAAAACCGCGCGCTTTCAGCAACGCGACTGCCAGCGCATCACCCATTACCAGCGCCGCCGTGGTGCTGGACGTGGGTGCCAGGCCCAATGGGCAGGCTTCTTTCGGAACCTTCACGCATAAATGAATATCTGCGGCGCGCGCCATGCTGCTTTCAGGTCGGCTGGTCATGCAAATCAGCGAAACTTTTAATCGCTTCAGCACCGGGATCAAGGCGAGGATCTCGTTTGACTCTCCTGAGTTTGACAGCGCAATGACCACATCTTGCGGGCTGACCATTCCCAGATCACCATGGGCCGCTTCGCCGGGATGCACAAAGAAAGAGGGGGTTCCGGTGCTGGCAAATGTGGCCGCCATTTTTCTACCGATATGGCCGGATTTACCCATTCCCATCACCACCACTTTTCCGGCGCAATAGAACATTTTTTCGCACGCCTGCGTGAAGTCGGCGTTGATGTACTGATCCAGCTCTGCGAGGCCTTCACGTTCAATTTCCAGGACGTCTTTACCTGCTTGTTGAAAGTCAAAACCCGGCTGCAAATCTATTTGCGACATAATGCGTATCCGATTATCCAGTCAAAAGCGGCGACAGCCAGTAGAGCAGCGCCAGCCACACGATAAACCCGCCCAACAACAGTGCGCCGACGCCTCTGCTGATTTGCTTACGTCGCCAGCAAATCAGGGCAAAAAGGGCACTGACCAGCAACATCACGCCATAATCACGCGTAAAGGCTATCGGGTTAAAGTCGCCCGGCGCAATCAGCGCGGGCAAACCCAGCACGATAGCAATGTTAAAAATGTTTGAACCAATAATATTGCCAATGGCGATATCGTCTTCGCCTTTGCGCGCACCGGCAATCGCTGTTGCCAGTTCAGGCAGGCCAGTACCGATAGCAATAACCGTCAGGCCAATGGTCAGCTCGCTGATAGCAAAGTAGTTCGCTACCACTGTCGCGTTATCCACCACCATGCGTGTTGCCATTGGCATAATAATTAACGCGACACCCAGCCAGAGGAACGCGACTGAAAGGCTGCCGTCTCGCGGTAACTCCGCCACCTGCTCTCGGGTGAGACTGTCGTTGCCCTGGCGCTCGGCCAGGCGGGCAATTTTAACAATGAACACCAGCCATAGCACGGCTAATAACAGTAAAATAATGCCGTCAAAGCGGCTGAGGTGCCCATTGTACAACACCACGCCCGCCAGCAGACTGGCTACCAAGGTTAACGGTAATTCGCGGCGCAGAATATCGGAATGTACGGTAAAAGGGTGTAAAAGCGCGGCGACGCCGAGGATCAGCAAGATATTCGTGATGTTAGAGCCGATCGCCGTGCCGATAGCCAGATCCAACTGTCCATGCAGCGATGCGGCGACGGAAGTGATTATCTCGGGCAGCGAGGTACCGATGCTTACAACGGTCATGCCGATGATTAAAGGCGGTACGCCGAATGTGCGGCAAAGGATCGAAGCAGCGAACACCAGACGATCGGCACTGTAGACCACTAAGAGTAAACCAATTATCAATAGCGCCGTCGCTAAAAGCATCTAACGTCCTTTCTTCAGGTATAATCCGCCGGCTCGCAGGCTGCCATGCCGGGTAAAACCGGGAGTTCCGCGTAGCGTAATGATTCCTAATTTTGACTTTATGCGGCTCAAAAGTAAAACAAATGCCAGCTTTCGCTAACCCCAGCAGGTAATATTCTGTAAAAATGTTGGGTTCGTGATGTTATCAAGCGTCATGCTTGTGGCCGACGAGGCTTATAAGGAAGAGGAAATGAGCCAGACTGTGGCGAATTTGGTCGATGTTCGTGGCGTCAGCTTCTCCCGCGGCAGCCGCCCAATCTTTGACAATATTTCACTGACGGTACCTCGCGGTAAGATCACCGCCATTATGGGACCTTCAGGGATCGGCAAAACGACGCTCCTGCGTCTGATCGGTGGACAAATCCCGCCTGATAGCGGTGAGATTCTATTCGATGGCGAAAACGTGCCAGAGATGACCCGTTCGCGTCTGTTCACCGTGCGCAAAAGAATGAGCATGCTGTTTCAGTCTGGCGCGTTGTTTACCGATATGAACGTTTTTGACAATGTTGCCTATCCTTTGCGTGAGCACACTCTGCTGCCCGAGCCGTTGCTGCGAAGCACGGTGATGATGAAGCTGGAAGCAGTAGGGCTGCGTGGTGCGGCGGACTTAATGCCATCAGAACTCTCAGGCGGTATGGCGCGCCGCGCCGCGCTGGCGCGCGCGATTGCACTGGAGCCGGACCTGATCATGTTCGATGAACCCTTTGTCGGTCAGGACCCTATCACGATGGGCGTGCTGGTGAAGTTGATCTCCGAGCTGAATAGCGCGCTGGGCGTCACCTGTATTGTTGTTTCCCACGATGTTCCTGAAGTACTGAGTATTGCTGATTACGCCTATATTGTTGCTGACAGGAAAATTGTCGCCCACGGAAGTGCGCAAGGGCTGCAAGAGAACAGCGATCCGCGCGTGCGTCAGTTCCTGGACGGTATTGCCGATGGCCCGGTTCCGTTCCGCTACCCTGCGGGTGATTATCAGACCGATTTATTAGAAACAGGGAGTTAAGACGCTCATGCTGCTAAATGCACTGGCATCGCTTGGGCACCGCGGGATCAAAACGATCGCGACGTTCGGGCGCGCCGGTTTGATGCTTTTTAATGCGGTGGTGGGTAAACCCGAATTCCGCAAACACGCGCCGCTGCTGGTTCGCCAGCTCTATAATGTCGGCGTACTGTCGATGCTCATTATTATTGTTTCCGGCGTGTTTATTGGCATGGTGCTCGGTCTGCAGGGATACCTGGTATTGACCACCTACAGCGCCGAAACCAGTCTTGGCATGTTGGTGGCGCTGTCGCTGTTGCGTGAGTTGGGGCCGGTTGTCGCCGCGCTGTTATTCGCTGGCCGTGCGGGCTCTGCATTGACGGCTGAGATTGGCTTGATGCGCGCGACCGAGCAACTTTCCAGTCTCGAAATGATGGCGGTTGACCCGCTGCGGCGCGTCATTTCGCCGCGATTTTGGGCGGGAGTCATCTCGCTACCGCTGTTGACCATTATCTTTGTCGCTGTCGGTATTTGGGGCGGTTCGCTGGTTGGCGTTAACTGGAAAGGTATCGATACGGGCTTTTTCTGGACCGCGATGCAAAACGCCGTCGAATGGCGGATGGATCTGGTTAACTGTCTGATTAAAAGCGTGGTGTTTGCCATCACGGTGACCTGGATTGCTCTGTTCAACGGTTACGATGCAATCCCGACTTCCGCCGGGATTAGCCGGGCGACAACACGTACCGTTGTGCACTCCTCGCTGGCCGTGCTTGGCCTTGATTTTGTGCTCACCGCACTGATGTTTGGGAATTGAGTTCATGCAAACGAAAAAAAGTGAAATTTGGGTAGGCGTTTTCCTTGTGCTGGCGCTGCTGGCGGCGCTCTTTATCTGCCTGAAAGCGGCGGATGTCGCCTCCATGCGCACCGAGCCGACTTACCGTATCTATGCCACCTTTGACAACATTGGCGGTCTGAAAACACATTCGCCGGTAAGAATTGGCGGTGTGGTCGTCGGGCGCGTTGCTGATATCTCTCTTGATCCCAAAACCTATCTGCCGCGTGTCGCGCTGGATATTGAAGAACGTTACAACCAGATCCCGGATACCAGCTCACTGGCGATCCGCACTTCCGGGTTGTTAGGTGAGCAGTATCTGGCGCTGAACGTTGGTTTTGACGATCCTGAAATGGGAACTTCTATGCTTAAAGAAGGAAGCACCATTCAGGACACCAAGTCCGCCATCGTGCTTGAGGACCTTATCGGACAATTCCTTTACAACAGTAAAGGCGGTGACAATAAGAATTCAGGCGATGCGGCACCCCACGATGCGGGGAATACTCAAGCCGCACCGTCTGTTGGCCAGACGAATTAATGAGGAGAATTGACGCATGTTTAAACGTCTATTAATGGTTGCCCTGCTGGTGATTGCGCCGCTGGGTGCCGCGATGGCGGCCGATCAAGCTAACCCTTACGCCGCAATGAAAGACGCGGCACAGAAAACCTTTGATCGCCTCAAAAATGAGCAGCCGAAAATCCGTGCGAACCCGGACTACCTGCGCGACGTTGTTGATCAGGAACTGCTGCCTTACGTGCAGGTGAAATACGCCGGTGCGTTGGTGCTGGGCCGTTATTATAAAGAAGCGACCCCGGCGCAGCGTGAAGCCTATTTCGCTGCCTTTCGCGAATACCTGAAACAGGCTTACGGCCAGGCGCTGGCGATGTACCACGGTCAAACCTATCAGATTGCCCCGGAGCAGCCGCTGGGCGATGCGACGATTGTGCCGATCCGCGTGACTATCATCGATCCAAATGGCCGTCCGCCGGTGCGCCTGGATTTCCAGTGGCGTAAAAACACGCAGAGCGGCAACTGGCAGGCTTACGACATGATTGCCGAAGGGGTGAGCATGATCACGACTAAACAGAACGAATGGAGCGATCTGCTGCGTACCAAAGGTATCGACGGTTTAACCGCTGAGCTGCAATCTATTTCCCGCCAGAAAATTACCCTGGACGAGAAAAAGCAATGACAGCCAGTCTACGCTGGTCGCGCGATGGAGAGTGCCTGAAACTGTTGGGTGAACTGGATCAGGATCTCTTAAACCCGCTGTGGGATGCGCGCGTGGAGGCGATGAACGGGGTGACCTGCATCGACTTACACGGCGTATCACGCGTTGATACCGCAGGCGTCGCGCTGCTGGTACATCTGGTGGCACAGGGCAAAAAGCAGGGAAATAATGTTGTGCTTGCTGGGGTGAGTGAAAATGTCTCCACCCTCGCTGCGCTCTATAATTTGCCGCAGGATGTATTGCCTCACTAATTTTTTCAATGCGTTACTACTTAAAGCCCCATCCTTTATATTGATGGGGCTTTTTGCTTGTTTAAGCCGACGCCACTTTCCTCTAAGATGTGTGACTGTTTTCACTATTAGATGATATTTACACCCATGGAAAATCATGAAATTCAGACGGTGCTGATGAACGCACTCTCTCTCCAGGAAGCCCACGTCACTGGCGATGGCAGTCACTTTCAGGTTGTCGCTGTGGGTGAGATTTTTGACGGCATGAGCCGGGTCAAGAAACAACAGACCATTTATGGCCCGCTGATGGAATACATCGCAGACAACCGTATCCATGCCCTGTCGATCAAAGCCTACACTCCGGCGGAGTGGGCGCGGGATCGCAAACTTAACGGCTTTTGAGCGCAGGGGATAAACCCACTGCGCGTGTGAATTCTTAACAGAGATCAGATGAATGGATAAGTTTCGTGTACAGGGGCCGACGCGTCTCCAGGGCGAAGTGACAATTTCAGGCGCGAAAAACGCCGCGCTGCCGATTCTTTTTGCCGCGTTGCTGGCGGAAGAACCGGTTGAAATCCGTAACGTTCCGAAACTGAAAGATATCGATACCACCATGAAGCTGCTCAGCCAGTTGGGCACCAAGGTGGAACGCAATGGATCCGTGTGGATCGATGCGGGTGACGTCAATGTTTTCTGCGCACCTTACGAGCTAGTGAAAACCATGCGCGCATCTATTTGGGCGCTGGGGCCGTTGGTTGCGCGTTTCGGTCAGGGGCAGGTCTCTCTTCCTGGCGGTTGCGCGATTGGTGCGCGTCCGGTGGATCTGCACATTAGCGGTCTGGAACAACTGGGCGCGGAGATCAAGCTGGAAGAGGGCTACGTCAAAGCTTCCGTTAACGGGCGTCTGAAAGGCGCGCATATCGTGATGGATAAAGTAAGCGTTGGCGCGACTGTAACCATTATGTCTGCTGCGACGCTGGCGGAAGGCACGACCATTATCGAGAACGCCGCTCGTGAGCCGGAAATTGTTGATACGGCGAACTTCCTCAATACCCTCGGTGCAAAAATCACCGGTATGGGAACCGATCGCATCACCATCGAAGGGGTGAAACGTCTGGGCGGCGGGGTTTATCGCGTCCTGCCTGATCGTATCGAAACCGGGACTTTCCTGGTCGCGGCAGCGATCTCTGGCGGTAAAATTGTTTGCCGTAACGCTCAGCCGGATACGCTGGATGCGGTGCTGGCTAAGCTGCGCGATGCTGGTGCGGATATTGAGGTTGGCGAAGACTGGATTAGCCTTGATATGCATGGTAAGCGTCCGAAAGCAGTGAATGTGCGCACGGCTCCGCATCCGGGGTTTCCGACCGATATGCAGGCGCAATTTACGCTGCTGAACCTGGTGGCTGAAGGTACGGGCGTTATCACTGAGACTATCTTCGAAAACCGTTTCATGCATATCCCTGAGCTGATCCGTATGGGTGCTCATGCGGAAATCGAAAGTAATACAGCGATTTGCCACGGCGTAGAAAAGCTCTCCGGTGCGCAGGTCATGGCAACCGATTTACGCGCTTCTGCAAGCCTTGTGCTGGCGGGTTGTATTGCGGAAGGGACCACCATTGTTGATCGTATCTATCATATCGATCGAGGCTACGAGCGTATTGAAGATAAACTCAGTGCGCTTGGCGCGAACATTGAGCGTGTAAAAGGCGAATAAGCCTGTCTGCGGAACAGTAAGAAGGGAGCCTCGGCTCCCTTTTTTTCTATCGCCTGTTCTGACAAGCAAGGGGAGGTGCTACTTGCATGACTGCTTATTTTTCCTCCTTTTTTTTCCTGATCAGCTTCGTCTTATCGATAAATTCATGGGTAACAGGATCATGGTAACGTGATGGCCAGATAACCCAGGGATCGGTATCCAGCGCACGAGCAATAATCAATTCCCCTTTTGGCCATGAGCGGGTCAGAGCGTTAGCGAGGGTTGAAGAACTTAACCCGTTTTTACGGGATTCCGCAGCCAGTGATGTTCCTTTTTTACGCAGTCCGGCAATGATATCAGCCTGGTGCCAGTCCATTAATTTTGTTTCCATAACATCTCCCTGATAGAAAATAGGTGTCAATTATTTACGCCAACAACGCTATTTACTATACGCATGTGGGAGCATTTGTTCTGAAAAGCTCATGTAATATTTTGCGTTTTAGGATTATGACAAGGCTTGATATTACTGGTTATTTTTGGTTTTAACGTGGTTTAACAAAACTTATTGGAACTTTCCCGCGACAATGCGCGGGAAGCTGGAAAGATTAACGATCGCGCTGAACGGCGATGTGGGCAAGGCCGACCAGCGCGTCGCGCCACGGTGAATCCGGTAGAACTTGTAGAGCGGCAATGGCCTTATCCGCTTCTTCTTCCGCACGGCGACGCGTCCATTCCAGTGAACCGCAGGCAGCCATTGCTTCCAGAACAGGTTCCAGAAGGTGTCGGCCGTTTCCTTGCTCGATAGCTTCGCGGATCATCTGTGCTTGTTCTGGTGTGCCGTTATGCATGGCATGTAACAACGGTAACGTCGGTTTGCCTTCATTCAGGTCATCGCCGGTGTTTTTGCCGAGCGTTTCACCGTCCGCGCTGTAATCAAGCAAATCGTCGATAAGCTGAAAAGCGGTTCCCAGATAGCGACCGTAATCCTGCAACCCTTTTTCCTGCGCTTCGGTGCAACCAGCCAGCAAGCCGGAACACTGAGCCGCCGCTTCAAACAGACGTGCGGTCTTGCTATAAATGACGCGCATGTAGTTTTCTTCAGTGATATTTGGGTCGTTGACGTTCATCAACTGCAGGACTTCGCCTTCAGCAATCACGTTTACGGCTTCTGACATCACTTCCAGCACTTTCAGCGAGCCGAGGCTGGTCATCATCTGGAAAGCGCGGGTGTAGATAAAATCACCAACCAGTACGCTCGCTGCGTTGCCAAAGGCCGCATTAGCGGTGGCTTTGCCGCGACGCATGTCGGACTCGTCCACAACATCGTCATGGAGAAGTGTCGCGGTGTGAATAAATTCGATTAATGCGGCAATAGTGACGTGCAAATTGCCCTCATAGCCAACGGCTCGCGCCGCCAACACGGCAATCATCGGACGGATGCGCTTGCCGCCGCCGCTTACGATGTAATAACCCAACTGGTTGATTAACTGAACATCCGAGTTGAGTTGTTGCAGAATCGTCGCGTTTACACCCGCCATATCGTGCGCGGTTAACTCATTGATTTTTTCTAAATTCATCGCAAAAGCCGGGCTTTCAGTCCTGTTTACCACATAGCAAAATGGGATAACAAAGGGTTACGGGTTAGAATAGTATTGTTGATTGTACTGAAAAAATGCGCCAGATAAACGTTACCTTACGTGTTGTGTTTTTTTTCTGCATGGAGTGACGATCACTCTTGTCAAAGGCTAGCAAGTTGCGTAATATTCGCGCCCTATTATGAATATTTTTAGCGCACTCTGAATTGATCAGAATATGTGCGCGGAAGCGGAGTTTTATATGTACGCGGTTTTCCAAAGTGGTGGTAAACAACACCGAGTAAGCGAAGGTCAGACCGTTCGCCTGGAAAAGCTGGACATCGCAACTGGCGAATCTGTTGAATTCGCTGAAGTTCTGATGATCGCAAACGGTGAAGAAGTCAAAATCGGCGTTCCTTTCGTTGATGGCGGCGTAATCAAAGCTGAAGTTGTTGCTCACGGTCGTGGCGAGAAAGTTAAAATCGTTAAGTTTCGTCGTCGTAAACACTACCGTAAGCAGCAGGGCCACCGTCAGTGGTTTACTGATGTGAAAATTACTGGCATCAGCGCCTAAGACCTGAGGAGTAGATTTAAATGGCACATAAAAAGGCTGGCGGCTCAACTCGTAACGGTCGCGATTCAGAAGCTAAACGTCTGGGCGTAAAACGTTTCGGCGGTGAAGCAGTTCTGGCAGGTAGCATCATCGTTCGTCAACGTGGTACCAAATTCCACGCTGGTTCTAACGTAGGTTGCGGTCGTGACCACACTCTGTTCGCTTTGACTGACGGTAAAGTTAAGTTCGAAGTTAAAGGCCCGAAAAACCGTAAATTCATCAGCATCGTTGCTGAATAAGTTTTTCGCGTCCCGGTAACGGAAGAAAGCCCCGCAACACGTTGCGGGGCTTTTTACATTAGAAGTCCGGTAAATTCTGGCAGGGAATACGGGCATGAAACAGCAGGCAGGCATCGGTATTGCGCTGGCGCTCACAACCGCGATGTGCTGGGGCGCGTTACCCATCGCCATGAAGCAGGTGCTGGAAGTGATGGAACCGCCAACGGTGGTGTTTTATCGCTTTTTAATGGCGGGAATCGGCCTTGGTTTGATTCTCGGCTGGAAAAAAAAACTGCCCCCGCTGCATCTTTTTCGCAAGCCGCGCTGGTTGGTTTTGTTAGCAATTGCCACAGGTGGGCTGTTCGGGAATTTCATTCTCTTCAGCTCTTCCCTGCAATACGTTAGCCCGACGGCTTCGCAAGTGATCGGTCAACTTTCGCCGGTAGGCATGATGATTGCCAGCGTTGTTATTCTCAAAGAGAAAATGCGTGGTACTCAGGTTATCGGTGCGTTGATGCTTATTTGTGGTCTGGTGATGTTTTTTAATACCAGCCTGGTGGAGATTTTTACCCGCCTGACAGATTACACCTGGGGTGTGATTTTTGGTGTCGGAGCAGCCACGGTTTGGGTGAGTTACGGCGTCGCGCAAAAAGTGTTATTACGGCGCCTGGCCTCCCAGCAGATCCTCTTTTTGCTGTACACTTTGTGTACAATTGCGTTATTGCCGCTGGCAAAACCCGCCGTGCTGCTTCAGTTGAATGAGTGGCAACTGGCTTGTCTGGTGTTTTGTGGCCTTAATACACTAGTGGGTTACGGCGCGCTGGCGGAAGCGATGGCTCGCTGGCAGGCGGCGCAGGTGAGCGCATTAATCACGCTGACACCGCTCTTTACGCTGTTTTTTTCAGATTTATTATCAATGGCCTGGCCCGATGTTTTCGCCAGACCGATGTTAAACCTTATCGGTTATCTCGGTGCGTTTGTCGTGGTTGCGGGCGCGATGTTTTCCGCTATTGGCCATCGTCTTTTGGGACGCTGGCGTAATCGCGAAGTGGTCGCCACTGTGCCCCGCTCAGGCGAATGAGTTACGGAGAGTAAAATGAAGTTTGTCGATGAAGCTACGATCCTTGTCGTGGCAGGTGATGGCGGTAACGGTTGTGTGAGCTTCCGCCGCGAAAAATATATCCCGAAAGGCGGCCCTGATGGCGGCGACGGTGGTGACGGCGGTGATGTCTGGCTGGAAGCGGACGAAAACCTTAATACCCTGATTGATTACCGTTTTGAAAAATCTTTCCGCGCCGAACGCGGGCAGAATGGCCAGAGCCGCGACTGTACAGGGAAACGCGGAAAAGATATTACGGTGAAAGTACCGGTCGGTACGCGTGTTATCGATCAGGGCACCGGCGAAACGATGGGCGATATGACTAAACATGGTCAACGCCTGATGGTCGCGAAAGGTGGCTGGCATGGTCTGGGCAACACGCGGTTTAAATCCTCGGTTAACCGCACACCTCGTCAGAAAACCATGGGCACGCCGGGCGATAAGCGCGATCTGCAACTGGAACTGATGTTGCTGGCCGATGTGGGTATGCTTGGTATGCCAAACGCGGGTAAATCGACCTTTATTCGCGCAGTATCTGCCGCAAAACCCAAAGTGGCGGATTATCCGTTTACCACGCTGGTACCGAGCCTTGGCGTTGTCCGTATGGATAACGAAAAGAGCTTTGTGGTCGCCGATATTCCGGGGTTGATCGAAGGGGCTGCTGATGGCGCAGGCCTCGGGATCCGTTTCCTGAAGCATCTGGAGCGTTGCCGCGTTCTGCTGCATCTGATCGATATCGATCCGATCGATGGTTCCGATCCGGCGGAAAATGCCCGTGTCATCATCGGTGAACTGGAAAAATACAGCGAGAAGCTGGCGGCCAAACCGCGTTGGTTGGTGTTCAACAAAATCGATCTGATGGATAAAGCGGAAGCAGAAGCTAAAGCAAAAACCATCGCTGAGGCGCTGGGTTGGGAAGATAAATTCTACCTTATTTCAGCGGCCAGCCAGCAGGGCGTGAAAGACCTGTGCTGGGACGTGATGACCTTTATCATCGAAAACCCGATCACCCAGGCGCGGGAAGAGCAGCAGCCTGAGAAAGTCGAGTTTATGTGGGATGATTATCATCGCCAGCAGCTTGAAGAAGCTGAAGTGGTTGAAGAAGACGAAGAGTGGGATGACGACTGGGACGAAGACGACGAAGAAGGCGTCGAGTTCATCTACAAGCGTTAATCGCTGCAATTTCCCCGGCTGAACGGGGATATTTCACCAGGAAAAATGCCGGGTAGCGTGTGCTAACCCGGCATTTTTGTTAGTTATTTTGGTAGATATCTTTGTACAGACGGCTTTCAAAACGCACCAGTGGAATGCGGCGATTACGCTGATCCGCCGGTTCGACAGCATAACCGGAAAGATACTGCACGAAAGCCATCCGCTGACCGCTCGCGGTAGTAATAAAGCCGGCCAGGTTATACACGCCTTGCAAGGAGCCTGTTTTGGCCGAAACCTTGCCGTCTACACCTGCTTCATGCAGGCCTGCGCGATACTGCAGAGAACCATCATAGCCTGCCAGCGGCAGCATTGAGATGAAATTGAGCTCGGTGTCATGCTGCGCAATATATTGCAGAACTTGCATCATCGTGGCGGGTGCCAGCAGGTTATGTCGTGACAGACCGGAACCATCAGCGATGATTGTATTTCCGAGATCGACGCCGGCCTGCTGGCGCAGGATCTGTCGCACTGCATCCGAACCTGCTCGCCAGGTACCCGGTGCGCCAAAGCGCGCGTGACCAATCATACGAAACACCGTATCAGCGATCATATTGTCTGATTTTTTCAGCATCTGCTTTAGCAGATCGTGAAGCGGTACCGACTGCTTGCTTGCAATGACTGTACCGGCCTGGTTCTCTTGCGTCTGGCGCAGCAAGGTGCCGCTATAGGTGATGCCTGCGTCGTTCAATTCTGCTTTCAAAATTGCACCGGCGTAGCTTGCTCCGTCCTGAATGGCGAAAGCCAGCGGGAGCGGATCGGCACGCTGCGGCAGGCATCCCGTTAGCGTAAAGCGATTTAAATCGCCCGGGACGACATCCAGTTCGCAATACTGCGCCTCTGCGGAGCCGCGTGCGAGCGTGCGCACCTGACTGAACATATTCACCGGATAATAATTCGCAATGCGGATATAGGCCAAATCGCCCGGTTTTTGCGCACTATAGAGCGAAATCGAGAAGCAGTTGCGATCAATAATCGCCGCAGCAGGTGGTGCGCTAAAGCATTGCGTCATGTCGTTCCACGGCCAGCCGGGCGCTTTATCATGACTGGCAAAAATAGAGGTATCGACCAGCACATTGCCTTCGATTTTCTGCACGCCTGACTTTTTTAGCGCCGCGACCATATTGCGAATATCCTGACGTTTTAGCGTCGGATCGCCGCCAAATCGTGCAATTAAGTCGCCTTTTAGTGTACCGTTCTCGACAGAACCTTTGCTTTCCAGCGTGGTTGTAAAGCGAAAGTCCGGCCCAAGCTGTAACAGTGCCGCCAGTGCGGTGATGACCTTCTGAGTACTGGCTGGCAGCGCCATTTGTTTACCGTGGTAATCAATTTCTGGCGCCTGAGCTCCGACTTTTTGCACCATCAGCGCCAGGTTTGCACCATCCGGCAGTTGGTTTATGTATTCGTCTACATTCGCGGCCTGAACGTTCAGGGCTATACTTGTGGTCAATCCGATGATAAAGCTGGAAAATCGCATAATCTCGCGCTAGGAAGCAGTAAACAAGCCGTCATACTACGGCGCAACGACCCGGAAAGTAAACGATGACCCATAGTGAACTTCCGGGTAAAATACGTATCAAATTGAAAAATTGCGCTGACCTGGGGCTTTGTCCCCGGGTCAGTTTTCTTTTGCTCCTGCCTGACGGTATATGCCGGTGTACGGGGGAGGTAGATCAGATGGGGTGGGTTACCGCTCCCTACAGGAATGTTCAAGAGGTATAACAATGCAAGCTATTCCGATGACCTTACGTGGTGCCGAAAAATTGCGCGAAGAGCTGGAGTTTCTGAAATCCGTTCGTCGCCCTGAAATCATTGCCGCCATTGCGGAAGCCCGCGAACATGGCGATCTGAAAGAGAATGCGGAATATCACGCAGCGCGCGAGCAGCAAGGCTTCTGCGAAGGGCGAATTAAAGATATTGAAGCAAAACTGTCTAATGCACAGGTGATCGACATTTCTAAAATGCCGAAAAGCGGTCGTGTTATTTTTGGTTCCACTGTTACGGTATTGAACCTCGATAATGACGAAGAGCAGACTTATCGCATTGTTGGCGATGATGAAGCCGACTTTAAACAGAACCTGATTTCAGTCAACTCGCCTATTGCCCGCGGCCTGGTAGGTAAAGAGCAGGACGATGTGGTGGTGATTCGCACGCCGGGCGGTGAAGTGGAATACGAAATTATCAAAGTGGAATATCTTTGATCATTGCATTCGCGTCGATTGTTGACGAATTGTAAAGAAAAGAAAAAGGCCGCATTGCGGCCTTTTATGAATTCCGGGAGCGTGGCATTTTGCACCTCTGCTGGCGGAAACCCCTCGTTTTACACAGATTTTGTGTTCAATTCAGGATATCCTTAGCGTGGCAGCGAAATTTTACGCTCCGCGGTTGGGCGATAAAGCACCAGCGTTTTACCGATGACCTGTACGTTGCAGGCGCCGGTTTCGCGAACGATAGCTTCCACGATCAAGGTCTTAGTTTCTCTGTCTTCAGAGGCGATCTTCACCTTGATGAGCTCATGGTGCTCTAGCGCTTGTTCAATCTCGGCCAGTACCCCTTCGGTCAAACCATTATTGCCAAGCATAACTACCGGCTTGAGCGGATGTGCCAGACCTTTCAGGTGCTGTTTTTGTTTAGTACTCAGATTCATCGTATATTTTGCTTACGTTGGGATTGAAAACGGGTCATTCTACCGCCATCTCCACTGTATCGCCAAATTGCGCGTCGAAATTTCTCGATGTCGACGATGAACCCGGATGGAAAGTTAAATGACAGGTAAAAAGCGTTCTGCCAGTTCGAGCCGCTGGCTTCAGGAACACTTTAGCGATAAATATGTTCAACAGGCGCAGAAAAAAGGGTTGCGTTCCCGTGCCTGGTTTAAACTTGATGAAATACAGCAAAGTGACAAACTTTTTAAGCCGGGTATGACGGTCGTCGACTTGGGCGCTGCCCCTGGTGGATGGTCGCAATATGCGGTCACGCAGATTGGTGGTAATGGTCGTATCATCGCTTGTGATCTTTTACCGATGGATCCAATCGTTGGTGTGGACTTCCTTCAGGGCGATTTTCGTGATGAATTAGTTCTGAAAGCGTTACTGGATCGCGTTGGTGACAGTAAAGTTCAGGTTGTCATGTCAGATATGGCGCCGAATATGAGCGGTACACCTGCTGTTGATATCCCCCGTTCCATGTATCTGGTGGAACTGGCGCTGGAGATGTGCCGTGATGTGTTGGCGCCAGGCGGAAGTTTTTTAGTGAAGGTGTTCCAGGGCGAAGGTTTCGATGAGTATCTCACCGAAATTCGCTCCCTGTTTACGAAGGTTAAAGTGCGTAAACCGGACTCTTCACGTGCGCGTTCACGTGAAGTGTATATTGTAGCGACCGGGCGAAAATGATACCCCGTCGATTTCGGCCTTTGGTTTGAAAGAGATGGGTTATGTTGTATCCTGACGCTGTTTTTAACACAGTTGTAATATGAGGTTAATCCCTTGAGTGACATGGCGAAAAACCTAATACTCTGGCTGGTCATTGCCGTCGTGCTGATGTCAGTATTCCAGAGCTTTGGGCCCAGCGAGTCGAATAGCCGTAAGGTGGACTATTCTACCTTCCTGCAAGAGGTCAACCAGGACCAGGTTCGCGAAGCGCGTATCAACGGACGTGAGATCAACGTTACCAAGAAAGATAGTAACCGTTACACGACTTACATCCCGGTCCAGGATCCGAAACTGCTCGACAACCTGGTGACGAAAAACGTCAAGGTTGTAGGTGAACCGCCGGAAGAGCAGAGCGTTCTGACGACTATCTTCATCTCCTGGTTCCCGATGCTGCTGCTGATTGGGGTCTGGATTTTCTTTATGCGTCAGATGCAGGGCGGTGGTGGCAAAGGTGCCATGTCGTTCGGTAAGAGCAAGGCGCGTATGCTTACGGAAGATCAGATCAAAACAACTTTCGCTGACGTTGCCGGTTGTGACGAGGCAAAAGAAGAAGTTGGCGAACTGGTTGAATATCTGCGTGAGCCGAGCCGTTTCCAGAAACTGGGCGGTAAAATCCCGAAAGGCGTCCTGATGGTCGGTCCTCCGGGTACGGGTAAAACGCTACTGGCGAAAGCGATCGCCGGTGAAGCGAAAGTGCCATTCTTCACCATTTCCGGTTCTGACTTTGTAGAAATGTTCGTTGGTGTCGGTGCATCTCGTGTGCGTGACATGTTCGAGCAAGCTAAGAAAGCCGCGCCGTGCATTATCTTCATCGATGAAATCGACGCCGTAGGCCGCCAGCGTGGTGCGGGTCTTGGCGGTGGTCACGATGAGCGTGAACAGACGCTGAACCAGATGCTGGTTGAGATGGATGGTTTCGAAGGTAACGAAGGTATTATCGTTATTGCCGCGACGAACCGCCCGGACGTACTCGACCCTGCTTTGTTGCGCCCTGGTCGTTTTGACCGCCAGGTTGTTGTCGGTCTGCCGGACGTTCGTGGCCGTGAGCAGATCCTGAAAGTCCATATGCGCCGTGTGCCGCTGTCGCCGGATATCGATGCGGCAATCATCGCACGTGGGACGCCAGGCTTCTCCGGTGCCGATTTGGCGAACCTGGTCAACGAAGCCGCGCTGTTTGCCGCTCGTGGTAACAAACGCGTTGTGTCGATGGTCGAGTTTGAAAAAGCGAAAGACAAAATCATGATGGGTGCGGAGCGCCGCTCCATGGTGATGACCGAAGCGCAGAAAGAGTCCACGGCATACCACGAAGCAGGCCATGCGATTATTGGTCGTCTGGTGCCGGAACACGATCCGGTGCATAAAGTGACGATTATTCCGCGAGGCCGTGCACTGGGTGTGACGTTCTTCCTGCCGGAAGGTGATGCCATTAGCGCCAGCCGTCAGAAACTGGAAAGCCAGATTTCAACGCTGTATGGCGGTCGTCTGGCAGAAGAGATCATCTACGGTGTTGAACATGTTTCTACCGGTGCGTCGAACGATATTAAAGTCGCGACCAACCTGGCCCGTAACATGGTCACCCAGTGGGGCTTCTCCGACAAACTCGGTCCGCTGCTTTACGCGGAAGAGGAAGGCGAAGTATTCCTGGGCCGTAGCGTTGCAAAAGCGAAGCATATGTCCGATGAAACCGCACGAATCATCGACCAGGAAGTGAAATCGCTTATTGAACGTAACTACAATCGCGCACGTCAGTTACTCAATGAAAATATGGATATTCTGCATGCGATGAAAGATGCTCTGATGAAATATGAGACCATCGATGCGCCGCAGATTGATGACCTGATGTCACGTCGTGATGTTCGTCCGCCTGCAGGTTGGGAAGAACCTGGTGCGAACAACTCTGACAATAATGGTACGCCGCGAGCGCCGCGTCCGGTCGATGAACCGCGTACGCCAAACCCGGGCAACACCATGTCAGAACAGCTGGGCGACAAATAAGTATTTGCGCTGATGATCTGCTTTTAATGAAAACCCCGGGGCTTGCTCCGGGGTTTTCTTTTAATTTCTAACCGCCACAACCTCAGGGATTTTTAGTCATGAAACTCCATGCTCAGGGCTCAACACTGGATTTGTCACATCCCCATGTAATGGGCATCCTCAATGTAACGCCGGATTCTTTTTCAGATGGCGGTGCACATAACACATTGATTGAGGCGGTAAAGCACGCGAACCTGATGATCAATGCGGGGGCGACAATTGTGGATATCGGCGGGGAATCGACGCGTCCTGGGGCGGCCGATGTTAGCGTAGAAGAGGAACTTGATCGCGTAATCCCGGTGGTTGAAGCCATCGCGCAGCGTTTTGAGGTATGGATTTCCGTCGATACTTCTAAACCTGAGGTGATTCGTGAATCGGCGCGAGTAGGCGCACATATTATTAACGATATCCGCTCATTAACAGAACCTGGCGCAGTGGAAGCAGCCGTGCAAACCGGGTTACCGGTTTGCCTGATGCATATGCAAGGCCAGCCAAAAACCATGCAGGAAGCGCCGAAATATGATGATGTGTTTGCCGACGTGAATCGCTTTTTTAGCGAACATATAGCACGATGCGAACAGGCTGGGATCGCAAAAGAGAAATTGTTGCTCGACCCGGGATTCGGTTTCGGTAAAAATCTCTCCCACAATTATGCCTTGCTTGCCCGCCTGGCTGAGTTTCATCATTTTGGCTTACCTCTGCTGGTCGGAATGTCGCGTAAGTCGATGGTAGGCCAGCTACTCAATGTTGGTCCCTCCGAGCGGTTAAGCGGTAGTCTGGCTTGCGCAGTGATCGCGGCAATGCAGGGCGCGCACATTATTCGTGTTCACGATGTAAAAGAAACAGTAGAAGCGATGCGGGTGGTGGAAGCCACGCTGTCAGCGAAGGAAAACAAACGCTATGAGTAATCGTAAATATTTTGGCACCGATGGTATTCGCGGCCGCGTTGGCGACGCACCGATCACCCCTGATTTTGTGCTTAAGCTAGGTTGGGCCGCCGGGAAAGTACTGGCGCGCCATGGATCGCGTAAGATCATCATTGGTAAAGACACCCGTATTTCGGGTTATATGCTGGAATCCGCGCTGGAAGCAGGGCTTGCGGCGGCTGGTCTTTCCGCGTCCTTTACCGGACCAATGCCAACGCCGGCGGTAGCCTATCTCACGCGAACATTTCGCGCAGAAGCAGGAATTGTGATTTCGGCTTCGCATAACCCTTTCTATGACAATGGCATCAAATTCTTCTCTATTGACGGCACAAAACTGCCGGACGCAGTAGAAGAGGCCATTGAAGCCGAGATGGAAAAGGAGTTGACCTGTGTGGACTCCGCTGAGCTGGGGAAAGCCAGCCGCATTGTTGATGCCGCCGGGCGTTACATTGAGTTTTGCAAAGCGACGTTTCCGAATGAACTGAGCCTTAACGGGTTAAAAATCGTGGTTGATTGCGCTAATGGTGCGACTTACCACATTGCACCAAGTGTTTTTCGCGAACTGGGTGCGAAAGTTATTGCCATTGGGTGTGAACCGGATGGCGTGAACATCAACGAAAAATGTGGCGCGACGGATGTGGCAGCGCTGCAGCAGCGCGTTCTGGTTGAGAAAGCCGATTTAGGCATTGCCTTTGATGGTGACGGTGACCGCGTCATTATGGTCGATCACGAAGGTAACAAGGTCGATGGCGATCAAATCATGTACATCATTGCCCGCGAGGGGCTGCGCCAGGGGCAGCTGCGCGGTGGCGCAGTTGGCACACTGATGAGCAATATGGGGCTTGAACTGGCGCTTAAGCAACTGGGCATTCCCTTTGCGCGCGCAAAAGTTGGCGACCGTTATGTGCTGGAAAAAATGCAGGAGAAAGGCTGGCGTATCGGTGCTGAAAACTCAGGTCATGTGATTTTGTTGGATAAAACGACGACCGGAGACGGTATCGTGGCCGGTTTGCAGGTGGTTGCCGCAATGGTGCGTAACCACATGTCCCTGCATGATTTGTGCAGCGGTATGAAGATGTTCCCGCAAGTGCTGGTGAATGTGCGCTTTACCGCAGGCATTGGCGATCCGCTGGAAGACGAGACGGTCAAGACGGTGACTGCAGAAGTGGAAGCGACGCTGGCTGGCCGCGGTCGTGTGCTATTGCGTAAATCCGGTACTGAGCCGTTAATTCGCGTCATGGTAGAAGGTGAAGACGAGGCGCAAGTGACATCGCTGGCGAATCGCATCGCTGACGCGGTTAAGGCTGTAAAATAGCGCGATAAGTGCTTAAAAAGGCGGCTGTTGCCGCCTCTTTAATAGCCCGGGATCGCAATTTTGCTGTTTTTTTCCGCACTTGATAAAATGCACTTAAATTGCCCTTGCGAAGGTCATTCGCTTTGGTTAGTATTCACACCCGCTTCAGTGGGAAAGCAATAAACATCCCTCTTTTATTGGTTTGAAGCATTGGCTGCGGCAACCCCGCAAGGAACAGGTTGATTATGTACGAAGCTCTTTTAGTTATTTTCCTTATTGTAGCGTTGGCTCTTGTTGGCCTGATTATGCTGCAGCAAGGTAAAGGCGCTGACATGGGAGCCTCCTTTGGCGCTGGCGCGTCCGGTACGCTGTTCGGTTCAAGTGGTTCTGGTAACTTCATGACCCGTACGACTGCTGTGCTGGCAACACTGTTCTTTATTATTAGCCTTGTGCTGGGCAACATTAACAGCAATAAAACCAATAAAGGAAGCGAGTGGGATAATCTGAGCGCACCGGCGAAGAGTGAACAAACTCAGCCTGCAGCTCCGGCGCAGCCGACCAGCGATATCCCGCATTAAGAAGTAAGTTGTGCCGAGGTGGTGGAATTGGTAGACACGCTACCTTGAGGTGGTAGTGCCCGATTGGGCTTACGGGTTCAAGTCCCGTCCTCGGTACCAATATTCCGGGAAAAAGACATCGCAAGATGTCTTTTTTTTGCCTGTCATTTATGACATTGCCAAACCTTCAACCTTCAACCTTCAACCTTCAACCTTCAACCTTCAACCTTCAACCTTCAACCTTCAACCTTCAACCTTCAACCTTCAACCTTCAACCTTCAACCTTCAACCTGCAATCTTCAGCCTTCAGCCCCTTCTATGTATTCAACAGGTAATTGCTTTAAAGTTTATTAATTCTACGATTAATACAAGAAAATCGTCCTGCGCCAGGTACTAACTTGCCTGAGTTAGCCTGTCCCTATTTCAAAGGCAAGATAAAAGCGCATTAATTCATATTAATCTTTAAAATCATTGACATATGTCATTATCAAAAATTTATTTACTGGTCTGAGGAGTAAAATTGATCAAGATTCGGTTTTTAATTATTTATTAATCCGCATCTCTTCGGTTGCTTTAATTTCGAGGCGTGATTATCTTTGCCTCGTTTTTAGCGTTGTCTGGATACCGAATATGTATTGCGCCACTTTATTAAAAAAAATTGCTCCATTTTCTCTGGCTCTTATTTTAGGGTTGAAAATACCAGCGGCTTTTGCGCTTCCTGAAATTGGAATAGGAAGCATGTATGACATTATGTCACCTGAATCGCAGTCTATTAATAAACGTATTTATAATACCGGGACATCAACGGCATTTATCCGGGTAGATATGTTGGAAGTTAATATTCATAAAGGTGGGAAAGCTGTTGAGTCGCCAGTTAAAGAAGTTTCTGGTAATTCTTTGCAAAAAGAAAGACTCATTGTCACACCACTGCGAATGATTATTCCGCCATCTGGTTTTCAGTCGGCTAGATTTATGTGGCCGGGTGACCGAAATGTCGAAAAGTATTATCGTGTACGATTTATCCCAGTTCTTCCGCAAAAGGATGATGGTTTCGGGTTAAGCGGTAAAGAAGCTGATGATTACCGTAAGAAGGCATTAACGGCCGGGCTGAATGTAATGGCGGGCTACGGCACGCTGGTTATTGTGCAGCCGTCGAAACCTATTTTTAATACTCAGGTTGAATCGTCACTCCCTGAGGTTATTCGGGTAACAAACAAAGGCAACGCCACGATTGTTCTCGAAGATATCCGTAGTTGCACTTCAGTTGGTACAGAGTGCGGCAGCGCTACGCGTCTTTTTCTATTGCCGGGTAAAAGCAAAGCAGTAGAAAAAAGTAAAGGGCGTACTACCTATTTCACCCTTATCGAAGGGGAAAACCAAAAGAAACTACGTTTCTAGTATTACGCAGTAAGTTGTAAATAAGCAGCATGCTTTTTATATATCAAATTAAGGGACTTGCCATGTTATCTCATAAAATCGCGAAAGTTTGTTTAATCACTGGTGCTCTGTCTTTATCCGTATTCGGTAGTACAGCGGCAATGGCTGTAAATCAGCAAAGCTATACTATTGATGTCTATGCTCATATTCCAAGTGATGACTTTCAAATTGAACCTGTAGAAAGTGGATGGATCCATCAAGCTCAGGAAATTGAATACGATCTTACTACCTCCAAATTGAAAAATTTTGAGAAGCAATTTCAGTATAAAAATATTTCAGGTGGTATTCGTGCGACTTTGACAAATACGGATTCCAACGGCGAGACCATTTTGTCGAACGGCTCAGACACTATTCCGCTTAAAGTGGAATTCAACGGTGTTGAATTAAGTGATACCGCGCAGACTGTAGTCGATGCGACTGCGGCACAAGCGGGTGGACGTACCATGCTGCGTATTAGCCAGAAAGATACTCAGCCTCTTGCTGTGCAGGGTGATTTTACCGGACAGGTTGCCATGATTTTCGAAGAAGAGATTGTTACTCCTTAATTCTTTTCGCTAAATCATTTAAAAGCCTGTCACTAAATATTATGAAAATATCATTAATCTTTCTTGCTGCTGTTCCATTCATTGTTTCGGCAAATGATTTGCAATTGGCTGCGAACATGAAAGGATTGCCAGAAGATTTTAAGCGGTATTTTTATAATTCTGAAGTTGTCGTTCAGGTATATCTGAACGACAACTACATTTTCGATGCCAGCGTGTCTCTTAAAGAGAATGGTGACATCAAGCTTCTCCGCATCATTGATGAACAACAGAACAGCGATTCCGAGACCAATACTCTTTGGTCGGATTTGCTCAGTAAAGGCGTTTCGGTGGGGAAATGTACCGTATCCTGCCCATCAGGGCTGATGCAGGTAGAATATTCGCTGGAGAACTCGGCGCTAAAACTTTATACCAACAACTACGAAACCAGTCAGGTTGCGGGTAATTATCTTGCCGTGCCTGAAGATACGCCTGCTGGGCTAATCATGAATAACGATGTCTCGTTTTCTGAGGCGGCAGCAATGCGTAGTTGGGGGATCAACTCCTCACTCACCGCATCACTTGGCGGATGGAGCCAACTGGCAGCATTTCAGTCATCGGGTACCAGTGGTCGCTACCAATACAACAGCTCCAGTCTTTATCAACTTTTTACGCAGAAAGAGCTTCAGGGCAGTTTTATCCGCCTGGGGCTATTTACGCCGGACAGCGATACCGGGAACGTGCAGGCTTCCGGATTTGGCTACGACACGGTTGTCGGTGGTATGTGGGGAACTTCTGATGCGTTGCTTGTGACTTCCGATAGCGTTAGCGCCTGGCCTGTTTATGTAACAGGGCGCAACCAGTCAATTGCGGAAGTCTGGCGAAATGGACAAATGATCCGTACCCAGCAACTTCAGCCGGGAGTGCAGGCGCTGGATACGCGTCCGTTGCCTATTGGTATCTACGATATCACCATCAAAATCATTGAGAACGGTCAGGTTGTCGACACGCAGGAAGCGCAAATCTTTAAGTCGCAGGGGTGGAGCAATCCAAACCAGCGCTGGCGCATGAATCTGTGGAGCGGGCAGCGCCGTACCCTGGCGACGGGTGATATGAATACACTGGACGGTAACCCTTTTGCTGCGGGCGGTGGTCTGGAGTTATTGATTCACCCCCAGGCTACCGTAGCATTTACTGGTGCAGCCACAGCAAAGGATCGCCACGTGCGAACGCGAGCCAATATTACGCTTTCGCAAAATGACCGATTGCTTGCGCAATATACTGTCGGCAATTCGGAATACCAGGCTAACCAGGATACAGACATTCGTTATTACCATAATTTGTATGCTGGTGGAACAGCCAGCTTTTTCTGGCGCTCAACCCTCACCGATGTTTATGGTCATCGGGTTCGTTCGCGTCAGAGGGGAGATACATGGGGGGCGTCTTTATCATCAAGATTGCCGTGGTCCTCATCGTTGATCCTGAATACGCAATATATGGATACGGTATGGCGTAAAGGCGTAGCCGCAGATGCCGCGTTATCAACACAGACTCGCTTTTATGACCGCAGTACGAGTTTTCGGTTGGGTGTCTATGACAGGCCAGGATTCAATGACAAACGCCGCGATCACGGCGTGTCATTCAGCGTGTCGATTGCGTTATCTCCTTCCAGTGATCACTCTGTTTCCTTGAGCACAGGTATGGAACAAGCGAAAAGCTATTCAAGCTTGCAGTATCAGTGGGAGCCAACGGAGAAAGAGACCATCCGTAGTTTAGGTGGCGGGGTTTCCTGGAATGCGGCAGAAACCATGCTTAACGGCAACGGGGCGATAGATACGCCATGGATAAGTGGTAATTTCTATGCGCAACGTGGGCTGCAGAGCAAAATCAATACGGCCGGTGCTAACCTGAGCCAGGCGCTGGTTATTGGCGGCGGTAAGGTCGCTTCCGTCAACGGTAACAATAGCGGTATGGAGTCTGCTGTGATTGTTGATGTGGACGCCGATGATAATGAGACCCGCATTCTGGCATCCGGCAGCATGAGCGAGACCAGCCTTAAACCTGGCAGGAATATTTTGCCCGCTGAATTGTGGAAAAAAAGCGACATCCAGTTTAGCGCGCGTGGCAGTGACAGTGTGCAGGTATTCCCGGAACGCCAAAGTGTCCAGATGAGCCGTGGTAGCGTGCAGTACGTTAATGTCAAAACGGTGAAGACGTTTACGCTTGTTGGCATGTTGCAAGATGAGCAGGGTAAGGCGGTTAAAAACCGTTACGTCAGAAGTGATGTTGGCGGAAGTATCGTAAATGCGGAAGGTGTACTGACGCTGGACACTGGCGTGGCTAATCGCTTGCTGACTGTACAGGCAGAAAACGGTTTACCCTCATTACAGTGCGTGCTCCCTTCCGGGCTGGATAAGAATAAAAAAGTGCAGTTTATCAGTGCCGTCCGCTGCCAGATCGCGAGCACAGTAGAGAAGTAATGTGTCTTAATGCTGACTGAGCGCTGGGGAGAATCTTTTTCCGGGTGCGAGACAGATAGTGTGTGTACGGCGGTGGTGAAGGAAATCGTGCCTGCATTGCAGGCACGAATGCGAAAAACGACTATTTTTTCTCGCCGTTTTCCAGGTTCTCGACCTGCGGCAGGCCGTTGCCGGCAGAGGTGGAAAGCAGGCCGGTTTGCACGTAGTTGAACAGCTTCTCACGGGTATCAGTGATATCCAGATTACGCATTGTCAGCTGTCCGATACGGTCGTCCGGTGAGAACACCGACTCGCCTTTTTCCATCGTCAGACGCTCTGCTTTGTAGGTCAGATTGTCGGAAACGGTGTTCAGAATCGAGTAATCATTGCCGCGACGCAGTTCCAGCGTCACTTCACCGGTGATGGCGCTCGCTACCCAGCGTTGCAGTGAATCACGTAGCATCAGTGCTTGCGGATCGAACCAGCGGCCCTGGTACAGCAAGCGACCAAGCTGGCGGCCATGGGCGTGATATTGCTCAATAGTGTCTTCGTTGTGGATGCCGGTCAGCAGACGTTCGTAAGCGATATGCAGTAACGCCATCCCCGGGGCTTCGTAAATACCGCGGCTTTTCGCTTCGATAATACGGTTCTCAATCTGATCGCTCATTCCCAGACCATGACGGCCACCGATGCGATTTGCTTCCAGCATCAGTTCAACATCGTCAGTGAAGATTTTGCCGTTCAGCGCAACCGGATGACCACGCTCAAAACGTACGGTAACTTCTTCCGCCGGGATTTTGACATTCTCGTCCCAGAATTTAACCCCCATGATTGGGTTAACAATCTTCACGCTGGAATTGAGGAACTCTAAATCTTTTGCTTCGTGCGTAGCGCCCAGCATGTTGGAGTCAGTCGAGTAGGCTTTTTCTGCCGACATTTTGTAGTCGAAACCAGAGGCAACCATGAATTCGGACATTTCCTGACGGCCGCCCAACTCATCAATAAAGTCGGTATCCAGCCACGGCTTATAGATTTGCAACTCAGCGTTAGTCAGCAAGCCATAACGATAGAAGCGCTCAATATCGTTACCTTTATAGGTGCTGCCGTCGCCCCAAATATTCACACCGTCTTCTTTCATTGCCGCAACCAGCATCGTGCCGGTCACCGCGCGACCCAGCGGCGTGGTATTAAAATAAGTCAGACCGCCCGTCGTATTATGAAAAGCGCCGCACTGGATGGCGGCAATGCCTTCGGCGACCAGCTGTTTACGGCAGTCGATTAGGCGAGCATTTTCCGCACCGTACTCCTTTGCGCGACGGGGAATTGCGTCATAGTCATCCTCGTCCGGTTGACCCAGGTTCGCAGTGTATGCATAAGGAACCGCGCCTTTTTGGCGCATCCACAGCAGCGCTGCACTGGTGTCCAGTCCGCCGGAGAAAGCGATGCCGATACGTTGACCTGCGGGAAGATGCTTGAGAATCGTCGTCATAAAAAAATCCCTGCTTGATAGACCGATGGTGAGAGACTTAACAGCCACGCCATACTCTTTGTGCCATCCGACCAGAACAATTAGTGAATGGTTATGCAAAATAAGTGAGTTTTCATTTAATCATCTTTTGACGATGACCGGAAGAGAAGAGTGCAATTTTCATTGCGAGAGTGGTGAACTGTGCTGTTTACATGCTTAAAGATAATACGCAACAAAATTGCATACGTCAGGGGCACAGGATGCTAACGCGCCATGGTTGACAGAACGGCATGTTTATCAATATACTGCAGGCCGGTTTTACGTCCCGTCTTCGGTACCAAATCCCAGCATTATTTGCAAATTTGCACTCAAGCGAGTAGAATTTGCCACGTTTCAGGCGCGGGGTGGAGCAGCCTGGTAGCTCGTCGGGCTCATAACCCGAAGGTCGTCGGTTCAAATCCGGCCCCCGCAACCACTTTCCCTAAGTGTTCTTTTTCAAATATACTATGAAGACTTAACGCCTTCGCAGCTGGATTTGAAAAAAATACTCACGGAAGGTTCTCCAGGCCGCAGTTGCGGCTATAGGGTTCAGTTATTTAAAGCCCCGATTTATCGGGGTTTTTTGTTATCTGAGTACGAAATAACTGGGCTATATGCCCTTTTTTTATGTCTTGGGGGTGGACTTGTCCACATTAGAGCAAAAATTAACAGAGATGATTACGGCGCCGGTTGAAGCACTGGGCTATGAACTGGTCGGTATCGAGTTTGTGCGCGGGCGCACATCTACACTGCGCATCTATATTGATAGTGAAGATGGCATCAATGTTGATGATTGCGCTGATGTCAGCCACCAGGTCAGTGCGGTACTGGATGTTGAAGATCCGATTACCGTGGCTTACAACCTGGAGGTTTCCTCACCAGGTCTTGAGCGCCCTTTGTTTACGGCTGAGCACTATGCGCGCTTTAAGGGCGACGAAGTCTCGCTGGTTCTGCGTATGGCGGTTCAAAACCGTCGTAAGTGGCAGGGCATCATTAAAGATGTCGATGGCGAGATGATCACCGTTACGGTCGAAGGTAAAGATGAAGTGTTCGCATTGAGCAATATTCAAAAAGCGAACCTGGTCCCCCACTTTTAACAGTCTGGATTTGAGGTGAAAGGCCCCCGATGAACAAAGAAATTTTGGCTGTTGTTGAAGCTGTTTCTAACGAAAAGTCGCTTCCGCGTGAAAAAATCTTTGAAGCGCTGGAAAGTGCTCTGGCTACAGCAACCAAGAAAAAATATGAACAAGAGATCGATGTTCGCGTAAGCATTGATCGTAAAAGCGGTGATTTCGACACGTTCCGTCGCTGGCTGATCGTGGAAGAAGTGACGCAGCCGACACGTGAGATCACCCTCGAAGCAGCGCGTTACGAAGATGAGAGCCTGAACCTCGACGACTATGTTGAAGATCAGATTGAATCCGTCACGTTTGACCGCATCACCACCCAGACCGCAAAACAGGTCATCGTACAGAAAGTACGTGAAGCTGAGCGCGCAATGGTGGTCGATCAGTTCCGCGAGCACGAAGGCGAAATCATCACCGGCGTGGTGAAGAAAGTGAACCGCGACAACATCACGCTGGATCTCGGCAACAACGCTGAAGCCGTTATCCTGCGCGAAGATATGCTGCCGCGTGAAAACTTCCGTCCGGGCGACCGCATCCGCGGTGTGCTGTACGCTGTACGCCCTGAAGCGCGCGGTGCGCAGCTGTTCGTGACCCGTTCCAAACCAGAAATGCTGGTTGAACTGTTCCGCATTGAAGTGCCGGAAATCGGTGAAGAAGTTATCGAGATTAAAGCCGCAGCCCGCGATCCGGGTTCTCGCGCCAAAATCGCCGTGAAGACGAACGACAAGCGTATCGATCCGGTCGGCGCTTGCGTGGGTATGCGCGGTGCGCGTGTGCAAGCTGTTTCGACGGAACTTGGCGGCGAGCGTATTGATATCGTGCTGTGGGACGATAACCCGGCACAGTTCGTTATCAACGCAATGGCACCGGCTGACGTTGCTTCTATCGTGGTGGATGAAGATAAACACACCATGGATATCGCCGTTGAGGCGGGCAACCTGGCGCAGGCTATCGGCCGTAATGGTCAGAACGTGCGCCTCGCGTCTCAGCTGAGCGGCTGGGAACTCAACGTCATGACCGTTGAGGATCTGCAGTCCAAGCATCAGGCTGAGGCTCATGCAGCGATTGATACCTTTACCCGTTACCTGGACATTGACGAAGATTTCGCCACCGTTCTGGTCGAAGAAGGTTTCTCTACGCTGGAAGAACTGGCCTATGTGCCAATCAAAGAGCTGCTGGAAATCGATGGTCTGGATGAAGACACCGTCGAAGCCCTGCGTGATCGTGCGAAAAACGCGCTGACCACTCTGGCACTGGCGCAGGAAGAAAGCCTCGGTAATAAAGAACCGGCTGAAGACCTGCTTAACCTGGAAGGTCTGGATCGCGCACTGGCTTTCAAACTGGCTGCTCGTGGTGTTTGTACGCTGGAAGACCTCGCTGAACAAGGTGTGGATGACCTGAGCGATATCGAAGGGTTAACCGATGAGAAAGCAGGTGAGCTCATCATGGCCGCACGTAATATTTGCTGGTTTGGCGACGAAGCGTAATAAACTGTAGCAGGAAGGAACAGCATGACAGATGTAACCGTAAAAACGCTGGCCGCTGAGATTCAAACCTCTGTGGACCGCCTGGTACAGCAATTTGCTGACGCAGGGATCCGCAAGTCCGCTGAAGACTCAGTGACGGCACAAGAAAAGCAGACGCTGTTAGCGCATTTGAACCGTGAGCACGGTTCTTCGCCTGACAAGCTGACTCTGCAGCGCAAGACGCGCAGTACATTAAGTATTCAGGGCACCGGTGGGAAAAGTAAATCGGTGCAGATCGAAGTCCGTAAAAAACGCACCTTTGTAAAACGCGATCCACAAGAGGCTGAACGTCTCGCTGCGGAAGAAGAGGCGATGCGTGAAGCGGAAGAGAAGGCCCGTCGTGAAGCAGAGGAAGCCGCTGAGCGCGAAGCCGAGGAAAAAGCCAAACGTGATGCCGAAGCTCGTGCGAAACGTGAAGCTGATGAAAAGGCTAAACGCGAAAATGCTGAAAATGCAAAACGCGAAGCTGCGGAAAATAGCAAAGTGAGCAACCAACAATCTGACGAAATGACCAGGACAGCCCAGGCGGAAAAAGCCCGCCGTGAATCCGAAGCGCAAGAACTCAAGCGCAAAGCGGAAGAAGAGGCTCGTCGTAAACTGGAAGAAAATGCGCGTCGCGTAGCGGAAGAAGCTCGTCGTATGGCTGAACAAAATGAAGCGAACTGGACGGCTCCGGCAAGCGAAGAAGAAGAGACTACTGGTGATTACCATGTAACCACTTCCCAGCATGCCCGCCAGGCGGAAGATGATAACGACCGTGAAGTGGAAGGTGGTCGTGGTCGCAGCCGTACAGCAAAAGCTGCTCGTCCGAAGAAAGGCAACAAACACGCTGAAAGCAAAGCTGACCGCGAAGAAGCGCGTGCTGCGGTTCGTGGTGGTAAAGGCGGCCGTCAGCGTAAAGGTTCTGCTCTGCAGCAGGGCTTCCAGAAGCCAGCACAAGCGGTTAACCGTGACGTCGTGATCGGCGAAACTCTGACCGTTGGCGAACTGGCTAACAAAATGGCGGTTAAAGGCTCTCAGGTCATCAAAGCGATGATGAAGCTGGGCGCGATGGCAACCATCAACCAGGTTATTGACCAGGAAACTGCGCAACTGGTTGCTGAAGAGATGGGCCATAAAGTTATCCTGCGTCGTGAAAACGAGCTGGAAGAAGCGGTAATGAGCGACCGTGACACAGGTGCTGCGGCAGAACCGCGCGCACCAGTTGTGACCATTATGGGTCACGTTGACCACGGTAAAACCTCTCTGCTGGACTACATTCGTTCAACGAAAGTGGCCTCTGGCGAAGCGGGCGGCATTACTCAGCATATTGGTGCTTACCACGTTGAAACCGACAACGGCATGATCACCTTCCTGGATACCCCAGGCCACGCCGCGTTTACCGCAATGCGTGCCCGTGGTGCTCAGGCAACGGATATCGTGGTTCTGGTTGTTGCTGCCGATGACGGCGTGATGCCGCAAACTATCGAAGCTATCCAGCACGCAAAAGCGGCGCAGGTGCCGGTAGTGGTTGCCGTGAACAAGATCGATAAGCCTGAAGCCGATCCGGATCGCGTTAAAAACGAACTCTCTCAGTACGGCATCATTCCGGAAGAGTGGGGCGGCGAAAGCCAGTTCGTACACGTCTCCGCGAAAGCCGGTACCGGTATCGACGAACTGCTGGATGCGATCCTGCTGCAGGCCGAAGTTCTTGAGCTGAAAGCCGTACGTAAAGGTATGGCGAGCGGCGTGGTTATCGAATCCTTCCTCGATAAAGGTCGTGGTCCGGTGGCATCCGTGCTGGTGCGCGAAGGTACGCTGCATAAAGGCGATATCGTGCTGTGCGGCTTCGAATATGGCCGCGTGCGTGCGATGCGTGACGAACTGGGTCGCGAAGTAACCGAAGCGGGTCCGTCCATTCCGGTGGAAATCCTCGGTCTGTCCGGTGTTCCGGCTGCGGGTGATGAAGCGACTGTTGTGCGTGACGAGAAGAAAGCGCGTGAAGTGGCACTGTACCGTCAGGGCAAATTCCGCGAAGTTAAACTGGCGCGTCAGCAGAAATCCAAACTGGAAAACATGTTTGCCAACATGACCGAAGGCGAAGTTCACGAAGTGAACATCGTTCTGAAGGCCGACGTTCAGGGTTCTGTCGAAGCTATCTCCGATTCTCTGCTGAAACTGTCTACCGACGAAGTTAAAGTGAAGATCGTGGGTTCCGGCGTAGGTGGTATCACCGAAACCGACGCAACGCTGGCTGCTGCATCCAACGCGATTCTGGTTGGCTTCAACGTTCGTGCCGACGCATCTGCGCGTCGCGTGATCGAAGCGGAAGGTCTGGATCTGCGTTACTACTCCGTCATCTATAACCTGATCGACGAAGTGAAAGCGGCAATGAGCGGTATGCTCTCTCCGGAGCTGAAACAGCAGATCATCGGTCTGGCGGAAGTTCGCGATGTGTTCAAATCGCCGAAATTCGGTGCGATCGCGGGCTGTATGGTTACCGAAGGTGTGGTTAAACGTCACAACCCGATCCGCGTTCTGCGCGACAACGTGGTTATCTATGAAGGCGAGCTGGAATCCCTGCGTCGCTTCAAAGATGACGTCAACGAAGTCCGTAACGGCATGGAATGTGGTATCGGCGTTAAGAACTACAATGATGTACGTACCGGCGATATGATCGAAGTGTTCGAGATCATTGAGATCCAACGTACTATTGAGTAATTCGCTTCGCTTTTCGGCTGCTAGTCAGCCGAAATCAAAAGTGGATGAACATTGCTGGCCGGGTAAGCGAAGCGCCTCCCGGCAAGAAATAGTAAAAGGGGCTACGGCCCCTTTTTAGTCTGGAGAATTATTATGGCGAAAGAATTTGGTCGCCCGCAGCGCGTGGCTCAGGAACTGCAAAAAGAGATTGCGATTATCCTGCAGCGCGAAATTAAAGATCCGCGTCTGGGTATGATGACCACCGTTTCTGGTGTCGAAGTTTCCCGCGATCTGGCTTATGCCAAAGTGTTTGTCACCTTCCTCAACGATAAAGACGAAGCATCCGTGAAAGCGGGTATCAAAGCGTTGCAGGATGCCTCTGGCTTTATTCGTTCCCTGTTGGGTAAAGCGATGCGTTTGCGTATCGTGCCGGAACTGACGTTCTTCTACGACAACTCGTTGGTAGAAGGGATGCGCATGTCCAATCTGGTGACCAGTGTGGTGAAACACGATGACGAACGTCGTGTGAACCCGGACGACAGCAAGGAGGACTGATGAGCCGTCCTCGTCGTCGCGGTCGTGACGTGCATGGCGTTCTGCTGCTGGATAAACAGCAGGGCGCTTCCAGCAACGATGTGCTGCAAAAAGTAAAGCGTCTTTATAACGCCAACCGTGCCGGACACACCGGAGCGCTTGACCCGCTGGCGACCGGCATGCTGCCGATTTGCCTGGGAGAAGCGACAAAGTTTTCCCAATATCTGCTGGATTCGGACAAACGTTATCGGGTGATTGCCCGCCTTGGGCAGCGTACCGATACGTCCGATGCGGATGGGCAAATCGTTGAAGAGCGTCCGTTGACCTTCAGTGCCGAACAACTGGCTACTGCGCTGGAGAGTTTTCGCGGTGATACGCAGCAAGTCCCGTCGATGTACTCTGCCCTGAAATATCAGGGAAAGAAGCTCTACGAGTATGCACGCCAGGGCATTGAGGTTCCGCGTGAAGCGCGCCCAATCACGGTTTACGAGCTGTTATTTATCCGCCATCAAGGCGATGAACTTGAGCTGGAAATTCACTGCTCGAAAGGGACTTACATCCGCACCATCATTGATGATTTGGGTGAGAAACTTGGCTGCGGCGCACATGTTATCTATCTGCGTCGCCTGGCGGTGAGTAAGTATCCTGTTGAACGTATGGTGACGATCGACAAACTGCGCGAGCTGGTGGATCAAGCCGAGCAGCAGGGTATCCCGGCAGCACAACTGTTGGATCCGTTACTGATGCCCATGGACAGCCCGGCGTCAGATTTCCCGACGGTTAACATTCCGTCAGTGGTCGCGGCATACTTCAAAAACGGTCAACCGGTTCGGGCATCCGCAGCGCCAAACGCGGGGCTGGTGCGTGTCACAGAAGGCGATGACGCGAAATTCATCGGCATGGGCGAAATGGATGACGAAGGCCGTGTTGCGCCGCGTCGTCTGGTGGTCGAGTATCCTGCACAATGACCGGCTTACCTTGCGGGAAACCGTGACTACGAGTAGAATATTGCCGCTTAACGCCGGGCTATGTATTTAACATCACCCGGCGTTAATCCTGAGGCCGCTGAATTAGAGATCGGCGCCTTTTCTTTTTTTTATCACTGGAGTTCAAAATGTCTCTAAGCGTTGAAGCTAAAGCAAAAATCGTTTCCGAGTTTGGTCGTGGTTCTAACGACAGCGGTTCTACCGAAGTTCAGGTTGCACTGCTGACTGCTCAGATCAACCACCTGCAGGGTCACTTTGCAGAGCACAAAAAAGATCACCACAGCCGTCGTGGTCTGCTGCGTATGGTTTCTCAGCGTCGTAAACTGCTCGACTATCTGAAACGTAAAGACGTTGCACGCTACACCGCGCTGATCGAGCGTCTGGGTCTGCGTCGCTAAGTCTGGCGAGTTTCAAGAAGGGGCCTACAAGGCCCCTTTTTTCAACCAGGCGGCAGCAATTGGCAGTAAACTAATGTATTGTTGCCAGGTATGATCTTCACTGCAGAGGTTCGCGCGGCTAATGAGAGGCTTTATCCGCAATGGGCGGGTTAGGGTTGTCATTAGTCGCGAGGATGCATGAAGATTCGGTTAAATTGTCAGCATGCCAAAGGTGTGCTGACTTTCATTAAGAAAGGACAGAACTTTGCTGAATCCGATCGTTCGTAAATTCCAGTATGGTCAACATACCGTCACGCTGGAAACCGGCATGATGGCGCGTCAGGCGACTGCTGCCGTTATGGTAAGCATGGATGACACCGCAGTATTCGTGACCGTTGTTGGCCAGAAAAAAGCAAAACCAGGTCAGGATTTCTTCCCGCTGACCGTTAACTATCAAGAGCGTACGTACGCTGCAGGTAAAATCCCTGGCGGTTTCTTCCGTCGTGAAGGCCGTCCGAGCGAAGGCGAAACGCTGATCGCGCGTCTGATTGACCGCCCGGTTCGCCCGCTGTTCCCGGAAGGGTTCGTGAACGAAGTGCAGGTTATCGCTACTGTAGTTTCCGTTAACCCGCAGGTTAACCCGGATATCGTAGCCATGATCGGTGCTTCCGCCGCGCTTTCACTGTCTGGTATTCCGTTCAATGGCCCGATTGGCGCCGCGCGTGTTGGTTATATCAACGACCAGTACGTTCTGAACCCAACTCAGGAAGAGCTGAAAGCAAGTAAGCTGGACCTGGTCGTTGCCGGTACTGAAGCCGCCGTTCTGATGGTGGAATCAGAAGCGGAACTGCTGAGCGAAGATCAAATGCTGGGCGCTGTGGTATTCGGCCACGACCAGCAGCAGATTGTTATCCAGAACATCAACGAGCTGGTAAAAGAAGCAGGCAAACCGCGTTGGGACTGGCAGCCGGAAGCGGTGAACGAAGCGCTGAACGCGCGCGTTGCTGCACTGGCAGAATCACGTTTGAGCGATGCATATCGCATCACTGACAAACAAGAGCGTTATGCTCAGGTTGACGTGATCAAATCCGAAACCATCGCAACGCTGGTGGCAGAAGATGAAACCCTGGATGCTAACGAACTGGGTGAAATCCTGCACGCTATCGAGAAAAACGTTGTTCGTAGCCGCGTACTGGCAGGCGAACCGCGTATCGATGGCCGCGAAAAAGATATGATCCGTGGTCTGGACGTTCGTACCGGTGTGCTGCCGCGTACCCACGGTTCCGCACTGTTTACTCGTGGCGAAACTCAGGCGCTGGTTACTGCCACGCTGGGTACTGCACGTGATGCGCAGATCATCGACGAGCTGATGGGCGAGCGTACTGACTCTTTCCTGTTCCATTACAACTTCCCTCCGTACTCCGTAGGGGAAACCGGGATGGTTGGTTCGCCGAAACGTCGTGAAATTGGTCACGGCCGTCTGGCTAAACGCGGCGTGCTGGCAGTAATGCCGGATGCTGATAAATTCCCGTACACCGTGCGTGTGGTTTCTGAAATCACCGAATCGAACGGTTCTTCTTCTATGGCTTCCGTTTGTGGCGCATCTCTGGCGCTGATGGACGCAGGCGTACCGGTGAAAGCCGCTGTTGCGGGTATCGCAATGGGTCTGGTGAAAGAAGGCGACAACTTTGTTGTTCTGTCCGACATCCTGGGCGACGAAGACCACCTGGGCGATATGGACTTCAAAGTTGCGGGCTCCCGCGACGGTATCTCTGCGCTGCAGATGGATATCAAAATTGAAGGTATCACCAAAGAGATCATGCAGGTTGCGCTGAACCAGGCGAAAGGTGCTCGTCTGCATATTCTGGGTGTAATGGAGCAGGCGATTAACGCGCCGCGTGGTGATATCTCTGAATTTGCACCGCGTATCCATACCATCAAAATTAATCCAGATAAGATCAAAGACGTGATCGGTAAAGGCGGTTCCGTCATTCGTGCGCTGACCGAAGAAACCGGCACCACCATCGAAATCGAAGATGATGGCACCGTGAAAATCGCAGCAACTGATGGCGACAAAGCGAAACATGCTATTCGCCGCATTGAAGAGATCACGGCTGAGATCGAAGTGGGCCGTGTCTATAGCGGTAAAGTGACCCGCATCGTTGACTTTGGCGCGTTTGTTGCCATCGGCGGCGGTAAAGAAGGTCTGGTACATATTTCTCAGATCGCAGACAAACGCGTTGAGAAAGTGACCGATTATCTGCAGATGGGCCAGGAAGTGCCGGTTAAAGTTCTGGAAGTTGACCGTCAGGGCCGTATTCGTCTGAGCATTAAAGAAGCGACTGAGCAGACTCAGCCTGCTGAAGCGTCGGAAGCGCCGCAAGCAGAGCAGGGCGAGTAAGGTTGCCTTTGCCCTCCGCGAAAGCGGAGGGCTTATTAGCAGGCAGGACGCCATGTTTGCAGCCGGGGGACAGGACGTTCATCCAATTGTTGTCTTCGGGAGTGGGAAATGAAGCCTTTTTTGCGCTGGTGTTTCGTTGCGACAGCTTTAACGCTGGCAGGATGCAGCAACTCTGCCTGGCGTAAGAGCGAAGTCCTCGCAGTGCCATTGCAACCGACTTTGCAGCAAGAAGTGATTCTGGCACGCATGGAACAAATTCTTGCCAGTCGGGCTTTAACCGATGACGAACGCGCACAGCTTTTATATGAGCGCGGAGTGTTGTATGATAGCCTCGGTTTGAGAGCCTTAGCGCGAAATGATTTCTCGCAAGCGCTGGCAATCCGACCCGATATGCCTGAAGTATTCAATTACTTAGGCATTTATTTAACGCAGGCAGGCAATTTTGATGCTGCCTATGAAGCGTTTGATTCTGTACTTGAGCTTGATCCAACTTACAACTACGCGCACTTGAATCGCGGGATCGCACTGCATTACGGCGGTCGCGACAAGTTAGCGCAAGATGATCTGCTGGCGTTTTATCAAGACGATCCTAATGATCCTTTCCGGAGTCTGTGGCTTTACATCGTTGAGCGGAAGCTTAATGAGAAGCAGGCTAAAGAAGCACTGAAACAGCGCTTCGAAAAATCGGACAAGGAACAGTGGGGATGGAACATTGTCGAGTTCTACCTCGGCGACATTAGCGAAGCAACGCTAATGGATCGCCTGAAGGCAGACGCAACGGATAACACCTCGCTCGCTGAGCATCTCAGTGAAACCAACTTCTATTTAGGTAAGTACTACCTAAGTCTGGGGGATAAGGACAGCGCTTCGGCACTGTTCAAACTAGCGGTTGCTAACAACGTCCATAATTTTGTTGAGCACCGTTACGCATTGTTGGAATTAGCGCTCTTGGGCCAGGAGCATGACGACCTGGCAGAATCGGACCAGCAATAGCTGACGAACATATCAGCCCGTAATCTTTTTTTGATTGCCATCACCTTCGCGGGTGAGGGCTTCATTGTTCGTTAATTAACCTACTTTGAGCCGGTTCACACTTTTCAATGAAAATTGCTAATTTTTTTCACGATGAGTTATGTAGACTGGCCGCCAATGACATAGAGGCACTTGTACTACATGGCTGAATTCGAAACCACTTTTGCAGATCTGGGCCTGAAGGCTCCCATCCTTGAAGCCCTTAACGATCTCGGTTACGAAAAACCATCTCCGATCCAGGCTGAGTGCATTCCGCACCTGCTGAACGGTCGTGACGTGCTGGGCATGGCCCAGACTGGTAGCGGTAAAACTGCAGCGTTTTCTCTGCCGCTGCTGAACAACATCGATCCGGACCTGCGTGCGCCGCAGATCCTTGTGCTCGCTCCGACCCGCGAACTGGCGGTTCAGGTTGCTGAAGCAATGACCGATTTCTCTAAACATATGCGCGGTGTAAGCGTGGTAGCCCTGTACGGCGGCCAGCGTTATGACGTGCAATTACGCGCTCTGCGCCAGGGGCCACAGATCGTCGTCGGTACGCCGGGTCGTCTGCTGGATCACCTGAAACGCGGCACGCTGGATCTCTCTAAACTGAGCGGTCTGGTGCTGGATGAAGCCGACGAAATGCTGCGCATGGGCTTTATCGAAGACGTAGAAACCATCATGGCGCAGATCCCGGAAGGTCATCAGACCGCTCTGTTCTCTGCCACCATGCCGGAAGCAATCCGTCGCATTACTCGCCGCTTTATGAAAGAGCCGCAGGAAGTGCGCATTCAATCCAGCGTGACGACTCGTCCGGACATCAGCCAGAGCTACTGGACTGCATACGGCATGCGTAAAAACGAAGCACTGGTTCGCTTCCTGGAAGCGGAAGATTTTGATGCGGCGATCATCTTTGTTCGTACCAAAAACGCAACGCTGGAAGTGGCGGAAGCGCTGGAACGCAGTGGCTATAACAGCGCCGCGCTGAACGGCGACATGAACCAGGCACTGCGTGAGCAGACACTAGAGCGTCTGAAAGACGGTCGTCTGGATATCCTGATCGCAACTGACGTTGCAGCACGTGGTCTGGACGTTGAGCGCATCAGCCTGGTTGTTAACTACGACATCCCGATGGATTCTGAATCCTACGTTCACCGTATCGGTCGTACCGGTCGTGCGGGTCGTGCGGGTCGTGCACTGCTGTTCGTTGAGAACCGCGAGCGTCGTCTGCTGCGTAACATCGAACGTACGATGAAACTGACCATTCCGGAAGTGGAACTGCCGAACGCAGAGCTGCTGGGCAAACGCCGTCTGGAAAAATTCGCCGCGAAAGTTCAGCAGCAGCTGGAAAGCAGCGATCTGGATCAGTACCGCGCGCTGCTGGCAAAAATCCAGCCTTCTGCTGAAGAAGAGATGGATATTGAAACGCTGGCCGCTGCACTGCTGAAAATGGCTCAGGGCGAACGTCCGCTGATCCTGCCGCCGGATGCACCGATGCGTCCTAAGCGTGAATTCCGCGATCGTGATGACCGTTTCGAACGCCGTGGCGATCGTAACGATCGTGGTCCGCGTGGCGAACGTTCTGAACGTGGTGGTGAAGATCGTCCGCGCCGTGAACGTCGTGATGTAGGCGAAATGGAACTGTATCGTATTGAAGTGGGCCGCGATGATGGTGTTGAAGTACGCCATATCGTTGGTGCTATCGCGAACGAAGGTGATATCAGCAGCCGTTACATTGGTAACATCAAACTGTTTGGTACTCACTCTACCATTGAGCTGCCGAAAGGCATGCCGGGCGAAGTTCTGCAGCACTTCACTCGCACGCGTATTCTGAACAAGCCGATGAATATGCAGCTGCTGGGCGATGCACAGCCGCGTGAGCGCAGCGAACGTCGCGGTGGCGGTGAGCGTCGTGGCGGTTTCGGTGGTGAACGCCGTGAAGGCGGTCGTGGTGAAGGCCGTCGTTTCAGCGGTGAGCGTCAGGAAGGTCGTAGTTTCGGTGGCGAACGTCGCGCACCGCGCCGCGATCGTGACGACAGCGCTCCGCGTCGCCGTAACGACGCATAATCTGCGTTACAGTCTGTAAAGAAATAGATACAGCCCCGATCGAAAAGATTGGGGCTTTTTTTATCCGTAATGTACTCCTGTACTGGTACAATGCAGCAGCCTGAACTACTGGCATTGCTCATCACAGGAGAATCATTCAGATGTCGACACTGACAACCACACAAGCTTCCCCTTCGCTGTTCGGCGGGGTGGTGATTATTGGCGGCACGATCATTGGCGCAGGCATGTTTTCACTGCCGGTGGTGATGTCCGGTGCGTGGTTTTTCTGGTCATTGCTGGCGCTCGTTTTTACCTGGTTTTGCATGCTGCACTCCGGGCTGATGATCCTTGAAGCCAACCTGAATTACCGGAGCGGCGCGAGCTTCGATACCATCACCAAATATTTGCTGGGAAAAGGCTGGAACCTGGTTAACGGTATCTCGATTGCTTTCGTGCTCTATATCCTGACTTACGCCTACATTTCGGCAAGCGGCTCTATCTTGCACCACACCTTTGCGGAAATGTCGCTGAATGTCCCGCCGCGTTTGGCCGGGTTTGCCTTTGCGCTGCTGGTGGCATTTATCGTCTGGCTCTCGACACACGCTGTCAGCCGAATGACGGCGATTGTACTGGGTGCGAAGGTCATCACCTTCTTCCTCACTTTTGGCAGTCTGTTGGGGCATGTCGAGCCAGCAACCTTATTTAACGTTGCTCAGAGCGATGCTTCGTACACGCCTTATCTGTTGATGACGCTGCCCTTCTGTCTGGCCTCGTTTGGCTACCACGGCAATGTGCCGAGCCTGATGAAATACTACGGCAAAGATCCGCGTACCATTATTCGTTGCCTGGTCTACGGCACGCTGCTGGCGCTGGGGCTGTATGTGATTTGGTTACTGGTCACGATGGGCAACATTCCGCGTCCGGCGTTTATTGAGATCGCGGCCAAAGGCGGGAATATTGATGTACTGGTGCAGGCGCTGAGCGGCGTGCTGAATAGCCGCAGCCTGGATCTGTTGCTGGTTGTCTTTTCAAACTTTGCCGTCGCCAGTTCCTTCCTCGGCGTGACGCTGGGGCTGTTTGACTACCTGGCAGACTTGTTCAAGTTTGATGATTCCCCGCTGGGACGTTTTAAAACAGCACTGCTGACCTTTTTGCCGCCGATTGTTGGTGGCTTACTGTGGCCGAACGGCTTTTTGTATGCGATTGGTTATGCGGGGTTAGCGGCAACAGTATGGGCGGCGATTGTTCCGGCATTACTGGCAAATGCCTCGCGTAAGCGCTTTGGCAGCCCGGCATTTCGCGTGTGGGGTGGTAAGCCGATGATTGTGTTGATCCTGCTGTTTGGCATCGGCAACGCCGTGGTGCATCTGCTTTCCAGCTTTAATTTGCTACCTGTCTATCAGTAATCATTTTCTCTCCTCTCCCTTCCGGGAGAGGAGGATCTCTGCGTTAACCGAGCAGTTCCTCTTTCACCTGCATCGCCAGCTCAAACGAATAAAGCCGCGCCTGGTGATCAAAAATTTGCCCGTTGACCATAATTTCGTCGGCATCCGTTTCCCGCAGAATTGACTCCAGTCCGTGGCGCACTTTCGCTTTATCACCCACCAACGACATGCTCAGCGCCTGCTGCACGCCGTATTGTTCCGACGGTGACCAGAACTGATCCATATTGGGGATCGGTGGTGGCAACTGCGCGCTTTCACCACGGCGCAATTTCACAAAGGCCTGCTGCATAGAGGTAAACAGGAATTCCGCATCGCGATTGCTGTCGGCTGCGACAATATTGATGCACACCATCGCGTACGGTTTTTCCAGCCGCGCCGAAGGCGTAAAGTTGGTGCGATAAAGATGTAACGCCTGAAACAACATATCCGGCGCGAAGTGCGAAGCAAAGGCAAACGGTAAGCCCAGTTGTGCGGCCAACTGCGCGCTATACAGGCTTGAGCCCAGCAGCCAGACGGGGATTTTTTCACCGTAGCCCGGCACCGGTCGTACATGCGGGTTGGGATCGCGGGCATCAAACCAGTCCACCAGTTCAGCGACATCACGCGGGAAATTGTCGATATCACCGCTCATATGGCGGCGCAGCGCCATCATGGTGCGCTGGTCGCTACCTGGTGCACGGCCAAGCCCGAGATCAATGCGTCCGGGATAAAGCGTATTCAATGTGCCGAACTGCTCGGCAATCACCAGCGGTGAATGGTTTGGCAGCATCACGCCGCCGGAACCCAAATGCAGAGTTTGCGTATTCGCCGCCAGGTAGCCAATCAATACGGAAGTCGCGGCACTGGCGATACCAGTCATGTTGTGGTGTTCTGCCAGCCAGTAGCGATGATAACCGCGCTGTTCGGCAAGTTTCGCCAGATCCAGCGAATGAGTGAACGCCTCGCGTGCGCTGGAGTTTTGCGGGATCGGCGCAAGATCAAGCACCGAAAAAGGGATCGTTTTATCAGACATACACACTCACTTTGCTACAGCATTGTCATCAGATTGAAGGTCTTCTTCCAGCCTGGCGCAATGTGCCGCGCCCGGCCAGAAAAGCTGCAACTTTCATACTGCATTAACTTGTGACAATTCTTGTTAACAAAGTGAGCTTTTATTGCTGAAGTACCAACCCCGGTAGCTTGCGCCAGTAACCGTTGCAGTCGCTATTAGATGCCAGCGGCAGCGGCGCATTACCCGTTTCATTAGCCTTAAACGCGTCGAGCATGGCAAACGTCTCGTTACCCATCGGCGACAGGCGCACCATATCCACAAGACCCTTCATTGACGTCAGCTCATTGCCCAGATTGTAAACATAGCCGCTCATCGTCTGGATGCCGTTGAGCACAAAGACTTGCTGATTCTCTTGCGAAAGAATGCTGCGCCCGTTCGGGTATTTAATGCAGCAGGTTTCGCACTCATCTTTGGGCCTGTCTTCGGAGCGGGCGGTAAAGCAGCGCGCGGAGTAAGCCAGCGGCAGATGACCGTAGCTCAGCACTTCCACTTCAAATTGCTGACGAATACCGAGGGAATCACACTGATCGAGTAAGTTTTTCAGCCAGTCGCGTGAAAGCTCAACCGGCATGCACCAGCGCACCATGCCTTGCTTGAGCAGTAAACGCAGCGCCACCGCGTTGTAGCAGTTGAGCGCATGCCCGGCGACAAACGGCAGCTTGCGCTCGGCGCAGATATTCACCACGCCCAGGTCGCTGGCTTCGAGTAAAAACTCGCCGTTATCAACGTAACGTTTTAGTTCGTTTAATTCGGAAGAGGCCTGCACCAGCGCCAGCGTGGAAAGCACAACCTGCTTGCCGCTGCCCGCCAGTTGTTTGGCCATATCCAGCCAGTCGCCCACTTTGGTGGCGCGGCGCTTGCTGCAGACGGCTTCGCCAAGGTAAATCACATCGGCGTGGCTGGTGGCGGCCTGGCGATAAAAATCTTCCAGCGTCTCTTTTGGCCAGTAGTAAAGCACCGGCCCTAATGAATATTTCATGGTTTTCCTACTGCCATTTGCGGTGATACGCGCCGAGGGTGGTTTGGGTGCCTTCCGACATCGACCCCAGCGTTTCCATCCAGGCCGATTGCGGCACAAAGTCTTGCGGCGAGGCCATACAACGGTCGATTGCCTGACGCCATACTTTTGCCACCTGGCTGACATAGGCCGGGCTGCGCTGGCGCCCCTCGATTTTTACCGAGGCAATATTGGCGGCCAGCAGCTCTGGCAGCAGCTCCAGCGTGTTAAGGCTGGTGGGTTCTTCCAGCGCGTGATAGCGCTCGCCATCCACCAGATAGCGGCCTTTGCATAAGGTCGGATAACCGGCGTTTTCGCCATCCTGATAGCGATCAATCAGCACTTCGTTAAGCCGGGACTCCAGCCCCTGCGGCGTTTGCTGCCAGCGCACAAAACGCGCCGGAGAACAGGCGCCCACGGTATTGGGCGATTCGCCAGTCAGGTAAGAAGAGAGATAGCAGCGACCTTCCGCCATAATGCACAGGCTGCCGAAAGCGAACACTTCCAGCGGCACCGGCGTGACGCGCGCCAGTTGCTTGACCTGGTGAATCGATAACACGCGCGGCAGCACCACGCGCGCCACGTCAAAGTGACGATGGTAAAAACGAATTGCCTCTTCGTTGGTCGCGGAAGCCTGGACGGAGACGTGGCGCTCAATATGCGGATAGCGCTCGGCTGCATATTCCAGCATCGCTAAATCCGCCAGGATTAGCGCGTCAGCGCCAATCTGCGCCGCCATATCAACGGCGCGCTCCCAGCGTTGATAGCCATCAGGATGCGCAAATGTGTTAATGGCGATATGCAGCTTGCGGCGGTGCTGGTGAACAAAGCTGACCGCTTCCTGCAGCTTCTTCTCGGTGAAATTAAGACCGGCGAAATGGCGGGCGTTGGTATCATCTTTCAGGCCGATATACACAGCGTCGGCACCGTTTTCAATGGCCGCCTTCAGCGCCGGAAGGTTTCCGGCAGGGCAGAGCAACTCCATAGTGTATCCTGCAATCAGGGGCGCTATGGCCCGGATGTACCCCGTGGGGTCGCTAAGTTGTTAATGAACTGGGATTTTAGTTAACCTGTCAGCGACAATTTTTGATTTGAGGCAGTTAAATGCGTATTGATGGCGCCAATAATCCCCGGCTGTTTATTCGTAATTGTTGATTTGTGCCGCTATGCCATTTGTCGATTGTGGCAAAATAACAGTCATTATCATTTCAGGGAGTAAAGCTCGTGTTGGATAAATTGCGCTCACGTCTTGTTCACGTTGGCCCGTCGTTACTGAGCGTGCCGGTTAAACTGACGCCTTTCGCCATCAAACGTCAGGTGCTGGAGCAGGTGCTGCGTTGGCAATTCCAACAGGCGCTGGCGGACGGTGAACTTGAGTTTCTGGAAGGCCGCTGGTTAAGTATCCAGGTTCGGGATATTGGCCTGACGTGGTATACCTCTGTTGCAGATGGGCAGATGATTGTGCGTGAATCTGCCGATGCGGATGTTAGCTTCAGCGCGGACGCCAGCGATTTGCTGATGATTGCTGCGCGTAAGCAGGATCCCGATACGCTGTTTTTCCAGCGCCGTCTGGTGATTGAAGGCGATACGGAACTTGGGCTGTACGTGAAAAACCTGATGGACGCCATTGAGCTGGAGCAGATGCCAAAACCCCTGCGGGTGATGCTGCTGCAGCTGGCGGAATTTGTTGAGGCTGGCCTGCAAGCGCCGCCTGCAACGACACAACCTTCTGTAGGTGAGCCATGCTGATTAGAGTTGAAATTCCCATTGATGCTCCCGGTATCGACGCGCTACTGCGCCGTAGTTTTGACGGCGAAGCGGAAGCGACGCTGGTGCACGATCTACGCGAAGACGGGCTGATCACGCTGGGATTTGTTGCGACCGATGACGAAGGCCAGGTCATTGGCTACGTGGCGTTTAGCCCGGTTTCGGTCGCCGGTGAAGAGCTGCAATGGGTCGGGCTTGCGCCGCTGGCTGTTGATGAGCAGTACCGCGGGCAGGGTATTGCGCGTCAGTTAGTGTATGAAGGGCTGGATTCACTCAACGAGTTTGGCTATGCGGCGGTGGTCACTTTAGGTGATCCTGCGTTTTATAGCCGTCTTGGGTTTGAGAAAGCGGCGCAGTATGATTTGCGCTGCCGCTGGCCAGAAAGCCATGACGCGTTTTTAGTTCATCGTCTGGCGGATGACGCGTTCAATGGCGTCAATGGTCTGGTCGAATACAGCGATCATTTCAATCGTTTTTAACGGTCGCAGATAACAGGCTTTCCCGCAGCGCCTCGAACGAGCCATCCCCGGCGACGAGGTGCTCTTTCTGGCGCTTGGTTAACTGCTTAATGCGGTACTCCAGCCGCAGCGCCAGCGATCTTTCCCCCACCTCGGCCGAAAAAGCCAATGCCAGCGCACCTTTTCCCCGCAACGCTTTTGCGCCCTTTCCGGATTGATGCTGAGTAAAACGCCGTGCGACATCGGTGGTAATACCGGTGTAGAGCATGTTGTCAGCGGTGCGAATAAGGTAAAGAAACCAGGGCGTCATGACGATGTTCAGTATGTTAATGTGAAAGAAAAATAACATGGGGAAGGGAAAAAATGGAGACTCTTGCAGCCATTAATCGCTGGCTGGCGAAGCAGCATGTTGTCACGTGGTGTGTGGCGAATCGGGGAGAGTTATGGTGTGCGAACGCGTTCTATTTTTATGATCCGCAAGCGGTCGCGTTTTATATCCTGAGCGAAGATCAAACCCGCCATGCACAGATGACGGGGTTGAAAGCGCAGGTGGCGGGCACGGTAAACGGCCAGCCAAAAACCGTGGCGCTGATTCGCGGCGTGCAGTTCACCGGCGAGATCCGCCGCCTCGACGGCGAAGAGAGTGCGACGTTGCGTGCGAAGTACAATCGTCGCTTTCCGGTCGCCCGCATGTTATCCGCCCCGATGTGGGAAATTCGTCTTCATGAACTGAAGTTCACCGATAACACGCTGGGCTTTGGTAAAAAACTGCACTGGATCCGCGACTCAGGCGCCCAGTAAACGCAGCGCTTCGCGGTTAAACGCGGGCAAATCATCGGGAGTACGGCTGGTCACCAGCTGATCTTTATCGACCACCACTTCCTGGTCGTAGAACTCACCCCCGGCGTTTTTCACATCCACCACAATCGGTTTCACCGCCGTGAGCTTACGCCCGCGTATCGCATCGGCGCTGATCAGCAACTGCGGACCGTGGCAAATGGCGAATACCGGTTTCCCGGCGCTGATGAAATCGCGCGTGAAGGTGACAAAACGATCGTCGCCGCGCAGAGAGTCAGGCGAGTGTCCCCCCGGCAGCAGCAACGCGTCAAAGTCTGCCGGGCGCACGTCATCAATGGCTTTATCAATCACTACTTCCGCTTCGCCCTTTTTGCCGTGAATGGTTTTCCCGGCTTGTTTCTCAATCGTAATAACCTCATGACCGGCCTTGCAAAATTCATGTGCCGGAGAGGTGAATTCTGAATCTTCAAACTCGTCGGTGATCAAGACAGCAATTTTCTTGCTCATACTTCCTCCGTTGTTTTGGCTTCAGAAAGGGAGTTATGCATACTGATAACTCACCAGAACATTAAGCCTGGTTCAGCAGGCTGACATTGCAACACAGATTCATCTGCAAAGGGGGAAACGATGCAACGTGTATTAATCACCGGTGCCACCGGTCTGGTTGGCGGGCATCTGTTGCGCTTGCTGAATAGCGACCCGCGAATCGACGCGATCACGGCGCCGACTCGCCGACCGTTGCAGGGCATCTCTGGTGTTGCGAACCCGCACGATCCTCAGCTCAGTGACGCGCTGGCACAGGTCACGGAACCGGTCGATACAGTTTTTTGTTGCCTCGGTACTACCCGGCGTGAGGCGGGGAGCAAAGAGGCATTTGTGCTTGCTGATTACACGCTGGTGGTGGACACGGCAATCACCGGCCTGCGCCTTGGCGCCACGCAAATGCTGGTGGTCAGTTCAATGGGAGCAAACGCGCGCTCGCCGTTTTTCTACAATCACGTAAAAGGTGAGATGGAAAACGCGTTGATGGCGCAACAGTGGCCGTCGCTGACCATCGTCCGCCCGTCAATGCTGTTGGGGGATCGGGAGAAAAAACGGGTCAATGAATCGTTGCTGGCACCGCTTTTCCGCCTGTTACCGGGCAACTGGAAGTCGATTTCCGCCCACGATGTTGCCCGCGCAATGCTGGCGCTGGCATTTTTGCCTGCGAGCCAGCCTGTCCGGGTAGTGAAATCCGCGCAGCTACGGGCGATCGCAGCGGATAGCACATTGGCAAAATAGTTATCACGGCGTACTATTCTCGGGCTTATAAATATATCCCCGGGGAATGTTATGACTGGTCAGTCTTCACCTCAAGCGGCAACACCTGTTCAATGGTGGAAACCCGCTCTGTTCTTTCTTGTTGTTATCGTTGGTCTCTGGTACGTGAAATGGCAGCCTTATTACGGCAAAGCATTCACCGCCGCCGAGACACACAGCATCGGTAAATCCATTCTTTCCCAGGCCGACTCCAGCCCGTTTCAGGCGGCGCTTGATTATGCCATGGTCTATTTTCTCGCAGTCTGGAAGGCAGCCGTACTCGGCGTGCTGCTCGGTTCGTTGATTCAGGTGCTTATCCCGCGCGACTGGTTGCTGCGCACGCTGGGGCAAAAACGCTTTAGCGGCACCCTGTTTGGTACGTTATTTTCTCTGCCTGGCATGATGTGCTCCTGCTGTGCGGCGCCGGTGGCGGCGGGCATGCGGCGTCAGCGCGTTTCGATGGGCGGTGCGCTGGCGTTCTGGATGGGCAACCCGCTGCTGAACCCGGCGACGCTAGTGTTTATGGGGTTTGTGCTTGGCTGGCATTTCGCGGCAATCCGCCTGGTTGCCGGTCTGGTCACCGTGCTCGGCGTGGCAACGCTGGTACAGATGCTGGTGAAAGATAGCCCGCAACAGGCAGAGCCGGTGGAGATCACCTTGCCGGAGCCGCAGGGTAGCTTTATGGCGCGCTGGGGCAAGGCGTTATGGCAACTGTTCTGGAGCACTATTCCGGTCTATATCCTCGCGGTGCTGGTTCTCGGTGCGGCGCGCGTCTGGCTGTTCCCGCATGCGGATGGCGCGGTGGATAACACATTGCTGTGGGTGATTGCGATGGCGATTGTCGGTTGCCTGTTTGTTATCCCTACGGCGGCAGAAATTCCGATTGTGCAAACCATGATGCTGGCGGGGATGGGCATGGCGCCTGCGCTGGCGCTGTTGATTACGCTGCCGGCGGTTAGCCTGCCATCGCTCGTTATGCTGCGTAAATCTTTCCCGGCGAAAGCCCTGTGGCTGACCGGCGGCCTCGTGGCGTTGTGCGGAGTGATTACCGGTATTACAGCGCTGCTGTAAGCCAATTAATGCGCGAAAAAAAGCCCGGTTTTGACCGGGCTTTTTCATGACTGCGGGTTTATTTAAGCAGGGTAAAGGCGGTGGTCACATGTTTCACCCCGCTTACGCGGCTGGCGATATCCGCGGCGGCACGGCCCTCGCGCTCGGTGACCAGCCCCATCAGGAACACTTCACCGTTTTCTGTCGTCACTTTCACGTTTGACGATTTCACCTGGTCGCTGCTCAGCAACTGCGAGCGCACTTTGGTGGTGATCCAGGTATCGGAAGAGGCCGTACCCAGACCAATCGGCTGGCCCTGGCGGATCTCGTTAAAGACTTCGGTTGTCCCTTCCACGCCAACGGCAATCTGTTTTGCCCGCGAAGAGAGATCGGTATTCGGCGCCTGGCCGGTCAGCAGCACTTTCCCCTGATAGGCGGTGACGTTAACACGCGCTTCTTTCTTAATTTGTTCGTCTTTCGACAGCGCGCTATTCACGCGCAGTTCCAGCGTGCTGTCATCCACCTGGGTGCCAACGGTTCGCGGATCCGTCGCGGCTTTTGTGCCCACGGCTGCGGAACCTACCACCACTGCGCCAACACAACCCTGTAACAGCAGCGCGGAAATAAGGACTGCGAGGGGCGTAAATGCCTTCATGTGTACTCCTTAATCATCCTGGTGAGGAAAAAGCGTGTTATCAATCAGATCGCATAAGCAATTTACCGTCAGCATGTGCATTTCCTGGATGCGCGCGCTGCGGTGGGAAGGAATACGAATTTCGACATCCTGCGGCCCCAGCAGACCCGCCAGCTCGCCACCGTCGTAGCCCGTCAACGCAATGATTGACATATCGCGCGTTACCGCCGCTTCGACGGCTTTAACGATATCGCGACTGTTACCACGCGTTGAGATGGCTAATAAAATATCGCCGGTATGGCCGAGCGCCCGAACCTGCTTGGCATAAATTTCATCATGCAGACGGTCATTTGCTATCGCGGTTAAGACCACATTATCGGTATTAAGTGCAATGGCAGGTAAACTAGGACGTTCTGTTTCAAAACGGTTGATCATGCTGGCAGCAAAATGCTGTGCGTTGGCGGCAGATGTGCCGTTGCCACAACAGAGGATTTTGTTGCCATTCAGCAGGGAGTGAACCATCGTCATGGCTGCTCGGGAAATGGCATCAGGTAGCGCTTCCGCCGCTGCAATTTGGGTTTGAATGCTTTCCGTAAAGCAGACTTTAATTCGTTCGAGCACGGTAATCCCTATCATTGAGCCAATCATGAGTGGTCGTTAAAGGCGTTGGGTATCCACTCAACATCATTTTCGGTGAAGGCTACCACATCAAACCGGCAATCCACAGTGTCAAAACTCCCATTGTGCCGGGCCAGCCATAAACGCGCGGTATGCAGCAGTTTGGCTTGCTTGGCGCGGGTGACGCTGCTTGCTGCACCGCCAAAACGCGCCGATTTTCGGTAGCGTACTTCAATAAACACGGTCGTCTTGCCGTGTCGCATTATCAGATCGATTTCGCCGCCGCGCTCGCGCACATTGGCGGCGATAAAGTGCAGTCCTTTGCTTTCCAGCAGGCGACGCGCTTTCGCTTCCCACACGTCGCCGGTCTGCTTACGGCTTAATTCGCCGGGACGATTTGCCCCTGTTGATATTTGAGCCATGACAACTTCCTGTTGATCACGCAATCCTGTGTAGCCGTTAAATCGCCGGTATTGCCGTTCAGCTCGAAACCCGGCACCTGACGCATTTGCGAGAAGTTATTCGCCAGCGACCAGGCATCCGCGCCCATCGCGTACAGACGCGCCAGCGAGTAGTCGTTATTCACGCTTTTCAGCGCTTGCTGCATCAGCGACGGATTTGCGCCGGCAAGCATCGGGATTTCGTTGAATTGCAGGCCTTCCATTTCAAGCCGGAAATCCGGGCCTGCGCCGCCCTGCGCGCTGCGTGAGCTGGCGTACAGCATCACACCGCTCTGGCTGCCGGTACGCAGAGTAATCATCGGTTTAATCAGCGCGATTTCATCCTGCGTGGCGACGATATACACCGCGTCAACGCTGCCGCTACCGCTAATTTGCGCATCCGTCGGCGGAGCCGGAATATTCAGACCGCCAACCGTCACGCCTGGCTGCTGTGGCAGGCTGGAGGCAACCGGGCTACCGGTCAGGGCGATGCCAGAGCGACCGTTCAGCCCCATACGCAGTTCAGCGGTGGAACCAAATTTTTGCGCTAACACAACGCCGCCGCCCAGTTTTTTCCACTCATCGGCAAACGCGGTGCTGACGCGTTCACCCAACGCGCTACGTGGCACCAGCAGCAGCGGCGCATGACGACCCTGCTCAAAAATATGGCGTGCGGCATCGTGGGCTTCATCCTCTGGCGAGAGGGCGAAGTAGCAAATGTTGGCACGGTTTTCGACATGCTCCGGCTGGTTGAGTGCCAGCACGTTCAGCGACGTGTTGCTGCGCATCAGCTCTTCAACATTGTTTTTGAGCAGCGGGCCGACCACGATGCTGGCGCCATCCTGCTGAACCTGGTTGAGGATCTGATCCATTGGCTGTGCGCTGGTATCGTACACTTTCAGCTCAGCGCCTGGGTTCGCCGGTGTGCCTGCCACGGCAGGTGCAGCGACCGGTTGCGTCGCATTAGCGTCGGTCGGCTGAGCGGGCGTTGTGGCTGCCGGATCTTGCTGAGCAGTGGCGGCGGAATTCGTTGTTGCTGCGTCACTTTGTGCTGCGCTATCCGGTGCTTGCGCTTGTTGAGCATCCGGTGCAGCCGCATTTTGCTGCGCCGGGGCGTTGGTCAGGTCATTCACATTCGCGTCTGCCGGGCTGACAACGGCTGCGGTGGCGGCCTGGGCAACTTGCTGCGGAACCGCTGGGCCGGAAACCGGGGCGATGCCGTTTTTCGCCGCTTCAAAACCTTGCTGAATAGCGCGGCTAAACACCGACGCCTGGCCATTTAACGGTAACAGTAGCGCGATTTTGTTGGTTGCCGCCGGTTTAAAGTTTTGCATGTTCGACAACTGCGTAGGCAGCATTTTCGCCGCCGGGTTTTGCGGGTAGCGCGTTTGCCAGTCGGTAATGCCCGCTTTCAGCATATTGGGATCGTTGCGGTTGTCGAACCACATGCGTTGCAGGTCGAGCCAGCCTTGCAGCGTCACTTCATCGGCGTTGATCACCAGCGCTCTGGCTTGATCTTGCGTCATGGAGGCCAGCGCTTGCCAGGTGGCGTCGATGTTTTTCTGCTTCTCTTCTGGTTTACTCAACAGCGGTTGCTGGGCAATGAGCGCGCGCAGCAGCGTCAGAGAAGGCTTGCCTTGCGAGGCGGAAATGCCAATTTGCCAGTAACGCGCTTGCTGGTTCTGCTCAAGATCGGCGGGATCGAGTTCGTTGAGTTGCGCTTTCGCACCGGCAAAATCCTTCTGCGCCAGTTTCATTTCGGCAGCGAGCAACGTGCGTTCTTTACGCTGATTATCGCTCAGATCCTGCGGCAGCTGGGCAAACAGTTCGCCGGCCTGCTGGGTTTTTCCCTCTTTCAGCAGTGCACGAATGGCGAGTAATTGCCAGTTGGTCTTGCTATCATCTGTGCTTTGCTGCATCTGCTGCAGGTAATAGCCAGAATCGGCCTGCGCTTCGCCCTGCATATGCGAGGCGCTTTGGTCTGTCGATTGCGTGCCGCAGCCTGCAAACAGCAGGGCGGCGAGCACCACAGGCAGGCAGCGCGTGGCTTTCGAACGTAGAAATCTTGACGGTAGCATACTGTATCCAGTGATAATTTTTACGCAATGCTCAATATTAAATCGGCAATACGGATGAAACAATGAAACAACACGAATCGGCGGAGAATTCTCAAGGTCAGCTCTTTATTGTACCTACTCCTATCGGGAATTTGGCTGATATTACGCAGCGCGCGCTTAACGTGTTACAAGCCGTTGATTTAATTGCCGCTGAAGATACCCGCCACACCGGTTTACTGCTCCAGCACTTTGCTATTAATGCCCGTTTGTTTGCGCTGCACGACCATAATGAGCAGCAAAAAGCCGAAACGCTGGTGGCGAAATTAAAAGAGGGGCAGAACATTGCGCTGGTCTCCGACGCCGGAACGCCGCTGATTAACGATCCAGGCTACCATCTGGTGCGTACCTGCCGCGAGGCCGGTATCCGCGTGGTGCCGTTGCCGGGGCCGTGCGCGGCCATCGCCGCGTTAAGCGCCGCCGGGCTGCCGTCGGATCGTTTCTGTTACGAAGGTTTTCTGCCTGCCAAATCGAAAGGGCGTCGCGATACGCTCAAAGGGCTGGAAACCGAAAGCCGTACGCTGATTTTTTATGAATCCACTCACCGCCTGCTGGAAAGCCTGGAAGATATGGTCGCCGTATGGGGTGAATCCCGTTACGTGGTACTGGCGCGTGAGCTGACCAAAACCTGGGAAACCATTCAGGGGGCGCCGGTGGGCGAGCTGCTGGCATGGGTTAAAGAGGATGAGAACCGCCGTAAAGGCGAGATGGTACTGATCGTCGAAGGGCACAAGGCGCAGGAAGATGTGTTACCCGCCGATGCGTTGCGCACACTGGCGTTACTGCAAACCGAGCTGCCGCTGAAAAAAGCGGCCGCGCTGGCGGCGGAAATCCACGGCGTGAAGAAAAACGCGCTGTATAAATACGCGCTGGAACAGCAAGAGTAAGCCGCATTATGAGCGGGGCGCAGTCGCGTTGCGCCCCGGCTCTGTCAGAGAATACCCAACGCTGAGGCAAGAATTGACAGCACAAATGTCACCGCAATCAGCACCACCGGGTGAGTCTTTTTCGCACGCAGCAGGTAATACATCAGTAGCGTATACCCCATTGGCAAAATGTTTGGGAACACCTTGTCAAAAAAGTCTTTCTGTAGCGCGACGCTGTGTGTTTCATCAATGGGAAAGGTGGTGATCACATTGATATGCACATACGAGGCGATCAGACCGCCGATAACGGTAATCCCCAGAATTGTTGCCGACCTTGCGATCATTTGTGAGTTTTCCCGAACTTTATCAATCGCTTTAACGCCCACAGAATAACCGACGTGTGTCCAGCCGACGCGCAAAAAGAAAATCGCCAGGTAGACTGCAAAGAAAAGTATCGGGCCAAGCAGGTTGCCCTGGCTGGCAAAAGAGGAACAGATTCCCGCCATAATCGGTAACAGCGTAAACCAGAAAATGGCATCCCCAATCCCCGCGATAGGGCCAAACAGCGCCACTTTTAGCCCCTTAATGGTGCTGCGGTTTTCCCCTTTCTCTTCCATTGAGATAAGCAGCCCCATCAAAAAACCAACCAGGTTGGGGTGGGTATTAATAAATTCCAGATGGTCTTTCATTGCCGCGCTTAAGCCGTCTTTATCATCCTTATAAATCTTTTTCAAAAGCGGCAGCATCGCCCAGGTAAAACCGCCAGCCTGCATCCTTTCATAGTTAAAACTGGCTTGCAGCACGGACGAACGGAAACCTAACCGGGTGATATCTTTCTTACTGATTTCAGATGCCATTGCTGTAATCCTCTTTATCGCTGGGGTTGCTTTCTGCCTGCGGTTGAGACTGGTTTTTCGCCCGCGCATTGAAGAATTCATAGACTGCGAAACCGGCACCTAAAACGGCAACCGGCAGCAGGTTGCTGACCTGGATATAACAGACGAACAGAAACCCGGCGATCAGGTAGGGAATGTATTGCGCTTTAAACATGACGCGTAAGAGCAAGCCGAAACCGACCGCTGGCAAAATGCCGCCCGCCACTTCAAAGCCGTGTGTCAGCCAGCCAGGCATTGCCTTCACCAGCGCCTGCATTGCGCCCTGTGCCATGTAGGTACACAGAAACGCGATAATGGCGTATGAACAGGCAACAATCAGCGTGGTGAGCCAGTTAAGGCGCGCAAAGGCCCGGGTATCGCCCGTGCTGGCGTAGTTATCCGCTTTCGACATAAATAACGAGAAAGCAGAGTAGAAGAACAGAATGATGTATTGCATTAACAGGCTAAACGGCAGCCCAAGACCGATTGCCGTTTTGGCGTCGACACCCGTGGACCACGCGATGACCGTCGTCATTACGCCCGCCATAATCGGGTTTGGAGGTTGTACACCGCCCGCCGGGGTTAAGCCTGCAAAGGCGAGTTCGGTTAAGCCGCCGGTGATTAACCCGATATGAATGTCCCCGAGGATCGCGCCTGTCAGGGTACAAACAATAATTGGTCTGAACAGGAATAATGCTTCCAGCCAGAAATCAATACCGAGGATAAAAACCAGAGCCGCCAGGGATAATCCCTGTATTAGCGTTATTTCATGCATTTTTCAGCCTCATCAGAGAGCGTTGCTTACCATCGTTGGCCGACAAAAAGCTCAGTCGGGAATATCGGTTTTTGTATCGCCGGGAACATCCTGAATGAAAATATGGGCCCCGTGATGTTTGATAAAACGCAAATCGTCCAGGTCCTGTTCATTGACATAGACTTTGCTGCTTATCTGTTTTTTCCCCGCAGAAAAATGCATATTGCCGACGTTGACGTCGTGAAGTTTCACGCCACCTTCTATCAGTTTTCGTACTGTTTCTGGCGTGCGGCAGATGAGGAAAATTTTTTGATGAGGCGCAGCCTTATCGAGAATGTTTATTGTTTTTTCCAGCGAAAAGAAGCGGATACCAAAGCCATAGGTTTCTGCTGTTATGCCCATCAGTTTTTGCTGCAAGGGATCTTTTGCGACGTCATCGTCTACGACGACAAGCAAATTGGCACCGATAGCCGATGTCCAGGTAACGCCCACCTGCCCATGGACGAGACGGTTATCGATGCGTGTGAGTAAAATATTCGGTGAGCTCATACTATTGTCCTGTCATTAATTAATACGGATATGTTCCTTTTTAATATTTATTCCAGTGATGCTTACAACATGTAATGACGTAAAGGCTGCCTCAGTGCGCCCAAAATAGTTCCTTACTTCTCCAGTTTGTCGGCTGAACCGCAGACCGTGACCTTACTTCGCACAACGTCTTTCATCGCATCCATACCGACCCGCATGTAGTAACGCGGATCGTTACCGTCAGGGTTCTCGTCAAACCATTTTCTCACCGCCGCGGCGAACGCGATTTTCAGCTCCGTCGCGACATTGACCTTGCATATGCCTAATCCAATCGCCCGACGGACAAATTCGTCGGGAACATCACTGGCACCGTGCAGCACCAGAGGAACATCCACCACGTTACGGATGGCGGCAAGTCGCTGAAAGTCGAGTTTCGGCGGTTTCGTATACAGGCCGTGCGCCGTACCAATCGCGACGGCGAGGCTGTCAACGCCGGTTAATTCGACGAAGCGTCGCGCATCCTGCGGTGACGTCAGAAAAGCACTTTCCTCGTCCACGCTCATGTCGTCTTCCATGCCACCAAGGCGCCCCAGTTCCGCTTCGACGCTGCAATCCTGGCTATGACAGAAATCGACAACGGATTTAACCAGCCGGACATTGTCGTCGAAAGGCAGATGGCTGCCGTCAATCATGGCACTGCGTACGCCGATATTGACCTTGCGGCGGATATCATCCAGCGATTCGTGATGATCCAAATGGAGCGCCACAGGCATGTGGTAACTGGCAGAGTAGGCGTCGCACAGCGCGTAGATCTCTTCGATAGCGATGTGTTTGTAAGTGCCTGGGGTGCCGGCAAGGATCACCGGTGAACGCATCTCCTGGCAAACTTCAAGGATGGCCTGAATAGTCTCTGCATTATGGATATTGAACGCAGGGATGGCGTAACCTTTCGCCTGCGCGTCCTGCAAAAGATATTTGGTAGAGATAATGCTCATTACGCCTCCTGCCACGGATGAATGACGACGCCCTGTACCACCCGGTTAACCGTTCCGCTCTGGGACGGGGTATCCGGGGTGATCCCGGCTTTTATCGATTGGGTGAGGGCAAATACCTGCGCGTACATCAGGAAACAAAATGCCTGCTCGACATCCAGAAATTCGCGGGCGGGGGGCAGCGTAATCTGTGCGTCTGACGGGATAGCGTGCTCTGGTGCTGCACTGACAGAGACAATGCGCAGTGCCTGGTTTTCTCGGTGAAGCTCTGCCAGCAGATCGCGATCGTAGAGGCGTGTATAAGGGTGGCTCGACATAAACACAACAACCAGCGTTTCGTTATCAATCAGTGATTTGGGGCCGTGGCGAAAGCCTGTAGGGGAATCGTAGAAGGCAACCAGTTTGCCGGCGGTTAATTCCAGCACTTTGAGCGCCGATTCTCTCGCTACGCCCTGCAACCCGCCGCTACCGAGATAGACAATGCGTTTGAAGGGTAAATCCCCGAATACGCCAGCGGAGAAATCCCCGAGCGAGTGAATGATTTGCTGGCAGCGTGTGGCAACATCACGAAAGCGCGCTGTGCTAATGACATCGGGTGCGAAGAGGGCAAGGCAGCTTGCCATCATGGTGGTGATGCTGCTGGTCATGGCGAAGCCGCGATCGTGCGTTTCGGCAGGCATCAACAGCGCCTTGCCATGGCGGCTGGCCTCAGCATTCTGGTACAGCGCACCGGCTTCGTTGCAGGTGATCGCAAGGTGATAACACTGCCTGACGAGCTGGTCTGCCAGGTTAACGGCCGCGACACTTTCCGGGCTGTTACCAGAGCGCCCGAAGGATACCAGCAGTGTTGGTTGCGTTTCCTGAAGATAGTCCACAGGGTTGGTGACCAGGTCGGTGGTCGGTACGGCGGTGATATTTTTCCCGGTGTGGCGCGCAAGCCAGGGACCAATAATGTCGCCAATAAAGGCGGAAGTCCCTGCGCCAGTAAGAATAATTTTAAGATTTTGTATTGATAAAACGGGCTGCAAAAACGCATCAATCTCATCGCGCTGGCGATCGATATTCTCAAGCGAGGCAATCCAGCACGCCGGTTGTTGACGAATTTCTCGTTCGGTCCAGGTTGACGTGTTTGATCGCCCGGAAAGCATTTCACTCATAGCGTATTCCTTAGTCATGCACGGTCACGAAAGTGAGCAGGAAAGAAACCTTTCATTTCGTTTCATTGAATATATTTCTCGTTAAATGAAACGTAACGAAAGTTAAGTCAAAGATCAATGCGAAAATAGCAATAAATCGAAAATTGTGATCGTTAATGCAAAGGAAGTGAAATTTAAATAAACTAGGGGACTATGCTGGGAAATAAAAGTGAAAGCGAAAGAAAAGGCATGGCGTGATAAGCGCGCCATGCCCAAATAACAGACAGGGAAAAGGACTACAAAGGGGAGTCGGGCTAGTGCATTAGCCGTGATCTCATCTGTCAGATCCCTTCTTCAATCTGTTGTTCGTCGCGGCAACGCCCCAGTTCATCGGCGAGGCTTGTCAGGCCACGATGACCGCACTCAAGCGCTTGTGCGCGAAACGCTTCACAACTTAATTCATCCCGTTCAAGTGCCATTTCCAGCAGCAGTTGCAGGTTGGTGCCGGTAATGACTTCACGGTTCGGTTGCTGCATGGCTAAAGTGGACGCGACACGAAATGGCGTACCGCCCAGTAGATCGGTGAGAAACACCACTCCCTCGTTGCCACTTAGCGTGTTAACCGCCTCTTCGAGTTGTTCTGTCAGCAAGGCAGTCGTTGATGTTTCCGGAAAATCGATAGCAATAAATTGCGACTGCTCCCCCAGAATTTGCGTCATTGCCCTTGCCATTCCACTGGCGAAACCACCGTGTCCACAAAGAATAATTCCCAGCATCGTGACTCCTTAATTCAGAGAAAGTGGGCAAATTTACCGACAATAGCCAGCGCGACAGACTGTAACAAGCTGATTTGCATAAAATTGCCTTAATGTAGTGTGAAGATATCCAGTGCGAGTTCTGTCGGTACACTTTGTAGCAGCACTCAACGACGTTGGCTTGCAATACATTGAACGCTGTAATGTCGCAGACGTCGACAGACTGTTTTGACGATCTGCTTTTACAGCGACCAGAAGCGCACCATTTCCATCAAATTTTGCTGTACGGAATCGTTGGCAACCTCATCGTTGGCTACCAGTACCAGGTTCGCCCCGGCAAACCAACCCACTGCACCCCAACCTGGCCGTGGATTAAGCGTTCATCGATACGGCTTAACACGGTGTTTTACATAGCGTTTTCCTGTTAAGGGTTATCAGATGACACGCCCTGACAGGCGGCGTGGTACTGACGCAGCACGTCTTGGATGTGATCAATAATCAGCGCGTTGGGCGTTGCGCTCAGCTTGTGCTCACGCACTCTGGCGTACTGGAGCGGCAGGTACTGGCTAATGAGCGGAAGTGGAATAGCGTGGTCGGCCAGGTTGCGCACCAGTCGTGCGTAGGATTCATCAATCTGGCTATCCGGCCAGTAGTAACGCACGCGATCTGAATAGCTATAATCTCGCGCCAGGCGGCGGGCGTGGCTGTCACCGTGATAATGGCTTTGCCAGTACTCAGGACGGTCGAGCATGACATTTTCCAGCACGTGGCGAAGATCGGAACAGGCGCGCGCGGGAAGCAGTTCCTCTTCGATAGCCGCCAGGGCGAACAGCGCTTCGCGCAGGGCGAAAGTGAGCGCCGGGCCGACTTTCAAAATAGCAAAGTGATCGTGAACCAACTGACGCAGTGCCTGCGGCGTCTGGTAATCCGTGGAGTGGGCTTCAAACACCAGGGTCGGCTGATCTTCAACCATTTTGCTCAGGGCGCTGGCTTTTTGTGGCTGGTAATCCACGACATGGCTGTTATCGAACTCAACGCCAGGCTGGACCACTAGCGCGATGATGCGCGGCCAGATATTGCTTAGCCCCTGGCGTTCAAACGCGATGCGGTGCGCCTGTAACGTGGCGCGTGCGGCATCGGGTGAGGTCACGGCAAGCTCGGTGAGCGTTTCATGGGCACCACCAGGGACGGGAACTTCAGTGCCGATGACGTAAACCAAATCGCTTTCGCCCGATTGTTCGATACAGGCCGCTTCGGCCACCTGCGCCAGCCTTGTGGCGCGTGCCGCGACAATCTCATCGGTAAGCGGCGTGGGATCGTCGGCGCACGACATGCTGCAGTCGAGATGGATTTTTTTGAAACCCGCCGTGACGTAATGCGTAATCAGCTCTTCAGCATGCGACATGGCCTCGGCGGCGGGTAACGTTTGCCAGCGATTCGGGCCAAGATGATCGCCCCCCAAAATCAACTGCGCGCGTGGGAAGTTCAGCTTATCGGCAAGCTGGCAAACGAAAGCGTGAAACTGCGCTGGTGTCATGCCGGTGTAGCCGCCAAATTGATCGACCTGATTGGATGTCGCCTCAATGAGTAAGGGGTGGTGATGAGCGGCGGCAAATCGGATGGCGGCTTCAAGCACCAGCGGATGGGCAGAACAAACGGCGTAGATCCCTTTCTTGTCGCCCTCTTTGTGGTGCTTTATCAGCGCGGTAAGATGTTTCACTTTCCTCTCCTTTTTAGCGTCTTCAGGTTTTATTCTTTCGTTTGGTTTCCTTTTATCCTGATTGATGTTCTCTTAAAAATAAAATGAAAGATAATGCTTTTCCGATCTGTTTCACAAAACAAACATAATGAAAGATTCTTGCCGTCACTTTCCGGGAGCAGCTTTCCATTTCACGCTTGCATTCCTTATGAAGTCAGGTTTAATAAGTAAATCGAAATGAAACGAAAGTTTAGATAAAGGATTTCTTATGGCCAGCATCAGTTCCTCACCCGAAAAGCGCACCATTGGTACGAGCGAAAGGCGTGAGCAGATCATCCAGCGGCTACGGCAGCAGGGAAGCGTACAGGTTAATGATTTATCTACTCTTTTTGGCGTATCCACCGTCACAATCCGCAACGATCTCGCTTTCCTGGAAAAACAGGGAATTGCCGTGCGCGCGTATGGCGGGGCGCTGATCTGTGACGGTAACGCACCGGCAACCGAGCCTTCTGTTGAAGATAAAAGCGCGTTAAATACCGGGCTGAAACGGGGGATCGCGCTGGCGGCGGCGGACATGATAAAGCCAGGGCATCGGGTGATTCTCGACTCGGGAACCACGACGTATGAAATTGCGCGCATGATGAAGCAACACCAGGATGTCATTGTGATGACCAATGGGATGAACGTCGCGAATGCATTGCTCGATGCTGAAGGGGTCGAGTTGCTGATGACTGGAGGGCACTTGCGCCGTCAGTCGCAGTCTTTCTATGGCGATCAGGCGGAGCAATCACTACAGAATTACCATTTCGACATCCTTTTTCTCGGTGTCGATGCCATCGATCTCGAACGCGGCGTCAGCACGCATAACGAAGATGAGGCGCGGCTGAACCGCCGGATGTGCGAAGTCGCAGAGCGCATTATTGTGGTAACCGATTCCAGCAAGTTTAACCGTTTGAGTTTGCACAAAATTATTGATACCCAACGCATTGATATGATCATTACGGATGAAGGTATTCCGGTAGAAAGCCTGCATGGGTTGCAGAAAAGCGGTATCGACGTGCTACTGGTGAAGCAATAAAAAAAAGCATGGCCGCAGCCATGCTTAAAAGTGAGGTTTACATTTTTCTTATAAAAATCAGGTCACCGGAGCCGGGTTAAACACCGCCAGTTGGTTGTGCAGGCCCCACTGATCCGAGAAGGTTTTCTTACGTCCGCTGGCGACATCCAGGATGAAGTGGAACAGCTTCCAGCCCACATCCTCAATCGTCTCTTCGCCCGTGGCGATCGTCCCGGCGTTAATATCCATTAAGTCATACCAGCGGTTCGCCAGTTCGGTACGCGTTGCCATCTTAATCACCGGTACCGCAACCAGGCCGTAAGGCGTACCGCGACCGGTGGTGAAGACCTGCAACGTAATCCCGGAAGAGACTTGTTGAGTACCACACACGAAATCACTCGCCGGTGTTGCCGCGTAAATCAGGCCGCGTTTAGTCGGGCGTTGACCGGGTGAGAGCACTTCCGAAATGGCGCTCTTACCGGATTTCGCAATTGAACCCAGCGCTTTCTCGACCACATTCGCCAGACCGCCTTTTTTGTTCCCCGGAGAAGGGTTGGCGCTGCGGTCGGTTTTGCCCATATCGAGATAGTTATCGTACCAGGCCATCTCTTCCAGCAGGCGTTTGCCCACTTCTTCGTTAATGGCGCGCGGCGTCAGTAAGTGGATCGCATCGCGTACTTCGGTCACTTCAGAGAACATCACCGTGCCGCCGCAGCGAATAATCAGGTCCGATGCAAAACCAACCGCCGGGTTGGCGGTAACGCCGGAGAACGCATCGCTGCCGCCGCACTGCATGCCGACAACCAGTTCGGAGGCCGGGCAGGTTTCACGTTTGCGCTGATTCAGCTTCACCAGGTGGCGTTCAGCCACCTGCAGAATGTCGTCCACCATCGAGCGGAAACCCACGTGATGCTCATCCTGCAAACGCACAATGCTGGCGCTGTCGACCGGAATGGCCTGCACATCTTCGGTGCCCTGCAGCAGACGCTCCGGCTGTAATTTTTCACAACCGAGACCAATCACCATCACTTCACCGCCAAAGTTCGGGTTCAGCGCGAGGTTATGGATAGTACGAATGGGGATCACCGCAGCCGGCGCGTTAATCGCCACGCCGCAGCCATAAAGATGGTTCAGACCGACGACGCCGTCCACATTCGGGTATTTCGGCAGCAGATCGCGTTCGATAATCTTCACGACATAATCGACAACGCCCGCCACGCAATGCACGCTGGTGGTGATACCCAGCAGGTTTTTGGTGCCGACGCTGCCGTCCGCATTGCGGTAACCTTCAAAGGTGTAACCTTCCAGCGGCGGCAGCGGCTCCGGGACTTTGGTCGCCAGCGGCAGCGTATTCAGCGGCGGCGCTTTTGGCAGCTCGACTGTGGATTCATCAATCCAGCTACCGCGTGCAATGTCGCGCACAGCGTAACCAATCACTTCACCGTAACGTACGATTTCACCGTGATGGGGAATATCGACCAGCGCCACTTTATGGCCTTGCGGAATATGTTCAATAAGCTCAAGTCCATCCGGAAAACGGGTTCCCGCTTTTAAGCCATTGTCATTAACGATGATCGCGACATTATCCGTGTCGTGTACCTTAATATAAAACGCCCCTGGCGGTTGCTGTCTAATTTCAATGTCGGACATTGTTAAGTAATCTCCAGCTAACTGTACGATGCATTACTCAATAAAAAGAGGAACCATTCTTTATTCTGTAATTAATATCAGAAATAAAAATCTCATTTGCTGAAATAAGAATGTCAGGAGTTTAAATAATAAAATGTGATCTGCGTCACTTATTATTGTGATGTCCCGTCCGGCGGGGCTGTCTAATGCAAGATCTGTGCATTAGCGCCCAGGCGTATGTGCATATGCTCAAATTATTCTTTTTGCAAAAGCGTAAAATTGAGCAACCCTCCAGTGTGTGACATCATGGCGCTGATTATACTGAGAGCTAATAAAATCGAAGTGCCAATTATCTGATAATAGTTTCGAGTGCTTAAATAAAATCAGGTAAGAAACATCACAATAATTATATTTTAAAGTTAGCGGTGCCCGAGGAAATTAAAAAATGACTGTTGAACATGCCGTTGAAACAAAACGGGGCTTACCCACCCGTTATTTAATTTTGCTGATTATATTTATTGTTACTGCTGTGAACTATGCAGACCGCGCTACGCTGTCCATTGCCGGGACAGAGGTTGCGAAAGAGCTGCAACTTGATTCTGTCTCGATGGGCTACATCTTTTCGGCATTCGGCTGGGCTTACCTGCTGATGCAAATCCCTGGCGGCTGGCTGCTTGACCGCTTCGGCTCGAAAAAGGTTTATACCTGGAGTCTGTTTTTCTGGTCACTCTTCACCTTCTTGCAGGGTTTTGTTGATGTCTTCCCGATCGCCTGGGCCGGGATTTCGATGTTTTTCATGCGGTTTATGCTCGGCTTCTCAGAAGCGCCTTCGTTCCCTGCGAACGCCCGCATCGTTGCGGCCTGGTTCCCGGCGAAAGAGCGCGGTACGGCCTCGGCGATTTTTAACTCCGCACAATACTTCTCTCTGGCGTTGTTCTCGCCGCTGCTGGGCTGGTTGACGTTCGCCTGGGGCTGGGAACATGTGTTTACCGTGATGGGCGCGATCGGTTTTGTGCTGACCTTCGCCTGGGTGAAATTTGTCCACAACCCAACTGACCATCCGCGGATGTCCCGCGAAGAGCTGGAGTACATCGAGCAAAATGGCGCGGTCGTGGATATGGACCATAAAAAAACGGACGACAGTAAAAACGCCGGTCCTAAAATGGATTACATCAAGCAACTGCTGTGCAACCGCATGATGCTTGGCGTGTTTTTTGGTCAGTACTTCCTCAACACCATTACCTGGTTCTTCCTGACCTGGTTCCCGATTTATCTGGTGCAGGAAAAAGGCATGTCGATCCTCAAGGTCGGGTTTGTTGCCTCCATTCCGGCGCTATGCGGTTTTGCTGGTGGCGTGCTGGGCGGATTTTTCTCTGATTACCTGATTAAGCGCGGTTCCTCGCTGACCGTGGCGCGTAAATTCCCTATCGTGGTCGGGATGTTACTGGCTTCAAGCATCATTCTGTGTAACTACACCGATAACACCGCACTGGTTATTGCCCTGATGGCGCTGGCGTTCTTCGGTAAAGGTTTTGGCGCGTTGGGTTGGCCGGTGATTTCCGATGTCGCGCCGAAAGAGATTGTCGGTCTGTGCGGTGGCGTATTCAACGTGTTCGGTAACGTGGCTTCTATCGTGACGCCACTGGTTATCGGATACATGGTTAAAGAGTTGCATTCTTTCAACGGTGCGTTGGTGTTCGTAGGCTGTTCAGCGCTGATGATGATGGTCTGCTATCTGTTCGTGGTTGGCGACATTAAACGTATGGAACTGAAGAAATAAGCAACAACTCATTAAGGTACAAAAGATGAATAACGATATCTTCCCAAACAAATTCAAGGCCGCGCTGGCGGCCCAACAGATTCAAATCGGTTGTTGGTCTGCGCTGGGTAGTCATATCAGCACTGAAGTTCTGGGTCTGGCGGGCTTTGACTGGCTGCTGCTGGACGGCGAACACGCCCCAAACGACGTGCTCACTTTTGTACCGCAATTAATGGCATTAAAGGGCAGCGTTAGCGCGCCGGTGGTGCGAGTTCCAACCAACGATCCGGTGGTTATCAAACGCCTGCTGGACATCGGTTTCTATAACTTCCTGATCCCGTTTGTTGAAACCGAAGAAGAAGCGGTAAACGCTGTTGCGGCGACCCGTTATCCGCCGGGAGGCATTCGCGGTGTCTCTGTTTCACACCGCGCCAATATGTTCGGCACCGTGCCGGATTATTTCCGCCAGTCCAACGCCAACATCTCGATTCTGGTGCAGATCGAAAGCCAGGCGGGTGTGGATAACCTCGACGCAATCCTTGCGACCGACGGCGTAGACGGGGTGTTTGTTGGCCCGAGCGATCTGGCTGCCACGCTGGGTTACATCGGCAATGCCGCGCACCCGGAAGTACAGCGCACCATTCAACACATTTTTGCGCGCGCCAAAGCGCACAACAAACCGAGCGGCATTCTGGCGCCGGTTGAAGCCGACGCACGCCGCTACCTTGAATGGGGCGCGACCGTGGTGGCCGTTGGTAGCGACCTTGGCGTGTTCCGCTCAGCCACGCAGAAGCTGGCCGACACCTTTAAGAAATAATCAAACCACCATTAAAGAGAGAGACGCAATTATGACGATGAAAGTTGGTTTCATTGGCCTGGGTATCATGGGTAAACCAATGAGTAAAAACCTCATTAAAGCCGGTTACTCACTGGTGGTCGTGGACCGTAACCAGGACGCCGTGGCTGAAGTGATTGCCGCAGGCGCTGAAGCCGTGACCAGCGCGAAAGCCGTTGCTGAGCAGTGTGATGTGATTATCACCATGCTGCCGAACTCCCCGCACGTAAAAGAAGTGGCACTGGGCGAAGGTGGCATCATCGAAGGCGCGAAGCCGGGTACTGTGCTTATCGACATGAGCTCTATCGCACCGCTGGCCAGCCGTGAAATCAGCGACGCGCTGAAAGCGAAAGGCGTTGACATGCTGGACGCGCCGGTCAGCGGCGGTGAACCGAAAGCCATCGACGGCACCCTGTCCGTGATGGTGGGCGGTGACAAAGCGATTTTCGACAAATATTACGATCTGCTGAAAGCGATGGCGGGATCTGTGGTGCATACCGGTGATATCGGCGCGGGCAACGTGACCAAACTGGCAAACCAGGTGATCGTGGCGCTGAACATTGCCGCGATGTCCGAAGCGCTGACGCTGGCGACTAAAGCGGGCGTTAACCCGGATCTGGTCTACCAGGCAATTCGTGGTGGTCTGGCGGGCAGCACCGTGCTGGACGCGAAAGCGCCGATGGTGATGGATCGCAACTTCAAACCGGGTTTCCGTATTGATCTGCATATCAAAGATCTCTCCAACGCGCTGGATACCTCGCACGGCGTGGGCGCGCAGCTGCCGCTGACTGCTGCGGTGATGGAGATGATGCAGGCGCTGCGTGCTGATGGCCTGGGCAATGCCGACCATAGCGCGCTGGCATGCTACTACGAGAAACTGGCGAAGATCGAAGTTACTCGTTAATAAGAAGGGCGCGGCGCTGCGCCCTTGACTCCTTATTTATCCACTTCTTCAGGCCGCTATTGGCCTGAAGGGTGAAGTGCGCGGCACTATCAGGCTCACAACTATGAAAATCGTAATCGCCCCAGACTCTTACAAAGAAAGCCTTTCAGCTACCGAAGTAGCGCAGGCGATAGAAAAAGGATTTCGGGAAATTTTCCCGGATGCTCAATACGTTTCTGTTCCGGTTGCGGATGGTGGCGAAGGTACGGTTGAAGCCATGATTGCCGCCACAAATGGCACGGTGCACACCGCGCGCGTCACTGGACCGCTGGGTAAACATGTTGAAGCCTGCTGGGGGATGTCTGGCGACGGAAAAACCGCGTTTATTGAAATGGCGGCGGCGAGCGGGCTGGCGCTTGTTCCACCTGAATTACGTAACCCTTTGATTACCACTTCGCGCGGCACCGGGGAACTTATTTTGCACGCGCTGGAACAGGGGGCGACCAACATTATTATTGGCATTGGCGGTAGCGCAACTAACGACGGCGGCGCGGGTATGGTGCAGGCGCTGGGTGCGAAACTGACCGATGCTAACGGGACGGAAATCGGCTACGGCGGCGGTAGTCTGATAAGCCTGAACGCCATTGATATTTCCGGGCTCGATCCGCGTTTGCAGCACTGCACACTGCGTGTCGCCTGCGATGTCACTAACCCTTTGATCGGCGAACAGGGCGCATCACGCATTTTTGGTCCGCAAAAAGGGGCGACGGAAGCGTTGATTGTCGAATTGGATCGCAACCTGAGCCATTTCGCCGATGTCATTAAAAAATCATTGCGTGTTGATGTGAAAAACGTGCCTGGCTCCGGCGCAGCGGGCGGGATGGGCGCGGCGCTGATGGCTTTTCTCGGCGCGGAATTGCGCAGCGGCATTGAGATCGTGACGCAGGCGCTCAATCTCGAAGAGCATATTCATGATTGCACCCTGGTCGTGACGGGCGAAGGGCGCATCGACAGCCAGAGTATTCACGGCAAAGTGCCGGTGGGCGTGGCGCATGTCGCCAAAAAATATCACAAGCCGGTGATCGGTATCGCCGGGAGTTTGACCAGCGATGTGGGCGTGGTTCACCAGTACGGCATTGACGCCGTATTTAGCGTGCTGACCAGCATCGGTACGCTGGAAGAGGCGTTTCGTGGCGCGTTTGACAATATTTATCGCGCATCGCGCAATATTGCCGCCACCTTGCAAGTGGGAATGTTGACGGAAGGGTGACAGGCGCAAGCAAACCCTCTATACTGCGCGCCGAAGCTGACCAGACAGTCGCCGCTTCGTCGTCGTCCTCTTCGGGGGAGACGGGCGGAGGGGAGGAAAGTCCGGGCTCCATAGGGCAGGGTGCCAGGTAACGCCTGGGAGGCGCAAGCCTACGACCAGTGCAACAGAGAGCAAACCGCCGATGGCCCACGCAAGTGGGATCAGGTAAGGGTGAAAGGGTGCGGTAAGAGCGCACCGCGCGTCTGGCAACAGTTCGCGGCACGGTAAACTCCACCCGGAGCAAGGCCAAATAGGGGTTCATAAGGTACGGCCCGTACTGAACCCGGGTAGGCTGCTTGAGCCAGTGAGCGATTGCTGGCCTAGATGAATGACTGTCCACGACAGAACCCGGCTTATCGGTCAGTTTCGACTATTAATAAAACCCCGCTTCGGCGGGGTTTTTGCTTTCTGGCGGCTAAAGCTGAATAACTGTCCACTCCACTTTCTATGAAAGAACGCGGCTTATCGGTCAGTTTCGACTGTTCAGGTAAGATCCCGCTTCGGCGGGGTTTTTGCTTTCTGGCGGCTAAAGATGAATGGCTGTCCACTCCGCTTTCTATGGAAGAACGCGGCTTACCGGCTAGTTTCGACTGTTCAGGTAAGATCCCGCTTCGGCGGGGTTTTTGCTTTCTGGCGGCTAAAGATGAATGGCTGTCCACTCCGCTTTCGATGAAAGAGCACGGCTTACCGGTCAGTTTCGATTATTCAGGTAAAACCCCGCTTCGGCGGGGTTTTGCTTTTTGAGACGGCAAGATGGACGCCTGCCCACTCCACTTTTTATGAAAGAACGCGGCTTATCGGTCAGTTCCGACTCTTAAAGGCCCCCGCAGGAGCAATCTTGCGGGTTTTTTGCGTGCGGAAGTTGGCAACTTGCAGGCATTTTGCTGTTGCGCGCGTCGTACCGTTAAGCACCGGTACTGCTAACCTTATAAATAAATATCCCGTCGGAAGGCTGTCGAAAAGCGCTAACATGTTCTTAAACGGTTTTGAAACTAGCATCGCGGGAGTCGCTGGCGTCATGGAACAAAAATCATTGATCATTATTCAGATGGGGGATGCCCCGAAGCCTTTACGTGACGCCCACGGGGATATTCCGCATTGGTTTTGCCGGGTTATCGGTTGTGCTCCTGAAGAGGTGGACGTGGTTCGCGTCTTTGAAGGCGAAACGCTGCCAGCCCCGGATGCGCGCCGGGCAGCGATCATTACCGGTTCATGGGCAATGGTTTCCGACAGGCTGCCGTGGAGCGAGAAAACCGCAGAGTGGATCCGCGAAGCCATTGCGATTGAGATGCCGCTGTTTGGCGTTTGCTACGGTCATCAACTGATGTCCTGGGCCCTGGGCGGGAATGTTGAATACCATCCGCAGGGCCGTGAAGCGGGGACAAAAACCGTTTATTTGCACACCTCGGCGCACAACGATCCGCTACTCAGCCACCTGTCTGAAAGTTTCCCTGCGCACCTGACGCACCGGCAAACCGTGACGCGGTTGCCTGAAGGCGCATCGGTGCTGGCCTCTTCCGCGCACGATAATCATCAGATCGTTCGATACGGGCCGCAGGCCATTTCGGTGCAATTTCACCCGGAAATGACGCCGGAAATCGCGACCGATCTGCTGCGTTTGAATCGCGCGCACATCGAAAAAGAGGGTACCGATGCCGACAGTTTAGTCGCCGGCGTGCTGCCCGCGCCGGGCGCGGCGGAGATCCTGCGCCGTTTCGTGCAGGACGTGATCGAGCGCAACAACACGCGGTTATCTCACGCTGCCCAGTGAACGGTCTTGCGCCGTGCCCTGCACCAGCCGGGTTAACTCCTCGCAGCGGGTGATTAGCCCGTTCTCTAGCGTGAAATGCGCAAATACGTCAATGTGTGCCTGAGAGCCATCTTTCTTACTCACTGCTACAAGATGGTGCGTCAATACGTCATTGTTTTGCCCGGCAATGGCGACCACCGTCACGTCAATGGCGTGCGTCAGATGTTTGAGCTTTGCCATATGCTCAACAAATCCCGTGAAATTAAGCGACTGTCCGTCGACAACTTGTTGATAATCCGGCGAGAAGAATTGGCGGATTTTGGCTTCGTTATGGTCAGGGTGGCAAACGACGCTTTGCAAAGCCAAGGCGATACGTTGGGTGATATCCATTATTGTTATCCTCATTTGTGCTTATAAAGAGGATATCGCCCCACCGCGTTGGTATATTAGCCGCATCAGGACATCAAATACGGTTTATCAGCCATGTTAATCGTACAAAAGCAGCGACTCACGCATCAAAACAAGCACACTACCGAGTGGCACCAGCATGTTACCGGGCAGCTGTTTTGCATTCAGCGAGGGATGATGATTGTGAAAACGGAGCAGGCGCAATGGGCGCTAACGCCCGCGACTGTCGGCTGGTTTCCTGCGCAGATGCGCCACTGCGCCTGGAGCGTGGGCGATGTGGAAGGACATAGCCTGCAACTCAACCATGATGATGCCCCCACTTTCGCGGGAGTGTGGCCTGCCGATCCGTTTATGATGCTGTTGATGGAACGCATAACGCAGTGCGACCCGTCTCGCCAGGCATCGCTTCTGGCGGTGATGATGGAGGAGATTCGCGTAGCACCAGGCGCGCCGTTGCAGTTAACCCTGCCGCAGGATCGCCGGGCGAAACGGGTGGCTGAACTGCTATTGTCGGAGCCACACCATGCGGCAAATCAGGCGCAACTGGCTAAGCTCTTTGGCTTGAGCGTCAGAACATTAAGCCGCTTGTTCAGCGAACAAACCGGGCTGAGTTTTAGCCAGTGGCGGCAGCAGGCAAAAGTCCTGGCATCGATGGGGCATCTGCTGCGCGGGGCGCCGGTAAGTGAGACGGCAGAACGCTGCGGATACGATAACGTCAGTGCTTTTATCGCCGCATTTAAGCTGCGCTTTGGCAGCACGCCGGGGCAGTTTCAGGCGCGAAACCGGGCATGCTAAGTTCGCGAAGAACGACAGTAGGGTTCAACAGAGATGTGCCCCGGTCTTGTGCGCCGGGGCTTATGGGTCAGGCGGTGGCTTCTTCTTCCGCCAGTCGGACAACGGCTTCTGCGACAATCGCTTCCAGCTCTGTCAGCATCTCTTCATAACCGAATCCAGCCACGACGGGGAGTGGGGTTTGCTGTGTAGGGTCTGTCATAAAATTCATTGTGCTGCTCATTTCATTTACTCACTTACGTAACGCAACTATCACACGGGTAAATCTATCAGCAAAGCGCGCAACGGCGTATCCGCAACCAGGGTTATGTTAGCCTCGTCACGAATAAACGCGCCGTCACCACAGGTGAGCGCTTCTTTTGCTTCGCAATGCGTTACTGCGTGTACCGTACCGTGAATCGATTGCAAATAGGCGCGCGGGCCATGCAGTTGAATCTGCAACTCTTCGCCTTTGGCAAGCTCGATATGGTGCAGCCACACTTGCTGGCGAAGCTGCAAACTTCCCTGGCTGCCATCGGGGGAAGCCAGCAGTTGCTGCGCCACATCGGCAATGGTCATTTTTTGCACCGGTGGGTTTTCACGCTCGGGACAGGCATCCAGCCATAACTGCATGCGCGTTAACGATTTGTCTTTGCTAAGGTTATGTTCGCTGTAGCTGATGCCGGGCTGGGTGGCAATTAACAACGCTTCACCGGCTTTCGCCTGGACATGGTTGCCCTCGCTGTCGCGATACTCCGCTTCGCCTTCCAGAATCAGATTTAAAATATCCACTTTCGGGTAGGTGCGTGGCTGGAACGACGCGCCAGGGGCGAGCACTTCCTGGTTCAACACACGCAGGGAGGCATAGCCCAGTAATTTCGGGTCGAAGTAATGTCCAAAAGAAAAAGTGTAGCGGGCCTGAAGCCAGCCGAAGTCAGCTTGTCCGCATTGTTTTGCAGTACGTGTAGTAATCATAATTGTTGACCTCTCTTTACTTAAAACAATGTTAAAGGTATGGACGCTGCATTGTTAGCCAGATATTCTGCCCGGTATGTTCAAATTTCCTGAATGAGAACACTTATGGCCAAAGAAAGGGCGCTGACGCTGGAAGCGTTACGTGTGATGGATGCGATTGACCGACGCGGAAGCTTTGCCGCGGCGGCGGATGAGTTGGGACGCGTGCCTTCTGCGCTCAGCTATACCATGCAAAAACTTGAAGAAGAGCTGGATGTCGTGCTGTTTGACCGTTCCGGGCACCGAACGAAATTCACCAATGTCGGGCGAATGCTGCTGGAGCGAGGTCGCATCCTGCTGGAAGCCGCCGATAAACTGACAACCGATGCAGAAGCGCTGGCGCGCGGTTGGGAAACACACTTAACGCTGGTCACTGAAGCGCTGGTGCCAACGGGGGATCTGTTTCCGCTGGTCGACCGGCTGGCCGCAAAAGCCAATACGCAGTTATCGATCATTACTGAAGTGCTGGCCGGGGCGTGGGAGCGGCTGGAGCAGGGGCGTGCCGATATCGTTGTCGCGCCGGATATGCATTTTCGCTCTTCGTCGGAAATCAACTCACGCAAGCTTTACTCGGTAATGAACGTCTATGTTGCTGCGCCGGATCACCCGATCCATCAGGAAGCGGAACCGCTCTCGGAAGTGACGCGCGTGAAATACCGCGGCGTGGCTGTTGCCGATACCGCCCGCGAGCGTCCGGTGCTGACGGTACAGCTTTTGGATAAGCAGCCAAGGCTGACGGTGAGTACCATCGAGGATAAACGCCAGGCGCTGCTGTCCGGCCTGGGCGTGGCGACGATGCCTTATCCACTGGTTGAACAGGATATCGCCGAAGGTCGCTTACGTGTTGTGAGCCCGGAATATACCAGCCAGGTAGATATCATTATGGCCTGGCGTCGCGACAGTATGGGCGAAGCGAAAGCCTGGTGTCTGCGGGAAATTCCCAAGCTGTTTGCCGGTAAATAAGTCATTGCTCCACGTTTGTGGAGCAATGCCATTCAGGGGAACGCTTTCGGTACGGGGCCAAAGGGGTTTTCTACCGGCGTGCCGCGCTGGCTGTAAAACGCCAGCAGCATCAACCAGCCAATCACCGGAAACAGCAGCAGCAACAGCCAGCGCCAGCTTCGGTTGGTATCATGCAGGCGGCGTACCTGAACCGCCAGGTTTGGCACCAGCACCAGCAGGGCGTAAATCTGGCTTAACAGGTGCCAGCCGATGATCCTGTCGACCACATACAGCACGCCAAAGAGGATAAGGTTGACCAGTGTGAACATCCAGAATTCGCGGCGGTGCGCGCGTCCGTGAAATGTCGCGTAGTTGCTCAGTACCCTAAAATACCAGTCCATTTCCCACCTCGATCAACGGTCAATCCGTTGTTTTCTCAACGATCCCTGTAAGAATAGACGGCAAAAATACAAAGCGAAAACCCGGCGAGAAATAATTTGGGCGCGGTGAAACGCGCCCGGAAGATCAGGAGAAACGCAGGTCGCGTCCGTGTGGTTCATCCAGATCCTGCCACGGCCCGATAGAGATAATTCCGGTCGGGTTAATGGTTTTGTGGCTGCGGTAATAGTGGTTGCGGATATGGGCGAAATCGACCGTTTCCGCAATACCCGGCATCTGATAAATGTCGCGCAGAAAGCCGTGCAGATTCAGATAGTCGCTGATGCGATGCTTATCGCACTTGAAGTGAGTGACATAGACCGGATCGAAACGCACCAGCGTTGTCCACAGGCGGATATCCGCTTCCGTAAGCCGGTCGCCGGTCAGGTAACGATGCTGTCCGAGGATCTGCTCAAGGCGTTCCAGCGCATTGAAAACATTGACCACTGCTTCGTCATACGCCTGCTGGCTGGTGGCGAAACCGGCTTTATAGACACCGTTATTCACGTTGTCGTAGATCCAGCCGTTCAGTTCATCGATCTGATCGCGTAATTCTGGCGGGTAGTAATCGCCCGCTTTCGCGCCCAGACCGTCAAAAGCGGTATTGAACATGCGGATGATTTCCGCCGATTCATTGCTGACAATGGTGTGATTCTTTTTATCCCACAGCACAGGCACCGTGACGCGTCCGGTGTATTGCGGGTCGGCATGCAGGTAGAGCTGATAAAGGAATTCGTGTTGATACAGCGTGTCGCCAGTTGCCGCCGGAAAGTCATCGTCAAATGTCCAGCCGTTCTCCAGCATCAACGGGTTGACCACGGAAACAGAGATAAACGGCTCAAGGCCTTTGAGTTTACGCAGGATCAGCGTGCGATGCGCCCACGGGCAGGCGAGTGAAACATATAAGTGGTAGCGGTCTTTCTCGGCGGCAAAGCCACCTTCGCCAGAAGGACCTGGTGCGCCATCTGCGGTAAGCCAGTTGCGAAATGCGGATACCGAGCGCTGGAAACGTCCGCCGGTGGATTTGGTGTCATACCAGTTGTCGTGCCAGACGCCGTCAATCAGTTGTCCCATTTTGTCTCCTCCTTCTGAATAGCAAAAGCGAGGAGTGGTCTCCTCGCTTTGATCTCTTCACTCAGTATAGAGCGCTTACCATTTTTTATTCAGGACGCGGTCGATACTGATGGCGCCCGGGCCAGTGATGCCCAGCAGCAGGTAACCGCCAGCGATGGTCAGGTTTTTCATGAACATCAGCGAGTTCACGCCTTCTGCAAAATTGCTGTGGAAGATGAACGCGGTCAGCAGCGTAAAACCTGCGGTGAACAACGCTGTGGTACGGGTCAGGAAACCGAACAGGATCGCCAGACCGCCGCCAAACTCAAGAAGAATGGTCAGTGGCAGGAAGAACCCCGGCACGCCCATCGCTTCCATATATTGCTGAGTGCCTGCATAACCGGTGATTTTGCCCCAGCCTGCGGTAATAAACAGAATCGGCATCAGGATACGAGCAACCAGGAAACCAACATCTTCTAATTTTTTCATCTTTCTCTCCAGGGAACCACAATAGCGGCTTTCAGTAAAATGTCTGCAATTACGGGCGAATGCCGCGTGCTTGCTGTCGATGGAGAGGATAGTAATCGTGACGGGAAAAGATTGTTAGCAAGGAAAACTGTCGAAATTTTTCAAAAAAACTGAGCAAGCAGAAAAGCAAACGGGCGATGGATAACCATCGCCCGCGTAAGCCGTGCTGTGATTGTGTTTCAGTGCGTTGCGTTGAGCGTTGACTTGACCAGCCGCCATAAGCTCCATGCGCCTAAGCCGCGTTTAGCCCAGCGCACAAGCATATTGGGGTGGCGCACGGACCATATCGCCATCGCGCTGCTGCCCACCAGCGCCCAGGAGCGCAAGCTGAGCAGCGTATTCCAGCCGCGATCGTAGGCTCCTGTGGCCTCCAGCCACTCACGGCGGCTGGCGGTGAGATCCAGGCGTTGTTGTTGGATCTCACTAAGCAAACGAGCTTTGCGCTTCAGACGTTCCGCTTTGCCGCTCACTTATCCTCCTCCAGCAAGGCGCGGTCGTTTGCCAGCTCCTGGCGAGTATGACGCAGAAGCGTCGAGGCTCGCGCTTTACGCAATGTCCAGATGCCGCCTATCAACGCCAGCACCAGCAACACGACGGTGGTTGCAATCATCGCGTTCAGGCGATATTGCGGATCGATGGCCCAGATAATCAGCACCATCAGGCTCATCAGGCCAAATGCGGCGAAAAGCATGGTCAGCCCTACCATAAGCAGCAGCTGGAATAAGTTCGCTTTCTCTTCTTCCAGCTCGACAACCGCCAGCCGCAGGCGGGTCTCAACCATTTCAACAAGAATGGTCACAATGCGTTGACCAATCCCCAGTACGCTTTTGCCCGGCCCTTGCGCGTTTCGCAAATCCGTCATCTTAGCGACGCGACAGCAGTACGCCCAGCACCACACCGACGGCGGCGCCGATACCTACGCTGGCCCACGGGTTGTCACGCACATACTCGTCGGTACGCGCAGCCGCTTCGCGGGTTTGGCGGGCGAGCGCATCGCCAGTTTCGCCCAAACGGTGACGGCTGTCGCGCAACGCCTGTTCCGCTTTAGTGCGTAATTTACTCAGCTCTTCTTTCGACTTATCGCTGGAATTGCTCAGCACTTCTTCCAGCGTATCCGCCAGGGATTTCAACTCAGCGCGCAAATGGTCAGCATTATCTTTCGACATAATTCTCTCCAGGTGAGTGAGTGGTTATTTCCATTAAATCAGTAGTCACGCGCCTCCAGGGCTTTCAGTTCCGCCTGTGCCTCTTTCAGCTTGTGCTCGCGTTTGCTTATTTTCTCCGCATTGCCTTTTTGCTTTGCCTCATTCAGATCGTGGCGACGCTCGGCAACCTCTTCTTTCATCTCAGCGATTTTTTTCTGATGGGCGGCGCGCAGCTTGCTGTCAGAGCAATTGGCGCGCACTTCTCGTAGCGCCTTGTTCAGACCGTCAATTCGGCTCTGATTGTTATGCTTTTCGGCATAGCTGATTTCGCGCTGGATCTCATGTTCCTTTTCCTGGCAGGGCGAAGCCGCCTGGGAAAATGCGCTTAGCGAAAAAAGGGCCAGCGCCAGTGCAATGCGGTTTTTCATAATCGAGAACCTTCCATTGTTGGCCAGCGAAACGATGGTTACGCCAGCGTCCAGTGACATAAAGCGAACTCTGGTTCCGTGTACTCAAGCATAGTAAGTAAACGGCCAAACACCAAAGTGAGTGAAAAGATTCAGAATCCTGGAAAGGTTAACCGAATCGATGTGTGCTGTTGCGCAGGCGGGTCAACCATGCGGAGGTTTGGTTGTTATCATCGTCCTGGGCGGCGATGATGTAACCATGAGGTAAGGTGCGATCGAGTACGATTTTCGCCGCCGCGCTCTGCTCACTGGATTCAAATTTGATTAACAGCGTGTCGTCCTGCGGCGTAATACTTTTAAAGTGAATGCCGTTGGCATCAAGATGGTGCCAGACAGAGAAACCATCCGGCACGCTGACATTTTGCGCGCTCGGGCGAATCGCCAGCGTTGATTCACGGTTTTGCAGCGTCGTCCAGGCGAAAAACATCACGCTGAAAACGGTCATCGCCGCGACACCCATCAGTAACCAGCGTAAAAAGGGACGTTGCAATTCCATGGTCTTAACCCCGATTGCGGTATTTTTTCTTCCACAGCACCACCAGTGAGCCGGCAAGGCCAATCACCAGTAATACTACCGGAAGCAACATCAGACAGGACATCAGCGCATCTTCGTATTTACGAAACACCGGCGTCTTGCCCAGCAGATAGCCCAGCGTGGTGAGTATCAGTACCCACAGCAGACCGCTCATCCAGTTAAAGAACTGGAAGCGGGCATTACTCAGACCAGAAAGTCCGGCAATAGTTGGTAACAGGGTGCGAACAAATGCAATAAAACGACCAATCAGCAGGGCGGAAAGGCCATGTTTGTGAAAAAGATGGTGCGCGCGCTGATGATAATGCGCAGGCAGATGCGATAACCAGTTTTGCACGATGCGCGTATTACCCAGCCAGCGCCCCTGAATGTAACTAAGCCAGCACCCCAGGCTTGCCGCCACTGTCAGTAATAAAATGGTTTGCGGATATCCCAGTGCGCCTTTTGCAATCAGCACACCAATCAGTACCAGCAGGCTATCGCCAGGAAGAAACGCTGCCGGAAGCAGGCCGTTTTCAAGAAATAAAATGACAAATAAAACAAAATAAAGCATGCCGATCATACCGGGCTGCGAGAGTGTCGCGAAATCCTGGCTCCAGAGGGCATGGAGTAATTGGCTTAAAAGTTCCATTCAGTGTTCCTGGTACATCGGTTTACGTCACGCCCAGCACAGCACGGCGATTATCTTTAATACATTATGGTCGCTCGTGGCACACTCGATACGGCATATTCTGATAACGGACGTTGTGAGCAAGCACTAACTTACATGATGACAAATGCATCCAATTGTAACAAATGCCGACGTTATGAGTCAGTCAGAAAAATGAGTTTCGGTGATGATTTTGCTTGTCGCAGCAGGGGGAGGCGAGGCTATTTACAAAGGCTGACACTCTAGACGGTTTACTTACCTTAAACCAGGGCAGGCGCAGCGTAAGTGTGCGCCTTACAGGACATTTTTTATTTACTGCCGGTTGCGGCGGTATCGAGATGCACCACCGGGTTTTCCGCAAACAAATAACGATCGGCGTTGAACTCAAAATCATCACTGGTTTCGTTAAACAGCATCTGTTTGGTGTTTTCCAGATGTTGCCACATCGCCAGTTTCGCCGCGTGCGGGTCTTTGCGAATCAGCGCACGCAGGATCTGGTCATGATCATCACACCAGTTATCCACGGTGCGTAAGTCGATGTGATCGTGCAGTTTTTTCCAGTATGGGTTGTGAACACGCTGTGTCCACATTTTCTCAACGATGGCCGCCAGCGCCGTGTTTTGTGTGGCCAGCGCAACTTGCACATGGAACTGCAAATCCCACTCAGAATCGCGGAAGCACTTCTCTTTACGCGCGTTATCCTGAATTTCCATCAGCTTCATGATGTCCTGTTTCGTCACCTGGGTGGCGGCGAATTCAGCAATATTACTTTCGATAAGCTGACGTGCCTGCAGCAGTTCAAACGGGCCGTAATTAGCGAACTCAAGGTTTTCATCCGGCGCCTGGGTGTGACGTGCTACGTTGGAAATAACATGGATACCGGAGCCTTTGCGAACTTCAACATACCCTTCCACTTCGAGCATAATAATGGCTTCACGAACCACGGTCCGGCTTACGCTTTTTTCATCGGCGATGAAGCGCTCGGCGGGCAGTTTGTCTCCCACCAGATAGACGCCTTGCTCAATACGGCTTTTAAGCTCCGCGGCAAGCTGCTGGTACAAACGTCGTGACTCGGAGATTTCCATATGTGAGCTCCAGGGAAAAGAAGGGCAATAATAGATTTGTTATACCACTTTTACTGCTTTCTCACCATCGCAGATAGTAAAAAAGCCGCACCAGGCGGCTTTTTTAAGTATCAAAATTGAGGTTTAACTTTGTGCTGCCGGGCCACCGAGCGAATGCTCTTTCACCACCTCTTCGGCTGATTTGTTTTTCAGCACCGTCCAGATTACCACGGCACCCAGCAGGTCGAACAGAGCCAGCACAGCGAACAGCGGGCTAAAGCCGATGGTATCCGCCAGCGCACCAACCACCAGGGCAAACAGGGTACTTGCTGTCCACGCTGCCATACCGGTCAGGCCGTTCGCCGTTGCCACTTCGTTACGACCGAATACGTCAGAAGAGAGTGTAATCAGCGCACCGGACAGAGACTGGTGAGCAAAACCACCGATACACAGCAGGCCGATTGCCACATACGGGCTGGTGAACAGGCCGATCATACCTGGGCCAATCATCAGTACCGCACCCATGGTCACTACCATTTTACGGGAAACAATCAGGTTCACACCGAAGACACGCTGGAACAGCGGCGGCAGGTAACCGCCCACGATGCAACCCAGGTCGGCGAACAGCATCGGCATCCAGGCGAACATGGCGATTTCTTTCAGGTTAAAACCGTAAACCTTGAACATGAACAGCGGGATCCAGGCGTTAAACGTACCCCAGGCTGGTTCTGCCAGGAAACGCGGCAGCGCGATGCCCCAGAACTGACGGGTACCCAGAATCTGCCAGACGGACATTTTTTTGCCGTTGTTGGTCTGGTGTTGTGCTTCCTGACCGCCAATGATGTACTCGCGTTCTTCTTCGCTCAGTTTTTTCTGATCGCGCGGGTGTTTATAGAAAACCAGCCAGGCCATCGCCCAGGCAAAGCTCAGCACACCAGAGATGATGAACGCCATTTCCCAACTGTGCATCACAATTGCCCACACCACCAGCGGCGGCGCAATCATCGCACCAATAGAAGAACCGACGTTGAAGTAACCCACTGCGATAGAGCGTTCTTTCGCCGGGAACCATTCGGACGCCGCTTTCAGACCCGCCGGGATCATCGCTGCTTCAGCGGCACCCACCGCGCCACGCGCCAGTGCCAGACCACCCCAGCTGCCTGCCAGCGCAGTCGCGCCGCAGAATACCGCCCAGGTAATCGCAAAGAAGGCATAACCAATTTTGGTGCCCAGAACGTCCAGTACGTAGCCTGCAACAGGCTGCATAACAGTATAAGCCGCGGAATAAGCCGCAATGATGTAAGAGTATTGCTGAGTAGAAATGTGCAGCTCTTCCATCAAGGTTGGAGCGGCAGCCGCTACGGTGTTACGTGTCAGGTAGCCCAGCACGGTGCCGACCGTCACCAGTGCTATCATGTACCAACGTAATCCTTTGATTTTACGCATGTAAACCTCATCGTTATGTTATTACCGCCTGCGCGGCCATCCTTCGATCGGGTTCGGAGGATGAAACGGGGAGGACGTACCCGGGAGAACTCCCGGTACGGCCCAAACCTTGCCATAAGTAAGCGTGTTTAAGTCGGTATCCGTACCCAAAAAATCCGATTAACTTTTTATCGGGAATGCATTCCGTCGGCTTATGTGTTCGACGGCAGGAAAGATAACTTGTCATACAACTTGAAAAGGTGAGTGACATCACAAAAGCGTTTTTCTTTGTGTGGTCTTTAACTTTGCCGGGATAAGCCAGAAATGGCGCGGGTTGGCGGGATATTCAGGCGCCTGGATTGTCAGTTTTTGTCTGCTTTTATTGATCCAACTCACGAAAATATCTTCGGTCTATAGAAATTGGTGTGATAACTTTGTCAGCATTAAAGGTAAGCATCAGACGCACTCGTTTAGAGGAAGACGATAATGACCCCGTTTATGACCGAAGATTTTCTGTTAGATACCGAATTTGCTCGCCGTCTGTACCACGACTACGCAAAAGACCAGCCGATTTTTGACTACCATTGCCACTTGCCGCCGCAACAGATCGCTGACAACTACCGCTTTAAAAACTTGTATGACATCTGGTTGAAAGGTGATCACTACAAATGGCGCGCCATGCGTACCAACGGCGTACCTGAGCGCCTGTGTACCGGTGACGCTTCCGATCGTGAGAAGTTTGACGCCTGGGCTGCGACCGTGCCGCACACCATTGGTAACCCGTTATACCACTGGACGCATCTGGAACTGCGTCGTCCATTTGGTATTACAGGTAAGGTGCTGTCGCCGTCTACCGCCGACGAAATCTGGAACCGGGGCAATGAACTGCTGGCGCAGGATAAGTTCTCCGCGCGCGGCATCATGCAACAGATGAACGTGAAAATGGTTGGTACTACCGACGATCCGATTGACTCGCTGGAACATCACGCCTCGATCGCCAAAGATGGCACCTTCCACATCAAAGTGCTGCCGAGCTGGCGCCCGGATAAAGCGTTCAACATTGAACAAGCCACCTTCAACGATTACATGGCGAAGCTGGGCGAAGTTTCTGATACCGACATCCGTCGTTTTGCCGATCTGCAAACGGCGTTGAGCAAACGCCTGGATCACTTTGCGGCGCACGGTTGTAAAGTTTCTGACCACGCGCTGGACGTGGTGCTCTTCGCTGAAGCCAGCGAAGCCGAACTGGATAGCATCCTGGCGCGTCGCCTGGCGGGTGAAACGCTCGGTGAGAAAGACGTGGCGCAGTTTAAAACAGCGGTACTGGTATGGCTGGGTGCGGAATACGCCCGTCGCGGTTGGGTGCAGCAGTACCACATCGGCGCACTGCGTAACAACAACCTGCGTCAGTTCAAACTGCTGGGGCCAGACGTCGGCTTCGACTCCATCAACGACCGTCCGCTGGCGGAAGAGCTCTCCAAACTGCTGAGTAAGCAGAATGAAGAGAACCTGCTGCCGAAAACCATTCTGTACTGCCTGAACCCGCGTGATAACGAAGTGCTCGGCACCATGGTCGGCAACTTCCAGGGCGAAGGTATGCCAGGCAAAATGCAGTTCGGTTCCGGCTGGTGGTTTAACGACCAGAAAGATGGCATGGAACGTCAGATGACGCAGCTGGCGCAACTGGGTCTGCTGAGCCGCTTTGTTGGCATGCTGACCGACAGCCGCAGCTTCCTCTCTTACACCCGCCACGAATATTTCCGTCGCATCCTGTGCCAGATGATTGGCCGCTGGGTCGAAGCGGGCGAAGCCCCGGCGGATATTCAGCTGCTGGGCGAAATGGTGAAAAACATCTGCTTTAACAATGCGCGTGATTACTTCGCGATTGAACTGAACTAAGGCCGTTTGAGGTTGATATGCAATACATCAAGATCCATTCACTGGATAACGTTGCGGTAGCACTGGCGGATCTCGCTGAAGGCGCGGAAGTCATTATCGACAACCAAACCGTTCGGCTGCGCCAGGCGGTGGTACGCGGGCATAAGTTTGCCCTGCAACCCATCGCCAAAGGTGAAAATGTTGTCAAGTATGGTCTGCCAATTGGTCATGCGACAGCAGATATCGCGTCGGGCGAATACATCCATTCCCATAATGCCCGTACCAATCTGAGCGATGTGGACGAGTATAGCTATCAACCTGATTTTCAGGAGGAAGGCGCACAGGCGGCGGATCGTGACATTCAGATCTACCGCCGCGCTAACGGCGAAGTCGGGATCCGCAACGAGTTATGGATCCTGCCGACGGTCGGCTGTGTGAATGGCATTGCCCGTCAGATCCAGAGCCGTTTCCTGAAAGAGACGCAGGACGCCGAAGATATCGACGGCGTTTACCTGTTCAGCCACACCTACGGTTGTTCCCAACTGGGTGACGACCACATTAACACCCGCACTATGTTGCAAAATATGGTGCGTCACCCGAACGCGGGTGCGGTGCTGGTGATTGGTCTGGGCTGTGAAAACAACCAGGTCGACGCCTTCCGTCAGACGCTCGGTGAATTCGATCCGGAACGCGTCCACTTTATGGTCTGCCAACACCAGGATGACGAAGTGGAAGCCGGTCTTGAGCATTTGCATGAGCTTTATCAGGCGATGCGCAACGACAAGCGTGAACCGGGCAAACTGAGCGAGCTGAAATTCGGCCTTGAGTGCGGCGGTTCTGATGGCCTTTCTGGCATCACCGCCAATCCAATGCTGGGCCGTTTCTCGGACTACGTAATCGGCAACGGTGGCACTACCGTGTTAACCGAAGTACCGGAGATGTTCGGTGCGGAACGTATTCTGATGAGCCACTGCCGCGACGAAAGTACCTTTGAGAAGACCGTCACCATGGTCAACGACTTCAAACAGTACTTTATCGCGCATAATCAGCCGATTTACGAAAACCCATCGCCGGGTAACAAAGCGGGCGGTATCACCACGCTGGAAGAGAAATCACTGGGCTGCACGCAAAAAGCGGGTGCCAGCCAGGTGGTGGACGTGCTGCGTTACGGTGAGCGTCTGAAAACCCACGGTCTGAACCTGCTGAGCGCACCGGGTAACGATGCGGTTGCTACCAGCGCGCTGGCCGGGGCAGGCTGCCATATGGTGCTGTTCAGTACTGGTCGCGGCACACCTTACGGCGGTTTTGTTCCGACGGTGAAAATTGCTACCAACAGCGAACTGGCAGCGAAGAAGAAACACTGGATCGACTATGATGCCGGTCAGTTGATTCACGGCAAAGCGATGCCGCAACTGCTGAGCGAGTTCGTGGATGTGATCGTCGATATCGCCAACGGCAAAAAGACCTGTAACGAGAAAAACGATTTCCGCGAACTGGCTATCTTCAAAAGCGGCGTAACGCTTTAATTTACCTTTATCTTTCGCGCCATGCCTGTGTTGGCTACGCTCATTCACCCCGGTCAGCTCCCGGGGATTTGTGAGCTTGCCGCCTTGCCCTGGCGCGAAATTTTTGGGTCAGGCCTGCTCGCAGGCTTTCAGTGATGTGTCGCTTTCCCCAAAATCCTACAAGGAATTTCCATGACCACGTATTGGCTTGCCCAGGGCGTTGGTGTGATTGCTTTTCTGATTGGTATTACCACGTTTATCAACCGTGATGAACGGCGCTTCAAAAAGCAACTCTCAGTCTATAGCGCCATTATCGGCGTACATTTCTTTCTGATGGGCGCGTTCCCGGCGGGCTCCAGCGCCATGCTTAATGCCATCCGCACCCTGATTACTCTGCGTACCCGTAGCCTGTGGGTCATGGCACTGTTTATTGTGCTTACCGGCGGATTAGGGCTGGCGAAATTTCACCATCCCATGGAGTTGTTACCGGTTGCCGGGACGATCGTCAGCACCTGGGCGCTGTTTCGTTTTAAAGGCTTGCCGATGCGCTGCGTGATTTGGTGCTCAACCGGCTGCTGGGTGATCCACAACATCTGGCTCGGATCGATTGGCGGTTCGCTGATCGAAGGCAGCTTTTTAGTGATGAATGGCCTGAACATTATTCGCTTCTGGCGCATGCAAAAACGCGGCATCGACCCGTTTAAAGTCGAAACCGCGCAGCAAGAGAAACCGGCTGCCCGGTGAAGGCAGCCAAAAAGATCAGTTACGCAGGGCGTTATTCACCAGGCGTGTATCTTCCGCCTGACACACCGCTGCGGTAAACAGCACATCGGTGGAGGAGTTGAGCGCGGTTTCGCAGGAATCCTGCAAGACGCCGATAATAAAGCCGACCGCTACCACCTGCATGGCCACATCATTGGAAATACCAAACATGTTACAGGCCAGCGGGATCAGCAGCAGGGAACCGCCCGCCACGCCGGACGCGCCACAGGCACAGAGCGACGCCACCACGCTCAGCAGCAGCGCCGTTGGCACATCAACCGTAATGCCCAGCGTATGCACTGCCGCCAGTGCCAGCACGGTAATGGTGATTGCCGCGCCCGCCATGTTAATGGTGGCACCCAGCGGAATAGAAACCGAATAGGTATCGCGATCGAGATTCAGCTTCTCACACAGCGCCATGTTCACGGGAATATTCGCTGCGGAACTGCGGGTGAAAAAGGCGGTGACGCCGCTTTCACGCAGGCAGGTAAAGACCAGCGGGAAAGGGTTGCGGCGGATCTTCCAGTACACCAGCAGCGGGTTAACCACCAGTGCGACAAACGCCATGCAGCCCACCAGTACCATCAGCAGTTGCGCGTAGCCTAACAGTGCGCCAAAACCGGATGTCGCAAGGGTAGAAGAGACAAGGCCGAAAATGCCGATTGGCGCAAAGCGGATCACGATGCGCACCATAAAGGTGACGGCGCTGGCCATATCCTGCACCAGATTTTTGGTGCTCTCGTTACTGTGGCGCAGCGCAAAACCCAGCCCCACGGCCCACACCAGAATGCCGATGTAGTTCGCGTCCATGATCGCGGTCACCGGGTTGGCGATCATGCTGGTCAGTAAACCGCGCAGCACTTCGACAATACCGGATGGCGGCGTGACATCATTGGCGCCTGGCACAAGCTGAAGTGTCGAAGGGAAGAGAAAACTGACCAGTACAGCGGTCAGCGCAGCACTGAACGTGCCTAACAGGTACAGCACCAGCACCGGGCGCAGATAGGTTTTTTGCCCCTGCTGATGACCCGCGATAGAGGCCATCACCAGCATCAGCACCAGAACCGGTGCCACCGCTTTTAACGCGCTGACGAAAAGCGTGCCCAGAATGCCGGTCGCAACAGCGGCGGGCGTTGAGATCCACGCCAGTAAAATACCCAGAACTAAGCCAATAAGGATCTGTTTCACCAGGCTGCCATCAACCAAGCGTTGCAGTAACCCGGTGGAGCGGTGCGTTGTCATGCCATGTTCCTTTCGTGTTGTGGAGTTGCATCCCGCATGCCTTTTTGGGTGACATTTGTCAGGATGTAACATTTGATTGCAGAAAGGAGTATATGGACTCTGCGGCAACACGGAAGGGAGAAAGGCGCACTTTTCCAGCCTGGCGCGGCTTTTTGAATTTTTGTGTTAACGTTTTGTGATAAAGGCGACAAGGCTGATGAAATGACCGCTCCGCGCACTGGCAGAGCGGCCATTTACGGCTTACGCCCTATTTTTCTTGTCATTCTGGTGGTTAACCCACGCGTTGAGCAGCATGGTCAGCACGAGGATCCCACCCACTACGCCAAGCGAGATGGCGATCGGAATATGGAAGAAGTCGACAATTAGCATCTTAATGCCGATAAACACCAGAATAACCGACAAGCCATATTTCAACATCGAGAAGCGTTCCGCCACGCCCGCCAGCAGGAAATACATCGCACGCAGGCCCAGAATCGCAAACAGGTTTGAAGTCAGCACGATAAAGGGATCGGTGGTCACGGCAAAAATCGCCGGGATGCTATCGACCGCGAAAATCACATCGCTTAGCTCAACCAGAATCAGCACCAGCAGCAACGGTGTGGCGAACAGCAGGCCATTTTTGCGCACGAAAAAGTGCTCATTTTCGATGGTATCGGTCATGCGTAAATGGCTGCGTAGCCAGCGCACCAGCGGTTTATCGCCAATCCCCGTTTCGTCTTCTTTTGCCAGCGCCATTTTCACGCCGGTAAACAGCAGGAACGCGCCAAAAACATACAGCAGCCAAGAGAACTGAGTGATAAGCCAGCTGCCGGCGAAAATCATAATCGTGCGCAGCACAATCGCGCCGAGCACGCCGTAAACCAGCACCCGGCGCTGCAACGCGGCAGGCACGGAGAAGTAGCTAAACAGCATCAGCCAGACGAAGACGTTATCGACCGCCAGCGCTTTTTCAATCAGATAACCGGTGAGGAACGCCAGCGCCTGCGTGTCGGCAACGGCGCGTCCTTCGGTTTGCGTGAGATACCACCAGAAGGCGGCATTGAACAGCAGGGAGAGGCTAACCCAAACCACAGACCAGGCGGCCGCCTGCTTTATGGTCATCGTATGGACGCCGCGACGCCCCTGAAGCAGAAGGTCGACGGCCAGCATAATCACGACCACAATCGCGAAGCCGCCCCATAACATCGGTGTACCGACAGTATTCATTGTGTGAATCCTTACCTAAAAACAAAAAACGGCTAACGTCGGAAGAGGTTAGCCGTTTGCTTTAGGTGCAATGGATCCTCGCCTTCCGGCAAGGTCTCACTTACGTCTGTGAAGACGCCCGGCGACCGGATGCATATACGCATCGTAATGACGATCCACCGGCAATGAAGTTACTCCCCTTTGCAGGTAACAAAATATGTCAGCACATTGATTCCGTCAATGTAAAGCCAGGTATGCTTTACGAACTTTTACGCCGGAAGCTGTTCGCCGATGTCATCCGCCGGGAAAACAACGCCGATCTGGCGGCGAATTTCCGTTTGCAGTTTGGCCGTAACCCGGCTGACATCCAGCCCAGGGTGGTTGACTTCGTTCTCTTCCACCAGGCGGGCAAAGGTTTCCGCTTCATACAGCATGGTATTGATGTGCTGCGGCTGGGTCAGTTCCTGCGCTTTGCCGCCGCGCGGCACGAACGAGATTTTCTGGCATTCGGAGATTTTCTCGATCACCAGCGATCCCGCCTCGCCCTGAATTTCGCTCGGCAGCACGGAATCACTCACTTTCGAGTGTTGCAGCGTGACGCTGAAATCACCGTAATCCATCACCACCACGCCGTGGGCATCCACGCCGCTTTCCAGCAGGCTGGCGGTGGCCTGAACGCTGTGCGGCTCGCCCCACAGCGCCACGGCGGACGCCAGGCAGTAGAAGCCAATGTCCATAATCGAACCGTTAGAAAACGCCGGATTAAAGGTATTCGGGTTTTCTCCGTCCAGGTAGCGCTGGTAGCGCGACGAGTACTGGCAGTAGTTGATAAAGGCTTTACGGAGCTTGCCCGCTTTGGCAAGCGTTTGTTTCAGCAAGATAAAATTCGGCAGGCTGGCGGTTTTGAACGCTTCAAACAGCACCACCTGATTTTCCCGCGCGCAGGCGATGGCCGCTTCCACTTCACGCAGGTTAGAGGCCAGCGGTTTTTCGCAGATCACATGCTTTTTGTGACGCAGAAAAAGCTGCGTCTGCGGGAAGTGCAGGGAATTCGGGCTGGCAATATAAACCGCGTCAATCGCATCGCTTTGCGCCATATCTTCAAGCGAGGTAAACAGATGTTCGACCGGGTAGTCGTTGGCGAACGTTTGCGCCTGTTCCAGGCTGCGGGAAAAAACGGCGGTGAGTTTATATTTGCCCGTTTCATGGGCGGCATCGACAAACTGGCGGGTGATCCAGTTCGTACCTATGACAGCGAAACGTATCATACAGGCGCTAATTCTCCGTAAGGGGGGTCTTTGATCACTCTAGCATGACGAGATGACAAAACCAGTGCACTGCCCCGCACAAGCACAAAAGGTGATGGCGAAAATCTCACCCGTTACGATCCTGCGTCAGATGCGTTAGCCACAATCGCGTATCAAACTCGAGCTGGTGGTACTGCGGCTCCATATAGCAGCACAGCTGGTAGAACGCTTTGTTGTGATCTTTCTCTTTAAGATGTGCAAGTTCGTGAACCACGATCATCCGCAAGAAGGCTTCTGGCGCATCGCGAAACACCGTGGCAACGCGGATTTCCGCTTTGGCTTTTAACTTGCCACCCTGCACGCGGGAGACCGCCGTATGCAAACCGAGTGCATTATTTAACACGTGGATTTTGCTGTCATACATCACCTTATTCACCGGCGCGGCGTTACGCAGATACTGATTTTTCAGCGCTTGCGTATAGTGATAAAGCGCTTTGTCGGTAGTGATGTCGTGGCTTTCCGGATAGCGCTTTTTCAGCACCTCGCCCAGCCGGTTCTGTTCAATCAGGGCGGTAACCTGCGTCAGCAGGGATTCAGGGTAGCCCTGAAGATAGGTCAGCTTGTTCATGGCGAAATATGTTTACATCTCCGGATAATTAAGCGATAAAACGCGCGAATTTTAGCATTGCGGAGGGGCGATGAGCCAGGTTGAGTTAAACGGACAATCATTCACTTTAGACAGATTCCCTGTCGGCGTGGAAGAGGCGTCGCTACAGGCGTGGGACGCGGCGGACGAGTATCTGCTGCAACAGGTGAATGAGGTCGATGGCCCGGTTCTGATTTTTAATGACAGTTTCGGCGCGCTGGCCTGTGCGCTGGCGTCGCATCGCCCGGTTTCCGTCAACGACTCCTATATAGCGGAGCTGGCGACACAGCATAACTTACGCATTAACGATCTGGACGAAACCGCCGTCACGTTGCAAGACAGCCTGAGCCAACTGCCCGCAAACCCGGCGTTAGTGCTGATTAAAGTGCCAAAACAGCTGGCATTGCTGGAGCAGCAACTGCGCGCACTGCGCAACGTGGTGACGCCGCAAACGCGGATTATCGCCGGGGCGAAAGCGCGCGATGTCCACAACTCGACGTTAGCGCTGTTTGAAAAAATCCTCGGGCCGACCACTACGTCGCTGGCATGGAAAAAAGCGCGGCTCATCAACTGCACCTTTAGCGCACCTGCGCTTGACGAGAATTCGATGCTCGCCAGCTGGAAGCTGGACGGCACGAACTGGACTATCCATAACCATGCCAATGTCTTTTCCCGTAGCGGGCTGGATATTGGCGCGCGATTTTTCCTGCAACATCTGCCGGAAAACGTGGAAGGTGAGATGGTTGATTTAGGCTGCGGCAACGGTGTAATTGGTTTAAAACTGCTGGCGCAAAACCCGAACAGCCGTGTGCTGTTTGCCGATGAGTCGGCAATGGCGGTGGCTTCCGCGCGGCTGAATGTGGAAGCGAATCTGCCACAAGCCGTTGAACGCAGCGAGTTTATGATCAACAACTCGCTGTCCGGCGTGGAGCCGGACAGGTTTGACGCAATAGTGTGCAACCCGCCGTTCCACCAGCAGAGTGCGATTACCGATCATATTGCCTGGCAGATGTTTAACGATGCGCGTTTTTGCCTGAAATATGGCGGCGAGCTGCGCATTGTTGGCAACCGCCACCTCGACTATTTCCGCAAGCTAAAACGCGTATTTGGCAACTGCGAAACCCTCGCCACTAACAACAAGTTCGTGGTGCTGAAAGCGGTGAAAGTGCGTAAGAAACGCTAATGGAAAGTGGCTCGCTCTGCGGGCCACTTTGTTATCCATAGAAAACTTCCAGCCAGACTGGGAGGCCGGAAAGCTTTAAGGCAGTTATTTTAAATCGCCAGCGCCAGCTTTGTCCCTTGTGCAATCGCCCGGCGGGCATCCAGCTCCAGCGCCACATCGCAGCCACCTATCAAATGCACTGTTTTGCCCGCTTCACGCAGCGGTTCCGCCAGCTCGCGTTTTGGCTCCTGGCCTGCGCAGATCACCACATGATCAACAGCCAATAGCTGAGGTTCACCGCCGATCAACAGGTGCAACCCGGCATCATCGATCTTTTGATAACTGACCGCCGGGATCATTTTCACGCCACGCGACAGCAACGTGGCACGGTGGATCCAGCCGGTGGTTTTCCCCAGACCTTCACCAGGTTTGCTGGCTTTACGCTGCAACATCACAATGCGGCGCGGGCTTTTCGGCAACTGTGGTCCTTCCGGGCGCAGACCGCCCACTTCATTCAGGCTGGTATCAATTCCCCATTCCACACAAAATTCGGCGATGTTCTGGCTGGTTGGCTCGCCCGGCTGGCTTAAATACATGGCGGTATCAAAGCCGATCCCGCCGCAGCCAATAATGGCCACACTTTCACCCACCGGTGCTTTATCGCGCAGCACATCAAGGTAGTTCAGCACTTTTGGATGGTCGATCCCGTCGATCGGCGGCATTCGCGGTTCAATGCCGCTGGCGAGGATCACCTCGTCAAACTCCAGCAGTCGGGCCGGATCGACGCGTTGATTCAGGCATAACGTAACACCAGTCAGATCGATCATCCGCCGGTAGTAACGCAGCGTTTCGTAGAACTCTTCTTTGCCGGGGATCTGTTTGGCGACATTAAACTGCCCGCCGATCTCCGCCTGGGCATCAAACAGCGTTACGCCATGCCCGCGTGCGGCGGCATTAATGGCGAACGCCAGCCCGGCAGGGCCTGCGCCGACCACCGCCAGGTTTTTCTTTTGCACAGCCGGAAGTACCGGCATTAGCGTTTCATGGCAGGCGCGGGGGTTAACAAGGCAGGAGGTGACTTTACCGGCGAAGATCTGATCCAGGCAGGCCTGGTTACAACCGATGCAGGTATTGATCTCATCCGCGCGACCATTTTGTGCTTTCGACACAAACTCGGCATCGGCCAGAAACGGGCGCGCCATCGATACCATATCGGCATCACCACGCGCGAGGATCTCGTCGGCCACCCCAGGATCGTTAATGCGGTTGGTGGTAATAAGCGGCACCTGCACTTTGCCTTTCAGCTTGCGCGTCACCCAACTGAATGCGCCGCGCGGCACCGGCGTGGCGATGGTCGGGATACGCGCTTCGTGCCAGCCAATACCGGTATTAATCAGCGTCGCGCCTGCAGCTTCTACCGCCTGCGCCAGCGCGATGGTTTCTTCCAGCGTGCCGCCGCCTTCGACGAGATCCAGCATCGACAGGCGGTAGATAATAATAAAGTCGCTGCCGACGCGCTCGCGCACGGCACGCACCACTTCCAGCGCAAAGCGCATACGCCGGGCATAATCGCCGCCCCATTCGTCCTCACGGTGATTGGTGCGCGCGGCGAGAAATTCGTTAATCAGGTAGCCCTCAGAACCCATCACTTCAACGCCGTCGTAACCGGCCTGCTGTGCCAGCGCAGCGCAACGGGCGAAATCATCAATCAGCATGAGAATTTCATCATGGCTCAATTCATGCGGCGTAAAGCGGTTGATCGGCGCCTGTAACGCCGATGGCGCGACCAGCTGCGGCTGGTAGCTGTAACGCCCGGTGTGCAGAATTTGCAGGGCGATCTTGCCGCCTTCCTGATGCACCGCTTCAGTGATTTGCCGGTGATGGGGAAGCTGGCTGGCATCGTGCAGCACCGCGCCGCCTTCCATGGTGACGCCGGAAAGCGCAGGCGCAACGCCGCCAGTGACAATCAGCCCGACACCGTGACGGGCGCGTTCGGCATAAAATGCCGCCAGCCGCTTTGCACCGTCCGGGCGCTCCTCCAGCCCGGTGTGCATCGAACCCATCAGCACACGGTTTTTTAGCGTGGTAAAGCCCAGATCGAGTGGGGTGAACAGCGACGGGTAATGGCTCATGCTCTCTTCCAGTGTAAAATTATTGTTATGTGGTCGGATGAGTTCTACTTTAGCCGTCGCGGCAGAAAAGGGAAAAGGCGGAGCGAATGATTGTGATGGGATTCAAATATCCCTCTCCCGCAACGGGAGAGGGAAACACGCGTCAGGCGCCGGTTGTCAGGCCGGGTGCCTGCCACAACGATGTGGTTAAACCGCTGTCGACGAGGCCTAGCTGCTCCGCGTAGATTTTCTGCCACTTCAGCATCATGGTGTCGTACAGTTCGCGGTGTTCCGGGTTTGGCGTAAATTCCCGGCTCCAGCGCACCAGCCGTTCGCCAGTGGCCGCCATATCGTCATACAACCCGGCTCCCACACCCGCGGCGATAGCGCAGCCCAGCGCGGTGGCCTCTTTCACTTCCGGTACGCGTACTGGCAGGCCCGTGACATCGCTTAAAATCTGGCTCCACAGCGCGCCTTTCGCCCCCCCACCCGCGAAGACCAGGCTCTCGAACTGTACGCCGGAAAAGCGTGAAATCTGCGCCAGATTGCAGGCGGAAACGATGGCCGCGTTCTCTTCCAGTGCGCGGAACAGCGTGGCTTTGTTGCATTTTTCCGGGTCGATGGAGAGGTTAATAAACGACGGTGCGGCGTGATACCACTGCTTAAAATGCATGGCATCGGAGAAAATGGGCATCACGCCCCATGAACCGGCTGGAACCCGGCCTGCCATCTCTTCCAGTAAGGTGTAGGCGTCAATGCCCATCCGCTCGGCAATCAATTTTTCTTCGGCGCAAAACGCGTCGCGGAACCAGCGCATGGTCAGGCCGGTGAAAAAGCTTATCGACTCAGCTTGTACCATGCCAGGAATGACATGCGGATTGACGCGGATATTCATTTCCGGGTCGGTGCGCACTTGCGGCAGGTTCACCACTTGCTGCCAGAACGTGCCGCCGAGTACGGCGGTTTGCCCGGCGCGCACCACGCCAAGGCCAAGGCTGCCGAGCTGTACATCACCGCCGCCCATCACTACCGGCGTGCCTTCGCGCAGACTGCACTCTTGCGCCGCCTGGTGAGTCACTTCGCCCAACAAGCTGCCGGTCTCTTTCACCGGTGATAACAGATCCGGGCGTAACCCGGCCATATCCAGCAAATCGGGTCGCCAGTCACGCGTGAAAAGATCGAGCATACCGGTGGTGCCGGCATTGGAAGGATCCACCGCTAACCAGCCGGAGAGGCGCGAGGCCAGCCAGTCGCTGATCATGGTGATGGTGGCGGTGTCGCGGTAAATGTCGGGGCGATGGTGCGCCAGCCACAGCAGACGCGGCATGGCGCTGAGCGCCAGTGTCTGCCCGGAAACGCTGTAGACTTCGGCTTCAAACTGCCAGTCATGGATCTCTTTTAACTCGGCAACTTCATGGCTGGCGCGGGAATCCACGTTGGCGCACGCCCAGATGGCGTCGCCATTGTTGTTATACAGCACAATGCCTTCGCGCATGGAGCAGCAGGCGACTGACTGGATATCCGCGCCGCTAAGACCGGCGGTTTTCAGCGCCTGGCGGATGCACTGGCAGGCCAGTTGCCAGTTGGTGTTGAGGTCAAATTCCATTGAGCCGGGGACGTTTTCCACGCTGAGGTGTTTCCACTCGGCCTGACCGACGGCAATTTGCCGCCCGCTTAAGTCGAAGATCACTGCCCGAATGCTGCCAGTTCCTGCATCTAACGCTAAAAGGTAACTCATGGGTTTTGCCCCCTCGCAAGCATCATAGATAAAACTGTGATCCTCGTACGGTCGTAAATATAGTTCAGCGCCTACGCTTTTGAACATTCTTCAGTCACAAAATCACTTGTTCTATCACAGCTTTTTGCGGGAGGCAGGATGGCGGATGTAGATGACATCAAAGATGGCAAAGACTTTGGACTGGGCACCGCGCAGCAAAATGTGCCTTTCACCCTGAAGGGCTGCGGTGCGCTGGACTGGGGCATGCAATCGCGGCTGGCAAGGATCTTTAACCCACAGAGTAACCGCACGGTGATGCTGGCCTTCGATCACGGCTATTTTCAGGGACCGACGACCGGGCTTGAGCGTATTGATCTATCGATTGCGCCGCTGTTCGCGCAAACCGATGTGCTGATGTGTACGCGTGGCATTTTGCGCAGTGTGGTGCCGCCCGCCACCAATAAACCGGTGGTGTTGCGCGCCTCTGGCGGCAATTCAATCCTTGCCGAACTCTCTAACGAATGCGTGGCGGTGGCGATGGAAGATGCGCTGCGGCTCAACGTCTGTGCGGTGGCGGCGCAAATCTACATCGGCAGCGAATATGAGCACCAGTCGATTAATAACATCATCAAGCTGGTGGATGCGGGCAACCGCTACGGTGTGCCGACGATGGCGGTGACCGGCGTAGGTAAAGAGATGACGCGCGATGCGCGTTATTTTTCGCTGGCCAGCCGTATCGCCGCCGAAATGGGCGCGCAGTTTGTGAAAACCTACTTTGTGGAAGAGGGGTTCGAAAAGGTCACTGCCAGTTGCCCGGTGCCGATCGTGATTGCTGGCGGGAAAAAGTTACCCGAGCAGGAGGCGCTGGAGATGTGTTTCCGCGCTATCGATCAGGGTGCGTCAGGCGTGGATATGGGGCGCAACATTTTCCAGTCCAGCGCGCCGCTCGCCATGCTCAAGGCGGTGAAAAAAGTGGTACACGAGCACATGCACGCCCGTGAGGCGTACCAGTTCTGGCTGGAGGAAAAACAAGGAGAGCAACCATGAATGTGACGCTGGTGGAAATCAATATCAAACCGGACAGGGTAGATGAGTTTTTACAGGTCTTTCGCGCCAATCACGAAGGCGCTATCCGCGAGCCGGGGAATCTGCGTTTTGATGTATTACAGGATCCGAAAGTGAAAACCCGCTTTTTTATTTATGAAGCGTATCAGGATGACGCCGCTGTCCAGGCACACAAGGAGACACCGCATTACCTGGCGTGCGTGGAGAAACTGGAAGAACTGATGTCGGAGCCGCGCAAAAAACGCAGCTTTATTGGTTTGCTGCCGCAGTAAACATCCGCTTTCATGGTGCATTGATTGCGCCAGGAGGCGCATACCGCACCTGCAAAAGCCGTTTCTGCGTGAGATTGAAATCTCAAGGTACCAGGGCAGAAAACCTGAACGGCTGATGACCACTAATTTTCCATGGGCAATAAAAAACCCTCTCCCGCGGGGAGAGGGTTTTATCCAGACATTTACGCCAGCTCTTCGGTAACCCGCAGTGCTGCCAGTGCGTTGGCTGCCGCTTTCAGTACTTCCTCACACTGCTCAATGGTCAGCGTCAGCGGCGGTTCGATACGAATGGTTTTCGCATTATTCAGCGTTCCGGCAACCAGCACACGCTGGCGGAACATCTCACTGGCAAAGTTGTAGCCCGTTTCGTTATCGACAAACTCAATCGCCATCAGCATCCCGCGACCACGCGCATCCTGCACCAGATCCGGATATTGACGCACCAGCGCGCGGAAACCGTCCAGCAACATGTCGCCTTTCTGCTCCGCCTGAGCGGGCAGGTTCTCTTCCAGCAGCACATTGATGGTCGCCAGCGCTGCCGCACAGGCCAGCGGGTTACCGCCAAAGGTGGTGGTATGCAGGAATGGGTTATCAAACAGCACCGAGAACACCTCTTCGGTGGCGACAGTCGCGCCAATCGGCATCACGCCGCCGCCCAGCGCTTTCGCCAGGCACAAGATGTCTGGCTGCACGTTTTCGTGTTCGCAGGCGAACATTTTGCCCGTACGACCCATGCCGGTCTGCACTTCGTCAAAAATCAGCAGCGCGCCAAACTCATCGCACAGCTTGCGTACCGCTGGCAGATAACCGACTGGCGGTAAGATCACGCCACCTTCACCCTGGATCGGTTCCAGGATCACGGCGGCGACATCATCACCGGTTTTCCGGCATTCGCTAAGCAGCGTACGCATCGCGTCTATATCGCCAAACGGCACATGACGAAAGCCTGGTAACAGGGGCATAAAGGGTTTGCGGAAGGTCGATTTTGCCGTTGCCGACAATGCGCCCAGCGATTTACCGTGGAACGCACCGCTGGTGGCGACAAAGGTGTATTTACCGCGCGGTGACTGGTAGGCTTTCGCCAGTTTTAACGCCGCTTCGACGGACTCCGTGCCGCTGTTGCTAAAGAAGCTGTATTTCAGTTTGCCAGGCGTCAGTGCCGCCAGTGTTTTCGCCAGCATGGCGCGTAACGGATCGAGCAATTCCTGGCTATGCAGAGGTTGTTTCGCGAGTTGATTCTGTACGGCGGAAACCACAACTGGATTACGGTGCCCCACATTGAAAATTCCAAATCCACCCAGGCAATCTAAAAACTCCTGCCCCTGGGTGTCGACAAGCGTGTTCAAACTGCCAGCTTGCCACTCTACGGCTCCGTAATCCCCGCCGGCGGTAACAGATTTTCGATACTCCAGAAACCCCGGATTGACATGCTCTTTAAAGTAATCCACCACCTCTCGGTTTAATGCTTTCATCTCCTCATGGTCAAGCGTTCGCTTTTCAATGAGATTCAGTGCGTGAGCGCTGCACGCTAATGCCGATGCGCTGGAAGGTAACCTGTTCAAAATGGGCTCCGGGGGCTCGCGTATCACATGATACCGATTTAAGTATTGCAGGGATTACGCCACTTCGGTGCAGGGAGCATAAATCGGGATAAATGCCAGGGAAAAATGAAGGTGCGCAAAATTTAATCATGCCGTTACGTTAATAATTTGTATCTTTTGTGATTAAAAATTGTTCTCTTCAGGAGTGGTGCTGAGCGCATTGCGCCCATTTGGTGCAATAAATGCGCGATTATAGGGCGTTTGTGTTACGAAAACTCAGTGATAACATAGCGAAATTATTAAAATCATAGAGTTAACGGACCCACGAAAAACAGGGTTTTATTGCAAATTGCGATCTAAATCAAATTTAACAACTAAAGATAAACCCATTATCGCCGAAATAACATTCGCAGTAATTTTTAACAGCAATATAACCTGCATAGGACGCAATCATGTCTTCTCCTCCTTATGTCAGCCAACAGCGCTTTATGCTGGAGGATGACACCACGCTGATGTCGACAACTGACCAGCAAAGTTACATCACCCACGCCAACGACGCGTTTATCCATGCCAGTGGTTATACCCATAATGAGCTGCTTGGCCAGCCCCACAATCTTGTTCGCCATCCGGATATGCCCAAAGCGGCTTTTGCTGATATGTGGTACACCCTGAAACAGGGCGAGCCGTGGAGCGGCATCGTCAAAAACCGGCGTAAAAATGGCGACCATTACTGGGTGCGAGCTAATGCTGTTCCCATGGTGCGCAACGGCAAAGTGACCGGCTACATGTCGATTCGCACCGAGGCGAAAGATGAAGAGATCGCCGCCGTTGAACCGCTGTACAAAGCGTTAAACGAAGGGCGCTGTAATAAACGCGTCTATAAAGGCCTGGTCATTAGCAAGCACTGGTGGGGAAAACTGGCAGGCATGCCGCTCCGCTGGCGTGCGCGTAGCGTCATGACGTTGTTGTGGGCTGCGCAATTTGCTGGCTTATGGTTCACCGGCGCAGGCGGCCTGGCGCTGGCGGTGAGCACGCTGGCGATGTTGCTGGGCTGCCTGGCATTTGAGTGGCAAATCGTTCGCCCGGCGGAAAACGTGGCGCGTCAGGCGCTGAGTGTGGCCACCGGGGAACGCAATAGCGTGCAACCGTTGAATCGCAGCGATGAACTGGGGCTGACATTGCGGGCGATCGGGCAACTGGGGCTGATGTGCCGTTGGTTGATCAATGACGTTTCAACCCAGGTTCACAGTGTGCGTAGCGGCAGTGAAACGCTGGCGAAAGGTAATGAAGATCTTAATGAACGCACGCGCCAGACGGTGGTGAATGTGCAGCAGACGGTTGCCACCATGAGCCAGATGGCGGCATCGGTACAAAACAACTCGCAAACAGCATCGGCGGCAGACGAGCTCTCCAGCTCCGCCAGTAACGCCGCCACGCACGGCGGTAAGGCGATGGAGACGGTGGTGAAAACCATGGACGAGATTGCCGATAGCACCGGGCGTATCGGCTCTATTACCAAGCTGATTAATGACATCGCTTTCCAGACCAATATCCTGGCGCTGAATGCCGCGGTAGAAGCGGCCAGGGCCGGCGAGCAGGGCAAAGGGTTTGCGGTTGTGGCGGGTGAAGTTCGCCACCTGGCGAGCCGCAGCGCCAGCGCGGCGAATGATATTCGTAAGCTGATCGACGCCAGTGCCAGTAAAGTGCAGTCTGGTTATGACCAGGTGCATGCCGCAGGCCGCACGATGGAAGATATTGTTAATCAGGTACAAAACGTGACTGCGCTGATAGGTCAGATTAGCCAGTCGACATCGGAGCAGGCGACGGGGCTCTCCGAACTGACGCGTGCGGTGGCGGAACTGGATGCCATCACGCAGAAAAACGCCGGTTTGGTCGAGGAGAGCGCGGCGGTTTCGGCAATGGTTAAACATCGCGCAGACCGCCTGCAGGATGCGGTTGCCGTATTGCACTAATAGCTGACCTTTCTCTTAAAAACCACTGGCTCCGTGCTGGTGGTTTTTTATTTGTAAGCGCTTGATTTCTGCCATTTCATGTAAGTGCGATATATATATTTTGTTAATTTTATATTAAGCACAGTTCGCATTGTGAAGTATAAATATTTTACCCTGGTGCTTATTTAATGACGCGTTAAATTCAATGTAGCGATATTAATATGCGTTGCGCAAATCTATTTTTTCGCACATATAACGATCGATAAATAACAATTAATCGTTGCTGGCTATCAGAAGATTCATTAAGTAATTAAAAAAACGATCAAACTCATAAAGTTAGCGCTAACGTTACCGATAACGGCTAGTGGCTGCATTCTTTTAATTTGCGCCAGGGACTTAAGCGCGCCATTAGGGTGAGGGCGCGGAACTTTCGTCAATAAAATAATCAAACCCATGGAGAATATATGTTTTTACATGATGTAAAAATCGGCACGAAATTATTTCTGGCGTTCGGCTTTTTTATTGCGTTAATGGTAGTGAGTTCCTGTCTGTCTCTCTTCAGCCTGAACCGCGCGAATAACGGAATGCAAGAGATCGTGCACGAGGATTACCCAACCACGGTAAAAGCGAATCAGCTTATTGATAATTTCCAGACCTTTGTCAGCACACAGCAACTGATGCTGCTGGATAGCGACGGCAAATGGACCGGTGAGTCGCAAAAGCAGCTTGCTGAGATAAGCTCCCACATTACCGCTCTGCTGGAGGATTTATCTAAAAATCTGCGTGATGATAAATCGCAGAAAATCCTCGCCGACATCCGCACCGTGCGCCAACAGTACCTCGACTCTCGTTTCCGCATTCTCGATGCCGTTAAAAAAAACGACCGCGCGGGTGCGATTCAGGAGATGATGACCAAAACCATTAACATCCAGAATGCTTACAAAGAGCGGGTGTTGGCGCTGATCGCCATTCAGGATGGGCAAATGCGCGCGGCGGGCGATCAGGTGCAGAACGATTTCAGTTCTAACCGCCTGATGCTGATTCTGCTGGCTATTGTGAGCATCGGCATGGGCAGCCTGATTGGCTGGTATATCGTACGGATGATCACGCGCCCGCTGAGTGAAGCGGTTGCCTTTGCCGAAGCGATTGCCGATGGCGATTTGACGCGTACTATCGATTCCCGCCACCGCGATGAAACCGGCGTGCTACTGCGTGCGCTGATGGAGATGAAAAACCGTCTTGTTGAGATTGTCCATCAGGTACAAAACGGCTCTGAGAGTATTTCCAGCGCGGCGGCGCAGATTGTGGCCGGTAACCAGGATCTGGCGGCGCGTACCGAAGAGCAGGCCAGCTCCGTCGAGCAGACGGCGGCGTCCATGGAGCAGATCACCGCGACGGTAAAAAACACTGCCGATCACACCTCCGAAGCGACCCACCTTTCTGCCGATGCGGCGACAGTCGTGAAGAACAACGGCGAGATGATGAAGCAGGTTACCGAGAAGATGCGCGTGATTAACGACACCTCCAACCGTATGTCGGACATCATCAACCTGATTGACGCAATTGCCTTCCAGACAAACATTCTGGCGCTGAACGCGGCGGTCGAAGCGGCACGCGCCGGTGAACACGGGCGTGGTTTTGCGGTTGTGGCGGGTGAAGTTCGCCAGTTAGCCCAGAAGAGCGCTTCCTCTGCCAACGATATTCGCCATCTGATTGAAAGCTCTACCAGCCAGACCCGTGAAGGCATGGCGCTGGTCGAAAAAGCCAGTGCGCTGATTAACGGTATGGTCAGTAATGTGGAAGAGATGGATGTTATCCTGCGCGAAATTGGTCAGGCGAGCCGCGAGCAGACCGATGGTATTTCGCAGATTAACAGCGCGATTGGCCTGATTGACTCCACCACCCAGCAGAACTCCAGCCTGGTGGAAGAGTCGGTGGCTGCAGCAGCGGCGCTGAACGATCAGGCGTTGCATCTGCGCGAGCTGGTGCAGGTGTTCCGCCTGCGCGACGCGCGACAGGCAGTTTAATCGAGTTGTGAAATCTCCAGCGCTGCGCGGTCGATAATGCCAATTATCTGTTTAAGCTGCGTGGCGCTGACTTCCCCCTGATTCACCCGTAAATCCAGCACCGCTTTAAAGTTCTCCAGCGCCCGTTTCATCTGTGGGTTTTTGCGCAGTTGATAGCCAACGTTGCGTGCTTTAATCCGCTCTTCAATCTGTGCCAGCGATGGCGCATTTTCCACCAGCCACTGCGTGCCCTGCTGCGTGATGGCGATCATTCTGCGTCCGTTTTCTTCATCGCTAACGGTAATTAACTGCTGCGCTTGCAGAGCATCCAGAGTGGGATAAATCACACCAGGGCTGGGTGTGTAGTTGCCCTGCGTCAGCGCTTCAATGGCTTTGATCAGCTCATAGCCGTGGCTGGCGTTTTGGCTGAGCAAATGCAGGATCACCAGACGTAATTCGCCGTGACCGAAAAAGCGCTGGCGTCGGCCGCTGTGTCCGTGGTGGTGCTCCCTGTCGGTATTGCCGTGATGATGACGCATAGCTGCTTACTCTTTTAATTTGATATATCTAATTTATATCTAAAATAGCCCGCTTAAACAATACTGACGGTGTTTTTTCTTTAATTTGATGATTTTTAATGACTTTTATTTCTGGTTTGGCAACCGATGCGCTTTCGCGTGGCTATATCATAAAAAGATCTTGCCTTCTTCCCAATCAACAATCATTATCATTTGCACAACATTTAGATATATCGTATTCACGTTCACGAAGGCCGATTATGACAACCAACCCTCAACGCTATCCCCAGCGCGTGCGCAATAAGCTGCGCTTTCGCGAGTTAACTGTTTTGCGCGTCGAACGCGCAGGTTCGGGCTTCCAGCGCATTGTGCTCGGCGGCGAGCAACTGGATGGCTTCACCTCCCGCGGTTTTGACGATCACAGTAAAGTCTTCTTCCCGCAGCCGGGTACGCACTTTGTACCGCCGGTGGTAACTGATGAAGGTATCGTCTGGGGCGATGGCCCGCGCCCGGCTTCCCGCGACTATACGCCGCTGTACGATGCCAGCCGCCACGAGCTGACGCTGGATTTCTACATTCACGACGGCGGCGTAGCGAGTAGCTGGGCGATGCAGGCGCAGGTTGGCGATAAATTGACTATCGGCGGGCCGCGCGGTTCGCTGGTGGTGCCGGAAGATTACGCCTGGCAGTTATATGTGTGCGATGAATCCGGTATGCCGGCGCTGCGCCGCCGCCTTGAAGCGCTCAGCCAGCTTGCTGTACGCCCGCAGGTCACAGCGGTGGTGAGCATTGCGGATGTTGCTTATCAAGATTATTTCGCGGATGTAAACGGCTTTGATATTCAGTGGGTGCAGGGGCATAACTCGCAGGCAGTTGCCGACAAACTGGCGGCGATAAGCGTGCCGGAAAACGACTATTTTATCTGGCTGACCGGGGAAGGGGAGGTAGTGAAATCGCTGATGGATCGCTTTGAATCTGCCGACATCGATCAACAACTGGTGCGCGCGCAAGCCTACTGGCACAAGAAATAAACGCAAAGCCCGGTGCGATTACCGGGCTCGTTGCGTTCAGGCCACTTCGTCGTACTCGGCTTCGCTGACCTGCTGTTCCAGCGTCTGGCGGATCTCGGCCAGCGCTTTCTCCTGCTGGCGGAAGTAGGTTTCCCTGTCGCCAAGCGTCGAGACCAACTGCCAGGACTCCTCTTTTTCCAGCGTCGCCAGCTCTTCAATCAGGCTGGCAATATGCTGTTTGACTTCAACAATGCGCTGGCGCAGGCGCTGCAGATCGTTGAGGCGATCGCTTGCCATTAATGGCTCCAGCCCTTTTTGCAGACGGGTCAAAATCGAGCGAATGGCGCTAAGATCACCGCGCTGGCGCGCCTGGTTAAGCTGCACCATCATGCTGTGAGCGTCGTTTTTCAGTTCGTTATCCACCAGGTCCGGATGACAGAGTTTACTGGCCTGGCGCCACAGGCGTTTCAGCTCATGACGCTCGTCTTCGCTCATCTTCTGCTCGAAGCTAAAGCGTTTTTCCGCATCGTGCTGCTGCTCCTGGTAGCTTTCATACTCCTGCCGCGCTTCGTCACGCGCCTGGCGTGTGGGCTCTTCTTCCCGCGTAAGGCCGCGCTCCAGCTCCTGCGCTTCGGCGAGCAGCGAGGCAATCAGCTCGCTTTGTTGTTGCAGATGCTTGCGTGCTTCCGCCGCCTGTAATGAGTGCGGTGGCATGCTCTGCCAGCGTTGCGTCAAGGTCACTAAGACTTCCACAGCTTGCGACAGATATTTCTGGCAGCGCAGATAATCCGCCTCGCGACGGCGCGCTTCCGCCTCCTGGCGGCGCACTGCGGCTTCGGCCAGCGTTTTACGCAGTCGCAGGATCTGCGACATCAGCGGCCCAAGGCGGGTTAAGTAGAGATCGTTGAATTCGTCCAGCAACTGGATACGCGCATTGCGTTTATCAATGAGTTCGCGCATTTGCTCTTCCAGCGCTTTCAGCTCCAGTTTGCTGGCGGCCACTTGCGGATCCTGCCAGCTGACCACTGAGCGCTGGTTTTGCAGCCAGACGGTGATGGCGCGCATCGCTTCGCTGTAATTTTTCTCTTCAAGCGCGTGAACGATAAACGCTAACTCCGGGTCCGTAACTTCATTTTTAAGTAAAGGAAGCTGGCTGAGGATGATACCGTCATCCTCCAGTTCAATGGCGTATTTGATGATTTCAAGCCGTTTTATAGGTTTGTTCATGGCGTTTCGTCAAAGCGCGTTGAGTGTGTTAAAGGGAGTTGTTAATTCATCAAATCTGGACCATGGATGCAAATCTCGCAATAGCCCGGAGCCATATTACATGGGACATATTTCAATGCGTTAGTCTTTCTGTGAAAATTGCGTTTATGGCGTCTTTTTGCCGCGAAACGAGCGAAAAGTTGCTTTATGGCGGGGGGGTGCCCCGCTTGCAACGGTTTATCTATTTGCAGCATAGCGACGCGATTACCCACCCGATCACGTAATGATTATGCCGATGCGGTGCTGTCTGGTAGCCCGCGAACCCGGATGGGCTCCTCAATGGCGTTGGCAGCGAGCAAGCGTTGTAACGCCGAGATCGCGGTATCGGTCAACTCGTGTCCTTTGGTCAGCACCATCAAGCCATTGGTGGTGCGAATATCTTCGTCTACTACCCAACCCGGCATCAGTTCGCGAATACGCGCAGAGCGTACGCCGGTGACATTTGAGCGGAAATCCGACAGGGATTTAATGATGTATTCGGGTAACGGTGGGTGAGCCGCCCGCAGAATTTCCCATGGCCGTTCCAGGCTCCATCCCCGCGCCGCATGCCGCTCCAGCTCAAGGGCTGCGCGCAGCAGATGGGCACCGCGTAAAACCTCAAGCGGCACATTCGGCGCCGGTTCTTTTGCCTGGTGGCGAATGATCCCGGCGACCAGTTCAAGACGGGGAATATTTTCCACCAGCTTTCCCGCGACGTCGGGATGCCCCAGCAGCAGTTTTTTCTCCTCCTCGGAGAGTTTGCGCTGAGCGGCATCGGCCTGAACGATATCGGCGGGGATACCAACACACCCAATTTGGCTTAATGACGCAGCAATGGTGTAGATCCATTCGTCTGGCCACTCCAGCTTCGGCAGCGCGTGGCGAACACAAGATTGGGCGAACGCCGCCCGCTGAAAGGCCCACGGTGCGACCATGGCAAGCACTTCCGTCAGCGTTTTGACCGAGGCGGTGAGGGTGGTTGCCAGCAGCTCTTTTTCTGCGCAGACGAGACGATACTGGCGCACGGCGTCGTTAAGCGCCGCGACCAGCTCTTCTTTCGGACACGGTTTGCAGAGATAGCGGAAAATGGCGCCTTTATTAATGGCGGCGATAGAGGACTCCACATCAGCCTGGCCGGTAAGCAGGATCCGCACACTGTCGGGCGAGAGTTCCCGCGCTTTTGCCAGAAAAGTGGCGCCATCCATGCCGGGCATGCGCATATCGGACATGATCACCGCAAAGCGTTCTCCCCAACGAACCGCGTCCAGAGCGGCTTCTCCACCCGGAGCTACTACCACATCAAATTCACCAAACAGGTTTCGTTCCATCGCGGCGAGCACGTTAGGTTCATCATCTACGCACAGCACCCTGGGTAAGGCGGTATCAGTCATGAAGAGTGTCCTGTAGGTTAGCGAGCATTTGTTGCCATAAGGGGAGCTGGTCAAGCACGCCTGCTTTTTCAAGGTAATCGCGATCGGTTGTGCTGTTGTTGGCCAGTGCCACAGCGACATGCACCACACCAAGCGCACCGAATGCATCATGTGCGAAACGTGAGGGCTGAGCCTGCCCTGCCACTATTTCGACGATATCCAGCGGTAATCCCCATACCGCCAGCAGGTAAGCGCTCACCGCTGAATGCATGGGAATAGCATTACATGTGGTTATTTCGCTACCGATCTCGCTCATTTCGGGGATCAGCTTCGCAATATTCGCGAGCAGTGCGGCGGTGGCCTCCAGCCCCTGATGGCCCGTCATCCGGGCGGCGAGTGAGGAGGCAAGAAGAGAGACCCGGCGTAACTCGTTGATCAAAGGATCCCTTTTCGCATCGGTAAAACAGTGAGACGCCAGCACCAGCAATTTCACCTGATCCATGCCGAGAAGCGTAATAGCGCTACCGATATCGTGGATCGACGAACCTCTGTTGAACCAGGCTGAGTTCGCAAGCTGCATGATTTTGGCGCTCAGCGCCGGGTCGCTGCCCAGCAATTCGGCAATCTGTCGGATATCGCTCTCGGGGTTATTGAGAAGATGCTGAACTGCAGTAAACACCTTCGGTGCGGCGGGTAATTGGTTGATCCGACCAACCACGTCGAGCACTGCCGGATCGTTGAACAGCGTGCGCAGAGAAAGCGCGCTTTCAATTATCGCTATTAACGTCGCGCTGTCGCAGGGTTTCGAGACAAATCGATGTGCGACTTCCAGCATTCGCTGGGTGGCGCCTGGCTCTGAGTAGCCGGATAAAATGATCCGTATCGTACCCGGCCAGCGGTTGCGCACCTGCGCCAGTAACTCTGCGCCATCCATAAAGGGCATGCGCATATCGGAGACCACGACATCCGCTGGCGTCTCTTCCAGCATGGTCAGCGCTTCAGGGCCGCTGGTGGCAAAGCGGCACTCCCATTCGGTATCTTGCAACATGATGGCGCGCTCAATGCCTGAAAGCACCCGGCTTTCATCATCAACGAACATCACTTGCATGCAGGCTCATCCTCGTTGCGGCAGTTGAGCGGGAATTGCAGGATAAACGTGGAGCCCACGCCTTCTGCTGACTCGCAGCGAATCTTTCCATTATGTTTGTCCACCACGGTGGAATAGACGATCGCTAAGCCTTGTCCTGTCCCTTTACCCACCGCTTTGGTGGTGAAGAAAGGATCGAAAATGCGCTCGCGAATGGCGGCAGGTATGCCACTGCCATCATCCTCGACGCGGATTTCTAAATAGTCGCCGTTCTGTAATGCCGAGATAACGATGCGGCCTTTCTCTTTCACTCCTTCCTGCAGGGTATCCGCAATGGCGTGGGCGGCATTGACCACCAGGTTGAGAATGGCCTGGCCGACCATGTCTCGCAGGCAAGGAAGCTGCGGTAAGTTTTCGGCGATGTTAGTTTCGAGTTCCGCCACATATTTCCATTCGTTGCGGGCCACCGTGACCGTGGTATTAATTACATCGCGCACATCTATCCGCTCTTTCACATTCTTCGAAGGGTGGGAAAATTCCTTCATGGCGGCGACAATCCGCGCAATATGCTCAAGCCCTTCCAGAGACTCGTCCAGCGCGCCTGGAATTTGCCGACGCAGAAAATCAATTTTTGTGCGTTTGAGCGTCGTATCGAACTCTGTCATTACCGGATCATCGACCATTTTTTCTCGCGCAACGTCAGCGAGCGCGAGGGCGGCATTCAGCAGTTTTAGCAGCGAGTCCGTGGCACCTTTGATGAAGCCAACATTATCGGCAACATATTGTGTCGGGGTGTTGATTTCGTGGGCGATACCGGCGGCAAGCTGACCGATAGACTCCATTTTTTGCGCCTGAAGTAGCTGGGTCTGCGCCAGACGCAGCTCGGCCAGCGCCTTTTCCAGCTCATGCCGTTCGTTTTCTAATTCCCTTGTCTTACGCGCGACCACTTTCTCCAGCCCGACATTTTGTTCGAGAATGGCAAACGGTGTGGCGTGACTGTGCCGGGCTTCCTGGGCGATGCGGCGTTTAAGCACATCAATGGTTTTATCCCGGGCAGCGAGTTTGCGCTCGTAGTCAGCAGGGGAGAGAGGCGGGGTAGAGGCTTCGGAATAGAGCGACATGATATTTACCCTCCAATGGCGACACCGGTAAATGTCTGGTTGACATGCAACCCGTTGTACTGCTCACCGTAGGTTGAAAAACCCACTACCCGGTTCTGCACCATGATTTCGCCGATCTGCTGTTCCAGCCCCTCTTTTTCGAACTGGAGACGGCGCAGGATACAATCGCAGCCGATGATGACGGCAGGGTTTGGGATCGTCTCGTGCACTTTTTCAAACGCCTGGCTAAACGTCTGGATCGGATCCTCCGCTTTGCCGATCGAGACGATCAGCCCCTCTTCGATAGCGCAATAACAGGTAAGCGAGAGATCGTCGTTCATTTTCTGAATGGAGCGAACGTAGGGCTCATCCCCGAAAGAGAGCACCAGCGGGTTGCGGGAAAAGACAGTTGGTGTCAATTCATCGACGGTAAGACCAAGGGATTCGGCATAGATCTGCGCGGCGGGTTCACCGTTGATCTCCATAATGAGCCGTTTTTCCGCGTCCGCCTCGGTGATAACCAGCTCGACATCGCTGGGTACAAAATGCTGGATCTTAAACGTGGCGACCGGTGAACTGGTTTCGATAACCGCGAATACGGCAGCGTCAGAGATAAAATGTCCATCGGCATCATAAATAAAGCTTTTTTCGAAACGCAAATCGTCACCGGCAGAGCCGCCAATGAGGGGCACATTACCAATCTGTTGATAAAGATTGGCCACCAGTCGCTCTTCGGCCATCGACAGACCATCCACCAGCAGCAGACCAAAACGATGCAGGGTTGGTCTCTCTTCAGTGTCGCGGCGAATGGTTTCCGCGATATCCGTAATGACCGAGGTGTATTCAAGCAGAGGATGAATGATAAACGCGCGGGCGTGAAAACCACTGCTCAGCCCAAGACCCAATAGCCCCGAATGCTGAAAGCCTTCAGTGCCAATATGACCGGAAGAGGTACAGCCAATGCAGGGGCAGGAGAAGGTGTTTTTTATTTCGCGGCCTAACACCTCCAGATCGTAATCCGGAGAGCAAAAGAAAAGGATGGTTTCAACATCGTCATGACCGATTTGGGCGGCAAACTGGGCAACGGCTTCGACCGGATCAGGAGATTCACTGCTGGCATATCTGGGCTGGAAACTCACGGCAAATTCTCCCACTCTGTGCAGCGGTTGTCGCCTCTGCGGTAGCATGGCCCAATGCATTGCTCATTGGTCTGATGAAGGAAGATTAGGAGGTGGGTGAATAAATATCAAATCGGCAGGTTGATAATTTGACAGGCTTTTTACTTCTTTTTTCTTTTTGCATCGGTACGGTAAATTCCGCGCATTTCCACTGGTTAAGAAACGGCTGAAGGATTAACTTTCTTGAAACCCAGAAGCAGCATGCCGAAGAGATAAAGAACGTGTTGATGAGGTTATTCGGGGCAATGAGTCACACCGATATGCTGTGGTGCGCGGGGGCAATTATTCAGAGAAATCAGCGCTTAGCTCATTTCGAACGCCACTATTTCATTCCTCGCTTACTGTGGCGGGATTATTGGCAATGGGCGATCAGATTATTGTGCTGGTCATATGAGGCCGAGCATTTTTGCGCCGTTGCCGGAACCACCAATTCGACAGTTTGCAGCGTATTTTTATACCGGCAAACAACGTAGAGCGAAGTCTTATGCTGCCTTGCTTCGTCCTGATAATCTGCCAGGGTCCAGGCTGTGTCTTTATCAGTATCCGGCATGAGTTCGACCTGCTCTTTTGGCGGCCCGACAAACAAGCTGGCATCCGTCAGGGCATGTTGTTTCATCGTCAGGGAGGGGAATTGCGGGCACTGAATGCTTTCTGCCTGCGCAATTCTGGCGAACGACAACACGGCTAAAGCGAAAAGAGTACGTTTATTCCACAACATCATAATTATCCCCGTTGTTTGCCGCGTGTGATGCCTGATGAACACGAATCATACGTTGCTGACAGGATGAGGTGCAGTCACTTTTTTACCAAAGGATAAAATTCGGCGAGAAAACCTTGTAACGCACTCCGCAGAATAAACAGCCGCATGAGAGAACCCATTAGTATGATTACCCTATGCTTTTTTGGCAGAAGTTTTAGGCATCTATTTAAAATCAGCCGCTTTTTTGCGACTCGCAAGTAGGCAGAAACAAAAAAGCCACTTCAAGGAAGCGGCTTAATCATATGATTTTAAAGCTAAAATTTGGTGGCCCCTGTTGGGTTTGAACCAACGACCAAGCGATTATGAGTCGCCTGCTCTAACCACTGAGCTAAGGGGCCGTGGCGGGGAATTATAAAGTAACTTACCCCTGCAATCCAGCAGGAATCACCTGGCTGATGTTTTTATAAACAACGCATTTTCAATCTCTTATACTGGAGTTTATCGCTTTTGTTCGGGAGTTAAGCATGATCCACGATATTCTGGCGCCGGGGCTGCGGGTGGTGTTTTGTGGCATCAATCCGGGTAAATCTTCTGCCCATACTGGTTTCCATTTTGCCCATCCGGGGAATCGTTTCTGGAAGGTTATCCATCAGGCTGGTTTTACCGACCAGCAACTGCGCCCGGAAGATGAGCGGCATCTACTGGATACCCGCTGTGGTATCACCATGCTGGTTGAGCGCCCAACGGTGCAGGCCACGGAAGTCGGGTTGCATGAGCTGCGTAGCGGGGGCAGGGAACTGGTCAAGAAAATTGAGGATTATCAACCTGCTGCGCTGGCGGTGTTAGGAAAACAAGCCTTTGAGCAGGCGTTTAGCGTACGCGGTGCGAACTGGGGCAAGCAAAATATGACAATCGGCGTGACGCAGGTTTGGGTGCTGCCAAACCCCAGCGGGCTTAACCGCGCAACGCTGGATAAGCTGGTGGAAGCGTATCGTGAACTGGACGAAGCACTGGTGACGCGCGGCCTGTAATGGCAACCAGCGGGCAAAAAAAAGCTCCCGTGCGGGAGCTTTTTTATCGCCTGACGAATTAATCGTCGAGGAAGCTACGCAGCACTTCAGAACGGCTCGGATGGCGCAGTTTACGCAGCGCCTTCGCTTCGATCTGACGGATACGTTCGCGGGTTACGTCAAACTGTTTACCCACTTCTTCCAGCGTGTGGTCGGTGTTCATATCGATACCGAAACGCATACGCAGAACTTTCGCTTCACGGGCGGTCAGGCCAGCCAGAACGTCGTGCGTTGCGGCGCGCAGACTTTCAGTGGTTGCAGAGTCCAGCGGCAGCTCGAGGGTGGTATCTTCGATGAAATCACCCAGATGCGAATCTTCATCATCACCGATTGGTGTTTCCATGGAGATAGGCTCTTTCGCGATTTTCAGCACCTTACGGATCTTATCTTCCGGCATCAGCATACGCTCAGCCAGCTCTTCCGGCGTGGGTTCACGGCCCATTTCCTGCAGCATCTGGCGGGAGATACGGTTGAGCTTGTTGATAGTCTCAATCATATGCACCGGAATACGGATGGTGCGCGCCTGATCCGCGATGGAACGGGTGATCGCCTGACGGATCCACCAGGTTGCATAGGTGGAGAATTTGTAACCACGGCGGTATTCGAACTTATCAACCGCTTTCATCAGACCGATGTTGCCTTCCTGAATCAGATCGAGGAACTGCAGACCGCGGTTGGTATATTTCTTGGCGATAGAAATAACCAGACGCAAGTTCGCTTCCACCATCTCTTTCTTCGCACGACGCGCTTTCGCTTCGCCGATAGACATACGGCGGTTGATGTCTTTTACCTGCTCAATGGTCAGGCCGGTTTCTTCTTCAATCTGTTGCAGTTTCATCAGGCTGCGTTGAACTTCTTCTGCCACTTCATGCAGTTTTTCCGACCACGGTTTGTTCATGGCCAGCGCAGCGTTGAACCAGGTTTCATTGGTTTCGTTGCCAGTGAACAGCGTAATGAAGTTTTTCTTCGGCATTTTGCACTGTTCAACGCACAGTTTCATGATGATGCGTTCCTGGGTACGTACGCGATCCATCATGACACGCATGCTGTTGACCAGGTAATCGAACTGTTTTGGCACCAGACGGAACTGTTTGAACACTTCAGACAGCTTCAGGATCTCTTCCTGCGCGGCAACGTGGCTGCGTCCTTTGGCTTTGATAGTGTCGCGAGTCAGTTCGTACTGGGTACGTAGCTCAGCGAATTTTTCACGCGCCAGTTCAGGATCGATGCTGTTGTCATCATCGCTGTCGTCGTCTTCTTCATCTTCTTCGTCTTCATCATCATCCATCTCTTCGCTGGAGAGTTCAGAACCGACGTGGGTCGCGGTTGGCGCCATGTCTTCTTCAGCGTTTGGATCGACAAAGCCGGTGATCAAATCAGAGAGGCGAGCCTGCTCAGCTTCAACGCGATCATACTGCTCCAGCAGATAGGTGATCGCTTCCGGGTATTCGGCAACGGAGCACTGAACCTGGTTGATGCCGTCTTCGATGCGTTTAGCGATGTCGATTTCGCCTTCGCGGGTCAGCAGCTCAACGGTGCCCATTTCGCGCATGTACATGCGCACCGGGTCAGTGGTGCGCCCGATTTCAGATTCAACGCTGGAAAGCACTTGTGCGGCGGCTTCTTCCGCATCTTCGTCAGTGTTGTTGGAGTTTTCGGCCAGCAACAGATCATCGGCGTCCGGTGCTTCTTCCATCACCTGGATGCCCATGTCGTTGATCATTTGGATGATGTCTTCGATCTGATCGGAGTCGACGATATCTTCCGGCAGATGGTCATTGACCTCGGCATAGGTCAGATAGCCTTGCTCCTTACCACGGGTGACAAGAAGCTTCAGCTGTGACTGCGGGTTTTGCTCCATAAGACGGTATCCACACTTAATTCATGAGGGTTGGTGTCGGTCGGCGAAATAAACCGCCAACATTTAACGCGAGGGTGTATTTATATTTTTGCCGCTGGCCCTCATCGCGGCTGTCGGGATCTTCCCGATCGGTTATCGGCACTTAAGCCGTTGAATTCACTTTTTTGCCAGTTCCTGGTTCAATTGCCAGAGTTCCCGGCGTTCTTCGCTGCTTAAACCATGTGTGCGGTCACGAGCTATTAACTCTTCTTGCCGCCGTTCAAGCATCGAATCAAACATATGATTGAGCGCGTCGGTGAACGTTTTTTCAGCGATGTCTTTATCTGCTATATCGTCCCACATCGACAGTTTTTCAAGGGTTGCGGCCTCTTTTGTGCCGCGATAGTGCTCAAGCAACTGGCCAGTAGTCAGGCCTGGCTGTGACAAACAAGTGTTGACCAGTTCTGTAAATAAGCCAAGCCCGGCAAGCCTTGAGTGATCCAAACCCTCTAACGGCGGCACCTTCGGAGCCAGTTCCGGGTTCTGGATCAATAACCCTATCAGTATACGCATGGTTGTGCGTTTTAGCTGCGGAGCGGGGCGAGTCGTTGCGCTTTCCACCTGTTTTGGCATTAATCGATCAAGTTGCGCATCGTCGAATATGCCAATTTTATTCCCCAACAGCTGGCGCAGCTGGATGCGTAGCGTTTCGCCCGGCACCTGGTTGATTAACGGCAGCGCTAATGCGGCAAGCTGCGTTGTACCATCCGGTGTGGTTAAATCCGCCTGCGGCAACAGGCTGTTGAACAGAAACGTGGAGAGCGGCAGTGCCTGCTCCATCCGCGCTTCGAACGCCTCTTTGCCCTCTTTACGCACCAGCGTGTCCGGATCTTCGCCATCCGGTAAAAACATAAAACGCAGCTGACGGCCATCGCTCATATAAGGCAGCGCGGTTTCCAGCGCTCGCCATGCGGCATCACGTCCGGCACGGTCACCGTCGTAACAACAGATAACATTTTTAGTTACGCGAAAAAGTAACTGAATATGATCCGCCGTTGTTGACGTTCCAAGCGACGCCACCGCGTAGTTGATGCCGTATTGCGCCAGCGCCACCACGTCCATATAGCCTTCGACGACTAGCAGTCGCTGAGGCTCGTCATTGTCCTGCTGCGCTTCATAAAGGCCATACAGCTGGCGGCCCTTATGGAAAATATCTGTTTCCGGGGAGTTCAGGTATTTAGGCGTATCGTTACCCAGAACGCGCCCACCAAAACCAATCACCCGGCCACGTTTGTCACGAATGGGAAACATGACCCGTTCGCGGAAACGATCGTAACTGCGTCCTTGATCGTTTGTGACCAGCATGCCCGCATCAATCAATGACTTACGGTTTTCGCTGTTGCCGCCAAAACGTTTTAATACGTTGTCCCAGCCGGGAGGGGCGTAACCAATGGCGAACCGCTCAATGATTTCGCTGCTCAAACCGCGTCTGGACAGATACTGGCGTGCAGGCTCTGCTGCAGGTTGTGTCAACGATTGCTGATAAAACGCGTTTAGCCCATCCATTAATTGATAGAGCGTTTGCCGTTGATGGCGCTCTATCAGGCTGGGTCCACTGCCTGCTTCAAATGGCACTTCAAGGTTGTGCATTGCCGCCAGTTCTTCGACGCTTTCGACAAACTCGAGCTTGTCGTAGTTCATCAGGAAGTCGAGGGCGTTGCCATGCGCGCCGCAGCCAAAGCAGTGGTAAAACTGTTTTTCACCGTTCACGGTGAAAGAGGGCGTTTTTTCGTTATGGAAAGGACAACACGCGTGATAGTTCTTGCCCTGCTTTTTCAGCTTTACACGCGCGTCGATGAGATCGACGATGTCGGTGCGCGCCAGCAGGTCATTAATAAAGACACGTGGAATTCGTCCAGCCATAAGCCCCGTTTTGATCTTTTATAGCCGTTGTTTTCCGGGCCAACATAATGCGACCGAAATCCGCAGGTTATATCAGGTTATAAACGAAAATAAGCCGCGCATTCCTTTCGGAAGCACGGCCTTACAACTACAACTCGGTCTAAACGAAAGGGCGCTTGCCCTGACAGATTAGTACAGACGAGTACGGCGTGCGTTTTCGCGAGCCAGTTTCTTCGCGTGACGTTTCACTGCGGATGCTTTAGCGCGTTTACGTTCGGTAGTCGGTTTTTCATAGAACTCACGACGACGAACTTCCGCCAGAACACCTGCTTTCTCGCAGGAACGTTTGAAGCGACGCAGAGCTACGTCGAACGGCTCGTTTTCACGTACTTTAATTACCGGCATGTGCCTCTCACCTTTGATTAATTCGGTTTGCCGCTGGCGTTCACGCCAGCTTATTTCAAAATGGTGCGGAATTTTACTGCAAGTGCTGCTACTTTGTAAAGCACCGCCGCCCTTTTTGAAAGGGGACTTTTGTAAGGGTGAGGAGTATACACGAACTCCGCTGCATGAGTGAGCAAAGTTTTACTTCGACCCGCATTCGCCCTACACTGCGCGCTATTGCAAAGAGGTAAACAGAGTCATGCGCATACTGGGCATTGAAACATCCTGCGATGAAACCGGCATCGCAATCTATGACGATCAACAAGGGCTGTTAGCCAACCAACTGTATAGTCAGGTAAAACTTCACGCCGATTACGGCGGTGTTGTGCCAGAGCTGGCTTCACGCGATCACGTGCGTAAAACCGTACCGCTGATTCAGGCCGCGTTGAAAGAGTCCGGATTAACCGCGAAAGATATCGATGCAGTGGCTTACACCGCAGGGCCTGGCCTTGTCGGCGCGCTGCTGGTTGGCGCGACGGTTGGCCGTTCGCTCGCTTTCGCCTGGGACGTTCCCGCCATCCCGGTTCACCATATGGAAGGGCACTTGCTGGCGCCAATGCTGGAAGAGAATCCGCCGGCGTTTCCATTCGTTGCGCTGCTGGTTTCCGGTGGGCATACGCAGCTTATCAGCGTAACCGGCATCGGACATTATGAGCTGCTTGGTGAGTCGATTGATGATGCCGCCGGGGAAGCTTTTGATAAAACGGCTAAGCTGCTGGGGCTTGATTACCCGGGCGGGCCGATGCTCTCAAAACTGGCGGCTCAGGGCACGGAAGGCCGTTTTGTCTTCCCGCGTCCGATGACCGATCGTCCGGGGCTGGATTTTAGCTTCTCCGGTCTGAAAACTTTCGCGGCGAACACCATTCGTAACAACGGTTCTGACGATCAAACCCGCGCCGATATTGCGCGTGCGTTTGAAGACGCCGTAGTCGATACGCTGATGATCAAATGCAAGCGTGCGCTGGATCAAACCGGTTTTACGCGTCTGGTTATGGCCGGTGGCGTGAGCGCCAACCGTACGCTGCGCGCGAAACTGGCGGAAATGATGCACAAGCGTCGTGGCGAAGTGTTCTATGCGCGCCCGGAGTTTTGCACCGATAACGGCGCGATGATCGCCTATGCGGGAATGGTGCGTCTGAAAGCGGGTAATGATGCAGGGCTGGGGGTGACAGTGCGTCCGCGCTGGCCGCTGGCGGAGTTGCCTGCGGCGTAAACCGTGATGGCCCGGTAGCACACTGTGCGCCGGGCGATATTATGACGCTTTTTCCTTCTCTTCTTTTTTCTTTTTCAGCTTCGACCAGATTTTGCCTTCCTGGTGCCGCCACAGGCGCTGAATATTGTCGTGATGGCGTAGCAGGATCAGGCAGGACAGCATCGCGACCGGGAAAGTGAACTGCGGTTTGAACCACCAGACGTAAAATGGTGCGATCAACGCGCTGACAATCGCCCCCAGCGATGAATAGCCGCTCAGTAGTACCGTTAACAGCCAGGTTCCCGCCATCACGCCCGTTAAATCCCAGCCGATAGGTGCGATAGCGCCAAATGCCGTCGCCACGCCTTTACCGCCTTGAAACTTAAAGAAAACCGGCCAGATATGACCCAGACAGGCGGCAATCGCGATAAGGCCGAGCCAGAACGGCGTGACGCCAAGCGCGTACGCGCCCCACACCGGCAGCATGCCTTTTAAGACGTCAAAAATCAGTACCGTTAGCGCGGCACCTTTGCCGCCAATGCGTAATACGTTAGTCGCTCCGGGATTACCGGAGCCACTCTCGCGCGGATCGGGCAGACCGGCGATGCGGCAGACCAGAATGGCGCTGGAAATAGAGCCACAAAGGTATGCAAGGAGAATCATCCCAGGCGCGATTGCACTCATAACGCTGTTCCGTTGTGAAAATGTCGTTTTATTCTCTGCATCCATGGATAATACGCATAAATGATGGAAAGTGGTATCCAGGTTTTGCGCAAAATCTGACAGGCAGTCAATAAAGGTGCGGCCTGGCGGCGGCAATGGCGGGGCAAATAGCAGGCGAGGTGAAATGGACATTGTATTTATAGAGCAGCTTTCGGTTATCACCACCATTGGTGTTTACGACTGGGAACAGACCATTGAGCAGAAGCTGGTGTTCGATATCGAAATGGCCTGGGATAACCGCGTTGCGGCGAAAAGCGACAATGTGAACGATTGTCTGAGCTATGCGGATATCGCTGATGTGATTATCGGCCACGTCGAAGGCGGGCGTTTTGCACTGGTTGAACGCGTTGCCGAGGAGGTGGCTGAGCTGTTGCTGGCGCGCTTTAATTCGCCCTGGGTGCGTATCAAATTGAGCAAACCAGGTGCGGTTGCGCGGGCGCTGAATGTGGGCGTAATCATTGAGCGTGGCTTAAATCCGAAAGAAAGTATTTAAATTCATAATAGTTAAACCAAGCGCTAGTATTCAGGTCATAGATCTCGGTCTTTCACGGCTTCTCCGCGGGATAAGCCGTTTTTTATATCTTTTTAGGGGTTTATTTGATGGGCGATATGCATTCATTGCTGGTAGCAGCCATTCTGGGTGTCGTTGAAGGTCTCACAGAATTTCTGCCCGTATCCAGTACCGGTCACATGATAATCGTTGGGCATTTATTAGGCTTTGAAGGTGATACGGCAAAAACGTTCGAGGTGGTGATCCAGTTAGGTTCGATCCTCGCGGTGGTGGTGATGTTCTGGCGGCGTTTGTTTGGCCTGATTGGCATTCATTTCGGCAAGCAGCCGCATGAAGGGACTGGCACCGGCCGCCTGACACTGATTCATATCCTGTTAGGCATGATCCCGGCGGTGGTGCTGGGGCTGGTATTCCACGACACCATCAAATCGCTGTTTAACCCGTTAAACGTGACCTATGCGCTGGTAGTCGGTGGCTTCTTGCTGATTGCCGCCGAAGTGCTAAAGCCGAAAGTCCCGCGCGCGCAGGGCGTGGATGATATGACCTATCGCCAGGCGTTTATGATTGGTTGCTTCCAGTGTCTGGCGCTGTGGCCGGGTTTTTCCCGTTCCGGGGCGACGATCTCCGGCGGTATGTTGATGGGCGTTAGCCGCTATGCGGCGTCCGAGTTCTCTTTCCTGCTGGCGGTGCCGATGATGATGGGCGCGACGGTACTGGATCTCTACAAGAGCATGGGCTTTCTCACCGTGGGTGATTTCCCGATGTTCGCCGTGGGTTTTATCACCGCATTTATCGTTGCGCTGATCGCTATCAAAACCTTCCTGGAGCTGATTAAACACATCTCCTTTATTCCGTTTGCGATTTACCGTTTTGTGGTCGCGGCAGCGGTTTATCTGGTCTTCTTCTAAGACTTGCGCCCTCAGTCTTTTGGCTGAGGGCAACGATGTTCCTTCCAGACCGCCAGTGCTGCAATCCGTCGACGCGTCAGCTCTTCGCGTACTTCTGCTCCCGTAAACCCTGCCTCTATAACTGCTTTTGTCGGCACGGCGCGCGCCACTTCCCAGGCTTCGCGCAGCAAACGCCCCTGCGAATAGTCGCAGGCTTCAAAACCGGTGCGCCCACGCACGTCCGCTTCGCTGGTCAGTGCGATTTGCTCGACACGCTGCGGTTTACGCCATGCGTCGATGGAATCGAACAATTTGACGATGGTTTTCGGCTGCAAAATGGGGAAGGTATGGATCAGGTCGTGAAACTCCGCCACCAGTTTGGCTAAATCGCGGATCTCGTTGGGTACGCGCAGCCGCTGGCACAACCCCTCGACCAGTTTAACGCCCGCCGGGCCGTGCCCATGATGGCGCGGCCAGAGCGATTTTGGCGTTAGCGCTTTGCCTAAATCGTGGCACAACGTGGCGAAGCGCACATCCACCTGCGGGCTGAGCATCGCCGCCATCGAGAGTGTCATTAGCGTATGTATGCCGGTGTCGATTTCCGGGTGCCATTTCGCCGGTGCCGGGACACCAAACAGCGCGTCGATTTCCGGGAACAGCACTTTCAGCGCGCCGCAATCGCGTAGCACCTGGAAATAAACCTGCGGATTGCGGGTTTGCAGCGCGCTCTCGGTCTCTTTCCACACCCGTTCGGGTGTCAGGTGTTCAAGTTCGCCCGCATCGGTCATCGCGCGCATCAGGGCCAGCGTTTCATCGGCGATACGGAAGCTGAGGTGCGCGTAACGGGCGGCAAAGCGCGCAACGCGTAACACGCGCAACGGATCTTCGCCAAAAGCCGGGGAGACGTGGCGCAGAATGCGGTTACGCAAATCCTGCTGGCCACCATAGGGATCGATAATCTCGCCCTGGCTATCTTGCGCCAGCGCGTTCACGGTTAAATCGCGGCGCAGCAGATCCTGCTCCAGCGTCACGTCTGGCGCGGCATAACAGGTGAAACCGGTATAGCCGGAGCCAGATTTGCGCTCGGTACGCGCCAGCGCATACTCTTCGTGGCTTTGTGGGTGGAGGAACACAGGAAAGTCGCGGCCTACCTGCTGGTAACCCGCGTCGAGCATCTCTTGCGGCGTCGCGCCGACAACAACCCAATCTTTGTCTTTGACCGGCAGGCCCAACAACGTATCACGTACTGCACCACCGACCAGATAACTCTTCACGCCGCCACTCTCCTCTACACATTTGCCGACAGATAATACGTAAGTGTAGAGAAGATGGCGAATCTGCTTAGTTCATCCAGCGATCTTTGCGTTTACGGGTAGGGATCATATGCGGTAACAGCAGACCGAGGATCAAGCCTGCGCCTAGCACGCCGCCACCATACATAAACCACTGCATAATGATGGTGCGCTGTTTGTCATCCAGTTGCAGGTTCGCGGCATTCACCTTCTTCTGCGCCACGATTAACTCATTTTTGAGCTTTTGATTTTCATCTTTCAGACTGCTAATCACGCTATCGCTCTGGGCGACTTTCTGCTGCATTTCGGCGGTTTTCTGGTTCCAGGTATTGTCGATATTGCTCAGTTTATCGGTCAGCGTTTTCACCTGGTTTTCCAGCTCTGGCACGCGGGTGCGCAGACTTGGCTGGCTGTTCAGCTCTTTCAGGGGGATCCACGCGGTACGCCCGGTGCTGTCGCGCACCTGGCCGTAATCACTGTTTTCTTGCAACAGCGTGACTTCCTCGCCGGCATTTACCGTGCCGACAAGGCGATAATTATCGCCCGGGCCGCTACGTACCCAGGTATTCAGTTCATCGGAAACGTAACGTTTTTCTTCGGCGTGGGTACCAACGGACACGCTAAGTGCAAAAAGGGTCAATCCAATCAGGCGTAATTTTGGCATCAGGCAGTCATTTTTTTCATTAAATGTGAGTGATAAACAGTGGCAACAGTCTGACGATACCTGGCTGCTGGCATCAATCGGAATCTTCCAGGTCAAACTGCGCACTTACGCGAACTTTTGCACCCGTCAGATTGCGCATTGCATGGCAATTTGACGCAAAATACTATCTACTGACAAACATCGGGCGCGTTAGTTCGCCGAAATTTTCACTGATGTGACATAACCATAAGTGCAAGGCCATGGCTCAGGAAATCGAATTAAAGTTTATCGTGAAGAGCGATAGCGTGGAAACGCTTCGTCAACATCTGCACACGCTGACCGAAGAACATATCGCGTCCAGCCAGTTACTCAACATCTATTACGAGACGCCGGATAACTGGCTGCGCGGCCACGATATGGGGCTGCGCATCCGCGGTTTTGACGGTCATTACGAGATGACGATGAAAATCGCCGGGCGGGTAATTGGCGGTTTGCATCAGCGGCCTGAATACAATATTCCGCTTACCCAGCCGGAACTCGATCTGGCGCGCTTCCCGGCGGAAGTGTGGCCTGATGGCGTACTTCCGCAAGATTTACAGGCGCGAGTGCAGCCGCTGTTTAGCACCGATTTCTACCGTGAAAAATGGCTGGTTAACGTTGGCGAGAGCCGTATTGAGATTGGCCTTGATTTAGGCGAAGTCAAAGCGGGTGAATTTGTTGAGCCGATTTGCGAACTGGAGCTGGAACTGCTGAGCGGTTATCCGGCGGATATCCTCAAGCTGGCGCGCCAGCTGGTGAATGTCTCCGGGTTGCGTCAGGGGAGCCTGAGCAAAGCGGCGCGCGGTTATCACCTGGCGCAGGGCAATGCCGTGCGCGAACGCCGCCCAACGGCGATTCTGCAAACCCCCGCCAAGGCCAGCATTGAACAGGCTTTTGCCGCCGCGCTGGAACTGGCGTTATCGCAATGGCAATACCATGAAGAGCTGTGGGTGCGAGGAAATGAGAAAGCGAAAGCCGATGTTTTGAGCGCCATTGCGCTGCTGCGCCACACACTGGCGCTGTTTGGCGGTATTGTCCCACGCAAAGCGAGCGCTCACTTACGTGATCTGCTGACACAATCTGAAGTGACCATTACGTCTGCCGTTTCAGCGAATACGGCGGTGTGGAGCGCACAGTCAGCCTTGGCGAAACTGGTGCTCACCGAGTGGTTAGTGACGCAGGGCTGGCGAACCTTCCTTGATGAAAAAGCGCAGGCCAAATTCGCCGACTCCTTTAAACGCTTTGCCGATGTCCATCTGTCACGCTGCGCCGCCGAGCTGAAAAAAGCCTTTGCCCAGCCGCTGGGCGACAGCTATCGCGACCAGTTGCCGCGCCTGGCGCGTGATATCGACAGCGTGTTACTGATGGCCGGGCATTACGATCGCGCACGCGCCGTGGAGTGGCTGGAAAACTGGCAGGGGCTTCAGCACGCCATTGAAACGCGCCAGAGAGTCGAAATCGAACATTTCCGTAATACCGCGATTACCCAGGAGCCGTTCTGGTTGCACAGCGGAAAACGTTAACGAAAGGATATTTCGCATGCCGCACCACGCAGGATTGTCGCAACACTGGCAAACGGTTTTTTCTCGTCTGCCAGAAGCGCTCACCGCGCAGCCATTGAGCGCGCAGGCGCAGTCAGTGCTCACTTTTAGTGATTTTGTTCAGGACAGCATCATCGCGCATCCTGAGTGGCTGGCAGAGCTTGAAAGCGCGCCACCGCCGGCGAACGAGTGGCAACACTATGCGCAATGGCTGCAGACGGCGCTGGAGGGTATCACCGATGAAGCCTCGCTGATGCGCGCGCTGCGGTTGTTTCGCCGTCGCATCATGGTGCGCATCGCCTGGAGCCAGGCGCTCCAGTTGGTGGCGGAAGAGGATATCCTGCAACAGCTTAGCGTGCTGGCGGAAACCCTGATTGTTGCCGCGCGCGACTGGCTTTATGACGCCTGCTGCCGTGAGTGGGGAACGCCGTGTAATCCGCAAGGTGTGCCGCAGCCGATGCTGGTGCTCGGCATGGGCAAACTGGGCGGCGGTGAACTCAATTTCTCATCCGATATCGATTTGATTTTTGCCTGGCCGGAAAATGGCGCAACGCGCGGCGGACGCCGTGAACTGGATAACGCGCAATTTTTCACCCGCCTTGGTCAACGGCTGATTAAAGTCCTCGATCAGCCAACGCAGGATGGCTTTGTCTACCGCGTCGATATGCGCTTGCGCCCGTTTGGCGACAGCGGCCCGCTGGTGCTGAGTTTTGCTGCGCTGGAAGATTACTACCAGGAGCAGGGGCGCGACTGGGAGCGCTACGCGATGGTGAAAGCGCGCATTATGGGCGATAACGACGGCGACCATGCGCGGGAGTTGCGCGCAATGCTGCGCCCGTTTGTTTTCCGCCGCTATATCGACTTCAGCGTGATCCAGTCTCTGCGCAACATGAAAGGCATGATTGCCCGCGAAGTGCGTCGCCGTGGTCTGAGGGACAACATAAAACTCGGCGCGGGCGGGATCCGCGAAATTGAATTTATCGTCCAGGTTTTCCAGCTGATTCGCGGCGGTCGCGAGCCTGCGCTGCAATCGCGTTCGCTGTTGCCGACGCTTGCGGCCATTGATCAACTGCATCTGCTGCCGGATGGCGACGCAACCCGGCTGCGCGAGGCCTATCTGTGGCTGCGACGGCTGGAAAACCTGCTGCAGAGCATCAATGACGAACAGACACAGACGCTGCCGGGCGATGAACTGAATCGCGCGCGCCTCGCCTGGGGAATGGGTAAAGAGAGCTGGGAAGCGCTGAGCGAAACGCTGGAAGCGCATATGTCGGCGGTGCGTCAGATTTTCAACGATCTGATTGGCGATGATGAAACGGATTCGCCGGAAGATGCACTTTCTGAGAGCTGGCGCGAACTGTGGCAGGATGCGTTGCAGGAAGAGGACTCCACGCCCGTGCTGGCGCATCTCACCGAGGACGATCGCCGCCGCGTAGTGGCGCTGATTGCCGATTTTCGCAAAGAGCTGGATAAACGCACCATTGGCCCGCGCGGGCGGCAAGTGCTCGATCACTTAATGCCGCATCTGCTCAGCGATGTATGCTCGCGTGACGATGCGCCAGTGCCGCTGTCTCGCCTGACGCCGCTGCTCACCGGGATTATTACGCGCACCACTTACCTTGAGCTGCTAAGTGAATTCCCCGGCGCGCTGAAACACCTCATTTCCCTGTGCGCCGCGTCGCCGATGGTTGCCAGCCAGCTGGCGCGCTACCCGATCCTGCTTGATGAACTGCTCGACCCGAACACGCTCTATCAACCGACGGCGATGAACGCCTATCGCGATGAACTGCGACAATACCTGCTGCGCGTGCCAGAAGATGATGAAGAGCAACAACTGGAGGCGCTGCGGCAGTTTAAGCAGGCGCAGTTGCTGCGCGTGGCGGCGGCGGATATTGCCGGTACGTTGCCAGTAATGAAAGTGAGCGATCACTTAACCTGGCTGGCGGAAGCGATTATTGATGCGGTGGTGCAGCAAGCCTGGGGGCAGATGGTGGCGCGTTACGGACAGCCGACGCATCTGCACGATCGCGAAGGGCGCGGTTTCGCGGTGGTCGGTTATGGCAAACTGGGCGGTTGGGAGCTGGGTTACAGTTCCGATCTGGATCTGGTGTTCCTGCACGACTGTCCGATGGATGTGATGACTGATGGCGAGCGTGAAATCGATGGTCGCCAGTTCTATCTGCGCCTTGCACAGCGCGTGATGCACTTGTTCAGCACGCGCACGTCATCCGGCATTCTTTATGAAGTTGACGCGCGTCTGCGCCCATCTGGCGCTGCGGGGATGCTGGTCACCACTGCGGAATCGTTCGCTGATTATCAGAAAAACGAAGCATGGACGTGGGAACATCAAGCGCTGGCCCGCGCGCGCGTGGTGTATGGCGATCCGCAACTGACCTCCGAGTTTGATGCCATTCGCCGCGATATCCTGATGACGCCGCGCGACGCCACTACGCTGCAAACCGAAGTGCGCGAAATGCGCGAGAAAATGCGTGCCCATCTTGGCAACAAACATAAAGACCGCTTCGATCTGAAAGCCGATGAAGGTGGTATCACCGACATTGAGTTTATCGCCCAATATCTGGTGCTGCGCTTTGCCCATGACAAACCGAAACTGACGCGCTGGTCGGATAATGTGCGCATTCTCGAAGGGCTTGCGCAAAATGGCATCATGGATGAGCAGGAAGCGCAGGCATTGACGTTGGCGTACACCACATTGCGTGATGAGCTGCACCACCTGGCGCTGCAAGAGTTGCCGGGACATGTGGCGCTCTCCTGTTTTGTCGCCGAGCGTGCACTTATCAAAACCAGCTGGAACAAGTGGCTGGTGGAACCGTACGCCCCGGCGTAAGTGTGGTATTATCGCGCGCAAATTTTGTATCTCTCAGGAGACAGGAATGAAAGTGACGCTGCCAGAGTTTAAGCAAGCCGGTGTAATGGTGGTGGGTGATGTGATGCTGGATCGTTACTGGTACGGCCCAACCAGCCGTATCTCTCCGGAAGCGCCAGTCCCGGTTGTTAAGGTCGATACCATTGAAGAGCGACCGGGCGGTGCGGCAAACGTGGCGATGAACATTGCCTCGCTGGGCGCAACGGCGCGTCTGGTTGGCCTGACTGGCATTGACGATGCGGCGCGCGCACTGAGCAAAGCGCTGGCCGATGTTAACGTTAAATGTGACTTCGTTTCTGTTCCGACGCATCCAACCATCACTAAGCTGCGCGTGCTGTCGCGCAACCAGCAGCTGATTCGCCTGGATTTTGAAGAGGGTTTTGAAGGGGTTGATCCGCAACCGCTGCATGAACGCATCAGCCAGGCGCTTGGCAACATTGGCGCGCTGGTGCTGTCGGATTACGCCAAAGGGGCACTGGCAAGTGTTCAGCAGATGATCACACTGGCGCGTAAAGCCGGTGTGCCGGTGCTTATCGATCCAAAAGGCACGGATTTTGAACGCTATCGCGGTGCCACACTGTTGACCCCGAATCTGTCTGAGTTTGAAGCGGTGGCCGGGAAGTGCAAAAGCGAAGACGAGATCGTGGAACGCGGTATGAAAGTGATTGCCGATTACGAACTCTCTGCGCTGCTGGTTACCCGTTCCGAGCAGGGGATGACGCTGCTGCAGCCGGGCAAAGCGCCGCTGCATATGCCGACCCAGGCGCAGGAAGTGTATGACGTCACCGGTGCGGGCGATACGGTGATTGGCGTGCTGGCGGCGACGCTGGCGGCCGGGAATTCGCTGGAAGAGGCGTGCTACTTCGCCAACGCGGCCGCAGGCGTGGTGGTCGGTAAACTCGGTACCTCAACCGTGTCGCCAATCGAGCTTGAAAATGCCGTGCGTGGCCGTGCGGAAACCGGCTTCGGTGTGATGACGGAAGATGAACTGAAAGTCGCTGTCGCGGCGGCGCGTAAGCGCGGCGAGAAAGTGGTGATGACCAACGGTGTGTTCGACATTTTGCATGCCGGGCATGTCTCTTATCTGGCGAATGCGCGCAAACTGGGCGATCGCCTGATTGTTGCGGTTAACAGCGATGCGTCCACCAAACGCCTGAAAGGGGAAACCCGTCCGGTGAACCCGCTGGAGCAGCGCATGATTGTGCTGAGCGCGCTGGAGGCTGTGGACTGGGTGGTGTCGTTTGAAGAGGATACGCCGCAGCGTCTGATTGCCGGGATCCTGCCGGATCTGCTGGTGAAAGGTGGTGATTACAAACCCGAACAGATCGCGGGCAGCGAAGAGGTGTGGGCCAACGGCGGAGAAGTGCTGGTGCTCAACTTTGAAGACGGCTGCTCAACCACCAACATCATCAAAAAGATCCAGAAAGACAGGTAATAACGGCGCTGCTGGTGAATGGTGAAAAGAAAAAGCCCTCTTTATGAGGGCTTTTTACTATTGTTCATCAACCGGTGGAATGGCGGGGGCCGGTTTCACTTCGGCGACGTTGCCACTGCTGCGGCTTTCCAGCTCGCTGAGGCGCTGTTCCAGCAACGCCAGTTTTTCGCGGGTGCGCAGCAGAACCTGCGTCTGCACGTCAAATTCTTCGCGGCTGACCAGATCGAGGCGGGTTAACTGCGATTGCAGCGTCTGGCGGATTTTCTTCTCAACGTCTTCCCCAAACTCACGGATCCCTTTCGGCATGGATTCGTGAACCTGTCGCGCAATCTGTTCAATTTTTTTCGGATCAATCATGTTGGGGTCCCTGTTCGGATAGGCTCATAGGGTTATTGTAGTGTGATAACCCCAGGTGATAAACCAGAATTGTTTGAAGCTTATGCATTGCCGAAGATTATCAATGGCGTTATAGTTATCGCGCTTATTCTCAGGGCGGGGCGAAATTCCCCACCGGCGGTAAATCAGCGCATGCTGAAAGCCCGCGAGCGCTTCAGGTTAACGCCTGAAGGTCAGCAGATCCGGTGTAATTCCGGGGCCGACGGTTAAAGTCCGGATGGGAGAGAGTAACGAATCTGTCGGGCAATGACGCCCGCTCGCGTTATTTTTTTGCCGCATTGCGACACTCCTAAGACTGCCCTGATTCTGGTAACCATAACTTTATTGAGGTCTTTTACCATGAATCAGACGCTGCTTTCTTCTTTTGGCACGCCTTTCCAACGTATTGAACACGCGCTTGCCGCGCTGCGCGAAGGCCGTGGTGTGATGGTGCTCGATGACGAGAACCGCGAAAACGAAGGCGACATGATTTTCGCCGCCGAAACAATGACCGTTGAGCAGATGGCACTGACCATTCGCCACGGTAGCGGCATTGTTTGCCTGTGCCTGACCGACGAACGCCGTAAACAACTCGATCTGCCAATGATGGTAGAGAACAACACCAGCGCATTTGGCACCGGTTTTACTGTGACCATTGAAGCGGCGCATGGCGTAACCACCGGTGTTTCGGCGGCTGACCGTATTACTACTGTTCGTGCGGCGATTGCCGATGGCGCAAAACCGTCCGATCTGAACCGTCCTGGTCACGTCTTCCCGCTACGTGCGCAACCGGGTGGCGTGCTGACCCGTGGTGGTCACACAGAAGCGACTATCGATTTAGTGACGCTGGCGGGCTTCAAACCGGCGGGTGTGCTGTGTGAATTAACCAATGATGATGGTTCAATGGCGCGCGCCCCGGAATGCATCGCGTTTGCGAAACAGCACAATATGGCGGTAGTGACGATTGAAGACCTGGTGGCTTATCGCCAGGAGCATGAGCGTAAAGCCAGCTAATATTCAAACTTATCCATAAAAATCCGCAGCTTTTAGCTGCGGATTTTTTTTGCCTGTTCTGCATCAAAGTTTGGCACGCTTCTGGTCATCACGCATTGAAAATCAATTGTTCTACTTATAAAGTGGTAAGCGCTGCGGCGAGTATTACAAGGGATTTGAGATTTTTCTAACTCATTCAATTTAAGTGGCTTTGTAATTAATTTGTGAAGCAATTTTTGCCGAATATATGACGGAGGCAATGTGTTCATTTCCTGGTATTGGATTGTGGCTGTTGTTGTGATTGTCTTTGGTTATATCCACGTGCTTAAACGTAATTGCAAAGCCTGCCGTCATGATCGGGAGGCGATATATAAAGGTTATTTACGCGTGGTGGAGGAGTTGAAAAAACACCGGCGCGTTGGGCAGGGCGATTAATACACCGCTGCCCGTCATCACTCTGACTTACCCGCCAAACCCCATCGCCTGTAACGCCACCAGGCTTAATCCCATCACCGACATGCCGCACAGCACGCCATAGCTTGGGTTGTTATTGGGATCGATCTCTTTTGCCAGCGGCATCAGCTCATCGACCGACAGCGCTACCATGATCCCGGCGACCGCCGCCATAATCGCCGCCATCACTACCGGCGAGACCAGGCTTCCCAGAATCAGCCACGCCAGCACGCCGCCAAGGATTTCCGCCATACCTGAAATACCCGCCCAGAATACCGCACTGCGTTTTGACCCGGTCGCCGCATAGACCGGCCCTGCAACCGCCAGTCCTTCAGGAATATTGTGTAATGCGACCGCAAAAGCGATGCCAAAGCCGAGTTCCAGGTCGTTACTGGCGGTAACGTAAGTGGCGATCCCTTCGGGAAAATTATGCAGGCTGATACCGAGCGTCAGCAAAATGGCGGTACGGCGAATGCCGCGCGGAAAAGTTTGCTGTGTGCCTTGCATTAAATCTTGTGGATGCGCGTGCGGCAGCAGGCGATCCAGTGCGAAATAGCCCAGCAACCCGACCACAAACATGCCGTAGCCGAGCATGGGCGACATATTTTCCGTTGCCAGCGCGGCGGGCAACATCTCCATCAGCGAGATAAGTAGCATGATCCCGGCGGCAAAACCGAGCGAAAACGCCAGTACGCGGTTTGAGGGCTTCTGGCCGATAACACCAAGAAGCGCGCCAATAAATGTCGCCGCGCCTGCCAGGATGGTCAGAATCAAAGGTACTGACATAGCTTACTCCTTTATGATAATCATTCTCATTAATCTAAGTTTTTGTTGCAGGAAAAGCGAGACGGGTTGGCGATCTTTACGCATTCCTTACATTCAAAATTACTGATGATCTTCATCATGGTTATCTGAGTTCTTCACCCGCCGAAAAAGCGTAATCTACGTTTATCAAAATAGACACACTCAGTAAGGATATCACCATGTCAGCACCTCGCATGCCTGCACTGTTTTTGGGCCACGGCAGCCCAATGAATGTGCTGGAAGATAACGTTTATACCCGCGCCTGGAGCGCTCTGGGCGAGACGCTGCCACGCCCGAAAGCGATTGTGGTGGTATCCGCGCACTGGTTTACTCGCGGAACCGGCGTGACCGCTATGGAAGCGCCGAAAACTATCCATGATTTCGGCGGTTTCCCGCAGGCGTTATACGATACGCATTACCCCGCTCCTGGCTCGCCGGAACTGGCGCAACGCCTGGTGGAATTACTCTCGCCAGTACCGGTAACGCTGGATAAAGAAGCCTGGGGTTTTGACCACGGTTCATGGGGCGTGTTGATTAAAATGTACCCGAACGCGGATATTCCGATGGTGCAGCTCAGTATCGACAGCACCAAACCGGCGGCATGGCACTTCGAAATGGGGCGCAAACTGGCGGCACTTCGCGATGAAGGTATTATGCTGGTGGCCAGCGGTAATGTGGTACATAACCTGCGTACTGCGCGCTGGCATGGCGAAAATACGCCGTATCCGTGGGCCATTGCGTTCAATGATTATGTGAAAGAGAACCTGACCTGGCAGGGGCCAGCCGAGCAGCATCCGTTGGTCAATTATCTTGACCATGAAGGCGGTTCGCTCTCTAACCCTACGCCGGATCACTTCCTGCCGTTGCTGTATGTGCTTGGCGCATGGGATGGCAGGGAACCTGTGTCGATACCGGTCGATGGTCTCGAGATGGGATCGCTCAGTATGCTCTCGGTGCAGGTTGGCTAAATGAATGGCGCGTTATGCGCCATTTTTTGTGCCTGAAAATGGAAAACTTCGAGGAAGATCGCAAAAAAAAGCACCTGAAATACGGTTTTTTTGAAAATAAAAAGAGCTTCGCTACAAAAATGAAACGCCGTGCTGAATTTCTGCTCTTTTTGTGAACACCATCGTCGCAATAACCCACCTGAGTGACTACGCTTCAGAATGTCTGGTTTTTAGACATATCCATAAAAATAATCCGGTGTAATGCCACGAACATTCTGTTCGCGGTCGGTCTTTTGCGCCTAAAAAATAAACCCTCTGGAGACACGGAAATATGAACTCAGCGAAAACCTTACTGAAAGTCTGTATTAGTTCCGCTCTGCTGTTTATCTCCCACGCCTCTGTCGCCCAAACCTTTCGCGCTGCCGATGTTCACCCTGCCGACTACCCGAATGTGGTGGCGGTAAAACATATGGGGGAAAAGCTCAGTAAGGCGACTGATGGTCGGCTGGATATTAAGACCTTTCCAGGCGGCGTATTAGGTGATGAGAAACAAGTTATTGAGCAGGCGCAAATTGGTGCCATTGATATTATTCGTGTCTCTATGACGCCAGTGGCGGCGATATTACCGGAGATAAATGTCTTTACGCTGCCCTATATTTTCCGCGATGAAGACCATATGCACAAAGTGCTGGATGGCATGATTGGCCAGGAAATTGGTAACCGCCTGTCGGAAAGCAGCAAATCACGGCTGATCTTCCTGGGCTGGATGGACGCCGGGACGCGTAACCTGATCACCAAAGCGCCAGTCACTAAGCCGGAAGATCTTAAAGGTATGAAAATCCGCGTGCAGGGCAGCCCAATAGCACTCGATACCCTGAAAGCGATGGGCGCTAACTCGGTGGCGATGGGGGTAAGCGAAGTGTTCAGCGGAATGCAAACCGGCGTGATCGATGGCACGGAAAATAACCCGCCCACTTTCGTCGCGCATAACTATTTACCGGTCGTCAAAAATTATACCTGGAGTAAGCATTTTATTATTCCCGAGCTGTTTTTGTTCTCAAAAGCCAAATGGGACAAGCTGAAAAAAGAGGATCAGGAATTAATTCTGAAACTGGCGAAAGAGGCCCAAGCTGAGCAGCGAGAATTATGGAAAACCTATAACGAAAAATCGCTGGAAGCGATGAAAACGGGCGGCGTGCAATTCCATGACATCGATACCAAAGCGTTTTTTGAAGCGACACAACCGGTTCGCGATAAATACGGCAAAGAGCATCAGGAGCTGATTACCCGTATTCAACAAGTGCAATAACTTTTGCCGGGCAGGCGCGTTTTGTGTTCTGCCCATTTGCAACTTTCACCGGGAAAACTGCTATGGCTGAACGCTATTCGTTGTTGATGGATATTTTGTACCGGATATCGATGTGGATTGCAGGTCTGGCGCTGTTAATTATGGTGGCGATTATTCCGGTGGGCATTTTCGCCCGCTATGTCATGAACAGCGCGTTATCGTGGCCGGAGCCGGTCGCCATTATTTGCATGGTGACCTTTACCTTTATTGGCGCCGCCGTGAGTTACCGCGCGGGTTCGCATATTGCGGTTAGCATGGTTACCGATCGTTTAAGCGAACCGTTGCGCAAAGTCTGCTTTGTGTTCGCGGATTTAATGCTGCTGGCGATCAGCGTTTTTATTCTCTGGTACAGCACTGCGTTATGCGCGGAATTATGGGAACAACCGGTCGCCGAATTCCCGCTCTTTACCGCAGGAGAAAGCTATTTGCCGCTGCCTGTCGGTTCTGCCATTACCATCTTGTTTATTATCGAAAAAATGCTTTTTGGCGCGCAATATCACCGCCCGGTGGTGATGCTGGGTTCGTCGAGCTAATCCCCGATCACATCCCGTAAGGAACGTTTATGGATGCATTTATTCTGCTCTTTACGCTGGCTATTATGCTGGCGGTGGGTGTACCGGTGGCTTACGCCGTGGGCATTAGCGCGGTGCTGGGTGCATGGTATATCGATATTCCGCTGGAAGCGGTGATGATCCAGCTGACGAACGGCGTGAATAAGTTCTCGCTGCTGGCGATCCCGTTTTTTATTCTCGCGGGCGCAATCATGGCCGAAGGGGGGATCGCCAGGCGGTTGGTGAATTTCGCCTATATCTTTGTCGGCTTTATTCGCGGCGGACTGTCGTTAGTAAATATTGTCGCTTCTACATTTTTCGGCGCAATTTCCGGATCGTCCGTGGCAGATACCGCCTCGATCGGTTCGGTGATGATCCCGGAAATGGACAAAAAAGGGTATCCGCGTGATTTTGCCGCCGCGGTCACCGCCAGCGGCTCGGTGCAGGCGATCTTAACGCCGCCGAGCCATAACTCGGTGATCTACTCGCTGGCGACGGGCGGTACGGTTTCTATTGCCGCGCTGTTTATCGCCGGGATCTTGCCGGGGTTGTTGCTCAGTTTTACATTGATGGTGATGTGCGTGGCATTCGCCCATAAACGCGGCTATCCAAAAGGGGAGCGTGTGCCGTTTCGCCAGGCGTTGAAGATCTTCGTGGATACGCTGTGGGGGCTGATGACCGTGGTGATCATCATGGGCGGCATCCTGTCCGGGATTTTCACTGCGACAGAGTCAGCGGCGATCGCCTGCCTGTGGGCCTTTTTCGTCACCATGTTTATTTACCGCGATTACAAATGGTCGGAACTGCCGAAGCTGATGTACCGCACGGTGAAAACAGTGACGATTGTGATGATCCTGATTGGCTTTGCCGCCGCGTTCGGGGCGGTAATGACCTATATGCAATTGCCCGCTCGCATTACGGAAGCCTTTACCCAAATCTCGGATAACAAATACGTTATTTTGATGTGCATTAACATCATGCTGCTGTTGCTTGGCACGCTGATGGATATGGCACCGCTGATTTTGATCCTGACGCCGGTGCTGCTGCCGGTGACCAATGCGCTGGGCATCGATCCGGTACATTTCGGCATGATCATGCTGGTGAACCTGGGAATTGGATTGATTACCCCGCCTGTCGGTTCGGTGCTGTTTGTCGCCAGTGCGGTCAGTAAGCAGAAGATCGAACAGGTGGTAAAAGCGATGTTACCGTTCTACCTGATCCTGTTCTTCGTATTGATGCTGGTGACCTATATTCCGGCGATCTCGCTGTTCCTGCCGAAGCTGTTTGGTGTGTTGTAAGGCAATAAAAAACCCGGCTGAGTTGCCGGGTTTTAGCTTATTCCACAAAGACATGCGGATAGAAGCGAGAGAGATCCTGGGTTATCAATGCGCGATCTTCGCGAATGCCGATCCCGGCGGGTTGATCGTTGATAAGCCAGCTGCCAATTAGCATGTAGCTGTCGCCGAATTTAGGTAGCGGGCAGAACTGCTGCACGATCATGCCTTCTTCGCCGTACGGCCCTTCAACGGCTTCGACCGTTTTGCCATTTTCAATGATCGACACATTGGCGCCTTCGCGGGAGAAAATGGGTTTAACAACGTATTTGTCCATCTCCGGGTGCGCGTCTTCGGCAAAATAAGCCGGCAGCAAGTTCGGGTGATCCGGAAACATTTCCCACAACATCGGTAACAATGCTTTATTGGAAATAATGCTTTTCCAGGCGGGTTCCAGCCAGCGTACGCCTGCGTCTTCCAGCTTGGTAGAGAACATTTCGCGCAGCATATATTCCCACGGATAGAGCTTAAACAGGTTACCAATCACCTGGTCTTGCAGATCCGTGAACTGGCCTTTTTCCCCGAGACCGATATCTTCGATATAAAGAAATTCGGACGCCAGTTCTGCTTCTGCCGCACAATCCTGCAAATATTGCACCGTACCGCGATCTTCGACCGTATCGCGACAGCAGGTGAAATGCAGCAGCTGAAAACCGTGCTGCTCACGCAACTCGGTAAAGCGCTCAATCAGCTTCTCTTGCAGGCTATTAAACTGATCGCTGCCTTGCGGCAGGTTGCCGGCATTGAGCTGATCTTCCAGCCAAATCCACTGGAAGAACGCTGCTTCATACAACGAAGTCGGCGTGTCAGCATTATTTTCCAGCAGCTTAGGTTCGCCCGCGCCATCCCAGGCGAGATCGAGGCGCGAATACAAAGAGGGCTGATGCGTGGCCCATGACTGGCGCACAAAACTCCAGGTGTGCTTAGGAATGCGAAACTTCGCCATCAGCTCATCGCTGGCGACGACTTTCTCCACCACCTTCAGGCACATCTGATGCAATTCTGCGGTGACCTCTTCCAGCTTTTCAACCTGTGCAAGCGTCAGCTTGTAATAGGCGTCCTCACACCAGTAGGGCTCGCCGTACATGGTGTGAAAATTGAAGCCGTACTCGGTGGCTTTTTCGCGCCAGTCCGGGCGCTCGGTAATACTGATTCTTTCCATGGCGCTTAGCCGCCCATTGAACGGGTGGTTGTACCGCTGGCGCTACGCTGCATGGTGTTCTGCTTCGCCACAGACTCACCAAAGCCGCCGCGCGTTACCGTGGTGGTGGTCGCCGGTTTCGGTGCCATCGCCGTTTTTGGTACGTTCATGGTACGGCCCGGCTGCGCTGCACCGTAACCTTTACCGGAAGCATCGGTGTATTGACCGTAAGCCGGGCTTGCCGGGTTACGCGAGCTGAACAGCGGTTGCTGCGCAAAGCCTGCGCCGCCGCCCATCATCCGGCCCATCATGTAACCGGCCATCAGCGGCATCCAGAAGCTGCCGCTGGACTGCGCCTGAGCCTGGTTTTCCGGCGCTACGCCCGCCTGCACAGGTGCTGCCTGGCACTGACCTTCACCGAACTCGGCGACGCAATCTTCACGCGTGGCATATTTCGGCGCGGTGCGCTCGGCTTCTTTCAGCGCGTTGTTGTACGCGGCGGTACATTCCGCGCTTTTCCCCGGGTTTGCTGATGAGCAATCATCCGCGTTTTGATACAGGGAAACTGTCTCGTCACTTTTTTCACAACCCGCCAGCATAAAAACGGCGGTAACCGCCAGCGCGACAGGCGTCAGATGGCGCGCGCTCCAGCTTTTGCGGAACGTCGCGTGTTGGATGTTTTTTGTCCGTTTCATTGTAATATTCCTGGACCCCAAAGGCATGAGTAAACGCTCAGGATAGAGGATGAGAGAGGGAAGTTAAAGCAAGGAGGGGAGGCCTTTACGTTGCCTTACGTAAAAACGGGGGCTGGATGCCCCCGTTGTCGAAAAGTACTGCTTAACGTTTCACGCTGGTGCGTGCGGCGGCAGGTTGCGCGTTGCCGTTGAAGTTATCAACGCTGGCTGCCTGCTGCGCATTTTCCGGCGCGACGCTTTCCGGCGAGGTATCGACTGGTTTACCCAGCGTGCTGTTCAGCGCCAGCAGATCCTGCTCGTTCAACGAACCCAGCGCGGATTTGATGTTCAGCTGGTTGATCAGGTAATTGTAACGTGCGCTGGAGAGTTGCTGCTTGGCGTTATACAGCGTGGTGGTCGCGTCCAGCACATCAACGATTGTACGCGTACCCACAGAGTAACCCGCTTCCATCGCATCCAGAGAACTCTGGGCAGAAACCACCGCCTGTTTGTAGGCGTTGATGCTGCTGATGGAGGCGTTCACGTTGTTAAAGGAGGAGCGCACGGTCTGCACCACGTTGCGGTGCGCGCTTTCCAGTTGCTCGCTTGCGCCAACAAAGTTGTACTGCGCCTGTTTGACCTGCGAACTCACCTGGCCACCCTGATACAGCGGCAGGGAGAAGCTCAAACCCACTTTATTCTGGCCAGCGTCAACATCCGGGTTTTGCGCGCTTTTGGAGCCGCTGTAAGAGGTGTTAGAAACACCTGTTGAGGCGGTTAAATTCAGGGTTGGCAAATGACCATCTTGCGCCTGACGAATTTGCTCGCGCGCCAGATCCTGGCTCAGACGCGCCTGCAGCAGCGTCAGGTTACGGTTTTCCGCTTCCTTCAGCAGGGCATTAACAGCTTGCGGTTTATCAGTCTTGAAGTTGTCGACGTTCAGCGAGGCCAGTTGCGGGTAGTAATTACCGGTGACCTGACGCAGCGCTTCCACCATGTTGTCGAGGTTGTTGCGCGCGGTCACTTCGTTCGCCAGAACGGTATCGTACTGCGAGCGGGCGTTTTGCACGTCGGTGATGGCAACCAGGCCAACGTTAAAGCGTTGGGTCGTTTGATCCAACTGGCGGTAGATAGACTGTTTCTGTGCTTCGGTGTAGGAAAGCGTATCAATGGCGCTCAGCACGTTGAAATAGGCGGTGGCCGTATTCAAAATCAACGTTTGCTGATCGGTCTGCCAGGTGACGTCCTGAATGCCGGCGGTTTTTTCCTGCAGCGTCAGGGCGCGCCATTTCGACATATCAAAAATGGTTTGCGTTAACTGCAAAGATGCGCTGGTGACATTCGAATTGACGCCTTTGCTGTCACGGTAGCCATTGGAATAGTCATAATCTGCACCCAAACCAAGCTGAGGCAGTAACGGGCTACGCGCTTCGTTAATCTTTTCAAAAGCAGCATCGCGGTCAGCGGCGGATTTACGCAGATCCGGGTTGCTTAAACGCGCCTGCTGATAAACCTGTAACAGGTTTTCTGCCTGGCTCATGGCGCTGAAGCCGGTCAGGCTCAGGCCGATAAGGAGGGGGAGCAATTTCTTCATTTGCATTCCTTGTTGTGAAGCAGTATTAGCGCTGGTCTAAATTAGAAAAAATAATCGCCGATTCTACCAGATAGTGGCACCGCTTAAGCTTGGCGTAACGTGCCATCGGCGTAAATATGCATCAATCTATCACATAGCACTTGAAACGATAGCTATACAGGCTTGAAATCTACTGTTTTGTCATTATTTCAAAAGAGATGCCGCTCATGAGTAAGCCAGTAACATCCGCAGTGACTTTCACAAAAAACGATGTAGAAATTATTGCACGGGAAACGCTCTATAGCGGTTTTTTTTCGCTCGATCTATACCGCTTTCGCCACCGTTTATTCAATGGCGAAATGAGCGGTGAAGTCCGCCGTGAAATTTTTGAACGCGGTCATGCCGCAGTCTTGCTACCCTTTGACCCAGTGCGCGACGAAGTTGTGCTGATCGAACAGATCCGCATTGCGGCGTTTGATACCAGCGAAACCCCATGGTTACTCGAAATGGTGGCCGGCATGATTGAAGAGGGCGAAAGCGATGAAGATGTTGTGCGTCGCGAAGCCATCGAAGAGGCCGGTCTGCACGTTGGTCGTGTGAAAAGAATGTTGAGTTATTTGGCAAGCCCCGGCGGCACCAGCGAGCGTTCCGCCGTGTTGGTGGGCGAAGTGGATGCCACGCAGGCCTCGGGTATTCATGGTCTGGTGGATGAAAACGAAGATATTCGTGTTCATGTGGTGAGCCGGGAACAGGCTTACCAGTGGGTAGAAGAGGGGAAAATCGACAACGCAGCGTCTGTCATTGCCCTGCAATGGCTGCAACTGCATCATGAGAGCTTACGAAACGAGTGGAAAAAATGAAGCGTTATACACCTGACTTCCCAGAAATGATGCGCCTGTGCGAAACCAATTTCGCCCAGTTGCGCCGCTTGCTGCCGCGTAATGACGCAGCGGGCGAAACGGTGAGCTATCAGGTGACCAACGCGCAGTACCGGTTAACGATAGTCGAGTCCACCCGCTACACCACGCTTGTGGAAATTGAACAGACCGCGCCATCAATTAGTTACTGGAGCTTACCGTCAATGACGGTGCGCCTTTATCACGATGCGATGGTGGCTGAAGTGTGTTCGAGTCAGCAGATCTTTCGTTTCAAAGCGCGTTATGATTATCCGAATAAAAAGTTGCATCAACGCGACGAAAAGCATCAAATTAACCAGTTTCTGGCCGATTGGCTGCGTTACTGTTTAGCACATGGAGCAATGGCGATTCCGGTTTGTTAGCGTCGTGAAACCTAAGGACACCATTTGGAAAGCCTGTTAAACCTCTCTCTGGCGGGTGAGCCCAGAGTGAGGGTATTACAAATAACTGATTCTCACCTGTTTGCCGAAAAGCATGAAACGTTGTTAGGGGTGAATACCTGGGAAAGCTATCAGGCGGTACTGGAGGCTATCCGCTCTCAGCAGCGTGAATGCGATCTTATTGTCGCCACCGGCGACCTGGCACAGGACCATACCGCTGCGGCTTATCAGCTTTTCGCTGATGGTATCGCACGCTTTGACGCGCCTTGCGTTTGGCTGCCCGGTAACCACGATTTCCAGCCCGCCATGTACAGTGCGCTGCAGGATGCGGGGATCTCGCCGGCTAAACGTGTATTTATTGGCGATCATTGGCAAATTCTGCTGCTGGACAGCCAGGTGTTTGGCGTACCGCACGGTGAATTGAGCGAGTTTCAGCTTGACTGGCTGGAGAAGAAACTCACCGACAGCCCGCAGCGCCACACCTTATTGCTGCTCCATCACCATCCACTTCCTTCCGGCTGCAGTTGGCTCGATCAACACAGCCTGCGTAACGCGGGTGAACTGGATAACGTGCTACAGCGTTTTCCGCAGGTGCGGTATCTGTTGTGCGGGCATATTCACCAGGAGCTGGATCTCGACTGGAACGGCCGCCGTCTGCTGGCGACGCCATCAACCTGCGTCCAGTTTAAACCGCACTGCGCCAACTTCACGCTTGATACCATCGCGCCCGGCTGGCGCTGGCTGGATCTCTACCCGGACGGAACGTTGCACACAGAAGTTTGCCGTCTGGAAAGCACCCAGTTCAGGCCGGATACCGCTTCAGAAGGTTACTGATGTCGACGCTTCTTTATCTGCACGGGTTTAACAGTTCGCCGCGTTCCGCTAAGGCGACGCTGCTTTCGCAATGGCTGGCGCAGCATCACCCGGAGATCAACGTGATTGTGCCGCAACTGCCGCCTTACCCCGCTGCGGCGGCAGAATTGCTGGAGTCACTGGTGTTGGCGCAGGGCGGAAAACAGCTCGGTATCGTCGGCTCTTCGCTCGGGGGCTATTACGCCACCTGGCTTTCGCAATGTTTCATGTTACCTGCGGTGGTGGTGAATCCTGCGGTGCGACCATTTGAATTGCTGGCAGATTATCTTGGCAATAACGAGAACCCCTACACAGGGCAGCAATATGTGCTAGAGTCTCGCCATATTTACGAGCTCAAAGTGATGCAAGTTGACCCGCTCGAAGCGCCGGATTTAATCTGGCTGCTACAACAAACCGGGGACGAAGTGCTGGATTACCGCCAGGCGGTGGCATATTACGATGCCTGCCGTCAGACAGTGGAAGAGGGCGGAAACCATGCCTTTGTGAGCTTTGAGAATCATTTCACACAGATTATCGATTTCCTTGGGCTGCATTGAGCCATCAGGGAAACGATGCGGTCACTATCTACGAACAAACCATGACGCAATCCTATAACGCTGATGCCATAGAGGTACTCACCGGGCTTGAGCCGGTTCGCCGCCGTCCGGGGATGTACACCGATACCACGCGCCCTAACCATCTGGGCCAGGAAGTTATTGATAACAGCGTCGATGAAGCGCTGGCGGGCCACGCTAAGCGCGTGGACGTGATCCTGCACGCCGATCAGTCGCTGGAAGTTATCGATGACGGGCGCGGTATGCCGGTGGATATCCACCCGGAAGAGGGCGTTCCGGCCGTTGAGCTGATCCTCTGTCGTCTGCACGCGGGCGGTAAATTTTCCAATAAAAACTACCAGTTCTCGGGTGGCTTGCACGGCGTTGGCATCTCGGTGGTTAACGCCTTGTCCCGCCGCGTGGAAGTGACCGTCAAGCGTGACGGCCAGGTCTATAGCATCGCGTTTGAAAACGGTGAAAAAGTGCAGGATCTGCAAGTGATCGGCACCTGCGGTAAACGCAATACCGGCACCAGCGTGCATTTCTGGCCGGATGAATCCTTCTTTGATAGCCCGCGTTTTTCCGTTTCCCGTTTGACGCATCTGCTGAAAGCCAAAGCCGTTCTGTGCCCGGGCGTTGAGATCACCTTTAAAGATGAGGTGAACAACGCCGAGCAGCGCTGGTGCTACCAGGATGGCCTGAACGATTATCTGTGCGAAGCGGTAAATGGCTTGCCGACGTTGCCGGAGAAACCGTTTATCGGCAATTTCTCTGCTGAAACGGAAGCGGTGGATTGGGCGCTGCTGTGGCTGCCGGAAGGCGGCGAGTTGCTGACGGAAAGCTATGTCAACCTGATCCCCACCATGCAGGGCGGCACGCACGTTAACGGTCTGCGTCAGGGATTGCTGGACGCGATGCGCGAGTTTTGCGAATACCGCAATATTCTGCCGCGCGGTGTGAAGTTGTCGGCGGAAGATATCTGGGATCGCTGCGCTTATGTGCTGTCGGTGAAGATGCAGGATCCGCAGTTCGCCGGGCAGACCAAAGAGCGATTATCTTCCCGTCAGTGCGCCGCATTTGTTTCTGGCGTGGTGAAAGACGCATTCAGCCTGTGGCTGAACCAGAATATTCAAACGGCGGAACTGCTGGCGGAGATGGCCATCTCCAGCGCCCAGCGGCGTATGCGGGCCGCCAAAAAAGTGGTGCGCAAAAAGCTGACCAGCGGCCCGGCGCTGCCTGGCAAACTGGCGGATTGTACCGCGCAGGATCTGAGCCGCACCGAACTGTTCCTCGTGGAAGGTGACTCGGCGGGCGGCTCCGCGAAACAGGCGCGCGATCGTGAATACCAGGCGATCATGCCGCTAAAAGGCAAGATCCTGAACACCTGGGAAGTCTCTTCCGATGAAGTGCTGGCTTCGCAAGAAGTACACGACATTTCGGTGGCGATCGGTATCGATCCAGACAGCGACGATCTGAGCCAGTTGCGTTACGGCAAGATCTGTATTCTCGCGGATGCGGATTCCGATGGCTTGCACATCGCCACACTGCTGTGCGCATTGTTTGTAAAGCACTTCCGCGCGCTGGTGAAAAACGGCCATGTTCATGTGGCGCTGCCGCCGCTGTACCGTATCGACCTCGGCAAAGAGGTTTATTACGCGCTCACGGAAGAAGAAAAAACCGGTGTGCTGGAGCAGTTAAAACGTAAAAAGGGCAAACCGAACGTGCAGCGCTTTAAAGGGCTGGGCGAAATGAACCCGATGCAGTTGCGCGAAACCACGCTTGATCCGAATACCCGCCGCCTTGTGCAACTGGTGATCAGCGATGAAGACGAGCAGCAGACCAACGCGATGATGGATATGTTGTTGGCGAAGAAGCGTTCAGAAGATCGCCGCAACTGGCTACAAGAAAAAGGCGACATGGCGGATATTGAAGCCTGATACAGTCCGAAAGGCTTACCCGGCTAGCGAATGCGCGGGCCGGGTAAGTAAGCAGAGTGCACAACGGAGCCACATTCACCATCAGTTCAGTTTGGGATAGTCGCGCTTCTCGTAACGATAAATATTGACCAGTGCGCGGCCGCAGTTCGGGCTGCCGTGGCGCAACCCGTCTGACAGGGCGCTTTTCAACTGTGGCAGTTTCATCAACTCTTGCTGAATAAGTTGCGGCAAGATGTCGTTGAACTGATTCACCGCTTCGTTAAATCCGCTCTGAACCCCAACGGCTAAACCGTCTTTAAACCCGTCCAGATACGAACCTCCACCGCCACCTCCAGCGCTTTGTGAGCCTGACAGCCACTCGCCTTCCTGCGCCGCCACCTGCGGCAGATTGCTTTTTGCTTTATCGGACATACGTCCCCCCTTTTCATGTATATGATTGATTGCGCTGACGGTACAATCAGTCAGCGCCGCCAATGTAGCCCGCTGAAAAAGGGGTTGGTATGCCACAGGAAATTATTTTTTCAGTATTGTTATTTATCTTTAAGTGTGTTAGCTGCACGGTGATTGGCTGATCGATCCCGGCGCTACCTTTGCGGAGGCTTATGACGTGGCAATCGACATTCAGGACAGAATTACGAAAATCTTCGAAACCGGCATCTATTACCACGCGGCGCTGCAAAAATATAAAAGCCAGGTTGAGGGTATTGATTACCTGGAAAAAATGGTTGTGCAGAGTTCCATTCCCGCAAAGACGGATTTATGGAATGCGATCAATTTATATTTGACTGAGCATCATCCGTATAAGGCGCAACAAATCTATTTTGTCCTTGCAGGAAAAGCCGCGCATACGGATATTCCGCGTTATGTCAGGATGATGAAACTGGATAGGAACCTCGTTCTGTCATTAGATATTTTATCCGAAGCATTCAGAAAGAAATTAAATACCGAATCACTGCTGGAAAACTATTTTTCCGTGCACCATCTGACAAAAGGCTTTACGGTTTTTGATGAGCAAGCGCTCGCAGATATATTGCAAAAGCTGCGTCCTCTGGAGTTAATTCGTGAGAATAATCTGCTGTTCTGCAACCGTATCTCATGTCAAATAGACAAACAGAGCGGTCATATTTCTGTTTATTACGATGACAAGAAAACCTCTTTCCGCCAGGCGTTGAAATGGGCTGTGGCGGTTGTCGGCAAGCAAGATGGTCTGGCAACGCTGAGTGAAGGAAAAACCGCGTTAACTCTTAAACATTGCGCAGGTATCCTGGCGACATTTGCTTTTGAGAGCCAACGGAAAACCCCCGGCATTGGCAAGCAGCAGTTTTTTAAGCATTTGTGTGATAAATACCCTTATGAAACCGAAGTGGGGTTTGCCGATACGCGCTTTATTACTCGCGCACAAGAGAAGATTGATGAGATAAAGAACGTTATTTCTCAGTTCTATGAAATCAATAAAGAAGATAAAGCACGTGAGGCATTTTCAATTGCTGAACAGCCAAAAATTGAGTCGCTGGATAATGTCGATCCGCACACCCGAGTAAAAAGCGCCTTATCCGTTTATGTGAATTATTATGCCTATCTTTTGGCAAAACATGAGTTCTTCCGCGCGTTGTATACCGTAAGAACGGCTATCGATACTGAATTACAACGATGCAAAATAAGCGAAGCGCAACGTAAATCTGACTTATTATCAATTCTCAATGGTGCTCATATTATTGATGATCCTAAGGTTAAAGCTATTGAGCAAAAATATGCCGCCGTACTTGAAAGAATTAATGAAGTATCGCCCGATTTTAAAAGCTGGGGATATTTTTTCTGTGAAGATTTTGTTCCCTCTCTTCCGGGAATTATTGCCCTCTTTTCGCAACTGAAAAAATCCTGCGGCGATGATTTTTCTCAGCTTACGCATGCTGATATCTCACCTGAAAAAATTCATATCGATCTGAAAAAGGCGATAGTCATTAATATGCTTTTGCCCCAGCAAAATATGTTTACTGCTGCGGGTTATGGTGCCGGGAACCCGGCGAAAATCCTGCCACATAACAATAAAGAGGATGTCGTGGGCAATATTCAGGCCGCGCTCGATCTTTTTGATGGCCACCTACTGCGGCACTATCTTTCCCATGTCACGCTGGATAATAAACTGAAAAAACTCGAAGAGTTGTTATGGGGTATGCATTACCACTATGAGAAGGCGTGGGGGGCAGTAAAAATCACCGATGATAAATGCCTGCAGCAAATCGATGCGTGGTATGACGAACCGGTTTCTGTAAGCCGTTTTCAGCAGGGGAAAAAAGCGGCCAGGAAATTGATTAATAGCTTCATGTTGCCGATGGAAAATGCAGGTGGGCACTAAGCATGGGCACCTATGCCTCAACAGAAGTAGCGCGATTTTTCCGGTATTGCAGCGGCGTTTCGCCAATGCCTTTCTTAAACGCGCTGATAAAGTAAGTGACATCTGAGAAGCCCACTTCGCTGGCGATATGATGAATGGCCAGCGCGCTATGCAGTAGCAAGTCGCACGCTTTGCGCAAGCGCAACGTGTTCAGATACTGGTGAATAGGTTCGCCGGTCTCAAAATGGAAACGGCGCGAGACATAACTGCGGGATTTACCCAACTCCTGCGCCAGCCGCGCAAGGCTGAATTTCTGCCGGTAGTTCTCCTCCAGCCAGAACATCACCGGGGTAGCAATGCCGTTGCGTTCATCCGGCAATTTCTGCTTGTCTTCCGGCAGCATACTCAACAGATTAAGCAACAAACAGGCGACCTGTTCACCATTCAGACTGTGGTTTTCGGTAAGCCTGGCGTAACTGCTAAACAGATGGTCGATATGCGGGTGAATAGCCGCGACATCCATCACCACCGCTGCGCCACCGCGTAAAGCGAGATGCTGCAAACGCTGGTGATTGTGCGGGAACGCGCGCAGGTTTTGCAGCACGGCATGGTGATCAACGTGAATAATAGTGCGCCGATAAATGGCCTGCGCTTGCTCATCCACCATCACTTTATGGATGGTGAAAGGCGGAAAGAAAAAGAGCCGCCCAGGGCGCATAGTGTACTGGCGGTTATCAACCATCACCACGCCAAACCCCTCTTCAACGTACAGCACCTCCAGACACTGGTGCCAGTGATGGTAGCGCACGGTATTGGCGAACAGGCGGCTAAACGACACCACCGCATCGTTTAAGGTGATCAACTCAAGTCGTTCGTTCTGCAATGGTGTCGTCATAGTGCAACCCATCTCAATTTTTACCCCGCAAGATACATTTATAAACCACGGTTTTAAATTTTTTCAACAGCGGGTTCAGGCAAAGCGTGCTGATGTGACAAAGCTAACATTTCCGGCGGTTGTTCATTCACTATCCTTCAGCCACACCATGAAGGAGAGAACGTTATGCAGGCGGCGGAAGTGAAAACATCAAATCCATTGTCATCCCGCGACGATGTGCTCGGCGCGCTGAAGCAGATGCTGGCGGCGCTGGATAAACAATTTCCTGAAGGGGCGTCGCATTTCTCGTTGGGAGCCACCAGCGCGCATTACAGCGATGCGATTGCTGAAATGGAAGGGCTGTCCCGTGCGTTGTGGGGGCTGTTTCCGTTAATGGTCAACGGCGACGCAGAACCGTTCAGCCACAAATATCTGGCAGCGATCAAACGCGGTGTCGATCCACACAGCGCGGGCTACTGGGGCGCAACGGAACCCTACGATCAGCGGCTGGTGGAGATGGCGGCTTATGGTCTGGGGCTGGCGCTGTTGGGCGATAAATTCACTACGTTGATGAGCGAAGCTGATGTCCGCAATCTGCACCAGTGGCTGAACCAAATCACCGACGCGCAGATGCCCGACAGCAACTGGAATTTTTTCGCCATCATGGTGCAGCTCGGTTTTAAACGCGCCGGATTCCCCTGGGATGCCGCAGCCATCGAACGTCGCTTTCGCATGATGGATGCCTACTACCTGGGTGACGGTTGGTATTCCGATGGCCCGGGCCGACCAAAAGATTACTACATCTCGATGGCATTCCATTTTTACGGGCTGATTTACGCCACGCTGAACGCGGAAGACGATGCAGCGCGCGCGGCGACGCTCCGCGAGCGGGCAACGCTTTTTGCCGAAGATTTTATCTATATGTCAGCGGCGGGGGGCGAATCCGTGCCTTTTGGCCGCAGCCTGACGTACCGTTTCGCAATGGTCGCTTTCTGGAGTGCGGTTGCCTTCTCCGGGCTGGCGGTGTTCTCTCCTGGCGTGGTGAAAGGGATTATCCTGCGCCATTTGCGCTGGTGGTTACAGCAGCCGATTTTCGATCGCGACGGCATTTTAACGCTTGGTTTCGCCTACCCGAACCTTGCGATGTGTGAAGACTACAATTCGCCGGGCTCGCCATACTGGGCGCTGAAAGTTTTCCTGATTCTGGCGCTGCCGCAATCACACGATTTCTGGCAAGCGGCAGAACTGCCGCTGCCTGCGCTAAACACGCAGCGCACAATTGCGCCTGCCGGGCAGATTATTGTCCACAGCGATCGCTCGCGGCATGTCTGGATGCTCACCGCCGGACAACTGGAGCTGAACAATTACGTCAATACCGAGGCGAAATACACTAAGTTTGCCTACTCAAGCCGTTTTGGTTTCACCATTGAACGCGGGCGCTACGGAATTAAACACGCCGCTTGCGACTCGATGCTTTTGCTCAGCGACGGGGATAACTATTTTCGTGGCCGCCGCGAGTGTGACGAAGTCGTTGTGACAGAACAGGCGATTTTCTCGCGCTGGTCGCCATGGTCAGACGTGCATATCGCAAGCTGGCTTATTCCCTGTGGCGACTGGCATTTGCGCGTGCATCGCATTGATTCCGCCCGTCATTTGCAAAGCGTGGAGGGTGGATTTGCGGTGCTGAAAGCGCCGCATCGCAACGAGCAGGGCGGTAGCCTGGTGTGCGCGGAAAATGGTGTCAGCGGCATCTTTGAATTACTTCCCACCGCGCCGCGTGAAGCCGACAGCGTGGTCACACCGCCCAACAGCAGCATTATGTTTTCCCCTTGCGCGTCAATCCCGCTGCTGCGTGGAGATATCGCACCGGGCAGGCAGTGGCTGGCCTGTGCAGTTCAGGCGGCTATTACCGAGCAGGCTTTTGATTTTTTCTTACCGCAGTTGAATATCGAAGAACAGGCGCTGGTGATTAAAAAACCGGGGCAGAAAAATAATATTGTTATTGCCTTTTAATTCCCGGCTACGGCCGGGCTATAAACTCTGAACCCTACATGCTTTCGTCGAGGATAGTATGGAAAAGATCGCGATAAATAATAAAGCCGAATATTACAAAATCAGTAGCTTTATCTTTCTCTATTTTTTTACCTGGTCGGCAAGTATCGGCTTACTGGCCATCTGGCTAGGGCAAAAAGCCAATCTTAGCGGCACGGTTATTGGTACGGTGTTTGCCATTAACGGGATCTTTTCCGTTATTTTAAAACCGATTTATGGTTATATTCTGGATAAAATCGGCATGAGCAAATATTTGCTCTATTTTGTGGTACTGATGTCGGCATTAATGGCACCCTTCTTTATCTATGTTTACCAGCCGTTATTAATTTCAAATACCCTGCTGGGCATTATTGTTGGCGCTATCTATTTAAGTTTTGCCTGGTATGCGGGCGTCGCCGCCTGTGAATCTTATACCGACCGCTACAGCCGCTTAAACGGCATGGAGTTTGGTCAAATCAGGATGTGGGGCTCGCTCGGTTGGGCGGTGGCATCCTCGTTCTCCGGCCTGCTGTTTAACCTCTCACCGGCGTATAACTTCATCATGGGATCGGTCGCGTCGCTTATTATGCTGGCGGTGCTGCTGAGCCTGAAAGTCAACGTTAACGCCGCCAACGCCAGCGAGGTGCTGACCAAAGAGAAAATCGCCCCGGCGGATGTCTACGCCCTGCTGCGTAACCGCAAATTTTGGGCATTCTGTCTGTATGTCGCCGGTGTGGCGTGGATGATGTTTATCGCCGAGCAGCAGTTCTCCCGCTATTTCGTCACTTTCTTTGATGATGTTCATCAGGGCAACGCCGTGTTTGGTTATTTGGGCACGGTGCAATCCGGCATGGAATTCGTCATGTATATGGTGATCCCGCTGTTTGTGAATTTCATCGGCGCGAAACGCGGATTATTGATTGTCGGGCTGGTGGTGGGTGCGCGGTTGATTATTTCCGGACTGTGCGAATCGCATCTGCTTATTTCAGTATTAAAACCGTTATACGGTCTTGAGATTTGTCTGCTGCTGGTGTCAGTCTTTAAATATATTGCTGAGCATTTCGATAAACGCGTTAATGCCACCATGTATTTATTAGGCTACCAGGCAATGTTATATGTCGGTAATGTCGTGGTCTCTTCCCCGGCCGGTATTTTGTATGACCGTATCGGTTTTGAAAATACCTATATTATTATGGGCTGCGTGGCACTGACCTTCACATTAATTTCCCTATTTACGTTATCGGCCTGCCAAAGTAAATGGCGTCAGCATCGCGCACTGGATATCGCGGGAAATAACTAGCGCGTTAACGGCTATTTTAAATTACGCACCAAAAAGGAACCGAAATATGTTAAGTAAAATCGTTGAGGAAACGTTACGCGATTATCCCGGCGCACTTGTGGATGCGCAGGTATTTAAAGATGAACTTGATTCGGCGCGTAGCCATACCCTTGAACTGATTCGCCGTCATTTAACGGAATTCGGTGAACGCTTTCCCGCCGAAACCTGCGTACAGGGTTATTACCCGTTAACCGACAATATTGAGTGGACCACCAGTTTCTGGACCGGGCAGCTTTGGCTGGCGTGGGAGATGAGTGGTGATGAGCAGTTCCGCGCGCTGGCAGAGCGCCATGTGCGATCGTTCGGCCTGCGCATTGCCGGGCGCAGCGACACCAACACCCACGATCTTGGTTTCTTATATACGCTTTCGTGCGTGGCAAGCTGGCGGCTGACCGGCAATCGCGATGCGCGCGGTTTCGCCCTGCTGGCGGCAGAAGCGCTGCTGGAACGCTTCCACCACAAAGCGCAGATCATCCAGGCGTGGGGCGATCTGCGCGATCCTGAACAAGCCGGACGGATGATCATCGACTGCAATATGAACCTGCCGCTGCTCTACTGGGCGACAGAACAGACCGGGGATCGGCGCTTTGCCGATGCGGCGCAAGCCCATGTGCGGCAGGCGGCGAAATACCTGATTCGCGAAGATGCCTCCACGTTTCACACGTACTATATGGATACCAACACCGGTGCGCCGCGTTACGGCAATACGCAGCAGGGCTACGCGGATGATTCCTGCTGGTCGCGCGGGCAGGCGTGGGGGATTTACGGTTTTCTGCTGAGCTTTATCTACACCGGCGATCAAACGATGGTGGCGCTGTCGAAACGGCTGGCGAACTACTTTCTCAACCGTTTGCCGGAAGATGCGGTGTGCCACTGGGATCTGGCGCTGGTCGGCACCGATGCGCTGCGCGATTCGTCATCGGCGGCGATTGCCGTCTGCGGACTACTGGAGCTGGTTAAGCATCTGCCCGTTACCGATCCGGACAGAGAACGCTACCAGCAATGGGCAATGCGCATAATGTCATCGCTTAATAAGCACTATCTGGCGGGGAAAAACGAACCGACTAACGGGCTGCTGAAACATTCCGTATATCATCTGGCGAGCAATAAGGGCGTTGATGAGTGTAGTAGCTGGGGGGATTACTTCTATGTGGAAGCGCTGATGCGCTTTTCGCAGAGCTGGAAACTCTACTGGTAAAAGCAGTGTCCCTCTCTTTAAACGGAGAGGGACAAACGCTTAGAGGCCCGCTTCCAGGATGCGGATATGCGTCTCAAGCACGTCGCCTTTTACCGCTTCGCTCCACGCTTTCATATGCGGTGTTTGCAGGTGCGCTTCAAGATGCGCCACGCTTTCCCACTGTTCCACCATCATGATCGAGTCCGGCGCGGTCGCCTGGAAACTCACATTCGCGACGTGATCGACCAGCGGCGCGTAGCCGTGGCAACCCGCTTCCTGCAACACGACCGGTACAATCTTCGCGAATTCGTCGAGTACTGCCTGGCGGTGATGCTGTCCTGGACGGGTACGGATTTCTGCAATTACTGTCAACATGATTAACCTACTCCCTATAAGTCCAGCTTCACAGTTAAGCAAAAATCTCACCGAGATGCTTGCGATATTCTGCGATATAGCGCGGCACGTCCGGCATTTTAATCACGTCATTAACGATAAAAGTCGGCAGAGCTTCCATGCCAAGGAACTGGTTCGCTTTATGGAATGGCAGATAAACCCCGTCAACCCCGACGCCGTGGAAGAACTGCTCTTTATCCGTAAATGCTTCCATTGGCGCGTTCCAGGTCAGCGACAGCATATAGGTTTTGCCCTGAATCAAACCGCCGGAACCGTATTTTTTCGACGCGTCAGAACGCGTGCGACCGTCGCTGGCGTACAGCGAACCGTGGCCTTCGGTGAACACGTCGTCCATATACTTTTTTACTGTCCACGGTGCACCCATCCACCAGCCTGGCATCTGCCAGATAATGGTGTCGGCCCACAGGAAGTTTTCCACTTCCGCTTTGATGTCGTAATCGCCGTCGGTACGTACGGTTTTAACATCATGCCCGGCGTCGCGCAGAAAACTTTCCGCGACCTCGGTCAGGGTGTCATTCAGTTGGCCGTTAGAGTGCGCGAATTTCTTCGCACCGTTGATAATTAAGATATTGCTCATGAGAAATCCTCGGTTAAATGCGTTTGACCGCGATTTTAACCGCATCAACGGTGCGGAAAAATTGGCAAAACGTGCAAAGACTTTTGCTTGAGCCGCAATAAACCTCGCTACCAGCTCACCTGCGCGATAAACCCGCCTTGCGGATGATTGCCAAATGCGACGCGCAGATGATGCAGGCGGGCAATGCGTTGCACAATCGATAACCCCAGCCCGCTGCCGGTTTGCGTTTGTCCCGGCGGGCGATAAAAACGCTCGCCAATGCGCGCCAGCGCTTCATCGTCAATACCGGGGCCATTATCGCGAACGCTAAACGCGGTGGCGTCCAGCGTTACATCGACCACGCTGCCTGGCGGGCTGTAGCGAAGAGCATTATCCAGCAGATTACGCACCAGCAGGCTAAGCAAAAGCGGTTGCGCCTGGCGGCTGACAACAGGGGCACTGAGATGCAGGCGTATATCAATACCTGCTTGCTGCGCTGTCGGGTAAATCTCCATTACCGCCGATTGCAGTAGCTCCGCCAGAGAAACTGTTTGCAGATCGTCGAGATCATCAAGCGAGTCGAGCCGCGAAAGGGTAAGCAATTGATCCACCAGACGCGTGGCGCGATCGATACCCACGTGCAACTGGGCAAGGGCTTTTTGCTGTGCGGCGGGATCGTCATCGGAAAGCTGTGCGACCTCGGTTTGCACTTTCAGCGCCGCCAGCGGGCTGCGTAACTCATGCGCGGCATCAGACGTAAAGCGGCGTTCACGCTGCATCATACTGTGCGTGCGGTCAAAGAGTTGGTTCAGCGCATCCACTAACGGGCGCACTTCATTGGGAACGCCCTCGTTACTGAGCGGATCGGCACGATCCGGCGCCCGTGAGCGCAGCGCCTGCGCCAGTTTTTTCAGCGGCCGCAATTCCAGGCTCAGCAATACGATTAACAGCACCAGCATCAAAGGCAGGGCGATAAGCCACGGAGTAAGCTGCGAGGTGATGATCTCCAGCGCCATCTCGTGGCGATAATCCCACTCCTGGCCGACTACCACACGGAATTTCCCGTTCGGCGCAGTAAGCCACAGAAAACGCCATTGATCGTCGTCATCACGTAGCTGCCCGTTCTCAAACCCTTCCCGCCGGTAGTTGTAGGGGATCGCTTTGCCGTTTTCGCCATCGTGCAGCAGCATATTGCCGTCGGTTGAGTAGATAGCGAAAGCCAGCGCGTCATCATCCAGATGGCCGTGTTTGATCTTCTTTTTACCGAGCGACGGCGCGGCGTTTTTCAGCGGTTCAAACTCCATCACGCTGAGCCGTTTGGCGAACAGCGTTTGCTGGGTATCAAACAGTTTGTCGAGTTTATCGCGGGTTTGCTGCCAGGCAACCAGACTGGCGCTAAGCCAGGCGACCATCGACAGCAGTAAAAAGAGCATTGTCAGGCGCAGGCGTAAACTCAGCGGACGGGTCAGTTTCATGCGTCTCCCAGGGTATAACCAATGCCATGAACGGTGCGGATAAACGCCGTACCGAGCTTGCGGCGTAAATGGTGTACATGCACTTCCACCGCGTTGCTGGTGACTTCGTCATCCCAGGTATAAAGTTTCTCTTCGATTAATTTACGCGGCAAAACGCGCCCGGCATTACGCAGCAGCAGCTCCAGCAGGGCGAACTCTTTCGGTTTTAGCGCCAGCGTTTCGCCGTCAAGCGTGGCGACCAGATTACCAGGATCGAGCGTGACATTGTCGTGGCGCAGCACGCTTTGCGTCTGCCCGTGGCGGCGGCGAATAAGCACTTCGAGCCTTGCTGCCACTTCAACCAGCGCAAACGGTTTGCACAGATAATCATCTGCGCCCAGCCGCAACCCCTCAACGCGCTGGTCGATAGCATCGCGCGCGGTGAGGATCAATACCGGTTCCGTGCGCTTTTGTTCGCGCCAGTCGCGCAGAATATCCAGCCCGTCGATGCCCGGCAGCGTTAAGTCGAGGATCACTGCATCATAAGGCGCGCTAAACAGGGCGGCCTTGCCTTGTTTGCCATCGGTAAACCAGTCGACGCTGAAGCCTTTTTTGCCCAGCCCGGCTTTTAAACCGTCACCGATGAGCGTGTCATCTTCCACCAGTAAAATGCGCATTTTGCCTCCTTTCACTCCGTTTTATTGGCAGTAAAACCGCTGCTGGTCGACAATGTACAGCGGAAAATAATCTTTTTTCCCGTTAAGAAGTCGTTAAGGAGTGACGGGTTAAATGGACGTTAACCATCGTAAGGGAGATAAAACATGAAAAAGATTGCTGCACTTGTCGCTGTTCTCACACTCTGTTCCGCACCCGTTTTAGCGGCGAATCCTGGCGGCTTTACCGGACCGGGCGCAACCTCACAGAGCGGCGGTTTTACCGGGCCGAACGGCAGCAAAGCCACCGTTGAAAGCGCGAAATCATTGCGCGACGACGCCTGGGTGACGCTGCGCGGTAATATTGTCGAGCGCATCTCTGATGATACCTACCTGTTTAAAGATTCGACCGGCACCATCAATGTCGATATCAACCACAAGCGCTGGAACGGCGTGACCGTTGGGCCACAAGATACGGTAGAGATCCAGGGCGAAGTCGATAAAGACTGGAATTCGGTTGAAATTGACGTCAAAGAGATCCGCAAAGTCACTCAGTAAGCGCTAAACGCGCGTGAAAAAATCGCTCATCGCTATGACTCCTCGCCGCAGATAAGGTAGTATCTGCGGCAATATTGCCGCCGCACAGGCGGGCGCATACGTTGAGGAATCACGATTAATGAGCGATATGGCAGAGCGCCTTGCGCTGCATGAATTTACGGAAAACGCATACCTGAACTACTCCATGTACGTCATCATGGATCGTGCGTTGCCGTTTATCGGTGATGGCCTGAAACCCGTTCAGCGTCGCATCGTTTACGCAATGTCAGAACTGGGGCTGAACGCCAGCGCGAAGTTCAAAAAATCCGCCCGTACCGTGGGCGACGTGCTGGGTAAATACCATCCGCACGGCGACAGCGCCTGCTATGAAGCGATGGTGCTGATGGCGCAGCCGTTCTCCTACCGTTACCCGCTGGTCGATGGCCAGGGCAACTGGGGGGCGCCGGACGATCCGAAGTCCTTCGCGGCGATGCGTTACACCGAATCCCGCCTGTCCAAATACGCCGAACTGCTGCTGAGCGAGCTGGGGCAAGGCACCGTTGACTGGGTGCCGAACTTCGACGGCACGATGCAGGAGCCGAAAATGCTGCCTGCGCGCCTGCCGAATATCCTGCTCAACGGTACCACCGGTATTGCCGTGGGGATGGCGACGGATATTCCGCCGCATAACCTGCGCGAAGTAGCCAACGCGGCGATTACCCTGATTGAGCAACCGAAAACCACGCTCGATGAGCTGCTGGATATCGTGCAGGGGCCAGACTACCCAACCGAAGCGGAAATCATCACCTCCCGCGCTGAAATCCGCAAAATCTACCAGAACGGTCGCGGTTCGGTGCGTATGCGCGCGGTGTGGAAAAAAGAGGATGGTGCAGTCGTCATTACCGCGCTGCCGCACCAGGTTTCTGGCGCGCGTGTGCTGGAGCAGATCGCCAGCCAGATGCGCAATAAAAAGCTGCCGATGGTCGATGATTTGCGTGACGAGTCGGATCATGAAAACCCGACGCGTCTGGTGATTGTGCCGCGCTCCAACCGCGTGGATATGGAACAGGTGATGAATCACCTGTTCGCCACCACCGATCTGGAAAAAAGCTACCGCATCAACCTGAACATGATCGGTCTGGATGGTCGCCCTGCGGTGAAAAACCTGCTGGAGATCCTCACCGAGTGGCTGGCGTTTCGCCGTGATACCGTGCGCCGCCGCCTGAATCACCGGCTGGATAAAGTGCTCAAACGCCTGCATATCCTCGAAGGTTTGCTGGTGGCGTTTCTCAATATCGACGAAGTGATCGAAATCATCCGTACGGAAGATGAGCCGAAACCGGCGCTGATGTCGCGCTTCGGTCTCAGCGAAACGCAGGCGGAAGCGATCCTTGAGTTAAAACTGCGCCACCTCGCCAAACTGGAAGAGATGAAGATCCGCGGCGAGCAGGACGATCTTGCAAAAGAGCGCGATCAATTGCAGGCGATCCTGGCCTCTGAGCGCAAGATGAACAACCTGCTGAAAAAAGAGCTGCAAGCCGATGCCGACGCATTTGGCGACGATCGTCGTTCACCGCTGCACGAGCGCGAAGAAGCGAAAGCGATGAACGAGCACGATATGCAACCGTCTGAACCGGTGACCATTGTGCTGTCGCAAATGGGCTGGGTGCGCAGCGCCAAAGGCCACGACATTGACGCGCAGGGGCTGAGCTACAAAGCGGGCGATAGCTGGAAGTCTTCCGTGAAAGGCAAGAGCAACCAGCCGGTGGTGTTTATTGATACCACCGGGCGCAGCTACGCCATTGACCCGATTACGCTGCCTTCCGCACGCGGCCAGGGCGAGCCGTTAACCGGTAAGCTGACGCTGCCGCCGGGGGCGACCGTTGAGCATATGATGATGAGCAACGAGGATCAAAAACTGCTGATGGCGTCCGATGCGGGTTATGGCTTCGTTTGTACTTTCAACGACTTAGTGGCGCGTAACCGTGCCGGTAAGACGCTGATTAGCCTGCCGGAAAACGCCAAAGTGATGCCGCCGCTGGAGATCGAGAACGACAGCGACATGCTGCTGGCGATTACTGCTGCGGGCCGCATGTTGATGTTTCCGGTCAACGAGCTGCCGCAGTTGTCGAAAGGTAAAGGCAACAAGATTATCGGTATCCCTTCCGCTGATGCAGCGTCAGGCGCAGATAGCCTTGCACATCTCTATTTGCTGCCGCCACAAAGCACGCTAACCATCCACGTGGGTAAACGCAAAATCAAACTGCGCCCGGAAGAGCTGCAAAAAGTGCAGGGCGAGCGCGGACGTCGCGGTACGCTGATGCGCGGCCTGCAAAAAATTGATCGCGTTGAGATTGACGCGCCTTCCCGCCCGAGTGCGGGTGACAGCGAAGAGTAATCTTCGCCGCCAGGCTCCCCACCTTCCCGGTGGGGAGATCTTTCTGAGAAAATTTCCCGTAAAAGCGTTGTTAATTCGTGCATTGCGATTAACAATACGTTTTTTTAAAGGCCGCACACCCTACTGCGACCTTTAAAAAAATAGCCCAGGCCCGCTGCGGGTCGACGGCGACACAGCCAGTTTCAGCGTGATGGCGCTGGCGTGTATATAATGCTCAAAGGTATGGGCTTCAGAGGTTTGTTATGCTATTCATTTTTCGCGTCATTATTGTCGTCATCTACTCCATTCTGGTGTGCGTATTCGGCTCTCTCTATTGTTTACTCAGTCCGCGTAATCCTAAACACGTTGCCACCTTCGGCCATATGTTCGGTCGCCTTGCGCCGGTCTTTGGTTTGAAAGTCGAAACCCGTCTGCCGGCAGGCGCGGAAAAGTTTGGTAACGCTATCTATATTGCGAACCACCAGAGCAACTACGATATGGTGACCGCCTCCAGCATTGTGCTGCCGCCAACGGTCACTGTTGGTAAGAAAAGCCTGCTCTGGGTGCCGTTCTTTGGTCAGCTTTACTGGCTGACTGGCAACCTGCTCATCGATCGCGATAACCGCGCAAAAGCGCACGGTACCATTGCCGAAGTGGTGAAACAGATCCAGAAACGCAATATTTCCATCTGGATGTTCCCGGAAGGCACCCGCAGCCGCGGTCGCGGTTTGCTGCCGTTTAAAACCGGCGCGTTTCACGCGGCGATTGCCGCTGGTGTTCCGATCATTCCTGTTTGTGTTTCCAACAACGCGAACAAAGTTAACCTCAACCGCCTGCGCAACGGGCTGGTAATTGTCGAGATGCTGCCGCCGGTCGATGTTTCGCAATTTGGTAAAGATCAGGTACGCCAGCTGGCGACGCACTGTCGCGAACTGATGGCGGCCAAAATTGCAGAGCTCGATAAAGAAGTTGCAGAACGCGAAGCAACCGGCCGGGTTTAATCTGTTTTATTTCGCAACACCGGAGGAGCGAAAACCTCCGGCGCATTGAGTCAGTTTTACACGGAGCAAATATGTCACTCAGTCGGCGTCAGTTTCTTCAGGCATCCGGGGTTGCGCTTTGTGCAGGCGCGGTGCCGCTGAGGGCAAATGCTGCCGGGCCGCAACCGCCGCTGCCCATTCCTCCGCTGCTGGAATCCCGGCGCGGTCAGCCGCTGTTTATGACCTTACAACGCGCGCACTGGTCGTTTGCCACCGGCACTCGGGCGCAGGTTTCCGGCATTAACGGGCGCTATCTTGGGCCGACAATCCGCGTCTGGAACGGCGATGACGTTAAGCTGATTTACAGCAACCGGCTGGCGGAAAACGTGGCGATGACCGTGAGCGGATTGCAGGTGCCTGGCCCGCTTATCGGCGGTGCGGCGCGCATGATGACCGCCAATAACGACTGGGCGCCGGTACTGCCGATCCGCCAGAGCGCGGGGACGTTGTGGTATCACGCCAATACGCCGAACCGCACCGCGCAGCAGGTGTATAACGGCCTGGCCGGTATGTGGCTGGTCGAAGATGAGATCAGCAAAACGCTGCCGATCCCTAAGCACTACGGCGTAGATGATTTCCCGGTCATTATTCAGGACAAACGGCTGGATAATTTCGGCACGCCGGAATACAGCGAGCCGGGCAGCGGGGGATTTGTCGGTGATACGTTGATGGTCAACGGTGCGCAAAGTCCGTATGTCGAAGTCTCTCGCGGCTGGGTGCGTCTGCGTCTGTTAAACGCTTCAAACTCCCGCCGTTATCAATTGCAAATGAGCGATGGTCGTGCGCTGCATGTGATCGCCGGCGATCAGGGTTTTTTACCCGCGCCTGTTTCAGTTAAACAGCTTTCGCTGGCACCGGGTGAGCGGCGCGAAGTGCTGGTGGATATGACCAACGGCGATGAAGTGTCGATCACCTGCGGTGAAGCGGCGAGCATTATGGACCGCCTGCGCGGCTTCTTTGAACCGTCGAGCATTTTGATCTCCACGCTGGTGTTGACGCTGCGACCAACCGGCCTGCTGCCGCTGGTCACCGACACGTTGCCGATGCGCCTGTTGCCGTCCGATATTCAGGCCGGTACGCCAACCCGCAACCGCGACATTACCCTGGGTAGCGATCCGGGCATTAACGGCCAGCTGTGGGATACGCAGCGTATCGATATTACCGCCCAGCAGGGCACCTGGGAGCGCTGGACGGTGCGTGCGGAGATGCCGCAGTCGTTCCATATTGAAGGCGTCATGTTCCTGGTGCGCAACGTGAATGGCGCGATGCCTTTCCCGGAAGATCGGGGCTGGAAAGATACGGTCTGGATTGACGGTCAAGTGGAGTTGCTGGTGTGGTTTGGTCAGCCTTCGTGGCCGCACTTCCCGTTCCAGTATCACAGCCAGACGCTGGAAATGGCCGATCGCGGTTCGATGGGGCAACTGCTGGTGAACCCCGCGCCATAACTGAGCTGGCCTGGTGGCTGCGCGCTTATCAGGCCTTGACAAAATCCTCCTTCATTTCATGCAAGTTTACGGCGTATAATCGCCGCCCTTTGATGATTTTTTTACCACCTTTGGAAGCAAGATGAGCGCAATATCCCTGATCCAACCGGATCGTGACCTTTTCTCATGGCCCCAGTACTGGGCGGCCTGCTTCGGCCCCGCGCCGTTTTTGCCGATGTCGCGCGAAGAGATGGATCAACTTGGCTGGGATAGCTGCGACATCATTCTGGTGACGGGTGATGCTTACGTCGACCACCCGAGTTTCGGTATGGCGATTTGCGGCCGTATGCTGGAAGCGCAGGGCTTTCGCGTTGGCATCATCGCCCAGCCGGACTGGAACAGCAAAGACGACTTTATGCGTCTCGGTAAACCGAACCTGTTTTTCGGCGTGACCGCCGGCAACATGGACTCGATGATCAACCGCTACACCGCCGATCGTAAGTTACGCCATGACGACGCTTACACGCCGGATAACGTCGCCGGTAAACGTCCGGATCGCGCGACGCTGGTTTATACCCAGCGCTGTAAAGAGGCGTGGAAAGATGTGCCGGTGATCCTCGGCGGCATCGAGGCCAGTCTGCGCCGTACCGCGCATTACGATTACTGGTCCGATACCGTGCGTCGATCGGTGCTGATCGATGCCAAAGCTGACATGCTGATGTTTGGTAACGGCGAGCGCCCGCTGGTGGAAGTGGCGCATCGCCTCGCTGCCGGTGAACCGATCGGTGAAATCCGCGACGTGCGTAACACCGCGATCATTGTCAAAGAAGCGCTGCCGGGCTGGAGCGGCGTTGATTCCACGCGCCTTGATACGCCGGGCAAAATCGATCCGATCCCACATCCGTACGGCGACGATCTACCGTGTGCCGATAACAAACCGGTTGAACCGAAAGTGCAGGAAGCAAAACGTGTTACTGTTCAGCCGCCGCGCCCGAAACCGTGGGAAAAAACCTACGTGCTGCTGCCTTCTTTTGAGAAGGTGAAAGCCGATAAAGTGCTCTACGCGCACGCGTCACGCATTCTGCACCACGAAACAAACCCTGGCTGCGCCCGTGCGCTGCTGCAAAAGCATGGTGATCGTTATATCTGGATCAATCCTCCGGCGATCCCGCTGTCGACCGAAGAGATGGACAGTGTTTTTGCGCTGCCTTATAAGCGCGTGCCGCATCCGGCATACGGTAACAGCCGTATCCCGGCTTACGAGATGATCCGCTTCTCGATTAACATCATGCGTGGCTGCTTTGGTGGCTGTTCTTTCTGTTCGATCACCGAGCATGAAGGGCGCATTATCCAGAGCCGTTCCGAAGATTCGATCATCAACGAAATCAAAGCGATTCGCGACACGGTGCCCGGTTTTACCGGCGTTATCTCCGATCTTGGCGGGCCAACCGCCAACATGTATATGCTGCGCTGCAAATCACCGCGCGCCGAGCAGACGTGCCGTCGTCTCTCCTGCGTTTACCCGGATATCTGCCCGCACATGGACACGAACCACCAGCCGACAATCGATCTCTATCGTCGTGCCCGCGATCTGAAAGGTATCAAAAAGATCCTGATCGCTTCCGGCGTGCGTTACGATCTGGCGGTGGAAGATCCGCGTTATGTGAAAGAGCTGGCGACGCATCACGTCGGTGGTTATCTGAAGATTGCACCGGAGCATACCGAAGAGGGGCCGCTGTCGAAGATGATGAAACCGGGGATGGGCAGCTACGATCGCTTTAAACAGCTGTTCGACACCTATTCTAAAGAGGCGGGTAAAGAGCAGTATCTGATCCCGTACTTTATCTCCGCGCACCCCGGCACGCGCGATGAAGATATGGTGAACCTGGCGCTGTGGCTCAAACGTCACCGATTCCGTCTGGATCAGGTGCAGAACTTCTACCCGTCACCGCTGGCTAACTCGACGACCATGTATTACACCGGGAAAAACCCGCTGTCGAAGATCGATTACAAGAGCGAAGAAGTGGTGGTGCCGAAAGGGGATAAACAGCGCCGTCTGCATAAAGCGCTGCTGCGTTATCACGATCCGGCCAACTGGCCGCTGCTGCGCCAGGCGCTGGAAGCGATGGGTAAAAAGCACCTGATTGGTTCGCGCCGTGAATGCCTGGTGCCGGCGCCTACGCTTGATGAAATGCGCGAAGCGCGTCGCCAGAATCGCCAGTCGCGCCCGGCACTAACCAAGCACACGCCGATTGTGCATCAGCGCAGCAACGGCAAAAACATCGCCGCTGCGCCGGCGAAGAAAAAAGCCTCACGCGTGCGTTAAGCACATAAAAATCCCGGCGAGATGCCGGGATTTTTATTTTCTTGAAACAAAAAGGCCACAACGACAGCGTTATGGCCTTTTAGAAAAACTTAACCCCCAAACTGATCCGGGTCCGGGCCCAGCCGTTTACCGGCGTCCAGTTTGGCGATCTCCGCCAGTTCGTCTTTATCCAGGCGGAAATCCCAGACGTTAAAGTTCTCGGCGATACGTGCAGGTGTGACCGATTTCGGGATCACTACCAGGCCGCTATCAAGATGCCAGCGGATCACCACCTGAGCAGGCGTTTTGCCGTATTTATCCGCCAGATCGCGGATAATTTTCTGATCAAATACCCCTTCGCCGCCCTGCGCCAGCGGGCTCCAGGACTCAGTCTGGATCTTATGCGTCGCGTTCCAGGCATGCAGTTGCCGCTGCTGCATTAAAGGATGCAGTTCGATCTGGTTGATAACCGGGATGACGCTGGTTTCATCAATGATCTTTTGCAGATGGTGGATCTCGAAATTACACACGCCGATACTTTTTACCAGCCCCTGTTTTTGCAGCTCGATCATGCCTTGCCAGGCCTCAACGTAATGATCGATAGCCGGAACAGGCCAGTGCATCAGATAGAGATCGACATAATCCAGTTGCAGCTTTTTCAGGCTGGTTTTCAGCGCTTCGGCGGGATGTTTTTGATCGTCATTCCACAGCTTGGTGGTAATAAACAACTCCTCACGCGGCACCCCTGCATTGGCTAAGGCTTTGCCAACGCCCTCTTCGTTCTTATAGGCGGCGGCGGTATCAATGGAGCGATATCCCACCTCCAGCGCCTTTTGGATGGCGGTTATCACTTCCTCGTTGCTCGCTTTCCACACGCCAAGACCCAGTTGCGGCATCAGGTTGCCGTCAGAAAGCTTAATCACGGTTGGATGTGTCATGCATTTCTCCTTTGAATAAGCTTACCGGGACGAGCCCGATAAGGTGATGTGCATTAAGTGTGGTCGAAAAAACCAAAAACGGAAGGCGGGGCAATGAGACCTTAGCGTGCCGCTTCGTAGATACGACGGCTCACATCCAGCGTGATATCCTGGCGCTCGCCCAGTTTTGTCATGCCGTGTTCTTCCAGTTTCGCCAGCAGCGCCGGAATGGAACTGCCGTCCAGACCATAACCGGAAAGGCGGGTCGGAACGCCCATCTGCTCGAAGAAGTTGCGCGTGGCTTCGATAGCCGCGTCAATGCGCTCGTTATCGGAACCTTCTTTGATGTTCCAGACGCGCTCTGCGTATTGCAGCAGTTTTTCGCGTTTGGTATCGCGCTTCTCATTCCACAGTGCAGGCAGAACCACCGCCAGCGTCTGGGCGTGGTCAAGACCATGCATCGCGGTCAGTTCATGACCCAGCATATGCGTAGCCCAATCCTGCGGCACGCCAGCGCCAATCAGGCCGTTCAGCGCTTGTGTCGCCGCCCACATCACGTTGGCACGCACGTCGTAGTTTTCCGGCTCCTGCAACGCTTTCGGGCCTTCTTCAATCAGCGTCAGCAGAATGCCTTCGGCGAAGCGATCCTGAATTTTGCCATCAACCGGATAAGTGACGTACTGCTCAACGGTATGAACAAAGGCGTCAACCACGCCGTTCGCCACCTGACGCGGCGGCAGGGTATAGGTGTAGACCGGATCCAGTACCGCGAAGACCGGCTGAACGAACGGGGAGTGGAACGCCTGTTTGTCGCCGGTCGCTTTACGTGACACCACTGCGCCCGCGTTGGACTCGGAACCGGTCGCCGGCAGCGTCAGCACTGAACCCATCGGGATGGCGCTTTTAATTTCGCCGCCGCGCGTTTGCAGGATATGCCATGGATCAACACCCTCGGCATAGTGAGCCGCTGCGGCGATAAATTTGGTGCCATCCAGCACGGAACCGCCACCGACCGCCAGCAGGAAGGTGATGTTTTCATCTTTAACAACCTGTACCGCTTTCATCAGCGTTTCGTAAGTCGGGTTCGGTTCGATGCCGCTGAATTCTCGCACATCCAGCCCTTGCAGCGCGCTGTACACCTGGTCGAGCACGCCGTTTTTCTTCACGCTGCCGCCACCGTAGGTGAGCAGCACGCGTGCGCCAGTCGGGATTTGCTCACGCAGATTGGCAATGGCACCTTTGCCGAACAGGATGCGGGTCGGGGTATGCAGATTAAAATTGTTCATTGCTCGTTCCCTTCTTATTGAGGTGAAAAAAAGTGCGGCGGTGTTTTGCCCAATAGCGATTATTGTGGGCGCGGGCACGCGCGCTCTCAATGCACATTCCTGCCGATGTCTTGCCTGTTTCTCCTTGTGGCTGGAGAAAAAGCCCAAAAATTTGCACACTGTACGGGTCGAAATAGTCTACCGGAGTGGCGAGAAATGAAGCGTGAAGAGATCTGCCTGCAGCTCACTGAAAAGATTAAGCGATTGAAAGTGAATGAAAATAGGCTCAATGCACTGCTGCCGGATATCCGCTTGCTGTACGGTACTCAGCCGGGAACCCGTACACCGGTGATGTACCAGCCGGGCATCGTTTTTCTCTTTTCCGGTCACAAAATTGGTTATATCAATGAAAGAGTCTTTCGTTATGACACCAATGAATATTTACTGCTGACCGTGCCGTTGCCGTTTGAGTGTGAAACCTTCGCCACGCCGGAAGTGCCGCTGGCGGGGATCCGTCTGAATGTCGATATCCTGCAATTGCAGGAGCTGCTGATGGATATCGGCGAAGATGAACATTTTCGCCCGGATGTGGCGGCAAGCGGCATTAACTCGGCAGTGCTTTCAGAAGAGATCCTCTGTGCCGCTGAGCGTTTGCTGGATGTGATGGAGCGTCCGCTGGATGCGCGTATCCTCGGCAAACAGATTATCCGCGAAATGCTCTACCACGTGCTAACCGGGCCGCGCGGCGGGGCGCTGCTGGCGTTAGTTAGCCGCCAGACCCATTTCAGCCTGATCAGCCGTGTGCTCAAACGCATTGAAAGCCAGTACACGGAAAACCTCAGCGTTGACCAACTGGCGGCGGAAGCCAATATGAGCGTCTCGGCGTTTCACCATAACTTTAAATCGGTGACCAGCACGTCGCCGCTGCAATACCTGAAAACCTACCGCCTGCACAAAGCGCGCATGTTAATGGTGCATGATGGTATGAAAGCCGGGGCGGCGGCCATGCGCGTTGGCTATGAAAGCCCGTCGCAATTCAGCCGTGAGTTTAAGCGTTATTTTGGTCTGACGCCGGGAGAAGATGTGGCGAGAATTCGCATGATGCAGGGAATGTAAAACGTCCCCTCTTCATGGCGAAGAGGGGAACACGTTATGCGCTGCAGTACTTTTTCTTCAGCACTACCGTGACGGCGCCAACCAGGCCAACCACCAGCAGGAATACCGGCAGCAGCATCAGGAACGTCATGACCTGATCTTCATGGCGTTTTACAAACGGGATCATGCTGATGGCGTAGCCCAGCGAAGTTACCGCGCCGACCCATAGCAGCCCGCTCAGCCAGTTAAATAACTGGAAACGGCGGTTAGAGAGGCCGGAGATGCCCGCCATCGTCGGCAGCAGGGTACGAATAAAGGCCAGGAAACGCCCCGCCAACAGTGCCAGCAGACCGTGGCGGTCAAACATGTAGGTTGCCCGCTCGTGATATTTCACCGGCAACTGCGAGAGCCAGCTTTTCACCACGCGCGTATTCCCAAGCCACTTGCCCTGGATATAGCTCAGCCAGCAGCCGAGACTGGCGGCGGAAGTGAGGATGGCTAACGTCGCGACGAAATCCATGCAGCCGCGCGCAATCAGCGCACCGGCCAGCAGCAGCAAACTGTCACCGGGTAAAAACGAAGCAGGAAGCAGGCCGTTTTCTAAAAAGAGGGTGGCAAACATTACTAAATAAACAACACCCACAACATGTGGATTTGCCAGCGCAGCAAAGTCGTGATGCCAGAGCGCAGCAATAATATCTTGAATAACAGCCATGGACTTTCCCGTGGAACCGCGTAGAGGAGGCTATTGTACTCCAGTTCGCCTGAAACACCTTGATCGGGGGCGCAAGAAACGAGAATTTTCTGAATACTTACGCCCGTACGCCTGGTTTACACGATGCGCTGAAAGCCCGCCACTAAATCCTCTATCAGATCGTCAACATTCTCTAAACCAATGTGCACTCGGATTAATGTGCCGGTGAAATCCACTTCGCCGTCCGGGCGAATCGCCGCCAGTTGCTCCGGCTGGTTGGCGAGTATCAACGATTCGTAACCGCCCCATGAGTACGCCATGCTGAACAGCGAGAAATGATCGAGGTAGTTGGCTAACTCTTCATTACTTAAGCGCTTATTCAGCACAAACGAGAACAAGCCGCTGCTACCGGTAAAATCCCGCTGCCAGAACTCGTGGCCTTTGCTGCCGGGAAGCGCCGGATGATTCACGCGCGCCACCTGCGGATGTGCCGCCAGCCATTCGGCAATTTTCAGGCTGCTTTCGTGGTGCTGACGCAGACGAACGCCCAGTGTGCGCAGACCACGGCTGGTCATATACGCCGTGTCGGCATCCACCATTTGCCCCATCAAATAGGCGTTTTCGCGCAGTTGTTCCCAACAACGGGCGTTGGACACCGCCGTACCGATCATGCCGTCGGAGTGGCCAATCAGGTATTTGGTCGCCGCCTGAATGGAGATATCAATATCGAATTCCAGCGCCTTGAACAGCACGCCCGCCGCCCAGGTGTTGTCGATCATAATGATCGCGTCTGGCGCAACGCTTCGCACCGCCTGCACAATGGCCGGAACATCGTGGACTTCCATGGTGATTGAGCCGGGAGATTCCAGGAACACCACTTTGGTGTTCGGCTGAATCAGCCGCACGATGCTGGAACCGATCATCGGGTCGAACCAACTGGTGGTGACACCCAGTTTGGTGAGTATTTTGGTGCAAAAATCCTGGCTGGGTTCATAGGCGGTGTTGGTCATCAACACATGATCGCCTTGTTCAACAAACGCCAGAATGGTGTTTGCCACCGCCGCCGCGCCGCAGGGGAAAAGCGCGCAGCCCGCGCCGCCTTCCAGTTCGCACATCGCGTCTTGCAGCGAAAAGTGCGTGAGTGTGCCGCGACGCCCGTAAAACAGCTCGCCGTTGGCGCGGTTACGCGTCGCGTGTTTTTTGGCTTCAACGGTGTCGAATACCAGTGAAGAGGCGCGCTGGATGACGCTATTCACCGACCCTTGCGTGTATTTTTTGCTGCGCCCTGCGTTAACCAGAGCGGTATCAAGATGCTTTGCTGTCATTCTCGCTCAACCTGTTTTTATACGTCTGGATGTCCAGACTACCATGATTGTCGGCGGATGCCTCGCAGTGTTATGCCGGTGAGTGAATTTTTTCCAGAAAATGTCCAATGGTGTCTGTTTACTGCGTAAGCGCAAAGAAAATGACTTTTAATTCAGGCACTCTGCAAATACTAATGAGAACTACTATCAATTCGACGACTTTTTGATATCATGGCGCACAGATTTTGTGATTTGCGTCTCGGAGATACACTGTGGGTAATAATTTGATGCAGACGGATCTATCCGTGTGGGGCATGTACCAGCATGCCGACATCGTTGTGAAGGTGGTGATGATCGGCCTAATTCTGGCGTCTGTCGTCACGTGGGCGCTTTTCTTCAGCAAAAGCGTTGAGATGATTTCGCACAAGCGCCGCCTCAAGCGTGAGCAGCAGCAGTTGGCTGAAGCCCGCTCTCTGGATCAGGCGAGTGAAATTGCTTCCGCTTTCCACGCGCGTAGCCTGAGCACAATGTTGATCAACGAAGCCCAGAACGAACTGGAGTTATCCGCAGGCAGCGAAGATAACGAAGGCATTAAAGAGCGCACCGGTTTTCGTCTGGAACGCCGCGTTGCCGCCACCGGTCGTCATATGGGGCACGGGAATGGCTATCTGGCAACGATTGGCGCGATCTCGCCGTTTATTGGTCTGTTTGGTACCGTCTGGGGCATCATGAACAGCTTCATCGGTATTGCGCAGACGCAAACCACCAACCTCGCGGTTGTCGCGCCGGGCATCGCAGAAGCGCTGCTGGCAACGGCTATCGGCCTGGTTGCTGCTATCCCGGCGGTGGTGATTTACAACATCTTCGCCCGTATGATCGGCAGCTATAAAGCGATCCTCGGCGATGTTGCCGCGCAGGTTCTGCTGCTGCAAAGCCGCGATCTGGATCTGGCCGCCAGCAACGCTCAGCCGGTTCGCACCGCGCAAAAATTACGAGTAGGTTGATTCGTCATGGCAATGCGTCTTAATGAAAACCTGGACGATAACGGCGAAATGCACGAAATCAACGTCACGCCGTTTATCGACGTGATGTTAGTGCTGCTGATTATCTTTATGGTGGCCGCGCCGCTTGCCACGGTTGATGTGAAAGTTAACCTGCCGGCATCAACCAGCCAGCCGCAACCGCGCCCGGAAAAACCGGTTTACCTGTCGGTAAAAGCAGATAACACCATGTTTATTGGTAACGATCAGGTTACCGATGAAACGATGGTTAACGCGCTGAATACGCTAACCGAAGGTAAAAAAGACACCACTATCTTCTTTCGCGCGGATAAAACCGTGGATTACGAAACAATGATGAAGGTAATGGATACACTACATCAGGCGGGATATCTGAAGATCGGTCTGGTGGGCGAAGAAGTCGCGAAAGCGAAGTAATACTGAATCAATTAAAAAGCTGGCGAATGCCAGCTTTTTTTATGCCTGTTATCCAAGGTGTTCGCCGCCCGTCACGCCATGCACTTCGGCGGTGACGTAGCTTGATTCCTGGCTCGCCAGATAGACATAAATTGGTGCCAGTTCCGCAGGCTGGCCGGCACGTTTCATTGGCGTTTGCTGGCCAAACTGCGGCAGTTTCTCCTGGGGTTGCCCACCGGCAATTTGCAGCGCTGTCCAGATTGGCCCCGGGGCTACGATGTTAACCCGAATCCCTTTTTCCGCGACCTGCTTCGCCAGTCCCCGGCTGTAATTGAGGATTGCCGCCTTGGTTGAGGCGTAATCCAGCAAATGCGTGCTCGGTTGATACGCCTGAATAGACGAGGTGGTGATGATGCTCCCGCCCGGTGGCAGCAGCGGCACGGCTTCCTGGGTTATCCAGAACAGTGCAAAAACGTTAACGGTGTAGGTTTGGGTAAATTGCTCTGTCGTCAGGTTGGCAATCTCTTCCACGGCAGTCTGTTTACCTGCCACCAGCGCCAGAATATCCAGCCCGCCAAGCTGCTCTTTTGCCTTGTGCGGCAAAGCGCGGGCAAAAGACTCATCGGTCAGGTCACCGGGAATTAACACCGCTTTGCGCCCGGCGGCTTCGATTTGTGCTTTCACCTGCTGTGCGTCTTCCTCTTCCGCAGGCAAATAGTTGATGGCGACATCTGCGCCTTCGCGCGCATAGGCAATAGCTGCCGCGCGACCAATGCCCGAATCGCCGCCGGTCACCAGCGCTTTGCGATCTTTTAGTCGCCCGCTACCGACGTAGCTGTTCTCTCCGCAGTCGGGAACGGGATCCATCTTCGACTGTACGCCTGGCGTTGGTTGCCGCTGTTTCGGGTATTCGCCAGTGTAATACTGCGTGGTGGGATCCTGCATTTTCGTCTGGTTATTCGCCATTACGTACCCTCCATATCGGTTGTTGAGTACTTAAGGGTAGAAGCCTGAGCTGAAAATGCAGACTAATTCAGGATTATCTTGAGGCGAAGGTGTACAAGCGAGGGAGGGGTAATGGGCTATTTGCTGTTTGCGGCTCGCTTCGCCGCCGCTTCTTCTTCCAGTGCCACGGTTGTTACATTCGAGGTGCGATATTCGCCATCGCTTAGTTTGCGACTCAGGCGTAACGTCGCAGTTTCGCGGCTCAGAATGTACTGATAGTTCGCCTCCAGGCGCCCCATGATTTTGTCCCGCAGCTCTGGTTTTTGCGCGATGATGGCGTCGATGACAGCGCCATAAATCTCTTCTTTCACCTGCAGCGGATAGATTTCGCGACGGTTCTGCCATTTCAGGCGCACCAGCGCCGCAGGAATAGAAATTAGTTCACGCGCGATTCGCTGAATAGTTTCGTTTTTGCTTAATATCAGGGCTTCTTTATTTTGCTTTAAGATAAATTCATCGCTTTTTTTCTCTTCTAAAGCTAAATAAACGTTATTATTATCGACCTCTTTCACGTTATTCATCCCCGAGCTTATAAAACATTGGCGTATTTTTTTCTCGGGTAATGAGATTAAGCCAAATCTCATTACCTGCTTCATTTATTTGCTGAGTTTTATCCGCAATTATTTGGCTTAATGTTTGGGCATCTATCTCGCCTTCCGCTTGTAAATCATTAAGTAAACGCGCGAAAGTCTCGATTTTTACCACACACAATAGCCGCTCTTTTATATGGCGGTCGCGTTCTTCCAGCAGCATATTTCTCGACTGCCCGGTACGGCTGGCATTCGCTAATATATCGTTAGCATGTTCAGCGAGTGTTCTTTTACCCTGAGTTAAATTAGGCTCTTTTCCTTCTTCTCCAGGCTTGGTTTCAACGGCAGAAATGTGAAATCGTGCCGGGACAAGATTCTCGGGAAGCATTTCCAATGTCCTTTAATATCAACAGGGAAGAGGGTGTTCAGGCGTGAGGTTCGTTGACAATATCATGGCGCACTTTTAAAATCAAAAAAAAGGAGCCTGCTCATGAACAGTATTTTTTATTCTGTTATCGCCTTATTGCTGCTGACGGGCGGCGTTCTTTTATTGATGCGCGAGTACAATAAAAAAGCTCCCCTTAGTGAAATTGACAATCCGCCTTTACCACCGCAACCGTTGTCAAAAGAGGAGGGGGAAGATCATTTCTCCGCGTTAATGAATGCGATTACTCCAGTGTGGTACTGGCGCGTTAATCATGAATATATAGATTTTCTTCATGCGACAATTAAGCGCATGAATATGGCGGAATTAAATAGTACGCCTGGGTTATTTGAAGCGCAGCGTCGCTGCAGCGATCTCAATTCAGCGGTGTATAAGTATTACGACAATATAAAGAAGCGCTGCGTAAATGGTGAAAAAGTACCGCATTCGGATCTGGATGTGCTCAACCTGCGCCAGTGTTTTCGTGAATTCAGTATGGAAGCGTATCCCGCGCTGGTCGTGCTGGTATGGCCAGAGAACCAACGTCCCTGGGTCAATCCCGAAGAGGTGTAGCGACGTGTTGCTTTAGTGTTGCAAATTGTTTGCCTGGCTGGGATATACTGAACGCCGGTTTAGCAATCAGAAGAGACTTTACGCAACATGGAACGCTTTCTGGAAAACGCAATGTACGCTTCGCGCTGGTTGCTCGCCCCGGTTTACTTCGGCCTCTCCCTCGCCCTGCTTGCGCTGACGGTAAAATTCTTCCAGGAGATTTTTCACGTCCTGCCCAATATCTTCAATCTGGCGGAAGCGGATCTGATCCTGACGCTGTTGTCGCTGGTGGATATGACGCTGGTGGGTGGTTTGCTGGTGATGGTGATGTTTTCCGGCTATGAAAATTTCGTCTCACAGCTCGATATCGCCGAGCATAAAGAGAAGTTGAACTGGCTGGGCAAAATGGACGCCACATCGCTGAAAAACAAAGTCGCGGCGTCAATTGTCGCCATTTCGTCGATTCATCTGCTGCGCGTGTTTATGGATGCCAAAAACGTCCCGGATAACAAACTGATGTGGTATGTGATTATCCACCTGACGTTTGTGCTTTCCGCTTTTGTGATGGGCTACCTGGACCGATTAACCCGCCACCAGCACTGAGTTCATTGCCGGGCCGCGTTCTGCCGCCCGGCATTACCGTTTTACTTATCTGAAGAAGCCTGCCACAGATTCAGCTCACCATCGGCAACGTGTTTGTCGATTTGCGCTAACTCCTCGCGACTAAAACTCAGGTTGTTCAACGCCTGAACGTTCTCTTCCAGCTGTTCCGGGCGGCTCGCGCCAATCAGCACCGACGTGACTCGCGCATCTTTTAACAGCCAGCTTAGCGCCATTTGCGCCATCGACTGACCACGGCGCTGCGCCATGTCATTGAGTAAGCGCAAGCTGTTGAGGTTGCTCTCTGTCAGCATTTTCTCCGTCAGACCACGCACTTTTTTGCCTTCACGCTGCATACGTGACCCTTCCGGAATGCCGTTCAGGTATTTGCCGGTCAGCAGCCCTTGTGCCAGCGGGGTAAAGGCGATGCAACCCACGCCATTATCTTCCAGCGTATCCAGCAGGCCGGTTTTATCCACCCAGCGGTTCAGCAGGTTGTAAGAGGGCTGGTGGATAAGCAACGGGATTTTCCACTCACGCAACAGCGCCGCCATTTGCTGTGTGCGTTCGGTGGAATAGGAAGAGATACCGACATACAGCGCTTTACCGCTCTGCACGGCCTGCGCCAGCGCGGATGCCGTCTCTTCCATTGGCGTTTTTTCATCAACCCGGTGCGAGTAAAAGATATCAACATACTCAACGCCCATTCGCTTCAGGCTCTGGTCGAGGCTGGCGAGCAGGTACTTACGTGAACCGCCGGAACCGTACGGTCCTGGCCACATATCGTAACCGGCTTTGGTGGAGATAATGATCTCGTCGCGGTATGCGGCAAAATCCTCACGCAGCAAGCGGCCAAAATTCTCTTCCGCGCTGCCTGCTGGCGGCCCGTAGTTATTGGCTAAATCAAAGTGGGTAATGCCGAGGGAAAATGCTTTGCGTAGCAAGGCGCGCTGTGAGTCCAGGGCGTGCCCGTGACCAAAACTGTGCCACAGACCGAGAGAAAGCGCGGGCAGTTGCAAGCCGCTCTTGCCGCAGTAACGGTACTGCATCTGTTCGTAGCGATTCGGGTTGGCGAAGCCAGGCATGATGTCTCCTTTCTTTTTAATCTTATCGATGAAAATTCGAAACAACGTTTCTATCTTACGTCTGTTTTCTGCACATCAAAAGATGAGGTTGTGTCTGGATGTTTTTTGAGCGAAAAGCGGAGCGCTATGCTTTGCTTAGAGAGGCATACAAAGACGGAGATAAACGATGACGCGGTTAACGGCGAAAGATTTCCCGCAGGAGTTGCTCGATTACTACGACTACTACGCACACGGCAAGATCAATAAGCGAGAGTTTTTACAGCTGGCGGGCAAATATGCGGTGGGCGGCATGACGGCGCTGGCGCTGTTCAACCTGTTGAAACCGAACTACGCGCTGGCAACGCAGGTGGAATTTACCGATCCGGACATTCATCCCGAATACATTACTTATCCGTCGCCAAACGGGCATGGCGATGTGCGTGGCTATCTGGTCAAACCGACAAAAGCGCAGGGCAACGTGCCGGCAGTGGTGGTGGTACATGAAAACCGTGGGCTAAATCCGTATATCGAAGATGTGGCTCGCCGCGTCGCCAAAGCAGGTTACATTGCGCTGGCACCGGATGGTTTAAGCTCCGTGGGCGGCTACCCAGGTAACGATGATGAAGGTCGCGCATTGCAGCAGAAAGTTGACCCGACAAAGCTGATGAATGACTTTTTTGCCGCCATCGAGTTTATGCAAAAGCATCCGCAGGCGACGGGCAAAGTGGGGATTACCGGTTTTTGCTATGGCGGCGGCGTGTCAAACGCGGCGGCGGTGGCTTACCCTGAACTGGCGTGCGCGGTGCCTTTTTATGGCCGACAGCCTACAGCGGTGGATGTTGCGAAAATCAACGCGCCGCTATTGCTGCATTACGCTGCGCTGGACAAGAACATCAATGAAGGCTGGCCGGCCTATGAACAGGCGTTAAAGGCCCATCGAAAAGTTTATGAAGCGTGGGTTTATCCCGGCGTTAACCACGGTTTTCACAACGATTCGACGCCGCGATACGATAAAGCCGCCGCCGAATTGGCCTGGCAACGCACCCTGGATTGGTTCAAAACCTATCTCACCTAGCGGCTGCTGCACTGGCAGGGATGCCGGAAAACATAAAAAAGCTGAATATTTCGCATTGGGTTTGTTTATCAACGTAAATTCACGCCATAAGCAATACTTACCAGGTTTTTACGTCAGAAATACAGGGGGGCGATAATTAATGCAATGTCTTTCGTTTTCTGGCTTTTCCTGGCAGGCAAAAACGCGTTTTTAATTTACTTTAGGCACCCGTTCTTTCTACGAAAATTCCTGGAAAAGCGGCCAAAAAAACGGCAAAACATAAATCGTTGTGGGCTATTCATAATATTTATCAATGTATACAAAAATAATCATCTGTGGAGGTTTTGTCCCAACGGCTAATGCATGACACAGCAAAGTACGTGAACCACAGTACTTCTGCAGACCGCGACATAACTGAGTTTTACCCTTTCTCTCTGTATCTTTATCTGCCTGGCTATCGGGTTGTGTTGCATAAAAAAACATCTTTTTTAACATCGCTTCACAAGCATTTAAAGGTTGCTTAACTCTTATTTTTTTTAAGTTTTTAAGCGAATGATTAGTGATATTTATCGGTATTTTTCAAATGGTGATAATAATTATTATCGCTGTATTTAAGCATCTTCATTATATCGTTAGCTGAGGGGGTTCTTATTATTTTATTGTGGGTTACGATTTTGTGGCACAGAGTTTTAATAATTAAGATTTCCTCAATTGTCATATTTATGGTTGTTTCTATAATAGAGTAAAAAATGAAAATATCTTTAAATATTAGTTGGTTATTGTTTTTTTATTGGCGGTTTGTATAGGTGTTAACCTCATTAATGCTGAAATAAAGTTAGCAGAATAATCATTTTGTCGGTGGTTTAAGTGGCAGAAGAAAGAGAAAAGGTCAACGCGGTTTTCATACGAAAATTTTTATCCAGACATTTAATATTTTCCTCATCTTGCCGATAAATGGAGATAAGTCTCGCCCGCAGGCGAGAAAGCACCATTACCGCAAGGACAATATTATGAATATGCTTCGCAACTTTACTATACGCGCCGTGATGCTGGTGATCCTTGGGATCTTCGGCGTGCTGTGGTCTGGCGTCGGCTTGTATAGCGTTTTTTCTCTGTCAAAAGTCGCTGATGGCAATGAAGTTGATCGCCAGCTTGTGACGCAAATGACCCTTCTTAGCCAGGGTAATGATCAGTACTTCCGATTTGTTACTCGTCTTAGCCGTGTGATGGAAGCCAAAGCTGCGGGTGGCACGCCAGATATGGCACCGGTGCAACAGGCGCTGGACACCATGTCACGTAAATTGACGGAGTTTAAAGCCGTATCGCCAGGCCCGATGGATCCTAAAGTATCCGAACAAGTGATTACTGCCTGGCAGGCGCTGCTGGATCAAGGGGTTACTCCGCAGATGCAACTGGCGCAGCAAGGTACGCCAGACGCGTACCGCCAGCAGGCCAATAATGTCACGCCGGGTTTGAGCCGCAACTTCGGTACGGCGACGGAAAGCTTTAATAAAGCGGCCAGCAACAGCCTGGATGAAACGCGCGTGATGGTTGATGGGCGCACCAGCACCACGCGCGTCGCGATTATTACGGCGATGGTGATTGGTTTGCTGATCCTGCTGTTCACCGACCGTTATCTGGTCACCATGCTGGTGAAACCGCTGAACCGTATTCGCGCGCACTTCCGCTTGATGGCGCAGGGCGATCTTAGCCAGCCGCTGGAAGATATGGGGCGCAACTGCGTGGGTCAGGTGATCCCGCTGCTGTTAGCAATGCAGGATAGCCTGCGTGAAGCGGTGAGCAGCATCCGCCACGGCAGCGAGAATATCTGGCGCGGCGCATCCGAAATCTCCACTGGCAATAACGATCTCTCTTCCCGTACTGAAGAGCAGGCTGCGGCGCTGGAACAAACCGCTGCCAGCATGGAAGAGCTGACTTCAACGGTAAAACTGAACGCGGATAACGCCAACCAGGCCAGCGAACTGGCGCAAGTGGCGTCAACCACCGCCAGCAAAGGCGGCGCGCTGGTAAAAGAAGTGATCAGCACAATGGATGGCATCTCTGACAGTTCGAAGAAAATCGCCGAAATCACCAACGTGATTAACAGCATCGCTTTCCAGACCAACATTCTTGCGCTTAACGCCGCCGTGGAAGCCGCGCGTGCGGGTGAGCAAGGTCGTGGTTTCGCAGTGGTTGCGGGTGAAGTGCGTAACCTCGCCAGCCGCAGTGCCGGCGCGGCGAAAGAGATCGAAACGCTGATCGCGGATTCCGTTTCCCGCGTGGAGAAAGGCGCGAAACTGGTCAATGACACCGGCACCACCATGGAAAGCATTCTGCGTTCGGTGAGAGAGGTGACCACCATTATGAAAGAGATCGCTTCTGCGACGGATGAACAGAGCAAAGGCATCTCTCAGGTGGGCGTGGCGATTACCCAGATGGACAGCGTAACGCAGCAGAACGCCGCGCTGGTGGAAGAAATTTCCGCCGCCGCCGCTGCGCTGGAGCGCCAGACCGAAGAGTTGCAGCGTTCCGTTCAGCAGTTCCGCCTTTCCAGTGACGAGCAGCAGAAACCTGCGGCCACCGCGCTGGTAAAACCGGATTTATCACGCGGAGGATCGCGTAAAGCATCAACCTCTTCGGATGAGTGGGTCGCGTTTTAATCAGCGCTATCGCCGCCACGGAAGATCGTTATATAATTTTTTATATAGCGTTTGTGGGGGTGATAACGATGGACAACCATTTTGGTAAAGGCTTGATGGCCGGGCTGAATGCGGCGCAGGCGGACAGCGCCAGTAACGTGGCGCATTTCTGCCCGGACTATAAGCGTGGTTTTGTACTCGGGTTTTCGCATCGTATGTTTGAAAAAACCGGCGATCGTCAACTCAGCGCGTGGGAAGCAGGCATTCTGACGCGTCGCTACGGGCTGGATAAGGACATGGTGATGGATTTCTTTCGCGAGAGCCACTCCAGCACTGTGATCCGATTTTTTATGGCGGGTTACCGCCTCGAAATCTAAAAATAAGCTTTGCTCAAAATGTCGTTCTCTTTTGTGAAGGTCACTTTTGTCGAGGGTGACTTTCATTTTTTTTGCCGTTTTGTGCCCCTAAACCCCTCATTTTTCTGTGACTACTGCAACACTCTCCGCCTTTTTGCATAATACCCTTGTTTTTTATGTGATTATTTGTCGGGGCGATCGCAGCATTCATCTGCTGAATAGGTGGAGAATAATCCTAGTCCAGGCTAAGGGATAACAATAAATGGCAGGAGAGAACCAACAATTTGCGTCTCATGGCGTGAGCCGTCGTGATTTTATGAAACTGTGTGCTGCACTGGCGGCGACCATGGGGTTAAGCGGTAAAGCCGCTGCCGAAATGGCCGAAGCCGTCAGCCACCCTCAGCGTCCACCCGTTATCTGGATTGGCGCGCAGGAGTGCACAGGCTGTACCGAATCACTGCTTCGCGCGACGCACCCCACGGTAGAAAACCTTGTGCTGGAAACCATTTCGCTGGAATACCACGAAGTGCTTTCTGCCGCGTTTGGTCACCAGGTTGAAGAGAATAAACACCGGGCGTTGGAGCAGTATAAAGGCCAGTACGTGTTGGTGGTTGATGGCTCGATTCCAATGAAAGACGGCGGTGTTTACTGCATGGTCGCCGGCGAACCGATTGTCGATCATATTCGTAAAGCGGCGGAAAACGCGGCGGCGATTATCGCGATTGGCTCCTGTGCCGCCTGGGGCGGCGTGGCGGCGGCGGGCGTTAACCCGACCGGTGCCGTCAGCCTGCAAGAGGTGCTGCCTGGCAAAACGGTGATCAACATTCCCGGCTGTCCGCCGAACCCACAAAACTTCCTTGCCACGGTGGCGCATATCATCACCTTCGGCAAACCTCCGGCGCTTGACGCCAAAAACCGTCCCCGCTTTGCCTACGGACGCTTAATTCACGAGCACTGCGAACGTCGACCGCATTTTGACGCCGGGCGTTTTGCGAAAGCATATGGCGATCAGGGGCATCGCGAAGGCTGGTGCTTGTATCACTTAGGTTGCAAAGGCCCGGAAACCTGGGGCAACTGCTCAACGTTGCAGTTTTGCGATGTGGGCGGTGTCTGGCCGGTTGCCATTGGTCACCCTTGCTACGGCTGCAATGAAGAAGGGGTTGGCTTTCACAAAGGTATCTCCCAGCTTGCGCATGTGGATAACCCTACGCCGCGCGCCGCGAAACCAGACGTCAATCTGAAAGAGGGGGGTACTGTGTCGGCAAGCGCTGTCGGTTTGCTGGGCGGCGTCGTCGGCCTGGTGGCGGGGGTCGGTGTGATGACCGTGCGTGAACTGGGTCGCCAGCAGAAGAAAAACGACACGGATTCACAGGGAGACTAGCCGTGAACAGACGTGATTTTCTCAAGGTGGCGTCCGGCGGGGCGCTGCTGGTGGGGGGATCGTCCGCGAGTTTTGCCGCCGCGCAAAACCGCCCGCCGATCCCCGGCGCGCTGGGGATGTTGTACGACTCCACGCTCTGTGTCGGTTGTCAGGCCTGCGTGACGCGTTGCCAGCAAATTAACACGCCGCAGCGCAACCCTCAGGGCGAGCAAACCTGGTCAAATAACGACAAACTTTCGCCTTATACCAATAACATTATTCAGGTCTGGCACAGCGGCAGCGGGGAGAACAAAGACCAGCTGCGCGACGGTTATGCCTATATCAAAAAGCAGTGCATGCACTGTGTGGATGCCAACTGTGTTTCCGTCTGCCCGGTGCAGGCGCTGAAAAAAGACGCCAAAACCGGCATCGTTCACTACGACGCCAGCGTCTGTACCGGCTGCCGTTACTGCATGGTCGCCTGTCCGTTCGATGTGCCGAAGTATGACTACAACAACCCCTTCGGCGCGCTGCATAAGTGCGAGCTCTGCAACCAGAAAGACGTGGCGCGGCTGGATAACGGCGAGTTACCCGGTTGTGTGGAAGTGTGCCCGGCGGGCGCGGTGATTTTCGGCACGCGTGAAGAACTGCTCGCCGAAGCCAAAAAACGTCTCGCGATGAAACCCGGCTCTGAGTACCGCTACCCGCGCCAGACATTAAACACCAACGACACCTACGTGCATAACGTGCCCAGCTACTACCCGCATCTGTACGGCGAGAAAGAGGGCGGCGGCACGCAGGTGCTGGTGCTGACCGGGGTTCCTTATCAGGAACTGGGGTTGCCGGAGCTGGACGACCTGGCAACCGGCGCACGCTCTGAGCATGTTCAACATACGGTCTACAAAGGCATGATGTTGCCGCTCGCCGTGCTGGTTGGGCTGACCGCACTGGTACGCCGCAATACGCGGGACAACCATGACGGAGGCGATCATGAGTCATGATCCACAAGCGATGGGCGGCAAACTGCTGAGTAAACCGGTGCTGCTGTTCGCCCCGCTGATCGTGCTGTGTGCGATCTTTATCCTCAAGCGTTTGATCTTCGGGCTCGGATCGGTCTCGGATCTGAACGGTGGTTATCCGTGGGGGATCTGGATCGCGTTTGATTTGCTGATCGGCACCGGCTTTGCCTGTGGCGGTTGGGCGCTGGCGTGGGCGGTGTATGTCTTTAACCGGGGCGATTATCACCCGCTGGTGCGCCCGGCGCTGTTGTGCAGCCTGTTCGGTTATTCGCTGGGCGGCTTGTCCATCACCATCGATGTCGGGCGTTACTGGAATCTGCCTTACTTCTATATTCCCGGCCATTTCAACGTCAATTCAGTACTGTTTGAAACCGCGGTCTGTATGACGATTTACATCGGCGTGATGGCGCTAGAGTTTGCCCCGGCGCTGCTGGAAAGGCTCGGCTGGAAGGTTTCGCTGCGCCGTCTCAATAAAGTGATGTTTTTCATCATCGCGCTTGGCGCGCTGCTGCCCACCATGCACCAGTCGTCGATGGGCTCGCTGATGATTGCCGCCGGATATAAGGTTTACCCGCTGTGGCAGAGCTATGAAATGCTGCCGGTTTTCTCGCTGCTGACCGCGTTTATTATGGGCTTCTCGATTGTCATTTTCGAAGGCTCATTAATGCAGGCCAGCCTGCGCGGCAACGGGCCGGATGAAAAACGTCTGTTTAGTAAACTCATCAACATCCTGAGCGTGCTGTTAGCGCTGTTCCTGGTGCTGCGGTTGGGAGAGATCACGTGGCGTGACAAATGGCATTACGCCTTTGCCGGTGATTTTTACAGCCTGATGTTCTGGCTGGAACTGGCGCTGCTGGCCTTGCCGCTGCTGATCCTGCGTGCGCCGCGTCTGCGCCGTGATTCCCGCTTTTTGTTCCTGGGCGCGTTGAGCATGCTGCTCGGCTGTGCGCTGTGGCGGCTCTCTTATTCGCTGTTGGCCTTTAATCCCGGCAACGGCTACCACTACTTCCCGACAGCGGAAGAGTTATTGATTTCCATCGGTTTTGTGGCAATTGAAGTCTGTGCGTACATCTTACTGATACGTCTGTTGCCGATTATTCCTCCGTTAAAAACATCTGCGCGACATGAGGCGAGTAAAGCATGAGTCAACGTATCACCATTGATCCGGTCACCCGTATTGAGGGTCATTTACGCATTGATTGCGAAATTGAAAACGGCGTTGTATCAAAGGCCTGGTCGTCAGGAACCATGTGGCGCGGGATGGAAGAGATTGTCAAAAACCGCGACCCGCGCGACGCATGGATCATCATGCAGCGCATTTGCGGCGTTTGTACAACGATCCACGCCATTGCCTCGGTGCGGGCGGTAGAAAGTGCGCTGGAGGTGAAGGTGCCGCGCAACGCCCAGTACATCCGCAACATCATTCTGGCCGCCCACTCGATTCATGATCATATCGTCCATTTCTATCAGCTTTCGGCGCTCGATTGGGTCGATATCACCAGCGCGCTGAATGCCGATCCGGCGAAAGCCGCCGCGCTGTTACAGGGGCTTTCCGACTGGCCGCTTAACAGTGAAAACGACTTCAAAGCGGTGCAGGAGAAGATCAAAGCGCTGGTCGCCAGCGGCCAACTGGGCATTTTTGCCAACGGCTACTGGGGCCACCCGGCAATGAAACTGCCGCCGGAAGTAAACCTGATTGCCGTCGCGCACTACCTGCAAGCGCTGGAGTGTCAGCGCGACGCTAACCGCATTGTCGCGCTGCTCGGCGGTAAATCGCCGCACATTCAGAACCTGGCGGTGGGCGGGGTTGCCAACCCGATCAATCTTGATGGCATCGAAGTGCTTAACCTTGAACGCCTGATGTATCTCAAGTCGTTTATCGACAAGCTGGAAGGGTTTATCGAGCAGGTTTATAAAGTCGACACGGCGGTGATTGCGGCGTTTTACCCGGAATGGCTCACGCTCGGTAAAGGCGCGGTGAACTACCTGAGCACGCCGGAATTCCCCACCGATGCCAACAACGGCAGCTTCCTGTTTGCTGGTGGCTACATTGAAAATGCCGATCTTGCGACCTACCGTGAAATCAACACCCACACCGATCCTTTCCTGATTAAAGGCATTCAGGAGAGCGCGAAACACGCCTGGTATAAAGACGAGGCGCCGCAGGAGCCGTGGCAGGGCACCACGTTGCCGCAGTACACCGGCTGGCAGGAAGAGGGCAAATACTCCTGGGTTAAATCGCCCACCTTTTACGGCAAAACGGTCGAAGTGGGGCCGCTCGCCAATATGCTCTGCAAGCTGGCAGCGAAACACCCGGCAACGACGGAGAAATTGCACGATATCACCGCCATTTACCAGAAACTCACCGGCAAAACGGTGGCGGTGGAGCAACTGCACTCCACGCTGGGGCGCATTATCGGGCGCACGGTTCATGCCTGCGAGTTACATCAGGTCTTGCAGCAGCAGTATCAGGCATTGATAGACAATATCGGCAAAGGCGATGTGCAAACTATCGCCCATACGGAGATCCCGACCAGCGGCGAGTTTAAAGGTGTCGGCTTCCTTGAAGCGCCGCGCGGCATGCTCTCCCACTGGATCGTTATCAAAGACGGTAAAATCGATAACTACCAGGCGGTAGTGCCGTCAACCTGGAACGCCGGGCCGCGCAACTTCAACGACGACGCCGGGCCATACGAGCTGTCACTGGTGGGAACGCCAATTGCCGATCCGCAAAAACCGCTGGAAGTGGTGCGCACCGTTCACTCGTTCGATCCGTGTATGTCGTGCGCGGTCCACGTGGTGGATGCCGACGGCAACGATGTTGTCGCGGTGAAGGTGCTGTGATGTCGATTTTAGTGTTAGGCGTGGGCAACATTTTGCTCACCGATGAAGCGATAGGCGTGCGGGTGGTGGAAGCGCTTGAGCAGCGTTACCGTCTGCCCGCGCATGTCGAGGTGCTGGACGGCGGCACGGCGGGTATGGAGCTGCTTGAGGCGATGGCTAACCGCGATCATCTGATCATCGCCGATGCGGTGGTCAGCCGCAAAAGCGAGCCGGGTACAGTAATTTGCCTGCGCGATGACGACGTGCCAACGCTGTTCAGCAATAAAATTTCGCCGCACCAGTTGGGGCTATCGGATGTGCTGTCGGCGCTGCGTTTCACCGGCGAGTTTCCGAAAAAACTGACGCTGATTGGCGTTATTCCGTCCTCACTGGAGCCGCATATCGGCATGACACCGGTGGTGGCGGCGAGCCTGGACACTGCGCTTCAGGCCGTGCTGGCGGCGCTGCGTGAATCCGGCGTGGAGCCTGTTTTACGGGAGGCCGAACATGCAGGATGAGGTAATGGGGTTTGACGTTTCGCCGCACCGCGAAGTGCAGGCGGCTTTTATGGCGATAGCCGAGCAGGAGATGCAGAGTCTGCCGTTTATCCATGCAACCATGCCGGTGTATGTCACGCCGTTCACCCGCTTTGAAGAACAGTGGCTGGGCTGCGTGCTGACGCCGTGGATGCTGAGCGTGCAAATCTACCCCGGCCCGCAGCAGTGCTGGCCTCGCCGCCCGATAAGCCAGCGGCTGGGGCTGCGATTGCCTTATGGCGAAATGACCTTTACCGTCGGCGAATTACCCGCATTGGGGCAATACCTGAGCTGCTCGCTGATGTCGCCGCTGGATCGAGGATTGTCTGTTGATGCTGGCATCGCGCTTGCCGATAACTGCCTGAAAATGGCGCTTTCGTTGCCGGTTACCGATGCCGCGCTAAGCCGTCGGGCGTTGCTGCAAGGGCTGCGGGACAAAGCGCATGCATGAGTTATCCCTGTGCCAGAACGCGGTGGAGATCATTGAACAGCAGGCGCGGCAAAACGGCGCGCGGCGCGTGACGGGCGTATGGCTGGAAGTGGGCGCGCTGGCTTGTGTGGAAGAGAGCGCGCTGCGGTTTGGTTTTGATATCGCCTGCCGCGAGACGCTGGCGCAGGGTTGCACATTGCATATCCTGCATAAACCGGCGCAGGCCTGGTGCTGGAACTGTAGCCAGACGGTGAAAACCGAACGGCACGATGAGTGCCCGCTCTGCCACTGCCCGACGCTGCATATTGAGCGCAGTGACGGCGTGCAGATCAAAAGTATCGAAGTGGAGTAAAGCAACGATGTGTATAGGCGTACCGGGGCAGGTGGTGGCCGTTGGCGACGATTTTCATCAACTGGCGCAGGTCGATGTGTGCGGCGTGCGCCGTGACGTCAATATCGCGCTGGTGTGCGAGGATTCACCGCGTGAATTGCTGGGGCAATGGGTGCTGGTGCATGTCGGTTTCGCGATGAGCGTGATTGATGAACACGAAGCGCTGGCAACACTGGACGCGTTGCGCAACATGGAGATCGAAGCGTTTGCCCCTCAGCGCTGAAGCGCGTCGATGTTGGCGTCGGTCACCATTTGCGTGACCTGCGCCAGATTGCCGATTTTCGCTTCGCTGGCGCGATAGAATTTACTCTTATCAATCAACAGCAATGATTGCTGTGCCCGGCGTAACAGCTCGGCTTTGAACACCGCATTGTGGCGGGTGGAATCCCACATATCACCGCGTGCATCCACGCCTTCGCAGGAGAAGATAAACAGATCAATCTCCAGCGATTTCAGAAGACTGGCGAGAGCCGGGTTCACGTAGCAGCGCTCCGTGCGCGCCAGTCGGCCACCCGAGCAGATAAGCTCAATCTGTTCGCGGCGCGCCATCTCCTGACACACCGGCAGGCTGTTGGTTAGCACCGTCAACGGGATATCCGGTAACTGCCGCGCCAGATGAAAACAGGTAGAGCTGGCATCCAGCGCCAGCGTCATCCCGGCTTCTATCCAGTTCAGTGCGTGGCGGGCGATGTCGGCTTTATCCGCATAATGGCTTTTTAGCCGGGTGCGAAACGGCTCCCCGTCATCATGCGACGCTGCGTGCAATGTGCGCGCCAGACCGTGGCGACGCACAATTTTCCCCGCCGTTTGCAGCGCGTTGAGATCGCGGCGAATGGTTTCAATACTGACATTCAGCTGCGCTGCAAGCGCCTGGGTTGTGATGCTGTGCTGGCTGGTGAGAAGCTGCAGAATCGCTTGCTGGCGCGCGTGCTTCATGGCGTTTCTTCATGCCGTGGCGAGAGCGAAATCAGTATTTTGCCGATAGCCGCGCCGTTTTTACCGGTGTGCTTAATGTGATACATCGCGCGATCGGCGCGCATCAGCGCATTAACGAAATCATCCCCGGCTTGCACTTCATCAATGCCTATCGATGCGCCTACCGACGCCTCGCCATTATCCAGCTCGAAGGGGCTGAGAATGGCGCGCAAACAGCTATGCGCCGTGCTGTTAATCAGCAGGCTGTTGAGCGCAAAGGGCAGCAACAGAACAAATTCATCGCCGCCAAGCCGCCCGATGACGGTTCCCTCCGGACAGGCAGCACGCAGGCGCTGGCTTAGCTGGATCAGCAACTCATCGCCGCTGCGGTGGCCAAACGTATCGTTTACCGCTTTGAAATCATCGAGATCGATAAATGCCACACACAGCGGCCCGGCGAGATTGAGTTCAGCGAAGTGTTGCAACAGCGCGTGGCGGTTCGCGAGGCCGGTCAGCGGATCGTGGTTTGCAAGCAGAGCCAGTTGCTCTTCGTACTGCTTCTCTTTGGTCATATCAATGTGCGTGCCGGTCACTTTCAGCGGCGCGCCGCTGGCGTCCCGGTCGGTGACGCGACCGCGATCGAGCACCCAGGTCACGGTGCCATTTTTATGCTGCATGCGGTGCAACGCTTCGTAAAACGGCGTTTTGCCGTGCAAATGGTCATAAAACGCATCCAGCACCTGTTGCCGGTCATCTTCATGCAGGTGTTCGCGCCAGACATCAAAGTGGGCGCTCAGCGCTTTGGGTTGATAGCCAAGCATCGAACCCCAGCGGCGGTTAAAGATAATGAGCTTGCCGCTTGGCACATCCAGTTGCCACAAACAGAGTCCGGTGCCGTCGAGCGCGGCGCTGAGTTTATTGCGCGCATCGCGTGCGATCCGCACCAGCCGGGCGTTGTGCTTCTTCAGATTCTGGATCTGCTGTTTTAACGCGGTTTCAGACATTTGGCGGGCTACGGGTAAATAAAAGGCATTCTTACGAGTTATTTCTGTTATGTAAATATGGTGTGAAAAAAAGAGCAGAAGGTGTGGAGAAAGGCGGGAGAAACCGGGCGGAATGCCGCCCGGTGGGCAAGATCAAGCGTTGCGTTTATCTTCAGTTTGCGTGTCGAAATCGCTGGCGTCGTGGCGCTCGTGCAGTTGCTCACTCGGCTCACCGAAGGTGCGGTTAACCATACGCCCACGTTTCACCGCCGGGCGCTCTGCAATCGCTTTCGCCCAGCGCTGGACATTTTGGTAACTGCCCGCGTCGAGGAATTCCGCCGCGTTGTAGACATTGCCCAGCACCACGTTACCGTACCACGGCCAGATCGCCATATCGGCGATGGTGTACTCATCCCCGGCTACAAATGTGTGCTGTGCCAGTTGCTTATCCAGCACGTCCAGTTGGCGTTTGGCTTCCATGGTAAAGCGGTTGATCGCGTACTCGATCTTCACCGGCGCATAGTTATAGAAGTGACCAAAACCGCCGCCGAGGAAAGGTGCGGAACCTTGCAGCCAGAACAGCCAGTTCAGCGTTTCGGTGCGTTTTGCCGGATCTTTTGGCAGGAAATGGCCGAATTTTTCCGCCAGATAGAGCAGGATCGCGCCGGATTCGAACACCCGCGTCGGCGGTGTAGTACTATGGTCGCGCAGCGCCGGGATTTTGGAGTTCGGGTTAACCTCGACAAAACCGCTGGAGAATTGATCGCCTTCGCCGATGCGAATCAGCCACGCGTCGTACTCTGCGGCACTGACGCCTTTCGCTAGTAACTCTTCCAGCATGATGGTGACTTTCTGGCCGTTCGGCGTACCGAGCGAATAGATCTGTAGCGGGTGTTTGCCGACCGGCAATGTTTTGTCATGCGTTGAGCCGGAAACCGGGCGGTTGATATTGGCAAACGCGCCGCCGCCGGATTTATCCCACGTCCAGACTTTGGGGGGCTGATAGTTGTCTGACATTTTGGCCTGCCTTTTCGTTGATGTGTTGAAGAAGTTAAGCGCCTGCAAAGCAGTGTAGCAGTCGCCTCAGGCGAGAATACGTTGCGCCCAGATGTTGATATCGTCGCCGCTACCGAGATCGGCCTGCACCAGCCCGTTAACCATAAAGGTTGGCGAAACATGGATGCCATTCTGGCGCGCGTATTTGCTGTGCCATTTGATCTCGGTTTGCAGTTCCGGACGAGCAAAAGCCTCTGCCAGTTGCACTCCGCTGTACTGTTCGATGCGTTCAATGATTTGCTGCGGCGTGGTATGCATATTCGGGCCGCTGCAGTGGTCGGTAAATTCAAACTCTTCGCGATGATCGGCAACTGCTTGCAGCACTTTATGCGCGGCATTTTTGCCATCTGCAAGCGTCGATGCCGCGAGGATGCAGCGGATAATCACACCGGAAAACAGATGCCACGGCTGTGATTGCAAACGGATTTTCACCGTGACGTTATCCTCGCCGACCTGATGTAGCAGCGCGTCCAGTTTGTTAAACGCGCGTACAGAAAAAGGGCAAGTAGGTTCGATAAATACCTCGAACGTGCGTGGGCCGTGACCCCAACTGAGCGGGGCGGCATGTAGCGGTTGTTGGCTCATTTTCACTCCTGATATTTTATATTTTTTCGCGTTTCAAAGAGTAGCAGCATGCCGCAGGCAGGGGAAAGGCGCTTTGCTACCGATGCGGTTAAGACGTTTAGCGGTTGCGTTATTTTGCCGATGCGGGCGTTAAAACGTTGCGTGCTGACATGGATATTTGTTTGTTAAAATTTAGTGATAAAAATGGGCGGCGCTTCTTCTTTTAATAATATGCCCTGACTTAACGTATATTTTTTAATATCCAACTGATTTAAGTAAAATTATTGTTTTATTAAATATCGTGTGCTTATTTAATTTTTGTATGTAAATCATCCTGTTTCAGCGCTATTTGTTATTAATCTGTTTCTTTTGCCTGTCGATAATCGTTATGAGGATCTTTTTTTCGGCTCAGGCAGAGTCATTTGGCGGAATATCTGGTCATTGATAGCGGAGATAATGATGCAGGAGATTCAGGCGATTCAGGCAAGCCCGCACCTTGCCACAACAAAAGAAAACACAAACCATAAATCGGCGGCTCATACGGACAATGGCGCGGCAAATAGCGCTTCGCATGATGAGAGCACCAAAGTGACGCTCTCCAGCCGCGCAGAAAAGCACAAACACAGCAACGAGATAAAAGCCGGGCAGCAGGTTCAGGAAAAGAAAAAGGTGGAAAATCATGAAATTGATTATTCACTGGCGATGACCGGTATTCCGCAATTTGGCGGACGACTGGTGACCATCGTTAAATATCCTGACGGCAGAACGGAAATGGTTGATGCGTTTTCGGGTAAAAAAGTGACGCAACAAGAGTTAGCCACCGCGCAGTTACAGAAAGAGAAACGCGTGGCTGAACAACACAAACAGGACGCAAAAGCGGTCGTGCAGCAAGAGCAGATAACGGCGGGCGAATCTGAACCGACGGATATGCAATAAACATCTCCAATAAAACCTGTCTTTTTTCAGGGTTATTAACGTTAGCTGTATTAATCCGGTATCTCTAACTGGATCTTATATTTCGCGGTTGTTATTTCAATATATCTTATATTAGGTTGTCGCTGGCCGGGAAATAGAGTCGCCTCAGTCATCTATTTGGCTTAAGGCAAAAATAACACGATATATTTTCAGCAAAATAATGGCTGAGGATATCGGCTTTTCTGCGTTTTTATTGGGCGTGAATAAAACGCAATATGCCGCCTGATAAACAGGCGGCATATCTCATCAGAACAGAACGGAATAATTCAGGCCAAAAGTACGGCCGCGGCCTTTATAGGTATATAAACCCGCTGCGCCGTAAGTTGGGCTGTATAAACCCGGTGCGCGTTGTCCCCACGCGGTGGTGTAATCTTCGTCCAGCAGGTTTTCAACACTAAAGCTCAACTTACCGACGGGCAGAAGGTAGCTGCCGAGCAGATCAACAGTGTTGTACCCGTCAATATGCTTCCCATCGGCGTCAGAAAGATCAAATGTCTGCGTGCTTTGCAGGCGTAGTGTCCAGTCGCCTGGCGCCCAGTTGACCCACGCGCTCATTTTCGACGGGCTGGCGCTATCCACGGTCAGTTTCTGCCACTTGCCATCGACGCGGGTTTGCGACTTGATGGCGTTAAAGTTTGCGCCGGTGCTCCATTCGCTGTCGCTAAAGAAGTAATCGACCTGGCCTTCCACACCGTAAATACGACGCTGGTCATCTTCAATATTGATGGTCATATCGCTTTTGTTGATGTTGATGGTTTTATCCGAAAGCGAGTAGTACGCGGCGATCTGCGTACGCAGGCTATCGCCGGTGAAGCGCCAGCCCAGCTCGTAGGCATTCACTTTAATGCCGTCCAGCTTCGAATCATTAACGTTGACGCTGTTAACCAGACGGTAGTGGCCATTTTCGAGCTTGTAGGTGCCGGAACCGTAATATTTCGCCAGGTCCGGGATTTCAAAGCCTTGCGAGAAGTTAAACCACACCTGCTGGCGTTCGCTCAGATGACCGAGGATGCCGGCGTTGAACAGCAGATTGTTGTAATCCGTTTTGCCGCCTGGCACCGCGTCTGCCGAGGTCGCCTTGCCGGTGGCGATGGCTTGCTGCTGCGCGTAGCCCACAAAGTCGTCGACTCTGTTTTCCGTGTACTGGTAGCGCACGCCGCCGCTCAGGGTGATGGCCGCAATGTCATAGCTGCTTTGCAGGAACGGCGCGAGGTTCGTGATGCTGTAGCCGGGATAGCGCCCGACGTTATAAGCGTTATCCAGTTTCATCCCGCCGCTGGCGGCGGCGTTGCTGAGATTGAAAAACTGTTGGTTGGCATCGAACGTTTCATGTTCGGCGTCCACACCCCAGGTCAATGTCAGATCTTCCAGCGGTTTGCTGTTAAGGGTGAGTTTGCCGCCGTAGAAATCGGTTTTTTGCTGCGATGCGCCAATGCTGGTCACCGAGCCGCCGGAAAGCGTCGGGAAGGGATAATAGGTCAGGCTTTCGTCACGGTAGTAAATCTGCGCCAGTAAATCCTGGCCCCAGAAATCGCTGTTGGCGTATTGCAGGTTAATTAAGTGGCGTTCGGTGCCGGGGATGCGGTCGGAATCAAGATTACTTTTGTTGTAAGCGTCGCCGGAACCGCGCACCGCCGAGAAGTTTTCGCCAAGGAAAAGGCCGTGCTTACCGTCAGACTGGCTTTTGTAATACTGCGTTGTGAGCTGCAACTGCTGATGATCGTCGATATTCAGCGTGCCGGTACCCATTACATCCAGGCGGTCTGAGTATTGCAAACCGGTTTGCGTGTTATCAATGATCACTTCATTGCCTTTGCCGTCGTACCAGCCGCCATAGCGCTGGTACGCCACCGAGAGGCGACCTGAAGCGTTATCGTTACCGCCGCTGACCGCAGCCGCGATGTTCTCGTCGTGATCGTTATGGCTGTTAAAACCGCTTTTCGTGCCGGTCTGGAACTCAACCTCGGTTTCCGGCTGGCCTTTTTTGGTGACAATATTGATTAAACCGCCGGTACTGCCGCCGCCGTACAGCGATGTCGCGCCGGAGATAACTTCGATGCGCGCAATGTTAAACGGATCAATAGCATCGAGCTGGCGGCTATCGCTGCGGGACGAGTTCAGACGTACACCATCTACCATCACCATCATTGAACGGCCGCGCAAATTCATGCCGTAATTGGTGCGTCCCTGGCTGCTGACGTCCATGCCGGGAATTAACTGCGCCAGTACCTCTTTTAACTCTTTTCCACCCTGAACCTGCTGCTCAATTTCAGCCTGTTCAATGACCCAGGTGGTTTGCGCCATATCCGTAACGCTGTGGTTTGCGCGGCTGGCGGCAACCACCAGCGTCTCTTCTTTTTGACCTTCCGCCGAGGCGTGAGCGGAAAACATCATCAATAAACAAGGATTTAATGCCCAAAGATAACGAGATTTCATTGTTATGGTGATCCTGATTTAACAGAAGTACGGCGGCGCTGATCCTCCCGGGCCGCAAGCAATATAGCTATTTGTTGATAGCGATTATCAAGATGATATGAATTATCGTTACCATGTAAACGCTTTATGTAAAAAAATATTGGATTAACCCGGTGATTTCCATGATATTTTTAGGGTTTTTGACCGGGGATCTGAACAGGGAAAGGGCGAGGAGGGCACCGGGTTCGATAATAATACCGCCCGGTATAATAAGCTTGCGGCTATTTATTGGTTGAAGCGTTAACGGTAAATGAAAAGGTATTTTAGCGTGGTTTAGCGCTTCGTTTTGTTATGTTTTTCTTTAAAATCCGCAATCGCCTGATTGATGTTATCTGTTTCGATAGCGTCCACTTTTTCGCCTTCGAAAAAGATTTCATAGTGGCCAGAAACATATTTAAAGGTAAATATCTTACCCTGATAACGCACGCGCTTTTCTTTTACAGACAATCCCCTGCTGCGCATAGCCACTTTTGCCATTGTATCTATCTTTTTATTTTTCATAATAATTTGTCTTACCTGTGCAGGTTGTTTTGCGATGTTTGGTATTAAACCCACTCAATCTGATGTTAATTTGTTATTCACGGAAAAGATAGCCACGGTTGTCTGATTCGCTGGATTGATAATATATGAAACATTTAACCTGATGTTAAGGTTGCCTTAATCTTTGGAGTATCTCGCCATTGTGGGCTGGTGGATTAATTCATTTTTTAATTTTTGATGATATTTAATTTCAAACTCATTCTTCTGATAATAGTTTTGATTCTCATTTCATTTCCACTGCGATTAAAATCCAGCCCGGCTCGTATGTGCTGACTGTTACACATAATTTAAAAGGAATGATGATGAAGAACCGCTTTTTGCCGCTCTGTTCACTTGCACTGGTCATCTCTTCAGTTTTTGCTGCTCCTGCGGCGCTCGCCGCCGATAACGATGACGGTATCGTGGTCTATAACGCGCAGCACGAAAACCTGACAAAATCCTGGGTCGACGAATTCACCAAAGAAACCGGCATCAAAGTCACGTTGCGTAACGGCGGCGACACGGAGCTGGGTAATCAACTGGTGCAGGAAGGCAACGTTTCGCCAGCGGATGTGTTTCTGACGGAAAACTCCCCGGCGATGACGCTGGTCGACAACGCCGGGCTTTTTGCGCCGCTCAATGCGGATACGCTGAAACAAGTTCCGGCTCAGTTCCGCCCGGCGCATGGCCGCTGGATTGGTATTGCCGCGCGCAGCACCGTTTTTGTCTATAACCCGACGAAACTTTCTGCTTCGCAGTTACCTGCATCGATCATGGATTTAGCCAAACCGGAATGGAAAGGCCGCTGGGCGGCGTCGCCTTCAGGCGCTGATTTCCAGGCCATTGTCAGCGCGATGCTGACACTGAAAGGCGAAAAAGCCACGCTGGACTGGCTGAAAGCGATGAAAACTAACTTTGTGCCTTACAAAGGCAACAGCACGGTGATGAAAGCGGTCAATGCCGGACAAATCGACGGCGGCGTGATTTATCACTACTACTACTTTGTCGATCAGGCGAAAACCGGCGAGAACAGCAAAAACACTCAGCTTCACTACTTTAAACATCAGGATCCGGGCGCGTTCGTCAGCGTCTCTGGCGGCGGCGTTTTAGCGTCCAGCAAACACCAGAAACAGGCGCAGGCGTTTATCAAATGGATAACCGGCAAGCAGGGCCAGGAGATGTTGCGTACCAATACGGCGTTTGAATACGCAGTAGGAGAAGGCGCGGCTTCCAATGAAAAACTGGTTCCGCTGGCGCAATTAGACGCACCGAAAGTGGAACCCTCTGCGCTTAACAGCAAAAAAGTCAGCGAGTTAATGACCGAAGCCGGTCTGTTGTAATCACGCAGGAAAGAGTGCCTGATGTCCAGTTTAAGTCTCCCGGCGGCTAGCAATGCGGTCAGTCATGCCGCCCGGCACCGCCCTTCGCGGGTGCTGGTGGTATTTGCCCTTTTTGTCGCGGCACTGGCCTTACTGCCCGTTGGTTTTGTCATCGGTGTCGGTATTGATACCGGCTGGGCGACGGTGCGGGCGCTCATTTTTCGCCCGCGTGTGGGTGAGTTGCTCGTCAACACCTTCTGGCTTATTGCACTTGCGGTACCCGCCAGCGTCGCGCTTGGCACGTCGCTGGCGTGGCTCACCGAACGGACGTCGCTGCCTGGCCGGCGCATATGGGCCGTGCTGGCGGTTGCGCCACTGGCGATCCCGGCGTTTGTACAAAGCTATGCCTGGGTGAGCGTTTTGCCTGGGTTTAATGGATTACCTGCGGCGGTGTTTATCGCCGTGCTGGCCTATTTTCCGTTTATTTATATGCCGGTCGCGGCGGTATTGCGCCGCCTCGATCCCAGCCTTGAGGATGTTGCGGCATCGCTTGGCACTCCGCCGTGGCGGATCTTTTTTCGCGTGATCTTACCCCAGCTCCGGCTGGCGCTTTGTGGCGGTGCGCTGCTGGTGGCGCTGCACTTACTGGCGGAATATGGCCTGTTTGTAATGATCCGCTTCGATACCTTCACCACCGCGATTTACGATCAGTTCCAGTCAACGTTCAGCGGCCCGGCCGCCAATATGCTCGCCGGTGTGCTGGCGCTCTGCTGCCTGGCGTTGCTGCTGTTGGAGACGGCGGCGCGTGGCAAAGCGCGCTATGCGCGAGTGGGCTCAGGTTCAGCGCGTAAGCAGCAGCGCCGCGCGCTTGGGCGCTGGAGCTGCGGGTTGGGGTTATTGCTGGCGGCATGTACGGTGGCGCTGTCATTCGGTACGCCGATTGCGGTGCTTGGCCGCTGGTTGTGGCTCGGTGGGTTCGATAACTGGCACCGCGCGGATCTCTGGCTTTCACTGCGCCAGACTCTTTTTCTGGCCGTTTGCGGGGCGCTGATCACCACCGCGTTCGCCATTCCGACGGCGTGGCTCTCGGTCCGCCATCCGCGCCGCGTATTCCGCTTGCTTGAAGGCTGTAATTACATCACCAGCGCATTGCCGGGTATTGTGGTGGCGCTGGCGTTGGTTACCGTGACCATTCATTACGCGCGCCCGATTTATCAGACTGAAGTGACGCTGTTTCTCGCCTGGCTGTTGATGTTTATGCCCAGAGCGTTAATCAACTTACGCGCCGGGATTGCGCAAGCGCCGGTCGAGCTTGAGCAGGTGGCGCAAAGCCTTGGCACCTCGCCTGGCAGAGCGCTGGTGAGCGTCACGCTGCGGCTGGCTGCACCGGGCGCCTCTACCGCTGCGGCATTAGTCTTTCTGGGCGTGAGCACCGAACTGACCGCCACGCTGCTGCTTTCCCCGCTCGGCACGCGCACGCTGGCGACAGGGTTCTGGGCGCTGACCAGCGAGATCGACTACGTGGCGGCTGCGCCTTATGCGTTGCTGATGATTTTGATCTCCTTGCCGTTGACCGGCCTGCTGTATAAGCAATCACAAAAACTTTCGGGTCTTTAAGATGTTAGAACTGGCAACAATTTCGAAAAGCTTTGCCGCCGCGCGCGTGTTGGATGATGTCAATCTGGTGATCCCTGCGGGTAGTCGCACGGCGATTGTCGGCCCGTCCGGGTCGGGAAAAACCACGTTACTGCGTTTGATCGCCGGGTTTGAAATGCCGGACAGCGGGCGTATTGAGTTGCAAGGAAAAACCTTGTTTGGCGATGGTCAGTTTGTCCCGGCCCACCAACGCAACATTGGCTTTGTACCGCAAGAAGGCGCGCTGTTTCCGCACCTTCGCGTCGGCGAAAATATTGCCTGGGGGCTTAAAGGTTCGCGCCATGAGAAGCAACGCCGTGTTGACGAGTTAATGGCGATGGTGTCGCTGGACAGCAAGCTGGCGGCACGCTGGCCGCATGAGATCTCTGGTGGGCAGCAGCAACGTGTGGCGCTGGCCAGAGCGCTGGCGCAGAAACCGGCGCTGATGTTGCTCGACGAACCGTTTTCGGCGCTGGACACTGGCCTGCGCGCCGCCACGCGTAAAGCCATGGCGGATTTGCTGACTGAAGCCGGCGTTGCATCCATTCTGGTTACTCACGATCAGAAAGAAGCACTCTCCTTCGCCAGCCAGATTGTGGTGATCCGCCACGGTCGCTTTGCGCAGGTGGGATCGCCGTTCGCGGTCTATTCGCAACCGGTTGATGAGGAGACGGCGCTGTTTTTGGGCGATGCACTGATTTTATCTGCCGATGTGGCGCAAGGGCGTGCGCACTGCCTGCTTGGTGATGTGGTGGTGGATAACCCCGCGCTTTCTGGCGTTCATCGCATCATGTTGCGCCCGGAGCAGGTGAGTGTGGTGCCGTGCGATGAGCATCAAACCTACCCGCAGGCACAAATTATCGATATGGATTTTGCCGGATACCTTTCGTCATTGACGCTGCTGTTTTCGCAAACCGGCGAACGCCTGACATTACAAGCCATCACCCGCCCGGATTGGCGACCCGGCATGAAAGTGAATCTGCAGGTTAACGGTAGCGCCCGCGTATTCCCCCGCTGAATGTGATGCCCGGTTAACGCCGGGTTTGTTTATCAATTGTCATATTCTTGAGACCGATCTCAAAACGATGTTTTCACATGTGTAAAACTTCGTTTCGTTTTGTATCGACATAAAAATAAAAGCCTTTGTTGACCCGTAATGCCTGATGGCGTTCACTCTTGGCCACATTTTCCAGAAACAGAAACGCGCGATTACACCGGTGCAGCCTGCCGGGAGAACCTGTTTCAGGAGAATGATCCATGCAATACCCTCTGGGACTTAGTGTGCTGTTTTGTTGCCTGCCTGCGATGGCGAATGCGGCAACGATACTTGAAGGCGCGGTTTTCGCCGACGCGCCGCTGGCGGGTGCATCGGTGACGGTGACCGACAGTTCAGGCAAGCGCCTTACCACCAAAACGCGCAGCGATGGACGCTATTCGCTGGCGGTTGATGCCCTCACACCACCGTTAACCCTTTCCACCACTCAGAGCACGGGCGGCGCTGAGTCGTGTTTGCGAAGCGATGAGCCGCGTGCGCGCTGTATGGCCTCGCTGCTGATTACGCTGCAAAAAGAGCGCCGCAATACCGCTAATATCACCCCCTTTACCGACAGGCTGGTCTCCGAAGTGGCCGGTCAGTTGGGCTATATCGGCCCGCAGCAATGGGTTGAGCGCGGTGATAACAGCAAGCTGAATGCTGGTTTGCTGACCGAACCACTGGCTAACTTTCGTCAAGGTATGGCCGACGCGTTGCGTTTATCTGGCCTGAATGCGCAAACTGCCGATCCGGTGCAGACGCCGATTCGCACCGGCAACGGTATGGCGCGGATTTTGTCGGTGATTAACCACAATCGTAACTATGACAACAACAGCGGCGAGGCGGGCGCGGCAGTGCTGACCGACAGCGCCTTTCGTCCGATTGTCGGTTTACAGAACAGCGGGCCGTGGGAACCGTTAGATTTGCCGCGTGCGCTGCGCGATCGGCAGGCTATCAGCAGCGCGAAAACGCGGATTTTGCTGGTCAGCGACTCCACCGCCGCCACCTATGAAGTCGCCCGTTTACCGCGCATGGGCTGGGGGCAAGTTTTCCAGCACGCTTTTCGCGCTGATAGCGGTGTCGTGGTGCTTAATGGCGCGCGTTCCGGGCGCTCCAGCCGCGATTTCTACAATGAAGGCTGGTACCAGCAAATGGCGCGCGATTTGCGCCCCGGCGACTATGTCTTTATCGCCCACGGTCATAACGATCAAAACTGCGATAGCGATAAAGCGGTGCGCGGTGCGGCTGATGTGAAAAACCTCTGCACCTATCCCAATGATGCCAGCGGCAATCCGCAGTTTCCGCCGGGGGAACCATTGTTGTCGTTCCAGCACTCGCTGGAGCGCTATATCACGCTGGCGCGTGCAGCGGGCGCGACGCCGGTGCTGTTGACCCCGACCACGCGGGTAAAAAACCGCGCCGGGAAAACAGCCTTTCAGCAGGGCGTCGACGATGTGGTGGTCAGCAGCCATTACACGGTGAAAAAGCCGGGTTACCGCTTTGCCGGAAACTACATCGACACCATCAAACAGACCGCCCAACGCAACCACGTGCCGCTTATTGATCTGGAAAAAGCGACCATCGATTTCGCCAATGCGCACGCCAGTGACTGGATGGATTACTGGCTGGCTGTGGATGTGAACGACCCGCGCTACCCCTGGTATAAAACGCAAACTTCCGGGATTCGCAGCAATCCTGATACCACCCATTTCCAGCAACAAGGTGCAGAAGCTATCGCATCGATGGTAGCTGATCTAATCCGAACGACCCCTGAATTGAGCTCGCTTGCCGACACATTAAAACCCTAAGGAGAGACCGATGAAAACACTGCACTGTTCACTGCACTATTCCGCGCTGTTGCTGACTTGTATCAGCGTTTCCGCTCAGGCGAGCGAGTGGAACGCCATTGTCTCCACCGCGCCGCAAGCCGGTGAGTTCGCCACCATCAGCCAGGCGCTGGCCGCCGCGCCTGACAGCGGCACGCCGTGGCGGATCCTGGTCAAAGAGGGGCGCTGGAACGAACGGCTGGTGATTGAAAAACCGGTCACGCTGGTGGGGCAATCCAAAGAGCAAACGCAGATTGAGGCAAATACGCCCGCCGGTGCATTAGGCAGTGACGGGCAGAAGCTCGGCACCGGGCGTACCAGCACGGTGGAAGTGCGCGCATCGGGCGTGACTATTGAGAACCTGACCATTCGCAATAGCTTTGACTTCCCGGCCAATGCCGCGCTGCCGGATGGCGATGCGAAGAAACTGAAAGACACGCAGGCGGTGGCGCTGATGGTGTCGGAAAATGTCGATAAAGCGCGTTTCCGCCATGTCCGGCTCGAAGGTTACCAGGACACCTTTTACAGCAAGAGCGGGAGCCGCAGCTATTTCACCGAATGTGAAGTGAGCGGGCACGTTGATTTTATCTTTGGCCCCGGCATTGCGGTGTTTGACCGCTGCGAGATTATCGCCCGTAACCGCAATGATATTGCCCCGCCGTATGGCTATATCACCGCCCCGGCGACGCAGGCGGATGAGAAGTTTGGCTTGTTGATCATCAACAGCAAGCTCAGCAAAGAAGCGGGTGTTCCGGCGAAAAGCTTCGCGCTGGGTCGCCCGTGGCATCCGACAACACAATTCAGCGACGGGCGCTATGCCGATCCGAACGCCATTGGCCTGGCGGCGTTTATCAACTGCGAAATCGACGACCATATTTACGGCTGGGATAAAATGTCCGGCAAAGATAAAGCCGGGGAGAAAATCTGGTTTTATCCGGAGGACAGCCGTTTTTATGAGTTTGATAACCGTGGTCCGGGCGCCGGGCAGGGCGGTACGAAATACCAGTTAAGCAAGGCGGACGCCGCGCAATATAATCTGGCGGCGATTTTCAGCGGCTGGGATAAAGCGTTGCTGGAGTGAAGGATTATGCCCCCGTGAGCGGGGGCAATTTATCAGGATCAGTTGCCGTATTTCACGTTAAACCCGAGCGTATCGCCAACGGTAGTGTATTCACGGAAATTGAAAATCAGCGGTTTCCATTTGCCTGAATCAACAATGCCATTTTCATTTAACAGCGTGTTTTCAACCCATAAGTTCACGATATCCAGCTCAGCCAACATAAAACGGCCTTTATCGCTGGTAGAGACTAAGCGGCATTCCGCCTGGATTGGGCACTCGGCAACGCGCGGCGGCGCGACATCGACAGAGGCTTCTGTGTGTAACCCGGCTTTGGCGAATTTATCGTGGCAAATTTCAACCCCCCACTTGGTCTGGTTTTCCGACAGGCTATCGCCGCCGGTAAGTTTGCCGATTTGCTCCACTTTTTCCCAAAGCGTGTGATCGGGAATATTGATCACGGCGTCTGAACCGGCCAATAAATTATTGTAGGTTTTACCGCCTTTGCTGATGCCAATAATCAGTTTCTCGCCCAGAGAAATAGAGGAGGATGCCGCTGAAATATTTGTGTTGCCATCTTTATCTTGCGTGGTGATTAAAAAAACGGGAAAGCCATAATAAAAAGAATTGAGTTTTGATTTGTTTTTCATTGCGCGTTGATTCCTGCTTATAAATAATTATCTGTCATTTTTCCCCCGTCATGGTGTATTTATCAATAACCCTTTCTGAGTAACAAAATTCAGCGAAAATAACCCCTAAAAAAAGTAGTCCACAAATTATAAAACAGGTATATCATATGCAACAAATTCTTTTCCCCCTCCCGGCAAACCTGCTTTGCTGAGACACAAAGAGGATGAAACATGCAACGAATTGCGATACCCGCGAACTATGTCCACACCCGCTCAACGCCGTTCTGGACCAAAGAAACCGCTCCGGCGTCCATCTGGAAACGCCATCTCGACGCCGGAACACGCCAGGGTGTCTACCCGCGTTTGAGTGTGCTGCAAGGGGCGATCCGCTATTACGGTTACGCCGATGAAACCAGCCCGCAACCGGTAGAGACATTAACGATTAATGCCGGTGAATTTGGCGTTTTCCCGCCGGAAAAATGGCACAACATTGAAGTATTAAGCGACGATACGATATTTAGCGTCGATTTCTATGTTGACCCGAAAATTTTGATTGAAGGCTGAGGTAATTCTGATGACAACTGAAAACAAAGGTTATTCTTTAGCAGTTTCTAACCGTGCGAACAATGAAACGCAGGAAAAGATCTATCTCAAGCCAATGTCGTTATATGTCCCTGATGTTGCAGTACAGGCGGTATCGGAGCTGATTGCTGGCCTTGCGGGCGCGAAAGATAATTCCAGTGAGTTTATCCTGACGGTGACCAACAATAATAACGGGGTTTCAGTGGATAAAGAGTTTTCCAGTCTTAATGAGCTGAAAGATCCGCTTAATGCCGCAGACGCGGTGAAAGAGTTGATTAATATCGTTCGCGGCTATGAATCGGACGAAGAAACTAACGTGTGTGGCTGGTAATCGAAGCGGCCTCAGGAGGTATTATGGCGCATCAAATTCCTGTTCATTTCCGTCATACCCGCTCAACGCCTTTCTGGACGAAAGAGACGGTTCCACAGGCGCTGCTCACCCATCACAACACCAAAAAAGGGGTCTATGGTCGTTTGTCGGTGATGCAGGGGGCCGTGAAATATTTTGGTTTTGCCAGTGAGCATGACACCACGCCGGAAGTGGAAGTGGTGATTGAAGCCGGGCATTTTGGCATTAGCCCGCCGCAATACTGGCACCATATTGAACTGTTAACCGATGACACCTACTTCAATATCGATTTCTTTGCCGACCCCAACGAAGCGCTGGAAGGGAAGGGGATTGGCCAGGTTGTGAATACCCATCGCAGCTAAACAGTTCACGCCCGCTTTACGGCGGGCGTTTTTAAAAGTTCTCAATAAACCGTTTTACGGCGGGTGAACGCTCGAACTTGCGCCACGCCAGCGCTACATCCGTTTTTAATGTCTGTTCCGGCATCCGGTGAAATGTCACTTGCGGGTGGCTGAAACAGGCCATGGATTGCGGAACGATGGCGAAGCCGAAACCGGCGGCCACCATGCTCAGCGAAGAGGAGAACTGCGACGCTTGTTGCTGGTTTTCCATATCAATACCCGCGCGCAGGCAAGCGTTGAAAACCAGTTCATACAGCCCCGGCGCGACCTGCTGAGGGAAGATAATCAGCGGTGTTTGCTGCAATTCGTTAAGCGAGATATCTGCTTTCGCGGCAAGCGGATGCGAGCGGTGTAACGCCAGTACCATCGGCTCTTCGTCGATCAATTTCAGGTTGAACATTTTGCTGTTTTCACACGGCAGGCGCACAAAGGCCACGTCAATCAGCCCCTCTTCCAGCTCCTGCATCAGCGTCGCCATATTGTCCTCTTTTTGATACAGCGCCACCTGCGGATAGCTTTGCTGAAACTGGCGAAGCGCGGAAAAAATTTGCGTGTGAAACGCATTGGAGCTGGTCACGCCAAGGTACAATTTTCCATTAATCCCCCGCGCAATCCCTTTCGCTTTTTCCATTGCCGCATCGCTCAACGCGATGATTTGGCAGGCATCTTCATAAAACGCTTCACCCGCTTCGGTGAGCTCAACACCGCGAGTTTGCCGGTAAAAAAGCGGCGTACCCACTTCTTGCTCAAGACGGCGAATTTGCTGGCTTAACGGCGGTTGCGACATGCCCAGCATTTCTGCGGCACGGGTGAAATGTTGCGTCTGCGCAACGGCGACGAAATAGCGTAGATAACGGAGTTCCATATTAAAAACATCTCAAACCCTGATGCTTTGTATATTGGAATCTCTCGCTGAAACGAGTCAATAATTTATCAGCTTTTCTAAACGACTGCTCAGCGAGGTAAAGGATAATGAGTCATGTAACCGGTTGTTCTTGCGAGGAAAGTCTTCGGGAAACATTTCGTGCCTTTTCAGAAACGCGCCCAGAATGTGTGATATATCAAACATCGCTAATGAGTGCGTTATTAAGCGGTGTTTACGAAGGAAATACCACGATTGAGGATTTACTCAATCACGGCGACTTTGGGCTCGGCACATTTAACGAACTGGATGGCGAATTAATTGCGTTCAACAGTGAGGTTTACCAGTTGCGTGCTGACGGTAGCGCACGGGAAGCCAGCCGACAGCAAAAAACACCTTTCGCGGTAATGACCTGGTTTAAACCAGAGCATGAATTTCACCTGGATAAACCGGTCAGTCGCCAGCAACTGCACGACATTATCGATAAGACGATCCCCTCCGATAATGTCTTTTGCGCCTTGCGTATTGATGGTCATTTTCGCCATGCGCACACCCGCACCGTTCCGCGCCAGACGCCACCTTATCGCGCCATGACTGACGTGCTTGACGATCAACCCGTGTTTCGTTTCAACGGGCGTGATGGCGTGCTGGTTGGGTTCCGCACACCGCAGCATATGCAGGGGATTAACGTGGCGGGCTACCACGAGCACTTTATTACGGATGACCGTCATGGCGGCGGACATTTGCTGGATTACCAGCTCGAAAGCGGCACGCTGACGTTTGGCGAAATCCACCATTTGCTGATTGACCTGCCTGCGGATAAGGCGTTTCTCAACGCCGATTTACACCCGGACAACCTGGACGCTGCCATTCGTTCCGTCGAGAACTGATAAACATTTAAAGGAGTAAATGATGAGTAAAGAGAGCCGTACACACCAGTGGGCGCATGGCGCCGATATGGTGGTGGCACAACTGGAAGCGCAGGGCGTGAAACATGTGTTTGGCATTCCCGGTGCCAAAATCGACAAAGTGTTTGATTCGCTTATTGATTCAACCATTCAAACTATTCCGGTGCGCCACGAAGCGAACGCGGCATTTATGGCGGCGGCAGTCGGGCGTATCACCGGTAAAGCTGGCGTCGCGCTGGTCACGTCCGGTCCCGGCTGTTCTAACTTGATTACCGGTATGGCGACCGCCAACAGCGAAGGCGACCCGGTGGTGGCGCTGGGCGGCGCGGTGAAACGGGCGGATAAAGCCAAGCTGGTGCACCAGAGCATGGACACGGTGGCGATGTTCAACCCCGTCACGAAATACGCAGTAGAGATAACCTCCTCCGACGCGATTGCCGAAGTGGTCTCCAATGCATTTCGCGCCGCCGAGCAGGGTCGGCCGGGCAGCGCCTTTGTCAGTCTGCCTCAGGATATTGCCGACCAACCGGCGAGCGGCACTATCTTGCCCGCCAGCGGTGTTCCGCAGTTAGGTGCCGCACCGGATGCGGCGATTGACGAGGTGGCGAAACTTATCGCTCAGGCGCAAAACCCGGTGTTTTTACTCGGGCTGATGGCAAGCCGTGAGGAAAATATTTCGGCGCTGCATCAGTTGCTGGAAAAAAGCCATATTCCGGTCACCAGCACGTATCAGGCGGCGGGCGCGGTTAATCAGCAGCATTTCACCCGCTTTGCCGGACGCGTGGGGTTATTTAATAACCAGGCCGGAGATCGGCTGCTGCACCTGGCAGATTTAGTTATCTGTATTGGTTACAGCCCGGTGGAATATGAACCATCGATGTGGAACACCGGTGACGCGAAACTGGTCCATATCGACGTGCTTCCCGCTTATGAAGAACGTAATTACGTGCCGGATTGCGAACTGGTTGGCGACATTGCCAGCACACTCGACAAACTGGCCGCGAAAATCGAAAAACCGCTGATCCTCACGCCGCGCGCCTCAGAGATCCTGATTGAGCGCCGCAACCAGCGGGAACTGCTCAGTCGTAAGGGTGCACAGCTCTGCCAGTTCGCTATTCATCCGCTGCGCATTGTGCGGGCGATGCAGGACATCGTGAATAACGACGTCACGCTGACCGTCGATATGGGCAGTTTTCATATCTGGATTGCCCGCTATCTCTATAGCTTCCGCGCCCGCCAGGTGATGATTTCCAACGGTCAGCAAACCATGGGCGTTGCGTTGCCGTGGGCGATTGGTGCCTGGCTGGTCAACCCTGGCCGCAAAGTGGTGTCGGTTTCCGGCGATGGCGGTTTTTTGCAATCAAGCATGGAGCTGGAAACCGCTGTGCGCCTCGGGGCAAATGTGTTGCATATCATCTGGGTCGATAACGCCTACAACATGGTGGCCATTCAGGAAGAGAAAAAATACCAGCGCCTTTCCGGCGTTAATTTTGGCCCGGTCGATTTTAAAGCCTATGCCGAAGCGTTTGGCGCTAAAGGGTTCGCGGTCGAAAGCACGGCAGAACTGGAACCCACGCTGCGTGCGGCAATGGATACGGACGGCCCGGCGGTGGTCGCCATCCCGGTTGATTACAGTGATAACCCTCTGCTGATGGGCCAGCTCAACCTTAACCAGATTCTTTGAAAACCAAGGAGATATGATGAAAAAAGTTGCATTCGTGACCGGTGCGGGTCAGGGCATTGGTAAAGCCATTGCGTTGCGTCTGGCGAAAGATGGCTTTGCCGTCGCTGTTGCCGATTACAACGCCGCAACGGCAAAAGCGGTAGCTGACGAAATTAATAACAACAATGGCAGCGCGATTGCGGTGACGGTGGATGTTTCTGACCGCGACAAAGTGTTTGCGGCGGTAGAGGAGGCCAGAACCAAACTGAACGGGTTTGACGTGATTGTGAATAACGCCGGTGTTGCGCCTTCGACGCCGATTGAGTCCATCACGCCGGAAGTGGTGGATAAGGTTTATAACATCAACGTAAAAGGCGTGATTTGGGGTATCCAGGCGGCGGTAAAAGCCTTCAAAGCGGAAAAACACGGCGGCAAAATTATCAACGCCTGTTCACAAGCCGGGCATGTCGGCAACCCGGAACTGGCCGTGTACAGTTCCAGCAAGTTCGCCGTACGGGGACTCACGCAAACCGCCGCGCGGGATCTCGCGCCGCTTGGTATTACCGTTAATGGCTACTGCCCGGGGATTGTGAAAACACCGATGTGGGCGGAGATTGACCGTCAGGTCTCGGAAGCGGCCGGTAAACCGTTGGGGTATGGCACGGAGCAGTTTGCTAAACGCATTACGCTTGGGCGTCTTTCGGAACCAGAAGACGTTGCCGCCTGCGTCTCTTACCTTGCAGGGCCGGATTCCGACTATATGACCGGCCAATCATTGCTGATCGATGGTGGGATGGTCTTTAACTAATTTTTATGGCTCGGACACAGCCTTGCCCTTGCGAAAACGCAGGGGCCTTTTTGTTGATGAAAGCCATTCTCATCTCCACACCGTTGTGTTAAGTTGCATATAAAATATATGTTATGGTGGGGAGAGTCCGATGGCCGACAGTGATAAAGCAGGGCATACCTTTTTGGCGAGCCTCGGGAAAACGCGTTTGCGCCCCGGCGGGGTGGAAGCGACCGAATGGTTGTTTAGCCAGGTACCGCTAAATGAGCAGAGCCGGGTGCTGGAAGTCGCCTGCAATATGGGCACCACCTCGATTGAACTGGTGCAGCGTTTTGGCTGTACGGTCGATGCCATCGACATGGATAAAAATGCGCTCGCGCAGGCGCGACAGAATGTGATTTCTGCCGGTCTCGACAGCAACATTTATCTTAGTGAAGCCAATGCGAATAAGCTGCCGTTCGACGATAACACTTTTGATGTGGTGATTAACGAAGCGATGCTGACCATGTATGTGGACAAAGCGAAAGCGAAGCTAATCAGCGAATATTACCGCGTACTGAAACCCGGCGGCCGTTTACTGACGCACGACATTATGTTTATGCGCAGCGGGCTGGCGACAGATAACCAGTCAAAACTGGAGCAGGTGGTGAAATCGAATGTCAGCCCGATGACAGAAGCAGCGTGGAGAACATTGTTTATCGACAATGGCTTTGCCGCGGTAGAAACGCGCCACGGGGCAATGTCGCTGATGTCGCCCGTTGGGCTGATCCGTGATGAAGGTTTCGCGCGTGCGTTGCGCATTGTTTTTAATGGCTTGCGCACCCGTGATAACCGGACGCGTTTTCTCGGCATGTTCCGCTTTTTCCGCGCAAATCGCCGCCAGTTAAACTACATTGCCTGCTGTTCGCGCAAGGCGTAACACCTCAGATTTTGCGTGCTGTCCAACCGTGAATCAACAGCGACTGGAAAAAGCGCTGCGGTGGGGTAAAACCAGCCTGTTCAATCAGCGCTTCTGTGGCTTCTGCGGGCAACAGCAGCAGGCGCTGCGACAGTTGCGCTTTGATTTCAGCCATATCGCGCGGTGCCTGGCTGGCGGTTTCGTGCATGGTTGTCCACACTTCAAGCTGTTCATCAAACGCCGGGCTGTGCATATCCCCGGCGATCTCCGCTGTGATCACACGTCCACCATGTTTTAACTGGCTCGCCATTTGTGAATAGATGCCATCGCGCTGCGGATGCAGAATAAAGTGCGTCACCAGCAGGCAGAGCACCCCATCAAAATCGCCGCTGGCGGGAAGCGCACTAAGGTAGCCTTCATGCAATGTGCAGCGGTTGGCAATGCCCGCCTGGTCGAGCTTTTGCTGGCAAACTGCCAGCATATCCGGCGAGGGATCAACGCCGGCAAAATGCCAGTGCGGATGGTGCTGCGCAAGGCGAATGATTTCGCTGCCGGTGCCGACACCAACGCAGAGAATTCGCGCCTGTTGCGGCATTTTTTTCAGCAACAATGAGATAAGCAGGTGCAGATTATTGGCAATTTCGCCCAGTCGCTCGTTGTAAGCATCGTACTGGCGGGAGAATTCGCTGTTAAAAATGTCGTTCGTATTCTGCGCCACGTTATCTCCGGGATGGTTGTCAGTAATGTAACTTAAAATATTACATGATAATAGGCAGCGCAAGGCATATGCATATTTCGGCAAACCAGTGCAAAAATGATCGTTTTGGTTATGGCGCGCTTTGCGTTTAACTGAGCGCGTCAACCTTTGCTGGAGAACGTGCTGATGAAGACATTGCTGCAACAGTGGCTTAATCGCCTTACCCCGACGCTGCCATTACAGACGGACGCGGGGGAATATGATTCGGGGCGCCATGTTGCGCTGCTGATCCCGTTCGGCCTGCTTTATGGTCTTGATTATCATCCTTCTGTATGGATTTACGATGAAAAATGAGCGCTTTCACCTGGTGATGCGCTATAGCTACTGGAATGAACTGTGCGCTGAAAAGTTAAAACCCGTCTGATAGCTGGCGGGTTTTTTGTTTGTGCTGCGCAGGGTTTTCGTGAATTCACAACTGCCGCTTTTTAACTGTTCTTTCGATCCCATTTCTCACTTTTTTAGAATTTGCGAAGGCGATTTTTTCTGGCTTATGCCTGAGGTCACATTTTCGACAACTTAACTTGTATGGTAGTAGACATAAATTCCCGAAGGGAGATAACGTGAAGACTGTGATGTTTTCCGGTGGCAACAGGCGTTCGTTATTAACGGCACCGTTCTGGCACAAATAATTCTCTTATGGAGTTTTTATGTCCATGATAAATAAAGAAAATTTACGGATTCAGAGATTTGTAAAGCTGAGCAATTGCGGGGGCTGGTTATGACCCGTAAAAACCGAAAAGTGACGATTCCTGTCAGCATTGGTTACGGCATGACAGACATAATGGGCGGTGGCGCTTTTACGGTAATTGGCGCCTGGCTGCTGTTTTATTACACCACGTTTGTCGGTTTATCGCCGATTCAGGCGGCGTCCATTGTCGCGATTGCAAGGATTGTTGATGCTATCGTGAGCCTGTTTATGGGCAGTTTTACTGATCATTTTTATAAGAATTTTTTAGGCAAGAAATTTGGCCGACGTCGTTTCTTTTTACTTATCGGCGCGCCGCTGATGCTGGTTTATATTCTGTTATGGCTGAATGGCATGAATTTTTGGTTTTATCTTGCCGTTTACCTGGCGTTTGAAATTATTGCCGCCATGGTCTTAATCCCGTGGGAAACATTGCCCTCGGAAATGACCAAAGATTTTAACGATCGCACCAAGCTTTCCACTTGCCGCATGTTTCTTTCTGCTTCCGGCACGTTTCTCGCGACCTTTATCCCCGGTGTGCTAATTGGCTGGCTAGGTGAAAAAAACGCCGATGCTTATTTAATTAACGGTGTGGTCTTTGCTGTGTTGTTTATGGTCTGTGTATTTATTTCCTGGAAAGTAAGCTGGGAGAGAGAAATAACACCAGAAATGATGCAGGAGATGGAGAAAAAACGTCAAACTGGCAATGCGGCGCAAACACTCACCGGCGTGATTAAGTTATTTAAAGATTATGCCTCGACGCTGAAAATTCGTGCGTTCCGCAAGCATCTGGCTATTTATCTTTTCTCTTTCACGGCGAAAGATATTTATAACACGGTATTTGTATTTTTCTGTGTTTATTGCTTGCATGTCTCATCTTCGCTGGCGGGAACTTTGCTGTCGATGAGCATCGTCGGGCTGCCGGTAACGCTCGCCGCGGGCTTCGCCATTATTAAATATGGTCCATCCCGGCTTTATGTTTTTGCTTACAGCATGATGCTGCTGTGCCTGGGCGGTTTCTTTCTGGTGTACCAATTCCCCACGGAAAACAAAGTGATGCTGCTGGTGATCCTCGCCGGGTTTTACCAGGTTGGGCGCTGCGTTCTGGAATTCACGCCGTGGAACGTGTTCCCGTTTATTCCGGACATTGACGAAATGGTCACGCGCCAGCGCCGCGAAGGGCTATTTGCTGCCGTGATGACGTTTTCACGTAAAACTACGGTAGCCATTGCGACCTTTGCCGTGGGGTTGCTATTGCAGAGCGGCGGTTTTGTGAAAGGCAGCCTGCAACAGCCTCAGGAAGCAATCACTACCATTGTGATGCTGCTGTTTATCGGCACCGCCGGGCTTCTGCTGGTGGCAATGTGGCAAGCGCTGACCTTCCATCTCAATAAGCGCACGCACCGTATTTTTGTCGATGAACTTGACCGCCTGAAAGCTAACGGAAATAAACAGAGTGTGACGCCTGAAGCACGTAAAGTCGTCGAAGATTTGACAGGTTACCGTTACGACACGCTTTGGACTGATGCAACAGTAGACGGTGTGGTGATATCCACTGCCGAATTAAGTAAAAGTTATATGCCGAAATAAGATTAATTTTTCGCTATATATCGTGCTGATGTCTTTATAAACGGATTGGCTATTTTTCAACGTCATTCATTGATGAAGTAATATCGTTTTGAGTCCGCGGAAAATTCTCGGTGCGGGTAATTTAGTGGGCGGAAAAAATAACTTACAGAATGTTGCATATCTGTCATATGAGGGCTGCGGTTTTCGTGTTTAATAGCCGTGGCTACTGTAACTCAGTGCGTTCCTTCAGAGCGCGCAGAGTTGCAAATTTTAACCGTTAGGTTAATTCATCTTTTTTAAGGTTTGCTTAGACCTCCCGATTGCGATCCGGAGGTCTTTTTTTGCGTGTTGTGCCGCTTTTTTTATTTTTCACCGTTGACACAAAATTGTCATAAATTCGCTCTATGCTGCCCTCGCTCTTAATATTATTCAAAAATTTAATCACTATTTCGATTCGGAGAGACTATGGCAATGCTTAATGCGTCAGTTCGCCTGATGGCTGCTGCTCTTGCACTTTCTACGACTACTGTTTTCGCGGCAACGAATGTGACGGGTGCTGGTGGTACTTTCCCGGCGCCTGTGTATGCAAAATGGGCAGCTGAATACCAGAAACAGACAGGATCTCAGGTGAACTACCAGGGGATCGGTTCTTCCGGTGGCATCAAACAGATTATTGCGAAAACCGTGGATTTCGGCGCATCCGATGCCCCGATGAGTGATGACGATCTGGCGAAAAACGGCCTGTTTCAGTTCCCGACCGTCATTGGCGGTGTGGTGCTGGCGGTTAATATCCCTGGCGTAAAATCCGGCGAACTGACGTTGGACGGCAAAACGCTGGGTGATATCTACCTGGGAACCGTTAAAAAGTGGAACGACCCGGAAATCACCAAGCTGAACCCGAAAGTCAAACTTCCGGACACGAATATTAACGTGGTGCGCCGCGCGGATGGCTCTGGCACCTCTTTTGTTTTCACCAGCTACTTGTCCAAAGTGAATGCTGACTGGGCAAGTAAAGTGGGTAAAGGCTCAACGGTGAACTGGCCGGTTGGCTTAGGCGGTAAAGGCAACGATGGCGTTGCCGCGTTTGTGCAGCGTCTGCCGGGCTCCATTGGCTATGTGGAATACGCCTACGCTAAACAGAACAACCTGACCTGGACAAAACTGTTTGACGCTGATGGTAAAGTGGTTGAGCCGTCGCAGCAGAGTTTCAGCAACAGCGCCAAAGGGGCTGACTGGAGTAAATCTTTCGCTCAGGATCTGACTTTCCAGAAAGGCAAAGATGCATGGCCGATTTCGTCCACCACCTTTATCCTGGTGTATAAAAAACAGGATGACGCGGCGAAAGGCGCCGAAGTGCTTAAATTCTTCGACTGGTCTTACAAAAATGGCAGCACCATCGCCAGCGATCTGGATTACGCGCCGCTGCCGGATTCCGTTACCGCTCAGGTTCGCGCAGCATGGAAAGCCAACGTACAGGACGCTTCTGGTAAGCCGTTGTTCTAATCTCGCTTATTTCCAAAAAAATAAACCCGGTGCGCTACCGGGTTTTTTGTTATTAGCCCAAAGCTAATTTCCGACGCAACGTATTTTTATTTTATTAAGTTGAGTGGTGAATAATTATTTACCAGGTTAATAACATTGAAGCTTGTTATATTGCCTTAAAAGATAATTCTGCAACAATATTTTTATTGTCTTAATACTTCTAAGTTATATTTTAAATAATGTGCTTAGATTGTCTGTTTTTCATTCACCAAGCCAAATGAATCATCTGATTTTGAAGAGTGGCATATTGTTCTATTACTAAACCCCTGTTAGTTTTTAGCCCGGTCTTGATTTATTCCCCGCTCGCGGGGCACTGCGATGTTCAATCCTGATGTTAATTCTTCACAGGCTTTGTAAAAAAATCAGCCGTCTCGCGAGGTGCCAGGTTTCATTTTTTTATTCTGATTCGGTATGCCTGGTGAGGTTTACCAATAAATTCATTCGAATAAACAAAATCGATTCCAGGCTCAGGAAACAAGACTGAGAACGTTTTATTTCAAATTGGTTCTGAAGGTTAATTAAAGGGAAGCAAAAGCGTGATTAATTCGGAAAAGAAAGTCCAACGCCTTGTGAGAACTCAGCTGGCTCCGTTGACGGTTGCAATGATATTCGCATTACCTGCTGTTGCGCATTCCGCTGGTTTAAGTATGAAAAATGGCACGCTATATAATGCGAATGGCGTGCCGGTCGTAGATATTAATAAACCTAACAGCAATGGCTTGTCACATAACGTCTGGGACAACCTGAACGTCGATAAAAATGGTGTTATTTTTAATAACAGCGGCTCAGCATCCAATACGGTATTGGGCGGCACCATCCAGGGTAACAGCAATCTCACATCCGGGTCGGCAAAAGTTATTCTCAACGAAGTTACCTCCAAAAATGCGTCGACGATCAACGGCATGATGGAAGTCGCCGGTGATAAAGCCGCGTTGATTATCGCCAACCCCAATGGCATTACGGTAAATGGTGGCGGTACGATTAATACCGATAAACTCACGCTGACCACCGGTACACCAGATATTCAGAACGACAAACTCGCTGGTTATTCCGTCAACGGCGGTACCATTACAATCAGCAAACTGGATAACGCCAGCCCAACTGAAATTTTGTCACGCAACGTAGTGCTCAGCGGGAAAGTTACCGCTGACGAACTGAATATTGTTGCGGGTAATAACTACGTTAATACAGACGGCCAGGTGACCGGCACTGTCACTGCGTCAGGCTCGCGTAATAGCTATAGCGTTGACGTTGCGCAAGTTGGCGGCATGTACGCGAATAAAATTAATCTTATCAGTACCGAAAGCGGCATCGGTGTGCGTAACCAGGGGGTTATTGCCGGTGGTACTGGCGGCATCAGCATTGATGCTAATGGTCAGTTACTGAACAGTAATGCGCAGATTCAATCGACCGGTTCGACAAAGATTAATACCAACGGCAAATTGGACAATACAACGGGTCTTATTACTTCTGCTGGTGCGATTTATCTCGATACCAATAAGAACGCTATTGTTAATGCCCGTTCAGGTACGATTTCGACGACGGCAGATATCTACGTTAATAGCGGCGCAGTTGATAATACCAACGGCAAAATTGCCGCCAGCGGTATGCTGGCTGTCGATACCAATAACAATACTTTTACCAACGCCGGTAAAGGGAACGATGTCGGTATCGAAGCGGGTATTGTCACTTTAAAAACCGGTACGCTAAATAACAGTAACGGCCAGATCCACGGCGGCTATCTGGGGCTTGAATCCGGCGCGATTAACAACAACAGCGGTATTCTGGAAACGTCAGGCGACATGGACATTGTCAGCCTTGGCAATGTCGACAATAACAAGGGCCTGATCCGCTCTGCCAGCGGCCATATCAACATCCTGTCTGGCGGCACTATCAACAACGGCAGTACCAAAACAGCGGATACTGTCAGTTCCGATTCCTTAGGTATCGCAGCCGATACCGGTGTAGTAATCAACGCAAACAGCATCAATAACAGCGGTGGTCAGATCGCATCGAACGGCGATGTGTCGCTAAACAGTAAGGGCCTGGTCAATAACGATTCCGGCAATCTTCTTTCCAATAGCAAAGTGATTGTGAAGGGTGATTCTTATCGTAATGACTACGGTGGCATCGGCGGCAAGAAGGGGGTGGAGGTGGCTGTTAACGGCGACCTGAGCAACTATATCGGCGTTGTGAGTGCGGAAGAAGGTGATATCTCACTGAGTGCGAATGCAGTGGATACCCACGGCGGTTTCATGATGGGGCAAAATATCTCCATCGACGCGAAAGCCGGCGTAAACACCACCAGATCGCTGGTATTAGCCAGTGAAAAGCTGACTATCCATGCGGGCGGAAATGTTGATAACCGTGATGGTAATCGCTTTGGCAATGACTTTGGCCTCTATTTCGGCATGCCGCAACAGACCGGTGGCTTGATCGGTAAAGGTGGCGTTGAGATTTCCGGGCAGAATATTTACAACAACAACAGCCGCATCATTGCAGAAAATGGGCCAATGAGCCTGCAAGCGAAAGGGAACATTGATAACACGCGTGCGCTGATGGTCAGCGGGGCCGATACCGCAATCAAAACTGGCGGGGCTTTCTACAATAACTACGCAACGATTTCCAGCGGAGGCAACCTCACGCTCGATACCGTTTCCCTGGAAAACTACAGCAGCGGCACGCTTATCGATAATAACGCCACAGGTTTTATCAGCTCAGATAAAGATCTTACGCTGAATGTGGACAACAATTTCACGAACTACGGCTGGATCAGTGGTAAAGGCGCAGTAGCGCTGAATGTTGCGAAAGGAGCGTTTTATAACCGTAATACCATTGCAGCTGATAAGGCGCTTGCGATCAATGCCCTGAACGGCATTGAGAACTTTAAAGATATCTCTGCAGGCGGCAGCCTGACGCTGGATACGCAACGTCATGTGACAAACAACAGCAACAGCAATATGGTCGGTAACGGGATTACTATTAACGCGGTAAATGACATTAATAACCGCGGCAATATTGTCAGTGATGGCGATATGAGTGTTGTGACCAAAGGTAATCTGTATAACTACCTCTATATGCTGGGCGCTGGTGATGTCGCGATTACCGCAAACAACGTCAACAACAATAATTCCCTTATTGAGGCTGGTGGTGATCTGACAATTACCTCTACTGGCAATGTGGGCAATAACCGTGGCACGCTGCGCTCCCTGACGGGCGATGTAAATGTGGCGGCAAAAGGAACGGTTGATAACTATAGCGGTAAGATTACCTCTGCTGGCGATGTCGGAATCAGCGGGAACTGGTTGCTCAATGACTATGGTCAGATTGCTGGCTTAAGCGATATTAACCTGATTCTGACGGGCAACTACGACAGTTACAAAGGTTCTGTGACCTCTCAAATGGGCGATATCAAGCTGATTGCCAACTCGGTGGATAACAACAACGGGTTAATCGCAGGTGAAAATATCTCCATTGATTCCAAATCAGGTATCTATAACAACACGGCGCTGATTGCCGCGAATAAAACGCTTACCGTAAATGCTGTCGGCAATATTGAAAACAGAGACGGTAATAACTTCAGTTATTACAACGGCGCGTATTTTGGTGTCGCAGGCGATGTGGGTGGCATGGTGGGTAAAGCGGGCGTCTCGCTTTCCGCACAGAATATCTACAGCACTAACAGCCGCATTCTGGCAGAAAACGGTCCGCTTAACGTGCTGTCCCGGGGCGTTTTCGATAACACTCGCAGCATGCTGATGAGCGGTGCCAACGCCATTATTAAAGCGGCCGGTGTTTTCTATAATAACTATGCGATGACATATAGCGCAGGTAACCTCGACATCACCTCTGCTTACCTTGAGAACTACAGCAACGGTAAGCTGGAAGATGGAACGGCAACAGGCGTTATCGCTTCGGATAAGAACCTGAACCTGACCGTAGATAACAGCACCACCAACTACGGCTGGATCAGCGGTAAGGGCGATGTGAATTTCAGCGTGTTAAAAGGTGTGCTGTATAACCGCAACACCATCGCCGCTAATAACGCACTGGCGATTAATGCCCTGAACGGTATCGAGAACTTTAAAGATATCCTGGCGGGAACCAGCCTTACCCTTACCACCCAACGGCACGTTACCAACAACAGCAACAGTAATATGCTTGGGCAAAGCATTAAGATTGATGCGGTAAAGGATATTAATAACCGAGGCAATATTGTCAGTGATTATGCATTAGCCGTGAAAACGGACGGTAACGTGTATAACTATCTCAATATGCTGAGTTATGGCACCGTGAAAGTGACCGCGAATAAAGTTACGAATAGCGGCAAGGACGCGGTTCTGGGCGGTTTTTACGGCCTCGACCTTGAATCGAATGCGATCACAAATACCGGCACCATTGTAGGTCTGTAAATCGCAACAAAAGGCGGCGGCAATCGCTGCTGCCTTTCCTGATTTGTTATCCGACTACAGCCTTACGCGATCAGCGTAATCACGCGGTTTTCCTCGATGAGATACTGGCCATTAAACTGGCATCCTTGTTTGCGCTCTGGCGTCAGCAACTGTGTTAGTTCAAGGGTAAAACTTTGTGCCGCCGTATCGATGCGACGGATTCGTGCCGCTTCAAAACCGAAAAAACATTTCACCTCAGGATAGAGCGCTTTGAACAGACTCTCTTTGGCGGAAAAAACGATCAGTAACGCCGTTTCATACGCTAAGCCGCAGGCGGCAAGTAATCGCCGTTCCTCAGGGCTGGTGAACATCTCCGCTGTCTCTCTCATGGCCTTTGCGTCGAACATTTCAATATCAATGCCTGGCGTTAACCCTGCGTTACGCGGCGCAATAATCGCAATAGCGTGACCACGGGTATGAGAAAGGCTGCCGCACCAGCCCGCAGGCCAGACGGGTTCCCGGCCGGGAGACGTACCCACGTGACCATCGCAGCCTGCGGTTTTTAATAATTGTCTGGCGGCATAGCGAACTGCAAGGTACTCCGCGCGCCGTTTTACTACTGCTTTATCAAGCGCCGTGGGAAAAGGGATGGCATATTCGCTAAAAAGCGCATCCCGGTAAGAGGCTGTGTCGAATGCGAGCTTGCAATAGGCTATTGCAGGGAATGGCGTGATGAATCCCGTTTCCGACCGCACCACGAAGTCAGAGGAGGAATGGCTTAGTTGTGACGTAAACATATTTATCTATCATCGATTTAATGGGTAAGTGCATCGGTAAACGTGAAATCAGCAAACGCAATCAGTGTACCGCAGGCGGTGTTGTCATCGCGCATTTCTTTCTCAATCCGAGTGTGGTTGTGGTGAATTATCTTGTGGAAATCACACTGTTGTCATTCATCGATGCGAAGGTTTTCTTTTATGTTGTCGTATATCTATCGATTGCATGAATAATTGCGCAGAATAATAAAATAAACGCCTATCGGAGTTTTTCGTTGCAGCGATAAATGTAAGAATATTTTTTGTCAAATTAAAAATAATAACGTCTTTATTATCAAGCGTATGGTGCTATATATATCACTGAAGTGTTGTTAAGGTGATATATTTTCTTGCTATCAAGACGCAAAGAGTATTTATTATTGTTAACTTGCAAGGGTTATTACTTGCTACGTATCATTTAATGTGTAGTGAATAACGTTATGAGTGAGTGGATGGGACTGATTCACCATGTGTTTTATATAATGTGAATCTTATGTAATAATTTCCCACGGTATTATTACGTGCTTTTTTAAAATGGCTATATCCGGTGTTAAGAGTGGATGGTTGCACTAATTGACAGGTTTATCGTTAAGACATATTCAGTTTTACCTTATACGGTTCGCGACGTTAACGACAAGGTATCCAACGGTTGCAGTGGATAATTAGTTGTTCACTTAAGGATAAAAAACATTCATCAGGAATATTATTTGATGGCGCGCTGCTGGCTGTAAATACGTGTGCTGTCAATTAATTATAACGATTTGGTTTTAATTCATTAGGTTGGAATATATGGACATATCTCCCAATAATAGATTTTTAGACAGTGCATTAGTGGCGAAAGAATGTACAGCGCTCCCAACATCTCCGTTTCCATTGAGTTCAGATCAGCAGGCAATTTGGTTTGCACAGACACTCAATCCTGAATTAACAAATTACAATATCGGGAGCGTAATGATCATCGATGGCAATATCGTTCCCGATATCATGGTTAAAGCGTTTGATTTCGTCATTAAGCGGCATGATGCATTTCATTTGCGAATGGTTGCCGGTACGTCGCCAGCACAATATTTTGATCCTTCCGCGTTGCCATTAATGGAATTTAAAGACTTTGCGGCAACGGATAACCCATTAAATGAAGCTGAGCAGTATGTGAATTTAAACTTTACCCAGCCATTTAATTTGGCTGAAAGGTTATGGCGCAGCGCGTTAATCTACGCCGGTAATAATCGTTGGTATTGGCAACTGTGCTGCCATCATATTATCGCCGACGGAACGAGTCTGAGTCTGCTTAATGCAGAGTTAAGTGAAAACTATAGTCGCCTTATTCGTGGAGAGCATTTATCTGAAAGCGCATCGTTATCCTATGCTGATTTTGTTACCAGTGATGCGGCTTATTTGAGTGCGAAGCAGTGCACCAAAGATCAGGCTTTTTGGCTTGCGCGATATACGACATTGCCACCACAGTTATTTCCTCCTTTGGTGACAGCCCGGACTCCGGCAACATCTCTGCCTGAACCTGTTACCTGGATGCTTGAGGAAAACCTTTTTCAGCGTATTGAACAGATAGCTTCTTTATATGGGTTGTCTGTATTGCATTTTATGTATGCCCTTTTCGCCTGTTATTTTAAAAGAATTAAAAACGTTGATGATATTTGTTTCGGTATACCGCTTCATAATCGAAGAAATGCGCAACAAAAAGCGGCGGTGGGAATGTATGCTTCGGTTATCCCGGTTCGCATTAGATTAACGGATGAAGATTCTTTTTCTGATGTGATGCAAAAAGCTGCCGATGAATTACGTATCTGCTACAAACACCAGCGGTTACCTATTACGGAAATCAACCGCAGAATAAAAAAACAGCAAAATACCGACAGAGCGAATGTGTTTGATATGTCGTTATCCTATGAACCTTACGACGCTAACATTCATCTGGAAGGGGCGATAATTCATACCATCGAACCTCATCACCGGGCACAATATCCTTTAGCGATAACGATTAATCAGTACGCCATTACCAGCAATAATAAAAAGAGCCAATCGGTCTGCGTTGAATTTAATTATTCCCTCGACTATTTCACTCCTGAAGATATTCAGGTTATGCAATCTCGCCTTGCTGTATTACTGGAAGGCGCGTTGCAGAATATTGATACCCCAGTGTCTCAGTTACCGATTTTATCGCCACATGAACGCCAGCAACTGCTTCGGCCTGTTCACGCTACAGAAAGTGACACTTCTAATCTATTAGTCCACGAAATGTTTGAAGCCCAAGTCCGTCGCTCGCCCCAGGCTGTCGCTGCCGTTTTCGAGGGGAGTTCATTAACCTATGACGCGCTAAACCGCCGGGCAAATACGCTGGCCCATCGGCTCATCAGACTGGGTGTTCATCCGAATGATCGCGTGGCTATTTGCCTGGAACGCGGCCTCGACATGGTGATCGGTATTCTCGGTATCCTCAAGGCGGGCGGAGCCTATGTTCCTCTGGATCCGGTCTATCCGGGCGAGCGACTGAATTACATGCTGGAAGATTCCGCCCCCACCGCACTGGTAACCCATACTGCTCTTGCGCAGGTGTTGAACAGCGCTATTCCTGTCGTGTTAATGGATGCGCCGTTTCCAGCCGTTGCTGACGAAGATGATGAGCACAACCCTGTGCCATTATCTCTCGGCCTGGCGGCGCACCATCTGGCCTACGTTATTTATACGTCCGGCTCTACTGGTCAGCCGAAAGGCGTGATGGTTGAACACCGGAATATCACCCGACTTTTAACCGTCTGCCAGCCTGGTTTTAGCTTTAATAGCAACGATACCTGGTCGCTATGCCACTCTTTCGCTTTTGATTTTTCCGTCTGGGAGTTATTCGGCGCGTTATGTTCGGGTGGACGGTTGATTATTGTATCAACCGCATGCGCCCGCTCACCCCAAACGCTTTATGCGCTGCTATGCCGTGAACAGGTTACGGTGCTCAATCAAACCCCCAGCGCATTCCGCCAGTTGATTGCTGCCCAGGACGCAACTTCCCACTCCCTGCGTTGCATTATCTTTGGCGGCGAAGCGCTTGAAATGCGCTCTCTGGTGCCGTGGATCAACAACGCATCAAACCGTAATACGCGTCTTATCAATATGTATGGCATCACGGAAATCACCGTCCATGCCACCTGGTATGAAATAGCGCCTTCAGATATCACCTCGCATGGCGCCAGTTTAATTGGCGGTCCGCTCGCCGATCTGCGGATCTACATTCTGGACAGTCACCGTCAACTGGTGCCGTTTGGCGTGACCGGAGAACTCTATGTCGCTGGCAATGGCGTGGCGCGCGGTTACCTGAACCGCCCGGCACTGACGGCAGAGCGTTTTCTGCCGGATCCCTTCACACCCGGCCAGCGGATGTACCGAACCGGCGATCTCGGGCGCTGGCTGCCGGACGGCAACATTGAGTTCCTCGGGCGCAACGATTTTCAGGTCAAACTGCGCGGGTTCCGTATTGAGCTCGGGGAAATCAGCGCCTGCCTGACAGAGTGCGACGGCGTGCGTGACGCGGTGGTAATAGCGCGGGAAGACACACCGGGCGATAAGCGGCTGGTCGCGTATCTTCTGGCGCAGCCCGGTCACACGCCGGAGCCTGCAATGCTGCGTCAGCAACTGGCGCAGTCGCTGGCGGAGTACATGCTGCCCGCCGCGTTCGTCACGCTGGAGCGCTTTCCGCTCACGGCGAACGGCAAGCTGGACAGGCAGGCGTTGCCTGCTCCGGATCGCACCGCAGCGGTGACCCGCGGGGATGAGCCCCCGGCCGGTGAGGTGGAAACCGCGCTGGCTGCCGTCTGGTGTGAGCTGCTGGGGCTGTCGCAGGTCGGGCGGCAGGACAACTTTTTTGAGCTCGGCGGTCACTCGCTGATGGTGGTCAGCCTGCTGGAGCGGCTGCGCGGGCAGGGGATGACGCTGGATATCCGCGGGGCGTTCTCCGCCCCGGTGCTGGCCGATATGGCGCAGCGCATCACTGTCCGTGACGCAGGTGGGGATACGCCGGTTCCGCCGTCGCGTATCCCGGCGCACTGTCAGGCCATCACGCCCGGTATGCTGCCGCTGGTCAGCCTGTCGCAGCCGGAGCTTGATGCGGTGGTGGCCACGGTGGATGGTGGCGCGGCGAACGTGCAGGACATCTACCCGCTGTCGCCGCTGCAGGAGGGGATCCTGTTCCACCATCTGCTGCAGGCGCAGGGGGATGCCTACCTGCTCAACAGCCTGCTGGCCTTTGACTCCCGCGCGCTGATGGAGGCGTTCCTGGCGGCGCTGCAGCAGGTGATTGACCGCCACGACATCCTGCGCAGCGCGGTGTGCTGGCAGGGCGTGTCCCGCCCGGTGCAGGTGGTCTGGCGTCGGGCCGCTCTGCCGGTGACGGCGTTTGTGCCGCAGACCGGGCAGGATGTTGCCGCACAGCTGCGGGCGCAGGCCAGCCCGCACCGGCGGCGTATGGACGTCAGCCGCGCCCCGCTGTTCAGCGCGCAGACGGTGTACGACCCGGCACAGCAGCAGTGGCTGCTGGCGCTTAACTTTCATCACCTGGTCTGCGACCACATCTCGATGGCGCTGGTCTGCGATGAAATCACGCAGATTCTGGACGGCAACAGCGCCGCGCTGGCGGCGCCGGTGCCCTACCGCAACTTTATCGCCCGCACGCTGCGCGTGCCGGAGCGTGAACATGAGGCGTGGTTCCGCGCCCGGCTGGCGGATATCAGCACCCCGACCGCACCGTATGACATTACTGACACGCGGGAAAGCGGCGGGGCATGCGGGGAAGCCCGGCAGACGCTGGATAACACGCTGGCGGGGCACATCCGCGCGCAGGCGCGGCGGCTCGGCGTCAGCCCCGGCGTGCTGTTCCACACCGCGCAGGCCCGCCTGCTGGCGCAGCTGTGCGGCCGGGATGACGTGGTGTTCGGCACCGTGCTGATGGGCCGCCTGCAGGCCGGTGACAGCGGTGAATCCGGCCCCGGCATGTTCATCAACACGCTGCCGCTGCGGGTGTCGCTGGACGGGCAGAGCGCACAGGACGCGGTCATGACCACGCGGGATGCGCTGGCGGCGCTGCTTGAGCATGAACAGGCGCCGCTGGCGCTGGCGCTGCGCTGCAGCGGGGTACCGCAGCCGCTGCCGCTGTTCAGCACGCTGCTGAACTATCGTCACAGCCCGGCGCGCAGCAATCTTGTGCGTGAGGGCATCCGGCTGCTGGACGCGGAAGAGCGGACCAACTACCCGATAGCGTTCTCGGTGGATGACACCGGGGAGGGGTTCATCCTGACGGCGCAGACGGCGGCTGGCATCGACCCGCAGCGCCAGCTCGGTTACCTGCTGACCACGCTGACATCGCTGAGCACGGCGCTGGCACATGAGCCGCAGCGCCCGGTGCTGAGCCTCCCCGTGCTGCCCGAAGGGGAGCGCAACCAGGTGCTGGTGGCGTTTAACGCCACGCGGGTGGACGTCCCGGCTGAGGGACTGATACACCGGCTGTTTGAGGCGCAGGTGGTGCGCACCCCGGAGGCGGAGGCGGTGGTCTGCGGGGATATCACCCTCAGTTACGCTGCGCTGAATCGCCGGGCCAACCGGCTGGCGCACCGGCTGCTGGCGCTGGGGGTGCGCCCGGACGACCGGGTGGCGGTGTGCCTGCCCCGCAGTGCGGATGTGCTGGTGGCGATACTGGGTATCCTGAAAGCGGGTGGCGCGTATGTGCCGCTGGACCCGGCGTACCCGGCGGAACGGCTGCATTACATGCTGGCGGATGCCGCCCCGGTGGTGCTGGTGACGCAGCGTGCGCTGGCGCAGACGCTGAATACCGCGCTGCCGGTGGTGCTGACGGATGCGGAGCCGGAGACCGGTGCGGCAGAGCACAACCCTGAACCGCAGGGGCTGACGCCGGCGCATCTGGCGTATGTGATTTACACCTCCGGCTCGACCGGGAAACCCAAGGGGGTGATGGTCGAGCACCGCAATGTCAGCCAGTTTATCCTCACTAATCAGGCGGCTGATATCAGCGCGCAGGACTCTATTGCGCACTGCGCCAACATTGCCTTTGACGCTTCAGTCTGGGAAATCTGGTCAGCGCTGCTGAACGGTGCGCGGCTGTGCGTTATCACGCCGTCGACACTGCGGGATCCACATCAGTTTCGTGACGTACTGCTGCGGGAAAAGGTCAGCGTAATGTGGCTCACCGTCGGGCTGTTCAATGAATATCTTGAGGTGCTGAAACCCGTATTCGGGCAACTGCGCTATCTGCTGACCGGCGGGGATGTGCTTGATCCAGTGAAAATCAGCCACCTGCAGCAGTCGGCACAGCAGCCGGAACGGCTGATAAACGGCTACGGTCCGACCGAAGCCACCACCTTTGTCACCACTTACACCATTGATTCAGCGGTGAGCAGCACCCGGTCAATTCCCATCGGCAAGCCTATCGCCAACACGCAGATCTATTTCCTTGATGAGCACGGTCAGCCAGTACCGCTGGGGATCTGCGGCGAGCTTTATATCGCTGGCAGCGGCGTGGCACGTGGTTACCTGAACCGCCCGGAACTGACGGCTGAGCGTTTTCTGCCGGACCCTTTCACGCCCGGTCAGCGGATGTACAGAACCGGTGACCTGGGGCGCTGGCTGCCGGACGGCAACATTGAGTTCCTCGGGCGCAATGATTTTCAGGTCAAACTGCGCGGCTTTCGCATCGAACTCGGGGAAATCGAGGCCTGCCTGACAGCGTGCGCTGGCGTGCGTGAAGCGGTGGTGATTGCGCGGGAAGAGACGCCGGGCGACAAACGGCTGGTTGCCTACCTGCTGGCAGAACCCGGTCACACGCCGGAGCCTGCAAGGCTTCGTCAGCAACTGGCGCAGTCACTGGCTGAGTACATGCTGCCTGCCGCCTTCGTCACGCTGGAAAGCTTCCCGCTCACGCCGAACGGCAAGCTGGACAGGCAGGCGTTGCCTGCTCCGGATCGTGCAGCAGCGGTCACTCGTGGGGATGACGTACCCGTCGGCGAAGTGGAAACCGCGCTGGCCGCTATCTGGTGTGAGTTGCTGGGGCTGTCGCAGGTCGGGCGGCATGACAACTTTTTTGAGCTCGGCGGTCACTCGCTGATGGCGGTACAGCTAATCAGCCGGATCCAGAGTGAGTTTTTCATCGAGGTATCCATTTCCACACTCTTTCTGTCTCCCACCTTACTGGCGCAAGCGGAAGCGATTTTTTCTGCACAACTAGACACCCTGGCAGGGGATGAAATAGCCGCCATACAACACGAACTTGACGAGATGTTACCGGAAGAGTTAGCGAAGATGATCAGTGAAGGACACAACGAATGACGAAAAATACAGGGAATGTAGACGCGCTAAAACGTGCCGTTCTGGAACAAAAAATGAAAGCGCTGTTGCAGGCGCGTAAAGCGGCTCAACCTCATCAGGCAAGCGCAATACCACTGGCCGATCGGCGAGCACCGCTGCCGCTCTCCTTCGCCCAGCAGCGTTTATGGTTTTTAAGCCAGCTTGATCCTGCCGCCAGCCTGGCATACCACATTCCGGCGACCTTACATCTCAAAGGGTTGCTTAATCATCAGGCACTTGATGATGCCTTTAACCAGCTTATTGCCCGGCAAGAGAGTTTGCGTACGCGTTTTGTGATGGCGGATGGCAAGCCCTGGCAACAGATTGATCCCCCTGATACGGGCTTTGCTTTGGCGCGCCACGACCTGCGTAATCTGAGTGAAACGGCGCGTTGCCAGCGGATTGCCGCGCTGCACGAAGAGGATCGGAGAACCCCGTTTGATTTGAGCCATGACCGCCTTATTCGCGGGGCGTTGTTACAGCTCGGCGATGAGGAACACATTCTGCTGCTCACCCAGCATCACATCATTTCTGATGGCTGGTCGATTGGCGTATTAGTTCGCGAACTGAGTCATCTTTATCAGGCGGCCTGCGGCGAGCATGCTTATCCTCTGAACGCCTTGCCTGTTCAGTATGCTGACTACGCAAGCTGGCAGCAGCGCCATTTTCAGGAAGGAGGCCTGGCGAAAGAACTCGATTTCTGGAAACAGTATCTACAAGGTGCGCCAGCGCTACTGGCACTTCCCACCGATCGCCCGCGACCAAACGTACAAAGCTTTACGGGGAATAATGTTCCACTGCACCTTAGTGAGCCTCTGGTGGCTTCGCTTAAAGCATTGAGCCAGCGTCATGGCGCCACGCTTTTTATGACGCTGCTCGCCGGTTGGTCAATTGTGCTGAGCCGGTTAAGTGGCCAGCATGACCTGGTGATTGGCAGCCCGGTAGCTAACCGTTCTCACCAACAGCTGGAGGGGTTAATTGGCTTTTTTGTTAACACGCTCGCTTTACGCATTAATCTCGCCGATTGCCCGACAATCAGCCACTTACTGGCGCATGTTCGCCAACAAACACTTGCGGCTTATGAACATCAAACACTGCCCTTTGATAAGGTTGTCGAAGCGATACAACCTACGCGCAGTTTGAGCCACAGCCCGCTCTTTCAGGTGATGTTAGCGCTCAATAACACGCCTGCTGAGCAGTTAGAACTCGCAGGTGTGAGCCTCTCGTTCATCGAGCAACAGCACCATGCTGCCCATTTTGATCTGACACTTGCACTCGCTGAAACATCCGGTGCGTTGACAGGCGATCTGGAATACGCCTCTGACCTGTTCGATCGCGCAACGGCAGAGCGTCTTGTTGGCTACTTTGTTAAGGTGCTGACGGAGATGGCTAACGATGAAACCCACTCTCCGCACACGCTGCCTATGCTCTCAGCAGCCGAGTATCAGCAACTGATTGTCAGTTTTAACACTACTCAGACGGCTTTACCGCACGAGCATCTGCTGCACAGCCTGTTTGAAGCGCAGGTACAGCGCACCCCGGATGCGGTGGCGGTGGTCTGCGAAGATATTACGCTCAGTTACGATGCGTTGAACCGCCGGGCCAACCGGCTGGCGCACCGGTTGATGGCGCAGGGCGTGTGCCCGGATGATCGGGTGGCGGTGTGCCTGGCGCGTAGCGTCGATGCGATAGTGGCGATGCTGGGCATTCTGAAAGCGGGCGGTGCGTATGTGCCGATGGATCCAACGTATCCGGTGGGACGGCTGAACTATATGCTGGCGGATTCAGCCCCGGTGGCGCTGGTGACGCAGCGGGCGCTGGCGCAGATGCTGGATACTGCGTTGCCGGTGGTGCTGACAGATGCGGAGCCGGAGGACGATGCGGCGGAACACAACCCGGATCCGCAGGGGCTGACGCCGGAACATCTGGCGTATGTGATTTACACCTCCGGCTCGACCGGGAAACCCAAAGGGGTGATGGTCGAACATCGCAATGTCAGCCAGTTTATCCTCAATAATCAGGCCGCCGGGATCAGTGCGCAGGATTGCCTTTCACACAGCGCCAATATTGCCTTTGACGCCTCAGTCTGGGAGATCTGGTCAGCGCTGCTGAACGGTGCGCGGCTGTGCATTATTACGCCATCGACACTGCAGGATCCGCACCAGTTGCGCGACGTGCTGCTGAGGGAAAACGTCAGCATATTGTGGATTACCGTCGGGCTGTTTAACGAATACCTTGAGGTGCTGAAACCCGTATTCGGGCAACTGCGTTATCTGCTGACCGGCGGGGATGTGCTTGATCCGGTGAAGATCAGCCGCCTGCAGCAGTCGGAACAGCAGCCGGAGCGGTTGATAAGCTGTTATGGTCCGACCGAAGCCACGACGTTTATCACCACCTATGCCATTTCCGGCGCAGTGAACCGCAACCGCTCAATCCCCATCGGCAAGCCTATCGCCAACACGCAGATTTATCTGCTGGATGAGTACGGTCAGCCAGTACCGCTGGGGATCTGTGGTGAGATCCATATCGCCGGTGACAGCGTGGCGCGCGGTTACCTGAACCGCCCGGAACTGACGGCAGAGCGTTTTCTGCCGGATCCCTTCACGCCCGGCCAGCGGATGTACCGAACCGGCGATCTCGGGCGCTGGCTGCCGGACGGCAACATTGAGTTCCTCGGGCGCAACGATTTTCAGGTCAAACTGCGCGGGTTCCGTATTGAACTCGGGGAAATCAGCGCCTGTCTGACGCAATGCGACGGCGTGCGTGACGCGGTGGTGATGGCGCGGGAAGACACACCGGGCGATAAGCGGCTGGTCGCGTATCTTCTGGCGCAGCCCGGTCACACGCCGGAGCCTGCAATGCTGCGTCAGCAACTGGCGCAGTCGCTGGCGGAGTACATGCTGCCCGCCGCGTTCGTCACGCTGGGGAGCTTTCCGCTCACGGCGAACGGCAAGCTGGACAGACAGGCGTTGCCCGCCCCGGATCGCACGTCGGTGGTCACCCGCGGGGATGAGCCCCCGGCCGGTGAGGTGGAAACCGCGCTGGCTGCCGTCTGGTGTGAGCTGCTGGGGCTGTCGCAGGTCGGGCGGCAGGACAACTTTTTTGAGCTCGGCGGTCACTCGCTGATGGTGGTCAGCCTGCTGGAGCGGCTGCGCGGGCAGGGGATGACGCTGGATATCCGCGGGGCGTTCTCCGCCCCGGTGCTGGCCGATATGGCGCAGCGCATCACTGTCCGTGACGCAGGTGGGGATACGCCGGTTCCGCCGTCGCGTATCCCGGCGCACTGTCAGGCCATCACGCCCGGTATGCTGCCGCTGGTCAGCCTGTCGCAGCCGGAGCTTGATGCGGTGGTGGCCACGGTGGATGGTGGCGCGGCGAACGTGCAGGACATCTACCCGCTGTCGCCGCTGCAGGAGGGGATCCTGTTCCACCATCTGCTGCAGGCGCAGGGGGATGCCTACCTGCTCAACAGCCTGCTGGCCTTTGACTCCCGCGCGCTGATGGAGGCGTTCCTGGCGGCGCTGCAGCAGGTGATTGACCGCCACGACATCCTGCGCAGCGCGGTGTGCTGGCAGGGCGTGTCCCGCCCGGTGCAGGTGGTCTGGCGTCGGGCCGCTCTGCCGGTGACGGCGTTTGTGCCGCAGACCGGGCAGGATGTTGCCGCACAGCTGCGGGCGCAGGCCAGCCCGCACCGGCGGCGTATGGACGTCAGCCGCGCCCCGCTGTTCAGCGCGCAGACGGTGTACGACCCGGCACAGCAGCAGTGGCTGCTGGCGCTTAACTTTCATCACCTGGTCTGCGACCACATCTCGATGGCGCTGGTCTGCGATGAAATCACGCAGATTCTGGACGGCAACAGCGCCGCGCTGGCGGCGCCGGTGCCCTACCGCAACTTTATCGCCCGCACGCTGCGCGTGCCGGAGCGTGAACATGAGGCGTGGTTCCGCGCCCGGCTGGCGGATATCAGCACCCCGACCGCACCGTATGACATTACTGACACGCGGGAAAGCGGCGGGGCGTGCGGGGAAGCCCGGCAGGCGCTGGATACCACGCTGGCGGGGCACATCCGCGCGCAGGCGCGGCGGCTCGGCGTCAGCCCCGGCGTGCTGTTCCACACCGCGCAGGCCCGCCTGCTGGCGCAGCTGTGCGGCCGGGATGACGTGGTGTTCGGTACCGTGCTGATGGGCCGCCTGCAGGCCGGTGACAGCGGTGAATCCGGCCCCGGCATGTTCATCAACACGCTGCCGCTGCGGGTGTCGCTGGACGGGCAGAGCGCACAGGACGCGGTCATGACCACGCGGGATGCGCTGGCGGCGCTGCTTGAGCATGAACAGGCGCCGCTGGCGCTGGCGCTGCGCTGCAGCGGGGTACCGCAGCCGCTGCCGCTGTTCAGCACGCTGCTGAACTATCGTCACAGCCCGGCGCGCAGCAATCTTGTGCGTGAGGGCATCCGGCTGCTGGACGCGGAAGAGCGGACCAACTACCCGATAGCGTTCTCGGTGGATGACACCGGGGAGGGGTTCATCCTGACGGTGCAGACGGCGGCGGGCATCGACCCGCAGCGCCAGCTCGGTTACCTGCTGACCACGCTGACATCGCTGAGCACGGCGCTGGCACATGAGCCGCAGCGCCCGGTGCTGAGCCTCCCCGTGCTGCCCGAAGGGGAGCGCAACCAGGTGCTGGTGGCGTTTAACGCCACGCGGGTGGACGTCCCGGCTGAGGGACTGATACACCGGCTGTTTGAGGCGCAGGTGGTGCGCACCCCGGAGGCGGAGGCGGTGGTCTGCGGGGATATCACCCTCAGTTACGCTGCGCTGAATCGCCGGGCCAACCGGCTGGCGCACCGGCTGCTGGCGCTGGGGGTGCGCCCGGACGACCGGGTGGCGGTGTGCCTGCCCCGCAGTGCGGATGTGCTGGTGGCGATACTGGGTATCCTGAAAGCGGGTGGCGCGTATGTGCCGCTGGACCCGGCGTACCCGGCGGAACGGCTGCATTACATGCTGGCGGATGCCGCCCCGGTGGTGCTGGTGACGCAGCGTGCGCTGGCGCAGACGCTGAATACCGCGCTGCCGGTGGTGCTGACGGATGCGGAGCCGGAGACCGGTGCGGCAGAGCACAACCCTGAACCGCAGGGGCTGACGCCGGCGCATCTGGCGTATGTGATTTACACCTCCGGCTCGACCGGGAAACCCAAGGGGGTGATGGTTGAGCACCGCAATGTTGTCAACATGCAGAGGGCCATACAGGCGAAGCTAGATATACAACAGCCCTCGCGCGTGAGCATGAATGCCAGCATCGTGTTTGATGCGTCGGTGCAGAGCTGGGTGCACTTACTGCTGGGGCATACGATGGTCATCGTCCCGGAAGAGGTCCGTAAAGAGGGCGGAGCGCTGTTAGCATTCTTACGCCGTCAACGTGTTGATGTGATTGATTGCACGCCCCTTCAGTTACAAGGAATGATTGCCGCAGGGTTACAGAAAGCGTATGAGGGATATCCCTGTACTGTCATTATCGGTGGCGATGCGATCCCTTTATCGGCATGGTCGGCCATGCAAAACATTGAGCAGATCCGTTTTGTTAATGCTTATGGGCCAACGGAGTGTGCCGTCAATGCCAGTATGTGCGTGGTTGATAAAACGCTGGCGACGCCAGTCATTGGCAAACCGATCGCCAACACGCAGATCTATTTCCTGGATAATCACGGTCAGCCAGTACCGCTGGGGATCTGCGGCGAGCTTTATATCGCTGGCAACGGCGTGGCGCGCGGTTACCTGAACCGCCCGGAACTGACGGCAGAGCGTTTTCTGCCGGACCCTTTCACGCCCGGCCAGCGGATGTACAGAACCGGTGACCTGGGGCGCTGGCTACCGGACGGCAACATTGAGTTCCTCGGGCGTAATGATTTCCAGATCAAACTGCGCGGATTCCGCATTGAGCTGGGGGAAATCGAGGCCTGCCTGACGGCGTGCGCGGGCGTGCGTGACGCGGTGGTGATTGCGCGGGAAGAGACGCCGGGCGACAAACGGCTGGTTGCCTACCTGCTGGCAGAACCCGGTCACACGCCGGAGCCTGCACGGCTACGCCAGCAACTGGCGCAGTCGCTGGCTGAGTATATGCTGCCCGCCGCCTTCGTCACGCTGGAGCGTTTTCCACATACCCCGAACGGCAAGCTGGATCGTCAGGCGCTGCCCGCGCCTGATCGCGCTGCGCTGGTCACCCGCGGGGATGAAGCCCCGGCAGGTGAGGTGGAAAAGACGCTTGCGGCTATCTGGTGTGAGCTGCTGGGGCTGTCGCAGGTTGGGCGGCATGACAACTTTTTTGAGCTCGGTGGTCATTCTTTACTGGCGGTTCAGCTGTTAAACCGCATGGCAAAAACAGGACTCGCTATCTCGCTGGCGACACTCTTTGCTAATCCATCCCTGGCGCAGCTTGCTGGGGTCATTCAGGACAGGGAAAAATCACTCACTTCACCTTTTGCCGATAATCCCGTCGTGCTGCGGAGCGAAGGTGCGCAGCCGCCGCTCTTTCTGGTGCACGAGCCTTCAGGCGATCCGCTGGTCTATTCGCCTCTGGCTACGATGTTGCGAGATGATCGCCCCGTCTATGCACTTTCAGCACTTGGTCTGCATACCGCAGACAATCCGCCGACATCGCTGGAAGCACTGGCCGCCTGTCATGTTGAAGCCATCCGTCGCGTACAGCCGCACGGGCCTTACCATCTTGCTGGCTGGTCTTTGGGTGGGGTTATCAGTTATGAAATTGCGCTGCAGTTGCAACAAAGCGGGGAAGAGATCGCCTTTATCGGCATGATTGATAGCTATCATCCGGCTGCGCATCAAACGCGTGATTTCAGCGCGAGCAGCGAACGGGCACTGCGTGACGAAATGATCGTAAATTTCTTATCCCTGCATGTGCCGGAGAGCGAAAGAAAGATGCTGGCACAACTGCAAAGCCCCATTGATATACAAGCCGTTTTTGATCTTTGTCGCGAACATAACTGGTTGCCGAAGGATATTGGTTATGAGGATCTGTTGCTACGTCTGGAAACGGTGTTGTATATCAGGCCGCTGGGGCTTCGGTATCGGCCGACACCTGCGGATCTCACCATTAATCTTTATACGGCAAAGTCGGATGAAAGCGACGACATCTGGCGCGGCTGGCACGGCACAGTAAGCAGCGATTCGTCGCTGCATGTTATTGGTGGGACGCATTTATCAATTATGCAACCGCCGTTGCTGGCGCAACTGGCGAGGCAAATGACGGCAGACCTGCTTCCCCGATCTTCCTGTCATTCGGTGGTTGTTATGCAGGAGGGGGCAGATTGCGAAACGCCACTCTTTTGCATCCCTGGCGCTGGTGCATCCGCATTCACTTTTCTCGAACTTGTGGGACTCTTGCCTGCAAAACTTCCTGTTTATGCGCTGCAGGCACGCGGGCTCACCGATGTGAAAACCATGCCGCATCTGACAATTGAAGAAACGGCTCGTGATTACATCTGCGCAATGCGTGAACGTCAGCCTTTGGGGCCCTATCACCTGATTGGGCACTCCTTTGGCGGCTGGATAGCCTTTGAAATTGCGCTGCAATTACAGGCGCAAGGGGAGACGGTTGCCAATCTGATTATCATTGATAGCCGCTCACCCGGCATTAAACCGCCGGTCAGCCACCTCGGGGCAGTGATGAAATTAATCAGCATTTATAATTTGATGCTGAACCGGGAACTGCCCATTACGGAGGACGCGCTATTGGGAATGGCGCCACAGCAGCGGCTTATCTGTTTGCATCAACTTTTGATTGAGGCGGGGGTTTACACCCGCAACACGCCGCTTTCGTTGCTCGCTGGTGTTTTCCATGTGTTGTACGCAAACCTCAATACCTCCTATATTCCCCGCGCGCGTTACCGGGGGGTGTTGCATAGCATTAATGCACAAGAGGCTAATCGGGCAGAACGGGAACAGCGCGAAGCGGTGTGGCGTGAATACGCGACACAATTCTCCACCCTGCTGAGCCCCGGAAATCATATGACTATGCTGACCATGCCTCATGTGGGCGCGCTTGCCAGTCATATTACGACCGTGATGAGTCAGATCTAGCCGGACTCATTTCTCATAACACACCTGAACCACCTCTGATGAGGTGGTTTTTTATTTGTGTGTATAAAAGCACAGATCAGGGCTGCCTCCTGCTTCCGGTTATATTGGCTCGCTGGTAAAGTGATTCGCGGGTAAAGGCGAGGGAACAGAGGCAGACGAAGATGAGTGGGCGCATCGACTATCAGATTGAAAAATATAGTTTCACCGCAGTTGATGAAACGCCGCGTCTGGCGCGTCAGTGGGCAGATGTCATGGACGAGTGCCGCCAGACGCAGGCCGGGGCGCAGGAACGTTTACGCATTGCATTGTTGAATGTGGATTACGTTACCAGCCTGGAGTTACCTTTTCGTTTGTTGCTGGTTCGTGCACCGCAGCTTATTGACAGCCTGCGCGACGAGCTGCAAATCAGCCGCAAACCCGCCGTTATCAGCGGCAGCCGCTGGGGATGTACTTACAGTCTGAAAAGCGATTTAAGCGCTATCCCGGATGCCTTTAGCTACCGCTTTTCCAATCGTATTCGTCGCCTTGATCCCACCAACGTTACGGCTGCGCCGTACCAGCAAATCGCCAAAGAGGTTAAAGCCCCGCGCGAACGCCTGAAGCTGGCGCTGGAGACGGGTCTCCAGGTCACGGCGCTTGATGCGTTATTCTGGTTTGGCATTCAGCGGCTGGCCGCCGATGTGGCGAGACTCAGAAAGAAAGGGATGAGGATCAGCACCGCAGAAACGGATGTATTCGATAGCCTGACGGGCACAACGCGACGGGTACCGTATTATCAACTTGAACGGCGTTAAAGAAACTTTAGCGATAAATTAAAATACATTCAGGAATGCTTTCTGAAAATATTACGCGTCTTTATTACCGGCAATAATATTATCTGGAAAGTGTTATGTGCTAATTAGCTCATCAATTAATAACTTTGCGTATTAATGATTAATCAAAGTCCTTTATTTATTCCTAATCTTTAATATTCGATGTAAAAAGTGAAACGTTTTGGTTTATTGTTTCCGTGTTATGCGCAGGGAAAATTACGCGCAAATATCACAGAGCAATAAACAGAGAGGGAACGATGAGCGATAGCTTCCAGCGGGAGATACCGAAAGCGCGTATCAACCTGAAACTCGACCTGCATACGGGCGGAGCACAGAAAAAAACAGAATTACCTTTGAAATTACTGGTTACGGGTGATTTTAGTAACGGCAAGGAAACTGCATCTTTAAGCGAACGCGTTAAGGTTAATATTAATAAGGATAACTTTAATAGTGTTCTTTCTGATTATTCCCCAAAAGTTAACCTTGTGGTCGAAAATACACTGGTGGGTAATGGTAGCGAAGAGAATATCGGCTTGACGTTTCGCGATATGAAAGATTTCACGCCAGAAGAGGTTGCCCGCCAAATTCCCCAGCTCAAAGCTATGCTGTCAATGCGCAATCTGCTTCGCGATCTGAAAGCGAACTTACTCGATAATCAGACTTTCCGAAAGGAATTAGAAAAAATTCTTCTTAACCCCTCTCTCAGCGCAGAACTGCGTGATGAGCTCTCCTCTCTTGCGCCCAAACAGCCATAAATGCTGGCGAAGTTTTAACAGATGAATAAGGAATGTTGATGTCTGTACAAAATGAAAGTGTCGCCACAGGCGAAAGCGTTGTTTTACAAGGCACGCAAGCGGGAGGTGTCTACGCCTCTTTATTCGAAAAGATCAATCTGAACCCGGTAACAACGCTAAGCGCGCTGGATATCTGGCAGGATGCGCAGGCGATGTCAGATGCAACAGCCGATGAGCGTCTGACCGCAGGGATGCAGGTGTTCCTGGAATGCCTGACAAAATCCGGTTCGAAAATTGAAAAACTTGACCGCAATTTAATTGATCACCATATCGCAGAGCTGGATTACCAGATTAGCCGTCAACTGGATGCGGTGATGCACCATGAGGCCTTTCAGGCAGTAGAAAGTCTGTGGTGTGGGCTGAAATCACTGGTGGATAAAACCGATTTTCGCCAGAACGTCAAAATCGAACTGCTCGATCTCTCCAAAGACGATCTGCGCCAGGATTTTGAAGATAGCCCCGAAATTATCCAGAGCGGTTTATACAAACACACTTATATCGATGAATATGACACGCCGGGTGGCGAGCCCATTGCCGCGCTGATTTCCGCTTACGAGTTTGATGCTTCGGCGCAGGATGTCGCTTTGCTGCGCAACATTTCGAAAGTGTCTGCCGCAGCCCATATGCCGTTTATCGGCTCTGCGGGCCCGAAATTCTTCCTCAAGGATGCGATGGAGGACGTGGCGGCGATTAAAGATATTGGCAACTACTTTGACCGCGCGGAGTACATCAAGTGGAAATCCTTTCGCGAGACGGACGACGCCCGCTATATCGGTCTGGTGATGCCACGCGTACTTGGCCGCCTGCCATATGGACCGGACACCGTACCGGTACGAAGCTTTAACTATGTGGAGGAAGTGAAAGGTCCGGATCACGATAAATACCTGTGGACCAACGCCTCGTTCGCCTTTGCCGCCAATATGGTACGCAGCTTTATCAATAACGGTTGGTGTGTACAAATTCGTGGACCGCAGGCGGGTGGTGCAGTTCAGGATCTGCCTATTCACCTTTATGATCTCGGCACGGGCAACCAGGTAAAAATCCCCTCTGAAGTGATGATCCCGGAAACGCGTGAGTTCGAGTTCGCAAATCTCGGCTTTATCCCACTGTCGTATTACAAAAACCGTGATTACGCCTGCTTCTTCTCCGCAAACTCCACGCAGAAACCGGCGCTGTACGATACCACTGACGCAACCGCCAATAGCCGTATCAATGCGCGCCTGCCGTATATCTTCCTGCTCTCGCGTATTGCGCATTATCTGAAGCTTATTCAGCGTGAAAACATCGGTACGACCAAAGATCGCCGATTACTGGAACTGGAGCTGAACACCTGGGTGCGCAGCCTGGTCACCGAGATGACCGATCCGGGCGACGAGCTACAGGCTTCCCACCCGCTGCGTGATGCCAAAGTCGTGGTGGAAGATATTGACGACAACCCGGGATTTTTCCGCGTCAAACTCTATGCCATCCCGCATTTCCAGGTCGAAGGCATGGACGTCAATCTGTCACTGGTTTCCCAGATGCCGAAAGCCAAGTCATAAGGTAAGCCAGGAAGCTGATGAAAACGGAACAACCGTTATGGGGCAGGGGCATTATGGTTTCTCCCCAGCACTTCCAGCAACAGGCCGCGTATACGGCCTGGGCTGCGGAATGTATCGCCCAACTCGGCCTCGCTCACCCCTGGGGGGTGATTGATGCCACTTTTGAACTGGAAGCACTAAAGCTGGGTCGTCTGCAGAGCCGCCATCTGCATGTCCGCTTTCAGGACGGTACGCTGATTGATACAAACAATGCTGACGCTCTGCCATCTGCGCTGTCGCTTGAGGGCGAATCACATGAGGTCGTGGTGGTGCTGGCACTCCCGTTGTTGCGGGCCAATGGCGGCAATTGCCTGAAACCTGATGGTGTGGCAGAGCGCCCGGTGCGCTATCGCCAGCGTTGGCGAGATGTCCGCAATACTTTCGGGGACGACACTCGTCAGATTGCGGTGATGCAGCCAGAACTGACGCTGCGTTTTGACCATCAGAACAACAGCGATTACCTAACCTGCCCGGTCGTGCGTCTTCGGCTGGATTCTCAGGGCGTCTGGGTACTGGACGAAACCTTTCTCCCCCCACTCCTGGCCATTCAGGGCAGCCGCTGGCTGTTGAATCAGCTGGAACAGTTGATGACCCAGTTGCGTGCTCGTCTGAGCCGTCTGATGGCCATGCGTCGTGAAAGTAATGAACGGATGGCTGATTTCGCGGTGGCCGACGTATCTCTATTCTGGTTGCTCAATGCACTGAACAGTGCCGAGCCCGTGCTGGGACAGTTTCAGCGCAACCCGCAAAGCCCACCTGAGCGTCTGTATCCGGAGCTTACCCGCCTGGCAGGAAGCTTGTTGACGTTCTCGCTGGAGCATCAGGTGAGCGCTATTCCAGTCTGGCAGCACGAGCAACTGAATACGGTTTTCCCGCCGCTGTTTGACTTATTGAGTGATCTGCTGGAAGCCAGTCTGCCCTCGCGGGTGGTCTCGCTTGAATTTGAGTATGACGCACGTCTGCGCTTCTGGCAGGCCCGTCTGCATGACCCACGTCTGCGCGAAGGTGCTGATTACTACCTCTCTGTGCGTTCACCGATGCCGGTGGCGCAATTGCAGGAGCAGTTCCCGCGTCAGTGCAAAGTGGGCAGCCCGGATCATGTCCGGGGCATTGTTAACTCATCCCGGATAGGGGTTCCTCTGACGCCTTTGCGTCATGTTCCTGCTGCCATACCGCTGCGCCTGGAAAATCAGTATTTCAGCCTTGATATCTCTCATCCTCTGGCTGTGGAAATGCTCCAGAGTGGCTGCTGCATGTTTTATGTCCCGGGAATGCTCGGCGAACCTGAACTTGAACTCTTTGCGGTACTGAGAACATGAATGAGCGTAAACGCGGTGGCGCCGCGTCCATTGATATTGATGAGCTGCTGCAGGACACCTGGCTGCAAGTCATTAGCCTGCGTTACGGCCCGCAGTTTCAGGAAGGCGAAGGCCGGATGCTGTGGGAGCGCTGTATCGCTGATGTGGAGCGCGTACAGCGTCAGCTTAAAGCGAGCGAACTTGATGAGGCCAGCTGTCTGCATATTCTCACTGCGCAATGTGCGCTGCTTGATGAGGCAGTCAAAAGCCGCGGTGTGGATGATGACGCTTGCGTGCAGTGGTATGACATTCCTCTGCAGGGGTATTTTCTCGGCACCATGGATGCTGGCGACACGCTGTGTGACCGGATGCGCGATGTGCTGCATGAACAGACACCCAACCATGCCGTCGTGACCTGCTTCCAGCGGGTAATGATGCTGGGATTCCTCGGCAGTTTTCGCTCACTAAATGATCCGGAGCGTCAGAAGCTCGTCAGCGCACTCAGCAAACTTGTCACGCCCTTCAGCAATCCACCAACCCATCCTGTATTGGCGGAAAGTTTTGCTGGCTGGAGGAGGGGCGGCTGGCTGGCTTCGTGGCCTGTGTACATTTGCCTGAGTGTGATTGTGGTCGTGGCCATGTGGTGGGGGCTGAACCACTGGCTCGATCAACTGCTGATCTCCCTGTTGCCGGGGGGCGATAAATGAGTCCTGCTCAACGGTGCGGGCTCGCACTGTGGGCCGCCCTGCTAAGCGTCGTGGTCTGCCTGGTTTTTTTACCGGTGTCCAGGATGGTTGCTGTACTCGCTCTGCTGGCGATTCTGGGGGGGATTGCGGCGTTCTGGTTCGTCGCCAGCCGTCGTGCTGAATATGACGTCACCTCGTATCTGGATAACCTGCCGGACGCTACATACCGCCAGCCTGTGGTACTGGTTTGTGGCGATCTACCGCTGGCCTGGCCACAGCAGTCACAGGTACTAACCGTAACGCAGGGCTGCTGGATCCGCGTGGAGGATGACCAGGAGTTGGGACAGATGGTCCGCCAGGTACTATGGCAGCGCCCGACCTGGGGGCGCAAACTTTCGGTGATGGTCTGTGTCTGCCCGCAGAAGCATGCTGACAGCGAAGTGCTGACCAGTCGTCTGCTTGCCCTGCGCTGGCAAATCAGCCAATTGCGTAAGGAGACCGGGCATTCTGTACCGCTGGTGCTGAATGGCCAGATTGGCAGCGCGATCATGAGTGACACGCTGTGGCAGCTGGCGATTGCGGGTGAAGATGTTAGGGTCTGGCACGAGTCCTCCGGGCCCCGTTCGATTGCCGCATGGGTCAGCACCTGCGGCGCGCCTGCGATGCAGCAACAGGTGTTGATGAACAGCCTGATGAGCTGGTTTCATCAGCACGTTAGTGCAGTATTTATGGATGAGAACCCCGATGTCTCGCCCATTTCGCCCACTGCTGTTTTATGGGGCATGGGGCCCGTTCTTACCGGGAACCTGGCCTCTTCAGCCTGGACCGTGTGGTTATCTCGTCATACCGCCATGCAGCAAGTGGCTGGCTGGCAGCCGGTGGAGGCTGACAGTACGGAGACAACGCGGTTCCCGGATTTCGTTCTGCCGCTGTTACCTGAAGGGTGTGGATTAACCTCGCGGGACAAGGCCTTGCGGTGCGCGCTGAACCTTTTCACTCTTGCGGCTATTGCCGCCCTGCTCAGCAGCGGCTGGAATAATTGTCAGTTGCTCCACCACGTGAGCTTCGATATAGCCCATTACAACCAACTCTCCATGGTTGATTACGGCCCGAAAGCTGATGCCGTTGCGGTCCTGCTTGACGACGCGGCCCAACTGGATGGCTGGGCGCGTAATGGCGTACCAGCCCGGATGAGCCTTGGTTTGTATCAGGGGGAGCTGCTGCGTATTACGCTGCTGGAGGCAATTCGCTCGTATGTCCTGCCGCCATCACCCCCTGAATCTCAACCGAAAGCAGAACCGGTACCGAAAATTATCCGCCTCGACAGCATGTCGCTGTTCGACTCGGGTCAGTCTGACCTCAAGCCGGGCTCTACCAAACTGCTGGTCAACTCCCTGGTCGAAATCAAGGCCAAACCGGGCTGGCTGATTGTCGTGGCAGGGCATACCGATTACACCGGCAATCCTGGGCTTAACCAGACGCTCTCGATGAAACGTGCCGAAGCGGTACGTGACTGGATGCGTGACACCGGTGACGTACCGGAAAGCTGTTTTGCGGTGCAGGGTTATGGCGCAAGTCGCCCGATCGCAACCAACGACACCCCGGAAGGCCGCGCGCTCAACCGCCGTGTCGAAATCAGTCTGGTACCGCAGGTCGATGCCTGCCAGTTACCGGGCAAACCCTCAGCGTCATCACAGGATGATGGCGAATCACAACACAATGGAGAGTAATTCCATGGCAATTCCTGTTTATCTTTGGCTGAAAGACGACGGCGGTGCGGACATCAAAGGGTCTGTGGACGTCCAGGATCGCGAAGGCAGCATTGAAGTCGTTGCACAGCAGCACAACCTGTACATCCCGACTGACAACAACACCGGCAAGCTGACTGGTACCCGTATCCACACCCCATTCCTGTTCACTAAGGAAATCGATTCTTCCAGCCCGTACCTGTACAAGGCGGTGACGACCGGCCAGACCCTGAAGTCTGCGGAATTCAAGTGGTACAAAATCAACGACGCGGGCCAGGAAGTGGAGTACTTCAACACCAAACTGGAAAACGTGAAAGTGGTGAAAGTGAATCCGGTGATGCACGACATCAAAGACCCTTCTTACGAGAAGCACAACCACCTCGAGCAGATCGAACTGCGCTACGAAAAAATCACCTGGACCTACAAAGACGGCAACATCATTCATTCCGATTCCTGGAACGAACGCGCCACCGCGTAAGTCGCATGCGGACAGTCCCCCCTGTCCGCTTTTTCTTTTTTGCTGAATGTCTGCCGCCTCGGGCTTTCAGCAAAGAATCGCACAATTTGCCTGCCTGACCTGATGCGCTTTGGGTTCCTTGTCAAAAGGGAAAGCGATGGGCGGTAGCGTACCCGGCACAACCTAAGAGAGAAAAAATGGAAAACTCAGCCGCCCTGTTACGTCGCCTTAATCCTTACTGTGCCCGTGCGCTGGAAGGGGCGGCCTCCCTGTGTCAGACCCGCGCCCATGCGGAAATTTTGCCGGAACACTGGTTGCTGAAACTGCTGGAGCAGGGCGAAGGTGATCTCACAGTACTGGCGCGTCGCTACGAGTGGGATATGGACAGCATGTGGCAGGCGCTGCTGGGCTGGCTGGACAGGCTTCCGCGCTCGGTACGCAGCCGGCCACAGCTGGCGAACTCTCTCAACGCGTTGCTGAAACAGGCATGGATAATAGCATCGTTGCAGGGTGCAGAAAAAATCCGCAGCCTGCACCTGCTGATTGCGCTGGTTGAAAGCCCGACGCTGATTCATTGCGATGGTCTGTGGCCCCTGCTAACGCTGGGCCAGAACCAGCTTGTGCGTTTGCACCCGCTGCTGGATGCACAGTCTGACGAACGCCCGGAAGTGCAGCAGGAAGCAGAACTGGCCCAGATCCATGGCGGCGATGTGGAGTTTGTCGGGCGTCCTGTCGGCGCAGAAGCAAAAGAAGGTGAACTGAGCGCGGCGTTGCAGAACGCGCTGGATAAATTCACCCTTGATGTCACCGCCAAAGCGAAAGCGGGCAAAATCGACCCGGTGTTTGGTCGTGATACTGAAATCCGCCAGATGGTGGATATCCTCTCCCGACGTCGTAAAAACAACCCGATTCTGGTCGGCGAGCCCGGAGTCGGAAAAACTGCACTGGTCGAAGGCCTCGCGCTGCGCATTGCCGAAGGCAACGTGCCTGAATCGCTCAAACCTGTCGTTTTGCGTTCCCTCGATCTTGGGTTGTTGCAGGCGGGCGCAGGCGTGAAGGGCGAATTTGAACAGCGCCTGAAAAATGTTATCGACGCCGTGCAGCAGTCGCCGGTGCCAATTCTGCTGTTTATCGACGAGGCACATACCATCATTGGCGCAGGCAACCAGGCGGGTGGCGCGGATGCGGCCAACCTGCTGAAGCCGGCACTGGCGCGTGGCGAATTGCGTACTATCGCCGCCACTACCTGGTCTGAATACAAACAATACTTCGAGCGCGATGCCGCACTGGAACGCCGTTTCCAGATGGTAAAAGTGGACGAACCGGACGACGACACGGCCTGTCTGATGTTGCGCGGCCTGAAATCCCGCTACGCCGAACACCATAACGTGCATATCACTGACGATGCCGTGCGCGCCGCCGTCACGTTGTCGCGTCGCTATCTGACGGGTCGTCAACTGCCGGACAAAGCCGTTGACCTGCTCGATACCGCTAGCGCCCGCGTACGCATGAGCCTCGACACTGTGCCGGAACAACTGATTCACCTCCGCTCGCAAATTACAGCGCTGGAAATGGAGAAGCAGGCGCTACTGGAAGACATCGCCATCGGGAATCAGAACCTCGGTGAACGCCTGACGGCGATTGAGCAGGAAGACGTACATCTGACTGCTGAACTCGACGAACTGGAGACCCGGTACGATCAGGCGCTGAAACTCACCGAACAACTGCTGGCGAGCCGCCAGGATATCGCCCGTCAGAGTGAAACTCACATGCTGCAACAGGAACTGAGCGGCATGCAGCACAACAATCCGCTGCTCTCGGTTGATGTGGATGTACGTACCGTTGCTAACGTGATTGCTGACTGGACAGGTGTGCCACTCTCTTCGCTGATGAAAGACGAGCAGACCGAACTGCTGAACCTGGAAGATGAAATCGGCAAACGAGTGGTCGGGCAGGATGTGGCGCTCACTGCCATCGCGCAACGCCTGCGTGCGGCGAAAACAGGCCTTACTTCTGAAAACGGTCCGCAGGGCGTGTTCCTGCTGGTTGGCCCGAGCGGCGTGGGGAAAACCGAAACGGCGCTGGCGCTCGCCGATGTACTTTACGGCGGCGAAAGATCGCTGATTACCATTAACCTGTCCGAATACCAGGAGCCACACACGGTCTCTCAACTGAAAGGTTCGCCTCCGGGCTACGTCGGTTACGGTCAGGGCGGCATTCTGACCGAAGCGGTGCGTAAGCGCCCATATAGCGTGGTGCTGCTGGATGAAGTGGAGAAAGCCCACCGTGACGTGATGAACCTGTTCTACCAGGTGTTCGACCGTGGGTTTATGCGCGACGGCGAAGGCCGCGAAATCGACTTTCGCAACACCGTCATTCTGATGACCTCGAACCTCGGCAGCGACAATCTGACACAACTGCTGGACGAACAGCCGGAAGCCAGCGAAGGCGATCTGCATGAGTTGTTGCGCCCGACCCTGCGCGCCCATTTCCAGTCTGCGCTGCTCGCCCGCTTCCAGACGGTGATTTACCGTCCGCTGGCGCCAGCCGCGATGCGCACCATTGTCGAAATGAAACTCATCCAGGTGAGCAAACGCCTGCACCGCCATTACGGCCTGACCACACATATCGACGAGAGCCTGTATGACGCTCTGACATCCGCCTGCTTGCTACCTGATACCGGAGCGCGAAACGTCGACAGCTTACTCAACCAGCAAATTCTGCCGGTGCTGAGTCAGCAGTTGCTTACCCATATAGCCGCGAAGCAGAAGCCGCAGTCGTTACGCCTTAGCTGGAGTGAAGAAGAGGGGGTTGGAATGGAATTTGACCGACCACAAGGAGTGAACATATGAGTGCTAACCTTCCGTTAAGATTCAGTCATAACCACCACCTGTTGGCGGTGAAAGGATGTGAATCTGAGCTCGACGTACTGGCTTTTGAGGGCGACGAAGCCTTGAGCAAACCGTTCAGTTACCGCATCGAGTTCACCAGCGCCGACCACGCCATCAGCAAAGAGACGATGCTGATGAAAGCCAGCTCTCTGACGCTGCAGGCACCGGTTGATCAGGGCTATGGTATTAAAATACAGCAGCCGGTGCGGGTGATTCAGGGGGTGATCAGTGGCTTTGAACGCCTCAGCTCCTCGAAAGATGAAACCCACTATGCCGTGACACTCCAGCCGCGCCTGGCGCTGCTTGATCGCTCGCATCAGAATGCCATCTATCAGGACATGTCCGTCCCGCAAATCGTCGAAAAAATTCTGCGAGAACGCCACAACATGCGTGGGCAGGATTTTCTGTTCTCACTGAGCCAGGAGTACCCACGTCGTGAGCAGGTGATGCAGTACGGTGAGGACGACCTGCGCTTTATCAGCCGCCTTCTGGGCGAGGTTGGCATCTGGTTTCGTTTCACCACCGATACCCGTCTTAATATTGATGTGGTGGAGTTTTACGACAGCCAGCAGGGGTATGAGAAAGTCCTGTCCCTGCCATCGGTTCCTCCGTCAGGGCAACATTCGGAAGGCGTGGACTCGGTCTGGGGGATGGAGAGTCATCACAACGTAGTGCAAAAGCAGGTCAGTACCCGTGACTACAACTACCGTCAGGCCACGCAGGAGATGAACACACAAGTCGATGTGACCCGCAGGGATTCCACGACCTACGGCGATGCTTACCATTATGCCGATAACTATCTGACGCCCGGCGATAATTATGACCGCAACCCGGCACCGGAGTCCGGCACGTTCTATGCCCATCTGCGCCATGAGCGCTACCTGAATGGACAGACACAGACCCATGCTATCACCAGTTGTCCGACGCTTTCTCCGGGGCAGGTGCTGAAAGTCACCGGGGGCTATGAAGTGGCAGAGGTATTCAGCTTGGGCGTGGTCGTGACGGCAATGCACTGCCATGCTCGTCGTGATGAAGATTTTTGTATCCACTTTAGCGGCATTCCGGCTAGCACCGATTTTGGCTTCCGCCCTGAGCCCGGAGATCGTCCGCTAATGGCCGGTACGCTGCCGGCACGCATTACCAGTACCACTGACAATGATACTTACAGCCATATCGATAAAGATGGTCGCTACCGTGTCAACATGCTGTTTGACCGTGATAACTGGGAAACTGGGTTCGAGAGCTTGTGGGTACGTCTGGCCCGCCCGTATGCCGGGGATACCTACGGTCTGCACCTGCCCCTACTGGCTGGCACCGAAGTAGCAATTGGTTTTGAGGGGGGTAACCCGGACAGACCGTACATTGCAGGTGCGCTGCATGACTCCGCGCATCCGGACCACGTCACTATCCGCAACTACAAACGCAATGTTCTGCGCACACCGGCAAATAACAAAATTCGCCTCGACGATGAGCGCGGGAAAGAGCACATCAAGGTCAGCACGGAGTTCGGCGGTAAGAGTCAACTGAATCTCGGTCACCTTGTTGATAGCGAGAAACAGAAACGCGGAGAGGGTTTTGAACTCAGAACAGACCGCTGGGGAGCCATCCGCGCACAGAAAGGGATGTTTATCAGCGCTGATGGCCAGACGAAAGCACAAGGCCAGCAACTGGAGATGCGGTCGGCAGTCAGCAATCTGGGCGATGCCCGGGAGCAAATGACATCCATCTCCGATGACGCGCAGAAGGCGACCGCGAATCCGGCCGATCTCCAGGCGCAAATCAAACTGCTGGAACAGCAACTGACGGATCTCAAAAAATCGGTGCTACTGCTCAGTGCGCCGGATGGTATTGCTTTGACCAGTGGACAGCACTTGCAGGTGTCAGCCGGCCAGAACCTGATTGTCACGGCTGGTAAAAATGCAGACATCAGCGTGGTGAAAAATCTGTTCATCGGGGTTGGCAATGCCCTGAGCGTGTTTGTCCGTAAGTTGGGGATCAGGCTCATCGCGAACCAGGGGCCGGTGCAGCTACAGGTGCAGAACGACCTAATGGCTCTGCTTGCTCGTAAGGAAATTAGTATCGTCAGTACTGAAGATGAAATCAAAATCATTGCGAAGAAAAAGCTGACCCTGAATGGCGGTGGCAGTTACATCACTTTGGACGGTAATGCTATTGAATCTGCCACGTTGGGTGAGTACAGAACAAAAGCAGGACATTATGGCCGAAAGGCTAAAGCGAATAATAAAGAAGCTGTTCCTGCTTTAACTCCTGAGCAAAATACTCCATCTGGCAAGTTTACATTTTCATAGAGGGTTTAAAACATGATTATTAGTCCTCCATATTTAAGGCCTCATTCAAAAAATGAAAGTGATGATGGATGGGTGAGCAAAATGATACCCGTTGATGTTAGTCGTGGATTTCCGATTAACGGAAAGAAATCATGGCACGGCGGTGTGCATATAAAACATAATGATTCGAGTCATCCACCAGAGATGTTACGTGCGATAGCTGATGGAACTATAGTATTCATTAGAGAACCAGCCGAAAAAGAAAAAACCAAGAAAGAACCATTGAATTATAATGGTTACACAGACAATGGTTGCATTATTATAAAGCATGAAACTGAAATCGGTTCTGGAGAAAATTGTAAAGTCATGTTTTACTCAATGTATATGCATTTGAATTTCATATCGAATGCTCTTTTCGTTGGGAAAAATATTGGACGAAAAGATTCATTAGGTACAACCGGCATGGTCGATGGAGTGAATGCTACACATATGCAAATATATTGCGAAGACCAGTATATAGAAAAAATCACAGGGAGATCACAACCGCACCTTGATACATCAAAAAATGGAAGAGTTGATGTATGTTTTGGTGATATTCATTTTTACATCCCATCAGGAACCCCTTTCTATAATGGCAAAAGTATAGATGGTGTGACTGTTGTTGAAGAAAATACACCAACATACACTAATAACCGTGAGTTATTTTTAACAATTGAAACTAAAGGCGAGAAACGTACAATAACCACCAGGCAGAATGGGAAAGAAGATGGTCAGTTTGATATCGTTGGTGAACCTATTAATGATGCTAGTGGTTTGAATGAAAACAATATGTATGAATATGCCCTTAAAGGATATCCAGACTCCATTTCATCAGGGTATGAATTGCTCAGATTCGGCCGTGTTTTAAATTGTGAAAGCAAGCCCTTATCTGATAAAAGCAATAACTATTGGCTTGAGGTGAGTTATCCTGGCGGGCGTGGTTTCATAAATATCGCATCAGAATCCGTAAAAAAATATAGCGATGCAGATTTTCCTCATTGGATTGGGTGGGTTTTAGTAACTGATGATTCAGATATAGATAGTCAGTGTAATTCAAATGTTGTGATAAATTCAAAAGATGAATGCAGAAGCCGATTAATATGTAGATTCCCTTTTGAATGGGATCAAAATACGCTAGAACAGCGACTTGGTTGGTTGCAGGAGAAAAATGAAACTGTTGATCCTCCATTGGATAAAGACTCATGGGAGAAATTACTAGACCATGCTCGAGCTCTATGCATAAGTGGAGATGTCCCTAAAAATAGGGTATGGCATTTTGACCCCAGATCGTTTATTGCATTGTTTCGGAAATGTAATTGGCTTTCCGCAGAAGAGTTAGAAAAAGTCTATCCAGATAACCTCTATCCTCTTAAGGCGTTGGAAAAAATAGGTACGTCTCCAAAGGATATTAGAGAAAAATATAGAGAAATCATCAATCGCTGCCTTGAAAAATATTTCATAACAACTCCAACAAGAAAATCACATTTTTTTGGGCAAGGTGCAATTGAGTCAGGGATGTTATCACTAATGATTGAAGGGGCTGCCAGTTTTTCACGAAACCCTACCCATTCAAGTTTTTCTTCAGAAAAAAATGGATACTATAACCCTCTTCCTGGTGGCTATCTTGATTATCTGAATGGGCGACTTGGAAATATTGAGCCAGGAGATGGTCCGAAATTTAGAGGCAGAGGGATGAAACAGCTTACAGGCCGCGAAAACTACAGTAAATACTGGGGGTATAGGGGATGGATTGACTTAGAAAAATACCCTATGAACTACAAGGGGTTTATAAATGGATGGTGGAGGCCCGTTAATTTAATTAAAGCTCCTGCCATAGCTGACCCACAGCTTCTATCAATTTCTCCATATAACTGTATTGACGCTGGTGCTTGGTACTGGATTGCCGGTGCTCGCACCGCTGGATTTCGCCCAATAAATGCGAAAATAGTGGAGTTGGATGTTTCACACGAACATTCTAAAATTGTAACCAAAGCTATTAATGGTGCGTATACCGACGAAGAACGCAGATGGAAAGAAACAATTAGAATCTCTCATATATTGATGGACTAATAAATGAATCTGAGTATTGCAACAATTGCCGGTTTTTTTATTTCATTTAATGCATATGCATCAGGCGTTACATTAAATGGAAATGATTCTGTAAGTATTGACATTAACAATCACACAAAAAATTTAACGTTTGACACTGTTATAAATGGCTATAGTGTTAATTGTAGTGGTGATGAATTAATTCTTTGGGGTAAGCCGAAAGTAATTAATGAGGGAAACCCCCAAGATACAAATGTGATTCTAGTAGATTTACAACAAGGGTACAAAAAGATTGAAAAAGTTGTGAGTGAAGGTGTCTTTGACGTTGATTTTATAAAAGGAAAGGATTACGCCTATATCGGAACCAATCAGGGTTTACTTTTTAATCTTACAAGTGGAAAGCTAAAACCAGTAGGGCCAAGATTTGATCCTGCGGATGATAAGAATTTTGAAGCGTGTAAGAAAAATAGTTCGTGGGAATTTAATAGATACCCTTAGGGTTAGCATAGCTAATAGGTTGAGAGAAATTATGATTATGTCATCAAGGAGTTAGCTTGAGGATTGTTAAATTGCTGATAATATTGATAGCGTCGCCGTTTTACTCAGTTTTTTCAGTGTATTCTTTTGTAAAAGGTATTCCCCAGAAAACGGATATGGATTTCATACGACATTATGAAGTGTGGAATGAAGTAGCCACTCGGAATTTAAGTGAAGATACTGGGTTCCATGCAAAAGATGAATGCGTTAAATTGCTTAAAAATATTGTACTTAATCTTCTGATAGAGTCTGCTCTGATATGTTTGGGGAAAATTCTCAATAACTTCAGAGTAGTGCAATAATTATTGGCTCTAAGAATAGCGTGCGGGGAGTAGTGATAAAGAACGAAATACCTTCAAGGTATCGGTGATACAGGCACCAACATTGACCCTTTTGAATATCATTTTGTATTTGTAGGGGGTAACTATTTAATAGGCGAGGTATATCAATTGTCTAAGTCTAAAACTAAAGTGAAAGCCTTATAGTTACAAGAATCTCAATTCGAAGAATTCACTTTTTTGAAAGGCAACATTAGCGTTTACATATTTAATTTTCTGATTTTTATCATAATTAGCTGACTGGATAATTATGTTTTATTCCCTTAAGCATCTTCCTGAATGTTATCCGCGACCAGTTCCACCCAAAATATCACGTTGGTTTGCTGTCCTGGCGGCAATGTTGATTATTAGCGTGATCTTCATGCGTATATTCGGACGCTACATTGATACCAGGCACTTTGGGTTAATTACCATTGGCTCGCCTGTCGTTGTATGGATTGTGAGTTTCAGTATTCGCGCGTGGGCCTGGTCATTACAGGACAGTAAAGCGAATGGTTTTGACCGGCGTCGGGAGCAATGGATCTTAAGTGAGACCCGTAGGGCACGCCGTGCGCTTCAGGTGTTGAATACGACATTTATTACTGCCCATCAGGAAGATGAACAAGCTTCTGTTGCCGTTGAAATGCTCAATAATCAGAGCATTATCATTGCTCAGTCGGACTGGAAAGAAGAGAAAAGCAAGCGGCTGAGCCGTATTACGACTGATCCAGACGATACCCCTGAATTGGTCGCCTTACGTCTGTTCTCAGAACTTATTGCTGATCTGCCAGTTGGCCAGTTCCCAGAAAATACCTCGCTGGTAGTCATTCTTGATATCTCGTCATCTCTCTCATTCTCTGCGGTTAAAAATATTTGGCAGAAAGCCTGGCTAGAGAGTGGCATAACCTGGGCTGTTGAGTATGTAGACAGCACTGGGCCGGAGGTCGTCAGCCTCTGGCTGGATCACCGCATTAAAGATGAGGCGATGTTATTAATTGTTGGTCTCCAGATTGATCCGGTTGTTTCAAACAATACTGCTGAAGCAGTCGTTGCTCTGCTTCTTGGCAACCGCCTGACACAAGATGCACTCGAACCTCTCGCTTGGCTGCATCGGCCAGATGCCGCCCCAGCAGGTGAACTGAGCGAGGGGATGTACATGGCTGCTTATAACGTCCCGCTCAAAGAAAATAGCGTGAAAAATTTATGGCTTGCCGGTCTGACTGGTGAGCAGCGCGCAGAAGTGATCGTGTGTCAGAATGCACATCCTGCGCAGTCTGTAGAGGACGAAGGCGTCATTTCACTCGATACATCCATGGGACATGCCGGAGCTGCAGCTCCCTGGCTGGCCATCGCTGCCGCCACTGAAATCGCCCGACAAACACAGTCACCACAGATGATCATCTGCGGTGATACCACACAGAATGTGCTGTGGAGCACGCTCATTACCCCGATTGCTTCCCGACAGGAGATGGATCCGTGAAGCTACCTTTAGCACCGAAGACTACGGAAGGACGCTATCTTGTTGTCGCATTCATTTTCTTTTTGCTGTTAGCCGTTATGACGTTCATGGTCTGGATGCACCCGGATATAGCCGGGATTGAAGACGGTAGTCAGCAGCAAATTTACTGGCTTATCGCCGGCGGATGTATTTCAGGGGGTGCCCTTATCGTATCAGTGATGCTCCTGGCCGCGGTACGTAGTGCCGGCAAGCAGGAGTTTAATGCGCTTGTCGACAACACCAGCGGTGATGATGAGAAAAAGAAACGGGAAAATGATAAAGCGCCTGTTCACCCGGCGGTGGCCATGTGTAACAAGATTCGGGGGCATCTCCGCTCCCGTATTGGCCTTTACTGGCGTCGTAAAACCCGTCTGTTGTTAATCACTGGCGATGAGGCGGCAATCGAAAAACTGGTACCTGGCCTGCAGGAAAACCAGTGGCTTGAAGGCAACTGTACCGTTCTGATTTACGGCGGCAGCCTGACTGCTGAACCGGATAAGGAAAAATACACCGCACTGCGTAAACTGAGTCCTGGACGCCCACTGGACGGTATTGTTCGCGTCATACCACAGTCGCTTAATCTGACCCCACAAACCAGTGACAACGATTTACGCGGACTGGAAAAAATCGGCGAGTTGCTTCGTTTTTCCGCACCGGTCTGGCTGTGGCAGTTGTGCGATAGCAAGTGGTCGCAGACTAAACGCACTGAACAAACGGTAGGGGTCAGTTTCCCGCTGCGTGCGAAAGCCGAAAATATTACCCGCCAGCTTGAATTGATGCTGCCGACCCTGCGGACGCAGGGGGTGAGTCAGGTCGCTGAGAGCAACAGTCACGACTTCCTGCTGCGTCTGGGGCAGCACCTCAAAGACGGCGGTATTGCCCGCTGGGCTCAGCAACTGGTGCCATGGTTGTCTGGTTCCCAGCAGCGCGTTCCGCTGCGTGGCCTGATGTTCAGTCTGCCGGAGAATCAACCCGCTGATCCATTAGAGGGAACAACCAGCTCCGCATCTGCCGCGAAATATATCCCAGAATCGCAACGCCATGCGCTGACCCTGCCGGTTACCTGGCAGGGTATCGTTGACGGCTGCACCCGAGTACGTGGTCGCCGAGTCGGTTTGGCGTGGGAACAGACGTTTGCCTGGGCGCTGATGACCTTTATCGGTATCTGGGGAGCGGGAATGCTGCTGTCGTTTGCGTTAAATCGCCTGCAGATAGTCTCTGTTGCTGAACAAGCCCATGCCCTGGTGGAGCATCCTTCCGTATTGGATTACCAACTGACGGCTCTACATGCCCTGCGAAATGATGCTGGTCGCCTACAGCACCGTATTCAGGATGGTGCGCCATGGTATCAGCGCTTTGGTCTGAACCATAACCAGCAGTTGCTCGACGCGATGCTGCCCTTGTACGGCGTGGCGAACAATCGCCTGATACGCGACCCGGCAAATGCCGCCCTGGCGCAGAAACTCAGCGCTTTGGCAGGCACTCCTCCCGACAGCGGCCAGCGTGCTCAACTGGCGAAACCGGGCTATGACCAGTTGAAAGCGTGGCTGATGATGGCCCGTCCGGATAAAGCCGATGGCGCGTATTACGCGCAGACTATGAAAACCGTGCAGCCGACGCGGATGGGCATCTCAACCGACCTGTGGCAAAGCCTGTCGCCGGATTTATGGGCCTTCTACATTTCCGAACTGCCAAAGCAGCCCCAGTGGAAAATCACGCCGGATGCGCAACTGGTCAGCCAGAGCCGGCAGATACTGTTGCAGCAGATTGGCCGCCGCAACGCTGAAAGTACGCTTTATGAGAACATGCTCAAATCCGTGCGTCGTAATTTCGCCGATGTGTCTCTGGAAGACATGACTGGTAGCACCGATGCGCGCCGTCTGTTTACTACAGATGAAGTGGTTCCGGGTATGTTCACCCGCCAGGCATGGGAAGGGGAAATTCGGCAGGCCATTGAAAAGGCGGCCAACTCGCGGCGGGATGAAATCGACTGGGTGCTGAGCGACAGTCGAAAAAACGTACCCTCAACTCTGTCAGCGGAAGCACTGAAAGGGCGTCTGACGCAACGTTACTTCACCGACTTTGCCGGTAGCTGGCTGAATTTCCTCAATAGCCTGCGACTTAATCCGGCGAACAACATTGCGGACGTCACTGACCAACTGACCCTGATGAGTGATGTACGCCAGTCGCCATTGGTTGCCCTGATGAATACCATTGCCTGGCAGGGTCAGACCGGGCAGCAGAATGAAGCTCTTTCGGACTCCATCATCAGATCGGCCAAAGATCTGGTGGGCGAAAAAGACAAACCCGCCATTGACCAGTCAGCGTCAGGCCAGCAGGGACCACTGGATGAATCCTTTGGACCATTGCTTACACTGATGGGCAAAGACAAGGGCGGTAATATGGTGTCGGCGGATGACATGCTGAGCCTGCAGACTTACCTGACCCGCATCACCCGCGTGCGTCTGCGCCTGCAACAGGTGGCCAGCGCCTCTGACCCGCAGGAAATGATGCAAACCCTGGCGCAGACCGTGTTCCAGGGCAAAAGCGTGGATCTGACCGACACCCAGCAGTACGGCAGTCTGATTTCGGCAAGCCTTGGCGAAGAGTGGAGCGGTTTTGGTAGTACGATGTTCGTGCAGCCATTGACTCAGGCCTGGGAGACGGTACTTCAGCCGTCGGCGGCAAGCCTCAACGACAAATGGAGCCGTTCGGTTGTCGCCAACTGGCATACCGCTTTTGACGGGCGCTTCCCGTTTGCGGCGAGTAAAAGTGATGCCTCTCTGCCGATGCTGGCTGAATTTGTGCGCAAGGACAGCGGACGTATTGAGCGCTTCCTGACGACAGAGCTCAGCGGTGTACTGCACAAAGAGGGCAGCCAGTGGGTACCGGATAAAGTCAACAGCCAGGGGCTGAGCTTTAACCCGGCCTTCCTGCGGGCGATTAATCAGCTGAGTCAGTTGTCGGACATTCTGTTTACTGATGGAAGCCTGGGCATCAGCTTTGAACTGCAGGCGCGTCCTGTATCGCAGGTGGTGGAAACCCAGCTGACCATTGATGGACAAAAGCTGCACTATTTCAACCAGATGGCCGACTGGCAGAGCTTCCGCTGGCCGGGAGACACTTACAAGCCGGGGACTATGCTGACCTGGGCTACTGTCAACGCCGGCGCGCGCCTGTTCGGAGACTACAGCGGGAGCTGGGGCTTCATTCGCTGGCTGGACCAGGGTAAACATCAGCAGCTTGACCACAGTCAGTGGATGATGAGCTTTACCGCCCCGGACGGTCGAACCCTGCCGTGGGTGCTGCGCTCACAACTCGGAAAAGGTCCACTGGCGCTGCTGGATCTGCGCGGTTTCACGCTGCCGGAGCAGATATTCAGTGTCGACAGCGCGGCCACCGCTCAGGCGCTAATGGTCAACACCGGAAACAGTGACATGGATGGAGTCGAATAATGAGCACTCTGCAGAATCTGGTTGCCGCCTGCCAGGCTGATGAAACTCAGTTACGGCAACAGGCGCAGGCACGCATGGAAAACTGGCAACCCTGGCTTGCTCTGGTCAGCGATACCAGTCCGACTGGAGAAGACCCAGGATATGACGATGATTTTCAGCGCATCCGGGAGGAGGTCAATAAACTTTCCGGCATCGATACCGTGCTGATTTGCACGCTTGCCGAAAAACTGCTGACTACTACTGCCAAAGATATCCGGATTGTCACCTATTACTGCTGGGCGCGTCTGCATAAGGACGGGGAAACCGGCTTTGCCGAAGGGCTTGAGCTGCTGGCGGGATTGCTTCAGCGCTATGGAACGCAACTTCATCCGCAGCGCGAGCGAAGCCGTAAACCGGCGCTGGAGTGGCTCGCAGGCTCCCGTGTTCTCGACAGCCTGTCACTCTGGCCGGAAGTGGTTCGCGAGGATGCGTTGCGCACTGTCGGCGCGTTGCTGCTGATCCGCGACAGCCTGGAGGCGGAGCCGGAAGCGTTACAGCCAGGTCTGAATACGCTTTATAGAGCACTGGAGTCCCGATTGATGAAAGGCGGCGGCGTTGATGCGGTTGTACCGCAGAACGCCAGCAGTCAGACACGCGCGCAGCCGCCATCTCACACGACAGAACAGGATGCGCCAGTGCTGAGCCGCATCACGTCCGGTCAGGATTTGCTGGCCCAGTCCCGCACCCTAACGGGGTACCTGCGTGAGCAACCCGATGGCTGGCTTGCCGCACATCGGCTGATGAAAAGCCTGCGCCATGACACGCTGAGCGCTATTCCGGCTCCGGATGCCGAAGGGAAAACGCGCATTGAACCGCCACGGGCTGATCAGCGGGCCATGCTCAAACGCCTGTACCTGCAGCAGAGCTGGCTGGAGATTCTGGAGCAGGCGGACAGCACTTTCTCGCGTGGCGCTAATCACCTCTGGTTGGATTTGCAGTGGTATATCCACCAGGCCCTGGTGAAATCGGGGCAGGATGTGCTGGCCGACATCATTATCGCCGACCTGAAAGGGCTGCTGCGCCGTCTTACCGGGCTTGAAATCCTGGCCTTTAATGACGGGACGCCATTTGCCGATGAGGTAACACTGAACTGGATAAATCAGAGTGTGCTGGACGAAATTTCCGGCTGGTGTGATGAGCCGGTCAGTTTCGTCAGTGGGACGGATAACGATATCCTTGCACTCGAGCCGGAAGCGCTGGATAAAGCGGACACTGACGGTCTGGATGCCACACTTCAATGGCTGCAGACACGCCCGGGCACCGACTCGATAAAAGACAAATGGTTACTGCGTTTACTGATGGCTCGCGTGGCCGAGCAGAAGGGCAAAAATGAACTGGCCCTGCATTTGCTGGGGGAACTCGATGGGGCTGCACAGTCCATCACCCTCACGCAGTGGACTCCGGCACTGTTATTCGAAGTCAAATCGCGCCGCCTCAAATTGCTGCGCATGAAAGCCGCCCGCAGTGAAACCGATAAATCGCGGTTACAGCCAGAGATGGAGCAACTTCTGGCAGGTCTGATTGCGCTCGATCCGGCAGGCAGTGCGGTGCTTTGCGGGTAAACAGAACTGAATTTAGCAAAAAGGGAAGTTATGTCAGCAGAAGGCTTTTATCTGGTGCAGGGCGACAAAACGACCTGCGGCGGGAGAATTATCACAGGTGCAGAGGATCATACGCTGTTTGATAGACCTGTTGCCCGGGAACAGGACAGCGTGACCTGTGGAAAACATGCCGGGCTTTACAGGATAGCCGGTGGCATCGACAACGATACCATACACGGCAGGCGAATGGCCGGAACACTCGACAGCTACAGTACCTGCCCGTGTAAGGCGAAGTTTATTCCATCGATGATGGATGATACATACGAGAAGAGTTCGGCTGGAGCAATTTCAACTGCAGGAGGATCTGGAACGGATGATGTTTCTAAGGCGTTTCTGGCTGGCTTACGGGCTGATACGATGTTAGCTCCGGGCATTGATAGTAGTCAGTCTGGTCAAAATGACCTTGCGGGAATGTGTATTGCAGAACCGAATGAACTGAGCGATGGCGTTTTTCTTTGGACAGAAACCCAGGGTGCAGGACATGCTTTCGTTTCAATACATATTAAAAATATGATCCATGTGTTCACCTATGGACGATATGATCAGGAAGGATTTAGTCCTGTAGGTGAAGGTGTGTTGATTAAATATTCCAGCGAAAGAGCGGAAAGGTTTTACACAAAAGAACTTTATCGAATGATGGCGTCAGTTTTTAAAATACTGGATGTTGATGAATCCAACACGCTATCAATATTTAATGCTTTATGGGCATCCAGTAGCGTTCACCCTGATGGAAAAAATACCAGTGCGGAGATAAAAGAAAATGGACGTGTTATTGATAGATATAACCTGGTAGTCAACAACTGTACTACAACGTCAGTAACGGGACTTAAAAAAGCAGGTACCGGAATATTTAACGTGAGCCTGCTTGACTCTTTTGGTTACAGTGAAGACTTTGCGATCCCATCGTCCCTGAATGCTTATCTGGAGGAGTTAGCTGTAAATCCAGCTGATATGCGAATAATGAGAATGACTGACGAATTTAAGGGCAACTATCATAACGCTTCAAATTATAAGGAAATTGAAGGTGCAGGCAGCGGTAATGAAACTGCCGGGGCAATAGGCAAAATAAGTGGGTTCGCCGGAAAAGGTTCGAGCGGTTATGCCCCCACAACATTCAGCCAGTCCCAGGGATTTGAGAATGATTAAACCTCTACTGATTGCTTTTGTGCCCGTAGCCTTATTTTTACTGGTCAGTACAGCGGTTCTTTCCCTGTCATTTATGGATATCAAATACACTTACGAATCCGTGTTAATTGGAACGCATCTGGATTATCTGGTTGACGAAACTTACTCTATGGTCTGGTTATTCTTCGCTACATCGAATATTGCTTTTATTGTTATTTATATTGTCTTTCTCCTGGTTTTTAAACGCTCAAGTAATAAAGATCAGCCGGTACGATCTCAATAAGTTGCAGGCTGTTATGGCTTCGCTTTATTCCTGAACACTGTAAGTCACTCAATCATATTGGTTATCTATGGATGATTTAACCCTGCGTTATTACGACGCTGAAATGCGTTACCTGCTGGAAGCGGGTGAAGAATTTGCCCGTGCTCATCCTGAGCAGGCGGCAATGCTGAACCTCGATAAGGCTGGTGCCCGTGACCCGTATGTGGAGCGCTTGTTTGAGGGCTTTGCTTTCCTCATGGGGCGGCTGCGCGAGAAGCTCGACGATGACCTGCCGGAGTTGACCGAAGGATTGGTCAGCCTGCTGTGGCCCCATTACCTGCGTACCATACCGTCGATGTCCGTGGTGGAGTTCACTCCCGACTGGCGTGAAATGAAGGAGCAGATGCGTATCGTCAAAGGTTTCGAGGTGAACTCGCGGCCGATCGGTGAAAAGGGCACCCGCTGCCGGTACACCACCACCAAAGATATCACCCTTCAGCCGCTGTCGCTTGAGCACGCAAGTCTGATAACCGATCCTGATGGCCGGTCGGTGATTACGTTGCGCTTTAACTGTAGTCAACTTGCAGACTGGAGCCGTATCGATCTCAGCCTGATCCCGTTTTACTTCAATGCTGACACACCGCTGGCCTGCGCCATGCATGAAGCTTTTACCCTGAATATTGCCCGTCTGTGGTTGCGGATGTCCGGTGATGTGGAGAGAAGACCGCTTGATGGGTATTTCACCGCGCTCGGGTTTGGTGATGATGATGCTCTGTGGCCGAAGGGGGAGAGTAGTTTCAGTGGCTATCAGCTGCTACTTGAGTATTTCACCTTTCGCGAGAAATTCATGTTCACCGGGCTGCGAGGGCTGGAGGCCGTCGCCTTTCCGGCTGATCTCTCCTGGTTTGAAATAGATGTGGTCCTGGCTGAGCGCTGGGAGCATGACTTCAGCTTCACTGAAAAGCACTTGCGTCTCAACTGTGTACCGGTGATCAACCTGTTTCCGCTGGAGTCAGACCCGCTAACACTCAACGGATTGCAGACGGAATACATGTTGCGCCCGATGCGTGTGCAGGATGGTCACACAGAGATTTATGCGGTGGATTCGGTGATGTCATCCAGCCAGCATACCTACGTCCCCTTCACGAGCTTTCGCCACAAGGGGGGAATGATGCGCCATGAGGCACCGGAATATTACTGGCACACCCGTGTGCGTCGTGGTCCATCCGGGTTGCATAACACCTGGCTTATTCTCGGTGGTGAAGCCTTTGATAACCATACCATCCCGGAAGATGAAAGCCTTTCTCTGACACTCACCGGCACCAATGGTCAGTTACCTCGCCGCGCGCTGCAGAGTACCGTGCTCGACACGGTGATGAAAACCACCTCGGTCAGCATTGCTGTTCGCAACCTTTGCGCCCCGACGCTTCCCTGTTATCCGCCGGCACAGGACAGGTTTCACTGGCGTGTGCTCAGCCACCTCGGCAGCGGGTTTCTTTCGATGATGGATAATGCCGATGTGCTGCGTGGCACCCTTGCGTTGTATGAGTGGACCAACCGTGAGATGAACCGCCGCCGTCTGGAGAGCATCATCGATGTGAAACACAGCGAAACTGAGCGCTTTGAGCAGGGCTACCTGGTGCGCGGTGTACAGATAGAAGTGATGTTGGACAGCCACGGTTTTGCCGGGCGTGGCGACATCTGTCTGTTCGGCGAGATGCTGAGTCGCTTCTTTGCGCTCTATACCGACATTTACCTGTTTAATCGCCTGATTATTATCCTGCAACCGACCGGAGAACGTCTGGAATGGGAAGAGAAGCACAATCGCCGTATTCCCGGCTGACCGCGCGACTGGAGGCTGACCTCAACCGGATCAATTTCTATCGTTTCTGTCAGTTACTGGAGAAACGGAATCCGGACAAGTCGTTGATGGGTTCAACCAGCCACCCGGCAGATGACCCGGTGCGCTTTGCGCCGCATCCAGGGATGGGATTTCCGGTCAGTGAGCTGAAGGCGATTGAATACGATGAAGACGATGGCAGCAAACCGCCGATCATCCGTACCACATTTATGGGATTGTACGGCGTAGATTCCCCTCTGCCGACGGCATATCTCGATGATATTACTCAGCGTCGGGAAGGACATGAGGCGCTGCAGGGTTTCCTGGATATCTTTAACCACCGCATTCTGACGCAGTTCTACCGCATCTGGCGCAAGTATTCTTATCCGGCCACGTTTGAACGTGGCGGCACCGACAATATCTCACAGTCATTGCTGGGGCTGGTGGGGCTGGGTATTCCCGGCACGGCTGAACATATTGCCACGCCAGTATCACGCTTTCTGGCTCTGCTTGGCGTGTTGCGCCAGCCGGGTAAAACCCAGGAGGGGATACAAGCACTGGTTAGCCTGCTGGCTCCGGATACCACCGTGCAGGTCAGCCCTTACTGTCTGCGCCCGGTAGAAGTGAGTAAACCTATGGGCTTTTACGGCGATGAGGATTTTCTGCTGGATGGCAATACGCCGCTTGGCGACGAAGTGCTGGATGCCAACAGCCAACTGCTGATTGCTCTTTCCACGGATAACGAACAGGAATCGCAGGGCTGGAGGCCGAATGGCCTGCTGTATCAGGATTTGCTGGTTATGCTGCGGGTATACCTGGGCTGGCGATTCAGGGCAAAAATTACCCTGACCATTTGTAGCCACCTGCTGGCTTTCATGCCGTTGGGCGAAGGCTCTTTCTGGCTCGGGATAAACGGTGTACTCGGTGTGGAAGGTGATGAACTTCCGGACGATATTCCGCAGAGCTTTACGATAGAGTTGGGCTACTACACAGGACTGGAACCTGCGAAAACACAACAAGGAAACCGACGTGTTACGTACAAATTTAACTAAGGTCGCGTTCTGGCTACTGCCTGTGCTGGCTTTCAATCTGGCGGGCTGCGGAGTGACGCAGGGCGTTACTGATGGCACTAAATCGGCATTTAACGCCGTGTTCTACAAAAAGATTAAGGTGCTACACCTGGATTTCACGGCTCGTGAAGCACTGAACACTGATACCCGTGAGAACAACGTGCTGTCTGAATCGGTTCTTGTGCGGATTTATCAGCTTAAAGACCACAAAACCTTCGACCAAAGTGTGTACCAGCAGCTACTGAACGACGGTGAAAAGGTGCTCGGAACTGATCTTTTGGCTACCCGCGATGTCGTGCTTAAACCGGGCGGAGACGTGCTGCTCGATATGCCACTGGAAAAGGACGCGAATTACGTGGCCGTGGCTGGGTTGTTCCGGCAACCCGATCTGGTGAAAAATACATGGAAGCTGAAGATAAACCGTGAAGAACTCGTTCCGGATACCCCCCGGGTGGTTGAAGCCGGGAATAACTCTCTCAGGCTGCTACCGGTAAAGGACGAATAATGTCTCACAGCCAAAACTCTCCTTCTTTATATGAAATGCTCACCGGCAATTTCGTCGGTGGCCTCAATCTTCAGCAGGTCAATGAAGAAAATCAGGTCATACTTTCCGTACTGGACAATATGCAGCGCGTTCTTAACTGTCGTGCAGGCACATTGGCGCACCTGCCGGACTATGGACTGCCTGACATGACCAAAATCCTCGAGGGCATGCCGGGGACGGCGCATGTACTGATGGGAACCCTCTCCGCCGTCCTGCTCAAATATGAGCCACGCCTGAAAAAAATCGCCGTCGTACTACTGGAGCAGGAAATCCCCGGTGAACTGCGTTATGCCATAGACGCTGAACTCAAAGGTATTGGCCTGGTGCGTTATGGAACAGATTTTAAACCCGAAGGGCGGGTTCTGTTGCGACACCTTAAGCAACAGCAGTATCTCTAAACGACAACCCGTACGTAAGGCCAGGGAAGATAGTGTTCGTAAAATCACAATTCCTGCAAAAGTGACCGTCCCAACAATCCCTCTCTGCTTCGTTCATCAGTGAGCGCCTGGCAGCTATCGCTACATTTCGCCAGTGAATGTAACCGTGTCAGGAACAGATGGAAGAGTGGCTAATGCGATATGAAACACAGCGTCACGCAGAAGGCGCGGACAGATAAAAAGCTTGAATGCTAGCGTTTATATCTTGAACAAAAATTCAGGACGTACCCCCAGCAATATTCTCGTGCCGAATCCATTTCCCACCGTGCAAAGCACGGCTTGCGTATGCGATCTCAGATATGAGCTCCTTTGTTGATAATGCCTTCCAAACCTTCTGTTCTATACAAGCTAAATGGATATCTGTCATGAATGACATTTCCCCCCGTAAAATCAAAACCGGTAGCGACCCGCGTACACTGCCGGATTATGCCAACTTGCGCGATGAGCTGAGTAAGCTAAGTCATCCGGCGCGCCCGGACGTGAACTGGCGGTATGTAGAAAAGCTCTGTCTCTCACTGTTTGAGCAAAATGGCGTGGAATTGCAAACGGCCGCCTGGTATACGCTTGCCCGGACGCAACTGGCCGGATTATTCGGTCTGAATGAAGGCCTGGCAATACTGGAGGCCCTGATAAGTCATCAGTGGGGAGGGTTCTGGCCGCAGCCTGTACACGCCCGCATGGAAATTCTCAGCAACCTGAGCCAGCGCCTGCAGCAACGGATGCGCGCGCTAGCGCTGAACTACAGCGACCTCAGCCAGTTATATCGGGCTGAGCAACAGCTAATGAATCTCGGCGCGGTGCTACAGCGCCTGGAACTTAAGCACCTGAGCCAGCTCGATACTTTGCGATTGATGATACATAACAGTGCTGTTCGGCTGGAAAATAGTGATGGCGCATCCGACTCTGGTGTAGCTATTCAGACTGGTGTCGTGCTGCCTGCGACAGTAATGAATAACGCAGGAATATTAAGTGATGCTTTGCCTGATGCTCCTGTTACAGAAAAGAACGGGCCGACCAACTCGGTTAATTGGGTTTATGTTGCACGGCCCGAATATCAGCCGAACGTGGATGTGCTGGCGGCGCTACCGGTACAGGAAAAAAAGTGGAAATCCTTTGCCGCCGGTATGTGCACCATGCTGGTAATCAGTGCGGTAACGGTGTGGGGCTGGCATGTCTTATATCGACCTGACCCATTGCAGGCTCAGCTTGCTGCATCGCTGGCACCGTTACCCGCGACACTCACACCCGCGCAACTTGATACGCTGTATCAGCACACTCCCATACCGCAATCCTTGTTCGCAGACACGCAGCAGCAGCTCGTGCGCTTAGGTCAGTTGTCGCCGGACTGGAATATTGACTACAGCCGTCAACTGGTCGAACAGGCCCAGTCGCTCTGGCCTGAGCAGGCTAAGCCGCTGACGCAGAAGTGGTTTCGGCAATTGAACGCTGCCGGCATACCAACAGAAAATCTGAATGGCTGGCATCAAGGGATGGTGAAGCTACAGCAACTGAGTAACCAACTAAGTGGGCTGGATGGGCACAAGGGTAAATACATGACGGTCAGTGAGCTGAAGTCATCCGTCTTTGGCATGATGACCAGCTTTCAGCAGACTGAACCGGCGGAGGAACAGCTTCGTCAGATTAATTTATTGCCAGTTGGTTCTCCTCTGCGTCAGCAACTTATCCGGCTACTGGAACAACATCTACGGTCACAGATTTATACACTGTGGCAGATGAAAAACAGCACACCTGTCACGACGTTGCTGCACAAATAATCGGCAAATCCAGGCCCCTGAGCGATTAAGGAAACAACTTTTGGTGAGGAAGAGAACGGCGGGTTCTCCATGCAGAAGATTGCGCCACATTTGGTCGGGAGTTCAAAAAGTGCACGAACCTAAGGCGGGCTATTTATATTTGCAGCAATTTTTTTTCAACGCGTTTGCGCACCGTAACACAGCAGTTGCTACTGATTATGGCTATGCGGTGTTACGGCAACTTTCTGCTTAGTCCTGCTTTTTCGTTGCGTTATCCGCTTTCGCATTACGCTTTTTTTTCAGCGCCATATAAATAAAGATAACCAGTGCTGCCCCGATGATAAATCCTAATGTATGCATTTTTTAACCTTTCCTTTAGTTTCATACCGCTCGCAGGAGGGGGACTGAAAACCCTTCGGACGTGCTTTTTCGCGACAAAATCCTGGCACAGGTTTCGGTATTATTCGACAACTTTTAGCGATGTTTCCTAAAGGGCAGGGGCAAATTCAGGGGGTAAGATCCCATCGCGTCTTTTGTCCAACGCGCTCTGATTGTCAGTTCTGGATGAGGCAAGAGGTTTGCGGCGAATAATCGAACGCAGTTCGATGGAGAGTCCGTATCGCCAAAAGCAAAAACCCAGCCATAGGCTGGGTTCTCTGAATAAGTGGTGCCCGGACTCGGACTAACGCCGTCAGGCGTTGAACAGCGCGCTTGTCGCGCTGGCCCCGAAGGGGTGAGCCGCTTGCGGCGAATAATCGAACGCAGTTCGATGGAGAGTCCGTATCGCCAAAAGCAAAAACCCAGCCATAGGCTGGGTTCTCTGAATAAGTGGTGCCCGGACTCGGAATCGAACCAAGGACACGGGGATTTTCAATCCCCTGCTCTACCGACTGAGCTATCCGGGCAACGGGGCGCATTAAACCTGATTCGCCGCGCTCCGTCAACGAAATTTCTTCAATTCGCTGCGGACTGCACAATCTATCACCACTTTGTGCATAATGCACGTTCGCTCAGGCAAAAAATGCTGTCCACAGGGCAGAAATCGGCATTGCAATCACCAGCGCGGGCAGCATATTCGCCACGGCAAACATCTTAATACCGCAGATGCGTAACCCGGTCGCCAGCAGCAGGATGCCGCCAACGGCGGTGAAATCACCCATCATGGCGGGCGTGGTCAGCGGCAGGATCAGCGTTGCGCAGGTGGCGAGAGTAAGCTGGATAATCAGCATCGGCACGGAAATCATCGCGACAGCAAAACCGAGCGAAGTCGCGAAGATCACGGCGGTAAAGAAATCGAGAAAAGCTTTGGCGATAAGAATACTTGGATCGCCGGTCATCCCTTCGCGCATGGAACCAAAAATCCCGGTGCCGCTGGCGCAGAACAGAATAATGATTGCCACCAGGCTCTGAATAAACGACTCGTGAGCGCTGTTGGCATCCCCGTCTTTGCGTTTTTGCAGCAGATTACGTAGCGCGTTTACACCGCCGCTGATACCACGCTCGACGTAACAAAGTTCGCCAATTAACGTGCCGACCAGCGTGGCGAGCACCATCACCGGCAAATTCACGCATTTGATCACCAGCAAAATACCGATACCCAGCGATGCAAGGCCGAAAATTGAAGGCATGGAGGAACGGATACGCTCGGGCAGGCGGTGGCTGAGCAACGCGCCAAGGGTGCCGCCAATTAATACCGCGGCGGCGTTAATAAAAGGACCTGTCAGCACGAGTCACTCCTGTATTTCATATAACTGAATAATATGCCGCGTAGAATAGCATTTTTATGCGCGACCACGCCCGGCCCGGTTGCGCCTCTTTGGGAAAGGTGACATGATTGCGCGAATTTTATTCCACCTTACGGGAGCTGCCAGATGACGTACATGACTACTGTTTGTCACGCGTTTTGCACCTGCATGCCTTCAGGTACCCGTGTCATTTTCCCCCATACTTCACTCACCATGCGGTGAGGGTAACGCACGCTCACTGTAGGACAACAGTAAGATCAGAAGCTGTCTGCTTTTACTGATGTCTGGCGGTCGGAGCTGGTTCCAGTCAGACACGTTCGTTGGGCGAAGCAACTGCTTTGTCCGGGGTCTTTTACTCCCCTGAAACGGGTATTCGTGCTTATGAAATCAATGAAAATTGCCGTCAGCCGCGAGCTGATATCTGCGCTTTCCACCCACCGCGAAGTGGTGACGCTGGACAGTACCGATTTTACGGATGTGGCGGCAGTCGTCATGACATTAGCGGAGAGTCGCAGCGGCATTCTTGCGTTACTCAAACGGACGGGGTTTAACCTGCCGGTTTTTTTGTTCACTCAAGAGCCGGAGAGTGCGCCGCAGGGCGTGACAGCGGTGATCGGCGGTAAGGATCAGGACTGGCTGGAGCTGGAAACCGCCGCCTGTGATTATGAAGATAATCTGCTACCGCCATTTTTCGATACGCTGCGCCAGTATGTCGAAATGGACAACAGCACGTTTGCCTGCCCCGGTCATCAGCACGGCGAGTTCTTTAAAAAGCACCCGGCGGGCCGCCAGTTTTACGAATTCTTCGGCGAGAACGTATTTCGCGCCGACATGTGCAACGCCGACGTCAAGCTTGGCGATTTGCTGATCCACGAAGGGTCGGCCAAACACGCGCAGAAGTTTGCCGCGAAGGTATTCAACGCCGATAAAACCTACTTTGTGTTGAACGGCACTTCTGCCGCCAACAAAGTGGTGACCAATGCGCTGCTGACGCGGGGCGATCTGGTGCTGTTCGATCGTAATAACCACAAATCCAACCATCACGGTGCGTTGATCCAGGCTGGTGCAACGCCGGTTTATCTGGAAGCGGCGCGTAACCCGTTTGGTTTTATTGGTGGCATTGACGATCACTGCTTTGACGAAACTTACCTGCGCGAGCTGATCCGCGAAGTCGCGCCGGAAAAGGCAGAACAGCCACGTCCGTTCCGTCTGGCGGTGATCCAGCTTGGGACTTACGACGGCACGATCTACAACGCACGGCAGGTGATCGACAAGATCGGCAGCCTGTGTGACTACATTCTGTTTGATTCGGCCTGGGTAGGGTATGAGCAATTTATCCCGATGATGGCCGACTGCTCGCCGCTGCTGCTGGAGCTGAACGAGAATGATCCGGGCATTTTTGTCACCCAGTCGGTGCACAAGCAGCAGGCCGGGTTCTCACAAACCTCGCAGATCCACAAAAAAGATAACCATCTGCGCGGACAGGCACGCTTTTGCCCGCATAAGCGGCTGAATAACGCCTTTATGCTGCATGCGTCAACCAGCCCGTTTTATCCGTTATTTGCCGCACTGGATGTTAACGCCAAGATCCATCAGGGCGAGAGCGGACGCCGGCTGTGGGCAGAATGCGTGGCGCTGGGCATTGAAGCGCGCAAAGCGATCATCGCGAACTGTAAGATGATCAAACCCTTTGTGCCGCCGGAGATCGCCGGGCGACCGTGGCAGGATCACCCGACAGAAGTGATCGCCCGCGAGCGGCGCTTCTTCAGCTTTGAGCCGGGTGATAAATGGCACGGTTTTGAAGGTTATGCGCACGAGCAATACTTTGTTGATCCCTGCAAACTGCTGCTGACCACGCCAGGCATCGATGTTGAAACGGGCGAATATACCGAGTTTGGCATTCCGGCCACCATTCTGGCGCACTATCTGCGTGAAAATGGCATTGTGCCGGAGAAGTGCGATCTCAACTCGATCCTGTTCCTGCTGACGCCGGCCGAAAGTGCCGAGAAGATGGCGCAGCTGGTGGCGATGCTCGCCCAGTTCGAACAACATATTGAAGACGACACACCGCTGGCTGACGTGCTGCCAACCATATTTAATAAATATCCGGTACGTTATCGCGACTACACGCTGCGTGAGCTGTGCCAGGAGATGCACGATCTGTACGTGAGTTTTGATGTAAAAGATCTGCAAAAGGCGATGTTCCGCAAAGCCAGCCTGCCAGCGGTAGTGATGAATCCACAGGATGCCAACAGCGAGTTTATTCGCGGTAATGTTGAGCTGGTGCGCATCAGTAAGGCGGAAGGGCGTATCGCCGCCGAAGGTGCGCTGCCTTATCCGCCGGGCGTGCTCTGCGTGGTGCCGGGAGAAGTGTGGGGCGGGGCGGTGCAGCGCTACTTCCTCGCGCTGGAAGAGGGCGTCAATCTGCTGCCGGGCTTTTCACCGGAGCTACAGGGCGTTTATTCGGAGACCGACACCGATGGCATTAAACGCCTGTACGGTTATGTACTGAAGTAGTTTTTAGCCCCTCGACCGCACGGTGAGGGGCAATTTCACGCAGCCACCCGGCGGTACATGCGCCTCGGGTGGCCAATTTTCCCGTACTGCATCTCCACCGCCAGAAACCCGGCTTCCACGCAGTGTTCCAGATAGCGCCGGGTGGTGGTTTTGCTCAACCCCGTTTCGCTCACCACTTCATCGACGGAGAAACAGCGCGCGATCTCGTCGGCAAACAGTTTCTGAATCAGCGCCAGCGTACTCTCTTCAATGCCTTTACTGCCATTATCCTGGCGGAAATTCTTTGCCTGTAACTGGTAAAGCGAGTCCACGTTCTGTTGGTCGACAATTTTCCACACGCGTTGCTGCTCGGCGAATTGCACAAAGCGCTCCAGCGACTGGCTCAACCGCTTCCACGACACGGGTTTGAGGATATAGTCGAACGCGCCATTACGGATCGCCTGGCTACAGGTATCCATATCACTGGCGGCAGTAATGAAAATCACCGAGCAGTTCGCGCGAATAATCTGCGGATCGTTAATAAGGGTAATGCCTTTGCCATCCGGCAGGTAGTTATCCAGTAACACTAACTGTGGTTGCGTGTTGCTCAATAACTCCCGCGCTTCGGCAAGCGACGAGGCAATGCCAACCAGGCGCAAGCGCGGGTGTCTGCTGACCAGTTCCGCATTAAGCTGCGCAAGCGTGTTTTCATCTTCTACTATCAGCACGTCTATCAGTTCATGTTGCATAATTCTGATCTTCTAGGGTCGGCACGGGACGCGGTACGTTACCCGTTTCAGGAATAAACAAAGAGAAAATTGTGCCGCGAGGCGTGTTAGCGGAGACCTCAATCGATCCGCCCACTTGCGTGACATAGCTGGCAATCAGGTACAGACCAATGCCATGATCGCCACTGCGCTTGGTGGTCATCCCGCGTTCAAAAATATGATCACGAATCGCTGGATCAATGCCGATACCGCGATCCGCCACTTCAATAATCAACTCCCGTTCGTTCAGCAAAATCAGCACTTCAACCGGTTCGTGAGGCAGCGTGGCGCGCTGGGTTGCTTCAATAGCGTTATCCAGGAGATTACCGATGATTGAGATAAGCTCCGCTTCACCCAACAACCGGCAGGCTCTGTCCATCTGACACAGCGGATCAAAGGCCAGTTCGACACCTTTTTCACGGGCGCGTGCCGCTTTCCCCAGCAGCAAACCGCACAGCGTCGGCGAGCTAAAACGCGAAGAGATAAAGTCCAGCAACTCCTGCGCGTGCTCTGACTGCGCCTGGATGTAGCGCACAGCTTCATCGTAGCGCTCCATATGCAGCAGGCCAGAGAGTGTGTTCATGCGGTTCAGTTGCTCGTGGCGCATAATGCGCAGGTTATCAACATAGCGCTTCACCTGGCTGAGTTGCGCGCTCAACGTGTCTATCTCGTTACGATCGCGAAAGGTAATCACCCAGCCCTGCAATTTATTCTCCAGCATGATGCGTACCCGGCTGGCAATCACCGTTAACTGATTAAAACGGCAAATCTCATCGTGCGTGTCGTTTTCCAGCATCATCGAACGGTCAAAAAACCGTACCGGGGCAATGACTTCATCGATGGTTTGCCCGCGCAGCTCGCGCGTCGGCTGGCGTAACTCCAGAAGTTTGCGTGCGGCCTGATTGATCACTTCAATGCGCAGTTCGCTGTCAATCGCGATCACCCCTTCGTAGATCGATTCCATCATCGCCTTTTGCTGGCGCACCAGCAGACCAATCTCCCGTGGCTCAAGGGAGAAGATCTGTTTTTTAATGCTGCGGGTAAAGAACCAGGAAAAAATAAACAGCGCTGCCAGCAGCAATACAGCGGCAATAAAAATGTTGATCACTTTACCGAGCGTGATGGTATCGAGATAACTGGTCAGATACCCCACCGACACAATCCCGATAACGCGCCCGGCCTCATCAAAAATCGGCGCCTTACTGCGTAACGAAATACCCAACCCGCCTTTGCGGATAGTGGTGATGCTTTTCCCGTGCAACACCTCGGTATTATCGTCACCCACTAATGTTTTTCCGACCACATCAGAATCGACTGAATGAAATAAATGCATGCCTTTGTTATCGCCGATAACAATAAAGCTTGCATCGCTATGCGCCACCACTTTATGCATAAATTGCGCGATAGCTCGAATATCTTTATCGGCAACCGACTGGCGTAAATTCGGAATAATGGCTATTTCCTCAGCCTGTATTTTTGCTCGTGCGCTCATTTCCTGATATAGCTGGCGACCGACATCCTTGTAATAATAAATGCCAAGCAGAACGAACAAGCCGGAGAAAAAAAGCACCAGCGAAATAAAAAGTTTGATTTGGAAAGAGACTTTCATGACGGTTCGCACAGCAGCCAGCAAAGCGCCAATGTAGCATCTTTTTGCGCACGCGTACGCAGTTTACTGGAAACTTGTGATCCCTTGCACAGCCAGTACTGAAGCGGAAAAATGGTCTGTTAAATATTCTTTTTTGGAAATGTTATTAACTTGTGTTTCTATTTAAAAAAACCATAAAAACCACGCCAATAATTAAGGCGTAAATCACACAAAATAAAAGAAACCTTAAAAACCATAGGAGCCATTAAAACTCCGGTTTTAATATGCTATTCCTCACATAAAGTATGCATTTAGCCCTTTACTCTACAGGCACAAAATAACCAAGGGGCTTAATTATGAGCACAACTGACGATTCATTCTCTGTTACCTCTGAATCGCTGGCGATTCAAAAAACATCACTGAAGGATAAGTGGTGGCACATTATGGATACGTGGAAAGTGGGGATTATTCCACTGCCATTATTCCTGCTAGCCGGTGCGTTAATTGCTATCGATTGTCTTGGCGGCAAGTTGCCGAGCGATATCGTCGTGATGGTGGCGACGCTAGCGTTCTTCGGCTTTGCCTGCGGCGAGTTTGGTAAACGTCTGCCGATCGTGGGCAAACTGGGCGCAGCGGCGATTTGCGCCACCTTTATTCCTTCAGCAATGGTTTATTACGGTTTGCTGCCGGACGTGGTGGTCGAGTCCACAACGAAATTCTACAAATCAACCAACATCCTCTATCTCTACATCTGCTGCATCATTGTCGGCAGTATCATGAGCATGAACCGCACCACCCTGATTCAGGGCTTCCTGCGCATCTTCTTCCCGATGGTGTGTGGCGAAGTGGTTGGCATGCTGGTGGGTATGGGCGTTGGCCTGGCGCTGGGTATGGAACCGTTCCAGATCTTCTTCTTTATCATTCTGCCAATCATGGCGGGTGGTGTAGGTGAAGGCGCCATTCCGCTCTCTATCGGTTACGCCACCTTACTGCACATGGATCAGGGCGTCGCGCTGGGCCGTGTACTGCCGATGGTGATGCTGGGCGGTCTGACCGCAATCATCATTTCCGGCTGCCTGAACCAGTTGGGTAAACGCTTCCCGCATCTGACCGGCGAAGGCCAACTGATGCCAAACCGCAGCAATGGTGATGAACCAGCGCCGGCTGCCCCTGCGTTTTCCGGTAAAACTGATGTCACCACCATCGCGGCGGGCGCACTGCTGGCTGTGTTGCTGTACATGATCGGCATGCTCGGCCACAAACTGATTGGCCTGCCTGCACCGGTCGGCATGCTGTTTGCCGCCGTGCTGGTTAAGCTGGCGCACGGTGTTTCTCCGCGCCTGCTGGAAGGTTCTCAGGTGGTGTACAAATTCTTCCAGACCTCCGTGACTTACCCAATCCTCTTCGCCGTGGGCGTTGCCATTACGCCGTGGGAAGAGCTGGTTCACGCTTTCACTCTCGATAACCTGCTGGTGATCGTGAGTACCGTTTCCGCACTGGTTGCCACTGGTTTCTTCGTAGGTAAAAAGATTGGCATGCATCCGATTGATGTCGCCATCGTTTCCTGCTGCCAGAGCGGCCAGGGTGGTACAGGGGATGTTGCCATCCTGACTGCCGGTAACCGTATGAGCCTGATGCCGTTTGCACAGATTGCCACCCGTATTGGCGGTGCGATCAACGTGTCGGTATCGCTGCTGGTTCTTGGCAATTTCCTCGTCTGATTAAGCACTACAGGAACTGATATGAAACTCGCAAGCTTTGTCCATCAGGGGATCCGTAGCTACGGCATCGTCAAGGCTGATGGTGTCATCAATCTGGGCCAGCGCCTGGGCGACCGCTACGGTGATTTGAAATCGTTGCTCGCGGCAGACGCGCTGAGTGAGGCACAACAGCTGAGCGGTGAAGCGACGGATCTGCGCTTTGACGATCTCAACTTCCTGCCGGTTATTGAAAACCCGGGGAAAATTCTCTGCGTCGGCATGAACTACGCCGAAAAACGCAAAGAGTTTGATCAACATAACCCGGCGCCGACGCTGTTTGTACGCTTCGCCGACTCGCAAACCGGGCATAACGCGCCGGTGCTCAAACCGCGTCACTCCAGCGAATTCGACTACGAAGGTGAGCTGGCGGTGATCATCGGTAAAGGCGGTGAAAACATCTCTCGTGACGCAGCGTTAAGTCATGTCGCAGGTTACAGCTGCTACATGGATGGCTCTGCGCGTGACTGGCAGCACACCTGGTTCACCGCCGGGAAAAACTGGCGGCAGACCGGCGCGTTCGGCCCGTGGATGACCACGGCAGATGAGATCCCCGATCCGCATCAGCTCGCTATCCGCACCTGGTTGAATGGTCGCATGGTGCAGGACGACAACACCGCCAGCATGATCCACAAGGTCGCCGAGCTTATCGAGTACATCAGCACCTTTACCTGCCTGACGCCGGGCGACGTCATCATCACTGGCTCACCGGGCGGTGTTGGCAAGAAACGCAATCCGCCGCTGTTCATGAAAGCGGGCGATCGCATCGAAGTGGAGATCGAAAACATCGGTCACCTCAGCAATGTGATTATTGATGCGCCAGCCCATGCGCTGACGGCAGCGCACTAAGGACGAAGGCAATACGATGCAAGCACGACCCTCCATCGACTTCCGCGTTGCGGAAGTCAACGGCAATACTCAACGGCTGGCCTCTATCCGCGCGTTGCTCGCAGACAGTGGTTTAGGTATGGACAGCGATATCACCACCTTCGTTGAAGCCTGGTCGGGAAACCGGCTGGTGGGTTGTGCAGGTCTCGCCGCCAACGTCATCAAGTGTGTAGCGGTTGAAGAGCAGTTGCGTGGAGAAAACCTCAGTGCGCGGCTGCTGGCGGAAGTTGAGCATCTGGCGCTGGCGCGTGGACATTTTCATCTGTTCCTGTGCACGCGCCCTTGCAATCGGGAGCGTTTCCAGCATAGCGGCTTTTGGCCGGTTGCCCAGAGTGGTAACAATGCGATATTAATGGAAAATACGCCGTCTGGCATTCAGCGTTACTGCCGCACTTTGCAGGCGCGCCGCGTTGCCGGAAAGCGCATTGGCTCCATTGTGATGAACGCCAATCCCTTCACGCTTGGCCATCGGCATCTGGTTGAGCAGGCCGCACAGGCCTGCGACTGGCTGCACCTGTTTGTGGTGCGGGAAGATGCCTCGTTCTTTCCTTTCTCCGCACGGCTGAAAATGGTGAAAGCGGGCGTGGCGCACCTGCCAAATGTCACGGTCCACGAAGGCTCTCAGTACATTATTTCCCGCGCTACCTTTCCGGCCTATTTCCTTAAAGAGACCGGCAAAGTGCAGCAGGCGTGGAGCGAAATCGACCTGCTCATCTTCCGTAACCATATTGCCCCGGCGCTTGGTGTTACCCACCGCTTTATCGGCAGCGAACCGTTTTGCGATATCACCCGCCAGTACAACCAGACTATGCATCAGTTGCTCGCGGGGGCGGTTGAAGTGGTGGAAGTTCCGCGCATTAAAGCGACCGGCACCGCCATCTCTGCCTCAGAAGTGCGTCGTTTACTCAAAACACACCAGTTTTCCCGTATTCGGGAAATTGTACCGGATACCACTTTTGCGCACCTTGAATCTCATTACAGCGCGGAAGTCGCTTAAAAATCAGGAAAATAACTATGAAAATTGTAAGGGAGGCGCTGGCCGGGACGATGGAGTCCAGCGACCTGATGGTGAAAATTGCCCCCGCAGAAGGCGAGCTGGAGATTGTTATCCACAGCGAGGTGATGAAGCAGTTCGGCGATCAAATCCGCAAGGTAGTGGATGCCACGCTGCGCGCGATGGAGGTTCGCCAGGGCTTAATCATCATTGAAGACAAAGGCGCACTGGACTGTGTAATCCGCGCCCGTCTGCAAAGCGCCATTCTGCGCGCCGCCGAAGGCACTGAAATCGACTGGGGGAAACTGCTGTGAAAAAACTACGTCGTAGCATGCTGTTCCTGCCAGGCGCTAACGCTGCCATGCTCTCCACCGCCTTTATCTACCGCCCTGATTCGATCATGTTCGACCTGGAAGACGCGGTAGCGCTGCGCGAAAAAGACACCGCGCGCCTACTGGTGTTCCACGCGCTACAGCACCCGATGTATCAGGATATGGAAACCGTGGTGCGTATTAACCCACTGAACACGCCGTTTGGCCTGCCAGATCTGGAAGCAGTGGTTCGTGCTGGTGTTGATGTGGTGCGTTTACCGAAAACGGATACGCCGGAAGATATCTACGAGCTGGAACGCCACCTGGAGCGCATCGAACTGGCCTGCGGTCGCGAAGTGGGATCGACCCGCGTAATGGCGGCGATTGAGTCGGCGATCGGCGTGATTAACGCCGTTGCGATTGCGCGCAGCTCGCAGCGCTTAATTGGCATCGCGCTGGCCGCATTTGACTACGTAATGGATATGCAAACCGAACGTGGCGACGGCACCGAGCTGTTCTACGCGCGCTGCGCTGTGCTGCACGCCGCGCGTGCCGCTGGAATTGATGCGTTCGACGTGGTGTGGTCAGACGTCAATGATGAAGCCGGTTTCCTGCGCGAAGTCGACCTGGTGCGCAAAATGGGTTTCAACGGCAAGTCACTGATCAACCCGCGTCAAATCGATCTGCTGCATAACGCCTATGCGCCAACTCAGCAGGAAGTGGATCACGCGAAAGTGGTTATCGAAGCGGCGGAAGAGGGCGAGCGCAACGGCCTGGGCGTGGTTTCGCTGAACGGCAAAATGATTGACGCCCCGATTATTAATCATGCGCAGATGGTGCTGGAACGTGCAGCTGCGTCCGGCGTGCGTCGTTAAGGACAGAACAATGAATCAAACAGAGCTTCTTCACGTTAATTTTCCCCACCTGCGTGATTTAAAACCCTTTGAAAGCGCGCATTCGGCAACACCATGGCTGGCGGATATCAACACCAAACACACGCGCAAACTGTGCGCGACGCTGGAAGACGCGATTGCCCGCAGTGGTCTGAAAGACGGCATGACCATCTCTTTCCACCATGCATTTCGCGAAGGCGATCGTGTGATCAACAGCGTCGTGGCAACGCTGGCGCGTCTGGGATTTAAAAACCTGACGCTGGCGTCCAGTTCGCTGATGACCTGCAACGATGCGCTGATCGAGCATATTCAGAACGGTGTGATTTCGCGTATTTACACCTCCGGAATGCGCGGCAAGCTGGCGGATGCAATCTCTCACGGCCTGATGGCGGAACCGGTTCAGATCCACTCTCACGGCGGGCGCGTGAAGCTGTTGCAGGATGGCGAGCTGAACATTGATGTCGCTTTCCTCGGGGTGCCGTGCAGCGATGAGTTCGGTAACGCCAACGGCACTCAGGGGAAATCCTGCTGTGGCTCGCTGGGTTACGCGATGGTGGACGCGCAGTTCGCCAAAAAAGTGGTGTTACTGACCGAAGAGCTGGTGCCATTCCCGAATATGCCTGCGAGCCTTGGTCAGGATCAGGTTGATCTGATCGTGCAGGTAGAGAGCGTGGGCGATCCGGCGAAAATCAGCGTCGGCGCGGCACGCGTCACCAGCAATCCGCGCGAGTTGATGATCGCCCGTTACGCCGCGGATGTGATCGAGCACTCCGGTTATTTCAAAGACGGTTTCTCCATGCAGACCGGCTCCGGCGCAGCAGCGACCGCAGCGACGCGCTTCATGGAAGAAAAAATGGAGCGCCACGGGGTGAAAGCCCGCTTCGCGCTTGGCGGCATCACCGGTAGCCTGGTGGATCTGCATGAGAAAGGGCTTATTGAAAAACTGCTGGATACGCAGTGTTTCGATGGCGAAGCGGCGGCTTCGCTGCGCTGTAACCCGAATCATGTCGAGATCTCCACCAACGTCTATGCCAACCCGGGCGGTAAAGCTGCTAGCTGCGATCAACTGGATGTGGTGATCCTCAGCGCGCTGGAGATCGATGTCGACTTCAATGTTAACGTCATCACCGGTTCTGATGGCGTGATGCGTGGCGCATCCGGCGGTCACTGCGATGTCGCGGCAGCTGCCAACCTCACCATTGTCGTGGCTCCTTTGCTACGCAGCCGCATTCCTACCGTTGTAAAACGCGTGACCACGTTGCTGACACCAGGGGAAAGCATCGACGTGCTGGTCACCGATCATGGTATTGCTGTTAACCCGGCGCGACCGGATATTCGTGAGCGTTTACTGGCGGCAGGGCTGAAAATCGTCGACATCGAAGCGCTTTACCAGCGTGCGATTTCACTGACCGGCGAACCGAAACCGATCGCATTCACTGACCGCATTGTTGGCGTGATCCGTTATCGCGACGGCAGCGTGATCGATGTTGTTCGTCAGGTTAAAGAGAACAATCTATGACCACACTGACGCCCGTGAGAGCGGGCGTCAGCCTCGAAGCGCTGCTGGCGGCGAAAGATAGCCGCGCGGCGCGTCAGGCTGACTGGCTCACTCACTATCAACAACCGGTTATTTCGCTGACGCTGGTTACCCCCGGCGCGGTAAAAGACAGTATTCGTTACCGCAATACCATGGGCGTGGCACTCCAGGCCTGTGACCAGTTGTTGTGGCAAAACCGCTGGCGCGTGCTGGACAGGCAGGTATTGTGGCTGCCAACCGGCGCGGAAGCGTTGTGGTGCGTGGAGCACCCGGCGGTGGAAATCAAAGCGCAGTGCGTGGAGATGGAACAGACCCATCCGCTTGGCAGATTGTGGGATTTCGATGTGTTTTGCCCGAAAGCAGGGCAGGTGGGGCGGCATTCGCTGGATCTAAATACTCGCCGCTGTCTGGTATGTGATGAACCTGCACACGGCTGCGCCCGTTCGCGTCGCCATTCGTTAGAAGATGTAGTTGCTCGCGTGGAGAGATTAATCGATGGCTGGTTTGCTCGCGACTAAATCCGCCATTGCTGATGTGCCTGAGCTTGCGGCGCAGGCGCTGCGTCTTGAGCTGGATTTAACCCCCAAACCGGGGCTGGTGGACAGAGCCAATAACGGCTCGCACCAGGATATGGATCATGCGCTGTTTTTAAAGAGTATTGCGGCGATTACGCCGTGGTTCAGGGTCTTTGCCGAAGCAGGAAAAACCCATGCGCAGAAACCAGCCAGCGAGCAGCTACGGCTGCTGCGCCCGATGGGTATCGCCTGCGAGCAAGCGATGTTCACGGCGACAGGGGGCGTGAACACCCATAAGGGCGGCATTTTTTCGCTTGGTCTGCTCTGTTTCGCCGCCGGGCGTTTGCAGGGACAAGGGCGCAGGGTTAGCGCTGACGCGCTTTGCCAGCAGGTGAGTGAAATCTGTTGTGGATTAGTGGCGCGTGAACTGGATGGTCGCCCACAGGCTATCACGGCGGGTGAAAAACAGTTTCGCCAGTATGGGCTGACTGGCGCACGCGGTGAAGCCGAGCAGGGGTTTATCACCGTGCGCCGTGCAGTGTTGCCGTACTGGCATCAGGAGCACGGGGAGCGGCGGTTACACAATGCGCTGCTGCGCCTGATGGCCGCGAACTGCGACAGCAATCTGGTATCTCGCGGTGGTATTGAAGGGCTGCACTACGTACAGGATTATGCGGCGAGGTTGCTGGTAACTGGCTGGGATAGCGACGCGCTGCGCGAAATGGATCGGGCGTTAATGGCTCGTCGGTTAAGCCCCGGCGGGAGTGCCGATCTGCTGGCGGTGGCCTGGGTTCTTGCCGGGCTGTAAGTAGGTTATAAAAAATCACCTGTATAGCAGATGGTATTGATCGCGCCCAGGAGGCGCTCGCTAAAAGCATGATTAAAAGCCTCAGCCTGTTCTGCACGATTTAAAGCAAAAGAGAATAAACCGAAGCCTGTTGCTGACCACCTTCGCAAAAAGAGATGGTCAAATGGCCACAAAAAACCCGGCGCTCAGGCCGGGTTTTGTCTTTGCATCGTTAACCACCTTCAGGAGATGGTTATCAGTTTCAGGCTTTCTGCGCCACGCCTTCTGGCTCACGCACGTGTTTATACTTAAACAGCATCACGAAGGCGAAGGCCAGCACCAGCGAGTAACCTGCGAAAATCAGCCACACGGTTTTCCAGTCGGTGATGCCCGCAGTGGTGTAGATCTCAACTACTTTGCCGCTCACCATCCCGCCGAGAATACAGCCGAAACCGTTGGTCATCATCAGCAACATACCCTGCGCACTGGCGCGGATAGCCGGATTCACCTCTTTCTCCACGAATACCGAACCGGAGATGTTGAAGAAGTCGAATGCACAACCGTAAACGATCATCGACAGAACCAGCAGCACGGTACCGAACGGCGTCGGGTCGCCATAAGCAAACAGACCAAAACGCAGCACCCAGGCGATGATACTGATCAGCATGACGTTCTTGATGCCGTAACGGCTCATAAAGAACGGGATCGCCAGGATAAATGCGGTTTCGGAAATCTGCGAAATCGACATCATCACCGACGCATGTGTCACGATGAAGCTATTGGCGAACAGCGGGTTCGCGTCGAAGCTGTGCAGGAAGGTGTTGCCGAACATGTTGGTGATTTGCAGTTCGGCGCCCAGCAGCATCGAGAAGATAAAGAAGATTGCCATGCGCTTGTTTTTAAACAGCGCGAAAGCGTTCAGGCCCAGCATTTCCACCCAAGTCTGTTTCTCTTTGCTTTTAGCAACCGGCATATGCGGCAGCGTCAGAGAGAACAGGCTCAGCACCAGCGACAGCGCCGCGCCAATGTAGAGCTGCATGTGGCTCAGTTCGAAACCGGAGAAGCTCACCGCCCACATCGCCAGAATAAAGCCGATGGTGCCCCAGATACGAATCGGTGGGAAATCGGTCACGATATCGTGGCCTGCGGATTTCAGGCGGAAGTAAGAAATGGTGTTCACCAGGCCCAGCGTTGGCATGTAGGCCAGCGAGTTAAGCAGGATGATGGCGAACATTGCGCCTGGCGTGGTGACGCCTGCGGCGATAAATAATGTAATCGCGCCAACCAGATGGCACAGAGCATACACCCATTTTGCGCTCAGCCACTTGTCCGCAACGATACCGAGCAGCGTTGGCATCAGCAGTGATGCAATACCCAGCGAGCTATACACCGCGCCAATTTCCGCGCCCTGGAATTTCAGGGTCACGAACATATAAGAGCCAAGCGTAGTCAGCCAGCTTCCCCACAGGCAGAACTGCAGAAAGATAATGACTTTCAGCTGCAGCTTAAGATTCATGCTAATTTCCTCACAAAGGAGAGTGATAGATGTTGGAATGGGCACAATTGCGTTTGTTATGTGTCAGGATTCTACCATCTACGGGGTGGCGAATTTGTTATGCCCGACATAAAAATGCAAACTTCCTCTGATTGCATTTTTATATGGTGACGTATCTCACACTTTAGCGCAACCGTTTGCATCACTCACATGAATACCTTATGCCTCTTTCGTTGGTACAGACGAAAGAGGCAGCAGATTAGTTGCGACGGTAAGTTTTCTGCGCAGCGTTAACTTTGTAGAGATAGCGGCGGGATTCCGCCGAGGGGTGGCGTGTGGTCAGGGTTTGGTACACATCTCCTGGCGTCATGGTGTTGATGATATTTGCCGCCTGCACTTTATCGGCGGAAAAGACGCGTAACACGCTGCCGGCACCGCCGTTATAAGCGGTAATAACCGCATAGCGCCGCGATGTAGGGTTAGTAATACCGGAGAGATAAATATTGTTCAACATCGCCAGATAGGCGGTACCGGTATCGATGTTGCTTTGCGGATCAAACAGATAACTGCGATCGGGCGTACCAGATTTCCCCTGCGCGCGGAACACATCTTTACCGGCGCTGTGCTGCACAACCTGCATTAAACCGAGCGCATCGGAGCGGCTGACGGCGTATGGGTTAAAAGAGGATTCGGTTTGCATAATCGCCAGAATCAGCGATTCGTCGACGCCATATTTATGCGACGCTTTGCGCACCATACCGACGTATTTATGCGCGCGTTTATCCAGGTGGTTTGGCACCAGGTTAATGGTCACGCTGTAGATCATCCGTAAGCCGTTGCTGCGGCTTTTCAGCCGTGTTTGCAGCAAATAGTCCGCAAACTGCGCTGCACGCCATTGCCAGCGAATGGCTTCGCCATTGTTATCCAGCACCTGGCCATACAGGAACGGCTCTTTCGAGATCTGAATATCGTCAACATCGGAGTAAAGATCGATAGAACCCGGATCGTCGCCCATCAGCAGGGTTTTGATAATCGCCTGGCGCAAATGCGCCGCAGGATCGGTACCGGAGATCGTCTCGACGGTGATCGTCCCCTCGTCGAAGTTGATGTGGCTGCGGGTTTGGTACTGGTCGGTGTATTTAACGTAGTCTTTCGGGCCTGCGATCAGAACCTCGTTAAAACCCCATAAATTCTCAATATTATGGGCAAATTGACCCATCAGGATGTCAAAACCGTTGGTGTCTTTAATCCAGGCTTCGTTGTAGTCGTCGCCCGTTTTATTCGAACTGGAACAAGAAATCAGCAACGGCGCAATAATCGCTAGCGCTAAATATTTTTTCATCATTCCGGGATGCAATTGTGTTGGTGTGTTAGCGCCGGTGTTCTCTGCGCACTGGCAATGCCTTCCCATGCATTCGCGGCATTACCAGTGATTGCGCGTGAACAGCGGCTTATTTTTTTTCTTGCGGCGTATAGCCTTCAATATGCACGTCTTTACCTTCAAACAGGAAATTCACCATCTCCTCTTCCAGCAGTTTGCGGTGCTCGACGTTCATCATGTTGAGTTTTTTCTCGTTGATCAGCATGGTTTGCTTATGCTGCCACTGTTTCCAGGCCTCTTTCGAGATCTCGTTGTAAATGCGTTTTCCGAGATCGCCCGGATAGAGCTGGAAGTCTTGCCCTTCCGCTTCACGTTGCAGGAAGGTACAAAAAATAGTTCTGCTCATAACATAATCCTCTTTGCTTGCGCGCCTAACGGACTTCGGCGCGTAATTGCTGTATCAGGCGTTCCACGGGAGCCGCCAGACCGACGGATGGCGGTTGCGCTAAGTTATACCAAAGACCTGCGCCCTCATCCATGCAAGACGAGAACGAGGACACGCCAAGCCACATAGGCACAATATCCAGATGGAAATGGCTAAATGTATGGCGAAACGCCACAAGTTGGCTGAGATTATCGGCGCTAATCTTCCTCTGCGCCAGCCAGGCCCGCAGACTGGCCTCATCGCTGAACTGCGGGAAGCAGAATAACCCGCCCCACAGCCCGCTCGGTGGGCGCTGCTCAAGATATACTTCGCCTTCATGCTGCATCAGCAGAAGATAACCGGTGCGTTCGGGCAGCGTCTGTTTCGGTTTTTTACCCGGATATTGCGCCCAGGCGTTCGCTGCATAGGCTTCACAGCCCGTTTGCAGCGGGCAGAGCTCGCATTTCGGTTTCGAACGGGTGCAAACCATCGCGCCCAGATCCATCATCGCCTGGTTAAAGCGCTCGACGCCCTGAGCCGGGGTGACCTCTGTGCTGATCTCCCACAAACGCTTTTCCACCTCTTTTTTACCCGGCCAGCCGCCCACCGCATAGCAGCGCGCCAGCACGCGTTTTACGTTGCCATCGAGAATAGGAAAATGTTTGCCCAGCGACAAAGAGAGGATAGCGCCCGCGGTCGAGCGGCCAACCCCCGGCAACGCAGCAACCTCTTCGAACGTCTCCGGGAAGCGCCCGCCGTGCTGGTTAGCCACCTGCTGCGCGGCTTTATGTAAGTTGCGGGCGCGAGCGTAATAACCCAGCCCGGTCCATAAATGCAGCACTTCATCCAGCGGTGCGTTCGCCAGATCGGTCACCGTTGGAAAACGCGCCATAAAGCGCTGGAAGTAGGGGATTACGGTTGTTACTTGCGTTTGTTGCAACATCACTTCCGATAGCCATACTTTGTAAGGCGTTTTTTCAATTTGCCAGGGCAGCGTTTTTCGCCCGTATTTGTCGTACCAGCCCAGCACCTGGGCTGAAAATTGAGACGCTTGCATGGTCACCAGAATCACGTAATCAGGGGCGAAGATTGCAGCACAGAGGCGATGAGCTGTAAACCGGAACTTTCCGGTGCTTGCATCGGGCGATGAACTTTGGATAATGCCCGTTTCCTGAACACTCTCACAAGCAGATCACTTTATGAATAACGACGTCATTTCACCGGAATTTGATGAAAACGGCCGCCCGTTGCGCCGCATTCGCAGCTTTGTCCGTCGCCAGGGCCGCCTGACGAAAGGGCAGCAACATGCGCTGGATAATTACTGGCCGGTGATGGGCGTTGAGTTCACTGAGCAGCCGCTGGATTTCACAACGCTGTTTGGCCGCACAGCTCCTGTCACGCTGGAGATCGGTTTTGGTATGGGCGCGTCGCTGGTTGAAATGGCGAAAACGCGACCGGAGCAGGATTTCCTCGGCATTGAAGTACATTCGCCGGGCGTTGGCGCTTGCCTCTCCTCCGCACATGAAGAGGGTGTGGAAAACCTGCGCGTAATGTGCCACGACGCTGTAGAAGTGTTGCACAAGATGATCCCTGACAATTCTTTGAATATGGTGCAGCTCTTTTTCCCTGACCCGTGGCACAAAGCGCGTCATAATAAACGCCGCATCGTTCAGGTACCCTTTGCTGAACTGGTGAAAAGCAAGCTCAAGCTGGGCGGCGTGTTTCATATGGCGACAGACTGGGAAGCTTACGCGCAGCATATGCTGGAAGTGATGACGTCCATCGACGGTTACAAAAACCTGTCGGCGACAAACGACTTTGTGCCGCGTCCAGAGTCGCGCCCGGTAACCAAATTTGAACAGCGTGGCCATCGTCTTGGTCACGGCGTATGGGACTTAATGTTCGAGAGGGTGAAATAATGGCAACAAACCGCAGCCGTCGTTTGCGTAAAAAAATGCATATCGATGAATTTCAGGAACTGGGTTTTTCTGTTGCATGGCGCTTCCCGGAAGGCACCAGCGAAGAGCAGATTGATAAAATCGTTGATGACTTTATTCAGGAAGTGATTGAGCCGAACAAGCTGGCGTTTGACGGTAGCGGTTATCTGGCGTGGGATGGTCTGATTTGCCTGCAAGAGATTGGCAAATGTACTGAAGAGCATCAGGCCATCGTGCGTAAATGGCTTGAAGAACACCAGTTGACCGAGGTGCGCGTGAGCGAACTTTTCGACGTTTGGTGGGACTAACTAAAACATAAGGGGCCAGCATTTGCTGGCCCGTTTTGTCTCTACAGGAGTTTTTATGATGCGCAAAACGCTACTGGCGGCGGCACTAACGCTTACAGCATTCGCGGCTCAGGCCGACTATCAATGTAGCGTCACGCCGCGTGACGATGTGATCATCAACCCGCAAACCGTGCAGGTGAAAGGCGAGAACGGCAATCTGGTTATCACACCGGATGGCAACGTGATGTTCAACGGCAAACAACCGACCCTTAGCGCCGCTCAGCGCGAGCAGGCAAAAGATTACCAGGCAGAACTGCGCAGCGCGCTGCCGTGGATCGACGATGGCGCGCGTAGCCGCGTGGAGAAAAACCGCATCGCGCTGGATAAAATCATCGTTAAAGAGGTAGGTGAAAGTAGCAGCATGCGTAATCGCCTGACCAAGCTTGATGCACAATTAAAAGAGCAGATGAATCGCATTATTGAACATCGTAGCGATGGCCTGACCTTCCACTATAAAGCGATTGAGCAAGTGCGCGCGGATGGCCAGCAACTGGTGAATCAGGCAATGGGCGGCATTCTGCAGGACAGCATTAATGAAATGGGCGCGAAAGCAGTGCTGAAAAGCGGCGGCAACCCATTACAAAACGTTTTAGGCAGCCTTGGCGGTCTACAAACTGCAATCCAGAACGAGTGGAAAAACCAGGAAGCGGATTTCCAGCAGTTCGGGAAAGATGTTTGTAAGCGTGTAGTGACGCTGGAAGAGAGCCGTAAGGCATTGACCGCCCAGTTAAAGTAATCCAATTTCACAGCCTTCTCTTTTAAAGAAAGGCTGTGTATTTTTTTCTATATACTCTATTTAATTTTTTTTATTATTTCTTTAATTATATATAGATAATCCTTATCTTTTCTTCCCTTACTCACTGTACTTTTTAACAGGCATAAAAATTTCCGCTGGCCAATAAAAGTGCAACAAAGTATGCGAAACTACAAAATTTGGTGGGTTTTGAATAAAAGGTAGCAATATCTGTGCCTTAAATGACATTTGGTGTGCTTTCGGAATGTTCCTGTTGATGTTAATATCGCAGCTTCAAATCATGGACTTGATTTTTACCAAAATAACCTTATGTCATCATTAAATATCAAACCAGAACAGGCTCCTCCTTTATTTGAGAGTCATCCCATTCAGTTTAAAGCTAGCGAAATTGATCTACTAAATTTGGTGGGTATTTTATGGAAAGGTAAAGCTTTCATTATTGCGACTGTGCTGTTATTTGCTGTTGCCGGTTTTTTTATTGCCGCATTATTGCCACAGAAATGGACCAGCCAGGCTGAGGTTACGCCAGCGGAAAAAATCCAGTGGACAGAGTTACAGAAAACACTGGTTGCGCTGCAAGCGCTTGATGTAAAAGTGCCTATTGATGCTAACGAGATATTTAACCTTTTCCTGAAAAAATTTAACTCTCAATCATTGAAAGAAGAGTTTCTTGCCTCTTCTCCGCTGGTTTTGGGGAAATTACATGATCAGAACTTTGATCAACACGAATTGCGTCGCGCGGTCGTGCTGTTATCGGAAAAAATTAAAGCCATCAACAACATCAAACCCGGCACTAGTGACTCTTCTTACGCCTCATGGTCGCTGAGCTTCACCGCGCCGAGCGCACCGGAAGCGCAGCAGGTACTTAAAAGCTATATCGATTATGTGTCAGCGCAGGTGGTGAAAGAGACGCTGGATACGCTGCGTAGCGATGTTGACGTGCGTAAAAGTTACGAAAAAAACGTGCTGGAGATGGATCGGGTGCGCATCACGACGAAGCATGATGCTAATATCAAACGCCTGAATTACTCGCTGGAAGTCGCCAATGCCGCTGGAATCAAGCGCCCGGTCTACAGTAATGGCCAATCCGTACAGGATGACCCTGATTTTTCTATCGCGCTGGGCGCGGATGGGATCGCAGAAAAGCTGCGGATTGAAAAGTCGCTTAAGGATGTTACTGAGTTAAATGCGGATTTCCAGAACCGGGAATATACCTTGTCGGAGCTTGAAAAAGTTAACATCAAAGATATTGAGTTTTCCCCTATCAAATACCAACTGACGCCCTCTCTTCCGATGAAAAAAGATGGCGCGGGCAAGGCGTTAATTCTTGTACTGGCGGCGATGATCGGCGGGATTATTTCATGTGGTATTGTGCTGCTGCGCCACGCAATGCGTCAGCGTAATATTCTGTAGCCGCGGATTGTTTCCTGGCTGGCTGTTCAAATAACTGAACAGCCAGCACCTGAATTATTCGGCAAGAAATAGTTCCAGCAAGGAATTAAGAAATAACTTGCCGTGTTCTGTTATCTGCCAGCTCTCTTCATTTTCCGTCAAATAATTCAGCTTCAGAGCTTCCTCAATTTGCGGGCGAATAATGCGTTCATCCAGGCCGGTATACCGTGAAAAATCAGCACGCGGTGCGGGTTCCAGCAGACGGAAACGGTTCATAAAGAACTCGAACGGTTTATCTTGCGCTTCCACATCGTGCTGCTTATCCAGATAATTGCCCTGCATATAACCGCGTGGATGACGGGTTTTTGCCGTACGCAGAATACGCCCATCCGGGAACGTCACTTTACCGTGCGCACCGCAGCCAATCCCCAGATAGTCGCCAAAACGCCAGTAGTTGAGATTGTGCTGGCACTGATAACCGGGCTTCGCGTAAGCCGAGGTTTCATATTGCTGATACCCGGCGGCGGTCAGGATCTGGTGGCCCTGTTCGAAAATGTCCCAGAGCGCATCGTCGTCTGGCAGCGCCGGAGGACGTGAGCCAAACAGCGTATTAGGTTCAATGGTGAGCTGATACCACGACAAATGCGGCGGGTTGAGCGCAATTGCCTGGCGCAAGTCATCCAGCGCTTCTTCCAGCGACTGATCTGGCAACCCGTGCATTAAATCAAGGTTAAAGCTGCGTAACCCCAGCCCGCTCGCCAGGCGCGCGGCGCGTTTGGCTTCCTGCGGGCCGTGAATACGACCCAGGCGCTGTAACTTCGTTTCGCTAAAACTTTGTACGCCAATGGAAATGCGGTTCACGCCGGCACGCTGGTAATCGACAAAGCGGTCGGCTTCCACGGTTCCGGGGTTGGCTTCCATGGTTATTTCTGCATCCAGTGCGAGCGGCAAACGCGCACGTACGCCGTCCAGCAATGTTTGCATTGCCGGACCAGAGAGCAGGCTCGGCGTACCGCCACCAATAAAAATGGTCTTTACTTCACGTCCCTGCGCGTAGGCGACATCGGCATCGAGATCGTTAAGCAAATGCTGAACGTAATCGTCGTGCGGCACTTCGCCCTTTAATGCGTGGGAATTGAAATCGCAGTACGGGCATTTCTGCACGCACCACGGAATATGTATATAAAGGCTCAGAGGCGGCAAATCAGCCATTACGCAGTGCTTCCAGTAACAGTTTCAACGCTTGTCCACGGTGGGAGATCGCGCTTTTTTCTTCGCGGGTGAGCTCCGCAGCGGTTTTGCCCTCAGCAGGGACAAAGAAAATCGGATCGTAACCAAAGCCGCCGTTACCGGCGGCCTGCCGCGTAATCACGCCAGGCCAGCTGCCGTGGCACACCAGCGGGGTCGGGTCATCAGCATGACGCATATAGACCAGTACGCAATGGAATTGTGCTTTGCGCTTAGCGTCCGGCACATCTTTTAGCGCGTCGAGCAGTTTTTCCAGGTTCTGTTGGTCGCTGGCATCAACGCCGGAATAACGGGCGGAATAAATGCCCGGCGCACCGCCGAGGGCATCGACAGCCAGGCCGGAATCGTCAGCAATCGCAGGCAGGCCAGTAATTTGCGCTGCGTGGCGGGCTTTGAGGATCGCGTTTTCAATAAACGTCAGGCCGGTCTCTTCGGCGGACTCCACGCCTAACTCAGTTTGTGCGACAACATCAAAGCCAAAATCATTCAGCAGCGAGGCCAGCTCGCGCACCTTACCGGCATTACCGGTAGCGAGGACAACTTTTTGCATAGCGGATCCTAATGTATCAGCGCCGCGACTTCTGTCGGGATCTGTTGCGGATGTGAGATTTTAATCTGTTTGTGGCGGCCCAGTTCGCCTTTTTCAATCACGACCTGGTTTTTCGCCACGCGGAACTGCTTAGCGAGGAATTTCACCAGGTGCGCATTGGCCTGGCCGTCCACTGGCGGGGCGGTGATGGCGACTTTTAACTCGTCGCCATGCAGCCCGATAATGGCGTCACGGCTGGCTTTAGGCTGAATATACAGCTGCAACACCAGCCCGTCTTCACAGGTAACAACGGCACTCATAGTGCCATCCACAGCCCCGGCAGCAGAATATCGCCGGTAGATTGCAGCAATTCCGCAATCCCCATATTCAGAACATACAGCAGCAGCACCAGAATCATCGGTGAAAAATCGATGCCGCCCATGGCCGGCAGCAGACTGCGGATTGGGCGCAGCAGCGGCTCGGTCAACTGCATGAGCACATACTCCACCGGGCTGCGTCCCTGACTGACCCAACTCATGATGGCCATTACCAGCAGCACCCAGAAAATCATCAAGCCGATGGTTTTGAGTAAAATCAGCAGGGCGGAGGCCCAGATAATCGGCTGGAAGGTGATGACCATAAAAATCAGTATCGCTTTAATAAACGACAGAACAAAAGCAATCAGCAGCGAGGCGCTATCCAGCGGCCCCATTGCGGGCAGCACGCGGCGCAGCGGCCCGACAATCGGCTGCGTGGCCTTGACCACGAACTGCGAAAACGGGTTGTAAAAATCGCAGCGTGCCCACTGCATCCAGACACGTAACAGCAGAACCATTGTGTAGAGTTCAATCACTGTCGAGAGCAGGAAAGTCAACGTCTTCATGGCGTTCCTCAGTTTTCCTTAATTTTTTGTGTAATCGCGCGCACCAAAAATGGCCGTACCAATGCGCACCATCGTGCTTCCCGCCGCAATGGCGGCGGTCATATCATCGGACATGCCCAACGACAGGGTATCCACCGTCGGATAGCGTGTTTTCAACGCCTCAAATGCTACAGCCATTTGCCGTGCCACGGCAAACTGGCGTTCGTAATCTGTTTGCGGCGCGGGTATCGCCATCAGTCCTCGCAGACAAATACCAGATAGCCCGGTCACCTGGGCTGCCAGCGCATCCAGCTCGCTGAGAGCAATACCGGATTTGCTTTGCTCATCGCTGATGTTGATTTGGATAAGCACATTTAGCGGCGCTAACGTTGCCGGGCGCTGCTCGCTTAAACGACTGGCAATACGCAACCTGTCTACCGTGTGGCACCAGTCGAAGTTCTCCGCCACCAGACGGCTTTTGTTGGACTGTAACGGGCCAATAAAGTGCCATTGCAGACCCTGAACGCCCAGTTGCCTGAAGTGGTTAATTTTATCCACCCCTTCCTGAACATAGTTTTCGCCAAAAGCACGTTGCCCGGCGTCGATCGCTTCTGCGACAGCGCTCGCAGGTTTGGTTTTACTCACTGCAAGCAATGTCACTTCTTCTGAAGCACGGCCGCAGCGCGCTGCGGCGGCTGAGATTTTGTCCCGGACCTGTGCCAGGTTATGCGCAATATCGTTCATGATTCCAGGATGGCTATATGGATATAGAAGAAATAGTGGCGCTTAGTGTAAAGCATAATGTCTCGGATCTACACCTGTGCAGTGGCTCAGTGCCGCGCTGGCGGCAGCAAGGCCGTCTGGAACCCGCGCCGTTTGAAATAGCGGATCTCGCCGGGCTGATTGATTTGCACCTCAATACGGCTCAGCAGCGTCTGTGGCGAGAGCGGGGGCAGGTCGATTTTGCCCTGACGACAGCCGCAGGGCACAGGCTGCGGGCAGGTGCCTTTACGCGTCACGGTGGCGTTTCGCTGGCGTTACGCTTGTTGCCGCAAAGCTGCCCACTGCTCAGTGAGCTGGATGCCCCTGCGCCGTTGAGCGAATTACTTGGGCGGGAAAATGGCCTGATTCTGGTGACGGGCGCGACCGGCAGCGGCAAATCCACCACTCTGGCAGCCATGGTGGATTATCTGAATCAGCATAACGATGCGCATATTCTGACGCTGGAAGATCCGATCGAGTTTGTTCACACCAGCAACCGCTGCCTGATTCAGCAGCGGGAGGTGGGTCTGCATTGCATGTCATTTGCCGACGGCCTGCGCGCGGCGCTGCGTGAGGATCCGGATGTGATCCTGCTCGGTGAGTTGCGCGACAGTGAGACCATCCGTCTGGCGCTGACCGCCGCAGAAACCGGGCATCTGGTGCTGGCGACGCTGCATACGCGCGGTGCGGCACAAGCGGTGGAGAGGTTGGTCGATACCTTTCCGGCGCAAGAAAAAGATCCTGTGCGCAGCCAGCTGGCGGGAAGCCTGCAGGCGGTGCTGGCGCAAAAACTTGAGGCGGACAAGCGGGGAGGGCGAGTGGCGTTATTCGAGTTGCTGATCAACTCTCCGGCGGTGGCGAGCCTGATCCGCGAAGGCAAAACCCACCAGTTGCCCGGCGTAATGCAAACCGGGCAACAGGCGGGAATGCAAACTTTTGCACAAAGCCACCAACAGCGAGTGCTTCAAGGCTGGCTTTAGCGGATGTTGAGCGAGTAAACCGCAGGCAGCGCGCCCGCCGTTTTCAGGATCTCCAGCCTGACGCTACGCACCGTCAGCGGTTCTTCCAGCCTGTGCTGGCACACCGAGTGGTGGTTATTTTCCACCTCGGCCAGGAGCTGTTCATCGGCCCACAGACGGTAGTGCGTGATGCAATGCGGCGTTACGGCATAGTGATGACCCATCTGGACCGACTCCATCGCGTTATCGAAATCGTTGTCCTGTACCAGCGTAAGATGCTGCAACGTCTGCGGCTCCGCCCAGCGCCAGATGATTTCCGGGGCGACATCATCAGCGGCGGGCGTCCATGCGTTGATTTGCTGCTCCGGACGCAAGCGGCCATTTAAGACATTCTGCGCACTCCAGCCATTCAGTGGCTGGCTGAAACGCAGGGCAGGGAAGATCTGCTGCGGGTGGCGGCGCGGCAGCCAGAAATCGAACTCGTCAACGCCATAATCGCCATCTGCGACCTGCCGGGTGTGTTTTGCCACACGGGCGTTAAGGCTGTTAAAGACCGTCATGATGCCCGGCAGGTGGGTATCCGTGAGCGCAATTTCGATACCTTCCTGCGCTTCGAAAGCGACAAACACATACTGGTCGCGATCGCTTTGCCACTGGAAGGCCAGGGTGTGCTCTGCTTCGCCGGAGACCTGAAGCACGTTTTCGTCGTATTGATAGTCCGGGGTGAAGTTCCCGGCGCGTGCACTGCCAAGCAGCGAAACCGCCAGTGGCTGCGGTGTTGATGCCCGTAAACGCAGTGTCATTTCGGGCAGTTGCGCGCCTGCGCGTACGGGTAACAGTATCGCCATGCGCTCCGAAAGCGACTGCCAGCTGCCGTTGGGTTCCAGCTCGCTCAGTTGGTATTCGCTGCTGGCGCTGACGGTAGCGCCTTGCGCCGGATCGTTCAGCCACTGGCGTGGGATATGACAGCCAGTGGCCTGTAAATGTTGCTGCAAAGCGCTGATATGCTCGCGCTGCGCCAGCTCACGCGGTAGCAGGTTAAGCACTTTACACTGCGCGGCAGCGCGCCCGACAACTTCGCCCAACAGACCGCAAGTACACATCACACGGGCGCTGCCGAAGGCGACATGCGAAGCGGAGATCAACCGCCCGGTAAGCAATAAGTTATCGAGCGAACGGCTGTAGAGGCTGCGAAACGGAATGGTGTAGGTGCCTTTGCTGTGAAACTGCCGGCAACCGTCGTGGGTGCTGTACACGCCATCCGCCGGGTGCAAATCTATCGACCAACCGCCATAACCTACGGCGTCGTAGTGATCGCGCTGCTCAATAATGTCCTGTTGGCACAGCAAATGATCGCCCAGGAAACGGCGGCTTTCGCGTTTTCCGGGGATCGCGCCGACCCATTCGATAGTCATGTCGGCGGCTTCAGGGAATTCGCCAGAGTTTTTAATGTGATCCCAGACGCCCCAGACAATCTTCCACAGTTCCCATTTGATCTCTTCACTTTCGTGTACGGTATCGAGGCGGCCTCCCCACTCCAGCCACCATAAATCGCAGCCGTTCAGCGTTGACGTCAGGCGCTTATAGCGCGGGATCTCAGTGATATCTTTCAGCGCAAAAGAGGGGGGAACAAAGTTGACCGGCCCGGTGGTTTGCTTGGTGTAAAAATAGATGGAGTGGCCCAGCTTATGGCCAAAATTGTCACCGGGCGCCATTTTTTCGCCCAGCTCTTCTGCTTCTTCCGCGCCTTCACGGTATTCTGCGCCCGCCAGAAAACCGAGTACGCCGTCGCCGGTGGCGTCGCAGAACTGCGCGGCACTTATGGTGTAAAAGGTTTCGTTAATGGGGTTGAAGGCTTTTACCGCAGTGAGGGCGTTTTCCGTTTTTTCGACCTCAAAGACGGCGGTATTGAGTAGCAATGTCAGCCCCGGCTGGCTTTTGGCAAGATCCAGCAATACCAGGTCGAACATCACCGGATTTCCCTCTTTGTTCCGCCAGAGGTTCTCTTCCATGATTTCGCCCATGATGCCGCCTTCGCGTGCCCAACGGTTATTATTACCCATATGGGAGGTTGCGCCGTTGGCCCACAGACGCACTTCGCTGGAGGCATTTCCGCCCAGCACTGGCCTGTCCTGAACGAGCACCACTTGCAGGCCGTCTCGCGCTGCCGCCAGCGCGGCGCAAAGCCCCGCCAGCCCGCCACCCGCAACTAACAGGTCTGCGTGCAGTTGCTGCGTTGGAAATGTTCTGGCATCGGTTTGAGGAAAGATTTTCATAACCTTGTTTCCTTCTTTACTGGCGGTAAAATCGGTTTTTCGAGCAACCTGAAAAGTGAACCTGCAATGTCTTCACAACCCAATCAAAGCCTGATCGACGGCATTCGATGCCTGCAGTATCTGGTTTCCAGCGATCGCGCCATTGGCTGTCGCGAACTGGCTCGCCTGATGGGCATTAACACAACCCGTGTAAACCGGTTGTTGATGACCATGGCTTCTATTGGCCTGACGATGCAGGACGCACAGCGTCGCTATCTGCCTGGTCCCGGAATTCATGCGCTGGCGGCGCAGGCTATCCGTGGTTCAGCACTGTTCTCCCAGGCGCTGCCGCTACTGGAAAGCCATGCCCCGAAAGATATCGTGGTGGCAATGGGTGTGCTCTGGGAGGATCAGGTGATCTATATCTATCACTCCGAGCCCGGTAGCCAGGTCAGCCAGGCGCTGGCTGGTTTTCATATGCTTCCGGCCTGGCAGTCCGTCATCGGCATGGCGTTACTGGCGGCAGAAAGTGATGAAACCCTGCAACAGCGCTTTAGCGAAGAGCAGTGGCGACTGCTTGGCCCGCATGTTGCTGAACAGCGCGAGCGCGGCCACGTGGTCTGGCACCATGACGACGGTGAAGTCTCGATGGCAAAACCCCTTGGCGCGCACTCCGCCGCGCTCGCCTTTGCCGGAATGTGGCACGTTGACGACGCGGTCGTGGACACACGACTGCAGGCACTTCACGCGCTGGTTGAACGCCTGACGGAAAAATCCTGACGCTGCTAATGTCACAATGTTTCTTTTATAGAAACACGGAATGAAATGCAAAAAGCACAGCCAGAAACTGTGAGAACGATCGGCAGAAAGCCGCGAACAGGTCGCGGCTTTCGTCGGGTCAGGAACAGGGAGAACGGCTGGTTGGGGCTGGTTCAGAAATGTTGTTCGAAGTAGCTCTCAAGGATGATGACTGCGGAAGCGGAATCGACACTTCCTTTGTCGAGCGCGCGAAAACCGCCGCGTTCAAACAGCCCGGCGCGGGCTTCTACGGTGCTTAAGCGCTCATCATGCAGCGTCACCTGTACGCCAAAACGACCATGAACTTTGTTGGCAAAGTTACGGGCACGGGCGGTGAGGGGTTGCTCGGTGCCGTCCATATTCAACGGCAAACCCACAATCACGGACTCTGGCTGCCACTCTTTTAACAATTTTTCGATAAGCTTCCAGTCCGGCGTGCCGTCCTGCGCTTTCAGCGCGCTGAGCGGGCGAGCCGTGCCCGTGATGCGCTGCCCGATGGCAACGCCAATGCTTTTGGTGCCGAAATCAAAGGCTAACAGGGTTCCGCTCATCAGGCGTGTCCCGCCACGCCTGGCATGGTGGAGATATCGATGCCGATAAGTTTAGCCGCTTCACGCCAGCGATCGGCGATCGGCGTTTTAAACAGAATGTTGAGATCCGCAGGTGCCGTGAGCCAGGCGTTATCAAGGATCTCCTCCTCGAGTTGCCCTTTCTCCCACGAGGCATAGCCCAGCGCTACCAGCACTTCGCTCGGTTGCTCTGCCGTGCCAAGCGTCTCAAGCACATCGCGCGAGGTGGTGATCACGGTGTTATCCGACACGCGAATGCTCGACGAGAATGCCGCTGGTGGCGTGTGCAGAATAAAACCGCGATCTTCAGCTAACGGGCCGCCAAGCAGCACCGGTTTATCCAGGCGGATTGCCGGATCGCGTTCTGTGGGCTGGATTTTGAGTTTTTCCAGAACACCTTCCACTTTCAGGTTTTCCAGAGGCTTATTAATAATCAGCCCCATTGCACCTTCATCGTTGTACTCGCAAATGTAAACCACGGAGCGACGAAAGAGGGGATCCTGAAGAGCAGGCATGGCAATAAGAAAGTGATGCTGTAAATTCATTGTCAGAGGTTCTGTTTCCTGGTTCAAAAAAGCGACAGCTTAGTATGGGGGGAAAGCGGAGTGCTGTCACTAGCCAAAGCTGGCGAGGGGCGGGATCCGTCCCGCACCTTTCTATGACAGTTATTTTCCGAGGCGTTTCTCGATAGCGTCCATCAACATACCGGTAATGGAGATCGGGAATTCCGCTTCGATTTCGCGTATGCAGGTCGGGCTGGTGACGTTAATTTCGGTCAGGCGATCGCCGATAATATCCAGGCCGACAAAGATCAACCCTTTGGCTTTCAGCACCGGCGCGACTTTACGCGCGATAGCCCAGTCGCTTTCGCTTAATGGACGCGGTTCGCCGCGTCCACCTGCGGCGAGGTTACCGCGGGTTTCACCGCCCTGCGGAATGCGCGCCAGACAGTAAGGCACCGGTTCGCCATCAACGACCAGCACACGTTTGTCGCCATCTTTGATGGCGGGCAGGTAGTTCTGCGCCATGCAGTAGCGGCTACCCAGCTCGGTGAGCGTTTCGGCGATAACCGAGAGGTTTGGATCGCCCTCTTTCACGCGGAAAATTGAGGTGCCGCCCATGCCGTCCAGCGGCTTAAGAATGATGTCGGTGTGCTTCTGCCAGAAGGCTTTCAGTTGTGCTTTGTTGCGGGTGACCAGCGTTTCCGGGGTTAATTCCGGGAACCAGGCGGTGAACAGTTTTTCATTGCAGTCGCGCAGGCTTTGCGGTTTGTTAACGATCAGCGTGCCTTTTTCTTCCGCACGTTCAAGGATATACGTCGCATAAATATATTCGGTATCGAACGGCGGATCTTTACGCATCAGGATGGTGTCCAGCTCAGCGAGAGCAAGATCCTGTTCGCTGCCGAATTCATACCATTTGTCGTAATTGTGTTCGACGGACAACGTACGAGTTCGGGCGCGGGCTTCACCGTTGATCAGATAAAGATCCGCCATCTCCATATAGTGCAGCTCGTAGCCGCGGCGCTGAGCTTCCAGCAGCATGGCGAAGCTGGAGTCTTTTTTGATATTGATGTCCGCGATGGGATCCATCACGATGCCGAGCTTGATCATTCTGCTTCTCCTTTCAACCCAGGTCGCCGAAGCGCACCTGAAGCGCGGTGATGGCGGTAAGCGCCGTAGTCTCTGTGCGTAGCACACGGGGGCCTAACAAAATATCTGTGAACTGATAACGCGCGGTCATCGCAATCTCGTCGGCGGATAACCCGCCCTCCGGGCCAATCAGTAAGCGAACGCGTTCAACGGGCAGCGGTAGCGTGTTGATACTCTGGCTGGCGCGCGGATGCAGATTCAACTTTAAGCCTGCTTCCTCTTCGGCGCACCAGGCTTCGAGATCCATCGCCGGGCGAATTTCCGGCACCCGATTGCGCCCGCACTGTTCACAAGCGGCAACGGCAATTTTTTGCCACTGCTGAAGCTTCTTGTTCAGACGTTCAGCATCCAGTTTAACCCCGCAGCGCTCAGAAAAAAGTGGCGTAATGAGGCTTACCCCAAGCTCAATCGATTTCTGGATAGTGAATTCCATTTTTTCACCACGCGACATTACCTGGCCGAGGTGAATATGCAGCGGCGATTCACGATCGTCCACTTCACTGCCAAGAATTTTCACCACCACGTTTTTTTTATCGGCGCGGATAATTTCGGCCTCAAACACCTGATTAGAGCCGTCGAAAAGCTGAATGGCCTGGCCTGGCCCCATACGCAGCACGCGTCCGACATGGTTGGCAGCATCTTCGCTGAGGGCGATATCATGGCCTGGCTGGATAAGTTCTGGGTGGTGGATGCGGGGAATGCGCATGGTATTTCGAATCCGCTTAGGTTGCAGCCCCGGCCGGAATTAACGGGCGGGGCGGACTGTAACAAATGCCGCTAGTGTAGGTTAGCTCTTTCGCGCCATGCAAGCGCGCTGCACGTAAGGGTTATGGTTGCCCTGCACGTTGGCGATGCGCTCGTCACGTTTGCACTCCCAGTCGGTTACCGGATAAAGCTTGTCCCAGGCGGTGAAAAGCTGAGTTTGCTGGCGTGAAAGGCTGAGCTGGTACTGGTCACGCATATAGAAATAGGTACGGGCAATCGCGCCGCGAGCGCGCACCGGCGGTTCGGCGAGTTTTTCTTTGAAATCGATTTTCATGCCGCACTGACCGTACTGGCTTTCACCGCCGTTCCATTGACCGTACATAAAGTTGCCGCGATCGCCGTTTACCTCACCAACGGCAGGTTGCAGGTTGTGCATATCGCTTTCGATTTTACGGTACACCGGATCTTTGGCGCAGTTTTTACGCCCGCCATCCTGCCAGCACTGGCGCAGATGGCCGAACTGCCAGGCGGGCATGACATGTTCCCATTCGACCCGGCTGGCGCGGTTTTCGTTTTTACGCACCTGGTAGCCGCAAGACGCGAGGTCGATAACCCCTTTTTTACCCTGCCAGTTAATTTTACAGCCGCAGTAGAAATCGCCCGGCACATCGGCGTTAACTTTGACGCCCGCCGCTTTGGCCTGGGCAAAACTGTTGATGCCGTCCGCTGCGAGGGCGGGAACAGCTATCAGCGCGAAGAAGAGTGAGATAAAACGAAACATGGCGAACTCCCTGTCAAAACGAGTTCGCAACGTAGCGGAAGCTGTTGCCTGATGCAATCAGTTCGCGCGGAAAACTTCTTAATGGATTCAGTTACTCGCGCCAGCAGCCAGCGGCTCGCCGCAGTGTACGCAGCGGTAAACCGCTTCGCCGCGCAGCACCCGGTTGTGTCGTCGTACCGTTAACTGGTGCTGCTGGCATTTGCAATGGTATGGGAAAGTATTGGGCCGCACAGATTCCAGTTCGAACTGATGTGTGCGGCGAGCGGGCACACCGAGCACGCTCTCCATCATCCACTTCCACTCTTTACCGTGCGGCACGACGCGACCAAAGTGCTTCCACACCAGCAAGTGGGCAAGTTCGTGAGGAACCACCTCTTCAATAAACGCCTGCTGGTTTTCGAGTAGCAATACGGGGTTAAGTCGGATCTCGTAATCGGCCAGCCAGGCGGTGCCCGCCGCCGTGCCGCGCTGTTGATATACCAGTTTCGGTTCCGGGTAGTTGCGCCCCAGTTTCAGGTTCGCTTGCGCGAGTTTATCCCGCAGGCTGCGCATCACGGCTTGCTGAAGAGCGATTGGAAGACGGGGTGTTTTCATAAGTGCAGAGAATAGGTGGGGCGGGGCAGGAGTGCAACAGGCAAAAAGCAAAGGCTTCCTCCGCAGAGGAAGCCTTTAAGGTTAGTTGTGAGAACCAATTTCGCGCAGCGGGCGGCCACGCATCAGGTTACGCTCGATGTGCTCCAGCGAAACATGTTTTGTTTCCGGCACCAGCCACAGCGTCAGCACGATGAACAAGACGTTCAGACCGCCGTAGACCCAGAAGGTGTTGGCGTTGCCCAGCGTGTTCAGCATGGTCAGGAAGGTTGCGCCGACAATCATGTTGGCAATCCAGTTGGTCGCGGTGGAGCAGGTGATACCGAAGTCGCGGCCTTTCAGCGGCTGAATTTCGGAACACAGTACCCAAATCAACGGACCGGCACTCATGGCAAAGCCAACAATAAACATCAGCAACATGGCGACAGCAAAGTATTGTGCCGATGGCGAATGGATACCCAGATGCAGCATGGTGCCCAAAATGCCCATACCAGCCGCCATCACCAGGAAGCCCAGCACCAGCGTGGGTTTGCGTCCCCAGCGATCGACAAGACCGATGGCAATAAAGGTCGCCAGTACGTTAGTCAGACCGACGATCACCGTGCCCCACATCTGCTCAGTGGTATTGGTGTAGCCCGCCAGTTCAAAGATCTTCGGCGCGTAATACATGATGACGTTCATCCCGGTGAACTGCTGCATCACCTGCAACAACACGCCAAGGAACACCGCGCGGCGGAAGTTGCTGTTCTCTTTGAACAACGCCCAGCCGGTCTGTTTTACCTGCAGGCTTTCGCGGATCTCTTCCAGCTCGTTTTTCGCTTCGGCGCTGGTATCGCGCAGGCGTAACAACACGCGTTCGGCGTCATGGAAGCGGCGCTTGGCGGCAAACCAGCGCGGGCTGTCCGGCAGGAAGAACACGCCAATCAGCAGCAAAATCGCCGGAATGATGATGACGCCCAGCATCCAGCGCCATGCGCCGCTGTAGCTGAACGCGGTGTCAGAGAGATAAGCGCCCAAAATCCCGATAGTGATCATCAACTGATACATAGAAATCATGCTGCCGCGAATTTTTTCCGGCGCGATTTCAGAGAGATACAGCGGCGCGGTGTAAGAGGCAATACCAACCGCCAGACCGAGCAGTACGCGGGAAATAATCAGCACTTCCACGTTTGGTGCTGCCGCAGAACAGAGCGAACCGATGACAAACAAGACTGCGCCAATCATCAGGCTTTTTTTACGCCCCAGGCGCCAGGAGAGCCAGCCGCTGCCGACAGCGCCAACGGCGGCACCGAACATCATTGAGCTGACCACCCACTCCTGCGTGTGTGCGCTAATCTGAAAATCTTTGGTAATAAAGGGCAACGCACCAGCGATTACCCCAATATCCAGGCCAAAAAGCAGTCCTGCCAGTGCAGCGAGGAAACAAACAAAGAAGGTCATTGCCTTGTTTGAATACCCCTGTTTTTTATTGTCAGGCATTATGCCCTCCATTCATGTCATTGGTTTTTTCGATGTAAAAGGTAGGCCACTCATCACTAAAAATACGTGATTTACATCACATGAGTGTAATCGGTTACATTGCAATAAGGCCGTCAATGTAAATAAAAGTGTTAATTATTATAGAATTGTTGGGCGGTAAAGGAGAGGGGGCGCAGTGAGTTTCAGACTAAACCGAAACGGAATGTAACAGTCATGTTATGTTCGTTTTTCAAAAGGAAAAGTCTGAAAAATCAGCGAAGCGCAGCGGTGTAATCGCTTTCAGATAAATACGGTGTGGGATAAGTGAGTATAGGCGATGGAAAAAATCGCGGCGGAATGAACAGGTGTCAAAAATAAAAAGGCCAGCATAAGGCTGGCCTGAACAGCAACGCGGTCAGAGAATTATTCCAGACCGGCAGCTTCACGCAGCAGCGCCGCTTTGTCGGTTTTTTCCCATGGGAATGTTTCACGACCAAAGTGACCGTATGCGGCGGTTTGTTTGTAGATCGGGTGCAGCAGATCCAGCATCTGGATCAGGCCGTACGGACGCAGATCGAAGAACTCGCGCACCAGCAGCGTCAGCTGTTCGATGGCAATTTTCTCCGTACCGAACGTTTCCACCATGATGGAGGTCGGTTCAGCCACGCCGATAGCGTAAGAAACCTGGATTTCACAGCGATCGGCAAGGCCTGCCGCAACGATGTTTTTCGCAACGTAACGCGCAGCATATGCCGCAGAACGGTCAACTTTTGATGGATCTTTACCGGAGAATGCACCGCCGCCGTGACGAGCCATGCCGCCGTAGGTATCAACGATGATTTTACGCCCGGTCAGACCGCAGTCGCCCATTGGGCCACCGATAACGAAACGGCCCGTCGGGTTGATGAAGAATTTGGTTGAGGCGTTCAGCCATTCGGTCGGCAGGATCGGTTTGATGATCTCTTCCATCACCGCTTCTTGCAGGGATTTCTGATCGATATCTTCTGCGTGCTGAGTAGACAGAACTACCGCGTCGATGCCGACGATTTTGCCGTCGTCGTACTGGAACGTCACCTGGCTTTTCGCGTCCGGACGCAGCCACGGCAGCGTGCCGTTTTTACGCACTTCAGCCTGGCGCTGAACCAGACGGTGAGCATAGGTGATCGGTGCTGGCATTAGCACGTCGGTTTCATTGGTCGCATAGCCAAACATCAGCCCCTGGTCGCCAGCGCCCTGTTCCAGCGGGTCTGCACGGTCAACACCCTGGTTGATATCCGGAGACTGTTTACCAATTGCGCTCAGTACGGCGCAGGAGTTCGCGTCAAAGCCCATGTCCGAATGCACATAGCCGATTTCACGTACGGTGTTACGGGTGATCTCTTCGATATCTACCCACGCGCTGGTGGTGATTTCGCCACCTACCAGCACCATGCCGGTTTTGACGTAGGTTTCACAAGCAACGCGTGCTTTCGGATCCTGCTCGAGGATAGCGTCCAGCACGGCATCGGAAATTTGGTCAGCGATTTTGTCAGGATGCCCTTCAGAGACGGACTCGGACGTAAAAAGGTGTTTTGCCATAGTAAGTTTTCACCCTGGAGTAATACGGTTAGCTCGAATTCTGTGTCCGGAGGTCTTCGCGTCTGGCGGACGCGGACTGCAGAAGGTGACACATGAAGTCTGCGTGTTAATCGGTTCTGCGCATACATTCTTCACGTATGGACGGATTAACATCTGGATGGCTATTCTAGGTTAACTCTTGACCTTATTGCCAGCGTTTTTTGATGTTCGCCACATCCTGTCACAAATAGTGACGGAAAATTTTCCTGGCAATGCGGCAAACACAGCTTTTTTATTTTGCATTTTCACCCCGTTCTCGGTATAAAACGCCGCGCGCGGCTCATTAAAAAAGCGCACGGCAGAAACGCTGTGTCGCCACTTCCAGCCGGGTTAAGCAGTGAATTTAATGGCTTTGGCTTGTCGCGGGTCTTAACGGCTTGCGTGGAGGTGATAAGAGATAATGAAGCGCTGTTTTCTACAGGACCTGTCGCGTCGTTCTGACGTGCGTTTATTCCCCGCAACCTGCATTTCAAATCTGCAAACCTGCCGATGTTATACCCATTTCGGCGCTTCTCAGGACTCCAGGGCCGGTAAGGCATTGTGATAACTGAACAAGGGCTCTCCTGTTAGATCAGGGGGTTTTCTCGTGGTTTCGCCGGGCTGTCATACTCGAGTCCCGATACGTGTTTTACAATGATATGAATAAGAAACCGGTCGCACAGTCGGTGCTTCAGCATATTTCGCTGAAAAGTCAGACTGTTTATGGGTTGTTATCGCTATGTGTCACTGCGATAGTAGTCAACTATTTTATCCGCATGCATTTTCGCGCGGTCGCCTTTGGGCGTCGTGATATGCACAGGGTATACACTTTCATCTATTGAGGTTCGTTATGTCTGACGACATGTCTTCGTTTTCGCCTTCGTCAGCAGGCGAACAGGGTGTACTACGTTCCATGCAGGAGGTTGCGATGAGCTCCCAGGAAGCCAGCAAGATGCTTCGTACTTATAACATTGCCTGGTGGGGCAATAATTACTACGACGTCAACGAGCTGGGCCATATCAGCGTTTGCCCGGATCCGGATGTCCCAGAAGCCCGTGTCGACCTGGCGCAGCTGGTGAAAGCGCGTGAAGCGCAGGGGCAACGTCTGCCCGCGCTGTTCTGTTTCCCGCAGATCCTGCAACACCGTCTGCGTTCGATTAACGCCGCCTTCAAACGTGCGCGTGAATCTTACGGTTACAACGGTGACTATTTCCTGGTTTACCCGATCAAGGTGAACCAGCATCGCCGCGTGATTGAGTCGCTGATCCATTCCGGCGAACCGCTGGGGCTGGAAGCGGGCTCCAAAGCGGAACTGATGGCGGTTTTGGCGCATGCGGGCATGACCCGTTCGGTGATTGTGTGTAATGGTTATAAAGACCGTGAATACATTCGCCTCGCGCTGATTGGCGAGAAGATGGGCCATAAGGTCTATCTGGTGATTGAGAAAATGACCGAAATCGCCATTGTGCTGGAAGAAGCCGAGCGCCTGAACGTGGTACCGCGTCTTGGCGTGCGTGCGCGTCTGGCATCGCAGGGTTCCGGTAAATGGCAGTCCTCCGGTGGCGAAAAATCCAAATTCGGTCTGGCGGCGACCCAGGTACTGCAACTGGTGGAAATCCTGCGTGAGCGCGGACGCTTAGACAGCATTCAACTGCTGCATTTCCACCTCGGTTCGCAGATGGCGAACATTCGTGATATCGCCACTGGCGTGCGCGAATCGGCGCGCTTTTATGTTGAACTGCACAAGCTTGGCGTCAATATTCAGTGCTTTGACGTGGGCGGCGGTCTGGGCGTGGACTATGAAGGTACGCGTTCCCAGTCCGATTGTTCAGTGAACTATGGCCTGAACGAATATGCCAACAACATCATTTGGGCGATTGGCGATGCTTGCGAGGAGCACGGTCTGCCGCACCCGACGGTGATCACCGAATCCGGCCGTGCCGTAACCGCACACCATACCGTGCTGGTTTCCAACATTATTGGTGTTGAGCGTAACGAATACACGCCAGCGATCCCACCGGCCGAAGATGCGCCGCGCGCTTTGCAAAGCATGTGGGAAACCTGGCAGGAGATGCATGAGCCGGGTACGCGTCGTTCGCTGCGCGAATGGCTGCACGACAGCCAGATGGATCTGCACGATATCCATGTCGGTTACTCTTCTGGCACATTCAGCCTGCAAGAGCGCGCGTGGGCCGAGCAGCTTTATCTGAATATGTGCCACGAAGTGCAGAAGCAACTCGATCCGAGCAATCGCGCGCATCGTCCGATTATTGATGAGTTGCAGGAGCGCATGGCGGACAAAATGTACGTCAACTTCTCGCTGTTCCAGTCGATGCCGGATGCGTGGGGGATCGATCAGTTGTTCCCGGTTCTGCCGTTAGAAGGGTTGAATCACGCGCCGGAACGCCGTGCCGTGCTGCTGGATATCACCTGTGATTCCGATGGCGCTATCGATCACTACGTGGATGGCGACGGGATTGCGACCACCATGCCGATGCCGGAATACGATCCGGAGAACCCGCCGATGCTGGGCTTCTTTATGGTCGGTGCTTACCAGGAGATCCTTGGTAACATGCATAACCTGTTCGGCGATACCGAAGCGGTGGACGTGTTTGTCTTCCCGGATGGTAGCGTTGAAGTGGAGCTTTCTGATGAAGGCGACACCGTGGCGGATATGCTGCAGTACGTGCAGCTCGATCCGAACACGCTGCTGACGCAGTTCCGGGATCAGGTGAAACAGACCGGGCTTGATGAGACGCTGCAACAGCAGTTCCTCGAAGAGTTCGAAGCCGGGCTTTATGGCTACACCTATCTGGAAGACGAATAACGCAGGTTATAGCGTCTGACCGGTAACGAACTGAATCCCTTCCTCGCCAGCACGGTGCGGAAGGGATTTTTTTCTCTAAGGCTCTATGCCAGAAGCGTTGCGCGAAAGCGGTGTTACTCGCGATCTGCTTCCTTTGCATCGCCGCAGATGGATCAAAGAGGCCGGGAAGGAACAACGTGTAGTGATCCTGTGATAACGGCGCAATGCGGCAGTCACTCTGCTTCGTTCAGCGAGAGGCGCTTTCAGTCATAGAAAAAAGGGAGGCAAGATTGCCTCCCAATGCATTAATTAATGCCATCTGCCGCCATGCGATCGCGGATATGCTGCGCACGCTCAGCCGAGGCGGGGTGATCGTCAAACATCGAACTCTGACGGCCTTCTTCCATCTTCGCCAGTTTTTCGAAGCTGGTGGCTAACCCGGCTGGACTGATGCCGCGTTTGCGCAGCAGGTCATAAGAGTAGTCATCCGCTTCGGCTTCCTGGCGCTGGGAGAACTGGGAGTTAACCAGTTGCTCGCCCAGTGCGCCAAGCTGCGACTGCGACAAGCTGCCCACAATCCCGCCGGCGGAGGCCGCCGCCGCGCGCACCGCATTGGTGCCGAGCGCAACCTGCATGCCTTTCTTCACATGGCCTAGCGCCACGTGGCCCATTTCGTGGCCAATCACCGCTTCAACTTCGTTATCGGTCATCATGTCCATCAGCGCACTGTAAACACGGATGCAGCCATTCGCCATGGCGAAGGCGTTGACGTCTTTCGCCACGTAGACTTTGTAGTTCACCGGCTGGCCATTGATGTTGTCACCCAGAGCGGTGGCAATTTTATTCAAACGCTGCGTGTACGGGCTGCTCGCCGGGGCGATAGTCGCTTTGCTGTCCATCTGCTTACAGGCGTCATCGCTTAGCGCTTTTACCTGCGCGTCGCTCAACGTGTAGGCCTGGAACGCTTCCGCTCCTGAGCTGAGAAAACCGTTGGAGTTCATGTTCTGACACCCGGCAAGCAGGGTGGTCATTCCCAGAGCAAGCAGGGCTGGGCGAATTTTCATTTGTTCTCTTCCGCAATGATTGGATAGCTATTCTGTTCATACACCAATTCAGGCGAACCGGTGGTGAGCCTAAGTATAAGGAACAGAACAGAAGGCGGGCGAGGAGATTGCGCAACATGCGAGCAGCTTCCAGAGATTTCTGAATCGGCAAAAGGATGCTCCATGTACATGACTTGTCGCTTGGGTTACATTGTTGGCACTTTTTTCCGGCGTAGCCCAAAACGCGCTGTCGTCAAGTCGTTACGGGAACAGCCCTTAACAGTCCGATCTGGAGTCAAAATGTCCTCACGTAAAGAGCTTGCTAATGCTATTCGTGCGCTGAGCATGGACGCGGTACAGAAAGCCAAATCCGGTCACCCGGGAGCCCCGATGGGGATGGCCGATATCGCCGAAGTGCTGTGGCGTGATTTTCTGAACCATAACCCGACAAATCCGGCCTGGGCTGACCGTGACCGCTTTGTGCTGTCTAACGGCCACGGCTCAATGCTGATTTACAGCCTGCTGCACCTCACCGGCTACGATCTGCCGATGTCCGAACTGCAGAACTTCCGTCAACTGCACTCAAAAACGCCGGGCCACCCGGAAGTGGGTTACACCGCAGGGGTTGAAACCACTACCGGTCCACTGGGCCAGGGCATTGCCAACGCGGTAGGTATGGCGATTGCTGAGAAGACTCTCGCAGCGCAGTTCAACCGTCCTGGGCATGACATTGTTGACCACTTCACCTACGCCTTTATGGGCGACGGTTGCATGATGGAAGGCATCTCCCACGAAGCCTGCTCGCTGGCCGGTACGCTGAAGCTGGGCAAACTGGTGGCGTTCTATGATGACAACGGCATCTCCATTGATGGTCACGTGGAAGGTTGGTTTACCGACGATACGGCGAAACGCTTTGAAGCCTATGGCTGGCACGTGGTTCGTGGCATTGACGGCCACAACGCAGACGCCATCAAACGCGCCGTTGAAGAAGCCCGCAGCGTGACGGATAAACCGTCCCTGTTGATGTGCAAAACTATCATCGGTTTCGGTTCGCCGAACAAAGCCGGTACCCACGACTCCCACGGTGCGCCGCTGGGCGATGCGGAAATCGCGCTGACCCGTGAGCAGCTTGGCTGGAAATACGCACCGTTTGAAATCCCGTCTGAAATCTATGCGCGATGGGATGCAAAAGAAGCAGGCCAGGCGAAAGAAGCGGCGTGGAACGACAAGTTCGCTGCTTACGCAAAAGCCTTCCCGCAGGAAGCGGCTGAATTCACCCGCCGTATGAAAGGCGAGCTGCCGTCTGATTTCGACGCTAAAGCGCAGGCCTTTGTTGAAAAGCTGCAGGCCAATCCGGCGAAAATCGCCAGCCGTAAAGCCTCTCAAAATGCTATCGAAGCCTTCGGTCCGCTGCTGCCGGAGTTCCTCGGCGGTTCCGCTGACCTGGCACCTTCGAACCTGACTCTCTGGTCCGGTTCGAAAGCGATTAACGAAGACGCTGCCGGTAACTACATTCACTACGGCGTGCGCGAATTCGGCATGACCGCGATTGCTAACGGTATCGCTCTGCACGGCGGTTTCCTGCCGTACACCTCCACCTTCCTGATGTTCGTTGAATATGCCCGTAATGCGGTGCGTATGGCAGCGCTGATGAAACAGCGTCAGGTGCTGGTTTACACCCACGACTCGATTGGTCTGGGCGAAGACGGCCCGACTCACCAGCCGGTAGAGCAGGTCGCTTCCCTGCGCGTTACTCCGAACGTCAGCACCTGGCGTCCGTGTGACCAGGTAGAATCTGCAGTGGCGTGGAAATACGGTGTTGAGCGCCATGACGGCCCAACTGCGCTGATCCTCTCCCGCCAGAACCTGGCGCAGCAGGAGCGTACCGCGCAGCAGCTGGCAGATATCGCCCGCGGTGCGTACGTACTGAAAGATTGCGCAGGTCAGCCGCAGCTGATCCTGATTGCCACCGGCTCTGAAGTTGAGCTGGCTGTCTCGGCGTGGGAAAAACTCTCTGCCGAAGGCGTGAAAGCGCGCGTGGTTTCCATGCCGTCCACCGACGCATTCGACAAACAGGATGCGGCTTACCGTGAGTCCGTACTGCCGAAAGCGGTCTCCGCTCGTGTGGCGATTGAAGCCGGTATTGCTGACTTCTGGTACAAATATGTCGGCCTGAACGGCGCTATCGTCGGTATGACCACCTTTGGTGAGTCCGCCCCGGCAGAGCAGCTGTTCGAGGAGTTTGGTTTCACCGTCGACAATGTTGTAGCAAAAGCGAAAGCGCTGCTGTAATCATCCTCTGGCCCGGCGGCGCAACGCCTGCCGGGCCAGCATGACCACCATTTCCCATTGTGCCTGGGTTTTATCAAGGCTACAGATTTGCAGGCCAGCTAAACATAGTTTTATCCCCCTATCCCCCTCAATCAGCCATACCGCTGCGTTAGCGTCTCCAGCCGTTTACTTCCCATTTTTAGCCCTCTTTTTACAGAACAAACTCTACGCCGTTGATTTATGCATAAAAAATATACTGGATATTTGTACAGTAAGTCGTATAATAATTCTACAGATTATCCAGGGTGAGTATGTGTAAGGAGTGAACCTATGGTAATTCCTGGTGAAAATTTCAATTCCCAACAGGCTCTGGCGACGGTCAGCAGCCGCGAAATCGCAAAGTTGACAGGCTTGACTCACACCGAAGTGAAACGGATGGTGAAAAGCCTGGAGACTGCGCAACGACTCTCCCAGCCGGTGAACGAACATATGTATGAGCGGGAAGGTGAGATGCGACAGGAGTTTTTGCTCAATAAGCGGGACTCACTGCTGACGGTTTCGCGCCTCTCGCCAGGCTTTACTGCAGAGATGCTCGATCGCTGGCAGGAGAAAGAAAAGGATATCAGTCTGCCCGATTTCACTAATCCCGCAGCCGCGGCGCGCGCGTGGGCCGAACAGTATGAAAAGCGTCAGCGTGCGGAAGCGCTGCTTGCCGTTTCTGCCCCAAAGGCGGAGTTTTTTGACCGGTATGTCAGGGTTGAGGAGTCGCTTGGTTTCCGACAGCTTTGTAAGATGCTGCGGGTGAAGGAGTCTCTGTTCCGGAGCTTTTTGCTTGAACGCAACATCATGCAGCGCGTCGACGGTGCGCTGATGCCGCCGCAGTACCATATCGATGCGGGCTACTTTACCGTCCATGGCGGCGTAGGGGAAAACAAGCGTAGCTGGTCTCAGGCGCGTTTTACCGCCAGGGGCGTGAAGTGGGTAGCCGATCTGTGGGCTAAACAACTCTCCTCGCTGCCGGTAGAGATGCCGCGCGCAGAGCGCACCGAACCAAAAACAGCGGAACGTAGCTGGTTTTAATCATCCCCAGTAAAGCGTTTTGCCGGGATCAATCTTCCTTTATCAACACATCACGCAGGGATGCGTTGTTGCGCTTGTTCCCCTTTCTGTTAATTCTTAACCTCAGCAACAAGCCCTTCGGACGCGCCAATTATTCCAGTGAAAATGTGATGCAGGTCAGATTACTGGCGAAACCGTCTGGACAATCATTCCTTTTATTCCATGTTTCGCTTATTCTAGCTGAATCGTTTCAGTCGGCTAAATGTTCGACAAATAATCAAACAGACGCAGTTTAAGCAGGCGAGGATTCCCCTTCTGTGGTTGCTGGATTACTCTGTCATCCACTTCAGGCTGGCTAGCCTTGCAGGAGAGTTATGACCGTACGCATAGCGATTAATGGTTTCGGTCGCATCGGGCGCAATGTGGTTCGTGCTTTATATGAATCCGGGCGTCGGGCGGAAATCACCGTGGTGGCAATCAACGAACTGGCCGATGCCGTGGGCATGGCACATTTGTTGAAATATGACACCAGCCATGGACGTTTCGCATGGGATGTTCGCCAGGAGCGTGAACAACTGATTGTCGGCGATGACGTTATTCGCATCCTGCATGAGCGTGCTATCGACGCGTTGCCGTGGCGTGAGTTAGGCGTCGATGTGGTGCTCGACTGTACAGGCGTGTATGGCAACCGTGAAGATGGCGAGGCGCATCTGGCGGCGGGCGCGAAAAAAGTGCTCTTTTCCCATCCTGGTAGCCACGACCTTGATGCAACGATTGTTTTTGGCGTTAACCAAAACACACTGCGAGCCACTGACCTGCTGGTATCTAACGCGTCCTGTACGACGAACTGTATTATTCCGGTCATAAAACTACTCGACGATGCGTATGGCATTGAGTCAGGAACCGTGACAACGATTCACTCGGCGATGCACGACCAGCAAGTGATTGACGCCTATCACCCCGACTTGCGGCGTACGCGCGCGGCCAGCCAGTCCATCATCCCCGTGGATACCAAACTGGCGGCTGGCATCACGAGAATTTTTCCGCAGTTTAATGACAGATTTGAAGCGATAGCGGTACGTGTGCCGACAATTAATGTCACCGCTATCGATCTGAGTGTAACGGTGAAGAAACCGGTAAAATCCAGTGAAGTCAATGCGTTGCTGCAAAAAGCAGCGCAGGGAACATTTCATGGTATAGTTGACTATACGGAATTACCGTTGGTTTCAACCGATTTTAACCACGATCCGCACAGTGCCATTGTTGATGGCACGCAGACACGGGTCAGTGGCGCGCACCTGATTAAAACCCTGGTATGGTGCGATAACGAATGGGGCTTTGCTAACCGAATGCTCGACACGACGTTAGCAATGGCGGCTATTGGTTTCAGGTAGGGCGCAACAGCGCTCGCAAAACTTTAAGAATCATTGAGAGGATTCACCATGTCTGTAATTAAGATGACCGATCTGGATCTGGCTGGTAAACGCGTTTTCATCCGTGCTGATCTGAACGTGCCGGTTAAAGATGGCAAAGTGACCAGCGACGCGCGTATTCGTGCTTCTCTGCCGACCATTGAACTGGCGCTGAAGCAGGGTGCGAAAGTAATGGTGACTTCCCACCTGGGTCGTCCGACCGAAGGCGAGTACAACGAAGAATTCTCTCTGCTGCCGGTTGTTAACTATCTGAAAGACAAACTGTCCAACCCGGTTCGCCTGGTTAAAGATTACCTGGACGGCGTAGAAGTTGCTGCGGGTGAGCTGGTCGTTCTGGAAAACGTTCGCTTTAACAAAGGTGAGAAGAAAGACGACGAAGCACTATCTAAAAAATATGCTGCACTGTGCGACGTGTTCGTGATGGACGCATTCGGTACTGCGCACCGCGCTCAGGCGTCTACGCATGGTATCGGTAAATTTGCTGATGTCGCTTGCGCAGGCCCGCTGCTGGCAGACGAACTGGAAGCGCTGGGTAAAGCGCTGAAAGAACCGGCTCGTCCGATGGTTGCTATCGTTGGTGGTTCTAAAGTTTCCACTAAACTGACCGTTCTGGATTCTCTGTCCAAAATCGCTGACCAACTGATTGTTGGCGGCGGCATTGCTAACACCTTCGTTGCTGCGCAAGGCCACAACGTTGGTAAATCCCTCTATGAAGCCGACCTGGTTGATGAAGCCAAACGCCTGCTCGGTACTTGCGATATCCCGGTCCCGACAGATGTTCGCGTTGCGACTGAGTTCTCTGAAACCGCAACTGCGACCCTGAAATCTGTTTCTGACATCAAAGATGATGAGCAAATTCTGGATCTGGGCGACGTTTCTGCACAAAAACTGGCTGAAATCCTGAAAAACGCCAAAACTATTTTGTGGAACGGTCCGGTTGGCGTGTTTGAATTCCCGAACTTCCGTAAAGGTACCGAAATTGTGGCTAACGCGATTGCAGACAGCGACGCGTTCTCCATCGCAGGCGGCGGTGACACTCTGGCGGCGATTGACCTGTTTGGTATCTCTGACAAGATTTCCTACATCTCCACTGGCGGTGGCGCGTTCCTCGAATTTGTGGAAGGCAAAGTACTGCCGGCAGTAGCCATGCTCGAAGAGCGCGCTAAGAAGTAAGACATTCAAGGGCAGGGAAACCTGCCCTGTTTTCAGCGCGCTTTCGGGCTCGCTTTAATTCTCTACACAAAATCATTCAAGTTGCATCAAGGCGGCAACGGAGTGAATCATCAGGAACTGAATGCAATAAGTCTCTGATGTAAGCGAAGGCAGCCAGCGCCGAGTCAGCTTGAAGGATGATGTGTACAACGGCCGAAGATACAGGACTACGTAACATGTCTAAAATTTTTGATTTCGTAAAACCTGGCGTGATCACTGGTGATGACGTTCAGAAAGTGTTCCAGGTAGCTAAAGAAAACAACTTCGCTCTGCCTGCGGTTAACTGCGTGGGTACTGACTCCATCAACGCCGTTCTGGAAGCTGCAGCGAAAGTTAAAGCGCCTGTTATCGTTCAGTTCTCTAACGGCGGCGCAGCGTTCATCGCGGGTAAAGGCGTGAAAACTGACGTTCCTCAGGGCGCGGCAATTCTGGGTGCTATCTCTGGTGCGCATCACGTACACCAGATGGCAGAGCACTACGGCGTGCCGGTTATCCTGCACACCGACCACTGCGCGAAAAAACTGCTGCCGTGGATCGACGGACTGCTGGACGCGGGTGAAAAACACTTCGCAGCTACCGGTAAACCGCTGTTCTCTTCTCACATGATTGACCTGTCTGAAGAGTCTCTGGAAGAGAACATCGCGATCAGCTCCAAATACCTGGCGCGTATGGCCAAAATGGGCATGACGCTGGAAATCGAACTGGGTTGCACCGGTGGTGAAGAAGACGGCGTAGACAACAGCCATATGGACGCGTCTGCACTGTACACCCAGCCGGAAGACGTTGATTACGCATACACCGAGCTGAACAAAATCAGCCCGCGTTTCACCATCGCCGCTTCCTTCGGTAACGTACACGGCGTGTACAAACCGGGTAACGTGAAACTGACTCCGACTATCCTGCGCGACTCTCAGGAATATGTTTCCAAAAAACATAACCTGCCGCACAACAGCCTGAACTTCGTATTCCACGGTGGTTCCGGTTCTTCCGCTCAGGAAATCAAAGACTCCGTAAGCTACGGCGTTATCAAAATGAACATCGATACCGACACCCAATGGGCAACCTGGGAAGGTATTCTGAAGTACTACAAAGAAAACGAAGGCTACCTGCAGGGCCAGTTGGGCAATCCGAAAGGCGCAGACCAGCCGAACAAAAAATACTACGATCCGCGTGTATGGCTGCGTGCTGCGCAGACCAGCATGGTGACTCGTCTGGAGCAGGCTTTCAAAGAGCTGAACGCGGTAGACGTTCTGTAATTTGTACTGCTTTTGTCTGAAAAGGCCCGCTAAATGCGGGCCTTTTTTATTGCGAATTCAACGGAATGCCTACGATCACAAAACGTGATCGACTTGGCGAAATGGCGGCTTTTTGTTTACCCTTTAGGGATCTCTCCTTACTGGAAGGGGTGGTTTTCCCGTTTTGGAACAATATAAGGAAGCTCGAATGGAAGATCTTGACGTTGTCGACAGCATTAATAATGCAGGTTCATGGCTGGTAAACAACCAGGCGCTGCTATTGAGCTATGTCGTTAATATCGTGGCCGCTATCGCTATCATCATTGTCGGGATGATTGTGGCGCGTATTGTCTCGAATACCGTTAATCGCCTGATGGTGGCGCGACACATCGATGCTACGGTGGCGGATTTTCTTTCCGCGCTGGTGCGCTACGGTATTATCGCGTTTACGCTGATTGCTGCGCTGGGGCGCGTTGGCGTGCAAACCGCCTCGGTGATCGCGGTTCTTGGTGCCGCCGGTCTGGCTATCGGTCTGGCGCTGCAAGGCTCGCTCTCTAACCTTGCTGCTGGCGTGCTGCTGGTAACTTTCCGCCCGTTCCGCTCAGGCGAGTATGTTGATCTGGGTGGTGTGGCCGGTACGGTATTGCAGGTGCAGATTTTCTCCACCACCATGCGCACTGTCGATGGGCGTATTGTGGTTATTCCGAACGGCAAAATCATCGCCGGGAATATTGTTAACTTCTCCCGTGAACCGGTGCGGCGCAACGAGTTTATTATTGGCGTGGCGTATGATTCAGATATTGATGAGGTGAAACGCATCCTGACTGAAATTATTCAGGCTGACGAACGCATTATCAAAGATCGCGAAATGACGGTACGCCTCAATGAATTAGGACCTTCATCGATCAATTTTGTAGTCCGCGTCTGGAGCAAGAGCAGCGATCTGCAAAACGTTTATTGGGATGTACTGGAACTTATCAAACGCCGTTTTGACGAACACGGTATCAGTTTCCCGTATCCACAGATGGACGTGAATTTCAAACGCGTGAAAAAATCCACAGAGCAGTAAATATCAAGGCCGGGGTTCCGGCCTTATTTGTGCTCTTCGTTATTAGGAAAGCTTATTAACGATTAGTATTATCCATTTCATCTAATGATTGTCCCGCGCTATAGTCAGTGTTCGAAACAACTCTGATGGAATCACCTCGTGCTATCTTATTATTTTCAAGGCCTTATGCTTGGGGCTGCGTTGATCCTGCCGCTTGGGCCACAAAATGCTTTTGTTATGAATCAGGGCATCCGCAGGCAGTTCCATATCATGACCGCAGCGCTTTGCACGCTCAGCGACGTATTACTGATTTGCGCGGGTATTTTCGGTGGGAGCGCATTGCTGATGCAGTCGCCGTGGCTGCTGGCACTGGTGACGTGGGGTGGCGTGGCGTTTCTGTTGTGGTACGGCTTTGGTGCACTGAAAACGGCGTTCGGTAGCACTATTGAACTGGCGAGTACTGAAGCAATGCGCCAGGGGCGCTGGCGCATAATCGCCACCATGCTGGCGGTTACCTGGTTGAACCCCCACGTTTACCTCGATACGTTTGTGGTACTCGGCAGTCTTGGCGGTCAGCTCGATGCGGAGCCAAAACGCTGGTTTGCACTGGGCACGGTGAGCGCCTCCTTCCTGTGGTTTTTTAGCCTTGCTTTACTTGCGGCCTGGCTTGCTCCTCGTTTGCGCACGGTGCAAGCACAGCGGGTGATTAACACCCTGGTGGGGTTGGTGATGTGGTTTATCGCTTTCCAGTTGGCGCGCGAAGGGGTACACCATATGCAGGGATTATTCAGTTAAGGTAAGTCCGATGGACAATTCACGCTTAGCCGCTAAGCTTGCTGCCAGGCGTCCTGCAATTCTGGGCGTAACAAAAGCACCATGGAGGAGCAACTGTGAAATTTAAAGTGATGGCCCTGGCGGCAATGGTTGGTTTCAGCGGGATGGTGGTACAGGCGAGCGAATTGCCGGATGGCCCGCATATTGTCACCTCGGGTACGGCAAGCGTGGACGCGACCCCGGACATCGCCACGCTGGCGATTGAGGTCAATGTCGCCGCGAAAGACGCTGCCTCAGCCAAAAAACAGGCCGATGACCGTGTTGCGCAATATCTTAGCTTTCTTGAGCAAAACGGCATTGCCCGGAAAGACATTAATTCCGCGAACTTACGCACACAACCTGATTATGACTACCAGAACGGCAAAAGCATCCTGAAAGGCTACCGTGCAGTGCGTACTGTGGAAGTCACGCTGCGTGAGCTGGATAAACTTAATTCACTGCTGGATGGCGCACTGAAAGCGGGGCTGAACGAAATTCGTTCTGTATCGTTGGGCGTTGCGCAACCAGAGTCATTCAAAGATAAAGCGCGCAAAGCGGCTATTGATGATGCAACGCACCAGGCGCAGCAGCTAGCGGCGGGCTTTAACGCTAAACTCGGCCCGATCTACAGCGTGCGCTACCATGTTTCCAATTATCAGCCGAGCCCGATGGTACGCATGATGAAAACGGATGCGCCAGAAGCCGCTTCTGCGCAGGAAACCTATGAGCAACCGTCGATTCAGTTTGCTGATCAGGTAGATGTTGTGTTCCAGCTGGAACCGACTCAGAGCCAGCCGCAGACTGCGGCACCGGCGAAGTAATCTTTTTCGCCCTCTCCCGGCCGGGAAGAGGGCGTTTTATTAATCCTGCCTTAACACCCGATGCCCATATTCCAGCAGCGCGTCCGTGACGTTGCGCATCATCCGGCTTTCCGGCGCAAAACGGTGCCAGTACAGCATCCGGCGCTGCAGCAAACCGGGCGTCAGGTCGATCAGATCGCCGCTGTTCAGCTCTTTTTCGATTTGCAGATGCGGGATCATGCAGCAGGTCGTCCCCTGACGCGCCAGTTGTACAAACGCTTCGGAAGAGTTGACGATATGGCAAGGCACGCTACCCGGCGGTAAGTCGAAATACTGCTGTAAAAAAGCCTGATGCATATCATCGAGATGATCAAACGCGACCGCCGGTGCTTTGAGCAATGCGGAGCGCGTGACGCCGTTCGGGAAATAGCGCTCGGCGAACGCTTTCGAACCGACGAACAGGTAATCCAGCGCGCCAAGTTGGTCGACCAGGCAACTGGGCAGCGCCTGTGGCTGAATACTCACCGCGCCAACGACCTCACCGCGACGCAAACGCTCCTGAGTGCGGGTTTCGTCTTCCACCTGCAGATTCAGGCGAATTGGTGAGTCGGCCAGTACCGGGGCTAATGCAGGCAGCAGCCAGGTCGCCAGGCTGTCGGCGTTGACCGCCAGCGATAATAACAACGGCGTGGAGCCGGTTTGTTCGTCGCCAAGCCACTCCTCTTCCAGCAGTTCGACCTGGCGCAGTAATGCCAGCAGTTTTTGCCCCTGCTCAGTGGGACGAGGTGGAACGGTACGCACCAGTAGCGGCTGACCAAACATATTTTCCAGTTGCTTAATGCGCTGCGACACGGCGGACTGGGTAATACACAGCTTTTGTGCGGCACGTTCAAATCCGCGCTCACGAATAACCGCATCAAGCGCCTGTAATGTTCTGTAGTCCGGACGTTTCATTGCTCGGGCATTCTCCTGAAAAAATCGTACTCAGCACTATGACATAATTTTTTGTTCGGTACAGACGAAATTGGACGTCGCGTAATGTGACACTGGTCACAGGGACATTTAGGGTAACGCTGGTCTATAATGCGCCTGAAATTTCACACCACAGGCAAACGACCATGACGCAGGATGAACTCAAAAAAGCAGTGGGCTGGGCAGCGCTGAAGTATGTAGAACCTGGCACCATTGTAGGGGTTGGCACCGGTTCTACCGCTGCACATTTTATTGACGCGCTGGGCACGATGAAAGGCCAGATTGAAGGCGCGGTTTCCAGCTCGGACGCGTCCACCGAGAAACTGAAAAGCCTTGGCATTACCGTGTTCGATCTCAACGAGGTGGACCGGCTTGGCATTTATGTGGACGGCGCGGATGAGATTAACGGCCAGATGCAGATGATCAAAGGCGGCGGCGCGGCGCTGACGCGTGAAAAAGTTATCGCCTCGGTGGCGGATAAATTCATCTGTATCGCGGATGCTTCCAAGCAGGTTGATATCCTCGGTAAATTCCCACTGCCGGTGGAAGTGATTCCGATGGCGCGTAGCGCTGTTGCTCGCGAGCTGGTCAAGCTGGGCGGTCGTCCGGAATATCGCCAGAACGTGGTGACGGATAATGGCAACGTCATCCTGGATGTTTATGGTCTTGAGATCATCGACCCGATCGCACTGGAAAACAGCATCAATGCGTTGCCAGGCGTAGTGACTGTGGGGTTATTTGCTAATCGTGGCGCGGATGTGGCGCTGATCGGCACCGCTGACGGCGTGAAAACTATCGTGAAATGATCTGACAGGGAGGCGTATGCCTCCCTGTAAAAAATCTGCAATGGGCAAATTTGGTGATATCTGTCACGTTTTCGCCCTCGTCATGCGTTACCTGCCGCTTGCGTCTTGTTTTTTAGCATTTTTCTCTGCCATTTCCCGCTGTATGACATTTCTTCAGATACCTGACGCAAACGTTCATATTGCCGCGATAGTTTTTTTTGATATGTTGACTAACGCGGATTGCAATCTGCACAACATCACAGTCAAGACAAAAAACAGGGTCGGGTAAATGGCAAAGGTATCACTGGAGAAAGACAAGATTAAATTTCTGCTCGTCGAAGGGGTGCACCAGAAAGCTCTGGATAGCCTTCGCGCTGCAGGTTACACCAACATTGAGTTTCACAAAGGCGCGCTGGATAGCGAGCAACTGAAAGAGTCCATCCGTGATGCCCACTTTATCGGCCTGCGATCCCGTACTCAACTGACTGAAGATATCATCGCTGCGGCGGAAAAACTGGTGGCTATCGGCTGTTTCTGTATCGGTACCAACCAGGTGAATCTGGATGCAGCGGCGAAGCGCGGTATTCCGGTATTCAACGCGCCGTTTTCCAACACCCGTTCGGTGGCGGAGTTAGTGATTGGCGAACTACTGCTGCTGATGCGCGGTATCCCTGAAGCGAACGCCAAAGCCCATCGCGGTATCTGGAACAAGCTGGCAGTAGGTTCGTATGAAGCGCGCGGTAAAAAACTCGGTATCATCGGTTACGGCCATATTGGCACGCAGCTCGGTATTCTGGCGGAATCGCTGGGGATGCACGTCTATTTCTATGATATCGAAAGCAAATTGCCACTCGGCAATGCAACGCAGGTGCAACATCTCTCCGACTTGCTGAATATGAGCGATGTCGTGAGCCTGCATGTGCCGGAAAACGCTTCTACAAAAGATATGATTGGGCCGGAAGAACTGGCGCTGATGAAACCGGGCGCACTGCTGATCAACGCCGCACGCGGTACGGTGGTGGATATTCCGGCACTGTGCGATGCGCTGAAGCGTAAACATCTGGCGGGCGCGGCAATCGACGTGTTCCCGACTGAACCGGCGACCAACAGCGATCCGTTCGACTCTCCGCTGTGTGAATTCGATAACGTCCTGCTGACGCCGCACATTGGCGGTTCCACGCAGGAAGCGCAGGAAAACATCGGTCTGGAAGTGGCCGGTAAACTGATTAAGTACTCCGACAACGGTTCGACGCTTTCTGCGGTGAATTTCCCGGAGGTCTCTTTGCCGCTGCACGGGGGCCGTCGTTTACTGCACATCCACGAAAACCGCCCTGGTGTGCTGACCGCGCTCAACCAGATTTTCGCCAGCCAGAATATCAACATTGCAGCGCAGTACCTGCAAACCACGCCGTATATGGGGTATGTGGTTATTGATATTGAAGCGGATGAAGATGTGGCGCAGAAAGCGTTGCAGAGCATGAAAGCAATTCCGGGCACCATTCGTTCCCGTCTGCTGTTCTAAACGTTGCGCTTTCCTCTCCCGCAAGGGAGGGGAAAGTTACCACTGCCATATTCTGGATGGCGTAACCACCGCAGGCAGCGGGATATCCCACTCTTCCACTGGCAGCTTCTCCACACCCTGGCAGTCATGCGCGTAACCCACCGGTTGCAGGCTATATTCGCGCCAGTTTTGTAACGTGCGATCGTAAAAACCACCGCCCATTCCCAGGCGCTGCCCTTGTTCATCAAAGGCGACCAGCGGCGTAATCAGCACGTCGAGTTGGCTGAGCGGCAACACATCGCGCACATCCAGCTTCGGTTCCTGAATTTTCAGACGGTTAACAACCAGCTCGCTGTGCGGATGGTAATGCAGAAACAGCAAATTACCGGGGCTAAAGGGATGCAACACCGGCAGGTAAACGCGTTTACCGCTACGCCAGAGTTGCTCAATCAACGGTTGGGTATCCAGCTCGCCATCAAAAGAGAGAAACAACGCTACGCTATGTGCCATCACAACTGGCGCATACGCCATCATGCGTGCCGCAGCCTGCTGGGCGAAGTGCGTTTGTTGTTCAGGAGTGAGTTCACGCCGGCGCTGGCGAATAACTTTGCGGATTTCTTGTCGTGACGAAGGAAAATCAGGAAGTTGCGTCATGATGGTTGTAAAAAAGAAGGGAATCTCCGAGATGCCGCCGCTGGCTGTAACCCTTGAACCCTTGGTTCAAGGTGAATGCGTCGTCATAGCTTTAAGGCTTCTCGGACGGACCGAGCATGCTCACCAACCATGGATCGCCACATTCTTGTGGTATGAAATATCGGCTCAGGGGACTGGCCCGCTTGCAAACATCTCAGAGATATTTTTTGGCTTCACGATCACTCTAACACAGATGACCCTGAAGCGTTATTCAAACTTTGGTCCCGGTCTTTCTGTTATGCGACCTTGATCAAGCAATGCCTGTTCGATGGTCTGCTGTAACATCCGAATACGCTGTTCCATGCTGGCGGCGTATTCGCGGGTCTTTGCTTTTTCCTGAGTCAGCTCGTAACTAATGTTCAACGCGGCGATAAACACCAACTGCTCAGTATTTGTGACTCTAGTGCGAACCTTCAGATCTTGCAACCGCTGATTCAGATCCTCCGCGGCCTGATTCAGAGCATCTCTCTGTTCAGGCGGGCAATTCACTCGCAGTGAACGGCCAAAAATTTGGATATCGACGGGTTGTGCAGACATGCCACCTTCCTGCTGTTTGACTGCGCTCTGCCTTCGCATCCGAGCCCTGGGCTGCGAAGGGGCGACACTATAAGCTACCCTGGCGCGCGCTTTCAAGCTTTTTGCGTCTATACCTTAATGATTCGGTGTGCATGCAAACGCATGGAACGTGAAGCATCACGGGTATATCACCAGGGGCCAAAGTGGTAGCATATCATGAATATTCCCCCCAACGACGACGAATGCGCATGTCTATACAGAACGAAATACCTGGTTACAACGATGTAGCCCAGCTACTCAACCAACAGGGCGTGGGATTACTTCCTGCTGAAATGCACGGGCTTATCGCGGGGATCCTCTGCGGCGGTAACAACGATAGTTCCTGGCAGCCGTTGCTGCATGATTTAACCAACGACGGTCTGGCATTCGGTCACGAGCTGGCGCAAGCGCTGCGCAGCATGCATTCAGCCACCAGCGACTCGCTGGAAGATGACGGTTTCTTGTTCCAGCTCTATCTGCCGGATGGCGACGACGTTAGCGTTTTCGACCGCGCCGACGCGCTGGCGGGCTGGGTGAACCATTTTCTGCTGGGGCTGGGCGTCACCCAGCCGAAACTCGATAAAGTGACGGGTGAAACCGGCGAAGCGATTGACGATCTGCGCAATATTGCGCAGCTGGGTTATGACGAAGACGAAGATCAGGAAGAGCTGGAAATGTCGCTCGAAGAGATCGTCGAGTACGTCCGTGTCGCGGCGCTACTGTGCCACGACACGTTCACGCGCCCGCAGCCTACCGCACCGGAAGTGCGTAAGCCCACGTTACATTAATTCACCTTGTAGGGAGTCGGTGTCATGACACAGCTTGAATTTCTCCGTCGCCGCCAGGCATTACTGGCGCAGATGGTTCCGGGCAGCGCAGCGCTAATTTTCGCCGCACCGGAAGCCACTCGCAGCGCAGACAGTGAATACCCGTACCGCCAGCACAGCGATTTCTGGTATTTCACCGGTTTTAACGAGCCGGAAGCGGTGCTGGTGCTGATCAAAAGTGATGACACCCACAACCACAGCGTGCTGTTCAACCGCGTGCGCGACAAAACCGCCGAGATCTGGTTTGGTCGTCGCCTGGGTCAGGAAGCCGCGCCGGAAAAGCTGGGCGTCGATCGCGCACTGGCTTTCCCGGAAATCAACGAACATCTTTATCAATTGCTTAACGGTCTTGATGCCGTGTACCACGCGCAGGGTGAATTCGACTATGCCGACACCATTGTGTTCACTGCGCTGGATAAGTTGCGCAAAGGTTCGCGTCAGAATCTGCTTGCGCCGCCAACGTTAACCGACTGGCGACCAATGGTGCATGAAATGCGCCTGTTTAAATCTGCCGAAGAGATAGACGTGATGCGTCGCGCCGGGGAGATCTCCGCGCTGGCGCATACCCGTGCGATGCAGGTTTGCCGTCCGGGGATGTTTGAATATCAGCTTGAAGGTGAGATTCAGCACGAGTTTAACCGCCACGGCGCGCGTTTTCCCTCCTATAACACCATTGTGGGTTCCGGCGTCAACGGCTGCATTCTGCACTACACGGAAAATGAGAGCCAGATGCGTGACGGCGATCTGGTGTTGATTGATGCCGGTTGTGAATACAAAGGATATGCCGGTGATATCACCCGTACCTTCCCGGTAAACGGCAAATTCAGCCCGGCGCAGCGCGACATCTACGATATCGTGCTGGCCTCGCTGGAACGAGCCCTTGCGCTTTTCCGCCCAGGCACGTCTATTCAGGAAGTGACCAGCGAAGTGGTGCGCATCATGATTACCGGGCTGGTGAAGCTCGGCATCCTGAAAGGTGAAGTCGATGAACTGGTGGAAAAAAACGCCCACCGCCCGTTTTTTATGCACGGCTTAAGCCACTGGCTCGGGTTGGATGTGCACGATGTCGGTGTCTATGGCAAAGATCGCTCGCGTGAGCTGGCACCAGGCATGGTGCTGACGGTTGAGCCAGGTCTTTACATCGCGCCGGATGCCGATGTGCCGGAGCAGTATCGCGGTATTGGTATTCGTATTGAAGATGACATCGTCATCACTGAAGACGGCAACGAAAATCTGACCGCCAGCGTCGTGAAAACCGCGGACGAGATTGAAGCGCTGATGGCGGCATCACGTTCATGAGTGTGATTATCGTTGGCGGTGGCATGGCTGGCGCAACGCTTGCGCTGGCGATTTCTCATCTTACTCACGGCAAATTACCTGTTCATCTGGTAGAAGCCAGTGTTCCCGGTGCATCCGCGCATCCGGGGTTTGACGCCCGCGCCATTGCGTTAGCGGCAGGCACGTGCCAGCAGCTGGCGCGTATCGGCATCTGGCAAGCCATCGCTTCCTGCGCAACGCCAATTTCAACGGTTCATGTCAGCGATCGCGGCCATGCAGGCTTTGTCACGCTGGATGCACAGGATTACCACATCGATGCGCTTGGCTACGTTGTCGAACTGCACGACGTTGGGCAGCGGCTGTTCACGCTACTGCAAAACGCGCCCGGCGTGACACTGCATTGCCCGGCGAAAGTCAGCGCGGTTGCCCGTGATGAAGGGCAGGTGAGCGTAACGCTGGAAAGGGGGGAATCGATTACTGGTCAGTTATTGGTAGCGGCAGACGGCTCCCGTTCACGCATTGGTGAGCAACTGGGTGTGGACTGGCAGCAAGCGCCTTATCACCAGGCGGCGGTCATCGCCAACGTCACCACCTCTGTGGCGCATCAGGGGCGGGCGTTTGAGCGTTTTACCCAACATGGCCCGCTGGCAATGTTGCCGATGTCACAAGGTCGCTGTTCGCTGGTGTGGTGTCATCCGCTGGAAAAACAGCAGCAGATTGCCGCCTGGTCTGACGAACGTTTCTGCCACGAGTTACAAAAAGCCTTTGGCTGGCGGCTTGGGCGCATCCTGCACGTGGGCAAACGCAGCGTTTACCCGCTGACGCTGACCGCGGCCTCTTCGCCTGTCTCGCACCGCGCGGTGCTGGTCGGCAATGCCGCGCAAACGCTGCATCCTATCGCCGGACAGGGTTTTAACCTCGGCATGCGCGATGTGATGACGCTGGCGGAAACGCTGGCTGAGGCGTGGGCGGCGCAGCGAGATGTTGGCTACTATCCCGTGTTGACGGGCTATCGCGATCGCCGCCATGCGGACAAAAAAGCCACTATCGGCGTCACCGATGGGCTGGTGCATCTGTTTGCCAATCACTGGATGCCATTGGTCGTTGGGCGGAATGCTGGGCTGATGGCGATGGAATTATTTACTCCGGCGCGCGATGCGCTGGCGCAGCGTACCCTCGGTTGGGTTGCCCGTTAAAGACAAAAGGAGCGAAGAGTGCAGAGTGTTGATGTTGCGATTGTCGGCGGCGGTATGGTCGGGCTGGCGCTGGCCTGTGGTTTACAGGGCAGTGGGTTGCGCGTGGCGGTGCTGGAGCAGAATGAACCGACACCGCTGGCGGAAGATGCGCCTCCGGCGCTGCGCGTGTCAGCGATCAATGCTGCCAGCGAAAAGTTACTGACGCACCTTGGCGTCTGGTCAAACATTATTGCCCAACGTGCCGGGCGCTATCACGGCATGGAAGTGTGGGACAAAGACAGTTTTGGCCGCATAGAGTTTGACGATCAGAGCATGGGCTACAGCCATCTTGGTTACATTATCGAAAACGCGGTGATCCACCAGGCGCTGTGGGATAAAGCCCGCCAATGCAAGGATGTCACCCTGATGGCTCCGGCTGAGTTGCAGCAGGTGGCGTGGGGCGAAAACGACGCGTTTCTGACCTTAAAAGATGGCACCATGCTTACTGCACGGCTGGTGGTTGGCGCAGATGGCGCGAACTCCTGGCTGCGCAACAAGGCCGATATTCCGTTGACGTTCTGGGATTACCATCATCATGCGCTCGTGGCGACCATTCGCACCGATGAGCCGCATCAGGCGGTAGCGCGCCAGGTGTTTCACGCCGACGGCATTCTCGCGTTTTTGCCGCTTAACGATCCGCATTTGTGCTCAATTGTCTGGTCGCTGCCGCCTGAGCAGGCGAAAGCTATGCAGCAGGCGAGCGATGAAGCATTCAACCAGGCGCTGTGTGTGGCGTTCGATAATCGCCTTGGACTGTGCCGTGTTGAGAGCGAACGTCAGGTCTATCCGCTCACCGGACGTTATGCACGCCAGTTTGCCGGGCACCGCCTGGCACTGGTTGGCGATGCTGCGCATACCATTCACCCGCTGGCGGGGCAGGGTGTGAATCTCGGGTTTATGGATGTCGCTGAGTTGATCACTGAACTGAAGCGTCTGAGCCGCGAAGGTAAAGACATTGGTCAACATCTCTATTTGCGCCGCTATGAGCGCAGCCGTAAACACAGCGCGGCGCTGATGCTGGCCGGGATGCAGGGCTTTCGCGAACTCTTCTCAGGTGCAAACCCGGCTAAGAAACTGCTGCGTGATATCGGCCTGAAACTGGCAGATACCCTTCCCGGTGTGAAAACGCGATTGTTACGCCAGGCGATGGGTCTTAACGATCTGCCTGAGTGGTTACGTTAACTGCGTCACACTTTCCCTTCCCGGCTCCGGGAAGGGATGCCTCCTCCTCATTTGAAATATTCTAATTTCACCGCATTTTTCGGATTAGATTTTCTCATGTCGCGTTTTTTTCTTTTCGGGAAAATTCACTCTTTTGCAGAGTGAAATGCTGCACTCTTTTCTGGTTTGTCGTTGATAATGATTTTTTATGAAGGGTGAATCGTTATTCACCAGAATAATGCTCTGATGGCATTTTGTGCGTGACGGGTCATAAGCTAATGTGATGGACCATTTTTCTTTATGGTTAAGCACTGCTTTCGGTGATAAGTTCAGGCCAAAGAGAACGTTTGCGTCGACGCCGTAAAACGGTGTCGGCACCAGTTGTTTTGGCGCAAATCACGCCGCCGAAAAACGTGATGGCTCAGCTTATTCGACGAGGAAAAGATGGCTCAGCAGACCCCTTTATACGAACAACACACGCTAAACGGCGCCCGCATGGTGGACTTCCATGGCTGGATGATGCCGCTGCATTACGGCTCGCAAATTGACGAGCACCACGCGGTGCGCACCGATGCCGGAATGTTTGATGTGTCGCACATGACCATCGTCGATCTCAAAGGCAGCCGTACCCGGGAGTTTCTGCGTTATTTGCTGGCAAACGACGTCGCTAAACTCACCAAGCCCGGTAAAGCGCTCTATACCGGTATGCTAAATGCTTCGGGCGGCGTGATTGATGACTTAATCGTCTATTACTTTACCGAAGATTTTTTCCGCCTCGTTGTAAACTCCGCCACCCGCGAAAAAGACCTCTCCTGGATTTCCCAACACGCTGAACCTTATGCCATCGACATCACCGTCCGTGATGATTTGTCGTTGATCGCGGTACAAGGCCCGAACGCGCAGGCGAAAGCCGCCAGCCTGTTTACTGACGAGCAGAGCCGCGCCGTTGAAGGTATGAAACCGTTCTTTGGCGTTGAAGCCGGTGATCTGTTCATTGCGACCACCGGTTATACCGGTGAAGCAGGGTATGAAATTGCGCTGCCTAACGAAAAAGCGCCCAGCTTCTGGCAGGCGCTGGTTAATGCAGGCGTGAAACCTTGCGGCCTGGGCGCGCGCGACACGCTGCGTCTGGAAGCGGGTATGAACCTGTACGGTCAGGAGATGGATGAAGGTATCTCTCCGCTGGCCGCCAACATGGGCTGGACGATTGCCTGGGAGCCGCAGGAGCGAGACTTTATTGGCCGCGACGCGCTGGAACTGCAGCGTGAAAAAGGCACTGAACAGCTGGTTGGCCTGGTGATGACGGAAAAAGGCGTTTTGCGTAATGAGCTGCCGGTGCACTTCACCGATGCGCATGGCAATGTGCAAAAAGGCGTGATCACCAGTGGTACGTTCTCGCCTACGCTCGGCTACAGTATTGCACTGGCGCGTGTTCCGGCGGGGATCGGCGAAAATGCCGTTGTACAGATCCGCAACCGTGAAATGCCGGTCAAAGTCACTAAACCTGTTTTTGTACGCGCTGGCAAAGCTGTCGCGTAACCTTTTTATCTGGAGAGAATGAAATGAGCAACGTACCAGGCGAACTGAAATACAGCAAAGAACACGAGTGGCTGCGCAAAGAAGCGGACGGCACCTACACCGTTGGCATCACCGAACACGCACAGGAACTGTTGGGCGATATGGTGTTTGTCGATCTGCCGGAAGCGGGCACGACCGTTAGCGCGGGCGATGATTGCGCTGTTGCCGAATCGGTAAAAGCGGCTTCTGATATCTACGCGCCAATCAGCGGTGAGATCGTGGCAGTCAACGATCAACTGGCGGATTCACCAGAGCTGGTCAACAGCGAGCCGTATGGCGAAGGCTGGATCTTCAAAATTAAAGCCAGCGACGAAGCAGAAATTGCCGCCCTGCTGGACGCAACAGCCTACGCCGCACTGCTCGAAGACGAGTAAATACGCCTCATCCTTCGCGTGGCAAACATGCTGGCTTCCTCATTCACCCCAGTCGCTTACTGATGTCTGCGCCTGGGGATATGCTGCGTCGCCGCCTTCCTGCCACGCGAAGGGCTTAGCGTATTCAGGTAATTTCTACATCGATTCACTGCACGTTTCAGGAACCATCGCTCATGACACAGACTTTAAGCCAGCTTGAAAACCGTGGCGCTTTCATTGGACGTCACATCGGGCCGGATGCTCAGCAACAGCAGGAGATGCTGAACACAGTTGGCGCGGATTCGTTAAACGCACTGATTGGCCAGATCGTGCCAAAAGACATCCAGCTTGCAACACCGCCGCAGGTTGGGGAATCGACCACTGAGTTCGCGGCCCTGGCCGAGCTGAAAGCGATTGCCAGCCGCAACAAGCGCTTTAAGTCTTACATTGGCATGGGCTACACCGCCGTGCAGCTGCCGCCAGTTATTCTGCGCAACATGCTGGAAAATCCGGGCTGGTACACCGCTTACACCCCGTATCAGCCAGAAGTGTCGCAGGGTCGCCTTGAAGCGCTGCTCAACTTCCAGCAGGTTACGCTCGATCTCACCGGGCTGGATATCGCTTCCGCGTCGCTGCTGGATGAAGCCACTGCGGCGGCTGAAGCAATGGCCATGGCGAAGCGCGTCAGCAAACTGAAAGGTGCCAACCGCTTCTTCGTCGCCGCCGATGTGCATCCGCAAACGCTGGACGTCGTGCGCACTCGTGCCGAAACCTTCGGTTTTGATGTGATTGTTGATGACGCGGCCAAAGTTCTTGATCACCAGGATGTGTTCGGCGTACTGCTCCAGCAGGTCGGCACCACGGGTGAAGTGCATGATTACAGCGCGCTGATTAATGAGCTGAAATCCCGCAAAATTGTGGTTAGTGTCGCCGCTGATTTGCTGGCGCTGGTGCAACTGACTGCGCCGGGCAAACAGGGCGCCGACATTGTGTTCGGCTCCGCGCAGCGCTTTGGCGTGCCGATGGGCTACGGTGGCCCGCACGCGGCATTCTTTGCCGCAAAAGATGAATTCAAACGCTCCATGCCAGGCCGCATTATCGGCGTGTCGAAAGATGCCGCCGGTAACACCGCGCTGCGCATGGCGATGCAGACGCGCGAGCAGCATATTCGCCGCGAGAAAGCTAACTCCAACATCTGTACCTCGCAGGTTCTGCTGGCCAACATTGCCAGCTTGTACGCGGTGTTCCACGGCCCGGCCGGGCTGAAACGCATTGCCGGACGTATTCATCGCCTGACCGATATTCTTGCTGCCGGTTTGCAGCGTGGCGGCCTGAAACTGCGCCACGCGCACTACTTCGACACCCTGTGTGTTGATGTCGCGGACAAAGCCGCCGTGCTGGCCCGCGCCGAAGCGCAGGAGATCAACCTGCGTAGCGACATTCTCAACGCCGTTGGCATCACGCTGGATGAAACCACCACGCGTGAAGATGTGCAGGTGCTGTTTAATGTGCTGCTGGGTGATAAACACGGCCTCGATATTGACGCACTGGACAAAGAGGTCGCGCTCGACAGCCGTTCTATCCCGCAGAGCATGCTGCGCGAAGACGCTTTCCTGACACATCCGGTATTTAATCGCTATCACAGCGAAACCGAGATGATGCGTTACATGCACTCGCTGGAGCGTAAAGATCTGGCGCTGAACCAGGCGATGATCCCGCTGGGGTCCTGCACCATGAAACTGAACGCGGCGGCGGAAATGATCCCGATCACCTGGCCGGAATTTGCCGAACTGCACCCGTTCTGTCCGCCGGAACAGGCAGAAGGTTATCACCAGATGATCGCCCAGCTCTCCGACTGGCTGGTAAAACTGACAGGGTATGATGCGCTTTGCATGCAGCCAAACTCCGGCGCGCAGGGCGAATACGCAGGCCTGCTGGCGATTCGTCACTACCATGAAAGCCGCAATGAAGGTCACCGCGATATCTGCCTGATCCCAAGCTCTGCGCACGGCACCAACCCGGCATCGGCGCAGATGGCGGGGATGCAGGTTGTGGTGGTTGCTTGTGATAAAAACGGCAACATCGATCTGGCCGATCTGCGTGCGAAAGCAGAGCAGGCGGGCGACAACCTCTCCTGCATCATGGTGACGTACCCGTCCACCCACGGTGTGTATGAAGAGACGATCCGCGAAGTATGCGAAGTGGTGCATCAGTTTGGCGGCCAGGTTTACCTGGATGGCGCGAACATGAACGCTCAGGTGGGCATCACGTCGCCGGGCTTTATCGGCGCGGATGTGTCGCACCTCAACCTGCATAAAACCTTCTGCATTCCGCACGGCGGCGGCGGTCCGGGCATGGGGCCGATTGGCGTGAAAGCGCATCTGGCACCGTTTGTACCGGGTCACAGCGTGGTGCAGATTGAAGGGATGCTCACCCGCCAGGGCGCGGTCTCTGCGGCACCGTTTGGCAGCGCGTCGATTCTGCCAATCAGCTGGATGTATATCCGCATGATGGGCGCGGAAGGGCTGAAACAAGCGAGCCAGGTGGCGATCCTTAATGCCAACTACATCGCCAGCCGTCTGAAAGAGGCTTTCCCGGTGCTGTATACCGGACGTGATGGTCGCGTCGCGCACGAATGTATTCTCGACATTCGCCCGCTGAAAGAAGAGACCGGCATCAGCGAGCTGGATATCGCTAAACGTCTGATCGATTACGGTTTCCATGCGCCGACCATGTCCTTTCCGGTTGCCGGTACGCTGATGGTGGAACCGACTGAATCAGAAAGCAAAGTCGAACTGGATCGCTTTATCGATGCCATGCTGGCGATTCGCGCGGAAATCGAACGTGTGAAACAGGGCGAGTGGACGCTGGAAGATAACCCGCTGGTTAACGCTCCGCATACACAGAATGAGCTGGTGGCTGAATGGAACCACGGTTACACCCGCGAACTGGCGGTGTTCCCGGCTGGTTTTGCCAACAAATACTGGCCGACCGTGAAGCGTCTGGACGATGTGTACGGCGATCGTAATCTGTTCTGTTCCTGCGTACCGATGAGCGAATATCAGTAATACGCTGATTCGGCTATCTTTTAAGGGCGCTTCGGCGCCCTTTTACTTTTCAGGAGACACAGATGGCGATTGCATTAGTCACCGGCGGCAGTCGGGGCATTGGCCGCGCAACCGCGCTGCTGCTGGCGCAGGAAGGCTACACCGTTGCGGTTAATTACCACAGCAACAAGCCCGCTGCCGACGGCGTGGTGGTGGAAATCATCGCACAGGGTGGTCATGCGTTCGCGGTGCAGGCCGATATCAGCGATGAAGCGCAGGTACAGGCCATGTTCGCGTGTATAGATGAAAAACCGGAACCGCTTACCGCGTTGGTCAATAACGCCGGGATCCTGTTTCAGCAAAGCCGGGTGGAGCAACTGAGCGCAGAGCGTATTAATCGCGTGCTGGCGACCAACGTGACGGGCTACTTCCTGTGCTGTCGCGAAGCGGTCAAACGGATGTCCACTCAACATGGCGGGCACGGCGGCGCGATTGTTAATGTTTCTTCGGCTGCGGCGCGCCTCGGTTCGCCCGGTGAATATGTGGATTATGCGGCCTCCAAAGGCGCGGTCGATACGCTAACGACCGGGCTGGCACTGGAAGTTGCGGCTAATGGTATCCGCGTGAATGGCGTGCGTCCGGGGTTTATCTATACAGAGATGCATGCCAGCGGCGGTGAGCCAGGGCGTGTGGACCGGGTGAGCAGCGCGATCCCGATGCGGCGCGGTGGGCAACCGGAAGAAGTGGCGCAGGGAATTGTCTGGCTGTTAAGTGACAAAGCGTCGTATGTTACCGGCAGTTTTCTGGATTTAGCCGGTGGCAGATAAGCACTCCTCTCCCGCCAGAGAGAGGAGTTAACAACGTCAAAGATTTTCGCCGTTGCTGGCAATCACTTCTTTATACCAGTTAAAGCTCTTTTTACGGGAACGCGACATATCGCCAGTGCCGTCATCGTGCTTGTTCACGTAGATAAAGCCGTAGCGTTTGCTGTACTGGCCAGTGGTAAAAGAGACGCAGTCGATACAGCCCCACGGGGTATAACCCATCAGATCCACGCCATCGTGGGTCACCGCTTTGACCATCTCTTTAACGTGTGCCCGCAGGTAATCAATGCGGTAATCGTCGTTGATGCTGCCGTCAGCTTCGACGTTGTCGTACGCGCCGAAGCCATTCTCGACGATAAACAGCGGTTTCTGGTAGCGTTCATACAGCTCGCACAACGCATAGCGCAGGCCAACCGGATCAATCTGCCAACCCCAGTCAGACGCTTTAACATGCGGGTTCGGGACGCTGCCCTGGAAACCGGAGAGCGCATCGCCAGCGCCGCCTTCCGCTTTCACCGCGTTAGTCATGTAGTAGCTGAAACCGAGGTAATCGCAGCACCCTTCGCGCAAAATCGCCTCGTCACCGGCTTCCATGTTGATGGTAAAACCACGGCGTTCCCATTCGTTCAGCACATAAGAAGGGTAGTAGCCGCGCAGTTGCACGTCGGTAAAGACATAACGCTCACGCATTGACTCCTGCGCGTACATCACATCGTCCGGCTTACAGGAGAAGGGATACAGCGGCACCATCGCCAGCATGCAGCCAATTTTCATTTCCGGGTTAATACGATGGCCGATTTTGACCGCCATGGCGCTGGCCACGAACTGGTGGTGCAGCACCTGGTACATGGTCTCTTCCGGGTTTTCATGTTCGGTGTAGACCACGCCGGAACAGCAGTAGCCAAACAGCGGCGCGCGCCAGTTGCGCTGGTTGTTGATTTCGTTGAAGGTCATCCAGTATTTGACCTTGCTCTTATAGCGCTCGAAAACCACTTCGGCGAAGCGTACAAAGAAATCGACCACTTTACGGTTGGTCCAGCCGCCGTATTGCTGGACCAGATGCAGCGGCATTTCGAAGTGGGACAGCGTGATAACCGGCTCGATGTTGTATTTCAGCAGCTCATCAAACATGTCGTCGTAAAACTTGAGCCCTTCTTCATTCGGCTGTTGCTCATTGCCCAGCGGGAAGATGCGGGTCCAGGCGATGGAGGTGCGAAAACATTTGAAGCCCATTTCGGCAAACAGCTTGATGTCTTCTTTATAGTGACCATAAAAATCAACGGCTTCGTGGTTCGGGTAATATTTGCCCGCGACGACTTCCTGCGTGATTTCACGTGGAACACCGTGCGCGCCGCCTGTCAGAACATCGCAAATGCTCGGGCCTTTGCCGCCTTTATTCCAGCCGCCTTCAACCTGGTGCGCGGCAACCGCGCCGCCCCATAAAAAGTCTTTCGGTAAGGTCAATTTTTTCATTGTTGCTATTCCCGTTATATTGGCTGATAACGAGTCTAACAAAGGCGAATTAAATGTCACGATATAACAAATTGCCGCTGGGGTAATTTGTTACACCGAAAAAACATACTGTTTTTTTATGCTATTTTCTTCGCCAGTTTACGTCCCAGCGACTCGAGAATATAAATAACAGGGATTTGCGTGGTGATATCGTAGCCGCCGCTAATGCGCATTTGCGGCACATGCCAGGAGATATTAAAGTCCGCCAGTTTTGCCAGTCGGGAGTGTTCGTGGCTGGTGATCGACAGCACCTTGCAGTGGTGCAGGCTGAACTGACTGGCAAAGCGCAGGATCTCTTCCGTCTCACCAGAAACTGACAGGACAATTGCCAGCGCGTTTTTCGCCATATCATTGGTGACCGGGAAATAAGGGTCGTCGATATGGTTACTGAATTTACCGATATTTGAGAAGAATCTTGCGCCATATTTCGCCAGCGCGCCAGATGTGCCTGCGCCGACAAATATAATACGCTCGGAAGATAATATAATCTCAACGGTGTTATCTAATAATTTATCAAACTCATCATTGTTGACGCTTTTAAAAAAGCTGATCACTTCGCTGGCGCCAAAATTCGCTTGTGGCGGCTCATTTTGCTCTAAATATAATTTAAAACGTACGCGAAATTCAGAGTAGCCTTCGCAGTTGAGCTTGCGGCAAAAGCGCAACACGGTCGTGGTGGAGACGCCCGCTGCATCGGCCAGTTCACGAATGGTCATGTACATCACTTTGTCGCGATTTTTGATGACAAAGTTGTAAACCAGCATCTCCAGAGTATTCAGGCTGGCGATGGTGGAGTGAGTAAACATTGTCACGGCGATATCCTTTGCTTGCTGTAAACGTAGCCCAATGCAACCCGGCAGGCTTTTTGCGTGCTCACATGCTGCCATAACTCCGGCACCGTTTCCCTGACTTTCGCATTCATGGAGGGCTGCCCGCGTCATGAAACATTCATCAACGATATTTATTTTAGCGTACAGGTGTGCACTGGAATCATTCTCAGTTACTCTAGTGTTGCGACGTTTTTTTGAGTTTTCCCGGAGTTACCATGGTTAAGAAACCTTTAATCGCGCAGGGATACACACTGGCAGAGGAAATTGCCAACAGCATCAGTCACGGTATCGGACTGCTGTTCGGTATTGTCGGCCTGGTACTGCTGCTGGTACAGGCGATAGACAGCAACGCCAGCATGACGGCGATTACCAGCTACGCACTTTATGGCGGCAGCATGATCCTGCTGTTTCTGGCCTCCACGCTGTACCATGCGATCCCCCATCAGCGCGCAAAAGTATGGTTAAAGAAATTTGACCACTGCGCCATTTATCTGTTGATTGCCGGAACCTATACGCCTTTTTTATTGGTCGGGCTGGATTCACCGCTGGCGCGTGGGCTGATGATTGTTATCTGGGGCCTGGCCTTACTGGGGATCCTGTTTAAGCTCACCATTGCGCACCGGTTCAAAGTGCTGTCGCTGGTGACATACCTGACGATGGGCTGGCTGTCGTTGATTGTGATTTATCAGCTTGCGACGCGGTTATCGGTGGGCGGCGTGACGCTGTTGGCTGTCGGCGGGCTGGTGTACTCGCTGGGCGTCATTTTCTACGTCTGTAAACGTATCCCCTACAATCACGCGATCTGGCACGGCTTTGTGCTGGGCGGCAGTGTGTGTCACTTCCTGGCAATCTATTTGTACGTCGGACAAGTTTAAACGGTAGCGCCGGGCGGCTTGTGCCGGCCCGGCTGTAGCATGCGCGGATGTTTTAACGCGGATTATTCTTCTTCCAGCGAGTAGGGCAGCGGCTCAATGCTTAACGTATTGGCGTCGTCGCGTACGCGGAACACGCTGTCTGGTTCCATGTCATTATTCATCACGACCTGAACCAGTACGCGGCCGTCATCCAACTGAGTCGATGCCAGCACCGTACCGGTTCGACGCCAGTTTTCACCCATTTTTAACTCAAGATCTTCACCCGCTTCCGGCGTGCGGCTGGCAGCGCCTGCCAGGTACCACAGCGCACGTTTGTTGGCTCCGCGGAATTTCGCGCGAGCAACCATCTCCTGCCCGGTGTAGCACCCTTTTTTGAAGCTGATGCCACCCAGCGCCTGCAGGTTGGTCGCCTGCGGAATAAACTGTGCGCTGTTTGGCTCGTCAATTACGGGTAACCCGGCTTCGATATTCAGCGCCAGCCACTGTTGGCTGTTATTAAGCTGTGCTTCACCGCGCAGTTTATCCGTCACCTGTTCTGCTGTTGCGACATCGGTAACCAGCAGGAACCGTTCGCCCGGATGTTCAAACCACAGAATGGTTGTTTCACCGTCTTGTACAACCTGCTTTTCGCTATCCGGCAGCGTTGTGAAGAGATTAGCCAGCGCGGCGCGAGCCTGAAAACCAGCAACGCCCAGCAGCACATGTTCGTCATCTGCGGCGATAGTGACTTTTGAAAATACGGCGTATTTTTTCAGTTCGCGAAGCTGTGATTCACGCACGCTGCGGCGTAAAATCCAGGCAAACCCTTCCTGATAGTGAAACAACCGCATATTGCTCCACATTTTGCCTTTAGAATCGCAATGCGCCGCCAGCAGATGCTGATCCGCCGCCATCTTCGACACGTCAGCGGTAACCTGGCCTTGCAGGTATTTCTCGCTATCCGCACCGGTAATGGTTGCCAGCGCCCAGTCATCGAGCGTCATAAGCGTCAGCGGCAGACGGGCGGATGCGGTCGGCTGACGCGGAGGAAATGGAGTAAAAGCCATAATAATGTCCTGATTAGCTTAACGCTGTATTGGTACTTAATGGTAAAAGAGCCATTGTTCAATGCAAGCGATAAAGCATGCGATTTGTGCCATTGTGCGAGCATTGCGAGACGCTACGCAGCACAGTGATAATTTTGCAGACGATGCGATTTATTCTGGAAGCTGGTCCGGGAAGCGAAATATTCCGCAAAAGGAATATTAAAAACACGTTACAATAGGCCCTCATGCCTATGAAGGGAGAAGAACATGGATATTAATAATAAAGCCCGTATCCATTGGGCCTGTCGCCGCGGAATGCGCGAACTCGATATCTCCATCATGCCTTTTTTCGAACACGAGTACGACTCGCTCAGCGACCATGACAAGCACCTGTTTGTGCGTCTGCTGGAGAGTGATGATCCGGATTTATTCAACTGGTTGATGAATCATGGCAAACCCCAGGACGCGGAGTTGCAGCGAATGGTGCAGTTAATTCAGACACGGAATCGGGATCGTGGTCCTGTGGCAATCTGATTTACGCGTCTCATGGCGCGCACAATGGATTTCGTTATTACTGCACGGATTGGTGGCGGCGTTCATTCTTTTCATGCCCTGGCCGTTGAGCTATACGCCGCTGTGGCTTTTGCTGCTGTCGCTGGTGGTTTTCGACTGCGTGCGCAGCCAGCGGCGGATCAACGCCTGCCACGGCGAGATCAAATTGCTGATGGATTCCCGCCTGCGCTGGCAAGGTGTGGAGTGGGATATTGTCGGTACGCCCTGGATGATCCGCGGCGGCATGATGTTGCGTTTACGCCGTGCGGAAGATGGGCGGCGCCAGCATTTATGGCTGGCGGCAGACAGTATGGATTCGCAGGAGTGGCGCGATCTACGCCGGATGATCACCCAAAATCCGGCGCAGGGGCTGCATTAAGGCGGGTGATGGCTCAGCCGAGCCGTTCCGCCATTTCCGTGAGTATTTGCTCGCACCAGCCTTGAATACGTTCATCGCTTAAATCGTACTGATTGGTTTCATCCAGCGCCAGCCCGACAAAGAGCTGCCCATCGGCAATGACGGGTTTGTTACTGGTAAACTCATAGCCTTCTGTCGGCCAGTAACCGATGAATGTCGCGCCTTTGGGGGCCAGTTTGTCATGGAGCATGCCGAGTGCGTCGAGGAACCATTCGCCGTAACCGAGCTGATCGCCCATGCCGTACAACGCAATGATTTTTCCGTCGAGATTGAGGTTATCAAGCTGATCCCAAATCGCTTCCCAATCTTCCTGCAGCTCGCCGAAATCCCAGGTTGGAATGCCCAGAATAAGCGCATCGTACTGTTCCATCAGGGCGGGAGCATCGTCTTTCAGGTTGTGCAGCGTCACCAGTTCCGGGCCGATAATATCGCGAATTTTTTCTGCCGCCATTTCGGTGTAGCAGGTGCTGGAACCGTAAAACAGACCGATATTCATAACGTAAACTTCTCGATTCTTGATGTGTCTTTTCACGCAGTGTACCAGAATCGTACATCAATCAGGCATAATGCAGCGTTTGAGTAAAGGAGACGCTGGATGGAACAGGATCTCGCACGTATCGAACAGTTTCTCGATGCTCTCTGGCTTGAGAACAACCTGGCGGAAAATACGCTAAACGCTTACCGCCGCGATTTGAAAAGCGTAGTGGAGTGGCTGCACCACCACGCCAGCAGTCTTGAAAAAGCGCAAAGCGATGATTTACAAGCGCTGTTAGCTGAAAGGGTGAGCGGTGGTTATAAGGCTACCAGCTCGGCGCGCTTGCTGAGCGCCGTGCGGCGTTTTTTTCAGTACCTTTATCGGGAAAAAATACGCAGCGACGATCCCAGCGCTTTACTCGCATCACCTAAATTGCCGCAACGTTTACCGAAAGACTTGAGTGAAACGCAGGTAGGCAGGCTTTTGCAGGCGCCGGTGGTTGACCAACCGCTGGAGTTACGCGATAAAGCGATGCTTGAGGTGTTGTATGCCACCGGCCTTCGCGTCTCGGAACTGGTTGGCCTGACGATGAGTGATATCAGCCTGCGCCAGGGCGTGGTGCGAGTGATTGGTAAAGGCAATAAAGAACGCCTGGTGCCGCTGGGCGAAGAGGCGGTGTACTGGGTCGAAAACTATCTGGAGCATGGTCGCCCCTGGCTGCTAAACGGTGTCTCAATTGATGTGCTGTTTCCCAGCCAGCGCGCGCAGCAGATGACGCGCCAGACTTTCTGGCATCGCATCAAGCACTATGCGGCGCTTGCGGGCATCGACAGTGAAAAGCTCTCGCCCCACGTTTTGCGCCATGCGTTTGCCACTCATCTGCTGAACCACGGCGCGGATCTGCGCGTGGTGCAAATGCTTTTAGGCCACCAGGATTTATCGACCACGCAAATTTATACGCATGTCGCTACCGAGCGGCTGCGCAAGCTTCATCAACAGCATCACCCGCGGGCGTGAATGCTGACAATCTAAGGATGTGTTATGAAAAAAGGTTTAGTGATGTTCACCCTGCTGGCAGCGTTTACCGGCGCGGCGCATGCCGATGATGCGGCTATCAAACAGTCGCTGGCAAAACTGGGTGTACAGAGTGGCGAAGTGCTGCCCGCACCTGTTGCCGGAATGAAAGCCGTATTGACCAACAGCGGCGTGCTGTATGTGACCGAAGATGGCAAACATATCATCCAGGGCCCGATGTACGATGTCAGCGGCGCGCAGCCAGTGAACGTCACCACGAAGATGCTGTTACCGCATCTGAACGCGCTGGAAAAAGAGATGATTGTCTACAAAGCGCCGCAGGAAAAACATGTCATTACCGTGTTCACCGACATCACATGTGGCTACTGCCAGAAACTGCACAGCGAAATGGCAGACTACAACGCGCTCGGCATCACCGTGCGTTACCTTGCCTTCCCGCGTCAGGGTGTGCCGAGCGAAGTTGAAAATCAGATGAAAGCTATCTGGTGTGCAAAAGATCCTAAAAAAGCCTTCGATAATGCGATGGAAGGTAAAGAGGTGAAACCCGCCAGCTGTGATATCGACATCGCCAATCACTACGCGCTGGGCGTGCAGTTTGGCGTCAACGGCACGCCAGCCATCGTGCTGAATGACGGCTACCTCGTTCCGGGGTATCAGGCTCCGGCGGAAATGAAAGCCTTCCTCGATCAACATCAAAAAGCGACCGGCGGTAAATAATTCGCGTGAAAGCTCAGATACAACTTCGCCGCCGTGAGGTGGATGACGCAGCAGAACTGGCCGCAGACTTGCCGCCGCTGCTGCGTCGCTTATACGCCAGCCGCGGTGTGCGCACGGCCAGTGAACTGGAACGCAGTGTTAAAGGCATGCTGCCGTGGCAACAACTTACCGGTATCGATGATGCAGTGACGCAGCTTTATAACGCCTTGCGTGAAGGGCTGCGCATTATTGTGGTAGGCGATTTCGATGCGGATGGCGCAACCAGCACCGCCCTTAGCGTGCTGGCATTGCGTGCGCTCGGTTGCGAAAACGTCAGTTACCTGGTGCCGAACCGTTTTGACGACGGCTATGGGCTTAGCCCGGAAGTGGTTGATCAAGCGCATGCGCGCGGTGCGCAGCTTATTCTGACGGTGGATAACGGTATCTCCTCACATGCCGGCGTGGCGCGGGCGCATGAACTCGGCATTCCGGTGGTAGTGACCGATCACCACCTGCCGGGTGACACGCTGCCAGATGCCGAAGCGATTGTTAACCCGAATCTGCGCGACTGTGATTTTCCGTCGAAGTCGCTGGCTGGGGTTGGCGTCGCGTTCTATCTGATGCTGGCTTTGCGTGCCTTTTTGCGTGACAACGGCTGGTTTGAGGCACGCGGCCTGGCGATGCCAAATCTGGCGGAGCTGCTCGATTTGGTGGCGCTGGGAACGGTGGCGGACGTGGTGCCGCTGGATGCCAATAACCGCATTCTGACCTGGCAAGGGCTGAGTCGTATTCGCGCCGGACGCTGCCGTCCGGGTATTAAGGCGCTGCTGGAAATTGCCAACCGCGACCCGCAAAAGCTGGCGGCAAGCGATCTCGGTTTTGCGCTCGGGCCGCGCCTTAACGCGGCGGGCAGGCTGGATGATATGTCGGTAGGGGTTGCGCTGTTACTGTGCGATAACCTTGGCGAAGCGCGCCAGTTAGCCAGCGATCTTGACGCGTTGAACCAGACGCGCAAAGAGATTGAGCAGGGGATGCAGGCAGAAGCGCTGACGCTGTGCGAGCAGCTTGAACGCAGCGGTGAAACGTTGCCCGGCGGCTTAGCGATGTACCATCCCGAGTGGCATCAGGGAGTGGTCGGCATTCTCGCTTCGCGCATTAAAGAGCGCTTTCACCGCCCGGTGATCGCCTTTGCGCCAGCCGGAGACGGGGTGCTGAAAGGCTCGGGGCGTTCGATTCAGGGGCTGCATATGCGTGATGCGCTGGAGCGTCTGGATATGCTGTTTCCTGGCATGATGCTCAAATTCGGCGGTCACGCAATGGCGGCCGGTTTGACGCTGGAAGAACACCGTTTTGAAGAGTTCCGCCAGCGCTTTGGCGAGCTGGTGACTGAATGGCTGGATCCGGCGTTATTACAAGGTGAGATTGTCTCTGACGGCCCGCTGTCGGCGCAGGAGATGACGCTGGAAGTCGCGGAGATGCTGCGGGAAGCTGGCCCCTGGGGGCAAATGTTCCCGGAACCGCTGTTTGACGGTGAGTTTCGCCTCCTGCAGCAGCGGTTGGTGGGTGAGCGTCATCTCAAGGTGATGCTGGAGCCGGTTGGTGGCGGTCCGCTGCTTGATGGTATCGCTTTTAACGTCGATACCTCCTGCTGGCCGGACAACGGTGTGCGACAGGTAAATATTGCTTATAAACTGGATGTGAACGAGTTTCGCGGCAATCGTAGCGTACAGCTGATCATCGAGAATCTCTGGCCACTTTAGCGCCAGTATTCGCTATAAAACAGGGCGGGAATCCGGTAAACTTCCGCCCTTATCACCGCATTTTGACTAGTCCATTAAAAGAAATCAGACCATGTTTGAAATTAACCCGGTAAAAAATCGTATTCAGGACCTCACGGAGCGCTCCGACGTTCTTAGGGGGTATCTTTGACTATGACGCCAAGAAAGAGCGTCTGGAAGAAGTAAACGCCGAGCTGGAACAGCCGGACGTGTGGAACGAACCTGAGCGCGCACAGGCGCTGGGCAAAGAGCGTTCCTCACTCGAAGCTATCGTTGATACGCTGGATCAAATGCGTCAGGGGCTGGAAGATGTCAGCGGCCTGCTGGATCTGGCGGTTGAAGCCGAAGACGAAGAAACTTTTAACGAAGCGGTCGCCGAACTGGATGTGCTGGAAGAGAAACTGGCGCAACTGGAGTTCCGCCGCATGTTCTCTGGCGAGTACGACAGCGCCGACTGCTACCTGGATATTCAGGCCGGTTCCGGCGGCACCGAAGCGCAGGACTGGGCGAGCATGTTAATGCGCATGTACCTGCGCTGGGCGGAAGCGCGCGGCTTTAAAACCGAGATTATTGAAGAGTCCGAAGGTGAAGTTGCGGGCATCAAGTCCGTCACCATTAAAATCATCGGTGATTACGCCTACGGCTGGTTGCGTACCGAAACCGGCGTTCATCGCCTGGTGCGTAAGAGCCCGTTCGATTCCGGCGGACGTCGCCACACCTCGTTTAGCTCCGCGTTTGTCTACCCGGAAGTGGATGACGATATTGATATCGAAATCAACCCGGCGGACCTGCGCATTGACGTGTATCGCGCATCCGGCGCGGGCGGTCAGCACGTAAACCGTACGGAATCCGCGGTGCGTATTACCCACATTCCAACCGGGCTGGTCACGCAGTGCCAGAACGACCGCTCCCAGCATAAGAACAAAGACCAGGCCATGAAGCAGATGAAGGCGAAGCTTTATGAACTGGAAATGCAGAAGAAAAATGCTGAGAAACAGGCGATGGAAGACACCAAGTCGGACATCGGTTGGGGCAGCCAGATCCGCTCTTATGTCCTGGATGATTCCCGCATTAAAGATCTGCGCACCGGGGTTGAAACCCGCAACACGCAGGCGGTGCTGGACGGCAGCCTGGATCAATTTATCGAAGCAAGTTTGAAAGCAGGGTTATGAGGAACCAACATGTCTGAACAACAAGCACAAGGCGCTGACGCGGCAGTCGATCTTAATAATGAACTGAAAACTCGCCGCGAGAAGCTGGCGCAACTGCGTGAGCAGGGCGTGGCGTTCCCGAACGATTTCCGTCGCGATCAGACCTCTGACAAGCTGCATGCGGAATTCGATGCCAAAGAGAACGAAGAGCTGGAAGCGCTGGGCATTGAAGTCGCCGTTGCGGGCCGTATGATGACCCGCCGCATCATGGGTAAAGCCTCTTTCGTAACCTTGCAGGACATGGGGGGCCGCATTCAGCTGTATGTCTCTCGTGACGATCTGGCGGAAGGCGTCTACAACGAGCAGTTCAAAAAATGGGATCTCGGCGATATCCTCGGCGCACGCGGCAAGCTGTTCAAGACCAAGACCGGTGAACTCTCTATCCATTGCACCGAGCTGCGCCTGCTGACTAAAGCGCTGCGTCCGCTGCCGGACAAATTCCACGGTTTGCAGGATCAGGAAGCGCGCTATCGTCAGCGTTACCTGGATCTCATCTCGAATGATGAATCCCGCAACACTTTCAAAGTTCGCTCGCAGATCCTGGCCGGTATCCGCCAGTTCATGGTAGGCCGCGACTTTATGGAAGTGGAAACGCCGATGATGCAGGTGATCCCGGGCGGTGCGTCTGCGCGTCCGTTTGTCACCCACCATAACGCGCTGGATCTCGACATGTACCTGCGTATCGCGCCGGAACTGTACCTTAAACGTCTGGTGGTTGGCGGTTTCGAGCGCGTGTTCGAAATCAACCGTAACTTCCGTAACGAAGGTATCTCCGTTCGCCATAACCCTGAGTTCACCATGATGGAACTCTATATGGCGTACGCGGATTATAAAGATCTGATCGAGCTGACCGAATCTCTGTTCCGTACGCTTGCGCAGAACATCCTCGGCAAAACCGAAGTGCCGTACGGCGACGAAGTGTTTGATTTCGGCAAGCCGTTCGAAAAACTGACCATGCGCGAAGCGATCAAGAAATACCGTCCTGAAACCAACATGGCGGATCTGGATAATTTCGACAGCGCGAAAGCAATTGCTGACAGCATCGGTATCAAGGTTGAGAAGAGCTGGGGCCTGGGCCGTATCGTCACGGAGATCTTCGAAGAAGTGGCCGAAGCGCACTTGATCCAGCCGACCTTCATTACCGAATATCCGGCGGAAGTTTCGCCGCTGGCGCGTCGTAACGATCAGAACCCGGAAATCACCGACCGCTTTGAGTTCTTCATTGGCGGACGTGAAATCGGTAACGGCTTTAGCGAGCTGAACGACGCGGAAGATCAGGCGCAGCGCTTCCAGGATCAGGTCGATGCGAAAGCAGCGGGCGACGACGAAGCAATGTTCTTCGACGAAGACTACGTGACCGCGCTGGAACACGGCTTACCGCCGACTGCCGGTCTGGGTATCGGTATCGACCGTATGGTGATGCTGTTCACCAACAGCCATACCATTCGCGATGTGATCCTGTTCCCGGCGATGCGTCCGGTGAAATAATCGCTCAGCGATAAAAAAAAGCCCCGGCGTTTGTCGCGTCGGGGCTTTTTTATTGTGCTAATTCTGCGGCAAATTGTCTTAACTGCTTTTCCGCGCTTGTGGCTTCCGCCGCCATCCACGGGCTGAAAGCCCAGGGCGCAGCATTGAGCGCACGTAGCAATGCATCCAGTTCAACCCACTGATATTCCATTACTTCATCACTGTTTATTTTAAGCGGCGATACGATCTCTGCGGCAAAGACCGGGCAGATCTCATTTTCGACAATGCCTGAAGGATCGGTTTCCCGGTAGCGAAAACCCGGTGCGATAGTGGTGATAGCGGCGATTTCGGCTCCCACTTCGTAGCGGCAGCGGCGGACAATCGCCTGCTCAATGGTTTCACCCATTTGTGGATGGCCGCAAACGGAGTTGGTCCAGACGCCGGGCCAGGCTTTTTTACTCATGGCGCGACGGGTAACCAGACATTCGCCTGTCGGGCGAAAAAGCCAGGAGGAGAAAGCCAGATGCAGCGGTGTATGCGATGTGTGCGCGGCATATTTCTCCTTTGTGCCGAGTACCTCTCCCTGGTCGTTAACTAAAATAACGTGCTCTTGTATAACCATAACGACTCCCGAACATAACAACGCCGGGTGGCGCTATGCCTGACTTACCGGGAGAACGCGATCTCACGGACCTGCCAGGCACAGCGCCACCGGGCAAACGCTAGTATATCCGAGGCTCAGGCAAAAAGAGTGGCCCAGAGAGCGGAAAAGGGCATCACCAGCACCAGACCGGGAAGCATGTTCGCCACCGGAAAGGGCTTGATATTACAAATTCGCAGCCCGGTCGCCACCATGATTAAACCACCCGCGCAGGAGAAGTCGCCCATCATATCCGGGGTGATCATATGCAGGATAAAGACCGCGAGCGTAGCCAGCGCCACCTGGACGATGATCAGCGGAATACCGATAGTCATCACCGAGAAGCCGAGCATGGTGGCAAAAATCGCCGCCGTGAACAGATCCAGCACCGTCTTGATATACAAAATCGAGGGATCGCCGGTCATGCCTTCATGCATCGCACCGAAAATCCCCGTGCCGCTGGCGCAAAACAGCACCAGAATGGCGACGAACTTCTCGGTGAATTCATCATGGGTAAGACCCTGAACCGGCGGGAAAATACGGTTGATTAAACCACGCGTGGTGCCGGCCGCTTTGCCGATCTGTTTTTCGAGGAAAAACGCTTCGCCGATCACCGCGCCGATCACCATCGCCAGCACCACGGCGGGCATAAATTTCACTTTAATAACGAGATTGATACCCAGACCAACAGAGCACAAACCAAATGTCAGCGGCAGCGCCACTTTCACGCGTTCGGGAATGCGCGTACCAACCAGTGAACCGAGCAGACCACCAACAATGACGGCGGCGCCGTTCACATAAGGACCGATTAACATAATGTTTCCTGCATGTTACGCGTGCTGAGCGAGGTTTCCCTCGCCCCAGCGCGGGAGATTTTTCACATCAATACCAAACAGATCCAGCGCACGGCTGACGCTGTGGGTAATGATCTCATCAGTGGATTGCGGGCGCTGGTAGAGCGCCGGGACCGGCGGGAAAATAATCCCACCCATTTCCGTCACTGCCTGCATATTGCGAATATGTCCGAGATTAAGCGGCGTTTCGCGCGCCAGCAGCACCAGACGGCGGCGCTCTTTTAGCACCACGTCGGCGGCGCGGGTTAGCAGGTTATCCGTCAGGCAGTTGGCAATAGATCCCAGCGTTCGCATGGAGCAGGGCGCAACCAGCATGCCCATGGTTTTATACGATCCGCTGGAAATGGCAGCCCCAAGATTGCCGACAGGATGCACCACATCCGCAAGCGCCATCACCTCATCTAGCTGATAATCCGTCTCCAGCGCACAGGTTTTTTCCGCCCCTTTCGAGACAACCAAATGGACTTCCAGCGGCTGCCCGCGCAAAAGCTCAAGTGCTTTCACGCCATACTGAAAACCGGAAGCGCCGCTGATGCCAACAATGATGCGTTGCAATGTGGTCACACCGGCCCCCTTATTCGAAATCTGGCAGGAAGCGTTTCACATCCACCGCTTTGAATTTCGAGCGTTCAAAGTGGCTTTTCAGATGGAACGGCACCGTACAGTCAAAAATGGTTTTGCAGGACATGCCCTGCTGCAAAATGCTCGGGCTGTATTCCGGCACCTGCGATGGATCGAGCGGGTGACAACGTACGCCGGGAATGGTGACGGTATCGACATCTCCCTGATAACGGGTTTGCATCGCCCACAGCACATCGTCGCTGTCGAAAATGTCGACATCTTCATCAACCAGAATCACATGTTTCAGTTCCGGGAACGCGGAGAATGCAAGCAGCGCGGCCTGGCGTTGACGGCCTTCATCCGCAGGCGAGAATTTTTTGAATTGCATCACTGCCAGCAGCTTGCCGCCGCCCGCTGAGTGCGCGAAGACGTTAAGCAGTTTACCCGGCATGGCGCGCCCCACCATATCAAGGATGCTGGCTTCGGTTGGAATACCTGCCATGTTAACGTGTTCTTCACCCGGGCCAACTGTGGTGCGCCAGATCGGGTTATAGCGATGGGTCACCGCTTTTACCTTGATAACCGGCAGGGCTTCTTTGGCTTCGCCGGTGTAGCCCGGAAACTCAGGCATCGCTTTGCCGGTATCGGTGTTCTGATCTTCACGCAGACGCACATGCGGCAGCAGTTCGCCTTCAATAACGATTTCCGCATGGGCAATGGCGCGTTCGTTGATGGTTTTACACTGCACCATTTCCACAGCGTGCCCGCGTAGCGCACCGGCAACGCTCAGTTCGTCATAACCCAGCGGTGTGGTCGGGCTCAAAACAGGCGGCAATTTCAATTGCCGGATCGACACCGATACTGATGGAGATCGGCAGCGGTTTCCCTGCGGCTTCCGCTTTCATGCGAAATGCGTCGATATGGCGACCCGGCGTTAGCCACATCGACAGTTCATCGCGGCTCTGCACGCACAGGCGGTGAATGGTGATATCGGATTCACGCGTTTCTGGATCAGAGGCGTAACACAGACCCATGGTGATGTAGGGACCAGCATCTTCTTCGGTGTTTGTTGGCGCAGGTAGCAATTTGCGTAGGTCGAAATTCGCATCACTTGCCAGATGCACCACTTCCTGGCACACCGCGTGGTCTTGGGTCAGCACTGGCGGAATCGGGTTTTGTACCGAATCTTTCAGCAGGTGGCCAAGTTTTTCCGGCGCGCAGTTGAGGAAGTGGCTGACGCGTTTGCGGGAACCGTTGAGGCCAATCGCGACGCTGATATCCTGAAAACCTTTTACCTTGTTGAACACCATCACCGGGCCGTTTTTCCGCGTCGGGCGCTGGCAGGTTCCGCCTGCGCCAACATAACGATAAACCCCGGAGAGCTCCGCGTGTGGATCCACTTCGGTGTCGGTTTCCACATATTCGCCGGGCAATGTTTTGAGTAATTCAAGAGCAGAACGTAAATCGCAAACGCCGCTGGCATTATTATTTTTGCTATTTGACATGGTCTTTTCCATTTTTAGATGGGAATTTACTGACTGCCGTTACCTTATTTTTCCTGTGGTGATTAAACAAATACCGTTTTCCTGAGGCAGACCAGATCAAAAAAGTACTCTTTATAAGAATGTTAAATTCAGGTTGATAAATGACATAAAACGGCGTGCTTTTCCTTTTTTACGCCAGGTGTGATACTGAGCGCTCAGGTATAGCGGAGAAAAGCGGTATGGATTTGAAAAGATTGCGTTATTTTTGCCGTGTGGTAGAGCAGGGCTCCGTAAGCCAGGCGGCGAAAGTGCTGAATATGGCGCAGCCGCCGCTCAGTAAACGGATCCAGGAACTGGAGGAAGAGTTACAGGTTTCCTTATTTTTGCGGCAGGGAAATCGAATAGAACCCACCGAAGCCGGTTATTTTCTTTATCGTAAAGCCTGTGAAATATTACGTCAGGTTGAAGATACGGCACGGGAAACTGTAGCAATTGCCAATAAAGAAAAATTCCAGCTAAGACTCGGCTTAACCCATCTTTTTCAATGCTATTTTAAACCGTTATTACTGGAGCTTTATAAGCGCCACCCCGACGCTGAAATTAATATATCCGTTACTGATTCCAGCCATTTAGAAACCATGCTCAATGAAGGCACGATCGATCTGGCGATGATCCAGCGGCCTTATCGCAGCGAAGGCTTCGATTATGTCTCTTTTGATCCGGTGCGGCTGGTGGCGGTGATCAGTAAGCAGTGCCTGGCGCAAGCTCCTGTGAGTCCGTTTGATTACCAGGCGCTGGCGGCGTTCCCGCTGGTGCTGCTGCACCGGGCAAAAGACGCCGGTACTTACGAGATGCTGATCGATCTGTTTCGTAAAGCGGGTGGTAACCCGAAGGTGATTATGCATATTACCCAGCCGGGAGTGATCCTGGAGTGGCTGGAGTCTGGTCTCGCCGCGGCAACGCTGCTGCCCTCATCGGAAGTCGACGCCCGTAAACTCAGCCATTGCCATGTGGTGGATGTGTTTCCCTCACCGCAGGTATTTTACCCGGCGCTGGTAAAGATGCCCTCCACTCCTTATTTGCCGGAGATAATGGAAATTATCGCGCAGGGTTACCCGATTCCGCGCAAGTCAGTTTGAAGGGTTTAGCAACCGGCGAGTGGCTGGTATGATATGTCGCCATTTATTCTATTCGAGGATCTGTTTTGCGCGCAGGATGCCTGACGAAAAGCCCGTTTCGTATTGTCATTTGCCTGGCAATCAGTTTGCTGCTGGCGAGCTGCGCCGGAAGTAACTCTACTTATTCCGGCTCCGTTTATACGGTGAAGCGGGGCGATACCCTGTACCGCATATCCCGTATTACCGGCACCAGCGTAAAAGATCTGGCCAGCATGAACGGTATTTCACCGCCGTATACCATTGAAGTGGGGCAGCGATTGAAAGTGAATGGCGCGTCGAAAACCACCTCATCCTCGACAAAATCCGGTACTAAGACTGCGAAAGTGGTGCCTTCCTCGCAGGTTCCGCTCTCGTCGTGGCCACCAGTGGGGCAACGCTGCTGGCGCTGGCCGACAACCGGAAAAGTCATCATGACCTATTCCACCTCTGATGGCGGGAACAAAGGCATTGATATCGCTGGTACACGCGGTCAACCGGTTTATGCCTCCGGCGCCGGGAAGGTGGTCTATGTCGGCAATCAACTGCGCGGCTACGGTAACCTGATCATGATTAAGCACAGCGAAGAGTACATTACCGCTTACGCGCACAACGATACGCTGCTGGTCAATAACGGGCAGAGTGTGAAAGCGGGTCAGAAGATCGCCACCATGGGCAGCAGTGACGCGGATTCCGTGCGTTTGCACTTCCAGCTGCGCTATAAGGCGACGGCTATCGATCCGCTACGTTATTTACCGCCTCAGGGTAGCCCGCCGAAATGCTGATGAGTAAAGCTAACAGGCGGTTGCCCGGCCTGTTAGCTTGTGTATTGGTGTGGAATTAATTGTTTTGCGTATCCTGGCCGCCGAAGATATTTGCGCGGCTGGTTGAGGATTTACCGTTGCTGTAGTCCGTATCCTGGCCGTCGAAAATGTTGGCCCGGCTGCTCGAATGGGTACCGTCGCTGTAATCGGTATCCTGGCCACCAAAGATATTGGCTCTGCTGCTGGATGATTTACCGTCATTGGACGTCGTATCTTGCCCACCAAAAATATTGGCTCGGCTGGTTGTCGTTCTTCCGTCGCTGTAGTTAGTATCCTGCCCGCCGAAAATATTGGCCCGGCTGCTGGATGTTGTGCCATCGTCATAGCGGCAATCCTGTCCACCAAAAATGTTGGATTGGCAACTATCCGCCAGTGCAGTATTCAACGAACCCGTCAAAATAATAAATCCTAAAACCAACGGCTTAGCGTTCATAGCAATTCTCTGAAATGAGTGGGAACAACGGGAGCTATGCTATGCCTGAAAGCGTAACGCGGGAGGTGATGTTGTCCTAATTTTCGCAACAAAATGATGGCGCTAGACCAGAGAAGATTAATTGCTTAAAACTCCAGCGGTTACCCGCAAACTCGCCTTGCTCTCACGCGCTAAGAGGTTATAATGCCTGTCGCATCTCAATGCGGGCGTAGTTCAATGGTAGAACGAGAGCTTCCCAAGCTCTATACGAGGGTTCGATTCCCTTCGCCCGCTCCAGAATTCTCTCCCCTTTCTTATAAAACACCGCCAAAAGTTGGTTTGCATGTGTTTAGCTATCAACATTACCGGGCACAAGTTGTTTTTGAACGTTCTAACATTGAATAACGAACCACCCACTGGCATTCGGCTTGTATGGTTTAAATTCAGGAAGAAAAGGAAAGGCTGGATCTCTTCCAGCCTTTGGCGGTCATCTTACTTTCTTGAAAATGAGCAAGATCAGAGGCACACAAATAGCGAAACCCACAATAGACGCTAACGCCGAATCACCATGATTTTGCGATAGCTCCATAACAAACCAGGTCAACTGAGAGGGGGTAAAATCCCACCCCTGGCTTAATGTTTCTGAAAAGTTCACTGCAAATACAAGATCGAAGTAAAGCACGATAACGTAATACGCAGCGCAGATGAGCGCGATACTCGCCCACCTGATCCAGTACTTCTTATTCATTATCGTACCGTTTTAAAGATAATTAAGATCAGCGGGACACAGATCGCAAAGCCAAAGAAGGCGACACTAAAAACGCCATCAGTGGCTTGCATGAGCGAGTCTATTGATGCTTTGTATTCTTTTAATGGGATTGGGCCAGAAAAACGCATACTTTCACTCTCACTGAATGCACTATAAGCGAATGTTGATGCTATCAATGTAATAAAGTAGCAAAGTGATACTATGCTAATTCCACCCCATCGGAGGATGGTTTTAACTCTATTCGTCATTGTCATAAGATCCCCTTAATACACCGCCTACAGTACCGCCTGAATAGGGAGATAATGAATCTCCTGTGGCTGCACCTTCTGCTAAAACATGCTCGACTACGCCGCCGGGAGTTTCCTGTTATGGTTGCAAATGACCCGAATTTGGATACTGTTCTTTGAACACAACCGTCATCTCAGCAACAAGCATTGGGCTCACTTTCTTGAAGATGAGCCGGATCAGAGGCACACAGATAGCGAAACCCACAATAGAAGCTAATGCCGAATCATCATGATTTTGCGATAGCTCCATAACAAAACAAGTCAACTGAGAGGGAGTAAAATCCCACCCCTGGCTTAATGTTTCAGAAAAGTTCACTGCAAATACAAGATCGAAGTAAAGCACGATAACGTAATACGCAGTGCAGATGAGCGCGATACTCGCCCACCTGATCCAGTACTTCTTATTCATTATCGTACCTTTTTAAAGATAATTAAGATCAGCGGGACACAGATCGCAAAGCCAAAGAAAGCGACATTAAAAACGCCGTTTGTAGCTTGCATAAGTGAATCAACCGCTTGGTAATACTCTTTTAATGGAACAGGGTTTGAAACAATAGTTTGATTTTCAGAGAAAATAGCGAATGCTTGAAAGGCCACAAACAGCGCGAAGAAATAGCTTAAGGTGACAAAACAAATTCCTCCCCATCGGAGGATAGTTTTGGTTCTACTCGTCAACGTCATAAGATCCCCCTAATACACCGCCAAAAGTACCGCTGGAATACTGCGATAATGAATCGCCAGTAGCGGCGACTCCCGCTGCAATGTGCCGAATTTTGCTCTTTGGCGACTCTTGGTAGCGCGGTAAATTGTCCTTATTGGGATACACTTTTTTAAACTCGTCCGTCATTTCAACAACTGTCATTGATGAGAAATCAGAACTTTTTGTCTCGAGATAACGCTGCAATGAGAGAGGAATAGTGAAATCTTCTTCTAACTCGATAGGAATCTGCGTCGTGGTGGATGTGTAGCTGTGTTCGAATACCGTCGATCCAGCAAACTTGATCCCCTCCACAGAGTGAGTGGTACAGTTATTCCCCGTTACGTCGTATTCATCGATAGTGTGGCCTCTTCGCTTGGTTGTTTCTTTCATCTCTGATGTTTGAATCGCTGGTTCACCCTTGTTCCAAAGATATTCAAAAAATTGCCTCGTTTTCGTCGGGTCAGCGTCACCTATACGGAATGCTCTTGCGCCCATCCGATACAGTTCGACTCTGTAATAAACCCTTGCATCTTCACCTTGCAGAAAGTCTAAAATCCCATCGCCAGTTAGATTCCCTGGGCCTGTCCTGCCGTAGCGACCATAGGTGTAGAGATAAAGCGAATTATTCTGATGTACGGATACGAAAGCGTGTCCTGCGTCGGTAGTTTCAGTCCAGATATAAACGCCGTTCAATAGCGGGTTATCTTCTGGCTTACAGATGTCAGCAAAGTTATTTTTCTTCTTCACTGTCTGCGCATGTTGTTCAGGCTCTGCAATTTTTGCAGGTTGAGGCGGAGGAGTGGCTGCAACTAACGGGGCAGCAACAGGAGTGGTTTTAGCTGATTTTGTGTCTTCAAGCCGGTAAGAAGCATATGGAAATGATGAAATAAATTTTGCTCTACAGGGACATGTGCTTCGGCTATGCAACGTTCCTGCTGTTGCAACGCCATGAATCCAGTAATGGGGTATACCACCCGCGATGTGGTAGATCTTTCCATCCTTACCACACGATACAGAATCACCATTTCTCGCAGTCGCAATCCCTCCAAGGCTATGATGCGGAGAGCCTGAAAGAATACGACCGCCGCATGTTGTCTTATCGCCAATACGAAGCAAATAACCCTTTGGCATAGAATCATCCTTAATAAAATTTATTTACAGGAATACTTACGAAAGCATTTCGATTTACCTGTTATTTTCATCCTGACCATTCAGATAACCACTAATTGTGCCGCCCTAATAGCCAGCTGAAGGATATAAACTAGCGACGTATTTCGTCAGTTATTGTTCATTATATTTCCCTCCTTTGCGTTTGGTTTGTTCACTCTCCTGTCGGTGGATTATTCTACAAACACGTATTCTGATTTTTATAGAGAATATGCTTACGTTAAATTCTGATTTTTAAATATCATCAGAATAGATATTTCAATTGTTGCGTTAGGTTCTCTGTTAGACCACAAACGCCGGTCATCACGTTTTTACGCGTAAAGTTTTATTCGCTGCTGCCGTTAATATAAACAATGGACTTCAGGAGTATTGCGCATGCTTCGCCCCACTTTTACTGGCTCTCTCGATCTTTACGCGTCCTCTTCGGCCAAAGGAGGGACGACTCGTACTCAGGAGACCACCCGCACCAATGAAACCATCAACGCCACGCCTGCCAGCATCGTGACGCTCAGCCCACAGGCGAAAGAGTATTACGAAAATTTGCAGGAAAACCTCAATACGCTTAATCGTTTTACGCAGGAAAATGCGCAGAACAGTAAAGCGAATGCGCGCGCCAAACTTGAGGCATTGAAACGGGAAATCGCACGCCTGAAAGCGTTGGCCATGTTGTTTGGCGGCTCCGGGGGCTACATTATGAAACAGCTCAAACAGCTATCATCTCAGCTTGGACAACTCGCTTCGCAACTTGGGCAAAGTGATAACACCGGTGCAGGAACCAGTGCCGATGCTAACGCTGCTGGCGCAGTCCAGGTTTCCTCCGGGGAAAGCGATGAGCCTGCCGTCAAAGCGCAGGCTGCTTCTGACGCTGACGTCAACGACGAAGAAAATCCGACCGAAAAAGAGAAAACAGAAGAGGTCGCGGGCGTACAATCTACTATCGATAACGTTATCAATACGCTACAAAACGCCAGCCAGCGGCAGGAAGATGCGCGTTCCCTGAAAGAAGCGCTCCGGGAACTAAAATCGCTGCTGTCGCTGATTAAAAGCAAAATGCGGGAAGAGGGGAAAGCGTCTGACAATGAGCGCAACGATATTGCCTCTGTTGAGCAGAATCTTAACGACAGTGGAAATGTCATTTCGCAGATGGAGCTAACCCCAGGAATTTAAGCGCGCGGAACCATGTCGTGAAATGCTGAATGTAGTGCGCGCTTATGCAACTATAGATATTTACTTTTGTCGTGTAACTTTCTGTTTTTCATTTATAAAGAATGTATTATGCGACACTATAAAACAGTGACTCCTGTTTTCTTTGATAAGTTTAAATGCGTTGGCCCGGATTGTTTAATTTCCTGCTGCCATAGCTGGAAAGTATCTATCGATAAAAAAACGCACCAAAGCTATTTATCCTCATCTAACCCTATTATTGCGACTATCGCGAAAGAAAATCTAATTCCGGTGCATAACGGAAAACATGAATACTCGGTCATTAAATTGAATGAAGATAATCAGTGCCCGTTTATTGATGAAAATCGGCTTTGCATGGTTCATCGTGATTTAGGCGAAAAAGCGTTATCTCACACCTGTTCATCCTACCCGCGCGGCGTACGGAAATATGCCGATGAAATGCGTCTCTGCATGACCTTCTCCTGCCCGGAAGTGGTACGCCAGGTGCTTTTCGACCCGCAAAGCATGCTGCTGCAAGAGAAAACAGCACTGATTGTTCGATCAAAAGTGAAGCTACAGGAACAGCGAAAACCACGTGACCAGGTGAGCCAACTGGTCCATCTTTTCGCCTGGAATTTGGCTCAGGCGCAGAGCAACAATATCGAAGAGAATTTGATGGCGCTGGCGCAATTTATTCTCTATCTGCAAATGCTCAACTTTGATCTGCAGAATAATCTGGCTGAAGTGGAAAACTTTTATGCAGGGCTGATCGATGAACTACAGAACGGTCGAACGCTGCTTCGTGCGCAAAACAGCGCTCGCTCCGTCACTATGAAAATAAACGCGTTAGTTGTGATGGGTACGCATGTGGCGACATTTTCGTCGCGCGATCCGCTGATTTCGCAAGGGCACCTGCAAATTGCAGACTACCTGGCCATTACACCACAGATGGGAACCGCAGAGCTGAGTGAGAAATTTACTGCTCTTGAGCAGCAGTGGGAACAGCTGTGCAAGAATTCCTGCCTGGGCGAACCGCATGTATTGAGAAATTACTTGTTGTACAAGCTCTATGAAAGTGATTTTCCCGGCACGAATACGGCGACAATCTTGCGCCAGTTTTATCGCATTGTTATGGATTATTTTTATCTCAAAACGTTCCTCAGCGTACAGTCGCTGCATGTTGAGGTAGACCAGCCGCTGGTGATGAAAACGATCGCCACATTTTCTGAAAAAACCATGCATAACAGCACTATCAACAAACGCATGGATGCCGCGATCGATACGATCAACGGTGGCGACGATCTCTCCTGCCTGTTGCTGATCGGCTAACAACGCTAAGTCCCACAAAGACAAAACCGTTGGCAACGGGGAAGGTTTGCTGCTACGTTGCCAACATGACTGTTAAATATTCATCCCATTTATCTATTGCGAGCATTATTCGCACCGTCAATCGACCGGTGGGATAACGTTCGTCCATTTTCCCGCCAGCACGGCGGGGCCTTGCTGGCAGCAACCTGCGAGGTCATTTTATGAATGTTTGCTCCACTTCTCCTGCCACACTCCATCTTCTGTGCGGCAAAATCGCATCGGGTAAATCGACGCTTGCCAGCGAGCTGGCAAAAACGCCATGCACGGTGGTGCTGAGCGAAGATAGCTGGCTGTCGCTGTTGTTTAAGGACGCGATGACCACCGTTGAGGACTATGTTTTCTACTCCGCTAAATTAAAATCCGCCATCAAGCCGCACGCCATCGCGCTGCTGCGTGCAGGTGTCAATGTGGTTCTCGATTTTCCCGCCAACACGCTGGCCAGCCGCCAGTGGATGATGTCTATCGTTAAGGAGTCCGGCGCGCCGCATTTGTTGCACTACTTGTCGGTTGACGATGAGATTTGCAAAGCGCGCTTACGTCAGCGAAATGCCGCAGGCGACCATGATTTTGCCGCCACCGACGAGCAGTTTGCGCTTATTACCCGTTACTTTGTCGAACCGACTGAACAAGAAGGGTTTCATATCGTTCGTTATTGATAAAACGCCGGAGGGTGCGTAAAAGTAGAGCGGCTATGCTTACTTTTCCAACACCAAAAAGAACAGAGGCAATGTCATGGATAAGGAACTGCTGGACGCGGGTTACCGCGTCTATACGGGTGAAAAGATTGATGTTTATTTCAATACGGCGATCTGTCAGCATGCGGGAAACTGCGTGCGCGGCAGCGCGAAGCTTTTTAACCTGAAACGCAAACCGTGGATCATTCCCGACGAAGTGGATGTCGCAACGGTGGTGAAAGTCATTGATACCTGCCCGAGCGGTGCGCTGAAGTACCGCCACAACTAAGTGAGAAAACCATGGAAATTCTGGAAGGCCACAACAAGTTTTATGTGAATGACGCCCAGGGAACGCAGGTTGCCGAAATCGTCTTCGTTCCCACCGGGGATCATTTAAGCATTATTGAACATACCGATGTCGACCCGAGCCTTAAAGGGCAAGGCGTAGGTAAGCAACTGGTCGCCCGGGTGGTGGAAAAAATGCGTGCGGAAAACCGTAAAATAATCCCGCTGTGTCCCTTTGCCAAACACGAATTTGATAATACACGCGAATATGACGATATCCGTGCGTAAATAAAAATACCGGCGCTGCCGGTATTTTTTAATAATTTTATAAATTATTAACGGGCAATCCAGTAAATAGCTTTTGGTTTTTTTGCTTTATTAATTCACAATTTCAGAGTTTATCCATTTTTAGCAAAATGCTTGTTTCTTTATTGGTGAAGGGGTACGTGTTTCATTGCTAATAACCATGAATAACCCATTGTGCGCTGGCTGCGTTTATCGTCGCAGTATGCGTTTTTCCTTGTAATTTATTTATGGTAGAACCAGGCTAAAATTTACTTGATGAATCAAGGATGTAGTGTGTCTGTAAAAAAGGAAAATTAAAATATACTGTTATATTTTCCTGTTCGATTGTTTTTGCTTGTTTGTTATTTATTTCGGGCGACCCATTGTTTGCGCTGAACAATAGTAAAGAGAGCGTGGCTGGCTTCGCGCTGAGGTTTTATCAATATGATTCGCTTGCTCAGACGAGCGCGCGTTTGCGGCTTGATGGCCTGACGCCGGAAGCTAAAAATGCGGCGCTGGTCGAGCAGTTGGCGGAGATCGCGAAAAGCATGGATCAGTACGCGCAGCAACTGGCCGATGTTGTGTCGTTCTTCACGCTTGATGAGCGTCAGTTCACTGACTATGCAAGGGTTTCTGCAAACCTGTATTAATTTACCCATCCGCTCCCTGCGCAGCGAAAGTCTCAGGGAGCGAAGCGCAGGCAACATTCAGGCTTCGCCAAATCGTTTATCCAACGGAAAGACAATGGCCTGTGGCGCGTTATCCGAACATTTTATCCACGCGCAGTCGTCCGATGGCTGCTCTGCCAGAACGACGCCTTGTTCACGTAAAAAAGCAACGAACTCGCTGAATTCATGCTTATAAATCGCTCTGGGTTGCCAGAACGTTTGCAGGTTATCGGAAAAGATCGGTTGCAGCGTCAGCGTTGGCTGCTTGCCGCCTAATTGCAGGCTTGCCACCAGGCTATAAGGCGGCACATTACGCGTCTGGTATTCGCCGTTACTGTTAAAAACCGCATTTCCCAGGCTGTAAATTACCCAGCTTTCGCCAACGCGTTCCATATCGCCAGACATATGCGCACCTGCGCCGATAATCAGATCGGCACCAGCACGGATCAACCGTTCGGCTAACTGGCGTTGTTGGGCAACTGTCCATTGATAATCCAGCCCCCAGTGCGCCAGCACGATAAGTGTGGCAGGGTCTTCGTGCGCTTTTTCACGGCGCAATTGCTCGATAAGTCCACCGCTTATACACGCTACCCCGGCGCGACGCGGCTGGGCGTAATAGGCGCAATCTTGCTCCATATAGCGGCGAAACCAGTAGGCGCCATAAAACATAAACCGCTTACCGCCTACCGTCACTAACAGTGGGACCTCTGCTTGTCGCGCATTCATGCCGGCACCGAAGGTGAATATTCCCTGTTGGCGAAATGCCGCCAGCGTTGTGGCAAGCCCGGCTGTCCCGGCATCCAGTGCATGGTTGTTTGCCAGCGTTACGGCATGAATGCCGTGGCGTTTCAGGGCTGCCGTTGTCGCCGCCGGATCGCCCGTCAGGCAAAAGGGTTTACGACCAATAAGATTGATATCTGCGGTTGGCGCCAGCGCCGCTTCCATATTGGCAATCGTCAAATCGCTTCCCGCCAGCATTGGGGCAAGGCGTTGAAAACTATAGTCATAACCGTAACGTTGCAAGGCATCATCAATGCCTTTTCGCTGCCGCCGTGCGGTATACCACTCGCCAAAATAGGTATCGCCCAGCAGGGTCACCGTGGCGCAGGTTTTTGCCAGGTTCACCTGCGGTATTTCAGGCGATGGTTCGTCTGCTATGCCCGTGGCTTTTGCCAGCAATCCATCCAACAGATAATCGAGATGAAAGGCGTCCGTTGCGCCTGCGACACACGCCAGCCAGAGTTGGTTATTGCTGCGTTGCAGCGCAAACCCCCAGCATGGCGCGCCGCCAGCGCTATAACTGTAGCTGGCCCGGCCGTCGGCCTGAATATTGCCGGCTTTACGATAGTGGCGTCCTGCCAGCACCATTTCACTTTCAGCAAACCAGTGCAGCAAATGGGGAAAGCGCTGGTAGAAGTGGTTTAGTAGCGTTGCGATATCGTGCAATGAGGTTTGTTGCTCTTGCCGCATGCGGCCCGACACATTGTTGATATGCGTATGCGTCAGGCCGATTGTCCGGGCATGGTTATTTAAGCGAACCGCATCTGTGCCCAGCAGGTGCGCCAGATTGACGGCGGCGTCTCTGGCATTGTGGATGAGTAACCCCTGTAACAGCGTTTTCACACTGACCTGCTGCCCGCTTTTTAGCCCCAGCGACGCGCCATTTTGCACAATATTTTTAGCCACCTCACTCACCGCCATTGTCCCTTCAGTCCGCAAGGTTTTTTCCTTCAACCGGCTTGCCAGCAGCGTTGCCAGTAATAAATGGCTGAGATTGCGTGGTGCGAACGTGGCCTGTGCGTGGTGAAGCTCTTGCCGCTCACCGGTCGTGAGATTCATGAGCAGTGTGGCAGTTTGATCCGGCTTTAACGCCGGGACGCGGCGCTGAGCGATGATTTTCATCTGCCCGACAATACGGTGAAAATCGGAGTCGCTGACGCTGCCTTTCACCAGCACGATATCGCCCGCTTTCAGGGTGGTCATTACCGCATCTGCCAGGACATCAATCTGCGAAAAATGGCCGCCAACCCGCCCGGCGGGTAACACATCTTTGAGATAGTGCATTTCTTCGCCGTGCAGCCAGACAGTATCAAACCCCGCATCGAGTAGCGGTTTTGCCAGCGCGATGTGACTCTCTTTAGCCAGTTCGCCAAGGGTTGCCAGCCGTCCAAGCACGGCAATGCGGCGCTGACCGGGCGCAAGAGGGTAAAGTGCGGCGACGGCAATGGCATTGCGCATCGAAATCAGTGTCGCGTTGTAGTTATCGTCGATGAGCGTTGCGCTGCCCCCATCGGGCAACGGAAGTTGTGACGTCTGCAATTTGCCGGGTTTATTGCGAAAATCCGCCAGCCGTTGGGCAGCCTGGTGCGTATCAAGACCGAGTAAATCCAGCGTAATCAGTGCCGCCACGGCGTTTCCCGCCATGCCTTTGCCTGGCGTATTGAGCCGGCAGTGAAGGGGCGCGCCGTGCAGCAGAATGCTCAGGCAAGTGTGGTCAGGCGCGGGCTGATAGTCGACAATGCGCACGTCAGCCTGCGGGTGAAAACCGTAGCTCACCACGCGTGCACCGTAACGCAGCGCTTCCTGATACACGAACGCATACTCATCCATATCGCGGTTAATTATCGCGTAGCCGCCCGGCAGAATACCGTCGCACAGCCGTACTTTAAAACGCGCGGTATCACGCGGCGTTTGCACATCGCGTCCGACCTGCGTCATGCCTATTTCAGTGATCACCACGATATGCGGTTTGATGCGTGGCCCCACGCCGCCGGTGCGCATCCAGAGCGCGGAAATCGCCACTTCCAGCGCCACGTAAGCCGGGTCGGTAATGCAGCGGGCAAGGCTGACCAGGGTGCCTGTGCGTGTGTTGTGATTGCCCTGCGTACTCACCGTGGTGCCTTCTGCCGCCAGAAGCATATGCAACAGATCTTTGGTGGAGGATTTCCCCACCGTACCGGTGATGGCGATGATTTTGCCGTTCATCCGGCGGCGGGCTTCATCGGCGAGCAGCGGCAAGACGTTGTAACTGTTTTCCACCACCAGTTGCGGAAAATCAGGCGGCAGATCAGGGAGGTAACGTTGAACAATCGCGCCACAAAAATGGCGGTAGTGTTTCGTTAACACATCATGTGTATCCTGCCAGCCGGCATAAATACCCCGGTTTCCTGAACCCTGGTGCCAGGTCTTTTCATCCATCGCGATAAACAAACACTGCCCATATTCGTTTTGTTTATCATAGAGCGTGAGCGCGATGTTCTCCGCCCGCCAGCCAGGCGACGGGGCGACACGCCATTTGACGCCCAGTAATGCCTCCAGTTCGGCGCTGCGCCAGCCGCGCTGCCGCCTGTTAGTGATTTGCGCATCTGTTGACATAGCGAATACCCGGATTGCCTTGCAGATTGTGATACTCAGGTGGATACGCGGGGGATTCAACCAACATAACGCGATGCCCTTTTTCGCGTAATGCCCGCGCAAATTTCACCTGAAGTTCAAAAGGGGTGTTGCTGTCGAGCAGATTGCCGATCACCACGATCAGACGCTGCGAGTCCGGCATGATGCCATCAAGGTGATACAGCGGATCGTAAGGTGCCGCCAGCCCGGTGACGTCTTTGTTCTCATTGCTTTTTTCGCCACGTGCCTGACGTAACGTCTCTGCGCGGTTAAGCAGATCCCAGGCACCCGAAGTGAGAATGGCGCAGCGAATATCGCGGCGACCGAGCGTGAGCAATGCCGATGCTGCTGTCGCGCCGCCGCTGTGTCCGGTCAGGATAAATTGTTGAATGTGGTAGCGAGCGCGTAGCGAATCCAGCGCGGCATTCAGCGCGTTGAACTCTTCCGGCTGCCGTCGGCGATAGTGATTACCGCTGGAGCCGTAAGTGCCAGGACGGGCGACAATCACCACCGGCAGTTTTGTCTTTAACGCGAGCTTTTGCGCTTGCCTGCGCTGCGCCGTGGCGGTATTGGCAGGAATATTTTGCGGCGCGCGCGTGATAAACGTTTCGCGATCGCCGCTGAACACCACCACTACGATCGGCGCATTTTGCAAAACGCCGGCCGAAAAATAACGCATACACGCGTGGCCGCCAGCGTAATCGACCCACATTTGATCTGTTGTCGGCGGGCAATTTGCCGCCACGGCTTTTTGATTCCACAACAGGGGCGTATCCGCGTGGGCACACAGCACCAGCAGAGAAAAAAAGAGCATACCTGTGCGTAATATCACCGACATTGCCTGCTCCACGGTCTCAGGATTGATCAACCGAATGTGCGGTTCTGTTATCAGCGATTATTCTGATGAGAGAATCTGTCTGCCAGGACGTCGCTGGTCTGAAGGAGCCAACATGTCACTCAGTCATCTGCTTTTGCAGCTACGCCACGCTGCCGAACAGTTGGATCGTAGCCCGCTTTCCGAACCGCTGCCTGGCTGGGTTATTTTTTTTAGCGCCTGCGACGGTAAAACGCGCGCGTATACCCGCCAGGCGCGCGGTGCCAGTTTTGATGACGCCTGGCAAAAAGGAGCTCAGGCGCTGCAGCACTGGCAGCAAGCGCATGCTGCTGAGGCCTGTTGGCTGCGCATCGATGTTGTAGATCGGGTTGAAGCTCTACGCTGGGGCGAGCTGGTGGAAAAACTAAAGGCAACCAAGCGCAATTACTTCCGTTACGGGCTGAGTTTTGATGCCGCGTTTCACTACGCTGCGCTGGAGCAGGAGATTGCCGCTAACGCCTTGTTGTATGACGGTACACAAGGGGTTGCCACGCCGAATGCTAACAATCTGGCGCATTTTTCCCGCAGACGTTTTGGCGCGCGCATTGAGTGGCCGCAAACGGCAGAACAGCCGATTTGGCGTTTCACCACGCGCGCCTGGTTTTGCGACGGGACAACGACATGGCCTGTCGAGTTTACCGGGCGCAACGCCGGTTATCGCCAGCTTGCGCACTGGCAGGATCAACTGGACCCGATGATCTTCTCGGCGAGTGATTACCTGGCGCGTCAGGTCACGCCTTCCGGGCGGTATGACTATGGCTGGTTCCCCTGCTTTGACCGCGCCATTCCCACCTACAACGCGTTACGCCACGCCAGTTCAACCTATGCGTTGCTGGAAGGGTGGGAAGTGACGCGTAACGAAAAACAGTGGCAGGTCATTGAACGCGCGCTGGCGTACCTCAGTAGCGAGCTGATTCGCCATTACACATTGCCGGACGGCAGCGAAGCGGATTTCCTGGTCGACACTGGCGATGAAATTAAACTTGGCGGTAACGCGGTGTGTATCCTGGCAATGGCGAAATACCACGAACTGACGGGCAGCGATCGCGACATTGCGCAAATGAACCGGCTGGCAAATGGCATTACCTCGATGCAGAACGCGCAAAGCGGCGGGTTTGTACACGTGCTGCATGCCGCCGATCTCTCGGTGAAAGCGGCACAACGTATTATTTACTATGACGGTGAAGCGGCGTTTGCGTTGATGCGTTTGTACCGTATTACTCAGGAACCGCGCTGGCTTACCTGTGTTGAACGTGCGCTGGAAGATTTTATCGCCCGGCAACACTGGCAGGCGCATGATCACTGGTTAGGGTACTGTGTCAATGAGCTGACGCGCTATCAACCGCGCAGACGTTATTACCAGTTTGGCCTCGACAATGTGCGCGACCACCTTGATTTTGTGCTGAACCGGGTGACGACCTATCCAACGTTGCTGGAGTTGATGATGGCGGCCGCACAGATGATCGAAAGGCTTGCCGGATCTGAACACCGTGATTTGCTTGATGGTTTTGATCTGGCGCGTTTTAACCTGGCGCTGGAAACTCGCGCCCGTTATCTGACCAACGGTTTTTTCTGGCCGGAACTGGCGATGTTTTTCAAAAAACCGGCGCGCATTGTCGGCAGCTTTTTTATTCGCCATCACAGTTACCGTGTCCGGATCGACGACGTTGAACATTATCTTTCCGGGTATATCGCATATCGTAAGGCGTGGCTGCAACAGCGGCCGGACTATACTCGTTAGCACGCTACTCCCGGAACCGTAACACATGAACAGGCGCTCTGGCGCAACACTTACAGGCTTCTGTCGACAACGGTGGTTTTCATGCTGGCTACTGGTGTTGCTGGTTATTGCTCCTGGGCTTGGGGCCGGGTGGGATTTCAACGCCATCAGCACCAAAACCCGGCAATTGTACGGCGCATCAACCCCTGCAGCGCAGCAGCGAATCGATCAATGGGCCGCGTTAGTGAATAACCCGCCGCAGGAAACCACCCTGCAAACGCTGGAGCGCGTGAATCAGTTTTTTAATCAGCGCATGGCGTTTCGCGACGATACGCTGGTCTGGGGAGCGAAAGATTACTGGGCTACGCCGATAGAGTTTTTACGCAAAGGCGCGGGCGATTGTGAAGATTTCGCGCTGGCGAAATATTTCACCCTGCGCGAATTAGGCATCCCGGCAAGTCAGCTACGCATCACCTATGTAAAAGCGTTGCAGTTAAATCAGGCGCATATGGTTGTGACATGGTACGCCACGCCGGACGCGATCCCGCTGGTGCTCGATATCCTGAAAAACGCGATTTTACCCGCTACGCAGCGCCCCGATCTGCTGCCCGTGTACGCCTTTAATGGCGAAGGTTTGTGGCTACCGCAGGCGGGCGGCAATAAACGTGTTGGCGACAGCCAGCGGCTTTCCCGCTGGCAGGATCTTCTCACCCGCATGCGTGCGGAAGGGTTTGTTATTAACGAATAGGACGCAGCCATGTCTCTGTATAAACAGTTACTGCTCGGCATCTGTCTGTTCACGCTCGTGCTTTTTTGCGGCAATTTTTTTATTACGCTGGACAGTTCGCGTGAACAGTACAGCGCTCAATTGGGCGCACATTCTCAGGATGCCGCTACGGCGTTGGGCGTTTCGTTAACCGGGAATATTGACGATCCGGCGATGATCGAATTGATGGTGAACGCCATTTTCGACAGCGGATATTTTTACAGTATCCGCGTGGTGGATGTGAACAGCGGTAAGCCATTAATAGAACGGCAAAGCGACCCGCAGAGTGGCACTGTTCCGCAGTGGTTTGAACAGCTGGTGCACCTGAAGCCCGGCGTGGGCGAAGCGATCATTATGCGCGGCTGGATCCAGGCGGCGCGCGTTGAAGTGGTGAGCCACCCGATGTTTGCGCTGATGCGCCTGTGGAAGAGTATGATCGCCAGTTTCCTGTGGCTCACCGGCTGTAGCCTGTTGTGTCTTGTCAGCGCCATGTTGATGCTACGCCGGAGTCTGCGACCGTTAGATAGTATTGCTGTGCAGGCGGCGTCGATTACCCGTCGCGAGTTCCGACACGTTCCCAATGTGCCAAAAACGCCGGAGCTCAAGCGCGTGGTGGAAGCCAGCAATATGATGGTTTCGCAACTGCAAACCCTGTTTAGCGAGCAGGCGCAGCGTACCGTTGCGCTGCGTGAAGCCGCTTACCATGACAGCCTGACCGCGTTGAATAACCGCCGTGCGTTCGACATCCATTTGCAGTCTGTTCTGCGCGATGACGAAATGGCTTTCGGCTATGTGATCCTGCTGCGTGTGCGCGATTTAGCCGGGCTTAACCTGCGCATGGGCGGCGAAAAGACCGATGCGCTGTTGCAGGAAATAGCGGCGATTTTGCGCGAAACTAAGCAAATTCACCTGCATCATGATGGATTTGTTGCCCGTATTCGTGGCGGTGAGTTCGCCATTGTTACTGCTGACATGGTGCCACAGGAACACCAGGCGCTAATGAACGCGCTAACGGCACGTGTAAATGTGCTCTACAAAACCGGGATGAGCGATCGGTCGCCGCTGGCCTATTTCGCCAGCGTGGCTTTCCAGCCCGGTGACACGCCGCAAAATATTATGGCGCAAGCCGATCAGGCGCTTACGGCTGCGGAAACGAACACCCATTATGCGTTACAACCCGGCGTGAACCCGGCGGGTAACCATGACGATCACCACCGTTGGCTTACCCGGCTGGAAAACGTGCTGCTGACGGAAAATTTTGTCCTGTTTGCGCAGCCGGTCGTGACTTGTGACAGCTCGCGCCAGGTGTTACATCACAAAATTCTGGCGCGGATCAAAACCGAAGAGGGGGAGATGATCCCGGCCGGGCGCTTTATGCCCTGGTTTCTGCGTTTTTCGTTAAGCGCGCGTATGGACGCGGTAATGCTGAAACAGACGCTCCGGTTTATGAGTGCTTCGCCTCTGGCGCTGGCGCTCAGTATTAGTGGTGAGAGTGTCGCCAGCGATGAAAATCTGGCGGTTTTACTTCAACTTTTAAAAAACGAACCGCGGCTGGCAAACCGGCTGACGCTGGAGCTGGATGAAAATGAACTGCCGGACCCGGAACGTGTCAGCGTCGTGGTCAATAAACTAAATGAGGTCGGGTGCCGGTTAGGGATTCAGCATTTTGGCGGGCGTTTTCATCTGATTGGTAATTTGCCACAGTGGGGATTGGCCTGGATAAAAATAGATGGCAGCTATATTCACCATATTGATACAGAAGAAGATAAACACTTTTTTATTGAGGCCATGTATTGGGCCGCCAGACAAATTAATCTGCCACTTATTGCAGAACAAGTGGAAACCTCAGAAGAATTAGCAATACTCAATAAAATAGGGATTTATGGTGCCATGGGACGTTATTTTGGCGATCCTTCATCATTAGCAAATTAATAATTAAGGCAATCCTGTATAACAACGGGGGGAAATCATGCACTACATTGAACGTGACGCTGAAGGGAGAATTACGCGGGTTGAGTCTACGCCTTTTGCCGGTATGGTTGAGCAATATGAAGAGGACACCGAGGAAGTCACCGAATGGTTACGTGTCCAGTCGATGCGCGAAGCCACGCTCCAGCGGCTTCAGCAGAGCGATCTGGAGATGGTTCGCGTACTGGAAGATCTTATCGACGTGTTAATGAGTAAAGGTGTTATCAGCATTACCGACCTGCCGCAGGCGGCGCAAAGCAAGCTGATAAACCGCACACAGGCGCGTTTGACGTTAAGTGGGTTGGAACGTTTAATTGATGACGAAGATGAGGGTATTTTTTGATTTTATACTGAAAAAATTAAATGTGATTAAAAATATAACCTTAGCATTGTGAATCTTCTGATATTTAATATTGCCCGTCATATATATATTACTGTTTATTTTAGTGAATCCTCGAAGTTTCTCACCGCGCGTTCTTATTATTCTGCGAACCACTGTGTGATGAATTAATCCGTTATTGCTAGTGCATTGAAAATATTCCTTTTGCAGGTTTATGCCACTTCCCGTTTGCAGGGAAGATGGCAATTTATCAGAGGCACACATCATGAGTGGCGTTGCCGGGATAATTAAAGCGGTAATAGGACAAGTCTTCGCAACCTCTCCTGACGGGAGCAGGCATCTTTTAGTCGAAGGCGATACCCTCCAGGATGGCGATCAGATCGACACGGGTGCCGCAGGCGCTATCTCTATTTTATTGCCTGATGGAAAAACCCTCGATCTGGGCCGCGACAGCCACTGGGATAGCACCGGTTACGCTTTAACTACCGGGACGGAAGCACAGCAAAGCGACGTTGAAGCTGCGCAACAGGCCATTGCCGCAGGGCAAGACCCGACGCAAATCCTTGAAGCCCCGGCGGCGGGTCCCCAGCAGCCTGCCGCTGATCAACCAGGCACCCCCGATGGCGGCGGTCACACAAATGTTACCGTTGATCTTACCGCCGAGATCCTCGATCCCACCGCGGGTTACCCCACGACCGGTCTTGAAACCCCGGACGATGACCGGCGTGATGAGCCCTCTTTTCTTACCCCCGCTGAAAACAACGCGCTGACTGGTTCGGATTCTGATGCAGACGCCGACGCTGACTCAGATGCAGACACCGGTATTCATGATTCGGACGCCGATGCAGATTCGGATGCTGACGCAGATGCAGATGCGGATACCGACGCGGATGCCGATACCGACGCAGATGCGGATGCAGACACTGATGCGGATTTGGACGCGGATGCGGATACTGACGCCGATGCCGATGCCGATGCCGATGCCGATGCCGATGCAGATGCGGATACAGACGCCGACGCCGATGCAGACGCAGATACAGATGCCGATACGGATGCGGACGCGGATGCTGATACGGATGCGGATGCTGATACGGATGCGGATGCCGATACCGATGCGGATGCAGATGCCGATGCGGATACGGATGCCGATGCGGATACGGATGCCGACGCGGATGCAGACGCTGACACCGATGCGGATACCGATACCGATGCAGACACCGACACCGACACCGACGCAGATGCAGACGCAGATACCGATGCCGATACTGACGCCGATGCCGATGCCGATGCCGATGCCGATGCCGATGCCGATGCCGATGCCGATGCCGATGCCGATGCCGATGCCGATACGGATGCGGACGCCGATGCGGATGCAGATGCCGATACGGATGCGGACGCCGATGCGGATACCGATACCGATGCAGACACCGACGCAGATGCAGATGCAGATGCCGACGCGGATGCAGATGCAGACGCAGATACCGATGCGGATGCAGACGCAGATGCGGACGCCGATGCAGATGCAGATGCAGATGCAGATGCGGATGCAGACACTGATGCGGATTCGGACGCGGATGCGGATGCCGATTCGGACGCCGATACCGACGCAGATGCCGATGCGGATGCGGATACCGACGCGGACGCGGACGCCGATGCGGATGCAGATGCCGATGCGGATACAGACGCTGACGCCGATGCAGACGCAGATACAGACGCAGATACAGACGCCGATGCCGATGCCGATACGGATGCGGACGCCGATGCAGATGCAGATGCAGATGCCGATGCCGATGCGGATTCGGACGCGGATGCCGATACCGACGCAGATGCGGATGCAGACACTGATGCGGATACTGACGCCGATGCCGATGCCGATGCGGACGCCGATGCTGATGCCGATACGGATGCAGATTCGGACGCGGATGCCGATACCGATGCGGACACTGATTCAGACGCAGATGCCGACTCAGATGCGGATGCAGACACTGATGCGGATTCGGACGCGGATGCGGATGCCGATTCGGACGCCGATACCGACGCAGATGCGGACGCCGATGGAGATGCGGATGCAGATGCAGACGCAGATTCGGATTCGGATACGGATACGGATGCTGATGCTGATTCTGACGCCGATGCGGATGCAGACGCTGACGCCGATGCAGACGCAGATACCGATGCGGATACCGACGCAGATACAGACGCAGATGTGGATACCGATGCAGACGCAGACGCCGACACCGACGCAGATGCAGATGCCGATGCAGATACAGATGCCGACGCAGATGCGGACGCCAATGCCGATACGGATGCAGACGCAGATGCAGATGCAGATGCCGATACGGATGCGGATGCCGATACTGATGCCGATACCGACGCAGATGCGGATGCCGACGCAGATGCGGACGCCGATGCCGATACTGACGCAGATGCGGATGCCGATGCTGACACGGATGCGGATACAGACGCCGATGCCGATGCGGACACTGATTCAGACGCAGATGCCGACTCAGATGCGGATGCAGACACTGATGCGGATTCGGACGCCGATACCGACGCAGATGCGGACGCAGATGCGGACGCCAATGCCGATACGGATGCAGACGCAGATGCAGATGCAGATGCAGATGCCGATACGGATGCGGATGCCGATACTGATGCCGATACCGACGCAGATGCGGATGCCGACGCAGATGCGGACGCCGATGCCGATACTGACGCAGATGCGGATGCCGATGCTGACACGGATGCGGATACAGACGCCGATGCCGATGCGGACACTGATTCAGACGCAGATGCCGACTCAGATGCGGATGCAGACACTGATGCGGATTCGGACGCCGATACCGACGCAGATGCGGACGCAGATGCCGATACGGATGCGGACGCCGATGCCGATACGGATGCAGACTCAGATGCGGATGCCGATGCTGACACTGACACGGATGCGGATACAGACGCTGACGCCGATGCAGATGCCGATACTGATGCCGATGCAGACGCAGATACCGATGCGGATACTGACGCCGATGCCGATGCGGATACAGACGCCGATGCCGATACCGATGCGGATGCAGATGCAGATGCCGATACCGATGCGGACGCGGATTCGGACGCCGATACCGATGCGGATACAGACGCCGATGCCGATGCCGATACGGACGCCGATGCAGATGCGGACGCAGATTCGGATGCAGACGCGGATGCAGATACCGATGCGGATGCCGATGCCGATGCCGATACGGATGCAGATGCGGACGCCGATGCAGATGCGGACGCAGATTCGGATTCGGATACGGATGCTGATGCTGATGCTGATTCTGACGCCGATGCGGATGCAGACTCAGATGCAGATGCAGATGCAGATGCAGATGCAGATGCCGATGCAGATGCCGATGCAGATACCGATACTCATGATTCGGATGCAGACGCAGATACCGATGCAGATGCGGACGCAGATGCGGACGCGGATGCTGATACGGATGCGGACGCCGATGCCGATGCGGATACGGATGCCGACGCCGATACAGACGCAGATACAGACGCAGATGCCGATGCGGATACCGACGCGGACGCGGACGCCGATGCGGATGCAGATGCCGATGCGGATGCGGACGCAGATTCGGATGCCGACGCGGATACGGATACGGACGCTGATGCTGATTCTGACGCCGATGCCGATACGGATACCGACGCAGATGCAGACGCGGACACCGACGCTGATACGGATGCGGACGCGGATGCAGACGCGGATACAGATGCCGACACAGATTCGGATGCAGATACCGATACGGATGCGGACGCCGATGCAGATGCGGACACAGATTCGGATGCAGATACCGATGCGGATGCAGATGCAGATACTGATGCGGACGCCGATACCGATGCGGATGCCGATTCAGATACGGACGTCGATACTCATGATTCAGACGCAGATGCCGACTCTGACGCCGACGCCAACAAAAGTTCTGATGTGCATTTGACGGTGACCTTAACGCCGGGGGCTAATACGCCAGAGACGTCTGACGACAATATCCTTCACATCAATGGCGGCAGTGGGGATCCTAACGGTTACGACATCCAGAACGGCGTCATCGTTGCTATTGGCGATAACGTGCAGATCTGGCTTACGCCAGACAGCCCGGACGGTGCGATCCAGGGCGATCATGTCCCCGAATGCAGTAACCCCAATCAGATTCACTATTACGACAGTAACGGCAATGCCAATGCCAGCGGCAGTTCCGCGGGCAGTACGGATATTTTTGTCGTCGGCGATCATACCGGTGGGTACTATCAGCAAGGGGATTGGTCCAACGATCACTATGATTTCAGACCAGTGAATGGCATCACCGGCAATCAGGGCGTGCCAGAAGGTGAGACTGGCAAAGATTACATTTTTGTCACCGGCGACAGCGCGAACTATTCCGTTTCGGGCGTCGATCATCCGGCGAATCACCAGAACAATTCCATCGATAACTTGCAGGTCACCAACACGGAAAACGGCTCACACCCCTTCGGTAATGCCAACGGAATTGAAGGTGTTGTCTTTGGCGATGGCCCGTCGTCAACTCTGGGTGGCGATACCCATGTGACCACATCGGTCACGCTGAACCTGGACGTTAACCTCGAAAGCTCCGACAGCAACGATCATCTGACCTCATTGACGCTGAGCGGCCTGCCCGAAGGGGCCCAGTTCAGCGGCGATCACATGAGTGTGAGTTATGACGGTGAACACGGCACGTACACACTCACATTTGATGACAACACATCCCATTATGACGGGCAGATTTCGGTGATGTTGCCGGAGGGGCAAACGACAATTGGCGATGTCTCTATCGAGGTGAACTCCACCGCCGACGAACTCCACGATACGGACTTTACCTTGAATGGCGAAGAGGGGGGCCAGGTGGTAAGCGGTACGGAGACCACCAGCGCCGGGGAACATACGGCCGACAGCCCAGCCGATACCACACATATCGAAGCGACCAGCCTCGCCGTTGATGAAACTTCCCATGCGGATACGCAAAGTACCGATCACACTGCGGACAGCACTCAGCACGCTGCGGATCTCTCCGACGATCACACCACTGACGCGACCGGCGAAGAGAGCGCTAATTCCCTGTTGCTAGTGGAGGACGACGGCCTCCAGCTCGGCAATCTCGAACCGGGAAGCGCCGAGCAGCAGGGACAGTCGGTTGTTGCGAACGATGCCTCGCTGAACAATTTGCTGGGTGAAGAGAACGACAGCGAATCAGAGGAAAACAGCAGTAACGCTTCCCATCACGGCTCCGCAGCCCAACACGGCGGGGATCATCATGAGGGGAATCATTATGGTTGGGAGCATCAGGATGCAGATCGCCACGATGGAGATCATCAGGACGCTTCACACCATGACGCGGAACATGCCGATAGCGATGCATCCACCCCCAGCCTCAGCCATGACGAACCGGTCAATTTCAGCGACATCATTCAGGATGACGACGCTCATCAGGATCTCAGCAGCCTTGTTAAAGGCCACGCGCCGGATGCCGGGCATGCCGATCATGACGCCGGTAACGATCACCCCGCACCGGTGGAACCGCCGGATGGTGGAGAGGATCACGGCGCTGGCGAAGGTGGGCACGACGATATGGATCACTTAATTGCCAAACCCGATGCCGACTCTGGTGGCTAACCGAGCCGGTTTGTGTAGACGTCTGTATGCGTTACAGGCCACAGCAGGAGGCCAACATGTTATCTCGTAAGCCGCTGTTATGGGGGATTTCCCTCCCGCTGCTGCTGAGTACTGGCGCACACGCCACCACGCTTGAGCAGGCAGTGAAAGAGGCGATTCTCTGGCACCCGGAAGTCAGCGCGTCTATTAACCGACGTTATTCGGCGGATGAGGATCTGCGGGCGGCGAAAGGCGGATATTTGCCGTCGCTGGATGTCACGGCGGGAACCGGCTGGGAGCAATCGGATAACAGCACCACGCGTGCGGCCGGGGATCATCTGCGCAATTTACACCGCAGCGAATCGAGCATAACGGTGACGCAAAATCTGTTTAGCGGGTTTGCCACCCGCAACGAAGTAGCCCGCCAGACCGCGACGGTGAACTCCAGGGCCTGGACGGTGCTGGATACCAGCGAAAGCACCGCGCTGCAAGCGATCCAGTATTACCTCGATGTGCTGATGCGTCGGCAACTGGTCACGCTGGCGGAAGAGAACCTGAAAAACCACCAGCGGGTATTCGATCAGATTACGCTGCGCACGGAGCAGGGCGTAGGCCGCCAGGCCGATTATGAACAGGCGGAAGCCCGCCTGGCGCAGGCGCGAAACAACCTGCTGACCGAGCAAACCAACCTGGACGATTCGCTGGCGAACTACCAGAGCATGACCGGGAAAGAAGCCGATGATCTCACACTACCGGCGAAATTTAAGGTTCCCGCTTCGCTGGAAGAGGCCCGACAGTCGATGTTGAAAAACAGCCCGTTATTAAAACAAGCCGCTGCTGATGTCGAAGCGACGCGTCAGCAATATGAGGCGGCGAAGTCGCGGTTTTACCCCAGCGTAAGTGTGGAAGTGGGGCGCACCATGGATAACAACATTGACGGTACGCGCGGTCATAACCAGGAGTGGCAGGCCATGTTGCGCATGCGCTACAACCTCTACAACGGCGGCAGCGACAGTGCCACGCTCTCCTCTTACGCCTACAAAATGCGCGAAGCGCAGGATGTCAGAAATAACGCGTTACGCCAGTTAAACGAAGAGCTGCGCCTGGCCTGGAACGCGTTACAAAACGCCCAGAAACAGGTGCCTATTGCGAAAGATTATGCCGATCGCAGTGTGACGGTGCGCAGCGCTTATCAGGAGCAGTTCAGCCTGGGCGACCGCTCGTTGCTGGATATGCTGGACAGTGAAAATGAAGTCTTCACCGCGCAGCAGCGCTATGTGGAGATGCAGTTCACGGAGATGTTTTCGACGTATCGCATTAACGCGCGCACCGGCGAGTTGCTGAAAGCGCTTAATATCCAGCCGCCTTCTTCTGCACAGCCGCTGGATGACACATCCACATCGAAAGTGGAATTGCCTGAACTTAAATAGCATGTTCAGGCAGGGCAGAGGGTATTCCGGCCGACTGGCTGAAAAACGCCTCTGGGGTCTTCGCCATCGCGGTATTCCGCGAACCTGCAAGGTCAGATTATGACGTCGACGAATGATGACACTCAGGCGCTCCCGGTTTCCTCTAACGAGGAGGTAGCCAGAAGCGATCCCCGGCAGACGCATGATGATCCGCTGCTGGATTGCCTGATGATCGTGTGCAAATTGCATAATATCGCCACCACGCGCTACTCGCTGACATCCGGGCTGCCGCTGAAAAACCATTCACTGACGCTGAGCATTTTTCCGCGGGCGGCGCAGCGGGCGGGGTTGAAAGCCAGAACGCTCCAGCGCTCGCTTGAGACGATTTCGGCGATATCGCTGCCGGCGATAGTGCTGCTGGAAAACAACCAGGTTGCGGTACTGATTGGCTGGGACGGGCAGCAAGCGCGGTTATTGCCGAGTGAAACCGAAGGCGGGGAGATCACGCTGACGGGCGATGCGTTGGAGGCGCGTTATAGCGGCACGGCGATTTTTCTCCAGCGGGAGCATGAATTTGATACGCAGCCTACGGCTACGATCCCACGCACGCGCAACTGGTTTCAGGATACGCTGCGACTGTCGAAGTTCCTCTATGCCGATGCGATTATCGCCAGCCTGCTGGTCAATATCATTGCGCTGGCGGCACCGCTGTTTGTGATGAATGTGTATGACCGGGTGGTACCCAACCAGGCGACGGCCACGCTATGGGTGCTGGCGATTGGCATTACTATTGCTTATTTCTTTGATTTTATTCTGAAGACTCTGCGCGGCATGTGTCTGGATCTGGCCGGGAAAAAGACCGACTTGATTGTCTCCGCCGCGCTATTTGAACGTCTGCTGGGGATGAAAATGAAGCTGCGTCCCAGCCGCGTGGGCAGCTTTTCGCAGAACTTTCAGGAGTACCAGTCGGTGCGGGATTTCCTCTCGTCACTGACGCTGACCGGGCTGATTGATTTCCCTTTTACCCTGCTGATTATGCTGGTGATTGGCATTATCGGCGGCCCGCTGGTGTTTATTCCGTTAGTGTCTTACCCGATTGCGCTCATTGGTAACTGGTTGCTCCAGCGCCCGCTGATGTCACAGGTGCAGAAAACTTACCGCTTATCCAGCGAACGCCAGGCGATGCTGGTGGAGACGCTCACCGGGCTGGACGCCATTAAAGTGAATAACGCGCAGAGCGAGCGCCAGTACCAGTGGGAGCAGATTATTGGCCAGCTCAGCAAGCTGGAGATGAAAGTGAAATCGCTCTCTTTTGTGGCGGTGAATTTCACATCGTGGATCCAACAGGCGAGCGGCGTGGCGATCATTGTTGCCGGGGTTTACATCATTATCAGTGGCTCGCTCAGTATGGGCGGGCTGGTAGCCTGCTATTTGTTGCACCGGCGCGCCATGATGCCGGTGGGCCAACTCTGTAGCCTGATAACCCGTTACCAGCGGGCAAAAATGACCAAAGCCACCGTCGATCGCATGCTGGATCTGGAGCAGGAAATTCATGACGAGGACGTTCCGCTCAGGCGCGAGAAACTCTCCGGGGCGCTGGAGTTTCGTGATGTCACTTTTCGTTATCCGAACAATCAATACACCTCACTGAATAACGTTACGCTGACTATTAAACCGGGCGAAAAAATCGGCATTATCGGTCGCAGCGGTTCCGGTAAAAGCTCGCTGGCGAAGCTGCTGGTGGGATTTTATCAGCCGGATGCCGGTAGCGTGTTGATTGATGATATCGACTCCCGACAGATTGATGTCCACGATTTGCGCCATAACATTGGCTACGCGCCGCAGGATATCCACCTGTTTAGCGGCACGCTGCGGGAAAACCTGCTGTATGGCGCAAGTTATGTCGGCGAAGAGGCGATGCTGCGGGTGGCGATGATCACCGGCGTGCATGAGTTCGCCCGCCGCCACCCTTCCGGCTATAACATGCGCATTGGCGAGCGGGGGATGAACCTCTCCGGTGGTCAGCGTCAGGCGGTTACGCTCGCGCGGGCGCTGTTACTTGACCCGCCGATTTTGCTGATGGATGAACCTACAAGCTCGATGGATAACACCAGCGAGGAACTGATCAAAAAGGCGCTGATCCCGGTCGTCGCCAACAAGACGTTGCTGCTGGTGACACATCGTGCTTCGTTACTCTCCCTGGTTGAGCGTCTGATTATTCTCGATAACGGCAAAATCATCGCCGATGGCCCGAAAGAGAGCGTCATGAGCGCACTGAAAAAGGGGCAAATCCATGCAAATCGTTGACCTGCTTAGCCGCCTGATGAGCTGGCTGTTCGGTGATAAAAAAACGTCGCCGCTGGCCATCAATGAAGTGAATCAGGCGTTGCTTGATGACTCGCCGCGCGTTATCCGCATTACGCTGTGGGCGATTTTTATCTTTTTTATCCTGATGGTTGGTTGGGCGTCATTTGCCGATATTGATGAAGTGACGCGGGGCGAAGGCCGGGCTATTCCCTCTTCACGGTTGCAAAAAATTCAGAATCTGGAAGGGGGGATTGTCGCCCAGGTGTATGTTCACGAAGGCGAAGTGGTGAACGCTGGCGCGCCGCTGATTCGGCTCGACGATACCCGTTTTCGCTCTAACGCCGGGGAAACCCAGGCCGACCGTATGGCGTTACAGGCGCGTATTGAACGCTTAACGGCGCAGGTCAATGGCGCAACGACGCTGGAACTCTCGCCGGAGATAATCCAGCAAGCACCGGATATTGCCAAAGGTGAAATGGCGCTGTTCCTGAGCATTAACAGCAAGCTACAAAGCACGATTGCCGGGCTGAACGAGCAACTGGTGCAGAAAAAGCAGGAGCTTATCGACCTGCAAACCAAAGCGGCGCAGTACAAACAGAGCCTCGGGCTTTTGCAGCAGGAGATTAATCTCTCTGAGCCGCTGATCGCCAAAGGGGCGATTTCCCGGGTGGAAGTGCTGCGTTTACGGCGCACCGAAGTGGAGACGCGCGGGCAACTGGATTCAATGACGGTTGCTGTTCCTGGCGCTGTCGCGGCGGTGAACGAGATCACCAATAAAATTAACGAAACGCTGGACGGCAACCGCAGCGACGCCTTGACGCAACTCAACCAGGCGCGGACTGACCTGAGTAAAGCGGAAGCGACCGGTAAAGCGATTGCAGACCGGGTGAACCGTACAATGGTGACCTCGCCGGTCAGAGGGATTGTGCAGCAACTGATGGTGAACACCATTGGTGGGGTGATCCAACCTGGCAGCGATATGGTGGAAATTGTGCCGTTGGATGACCGGTTGCTGGTAGAAGCGAAAATTCGTCCGCAGGATATTGCCTTTTTACACCCAGGTCAGCAGGCGATTGTGAAGTTTTCCGCGTATGACTACACCATCTATGGCGGGCTGGCGGGCGAACTGGTGCAAATCAGCCCGGATACGGTAACCGACAAAGACGGCAACAGCTTTTACGTGATTCGTTTGCGTACGGATAAAAACCATCTCGGCTCGGATGATAAACCGCTGTTGATCATTCCAGGCATGGTGGCGTCGGTGGACATTATTACCGGCCAGCGCACTATCCTGCACTACTTGCTCAAACCAATATTGCGCGCCAAAGCGGAAGCGCTGCGTGAACGGTGATGGCGAAAGGGAGGCCTTTGCCGCCTCCCTTTGTGGTTAGCGGCGATAGCGCCGCAGCACCATCATCACCAGTGCCAGCGTGCTGAACGAAACCATATATAACGCCTGCGCTGCACCCCATTTTGCTGCCAGTAAGGCGGCAATCAGTGTCGCTACGGCGGCGCAGCACGATTGCCAGCGCCATACTTTTGCCGTGGCGGTGGAAACGGCATCGGCATGGAAATTGTGCAACAGGCCGAATGTCCCGACCGCAAAGACCATATTAGACGCCAGATGAGCGGCAAAGATGGTGAGCAGCGCGGTTTTGGGATAGGACGTTAAACCCGGCAGCACACAGTAAGCCGCCAGAAAAGCCAGTAAACAGCCGACCAGATACCTATTGTGGCTGGCATAGCGTTTGAGGTTATCGGCCTTTAGCAGCAGCGGGCCACAAAGCTGGCCCAGGCTGCGCGCAAAGATAAGCGGCAGCGCAAGGTCGCTGGCTTCCGTGGGACGCATTTGTTGTATCAGCGCCGGGAGCAGCGCCATTGCCGGCGCGCCAACGGTGGCAAGGGCAGGTAACAACAGCAAGCTGCGTTTTTGTATGACCGGTAAATGATGCCAGCGCAGCATCACCGTCTTTTCGGGGGGATCCTCATGGCTGACCGGCGGCAGGTAACGTGCCGTGGCGCATAGCAACACCGTAGAGAACACGAAGCTAATGGCATCGATGGACAGCAGCGTCATCGGTGATACCCGGTCAAAAAGGACCACGCCAGCGCCTGCGCCCAACAACACCTGAGAGGCGAAAATCACCGTTTCCATGCTGGTCGCCGCAGGCAGTTCGTTTGCGCTTAAACCTCGTTTAAAAACCAGACTCATGGCAGGCCAGGATAAGCCGGCGGCAAATGCTTCGATCGATTGCACAGCAAGCAGCGCGGGAATGCTGTGCGCCAACAAACCGTAGAGGGGCAAAAGCAGCCCGGCGAGGCCAATCAGCTCACACAGCAACAGTAAACGCAGCGGCGAAACACGCCGGCACCCGTATTCCCCTAATAAACTGCCAAAAAAACCGGGTAATGTAGCCAGCATATAGCTCAGCGTGAGCGTTGCCGGAGAGGCATGCCAGCGTAATAACTGACCAAGGATCAGGGTTTGCGTTAACCCATTGCCGATAGAAGAAAAAAGATAGGCACTACCAAACAAGCACAGCCAGCGGTGCTGGCGCAGCGCGCGCACCAGAACCATCAATAATGTGTTCATTGTCGACATTCTCACGTAAACAGAAAACCGCGTGCGGCATACAGCGCACGGTGCAAAGGTATGTTCACAAAGAAAATGTCGTTACATTGGCGAGCCTGATGAATTGCAGAGATCTGTAAACCTAGCATCACTTTTCGCGAAAGAGAAGGGGGCGGACACATCCATGTATCCGTTGATCTTCATCAGCTAAGCGATAAACAGGCTGAGCAGCAGAACCATACCTAAGCCGACCACCGAGTTTATTAACTCCAGCAGCCCCCAGGTTTTGAAGGTGTCTTTCATCGAAATGCCGAACGTCTCTTTAAATAGCAGGAAACCGCCGTCGTACATCAGTGTAATGGTGTTGCTGCCACAGGCAACGGCCAGGCACATCAGTGCCGGGTTGAGGTGAAACGCGTTGACCATCGGCGCAACGATACCCGCCGAGGTGATGGCCGCGACGGCGCCCTGTCCGGTGAGAATGCGGATTATCGCCGTGATTATCCACGCCACGATAAACGGCGACAGCGGGACGTGACTCATAATGTCCACGATATGGTTCCCCACACCGGAAACGACAATCACCTGTTTCAGAATGCCGCCGGCGCTGATAACAAACAGCACATTAGCGATTTTCGCAATCGCGTCGCTGGCGTAGTGGGTAACGCCTTCCGCTGACATCCCACGCTTGATGCCAAGAAACCAGATTGCCGCCAGCGTGGCTAACAGCATGCTGATTTCCGCGCTGCCAAAGAAGGTGCAGACTTTCACCAGCTCCGAGCCTGCGGGCATTAACCCTTTGATAACCGACGAGACAATCATTAGCACCGCTGGGATCAGCGGGATCAGAATGCTGATGCTGAACGGTGGCAAATCCTGCGCGGTTTTCTCTTCGACCGGTTTCAGTAGCGAATTCAACGGAATCGCGTTAATCCCCGACAGGTATTTGGGCAGCAGAATGCCCGCGCAAAACAGCGCCGGGATAATCACTAAAATGCCGTACAGATAGACCTGCACGATGTCGGCATTGAACGCACTGATGAGCGCTACCGGGCCGGGCTGCGGCGGGAAAAGGCTGTGTCCCATGGTCGCGCCAACCACGGTGGGCACCACTAATTTCATATACGGAATATTGGCTTTTTTAGCGATATTCAGCACCAGCGGCATGGCAATCAGAAATGCCACTTCATAAAACATGGCGATGCCAAAAATAACGCCGATAAACATCAGCCCGACAGAAAGAAAACGTGTTCCGCAGCGTTCAATGACACTATCTGCAATACGCTGGCTGGCGCCGGATTCTGTCATGAATTTACCAATGATAGCGCCAAATATAATAATCAATGCAAGATGGCCGAGAATACTTCCAAGACCGTCCTGAATAACGGTAACAATTTTATCCAGCGGAATACCTTCCATAATCGCAACAAATATCCCTGCGATCAGTAAGGCGAAAATATTGTGGAATTTATATTTCAGATTCATAACGACCAGGAGTGCAATACCAACCAGCACCCAAAATAGCGCTAACAGCGGGGACATAGAGAATACCTTAGAGATTTGCCTTAAATGAAAGCCGGCGGAGCCACCGGCCTGAATGACATTTGATTAATGTTGTTTTTCGAGCGCTTCCCACAAGCCGTGCAGGTAGGTGACGCCGAGGGCGCGGTCGTAAAGCCCGTAGCCCGGACGCCCGGTTTCGCCCCAGATAAAGCGCCCGTGGTCGGGGCGGATATAACCATCAAAGCCGTTATCGTAAAGTGATTTCATTATCTGGAACATATCCAGCGAGCCGTAGCGGGATAAATGCGCAGACTCATAAAAATCTTTATCTTTAATGAGCTTAATATTTCTTACGTGGGCAAAGTGAATGCGTTTGCGGCGGGTAAATTCCGCGAGGATTTGGTAGACATTATTATCCGGATCTTCAGCAATGGAACCGGTGCATAATGTAATACCATTGGCCTCTGAATCCACTGCATTACAAATCCAGTCGAGATCGTCGCGGTTTTTTACAATACGCGGCAGGCCAAAAATAGAGTACGGCGGATCGTCCGGATGAATGGCCATTTTTATGCCGACTTCTTCACACACTGGAATAATACGTTCAAGGAAATACACCAGGTTTTCGCGCAATTTCGCGTCGTCGACATCTTTATATTTGGCAAACAGCTCCTGCACTTTTGCCAGCCGTTCTGGCTCCCAGCCGGGCAGGGCGAAACCGTTGGAATTCTCCAGCACCTCTTTCACGACTTCATCGAGAGTTTTATCGATGCCTTTTTTCTCGAACGCCATGGTGAGTGAACCGTCTGGCAGAACATAGTTCATGTCGGTTTTCATCCAGTCGAAAACCGGCATGAAGTTATAGCAAATCACCTTCACGCCGACTTCCGCCAGGTTGCGAATAGTTTGCTGGTAGTTGGCAATTAACTGCTCGCGGCTGGGCAGGCCAATTTTGATATCATCGTGAATGTTAACGCTTTCAATGACTTCCATCTTTAAACCAGCCTGATGTACCTGATCGGCAAGCGCGCGGATTTTCTCTTTGGGCCACACGTCGCCAACCGGAACATCATAAAGCGCGCCAACGACACCTTCGACGCCGGGAACTTGCCGGATGTGCTCCAGCGGAATTTTGTCTTCAACTGGACCAAACCAGCGCATTGTCATTTGCATGCTCATTACCACCTTTAAACGTTTTGCTTAACTACCATACTAGTATTGATAATAGCCGGATGGTAAGCGCATTTGTGCGATCCACTTCACACAAACCCCTTTGCCGGGGGCGAAACCCTGAGAAGCAAACAGAACAGTACGTTAATCTGCTGATAACGTTTTACTGACAAATATTTTTAAAATAGTGCTTGCGCTGTCAAAGCAACCATGCGTTAATGCGTCGTCGGTTTGATAAATCATTATCTCCAGCAGTTCACTAAAGTCTTTCTCATCTCTAAGTACCTCCTTGCTACTTCTTTTTGGGTCTTCGCTTTACACTCTGATAAAAATAATGTCTCAGACCATTACTGCCGCATTCGGCGAACAAAAAGAAGGTAATAAGCATGTCTACTAAAATGAACGGTATCGTTAAATGGTTCAACGCTGAGAAAGGCTTCGGTTTCATTACTCCGAAAGATGGCAGCAAAGATGTATTCGTACATTTCTCCGCTATCCAGAGCAATGCATTCCGTACTCTTGAAGAAAATCAAGAGGTTGAGTTTACTATTGAGAACGGCCCGAAAGGTCCGGCTGCGGCCAACGTGGTTCCGCGCTAAGGATTTAGAATTATTAATCATATTCATTTTCGCTGCCCGTGCTGCCACGGATCGCAATACCGAATTTCCAGCTTTGATATAACTGAGAAAAATCCGGCAGGTGCCAAATGTATTTTTTGCAAATCAGCAATGACCACATTTGATAATATCGCCGCATTTGTTCAGGCCAGCCAGGCGCCACTGGAATTCCGTAAATAATAAAAAAACAGGTCAGTTTTCTGGCCTGTTTTTTTATGTCGAGCAATAAACTTCATTTTTTTCTGCAATATACAGAACCCGCGCCCGAATTACTCGTCCATTAACATAATCATTTTGATCGAACGGTTGCTGGTTAACTGCCAGGTCATCTGCCGGTAGTGCAGCTCGCCTTGTTGCGGATGATGAAAAACGCGCTCGCCACCCTCACGCACCACCACTTGCTGGCGCGACCAGAACGCGCGAAACAGTTCGCTATCATTACTCAGGCTCTGCACAAACTGGTTCAGCCCCTTGTCGTGCGGGTAGTGCATCGCGTCCGCGCGTAGCTCGGCGACAATCCGGCTGGCGCGCGTTTCCCAGTTGACAACCAGCGTTTGCGCCAGCGGGTGGCGAAACATAAAACTCATCATATTCGGTTGGGTATCATTATCCAGCCAGCCGCTGAACAATGTCTCAGCGGGTGTATTCCACGCCAGCATATTCCAGGTCAAATCCAGCAAATAGCAGGGGCAGGCCATCTGATTCACCGTGGCCAGCACAGCAGGTTCGACGGTAATGACGTGCTCTTCCTGCGGATCGTTTTGCAATGCCAGATGAAACAAATATTTGCGCTCTGCGGCGGTCATTTTTAACACGCTGGCGATATTCGACAGGGTTTGCGGCGAAACGACAATATCCCGCCCTTGTTCAATCCACGTATACCAGGTGGTGCTAATGCCGCTAAGTTGCGCCACTTCCTCCCGCCGCAATCCACGCGTGCGCCGCCGCCCTTGCGCCGGCAAGCCAATATCCGCAGGCGCGGTGTTTTCCCGCTGCGATCGCAAAAAAGCGCCAAGGGTTTTCGGCCCGGCAAATAAGGTACTTTCCATGGGTAGTACTCGTTAATACCAGTATAAGTACACATATTGTACCCCTATAAATGCGGTCGTATAGTCGCCAAAGAGCAACTTTTTGTCGTGCTAAAAAGGAAAAGAGAATGTCGGTTAATCATCATGAGTTAACAAAAAAGCAGTTTGGCGACCAGGCAGAGGCGTATCTGACAAGCCAGGTGCATGCGCAAGGCGCAGATTTAGTGCGGCTGGTCGAGTGGCTGAGTACTGATGCGCATGCCTCGGTGCTGGATTTAGGCTGCGGTGCCGGGCATGCCAGTTTTGCCGCCGCAGGCGTGGTGCGCGAGGTGACGGCGTATGACTTGTCGGAAAAAATGCTGGCGGTAGTGCGCCAGGCAGCGAGCGTTCGTCAATTACACAACATCACTACTGCCCACGGCGCGGCGGAAAAGCTGCCCTTTGCCGACAATACCTTTGACGCGGTGATCAGCCGCTACTCGGCGCATCACTGGCATGATGTCGCACTGGCGCTGCGCGAAGTTAAACGAGTGCTGAAACCTGGCGGGAAATTTATCCTGATGGATATCGCCTCGCCCGGCCGTCCGGTGCTGGATATCTGGCTGCAAACCATTGAAGTGCTGCGCGATCCGTCCCACGTACGTAACTACTCCCCGGCCGAGTGGCTGCAAATGACGCAGCAAAGCGGCATGCTGGTTGAGAAGATGGTTTCTGATCGGCTGGCGCTGGAATATCACTCCTGGGTGGAGCGCATGAACACGCCGGAGGTATTGCGTGCGGCGATCCGCTACCTGCAAAACCAAACCTCGGACGAGGTGAAAGCACACTTTCTTATTGGCGACGATGGCTCGTTTACGTCCGACACGCTGATGTTTCAGACGCGCGCGTAAGCAAAACCGGTGCGCCCACCACGCGGGGCGCACCGGTTTCTTAGCCAATCGCGTTACCGATCACGTCACGAATGCGTTGGGCAATGTAGCCGACATGGGTTTCCAGCGCGAAATGCCCGGTATCAAGCAGCTCGACCACCGCATTTGGGTTATCGCGTTTATAAGCGTGCGCGCCTGGCGGGATAAAAAACGGATCGTGCTCGCCCCAGATAATCAGCGCGGGTGGCTGGTGGGTGCGGAAAAAGGCCTGAAACTCCGGGTAGCGCTTCAGGTTGTTGGCGTAATCGAGAAACAGATCCAGCTGGATCGCTTTATTTCCGGGACGCTCCATCAGTAATGTATCCAGTTGATAACCTTCCGGGGCGACAGTTTCAGGATCGCGCACACCGTGCAGGTACTGCCATTTTGTCCCTTCCAGATTGAGGATCGCATCGTTAACGACCTGCCGATTTTCCGCGGTCGGCGCCTGCCAGTAAGCCTGAACCGGCGCCCATGCGTCGCCTAAACCCTCCAGATACGCATTGCCATTTTGCGAAATAAACCCGCTTACCCGTTGCGGGTAATGCAGCGCCAGCCGCAATCCGGTCGGCGCACCGTAATCAAAAACATACATGGCAAAACGTTGCAGATTCAGCGCATCGACAAAAGCAATCAGCGTGTTTGCCAGCCCATCAAAGCTATAGCGGTAATCGCGCTCAGCGGGGACTTCGGTAAAGCCGAAGCCGGGCAGATCCGGGGCGATAAGGTGAAACTTATCTGCCAGTAGCGGGATCAGTTCGCGAAACTGATGCGAAGAGCTGGGAAAACCGTGCAGCAGCAGTAATACCGGGTTTTCCGGGTTACCGGCTTCACGGTAAAACACCTTCACGCCATCGGCGTCTGCATACTGATAGCGAACCGGGAAATGCGTATTGGCAGTCATATCGTCACCTCTTTTGAAACCGTTAAAAATTAATTTATAGGGTTACTTCGAAGCTGAGTATGGCGAAATAATGTAACTGTGTAAAATGTATTTTATCGGTTACAATGGGCGAGTGAATGAAAAACAGGGGAGAACAACGATGACAGCAGCCACGTTACCCGGCGCGGAAGGCCCGTGGTTTATTGCCGAAGATCAGGCGCTGGATTTTATCAACACGCTGGCGATGGCGGAAAAATCGCCGCATGACTTTTGGCAGTCCGATGACGATGTGCGCCAGTGGCTACAGCATGTCGGTTTGCAGGTTAACGCGATGGCAAAGCCGGGAGAGTTGCTGGCTGAAGCGCGCAGGTTGCGTGCGTTGATTCGCCAGCTTGTCGAAGAGAAAAAGCACGGGCAGGAACTGTCGCTGGATGAGCTGAACGGCTGGCTGGCGCAGGCGCAAAGCCACTTACGCCTCGTGGTCGATGAGCAAGGCGCGCTGCAAACGCAGCGCGTTTATTTGCTTGATACGCCGCAGCAAGCGCTGGCACCGGTTGCCGAGCAGGCAGCAGCATTACTGGCAAACGGGCAGTTTGACTATATCCGCCAGTGTGAGCATCCGGATTGCACATTGTGGTTTTACGATAAGACCAAAGCGCATCGCCGCCGCTGGTGCAGCATGGCGCTGTGCGGCAACCGGGCAAAGGTAGCCCGATTCCGCGCCAAAAGTAATTAATTCGGGAGCCAACCAGGAATAAGCCACGGTGATGTAACTGTTTTTGCGCAATAGTCCTCGTGCAGTCACCGCCGCAACGCCGAAAATCAACGGCGTCGATATTTAGTATCTCACCGCCACCAACGCCAGTGACGCGACGATCGTTAGCGGTTTGCCGGAATTGGCCGCGCAAAATGTCACTTTGCGGCACAGCAATATCGCCGCCAACTACGGTATGTGAACCGACAGGGGAAAGCAGTACATATCGAGGCGCAGCACGGGGTTGTACTGGAACAGGCTCGCAGATGGCGTAGAAACGTAATTGAGAAAATGCCCGGCATGCCAGCGCTGCCGGGCAAATTACTGGCCTAGCGCGGGATAATGTTTTCCGCTTTCAGGCGGTCAAACAGCGCGGTAAAGGAATCCAGCGTGCTGCGATAACCGGTAAAGCCGGCTTTGCGGCTCTTGCTCATGTCGGCGAAGGCTTCCATCGGGCGACCGAGGTCGGCATCCGTATGCCACCAGGAGGCCAGTTTACCGATGTCTGATTCTGCCAGTTGATACTTGTCCGCGATCTCTGTCCACGCGGCTTGTGCCTCTTGCATGCGCCCTTCCAGCGGCATCATGCTCGCCGGGAAGGCGGCCGCTTCAATGCCGAAATAAGCCGCCAGCCGCGGCCATAACCAGTTCCAGCGGAACACATCGCCATTCACCGCATTAAAATCTTCGTTCGCGCCACCGTCGCTCACCGCCGCCCAGCTCAGCTGCTCTGCCAGTAAACCGGCGTCGGTCACATCGGAGACACCGTTCCACTGCTCAGGTGAGCCGGGGAAGATAAACGGCCACCCTTTTTCGCGGCACAACGTGGCGTAAACCGCCAGCGTCTGCCCCATGTTCATGGCGTTACCGAGCGCATACCCGATGATGCTGTGCGGGCGATGTACGCTCCAGCGGTAACCGTATTTTTTCGCTCCGGCGAACACTTCATCTTCCTGGGCATAGTAGAAGTTATCCACGTCCTGGCGACCCTGTTCTTCGCGAAAAGGCGTGACCGGCACATTGCCTTTGCCGTAGGCTTCGAACGGGCCCAGATAGTGTTTCATGCCGGTGACCAGCGCGACATGCGCCCCGGCCAGGCGCTCGCCCAGCGCATCAATGACGTTTTTCACCATCGCGCCATTAACGCGAATATTGGCTTTTTCATTCTCCTGGCGCGCCCAGACGCTAAAGAATAGCGCATCGGGTTTCTCGTTTTTCAGCGCCTCGTTGACTGCCGCCGTGTCGGTTAAATCTGCCGTCAGGCTGGTGCAGCCCGCCGGAACCGCGCCGCGCCCGCGTGATAAACCAGTAACTTGCCAGCCGTCTGCCAGCAGTTTCTCTGCCAGCGCCCGGCCAATCACGCCGCTGATGCCGACAATTAATGCTTTTTTCTGCATGAGATGTTCCTCTGGGTTTTGTCTACCTCACAGGCTAATAGAGAATTAATTTCTTATCTCTGGTATTAATTCACACCATTCGCAACTTAAATTCACTAATGCCATGAGCGATCAACGTCTGAAAGATATCGTCCCCTTCGTTGCCAGCGTTGAAGAGGGGAGTTTTACCGCAGCGGCGGAACGCCTGCATCTGACCGGATCGGCGGTGAGTAAAAGCGTTGCCCGTCTGGAAGCGCGGTTGGGTTCGCGTTTACTGGAGCGCACCACGCGTCGCCTTGAAGTCACCGATGCCGGGAACGCGTATTACCAGACCTGCATTCGTATCCTGGAGGAACTGGCGGAAGCCGAATCGGTGCTGGCGGCACATCGCACCATTCCGTCCGGGCGGTTGCGCCTCGCCGTGCCAAACACCTACGGGCGGCTGGGCGTGATGCCTCTGCTGATCCCGTTTTGTCAGCAACATCCGGAAATTGATCTTAGCCTGACTTTCTCCGATCGTTTTGTGGATCTGTTCGATGAGGGGATCGACGTTGCTGTACGCATCGGGCAGACCGTCGATCTACCCGCATCGCTGGGGTGCCGGCAAATTGGTCGTGAAAAGATGGTGTTTTGCGCCGCGCCCGATTACCTGCAACGCGCCGGGACGCCACAACATGAGGCGGAGCTGATGCAGCACCGGGCCATTCTTTATGAACGAGTGGATGGCAGCACCAAGCCGTGGTTATTTACCACCGCCGACGGGCACCCGGAGTGGCGCAGCGTGCCATATCGCATGGCGCTCGGCGATGTCGATGCGCAGGTGCAGGCACTTTGCGCCGGATTAGGTGTCGGGCAGATGCCGACCTGGCTGGTGCATGAGCATGTGCAGCGCGGCGAGTTGCAGGTGATTATGCCGCAATACCAGCCGCAGGGGCTGGCGCTCACACTGGTGTGGCCGCGCCGCAAACAGCTATTACCAAAAGTGGACGCGTTACTGATGGCGCTCGGCGCGCTGGAGATCTCTCCGCCGCTTGCCGCACCAGCACTTGACCAATGACAAGGCGGGTGGGTAGGGACTCTCTTTATAATCAGCCCCGTTTCCCTTCTCACTGGTGTGATTTATGGCTTACCAACTCAACCTCAACTGGCCGGAATTTCTTGAAAAATACTGGCAAAAGAAACCTGTTGTCCTGAAACGCGCGTTCCCGGATTTTGTCGACCCGATTACGCCAGACGAACTGGCGGGGCTGGCGATGGAGCCGGAAGTCGACAGCCGCATTGTCAGCCATGTGAATGGTCAGTGGCAGGCGTGGAATGGCCCGTTTGAGTCGTTTGATCATTTAGGCGAAAAAGACTGGTCGCTGCTGGCGCAGGCAGTCAACCACTGGCATATGCCATCAGCCGAACTGGTAAAACAGTTTCGCGTGCTGCCGGAGTGGCGTTTTGACGACCTGATGATTTCCTATTCCGTGCCGGGTGGCGGCGTTGGCCCGCATATCGACCAGTACGACGTGTTTATTATTCAGGGGATGGGCAGCCGTCGCTGGCGGGTGGGCGATAAACTGCCGATGCGCCAGTTCTGCCCGCATCCGGCGCTGCTGCATGTTGATCCGTTCCCGCCGATCATTGATGAAGATCTGGAGCCGGGCGACATCCTCTATATTCCGCCAGGATTCCCGCACGATGGTTTTACTCACCAGGAAGCGTTCAACTACTCCATTGGTTTCCGTGGGCCGAATGGCCGCGATCTGATCAGCAGTTTTGCTGACTACGCGCTGGAAAACGATCTCGGGAACGAGCACTACAGCGACCCGGATTTAACCTGCCGCGAACATCCGGGCCGGGTAGAAGCGTACGAGCTGGAGCGCGTGCGCAATATGATGATCGAGTTGGTTAGCCAGCCGGAGCATTTCAAACAGTGGTTTGGTAGCTTTATTTCCACGCCGCGCCACGAACTGGATGTCGCACCGGAGCCGGACGATTACCGCGTTGAGGAAATTGTCGATGCGCTAAAAGAGGGGCAGGTGCTGACGCGTCTTAGCGGTTTGCGTGTGCTAAACGTTGACGGCAGCGTCTTTATCAACAGCGAATATCTGGACACGGCCGATGCGCAAGCCGCCGATGCGCTGTGCCGCTACACCATTATCGGCCGCAATGAGTTGGGCAACGCGCTGGATAACCCGGCTTTTGCACAAGAGCTGACCGATCTGGTCAATCAGGGTTACTGGTACTTCGACGAGTAAATTTTACTCGTGTTTCCAGCAAGAAAGTGACTGAGCATTTATGGTGTTCAGTCACTTCAAATCCCGTCAAAAATAAAATCCATCGCGTTGCGGATCACGTCGCGCTGCGCGCGCATACTGCAAACCTCTTCACCCAAAATCGCCAGGCTGACGCCTGCAAGATCGTGGGTCAGTAGCAAATACGAGTTCCCTTCGATCTCCAGTACCGGGTTTAACCGCTCAACCCGGCGGCGATCTTTGTAATCCGCCAGTGGGCAGAGCGGGATCATCACCCGCGAGTTCATGCTACCGATAATATCGCTCTGTACATCCAGCAGAAACGGGAAATCCCGGCTGTTACTTTTGTTCCGATAAACCGAATATTGCATGGATTAAAACTTCCTGTGTTCATCCGAGAAGTGGCCGCGTTCGGCAATAAATTCATTTAGATCGGCAATGGCGGCGGCATTTTCGCGCTTCCAGCGCTCAGCTGCCAGATTGCGCAGTTCACCTTGCAAGGCGGTCGCAAGTGTTTGCGAAAGGTTGATGCCTTCTTTGCGCGCTTGTTCCAGTAGCTCGCGCTCGACGGTCACGCTGACATTTTGCTTGTTTCGCTGTTTAGGTGCAGTAGCAGGCATGACGTCCCCCTCCTGTGTATAGATGTGTGTAGTATACGCAGGTGTTTGCATGCCATCTAGCCAAAATTTGTACAATACCAATACGTGGCGGAGAAAAAGAATTGCCCGCTCAGCGGGCAATATCTTTATCAATATCGTTATCTCGCGACGATAAAGCGCTTATCGTCGTCGATATAGCTCTTTTCATCAGCGGCAGCGATAATCGAACCAAAATTCATTTCTGCGCGTAGCTTCCAGCTTTCCGGGATCTGCCACGCGGCGCGAACATCGAGATCAATTAACGGGTTATAGTGCTGCAGATTCGCGCCAATGCTCTTTTCCGCCAGCGCCAGCCACACCGCGTACTGGGCGATACCGCTGCTCTGTTCTGACCAGACGGGGAAATTATCGGCATACGCAATGTACTGACGTTGCATGTGAGTGACCACTTCCTGATCTTCAAAAAACAGCACGGAACCGGCCGCAGCGGCAAACCCGTCGAGTTTATCGGCAGTGGCGTGAAAGCTCTCCGCCGGGATCACTTTGCGCAGTTGATCGCGCACCATCTCCCAGAAACGATCGTGCTCTTTACCGAGCAGGATCAGCGCGCGCGAACTCTGCGAGTTAAACGCCGACGGCGCCTGGCGGATGGCCTCTTTAATGATGTCAACCACCTCATCTTCGGCGATGGGCAAATCTTTGCCGAGGGTATAAATGGTTCTGCGCGCTTTGGCGAGCGAGAGGAAGTCGTCCACCGCAACGTGAGCAATCCTCGGTTTTAACTCCGCTTCCAGCAATGCCTGAGGCTTGATGGCAGGTGGTGCGTCATCGGTGCGGGCGAGCGTTGATTTTAATATTTGCTGAAACGGATCCATCAGGTGCGGCTCCTGTCATGAGCGTCAGTGGGGTTCAAAGTGTCATTATCAGAGCATAGGCCAGAGCATTTCCATCCTTCAAATAGATGAAAGAAAGCGTGGTATTTGGCGCAAAAAAAGATGTGTCACGGCATCCATATCGTGATGATGTGAAAAAGGGCAAGGCTGTTGAGATAATCCTGAACCTCGCATTTCTGCATTATGTGATAGATTTTCATCTTGCAGGCGGAATAAGCTCAATAATATTCAACAATAACCTGAGCAAGGCGGCGTTTAATTTATAAAATAAATGAAAAATGGATATTTAGATCGATGGCATCAATAATTGATCATGAATTAACCTTTTGCTTTATATGATTTTTTTAACGTTTTAAGACGAACCGCATAGCTAATTTTCCTGTTATTCTCTATTTTAAATAATATTCCTAAAGTATTTTCCAGACTGGTCGATGAATAGAGTTTCGCCAGGCATCGAGGAAAAAAATGAAAATTCAATCATTCGGTCAGGACCTGCCTTTGCCCCCGGATCCACAGGCGGTGCAAAATATCCCGATCCCGCCTTTTGTCGAGACCATTGCGGTGCGTTTATCCTGGGCCTCATCTGTTGCTGAATCGGAAACGTATCGCTTGCTCGCTGCACCTTATTATCACGGCGCAGTGACCACGGAAAACAGAGAACAGTTACTTGCACGCTTTCCTTTTATGGCAGAACTGAATGCGCCTGCGCCGATTGCCGACTATACAATCATGCTGGTCAGCCTGTGGCTGGCTATTGAAGAGATGTATCACCGGGGCAAGTTATTGCCGGACGAGATTATGCAGGGGCTAATGGCAAAAACGACAACCACGCATGGTGCGTGATTGTCGCGAAAATTAAAAAGGCCGGGCGGCGACTATTCCACAACCGCGCGGTTAAGTTCACGCCATAACGTTGTAATCGAGAAGGTAACGTTCCATATAGCGGGCAATGACGTTGCGCAGAATTTCATATTTCTTGCGCATCGGATCGCTGCGATGGAAAATCAGCACCACTTTACGTTTTGGCTCCGGGCTCACGCAGCGAATATAACGAATATTCTCGTTGCCGCCCTGCTGCGTGGAAAGCAGCGGAAAGAAAGAGACGCCGCGATTAAACGCCACACCGCGTCGCAGGGTTTCCAGATGCATGGCGACAAAGCGTGAATCCGGCTCCAGCTCAAATTGATAGCAGTAACGCAGTACCTGGCTGTGCAGGCAATTGCCGTCATCCACCATCAAAATCTTATTATTCTTCAGATGTCCCATATCGATTTCGCTCATTCGCGAATAGGGGTGCTGATGGCTTACGCCCAGCACCAGCGGTTCGTCAAACAGCGGCAGCTCGACATATTTGCTGGTGTCTTTATTGGACGTCATGATCGCGCATTTAATGGCGTCCGACTCCAGCATATGCAGCAACTGGTTGGTTTGCGCTTCGTGAATTTCCAGTTCGATTTCCGGGAAATTTTCGCGGCACACCGTATTGAGATGGGAAAAAATATAGGGCGCGAGCGTCGGAATAATACCGACATCCAGCGTCTGCATCAGGTTCTGATAATGGCTGCTGCTGGCCATATTTTTCAGCGCTTCAATTTCGCGCAGCACCACCTGGGTTTGCTCAACCAGTCGCAACCCGGTTTGTGTGAAACGGATCTTACGCGTGGTACGTTCCAGTAACTGCAAACCCAGCTCATTTTCCAGTTTGCGTAACTGGGCGCTGAGCGTTGGCTGGCTGACATTACAGGCCTCGGCAGCGCGCTGAAAATGGCGATGTTTCGCCAGCGCGACAAGGTACTCAAGATTACGGATGTTCATTGTGTTCCCCGGGGCGCAAGTTTCCGTTCTGCTGAGAACCCGCCTGTAACAACATGCTGTGCAAATGACGTGTGATTGTTTTCAACTCAGTCATCAGGTTTTCCCCCTCATGTTTGCACATGAGATTTGATGGTTTTTATTATTCATTTCGCGCTTGAAGCTTCCTGCCTGACTCCTGCGCAATCCCGCGCCGGCACTGCTGCTTTACCACTATTTCGTTTTTAATGAGACGGCAAAAAGCGACAACATATGCAACACGGACAAATAATAACCTTCGCCCGATCGTACAGATGTATCCATTTGCTGATAGTCGCCCATCGTTAAATCACGCACTGCCAGCATGCCGCCGGACATCGCGTAACTTGCCCGTTCGTCGCCGGAGACACTCACCCACGCAGGCGTGGTGCTGCGGGCATAATTCGCCCAATAATGACGGAAATTCTCCATCGAATGCGTTTGCGTATCGCTGAGGCTTAAATACAGCGGAATGCGAATCGCGTCATAACTAAATCGCGCCGGCCAGTTTTCGGCAGGCATGACTTCACCACTATTCTTAATAAAAATCCAGTCGCTGGGCAGCTGCGGCTTACCGAAGCGCGCTTTATTGAGCAATTCGAGACTCGACTTTTTTAACTTAAGCCAAATCTCATTATGCCGCTGCTGCCAGAAGCTCTCCCACGCCGGAAAAATAAAATAAGAGGGGTTAACAATGTAGCCGTCGTTTTTGGTAAAACCGCTCAGCCCCGGCAACATAAGCAAGCGGGAATCTTGCTCAATGATCAGGCAATTTATCAACGCATCCTGAATATTATCCGAAGCCGTCAGGTAACTCTGATCGTGCCACTTATTACCGGCCAGCAATAAGGCCCAGGCAATCAGCGTATCGCCGTCGCTGGCATTATTCTCATCAGTCACTTTCTGCGCCTTCGGATCGTAACGCCAGGCAAACAGCCACAGCGACGGGCGTAATAAGGTGTTGCGCGTCCAGCGCCACACTTTTTCAAACGTGGCGGGATCATCGTTTATTACCGCCAGTAACATGCCATATCCCTGACCTTCCGAATGGCTGATATCGCCGTTTTCATGGTCAACAATGCGGCCATCCTGGCTCAGGTAATTCTGCTTAAATAGCACCCAGTTACTGTCCTGGCTGTGGGCTGAAAAAGCGGTCATGGCCAGCGACAGTAACAAACACGGCATGAGCCAGGTGGTTCTTAACATGAGATTTCCTGTGGTAGAGATAGGGCAGTTACCTGCCCAGGCGTTACACCGCTTCAGCGATACGTTCTACGACCTCAGCCACCGGCTTGATCGCCAGTTCATGCTGCAGCCAGTGGCGGAAAGCCGGGCCGGTCGCGCCGTGGCGCAGGCCGTACTCCACAAACGCTTTCATATAGCCAATTTTGTCGCCGCAGTCGTGTGACTTGCCGGTCAGGGCATAGGCTTCAACCGGCTCGCGGGCCAGCAACATAGCGATAGCATCGGTCAGTTGAATTTCGCCGCCCGCGCCAACCGGCGTTTTATGCAGCAGCGGCCAAATCGCTTTCGACAACACATAGCGACCCACCACCGCCATATCGGATGGCGCTTCATCGACCGGCGGTTTTTCCACCATGCCCTGTACCTGGCCGAAACCACCGGCGGGCAGGTTTTCACCGCCGCAATCCACCACGCCATAACGTGAAACGTCGTCGTGATTAACCTGCTCGATCATTAACTGGCTGGCGCCGGTGGTGGTAAAGCGGTTGATCATCGCCGCCAGGTTGTCCTGCGCCATATCACACTGGCTATCGTCGATCAGCACATCCGGCAGCACGACGACAAAATCGTTATCGCCAATCAGCGGCTCAGCGCACAGCACCGCGTGACCAAGGCCTTTCGAGTGGCCCTGGCGCACATGCATAATGTTCATCCCTGCCGGGCAGATGGTGCGCACTTCTTCCAGCAGCTGGTTTTTTACGCGCGATTCCAGCAGCGACTCCAGCTCAAAAGAGGTGTCGAAGTGGTTTTCAATGGCGTTTTTAGACGAGTGCGTCACCAGCACGATCTCGCGGATCCCGCAGGCGTAGCACTCCTGCACGATGTACTGGATAAGCGGCTTATCGACGATGGGTAACATCTCTTTCGGAATAGCCTTGGTTGCCGGAAGCATACGCGTGCCGAGGCCTGCCACTGGGATTACAGCCTTTAACATAGTAATTTCCTTTTTTTTTATTGCTGTTTAAATATCAACACACAACGGTGTTAATGATGCCACCCGATTCATTAATGCCCGGAACCTGGTAGTTAATATAATTATCACCGCCTCGCGCCTTCACTTTATAAAGGGCGGTATCGGCGGCTTTTAAAATGGAAGAAAAATTCGGCCCATGTTCGGGATAACTGGCGACGCCAATACTGACCGATAATTCCACCGTCTGTTGCAGGTATTGCAAATACATCGGCTGGCGGGTGGCTTCGACAATTAATTGCAACACGCCACGCCCGGCAGGTTCGTCGACACCTTCAATGTACGTCAGCGCAAATTCATCGCCGCCAAGCCTGCCAAGCAGCGTGCCGCGAGAAATACACTGTTTCACCCGGCTGATAAAACAGCGCAGCACCTCGTCACCGGCGGCGTGACCCAGGTCGTCGTTAATGTTTTTAAAATTATCGAGATCGAGGATCGCCACCACAATCTGCGCGCCGCGCGCATTGGCGGCACGGATTTTCTTACGGCTGCGAATATAGTAGCCCTGGCGATTCAGCGTTTTGGTTAATGCATCGTTGTGAGCACGAAAATGTAATTTCTCGCGAATCGCCATATGCCGGGTAATATCAAAGCCCAACAAAATAAACGCGAATATTTCACCTCGCTCATCTCGCTTAGGCATTAAGCGGGTGTCGAGCCAGACAATTTCACCGCTCTTTTTACGCTGGGATATTTCTCCCTGCCAATTATCGCCGGTGGTTTTGGCGATATTTATCGCCGCCGCCAGCGACATTTCCGCTTCGTCGTCCGCGGTCTGAAACAGCACCTGGCCTGTCACTTCATCCGGCGTAAAGCCGGTGAGCTGATAAAAGAACGGGCTGGCGTGAATCAGCCGCCCGGCGGTGTCGAGCACCAGCGAAACAAAGGCATTATCCTCCATATAATTAACGGCTTCGATTTCAAGTTTCCTGCCTGAAACCATAATTTCATTCACCATGATGATCACCTGATCGTTGATATAGAGTTTTCATGCCTTTGTGTACTTATTCGCCGATGGCGTAGCGGAAAATCAGTACATCTTCCGTGGCGTTGTCTTTCCAGCGTACCGGAACCTGGTTGCCCGCCCCCTGCGATACCAGCCACTGGGAGTAAGCCCCTTCCAGCACATACGCACTGGCACGGCGCCAGCCCGCTTCATCGCGGTACTCCGGCGCGTGCGGCCAGGCGCAGTGCAGCAGGATCAGCTCGCGCTGCGCCGGTGCCATTTTCACAAAACCCCAGTTGAACAGTTCCAGCACCCGGTTGATGCTGGCTTCCAGTTCGCTCACCGTGGTGGCGTTATCAATGGGATACCACTGAGCCATCATCTGGCCGATGCGTCTCAGGGCGTCGGGATCTTTATCGCCACGGCCTTCGGTGTATTCGTTAAAAAACAGATACACCAGGTCATGCCAGCCAGCCTGATAATTGCGTTGTAAATAAGTGTCCTGATTGCTAAACATCATCTGTCCCACGGGTTATTTATCTTGATCGACGTAATATTTGAAATAAAACAACGCTTTACCTTCGTTATAACTGCCGAAGGTGTCATAGCCTAAGTTCGCACCCAGAGCCAGGTTGTCGCTGAGGTGGTAGCGCGCATCCACGCCCAACGTGTAGCCAATGCCGTTTTTCGAGGTGGCTTTGTAAACCGCATCCACATCGTCATCGTCGCTGGCGTAGCTGTTTAACTGCGACTGCAGGCTGCTGTGGCCGGGGAAATAGTCGCTCTTACTCTGTTTGTAGGACTGGTAACCCACCGCGCCGTTGAGCGTCAGGTCCCAGTCGTTAAGATGGCGCGTCAGCGTGACCGGCAGCGAAACCGCCATAAAATCCTGCGGGCTGAAATAACCGCCCTGGCCGAGCGTGTAGTAACTGAGGTTACGGTCAAAGTTCATGTAGTTGACGTTAACCCCGACTTTCAGTTCGCTGTCGGCGGTTTTCCACGGCCGTAAATAGCTGCCCGCCTGCGCGCTCACCGCGTGGTTGGTCGGTACGTTGGTGCCAACATAGGTGTCGAAACCTAATTTGCTGTAAAGCCCGATTAACTCGTTATCCCAGGCGAATTGCGCCGACACGCCATTGCGGGTAATGCCGCCCCAACTCTCACCGGTGCTTTTATCCTTCACGCCGACATAAGAGAGCAGGCTGTCGGTCACCGCGCGGCGCTCTGCTTTCAGGTTCAGCGAGCTGTTTTGCGTCAGTTTCGGGTTCCACTCCACGCCGCCCACCAGCCGGGTGAACTCGCCGCCGGTCGGCGTGCTGCCGATATCCAGCTTATAGCTGTCGCCGCTCATGCTGAGGCTGGCGGCAACGCCGTTCGCCTGCTGGCTGCCCTGCGAAGCGGCATTCGTCGAGCTGGTGGTGGTTGAGGTGCTTGCCGCCGCTTGCGCCAGTTTTTCCGCATGCTCCAGCGCCCCGGAACCAAAGCGGTTCGCCGTTTCGCCGGACATCTCTCCCGCATTGAGCGATACCGGTGTGACATTCAGGCTCAGGCGCGTGGCGTCGCCAATGGCACCGGAGAGGATCATCGGTGCCTGCACTTCATCCAGCGCGCCAAGGCCGGATTCCCCATTACGGCTACGCAGCGAGACGCCCGCGCTGGTCCACGTGGCGCTCTTTTCCTGCAAATCGCGCATCATGCTGTTGATGCCGCTCATTGCCGTTAACTGCGCCTGGCGCGTCGGCGAGGGTAGGGACATCACGGCGCTGAGTTCGTCGTTGTCGTTCTCATCCCCCTGTTGCAGACGCCACTGGGCAGTGCGCAACAGCGACATGGCGCGCTGGTTTTCACCGTTAGCGGCGGCGACACGCGCCGCCAGCAGCATGTAATCGGCATCCTGGCTTGGCTCAAGCGTGGAGAACGCCCGCCGCGCCGCATCGTTATCGCCACGCGCCAGCGCCAGGTTTACCAGCCCGGTCAGCGCCTGTTTATCGCGCGGGGATTTGCGCAGCACGTACTGGTAGATCTCCGTGGCTTTGTCATCCATGTGATCGGCCTGGTAAATGCGTCCAACCGCCAGCAGTAAATCCGTATTGGTCGGGTTGCGTTGCAGCTCCGGCATGAGCAGATTCCACGCTTTGCCAATTTGTCCTTTTTCCCGCAGGCGGTCGGCGCGGGCAATCAGGCTGCCGGTACGGATATCGTTCATCTCCTGCTGGCTGGTGCCGTTTTGCAGCGCCGGGGCGTTGAGAATGCTCTCCGCTTCGGCGAACTGACCGGCCTGATTGAGCACGCGGATCTGCCCGGCGTAATCGACCACCGAACCGTGCAGCCCCTGTGCCTGGTTTTCCCGCACTACTTGCAGCGCGCCGCTGCTGTCACCACTTTGCATTAACAGTTCTGCCAGACGGCCAACATCGACCGGGCTTTGCGGCGGGTTACGTTGCAGCGCCAGCAGCGAGTTACGCGCGGCAGCAGCATTACCGAGCCGTAAATAGTTACGGGCAATATCCAATTGCTGGTTGGTTTGCACGCGCGTGCTGAGCGCTGTCATATCGGCGCTGTAGCTGCTGCGCGGTACGCGGGCGAGCAGGCTTTGCGCGCGTGACCAGTCGTTCTCTTCGGCGGCGAAAACCGCGGCGGCATACAGCGCCTCTTTGCTGGTGTTATTGCGAGTGGTAACGGCGACCATTACCGTCGCGGCTTGCTGTTTCTGTCCGGCTTTGCGTAAAGCGCGCGCATAGTCGAGTTGCAGCCAGACGTTTTGCGGATATTTACCGGACGCCGACTGTAAAATTTGCATCGCGCGTGAGCTGTTGCCCGCCTCCAGTGCCGACTGCGCGGCTTTGCGTTCGCCATCGCCGTTATCGCCGACGGCGGCAAAGCGGGTGCGCAGACTGGCGGGCAAGGTACGCAGCATGGCGTCCGCTTCGCTTTGCTTGTTTTGCTGCTTTAACACCCACCACAGGCCGGTGCGGATATCGGTGTTTTGTGGGCGTTCAGCCAGCAGCTTGCGATAAATCTCTTCTGCTTGCGGCAATTTTCCTTGGCGGCGCAGGATGTCGGCGCGCAGCATCTCCGCCGCCAGTTGTTGGCTGTCGTCATTAGTGCTGCTGCCCTCAAGGCTTGCCAGCGCTTGATCGTAGCTGCCTTTCTGGCTCAGGCTGCGCGCCTGGCCGAGCGCGCCGTAAAAGCGAGCGTTATCGGCATCTTTCGCCCACTGCGCGCTGTTCGGGTTAGTGGTGTCCTCCTGGGCGGCGCGGCGCAGGAATTTTTCCGCATCACTGAAATTATTCTGTCGCAGCGCGACGTAACCCATCCCGGCCAGCGCGTTGCCGTTGTTGGCGCGGGTTTGTAGCGCTTCGGCAAACTTATCTTTCGCGCCACCCAAATCGCCGCCGTTTAACGCATCAAACCCGGCTTTGGTGGCATCGCCCTCCACGCTTTTGCGGTAGTGATCCATCGGCGCGCTATCTTCCGGGTGGCGCTGCGCATAGGCGGTGTAGACCGGGAGATCGCTCGCTTTGGCGTCGAGCCACAGCAGCGCTTGTTGCAGCGCTTTGTCGGCGTTTTTATCGTCCGGCGCAAGGCGGCTCAACTGTGCGATCCCTTCCCGGCGCGTTGGCTCCTGGTAGGTGAGCGCCATCGCCAGCGCCTGTCTGGTCGGCACATCATCCGGCATCACGCTGGCGCGCTGGCGCATCGCGGCAACCGCTTCTGACCAACTGGCGCTGTCGCCTGCCATCGTCTGGTAATACTCCAGCGCCACATCGTCCGGCGGCGGGTTACCGTTAAACAGCGCGCGCCAGGAGGCAATCGCCTCTTTAATCTGCCCACGGCTTGCCAGCTGGCGGGCCGCAGTGAGCTTATCCTGCGGGATATTACGCAGCGTGCTGGCGCTGTTCAGCGCGTTGAGGCGCGGATCTTGCGGCGAAAGCCCGGCGATTTTTTTCCGCCAGATTTCCGACTGCTGAACATTGCCTTGCTGCAACGAGTAGAGCGCCAGCAGATACATGGCGTCGATATTTTTGTCATCCGCCGCCAGCACTTTTTGCAGCGCGTCGATGGCCATTTCGTCGTGGGCTTTGCTGTGCCAGTAACTGGCCTGCGCCAGCAGTTTTTTCACCGCCGTGTCATTGGCGTTCGCATCCGTGCTTTCCGCCGCTGCCGCCGGGTGACAAGCTCCCAGCAGGCAGAGCAGATAAAAGGCGTGCGTCAGTGGTTTACGCGTATTCATTTCTTCGTCTTATCCTGCAAGCGTTGGTGGGCATGGCGCTGTAACGCGTTAAACAACATCGGACCGGTGACGGCGGCAATCAGGCAGGCAAGGATGACCAGCCAGAAAATATGCTCGCTGGCAAACCACAAAATTTTCATATAGCCCGGCAGGTTGCCGCTGGTGAACTGCTCGCCCACGCGCCAGCTTCGCACGTCGCCCGCATTGCTGATGGCGGTGAAGTCCCCGCCGGCATTGGCGAGAAATGCCGGTTTGCTCATGTCCGCTGGCAGTAAGGCCAGTTGCTGGTTGTCCGTGCCGGTGGCAATAACGACGACGCGTTGTGCGTTCCACGGCGAGCGCAGGCTTAGCAGGCCACGCCACTGGTTGGTATCAAGCAGGTATTCGGCGGCGTCCATGTCCGTGCGTGGCTGGTCGCCGCTAAGCAGTGACAGCACCCGGTTGACCACGCTGGCGGTCATCACTTCGAGCGTGTTTTCGTTGAGCGTAAACGCGCTGTTTTGCAGCAGGGGCGCGAGCAGCTCTCGGTTGCTCAGGCTGCCAATCGCCAGAATGTCGCTGTCAGCAAGCTGCGCTTGTGCCTCTTCCTGCCCCGGCATGCCGGTGAACAGGTGCAGGTAATTGACGCTTACGCCGGTATCGCGCCCGGCTTGCGCCATCAGATTTAGCAGCAGCGAGATATCCTCGGCGGACGGGCGTGCCGGCATCAGCACCGTGGTATGTGCCAGGTCGGCATGGCGAGTGAACGGGAACATAGCGCTGCTAAACCAGGCCAGATTGGGCAGCTTGCCAAAGTGCCAGGCGCGGCTGAAATCGAGTGTCGAGTCGCCGTCAATGCGGCTTTGAATGTTCTCATCCGCCAGCGCGTTACACGGGGCATTTTTCTGCGCCTGCAAGCCAAACCAGAAGCCAAGCTGGTTGTTGCCGAGGATCGCCCGTGGGTCAATGTTTACCACCGCGCTTTGCTGGCGGTGCGACAGACCGAATGTCGCCAGCACTGGCGCCAGTAACCCCTCTTTGCTCACCGGCAGGCGTTTTAAAAACTCGCCGTTCAGGCTGACATTGAGGAACGATGCCTGATCGTCGAGCCAGTTTTTCTGCGCAAAGCTGTAGTTCAGATGCAGGGGAACGGCAGAACCGTCCCATAAGAACAGATCCGGCGCGGTGCGAAACGGCAACTGATTCTCGCCGTGCCAGACGCCGTGCGCCACCAGCGCGCCTTCATCGCTGAGCAAAGAGCGTATGGCCACCGGACGTTCGGTATTGATCCAGCGCGGAGCATCCCAGGCCGCGCGTTGCGCCACTTTCAGAGGCGGCACATCCAGCGTGTCGCTGTCCGGCAGCCCCGGTATGTTCAGCCGCCAGGCGGCCTGGCGCAGTTGCATGTCGTTATGACCGCTTACGATCAACAGCTTGTATGCCGGGTTTTGCGGGTTGTCGATAACCTGCAATGCCGCGCCGTTGCTCTGCGGAATGCTAACGCCACCGATGGTCTGGCCGGGTTTGCCAATCAGGATGCCATTGCCCGCAGGCAGGGTGTCGTACTGCACCTCAAAGCGGCTGGGTTTGCCATTACTCAATGCGCCAAACTGCGAGGCGACAATTGCCGACGCGGTGAGCACATCCGCATCCGGCGAGGCCGGATAAGCAATGCTAATCGTCTGGTCTTTGGTCTGCTTCACATCGAAGAACGGGCGCGGGAATGTTCCGAGAGTTTTGCGCACGTTCAGCCATAATCCCTGGTAATTCAACGACGATTCCGGCTGCAACGTCACGTTGTAATCGGCGGGCAGCGCGCGCTGACAGCTCCAGACATTATTAATAATGTCGTCACCGGTTTTTAGCTGGAAGCTGAGGTTGTTGCTGGACGCAATCATTGACGCGGGCACATCAAGGCTCCAGGCTCCTTTATCCTGCTGCAACTGATCGAGCGGAATCGCGCCCAGCGGCTGGCCGTTGAGCATCAGTTGCAGGTTTTCACCGCTCACATCGCTGCGGTTAACCTGCACATTCAAATTGATATGCGCGTTGGTTACCACCAGATCGCCCGGCAGGTTGAACGACACGCCGTTTTGTAACTGCTGGCCGCTGAGGGTTAAACCGCCGGTTGCGCCCATATCGCCAAAGCTGAGCGTGCTGGCAATATCCTGGTTGCTGCTGCCCGCAACGGGTGCAGGTTGCGGCTGCGGTTTTGCGCCTTGCAGCGTGACCGGCAGCGGTAATTCCGGCAGCGCGTCGTTCTGGGCTGTAAAGGCGCAGATCGGGCTGAAGCCGCCCACCAGTAAGGCGGTCAAAGTGAAGGGGTTAAAGCGCATTGTTAACCTCTTCCTGTTTTTTCGCCACGGCGGACATCTGGCTGTTAAAGCCACTCACGGTTTTTTTGCGGCCGAAGAACAGCTCATACACGCACTGCAAAATCCCCATAAACGACACCAGCGGGCGGTCTGGCGCATGCGGCGGGCGATACCAGGCATCGGCGCGGGAGAGCACCACGCGCACCAGCTTACGGCGTTCGCTCAGCGCCACGGTGTCGAACTCAAGACGGAGATCGCCTACGCCAGTCCCGGCGGCGCGAATTGGCACATGGGCGATTTCACCGCCCAGCCCCAGCTCGATTTGTACCGGGGTTTTGTGGCTCATATCTTCGCCTTTCACCAGCGCCACGCGCGCGCCGCCCATCGAGATGTCAAAGGTGCGGGTCTGCATTTTTGAACCGTCAGAGAACAGCACGGTGACCGGCAAGCGGGCGTAAATACGAATGGTTTTGCGGATCTGTTTGGTCTCTTTCGCCACTGCAATGGAGGCCAGCAAAATAATGGTACTGAACGTGCCCCAGGCGATGTTGAACAGGATTACGCGCGGATCGATACCGGCGTAATCATGCATAAAGTAGCGTACGCCAACCCAGATCATGCTGCCCACCATCAGCAGGGTGGTGATGATCAAGGGGCGTACCGTGTGGGCATCGAAATAATCGCGGTCGGTCAGGTCGCCTTTATCGGTGACGTTAAACTTGCCCAGACGCGGTGAAATCAGGCTGAGTAGCGTCGGCAGAATCAGGTGGTACGCCATCACCGTTTCATAAATTTCGCCCCAGAACGCGTAGCGGTAGCGCCCGGTAATGCGCGAGTTGACCATTGTCGACAGCACCAGATGTGGCAATACATAGGCGAAAATCAGCGTTGCCGACGACGAAATAATGTTCAGATTGAATAACATAAACACCAGCGGCGAGGTCAGGAACACCACACGCGGCAGGCCATACTGGAAGTGCAGCATGGCGTTGAGATAGCAGATGCGCTGCGTTAGCTTCAGGCCACGGCCTAACAGCGGGTTGTCGATACGGAAAATCTGCGTCATGCCGCGCGCCCAGCGAATACGCTGGTTAACGTGCAGCGCCAGACGTTCGGTTGCCAGTCCCGCCGCCAGCGGAATATCCAGAAACGCGGTGTTCCAGCCGCGACGCTGTAATTTCAGCGCGGTGTGCGCATCTTCAGTCACGGTTTCCACGGCAAAGCCGCCAACTTCATTGAGCGCGCTACGGCGGATCACCGCGCAGGAGCCGCAGAAGAACGTGGCGTTCCAGTTGTCATTGCCCTGCTGCACCGGGCCGTAGAACAATGCCCCTTCGTGCGGAACGCGCTTTGCCGCCGTCAGGTTGCGCTCAAACGGATCGAGCGAATAGAAGTGGTGCGGCGTCTGGATCAGCGCCAGTTTATCGTCACGGAAAAACTCGCCAATCGTGGCTTGCAGGAACACGCGCGTTGCCACGTGGTCGCAGTCGAACACGCAGATAAGCTCGCCGTGGGTGATGGTCATCGCGTGGTTGAGATTACCGGCTTTCGCGTGGCTGTTATCCGGGCGGGTAATATAGCCAACGCCCGCTTCAGCGGCGAAATCACGGAATTCGTCGCGCTTTCCATCGTCAAGAATATACACCTTCACTTTATCTTGCGGATATTCGATACACTGCGCCGCCAGAACCGTATCGCGAACGACCTCAAGGCTTTCATTATAAGAGGGGACATAAATATCGACGGTCGGCCAGGTTGATTTATCGGCCGGTAAAGGCGCAATCGGGCGTTCTAATGGCCACGCCATTTGAATATAACCCAGCAGTAAAATCGTCCATGAGTAAATTTCCGCAGCAAACAGTAAACTGCCGAGCAGCATCTCTACCGTCGAATCAAAATGCAGCGTGGTCGTGGCGCGCCACCAAATATAACGTGTCGACATCAATACGGAGAGGGAAAGCATTGCCAGTACGGCTTTTTTGCTTTTTACTCTTCCCAGGATAAATACCACTGCCATCACGCTAAGGCCAAAAAGGTATTGTTTATCGCTGCTCATGGGAGTAATCACTACCAGCAGCGATAATAACAGCAGCATCAGCGTGAAAATAATTCCGATGATTTTTTTCATGTTGTTATCATCTTGCACAGAAAAGAATAAAGGCATACCGGCGCGACAATGTCTTCCGGTTACCAGTTAAAATTCATGACGAGACGGATTTATCCGGCCAGTTAAAAATCGCTACTGTTTACCGGGCCGCAGGCCATGAAAAATCGTGCGTTATTATTACCAGGTGAAGATCTCACATGGTTGAGCAGTATTATTTGCCAATAACGGAAAATAACATATCCAGCCGAACTGGATTGCGCTCGCGAACGTCCATCTCCGCCGGGCGGTGAAGGGCGGCCACGCTCTGCAAAATACCGTTAGCGGAGGCGCTAAACGCGTCAGGGGCGGGCACCGGTACCGGTTTATTTTTAGGCCAGGAAAGGGTGTTAGCCGGGATGTCCACAGGTGCGCTGGCCTGGTTAGCCTCCTTGTGGCTCGCCGGCGTTGCCGCAAGCGTAGCGCCCTGCATGTCGTCATTAACCCCGGATGTGGCTGCTGTTGTGGTTACTGCTTGCATTGTTGCACCATCTTCATCACTCATTTCCTGGAAAGAAACACCGGACATCTTCAGTTTTTCAGCCAAAGAACCTAAATCATCATACATAGTATTTGCCTGACTCCGATGTGTTGAATATGCGCTAATATAAGCACGTGGTTGTTGTTTTCTCTTTTATTCGCTAACAGGGTTTCGCGTTAAAACGGGCGGTGTGTCGTTAATATTAGTTTCCGTATCCCGCTTTAAATGAGAATTTCCTTATATACTGTCGGTGGCGGTCAGTTAAGGTCAAGTGACGTTATCGATAAATAGCCAGTCACTTATTAAATGCATCTATGAATGCAACGTTTATTTATTGCCGTGCATTGCGTCGGGGCCGCTAAATACGCGGGATGGCGAGGGAAAAGAGGAAAATATTATCGCTGTGCGTTATGTCAGTATTTTTATTAATGAGCACGTATAATTAAAATCTCCATAATTACTCCACAATTCTTCGTTTTTTGATCGTTTTTAATTAATCGGCATCTGCTGAGGTTTCTTTAACGATAAATAACTGTTTATTTATTGAGGTTCTCTATAAATGATGTAGCTGCATAATATTACGGCTGGGTGATATTGAACCTGTTATTACTTTCAATTAGGATGTTGCCGAACTCTTCTTTAAGAAAAAAGATTATGCATTCTGAAAATGATATTTTCGGCTCTGAGAATATGCTTGCCGCACTCGAAAATGTTCACGATGCTGTCGTACTGCTGGACAGTACGGAAACCGTGTTTTTCTTTAATCGCGCGGCAGAGAAATTATGGGGTTACCCACGTATTTCAGTGCTGGGCTGCAAAGCCTCGACCATTCCGTTATTTGGCGCGCTGGATATGCTGCCCGGCGAAATGGAAAGTGAACGCGCGCTGACGGTGATTTCGTCTACCGGGGAAGAAACCTCGCTGGCGGCGACCATCAGTTATGAAGGTGCAAGAGGCGACCGTGCGCCTTGCCGCGTCGTGGTACATATCGATCAGGAGCGCGTGACTAAGCTTTCCACGTTTGATCGTTTAACCGGGCTGCCCAATCGCAGCGCGCTGCATCACTATATTGATCAGATGATCGCAGGCGACATTCATCAGCGCGCCGCGTTTTTCTTTCTCGATCTCGACCATTTTAAAGATGTGAATGATGCGCTTGGTTACGCCGCCGGGGACAACGTGCTGGTGGCGATAGCGCAGCGTCTGCTGAGTGAATTTTCACGTCAGGGCTTTGTCAGCCACGCCGATAGCGACGCCTTTGTGCTGGTGATCCCGGACTGTGATTACACGCGTGCCACCAGCATTGCGCAGAAGATCCAGGCGCTGTTCCGTATGCCATTCAATGTCGCCGATCTGGCGCTGAATGTGACGGTCAGTACCGGCATCAGCGTCTACCCGGATCACGGTGTCTCGCGCGATGGCCTGCTTAAACATGCCAACCACGCCTCGCATCTGGCGAAAGCGGCGGCCTCCGGCGGTTATCTGTTTTTCAGCCCGGAGATGAACCAGGTCGATCAGGAACGTTTAAAACTGGCGGCGGCGTTAAAGCTCGCTATCGCCAGTAACCTGCTGCATTTGCACTATCAACCGCAAATATGGCTGAAGAATGGCGAGCTTTATGGGGTTGAAGCTCTGGCGCGCTGGACAGATCCGGTTCTTGGCGATATTCCCCCCGGAAAATTTATCGCCCTGGCCGAGGAGACCGGCGAGATTGAGGCCATTGGCCGCTGGACGCTCCATGAAGCTTGCCGCCAGATGGCGGAGTGGCGCAGCAACGGCATTCACGTGCCGGTGGTGTCGGTAAATCTTTCACCGATTAACTTCTATAACAGTAGTCTGCCGCACTATATCAATTATCTGTTGCGCCAGTACCGGATCCCGGCCAGCAGCCTGACCATTGAGATCACCGAAGGGGTGATGATGGATAAGCGCCCGGAAACGATGGAAGTGATTTGCGCGGTGCGCGAGCTGGGCGTTGGCCTGTCGATGGATGATTTTGGTACCGGCTTCTCCTGCCTGTCGCGCCTGGCACATCTGCCAATGACTGAGCTGAAAATCGATCAAAGTTTTATGCGCGATCTCAGCGAAGGCAGCAAAATGAAAGCCATTGCCACCACGGTGGTGAAAATCGGCCAAAGCCTGCACCAGACGGTGGTAGCCGAAGGGGTGGAGACCGAACAGCAGCGTAATCAGCTACGGGATTTGCAGTGCGATATCGCCCAGGGATATCTCTATTCACGGGCGTTAAATGCCTCGGCGTTGGCCGGGTGGTTACAAAGCCGACATGCAGCGCAATAATAAAAGAAGTGAGTTTGCAAGGTAGCAGCAGTGGCCCAGGCCCGCAAGGAGTGGCGAGCCGGAATATATCCCCCGTTATCGGGGGATTATTTTATTGTTTTAATACCCATCTCGTCGATTCAGCTAAAAAACTTCAATACCAGCAGAAATAAGCAAAAGAATAACATTCCCCACGACATCTGGCGGTGCGCCTGACGCGCCGGGTTGGTGCTGGTGGTTTTATTTTTGCTGCTATCGCTATTCATTGTTTTTATAACCCTGCGCTGATAACAAACCCATGCCAGGCCTTGCGGCGCGGCGTATGTGATGAGAGATGTGTTGTGACTGTGCCGCCGAAATTAATGCGGCAACGTTATTTTTATTTTATAGATAATATTAATTAATTCGTCTTTATATATAGTTATTGTCTTGAGTGAAAAATATCAATGGCAATAATCGGTGAGGAGAAAATATATTAACCGGAAAATTTAAAAAATCCAGGAGTAATTTACCTTAAGGTGAATTAATTGATTTAAATAGATACGCTCTATAATTTCTTATTGTCATTAAGGTGACGATAAATAAATCGCAGGTTCTGGCCTCATTGTCGCGAGATAAAAAAATAAGCCGCATGAAAAAGTCTGACGAAATCGTGTACAGTGTGGCTATCATTACTTCTGGTGATTGAAAACAGGGTAATCAGGCGCAAAACCGACATCTCCGAAGCAGAGATGTTGCAGAAAAAAACGCCCAAAGTAAGTATAAATCTTATTCACTTTCATTGGGTTAAGGCGCAGCTTAGCAAAACAGATAGATATATTTTTGTGGTGAATATTTCTTGCCTTCACCACGCTGACCAGGCAAGTTGTTGCGCGCATAGCGGGCCATGCGGAACAGAAACCATGAATAATGACAAAAAACGGCTGGATCACCGGGAAGAAGATGTAAAACATCTCTTCGAATTGCTGCACAACAATTCTGACTGGGTGTGGGAAGTCGACGCTCAAGGACGCTATACGTGGTCTTCCGACGTCGTAACGGAATTGCTCGGCGTACCGCCTGACCAGGTGGTTGGCAAAACCCCTTTTGATTTTATGCCGCCGGGCGAAGCGGAACGCGTGGCGGGCGCGTTTGGTGCCATTGTGGCGCAGAAGCGTGCGTTTTCTGGCCTGGTCAACCGCAATCAACGCGCCGATGGCAGCATCGTGGTGCTGGAAACCAGCGGCATCCCGCTGTTTGATGAGCAGGGTGAGTTGCGCGGTTATCGCGGTATTGATCGCAACATCTCCAACCTGGGCGAACGGGTGCTGCAACTGGAGACCATTTACGAAACCACGCCGGTAGCGCTGTGCATGATTGACCGCCACGGGCGTCTGGTGATGTCCAACAAGGCGATGGCGAAATTACTGGGTGAGGCGCTGGAAACAGAGGATCACTTTCAGCGTTTGATGCCTGATTACTGGCCTTTTTTCCTGACGGATTTCGCGCTGGCGGATAAGGGCGAGGCGCTGCCGTCACGCGAGTTGGGCTGGCGCGATCGCTGTTACGATATTCAGGCGGTACCGGTACATGACGCCATGGAGATGGTGGTGGGGTTGTCGGTCACGTGGGTCGATATCACTGAACGTCGCCAGGCGGAGCACAAGCTCGCCAGCGCGAATAAAATATTACAACAGTACGCGCAACACGATCACCTGACCGGGTTGTTTAACCGCCGCTATATGGATGAGTGCCTGCTGAGCGAGATCTCTCGCGCCTTGCAGGATGATTTCCCGCTGTCGGTCTGTCTGGCGGATATTGATTATTTTAAAAACTACAACGATACCCAGGGGCATCAGGCCGGGGACGATTGTCTGCGCCTGGTGGCCCGTACGCTCACCGCGTCCCCCCTGCGCAGCGGCGATAACGTCAGCCGTTACGGTGGCGAAGAGTTTCTGATTATTCTGCCGGGGACGAACCTGATGCAGGCGATGAATGTTGCCGAAGATGTGCGTGGCAATATCAACGCACTTAGTGTGCCGCACGCGGCCAGCCCGACCGGTTTTTTGACCATCAGCATCGGCGTGGCGACATTGCAGGCCGGGCAAGTGCACTTTGAAGGTAAACCACTGCATATGATTGCCAGTGGTCTTATTCACCGGGCCGATACGGCGCTGTATGCCGCGAAAAAACAGGGCCGCAACCAGGTGGTGTCGGCGTGGGACAGCCCGTTAACGTCGCAGGGAGCCTGATGGCTCCCCGGTTCAGGTGATTACGCCAGCGCGTTTTTCCAGTCAGCAATCAGATCCTGTTCATCTTCAATACCCACCGACAGGCGGATCAACTGCGGTGTGATGCCGTTTGCCAGACGCTGTTCAAGCGGAATTGACGCGTGAGTCATGCTAAACGGCTGGCTGACCAGGCTCTCCACACCGCCAAGGCTTTCCGCCAGCGTAAACAGTTTTAGCTTATTGATAATCTCTGTCGCCCGCGCGTCATCGCCTTTGATGACTACCGAAATCATGCCGCCCGGCAGCGCCATCTGCTTGCGCGCCAGCTGATAATGCGGGTGCGATTCCAGCCACGGGAACCACACTTTCTCCACCTGCGGTTGCTGTTCCAGCCAGCGGGCGAGGGCCAGCGCGTTGCTGCTGTGGCGCTCCACGCGCAGGGAAAGCGTGCGAATGCCGCGCAAGGTGAGGAAACTACTGAACGGATCGAGCACCCCGCCGACGGCATTTTGCAGATAACCGAGTTTTTCGGCCAGCGCCGGGTTATCGCCGACCACGGCCAAACCGGCAACTACATCCGAGTGCCCGTTCAGGTATTTGGTGGCCGAATGCACCACGATATCAAACCCTAACTCCAGCGGGCGGTGGATAACCGGCGACGCGAAGGTGTTATCCGCCACGCTGAGAATATTGTGACGTTTGGCGATGGCGGCAATCGCCGCCAGATCCGCCAGCTTCAGCAACGGGTTGGTTGGCGTTTCCACCCAGATCATCCGTGTGTCGGGGCGAATGGCGGCTTCGAGGCCAGCGAGATCGTCCGGTTTTACCCAGCTCACCTGTAATCCGGCGCTGCGGCGACGCACATTTTCAATCAGGCGGTAGGTGCCGCCGTAAACGTCATCAATCGCCACCAGATGGCTGTCTTTATCCAGCAGCTCCAGTACCGTGGAGATGCTGGCGAGCCCGGAAGCAAATGCGTAACCGCGCGTGCCGCCTTCCAGTTCGGCAATCGCCGTTTCCAGCGCGTGGCGTGTCGGGTTGCCGCTGCGCGAATATTCGTAGCCGGTGTGTTGGCCCGGCGCAGGCTGTGCGAAAGTGGAGGTGGCGTAAATCGGCGGCATCACCGCGCCGTGTTGGTCGTTGAATGCGCCGCTGTGGACGCTCTGCGTTGCCAGTGTTTTCATTTTATTTCCCTTATTGTTCAAGACGGTTGCGCCAGGTGGTCAGCACATCGCTGCGGGTTATCAGGCCAACAAAGTGGCCGTTGTCGGCGATCACCGCTACCAGGCCGCGATCGAAAATGGCGTACAGCGCGCTTTCCGGCGCGTGTTTATCGAGGATTTCCACGTTGCGGGTCATCGCCGCTTTTACCGGCAACGCGAAACGCGCACTGTCGCCGCGCACGTGGCTTATCAGATCCCATTCGTCAACAATCCCCACTACCTGGCCGTTTTCCAGCACCGGCAGTTGCGAAATATCGTACAGACGCATGCGCGCCAGCACGGCGGCGAGGCTATCCTCTGGCGCAGCGGTGACGGTGGCCCCTTCGTCGTGGCGCAGGGCGATAAAATCCGTGAGATCGCCACTGGAAGGGCGGCTCAGCAAACCTTGCTGGCGCATCCAGTCGTCGTTGAACATTTTCGACAGATATTTGTTGCCGCTATCGCAGGCGAAGGTCACCACGCGTTTTGGCGTGGTTTGCGCCTGGCAGTAACGCAGGGCGGCGCTGAGCAGCGTTCCGGTGGACGATCCCGCCAGGATGCCTTCCTGTTGCAGCAGTTCTCTGGCGGTGGCGAAGGCTTCGCGATCGGTCACGCGGAAGGCTTTGCGCACGCCGTCGATGTGCGCCAGCGGCGGAATAAAATCCTCACCAATGCCTTCAACCAGCCAGGAACCTGGCGTGCTGTAACGACCATGTTCCACCTGATCGGCGAGGATCGAACCGGCCGGATCGGCCAGCACAAATTCGGTGTGCGGCGAGTGTTCAGCAAACCAGGCTTGCAGCCCGCCAAGCGTGCCGCCGGAGCCCACGCCTACGACGATGGCGTCGATTTTGCCGTCCAGTTGTTTAAAGAGTTCCGGCGCGGTCGTCGATGCATGCGCCAGCGGGTTGGCGTCGTTATTGAACTGGTCGATATAAAACGCGCCCGGCGTCTCTTGCGCCAGGCGGCGCGCGTAATCCTGATAGTAAGCCGGATGGCCTTTGTTCACGTCTGAACGGGTGAGTACCACTTTTGCGCCCAGTGCGCGCAGGTGGAAAATCTTCTCGCGGCTCATTTTGTCCGGCACCACCAGCACCAGTGAATAACCCTTTTGCGCAGCGATTAGCGCCAATCCCAGCCCGGTGTTACCGGCAGTGGCTTCAATAATTGTCCCGCCAGGGGCGAGTAAACCGAGGCGTTCGGCTTCGTTAATCATCGACAGCGCGACCCGGTCTTTAATTGAACCACCAGGGTTCTGGTTTTCCAGTTTGAGAAATAATTCGCATGGCCCGCTCGCCAGTTTATGTAACTGCAACAGCGGTGTTTGACCGATCAATTCGGTTACTGAATGGAACACTGACATTGTAGATTCACCCGTAAACATTCGTGATGTGCGGATGATAGGTCTGTCATTTTGCCTGTTTAAAGAACCTTTATTCGGCGTTTAGAACGAATGGAAATATAAAACGCTGTTTAGCCGTCAGGATGGCGAGCCATGCAGTCGTCTGGATGGATTGATTGCCAGAAAAGCGGGTTTTTGCGCTGATTTCACGCACTTTTCCCCTCAGGTTGGTCGCAGTTATGCAATTTCCGGCAATGTAATGCGAAATAAAGTCTTATCGTCAAAACCCCTGTTCCGCCGCTGTTAGCGTGTTTAGTTATAAGTAATGTCTATTTGGTTATTTGAATTATAACTGCGGCTGATTATTATCGTCTGGACATCCATACCGCTAAACTGCCATACGGAAACACCAACGCATGATCGTCCTCAGGAATATCTCCAAGATTTTCGACCAGGGAAAGGCATCGATTACCGCCGTCGACAGCGTCAATCTGACGGTTGAGCAGGGGCAGATTTACGGCATTATCGGCTACAGCGGCGCCGGGAAAAGTACGCTGATTCGCTTGCTGAATGGGCTGGAAAAACCCACTTCCGGCAGTGTCGTCATTAATAGCCAGGACATCGCCGCCGCGCGCGGGGAAACGTTGCGCCAGGCGCGGCTGAAGATCAGCATGGTTTTTCAGCACTTCAATTTATTGTGGTCGCGCACGGTGAGCGAAAACATTGCGTTTTCGATGCAAATTGCCGGTGCGCCAAAAGCGCAGATTAACGCCCGCGTGGCGGAACTGATTGAGCTGGTCGGGCTGAAAGGGCGCGAAAAGGCTTACCCGTCGCAGCTTAGCGGCGGGCAGAAACAGCGTGTTGGCATTGCCCGCGCGCTGGCGAATAACCCGGATGTGCTGCTGTGCGATGAAGCCACCTCGGCGCTGGATCCGCAAACCACCGATCAGATCCTCGATTTGCTGCTCGATATTAACCGCCGTTTCAAACTGACCATTGTGTTGATCACCCATGAAATGCATGTGGTGCGCAAGATTTGCGACCGCGTGGCGGTGATGGAGAACGGCAAAGTGGTGGAAGAGGGCGATGTGCTGAGCGTCTTTACCCATCCGCAGCAGCCGATCACCAAACAGTTTGTGCGCCAGGTGAGCCAGTATAAAGAAGAAGAGGCGTTCAACCCGGAGCTGAACAGCGAGCTGGACGGCACGGTGATCAAGCTGACCTTTACCGGCCACAGCACGCACCAGCCGATCGTCGGCGAACTGACGTTGCGCTATGGCCTGCCGTTTAACATTTTGCACGGCAAGATGTCGCAAACCGCGCACGGCGTATTTGGACAATTATGGGTGAACGTGAAGGCGACCCCGGAACAACTGAACAATATCCTTGCAGACCTGAGCAAAACGGATATTGAAAGCGAGGTCGTGACACATGGCTGACTCCCTCTTTCCGCACCTGAAATGGGCGCAACTCTGGGCGGCGACGCAAGAGACACTGTATATGACAGCGCTGTCGGGCGCGGCGACTTTTGTACTGGGGATTGTGCTCGGTCTGGCGCTGTTTCTCACCGCGCGCGGCGGCCTGTTCCAGAACCGTACGTTGTACAGCGTGATTTCGATTGTGGTGAACGTCTTCCGTTCTATTCCGTTCATCATTTTGATTGTGCTGCTGATCCCGTTTACCAAAACCCTCGTTGGCACCATTCTTGGCGCGAACGCCGCGCTGCCTGCGCTTATCGTCGGTGCCGCGCCGTTTTATGCGCGGCTGGTCGAGATTGCGCTGCGCGAAGTGGATAAAGGGGTGATTGAGGCGACGCGTTCGATGGGCGCGCGGTTGAGCACACTGGTATTTCGGGTGTTACTGCCCGAGTCATCACCAGCGCTGGTGTCCGGCATTACCGTGACGCTGATTGCGCTGGTGAGCTACAGCGCCATGGCCGGGGTTATCGGCGCTGGCGGGTTGGGCAATCTTGCTTATCTGGAAGGATTCCAGCGGAACCATAACGACGTCACGCTGGTGGCGACGGTGACCATTCTTATCATCGTCTTCATCATCCAGTTCTGCGGCGACGTGATTACTTCTCTGTTAGATAAACGATAATTATTGGAAACCAACATCATGAAAAAAACACTGACACTGATTGCCGCAGCCACCCTCAGCGTGCTGAGCTTCTCCTCCTGGGCCGATACGCTGACCGTTGGCGCGTCAAACGTGCCGCACGCCGAAATCCTTGAGCAGGCGAAACCGATTCTGGCGAAACAGGGAATTGATCTGGAAATTAAACCATTCCAGGACTACATCCTGCCGAACACGGCGCTGGCCAGCCGTGAACTGGATGCGAACTACTTCCAGCACATTCCGTACCTGAATAGCGTTATCAAAGATCACGCGGGCGACAAAACCTATGATTTCGTCAGCGCAGGCGCCATTCATATTGAGCCGATTGGTATTTACTCCAAAAAATACAAATCGCTGAAAGATCTGCCGCAGGGCGGCAAAATCATCATGCGTGACGCGGTATCCGAAGAGGGGCGCATTCTCTCTATTTTCGAAAAAGAGGGCGTCATCAAACTGAAACCGGGCATCGACAAAGTGACGGCGCGTATCGATGACATCATTGATAACCCGAAAAAACTGCAGTTCCTGCCGAACGTAGAAGCGGCACTGCTGCCGCAGATGTACAACAATAATGAAGGCGATGCCGTGGTGATCAACGCCAACTATGCGATTGATGCCGGTCTGGATCCGGTTCACGATCCGATCGCGGTGGAAAGCGGTGAAAACAACCCGTATGCCAATATCATCACCGTACACCGTGGCGACGAGAAGAAAAAAGATATCGTGGCGCTGGTGAACGTGCTGCACTCCAAAGAGATTCAGGACTGGATCCGCACCAAATATAAAGGCGCGGTGATCCCGGTTAATAACTGATTCTCCCCTTCTGCGCGGCCTTGCTGGCCGCGCAATTCTCTGCTGCGTTCCCGCCTGTGACTTTCGCTGTGACTAATCTCACCAATTTTAAACAATCAAGTTAATACTTGTTAACAATGCACTACTATTGCCGGGTTGAACAACTGCGGGGGTAGAGATGAAAGATGTCGTGATAGTCGGCGCGGTTCGCACGCCTATCGGCTGTTTTCAGGGCGCGTTGTCACGCCTCTCTGCCGTTGAGTTGGGCAGCCAGGTGGTGCGCGCATTGATTGAACGTAGCGGCGTGCAGCCACAAGATATCGACGAAGTGATTTTAGGCCAGGTGCTGACAGCAGGCGCCGGGCAAAACCCTGCGCGGCAGTCGGCGATCAAAGGCGGCCTGCCGAATACGGTTTCGGCAATCACCATTAATGACGTCTGCGGCTCCGGGCTGAAAGCCCTGCACCTGGCCTCTCAGGCGATCCAGTGTGGCGAAGCCGATGTGGTGATCGCCGGTGGGCAGGAGAATATGAGCCGTGCGCCGCATGTGCTGACCGACAGCCGCACCGGTGCGCAGCTCGGCAACAGCCAGCTTATTGATAGCCTGGTGCATGACGGGTTGTGGGATGCCTTCAATGATTACCATATGGGCGTAACGGCGGAAAACCTGGCGCGTGAATATGGCATCAGCCGCGAGCGTCAGGATGAATGGGCGTTAAGCTCGCAGCACAAAGCGCGCGTCGCTATCGATTCCGGGCGTTTTCGCGATGAAATTGTGCCGGTAAGCGCGGTGGATGCAACCGGTCAGACGCAGGTGATTGATACCGATGAACAACCGCGCACCGACCCGAGCGCGGAAGCGCTGGCGAAACTCGCCCCCGCTTTTGAACAAAGCGGCTCCGTCACCGCCGGTAACGCCTCGCCGATCAATGACGGTGCGGCGGCGGTACTGGTAATGAGCGAAGCAAAAGCGCAGGCGCTGAATTTACCGGTGCTGGCGCGCATCCGCGCGTTTGCCAGCGTCGGCGTCGACCCGGCGTTAATGGGCATTGCGCCGGTTTATGCCATGCGCCGCTGCCTTGAGCGCGCGGGCTGGCAACTTGATGATGTCGATCTGATTGAAGCGAACGAAGCCTATGCGGCGCAGGCGTTGTCGGTCGGTAAAATCCTTGAATGGGATGAGAAGCGCGTGAATGTCAACGGCGGGGCGATAGCGTTGGGCCATCCGATTGGCGCTTCCGGCTGCCGTATTCTGGTTTCGCTGGTGCATGAAATGCAAAAACGTCAGGCTCGTAAAGGGCTGGCAACCTTATGCATCGGTGGCGGCCAGGGTGTAGCGTTAGCAATCGAATGCGATTAATCTCACTTTAAGTTAAATAAAGCCTTCCACCCGGAAGGCTTTATTGTTTGTGACTAACATCGCAGCCGCCGTTTCAATTAAATTAAAACTTCAATGCCTCGCTCTAATAATTATTCCGCGCTATTAAAAAACACTTCTGCAACAACCTGATTTACTATTATTTCCTCCGTTACAATTTGAAATGCAAGCGATAAGCCTGCTTATTATTTGCTGATTGATTTTGTAGATTACTGTTTTAGTTTGTGTTTTTTATTTGTATTTAACTTTGTAAGCTAACAGTTAATAGAAAATTGGTGTGATCTTTATCATATTAATTCGCCGGTAAAGGGAAAATATATTGATATTCATCACGCCGTTATACATAGTTCCGTTCCATACAAATATTTACGATCGCGATCACTAAAATAAAGTTATCAAAAAAATAAAATAGAATTCCATAAAAATGGAACATAATTTTAATTATTGAGGTAATCTCATGTTTAAGAAAACTCTGGCTCTTGCTTCACTCCTTGGCGCTTCCTTTGCTTCACAAGCCGTCACCGTGGATTTACGTCACGAATACATTGACAGCGGTTCCAACGCCGATCGCGTAGCGGTTTCTCACCGCTTCGACAATGGCGTAGGTTTCGGTGTTGAAGCGAAATGGAAATCTGGCGGCGATGATGCCGACAAACCGTTAACGGAAATCGTGGGTAACGGTCACGAAGAGTCCATTAACTGGCGCTGGGCTGCGACCAAGAATTTTGCGTTAACACCAGGCTTTAATATCGAAAGTAAAGATACCAACTCCATCTATAAACCGTATCTTCACGTGCAATACAGCTTTGATAACGGCGTTTATATTGCAGGCCGTTATCGTTATGAATACACACGTAACCCGGATTCAAGCACCGTTGATAATAAGGTCAACAAATTTGATACCTGGGTAGGCTGGGCGATGGGTGACTACCGCATTGAGCTGAACTATGTTTACGCGAAGAGCACCGAAGATGTTATTCGTGAAAACAACAAAACCTATTCCAACGAATATAACGCCAAAGTGGCGTACAAACTGGATAAAAACTGGTCTCCGTATGTGGAAGTGGGCAACGTAGGTGTGAAAAGCACTGACGAACGCCAGACCCGTTTCCGCCTCGGTGTAGCTTACTCTTTCTGATTGTCTGAACTACCTGTATTACCCTCACAAAAACCCCGGAGCCATTGGCCGGGGTTTTTTATCTTTATGCCCGTCATATTCACCGCAATCACTTACTTCAGTTAGCTCCCGGGAACTCGCTGCGTTGCCGCCTTCCTGTGACTCGCATTATTCAGGGCAGACCTGAGTAAATGCAAAAAGCACTGTTCAAAAGTCCAAAGACGTAAGTAATGAATCTGCAGCTAATAGTAAGAGAGCCAACAAACCCATGTGACTGGGGCGAGTAAGGCAGCCAGCACACCAGTGGCTGAAAGTATTACGGACATGGGCGGCACAAAAAAAAGCCCCCCAGGAGGAGGGCAAGGCCAGTTACAGAAACACTAACTCAAAGTTTATGCTTGCAACATTACGCGTTGCTCAGGAAGTTTCGCGATATAAAGCGCCGGTTTGCCGTCTTTATCGGAACTAAACAGAATCGCACTGTCGTCTGGTGTGAACGACGGATGCGGATGCGTTACCTGGCGGCTGTTGGCAACCGTTGCCCAGGAGGTATCGTGGCGCGCCACGCGGAAATAGGCTTTTTTCGCCACGTCGAAAACATACAAATACGGATCGTTATCAATGGTGTAACCGCTGGTATCTTTCACATCCACCGGCGTGCCGGAACCATCGCCGACCAGTAAGGTGCCGTCAAAGTTGCTCATCAGGTGAGAGCACGCTGGCATTGGCATTACCGCGTCGTTCACGCCGGTATCCGGGTTAAAGCTGTAAATCATGCGTCCCTGTTTACCTTTCAGGTAAGAGACGTACACCAGCGCGGAGCCGTTCGGCACCCAGAATTCGTGAGTGCAGCTTTCACCTTCGGCGTGATCTTTGACTTTGCGCACATGGCTGCCGTCTTCATTGACCAGCCACATCCGCGCATCCACCAGGTCGTGCGGGCCTTCGTGGCAAAACGCCACGGTGTTATCGTCGAACGGGCGGTAAATCGGGTGACCCAGCCAGTTCTTCTCTTCATGGATCACGCTGCTCTCGCCGCTTTGCAGATCCACGCGCAACAAACGGCAGTGCGGGCCTTTATGGAAGAAGTCGTGGAACAGTTTCCAGTCATTGAGCGGCGTCCAGTCGCTGGCGGCGATCTCAATCCCAACCAGTTTGCTGCAATCGCTGTTTGCCACCCAGGTGCCGTAGCCGACCCACTCGTCTGGTACGCGATAAATTTCGCGCTCGGCGAGCGTTTGCAAATTCACTTCCCGCAGGGTGCGATCGTTCTTCACATAATATAAAGCGCTGTCATCCGGCGAGAGGAAACCGCCAAAGGTGTTATCACCCGCGCCTTCCGTTAACTGCACGGCTTCGGCTTTCGCGATATCCAGCAGGTAATAATTCCAGTGGCCATCAAATTCACCGGCAAATAACAGGTGGCTGCCATCGTTGAAAAAACACTTCTGATAGAAGTAGTTCCGGTGACAGGTCACTTCCGGTGGTGTTAAGCGGGTGATTTCCGCGCCGGTATCCGGATCGCGGCTGATTGCGTAATTGAGTTTTACCCGCATGCCTTTCGCCATATTTCACTCCTTTAGATGGTCCGGTGGGAAAGTTGCGCCCCAATGATGACCACAGATGATTACAAGTTTAAAAATAGAGTGTTAATTTATCAAAACATCGTTTCAATATGTGTGATTGCTGACGCACTTTATAAGAAAACAACGTCGGCGAGCCGGATTAACGCGAGGTGAAAAAGCGTTTGCGGCAGCGGGCTTTGATTTTACACACAAAAATTGCTGATTAGCCGTCAAAACTCAAAGACGGTCTTAACTTATTGTTTGCTATGCTTTATTTAAAACTATTCTCATAGCCTGACCGGTCATGACGCGCTGTCAACGCCAAACAATCGTGATCGCACTTACAGATTTAATAATAAGTAGCAGAAAAATTGAAACGTTGTTTTATTCAAGATTGAAAACATGTTTTAGCCGGGATAAGATGCGCCTAATGAAGAAACGGAACACTGTTTCTGCGTTTCGTTGAGTGACGTTTCGGTCAAAATTTACTTCGGAGGTTATTGTGGAAGTCAGACAAAGCATCCACAGTGCGCATGCGAAAACGCTGGATACCCAGGGCCTGCGCAATGAGTTTTTAGTCGAAAAAGTATTCGCTGATGACGAATACACCATGGTTTACAGCCATATCGACCGCATTATTGTCGGCGGTATTAAACCGGTGAAGAAAACCGTTTCTGTCGGTGGCGAAGTGGGTAAACAGCTTGGTGTGAGCTATTTCCTTGAGCGCCGCGAACTGGGCGTGATTAATATCGGCGGTCCGGGCACCATCACCGTGGACGGTCAGTGTTATGAAATTGGTCATCGCGATGCGCTATATGTTGGAAAAGGCGCCAGAGAGGTGGTTTTTGCCAGCATAGATAGCGCGAAACCGGCCAAGTTTTACTACAACTGCGCACCCGCACACACCACCTTCCCAACGAAAAAAGTGACGCCAGCCGATGTCGCACCAGTGACGCTTGGCGATCCGCTGACCAGTAACCGTCGCACCATTAACAAATATTTCGTGCCGGACGTGCTGGAAACCTGCCAGTTAAGCATGGGGCTGACCGAGCTTGCGCCGGGCAACCTGTGGAACACTATGCCGTGTCATACCCATGAGCGCCGCATGGAAGTGTACTTCTATTTCAATATGGAAGAAGACGCCTGCGTATTCCATATGATGGGGCAGCCGCAGGAAACGCGTCACATTGTGATGCATAACGAGCAGGCGGTCATTTCTCCCAGCTGGTCAATCCATTCAGGCGTTGGTACGCGTGCGTATACCTTCATCTGGGGGATGGTGGGTGAGAACCAGGTCTTTGATGACATGGATCACGTCGCTGTAAAAGATCTGCGCTAATAGCGGGCAGCATAAAACCATGCCTGTCCAACACAGGCGCTGATAGATTAAGGAATAAACATGATTCTGGATGCATTTTCTCTTCAAGGTAAGGTTGCGGTAGTCAGCGGTTGCGACACCGGTCTGGGCCAGGGTATGGCGCTGGGCCTGGCGGAAGCGGGCTGTGATATCGTCGGTATCAATATTGTTGAACCAACAGAAACCATCGAGCGTGTGACCGCGCTGGGCCGTCGTTTTCTTAGCCTGACTGCCGATCTGCGTCAGATCGATGGCATTCCGGCGCTGCTGGAGCGCGCGGTTGCTGAGTTCGGCAAAATCGACATTCTGGTAAACAACGCCGGTTTGATCCGCCGCGAAGACGCGATCAACTTCAGCGAGAAAGACTGGGACGACGTGATGAACCTGAACATCAAGAGCGTATTCTTTATGTCCCAGGCGGCGGCAAAACACTTCATCGCGCAGGGTAATGGCGGCAAGATCATCAACATCGCGTCCATGCTCTCTTTCCAGGGCGGCATCCGCGTACCGTCTTACACCGCGTCAAAAAGCGGCGTCATGGGCGTGACGCGTCTGCTGGCGAACGAGTGGGCGAAACACAATATCAACGTCAACGCTATCGCGCCGGGTTATATGGCGACCAACAACACTCAGCAACTGCGTGCCGACGAGCAGCGTAGCGCCGAGATCCTCGATCGCATCCCGGCGGGCCGCTGGGGGCTGCCGAGCGATCTGATGGGGCCAGTTGTGTTCCTGTCATCGAAAGCGTCTGACTACATCAACGGCTACACCATTGCGGTGGACGGCGGCTGGCTGGCGCGTTAATTCGCCTCGCATTGCCTGCATACGAAACCTGCCCACGGGCAGGTTTTTTTATACCTGCGTATTAATTGTCCATATCTGCTGAATAGAAAAATCCATATCTCTTTGTCTTAATTCGCAGGCTATTGATTAAATATCTTTTAAAATAAACAGGTTAAAATTAGTTTAGTGCTTAAACTATATTTTCAAAATTGTAAACTCCATCACAAAACACTATGCCACAGCGTATTTATCCATATCTTCGCGTTTTCAGCACTGACGCTTTGACTCGCCGCTGACTTACTTTCATAGGACGTCTTATTCTGTGTAGGCAGGAAAAAATGACTTCTATCAGTAATGATTCCGTAGCTTTACCGCGCGCCCTGCGTGATACCCGGCGTATGAATCTGTTTGTCTCGGTGTCGGCAGCGGTTGCCGGGCTGTTGTTTGGTCTCGATATTGGGGTGATTTCCGGCGCGCTGCCGTTTATCACCGACCATTTCACCTTATCCAGCCGTTTGCAGGAGTGGGTGGTGAGCAGCATGATGCTGGGCGCGGCGCTGGGTGCGCTGTTTAACGGCTGGCTCTCTTTCCGCCTTGGGCGCAAATACAGCTTAATGGTGGGCGCGGTGTTGTTTGTCGCCGGCTCGCTCGGTTCCGCGTTTGCCGCCAGCGTGGAAGTGCTGCTGCTTTCCCGCGTGCTGCTCGGGGTTGCGGTCGGCATTGCGTCTTACACCGCGCCGCTGTACCTCTCTGAAATGGCGAGCGAAAACGTGCGCGGCAAGATGATAAGCATGTACCAGTTAATGGTCACGCTGGGCATTGTGCTGGCGTTCCTGTCGGATACTGCGTTTAGCTACAGCGGCAACTGGCGGGCGATGCTCGGTGTGCTGGCGCTGCCAGCGGTGTTGCTGATTGTTCTGGTGGTTTTTCTGCCTAATAGCCCGCGCTGGCTGGCGCAAAAAGGGCGGCATATTGAAGCGGAAGAGGTGTTGCGTATGCTGCGCGATACCTCGGAAAAAGCGCGCGAAGAACTTAATGAAATCCGCGAAAGCCTGAAACTGAAACAGGGCGGTTTTCAGCTTTTTAAAGCTAACCGCAACGTGCGCCGCGCCGTTTTCCTCGGCATGTTATTGCAGGCGATGCAGCAGTTCACCGGCATGAATATCATCATGTATTACGCGCCGCGCATCTTCAAAATGGCCGGGTTTACCACCACCGAACAACAAATGATCGCCACGCTGGTGGTGGGGCTGACCTTTATGTTTGCCACCTTTATCGCGGTGTTTACCGTAGATAAAGCCGGGCGCAAACCAGCGCTGAAAATTGGTTTCAGCGTGATGGCAATTGGCACCTTGATCCTTGGCTACTGCCTGATGCAGTTTGATAACGGCACTGCGTCGAGCGGGTTATCCTGGCTTTCCGTTAGTATGACGATGATCTGTATTGCCGGGTATGCAATGAGCGCTGCGCCGGTAGTGTGGATCTTGTGTTCTGAGATCCAGCCGCTGAAATGCCGTGACTTCGGTATCACCTGCTCGACCACCACTAACTGGGTGTCGAACATGATTATCGGCGCGACTTTCCTGACCTTACTGGACGCGATTGGCGCGGCAGGCACTTTCTGGCTCTATACCGCGCTGAATCTGGCGTTTGTCGGCGTCACTTTCTGGCTGATCCCGGAAACCAAAAACGTCACGCTGGAACATATCGAGCGCCGTCTGATGTCGGGTGAAAAACTGCGTAATATCGGTATGTAACAACATCCCTCTCCCTGGCGGGAGAGGGCAAAATTACACCCGCGCCAGGTAGAGCGCGGGCATGCCTTCGGCATCGGAGGTGTAGAGTACCCACTGGTTATCTGGCGAGAAAGACGGGTGCGGATGCGTGACCTGGCGGTCGCCATCCAGCACTTTCCAGCTACTGTTATGCTGGCAAATCGCTTTCTGTTCGCCGCTTTTGATATCAAATACCCAGATAAACGGATCGTTAAGGTGGATGTCGCCGGTGTGATGCGGCGCGCCATCACCGACCACCAGGCTGCCGTCTTGATTACTCATCAGGTGCGAGCAGGGCGGGATCGCCATCAACTGCTGGTTTTCCAGCGTGTTCGGATCCGCGCTGTAGAGATACCGGCGCGGATCGTTTTCCTGGTGCGCTACGTAATAGAGCGCGGAGCCGTCCGGCACCCAGAATTCATGGGTAAAACTTTCGCCCGGCTTGTGCTGGCGCACTTTGCGTAAATTGCTGCCATCTTCGTTAATCAGCCACATACGCGCATCAATGACATCGCGCGGGCCTTCGTGGCAAAACGCCACGGTGTTATCGTCAAACGGGCGATAAATCGGGTGACCAAGCCAGCGTTTTTCCTGCAACAGGGTCTCACGTTTACCGCTTTGCAGATCAATGCGGATCAGGCGACATTCGGGGTTGGTGAAGTAGAAGTCGCGGAATTTCTGCCAGTCGGTGAGCGGCTGCCAGTCACTTTTCTTGATTTCGATACCAACCAGTTTTGTGCAACCAGAGTTGGCGACCCAGGTGCCGTAAGCCACCCATTCATCGTCGACTTCGTAGACGATATGCTCTTCGAGCGTCTGCAAATCCACGCGGCGCAGTTCGCGGGTGTTTTTCACATACCACAGCGCACTATCATCGGCGGATAAAAAACCGCCAAACGTGTTGTCTCCCGCGCCTTCGGTGAGCTGTGTCGCTTCGCGGTTAGCGAGATCCAGTAAGTAGTAATTCCAGTGGCCTTCAAACGCGCCGCCGAAAATCAGTTTCTCGCCGTCGCGGGTAAAGCATTTTTGATAGAAGTAGTTACGGTGACAAATAATATGCGGCGGCGTCAGCCGGATAACTTCATGTCCGGTTTTGTCGTCTTTCTGGCTACGGAAGGTGAGAGAGACTTTTTTCCCCTTTGCCATTACCTGCTCCTTAGATAAAAAAATACCCTGCCGCGAACGGGCAGGGTATGTCATTGCGGTAAAACCTTAGCGCATGGCGCGTTTCAGAATACGTTCAGCCTGACGCTGGAAGTCGGCTGCGGTTTCTTCAACGGATTTCTGACCATAGTCGATGTACTGAATTGCGGTACCGAACTGGGCAACAATCTGCGGATCGTCAAAGTAAGGCGATACCGAGAGTTTGGTCGGCAGAGACTGCGCCAGACGCAGACCCGCAACCGCCGGATCGGCCTCTTTGATCGCGCCATTGGCGGTCAGCGTTTGCACCGCGGCTTTGCTCAGCGGCACGCCGCGCTCCAGACCCAGCGTTTCCGCGCCTTCTTTGCTGTTCAGCAAGAAGTTGATCACCTGGGCCGCCTCTTTCGGATGCTTGGTGGATTTACCAATCGACAGCATTTGCGCCGGTTTGAAGAACAGGCCCGCGTCTTTCGCGCCCGGCAGCATCGGGTAGTCACCCAGCACCAGTTTGGCAGGCGGCTTCAGGTTGTCGGAGTATTTGGTGATGGTGGAGTTCCACATGTAAGTACCGGCCCATTCACCTTCGATCCACGGCTTCATTTCATACATGTTGCTCTTACCGAATGACGCGTAGTACTTAGCGTCCGGCATCACGTGGCTATCGACCAGTTTTTTATACATCTGGAAGAATTCGACCCACTGCTCGCTGGTGTAGCTGAATTTCTTCGCTTTTTCATCCACAGCAGGAATGTTGTATTTCTGCACCATGTAGGAGTTCAGCAGCGCCAGCGTATCCTGGTGCTCCAGCACGACCGGGTAGTACTGTTTGCCGAGCTTGCTTTCAAAGGTTTTGCCCGCAGCTAACAGCTCATCCCAGGTTTTCGGGAAGGCGACGCCCGCTTTTTTCCACTGCTCTTCGTTGAAGTAGAACACGCGCGCGGTGACGGAGATTGGAATGCCGTTCAGCTTGCCGTCAACGGTGGTGGATTGCAGCTCTTTGGCATCGAACTGGCTTAAATCGATAATGTCTTTCATCTGGTTCAGATCGTAAAAACCGTCGCCATTTTTGGAGAAAATCGGCAGCCAGTTCCAGTTGGTCTGCATCACGTCCGGCTCGGTGCCGCCCGCGATTTGCGTTGTCAGACGGGAGAGGTGGCCGTCCCAACCGGTGTATTCGGATTTAACGGTAATGTCCGGATGCTGTTTATGAAACTCTTCCAGCGCTTTTAAGGTGACCTGATGACGACCGTTGCCCCCCCACCAGGACATACGCAGATCAACATTATCAGCGGCGGTTGCGGGTACAGCGCACATGCCCAGAGTTGCGGAGATGATGGCGCCGGTAAGCACTTTTTTCATTTTTATACTCCAACGTTTAGTTAAATTTCATTCTTCAGGCTGCCCCTTTGATGGCTGCGTTGATGTCTGCCGACGACTTACTTGCGTAAGCGCCGGGAGACACCGACTTGCCACCTCGGGGCATCGCGAATGATTTCGTCGTTATAAGGAAATGTTCTGTTCAGTTTTCGCGTCAAAAATATGACACTTATTCATATCAAACTTAAAGTACACCTTCCGGTGAAGCCCCTTTGCAATCATTGGCTTAGCTTCATCAGAAGGGATTCGGGCGGTCAGTTCGTAGTCGCCAACTTTCAGGTAAACAAAGAACTCGTGACCCATGTTTTCGACGCGCACCAGCTCACCGGAGCCGCAATCGTCGCTGTAAGGCTCATCTGAAACGGAGACAAACTCCGGGCGCACGCCAAAGAACACCTCTTTGTCGGCGTAATCGGCGACTTTCTCCTGCTGATAAGCGTTCAGCGCCAGCGTTTCATGACCAACGGTGATGTGCAGTTGGTCGGCTTTTTTTACAATTTTCGCCGGTTTGATGTTCATCTCCGGCGCGCCGATAAAGCCCGCCACGAACATGTTTTTCGGGAAGTGGTAGAGGTTGTCCGGGGTATCCACCTGCATGATATGGCCGAGTTTCATCACGCAGATACGGTCGCCCATGGTCATTGCTTCAGTCTGATCGTGCGTGACGTAAACGGTGGTCGCCGGTTTACCGGATTTCTTTAACTGCTTGTGCAGGTCGGAAATACGGATACGCATTGAGGCGCGCAGCTTGGCGTCCAGGTTCGACAGCGGTTCGTCAAACAGGAACACATCTGGCTTTTTCACAATCGCGCGGCCCACCGCCACGCGCTGCGCCTGACCACCAGAAAGCTGGCGCGGCAGGCGGTCCATCAGCTCTTCCAGTTCGAGGATCTTCGCCGCTTCATCGACCTGTTTGTTGATCTCCTCTTTCGGCATCTTGCTGAGCTTGAGGCCGAACGCGAGGTTTTCACGCACCGTCATGTGCGGGTAGAGCGCGTAGTTCTGGAACACCATCGCGATACCGCGTGATTTTGGCGCGAGGTTGTTGACGATCTTCTCGCCGATGCGCACTTCGCCGCCGCTGATGGTCTCCAGACCTGCCAGCATACGCAGCGTGGTGGATTTGGCGCAGCCGCTTGGGCCGACAATCACCATAAATTCGCCATCGGCAATTTTCAGGTCGATACCATGTACCGCTTTGAAGCCGTTGGAGTAAACCTTTTCCAGTTTGTTGAAAATAACTTCAGCCATGATACTTCCCTCTTAACCTTTAATTCCGCTGCTGGTCACGCCCTGTACGAAGTAGCGCTGTGCCAGGAAGAAGACAATGATGGACGGCAGAATGGAGATACTCGCCATTGCCAGAATTTCGTTCCACGGCGCACCTTCGGTGACGTCGATGGACATTTTCAGCGCCAGTGCGATCGGGTATTTATCCACGCTGTAGACATAAATCAGCGGCCCGATAAAGTCGTTCATTGACCACATGAACTGGAACAGCGCCACGGAGATAATCGCCGGTTTCAGGATTGGCACCACCACGTACCACAGCACCTGCCAGGAGTTACAGCCGTCGATTTGCGCCGCTTCTTCCATGTCGCGCGGTACGCCGCGTAAAAACTGAATCAACATAAAGACGAAGAAACCGTGTGTCGCAAACGCCGTTGGCAGATACAGCGGCATGTAGCTGTTGAGCATGCCCATTTCACGGAACATCAGGTATTGCGGGATCAGCAGCACGGTGCTTGGCAGCAGCATGGTGGCGATAAGCGTACCGAACCAGAAGTTCTTCCACGGGATCTCAAAGCGGGCAAAGCCGTAAGCCACAATGGTGGAAGAGATAATGGTCAGGATCACTTTCGGGATCACATACTTAAAGGTGTTCAGCATGTAATGGCCGAAGGTGTATTCGGTGCCGGTTTTCCAGCCGTTGATAAAGCCGTCCCAGGTGGCGTGGGTCGGCCACAGCCCCAGCGTGGTGAAGATCTCGTGGTTCGGTTTGAACGACGCCGAGAACATCCACGCCAGCGGGTAGAGCATTAACAGGCCGACAAAGAGCAGGATCGTATAGCGGATCCATGCGCTGATTTTCTCGCGGCGCAGCGTGCGCGCCACTTCACGTTCGGCTTCTTTCATGCCCGGCGTGAGATGTTGGATATCAGCCATTTTTGCCTCCCTTATCGGCAGAGTAGAACACCCAGTATTTCGAAGACTTAAAGGCGATGGAGGCAAAGACTGCCACCACCAGGAACAGCACCCAGGCCAGCGCCGCACCGTAGCCCATGTCGAAATACTTGAAGGCGGTGTCGTAGATGTAGAGCGAGAACAGATAGGTGTAATAGGTCGGGCCGCCGCCGGTAATGACATACGGGCCGGTAAATTCCTGGAACGCCTGGGTGGTCTGCATGATGAAGTTGAAGAAAATAACCGGCGTAATCAGCGGCACGGTGACTTTCATAAACATCTGCCATTTGCTGGCGCCATCGATCATCGCCGCTTCATACTGGGATTGCGGCACGTTTTGCAGCGCAGCGAGGAAGATGACCATCGCGGAGCCGAACTGCCAGACGCGCAGCAGGGTGACGGACATCAGCGCCAGCGACGGTTCGCCGAGCCAGTTAATCGGATCCAGACCAAACACGCCGATAAAGCTGTTCAGCAGGCCATCAATAGCGAACAGTGCGCGCCACAGTACGGCGATCGCGACAGAGCTACCGAGAATGGACGGAATGTAGTAAGCCGTGCGGAAAAAACCGATGCCGCGAAGTTTAAAATTGAGCACAAAGGCAATCCCCAGCGCGAAGGCGAGCTTCAGCGGGATTGTCAAAAATACATACGCAAAGGTGACGCCCATTGATTTCCAGAAGAGCGTGTCTTCGGTAAACATGTAGCGATAATTCTCAATGCCGTTAAATACCGGCGGGCTCATCAGGTCATACTCAGTAAAACTGAGAAAGAACGATGAGATGAATGGGAAAGCCGTAAAGACTATCAACCCAATAACGTAGGGCGATATCCAGGCCAATCCCAGTAGTCTGTTTTCATTCATACATACCTACCTGGCGAACAATGTGTAATACGGATTCGGAGATTAACTTTTTTCCCCCGCCGCATGGGCGTCCGGGGATTAAAACAGGCTCTGCGCGTGCGCTTGATCACAATAATCAATTGAATCAATACGTTTTGAAACTTTAACCACTGGAAATTACTCACGATATTCCGGGTTTTAAAATCCTGCGAACTTGCGTTCTCAGTTTGTGAAACGTCGTTTTAAAATATTTTATTGCGTTTTGAATTGGCGTCATTCGATTAATTCGTGAAATGTGATCGAAGTCGAAACGATGTTTCAATAAAGTGAGGTGGGTGTCATTTTTGCCGAAAAACAGCGGGTTTATTGCCAATAAGCGTAACGATTTGGGTAACAGCCTAACGTATTAAATATTGCGAAATGAAATCATTGGATATTTAAACGATTATCGGGCGAACTATTTTTATTGGCCTGGAAATAAAAACGCCCCCCCTAATTATGGGAGGCGTTAATTATTTTAGGGCGCGATCAACGTTTTAAAAAATCTTCACGTACCGGTGTAAAGGTATCGAGCAGCGTTCCGGCTTTTAAACACACACATCCGTGCATAATGTGCGGTTCCTTATAAAGTGTATCGCCTGCGGTGACGATATGTTTCTCATCACCAATGGTAAATTCGAACTCGCCGGATAAAACGTACGTAAGTTGTTCATGAGGATGGTTGTGCATTGGGCCGATGGCGCCTTGTTCGAACATAACTTCGACCGCCATCATTTTGCCGTCATGGGCAAGAATACGACGGCTAACGCCGTTGCCCAGGTCTTCAAGCTGAGTGTCTTTATGGAAGATAAACATCGGAGTGTCCTGTAGTAGGTATCGTTAGTGATTACGATAGAGTAAATGATGAAACGTTGTTTCAAAATAACTTATCTCAGCGTTCTATAAAAATAAACGCGAGGCCAGAGAAGTTGAAAGTCGATCACAACTTTGATTGACTGAGCGCTAAACCAGACGGAGACAAGCGATGAAAACGATAGGACTGCTGGGCGGTATGAGCTGGGAATCGACCATTCCTTATTACCGCCTGATTAATGAGGGCGTGAAAGCTCGTCTCGGCGGCTTGCACTCCGCCAGCTTGCTTCTGCACAGCCTGGATTTCCATGAAATTGAGACCTGCCAGGCAACCGCACAGTGGCACAAAGCCGGTGAAATTCTGGCCCAGGCGGCGGCGGGTCTGGAGCAGGCGGGCGCGCAGGCGATTGTGCTGTGTACCAACACTATGCACAAAGTCGCCGGGCAAATTGAAGAGCGCTGCCATATTCCGTTCCTGCATATTGCCGACGCGACCGGGCGGGCGATTGAAAATGCCGGCATGCGCAATGTCGCACTGCTGGGCACGCGCTACACCATGGAGCAGGATTTTTACCGTGGTCGCCTGGAAAAACAGTTTGGCATCGAAACCTCCGTGCCGGGTCCGGAAGATCGCGAGCGCATTAACGACATCATCTTTAGTGAGCTCTGTCTGGGGACGTTCACCGATGAGTCTCGCTACTATTTTGTTAATTTAATCAAAAAATTGGCTGGCGAAGGCGCGGAAGGGGTGATTTTCGGTTGCACCGAGATCGGCCTGCTGCTGCCGGAAACGCATTGCCCGATTAAGGTGTTTGATACGGCGGCGCTGCATGCCGCCGATGCGGTGGATTTTATGCTCTCTTAACGTTCGCCCAGCATGGCAGCCAGCGGCCCGCTAACCAGCGGCATGGCTGCCTGTAAATGGGCGGTAAACGCCTCGACCAGCGCGGAAGCGGGGCGGTGCAGTGGACGGATCAGGCTTACCGTAAACGGCACATCAATACTGAAACGACGCACGGCGACACCGCTGGCCGCGTAATCCAGTGCGGTCAGCGGGTTCACCACCGAAATGCCCACCCCGGCGCGTACCATCGCGCACACTGAGGCGGCGCTGTGCGTTTCCAGTACCATCCGCCGCTTCACCTGATGTTCAGTAAACAGCGCGTCCAGCAACTGTCGGTAACTGTCTGAGCGCGACAAACTAATGTAATTCTCGCCCTGAAAATCTGCTGGTGTTAATACCGCTTTGCGCGCCAGCGGATGATCCTGCGGCATGACGCAGACTTCATTGCAGGTGAGTAGCGGCGTGCGCTCGGTGCCCGCTGGCGTGCTGAGTGTTTCGGTTAAACCCAGATCGTGGCGCTGTGCCGACAACCACTCCTCAAGCAATGGCGACTCCTGCGGTACAATATTCAGGCTGACATCCGGGTAGCGCGCCAGAAACGGCTGCAGCAGTAGCGGTAAAAAAGACTGTGAAAATACCGGCAGGCAGGCGATGGAAAGCTCACCCTGGCGGAACTCACGCAGGCTTTCGGCGGCGCTGACAATCCTGTCCAGCCCGTACCAGGAGCGCTGCACCTCTTCGAATAACCGCAAGCCTTGCACTGTGGGTTGTAAACGCCCGCGCGTGCGCTCGAACAGTTTCAGCCCCAGCACTTTTTCAAAGCGCGCCAGCTCGCGGCTCACCGTCGGTTGCGAGGTATGCAGCAGTGCGGCGGCCTCCGTCAGATTGCCGGTGGTCATTACGGCGTGAAAGATTTCGATATGGCGCAGATTGACAGCGGGCATCGGCAGATCCAGTTTCAGTAGGTTATCCATATCATTTTTGCATAGAGTCGCGATAAAACGATATTTTTTATTCTTTTCGCACTGTGGCGTAATCAGTAAAAATTTTGTTGCCCGGAGTCACCATGCCACGCTCATTACACCAGACTGAAACCGACCTTAACGCCGCAAATCTGCTGCGCTTACCTGCTGAATTTGGCTGCCCGGTATGGGTTTATGACGCGCAAATCATTCGCGCGCAAATCGCCAAACTGCGCGCCTTCGACGTGGTGCGCTTTGCGCAAAAAGCCTGTTCGAATATTCATATTCTGCGTCTGATGCGCGAGCAGGGTGTGAAGGTTGATTCCGTTTCGCTCGGTGAGATCGAACGTGCGCTGGCAGCGGGTTACGATCCGCAAACGCACCCGGACGATATCGTTTTTACCGCCGATGTGCTGGACGAGGCGACCATCGCGCGGGTAAGCGAACTGGGTATCGCAGTAAACGCCGGTTCGGTGGATATGCTGGAACAGCTTGGCGCGGTCTCGCCGGGGCATCGCGTCTGGTTACGCGTTAACCCTGGTTTTGGTCATGGTCACAGCCAGAAAACCAACACCGGCGGCGAAAACAGCAAGCATGGCATCTGGTACAGCGATCTGGCCGATGCGCTGGCGGTAATGCAGCGCTACCAGTTGAAACTGGCGGGCATTCATATGCATATCGGTTCCGGCGTGGATTATGGTCATCTCGAGCAGGTGTGCGGGGCGATGGTGCGCCTGGTGGTCGATTTCGGCCAGGATCTGCAGGCAATTTCCGCAGGCGGCGGTTTGTCGATTCCCTATCACGAAGGGGAAGAGCCGGTGGATACCGCGCATTATTTCGGGTTGTGGAACGCGGCGCGCGAGCAAATCGCCAAACATCTGGGGCACGATGTGAAACTGGAGATCGAACCGGGTCGTTTCCTGGTGGCGGAATCGGGCGTGCTGGTTTCACAAGTGCGTAGCGTGAAAAACATGGGCAGCCGTCACTTTGTGCTGATTGACGCCGGTTTTAACGATCTGATGCGCCCGGCGATGTACGGCAGCTATCACCACATTACCGCGCTGGCCGCCGATGGCCGCGATCTTCGCCATGCGCCACTGATTGATACCGTGGTTGCCGGGCCGCTGTGCGAATCCGGCGATGTCTTTACTCAGCAGGAGGGCGGGAAAGTCGAAACCCGTGCGCTGCCGGAAGTGAAAGCCGGGGATTATCTGGTACTGCATGATACGGGGGCGTATGGTGCGTCAATGTCATCGAACTACAACAGCCGCCCGCTGCTGCCGGAAGTGTTATTCGATAACGGCGTCGCGCGCTTGATTCGCCGCCGCCAGACCATCGAAGAGCTGATCGGTCTGGAGCTGCTCTAAGCCTTACTGCCCGGTCCCGCCGCGACCGATTCACGCAATACCAGTGTGCCGGTAAACGGTGGGATCGCGGCGATCTGTTCGTTGTTCACCAGTTTGATCGCCTGATCAATCGCGGTGGTGATCATGTTGTCGATCGGCAAATAGACCGTCGACAGGCCCGGCTCCAGCCAGCGGGCGCTCGGCGCGTCATCAAAGCCGAACAGCGAAATATCCTGCGGAATACGCAAACCCGCCTGCCAGATGGCCTTTGAGGCACCCAGCGCCATATCGTCGTTACAGGCGAACAGCGCGCTGAATTCCACCCCTTCCTGCAACATCTGCCGGCACAGCTCATACCCGCGCGTCATGGTCGAGTCGCCGTACTTCACTCTGTGCGGATCCCAGGGAATGCCGTGTTTTTCCAGCGCCTTGCGATAGCCCATCAGCCGCGCTTTACCGGTCGGTGTGTGGATCGGCGCGGTAATACAGGCAATATCCCGGTGGTATTGTGTGATCAGGTAATCCACCGCCTGGAACGCCGCGTCCTGCTGCTCGAAGAACACGCATTTGTCATGCGCCTGGAACAGCTCGCGATTGATGACTATCAGCGGCATTGGCGTGGCGTCAATGAGCGTTAAGATCGCTTTTTCGCTCATAAAGCGGGTGTAAAGAATAATGGCGTCGCAGCGCCTGTCCGCCAGCATCTGCACCGCCAGCTCTTCCCGTTCGGGCGTATCGTGACCGTCGGTGACAATCAGCTGTTTGCCGTGTAATTCCGCCTGACGCGACGCCTGCTGCAATAAGCGGCCGAAATAGAAACCGTCAAAACTGGACACCACCAGGCCAATGCTGTTGCTGGTGCGGTTTGCCAGCGAGCGGGCAAGAAAGTTGGGGCGATAATCCAGCTCCTCCATCGCCTTAAAAACCTGATTGCGGGTGCTCTCTTTGACCTGACCCGTACCATTCAACACGCGGGAAACCGTTGCTTTCGAAACGCCCGCGCGCAGTGAGACATCCAGCATTGTGACCATGACGAGTTCTCGTTTCGCGTAATGAAATGCAGTTTACCACACTCATTTCACGGGTTAAGGCCAGCGGTAACGGTTTGCGCTAAGTGTTGGAAATCCCTGCGAAGCGCAAGGTGGTATGCCAATGTTGTCATCCGTCTCGTTTTGGAATACCAGTAAGCGGGTTGCGAGTCTCGTCACAGAACTTTCCGCCACGCATCGCTATTTTTGGTATGCCAAATGGGACTGTGCTGTATCCCTGCATCGATAAAAAAGCCCCTTTACTGAGGTGTTAACTCATGGCCCTACAAGAAAAGCTCATCGATTCTCTGGGTAGTTTTGCGACAAAGTTCAACAGCTATCGCTATATCATGGCGATCAAAGCCTCGTTCATTACCCTGATGCCGGTGATCATCGTCGGCGCATTTTCCGTCCTGATCTCCAACATGGTGCTGGATCCGAAAAACGGCCTCGCCAGCTTCCAGTCACTCTCATTCCTTGCCGCGCTAAAGCCGATCACCAGCGCGATTAACTACGCCACGCTGAACTTCCTCAACATTGGCGCGGTGTTCTTAATCGGTATTGAACTCGGGCGTATCAACGGCATTAAGACGCTGTTTCCCGGTTTGCTGGCGGTGATCTGCTTTATCTGCGTCACGCCAACCACAGTGGAAATGCTGGTAGACGGGCAGATGCACGTGGTGAAAGACGTGCTGCTGCGCCAGTTCTCCGATACCCGTAGCCTGTTCCTCGGTATGTTTATCGCTATTTTGTCGGTGGAAATTTACTGCTGGCTGGAGAACCGCGACGGGCTGAAGATCAAAATGCCGGACACCGTGCCGCCCAACGTCTCCGCGTCGTTTTCCGCGCTGATCCCGGCGATCATTACCACCACCGTGATTGCCACCTTCGGTTTTGTTTTCCACCAGGTGACCGGCATGTACCTGTATGACGCCGTTTATCAGGTGGTGCAGCAGCCGCTGGAGCGCGTGGTGCAAAGCCTGCCGGGCATTTTGCTGCTGATGTTTGTGGCGCAACTGTTCTGGGTTATTGGTATTCACGGCAATCAGATGATTAAGCCTATCCGCGAACCGCTGCTGCTGGGTGCCATCACCGTCAATATGAGCGCCTTTGAGCAGGGCAAAGAGGTGCCGAATATCATCACCATGCCGTTCTGGGATGTTTATATGAGTATCGGCGGCTCGGGTTTAACCATCGGTCTGTTGATCGCGGTGATGATCGCTACCAAACGTAAAGAGATGAAAGAGATCGCCAAACTCTCCATCGGGCCGGGGGTATTTAATATTAACGAGCCGGTGATTTTCGGTATGCCGATCATGCTCAACCCGATCCTCGCGATCCCGTTCATCATCACTCCGCTGGTGACCGGCTCGATCGGTTATTTCGCCACGGTGACCGGTTTTGCCGGCAAAGCGGTGGTGATGGTGCCGTGGACCACGCCGCCGTTGATCAACGCCTGGCTGTCGACCGCCGGTTCAATGGGCGCGGTGGTAACGCAGCTTATCTGCATTATCACTTCCGTCATTATCTATCTGCCGTTTGTGAAAATTGCTTCTCGCCGCGCCGAACAAGCGCAACTGCAAGCCGAAGCGACGAACAACGCCTGAGGATGTCATGAGCACGAAAACAATTGCCATACCGCCGTCGTTTATTCTGGGCGCGGCGGCCTCAGCCTGGCAAACCGAAGGCTGGACAGACAAGCGGGAGGGCCAGGATTCCTGGCCCGATCTCTGGTACAAAAACGATCGTCACGTCTGGCACGACGGCTACGGTCCGGCGGTGGCGACTAACTTTTACCAGCGCTTTCGTGAAGATGTGCTACTGATGAAACAGGCGGGGCTGACCCACTATCGCACCTCGATCAACTGGTCGCGCTTTCTCACCGATTATGAAAACGGCGTGGTTGATGAACGCTATGCCGCCTATTACGACGAACTGTTTGACGAGATGCAGCGCCACGGCATTGTGCCGATGATCTGCCTGGAACATTACGAACTGCCGGGTTATTTGCTGGAAACTTACGGCGGCTGGGCGTCAAAAAAAGTGGTTGAGCTGTACCTGTTGTATGTCGAAAAGGTGTTTGAGCGTTTTCATCAAAAAGTGACCCGCTGGTTCACCTTTAACGAGCCGATTGTGGTGCAAACCCGCGTCTACCTGGATGCGCTGCGCTGGCCTTATGAGCAGAACACCGGCACCTGGATGCAGTGGAATCACCACAAAAACCTGGCCACTGCGAAAGTGGTGAAGCTGTTTCGTGAGAAGGGTTATCAGGGTACCGTGGGCTGTATTCTCAACCCGGAAGTCACTTATCCGCGTTCACGCGCGTCGCACGATGTACTGGCCGCCGAGCGCTACGATCTGTTCTATAACCGCGTCTTTCTTGATCCGATGGTGAAAGGCCACTATCCACCGGAGCTGTTCCCGTTGCTGGAAAAACACCAGGTCACGTGGGATTACAGCGAGGAAGAGCTGGCGATTATCCGCGATAACACCGTCGATGAGCTGGGCATTAACCTTTACTACCCGCACCGGGTAAAAGCGCCGTCGCGCGCCTGGCACCCGGAAACACCTTTTCACCCGGCGTACTACTACGAGCCGTTTGAGTTGCCGGGCAGAAAAATGAACAAATCTCGCGGCTGGGAGATCCTGCCGGAGATCATTTATGACATGGCGATGCGCATCAAAAACGACTACGGCAACATTCCGTGGTTTGTCGCCGAAAGCGGCATGGGCATTGAGAACGAAGGGCAGTTTCGCAACGTGGCGGGCACCATTGAGGACGATTACCGCATTGATTTTATTGCCGCGCATTTATACCAGACGCTGCGCGCCAGAGAAGCGGGCGCGAACTGCCAGGGTTACATGTTGTGGGCGTTTACCGATAACGTTTCGCCAATGAACGCGTTTAAAAACCGCTATGGCCTGATTGAGATTGACCTGCAAAGCAACCGCGACCGCAGGCCGAAAAAGTCTGCCGGCTGGTTTCGCAAGCTGCGCGACGAACGCCAGCTTACCCTGACTATTGATGACGAATGGAAATAAGGAGCCACCATGAAACGTATTGTGTTGTGCTGCTCCGCCGGGATGTCCACATCGCTGGTGGTGACCAAAATGGAAAAAGCGGCGGCGGAGCGCGGCCTTGAGCTGAAGATTTACGCTATTGCTGAGCAATCCCTGCGCGACGAGCTGCAAAGTTATGCCACCGAGATAACCGCCGTGCTGCTGGGGCCGCAGGTGCGCTTTAAACTGGCGGAAAATAAAAAGTTAACTGACGAATACGGCATTCCGATTGATGTGATCGATTCGGTGGCTTACGGCACCTTAAACGGCGCGAAAGTTCTCGATCAGGCGCTGGCTTTGGTAAGATAGCGCCGACAGGCCGGGGCGCCCGGCCTGCGCGATAACTCAGACTTGCAGGTGATATTGTGGAGAAGGCCGTCGTCCCGCCGGAAAAAAAACAGTACCAGGAGATTGGCGAAGATTTACGCGAGCAGATAATCCAGGGGCATTACCCCGTGGGTTCCCGCCTGCCGCCGGAGCGCAATATCGCCGAAAAATATGGCGTTAGCCGCACCATCGTGCGTGAAGCGCTGTTGATGCTTGAACTGCAAGGCACGGTAGATATTCGCCAGGGCTCCGGCGTCTATGTGATGCGTATTCCGCAGGAGCACGAGAACGAAGAGGAGCGCTTTCTGAGTAGCGATGTTGGCCCGTTTGAGATCTTACAGGCGCGCCAACTGCTGGAGAGCAATATCGCCGCCTTTGCCGCCAAAATGGCGACGCGCGCGGATATCGATAATCTTCGGCGCATTCTTGAGCAAGAGCAGCGCGCCATCGCGATGAACGATACCTCGCAGGACAACAGCAAAATGTTCCACCTGGTACTGGCGGGCGCATCGCAAAACCAGATGCTGCTGGCGACGGTGGAGAGTATCTGGCATCACATGGACAGCAGCCCGCTGTGGCAACAATTCAACGTGCATATCGCCAGCCGCCCCTATCGTCTGAAATGGCTGGGCGACCGGCAGACCCTGCTGGCAGCGCTACGTCGCCGCGATGTAATGGGCGCATGGCAAGCGATGTGGCAGCATCTGGAAAATGTCAAAAAGAGCCTGCTGGAGCTTTCCGACGAGGATGCGCCTGACTTTGACGGCTACCTGTTTGAATCAGTACCGATTTTTCAGGGAAAGATCGTATGAAAATTATTCCCCTTTACGAGGCGCCCCACTTCGCTGAGCAGGTAGTGGACTGGTTATGGCGTGAGTTTGGTGACTCGCTGCCGCGTGATTTTTTCGCCTCTATTATCACGCACAGCCAGACGCCCGGGCAGTTGCCGCTGACGTTTGTTCTGGTTGATGGGGAGCAACTGCTGGGCACCGTCGGGTTGTGGCGCTGCGATTTAATCAGCCGCCAGGATCTGTTCCCGTGGCTGGCGGCACTGTATGTGAAAGAGAGCGTTCGCGGACAGGGTTTGGCCGGGCAGTTACAGCGCTATGTTATCGAACAGGCGCAAGCGATGGGTTTTCAGGAGCTGCATCTTTACTCGGCGTGTCGCGATTTTTACGAGCGTTTTGGCTGGTGCTACATTGGCGACGGTCTCGACTATCCGGACAAGACCGTGCACCTCTATCGCTACTCTTGCGGCGCAATCACCGAATGACGACGCACCAGCGTTGGGTTAAACAGGTGCGTGATTTCTGGCAGCGGGCGGTTTTCCGCCAGCGCCAGCGCCAGCTCGGCGGCCTGTGTTGCCATGGTGACAATCGGGTAGCGTACGGTGGTTAAGCGCGGGCGAACATAGCGCGACACCAGCACATCATCGAAACCAATCAGGGAAATCTCACGCGGCACCTCAATGCCGTTGTCATTCAGCACACCCATCGCACCTGCGGCCATCGAATCGTTATAACAGGCGACGGCGGTAAAGTTACGCCCGCGACCGAGCAGCTCGGTCATCGCCTGTTCGCCGCCGCTCTCATCCGGCTCGGCAAACGTCACCAGCCGGTCATTGCAGGGCAAACCGTTCTCTTTCAGTGCATCGTAATAACCCTGCAAGCGATCTTCCGCATCAGAAATCGCGTGGTTGGAGCAGAGGTAACCAATTTTCGTATGGCCTTGCTGGATCAAATGGCGCGTAGCCAGCCAGGCACCATAACGGTCATCCAGCGCCACACAGCGTTGTTCAAACCCCGGCAAAATGCGGTTGATTAACACCATGCCCGGCATCTGTTTCATCAGCGAGGCGAGTTCATCGTCAGGAAGGGTTTTGGCATGCACGACCAGCGCCGCACAGCGGTGGCGAATCAATTGCTCAATGGCTTTGCGCTCTTTCTCTTCGTTATGGTAGCCGTTGCCAATCAGCAGGAAATTCCCGGTAGCCGAGGCGACTTGCTCGACAGCCTTCACCATGGCGCCGAAAAAGGGGTCTGACACGTCGCCCACCACCAGACCTACGGTTTCGGTGGACTGCTGCGCCAGCGCGCGGGCATTGGCATTCGGGTGATAATTGAGCGCATCCATTGCGCTTTGCACCGCCAGGCGCGAGGACTCGCTCGCTTTGGGCGAGTCGTTAATCACGCGGGAAACCGTTGCGACCGAAACTCCTGCCAGCCGCGCGACATCTTTGATAGTCGCCATTACGCACCTTCCTTTGGGTAAGCGTTTACACGCTGCATAGTGTTACGGAAAAGAGATGTGTAATCAAGGAAGCTACCCGGCAGGTGTCTGCAAACGTGAGCTGACGCGAAGGAAATCAGTGAAACCGTTACACGCGGGAAATTGCAAAGTAATTCAGGCACAACCTTTAGTTACACTTTGCGAAGGGCTGTTTCGATTGTCCGCTGGTGGCGGGTATCCCCCCGTGACAGAGTAGAACTCCCAGAGGTATTGATAGGTGAACGCGGCCCCCAGGGTTGCACACTCGAATTACACCAACCTGCGCAGATGCGCAGGTTTTTTTTTACCTTAAGTCTGTAACAGTAATCGCTAATGGACACACCTCGTTTCACTTCGGCTCACTCTCTTGCTTTTTCCCGCTGGTGAGGCGCGGTGCCGCACGCGACAATCAAGGTCCCAGAGGTATTGATTGGTGATTTATTCGGTACGCTTTTCGTACTCATTTCTTGCACCAACCTGCGCGGACGCGCAGGTTTTTTTTCGCCCGCGTTTTAACCCGCCGCACTTCTCATGTAATCTGCCACAATTTGATAACGTCCTTAATTTACTGGCAAAAGGAGTTGAAATGCTACTGGGCTTTTTCCGCGGCCTGTTCCGTGTGTTGTTTCGCGTACAACTGACCGGCAATACGCAGGTGCTGCACGGCGAACGTGTGCTCATTACCCCTAACCACGTCTCTTTTATTGATGGCATTTTGCTGGCGTTATTCCTGCCGGTGCGCCCGGTTTTCGCGGTCTACACTTCCATCAGCAGCCAGTGGTACATGCGCTGGATAAGCTCGATTATTGATTTTGTACCGCTGGATCCGACCAAGCCGATGTCGATTAAACATCTGGTGCGGCTGGTCGAGCAGGGGCGTCCGGTGGTGATTTTCCCGGAAGGGCGTATTTCGGTTTCCGGCTCATTGATGAAAATTTACGACGGTGCAGGATTCGTGGCGGCAAAATCGGGCGCGACGGTGGTTCCACTGCGTATTGATGGCGCGGAGTTAACCTACTTCAGCCGCCTGAAAGGGCTGGTCAAGCAGCGCCTGTTCCCGCGTATTACTTTGCATATTCTGCCGCCTACGCATTTACCGATGCCGGATGCGCCGCGTGCGCGTGACCGTCGCAAGCTGGCGGGGGAAATGCTGCACCAAATCATGATGGAAGCGCGCATGGCCGTGCGTCCGCGTGAAACTCTGTTCGAAGCGTTGCTATTCGCGCAGTATCGCTATGGTGCCAATAAGCACTGTGTTGAAGACATCAATTTCACCCCGGATAGCTACCGCAAGCTGCTGACTAAATCGCTGTTTGTTGCCCGTATTCTGGATAAATACAGCGCGCCGGGCGAGAAAATCGGCCTGATGCTGCCAAACGCCGGGATCAGCGCGGCGGTCATTTTCGGCGCGATTGCGCGTGCGCGCATCCCGGCGATGATGAACTACACCGCCGGTGTCAAAGGGTTGAGTAGTGCGATTACGGCGGCGCAGATCAAAACCATCTTCACATCCCGTACGTTTATGGATAAAGGTAAGCTGTGGCACCTGCCGGAGCAGCTCACGCAGGTGCGCTGGGTGTACCTGGAAGATCTGAAAGGCGATGTCACCTGGGAAGACAAACTGTGGATTTTCCGTCATCTGCTGACGCCATTAAAAGCGCAGCTGCCGCAAAAACCGGAAGACCCGGCGCTGATCCTCTTCACCTCCGGTTCTGAGGGCAATCCGAAGGGGGTGGTGCATAGTCATAAAAGCCTGCTGGCGAACGTTGAGCAGATCAAAACCATCGCGGATTTCACCGCCAACGACCGCTTTATGTCGGCGCTGCCGCTATTCCACTCGTTTGGCTTAACGGTGGGGTTATTCACTCCGTTATTCACCGGCGCGGAGGTGTTTCTTTACCCGAGCCCGCTGCACTACCGCATTGTTCCTGAACTGGTGTATGACCGTAACTGCACCGTGCTGTTTGGCACCTCGACGTTCCTTGGTAACTATGCGCGTTTCGCCAACCCGTATGATTTCTTCCGCTTGCGCTATGTGGTTGCCGGTGCTGAAAAATTGCAGGACAGCACCCGTCAGTTGTGGCAGGACAAATTCGGCCTGCGCATCCTTGAAGGTTATGGCGTGACCGAGTGTGCGCCAGTGGTTTCCATCAACGTACCGATGGCGGCAAAACCCGGTACTGTCGGGCGGATCTTACCGGGGATGGATGCACGTTTAATGGCAGTACCGGGTATTGAAGACGGCGGTCGTCTGCAATTAAAAGGACCCAACGTGATGACCGGCTATCTGCGGGTGGAAAACCCTGGCGTGCTGGAAGCGCCAGCTGCGGAAAATATCAATGGCGACATGGAAGCGGGCTGGTATGACACCGGCGATATCGTGCGTTTTGATGAGCAGGGCTTTGTGCAGATTCAGGGGCGGGCGAAGCGTTTTGCCAAAATCGCCGGCGAGATGATCTCGCTGGAGATTGTCGAACAATTGGCGCTGGCGGTGTCGCCGGAGAAACTGCATGCCACGGTGGTCAAGAGCGATGCCAGCAAAGGCGAGGCGCTGGTGATGTTCACCACCGACAGCGAACTGACGCGCGATAAGCTGCAACAGCAGGCGCGTGCGCAAGGCGTGCCGGAGCTTGCCGTGCCGCGTGATATTCGCTTCCTGAAACAATTACCCGTGCTGGGCAGCGGCAAACCTGATTTTGTGACCCTGAAAAGCATGATTGAAGAGGAAGAATCGACACATGCATGAGTCAGTAAGCACTAACTCCTCGCTGTGGTCGCGCGGGATGATGGCGGTGATTGCCGCGCAGTTTCTCTCCGCGTTTGGCGACAACGCGCTGCTTTTCGCCACGCTGGCGCTGCTGAAAGCGGAGTTTTATCCCGACTGGAGCCAGCCGATTTTGCAGATGGTGTTTGTGGGCGCTTACATTCTTTTCGCGCCCTTTGTCGGGCAGATCGCCGACAGCTTCGCCAAAGGCCGGGTGATGATGTTCGCCAACGGCCTGAAACTGATTGGCGCGGCGAGTATTTGCGTCGGCATCAATCCCTTTGTTGGCTATTTGCTGGTAGGTGTGGGCGCGGCAGCCTATTCCCCGGCGAAGTATGGCATCCTTGGCGAAATCACGACCGGCGATAAGCTGGTGAAAGCGAACGGTCTGATGGAGTCGTCGACCATTGCCGCCATTTTACTCGGCTCGATGGCTGGCGGTGTGCTGGCCGATTGGCATGTGCTGGCGGCGCTTGCTGTTTGTGCGCTGGTGTATGCCGGAGCGGTGATCGCCAATCTGCTGATCCCAAAGTTGCCTGCTGCGCGTCCGGGGCAATCCTGGCGCTTTACACCGATGACATCCAGCTTCTTCAACGCCTGTAAAAGCCTGTGGCGCAACGGTGAAACGCGCTTCTCACTGGTCGGCACCAGCCTGTTCTGGGGCGCGGGCGTGACGCTGCGTTTCCTGTTAGTGCTGTGGGTGCCGGTGGCGCTCGGGATCACCGATAACGCGACACCAACGTATCTTAACGCGATGGTCGCCGTCGGGATTGTGGCTGGTGCCGGTCTGGCGGCAAAGCTGGTAACGCTGGAAACCGTGACGCGATGTATGCCTGCCGGCATTCTCATTGGCGTGGCGGTGGTGCTGTTTTCCTTGCAACACGCGTTACTGCCAGCCTACGGCGTACTGATGTTGATCGGCATGTTGGGCGGTTTCTTTGTGGTGCCGCTGAACGCCTTGTTGCAAGCCATTGGCAAAGAATCCGTTGGCGCGGGTAACGCGATTGCGGTGCAAAACCTCGGCGAAAACATGGCCATGCTGCTGATGCTCGGCCTGTACTCGCTGGCGGTGAAAGCGGGCGTACCGGTAATTGGCACCGGCGTTGGCTTTGGCGTGATTTTTGCGCTGGCGATTGCGGCGCTGTGGATCTGGCAGCGCCGCCGTTAACCGTTACGGTGCCGGGTAGGTATAAACCTGATGCACCGCTTCGATCTCAGCCAGCACCTCTGCGCTGAGATCGAGATGCAAACTTTCCACGTTAGTTTTCAGTTGCTCCATCGTCGTCGCGCCCAGCAGGGTGCTGGCGACGAAGGGCTGACGCCGCACGAAAGCCAGCGCCATTTGCGCCGGATCCAGATTGTGGCGCTTCGCGATATCCACATACGCCGCGACCGCTTTTTGCGCCTGCTCGCCGCTGTAACGCGTAAAGCGGCTAAACAGCGTGTTGCGCGCGCCAGCGGGTTTCGCGCCGTTGAGATATTTGCCGGTTAGCGTCCCAAACGCCAGGCAGGAGTACGCGAGCAGCTCGACGCCTTCATACTGACTCACTTCCGCCAGACCCACTTCAAAGCTGCGGTTTAACAGGCTGTACGGGTTCTGAATTGTCACGATGCGTGGCAGTTCATGCTTCTCGGCCAGTTGCAGATAACGCATCACGCCAAACGCCGTTTCGTTGGAAACGCCGATATAGCGGATTTTCCCGGCGCGCTGGCACTCGGTCAGCGCCTCCAGTGTTTCCAGTAGCGTCACGACCGGCGCGCTATCAACCCAGCTGTAACCCAGCTTGCCAAAGCAGTTGGTCGGGCGCTGCGGCCAGTGTACCTGGTAAAGATCGAGATAATCGGTTTGCAGGCGCTTTAAGCTATCATCCAGTGCCACGCGGATGTTTTTGCGATCCAGCGCCTGGTTCGGGCGAATACCGCTGTCGTTGTTACGGCTTGGGCCGCTGACTTTGGAGGCGATAACCAGTTTTTCGCGGTTACCGCGTTTCGCCAGCCAGTTGCCGACATAAGTTTCCGTCAAACCCTGCGTTTCCGGACGTGGCGGAACAGGGTACATCTCTGCTACGTCAATCAGGTTGATGCCCTGGCTGACGGCGTAATCGAGCTGTGCATGGGCGTCGGCTTCGCTGTTTTGTTCACCAAACGTCATAGTGCCCAGCCCCAGGGTGCTTATTTCAAGCGAACTGTGGGGGATACGGTGATACTGCATAGCCGGCTTCCTTAAAAGTACAACGTCAGTTGACCTGACAAAGGAATATAAACATGGCAGAGGGGAGGAAAAAGGGAAAGAGAAAAATCAAATAAAGGCCAGCAGGTGACTGACCTTTATAGCAATTTCTTAGCGTTCAATAATCTGGGATACATCATCGCGGTTAATCTGCATCTTATTGCCCTGCTGATCGCGGTAGCTGACCAGCCCGGTATCATCGTCAATTTCCGGTTTACCGTCCGTCAGGATCATCCTGCCGTCTTTTGTCGCCATCACGTAATCACTGCTGCATCCGGAAACGGCGAAAGCTAACCCCACTGCGGAAATAATCACTGCCCATTTCTTCATCGTTCTGATCCTCTGGTGGCATGCGTCTGACAACAAGTTTAGTAATAACTTGCTGTCTGGAGACGAAAAAGCAGGATAATCTGAAAAAAGTTGTTAAAGGCAGATCAAAGATAAAAAAACGCTTCCCCGGTTGAGGAAGCGTTTTGTTTACAGCGGATTCTTCTTATTTCGCATCAGGTTGAGCGTTTCAACCGCGATGGAGAAGAACATGGCGAAGTAGATGTAACCTTTCGGTACATGAATGGAGACGCTTTCCAGAATCAACGTAAAGCCGACGAGGATCAAAAACGACAGCGCCAGCATTTTGACCGACGGGTGGCGGTCAACAAATTCGCCAATCGGGCGCGCAGCAAACATCATCACGCCAACGGCGATAACCACTGCCGCCATCATAATGAACAGATGATCGGACAGCCCCACCGCGGTGATCACCGAGTCGAGACTGAAGATAATATCCAGCAGCATAATCTGCACAATCGCGCCAAAGAACGAATGCACATTGGTCTTCAACCCTTCCTCTTCGCCTTCGATCGATTCGTGGATCTCTTTACTTGCTTTCCAGATAAGGAACAGACCGCCGAGGAACAAGATCAAATCGCGGGCCGAAACGCTGTGATCAAGCACGCTGAACAGCGGGTGTGTCAGCCTTGTCACCCAGGCGATAGACGCCAGCAGCAACAGCCGCATGATCATCGCCGCAGCCAGACCTAGCCGACGAGCGTGATTACGCTGCGCGGTAGGCAGTTTCGCGACCACCAGAGAGAGGAAAATAATATTGTCGATCCCTAAAACGATCTCCAGCAGCGTCAGCGTACCGAGCGCGAGCCAGGCGTTAGGATCGGTTACCCATGCAAATAACATCTCTATAAAGTCCTGCCAAAAAAAGAAGCGCTAATTATAAGCACCGCTGTGGCTTAGGCAAAAATTTAATGCTGTGAGAGCAAAAAGTGGCGCGCCAGCAGTGCGCCGGTGAAGTTCTTTTTCAGGTAAAAGCCGCGCGGCAAGGTCAGAATGGTTTCGCCATGTTCGCCGATGGCTTCGGTCAGCGCTTTGCTGTTGGCCGCCTTTGGCCTCAGTTGCAAAACTTCGCCGTGACGGGCGGTAATGCGGGTAACCTGGCCTAACACAATCAAGTCCATCAACTCTTCCCAGTCGAGCCGTAACTGCTGCTCTTCTTCCGCATTTGGGCTCCAGAGCAGCGGCGATCCGACGCGGCGATCCGCCACCGGGATCTCGCGGGAACCTTCAATTGGGATCCATAAGACGCGCTTGAGCTTATGTCGCACATGGCTGGTTTCCCACACGACGCCACTGTTGCCAGTAAGGGGAGCCACGCAAACAAACGTGGTCTCCAGCGGGCGTCCCTGGTTATCGACCGGAATGGTTTTTAGCTCAACGCCCAGCGCGGCAAAATCCTGCTCGGGTTTACTGCCTGCGCTGGCGCCGAGCCACAGCTCCAGCAGAACACCCGTCCAGCCTTTATCACGCTTTAAATCGCGCGGAACGGGCAAGCCTGCCAGCGCGGCCAGTTCGCCGAGCGTGTAGCCCGCCAGGCGCTGCGCCTGGGCCAGTAATTGCGCTTCTGATTCAGGCGGTGAAGTGAAAGGAGCCAACGCGAACATGTTAAAAACCTTTTGTCTAAAAAGTAACCGCTAGTTTTGCACCGTAGCCAGGCAGTGTACCTTTTTCTGTCCTGTGTGAGCAATTAGATGATTTATAAGGGAATTTAACGAGGGTTTTGATGAGTTGCGCAACTGTGTGCCGGGTTTTCCAAATCTGGTCACTGACAATAAACAGGATCTTACACCATGTTATCCACAGAAAAGTGGGATAACTGGGGAAAAGTGCCACTACTGTTTCGATTTACAGCCTTGACGTGCGAGGAAAATCGAAATTCTGCACAAAATGTGCCTAACTTATTGGCATAATCTGTGGATAAATTCGGCTCTGTTCGATCTTTCATCAGCGCCAGGATCCTTAAGGTGATGATCGTCACATTATGGGGCTGTTATCGGTTCAACAGCTATTTAACTACATGAATTACTGTATGTTATTTCTTTGGCCTAGAACGGGGCTATTCAGACTGTTCCGGGTTTTCCCTGGGTAATTCCATACTTTTTCACAACTCTATCCACAGAAAAGGTGAATAAAAACCGTCGTCAGCATCGCTTTCTGTTTATAACTTTGATGATTACTGTGAGTTATTCAAATGTTATTCGTTCGTATCCCTGTCATAGAGTGGTTTACCGTTTTCCGGGAGTGTGAAACAATCGCTTTATTCAGACTTTTTTTGAGGTAGTCCGGTGATTGATGACGATGGCTACCGCCCAAATGTTGGAATCGTAATCTGTAATCGACAAGGTCAGGTCATGTGGGCCAGACGCTTTGGACAGCACTCATGGCAGTTTCCCCAGGGAGGAATTAACCCTGGCGAGTCTCCGGAACAAGCAATGTACCGGGAACTGTTCGAGGAAGTGGGCTTAAGTCGTAAAGATGTTCGTATCCTTGCTTCTACGCGTAACTGGTTGCGTTACAAGTTACCGAAACGTTTGGTGCGTTGGGACACAAAGCCGGTTTGTATCGGCCAGAAACAAAAATGGTTTCTTTTGCAGTTGATCGGTAACGACAGTGAGATCAACATGCAGACCAGTAGTACGCCCGAATTTGATGGCTGGCGTTGGGTGAGCTACTGGTATCCTGTTCGCCAGGTAGTGTCGTTTAAACGCGATGTCTACCGGCGGGTGATGAAAGAGTTTGCAAGCGCGGTGATGTCGCTTCAGGAAACGCCTCCGAAGCCGCAAAGTGCGCCTGCCTGGCGACGTAAACGAGGTTAAGCCACCCATATTATGCTCACCCGACTGCGAGAAATAGTTGAGAAAGTCGCCAGCGCGCCACGCCTTAACGAAGCGCTGGAAATATTGGTTACCGACGTTTGTCTGGCGATGGAAACCGAAGTGTGCTCGGTCTATCTCGCAGATCACGACCGGCGTTGTTATTACCTGATGGCGACGCGCGGTTTAAAAAAGCCGCGTGGTCGCACCGTCACGCTCGCATTCGATCAAGGGATTGTCGGCCTGGTAGGCAGGCTGGCGGAACCCATCAACCTGGCGGATGCACAAAAACACCCCAGTTTTAAATATATTCCCGCTGTTAAAGAAGAGCGCTTTCGCGCTTTTCTTGGCGTACCTATTATTCAACGCCGCCAGTTGCTTGGCGTGCTGGTGGTACAACAGCGTGAGCTACGCCAGTACGATGAAAGTGAAGAATCCTTTCTGGTTACGCTTGCCACCCAGATGGCGGCCATTCTCTCCCAGTCACAATTAAATGCGCTGTTTGGTCAGTATCGGCAGACGCGAATTCGCGCCTTGCCGGCAGCGCCGGGTGTCGCTATCGCTGAAGGTTGGGTTGACGAAACGCTGCCGTTAATGGAGCAGGTTTATCCGGCCTCGACGCTTGATACCTCGCTTGAGCGCGAAAGGCTCACGGCAGCTCTTGAAGAAGCTGCCAATGAATTTCGCCGTTACAGCAAACGTTTCGCCGCCGGAGCGCAAAAAGAGACGGCGGCAATTTTCGATCTCTATTCTCACCTGCTTTCCGACGCGCGCTTGCGCCGTGAGTTGTTTGAAGAAGTCGACAGGGGCGTGGTGGCCGAATGGGCGGTAAAAACCGTTATTGAAAGTTTTGCTGAGCAGTTCGCAGCGCTCAGCGATGGCTACCTGAAGGAGCGCTCAGGGGATTTGCGCACGCTGGGCCAGCGTTTGTTATTCCACCTCGATGACTCTATTTCCGGGCCAAACAGCTGGCCGGAGCGCTTTATCCTGGTTGCCGAGGAACTCTCTGCCACTACGCTTGCGGAGTTGCCGCACGACAGGCTGGCGGGCGTGGTAGTGCGCGATGGCGCGTCAAACTCGCACGCGGCGATTATGGTGCGCGCGCTTGGCATCCCGACGGTAATGGGGGCAGATATTCAGCCCGCCGTGCTGCAACGTCGCATGTTGGTGGTGGACGGTTATCGCGGTGAGCTGTTGGTGGATCCTGAACCGGTGCTGTTGCAGGAATACCAGCGCCTTATCAGCGAAGAGAATGAACTCAGCCGCCTTGCCGAAGATGATGTGAACCTGGCCGCGCAGCTTAAAAGCGGCGAGCGGGTGAAGGTGATGCTGAACGCGGGTTTAAGCCCGGAACATGAAGAGAAACTGGGCAGCCGCATCGACGGTATTGGGCTTTATCGCACCGAAATCCCGTTTATGTTGCAAAGTGGTTTCCCGTCCGAAGAGGAACAGGTGGCGCAATACCAGGGCATGTTGCAGATGTTTAACGACAAGCCCGTGACGCTGCGTACGCTGGATGTCGGCGCGGATAAGCAATTGCCTTATATGCCCATAAGCGAAGAGAACCCTTGCCTTGGCTGGCGCGGAATTCGGATTACCCTCGACCAGCCGGAAATTTTCCTGGTGCAGGTGCGCGCCATGCTGCGCGCCAATGCGGCGACAGGGAATCTCAGCATTCTGTTGCCGATGATCACCAGCATCGACGAAATCGATGAAGCACGCAGACTGATTGAACGCGCCGGTCGTGAAGTCGAAGAGATGATTGGTTACGCAATTCCTAAACCGCGTATCGGGGTGATGCTGGAAGTGCCGTCAATGGTGTTTATGCTGTCGCACCTGGCGAACCGCGTCGATTTTATCTCGGTTGGCACCAACGACCTGACGCAATACATCCTGGCCGTCGATCGTAACAATACCCGCGTGGCAAATATGTACGACAGTTTGCACCCGGCAGTGCTGCGGGCGCTGGCGATGATTGCCGATGAATCAGAACGGTTAGGTATTGATATCCGTCTGTGCGGCGAAATGGCCGGTGATCCGATGTGCGTCGCCGTGCTTATTGGTCTGGGGTACCGCCATCTTTCCATGAACGGACGCTCAGTAGCGCGCATTAAATATTTGCTGCGGCGCATTGACTGTGAAGAGGCGCAAACGCTGGCGAGACGTACGCTGGATGCGCAACTGGCGACAGAAGTGCGTCATCAAATTGCCGCATTTATGGAACGCCGTGGGCTGGGCGGCCTGATTCGCGGCGGAATTTAGCTGGCTCAGGGATATACATAACTTTTACAACTTCGCCGCCACCCGCTCGCGGTGCCTTATGCTATGATTCGCAGCTTTGGAGCGACCAGCAATTGCGGTCGCGTAGGTGAACCGCTGTCCACTTTCGGCGGAATAACAACAAGTTGTGGTGACAGATGAACAGTGGCTATCTGCATTTTCCGGATTTTGATCCGGTGATTTTCTCCATTGGACCGGTTTCTCTCCACTGGTACGGATTAATGTACCTGGTGGGCTTCGTTTTTGCGATGTGGCTGGCAACGCGCCGGGCGAATCGTCCGGGCAGTGGCTGGACAAAAAACGAAGTTGAAAACCTGCTTTACGCGGGCTTTCTCGGTGTTTTCCTCGGCGGCCGTCTCGGCTATGTGCTGTTCTATAACTTCCCGGTTTTCCTGGACGATCCGCTTTATCTGTTCCGCGTATGGGACGGGGGCATGTCTTTCCACGGCGGTTTGATTGGCGTGATTGTGGTGATGATTATCTTCGCCAGACGCACCAAACGCAGCTTCTTCCAGGTTTCTGATTTTATTGCGCCTCTGATCCCGTTTGGCCTTGGCGCAGGGCGCCTGGGTAACTTTATCAACGGTGAGCTGTGGGGACGCGTTGATCCGTCATTCCCCTATACCATGCTGTTCCCTGGCTCACGGGCAGAAGATATGGCGCTGCTGCCTTCACATCCGGAGTGGCAATCACTGTTTGATACTTACGGCATGTTGCCGCGTCATATGTCTCAGCTTTACGAGCTGGCGCTGGAAGGCATTGTGCTGTTTATCATCCTTAACTTGTTTATTCGCAAACCTCGCCCGACGGGCGCGGTCTCCGGCTTGTTCCTGATTGGCTACGGCGCGTTCCGTATCATCGTTGAGTTCTTCCGCCAGCCCGACGCGCAGTTTACCGGCGAGTGGGTGCAATACATCAGCATGGGGCAGATCCTCTCCATCCCGATGATCGTTGCAGGCGCAATCATGATGATTTGGGCGTACCGCCATCGTTCGCCGCAACACGTTTCCTGAGGAACCATGAAACAGTATTTAGAATTGATGCAAAAGGTGCTGAATGAAGGCACCCCGAAAAACGACCGCACCGGGACAGGCACGCTGTCTATTTTTGGCCATCAGATGCGTTTTAATCTGCAGGACGGCTTTCCGCTGGTGACCACCAAGCGCTGCCATTTGCGTTCAATTATTCATGAGCTGCTGTGGTTCCTGCAGGGCGACACCAATATTGCCTATCTGCGCGAAAACAAAGTCACCATCTGGGACGAATGGGCCGACGAAGAGGGCAATCTTGGCCCGGTTTACGGCAAACAGTGGCGCGCGTGGCCTACACCTGACGGCCGCCATATCGACCAGATCACAACAGTGATTAACCAGCTGAAAAACGACCCGGATTCACGCCGCATTATTGTCTCCGCGTGGAACGTAGGTGAACTGGACAAAATGGCGCTGGCCCCCTGCCACGCGTTCTTCCAGTTCTACGTGGCGGACGGCAAGCTCTCCTGCCAGCTCTACCAACGCTCCTGCGATGTGTTCCTTGGTCTGCCGTTCAACATCGCCAGCTATGCGTTGCTGGTGCATATGATGGCTCAGCAGTGCGATCTGCAACCGGGCGATTTCGTCTGGACCGGTGGCGACACCCATCTTTACAGCAATCACCTGGAACAAACGCGTCTGCAATTAAGTCGTGAACCGCGTGCGTTGCCGAAACTGGTTATCAAACGTAAGCCTGAGTCGCTTTTTGACTACCGTTTCGAAGACTTCGAAATCGAAGGTTACGATCCGCATCCGGCCATCAAAGCGCCTGTCGCTATCTGACTTCTACCAACATGTCATAACCGGTGCGGCAACGTACCGGTTTTTTTTCCCCGATAATTGTTTCTTCGGCCCTGCTTCCAACCCATCTGCAACTCACTGCAACGTGATGCATTTCTTTCGTACCGCCTCGTAACCTCTCTGTTTGCCCCTCGATCTGAATGCATGCTAACGACACACTGCCGCCATGAAAAAAGAAGATGGCTTCACCCTGATTGAAACCCTCGTCGCAATGGTGCTGATTGTTATCCTGAGCGGAGCGGGCATCTCTGGCTGGCAGAGTTGGCAGGCGCAGCAGCGGCTGTGGCAAACCGCGTTGCAGGTGCGGCATTTGCTTGAACGTCTGCGCGATGATGCCAACTGGCACAACCGTTCACAGCTGGTATATGGCATTCGCGAAGGCGAACGCTGGTGCCTGGTGAATTCGCCGTCGCAAAACTGCGCTGTGCAGAACGCTTACTCACTGCAGCCTCAATGGCCTGATGTCACGCTGGTTGATGTGACACCTTCGCTGGGGTTCTTTGGACTGCGCAACACTGCCTGGCCCGGCAATATTCGGCTGCGTAGCAGTGCAGGAGAGTGGCGAGTGGTGGTTTCGGCATGGGGCAGGATCAGAATGTGTCAGCCATCAGCGGAGAATCTATGTTAGACAGGCAAAAAGGGTTTTCACTGTTGGAAACCGTGCTGGCGATGGCAATCGGCAGCGTGCTGTTACTGGCGTCTGCCCGTTTTTTACCAGCGCTACAGCTGGCAGTAACGCAGCACACGCGTATCCAGACGGTGGAAGACGATCTCTGGCTGCAACTGCGTGGCATCGCAAAACATCTCCAGCGAGCGGGATATTGCAATGGTAGCTGTAGTGGCCAGCCGCTGGTTATCAATAGCACTGGAGACTGTGTTATTGCTCAGTGGGACGCCAACAGCAATGGGCGCTGGGAGTCATCGGCAAGCAGCGAACCGGAACAAACCGGCTTTCGGCTGCAAAGTGGCGCACTCGAAATCATGCGTGGAGCAACGTCTTGCAATGGCCGGGGCTGGGAAAAAATCACCGATCCTGCCCAAATGAGCATTGAGCGTTTTCATGTCGCTCAGCGTCAGACGCCGGGGTTTGCACCACAGCTCGCGATCACACTCTCGGCGCGTGTTCCGGGGAATGTCGGGCAACCCTTTACCGCTGATTTAAATGTGACCGGGTACAACTTATGAACCGGCAACGAGGGATGTCGTCACTGGCGCTGGTTTTGCTGTTATTGCTGTTGGGTAGCCTGATGTTGCACGGTTTAAATCTGCAATTGAGCAGCCATATCTGGCGCGTGAACAATGAAAACCAGGGGATACGCAACGCTGCGGAAATCACTTCGGCCATGGAGTGGGCGCGTCATCAAACCTGGCCTGCCCAGCCCGCGCTGCAGTGCCAGCAAAGTGCCGGGCAAAATGTTCGCAGTTGTTTACGCGTTTTTACCGATGGAGCCGCGCTGCTGATTGTCGCAAACGCTGAAACATCGCTGTGGCATCTGGGGCGTGTGGAGGGGGCGCAGGTCCGTTTTTTGTCTCATGGCTGGAGTGATTTTTGTCCACTGAAAGAGGAAGCGCTATGCCGGTTGCCGTAAACAAACAACGGGGCTTTAGCCTTACCGAAGTTCTGCTGGCTATGGTGCTAATGGTGATGGTTGTTACCGCGCTTGGCGGTTATCATCGTGCGCTGGCCTCAGGGTTTGTATCCACCAGCCAGTGGCGACAGCTATGGCGCTACGCCTGGGAACAGGCGCAACCAGAAGTATCATCGTTACCGCCAGGCTGGCAGGTTCAGCGGGGGCAGACAACCACCGGGGGATGTGTCAGCATCAACGTTACCGTTAGTTCGCCAGCGGGCAGGCAGGGGCAAATGACGCGATTATTTTGCCCGAACAGTCAGTAGTCAGGAGCGCTTATGTTAAGGGTTTACCACTCCAATCGTCTGGATGTGCTGGAAGCATTGATGGAGTTTATTGTTGAGCATAACAGGCTCGACGATCCCTTTGAGCCAGAAGTTGTACTGGTGCAGAGCACCGGCATGGCGCAATGGCTGCAAATGATGCTCGCGCAGAAGTTTAGTATTGCCGCCAATATTACCTTCCCGCTACCTGCGAGTTTTATCTGGGAAATGTTCGTCACCGTACTGGACGGCATTCCGAAAGAGAGCGCATTTAACAAACAGAGTATGAGCTGGAAGCTGATGTCGCTATTGCCCGGCATGCTGGAGCAAGACGCGTTCACCATGTTGCGCAATTACCTGAATGACGACGATGACAAGCGTAAACTCTTCCAGCTCTCTTCACGCGTGGCGGATCTCTACGATCAATATCTGGTTTACCGCCCGGAATGGCTAACACGATGGGAAGCGGGTGAACAGATCGACGGGCTGGATGAAGCGCAGCGCTGGCAAGCACCGCTGTGGCGTGCACTGGTGGAACATACCGCCGCGCTGGGGCAGCCACACTGGCATCGTGCCAACCTCTACCAGCGTTTTATCGATAAGCTTGAATCGGCTGAGCAGCGGCCCGCCGGTTTGCCTTCGCGCGTCTTTATTTGTGGGATTTCCGCGCTGCCGCCCATCTATTTGCAAGCGCTTCAGGCGCTGGGTAAGCATATTGATGTTCATCTTTTGTTTACGAATCCCTGCCGTTACTACTGGGGCGACATTAAAGATCCGGCGTTTCTGGCGAAACTGATCACCCGTAATCGTCGGCATCACCGGGAAAACCGACAGTTTCCGCTGTTCCGTGATACGCAAAATGCCGAAGGTCTGTTCAATGCCGATGGCGAGCAGGATGTTGGTAACCCTTTGCTGGCTTCATGGGGCAAACTGGGACGGGACAACATTTTCCTGCTGGCGGGCATGGAGCGCTATGAAGAGCTGGATGCTTTCGTCGACATTACGCCCGGCTCGCTGCTGCAAAATCTGAAGTACGACATCCTGGAACTGCAAAATGGTGCGGTGGCGGGCGTAACGGCAGAAGAGTTTTCCCGCAGTGATAAAAAACGTCTGCTTGATCCCAACGATCGCAGCGTAACGGTGCATATCTGCCACAGCCCGCAGCGAGAAGTAGAGATCCTGCATGACCGGCTGCTAACGATGCTGGAAGAAGATCCTGAACTGACGCCTCGCGATATCGTGGTCATGGTCGCCGATATCGACAGCTACAGCCCGTATATTCAGGCGGTTTTCGGCAGCGCCACTGGTGAGCGTTATCTTCCCTATGCTATTTCCGACCGCCGCGCGCGGCAGGCTCATCCGGCGCTGCAAGCCTTTATCAGTTTGCTCTCCCTGCCGGACAGCCGCTTTGTGAGTGAAGATGTGCTGGCGCTGCTGGATGTTCCGGTGCTGGCGGCGCGTTTCAACATCAATGAAGAGGGGCTGCGTTACCTGCGTTTATGGGTCAATGAGTCCGGCATTCGCTGGGGAATGGACGACGACAACGTTCGCGAGCTTGAATTACCCCCGACCGGGCAGCACACCTGGCAATTTGGCCTGACGCGAATGCTGCTCGGTTATGCGATGGAAAGCCGCCAGGGTGAGTGGCAGTCGATTTTACCGTATGACGAATCCAGCGGGCTTATCGCGGAGTTAGTTGGCCACCTGGCGGAGCTGTTGATGCAGCTTAATATCTGGCGTCGCGGCTTGTCTGAGGCGCGACCGCTGGAAGAGTGGCTCCCGGTTTGCCGTGACATGCTTAATGACTTTTTCCTGCCAGACCAGGACACAGAAGCTGCGCTGGCTCTTATTGAACAGCAGTGGCAGGACATTATCGCGCAGGGCGTTGGTGCCAATTATCACGACGCGATCCCGCTTTCGCTACTGCGTGACGAGCTGGCTCAGCGCCTCGATCAGGAGCGTATCAGTCAGCGTTTCCTCGCGGGGCCTGTGAATATCTGCACCCTGATGCCGATGCGCTCTATTCCGTTTAAAGTGGTCTGTCTGCTGGGCATGAATGATGGTGTCTACCCGCGAGCACTGCCTCCGCTGGGGTTTGACCTGATGAGCCAGAAACCGCAGCGAGGCGACCGCAGCCGTCGGGATGATGACCGCTACTTGTTCCTCGAAGCGCTTAACTCAGCGCAACAGCAGCTCTATATCAGCTATATCGGCCGCTCTATCCAGGATAACAAAGAGCGCTTTCCCTCGGTGTTGGTGCAGGAGCTGGTGGATTACATTGGGCAGAGCCACTATTTGCCAGGCGATGCCTTGCTTAATTGCGATGAAAGCGAGCAGCGGGTAAAGGCACATATTACGCATCTGCATACGCGTATGCCGTTTGATCCGGCAAACTATACGGCTGATGAGTGGCAAAGTTATGTCCGCGACTGGCTACCGGCTGCGAGTTCAGAGGGCCAGGCGCATGCGGAGTTTATTCAAGCGCTGGATGACGTGCCGCTTGAAACGCTCACTTTTGATCAGCTCCAGCGTTTTTGGGCGCATCCGGTGCGCGCCTTTTTCCAGATGCGCCTGCGCGTTAATTTCCGCCCGGAGGAGAGTGAAATTCCGGATGCTGAGCCGTTTATCATTGATGGTCTGAGCCGTTACCAGCTCAATCAGGAGATATTAAATACGCTGGTCGAAGAGCAGGACGCAGAGAAGCTTTTTCGCCGCTACCGCGCGGCTGGCGTACTGCCTTATGGGGCGTTTGGTGAAATTATCTGGGAAACCCAATGTCAGGAAATGCAGGAACTGGCTAACCGCGTCATTGAATATCGCCAGCCTTCTGACAGCCTCGAAATTGACCTGCATTGTGCAGGCGTTCATCTCACCGGATGGCTGCCGCGTGTGCAGCCAGATGGGCTATTGCGCTGGCGCCCGGCCTTGTTGAACGTTTCACAAGGCCTGCAACTTTGGCTGGAACATCTTGTCTATTGTGCCAGAGGCGGCACCGGCACCAGCCGCTTGTTCGTTCGCAAAGAGGGCGAATGGTGTTTTCCCCCGCTACCCGCTGATAAGGCGCTGGAATATCTGGCAACGCTGATTGAAGGCTATCGGGAAGGCATGGTGAAACCGCTCCTGCTGTTGCCGGAAAGCGGCGGCGCATGGATAAAAGTCTGTTATGACGCGGCAAATGATGCCATGTTAAAGGACGAAGAGACGTTACAAAAAGCGCAGAGTAAATTCCTGCAAGCGTATGAAGGCAACATGGTGGTACGCGGTGAAGGCGATGATGTCTGGTATCAGCGCCTGTGGCGAACCCTTGAACCTGAGTACTACGCTGAAATTACCAAACAAGCGCAGCGTTTTCTGTTACCGCTTTATCGACACAACCAGTCCGATTGATTGTATAAAAATTGCGCGAAATGGTTGCATCCATTATCATGCGCGACGGTCACGGACTGATATAACAAGAGTGCTGGCTCAGCCAGCACAGGTTTACCCGGCTTTCTCGATTATCCCTGGGCGAGCCGGAAAAGTTAATGATGAGGTTCGTGAATGCCCCGCAGCACCTGGTTCAAAGCTTTCGTCCTGTTTTTTGCCCTCTGGGCTTCATTCAGTCAGGCAGACAACGGTTGGCAACCTGTTCAGGAAACTATCCGTAAGAGCGACAAAGATACCCGGCAATATCAGGCGATACGCCTTGATAACGGCATGGTTGTGTTGCTGGTGTCCGACGCGCAGGCGGTCAAATCGCTCTCTGCGCTGGTGGTGCCGGTCGGCTCGCTGGAAGATCCGGATGCGCACCCCGGCCTTGCTCACTATCTTGAGCACATGACACTGATGGGTTCGAAAAAATACCCGCAGCCCGATAGTCTGGCCGAATTTCTTAAGCTGCATGGTGGCAGCCACAATGCCAGCACCGCGCCTTATCGCACCGCTTATTATCTGGAAGTGGAAAACAATGCGCTGGAAGGAGCTGTTGACCGTTTAGCCGATGCCATTGCCGCTCCCATGCTGGATAAAAAATATGGTGAACGCGAGCGCAACGCGGTCAACGCCGAGCTGACAATGGCCCGCACCCGTGACGGTATGCGTATGGCGCAGGTCAGCGCGGAAACCATCAACCCGGCACACCCCGGTGCGCGATTCTCCGGCGGTAACCTTGAAACCCTGAGTGATAAGCCCGGCAGCCCTGTTCATGCCGCTCTGCTGGCGTTTCGCGATAAATACTATTCGGCCAACCTGATGAAGGCGGTGATCTACAGTAACCGCCCATTAGCGGATCTGGCGAAAATTGCTGTCGAAACGTATGGCCGTGTGCCGAATAAGAATATCGACAAGCCGGACATCACGGTTCCTGTGGTGACCGATGCGCAGAAAGGCATCATTATCCACTATGTCCCGGCGGTGCCGCGTAAAGTGCTGCGTGTGGAATTTCGTATCGATAACAATACCGCCGCCTTTCGTAGCAAAACGGACGAGCTTATCACCTATTTGATTGGCAACCGCAGCCCGGGCACGCTCTCGGACTGGCTGCAAAGTCAGGGGTTGGTAGAAGGTATTCGCGGTGATTCCGATCCGGTGGTGAACGGCAACAGTGGCGTGCTGGCCATCTCTGCAACGCTGACCGATAAAGGCCAGGCCAATCGTGATGAAGTTGTGGCTGCTATTTTCAGCTACCTGCAACTGCTGCGCGAAAAAGGCGTTGATAAACGCTATTTCGACGAGCTGTCACATATTCTCGATCTCGATTTCCGCTATCCCTCTATTACCCGCGATATGGATTACGTCGAGTGGCTGGCGGATACCATGATCCGCGTACCTGTCGCCCATACGCTGGATTCGGTGAACATTGCCGATAGGTTCGATGCCAAAGCGGTACAGGCGCGTCTTGATGAGATGACGCCGCAAAATGCGCGTATCTGGTACATCAGCCCGGATGAACCGCACAATAAAACGGCCTATTTTGTTGAAGCGCCTTACCAGGTGAATAAGATCACGCCGGAAACCTATGCCGACTGGCAGACGCGCCAGAGCCGTATTGCGCTGAAATTCCCGGAGTTGAACCCCTACATTCCGGATGATTTCTCGCTGATAAAACCGGCGAAGCAGTACGAACACCCTGAATTGATTGTCGATGAGCCGACGCTGCGCGTGGTGTATATGCCAAGCCAGTATTTCGCCAATGAGCCCAAAGCGGATGTCAGCGTGGTGCTGCGTAACCCGCAGGCGATGGATAGCGCAAAAAACCAGGTGATATTTGCCCTTAACGATTATCTGGCGGGGCTGGCACTCGATCAGCTCAGCAATCAGGCGGCGGTCGGTGGCATCAGTTTTTCCACCAACGCCAATAACGGGTTGATGCTCAACGCCAACGGTTATACCCAGCGTTTGCCGCAGCTTTTCCAGGCACTGCTGGCGGGTTATTTCAGCTATACGCCGACGGAAGAACAGCTTGCCCAGGCCAAATCCTGGTATGCGCAGATGATGGATTCTGCCGAAAAAGGCAAAGCGTTCGATCAGGCAATCATGCCGATCCAGATGTTGTCACAGGTGCCTTATTTCCAGCGTGAAGAGCGTCGCGCACTGCTGCCATCTATTACCTTGCAGGATATTTTGCACTACCGCGATGCGCTGAAAGATAATGCGCGTCCGGAATTCCTGGTGGTGGGTAACCTGAGCGAACAGCAGACGAAAGACCTCGCTCATGAGGTGCAAAAACAGCTTGGCGCTAACGGTACGGTGTGGTGCCGAAACCAGAACGTCGTGGTGGACAAGCAGCAGAATGTGAGCTTTGAAAAAGCGGGCAATAGCACGGACTCCGCACTCGCGGCGGTGTTTGTACCCACCGGTTTTGATGAGTTCAGCAGTTCGGCATACAGCGCGATGTTAGGGCAAATCGTGCAGCCGTGGTTCTATAACCAACTGCGTACAGAAGAACAACTGGGGTATGCTGTGTTCGCCTTCCCTATGAGCGTAGGCCGCCAGTGGGGTATGGGGTTCTTGTTGCAAAGCAATGATAAGCAGCCAGCCTATCTCTGGGAGCGCTACAAGGCTTTCTTCCCCACCGCAGAAGCGAAATTAAGGGCAATGAAGCCGGAAGAGTTTGCGCAGCTTCAGCAGGGCGTCATCGCGCAACTTACGCAAGCGCCGCAAACGTTAGGTGAAGAAGCTTCCAAACTCAGCAAAGATTTTGATCGTGGCAATATGCGCTTCGATTCGCGTGATAAAGTAGTCGCTCAGATAAAACTGCTGACGCCGCAAAAACTTGCCGATTTCTTCCATCAGGCGGTGGTAGAGCCGCAAGGTATGGCGATCCTGTCGCAGATCTCCGGTAGCCAGAGCGGTAAAGCAGATTATGCCCGCCCGCAAGGCTGGAAGGTCTGGGATAGCACCAGCGCGTTGCAGCAAACCTTACCGAAGATGACCGAGAAAGATGAGAGAAACGACCGCTGAGACCCTTGATCCCCTGCGCTTGCCGCTCACCGGCGAGCGCCTGATTGAAGCCTCGGCGGGTACCGGTAAAACCTTTACCATTGCCGCGCTCTATTTGCGGCTGCTATTAGGGTTAGGCGGCAGCGCCGCCTACCCGCGCCCACTCAGCGTTGAAGAACTGCTGGTGGTGACGTTCACCGAGGCCGCGACAGAAGAGCTGCGCGGCCGCATTCGCAGTAACATCCATGAGTTGCGCATTGCTTGCCTGCGCGAAACGAGCGATAACCCGCTATACGCACGCCTGCTGGACGAGATTGCCGATAAGCAACAGGCGGCGCAGTGGCTGCTGTTGGCAGAGCGGCAAATGGACGAAGCGGCAATCTTTACGATCCACGGTTTTTGCCAGCGCATGCTGAGTCTGAATGCCTTCGAATCCGGCATGCTGTTTGAACTGCAACTGCTGGAAGATGAGTCGCTGCTGCGTTACCAGGCCTGTGCGGATTTCTGGCGTCGTCACTGCTACCCGCTAGCGCGTGAAATTGCTGAAGTTATCCATGCTTCGTGGAAAGGACCGCAGGATCTGCTGAAAGCGATCGACCGCTATCTGCAAGGGGAAGCGCCGCAAATTAAAACGCCGCCAGCGGCAGACGAAACGCTGGCCTCGCGCCATCAGCAAATTATTGCGCAGATTGGCGAGGTGAAGCGTCAGTGGAGCGCTTGCGTTAATGAAATCGAGCCACTGCTCGAAAATTCCGGTATTGACCGGCGTAAATTTAACCGTGGCAACCAGGCGAAGTGGATCGAGAAAATCTCCACCTGGGCGCAGGAAGAGACCCGCAGTTACCTGTTGCCGGACGCGCTGGAAAAATTCACTCAGTCCTTTCTTACTGAACGCACAAAACCTGACGGCGTTGTGCCAGAACACCCGCTTTTCGTCGCCATTGAAAACTTGCTGGCGCAGTCGTTGACGCTTAACGATCTGGTGCTGACCAGCGCGATGCGTGAGATTCGTGAAACGGTGGCAAAAGAGAAACGCCGGCGCGGCGAGCTGGGCTTTGACGACATGCTCAGCCGCCTTGATGATTCCCTGCGAAGCCCGAACGGCGAAGCGTTGGCTGCGGCAATCCGCACCCGTTTCCCGGTTGCGATGATCGATGAATTTCAGGATACCGACCCGCAGCAGTACCGTATTTTTAGCCGCATCTGGTTGAAACAGCCGGATTGTGGTTTGTTGCTGATTGGCGACCCAAAACAGGCCATTTACGCTTTTCGCGGCGCGGATATTTTCACCTATATGAAAGCGCGCGATGAAGTAAGCGCCCGCTATACGCTGGATACCAACTGGCGCTCGTCGCCAGGCATGATTGCCAGCGTCAACCAGCTCTTCAGCCGGATGGACGACGCTTTCATGTTCCGTCAGATCCCGTTCCTGCCGGTAAAAGCAGCCGGCAAAAACGCAGGCTTACGCTTTGCGTATCAGGGAGAAACGCAGCCTGCGATGAAGCTGTGGCTGATGGAGGGCGAAGGCGTAAGCGTCGGAGATTATCAGGGATTTATGGCGCAGTTATGCGCAGCGCAAATCCGCGACTGGCTGAGCGCCGGGCTGCGGGGCGAAGCGCTGCTGTATGAAGGGGAAAACGCGCGGCCGGTAAAAGCGTCGGATATTACCGTGCTGGTGCGCAGCCGCCATGAAGCCTCGCTTATCCGCGATGCACTGACGTTACTGAATATTCCGTCTGTATACCTTTCCAACCGCGACAGCGTTTTTGAAACACCGGAAGCGCAGGAGTTGCTGTGGCTGTTGCAGGCGGTGCTGGCGCCGGAGCGCGAAAGTACGCTGCGCAGTGCGCTGGCGACTTCCTTGCTGGGGCTTACCGCGCAGGATATTGATGCGCTCAACCAGAATGAGCTGGCGTGGGATGAGATTGTCGAAGAGTTTTCCGGCTATCGCGAGCTGTGGCAAAAACGCGGTGTGATGGCGATGCTGCGCAGGCTGATGAGTGCGCGACATGTGGCGGAAAACTTGCTGGCGACCCCCGGCGGTGAACGACGGCTGACGGATATCCTGCACATCAGCGAGTTGTTGCAGGAGGCGGGGACGCAACTGGAAAGTGAACACGCGCTTACCCGCTGGCTGGCGCAGCGTATTGCCGAGCCGAACGCTAATGCATCAAGCGAGCAATTGCGGCTGGAGAGCGATAAACACCTCGTGCAGATTGTCACCATCCACAAATCGAAAGGGCTGGAGTATCCGCTAGTCTGGCTGCCGTTTATCGCCAATTTCCGCATTCAGGATCAGGGTTTTTACCACGATCGTGACTCCTTTGCCGCCGTGCTCGATCTCAGCCATGCCGAAGAGAGTGTCGCGCTGGCGGAAGCAGAGCGTCTGGCCGAAGACCTGCGTTTGCTGTACGTGGCGTTGACGCGTTCTGTCTGGCATTGCAGCCTGGGGGTTGCCCCGCTGTTTCGTCGCCGTGGCGAAAAAGCCGGAGCCAGTGATTTTCACCAGAGCGCGCTGGGGCGGCTTTTGCAGAAAGGCGAAGCGCTGGATGCCGCCGCGTTGCATAACGTTTTGCAGCAACTGTGTAATGACGATATTGCCCTTTGCATCCCGTCAATGCCGGACGCCGGGCGCTGGCAACTGCCGCAAACGGAATCACCGACGCTGAGCGTGCGTGAAATCACGCGGCGCATCAGCGATGACTGGCGTGTCACCAGCTATTCCGGATTGCAGCAGCGGGCTCATGGCATCGCTCAGGATCTGCTGCCGCGTCTGGATATTGACGCAGCCGGAGAGCGAGAAGCGTTGCAGGAGCCGGTATTAACGCCGCATCAGTTTCCGCGCGGCGCGGCACCGGGGACATTTTTGCACAGCTTGTTTGAAGACCTGGATTTTACGCAGCCGATAGCTGACACCTGGGTTGCAGAGAAATTGCTGGCGGGCGGTTACGAAACACACTGGCAGCCGGTGCTCAGCCGCTGGCTGGAAACCGTGCTGCATGTGCCGCTGGCGCAAACGGGCATCTCGCTGAGCCAGCTGACGAACAAAGAAAAACAGGTGGAGATGGAGTTTTACCTGCCGATTAGCGCCACGCTGAGCGCGGAGGCGCTGGATGAACTCATCCGGCGTTATGATCCGCTTTCGGCTGGCTGCCCGCCGCTCGATTTTCGCGATGTGCGTGGCATGTTGAAAGGATTTATCGACCTGGTGTTTCGCCACAACGGGCGCTATTACCTGCTGGATTACAAATCTAACTGGCTGGGCGAGAGCGCAGAAGCCTACACGCAAGCAGCCATGGCGGCGGCGATGCAGTCGCACCGTTATGACTTGCAGTACCAGCTTTACAGCCTGGCATTGCACCGTTTTTTGCGTCATCGCATTACAGGGTATGACTACGAACGCCATTTCGGCGGCGTGATTTATCTGTTCCTGCGTGGCGTGGATGCGCAAAACCCACAACAGGGGATTTTCACTATCCGGCCTGATGTTGAATTAATTACACAAATGGACGACCTGTTCGCAGGCGTTGCGCCGGAGGTTGCGCCATGAGTATGCAAAGTTTGCTACAGGAAGCGGTGGAGCAGAAGTTGCTGCGTGCGCTGGATGTGCAGTTTGCGCTGACGGTCGCCACGGAACAGGAACCCGCCGTGATGCTGGCTGCAGCGCTGCTCAGCCATGATACTGGTGAAGGGCACGTATGCCTGCCGCTCGCGCGTCTTACGCCTGAGACATACGGTAACGACTCACCGCTGTTTAGCGAGTTATTCGCCCTCGCGGGCAACCCGGATGACTGGCGTAACGTCTTGCTGCGTTCGCCCGCAGTGAGCGAATGTGAAGCCGCGACGCCGATGATCCTCACCGATTCTCGCCTCTACCTGAACCGCATGTGGTGTCATGAGCGGCGGGTTGCCGCGTTTTTTGCCGCACAAGCGCCACTGCAGGATGTTGATGAAACGCGAATGGCGCAGACGCTGGAGACGCTATTTCCCTCCTCGTCGGAAACGGAAATCAACTGGCAAAAAGTGGCCGCTGCCGTGGCGCTTACGCGGCGGATTTCGGTGATTTCCGGTGGTCCAGGAACCGGCAAAACCACAACCGTGGCGAAACTGCTTGCCGCGCTGGTGCAGATGGTGGACGGCGACAAGTGCCGAATTTGCCTTGCCGCGCCAACCGGTAAAGCTGCCGCGCGCCTGACCGAATCGCTGGGCAGTGCGCTACGCCAGTTGCAACTGGATGCCCGACAAAAAGCGATGTTGCCGGATGAAGCCAGCACGCTGCACCGGTTGCTTGGTGCCCAGCCCGGCAGCCAGCGCATGCGTCACCATGCGGGTAACCCGTTGCATCTGGATGTGCTGGTCGTCGATGAAGCATCAATGATCGACTTACCCATGATGTCCCGCTTGATTGATGCACTACCTTCGCGCGCCCGGGTCATTTTCCTCGGCGATCGCGATCAACTGGCCTCGGTGGAGGCCGGCGCGGTGCTGGGCGATATCTGCGCGTGGGTCAATGCCGGGTATAGCGCTGAACGTGCAGCGCAATTGTCGCGTCTGACCGGTACGCCAGTTCCCGAAGGTATCGCCGAGGCAGGCAGCTTGCGCGATAGCCTCTGTTTGCTGCAAAAAAGCTACCGCTTTGGCAGTGATTCCGGGATTGGCCTGCTCGCCGCCGCCGTCAACCGGGGCGATAAACGCGCGATGCAAGCGGTATTCAGCCAGGGCTTTGCGGACATTGAGCGTAAACCTCTGAACAGCGCGGAAGAGTATCAGGGCATGATTGACGATGCGCTGGCGGGTTACGCGCGCTTTCTCTCATTGGTGCGAAGCCACGCCGGGCCGAAAGAGGTGATTGCCGCCTTTGGCGAATACCAGCTGCTCTGCGCCTTGCGTGAAGGGCCGTTTGGCGTCAGCGGGCTGAATGAGCGGCTGGAGCTGGCGCTGTTGCGTCAGCACCAGATCACCCGGCTGGCGCATTCGCGCTGGTATCACGGGCGACCAGTGATGATTTCGCGTAACGATTCGGCGTTGGGGTTGTTTAACGGCGATATCGGCATCGCGCTGGATCAAGGGCAGGGGATCCGCGTCTGGTTCCCGATGCCGGATGGCGAGATCAAACCGGTATTGCCAAGCCGTTTGCCGGAGCATGATACCGCGTGGGCGATGACGGTACATAAATCGCAGGGTTCGGAGTTCGATCATGCTGCGCTGATCCTGCCCGGACAGATTGTACCGGTGGTGACGCGTGAACTGGTTTATACCGCGATAACCCGCGCCCGTAATCGCTTGTCGGTGTATGCCGACGAACGCGTGCTGGGGCAGGCGATCGCGACGCGCACTGAACGGCGCAGCGGGCTGGATTCACTCTTTCGTTCACGGATGTAAAAAGCCCCCGCAGAAGGCGGGGGCGAAAGCTCAGGTGAGATCGGCCATCAGCACTTTTGACCGGCGCTGGTAGTTGTACATCTCTTTTTTGGTTTCTGGCAGGGAATCAATATCCACTGGCGTGAAACCGCGCTCCTGGAACCAGTGAATGCTGCGGGTGGTCAGCACAAACAGTTTGCTCAACCCCATTTGCTTCGCCTGAGCGGCAATGCGCTCCAGCAGCACTTCGCCGCGCGATGAGCTGCGGTAATCGGGATGAACCGCGACACAGGCCATCTCCCCAATTTTCTCTTCCGGGAAGGGGTAAAGCGCCGCACAGGCGATGGTCAGGTTATCGCGCTCGATGATCGTGAACTTGTCGATCTCCATCTCCAGTTGTTCGCGCGAGCGGCGTACCAGGATCCCTTGCTGTTCCAGCGGGCGGATAAGTTCCAGGATCCCGCCGATATCGTTGATAGTGGCGCGGCGGATCTGCTCGGCGCTTTCCATCACAATTTGCGTACCGATACCGTCGCGTGAGAAGAGTTCCTGCAACAGCGCGCCGTCTTCCTGGTAGCTGATTAAATGGCTGCGGCGCACACCGCTGCGGCAGGCTTTGACCGCGCCACGCAGGAAACGCACGGTGCCGGAGTGATAATCGCCACGTGCTTCCAGCGTCTCGACGCGCGCCTGCGCTTCATTCGGGAACAGCTCAGAAACGATTTCGCCCTCATCGTTCATCACGCCTTGCGATGAACAAAAGCCGATCATCTTTTCCGCTTTCAGTTTGATAGCAAGCTGAGTGGCGATCTCTTCCGAGGTCAGATTAAAACTTTCGCCCGTGACCGAAACTGCCACCGGCCCCATCAGCACAATCGCGCCGCTGGCAAGCTGGCGGTTAATCGCCTCTTCATCAATACGACGAATACGGCCGCTGTGGCAGTAGTCGACACCATCATCCACGCCCAGAGGCTGAGAGATAATAAAATTGCCGCTAACAACATTAATATGCGCGCCTTGCAGCGGCGTATTGTTAAGGCTCATCGACAAACGTGCGGTGATGTCCAGTTGCAACAACCCGGCGGCTTGCTTAACCAGTTCGAGCGTTTTAGCGTCGGTAACGCGGGTGTGTTTGTGGTAAATCGGCTCATGGTTGTGTTCGGCGAGATTCGCGTCAATCTGTGGACGCGCACCGTAGACCACTACCAGCCGGATACCCAGGCTATGCAGCAGGCCGATGTCATTGACAATACTGGAAAAGTTTTCATGCTCAATGGCTTCACCGCCGAGCATAATGACAAATGTCTTGCCACGGTGGGCATTAATATAGGGAACGGAGTGGCGAAATCCCTGCACCAGTTCGGTTCTACGCTCTTTTACCACGGCCTGTCCTCAATGCATGATTATTCGTAAATTGTGTATTTTTATTCTTTTCTGCCGCCGCGTGCAAGTGCAAATTTTGCTGTCGTATAACAAATGTTCCTAGCCGCAGCCCGCGGGCAGACATATGTTTACCCTTTAATAGATGACAGTTTATGCATCATTCGTTAAAGTTTTCCGTCAATTTTGACGAATATTATTACGTAGATAAAAATTGCTCGGGAGAAGCATGTCGGGAAGTCAATCAGCGCTGAGCCGCCGCAGATTTTTAAAAGGCGCGGGGGCCATGTGGTTATTAAGCGTGAGCCAAATTGGTTTGGCTGCAGTCAGCCAGGTGGTGGCGGTTCGCGTCTGGCCAGCGTCAAGCTATACGCGCGTGACGGTGGAATCGAACCATGTCGTCAAATATAAGCAGTTCGCGTTGAGTAATCCCGACCGGCTGGTGGTGGACCTTGAAGGTGTGCATCTGAACTCCGTGTTAAAAGGCATGGGCGCGCAGATCCGTGGCGACGATCCTTATATCAAATCCGCGCGGGTAGGGCAGTTCGATCCGCAGACCGTGCGCATGGTGTTTGAGCTGAAACAGGACGTGAAGCCGCAGCTGTTTGCGCTGGCGCCGGTGGCCGGTTTTAAAGAGCGTCTGGTGATGGATCTCTACCCGGTCAATGCGAAAGATGTGCAGGACCCGCTGCTGGCGCTGCTTGAAGAGTACAACAAAGGCGATCTTGAGCAGCAGGTGCCGCCCGCAGAGAGCGGCCCGAAGCCGGGGAAAGCCGGGCGTGACAGGCCAATTGTGATCATGCTCGATCCTGGTCACGGCGGTGAAGATCCGGGGGCGATGGGGAAATATCGCACCCGGGAAAAAGATGTGGTGCTGCAAATCGCGCGTCGGCTGCATGCGCTGATCGAGAAAGAGAGCAATATGAAAGCCTATATGACGCGCAACGAGGATGTATTTATTCCGTTGAAAGTGCGCGTTGCCAAGGCGCAGAAACAGCGCGCTGACCTGTTTGTGTCGATTCACGCTGATGCTTTCAGCAGCCGCCAGCCAAGCGGTTCTTCTGTCTTTGCCCTGTCGACCAAAGGGGCGACCAGTACCGCCGCGAAATATCTGGCGGAAACGCAGAACGCGTCCGACTTAATCGGTGGGGTGAGCAAGAGCGGCGATCGCTATCTGGATCACACCATGTTCGATATGGTGCAGTCGTTAACCATTAACGACAGCCTGAAGTTTGGCAAAGCGGTGCTCAATAAACTTGGCAATATTAATAACCTGCATAAAAACCAGGTAGAACAGGCCGGCTTCGCGGTGCTGAAAGCGCCGGATATTCCGTCAATTCTGGTGGAAACCGCGTTTATCAGTAACGTGGAAGAGGAGCGTAAGCTGAAGACGGCGAAATTCCAGCAGGAAGTGGCAGAGTCGATTCTGGCGGGGATTAAAGCCTACTTCGCAGATGGCGCGACGCTGGCGAGAAGGGGATAACAGAATGGCGCTGAAAAGCGCCATTTTCTTTTGCGAACCGCAGAAACAAAAAAACACCCGTTAAGGTGTTTATTGTGTTGGTTGCGGGGGCCGGATTTGAACCGACGACCTTCGGGTTATGAGCCCGACGAGCTACCAGGCTGCTCCACCCCGCGTCCGTCTTGTTTACACTTCCGTCATGTAAACTTTTTTCTTCACATTTTAATTGGTTGCGGGGGCCGGATTTGAACCGACGACCTTCGGGTTATGAGCCCGACGAGCTACCAGGCTGCTCCACCCCGCGTCCGTGGATGCGCACTATACTCTGCAAACTTATTGATGCAACCTTTTTTTTGCCTGGATCGCATAATTGGCGGGATTATGTGTAAAAACAATACAATCCGTTTATTTTTTGCACTAAATTAGCGCCGGGTAGTGATAGCGCATTTCATTAGCGGGTGGGGTTTGTTATCTTCACCCCGCTCCGGGTTAATCAGAAGATGAGAGATAATGAAAGGACGTTGGGTTAAGTTCGCACTCACAGGCGCAATGGTGGCAATTCTCGCGGCCTGCTCTTCAAAACCGACCGATCGCGGTCAACAGTATAAAGACGGAAAATTTTCCCAGCCTTTTTCCCTGGTCAATCAACCTGACGCCGTAGGTGCGCCAATCAATGCCGGAGATTTCTCCGAGCAGGTTAATCAAATTCGCAGCGCCTCACCGCGCCTCTACGGCAGCCAGAGCGGCGTTTATAACGCGATTCAGTCGTGGCTGATGTCCGGCGGCGATACGCGTAATCTGCGCCAGTTTGGCCTCGACGCCTGGCAAATGGAAGGCACGGATAACTATGGCAACGTGCAATTCACCGGTTACTACACGCCAGTTGTGCAGGCGCGCCATACCCGCCAGGGCGAGTTCCAGTACCCCATCTACCGTATGCCGCCTAAACGTGGTCGCTTGCCATCCCGCGCGGAAATCTACGCCGGTGCGCTCAGTGACAGTTATGTGCTGGCCTACAGCAATTCGCTGATGGACAACTTCATTATGGATGTGCAGGGCAGCGGCTATATCGATTTTGGCGACGGCAGCCCGCTTAACTTCTTCAGCTATGCCGGGAAAAACGGCCACGCCTACCGCAGCATCGGCAAAGTGCTAATCGATCGTGGTGAAGTGAAGCGCGAAGATATGTCGATGCAGGCGATTCGCGAATGGGGTGAAAAACACAGCGAAGCGGAAGTCCGCGCGTTGCTGGAAGAGAACGCCTCGTTCGTCTTCTTTAAACCGCAATCCTGGGCGCCGGTAAAAGGTGCCAGCGCGGTGCCGCTGATTGGCCGTGCTTCTGTCGCTTCCGACCGGTCGATTATTCCGCCGGGCACGACGCTGCTGGCGGAAGTGCCGCAGCTGGATAACAACGGCAAGTTCAACGGCAAATATGAGCTGCGCCTGATGGTGGCGCTGGATGTCGGTGGTGCAATTAAAGGCCAGCACTTTGATATTTATCAGGGCATTGGCCCGGATGCGGGTCATCGCGCCGGATGGTACAACCATTATGGCCGCGTATGGGTGTTGAAAAACGCCCCCGGGACCGGCGCTGGCGGCGGCGTGTTCAGCGGCTGAGTGTGCTACACTCGCACCCTCTTCCGGCTCCGGAAGAGGGTCTTTCGTTTCATCTTGAGGTTTGTTTATGTCAGCAGTAATCAGTGACGCCTGGCGCCAGCGCTTTGGCGGCACCGCGCGGTTGTATGGTGAAAAAGCGCTGCAGTGGTTTGCCGATGCGCATATCTGCGTGGTGGGCATTGGCGGTGTCGGCTCGTGGGCGGCGGAAGCGCTGGCGCGCACCGGTATTGGTGCGATCACGCTGATTGATATGGATGATGTCTGCGTGACGAACACCAACCGGCAAATCCACGCGCTGCGTGAAAATGTAGGGCTGGCGAAAGCCGAGGTGATGGCGGAGCGTATTCGCCAGATAAACCCGGAGTGCCTGGTGACGGTGGTTGATGATTTTGTCACTGCCGATAACGTCGCACAGTTAATGAGCCGTGATTACAGCTATGTGATTGACGCGATTGATAGCGTGCGCCCAAAAGCGGCGCTCATTGCTTACTGCCGACGTAATAAGATCCCGCTGGTAACGACCGGCGGCGCGGGTGGGCAGATCGATCCGACCCAGATCCAGGTGAGCGATCTGGCGAAAACCATTCAGGATCCGCTGGCGGCGAAACTGCGTGAGCGCTTAAAAAGCGATTTTGGCGTAGTCAAGAACAGCAAAGGCAAGCTGGGCGTGGATTGCGTGTTTTCCACCGAAGCGCTGGTTTACCCGCAGGCGGATGGCTCCGTGTGTGCGATAAAAAGCACGGCGGAAGGGCCAAAACGCATGGATTGCGCTGCCGGTTTCGGCGCGGCGACCATGGTGACCGCGACGTTTGGCTTTATCGCGGTTTCCCATGCCCTGAAAAAACTGATGGCGAAGGCGGAACGTCAGGCTAGCGCCTGACGGGCTGCTTCCTGCACGGCGGCGGCCAGCGCCGCCAGCCCCTGGCTACGTGAGGCGCTAAGCTGGGCGCGTAAGCCCAGCTCATCAAACAGCGCCAGCGGATCGTTTTCCACCAGCGTTTGCGGGGTTTTGCCTTCTACAGCGGTGAGCAGGACTGCCAGCAATCCACGCACGATGCGGCCTTCACTGTCGCCAAAAAAGTGCATTTTTCCGTCCACGCCGAGCGTGGAACCCAGCCAGACTCGGTTTTCGCAGCCGGGAATTTCCCGCGCCTGCTCTTTTAATTCGTCCGTCGCCGCAGGCAGTTGTTTGCCGAGCAGGATCAACTGGCGATATTTCTCTTCCCACTGGTTAAGTGCGCCAAATGTCTGGCGCAGCGTCTCTTCGGTTACCACCGTGCCGAACGGATGTCCGGCAAAAGCTGGGCTGGTCATGCATCCCCCAGAATGTCGAGCGCGCGATCAACAGCGACTATCAGCGCATCAACATCGTGTTGCGTATTGTATGGGGCAAATGAAGCGCGCAGCGTACCACTGACCCCCAGCGCCGCCAGCAATGGTTGCGCGCAGTGTTGCCCGGCGCGCAGCGCGATACCGTAACCGGCAAGGAGCGTCACCATATCGCTGTGGTGAATGCCGTCGAAATCGAAAGCCAACAGGCTGGAATCCTGGCAGCGGAAAGAGCGGAAACCCGAACGCTGCGCCAGTTGCTCCTCCGCAAGCGTGGCTAAACCACGGCTGTAGCTCTCTGCCTGGGCGATATCCAGCGTATCCAGCCACTCGAGCGCGGCGCTTAAACCAATCACCCCCGCGACGTTAGGCGTCCCGGCCTCCAGCTTGTACGGCACCGGTTGCGTGGTGAAGCCATCAAACGTCACTTCGGTAATCATCTTGCCGCCGCCGAGCCACGGTGTCATTTCATTGAGCAGTTCCGCTTTGCCGTACAGCGCACCGATGCCATTTGGTCCATACAGCTTATGGCCAGAGAAGGCGTAAAAATCGATATCCAGACGCTGAACGTTCGCCGGGAAATGCACCACGCCTTGTGCGCCGTCAACCACCACCACCATGCCTGCCGCATGCGCCAGGGTAATGGCGCGTTCCAGATCCGGGCAGCCACCGGTGACATTGGACATCTGTCCGAGCGCCAGAATCCGGCTACGTGGAGTAATTAATTGTGGTAACTGCGCGATATCCGGTAAGTAGTCGACGCACAGCGGTAATTTCACCACTTTTGCGCCGGTCTGCTGTGCGACCATCAGCCACGGCACCAGGTTCGCGTGGTGTTCCGCTTCACTGACGAGGATTTCATCCCCGGCTTGCAGACGCGGGCGGGCGTAGCATTGCGCGACCATATTGATGGCTTCTGTGGTGCCGCGCGTCCAGACAATATTTTTCCCGGAGGGCGCGTTAAGGAGGGCGGCAACTTGTTCGCGCGCCGCTTCATAACGGGCGGTGAGCTGTTGCGCCTGCGCGAACTGGCTGCGATGCACGTTGCCAGCGCTCAGGCTGTAGAACTGTTGCGTGGCGTCAATCACGGCTTGCGGCTTCAGGGCGGTAGCGGCGCTGTCGAGATAGACGCCCGCATCGGCAAGCGCCGGAAACTGCGCGCGAAAGTGCGCTGGGTTAAATGCGTTCATGCGATTCCTCATCTAATTACTCAGATCGTCGCGCAATTTTTCGGTCGTAGCAAGGCAGTTGATAACCATCGGAATTGTCTGTTTGTCCTGGCAGAGTCCGGTAAGCAGGTTATGCTGAATAGTGTTAGTTAATCGTTCGAGACTCTTCCGTGAAGAGTATTTCACAGCATTAATTGCCAGAAGGAGAAGAAGATGAAAAAGGCTGCCGCAATTATTTCTGCATGTGCTTTTGCTTTTGCCCTGAGCGCTTGTTCCAGCCCGAACTATGCATTACACACCAACGATGGTCGTACGATTATTTCGGAAGGTAAACCGAAAACCGACGATCAGACCGGCATGATCTCTTATAAAGACGCCAACGGTAATGAGCAACAGATCAACCGTACCGACGTTAAAGAGATGGTCGCGCTGGATAAATAACCCTGATTTCAGGTAAAAAAAAGCACCGCAATCTTGCGGTGCTACATTAATCACTATGGACAGACAGGGTAAATGTACAGGAAGTGAAAAAGGGGTAGCGTCGCTACCGGGGTCTGAATAGCAGACCAAATTGCAAACACAACAACACAACATCACAACCGTAAGCCAAAAGCCCTTCAGAACACACATTCCAAAAAAAGCTTCTCGTTCCGGCTCAGGAAGTGCCGCCACTATAGGTATTTGCTGGTAGAAGCTCAACGGACAATTTATAATGGCTCAGATAAAAAAAACTAATAGGTTAAACACTGTTTCCTGTTTGTTAAATTGCCTTTACATCTAAGCCTGATAACCATGTCCAAGCGATTACCACCACTGAATGCATTACGTGTTTTTGATGCCGCTGCCCGCCATCTGAGTTTTACTCGCGCTGCCGATGAGCTTTTTGTGACGCAGGCCGCAGTAAGCCACCAAATCAAGTCTCTCGAGGATTTTCTCGGTCTGAAACTGTTCCGTCGACGCAACCGTTCGCTGCTGCTTACCGAGGAAGGCCAGAGTTATTTTCAGGATATCAAAGAGATATTTTCCCAGCTCAATGAAGCCACGCGAAAACTACAAGCACGCAGTGCAAAAGGCGCGCTCACTGTTAGTTTATTGCCCAGTTTTGCCATTCAATGGCTGGTGCCGAGGCTCTCTAGCTTTAACTCAGCTTATCCGGGAATCGACGTGCGCATCCAGGCGGTTGACCGCGAAGAGGACAAACTGGCGGACGATGTCGATGTGGCGATTTTTTATGGTCGCGGCAACTGGCCGGGCTTGCGTGTGGAAAAATTGTACGCAGAATACTTGCTGCCCGTCTGCTCGCCATTATTACTCACCGGTGATAAGGCATTGAAAAAGCCTGAAGATCTGGCGCATCACACCTTGCTTCATGACGCTTCCCGGCGCGACTGGCAAACTTATACGCGCCAGTTAGGTCTTAATCTTAACGTTCAGCAGGGACCTATTTTCAGCCACAGCTCTATGGTGCTGCAGGCCGCTATCCACGGACAGGGGATCGCGCTGGCCAACAATGTAATGGCACAGTCCGAAATTGAGGCAGGTCGTCTGGTCTGCCCGTTTAATGATGTTCTGGTCAGTAAGAACGCGTTTTATCTGGTTTGTCATGACAGCCAGGCAGAACTGGGTAAAATAGCCGCCTTTCGTCAGTGGATCCTGGCAAAAGCGGCCAGCGAACAGGAAAAGTTCCGTTTCCGTTACGAACAATAATTCGCGCGCATATGGCGCGTATGACTTTTAGGGTACTCACATGACCAGCCGTTTTATGCTGATTTTTGCCGCGGTAAGCGGTTTTGTGTTTGTCGCGCTGGGGGCTTTCGGCGCGCACGTGTTACGTAAATCTTTGGGCGTGGTGGAGATGAGTTGGATCCAGACCGGGCTCGAATATCAGGCGTTCCACACGCTCGCGGTGCTTGGGCTTGCGGTGGCGATGCAGCGCCGTATCAGCATCTGGTTTTACTGGAGCAGCGTTTTTTTGGCGTTCGGCACCGTGTTGTTTAGCGGCAGCCTTTATTGCCTGGCGCTCTCACATTTACGCCTGTGGGCGTTTGTTACGCCGGTCGGTGGCGTCTGTTTTCTCATCGGCTGGGCATTAATGTTAGTTGGCGCAATTCGTCTGAAACGTAGGGGCGTTGTTCATGAATAAAGTGGTATTGCTGTGCCGCCCGGGTTTTGAGAAAGAGTGCGCAGCAGAAATTACCGATAAAGCCGGTCGCCTTGAGGTGTTCGGTTTCGCGCGTGTGAAAGAGAACGCGGGTTATGTTGTTTTTGAGTGCTATCAGGAAAACGACGCCGACAAACTGGCGCGCGAGCTGCCATTCAGTTCGCTGATTTTTGCCCGCCAGATGTTTGTCGTCGGCGAGCTGCTGCGCGACTTACCGCAGGAAGATCGCATTACGCCGATCGTCGGCATGTTGCAGGGCGTCGTGGATAAAGGCGGCGATTTGCGTGTCGAAGTGGCCGATACCAACGAAAGCAAAGAGCTGATGAAGTTCTGCCGCAAGTTTACCGTTCCGCTGCGCAGCGCGCTGCGTGAAGCGGGCATCCTGGCGCGTAGTGATTCAGCGAAGCGTCCGGTGGTTCACGTGTTCTTTATTGCGCCGGGTTGTTGCTACACCGGTTATTCGTACTCCTTTAACAACTCGCCGTTCTATATGGGCATCCCGCGTCTGAAGTTTCCGTCCGATGCGCCAAGCCGTTCAACGTTGAAACTGGAAGAGGCGTTCCACGTTTTTATTCCGGCAGACGAGTGGGACGAACGCCTGGCAAATGGTATGTACGCGGTGGATCTCGGTGCGTGTCCGGGCGGCTGGACTTACCAACTGGTGAAACGCAACATGTGGGTTGCGTCCGTGGATAACGGCCCGATGGCGCAAAGCCTGATGGATACCGGCCAGGTGACCTGGCTGCGTGAAGATGGTTTCCGCTATCGCCCGAACCGCAACAACATCTCGTGGATGGTGTGCGACATGGTGGAGAAACCCGCGAAAGTCGCTGCGCTGATGGCGCAGTGGCTGACTAATGGCTGGTGCCGGGAAACCATTTTCAACCTCAAGCTGCCAATGAAAAAGCGTTACGAAGAGGTGTCGAACAACCTGGCGTATATTCAGGCGCAACTGGATGAGCATAACGTTGCCGCGCAGATTCAGGCGCGGCAGCTCTATCATGACCGTGAAGAAGTGACGGTACATGTGCGCAGAATGTGGGCTGCGGTAGGCGGGCGCCGCGACGAGCGCTAGCCGCCGGTTGATCACTTCTACTGAACCCGGACGTGCGCAAAAATCTTTTCGTTTCGGTTTTTGCGCACAGAGCGGGTTCGGAGGATCTGCAAGATAACGCCAGCCATGCTGGCGTTAATTTTTGGTGGTTTTCGCCAGTTCGCTCACCAGCGGCAGCATGATGCGCACCACGTCGCGGCTGCGGCGCTCAATGCGCCCCGGTAGCGCCTGGTCGATATACTGCTGGTTATCCAGCCGGGCATTGTGGTGGCTCACGCCTTCCGGGAAAGTTTTGGATTTGGCGCGCTGCTGGTTGCCGTCTTTCAGACCCAGCGACCAGTTTGTCGCTTCCACCGACAGCACCGGAATAGAGGCCTGATCAAACACCTGCGCATCATTAGCGCTGTGGTTGCTTTTGGTGGCAGTGACCGGGGCGCTCATCGCCAGAATGCCGTGTGAACGGGCAATGGCCAATGCCCGATCCCGCGTCAGTTTGCGCACCGAAGCCGGGGTGTTTTTCCCGCTGGTAAAGTAGAGCTTGTCGCCGACGATCAGGTTATTCATGTTGATCACCAGCAGCGTGTTTTTGCGCTCTTTTTCGCTCATTCGCGCAAGATAACTCTCTGCGCCAAGCTGGCCTTCCTCTTCGCCGCTGGTGGCGACAAAACGAATACCGTATTGCGTTGGCGTCTGCTTCAGCGCTTGCGCCAGTTCCAGCATTACGCCCACAGCCGCCGCGTTATCATCGATACCCTGCAGCGTTAAACCACCGAGGTTGTTGTCAACATCCGCATCGCTGCGCGGCGCATAGGTATCGAGGTGCGCCATAATAATGATCTGCTGCGGCAGTTTGCCTTCATGCGCGGCAATCACCGTGCTGCCGGTTACGTTTTGCCAGTTCTGCTGGTTATCTTTCGCCGTATAGCGGTAACGGGTTTTGAATTTACGGATATCGCTCTGGTAGCCCATTTGTTCAAATTGTTGCTGAACATAATCCGCAGAGAGCATTTCAGCGGGGGTGCCGGTCATTCGTCCCGGGAACAGGGTGGCAATGTGACGAGCCTGCTCAGTTGCAAAGTCGCCGGGTTGAGCGGTCCGGGCAGAAACCGGGAGGATAAAGCATACGCCGAGCGCCAGGGCAGCGGTACGGAGGCGCAATGCGGAAAACATAGAGAGTCCTTTAAGCAGCAGAATTTTTACCGCGCTTAGTATGAAACTGTGACCCGCTTTACACAATTTCATTTCTTCTTAACATTCCGAAAATGCTGGTGTTAAGCACTTTTTGATATTTGCTTTGCACAAGCGTTATTCCTTTGCGGAACTACTCATTCCAATTCGTAATTTCATTCGTTCTAAACCGCCCCCTATAGTCCCTTTATTGCTGGCCTTGAGTGAGTTACTGCGTTGTGGATTACCTGCCGTTATTTGCTGCTGTAAAAGACCGCCCCGTTTTAGTGATTGGCGGCGGCGAAATCGCCGCGCGCAAGATTGCCTTTTTGCGTCGCGCTGGCGCACATGTGCAGGTGGTGGCACAACGGCTGGAACCGCAGTTGCAGCAACTTGCCGATGCGCAATCCATTCACTGGCTGGCTACCGAGTTTGACGAATCACAGCTGGACGCGGTTTTCCTGGTGATTGCCGCGACCAACGATTCGGCGCTGAATCGCCGGGTGTTCGACGCCGCCAATGCGCGTCATCGGCTGGTGAATGTTGTCGATGACCAACCGCTGTGCTCCTTTATTTTCCCGTCGATTGTGGATCGTTCACCGTTACTGGTGGCCATCTCTTCTGGCGGTAACGCGCCGGTGCTGGCGCGGTTACTGCGTGAAAAGATTGAAGCGCTGCTGCCGGGAAATCTCGGGCGCATGGCAGAGGTTGCCGGACGCTGGCGCACGCGCATCAAAGCGTTTCGCCGCACTACCGATGAGCGGCGTCGTTTTTGGGAAACCGCTTTTCGCGGGCGTTTTGCCAGCCTGATGGTGGCGGGCGACGAACCGGCAGCGGAAAAAGCGCTGGAAGTGGAGCTGGCGCAACCTGGCTCAAGCGGCGGTGAAATCATTCTTGTCGGTGCCGGGCCTGGCGATGCCGGATTGCTGACGTTGCGGGGTTTGCAGGTTATCCAGCAGGCAGACGTCGTGTTTTATGATCACCTCGTGAGCGATGCGGTGCTGGAACTGGTGCGGCGGGACGCAGAGAAAATCTGCGTCGGTAAACGTGCCGGTTCGCACGCTGTCGCGCAGCATGATACCAACCGCATGTTGGTGGACGCGGCGCGCGAGGGGAAAACGGTGGTGCGCCTGAAAGGTGGCGATCCGTTTATCTTCGGACGCGGCGGCGAAGAGTTGCAGGCGGCGGCTGTAGCGGGCATCCCCTTCCAGGTGGTGCCGGGCGTTACGGCAGCATCGGGTGCGACAGCCTATGCCGGCATCCCGCTGACGCACCGGGATTTTGCCCAGAGCGTTACGTTTGTAACCGGTCATTATAAAGCCGACAGCGCGCCGTTTGACTGGTCACAATTGGCGCAGAGCCGCCAGACGCTGGCGATTTATATGGGCACGATGAAGGCCGCCGAAATCAGCGAACAGCTGATTACCCACGGGCGGGAAAAAACCACGCCGGTGGCGGTGATTTCCCGCGGTACGCGCGTGGATCAACACGTTGCTACCGGCACATTAGAACAACTTGAGGAACTGGCGAAAGCCGCCCCGATGCCTGCCCTGTTGGTGGTGGGCGAGGTGGTTGGGCTGCATCGCGAACTCGCCTGGTTCCGGCATACGACAGCGACGGAGGCGTTTGACGCCTCCGTGATTAATCTGGCTTAAGGAATGGTTATGGATCAAAAACGACTCACTCACCTGCGACAACTGGAGGCGGAAAGCATCCATATTATCCGCGAAGTGGCCGCCGAATTTTCCAACCCGGTGATGATGTACTCCATCGGCAAAGATTCCAGCGTGATGCTGCATCTGGCACGCAAAGCCTTCTATCCTGGCACGCTGCCGTTCCCGCTGTTGCATGTGGATACCGGCTGGAAATTCCGTGAGATGTACGAATTCCGTGACCGTACCGCAAAGGCCTACGGCTGCGAGTTACTGGTGCATAAAAACCCGGAAGGGGTGGCAATGGGCATTAACCCGTTCGTACACGGCAGTGCCAAACACACCGATATCATGAAAACCGAAGGGTTGAAGCAGGCGCTGAACAAGTACGGTTTTGATGCGGCATTTGGCGGCGCACGGCGTGACGAAGAGAAATCGCGCGCCAAAGAGCGCATTTACTCCTTCCGCGACCGCTTCCACCGCTGGGATCCGAAAAACCAGCGCCCGGAGCTGTGGCACAACTACAACGGCCAGATTAACAAAGGCGAAAGTATTCGCGTGTTCCCGCTCTCTAACTGGACCGAGCTGGATATCTGGCAGTATATCTTCCTGGAAAATATCGACATCGTTCCGTTGTACCTGGCGGCGGAACGCCCGGTGCTTGAGCGCGACGGCATGCTGATGATGATCGACGATGACCGTATCGATCTGCAGCCGGGTGAAGTGATCGAAAAACGGATGGTGCGTTTCCGTACGCTTGGCTGCTGGCCGCTGACCGGCGCGGTGGAATCAAACGCGCAAACGCTGCCGGAGATTATCGAAGAGATGCTGGTTTCAACGACCAGTGAACGTCAGGGGCGCGTGATTGACCGCGACCAGGCCGGCTCCATGGAGCTGAAAAAACGTCAGGGATACTTCTAAGGAGCCGCCATGAACACCACAATTGCACAACAGATTGCCAATGAAGGCGGCGTCGAAGCGTATCTTCATGCCCAGCAGCACAAAAGCCTGCTGCGCTTTTTAACCTGCGGCAGCGTCGATGACGGCAAAAGTACACTGATTGGCCGACTGCTGCACGATACCCGCCAGATCTACGAAGATCAGCTCTCCACGCTGCACAACGACAGCAAACGTCACGGCACGCAGGGTGAAAAACTCGATCTCGCGCTGCTGGTGGATGGCCTGCAAGCGGAGCGCGAACAGGGCATTACCATTGATGTGGCGTATCGCTATTTCTCTACCGAAAAACGCAAATTTATCATCGCCGATACGCCAGGGCATGAGCAGTACACCCGAAATATGGCGACCGGCGCGTCGACCTGCGATCTGGCGATTTTGCTGATCGATGCGCGCAAAGGCGTGCTGGATCAAACCCGCCGCCACAGCTTCATCTCCACGCTGCTCGGCATTAAACACCTGGTCGTGGCCGTCAATAAAATGGACCTGGTAGACTTCAGCGAAGAGACGTTCGACAACATTCGTCAGGATTACCTGACTTTTGCCGGGCAACTGCCGGGCAACCTCGATATCCGCTTTGTGCCGCTGTCAGCGCTCGAAGGGGATAACGTTGCCAGCCAGAGCGAGAAAATGCCGTGGTACAGCGGCCCGACGCTGCTGGAAATGCTGGAGACCGTTGAAATTCAGCGCGTGGTGGATACGCAACCGATGCGCTTCCCGGTGCAGTACGTTAACCGCCCGAACCTCGATTTCCGTGGTTTCTCCGGCACGCTCGCCTCTGGCGTGGTGAAAGTTGGTCAGCGCATCAAAGTGCTGCCGTCTGGCGTCGAATCGACTATCGCCCGCATCGTGACGTTTGACGGTGATTTACAGGAAGCCGCAGCGGGTGAAGCGATCACGCTGGTGCTAAAAGATGAGATCGATATCAGCCGTGGCGACTTGATTCTGGATGCGCAGGAAACGCTGCCTGCGGTGCAGGGCGCATCGCTGGATGTGGTGTGGATGGCGGAACAGCCGTTGCAACCGGGTCAGAGCTATGACATCAAAGTGGCAGGCAAAAAAACGCGCGCCCGTGTCGATGGCATCCACTACCAGGTGGACATCAATAACCTGACGCAGCGCCAGGTGGATACGTTGCCGCTTAACGGTATTGGGCTGGTGGATCTGACGTTCGACGAACCGCTGATGCTGGATGCATATCAGCAGAACCCGGTGACTGGCGGCATTATCTTTATCGATCGCCTGAGTAACGTGACCGTTGGCGCAGGAATGGTGCGTGACGTTCATATTCAGCAGCAGGCCACTACATCCGGGTTCAGCGCATTCGAACTGGAACTGAATCAGCTTATTCGTAAGCACTTCCCGCACTGGGGCGCACGTGATCTGCTGGGAGGCAAGTAATGGCGCAGCATGACGAAAATGTCGTCTGGCACGCGCACCCGGTGACGCCTGATGCGCGTGAGCAACTTCACGGTCACCGTGGGGTTGTGCTGTGGTTTACCGGCCTTTCCGGTTCGGGAAAATCGACCGTCGCGGGGGCGCTGGAAGAGGCGCTGCACCGCGCGGGTGTCAGCACCTATTTGCTGGATGGTGACAATGTGCGCCACGGGCTGTGCAGCGATTTAGGCTTTAGCGACGCCGATCGTAAAGAGAATATCCGCCGCGTGGGCGAAGTGGCTAAATTGATGGTTGAAGCCGGTCTGGTCGTGCTCACCGCGTTTATCTCGCCGCACCGCGCCGAGCGGCAAATGGTACGCGAGCGCCTGGGAGAAGGGCGGTTTATCGAGGTGTTTGTAGATACGCCGCTGGAGATCTGCGAAGCGCGCGATCCTAAGGGATTGTATAAGAAAGCGCGTGCGGGTGAACTTCGCAACTTCACCGGCATTGATTCGGTATACGAAGCGCCGCAATCCCCGGAAGTGCATCTGGACGGCGAACAATTGGTAACAAATTTGGTCAGCCAATTATTAGACCTCCTCCGGCAGGGCGATATTATCAGATCCTGAGACGGTACTGGCGATACACGCCATCTTCAGGTTTCCCGGTGTTAATGTTGGCGCCGCCTGAGCGAGGGTGTGTATTTCCGTTACCGGTCGTACAGGCAACAGGATCAGATATGCGCAACAGTCAGAACATCACCATTCCACGGTCGCAGTCGATGACGACCACCACCGATGAAGCCACAACATGGTCGTTCCCTGGAGCGGTTGTGGGCTTTGTCGCATGGCTGCTGGCGCTCGGCATCCCGTTCATGATTTACGGTTCCAATACGCTGTTTTTCTTTCTCTACACCTGGCCTTTTTTTCTCGCCCTGATGCCCGTATCCGTTGTGGTCGGCATTGCGCTGCATTCGCTCCTCGATGGCAAGCTGGTTTACAGCAGCGTGGCGACACTGTTGACGGTGATCGCCATGTTCGGCGTGCTGTTTATGTGGCTGATGGGGTAACGCAATCCCTACGTCAAACCGTAACGCTCATTAAGGCAATGTGTCCGGCTACGGATCGACAGACATTTATGGTAAAGTCTGGCGCTTGTGCGGCATCACCCGGCTGGAGTGGAGTCTGACGAAAAGTTATGGGATGATGATGCCGTTTTTCAGGGGGCAGGATGGGTAAACTAACGCTGCTATTGCTGGCTTTGCTGGTCTGGCTACAGTATTCGCTGTGGTTCGGCAAGAATGGTCTGCATGATTACGGCCGCGTCAGCGAAGATGTGGCGGCACAGCAGGCGACAAACGCCAAATTAAAATCGCGTAACGATCAGCTTTTCGCCGAAATTGACGATCTCAATGGTGGCCAGGAAGCGATTGAGGAACGCGCTCGCAACGAATTAACCATGACGAAGCCGGGCGAAACATTTTATCGTCTGGTGCCGGACGCCTCAAAGCGCGCGTCGGGCTCAGCGCAAAACACGCAAAATACACAAAATACGCAGAACAGACCTTAAATAATCCCGGACTCACGACATGTCAGCAATGATCCCGGACGTCTGTGCCGTGGTGCCGGCCGCCGGATTTGGCCGCCGCATGCAAACGGAATGTCCTAAGCAGTATCTCTCCATCGGTGATAAAACCATTCTTGAGCACGCGGTCGCCGCGTTGCTCGCCCATCCGCGCGTTAGCCGCGTGATTATCGCGGTCAGCCCTGGCGATGAACGTTTCGCGCAATTACCCCTTGCCTGCCATCCGCAAATCACCGTGGTAAACGGTGGCGCAGAGCGCGCGGACTCCGTGCTGGCGGGCCTGAAGGCCGCCTCGGGCGCGCAGTGGGTGCTGGTGCACGATGCCGCGCGGCCTTGTCTGCATCAGGATGATTTAAACCGCCTGCTGGCGCTGAGTGAAACCAGCCGCGTGGGAGGAATTCTTGCCGCCCCGGTGCGCGACACCATGAAGCGCGCCGAACCTGGTAAAACCGCGATTGCTCACACCGTTGAGCGCAACGATTTATGGCATGCGCTAACGCCGCAGTTTTTCCCGCTGCCGCTGCTGCACGATTGCCTGACCCGCGCGCTGAATGAAGGCGCTGTAATTACTGATGAAGCCTCAGCGCTGGAGTATTGTGGTTTTCACCCGGAGCTGGTCGCCGGACGCGCGGATAATATTAAAGTCACCCGCCCCGAAGATTTACGACTTGCAGAATTTTACTTGACCCATGCAGACCTCCAGGAGAAAGCATAATGCGCATTGGACACGGTTTTGACGTACACGCCTTTGGAGGCGTTGGCCCGATTATCATTGGCGGTGTGCGCATTCCCTTCGAAAAAGGCCTGCTGGCTCACTCTGATGGCGATGTTGCGCTGCATGCGTTGACCGACGCGCTGCTGGGCGCGGCGGCGCTTGGCGATATCGGTAAATTGTTCCCGGACACCGATCCGGCGTTCAAAGGCGCAGACAGCCGCGAGCTGCTGCGTGAAGCCTGGCGGCGCATTCAGGCGAAAGGCTATACGCTTGGCAATGTTGATGTCACCATCATCGCTCAGGCACCGAAAATGCTGCCGCATATTCCGCAGATGCGCGTGTTTATCGCTGAAGATCTCGGTTGCCATATGGATGATGTCAACGTCAAAGCCACCACTACCGAGAAACTAGGCTTTACCGGCCGCGGCGAAGGTATCGCTTGTGAAGCGGTGGCGTTGCTGGTGAAGGCGGCAAAATGACAGATTTTGAGAACCTGACATTTTTGCACGGCAAACCGGTGGCAAGCGGCGTTCTGAAAGCCAATCCGGAAGATTTCGTGGTGGTGGAAGATCTTGGCTTTGAGCCTGATGGCGAAGGCGAGCATATTCTGGTGCGCATCCTGAAAAATGGCTGCAACACGCGTTTTGTCGCTGATGCGCTGGCCAAATTCCTTAAAATCCACGCGCGTGAAGTGAGCTTTGCCGGGCAAAAAGATAAACACGCTGTCACTGAGCAGTGGCTGTGTGCCCGCGTACCGGGTAATGCGATGCCCGATCTTAGCGCCTTTCAGCTTGAAGGTTGCAAAGTGCTGGAATATGCCCGTCACAAGCGCAAGCTGCGCCTCGGTGCGCTGCAGGGCAATGCGTTTACGCTGGTACTGCGCGAAATCAGCGACCGTGCGGACGTTGACGCGCGTTTGCAGGCCATCGCGGAGAAAGGTGTTCCGAATTATTTCGGCGCTCAGCGCTTTGGCATCGGCGGCAGCAACCTGCAAGGCGCGCTTCGCTGGGCGCAGAGCGATGCGCCGGTGCGCGACCGTAACAAGCGCAGTTTTTGGTTGTCGGCGGCGCGTAGTGCGTTGTTTAATCAAATCGTCAGTGAGCGGTTGAAAAAAACAGACTTTAATCAAGTTGTTGACGGCGATGCGCTACAATTAGCGGGGCGCGGCAGCTGGTTTGTTGCAACCTGTGAAGAGCAGGCGGAACTGCAAACGCGCGTTGAGGCGAAAGCGCTGATGATTACCGCGTCGCTGCCAGGCAGCGGCGAGTGGGGCACACAGCGTGACGCGCTGGCGTTTGAACAACAGGCGGTTGCGGATGCGTCGGATCTACAGGCGCTACTGGTGCGGGAGAAAGTCGAAGCCGCGCGCCGCGCAATGCTGCTCTACCCGCAAAAATTAAGCTGGAACTGGTGGGATGACGTCACCGTCGAATTACGGTTCTGGCTTCCGGCGGGCAGCTTTGCCACCAGTGTCGTCAGGGAACTTATCAACACATCGGGTGATTATGCGAATATTGCTGAGTAACGATGACGGGATCCACGCGCCGGGTATCCAGACGCTGGCAAAGGCTCTTAGAGAGTTTGCCGACGTTCAGGTCGTCGCTCCCGATCGTAACCGCAGCGGTGCGTCTAATTCACTGACGCTTGAATCCTCGCTTCGTACTTTTACGTTTGAAAACGGCGATATCGCCGTCCAGATGGGCACGCCGACCGATTGCGTTTATCTGGGCGTTAATGCGCTGATGCGTCCGCGCCCGGATGTGGTGGTGTCTGGTATTAATGCCGGGCCGAACCTTGGCGATGATGTTATCTACTCCGGTACGGTTGCCGCTGCGATGGAGGGGAGACATCTGGGATTCCCGGCGCTGGCGGTGTCGCTTAACGGGCATACGCATTATGACACCGCCGCAGCGGTCACCTGTTCCATCTTGCGTGCGTTAAGCCGCGAACCGCTGCGAACCGGTCGTATTTTGAACATTAACGTCCCGGATCTGCCGCTGGATGAGATCAAAGGTATTCGCGTTACGCGTTGTGGTAGCCGCCATCCGGCGGATCAGGTGATTCCACAGCAAGATCCGCGCGGCAATACGCTTTACTGGATTGGCCCGCCCGGCGAGAAATGCGATGCCGGGCCGGATACTGATTTCGCCGCCGTTGATGAAGGCTATGTTTCCGTGACGCCGCTACATGTGGATTTAACCGCTTACAGCGCGCATGATGTGGTGTCGGGTTGGTTGGATCGTGCCGGGGTGAACAGGCAATGGTAAGCAAACGCGTACAAGATCTTCTCAATCAATTACGCGCGCAGGGCATTAAAAACGAGCAGGTGCTTGAGGCGTTGTCACAAGTGCCGCGCGAGAAATTTATCGACGAGGCGTTTGAACACAAAGCGTGGGATAACGTCGCGTTACCTATTGGTCAAGGGCAAACTATTTCGCAGCCTTATATGGTGGCGCGAATGACCGAGCTGCTGGAACTGACGCCGGCCTCGCGGGTGCTGGAAATTGGCACCGGTTCGGGGTATCAGACCGCAATTCTGGCGCGCCTGGTGCATCATGTTTGCTCGGTTGAACGCATCAAAGGGTTGCAATGGCAGGCGCGTCGCCGCCTGAAGCAGCTTGATTTACATAATGTTTCTACTCGTCATGGTGATGGCTGGCAGGGATGGCAAGCTCGTGCGCCGTTTGACGCCATTATCGTGACCGCTGCACCGCCGGAAATCCCGGCTGCGCTGATGTCGCAGCTTGATGACGGCGGTATTCTCGTTTTGCCCGTGGGCGATGAACTCCAGCATTTGAAGCGGGTTCGTCGGCGGGGAAGCGAATTCATTATCGATACCGTTGAAGCCGTACGCTTTGTTCCGCTGGTGAAAGGCGAACTGGCCTGAGAAACAGAGTTTTCCTGGGTTTTTCAGGCGATAACAGCGTATGGTGAGCACATTTGCCGTAAACGTTCGCGGTTATCTTTAAGTCATTGGTAATTTACATATTGTTGGGGGATAAATGAGCGCGGGAAGCCCAAAATTAACCGTAAGCCGTGTTGCGGCATTATCACTGGTTTCACTTTGGCTGGCAGGGTGTTCAAATTCCACTAATGCTCCGGCCCCGGTCAGTTCCGTTGGCGGCATGAAGAGCGCCAGCAGTAATAATTCCAGTTCCGGTATGTTAATCACACCGCCGCCAAAACTTGGCACGTCCGCGCAGCAACCGCAGATTCAGCCGGTACAACGTCCTGCCGTTCAGCCGACGCAGATCCAACCCGTCGCACAGCAGCCCGTTCAGACGGTGAATGGTCATATCGTCTATAACCGCCAGTATGGCAATATTCCTAAAGGCAGCTACACCGGCGGCAGTACCTACACCGTTAAACGTGGTGATACGCTGTTTTATATCGCGTGGATCACCGGGAACGATTTCCGTGACCTCGCGCAGCGTAATCACGTTGCCGCGCCGTATAGTCTTGAAGTCGGACAAACATTGCAGGTTGGCAATGCATCCGGTACGCCAATCACTGGTGGTAACGCCATAACTCAGGCTGATGCTTCTGCGCAAGGAATCGTCTCAAAACCTGCACAAAATTCAACCGTAGTGGTTGCTTCGAAACCGACAATTACGTATTCTGAAGATTCAGGTGAACAAAGTGCTAACAAAATGTTGCCGAACAATAAGCCTGCGACTATCGTCACAGCGCCTGTTACGGCTCCTTCTGTAAGCTCAACCGAACCGACTGCCAGCAGTACATCAACCAGCTCGCCGATTGCTTCATGGCGCTGGCCGACTGATGGCAACGTTATCGACAACTTCTCTGCGACCGAAGGTGGCAACAAAGGCGTCGATATTGCGGGCAGTAAAGGGCAGGCTATCGTCGCGACCGCAGATGGGCGCGTTGTATATGCCGGTAACGCACTGCGCGGTTACGGTAATTTGATCATCATAAAACATAACGATGATTACCTGAGTGCCTACGCCCATAACGACACAATGCTGGTCCGGGAACAACAAGAAGTTAAGGCGGGGCAGAAAATCGCTACCATGGGTAGCACCGGAACCAGTTCTACACGCTTGCATTTTGAAATTCGTTACAAGGGGAAATCCGTAAACCCGCTGCGTTATTTGCCGCAGCGATAAATCGGTGCAAAGTGATTGAAGTGCTCCCCATATGAGTCGTTGCAGCGTGCGCAGATGCCGCTGCAGCCGGCGAAATGAGTAGTCTTCAGGTGCTTTGCCCAGGGATCACGGGTAGGAGCCACCTTATGAGTCAGAATACGCTGAAAGTTCATGATTTAAATGAAGACGCGGAATTTGATGAGAACGGAGTAGAGGCTTTTGATGAGAAAGCCTTAGTAGAAGAGGAACCCAGTGATAACGACCTGGCTGAAGAGGAGCTGTTGTCGCAGGGTGCTACCCAGCGGGTTTTAGACGCTACTCAGCTGTACCTTGGGGAAATTGGGTACTCCCCGCTCTTAACGGCCGAAGAAGAAGTTTATTTCGCACGCCGTGCGCTACGTGGTGATGTAGCCTCTCGCCGTCGCATGATCGAAAGTAACCTGCGTCTGGTGGTGAAAATTGCCCGTCGTTATAGCAATCGTGGTCTTGCGCTGTTGGATCTGATTGAAGAGGGTAACCTGGGGCTGATCCGCGCCGTTGAGAAATTTGACCCGGAACGTGGGTTCCGTTTCTCAACGTATGCCACCTGGTGGATCCGTCAGACCATTGAACGGGCAATCATGAATCAAACCCGTACGATTCGTCTGCCAATCCACATTGTTAAAGAGCTGAACGTCTATCTGCGTACTGCCCGCGAGTTGTCCCATAAACTGGACCACGAGCCGAGCGCGGAAGAGATTGCCGAACAGCTGGATAAACCTGTTGATGATGTCAGCCGTATGCTGCGTCTCAACGAGCGCATTACCTCAGTTGATACGCCGCTGGGCGGTGATTCTGAAAAAGCGTTGCTGGATATCCTGGCCGATGAGAAAGACAACGGCCCGGAAGACACCACGCAAGACGATGATATGAAACAAAGCATCGTTAAATGGCTGTTCGAACTGAACGCCAAACAGCGTGAAGTGCTGGCGCGTCGTTTCGGTCTGCTGGGTTATGAAGCTGCAACACTGGAAGATGTGGGCCGCGAAATTGGTCTCACTCGTGAACGTGTTCGCCAGATTCAGGTTGAAGGTCTGCGTCGTCTGCGTGAAATCCTGCAAACGCAAGGGCTGAATATCGAAGCGCTGTTCCGCGAATAAGCACCATTTCACGACAAAAAGGCCGCTCGCAGATGACGCGGCCTTTTTTCTTTGCTTTCAATTTGCCGTTACGCTGCCTGCGCCGTCTCATGCAAATGACGCCACAACACACGCCCTTGCTGTAATTGAAACACTACCGTCGACCAGCGTACATGCTCGCCCTGCGTTTCCCGGTAGCCGATTACCGCGCCACCGTCCCACTCCGCCAGCGGTTCGATGTTATCGACCACGATCTTCAGCCCTGCTCGACTACCGCGCTGCGCCTGGAAAAAACCGGCAAGGGCCGCGTAGTCCAGAGATGCGCCGGAAAGCGTCACCATGGAAAAGTTTTCGGCAAAGCGCGCCATTAATGCCTCCAGCTCACCTTCACCCCGGCTGAGCCAGTTTTCGATGGCGACATGCGCGTCAATAATTTCAGTAACATAGGCTTTCATGGTTTCTCCTGTTGCAAATAGTGCAGTGTTTGTTGGTTATTCAGCCGCAGGGCGGCCACCAGCGGTAACAAGGAAAAGGCGGCAGCGGTAACAAACGTGCCGCGCCAGGCCAGTAACGGGGGAAACAGATGTTGTAAGGCGCTCAACACCAACGTCAGCAAGGTTGTCCCGAGAAAGAAGCTCAGTTGCCGGTTAAGATTCCACAGCGCGCTGGCATCGGGCATTTCATGATGGGTAATCGTCAAAAAAGCGCTGCTTTGCGCGGTGCTACTGCACAAACTCCCGCCGGTGCCCATCAACGTAAATGCCGCAATAACGACACTGGCAGGCGTCTGTGGCGTAACGCCCGTCAACATCAGTATCCCGGCAGCCTGCAATAAACAGCCGGTGATGATTAATGGTCGCGGGCCAAGGCGGTTGAAATAACGACCGCTAAAATAGATCGCGGCGAAAGAAGCCAGTGACCACGGGATCATTAATGCGCCGGTTACTGCGGGCGACATCCCGGCGCTGCGCTGCAAATAAAACATGCCCACCACACTCACACCGATGAACATCCCCGGCACGCACAGATAAATCAGCATGGCGAAGCGCAGCAGCGAGTTACGCAGTAAGGGTAAATGCAGCAGGCGCGACGACCCGCTTGCCACAGGCTCGTCTTTTAGCCAGAGGCTCGCGAGCAGCAGCGTTAGCAGCGCAACAGGTAGCGTGGCGAAGAAAATCCAGCGCCAGCTAAAAGACTGTACCAGCACGCCACCGATCGCGGGCGAACAGGCGGGAGCCAGCAGTGCGACCATCATCACGGCGGATGAGACTTTGGCGCGTTCATGGGGCTCAAATTGTTGCCAGGTTAACGCTTGTCCCACCGGGATCAGCAGCCCGCCGCCTGTGCCTTGCAGCACGCGCCAGAAAATCAGGCTACCGGCGGAGTTAGCGCAACCTGCCGCCATCGCCGCTGCGCTAAATACAACCAGTGAAAAGATAAAGACGCGTCGAGCGCCAAAACGTCTGGTTAGCCGGGCGCTAAACGGGATTGCCAGCGTTAAACCGGCGATATAGCCGTTGCTGACCCATGCCAGCGCAGAAACCGACGCCTGCAGGCTAACCGCCATCGCCGGAAACGCTACGCTGGCAATAAACATGTTGATTAAGTCGAGAAAAAAGCCCAGCAGATATACCACCGCGACCTTGTTGCGATACACCATTTTCTGCCCTCCTGTGTGGAGGCGTAATGTAGCGGGGCCATGGGGCGGGATAAACGGCGCGCCGGGCGATATACTGTCAAAATTATTTTTACAATGATGGAACCCCGATGCTCAATTTATCGCGTATGGCTATCTTTGTTGCCGTGGTCGATACCGGCAGTTTCACCGCGGCTGCCGTTGCACTTGGGCAAACCAAAGCGGTGGTCAGCTTTAATATCCGCCAGCTTGAAAACGAGCTCGGCGTAACCTTGCTGCTACGTTCGACGCGACGGCTAACGCTAACCGATGCGGGGCGTGTGTTTTATCAGCGCGGCGTTGCGTTGCTCAATGCCGCAGAGAGCTTGCAAGATGACGTCCGGGCAAGCCACGTGAGTTTATGCGGTGAGCTGCGGATCACCAGCACGCCGGAGTATGGCGCACAGGTTGTGGTGCCGGCGCTGGCGGCGTTTGCAAAGTTGCATCCTGGTTTGCGCATCCGCCATGTGGCCTCGTCTCAGCATAATGATTTGATTTCAGAGCGTTTTGATGTGGCGATCCGCTTAGGATCGCTGGCGGATTCGCGCTATCACGCCGCGCTGATTTCACGCTTTGCGATTGTGCCAGTGGCGACGCCCGAATGGCTGCGCGCCCATCCTGTGACCTCGCTGCAATCGCTGGCGCAGGCGGAGTGGATCATTCATGAGCGCTTAAGCGCACCGCTGCGCTGGCAGATTACCGATGCCAGCGGGCGCAGCGAAACGCTGGAAATCATCGCGCCAGCGCGGTTATCCGCCGATAGCGCGCAGGCGTTAATGGCATTCGCGCTGGCTGGTTGCGGCGTGGCGTTGTTACCGCTATGGCTGGTGCAAACGGCGCTGGACAGTCATCGGCTTATTCATTTGTTGCCGGAATACCGCTTCGCGCAGCAGGGGGTTTATGCCGTCTATGCGGATGCGCAGCATCAGCCCGCGAAAGTCCGCGCGTTTGTGGATTTTTTGCGTGCTCGTCTGGCTTAGTACTGCCTCAGTTTTATAGCTCATCAGTCACGCTTAAACGGCATGAAAACGCGACATCCAAAACCTGGACGTAAACGGACCGGCACCGTCAATAAGGCGGAAACACCATCTGTCCATCCAGGCGAGTAATCGCCGGTAAAAGGTGGTTCAGCCTGGTGATCGCGAACCGCTGCGCCGATCCAGATGTGCGTTTTGCATGATGTCGTAAGTGTTGATACTGCACCGCGCGGGGGGCGGGAGATGTCGGCGTGGCTGGCGAAGAAGTGAAAATCCCTCTCCGAGCGGGAGAGGGAAGAGGGGTTACAGCAGGTTTTTCAGCCGGTAGATCCACTCCAGCGCCTGGCGCGGCGTTAAGCTGTCCGGATCGAGGTTTTCCAGCGCTTCAACCGCCGGGTTTGTCTCTTCTGGCGCAGCCAGCAGCGACATTTGCGTGCCGTCGATCTGCGTGGCTGCCGCGCTCGGCGACAGGCTTTCCAGCTCGCGCAATTTACCGCGCGCGCGCTTGATCACCTCTTTGGGCACCCCCGCCAGCGCGGCGACCGCCAGGCCGTAGCTCTTACTGGCAGCGCCATCCTGCACGCTGTGCATAAAGGCGATGGTATCGCCGTGTTCCAGCGCATCGAGATGCACATTCGCCACGCCTTCCATTTTTTCCGGCAGTTGCGTCAGCTCGAAATAGTGGGTGGCAAACAGCGTCAGCGCTTTGATCTTATTCGCCAGATTCTCCGCACACGCCCACGCCAGCGACAAGCCATCATACGTCGATGTCCCGCGGCCAATTTCGTCCATCAGCACCAGGCTGTTTTCCGTGGCGTTATGCAGGATGTTCGCTGTTTCGGTCATCTCCACCATAAACGTGGAGCGTCCGCTGGCGAGATCATCCGCCGCGCCGACGCGGGTAAAGATGCGATCGATTGGCCCGATCTCCACTTTTTGCGCCGGCACATAGCTGCCGATATAGGCCAGCAACGCAATCAGCGCGGTCTGGCGCATATAGGTGCTTTTACCGCCCATATTCGGGCCGGTGATGATCAACATCCGCCGCTGCGGTGACAGGTTCAGCGGGTTGGCGATAAACGGCTCTTTCAGCACTTGCTCCACCACCGGATGGCGGCCTTCGCTAATGCGAATGCCCGGTTTTTCGCTGAAGGTCGGGCAGCAGTAATTGAGGGTATAAGCACGCTCCGCCAGGTTGACCAGCACATCCAGCTCTGCCAGCGCGGCGGCGCTCTGCTGCAAATCCGCCAGATGCGGCATCAGCAGATCAAACAGCTCTTCATAGAGCTGTTTTTCCAGCGCCAGCGCTTTGCCTTTGGAGGTCAGAACTTTGTCTTCGTACTCTTTCAGTTCCGGAATAATGTAGCGCTCAGCGTTTTTCAGGGTCTGACGGCGTACATAGTGAATCGGTGCCAGGTGGCTCTGCCCACGGCTGATCTGAATGAAATAGCCGTGCACCGCGTTATAGCCCACTTTCAGCGTATCCAGCCCCAGCCGCTCACGCTCGCGGATCTCCAGGCGGTCGAGATAATCGGTCGCGCCATCTGCCAGCCCGCGCCACTCATCCAGCTCGGCGTTATATCCCGGCGCAATCACGCCGCCATCGCGCACCAGCACCGGAGGTGCTTCGATGATGGCGCGCTCCAGCAGTTCGCGTAACTCGACAAATTCGCCCATTTTTTCACGCAGCGCCTGTACCGGTGCGCTGTCGATATCCGCCAGTTGGCTGCGCAGTTCCGGTAATTGCTGAAAAGCGTAACGCATGCGCGCCAGATCGCGTGGACGGGCAGTGCGCAGCGCCAGACGCGCCAGAATACGCTCCAGATCGCCCACCTGACGCAGCACCGGTTGCAGCTCACTGGTGTGTTCCTGCAACGCGCTGATAGTTTGCTGGCGCTCGGTCAGCACTTTCGTATCGCGCACCGGCATATGCAGCCAGCGTTTGAGCATGCGGCTGCCCATTGGCGTGACGGTACAGTCGAGCACCGAGGCCAGCGTGTTTTCGACGCCACCTGCCAGATTCTGGGTGATCTCCAGATTTCGGCGCGTCGCGGCATCCATAATGATGGTGTCCTGCTGGCGTTCCATGGTGATGGAGCGAATATGCGGCAGGGCGGTACGCTGCGTGTCTTTCACATATTGCAGCAGGCAACCGGCGGCGCACAGGCCGCGCGGTGCGTTCTCGACGCCAAAACCGACCAGGTCGCGCGTGCCGAACTGCATATTTAATTGCTGGCGCGCGGTATCAATTTCGAACTCCCACAGCGGGCGGCGGCGCAAACCACGACGGCCTTCAATCAACGCGGTTTCCGCGAAATCTTCCGCATAGAGTAATTCCGCCGGATTGGTACGTTGCAGTTCGGCGGCCATGGTGTCGCGATCCGCGGGTTCGCTAACGCGAAAACGCCCGGAACTGATATCCAGCGTCGCATAGCCAAAGCCTTTGCTGTCCTGCCAGACGGCGGCGAGCAGGTTGTCCTGGCGCTCCTGCAACAGCGCTTCATCGCTGATGGTGCCAGGCGTGACAATGCGCACCACTTTACGTTCGACCGGCCCTTTGCTGGTGGCCGGATCGCCAATCTGCTCGCAAATCGCCACCGATTCACCCAGGCTCACTAGCTTCGCCAGATAATTTTCCACCGCATGATGCGGCACACCCGCCATCGGAATCGGTTCACCGGCAGACGCACCGCGTTTGGTCAGTGAAATGTCCATCAGCTGCGAGGCGCGTTTGGCGTCGTCGTAAAACAGCTCGTAGAAGTCGCCCATACGGTAGAACAGCAGAATATCCGGGTGCTGTGCTTTCAGTTTCAGATACTGCTGCATCATTGGGGTATGCGCGTCGAAATTCTCTAGTGTACTCATCAGTTTATGATGTCCATTTTCTTAAATTTTAATGAGTTAGTGATGTTTGTTGTTCTCATTGAGTTTCACTTTGTCTCATTGGATCTCATGAAATCCTACATTTAAATGTAGGTTAAAGTGTAGCTTGCCAACCTATAGCCTGGTAAAATACGGCTACTTACAGCACAACCTACATTTCGTTTCATAAATGCGTAGGGAGCATGATAACGGAGTCTTTATGGCAGGAAAACAAGAGGCAAAGCCACTGTCGTTTAAAGCGATAGAAATGATGAAGCCAGGTGACAAAGATAAAGCTGATATTGGCGAAAATCGTGGTTTACGTGTCTCCTGTGGTGCTACTGGTGTTAAGTCTTTTTTCTACCGTTACACGAGCCCTGTGACTGGAAAACTTGCTCAGGTCAAAATTGGCAACTTCCCGCAGACTTCTCTCGCCGTTGCACGCCTTAAACTCAACGAATTAAAGCTCCTCCGTCAGGAGGGGCGGTGTCCTGCATCAGAACTCAAGCAGGAAAAACAACTTCGTGCAATCGAGGCTGAACAGGCCAAAGTACCTGAATTAACTGTGCAGGGATTAGTTGAGCTCTACCTGACTGAGCGCATTGAGGACCGCAAAACTAAGGATGGCAAAATCATTCCGGGAGCCCGGAAGAAGAAAGGCCAGGATGAAGTGCGCAGAACACTGTATGCCGATGCGGTAGATAAGCTGGGCGATCGTAATGCCGCAGAAATCACACGCAATGACGTGATTACGCTTATCAATGGCATTGTTGCCAGAGGCGCAAAAGTGCAAGCCGGTAACGTTCTAAGGGAGCTCTCATTGGCCTATGAGTTCGCTATCGGTTTGGGACGTTTTGATGCCAGTTTTGCCAATCCTGCGCTACTGGCAAAATCCAGCCTCCGTCAGACTCGAATCAAGCTTACTAATAATCGTGGTACGCGTGTGCTGAGTGAAGCTGAGCTTAAAAAGTTTCTCCAGTGGCTGCCAGGCTCTGCTTTTTCCCCAACAATCAAAAACGTGCTTCGTCTAACCTTGTGGACAGGTTGCCGCACAGGAGAGGTCTGCAACATGGCGTGGAAGGATGTTGATCTGGAGAAGGGGACGATACACCTGAGAGAGACTAAAACAGGCGTGGAACGTTACGTTCAGCTATCTACACAGGCTATAGATTTTCTAAAAGTGCTCCGCCTCAACTCGGACACCTATCTTTTTCCGTCTACACGAACAAGACGACCAATCCAGCAAAAGTATCTGACGGAGAATGCGTGGCGCTTACGTGAATCCGGCCAGATGTTGGATATACCGAGTTGGACACCTCATGATTTACGGCGGACAGTGCGTACTGGACTATCACGGCTGCAATGTCCTAACGAAGTGGCAGAGGCGATTCTGGGGCATACGAAAGGTGGTGTTGAAGGGATTTATAACCTTTACAAATATGATGTTGAGTGTAAAAAATGGCTGCAAGTATGGGCAGATTATATAGATTGTTTTAAATAGTTTGAATCGCTACTGGCCTGCTGCCACTAGTCTAGCGCACGACTATGTTTAAAAAGTGCCCCAGAGGCCAGAATAATTTTGTACTTCCGTTCCTCGCTCAGAGCGAACTGCGAGACTCATATCAGTCTGCACCGTGTTACAAAAAGACGATCGCATGATATAAGACACATAGTGCAGTGATAGTTAGAATTGAATTATTTAAACCAGCCTCTTAAATAACATGGAGTGACAGAGTATGCCTTTTAGAATTTATAATTGGGTGGAAATAGCGAATGATTATAACAGAGGTTCATTGTTATTAGGAAATGGAGCGAGTATGGCAATAGACGATCGTTTTGGTTATTCGTCGATTATTGAATATGCACGTGATCATGGACTTCTAACTGATGATATTGAACAGTTGTTTTGTTTTTTCAATACTGCTGACTTTGAACTTGTTTTACGCTTGGTGTGGCAAGCATCAAATGTTAATCGCTCGCTACGAATTCCAGATGAAAGAACACATGCTGCATATGTGCGAGTACGCGAATGTTTAATACAGTCAGTGAGAGATATACATCCTGAACACCAGGAAATCTCACGGGATTTACCTGCGATATATAACTTTATCAAGAGATTTAGTACAGTTATTTCATTGAATTATGATTTGATAATTTATTGGGCTATTATGTATGGCACTAGAATAAATGACAATCATTTGCTGAAAGATTGCTTTGTTAGTAGGCGATTCTATGAAAATTGGAGAAATTTGCGAGAATCATTTTTTTATGGACAAAGTGTTACGCTTGTTTTTTATCCTCATGGCAATTTGGTATTATGCCGAAATAATGTTGAGGCTGAGTTTAAAATAACCAACCATGAGCATGGTTTGCTCGAAACTGTACTGAGAGAGTGGCAATCCGAACAAGTTGTACCTTTATTTGTTAGTGAAGGTACCGCTTGGCAAAAGATAAATTCAATTCAAAATAGCAGCTACTTAAACACTGTGTATAGAGAAGTTCTCACCAGTTTAGAAGATCACTTGGTCATCTATGGTTGGGGTTTATGGCCACAAGATGAATATATCTTACAACGTATAGTTTCATCAGGAATCAGAAAGATTGCCGTTTCAGTTTATAGGAATGATCAGGCCTACTGTAACAGGGTTTATGATACAATCATTAGAATTTTGGGTGTCAATGTTCAGGTGGATTTCTTTAATAGTGAAAGCCCTAATTGTTGGAACAACATTGATTAATAAAAAGATGACGCAGTCTATTCAATGTATAAATGAACCTGCTGCTACTGTATATTCATCTTAAAGTTAGTTATCACCTCGGATCCTAACTCATAGTGAGGCTTAAGTGCCCCTTTGCAAGGCCGATTTTAGCTAGTATTGGGCATATCTAGGAACCTAGTATATTCATTATTGAGGATCGGGTTACCCCGTAGATTAATACCCTGCGATGTTAAAATGTCTTACGAACTTCTGCTCTTCGATCATAGCAGTCCTTCAACTCAGAGGGCGCGACAGCTTTGTGCCAAATACGGACATTCCTAACGTACAGTGAGTTAAAATATGGGAGCATGTCAACATTTTTGTGATTGTGGAAATGCACGTGAATAAAAAACGGCCAAGCAGGAATTAACCTACAAAAATTCGTTTGTAAGTGGGGCGCAGGGCACTAGTAATATTTTTTACTTGCCCTGCTAAGAGGTGCTAATGATTTAAAAATTTTTAAATATCCCTTGTGATTTCAAACTCCTTATGTAGAGCATTTGCTTTTCTTTTTCTCTCTTTGATTAATGGTGTATAAACTGAATGATAATAATCTTCGACAGCTTTTCTTAATCTATCAGCCATTTCAAGTAATAAATTATTTTCTTTAATGAAACTAGCAATACTGATCTTGTATTTCTTGTCTGATGTATTTTTTGAAAAAATGTTTTGAGTTATTGCGTAGTCATATTTTTCTAGCTCTGAAATAGTGAAGTCTTCATTTGCAGTATTAAGGATAGGGTAATCCAATGTATCATCTAATAATCGCTGTTTACCGTTCATAATACTTAATACGTCTAGCCCGAAAGCCTGTGATACAACCTCGCATTCTGCCCAGGATAATTTTTCTTTGTCGCTTTTATTAGCATATATATACAGGTTTCTGGTTTTCATTAAAATCATTTCGCAAGCTGTCTGCATGTCACCCTGAGCAATATCAACCAATCCAAGTTCTTCGAAGTGCTTTATAGTAATTTGATCTTGGAAAACATTTCTATCAATATAGTGCAAGAATTGTAGTACGTTGTCGTATTTATCATCTGAGGATAAATTTGCTGCAACTGATTCGTAAAACTGTAATTTTATTGTTTGTGGTAAATTACTAATAATATAGGCAGCATGGTATTCTTGAACTGATTTATGAAGAAATACATAACGGTCTAAACCATCCTGTTGTATTAAACATGTAATATTGACTATGTCATCAATAAAAGGTTCGCATTCCTTAGATGGGATGCTTGCTGCTTTAAGAGCCTTTCTGGCATATTTTGTTAATGTTCTAGTATCAAACTCAAAAACCTCTTCCCTCATGGCAAAATAGCAAAGAGCTGAGAAACACCACAAAGAATCGTCTGTGCTCAGTGTTGATTTTCGCTCTCGAGCCCATGACTTCATTCGGTCATGTTTAAGATATAAAGTAATAAATAGCTTATTATAAAACTCAACTATATTACTTGGTAGTTCATCCCAATATGGATAGCATACATAAAGTAGGTTAATGAGAATTGGTGTTTTAAGAGTTCCTTTGAGCTGAGCGTTGTTACTAATCACACTTGATATTTCGTCGTATTCTGTTTGATTGGATATAACTTGTAAGATGCCAAGCTGACTTTGTTCATCTAGCTCTTGCACCAAAAGATTGTTGATAGACGTTTCTCTGCATATCTCCGTTTCTGGTCTGCTTGTAACAATAACTGGACAGTTATATCTTACATTGAGTTCTTTTATTTGAGATAAAATCTCAAGTCTTGCATTAGCTTTGATTTCATCAAATCCATCAAGCATTATGATAATTTTACCTGATTGGAGTAAAAGTTCGATAAGATAGTCTTCACATTTTATATCAACCCCAAGTGATTCAAGAGTAATTTTGAGGAAATCTAAAATAGAGCCATTTTCTATTCTTCTTAGCTCTAGAAAAAAAGGAATTCGGTTGCCGAATTTGATCTCATTTTGAAATAGTTTTCTTAGTATAGTGCTTTTACCTTGCCCAGCGATACCTACGATGTTTAATATGCGAGAGTGTGATATGATACAGTCATCATTAATGATTATGTTATCATCGTTTGCGATATTTTTTATTGTCAAAGGATAATATATATCATCAAGCAAAATATCATGTTCACGCTGATGGAGTGTTCTCATTCGTAAAGCATTTGATACGTGTTTTTCAATATATCTAGAGCGTATTTCTGGGTCTTCGAACTGCTCGATGATTTCCATTGAATTTTCTGTTCCTTTCACCCACTTAGAAGAAAGGAGTTTATCAGTCATAACTTTTACTGCTTCGCCAGTACCGCTGACAATTATTTGAGTAAGTAATGGATCCATGTTGGTTTTCTCACTGTTAGGTTTTTTATGAACTTATCTTAAAAATAGAGGGTTTAAAATACTAGTAACTTAAAGTGCCTATGCTCGTCTCACGGGGGTAAGCCGCCAGACTGTGTATGACTGGGTGGCAAAAGGTGAGGTTGTGGTGTCTGGAAACAAAATAGATGTCGATGCAACAGAGTGCAGACAGGCAGATTCAAGGAAAGCTAAGCCGTCAGACAAGGCTGGATGACCCTGACCCGGAATCCCGCACCATTCAGAAACAGAATGCCGGCATAATCTACACTCCCTGAACGGAGGTGGTGCCGATGAAAAAATCACGATTCACCGAAGAGCAGATTGTCTTTGCCCTGAAGCAGGCTGAACTGGAGACGTCCGTGCCGGAGGTCTGCCGTAAGCTGGGTATTTCCGATGCTACGTTCTATACATGGTGCAAGAAATACGGCGGGATTTCGCCCTCAGAACTGAAACACATGCGTCAGCTGGAAGAGGAAAACCAGCGGCTGAAGAAACTGGTGGCCGATCTGAGCCTCGACAAGGCGATGCCGCAGGATGTGCCGGTAAAGTAAAAAAGAACTAATGCTGACACCGCTGCGAGAATGAGGCCGGAATCTACAGACACGTTACGTGGCCAACGAACGGCTGGTCTGTTTTGTATTGAAGATCTGCCAATATTCATTCCGTTATCACAATGTGGCGGCATGAAAACGCCCTATGATTGAATGCCTGTGAGAGCATGGAAATCAGCGAGAAGCTCCATTCCGCACAGGGTTGTATGACGTAGCCGAATTAGTCCTAAAAACTGTCGGCTGCGAGAATAGATAACCGACCTGAGGCTGGTTATTCCTGAATATACTCCAGCTGTAATCAGGGGGAGGTGCAGCTCTATGAGGTACAACGTTGAATAACCCTTGACATTTGAAAATGTTTTTCACAAATTGTTGTTAGTAATATCAAATACAGAAAAGGAGCGTTGACTATGTCTGGATCGGGCAGCTTTTCCTCTGGTAGCTCCTCAGGGTTCTACAGCTGTGAGGTTATAAAATTCTATACAAACATTCGCTCGCCTAACCCCATGATAGTTAAAAAATTAAAAATAGGAGATATATTAGATATCGAAATTATCGAAAATTCTGTATGTGCTTTAAGTGAGGACGGTGTTTTAGGTGGTATCACATCGCCTCAATATTTAGAAAGCTTATATAAATGTCTTGATGGAGGTACGACGTACAGAGCTTCTATATGTGAAATCAATAATGGTCAAATAAAAGTTTTTATCTATTCTACCTAAGGGGAGAACATGCATATTATTGGAGGTGTATATCGTGAAATATGTTTGCGTCCTCATTGGAACTATATATATGGATCTGGTGGACGAGCTGCATTAGCAATGTGTGAAATGGGAGTAGATATAAAGCTACATGCATATCTTGATGACGAATATAAAAAATACCTTGAAATTGAGGCTGGTTTTTGTAAGGGCAACCTCACCATTGATCAATACAAAACTGATGAAAAATTAGTGTTCCACTATGCACATGGCTTATCTAACATTATACCGCCACAAAGTAAAAATACTAATGCTGAAATTTTTATTAAAACTGAATCAGCTCTCGTGTTCGGCATGATTGAATGCCGAACACGAATTGAAGCAACTCATGCAGTTTATGATCCACAAAGTACATTTCAAACGTTGTCTTTCCGAGGCGCGGGCTCTATTGCAAAACATTTAGCTTTAGTTTTAAATGAAAAAGAAATATATGCGCTTACAAACACAAAGTGCCAGTTTAACTTAAAAGATTCTGTAAGAATTATTTCTGAAAAAGAAAGCGCAGAGGTGGTTGTTGTAAAAAGAGGCCCGGAAGGGGCGCTTGTTTATCATGAAAATAGATTTTCTGAAATCCCTGTATTTATTTCGGAACGGGTATGGAAAATCGGCTCCGGAGATTGCTTTTCAGCGCACTTTGCACTTAATTGGATCTTGCTAAAAAAATCCCCTGAAGAAAGTGCTATGAATGCCTCAAAAGCCACATCATACTATTGCCAAACGCAATGTTTACCATCAGTAGTTAATCTTCAACATTATGAACCAAATGCCTTAACTTTCAATAAAAATAAAAAAAAGAAAGTTTATATAGCAGCGCCAATTTTTACCTTAGCGCAGTTATGGATTATTGAACAAGCCAGAAATAATTTTATTGAAATGGGTTTAGAAGTTTTCTCTCCATACCATGATGTGGGGCTGGGAAACGATAAGGAATTTATATTTACTCACGATATTCTTGGGCTGGAAAATTCTGATATAATTTTCGCCATATTAGATGGATTAGACAGCGGTACAATTTTTGAAATTGGGTTTGCTAGTGCAAAAGGTAAAAAAGTTATAATCTATAATGAAAACGTTGATGATAAAGATTTAGTTATGTTTTCTGGTGAAAATATATTTATTGTAAATGAGTTTGTATCAGCAATCTATAAGACATTTTGGGAATCATGATGCAAAAAAAAACAGGCTTGATTCTGTCAGGTGGTATGGATTCTGTATGTATTGCTTGGTGGAAAAAACCCGAAGTAGCTTTCACAGTTGATTATGGGCAAAAAGCTGCTGATGCAGAAATCCAAGCATCTATGCAAATCTGCAAACTCCTTAATATAGAACATCATATATTAAGGATTGATTGTAGTAGTCTTGGGTCTGGGGATATGGCAGGAAAAAGTTCGGACAAAAATGCCCCTGAAACTGACTGGTGGCCTTATAGAAACCAAATGTTAGTAACTTTAGTTGCAATGAAGGCAATAAGCCTGGACGTAAACAAACTTCTTATTGGAACAGTAAGCAGTGATTCTAATCATAGAGATGGTACTTTGGAATTTGTTTTATCAATATCTAAATTGTTAGAGTTCCAGGAAGGCAATCTAAAGTTAGAGGCTCCAGCCATAAATATGACAACTATTGAATTAGTAAATGAATCGAAAATTCCTTATGATTATTTATTATGGGCGCATAGTTGCCATACTAGCAATATTCCATGTGGAAGATGTCGTGGCTGTAACAAGTATCATAAAGTGATTTATGACTTAAATATTTTATAATTTTAATAGTCGGACTACCACAATAATGGTGAAAAAATGATTAATAATATTTGCATTAATAACTTTAAATCTTTAAATATTTTAAACCCAATTGAGATGAAATCATGTCTGTTTTTGTGTGGCCCAAATAGCAGTGGGAAAAGCTCATTTATTCAGGCTATTTTAATGATGTCTCAAACATTTTTGAATAATTTTAAAGATGGAAGGGTTATCCTTAATGGTAGCCTTGTCAAACTAGGAGCATTCGAAAATATACTAAGTCATTCAACAAGATCAAATGATATATCAATATCATTTGATCTTTTTCCTGAAAATAAGTTTTCAAAAAATGATGAAATTCACAAAATATCTTTAGAATTTTCATTTGGTGGCATTGAGTCCGACAATGATAAAACAAGATATAATCCTAAGTTAAGTAGAGTTAAATTAGATGCTTATAGTAAGAGTGTTGATTCGGTTGATTTGAAATTAAAACTATCTTTTGAGATCAATAATTTTTTATTAACCAGATTGGATTTATGTACTGAGGATAAAGCTCTTCTAAATAAATCTTATCCAGAATTTGAATTTACGGGGATATCTACTTTCGACGGATTTATGCCAACGAAGATTCAGCTACAATATCAAGTATCAAAAAAAATTAGTCAAGATTTGATACCCTTAATGATCAACGAAGAAAAATTTATTTTAAAAAAAATGCAATTTAAAGATGTTGAAAAAAAAGAATTATCTAATATCTCTATCCCGGAAGAGTTTGCTGTTAAAATTATTGAAATTATAAATGATAAATTAAATAATTTAAAACAAGGATTGAACATTCCTTCTGGGGAATTTAATAAACGTTATGCTGGTTTAGAAGGTCTTCTATCTGTTGGATTAGAAAATTTCAAAGAGGATTTCATTGCGATAAATTTTAAACTAAAACCTACTGATATACCTGAGCATTTTTTAAAATCTAAAACACATATTAAAGAATGGCAATATTTAATATCAAGTTTAGACTTAGAAAAACGCCAACAATTGATAGTTTTATTGGATGAGAACAGGGCTCTGCTTCAGGAAATTTGGCTGGAAAATTCTCATAAAATAATTTCAAGAACAGAATATGAGATGCCAATTCTTTCTGAAATAAATAAATTAATATTTGAACATTTTTCAAGGAAAATAAAATATCTAGGTCCTTTGCGAAATGCACCTGGACCATTTTATGCTACAAATCAGTATGACGATGAGAGTGTAGGTTTGATAGGCGAATTCACGGCAGCACTGTTATATAAAAAGAAAGATAATGTTATTTCTTTTAACTGTCCTGATATAATAAATAAGGGGGGGGATATATCATTTGTGGAAAAGAAAGATACTTTATATAATGCATGCATATCGTGGCTGTCTTATTTAGGTATTCTCTCGGAAATAGAAGTAGGGGATAAAGGTGAGCTTGGTTATAACTTGCAAGTGAGAAATTTTAATGATAAAGAATTACAAGGACTAAGTCATGTAGGAGTTGGGGTAAGTCAGGTTTTACCTATTATCGTAATGCTATTACTTTCTGAAAAGAATGACATTCTTATATTTGAACAACCAGAATTACATTTACATCCAAAAATTCAATCAAGATTATGTGATTTATTCGTGGCTTGTTCTTTAACCGAACGACAATGCATAATAGAAACTCATAGTGAATATATTATAAATAGATTAAGACTGAGGATTGCACAATCCTCAGATTTGAAAATTATAAATGCTAACTCTTTATATTTTGTAAATAAAATAGAAGCCAGTTCTTTATTTGAAAAAGTAAATATCAATAGATTTGGTGCAATTCCTAATTGGCCTGAGGGTTTCTTTGACCAGACTGACAAAGAAATTGAAAAAATAATAATTGCTGCCAGTAATAAGAGCAAAAAAGAAAGCAGTACAGGGGAGGGGACAGATGTTAATTATTAATTCTGAGTATTTAGTCGCTCCTCTTCTCTGTACTGGTAATTGTATCAGTCAGTATGTTGAAGACTTAAGGATAATTAATGAAATTGTAGCTAATTCTGACATTAAAGTTTTCAAAGAATTAGATATTTTTTCTGAAATGGGCAAGGCTGGATTTTATCCTTCAGATTCCTCTTTTAGAAAGATAATTTCACAAGATAATGATTCTATACATAGTGCTCAGGATGTTGTGAGAACTCTGTATAGACTAGTAAATGCTCTGCCTGACTATAAAAATATTATAGATAATTATTATATTGAATGGAACACGCAATCAACTTCTCCTGTTCTATCTTATCTTTCTGAGAATAGGGAATTACATTATAAAAACCTATTTCATGAAATAATTTTTAATTCTCTATTGTTGAAGGAGAAGGGTTTTATATTTTCACTACAGAAAAATAATTCATTTAACACCAATTTAGAGATTGCAGTTGAGACGGGTATAATTCGTTTAGAACCAAATATTTTAAACGATATGCCTGTCAGTTTAAAAGAGAATGTTACGCTTTTTGGTAATGTTAGAGATGTAATTGTAAAATTTAGTGGTTATGATCTTTATAAGGCCGCTGATTGTTTACAGGGTTTAAAGTTGGCATTTTATTTTGGTGTCTTAAATTACTCTGCTATTAATAATATTAACAGAACTATATCATGGAATGATTTCGATATAGGTGAGAATTTTTATGAGTCTTTGGTGATTAATCAATGTGCTAATTCACAGAAGTTTTCTTCTTTACTGTATGATATGGTTTTAAGAGTAATTTGCAGAAAACCCGTGGATCTTGAAGTTAATCCGTTTAGGAAATCAAAAGATTCTAAGGAACAAATTGTTTTTGAAGGTTTAAAAGGTTTCAGATGTCATCTTACTAAACACCATCAGGGACTAAGGTTAATGTTCTGGGTTGAACCTGAAACTCGAAGAATAATTTTGGCTAACGTAGGTCCAAAAATGGAAGAGAAAATTTCTGAGCCGTGATTAATTATATCGAAACCTTTTAGCAATAATCGATATAAGCTCTTTTATTATTTTAGGGTTTAATCATGATATGACTTATAGTCATAGTAGGCCTATCATTACCTTTCGATAATCGACAGTTTGCAATTTTTTCATTAATAAAGAGAATATTTGATGCGTTAGCTCATCTCAGTCCATTTAAACAAATTCCAATAATCGGAATGTGTGTTGCTGCGGCGATTTTGTAAACTGAAAAGATTCGAAAAGCAACCGATTGTTCAGCGGTAGTTTCAGCGGATAACTCCGGTTAACCACTATCTTGTTCAACACCCGGACTACCCGCCGTGCCGGGACACATTCAATTGCTATTAAGCTGTTGGATATGTCAGCATCATAGCAGTACGAACAGCCTCACTGAATTGCTTAAGAACTTCTTTATCCCTTTTTAAAGTTTCACGGAGTGACTTTGTCAGCTCAAGCTGCATACCTTGTTGGCTAATGCCTCGATTGCAGATGTTGTTGGTTCTTTGCCTAAAAAACTTGAGTTAAATTCAACTAAAAGATCTAACAGTTTCAATGAATTATTCAAGTGAACCTCAAATTTTTCACGAAGATTCCCTCCAACTCAGATTCTTTCTTTCGGCTCTGTTTCGGGATCTCTTCCACCATGTATGGCTAAAACCGTCTCCACGTTTCTTAACATATTCTCGCATTATGGTTCATCGAAATTAACGCTTGTTATGTGAAGTATTGTATTATTATAGGGTTTATTTGCATTGAACGCATAGAAGGATAGATCTTTATGAGAAATAGCTAGCGTAATTTCTGTTGTTCCTGTTTCAAGCTTTCCTCCGTGTGGAGCCATAATTGCATAGACATTGCTACGGCTTTCTATCTTACAGTTAATGTTAAAACTCTCTTCAGTTTCATATTCTTTTAAATCAGAGAATCGAGAGTATTTGTCATTATTCATAAGCCCTCTTTTAATTACATATAAATTAATGCATGATGTGTTTAATTTTACCCAGTGAGTATGGTTCATGATGTCTCGATACATCGGGTTCATAAGCGCGATTTTCTACTGTATTGCCGCCTCAAGCTTCGGTTTCCTTCGCAGTCCTTGTTGTGGCATCGTCACTGACCATATACCAAACAAAAACTGTCGCATATGACGCTACAGTTTTTGTTTGGTATATGGCCACACTGCGTGGGCATTGAACAGATTATGACAAAACATTGCTCATTCAGTCAGGAGTTTTTAGATAACTTCCTCTATATGCCATCCTTTAGATACAAGCGCCTCACGTAGATCCTGAGAAACTCGACTTTCGTTCGCAGCAAGACATAACAATTTTGTCGGTCGAGACATTGCTACGTAAAGGTTACGCATTTGAACCTGCTGAGTTTTAGGCAGCTTTGAAATGCTTTTGGTCGCAGTCCCTGCAATATACTGTAGCCCCAGTGCAACATCGAATTTACGGCTGACCCCGCCATATGATTCAAGGATTAAAGATGCTGCATGAGTTTCTCCCTTCATACCTGCAACCGTACCGATTCCAATATCAAGGCTTTTTCCCTGAAAGTTAATTACATACTTGTCCGCGACAGAAGTGTTAAGTATTTTTTTTTCGCCTTTATCTTCGAAAATGCTCAGCCCCTTAAATTTTTCTAGGCTTAGTGTTTCAGGAATATATGGCTTAAGTTGCGTGTAGAGCAGTTCTGTCATTGTATCAAGCTGCCCCTCCGAACAAAGTTCCTCACCGGACAATGTAAGTAGCCTTGTTAACTTATCAAATGCTCCAGTGGGCGTAACGGCTTTTGCAGCTCGTGGAAGCGCTCGTTCATCACGAATCTCGTGCGCAAACGATGCCCCAGCAGCCCGCAGAACAAGTAATAGCGCTCTGCGAATGTCAGAAACTCTAGAATTCAAAGATGTTTCATTCAAGGTCCCTTTACTATCCCCGACAAGACTCCAGAAACTTTCGGAGCGTATTCCTGTACTAAGCTTATCTCCACCATAGGTTGGACAGTAATCAATAAGGTGACGGCCTGCGTCAACGTCGCTCTCACCGGTTTTGCGAGCGCTCATCGCCTTAATCTCGCGCACACCAATGTTATCTTCACTCAATTGGTCAATAACAATTCGACCAAAGTGTTCAACCACTTTGGTAATACTATCCGTTTTGTATAACAACAGAACTGGGGGGTGGGCATTCTCGCCTTCACCAACAACGGCCCCACCACTGACGCGGACACTCCCTACAGCATCGGAAATTGCTTTCCCGAACCGCTTGCTAGTACTGATACATCCATACCCCGCACGTGGAAATGTGAGTAGTTCAGCTTGTTCTTCATCAGAGAGAATCTTCTGATCGATATCTCCAAAACGTTGCATTACCGATTGACCATCGAAAATACGATTTAATAAGGACTCTTGATCCCAGGAGGTATCTTGCATCTCATCGATAAACACCATTGGGAAACGACGATGGACAACATCAATAAGCCTCGGGCAGGTCTGGAGCGCTAGGTCAGCAAATGAAAACATGTCACGATATCGAAAAATGCCCTGGTTCGTCAGCATGTTTTTAAGAGTCATCAAAGATTCATATGATTTGGTGTGAGATGCGGGCAGGCTGCCGCTTTCAGCATGCACTTCCAGCTCTGCTGTCCTATAAAAAAGCGTAGTGGCAATATCTTCGCCATTCATCTGTTTCTCTAGATAAAAGCGAAGGCTTGAAAATTGCCTCGTCTGCAAAAGAGAGCGGACTTTGTCTGCAAACACTTGATCATCAATGACTTCAATTTCCACTCCTAGACTACGCAGTAAGGGCATTGCAAAGAAATAATTGACGAAGCTATGGATAGTACCGATAAAATGGGGGTAGCTCAGAAGCTGAGCTCCTTCAACAGTTCCTGCCAGGCGATTTGCAATCTCATCGCGAGCAACTTTAGTGTGACTTAAAACACATATGCCTCTTCGTGCATGAGGCCATTTCCTAGCCAGCAACAAAAGTTTTGCAGCAAGCAGCGATGTCTTCCCACTACCGGGTACTGCATTAAAATCACGCGATCCGTTTTCAAGTAGGGCAGAACGACGTTCAGCATCGTCGAAGTTCAGGTCACTGACTAGTGTCGTCAATTCGGCTAAGTCGTCTGGTGAAAGATGGACAGCACTCATTTTTGGTCCCCTAAATACCGTTTGTAGTCGCATTAGCTGGAACGGTAGAGCTTGCCTGTATGGTTGTTGCTGCCGGCGCCGCAGTTGAATCAGTCGATATGGTAGCTCCGGAAACAACCCCAGACCTCGCTGAGAATTTGGATTTTGGATCTATCGTCAGGTGTGATAGAGCAGTTTGCAGATACGGAGGTAGTTTATTGAACAGTTCGTCATCTTTGCCGTACGCACCTGTACAAACCAGAAAAGCTGCATACTGAGCTGCTATGGCTTTCGAAGCTTTTTTCTCTTGAAGAGGCTGATAAATAATTGCAGCGAGAGCTTCATCGGAATGACCCGCAACCTCCAATTCTAACCAGTTTTTTTCTTCTGCTGTAATTATCTCAATTTCTTCGCTTTCTTCTAACCTTTCATCGCGAGACTTTGCTTTTACGGCAAGGGAAATGGCGAGGTACATCAGCTTAGCGCAACCATAGTGTGCAAGATCATATTCGAGTGTCCAACGATCAGATACGCAGACAATCGTATTTCCGCCTTCCGCACGGTCCTTCTTGCTTTGAACTACTTGCGTTATTTCCTCGACGTCATAATCAGAATCGAAGCGTTTACCCTTGGAGGGTTTTGAGACGTAGCTCTTCGCAACGTCAGGTACAATGTCCCGGTCTGTCAGGCATACGACCGGAATTGGGATATCAGGGCCGCTTCCTTCCCGCTGTAGAATTCGGGCGTAATGGTAAAGCCCTGTATTTCCTACGTTAACAAGCGAGACACCATGCTTCGAGAATGAGCGGCCACACATCTCTGCAATAGCCGGTAGTAAGATTGCTTCAGCAGGCCCTTCTACCATCATTACACCTCGTGCAAAAAAGAGGTTCGCCTTAGTTGCATCGATAAAACGGCGAAGAAAAGAATAATCGGTTCGTTTGAGTTTCGTCTTACCGACAGCCAAGGGAAAGGTCTGTGCCTTGTGCACCAGTGTCATATCTTCAATGCGCGCAGTTGATACCAAAGATGGGCTGTGTGTCGTCATAATGACCTGAACCCGCTTATGCGACTGATCATCAGTAGAGTGCTCTTTCAATAAATCCATCACGCGCTCTTGCAATTGCGGATGGAGGTGCGCCTCCGGTTCCTCAACGAGAAGCAGGCCAAGTTCTTCGCCATCTCGTAGCAGCACTAGTTCAGTGGCCATAAACAATGCATTGTTGTATCCAAGACCACGAGCACACCGACTATCAGGATCTATCTGTGCTCCGGGAAGTAGCGACAGCTCGAACTTCTCCAGAATAGGTGCGAGCGCTAGATTGGGTGCGATACGGATGCGAGACTGAATTACATCACCGGAAAACGCAAATTGACTCAAGTAGTTGTCATTGATATCCCTTTCCACACTTTTGATGACTTGATGCTGGCCAAGGTGATGCTGAGTGAATGCCATCAAACCGACTAGCCTCGTAGGGATGTTAGCTGGCATTGTTTGATCGAAGTCGTTTACTTCTTGGCCAGCAATCTGGTTATGTGCACTAAGAATCTGTGACAAACGTGATTGGCGACCTGAACTTAACTCCGCTTCAGCGTCGCGTAAGGGTTTTAAGTAGGTTGCCCGCACCAGTTCTCTTACCGCGTAACCTACTTCTGGGCCACTGCCATTTACTCCGGTTCGAACAATTGTTTCAACACGTGGACGCTTGGTGGGCTGGGGCGGATGAAAGCGCGCCTCAAGATGTAGAATGAGCGAACAGGTGCCATCTTCACCAAGTGTCAACCATTCAAGTACTGAGGCTTCCTGGTCGGCACTTAGCCCGCATAAGGTAGCTTCGATACAAAGGGTATTAGAACGAGTTACACCATGAATATGAAAATCCTGCTCGAAGAGCCGAATGTTTTCATAACTGGTCGTCAGCAATACCTGACGGATAGCATCGATTATACAGGTCTTTCCTGCATCATTTTCTCCAACAAGGATGTTGAGACCCGGATTAAGCTCCCAGTCTAGTTCAGGTGCAGACACACTATCTCCAAAGGTACGATAGTTGCGTGCGCTGATGTGCTTCAAATACACGTTCTCTCCTTAGTACGATGCTCTCATTACATGCATCGCGAATATAACGAAAGGATGGCATTACGTTCTGAGTTCCATCCGTTAAAGTGCCGGACAATGAATTTTGACGCGCGGGATTCGCAGCAAAGAACCTACCAACGTTCCATAGCGGAGGTTGTCTTCTCGCTCAGCTCCGCCGCTAGCGTGACTTACGGTAAGTGCAGCCTTAAAAGGAAGTCATATACAGGTAATAACTATAACCAGTAACGCCTTTTGTTCATCCGCTCGGCTTTTTATGGTGTATAATATTGCGCCATTAACGCTAACCTTTTTGATTGATTTCAAGCCAGGGCGCATTATCCATTAAAATGACATATTCATTAGCCCATTTTTATGATCGCGGCTGAAGATTTATCAATTATTCCCTGCAAGTCATACTGGCAACTTAGCGATGTATTATTTAACGTTTCTTTGAAATCTGATTCTGAGTCTATCCTGACAATGTTTCATCAACAGAAACCCTCATGTATCCAATCTCCATCGTGTGGGGAAACGCTTAGCAAAACATCAGTAATATCGATATTGTGGGTGGTTTACAAATAGAAGGGCAAATCGTGACTTTTTATTCACTGTTTTGAATAGGAAATGCATACATCCAGTTGAAACAAACAGGACATTTTTTAGAACCATGCCAGCAAATAGTGCACCAGACGTAACACCAGTTCTGCACTACCTTGACCTAGAGCAACTATCGCAGCTTGGGAGGTTCTGTCCATACTGAACCTCTAGTGTTCTGCAGTACTACTTACAAGCATTTAAATGTAAAAGTGTAAGCATCCAACTTATCTTTACCGTTTAAATATCATAAACCATGTACATTTATATAAAATTGTCCTTTCCCATCATCCGTTTTCTGTATCCGGTAAGTGATTGGCAATGAGTCTTTCATGTTTGGTTTGGCGAATGTAAGGTCAGCAGCACACTGATAAACATCAAGACCCGATTCATGACTTACCGTCCGGACGTTTTCTACAGAAATACGTACATCCTTATCAAGTGTCATTCCTTTCTCTATCGTTTTTCGCGCTATATCGACGACCAGATTCTTGGCATCATCACTGTTGCATTTGGGCGTCTTATCACCGCAACCCATCATTAAACCCGCTGCTGCCAGCACCAGAAGTATGTTCAATTTCATTCATTGTTTCCCTTCAATTCAAAAGTGGTTGTCTTGTTACTTTTTGTTGTATTGACCATCCATTAAGCCCGCCGCAGAAGCCCCGCAGTATCCTTCACAACCACGAGTCATCACGCTGGTTTTCCCATTATTCATCTCACTGAACACGGCAACACACTGGCTGGAACTATCATTCCAGACCCAACGGTGTTTCTGATTCTCGCCAGCAGCTATTTGTTGAGCTGTACCTTCCATGTTGCAGGTCCCTGACCCATCTTTGGCTGATGCGTTGATGCTGAACTCCGCATTCCCGTTCCCAGGCTTTAGCGTTAAAACTGCACCAGGCTTAGCGTATTGAGCTGCGATTGTCGGGAAGGCTAAGGCTGTCAGTACTAATGCAGTAACAATTCTCTTCATCATTAAATATCCTGTTAGCTGATACGAATGTTTTTGGTGATTTTCCCCAGTGCCAGCGGCCTGCGTTTTTCCACAAAGAAATACACTACGTTGAAAGCTGATTTACGGTGATTCCCCCGACCCAGGGAGGGCCAGTTACGAAAAGATTCGATCTGTTCTTCTGAATAGGGCGTGTCAGAGAAGTCAAACAGTACAAGCAGGGCTTTGCCGTCGTGCTTCATTAGCTTCTTCACTTCCGTGCTGTTTACGGTTGCGGAGACATTGGAACGAGCTGCTGTTGGCTTACGGACTGCAAACTCAACGGCCACATCGTCAATGACAAAATCAATGAAACCATGTCCGGATACCGTTCCTGGTAACCTGCTTTTGACTTCTGGCGAGACGTTATCCGCAAACCAACCCAGTAAATAGCAACGTACTAATGGCAGTAGTTCCCGCTCGCTACATTCATTCAGACGCAGTGTTTTCACAAATTCACGCCGATAAAGGGAACTGAAAAAATACTCAAAACATTCCGTTATTTCTGTAATGGTCGTCGCCATTCTTGTCTTCCTTACTTGCTTTGCCGCTCTGATTTAAGGGCATATCGTTCCGGCCATAAGCTCTCCGGCGTAGTTTCCAGAGCATCTGCGATAATACGTTCCGCACGAGGGTAATGGCGCTCCAGAGCATTGTTCAGTGTGCGGGGAGCGAGTCCATGGCTGCGTGAAAGGGCTGCAAGAGTAAGCCCGCGTTTGTGCAGCGCAGCCACAATATCGGCACGATGCCAATTCCCGGAACTTCCGTTGCCCCGGTTTTTCTGCGATGCTGTTGAGTTACGCACTGTATTAACTCCATGGAATCAGTACATAGATATTAAATGCAAACAAAAGATACCTTTCAAGTATTTTTATTATCTTTTTATAGTTTTTGAATTAACGCATTGATATCTGTGAGAATTTAGATGAGTAACGCAAAGGCTAATATGGACAAAAAAACCTTACCTTCCACGGTTGCAGATGAACCCAGAGACTGGCTGACGGCTGACGAATTTACGCGGATTGAAGGGATGCCGGGCACTGCAAGGGGAGCAAGAATGCGCCTTGAAAAGCTGGCAGAGATCCACCCGGAAATCCGGCGTAAGCGAAATGTCGGCAAAGGTGTGGTTTACCATATAAGTGCTGCTGCGATGTCGCTTGAAAACGAACGAAGTAGGGCCAAAGATGATGCATTCAGCGTTGCAGGCGCTGATAAACAGTTGAGTCTGTGGGTTCAGCTTTTCCGTAACATGTCTCCAGCATCACGTGCATTGCTGATGGAGCAGGCTTTAAAGCAGGTGACAAAAGATTTGGCCAACCAGCACCAGGATGTATCCCTTCTGGCTGAACAAATAATGAAACTTCCCCAGGAAGAGCGGGAGCGCTTGCTTGAGCAATTCAAAGACCAGTAATGAGCTTATTTACTATGCCGGGATAGCCGCCCGATAATAAATAACTTTAATTGGTTACCTTTATTTCCCGCCACGGCAGGCAGGAGGAACCACCCTGGAACCCTGCCCACCTGCCATGGAGGTAAATCAGTATGTCATTCTTCTTTAGAAATAACTTTTTGGGTTGGCAGAATTATATTCCAAAATTAGTTTCTGTATGAAATTATTTGCTTTGTAAGTATATTCCTGGTAAAATGTCATTACTGGATAGTGTCATATTATTCAGTAACTGATGCATAAACTAATAGCCAACTTAGCGTTTCATTTTATATCCCTTCTGGCGGGAGGACGTCCATCGTCTGAAAAGTCAGTGCGGGTTAGGGTTAATTAGTGGTTTGTGTCATCAATCCAAACTTATATTTACCGGAAGAAATACAATGAATATTATCCGTCAGGAAGGGCTGTCCATGCCCGTAAGTCAGGAGCTCATTAATATTATACTGGCTGAACTCAGTAAAAAGCCGCCAGTTAAACCGAATATTCGTGCTGTCACATTGCTGTTCAAAGATATCAATTACAGTGCTGAGAATGGTGGTTTTCACCCGGTCGAAATAAGGCTTATTTCCCGCAACGATGAATGGTATTTCGATTACATCACTGACTTCAAATATATGGGGACAGACCCGGAGCTCGAAAAGGAAATCGATATCAGCTGGAGCCAGCGCTATGTCTTCCTGTCCTATGCCGGTGATTTACCGCCAGGGGAAGGGCGCGACATTTTTGCACTCTGGCAGAGAAATTTCGTTCATTACCACTTCCTGAATATCTACACACTCACCGTTATGTGGGAAAGCTAATCCCGCCACACTGACAGCTAATTATTGATGGAGACATTATCTGTGACTGCTAACAGAGGGATACACGCGTCTGTACAGGGAGAGCTTGATTGTCTTTGCGGCGCGTACTGTGTGGTGAATATGCTGAGCTGGCTGTATGACGGTCGGGTGAAGCGAAAACCACTCATGAACCGACTTCTTCAGGCCTATCAGCAACGCTGGCCTTTGCATGAATGGCTGACCGAAGGGATAGATGAAAACCGGCTCGACTGGCTGATTGCACAGGTACTCCGGAAAGGCCACTACCACCGCCAGTTTCCGGTCCAAATCACCAAACCTTTCGACGGAAGTCGCGGTCTTGTGGAAGGGCGGGTTTTCAGTGAAATGAGACGGTTTCTGGCGGTCACAGACCACTCCCGCCTGATTATGCTCAGCGACCAGTTTCACTGGTCCCTTATCACCAGAATGGACGAAGAAACGCTCTGGTTTTTCGACAGCAACGGGCGAACCTCCATGCCCCGTAAGGCCTTCTCCTTACGTGCTGGCGCGACCCGGCGCCAGTTGTTTCCCGAAGCCATTTACTTCATCGAACGGGAGTTCTGAACATGACGACGTTTACCCTGCGTGAAACCCGCATCCTCGACCAGGCCCGCGATATTATCAGCCGGTGCTACCAGCGTGGCGTTCAGCTTTGCTCTCCTGATGATGTACGACGGTGCGTAATGTATGAAATGGCCCTGCTGGAGCATGAGGAGTTTGGCATTATCCTGCTCGATAACCAGCACCAGTTTCTGCATCGGGAAATGCTGTTCAGGGGCTCGTTAAACACGGTCAGCGTTCATCCCCGTGAGGTAATCAAGCGGGTACTCAGACATAACGCCGCCGCAGTCATCCTTGTGCATAACCACCCCAGCGGCGAGGCTGAACCCAGCAAGTGCGATATCCAGATAACTAAGCGGCTGCAGGAGCTACTGCAAATGCTGGATGTGCGGTTGCTGGACCACTTTATTGTGGCCGGGGCTGAGACGGTGTCACTGGCTGAACGAGGGCTGGTGTGATGCAGACAGTTGCCTGGTTTAATACATGTTATAACAGGTTAAATGCATGAGCAGGGCTGCGCTGCACCAGGTCGTGCCAGTGGTGGAAACCACCGTGCTGGACGCCTATATCAGCGGTCTTGCCCCGTCCGGACGGCGGGGTATCACCAGCCTGTTAAACCGTAGTGCCAGCATACTCAAACGCGGTGCGGATGCGGCCAGTTACCCGTGGGAGCAACTTAGCTTCGCCGCTGTCGCTAAAGTACGTGCGGCACTGCTGGATGGCGGTTACGCCGTGTCGTCGGTCAACATGGCACTGTCAGCACTCCGGGGCATAGCGCAGACGGCCTTTAACCTCAATTGCCTGGAGGCGGAGACCCTTGCCCGTATCCGGGCAGTTAAGCGCGTTAATGGCGATAACCAGCGCAAGGGAAGGGCACTCAGCCGGGAGGAGGTTCGTGCACTCGTTGAGGCCGCTAAACGGCATCCGCAACGTATCCGTTGCTGTCGTGATGTCGCCATTGTAATGACCCTTTGCGGTGCGGGTTTGCGGGCCGGGGAACTGGTCAGCCTTGAGCACCGGGACTATGACAATTGCATTCTTAGAGTGAGGCAGGGGAAGGGGCGTAAATATCGGGAGATACACGTTGCGGCAGCGGTAGATAAAGCCATCCGCGCATGGATTAAAGCCAGTGGCGCGAAAGAGGCCGGGGATGCATTGTTTAACCGCATTCAGCGCAACGGCAGGGTTGCCAGCCAGCCTCTGACAACGACCGGTTTAACCGGCATTCTGGAGCAGTTACAGCATGACGCAGGCATAGCGCGTTTTACTCCGCACGACATGCGCAGGACCTTCATTACGCGCTTGCTAGAGCAGGGCGTGGATATCAACACGGTACGCCAGCTGGCAGGGCATGGCGACATATCCACGACTACTCGTTATGACTGCCGTATCGAGAGAGTAAAAAACAGCGCCAGCAGGCAGATTAAGTGCTGGTAACAATACTGGTATCTGTTGGCTATAGACCTTGAAAATATTAAACCTACCTGGCGTTTCTTTTGGCCTTTTTTTCATTTGATTCAATCATTTTTATAACGAGAGCTGAGTTGGAAAGTGTTGCTATATCGTCTTTTTTCCATATGCCTGTATCAACTACTATTTTACCGCTTTGGCTATCAAAATACGGTATGCGGGTGCCAGCATTATTAAGTTCCCTGGCTATCTTATCAGAGGGTTTTCCGTCAAAGTTAGCTTGCCATATCTGATTATAAACGTCGTATAACAGTTTCGAATTTTCATGCTCGCGGGACAAAATATTATCTATGTAATACTGGTTAACCAGTTCCGCTATGACTGCGCTTCGTTTCTCTGCCGCATTTTTTTCCTTACGACTTATGGCTGTTTTCTCAGCGATCATCTCCAGCCGCGCTTTGGTTTCCTCCAGCATAGGGATGGGTACAATCTTTCCAAACTTTCTTACTACAAATTTCATCCTTTTTTGCTGTCTCTTCTTGTCGAGGTCCCTTTCCCTTTCTTTTTTCTCCTGCTCCAGTTGCTGCGAAATCATATCGTCATTTGGCATGAGTACATCTCCTGACATTGAACAATGAACTTACCGGCTAAGCATTCCCCAAAAGGACCATGATTATCACGATAGGACGGTATCGCAATCGGTATTTTGCATAAGTGATTACTGCATGCTCTTCGCCTGGTCAGTAAATTCGTGATTATCACGATGAATGTAGTCTGCGCGTGATAATCACGATTTTCAATGGGAAATAATGACCTTTTACCGTGATTATCACGAAAAAAGTCTGGTTTTCATGAAAAAGAGGCGGTTTGCGTGGTTGTAAATAGCAGCGCTCCTGAAACAGCTCAAAGGAGCGCAAGCATGAACACCAACCGTATTCTCCGTAAAAAAGAAGTTCTTTATCTGACCGGGATTTCCGCCGCCACGATGTACCGGCTCATATCAAAAGGGGAATTTCCCGCATCCAAAAAGCTCACTGGCAATGGTGGTCGGGCTGTGGGGTGGGGGTTACATGAAATTGAAAGCTGGATTCAGTCACGCGGGCTTAGCAGTACGCGTGCTCTGTAAGCCTCATTCCACCCCTGATATACCAGCCATATAAACAGTAACAGTGGTAGTACCTGCATATGCATGAGTGATCACTGTTGCTGCTAGAACTATTGGAACAGAATATGAAGCAGCAATTTAATCGTGAACGGGTGACATCTTTAACTGACAAAGTTCCCCTGGGAGTTAATGGTGCAGGCCAGTCTATGTATGGAGGTGTAGACAAACTGGCATGGGTAACGGACATGCATGACTGGAAGAAAAATCTTGTACTCAAACAGCGGTTGCTTGGCCTTGTCTCTGGTGGTGACTATCTGATAAAAGTTCGGCCTGCGGGCAAGGATGAGTGCGATGGACACTATCGCCGGGTAGTGGAAATCCGACTGAAAGGTAAAACGCGTAATCACCCCATACTGCTGGTGATCCATTTTGACCCGACCAATAGGCAACGCGGATTTCAGCGAATGGAATTCAGTCCCCAGCACTACTCTTCGCAACGGATAACGGATTTGTTTGTGTGGCTGGGGCGTAAGGGGCGCATAGGTAAGTACCTGTATTGCGGCTTGCGCAATGCCTGGGTAACAACTATCCACTACGCACTGGATGTGGTTGGCATGAAACTCCATGATTATTTCATTGGGTTGTCTGGGGTCAGGAGGGGCGATTTTTATGACTTACATGGAGAGCAGGAAGGGTTAAGGCTGGGGTCTACGACCATTGTGGCCTCCGTATACGAAAAGGTTGATGCACCGGAGATAAGTACTCAGAAGAGGTACGAGCAAACGGTTCTTGTCCTTGATGAGCACCAGTTCCGGCGGTTTCTGCGTCTGGAATTGCGTTTGTCTCCTGGCAAGCAAAAACTGATGCTGAACAATCTGCGTAATATGGAGAACCTGATTGCTAAGCTGGCTTTTTATGATCGTGACGCGCTGGCAAATCCGATGCTTGAATCCGAGTTCGCCCGCTTACTACGTGAGTATGTCCCTTATCCGGTTGCCAGAGCAAAGTACAGGCCGTCAGCGAGCATAAATGGTAAACAGGTCAGCTCAACGAAAAAAGCTGCTGACAAACGCGTTGATAAACTTATGGCACGCTACCGTATCCAGTTGTTCGACTCAGAGGCTATTTGGGCTATGTTGCCGCTTGTGCTGGATAAGCTTGGGATTCTTGCGCAGCCGCAGTACTGGCAATACAACCTTCGTCTGAAGTGGCTTCAATCGCGTCAGAAACAGGGATAAAAGTGTTGCGGCAGGGATGCCGTTTTTTTGGGGGACGTCGAAATGGTCGGTGTATGAAACCAGAATTCTGTAAAGATATGGTTTTAAACCGCCTAAATTTACCAGATTTTGATACGACAGACCTGTTAACTACCGCCAGGGTTTAGCTCAATAGCCTTACCTCGTGAATAACAGGGGAAAGCCAGAGATCATTTTCCCCATAACCTGGGTTTATAAGGATTGCCGGTTTTAAGCGATTTAAAGCTTTCAAAGCGATGAAGTTCAGAAAATAACATGCGCCCCAACTGTTGTTCAATATCACTGGCCGTGAGTTTCAGCGTTTAATAAACCGGTAATATTTTGCATATCCGCTAATCCCATTCTGGCTGAGCTGATATTTATTCGCTATTTTCGTCTGCAAGGTATATAGCTGCATCTGCAGGGCTATATATACGGTCTGTTGCTGTATTATTATATATATGTCATTACATACTATAGCCATTATCCAGTATCAGCTATCATGAGGCTCCAGCCTCCAATATATTATCATCTAATAACCATCTGAACCTTGTTGGGTTCACGTAAGGTTTTTTTGAGTAATTCAGCTGTAAATAAATGGGGTCAGGGCATGGGGCTTTGATCTCTATATACAGGTGAATTATGAAACCATACATTACGTACAACAATATTCTTGTCACAGATTCAACGCTGGATTATTTCAAAGAAGTTGTTTTCAGTATTCCTTATAATGGTGTGCCAAGTCTACGGCGCCCTTTTTATCGTAATATTGCAGTATTTCTCCAGCACGTTATTTGTGTTGCTACCTGTTGTCGCAAGAACAGGAAAAAAGCAAAGATTAAGGCCAATAAAAAATGGTCTTATTCTGTGCCAGTAACCTTTGAGCTGGGTAGGGCGAAACTCCCTGGAGTATTCAAGAAAAGTGGGCCGACCAATGAGCGTGCAATGGAGGCACTTGCAAGCGCGGGAATTATTAAACTAACCGGGTATTCCAATGCTCGACGCTCATGCCGGGAATATGCTATTTCTAAGCGTTTTTTGCGTAAGTTGTTTGGCAACGACCGCGAGGCATACCTTAGCCGTCAGGATCGTTACCATTATCTGACTGACATTTTCACCAAGCGTAAAAGTTACTCATTTGATGAACTGATTGGGATTGCCATTGATCGTGGGCAGCATGCCAAACATGAGCAGTCTAAACGCGATATCCCTAACGCTGCCTTCAGGGAGTTAGTTGTGGGCGTGTGGAACAATCTCGAGCCGCTTGAAATCAATCTGGATGCACTGCTGGATTACTATAACGAGAATTCCACTACGAAGAACAAAATATTCATTTTCAATTTCCTGTCGAGACTGGCTGATACAGGCGTGGATCTGGTGAACGAGTCACCGTTAACGGTGGCTTACAGGCAATCTTATAAAACTGCGCACATTGGCGGAAGATCCTTTGAGGTTGGTACAGGCTTCCAGAGTCTGCCGTCTGACATGAAGTGGGGATGTCTGGCGCGTGGTATCAATTATGATATCAAGGGATGCCAGCTTGAGATTCTGCGCAATGAGTTGTGGTCTGTCGGTATGTCAGCAAAGAGCCTTGAAGTACTGGAAACGAGCTATATCTGCCGGGTACTGCGTGTTGCGGAAGAGCTGGTTAAGCAATTCCGGTTTTCCAGCGTATTCAATGCCGGGGTTGTTACCCTATCACTTAAATCCCGCACAAGACGCTTGTTGAATCGTGAACTAGGTAAGGCAGAGGCTGAACGAGTACTGAAACGCTGGAAACGCCTTCTGAAGCCTTTAAGGCTAGATTTGGCTTTATTGCTGGATCATTATGAAGGCACAGCTAAAACCAATCGTTACGGTAAATGTGTTACCAATGCGGTAGGCCAGCCCTTCAATATCACCTACAAAGATATTGCATCACGTAAACGCTGGAAGTCGGATGTGATGCGCCGGAAGTTGTTGTCGCACATGTTACAGGGCCTGGAAAGCCGGGCTGTATACGATTACGTCATCAGCCACAAGGGGGTATGTGCACTGGAGCACGATGGGTTTGTTTCATACGAAGAAGTAACTGACTGGTCTCATCCATATCTTTTGATTGAGAAAAAACATTAAAGGGCCATTCAGTTAGCTGAGGCTCATCACCGGTTGATAAGCTCAGCGTGATGACCTCTTGCCCAAAGATCAACATAGCCAGATACAAGGAACGTCTGCTCTGAGCGCAGGCTGTGTGAAAACTCATAGCTTCAATTAGCCAAACAATATTTCTCATCTGTGTTTTAAGAATGTCGTTTAAGTTGACGAGGTAATCTGTGATTTTATTCGGATGACTCAGAAGTTTTTATTGCGGGGAAGAACCTGATATCTGTTGTTACTGGAGGATAAAACGGCTGGAACCGTTAGCCGTATTGTTCCTGCAGCTGAATTATCAATCCTGAAGTACCCCATATCGATAGCATCCTTTTCAGGTTATAAGCCAATATATGTAGACTGATTTCCGTACTGACGTTTTTAAATTTCCGCATCAGGAAGTGCGTTGCACCCATCCACATTTTAATTGTCCCAAACGGATGTTCTACCGTTTGCTTTCGCATGACTACCGCCTGAGGAAATGACTCAAGCCTCGCATGCATTTCTTCCATTTCAGCTTCATGAACCCAACGCCGTATACGCCTTGGATCGCGTTTTGATGTAGTGCATCTGGAGCGCTGGCTGCAATCGCGACAGGCAATATTGTTAAAGTACAACTGTTGCTCCAGTCCGTCCTCTGTTGAGGTAAATCGATTCTGAAGCTCATTGCCCATTGGGCATACATAAACATCTTTTTCCCTGTTATATCTGAACATTGAGCGGTTATAGAGCCCCTTACGTTCAGCACCAGAGGTATCTCCCTTTGGCACCAAAGCCACTGCTCCGCTATCCAGAACTGTTTTAATATCGCTGCGACTGTAATACCCTTTGTCGGCCAGTACTGTTATGTCTTTCCGGCCAACAGCTTTCTGAGCCAGTGTTGCCATTGAACCAAGTTGTCCATTATCTGTTGTGTTGGTGACTTCATGCGCAACAATCAAATGGTTCTTCGTATCCACAGCTGTCTGAACGTTGTAGCAAACTTGCCGGTTCATATTATTTGTTTTCATCAACCGGGAGTCAGGGTCGGTTAAAGAGAGTTGTTTATCTGGCTGTTGTGCGACTGCTTGTTGAATTTCCTGAAGCTCACGTAAGCGCTTTTTTAGCCAGGCCAGTTTAGTGGCTGTTAACTTTGTGTTTGCATCGGGCTCAGTATTCTTGTCGGCTTCATCCAGCTTGTTTAAATAATAAGTAATACTTTGCTCAACGCGCTCAATATGGTCATTGGCTTTCTGGGATGTGAAGTTGTTGGGTTTGCTGTTTACTGCTTTGAATTTGCTGCCGTCAATGGCAACAACGACATCAGTGAACATTTGCATTTGCCGGCACAGGCCAATAAAGGCCCGACAGGCATTCCTGATACCTTCACCGTTATCTTTTCTGAAGTCTGCAATGGTTTTAAAGTCAGGCGTTAATCGTTCAAGTAACCACATCAGTTCAACGTTCCGATGGGCCTCTTTTTCCAGTCTACGGGAGGACTGAATTCGGTTGAGATATCCGTAAATGTACAACTTCAGTAGGGTGGCAGGGTGATATCCAGGCCGTCCAGTTCGCTTTGCATCAACTCTTCTGAAACCAAGAGAATCAAGCTTTAATCCATCTACAAATATATCAACCACTCTGACGGGGTTATCTTCAGTGACAAAATCATCCAGTGTATCAGGGAGCAATGTCACCTGATGCCTGCCTTGTCCTTGAATGTGATGGACCATGTCGGTATCCGCAGTATTCATTTGTATGTTTATAATTTTAATGAAAAAATCATTCCGTCGCATGGGTTTATCAAGAATGGTTGATCATATGAAACCATCGCTTAGACCAAAAAGTGATCAGGAGTTTTCACACAGCCTGAGCGAGGGGCGGACGTTGCAACTTTGTTGGCGCACTTTTAACACCTATTTTTGAGGGTAGTTAGAAAGCTTGTGGCATAAAGGCTCTTCTCCCCGATTGTACTTTTGATCATGAAGGGATCATAACAATCGCCAGAAGAAGTGATGTCAAAGTATTGAGCTCGGCGCTAAGATTAAATAACTTGCAGATAAATCCAATGTTTTATGGAAGGATAAGATGGCAGTTAAGCGCGTATACTACGGTAACGATAGTGACCGAGACTACTTTGAGCGGGTATTTCAGTCAGCTAACATTAACTTTCTCATCGGTTCTGGTGCATCCCTCCCTGCGATTAAAGTACTGGGGACAATCGAAACGGACCTTCAGCAGCTAATTAATGATGAGCAAGAAGAGGAATACTTCAGGATGGGCACTGACTTTTTGTCAGCTGTTTGGCTTCCTCATGAATGTATGCTGCAGCGCGGCCACGGCGCCCCCTTCCCACCTCAGGTGATCACCAATTTAGAATGTACCCGTAAGAATTATGATGCATTTATGTCTTCACTGGAAAAGATACTGACTCGACGCCGGACTGGCCTACTTCCGAGGCGTATTAACGTTTTTACAACTAATTATGATTTGTTCATTGAAGAAGCTGCCACTCGTAATAATAACATTCTTTTTAATGATGGTTTTAATAGGAGATCAAATATCTGGGGAGATGAGGAATTTGATGCGGGCAGCTTTAACCACTCGGTAAGTGCAACTGGGAACCTGTATAATTATAAAGTTGAACTCCCTACTGTTAACCTTATAAAACTTCATGGGTCACTTTCTTGGAAGCATTCTAAAGGAAAGATTATTTATCGTATTGCAGATATTAAGCCGCTTAACTTTTCCACCCCAGCCGAGATGAAAGGATGGGTACTTGCTCATACACTTATTCTTCCACGCAAGGAAAAGTTTAAAGAGACTCTACTACAAAACGTTTATTATGATTTACTGAGAACCTATTCCAATGAGCTTGATAAAGAAGCAACCCTACTAATTGTCTTTGGGTTCTCGTTTGCTGATGAGCACCTTGAAACAATAACTAAAAAAGCCTTGCGCAACGCCACCCTGAAACTACTGATCTTTGCTTACGATGAGGCCAGTGTTAGTGGGTTTATGGAGAGATTTCGAGATTACTCAAACGTAGAGATTATTTATCGCCCGGGAGGAAATGTTGATTTCTCGGTAATGAATAACATTATCACGTGCTATCTGGGAGGCTCGAGATGAGCAGGCATTTTACTGAAGAGGAAGCGGTGCTCCGTATAGGCGAAGTCTGCGAGGTTTCTGGACGTGCTGTGACCATTTTGGTAGATAAAAATAAAAATCTCAGCGATTTATTTTATCATGGGAAAGTTCTAAGAAATGTATCAGTGGGTAGCTTTATTGAAATAAAAAAAGGTTTCATGAGCCTGATCGGCAAGGTTGAAGCGGAACGAATCATTGAGGAAAAACATCTCGGTGGGAGCGGCAGTGATGCTTGGCGATATCGGCGATACCTGACCTCGACTCTGACAGGTTACATTAATCGTACTGGTTGCTTCATTGGTGGTTCGCGTGAACTACCTCTCATCGGTAATGAAGCTTTTGTGGTGACTGAAGAGATCATACATACGGTGCACCAGATAGCTGATGCAGACGAAACTGTAATGAGGTTTACTCGTACAGATCTTGAAAATATTGAAATTGCACTACCAATCAATGGCCTTATTAATTCTCACATTGCAATTTTCGGTAATACTGGTAGCGGAAAATCAAACACCCTAGCCGCGCTATACAAAGCAGGTACTGCCCAAGTTAAACATATTCTCGGTAACCATTTTAGAGAAAAATGTAAATTTATTCTATTCGACTTTAATGGAGAATATACTGCCCCACACTGTATTACTAACGAGAAGACGGTTTATAATCTCAATACGCATCATGCAGGTGGTGACAAACTTCCTCTACCCAGAGAGGTTCTACTTGAGCATGATATGCTCTCCGTTCTAACCGATGCAACAGACAAAACACAGAAACCATTTCTGAAGCGAGTGCTTGAATTTCGCAAGAAGGTGATGACCGCTGACAATCCTCTTGAGTTTATGCGTAATATCCTGAGGAAAAGAGTTAGGCAGAATCTCTTTAGTGGCGATAAGCCCAAATGCGATGCTATAAATCAATTTTTCAGTCCAATTTTCAACGATGACCCAGAACTTATATCTGATCTTGAGTATCATTCAACTGCATATAAATGGAAATTGAGGGGTGGTATCATTTTCAATGCTGAGGCTGATACTGAACGTTCCTATCTATTCAGTCTCGCTAGCAATTTTTTATTTAAAACAGACATGATTGAAGATTTGTTGGATTTTATGTATTTACAGTTAATTCAGGAATGCTTTTCCAACAAGTCTAACCCTGAACATATTTCACCAGTTATAAATAGAATGAGTGCTAACCGTAAAGATATAGCTAAGATATTTGACACATCAGGACGGTTTGATTTTTGGGGTGAATATAACTTCACGGTTTTGAATCTAAATATGGTTAATATAACCATGAAAAAAACGCTTCCTCTTTTAATAGCCAAGTGGGCTTACAACATGAAGAAAATGTCTACCGAGACATCCACACTGCACATAATTATAGATGAAGCCCACAATATTTTGTCTAATACTTCTTTTCGAGAAACGGAAAGTTGGAAAGATTATCGTCTGGAAACCTTTGAGGAAATCATAAAGGAGGGGAGGAAATTTGGAGTTTTCATCACAATTTCCAGCCAACGCCCTAATGATATATCGTCGACAATCATATCCCAAGCACACAATTATTTTATTCATCGCCTTATTAATCAGAATGATCTCTACGCAATTGAAAAATCGGTATCATATATAGACAGACTGACTGAAGAGTCGATTCCCACGCTATCTACAGGAACATGTATTTTTAGTGGTGTCGTCTGCCCCATGCCGCTCAAATTAAAAGTAGCTGAACTTCCAACTGAAGAGAAACCTAAGAGTAATACTATTTCCTTCAACGATTTAATACCTGAGAGGCAGGGAGACGATGGCTAGAGCGGCTACATAATAATCAGTCTCGCTAATTAACTAGGTGCTGAAGCGGTAGCGTCCGCATCTGGCACTAACCTGCCGTAGGTAAAGGTGTGTTTAGAGGGTGTTGATAGCGACAACCACTCGTGTGACGCCAATGTCTGTGTCACTTACCGGTTTCTCATGGCGCTAAGAGCCGCATCAAGTGACACAATTGACTCCACGATTGTTCTCACTGTGGCGCGGTCGAACTCGTGATCCCGCTGTGAATCGTGCACGCCGCTGTTCAGATATCCCCATTCAATGCTGGAACCATTGACTCCGAGTAATCTTTCTAATGCAGCAACTGCAGCTGGGGCCCCGGGATGCTGCCCTGCAATGCGATTGACGGCCGATTTCAATTTAGAGCATTTATTATTTAACTCCCAAGGCGAGCGTGGTCCGCTGAGTTTGATATCAATGCGTCCGTCACCACGTCTGCCCATCCATGACCAGAGGCTGTCTGTCAGGCTTTCTAAGGCAGGACGTGACTGACGAAGAGCTTCACGCTTTTCATCCCCATCAAGAGCCTGTTGCGCAAGTAGAACGTAATTCTTAACCGGTGGATTGCTGTCTACCCGCAGTTCGTGTTCGCCATCGTGTGGTAGGAATTTGTAGCGCTTGATGGCTCCTGCCCTTGCTGCACCTAACTCCTGTTGAATTCGGATCAGGAATTCTTCGGCGTGGGAAGTCAAGATTACCTGTTTGTCGTCCAGTAGCCCATCCTCAAAGAAGGTACGCCATATACCGTCTCGATGCTCATCATCAATCGCGTTAACCACATCGTCAAAGATAACAACCGGGCATCCCTGGACAATATTTTTGGCCAACAGAATTGCCAGACCAAGACACTTGATGTGCCCTTCACTGAAAATAATCAACGCGTCGTAACGAATACCTGGTTCATCAGCGAATTCGACTTCAATTTTGCCATTTTCAGCAACTGGCAGATGAAGTGCGTGTAGCTGATCGCCAGGTGCATCGCTTCGGTTGAATGCGTTATACAGATCTCGAGCTTGTCCACCCAATCCCTGAAGCAATACGCCAGGCAGTGCGGCCATGTATTTTTGGATTTCCGGTAGGAATCCGTCGTAAGCCACTTTAATTCTTTGATTTAACTGTATGACTGTTTCTTCTACAGCAATGGCCTGGAGCAGGTCTCGATTATTGTCATTGAACTGAGTCAAATTAGTTTGAGCTGCCGCTAGTTCAACGTTGGCGGCTGTGCGCTGCGTACGTAGTCTTTCAATTTCAAATCGATACTGAATCAGACGGTCCCGCTCCTCGGCCAGCGCACCACGTTGACTATGTACTGCGAGAGACTGTGTATCTATATGCTCAATTTCTTTGGCAATGCGCAGGAGAGTGTTCCAGGGCTGTTTATCTCCTGCAACCCAGTTTTCAAGCCACGTTCCAGCTGATGTTTGGGGGAATACCGGCAGTGCTGCAGCCTGAAGAGTTTCAGGGCATGCGGCCATTGCTGCCGTTACAGTGCGACGCATTTCCTCCAACAGAAGCCGGACAGACTCGCTCAGCTCTGCTCGTAATGTTTGCTCCCGCTGCTGGATCTGTGCCAGCTGTGCCAGGGCTTCAAGTCCCGTACGCGCTCGTACAAAAGGATCCTCCGTTACTGCATCAAGCTTTGTACCGCACGCAGGGCAGGTGGTTGCTCCGACCGCCAAGGCCTGCACTGCTTCATACAGTTTTGCATAAGATACCTCGGTCGCGCGTGTTGCCAGTTCTCTTGAGGTCTCTTGCCAACTCTGATGCAGCCGATATGCTTCAGCGAGAAGCGCTTCCAGTCGGGTTTGCGTAATCCCATAAACCAGTGGTGGGACGGCATCCAGTTGAGACTGAATATATGGAAGACGTCCCTGCTGAAGTGGTGTACCTTCCAGCCATTCAACACAAGCCTGATAGGTCGCTTCGGGGGATATGCGCTGCGCGAGCGCATTTTCCTGCAATTCAATCGAGGTGATTTTCTGTGGATGCGCTGCAATCACCTGCTCTGACGTGGCTACCTGCTGTCTCCGTTCGACCAACTGAGCTGCCATTGGTCCGGAAAGCATCAGGTCCTGATCGAGTGATGGGTTAAAACCACGAACAAATTCACTGAACTGATCGACACCAAACAACGTTGCGATGAGCTGTCGCTGATCGCTAGGAGTTCTTGCAGCAATGCGGGCAAAGTCATCAAGCCGGTTCTTCTCTATGAAGCAAAAACGATACTCTGATTCATCCGGCTGGACGGGCCTTGGGGCCTGAGCCTCACCAGCAAGGAGTACTGGCGCATTATGGTGCCTAAGACGAGCGTTGTTGCAATAAAGCCGTTGGTCCACCCGCTTTAACTGCGCTTCACTGATACTGCCCAGCATTGTCAATTCGAGAGCTTCAAAGAAGCTGCTTTTACCGGTGCCGTTTGCGCCATAAATGAGCGTGATATCATGGGAAAGGTCAAATATCTCTTGCCGCATGAACCCTCGGAATGGACCAACCTCAAGCTGGTACAATCGGCCCAGACCAATACCTGCTTCTGGAGCAATAGCATTGCCTTCGTAAGCGACGGGCATTTCAACTAGATGCCTTACGGCGAGGGGGGCCAGACGCACTGAGCGCCCCCGACGAGTAGCGCCGACTTCAGCGAGAAGTTGAAGGTGATTGAGAATCAGATGCGCAAGTCGCCGCACATCGTCAGGTACGTCCTGCTGCGAGAGATAGGCGAGAAATCGGTGGTACTCTGAAACAATGCTTGCCATGTATTCTCCTTTACATAGTTGGACGTTGCAGAGCGTCCCGGCTGTAATCATTGTTGTTTAGCGCTAACTGGCCTGACGCATTGTTTGGCATTCAAAGCTGTAGCATCTTCGTGAGAATGACGGAATCATCGGATTCATCTTATCTAGAAATTATCGGCAATGTTTATCAAATCCTTATCGTTTTCCTATGGCTCCCCGGCAAATCGGGTTGTCAGCTCAACGGCATTAACCGGCAAGCTTGGTAAGCTGAGCTGAACTGTGAAAGGAAGCGTTTTGGGCCTGACGATTGGAGGCTGATAGAAACGGGCAAAACAATTCTGGATAACTTGCTTTAATTCGCGGGTTCATTCACCGGAAGGAGTTAAGATCTGAAGCCGACATTAACTCTTTTCACCTCGTCGCGTTAATGTGTTTTCACCTGTCGGCATAAACCGTGGCGGCTTATATCGCTGATTTCTGCATTGTACAATTCTGTATGCCAATTCATGCAGTAACGTTCACTGTGGAAGTTATCTCTAGAGCGTGAGTAATTCAGCCAAGCTGCGTGGACCAATGGCTGGGGTGAGGTAAAAACTGGTGGCGTTATTAAGGACGTGATTGTGCAATACGTTCCTGCAACCAGGCTTCCACTTCACTTTGCAGCCAGCGGGAACTACGTCCCAGTTTAATGGGTTTCGGAAACTCCCCGTCCTTGATGAGCTTATAAAACCATTTATCCGTTAATCCTGTCAGGCGGGTGATGAAAGCCATATCGACAAATTGGTCTTCGAGCAAGGTTGGTTTGGTCGTCATCATGAATGTCTCCGGTTGCATTATGGAAACCGGAGCTGTGTTGATGGTTGTTGCTGTCCTCTCCGGCATAGCAACGGGTCGTCATGTAAAAAATGTAAGAGGGTCTTCTCTGCAGCCAGGCCCATCCGGGAATGGCTGTTACAGGATTTGAATTTAGGCCAGCCTGTATGCGGGCTGGCCCTGTTTGTTTTCATCTCGTCTCTTTGCTGTAGATGCCTGTTTTACATAAAGAGCAGAATTTCGTTCCTTCGTAGTGCCGCACGCACATCGTGCAATGCCAGTGGGTTGTCGTATCTACTGCTGGTAACTGATTCAACAGCCTTTTAAATCTTGCCACTCTGTCGGTATGGCCTGATTCCGGGGCCAGGTAAGGGCTGTGCAGGAAACTGACTGGATCTCCGCGAGTGAGGTCGTGCTCGAACCACGGCGGTGAGGTTCTGGTGGGTAAACGAAATATCAGTGGGCACTTGCAGTGGTGACACGACCAGTGTTGGTTCATGGTGGAATGGACCTCCCGGGCGGCGACTATCGCGCCTTTTTCATCCAGCGCCATATAACATTTTGAAACTGACATGGTGCCCCCTCAGTACGGTTTAATGGCGTGGAGATACGCACCTGTTAGCCTGCTTAGCCCAGGATGTTTTTCCTGGCTGTCGCTGATCCACTGTCGCAACCCCTCAGATCGCAGACAGGGAATACACCATCCAGAGGCATCGCTGTTCTTTGCCAGTTCGCACCAGCACAACAGGGTAAGGGACTCCCGCATACCGAAAGCAGTATTTAGCCAGAATGCAGATTTCAGTTGTTTAGCCAGACTTAGCAATCCCAGACGGGCACATTCACTGAGTAATACCCCGGGAAGGAGGGGGTAATCGGCGTATTTTGTAATTTGAGTCCGCTCAGTTGGGTTATCCGTAATGTGTGTTTGCGTCACACTTAGCAGAAAGTGGGGAATGATGACCAGAGATGACGCAAGACCATTAAGCAGCCTGCAGGTTGTCATCGCCAGTTTATGCCAGTGCTTTATCTCCGGCTGACACAAGCCATGGGTAAGATTCGCCCGGGTAAAGTCGTCAAGCCAAGCCTGATAATGGTTGAGTAAGGGTGTCGTTATCATTGTCGAATACCTTAAATTCTGGATTACAGGCAGCCGAAGTACACCGCTTTTACCGGTGAATTCCGTAAACTGCCAGTGAGTGGAAAGAAGAAGGCGGCTCTTTGGTTATGCTGGCCAGCCATAGCTACTGGTGGTGCTGTGAATAAGAGGGGAGTACGGTGTTAGTACTGGCTGCAACCAAATGATCTTTCCTCTTTGCTGTAACATTTACTGTGCTCTTTCGCAAAATAACTAAGGCGAAACATTAAACTCTGGAATTGCTCATGGAAATCAGGTGCTTTTGCATCAAGATAATAGAGTGGGCTTTTAGGGAAATGCACTAACGTACGATATTCTGGATACCCCACTAAATCCAAGGCACTTAGCCACGCCTCTTCAATAAATGAGCCGAGATTACCGGCTTTCTGATTAAATCCCCCCAGAGAGTGAAATCTCTGAGTATTTACCAGTAAAGCAGCGTGGTAATGTTTTTTACCGTTTATGCAAACTTCCCTGACCCAAAGGTAACGCAATGTCGTGGGATGTACTCTGATCCCATTTTTTTCTTTGCGCCTGGTTTGAGCTATTATTTTTTGTCTTATGGAGTTGGTGAATCGCGACATTAGCCCGTCATCGAGATTCACCAGTGTGGAAATCGAATCTCCATTATCTCTGTACTCCGGCAGTCGTAAAATTAGCATCACCACAGTCGTCCTTGGATAATTACTCAGTGATTTGGCTACGACTTGCGTTATTCGATGAATATAGTGTTTATTAAAGGGTGCATGAGCATAATTAAGACTTAATGAACTAAACATGTTATCGCCTCTGATACTGTCATGGTTGTATATTCCATAACAAGAGGTACATCTGTTTTTATTCACATTGCTTAAGTAAGAAGTTAGGTGATGGAGCTGTAAAGATTTAAAAAGAGATACATATGAGAGGTATATAATACAAAACATACAGCTTTTTTTAATGAAAGGCAGAGCTCATGCAGGTTATAACGGTATAAAAACTGTAATATTGCTCTGAAGTTAAATGGCAAGTTCGCAAATCGCTACACAAGTGCACCTAGGTAAAACTGAGCAACTGTGTAGTGCCCCCGCCTTTGCGTCAGGGGGCAAGGTTCTGCTTTCGTTGTTTCAGAGAAAAGGGTACATAGCAGGCATGCCTGCTATGGGCTTAGAAAGTAAAATCACCTTTATCCTGTACATATATTCACATGAAAAGTCGTTGACTTTTGTGGTTAGCTCTGCCTTTATGTACATAAAATCACGTAGTGATTCATAGGGGCAAGTCATGGTAAAACTTATTGAGGATAGGGATGCTGTTCTTTTTTTGTCTAACGCTCTTGCCACTAAGGGGATTACTTTCCCTCCGGAAGCAACTGAAAGTAATATTCACCGCTATCAAAGCAAGGCCAGAGATTTTTTAATTAGGAAACGGCTTCCTGCTGAAGAGATTAATACCTTTTTTACTCAGACCCTGGAACGGTACAGACAAAGGACCCCTACAGAGAACGAACTTAATTGGTTTATGGATGATCCTCGGGCAAGCTTTTGGCTGATGTGCAAACTGGACCATGCTGATGATATAAATTCTCTGAGTGCCCTCATCTATTCCGGTAATAGCTTGCTCGATGAGCTCGGAACGAAGAAAAATGATACCCCTCCGAATCATAATCTACGGGTTAATTACATAAAGGACAAAATCCGTAATCAGGGCGGCATACTAACCCCAAGAGAATATTTGCGCGATCTAAATAATGAATGGGAACGTAATCTGGAATGCCGGGACATTTTTCGAGGTGTCAACAGTTCATCAGGTGTAAGTATTGACTGGCTGAACGACTATCTGAAAGATAATAATATTACACTTGCGAACTATCAATGTGGTTCCAGTATCGAAGAAAAACTCGCGTATTGTTATGCATCTTATTTTATCTGGTGTGAGAGAAATAATCGTGATGGTGTGATTGAGTTCGCTTTTGCCAATAAGTTCAAAAGTGCTTTCAGTACCCAAAAGGCGAGGGTGAAGAAAAATTCATCCAAAGCCAAACAGCTTAATGTACATATAGCAGAAGAGTTTTATGACAAAATGAGAGATATTGCCATATCTGAGGGTATCTCAAATGCCCGTGTAATTGAGCATGCAATACAGTTTGCATGGAATAATAAAAAACGCCATCACTCCAAATAATTTCAGACAGATTTTATCAGCATGACTATTCCTGAACGCTGGCTCATCAGAGCCCGTTTTCTTTTCCCATCAAGGAAACAATCATGCAAGAGAACAATGGCTTTACCGTTATTGAACATTCCCTGTCTGTTCTTCCTGACACCATACGCAGACATATCCTGAGCCACATCCGCAAGCTCACCGATTACGAACCCGTTATTGGCATCATCGGTAAAACCGGTGCGGGGAAATCGTCGCTGTGTAATGCCCTCTTTAAGGGGGAAGTGTCGGCGGTCAGCGATGTCTCGGCCTGTACCCGTGAACCGTTACGGCTCAGGATTTCAGTCGGACGGCACAGCCTGACGCTGGTGGATTTACCCGGTGTCGGGGAAAGTCTCGCCCGTGACCGGGAATACCGGGCGCTCTATCAGGAATGGCTCCCCCGGCTGGACCTGGTCCTCTGGGTGATAAAAGCCGATGACCGGGCACTCTCCATTGATGAGCAATTCTACCGGCAGGTGATTGGCGAAGCACACCGGCACAAGGTGCTGTTTGTGGTGAACCAGGCCGATAAAATTGAACCCTGCCATGAATGGGATGCGCTCACGGGCAGTCCGTCCGCGATGCAGTACCTCAATATCCAGAGCCGGCTTATCGATATCGGTAACCTGTTTTCCCCCACTGCACCGGTGGTGGCCATCTCCGCCCGGGCCGGATGGGGGCTGACCGCGATGGCCGAAGCCATGATGAAACATTTACCGGCACAGGCGGGCAGTCCGGTGTCCACACAGTTGCGTGAGGAGGTTCGCACTGAGCAGGTAAAGTCCCGGGCCCGGTACGGATTCGGTGAGGCAGTGGGACGCTCACTGGACACGGTGGCCGAAGGCCCCTTTATTCCTGCCCCTGTCAGCACACTGATACGCTGTGTCCGCGATGCGGTCGTGTCCGTTGCCCGCGCCGTGTGGGATTTTTTCTTCTGAGCCGTTAATCCGCTACTTCTCCCTGAGCCCTGTCGCCACCGCGACGGGGCTTTTTTATTTTCACGCTATTTCAAGGAGTTCATCATGACCCGTCTGGCCTCGCGCTTTGGCGCAACACACCTTATCCGCCGTGACCGCCCGCTAACCCGGGAAGAGCTGCTCCGCACGGTACCGAGTGTGTTCAGCGAAGACAAACACGCTTCACGCAGTGACCGTTACACATACATCCCGACCATCACCCTGCTGGATAACCTGCAGCAGGAAGGTTTTCGTCCGTTCTTTGCCTGCCAGGCGCGAGTGCGGGATGAGGGTAAACGTGAACACACAAAACATATGCTGCGCCTTCGCCGTGAAGGGCACATCACCGGCCATCAGGTGCCGGAAATTATCCTGCTCAACAGCCATGACGGCTCCAGCTCGTATCAGATGCTGCCGGGGCTGTTCCGCGCTGTCTGTCAGAACGGCCTTATCTGCGGTGAGTCATTCGGGGAGGTTCGAGTCCCGCACAAGGGAGATGTGGTGGGCAAAGTGATTGAAGGGGCGTATGAGGTGCTGGGTATCTTTGACCGGGTGGAAGAGAAACGCGAGGCGATGCAGTCGCTGTTGCTGCCGCCTCCGGCACAGGAAGCCCTGGCCCGGGCGGCCATCACCTACCGGTTTGGTGAAGACCACCAGCCGGTGACCGAAGCGCAGGTGCTGTCCCCCCGCCGCTGGCAGGATGAAAGCAGCGACCTGTGGACCACTTACCAGCGGGTGCAGGAGAACCTGATTAAGGGCGGGTTATACGGACGCAACGCAAAAGGGAACCGCATGCACACCCGGGCCGTGAAGGGCATCGACGGTGACGTGAAGCTCAACCGGGCACTGTGGGTAATGGCGGAAACACTGCTGGAAAAGCTGGGCTGACAGCGGCTCCTGCCGGTGAAGTTTAGGTTAGGGAGAAATCCCGGTCAAATTCAGTCTGTTACCGGAATGTTATAAACAGACATCTCCTGTCCGTCAGGGGCCCGCCCGGGGGCCTGAAAATGTCCCTGTGCGTGGCCAGCCCGCGTCCTGACTCACTTCCTTTTTCTGAAAAAATAATTCCCGGTGTGTCCATACCCTGTCCGGCCCCCTCTTTAAAGTAATCACATTCATTTCAGTCAGTTAACTGCCACGGAGTGTATCCAATGGTTCAGACAGAACGCCGCCATGACCGGCTGGCTGTCCGGCTCTCCATCATTATCAGCCGTCTGCTGGCGGGGGAGACCCTGAGCGTGCAAAAGCTGGCCGCTGAGTTTGCCGTTTCTCCCCGCACCCTGCGCCGGGATTTCCGCGAGCGGCTGATGTACATGGACCTGGAATACCACAACGGTATCTGCCGTCTGCGTTCCGGTGGTACACAGCGCGAGCTGGACATTCTGATGTTTGTCCACCGTTCCGGTCTGGCGGACCTGTTCCCCGGGCTGGACCGGCGTCTGGTCAGTACCCTGCTGGAAAGCGAGGCCTCACCCTGTCTGGTCTGGCCGGTGCCTTCCGGCAGTTCACCGGCACTGGCATTGTCCTTTTACCGTCTGATTAAAGCCATAACGGCACGCCAGCAGGTCGGGCTGCAGACGGAAGGCCAGCGCACGGAGTACCTGTCGCCTTACCGGCTGGTGGCACAGGAGGGGGCCTGGTATCTGGTGGCGGAACACAACGGACAGCCCGCGGTGTTCAGGCTCGATGACATTCAGGTCGTGCAGCCGACTGCCGAAACGTTCAGATGGAATGAACAGCTGTACCGGCTGTCGGAAAACCCCGGCTTCGTTCGGGCCCTGCCGCATTTTCGCTGTATCCGGCAGTCCCTGGATGTTCTCTCTTCCCCGTAGCTGTTTCTTACCGGTCTGCCCCGCACCTGCGGGCGCAGGCCTTTTTTTTATCTAAAACTCAATAAGGTTACTCCAGTGAAACGAAACCTGAACACCAGCTACCGGCTGGTATGGAATGATGTTCCGGGTGCATTTGTGGTGGTCTCTGAGCTGGCCACAGCCCGGGGTAAACGCAGCCGCACCGTACTGGCCATTGCCGTGGCCGGGCTGATGAGCACTGCCGCGCTGGCTGCCGGTAATACCACGGTTTCCGCCGGACAGACGGTGGACGGCGCGGTTATCAGCAACCACGACACCCAGGAGGTCTGGGGCAGCGCCACCGGCACGGTGGTGAATACAGGCCAGGAATACGGTGACAATGATGATGCCAACACCGGCGGGCAGTTTGTACAGTCCGGTGGTGTGGCAGACAACACCACGGTGAACCGCAACGGCCTGCAGGCAGTCCTGTCCGGTGGCTCCGCCACCCATACGACGATTAATGCCGGTGGCGGTCAGAGTGTGCACGGTCAGGCAACGGACAGCCTACTGAACGGCGGTGAACAGTGGGTACAGAGCGGTGGCAGTACCACCGGTACCGTCGTCAGTGCCGGGGGGTATCAGCTGGTGAAAAGCGGTGCGCAGGCCAGCGGCACGGTGGTCAATACTGGGGGGGAAGGCGGTCCGGATGCGGAGAACAGCGACGGGATGTTTGTCAGCGGCATTGCAACGGACACGCTGATTAATGCAGGCGGACGGCAGATTGTGGCGACGGGGGGCTCATCGACCGGTACCACCATTCAGGCCGGTGGCGACCAGAGCGTGCACGGTCAGGCACAGAACACCACGCTGGACGGCGGTAATCAGTATGTCCACGCCGGAGCCCTGGCCACCGGGACGACGGTGAATGGCGGTGGCTGGCAGGTGGTTCAGCGGTCCGGGACCGCCGACGCCACCACGGTGAACCGTGACGGTAAACTCAGCGTGGCCGCAGGCGGCACCGCCAGCAACGTCACCCTGAATACCGGTGGTGCACTGGTGACCAGTACGGCGGCCACGGTCTCTGGTATCAACAGTTTCGGCAGTTTTAATGTGGATGCAGCCACGGCCAGCGCCACTAACGTGTTGCTGGAAAACGGTGGTCGTCTCGATGTGCTCTCCGGTGGTTCAGCGGACACCACCACCGTCAGTAATGGCGGTGTGCTGGCGGTGGCCACCGGCGGTGTGGCACAGCATATCGTGATGAATGAGGGCGGTGTGCTGATTGCGGACAGTGGTTCAACAGTCAGCGGCACAAACACTGTGGGTACCTTTGGTATTGATGCGGCCACCGGCAGGGCCAGTAACCTGCATCTCGGTAACGGCAGCATGTTCAGCGTGCGGGCAAACGGTGTGGCGGACAACACCACTGTCAGCAGTGGCGGCACACTGAATGTCAGCCAGGGCGGTGTACTGAGCGGGACCACCACGCTGACTGACAGCGCCACACTCAGCGGCAGCGCCATCAGCAATGACCGGGTGCAGGTTACCACCGCGACGGGGACGGGGGCACTTATCACCGGTTCGCTGGGCGGCAGTGGTCAGTTGCTCAAGGACGGTGGCGGTACCCTGACCGTCAGCAATGGTACCCTCACGCAGTCTGCTTTGAACCTGAATCAGGGGGCTCTGATACTCGATAATGCGCAGGTCAGCACGGACATCATTGCACAGTCCGGCACGTCACTGACGCTGACCGGCACTACCGTGATGAACGGGGCCATTGACCCGACAGATGTCACTCTGGACAGCGGTGCCACCTGGAATATCGACCGTCACGCTGCCGTGGCTTCCGTGCTCGACACGCTCACTAACGCCGGGACCATCAGTTTCTCAGCCCCTCAGGGGAACTTCGTGCCTGCCACCCTGACGGTGAAAAACCTCACCGGTCGCGGCGGGAGTATCCGTATGTTTATCCGCCTTGATGACCCAACTTTCCCGACCGACAGGCTGGTGATTGACGGTGGTCAGGTGACCGGCAAAACCTGGCTGAATTTCACCAGCGCCGGGAACAGCGGACTGGGCCTGGCCACCACCGGCAACGGTATTAAAGTGGTGGATGCCATTAACGGGGCAACGACCACCGGTGATGCCTTTGCGCTGGGCCATAAGCTGCAGGCCGGGGCCTATAACTACACCCTGAACCACGGTACAACGGATGAAAGCTGGTATCTCAGCAGTGAATCTGTTTACCGGTCCGAAGTTGCCCTCTACGCCTCGCTGTATGCACAGAGTATGGATTACGACCGGGCACTTGCCGGAACGTACAGTCAGCGCAGCACGGCACAGGAAGCCAGAGGGATGTGGGGACGTGTTCAGGGCGGGCATACCAGCCACGGTGACCGCAGCGGTATTGCGCAGGGTGCAACGCCGGAAAGCAGCGGCAGCTATGGTTTTGTGCAGCTCGGGGGCGACCTGGTGAAAACGCAGACCGGTCCGGTATCACTGACGGCGGGGATTTACGGTGCGGCAGGTGAGTCCCGTTCAGATGTGAAGAACGATGACCGCTCTGCCGCCGGGACCGCGCGTGACACGGTATACAGTCTGGGCGGATACCTGACAGCCGTGCATCAGCCATCAGGCCTGTGGGCGGATGTGGTGGCGCAGGGTTCACGGCATTCCCTGAAAGCGCAGTCTGATAACAACAGTTTCGATACTCATGGCCAGGGCTGGCTCGGTTCGCTGGAGACCGGCCTGCCACTGAGTATCAGCCAGGGGCTGGTGCTGGAGCCGCAGCTGCAGTATGTCTGGCAGGGGCTCAGCCTGAACAACGGTCATGACGATGGCGGCTATGTGGATTTTGGTCACGGCAGCGCACAGCATGTCCGTGCCGGTCTGCGCTTTGGCAACCAGTCTGAAATGGCCTTCGGTCAGGGTTCATCCACACTCCCGGGCCATGAGCGCAGTATGAAGCACAGCATCAGCGAGCTGCCGGTAAGCTGGTGGGTCCGGCCGTCGGTGGTCCGGACATTCAGCTCACAGGGCGACCTGAATATGGGTACCGCCACACCGGGCAGCAATATCGCGTTCAGTCCGTCACAGGACGGTACGTCGGCTGAGTTGCTGGCCGGGGTGTCAGCCCAAATCCGGGATAATGTGACGCTGGGTGTTCAGGGGGGATATACCCGCAGTATCAGCGGCAACAGTGCTGAGGGTTATAATGGACAGGCCAGTGTGAAAGTCATGTTCTGATAAAAAACAGTACAAACGCTCCCCAGTTGGGGGAGCGTTTTGCACAAATCAGGTATCGAGAATGGTTTGAAGGGGCGTCATAACTTCCCGGCACCATTACCATATTTCTAATACGAAAGTGGGAGTTGACTGAACGTTATAAGTGAAATATTTACTGGCTCCGGAAGGGAGATATTCTCCCTTGCTGAAGTCATATAGTGCTTGTCGATTGTATCAGTGCGTGATGCTGACATTAATGAATAAAAGTAAAATTATGCTTACATAACATTATACATTAAATTGCTATGCTATTTTCTAACATAAAAAGTTGGCGTTTTCTACTGGGTAAATCAATCAAAAAGGGTATGAGATGAGCGGTTATGAACTGTATATATCTGTTGATGTCGAAACTTCAGGGCCAATACCTGGTGAGTTTAGCCTGCTATCTATAGGGGCTTGTTTGGTGCACCAACCTGAGACATCAATCTATTTGGAATTGCAGCCAGACGGGATAAGAGTTGACCCAGAAGCATTAGTCGTAACGGGATTGAACCTGAATCATCTTAAACAACATGGTCTCGCACCTTTAGATGCAATGACTCAGTTTGAAAACTGGATCAATGCAGCCACCAATTCGGAAAAAAAAGCTGTTTTTGTTGGGCTGAATGCTCCTTTTGATTGGTCATTTATAAATTATTATTTCCATAAATATCTTGGAAATAACCCTTTCGGGTATACTGCTATCGACATAAAAGCATACTTTATGGGCCTTACGGGGAGTGATTGGTCTGCTACTAAATCATCTCATATGGTTAAGGCACTATGCCCGAGTCGTAGGTCAAGCCATAATGCACTTGATGATGCACAATTTCAGGCTGAATTATTTTCATTGATGATGCAGCGATGATCATTTGTGTGTTGAAGTGAATGCGTCTCGAGGACGCATTTATCCTGCAGAGATTTTAAGGGGCCGAGTTATTATGTTTAATAAAACCACCGTCTTCATGTTCATGCGATAGTCCATATATACCCCATGGATAGGGGGACGGTCCTGTCCGTTCATATTGATAAACGATGATCTCTGGCATGTTTCTGCTGTCGTAGCGTCTTCCTAGGTTCAGCGCTAAGCTGCTCTGAGCCGCTAATATTAGATGTATGGTCTGAATTCCTCTGTCAGAAAATGATTTTATTTTTTCTGCAAATTCTAATGCCAAACGTCGTTGTTTAGTCAGGGACCAGTGATTTCCAAACGAATTATTCTCTAGCCTCAGATGCTCGATGCTCATGCCTTTAAAGCTGTTTTCAACTTGCTCTATACTAACTTTATACGAGCAAGAAAGAATAAGAACAATCTCTTTTGATGGGAGTGTTTTAATTTTTTCTTGTATGAAACATTCTCCATCATCAATATTTTCTTCAGAGATAAGTCTCCAGACTTCATCTTGACGGTCCCAATCGAATACAGTGATATTTCCTTTATCATCAAGAATATTTCCCAAAAAGAAGGTAAATGGAACGGGCAGGAATCCACCATATGCAACTTGAGTATATTCAGGAGTTGAATTTTCTATAAGTTGTCCGATGTTTTCTTTTGCTGGCAAAATCTGTCGTTTAAAGGTGCTTTCTGGATCTATGATTAAACCATCATGAATTCGTTGTGTAATATCAATTGGTACAGAATAGACAGTTCCCTTTAGTGTTTTCCTTGCGAGCGTTTCGAAGCCTGTGCCTAGGGTTGTTCTTAGACCATCTCCAGTAATTAAAATTAAACGCTTTCGTGAATTAAGTCTGTGTGATTGTATTTCACTTATTGAAATAAAAAATAAACCAAAAATGCAAAGGGTAATACCAATAAGAGGAACTATAAAATCAGTAACAAAATTACCCTCTGCTGTACCTATACTTAATGTACCCCAGCTAAATGTACCTGTGATGGCAAAGTTAATTGCGCTTTTAACACTCAGGATAGCAACACCAGCAGTTATTAGAACAAATCCAGGACGCTTTTTCCTGGTAATCCAACCAATAATTATAGAAAGCTGCTTTTTAGTGTATTCGTCCATGTTTTCCTCTCAAGGACAGCTATAGATTCAGAGCAGAGTGGTTTTGTTATTTTTTTTTGGGCATTCTTCATAGTATACCCCCTTATCATCAGGATTAGGGTGTGCGCCACTTCCTTCCCATATTTTGGTATGAAGCCATTGCTCAAAATAGAATAGCCACAGAGATGCCCAAGGAATCATTGTTTCACTAAGCAATAACTGTGGTCTCCATTCAGCATGATTCTCTGGATGTCTTGAGCGTGGTAAAAAAAGGCAAAGATGCGTCCGCTCTGACAGCTCCGGGGTGGCGTATATGTGCGGGATTTTCTGATCTTGTGCTAGCTCCTTGAGGTTGGGAGAAAGGACATAGCAGTCAGGTGTCTCAGGGGGAGTATACTCAATACGAACTTCATACTTACGGCTAAAAGGGGTTGGTGAAATAACTCCTTGCCAAATTAGGGTTCGATCTCTGTTCGTTAAATAGCACTTTCCTTCAGGAAAACGGGCGCGAAGCCCGTGAAACTGTTTAGCAAGAGATATGCGGCGATTAGGTTTAAATATATTCATTAGGATCAATCCCCAAAAAAAGTATTTTTCTGTACTGTCGTCGGGGATACTGCATTGCCACCATAAAAAGTATTCGATGGGATCGATTGCTGTGACATAGCTGTGCTAGCTGCAGCGCCCATGGTTAACGTCGCTGTTCGTGGAGCAATCTTAAGTGTGTTGTTATTGCGGGCATTATTTACATTGTTAACTAGCATCTGCCGAATAGCCTGAACCGGGCGCTCACCAAAAGATTTACTAAGATTGCTTAGCAATTGATCTTCACCGTATGAGTTTGCGATTTCGTTGATGTCAGAAATGACAGCCGTGTGCCATGCGAGAAAGTTGTTTCTAAGTTTACCCCCTTTACTTCCTTCTGTGATGTTCCATTTTTCAGCAAAATTCTCTGCTGCCATCATTGGGTTGGTGACGAACAATTTTCCTTGACTGGATTTAATGTATTCAGGCATGAGATCCAATACATCAAGAATAACATCAAAATCAGTATCATAAACTCTTTTTTCGTCACAAATTTGGTTATAAGCGTGAGCTGCAAGAGTAGTAATAATGGCTGAGATCGGTTTTAAATCTACACATTCTTTCCCTTGTTCTTCAGCCCACACATCTCGATGGCGTTTGAATAGTTGAACAATCCGATTAAGGAGCTTTTTCTTTGTATGGTCTGGCAAAGGCATCACCGAGTCAGCTGTAGCTCTACTCTCAAAGGAAGCGACAATTAGTCTCCGGAAAATGGGTTTTTTTTCAGTTAATTGGTCAAACCAACTTGCATAACCAGCAGGGTTTGATGCTTTCCAGCTCATAAGCCTTGAATCTGGTACCCATAAAGGATGGTTTTTTTCTGACGGGTTATAGCTCGCGTCTATTCCAGGGGTGATATCCAAATGGTATTGTCCCGCATACATTATGCGAAAACCCCTTGGCAATGGGGTAAGCATTTTACTATAAATCCCATGAGCGGATAGTCGCTGTCGTACAGCTTCAAGTACTTTTGCCCAACCTGTAGCATTACTGGCATTAGGCAAGTAACAAATCAAATCCACATCATATTGATCACTACCTTTCGGTTTGACAGTTGTGTTGAGTCTGACGCTGCCCTGCGAATAAATTATTGCTTCAGCTAGGATTTCATCATCGCCTTCGGCAAGATAAGTCCCCACAGCTTCATACGCCGTTTTAATATTCTTGTATTGCGTTGCAGACAGATCTAAGGACTCGACGATGCAATCCAGAAAACCACCGACATACAGCTTTTCATCTCTGCTAAGGGCTGTTCTTGCTGTTGAACTACTCATGAGATCACCTTTAATCTAATCAATATGCTGTGTGTGTTTTTTGCGTGAGGCCATACATCTTGTGTTTTTCAGGTGTGTCATGAATATAATAATAACGAAAATTTTTAGATCAAGGGTTGATCTTTTGAACAATCCGGAGGCTGTTTTTATATACAGCCTCCAAGCCTTGTCCGGTAAGACTTATGAAGAATGTCAATGCAAAAAATTATTTATTTTGCGGCTATTTTTTCTTTTCCCTATGTGAGTGATTGACTTTTTTAGTCAATAGATAGGGCTGAAAGTCCGTTTTAACAAAGCTCGTCACCTTAACCTTATGGGCGAATGTCGTCGTGTTCGTCATATGACGGGCAGGTAGCCGGTTACTCTTGCTTTGGTGATAGATTTGATATCACAATTCTGGCTTATAGCCTTTCATGTAATCAAATAATTAGTACTCTTTTTCAGGAGGTAAAATGCTGCATGCTATTTTGCATGGAAAGGCTGGACGCATTGGGCTGGAAGGGAAATCTCTTCGTTGGCGAGATATCTTCAAAGGCAGCGAAGACCTTCTGACTGCCACTATATTTGGTCGGATCCCCCACCTCTCAGATCAAGCACTCCGGGCTTTCATGTCTTTTTTGCTGGGTGATCCAGCTGAAAACCTAACTGAGTTCCAGCAACTGGACCTGTGGCCAAAACTTGAGTCACTATCGAATCGCCATTATGTTGAGCCTGATATATTGCTCCACTTTGAAGACGCACTGGTGATTGTAGAAGTGAAACCCTCTTTCGGCGGTAATCAGTACAGGGAACAGTGGCTGGCCCAGGTGAACTCGGTGATAAGTGCTGAAGAATTTAATGACTATGAGAGCAGGCTCTATTACGTCGCGCTGGGTAATATCCCGACGAATCCCCTTACACACCCGGACCTCCCTGAACGCTTTGTGCAGATGACCTTACGTGAGTGGGAGCCTCTGCGCAGCTATCTGCAATCAGAATCCGAATTTCAAACCTGCCGCCAGGACAGAGCAATTCGTAATGAGTGGCTGCAAGCTTTCGAGTTGTTTGGTATGGCACCATCAGTTCCTGAGTGGGCACCACTGTTTGCGTATGCACAGCAATTAAATCTGGATAATAATTTATTCCCACTTCAGGAAATAATCACGAAGAGTGACGTTATTGACTGGGCTCCCTTGTTAAACTATGCGGGTACATTAAACCTGTCGAGCCTGTGTTTTCATCGTTAAAATAATTACATACGCTAAGGATACATTGATGCAAAATAATCTTGAGCAGGCTACCCACTTTGTAATACAACTACAGCAAGCCCATCGAATCGTTGCTGCTTTCTACCAGCGCATCCTTCCTCTTTTTGATAACCTGGCCAGCCAGGCGATGGATGCCGATTTTTGGTACTGGTATCCCAGCGAAACCAGTCGTCCTTGCCGCACATTTACACGCCCATCCAGTAGTTGGGCATGGGATTTTTTGCCAATTTTCGCCTCAGAACATGCTTACAAAAATTGGGATAGTGATACAACAAAGAAAGGTGATGAAACGTTAGTTTTCCGTCTATGGGTTGATGACGACTTTCGCTTTAGTTCACCATTACGAGCTGGAAAGAAAAGCCAGCCCAACCCCTTACAGCTGGATGGACAGGGAATAGTAGAAGTGATCTTGGTTCGCAGCCTTGAAGATAGTGAAAGAGACTTTGACAATTTATGGAATGATATGCCATGGCCAGCACTCCAACCAGAGTGGAAACAAAATGAAGTGTGCAACCTTCTCGAAGTTTGCTCAAAACATGTGTCGCTAGCCCTTCTGCTCACCGAACCAGACGACGTTGTTCAGTGGATCAAGGAAATGAACCGCGTTTGACGACATTTGAATCGCCTCGGTTTTTACAGTCACCTCATAGACATCCTTGGACTGATCCCGTTCCGGTATCCATGGCATCCTGCCGGGCTGCCATACCTCAAGGCGTACCAGCCCCAGTACCAGCAGGCGATCGTGACCTGCTCCCAGTAAACTAACATAGCACGATGTAAGCAAGTTCCATTTCTGGCACCGAGCTGCCTCTCAAGTCGGTACTACATTCAGCACTGTAGTACGACCAAACGGCTTTCTTGGCTCTTTTATCCGCTTTGTTAAATCATAGAATTTAAAACTATTATTGATTTATAAAGAGGAAAATTTTTGTATTGTAAAAAACCAATTTCCTGGAATATTTGGTCGAATTTGAAATAATCTCAGATATATATTATTACCATGGCTATCTATGACGATAGTCCCGGGTGCCTGTATATGTAGTTTGCCCTGAATTTGTTATTACTGTTTATGTCGGTTGATTGTTCATGGGATAAGTTAAACTCTTAATTGAGTTAATCTGGACAAAACCTGTCCATGTGTCGAATCACTGTACGATGCATTTACACACATATTTAAAATAACCTCTTGTAAATAATTAATTATTCATCTTAAAAATATTTTTACCTTAGTATCCATACCCTGTCCGGCTCCCTCGTTAAAGTAATTTCTCTCGATAGAACTGCTCATTACCGATAAAAAAAGCTTTTACAGGCACTCCGCTCTCGTCTTAACCAACGCGTATCTATTTACTTCCGCTTTCATTGCGGGAAACTACAAAGGTGACTTTATGAGATTAATGATTTGTATCCTGCTTGCTGCAGGTTCACTAATGATAAATGCAGGTAACGCTCTTGCTCAGCCCTTTCGTGGAATACTGCCTGCTGCGGTTAATTACAAGAGTGGTAACCGTTTCTGGTGCGATGCTCATCTGCAGATGACACGTAAATGTGCAGCTACGGAAGCGGATCAACCCGGTACGATGGTGATTGTGCATTCTGCGCCCACAGAACACTGTGAAGGGGGATTTTGGGGTTTCATCAGTATCTACCGCAATGAACCATCCCTCGGCTTTACAATCACACCGGATCAAAAATTTGGCGTAACGGTTAAGGACTTATGCCGTCCTGGCACGGTTGTGATGTTCCAGCCTAACAGTACCCATCCCGATTATGACGATCTCGTCGGTCTGTACCAGGGAAAGGAAATTTTCCGTTATAAACACTCTTCATAACGGCAGCATTTACCATCCAGACTGCCGCCTCAAAGTTGGGTCTGTCTTTATGTCCCTGAGCACTTCACTCATGTATTCCACATTCATATCACCAGAGTCCTGCCAGCGAATGCTGGCAGGACTCTTTATTCTTTTCGGGAATTTGCTATGTCTGATATTTGTTTTGCTTCATCTTCGCCGTTCACAAGTTCTGAGCGGCGAATTATTGATTGTGCAGTCCGGACACTGGAGAAATATTTACGGAAAACAGGAGATGCATTCACGACGCCTGACTATGTAAAAGACTGGGCTCGTCTGCAGTTTGCGAACCTGGATCGGGAGGTGTTCACTGTGCTTTACCTCGATAACCAGAACCGGTATATCGATAAAGAAACGCTTTTTCTGGGGACGGTTAACCATACAGAAGTTCACCCGCGTGAAATTGTGAAAGGGGCACTACGCCATAATGCCGCTGCCGTCATTCTGGTTCACAATCACCCCTCCGGTTGTACGGCTCCCAGTGAATCTGATAAAGCGATTACCCGCAGGATCGCTCAGTCACTGGCGTTACTGGAAATACGTGTGCTTGATCATTTCATTATCGGCACTCGCGATGTTTTATCTTTTGCAGAACAGGGATTAATGTGATGAATTTTCACGTTTTAATTATTCGAGTTAAAAATAACTGATTGATTAAGGATAAAAACTCATGAAGCTACTTATCAATGATTTAACCAGAACAACCGTTTTATCGCTGCTGCTCATCAGTGGATATGGCTATGCAGACAGTAATATCGTCACAGCTGAGCAGGCGATGAACTGTAATACAGCTGCCACCCCTGGGGCTGGTGATGCGTGCCCCTATCCATTTGACGTTGAAAAAGCCGATGACGTATTCAGAAAAACTGTCAGTCATGCAATGGAGAAGGCTGGGCTGGGTAAACTATGGGAAAATGAGGGTGTGCTTCGTGGACCACAGACACCTCTGGAGCCAGTGACCATCTCGGGCGTGACCTGGTTACGTTCATCTTCCTGCGAACAGCATAATTGCGGGGAGCACTATATTGCATATCTTTACCAACCCAACCTGAAAGCCTTCGTGGGTCTCTACAGTAATGGGGGTAAAAAGCTGTTAATCGGCAATCCAGATGCAGCCCAACTGAAATTTCTGCAGTCTCAGTGATCTAATTTCTTTCTGATAAAAGTATTCAGGCATTGTATTCGTGCCTGAATACAGATAACCCCACGTAAACGTCTCCACTGGCCTTTGCAACATTGCAGCCAGCACCCTGTCCTCATTCAATTATCAAGAGAGAAAACAGTATGACTACAACCGTTCCCCATCAGTGGGGACTTCGGCGTGACATCACGCCATGCTTTGGCTCCCGCCTGGTGCAGGAGGGATATAAACTGCATTACCTGGGGGACCGTGCCAGTCTCTATGGTTCGTTCTCATCAGCGCAGTTTCAAATGCTTGATCGCAGTTTTCCGATGTTTGTCGGACTTATGGAAGTAGCACTGCGTTCCGGCGAGCTGGACCCGCATAACACTCATGCCATCAGACTGGAAAATGAAGGTCTCGTTTGCGAAGCCGACACGCTGGGAAGCTGTGGCTATGTCTACGTTTCAATTTATCCAGCGTCACTTGCTGAATAAAAGGAGGCAGACATGCCTGTCCCCATGCAACGTCTGAATGATTTATGGCGAGATCTGGGAAACATCGTTGTAACAGAAGAAGAAGGTATGCTGGCCATCAGTGAACCTTTTATCCATTTCCCCGTCGGAACGCCCGTTTCCGATATCTGGACCTGGTTCGAAAACAGTAATAACGAGTTCATCGTTGCCCAAAAGCTTTACGGCATGCCAACACGCTATTCGTCCTGAAATCAACTCATCAAGGATTACGTATGAAACAGTTAACTGCGCCGGTTACGGTGCCGGTTTCGCCATGCCTGTCACCCGTGCAGGTATGGCAGACATTACTCACTTATCTGCTGAATAAACACTACGGACTTACTCTGGATGACACACCTTTTCATGATGGCAACGTTATCAGTGAACACATTGAAGCAGGGGTTACCTTAGTCGATACGGTAAATTTTCTGGTTGAACGACATGAACTGGTTCGCATCGACAGGCATGGATTCGCATGGCTGGAACAATCGCCGTTTTTAACCACGCTGGAAGTTTTGCGGGCAAGTTACGCGACAGGGCTAAAAGTAGCTTATGCAAAACCAGCAATTAAGGAGGGAAGGGGATGAAGCTCATGACCCCTGCACTCCCGCTACACTGTATCTTTACCGGCATACAGTGCAGCACTGCGCACATAACAGATCAGGACAACGAACTGTTTTATCAATTGTCACATGATCAGACTGAATACAGTGATGCGGAGTGGATTCACTTTACCGGGACGGGATATTTACTTCGGCTCAGTGCCTGGCAATACCCAGTGCTCAGGCTGAAACGACTTGGCCTGTCGAAAGCGTGTCGCCGATTGATCCTGATGTTATCCCACCAGTACTCGATCACCACCATCTACTTCGATGCAGCTGGCGATGTGTTGCCTGGAGTGGAGCATTTCGATTGGTGATTCGCCGTGCGAGATACCTGTGAAAGAACCCCACAGAAGCGGTAAAAATCAATGTGGGGGCATTAAAGGGGGCATGTATGAAGATCGAATATAAAAAATTACTTTATTATCAAATGTTTTATGTGTTTTGTTTTGTTCCTATTATCGCACCACCTCAACTTCCCCAAACATCTATAACTATCCATAAACTCCCTGATTTATAACGTTTTTACTGGATCTATAGTCCGTGTTGGTCCATAGCCATCCTGTATGATCCGGGATTGAATGTGCATAGGGACGTGTATATATTCCTGTTCGGCCCTGTATTTCTGTACACATGCCTTAATGCCTTCCCATGTTTTATTTCCACAATATTTATTCGCGCCAGTATTCCCTTCCTGATATTCCCGTTACGGGAAATAGCGTTTTCCCCATAAAAAAAGCGCCCGCAGGCGCTTAGAGAGTGTTGTTCGTAAACAGCATACTTATTTGGTCAGTTCAGCCGTCATATGAACATTATTGTTGGTGTTGGCTTCAATGATTTTATATGAAGCGCCAGCCTGCTGTGCTTTGGCGGCAATTAATGATTCCGCTTCGTCAAGCGTAGAAGCAGTGGCGGTTACGCTCTGAGCGAAAGCACCAAATGACAGGACGGAAAGCACAGTAGCGACAGCAAGTGAATTGATGGTTTTCATCATGGTATTCCTTAAATTTTTATTTGTGCTGGGCGATAAAGCCCGTTTCAACATCTGTTATGAATGCCGGCTTTAAACGGCAGAGTTTATTTGTAAATCACCGCGGTGCCGTGCAGGGTGTTCGGGCCGGTCACGGAAGTAATGCGGAATGATTTCGCACCCATTTCATCGGCTTTCTGCGCCAGTTCGCTTTGCAATGAGGAGAGATTGGTGCCGGCATTGGCAGAAATCACGCCCACTTTTTGTTGGTCAGCCGGAGTGGACTGCACTTCTACGGCGGCGACGCTTGCGAAAGAGAGGGAACTAAGTACTGCGACTGCGATCAGGGATTTGATGGTTTTCATAATTTTTACCTTCTGAATCTGGATTTGTATGAGGTCGTAAGTATTAACTTAACGATCGATAGGTAAATGATAAGTGTGATCTGCGTCACTCGTCAACACTATTTTTATAATGATCATTTAAATAATTAAAAATGTCTTTTTATTCACGCTGATAAGTAGAATATTTTTTAGAAAAATTTCCGCTGGTCAGCCGCTTTGTAATGTTTTTATAATGATTATTAACTAAATTGATGTGAACGAGGGAGGATCAATGGCAACCGACGTCACATGCTATACGAGAAAAGGTCGCGGACGGCCAAAAATTTTCGACCGGGACGCAATGCTGGATAAAGCGATGATGCTGTTCTGGCAACATGGCTATGAAGCCACATCGCTGGCAGACCTGGTAGAAGCCACCGGCGCAAAAGCACCGACACTGTATGCGGAATTTAATAGTAAAGAAGGGTTATTCAGAGCCGCGCTTGATCGTTATATGGCACGGTTTTCCGCCAAACACCGGGCAGCGCTTTTCTGCGAGGAGAAAACGGTTGAGCAGGCGCTGCGCGATTATTTGCAAGCCTTAGCCAGTTGCTTTGCCGGTAGTGATACCCCGGCAGGCTGCTTTTTGATCAATACGTCTGCCACGGTTTCTGCGGCGTCGGAGCCGATAGCCGACACCATCCGGGAACGGCAAACGGCGCAGGAGCAAACGCTGCTGGCCTTTTTGCTACAGCGCCAGTTGCTTGGAGAGATCCCGGCGCAAACCGATGTGCAAACCACCGCGCTTTTTTTAAGCTGCATTATCCATGGAATGTCGGTCAGCGCGCGAGAAGGCGCCAGTTTGGATAAACTGCAGCAGATTATCGACACGACGCTGCAGTTGTGGCCGCTCTTAATCAGCCAGAACGAACGGAATACCGGTTAATGGAACGGCTGACAATGCGCTTGATGATTGCCACCCGCGGGCGAGAGGATAGTTCGCCCGCGGTGAAACCATCAGTGATGCAGCATCTCGTCGACAATCTGCGCTTTGGTCATATTGTACGGATAATATGTCGGCCAGTTATCCATCTCTTTTAGCAGCGCTTCTTGCGATTCGTTGCCCATAAAAATATGGAAATGCTGCGACTGGCGCGGGCCAATAATATGGTCGCTGAACTGCACATATTTTGGCGCTTTTGATTGCGCATCTTTGCATTCAAACAGATAACGCACGCCTTTTTTCCCCGAGGTATAAGTCAGGATTTTATAGCCCGCATAATCATAACGGCAGGAATTGACCGTTTTGCCAACGTGAAACTCCATCACATTGTTTTCTATGCCAATCATCTCAACATCGGTGGCGTAACCTTTTTGGTAATAAGCGCGGTACTCTTCAACGCTTTTACCGCCTTGTTTTGCTTTTTTCTCCAGCACCGGATCAAGCGCGCCGCTGAGCAGATATGGATTCACGGATTGCCAGATCCCGTCCCAATCGGACAACACCCGGTCTTTCACGTCCTTATCATCAAAAAAGCCTTCGCTGGCTTTACGCTCTACTTCCGTAAGCGGTTTGCCGTGGTGGTGGTCATGCGCCAACGTCGGCGCGCTCATTAGCAGCACTCCCATGCCAAGTACAAAGGCCGATTTCTTTATGATCATATTGCGCTCCCTGGTTATCATTTGTTACGAAATGAAATGTTATAATATAACAAAAACAAATGCCACATCGCTTTCAATTCACCAGCTAAATGAGAGGATCACCGTCTGACATAGCCAGCGCTATAAAACATAGCAACATCTATATGTTTATGATTAATAAGTAATTTTTGCGTTTTTGATTCGGCTGTGGCATTCTTGCCGCTCTTTTCGCAGCGTCTGCGTTTTTGCCTTCGTCTGAGGGCATTTAAGGGTCAGCAATGAGTTTTTACGCAATTACTATTCTTGCCTTCGGTATGTCGATGGATTCTTTTGCCGCTGCTATCGGTAAAGGGGCGACGTTAAAACGCCCTCCGATGAGCGAAGCGCTCCGCACCGGATTAATTTTTGGCGTTGTTGAAGCCATCACCCCGATTATCGGTTGGGCCGCAGGCTTAGCCGCCAGCCAGTACATCATGCAGTGGGATCACTGGATAGCCTTTGTACTGCTGTTTGCGCTTGGCGTGCGCATGATGAAAGAGGGTCTGAGTAAAACCATGGATGAAGAAGCTGGAGCGCCGCGTCGCCACGGTTTCTGGTTGCTGGTCACCACCGCTATCGCAACCAGCCTTGATGCGATGGCCGTCGGTGTCGGTCTGGCGTTTCTCAATGTGAACATTGTGACGACGGCGCTGATGATTGGCCTTGCGACCACCATCATGGCCACCACCGGGATGCTACTGGGGCGTTTTCTTGGCACGGCGATCGGTAAATGGGCGGCAGTGCTCGGCGGTGTTGTGCTTATCTCTATCGGCAGCTCGATTCTGGTTGAACACTTAGGCTTACTGTAACTTGCCCGAACGCGCGAAATCGTCAACAATGCGTGCTCAGGTGATGGCGTTCCACCTGACCCAACCGCTTCCCTGAGAAGCTGATGACGCCTGGTATGTCTCTGTCATGAGGCATGTCGGGCGTTTTTCTTTTGTTCCCTGCATGCCTCGCACTTTTGTTGATGAGGAAAAACATGCTGAAATCCTTATTTGCCGTAATCATTGGTGGTTCTGCAGGCTGCGTGATCCGCTGGCTACTCGCGATTCGTTTAAATACGCTGTTTCCCAATCTGCCACCCGGCACGCTGCTGGTAAATTTACTCGGTGGGCTAATTATTGGCGGCGCGCTGGCATTTTTTACACGCCAGCCGCATCTTGATCCTACCTGGCGACTGCTGATCACCACCGGTTTATGCGGCGGCATGACCACCTTTTCTACTTTCTCTCTGGAGATTTTTGCTCAGTTGCAAACGGGCAACTACGCGTGGGCGCTGGCTTCCGTGCTGGTCCATGTAACGGGAGCGATTTTAATGACGGCGCTGGGGTTTGCGCTGATAAACATCTGGTATGGATAAAACAGGAAGGGGGCAATTCGCCCCCTTTTCTCAGCGCATTTCATGCCGCCATTTGCAGGCACGCTTGTGCGCAAGCCCGGCAACGTTTAGCGCACTGCTGGCAGTGCTGATGTTGATGCCGGCTGCACTCTTCGGCGCAGGCTCTGCACACATCGACGCAAATCCGGCACAGCGAGGGTAAATGCTTACTTTCCAGCGCCATAAATTGACCGGCAAGGCGGCACAGGGCGGCGCATTGTACGTCCAGTTTGATGCATTCACGCATCATGTCGATATTCTCTTCCTGCAGGCAAGAAAGTGCGCAGTGTTCGCAAGCCGCAGCGCATTGATAACAGGCTTCTGCGCATCGTTGATGTTCTGTATGCATGATTTATCTCCACAATATTTATGTGTCATAAGATAATTGTGCACAGAATATTTATCTCTACCATTTTATTTACACATTTCATCACATCATTAATTTTATGAGATGAGTAAAGTTTAAGTAACTCGCTTATAACTATAAAGATTTATTTTTGATGCAACATATGTGTTTAAATATTTCTTTAAAGATTGTTGTTTTTATATTGATATATTTTGGGATGATCAATTGACTAATCGTGATAAATAGCCAGACTTAAGACTCCAACGCGATTGATATGGGTTATTAACCGTATCGATTATATCGAAAACGAGATGTGGAGATATAACATGGCAGAACATAGAGGCGGTTCCGGTAATTTCGCTGAAGATCGTGAAAAAGCGTCAGAAGCGGGGCGTAAAGGTGGTCAGCACAGCGGTGGTAATTTTAAAAATGACCCCGAACGTGCATCCGAAGCCGGTAAAAAAGGTGGTAAAAATAGCCACAGCGGCGGTCAGAAATAGCCGTTTCGCTAGTTCTTTTTATTATCTGTAAAGTTCAGAACGGCAGCGGGCCGGAAACGGCTCGTTTATTTTTTTTACGAAATAATTTAATGAGGTATGAATGAATAAAAATGACGACGAGGAGGGTGAGAGAATTATCACCAGACCTGAACACCTGGCGCGAAGTTCGCCTGCTAATTTAATTGAATTTTTTCATCATCCCTGCGAAATAATCGCCATTAATTTTACCGAAACTGTTGATTTACGTCTCCCGCCTTATAAGAAACGTCTCGTGCACAAAATGGCCAATCGCAAACAACCCCCAAAAGAAAATAATCAGTAAACCCTTTTCACTTCTCTAACGGCGCTGTGCTTCTTAAACGGTGTTAATTTCCCGTTTAATGTTGTTCCGCTAAAAGCCGCGTGGAGCCTTCAGCCATTCGTCATTACGAACACGAGCAGAACGCTCTTTAACGCATTGAAAACGAATAAAAAATAACCTTCAGGCTCGGCAAATCCGCGTTGCGCCTGAAGGCATGCAATTGCATCTTCGTTACTAACAATAAGCGTGCTAATTATTAGCAAATTTCAACCAGAAAAGCGCTATAAAACAGCAAGTTATGATGAAATAAACCGATCTTTTCGAATAATTTTTTTATCGTTAACGCATTGATGTTATTGATGATTTGTCTAAATTTCATCCATTCTGACGTTTTTAACAAAACCGGTGTCGCAGCAGCAACCGCATTTGATGGGCTGTTTTTTTCGTCCGCCGCTTGGCCTCTATGACGGCGGAGGATCTATAGTGAGTGAACTGAAGGCAACAAGAGGAGGTTTTGTGCTCTACATTGAAAAAGATGATCCTCGTGAAGCGCCGGAATCGGGTGATAAAAAACCCCAGCCGGTGAAGAAATAAATAAAAAGGTCGCTACGGCGGCCTTTTTATTTATTATTCAGAAAGTTAACAGAAGAACCAGTAAGCAACTTGGACATATCTTAGCGGCCAGATTGTTCTATCGAATGCAAATCGACGCCTGCCGGTTCGGCTTTGCTGCTTATCAATGCTGCTGAAACGCACATCTGTCGTTACGTACCGCAAGCCATGCGGGCGCAGAGATTTACTCCGCTTTCTTTTCCACATGCCCGAGCGGTTTTTCCGGGAAGCAGTAGTCGCGCACGCGGCGCTTTAACTCTGCCGCATCGGGGAAACCGCCGTCCAGCTTGCGATCCCAAATCACTTTGCCATCAATATCAATGGTAAAAATCCCGCCGGTGCCCGGTATCAACGTGACGGAACCGAGATCCGTACTAAATGTGTGCAACAGTTCTTGCGCCATCCAGGTGGCGCGCAACATCCAGTTGCATTGTGAGCAGTAGTGCAAAGTGATGACCGGTTTATTCATCTTTCGTTGACTCCTGGCGCGGATGAAAAAGGGTTGTATAAGCCTCATGTTGCTGAAAATCTGACGGCATAATAAATTTATTGCAAATGATAACTGTTATCATTATCTTCGGTGTCGATAACATAACAATAACCTGCAACTCTTTTGCGCTGACTGCAATCTTGCGCGATCTCCTGGAAGTCATACGTGAGCCTGATACTAATAAATTCTAAGGCTTACAAGACAATATGTGTAAATCGCACCTTTCCCTGCTGCGCTTTGACAAGCGTGTGCTGGTCACTTCATTACTCGCAGCGTTGTATCAAACCTCCGCATTTGCGGTAGATAACGGCACCTCATCGACAGCTTCCGCCGGGGCTCAGCAAGATAACGCTGAGGAGATGCTCGTCACGGCACCCGCACCGGTATTAAAAGCCGGAAGCACGCATTCCGTCAGCGCCCAGGATCTGCAAAACAAAGGCGCGAAAGATTTTGGCTCTATTATGCGTTATGAACCACTCATCAGCGCTACGGGCGCCAGCGGCGGTTCCGGCAACGGCAAAAGCGGTTTTGATCGCGGCGGTTATACCGGCTACAACATTCGCGGGCTGGAAAGTAACCGCGTTGGCATTGATGTTGACGGCATCCCGCAGCCGGATGCCACCGGGCGCAGCTACGTAAGCCGCGCAGGACTTAACACTTTCGGCATTGGCCGCGATTATATCGACCCGTACATGTACGGCAGCGTTGATATCCAGTCCGGCGCAACCCGTACCGAGCAAACCAATACCTCCATCGGCGGTAACGTCTCCTTCCGCCCGAAATCGGCGGATGATTATCTGCGCCCTGGCAAAGAGACCTATTTTGGTTACCAGAGCGATTACGACTCCGCCGATCGCAGCTGGCACAACGGCGTGACGGGAGCTGCGGGGGACGAAACCCTGCGCGGCATCATGGTTTACAGCCGTCGCGACGGTCAGCAAACCCGCAATAACAGCGGTACGGTTGACGCCTATCCGGCGAACTGGCACTCGGATGCGATGATGGCCTCCGGCATCTGGCAACCGAATGACGCGCATAAATTCACCGGCACGCTGGATTACTATCACAAAACCAACCATACCCACTACGATGCGTGGAACAACGCCGGCAGCGCCATCCTTGGCAAGGCACAGCAAACCAGCCAGACGCGCCGCTGGGGCGTGAGTCTGAAAGATGACTGGACGCCGATGAACGACTGGCTGGACAGCATGTCCAGCAAAGTTTATTACCAGCACACCGAAGCGCATGACCGCACTTACATGCCGGACAGCGTCACGGCGACCATGGAAACGGTCTACTCCAATTACGACACCGATACCTGGGGCATGCAGAATGCGCTGGCGAAAACAGTGGGACGTCACGATCTGAGCGCCGGTTTTAACGCCAGCACCAGTAAAACCGAGCGTCCGTTTAACCAGTCACCGGTGCCGAGCGCCTTTAGCGAAATCATGCAGCCGGAAGCCGATAGCCGCAGCTACACGTTAGGCGCATTCTTGCAGGATCAGATTAATTTCGCTGCCGATGGCCACCACTTTGCCATTATTCCCGGCGTGCGCGTGGTTCATCAAGAGACAAAACCGGATAACCTCTCCAGCCTGACCGCCAACAGCAGTGTGCTGGACGAATCCGAGGTATCGTCCCTGTACGGTAAAAATTCCGACACCCAACTGCTGCCGTCACTGACCTTCCAGTACGACATCACGCCGCGGTTGATGACATACCTGCAATACAAACGCGGCGCGCAGTTCCCCAACGCCAGCCAACTGTATGGCTCCTGGAACCTGGGTTCCAGCTATGCGGGACGCGGGCAATATGCGCTTATCGGGAATACGGATTTGGACACCGAAACCAGCGATAACCTTGAGTGGGGCATGAAGGGCGAGGTGACCGAGGGCGTAACGCTGCGCACGGCGCTGTTCTACAACAGTTATAAAAACTTTATCGCGTATACCCGTTACACCCGTTCCGGCAACCCGGATAAATTCACCAACGTGCCATCTAACATCTACACCACCTATCAGGCGGAAAACCGCGATAAAGCCTTTATCTATGGCGGCGAAATTAGCGCGAAATTCAACGTTGGCACCTGGTTTGAACAGGTCGATGGCCTGAGCGCCACACTGGCGTATGGCTACAGCGAAGGGAAAGCGAAATCGCGCTATCTGGGCGACAAATACATCGATCTTGATAGTGTCGCGCCAATGAAAGCGATTGTCGGCGTTGCCTGGGATGACCCGGCGAAACGCTACGGTACGGCGCTGACCGCCACCTTCGTCAAAGGTAAGCAAGCCACCGCTACCAACCGTCAAACCTACAGTAATACCGGCGGGGCGCTGGGCGATTCCGGCACGGAATATATGCGGGTGCCGGGCTATGGACTGCTCGACTGGACGGCGTACTGGCAGGTGGCGAAAAACATCAAAATTAACGGCGGCGTTTACAACATCACCGATCGTAAATATTGGGATTACCTGAACAGCCGTAACCAGGAAGAGACCACCAACCAGAATGCGTATGACAAAGCGCTGGCGGTAATGCCGGGGCGGACATGGCAACTGGGCGTCAATGTTGATTTCTAAGGCGATGTCATTTCACGTTGCTCGTTTGCCGGTGCTACAGCATTGCCGCCGCGATGCAACGCGAATGATTTCTTTGCACATCAGTTGGTAATTTCCATTCCCCGGTATCGCTGCCGGGGATTAAACAGTTAAGGAAGTGAAAAATATGCCTGCAACATTACGTGATTTCACTGCAATCTGGCAGCAATATCAGGCCATTAAAGCGCAACAACCAACGAAATACGCTCGCGACATCGCGAACGAGATGGCGATAAGCGAAGCCGAATTAACCTATGCCCGTGTCGGCCACGACGCCGTGCGCCTGCAAGGGGAAATGCGCGACATCCTCGCCGCGCTGGAAGCGGTCGGCGACACCAAATGTATCTGTCGCAACGACGACGCGGTTCATGAGCAGATTGGTCGTTTCACCAATCTGCATATTAGCGAGCGTGCCGGGGTGGTGCTTAACCCGCGCGCGCTCGATCTGCGTTTGTTTATCAGCCAGTGGACCAGCGCCTTTCATTTGCATGAACACAGCCCGCGCGGCGAACGTCAGAGCATGCAATTTTTCGATCGGCAAGGCGATGCGATATTGAAGGTCTACCTGACGGAACACACCGATATTGCCGAGTGGAACGGCGTTATCGCCCGCTTTACCGCGGCGGAGAACCCACCGTTAACGCTCACTGAAACTGATGGCGAAAAATACGCGGAACACGCAGACGGCGCCGCGCTGGACAGCGAATGGCGGGCCATGACGGATGTGCATCAATTCTTTGGTTTGCTGAAAAAGTACAACCTCTCGCGCCAGCAGGCGTTCCGGCTGGTGGGCGACGATCTTGCCTGCCTGGTCAGCAACGACGCGCTGCCAAACCTGCTGGAAACGGTGCAACAGCAGGGGAACGAAATCATGATTTTCGTCGGCAACCGTGGCTGCGTGCAGATCTTTACCGGCGTGCTGGAAAAACTGACACCGATGAAAGGCTGGATAAACATCTTCAATGAAAACTTCACCCTGCATCTGCGTGATACCGGGATCGCCGAAAGCTGGGTCACGCGCAAACCCACCGCCGACGGCCATGTCACCAGCCTTGAGCTGTTCGCCAAAGACGGTACGCAAATTGCCCAGCTTTACGGCCAGCGTAGCGAAGGCCAGCCGGAGCAAAGCCACTGGCGCGCGCAGATTGATGCATTAACCAACCCGGAAAAAGCCGCATGAAAAAATTGCTAATCCTGCTGGCGGTGCTGCCGCTGGTGGCAAGCGCCGCCGGGCAAAAAATTGTCTCCTTAGGCGGTGATGTCACCGAAATTGTCTACGGGTTAAATGCGCAGGCGCAGCTGGTTGGGCGTGACAGCACCAGCACCTGGCCCGCCAGTGCACAAAAACTGCCGGATGTCGGTTATGTCCGCCAGCTCAACACCGAAGGCATCCTCTCTCTACGCCCGACGCTGGTGCTGGCCAGCGACCAGGCGCAACCTTCGCAGGTGTTGCAAAAAGTGCAGGACAACCATGTGAGAGTGGTTGCCGTACCGGGCGGTTATACGCTGGCGGCGATTGATAAAAAAATCGCGGTCATTGCGGACGCGATCGACGAAACAGACGCAGGCGCGCAGTTGCGTAAAACGCTGGCGAACGATATTGCCGCACTACCGAAGCAGCCACTGAACAAGCGCGTGCTGTTTATCCTCAGCCACGGCGGAATGGGGACGATGGTGGCCGGGCAGAAAACCGCTGCCGATGGCGCATTGCGTGAAGCGGGGTTACAAAATGCGATGCAGGGCTTTGACCATTACCGTTCGATGTCGCAAGAAGGGGTGATCGCCAGCCAGCCGGATCTGGTGGTGATTTCCGCCGACGGCGTAAAAGCGATGGGCGGTGAACAGAACCTGTGGAAATTGCCTGGTCTGGCGCAGACGCCCGCCGGGCGCAATAAACAGGTGTTGCTGGTCGATGATGTGGCGCTGCTCGGTTTTGGTTTGCGCACGCCGCAGGCGCTGCTGGCTCTGCGTAATAAAGCGGAGCAACTGCCCTGATGAACCGCCACGCTTCCCGTACGCTCTGGGGGCTTACGTTGCTGCTGCTTGGGTTGACGGGGCTGGCAAGCACGCAGGGCGCGATACAACTGCCGCTCGCCAGTCTGTGGCAGGCCGGTGACGAGGCGCTGCGCCAAATCTGGCTGACGGTGCGTTTGCCGCGCGTGGTGTTGGCATTGCTGGTCGGCGCGGCGCTGGCCCTTTCCGGTTGCGTAATGCAGGGGCTGTTTCGCAATCCGCTTGCCGACCCCGGTTTGCTGGGCATCAGCGGCGGCGCGTCGTTAACAGTCGCCTGCTGGCTGGTGCTGCCGGTTACCGTTTCGCCGCTGGTGGCGCTGTATGCGCCAATGCTGGCGGCGTTTATCGGCAGCCTGACGGTGATGATGGTGATTTATCTGCTCAGTAAAGCGGGAGAGGTAGGTTTATCGCGGTTGTTGCTGGTGGGGATCGCCATTAATGCGCTTTGTGGTGCGGGCGTTGGTGTCCTTTCGTGGATCAGCAACGACGCGCAATTGCGCCAGCTTTCACAGTGGGGAATGGGCAGTCTCGGGCAGATCGAATGGTCGACGTTAACGGTCGCCGCCAGCCTTATCCTGCCCGCATCGCTGGTGATTTGGCGTGTAGCCGGCGCGCTTAATCTGCTGCAACTGGGCGATGAAGAGGCGCACTATCTGGGCGTCAATGTGCCACGGCTGCAGCGCATATTGTTGGTGTGCAGTGCGCTGCTGGTGGCAACGGCGGTTGCGGTGAGCGGCATTATCAGCTTTGTTGGCCTGGTGGTGCCGCATTTGATGCGCATGTGGCTGGGGCCGGATCACCGTGCGCTGGTGCCCGGCGCGTTGCTGGCGGGAGCAATGTTGCTGTTGGCCGCCGATACTGTGGCGCGCACCGTTGTCGCGCCCGCCGAAATGCCGGTTGGCCTGCTGACCAGCATCTCTGGCGCGCCGTGGTTTTTATGGCTGATTTTTCGCCGGTCGAAGGCGGTGACATGAATAAGCTTTTAACCGCCGCGCATTTGCGGCTCAACGCCGGTTCACGGCGGCTGATTGACGATGTTTCCCTGACGCTGACCGGCGGCGAAAGGGTGGCGCTGATTGGCCCGAACGGCGCGGGGAAATCGACGTTACTGCGTCTGTTAACCGGTTTTCTGCCCGCCGCGGCAGGGGAGTGCCATCTGGAAGGCAAACCGCTACAGGCGTGGACGGCGCATGCGCTTTCACGCCGCCGGGCGGTGATGTTGCAACAGACCTCGCCTGGTTTTGACTGGCCGGTGGAGGCCATTATCGCCATGGGACGTGCGCCCTGGGGACCCCAATACGAACGTGAAATTGTGCAGCAGGTGGTGATGCTGACCGGCTGTGACATGTTGGTTGGGCAGCGCTACGTCACCTTATCCGGCGGCGAACAGCAGCGGGTACAACTGGCGCGCTGCCTCGCGCAACTGTGGCATCGTGACGGCCCGGAAGGCTGGCTGTTTCTGGATGAGCCGACTTCGGCGCTCGATCTCTACCATCAGCAGCAGGTGCTGCGCCTGCTGAAGCGGCTGACGCTGGGCGGCAAACTGCATGTCTGTTCGGTGCTTCACGATCTCAACCTTGCTGCGCGGTGGGCGGACAGGATCTTGCTGTTACACCAGGGAAAACTGGTGGCACAAGGCACGCCGGAACAGGTGATTCAGGCACCGCTTATCGCGCAGTGGTACGGTGCTGAAGTCGAGGTGAGCCACCATCCGGGCGGGAATTCGCCGCAGGTTTTTCTCTCGGTCTGATAAACGCCACGGTTGGCTGATGAAGCCGTATTTTTGCTAAAGTTTAGTGTGACTTAACTGATGCGGAGATCGGCAATGACCCTACCGCCTTTACAGGCGCTCATCTGTTTTAATGCTGTTGCACAACACGGCAGTATGAAAGCGGCGGCAGCGGCGTTGTCCATCAGCGCCAGCGCGGTGAGCCAGCAGATTGCCAAACTGGAAGCCTGGGTAAATGTGCGGCTGTTTATGCGCGGCTCGCGCGTGCTCACGCTGACGCCGGAAGGGAAAATTTACCTGCGGGCTATTCAGCCGGCCTTTCATCAGATTTCGCAAGCCACCCACCGGTTAATTGACGCGGCGGCACACCACCGCGTGAGCGTCAGCTGTTCAACGGATTTTGCCATGCACTGGTTGCTGCCAAGGCTTGGCGGCTTTGAACGTTATTACCCGCATGCCGAGGTGCTTATCACTACCGCTACGCGGGACGTTGATTTGAAAACGGAAGGGATCGATTTTGCTTTTCGCCGCGCGGTGCAGGCCGGGAGTGAATACATCCTGCACCCGCTGGAGAACAGCGGCGGGATGCTGCTGATCTATGATAAGTCGGCGCTGTTAGAACCGCTTTGCCACGCCTTTCGCGACTGGCTGCTGGCTGTCGCGCAGGAACATCATTGGCCGGAACGGTAAATGCAAAAGTGGCGGCATCTTTGCGTTCCGGCAATTGTATATTTATCGGCGGTTAGGCATATTGCCACCACAATCGATGCAGTTCATCTCCATTGTCACCAGGTTCAGGCCGCGTTTCCCACGGTTTATCGATAATGAAGTGCAGGTTTTTTACCTGCGCCAAATCCCACATTTGCGGATGCTGACGCGGCAACGTTTTTAAGGCGTTATAGCCGTAATGCAGCGGTAGCCAGCGGTCGCGGAACACCTCGTTCAGAAAATCCTGCTCGGCAAAAACATAGCCCGAAATATCGGCTTTCTCCGTCAGCTTCGCCATCATCTGCTGATAAAGGGCATTATCCGGCGTGAGCAGCAGAAACCCGCCGTTCAGGTAGTTATCCAGCGACGCCGGTGGATTGGCATGCATTTGCGCGTCCGTACACCAGCTGTAATAGCAGTTTTCCGGCCGCCAGCTCGCCGGATAGCTTTCGATATGGTTAGGGTTACAACGACAGGCATGGCAGGCGGCAATGGTGCCTGCGGCCAGCGGCAGTTCAAAGAGATGATCCATATTTTGCAGCACCAGCATATCGGCATCGAGAAACGCCACCCGCTGGTATTCGGTGAGCGTCCACACCGCCAGTTTGCTCCACACGTCGGCAAAACGGGCGTTTGCATAGCGGCTTTCAAGCGCGGGATCGGGGCCGAGAACAGGCACTTCCCGCACTTTGCAGCCCTGCGCGCCCAAGTGCTGGCGCGTGCTGTCGTCAATGGCGTCGGTCACCATTACCACCAGCGGCCACGGCGAACCGCTGGCGCGCAGCGAACGGTGCAGCGTTTCTACGCCCGGCAGGTAATCCGGCTGTGTCAGGAGGGTTACCCAGGCAAATGCGGCGCTCATGACAACAGCTCCGTAATAAAGGTGTTGAGAAATTTGCCCTGCGGATCAAAACGCTGGCGTACGGCCTGAAACGCCGTCCATTGCGGGTAGAGCGTTGGCCAGTCATATAACGTCGGGTCGAAGTATTTCCCCCAGTGCGGCTTCCCGCCTTCTTCTGCCAGCAACTGTTCGGCGGCGCGCAGAAACGCCAGCCCCTCTTCAGAGAGCGAGCCGTCTTCGGCGTAATACACCACAAAGCCAAAAAAACAGGTCGGCTGCTGCCAGGCCGGGCTTAGCCACGCCCCGGAAGGCCCGGTGCAGCGCAAAATTATCGGATAGTGCATATGCGGGTGCGATTGCTGATGCCACGCTTTAATGCGTGCAATCACCGCCGGGGCGCGCGCCAGCGGAATACCCATTTCAATATTGATTTGCGGCGTGGCGATACCCCGGCAGAACACCTGATAGATATCGCCAATCACATCCGAGTAGTCTTTAAAGCGCGTCACGGTGCGAAACGGCTTGCCGTTTTCATCAACAATATTGGTGTCGTCATGCATCTGCTCCAGCGTTTTTTCCACCGTGTCGTTCATCTGCGTGTCGGTCTCTTCCCGCTCGACCAGATCGCCATGGTTATTGCGCCATAGCGCCATTTCATCGGCGGTGGATTCGCGCGCGTTCCAGGTATGAACTTTGTTTTCATCCGGGAACCACCATGTTTTGCTGAACACCCATTGCTGGTTCCAGCTAAGCAAGTCTTGCGCAAGATCCCCGGCGCTGCTGGCGCTTTTAAAGCAGGTATACAGCGTTGCCGGGCGCGTGCGCAGGGTGACGGCGGTGATTGCCCCCAGCGTGCCGAGCGCCAGTTGCGCGGCGGCAAACGCCGGTTGCTGGCGGTCAAGCTCGTGGATCTGCCCGGCGGCATCCACCAGCCGGATGCGCAGCGCTTCATCCGCCAGCGAGCTTTGCTGCATGCCCTGGCCGTGGGTCCCCGTTGAAATGGCGCCCGCCAGCGTTTGTGAGTCGATCACGCCCGGCGACGCGTACAACATGCGGTTCATGACGGTGAGGAGTTCAAACACTTCGTGCAGCTGTGTCCCGGCGCCAAACGTTACGCTGTCGTCATCCACCGCCAGCACACCGCGCAGTGCAGAGATATCAATTAGCGTATCGCCCGGCTGGCTCAGTTTCAGCATGCGCCCTGGCGACATGCGGCTGCCCATCACCCGTACGCGCCCGGCAGCGGCGGCAATAACCTGCTGCAACTGCGCTTCATTTTCCACATGGATAACGGCGTTTTTGCTGGCCAGTACCGCGTTTTTTGCCCAGTTGAACAGGTGCGGATCTTGCGGGTCTGCATGCGGCTGACGGCGTGGAAAAAGGGTGTGCGTGTCGTTCATGGGCGGCTCCTCGCTCAGATTTTTATGTATTAACCAAGCGTAGCGCATCACAGAAACTGTGAGTTTTGACGCGTCTTTTCACGGTGTTGCGTCGTGGCGTAGCAGAGGGCGAGTGACTGATTGCCTGGCGCCACAAACACGCAGGCGGAACAGATAATTAAGCTTTCCACACGGCACGTTAGCGCGGGCGTAGTGCTGATAATCAGGCCATGTGCGGCCTGATTATTGAGGGCTTACAACGTGATGGTCGTGAAATGGGCCAGCGTGGCATAGTGACGCGTGGCGGAGTGAAAAGGTTAGCGGTTTAATAGTGTTATTAACGTTGCCAGCGCATATTTCACCGACTGCTCAATCACGCTTTCGCAATCCCCGGCAAAATGGCGCAGTGCCGTGATCGGCGCTTGCCCCGGCAGCGCCCAGGCAAACCACACGGTTCCGGCCGGCGTACCATCTTCGCCGCCGTCCGGGCCGGCATAACCGGTGACCGCAATCCCGACCGGTTCATGACTGACCGCGCAAGCGCCTTGCACCATCTCGCTGGCTGTCTGCTCGCTCACCGCTGTCCAGCGTGCCAGCGTTTCGCGCTTAACATGCAGCAGGGTACTTTTCGCTTCATCGGTAAACGAGACAAACCCGCAACCAAAGAAGGCGGGCGTATCACCAGCGGCGCACAGCGCGGTGGCGATTTGCCCGCCGGTGCAGGATTCCGCCGTGGTGACGCGTAGCTGTTTTTGGGTAAGCAACTCACCCAGCTGCGCTGCCAGCATCGGGATAGGCAGGCAGAGCAGCGCATTCATGTTATTCGTTAAGGTAATGTCTTCATTCATAGGCTATTTTTCGTAAAGTCGGTTGTAACTCGGTAAGCAAAGTATAGCGAGCGAAAAGTCATGATGAGTTTTTGGGAATAATCGAGATATGGCCGTTGCGCTCAAGAATGGCGAATTTAATCTCCGCCAGATCGGCGATGCCCTGGTTATTTCGTGCTGACACCATAATGTCGTCGCGTGTGATATCGGCTTCACGCATTTTGTTTTCTAGCATTTGGCCGTTCTCCACTAACACCACCGGCGTGCCGTCGATCAGGTTTTCCGCCCCTTTGACATACTTCTTCAGCGTGCCAAATAAGATATCCACCACCACCAGCGTGATAATGGTCAGCGCCGCGCCGGTCACGGAGAAGTCATTACCGAGTAGCGCTTGTTGCGTGGCTTCACTGATGATCAGCAGCAAAATCAAATCAAAAGAGGTCATCTGTAACAGCGCCCGGCGGCCGGCGATTTTGAACACCACCATCAGTACCAGATAGATAGCTATCGCGCGTAATACCATGTCCATCGCGTTCTCCTCAGGGCCAGATAAACTGCGTCAGGGTGAGCGGGGGGGCGTTGTTCACTGCAATCCGCTGCGTACTGTTACCGACGCCGAGCGGTGTCAGCCCCAGCCATACGGTCAGCGGTTTATCGGCGGCGGGGCGGGTATATTCCAGCACCAGTTCGCCGCTGCGGCTGAACATGTTGAGCGGTTGTGGTTGCAGGGTGCGGATCTCAAAATCGTGCATGAAATCGCCGCCCAGGGTGAAAGTGATGTGGTTGTCGGCCGTAGCACTGGCGGTTATCTGCATATCCAGATCGCTTTGTAGCCGACCAAAGCGGTCGTACTCGACGGTGAGACGCTGATCGGCGCTGGTCGCCGTTTTTTTGCTCAGCCAGCCTTGTGAAAAGAGCCCGCACAGCCCGGCAATCACAATGGCGATAAGCGCTATCGCCCCCCATTTTTGCACCTGCATTTCAACATGCAGCCAGAAAGGGTTGTCTTCCACGGGCCATGTTCGTTCTGCATCAGCGCTGCTTTTTTTCTCCATACGCCCTCCACGGGTTCGCCGTAAATAACGTAAAGAGTGTAGATGACGAGGGGAGAAAGAGCGCTTCGTCACGCCAGCGCTCTGTGTTGAGATCAGCTCGTAATACGGGGTGTCACGCGCCCGTGCAGCGCCGGGTTGTCGCTTTCGTCTTTCAGTTGCACACCGGTGAGACGGCGCAGAAATGCCTGTTCCAGCAGCCAGGCGAGCTTAAACGCGGCGGCCTCGTAATTGAGCCCTTCCGGGCGAATATTAGAGATGCAGTTGCGCTCGGATTCAATGCGCTGGCGCGCGGGTTTCCAGGTGAGGTAGACGCCGAGGCTATCCGGCGAGGACAACCCCGGACGCTCGCCAATCAGTATCGCCACAGCTTTACTGCCCAGCGTTTCGCCAATGTCATCGCCGAGCGCCACGCGCGACTGGTGTGCCAGCACGATGGGGCCGAGAGAAATGCCCAGCGTGTCCAGATAGGGCAGCAGGGCGGTGATAAGCCCGACTGACTGGCGATGCACGGCGTGGGAAGAGAGCCCGTCGCCAATCACCAGCAGCAGATCGTGCGCGGGCGGGCGGTGTGCGGCAAGGGTTTCACGGCTCTCATCACTCAATCGGCGGCCCAGATCCGGGCGGTTCAGGTAGATATGCCGGTCGGCAGCGGCACTGTGCGCATCCAGCGTTTTTAAGCCCAGCGCATGAAGCTGCTGTGCCAGGCTTTCGCTGTCGAACGGCTGGTGAATGGCATCACGCGCCTGGGCGTGCGCGAGGCCAAAGTTGAGCACCTCCCGTGTCGGCAGGCTGGCGCCGCTGCGCCCCAGCGCAATGCGGGCATCGGTAAACTCACGCAGCAGTGTCCAGGCATCGGGTCCATTCATGCGTGCGCTCCTTGTGGCATAACGGTCAGCAGCGGGTGGTTAGCGCCGGTCAGGCGCAACTGTCCATGGGTGTCGATAATCTGCATCTTCGTGAGCCACTCGGCGAACTCCGGCGCATGTTTCAGCCCCAGCAGGCGGCGGGCGTAGAGCGCATCGTGGAACGAGGTGCTCTGGTAATTGAGCATGATGTCATCCGCGCCCGGTACGCCAATCAGGAAGGTCAGCCCGGCGGTACACAGCAGCGTCAGCAGCGTGTCCATATCGTCCTGATCCGCTTCAGCGTGGTTGGTGTAGCAGACGTCGCAGCCAATCGGCAGCCCCATCAGTTTGCCGCAGAAGTGATCCTCCAGCCCGGCGCGGATGATCTGCTTGCCGTCGTAGAGGTATTCCGGGCCGATAAAACCAACCACGGTGTTGACCAACAGCGGGTTAAAATGTCGTGCTACCGCGTAAGCGCGCGCTTCGCAGGTTTGCTGATCGACGCCGTGATGCGCGTTAGCGGAAAGGCAACTGCCCTGGCCGGTTTCAAAATACATCACGTTGTTACCCAGCGTGCCGCGCTTCAGGCTCAGCGCCGCTTCATGCGCCTCCTGCAACAGCGCCAGGTTGATGCCAAAACCGCTGTTAGCGGCTTCCGTCCCCGCCACCGACTGGAACACCAAATCAACCGGCGCACCGCGTTCAATCAACTGGATGGTATTGGTGACATGCGTCAGCACGCAGGACTGGGTAGGAATGGCAAAGCGCTCAATGATGTCTGCCATCATGTGGTTAAGCTTTTGTAGCACCGGCAGGCTGTCGCTGGCCGGGTTGATGCCTACCACCGCGTCGCCCGCACCATACAGCAGGCCATCGAGCATACTGGCGGCAATGCCTTTCAGATCGTCGGTCGGGTGATTGGGCTGCAAACGCACACTGAGATGGCCGGGCAGGCCAATGGTGTTGCGAAAGCGGGTGATCACGCTGCATTTGCTGGCGGCGAGGATCAAATCCTGGTTACGCATCAGCTTACTGACGGCGGCGGCCATTTCCGGAGTGATCGCCGGGGCAACATGGCTAAGCGTGGCGGTATCGGTGCTGTCGGCCAGCAGCCAGTCGCGGAATTCGCCCACTGTCAGGTGGGCAATCAGGGCAAACGCGCGGCTATCGTGGGTATCGATGATTAACCGCGTCACTTCATCGTCTTCGTACGGGATGAGCGGTGAAGCGAGGATCTCGCGTAGCGGCACATCCGCAAGGGCGATTTTCGCCGCCATCCGCTCTTCCGCCGACTGCGCCGCCACCCCGGCCAGCACATCCCCGGATCGCGCCGGGGAGGCTTTCGCCATCAACGTTTTCAGGCTGTCGAACTGATAAGTACGGTGAGCCAGCGTGGTTTTATACATTCCGTCTCCTCAGGAGAGCGCCCGCAGTTGCGGGTCCATCTCGGCACGTTCACGCGCGTGCGCCGTTTTACGAAACCACATATAGCCGCCCAGCATCATCAGCGCGAAGATCAGTGCCAGCAGCGTGTTGTACCAGACCATCGCCACCAGGCAGAGCACCGCCATGCCCAGCGCAAACGCGGGGGCGTACGGGAACAGTGGCGCTTTAAACGGGCGCTCAAGTTCCGGTTCGCTGCGGCGCAGCTTAAACAGCGCGGCCATTGAGGTGATATACATAACGATAGCCCCGAAAACGGACATCGTCACAATACAGGCGGTGAGCGGCATGCCGCTGATGGTGACCAGCGAGTCGGAGAAAATCGCCGCAATCCCGACCACGCCCCCGGCGAGGATCGCCAGATGCGGCGTGCGGGTTTTGCGGTTGAGGTTTGCCAGGCTTGCCGGCAGATAGCCCGCGCGCGCCAGCGAGTAGATCTGGCGTGAGTAACCCATAATGATGCCGTGGAACGACGCCACCAGGCCAAACAAGCCGAGCCACACCAGCATATGCAGCCAGCCGCTGCTGTTGCCGACCACCACTTTCATCGCCTGCGGCAGCGGATCGTTAATGTTCGACAGTGTGCGCCAGTCGCCAACGCCACCGGCAAAAATCATCACGCCAACCGCCAGCACGGTGAGGGTCAAAATACCGCCGCCGAGTGCACGCGGAATGGTGCGTTTCGGATCTTTGGCTTCTTCCGCTGCCATAGAAGCGCCTTCAATGGCGAGAAAGAACCAGATGGCGAAGGGGATCGCGGCGAACATGCCCGGCAGCGCCAGGCTGCTGAAGCTCTCTGCACCAGCCCAGCCGTTGGCGGTGAAGTTGCCCCACGAGAAGCCCGGTGCCACCACGCCCATAAACACCAGCAGTTCGAAAATTGCCAGCAGGGTGACAATCAGCTCAAACGTGGCGGCAATGCCGACGCCGAGAATGTTCAGCGCCATAAAGATGAGGTACGCGCCGCAGGCCACCCATTTCGCATCCAGCGACGGGAATTGCACGTTCAGGTACGCGCCAATCGCCATCGCGATAGCCGGAGGCGCGAAAACGAACTCGATTAAGGTGGCAAAACCGGCAATAAACCCGCCTGTTGGCCCAAAAGCCCGGTACGCGTAAGCGAAGGGGCCACCGGCATGAGGAATGGCGGTGGTCAACTCGGTAAAACTAAAGATAAAGGCGCAGTACATCGCGGCAATTAACAGCGCGACAATCAAAAAGCCGAGCGTACCGGCCTGTGACCAGCCATAGCTCCAGCCAAAATACTCCCCTGAAATTACCAGCCCGACGGCAATGCCCCACAGACGGAAGCTGCCCAGTGTTCTTTTTAGTGTTGTTTGTGTGCTCATGCTTTACTGCCTCGCCATTGAATACAGTTAGCAGTGAATGTGCAAAGGCGATGCCAGGAGATATATTCTTTGGTTAATTAAATAGTTAGATGATAGTGGTTTTGAAATGCTGCATGGTTTGCACCGTTGCAGATCGGATTCTGGTGCAGGTTGCCCTGCAATGGTGAAACTGGCGAATATGCTGCTTAAGGTGAAATTAATTGCCGGTGGGTTAATAAAAAAAGGCGATATCCCGATTTCTGGAAATGTTATAGGGAATAACTGGAAATTTAAATCCGACTATTCTTAACCCTTTTTTGTCATATCAGGCTTTAATTAAAGTGATGATATGTTATTTAAATGGCGTAATTCACAATAAGTTAACATGTTGATTTTACAGTGTGATTTATTTCTTTTTTTGTGAGGCGCAACACATATTATTAGCGTAATAACCTGATGTTAAATCTAATCCGGAATAATGGGTTGACCTGAATTGTCTGGCACTTTAGTTTTACACAATAATTTTCAGCCAAACCCAGGATGATATTTAGCAAAGGAGGACGTCATGGCCTGGCGACCCATTTTATATGTCATTTTTACCGACAACCCTCGTTTAAATAGCCGACGAGCACAGTTGCGGCTGGTGCATGGCTGACAGGATCCGTTAAAAAGCCGTCACGCATAACGCGACGGCTTTTGTATTTTGTGCAGGTTTACGTTATGCCGTTTCTGTTTCCGGCTGGGGCAGATGCGCAGCAATATAACGCTCGTAGCGGTTCGCTTTCAGGTGCGTTAAATCCACCAGCACCAGGCCATCCACGCAGTTGTTAAAATCCGGGTCGCAGCCGAAATCAATAAATTGCACGCCGCCTGGCTCACACAGTTCGGAATATTGTTTATACAGGGGCGGAATGCCGCAGCCCAGGTTTCCCAGCAGCGATTTCAGCCGCGTCAGATCTTCGGTGTAGTCATCGCCGGTAAACTGCGCCAGCACTTCCGGCATGCTGGCAGGCCACGGGCGGCGCGATGACGCCAGCGGCCAGGTTGCCGGGAACCACAGGCGGTAGAACGCCACCAGCAGATCGCGCGCCGCAGGCGGCATACCGCCGGAAATAGAGACCGGGCCAAACAGGTAGCGATACTGCTGATAACGCGCCAGATAGGCTCCAATACCCGACCACAGATAATCCAGCCCGCGACGTCCCCAGTAGCGCGGCTGAATAAAACTGCGGCCCAGTTCAATGCCGTGGCGCAGCACATCCGCCATACGATCGTCGTAATGGAACAGGCTGTGGCTGTATAACCCTTCAACGCCGCGCGCCGCCATTTGCTGCGCGGTTGGCATAAAACGGTAAGCGCCGACAATTTCCAGATCGGCCTCATCCCACAAAATCAGATGCAGGTAATCGTCGTCATATTTATCCGTATCACGACGTTTACCGCTGCCTTCGCCCACCGCGCGGAAGGCGATTTCACGCAGTCGCCCCAGTTCGCGCAGCAGCGGCGCATCTTCCTGCCCTTTACGCTGCCACAGATAGATGACCTTGCCATCAGTGGTGCGGCCGAGGCATTCGGCGTTGTTAAGCTCCCGGCGCAGCGTAATGCGCTCTTCCGGACGTGCGATGGCACACTCGGTTTTGAAGGGGCCGGGCAATCCCTTGCCAAGACGCAGGACATGTTTGCGACACTTATCGGCCAGCTCGCGCGGCGCGAGCTGCGGCGTGTGCCAGCTGTCCCAGGGAATACGTTCACCGATTTTGATCGGCAGTGCGCTGTCGCGCCGGCGAAACATCTGCTGCATAAGCAGTAAAAAGGGCAGCGTTTCAGAGACCATCGCGCTGGCGTAAAACAGGGCGCTGTTACGCGCGTCAATCCATACCGGCAGCAGCGGGGTGCGAAATTTGCTGGCCAGTTTAATAAACCCGGCGTGCCAGCCTTTGTCGCGAATGCCTTTGCGCGTCAGGCGCGACACTTCCCCGGCCGGGAAGAAGATCAACACGCCACCGCTTTGCAGATGGTTTTCCATTTGCTGCAATGAGGATTTACGCGTACGTCCACCCATGTTATCCACCGGAATAAACAGCGAACTGAGCGGCTCAAGATGCGACAGCATGCGGTTGGTGACCACTTTCACATCGCGGCGAACGCGGGAAACGGCGTACATCAGCGCCAGCCCGTCGAGCGTGCCTGTCGGATGGTTAGAAATGATGACCAGCGGGCCATGTTCAGGGATTTGTTCGAGGCAGTGAGCGGGAACGGTGCAGCGGATTTGTAGATGTTCAAGTACTTGTTCCACCATATCCAGCCCTTTCAGGTGGGGGTGGCGCGCGGCGAACTGCTGAAACTCTTGCTCATAGAGCAGGCGTCTGAGCAGATTTTTTTGCCAGGGTGCTGGCCTGGCCTGTGGCCAGAGATCCTCAAGTACATTGTCGAGACTAAACATGGTGATTCCTCCTCCCGTCTTGCCGATGACAGTAAAGGGCGAAGATGACGCTTACATTTCATTACAATGAATAAATGACACTTTAAAGACGCGAGGAGAATCAGAAGCAAAGGCAAAAAAAGCGGGCCAGGCCCGCTTTGTTCAGAGGATGCCGCGTTCGGCGAGATCGAGGGCGAAATAGCTGAAAATCAAATCCGCGCCGGCGCGTTTAATCGCACCCAGGCTTTCCAGTACCACTTTGTCTTCATCAATCGCGCCTGCCTGAGCGGCAAACTTGATCATCGCGTATTCGCCGCTCACCTGATAAGCGCCCAGCGGCAGTTCGGTGCGCTCGCGAATATCACGCAGGATATCAAGATAAGCGCCTGCTGGTTTCACCATCAGGCAATCTGCGCCTTCGGCCTGATCAATAAGCGACTCGCGAATCGCCTCGCGGCGGTTCATCGGGTGCATCTGGTAGGTTTTACGATCACCTTTCAGCGCTGTGCCCGCTGCTTCACGGAACGGGCCGTAGAAGGATGAGGCGAACTTAGTTGAATAGGACATGATCGCGGTCTCGGTAAAACCCGCCGCGTCCAGCGCCTGGCGGATCGCCTGCACCTGACCGTCCATCGCTGCCGATGGCGCAATGAAATCAGCGCCTGCCGCGGCGGCAATCACCGCTTGTTTACCGAGGTTAATCAGGGTGGCGTCGTTATCCACGCCGTGATCGCACAGTACACCGCAGTGACCGTGCGAGGTGTATTCGCAAAAACAGGTGTCGGACATCACCACCATTTCCGGCACTGTCTCTTTGCAGATGCGCGACATCCGCGCCACCAGTCCGTTTTCCTGCCAGGTATCGCTGCCGGTCGCATCGGTGTGATGCGAAATGCCAAAGGTCATCACTGAGCGGATCCCGGCCCTGGCGATGCGTTCGATTTCGCGCGCCAGATACTTTTCCGGAATGCGCATCACGCCCGGCATGGCGGCGATAGCTTTGTAATCGTCGAGCTCTTCTTCAACAAAGATCGGCAACACCAGGTCGTTTTTGCTCAGTGTTGTCTCTTCAAACATGGCGCGCAGCGCAGGCGATTTGCGCAGACGGCGGGGGCGAGTAATTAAATCGGTCATGGTATGCCTGATGTTTGTGGAACAGATGGCGGCATTGTAGCCGAAAAGGCGGCGGGCTGTTTTACCAAAATCGCTGTTAAAAGGGGAAGGCAGACGGCAAACCGCCTGCCTTTTGCCGCATCAGGAGGCCGGAACTACCTGCGGTTTATTGTTGCTCAGCTCGCTGACCAGGTCGTTCGCGCCATCGCTCATGCTGGTAAAGCGCGTCAGCGGTGAACGGGTCATCACCACAAAGACGCCGACGTTATGCTGCGGCACCATCGCTATATAGGTGATGAAACCGCCGCCGCCGCCGGTTTTCTGGATGATGCCAGGGTGACCGTCTTTCGGCGCCATATAGACCCAGCCGAGGCCAAGCGCGTCGGCTTTGCCAGGAACATCCATGCCAATCACCTTGGTGAGCTGATTACGCGGGTAGATCAGCGTTTGCATCCGATCGGCCTGGCTATTGCGGGTATAGAAATCGGACGAGAGGAACTGCTGCATCCAGCGCATCATATCGCCTGGCGTGGAGTAAACGCCGCCGCTGCCAATCGCTGCCAGCGTGTTATCACACGGGCTGGCGCCTTTTTCCGCCACCATCAGTCGTTTGCACTGATCCGGCGACGGCGTAAAGGTGGTGTCTTTCATCCCCAGCGGACGGGTTATTTGCTCTTCAAACAGCTGCGGATAGGGTTTTCCGGCCGCCTGAGAAAGCGCATCGGCCAGCAGGTCAAAGGCCAGGTTGGAGTAAGACGCCTGCGCGCCCGGCGCGGTTTTTAACTTCGCGGTGGAAAGCCAGCTCCAGCGCTGCTCGCGCGTTGGCCAGACAAATACCGAACGGTGTGCCGCGCCGCCAGGCTGTTCACGCGGCAGAGCGCTGGTATGGGTCGCGAGGTTAACCAGCTTGATCGGCGTGCCTTCGTAGGTCGGTACGCGCGCGCCAGGTGGCGCATATTTGCTTAATGGATCGTCAAGACGCACCCGGCCCTGATCGAGCAGTTTCACCAGCATTTCGCTGGTCATCAGCTTGGAGAGCGACGCAATACGGATAACCGAATCCAGCTGCGGGCGCACATTATTGCCCGGACGGGTTTCACCAAAACTTCTGAACACGCGCTGGTTACCGTCGATGACCACCATTGCCATCCCGGTCGCACCGCTACCGTAATAGATGTGGTTGGCGTAACGATCGACAATGTCAGAGGCAAATACCGGATCGGGAGATTGTTGCGCCGCACGGGCGCTGGTCATACTCAGCGTGCAGAGCAACGCGGAGAAAAGCAGACAACGTTTCAACGAAGGGGATCCATATAAGAATGGGAACGATAGAGGATATTTATACTACCCGGCGTTTCGATGCAAAGCACCAATAAGCGTGTTATTTCGCCCTAATACGTAACGATGGGTAAATATGAAATTTTTTCCCTATGACTTTGGCGTAAGGCGGCTGTGATAACCTCTTTCTTTCCCACACTCAGGAGTCAGGTAATGGCAAGTCAACGGGTAGTGATGGTGGTGGATATGCAAAACGGCGTGTTTGCCACAGAGCGTATTCAGCGTGAACAATGCGTGGCGCGTATTAACCAACTGACCGCAGCAGCGGACACGGTGATTTTTATCCAACACGCCGAAGCGGGCGGGCTGGAAGAGGGCAGTGACGGGTTTGCGCTTTTGCCGGAGCTGACGCAACCGGCGAACGCGCTGTATGTCACCAAAACTGCCTGCGACGCGTTTTATCGCACTACGCTCGAAAGTGTGCTGCGTGAGCATGATATTCGCGCCTTTGTGATGTGCGGGTGCGCCACCGATTACTGCGTGGATACTACGCTGAAAAACGGCGCCAGCCGTGGTTACGCCATTACCGTCGCGCAAGATGCGCACACCACGGCGAATCGCCCGGCGGCGCAGGCTACGGTGTTAATCGATCACTATAACGAGGTGTGGCGCACCTTAACGGTGCCTTGCAACCCGGTGTTAGTGAAACCCGTCGAAACAATTCTTCACGAATGGCAAACGAACTAAGGCGTTAAGCTCAGGTCAGATTTAACCAGACGGCGCCGCACTTCGCGGCGCTTTTTTTGTCGCGGCCCATTCAGGGGCTTACACACAGTGATGCACAGCATGTGTCGTAAATAATAAGAAGTGAGCAGGAGAGCATTATGTTTAAGTCCTTCTTTCCAAAACCGGCGTTGTTCTTTTTGTCGGTGTTCATCTGGACCGCGATTACCGTGGTTTTCTGGCAGGCGGGTGGTGAAGCGTGGTTGATGCGCCTCACCGGCGCGTCTGCGGATGTGCCGATTAGCGCCGCGCGTTTCTGGAGCCCAGGCTATCTGCTGTTTTATGCCTACTATCTGCTTTGTGTCGGCGTGTTTGCGCTGTTCTGGTTTACCCTCTCGCCGCATCGCTGGCAGCGCTGGTCAATTCTCGGCACCGCGTTAATTATCTTTGTGACCTGGTTTTTGGTGGAAGTGAATGTCGCTATTAACGCCTGGTATCAGCCGTTTTACGATCTTATCCAGACCGCACTCAGCGCGCCGAACAAAGTCAGCATTCATCAGTTGTACAGCGAGATTGGCGTGTTTTTGTGGATCGCACTGATTGCCGTAACGGTGGCGGTGCTCAATAACTTTTTCGTCAGCCACTATGTGTTCCGCTGGCGCACGGCGATGAACGAATACTATATGGCGCGCTGGGAGCGTTTGCGCCATATCGAAGGCGCAGCGCAGCGTGTGCAGGAAGACACCATGCGTTTCGCCTCGACGCTTGAAGATATGGGCACCAGTTTTATTAACGCCATTATGACGTTGATTGCTTTTTTGCCGGTGCTGGTGGCGCTATCGCCGCATGTACAGGAGATACCGGTGGTCGGGCACATCGCTTATGGCCTGGTAATTGCTGCTGTGAGCTGGGCATTGCTCGGCACCGTGTTGCTGGCGTTTGTGGGCATCAAACTGCCGGGGCTGGCGTTTAAAAACCAGCGCGTGGAAGCGGCTTACCGTAAAGAACTGGTCTACGGCGAAGATGATGCCGGTCGCGCCAGGCCGCATACCGTTGCAGAGCTGTTCGCCGCCGTGCGCCGTAACTATTTCCGGCTCTATTTTCACTATATGTATTTCAATATCGCCCGTATCCTGTACATGCAGGTTGATGTGGTGGTTGGCCTGATTGTGCTGTTCCCGACGATTGCCGCCGGGGCTATCACTTTCGGTCTGATGCGCCAGATAACCAACGTGTTCGAGCAGGTGCGCAGTTCGTTCCAGTATTTGATCTCTTCCTGGACGACGCTGGTGGAGCTGATGTCTATCTATAAACGTTTACGCAGTTTTGAACGTGAACTGGATGGGCAGGAGATCCAGCCTGTGCCCCCTATTTTTGGTTAATACAAGGAACGTTATGGTTTACGTCCCCCGTTTTGGCTGGTTGCTGGCGACGTTGATTCTCGCCGGGTGTAGTACGCAGGGCACGCTTTCGCAAAAAGAAGCCGAAGCTGAAAAAGAAAAAGCGCTGGAACAACAGCAGAACAAGCCGATGGATGTCGCAAGCGTGGTGCGGCGAACCATTCCCGCCAGCGTGAAAGATCGCGAAGGCTGGGCGCAGGATCTGGCGACAACCTTTAGCAGCCAGAAGCTGTCGCCGACGCTGGAGAACATCTGTTCGGTGCTGGCGGTGGCGCAGCAGGAATCCAATTACCAGTCTGATCCGGTGGTGCCGGGGCTGAATAAAATTGCCTGGAAAGAGATCGATAAGCGCGCCGAGCGGATGCACATCCCAACGATGCTGGTGAATACCGCGCTGAAAATCCCGTCGCCGAACGGTAAAAGCTACAGCGAACGGTTGGACAAAGTGCGCACGGAAAAAGAGCTCAGCGCCATTTTTGATGACTTCATTGGCATGGTGCCGATGGGGCAGAAACTGTTTGGTTCGCTCAACCCGGTGCGCACCGGCGGGCCGATGCAGATTAGCGTCGCCTTTGCCGAGCAACATACGGATGGTTATCCGTGGAAAATGGAAGGCACCGTGCGGCAGGAGGTCTTCAGCCGCCGCGGTGGATTATGGTTTGGCACCTATCACCTGCTCAATTACCCGGCCAGTTACACCGCCCCCATTTACCGTTTCGCCGATTTTAACGCCGGGCTGTATGCCAGCCGTAATGCGGCGTTTCAGAACGCCATCAGCAAAGCGACCGGCGTGAAACTGGCGCTCGACGGCGATTTGATTTTGTACGGCAGCAGCGATGCGGGTAGCACGGAATTAGCCGTGCGCAAACTGGGCGCTTCGCTGGGCATGAGCGATCGTGATATCCGTCGGCAACTGGAGCGCGGAGACAGCGACAAACTGGAAGACACCAAACTCTATCGCGAAGTGTATCGGCTGGCCGAGAAGAAAAGCGGCAAACCATTGCCAAGAGAGGTACTGCCGGGGATCAAGCTGGAAAGCCCGAAGATCACGCGCAACCTGACAACAGCATGGTTTGCGAAGCGCGTCGACGATCGTCGGGCCGCCTGCATGGCGCAGAACTAGCGCGAATGGTGATGTCGCCAGCGTAAGATAAGGAAGATAACACCAAGCAGGGCGCTTCCCACGAGGAAAGGCACAAGACCGAAAATTGTGCCGACGCCCATTCCCATTTCTACGTGCGGGCGGGTGGTGTCCTGCACTTGCATCAGATGCTCGAACACGCCCGGTGCATGCACCAGCAGGTTCAGCAACTGCGCACCCGCCCAGAAGCAGAGTAGTACGAATACGGCGTAAGCAATATTACCCGGTCTGGAGGTGTCACGTTGTTTTGCGCCCTTAAAGGGTTTTGACATAGTAAAGTCAGCCATAAGACCTCCGGTACTCTTTACTTTTTAACGCTCGATGTAGTTGGCGCGTGGCCTCAACTGACGGTAATTTTGGCAGTTGTACCGCTTTGTCAACATCAGAATGGTGATAATTTCGCCCCGGGAATGATTCCAGTTGGATGATTTTTGCCGATGCTCACATTTCTGTAACGTTTTAATTACCTTGGTAACATTTCAGAATTTCCGCATACGCCACAGACGGTAAGCGGCGGTTGTGCGATGATGCCGTTTTGACTGCCGGAGTTGTCATGAAGCTGCCTGTAAAAATCCGCCGTGACTGGCACTATTACGCGTTTGCGATTGGGTTGATATTTATTCTGAATGGCGTGGTCGGGCTGCTGGGGTTTGAAGCCAAAGGCTGGCAAACCTATGCGGTGGGGCTGGTGACCTGGGTGATTGGTTTCTGGCTGGCCGGGTTAATTATCCGCCGCCGCCCTGAGGACGAGGAGACGGCGGATAAACCGCAGTGATTAGTTATTAACGGTAATTTTCAGCGCGCTGTTAGCCTGATGGCGCGCAATAGCCAGCTCAATCAGGCGCGTGATTAACTCGCTATAACCAATACCGCTCGCCTGCCACAGTTTCGGATACATGCTGATATTGGTGAACCCTGGCAGCGTGTTGATCTCGTTGATGATCACGTCGTTTTCCGGCGTCAGGAACACATCCACGCGCGCCATCCCTTCACAACCCAGCGCCTGATAAGCCTGCACGGCAATGCCGCGGATTTTATCGTTGATTGCCGGATCAATGTCGGCGGGCACAACCACCTGAGCCCCGTTTTCATCGATGTATTTGGTGTCGTAGGCGTAAAACTCGCTATGAAGCACGATTTCGCCACAGGTACTGGCCTGCGGTGAGTCATTACCCAGCACCGCGCATTCAATCTCGCAGCCTTTGATGCCGGTTTCAACAACCACTTTTTTATCGAATTCAAACGCCAGGTTGACCGCCGCCTGGTACTGCGCTTCATTCGTCACTTTGCTGACGCCCACGGAGGAACCCTGGTTGGCGGGTTTAACAAACAGCGGCAAACCGAGTTTGGTTTGCACATCGCTGAAGCTAATCTGCCCGCGATTGGCGCGAGTTAGCGTGATAAACGGGGCGATGGAAAGCCCGGCGTCGCGTAACAGGCGCTTGGTGACATCTTTATCCATGCAGGCTGCAGAGGCGAGCACGTCGGAGCCGACAAACGGCAAGTTCGCCAGACGCAGCATGCCCTGTAATGAACCATCTTCGCCCAGCGTGCCATGAACAATCGGGAAGATCACGTCGACATTCGGAAGCGGTGTGCTGTTTTCTGCCTGGATCAGTTGTTGCTGTTGGATCCCCGGCACCAGCGCCACGCTATTTTCCGAGGGGTTTAAGGCGATACGCGCCGGATCGTTGGCGTTTAGCAGGTAATTATTCGCATCGCTGACGTGCCACTGCCCCTGTTTATCGATCCCCAGCAGCACCACGTCAAAGCGTGATTTATCCATGGCGTCGACGATATTTTTCGCCGACTGTAACGACACTTCATGTTCCGCTGATTTGCCGCCAAAGACGACCCCTACCCGCAGTTTTGCCATTTCTCCGTTCACTCACACTGAATTCACAAAGCACATACCATAGCACGTCAAAACGCACGATTCGCGGCCTTCTGCCATAATGTTTTCTGGAAACCAGAAGGAGACGACGTGAGCGGGAAAGGGCTGATTGTTTTGTGCATTCTTCTGGCGGTGATTTGGGTTGGCTACCGCGCGTTGCCGTCTTACTACAACCCGTTTGCGCCGTTGCAGCTTAGCGACCCGCCCGGGCGCATTACGCAGTTCAAACTGCGCCGCTTGCCGCCGCAAGCCTGTGCGGAATTATTGTCGCAGGCGAACCAGCAACGCCTGATCTCGTCGGCTCCGGTTGCCGACAGTGCCGGAGATTGCCCGTTAACCTATGTCGTACGGGTACGCGACTTTGGCGCGGTTAAACTGAGCAGCAGTTTTCTCGCCAGTTGTCCGCTGGCGCTCAGTTCCGCGCTGTTTGTCGAGCAACAGGCGCGGCCACTCACCGAACGCTTTATGGGCAGCCAGCTTACGCGTATCGATCATCTTGGCAGCTATGCGTGTCGCAATATCTACAACCGCGCTGATGCCAGGCGTAGCGAGCACGCCAGTGCAGAAGCGCTTGATCTCAGCGGTTTTCGACTGGCGAATGGTCAGTCCGTGACGGTACTGAAGGGCTGGCGGCAGGCGCGAACACAGCCGTGGCTGCGGGCAATGTTAAGCGCCAGTTGCGGCTATTACGGTAACGGCCTTGGGCCGGAGTACAACGCCGCTCACGCCAACCATTTTCATCTTGGCATGCGTGGCTTTGGTCTCTGTCGCTAAGCATAATCCACTGTCAATAATGGGGTTTTTCCCCCGGGCGGCGGCATGAAACGCAAGCTGACAGATAAAATACCGAAATTGTCGTAACCGCATCTCTGGTGACTCATCGCTGGCGCATTCTTGTTAATCTGTGCGCTGTTTGTCGAAACCTCAATAATTACGCGTACTTATGGAATCCTGGAAGGTCAATCTCGTTTCGGTCTGGTTCGGTTGCTTTTTCACTGGTCTGGCCATTAGCCAAATTCTGCCGTTCTTGCCGTTATATGTTGCGCAACTGGGCGTGACGTCCCATGAAGCGCTGTCGATGTGGTCAGGCTTAACGTTCAGTATTACCTTTCTGGTTTCGGCGATTGTTTCGCCCATGTGGGGCAGCCTGGCGGATCGGAAAGGGCGCAAACTGATGCTGTTGCGCGCCTCGTTAGGGATGGCGATCGCGATTCTGTTACAGGCGTTTGCCACCAATGTCTGGCAGTTGTTGATCCTGCGCGGCGTGATGGGGCTGACGTCTGGCTATATTCCCAATGCGATGGCGCTGGTGGCTTCGCAGGTGCCGCGCGAGCGCAGCGGCTGGGCGCTAAGTACGCTCTCCACGGCGCAGATAAGCGGCGTGATTGGCGGGCCGCTGATGGGTGGTTTTCTTGCCGACCATGTGGGGCTGCGCATGGTGTTCCTCATTACGGCGATATTGCTGATTGTGAGTTTCCTCGTCACGCTGTTTTTAATTAAAGAGGGCGTCAGGCCGACGGTGAAAAAGGGCGATCGCCTGAGCGGCAAGGCGGTGTTCTCTACCTTGCCGTACCCGGCGCTAGTGATCAGTTTGTTTATCACCACCATGGTGATTCAGCTGTGCAACGGCTCTATCGGCCCGATCCTGGCGCTGTTTATTCAATCTTTGTCACCGCATACCACTAACATTGCTTTTCTCAGCGGGCTTATCGCCGCTGTGCCCGGTGTCTCGGCGCTGATTTCCGCCCCGCGCCTCGGCAAACTGGGGGATCGCATTGGTACATCGCGCATTTTAATGGCGACGATGGCGGTGGCCGTGGTGCTGTTCTTCGCCATGTCGTTTGTTACGTCGCCGCTCCAGCTTGGGATCTTGCGCTTTATGTTGGGTTTTGCCGATGGCGCGATGTTGCCCGCCGTGCAGACGTTGCTGCTGAAATATTCCAGCGATCAGGTTACCGGGCGTATTTTCGGTTACAACCAATCGTTTATGTATCTGGGAAATGTTGCCGGGCCGCTGATGGGGGCCACCGTATCCGCGATGGCGGGTTTCCGTTGGGTATTTGCCGCCACGGCTGTGGTGGTGTTTATTAATCTCTGGCAATTACTGCTGGCGTTTCGCCGGGTAAAACGCTAACGCAACAGGGCCGAAATAATATCAGTCTGCTTCGGCCTTACTATCGTTTTTTCTTATGCAAATAAGCCAGGCGCTTTTTTTTATTTATCGCTAAGCCACTCAAAAGATTTCCCATCGAAGCGGGAGAAACGTTTCGTTGACCCTGTTTTTTAAATGACTATTAAGCCTTGTGAGAAAATCCGCAAAAATAATACATGTATCTACTTTGCAACATCAAAACTCAATGCTAACGTCTTTGAAATCTCGTAAGGAAATAGCGCTATGAAAAATCTCATTGCAGAGTTATTGGTCAAGCTGGCAGAAAAAGAAGAAGAGTCGAAAGAACTGGTCGCTCAGGTTGAAGCGCTGGAAATCGTGGTGACCGCGCTGTTGCGCCAGATGGCGACGACGGAACAACAGGCGTTAATTCAGAGTATCGAAGGCGCGCTCGAAGAAGCCCGGCCGGGAACTCACGTAACCCATCAGGACGCGGAGTTGCTGCAACAGTACGTAAAAAAGCTTTTAAGGCACCCGCGCAGCTAAACCTCTGACGCGCTGCCTGCACTGTCATATCACTGTCATCTGCGCTACCTATAGTCGCTCTGTTTTATTTTCTTTAAGTATTTGTACATGGAGAATATTAAAGTGAAACAGAGCGCATTATTTCTTGCATTATTACCTCTGATGTTTACCCCTGCTATTTATGCCGAAACGACGTCGGCACCGGTTCTTGATAATCGTGCTGCTCACGGCGATATTTCCACGCCTGGTGGTGCGCGCCGTTTAAGCGGTGACCAAACCGCTGCTCTGCGTGATTCCCTCATGGATAAGCCCGCCAAAAATATTATTTTGCTGATTGGCGATGGCATGGGGGATTCCGAAATTACCGCCGCGCGAAATTACGCCGAAGGGGCCGGTGGATTTTTTAAAGGTATTGACGCACTGCCCCTGACCGGCCAGTACACACACTATTCGCTGGACAAAAAAACCGGCAAGCCGGATTACGTCACCGATTCCGCCGCGTCGGCCACGGCCTGGAGTACCGGCGTGAAAACCTATAACGGTGCGCTCGGCGTCGACATTCACGATAAAGATCACACCACCATTCTGGAGATGGCCAAAGCCGCTGGTCTGGCGACGGGCAACGTTTCCACTGCGGAACTGCAAGACGCTACGCCCGCCGCGCTGGTTTCTCACGTTATCTCACGCCGCTGCTACGGCCCGACGGTGACCAGTGAGAAGTGTGCGCTTAACGCGCTGGAGAAAGGCGGGAAAGGGTCGATTACCGAACAACTGCTGAACGCCCGCGCGGATGTCACTTTGGGCGGCGGCGCGAAAACCTTTAGCGAAACCGCTACCGCTGGTGAGTGGAAAGGGAAAACGCTGCGCGAACAAGCGCAGGCGCGCGGCTACCAATTAGTCGGCGATGCCTCCACGCTCGCGGCGATCTCCGAAGCGAACCAGGATAAACCGCTGCTGGGGCTGTTCTCCGACGGCAACATGCCGGTGCGCTGGGAAGGGCCAAAAGCCTCGCTGCATGGCAATATTGATAAACCTGCCGTGACCTGTACGCCAAACGCGAAACGTACCGACAGCGTACCAACACTGGCGGCGATGACGGAAAAAGCCATTGATTTGCTGAGCAAAAACGAAAAGGGCTTCTTCCTGCAGGTAGAAGGCGCGTCGATCGATAAACAGGATCACGCGGCGAACCCGTGCGGTCAGATCGGCGAAACGGTTGATCTTGACGAAGCTGTGCAGAAGGCGCTGGAATTTGCCAAAAAAGATGGCAATACGCTGGTGATCGTGACGGCGGATCATGCCCACGCCAGCCAGATCATTCCGGCAGATACCAAAGCGCCAGGCTTAAGCCAGGCACTGAACACCAAAGACGGCGCGGTAATGGCCATCACTTACGGCAACTCGGAAGAGGAGTCGATGGAACATACCGGAACGCAGGTTCGCATCGCGGCTTACGGCCCGCATGCGGGCAATGTGGTGGGGCTGACGGATCAGACCGATCTGTTCTACACCATGAAAGCGGCACTGAATCTGAAGTAACAGCCTCCCGGCGGTAAATCTTTGCTGCCGGGTGGTTTTTTCACCAATTAGTACCATCCTTAAAAGGCACATTAAGAGAAGGATGGTGCTATGAAAATAACATTACTGGTTACCCTCGTTTTCGGTCTGCTGTTTGTCACGGCGCTGAGCGCCGCCGAAAAAACGCTGACTCCGCAACAACAACGCATGACCCTCTGCAATCAACAGGCGACGGCGCAAACCCTGGCGGGAGATGCCCGTAAGAAATACATGAGTGACTGCCTGAAAAACACCAAAACTGAGCCCGGACAAAAAAGCCTGACGCCGCAGCAACAGCGGATGCGCGAATGTAATGCCCAGGCGACGCAACAATCCCTTAAAGGCGAAGATCGCAGTAAATTTATGAGCGGTTGCCTGAAAAAAACGCAATAACGCATCGGGTGAGCATCGCGTTTTGCTCACCCTCTTTTCGGAATTTGCCTCGTCTTTTTGCCCGCCCGCTAATCTCTGCCAGGCTTACTTTGTGAGCTTCGTTTTATTTTCCCTTTTCCTCGTGGTTGTGCGCTGTCTGGCGTTACGCCCGTTTTCGCAACACTGACACGGGAGCAAAGTGATGAACTATCAATACGTTACTGAACTGAATGCCTTGCCGGAAAGCCAACCGGTCAAAGTGGATGTCGCGGGCACCTCAATGATCCTTATCCGCACCGGGGCGAAAGTTCGCGCCTTTCAGAGTAAATGCCCGCACGCAGGCGGGCCGCTGGAGAAGGGTGCCGTGTGCGATGGAAAACTGGTCTGCCCGTGGCATAAAGCCGCGTTTGATATCACCAATGGCGAATGGCGTGAACCGCTGGCGCTGCAAAACCTCAAGCAGTATCCGGTGATGCTTGAGCAAAATCGTGTGCTGGTGAACCCGCGTCCACTTTCTCCCGCCAGCCATTCGCTTATCCGTGGCGAGCGCCCGCAAACCGCCGTGATCCTGGGAACAGGTGCCGCTGGCAGTGCGGCGGCGATAACGCTGCGTGACGCCGGGTTTAACGGTCACCTGGTGTTGATCGATAAAGAAGATGATGCGCCCTACGATCGCACCGCGCTGAGCAAATTCGTGCCGGCGGGAAAAATGAAAATCAGTGACGTTCCCCACTTGCTGGACAGCGCTTTTTACAGCCAGCCCGGCGTCGAAAGCCTGCGTGAAGAGGTGGCGAATATTGATTGCCACGCTCACCAGCTTACGCTTGCCGGTGGCCGACAGATCGCTTTCGACAAACTACTGCTGGCCACCGGTGGCCAGCCAGTGTGGCCGGATATTCCCGGCAACCACCTGTCGGGTGTGCATGTGTTGCGTGGTATCCACCAGGCTGAGCGTCTGCTCAATGAAGTCGAACAGGAGCAACAACTGGTAGTGATCGGTAATAGCTTTATCGCCATGGAACTGGCGGCGGCGCTGCGTAATCAGGATATCGACGTGACGGTGTTATCGCGCCATGCGCTGCCGTTTGTACCGCAGTTCGGTGAGGAGGTGGGGCGGCATTTTATGAATCTGCATAAACAGAATGGCGTGAAGTTTGTTACCGGCGAACCGGCGGCGCTGGAGGGGAACGGCCATGTGCGGAGCGTAACGTTAAAAGATGGCCGTTCCGTACCAGCACACGTAGTGGTGTTTGCCACGGGTGTGCAACCGGTGACCGATATGGCACACGATCTGCCTCATGAAAAGGATGGCAGCCTGACGGTGGATGAAACGTTGAGCGTGGCACCGGATGTCTGGGCGGTAGGGGATATCGCCAGCTACCCGGCCCCGGAAGGGCGTCGTCGCATTGAACACTGGCGTGTGGCGCAGCAGCAGGGGCGGCTCGCCGCGCTGAATATGCTGGGTGAACGGCACACCTTTGATCGGGTGCCCTTTTTCTGGACGACTCACTTTGGTAACCGCTTTGAATATCTCGGTTACACCCGTGAGTGGGACAGTATGAAAATGCTGGGATCGTTTGATAATAAACGTTTTGCCGTGCTCTACGGCGAAGAAGGCATACTGAAAGCGGTGCTGAGTTGCGGCGAGTACAGTGAAACGGCGGGATTACTGCTGAAAATGCAGCAACCGATTAGCATGCATGCCGCCAGCGAAATGCTGGCCTGAGAAATCGCGCCACGCGATATCGCGTGGCGCATTAGTTAGCTACTTATTTTGTCAGACTTCGCCATACACGCGGCAATGGCTTCGATAACCGCCGAGCGGAAACCTTTCTCTTCCAGCACTTTTACCGCTTCAATGGTGGTGCCGCCGGGCGAACAGACCATATCTTTTAGCTCGCCCGGATGCTTGCCGGTTTCCAGTACCATTTTTGCCGAGCCCATTACCGCCTGAGCGGCAAATTTATACGCCTGCGCGCGCGGCATCCCGCCCAGCACAGCGGCATCGGCCATCGCTTCGATAAACATAAATACATACGCCGGTGCAGAGCCGCTGACGCCAACCACCGGGTGGATCATCGGTTCGGCAATCACTTCCGCTTCCCCAAAGCAGCGGAAGATATTCAGTACATCGGCGGTATCTTCCGGGGTGACCAGCGCGTTAGGCGTCACAGAGGTCATACCCGCGTTCACCAGCGACGGGGTGTTGGGCATGGCGCGGACGATTTTGCGGTCGTGGCCGAGCGCGCGAGCTAACTGATCAAGCGTAACGCCGGCGGCGATGGAGACCACCAGCGTCTCTTTGTTCAGGCTGGAGGCGATATCGTTGAGTACTTTCACCATAATGTTCGGTTTAACGGCGCCAAAGACGATATCGGCAATCTGCGCCACTTCCTGCGCGCTTTGCGCGGCGTTCACGCCAAACTGGTCATGCAGGGCAGCCACTTTCTCCGGCGACGGGGTATACACCCAGATTTGCCCCGGCAGCACCTGGCCGCTGGCAATCAAGCCGCCAACAATCGCTTTTCCCATGTTACCGCAGCCGATAAAACCGATTTTCTTCTCCATCACATCCGTCTCTCTGCTTGTAAATGTTTGTGCGATATAGCTTAACGTGGATTGGCGGCGAGGGCGAAAGGATCTCTCCTTTCCCCGACAGGAAATTAAAGCGACAATGCGCCAAAACCAGAAAGGAGTAACGATGGCGATTTGGGTTGATGCGGACGCCTGTCCGAACGTAATCAAAGAGATTTTATTCCGTGCCGCCGAGCGCACGCAGACGCCGTTAACGCTGGTGGCGAACCAAAACCTGCGCGTGCCGCCGTCGCGGGTGATCCGTTCCATCAGAGTGCCTGCGGGTTTTGATGTTGCCGACAATGAAATTGTCCGCCTGTGCGAAGTCGGTGATTTGGTGATAACGGCCGACATTCCGCTGGCGGCGGAAGTGCTGGCAAAAGGCGCGGCGGCACTGAACCCGCGCGGTGAACGCTATAGCGAGGCAACTATTCGCGAAAAACTGACGATGCGCGATTTCATGGATACCCTGCGCAGCAGCGGTATTCAAACCGGTGGCCCGGACAGCCTGTCACAGCGGGATCGCCAGCAGTTCGCCGCCGAGCTGGATAAGTGGCTGCTGGCCGACAAGCGCCGCCAGAGCGAGTAAATTCTGCGCATCCCCGTTTGATATGTTACTGTTTGCCGCCTTGCGGGCTTGCCAGCCTGTGTTACATTCAGTAAGGTTGCCGCGACACGTGCTGCCATAGAATCTTTACAGATGAAACCCAGATTAAATCTGGTTTCGCTTGAAGTTTTTATCGGCGCGGACATAAAAGTGTAACGTTAATTTTACGATGAATTTCGTACTAGTTTGGTGATATCATCGCTGTCTTATTTTCCGTCCTGCACTGTGCAGGACCCGGAGGGAACACCTGCTCATGACGCTCCCCATTTTTCTTATCGGCGCACGTGGTTGCGGTAAAACAACGGTTGGTCGGACGCTGGCGCTGGCGCAGGGATGCCAGTTTATCGATACCGATTACTGGTTGCAGGAAAATGCCCAACAGACCATCGCAGCGATTGTTGAACAGGAAGGGTGGGACGGATTTCGCGCACGGGAAACCGCCGCGCTGGAAGCGGTTAGCGCGCCATCACGCGTGGTGGCGACCGGCGGCGGGATTATCCTTCGCGAATACAACCGCCGATTTATGCGTGAACACGGCGTGGTGGTTTATCTCTGCGCGCCGGTCGAGGTGCTGGCGGACCGGCTGGAGGCTTTTCCCGAGGAGGGGCAACGCCCGACGCTAACCGGCAAGCCCATCAGCGAAGAAGTTAGTGAAGTGCTGGCGCAGCGCGATGCGTTGTACCGTGAAGCTGCGCATTATGTAGTGGATGCAGCGCAGTCGCCGGATAAGGTGGTGTCTGATATTGAAGCGGCATTGCAACTGGCGCGCGCCAGTTAGCGAAACGTTTGTCTATACTTATTGCTCGACCCGCAAAATGAGGAAGAGCTATGCCGACCAAACCGCCATATCCGCGTGAAGCCCGTGTTGTCGCCGTTGAAAAAGGTGCGAATGGCCCGACAGTGACCTGGTATGAACTGCGCGCCGACCATCCGAAACCGGATACCTTAATTAGTGAACACCCCACCGAGCAGGAAGCTCTGGACGCCAAACGGCGTTATGAAGATCCGGACAAAAGCTAAGCCGCATCTTGCTGGCTGGATGATCTCCTGAACATTACAAAAAAGGATCTACGTCACGTTTTTAAACTGGCTGAATAATAGCCAGCGGTTACTCTTTTATGGTTACTGGAATTTATATGAACACAGGAGTGGCATGTTCTCTTTACACAACAGCCGTCAAAACGGCGTGATCGAGAGCGAATAAGAACAAGCAGTGATGAAAGGCGGAAAGTAGAAAATGAGCGCGTCCCTGGCGATCCTCACCATTGGTGTGGTTCCGGTAAAAGAGATTTTCCCGCTCCTCGCGGAGCACGTTTCAGAAGAGCAGATCACCCATCTCAGCTTGCTGGGAAAAATGGATCCGGATGAGGTGCGACGTGAATACGCCGTCGGTGCCGGGGAGCACGCCATTCCCACTCGATTAAGCGATGACAGCCTCGGGATGGTTTCCCGCGAGAAAGTGGAGCGCGATCTCCAGGGCGTTATCGAAGTGCTGGATAACCAGGGTTACGATGTCATTTTGTTGATGAGTACCGCTGATATTCGCGGTTTCGTTGCACGTAACGCGATTTTGGTTGAGCCGCAGCGCATTATTCCGCCGCTGGTCGCTTCCATTGTCGACGGGCACCAGGTGGGCGTGATGGTGCCCATTCCCGAACTGATGGCGCAGCAAAAGAAAAAATGGCAAGTGCTGGAAAATGAACCTTACTATGTGCTGGCCCATCCTTACCTGGCGACAGAACAGGAATTAATTGCCGCGGGTAAAGAGCTTATTGAGCGCGGTGCGGATGTGCTGATGCTGGATTGTCTTGGTTTCCATCAATATCACCGCGATTTGCTGCAAAAAGCGCTGGATGTGCCCGTTTTGTTATCGAATGTGCTGGCCGCGCGGCTGGCATCTGAACTGCTGGTTTAGACCGGCAATCGTGTGAATTTCTCGTGACAGAAGCAAAGCCCGGCCTCTATAGTGTTTTTCCATACATTTTCTTTATAAGGGCCAGTTCATGCTTCAAAGTAACGAATACTTTTCCGGTAAAGTGAAATCCATTGGTTTTACCAGCAGCAGCACTGGCCGTGCCAGCGTTGGGGTCATGGCGGAAGGGGAATATACTTTCAGCACCGCGCAGCCGGAAGAGATGACGGTAGTAAGCGGCGCGCTGAATGTACTGCTGCCGGGCGAAACCGAATGGAAAGCTTACGCCGCGGGTGAAGTGTTCAATGTACCTGGTCATAGCGAATTTCATTTGCAGGTGGCGGAACCGAGTTCTTACCTCTGCCGTTACCTGTAATGCAAAACGCCCGGAAAATCCGGGCGTTTGTCTGTAGAGAAAAGGTTAGCGCTGCGCTTCGCCGCCTAAGCCTTCCACCAGGTTTTGAATCAACGCCGCCAGCTCGCCGGTCATCAGAATAAAATCGGCATCGAAACGCTGGGCAAAATCTTCGCGATCGATATCTTCGTTCTGATCGCGCAGCTCATCGCAGAATTTCAGGCGTTTTACGGAACCGTCATCGCACATCAGGAACTGGATACGCTGCTGCCAGTCGAGCGCCAGCTTAGTGACCACTTTGCCTGCCTCAATGTGTACGGCGATTTCATCGCTCACCAGATCCTGTTTTTTCGCACGGATCACGCCGCCATCTTCCAGCATCGCTTTCAGTTCTGCTTCGTCCAGCAACTGGAAACCCTGCGCCACCGTACCGGAACGCACCCATTCGGTCAGCGTCAGTTCGATAGGATTTTCCATCGCCAGCGGTACCACCGGCAGCGAACCGAGGCTTTTACGCAGCAGCGCCAGCGTGTCTTCCGCTTTTTTGGCGCTGGCGCAGTCGACCATAATCAGACCATTCACGGTGTCGATCCACATCATGGTCTGGCTGAAACGGCTGAATGCACGCGGCAGTAAGGAGTGCAGCACTTCGTCTTTCAGCGAATCTTTTTCGGTTTTTTTCAGCTTGCGACCCTGCTCGGCTTCAAGACGGGAAATTTTTGCTTCCAGCGCTTGTTTGACTACCGGCGTCGGCAGAATTTTTTCTTCTTTACGCGCGCAGATAATAATCTGACCGTTGTTGCTATGGGTCAGCGCGTCGCTGTGTGAACCCATCGGTGGAACCCATCCGGTTTTCGCCATATCCTGACTACCGCATGGAGTAAACGATAGTGGGGCAAGCTGTTTTTCCATCTCTTCCGCACGCAGCGCAACATCGCGGCTGAGACGGTATACCATTAAATTTTTGAACCACAGCATGATTTTTTCCACGGCCTTGTCGTTAAATGCAGCGGGCATGATAGCGAATTGTCGCCGCCGTTGCATTGCTAATGCGTGGTCCACTATGAGGAGTTTGATGTGCGTATCGGTATCGACTTAGGTGGTACAAAAACAGAAATCATTGCGCTGGGCGAACAGGGCGAAGAGTTGTTTCGCCACCGCCAGGCCACGCCGCGTGACTATTGGCAGACCATTGAGCTAATCGCTTCGTTGGTGGATCTCACGGAAAAAGAGACCGGGCAGCGCGGCACGGTAGGCATGGGCATTCCCGGTTCGATTTCGTCCTACACCGGTGTTGTGAAAAATGCCAATTCAACTTGGTTGAACGGTAAACCGTTCGATAAGGATTTGAGCCAGCGGTTAAACCGCGAAGTGCGGCTGGCAAACGACGCCAACTGCCTGGCGGTTTCCGAGGCGGTGGACGGCGCGGCAGCCGGTGCGCAAACGGTGTTCGCGGTGATTATCGGCACCGGCTGCGGTTCCGGCGTCGCGCTTAACGGCCACGCGCACATCGGCGGTAACGGCACCGCAGGCGAGTGGGGGCACAATCCGCTGCCGTGGATGGATGAGGATGAGCTGCGCTACCGTACCGAAGTCCCCTGTTATTGCGGCAAACAAGGCTGTATTGAAACCTTTATTTCCGGCACCGGCTTTGCCACGGATTATCAGCGGCTTAGCGGTAAGACTCTCAAGGGCAATGAGATCATGCGTCTGGTCGACGAACAGGATGCGGTGGCGGAACTGGCGATTAGCCGGTACGAGCTGCGGCTGGCAAAATCACTGGCGCATGTGGTGAACATTCTTGACCCGGATGTGATCGTGCTGGGCGGCGGCATGAGTAACGTCGAGCGGCTTTACCAGACCGTACCGGTTCTGCTGCGCAACTGGGTATTTGGCGGTGAGTGCGAAACGCCGATCCGCAAAGCGCTGCACGGCGATTCCAGCGGCGTACGCGGCGCGGCGTGGCTGTGGCCACAGGGCGAATAAACAACGAGGGCGCGGTTGAACGCGCCCTTATTTTTTAACTCACCGCGAATTTCCCGTCGAGTTTGCTGTAGCCCAGCCCGTTAATTTTCTTCACTTTGATCTGCACCGGGATGCGCTCTTTCATCGCTTCGACATGGCTAATCACGCCGATGGTTTTGCCGCTGGCGTTCAGCGCGTCAAGGGCATCCAGCGCCGTATCCAGCGTTTCGCTGTCCAGCGTGCCAAAACCTTCATCGAGGAACAGCGAGTCGATGCGGGTTTTATGGCTCACCAGATCGGAGAGCGCCAGCGCCAGCGCCAGGCTGACCAGGAAGCTCTCGCCGCCGGAAAGGGTGCGCGTATCACGAACCGCATCCGCCTGCCAGGTGTCGACCACTTCCAGTTCCAGGGCGTCGCTCTCCTTGCGTTTCAGCAGATAACGTCCGTGCAGGCGATTAAGCTGGTTGTTCGCCAGCCAGACAAGGTTATCCAGCGTTAAACCCTGGGCGAATTTGCGGAATTTATCTCCCTCTCTGGAGCCGATAAGCGCATTCAGATGGCCCCAGTCGTCATACAGCACGCTGGCATGCGCCATCTCCTGCAATACGTTTTGCTGGCGCTTGCGGTTATCTTCGTCCTGTTTCAGCTGTTGGCGGAATTCACCCTGGCGGGTGGTGTTTTCCCGAAGCTGGCGCGAAATAGCGTCCAGCGCCAGGCCAGTGCTTTCAACCGTGGCATCCGGAGTGAGTGCCGCAGGCGGCTGTGCCTGGTGCGCATTTAGCGCCTGTTCAGCGCTGTTCGCTAGTGCCTGTTTCTGCTGGCATTCGCTGTCGAGCTTCTGGCGTAACTGCTCAAGGCGCTGGCGTTCAGGCTCGGTGAGCAGGGCGTCGAGAAAGGCCTGATGATCGGCGAAAACGCTTTTCCCCAGCGCATCGGTAAATTGTTGCTCCAGCGCGCCTGCGGTTTGCTCCTCTTGCGCCAGTTGCTGGTGCAAGGTTTGCCACTGGCTTTGCAGCGCAAGACAGGCATCGTGTACCTTTCGCCAGCCTTCCAGCGCTACTGTCTGCCCATCGCTGGCGGTGTCGCTTTCCGGTAGCGTCTCAAGGATCGGCGTGAGCTGCGCCATTTTTTCGTGCAGCGCACTGAGCTGTTGCTGCTGATGTTGCCACTGTTCGGCTTCCTGCGTGCGCGCTGCCAGCCACGGCTCCTCTTCGCCTTCCGCTGGCAGGGCCAGATCCAGCTGCTGCAGTGTGGTCGCCAGTTTTTCACGGCGGGCAACCACAGCGTGTTGATACTGCTCGCTTTGTTGATAAAGTTCGCGGATTTGCAACTGCAGTGTCTGGCGCTGGTTCAGCAAATAAAGCTGATGTTCATAAGCATCCTGCGCGCTTTGCCAACTGGTAAGCTCGCGATGCGGCTCCAGCGTGACGCTGAGCGCGGCACAGGCTTTTGCCCACTCCTGCAACCAGTTTTGCTCCTCCTGTTGCAGGTTTTTCACTTCGCGCTCATCTTTTTCGTAGCGTTCAGCCAACCCTTTCAGCCGCTCGCCAAGTGCGACGCCATCCTCTTTGACCTGGCGCACTTCCAGATCCAGCGCGCTGCGCCGTGCCTGATTGACGCCTGGCTCAAGAGTTTGATAATGCGCAATCGCCGGATGTTCGGTTGCGCCACACAGCGGGCAAGGGTGACCCGGTTGCAGACGCGCGCGCTCGCTTTCCAGATCTTTGATGCGGTTTTCCAGCTCGCAAATGGTCGTGACTTCCGTCAGCAGCTGGTTTTTCTCTTTATACAGCTCGCGTTTGCGCGCCAGTTCAACACCGATCTTTTCCTGCTCGGCGCGTAAATCAAGCAAGCTCTGCTGGCGCTGCGTCAGCTGTTTGCGCAGCGGAGCAAAACGGGCATGCAGAGCAGTAAGTTGCTGGCGCAGCGGGCGGTTTTGCGCGCACAACGCCATTGCCGCCGCCGTCTCTTCCGCGCTCATTGCCAGTGTCGATTCAGGCAAGGTGCGTAGTTTCGCCTCGTGAGTCTGCACACGCTGTTGCAGGCCGAGCCACTGTTTTTTCTCTTCTTCCAACTGGTTGAACAACACGCGCCAGCCGGTTAATTCGTTCTGCCAGCGCTCAAAACGGGCATTCTCAACAAGCCAGCTTTCCAGCGTTTTCTGCGTTTCCCGCAATGTTGCATGCTGCTGCTGGGCACTGAAGCGAATGCGTGCGCGCTGTAATAGGCTGGCATGTAAGCGAGTATTTACTTCTTCGCTCTGTGCGCGGGTGCGAACCAGCGCTTTACGCTGCTCCTCAAGCCGATCCCATAGCGGGCGCAATTGCAGCGCCGGTTGCGCACGTTCCAGCGCCGCTAACTGCGGCTGGGCACCGGCCAGCGCCTGCTGAGCCTGTACCAGTGCGGCCTGCGCACGTCCGCGCGCGGCGCGTAACTCCGCATCGCGGTTCAGCCAGTTGGCCTGCGCCTGTATGTCGCGCTGCCCTGCCAGCAAACGTTGCTCTTCGTCAGTAAGCGCCTGCAAACGTTGCGCAAGCTGCTGGCGCTGCTCATAACTAAGCAGTTCCACGCCTTTTGCCTGCGCTTGCAACTGCTCCAGCCGGGTTTTCGCCGCTTTGTGTTTTTCAAACACCATGGCGGAAATCTGGCCGTAAATCTCGGTGCCGGTCAGCTCTTCGAGCAACTCGGCGCGTTCGCGCGGCTTCGCGTTGAGGAACGCGGCAAACTGCCCCTGCGACAGCAGCATAGAACGGGTAAAGCGGCCATAATCTAGCCCGGTCAGTGAGGCGGTAAGATCAAGCTTATCTTTCACTTTATCGGCAAGGATTTTGCCATCGGCGCAGGCCGCCAGCTCAACGCGCGGGGCTTGCAGGTTGCCATCCGGCAGCCCGCGGGCGCGGCTCTGGCTCCAGAACGCGCGGTAGGCGACGCCTTTCACTTCAAACTCCACCTCGGCCAGGCAGTCGGCCGTATCGCGGGTCATTAAATCGTTTTGCGATTGCGAAAGGGTGCTCAGGCGCGGTGTTTCGTGGTACAGCGCCAGGCAGATAGCGTCGAGCAGCGTGGTTTTCCCCGCGCCCGTCGCGCCGGTAATGGCGAATAAACCGTTACTGGCAAACGGCTCTTCGGTGAAGTCTATTTTCCACTCGCCTTTAAGCGAGTTCAGGTTTTTTAGCCGCAGGCTCAGGATCTTCATGCTTCATTCTCCTCATCCAACGCCTGGCGCGCTTCGCTAAACAACGTGTGTAACCGTGCATTTTGTGTGTCGTCGAGTTCTGCCAGCGCAAGGCGGCGGGCGAACACCTCTTCCACTTTTAATTCGTTTAAGGTTTCGCGTAACTCGCCGGAAAGAATTCGTTCGCGCTGCTCGCGGCTGCGGCGCACCAGCAGCACTTCGACCGGCAAATCTTCGGTTACCAGCTGGATTTTGCGTTGCATATCCGCCAGATATTCATGGCTTTCGATTTCAATATCCAGCCAGACGGGTGGCTCTGCGGGGGCATTGCGCCATTGTTCTAACTGACGGCAGATTTCAGCGAAATCGCCTTTGATCACTGCTAACGGTTGGGTTGCCGGCACCTCCAGCGCCGTGACATCGGCGAGCTTACCTTCGGCGAAGGTCACCAGATTGACGCTTTTGCTTTTCCCGGTTTCATCAAAGCTCAACGCAATGGGCGAACCGCAGTAACGGATGTGCTCAAGGCCGCCAATCTTCTGCGCGCGATGAATGTGGCCGAGCGCGAGGTAATCCACAGGGGGAAAATTTTGTGCAGGGAAGGCGTCTAACGTGCCGATATAAATATCACGCACCGCGTCACTTTTACTGGCACCCACCGTGGTTAAATGGCCGCTGGCGATAATCGGCAGTGGTTTGTCACCGCGCAGTTCACAGGCTTTAGTAAATTGTTGTTGATAGTAATCGGTGATTGCTGCGAGTAAATGCTGCTGTTTTTGTTGCCCGGAAAGCCCCGCCTGGCTAACGGTAATGTCGCGCGGGCGTAAAAACGGCACCGGGCAAAATACCGCGCCGGGTTTGCCATCGCGGCGCTTTAGCAAGAACGGCTGGGTGCCTGCACTGGCTACCACGGTAGTTTTCAGGTAAGCGAGGATCTCTTTTGATTCATTCAGCGTGGCCACGGAATCGTGGTTTCCCGCCAGCACGATAAGCTGGCAGCCCGTTTGCTGGAGTTTGACCACAAAGCGGTTGTAAAGCTCGCGGGCATAGCTTGGCGGGGAACCGGTGTCGAAAATATCGCCTGCGACAATAATGGCATCCACCTGATGCGTTTCGGCGGCGGCGAGCAGCCAGTCGAGAAAAGCGTCATGTTCGGCGGCGCGGTTTTTACTGTAGAAGTTTTGACCCAGATGCCAGTCTGAAGTGTGAATGATGCGCATAGCGGTTCCATGGCGAAAAAGCGTAAAGCAGATTATAAACATTAAGCAGATGAGGGACATAACCGAACGCAAATTTGCGTTGTCACACGGCCACCGGGCGGGTCATATAGCGGTCATCTTATTCATAAATCTGTCATAAAACTGACGCATAATGGCGCCGCTACATATACTGACGACTTAATTAAAACAGGGCGAATTATGGCGAGACGAATTCTGGTCGTAGAAGATGAAGCACCAATCCGTGAAATGGTGTGCTTCGTGCTCGAGCAAAATGGTTTTCAACCGGTGGAAGCTGAAGATTATGACAGCGCGGTGAACCAACTTAACGAACCCTGGCCCGACCTGGTTTTACTGGACTGGATGCTGCCTGGCGGTTCTGGCATTCAGTTTATTAAACATCTTAAACGCGAAGCGATGACCCGTGATATTCCGGTGATGATGCTGACCGCGCGCGGGGAGGAAGAGGATCGCGTTCGCGGTCTGGAAACGGGGGCGGACGATTACATTACCAAGCCATTCTCACCGAAAGAGCTGGTTGCACGTATTAAAGCCGTGATGCGCCGTATTTCACCGATGGCGGTGGAAGAGGTGATTGAAATGCAGGGGCTGAGCCTCGATCCCTCCTCACACCGCGTGATGACCGGTGAAAATCCGCTGGATATGGGACCGACAGAGTTTAAACTCTTACACTTCTTTATGACTCACCCGGAACGTGTTTATAGCCGCGAACAGCTGCTGAACCACGTATGGGGAACCAACGTTTACGTTGAAGACAGAACCGTGGATGTGCATATTCGCCGTCTGCGCAAAGCGCTGGAACACAGCGGCCACGATCGTATGGTGCAAACAGTGCGCGGCACGGGATATCGTTTTTCGACCCGTTTCTGAAATTTGACAGGAGTGTGACGCGTGCTGGAACGGCTGTCATGGAAAAGGCTGGTGCTGGAGCTCCTCCTTTGTTGTATCCCCGCCTTTATTCTCGGCGCGATTTTCGGTTACCTGCCCTGGTTTTTATTCGCCGCGGTAACCGGGTTGCTGATCTGGCATTTCTGGAATTTACTGCGTCTTTCCTGGTGGTTGTGGGTTGATAAAAGCATGACGCCGCCGCCGGGAACCGGCAGCTGGGAGCCGCTACTTTACGGGCTACACCAGATGCAGATGCGTAACAAAAAGCGCCGCCGCGAACTGGGAAATTTGATCAAACGCTTTCGCAGCGGTGCGGAATCGCTGCCGGATGCGGTGATCCTCACCACGGAAGAAGGGGCGATTTTCTGGTGTAACGGTCTCGCGCAGCAGATGCTGGGGCTGCGCTGGCCAGACGACAACGGCCAGAATATCCTTAACTTACTGCGCTACCCCGAATTTACGAAATACATCAGGAACCAGGAGTTTGGCCGACCTCTGCACCTGGTGCTTAATAATGGGCGGCATCTTGAGATCCGCGTCATGCCCTACAGCGAGCAACAACTGCTGATGGTGGCGCGCGATGTGACGCAAATGCACCAGCTGGAAGGCGCGCGGCGTAACTTTTTCGCTAACGTCAGCCATGAACTGCGCACCCCGTTAACGGTGCTGCAGGGCTACCTGGAAATGATGCAGGAGCAAACGCTGGAAGGGGCGCCGCGCGAAAAAGCGTTGCACACCATGCGTGAACAAACGTCGCGGATGGAAGGGTTGGTGCGCCAGTTACTCACGCTGTCGAAAATTGAAGCTGCGCCGACGCTGCCGCCTAATGAAACCATCGATGTGCCGATGATGCTGCGGGTCGTCGAGCGGGAAGCGCAAACCCTCAGTCAGCAAAAGCATACGTTCAGTTTTGAAGTGGATAACGCGCTCAAAGTGCTCGGGAACGAGGAGCAACTGCGTAGCGCAATCTCGAATCTGGTCTATAACGCCGTCAACCACACGCCCCCGGGCACACACGTTATTGTGCGCTGGCAGCATGTACCGCAGGGCGCCGAATTTAGCGTGGAAGATAACGGACCGGGCATTGCCGCAGAACATATTCCGCGCCTGACTGAACGTTTCTACCGGGTGGATAAAGCCCGCTCGCGGCAAACCGGCGGCAGCGGACTTGGGTTGGCGATCGTCAAACACGCGGTGAATCACCACGAAAGCCGCCTTGATATCGTCAGCGAACCGGGCAAAGGCACCCGCTTTAGCTTTGTTCTGCCGGAACGTCTGGTTGCCAAAAAGGCCGCTTCCTGAAGGCGCTGTCAGCATATCTTTCCAGCGGCCTGCGAAAACAGGCCGCTTTCCCGTGCCGTCTACCGTAGCTGAAACGTATTTTGTACGTCTGCTGCTTTTTTGTTCGCATGATCAGCCATGTGTTTTTCTTATAAATGGAGTATTTGACTGCTTGTTTTTTGCAATGCAGCATAACCATCTGGTTTTGCGATCCCACCTTGCCTTTAAACGTTATAAGCGTTTAAATTGCGCCCCATACATTGTCAGACCGACTGTGTTTACGTGGTAAATCGAAAAACTATTCTTCGCCACGTTGTACATAAAGCATTTCCCGCTGATTTTTCACGCAATTGGCGTTTTATTGTTCGGTAGGGAAAGGCCATTAATTCATCACTTTACGACACCACATCCACAGGCAGTAAAACTTATGACCCATCACTTAAAACCACGAGACATAGTTGCTCTGGGCTTTATGACCTTTGCCCTCTTCGTAGGCGCAGGTAACATCATTTTTCCTCCGATGGTCGGCTTACAGGCGGGTGAACACGTCTGGACGGCGGCGTTTGGCTTTCTGATTACCGCTGTGGGTTTGCCGGTGCTCACCGTTGTCGCGCTGGCGAAAGTGGGTGGTGGCGTCGATAGCCTGAGCACGCCGATTGGTAAAGTGGCGGGTGTTCTGCTGGCGACGGTTTGCTATCTGGCGGTTGGACCGCTGTTTGCAACGCCGCGTACGGCAACCGTCTCGTTTGAAGTCGGGATTGCACCGCTGACTGGCGAAGGCGCAATGCCGCTGCTGATTTACAGCGTGGTTTACTTCGCGCTGGTGATCCTGGTGTCGCTCTATCCGGGCAAACTGCTTGATACCGTGGGTAACTTCCTTGCCCCGTTGAAAATCATCGCGCTGACTATCCTCTCGATCGCCGCGATTGTCTGGCCGGCGGGTTCCATCAGCCACGCGCTGGACGCCTACCAGAACGCCTCTTTCTCCAACGGTTTCGTCAACGGCTACCTGACGATGGACACGCTGGGCGCAATGGTCTTTGGCATTGTAATTGTCAACGCGGCGCGTTCGCGCGGCGTGACCGAAGCGCGTCTGCTGACCCGTTACACCGTGTGGGCTGGCCTGATGGCGGGCGTAGGTCTGACGCTGCTTTATCTGGCGCTGTTCCGCCTGGGTTCAGACAGCTCTTCGCTGGTTGAGCAATCTGCCAATGGCGCTGCCATTCTGCATGCTTACGTTCAGCACACCTTTGGCGGTGCGGGCAGCTTCCTGCTGGCGGCACTGATTTTCATCGCCTGCCTGGTGACGGCGGTTGGCCTGACCTGCGCCTGTGCTGAGTTTTTCGCGCAGTATCTGCCGCTCTCTTATCGTGCGCTGGTGTTTATTCTGGGTATCTTCTCAATGGCGGTGTCCAACCTCGGGTTGAGCCACCTGATTCAGATTTCGATTCCGGTGCTGACGATGATCTACCCGCCCTGTATCGTACTGGTGGTGCTGAGTTTTACCCGCTCCTTCTGGAACAGTTCAACACGCGTTATCGCACCGGCCATGTTTATCAGCCTGCTTTTTGGTATCCTTGACGGCGTGAAAGCCTCCGCGTTTGCTGAACACCTTCCTGCCTGGACACAGCGCTTGCCGCTGGCGGAGCAGGGGCTGGCCTGGTTGATGCCAAGTCTGGTGATGGTGATTCTGGCCGCAATCTGGGATCGCGCCGCAGGACGGCAAGTGACTTCCAGCGCGCATTAACAGCAGCAAACACGGTTTGTTTAACCACGGGGTACGCGCTCCGTGGTTTTTTATTTTTGTGTTGAATAATGGCAGTGGAAACGATGGAAAGTACTAATAAGCTGAAGCGTGGGCTAAGCACCCGCCACATTCGCTTTATGGCGCTGGGTTCAGCGATTGGCACCGGGCTGTTTTACGGCTCCGCAGACGCCATCAAAATGGCCGGGCCAAGCGTGCTGCTGGCTTACATTATTGGCGGTGTCGCCGCGTATATCATTATGCGTGCGCTGGGCGAAATGTCCGTGCATAACCCTTCTGCCAGCTCCTTCTCCCGCTACGCGCAGGAAAACCTCGGCCCGCTGGCCGGTTATATCACCGGCTGGACCTACTGTTTTGAAATCCTGATTGTCGCCATTGCCGATGTGACCGCTTTCGGCATCTATATGGGCGTCTGGTTCCCGACGGTGCCGCACTGGATTTGGGTGTTGAGTGTGGTGCTGATTATCTGCGCCATTAACCTGATGAGCGTGAAGGTATTCGGCGAACTGGAGTTCTGGTTCTCGTTCTTCAAAGTCGCCACGATCATCATCATGATTGTCGCCGGGTTCGGCATCATCATCTGGGGCATTGGCAACGGTGGCGAACCGACCGGCATCAGCAACTTGTGGAGCCACGGCGGCTTCTTCAGCAATGGCTGGCTCGGCACGGTGATGGCGCTGCAAATGGTGATGTTCGCCTACGGCGGTATTGAAATCATCGGTATCACCGCCGGTGAAGCGAAAGACCCGGAAAAGTCGATCCCGCGCGCCATTAATTCAGTACCGCTGCGCATACTGGTGTTCTACGTCGGGACGCTATTTGTGATTATGTCCATTTACCCGTGGAACCAGGTAGGAACAGACGGCAGCCCGTTTGTGCTGACCTTCCAGCATATGGGTATCACCTTTGCCGCCAGCATTCTTAACTTTGTGGTACTGACCGCCTCGCTTTCCGCGATCAACAGCGACGTGTTTGGTGTCGGGCGTATGCTGCACGGCATGGCCGAGCAGGGAAGCGCGCCGAAGATGTTCGCCAAAACCTCGCGCCGCGGTATTCCGTGGGTCACGGTGATGGTGATGACGGTCGCGCTGCTGCTGGCGGTCTATCTGAACTACATCATGCCGGAAAATGTCTTCCTGGTGATTGCCTCGCTGGCGACCTTCGCCACGGTGTGGGTGTGGATCATGATCCTGCTCTCGCAGATTGGTTTCCGCCGCCGTCTCTCTGCTGATGAAGTGAAAGCGCTGAAATTCAAAGTCCCTGGTGGGGTAGCCACTACCGTTGCTGGGCTGATTTTCCTCGTGTTTATTATCGCGCTGATTGGCTGGCACCCGGATACCCGCATCTCGCTGTATGTCGGTTTCGCGTGGATTGTGCTGCTGCTGATTGGCTGGATGTTTAAACGCCGCAAAGCCTGATAACCATGCCGGATAAGCGTCAGGCTTGTCCGGCATTTTCCCCTCTTTACTGGCCTACACCACAGCCGTCAGCAGTTTCCCTTGCGTAAAGTAGCTCAGCAGATTATTGATGGTCAGATCCGCCATCGCCTGGCGCGTTTCGGCGGTATTACTGGCGATATGCGGCAATAACACCACGTTTTGCAGGCTGCGCAGCGCGGGCGGAATATGCGGTTCCTCTTCAAACACATCCAGCCCGGCGCCGCGTAATTTCCCTTCCTGAAGCACAGCGATTAACGCCTCCGTATCAACCACGCTGCCGCGCGCAATATTGATCAGAATGCCCTCAGGCCCCAGCGCTTCCAGCACGTCACGGTTGATAATGTGCTGCGTTTTCGCACCACCAGGCAATGTGAGCACCAGAAAATCGACCGCGTTCGCAAGCTTGATAAGCGAGTCATGGCGCTGCCAGTGTCTGTTGCGCGCTTCCCGTGGGCTGAAATAATGAATCGGCATATTGAATGCCGCCGCGCGTTGGGCTATGTCATGCCCAATATTACCCATGCCCACAATGCCGCAGCGCTTGCCGCTCATCTTCCATGCGCCGGGGAAGGCGCGATGTTCCCATTCGCCGGCGCGGGCAAAGCGGTCGGCCTCGCAAATTTTCCGCGTGACTGCCAGCATTAACGCCAGCCCGGTATCCGCTACGCATTCGTTAAGCACGTTCGGCGTGTTGCTGACTTTTATTCCGCGCTGGCGACAGACATTGAGATCGGTGGCATCCACGCCGACGCCGAAACCGCTGATCACTTCCAGCACCGGCAGTTGCTCAATCAGCGCGTTACTGATGCCTTTCGCGGCACGTGTCAGGGCACCACGGATGGCAGGCGCGCGTTCGCGCAACAGGGCCTGTGCATCGATCTGCCAGTAACGATGTACCACGAAATGGCGTTCGAGGGTGTCGATCATCGCCTGCGGAATTTCGCTAATGACGAGGATCTCGGGTTTGCTGCTCATACTAAGCCCTTTATTCATCTATAGTTTTTATCAGTATAAAAAGCACGTTAGCCTGCGGCTTCGGGCATTCGCACGAAGCGGGCGCGGAAAAACTCACACACATGCCTGGTGAATATCTCGCCAGATCACATCTGCGCCCTCTCTCTCACCCCCGGAAAAAAGCGGAAAGAAGGAGGCAGGGTGAGAATCGCTGTGGAAGAGTGGCGTCATTTTGAGCAAAGGGGATTTTTTGATGTTTAATGCATGGCATTTGCCCGTCGCGCCGTTTGTGAAACAGAATCAGGATCAATTAGTTATTAGCCTTTGGCTAACCGGAACCTCGCTGCCGGAGCGGGTGACGCTGCGGACGGAAATCGATAACGAAGAGACGCCGGTGGTGATGCATCGCGCGCGCAAACCAACAGCCGATGGTGTGACTGTCTGGCGGGCAGCGATCGATGTGGCGAGCGGGCAGCCGCGTCGTCGCTATAGCTTTAAGCTGCTATGGGAAAACCGCCAGCTCTGGTTTACCCCGCAGGGCTTTAGCCATTTTCCACCCGCGCGGCTTGAGCTGTTCGCCATTGATGTGCCGGACAGCGGGCCGCAATGGGTGGCAGATCAGGTGTTCTACCAGATTTTCCCGGATCGCTTTGCCCGCAGTCTGCCGCGCGGCGAAGATCAAGACAACATCTATCATCACCATGCGGCAGGGCAGCCGATTGTCATGCGTGAATGGGACGATCCACTGACTGGCGAAGCGGGTGGTTCGACCTTTTATGGTGGCGATCTTGACGGCATCAGCGAGAAATTGCCGTACCTGAAAAAGCTCGGCGTCACCGCGCTGTACCTTAACCCGGTATTTGTCGCCCCCAGCGTACACAAATATGACACCGAAGATTATCGCCATGTTGACCCGCAGTTTGGCGGTGATGAGGCGTTGCTGCGCCTGCGGCACAACACGCTTGACGCGGGTATGAAGCTAATTCTGGATGGCGTCTTTAATCACACTGGCGATTCCCACGCCTGGTTCGACCGGCACAACCGCGCAACGGGCGGAGCCTGCCACAACCCGGACTCACGCTGGCGTAGCTGGTTCAGTTTTGATGAGAATGGCCACGCCCGCGACTGGCTGGGCTATGCGAGCCTGCCGAAACTCGATTACCAGTCGCCCGCGTTAGTTGATGAAATTTATCAGGGTGAAGAGAGCGTGGTGCGTCACTGGCTGAAAGCGCCGTGGCAGATGGATGGCTGGCGATTGGATGTAGTGCATATGCTGGGCGAAGATGGCGGCGCGCGTAACAATTTGCGCCATGTCACGGGCATTACGCAGGCGGCGAAAGAGACTCAGCCGCAGGCGTATATTGTTGGCGAACATTTTGGCGATGCGCGCCAGTGGTTGCAGGCGGATGCCGAAGACGCGGCCATGAACTATCGCGGTTTTACCCTGCCGGTGTGGGCTTTTCTGGCGAAGACCGATCTCTCTTATGATCCGCAAAAAATCGATGCGCAAACCTGTGCGGCATGGATGGATAACTACCGCGCCGGACTGTCGCATCAGCAGCAATTGCGCATGTTTAACCAGCTCGACAGCCACGATACGCCGCGCTTTAAAACGGTGCTCGGTAACGACATTGCGCGCTTACCGTTGGCGGTGGTCTGGCTGTTTAGCTGGCCGGGCACGCCGTGTATTTATTACGGCGACGAAGTGGGGCTGGATGGCGCTAACGATCCGTTTTGCCGCAAGCCGTTCCCGTGGGACAAAAAGCGCCAGGATGGCAAACTGCTGGCGCTTTATCAGCGCATGGCGAAGTTGCGTTCACGTTCGCAAGCGTTGCGCTACGGCGGCTGTCTGGTGATTTATGCGCACGACAATGTGCTGGTATTTTTGCGCGTTTACCGTCAGCAACGGGTTCTGGTCGCCATTAACCGCGGCGAAGCCTGTGAAGTTGTGCTGGAGGATTCACCGCTGTTACGGGGGAAAAGCTGGCGGCTTCAGGAAGGTACAGGTACGCTACAGGATGATGTGCTGACGCTTTCAGCCATTAGCGCATCTGTCTGGTCCGCCGCCTGAATCGCCACGCGAAAAGGGGCGGGCATTACGTCTCCCCTTTAGCGAAGGCGATAGTACATGGATGGTCTTTTACTCTTTGGTGTGGTGGTGCTGTTTCTGGCACTGGTGGTGGTGCCTATTGTGGCCATCACCGCCTGGCGACGCAGTATTGCCACCCAGAATGAACTGCAACAACTGCGTCAGCGGCTGAGCATACTGGAACGGCAGTTTTCGGCGACGCCGGAAAACCGTGAACCAACGCCAGTGGCGATGGCTGAAATTGCGCATCCCATTGAACCGGTTGAAATCCCTCAACCTGCTGAGCCGGTGGAAAACCCGTGGGGGCGAAAAGCCGAATCGCCTGTGGCGGCGGAAAACCCGTGGGGACGTAAAGCTGAAACACCTGCACCGGTTATGTCCGCACCTGCTATTGACGAACCTGCCGTAACGACAAAAACGCCGGAAACTGCATCGTGGGGAATGGTAACCTCGCTGGTGCGCTGGTTTATGCAGGGCAACCCGCTGGCAAAACTGGGCGTTATCCTGCTGTTTATCGGCCTCTCCTTCCTGCTGCGCTACACCGTGGAATATGCGTTGTTCCCGCTGGAACTGCGGCTGGCCGCCGTCGCGCTGGTGGCGATTGTACTGCTCGGGCTTGGCTGGCGGCTGCGGCATAAACAGACGGTCTTTGCACTGATACTGCAAGGCGGCGCGGTTGGTGCGCTCTATCTCACCGTCTTTGGCGCGTTTCGCTTATGGCAGATGCTGCCGATGACGCTGGCTTTTGTGCTGTTAATCGTTATCTGTGCGGCGAGCGTTGGCCTGGCAGTGCTGCAAAAAGCGCTGAGTCTGGCGTTGCTGGCAAGCCTTGGCGGCTATCTCGCGCCGATCCTGCTCTCTAACGGTGGCGGCAGTCATATTGCGCTGTTCTCATTTTACCTGCTGCTTTCGGTGGGCATTCTCGCCATCAGTATCTGGCAGCACTGGCGCGAATTGAATCTGCTCGGCATGGTCTTCACTTTCGGCGTTGCCGGGCTGTGGGGCATGGATAATTATCGTCCGGAATTTTACCTCAGTTGCCAGCTGTTCCTGATGGCTAACATCCTCATCTTCGGCGTACTGAGCGTGGCGCTTTCACTGCGCGCGCAGCGCCGGGGTGAGCGCATTATTGATGGTGTTTTACTCTTTGCGCCGCCGCTGGTGGGCTTTAGCATGCAGTACGCCATCACGCAACACTGGCATTATGGCCCGGCATTTAGCGCGCTGGGCTTTGGTCTCTTCTATCTGGCGCTGGCGATGCTGGCGCTCAAACGGTTCCCTACAACCGCAAAACCGCTGGTGCTGGCAGCGCTGGCGCTCGGCGGCGCGTTTGCCACGCTCGCCATTCCGCTGGCGCTGTCGGCGCGCTGGACGGCAATGGCCTGGGCACTGGAAGGATTGGGCATTTTGTGGCTTGGCGTGCAGCAAAAACTGCGCCGCATGAGCTACAGCGGCAGCGCCTTACTGCTGCTGGCGTTGTGCAGCGCGCTGTGGGCGGCGGCGGACGGCATCAATGCCGTGTCGACATTGCTGATCTTCGCCGTGCTAAGCGGTTGCTGGCTGGCGGCCTCCTGGTTGTGGCGTGGTCTGCGGCAAGAGGGAAGCTGGCTATTGCTGGTGGGCGGCATCGTGTTTTGGGGCGTTGCGCTCGGAGGGGCGTCTCAGGCTGCGCTGCCATCTTCTGTGGACAATGGGTTTGGCGTGCTGACGTTGCTGGCGCTTTCCGTATGGTTATGGCGTGCGGGCAGCTTGCGCTGGTCGTGGCCGGAACTGGGTTACGCACGCTGGCTGTTATGGCCGGGAATGGCAGTCATACTGGGCTGGCAGATTATGACCGGGGGGCACCTGCTGGCAGCGGGCTGGCCGAATCTGGCCTGGTGTGTTGCGCTGCCTGCCGCGTTCCTGCTGCTTTATCGCGAGAAAGAAACGATACCCGCGCGGGTGTCGCAGGGGCTGCATATCGCGTTGTTATGGATGTTGCTACTGGCGGCAGGTACTGAGCTGTGGTGGTTCGTCGATGGGCTGGCGTGGGGGAATGAACCCTGGCAGCTCGGGCTGCCCATGGCAGCGGGTGGTGTGGTTATTGCGTTGGCACTGGCGGCTATTCGCCGTCAGTTCTGGCCGTGGCGCGTCTGGCCCGCGCTGTATGGCGCGCTGGGATTATTACCGCTGGTTCCTGTGCTGCTGTGTTTGCTGGTGTATGCCAATCTGAGCGATGGGGTGGTGATGGGCATGCCGTATCTGCCGGTCATTAACCCGCTGGAGGAAGGCGCGGCGTTTGCACTGCTCGGCGTCTGGCTGCACAGCCGTTTTGCCGAAGCGCACTATCCGACCATTGCACCGCAACTCTGGCGTGCGCGCCCGTGGGTGCTGGCGGCGCTCGGTTTCTGGTGGCTAAACGGTGTGTTACTGCGCCTGCTGGCTTATTACGGCGACGTAGCCTGGGAGAGTGAAAGCCTGTGGCAGTCGCGATTGATTCAGACCAGCTTTGCGCTGTTCTGGATGCTGATCGCGCTGGTGGTGATGATCCGCGCCACCCGTCAGCATACGCGCCAGCAATGGTTGTGCGGCAGTGTGTTGCTGGGCGTGGTGCTGCTCAAATTAATGCTGGTTGACAGCGCTGGCGGCGGTGGGCTTTCGCGTGCAATTGCCTTTATTGGCGTGGCGGTTCTGGTGCTGATTGTGGGGTATTTTTCACCCCTGCCGCCAAAAGCCGTGCGGGAAGAGGACAAGGGAGAAGAGCAATGAAAAAGTGGCATGGATTACTACTGGCCGCACTGCTGACCACCGCAAGCGCGGCGATAAGCAGTGAAGCTGTTCCGGATTCACCGCAGGATTACGCGTTTGGCGCGACACTCGATCTACCGCAACCGGCATCCTGGTATCGTGTCGATCTGCCGCAGGAGACTTACGCCCAGAGCGCCTGGCCGGATCTGCGTGATGTGCGGGTGTTTAACCACGATGGCGAGCGTGTGCCGTTTACGCTGGAAACGCAGCGTGCCACCGCGCGTGCGCCAGAGCCTATTGCGCTGCGCGTGTTCCCGCTGGATACGTCGCCGGTTGACACCAGCACAGAAGGGCAGAATGTGGTGCGTTTGCACTCTTCGTCCGGCGTCGATATTCGTATTGAAGGCGAGCCCGACGAGGTGGTCGGGCAGAGCTATTTGCTGGCGTTCCCGGAAAATACGCCGGAAAACTTCACTCTCGCGCAACTGAAGCTGGCCTGGTCGGAACCAGTAAAAAACTGGCGTGGCAAAGTGACGCTCTTTTTCAGCAGCGATATGCGCAACTGGACGACATTGCAGCAAGACATACCAGTGATGGAGCTGGCAAGCGGCAGCGATCGGTTGACGCTCGATCAGATTAACCTCGACCAGCCGATGCCTGCCGATGGTGTACGTTATTTGCTGATGGTGTTTGATACTCCGAACCTGCCAGTGACGATTACGCAGGTCACCGCGCGACCTGGTAGTGAGCCAACACCGCTGGAACAGGTGGAGATGGCAGGCCGCGAACAACGGATTTCCCCAACCGAAGCGCAGTATCAGTGGACGCAACCGCAGCCATTAAGCGCGCTATTGATGAGGCTTGCTAAAGAGGGCGTGTTGCCGGTGGCGATTGACTGGCGTAGCAGCGCCAATGGTGAGTGGAAACCGTTAAGTAAAACGGTGTTGTGGGCGCTTAATGGACGTACTTCCGCGCCGCTCAGCCTGCCAGGCGATGTCGTACAGGCGGTGCGCATCACCACGCTTGATGCCCGTTTACCCGAAGCTTTGCCGCAGGTGACCGGCAGCCGCGACCGACAATCGCTGGTCTTTAATGCGCAGGGCAAGGGGCCATTTATGCTGGCGTGGGGTAACCGTGCAGCGGCGCCTGCTGCGGTGACAATGGAAGGCCTGATCCCGGAAGCGCTGCGTAAACAGCTCGATCTTACGGCGATACCGGAAGTGCAGGTGCAGGATCGTGTGGTGCTTGGCGGCGAGGAGCGGCTGACGGCGACATTACCAGCAGAGCGCCAGCAGACGTGGAAAACGTTGCTGGTGTGGGGCGTCTTGTTGTTGGGAGTGGCGGTGCTGGTATGGATGGCACTGCGCATCTGGCGTGAAGTGAAAACACGTGCGTGAATAACGATCCGCTTGTTAAGGGGGCGGTATTGGTTTCGCCCCTGAACGGTGTGTCGTAACCTGACAAGCAGCGGCGGCCCATAGGGCTTGTTTGCCATCCAAAGACAATAAGGCCGACCCAAACTTGTTGACAACGACGCTCACCGGGCGTTGTTTTCAGCTTTCCATAAAAAAGGCCCGCGGTGCGGGCCTTTATCAACGCTGCCAATTACAGGCTGGAGACGTTTTCGCTCAGGTATTTTGCCACGCCGTCCGGAGAGGCGTTCATCCCTTCTTTGCCTTTTTCCCACTGTGCCGGGCATACTTCGCCATGCTCTTCGTGGAACTGCAGCGCGTCAACCATGCGCAGCATTTCATCGATGTTACGGCCCAGCGGCAGGTCATTGACGACCTGGTGGCGCACGATGCCGTTTTTGTCGATCAGGAAAGAACCACGCAGGGCAACGCCCGCGTCCGGATGCTCAATACCGTAAGCCTGCTGAATTTCACGTTTGATGTCAGCGACCATCGCGTATTTCACCGCGCCGATACCGCCTTTCTCAACCGGCGTGTTACGCCATGCGTTGTGAACAAACTCGGAGTCGAAAGAGACGCCAACCACTTCCACACCGCGGCTTTTGAACTCTTCGTAACGTTTGTCAAAAGCGATCAGTTCAGACGGGCAAACGAAGGTGAAGTCCATCGGCCAGAAAAACAGCACGGTCGCTTTACCGTTGGTGTGCTGTTTGAAGTTGAAGTTTTCAACAATTTCACCGCTGCCCAGAACGGCTGCGGCAGTAAAATCCGGTGCCTGACGAGTAACCAGTACCATATGTACTCCTGTAATTTACAAGGTTAATAGAACGCAACGCGGGCCAGTATAGGGAGAGGGGTAGGGTAGCTCAAAGCGCCACTGACAATCGCTGGTATAGGTTTTGTCTATCGATTGTTTTTGTAATGACGCTTTCCAAAATAGCGTAATGCACACGCAGTGCAAGAATTAAAGCTGCTGATCTTTAGCCTGCGCCATCATGCGCGGATAGAATTCCCAGAATTGTGACTCCAGCGCGGCGTAGTTGGCGTCGAGATCCTGCCAGGAGTCGCGCAGTGCATCCAGGCGCGGGCGACGGTTCGCCATGCCGTTAAGCACATTCTGGATAAAGGCCATCTCGCGGTAGCGCTCTAGCCAGCGCTCTGACCAAAGGTAATTGTTCAAATTAACAAATCGCGGCGGAGAGTCGGGCAGGATTGTCGCCACCTGCGCACGGGCGTAGCGAACAAAATCCTCCAGCGGGAAATCCGGCGAGATTTGCGCCCAGTGGCGGGAGAGGAAGTGATCCCACATCACATCCAGCGTGATCGGCGCGACCCGCCGGGTTTCCGGACGGAACCACTCGCGGGCGGTTTTGACTTCCGGCAGGTTGTCAGTCATGACGTCGATACGGCGATGCATCTGGATCCCGTCAACGATCTCCACCGGGTAGAGGTCTTGTGGGTTGCCGCGAACAAAATCCGCCAGCAGGTTGCCGGGCAGGGAACTGTCGGCAAGATGGGCTAAGTGCAGGTGTGCTAAAAAATTCATGCTTATTGTTTGTCCAAAAGCGGCTAACGGTTGCAGCGAAGGGGCGTGGGCACTAGACTACCCGCCTCTTAAATATGTATCGAGTTAGTGTCATGCGCGTTGCCGATTTTTCCTTTGAATTGCCTGAATCCCTGATTGCCCATTACCCGCAGCCTGAGCGCAGCAGTTGCCGCTTACTGTCGCTGGATGGCCCAACAGGCGCGCTGACGCACGGTACTTTCACCGATTTGCTCGACAAGCTCAACCCCGGCGATCTGCTGGTGTTTAATAACACCCGCGTAATTCCGGCGCGCCTGTTCGGCCGTAAAGCCAGCGGCGGCAAGATTGAAGTGCTGGTCGAACGCATGCTCGACGATAAACGTATTCTGGCACATATTCGCGCATCCAAAGCGCCGAAACCGGGCGCGGAACTGCTGCTGGGTGACGCGGAAGATATCCAGGCAACGATGGTGGCGCGCCATGACGCGCTGTTCGAAGTCGAGTTTCACGACGAACGCCCGGTGCTGGATATCCTTAACGCAATCGGCCATATGCCGCTGCCGCCCTATATTGACCGCCCGGATGAAGACGCGGACCGTGAACTCTACCAGACCGTATACAGCCAGAAGCCTGGCGCGGTTGCCGCACCGACGGCAGGGCTGCATTTTGATGAGCCATTGCTTGAGCGCTTGCGTAATAAAGGCATCGAAATGGCGTTTGTGACGCTGCATGTAGGGGCGGGAACTTTCCAGCCGGTGCGCGTAGACAGCATTGAAGACCACGTTATGCATTCTGAATACGCCGAAGTGCCGCAGGAGGTTGTTGACGCGGTGCTGGCGGCAAAAGCGCGCGGCAATCGGGTTGTCGCCGTGGGAACCACGTCCGTGCGTTCGCTGGAAAGCGCCGCGCAGGCAGCAAAAAAAGATCTGATCGAGCCGTTCTTCGGCGATACGCAGATTTTCATTTATCCAGGTTACCAGTACCGGGTGATTGATGCGCTGGTCACCAACTTCCACTTACCGGAATCGACGCTGATCATGCTGGTTTCCGCCTTCGCCGGGTACCAACACACCATGAATGCGTACCGCGCCGCAGTTGCAGAGAAATATCGCTTTTTTAGTTACGGGGATGCGATGTTTATCACGTACAATCCGCAAGCCATTTTTGAACGCGTCGGGGAATAGGTCCGCGGCGCTGGTTTTAAACGTCAGACTGTCTTTCTGGCTGGAGAAGAAATGAAATTTGAACTGGATACCACTGACGGACGCGCCCGCCGCGGTCGTCTGGTGTTTGATCGCGGCGTGGTTGAAACGCCAGCGTTTATGCCTGTGGGTACTTACGGCACCGTAAAAGGGATGACGCCGGAAGAAGTTGAAGCCACCGGCGCACAGATTATCCTCGGCAACACCTTCCACCTGTGGCTGCGCCCGGGTCAGGAGATCATGAAGCTGCACGGCGATCTGCACGACTTTATGCAGTGGAAAGGCCCAATCCTTACCGATTCCGGCGGTTTCCAGGTGTTCAGCCTTGGCGACATCCGCAAGATCACCGAAGCGGGCGTACACTTTCGTAACCCGATCAACGGCGATCCTATTTTCCTCGATCCCGAAAAATCGATGGAGATTCAGTACGATCTCGGTTCCGATATCGTGATGATCTTCGACGAATGTACGCCGTATCCGGCGGACTGGGATTACGCAAAACGCTCCATGGAGATGTCTCTGCGCTGGGCGAAACGTAGTCGTGAGCGTTTTGATGGGCTGGGTAACAAAAACGCGCTGTTCGGTATTATTCAGGGCAGCGTTTACGAAGATTTACGCGATATCTCGGTCAAAGGTCTGGTAGAGATTGGCTTTGATGGCTACGCTGTCGGCGGTCTGGCTGTGGGCGAGCCGAAAGAAGATATGCACCGTATTCTGGAGCATGTCTGCCCGCAAATCCCCGCAGACAAACCACGATACCTGATGGGCGTCGGTAAACCAGAAGATCTGGTTGAAGGCGTGCGACGCGGCATTGATATGTTTGACTGCGTGATGCCGACGCGCAACGCCCGTAACGGTCACCTGTTTGTGACCAATGGCGTGGTGAAAATCCGTAACGCGAAATATAAAAGCGATACCGGCCCGCTTGATAGCGAGTGTGATTGCTATACCTGTCGCAATTATTCTCTTGCTTACTTGCATCATCTCGACCGTTGCAACGAAATATTGGGCGCGCGTCTCAATACCATTCATAACCTGCGGTATTATCAGCGTTTAATGGCTGGTTTACGCAAGGCTATCGAAGAGGGTAAATTAGAGAGCTTCGTCGCGGATTTTTACCAGCGTCAGGGGCGGTCTGTACCACCTTTGAACGTTGATTAATTTAATAATGAGGGAATTTGAATGAGCTTTTTTATTTCTGATGCGGTAGCAGCAGCAGGCGCACCGGCAGCCCAAAGCCAGTGGACGTTGATTCCGATGCTGGTGGTGTTCGGTCTGATTTTTTACTTCATGATCCTGCGCCCGCAGCAAAAACGCACGAAAGAGCATAAAAAGCTGATGGACTCCATCGCCAAAGGTGATGAAGTGCTGACCAATGGTGGTCTGATCGGCCGCGTGACCAAAGTAGCAGACACTGGCTACATTGCTATCGCACTGAACGACACCACCGAAGTGGTAATCAAACGTGACTTCGTAGCTGCCGTTCTGCCGAAAGGCACGATGAAGGCGCTGTAATCTATTGTTTTCCCAAAGGGAACTGCCGTGTTAAACCGTTATCCTTTGTGGAAGTACATTATGCTGGTCGTCGTCATTATCGTCGGCCTGCTTTACGCACTTCCCAACCTGTATGGTGAGGATCCGGCTGTTCAGATCACTGGCGTGCGCGGTGTCGCCGCCAGTGAGCAAACGCTGATCCAGGTCCAGAACGATCTACAAAAAGAAAAAATCAACGCGAAGTCTGTGGCACTGGAAGAGGGCGCGATTCTTGCTCGCTTCGATTCTACTGATACGCAGCTGCGCGCCCGCGAAGTGCTGGTCAGCGCGTTAGGCGATCAGTATGTTGTCGCGCTTAACCTTGCTCCGGCAACACCACGCTGGTTGACCGCCATTAAAGCCGAACCGATGAAACTCGGTCTCGATCTGCGCGGCGGTGTGCACTTCCTGATGGAAGTGGATATGCAAACAGCGCTCAGTAAACTGCAGGAACAAAACATGGACAGCCTGCGCAGCGATCTGCGCGACAAAGGCATTCCTTACACCACCGTGCGTAAGGAAGATAACTATGGCCTGAGCATTCAATTCCGCGACAGCGCGGCGCGCGATCAGGCGAATGCTTACCTGACAGCCCGCCACCGCGATCTCGTTATCTCCAATCAGGGCGACAACGTACTGCGCGCCGTGATGAGCGATGCGCGTCTGAGCGAAGCCCGCGAATATGCTGTTCAGCAGAACATCAATATCCTGCGTAACCGTGTAAACCAACTGGGCGTGGCTGAGCCGCTGGTACAGCGCCAGGGCGCTGACCGCATCGTGGTTGAGCTGCCGGGTATTCAGGATACCGCGCGTGCGAAAGAGATTCTGGGCGCCACTGCGACGCTGGAATTCCGCCTCGTTAACAGCAGTGTGGATGCATCCGCCGCCGCCGCTGGTCGTGTACCAGGTGACTCCGAAGTGAAACAGACGCGCGAAGGGCAGCCTGTTGTGCTGTACAAACGCGTGATCCTGACCGGCGACCATATCACCGACTCAACGTCCAGCCAGGATGAGTACAACCAACCGCAGGTGAACATTTCACTGGATAGCGCGGGTGGCAACATCATGTCTAACTTCACCAAGGACAATATCGGTAAACCGATGGCGACCTTGTTTGTGGAGTACAAAGACAGCGGTAAAAAAGATGCCAACGGACGTGCGGTGCTGGTGAAACAGGAAGAGGTGATTAACATCGCCAACATCCAGTCTCGCCTCGGCAACAGCTTTCGTATTACCGGTATCAGCAACCCGAACGAAGCGCGCCAGCTTTCTCTGCTGCTGCGTGCCGGTGCGCTGATTGCACCGATTCAGATTGTTGAAGAACGCACCATTGGCCCAACGCTTGGTTCGCAGAACATCACGCAGGGTCTGGAAGCGTGCCTGGCAGGTCTGGTGGTTTCTATCATCTTCATGATCTTCTTCTATAAGAAGTTTGGTCTGATCGCCACGTCCGCGCTGATTGCCAACCTGGTGTTAATTGTCGGCATTATGTCGCTGTTGCCTGGCGCAACGCTGACGATGCCGGGGATTGCGGGTATCGTGTTAACCCTTGCGGTGGCGGTGGATGCCAACGTTCTGATAAACGAACGTATTAAAGAAGAGCTGAGCAACGGCCGTTCGGTACAGCAGGCGATTCATGAAGGTTATCAGGGCGCGTTTTCATCCATTTTCGATGCGAACGTCACCACGTTGATCAAAGTGCTTATCCTTTACGCGGTAGGTACTGGTTCAATTAAAGGGTTTGCGATCACTACCGGTATCGGTGTGGCGACCTCAATGTTCACCGCTATTGTCGGTACCCGTGCCATCGTCAACCTGTTGTACGGCGGCAAACGCATTAACAAGCTGTCTATCTGAGGAGTGCGTTGTGGCACAGGATTATACTGTTGAACAATTGAACCACGGCCGTAAAGTCTGGGACTTTATGCGCTGGGACAACTGGGCTTTTATCATTTCCGGCGCGCTGCTGATCCTCTCCATCGTTGTGATGGGCGTTCGCGGCTTTAACTGGGGCCTGGATTTTACCGGTGGTACGGTTATCGAAATCTCGCTGGAAAAACCAGCGGATATGGATTTGATGCGTGACGCGCTGGAGAAAGCGGGCTTCCAGGAGCCGCTGCTGCAAAACTTCGGTAGCAGCCGCGACATCATGGTACGTATGCCGCCTGCTCAGGGCGAAACCGGTGGCCAGGTGCTGGGAAGTAAAGTCGTTAGCGTGATTAACGAAGCGACCAGCCAGAATGCTGCTGTAAAACGTATTGAGTTTGTCGGTCCGAGCGTAGGCGCTGATCTGGCGCAGACCGGTGGGATGGCGCTGCTGGTCGCGTTGATCAGTATTCTGGTTTATGTCGGTTTCCGCTTCGAGTGGCGTCTGGCGGCGGGCGTGGTTATCGCGCTGGCGCACGACGTTATTATCACGATGGGCGTACTCTCGCTGTTCCAGATTGAGATTGACCTGACCATCGTGGCGTCGCTGATGTCGGTAATTGGTTACTCGCTTAACGACAGCATCGTGGTATCTGACCGTATTCGTGAGAACTTCCGCAAGATCCGCCGCGGCACGCCATACGAGATCTTTAACATCTCTCTGACGCAAACATTGCACCGTACATTGATCACATCCGGTACGACGTTAGTGGTGATTTTGATGCTTTATCTCTTTGGCGGCGCGATGCTGAAGGGCTTCTCGCTGACCATGCTTATCGGTGTTTCCATCGGTACGGCTTCGTCTATCTATGTCGCGTCTGCTCTGGCGCTGAAAATGGGAATGAAGCGCGAGCATTTACTGCAGCAGAAAGTGGAAAAAGAAGGGGCGGATCAGCCGTCTATTCTGCCGTGAGCATTCGTTGCACCAAACAAACCGCAGCCATGTGCTGCGGTTTTTTTATCTGTGGCATTTTTTCTATTTATAATAAAAACGCATTTATTTATTAAATATATTAATTTCGCTTTTTTATTTTTATAAAATGCGAGCGCCTTTCCTTTATTAAATATTCATTCTGCATTGCCATTTTTTTTTGTTAAAGTGCGTGAACTCGTAATGATATGGCTGTGACCAGAGATTTCTAAGCGTGTTGAAACCTAAAAAAGTGTTGATTGCAGATGATCACCCTATTTATTTAATGGGGATGCGAGCGTTACTCGCACCACTTTCCGCGCAATACATCATCGTTGATGAAGCTATGACCGCCGATGAAGTCGTGGCAAAGCTGGAGCAGCACGCAACCGATATTCTGATAACCGATCTCAGCATGCCCGGAGAACGATACAATGATGGTCTGGCGCTCATTCAATTATTAAAAAGACGCTGGCCAGATTTGCTGATTATTGTGGTTTCTATGATCAATAACCCAGGTATTCAGCATTCATTACTCCGTCTCGGAGTGCACACGGTATTAAATAAGGCCAGCTTGTCGACAAAGCTGTTACAGACATTGCAAGCGCTCACCTCGCCTGCTATTTCCCCGAGAACGAATACGCCGCAAGAAGACGCTTCCGCGCAACTTGAGGTGAAGTTGACGCCAAAAGAGAATGAAGTGTTACGCCTGTTATTGCGCGGCATGACGGTGAACGATATCAGTACCCGGCTTAGCAGGACGAAACAAACCGTCAGCGCACAGAAAAAAAGTGCCATGCGCAAACTGGGTGTCACCTCCGAATACGAGCTCTATCAATACCTGCAGCAAATTGGATTAACAAGTTAACGACATGGAGTTTGTTATGCATGGAATGCAGACACTACTTGCGACGTGCAGTGCTGAGCAGCAGCGCGTGCTCGCCCAACAGCTGCGCTTTTGCAGTGATGTAAATATCGCTACTGTGAATATAAGCGATGCGCAGAATGCGCTTTCCCGTCACCCCTGGCATGCGCTATTGGTCGATTTGAGCGAGAGTGCACATTCAGGTGTTGATTTAGTTGAGAAGCTTCTCGCTGCGGAGTTGGCGGGAGAATTAACATTACCTTCGTTATTACTGGCCTGCATAGGCAATGAACAGCCAGAAACAGAATCAATGCTGCGTCTGAAGGGGTTCGACCATATTTTGTCTCTTCCTTTATCTGCAGAGCGTTTACGCTGCTCTTTTCAGTCGAGGGATATAGCACAACCGGAGCTGCGTGAATTACATCTGCTGGCGAATCATCAGCAGCCAATAATTGATGCCATGCTCCCGAAGCTCTTACAGGCGTTAGCGGCCGACATTCAACAACTCGACATCATCGCGCGCACAGGAACACTCCTTCAAATTGCGAATCTTGCCCACCGAATGAAATCTTCCTGGTATCTTTTGGGAATGCGCCGGGCGATACGCTACTGCATCGTGATGGAACGATTGCCGAAGTTGATTGATGAGGGAACGATAAATAAAGAAAATATTTCTAAAATGCGTCAGCGTTTTATTTCACTCATGTTTAAAGATTATAACCAACTGGTTTTATTATTTGGTTAATTGACTGTGAGTATGCTCGCGTCGAATTATTGATAGGTTTTACATATTGCATCGACCAGCAATTGCAAACGGGAAAAGCGAATGTCTTCTTTTATTTTTCACCGTATTAAATGGTGCGTTTTTTTATTATCGCTTCTCTTTATTTGCTGCCTCGCAGTAAATGCTCGTCCGACAAATATCGCTTTTTATACAGCCGATATTTCCGGCAGCGGAGCAACAGAAAAGCAAGTCATCCATCCGATCGGATCTGCAGCTGTGAATACGTTTCCGGTGAACAATGGAGTTGCTGCGCAAAAGAGCGTGTTTTGGCAGGGCGGGCGCCGTCATATCAAGGTCATTAGTCTGGTGATGTCGGTGATTGTTATCATCTCGATGGTGTGGATCATTTCGCTCAGACGCCAGGTCAACCAGCGCATACGTATGCAACAGCGACTTAAAGAGCAACTCGCCTGCATGAGCAATATGATGTTTTCCGTCCCCTGGCCGGTTGCGGTGCGTAATCTGCGCGGGGAGCTTGTCAGTTGTAATAGCCGCTATCTGGAAGAGATGAACGTCACGCGCGATGAGGTGTATGGGAAAACCGTCGATGTATTACCTTTGCCGGATTTCATGATCCGTGAGTTTCACCGCGACTATCAACGGGTGATTACCACAGGTGTCCCGCACATGCGTGACAGGTTGCTGACGTTTAACCACTCAGCCCAATCACGCACTGTTTTTTACTGGATTATTCCTTTTCACGGCAGCGATGGCCGAAACAATGGTGTTTTAAGTGGCTGGATAGACATGACGGAGCGGCAGGAATTCATTCAGCAATTGAATGAAGCGAGGGATGAAGCCGTAGCGGCAAATCGGGCGAAGACGAATTTTCTCTCGGTAATGAGCCATGAAATTCGCACGCCGTTAAACGCGATTCTTGGCATTCTGGAACTGCAAATCAAACAGAATGTGCTGGCGCAACAGCCACAGCCAATGCTGGAAGTTGCGCACGATGCCGCAAAAAATTTACTCGCTGTCGTGGGGGATATTCTGGATATTTCACGGATTGAATCGGGCCGTATGGCAATAGCGCCGCGAAAAGAGGAGCTGATTGCGTTGACACGCTCGGTAGCGCTGTTATTCAAAGAGGCGACCGATCAAAAACAGCTAACGATTAATATGCATGTAGAAGGTGGCGAACGGTGTCTGCTAAAAATTGACCCTCATCGTTATAAACAGATCCTTTCGAACCTGTTAAGTAATGCGGTTAAATTTACCCGCGAAGGTTCAATAGACGTCATTCTAAAACATGAACCGGCTGTTGAGGGGATGATTGCGGTTTCGCTGACCGTAAAAGATACCGGTATCGGCATTACGCCCGAAGACCAAAAAAGGCTTTTTAAACCCTTCACCCAGTTGGGTTCCGATAAAGACGCCTCGCGGCTCGGCTCAGGGCTGGGGCTGTTTATCTGCCGTACCCTGTGTGAACTGATGAAAGGCGAATTAACGCTGGAAAGTACCCCTGGCCAGGGTACCGCTGTGCATGTGCATGTGCGTTTGCGCCTGCCTGCTGTAGCGGTAAATCCTGCTGAGCATGTATCGGCGGTGCCAGCAAGGCGCTCACCTTCCGGCGTAAAACGGGTGCTCATTGTTGATGATTATCCGCCGAACCTTATGTTGTTACGTCATCAACTTGAATTTCTTGGTCATCAGGTCAGCGAAGCAACGAATGGAGAAGAAGCGCTAACCCTTTGGTTGATGACCCGCAATTACGATTACATTCTGATCGATTGCAACATGCCGGTGATGGATGGTTTCACGCTGGCAAAGCTGATACGCGCGGAAGAGCTGCGTTCCGGAGAGATGCGTGCAACGCTATTGGGGTTCACCGCCATTGCGCAAGCCGAGGTTGTTGAACAATGCATCGCGGCAGGAATGGATGGCTGTTTGTTTAAGCCTTGCAGCCAGGAAGTGATCAATAAATGGATTAAATAGCTGTTGATAATTTTTAAGTTATACATAAAGGCCTGAGTTGGAAAAATACAGAGGCCTTTTTATTTACCGGCTAATAGATTAAATGCGATGCAGCAATTTACATTGCGATATCAAACATCCGCGTCTGAAATAATAAACAATAAAGCTGGCAATCCGTTCGCACATTGAGTTTTCCCATGGCGCGGAGTTTATGTGCGCTGACAGTTTTAATACTAATGTTCATGCGTTTGGAAATCGTCGTTAACGAAAGCCCACGGCATAATAAGCGTAAAACCTCACTTTCGCGCGTTGATAATTCCTGCGGTGTCAGCGCATCGCGGCGGAAAAGTGAATCCATTAACCCTCGTTCAATATAGACTTCGTCCATTAGCACGGTAGTAATGGCTCGCCAGAGCGTGCGTTCGCTGGTGTTACGGCTTATATAGCCTTTGGCACCCGCTTCCAGCGCAATACGAATAAGATTCGTATTGTTATAAGGCGATAACACGATGGTTTTTGTATTGGGGTAACGGCTTGAAATCCATTTTACCAGTGCAACGCCATCCAGTTCCGACACAGGGTTACCCGTTTTAATGGTATGCAGGCCATAACCCAGAAAGAGAAGATCCACTTTTTTACTGGCGAGAATATCAAGAAGTTCTGTTTGCTCATTGGTGTCACCGATAACATCAATATCAAGTTTATCAGTATTAAGATTGCTGTTTTTTAGTGAGTTAATCATCGAGGTCATTCCCCGACGTATAATGGCATGCTCATCCACAATTAAAATATTAATGGACATAGATTAACCTCCTAAACCTGCCTGAGGAATGTAAGCGGGATAGAGAAGATACGATGTTCTATTCCTGTTTTCTATCTGACCAGTAAGAAAAATGACCATGATATTTAAGCCCGGTTTGTAAGGTTTGATAGATAAAATGCCAGTGTCTATTTCAGGACTGCGCGTTATATTCCTGAAGCGGATGAATTTCCCTTCAACGCCTGTTGGGAGGGGGAGTCAGGTAATTCGCACTGCTATTGTGGGTAGGCGATTGATGATACCCCGGCAATATCACGCAGTTTAAAAATAGTAATCCACGGAGAGTTGCCAGCGCCTGTCTGGCTGCACGCTATAGGTCTTTTTTACCTCAGGGCGGTAGATTTTTTGCCACTGAAGGGCGATATCCACCGAATTCAGATGACGCCTTAGCTCGACAAATCCCATATTTTTCTGGCGCTGCAAATCCCGCTGCCAAATCAGGTTGAAGTCATACTGGTCGGCGATGTCTTTCCAGTACGCCTGCAATAGCGCACCACGCCGTGGCGTCAGCCCGTCTTGCGCTTGCTGCGCGGTGTTGTCTGCGGGAGAGGCGGCAATCTGTGCGGCGATATAAGGGGGAGCGGCACGAAGTGTGGCGATGGCCTTTTTGCTGTCGGCACTGCCGTTATAGTGCCCCTCAAGACGCAGGGTTAAATGGTTCTCGCCAGTCCAGGTTAAACCAACGGCTGCACGGTTACGCCACGCCGTATCCCACTGGCTTTCGGGCAGCGCTTCCTGCCAGTTGAAGGGCTGGCGTCCTCCCGCCCATTCCGCATAGACCAGCGCGGAGCGCGACAGCACCCGCGAAAGGTTGATGCCCAACTGAGGTGATCGGTGTTCTTCCTGTAGCAGCAATAATTGAGGATTAAGGTTTTCGGCAAAGCGATAGCTTCCCGCCAGTAAGACACGTTCGCGGGGATTACTGGCATTCCAGTCAAGGCTGGCGCTGTTCTGCCGCCGGCTGGCACTGATTTTTGGCGACCAGATCACCGTTGCTGCCGCGTTGTCCCAAAATTTTTGCAAACGGATCATGGCATTGCCCAGGCGGTTGCTGCGCAGGGACTCCGGATCGGCCGATATGGCTGAACGCACAGTACCGCGACCAAGAAAGTCGGTAGGGTTGTAGCCCAGCGCAACGCCATAACGGGTGTTAATGCGCCCGACATCGATGGAGGCCTGAGACGTCAGCGCATAGCTAAGCCAGGCTTCACGCAAGGTATTGATATTACGATTTTGGCTCAGATGGTGAGAGAAGCGGCTATCGAAGCGGTTCGAAAGTACAGCCCGCCAGTTGCGTAACAGGGTTTTGTCCCAGCGCATATCCAGCGACGCGCGTTGCTCTTTGGCGCTGTTTTCGTTCAGGCTGCTGGCTATTTCGAGTAGTCCACTCAGCGCCTTATTTTCTACGGCGGTAAACTCGGTCTTATCCGCCAGTTCAAGCGCCGCCAGGGTGCTATCCTGCTGTGCGCTGGCAGAAGCGTTGCACAGCGCGCCGAGTGCGATGAGCCAGCGCGTAGCCTTCATTGATCCGTATCCTTAAAGTGCGCCAGATAATCGCGTTGTAGCCACGCTTCCGGGACATCCCGCCAGGCAAAATTCTGCTGGCGCAGAACGGTAACAAGCTGGGCGTTGACGCCATCAATGATCACCGCCTCGGTGGGACGCACACCGCCAAGCGCAGGTTCGTAGCGACGATACCAGGTCGTTTTCAGCAGGTTGCCATTAACGGCGTAAAACTCCGCTTTACGGCTTTTGAAATCGTTTTTGTCGACCCAAAGATCCATCGAAGGGTAGGGAGCGTCCGGATTGGTTGCGACTAAATGCAAGTGGTAGCAGTCGCGCATTTGCTTTTCGCCGTCCTGGATCTGCTCTTCTGCCACCAGGCTTGCCTTGTAATCTTCGGCCCAGTTTGCTGTTACGACATCACCGTTAGACGCTTGGCCCAACAGACGCTGTTGCGGGGAGATTGGCACGCTCGCCTGGCTTGCCGGGTCATAAAGCCAGAGATCGCGGCCGCTTTTCAGGGTCAATTTACCCGCATCGCGCTGCGGACTGATAAAGCGCAGCAGGCTGCGGAATTGACCGCCATTCGGCGATGCGCGCGAGTAAAGCACCAGTTTGCTGGTGTCGTTCTGCTTGCCGTTTTTATAACTGATAAGCGTTGTGACCAGGCTAAAGGAGCGATCCGGGTTACGCACCTCGTCGCTTTTTTTCAGGATTTGTTGCGCTTCAAGCGCGGCGCTTGCTGGCATCGCGGCTAACAAGAGCCACACCAGGCACAAGGGTGCCAGTGGTTTCTTTTGCAATTGCATTACGTTCTTCCTTGTTAATAGACGAAGGGCAGGGGTCAGATATGGCGCAGCGCCTCGACGATAGAGACATTCGCCGCGTGGCGTGCAGGCCACCACGATGAGATCACGGTTATCAGCAACAACACGCCGACTACGCTGCTAACCATTCCCCACTCTCCCCACACACTGATATGGATCCTGATTGGCACTGTCACGCCGGGAGGCTGCCAGGTAAGCCCGGCGTGATTGATCAGATACGCCAGCAATAAAGAGACGATTACCCCGATAATCGAGCCGAACACACCCAGTAGCGAGCCTTCACTGAGAAACAAGCGCTGGATATCACGCCGTTTCTGCCCGACAGCACGCAGCGTACCAATCTCCACCGTGCGCTCCATTACCGCCATTCCCATGGTGTTACTGACGGTGAATAGCGCGATGGCGAGGATGAGAACCAGCATGAAATTGAGCATGTTATCGAACATTTTCAGTACCTGTTTATACAACGGCTGCAGCTCGGTGAAGTCGTATACTGTCAGTGGATAATCCGCGAGTTCGTTGGCAAAAAGCTGCTGGAGCCGCGCTCGCGCATCCGCCAGTTGCGAGGTGCTGTGCAGTTGCAGAATGATAGCCGTCACGCCCGGCGTCTCCTGACCAAACAGCAGTTGTTGCGCCTGGTGCAGATGGATGCCGACGAAGCTATCATCCAGCTCACGAGCGGGTTGCGGCTGAATGCCTTCCACTTTAACGCGCACGATATTTGGCGCGCCGTTACCGGAAGCCGCCAGCAGTTCAATGTAATTACCACTGTCCGCAGCGTATGCCTGCCGCGCTTGTTGCGACAGTTGCAGAAGATCGGCCGGGAGATCGGCGGCGTGGTTCTCTTTGGCTGGTGGAGCACTGCAAGGCTGGTTGCTGGCGAGGTTGCACAGTTGCAGCAAACGCGCCAGACCGCCGCCAATAAATGCCGAATCCGCTGCGGCACCAGAGTATATCTGGCGGTTTTGCAGGAAATCCCCGAGGTGGTATTCGTCCCATTTGTTCAGTTGCACTTTTCCTGCGGCGTCACTGCCGTAAATAAGCGCCGGACGTGATGTCCCGACCGCGTAATGTCCGGCGATGCCTGTCAGCGTCAGCACCGGCGTGCTGACGGTGAGCATCGGTTGCAGTACCGGATCGCTGGCGATGATATCCATCACTTTCTGGTAATTGCGGATGCTGTATTGCGCCGGGTTTCCCGTACCGTGCAGTAAATAATCCCGATGCTGGATTTGCAGATGACCGGTGCTACGCACAAAAGTCGTTTGCAAACTGTATTTGATCGAGTGGTTATAACCGCCAAACAGCAGAATACCGACGGCACCCACCACGATTGCACAGAGTGTTGATAAGGTACGGCGACGGTTACGCAGCAGGTTGCGCAGCGCGTGTTTGAGCGTTTTTAGTTTCAGCATGTTCTCTCCTTAGCAATCGCCCGGGCCGTTCACACTGCCGTCGTGGACGACATACAAATCATCGGCCTCGGCAATCACCTGCGGATCGTGGGAAGAGAACACCACCGTAACGGCATGCTCCTGCTGCAAACGCCGTAACAGCTGTAAAATGGATTTGCCGGTTTTGCTGTCAAGGTTCGCAGTGGGTTCGTCCGCCACCACCAGCGCTGGGCGGTGAATGAGCGCCCGGGCGATGGCGACGCGCTGGCGCTGCCCGCCAGAGAGCTGGTTCGGCAATGAATCGGCTTTATCGCCAAGGCCGACGCTCTCAAGCATGTCGTTGACCGCCTGTTTGCGCCAGGCCGCGGTGTGACGCTGTGCGAGAAGTGGAATTTCGACATTTTCACGTGCGGTGAGCACCGGGATAAGATTGAAGTTCTGAAAGATAAATCCAAGGTTACGGGCGCGAAAAGCGCTGCACTGGTCGTCATTGAGGCTGTTCATTTCGCGATCGGCAATCACCAGGCGGCCACTATCGGGAGTATCAATACCGCCGATTAAGTTCAGTAGTGTCGTTTTGCCACTGCCGGACTGACCGGATAATACGGTAAACCGTTTTGCTGCAATGTTGAGCGTCACCTCTTTTAATGCGTCAACACGAACCTGTCCTAATAAATAACTTTTACTGACGGCCTGCATTTCAACTGCCCACATCGTTCCCTGTTCCTTAGCGTGTAGTTGCTGTTTGTATCGGCTACCCATTACGGCAGGGGGCGGAGTTTATAGATATCATTTTGCTTTGAATACATAGCCTGCTCATTAATGCTTTGGTTAATTATGTTTTTCGGATAATTATCGCGGCAGGACGGAAAATAGTAAGACGATCCCTACTGACAATATGTTGTCAGGAGCCCTCTGGCAGACTCACTGTGTTGATTTTTCTAACGCAGAGGAACAGAGCATGAACACATTAGTGAATTGGTTTGAATTGCCGGTACAGCAACTGGATCGAGCAGTCGCGTTTTATGAGCATGTATTAGGTGGTCAGTTTCGCCATGAGACCGTAGCCGGTATCGAAATGGCGGTATTTCCGCATGTAAAACCCGCGACCGGCGGTGCGCTGGTAAAAGGGCCAATGTTCCAGCCGGCAAGCGGTGGTACAGTGGTCTACCTGGCGACGGCAAACCTTGCGGCTGCGCTGGAACGCGTGCGTGAAAAGGGCGGTGAATGTTGTTTTGGCCCGGAAGTATTGCCGCAGGGCATTGGTACTATTGCCTTGATTATTGACAGTGAGGGTAACCGGGTTGGATTGCATCAACCCGCCTGAACCACTGATGCCCGTGCTGATGCGCGGGCTTTTCTTCATCCGGATAAGTTATGAGCCGTCGTGCTGATCGATTGTTTCAGATAGTCCAGGTTCTGCGTACCCGACGTCGCGTGACGGCGGCGCTACTGGCCGAGCGGCTGGAGGTTTCTGAACGCACCATCTATCGCGACATTCGCGATTTGTCGCTTTCCGGCGTACCGATTCAGGGCGAAGCGGGTAGTGGCTACCGTTTGCTGCCCGGTTTCGATTTGCCGCCGTTAATGTTTACCGGTCTTGAGGTTGAAGCACTAATTGCCGCTATCGGCATGTTGCAAACCTGGAGCGGTGATACGCTGGCACAGGCTGCCGGTTCGGCGCAGGAAAAACTTTTGGCGGTGCTGCCTTACGACAAACGCATTACGGCTGAACGCAACCGCATTGTTTCACCCAATTTTGATAAATACCCGCAGGTACGCGTCTGGTTTGATGTTATGCACCAGGCGATGCGACTGCATCAGGAGCTGCATTTGCATTATGAAGACGACAAAGGAAAAGCCTCGGAGCGGGTGATCCATCCGTTAGGGTTGTCGTTTATGGGAAGTGTGTGGGTATTGGTGTCGTGGTGTACGTTACGCGATGACTATCGCTGTTTTCGCCTCGATCGCTGCACATCGGTTGCTTTTACCGGCAAGACATTTACGGAACGTGCGGACAGATCGATGCAGGATTTCGTTAACCTGCAGAAAGCGCGCTTTCAATAAAAAAGCCGACCATCGGTCGGCTTTTATGCAATGCAGTGGGATTAGAAGTTGTAACCAACAACCAGGTAACCACCCCAACCGGTAGAACGCACATAGCTATCACCCAGGGCCGCATCATCTTTGAACTGACCGCCATTGTGCCAGTAACGCGCCACTACAGAGTAGTGCCAGTGATCATATCCCAGAGAGAGGATATGGCTGGAGGCAATCGAGTTGTTGGTGCGGAACTGTTCGCCGTTAACGTAGTAGCGGCTGTCGCCCAGTTTTGAGCCCCAGTCAAAGTTGGTAAAACCGATGTAGCTCAGCTGGCCGCCCCACAGGCTGGTGATCGGCACGAAATATTTCACTTTGAAACGGTAGCCATCCCACTCGTTCTGGTTCGGCGCATCGTAGTTCTGCCACTGGTATTTCGCATAGACGTTCAGGGAGAGGCTCATCGGCAGACCGGTGTCGATATCGGTACCCAGACCCATGTACCAGGTGCTCTGGCGGCCGGAGGCGTTGCGACCCATGTCGTAAATGTAGTTGTTGGCGAAGTACCACTCTTTGAACGGACCGAAACTCAGGTCGGTTCCGGTCAGCTTATCAATAGAGAAACGCGGCTCGATTTCCATAAACAGCGGCGAACCGTGGTTCCAGATCCCCTTCGCACCGGTGTTACCACCGAAGAAGACCGGCGCATCCAGGTAGCCGTAGAAATCAAACCAATCTTTCTTGGCGAACGCTTCATATTCCAGATAAGTATCGTTACGCGGAACAGGCCCGAAACGGGTGTGGTAGCTGCCCACCACGTTTACGCTCTGGTGCCACCAGTCGGAAACGTATTCAGGTTTGCTGTTATCCGCTGCGTTAGCAGTAAAAGAAGCGGAAAGCGCCAGAGCAGCACCGGCTGCGAGAATTGTTTTTTTCATCATTACGCCACTGATTGAGATCCCAGACGGGAGTGAAAGAAAGCACGCATGGAGTTTCTAAATGTTTCATATTTCTGCGCGCCTATTATAAGTATCCGCGTTCACAAAAATATGTGTTGTTTCACATTATTGACACGCGCGTAATCGATTGCGTTCACGTTTGCGTGCAATAAACGACGGCGATTGTACTGGCATTTATCGATATTGCAAATTGGTGAATGTGATGAAGAGATGACAAAAAAGAAGAAAATGCATGACAGAGAGTAAGAAAGGGCGACAGCGTCGCCCCGGATGTTACTGCAAATTGGCGGGCTGGATATCGTGAATGCGGAGGAAGCCTAACTGCTCTGGCGTGATGCCGTTAAGTTGCAGCGGAATATCAACGTCGCTCGGCGCCAGCGTGCTGGCCGGTGCGTTAATCAGTTGGTTTTGTACATTCACTTCCTGGTAGTTCTCGGTGGTGCCCTGGATCTGACCCCACTCAACGGTGCCGCTAAAAGCCGGTAACGGATCGTTCGATTCGCCCTGGATCCGCAACACGACGCGGGTTCCCGCCGCATTCGGCGCGATATTTTGCAACGACATCCGCAGCATACCGATTTGGCTATTCAAGCGGGCGGGCGTATTGGCGCCCGGCAGCAGGTAAACGCCGCTAGCGGATTTGGCATTAAGCGTGTTCTGCTGGGTGATTTTCACCGTCTCTTTGTTCAGCTTGCTCATTTCATTATTTAGCGTGCTGACACTTTGATGAAGCTGGCGAACTTCGCTTTGCTGGGCGCAGGCACTGAGGGCAAAAAGGCTTCCCAGTAACAGGGTTCTTAGGTAACGTCTTGTCATTGTGTCTGTTTCCTTGGATAGGATCTTCTCTGTAATGGTAGATCGCAACGGCCTCGTTGCCATCGATCCATTGTCTCAAAAACGGTCTGCCTTTGTTGTCATGCCAGTTCAGGGTAAAATAGATTTCAGTTAACTCTAACGTCAGGACGCCGTATGCATTGCCCATTCTGTTTCGCCGTGGATACCAAAGTTATCGATTCTCGCCTGGTGGGTGAAGGTTCATCCGTTCGCCGTCGCCGGCAGTGCCTGGTCTGCAATGAGCGTTTCACCACCTTTGAAGTGGCGGAGCTTGTGATGCCGCGCGTCGTGAAAAGCAATGATGTGCGTGAACCTTTCAATGAAGAGAAGCTGCGTCGTGGCATGTTAAAAGCGCTTGAAAAGCGCCCGGTCAGCGCAGATGACGTCGAAATGGCGCTGAATCACATTAAATCGCAACTTCGCGCAACCGGCGAAAGGGAAGTGCCGAGTAAGATGATTGGCAATTTGGTGATGGAGCAGCTGAAAAAGCTCGATAAAGTGGCCTATGTCCGCTTTGCCTCCGTCTACCGTAGCTTTGAAGATATTCGCGAATTTGGCGAAGAGATCGCCCGTCTACAGGACTAATCATGCTCGACGAAATGTACATGGCGCGGGCGCTGAAACTGGCGCAGCGCGGGCGTTTTACCACTCACCCGAACCCGCGTGTCGGCTGCGTAATTGTCAACGATGGCGAAATTGTCGGCGAAGGTTTTCATTACCGCGCTGGCGAACCGCACGCGGAAGTGCATGCGTTGCGCATGGCGGGCGAACGGGCTCGCGGTGCGACGGCGTACGTCACGCTCGAACCGTGCAGCCATCACGGACGCACACCACCATGCTGTGAAGCGCTGATTAATGCTGGCGTTGCGCGCGTGGTTGCCGCAATGCAGGATCCTAACCCGCAGGTTGCCGGGCGCGGTTTGTATCGCTTGCAGCAGGAAGGCATTGAAGTCAGCCACGGGCTAATGATGAGTGAAGCCGAAGCGTTGAATAAAGGCTTTCTCAAACGTATGCGCACCGGGTTCCCTTACGTGCAACTCAAGCTTGGCGCGTCGCTTGATGGCCGTACCGCGATGGCCAGCGGTGAAAGCCAGTGGATCACCTCACCGCAGGCGCGCCGCGACGTACAGTTGCTACGCGCGCAGAGCCACGCGATCCTGACCAGCAGTGAAACGGTGCTGGCGGACGATCCGGCGCTGACCGTGCGCTGGGCAGAGTTAAATGCGGATACGCAGGCGCTTTACCCACAGGAAAATCTGCGTCAACCGGTACGCATTGTTGTCGACAGCCAGAACCGTGTGACACCGCAGCATCAGTTAGTCGGCCTGGCGGGAGAAACCTGGTTTGCCCGTACGCGAGCCGATGAGCGCCAGTGGCCTGAAAATGTGCGTGAAATTATCGTACCGGAACATAATGGGCACGCCGACCTGGTCACGCTAATGATGCTGCTCGGCAAACAGCAGATCAACAGTGTGTGGGTCGAAGCGGGCGCGCACCTTGCCGGCGCGTTACTGCAGGCAGGCCTGGTGGATGAGCTGATTGTCTATCTGGCACCTACACTGTTAGGCAGCGATGCGCGCGGTCTGTGCGTGCTGCCGGGGTTATCTGCCCTTGCGGACGCACCACCCTTTAAATTCAATGAGATACGTCAGGTTGGCCCGGATGTCTGCCTGCATCTCACTCATGCGTGATGCTTCCTGTAAAAGGGAAGCAGCGCGCAAAATATTATGCTAAAATCCGCCCCCCTGCGGGGTCCGAACTGAACCTGTGAAGGAAGTGTATGAACATTATTGAAGCCAACGTTGCTGCTCCGGACGCTCGCGTCGCTATCACCATTGCGCGTTTCAACAACTTCATCAACGACAGCCTGCTGGAAGGCGCGGTTGATGCGCTGAAACGCATCGGTCAGGTGAAAGATAACAACATCACTGTTGTGTGGGTGCCTGGCGCTTACGAACTGCCGCTGGCGGCAGGTGCGCTGGCCAAAACCGGTAAATATGACGCGGTGATTGCACTTGGCACCGTGATCCGCGGTGGTACTGCGCACTTCGAATATGTTGCCGGTGGTGCAAGCAATGGCCTGGCGCATGTTGCCCAGGACAGCGAGATCCCGGTGGCTTTCGGCGTGCTGACCACTGAAAGTATTGAACAAGCCATCGAACGCGCTGGCACCAAAGCCGGTAATAAAGGTGCGGAAGCCGCACTGACCGCGCTTGAAATGATTAATGTATTGAAAGCCATCAAGGCCTGATTTTTGTAAGGGGAATTCCGTGAAACCTGCTGCTCGTCGCCGCGCCCGTGAGTGTGCCGTCCAGGCGCTCTACTCCTGGCAGTTGTCCCAGAACGACATCTCTGATGTTGAATACCAGTTCCTGGCAGAGCAAGACGTTAAAGATGTTGACGTCCTGTATTTCCGCGAGCTGTTGACCGGGGTGGCGACTAATAGCGCATATCTCGATGGCTTAATGAAGCCTTACCTGTCCCGTTTGCTCGAAGAGCTGGGTCAGGTCGAGAAAGCGGTATTGCGTATCGCGCTGTTCGAACTGTCCAAACGTGATGATGTGCCGTACAAGGTGGCGATCAACGAGGCTATCGAACTGGCAAAAACCTTCGGCGCTGAAGACAGCCACAAGTTTGTTAACGGCGTGCTGGATAAAGCCGCACCTGCGATCCGCCCCCACAAGAAGTGATCCGCAAGCCGGAAACTGGCGCTGCATGTTGCGCGTCGGTTCCGGCTTTTTCTTTTTTCTACAGAGGCATAACGTATGGCATGCGGCGAATTTTCCCTGATTGCCCGTTATTTTGACCGCGTACGAAATTCCCGTCGCGATGTAGAAACTGGCATCGGCGACGACTGCGCGCTACTCAATGTTCCCGAAAAACAGACGCTGGCGATAAGCGTCGATACGCTGGTGGCGGGCAACCATTTTCTGCCGGATATCGATCCGGCCGATCTGGCGTACAAAGCGATGGCATCAAATCTCAGTGATTTGGCGGCGATGGGTGCCGATCCGGCGTGGTTAACGCTGGCCCTGACACTCCCCGAGGCAGATGAAACCTGGCTGCAAGCCTTTAGCGACAGCCTGTTCGAACAGCTTAATTACTACGATATGCAACTGATTGGCGGCGACACCACGCGTGGCCCGCTGTCGATGACGATTGGCATTCATGGTTATGTGCCGGTTGGGCGGGCAATGAAACGTTCAGGCGCGAAGCCAGGTGACTGGATTTACGTCACCGGCACGCCAGGCGACAGCGCTGCCGGGCTGGCGATTTTGCAACAGCGTTTAGCCGTGAACGATAGCGCTGATGCACAGTATTTGCTCAAGCGCCATCTGCGACCAACGCCGCGCGTATTGCAGGGGCAGGCGCTGCGCAATCTCGCAAGTTCGGCGATTGATCTCTCCGATGGCCTTATTTCTGACCTCGCGCATGTGCTGAAAGCCAGCGGCTGCGGCGCGCGTATCGATCTGGATGCGTTGCCATTTTCCAACGCCGTTCGCCGCCATGTCATGCCGGATCAGGCACTGCGCTGGGCGCTTTCCGGCGGGGAAGATTACGAGTTGTGCTTTACCGTGCCGGAGCTGAACCGCGGTGCGCTGGATGTCGCGATTGGTCAGTTGGGTGCGCCTTTTACCTGTATCGGGCAGATTAGTGCGGATATTGAAGGATTGCATTTCACCCGTGACGGCAAAGCCGTGACGCTTGACTGGAAAGGATATGACCACTTTGCCGCGCACTAAAGATGTGGCTAAAAGCCGTCTCAACTTACGCAACCCCTGGCATCTGCTGGCTACTGGCTTTGGTAGCGGTTTAAGCCCTATCGTTCCGGGAACCATGGGATCGCTGGCGTCGATTCCCTTCTGGTGGGCGATGACCTTTTTGCCCTGGCAGCTCTACTCGCTGCTGGTGATGTTTGGGATCTCGCTTGGCGTTTACCTCTGCCACCAGACGGCAAAAGATATGGGTGTGCACGATCACGGCAGTATTGTCTGGGATGAGTTCATCGGTATGTGGATCACGCTGATGGCGCTCCCGACCAATGACTGGCAATGGGTCGCCGTGGGGTTTGTGCTGTTCCGTATTCTGGATATGTGGAAGCCGTGGCCGATCCGCTGGTTTGATCGCAATGTTCACGGCGGAATGGGGATCATGGTCGATGATATTGTCGCCGGGATCATCGCCGCCGGGCTGCTCTATCTGATTGGCCATCACTGGCCGCTTGGCCTTATCTGAACTTTCCCTCTCCCGGCGGGAGAGGGAGGTTTCGCGTTTACTTAAAGCCCACCACTGGATGCGGTTTATATGGTGTTTCCAGCTCGGCTATCTGCTCCGGTTTCAGCGTTAAATCCACCGCGCCCAGCAAGTCGTCCAGTTGCTCTTCACGCGATGTACCGATAATCGGCGCGGCAACACCGGGTTTACTCAGCAGCCACGCCAGCGCGACCTGCGCGCGCGATGCGCCAATCTCTTCTGCCACACCCGCCAGCCGCTCGGCGATCTGCGCGTCGTTGTCATCCGTTTCGCTGTACAGCGTTTTGCCAAATTCATCCGACACCAGACGCGCAGTGGTTTCCCCCCACGGGCGCGTTAAACGCCCGCGCGCCAGCGGGCTCCACGGAATAATCGCCACGCCCTCTTTGTAGCACAGCGGCAGCATCTCGCGCTCTTCTTCGCGGTAGATCAGATTGTAGTGATCCTGCATGGTAACAAAGCGCGCCCAGCCGTTTTGCTCCTGCAACGTTAATGCCTGGGCAAACTGGCGGGCGTGCATTGACGATGCGCCAATATAGCGCGCCTTACCGGCTTTCACTACTTCGTCCAGCGCTTCCAGCGTCTCTTCGATAGGCGTGGTGTAATCCCAGCGATGGATTTGCAGTAAATCCACATATTCCATGCCAAGACGCCGCAGGCTGTCGTCGATGGAGCGTAGAATTTGCGCGCGCGACAGGCCTTCGGGCAGGTCGCCAACCTGGTGATACACTTTGGTCGCCACCACCACTTCATCGCGACGGGCGAAATCACGCAGCGCCCGGCCAACAATCTCTTCGCTGCTGCCGTCTGAGTAGCTGTTTGCGGTATCGAAAAAGTTGATCCCGCTTTCCAGGGCGCGTTTGATGATGGGGCGGCTGCTCTCTTCGGGCAAAGTCCAGGCGTGTTTACCGCGATCCGGTTCGCCAAACGTCATGCAGCCCAGACAAAGGCGGGAAACCTTCAGGTCTGTTTTTCCTAATGTGTTGTATTGCATGGTTCCACTCCTGCTTGTCAAAACGTACGTTTAAGCATAGCAGGAGCGGAAAGGGGAGGGTCAGGCAAGCCAGTTTCTGATGCGGGATTCAATCCCTGCGGCATCCAGGCCTATTTCGGCGCGGGCTTCATCCTGCGTGCCTTGCGGGATAAAGAAATCCGGCAGTCCAAGATTCAGCACCGGTACTGGTCTGCGGTGAGCCATCAGCACCTCATTCACGCCGCTACCAGCGCCACCGATAATGGCGTTTTCTTCCAGCGTTACCAGCGATTCATGGTGTGCGGCGGTTTCCAGAATCAGCGCCTCATCCAGCGGTTTGGCAAAACGCATATCGATAAGCGTGGCGTTCAGCGCTTCGGCGGCTTTTTCCGCCTCCGGCAATAGCGTGCCAAAATTAAGAATTGCCACTTTTTCGCCACGGCGTTTCACCACACCTTTGCCGATGGGCATTTTTTCCAGCGGTTGCAGCGGCACACCAACGGCATTGCCGCGCGGGTAGCGCACCGCGCTTGGGCCATCTGCGTAGTGATAGCCGGTAAACAGCATCTGGCGACATTCGTTTTCGTCGCTCGGGGTCATCACCACCATGCCCGGGATGCAGCGCAGATAAGAGATATCAAACGCGCCCTGGTGGGTTTGACCGTCTGCACCAACGATCCCGGCACGGTCGATAGCGAACAGTACCGGCAGTTTCTGGATCGCCACATCATGAATAACCTGATCGTAGGCGCGTTGCAGGAAAGTGGAGTAAATCGCCACCACCGGCTTATAGCCGCCAATCGCAAGACCTGCGGCAAATGTCACCGCGTGCTGTTCGGCAATCGCCACATCAAAGTATTGATCCGGGTATTTGCGCGAAAACTCAACCATGCCGGAACCTTCACGCATCGCCGGCGTGATCGCCATCAGCTTGCTATCTTTGGCGGCGGTTTCGCACAGCCAGTCGCCGAAAATCTTCGAATAGCTCGGCATGCCGCCGCTGCTTTTAGGCAGCGTTCCACTGGTGGGATCGAATTTCGGTACTGCGTGGAATGTGATCGGATCTTTTTCGGCCGGTTCATAACCGCGCCCTTTTTTGGTCATGATATGCAGGAACTGCGGGCCTTTCAGATCGCGCATATTGCGCAGCGTCTGCACTAACCCCAGCACATCGTGACCGTCGACCGGGCCGATATAGTTAAAGCCCAGCTCTTCAAACAGCGTACCCGGCACCACCATGCCTTTGATGTGCTCTTCGGTGCGCTTAATCAGCTCTTTAATCGGCGGTACGCCGGAAAGCACTTTTTTACCGCCTTCGCGCAGCGTGGAGTAGAGCTTGCCGGAGAGCAACTGCGCCAGGTGATTATTCAGCGCGCCGACATTCTCAGAAATCGACATCTCGTTGTCGTTTAACACCACCAGCATATCTGGGCGGATATCGCCCGCGTGGTTCATGGCTTCAAATGCCATGCCTGCGGTGATCGCGCCATCGCCAATCACGCAGACGGTGCGACGCTGTTTGCCCTCTTTCGCGGCTGCGACAGCCACGCCAATACCGGCGCTAATGGACGTTGATGAATGACCGACGCTCAGCACGTCGTATTCGCTTTCGCCGCGCCATGGGAAAGGGTGCAACCCGTTTTTCTGCCGGATGGTGCCGATTTTGTCACGACGTCCGGTCAGAATTTTATGTGGATACGCCTGGTGACCCACGTCCCAGATCAGTTGATCAAATGGCGTGTTATAGACGTAATGTAGCGCGACGGTCAATTCAACCGTGCCAAGCCCGGAGGCGAAGTGCCCGCTGGAGCGGCTCACGCTGTCGAGCAGGTAGCGACGCAGTTCGTCGCATAGCTTCGGCAGGCTCTCTTTCGGCAGCAGGCGCAACTCTTGCGTGGTATCAACCAGCGCCAGCGTCGGGTATTTGGCTATATCAAAACTCATCAGAGACTCATCGTGGTGTTTTCGTTATTTATCACGCTGGATTATATAATTCGCCAGTGCTTCCAGTGCCGTCGTATCCAGCGACTGTGCCGCAAGCAGGCTTAAAGCTTGCCGGGCGTCGTCAATCAGGTCGCGGGCTTTTGTCCGGGCTTGCTCAAGGCCCAGTAGTGCGGGATAGGTGCTTTTCCCCAGTTGCTGGTCAGCGCCCTGGCGTTTGCCAAGCGTCGCAGTATCGCCGACAACATCCAGAATGTCATCCTGAACCTGGAACGCCAGACCAACGCATTCGGCATAGCGATCGAGCAATGGCAGGGCTTCGCGGCCTTTATCCCCTGCGCTTAGCGCGCCCATTCGCACCGCTGCGCGAATCAGCGCGCCGGTTTTGTGGCGATGGATCTGCTCCAGTTCAGCCAGTGAAACCTGCTTGCCTTCCGCTGCGAGATCCAGTGCCTGGCCGCCGCACATTCCTGCGACGCCGCTGGCGTGAGCCAGTTCCGAAACCATCGCCAGCCGGTCACGCGCATCGACTTCTGCCATTGGTGCATCTGCAAGAATGGAGAAAGCCAGAGTTTGTAACGCATCACCCGCGAGGATGGCGCTGGCTTCACCAAACTTAATATGGCATGTCGGTAAACCCCGACGGAGATCATCATCATCCATGGCGGGCAGATCGTCGTGGATCAGCGAGTAAGCGTGAATACACTCCACCGCCGCTGCAGGCGCATCCAGCGTTTGCTGGCTAACGCCGAACATGGTGCCCGTGGCATAAACCAAAAAAGGGCGCAGACGTTTACCGCCTAATAATGCGCCATAGGAAATGGCCTCAACCAGAGGAGTGTTCTGAAAGGGCAGTGGCGCGATAAATCGGCGCAGCGCTTCATTGGCCTGAGAGACACAGGCCTGTAGCTGTTGATCGAAATCCATTTATTCAGCGTCCGGAGCAAAAGGCGTAAGGGGAGCCTCTTGTGAATCAGAGAGCAGGATCTGCACGCGTTGTTCCGCCTGCTGGAGTTTCACCTGTCCCTGGCGCGCCAGCTGCACGCCGCGTTCGAATTCATTGAGTGCCTCTTCAAGCGGAAGATCGCCGCTTTCAAGACGAGTGACAATCTGTTCCAGTTCGCTTAGCGCTGTTTCAAAACTGGCCGGTGCGTCGTTTTTCTTTGGCATAGTGAATGTCTGACTCTTCTATTGTTCTGGCTCAACGTAGCTATGGTAGCGAAGTCACGGCGCTTAGCAAATAACGCGCAATGGTAATGCAATGTGCGCAGCTTTATTGCGATGGTGGTATACTCCTGCGCCTGGATGCAGCCGCGGGTATGGGGCTGCTGTACTATTTTCCTATACAGGCCCAGCCGGGCTTGCCAACGAACCATTGCCGCCATGAAGTTTATCATTAAATTGTTCCCGGAAATCACCATCAAAAGCCAATCTGTGCGTTTGCGCTTTATTAAAATTTTGACCGGGAACATTCGTAACGTTCTGAAGCACTACGACGAGACCCTCGCCGTTGTCCGCCACTGGGATCATATCGAAGTGCGCGCCAAAGATGAAAATCAGCGCCTGGCTATCCGCGACGCGCTGACCCGTATTCCGGGCATCCACCATATTCTCGAAGTGGAAGATGTTCCTTTCACCTCGCTGCACGACATTTTTGAGAAAGCGCTGGTGCAGTACCGCGAGCAGATCGAAGGTAAAACCTTCTGCGTACGCGTTAAACGCCGCGGCAAACATGAGTTTAGCTCGATTGAAGTTGAACGTTACGTCGGCGGCGGTCTGAACCAGCATGTCGACTCTGCGCGTGTCAAACTGACTCACCCGGATGTGACGGTGAATCTGGAGATCGAAGACGATCGCCTGCTGTTAGTGAAAGGCCGTTATGAAGGTATTGGCGGTTTCCCGATCGGCACTCAGGAAGATGTGCTGTCGCTCATCTCCGGCGGTTTCGACTCTGGCGTTTCCAGCTATATGCTGATGCGTCGCGGTTGCCGCGTACACTACTGCTTCTTTAACCTGGGCGGCGCCGCGCATGAAATTGGCGTTCGCCAGGTGGCGCACTATTTGTGGAACCGTTTTGGCAGTTCCCACCGCGTACGGTTTGTGGCGATCAACTTTGAACCTGTAGTCGGTGAAATCCTCGAAAAAGTGGATGACGGCCAGATGGGCGTAGTGTTGAAACGCATGATGGTGCGCGCAGCGTCAAAAGTGGCTGAGCGCTACGGCGTGCAAGCGCTGGTGACCGGTGAAGCTCTGGGCCAGGTCTCCAGCCAGACGCTGACCAACCTGCGTTTAATCGATAACGTTTCTGACACGCTGATTTTGCGCCCGCTTATCTCTTACGATAAAGAGCACATCATCGATCTGGCGCGTGAAATCGGTACTGAAGATTTCGCCCGTACCATGCCGGAGTATTGTGGTGTGATCTCGAAAAGCCCAACTGTAAAAGCGGTGAAGGCGAAAATCGAAGCGGAAGAGGAGCATTTCGACTTCTCCATCCTCGATAAAGTGGTTGCTGAAGCGAGCAATATCGATATCCGTGAAATTGCCCAGCAGACGCAGGAAACGGTTGTTGAAGTCGAAACGGTAACCGGTTTTGGCCCGAACGATGTGATCCTGGATATTCGTTCTATTGATGAACAGGATGACAAACCGCTGAAGCTGGAAGGGATCGACGTGGTTTCGCTGCCGTTCTATAAACTGAGCACCAAATTTGGCGACCTCGATCAGAACAAAACCTGGTTGCTGTGGTGCGAGCGCGGCGTGATGAGCCGCTTGCAGGCGCTCTATCTGCGCGAGCAGGGCTTTGCCAACGTTAAAGTTTATCGCCCATAAAAAACTGCCGGAGAGGGTGACCTTTTCCGGCAGCTTTCGCGTTACTTTGCATTGAGAGCCCGGCAGGCATCGCACCGCCGGGCTTTTTGTTTTCAGGCTTCGTAGTAGTTATAAATTCCGGCAGCCATCACCAGCTGTGACGCCACTTCGTGCGCTTTTTCGCGCCCCACCAGTAAATCAATGATCTTCAAACCAAAATCGATGGCGGTGCCCGGCCCCTGGCTGGTGAGTAGATTGACACGCGGATCCCACACTACTCGTTTATCCTGCCACTGTTCGGCGGGAATAGTCTCTTTCAGGCCCGGAAAACCGGTCATATTGCCCAGCGGGAAAATCTCATGCGGCACCAGCACGGTGCCCGCCGCAGCACAAATTGCGGCGACGATACGGCCCGAGAGGTGAAACTGGCGCACGGTTTCCACCAGTAACGGACTATCGCGAAAACACTCCGCCCCTTTCAGACCGCCGGGCAGCACAATCACGTCGTAATCGCCATCGGCTACTTCTACTAACGGCGCATCCGCCAGCAGTTTTACGCCGCGTGAGCAAGTGATGACCAGATTGCCATCGCTGGCGACGCTGGCGGTAGTAACGGCAATTCCACCACGTACCAGCAAATCGATAGTGGTGACCGCTTCGGTTTCTTCACTACCAGGGGCGAGACATATCAGAGCCGATGCGCTCATACTCACTCTCCTTACGTTTAATCATTTCATACAGACGGGCGTTTTCCGGCACCGCAATACCGTGCGCGCGGGCGCGTCTGAGCAGGTAACCCGTAATATAATCACATTCGGTATGGCGCATCGCGCGTACGTCCTGCAGCATAGATGAGATATTTTCTGCCGTGTTTTCAATAATCTGATTCACGTAGCTCAGTAAATCATCGGCAGAAATATGGTGGCCTTCGCGTTCAATCACCGCGGCAACTTCATGCGTCACCTTTTGGATCTCCTCCGGGAAAGCACGCAGATAGCCATTTTTACAGTCATGCAGTGCGGTTAACGGGTTGATGACGCAGTTCACTGCCAGTTTGCGCCACAGCGCAGGACGAATCGTATTATGCCAGGCTACGTCCGGCAGCACATCCTGCAGAATGTCAGCCAGATAGCTGAACTCGCCATCCTGCTGTCGCGCCGGGCCAATGTGCGTGGTGCCGCTGGCAACGTGCACGATAACGTTGCCATCGCGGCGCGCAGCATGAGTCGTGGTGCCGATGAGTAACGGATTCGCCAGCGCTTTCAACTCTTCGACAGTACCCATGCCGTTGTGAATCAGTAACACGGGAGTGGAAGGTGAGAGTGTTGCAGCCAGCCCTTTCACCGCATCGGAAACTTGCCACGCTTTTAACGTCACCAGCAATAAATCGCTACGCGCCAGGAATTCAGGATCGTTGGCCGTCAGGGATTCGTTAAATATTGAGCCGTCTTCATCAACGACATTCACACTGCAAAATGGCTGTGGCACGCGCAACCAACCCTGTACCTCATGTCCCTTTTTACACAACGCGGTTAACCACAATTGCCCTAAAGCACCGCATCCGAGTACGGTAATTCTCATTTATCCTCCTCACCTGCAACGTCGCCAGGTGTTGCTTTCACCATTATAGCGCTGTCGGCTAAGCTTCCCGTATTACAAGTTGAGTTATGCCTCGTTGCGGGTATTATGCAACGCAACAAATGTAGAGGGAGAAGAAAAGATGCCATCTTTCGATATCGTTTCCGAAGTTGAAATGCGAGAAGTGCAAAACGGCGTTGAGAATGCGACCCGTGAAGTAGGGACTCGCTTTGATTTTCGCAACGTTGAAGCCACGTTTGACCTGAACGAAGAGAAACAGACCATTAAAGTTCTGAGCGAATCCGATTTCCAGGTTAACCAGCTTCTGGATATTTTACGCGCTAAGTTGCTGAAACGCGGCATTGAAGGGGCGTCGCTGGACGTGCCGGAAGAGTTTGTCCACAGCGGCAAGACCTGGTTCGTGGAAGCAAAACTGAAGCAGGGCATTGATGCGCCGACAGCGAAGAAAATCATCAAGCTGATTAAAGACAGCAAGCTGAAAGTGCAGGCGCAGATTCAGGGCGAAGAAATTCGTGTGACCGGGAAATCCCGTGATGACTTGCAGTCTGTTATGGCACTGGTGCGCGGCGGCAATCTCGGTCAGCCGTTCCAGTTCAAAAACTTCCGCGATTAATATGCGCGCTCTCTCCCTGGCGGAGAGAGCGTGTCGCAGCGTTAACCCGTTACCGCTTGTTCAACCTCAAAGCGGTTAGTGACCTTACTGTCAATCTTGACGTAAGCGCTACGCTCTTCGGCAACCACCAATACTTCACTTACTCCCTTTGTTGCCAGCAAACGTTTTTGCAACGCTTCATTGATGGTGACATTTTCCGGGATCGCGATGCGCAGGCTGCTGACATAGGGCGGTTCCTGCATGGTGCCTGCGACAAGCAGCCAGACCATCGCCAGCAATGCGCCGGCAAGGAATACCGTTTGTGAATCAAACAGACCATCTACCCAGCCGCCGAGTGCGCCACCAATTGCCACGCCGATAAACTGGCTGGTGGAGTAAATCCCCATCGCCGTGCCTTTATAGCCCGCGGGCGCTTCTTTGCTGATTAACGAGGGTAGTAATGCTTCCATCAGGTTAAAGGCGAGGAAAAAGATCTGTACACCAATGACGATTTCCCAGAAATGTGGCCCCGCGCCCCACAACACGATTTCAGCAATCAGCAGCAGCGCCACGCAGAACACGAAAACGCGCTTCATGCGGCGCTTCACTTCGGCGTAGATAATAAATGGCACCACCGAAACGAAAGAGATAAGCATGGTGACCAGGTAGATTTTCCAGTGATCCGGTGCGAGAAAACCGGCGGCTTCGAGTTGGCCTGGCAGGGCAACAAACGTCGACATCAGCAGGATATGCAGGCACATAATGCCAAAGTTGAGTTTTAGCAGCTTCGGGTTGACCATCACCATCTGGAAACAGTCTTTCACCATGCCGGATTCGCGGTTACGCACATGTTGCTGACTGTCTGGCACGACCCAGATAGTCAACGCAATACCGGCAGTTGCCAACCCGGCAATCATCCAGAACAGCGCATGCAAACCCAACTGATGCGTGATAATCGGGCCAAGCACCATGGCAATGGCGAAGGTGACGCCAAAACTAACGCCGATAAAGGCCATCGCTTTGGTACGATTCTGTTCGCGAGTGAGATCGGAAAGAAGCGCCATAACAGCGGCGGCGATGGCACCGGAGCCTTGTAATGCGCGGCCAAGAATAATGCCCCAGATAGAATCGGAAAGGGCGGCAATCACGCTACCGGCAACAAAAATCGCTAACCCACCAACGATAAGCGGCTTGCGGCCAATGCGGTCAGAAAGCAAGCCAAAGGGAATTTGAAACACGGCTTGCGCGAGGCCATAAATACCAATCGCCAGACCGATGAGTGCTTCACTGGCGCCCTGCAGCGCCATACCGTACGTGGTCAGAACGGGCAGGACCATAAACATGCCGAGCATGCGCAGTGAGAATACAGTCCCTAAACCCCAGGTGGCGCGCAACTCGCCTGGCGTCATTTTATAATCGTTCATTACCACCTCAATTTGAAAACCGGACATAGTGTAGTGCGGGGGCAGGGCGGGGTAAATAACAGCTTAATTAACAAATATTACCTGTAGAGCGGGGCATTTGGGCATGAAAAAAGGGTGCCGTAGCACCCTTTATAATGGCGGTTTGGATCACCAGACGTAGGTCAACAGGTTATGGGAATCCGGCACCATAAAATCGACCGACATCATCACGCTGAGCGAGGTGATAGCGACAATGGAAAAGACGAACAGTTTGCGCGCCCATACCTTGTCATCCTCAACTTTGTAACCACGCAGCGCCATGCCCAGCCACCAAAGGCTTACCGCTGCGGCAACGACCAGGTATTTGTAACCGGCGTAGCCGCCAAGCGACAGCATCAGGGTGGCGATAGCGAACGCCAGGATGTAGAGCGTGATATGGTTTTTCGCCACGGAAATGCCTTTCACTACCGGCAGTACCGGGATATTCGCTGCCTGATAATCCTTAAAGCGGAAAATCGCGATAGCATACGAGTGAGGCATCTGCCACAGGCTGAAAATGGCCAGCAGGATCGCCGCGCCGCTGTCAAACTCGTTGGTGACGGCACAGTAGCCAATCACCGGCGGCGCAGCGCCGGAGAGTGAACCAATCAGCGTACCGTAAACGGAGTGGCGTTTCATATACAGGCTGTAGACGCCCACATATACCACGAACCCCATTACCCCGAGCCAGCAGGCCAGCGGGTTAGCGCCAAACCACAGCAGCATGAAGCCAGCAATACCCAGCAAGGCGGCGTAAACCAGCGAGACTTTTGGCGAGATCAGCCCTCTGACCAGCACCCTGTTTTTCGTCCGTTCCATCTTTTTGTCGATGTCACGATCGATGTAGTTGTTAAAAACACAACCAGAGGCGACCACCAGCGACACACCAATCAGCGTGTAGATGAACAGGGGATAATCGATGTGGCCTTTAGAGGCCAGCAGGAATCCCCCGATCACGGAGATCAAGTTGCCAAAAATAATGCCCGGTTTCGTGACTTGCAGGTATTGCTTAAACATACTTCGCCGCTCTTATCGAACCATCATGTTGTAGTTGAGGTTCCACATAATCCAGATGGAACCTACCACCACGATCGCGATGATCAGCACAGTAAAGACGAAAGCCGTCATGTTCCAGCCTTCATCAGACTTGGTGTTCATGTGCAGGAAGCACACCAGATGCACCAGAATCTGTACTACTGCTGTCACCAGCACAGTGCCGAGAATCGCCACGTGGGACGCAGTACCGCTCATCACCATCCAGAACGGGATCACCGTCAGGATGATCGACAGGATAAAACCTGTCATGTAGGTTTTTACGCTACCGTGGGAAGCGCCATGATCGGTTGAATGACTCATTACATCGCCCCCATCAGATAAACGACTGAGAATACACAAATCCATACCACGTCCAGGAAGTGCCAGAACAGGCTCAGGCACAGGATACGTGTACGGTTTGTACTGGTCAGGCCGCGACGGGAAATCTGGAACATCAGCACTGCCATCCAGATCAGACCCGAGGTCACGTGCAGACCGTGAGTGCCAACCAGCGCGAAGAACGCTGACAGGAAGCCACTGCGATCCGGCCCCATGCCTTCAACAATCAGGTGATGGAATTCATAGAGTTCCATCCCGATGAAGCCTGCGCCGAACAGCCAGGTCAACGCCAGCCAGGAAACAACCTGGCTTTTGTTGTTCTTATACATGGCGATCGCCGCCATGCCATAGGTAATGGAGCTGAACAGCAGCAGGGCGGTTTCCACCAGAACGAACGGCAGTTCAAAGATGTCTTTACCCGACGGGCCACCCGCCGTGTTATTCACTAACACGGCATAGGTCGCGAACAGGATCGAGAACAGAATGCAGTCGCTCATCAGGTAGATCCAGAAACCGAAGACTTTCGTCGGTCCTGAATCATGGTGCCCATGTTCGTGCGCGTGGGCGTTCGCAGTCGTCAGAGTATCAGTTGCCATTTTTCAGCCCTGCCTTTTTGATCTCATCGAAATGCTGATTTTCCAGTTTTTCGACTTCTGCAACCGGTACGTAGTAATCCACGTCCTCGTCAAAGCTCTTCACAATCCAGCTAATTACGATGCCGGCGAAACCGACGATCGCCATCCACCAGATGTGCCAGATCATGGCAAAGCCAAACACCGTTGCGAAAGCTGCAATAACAATGCCCGCACCGCTGTTTTTCGGCATATGAATTTCTTCATAATGCGCAGGTTGCTTGTACGCTTCGCCTTTTTCTTTCATTTCCCAGAATGCATCACGCTCATGAACGTGTGGCACTTCAGCGAAGTTGTAGAACGGCGGCGGAGAAGAGGTTGCCCACTCCAGCGTACGGCCGCCCCACGGGTCACCGGTCAGGTCACGGTTGAGGTGACGGTCGCGGATGGAGACGTAGTACTGAATCAGCTGGCACAGAATACCGCAGGCAATCAGCGCAGCGCCGCAAGCGGCAACCACCAGCATGGTGTGGAACTGCGGATCGATCTGCTGGCTCAGGCGACGGGTCATACCCATAAAGCCCAGCACATACAGCGGCATAAATGCCACGAAGAAGCCGATGATCCAGAACCAGAACGCGCGTTTACCCCAGGTTTCATTCAGGGTGAAGCCAAACGCTTTCGGCCACCAGTAAGTGATACCCGCAAAGCAACCAAATACCACACCGCCGATGATGACGTTATGGAAGTGAGCAATCAGGAACAGACTGTTGTGCAGCACAAAGTCCGCGCCCGGTACCGCCAGCAGTACGCCGGTCATACCGCCCACAGAGAAGGTCACGATAAAGCCGATGGTCCACATCATTGCTGAATGGAACACGATACGGCCCTGGTACATGGTGAACAGCCAGTTGAAGATCTTCACCCCGGTCGGGATGGCGATAATCATGGTGGCGATACCGAAGAAGGCGTTAACGTTCGCGCCCGCACCCATGGTGAAGAAGTGGTGCAACCAAACGATAAACGACAGTACGGTAATGCACACGGTCGCCCAAACCAGCGAGGTGTAACCGAACAGGCGCTTACGCGAGAAGGTCGCGGCGACTTCCGAGAACACACCGAACACCGGCAGAACCAGGATGTACACTTCCGGATGGCCCCAGGCCCAGATCAGGTTGATGTACATCATCATGTTGCCGCCCATTTCGTTGGTGAAGAAATGGGTACCCAGATAGCGGTCCAGGGTCAGCAGCGCGACGGTGACAGTCAGGATCGGGAACGAGGCAATAATCAGCACGTTGGCGCACAGTGATGCCCAGGTAAATACCGGCATCTTGAACATGGTCATGCCCGGCGCACGCATCTTCAGAATGGTGACGAAGAAGTTGATACCGGTCAGCGTCGTACCGATACCGGAGAGCTGAAGTGCCCAGATCCAGTAATCGACCCCTACGCCCGGACTGTACTCGATTCCCGATAGCGGCGGATAAGCCAGCCAGCCAGTCTGCGCGAATTCACCCACGCCGAGAGACAGGTTAACCAGGATCACACCGACAACCGTGAACCAGAAGCTCAGGTTGTTCAGGAACGGGAACGCCACGTCGCGAGCGCCGATCTGCAGTGGGATCACCACGTTCATCAGACCGATAACCAGCGGCATTGCTACGAAGAAGATCATGATCACGCCGTGGGCGGTGAAGATCTGATCGTAGTGGTGCGGCGGCAGGAAGCCTGCTTCACCCGCCGAGGCGAGTGCTTGCTGGCTACGCATCATGATGGCGTCAGCAAAGCCACGAATCAGCATTACGATACCGACGATGCAGTACATGATGCCGAGTTTTTTGTGGTCAACCGAAGTCAGCCACTCTTTCCACAAGTAGTTCCACTTACCGAAGTAAGTAATCAGGGCCAGTAATGCCAGGCCACCGATGATAATGGCAGCCACCGTAACCACAATAATGGGTTCATGGTAGGGGACTGCATCCAGTGTCAATTTTCCGAACATCGTTTTCTTCCTCGACCCCTTAGTGAGAGGTTTCCGCGTGGCTCATGTCCATGCCTTCCATACCTTCGTGCTCGCTATGCTCGCCCTTCGGTTGGTTCATGTCCATGCTCATGCCGTGGCCCATAAATTTGTTGATAACGTCTTTAAACAAATCGGGTTTCACGCTGGAGAAGTATTCAACCTTGTTGTATTCGCTTGGCGCAGCAAGTTTGTCATACGCTGCCATATCCGGCAGGGTATTTGGAGCTTGTTTCGCTTTTGCGACCCACTGGTCGAATGCGGCACGGTCCGGCGTAGCAATTGCTTTAAACTTCATACCCGAGAAGCCCGGGCCGCTGTAGCTTGCGGAGATACCATCGTAGGTGCCAGCTTCGTTGGCGATCAGATGCAGGTTAGTCTGCATACCGGCCATCGCATAAATCTGGCTACCCAGTTTCGGGATAAAGAACGAGTTCATCACGGAGTTGGAGGTCACTTTGAACTGAACCGGAACGTTAGCCGGGAAGGCGATTTCGTTCACGGTAGCAATGCCCTGCTCCGGATAGATGAAGAACCATTTCCAGTCCATAGAAACAACTTCAATGGTGATCGGTTGTTCGTCATGGGCTAATGGTTTGCTTGGTTCAAGCGCGTGGGTGGTTTTCCATGTCAATACGGCAAGGAACAGGATGATCAGAATTGGCACCGTCCAGACCACAGCTTCCACTTTATTGGAGTGTGACCAGTTAGGGCTATACTTCGCATCTTTATTGCTCGCACGATACTTCCAGGCGAAACCAACGGCCATCAAGATGGCGGGAATAACGACAATCAACATCAGGCCAAAAGCCGTCAGTATCAGCGAACGTTGCTCCAGTCCAATCTGTCCTTTGGGGTCAAGAAGTGCAGAATCGCAGCCACTGAGTAAAACAGTACCGGCGATTAATGACAACCATCCCAAACTTTTATTGTATTTCCTGAGTCTCATTTAACGACCTCAATTCCACGGGATCTGGTGGCGCTTAAAGTGTGCGGGCATTTTACGGAAAGGTTACGTTACTGTAAACATGATTGGCTCTGTGTCAGTAAGGTGTTACTGGCTTTTGCCGTTTATGTCACATCGAATGCAACAATCTGTAAAAAAAGCGATTCGCACTGCCAGAGAGTGAGATTATAACGGAAAAATTACATCACAATCAGTGTTGGGGGTAAATTGGTATAACCAATCAATTAAATATACATTTATTTAACAAATATCCAGCAAATATTGAACATTATTGGAACGAACTTGAAACCCAACAATTAATAACCGTGCTGAATCGTTAAAGAGTAGCCTTTAATTTATAAGGCACAAAACAATTAAGATTTTTTATTTGTTCAGTTTGAATTAGGTGATTTGCTAAAAAGATAGGATGTTTATTTATTGAGCATAATAATAACTTTGGTGAATTGTTTTGGGCCGTTTTTATTTTTTGATGACCTGATTTTAATAGGAAAATAGCCAGCAAATATATTCTTTAGTGATTTTTTTGTCACTGTACTGTTTTTTAACATTTCGAGGCTTTGACGCCAAAAAAAGCGCCCGCAGGCGCTTTTTTATCACGTCGTTTTAACAGGTTATAGCAACTCTGTTTTACGTAGCGCCAGCAGATCCAACACACCGCCAAACACAATGCCGATAATCGCTAGCAGTGCGCCCCATTCCAGCAGCGTGGTGCCGAAAGACCAGTCAGTCAAACCTGCGGCGTTAATCATCAGTACCAGCAGCCAGCATCCTAACAGCACGCAACCGGCGCTCAGTATGCGCAGCGCCAGCCGGTAGGCCGCAGCGTATTCCGTCCTGCAGAGAAAACTTTCACTCTGTTGCGTAAATGCCAGCGTTTTTTTGCACAACATCAGCAATAACAGACCGGGAAGCGCGGCCACAATCGAAAAGAGATAGAACGTCGACCAGCTGTAACTTTCAACAAACCAGCCAGCCAGCGGGCCGACATAGACGCGTCCAACCGCCGATAGCGCCGAGAGCAGAGCAAACTGCGTTGCGGAGAAGGATTTGTTGCAGAGGGTCATTAAAAGTGCAACAAACGCCGCGGTTCCCATGCCGCCACATAAGTTTTCTAAAAAGACGGCTGAACCCATCGTAAAAATGCTTTTCGCCGTAATCGATAGCAGCCAGTAACCGGCATTCGAAATGGCCTGCAGTACGCCAAAAATGAACAGCGCTCGGAACAGGGATAACCGTTGCATCAGTACGCCGCCAAATAACGCGCCGATAATCGTGGCGATAAGCCCGAGGGTTTTGTTCACCACGCCGACTTCTCCGGCACCAAAACCGACACCGCGGATGAGAAATGTTGTTGTCAGGCTCATGGCGAACGCATCGCCCAGTTTGTACAGCACTATTAATAGAAGGATAAGCCAGGCGTTATTGCGCCCGAAGAAATCACGCAGCGGCTCGACAACGGCGCGTTCCAGCGTTTTCGGCACCGGAATCACATCCTCTGGCTCCGGTGCGAGCAGGGTGGCGATAATGCACGGGACCAGTAGCACGGCCATCAACCAGTACATTCCCTGCCAGCCGAGCCAGCGATCCGCCAGCCATAAAGCCAGTCCTCCGGAAACCAACATTCCGAGCCGATAGCCCAGCACGCTTATTGCCGCACCTGCGCCTCGCTCTTCGAGCGGCAGCACATCCGTTTTCCAGGCGTCAAACACTATATCCTGAGACGCAGAGCAGAAAGCGATAAGCACAGCCAGCGCTGCCATCCAGCGCAGATGGTTGGCCGGATCGAGGAAACCCATTGCGGCAATCGACACCAGCAGCAGAATTTGCGTAAGGAGCAGCCAGCCGCGACGACGCCCGAGTAAAGGCGGTGTGTAGCGATCCATCAGCGGTGACCACAAAAACTTAAACACGTAAGCCTGGCCGACCAGAGAAAAGAAACCGATGGTTTTTAAATCGATGTTTTCAACGGTCATCCATGCCTGGAGCGTGCCGCTGGTCAGGGCGAGAGGCAAACCGGAAGCAAAACCCAGAATCAGCAGGATGGCTGATTTCGGTTGGGTGAAAATGCGTAAGTAGTGACTGGACATGAGTTAAAAACTGGCCCGGAAAACCGGGCCAGAAAAAGATTAACGGGCGTTTTGCTTGATGAAGTCGTGAATGCTGGTGTCCTGAGACATATCAGCGATGGTGTCAGTCAACACGCTGTTAACCGCACCGGCAATCTTGTCGTTGGTAGCCTGGAATGCGCCTTCGACGTTATAGCTTGCGCGGTAGTTTTTGGTCATCTTGTTGCCGTTCGCGGCTGTGGCGATGATTGCGATATCCGCTTTGGTCGCGATGTTGTAGCGGACGTTGCCCTGAGAGACATCCGCATACAGCTGGTTAACAATAATCTGCAGGTTTACCGCGCCGTTCGGCCCGATCATATAACCGCGCGCGGTCATCTGTTTTTCCAGCACTTCTTGCAGCAGGAAACGCAGATCGCGGGAGGCTGTCAGGGTAACCAGCTGGTTATCGCGCGTCACTTTGGCCAGCGCTTGATCCGGGCGCTGATCGGCACCGTTGATGCTCACGGTGACACCCATCAGGCTTGGATCCTGCTGCGGCAGAGTAATTTTTGGGGTGACATCAAGCGTTGTCGGCGGGGTTGCGCACCCGGCCAGCATAAATAAAGCGACCAACGGAAAGAGTAGTTTTTTAAACATGTTCAGGCTCTCAAGGATCTAAGCTTCTGGGGGAAAATTCTCGCCATCATAACATTGCCGCTGTTAAGAGGAAGTCCTCAATGCATGGAAATTCATCGTCTTGTGCTTTTTTTGCTATCAAAAACCTTTTTATGGGTGATACCACGCAAAAAAAAGCTGCTTTCAGTAAAGTTCATCACCTTGAGCGGGAAACCAGGACGAACGCTAATTTTTTATTGTTTTATTGTTATAGAGACGGTAAAAGCGGCTAACATTTAAAGAGATGGCTGGCATCTCAGCGTTGTCGGAGGTGTAATATCATGATGATGCGCGAACAAATAGAAGCAAAGCTGAAGGCGGCGTTTGAGCCCCTCATTCTCGAAGTTGTTGACGAGAGCTATCGTCACAATGTCCCCGCAGGTTCTGAAAGTCACTTCAAAGTTGTACTGGTAAGCGACCGCTTTACTGGAGAGCGTTTTCTGAACCGTCATCGCATGATTTATGGCACGTTGGCAGATGAACTGTCTACGACGATTCATGCACTGGCTCTGCATACGTACACACTTAAGGAGTGGGAAGGTTTGCAGGATACCCTGCTGACTTCGCCAGCCTGTCGCGGTGCCGGAAGCATCGCGTAGAAAACCTGGTTGCAACTGCCCAAACTTTTCCAGTATGTTGCATGCAGATTATGTAAAAACGGCCTACGGGCCGTTTTGTTTTGTCTGAATTTTGAGCGAGAAACGCCCTTTTTTGAGCGAAATTGCTTCAGAAGTGTGAAAAAGTGACGCACCATTGCGACATTCCCGTTCTCGACTCATATCTGTGATGCCGCTATAATGCTGCGTCTTATTTTTCGGAATGTCTTCGGGATGATTCTGACGACAGGGAATGTATATCTGATTTGAGAGAACATCCCGGTTCTGCAAGCGAAACGGTTTGCTTCGCAGAGTAGAGTTGACCGAGCACTGTGATTTTTTGAGGTAACAAGATGCAAGTTTCAGTTGAAACCACTCAGGGCCTTGGGCGCCGTGTAACGATTACAATCGCTGCTGACAGCATCGAGACCGCTGTGAAGAGCGAGCTGGTCAACGTAGCGAAGAAAGTGCGTATTGACGGCTTCCGTAAGGGTAAAGTACCGATGACCGTTGTTGCTCAGCGTTATGGCGCGTCTGTTCGCCAGGACGTTCTGGGCGATCTGATGAGCCGCAACTTTATCGATGCGATCATTCAGGAAAAAATCAACCCAGCTGGCGCGCCGAACTATGTTCCGGGCGAATACAAACTGGGCGAAGACTTTACCTACTCTGTAGAGTTCGAGGTGTATCCGGAAGTTGAGCTGAAAGCGCTGGATACCATCGAAGTCGAAAAACCGGTTGTTGAAGTGACCGATGCTGACGTAGACACCATGCTGGAAACTCTGCGCAAGCAGCAGGCGACCTGGAAAGACAAAGACGGCGCTGCTGACGCTGAAGATCGCGTGACCGTTGATTTCACTGGTTCCGTTGATGGCGAAGAATTCGAAGGCGGCAAAGCCACTGATTTCGTACTGGCAATGGGCCAGGGTCGTATGATCCCGGGTTTCGAAGACGGTATTAAAGGCCACAAAGCGGGCGAAGAGTTCACCATCGACGTGACCTTCCCGGAAGAGTACCACGCAGAAAACCTGAAAGGTAAAGCGGCGAAATTCGTCATTAACCTGAAAAAAGTGGAAGAGCGTGAGCTGCCGGAACTGACCGAAGAGTTCATCAAACGCTTTGGCGTGGAAGATGGCTCCGTTGCGGGTCTGCGCGCAGAAGTACGCAAAAACATGGATCGTGAGCTGAAAGGCGCGGTGCGTAACCGTGTTAAATCTCAGGCGATTGAAGGCCTGGTAAAAGCGAACGAAATCGACGTTCCGGCTGCACTGATTGACAGCGAAATCGACGTTCTGCGCCGCCAGGCTGCACAGCGTTTCGGTGGCAACGAGAAGCAAGCTCTGGAACTGCCGCGCGAGCTGTTCGAAGAGCAGGCTAAACGCCGTGTTGTGGTTGGCCTGCTGCTGGGCGAAGTTATTCGTACCCACGAGCTGAAAGCTGACGAAGAGCGCGTTAAAGGCCTGATCGAAGAGATGGCTTCTGCATATGAAGATCCGAAAGAAGTGATCGAATTCTACAGCAAAAACAAAGAGCTGATGGAAAACATGCGTAACGTTGCGCTGGAAGAACAAGCGGTTGAAGCGGTTCTGGAAAAAGCGAAAGTGACTGAAAAAGCCACTTCCTTTAACGAACTGATGAACCAACAGGCTTAATCGACTTCTGCGATAGCTAAAAGCAATAAGCCCGTCACCTGCTTGCTGGTGACGGGCTTTTTTTATCGCATCAGGACTATCAGATCTGTGCTAAAAGGGCGTTTCAGTGTTAGCGTAACAGCAAAAGATTGTTATGCTTGAAATCAGGTAATGTCATCCCCACTAAGGGAATAGCGACAGAAAAGACTCTGGCTGATAATCCGTCCGTGAGGCGTCGTAGTCAGACCCCACTCACTCAAGTACAATCAGTACAGCAGGTTTGTTAATTTTTTATCCAGGAGACGGAAATGTCATACAGCGGCGAACGAGACAACTTTGCACCCCATATGGCCCTGGTGCCAATGGTTATTGAACAGACCTCACGCGGTGAGCGTTCTTTCGATATCTACTCCCGTCTTCTCAAGGAACGCGTAATTTTTCTGACTGGTCAGGTTGAAGACCACATGGCGAACCTGATTGTGGCGCAAATGCTGTTTCTGGAAGCGGAAAACCCGGAAAAGGACATTTACCTGTACATTAACTCGCCTGGCGGGGTAATTACCGCAGGGATGTCAATTTATGACACCATGCAATTTATTAAGCCGGACGTCAGCACAATTTGTATGGGCCAGGCTGCGTCAATGGGCGCATTTCTGCTGACGGCGGGTGCAAAGGGCAAGCGTTTCTGCCTGCCAAACTCACGTGTGATGATTCACCAGCCGCTGGGCGGCTATCAGGGCCAGGCGACGGATATTGAAATCCACGCGCGTGAGATTCTGAAAGTGAAAGGGCGCATGAATGAACTTATGGCGCATCATACGGGTCAATCTTTAGAACAAATTGAACGCGATACAGAACGTGACCGCTTCCTTGCCGCGCAAGAGGCGGTTGAATACGGGCTGGTTGATTCAATTTTAACCCATCGTAACTAAGCTCAGGCTGCAGGTGCCGCTATACTAATGAGTACAAGCGGCACACGCTTGAGTAACGTTTTGCGCCTGGAATGGCATATGCGTCGTCATGTGCGGCACAAAGAACAGATAAGAGGTTTTGACTCATGACAGATAAACGCAAAGATGGTTCGGGCAAACTGTTGTACTGCTCTTTTTGCGGCAAAAGCCAGCATGAAGTGCGTAAGCTGATCGCCGGGCCATCCGTGTATATCTGCGACGAATGTGTGGATCTGTGTAACGACATTATTCGCGAAGAGATTAAAGAAGTTGCGCCGCATCGCGAGCGCAGCGCGCTGCCGACTCCGCATGAAATTCGCCACCATCTTGATGATTATGTAATCGGTCAGGAGCAGGCGAAAAAAGTGCTGGCGGTCGCGGTATATAACCACTACAAACGTCTGCGCAATGGCGACACCAGCAACGGCGTTGAACTGGGTAAAAGTAACATTCTGCTTATCGGGCCCACAGGTTCCGGTAAAACGTTGCTGGCGGAAACGCTGGCGCGTCTGTTGGATGTCCCGTTCACCATGGCCGATGCTACGACGTTAACCGAAGCAGGTTACGTGGGTGAAGACGTGGAAAACATCATTCAGAAACTGCTGCAGAAGTGCGACTACGACGTGCAGAAAGCGCAGCGCGGGATTGTCTACATCGATGAAATCGACAAGATCTCCCGTAAGTCTGATAACCCGTCGATTACCCGTGACGTTTCCGGCGAAGGTGTACAGCAGGCGCTGCTAAAACTGATCGAAGGTACCGTAGCTGCAGTTCCGCCGCAGGGTGGACGTAAGCATCCGCAGCAGGAGTTTTTGCAGGTTGATACCTCTAAAATCCTGTTTATCTGTGGTGGTGCGTTCGCAGGCCTGGATAAAGTGATTTCTCACCGTGTTGAAACCGGCTCCGGCATTGGTTTTGGCGCAACGGTGAAAGGAAAATCTGAAAAAGCCAACGAAGGCGAACTGCTGGCGCAGGTTGAACCGGAAGATTTGATCAAATTCGGTCTGATTCCTGAATTCATCGGGCGTCTGCCGGTCGTTGCAACGCTGAGTGAATTGAGCGAAGAAGCGCTGATTCAGATTCTGAAAGAGCCTAAAAACGCCCTGACGAAGCAGTATCAGGCGTTGTTCAACCTGGAAGGCGTGGATCTCGAATTCCGCGACGAAGCGCTCGACGCTATCGCTAAGAAAGCAATGGTGCGCAAAACCGGTGCTCGTGGGCTGCGTTCTATCGTGGAAGCCGCGCTGCTGGACACCATGTATGATCTGCCATCACTTGAAGATGTCGAGAAAGTGGTGATTGATGAGTCGGTCATCGCGGGTCAAACCAAACCCTTGCTGATTTATGGCAAACCGGAAGCGCAGCAGGCGTCTGGCGAATAATTAGCCAAATCTTACAATCAGTTAATCGAAAAGGGGGGATTTTATCTCCCCTTTTATTTTTCCGTAAACACAGCGTTGAATGTGTGGGAAACATCCCCATATACTGCTTTACATGTTAATGGTGCGTGTTGCACAGTCACGTCACCTGATTACCTGGCGGACTTTAAACTAAGAGAGAGCTCTATGAATCCTGAGCGTTCTGAACGCATTGAAATCCCCGTATTGCCGTTGCGCGATGTGGTGGTTTATCCGCACATGGTCATTCCGTTATTTGTGGGACGGGAAAAATCTATCCGTTGTCTGGAAGCGGCCATGGACCATGATAAAAAAATCATGCTGGTTGCACAGAAAGAAGCCTCAACGGATGAGCCGGGTGTAAACGATCTTTTCACCGTCGGGACCGTGGCGTCTATTTTGCAAATGTTGAAACTGCCCGATGGCACGGTAAAAGTGCTGGTCGAGGGGCTTCAGCGCGCGCGCATTACCACGCTTGCCGACGATGGTGAGCACTTCTCAGCGAAAGCAGAATACCTTGACTCGCCGGCTATCGATGAGCGCGAGCAGGAAGTGCTGGTGCGCACGGCGATCAGCCAGTTTGAAGGCTATATCAAGCTCAACAAAAAAATCCCGCCAGAAGTGCTGACGTCGCTCAATAGCATCGACGATCCTGCGCGTCTGGCTGACACCATCGCTGCGCACATGCCGCTGAAACTGGCGGATAAGCAGTCCGTGCTGGAGATGTCCGACGTCAACGAACGTCTGGAATATCTGATGGCAATGATGGAGTCTGAAATCGATCTGCTGCAGGTTGAGAAACGCATCCGCAATCGCGTGAAAAAGCAGATGGAGAAATCCCAGCGTGAGTACTATCTGAATGAACAGATGAAAGCCATTCAGAAAGAGCTGGGCGAAATGGATGACGCGCCGGACGAGAACGAAGCGCTGAAGCGTAAAATCGACGCCTCGAAAATGCCGAAAGAGGCAAAAGAGAAAGCCGAATCTGAACTGCAAAAGCTGAAAATGATGTCGCCGATGTCTGCGGAAGCAACCGTGGTGCGCGGTTATATCGAATGGATGGTGCAGGTACCGTGGAACGCGCGTAGCAAGGTCAAAAAAGATCTGCGTCAGGCGCAGGAAATTCTGGATACCGACCACTACGGCCTCGAACGTGTCAAAGACCGCATCCTTGAGTATCTTGCGGTTCAGAGCCGTATGAACAAGTTAAAAGGGCCGATTCTGTGCCTGGTGGGACCGCCGGGGGTTGGTAAAACCTCGTTGGGTCAGTCCATTGCGAAAGCTACCGGTCGCAAATACATCCGCATGGCGCTGGGCGGCGTGCGTGATGAAGCGGAAATCCGCGGTCACCGCCGTACTTACATCGGCTCAATGCCGGGCAAACTGATTCAGAAGATGGCGAAAGTGGGCGTGAAAAACCCGCTGTTCCTGCTTGATGAGATCGACAAAATGTCGTCTGACATGCGCGGCGATCCGGCTTCAGCACTGTTGGAAGTGCTGGATCCTGAACAGAACGTGGCGTTCAGCGATCACTATCTGGAAGTGGATTACGACCTCAGTGACGTCATGTTCGTTGCCACCTCCAACTCGATGAATATTCCGGCGCCGCTGCTGGATCGTATGGAAGTGATCCGTCTTTCTGGTTACACCGAAGACGAAAAACTGAACATTGCCAAGCGTCATCTGCTGACCAAGCAAATTGAACGTAATGCGCTGAAACCTAATGAGTTAACGGTTGATGACAGTGCTATTGTCGGCATTATCCGTTACTACACGCGTGAAGCCGGTGTGCGTGGTCTGGAGCGTGAAATTTCGAAACTGTGCCGGAAAGCGGTGAAACAGCTGCTGCTGGATCCGTCTCTGAAGCATATCGAAATCAACGGTGAAAACCTGCATGACTACCTTGGTGTGCAGCGCTTTGATTACGGTCGGGCGGACGATGAAAACCGTGTGGGTCAGGTCACTGGTCTGGCCTGGACGGAAGTGGGCGGCGACTTGCTGACCATTGAAACCGCCTGCGTACCAGGCAAAGGTAAGCTGACTTATACCGGTTCTCTGGGCGAAGTGATGCAGGAGTCTATCCAGGCGGCGCTGACGGTTGTGCGTGCCCGTGCGGAAAAACTGGGTATCAACGGCGATTTCTATGAGAAACGTGATATTCACGTTCATGTGCCGGAAGGTGCGACGCCGAAAGATGGTCCGAGCGCTGGTATTGCGATGTGCACCGCGCTGGTTTCTTGTCTGACCGGTAACCCGGTTCGTGCAGATGTGGCGATGACAGGGGAAATTACCCTGCGCGGCCAGGTTCTGCCAATTGGCGGTCTGAAAGAGAAACTGCTGGCGGCGCATCGTGGGGGCATTAAGACTGTTCTGATTCCTTACGAAAATAAACGCGATTTGGAAGAGATTCCGGATAACGTTGTTGCCGATCTGGATATCCATCCGGTTAAGCGTATCGAAGAAGTTCTCGCCCTCGCGCTGCAGAATGAACCCTTTGGTATGCAAGTCGTAACGGCAAAATAGTGACCTTGCGCAAAGTGCGTTAATAAAAACAAGGCTGGTGAGTGATTTCGGACTTGCCAGCCTTTTTTTGTATAGCTAATTTAGATTGCTGGTTGGGTGTGTCATCATCAACTGGTGTTGTAAGGGCATGACAGGCCTGATATAACTGCTGCGCGGTCGCGCTGTGAAGGATTCAGGTGCGATATAAATTATAAAGAGAGGAAGAGTAGAGTGAATAAATCTCAACTGGTAGACAAGATTGCCGCAGATGCTGACATCTCTAAAGCTGCGGCTGGACGTGTGTTAGATGCTTTTATTGCTGCCGTTACTGATTCTTTGAAATCCGGGGACGACGTAGCGCTGGTAGGTTTTGGCTCTTTTGTTGTTAAAGAGCGTGCTGCCCGTACAGGCCGCAACCCTCAGACCGGCAAAGAAATCACCATTGCTGCGGCTAAAGTTCCTGGTTTCCGCGCAGGCAAAGCACTGAAAGACGCAGTAAACTGATCGCCTTCCCTTTGAAGGGATAGCGACAAACTACAAGGGCGCATCGCGAGATGTGCCTTTTTTATTTGTGCAGACGCACTTTCTGCGAGTTAATACGCGATGCGGGCTAACAATTACCCCGTTTTCTTGTCAAAATACGCGCTTACACGCAGCGGGCAACTTGAGCTGCCTGAGATCTACAGTCACCTACAGCGGAGTGTTGTTACACCATGATGGACAATTTACGCGCGGCGGCAAATCACGTCGTGCTCAAGATCATTCTGGGTTTGATTATCGTGTCATTCATTTTGACTGGCGTAGGTAACTACCTGATTGGCGGTAACAATAATTACGCCGCAAAAGTTAATGGTCAGGAAATCGGCCGTTCACAGTTTGAAAATGCGGTGAATAGCGAGCGCAACCGCATGGCGCAACAGCTGGGCGATCAGTTCTCTGAGCTGGCTGCTAACGAAAACTATATGAAATCGGTGCGTCAGCAAGTGCTCAACCGCTTAATTGATGAAGCGCTGCTGGACCAGTACGCAAAAAACCTGGGGCTTGGTATTAGCGATGATCAGGTGAAAAAAGCGATTTTCGCTACTCAGGCATTTCAGGCTAACGGTAAATTTGATAACAATCGCTTCAGCGCCATCGTAAACCAGATGGGGATGAGCACCGATCAATATGCTCAGGCGCTGCGCAACCAGTTAACCTCTCAGCAACTGATTAACGCCGTTGCGGGTACTGATTTCATGCTCAAAGGTGAGACCGACGAGCTGGCTGCGCTGGTCGCTCAACAGCGTGTTGTGCGCCAGGCTGTGATTGATGTTAACGCGCTGGCGGCGAAACAGACCGCGAGCGATGAAGAAATTGCCAGCTACTACGATCAGAACAAGAGCAGCTTTATCTCACCGGAGCAGTTCCGCGTAAGCTATATCAAGCTGGATGCTGCATCGATGCAGGAAAACGTCACCGACGAGCAAATCCAGGCTTATTACGATCAGCATCAGGATCAGTTCACGCAGCCGCAGCGTAATCGCTACAGCATTATCCAGACCAAAACGGAAGACGAAGCGAAAGCTGTGCTGGATGAACTGAAAAAAGGCGCGGACTTTGCGGCGCTGGCAAAAGCGAAATCTGCGGACATCATCTCAGCGCGTAACGGCGGTGATATGGGCTGGCTTGAAGATGCCACCACGCCGGAAGAGCTGAAAAACGCCGGTTTGAAAGAGAAAGGCCAACTGTCTGGCGTCATTAAATCTTCAGTGGGTTACCTGGTTGCACGTCTGGATGATATCCAGCCTGCGCAGGTGAAACCGCTGAACGATGTGCGTGATGAACTGGCGGCGAAAGTGAAACAGGAAAAAGCGCTGGATGCATGGTACGCGCTGCAGCAGAAAGTGAGCGAAGCGGCGAGCAACGATAACGAATCGCTGGCGGGTGCTGAGCAGGCTGCTGGTGCCAAAGCAGTTCAGACCGGCTGGTTCGGTCGCGATAACCTGCCGGAAGAGCTGAATTTCAAACCGGTAAGCGATGCCATTTTCAATGGTGGTCTGGTAGGGCAGAACGGCACGCCGGGCAGCAACTCCGACATCATCACCGTTGATGGTGACCGCGCATTTGTGCTGCGTATCTCCGATCACAAAGCCGAAGCGATCAAGCCGCTGGACCAAGTAAAAACTCAGGTCAGCGATATCGTGAAGCACAACAAAGCGGAGCAACAAGCAAAACTCGATGCGGATAAACTGCTGGGTGAGCTGAAAGCCGGTAAAGGTGATGATGCGCTGAAAGCGGCTGGCCTGAGCTTTGGTGAGGCAAAAACGCTGGCACGTACTGGCCAGGATCCGGTAAGCCAGGCGGCATTCAATCTGCCGCTGCCAGCAAAAGATAAGCCTTCCTTCGGCACCGCCAACGATCAGCAAGGCAATGTCGTTATTATGGCGCTGGATGAAGTGAAAGCAGGCACGATGCCGGATGCGCAGAAGAAAGCGATGGTGCAGGGTATCACGCAGAACAATGCGCAAATCGCGTTTGAAGCGTTGATGAGCAACTTGCGTAAAGAAGCGAAGATCAAACTGGGTGACATCGTCGCTGAGCCACAGCAATAAAAAGGCTCGATGCGTCTCGCAAAAAAAGAGTAATACTCTGCAAACCTTAAAGGCCGCTTTCGCGGCCTTTTCCATTTTGAATGTTTGTGTTTTGTCTGCGTCCTTTGTTGTGGTTATTGTTGCCTTGCGTTGAAAACAAAGGAGAAACACAATGAAACATGGAATCAAAGCACTCTTAATTTCGCTGTCCTTCGCTTGCGCGACACTGAGCCACAGCACGCTGGCAGCGCCTTCTGCTGCGGCTAAGCCACCCGCAGTGCAAAGTAAGAGCGACGCCGCCACGCCAGCGCAAAGCAAAGCGCAGGATGCGGCGAAAAGCGCGGATGATGAAGGTGTTACCCGGGTGAGTATCAATAGCGCAACGGCGGAAGAGCTGTCGCGGGTCATGAATGGCGTAGGGATCAAGAAAGCTCAGGCGATTGTCAGCTATCGGGAAGAGTATGGTCCGTTTAAATCTGTAGACGATCTTAAGCAGGTGCCAGGCATAGGAGGGACGCTGGTTGAGCGTAATCTGTCGAACCTGAAACTGTAAGCCGCTTGCGTAGTCGCTAATCTTTGCCAGAATAAAGAGGTCATACCAGTATGACCTCTGTCTCTATAACTATAAACGGTAAAGGTTGAAGCGCTATGCAGACGCAAATCAAAGTTCGTGGTTTTCATCTTGATGTCTACCAACATGTGAATAATGCCCGCTATCTGGAGTTCCTTGAAGAGGCGCGCTGGGATGGGCTGGAAAACAACGAGAGCTTTAAATGGATGACCGCCAACAACATCGCTTTCGTGGTGGTCAATATCAATATCAACTACCGCCGTCCGGCCGTATTGGGCGATGTGCTTACAGTGACCAGCCATGTGCAGCAGATTAATGGCAAAAGCGGTGTACTGAGCCAGGCGGTGACATTGAACCCTGAGGGGCAAATGGTTGCTGACGCGCTGGTGACGTTCGTCTGTATCGATCTCAAAACGCAAAAAGCGCTGGCGCTGGAAGGCGAACTGAGAGAAAGGCTTGAGAAGATGATCCGCGAAGGCGATTAATTCACCCTTTTCGCGTCGTTTCGTCGTTCGGATAACGCAATGCCGCCATCAGGCTAAAGCCCGGTGGCGCGCACGCTCACCGGGCCGTGCATCGTGCTTACTTGAGCCCGGTTTTCTGTTTCATTGCCGCCATCACGGCGGGTTTATCCGCAAGGTAGTGCTGTAAACCATTGGCGCGCAGGTTACAGGCCGCGCAATGCCCGCAGCCATCGCCTTTGATGCCGTTATAGCAGGTCAGCGTCTCGCTGCGTACCAGATCCAGCTTGCCCCAGTAATCAGCGAGCGCCCAGGTTTCGGCTTTATCAATCCACATCAGTGGGGTTTCAAAACGAATCTCTTTTGCCAGGCCCAGGTTGACCGCATGATTCAGCGCCTTAACAAACTCATCGCGGCAGTCGGGATAACCAGAAAAATCAGTTTCGCATACGCCGGTGATCACCGCTTCCGCCTGCACCTGATAGGCATACACGGCGGCCAGCGTCAGAAACAGAATATTACGCCCCGGCACGAAGGTGTTCGGAATGCCGGTCGCGTCGGGTTCATAATCCGGCACCGGGATGCTGTCGCGCGTCAGGCTACTCACCGCCAGTTCATTCAGCAGCGTCACATCCAGCACTTTATGCGCGCGTGCGCCCAGTGTTAGGGCCAGTTCTCGTGCCACATCAATTTCAGCACGATGGCGCTGGCCGTAATCAAAGGTTACGCAATGCACTTCATCGTACTGCTGTAACGCCTGAACCAGGCAGGTTGTGGAGTCTTGTCCGCCACTAAACACAACAACGGCACGTTTCATAATTCTTCCTGACAATGACAAATAAAGCGCTATGGTAGCGCGAGCGACTGGCAGCGACCAGCTTCTTCACAGCAATGGGGCAGGGAGCCAGGCTTCGGCAAAATCAAACCAGCCGCGCGTATTTAAGTGGATCCCTTCCACGCCCGGTGGCGCACTAATGCGGTACTGATAATTAAACATTGGCGTGAGAATGGCGTTGTCCATCAAGTGATAAAAAACATCCTGTAGCGCGCGGTTGCGCTGCTGTTCGTCGGGCTGGCGCTGAACCGCATCCAGTGTGGCTTGCAGATGCGCAAATTGTTGCGTACTCAGCAGGTTTGGCCACAGCGGATCGCAGCGCAACCACTGTTCCAGCGTGCATTCTGGCGCTTCGCCTATCAGCCTGTCGCCCATCATCAAATCGGCGCTGGCGAGATGAGTACAACCTTCCCAGTTTTTGCCGTCATGGAAAATCACCGTCAACTCGCAGCCAAGTGTCTGCAAATGCCGCTTAAACTGTTCCGCCATGGTATGTAACTCCACGGGTAAGTGATAAACCAGCGTAAGTTTGCCCGGTAGCGAAACCTGTTCGGCGGGCCAGTCTGGCATTTGCCAGCCGGGTAATAGCTCCTGGCTTGGCGTGATGAGATTCTCATCCAGCGGCAGCGTTTGCAGCAGCGAAGAGTGATGAATAATCTGCACCAACCTGCGTAACTGGGCGTCATTCAACCGTGAACCCGGGCGCAGAGTAAGGTAGCAGAACCCCAGGCTGATACTGTTACTCACCGGCTGCAAGTGTTGCAAATCATCGGCCTCGCCAATGGCAATCTGTACCGGGTGCCGACAACTGGTGCCGAGATCTTGCTCAAAGAGTTGCGGGGTTATCCAGAATTCCACCGCTTTAAGCAGCGGGTGGCCCAGGTGGTAATAGTCGTGGCTTTCCAGGCGAACCAGTTCCCGGCGGAATGTCACCAGCCGAAAAGGCCCGGTGCCCAGCATCGGCTGCTGCGGGTGCGCCAGACGGCTGCCATAGCTGGCTAGCCTGTGCGCCAGCCAGTAATCTGGGTGATGCAGCTTGAAGGTCAAACACCAGGGATGCGTTATGTCGATGCGTTCGACACTGGCAAATAGCTTTTGCAAGGCGGGCAGCGTCAGCAGCTTGTGCAGTTGCGCCTGCAACTGTTCAGCCGTCACGGCGTCGCCGTTATGCCAGTGCAACGTTGAGTGCAGATGAAAATGCCAGCACAAGCCATCCGGGCTGATATCCCAGTGATGCGCCAGGTCGCCCTGCGGCTGGAAACTGCGCGTGACGAAACGCGTTAAGCCGCTAAAAATCTGCCCGGCTAAATGCTGCTCCGCACGGCCGGGGAGAAAGCCCGGTACCAGCGGATCCAGCGGGCGATAATAGGGAATACGCAGCGTCGGCGTTTCGTTTTGCCATAAGCCACCCAGAAAGGGATTGAGCAACGCGCGCAGATCGTCAGGATCGAGCTGCGCTAACGCCAGTGCGTTCTGCTGTTGCCCGGCGTTTAACGCGAACTCCAGCATTTCGCTACGCAGAGATTCAGGTGTGGCGAGAAAATGAAGCTCGCCGCGCTTGCCGCGCCCGGATTGCGACTGCCAGCTTAACCAACCCGCTTCCTGCATCTGGCGCAGTAGCGTGCGCATATGCCTCTCGCTGCAAAAACAGCGCGTTGCCAGTTCACCAATGCTGACGGATTGCGCCTCTCCGGCGGATGCCTGCCACAGGCGCTGGTATTGATTAAGCCGATTGAGTTGTCGCATAAACCCGGAACAATAATTTTCATCTATTCACTATTACTTCCGTATATCCCACGCAATACTGGAACACAACACTGAACTTCACAAAAACGCACTACAAGCGGAGAAAAATCATGGCACGTCTGGCCGCTTTTGACATGGATGGCACCCTGTTAATGCCCGACCATCGTTTGGGCGACCAAACCTTAGCAACCCTCCGGCGCTTGCATGAGCGGGAGGTGACGCTCGCTTTTGCCACCGGGCGTCACGCGCTGGAGATGCGCCGTATTCTTAGCGCTATCGCGATCGACGCTTTTTTAATTACCGGCAACGGTACGCGGATCCATTCTCGTGAAGGTGACGTGTTATATCGGCAGGATCTCAGCCCGGAAGTGGCCGATCTGGTGCTGCACAGCCGCTGGGAAACCGAGGCCACTGTCCACGTTTTCAATGATTCGGGTTGGTTGACCGACAAAGCGCTGCCAGAGACATTGCAGGCGCACCTTTACAGCGGGTTTACCTACCAGCTCACCGATCTCAAACGCCTGTCCGCGCATGACGTGACCAAAATCTGCTTTGTTGGCGATCACGACGATCTTTGCCGTTTGCGCATTCAGTTAAATGAGGTGCTGGGCGCACGCGCACACTTGTGTTTCTCCGCGATGGACTGCCTGGAAATCCTGCCGGTGGGGTGCAATAAAGGCTCGGCGCTGGCGGTGCTCAGCACGACGCTGGGTTATTCGTTGCAGGATTGCATGGCATTTGGCGATGCGATGAATGACAGAGAGATGCTCGAAAGCGTCGGAAAAGGAATGATCATGGGCAACGCCATGCCGCAACTGCGTGCGGCGCTGCCCCATTTACCGGTAATTGGACACTGCCGGGATCAGGCGGTATCACACTTTTTGACACACTGGCTGGACACACCCAATCTTCCTTATTCCCCCGAATGAAAAGATCTTTCCAGCAAGCCAGGCGCAACTGCCTGGCTTTTTTTATGCCGTAAGGCGAGTGATTTCGGCTGTCCACTGCTCAATATCACCAAAGTTCGCCGCTACCCATTGCGGGTTGTAGTAGGTGTCCAGATAGCGTTCACCGCTGTCGCACAGCAGCGTCACGATAGAGCCGCTGCGGCCTTCTTCACGCATCCGCGCGGCAAGCTGCAACACGCCCCACATATTGGTGCCGGTGGATGCGCCCACTTTGCGCCCCAGTTGCGTTTCTAGCCATTGTGCGGTGGCAATGCTTGCCGCGTCCGGTACGCGCAGCATCTCATCAACAACGTCGGCGATGAATGAGGGTTCTACACGCGGGCGGCCAATGCCTTCAATTTTACTGCCCACCGCGCTTCGCAGACTGGCGTCGCGATGCTGCCAGTAGTCGAGGAACACTGAATTTTCAGGATCGACCACCATCAACTGTGTGCCATAACCCTGGCTGCGAATATAGCGGCCAATGGTGGCGGAAGTCCCGCCGGTGCCCGCGCTCATCACAATATAGTCGGGTTGCGGATGCGGCTCATTTTTCATCTGGCGGAAAATACTGTCGGCAATGTTGTTATTGCCACGCCAGTCGGTTGCGCGCTCGGCAAAAGTAAACTGATCCATATAGTGACCGTTCAGTTCTTTCGCCAGCCGTTCGGATTCGGCGTAAATCTCGCAGGCGCTATCGACAAAGTGGCAGCGACCGCCGTAGAACTCAATCTGTTCAATCTTGCGTTTCGCCGTACAGTGCGGCATCACGGCAATAAACGGTAAACCTAAAAGCCGTGCGAACCACGCCTCTGAAACCGCCGTGGAACCGGAGGAGGCTTCAATAATCGTGGTGCCCTCTTTGATCCAGCCGTTGCATAAGCCGTAAAGAAACAGCGAGCGCGCCAGACGGTGTTTCAGGCTGCCGGTCGGGTGAGTGCTTTCATCTTTTAAATAGAGGTTGATGCCTGCAAAACCCGGCAACGCCAGGCGGATCAAATGGGTATCTGCTGAGCGCTGTGCGTCTGCATTAATTTCGTTGATAGCGTATTTAACCCAGTTGCTATTCATGGTGGTTATCCGTTTGTCATTTTGTGCCCAGTCTAGCGAAAGAGAAAGAAAAAAGGGTTGTCATTTCGCCTTTGTATTAGACTGTTAAGAGAAAAATATTCTCCTGAGGTGGGTAATGTTAGATAAAATTGACCGCAAACTGCTTTCTCTGCTGCAACAGGATTGTTCGCTCTCTTTGCAGGCGCTGGCGGATGCCGTTAATCTGACCACCACACCGTGCTGGAAACGTCTGAAGCGGCTGGAAGATGACGGCATTTTACTCGGTCGGGTGGCGGTGCTGGATGCCGAAAAACTGGGGTTAAATTTAACGGCATTTGTGCTGATCAAAACCCAGCACCACAGCAGCGACTGGTACTGCCGTTTCGTTAACGAAGTCACGCAGATGCCGGAAGTGCTCGGTTTCTGGCGCATGGCGGGAGAATACGACTATCTTCTGCGTGTGCAGGTGGCCGATATGAAACGCTATGACGACTTTTACAAGAAGCTGGTGAACAGCGTTCCGGGGCTGTCAGATGTCACTTCTAGCTTCGCCATGGAACAGATAAAATACACCACGGCTTTGCCCATTGAATAACCCTCGCGGCAGTAATTCACTGCCGAAAATCACGTTCAGGATGTAACCGCGTGCGATTATTTGCTCAGTTAGGCTGGTACTTTCGCCGGGAATGGCAACGCTATCTCGGGGCTGTCGCCTTACTTATTATCATTGCTATCTTGCAGCTTATCCCGCCCAAAGTGGTGGGGATCGTGGTGGATGGCGTTACCGAACAGCACTTCACCACACAACAAGTGTGGATGTGGGTGGGGGTTTTGGTCGCTGTTGCGATCGTCACCTACTTGCTGCGCTACGTCTGGCGCGTCTGGCTGTTCGGCGCATCCTATCAACTGGCCGTTGAGTTGCGGGAAGATTTTTACCGCCAGTTGAGCCGACAACACCCGGAATTTTATCTCCGTCACCGCACCGGTGATTTGATGGCACGCGCGACCAACGATGTCGATCGCGTCGTTTTTGCCGCAGGCGAAGGGGTGCTGACGCTGGTGGATTCGCTGGTGATGGGCTGCGTGGTGCTGGTAGTGATGTCAACGCAAATCAGCTGGCAGCTCACGCTGCTGTCACTATTACCGATGCCGATTATGGCGCTGGTTATCAAGCGTTACGGCGATCAGTTGCATCAGCGCTTTAAGCTGGCGCAGGCGGCGTTTTCCGCGTTAAACGATCGAACCCAGGAGAGCATGACCAGCATTCGCATGATCAAAGCGTTTGGTCTGGAGGATCGCCAGTCGGCGCTGTTCAGTCGTGAGGCGGCAGACACCGGTGCGAAAAACATGCGGGTGGCCCGCGTTGATGCCCGTTTTGATCCCACTATTTATATCGCCATTGGTATAGCAAATATGCTGGCGATTGGCGGCGGTAGCTGGATGGTGGTGCACGGTTCCTTAACGCTCGGCCAGTTAACCAGCTTCGCTATGTATCTGGGGCTGATGATTTGGCCGATGCTGGCGCTGGCGTGGATGTTTAATATCGTCGAGCGCGGCAGCGCGGCTTATAGCCGTATCCGCGATATGCTGGCGGAAGCACCGGTAGTGAATGACGGCACCGAACCGGTGCCGGAAGGGCGCGGTAATCTGAATATCGCCATCCGTGAATTTCGTTACCCGCAGACCGGGAGCGCGGTGCTTAACAACGTGGCAGCGACGCTGGCGCCAGGCCAGATGTTGGGCATTTGCGGCCCGACAGGCGCCGGGAAAACCACATTGCTTTCTCTGATTCAGCGCCATTTCGATGTTGAGCAGGGCGATATCCGTTTTCATGATATCCCCCTGACGCGCCTGCAACTGGACGCCTGGCGCAGCCGGCTGGCGGTGGTCAACCAGACGCCATTCCTCTTTTCCGATACCGTGGGCAACAATATTGCGCTGGGTAAACCTGGCGCGACGCAGGAGGAGATCGAGCATGTGGCGAAACTTGCCAGCGTGCACGACGATATTCTGCGTTTGCCGCAGGGGTATGACACCGAAGTGGGTGAGCGCGGCGTGATGCTTTCCGGCGGGCAAAAACAGCGGATCTCGATTGCCCGTGCGCTGCTGCTGAATGCGGAGATTTTAATCCTTGATGATGCGCTCTCCGCCGTGGATGGCCGTACTGAACACCAGATTTTGCACAACCTGCGCCAGTGGGGCGAAGGACGCACCGTTATTATCAGCGCGCATCGCCTGTCGGCGCTGACCGAAGCCAGTGAGATTATCGTCATGCAGCATGGGTACATCGCACAACGCGGCCAGCACGAGCAACTGGCGCGCCAGCCCGGCTGGTATCGCGATATGTATCGCTATCAGCAACTTGAGGCGGCGCTGAATGATGTTCCGCAGGAGGCGGTTGATGCGTAATTTCACCAAACAGTGGCCAACGCTGAAACGCTTGCTGAAATACGGCTCGCCGTGGCGCAAACCGTTGGCTAAAGCGGTGCTGATGCTGTGGGTCGCGGCGATTGCCGAAGTCTCCGGCCCGGCGCTGATCAGCTACTTTATCGATAATATGGTGGCGAAAAACTATCTGCCGCTCGGCGTGGTTGCCGGGATGGCGGCGGTGTATGTCGGCCTGCAATTACTTGCGGCCCTGCTGCATTATGCGCAAGCGCTGCTGTTTAACCAGGCGGCGGTCGGCGTGGTGCAACAGTTGCGTACCGATGTGATGGATGCCGCCCTGCGTCAGCCGCTCAGCGCGTTTGACACCCAGCCCGTCGGGCAGATTATTTCGCGCGTGACCAATGATACTGAAGTGATCCGCGATCTCTACGTCACGGTGGTGGCAACGGTGTTGCGCAGCGCGGCGCTGATTGGCGCGATGCTGGTAGCGATGTTTAGCCTCGACTGGCGCATGGCGCTGGTGGCAATGGCGATTTTCCCCGCGGTGCTGATAGTGATGCTGCTTTACCAGCGTTACAGCACGCCGATTGTGCGGCGCATGCGTGCTTATCTGGCGGATATCAATGATGGTTTCAACGAAATCATCAACGGTATGAGCGTTATTCAGCAATTCCGTCAGCAGGCGCGCTTTGGGGAACGCATGAGCGAATCCAGCCGTTCGCACTATATCGCCCGCATGCAAACCCTGCGGCTGGACGGCTTTTTGCTGCGTCCGCTGTTGAGCCTTTTCTCCGCGCTGGTGCTGTGTGGCTTGCTGATGCTGTTCGGTTTCTCGTCCGTAGGCACGGTAGAGGTTGGGGTGCTGTATGCCTTCATCAGCTATCTCGGGCGTCTTAACGAGCCGTTGATTGAACTGACAACGCAGCAGTCGATGCTGCAGCAGGCGGTGGTCGCCGGTGAGCGCGTGTTCGAGCTGATGGACAGGCCGCGCCAGACTTACGGCTATGATGACGCGCCGCTGCAAAGCGGGTCTATCGATATCGACAATCTCTCTTTTGCTTACCGCGACGATCAACTGGTGCTGCAGGATATCTCCTTGCACGTGGAGCCGCGCAGTTTTGTCGCGCTGGTCGGGCACACCGGCAGTGGGAAGAGTACGCTGGCCAGCCTGTTAATGGGCTATTACCCGCTGATGAAAGGGGAGATCCGTCTGGACGGGCGTCCTCTGTCTGCATTAGGGCATGCGCCGCTGCGCAAAGGTGTGGCGATGGTGCAGCAGGATCCGGTGGTGCTGGCGGACAGCTTCTATGCCAACGTGACGCTGGGGCGCGATATCAGCGAAGAGCAGGTGTGGAAAGCGCTGGAAACGGTGCAGTTGGCTGAGCTGGCGCGCACGATGAGCGACGGTATTTACACCCGGTTGGGTGAGCAGGGCAATAACCTCTCGGTGGGGCAAAAGCAGCTGCTGGCGCTGGCGCGCGTGCTGGTTGATACGCCGCAGATCCTGATTCTGGATGAAGCGACAGCGAATATCGATTCCGGCACCGAACAGGCGATTCAACACGCGCTGGCGGCCGTGCGTGAGCATACGACGCTGGTGGTGATCGCCCACCGTTTATCGACCATTGTTGAGGCAGAAACGATTCTGGTGCTACATCGCGGGCAGGCGGTTGAGCGCGGCACCCATCAGCAACTGCTTGAAGCGAAAGGCCGTTACTGGCAGATGTATCAGTTACAGCTTGCCGGTGAAGAGCTGGCTGCCAGCGCGCGCGAAGAGTCGCTTATCGCCTGATGCACCAAAATTAAGCACGCACCTTCACGGACTCTCTGTTGGTGCAAAAAAGTAACGCACCATGCACTGTCATGGTGCGTTTTTCTTTGCGCTTAACCTGCCGAATCACAAGCAAACTTTTTTCTCTTTCTTGCTCTGCCCGTCCGGGCGCACTAACAACCTGAAATCTTCCCTGTTTTCATTCCTGGCACAACGATTGCAATGTCTGTTGCGTGTTAGCTGCGGCCATTATCGAATTCGACTGGAGGGGGATCTATGAAGCTGGTTACCGTGGTGATTAAGCCATTCAAACTTGAAGACGTGCGTGAAGCGCTTTCTTCTATTGGTATTCAAGGGCTGACCGTAACTGAAGTGAAAGGCTTTGGCCGTCAGAAGGGTCACGCTGAGCTGTACCGCGGTGCGGAATATAGCGTCAATTTCCTGCCAAAAGTGAAAATTGATGTGGCGATCGCTGACGATCAACTCGATGAAGTGATCGATGTGATCAGCAAAGCGGCCTACACCGGAAAAATTGGCGACGGCAAAATCTTCGTTGCCGAGCTGCAACGCGTCATTCGTATTCGTACCGGCGAAGCCGACGAAGCGGCACTGTAATACAAGACACACAGTGATGGGGATCGGAACAATGAAAAACACAACATTAAAAACAGCTCTTGCTTCGCTGGCGTTGCTGCCAGGCCTGGCGATGGCGGCTCCCGCTGTGGCGGATAAAGCCGACAACGGCTTTATGATGATTTGCACCGCGCTGGTGCTGTTTATGACCATTCCGGGCATTGCGCTTTTTTACGGCGGTTTGATCCGCGGTAAAAACGTACTGTCGATGCTGACGCAGGTTGCCGTCACCTTCGCTCTGGTGTGCATCCTGTGGGTGGTGTATGGCTACTCGCTGGCATTTGGCGAGGGCAACAGCTTCTTCGGCAGCTTCAACTGGGCAATGTTGAAAAACATCGAACTGAAAGCCGTGATGGGCAGCATTTATCAGTATATCCACGTGGCGTTCCAGGGATCCTTCGCTTGTATCACCGTTGGACTGATTGTCGGCGCGCTGGCTGAGCGTATTCGCTTCTCTGCGGTGCTGATTTTTGTAGTGGTATGGCTGACGCTCTCTTACGTGCCGATTGCACACATGGTCTGGGGCGGCGGTCTGCTGGCAACCCACGGCGCGCTGGATTTCGCGGGCGGTACGGTTGTTCACATCAACGCCGCGATTGCAGGTCTGGTGGGTGCTTACCTGATTGGCAAACGCGTGGGCTTTGGCAAAGAAGCATTCAAACCGCATAACCTGCCGATGGTCTTCACCGGTACCGCTATCCTCTATGTCGGCTGGTTTGGCTTCAACGCCGGCTCTGCAAGCTCGGCGAACGAAATCGCGGCGCTGGCCTTTGTGAACACTGTCGTTGCTACTGCGGCCGCTATTCTGGCGTGGGTATTTGGCGAATGGGCAATGCGCGGCAAGCCGTCTCTGCTCGGTGCTTGTTCTGGTGCCATCGCGGGTCTGGTTGGTATCACCCCGGCCTGTGGTTATGTGGGGGTCGGCGGCGCACTGATTGTGGGTCTGATTGCCGGTCTGGCTGGATTGTGGGGCGTTACTGCGCTGAAACGTATGTTGCGTGTAGATGACCCGTGCGATGTCTTCGGTGTGCACGGTGTGTGTGGCATCGTCGGTTGTATCCTGACGGGTATCTTCGCGTCTACGTCGCTGGGCGGTGTCGGTTTCGCTGAAGGTGTGACCATGGGCCATCAGGTGCTGGTGCAGCTGGAAAGCGTTGCCATCACTATCGTGTGGTCTGGCGTGGTGGCCTTTATCGGTTACAAACTGGCGGACATGACGGTAGGCCTGCGCGTACCGGAAGAACAAGAGCGTGAAGGGCTGGATGTGAACAGCCACGGCGAAAACGCCTATAACGCCTGATTCTGTTGAGTTATCTCCTGAGCATAAAAAAGCCTCCATTCGGAGGCTTTTCTTTTTTACAGCGTTTAAAGCGCGGTTAGTTGCGATTGCGCATGACGCCTTCCTGCACGCTGGACGCGACCAGCACACCCTCTTGCGTATAGAACTCGCCGCGCACAAAACCGCGAGCGCTGGAAGCTGACGTACTTTCCACACTGTAGAGCAACCACTCGTTCATATTAAACGGGCGATGGAACCACATGGAGTGGTCAATGGTGGCAACCTGCATACCGCGCTCAAGAAAGCCCACACCATGCGGCTGAAGCGCAACCGGCAGGAAGTTAAAGTCCGAAGCATATCCAAGCAGATATTGATGCACGCGGAAATCGTCCGGCACCGTGCCGTTTGCGCGGATCCATACCTGGCGGGTGGGATCGGCAACGTGGCCTTTTAGCGGGTTATGAAACTCAACCGGGCGGATCTCCAGTGGTTTATCACTGAGAAACTTCTCCTTGGCCTGCGGAGGCAACAAGTGGGCAAGCGCGCGGGCAATATCCGTTTCGGATTGCAGTGAATCCGGCGACGGTGCTGGCGGCATCGTTTTTTGGTGCTCGTAGCCGGTTTCCGGCGCCTGGAACGACGCGGTCATATAGAAAATAGGTTTACCGTTCTGGATGGCCGCAACGCGTCGGGCGCTGAAACTGTTACCATCACGTAACACTTCCACGTCATAAACAATCGGTTTTTCACTATCGCCCGGACGTAAAAAATAACTGTGGAACGAATGCACCAGGCGCTCGGCAGGAACAGTCTCTTTGGCGGCATACAAAGCCTGGCCTACGACCTGGCCGCCAAAAACCTGGCGCAAGCCGAGATCTTCGCTCTGCCCGCGAAACAAGCCCTCTTCAATTTTTTCCAGGTTCAGTAATGCCAGCAGATTGGATAACGCCTGACTCATAGATTTCCTCAAATTAATAACGGCTGACGGAGCGAATTATCCGAATAGTATAACCTGGAAAAATTGCTGGTCCGATGGGTTCAATAATCTGAATAGATGGCAGTTTGCAGGAATATATCTCGCACGTGTGCCACACTTGTTCAGGTTACGATGGTTTGACCACACATCCTGGCGGGCGAAACGCCTGCCGGTGCATTGAAGATAAGGAGAAATCAATGAAACTCGTGCACATGTTAAGTGGTTTAGCAGTCGCGGTCGCGCTGTCTGCCTGCGCCCAAAAGGGCGGCGATATTCCGACACCTGCACCTAACCCAAATGCACCTGCGGCAACAAATAAACCGGCGATCACGCAACCGAATGTTTCGGGTACGGTTTGGATCCGTCAGAAAGTGGCGCTGCCGCCAAACGCGGTACTCACCGTGACGGTTTCTGATGCTTCGCAGGCAGATGCGCCGTCGAAGGTACTGGCGCAGAAAGCTGTCCGTACTGAAGGTAAACAGTCACCGTTTAGCTTTGTGCTGCCATTTAACCCGGCGGATATTCAGCCGAACGCCCGCATCTTGCTGAGCGCGGCGATTACCATTGACAACAAAATCGTCTTTATTACCGATACGGTTAAGCCGGTTATCAACCAGGGCGGTACAAAAGTTGACCTGACGCTGGTGCCGGTACAGCAAACCGCTGTGCCGCTGCAACAAAGTGGTGGGGCGGCAACAACAGTGCCTTCCACTTCTCCCACTCAGGTAAACCCGTCGGAAGCGACACCTGCGCCGACGCAGTACTAATCTGATTGTGCTCCTCCCGGTTGGGAGGAGCCTTAATAGATCCAGCGATAATGCTGTAAATCAATTTGCCCACTTCCCGACACCACCACGCCTTCCGCCAGTAGCGCCTGACGCTGACGCTGTAGATCCGGCCCGGTCAGCGAGATACAACCATGACGATTTACCACCCGATGCCACGGTAACGTGCTGCCTTCCGGTAAGCGTTTCAGCACGCCGCCCACCTGGCGTGCCGCGCGCGGTGAACCGGCCAGCTTCGCCACATCACCATAGGTCGTGACATAGCCTTCGGGTATGGCGGCAACGATTTGCCACACTCGCTGCGGGAAAGAGTCCTGTGTATCCATTGTGATGTCCTGAAGGAAGAAGAGGCAGCATAAACAGCCAATCGTGTGCTGTGAAGAGAGGATTGCGCAAGAAACCAGCATCCGCCCCGGCGCGGCTTGCAATTGCCATCCCGGATAGGGATAATGCGCCAGCGCGTTGGTTAACAACGCTCTCAATGGGGGCTCTGTTGGTTCTCCCGCAACGCTACTCTGTTCACCAGGTCAGGTCCGGAAGGAAGCAGCCAGGGCAGATGACGTGTGTGCCGGGATGTAGCTGGCAGGGCCCCCACCCAATTCTGCTTCCTTTTGTTTTTCTCACCCGCGTGAATAACGCAAATACCCCGCAATGCCATCTTTTCCGCCATCCGAAGGATGATGAATACCTTCTGAAACCGGAATTTGCGCAAAATCGAAGGGCGAAACGCCAGCAATACAGGCCACATTGACACCATACTGATCCGGGTTTGAGCGCCGCTGATGGAAGGTGTAGATACCGCAAATCGAGCAAAAATAGTGCACAGCTGTTCCGGTGTTAAAGCGATATTCGGTCAATTTATCCTTGCCTTTAATAACCTCAATGCCCGAGAGCGGGGCCGACACGACAACTGCACCGCGCATTCGGCAAAAAGAGCAATTACAGCGTCGCACGGTGTTAAAACCGTCCGAAAGCTGCACAGAAAACGCCACCGCGCCGCAGTGACACTGCGCCATTAATTTTTCCGCCATCGTTTTCCTCATCAAGGCAAATCAAACGGGTCTTTCAACCTTAGCCTTTTTTACCTTTTTTGGTGGGGGAAAACGCGTGGGTTCACTGGTGATGTTTTTATGCAGAAACGGTACGCTGTAGCCGCAAAAATAATTCTGATAAAAGGGCAGGGAGTATGCGCAACATCGTATTGGCAGTGACGTTATCGGTATCGACAGCACCTTTTGCCGCCACATTGCAGTCGGGAGTTTATGAAGAGCTGCAACTGGCGGTATCACCCTCCGGGCAGGTCACGGGCTACTACTCTGAAACAATGGGGGTTGGCGTGACGCGAAACTGCGCGTTTGCGCTGGCGGGTAACGTCTCCCCGAACGGGGAAGCGGAAATATCCAGCTGGTCTTCTGATGTGCTGCCGGGACATCTTTCTGCCACGGCGGACGGCGTGACATTGAAGATTGCGAACGGGCAAAACCATGACGGCTGCATGAATGTGATGGTGCCGCAAATCAACGAGGGGATTGCACTGAGTAAAACCCAGTCGACACAGTGGGTTTCTCTCGCCGAAGTGGTTGATGAGCGGGTTTATCTCAGCAGCACACCGGATGTCAGCACGCGGCGCAAGGCGTGGATTGTCAAAGATGATGTTGTCGGTGTGTTGAAAACCGGGAAAGGCTGGACACAGATCCAGTTTATTAGCGAGTCAGGAAAAAGCACCACTGGCTGGGTTAACAGCCAGTCGATAAAACCGCTGACACCGCCTGCGGCCTGAGTTTTACACCACGCTACGTTTTAATGGCGCTTGCGTTTCGCGAAGCGCCAGCCACAACGGTTTCAGTCGCAGCAGTGCATTTTCCAGCTCACTGGAATCCAGCGCGAAAGGGATGCGCAAATAGCGCTCAAACGCTCCCGTCAGCCCAAAACGCGGGCCAGCGCCGAGATGGATACCAATCGTTTCTGCACGGGCGGCAAACTGCGTTGCCAGCATATCGGGCAGCTCTATCCAGAAAGAGAGGCCGCCTTCCGGCAGTGAGAAACGCCAGTCGGGGAAATGTTCCCGCAGCAGGGCCGCACAGCGATCGCGTCGTGCTTTGAGCATGTCACGACGCGCGGGCAGGAAAGTTTCTGCATTCTCCATCAACCACAGTGTTGCCAGTTGTTCCAGCAGTGGTGAGCCGAGTTCCAGCGTATCGCGCGTCTGCACCAGCGTAGCAATGGTCCGCGATGTGGCGCGGATCCAACCTAAACGCAGCCCACCCCAGAACGTTTTACCCGCCGAACCGAGCGTAATGACCGTGCTGCTACTATCAAACGTTGCCATTGGCGGTGGCGGCGGAGACTCGTACCACAAATCAACCATCGTTTCGTCGACTAACAGAGTGGTACGCGCATGCGTGGCAACGCTAACGATGGTCTGCCGCGTGGTGTTATCCATGCAGCGACCGGTCGGGTTATGAAAATCGGGCATCAGGTAGGCCAGCCGTGGCGCGGTCTGCGCCAGCGTCGCGGCGAAACCGTCGGTGTCCCAGCCTGTTTGCGGTAAAGAAACGCCAACCGGCCTGCACGAGGCTCCCTGAATGGCGGCAATCGCCAGCGGATAGGTCGGATGATCGACCACCACGCGATCGCCTGGGCCGGTCAGCATACGCAGAACCAGCGCCAGCCCGCTGAGCGCGCCATTGACCACCATCACTTCATCAGCATGCGTGGGTAAGCCGCGGGCGGTGTATCGTGTGGCAATCGCTTCGCGCAGCGCCTGCACACCTAGTTGCCCGTAACCGGTGCGGGAAAGATAGGGCGGAATGGCCGCCAGCGCGTGGGTATAAGCCTGGTGAATTTCCGGGCCAGCGCTGAGCGCGGCAGTGGAGAGATCGAGTGCTGTGCCCGCCGTGCTTAGCGTGGGTATCGCGCGGCTATCGGGCAGAATCACGCGCGATCCACTGCCGTGGCGGCTCTCCAGATAACCTTCATCACGCAAGTGTGCCAGTGCGCTGGCAACCGTTGTGCGGCTGATCTCAAGCATTGAGGCCAGTTCACGCTCTCCGGGAAGGCGTGTCTCAATTGCCAGTCTGCCATCAAGGATCAGCAGGCGCAGCGCGTCGGCAAGTTGTCGCCATAACGGCGTACGCGAAGCGGGTTGTTGCCAGTGTCCCAACAGACGGTGTAAAGAGTGGCTACCCAGGCGGCGTGATGACATATACAGTCCACTATTTTAAAACTGGACATTAATAATAAGGCCATTTCCGGTAAAGATGAAAGTCTGAACAACCGGAGAAAAATAATGCTGCGTCGATTAATTCAACTTTATATAGGCCTGGTGCTGTACGGCGTTTCTACCGCCATGTTTGTACGCGCGGATCTGGGCGCGGACCCATGGAACGTCTTTCATTTAGGCATAATGAAATTGCTATCGCTGGATATTGGTACGGTGATGATCGTGACCGGTGCGCTGGTGCTGCTATTGTGGATCCCGCTGCGCCAGCGGCCCGGATTGGGAACGATAAGTAACGTCATTGTATTAGGCCTTGCCGCCGATGCCGCATTGTCGCTGATGCCGGTGCTGGATTCGCTGGTGGCTCGCGGCACCTTACTGATTTGCGCCGTGGTGGTGAATGCCATCGCGACCGGAATGTATATTGGCGCGGGGTTTGGTGCCGGGCCGCGCGATGGGTTAATGACCGGTATTCATGCGCGCACGGGCTGGTCGGTGCGGACTATCCGCACGGCGATTGAAGTTTCTGTGCTGTTTATCGGCTGGCTGCTGGGGGGAACTGTCGGCGTGGGTACGGTGGTTTACGCACTGGCAATTGGCCCGTTGATCCAGCTTTGCCTGCCGTGGTTTCGTCAGAAACCGACGCTAAAACCTGAGCCACAAAGCGAGCCCGCGCTATAACTGTGTATTAAATGCGGTACGTTTCATCCCCTCAATTTTGGTGTGAAACGGGCGGTTTACTTTATAAAACGGCCAGGGGATTCTGGTGCAACAACATCTGTTGGCGTTGCAAAGGAGTATGGTCAATGACAACACCCGAGCTCGAAACCGCAAGACTTCTTCTCAAGCCGCTGGCATCGGAAGATGCCACGCAAATTCAGCGTATTTTTCCGCGCTGGGAAATTGTGCGCTACCTGATTGCCAGTGTGCCCTGGCCCTACCCGGAAGGTGCTGCGCAGCATTATGTCGATAACGTTGCGCTGGCGGCAAACCGCGCAGGGGAGGGCTGGTTTTGGACGCTGCGTCGCAAAGCAGACCTGACAGAATTAATGGGGGTTATTTGTTTAATGAATACGCCAGATAATAACCGGGGTTTCTGGCTGGCACCAGAGTGGCAAGGGCAGGGTTATATGACGGAAGCTTGTCATGCGGTGAATGATTACTGGTTTAATGTGCTCGATCGCGATGTGCTGCGCGCACCGAAAGCCGTGGCGAATGCGCGTTCGAAAAAGATTTCTGAACGTAGCGGAATGCGGCTGGTTCGCTGCGAGAAAGGGCAATACGTCTCCGGAGAACTGGACACCGAGCTTTGGGAGATAACGCGAGACGAATGGAATAATTTTCACCGCTGAAACCTGTCAGCCGCAGGAGGCTGGCAGGTTATTTAAATTTCAGTGTCGATATATTTATTTATGCAGGTTTATTTGTCATTTAAATGACATATTAATTTAATATTTTTGTCATAATTCTTAGGCAGATTAATCTAGGGTTTTTTTAAGTTGTTATAATTCTGAAATATATTTCTGGATCACTTCCATAAGTTCGTGTATTAATTAGCATGTTTATTCACACAAGAAGGGATAATCATGGCCAGTGCTGTATTAAACGTCAAAATTGATGAAGCGCTAAAAGAGAAACTTCGTCATTACGCAGAAGTAAATAGTGAAAATCTCGGTACCGCGACAGAAAAGCTGTTGCTGCTGGCTTTTCAGGCTGCGGAAGAGGCGGGAGTATCGGAAGACGACATTGATAACCAGCATACCGAAGAAGAGAGTTCTACTCCGTTAACTCCTAAAGAAATTAAAGCGTTACGTAAACTTCTGAAGAAGAAAAAATGAACCAACAACTGCTATCAACCGCCAGCAACTATGGCGAGGCCTGTGAGCTGCTACGCTCAGGTTTTGTCAAACAAGTTCGTCTGGACTGGAATATCGGAAGTGATGAGTTTTTTCGCATCGCATCAGACTGGTGTGACGCCGGAGCGAAAATTAAAAAAGAAGGGCACAGCTTTATTATTTCGATAAAAGGCTTTCCAATTCCACGCCAGCAGTAATGTATTTGTCATGAAACTGTCATTTTAATTGCATTAAAAAATGTGATGGTGGTTTCATAATAAAAATACGTAACCATCTCAAATGCACATTACGGATGATGTTTCCGACGAGCCTTTGTGGCTCGTCGCTATTTCTTTTCCCGCAAATTATTCTTCGATTGTATTTAGTCCCGTCTGGTTTTTTCTCCGAAGCGCTCACAGGCACTGACCTGCAAACCGGGTATACTGGAAAACTGTTTGCAGCCGGGAAGCGCTATGAAAACCATCACTCTTTATGATGTCGCCAGCCATGCGGGCGTCTCTTACCAGACCGTTTCGCGCGTGATTAACGATGCGGCGCATGTCTCTACAAGAACGCGTGAGAAAGTGCTCGCCGCGATGGCGGAGCTGCATTACATCCCCAATCGTGGTGCTCAGCAACTGGCAGGTAAACGCACGAAAACGCTCGGTTTGTTGACGACCGATCTGGCGTTGCATGCGCCATCGCAAATCGCGTCGGCGGTAAAATCCCGCGCCGGGCAGGCTGCTGCCAGTGTGATCATCTCTATGCTGGAGCAGCACGATGCAGCCAGTTGCACCGCCGCTTTACAGGAGCTGCTGGCGCAGCGCGTTGAGGGCGTGTTGATCAACGTGCCGCTTGATGATGCGCTGGCGCAGCAACTCGCGGCGCAGGCGGCTCCCACACCCGTGTTGTTTCTGGATGTTGGCGAGACGGCGGCGGTGAACAGCCTGGTGTTTGATGCCATGCAAGGTGCGCGGCTTGGCGTAGAACATTTGCTGGCACAGGGGCACCGTCAGATTGCGTTACTCGGCGGGCCGCAGACTTCGGTTTCCGCGCGTACCCGTTTTGCTGGCTGGCTGACGGCGCTCCAGCAGGCGGGGCTTACGCCTTGTGCCAGCGCGCACGGTGACTGGAGCGCGGCTTCCGGTTATGAAAAAGCGCACAGTTTGCTTGCGGGCAGCCAGTTACCCGACGCGATGCTGGTGGCAAATGATCAAATGGCGCTTGGCGTTATCCGCGCCTGCGTCGAGAAAGGGATTGATGTGCCGGCGCAGATCTCGGTGGTGGGTTATGACGATACCGCCGACAGCGCCTGGTTTTCTCCGCCGCTCACTACTATCCGTCAGGCATTTAAAGAGGCCGGGGAGCGAAGCGTCGACTGGCTACTCAGCCCGTCAGCTCGGGGCGATGTCACAGGTCAAACGCGGCTGCCGGTGATGCTCATCGAACGCCACTCCACTGCGCCAGCCCGGCAACAGAAACTGAGTGGTGAAATCCTTGCCAGACGCTTAAACGAACTGGCGCAGCAGGTTGCGATGCTGGATCGCCGTTAACACTTTTGTGATCCCCTTCGCTTTGATCCTGCTACCGGCTTTACCTGTGGTGAAAAATGCGTCATTGTGCCTTTGATTGTGAGCGCTTCGCAAAATGAGGTTTTTATGTCTGCTTCCGCGTTAAATTCGATTCTCTCCCGCCGCGACTGGGAGAACCCGGTCCTCACGCACTGGCACCGTTTACCCGCGCATGCGCCGATGCGTAGCTGGCGCGATGAAGTCTCTGCGCGCGACAACACGCCATCGCCCGCACGCCGCTTACTGAACGGTCAATGGCAATTCAGTTTTTTCGCTGCACCTGAAGCGGTGCCGGCGGGGTGGATCGAAGAAGATTGTGCCGATGCGGTAGCAATGCCAGTCCCTTCAAACTGGCAGATGCAGGGTTTCGATACGCCGATTTATACCAATGTTACTTATCCGATTCCGGTAAATCCTCCGTTTGTACCACAACAAAACCCGACCGGTTGTTACTCGCTCACATTCAAGGTGAGCGAATCAGAACTGGCGCACGGGCAAACCCGTATTGTTTTTGACGGTGTGAACTCGGCTTTTTATCTGTGGTGTAACGGGCAATGGATTGGCTACTCACAGGACAGCCGCCTGCCTGCTGAGTTTGATTTAAGTCAGGCGCTGAAGGTCGGAGAGAACCGGCTGGCGGTGATGGTGTTGCGCTGGTGCGATGGCAGTTACCTGGAAGATCAGGATATGTGGCGGATGAGCGGCATTTTCCGTGACGTTTCTCTACAGCGTAAGCCCGTCACGCACATTGCCGACTTTCACCACGTTACGCAGTTAAATGCGGAACTGACTCACGGGCAGTTGCAGGTTAATGCCCGGCTTGCAGGCGATTTTACCGATTGCCGCGTCGCTTTTGCGTTATGGCGAGGGGAAGAGAAAGTTGCCGAAGTACAACAAACGCCGGGCAGCGCAGTGGTTGATGAGCGCGGATGTTGGGCGGAGCGCCTGAACGTCACGTTGCCGGTCGCTTCTCCATTGTTGTGGAGCGCCGAAACGCCGCATCTTTATCGCCTGACGCTCACACTGCTCGATGCGCAGGGAAATGTCCTGGAGGTGGAAGCCTGTAATGTCGGGTTCCGCCAGATTGAAATCAGCAACGGCTTGCTGAAACTTAATGGAAAACCGTTGCTGATCCGTGGCGTTAACCGCCACGAGCACCACCCGGAAAACGGGCAGGCGATAGATGAAGCCACCATGCGTCGCGACATTGAGCTAATGAAACAGCATAACTTTAATGCGGTGCGCTGCTCTCACTATCCCAATCATCCGTTGTGGTATCAGCTGTGCGATGAGTACGGTTTATATGTGGTGGATGAAGCCAATATCGAAACCCACGGTATGGTACCGATGAGCCGTCTCGCAGACGATCCGCTCTGGTTTTCGGCGATGAGCGAACGCGTGACCCGCATGGTGCAACGCGATCGTAACCATCCATCGATCATCATCTGGTCGCTGGGAAATGAGTCTGGGCATGGCGCGAACCACGATGCGCTGTATCGCTGGCTGAAAACCACCGATCCGACGCGCCCGGTGCAGTATGAAGGTGGCGGGGCGAACACCGCCGCAACCGATATTGTTTGCCCGATGTATGCACGCGTTGACCAGGATCAGCCATTCCCGGCGGTGCCGAAATGGTCAATCAAAAAGTGGATCGGTTTGCCGGATGAAAACCGCCCGCTGATTTTATGTGAATACGCCCACGCGATGGGCAACAGCTTCGGCGGCTTTGCCAAATACTGGCAGGCCTTTCGCGCCGCTCCGCGCTTGCAGGGCGGTTTTGTCTGGGACTGGGTCGACCAGGCGCTAACGAAAAAGGACGAGAACGGGCAACCGTTCTGGGCGTATGGAGGTGACTTTGGCGATACGCCAAATGACCGACAGTTCTGTATGAATGGGCTGGTTTTCCCGGACAGAACACCGCATCCGGCGTTGTATGAAGCGCAGCGCGCCCAGCAATTTTTCCAGTTCAGCCTGCTAAGTACGCAGCCGTTGGTTATTGAGGTGGAGAGTGAATACCTGTTCCGCGCTGCCGATAACGAGTTCCTGCGCTGGCGCGTGGAGCGAGATGGCGAGGTACTGGCGCAGGGAGAAACGGCACTCGATATCGCGCCGCAAGGAAAACAGAAAATTGCGCTCACGCTCCCTGAACTGCATGCGGCGCCGGGGGAAGTGTGGCTGAATGTCGAGGTTTACCAGCGTGCGGCAACGCGCTGGTCGGCGGCGGAACACCTTTGCGCGTGGGATCAGTGGCGTTTACCTGCCCCGCTGTATAGTGCGCCGCGTGAGGTTAAAGGTATGCGTCCGGCGTTGCAGACGAGCGAGCTGGATTACACAGTCAGCGCCGATCATCAGCGCTGGCGGTTCTGTCGCCAAAGCGGTCACCTGGTGCAGTGGTGGCGCGATGAGCAACCGACGCTGTTAACGCCGCTCACGGACTGCTTTGCCCGCGCGCCGCTGGACAACGATATCGGCATCAGCGAAGTGACGCGCATTGATCCCAATGCCTGGGTTGAGCGCTGGAAAGCGGCTGGCATGTATGACCTGCACGCGCAGTTGCTCTATTGCGAGGCGGAAGAGGGGGCGGCTGAAGTCGTTATTTATACGGGCCATTGCTGGGTGGGCGCGGGGAAAACGGCTTTTATCAGCCACAAGCGCTGGCGCATTGATAGCCACGGTGTATTGCACGGTGACGTGGAGGTACAGGTGGCAACCGATATTCCGCCACCGGCGCGTGTCGGCCTGGTTTGTCAGCTCGCAGAACACCATGCACAGGCAAGCTGGCTAGGCTTAGGGCCGTATGAAAACTACCCCGACCGTAAACTGGCAGCACGCCAGGGATTGTGGACATTGCCGCTTGCCGCGCTGCATACGCCCTATATTTTCCCCGGCGAGAATGGTCTGCGTTGCGATACGCGCATGTTGCGCTATGGCGCGCATCGACTGGACGGCGATTTCCACTTCTCGCTGGGGCGATACAGCGATAAGCAACTGCGCGAAACCACGCATCACCATTTACTGCGTGAAGAGGCAGGTTGCTGGTTGCATGTCGATGCGTTCCATATGGGCGTTGGCGGCGATGACTCCTGGAGCCCAAGTGTGTCGGCGGAGTTTATTCTCAACACGGACAAGGTGCGTTACGCCTTTTGCTGGCGGCAAGACTAAACTTATCGGGCCTGATGCGGCGGGGCTGTCCCGCCGCACGGCCACTTCGGAGGTCAACTCATGAAGTATGTCGATGGTTTTGTGGTTGCCGTACCGGCGGATAAAAAAGAGGCCTACCGCCAGTTAGCGGCGAAGTCTGTCGCGCTGTTTAAAGAGTTTGGCGCCACGCGGATTGTCGAATGCTGGGCGGACGATGTTCCCGATGGTAATTTCACCGACTTTCGCATGGCCGTGAAAGCTGAAGACAACGAAGAGGTCGTCTTCAGCTGGATTGAATACCCGTCAAAAGAGATACGCGACGCCGCGAATCAGAAAATCATGGCTGACCCGCGGATGCGCGAGCTGGGCAACGAGATGCCCTTTGACGGCAAGCGTTTGATTTACGGGGGCTTCGTTCCCATTCTTGACGAATAAGTGGCCGCTCAGGAAACTTTGGTAAACAGTGCCTTGCGCTCCAGCACGTCGCCATCAGTACGGAATACGCCCCCACCGACATAGTGCAGGGTTTGCGGCCACGCCGGCTGGGGGTTAACCCGCGCAGCAACCACTTCAAAAATAAAGAAGTTATGGTTATCCACCATTGCGTCATCGTAGAGACGACACTCGAACTGCCCGAAACACTCTTTTATCGACGGCGCACTGACCTTGTCGCTCTTTTCTGCCGTCAGGCCAAATTTCGCGAACTTGTCGACGTCATCGCCGGTGCAGTTACCGATGCGTGAAACGGTATCAATCATGCTGGCTTCCGGCAGATTAATTACACATTCACCGCTCTGGCGAATGCGCGCAAAACTGGCGTTTCCCGCTGAAATCATGCAGCCCACCAGCGACGGCGTAAACTCCAGAATCGTGTGCCAGCCCAGGGTCATAATATTGTTTTGCCCTTGCCAGTGGCTGCTGAGCAGTACCACCGGGCCGGGTTCCAGCCAGTGCCGGACATCATGCAGCGGCCAGGATTGCTTTTTCATCATGCTTCCTCCGCGTGTTAAACCACTTTTAACAGTAGCAAAACTAGGCGGCGCGCAGGTTATTTTCCGCCCATTGAATAAACGCGTCAGGCGGCAGCGCTTTGCTGTAGAGCCAGCCCTGGCCGTATTCCACGCCATACTTCTTTAGCCACTGAAGCTGGCCTTCGGTTTCAATGCCTTCCGCCACCATCGCCAGCCTGAGCGCTTTCGCCATATCGATGATGTGCGGCGTCACGGCTTTGTACTCCAGCGCATCAACAAACGATTTGTCGATTTTGATGATGTCGACATCCAGATTTTGCAGGTAGCTCAGGCTGCAATAGCCGGTGCCAAAGTCATCAATGTAAATTGCGTGTCCGGCGGCGCGTAGCGCACTGATTGCCGGGCCACTCACCGCCGGATCGGCGAAACCGCGTTCGGTGAGTTCAAGGGCGATTTGTGTTGGCGAGAGTTGCCAGTGCGCGATCAAACGCGCCAGCAGATCCGGCAGGGTGGGATCAAGCAGATCAGCAGGCTCAAGGTTAATCGAAATATGCTGATCCGGGTGTTGACGCAGCCAGGATCCGAGGGTGGAAAACACGGTTTCGATCACCAATTTTGTCAGCTGTGGCATCAGGCCGCTGTGTACCGCCAGGGGAATAAAAATATCTGGCGCAAGGTAACTGCCATCTTTCTGCCGCCAGCGTGCCAGCGCCTCAGCGCCGACTATCTTGCCGTTATCGAGCTCGACAATGGGTTGAAAAAACACGGTAATTTCGCGTCCATGAAGGGCGTCCTGCAACTGCGCGCGCGGTGAATGCAAACGGCGCAGCAGCCTTAACATGACAAAAGCGAGCAGCAGGCTTACCAGCAAACCGAGTGGCAACCAAACCATCAATAACCGATGCCAGTTTTTTTCCAGCGGCGCAATCGCCATCCAGGTGACAATTGCCAGCCCCATGTCCGCATCGCGCTCGATCCGGTAGACCTCGCCATTGGTCATGATGCGCGTTGGACCCTGCTGGTTTATTTGTGCCAGCCTGGCCGCAGTCAGCCGGGGGCTTCCGGCAATGCGCTGGTGCGTTTTGGTATTGATAAGCGCTATATAAACGGGGGAAGTGCCATGCGGCAAAATATCAATAAACGACGTCGGATCGACCATCACCACATAATGCGCGCTGCCGATCGCGACCATATATTTCGCCAGCCCCAGATCGTTGTGGCGAGTCAGCCAGGCGCGAAAACCATCGGAGGTGATTTTTCCAGGCTCGGGGAAAGGTGGAATGTGGCTGTCGGCTTGCAGTGATGAGCAGAGCGGTTGCAGCCCATCGATATACAGCACTTCACGCACATAGCGCCACGAATAAGAAATACGCCGCATCGCCAACAAATGTTCTGCTGTACATGGCGCGCCCTCGTAGGCATCCAGCTCACGAAGCGCGGCTTTACTCTGGTTGATGACGCGTTGGCTACGCATTTCTGCCAGAGTAGAGTACGTGTCCAGATCATTCATAAAGTTTTCTTCAGCCTGGCGGTGACTCATCCAGATACTCAGACTCACCGGCAGGAAAATGGCGAGCACCAGAGCAACTGTCGCAAGACTCATCAGTCGTCGGTTGGTCATGATCAAAAATCCTTCTTTGATACTGATAAACGAGGAGTATCTTTTAGCCGCTGATGTTATAACACGCGGCAGCGATTGTTTTCTTTCAGGAAAGAAAGGATGAAGAAAAAAGAGTTTGTGACCCAGGATTTGCTAAGCAAAATTTATCAAATCAGCGCGCCTGGCCCGCGCAAACTCCCACCTGAACGCCAACTGGCCGAGGAGTACGGCGTCTCGCGCTTTACCATCCGACAGGCACTGGAAAAACTTGCCAGTATTGGTGTGGTGAATATTGTGCAGGGTTCCGGCATCTGGATTAACGAGCAGGCGCGCAGCAATCCGCTGGTTTACAACTCCATCACCGAAAAGCGTTTTGATCAGATTCGTTTTCGCATGATTAGCCTGCATAAAAAGCGCCCGGATCGCGATGAACAGCAGATCTTTGGCCTGAATGAGGAGAGCTTTATCTGGCAGTTTTGCCGCTTGCGGTTTGTCGACGAACAAGCGGTACAGATTGAGATTTCCCGCATGCCGGTGGAAGGGTTTGCCGATCTCAACCAGCAGGTCATTGAACGCTCGATCCAGCAGTATGTGCTGGGCAAAGGCTACCGGATTTCACATCTGCTGACCACCTACCGGGCGGTCAGCGTGAGCCGCGAACAGGCGGTGCTGTTGGGCTGTAAAAAGGGCAGCCCGGCAATGCACATCAGTAACCGCGGCATCCTGGAAGGCGGGCAGGTGTACGAGATCAGCGACATTATTGATATCAACTACACCTGTACGTATGTCATTCCGCATAACCGCGAAAACCTCACCTTCCGCCAGGGTGGTGGCTGACGTTACGGCGTGTGGATGGTGCCGTCGGCAAGGCGGCTTTGCGTCCACTCATGCGGGCGATAGATGCCAGGGTGCGCCAGCGCTTGCTGCTCGTCAAATTGCACGCCAATGCCCGGTTTTTCCGGCGCGTAAACGAATCCATCTTTGACTTCCGGCGCGCCAGGAAACACCGCGTCTGTGCCGGCGGAGCGGGGGATGTACTCCTGAATCGCCGCATTATGCAGGTGAATATTGAGATGCGTGTTCACCGCCACACCAATGGGCGTCATATCTCCCGGCCCGTGCCAGGCCAGCCGTACGCCGAATGCCTGGCACAGAATCGCCAGTTTTAATGCCGGTGTGATGCCGCCAATCTGCGAAATGTGGCAGCGGATAAAATCGATGCGGCGATTGACAATCAACTCGTGCCACTCTGCCGGGTTGTTAAACAACTCACCCATCGCCAGCGGCGCGCTGCTGTGCTGGCGCACCTGATCCAGCCATGCGCTTTGTGCTGGCGGCAGAATATCTTCAATAAAATACGGCTGATACGGCTCAAGCTGCTTCGCCAGCTGCACCGCCTGCTGCGGGAATAAGCGCTCGTGGACATCGTGCAGGATCTGCAGGCGATAACCATATTTTTCCCGCAACGCTTTAAACATCGCCACGGTGTTGGTCATGTACTCCTGCTGATCAAAATAGGCACCGGTCGTGGCGTTTTCCGGCGTATGCAGTTGCGCAGGCGTACCGCCGTAAAAACCGAGCTGGCAGCGAATATGGCGATAGCCCTGAGCCGCCAGCTTGTCGACGGCGGTGAATAATTCTTCCAGCGTTTCGCCACTGGCATGGCTGTAGGCAGCGATAGCATCCCGTGATTTCCCGCCGAGCAACTGGTACAGCGGCATACCCGCCAACTGACCTTTGATATCCCACAGCGCCATATCAACGCCGGAGATGGCGTTGTTCATGATCGGGCCGTTACGCCAGTAGGCGTTGACGTTCATCATTTGCCAGAGATCTTCAATATGGTTGGCATCACGGCCAATCAACAAGGGTTTCAGATATTCATCGACGAGGGTTTTTACCGCCAACGGACGTTGCTGAAACGTGGCGCAACCGTGCCCCGTGATGCCTTTATCGGTTGTCACCCGCACCACCACCAGGTTGTGGCGGTCAGGCCGGGTGATAAAACATTCGATACTCTGGATAAGCGTGGGCGTCACGGGAACTCCTTTACAGCGTGAGATAAGCAAGTGAGGGCTATTATCTTCGCCTTAATTTTGGCGAAAGGTAAACTGTTTTGTGGAATAAATTTTTTGGTCAGTTATTGCTTTATTTTTTAATTAAAAACCGAACCAATTTAAGGTTTGTTGTGTTTTTATGGCTTGTTGATTGGTAATTGTGATGCGATTCATATTTTATTGGTTTGTTTTAAAATTTGGCTTTCTCTACCATTTGAGGCAATGAGTAAAACGACAACACATCCGGCAGGAGTTTTTATGGGGACGCAAGAAGCCATTGGCAATATTATTCGCCTGGTGGGCGGACGGGATAATATCAACAACGTCTGGCACTGCATGACACGCTTACGTTTTGATCTGATCGACGATGACAAAGTGGATCAGAACGAAATTAAAAAACTGCCGGGCGTGCTGGGCGCACAGCTGCAAAGTGACCAGTTCCAGATTGTGATTGGTCCAAAAGTGAATAGCTGGTACGAGCAACTACTGGCCATGCTGGGTAAGGCACCAGAACACGCGGCAGGACAGGGGAAAGCGCGCAAAAGCCTGGTGTCGATGTTTATGGATACGGTATCTGGCGTGTTTGGGCCGATTGTGCCCGCTATCGCTGGCGCGGGGATGATCAAAGGGCTGCTGGCCGGGTTGATTGCGCTAAAAGTGGTGTCGGCGAAAAGCGATACGGTGATGGTTATCGATCTCATCGCCAGCGGTGTTTTCTATTTTCTGCCGTTTTTCCTTGCGGTTTCGGCGGCAAAAATATTCAAGACCAATGAATACCTTGCGGCGGCGGTTGCCGCTTGCCTGATGTACCCGTCGCTGATAGAGGCGGCAAAAGCGCTGGCGGCTCATCAGGATGGTGCGGTCAGCGCATTCTGGCTGCTTAACGCGCTGCCGGTGTCGGTGTTTAACTATTCGGCCAGCGTCATCCCGGTTATCTTCTCGATCCTCGCGTTAAGTTACATTCATCGCTGGGTCGATAGCATCATGCCCGATGTGTTGAAAACCGTTTTTACCCCAACATTGACGCTGTTTCTTGGCGCGCTGGCGGCGCTGGTGGTGATTGGCCCGATTGGAATTTACCTGGGCAAAGCGCTGGCGTGGTTTATTGAAGGGCTGTTTGGCGTGTCGGCGAGTTTTGCCGGGCTGATTGTCGGCGCGATTCGCCCGGTGGCGATCCTCACCGGGATGCATCACGCGATGACGCCGATTGCCTTACAGAACTTTAGCGAGCGCGGTTACGACATGCTGATGCCGATGATGTTTATGGCAAACATGGCGATTGCCGGGGCGACGTTTGCTATCTGGCGGTTGAGTAAAAACCGCCAGGACAAAACCGTTACGCTGTCGGCGGCTATCTCCGCGCTGCTGGGGATCACGGAACCGGCGCTGTTTGGCGTACTGACGCGCTATAAAAAAGCCTTTATCGCCGCCACCGTCGCAAGCTCGCTGGCCTCTGCGTTCATCGCCTTCTTCGGCGTGCGGCTGTATGGCTATATTTTGTCGAGCATTTTCAGCCTGCCGGCCTATATTGGCCCGTACTTTGTCTTTGCGGTTTCAGGTGTGATCATCGCGCTTGTCCTGTCGTTTGTGCTGACCACCTTGCTGGTGGGCAAAGAGGCGCAAGAGTAACCTTATCGTCGGTGCGCCAGGCGGCGCACCAGCCTGTCGCCTGCCATTTGTACCCCCTGAACCAGCGCCACCAGAATCACTACCGTGCCGACCATGACCTGATCGTTAAACCGCTGATAGCCATAACGAATCGCCAAATCGCCAAGACCGCCGCCGCCAATTACGCCGGCCATCGACGAGAAGCCAATCAGCATAACGATAGTAAGCGTGATACTCGCCAGCAGCGTGGGTAACGCCTCCGGTAGCAGCGCTTTGGCAATCACATGCCACAGATTACCGCCCATCGAAAGAATGGCTTCAATACGCCCGTAATCCACTTCATCGAGCGCGTTTTCCGTTAACCGTGCGAAGAAGGGAAATGCGCCGATGGTCACCGGCACCACGGCCGCCGTGCTGCCAAGCGTGGTGCCAATCAGCGCGCGGGTAAAAGGGATGAGCGCAATCAGCAGCACAATAAAAGGCAGTGAGCGGCCAAAGTTAATCACCGCACCCAGCAAGGCATTCAGTTTTGGCATTGGCGCCAGCCCGTTGCCGCGCGAGACAAATAACAGAACGCCGACGGGCAAACCGATCAGTACGGTGAAAAAGGCCGCCAGCCCAACCATATAAATCGTCTCCAGTGTGCCGTTAAGCAGCAGCGGCCAGAGATCGTCCCAGCTCATGCGACCACGCATAATGGCCTCCCGTTAAAACCGTGGCGAGCCAAAAACGCCTGTTCGGCTTTCGGATCGTGCAGTAGCGCCTGGCGCAGTTTTGACCACGGCGCGACCAGCAAATCAGCAATTTTTCCGCTCTCGATAAGCTCGCCGTTTTCCAGCAGCGCGGCGTGATCGCACAGGGTTTTCACCACTTCCAGCTCGTGGGTGATCAGCACTATGGTGAGCTTCAGTTTCTGGTTGATATCTGCCAGCAGCTCAAGCACAGACGCGGTGGTTTGGGGATCTAACGCGCTGGTGGCTTCATCGCACAGCAGTACGTCAGGCCTTGTCGCCAGCGCACGGGCGATTCCGACGCGCTGTTTTTGCCCGCCGGAAAGCTGCGAGGGAAAGGCACCGGCTTTTTCACTCAACCCGACCAGCCAGAGCAGCTCTTCGACCCGCGCCTGGCGCTGCGCTTTTGCGACGCCGGCGATTTCGAGCGGCACGGCAATATTGTCGGCCACTGTGCGCGCATGTAATAAATTGAAGTGCTGGAAAATCATGCCGGTACGCAGGCGATGCTCGCGCAATGCCGCTTTGTCTAACTGCGTGATGTCGTTGCCGTTGATAATAATGCGGCCCGCCGTGGGCCGCTCCAGCAAGTTAAGGCAGCGAATCAGCGTGCTTTTGCCCGCGCCACTGCGCCCCAGGATGCCGTAAATCGCCCCCTTAGGTACGCTCAGCGAGACCTCTTTCAGCGCCGGTCGGCCTGTTCCGGCATAGGTTTTGCTCAGCCCTTCAATCTCTATCATGACTGCGGCGCGACCGGGATCACCGAGCCGTTATATTGCTTACGGATAAACTCAGCCACCTGCGGCGAAGTGAGATCCTTCGCCAGCTCTTTGATGCGCGGATCGTTAGCCAACTGCGGATTGGTAACCAGAATATTGGCATACGGGTTGTGGCTTGCACTCTCCAGGCCGAGCGCATCTTTTGCCGGCGTTAACCCGGCTTCCAATGCGTAGTTACCGTTAATCACCGCCAGATCGACATCATCCAGCGAGCGTGGGATCTGCGGCGATTCGATCTCAAGGATCTTCAGATGTTTTGGGTTGTCGGCAATATCTTTCGGCGTTGCCAGCGTAGTTGCCGGGTCGGTGAACTTACTGTTGAGTTTTATTAATCCCTGAGCTTGCAACAAAAACAGCGCGCGACTCAGGTTGGTGGCGTTGTTCGGTACGGCTACGGTGGCGTTATTGGGCAGCGATTTGAAATCCTTATATTTGTGCGAGTAAATGCCGAGAGGTTCGATATGGACCGTCGCGGCAACCGCAAAGGTTTTGCCCAGCGCTTTTTCCTGATCCTTCAGGTAGGGAACATGCTGGAAATAGTTCGCATCGACGTCGCCGTTCGCCAGCAGTTCGTTGGCGTTAGCACCACTGGTTAGCTCGACAACTTGCAGATCCAGTTTTGGGTCGATCTTTTTGATGTAGTTGAGAATTTCTGCGTGCGGTACCGGATCGGCAGCAACGCGCAGGGCGGCAGCCTGGGCGGAAGACCAGGCCAGTGAAAGAGACAGTGCGACCCCTGCCAGAGCGAATGCGGCATGTTTCATGATGTGTGTTCCTGTGTTGTTATTAGACGATCAGTTGTTCTGTGCGTTCGCGCAGCACATCGCGGTAATAGCGTTCCGCCACATCCGGGTGGGAGCGCAGACGCCCTTTCAGGTAGTTCCATCCCACGTCGCGCAGTAGCGGATTTTGTGGGTCGCTCTCTGGCCCGCGCGCTTCCTGTGCCAACTCAGGTGGCAGTGTGTAAAGCGGGACGACGGCATCCAGTTGCGCGCCGAGGAAGAAGGCGATAGAGAGGCGCTGCTGGCCGGCCGGGGGCGATACCACGCGATGCACGGTGGCGCGCAGATAACCGTTTGTCGCCAGCTCCAGCAACTCGCCAATATTCACTACAAAGCTGCCTGGCAGCGGTAACGCATCTACCCAGCGGCCGGGTTCGATTTCGACCTGCAACCCTTTTTGCTCGTCCTGCAGCAGGAAACTGAGAAAACCCGAATCTTTATGCGCGCCGACGCCCTGTGAGCTCTGCGTGTTTTGCTGGCCGGGATAGCGGATCAGTTTGATGTGCTCGTTGGGCTTGCTGCCATACAACGCATCAAAGGCGTTGGCTGGCAGGTGCAGTGCTTCGGCAAAGGCGCGCAGCAAGGTGATCGCCATGTTGGTCATTGCCTGTTGCCAGTTAAGCAGGGCGGGTTTTAGCGTCGGTTGTGCCGCTGGCCACAAGTTTGGGCCTTGTAAACGTCGCCAGCGCGGATCGTCTTCACTGAGCTGCAAGGCTGGGCGCTCCGCGCCAATATCAAACTGTTCACGCCAGTCAGGCTGCCCGCGGGTGATTTCTGATGCCGCGCGGTTGTAACCGCGAAAATGCGGAGAGTGGATCATCGCCACTTGCTGTTTTTGCGCATCAGAAAGGGCGAAAAATTGCCGGGCTTCGTGCTGGACAGCCTGCTGTAGCGCGTCATCGACGCCGTGGTTAATAAGGTAAAAGAAGCCGATATCGCGCGCGGCATGGCGCAGCTCGGCAAGAAAGGTGTCGCGCTCAGCGCGTTGCGTATAGCGGGCGAGATCGAGAATAGGCAGTGTTGTCGCGGTCATTGTGGTCTCCGGGGACGTTAAAAAGATGTCGGTTCTGGCTCAGGGTTCGGGGGCAACAACAGCGCATTTTCTTTTCCTCACATTTGGGTGTCGTCACAGCTTGCCTTATGACAAACACTTCAACCAATAACGTTCTTTTCTAATTTATGACCGGGCAGGATCATGTGCTTTTGCAAAAAACGCATAACGCGGAACGCTTGAAATGGGCAAATAAGTTCGATAGATTATTGTTATGTTATAACAAAACAAAAGAGTGAATGATGAGACCTGATATCCACCCCCATTACCGTACCGTTGTGTTTCACGACACCAGCGCCAATGAGTATTTCAAAGTGGGTTCGACCATTAAAACGGACCGCGAAATTGAACTGGAAGGCGTGACGTATCCGTACGTCACGATTGACGTCTCTTCCGCTTCGCACCCGTATTACACCGGTAAACAGAAAGTGATTGCTAACGAAGGCAGCGCGGCGCGTTTCCAGCAGCGTTATGGCCGCTTTTTTGCCGATAAAAAGGAGTAAATGATGCAGGTGCTGAATTCACTACGTAGCGCGAAGCAACGCCACCCTGACTGCCAGATCGTTAAGCGCAAGGGGCGTTTGTACGTGATTTGCAAATCTAACCCGCGCTTCAAAGCCGTGCAGGGTAAAAAGAAAAGACGCTAAGCGCGAAGCGATGCCAGGGAATAACGCTGCTTGCCGTCAGCCGTGAAATTATCGGCGGCAAGCCAGCGTTGCAGCGCGCTATCCACGGCAGGCCATTCACTATCAATAATTGAAAACCAGTCTGTGTCGCGGTTATGGCCTTTACTCACCAGTGCCTGACGAAAGCGGCCTTCAAACTGAAAACCTAAGCGCAGCGCTGCCTGGCGTGAAGGTTCATTCAGGCTGTTGCATTTCCACTCATAGCGGCGATAGCCAAGCGTGTCGAAGACGTAGCGCATCAGTAACCATTGCGCTTCCGTCGATGCCGGGGTGCGGCTTAGCAGGGGCGAAAAATGCACGCTGCCCACTTCCACCACACCGTTTTTTTCATCAATGCGCATCAACGATAAGCTGCCAACCGGCAAGCCGGTTTGTTTATCGATAACGGCAAAATGAAGTGGATCGCGAAGGTCGCATACGCTGGCGACCCACGCGCTAAATGCGGTTTCATCCTGCTCGGGTTCGCGTAACAACCATGTCCAGCTACGGTTGTCGCCCGCACGTTGATGCGCCTGAAACAGCGCGGCGGCGTGTCCTGGTTGCAAGGGTTCGAGACGACAATAATCGCCTTTCAGTACTACTCGCCCGGGGAAAGGTCGCGGTTGCCAGTCCGGCAGCGCTGCACCGATCGGCTGTTGATATATGTTAAACGCGTTCATTGTGGCTCCTTTTGATGTGCTGCCAGCGTAACGTGGTACTGGTTCCCTAAAAAGAGCCATACCGCTATAGTCTTATGGGGCCACGATTGAGAGCGGGAAATGAACATTCCGGACGATGAGTTATATGCACTACTGCGCCAGCCGCTGGCGGCGCGCGCGGGAGCGACGCGGCAGCGGACGCTTTATCTGGCGCTGCGTGATGCGATACTTAACGGCAGGTTAAAATCGGGCAGCCTGCTGCCGGGGTCGCGTGTGCTGGCGCAGGCGTTGATGCTTTCGCGCAATACCGTTAACACAGCGCTTGAGCAACTGGCGGTGGAAGGCTATGTATTGCGTGACCGGCAAGGAACGCGTGTCGCCACACTGGAAAATGTTGAACGTTCCTCGCAGACACCGCCACCGGTCAGGCTGGCGCGCGGCGTACAACAGCTACCCGGCGGTGTGCAGCGTTATTCACCCGCGCTGGCATTTACTCCTGGCATTCCCGCCGCCAACTATTTTCCACTGGCTATCTGGCGGCGTCTTACGGAGCGAGTATGGCGCGACGAGGGCAACGCGCTACTGAATTATGGCGCGTCTGCCGGTGAACTGCGTCTGCGTGCGGCGATTGCGCGCCATCTGGCGATTTCCCGCGGTATTCATTGTGACGCCGAACAGATTGTGATCACTGAAGGTGCGCAGGAAGCACTGATGTTGTGTGTGCGTTTGTTGTGCGATGCCGGTGATGAAGCGTGGGTGGAAGAGCCTGGCTATGGCGGCGCAAAAACTGCGTTTTTATCGGCGGGGTTAAATGTCACGGGAATCGGCGTCGATAATGAAGGAATGCGGCTGGATATTACGGCAACTACGCCGCGCATTATTTATACTTCGCCATCGCATCAATATCCCTTAGGCCAGGTGATGAGTGCCACCCGACGGCTGGCGCTGCTGGATTATGCCAGTCGCACCGGGAGCTGGATTATCGAGGACGATTATGACAGCGAGTTCCGCTATCCCGGCGAACCTATTCCAGCAATGCTCGGCATGGTGGCTCATCCGCCGGTGGTTTATATCGGGACATTCAGCAAGACGCTGTTTCCCTCGCTGCGTATTGGCTTTATGGTCATGCCGCCTGCCCTGGCGCAGGCGGCCGCGCCGGTTATTGGTAGTTTATTGCGCGGCGGCCACCGGGCGGAGCAACTGACGCTGGCGCGTTTTATTGAAGAGGGACATTACACGCGCCATCTGGCGGCGATGCGGCGTCTCTATCGCAAGCGGCAGGCACATTTGCTGGAGGCGTTACACTGTGAAATGCGGGTTGAGCATCATATTTATGGCGGCGGCGGTGGGCTGCATTTAGCGTTGTCGATTCCGGGAATTGACGATCAGGCTCTTGTTCGCGAAGCGCACAAACTTCAGCTTGCGCCGCATGCATTAAGCCGTTTCTGGCTTAAGCAAAACGCGGCATCAAGTGGACTGGTTCTGGGTTACGGTAATACCTCCGCCGCGCGGTTTCCGGCGGCGGTGAGTGCGCTTAACCGGCTGATTGTGCGCCAGCAGGGCGGGTTAGAGTGAATACATCGTAAAAAGAGAGTTCACCTTTACGCTCAACCATTTTCTGTAGCTGCGCTTTGTGTTCGTCATCCACATTCGGCGAGCGAAGAATGGACTGGATCAAACCATCAGGTACAAAGCGGGTGTTGTACCACTCACCGTTATAGCAGACGCGAAAATCGAGAACATCGATATCGTCGTAGTTGTAACGCGGGTAAACATCGAAAAAGAAAAAGCCGTTTAGCACGATGAACAGCACAACCAGCAACCATACTGAACCGGAGAGGGTTTCGGATTGCAGCATCACGGCGAGCGTAGCAAGCCAGGCCAGATACATACCGATAAACAAGCCGGGGTGATTGCGAATAAAACTGATGCTGAAGCGCGGCCGGTTATCTCGTTTCTCGCGCTGATTTATCTCTTCAATCGTTTCGGTGAGCAGCCGCTGTATCTCTGTCATCTTACGCCTTTGTTGATACTGTTTTGCAGGTGGACAGTCTATTTTAAGTTGCCACCATGTATGAAAAAAGTAACAGTTTCACCGCAAAAAACGATAACAGTTACAGCGCGGCGGGGGGCAATGTCTTAATGATTTGCGCCGGGTTACCGCCGACGACCACATTGGGTGGGACATTTTTGACCACAACCGCACCGGAAGCAATCACGGCGTTATCCCCGATTGTGACGCCAGGATTAATCACCGCTCGCCCGCCAATCCAGACGTTATGACCAATGGTGACGGGTTTTCCATATTCAATGCCGCTTATGCGTTCAGCGGCATCAACCGGATGTGTGGCGGTGTAGATATGTACGCCAGGCGCCAGCATGCAATTGTCGCCGATATGAATAGGGCAGACATCGAGCATCACGCAATCAAAATTAGCGTAAAACGACTTACCGAGGAAAATATTGTACCCATAGTCACAGCGGAAACTGGGTTCGATATAAGCCTCTTCACTTTGACCAAGAAGATCTTTGAGGATGGCTTTGCGCTCAGCTTTTTCCTCTGGGCCTGAATGGTTATAGCGATGAAGCAACTGCCGCGCGCGCAGGCGGTCGGCACGCAAGGTTTCATCAGACGGGTGGTAGGGCAGGCCGGCTGTCATTTTTTGTTTTTCATCATTCATTGGGAGCGGATACACCTGTCACCAAGGTTGAACGCCGTGTTGCGGTAGAAAAATCTTCGATAAACATTCAGGAGAATTAGCGCACAAACTTCCACACGGAGGAGGGGATTTTGTCATAAAGCTTATTCATGGTCAGTTCTGCCAGACGATGATCCGCTGCTGAATAAAACACCGCGAGTTCCTCGTCGGGAAGTTCGTATTTATTTTTTTCAATTACACGTTCAAGGGTATCAATTGTCTGACAGCGTCTTAAACGCATCAAATAATCAATTTTTGTTAATGGTTTTTCGGACATACCTTCACCTTAGTGTTGAAAAATTAACAAGAGTGGCTAACAGGATTAGCCTTGCTTACATTGACGAAACTGCGGAACAATTTGTTACCTGTTTTACGCCATTTCTGTAAGTCGTGTGTATTTATGCCATAGCTGCTGAACAACATAAACGTATCGTCGAGGTATTCGTCTATCAGTTCAATCAGCTTATTATCTTCATTGTACTTAATTTTATAATTAAGTGCGAAAGTGGCTATGTGTTCTATCAGCTCGTTTAACTGCAAATTGATTGCTGATGTAGGATCGTTAACCCATCCATGATGGCTCTCTTCAAGATTAACGAGGCAATCATGGTACAACGTTTCGCAGAGAAATTTGAGCTGCGCGATATCATGCCTTTTCGGCGAGTATTCGTCCATAACGCATCCCCTTCTGAGTGGTAATTTTTTTACTAACCAAACGCTGTTTCAGGATGGGAAACTTCTGCTCTGACCAGAGACACAGGCTGCTTTATGATGTTGATATAACTATAAGCTAGTCTGAATAGGATTTCATGGTGCCATCATGAAAAATTACAAATAATATGTTTTCCTGTCCAAAATGGACGAAATAGCAATCAACTCAATGAAGATAAAATGTCGCGTTTATGCGCTTTATTGTTCGCGCATCCTTACGATTCATTAAGTTAGCGCAATTGAGATTATTCCTCAAATAGGAATATTTTTATACCAGGATTTTTCTGACTTAATCTGATTGTACCAGCTAATTAAGAGTATTACCTGGCGACCAAAGATTTATCACAAATACACAGTAATTATATGCCTTATATTTGCAGCATAAAATAAACAAATAGACAATAAATGCTTTTAATGGCCGTTTATGGACGGATAAGTTGATGTGAAAAAGGCCGCTATGCGCGGCCTTTTCTAATATAGAGACTGAGAACCTTAGTGGTGCTCAACCTTGTGGCTGTGTTCGATATCTTCACTGCGGCGGCTAAAGCGGCGGCGGACCACCACAAAGAACACCGGAACGAAGAAGATAGCCAGTACGGTTGCGGTGATCATCCCGCCCATTACGCCGGTACCTACAGCGTTCTGTGCGCCGGAACCTGCACCGGAGCTGATAACCAACGGCAGTACCCCGAGGATAAACGCCAGAGACGTCATCAGAATCGGGCGCAAACGCATACGTACTGCTTCGAGCGTCGCTTCTATCAGCCCTTTGCCCTCTTTATCCATCAGATCCTTGGCGAATTCGACGATAAGTATCGCGTTCTTCGCCGACAAGCCAATGGTTGTCAGCAGGCCTACCTGGAAGTACACGTCATTGGTCAGGCCACGGAAAGTCGCCGCCAGCAATGCACCAACAACCCCCAGTGGAACTACCAGCATGACCGAGAACGGAATCGACCAGCTCTCATAGAGTGCCGCCAGACAGAGGAAGACCACAATCAGCGAAATGGCGTACAGCGCTGGCGCCTGGTTACCGGAGAGACGTTCCTGGTAGGACATCCCCGTCCAGTCATAGCCGATACCGGTAGGCAACTTGCTGGCCAGCTCTTCCATCATGGCCATCGCTTCACCGGTACTTTTACCCGGAGCTGCCTGACCAAGAAGTTCCATTGACGGCAAACCGTTGTAACGTTCCAGACGCGGTGAACCATATTCCCAGTGCGTGGTCGAGAAGGCCGAGAACGGCACCATCTGACCATCGGCTGCACGGACGTACCAGTTACCGATGTCGCTTGGCAGCATGCGGTATTTCGCCTGCGACATCACGTACACTTTCTTCACGCGACCACGGTCGATGAAGTCGTTAACGTAGCTCCCACCCCATGCTGCTCCCAGCGTGGTGTTGATATCGCTAATTGATACGCCCAGCGCCTGCGCTTTTTCCTGATCGATATCGATCTTGAATTGCGGTGTATCTTCAAGCCCGTTAGGACGCACGCCGACCAGTAGATCCGGATGCTGCGCGATTTCACCAAACAGCTGGTTACGCGCTTGCGTTAACTTCTCATGGCCGAGGTTAGCCTGGTCGATTAACTGGAAGTCGAAGCCGGTAGCCGTACCCAGCTCGACAATCGCTGGCAGGTTAAAGGCGAAGACCATCGCATCTTTAATTGACGCAAAGTGCGCACTGGCACGGCCCGCAATGGCCGGAACCTTGTTCGCTTCACCGGGGCGTTCATCCCAGTTTTTCAGCGAAACGAATGCCAGACCGGTGTTCTGACCGCGACCGGAGAAGCCGAAACCGTTAACGGTAAAGACGGAGTTAACGTTGTCTTTCTCGTTTTCCAGATAATATTTCGTCACTTCATCCAGCACTTTCTGCGTGCGTTCTTGAGTCGCACCCGCAGGCAACTGAGCCATGGTCAAAAATACACCCTGGTCTTCATCCGGCAGGAACGAACTTGGCAGACGCACAAACAGCACCGCCATGCCCGCAACGATAATGATATAGAGCAGCAAATAACGACCGGTGCTGCGCAGGATGTTGCCCACACTGTCGGTGTAGTGGTGCGTGCTCTTCTCGAACATGCGGTTGAACCAGCCGAAGAAGCCTTTTTTGCCTTCGCCGTGATCGCCTTTTGCGACCGGTTTCAGCATCGTGGCGCACAGCGCTGGCGTCAGGATCAACGCCACCAGTACAGAGAGCACCATCGCAGAAACGATGGTGATCGAGAACTGGCGATAAATCGCGCCGGTAGAACCACCAAAGAAGGCCATCGGGATAAATACGGCTGACAGAACCAGCGCAATACCGACCAGCGCGCCCTGAATCTGCTCCATCGAGCGGCGTGTCGCCTCTTTCGGCGGCAAGCCCTCTTCCATCATCACACGCTCGACGTTTTCCACCACCACGATAGCGTCGTCTACGAGTAGGCCTATCGCCAGCACCATACCAAACATGGTGAGGGTGTTTATCGAGTAGCCAAACGCGGCGAGGATGGCGAAAGTACCGAGCAGCACCACCGGCACCGCGATGGTTGGGATAAGCGTTGCGCGGAAGTTCTGCAGGAACAAATACATTACCAGGAACACCAGCACGATCGCTTCAACCAGCGTTTTCACCACTTCGTTAATCGAGATCTTAACGAACGGGGTGGTGTCGTACGGGTAAACCACTTTCAGACCGTGCGGGAAGAACGGTTCCAGTTTGGCAATAGTCGCGCGTACTGCCTCGGCGGTATCCAGTGCGTTCGCGCCGGTTGCCAGTTTAATCCCCAGACCGGCTGCCGGTTGACCGTTGTAGCGGGCGATAACGTCGTAGCTTTCGCCGCCCAGTTCGATCTTCGCGACATCACGCAGACGAACCTGCGAGCCATCGCTGTTCACTTTCAGCAGGATTTTGCCAAACTCTTCGGTCGAGGTCAGACGGGTCTGCGCGATGATGGAGGCGTTCAACTGCTGCCCTTTCACCGGCGGTGTACCGCCTAACTGACCTGCCGCTACCTGGGCGTTCTGCGCTTTAATAGCCGTAATCACGTCAACCGGCGTCAGCTGGAAGTTATTGAGTTTGTTCGGATCCATCCAGATACGCATTGCATACTGCGCACCAAACAGCTGAACATCACCCACGCCCGCAGTACGGCTGACCGGATCTTTAATGGTCGCGCCCACATAGTCGGCGATATCTTCCTGCGTCATTGAGCCATCAGTACTGATCATACCGAGAACCATCAGGAAGCTACTGGATGATTTCTCAACGCTAACACCTTGCTGCTGTACTTCTTGCGGTAACAACGGCATCGCCAGTTGCAGTTTGTTCTGCACCTGAACCTGCGCGATATCCGCATCAGTACCGGAGTCGAAGGTGATAGTGATCTGCACCGTACCAGAGGAATCACTGGCAGAGGACATATACAGCAGGTTATCGATACCGTTCATGTTCTGTTCGATAACCTGCGTTACGGTATCCTGCACCGTTTTCGCATCAGCACCTGGGTAGGAAGCCGTGATCTGAATTGCCGGTGGCGCGATCGTTGGATACTGCGCTACCGGCAATTTGAGGATCGAAAGCGCCCCCGCCAGCATGATGATAATCGCGATAACCCACGCAAATATGGGGCGATCGATAAAAAACTTAGCCATGTCTTAACGGCTCCTGTTTAAGTTAAGACTTCGGTTTTTCTGACTGGCCGCCGGCCTGGGCTTGCTCTTTATTGTCAGAAGTCACTTCCTGCGCTTTCACCTGTGCGCCCGGTTTGACTTTTTGTAAGCCCGTGATGATCACGCGATCGCCGGTTTTCAGGCCATCCGTTACGAGCCATTTGTCGCCAATGGCTTGGGTCGCAGTGATATTACGGATTTCAACTTTGTCACCTTCGCCCACAACCATCACCGTTGCATCGCCGCGCGGTGTACGGGCAACGCCTTGTTGCGGAACCAGCATCGCGTTCGGATTTACACCCTCTTCAAGCCTGGCGCGCACAAACATGCCCGGCAGCAGAGTGTGGTCAGGGTTCGGGAACACCGCACGCAGCGTGATAGAACCGGTGGTTTGGTCAACGGTCACACCGGAGAACTCCAGCGTACCAGTCTGCGAATACTGAATGCCGTCATTGGTGACCAGTTGCACTTTCGCTTTGCCGTTTTCCTGTTTCAGAGAACCATTGGCCATCTCTTGTTTCAGGCGCAGGAAGTCGTTGCTCGACTGGGTTACATCAACGTAGATCGGGTCAAGCTGCTGCACGGTAGTCAGCGCAGTCGTTTGCCCACTCTGCACTAACGCGCCTTCCGTTACGGTCGAGGTACCGGTGCGGCCGCTAATTGGCGAGGTCACTTTGGTGTAAGCCAGATTGATACGCGCGCTTTCAACCGCTGCTTTTGCGGCGACAACCGACGCATTAGCCTGCTGTGCATCCGCCTGCGCGGTGTCGTAATCCTGTTGGCTGATGTACTTGGTGCCGAGCAGCTTTTTATAACGATTCACGGTCATCTGCGCGATATTCGCAGCAGCTTGCGCTTTAGCAAGATCGCCTTTCGCGCTGTCGTAAGCCGCTTGATAAGTTGCCGGATCAATCTGATAGAGCGAGACACCTGCTTCAACGTCACTGCCTTCGGTGAAGTTGCGTTTTAAAATAATGCCGCTAACCTGCGGGCGGACTTCCGCAATGCGGTACGCACTGGTTCTGCCCGGCAGTTCTGTGGTGATTTGCAGAGGTTCAGTTTTGACCGTTACGACGCCAACTTCTGGCATCTGGCCTGCTCCCTGCTGCGCAGGTTTTTCGTCACATCCTGTAAGCGCTAAGCTGCCCGAAAGCATCAGAACGACCGCCAGAGGCGTTAACCCTCTGTTTTTGTTCATAAGTAAACCTCGAGTGTCCGATTTCAAATTGATCAATGGATCAATGGCCCAAAAACCCATTGCTGCGTTTATATTATGGTCGTGCTATGGTACAAACATTCACAAATGTATGTAAATCTGACTCCTGTAAATTCACCAACATATGGCACGAAAAACCAAACAACAGGCGCTGGAGACTCGTCAGCACATTCTTGATGTCGCCATGCGTCTGTTTTCGCAGAATGGCGTTTCTGCAACGTCGCTGGCTGAAATTGCGCAGGCGGCAGGCGTGACTCGCGGCGCGATTTACTGGCACTTCAAAAACAAGTCGGATTTGTTTAGTGAAATATGGGAGCTATCAGAGTCCAGTATTAGCGATCTTGAGACTGAGTATCGGGCAAAATTCCCCGGCGATCCACTCTCTGTATTAAGAGAAATATTGGTTTATATCCTTGAAGCAACAGTTGTTGAAGAACGGCGTCGCTTAATGATGGAGATCATTTTTCACAAATGTGAGTTTGTCGGCGAAATGGCAATTGTGCAAGAAGCGCAGCGGAATTTGTGTCTGGAAAGTTATGATCGAATCGAGCTTACACTTCGCGAATGTATGCAGGCAAAATTGCTGCCGGACAATTTACTGACCCGCCGCGTCGCAGTGCTTATACGCGCCTATGTTTCGGGAATTATGGAAAACTGGCTCTTTGCGCCGCAATCTTTTGATCTCAAAAAAGAAGCGCGTGATTACGTTTCTGTCTTGCTGGAGATGTGCCAGCTCTGCCCGACGCTACGCGCTGAGCAGCACGCGCTTAACGCATAACATTACGAGCCGCCAGGATTTCTCCTGGAGGCTTCTCACTTCGCTAGGTTGTTGCATAACAGCGTGATATTCTTGCGCACGTGGCTATTCCGGCCGCCTTCCCGAACAGAAAACGATCGCTCAAATTATGTTGCACAACTATCGCACGCGAAACACGTTCGCCGCTTTTGCCGCCGCATTGTTTCTTGTCATTATTTGCCTTGCGAGTAACGTCGCCCGGGCGCAGACAACCAACGATTTGCCTTCCCGCACCGATGTGCAAAGCCAGCTTGACGCGTTGAATAAGCAAAAAGAGCACTCCGCGCAGGACAAATTGGTTATCCAGGATTTAACGGAGACGCTGGACACGCTCGACAAAATTGACCGGGTCAAGCAAGAAACCGCGCTGCTCAAACAGAAAGTTGCCCAGGCGCCAGACAAACTGCGCCAGGCAACGGATGCGCTCAACGCGCTTAACGATAAAGACAACGACGACGAGACGCGTAAAACGCTGGCCTCGCTCTCCCTGCGCCAGCTGGAATCTCGCGTTTCACAACTGCTGGAAGATCTACAAACCGCGCAAAATGACTTATCCAATTACAACAGCCAACTGGTGTCATTACAGACTCAGCCGGAGCGTGTGCAGAATTCTATGTATTCCGCTTCGCAGCAGCTGCAACAAATTCGCAACCGTCTGAATGGCACTGCGGCGGGTGAAGGCGCACTGCGTCCTTCGCAGCAAAATCTGTTGCAGGCACAGCAGGCATTGCTCAATGCGCAGATCGAACAACTGCGCAAAAGCCTGGAAGGCAACACGGTATTGCAAGATACGCTGCAAAAGCAGCGTGATTACGTCACTGCGAACAGTAACCGCCTTGAACACCAGCTCCAGTTATTGCAGGAAGCGGTAAACAGCAAGCGCCTGACGCTAACCGAAAAAACCGCGCAAGAAGCGGTTACGCCAGACGAAACGGCGCGCATCCAGGCGAACCCGCTGGTAAAACAAGAGCTGGATATTAACCATCAACTGAGCCAGAAATTGATTGCCGCGACAGAGAGCGGTAACGCGCTGGTGCAGCAGAATATCAAGGTGAAAAACTGGCTCGATCGTGCGTTGCAGTCTGAGCGCAATATAAAAGAACAGATTTCCGTATTGAAAGGCAGCTTACTGTTGTCGCGTATTCTCTACCAGCAACAGCAGACCTTACCGTCGGCGGATGAACTGGAAGATATGACCAACCGCATTGCGGATCTGCGTCTTGAGCAGTTCGACATTAACCAGCAGCGCGATGCCCTGTTCCAGAGCGATAACTTTGTCGCCAAGCTGGAAGAGGGGCACCAGGCCGAGGTTAACGACGAAGTCCATGACGCGCTGTTGCAAGTGGTGGATATGCGCCGCGAACTGCTCGATCAACTGAACAAGCAGCTTGGCAACCAGCTTATGATGGCCATCAACTTGCAGGTGAATCAGCAGCAATTGATGAGTGTGTCGAAAAGCTTGCAAGAGATCCTGACCCAGCAAATCTTCTGGGTGAACAGTAATAAGCCGATGGACTGGGAGTGGTTCAAATCTTTCCCGAAAGCGCTACGCGACCAGGTTAAAAGCACCAAAATCACCGTTAACTGGGAAAAAGCCTGGCCAGCGGTGGCCATTGCCTTTCTGGCCGGTTTGCCATTATTACTGATTGCCGGGGTGATTCGCTGGCGTTTGCGCTGGCTGAAAAGCTACCAGGCGAAACTCGCCGCCCAGGTCGGACAACTGCGTAGCGACAGCCAGTTACATACCCCGAAAGCGATTTTTATCGATCTGATTCGTGCCTTGCCGGTCTGTTTGCTGATCCTGGCAGTCGGCCTGATCCTGCTAACCATGCAGTTAAACATTAGCGAGCTGCTGTGGGCATTCAGTAAAAAACTGGCGCTGTTCTGGCTGGTATTTGGCCTGTGCTGGAAAGTGCTGGAAAAAGACGGCGTTGCGGTCAGCCACTTTAATATGCCCGCCCAGCTTACCAGCCACTGGCGTCGGCAGATTGTGCGTATCAGCCTGGCATTATTGCCGCTGCACTTCTGGTCGGTGGTATCAGAACTTTCTCCGCTGCATCTGATGGATGATGTGATCGGGCAGTTTGTCATTCTGATCAACTTGTTGGTGATCACCGCGCTGGTGTGGCCGATGTTCCGCGAAAGCTGGCGTGATAAAGAGTCGCACAGCATGCGTCTGGTGACAGTTACCGTGCTGGCGATTGTACCCATTGCCTTAATGGTGCTGACGGCGACGGGTTATTTCTACACCACGCTGCGCCTCTCCGGGCGCTGGATTGAAACGGTTTACCTGGTCATTATCTGGAACCTGCTTTACCAGACGGTGCTGCGAGGCTTAAGCGTAGCGGCACGCCGTATTGCGTATCGTCGTGCGCTGGCGCGTCGGCAGAATATGGTGAAAGAGGGCGCGGAAGGGGCTGAGCCGCAAGAAGAACCGACCATTGCGCTGGAGCAGGTTAACCAGCAAACATTGCGTATCACGATGTTGGTGATGGTCGCGCTGTTTGGCGTGGTGTTCTGGGCGATTTGGTCTGATTTGATCACCGTTTTCGCCTATCTCGACAGTATCACCTTGTGGCATTACAACGGCACTGAAGCCGGTGCGGCGGTGACGAAAAGCGTGACGCTTGGCAGCTTGCTGTTTGCGGTGATTGTCTTTGTGGTGGCATGGGCGTTAATCCGCAACTTACCGGGCTTACTTGAAGTGCTAATCCTCTCGCGGCTGAATATGCGCCAGGGCTCGTCTTATGCCGTCACTACTATCCTTAATTACGTCATTATTGCCGTTGGCGCGTTAACCGTGTTCGGCTCGCTTGGCGTCTCATGGGATAAACTGCAATGGCTGGCAGCCGCGTTGTCGGTTGGTCTCGGGTTCGGCTTACAGGAAATTTTCGGTAACTTTGTTTCCGGCCTGATTATTCTGTTTGAACGCCCGGTTCGCATAGGCGATACGGTAACAATTGGTACATTCTCCGGTACGGTCAGCAAAATCCGTATCCGTGCCACCACCATTACCGATTTTGACCGCAAAGAGGTCATCATCCCGAACAAAGCGTTCGTCACTGAGCGTCTGATTAACTGGTCGTTGTCCGATACCATTACCCGCGTGGTGATCCGCATTGGCGTGGCGTATGGTTCAGACCTCGACAAGGTGAAAAAAGTGTTGCTGAAAGCGGCGATGGAGCATCCAAAAGTGATGCACGATCCGGAACCGTCCGTCTTCTTCACTACTTTTGGTGCCAGTACGCTGGATCACGAGCTGCGTCTGTATGTGCGTGAACTACGCGATCGCAGCTATACGGTGGATGAGCTCAACCGCACCATCGATAAACTGTGTCGCGAGAATAATATTGATATCGCCTTCAACCAGCTGGAAGTGCATCTGCGTAATGATAAAGGTGATGAGCTGACCGAAGTGAAGCGTGAGCTAAAAGGTGACGATCCGACACCGTCGGTCGCACAGTAAAAAACGTGGCCCCTCTCTTACGGGAGAGGGGCTGACAGTTGTTTGTTTTCAAAATCTTTTTTAACAATCTCCAGCGCCTTCAGCACCAGCTCAGGCGCAATATCATGCTGCTCCAGCAACATAATCAAATCCACCGCCAGCTTGACCTCATCCGGGGCATTTTCCAGTGACATTCTCTCTCCTGGGTTAACGGGTTAAGCGCGTCAGCACGCCTTCGATCTTCTCCAGCGCATGGCGGCAACGGGTGAGCCTGCCGGCAAACGCTTCAACTTCCTTCTGCAACTGTTGCTGTTCAACAAGCGTCGTGACCGAGCGCAAACGCTGTTCGCGTTCTTGTTTCATTGCCAGCAGCCGACGCTCATACTCCTGATGCTTCAGGCGTCTGCGTTGCCAGCGTGCGATGCCCGGCGATGCGTGATCCCACTCGCGCAACGACCAGACGGCACTTTCACGCGTTAACGCCGCGATTTGCGCGGTCAAATGCTCCGCCAGCCAGACCACTTGTTCTACCCGCCCATGCTCAACTGCGTGGCGTAACGCCACCATATTCGCTGTACTTTCATCAAGATAAGATTGCATCCGCGTACTGCGGGTTTGAAAAAGATGCCTGTCAAAACGGGCGCTAACCGTGGCGTGATGCGCCAGCGGTGCGACCTGCTGGCGTAGCGTCGCGAGTTGTTGTTCCAGCCTCTGTAAAAGCACGGCGCTTTTCACGCGTCTTCCCCCTGTAAATCATCCTGACTGTGCTACATTAGCCGCTCATCCTGATAACGATTCGCATTATGCAACGCACTATTTTAATCATCATAGGCTGGTTGGCGGTAGCCCTTGGTACGCTCGGCGTGGTGTTGCCGCTGCTCCCAACCACTCCTTTTATATTGCTGGCGGCATGGTGCTTCGCCCGCTCTTCGCCGCGTTTTCACCAGTGGTTGCTCTACCGTTCCTGGTTTGGCGGCTACCTGCGCCACTGGCAGCAGTACCGCGCGATGCCGCCGGGCGCGAAGCCGCGCGCGATTGCGCTCATCCTGGTTACGTTCGCCATTTCATTGTATTTCGTGAAGATGCTATGGGTTCGAATTCTGTTGCTGTTCATCCTGGCCTGTCTGCTTTTATTTATGTGGCGCATTCCGGTGATTGACGCAAAGCAACAAAAACCATAAAGCGCAGCGAAGGCAGTTGCAATTGTGGCGGACTGCCAGTAAATTCGAGCGTTTTCGAGCACGGGTGCGGCTGATTAAATGTTAATCAGTGGTTACATCAAGCCTTCAACGCGCGTACCGTGAGTAATACCGTTTCTATCAGGCAAAAAATCCATGACAGCGACTGCGCAGCAGCTTGAATTTCTTAAAAACAGCATCAAAAGCATTCAGGATTACCCGAAACCGGGCATCCTGTTCCGTGATGTCACCAGTTTGCTGGAAGACCCGAAAGCGTACGCTCTCAGCATTGAACTGCTGGTTGAGCGTTATAAAAACGCCGGGATCACCAAAGTTGTCGGTACCGAAGCGCGCGGCTTCCTGTTTGGCGCGCCGGTTGCACTCGGTCTGGGCGTCGGTTTTGTTCCGGTGCGTAAACCGCGTAAACTGCCGCGCGAAACCATCGCCGAAAGCTATGAGCTGGAGTATGGCACCGATCAGTTAGAGATCCACGTTGATGCGATCCAGCCTGGCGATAAAGTGCTGGTGGTGGACGATCTGCTGGCAACCGGCGGCACCATTGAGGCGACGGTAAAACTGATTCGCCGTCTGGGTGGAGAAGTGACCGATGCCGCATTCATCATTAATTTGTTCGACCTTGGCGGCGAACAGCGCCTGCAAAAACAGGGCATTAACAGCTACAGCCTGGTGCCGTTCCCGGGGCATTAATCGCGCTGTGTACGCCAATTACCTCCATTCCTCACGCCTGAGGGATGGAGTGTATTCACAGCATGGCTGTGTTAGCATTATCCCTTCGTAAATCCACCTTCCAGCGTTTCAGAGCCTGCCAATGAGTTATCAGGTCTTAGCCCGAAAATGGCGACCACAAACTTTTGCTGACGTCGTCGGCCAGGAGCATGTGCTGACCGCACTGGCGAACGGCTTATCCTCAGGACGCATCCATCATGCGTATCTGTTTTCTGGCACCCGTGGTGTCGGAAAAACCTCTATTGCCCGCTTGCTGGCGAAGGGGCTTAACTGCGAAACCGGCATCACCGCCACACCGTGCGGTGTCTGTGATAACTGCCGCGAAATCGAGCAGGGCCGCTTTGTTGATTTAATAGAAATTGACGCCGCCTCGCGCACCAAAGTGGAAGACACGCGCGATCTGCTGGACAACGTACAGTACGCACCGGCGCGTGGGCGTTTCAAAGTTTATCTTATTGATGAAGTGCATATGCTCTCGCGTCACAGCTTTAACGCGCTGTTAAAGACGCTGGAAGAGCCGCCCGAACATGTCAAATTCCTGCTGGCGACCACCGACCCGCAAAAACTGCCGGTGACCATTCTCTCTCGTTGCCTGCAGTTCCATCTTAAAGCGCTGGATGTCGACCAGATCCGTAACCAGCTCGAACATATTCTCGACGACGAGAAGATCGAACACGAACCCCGCGCGCTGCAACTGCTGGCGCGCGCCGCTGACGGCAGCCTGCGTGATGCGTTGAGTCTGACCGACCAGGCGATAGCCAGCGGCAATGGCCAGCTTTCCGCTGAAGTGGTTAGTTCAATGCTCGGCACGCTGAATGACGACCAGGCGCTTTCGCTGGTTGAAGCGGTCGTCGCCGCCAATGGCGAACGTGCAATGGCGCTGGTGAACGATGCGGCCTCGCGAGGCGTTGAGTGGGATGCGTTGCTGCTGGAAATGCAAACGTTATTGCACCGTATCGCGATGGTTCAGCTTACTCCTTCGGCGCTTGGCAGCGATATGGCGCCGGTTGAACACCGTCTGCGTGAGCTGGCCCGTACGGTACCGCCCGCCGATGTGCAGCTCTATTACCAGACGTTGCTGATTGGCCGCAAAGAGCTGCCGTTTGCGCCGGACAGGCGTATGGGCGTCGAGATGACGCTGCTGCGCGCGCTGGCTTTCCACCCGCGTATGCCGCTGGCCGCGCCGGAAGCTCCACAACACTCTTTTGCTCCCGTGGCACCCACGGCGGTAGTCTCGCCGCAGCAGGTTGCTGTCGCACCGCAAATGCCTTCGCAGATGCCGCCGCCGCAAGATGTACCGATGCCCGACGCGACCAGCCAGGTGCTGGCGGCGCGCAGACAACTGCAACGCGCGCAGGGAGCCGACAAAGCAAAAAAGAGTGAACCGGCAGCCGCAACCCGCGCGCGGCCGGTGAGTAACGCCGCGCTGGAACGACTGGCTTCGGTGACCGAGCGCGTGCAATCGCGTCCGGCTCCGTCGGCGCTCGAACAGGCTCCGGCCAAAAAAGAAGCCTACCGCTGGAAAGCGACAACGGTCGTGGAAACGGTAAAAGAAGTTGTCGCTACACCAAAAGCGTTGAAAAAAGCGCTCGAGCATGAAAAAACGCCAGAGCTGGCGAAAAAACTGGCGGAAGAAGCGATAGAACGCGACGCCTGGGCGAAAGAAGTCAGCCAGCTCAAATTGCCGAAACTGGTCGAGCAGGTTGCGCTGAACGCCTGGAAAGAGCAGGACGGCGAACGGATATGCCTGCATTTGCGTAGTTCTCAGCGCCATCTAAACTCGCAGGGCGCGTTGAAAACGCTGGGCGAGGCGCTGAGTGAATTACATGGCGCGGCGGTTGAACTGACTATCATTGAAGATGATAATCCGGCAGTGCGTACGCCGCTGGAGTGGCGCCAGGCAATCTATGAGGAAAAACTTGCGCAGGCGCGCGAGTCGATCATTGCGGATAGCAACATACAGACGCTGCAACGCTTTTTCGATGCGGATCTGGACGAGGAGAGTATCCGCCCCCTTTGACGGGCAGCTGCGGCTACCCGTTTTCAACCCTGAATGTGACTTATCACTCTGGTTAGTCACCACAGCTAAAGAGAGAAGCCTATGTTTGGAAAAGGCGGTCTGGGTAACCTGATGAAGCAGGCCCAGCAGATGCAAGAAAAAATGCAGAAAATGCAGGAAGAGATCGCGCAGCTGGAAGTGACCGGCGAATCGGGCGCGGGTCTGGTGAAAGTGACCATCAACGGCGCGCATAACTGCCGTCGCGTGGAGATCGATCCGAGCCTGCTGGAAGACGACAAAGAGATGCTGGAAGATCTGGTTGCCGCTGCTTTTAACGATGCCGCTCGCCGCATTGACGAAACGCAGAAAGAGAAAATGGCCTCCGTCTCTTCCGGTATGTCGCTGCCGCCAGGCTTTAAGATGCCGTTCTGATGCAGACCAGCCCGCTGTTAACGCAGCTTATGGAAGCACTGCGCTGCCTGCCGGGCGTTGGCCCGAAGTCGGCGCAGCGTATGGCGTTTACGCTGTTGCAGCGCGATCGCAGCGGCGGCATGCGGCTGGCACAGGCGCTCACTCGGGCAATGTCGGAAATCGGCCACTGCGCCGATTGCCGCACATTCACCGAGCAGGAAGTCTGCAACATATGCAGCAACCCGCGCCGCCAGGAAAACGGTCAAATCTGTGTGGTGGAAAGTCCGGCAGATATCTACGCCATTGAGCAGACCGGGCAGTTTTCCGGTCGTTACTTTGTGCTGATGGGGCATCTGTCACCGCTCGACGGTATCGGCCCGGACGACATTGGCCTTGACCGGCTGGAACAGCGTCTGGCGTCCGAGAAAATCCAGGAGCTGATCCTCGCCACCAACCCGACGGTGGAAGGCGAAGCGACCGCTAACTATATTGCTGAGCTTTGCGCGCAGTATGGTGTGGAAGCCAGCCGTATCGCCCACGGCGTGCCGGTGGGCGGCGAACTGGAAATGGTTGACGGGACGACGCTGTCGCACTCGCTGGCCGGCCGCCACAAGATTCGTTTTTAACCAAACGGAGGCAGAAATTTTTGCCTCCGCTTGAAAATTCCCGCCAATATCCCCACTTCTCCCTCAACGCATTTTTACCTTGTAAATGGCATTGTTGAGGTTTTCCCAATGAAAGGACAAGAAACTCGCGGTTTTCAGTCTGAAGTGAAACAGCTTCTGCACTTGATGATCCATTCTCTTTATTCGAACAAAGAAATCTTCCTGCGTGAGCTTATCTCCAACGCCTCGGATGCGGCGGACAAACTGCGTTTCCGCGCGCTGTCCAAACCGGAACTGTACGAAGGTGATGGCGATCTGCACGTGCGCGTCTCCTTTGATAAAGAGAACCGTACGCTAACCATTGCCGATAACGGCATTGGTATGACGCGTGATGAAGTGATCGACCACCTGGGGACGATTGCAAAATCGGGCACCAAGGCGTTTCTGGAATCAATGGGTTCCGATCAGGCGAAAGACAGCCAGCTGATTGGTCAGTTCGGCGTCGGTTTCTATTCGGCATTTATCGTTGCCGATAAAGTGACCGTGCGCACCCGCGCGGCGGGTGAAAGCGCTGAAAACGGCGTGTTCTGGGAATCCGAAGGTGCGGGTGAATACACCGTTGCCGATATCACCAAAGCCGATCGCGGCACCGAAATCACGCTGCATCTGCGTGAAGGGGAGGATGATTTCCTCAACGACTGGCGTGTTCGCTCGATCATCAGCAAGTATTCCGACCATATTGCGCTGCCGGTAGAGATCGAAAAACAGGAAGAGAAAGACGGCGAAACCGTGGTTTCCTGGGAGAAGATCAATAAAGCGCAGGCCCTGTGGACGCGTAACAAAGCGGAAATCAAAGACGACGAATACAACGAGTTCTACAAACATATCTCCCACGACTTTACCGATCCGCTGATCTGGAGCCACAACCGTGTGGAAGGTAAACAGGAGTACACCAGCCTGCTTTACATTCCGTCGCAGGCCCCGTGGGATATGTGGAACCGCGATCATAAACACGGCCTGAAACTCTACGTTCAACGCGTGTTTATCATGGATGAAGCCGAACAGTTCATGCCGAACTACCTGCGCTTTGTGCGTGGCCTGGTCGATTCCAACGACCTGCCGCTCAACGTTTCCCGTGAAATCTTACAAGACAGCAGCGTGACGCGCAGCCTGCGCACCGCGCTGACCAAACGCGTACTGCAAATGCTGGAAAAACTGGCGAAAGATGACGCGGAAAAATACCAGACCTTCTGGCAACAGTTTGGCCTGGTACTGAAAGAGGGCACGGGCGAAGATCACGCGAACCTGGAAACCATCGCCAAACTGCTGCGCTTTGCCTCCACGCACAACGACTCTTCCGCACAAACTGTGTCGCTGGAAGAGTATGTGTCGCGCATGAAAGAAGGGCAGGAAAAAATCTATTTCATCACCGCCGACAGCTACGCTGCGGCGAAGAGCAGCCCGCATCTGGAGCTGCTGCGTAAGAAAGGCATCGAAGTGCTGTTGCTTTCCGATCGCATCGACGAGTGGATGATGAGCTACCTGACCGAGTTCGACGGCAAGCCGTTCCAGTCAGTTGCCAAAGCCGACGCTTCGCTGGATAAACTGGCAGACGAAGTGGATGAAAGCACAAAAGAAGCTGAAAAAGCGCTGGAGCCGTTCGTTGAGCGCGTTAAAACACTGCTCGGTGAGCGCGTGAAAGAAGTGCGCCTGACTCACCGTCTGACCGATACGCCAGCCGTGGTGGTGACCGATGCTGACGAGATGAGCACCCAGATGGCGAAACTGTTCGCCGCGGCGGGTCAGAATGCACCGGAAGTGAAATATATTTTCGAGCTCAACCCGGATCACGCCCTGGTGAAACGCGCGGCTGATACACAAGACGAAACCCAGTTTAAAGAATGGGTCGAGTTACTGCTGGATCAGGCGCTGTTCGCCGAACGCGGTACGCTGGAAGATCCGAACCAGTTTATTCGCCGCATGAACCAGTTGCTGGTTTCATAAGCAGAAACTTGTCGATCAGGGAGGCCTCAGGCCTCCCTTTATTATCTTCACCCCCCGCCTCCTGGTTCCCTCCGATGTTACCGGGCACTTTCCTCTCTGACTCGCACACACCTTAAGAAAACGTATCATTAACCGTTTCAGCCGATCCCGCTTCCTTGAGCGCCGGTCGTTCTGGTGTTATCTTTTAGCGCTTTTTGAAAAATTGAACCAACATTTGAGGGGATTTTCGCAATGCGTATTATTCTGCTTGGCGCTCCGGGCGCGGGTAAAGGAACTCAGGCTCAGTTCATCATGGAGAAATACGGTATTCCGCAAATCTCTACCGGTGACATGCTGCGCGCCGCTGTTAAATCTGGCAGCGAACTGGGCAAACAGGCAAAAGACATCATGGACGCGGGCAAGCTGGTCACTGACGAGCTGGTAATCGCGCTGGTGAAAGAGCGTATTGCCCAGGAAGATTGCCGCAACGGTTTCCTGCTGGACGGTTTCCCGCGCACCATTCCGCAAGCGGACGCGATGAAAGAAGCCGGGATCAAAGTCGATTTCGTGCTTGAGTTCGACGTACCGGACGAGCTGATCGTCGATCGCATTATCGGCCGCCGCGTTCACGCTGCTTCCGGTCGCGTTTACCACATCAAATTCAACCCGCCGAAAGTGGAAGGCAAAGATGACGTGACCGGCGAAGAGCTGACCACGCGTAAAGACGATCAGGAAGAGACCGTGCGTAAACGCCTGGTGGAATACCATCAGATGACCGCGCCGCTGATCGGCTACTACCAGAAAGAAGCGCAGGCGGGTAACACCCAATACGCTAAAGTTGACGGTACCAAAGCCGTTGCTGATGTACGCGCAGAGCTGGAAAAAATCCTCGGCTAATTGCGCCCGCTCACCCGGAGTCTCCGGGTGAGAATTTTTCTCATCTTACCTATCGCAGCAATGGGTTCCGTTTAACCGCTTTTACGCTACAATTACCAACCATTCAAAAGGTTAAGAGGCGTGAATGAGTCAGGCGAAAACCGGCATCCTGCTTGCCAATCTGGGCACTCCCGATGCCCCGACCCCCGAAGCGGTGAAACGCTATTTGCGGCAATTTTTAAGTGATAAACGCGTTGTCGATACGCCGCGCTTGCTGTGGTGGCCGCTACTTCGCGGTGTGATCCTGCCCATTCGTTCTCCCCGCGTCGCTAAACTCTATCAATCTGTGTGGATGGAAGAGGGCTCACCGCTGA